>NZ_CP145482.2:0-4492914 GCF_036870955.2 Alteromonas gracilis
GCCGACCTATTACGATAGACTTTGTTAGAGAAGCCCTGCGTGATTTATTGGCGCTACAAGAAAAGCTGGTAACCGTTGATAATATTCAGAAAACTGTCGCAGATTATTATAAGATTAAAGTAGCTGATATTTTATCAAAGCGCAGAAGCCGAAGTGTAGCTCGTCCTCGCCAGGTGGCGATGGCATTGGCAAAAGAGCTCACTAACCACAGTCTTCCAGAGCTAGGTAATGCGTTTGGTGGACGTGACCATACAACGGTTTTGCACGCGTGTAGAAAAATAGAGCAGCTAAGAGAAGAAAGTCATGATATAAAAGAGGACTATAAGAACCTCATTAGGACTTTATCTTCCTAACACCACGACCTTAGAGGCGAGATAGCACTGCGATGAAATTTTCTATAAGCCGCGAACAATTTTTACAACCCCTACAGCTTGTATCAGGTGCTGTAGAGAGAAGACATACACTACCTATTTTATCGAATGTTCTCATTAAAGTTAGTGAGGACGCACTATGGCTTACAGGTACAGATCTAGAAGTTGAATTGATTTCTAGTGTGAAACTAGAAGGTGAATTCACAGAAGGTGAAATAACAGTACCTGCCAAAAAGTTGTTCGATATCATCCGCGGTATCTCTGAAGGCACAGATATTCACTTTTCTCTGGACGGAAGTAAGGCGCTAATAAAAGCGGCCGTGGTCGTTATACACTGTCGACGTTGTCTGCGAATGACTATCCTAATCTTGAAGACTGGGAAGGCGAAGTGGAGTTTGAATTAACGTGTAGCGATTTAAAGCGTTTGATTGACTCGACTAGCTTCTCTATGGCGCAGCAAGACGTACGTTATTACCTTAACGGTATGTCACTTGAGACCGAAGAAAATATTATTCGTACGGTTGCTACCGATGGTCACCGTCTAGCGTTGTGTCGCTTAAACTACGAAACAGCGTTACCAGCTCGCCAAGTAATTATTCCACGAAAGGGCGTATTAGAAATATCGCGCCTTATTAGTGAAGACGATAAATCTTTGAAGGTGCAAATTGGTGCTAATCATTTACGCATCTTCTCTAATGACTTTATTTTTACATCAAAACTGGTTGATGGCCGATTCCCTGACTATCGTCGCGTACTGCCACAAAATGGTGATAAGGAAATAATTGCTAGCAAACCCGTGCTTAAAGATGCGTTCTCACGTGCGGCAATTCTTTCAAATGAGAAGTTTAGAGGTGTACGTTTAAACCTTTCTTCTGGTGAGTTAAAAATTACTGCTAATAACCCTGAACAAGAAGAGGCTGAAGAAATTGTAGACGTTCAGTATCAGGGGGACGATTTAGAAATTGGTTTCAATGTAGCCTATCTAATAGATGTTCTTAATGCATTGGGTACGGATGATGTGAAAGTCAGTTTGTCAGACTCTAACGCAAGTGCATTAATCGAAGACAGTGCTGACGATTCTGCACTTTATGTCATCATGCCAATGCGATTGTAGTTTGCGATACAAACAATAATCGCTAGCACAGTTTTATTCATTTTGATTTTAATATTTAGATTTTACAGAAGCGACCTAGTATTACTATGTCGCTTCTTTTTTATATCTGATGTGGCACTATCATGAAGCTGGACCAAGTCCAGATTACTCAGTTTCGTAATCTTTCTTCTGTCTCTTTTACACCATCGTCATCATTAACCATTATTAGAGGCGTGAACGGGAGCGGTAAATCATCGCTTATTGAAGCGCTTTACTATCTAGGGTTTGGGCGCTCTTTTCGTACCAATAAACATAGCTCTGTTATACAACACGATAAGGACAGCTTCAGCGTGTTTGCGTCGTGTCTTAACGAAGAGGGTGAAAAGCTGAAGCTAGGGTTTCAGCGTAACAGGGCAGACACGTTTACATGCAGTATCAATGGCACGCACAGCACTAAGCTTTCTGACTTAGTCAGTTTAGTTCCTATCCAGTTGTTCACTCCGCAAAGTACTGACCTAATTATTGGGTCCCCAGCAGAACGTCGTCGTTTTTGTGACTGGGGATTGTTTCACGTGAAACATCAGTTTCAATTACTAGCCAATCAGTATGGTAAGTTTCTAAAGCATAGAAATGCGTTGTTAAAGCAACAGGCAAATTTGGCAGCTCCAGAGAACCAATATTGGGAGTCCCAGTTCGCTGAGCTTGGTGAAACCATGACTGAAACACGGCAAGAATATGTTTCGTTGTTAACACCAATCTTCAAAGATTACGCACAACAAATTCTTCCGACCTTCGACGTAGAATTGAGTTACTATAAAGGATGGGAAAAAGATGTGTCTTTATCAGAAAGCCTAGTTAAAAAGCGCGAGTATGATGGTAAAATAGGACATACGTCTTCTGGGCCTCATAAAGCCGATTTACGCTTAAAAGTGAACGGTGTTAATGCCCAAGAGCTTTTATCTAGAGGACAGCTTAGAATGGCTGTGGCAGCGTTACAAATGTCACAAACAAAGATGTTTAATAGTGCGACCAAGCGTAGAAGTATATTTTTACTTGACGATGTAGGCGCAGAACTAGACGCAGATAAAAGAGAACAGTTTATAGACGGGTTGCTCGAAATGGATACGCAGGTTTTCGTTACTGCCATCGAATCCACGCAACTTGAATTCATACAAAAATATAACGAAAAGAAAATGTTTCACGTGGAACATGGAAGCGTGAAAGAGGAGTAAAAGCTAGTATGTCAGCAGAGAACAACTACGACTCGTCCAGTATTAAAGTACTTAAAGGATTAGATGCCGTAAGAAAACGTCCTGGTATGTATATCGGTGACACAGATGATGGTACAGGATTGCACCACATGGTTTTCGAGGTTGTCGATAACTCTATCGATGAGGCGCTTGCTGGACATTGTTCTGAAATCGTTGTGCAAATTCACAGCGATGGCTCAGTGTCTGTGTCTGACGATGGACGTGGTATTCCAACCGAGTTACACCCAGAAGAGGGTGTGTCAGCAGCTGAAGTTATCATGACAGTACTGCACGCTGGCGGTAAATTTGATGACAACTCTTATAAGGTATCTGGTGGTCTTCACGGTGTTGGTGTTTCTGTTGTAAACGCGCTTTCAAGTCGTTTGAAGTTGCGTATTCGTCGCGGCGGAAAAGCACACGAACAAGAATATCATCACGGTGTACCACAAGCGCCACTAGCTGTTACTGGTGATACAGACAAAACAGGGACCATGATCCGCTTTTGGCCAAGCTCTGACACATTTACTGATACGCTGTATCACTACGATATTCTGGCAAAACGCCTACGCGAGCTTTCGTTCCTGAACTCTGGTGTATCTATTCGTCTGAAAGATGAACGTGACGGCAAAGAAGACCACTTTATGTATGAAGGTGGTATTCAAGCATTTGTTGAATACTTGAATGAGAAAAAGACACCAGTTCATCAAAAAGTGTTTCACTTTGCCAGTGAGCAAGAAGACGGCATTGCGGTAGAAGTGGCAATGCAATGGAACGATAGCTTCCAAGAAAACGTATTTTGCTTTACTAACAACATTCCACAGAGAGATGGCGGTACTCACTTAGCTAGGTTTCCGTGGTGCGTTAACACGTACGTTAAATAACTACATGGAAAAGGAAGGGCTTAATAAAAAAGCCAAAACCAACGCCAGCGGTGACGATGCACGTGAAGGTCTAACTGCGGTTATTTCTGTAAAAGTGCCTGACCCTAAGTTTAGTTCTCAGACCAAAGATAAGCTGGTTTCATCAGAGGTACGTCCTGCCGTTGAATCTGCGATGAACGAAAAGTTAGCCGATTTCTTATTAGAAAACCCTGCAGAAAGTAAGATCATTGCAGGTAAGATTATCGACGCAGCGCGTGCACGTGAAGCAGCACGTAAAGCGCGTGAAATGACACGCCGTAAAGGTGCATTAGACCTAGCTGGTCTACCGGGTAAGTTAGCAGATTGTCAGGAAAAGGACCCAGCACTAAGTGAATTATACATAGTGGAGGGTGACTCTGCGGGCGGTTCAGCAAAGCAGGGTCGTAATCGTAAGAACCAGGCGATTCTACCGCTAAAAGGTAAAATTCTTAACGTTGAAAAAGCGCGCTTCGATAAGATGCTATCGTCGCAAGAAGTAGCTACGCTCATTACTGCATTAGGCTGCGGCATTGGTCGCGACGAGTATGACCCAGAGAAACTACGTTACCACAGCATTATCATCATGACCGATGCCGATGTTGATGGCTCTCACATTCGTACATTGCTACTGACGTTTTTCTATCGCCAAATGCCGGAAATCATTGAGCGCGGTTATGTCTATATTGCTCAGCCTCCACTGTATAAAGTGAAAAAGGGCAAGCAGGAACAGTATCTGAAAGACGATGATGCGCTAACTAACTACCTAACGTCTATTGCGATAGATGGTGCGTCTCTGCACACAAGTAGTGACGACCCTGGCATAAGCGGTGTTGGTCTTGAGAACTTAGTTAAACAATATCAGTCAGTCGAGAAGATGATTGCGCGCATGAAACGTCTTATGCCTGCGTCTATTCTTTACAGAATGCTGTACACACCTACGCTTAACCTAGACGACTTGAAAGACCAATCTGCGCTTGAAAATGTAGCAAAACACTTTGTAGAGCAACTCACAGAGCGTGAGAATGACGGTGCGACTTACCGTTATGAAATTCGCCATGATGCAGAGCTAAGTGAGTACTTTATTACGATCATCATGCGTATGCACGGTATCGATTATGAGTACATTATTAATCATGAGTTTATTGAGTCTTCAGAATACCAGCGCTTGAAGGAGCTGAATCTTGCCATAAACGACATGATGGGCGCTGATGCTTTTATCCAACGTGGTGAACGCAAACAACCGGTAGAGTCGTTTAAAGCCGCGTTGGAGTGGCTAATGGGTGAAGCAAAACGCGGTCAATATATTCAGCGATATAAAGGACTAGGTGAGATGAACCCAGAGCAGCTTTGGGAAACTACTATGGACCCAGAAAGTCGCCGAATGCTGCAAGTTACTATTGAAGATGCTATTGGTTGTGACCAGCTATTCACAACCTTAATGGGTGACCAAGTTGAACCTCGACGCGAGTTCATCGAGGCAAACGCGCTTAAAGTAGAAAACTTAGACGTATAGTTATAATCGACATAACATAAACAATTATTAAAGCGGCTTTCGAGCCGCTTTTTTTGTTTAGAGAGCCTGAAAGTCGAAGAAAAACATAAGGTTTGCTATGAGTTCGGTATTACGCCTATAGTAGGGTTATAACCAATGAAAGCAAATTTAGAAGCGAAGGGTCTCTTCAGACTTAGTAATCAAAGGAATGATAAATGCGTTATGGCTTACTCTTAGTATCAGCACTGATTGCGTTAGGCTGCACAGAAAAGCGCTCACTTACAGAGTCTGAACGCCGATATAACCAAGCGCTTAATGAGCAAAACCAAATTATTATAAAGGCGAATGATTACTTAAACTCAAATATCATTGGCAATATTACTGATGATATTACGCACTTAATCTACGCTAAAGAACAGTTAATAAACGCAAAACAGGTGCTTATAAAAGCGAAAATAGTCGGTATTAAATCACCTGAGGTTAACTTATTGTCCGACAGGCTTAGCGAGTATGATCTGATAGCGGCAACTGAAGCAATGCGACTTATTGAGCTTGCGCTTGAGAAAACAATTCAATTCAGGTATGCCGTTGATGACATGCCTCTTGTGCCACTTAGTGGTGCGTCTCTCGAAAGCGACCATATGATCAAATATATGGGCCAAAAATATAACGGCGAACTTACAGCGTGTTGTATTTCCACCCTTAAGGATATTGAAGTATTTCTGCTGGGCAGTGAGCAAGATGCTTACTGGTCATTAAGAAAGCACATCCTAAATTTAGAAATGTCGCTATCGCGCTTCTTAGAAGACGATAAGTATAAAGTAGACTATGAAAGGTCTTTAGATGAGTTAGCGACTAACATTAGAAAGCCTCAAAGATTTATCAGTTGAAAGGAATCAATAAAATGGCCTTATTATAGAGGTGTGGGATAGCAGTAACGTTAACGATGATGATGTTCGAGGTGCTCGCCTTGGTTAATGGTGATAAATATCAGCTAACCACATCAGTTGATGAGAGTATCAATACCCACATGATAAAAGAAGAGGGCAAAGTTTTTTCTTTCGACCTTGATAAATTATTAGGTAATGGTAAGCACACAAAGGTTATACCGTTAATCAACAATAGCGTTTCGCTTGAGACTGGTGTATTTGGTCTAACATACGGAAAAACGGTTTCAGACATGACAGCGTTGCTCGGTGTACCTAGTTCAAAGTACGTTATTGATGATGGACACACACTCTATTCGTACGGTAGAAATCTGTGGGTCTTAACAAAAAATAATCGCGTAACACGCATACAAAACGACAACGAATGGGTTCTGAAGCGCATATCGAACTACATGGCATTTGACGAGCGACTTACGAACAGTTGGGTAAAATAGGGAACGACGTAAAAAAAGGTGATAGTAAGAAAACGCTTATTGAAACCTTAAACGGGGAATTTGTAAATGATGCTATATACCGAATACAAGACAAAGACACAGGCATTTACATAGATATTGAGTTGACGCTGGCAAGTGTGTCTAAGGATGAAGACTGAACTGTTTATAACTATGTTTACGGACACGTCGACGACGAGGTTAATGCTGTATTTTCAACCCATTCCAGCCAATGCCATTTCATACCAAGATCTACATACCACAATGTCGGACAATCGTTTAGAAGACGAAAGCACCAACATTGATGAACTAAAGCTATCACCCATTTTTACGTCAGCAACACAGCAAAAACGAGAGGAGGTGGGCTACTATTAGACCACCTAATGCTCTCTATCTAACTTGCTATATCTTGCTAACCACTAGCGCAACTTCACCTGCACTAGCAGGGCTAATGGTAAAGCGATATTTACTCTATTGATGAAGGGGTAAACTGTAGGTTCTCAGAGCCTTGCTCACAAATGAGATAAGCTGTTGAGCCTAACATTACTAGGTTGCCCTTTATATTTGCCTCCACAGCTTTGTGAGGGCGTCCAATTGGCATCTGAAAGTCTAAAGTCGTAAGGCTGTCCATCTGCAATCAGTTCAACGTCAACAACCCAGCCCGTATTGGTACGCTTAAATTGATAGCTGGGGTCGGCCTCCCACCAATTAAAAACACCGCGTAGAAACATATTCTCAAACTGTATACGAGGGGAGTCTGGCATGATTTCTGGTATCTTAAAGCTGCCGCTACTAGAACATGCTGACAGCGCGAGACAAAGAGTAAGAATACTAAATAACTTTTTCACAACTACTCCATGGGTAAAAAAAAGCCCAACGTCTACGTTGGGCTTTCTGTTCAAGTGGCAATGCTTACCACTAATTGCTAGCCTTAAGACTTCGCGAGGATTGAAATATCCGCGGTTGTTAGGAAAAGTTGCCTTAAAAGTGACAATAACGCAAGTCTGTTTTGTTTAACCGCTTCGTCGTCTGCCATCACCATAACATTATCAAAGAAGTTATCAATGACACTTCTAAGCGTTGCTAACGTAGTTAAGATACGCTGATAATCTTGAGAGATTAATGCGTCATTGACTTGTGATTGTGCCGACTCCAGAGCGGTATTTAACGCTACTTCAGCGTCTTCGCTCAACAAGCTTGAGTTAATGTGAACTTCGTCTGTCACTTCAACATTCTGCTTTGCAAGAATATTAGCAACACGCTTGTTAGCTGCAGCTAATGCTTCAGATTCCTCTAACGCTTTAAATGCAGCAACGGCATTAACGCGTGCAAGATAATCAGCTAAGCTTAGTAGGGCGGCGAGCTGCTACTGCCTGAATAACATCAATAGCAATATCTTGGTCTTGCAGAAGTGCAGTGAAGCGACCAAGCACAAAATCAACGACTTGTTCTTGGGTGCTTTGGTTAGTCAGTTTACTACCGTAAACACTTACTGCTTTCTCTACCAATACGTCTAAATCTAATGGAAGAGACAGTTCAGTGATAATACGAAGTACGCCGATAGCAGCTCGGCGAAGGGCAAATGGGTCTTTATCACCTTTTGGCAATTGGCCAATACCAAATATACCTACAAGCGTGTCTAGCTTGTCGCCTAGCGCTACTGCAGCGCTCACGCCAGAACTAGGTAGTGAGTCGCCTGCAAATCTGGGCATATATTGCTCATAAAGTGCTTCAGCTACTAGGTGCATCCTCACCATCATTTAACGCGTAGTATTTGCCCATGACACCCTGAACATCAGGGAATTCCATGACCATATTTGACATCAAATCTGTTTTGGCAAGCAAACCAGCGCGCGCGGCTTGTGACTCGTCAGCGTTAATCTGAGTGGCAATAAAGCCTGCAAGCGCAGAGATGCGTTCAGATTTTTCTTTAAGCGTTCCAAGCTGCTTTTGGAACAATACTGACCCTAAGCTTTCAAGGCGGCTCTCTAATGTCGTTTTCTTATCGCTATTAAAGAAGAACTCAGCGTCGGCAAGGCGAGGGCGGATGACCTTTTCATTTCCTGAGATAACCTGAGTAGCGTCCTGGCTTTCAATATTACTAACGAACAGGAATGTGTTCGACAGGTTGCCTTCGGCGTCTAGTAAAGGAACATACTTCTGATCGTCCTTCATTGTATAGATAAGCGCCTCTTTAGGCACAGCCAAAAATGCTTTATCGAATCCAGCTTGAAGCACTACAGGCCACTCAACCAGTGACGCAATTTCTTCTAGTAAATCTTCATCGAAATCTGGCGTCAAAGACAAACTTGATGCAGCATCGACAAGCTGTTGGCGTACTTTGTCTTTACGCGCGTCAAAGTCTGCCAGTACATATTGCTTCTCAAGTGCTGCAGTATAGTTGTCAGCGTGATCTAATTCAAAGCGAGCTTCACCGTGGAAACGGTGACCTTGCACGGTACGCCCGCTAGTGAGACCAAGCACAGACACATTTACAACCTCGCTGCCATACAGAACACACAATGTGTGAACAGGGCGGATAAACTGCGTGTTATAGTTGCCCCAGCGCATTGGCTTCGGAATAGGTAACTTGCTTACAGCTTGGTTAATTAGACCTTCTAATAACTCTGCTACAGACTGACCAGGTACATGCGCTTTGTGAAGCAACCACTCGCCTTTGTCAGTAACTAAGCGCTCAGCTTGGTCAACGCTAATGCCATTTCCTCGTGCCCAGCCTTGGGCAGCTTTCGTGGGGTTGCCATCTGCATCAAACGCGGCTGATACCGCAGGTCCGCGCTTCTCGACAACCTTATCTGCCTGTCCTTCGGCAAGTCCTGAAACATAAACCGCTAGACGACGAGGAGCTGCAAACCAGTTTACAGAACTAAAGCTTAAATCTGCTTGTGTTAGCGCTGCTTCAAACTGTGCTGCAAATGCTTCACCAAGCGATTTCAGCGCTTTTGGTGGAAGCTCTTCCGTACCTAATTCTACTAAACAATTCTCTGTACGCACGCTTATGCCTCCTTGTTACATAGTGGGAAGCCTAACGCTTCACGTGCTTGGTAATAACTTTCTGCACATGCTTTGGCAAGTGTACGAACGCGAAGAATATATCGCTGACGCTCGGTCACTGAAATAGCATGGCGTGCATCCAATAAGTTAAATGCGTGCGATGCTTTCATTACTTGCTCATAAGCAGGTAATGGTAAGTTATTCTCAATAAGTTTTTGGCATTCTGCTTCGCACTCGTCGAAGGTTCTGAAAAGGGCGTCTACGTTAGCGTGTTCGAAGTTATAAGTAGATTGTTCTACTTCGTTTTGATGGAACACGTCGCGATAGGTAACTTTGCCCATTGGGCCGTCGGTCCATACAAGGTCATAAATACTATCTACGCCTTGTACATACATGGCCAAACGCTCAAGACCATAAGTGATTTCGCCAGTTACAGGCTTACATTCTAGGCCGCCAACTTGCTGGAAGTAAGTGAACTGAGTGACTTCCATACCGTTTAGCCATACTTCCCAACCAAGGCCCCATGCACCAAGTGTTGGAGACTCCCAGTTGTCTTCTACAAAGCGAATATCGTGAACAAGCGGATCAAAGCCTAGCTCTTTCAATGAACCCAGGTACAACTCTTGGATATTGTCAGGTGATGGCTTAAGCATTACCTGAAATTGATAGTAGTGTTGTAAGCGATTAGGGTTTTCACCGTAACGACCATCAGTAGGTCGACGGCATGGTTGAACATAAGCGCTACTCATTGGCTCTGGACCTAAAGAACGTAGGAACGTCATCGGGTGGAATGTACCCGCGCCCACTTCCATATCCAGAGGCTGAATAATAACGCAGCCTTGACGCGCCCAGTAATCTTGAAGCGCAAGGATCAACCCTTGAAAGGTCTTAATATCGTATTTCTGCATACATCCGCTGCTTATTAGTTATCTGACTAAAATAAAGGTGGGATAGTATACAATTTGTGGGGCATAGTATGTAGGTGTAAAGGGTGAAAAAACGTCACGAATGCCCTCAATACAACAAGGAAATGCAATTTCATGGTACCAGATCAATTAAATCGCTGTGGTTGGGTAAGTAACGACGCCGTTTATCAAGCTTATCATGACAACGAATGGGGTATGCCAGAAACAGACAGTCGGGCGCTGTTTGCCAAGCTATGCCTTGATGGACAGCAGGCGGGACTCTCGTGGATAACCATATTGAAGAAGCAACAAAACTACGAAAACGCTTTTTATCAGTTTGACCCTGTCAAAATTTCCCAAATGACAGAACAGGACGTCACGCGCTTAATGCAAGATAAAGGCATTGTGCGAAACAAGTTAAAAATTGAGTCAATTATCCGTAATGCGAAAGGCTATTTAGCCATCGAAAAACACCAGTCTTTTAGCGATTATATTTGGCAATTTACTGATGGGAAGACGGTAATTAACCAGTGGCAAGACTTTAGAGACGCTCCCACATCGACACTGCGGCGTCAAAGGCAATGTCCAAAGCGCTAAAAAAGCAGGGGTTTAACTTTGTGGGTGAAACAATTTGTTATGCGTTTATGCAAGCTGTTGGGATGGTTAACGACCACGAAGTAGGGTGCCATTGTTACGAGAAAGCCTGTGAGGCTGCATTGCGATAGAAGTGCAGACTGCTGCCTTGAGAGTGCTCACGGCAGCAGTCACTGGTACTGTTGGTTAGGCTAACGTTTCACAATACGCTTGTAGCTGAGGAAGCTCTGCAAGTACCTTTGATTCGTATTCCGACTCGATTTGCTCTCGAGCCATATCTTGCTTTCTACGTTCACTCTTAGACAGCTTTTGTCTCGCTTCCAAAATAGCAAACCCACTTACTTCGGTGAACAAAGCATGTATTTGCGGATATTGCGCTTTAAAATCGGGAGGAGTGACCAACGGTAATGCATTGAGCAAGTTCACTATGCGAATAACGCCTTCAGAAAGCTCACACTGCTGTTGCTCCATTGCTTTTGCAATCAACACAACACTTTCAGTAATGTTGTGTACTCGCGATTTCCTCGTTGCTTCTTGTTTTGCTTTTTGTTGTTTCAATAAAAACAACAATTTTCCGGCGTAAAAGCCTAGGCCCAGAATAATTAAAACTGCAATGCCTGAAAGTACTGCCCAAAGCATGGCTTATCCCACGTTGATTAATGCTTAAAGTCGTCGATATTAATAGCGTCTAAGTCGTCAAAAGGATCCATTTCATCGTCTTCATCATCTTCTTCAACTATTCCAAGAAGGTCACAAAGGATGCGATGGCGCGCCATTTTCTCATCAACATAAGCTTGCTGCTCACGTGTAAGCGGCTTGTCGTCGTCTAGCTTATCAAGTAGATCTGATAAACGTTGATCGGCCTCTAGTGCCGCTAATTCTTGCGCTGGGGTAGCATACTTTTTCTTTTGAGCTGGCGTTGGCGCTACCGCTGCCTTAACTAGCTGAATAGGTTTTTTACTTCCGTGGCGCGGATCTTTATTTACTACGCTCTTTTGGCCAGACACCTTTTTCTGTTCAACATTGTGGCGGCTACCAGCAGGTTTCCCCTTGTGCTTTTTAGGGCGAGAAGAATCAGATTTGCGGTTTTCGCTTGGTTTGAAGTCAGGATCTTTACGAACGCCGATAAGACCAACTTTACGAGATTTCTTTGAACGTGCCATGGTTTCCAAATAACTTAGAGAGTGAAAAAACAACGCTATTATAGCGCGAATTCGTTTGTGCGTATTGATCTTTGGGTAAAGTTTAAAAAATCAAATTCGCGTTGTGCTTTATTGTTTAAACAACAAAGTCACATCATTTGCAGGGAAAGTTACGGTATAGCCATCTCTTTTGGCCAAATAACGAAAGGTACTTTCACTGAAAAATGAGACATGGGTAGGGTCATTCTTATAATGCCACTGTGCAAAACGCGCTTTATCAATAACGCGCTTAGTCATAATGGCCAGTACGCCGTTGTCCGCAACAAGTTGATTAAAGCAAGCCCATTCACGATGTGGTTGATGAAAATGTTCAATAGCTTCCGTACAGGTCACAATATCGTATGTCTGCGTTAATACATCAGGGGTATTTGCAAAAAAGGGATCGTAAGTCTTAGTTGCAACGCCTTTCTCTGTGAGCATTTTCGCCAGAACTGGTGCAGGGCCGCACCCGAAATCTAATGCAGAAAGTGGCTTTCCATTGGCACTATCAATGTAAGATGAAAGTGGTGTTAAAACCTTTCCTAAGAACTTTCTATAACCTTCGTCCTGAAAACTGTTTTCATGCAGCGCATACTCCTGTTTTTCTTGTTCCCGTGTGGGTAGGTAAGCCGTGTCTACGAAGACCAAATCGCAGGTATCGCATTGAAGATAGTGACGACGTTTGTCGCTTGCGTAGTCAACGACAGTAGAAGACTGACAAAGAGGGCATGACATAGTAATGAATAAATAAAGTGGATAAATTAAACAGAGGCATAAAAAGAAAAAGGTGATGGTTTTCACCATCACCTTACATTGTATGAGTGCCAGATGACACCTCTCCCGTTATACACATCTATGTGTAGTTGGCTTCCCTAGCTTTGCTCCCCTTATTCTTGTTGTTAGCAGAGCGCTATTGTTGTTTTTGGCCCTCGTGGCTCTTTATCCCATCTTCCATGCTGTATTTTTATTATTATTCTTGTTATTTAGCTTGTAGCTTTTCAAAGGCAGCTACAAACTACGCCGTTAGATTACACGAATAATTTCAAAATACAACTTTTTTGGTAACAATATTTTAACAATAGTGCTTAAAAACAAACCGAATTAGTGTAAGCCTGCGATATAGTTAGATAAAATTTCGATATCTTCGTCGGTTAATTTCATCGCAATATCACGCATCATGCCGTTCATATCGTTGTGGCGTTGGCCAGAACGGAACGCTTTAAGCTGAGATGCGGTATACGTAGCGTGTTGACCGCTAATGTCTGGGAAACCTAGCTAGTGCCATACCATTTCCTTTAGGACCGTGACATGCAATACATGCAGTAACGCCACGTTCTTCATCGCCACCTTGGTATAATGCGCGACCAGCTTCAACGTATTGCTCTGGAGTTTCGCCAGGTTTTTGATCTTGGCTTGAGAAATACGCAGCTAAATCTTTCATGTCTTGCTCAGACAGTGGTGCTGCCATGCCGTTCATTACGGCATTGTTACGACCTTCTTCACCACCCGTTTGTGAAGCAAGTTTAAATTCCATCAATTGTTTAACAATGTACTTTTCATGCTGGCCAGCAATCTTAGGGTTCATGTCAATCATGCTGTTGCCATCAGGGCCATGGCACGCTGCACAAACAGCTGACTTCGCTTTACCTGCCTCGGCATCGCCTTCTGCTATAGCAGTTGCGCTTAAACCTAAAGACATACATACCAACAAACACAGTTTTTTCATAATAAATCTCTTAAATGGATCCAACGGCTCGCGTGATATACGTGATATCATGCGTATTTTACACATTTAACGCGTCAGAAAAACCTATTCCATGATAAAACTATGGTTTTTAGTCGGTTTATTCATTAAAAAACTGTAAACCCAAGGTTGTGACGCATGTGGAGATTAGTCTAGATGTCGTATTACACCAAAGCAAAATTCTTTACCAGTGCACCTGATATTCGTCACTTAAAGAATGATACCGGAATAGAAGTGGCGTTTGCTGGCCGCTCAAACGCAGGTAAATCAAGCGCGCTAAATACGTTAACGCGCCAGAAGAACTTGGCTCGAACCAGTAAAACGCCGGGCCGAACACAGTTAATTAACGTGTTCGAGCTTAAAGAAGATCTACGTTTGGTAGATTTGCCTGGCTATGGTTTTGCAAAAGTCCCTGTAGCGATGAAGAAAAAGTGGCAGGCGTCGTTAGGAGAGTACCTGCAAAAACGAAAATCACTTAAAGGCCTGGTGGTGCTAATGGATATTCGTCATCCATTTAAAGATCTCGATCAGGACCTTATCCATTGGGCTGTTGACTCAAACATTCCAGTACTTGCACTGCTCACAAAAGCCGACAAACTCAAATCGGGTAAACGCAAAGCGACACTGTTGATGGCCCAAGAAGCGGCGATGGCGTTTATGGGTGATGTGACGGTACAAACTTTTTCATCGTTAAATAAGCATGGCCTACCTGAGCTAGAGCGCGTTCTTGATGCTTGGTTTGGTTTGTCTAAACCTGTGGAAGGTGATGATGAAGAAATCGTCCCTGAAGTATAAGACCTTACCTACTACTTTATCTGTTTCAGATAAAAGAACGCCCCGCGAAGTGCGAGGCGTGAACTGAGAGAAAACACATAAAAACCGAATATATAGAGTAGTGAAAAACAAAGAAGTTCACGAAATAGAAAAATAAATCGATATTAATTTTTAAGTTATTGATTTAAAAAGATTTTGATTTTTATGCAGATATAAAAAAACCCCGACAAAACTGTCGGGGTTAAAGCAAAGGTTTGAAAACAGCTTTCTCACCTCTGTACCCTACAAGCGTAATGGTACAATAAAGCCTAAAAAAGGCAAGGGTAAATTGTAATTTAATTACCAAATTACCCCGTTCGTTTGGCGTAAATTCCGTAAAGCTGTAATCTAATTACTAAATTAGTGTGCTTCGTCCCAGTTTTCACCAACGCCTGCTTCTACCACAAGGGGAACATTCAGTGCCGCTGCACTCTCCATTAGCGTCGTGATGGTAGCAACATGTTCCTCAACTTTGTCTTCTTTTATTTCAAAGACCAATTCATCGTGTACTTGCATCATCATAGTCACATCATCTGATGCGTTTTTAGTGATCCAGTCATCGACCTTTATCATTGCCATTTTGATGATATCTGCTGCAGTACCCTGCATTGGTGCATTTATCGCAGCGCGTTCTGCACCTTTTCGGCGAGCACCATTACTTGCTTTAATATCTGGTAGGTAGAGGCGTCTACCAAATACTGTTTCTACATAGCCTTTCTCTTTGGCGCCCTCACGGGTTGTATCCATGTATTCTAAAACACCAGGATAGCGCTCAAAGTATAAGTCCATATATTTCTGCGCTTCGTTTCTGGGTATGTTTAGTTGCTTGGATAGGCCAAAAGCACTCATTCCGTAAATCAAACCAAAGTTGATTGCTTTAGCACTTCGTCGTTGCTCGGTGGTCACGTCATCTAGAGGTACACCAAACACTTCTGCTGCTGTTGCTTTGTGAATGTCCTTACCATGTGCAAACGCGTCTAGTAGACCTTTGTCACCTGACAAGTGCGCCATAATGCGCAATTCAATTTGTGAATAGTCCGCCGCGACAATTTTGTTGCCTTCACGCGGTACAAACGCTTGACGAACTCGACGACCTTCTTCATTTCGAATAGGGATATTCTGTAAATTAGGATCCGTCGATGATAAACGACCTGTCGCCGTAACTGCTTGATGATAAGAAGTATGTACACGTCCAGTGCGATGGTTAATCATTTTGGGAAGCTTGTCAGTGTAGGTGTTCTTAAGCTTCGTCAAACCGCGATATTCCATGATTTTCTGAGGTAACGAATACTCAAGTGCCAATTCTTGCAACACATCTTCTGATGTCGACGGCGCGCCTTTTGGCGTTTTCTTAATGACTGGCAATGACATCTTTTCAAAAAGAATTTGCTGTAATTGCTTGGTAGAACCTAAGTTGAAAGGCTCGCTTAGCTTCCTCATGTACTTCTTTTTCAAGTTCTGCAATGCGTGTAGCAAGGTCTTGGCTTTGCTGGCGTAACCTCTGACTATCTATGAGCACGCCTTCTTGCTCCATGCGTGACAATACGCAGGCAAGCGGAACTTCCACATCAATAAGTAAACGCTTTAACGGGTCGATATCTTCAAGCTTGCTCCAAATAACCTGATGTAGGCGAAGCGTAATGTCAGCATCTTCCGCTGCATATGGCCCCGCTTCTTCAAGTCCAATTTGATTAAACGTAAGCTGTTTAGCGCCTTTGCCTGCAATTTCTTCAAAATGAATGGTTTTATGACCAAGATAGGCTAGGGCAAGCGAGTCCATATCATGACGCTGTGCAGTGCTATTTAACACATAGCTCTCTAACATAGTGTCAAAACCGATACCGTTTAAGGTAATGTCGTAGTTAGCTAGCACATTTTTATCGTATTTAATGTGTTGGCCAACTTTGATGATCTCGTTTGACTCCAAAATTGGCTTAAGTGCATTAAGTACGAACTCTCGCGACAGCTGTGCGGGTGCATCAGGGTAGTCATGAGCAACCGGAACATACGCTGCTTTTCCTGGCTCAATGCAAAATGAAACACCGACAACCTCAGCATCCATATAGTTTAAGCTTGTTGTCTCGGTATCAAATGCAAAAAGCTCAGCGTTTTTTAGTTGCTCAAGCCACGTGTTGAATGCAGCTTCATCCAATACTGTCTCGTAGTGTGATTTGTCAATTTCTACGGCAACGGTGCTATCGCTATCAGCATCACTTTTCGCTTCGGCCTCGCTGTCTGACGATGCCGTTGCTCCGTCACTACTCAATAAGGCACTTACTTCGCTATGCCAGCGCTTAAACTCATATTCGGCAAACAACTCGCGAAGTTGTTCGTTATCAGCTTGTTGCGGTGTTAGCGTTTCGACATCATAGTCTAGTTCCAGATCGATACTTATCGTCGCGAGCGTGTACGAAAGACGAGCTTGCTCTTCATACTCCTGCATCTTTGCCGCCATGGATTTACTGCCTCTAAAAGACAGGTCGGCAATTTTGTCTAGGTTTTGGTAGATGGCTTCGATACCACCAATGCCGTTCAATAATGCTTGTGCACTTTTATCACCTACGCCCGGTACACCGGGAATATTATCAACCTTGTCACCTTTGAGTGCGAGAAAGTCAATGATCAGTTCAGGTGGAATGCCAAACTTGGTATTTACACCTTCAATATCCATGACTTGGTTCGTCATGGTATTGATCAAGGTCACGTGTTTATTTACCAACTGCGCCATGTCTTTATCGCCTGTGCTAATTAAGGTATCGATCCCTTTAGCGGTAGCGTGGTGGGCTAACGTGCCTATAACGTCATCAGCTTCAACACCAGATTCAACAATAACGGGTAGACCCATCGCGCGAACAATGGCGTGAAGCGGTTCTATTTGGCTTCTTAACTCTTCGGGCATAGGAGGGCGGTTGGCTTTGTACTCTTTGTAAATGTCATCGCGAAAGGTTTTACCCTTTGCATCAAAAATGACCGCCATGTGCGTTGGATTGTATTGCTTGATCAGGCTCTTAAGCATATTTACAACGCCGTAAATAGCGCCCGTGTCCTGACCTTTCGAGTTGGTCAATGGAGGGAGGCCATGAAACGCTCTAAATAAATAGGAAGATCCATCAACAAGAATAAATGGAGGCTTTTTAGAATCAGACATAAACGACGGTTTTCCAATATCAAATATGAGCGCAAGAATGCCACAGCCCATACTAGATCGCCACATTCGAACGTAAGATTAATACAGTACTATGATCGTATTGATATAATGCTATGGGCTGTGGATAACTTTGTGATCTAAAGTGTTGGGTACAGTGATCCGGATGATCTATGTAAAAACAATGATCACCTTTTGAATCAAGAAAAATAAGGGAATGAGACTACGACGTGATAACAGCATACCTGCTACAAACCATTCCTTTTTATGTGGATAACTTGGTGTACGTTTTATTTTGGTTTAACCAAGCTGGTCGAGTAATGTAGCATAACCGTTTACAATATCGTTACGTATTATTAAGAACTTTTTTTGAACAGTTGACTGTTTAATAGCCAATTTTTGAATAAGTAGATGGGACAACGTCTAGGAGGACAATATGAAAAATGTTGCCGTAATTTTAAGTGGTAGCGGCGTTTATGACGGTGCTGAACTACATGAAGCTGTTTTAACCTTGCTAGCAATCGAATTGGAAGGAGCCAAGTACCAATGCTTTGCTCCTGATGTCGAGCAATTGCATGTGATAAACCACCTCACAGGTGAAGTGAGTGAGGGTGAAACAAGAAATGTATTGATTGAGTCTGCACGCATTGCTCGTGGTGACATTAAACCTGTCACGCAATGTAACGTCGATGATTTTGATGTATTAATTTTGCCAGGCGGTTTTGGTGCAGCGAAAAACCTATGTACGTT
Source organism: Alteromonas gracilis (assembly GCF_036870955.2). Classification (GTDB taxonomy): domain Bacteria; phylum Pseudomonadota; class Gammaproteobacteria; order Enterobacterales; family Alteromonadaceae; genus Alteromonas; species Alteromonas gracilis_A. Next base: position 18,628 of record NZ_CP145482.2, read on the forward strand.
CGCTGTTGAAGGGGAAAGCTGCAGTTTCAATGAGGCTGTGCTTGATACATGTGTATCGTTTGCTAAAGCCAAAAAGCCCGCAGCATATGCTTGCATTGCACCTGCTTTAGCCGCAAAAGTGTACGGCAACCACGTGAAACTCACTATTGGAAATGACGAAGCAACAGCGCAAGGCTTGAACGCCCTTGGTGCAGAGCACGTTAACTGCGACGTTAACGAAGTCGTCGTAGACAATGAAGTAAAACTTGTGACAACCCCTGCATACATGCTTGCACAAAGTATCACCGAGGCTCATCAAAGTATCAGTAAAATGGTGAAAACAGTATTGTCGATGAAATAGTCCGGCTTTGTCGTTATATTGCAAATTAAAACTGGGGAAACAAGGGTTTCCCCTAGTTCGCTATAGTCCTATAATCGAATATCTATAACCTATCGCCACAAAAATAATAAAGGCATAACCATTTATGCACTACCGTGCCATCATACGAATTTTGGGACTGCTGATTGCACTTTTTAGTGTCACCATGATCCCACCCGCCATTGTGTCGTTAATTTATCAAGACGGTAGTGGTTTGCCTTTTGTGCTTGCTTTTGTGCTTTGCGTGATGGGTGGCATGGCGCTGTGGTATCCCAACCGCCAACAAAAAAATGACCTAAGGGCACGAGAAGGCTTTTTAATTGTTGCGCTTTTTTGGTCAGTACTGGCAAGCGTTGGTGCCATTCCTTTGATTCTACTAGAGCAACCCAGCATGACGGTAACGGATGCTTTCTTTGAATCGTTTTCAGGCTTGACGACCACAGGTGCCACGGTCATTGAAGGTATCGATTTTCTACCACACTCTGTGCAGTTTTATCGCCAGCAACTTCAGTGGCTCGGTGGTATGGGTATCATCGTACTTGCGGTAGCAATCCTACCTATTCTTGGCGTTGGTGGCATGCAGCTTTACCGAGCAGAAACACCAGGCCCGGTTAAAGATAATAAAATGACGCCAAGAATTGCCGATACTGCTAAGCACCTTTGGTATATCTATCTTTCTATTACCATTGCATGCGCTGGCGCCTATTGGTTGGCTGGAATGAACGTGTTTGATGCCATTTGTCATTCGTTTTCTACCGTTGCCATTGGCGGCTTTTCGACACATGACGCCAGCTTGGGTTATTTCAGCAGCCCTATGGTTAATGTTGTGTGTACGGTATTTCTTCTCATTGCTGCACTAAACTTTTCGCTACACTATGCTGCGGTTAGCTCTCGGTCTGTAAGGGGGTACTTTAAGGATCCTGAATTTAAAGCGTTCTTCCTTATTCAAGCGTCACTTATTGGTATTTGCTTTTTGGTATTGACCTTGTCTGGTTACTACAATTCGGCAGAACAAGCGCTAGACCAGGCCATGATCCAAGCAGTATCTATTAGCACAACCGCGGGATTCGCCACGACTGACTTTTCTATTTGGCCCACATTTTTACCTATTATGCTTATTTTCTCGAGCTTCATTGGAGGTTGCGCCAGCTCAACGGGTGGTGGATTGAAGGTGGTACGTGTGTGCCTGCTTTTCCTGCAGGGGAAGCGAGAAGTCGACAGGCTTATACACCCAAAAGCAGTATACAGCGTTAAGTTTGGTGATAGAGCAATGCCAGACAGAGTTGTTGAAGCAGTTTGGGGCTTTTTCTCTGCCTATGCGGTAGTGTTTGTCATCATCATGATAGGTCTTATTGCAACGGGGTTAGATAACTTGAGCGCGTTCACGGCAACGGCCGCAATGCTCAATAACTTAGGCCCGGGCTTAGGAAGCGTAGCAGCTAACTACGCGGACGTTACCGATGCAGGTAAGTGGTTGCTTGTGGCTGCTATGGTGTTTGGTCGACTAGAAGTATTCTCGCTACTCGTGCTCTTCTCGCCGACGTTTTGGCGTAGTTAAGCCTTAGCCAAAGAAGAAAGCGCTGGGCTGGAAGAGTTTTTCAACGTCATTAATGTATTTTTTATCTACCAAAAATAGAATGACATGATCGTTGGCTTCAATTTTCGTGTCGCTGTGGGCAATGATAACCTGATCGTCTCGCACAACAGCGCCAATAGTGGTACCCGGCGGGAGCTTTATATCGCCAATCTGTTTACCCACGACCTTTGACGTATTTTCATCGCCATGCGCAATGGCCTCAATAGCCTCAGCAGCACCGCGGCGCAGTGAATAAACATTAACGATATCGCCGCGACGAACGTGTGTTAGCAGGGCTGAAATAGTGGCTTGTTGCGGAGAAAAAGCAATATCAATTTCACCACCTTGGACTAGATCAACATAAGCACTGCGTTGTATTAGCACCATGGCCTTCTGCGCGCCCATGCGTTTTGCAAGCATGGCCGACATAATATTGGCTTCATCGTCATTGGTTACGGCGATGAATGCATCCACTTGCTCTACATTTTCTTCGCTTAACAATTCTGGATCAGATGCATCACCACTAAACACGATGGTTTTATCAAGGTGAGCAGACAGATATTTAGCGCGTTCTGGGCTGTATTCTATGAGTTTAACATTGTGATTGTGCTCTAGCTTTTTGGCTAGACCTGCACCAATTAACCCGCCCCCAGCAATCATGATGCGTTTGTAGCTAGACTCTAGTTTTTGCAGCTCGCTCATTACCGCGCGAATGTGCTTTGTTGCAGCAATAAAAAAGACCTCGTCGTCCGCTTCGATGACCGTTGTACCAAGAGGGCGAATGGGGCGGCCTCGTCGGTAAATAGCGGCAACGCGTGTTTCAACATTAGGCATGTGGTCTTTTAACGCTGAAAGTGCATGGCCTACCAGTAAACCACCGTAGTAAGCTTTAACGGCTACCAAGCTCGCCTTGCCCTCTGCAAATTCAACCACCTGAAGCGCACCGGGATAGTCAATTAAACGTTTGATGGCCTTCGTTACCAATTGCTCTGGGGCAATAATATGGTCGACGGGAATATCTTGCTGCTTATACAGTTGCTCTTGATAAATAATGTATTGTTCAGAGCGTACCCGAGCAATTTTAGTCGGGGTTTTAAATAAGCTATAAGCAACCTGACAGGCCAGCATGTTGCTTTCATCACTATTGGTAACGGCAATTAGCATATCGGCGTCTTCTGCGCCTGCTTTTCTCAGTACGTCAGGATGAGAGCCAACGCCTGTCACGACCTGAAGGTCAAGCCTGTCTTGCAATGAACGAAGAATTGAAGGGTCCGAATCAATAACCGTGATTTCGTTATTTTCGCCGACCAAGTTTTCCGCTAGCGTGCCGCCAACTTGGCCCGCGCCCAAAATGATGATTTTCATCGTTATTATTTTGCCTTGCTATGTGTTCGCCTACACAACGACTGCGCCCTTTATGATTTCGACTTTACCAGTCTCGCATAATAGAAACCATCCATTTGTTCTTCGCCCGGTAAAATTTGACGGCCGGGTTTCTCAGCGGTCTCCGTCTTACGAAGTGGATGTAATGTCGCATCAGGGGTGTCTTTCAAGAACTGCTGAATTTGTAAGGTGTTCTCTTGAGGCAAAATAGAGCAGGTAGCGTACAGCATTGTGCCACCTGGCTTTAAAAGGCCCCATAATGCATCAAGAATACGACGTTGAAGCTGTGCTAAATTGGCGATATCGCTAGACTTTCTTAACCAGCGAATATCAGGGTGCCGTCTTATAACGCCAGTCGCTGAGCAAGGAGCATCTAACAATATACGGTCGAATAGTTGGTTATCCCACCACAGCGAAGGGGTTGAGGCGTCGCCTTGCTCAATATCAACAACGTGCTTAAGACGTGTCATATTTTCTTCAACACGCTTAAGTCTATCGCTATCTGCATCAAGTGCTAATAAGTACGCTAAATTTGGCGTAAGTTCAGCGATGTGACCTGTCTTTCCGCCAGGCGCCGCACAGCAGTCTAAAATACGCTCGTTAGGTTGTGCTTGTAAGTAATGAGCAGCCAATTGAGCTGCACCGTCTTGTACCGCAAAGTGACCTTTTTCAAATCCAGGCAACGCCGTGATATCTTCACGTTTGGACAAAATAAGGCCGTCTGGGTGTTGCTCGCTCAATGTGTAGCTTACATTGGCTTTATCGAGTGCCGAACAATAATCATCAAATGTAATTTGCTGACGATTAACACGAAGCCAAATAGGTGCCATCGCGTTAGTTGCTGCACGAACTGCATCGGCGTCATTATCGTAGGCACTATCAATGGCTTTATACAGCCATTTAGGTAAGCCACTTTCAATAATGGGGTTATCAATAGATGACTCTGACAGTCCTTCTCGTTCAAAATTACGCAGTACAGCGTTAACAAGCCCTTTTAACCCTGCACCACCAAGATACGAGGCGGCCGCTACGGTTTCGCCTACAGCAGCATGTTGACTCACTCTAGAAAAGTTAATTTGATACAGCCCCAGCAAAATAAGGTGTTCAATTATTTTCTTATTTCCCTTAAGCGGTCTGTCCAACAAAGAACGAAGCCAGTGCTGCAATATGGGCAAACGGCGCATCACGCCCAGTGACATTTCTTGTAACCAAGCATTGTCTCGAGCGTTGTGTCGGCGTTGAACTCGTTCTAGGCATTCTCTTGACGATTTACCGTGCTCTAATATCTGATAAATAACCCACGCGCAGTCTGCGCGCAGGTTTTTCTGTTTAGGAAGAGGGAAGGGTTTCACTCGGCGTTCACTTGTATAAGGTTACGACCTACTTCAAACCACGCTTTACGCGCATTGATAACATCTGCAGCAGGTAACGCTTTTTTACCCGGAATTTGCAAAGAAGTAATACGAAGTGCGCCTTCACCTGTAGCAATGGTTATACCTTCTTTATTCGCATTGATGATAGTGCCGGGCGACGCTGTTTGGTGTTCCGAGCTTTCTAAGCTAATAACATCGGCAGACCACACTTTAATATTGTGTTCGTCTATTTTCATCCATGCTACAGGCCATGGATTAAATGCGCGAATGTTGCGCTCAATCTGCGCAGCGCTATCATTCCAGTCAATTAGCGCTTCTTCTTTTGATAGTTTCTTGGCGTAAGTCGCTAAGCTATCGTCTTGCTTTTGAGGTGAGTAGCTTTCGAAATCATTTAATACGTCTACCAGTGCTGTTGGTCCTAAGCCTGCAAGCTTTTCGTAAAGCGTTGCGCTGGTATCACTATTCTCAATAGGCAGTGTGGCAATGTGAAGCATGTCGCCAGTATCTAAGCCCTCGTCCATTTGCATAATGGTAACGCCTGTCTCGGCGTCTCCCGCCCAAACTGCGCGCTGAATAGGGGCTGCACCTCGCCATTTTGGCAAAATAGAGCCGTGTACATTAATACAGCCAAGCTTAGGCGCCTGAAGTACAGGGGGTGGTAGTAACAGTCCGTATGCCACAACCACCATGATATCTGCCTCTAGGGCTGAAAGAGTTTGCTGTGCCTCAGCAGTTTTAAGTGATTCAGGTTGATAAACCGGAATACCGTTTTCTTCCCCTAGCACCTTTACTGGACTTGCCGTCAGCTTTTTACCGCGTCCTGCCGGGCGGTCAGGTTGAGTGTAAACAGCAATGACTTCATGGTCACTGTCTAACAATGCTGATAAATGCTTAGCAGCAAAATCCGGCGTACCTAAGCAAAATTTACTTTCAATGGAGCTGTCACAACGGTCCTTAGGCTTTGGCGGCTAAACGCGCTTCTTTTTCTAGCTTTTTACGAATGCGCTGACGCTTTAAAGGAGAAAGGTAATCGATAAAAAGCTTACCTTTTAGATGATCGAGTTCGTGCTGAATACAAATCGCAAGTAAGCCTTCAGCATCTAGCTCGAAGGTATCACCGTTTGCATCTAGTGCTTTAACTGTAATGGATTCCGCGCGCTCAACTTTTGCATAGTTGCCCGGTACAGAAAGGCAGCCTTCCTCGCTAATCGTAACGCCATCCTTGCGAATGATTTCTGGGTTGATAAAAACGCGAGGCTCGTTTTGGTCTTCTGATACATCCATAACGACAACCTGAACATGACGATTCACTTGCGTTGCCGCAAGACCGATACCGTTCTCGTCTTTCATGGTTTCAAACATGTCAGACACAAGTTGCTTAATTTCGTCGTTCACTTCTTCTACCGGCTTTGCCACCGTACGAAGACGTTCATCAGGAAAACTTAATACGTCTAAAATTGCCATATCTCGCTTGCTTCACCTTTTCGCTGTATAAATTCATATACGATCTAATTACCAGCACACTTTACAGTGCTTATTAAGTTACTATTCTAACGTATATCACGGGCTTTCGTGCAGTTTTTTCCTGAATGCCTATAACAATACGTATAAATGCCGATATAGTGCTATTGTCTGAAAAAGCAACAATAAATGGCAGTGAATAATTTGCAGGTGGTTAATTTGAAAAAACGATTAAACAAAACATGTCGGATGATAGTGCTGGCCGTTTGTGCGTTATTAGTCATACCTGCAATGGCACTGCAATTAAAGGACAACGCACCGCAAACGTATACGGTAAAAAAAGGCGATACTCTGTGGGGGATCGCAAGTGTCTTTTTAAACGAGCCATGGCTGTGGCCCGAGCTTTGGCGCACCAACACGCAAATAAATAATCCACACCTTATCTATCCTGGCGATGTGATTACCGTTGGTTTTGTAAATGGTGAGCCAGTCCTGAGTGTAACGCGTGATAAACCTTCTTTGGTGCTATCACCCAATACCGATAGGCGAGTAAAGTCGTCGCCAATTGATGTGCTCGACTGGAGTGCAATTGCTCCTTTCATTAAACAGCATACGTTTCTTGACGAAACCAGTTACGATTTGTTGCCAAAAATACTCGGTAACCAAGATGGGAACGTCCGTTTTGCATCTGATGACTACGTATTGGGAGAAAAGCAAATCAGTACTGATAGCCAGTACCGCGTTGTAAGAAAGCAAGATACGATCACAAACCTTCAAGGCGAAATATTGGGTGTACAAGTTACTCATGTCTCTACCGCATCAAGTATTCCTGAAGGCCAAACCGATAATGCAATGTTGTTATTTATTGATGATGCTAATCAGGAAGCGAGACGCGGAGATAAGTTGTTAGAAGGGGGCTTTGACTACCCCGATAACTTAACGCTCAAACCATCAACATCGCAACGTGGGCACGTCGTCGGTGATCTTCACGACCACAACCTACTTGGTAAATACGACGTTGTTATCGTTGATTTGGGCGCCATGGATGTGGAGCCGGGTACCGTGATGGGGCTTTATGTTCAAGGACCGGACATTATCGATGAAACCACTCCGCGCTATGTCAACGAACCGGGCGTAAGCGGCGGTGGCGCATGGTTTAACGATACGGTAATGCAGCCAGCCATGAAAGTGGGTGAGGTGATCATATTCAAAACATTTGATGCGGCTAGCTATGGGTTGATCACTCGCGCCAGTAAAGGGGTAAAACACGGTTTTATCGTTGCAAACCCATAATCACTAAATAAGCATTGCCGCACGATAAGGAGCGGCAGTGCGACCATCATTACTTTCCATTACATCGAATGAATTAGCATGGCTTTTTATGGCCTCGGCACAACGCGTGGCGAGCAAGCATTGGCTAGATGCGCTGTCTGTATCAGGCAATACACCAAAGGACCTGCTAACGCTGTCACATGATGCGCTTCCTGATATCGAAAAACTAAAAAGTGAAATTACGCCAACGCTAGTGGAGCGTGCGCTACTTTGGGAGCGCAGTGACTGCAATCACAAGTTAGTTACGTTCTCATCAAGCGATTATCCCGATGCGCTAAAACAACTCGATAGCCCGCCATTGGTCTTATTTGTTATTGGCAATGTAACGCTACTTACTAATCATCAGATAGCTATTGTCGGAAGCCGCCGAGCAAGTGAACAGGGTAAAAAGATAGCAGAAGAATTCTCGTTAGAACTATCACGTAATGGATTAACGGTAACCAGCGGCCTAGCAATGGGGATAGATAGTGCAGCACACCGAGGAGGCATGGAAGGCGTGGGCAGCACCATTGCGGTTATGGGGACGGGGCCAGATAATGTGTATCCTGCTAAAAACAAGGCGCTGTTATCACAAATAATTGTGGCGGGTGGCGCTATTGTTTCAGAGTTTTTCCCTGGGGTAGGTCCAAGGGCGTGGCATTTCCCGCGACGCAACCGAATTATTGCTGCCATGTGTTTAGGCACGCTGGTTGTTGAGGCAAAAATAAAAAGTGGCACCTTGATAACTGCCAATTTGGCCGCAGATCTAGGAAGAGAGGTATTTGCGGTACCCGGAAGTATTTTCCACGCATACACTCAAGGTTGTCATTGGTTGATCCAGCAGGGCGCCAAATTAGTTACTACAACAAACGAAATCGTTGAAGAAATTGCCATTGCACCTCAACAGCTTGTGTTGAAAGACGTTGGCGATCGAGAAAAAAGTGAAGTTAAGAGCTTGGCAACCGATAAATTATTAGCTAGTGTGGATTATGACATCACCGCTATTGATGTCATAGCCCAACGCAATGCCATTACTGTCGATAAAGCAATGGCGTCATTATTAGAATATGAATTGCGTGGTTTGGTAGCTGCTGTCCCTGGTGGTTACGTTAAATTGAGGGGAAAATAACATGTTCGATATCCTCATGTATCTGTTTGAAAACTTCATACATAGTGAAACTGAGATCCGAGTTGACCAAGATGAGTTAACTGAAGAGCTTGTGCGCGCTGGGTTTCATCACGATGAGATTTACAAAGCCCTCGCCTGGTTAGAGAAACTTGCTGCACTGCAAGAGACCGATATAAAGCCGTACTTTTGTAAGGGCATCAGTACCAGTTTAAGCCGTATCTATACCCACGAAGAGCAAATGCGTCTTGACGTAGAGTGCCGAGGCTTTTTGATGTTTCTCGAGCAAGTCAACGTGTTAGACGCTTCTACGCGCGAAATGGTGATTGACCGCGTCATGGAGATCGATTCAAGCGAGTTTTGTCTTGAAGACCTGAAATGGGTCGTGCTGATGGTGCTGTTCAATGTGCCGGGTAAAGAAAAAGCCTATGCACAAATGGAAGACTTGCTCTTTGAAGAGCCTGATGGTGTGCTGCATTAATCAACACCACGAAGAACTGTTTGTGATAAACTGAGTGCATTGCCTACCAGCAGTGCACTTAAGGGTATTATGTCCAAAATAGACCATTCATTGTTTTCAGCGCATGAGCACGCACTCGATGACAGTGCCGACGATTGTCCTGATTGCGGCAAACCACTACATATTAAAAGCAGCAAAACAGGCCCTTTCATCGGTTGTACTGGCTACCCTCAATGCGGTTTCAGTAAACCACTTCACGATAAACAAACTACACTATTAAAAACGTTAGATGGCGTTGCATGTCCAGAATGTGAGTCTGAATTAGCGATTAAAAAGGGTCGATTTGGCATGTTTATCGGCTGCACCAATTTCCCAGAATGCCATTACATCGCCCCAATAAAGCAGCAAGAAGACACGCTTGTCGACTGCCCGAAATGTCACAAGGGACACTTAATCTCTCGGACAAATAAGTACGGAAAACAGTTTTTTGCATGTAATCGTTATCCCCAATGTCGTTATGTGCTAAATTTCACGCCAGTAAACGAAGCCTGCCCAGACTGCGGGTGGGGAGTGTTGATTGACAAAAAAGGGCAGTTGCAATGCCCGCAACCTTTCTGCGGCTTCAAAAAGTAACCAGCGCGATTATTGAGAAACACCATGTCTGAATTCCACAGCGGAAATGCAAAACCTGCTACATCGAAAGATGAGCGCGATAATGATCCTATTGTCAGGGCGTTTCATGAAGGTAAGTTGTTGGTTTATCCCACGGAAGCTGTCATGGGGATTGGCTGTGATCCAGACAATGAAGAAGCGGTAAACGCGTTGCTGAAGATTAAGCAACGCTCAGTGAAAAAGGGCGTTATTTTAATCGCAGCAAATTACAGTCAACTGCTACCTTATGTAGATGACAATGCGATAAGACCTGACAGACGTACTGACATTTTTTCGAGCTGGCCTGGGCCCAACACATGGCTCTTGCCTAAATCAGCCGCTGCGGCTCAATGGGTTACCGGGCAGCATGACAAAATTGCGGTACGTGTTACCAATCACCCTGTTGTGGTAGAACTATGTAACAAGTTAGGTAAGCCGTTGGTGTCTACCAGTGCAAATCTTACGGGGCATCCCCCAACTAAAACTATTAACGAAGCCAAAGCTGTGTTTGCTGACTCAGTGACGTATGTAGAGGGTGAAGTAGGAAATGCTACCAAGCCAAGCGTAATACGAGATGGCGACAGTGCAGAGGTAATACGCGCATGATGTCACAAGAACTACTAGATGGAAAAAACGCCGCAGACGTTATTGAGCAAGTAAAAACTTATCTACTTAATTTACAGGACACCATTTGCCAGACGTTAGAACTTGCTGACGGAAAAGGCCAATTTGTTGAAGACAGCTGGCAGCGTGAAGAGGGAGGCGGTGGCCGCTCTCGGGTGCTGAAAAATGGTGCTGTTATTGAGCAAGGTGGGGTGAATTTCTCGCACGTATTTGGTAGCCAAATGCCTGCGTCAGCGACGGCTAACCGACCGGAGTTAGCAGGCCGTAATTTCCAAGCTATGGGCGTATCCCTCGTTATCCATCCCCATAATCCTTATATCCCCACATCACATGCAAACGTGCGCTTCTTTATTGCAGAAAAAGAGGGCGAAGCCCCTATTTGGTGGTTTGGTGGTGGTTTTGACTTAACGCCTTTCTACCCGTTTAAAGAAGATGTTGTTCATTGGCATGATACAGCTAAAAAGCTATGCAAACCTTTTGGCGAAGAAGTGTATCCAAAATATAAGAAATGGTGTGACGATTACTTCTATCTCAAGCATCGCAATGAAACGCGAGGCGTGGGTGGCCTTTTCTTTGACGACCTTAATGAATGGGGATTTGAACAATCGTTTGCGTTTATGCAGGCAGTGGGTAATGGCTACATCGACGCTTATGTACCCATTGTTGAGCGTCGTAAGCAAACCGCTTACGGTGAGCGCGAGCGTGATTTTCAGCTATATCGCCGCGGTCGTTATGTTGAATTCAACTTGGTATTCGACAGAGGTACCTTATTTGGGCTGCAAACAGGCGGGCGAACCGAATCGATTTTGATGTCTATGCCGCCTCTGGCTAGATGGGAGTATTGTTATACACCAGCACCGGGAAGTGCAGAAGCCAAATTGGTAGACTGGCTTAAACCCACACAGTGGTAGTCTTTAGCATTATCTACTGATGACTTATACCTAACATAACGCCGTGTCTTGCATGATACGGCGTTTCTTTTTGATCTACATCAACTCGTATTAGTGCCACCGTTTCAGTTACTTATGAAGCTTGCGCTGGATCAATATATTACTTCTTCAAACGCGTACAGTGGCGTCATCTTAATTAAACACACGAGAGACACATCATGCGTAAACACACTCTTTCTGCAATTTGCCTTACACTCGCTGCACTTTCTCCACTAGCTAGCGCTCACCAGGAAGGTGACTGGATTGTGCGCGGTGGCTTAACCACAGTGGCTCCAGATGAGTCATCATCTAACATTATCGTTTATGGTACCGACCTTGGTGTTGCACTCACAGTTGATAACAATACGCAACTAGGTATTAACGTTGCCTACTTTGTTACTAACAACATCAATATTGAGTTATTAGCGGCTACACCGTTTAAACACGATGTTAATTTCTCTGTGTCTGACCCACTAGGAACCTAGTAACCAACTAGGCGAAGTAACACACTTGCCACCTTCTCTTACTGCAAACTATTACTTCAACGACGCGAGCTCTGCTTTTCAGCCTTATATCGGTGCTGGTATCAACTACACAATCTTCTTTGATGAAGAGTTCACTAGTGCGAATGCTGGTGCGGGCCTAAGCGACTTGTCGCTAGACAACTCTTTTGGACTTACAGCACAAGTTGGTATGGACTATATCGTAGATAAAAAATGGCATGTGAATGCATCTGTACGTTTTATTGATATCGATACCGACGCTACATTCAAAGTGGGTGAAGCAGATGGTGTAGTGAGCGATATTGAAATCGACCCTTGGGTTTACACTATTTCAGTAGGCTATACATTCTAGTACCTAATTGCACTACTTATGCGCGATAAAGAGCGTGGACAGTAACAGGGGACTTGCGCGCCAAGAGAGTAATCTCGACAGCGCGCTTTTTTATTTGCTATTTATCATATGCTCTGCAAGTTGATCGAGCGCTTGCAGCAATTGTTGAGCAAGTGCCATATCGTCGACGGTCTGAAACATCGCTTTGCGCATACAATACATCCACTGATCTTTAAGCACAGGTGTAACAGTAAAGGGTAAGTGTCTGGCACGAAGGCGCGGATGGCCAAACTGTTGCTGAAAGTCATCGGGACCGCCTAACCATAGGCTTAAATACAAAAAGAATACGTGTCGAATTCTGTCGAGTGGTTGTGGATGTATGGCCAATAGCTCTTTAGCCATAGGGTCGTTTTCCATAATGTCATAGAACGTATTGGAAAGTGCTCTTACTTTCTCTTCTCCACCTATACGGTAATATGGTGTACTCTTTTTAACATCTTCGCTTTTCTGTTTTGTTTTAAATAAGTCTCGTATTCCCATGAAAAAATTCGCTGTATTCGGAAATCCTATAGCTCAGAGTTTATCACCAACTATCCATCAAATGTTTGCACAACAGGTAGGCGAAGAGATTTCTTATGAAAAAATTCTGGCACCTGAAGATGGTTTTGTCGACGCAGCGTCAGCATTTCTAGCTCAAGATGCTGCAATAGGATGCAATGTTACTATGCCGTTCAAATTAGACGCCTATAACTTTGCTCAGGTAGAAGACGCTGCCGCGAATGATGCAAAGGCCGTAAATACGCTGATGAAGACAGCGGACGGAAAGGTCAATGGTTTTAATACCGACGGTATTGGTTTAGTGAATGATTTATTGAATAACGGTGTAGCACTAAAAGATAAACACGTTTTACTGTTAGGTGCTGGTGGTGCGGCACGAGGAGTTGTTTCTCCGTTATTTGTGGCTGGTATCGCGAAACTTACTATTGCTAATAGAACGCTAAGCCGTGCAGAGCAGGTGGCCAGTGAAAGTCAGTACAATGAAATAGCGGTAATGACGCTTGACGACGTAGCGTCGATAACACCACACGTAATCATTAATTCTACTGCAGCAAGTTTAAACGGCGAACTTCCATGCAACATAAATGCGGCGTCCTTAAGTAAGTGTGAAGCGGTGTATGACATGGTTTATAAAAATTCACCAACACCTTTTATGCAAGAAGCAATAAAATTGGGGGTAGCGCAAAGTCTAGATGGGTTAGGTATGTTAGTTGAACAAGCCGCAGCAGCATTTACCATCTGGACAGGCAAAAAACCAAATACTGCCCAGGTAGTAGATAAAGTAAGAGAACTGATAAAGCGCTAGTGGCACGGTTCTTTGGTCGGGACATAGCCCAGCCGCGCCACTAATTAAACACTTTTATAGACAAATAGCGTTTTGAATGTAGAGGATTAGGCGTCTTCTAAATATTCGTCTTTTAAATTAACGTAATTAATTGCTGACTGTTTTAGAAAGGCCATTTCGCTTTCTTTTAGAGGACGTTTCTTTTGCATTGGGTTACCTACATAAAGGTATCCGCTTTCAAGACGCTTATTGGGAGGGACTAATGTGCCAGCACCGATGAACACATCATCTTCTACAATAACGCCGTCCATAATAATAGCACCCATACCTACCAGTATCCGACTGCCAAGCTCACAACCGTGCAGCATGCACTTATGACCTACCGTCACATCTTCACCAATAATTAATGGAAAGCCCTCAGGGTTTTGTGCTGATTTGCGAGTAACGTGTAGCACACTACCGTCTTGTACATTACTACGGGCACCTATTCTGATTTTGTTTACATCGCCCCTTGCCGCAACAAGTGGCCAAATACTTGCGTCATCACCTAATACTACATCGCCTGCAATAACAGCTGACGGGTCGACATAGCAGTTAGCACCAAGAGATGGGGTTATAGATTTGTAGGTACGTAGGGTCAAAGTATGATTCCTTTTCTACTGATACTTAATTAGTTCTACTATTTTAGGTATCAAATAATGAATGAGTAATAGTAATGACAACTACTTTACCACGCTAATTAGGTTATTTAAGAATACGGGTGTACTTAATCTCTATATGTTTATTACAAGCAAAGGGGAGCATGATTAGGTAGTAACAAATAGCGTAGATCACTAGAAGGTCCACTGTGAAACGACAAAATAGTGTGTTTGCTGAGCGAAGTGGGGCTTTATTGAGCAAACAAACGCAATATGACACTTTTTTTAAAATAAGTGTTGACGTGGGCGCTCAATTCCCTAAAATGCGCATCCGCTTCGGGGGGAAAGCAAAACAGCAAGCCTCTTAAAGTAAGTCTCTACTACCTGCATAGGCCAGTAAAGACGGGAGTTTAGAAGAAACGCTTCAGAAAATAAATTTTCAAAAAGTGTTGACAACGAAAACTTCCAGCGTATAATGCGCACCTCACTCGAACAGGGTGAGTCACGAAGAAGCAAAGCTTCTAGTGAATGTTCTTTAAAAATTTAGACAAGACAATCTGTGTGGGCACTCGTTAAGAGTGTCACAACGACGATTCATATTTCGATATATTTAATTGAAGAGTTTGATCATGGCTCAGATTGAACGCTGGCGGCAGGCCTAACACATGCAAGTCGAACGGTAACAGGATTAGCTTGCTAATCGCTGACGAGTGGCGGACGGGTGAGTAATGCTTGGGAACTTGCCTTTGCGAGGGGGATAACAGTTGGAAACGACTGCTAATACCGCATAATGTCTTCGGACCAAACGGGGCTTAGGCTCCGGCGCAAAGAGAGGCCCAAGTGAGATTAGCTAGTTGGTAAGGTAAAGGCTTACCAAGGCGACGATCTCTAGCTGTTCTGAGAGGAAGATCAGCCACACTGGGACTGAGACACGGCCCAGACTCCTACGGGAGGCAGCAGTGGGGAATATTGCACAATGGGGGAAACCCTGATGCAGCCATGCCGCGTGTGTGAAGAAGGCCTTCGGGTTGTAAAGCACTTTCAGTTGTGAGGAAAAGTTAGTAGTTAATACCTGCTAGCCGTGACGTTAACAACAGAAGAAGCACTAGCTAACTCCGTGCCAGCAGCCGCGGTAATACGGAGGGTGCGAGCGTTAATCGGAATTACTGGGCGTAAAGCGCACGCAGGCGGTTTGTTAAGCTAGATGTGAAAGCCCCGGGCTCAACCTGGGATGGTCATTTAGAACTGGCAGACTAGAGTCTTGGAGAGGGGAGTGGAATTCCAGGTGTAGCGGTGAAATGCGTAGATATCTGGAGGAACATCAGTGGCGAAGGCGACTCCCTGGCCAAAGACTGACGCTCATGTGCGAAAGTGTGGGTAGCGAACAGGATTAGATACCCTGGTAGTCCACACCGTAAACGCTGTCTACTAGCTGTTTGTGACTTTAAGTCGTGAGTAGCGAAGCTAACGCGCTAAGTAGACCGCCTGGGGAGTACGGCCGCAAGGTTAAAACTCAAATGAATTGACGGGGGCCCGCACAAGCGGTGGAGCATGTGGTTTAATTCGATGCAACGCGAAGAACCTTACCTACACTTGACATGCAGAGAACTTTCTAGAGATAGATTGGTGCCTTCGGGAACTCTGACACAGGTGCTGCATGGCTGTCGTCAGCTCGTGTCGTGAGATGTTGGGTTAAGTCCCGCAACGAGCGCAACCCTTGTCCTTAGTTGCCAGCATTAAGTTGGGCACTCTAAGGAGACTGCTGGTGACAAACCGGAGGAAGGTGGGGACGACGTCAAGTCATCATGGCCCTTACGTGTAGGGCTACACACGTGCTACAATGGCATTTACAGAGGGAAGCGAGACAGTGATGTGGAGCGGACCCCTTAAAGAATGTCGTAGTCCGGATTGGAGTCTGCAACTCGACTCCATGAAGTCGGAATCGCTAGTAATCGCAGGTCAGAATACTGCGGTGAATACGTTCCCGGGCCTTGTACACACCGCCCGTCACACCATGGGAGTGGGATGCAAAAGAAGTAGTTAGTCTAACCTTCGGGAGGACGATTACCACTTTGTGTTTCATGACTGGGGTGAAGTCGTAACAAGGTAACCCTAGGGGAACCTGGGGTTGGATCACCTCCTTACCATTACGTCGATAGACGCCTTGATGCAGTGCCTACACAGATTGTTTTGTTTATTTATAAAGACTCGCTTCGCGAGTGTCGCGTAAAAGCGCTTAACCGCAAAATGTGATTTTGCTGACGCTTTTACTGCTCGCTAAAGAAGTGCTATGTAGATGTTTCTGCATAGAATGCTAATTAATGATCGCATCATTGATTAGTGTTTTACGAAACACTTATGTTCTTTAACAATTTGGAAAGCTGATATTAATAGTAATCAATCAAAATTGAGTAACTGAGAAATCGAAAGATGACTTTTTACTCTACTTGACTGAATTGCTTGTTATCAATCGATGATTTGATAACAAGGCAATTCTTCCGATTAGCTTGTCATTCATGCGACATAACTCAGGCAGAAGTCAAAAGGCTGTTTGGGGTTGTATGGTTAAGTGACGAAGCGTATACGGTGGATGCCTTGGCAGTTAGAGGCGATGAAGGACGTGTAAGTCTGCGAAAAGCTGTGGTGAGCCGACAAAATGCATTTGAGCCACAGATGTCCGAATGGGGAAACCCACCTATTTATAGGTATCGTTACATGAATACATAGTGTAACGAGGCGAACGAGGGGAACTGAAACATCTAAGTACCCTTAGGAAAAGAAATCAACCGAGATTCCCCTAGTAGCGGCGAGCGAACGGGGAGCAGCCCTTAAGCTGTTTAGAATTTAGTGGAATCCTTTGGGAAGAGGAGCGATACAGGGTGATAGCCCCGTACACGACGAGTTCTTTACAGTGAAATCGAGTAGGTCGGGACACGTGTTATCTTGACTGAATATGGGGGGACCATCCTCCAAGGCTAAATACTCCTAACTGACCGATAGTGAACCAGTACCGTGAGGGAAAGGCGAAAAGAACCCCTGTGAGGGGAGTGAAATAGAACCTGAAACCGTATACGTACAAGCAGTGGGAGCCCTTCGGGGTGACTGCGTACCTTTTGTATAATGGGTCAGCGACTTATATTTAGTAGCAAGGTTAAGTGAATAACGGAGCCGTAGCGAAAGCGAGTGTTAACTGCGCGTTTAGTTGCTAGGTATAGACCCGAAACCCGGTGATCTAGCCATGGGCAGGTTGAAGGTTGAGTAACATCAACTGGAGGACCGAACCCACTAACGTTGAAAAGTTAGGGGATGACCTGTGGCTGGGGGTGAAAGGCCAATCAAACCGGGAGATAGCTGGTTCTCCCCGAAATCTATTTAGGTAGAGCCTCGGACGAATTCCATTGGGGGTAGAGCACTGTTAAGGCTAGGGGGTCATCCCGACTTACCAACCCTTTGCAAACTCCGAATACCAATGAGAACTATCCGGGAGACACACGGCGGGTGCTAACGTCCGTCGTGGAGAGGGAAACAACCCAGACCGCCAGCTAAGGTCCCAAAATATTGCTAAGTGGGAAACGATGTGGGAAGGCATAGACAGCTAGGAGGTTGGCTTAGAAGCAGCCACCCTTTAAAGAAAGCGTAATAGCTCACTAGTCGAGTCGGCCTGCGCGGAAGATGTAACGGGGCTAAGCAATATACCGAAGCTGCGGCAGCATGTTTACATGCTGGGTAGGGGAGCGTTGTGTAAGTGGATGAAGGTGAGTTGTAAAGCTTGCTGGACATATCACAAGTGCGAATGCTGACATGAGTAACGATAATGGGAGTGAAAAACTCCCACGCCGGAAGACCAAGGTTTCCTGTCCCATGCTAATCAGGGCAGGGTAAGTCGGCCCCTAAGGCGAGGCAGAAATGCGTAGTCGATGGGAAACGGGTTAATATTCCCGTACTTATATAATCAGTGATGGAGGGACGGAGAAGGCTAGGCAAGCTTGGCGTTGGTTGTCCAAGTGAAAGCGAGTAGGCCGAGAACTTAGGTAAATCCGGGTTCTTAAAGCTGAGACGCGAGACGAGCCACCAAGGTGGTGAAGTTGTTGATGCCCTGCTTCCAGGAAAAGCTTCTAAACTTATGATTATATGAACCGTACCCCAAACCGACACAGGTGGTCAGGTAGAGAATACTAAGGCGCTTGAGAGAACTCGGGTGAAGGAACTCGGCAAAATTGTACCGTAACTTCGGGAGAAGGTACGCCCCTGTTTGTGAACACTTTACGTGGTAAGCAGATGGGGGCCGCAGTGACCAGGTGGCTGGGACTGTTTATTAAAAACACAGCACTCTGCAAACTCGTAAGAGGACGTATAGGGTGTGACACCTGCCCGGTGCCGGAAGGTTAATTGATGGGGTTAGCGTAAGCGAAGCTCTTGATCGAAGCCCCGGTAAACGGCGGCCGTAACTATAACGGTCCTAAGGTAGCGAAATTCCTTGTCGGGTAAGTTCCGACCTGCACGAATGGTGTAACCATGGCCACGCTGTCTCCACCCGAGACTCAGTGAAATTGAAATCGCAGTGAAGATGCTGTGTACCCGCACCTAGACGGAAAGACCCCGTGAACCTTTACTACAGCTTGGCACTGAACATTGAACCTACATGTGTAGGATAGGTGGGAGGCTTTGAAGCACAGTCGCTAGATTGTGTGGAGCCGTCCTTGAAATACCACCCTTGTATGTTTGATGTTCTAACATAGGTCCCTAATCGGGATTGTGGACAGTGTCTGGTGGGTAGTTTGACTGGGGCGGTCTCCTCCCAAATAGTAACGGAGGAGCACGAAGGTTAGCTAATCACGGTCGGACATCGTGAGGTTAGTGCAATGGCATAAGCTAGCTTAACTGCGAGACAGACACGTCGAGCAGGTACGAAAGTAGGTCATAGTGATCCGGTGGTTCTGTATGGAAGGGCCATCGCTCAACGGATAAAAGGTACTCCGGGGATAACAGGCTGATACCGCCCAAGAGTTCATATCGACGGCGGTGTTTGGCACCTCGATGTCGGCTCATCACATCCTGGGGCTGAAGTCGGTCCCAAGGGTATGGCTGTTCGCCATTTAAAGTGGTACGCGAGCTGGGTTTAGAACGTCGTGAGACAGTTCGGTCCCTATCTGGTGTGGGCGTTGGATGATTGATGGGAGCTGCTCCTAGTACGAGAGGACCGGAGTGGACGAACCGCTGGTGTTCGGGTTGTCATGCCAATGGCATTGCCCGGTAGCTATGTTCGGAACGGATAACCGCTGAAAGCATCTAAGCGGGAAGTAAGCCCAAAGATGAGTCATCCCTGAACTTTAAGTTCTGGAAGGGTTGTTATAGACGATGACGTTGATAGGCAGGGTGTGGAAGCGTTGTAAGGCGTTAAGCTAACCTGTACTAATTGCCCGAGAGGCTTAACCATACAACGCCCAAAAAGCTTTAGGCTTTTGAGTGTTGTAGACAAGCTAAAGTAAGTAGAGTGAAAAGTAGTTACTCACTGATTGAATTAATATTATCTTTCCCAAATTGTTACCAGTTTTTCCTGGCAGCCATAGCGATACGGTACCACCTGACCCCATTCCGAACTCAGAAGTGAAACGTATTAGCGCCGATGGTAGTGTGGGGCTTCCCCATGTGAGAGTAGGACACTGCCAGGTCCTAATTCTAAAACAAAGAACCCAGCGAAAGCTGGGTTTTTTGCTTTAAGGACTAGCACTAACGTGCTACTCCCGCGGTCAGCCATCCCGAAGGGGGCTTCCATGGTCTCGCAGAGCTCGACCGTTCATCACTTGCCGCATGCCATTAGGCATCCGTCATGCACCTGTGGTGCAGCGTTCTTCACCCCCAAGTGAGCTAGGACATTGCCAGGTCCTAATTTAAGAAAAGCCCTTGTCGTCAGACAAGGGCTTTTTTGTGTCTGTTCAAAAGCATGAAAGAAGTAGCTAACAACTGAGCGTACTGTGCGTCCTCCTTGCGCAAAAGTCACGATACTGCGTATCATGATTTTGTACCACATCACCTAATTACTTTTAAATGCAAAAGCGCTTGTTCGTTTATCGCTTTAAGCTTTGGGTTTTTTGAGTCTGCTGTCCACAGCAACAACCTGCCGAAAAAACTCTGGGTGTTATGAAGTGCAGCTAATCCCTTGTTGTTACTATAAGCGTCTTGCCATGTTTTTTGTGGTGGTAGAGCCGCATTCTCAAGCCATTTAGTCCAATAATCTAAGTCCAAAGACTCTCTAAGCATTAAATACACGGTAGCTCTTACTAACCTGTCAGGTTCGCCATAGCGATAGAAATGTAGGGTGCTAGGGTTAATGGCTTTTTGTAAAGCGAGTGAAAGTGATTCCAGTGAAGCTTTATCGATAGCGTCATTTAAAGCAAGCTGCAAAACAAGATCAGACGCATGCGCTATTTGATGTATATAGCCAATATCATGATCAAACCCGCTATAGTCGTTTACGTACACAAGCGAATCTATCGCTGTCTTAACCAACTTCAGGCGTTTATCTTCGCTTAAAAATGGCGTTAGCCTGTCAACCCGTGCAACTTCAGCAAGCGACAGTACAACGAACGAATGATGATGTGTGGTCTTATCTTGCTTGTTTAAGTCATTAATCAGCAAGTTATGAACCATTGTTACTTGGTCAGTTGATAGCTCTCCACTGCGTAAAGACGTGCTTAAGGTCTTAAAAGCAATATCATCTCTAATTGAAGGGTTGCTTGATGCTAAGCACGCAACGTGTTGCTCGAGGGTAAGTGATGTTGCAGCGGTTGTGCCCGCTAACGCAGTATTAGGAAGTGGGCATGACGCACTTGCCCACTGAGAAAAGCAAAGGGTGGTCGCAAGCGCAAGCAGCGTTTTCTTCATAAAACAATTCCATGTAGTAAGTATAGTAACTACATTACGTAAATGTTCTTTTTACTGCTAGCTTACTCGCGATGTTATAAATGGCTAATTTGTAACTAAAAATGATAGGCGTACGATAGGTTTAGAAAATCCAATCCCGGATTATCGTTGTTAAACCCACCGTTACTGAAGTGCATGTAACGTAGAGCAACATCTTGCGATTGGTCTAATTCCATTACTAGGCCTAAACGATCTTCAAATTGGTAGTTAGAGCCAATATCTTTGCCCGCTACTTCTTGATCGCCTACATAACTTACACCAATGCCTGCTTCTACATAAAGGGGATATTCATCGTAAACAGTAGCAACCTGTTTCATTAACACTGGGGTCAAAGATATGGCGTAGCTCACGCTATGCGTATTGTCGTTACCGTATTCCCATACAACTGCACTGGTTTCCCAATAAAGCTTAATATCGCCAAACCAGTCGGTTGCAAGCTCTTGTTCAAAAGGACGATAGGCAAAGCGCAAACCGTCGATGTCGTCAAAGCCGTTCATGTAGTCAACACTTACAGTTTGTTTTGCCTGTAAGCCTTGCGAAAGCAGTAACAAAAAGAAAGTGGTAGCTAGTAACGTAATAAATCTCATGGTAACTCCTCTATTTGTTACCTATAAAGCAATTACGTTTCCAAAATGAAATTAGCGTTTAAGATCAGTGGTTTGGTTTAATTTTGGAATGGGGTTATTCCATTTGATATGTGTGTTTTACTGCAAGCGCGTAGATTTTACAGGAGAAGGTATAACGCATTGCCACAGTGTTTTGGCAATGCTATTTCCAGACTTCCTCATGCTTAAGCCCTTGTTGCTCTATTAGCTGATTTAACAGTTGAGAATAGGGCGTGATGGCATATTTGTGTCTAATACTCTTAATCAAATCAGGGTTAGACGTAATAAATGCATTAAGCTCTTGTATTACATCCTTTTGCGAAAGGGATGATAATGAAAACGGAATTTCGTTGTGGGGGAGCGTTAGATCTAAAACAAGTGCCCTATTTGGATAAGTGTTTACACTGGCATACTGCGCCACAAAGTACTCTAAATCTAGGGCGTCAACGCGTCCTTGATAAAGCAAGGCAAACCCCTGTTGTAAATCCTGTACCCATGTGATTTTCGTTGTGTCTTCGTCAATGCGCGCTTGCCAATTCACTGGCGTGAAACCCAGAGGCATTGCGAGGTTCTTAATAGCCTCCACCCCTTTTCCAGCGTTTCTTGCATCTACAATTGTGCTTAGGTTAACGCATAGGTTAATGGTAGCGAGAAATACTTTTCCTTCGCAGAGGTAATGCTGTTGTACCACCCTTGATTGTCAGGGTAGACAAAATCGACGTTGCCCTTAAGCATCTCCATTTGCAAACGTCTAATGGGCATGCTCACATATATAAATTCATGACCAGATGCTTCGGAGAATGCCTCTAGAATTGCCCAGCCCACACCTTTATCAATCTTTGAGGTAAAGTCATAGTGTGGGAAGTATTCTAAATTCTGAGCGCCAACAATAAACTTGTCTGCTTGAGCGTTTATGCTCAGTGCACAGAGAAGTAAAATGGCTACTAATTGTCTCATGAAATTCATCAAAACAGCACGTGTTGTAGTAAGCAAAGGTTAGTGAAAATCTCGAGAAGGTAAAGTAATGTCTTCAAGCCAAGGTGTTCTATCAATTAGCTTTCCAGCAATGACATGAATAATGCCTTCTTTAGAGCACTCTATTATACCATTCACTTGAAGTAATTTGGCTTTCAAAAACGTTTGCTGTTGTGCTCGCGCAGTCGCTTGCCACACCACGACATTGATGTTGCCTTTATCATCTTCTAACGTAAGAAAAGTAACGCCAGCCGCGGTTCCTGGCGCCTGTCTGCCAGTTACGGCTCCTAATACTTTTATCACCGACTTGTTTTTCTTGTCAGTAAGCGTGTCTGACCAACTAATGTCGTGCAGTTTGTGCTTTTGCTTAAGTAGTGCAATAGGATGATTATTTACTGAAAGTCCGGTAGCCGCGTAGTCCTCTAGCAAGTTTTCAGCTTCCGAGGGGGGAGCAGTAAGTGTGCTTGATGTTTCTTGATCGTCAAACAGGGGCAGGCTGGTTTGCGTATCCATCATTCGCCAACGTGTTTGGTAGCGATCGCCTGATAATGTGCGTAGTGCATCAGCACTGGCAAGCGCTTCTAACTCGTTGCGCTTTAGGCTAAGTTGTTGAACGTGATTAATACTGCTATAGCCCTTGGCTGGACGTAACTTTACCAGTTCTTGCGCGCTTTCTTCGCTTAACCCTTTTATAAGGGTTAATCCTAGTTGAAGTTGTTTTTCTTGCCCTTTAATAACCAAAGTATGCTCAACATCTGATTGGTTTACACAAGGTGCAAATACAGTAATGCCGTGTCGTTTAGCGTCCTGAACAAGTTGTGAGGGCGAGTAAAAGCCCATGGGCCAGCTGTTAAGTAATGCTACGTAAAACTCCACAGGAAAATAGAATTTTAACCAGCACGATACATAGGCTAATACGGCAAACGAGGCTGAATGAGACTCGGGAAAGCCATACCCTGCAAACCCTTTAATTTGTTCAAACAAGTTATGTGCAAAGGTGCTTTCATAACCGCGATCTGTCATGCCTTTAATCAGCTTCTCTTTGAATTCAAAAATGCGGCCGTCTTTTTTCCAACTGGCCATGGCACGGCGCAGTTGATCAGCTTCACCCCCACTAAAACCTGCAGCGACCATGGCAAGTTGAATAACTTGTTCTTGAAATATGGGAACGCCCATAGTGCGAGAAAGCACCCCTTCTACTGCTTTTGATGGGTAGGTGATCACTTCATTGCCATGACGCCGAATAAGATAAGGATGCACCATATCACCTTGAATAGGTCCCGGACGAACAATGGCGATTTGCACTACCAAGTCATAGTAACGTCGAGGTTTTAAGCGGGGAAGCATAGACATCTGCGCGCGAGATTCAATTTGAAACACACCAACGGTGTCGGCCTTGCAAATCATGTCGAACACTTGTTTGTCATCACCAAGTTTAGTAATAAATGGAATACTCACTTCACGCGGATACTGCTTATTAATAAGTTGAAAAGCACGGCGAATAGCGCTTAGCATACCGAGTGCGAGTACATCGACTTTGAGTAACCCCAAGGTTTCGATATCGTCTTTGTCCCACTGAATAATGGTTCGCGCTTCCATTGCGGCGTTTTCTACCGGTACAAGGTCATATAAAGGCCCAGCACTAATAACAAAGCCTCCCACATGTTGCGATAAGTGCCGAGGTGTACCTAATAGCGCTTCGGTTAGCGTGATAAGTTGACGTACTTTGTTGTCTTCTGGGTTTAACCCAAGTTTTGCAAGCTGCGATTTCCATGGGATAACGCTGTCTCTGCGATTTATTTGTTTGATGACAAAGTCTAGCTGTGACTCGCTAAACCCTAGTGCTTTACCAACATCTTTGAACGCTGATTTAAAGCGATAGCAAATAACGGTTGCGGCTATTGCGGTACGCTCTCTGCCATACTTTTGGTAAATGTATTGAATAATTTCTTCACGCCGCTGATGCTCAAAGTCGACATCTATGTCGGGCGGTTCGTTGCGCTCTTTGGAAATGAAGCGTTCGAAGAGTACGCTAATTTGTCTTGGATCGACGGCGGTAATCTCTAAGCAATAACACACGACAGAATTAGCTGCTGAGCCCCTTCCTTGATACAAAATACCTTGGCGCTTGGCAAACTGTACAATGTCATAAATGGTTAGGAAGAAGTACTCGTATTCCTGCTCTGCAATAAGCGTTAACTCTTTTTCGATAATAGCCCGTATATCGGGCTTGAGGCCCTCAGGGAAGCGCACTTTTATGCCCGCTTCTACTCGCTCTCGCAAATAAGAGGTTGGCGTGTATCCATCAGGAACTAACTCCGCAGGGTATTGGTAGCGTAATTCACTTAAACAAAAGGTAAATAAGCTTACCAAAGCATTGGTATTAGCTATCCATTTTTCTGGATAAAGTTTTTTTATTTTGTGAGTAGTGCGCAGGCTTCGCTCGGCATTACTCAGTGCCTTGCGACCAATTTCATGCACGCTGGTGTGTGCGTGCGTTGCGTGCAAAACATGTTGTAGTGGCAGTCTGTCTGCATGATGCATAAGTACACTTGTACAAGCGATAACAGGGAACGGATAAGTTGCCTGCAGTGTGTTGTAGTGCGCAAATCTATGGTGATCGTGCCCATCAAGTAAACGCTGTGCGCCAATATAGGCGTCTATCGCGGAATGCTTTTGTAACCATTTTGCCCAATATGTGTCATGGGTGTTGTTACCTCGAGGAAGCCATATAAATTTACAGTGCCTAATAGTACGCAGGTCCCATTCGGCCAGCTGATATTCCCCTTTTTCTGAACGGCGCCTTGCGTTAGTAATAATACGGCATAGCTCGCTGTAGGCCGCTTTATTGGGGCACAATAAAACAAAAGATAAGGAGTCATCAAAAACAAAATAACTCCCCACAATAAGCTTGATAGGCAAACGCTGATGTGTAATTTCATCGTACGCGCGCACTACGCCTGCAACTGAGCATTCGTCAGTGATGGCAATAGCGTCATAGCCTAAAAATGAGGCTGTAGTAACCAGTTCACCCGGTGATGAGGCGCCACATAAAAAGCTGTAGTGGCTTTGACAAAAAAGCTCGCTGTATTTCATCGTTCTACTTCATTGCAATACGCACAAGCACTAACAAAAAAGCCCTTGTGCCCACCATTGACTGGCTTCATCTTTAAAAATGAGCATGCGTATGCCTTGTGTTGTTTGAGCAATAAAGTAATCACGTTTGTAAGGCGTGTCGTGCCACCATTCACTGTGTAGTCTAATAGGGCCAAAACACACGTGAGTAGGCTGGGTAAGGGGCTTGGGCTTTTTAAAGGTTAACGTGGGCGCAATGTCACTGCTGTAGGTGCTAAGTGGGGCAGAGGCCTCATTGACTGTCATATACTCAAATTGATGACTATCTGCCGCTTTAGGTTGAAAAGTACTGTCTTCTCCAAGCTTGGCATTTAAACGCCCAATTAATTGCTTTTGCGCAACCTCGTTAAAGCGATTGCTGAAAAAGTCGCTGTTGTCGGTGTCGATATCTTCAAATTGATCGCACTTAAGTGAAAGCGCCGTTGCGGGCTCTGGCAATACTACATTTTCTATTTTTAATGTGAGTAAGCTAAGCCAACTGTTTACCGATGATTGTGGCATGGCGGCGCGAATGTCTATAACGGTAATCGGCGCTTCTCGAAAATGGATATGCACATGAATACATGCCGTGTGTAAATTACGCGCGCGTAAATAATGCGACAAGTGTTCAAGTTGCTGCGTAATAAAAGGCACCAGATACTGCGTGTTTTCAATATCAAAAGGCAGCAGTACCACATCATCAAAACACGCCTGTGGTCTAAATAGTACGACTTTGGGAAAGGTTTCTCCTCGAAGTGCGGTTAAATAAGTAATGGTGCGATTATCAAAACGTCTGCCGAGTTCGTGTACGGGCATGGCCAGCAACTGATGGACATGTTTAATGCCTACCCTTGTTAATGACTCGACTACCTTAGGGGCTAACTCAGTCAGTAGCAGTGAGCACGATGACAATGCATTTTTGATATCATCGTGTGCGTCTAAATATGTGTTTACCTTGTGCTTTGCCAGCACTTTGGCTGCTTCTATAGTCCAGGCGGTGGCAAAGTGGTAAGTGGTACCAGATAACGACAATTCCCGAGAAAGTGTCGACCACAGTGCCTTATGCCCCCCGTAATAATGCGTAAGGTTGTCTAGCCGTATAGCCAAACCACAGTGTTCATCAAGCGCAATATCAGAAGCAAAAGGGTAAAGCTTATGGGCAAGCTGCAACAGCATAACTCGCTCGTTTTCAGCATCAAAAGGCAGTATATGAATGTGGGGGCATAGGGCTGCGGCTTGTGCAAGCCCATGGTTTACTTCAATGCCCATATTATGCGCAGTCTTATTAACCTGCGTAATATGGTTTGATTTACTGCAATATACCGCAACAGGGTTACCGTTCTCGCTAGTCAGTGTGCCTTTTGCAGGCATCGCATGGGGCTTGTCGCCATGACCAATAGTCTGCAAGTACGCATCTAACGTCAGTTGATAGCAATGAATATACATCCACAGCATAATTAGCTTACCGAGTGGAGTGCTTGGCCTGTCAGTTTGTTATGTTCCATGGCCCATTTAATAGCGTGATTATCCGGTGTCCAGCGATGATCAATGGCAATACTGTTAACTGGCCAACCATGACGCTGTTTGCGAACATCCACAGACAGTTGCTGTGCACGGTGGTGTAATGCAATATCCAGTGATATAGGGAGTGGCTGAGCGAGGACGTTTTTATTTAATGCGGTATAAAGTAAGCATAAGGCGTCATTGTGCGTAGCCGCTACTTGTAAACGCCTTGCGGCTTTGGCATCAACAGCATTACTCCATAGTACAACACAGTGACACGCGGTGCTTTTTAAACATTGCTCTGCTGCCCATAGGGAGTCTTGTTCGTTTTGTGTGTTAACTACCAACACCTGCTGAAGATCTAGCCCCAACTCTGCTAACCAAGGTGTTTGTAATACACCCGGTGGGTTAATAAACACCACCATTTTATGCGTACGCTGATGGCATAAAACCTGTTTAAATAATGTGAGCTCTCCTACACCAGTGCATGAGGCAATGCGTATAAGGCCTGTAGATGCAACACCACCATTGAGGGCTTTATCAAGACGAGCATATCCAAGCGAAAATTTAGTTTCGCCTTTATGTTGCTCTCGGGCCCGCCATATATGCGGATGCTTGTTAAGCTTTGATAAAGATTCTAGCATGGCACTCAAAATGAACTGTATTTATATACAGTATTATAGTGCAGCAAATACCCTTTTCAAGAAAAACTCGCAGTATCTGTCGCAGTGCTTTTCTAAGTTATTAAAAAGTATGGAAAACAGAAAAGTTAAATGTAAGAGAGTTAAGTATTGTGAGTGCAGTATCGAGATTAAGCTGTCGATAGATGCTGCCTGCAAAAATTGCAGACAGCATTTATAATAATGTTACAGAAGTGAGAGTATTATTCTTGTGGTGCATCACTTTTTTCTGACTTTGTTGTGCCAGAAATAGCTGAGGTGACGGCGTTACAAAAAGCAATAAAGCCATCTGACGTATTTTTTGACCAAGCCATACGTGCATTACTAGGTAAGTCTTTTATCACTTCCTTGACATCTTCAAGTGTTAATTCTTCGTAGCTTAATGCCTTGTTTAAGGACTCTTCAAACGACAGCCCTTTTTCACAGCAACCCATAACAATGTTAGAAAAGTTTCTCATGAGCATATGCAGTACATTGTACTGGTTTTGGTCAATAAGGCGGCTCTTAAAAGCACTTTCAATGCGAAGCACTAAGTTCTTTTCCAACAGGTCATTAACCAGCACTAGGTTTCGAAAGGCATAGTTAACTTTGTTGTTTGTCTGCTTATTAGAATGGCGCAATAGCGCGAGTTCTTTTTGTTGATTCTGCGCGCGAAGCACAAAGTAAATTAACAGCAGGATGAGTAATCCTATAACACTAAATGCAACGATCATGCTTAGTCAGCCTTTTGTTCTTCTATAAAGGTATTGATGTGCTGTTCTAAAATAAACAAAGGAACAGAACCGTTCTCTAGCACTGCACGGTGAAACTTACGTACGTCGAAATTTTCACCAAGCGCGGTTTCCGCTTTATTGCGAAGTGCTTTAATCTTAATTTCACCAATTTTGTATGATAGCGCTTGTGCAGGCCATGAAATATAGCGGTCTATTTCTGTATTCACATTGTGTTCTGATAATGCCGTATTTTCCATCATATAATCAACAGCTTGTTGACGCGTCCAACCCATCGTGTGCATGCCCGTATCGACAACCAAACGGCATGCTCGCCACATTTCATAGCTTAGGCGGCCAAAGTTATCATAAGGGTCTTCATAAATGCCAGCTTCAATACCCAAAAACTCAGAATACAGCCCCCAGCCTTCACCAAACGCTGAAATATATGTATTGCGACGCACCATAGGTAAATCTTCAAGTTCTGCCGCCAGTGAAATTTGCAAGTGATGTCCCGGCACGGCTTCGTGCAACGTTAGCGCTGGTAAAGCATAAAGCGGACGTTTATCAAGCGCGTACGTATTCACCCAATAATAACCCGGCTGATCATCGCGACTAGGGTGAATATAGCGCCCTGTTGTGTATTTAGGTGCAATACTATCTGGAACAGGTGCTACGCCGTATGGCGTTCTGGGTAAGTATTCAAAAAGAGAAGGAAGCTTGGCGTCCATCTTCTTAGCAATAAACGACGCTTCTTTTAATAATTCTTCTGCGCTGGTGGCGTAAAATTGAGGGTCTTCACGCAAAAACGCGATAAAGTCGTTAATGTCTCCCTCAAAAGCAAGTTCATCCACTATCTGCTGCATTTCGCTGCGTATGCGTTTTACCTCAGCAAGACCTAAGTTGTGAATTTCCTGCGGGCTCATATCCGTCGTGGTGTAATGTTTGGCTCTATTAGCGTAATACGCGACACCGTCAGGCCAAGTATTGGCAGCAATGTTATCTCTTGCGTTAGGAATATAGTCCTCAACCATAAAGTCGTAAAAGGCTTGGTAGGCGGGTAAAACATGTTCTTTAATGGCGCGTTGACCCTGATTAGTTAAGTTTGTTTTCTCTTCTTCTGAAAAGTACTCAGGGAAGCGCGTGAAAGGCGCGTAAAAACCACTGTCTTCTACCTTGTCTACTAAATAGGAAGAGATTGAATCCTCAAACCCAGCAAGTACCACTTTAGGTTGGGTGTACCCCTCTTTAAGTGCTTGTTTCATATAAGCCATCTGTTGCTCAAAATAGGGGAGAAGGGCGTTTAAGCGGCTAATATACGCATTGTAGTCTTCTACTCGCTTAAACGTAGATAGGTTAGGCAGCGATGCCATTGCACCATGAAAACCATATTCCGAATTGATGGGAACCAGATATGCACGGTAAGTATACTCATCTACATAGTTGGCAAGGCGATACTGCTGCATTAAAAGTGCAATATAGGCGTCTTTAGAAATGGTATCTTGGTTGTATTGCGCTAGAGACTTCTGAAACGCTTGCCACTGCTTATGCTGCTTAGCTAGCGCGCTTGGCGAGATATCTGGCAGCAAATGTGCTTGTTCGCTGTGACCCTGTCGCGACGCTAGTAAGGGAGAAACAGAAAGCTCGTATTGCCATATTTCATCTAATAGCTGGTACAAGCTTTCATCATTGTTAGGCTTAGCCGACAGATTGATACTGCTTACTAACAGTATTGCTGCTAACACATAGCGATACATAAGGGTCTCCGGTAACCTTTACTAGCTAGACCCGGCGGTTACTCTTTCGTTGGTGTATAAATTGGACTAGGGAATGAGGTTACTTTATCAGATTTATTTTCTAATTTAGTAATTTTGGCTGAACCTTTTTTCTTCACCGCGTCAATGCGAAGTACA
The DNA here is from genome assembly GCF_036870955.2 of Alteromonas gracilis. Classification (GTDB taxonomy): domain Bacteria; phylum Pseudomonadota; class Gammaproteobacteria; order Enterobacterales; family Alteromonadaceae; genus Alteromonas; species Alteromonas gracilis_A. The sequence goes on from NZ_CP145482.2 coordinate 49,118, forward strand.
TTATGCATTGGCACATAGGTTTGGGTGACATCAGCAAACTCTGATTTCAAGCGCTCGTGGCTAGGATCTACCACAACACTGGTATGGGTATCCCATACAAAATCGCCAATTTCAATAAAACCAAACAGTGCCCCTTGTATAAGGGTTTTTACATACAATTCGTAACGTTCGCCATTACTCACAAATTGAACGCGATAAAGCGTATCGTCTTTAGACATGTGCTGCTCTTAAATCCTAAAAATGCTGCGCGTAATAACGCATAATTTTACAACGACGCTAAAATACGAGCAATGGTAGGAAACACATGGTGAAGTTAGGTGCAATGTATGCTCGCTTAAAATAGCATTACCACTATGAACTGCGATACCATGCCATGCAGTCTGCTTAGGCAAAGTAATCACGAAATTAATTGGTAAAACTACAATGATAAGAAAACTCCTTATTGGTGGTGCAATGACGGCAATGACATTTGCCGCGACAGCACATAACCATGAATCGACAGAAAGCGCCTTTAACCCTAATACGCAGCGCATCAAATCTCACTTGTTCTTTTTAGCAGATGATTTGCTAGAAGGTCGTGACACAGGTTCACGCGGTCACGAAATTGCCGCACTATACATTGCCACAGAGTTTGCAAAATATGGTCTAAAGCCAGCGGGCACTGACGGCTATATTCAAAATGTGTCATTCAGAAAGGCAAACCTTATTCAAGAGTCGCCGTCATTTACACTTACTCAAAATGGCGAAACCATTAGCTTTGACTACCCCAAGGAATACTTGGCTGGCCCAAGCCTATTGAGCACTGATGCACAAGTTAACGGTGAGATGGTATTCGTTGGCTATGGTATCGTTGCCGATGAACTATCACATAACGACTACGAAGGCCTAGATGTAGAAGGTAAGATTGTGGTTGCGCTTGCAGGTAAGCCAAGTGATTTCCCATCTGAGGAAGGGGCACACTTTGCATCTGGTTACCAAAAGTCAAAATACGCAGTAGACAATGGTGCTATCGGTATGATCACTATTACTACGCCTAAGAACGAAAAAGTGCGTCCATACCAGAGTCGACTGAACTATATTCATACGCCGCGCATGGCATGGCTAGACAAAGACGGTAATCCAGCGAACAGTTTTGCGCAGCTAAAAGGTGGCGCATACATGAGTGAAGGCGCAGCACGTAAGCTATTTAACGGTGCTGAGAAAAGCCTAGACGATGTATATGCATTGCTTGAAGCAGACAAAGTACCAACAGGCTTTGCACTTAAAGGTTCTGTAGATATCAGCAAAAAGAGCACGCACGACACTATCACCAGCCCTAACGTCGTAGGCATTCTAGAAGGTTCTGATCCAAAACTAAAAGACGAATATGTTGTGTTCTCTGCGCATTCAGACCACATTGGTTTTGCGAAAACGGTGAAGAAAGACAACATTAATAACGGTGCTATGGATAATGCGTCAGGCACGTCAGTTATGCTTGAAACAGCGCGCTTGTTCAGCGAAATGAAAGAAAAGCCAAAGCGCTCAATCTTGTTTGTGTCGGTAACCTATGAAGAAAAAGGTCTACTAGGGGCTGATTATTTCGCTCGCAACCCTACAGTACCTGTAACGTCAATGGTGGCAAACGTAAACTTGGATATGCCTATTTTGACGTATGAATTTGCTGATGTAATTGCTTTTGGTGCTAATCACAGCGACCTTCAAGCGTCAGTAGAAAAAGCCGCAGCAAATGCAGACATCGAGTTAAGTCCAGACCCATGGCCGGAACAAGCGTTGTTTACTCGTTCAGATCACTATGCGTTTGTTAAGCAAGGTGTGCCTGCAGTGTTCATGGTGCCAGGCCTTAAATCGAAAGATCCTAACGTAGATGGCAGCAAAGTGTTTGGCCAGTTCTTGTCGACACATTATCACAAGCCTAGCGATGATATTAACCAGCCATTTAATTGGAAAGCTGCTGAGACCTTTACCAAGGTAAATGCGCAAATTGGTTGGACACTGGCAAACCAAGAAGACAAGCCTCAGTGGAATAAAGGCGACTTCTTCGGAAACACATTCGGCAAGTAATGACATAATACTTTTCTTGCAGATGGTTATAAAAAGCAGCACATAAGCGCTGCTTTTTTGTATGCCACCCAGATTGATTAGCTAGAAAAATCATCCGCACTATAAGCATGAATACATAATTGGTTAATATTTCTGTCATTACCAAAGAGTAATCTCAACCCCAACTGAGTAGACCAAAAAGGGTTGGTGGTGTGATGAAAGACAAAAGATATTTGCTGATTGCACGCGGTGGTTCTCATATTCGCTACTTTAAGAAGTTTGCCGAAGCAACACCGCTTATTACTAGTGTTATCAAGATAAATAAAAAGATACTCTCACCTAAGCTCACCTTCCCTATTTAAAAATTGCAAAACGGGCTGATATCGCGCAATTAAGCAGACCGCATTTACTTAAAAAAGAAAAGAAATATCCGCGAATAGCCAACTCTGTTCTGTGGAAGTTTTATACCGCATTAAGTCGGCTGTTTATCCAATTGGATATCGCCAAAATAGCAGCACTGATTGATAAGGAAAATGCGGACGTCGTGGGGGTGTGGAATGGACAAAAGTTGCCAAGCTCCTCAATTGCGACCGCAGCTAAATTGTTGGGTAAAGAAGTGGTTTACTTTGAAAATGGTTTGCTTCCTAACTCAACAACCTGTGATTGGAAAGGGGTTAACTGCCAAAATTCCTTGCCTAAGGAAGACGCTTTCTATAGAAGTTTTGGCAACGCGGTAAATTGCCTACCCACAGAGCTAATACCGGTCGCTCCGGTGGCTGAAAAGGCAAGCGGCGTAGCGTTAAGTGAATTGCCAGCTAAGTATGTTTTCGTACCTTTTCAGGTAGAAACTGACAGCCAAATTATTGCTAATTCCCCTTGGATAAAGTGCATGGCACAGCTTTATAAGCATCTAGAAAATATCATTGATAATGTAAATGACCCTAGCTTGCACTTTGTCGTGAAGGAGCACCCTTCAGAGTCCATTCGCCACGATCACCTACACAACAAACATAGCCGCATTGTGTTTGCCAACAACTGCAACACGCAAGCACTTATTGAGCAGTCTCAGGCTGTCATCACCATTAACTCAACGGTTGGTTTAGAGTCTTTATTGCTAGGCAAGTCCGTTATTGCGCTTGGCAGCGCATGCTACGGTATCAAAGGTGTGTGTTCGCAAGCAACGTCTGAGCAAACATTGTTAGATGCGGTAAACAACTTAGAAAACTGCAAAGGCGAAGAAGAGGTTACGCGCGGTTTTCTAAACTTTATGTACGAACACTACGTCATTCCAACAGCCTGGACGAACATGGACGAACAGCACGTAAATGCACTTACGCAACGTTTATTAAAACAGGATTCGTTTTCCAAGCTGCTCACTACGCATGCTGCATAGAAAGTGCTTTTCAAAAACGCAGTTGTGATATACAAAAATGGCGCTTAAACAAGCGCCATTTTGTTAGATAAACATTTGTTTGAACGTATTCCACTGTTCATTAAATTGTTCGGTTGGCTTGCGCGTAAAGCCACTTCGAATAAACGCATTAATTCGTCCATCGGTGTAGCTTATTAGCATATTGGCGATAATAGCCTCATCAGCCGAAAGCGTCTTACCTTCGCGAAGTTTTCTCTCGCGCAAAACTTGTTTTAACTGCGTCTCTAAACGCTCGAACAATTTTGCAATACGCGCTCTCAGGCGCTCTTGCTCTCCCATCAGCGCATCACCGTTTAATATGCGCGTAATGCCTGGGTTTTTTTCGGCAAACCCTAAAATGAGATGCAATATTAGCTGACAGCGTGTGAGCGAATCTTTTTCTTCATTAACAATCTTATTAATTCGAGTGAAAAGTGTTTCTTCGATAAACTCGATAAGACCTTCGAACATTCTCGCTTTACTGGGAAAGTGGCGGTATAACGCGGCCTCTGAAACCCCGACTTTTTCCGCTAGTTTTGCAGTAGTAATTCGTTGACCTGGGCTGGTTTCTAACATTCCAGCAAGTGCTTGCAGAATCTGCGCTCTGCGATTTGTTTTTTTGACAGCAGGCATGACGACTGTATTTCCTCCGCAACCGAGCGCGTTGTGCTCGGGCTCCATGTTAAGTTGGCTTACACCAATTGTTGTATTTATTATTGTTATTATCGACACTCTAAAAGTATCTGTTAGCTTTTATGAACGCGAGTGCGAACTTATAGCTTAGTGCATAGCTAGTGAGTTTTACTATGCTGTTGCGCAATCAAGTTAAGTAACTGCGATGCTAGTGCATATTTGCTGGTGGCTGGTAGCTTTTTATCGCCATCAGACCAAATGACATGCAATGCGTTATTGTCGCTGTTAAACCCCAAACCTTCAGTGGTGATATCGTTAGCTGCAATCATATCTAATTGCTTCTTAGCTAATTTAGTACGGGCATAGGCTTCCACATCTTGGCTTTCCGCCGCAAAACCAACACAAAAAGGTCTATCATTTCTACCAGAGACTGTTGCTAGAATATCAGGGTTTTTAACAAAAGTAAGTGTTAACTCATCGCCAGTTTTCTTTATTTTGTTATCGGCGACACTTGCCGCTCTGTAGTCAGCCACAGCAGCGGTACTGATAAATATGTCAGTAGTGGGGACAAGGGTTTGACAGGCTTCTAGCATCTCTTCAGCAGTAGTAACGTCAATGCGACTGCAGCCTGTTGGCGTTGCAAGTGATACTGGCCCTGCAACGAGATTGACTGATGCACCTGCCTGCGCGGCCACTTGGGCTATGGCAAAGCCCATTTTTCCAGAGCTGTGATTTGAAATGTAGCGTACAGGGTCGAGCGGTTCGCGCGTTGGCCCTGCCGTTATCGTAATACGCTTACCCGCTAAGCCATTAAGTGATTCAGCCTCGACATTATTCGCGCTAAATACTTGGTTTACTTCATTAGCGATATCTACAGGTTCAACCATACGACCTGAACCCACATCACCACAGGCTTGTTCACCGCTAGCGGGGCCAATAAAGTGCACGCCGTGACTAGCCAGCACATTTAAGTTAGTTTGAGTAGCTGGTGCCTTCCACATTTGTTGATTCATTGCTGGTGCAATAAATAAACGTGCAGTGGTGGCAAGATAAAGGGTCGAAAGTAAATCGTCTGCCATGCCATGTGCAAGCTTAGCCAGTGTATTGGCCGTGGCTGGCGCAATTAGTAATAAATCTGCCCACTTAGCTAGTTCGATATGGCCCATCGCAGCTTCTGCGGCTGGGTCTAGTAAATGTTGATGGACGGGATTCCCTGATACAGCTTGTAGCGAGAGTGCGCTAACAAATTCCGCTGCTGAGTCGGTAAGTACCACACGAACATTTGCGCCAAGTGCAGTGAGTTTTCTGACAAGATCTGGTGCTTTATAAGCAGCAATACCGCCTGTTACACCAAGTAGGATATTTTTATTGGCAATCGACATAGTAAATCGCTATTTCACAAATTACCGTTAGCCTAGCACGGTCGAGAAAAATCGGATAGCTGAACCAAAGTTAGGCTCTCAGTTTTTTTATTAAACCCGCCCTTCATACAGTCGTTGCGCTGCGCTATTTCACTTATAACACCCATAAACGTATTGGGTTGGTGAGCAAAGTATGTCGATAAAAGTTTGGCCTAAAAACGAGCGACCAAGAGAAAAATTACTCGAGTATGGTGCAAGCACACTGAGCGATGCCCAATTGTTGGCAGTGCTTTTAGGTAAGGGGATAAAAGGAAAGTCAGCAATGGCACTTGCACATGAATTGCTAAACACATTGGGTGACCTACGCGCTGTAGTAACTGCTTCTCGTGACACATTTTCTAAAATCGCAGGCGTTGGACCATGCAAGTATGCGCAGTTTCAAGCGGGTTTCGAAGTTTACCGACGAAACTTAGAAATTCAATTAAAGCGGCAAGATGTGTTTCACAATGTTGATGATACAAAGCGTTTTCTTCAGGCGAAATTAAGAGACTGCGAGCGCGAAAAATTCGCGCTCTTGATGCTTGATAGTCAGCATCAACTTATTGCGTTTCGCACCATGTTTAGCGGAACGATCAATAGTGCAGCGGTATACCCCAGAGAATTGATCAAACAAGTAATGATCGATAATGCCGCCGCCGTGATCTTGGTGCATAATCATCCTTCAGGCGTCGCTGAGCCTAGTAATGCAGACATTCGTTTGACTGGAGAGATCAAGGTTGCGATGAGTGCGATCGACGTGCCAGTGCTGGATCATTTTGTCGTTGGAGACAAAGAAACTGTTTCATTTGCACAACGAGGCTTGCTACCATAAGAAAACTATGTCATTTTTCCGATTATAATCTAGTCAAGTTGTTGAAAATGATTTAGCATAGGACTTAGTGGGTTATTTTTTTAAAGGACTGTTATGAAGAAGTCAATTATTGCATTGTTTGCTGCAGCAACAATGGCTGCGGGTGTTAACGCGCAAGATAGCACCGGTGGTGCTAACACAAGTGGTGATGGCGACATTAATGGTGGCTACATTGCAACTGGTGTTGTAGCTGCGGGTATCATTGCTGGTATTATCAACAACAACTCAGCAAGTGCACCAACTACTCCTCCAGGTCCAGGTCCAGAGCCAGAGCCAACGTGTGAAGGTGACGATCCTCTAGTAGGCGACGTTTGTGTTGGTACTACAAATACAAACACAGTAACGGTTACTGGCACAGGCACTAATACAATGACTACAACTGTCACTGTACCTGTTACATTTACTTACGCTCCGACTGTACAGTAAATAGTAAAGCTTCTAGGAAAGCCGCTTTTATTAGCGGCTTTTTTATTTTCGTAGAAAAAACATTCTCTTAGTCGGCGCATTTCCATGAAATTACGAGTATTTCTGTCCAGTATTACGGCAGTTCTGTTTCTTGTTTCCGTTTCTGGTTGTTCAACAACAACATACGCATATTACAATACGTTGTCTCTAGCACTTAAAGACAATTCAATTGATTACTCCATAGAGCAAGTAGCCGAAAGTAAAGCAGATCTTATGCAGATCAAAGCTGGCGATCGAGATCGCGCATCGCTGGCTCTCGCTTACATCGATGGTGAAAAGTATCGTTGGGTGTCAGGTGATAAAGTTGTATTTACGACACAGCACGGCGTGATTGTAAAAACAGAAGGCCTTAACAACGACTTGTATTATACGGGCAACCTTCAGCACAACCCACTTTCTACAAAGAGTGTTTTGCCTTACAGCTGGAAACGTAAAATTGACGTCGACGGTATAGGCTATGGCCTTTCCGTAGATTCTTCATGGCGTATTGAAGGCGAAGAGTCGCGTGAGTATCTTGGCCACTCACTTCCTATGCTAAAGGTGGTAGAAACAGTAACGTTTCCTGAATACACGCCATTTATCGATATGGGCCTTGAATGGGAAAATGTTTACTACTTGCATAAATCAACAAAGGCGCTGTTAGCTTCCACTCAACGGTTTAGCCCTGAAGGTGACACGTACGATATGGTGTATTTAAGCCGTATTGTCCGCCAGTTAAAAGCTGAGGGAGTAGTACAGTAATGAAACCGATATTGGCGCTGGTTACGTTGTTGGGCTTTTTTTCTCTCAACAATACCTATGCACAAGACAACGCGGTAAGCGTAAGAGTAAACAAGCAAACCTATCAATTTGACCGTCCCATCAGGTTGTCCAGCGTATTATCGATTGTGGCTGAAAATGGTGATTGGTACTGGCCGACAGCGGCAGTGTTTAATCTGACCGACATGTACGCGGAAAACGAGAAAAGCGCAGTTCTTGATGAAGTTCGCAGTCTTATGACGCACTTCGACAAAGACTCAGATACGCATAAAGCACTTGAAAATTTGTATGAACAAGTTGCTTCATGGACAGTGTCGACGCGCATTGACATGCCTGTATCGTACAACCGCGCAAGGCTTTTCCACGAAGACAATCCCATGTTTCAGCCAGGTAAATATTGGGTTCGCCTTAATGGTAGACCCAATGTCATTCATTTTTCTGGCGCTGTAACCAAGCCGGGTGCTTATCAGCACCAAAGCGATACCTCAGTGTATACTGCGGTGCATACGGTTAAAAAAGCAGTAGATGCCGATAGAAGCTATGTTTATATCATTACGCCTACAGGTAGTGTTGAAGAAAAAGGCATTGCGTATTGGAACTTAGATGCCGCGCAACTTATGCCTGGAAGCCAAGTATACGTTCCCATTTCCCCAGAACTTTTTAGCAACAAGCTTAAAGTACTTAACAAGCGAGTTGCTGCGCTAGCAGTACACAGGGTTCTACCTCAATGAATGTGTCATTAATTTCAAAGAAAACGACGCTTGCGTTAATGGTAAGCGGCGTAATGTCGTCGGTTGCTATGGCAGATACCGAGGTGCGTGTGAAGCCATCGCAAATGGTTCAAGGCGGTAATGGCCTTATTCAAACGCCCACAGCGCGTATGCGCGATGCAGGTGGTATGGCGATAAACTATACCGATAACGGCGAGTATCGCTTTTGGACGGTTAACATTCAGTTGTTCGATTGGATGGAAGCAACGGCTAGATATACCGATGTGCGTACGCAATTGTACAGTCCGGTTGACTCGTTTAGTGGTGATCAAACCCTAAAAGACAAAGGCCTAGACGTTAAATTTAGAGTGTGGAAGGAAAGTTATTACCTGCCTGATATAAGCGTTGGATTTCGCGACTTTGGGGGCACCTAAGCTTTTTTGAAAGCGAGTACGTCAATGCCAGTAAATCTGTAGGGCCTTTTGACTTTCACTTAGGGTTAGGTTGGGGCTATTTAGGTACCGCTGACGATATTACTAACCCCTTCTGCGAATTAAAAGACAGCTTTTGCGAACGCCCTGGCGGGTTTTCTGGTCGCGGTGGCAAGGTAGACTACGATCAGTTCTTTAAGGGAACCGCAGCCTTTTTTGGTGGCGTTGAGTATCAAACCCCTTGGGAGCCGTTAACCCTGAAACTTGAGTTTGAAGGCAACGACTATTCCCGTGACAGAGCGGGTGTATTAGAGCAAGACTCGCGCTGGAACGTTGGAGCCGTGTATCGCTACAAAGATTTTGACTTCAGTCTAAATTACCAGCGTGGCAATACGGTTGGCTTCGGTGTTACGTATCGTTTCAACATGAATACTGCGTCGCAAATTAAAATTGATGAAGCTCCGCGTTCTTTGATGAGTAGACGTGCGCCAGACACGGTAGATCAGGTAAATAAGTCGCGCCTGTATAACGACATGGTACGAAAAGGTGGCTTCCTGCTATCTGATGCAGAAGTGTCAGAAGACAGCGCGGTATTTTACGGTACGCAATTGGCATACCGCGACCAAGACGAAGCCATCGAAAGGCTTGGTAGAATAGCAGCATCTGAATTACCTGATAGTGTTAAAACCTACAACATCATCGACAATGGTGCTGGCATTCCCATGGTTAACACCCAAGTTGATGCAGAGGCCTTTATCGCCGCTGCGCGATATGAATCCGTTGAGTCAGATATAAAAGAAACGTACGTACGTGTCGCGCCTACGCAAAGCCAAATGGAAGACTACGACCCCGAAAATACTACGGGTATGTTCTACGGTGCTGATTTTTTCTGGACACAGTCATTCGGTAATCCAGAAGATTTCTATCTGTATCAAACAGGCTTGTTGCTTACGGGCGGATATGCTGTTGATGAAAACTTAGCATTTATCAGCAGTGCACGCGTTACCTTGTTAGACAACTTCGATAAATTCAATTTCTTAGTTGATAACGAAGAAGTGTCACTACCTCGAGTAAGAACGCGAGTACGCGAGTATGTGTCTGAAAATGACATCTGGCTTGATACCGGATTTCTGCAATATAAAGACAGCATTAGCGAAAATGTTTTTGCGCAGGTCTATGGGGGCTACCTAGAGACCATGTTTGCAGGCGTGGGCGGCGAAATTCTGTATCGCCCAGTAGATAGCCGTGTTGCCTACGGTTTAGATATCAACTATGTCAAACAGCGTGACCCTTACAGTCAGCTAGGTATGGACGACTACGAAGCGCTAACAGGGCATGCTAGCGTATATTGGCGACCGGAATTTCTTGACGGCACCCAAATTAGTGTAAGTGCAGGGCAGTTCTTAGCTAAAGACAAAGGGGTAAACATCGACTTCGCGAAGCGATTCGACAGCGGCATTATCGTGGGTGCGTTCGCGGCCTTTACCGATGTATCGTCAGAAGAATATGGTGAAGGGAGCTTTACGAAAGGCTTCTATATCTCTATTCCAACCGACCTCTTCTTGCTGAAGCCGTCCAAAGGTCGCGGTATCTTCCCATGGATCCCGATTTCTCGAGACGGTGGTCAGATGCTGCGTAGACCGGTACGCCTGATTGATACAACAGAAGTGCGCTCACCATTTTTCGATTAGTGCAGTGCTCGCTAATTAAAAGTATAGAATGTAAAAAGGGAGCATACGCTCCCTTTTTTATTGTTCACTTACCGCCAATATCCCATCCGCTTGCGCAGTTTCAAGTTTCGAAACCAATTTTTCGGTTTCGGGCAGTTCTCAGGTCTTGGAAAGTGCTCAATCTCATCAATCGTCGCCGCTAAAACGCGCTTTGCTGATTCTCCGTCTGTGTATGGGTGCATATCACTGCTATACACATTGATGGCGTGTTCTAGCTCAACATCCATGGCGAGTGCTTTTTCAAGGCTAGATTCTAGTGCGTCAGCATTATCGATATTAATAAGTACGGGCTCTGGCTGTGCATTATTAAATGTGACTACGGGTTTGCCCATCAACAAAAACTCTGTGATAGCTGACGAGGTATCAGAAATCATCACGTTACTTTCTTGCAGCAAAGGAAGAATGCTGGATGATGCAACCACTTCGAGTTTGTCATGTTGAGCGGCTTGGTACTTCTCAACTGTGGCGCTGTCCATCTTAGGGTGAAACTTCACCTTCCACTGCCAGTCATGCTTTTTACTTAGCGCCACAATTTGTTCAAACAATGCGTCAGTAGAGGTTAGGCTTGGAGAAAACGTTGGCGCGTAAAGGATAATCGGCTTTTTGTTAGTCGAGGCATCCGCGTGGTTTGCCTTAAACAAGTTATCTAACTTGGTCCATCCTGTTTCTTTCACGGTAAAGTGAGGATGTTGCGCTCTTAGCTCTTCAAACTTCTTAGTGAAGAAAGGGCCTTGAGTGCAATACAAATCAAAGCAGCCTCTAATTCGAAAATGACCTTTCTTTTTCCACTCAAACCCGTGGAACAACTGTACCTTTAAACCAGGTAAAAATGATGGAACCAGGTTACCAGGCACAAAAGAGGCATCAGGATTAAATTGTATGGCTTGTTCAATTGTCGGCAATACTTCTTCATCTTCTTGAAAAAGCGATGTGTTAACGTCACGCCCTTCGACAAACCATTTGACGTCATGACTAAGCGTTGCGCATCTCTTGCTGAAGAGGTCGCATTATTTCAAACGAATAGTTTTGAGATAAATAAAGCAAAAATCTCATGAATGGACGTCTCGAATAATTTCAATAATTTCTGTGGTAGAGATAGACGGCGTTCTTGGTAGATAGATAACGTCACAAATGTCTTTGAACTCATCAAATTTACCTTCCCAATCATTACCCATAACCAATGCATCAGCGTTGTGCTGAGTAATGTACTCACGCTTTTTCTCAAGCGACTCTTCCATGAACACCTCATCAACGAAGCGCAACGAAGACAGTAACTCTTCTCTGCTGCTGTAAGGGTAAATAGGATTACGCCCTTTTTTACTGAAGTTGAGTTCATCAGAAGACAGACCAACGGTTAAGTGGTCGCCGTAGGCTTTGGCACGCTTAAGAATGCGGATATGCCCGACATGGAGCACATCAAATGTGCCGAAAGTGATTATTCTTCGCAAGGTAACACCTGATTATTTGTCGTGAGATAGTGAGCAATTCGTGAACTGCACTTTCCGTCCATTTCTCCTACCATAAAACGGGTAATTGAGAGGCGTTCAGAACTTTTTGCATGGGGAGCATTAACGCTTTCCCGTAGCAGTTTATTTGCGTTAACCGGGTTTGAAGCGTGGTGCGCAATATCATGAAAAATAGCTATATCGGAATCGAGACGCTTATTCATTCTAAACTTGAACAGGCCTGTGTAATTCCATTTCTTCTTAGTAAAATCGCACCATACAACGGGTTTATTAATGGCTGCGAACTCGAATATAGCAGAAGACGCATCAGACAGCATTACATCAGCAATTTTCATAAACGACACTAAGCAAAATTCGCTTTTTTGTGTGAGATATACGTTGTCATATGAAGACCACCTTTTTAGTTTTGATTTTTGGGCTGCGTATTTCTCTTTGGTCATGCTGAAAAAGTGGGGTTTAAGAATAATATTAAAATCTGATAGTGCGCTTGGCCAGTTATCGTCGAAGCGCTCTATGCTGCTTGGGAAAAAGGTGGGGGCATAAAGCACTGTCGGCTTTGCGGGATCCAGCCCCAGATCCTCTAATGACACTACGGCTGGACTGCCGTCATAAAGGGGGTCTAATTTAGCGTAGCTTATGTTGACGAAAGTGCGTTGCGGAAAAAGTTTAGTTAGCCTTGCTAATCTGCTCTCGCCCTCAACAAAACGAACATCGAAAGGGTATTCTGACACCTTGTAATAGCATGATTTAGGTCCGATTCCGTGCTGCATTAAGGCTAACTTTGCGTGTAGCAACGCTTTATCTTTACTAGGAAACGGTGGCACGTTTCCAAATATAATCCAATCTACTTCTTGCTGCTTATAAAATTCAAAGGCGTAGGATTTGCCAGAAATAAAACAGTAATCAAACTGTTCCTCGTCAAGCTTTTGCGCTTTTATCTCGTCGTATCCGGCTTCTTTGTGTAATATGAACCTTACTTCGACGTCTTGGCTTTTAAGCACCTTGGCAACAGGAAGGTACTGGGGTAAGTAATAGAGATGTTGCACATCAAAAAGGACAATTGATGCCATATTGCGACTCCCAAAATGCATGCAACGCATGTGACGTTACAAACTGACGCTTATTATTAGTATCGATCAACGCAAGCTAGTATATCGCGCTGAAATAAAAATGTAACAAAGTTTGCTCGCACGGGCGATGGCTAAGTGCAAAAAGTTGTTATTTTGGGCTGAAAAGGCGTTTTGGCTAAAAAGTGAGCGCAAAAAAAGATAAAAAGTAACCTTTTTGTAGTTTCTTATTGAAATGATCCTGCCTTTGCTGTATAAAATGCGCCCTCTAATTTATAGTAATACGTCATTTGACCCAGCGACTGTTTGAGCGATTGGGATTGACTGACGCGACAGTTATCGTTGTTCTGGAGACAAATACAATGTCAAGAGTATGCCAAGTAACAGGTAAGCGTCCAACGGTTGGTAATAACCGTTCACACGCACGAAATGCGACTCGTCGTCGCTTTTTACCAAACCTTCAAACACACCGTTTTTGGGTTGAGAGCGAAAGCCGTTTTGTAAAACTACGTTTGTCTGCTAAAGGCATGCGTATCATCGATAAGAAAGGTATTGATTCAGTACTAACTGACATCCGTGCCCGTGGTGAGAAAATCTAAGGAAGCCGACAATGCGTGATAAAATTAAACTAGTTTCTTCAGCAGGTACAGGTTTCTTCTACACTACTGATAAGAACAAGCGTAACATGCCTGGCAAAATGGAGATCAAAAAGTTTGATCCTGTTGTGCGTAAGCACGTTATGTTCAAAGAGGCAAAAATCAAGTAATTAGAAAGAGCACTTGCTTTTGTCTCCACGAAAACCCGGCCCTTGCCGGGTTTTTTGCGTTTTGCCGATAGGTTTTTGGTAGTCGCAACGGTTGGGCGATCATGACGGCAACAGCGATCCTAAACTAGGCGTAGAATCTCGTCGTACTAGACATTACTATAGCCTGTGAACAACGACCCACATTCCCAAAGGATACACGCTGGTGGCACGAATTTCTCAAAGAGCAATGAACAACGTGGTTATTGTTGCCATGCTGCTTATGATTGCGCTTTTCAATATAGATAGCTTTTTGCCAAAACAAGATATTGCACAATATCAAAGTTTGCTTCCTCAAGACGTGTACGTGTTAAAAATAGAACACGATGAAAATAGTCTAGAACGCAGTGGACAGGTCTGGCGTCAGCGTACTACTGATGCGGCATTATCTGTGCCCCCAGATCGCCAGTTTTCAGCATGGCAGAAAGCCATACTAGAGCCGATATCGGGCGTTCCACAAACCGTGTCATCTATGCAGCCATTGGTCGTAGTTGTATGGGTGGCAGGCCAAGCCAACGGTTTAGTGTATGGGTTTTATCCCAGTACCAGTCCAACCGTTGTAAAGTACGATGGCAACTGGTATACCCTGACCAACGCCGAGCTTGATAGTTTACTCCCTTGGAAACATTAAATGCCTGAATTACCAGAAGTTGAAGTTAGCCGTTTAGGTGTCTCTCCTTATTTAATTGGAAACCGCATTAATCGCATGGTAATTCGCGAGCGAAGAATGCGCTGGCCTATTCCAGAAGAAGTGTCATTGGTAGAAGGTCATGTGGTGACAGCAGTTAAGCGTCGGGCGAAATATCTATTAATCGAAACAGACGTCGGGACCTTGATTTTGCACCTTGGCATGTCAGGTAAATTACGGGTTATCGATGCTCAAACCTCGGTCATCAAACACGATCACGTAGATATTGTGCTAGATACTGGAAAATGCCTTCGGTTTAACGACCCTAGACGCTTTGGTGCATTACTATGGCAAGCACCCGGCGCATCGCTAAGTATGCTAGGCAATTTAGGCCCAGAGCCACTTACAGACGACTTTGATGATAAGCGTTTGTTTACGTTGTCGCGCAACAGAAAAGGGCCAGTGAAGAACTTCATTATGGACAATGCCATTGTTGTTGGCGTTGGCAACATATACGCCAACGAAGCGCTATTTTTAGCTGGTATTGACCCACGCCGCCCGGCAGGAAAGATAAGCGCAGAGCGATACAAACGCCTAACACAAACCATAAAGCAAGTATTGGCAAAAGCCATTGAGCAAGGCGGAACAACGCTTAAAGACTTCGCACAAACTGACGGCAAACCGGGTTATTTTGCACAACATTTAAATGTATACGGTCGTAAAGGTGAAGCGTGTGAAGTGTGCGGTAAAGCCATCGAGAGCAAAGTGATAGGGCAGCGAAATACGTTTTTCTGTACTCACTGCCAGCGCTAATACTATCCGCTTTTATGTAAGCGCTCCTTAAGCGCTTGTTCAACTACAGGGTGGCAAAAACCACTTACCGCGCCGCGGTGTAAGGCAACCTCTTTCACCAATGTAGAAGAGATAAATGAATTCTCTTCTGCCGGAGTTAGAAATACGCTTTCTAGTTTTGGGTTGAGTCGGCGATTCATGTTGGCGAGCTGAAACTCATACTCAAAATCTGATACAGCTCGCAAACCGCGAATTAAAATAGTGGCTTTTTGCTGGTCAGCAAAATCAGCTAACAAGCCAGTAAAGCCAACCACTTCCACGTTGGGCAAATTGGCCGTCACTTTCTTAATCATTTCTACACGTTCTTCTAACGTGAAAAGGGGCTTCTTGCTTGGGTTTGACGCTATAGCAACAATAACATGTGAAAACAGTTGAGACGCACGCTCAATTAAATCAGCATGTCCGTTGGTAATGGGGTCGAATGTACCTGGGTAAAGTGCTCTTGTATGCATAAGATTGCGTCTTTTCTTTGTAAGATAGGGTCAATGTCAACGGGTCTTAAATGTAACACATTGACAGAATATACCAATTACACCGTGGCGTTACTTACCGCGTTGTAACCGTCAATACAGCTCTGCCATTGCTCTACTTGCCAATGAAAAACCGGGTTCTTGTTTTTTTCTTTGTGCAATGAGCGTAAAAGCCGATCTAAGTTTTGTTTTTTCCACGCGTTGCCAGTGCGTATTTTGCAGCGGTCGAAGTCAATAAGCCAAATATGTCTTTCGTTATCCATCATGATATTACGTACGTTGGCGTCGTGATGATAAACCTGGCAGTTATGCATGGCGGCAAGGGCTTTTCCTACATTTTGCCAGTCTTGTGTACTAAGCGGGTTTTCACACAAGGCTTTGTGTAAATCGACACTATTTGGAATGGTTTGGGTAATGAGATCACCGCGATAAATTAAACCAATACGATGAATTCGTGCCGCAACAGGCACGGGCACACGGAGGCCTTTTTTACGCATGTGCTCAAGCAAACGAAACTCTTCAAATGGTCTAGAGCGCTCAACACCACCAAACAAATATTGGTCGCTAAGCACTTTACCCACTAAGCCGCCGCGCATGTAATGACGTAGCACCCAATGCTGATGATCATGCTCAATGAAAATGGTAGTACCACGCCCCTTCGCTTTACCTGTTACCTTATTCTCTAGGTGCCAGAAATGCGGCGTAAACGTATCTTCGTTGGGGTCACGGATGAGGGTGTCGTCGAAAATAAAATGGTGCCCAGCACCGAGGTCTCGTCGTATTGTCGCCATGTTGCCCACAACTTATGGTAAATTTCACATTCTAATGATTTATTTTGGTTTTTCAGCAACGAGAGAGCTTCTGTGGGAAAAAAGATTTGTTTAATGCGTTTGTCGGCCATTGGAGATGTTTGTCATGCGGCCGCTATGGTAAATCGAATTCAAACCCAGTGGCCTGATGCACAAATTACCTGGGTAATAGGCAAAGTAGAGTATCAACTGCTAAAGCTTATGCCCAATATACGGTTTATTATCTTCGACAAGTCTCAGGGAAAAGCGGCAGTAGAGCAGCTTAAGCAAGCGGTCGCTAATGAAACGTTTGACGCTTTACTTATGATGCAGGTGGCACTTCGCGCCAACATGGCATCTAGAGTGATAAAAGCAAAGCAGCGAATAGGTTTTGACTGGTCTCGTAGCAAAGAGCTTCACTACTTATTTGCTAACAAGCGAGTAGCTGCCACCAAACATGCACATGTGTTAGATGGCTTTATGGATTTTGCAGACGCCTTGGGTGTGCCCGCTGTTTCTGAGCCTTCATGGTCTATTCCGGTGTCAGACGAAGACCGTAAATGGGGCGAAGACCAAGCAAGCAGCTTGGGCAAATATGTCGTTATTTCGCCAGCGGCCAGTAAAGAAGAACGTAATTGGTTGCCACAACGATACGCAAGTATCGCAGATCATATCCAGTCCCTAGGATTGACTGTGATATTGTGCGGCGGCCCCGGAGCCTTAGACAGAAAAACGGCTGATGCTATCAAAACGAACGTTACAACAGAGGTGCTTGATTTCACCGGGCAAACTACGCTGCATCAATTACTTATGTTATTGAAACATGCGCATCTTGTAATAGCACCTGATACAGGCCCCGCCCACATGGCAACCACAGTGGGAACACCTGTTATTGGACTGTATGCGCACTCAAACCCCCGACGGACCGGACCTTACAACAGCTTGGCACATGTTGTGTCTGTTTATGACGAGTGTGTCGAGGCGCAAAAAGGAAAACCATGGACCGCGTTACCCTGGGGAACGCGCGCAAAAGGTAGTCAGCTAATGGAAAAAATTTCGGTTGATATGGTGAAGCAGAAGCTAGCGCCATTTGTAGCTTAATTTACTTAATTGTAAGGTAAAAGTATCAACTACTATCTACACTTAGCCTTGCCAAGTGTTCCTTTGA
Organism: Alteromonas gracilis; assembly: GCF_036870955.2. Classification (GTDB taxonomy): domain Bacteria; phylum Pseudomonadota; class Gammaproteobacteria; order Enterobacterales; family Alteromonadaceae; genus Alteromonas; species Alteromonas gracilis_A. Next base: position 66,809 of record NZ_CP145482.2, read on the forward strand.
AATAACAGGGAGTCGTTTCCAAATGAAAAAGCCCGCTTTGCGATGGCTATCGGCTGTGTTTGACGTGAAAAGTTTATCACGCACACTACTTTGTAGTGTTGTGGTGCTTTTATGCATGTCAAAAGTCGACGCCGCAGAGCTTGACGTTATGGTGAACGAAAGCGTCACTGTGTCAGAGCTGAATCGCTCTGAACTGCGCCAAATCTTCACTGGGCATCAGCAGTATTGGACAGACGGCACAAAAATTACCGTGTTTGTACTTAACGACGATAATGAACTGCATAAACAGTTCTGTCGCGATGTCTTGCAAATGTTTCCTTATCAATTATCCCGCCTTTGGGATCAGATCACGTACTCAGGTCAAGGTGTAACGCCGGTGCGTGTTTCCTCATACCAAGCTCTTATCGAAGCCCTTGAAAGTACCAAAGGCGCTATCGGCTATTTGGAGAAATCAGATATAGTGAAGTTACGACGCGTAGAGGTGAGTGAATCATGAAAATGAAATGGTTATTCGCGTTGTGTTTTGCCAGCGTTGCGGCAAAAGCAGACCACACCAGCTTTTCTTGGCACGGTTACGTCTCTCAGGGTGTAACCCAGTCCAAAGACAGCAGCTTTATTACAGACAACAATGAGATTACTGGTGAATTAACCGAAGTAGGTTTAAACGGTTACTATCAGTTGTCAGAAAATCTCTCCATCGCTGGCCAAATAAACTACCTCGACGGCGGTAATCGTTTTGAGCAAGGCACGCGGCTTGATTACCTTTTTGTCGATTGGAAAATTCCAAAGCTCATCAGCGGGTGGCAAGCCCATATTCATGCTGGGCGTTTCAAGAACCGCCATTGGCTTTACTCTGTTACGCGAGATGTTCCTCAAACGCGCTACACTTCAGTGCTACCTCAATCGGTTTATTTTGACGGGTTTCGCGATGTAGCACTTGGCAGTAATGGTGTGTTGGCCAGTTTTTCTCGCTACGGCCAGCACAATATTTGGGAAGTCAATTGGAGCTACGGCCGCTCAGCTATCAACGATTCTCAGCGTGATTTCCTTTTAGGTGATGACGCGAAAGGCAACATTAAACAAGATTTTGTACATCAGGCTAGCGTGTTTTGGCAGCCGTCAAATCTAGCTTGGAAGGTGGGCGTTAGCTTACTCGAGTCAGATTTTAGCTATACACCTGCTGATATTGATAATCGCTTGGTAGGTGTGGCTACCATTCGCAGAATGATGTTATCGGCGCAGTATTTTGCTGAAAGCTGGGAAATTTCGTCGGAGCTGATCCGCGAAATACAAGATAGCGAAGGGTTGTTTGCCCAAGATTTTGAAGACAGACGACGTGGCGAAGGCGGTTTTGTCCAGGTTCGCTACTTATTCAATAATCAGTTAAGTGGCCTAATTGGCTACGATACCTACGTAAACGATGTGTCTGATCGCAACGGTGAGCGACTAGAGGCTAGCACAGGTGGTGTAGTGCCTGCTTACTTTGGCTATCAAGACACAATAACCGTAGGTTTCCGCTACGATATTGCACCTAAATGGCGCCTGCAGGGCGAGTATCATTGGGTAGATGGCGCTAACCGCGTAGTAAGCCTATTAAGCCGAGATGTGGCTTCTCATGCTGAAAAAGAATGGGAAATGTGGTCATTGCAACTGATGCATTGGTTCTAGGGTAGAACGATGACGGTAAAAGTCTCATTTACCACAAAAACTATCGTTATTTTGCTGGCGATGATGCTAACGGTTGCCGTGGTAATTTCTGCCGTGCTCATCAAAGAGTCTGAGGCAAGAGTGTTGCTTCAGCAGCGTGAAAATCAGGTGAGCCACCAACGGCGCGTGCAGTTGTTTGAAGAAATTCTTCACAACCGAATGATCACCTTAATTGACATTGTTAGCCGCCGAAGCGGCGCGCAAACGGTTGACCTTGAAGAGCTTCAATCATCGCTAAATAACCTAACAGAGTATCTGATCCTTAATTTTCAGGTTGAACAGTTGCTATTGTTTGACCAAAACGGCGTGGTCAATCAACCAGGTCTTGCCGTTGAAGACGAAGTCACGCAGTTGGTGAGTGCCACCCGAAACTCTTTTGAAAGTCGCTCAATACTGTCATGCACGAAAGTGTGTACCCATTACATTTCTATTCCTTTGATGGCCAACACTGAAGTTATCCCTGTTATTGTGGTGTCTACTTCAATGCGTGAGCTGTTGTACCTGTTTAGCCGAGCGACAGACGTTCAAAAAGTCGCGATTGTGCAAGAAAGCAATAATGCACCGGGCGGCACTGAGCTTGTGGTCTCTAGCCAGCTTTCAGTGGCAAATAAACAATATGTACAGGACGTATTTGCCGCTTTACCGAAAGGTTGGACAGTAGATGAGCTTGTGATTAGAGGCAAAAACGTTGCGCTCAATAATCAACAGCTACTGGTTAGCCTATTACCTTTTAGTCACGCAAATGGTGATCACCCATACTTATTTATTGTGCAAGATGTAAGTGCGTCTATGGCGCAATACAAGCAGTATCAATATATCGTTATCTCCAGTGCTATTGGTTTATTTGTCGTATTCTCGATGCTGCTGTACTTATTCCTCAATCAATACCGCACGCGCCTTTTAGGCGTAAGCGAACGCTTGCCCATGCTTGCCGAACACAAGTTTAACGAGTTCTACACGTCTGCTGCGAAACGCCGCAAAAAAACCATCTTTAACCTAACTGATGAGTTGGATGTGGTAGAAGATGCAGCCAACAACTTAGCCAGGCAGCTGGAGAGTTTTGATGGGCAAATGGCAGTAAACACCGCCAAGCTAGAAAAAATGGCCATGTTTGACGTACTCACTGGACTGCCAAATCGCAACATGCTTACGTTTCAAATAGAAAAGCAGCTTGCAGGTTCACTGCGTGATGAACGGCTTGTTGCGCTAATGTTTATGGATCTTGATGATTTCAAGAAAGTAAACGACAGCCATGGGCACGATGTGGGTGACAAGTTGCTTAAAGCCGCCGCCATGCGGATTTCCGGCCCGATAAGGGAATCTGATATTGCATCGCGTTTTGGTGGTGATGAATTTGTTGTATTACTGTCGAATATCGACGGTAAGGCGCAGGTAGACATTGTTGCGCAAAAGCTTATCGATGAATTCAACAAGCCCATTGTGGTAGATGGCACCGCGTTTTATGTCTCTATTAGTATTGGTATTGCCATTACTAGCCATGCGCGAGCTACGCCGGTAGAGTTGCTGCGACATGCCGATATTGCCATGTACGAAGCGAAGGCCAAAAAAGGGGCAGGTTATCGGGTGTACGATGCCACCATGAACCTTAAAGTGATGCAAAAGGTAGAGCTTGAGTCTGAAGCAAGGGAAGCGCTGCGCGATAACCAATTTTCACTTGCCCTGCAGCCGCAAGTCGAAATGCATACCGGTAAGCTAGTCGGTTTTGAAGCATTGCTGCGTTGGAAACATCCCACTAAAGGTGATATTTCTCCGGCTGACTTTATCCCCTTGCTAGAAAATACGTCATTTATGTTAGAGCTCGACTACTGGGTAGTGGCCCGCTCTACCTACCTAATTCGAGAGCTTAAAAATAGTGGCTACGACGACGTTAAAATGGCTATAAACCTGTCTGCAGGTCAATTCCTCGACCCCAGTCTGCCAGAGTTTTTACAACAGCAAATTCTAAAGCATGACATTTCTCCTGAACAAGTGTGCCTAGAGCTTACCGAGACCGTATTAGTTTCTGATATCGACCGGGCTACCGGCATTATGCGCACTATTCGCGACATGGGTTGTATGATTGCCATAGATGACTTTGGTACAGGCTATTCGTCGCTAAGTTACTTAAAGGCGCTGCCCGCTGACTTTATAAAAATCGATCGCTCGTTTGTGGCTAACATTGCCAACAGTGCAGACGATAGAAACATCGTGCACTCTACTATTTCCATGGTGAACAACATGGGTATGCAGGTGGTTGCAGAAGGGATTGAAACTAGCGAACAGTTCGAGATTTTATGTCATTTCAATTGCCATATTGGTCAAGGTTTCTTAATTAGCCGACCTATTCCTGAAGACAAAATTTGGGCAGTGTTAGAAAGTAAAGTGTCGCTGGGAATGTGGAAAGAGTCAGCATAGCGCGAGCTTTAAAGGGAAAGTGCGTCAACCCTAGTGAGCGCGGTGTGCCAAAAAATTTACAAAGCCTGTCGTTAAAGGCGTTAAATACAGCGCAATAGTGTGTACCCAACAGGTCTCTTTCATTACACTAGCGGTTTTACATACACCTACACTCGGAGAATGGCATGTCTGCGGCATTTATTTCTCATTTGCAATCGCAAATCGAAGCCACCAAACAAGATGGTTTGTACAAAAAAGAGCGCGTAATTACGTCTCAGCAGCAAGCTGATATTGGCGTAGCTAACGGCGAGCACGTAATAAACTTTTGTGCGAATAACTATCTTGGATTAGCAAATAACGACAGCTTAATTGATGCGGCCAAACAGGGACTGGACAGTCATGGCTTTGGCGTAGCGTCGGTGCGTTTTATTTGCGGTACGCAAGACATTCACAAACAGCTGGAAAGTTCTATTAGCGACTTTCTTGGTACCGAAGACACCATTCTTTACCCATCGTGCTTCGACGCAAACGGCGGTTTGTTTGAAACGCTACTAGGCCCCGAAGATGCCATTATTTCTGACGCATTAAACCATGCCAGTATTATTGATGGTGTGCGCTTGTGTAAGGCAAAGCGCTACCGTTATGCCAACAACGATATGGCGGCGTTAGAAGAGCAGCTTCAGCAAGCTAATGCTGACGGCGCACGCTTTAAGATTATTGCAACAGACGGCGTATTCTCAATGGACGGCGTTATTGCCGACCTTGCTTCTATTTGCGACCTAGCCGACAAGTACGACGCTATGGTGATGGTTGATGACTGTCATGCAACGGGCTTTTTGGGCGAAAACGGCCGAGGTAGTCACGAGTATTGTGGCGTGATGGGCCGTGTTGACATTATTACCGGTACATTGGGCAAAGCCTTAGGTGGTGCGTCTGGTGGTTACACGTCTGGCAAAAAAGAAGTGGTTGAATGGCTTCGTCAGCGTTCGCGCCCTTATTTGTTCTCAAACTCGGTTGCGCCACCTATTGTGTCTGCCTCTATCAAAGTGTTTGAAATGATGAAAGAAGGCGATGCGCTTCGCGAGCAGCTTTGGCGCAACGCTAACCATTTCCGCACCCGTATGGAAGAAGCAGGCTTCACGTTAGCGGGTAAAGATCACGCTATCATCCCTGTTATGTTGGGCGATGCACGTCTAGCGAGCGAAATGGCCGACAAACTACTTGAAAAAGGCATTTATGTAATTGGTTTCTCATACCCTGTAGTACCAAAAGGGCAAGCGCGCATTCGTACGCAAATGTCAGCAGGGCACTCGCTAGAGCACGTCGACAAAGCCATTGACGCGTTTATCGAAGTGGGTCGTGAAATGGGAGTAATTTCATGAAGTCGCTGGTAAAAGCCAAAGCAGAAAAAGGCATTTGGCTTCAAGATACGCCAAAGCCTGAAGTAGGGCACAATGACCTGCTTATCAAAATTCGCAAAACTGCTATTTGCGGTACCGATATGCATATCTACAACTGGGACGAGTGGTCACAAAATACCATTCCTGTTCCTATGGTAGTTGGCCACGAGTATGTGGGCGAAGTAGTTGGAATGGGCGAAGAAGTGCGTGGCTTTAGCGTTGGCGACCGCGTATCGGGTGAAGGGCATATTACCTGCGGACATTGTCGTAACTGCCGTGCTGGACGTCGTCATCTTTGCCGTAATACAGAGGGCGTGGGCGTAAATCGCCCTGGTGCGTTTGCTGAATACTTAGTTATTCCAGCTTTTAACGCGTTTAAAATTCCAGACAACATTAGCGATGACTTGGCGTCTATTTTTGACCCGTTTGGCAACGCGGTACATACCGCATTGAGCTTTGATTTAGTTGGCGAAGACGTGCTTATTACTGGCGCTGGCCCCATTGGTATTATGGCAGCTGCTGTTGCTAAACACGTGGGCGCACGCCACGTTGTTGTAACCGACATTAATCCTTATCGTCTTGAACTTGCCAAGAAAATGGGTGCAACGCGCGCCGTAGATGTAAGTAAAGAAGACCTTAAAGACGTAATGAATGATCTTGGTATGACCGAGGGTTTTGACGTAGGTTTAGAAATGTCTGGTATGCCAGTGGCACTGCGCGACATGCTAAATAAGATGAATCACGGTGGTAAAGTTGCCATGTTGGGCATTCCTCCACAAGACGTGGCAATTGACTGGAATCAGGTCATCTTTAAGGGCTTGGTGATAAAAGGCATCTACGGTCGCGAAATGTTTGAAACCTGGTACAAAATGGCAAGTCTACTTCAAAGCGGTTTAGACCTGTCGCCCATTATTACGCACACCTTTTCTATTGATGACTTTCAGAAAGGGTTTGATACCATGGGCTCAGGACAATCTGGTAAAGTTATTTTGGACTGGCAGTAATGACAACATTTTCACACATAAGCGTACAAGACGTGGCAGACTTTCAAGGTGACGTCGCCATTGTTGATATACGCGACCCGCAGTCTTTTGCTAATGGGCATATGCCAAACGCGGCACCATTGAACAACGATAATTTCGCTACGTTCATTGAACAAACCCCAAAAACGACACCTGTTGTAGTGGTTTGCTATCACGGCGTGAGCAGTCAGCAAGCCGCTCAAGTTATCGCACAACAAGGCTTTGAGACGGTTTACAGTATGGATGGTGGCTTTGAAGCTTGGCGATTGGCCAACCCCGTAGTCAGTGAATAAGAACAAATAAAGGTGCACTAAGCACCTTTATTTTTTTGTTTTGGGCACAATCCTTAAGGTATATTCAGTGCAATCGACCACCGTTTAGGGGCTTCACGTATACATGGGTCAACCGTTAATCGCTTTTAGTCAGCAAAGTGCTGCACATCTCCTTGCTAATTACCTATCAAGCCAGCAGATCCCCGCTAGTGTGGTTCAGCATAGCGCAGCAACCGACAACAACCAGTTTGTGGTTGTGATTGCCAACGCTGAGCAAACTGAACGGGCCCAAGTTATTGCTGAAGGTTTTTTGAAAAACCCGACAGACCCAAAATATCAGCAGGCAGCGTGGGACAACGGTAAAAATGTTAAGTTAGCGCGCACATCTAGCGGCTTTTCATTGGCGACTATTTTAAATGACGCCAAATATGCACCATTTACTTCGACTATATTTGTGCTGTGTGCAGTCGTGTACATACTGTCGCTACTGGGGTTATTTGCGCCTATTGCCGAATATCTATTAATGCAGCCTTTTTCTGTACTTGCTGAAAACCAACAATGGTGGCGTTTGCTGGGCCCCGCGTTTATTCATTTTTCGATACTACACATTGTGTTTAACTTGCTGTGGTGGGCCATGTTGGGCGCAAAAATAGAACGCACGTTTGGCCTAAGTATGTTGCTTATTGTTTTTGTGGTGTCTGCCGTGGTGTCTAACGGAGCACAAGCGCTATTTAGTGACCCCATGAGCAACAACATGTTCTTGTTTGGCGGCTTGTCTGGTGTGGTGTACGCCGTGCTTGGCTTTGTTTGGTGGTTAGGCTGGTTGCGCCCAAGTTGGGGGCTGTCACTGCCTAATTCGATCGTCGGCTTTATGTTAGTGTGGCTAGTGCTGGGTTATGCCGATATTCTGTGGGTAAACATGGCTAATGCCGCGCATACTGCGGGGTTGATATCAGGGTGCTTATTGGCGGCACTACTAAGTTTAGGGTCAAAAAAAGCGAGCTAATGCTCGCTTTTTACAAAACAAATAACACGCCTAAACGCACTTCATTAATTCAAGTGCACAGGTTTTAAGTGCCTTAGCGTTAAGCGCCCTGGTAGAGGTACTTAGTAAAAATCACGTTTTTAATTACTTCGCCGCCAGTCTCTTGCTTCATATGATCTTGCAGCGCTTTGAGTATTGCGCGGCGAATATCTTCGCGACCGGTTAACGACTTTACTTTTTCCGATGGCTGCTGACCAAAAATCTCAATAGCCGTTGCTCGCAAAAGCGGCAAGTGGTGCTCGGCAATTTCGAGTTGACCAACATCGTGGATCATAAGCTCAACGGACACGCGAACGTAACCCAACTTTGCTGAGTTGTCGCTAATGTAGTTAGTCACAATTTCGGGCTCAAGGCCCAAATAAGCATAGCTTGATTTTTCCTGTGCTAATGCAGATGCACTGGTACCAAAAACAAAACAGCTTAATAAAAAACAACGTGCTAATAAAGACTTAAACATGGTGAAGACCAAAAGACCCAAGAAAAAGGTTAAATCACAGGTAGTGTAGCAAAACTCTAATTAAACACACTACTGCAAAAGTCGTAGCAAAGTAAAAAAAAGATAAACTTTTCCGCTTTCTACACAACCCAACGGTTCGCTGTCATTCTCGCTGACACAGTTTATATACGTGGTATGATACTAACAGATTAATAATACGAGCTTTTCACGTGAGTTTTAACGCCTCATTTCCAGTGGGCTTAGCAGTAAACTGGCAGCGCCCAGAAGACATCAGCGTATATGATGCCTACTTAAAAAATTGGTTGCTTGATACTGGTTCGCTTACCGAGCGCGTGCAGTCGCTGTGCCATCGCTTTTCGCTTCAAGTTCTGGGACAGGCAGTAGGCAAACCCCACGACAACGAGCTTTCCTTGCTGACAGGCAATGGCGACGTGCCATATCATGTGCGTGAAATTTTGTTGTGCGGTAATGATGAACCTTGGGTGTTTGCGCGTTCTATTATTCCTCAAACAATTATTGATGCCGAGCTGTCAAATTTAGGCAACGAACCCTTAGGAAAACGACTGTTTAACGATTCGCGCTTCCGCCGTTCTAATTTTGACGTTTGTACGCTGCACGCATCGCAGTTAGGCTATCAACAAGCGCAAACACTGTGGGGAAGACGATCTGTTTTTACGCTAGAAGGGCAAAGCATGATAGTTGCTGAAGTTTTCTTGCCCCAGTCGCCCGCCTACACACATGTTTTTACCAACGAGTCATTAGTATGAGCAAAGCTACCCTTGGCGCCTACGCACGCTTAATGCGACTAGACAAACCCGTCGGCATTTATTTACTGTTGTGGCCTACGTTGTGGGCACTACTAATGGCGGCGCAAGGGCTACCCTCGTTAGACATCTTAGCTATTTTTGTTGCTTAGGTGTTGTTGTAATGCGCTCGGCGGGCTGTGTAATAAACGACTATGCTGACAGAAAAGTCGACGGCAGCGTTAAGCGCACCGCGGCGCGTCCACTAGCCACTGGTGAGGTGTCGCCAAAGCAAGCGCTGACACTATTTTCTGGCCTTGTCGCAATAGCATTTGTACTGGTGCTATTTCTTAACTGGCAAACCATTGCGCTATCAGTGGTGGCATTGCTATTGGCTTCATCTTATCCATTTATGAAGCGCTATACCCACTTACCTCAGGTAGTGTTAGGTGCTGCGTTTGGTTGGGCCATACCAATGGCATTTATGGCTGTACTAGAAACTGTGCCTCCCTACGCATGGTGGTTATTTGTCGCAAACCTTTTATGGACAGTGGCCTATGACACTATGTACGCCATGGTAGACCGCGATGACGACCTTCAAATTGGTGTAAAATCTACCGCTATATTGTTTGGCAAATATGACGTGCGCATTGTTATGTCTCTGCAAGCTACGGCCTTAGCTATTTTATGGGGCATAGGATGTACCATAGATGCGACATGGCCCTATTATGTAGCCATCTTATTTTCCGCGTTGCTATGCGTACGCCAGTATCAACTGATAAAGCGCAGACAACGAGAAGGCTGTTTCAGCGCCTTTCTTGAAAACCACTACATTGGCCTTGCGATCACTTTGGGTACCGCGCTTCACTTCTATTTGGGGTAGCTGTGGTCAGCCAAGTCTAAACCCGTTGAACTTATGCTAACCCTTAAAAAACTGTACCTATGTCCTGTTGGTGCTCAAAGAAAGCTGCCTTAGCATAGTCACAGGCTTGTAAACTAATTCAAGTCCTTTGACTGTATATCTCATCTTTCAAATTCTAAAAGTAACTGCGAGTGGATGGTGTGCCACTTAGTGTTATACTTGTGTCTGGAAAAGGATTTCATGCGCATATTCAAATCAAAATGGTTCATGAAGTGGGCAAACAAACAAGGAATAGATGATCGCTCTCTCAAAATGGCGGTCGAAGAGATTAACGCGGGCTTAGTAGATGCAGACCTTGGCGGCAATGTGGTTAAAAAACGCGTTGCCCAGAATCAGGGGAAACGCAGTGGTTTTAGAACCATCCTCGCGTTCAAAGCTGGCGAAAATGTATTCTTTATATATGGTTTTACCAAAAATGTTCGCGCAAATGTAGATGCCAGAGAACTTAAAGCGCTGAAGCAGCTAGCTAAAATGTTGCTGAGTTACAACGATGTGCAGCTAAGGAGAGCAATTGAGGCTGGCGGTATTGAAGAGGTGATGTGATATGAAAGACAGTATTTTAGACGTGGTGCACAATACCGCCAGAGACTTGACTGATGCTGGCGTCATGGACATCCAAACTATGCACGAGTTTGACGCACTATGTTTGCCCAAAGTAGAGCAGTATAACGGCAATAGCATAAAAGCAATTCGTGAGAAAGAGCGTGTTAGCCAAGCCGTTTTTGCGGCCTATTTGAATACGACCCCTTCTACGGTGAAGCAGTGGGAGCAAGGCGCAAAAAGACCAAGGGGGACTTCTCTCAAACTGCTTAACTTAGTCGCCCAAAAAGGATTAGCCATCCTTTTATGATAGAAGGCCTATAGCAAACTTACTTCTCAACAGTTTCAATAAACACCAAGTAATACGCTACTAAGTATTTGAACTACCAAAAATATGCAGTTTGTGACAGGTAACAAAAAATAGCGCTAGTAAACAAGCGGTCTTCAGGTGAGTTGAAACCTTGTCGGCCAAAATGCCGTATATAGTTAAACTTTCTCTAATCTGTTACAGATTGTGGCGGCCAGCCCAAGGAAATTGTCTGTAAACTAAAGCCTTAAAAGAAGGTGTAGTTTGAAAAAAGTTTTCTCAAGCCTCTTTGCAACACTTGTAGCAGTATTCGCATTCAGTGCGACGGCAAAAACCATTTTTGTTATTGAAAGCTATCACGAAGACTATCCTTGGGTGAAAGAATACCGCAAAGGCTTAGAGCACACCTTAGGTAGCGAGCATGAATTGGTATACTTTGAAATGGATACCAAAAGGCTAGCCGACAGCGATTTTACTCAACGAGCTGCTGAAGCGTGGGCTGAACTAGTTAGCGTGTCGCCAGACTTCGTTATTGTTGCAGATGACAATGCGCTTGAGTTGTTAGCGCCAAAGCTAAATACCTTAGATCAAGGCTATGTATTTTTGGGTATCAATGGCAACCCAAGGCATTACGGTGTAAATCTTTCGAGAAACTCTGGTGGCGTGCTTGAGCGGCCTGAAATAAGGGCATCCATTGCCCAGCTACAAGAGGTATCGCCATTCAATAAAGTGCTAATTATTAGTGAAAAAAGCACAACCTCAGACACTATCCTCAAATACATGTTAGGCGGTGAAATAAGGTCTTCAATTGCCAACGTTCAAGTAGATTTTCTAGAAGTAAAGCATTTCGAAGATTGGAAAAACCTAGTTATGTCGGCAGATGACAGCGGGTACGACGCCATATTTGTAGGTTTATATCATGCGCTTAAAGACAGTTCGGAACAACCTGTAAATGGTAATGACGTTATTCAATGGACGTCTCAAAACGCAACAACCCCACTTTTTGCTTTGTATGACTATGCTATTGGGCCAGACAAAGCATTGGGAGGCTTAGTATTATCAGGTTACGACCAAGGCGTAAAAGCTGGGCAACTTACCACAAACTACTTTGAAGGCGTGAAAAACGCGCCGCTACCTGTAAGTACTAAAAACGTGGCCTTTATCTTCAGTAAAACACAAATGGAAAAGTGGCAGCTAAATATACCAGAGCATCTGCGCACGAAAGTGCAGTGGGTTGACTAACTAATTATTAAAAAAGCGCCTCAAAAGGCGCTTTTCTTTATAACGTTTTTACTTTTCAGCAAGTTTTGCTTCAAGTTCTGCCATTCTGGCTTCCATGGCATCTAGCTTTTCGCGGGTGCGAATAAGTACTTGGCTTTGAATATCAAACTCTTCGCGAGTAACTAGGTCTAGCTTTGACAGCTGAGACTGCAATACTGTCTTTACTCTGCCTTCGGCTTCTTCAGCCATGTTTTTAACGCCAGGTGGAATGGCATCAGCAATTTGTTTCGCTAAATCTTCGAGTTTCTTCGGATCCAACATGGAATTCCCTTATAATGCGCAGCTCAAATTATGAAAGCTATTCTATCGGTATCGGCACGACATGCAATGAAAAGTGTGCCATCGCCATTTTGTACGTTGTTGTAGGACTAGAATGAAACTAAATGAAGCCCAAGAATCTGCAGTAACCTTTGTATCAGGCCCGTGCCTGGTACTGGCAGGTGCAGGTAGTGGTAAAACCCGCGTTATTACCAACAAAATTGCCCATTTAGTACGAAACTGCGACATGCCAGCACGTTACATTGCTGCGGTAACCTTTACCAATAAAGCCGCGCGTGAAATGAAAGAACGTGTTGCGCAAACGTTAGGCAAACCCGAAGCCCGTGGCCTTAAAGTATCTACCTTTCACACCCTGGGGTTAAACATCATTAAAGCCCACGTTAAAGACTTGGGTTTAAAGCCAGGCTTCTCGTTATTTGACGATAAAGATTCAACAGCATTACTAAACGACCTGACAACCGACACCATAGACGGCGATAAAGACCAGCTGCAGCTACTACAAAGCTGTATTTCAAACTGGAAGAACGACCTTATTTTGCCTGACGCATTGCTTAAGTCGGCAAGCAGCACCTATGAGCGCGAGTTTGCTGAGGCCTACAAGCGTTATCAAGACAACTTAAAAGCATACAACGCGCTAGATTTTGATGACCTTATTTTATTGCCCACGTTACTGCTTAAGCACAACGAAGACGTGCGAGCAAAATGGCAAAACAAAATACGTTATCTGCTGGTGGACGAATACCAAGACACCAATACCAGCCAGTACGAGCTAGTAAAGCTGTTGGTAGGCGAGCGCGCGCGTTTTACTGTAGTAGGTGACGATGACCAGTCTATTTACTCATGGCGTGGCGCAAAACCGCAAAACCTGCATTTGCTGCAACAAGACTTTCCTCGCTTGAACGTTATAAAGCTTCAGCAAAACTATCGCTCTTCAGGGCGCATCCTGCATTGCGCCAACATTCTTATTCAGAACAACCCGCACTTGTTCGACAAAACCCTGTTTTCTGAACTGCAGTACGGCGAGCCACTTAAAGTTATTGAAGCAAAAAATGAAGAGCACGAAGGCGAACGTGTAGTTGCCGAATTGCTGGCGCACAAATTTATGAACCGCACGCAGTTTAAAGACTACGCCATTTTGTACCGCGGTAATCACCAAAGCCGTATTTTTGAAAAGCTGTTAATGAGTAACCGCATCCCATACAAAATAAGTGGCGGTATGTCGTTCTTCGGCCGGGCAGAAGTTAAAGACATCATGGCGTACTTGCGCTTGTTGGTGAACCAAGACGACGATAATGCATTGCTTCGCATTATTAACACGCCAGGGCGCGGAATAGGGCGAGCTACGCTAGAAAAACTGGGTAATTTCGCCAATAGCTTGGGCGTGTCGATGTTTGAAGCGGCGACACATCCTAATTTAAATAGCGTATTGCCAGACAAAGCTTTTCATTCGGTGTCAGGTTTTGCGCGATGGGTTGTTGAGCTTTCAGACAACGCACAGCGCGGTAATACGGTAGATGCGGTACGCAGCATGATCCGCACCATGGGCTACGAAGAATGGCTGTACGAAACCAGCGCCAGCCCTAAAGCAGCTGAAATGGCCATGGCCAATGTTAGTACCCTGTTTGGTTGGGTAAACGACATGCTAGAGGGTAACGACCTTGACCAACCAATGACCCTTATTGAAGTGGTAAACCGTCTTATTTTACGCGACATGATGGAACGCGGTGAAGACGATGGGGAAGGGGACCAAGTACAGCTAATGACCCTTCACGCGTCTAAAGGCTTGGAGTTTCCCATTGTATTTTTGGTGGGTATGGAAGAAGGCTTACTGCCACACCAAAGCAGCATAGACGAAGACAACGTAGAAGAAGAGCGTCGTTTGGCCTATGTGGGCATTACGCGCGCCCAGCGAGAACTTATCTTTAGCCTTGCCAAAGAGCGTCGCCAGTTTGGCGAGGTCATTCAGCCAGAACCTAGCCGTTTCTTGTTTGAACTGCCGCCTGATGACGTACAGTGGGAAAACCAAAAGCCAAAGGCCACCAAAGAAGAGCGCCAGCAAAAAGCACAGGTCGGCATTGCAAACTTGCGCGATATTTTGGGTAAGAAGTAAGTGATTTTGGAATGGAGTGAATGCTTACTTACTTTGTGCCGCTTTATTTAAATGGGGTTGATTGGCTGGGTTAGCCGCGCGTTAGCCTGCCAATAAAGCCATGTTTAGCACTTTAGCGTGCTTAATCACCTTGCCCTGCCCATATCGACATTCAATTTCATTTAGCGCATCTAGCTGGGCCTGAGAGTCGATGCCCTCGGCAATCACCTGAAACTTCAAGTGCTCAGAAATTAACATTACCGACTGAATCAGCTTAAGGTTGCGCTGCGAGCGTGGCAGCGATTTCACAAAGCGGTGGTCAATTTTAATGTAATCGAAGGGGTAGGCAAACAAATAACTCAGTGACGCTAAGCCACTACCAAAGTTATCCAGTACCAGGGTAACACCTGCGCGCTTAAGCTTTTTAATGGCAGGTAAAATAAACTGCGAGCGGCGGTTTAAGTCGTTTTCGTCAAACTCAAAAACCAGCTGGCTTGGCACAATGCCCGACGATTCAATTACTTTAATCATTTGATTAACCATCGAGGCCTGCAGTAAATGGTTAATAGACACATTTACCGCAATTTTGTTTATGCTTTCGCTAGAATCTTTATAGTAATTTAGCAGTTCACAGGCTTTGGTTAGCTGGAACAAATCTAAATCTAACGTAAGCCCGCTATGCTCGGCGACCTGCCTAAACTGCTCGCGTGCAATTTTGCCATAGGCTGGATGCGACCAGCGAATATACATTTCTTTATACAGAGTAGAGTTATCGCTTAAATCAATAACAGGTTGTAAGAAGTAATCGAACTCTTCTTCACGCAGGGCGCGCCTGAATTCATTCTCAAGTTCAAGCTCTTCAATAAGGCGGTCGCGCATGCTTTTATCAAACATAACAAACCTGCCGCGCCCCAACGTTTTGGCTTGGTACATGGCGGCATCGGCGTCGCGCAGTACTTCATCGGCGCTGCGGTAATAACTTTCAAGGTGTGCAATACCAACGCTGGCACCTGAATACATCTCACGACCATCAAGTAAGAATGGCTCAGAAATAGACGCAATAATACGGCTTGCAACTTCTTCAACGTCAGAGGCGTCTTCAAAGTTATCAAGCAGCACAACAAATTCGTCACCGCCTAAGCGGGCCAACAAGTCATGACCGCGAATACAAAGGGCTATTCGACGGGCCACCTCAATTAAAAACTCGTCGCCAGCATGGTGGCCTAACGTGTCGTTAATCACTTTGAAGCGGTCTAGGTCGATAAACAGTACCGCAAACATGTTTTCGCTGTAGCGCTGTTTGCTGGCAATGGCCAGTTCTAAACGGCTAGTAAACATGGCGCGGTTTGGTAAGTCGGTTAGTGCATCGTGGTGGGCGTCGTGAATAAGCTTAAGCTCAATTTCTTTACGCTCTTCAATTTGCTGCTTAAGAAACTTATTCGCGCGGTTTAGCTCGCCCGTGCGCTCTTTAACACGCTCTTCAAGTTCGCTGTTGTAGCGCTGCATTGATTCGGTATTGCGCTTGCGTTCCATGGCCACGGCAATGTGGTGAGACACAAAGCGCAGTAGCTCTTGGTCACGCGACGTGTACTTGGCATGCTTACCGTAGGTTTGTACTGCGATAACCCCAGCAATCTCGCCCTCAACAATAAGCGGCGAGCCTAACCACGAGTTGGCGCTATTAAGCATGTTTTGTGCAACCGACACATCAATTTCGCCCGCTTCGGCTAACTGTAAAACACGTGGCGGGTTTATTAGTTCAGCTTGGCCTGTGCGCAACACCAATTCAGTAAGGCCTAAACCCAATGGTCGGGTGTCTACCTTTTCCTGCATAGAATCGCTGAAATAGGGGAAAGACAGCAGTTCTTGCTCTTTATCTAAAATAGCAATGTAGCAGTTAGGCGCACTGATCAAGCGTTCAAGTATTTGGTGCAAGCTAGAGTAGAACGCGTTCATGTCGCCTTCAAGGTTGGCGGCAAGCTCAGATATCTCAAACAAGGCTTGCTGTAGCGACTCTACTTTCTGGCGCTCTAAAATTTCTTCTTGAAGCTCGTCATTTATTTTACGAAGCTGACGCGTGCGTTCACGAATGGTGCGTTCGGTTAACTCGCGGTTTTTAACCCGGTCAACGGTGGTCACAATATGCTGCGACACGAATAACAGTACTTCTAGGTCTTCTTGGGTGTAGTGCACGCCTTCATCATAGGTTTGCACAACCATAGCCCCAATAACCTGGCTGCCGCGCTTAAGCGGTACACCCAATAATTCAAAAGGCTGAGAGCCAACAAGCTCAATTTCGTGCTGTTCTGCGAAGGTTTGTTCGTCGTCGCGCTTATAAAATAAATGGTCGCCGGTTTTAAGGATATAACCGGTCATGCCGTTCATTAACGACTCAGCGGGCATTTTCTTTACGGCTTGTTCGTCAAACTCATCTACAAAGTAGGCAAAGTCGACTACGTTACTTTCGGGTTCGTAAAACGCAACATAGAAGTTATCGGCATTCATAAAATCGGCAATGATTTCGTGAATAGCGCTGTAAAGACGGTTGAGGTGGCTTACGGAACTGGCTAACTCAGAAATGTCAAAAAGCGCTTTCTGAACACGTTCAGCGCGCTTATACTTTTCTGTAAGTTGTTGAAGCTGCGGAATTAACTCTCGCAGTTCTTCTTCTGTCAACTCATATTGCGTTGAATCTGATGACATTCCTATCGCCAATATAAAAAGAACGTTTCCCCGAGCGGTTAAATTAACCGATTAGTCGAGAAAACGCTACTTTTTCAAGCAATTTGAAGAATTATTAAAGGTTTAGATACCTTCGATCATATATTCAATTGCAGCTTTAATTTCGTCGTCTGAACAGTTACCGCAAGTACCACGAGGAGGCATAGCGTTAATACCGTTCAACGCGTTTTGCCAAACGCCGTCAAGGCCACGGTCGTCTAGGCGAGGCTGCCAGTCGGCTGCGTCGTGAAGCTTAGGTGCACCTAGTACACCAGCCGCGTGACATGCAACACAGGCAGAGTTGTACACGTCTTTACCTGACTTAGCACCGCCTGCCGCACCAGCGTTACCCGCTGCCGCTGCGCCTGCTACGTGAACCTGACCTGCTGGCTTAATGCGCTCAGCAATTTCATCGTTACTCATTTCTTGTGCTTGTGCTGCAAAAACGGTTAGCGCAGTAGCAGCAACAGTTAACCAAGTCTTTAATTTCACATCTGTCTCCAGGCAATGATGAATTTGTTTAAAATATAACTGGCCAGATTATAACGGTAAATTGGGGCTGGACAACTATTTGCGCTCAATTACCCAGAAAAAGTAAGGATTTTTAACAAACTGGGATGCGCCGCGAAAAGACTTTTGCATAAATCAGTTGATGACAGCCCGTGGCCTAAGTATTATTACGCCCCGTTTGCAGGATACGTTTATTAGCGTATTTTCATCTTTGTAAACGTCTACTACGCACCCGTAGCTCAGCTGGATAGAGCGTTGCCCTCCGGAGGCAAAGGTCATAGGTTCGAATCCTATCGGGTGCGCAATTTTTAAAGCGCTGTAGCCTGATTCTGTTTTTCTATGAACCTCTTTTTTGAACTATCACGTTTTTCTTAGTGAAGTGAAAATATCACTGAAGCGTTTATTTTCATCGCAGAACGCTTTGAGTTTTATTTCATCATATCCACAAAAATCAGATTGACAGCTATTTAATTTTATATATACTTCACTTATCAAGTATATTTTGAGTATTGATAAATGAAAAGTGAAGAAAAGTATGGGGATATATCAAAAAGTCTCTGGTTGAATTCGGCCATAATATCTAAACATTTAGACAATAGTTTGTCTGCTATACATGGAATTGGATTAACTGAGTACATGGTGTTGCATAGTCTGGTGAAGGCGCCTAATAGGGCGCTGCGCCGAATAGACATTGCTGAAGCATTAGCTAGGACTGCGTCCGGAATTACTCGGATACTTATGCCAATGGAGAAAATTGGTTTGATTGCTAAAGATGTGAACGAAAGAGATGCGCGAGTGAGTTTGGTGAAGATTACAAACACTGGTGAAGAACTTTTTAATAACGCCACCACAACATTGGAAAAAAAATCCGAAACATTGTTAAAAAACCTAGATGATAAAAGTGCTGATAAATTTCTCGCTTTATTGCAATCTATTTAAGGATACAACAATGACTACCTTGATTGGTTCATGTGTTTGCAGCGAAATAACGTTTAGCGTTGAAGACCAGTTTGCTTATGCTGGCTATTGTCATTGCTCTTTATGCAGAAAGTCATCGGGTGCATCTGGTACTGCAATTGGTGGGATTTTGAGCAAGTATTTTAAGATCACAAAAGGTCAGCAACACCTGAAACGCTACCACAGAAGCGCGGATACTGTCTCTTGTTTTTGCGGCCTATGCGGCTCAACCCTTTTCGGGGAAAAGCCTTCAATAAATAGGGTGCACATCAGATATGGCGCTTTAAATGCAAGTCCATCACTTTTGCCTCAAGCACATATGCACGTAGCATCAAAAGCAGATTGGTATGAGATCACAGATTTACTCCCCCAATTTGAAGCATTTCCGCCCCAATAGTAGGGGTTAAATGTGGAATGCCGCGCAACGTTATTTCGACCTGAACATTGCGCGGTTAACACTCTATTTCTCACGTTTTTGCCCAAATACTTCCAACAATCATACTTTCAGCTTAAGTGTTGCTGTTGACGCAGTTTGTCTCGTTCGCGTCTCCATACGATACAGCGTTAAACCAATCAATGACTTCGTTTATTTGCTTATTTTTATTGGAAAAGAGATGGCCTTCTCCATCATGTAATGACAGGCATACAGGTCTTTTTTTAGATCTTAACGCTTTAAATAACTTAATGGAGTTGTCGGCACTCACTCGTTCATCTTCAGTCCCATGAACAAGGAAAATAGGCACTTCACTAGGTAAGTCATCAATCCAATGTAGCACCGAGCGCTGTTTTAACGCCTCTTCCTTATTTTCTTGGTAATTCGGGATTAAGGCTTGGTATACATTTTCCATCTCAGGACGAAACTCAAGTTCTGCTTCAAGATCAGAAACTCCTGCGTGTACTGCTATTGCTTTAATGTCGCTACGCGTTTTACCTACCAAGAAACTCATCATTCCTCCACGACTCACGCCGTATAGAAAAATTCTCTTATCATCTACTTCATTTTTTGATTTCGCGATATCAATTAATGTGTGAACATCTAGTACGTCACTGCCACCAAACTCATCCTTGCCATATAGCTCAGGTTGCTTTCGCATATGTCCACGGTATTGGCTTGCGACTACAGCAAATCCTTTATCAACGAATGGTTTCAAATATTCCATTAGCGTTACGAAATTTAACGCACCAAATGAGCCATTTCCTCCGCGATTAAAAACAATTAACGGACGCTTCTCTTGTTGTGTCGTCTTGGGCGTAAGATAGTATCCAGTCACTTGAATATCGTTTACTTTGTATTTAATTACATTACACGTCACATCCCGATGAAAGCTTTCAAATTGGTCGCGAGGAAATTTCCACTTAAATACAAACGATGGTGTGAATGTGTTTTTATCGCTTAAAAAAGAGATAAATGCATCATAGTTCTTAAACGGTGAGCACCCTTCCTTTTCATTGAATTCGAGCGCGCTAATTGGTGCCACATAAAATGCAATAAGTATCAGAATGGTAAGCCGAATGAAGGTTTTATACATCCTCAGTATCTCCTTTTTATGAGCAGTTTAAGCATTATTCCGAGACGGCTATTTATACAATGCGCTGGAAAGTAAGCCTCTGAGTGTAGATACCTTCGGTGAAATCGAGGTGAAAAAACAACGGTATACTAAGCTAAGACATAGAAACCTAAGCAAGGAATTGTGAATTTTTCCAAATGCTTCACTCTAATTTCACTTCATAAACATTAGGCTTGAAGCCCTTTCACACTAGGAGTTTAGATGTCCTTGAGTAACATCGGTAGAAAGCATTGGTATCGTATTCTTATTGGTAAGACGGCTATCTTTTTAGCTTGGGCTTTTTGTGTGGCCGCAGTGATGTTGCTGGTTGTTATCGTATTCGCCCACCTAGCAACGCATTACCATGAAAGAGTTCCAGTTAATGAGAACCTTAGTGAAAAGTGGTTGTTAAGCAATGCAAACGTTGTCGACTTAAATGGCAGCCAAGAGTTGTTATTAGCGCAGGACCTTCTCATTGAGAACGGAATTATTAAGGATATTGTCCCTCATGGCTCTAAGTTTTTTAAGGTCAGAAAAATAGATACGTCGGGGAAATTTGTTACAGCTGGCTTAATTGATTCTCACGTGCATATTGAAGACAGTGCCTACCTTGGATTGGCGCTTAGCTATGGTGTAACCACCGTTCGTGGAATGCGAGGTAATACCGCTCAACTTAAGTGGCGAGAGCAAATCAATAATGGCGAATGGCTAGGAAGTCGTTTCTATGTAGCGTCACCGATTATAGATGGGCAAGCTGGCGATCCATTTCATGTCACAGTGACGTCAGCTGATCAGGCTGAGGAATTGGTGCGCAGATACGCGGATGGAGGCTATGACCTAATTAAAGTATACGGCTCAATAAAAGGCGAGGTATTTGATGAAATTATTAGCACAGCGAGAAAATTAGACATACCAGTAGCGAAGCACGGCCCTTACCCAGCGAATGAAAGAAGCTTTACCTCACTACAATCTCTCCAGTCTGTTGAGCATATCGAGGACATCTACTCTAAGTTACTCAATTATTCTGTAGAGAATAAAGCGGCACTGAGTGTTGCATTAGAAAAGCTAGCTACTGCAGATGTACCTGTAGTGACGACATTGGCCGTTTTTGACGAGTTAGCGTTAATCAGTCGTGATAAATATAAGTATATCGAAGAGTTACCACTACACTTTTTTAATGATGCGCACCTTCAACTGACGACTATGTTTGGCGTAGAGCGTTGGTTGAATGCCTCTGAGGAACTTGCTGCTAGAAATGTTCAAGATCTGGCGCACTTGAAGCACATATTAAGAGAGCTAAAAACGCGAAATATACCTATTGTGCTAGGTTCTGATAGTGGTGCGTTGGTGGGTGTAACTGGCTTTTCTACTCACAAAGAATTGCAGCTGTTAATTGATAGTGGTTTTTCAAATAAAGAAGCATTACTTGCTGGTACTATCAATGCGGCAAAGATGCTAGGTGTTGGCGATAAGCTTGGGGAAGTAAAAAAAGGGTTTGTCGCTGACTTTATAATTACTGCTGACAATCCGCTTAAAAATATCAAAACACTGCAATCGCCCGACGCGGTTTCTTATCGAGGTTTATATCTTGATAGACGCAAACTTGATGAACTCAAAGTCAACGCTGAGAAAACGCTACCGGTTTGGCTTACTTATCCTATGCTGTTTTGGCAAATGATTAAGGAAAACTATGTCAGCAGTACTTAAAGAACAAGAAAAGTTATTGGCGCGTATTCTTACGCATGTATTTCTGCTAACGAGTTTTCTTTCATTTCACGTTTTTGGAAGTGACAGCGCCTTGTCTGTCAACAACTGGAAAGAAGATTTAGCGTTTTATAAAGAAGAGCTAAAAGCAAACCATATCAACCTTTTTCATAACATGTCGGAAGATGATTTTAATAATCACCTCAACCAGATAATGAATGAGTTGCCCAATTTATCTCGCTGGCAAGTTATAACAAAGCTCATGCGGCTTACTCGGCTTATAGGTGATGGGCATACAACAATTCCACTTTGGGGCGAGGAATCACTTAGGCTTCCCATTGTTGTTGAGCACGTCAATGGGCGATATATAGTCACTACATCGTCGCCTGAATTTAACGCATTACTAGGGGCCGAGTTAACTTCCTTAAACAAGGTAAGTACCCGCGATATTGCCACCAAGCTGTCTGAAATTGTGCCCTTTGTCGAAAATGAATTCTCGCTTGGTGTGCGTGTTGCGCAGTCTTTAACTAATGCTTCTTTACTATTCGGTGATGGTATTTTGCTAACGCAGAATGTAATTGAAGGTGAGTTTCTTACCGGAAACGGTCAAGTTGTTAAGGTAACTATGCCTTTGCTGTCTTCTGAAGCGTGGCAGTCGAGCAGCTGGGAAAGCGTAGTATCAGCTTTTCCTGAAGGAATTTTAAATAAAGTAGACACTTTATCAGTTAAAGGCTTTATTGATGTGGGCGCTCAGCCACAAACAAAGACAGTGTATTTAAAGATCACTTCATACCCTGATTTTGAAACTATGATTGGGTTTAGCAGTGCATTGTACGAATACATGTTACAGCAGTCATCGCAAAGCATAATCATCGATTTGCGGGAGTCGTACGGTGGTGACCTATATATGGGCATGCTGTTAGCGTCATTTTTAAATCAAGTAAACAGTGTCGACTGGCAGTCAGGCGTGTTTGTGCTCACCAGTCATAAAACATTTTCGGCCGCGATGGTAAACGCAAGGCAATTTTGGCGATTGTTAAATGCAAAGATATATGGCGAGCCTACAGGTGCAATACCAAATGGTTTTCAGGATATGGACAGCTTTCAATTGCCTCATAGCCAGTTAACCATTACTTATTCGAAAAGGCACTTTCGTATTGAGGATGAGCCAAACAACGCGGTTATTCCTGATGTTATTGTTGAAACAACAGTAGAAGATAAGCGGACAAATTACGATCGCGTGTTACGCAAAGTGATGCGACAGATAACTGACGAACTATCTCGGAGAAATAATGGCAAGGTTAAACAATAAAGTCGCCCTTATAACGGGTGCTGCACAAGGTATTGGTAAAGCTATCGCTGAGGTTTTTGCCAAGGAAGGAGCCGTCGTAATTCTTTCTGATATTGAACGTGAAAAGGGGCAGCAAGTAGCAGCTGCTATTGGCGCTAACGCCTCGTTTATGTATTTAGATGTTACCTCTGAGCAAGATTGGATAGATGCCATTCAGGGTATTTCAAAAGCGCACGGCCACCTTGATGTACTTGTGAATAACGCGGGCATAACCGGATTTATGGAAGCGCAGGGGCCTTTTGACCCTGAAAACGTTAGTATTGAAACATGGCGTAAAGTACATAGCACGAACCTAGACGGTGTGATGCTGGGGTGTAAGCACGCTATAAGTCTTATGAAATCAGCAGCCAAAGCGAGCATAGTAAACATATCATCCCGTTCTGGGTTGGTGGGCATACCCGGTGCGGCCGCTTATGCGTCGAGTAAGGCAGCTGTTCGAAATCATACCAAATCAGTAGCACTTTATTGCGCGCAGCAATCTTACTCTATTCGGTGTAATTCAATACACCCTGGCGCAATTTTAACGCCAATGTGGGACGCAATGCTGGGGGAGGGGGAAAGTCGAAGCAACGCAATTGCAAGTGTTGCTGCAGATATACCCATCGGCAGAATGGGAGAGCCCGAAGATGTGGCGTATGCTGCACTATATTTAGCCAGCGACGAGTCTCAATACGTTACGGGTATTGAACTAAACGTAGACGGTGGCATTTTAGCGGGTAGTGCCGCTGCGCCAAGTAAGCAATAAATTATGATAACGTCAGAAAATATAGCCATAAGAACAGTACGCAAACAGGGTTTACCCGTGCTTTATGCCTTAAGCCAAGACTTAAATAGTGCATTATTAATCCGAGAAGAATGGAAGCGAACTTATAGCAAGCTATAAGAATGTGTAGCCGTTTTCCCCTTAAGCCTTATGAAGAAATATTGACTCTTAATTCACCCTGCCATTGTTAACGTAGTTGCAAATTCCCCCTATGTCATAAGGAACTAGCAATGCGTTTAATAAAAGTAGCTATAGCCACTTTCTGTTTTTTCCAATCAGCAGTATTTGCGGCTGCTGATACTACAGTTATCTTTGAGGTAGGTTTTGGTACTAAGGCTAACATCTGGGACCCTGTAATAGCGCTGCTACCTGATAACGTAAAAGTGATAAACGAGACCCGAGGTAGCTTGATGACGCCCGATGCTGAACCAACAACATTGGCTCAGGATGTAGCTGCAATGCAAAAAAGGATAAAACAAGCTAAGCAAAACGGAAGTGTGATTGTGGTAGGGCATTCCTATGGTGGATTGGTTGCAACGCAAACATTAAAAACCAGCTTGTCAGAAATTGATGGTATGGTGCTTATTGAACCAACTACGTTAGTGCACCGATTACGCTTTAAGGCGTTAGATAAAGAGCGTGTTATTGCCGACGATAAGGTTATCGCAACGTATATGCCCACTCACCTTCAGTCACAGTATCAGTTATTAACTGATACTTTAGATCAGGTTCAAGAAGCGTTAATTCCATTACCAAGCAACGCTTCCGACTATTCTTTTTACTTCAACACAAATATATGAAAAGCCGATGTTTATTGAGGAAACTCAAAAAGGCAAAGCACTTTGGCTACAATTACACAATGCACTATTTCAGCAGGTGGAAACTGGACAGCATATTCGCTCAAACAAGTGGGGGCACTCGGTGCATGTTGAAGCGCCTGAGGCAGTAGCGCAAGCCATTATGAATGTTGTTGATATGATATCTTCACAGAAAAGTGAGATATGAGCTGTGTATGGCTTCCATCTAAATACCATAGCAGCCAATAGCAGGTTAGGGAGAAATGAGGCATCCTACTTGTTATCGTTGTTTCCTTAGTATCCAGTTTGTCGCGGTCTAAGCATCCCGCTCGCTTCTCAGGCTGCTTGATCTTGCTGAAGAATGTCTTCAAAAAACCATGCTGACAATGCATAGCGCCCTTCGAGTTGTGATTTGGCATAAACTGCTGATGCTTGTTGTCTCACCGTCTTTTCTTTGGTGTTTCTTGCCGCTGCTATTTCTTGTGTACTCAATCCTTTTAACATAAATAGCGCCACCTCTTTTTCGCTGGGAGTCAAGCGCCATTCATCAAACTGAACTTCAACGGCATGTAAATACTGTGCTTTGGCAAGTTGCAATTGGTTATTCATAGACTTAAGTTTTACACGGGTAGAATGTAATTCGCTAAGAAGCCGTTTAGTTTTGCGGGTGCGAAGTCGAATATCAAAAATCAAATAAATAGCCATTAACCCGGCGACAAGCACAATCATCGACTCTTCAATAATATGTGATGTCGGTACATTCAAAGATAAATCAATTATGACGTCTCTGAAATTTAAGAACATAATGATTAGTAGCGCAGTGGTAATTATTTTATCTTTCATTTTTTCTTTTATAACAGTTGCTTATGTTTTATGGGACACATGTCTAATGACATTAAATGTAAAAAAAATTGATACTTTTCATATCACTTTTTTAAACACAAGTAATTATGCTCTCTCGCTTTCCGTCGGTTCTATTCAGTGCTTGTTTGCTACTTTTATTTCTCACAGGGGTATCACAGGCGACGTCACTTTCAGTCTTATATGACAATACTACACAGCGACTGAAGCGAGTTTATGATGTTAACCCCGAAAAATTGCAGAACAACGCTGATGCAATCAATCATTGGTTGCAAGGCCCAGCATCTTTACAGCTTATTGCTTTACCCAGTCAGGAGCAAGGCGGCACGGATGAATTTGAGGTTGGGGTTTTCTTACCCTTTCGCTCACTAGCTGCAAGAGAGTTAGATAACCAGCAACTAGCGCTAACAGAAGCATTTGATATAGCTCGCGATAAACGTTTTTCGCTGATGACAAGCGGACTAGTGAGAGAAGCATTGTGGCGACGTCTTGTGGCTCGAGCACAGGTCGATGGGTTACAAGCAAAACAGGTTTGGATAGAGTCGCTCGACACGCTAATTTTACAACTGCAAAAAACGGGAGAGCTCGATCAAGCGGCATTTCTCCGCTGGCAGCAAGAGAAGCTGACACAGCAGTTGGCGTTAAGGAAAGCACATATTTCATTAGAGCGGGCGCAGCTGCACTATCGTCGGGTCATGGGAACTGACGAACTACCCGAGCAAACCACCGAAGCGTTATCCGATAGGTTAGATGAGAAGCTTCAAGCGCATCCAGAACTTAAGCTATTGTTGATAAGCCAGTCTCAATTAGACTTGAATCTTACACAGTCTGACCAGTCCCTATCTCCATGGACACTAGGCCTTATAGCAAGGCAGCTTCGTGGTCCTACAGGAAGCGAAAACTTGGTAGGGGTTAGTATTAATATCCCACTATCAGATGGTACGCCTGTCAGTAACTACGCGTCTTGGAAAGAAGCCCATAATACGCTTAACCACGCATTAGCCGAAACCTATACGACACTTCAATTACAACTCAGTGAAGCGTTACAAGAAGTAGATTATCTGTCAGAAGCACTGCTTGTATTAGAGCAGCAAGTAAACCTGGGCGAAGAAATAACAGCGTTATATCAAAAGCAAAAAGATGCTTTACCCAAGACCTTCTGGCTAGAGCAGCTTATTGCGCAACAGGACCTTAAACTAGACTTTGCTATGTATAAAGTACGTTATGCAGAGGCCATATCAAAAGTTAACCAAGTAGCAGGAGTTACACTTTGAAACCATTTCTTTTTTTCTTACAGGCCTATTTGTGCTGCCAGTGGTTGCTCAGGACGATATAAGCTTAGATAGCCTTGGTGAGCTTGCGTTAACTTATGCTACCGCAGAACTTTCACAACAGGTGCAAAAATCGGTATCCACTGGTGAAGTTGAGGCTATGCCCGGTGCTGACTTGCGTTTAATGGCACCCATGTCTCCGCAACAAGTACACTATCTAGTTGCTGATGGTGCAATGGTAAATGAAGGTCAGAAACTAGCGCTATTAAGAGGCAGCGAAGTACACCACTTTACTCAGAACCTACAAGGTAAAAAAGCGCTGTACGACATAGCTAAAAAGCGGTTTGAGATAAACAAACCACTCTTCGAGTCCAATGCAATATCGCAGTCGGCGTGGTTATCGATAGCTCAAAATTACTACGATGCAAAGCTTGCGTGGGGACACCTCGATCACTTTGCAGAAATATTTGTGCAGGGTGATGATGAAGACGAAGGTTTTTTAATTGCTCCCGAGGCCGGACTGTTTAGATATGCAAATGATGAATCTAATGCTGAGTTAACGTCATTAGGAGCAATTATTAAGCAAGATACGCTTAGGCTTACCACATACATAAGCACGACTTTAGTTCATCAAGTATCAGCGCTAACCACCTCTAGGTGCCAAGTTGGTGTTGCGCGAACTGAAGAAGTGGTTACTCAATACTTAACGAAAATATGGTCTGAATTATTGCCTGATAACTGCCAGCTAAAATTAGGCCAGCGTACACAAGTTAATGCATACATAAATTTGCAAGCCTACAAAGTGCCAGCAGAAAGCGTTTTCTATTATCATGGGCAGCCGTCAATTTTTGTTTTAAATAATAGAAGCTTAACGGTTACGCCTGTAGAAATAGTGGGTCAATTGGCGAACGAATATCTGCAAGTTAGTGCGCAAGCTACACTGAACAATCAACAAGTGCTTGCCTCTTCGGTAAGTGCTGTTCAAGGTGTCCTTTTAGGGCTGGGAGGGGTTGAGTGATTGCCCGCATAATTCAGCTTGCCCTAGTACAAAGGCTATTTGTTCTAAGCATTTTCGTTGGGCTGACCTAGCTTTGGCATGCATGCTTGGTTAAACCTACTCTATTGACGCTTTTCCTGATATATCACCTACCCAGGTAAAGGTGATCATGAAAGCGAATGGCATGACAGCTGAAGAAGTTGAGGCGCAAATAACACAACCTATAGAAACTGAATTGCTCGGTATACCGCATCAGACAACATTGCGTTCAACGACAAAATATGCAATCACATCTATAACACTCGATTTTGAACAGGGTACTGATATTTACTGGGCTCGTCAGCAAGTAAGTGCTCGCTTAAGTGGCATTAAAGGTATGCTGCTTACTATTGCTGAAGGGGGCGTAGCACCCATGAGCACACCCTTGTCTGAAATGTTCATGTTCACAATTGAAAACCCAGCACTTTCACTACAGGAAAGAAAGTTTATTCTTGACTGGCAAATACGACCCGCGCTGCGCACTGTTGCGGGTGTCGCTGATGTGAATGTTCTAGGAGGCTTTACTAAAACATTTCAGTTTGCACCAAACTTATCACGTTTAGTTGCCTATGGATTTAGCCTTGAACAGCTAGAGGCTGCGCTTACGCAAGCCAATGTAAACGGTAGTGTAGGGCGCGTGCGAGCTGGAGCTGACTCGCTAGTTATTAGAACCCAAAGCCGTGCAACCACCCTTGAAGAACTTGGTAACCTAGTTGTAGGTAGTGTGAATATGCAGCCTGTTAGGCTTGCCGATTTGGGAACATTATCTTTTGGAAGCCTTACCCGCTACGGAGGAGTAACACGAAACGGTGAAGAGACTACACAAGCGCTAATTGTTGCGCTGAAAGATAGCAACACGGCAAAGGTAGTTGAAGGTGTAATGGAAAAGCTTGATGCATTGCGGCCATCGTTACCAGAGGGCACAGCGCTGAATGTGTTTTATAATCGTAAAACCTTGATTGACACCGCTGTTGGTACGCTTACTAGTGCACTAACTCAAGCAGTCATTATTGTTATTCTGGTATTGGCAGTATTCTTAGGTAACCTGCGCGCCTCTTTCGTTGTGGCACTAGTGATCCCTGTGGTAGTGCTGCTAACGTTTTTGGCTATGAGCTTAACGGGTCTTACTGCTAACTTGATGAGTTTAGGCGGACTTGTCATTGCCATAGGTATGCTGGTCGATGCGTCGGTAGTGGTTGTTGAAAATACTGTTTCACAGCTAGACGCCAACAGACGACTTCCGCGTTTACACTTAGTTTATCGCGCTACCCATGCTGTGGCTGTACCAGTAATTGCAGGCACGCTAATCGTCATCGTAGTGTTTATGCCACTGTTAACGTTAACGGGGCTTGAAGGTAAATTATTTTCACCTATTGCTACTACGATTGTTTATGCCATGGTCGCGTCACTTATTACGGCATTTACGTTAATTCCTGTGGTTGCGTCTTTTTTATTATCAATAAAAGATGGTGGCGTTCCTCGGTATCTTCAGTCTTTACAGATAGTTTATCAACGCTCGCTTACCGTTGTATTGAAACACGCTAAATTAACGGGCGCGTTTGCAATTGCTTTTCTTGTGGTTAGTGGGTTTTTATTTTCAGTTTTAGGCAAAACATTTATGCCAGTAATGGATGAGGGTGACATTATTGTTCAGTTGGAAAAGTCGCCGACTATTTCGCTGTCATCGTCACTTGCGCTCGATAAGCAAGTAGAAAACATGTTGCTTGAACGCTTTCCAGAAATTGAACAAATAGTAGCAAGAACAGGTTCAGATGAGCTGGGGCTCGATCCTATGAGTTTAAATGAAACCGATGTGTTTATGCAGCTAGCGCCTATCGAAACATGGCGATTTGAAACGAAACATGAATTAGAAGCAGCAATGCGAGAAGCATTACAAGCCTATCCAGGCATAAATATTGGCTTTACTCAGCCAATACAAATGCGTGTATCTGAAATGCTCACAGGTACTACTGGAATGGTAGCCATCAAAGTGTTTGGGACAGATATGCAAACACTGGCTAATATGGCAAATAGCGTGGCCAGCGTTGTGCGGGCTCAGCAAGGTGCCGTAGACACCAATGCTACCCTTATCGAAGGCGGAGACTTTCTAAGCATTATTCCTAAACCTGGTGTGGCAACAGAGTTTGGTATGACAAACGTAGCGCTATCACGTTACCTAAAAATGCAAGTTACCGGCATTAAAGTAGGCGAGGTAATTAAAGATAGGGTACGCACGCCAATAAATTTTGGCGACTTAACGCAAGGCGAGGCGGCTTTTCTCTCTCCAGAAATACTTAAAAACATGTCAGTTATAATGCCCAATGGTGAGCAACTTATGTTGTCAGATATTGCGGATATTACAAGAACGCAGGGGCCAGCTGTTATTGAGCGTGAAAAAGCAATGCGATTTGCTGTGGTGACAACAAACGTTGAGGGGCGTGATTTAGTGGGCTTTGTGGACGAGACACGTAAAGCTGTGGCTTCACGTGTTAGTTTGCCCGCGGGTTATTCGTTGGAGTATGGGGGCGAATTTGAAAATCAGATACGAGCAAGTAACAATTTACTCACTGTTATTCCGTTAGTCGTTGTAGTTATTGTGCTTATTCTATTCACTATTTTCGCTTCATTGCCATTGGCAGGGCTTATTATGGCAAATGTACCATTTGCAATGATGGGAGGTGTTTATGCGCTGTTTGTCACTGGTGAATATCTATCAGTACCTGCGTCTGTTGGCTTTATAGCACTGCTTGGCGTGGCGGTATTAAATGGTGTTGTTATGGTGTCGCATTATGAAGCGTTAAAAAGACAGTCGCTCTCTTTACAGCAGCGTGTTACTGATGGCGCAGTATCACGGCTACGACCCATTCTTATGACGGCCACTACGGCAATGTTCGGCTTATTGCCATTAGCGTTTGCAACGGGGCCAGGAGCTGAAGTGCAAAAACCATTAGCGATAGTGGTCATCGGGGGGCTCATCTCATCAACCTTAATCACACTGTATTTATTACCCATTGGTTATCACTACCTGGAGCAACGAAAAAATGGATGAGCAGCAGCTACTCACCTTATTTATTGATAAAGCGATAGAAGCCGACGTAGTTGACTGCTTAATGCTGTTAGAGGATATAAGTGGCTTTACGGTGTCGCAATGTTTTGGTTATAGCCACAGTCATTCTCAATTTAATATTGCAGAACAAGTTGCAGGTGGGCGTCAGCTACTGAAGGTTGAAGTTTTGCACAGTGACAAGCAAACCCAGTCGATATTATCAGCGTTAAAATCGACGCATAGTCGCAGTAGAATACGGTACATGCTTACACCTAGTGAGTGCTTGTGGTTATATCACCGAATAGCACTTTGGCAAGCACTATTCCAATTGTGGCAATTTATATGGGGTAGAGGCTCTTTAGCGTTGTATTTTTTATGGCACTAAAAAGGGTTTACCGTATAGCCATTTTGCTGAAGCAATGCATGAGCGGTCATCGCCGACAACTGAACCTCGACTCCGTCAACAAGCTCACTAGTATTAATTGCATGAGCCGCTGCGCTTTGACCACACAAAATTACGCGTACATTGTTTTGTAAAAGGGCGCTTAGTAAAGGGGCGTTAGCATTAGTGGTTTCATATTTATTCTGATACGCCACGTTATTTAATAAATCGAAGGTGGCTTTACCGTGCACAACAAGTGCAAGCTGTATGTTTTCTTTTTTAACATAAGCTGCCACATGCATATTAATGAAGCGTGCCAAGCTATCGAATTTACGGTTTATTTCACCAGCATTACCTGCACTGGCTACATCAAAGGCAATTTTAAATGCATCGTTTTCAGCCACGGTATGCGTTAGTACAGGCGCAGTTTTACCAAAACCTTTTATAACTGGGCCATCGTTAAACGTAGACATTTGTGCGCTAACGCCAGCACTAAAACTAAATAAAACAACTAAATAACAAGCCATGCGGCTTAACGTTTTTATCTTTATAGAGCTCTTCATAGTGGTTACCTGTATTTTCAGTGAAATTTAATTTTTAGTGTTATTAACAAGCGGTGTTAAATAATAGCGAAGTCTGGCCTCGGAAAGCTCTCCCATATGGCTAGCGCGCATTTTGCCGTTGCCATCAAAAATAACGTAGCAGGAAGGCCATAAGCGCCTAACTTATCTGCTGAATTGCCAGCAAAGTCATAGTAGACATTATCAAGTTCAATACCTTGTTCGCGTAAAAAGCGCTGTGCGTGACTAGGCGCTTCGCTCTGATTTACAAACACAAACTCGATATTATCATACCTATTTTGAGCACGCTGTAAGGTTGGCATTTCACGGCGGCATGGCGGGCACCTCGTTGCCCAAAAGTTTACCGCCATCTCGAATATCAAAAGCCGAGAGCCAGTCGGTTTGGTACACTTCCCATAACGCAATAACAAAGGCAATTCTGGCAGCTAAAAAGCCAGTAACTACACTGTAAAACAACGTCTCAGTAGTGAACGTTTGGTCAGGTTTTGCCTTTTTGGAAACACAGAAATAAACAGCCAAAGAAGTGCAATACTTACCATGGTAAGTAACGTATTGGTCATTAATGCAAACGGGCCGAGCGAAATACTTATCACAATTCTAAAAATAGTAATTACAAGGAATCAATACGGTAGCAGATGACGACAAGCTTAAATATAGTCATTTCCTTATAATTATGTTGTCCTTTATTTTGTAAAAACGACACAAGATTTTCTTGAATAATATCAGCGCCTATTGCTACTTCATTTACGATTGACGTATTGTTTATAACGTTAATTGAATATAAGGACGCAGAGATGAAAATTGATATCGCACTTTTAGAAGGCCAAAAACTACAGGCAAGTTTTGGAAAGCACCATATAGTAAGCGATCAAAGTGTATCAGCGGGTGGCGACGAGGCTTACCCTGAGCCTTTCGACTATTTCCTAGCGAGCATGCCGCTTTGTGCTGCTTTTTATATTCGTAAATTTTGTGAAGCAAGAGACATAAGTACAGAAGGAATTAGCCTAAGCCAAGAGCACAGCACGGTTGGTGAAGATAAATATCACAAAGCTTTTTCTATTAAAGTTACTTTGCCTGAAGGCTTTCCTGAAAAATACAAAAAGCCTCTTCTAGCAGCTGCTAATAGCTGTACGGTGAAAAAAGTTATTCAAGCTATGCCAGAGTTCAGTATTCAAATTGAAGAGTAGTGGGCTTAATAAGTGGCACCTCTCCTTAGTGCCACTTAACATGCACAACATATGAATTACGAAAAGTACTACTCACCACTGCGCGCAGTGCATTCGGCAGATTTTCATCGTTGTGTTTATTGCGGCTGCGAGTCGGCTCTTAACGACTTTATTCCACCTGTGAAGTTTATTCACGAATGGCGCGAGGTGAGTAAAGAGGCCGACTTTATTTCAGTTCCTACGTGTATTGAATGCCATGACCTTCTGAAGAACCAAAACAACGGCACTTTGGAACACAGAGTAAGTGTTGTAAAAAAGCTCCTATCTGAAAAATACGCCAAAGCAATTAGGGTTTTTAACCATTGGAGCATGGAAGAAATTGAAGAAATGGATGCCGCATTTCAAATAAGTCTTAAAGGTGGTATACGCTTAGGTAAAGAAGCCTTTTCAAGAATTCGTTTTGCAGGCTTCGATTATGAAGTAAATGGTAGCTTTACGTGCGTTGCTGCACCGCAGCACCAAGTGTTCACGGTATATGAGCAAGCGTTTGAGAGCTTCAGAGAGGCGTTAGCGTTTGCTAGTAACGCCTACCAAATAAAAAAGAGCCGCCTAAGCAAACTCTATTTTGAACATGGCGAATCGTTTGAAAAGGCGATAGAGGTTTTTCATAAGTTGGTTGATCACCCAAGATAAGTGCTATATTTCAAACTTGCTTAAGGTCTATAGTATAGGTTGATTCAATGGGCTTTTTCTCAAAGTTACACAGCTTCACTTTAGACCTTAGAAGCCTTTTTTCTATTTTAAGTCGAGCGCTTTCATCTTTTTCATCCTTAAGGAGCTTTTCGTTAATTATTATTCTTTTTTTCAAAAGTCTTTTGACCTTTATCCTGACTAAGAAAGGAGCTTTTCTGTTGCCTATGTGTTTAACACTCTCGCTATTTAAATCAGGTTTTATTTTAAAAATGAATCGATATCCAAAGCCTTCTGTTTTTGAATATAGTAAGTGAGAAGTCAGCTCTATCTTCTTTAAACCCTCAATTTTTTTCAGCTCATCGATAATGTCATTCAAGTCATGTGCATCCAATTCTTCTGTACCCTTTATATGAAGTGATACTCTTTCACTATCCAAAAAGCCGACTGACCCTCTTCCTTGAATTGGAGTTGCTAGATTTCCTCTTAGTTTCTTAAAGAACAAGGGTGGAATAGTTAGCAGGAGAAGACCAATTAACAAAATTGAAACTAACACTTTGTAGAGCGTTGCCATTTGACCGAGAACGACCAAGCCAAGCAATATAGTCATGGAAATTGCTTAGTGCTAGCCGGACAATTAACCCTACCAATGACGTGTTCAAGTACCTGTTCTTTATGAGAACTTTTTCTTTGCTAGCAGTTCCTCGATACCAAAACAAAAAAAGAGGTGCGAAGTAAAAGAAAAAACAAATGATCAAAGCTAATAACTCTAACAACATGGATTATTCCCAACCTTTTATTCAAAACTTAACAATTTAGACTTCTTAAGAAGTGATTTTAAAGAGTCGCAAATAGAAACAATTGCAATATTGTACTCTCGAGAATCTATTCAACAGATAAGCCTTTCTTTTTGCACGCGTAACGTTTGTCTTTTAATTCTCGAAGTTCGGCTTTTAATACTTCGCCTTCTCTAGCTGAATAACCCGCACGCATCTTTGACTTGATGGTATCAATTCGTTGTTCGATCCCTGAGCAAGCATATTTAGTCGGGGTAAAATGAGTAGCTGCAGTCGTATTAGAGGAGATAAATAACAGGGCGAGCGTTATTGAAATTACCTTCATGTTTCTTCCTTGAATAAATGAATTATCACAGTTATTCAGCCACAGCCTTGTTGGCTGGGCAAGGTCAATTGGTTATCGCTTTCTGTACTTATGAATTGTTTTTTATCTCAAAGCGTATGGAGCTTTTAACTAAACTAAAACAAGCAAAAAGTAGTTAGTAAAAGGAATTACGATGAAAAGCGCTAAAGGTTTGTGTCTTAAAGTTTTTCTTCTGTTCGCAGTGGTCTGCATCAACGGTCTTGGCGTTGCTTATTTTGCAAAAGACAAAATAGATTTGCCCAGCTGGTTGCATGATGTGCTTAGTATGTCACAGCAACTGGTTGAGTTGTTTGAAGTAGAGGAAAACCCTTCATATTCTCATCTCCTCGAAGTCGAAAGCAGTGTTTCCGAAAACAACGCTATCGATATTGCTGATTTTGCCACGCATACAAATCATGTTTGTATGGACAAGAGGGCCGCCCCTTCAGCCAAGACGATTTACACATGGACAGATGGCAAGGGTATTCGCCACATAAGCGACAAGCCAAGAGATATCAACGGTAATACTTCTGTGAAAGTTGCTGGCACAATCAAGCCAGATGCAATATCTATCAACTTCCTTTCTCAAAACCTCTCTTACGAAATAAGAGCCAACGCGCTTAAAAAAGTAAAGCAGGCAATGAAAGTGTTTGCCGCTGTGACCCCTGAAGAGTCTATTGTACCTGTAATTGCAAAAGTTAAGAGCTACGACAGCAAAGCGTTATATGAACTTAACCAAAAGGCTACTGCGCCAAATTTGTCGCCAAGCACAGGTTTCTATTCAGCGAATAGTAACGAATCATCAGTCCTCATTCGCAGTGATAGCCAGACAGTGGCAACGATTACTCACGAGCTAGTGCACACCATCAATCGTCATTGGTATGGGCAGATGGTCATTTGGCTAAATGAAGGCATGGCCGAATATGCTGAATACCCTGAAGGTTTGCATAAAAGTGATTGGTATAGTTATCTAAAAAAAGTGCAACCTGTACCGTTAAATCAATTGCTAAATGGGTCAAGGAATAAGTGGAGGCAGGAACCGAAACGATACTATGCAACAAGTTGGGCTTTTGTTGCGTTCATAATGTCGGAAAATAAACCATTTATGAGCAGGTTGCTTCTTGTTGAGTCAAAAAACGGCTGCCAAGAGCTTTCTGCAAAAGATGTTGAAAAGCTTTACGGAAAAAGCATTGTTGCTATGCAGCACGATTTTCAACGTTGGATGAACAAAGCGTTGCGTTAGCGGCTTAACGTTTTGTTTTGCTACCAATCCTCCAACTGCTGCAGCGCTTTTATTCGATCGCGCTGAAGCATAAATGCTTCAAACACATCATCAAAATTAGTGTTGTCGGGGCGTAGGTTTGGCAGTGCTAAATTTGCTTGGCTGAAAAACTCATTCTTGTCGTGCTGCCAGCCTTGCTTCCACCAGTGCACTATCAGTTCTCTAGAGCTTGATAACTTTAAGCCAGTAGGCAGTTTGTCTGACTTCTTTGCGTTTATTTGGGTTTTTGTGGGCAGAAGATTCCACAAGTCGTTGTTGGGCCACCGGGCAAAAGGGAAGGCATGATCAATGGCGTAATTTGGGGCCATTAGCTTTTTTCCAGACCAACAACATGCTACTTCTTCATCGGCCATTAATTCGCTTACGCGCTTACGAATTTTTGCGGTAGTGCGTTCAGGGTCTTCCCACTTAAGTGCATTTAGGTAATCCACCTTGCTAAATTTGTGCTCTTTATTGCGCCCGTAACCTAGCCATTAGCGAAGACCATTCATTAATTAATGCAGGCTCTATCCACACGCTAAATTGCGTTAGAGAATCCCAAATATGCACAGGAACATAAAACTTGCCTAGCGATGACAAAAAGCTGAAGTCTAAAAGCAGATCGGTCTTGGGGCGTATATTTTTATTAAGTTCTACCTGGAATACACTTTCTTTTGTTCCTGGTACTTTTATATGCCCCACAGGCATTTTTTCTATAGTTGACGAAATCTTCATGAGCGCTCGATGTAGCCCTTTCACAACATCCATATCCGAGTAAAATGCACCGATATAAAAGTGGTTGCTCGTATAGGATGTAAGGCGACGCCAACCATTTTCTGTTATGAACCCCAGTCCTTTGCTCGAGTTACTGTTTTGCTGCATACCGAACTGATCAACAAGCGGTTTGTAAAGTTTAAGCCAGTACAGGGCAACTAGCCCAACAGGCAGTACAACATGTTCATTGGTTTGTTCAATAACGGCCCCCGGGTGGCCTTCAGCTATTCTAAGTAACGATCTAAGCAAGCCAACCTTGTAGGTAGATGATTTGCTGTCATTTACGACAATGTTTCTAATAAGCGGAAATGCACCCGTGCCGTTATCTGGCAACGTAAGCATAACCGTTTGCCATGTAACATCATCACGCCCTAATGCATCTGCGCTTTGTTCGTTAGTAAGCAGTCGATAGGTCAGGCCGAACTGGCTAGCAAACTGCGCTAGTTCATCTGCTGAAACGTCGTACATGGTGCGCTCATCGTCACAGTTTCCGTGGCGCAGCGAAATAATTAGTTTGCCGTTGGGTTTTAGTAGTGAAGAAAGCTTTCTAAAGGCGCGTTCTCGTGACGATGGCGCAATGTGCATCCACACAGCACTGAGTAAAATAAGGTCGAACTTGGTTTGTAGTCGAAAAACTTCAGTAAGTTCTGGTAGTGAGTCATCAATCCAATGAATGGGGTTAGCAACAGTATATTGCTGGGCAAGTTCGCGAATGCCATTTGCTTAGCTCAACGGCTACCACACCAAGGCCTTTTGCTGCCAAATAGCGAGCATCTCGACCTGAACCCGCACCTACATCAAGCACCATTCCGTCTTTAGGAATTTCGTTAAGCCATGCCTTATGCACTTCATCAAACGGCACGCTGTTATATTGCTTTGCCAGTTCAGAAGCATTGGCGGAATAGTAGGTGATATTCTTAGTCAAAATGGTTACTAGTTCGCAGCTTGATTAGATTCGATTTTATAATGATTCTTCCACATATTTATCAAATTCAAGAATTTCATCTTTAAATGGCGATTGCTCCAAAAAGTCGTTGGCTTGCTGAGTACTTTTACGTTTTAAACTCCGATAGATAGTTTCTGAAAGTCGCTGTTGGTCTTTTTTGCTATCAAGATAACTCATGTACTTCATTGCAAATTGAGGTTGGCGATAAGCTGCGTCATTAACAAAGTCAGCAAATGTTTTCTGATTGTAAATCGCGTCAGGTTGTTTAGTGAACCATTGCATAGCGGCCTCAGGTTCGTCCCAAGCCCAAGATCGCAGAAAATTGACAACTTTTTTTCCGGCTTTATCAGGTGCAGTATTATCTACAAGCCAGTTACCACTGCTCTCTCTGTCGTTATATCCCCACGTCTGTACAAAGTTGTCCTTGAGTTGCTCTAGGCGTTCGCCAGAATAGTCCTTAAGAAGCCACTCTCCTACTTGTTCGGGGGCACGTCTTGCCCATTCGCTAATAATGCCATCTTCTATTTCATGGTTGTCAAAGGATTCGGTGAGTGTAAGTAAGTCCAAGAATTCCTGTTTCGACTCGAGGCCTTGAGTGAGCCCCCACAGCGGCATCGTGACTCCATGTCCTAGTTGACTCAATTCGTTCAACTTATCAATTGCCAGCGACAAATCTTGTTTCGCTAAACCAGAAAACGTTGCTATTAGGCTACTAGATAGACGTTGCTTACTAATCCCCTCATTTCCTTGAGACTTCCCAGTAAGCGCTACAAAACGTTCATAAGAAGCTAATGGGTCCTGTTTGGCTAGGTTTACCAAGCTTATGTTTAACAACATATTCTTAAGCTGCTCATCTGCCATGTCGGTCATTGCAAAGTCGAGCGCCGCGGGCGGGTTTAATTCAGCATAGCGACCATAAAAAATGGTAAATACTGTCTGGTTTTCTTCGGATTCTTTGCTAGATAAATCATGAATAATTGCAAGCAACTGGGCCTCAGATAAATTACTCACAAACATGTATATGTTTGCCATGTCAGAAAAGGTTAGCGACATAGGGTCGCGATTGACCAGCGCCTTTAGCTGCTGTGCAAGTTCACTGGCAGTCGCCGCTTCTTCATCGTCGTTTTCTTTTTCTTCAGTATTTGGCGTGGATGCACGTGCGGTTGCAGTGGTGGCAGATAAGCGCTTGTCTTCAGCAGCCCCTTTTTCCGCTGACATGGATTTCTTCGGCTGCCCATCCAAAGGCAGTGTTTCAGAAGAAAAGTGATTAACAAAATAGCCTGCCGAAAACGCAAGCAAAAGAGAAATAAACCAAACAACATGTTTCATTGAAGAGATAACCTAACCAAGTCCATTTTAGTGCGGCCAGATTATCACCTTCAATTGCACAGAACAATGCAACTTCAAAAAGCTTACTGCTCTTGGGTTTTAGTATCTCTTGCGTCAAACCAGGCTCGCTGCCTTACTTCCATCATGCGCATTTCTTTTGAAAGCATGTTGCGGTTGGTTTGCATGAATATCCAAAGCTTGGTGGCTACCTGGGCATTAAAGCTCAGTATTAGCAGTACGCCCCAGAAAACTTGGGTGGCTTCTGGCGCTGTGAAAAACTGATAGCCACAGTAAAATAAAGCGATAGAAAGCGTTATAGCTATGGCATAACCCAGTTTCATGATGCCTGAAAAGTTGCTGGCAAAACCCAGTTTAAGGTAATCGGTTAAGCCGTCGCCTAGCATGCTGTCTAGCTCTTGCGATTGCTGCTTAAGGTAGCGTTTAATATCGTCGTCTGAATTATTCGTCATAACCGTACTCCGTTCTAGAAATGCGTTGTTTAAGTAAGGCGCGTGCGCGGTGTAATCGCGACTTCACCGTACCTAGTGGAATGCCCGCCACTAGGCTTATCTCCTTTATGTTTAAGTCGTTTAGGTAAAACAGCTCTGCAACATCCCGTTCGTTTGCGGGCAGGCTTAACAGATGCTTTAACGGCGATAAGGGGTCGCTATATACCAGCTCAATGGCTTTTTCTGGTATATGACCGTCATGTAATACTTCGTTGCTAGTTGCGCGATACCAGTCGATAATTTCCCAGCGCAGCGCTTTATAAAGCCAGCTTTTAAACAGCGATACATCGTTTAACTTGGTTACGCGCTTGGCGACTTTCGCCCACACATTTTGAACAAGATCGTCTGCCACCATACTGTCTTTTACTCGCAATACGGCGTACTTGCGCATGGCTACATGAAAATGCGCATACAGCTTACCCAGCGCCGCTTTGTTGCCAAATTGAAGCTCTACTACCAGTAGCTCTATGCCTGCATTTGTCATTGGTTTATAACAATCTCAAGTACATCAATAAGGAAAGTAACCAATAGCAGTAGTAGTGGTATTAACATTGAATGCCCTCATCGTTTTATATAAAGACGAAGCTAATGGGTTTTGGGTTCGCGGTTTTTATGTTCTGTTCTTATCATATTAATTACGCTAACCTCAAAATAAGTAGAAAACACGGATGTGAACATAAGGATATGGGATGAAAAAGACTGAACGACGCTACATGGTTCACCAATGTGAACAACGTTGGTTTACCTTGAACAAAATTGAAGGTACTTCTGATATCCGATTTTGCGCGCAGTGCACGAAGACAGTTCATTGGTGTAAAACCGAAGATGACATAAAAGAGGCCATAAGGCATAAGCGGTGCGTTGCTGCAGAAAATTCGCTTGTATACACTGACAAACCCGAAGTAAAAGAAAGTGATGATTCCTCTGAATCTCATCGCCGAGCAACGCTTTGCGTTGGAAACGTGGGATCCACGTACCGAGTTGAGGTGACTAATGCGACAACCGACGAGCCGGATTTTGAATTGTAGGGTGTCAGCATCTTGTTAAAACACCAAACTAAAGCATGCGCCGCCGTTTGGTTGGTTTTTTACGTTTACTTGCCCGCCGTGGGCCACCATGATTTGCTGCGTTAGGGCTAACCCCACACCAGTACCTTCGCGCTTGGTGGTAAAAAACGGTACAAACACTTTGCCAATGATTTCTTCGGGAACACCTGCGCCATTATCGGCAATTTCTATTACGCATCTACTGCGCTTAGTTAAGTGAACACTAATGGTAACTTTAGGGTTGGCGATACTAGTAACAGCATGTTCGGCATTATGCATAATGTTCACAATAATTTGCTCAATCATGTGTCTGTCGGCGTTTATTTGAATAGGGGCTGCACCCAGCTGCATGTCTATCGCAACCCCTTTTTTCTGCCATGCTTGAGCAAACACCGCTACGGTTTGTTCAAGTAACTCGTTAACCTTTACGGGTGCTAAATGTGGTTCGGGTAATCGCGTCAGTTTTTTATAGCTGCCAACAAACTGCATCAAGCCGTTACTTCGTCTCGATAAGGTGTCAGCGGCGTGCTCTACGTCATTTAGCTCATCTAGTAGTGCGCTGCTGTGTTGATAGTTTTGTTTTATGTCTTTCACTAGGTGTGATGTGGTATCGGCAAGCGATGCAACGGGCGTAATGCTGTTCATAATTTCATGGGTAAGCACGCGCACAAGTGCCTGCCAAGCCTGCAACTGTGCTAAGCCAAGTTCGCTATTAATGTCTTGTAGGCTAACTAGTTTTTCTTGTTTGCCCGCAATAATAATATGCGACACCGACACGGTAAGCTTATGTTTGCTGCCGTCGGCCTCAAACTCTACCAACTCTTTTTCACCGGGGCGCATGTTCACAAGTTTTGTGGCAAGGTCTGGCGAGAACTGCGCTAAATCACGCTTGTTCTTTACCAGCACTGAGCCAAAAAGCTTTCGCGCCGTGTGGTTCCACAGCACTATTTCGCCGCTTTGGTCGCCATTTTCATAAAGGCTTAGCAGCGGTACAGGCACTTGTTCTACTAAGGCTTTTAAATGCCTGAGTGTTTGCTCTTGTTCCGTCCGCTTTTGTTGAAGGTCGCTTAAAATGCTAGTAAAAGTTTCGCCCAACTTTTCAAAGCCACTGCCAAATTCGGGGTACGAGAAGCGCTGAGTAAGTTCGCCATGGCGAACCGATTCTAAAAAACGGGTTAGCTCAGCATTGGTTTTACTCACAAACTTACGGGTTTCAAATGCCAGTGCAATGACAATAACCATGGTAAGAAAAAACGTTGCGGTATAGCCGGGCGTAAACCATAGGTAGGCCGAAAGCGCTACTGCCACCATAAGGCACGCAACCCGTGCGCTCAGTAAAAGCGAAAATCGATTAAAGCCCATGTTTTTCCATCCGTCGGTATAGAGCTGCTCGTGTTAATCCAAGCGCTTTTGCAGCATGGCTAATGTTGTAGCGATACGCTTTTAACGCTTTCGATATTGTCTGCTTTTCAATGTCTTCTAGGTTGAACTGTTCGCCAGCGCCCCCCGCAGGCTGCTGTGGCGGGGTACTTGTTGCAGCGTCATTCATAATATCCGCAGTATGGTTTCCTGCCTCTGCAACATGTGCGCTAGGGGTGTTTATGTGAGGCGATACCGCCTGTAGCTGAAAGTCATCAAGGCTAAGTTCTTCACCGCTACATAAAATTACCGCGCGTTCTATGGCGTGTTTTAGCTCGCGAATATTGCCAGGCCACGAATACGCATTAAAAGCGTCTTGTAGGCTAGGGCTTAAACGTATGCCGTCTTTTGCGTATTTGCGAGCATAGTCGGCTAAGTACATATTGGCTATGGGCAGAATATCTTCTTGTCGTTGGCGTAGTGCGGGTAAGTTAAGCTCTACCGTATTTAACCTAAACAGTAAGTCTTGTCGAAAGCGGCGTTCGTCGCGCAGCTGAGTAAGAGGCATATTGGTCGCTGCTAGAATACGCACGTTAAACGGCGTGGCTTTGTTGGCGCCAACGGGGGTAACTTCTCGCTGAGCCAGCACCGCTAACAGTTTGGCTTGTAGGTGCATGGGTAGGTTGCCAATTTCATCTAAAAACAGCGTACCGCCGTTCGCGGCTAAAATACGCCCAACGCGGTCTTCCATAGCGCCGAGTAAATGCGCCTTTTTTGTGCCCAAACAGCTCACTTTCAAATATCGACTCTGGCACTGCGCCTAAGTCTACGGTAATAAAAATATTGTTACTGCGGCTGCTTTTTTCGTGAATGGCTCTGGCGATCACCTCTTTGCTTAGGTGCCGTTTTCACCCAGTATTAGCACGTTGGCGTCGGTAGGAGCGCAGCGCTCTACTATATTCATCACTAGCTGCATTGCCGTAGCCTTGGCAATAAAAGGTTGAGACTGTCTGCTTGTCAGTTTGGTAAGGGTTTCGTTGGTTTGCCTAAGAGCACTGGCTTCGCCGCGCGACTGCCCCAGTTTGACTGCCGACGATACGGTGGCTATCACCTTTTCATTTTGCCAAGGTTTGGCGATAAAGTCGGTAGCGCCGCGTTTCATCACCTCTACGGCGGTATCAATGCCGCCATGAGCGGTAATCATAATGACGACGGCTTGTGGGTCTAACGAGATAATTTTATCTAACCAGTTGTACCCTTGTTCACCGCTGCTCTCGCCTGGGCCAAAATTCATGTCTAACAAAATGGCATCAAAGCGATGTTCGCTTAGTAACGTGGGAATGTGCTCTGGCTGGTTGCAAATTCTCACATCAGAAAAGAAGCGTTTAAGCAGTAGCTTGCCAGCTACCAATATATCTTC
Source organism: Alteromonas gracilis (assembly GCF_036870955.2). GTDB lineage: Bacteria > Pseudomonadota > Gammaproteobacteria > Enterobacterales > Alteromonadaceae > Alteromonas > Alteromonas gracilis_A. Next base: position 110,434 of record NZ_CP145482.2, read on the forward strand.
ATCATCATCTACCAGCAGTACGCTTCCTTGTTGCTTCATCATAACCTCAATACCGTTCTAGTGTTCATTAACGTACACCAACTGTTCATAAACGTACACAATGCGACAGGCTGTTTTTTGTGTTAATTCATTAAAGTTGTTTTAAATCATATGCTTATGTTTTTTGGAACGCTTCTTGTGTTAGTGAGCCCAACACAAACTTGTTTCACATGAGCATAAGCAACAAAGAGGTAGCAAAGGCTACGCCAATACTCAGCTCATGTACGCACATAGCAGGCAAAACAAAGGTACACCATGACTCAACTTAAGCGCGTAAACACAACGTCCACGTCGTCACATTCAGGCGCGACCATGGACAGGCAGGTGAAAAAAGCCAAGCCTTGGTATGCAAAAATTTATGTATTGGCGTTGGTTGCACTAGCGGTGCTCTTTGGCTTTTATAAGGCTTTCACATTCGAAAGCAAAAGCCTGTCTGTCGACGGGCAGCGCTTGTCGGTAGCCACTGTAACGCGCGGTACGTTTGAAGACTTTATTCCGGTAAGAGGTCGCGTAGTGCCAAGTCGTACCTTGTACTTAGATGCGATAGAGGGCGGGCGAGTTGAACGCATTTTGGTTGAAGACGGAGCTCAGCTTGAGCCTGGCGACTTAATTGTAGAGCTGTCGAATGCCAGCTTACAGCTTAGTGTGTTAGGCAACGAAGCTCGCGTGGCCGAGCAGCTTAATAATATTCGCAGTATTGAACTTAGCCTTGAGCAAAATCGCCTTCAGCACAAAAGTGACCTTGTAGATATTGAATACCAAATAAAGCTACTTACCCGAAAGCTAGAGCGTGAAGCACCGCTTCTTGCGTCTAATTCCATCAGCCAGTCACAGTATGACGACACAGCCGACTCTTTGTATTGGTATCAGCAGCGCTTGGCTTTAACCAAAGAAAGTCAGGCGTCGGACGCCAGAATGCAAGAGTCGCAGCTAGCGTTTCTTAAAAGCACTGGCGAACGCCTAGAGCACAACCTAGAAATCTCTCGCAAGAACCTAGAGAACATGAACGTAAGAGCGCCGGTGGGCGGCAAGCTTTCTGGCTTTAGCGTTGAAGTAGGGCAAAGCATTGGTCGCGGCGAACGCTTAGGCCAAATAGACACACCAGACGACTTTAAAGTAAGCGTGCTGGTGGATGAGTTTTATTTGCCTCGCGTCGATTTAGGGCAAACCGCGGTGTTCGACGAATACCAACTGACTATCAGCAAAATTTATCCGCAGGTACAAAACGGTCAGTTTGAAGTAGATCTTACTTTCGACCAGCAGCAGCCAACAGACATACGCCGCGGACAAACCTTACAAATGAAGCTAACGCTTGGCGATGCGAGCGAAGCGGTACTTATTCCAAACAGTGCGTTTTATCAAGACACAGGCGGCAACTGGGTGTTTGTGCTCAGTAACGATGGCTCACAAGCCACGCGCCGTAATGTGCGCTTAGGCAGGCGCAACAATAACGCAATTGAAGTGGTAGAGGGCCTTTCAGTGGGCGAGCGTGTGATAACCAGCTCCTATGCCGACTACCTAGACATGCAAGTTTTATATATTGACCAAAAATGAGGGACGAACAATGTTGAAAATGAATGATTTAAAGCGAATTTACCAAACTGATGAAGTAGAAACGTTAGCTCTCAACGGGGTCAATATTGAAATAGAAAAAGGTGAGTTTGTTGCTGTAATGGGGCCATCGGGCTGTGGCAAATCTACCTTACTAAACATTGTGGGCATGTTGGATAACCCTAGTAGCGGCGAGTATTGGTTTAACGGTGAGAACATTGCTTACTATAACGAGTCACAGCTGTCTAAAATCAGAAAGCATCACATTGGCTTTATCTTTCAGAACTTTAACTTAATTGATGAGCTTACCGTGCAAGAAAACATCGAGCTTGCGCTTTTGTATCACAAGATCAGTGCCAGCGAGCGCAAAAAGCGTGTGGCTGAGGTGATGGACAAAGTGGGTATTGCACATCGTGCTAAGCATATGCCGGGACAATTGTCGGGTGGTCAGCAACAGCGCGTTGCGGTGGCACGTGCCGTTGTCGGCGGGCAATCGATGATATTGGCCGATGAACCAACAGGTAACCTAGACAGCGCCCATGGCCAAGAGGTGATGGAGATGTTGCAAGCGCTAAATGAAGAGGGCACCACTATTGTGATGGTTACCCATAGCCCGTCTCACGCCGACTACGCGCGACGCACCATTCATTTGTTTGATGGTCATGTTGTTACCGAAAACGTAAAAGCGGCGTAGCGCTAAGGGTTTATTATGTTCAGTAACTACATTCTTATTGCGTGGCGCAATATCATTAAAAAGCCGTTGTTTTCGGCTATTAACATTATCGGCTTGGCCATAGGCCTAATGAGCTGCATATTGATCATGCTGTTTGTACGCTCAGAGTCTGGGTATGACGCATGGATGAGCGAATCAGATCGCGTAGTGCGTCTGCATACGGCGTATCACAACCCCGGTCGCCCGTCATTTCTTACGGTGCGCAGTGCGGGCATGGTAATGCCAGCCGTACGCGATTTCATGCCCAATGAAATTGAGGTGGGCGCGCGAATATTTTCAATGAATACCACTATAAGAAAAGACGGTGAAGGCTTTGAGGATAACGTACTGGTGGGCGAAGAATATTTCTTTGACTTGTTCGACTTACCGTTAGCGCATGGTTCGCTTGATACAAGCTTTGCCAAGCCTAATGATTTATTGGTTACTGAGGAAACGGCTATTCGTTATTTCGGTCGCACCGACGTAATAGGCGAAACCCTAACGCTTTGCTGTGTTGCTGGAAGACCTATCGAACTTGCCATTTCTGGTGTGCTACAAGACTTGCCCGACAACACGCATTTAGATATCAGCATGTTGGTGTACATGGATGTTCAGCTGTTTAGCACTTTCGATGGGCTGTTAAACACCTGGAACAGCGTAAATGTGTACTCTTATTTTAAGCTGCGTGAAGGCGTTAGCGTAGAGCAAGCACAGTCGCGTTTAGACTACTGGCTAAATAACGAAAGTCCTTATGCCGAGAATGCTAAAGACGCTGGTGGCGTAATGGGTGAGAGAAAGGTGACAGACTCAGTACAGCTGCGCTTTATGCCTCTTGAAAAGCTTCATCTACATGCACATAAACACGCGGGCAATATGGGTGATTTTACCGAGCTAGGAAGCGACCGCATGGTGTTTACCTTCTCCTTGGTTGCGCTGCTTATTTTGCTTATTGCCTGTATTAATTTTATGAACCTGTCTACAGCGCGCGCAGGGCTACGAGCACGTGAAGTTGCAATGCGAAAAGTGTTGGGGGCAAGTCGCGGGCAGGTTGCGGTTCAGTTTTTGGTGGAAGCAATATGCTTGGTGTTTATTGCACTTCTGCTAGCGCTTGTGGGCGTTGAAGTTGCCTTGCCGTTTTACAATCAAGTGCTAGATAAAAGCATTACGTTTGACTTGTTTTCATCGCCTGATTTACTGCTGTCATTAGCAGGCATTGTGTTGGTGGTTGGTTTAGGTGCTAAGCAGTTATCCGGCACTAGTGCTTAGCCGTTATATGCCAGGGAGAGTATTGAAAGCTAGCAAAAGTAGCGACTCTGGGGGTTCATCAAAACTGCGTTCAGCATTAGTGGTAGGTCAGTTTGCTATTTCAATTGGTTTACTTATCAGCACGTCGGTTGTGTATCTACAAACTCAGCACGCCAATAATATGGATTTGGGGTATACCACAAACAATAAATTGGTGCTTGATATTGGTTCGGCACGCGACAACCGAGATGCACTTAAAAGTCAGCTAGAGGCAATAGCTGATGTAACGGGGGTGAGTTACTCATCAGAAGCACCATCTCAAGACAACGAAAACAACACTAACTTTACCCGTCCGGGGTTCGACAATAACGAACCTGTTACCGCATTGCTTAATTACTATTCTATGGGGTATGGCTTTTTTGACGACTACGACGTAACACCGCTGGCGGGGCGTATTTTTAATGAGGCCAATAGCAGCGATGTTTTTGTTCGCGGCGACGATGAGGGAATGGGGATAGGCAGTATTGTGCTAAACCGTTCCGCCGTTACCAAGCTAGGTTTCGATACGCCAGAAAGTGCTATTGGTGCAGTTATCCATAGTAGCTATGGTGGCGGTATGTCTGAGCTTAGAGTGGTAGGCGTTATTCCTGATATCTATTTCCGTTCGGTGAAATTTGATATTCGCCCGTCTATTTACTTGCTCGACCCTAATCGCTTTCGCGTGGCGACCATTAGCTATGCCTCGAACAACGACAAGGCGGTGCGAGAAGCAGTAGAGCGAGTGTGGCGCGATGTAGTGCCGCTTGAACCAGTTAATGTGCGCTACCTTAACGACATGCTAGAGCGTCAATATCAGCAAGAAAATGCACAAATGAAGTTGCTTAGTGCGTTCGCAATACTAGCTATTGTAGTGGCGTGCTTAGGTTTATACGGATTAGCAGCCTTTAGCGCAGAGCGAAGAACGAAAGAAATAGGTATTCGTAAAGTTTTGGGCGCAGAAGTCAGTGACATTGTTAAGTTATTGGTGTGGCAGTTTACCCAGCCAGTGGCTATTGCCAACGTAATAGCGTGGCCTGCAGCAGTATGGTTAATGTTAAGTTGGCTACAGCAATTTCCTTATCGCATAGACATATTTTGGCTTATTCCAATCTGTATTGGCGCAGGCGTAATATCGGTACTTATCGCGTGGCTTACAGTAGGCGGCAACGCTGCTCGCGTCGCCCGCTGTGCCCCTATTAATGCTCTGCGACACGAATAATAAACCCTCTAACACGCAAAAAAGCCTAATATAGCTATGTTAGGCTTTTTGTTATCTATTGGCTTACAACACGCAGTCACTTTGTTGAATTAGCCATGTTTTTCTCTTTAGCAGGTGGCAGCCATCGCTATTTCTTGACTTACCCTTCTAGAAGGCATATACCCATTGTAATGAATGCTAAGTATTAGCCTTTTGGCTAAACAGGTCGCTTGGTGAAGTCAAAGTTTACTAATAACAACTTCAATAATAAGAACTTAAATAACAACAATGCAGTTTTTATGGCAGTAAAGCACATCACAATAATACGGAATTTGTTCTCGATGTTTTTGCTCATCGCTTCATGGCAGGCTATGGCAGATGATGCTCGTATTGAAAGCCTGAAAACGCAGCTTGCCTCAATGAGCAATGATGATGTAGCTAGCGTGCCTGTACTGCTTGAACTTGCCGACCTGTATTTGTACCAAGAGCCAGCCCTAGCAGAAGAGTATGCTTCAAAAGCCTTGCCTATAAGTATGCAGTCAGAAGATGACTATAACCGAGCAAGGGCGTTTCGATTGCTTGGTATGGCAAGCATGTACCTGGGTAAAACCAACGAGGCTTTCACCTACCTTTCTCAGGCGCTCAGCGCGGCGCAAAATACCGAAGACGCCCATCTGCTTTCTATCTGTAACCGTTCGGTCGGCGTGTATTATGAATTAGTGGTCGACTACGACAACGCTGTTAGGTATTACATTGAAGCCATAAAACATGGTAGGTTAAGCGATGAAATTAGCGATCTTGCCCTTGTGTATAACAACCTAGGAAACGTGCTTAACTCGCAAGCTGACTATAGCGAGGCCATCGAATATTTCAAAAAGTCTGCCGCTATTCACCGTCGTACAAAAAACTATGCAATGGAAATGAATGTCACAAATGGGTTGGGAGTATCATACTTAAAGTCTCAGCAATACGACCAGGCGCTTGCATTATTTAAAAGCGTATTAGATAACGACGAAGGCATTTACGATTTCACCTACAGTGAAGCGAGCGTTAACCTGGCTCATGTCTATCAAGCGCTGAACATGACTGACGAAGCCATTAGTATGTATCGCCATGTTATTGAGGACCCTCGCGGAGGCGCTTACCCTCAGGCATTGGCTTCTGCCTTTCTTGGTTTGGCAAAGCTTTATACTACCCTTGAGCGTTTTGATGAAGCGCTAGCATTGTACAGAACGGGCATTGTAGAAGTTAAAAACAAAACGTCGGTAGAAAGCGAAATAGCATTGTACGAAAGCTTGGCAATGTTAGAGCTTAAGCTTGGCAGGTATGAAGATGCCGCTAACACGCAGGCCGAGTACATCGCACGTCGAAATACCATTCAGCCTGTAACACAAGCGGGCATTATTAAGAAGCTGGAAAGCCAGCTAAAAACAGAACGCGAACTTATTCAACTGCAAGAAGACTTATTGCAACGAGAGCGCGAGGCACAACACTCATGGTTCTTCATATTTACCTCTGTGGTTATCTCGCTGTTGTGTTTGGTACTTTTTTTAGCGCTGCGTTTACGCCAACAAAAGCTACTGCGTCTTGAGCAAACCAATCAGTCGCTGCTGGTGGCATCAGAAACCGATCCGCTCACAGGCGTGGGTAATAGACGCTTTTTAGACAGACGACTTTCAACAATGCGCACAACCTCAATGGAAATGGCGTTTCTATTGCTGGATATCGATCATTTCAAACAGCTAAACGACACGCACGGGCATGATGTAGGTGATGATGTCCTTGTCCGGCTTGCAGAGCGCTTAAACACACTGTGTCGTAAAGAGGACGTGCTGGCGCGCATTGGCGGCGAAGAGTTTGTCATACTGCTGCCAAATGTTGATGAACAGGCCTCTTTAGCGTTCGCTGAGCGCATTAGAGAAAGCGTGGCAGATAAGGCGTTTTATGCGAAAGCACCCATTACCGTCAGTATTGGTGTTGCCGTAGGCAATACAAAAAGTGCTTGTTTTGATGATCTGTATAAGCAAGCCGACATCGCGCTGTATCAGGCTAAGTCTGACGGCCGCAATCACGTGCGAGCCTTTTCGTAAACACCAGAATTATTCACCGCTAATTCACCTTTTTGCGTTTATTATTGCTATAACGAGCTGCTGCCAACAACGACAAACATTCAATGCTAACCAAACGGAGTGAAAGCATGCCTGACAAACCGTTATCAATACTTCTCATCGAAGATAACTTGGCGTTGGCTAAGCAAGTTTGCCGTTTTGTTGAAGGTCTTGGTTGGCAGGTGGATTTTGCAGATAAGGGCAAGCAAGGTATTGCACTGGCAACGAGTACCGCTTACGACGTAGTAGTACTTGACCTAAACCTGCCAGATTGCGATGGACTGACGGTGTGCCAAGAAATCAAATCGGCGCAGCAGCGTGTAACGCCAATACTGATGCTTACTGCTCGTGATGCGTTTGAAGATAAAGCTAAAGGTTTTATGTCGGGCACTGACGACTATCTTACTAAGCCGTGCGACCTTCGAGAATTGGCCTTTCGCTGCCAAGCCCTTGCTCGCCGTCCAACGCTGCATACCAACACGGTATTGCAAAAAGGCAAACTTTGCTTGGACACCAAAGCCATTACCGCCTCTTTCGATGGCGAAGTTATTAAACTTACTAAAGTGGGCTTTCAAATTTTACATGAACTGGCTAATGCTTATCCAAGCCCTGTTGCAAGAAGTGATTTGATCACTACCCTGTACAATGGTGAATTGCCTGAGAGTAATCCGCTGAAGTCACACATTTACAACTTGCGAAAGGCACTGTCTCAATCTGGCAGTTCGCTGTCGCTGGCGACTATTGGCAGCATTGGCTACAAGCTAGAAGGTGTGGATGATGTTTAAGAAAACATCACTAGCTACGCTGCGCATTAAGGGCATTCGCGCACAACTTTTCTTTGGTTTTGGTGCTTTGGTGGTCGTAATCAACTTGTTCTATTTCAGAATGACCACGTTATTTGTTGATGTTACCGAAGGATGGGTGTCACATTATATTTTGACCAGTGAAGCACAAAACTTTGCTCAATCTGGCAATAACAGCACATCCAAAAATGACGTGCCAGCGAGTGAAAATACACTAGACGGCTTCTTGGAAACTGACCTTGTTATCGTTAGCGATGAAGGGCTTAACAGCTTAGTGTCTATTACCCCAAGTTTGTTTGACGAGCATTTATTTCGTTTTGAATACCGAGGAGCAGCGGGGTATGCCTATAAATTACTGGTTACAAACGACTATGTGCTACTAAACACGAAGAACACGCTTGGCGCTGGCGTATTTTTCTTCGGTATTTGGTGTGTTTCTTTTGAGTGCTGCAATTGGCGTTATCCTGCTTACTGTTCTCAGCACCTGGTTTATTGCAGCTAAACTGTCCGCGCCAATTATCGCACTTACAAATAAAGTGGCGTCTCAGCAAGTGGAGCGCCCATGTGAGATAGAAGAGTCGTCACGTCAGGACGAAATAGGCGAATTGGCCAAAACTTTTGAACAGACTTTTTTAGCTTTACAACAGGCTTGGCGCAGAGAACATGACTTTGCTAGCGATGTGAGTCATGAATTGCGCACGCCAATAGCACTCATCCAAAACACGCTTGTGTTAAACCAACAGCAAGACGGCGCACAAACCCCAATGTCTGAAGATGATAGGCAACTTATCGCTATGTCTGCGCGTACTCTACAAAATACCGTAGAAGTCTTGCTGTCCCTTGCCAGAAAAGAGAACCTCATTTTTGAATCTCATTTGCTGCTGCCCTTTATTGAACGGACGCTCTTGTCTTTATACGGTGCTAACCCGAACAACGAATTTGAGGTAGATGTAGACGTCAGCCCTAAAGCATTGGGTATTGGTAACGGGCATTTGATAACGTTGTTGTTTCAAAACTTAATCAACAATGGTTTTTATCACGGCGGCAAAAGTGAGTCTCACGCCAGCATGCGCGTTTACTCTAAACAAATGAGTGTGCCGGATAGCGAGCCTGAACGCGCGGGTTATGCAATAGTGTTTGAAAATGCTGTAGATGCATTTCCATCTACTAACTATCAGGGGCTGGGTCACGGGCAATATTTGGTTAAACGCATTGCACAGGTTATGCAGTGGCATATTGAGATTGAGAGCAGTGATATCGCGTACGCAGTTACCGTGTATCCTAAGCAGTAATACGAGCCTTTGCGCTAGCGCGATACAATAAGACGCCAACCCATATAAACCAAAATATATGTAAGACGCCAAACAGTGCGCCAGCATTGGCAAGCGAAGGGATAAGGGTAAGACAGCCCAAGCTACCTACTCCGGCGCCAAATAAGTGCAAAGCGCGCACAGGTAAGTGATATTGTAAGCCGTGTATGCTTAACACCAACAGCCAAAACCCGCCTACCCATTCAACGCCATCACCAAGCCCCATTTGGATGCTATAGATGGCAAACCATACGGTGCGCTGTTCTTCACTAGGTAGCATAAGTAAATATTCGATAGACAGAATGGCAATGAAACCACAGGCAATGGTGTAACACGCCCAAATAAAGCCAAACATCATGCTGAGATGGTAGGTCCATGCCTGGTTAGCGGCAATGATGCGATTGATGGTGTTTACTAGCAGAAGCAGGCTACACCCAAATACAACAAAAATGACCACATACCAAGCCTGAAAAAAGCGACCATTGGTTAAAATGAAATCAAGTCTTTGATGCGGATTTAAATGAATACCAGGCTCGATATAAAAGATCATCATAAAGCCCACCACAAAGCACATTGCACAAATAAAGGTAAGCAAAGGTGAAAACGCTTTTAAACAACTTTCTTTGTTCATTTATGATTCACCTAAACACTGATAGTCTCTTGCGTATCTAAATTAATAGGGTTTTACAACCTGGCTAAAACACGGGGAACCAATGAAGCATTCCATTTACTTAATGCTACTGTGCGTAATTTTATCAGCGAAAAATTGCACTGCTGAAACATACAACGCTTTACTGTCAGACATTAAGCAGAATATTGATACCTACTACGTCATATCTGAAAGCATTCCCCAAATAAAAACAAGCTTAGACGATGTCACTTTGCAACAAGCTGTTTCAAAAGCGACATCACAAACTCAATTAGCCGAAGTGCTCACTCAACACCTACAGCAGTTTGATAAGCATTTTAACGTTCAATATCGACCCAAAAGCCAAACGGCTGACTCGAAAAGTGTTGCTACGACATCTAAGAAGGAATCTTGGTTCAATCGGTTAGCCCGAAATAATGCGGGCTTTAGGCAAGTTTCAATTATGCCAGGCAACGTCGGTGTTGTTGAATTCTGGGGTTCGCTTCGCTTAACGCTTTTACCAAGAAAAAAATACACGCTGCAATGACAATGCTAGAAGATGTGGATGCACTGATTATCGACCTGCGTGAAAATGGTGGTGGCAGTGGTGAAACCGTCAGCTGGCTCACCAGCTACTTTACTGATGGGCGCATACATTTAAATAGCTTTTATACACGCTACACCGATACGCAAAGTCGTTTTTATACTGACGAAACGGTTACAAGCCATACTTTACAGTCGGTGCCAATTTATATCCTAATTGGGCCAAATACGTTTTCCGCTGCTGAAGAGTTTGCCTACAATTTGAAACACCTTAAAAGGGCAACTGTTATTGGTATGCCGAGCAAAGGCGGGGCTAATCCTTGGGCGTGGTTCTCACTTAATGATGAATTTAGAATCGGCATACCCACCACAAAAGCTATCAACCCTATTACAAAGACTAACTGGGAAGGCATGGGCGTACAGCCTCATGTGAAGGTGAACGAGTCGAAGGCGCTTGAGCGTGCGCATACCATCGCCCTTGAAGTTATTGCGCCGTCGTTGACCAACGAGTATCAAAAGCAAGAGGTGGAAGCGTTGCTTGGTGAGGAGACACGCTAAAACAAAAAAGCCGTGCTAATGCAATGCAAAAGCGCGGCTTGGCTTTGATAAACGCCCAGGGAGGTGGGCTTTACATCAATTAGAAATTGTAACGAGCGTTGAAACCAAATGTGCTTAGGTCGTCAGACGTTTCGTAGCTAACACCAACTGCAAACATTGGGCTGAAAAAGTAGTCAGCGCCAACTAATACTGATGTGTCGTCGTCTTCGTCAAGGTCGATGTACTTAATCGCACCGCGAAGTTCAAGATTATCTAAGATCATTGAACGTACACCGGCTTGAAGGCCAAAGCCGTCTTCGTCAGCAGACTGGCCAGAGCCAGAAAGTTCAACATCTTCGTAGCTCACGATACCGAATAAGTCTGTTCTTTGAGACAGCGCATAGCGGTAGCCTAAGCCAAGTGTAAGCATGTCTAGGTCAACATCGATGCCAAGAATATCGTCTTCTTGCATTGAGTATTCACCCGTTACAAATACGTCATCAGTCAGCAGTTTTGATGCTGAGAAGGCAAAGCCATCTGGCTCGTAAGAAAAGTCAGACTCGTCAAAGTCAGTGATGACATAACTGCCCTGAACGAAGTCCCATGCAGGTGCGGCAGCAAAAGCGCTAAGCAGATGCAACACTCAGTGCTACAGCGAGTGCAAGTTTTTTCATGTTATTTCCTTATTGTGAAAGTTATTGGTTGCTAGACCAATAGTAGGCAACGCAGGCAATGTAAGAGGAATCACAAAAGAAATCATCAACTTTCATAAGCTTAGTGTTACAGAATGTTACTGATGTTGCAGTCGACGTTTTTGTGAGCAATGGGTGGTCAAGATACTTACAAACATAAACAGAAAAGTTTACAGTCACTGTCACACTAGCTTCACACTATGGGCGTGTGATGTGGTTGGAAAAATAGCAAAGCATAGTGCCTTGCTATACAGTGCCGCGAAATTGAGCAGTTAAGGGTTTGAGAGGTCTCATTGTTGTCATTTGTATTGCGTAAAATGCTGGTGTTGCTGTGCTTCTACCCAACTCTGTCTTTTGGTGAAGATATTGTTTGGTTATCGGAATGGCATGCCACTGACAACAAAGCCTTGACCATGGATGAACAAACGCGCGATCTCATAATTCGCGATATGAACGCGTTTACGGTGTTGCCACAGCAAACCACCTCCAGTCGCGCTTTGTTGCGCGTACGCGACGAAGACAATGTGTGTGTAGGCGACCGTGTTTATAACAACGAACGGGCAGAGTACAGCGTGGCAAGTGCACTGCCACAAGTTGTGGTCCCGGGGCTAAAATTCTACTTGCTTGATTCCTTTGTCAATAAACACAACATCTCACCAAAGGCGCTAAGTCAGCTATCGCTACCTGAAATTCTAGCGCGCTATCCCAGTATGCGCTTGGGCAAAGTGGCAGACAGGTCGTACGGCAAAGCTATTGATAATGTGCTTATGCGTGAAGATTTGTCGTCACGTTTATGGAAAAGAAATAGCACAGACATGGGGGAAGGCGTTATTGATATGTTAGCGTCTGAGCGTATTGACGCGGTCTTCGAGTACCCTCCACTTTTTGAAAAAGTACGCCAGCAAAAGGCGATGTCGGTTGAGGTGCACGCTATATCAATAAAAGGCGTGCCGAAGTTTGGTGTAGGTTTTGTGCTTTGCTCAAGAAGCCCTGAAGGAGAGCGCGCAATCACGGCGATATCCGATCGGTTAGCAGAAGTGTCTAAACAGCGCGCTTATCTGGACATTCATTTAAACGCTATGCCTGATGCAATAAAAACCGATATGTTGAGCTTCTACAATCAAGTGTATGGAACGGACTTTTCACTTGTTGAACAGCCCGCCGATGCTAAGCAGTAGCGCCCAGAACGTTGCGAAAACACAGTGAAAAATAAAAAACGCGGTAAAAGCCGCGTTTGTGTTTGAAAGTAAAAATTCGCCGGGTTTACTGACTCGTTCTACTGGTATTTCTTAAGCTCTAAGCGAGAAACCATGCCTTTGTGTACTTCATCAGGGCCGTCTGCTAAACGAAGCGCACGGGCGCCAGCGGCAAAGCGTGCCAGTGGGAAGTCACTACACATACCCGCGCCACCATGAATTTGTAGCGCCATATCGACCACACTTTGTAGCATATTTGGCACGACAACCTTGATGGCAGATATTTCTGTCATGGCGTGTTTAACGCCTAAGTTATCAATCTTCCACGCCGCGTGTAGCGTAAGTAAACGGGCTTGTTCAATAGCCATGCGCGCGTCAGCCACACGCTCTAAGTTGCCGCCCAAGCGAATAATTGGCTTGCCGAACGCTACGCGCTCATGTCCACGCTTAAGGGCAAGTTCCAATGCTTTTTCTGCCATGCCAATGGCACGCATGCAGTGGTGAATACGACCAGGGCCCAAGCGGCCTTGCGCAATTGCAAAGCCTTTGCCCAGCCCCATGATAAGGTTGTCTTTGCTTACTCGAACATTGTCGAAATGCATTTCACCATGACCATAAGGTGCATCGTAATCGCCATAAGCATCTAGCATGCGCTTGATGGTAATTCCCGGCGTATCTAACGGCACTATTACCATGCTATGGCGGCTGTGCTTGTCGTTCTCGGGGTTAGACAGCCCCATAAAAATAGTAAAGGCCGCATTAGGGTGGCCCAAGCCAGTTGACCACCATTTTTTGCCGTTGATCACTACATCATCGCCATCTTCAATGATGGTCGCCGCCATATTGGTGGCATCAGATGACGCCACGTCTGGCTCAGTCATTCCAAAAACAGAGCGAATTTCTCCGGCTAGAAGCGGCTTAAGCCATTTCTCTTTTTGCGCGTCGTTACCGAAGTGATATAGCACTTCCATGTTGCCCGTATCAGGCGCATTACAGTTAAAAATTTCAGGTGCAAATAAGTATTTGCCCATGCGCTCTGCCATAGGCGCGTATTCTAGCGTAGTAAGACCTTGGCCTAGCTCAGCGTCAGGTAGAAATAAATTGGCAAGACCCGCTTCGCGCGCTTTTGTTTTAAGCGTTTCTGTTCCAGAGTGCAGTTTCCAGTTTTTCCAATCACCGTGGTTGTTTTCTTTGTGGTGAAAGTCGTACACCTCGTTTTCGATAGGCGCAATGTGTTGCGCAATAAAAGCATCAAGTTTTTCAAGTAAGGCTTTGGTTTTATCGTTATGCGAGAAGTCCATAGGGCACCTGTGAATGTGTTTGTGTACCACCTATAGTAGAGAATGTTGTTAAGTGAATAAAATGAAATATAATCCTCTGTCGCTGTGAATTTCATTCATAGTATTTACGTGCTATGTTTTGTGCTTAGTCCAGTAAAAATCGGGAGAAGGTGTGATAGAGCAAAGGCAGTTCGAAAAGCTAGATTTGAACCTACTAAAAGTGTTTGAATCGCTATGGCAGCATAAAAACATGACGCGCGTTGCAGAGTCTCTTCATATCACGCCTTCTGCGGTAAGCCATGCTATGCGCCGCTTTCGCGACATCCTTGGCGACCCGCTATTTGTCAAAGAAAAACAAAGTATGTTGCCCACGGCGGCATGCGAACGTTTAGCGCCTGCTATTTTACAAGCACTAGGTGACATTAGACGTGCGCTAGGCGAGTTTGCAGAGTTTAACCCTGCGCACAGCCATCAGCGTTTCGTTATTGCCATGCAAGAGTCATTAGAATTGGGTGTACTGCCTATTTTGCTCTCAAAGCTAGAAACGCAAGCGCCTAATGTGGAAGTGGTGAGCACGCGGCTTCATCGCGACACAATGCTAGCCGACTTAAGCAATAGAAATTTACATCTTGTTATTGATATTGGTCGTGCGGTAGCAGCACCTATTGCTCATTCACTGTTAAGGCGCGATACGTATAGAGTGCTGATGAACAAGCAAAACCCACTGGTGAATAACCTCGATAAACGTAAGTATTTGGCGGCTAGGCATATTACTGTGTCTAATCGTGCCAAAGGGGCATCGGTTGAAGAGATTGCACTTCAACAGCTTGGTGTTAGTCGTCCGTCGCTGTGGCGCTGCCAAAACTATCGCGCCGCGGCCGATGTGGTTGCCAATACTCAAGCACTTCTCACACTACCTGGTTCATTAGCCGATTCGGTAGCAGATGAAAGCTTAGTCAGTGCTAAGCTACCTTATGGTCTACCCGCACTAGAAACGCACCTATATTGGCATCGTCAGCACGAAGGGGAACCTGGTTTGATGTGGTTTAAAAATCTAATGTTACATTTGTTCGACGAATATAGTCATAACAAGTAATGTTTGGTAGCATTCAACCGTTAGTATTTGAGTGCGCTTATGAAGATTCATACATTATCCGGTTATATTCAGCATATTTACCTTGTCGAGGACGGTGATAAGTTACTGTTACTAGACGGTTGCAGCCGCGCCGATGTCGATAAGGTTTGTACGTACATTACACAAACCTTGGGGCGCGCACTAAGTGACTTAACCCTGATTGTAGTAACGCACATGCATCCTGATCATGCAGGCGGCGCCATGCGCTTGCGCGAACGCTCTGGGGCGCAAGTTGCTTCGCACCCAAAAGCAAAGAATTGGTATTCTGGGCTGTCTGGGCGCTTAGCTCATGGTATCGACTTACTGCTAACGTGGTGGGTGGCTAACCGCATTGGCAAACCAAGAATGCTTAGGTGTGGTATAACCCCATTCTTGCACCTGATCTGCTGTTAAAAGAAGGGCAGTTGTTACCTGGTTTTGCCGATTGGCAGGTTATGTTCACTCCAGGTCATACCGACCACGATTTATCGATAGTGCATTTGCCCACACAGCAGGCTTATATTGCCGATGTACTGGTGCAGGTAAAAGGTGAATTGGTCCCGCCGTATCCTCTTTGTCACCCTAATCAATACCGTGAAAGCTTATCAAAGCTAGCGCAGTCACAAATTGATACATTCTTTTGTGCACACGTTCCACCAACCAAAAAAGATGCCATTGATTTTGCTCATGTCATCGAAAATGCCCCTCGTAAGCCCAAGAATCACTGGCATTCGAGCAAAAACCGCATTAAGAAAAAATTGTTTGGCTTAACCCGCGAGCACTAATTTTTGAAGGTATTTAACGCGTGGGCTTTGCGCGTTAAGGCCTAATTGCGCGTCGAAGGCCTTGCTTTTGACTGCTTTACAACCACATTTATATTATCTTGGTTGCTTTGCAACGACTATCATTCTGACATGTGCATTGTGATGGTAAATGCTGGGTAAGTTAGAAGGTTGTTGCAGCAAAAATAAAGGAAGGCCGCAAAGAAACATGCAAAAGAACATTGCTTCGCTGGTAGGTAAAACCAAAGCTATGGCTGCGTTTACGGGTGACAAGCTTGCCGATGTGATTAGCAAAGAAACGCATCGATTTACCATCACGGGGTTAAGTCGTAGTGGTAAATCTATGCTGTTTACCAGTCTTATTACCATGCTTAAAAGCAGAAGCGAGGAGGGGTACGCCTGTTTGCCGCTTTTGCGATACCTGCCGCCAACACGTGTGCTCGACATGCGTATCGAGCCCATTGAAGGTTACAAACCCTTCCCCCACTTAGATAACATAGCAGCACTAGAACAAGGCGCCTGGCCTGATGCTACAGAAGAGGCCTATGGTTTTAAGCTTATAGTACGACTTAAACAAACGGCTTCAATCAAACGGCACGTGTTACCGCACACAGACGTGGTATTTGAATTTATTGATTATCCCGGCGAGTGGATAACCGATATACCTATGCTCAGTAAGTCGTATGCCCATTGGTCAGATTCAGCCTGGGCGCAGTTGAGCAGCGGTCCACAGCAGTATTTCGCCAATACATGGAAGCAGTTTGTTAATCAGTTCGACTTTGAACAAGCGCCAACCCAAGCGCGCATATCTGAACTCGTTTCAGCCTATCGAAGCTACTTAGTTGAAGCTAAATCCAACGGTATATCTTTGCTTCAACCGGGAAGTTTCTTGCTAGAGTCGAGCGACTTTGACTGGCATGAGTTTGGTTTTACGCCTTTGCCTTCCAGCATTACCAGTGATGTATCGCACCCCTGGTTTATTGCCTTCAATAAGCATTACACAACTTTTCAAACTAAATGGTTAACGCCACTTAAGCAGTCCATATTTAAAGAAACAGACAAACAAATAATCCTTATTGATTTGTTTGAAGGGCTTAACCACAGCAGGCAGCATTTGTATCAGCTAAAAGAAACGCTAAGTCATTTGGCCGATACCTTCGTTTATGGCCAAAGTGGTTGGTTTTCAAAACATGTACTGAAGAAAGAGCAAATAGGGCGGGTGGCGTTTGTGGCGACGAAATCTGACCTTATTCCTCAAAATCAGCGGGACAACTTGCTGAGCTTACTTCAACAAATTACCGAAGGTGCTAGAGCTCGTTTCACTGATAAACCAATAAATTTCGAACATTTTTTAGTGTCTGCAATGCAAGTGACGGACGAGGGCGCAAGCGACAACGCTATTCGCTACAAAGACAGCGAAGGGCGTTATGTTGAAGCAACGTTCGAACCCGTGCCCCGCACATTGAAGGAAATGGAAGAGGGAAGCCACTTTCCCGTACCACAGGTCACAGTGCCACAAGACTTTAAAGCGCGTATTCTTGCGGGTAAAGGGATAGACAGACTACTGCAATTCTTACTAGGCAAAGGCGTTGACTAGAACGGGTTAACCCCTGGTTTGGTGATAACAGAGGATATCGATATGAACGAGCGGCCGACTTATAAAACCAAGGTAACCACACAAACCTTGAATATCGCTCAGCCACAAACAAAGTTGCCAGAGCAAGTTAAGCAAGACGTATGGGAAATAGAAAGCACCAATAACGGTATGTCGTTAGGCAGTGCAACCTTAGGCTTTGGCGTTCTATCGCTGCTTGGTTTTTTTGTTTTTGAAGCTTACACCACGCTTGCGGCAAATATGGCAGAACACCCGATTGGTGCTACTACCTTGGGGGTTATGCTGGCTGGTTTTGTCAGCTGTTTTAGCTTTTTAAGCTTCCGCGAATGGCGAGGCTATAAACAAGTGAATACAGCAATGCAGGACGCAGGCAAGATAAGAGAGCTACTTGCCAATGAAGGTGCTGATACATCACCTAAAGTCGTGAGTGATATTTTGCTTAATCACGGCGAGCGTTTTAGTCGTGACTCCTATGCCGCCCACTGCTTCGCTCGCTATCAGCAGCATATGCAAAGCGACATGACGTCGGCTGAATTTTTAGGGTTATACGAAGATACTGTCCTTACTCCTGTGCAAGAAAAAGCGCATAGCGTTCTTAACAAAGAGTCGGTCACCGCAGGCAGCTTGGCGTTTATTAGCCCAAATAATCTTATTCAGACATTTGCTGTCATATGGATAAGCTTTCGCACCATTCGGCGTTTGGCAAAGGTATACGGGCTTCGCCCTAGCAAGGTAGGCAATTGGAAGCTAATGAAAATACTGGCGCAGAACATTGCGGCTCAAGGCATATTCGATTTGGCAACGGATGAAGTTGCCAATCAAATTGGGGTAGCCTTTCAGCTAAGTTTATGGAGAACTCAGCTGAGGCCGTTGCGGCGGGCGCCCTAAATGCACGATTAGGCCGCGCGCTGATAAAGCTACTTAAATAGCTGCTACCAGTAAACACTGACAGGCGCTGTGGAATATCTATAGCGCCTTTTTGGTGGGCACTACAACGTTGGCAAAAATAAGCCCGGCCACTAGCGACATAAAGATTAAAAACACTTCTTGCCCCAAATGATCCGCTTTAACGAAGTCTTGCCCCGTCATAAATGAATTTAATCCAATATAGGTTTTAGACCCAGGTACTAGCACAATCAAACCATGCATGGCGACGATTGTTGCGGGTTGGTTTGCTATACGGGTAAACGCGTTGGCGAATATACCTAAAGCAAAAGCGCCGACAAACGCGCCTAACCCAGGGCTCATGTAGTCAGAGCTCCATGCGGTGGCGCTGTAGGCGATAAAGGCCGCTGCTAGCGCCCAAGGGATGTGCTTCAGCCGCGTGCGGAAAATAGCAACTAGCGCACAGCACAATAAAAATACCGCTAACCATGTTGCCCAATAAGGCAATGATTCTGCTGGTGTATAGATGTTTTCGCCAAACGCACTAAAGCCAATAGATACACCCAAAAATGCACCAAAATACAATTTAAACAGCTGCATAATAGCGTCCATGGTTCGCGCTGTGCCTGACACCATATTTCGCGACGACAACTCGGCAAGCCCCATGGTAAGTGCAAGACCGGGTACAAATACGATGACCGATGACAACACAACAAGCGGAATGTTAATACCTGGGTCGATATAGCTACCTACAGCACAGGCTAAAATACCGCCAACAAAGGCTGTTACAGGCTCAAGCATCAGGTTAACGCGCTTCGATTGCTGTGCCCAAAGTGTCCAAAGATAGGCCACAATACCAAGTGCGCCCGACCAGCCTATTTCGCTCCAGCTTGCGCCCATTAGCATGGCAAATGCACCAGTAGCCATGGCAAACGCCACACCCGTAACAAACTTACCGTAGGGGCTACCCATAGCATCAATTTCGTTAAGGCGTTTGTCGGCTTCGCTAAGCGATAAATTACCTACCAATAGTTCACTGGCGAGTTCATCGGTCAATGACAGGGCATTCATATCCAAATCACCAGGCAGAAGTCTGGCGGCATGGTTGTATTCGTCTTCGTGGCGGTCGCTCCAAATAACGAATGTCAGCGAGGTTGGCGTAGAAATGAAGGAGGCGTGTACGCCCAAATACTTAGCCACTTCTCCAAGATACGCTTCAAGACGAAACGCAGGTGTACCGTATTTGTGCAGCATCTTGCCGAGCTTCACAATAAATCTACGAATTTGAATAAATTCAACGGTATCCAACGCACTGTCCTTTTAAAAATGAGAAATCGATATGGCTTATCCCAATATGGGATAGCTAAAACAAAAAAGCCAGACAAACATGAAAGTATGCCTGGCTAAAATTTGCGCGGATTGTACGGGCGGTTTAGCGATAAATCAAAATATATTTTTTCTTTTTTGTACTAAGAAAAACTAATGCGAATTAACACTGGTTATCGTCCACTCAGTGATTGTAAATGGCTGTTTTATTAATGATTATGGGCAAGAGCCTTGCATTATAAATGCTACGTCTCCTTGCGGGGTGAAAAAGCGCCAAGTGCATGACTTTGGCGAGTCATCTGTTTCGTGAAACTTCGGAATAAAACCAAGACCTGTACCAAAATCGACAGCGCCTTCGCCCTCTTTAAAACTGCCATCAGTAGGGTCTGATTGAATACTGACCTCAAGGTATTGATTTAAGCGTTCTAACAGGCAAGCGTTGGTATCTAGCAAACGTCCTTTTTTCAGCGCACTGATAGCAATACCATTTATGCGTGAACGACTGTTGTTAACTTCTAACCCGATAGTGTCGTTATTCATAGAGACGTTGTAAGCAATGGCGTTCTTAGGGGGCATAGTGTCACGAGAGCTAGGCATGTTTTGAGAAAATTCAGCGTGTAGTGGTATTGTTCCGCTGTGGTTTTCCCACGTACCGTCAATATTCATATTGCCATTGCCAACTGAAAACGAGCTTGACCGAAGCTCTCGCTTGGCAAGTGTCGAGTTTTCGTCAGGATATGTCTTTGAATATGCAGATTGTATCAAGTCTTGGTAAGCACCTATTGTTTTGGGGTTAAAAGAAGCATCGACAGCTTGAACAATATGCGGATAGTCGCCGCAATTTTCTGAAAGGCGTGTTGTGCTTGAAGGTGCAAGAGATGTGGGGTTAGCAAACTTCACCTGATCATCTAGAGCTTGGTTTACCGATGCAATGACATCGTTTAGCTTTGCATAGGACGAAACCACATACGTCATCAACTCAAATGCACTGTCTGAGACATCAATGGGCCTAGCACTTAAACTTCCGGCCTCAATAGATACCTGAAAGCCCCACATTTGCGCTGTTTTAGCATTAGCGACTAAAACGTGTTTGGGTTTCGAATTACATGACTTTGCATTGCCCTCACTATGACCATTTTCGCAAGCAAGCGACGCAGTAAAATCTCTAGACAAGGCTAGTGTTTTTGCTTCTGATTTAGTGCAGTCATAACATATTTTAGCTTCGAAATTTTTTGCAGATGCAGAAAACACAAATAACATCGAAGACAAACAAAGCAGCTTAACAAGTGCGTATTTCCCTTTTTTCATTTCTCTATTTATCCATCAATAGGTAAGTACTCATCTATCTCTTCTTGAGATGCGAGTGGCACATGATGGTAAATAAACATCAAAAAATCAACCGACATGAAGCTTCAATCATATTCCAGCTAGGTTGGTAGAAAAAGGCATCCAGTCTTTCCACACGGGCTCTAAACCATTTTTTATCATAGCGTTGACCACGTCGCTAACGGGCTTACCGTCGTCAATATCAAATTGATTGAGCGCTGTTGTTGGGGTGCTATAGCCGCCTGGTTGTGTTTGCGATGCAGCACTCATCGATGTGATGCCCAAGGTCATTGCACCATTGCGAAATGCGGGGGACTCTCGGGTAGACAGCGACAGTTCTGCCTGAGGGTTAAATAATCTGTGTGCACAAATTAGCTGGAGTAGCTGGCGCTCGTTGGGAAGATGCTTGTTTTGCAAAGCGTCGCTGCCAGTATTGTTACCTTCACAAGCGCGAAGGCGAGGAAAGGCAATAGAAACGCGGCTTTGCCAATAGTGTTGCTGGATAAGTTGTCCGTGTAATGCGGTCATCACACTATCTACTCGCCAATCGCCTAAGCCAAGCAGTGCGCCGACCCCAATCTTATCGATACCTGCTTGGCCTATACGATCGCTTGCTTCCAAACGCCACAAAAAATCCTGTTTCTTCCCGCGTGTATGCACCTTCGCATAGTGCTGGGGAGAGTAGGTTTCCTGATACACCAATACTGCGTCTAGCCCTTTATGTTTTAGTGCTTTATAGTCGTTTAGCTTTAGCGGCTGCACTTCCATCATTAGATAGCTAACTTTATCGCGAATGGCGTCTAATGTTCTTTCAAAATAAGGCATGCCGACTTTGCTCTCATGCTCGCTCGGTCACTAGTAACAGCTGATCAAACCCCATAGCCTTTATTGCTTCAACTTCGGTTAGGGTGTCGCTTACGGTAAGGGTGGTGCGCTTTATTTTGTTGCTCATGGTAAAGCCGCAATACGTGCATTCATTGGCACATAAATTTGATAAATAAAGCGGAACAAAAAGCTGCATGGTATTGCCAAAACGATGGCGAGTAAGCGTATAGGCTTTAGACGCCATAGTCTCCAAATAAGGCTGCGCCGCGGGGGAGACCAAGGCCATAAAATCTTCAAGAGATATCGTAGCTTTGCTAAGCGCTCGCTCAACGTCAGCCGCAGTCTTGCTGTTTACCGACAATGCAATATGTGACAAGTCTTGTTGAAGTAATTTTTCAGCTACTTTCATATTGATATCCTTGTCACAATTAAGATGGGCTTAAGAATGCCGTTAAAGGGCTTGAAGCACTAGCTGCATGCAGCGTACTACCAAGGCCAGCCTCATAGGCCCGTCGACCCGTTTTGACTGCGCAGGCAAACGCATCTGCCATGGCAACGGGGTCGCGCGCCGTCGCGATGGCAGTGTTAACTAATACGGCATCCACACCCATTTCCATCGCCGCCATCGCCTCACTGGGTTTGCCAATACCTGCATCGACTATTACGGGTATGGATGCTTGCTCTACAATAATCTTTAAAAACGGTTTAGTTTGCAGACCCTGATTGCTTCCTATGGGCGCGCCGAGGGGCATAACAGCACCGCAGCCAACTTCTTCTAATCGCTTGCAAAGTACTGGGTCTGCGCCGCAGTAAGGCAGTACATGAAAGCCCTTTTTAACCAGCTGTTCTGCCGCTTTAAGTGTTTCGATAGGGTCGGGAAGTAGGTAGCGCTGGTCAGGATGAATTTCAAGTTTTATCCATTGACTACCAATTGCTTCGTAGGCCAATTCTGCTGCGAAAACGGCCTCTTCGGCATTTTTCGCGCCAGAGGTATTAGGCAGTAAGGTTACGCCCAATTTTTTTAATACGCCAAGCGTGGAGTCTAACCGTTCGTTACTGGCTACGCGTTTCATAGCCAACGTCACTATGGCGCTTTGCGACGCTTGAATGGCACGTTCCATTGTTTCAGGGCTACTGAACTTGCCTGTGCCAGTTAAAAGGCGCGATGAAAATGTCTGGTTTGCGAGTGTTAGCATGATTTAGCCTCCTGCAACCAAAGTAAAAATATCAACAATATCGCCGTCATCTAAATAGGTCGTAGACCATTGCCTTTTGCTTACAATAGTATTGTTGCGGGCGATTGCCGTACCCTTATCATCTAGAGTTTTTAGCGCAATTAGTTCAGTCAATGAAATAGGTGCAATAACGTCTAAAGCATCATTGTTAACGCTGATTTTTATTTGTGTCATTGGCATACCTCGCAGTCAGATGAAGGCGCTAGTGAAAATGATTTTGTCATGCCGCTTACAGCATGACCGCTGATGTAATGCCCCCATTGAATGCTGGCGCTGAAACGCTTGGCTAAAAATAGCAGTGCTTGCGTGGCTTGATGGCACGCCGCTATACCTACCACGGGGCCTAGTACTCCCTGACTAATACAGTCTTCACGCACGTCAATATGGTCAACTAAGCAGGCGTAGCAACCTGTGGCATTGTCGTGAGTAGAGACATTAATGGCCTGCCAAGTTAGGCCGCTAGCCGCGGCTATAAACAACGGGGTTTGCGCAGCAATACAGGCGCGATTGATGTGCTTTCTCGTAGCAATGTTATCGGTACAGTCCAATACGCAGGTAGCGTCATCTACAAGAGTTGGTAAGTTGTCACTATCAGCAAATAGACTTTTATATTTGACGCTTATGTCTGGGTTAACCTTGATTAGCTCGTGGTAAAGCACCTTGGCTTTAAGATCGCCCAAGTGCATTTCATTGTAGGTTACCTGTCTCTGCAAGTTGCTTTTATCAACCACGTCGCCGTCGACAAGTGTGATCGAACCCACACCTGCACCCACAAGATATCGCGCCGCCAACGCGCCCAATCCGCCAAGCCCAATTACGACGACATGAGAATGGACAATGTTGTACTGACCTTTGTCGCCCACGTCGTCTAATAGCAGCTGCTTGACTGTAGCGCTTAATATCTTCGTTGCTAAGCAAAGCCTGCCTCCTCGGCCAGTTGGCGGTAAGCCATAAGAGGATTGTCGGCTTGGGTAATCGCAGTTACTACGGCAATACTATCTACCTGTGTTTGTGCCACTGCTTGAACGCGCGAGAGCGTAATGCCACCAATTGCTACTGTTGGAATCCCCTCACATAAAGGGACGTAGTTGGCTAAGCGGGCAACGCCCTGCGGGCTTGAAGGCATATCTTTTGTGGCAGTGGGAAAGATGTGGCCGAGCGCTATGTATGACGGTTTTAGCTTTTTAACTCGTTGAATTTCGGCATAGCCATGTGTGGATACGCCTAATCGTAAACCTGCTTGCTGTATAGCGTTAAGGTCAGCTGTGTCTAAATCCTCTTGGCCTAAATGTACGCCGTAAGCGCCAAGCTCGATGGCCCACTCCCAATAGTCATTAATAAATAGCTGGCATTCGGTATTACTGGTTAGCGCAATAGCTTGAGATATCTGCTGGCGAATTTCACTGTCAGAGCCTTCTTTAAGCCTTAACTGCATGACTTTAACGCCCGTGGGCAGCAACATTTTCAACCAGTGTATGCTGTCTACAACCGGGTAAATACCTAGCGACTTGTCTATAAGGGGCGCGAAGGGGAGATAGGAATCGCGAGTCTCATTTACATCTATTTCAGTACTCGCTTTATTGCCCTCGCGTTGTATATCAACTGTCGGAAAAGCACTAGGACATTGAGGAAACCCAGTGGTGCGCGCAAAGTACGTTGCGCTAGGCAGTTGCTCACAATATTGGCGCACTTGGTTGACATAAGCGACTGCCAGCGTGAGGGCGTCAGGTACATCGTAATGTCGAACTACAAATGCACAAAGGGCACTGGCCAGCATACAGCCAGTACCTCTTAAATTTCCGCCAGACGAATAATTAACAGAGAATGTATAGGTTTGTTCGGGGGTGACAAAAACATCGCAGACCTCGCTTTGGCTTTCGTTCTCAGATAAGTGGCCACCTTTTACAAGTACACTATGTGCACCTAGGGCAAGTAATTGCTTTGCTTGTGCCTTCATGTCCTCAACGCTTGATAGTCTGCGCGTACTATTGGTTAACGAACACAGCTCGTTTGTATTAGGACTGACAACATCAACGCTTTTCAATAATTCAGTGACAGTGTTCTGACTTAGCGTGCCTAGTTGTCCGCCAGATGAGGTGCGAAAGACGGGATCCCACACCACAAAGGGGCGAGGCGAATCAAGCGACTGCAGTCGAGCACAAATCAGTTGCGCTTGCTCATCATTGGCAAGTGCGCCAATTTTTATCGCACTTGGCGGCGTGTCTTCCCACAGTACTTGCCATTGAGCATTTAACGCAGACACACTGGATTCGTTGCGGCTAAGCATGACGGTATTGGACTGCACAGTAAGCTGAGTAGTCAGTACACAGGCATGTACGTCTAAATCGGCTAAGGTAATGGCGTCGCGTGTAATGCCCGCGCCGCCACTTGAATCTACCCCTCCAATACACCATACAACCCGTTTTTTTATCAAGGGTTGTGTCATGGACGCTGTACCTTGCTATCTGCTGAGTGATAAAGCTCAGCGCCCGACTGATTAAAGGCGTTTGCCATATCCTGCATGCCTTGCTGTTTTTCCTCGGCCTGTTTTGCCACATCACGCACTTCTTGCGAAATTTTCATGCTGCAAAACTTAGGGCCGCACATAGAGCAAAAATGCGCAACTTTGCCTGATGCCTGAGGAAGCGTTTCATCGTGATAAGCACGGGCCGTGTGAGGGTCCAAAGCCAAGTTAAATTGGTCTTCCCATCTAAATTCGAAGCGCGCTTTTGACATGGCGTTGTCTCGCATTTGTGCGCCGGGGTGACCTTTCGCTAAATCAGCTGCATGGGCAGCAATTTTATAAGTAATAAGGCCTTGCTTGACGTCTTCTTTATTAGGCAACCCTAAGTGCTCTTTGGGCGTGACGTAACACAGCATGGCGCAGCCATACCATCCAATCATGGCAGCACCAATGCCTGAAGTGAAATGGTCATAACCAGGGGCGATGTCTGTGGTAAGTGGGCCTAGGGTATAAAACGGCGCTTCGTGGCAGTGGGTTAACTGCTCTTCCATGTTCGCTTTAATCATGTGCATTGGCACATGCCCTGGGCCTTCAATCATTACCTGAACATCGTATTCCCATGCAATTTTAGTTAGCTCGCCTAACGTACGCAGCTCTGAAAACTGTGCATCATCGTTTGCGTCCGCTACGCTGCCGGGACGAAGACCGTCGCCAAGTGATAGCGACACGTCGTACTGCGCACAAATCTCACAAATCTCGCGAAAATGTTCATACAAAAAGCTTTGTTTGTGATGGCTTAAGCACCACTTAGCCATGATAGAACCGCCACGCGACACAATGCCCGTTACGCGTTTGGCGGTAAGGTGCACATACTCAAGCAGTACACCTGCGTGAATGGTGAAATAGTCAACGCCTTGCTCTGCCTGTTCAATAAGTGTGTCTTTAAACATTTCCCAGGTTAAGTCTTCTGCTACGCCATTAACTTTCTCTAGCGCTTGATAGATAGGGACTGTACCTAGTGGCACGGGACTGTTACGCAATAACCATTCACGGGTTTCGTGAATGTTACGGCTAGTAGACAAATCCATAATGGTGTCTGCACCCCAGCGGGTTGACCACACTAGCTTTTCCACTTCTTCTTCAATCGATGAAGTCACCGCGGAGTTGCCAATGTTGGCGTTAATTTTCACCAAGAAATTACGCCCGATGATCATTGGCTCAAGTTCAGGGTGATTAATGTTACACGGAATAATAGCGCGGCCCGCGGCGACTTCATCTCGTACAAATTCAGGGGTAATGGTCTCTGGTAAGTTGGCGCCAAAGTGTTCGCCTTTGTGCTGCTGCGTTAGCTCTGCTTCTTTAATGGCCTGTCTGCCCATATTCTCTCTAATGGCAATGTATTCCATTTCGGGGGTCACAATACCTTGGCGAGCGTAATGCAGCTGCGTAACATTCTTGCCTTGCTTGGCTTTCAGTGGCTTACGCTCACGAATAAAGCGAAAGTCTTCGGTGAAAATGTCGTTCTCTCGTTCTTTGGCGAATGATGACGATACGCCATCCAGTGCAAATGTGTCGTCTCGCTCTGCAATCCATGATTGGCGAAGTGGTGACAAGCCCTTGTGAACATCAATGGTTTGCGCTGGGTCACCATAAGGTCCTGCCGTGTCATAAACAGGAATGGCTGGGTTGGCTTCAAAAAGCGGGTTTTCTTCTGTACCACCTACCAAACTGTCGTGCTGATGGATAAGGCGCATAGCCACGTTAATATCATCGCGGCTGCCGGTTTCGTAATGGCGTGTAGAGTTAGGGTACGCTTCGCCCGCTAGTTCATTGATAAACTGTTGCGCTTGTTGGCGCTGTTCGCGTCGTGTCGACATAGCATTTTGGCCTTAAAGGTTTAGGTTTAAAAATGCTTGTCAGGAGTGAAGGAGAATATAACGCAGGATTGAAGCAAGAAAGTTGTCACGGTATGTGGCTTTTTGCGCTGTGCAACACTAAAACATTAAGATGCTAAGGCATCCAAATAACTAACAGCGCGTGCTACTACAAAAGCACAATAGCACAACAAAAATTCTACTTCAGCATTATATTTTCTTGTTCCCTTCGCAGGTATTAGCCTGATCAGGTTCAACGGATCCCGCTTTCGCGGTCTCAGCTTACTGGGTATCCAGTGAAGCACTCCGACAAGTAACTTGTATTTGAATATACTTAAAGTGAAATAGATTTCAAGGGCAGAAATTTATTTCTTTGTCATTTCTTCGTGGTGTTTCGTCTAGTTATCGAGAGCAAAACAACGGTCACAAAGAAAAGTGCAAGATGTTCTGGCTCGCTTACCTCACTGACCTGAACGTTGCCAGAAAACGCGCCTTCGAAATTGAGTTGCGCGCCAGCGTAAGATGAAAAGGTATCAACATACACTCCACCCGTTATTAGTCCTTTTTCAAATGTGAAATCCGCATATGGGGCTAGAATATGCCCGTGAATATTACCTTGTTCAAATGTGATAACTTCAGCATTGATGAAGTTGTAGAGTATATTTGAACGCTCTGGCAGCCCCCAGAGTACGTCGAATGAATCAAGAGTAACAACGTTTTCGCTGGCTATATTAACAACTAAAAAATCGTCAGTTTCAAACAAGTTACCTTTAAGGCCTGTATAAGTATTTAATTCGGCTAGTGTTAGATCCGCAACGAACATGTTATCACTATACGCGTTCTGCCTATCCGCTTGTAATTCAAGTATTGAATACTGTGCACTTGCGCTCACGTTAGATTCAAGTTCTGCTAACGCTTTAGAAAATAGCGCAAGTTCTGCAAATGCATCTGAAATGTTTAAGTCGCTTGTTTTGTATAGCTGACTTCCCCACGAGAGCGGATCATGCCATTGGCTTGATGAGTCGTTCGTATAGTTTCCTTTTACAACAGTATCACCCTTAATATTTCCGCTGCCCTTTGCACTTAGGTCACCGTCTACATGCAGGACTTTACCACCATTCGATGTCACTCCTACATCGTAATGATCAACAATAGCGTTGCCCCCCACGGCGATTGCGCCTTGAGAGTCTGCGTCATACAGGTTCGCGTTTTGACGAGTTACAAGATTGAAGTTCGCTGACTCACCCAAACTAAGGTCTATATGACTAGCTTGTGCGTGCACAGATAGTGCAGCGATAAAGCAAATGCTAATGAGAGAAAAGGTAAGACGCATAGATACTCCACAGATACGTTCACAGCTAGACAGTTAACTTCACAAATTACATAAAACTTCGCAATGACAGCGTTGTCATTGACATTGGCGAAGGAGTATAAACTTGTGTTTGAATTTTGTACAGTGATTTATGTGAGTCTAACTCTCGTTAGACTCTTTGGGGGTGCAGTGCAAGCCCTTCTTTGTATAGCTTAAGGGCGGTCGCTGTATCGTGATTGCGCTCACTAATGGCCGACAGAAGAAGCAAGTCTTCTTTGTTAGCTTTCATTTTTGTGGCTTTCAATAGCGCTTTTTCAGCTAGTACATCGTCGCCCGAGTTAAACGCGACCTGACCCAGCGTGGAGTAAAGCTCCACGTTTTCTTCGTCTTGCTTAATCCAGCTTTCTAGTATTCTAAGCGACGGTGATGAATCTGGAATATTTAACTGTGAGAATAGCGGGAACAGGGCATGGTTAGGGCCGCGTTTTTGCCATTCTACCAACAGCTGTTGCGCATCAGCGTGCATGCCTTGATCAAGTAATTGTTGAATATATGCCGCGCGATAGGCGTCATCATGACGCAGTTTGCGTGGAAGATTATCCCAATATGACTTTAACTCAACTGCTCCTTGCTTGCTGGCAATTTCTGCAAACTTACCTTTCGCGATACGCGCTGACCAAGCTGTGTAGTCGTCCTTAGGCAGGGCTTTGCGCCATGCACCTAAATTATTTTGCAATGTCTGCCATTGCCCTAATTCTGCTAAGATCTGCGCTTTTAACTGCACAACTTGTTTGCTCTCGCTGGCTTTTTCATCGAGTGCATTTAACTTTTCAAGCGCGCTCTCTAGCTTGCCATCAACCATATCAATACGCGCGTGCATTACCGTAGACGACACTTTTGCATTTGAAAAGTCACTGGCTTGATCTAAAAAGTAACGCGCTTTGTCAAAGTCGCTGTTGGCAAACGCTATCTGCGCTGAGGCGAGGTAGTTTACGCCTTCAAAGTCGCCATTGGTGGTTTTGCCCAGCGCTTTTTGTGCATTTTCAAAATCACCCGCAGCCATGGCATGCAAACCGTCATAAAAAGCGCGTCTGCGTTTGCGCTCGCCCAGTGCGCCAAACCATTTGTGCGAACCTGTAAACAAGCTCAATGTCCACATTATCAACCGTAGAAGGCCGTATATGCCCACAATGCCGATAATAAGAAACAAGCTAAAGCTTATAATGGTCATCTCTATGCCCTTGTTGCCAAGGGATATCAGTACATAGCCTTTGTCTCCCAATATCATGGGACCGACAATAAGCGTTACAATAAATGCGGCAAGTACCGCAAGCGCAATGACTAACCATCTCATAGTGCACTTGCTCCCTGACCGAATACCTGCTTAACGCGACTATCTAGCAACCCTTCTAAAGGCTTTTGAGCTTGCAATTCACTTGGAATAGGACGAGATACTTCGGTGTTAAGCAAGTTTTGAAGCGCACTAACAAAGCCGGTTACTTGGCTGGCTTCAATATCAAACTTTTCGATAAGCAGGGTTTGCGCATACTGTAATGATTGCCCATAAAGCCCTGCATCGCCTTTGAGTGCGGCAGATTGTGCATGCATGAGTTGCAGGCGTAGTTGTTCTTTAATTAAAAATTGCGCTTCAAGTGACAAAACGGGCTCAACGGGACCTTCTATCGTTTTTACCGTGAAAAGGTCATCTACTAGTGACTGCCATACTTTTGCTAAGTTCTCTTGCCAGTCGTCTGTAGACTCTGACAAGGTGTTATCTTGAGCGTTTACGTCTTTGGGCTTTTCAAAGGCGTCCAAAGGCAGTTTGTCTATCTGAGCAATCATACCCGTTAATGCAAGCGCCACCGAGCTAGGCGACACTGGATTTAACTGTTGAAGCGTTTGAATATCTGCAGCAAGCGCTGCACGCACAGGAAGAACTGATGGGTCAGCCAGAGACTTTAGTCGTTTGTCAGCGTTTACTAACAATAAAATAGCCGTGCGAACATCGTTTTCTAGCCATAGTTTGCGGCCTGCCATGCGCACCAAATAATCGGCTTCGGCTATTAGCCAATCTGCTGGACGGCGGCCTTCCATATTCTTAATTTGTTCAAGTGCCGATTCGGCTTGAAGGGCGAGCGTTTCATTTTCCGCTTTTAACGCACTAACGGTGTCGGCAAGTGCATTGTTACGCTGAGTTATCGCATCAATTTTGTCGGTGAGTTGCGCGCGCTGTTGCTCCATGGATTGCAGTGCCACAGTGTTTTTCTGCTGTGTGTCTAGCGATGACAGTCGCTCTGTTTGCTGCTGCATATAATACCAATAGCCAGCGCCAGCAAGTCCAATGACAAGAAGAAATAAGATAACAACGACAAACCACAGCAGGCCATTTCCGGAAGACTTTTCTTTTTTAGGCGCAGTAGTCGGCGTATCAGGCGCTGAATCGATAACCTCTTTGTTATCGTTAACATTCACCAGCGCATCGTCTTGAGGACGACTATCATTATTATTGGCCATTCAATACTCCCAGTTATCCTTTACCCAAGCCGTTAAGGCTTGATCGGTTGCGCGTGAACATACAGATACGCGCAATACCCCAATTTCTCTTAATGAAGTCGCAATTCGCTCACTCACCGTTAGCCAAGGTAATGTTAGAAGCGCGTTACCATAGTGAGAAATAAGCTGTGTTGCCATTGCTTCGCTTGTTGCGATAATGCCGCTAACGTCGCTAATTTTCCACCGTTTTGTGTAAATAGGTTGGGTAAGTTGCTCCCTTTTATACACACAAAAGTGGCTTACTTCATAGCCGCGTTGCTGCAACCCTTGGGCAATAGCGTCGCGACCACCTTCTCCTTTTATAATAACCACATGTTGGTTTCTTGGCTCATTAAGCTGCTGCATTGCCAGTATGCCCTCAGATGTATGGGCATCTGGCGTCAATACGGTGGCGCCGTCAACATTGTTTAGCGCATGTTGAAGCTTTTTCGCTGTGGCATCGCCCACGGCAATTACGGTGGGGAGTTTGGCACCTAAGTCACTTCTTGTTTTTAAGCCACTAATAGCTGACTGCGTTGCGTAAACGCTGGTGACAACCACAGCTTGAACAGGGTTTTTTGCAATGAAATCAATTGCTGCTGCGCTCTCTGATGGCACGCATACGATATCCGATGTGGCAACGCCTACCGCATTAATACCCGCATTCTCAAAAGCTCGACCTGTCACGTTGAGTTTGGGTAACGGGCGAGTGAATAGCAACATGGACTTGCGGTTAGCTTAGTTGTCGTAAAGGGCTTTGAGTATTTCTCCAGCCCCTTGAGAGAGAAGAGCTTGTGCGACTTCAATGCCAATGTCTGATGCCTTGTCTCGCGGTGCGGTAGCTGAAGCAAATAATAATTCAGAACCATCCGGCTTACCTACCATTCCCGTAAGCGTTAATGCGTCGCCCTCTAACGTTGCGAAGCTACCAATGGGTACCTGGCAACCACCTTCTAAACGTTCATTCATCGCACGCTCAGCGGTGACTCGCGTGTGCGTATCGCTGTGATTAAGTGCCTGTAAAAGTGCAATAAGTTCGTCATCGTCATTGCGACATTCTATGCCAACCGCGCCTTGACCGACCGCAGGAAGTGACACGTCGGCCGGAATTGGCATGCGAATGCGGTCTTCCATCTCTAGTCGAATAAGCCCAGCTGAAGCCAATATAATGGCATCGTATTCACCTGCGTCTAGCTTTGCCAAACGTGTATTGACGTTACCGCGTAAATCTTTAATCACAAGGTCTGGGCGGTATTTTCGAATTTGGCACTGGCGGCGTAGGCTAGACGTGCCCACCACGGCGCCTTGTGGCAACGCGTCTATATTATCGAAATGATTAGAAACAAATGCGTCAAACGGGTTTTCGCGCTCACAAATAGCATGAAGGCCAAAACCGTCAGGAAAGGCTACTGGCACATCTTTCATAGAGTGCACCGCAATGTCGGCGCGCCCCTCTAACATGGCAATTTCAAGTTCTTTGATGAATAAGCCTTTGCCGCCAATTTTCGCTAATGGCGTATCAAGAATTTTGTCGCCCTGCGTGCTCATGGGCACTAACTCTACCGTTAGCGAAGGATAGTGCTCGATAAGCTTCGCTTTCACATACTCTGCTTGCCACAGTGCTAGTGCACTTTTTCTTGTTGCAATGCGAATGGTACGGGTAGTGTTAAGGTTACTCATGGTGATTCCAATCAATTAAAATTAATACTGTGGTGCGTATGCTAGAGCTTGTTGTCTTGGGTTGCAAAAATGTAATGCATTGAACACGTTCTAGTATACGTATTCTACGGTTTAATGTTGGAAAATGCCCCAAATTTTCTAGCTGGAGATATGATGTAAATCAGTCTAAGCTGTGTTTTGAAAAGTTTTTTATGATGGTAACGTGTTGGCATTAAAGCCTTTTTGATAGCAAGGCATAACGCGTAAAAAGGAGAGCAGGTGCGGTAATGGAGCATTCATCAGTACGACAATTACTGCGAGGTACGCAACAAAATGAGGCTGAAGCAAAACGCAGAAGGCTAACCCTTTACTTTATCTCGTATGTTGGCGGCATCATTATGGCTGTCATGGCGTGGATAAACATTGAGGGGGGCGACACATTGCTAGTGGGTTCACTCGCTGGCTCGGCAGCCGTTATTTTTGCTAACGTCATTTTATCGCACGTATTTCCCCGCTATGACCTTTTCTACTATATTGCGGGTTTAATTGTTTGCTTCACCATAAATGCGCTGGTTTATACAGGAGGACTGAATAACACCGGGTTGTATTTTATTTTTCCTCTATTGTTCATTCAGATAATTGTGGTGAGATACAAACCCGCTATTTTGTACGTTACAGTAACGCTTGGTTTGTCTATGTTAATGTTATTCAATCAAGACAAAATAGCAGCTGAATATCCGCCAGAGCACGTGTCTCGCTTTCTTATTGCCACCTTTTGTTTTGTTTGCGTGGCGTTTATTGGTGAATATTTTTGGCACCAAAGCCGAAGGGAAATGCTGCAAGAAAATTTAGAGCGCATGCGGCAAGCCAATACAGACCCGCTGACGAAATTGCCCAATAGACGTTTTCTTGAAGCTGTGTTTTTTGAGCGCGCCATGCAAGACCCAGCCAGTTATTTTCCCTTAAGTACGGTTGTGGTCGATATTGACCACTTCAAACGGGTCAATGACAAATTCGGACACGATATCGGAGATGAAGTCTTAATACACTTTTGTGAGTTAATGCGTAAAACCGTGCGAAATACAGATGTGGTAGCGCGTACTGGCGGGGAGGAATTTCTTGTTCTTTTCCCACATGCAAGCCTAAGTCAGGCCGTTAAACTTGCAGAAAAAATGCGGAAGACCATTGAAGAGAACCCTTTTGTTAAAGGTGATATTCACCACCCCATAACCGCCAGTTTTGGGGTGGCTACAGCGCTTACTGACAGTAATATCCATGCCACGTTAAAACAGGCCGACGATAACCTGTATACCGCAAAAAACAGCGGCCGCAACAGAGTGGTCAATTAGAAGATGTGCTGGCTTTACGCCAGCACTTTCTGAAGCCATGCACTGATGTCATTTAGCTCTTGCATACACACATTGTGTTGCATGGTGTAGGTTTGCCATGTGGCATTAAAACCATTGTTGGTCAGTGTGTTGTACGCGGCGTTACCCATAAAGACTGGCACAACTTCGTCTTGATCGCCGTGGGCCATCATAATGGGTGTGGTGCGATTGACGTCAGTTGCCTCATTTGCCAAAAGTGTGGGCTCGCACATATAGGTAGATAAAGCCAGAACCCCAGCAAACTGTTGTGAATAACGTGGCGCTAAATGCAATGCCACCACACCACCTTGTGAAAAGCCTGCTAAAACGATGCGATTTGCGGGTATTCCGTTTTTAATTTGTGCTTCAATTAACTGTTCAACTTGCTCTGCAGACTCTTTAACACCAGTTAAATCTGCGCGGCTATCAAAGTCGAGTGATTTTATGTCGTACCACGCACGCATACGCATACCGTTATTTATGGTAACAGGACGCTCGGGTGCGTGAGGAAAAATAAACTTAACCGCCATGCTATCAGGCAGGCGAAGCTCAGGGACAATAGGGGCAAATCCGTGGCCAGAATCACCAAGCCCGTGTAGCCATATAACGCAGGCATCAGGCGTGGTGGAAGGGTTGATTTCTACGCACGGTAGAAGTGGCTGAGTCATGCTCATGTTCCTATAGTGGTCTTGTTGCTTGTTAGCCAAAGCGCGTAATCAAAAAGCGCTTCATGACATTATTGTTATCATTTTTAAAACGCATCACGTAAAAGACATTGTTATCACGCATTATGATTGCGTTTCTGTTAACACAATGGTTATTACGGCAGTGCGCTTACCTATGCTATCATTGCGGTTTGAAATCACCATACTTTGATAGAATTTTAATATTTTATGGCCTCACTACTCGGTAATCTGTTTATTCTTGCTGCGCCTTCCGGTGCTGGCAAATCTAGTCTTATAAAAGCGCTAATGGAAAAGTACGAAGGCAATACGACGTCGCCAATGCAGGTGTCTGTGTCTCATACTACACGTCAACCTCGCCCAGGTGAGGAAGATGGCGTTCACTATCACTTTGTAAGCCGAGAGCAGTTTGAAGCCCTTATCGAGCAAGGTGTTTTCTTCGAGTATGCCGAAGTTTTTGGCAATTACTACGGAACATCACGTGTGACAATTGAACAAACGCTACACCGTGGTATTGATGTTTTTCTTGATATCGATTGGCAAGGTGCGCGCCAAGTGAAAAAATTGATGCCAGATACGTGTGGTATTTTTATTTTGCCACCTTCGTTAGATGTGCTGGAACAGCGCTTAAATAATCGCGGTCAAGATAGTGATGAGGTGATTGCAGGCAGAATGTCACAAGCCGTGGCTGAAATGTCACACTTCAATGAATTTGATCATGTCATTGTTAATGATGACTTCACGACCGCGCTTGGCGACCTTGAAGCCATTGTTACGGCTCAGCGTCTAAGAACCGTTAAACAGCAAATGCGTCATCAGCCTTTGTTGGACGAATTGCTCGGTAACGCGTAAGCTTACATTAAGAATTACGTGTTTTGACCAAAAAGCGTGTGATCACAGCGATCGCGCTGTGTTAATTTCACACAAAACGCTAGGATCGCGAGGTACAACCATGTATACTACGCGGCCGTTTTTTGAATAACTTGCTCAACCTAATTTTCGGAGAAATACATGGCTCGCGTAACTGTAGAAGATGCCGTAGATAAAATTGGTAACCGCTTTGACCTAGTGCTTGTTGCTGCACGCCGTGCACGTCAAATTGCCACTGAAGGCAAAGATCCTATGGTTGACGTTCAAAACGATAAGCCAACAGTAACTGCACTTCGTGAAATCGAAGAAGGTTTAGTGACTGCTGCTACGCTTGAGCAAGCAGAGCTTCAAGCACAAGAACAGCAAGAACATGCTGAATTTGCTTCAGTAGCAAACATTCTATCTGATCAGTAAAACGTGCCCTTTAGGGCTGTTTACGAGTAATTTAGCGCCAGTGCTTTGAAAAAAGCACTGGCGCTTTACTTTTGGCGTATTGGCTTATAGCACAATAAAACGTATTCTTAGGGTTGTAACGTTATATAAGGGTCACGCTGCACTGTGTATTTGTTTGAAGGTTTAAAGCAGAAAGTTGTTGAATATCTACCAGCCGAACGGGTTCAGCTGGTACAAGATGCTTTTGTTTTGGCGCAAGAAGCCCACGATGGCCAAATGCGTTCAAGTGGCGACCCCTATATCACACACCCTGTTGCAGTAGCGGGTATTCTTGCTGATATGCATTTAGACCATGAAACTATTATGGCTGCACTGCTGCATGACGTTATTGAAGACACCCATTACGACAAAGAAGACTTAGCTGAAGCCTTTGGTGACACCGTCGCTGAGCTTGTGGAGGGCGTCAGTAAGCTTGATAAACTGGCATTTAGTACCAAACAAGAAGCGCAAGCGGAAAACTTCCGTAAAATGATGATGGCCATGGTACAAGATATTCGCGTTATCTTGATAAAGCTGGCCGACCGAACTCACAATATGCGCACGTTGGGGTCGCTTCGCCCAGACAAACGCCGTCGCATTGCCCTTGAAACGCTGGAAATCTACGCACCTATCGCGCATCGTTTGGGTATTCACGATATTAAAAATGAGCTGGAAGACCTAGGTTTTCAAGCCATGTACCCTATGCGTCACCGTGCACTTAAATCAGCTGTGCGTCAGGCTCGCGGTAATCGAAAAGAGATTATTGAAAACATTAGGCAGGAATTAAACACGCGCCTTGAAGCCTACGAAATTGAATCGAATGTGCTTGGCCGTGAAAAACACCTGTATTCCATTTACCGTAAAATGAAAAACAAAGAACTGATGTTCAATGAGGTAATGGATATATACGCGTTTCGTATCGTAGTGTCGTCAGTTGATAACTGCTATCGCGCTTTGGGCGCCATGCATGGTCTGTACAAGCCTATCGAAAACCGCTTCAAAGACTATATTGCCATTCCACGTACTAACGGCTATCAGTCGCTTCACACTTCATTGATTGGTCCACACGGTATCCCTGTTGAAATTCAAATTCGTACGCAGGAAATGGATCAAATGGCTGACAAAGGTGTTGCGGCGCATTGGTTATACAAAGAGCCTGGTGACAATGGCACTACGGCGCAATTGCGCGCGCGTAAGTGGATGCAAAGTCTGTTGGAACTGCAACAGTCGGCCAGTTCATCGTTTGAATTTATCGAATCAGTTAAAACTGACCTGTTCCCTGACGAAATTTACGTGTTTACACCTGATGGCCGTATAATCGAGCTGCCAATGGGGGCCACGGCGGTTGATTTCGCTTACGCCGTTCACTCTGATGTGGGTAATACCTGTGTGGGCGTGCGCGTCGAGCGCAGAAACTTTAGCTTGAGCAAGCCGCTGGAGAATGGGCAAACGATAGAAATTATTACCTCGCCGAAAGCTAAGCCAAATGCTAACTGGCTAAACTTTGTAGTAAGCGCACGGGCGCGTACGCGCATTCGCCAGTACTTGCGTAAGCAGCATTCACAAGAAGCAGTGAACATGGGGAATCGTCTATTACGTCATGCGCTCGGTGCCGTGAAGCTAGACGATATACCTCAAGACGATATCGACCGCGTTGTGGCTGAAACTAAACACGATAGCTTTGATGATCTATTGGTAGATATTGGGCTTGGTAATGAGCTAAGCGCTATTGTTGCACGCCGCTTGTTGGGTGAAAGTACTTCTGATTTGTCTGACAAAAAAGGCAACGTGGCTATTCGTGGAACCGAAGGCTTGTTGGTGCATTATTCGCGCTGTTGTCACCCTATTCCTGACGATGAAATTGTCGCGGTACTTAGCCCTGGACGCGGTATGACTATTCACCAAACGGGGTGTAATAACATCCGTAAGCTCGCCAGAGAAGAGCCTCAGCGAGTATTGCCTATGCAATGGGATGATGAGCCACAAGGCGAATTTAAAGCGTCGCTGCGAATTGAGCTCATCAATCACCAAGGGACGCTGGCAACATTAACGAACACTATTTCGGGTTGCGATTCCAACATCATTGGTCTGCAAACCGAAGAAAAAGAGAGTAATATCTACTTTATTGACCTAGAGCTAACCACGTACAACCGCGTGCATCTGGCCCGTGTAATGAAGAAAATTCGTACCATGCCAGAGGTTCAGAAAGTGTCTCGTCATAGTCAATCTCGACACTAATTTTATATTTTTTAGGAATCATTATGTCTAAGTCTATTATTCAGACCGATAAGGCACCTGCTGCTATTGGTACATACAGCCAAGCGGCTAAAGCAGGCACTACAGTATATCTTTCTGGCCAAATTCCTTTGGTGCCAGAAACCATGGAAATGGTATCTGACGAATTTGAAGCGCAAGCTGTTCAGGTTTTTGAAAATGTTAAAGCAGTGTGTGAAGCTGCTTAGCGGAACAACAAATGACTTGGTTAAAGTAAACATCTTTTTGACTGACCTAGGTCACTTTGCCACCGTTAACGAGATTATGAGCCGCTATTTTACGCAGCCATACCCAGCTCGCGCAGCGGTGCAGGTTGTAGCACTGCCTAAAGGTGCACAAATTGAAATTGACGGCGTTATGGAATTGCCGGAGTAAGTCATGTCACCTGAGCGTTATCAGCGAATTAGAAGTGTGCTGGAAAGACGACAAACCGATCTTACGGTTTGCCTTGAGAACGTGCATAAGCCACACAATGTATCGGCTGTTGTGCGCACGTGCGACGCGGTGGGTATTCATCGCGTTCACACCGTGTGGGAACAGAAGTATCAATTTCGTCGCGGCACAGCAATGGGCAGCCAGCAATGGGTGCGTCAAACCAACCACGACAATATCAGCGATGCCATGTCCGAATTGAAAGGGCAGGGTATGCAAGTGCTCGTTACGCACTTGTCTGACAGCGCGGTAGATTTTCGCGATATCGATTACACCAAACCTACTGCCATTTTGTTTGGTCAAGAAAAGTATGGTGCCACTGATGAAGCCAAAGAAATGGCTGATCAGGATATTGTTATTCCCATGATGGGCATGGTGCAATCGTTAAACGTTTCGGTTGCCGCAGCACTTGTGTTGTACGAAGCACAGCGTCAACGCACAATTGCGGGTATGTACAATACGCAACATTTGCCAGAAGAAGAATGCCAGGCACTTGCCTTTGAAAATGGCTATCCTCGTTTGTTTAAACTTTGCCAACGCAAAGGACTACCACTTCCCCCTATCAACGCATTAGGTGAAGTGGACGCCACCGATAGCTGGTGGAAAGAAATGCAAATCACCAAAGAAGAAGCCAATGCACTAGACGCCAGCTAGTGGCAAAAATGCAATATTAGCAATAACGGCGTTATGATAACGCCGTTATTGCGCTAACTTAGCATCTGTTACAACGGGCGTGCGATGCCTAAATCTCCTTCTGCATTCTCTTTTATCTGTGTTTTCCTTTCGGCAATAAAAAGCCGGATTATCTCACCAACAATACTACTGAATTCATGAAACTCTTCGGTATTACTATTGATATTCAACGCAACAGACAGCTTGTATTTAGGCACTACAACAAGAAAGCTCTGTGCACCTTTAGAAACACCCCCGTGGTGAGCGTAAGTGACCTCCTCATCATCACCTAATGACAACGTGTGTACGCGCCAGCCAATACCGTAGTTTTGGTGGTTTGCCTTGCCGCTATTTAGTATTTGGGGTGTCCAAAACTCATCTTTTATGGAAGTGGCAATAAAGTTGTTATCCATGAAGCCTTGCCCCAACTTAACCAGATCTTTTGATGTTGAAAGCCATCCGCCTCCGGCAAGTCTATGGCTTAAGTCTACGTCTCTCCATTTACGTACTCGGCGTTGCTCGCCCTTTTCTTGCCAATAAAAAGTGGCTACCTGCTGGTCTTTTTGGGGGTGGTGTGACGAAGGGAGAGGCTGTTCTGGCAAGGTGCTGTGCATGGCAAGGGGAGCTAGAACCTGCTCTTGCATCCATTGTTGGTAGGTTGTCTCGACACTGCTTTGCATAGCGGCGCTTAACAGCACAGTGCCAAGGCTTGAGTAATAAAACTTCTCGCCTGGCGCAGACAAGGTTTCGCTGCCATCAAATAACCTAACGGCATCATCAACATTCTTATAATGACCATTCAAGGTGATCGACTTTAGCAGCCCATAATAATCGGTATTTTCCTTGTAATGAGGCATGCCTGCACTGTGAGACGCGAGTTGACGAGGTGTGATATCGGCCCATGCTTGGTTTGGTAATTCAGTGAATATGGCACTTAAAGGCCTATCAAGTGAGATTGCTTGCGCTTGAACCATACGTGCTAAGCCAGTAGCCGTTAGCGCTTTGGACGTACTTCCGATGCGAACAATAGTATTAGGTGTCATGGGGGTATTAGTTGCTACATCAGCCCATCCTGAAGCCCCAGCCCACACTAGCTCTTGTTTTATCGCCACCGCAATAGAAAGGCCTGGGGCATTAATGGCTGCTCTATGTTGACCAATACGGTGTAGTGCTTTTTCGGCAGTGTTTGTGAAATGTGGTTGATAGACCTTGCTGTTTTGCGGCGCGTTTTGAGGCAAAGATTCGTATCCCCATGGCGTTAACATTGGGGCTTTATGTTTATGGGTATAAAACTGATAAATTGGGTAAGTAAAATAAAAGAACACACCAATAAGAACGGTAACCGCTACCGTTTTTTTGTATTTCATTAACGA
Source organism: Alteromonas gracilis (assembly GCF_036870955.2). Taxonomy (GTDB): domain Bacteria; phylum Pseudomonadota; class Gammaproteobacteria; order Enterobacterales; family Alteromonadaceae; genus Alteromonas; species Alteromonas gracilis_A. The sequence continues at coordinate 151,367 of NZ_CP145482.2, forward strand.
GTACTCCACAAAAATTAGCAAGCTCTAGTTAATTGAAAATACGAAACTTTTTCTTATCGTTTTTTAAAAAAACATGATCATTTTTGAAAACGTTCGCGGTATTGCTTCGGCGTCATGCCCATATGATGCTTAAACGCGCGATTAAACGGTGCTATTGAATTAAATCCCGCCTCTAGGGCCAACGTGAGAATGGGGATATGTTGTTGCTGAGTATTTTCTAACTGACGACACACCTCAGGAATGCGATAACTATTGAGGTAGTGTGAGAAATTGGTAAAACCAAGTTCTTGGTTTATGAGTTTACGCAGCTGATGTTGGGGTATACCTACAGCCTCAGACAATGCACTAACCGAAAAATCGGGCTGTCGATAAATACCTGACTCCATCAATTCATACAGTTTTTCTGCATTCACTGAACGCGGTGGTTTACTCGAAGAGGTTTCTTTAATGGCTGATGACATAGTTTTTTCATTCACTGGCCTATCATCTGCATTGGGCTTAATGTATCTAGCGCTAAAAATAAATGAGAGCAAGGCAATGGTGAGTGCGTTCAATAAGCTAAACAAAGAAAGGTCTTTTACGAAACGAAAAGCTAATTCGAAAAAGGTCAACACAGCCATGTAAATGCCGCATCCTGTCACTATGATAAGTCGTGCACTACGTCGTTCATCTACTAGATCGTCAAAATAGCCGTGCAAGCATCGATAAATCACATAACCAAGAACAACAAAACCGATGACATGGCTTGCGTCGTGCAACACGCCTTTTCCTGGTGTAAATAAGAAAAAATAGGCCAGCCAAACACACCACAGCCCTACAGGTATAGTCAACCATTTGGGGTAATCCATTAATGATCGCTGCGGTTTGAGTATTGTTAACACTAAGTACCAAATAGAGAAGGCGGTAAGGTCGGTCAGAAGCAGCAAAGGTGCGCGCAACCAGCCGTAGTCTTCATTGGCAATTGGGGTGGTTAGCAGTATGTAGCTAATGATGCACAATACAAAAAATTGGTAGGCTCGCTTTTGCGTCTTAGGTTTGTATTGACCGAACCAGTATATCAATAGGCCTAGCTGGCCACTTGCTGCTAAGCGAAGGGCTAAATCCACTATTTCCAAGTGTGTCAAAGTGATCATGCTGCTAACAACGGTGTAAGATAAACACATGGCACGTTATAAGTTACTGAAAATAATAGCAACCACAGTTTTTGAGTTCAGTTTTCTTTGTGCTTTTCCTATTTTGTTCATGGTTCTTCAAAAACTGACCTAAAGCGTACTCGCCAACCTAGTCGCAATCCTTTACACTTCGTTTAAATTTAGGCGCTTAGCGTCAGTATCAAATAGATAAAAGAAGGACTTCGACCAATGCAAGCACTGGCCACTACACCGATTACTGCGCTTAAAGGCGTAGGTGCAAAGGTGGCAGAAAAGCTCAACAAAATTGGCCTGTTCACCCTTCAAGATATTTTGTTTCACCTTCCTCATCGTTACGAAGATCGAACACGAATATACAGCGTAGCCGAATGTCGCCCCTTTACCCATGTGAGTGTGCAAGGGGAAGTGATGAGCGCAGATATCCAGTACGGTAAAAAACGCATGTTGGTGGTGAAGCTAAGCGACGGTACAGGTACGATTACGCTGCGCTTTTTTCACTTTGGTGCGGTGCAGCGCTCAATGATGACACCAGGTAATACAGTACGCTGTTTTGGTGAAGTTCGAACCTAGCAAATGGGGCATTGAAATGATGCACCCTGAGTTCAAGCTGGTTGAAGAAGATGCGCCGCCAAGTGAAGAATCTTTGACTCCAGTCTATCCCACCACGGATGGCGTAAAGCAACTGACTTTACGCAACTTAACTGAGCAAGCGCTGGCATTGCTAGATAAAGGTGCGCTTGCTGACCTGTTGCCAGAAGGCATTTACGATGAGCAAATCAGCTTAAACGAAGCATTGCATTTAGTGCATAGGCCGCCACCAGATGTCGACGTTCACGAAATGGAAGAAGGTCTGCATCCTGCTCAATACCGGCTTATTTTAGAAGAGCTGCTGTCACATCACTTAAGCGTGCTTAAAGTGCGCAAGCTCTCTGATGCACAGCCGGGTATTCCTATTGACGTTAATCAGGTGCTTATCGATAAAATGCTTGCTCAGCTGCCATTTTCCCCGACAGGGGCGCAGGCGCGAGTAGTAGCAGATATTCAAAAGGACATGCAGCACGCTCGCCCCATGATGCGCTTAGTACAAGGCGATGTGGGGTCTGGTAAAACGCTAGTTGCTGCGCTTGCGGCGCTATCTGCCATCGGTGCGGGTCATCAGGTGGCCTTAATGGCGCCCACAGAGCTGCTTGCTGAGCAGCATGCGAATAACTTTAGAGGTTGGCTAGAGCCACTCGGCATTGAAGTGGGCTGGCTTGCTAAGCAAACTAAAAGGCAAAGCGCGTAATGAAGTGCTGGCAAGACTAGAGGCGGGCGATATTCAAATGCTCGTGGGGACACATGCTATTTTCCAAGAAAGTGTAAACTATCAGCAGTTAGCACTCGTTATTGTGGACGAGCAGCACCGTTTTGGTGTACATCAGCGTTTGGCATTGCGTGACAAAGGCGAACAGCAGGGGCGCTATCCTCATCAGTTGATCATGACCGCCACGCCCATTCCAAGAACGCTCGCGATGACCGCGTATGCCGATTTAGATACCTCGATAATTGATGAGTTGCCGCCGGGGCGAACACCAGTACAAACGGTGGTATTGCCCGATACGCGCCGCGCCGACGTAATAGAACGGGTACGCCAAGCGTGCAAAGAAAATGGCAGACAAGCGTACTGGGTATGTACGCTAATTGACGAGTCTGAAGTACTCGAGTGCCAAGCCGCAGAAGACGCCGCGGTGACGCTTCGTACTGCGCTACCCGACCTGCAGGTGGGGTTAGTTCACGGGCGCTTAAAGCTGAGCTGAAAAAGCACAAGTTATGGCAGATTTCAAAGATGGCAAGTTAGATTTGCTTGTTGCCACAACCGTAATTGAAGTAGGCGTAGATGTACCTAATGCCAGTATTATGATTATTGAAAACCCTGAACGGTTGGGTTTAGCTCAACTACACCAATTACGCGGTCGCGTAGGGCGAGGTGCGGTAGAAAGCCAGTGTGTGCTGATGTATCAAAGCCCGCTGTCGAAAACAGCAACTCAGCGCTTAGGGGTATTGCGTGAATCTAACGATGGATTTTACATTGCTCAGCGCGATCTAGAAATTCGTGGGCCTGGAGAATTCATGGGTACCAAACAAACCGGTATGGCCGAGCTTAAAATAGCCGACTTGGTGCGCGACGCCGCGCTCATTCCTAAAGTGCAAGAGATAGCCTACACGTTATGGGACAAATATCCTTCTCACGCACAAGCTATCATTAACCGCTGGATTGGGCACAAGGAGCAGTATGGCCATGCTTAACACACTGCCATTAGTAGTAACCAGCGCGCCCGCAGATGCGTGTTTTGATGCAGACACAGACCTTGCAAAAGCGATAAGTGATAAGTGGGGCTTTAGTTATAATGAAAACAACCTACCGCGGCAGATGGCTTTTATTTGCAAGTCCACAACAACGTTTTAGGGTTAAGTGACGCCAGTGAAAAAAAGGTGTTACCCGTTGAAGTCGATTTTGCGTCGTGCAGCGAGCATATACCGAAAACAACATGGCGGTGGTCGCAAAGAGCCTATCGTTAAAGCGGTAGGGTTAAAAGGTAACGAACAATGGCACGTAGTAGATGCCACCCCTGGCCTAGGGCGCGACGCCTTTGTGCTGGTAAGTGTTGGCTGCCACGTTACCATGATTGAGCGCTCGCCTATTGTGGCAGCTTTGCTGGAAGATGGCATAAGACGACTTCAGATTGACTATCCTGACTTGGCGTCACGAATGACACTTCAGCATGGAAATAGTGCTGAGGTAATGCAATACTTTGATGGTGAGGATGTGAATGCGATATATCTCGATCCCATGTTCCCGCATAAAAAGAAATCGGCCTTGGTGAAAAAGGAAATGCGGCTGTTTCAGCAACTGTTAGGACACGACCCTGACGCAGATGCGCTGTTACCGCCAGCACTAAAGCTAGCTACGCACCGAGTGGTAGTAAAGCGACCAAACAGTGCAGACGTGCTGGCAGGACATAAGCCATCAATGGCAATAGAAAGTAAGAAACATCGATTTGACGTGTATTTGTGTCAGAAAAATTAGGAGAACATCATGATACAAGTTGGTAGCACTCTGCCTGAGGTGGATTTTAGCCTTTTAGAAAATGGTGAAGTAACTAACCCAGGAACTAATGAACTGTTTACTGGAAAGCGTGTGGTAATGTTTGCGGTGCCTGGTGCATTTACACCAACCTGTTCTCAAGCACACCTACCTGGTTACGTTACTCTGGCTGACAAAATTAAAGCCAAAGGCGTAGATAGTATTATTTGTCTAAGCGTAAACGACGCATTTGTTATGGATGCGTGGGGTAAGGCCAGTAACGCAGAAGACATTATCATGCTAGCTGATGGCAATGGATACTTTACTAAGCAAGTAGGCCTAGACATGAATACAGGTAACTTCGGTGGCATGCGCTCACTGCGTTACTCAATGCTGGTTGAAGACGGTGAAGTGGTAAAAATTAACGTAGAAGACCCAGGCCGTTTTGACGTAAGTGATGCGGAAACTATGCTAAATAGCCTCTAAGCATTTAGGATTTATATCGATAAAAAGCTCGCCTTATTTTCGCGAGCTTTTTTTATGTTTGTCAGCAGCATATACATTGTTTTTTAATTCATTAAAATGAAACAAAACTGTGATCTCTCGTGTCTGAATAATCGTTAAATATCATCAGGTTTGCGTTTATTTACTACTATTGCTCGTATTGTAAACCCAGATATTACAGGGCTTTGCGCCAGAGGTGGGTGACCTTGACACTCGCTGAGTTACCTTTACTTGCTTAATGATAATAAGTATCATTTGCGTGAAAAGACAATGTTTTAGGAATAATCATGACAACAACACTGAAAAAAATGAGTGCACTCGTATTTGCTTCGGCAATGTCATTGACCGTTGCATCAGGCAATGCCTTAGCAAACGGTGAGATTGGCGACCATGTCAATAACTTGCATGCGCATATTGCTGAATACACAGAAGAAGTTCACTGGCTGGAAAGCAAATTCGGTGGTGTTGTAAATGCATATGAAGCTAAAGATGCTTCGCTCAATACCGATGCACTTATTGAATATTGGGAAGAAGTTGAGTTTCATTCTGCTATTGAAACCCAATATGTACCTATCTATGCCTCAATCTGGCAAGGTATTTACGGCGTGAAAATGGCCATTGATGGTAAACAACCTATCAAGGTAGTTCGCGAGGAACAAGAGAAGCTAAATCATGCCTTGTGGCAAGCGCTAGGCGCGGTTAAACTTGCGTCCCAGTATCAGAAGAAAGGCCTGGTCGACGTTGTTAAGACAACAGAAAAAGAACCGACTACGGGCCCTGAAATTATCGATGACATTAAAAATCGCCTCGACCGTGTAGTTGCCAAATATGCAGAGCAACTTCATGAAGTAGCAACAACATTAGTGCACGATACTTACCTTCAACGCTTCGAGGGCGTAGAAGGCGATCTAATTGCAAAAGATGCGGCACTGGTTGAGGACTTAGAAAAAGACTTTAACGTAACGCTTCCACAAGCCATCTCAAAAGATAAAGGCGTAAATGGTGTGCGAAAGGTTGTAGAAACCATGCAAGCAAAATTGGATCGCGCACGTATGCTTCTAGTGGAAGCAGAAAAAAGTCGTAAAGACGTATTTTAAGGAAGCGCAATGCAAAGAAGAACATTCTTACAGGGCCTAGCGGCAGCGGGTGCGTTAGGCAGCTTGCCACTAAGCACTGTGCACGCCATGACGCAAACAGGCAGTGTATCGGTAGATTCACTACCCAAGCTTGAAGGCGACCTAACGTTGTATTTGGGTCGAGGCGAAGGCGGGCTTTATGAGAATGTTCTGAAAGCGATAGAAAAGCGTAACCCAAACCTTAATTTAAAAGTGCGTCGCGGTGGCTCTGCTGCGCTAGCCAACACCATAGTGGCGGAAACCAAAGCTGGCGTTAAACGCGCTGATTTGTTTTGGGCGGTAGATACCGGCTCCATAGGCGTGGTTACCGATGCAGGGGCGGCAAAACCTCTGCCTTCGGATATGACCGCTCAGCTTAAGGAAGGCTTTCAATACCCAAGCTGGTCCCCTGTTACTGGGCGTGTTCGAACGTTGCCATACAACACGAAGCGTGTTTCATTAGAGCAAATTCCCGACAGCGTGATGGCGCTAGCCGATAGCGATCTTAAAATTGGCTGGGCCCCTGCTTATTCATCATTTCAATCGTTCGTTACCGCAATGCGAGTGTTAGAAGGCGAAAAAGCCACAAAAGCATGGCTGAAAGGCATCAATCGCAATGCGAAAAAATACGCAGGTGAACTTGGTGTTGTGATGGGGGTTGAACGCGGTGAAGTAGATGTTGGCTTTGCCAACCACTATTACACGCTGCGCCTTAAGTCGGGCAAGCCAGATGCCAATGTCGCTCTAGCTTACACCAATAACGACGCGGGCTGTTTGGTTAATGCATCGGGCATTGTTGCACTAAGTGAAGGTAGCTTATAGGTTAACTTTATTCGTTATCTTTTAAGCACCGAAGTACAGTCTTACTTAGCCCGCGAGGCATATGAAATTCCGCTGGTACAAGGTGTTGCCCAACCAGAAGGCCTGGCAAGCTTAAGCAGCCTGTCGCCGCCAGAGATGGATTTGCGTAAGTTAGCCGATCTTCGCCCTACGCTTAATATGATGAGGGAAGTTGGCGTACTGTGACAAATTGGCCTAAGTCGTATCCCCTGGCACTACTAATAGCGCTGATGGCTTTATTGCCCGTCGGCGTTTTGTTTTCTTTAGCCCAAGACAGCGCCCAGCTGTTCGATACACATAATCTACGTGTTTTAGGTAACACACTGTCGCTTGTGGTGTTAACCATTATTGGCGCAGTGTTGATTGGTGTTCCACTGGCATTTTTAACCGCTTATGTGCAAATGCCGTTTAAGCGCTTTTGGCTTATCGTGCTTGCGGCACCGCTAGCGCTTCCCAGCTATATCGGCGCTTTTGCGATGTACTTCTCGTTTGGGCGCGGCGGTGAAATTGAAAATGTATTGGGTTTCACAATGCCACCCATCAGCGGTTTGTGGGGCTCCGCGTTGGTCATGAGTTTGTATACTTACCCGTTTGTGATGATGACCACCAGAGCAAGCCTGCTTAGCTTAGATGCGAGCCTAGTCAATGCTGCTCGCACATTAGGACTAACACTAGGCACAAGCCTGTGGCGCGTGGTGTTACCGCGTGTAGTTAACAGTATTGCGGCAGGTGCCTTATTGGCTGCACTTTATGCACTTTCTGATTTTGGCACGCCCGCCATTATGGGGCTAGACACGTTTACCCGCGTTATTTTTGTTGAATATAACGCCTTTGGTCTTAGCCAAGCTGCCATGCTGAGCCTGCAGCTGATGGTCATTGTGGGGTTAATCTTATTTATTGAAAGCCGCATTGGCGGCGCAAAAGAACGGCCTGGAAAGCACCTTGTGCTATTTCCTGCTAGATGGCAACGCAACCTAATGCTTGTTGCTGCGTTCCCTGTTGTGTTTATGGCAATAGTGCTACCGCTGGCTGTATTTATACTGTGGCTTGTACGAGAGGGCACGGGTGGTTTTGAACTCAGCTATGCTTGGAACTCTGCTCATGCCTCATTCATTGCAGCTTTAGTGGCGGTGCTGCTGGCAATTCCCGTTGCCCATGCTGCTATTGCGGGCAAAGCCGGTCGCTTCATGGAGCGCATCACCTATTTCGGTTTTGGTGTACCTGGTATTGTTATGGGGACCGCACTGGTTTATGTCGGCCTTCAGCTTCCGGCCTTTTATCAAACGTTGAGTTTGCTGGTAATGGCCTATGTGCTTCGCTTTATCCCTCTTGCTGTTGGTAGCGTAAGGAGCACGTCTGAAAATATTGACTCGGGTCTTGTGAAGGCTGCTCGGGTGCTGGGCGCAAGTCCGCGAGAGGCGTTTATGCGCATTACGCTTCCACTTACCCTTCGTGGTATGATTGCTTAGCGCTGCATTGGTCTTTTTGGAGGCCATGAGAGAGTTACCAGCTACCCTTATGCTGGGGCCTACAGGATTTGAGACACTTGCTACCTATATGTGGCGTGTCTATGAAGCTGGCTACTTTGGCCGTGCTGCTGTGCCAGGCTTACTACTGGTATTATTGTCAGGCATTGGCCTAGTGCTTATGCTATCGGGTGAACGAAAAGCCCAATTTACTGTAACTGAGGATGAACGTTCGTAATGCTAAGTGTGAGTAATTTGTCTGTAAATTATGGGTCTACCCGCGTAGTCGACAAGTTAAACCTAGAACTTGGGCAAGACGAAATTCTCATGCTGGTGGGACCAACGGGCTGCGGCAAGACTACCATATTACAGGCTTTAGCCGGGCTTATTCCGATTTGTGAAGGCAGTATGCAATTAGGAAACTGGGAAAGTACCGCAACCAAACACGTTCCCCCTGAAAAGCGCAACGTGGGCATGGTCTTTCAAGATTTCGCGCTGTTTCCACACCTCACCGTACAACAAAATGTTTGTTTCCGCCTGAAAGACACGGCGCTTGCCGATCATTGGTTGAAGCTTCTTGGGCTAGATGCGTTTCGTGATGCCAAACCTGCGCGTCTTTCGGGTGGCCAAAAGCAGCGCGTAGCATTGGCGCGAACCTTGGCGCATGAGCCCGCTTTTGTGTTACTTGATGAACCGCTTTCAAACTTAGATGCAGCCCTTAAAGACAGCTTGCGATGGGAAATTCGCGATGCCCTTAAAAAAGCAGGCGTGCCTGCTATTTGGGTTACGCACGATCAAGATGAGGCGCTTAGTGTTGGTGACAGAGTAGGTATTCTAAACAAGGGTGTGATGGAGCAACTCGACTCACCTGAAGCTTGCTATTCAAAGCCTGCAAGCCGCTTTGTTGCGCGCTTTATGGGAGAGGCTAGCTTTTTAAAGGCGACGTTTGAGACAAGCGAAAGTAACGTTGATAACACGGTTGTTACGCACATTGGTAATGTACCTGGTACGCCATTACAAGGCGCGAGCGGCGAAGTAGACCTGCTTGTTCGCCCTGATGACTTAAGCTTAGACGCCCAAAGTAACGAAACTAACTGTGCGGTTAAGTGGGTGCGATATGAAGGTGAAAGCCGCTTGTATGCGCTGAGTCTTGATAGCGGCGATGAGCTTAAAGTGCGCGTAAGTCACGAAAACGCGGTTAAACCGGGCACTCGTGCCTTGGTCAAGCTCATCACCACACATCCACTGGCCGTGTTTCCTCGCCAGTCATAATACATCCACCTAACGGTTAAGCACTCTCGTTTACCACGATAACTTTGCGGTGTGGAAACGGAATTTCGATATTGGCTTCATCGAGGGCTTTCTTCACTTGCTCCGGCACTGAAAACAAAATGTCGAAGTAGTGCTCGCCGTGACAGAAAGGGCGCACGATAAAATCTACCGAGCTATCATTAAGCGTAGAGACCTCAACAAACGGTGCAGGGTCTTTTAATACGTTAGGATGCTCACTAAGTACCTTTTCGATAACGGCTCTCGCTGCATCAATATTCTCGTCATAGGCAACGCCAAATGTCATATCAACACCACGAATTTCATGGTGTGAGTGGTTAACGATTTGTTCTCCCCAGATTTGGCTGTTGGGGATAATAATTTGTTTGTTGTCGAAGGTTTGAAGAATGGTGGTGAATAGATCTATTTCTGTGACCTTACCAAACTTACCTGCTGCATCTACAAAGTCGTTAACCTTGTAAGGGCGGAAGATCAATAACATTACGCCTGCCGCTAGGTTTGACAGGGTACCTTGAAGGGCCAAGCCAATTGCCAGACCCGCTGCCCCTAATAACGCAATGATTGATGCGGTCTGTACGCCAAACCGATTCAATATAGCAATACCGACAAAGGCAAGAATAGTGTATCGCGCTACGCTGCCGAAAAACTTAAACAAGGTGTCATCAAGTTGAGGATGGCTATTGGCAATAGCAACGATGCCGCGATAAACCTTACTAGCAATCCATAACCCGATAATAAGAATAACTAACGCAAGTAAGATATTTGTTGCCCATGCAAGTGCTGCGGGTAGGTATTGATTAATGTCTATTGACGCTAAAAGTGCTTCCATACATACATTCCCCTGTAAGTGATTAGATTGGCCTTTGTGGTTTTAACTTTGACTGGCATCACCGCGTTTAGCGGTAAGTGAAAGCTTATTAGCAAAGAACAAAAAGTGTACTAAGAAGACTAGCACGCCTAAAAATAGGTTTAACACTATTAATAAGTATGAAAATGTGCGAAGAGCGCTGGGCTGCCTAATATTAAATTTACTTACCAAGTAGGGTTATCGTTGTGTGAATGTTTTCTACACGTATAATCCCGTGTCTCAAGCTGGCAGCGAACGCCAGCAACAAGGTAGACGCTTAAGGAAGGGCAAAAATGAAAGGCAAAAATGAAAGGTAAATGTCAGTGATAAAACGCGATGTCATTGTAATTGGTGCGGGGGCTGCAGGACTATTTTGTGCTGCACAAGCGGGGGCCCGTGGGCGTAGCGTTGAAGTGCTAGACCATGCCAAGAAAGTGGGAAGAAAAATCCTGATGTCGGGAGGAGGTCGTTGTAACTTCACCAACATGTATGCGGCACCAGAGAATTTCCTTTCGCAAAACCCTCATTTTTGTAAATCAGCGCTTAGTCGATATACCCAATGGGACTTTATTGGCCTTGTGGCCGAGCACGGTATTGCCTACCACGAAAAAACGCTAGGCCAATTATTCTGTGATGACAGCGCAAAAGATATCGTTGATTTGCTATTAAACGAATGCCAAAAAGCTGGCGTCACCATTACCACGCGTTGTGAAATTCTCTCAGTAGAAAAATCAGGAAGTGGGTACTTACTTTCAACGTCTAACGGCGATTATGGTTGTGAATCGCTGGTGATCGCCACTGGTGGTTTGAGTATGCCTAAGCTTGGCGCAACGCCTTTTGGCTATAAAGTTGCGGAACAATTTGGTCTCAATGTTTTGCCCACGCGGGCGGCATTGGTGCCATTTACGTTGCACGACAAAGACAAAGAAACGCTAGCTGAGCTAAGCGGCATTGCGGTGGACGTGTATGCCAGCTGTAACGACACCACGTTCAAAGAAGCCATGCTGTTTACACACCGAGGCTTAAGCGGCCCTTCGATGCTGCAGATCTCAAGCTATTGGGAAGCTGGCGATACGCTTAGTATTAATACACTGCCAAATGAAGATGCCCACGCGTTTGTCAAAGCGGCGCGAGAAAACACGCCCGACGCGTTGCTTGCCACTTGCTTAAATAAAGTCTTCCCTAAGCGCATGGTACAGAGCTTTATTGAATACAATGAATGGCGAAATGTGCTTAGGTAAAACAATTGTCACACGCAGAATGCGATGCCATAGCCAACACACTTGAGAATTGGCAAATAAAACCTAATGGAACAGAAGGGTATCGCACGGCAGAAGTGACCATTGGTGGTGTTGATACCAACGAGCTTTCGTCTAAAACCATGATGGCCAAAAATGTAGATGGACTTTATTTCATTGGTGAAGTTGTCGATGTCACTGGTTGGTTAGGCGGCTTCAATTTTCAATGGGCGTGGAGCAGCGGCTGGGCTGCCGGGCAGGTGGTGTAGCCGCCGCTCACACTAGCGGCTAGTAGCGCAACAACCAATATGCCCAAAAGCCTCCGTCAGCCATAACATATGTAGTAGGTTGTCCACCTTCCGTTATACCCGCTACGGCACCGTTTACTAAATTCATATAATTTAGCATTAACGATGAGCTGTCGTTCCCGGTAAGTGTAGCTTCACATAAGCCCTGAATACAGATGATGCTAAGCATGTCGATAGATGGGTCGGTGTTGTTCATTACCAGGTAGTCCCGAATAGCCTGCTCCACATTGCTGCGCTGCGACAAATCTTCTTCAAGTGAGTGTTCAGCTATGGGGTCGTTTAAAAACGCATTTTCTTTGGTAATTTGTTCAAACATAAGCTCCGCAACGTCGTCTCCCAACTTATTTGCCATCTTTTCTTTTAGCTCTGTTTTGTAGCGCTGTGTCCATTGAGAGAGCTCTTGTTGAGCAAGCGGATATTTCGTTGTTTCCTCAGCAGATAATGCTTTTTGTTCGTTAGTTGCACCGTAATGGTCATTTTTGTGTTGGTCAGGAACCACGCCCTGTTGACTCATTGTTGAGTCAGCACGCTGTTGATGTGCCAATTGTGTTTCCTTGGTGCCCATTTCGCTAGCTGGGCGGGGGCTTGTTGGCGCAGAATGATTTGAAATGGTTTCTTCTCCAGCTATCTCTTTCGCTGCTTTGTCATCTTGGCCTTGTCCTGAGCTCGTTGAAGCGGCCGTATTGTTATGCGCCTGTGGTGGTGCGGTCATGGTATAACGACCCGTAATAAAGCCCGCAATGAAAAGAATTGTGGCTAGAAGTGCAAAAGTAGCGTATTTCATGAGAACGTCCTTGTTAGTATCTTTAAATACCATATCAGCGACGATTAAGTTACTCAATACATTAGCTTTTGTGATTAACTACAAATGTTAAGTTAGTCAAAAATGATGGGCTAGAATGATCACGGATATATGCGTACGCAGTATAAAATTTGGGAACTATACTGTTATGAAGGAACAGGAGAGCAAGTTCAATGCAAGCAATAACCAATTTATCGCGCTTCATTTGCAGTATGATACTGCTACTATCAGCCACAGTGACTGCAGAAAGCTCGCGACCACTTTCTGCTGAGGCTTCAGATCCTAAAGTCATGGGATGGATGCAGGGCTATCCGTTGGCAGATGAAAAACGCATTGAGCAACCTGATAGTAACTATTTCAGTTTCCCCAAATTGCGTTGGTCAGTGTGTCACTTGAGAGAGTTTTTACCTACCCGCGAAATCAGCCGAGGTGTTGGTAATTCTATTCCCCTTCAATATCTTCCCGATATGCAGTTCTCAAAAATACGTGACCAAATAGACGCACTGACCTTTACGCCACTTAATAGTGAAAACGCGATGACGTGGGAGCAGTCACTTTATGAAAACTATACTGACGGTATGCTCGTTATCCACAAAGGGCGCGTGGTGTACGAACGCTATTTCGGGTGCTTAGATGAACGTGGTCAACATGCTGCAATGTCGATGACAAAGTCAGTTACGGGGCTTATTGCTGAAATACTTATTGCGAAAGGCGTGTTGAACGAAGACGCATTGGTAAAAACACTGGTACCGGAAATTGGTGACAGTGCGTTCGCTAATGCCACTGTCAGAGAAGTGATGAACATGACTACGGGCGTCGCATTTTCAGAAAACTACGCTGATCCTAACGCAGACATTTGGCGGTATTCTAAAGCGGCGAGCCCGTTTCCTAGAACAAAAGAACAGACAGGGCCAAATGGTTATTGGGAGTACTTACAAACAGTTAAACCTGAAGGCGAACATGGCGCACTTTTTCACTACAAAACAATTAACTCGGATATGCTAGGTTGGATCATTAGCCAAGTGACACAGCAATCGGTGACAGCATTGGCAAGCGAATTGTTGTGGAGGCCAATGGGGGCAGAGCAAAGCGCCTACCAAACGGTTGATGCACGAGGCGTTGCTTTTGCTGGTGGCGGTATTTCTGCTGGTTTACGTGATATGGGCCGTCTCGGTTTACTCGTACTGAATGAAGGTGCTGTTAATGCTCGGCAAGTGTTCCCTCAACAGGTGGTGCAGAGCATAAAAGATGGCGGCGACAGAACCAAATTCACGAATGCATTTCCTACGCTTTCTGGTGCAAGTTACAAAAGCCAGTGGTGGGTTTTTCACAATGAACATAATGCTTTTGCTGCACGAGGCGTGCATGGACAGACCATTTATGTAGACCCTACGGCTGAGATGGTGCTGGTACGCTTTGCTTCTCACCCTCAAGCCAAAAATGGGTACATCGATCCTACGTCACTTCCTGCTTACCATGCACTTGCAAAATTTCTTTTAGCTTACGAGTATGGCGGCGAGTCTGAGTAGTGCGCAGCGGTGAAAGGTGCTTGTGTTAAAAGACGAAGCCTATGGCTAGGCCCGCGACTACCGCATCAGGGTGATCTTTGTGGTAATCGTAATGAAGTTGTGGTGAAAGCGTAATGCCTGAAAATTCAAATTCATACAGCAACCCTAAACGCGCTACTTCTATTTTATCACCACCGTGAAACTCCATGCCTGGACCGACTTGGGCAATGAAGTTGTTCGTTATATGCAAGTCGGCTACAAACAAATAGGTGTAGGCATCAATATCATCAAATGCGTATTCTGCCACAACGCCGAGGCCCAAAAAGTCGTTTACTCTGTATTCATAGTCAAAACCTAGCGTAAACGCACTCTCTTCGCTTTCGATAGAAGTAGTGGCCAATAAAACAGAAACATGATGCGGTGACGCGTGCCAATCATGAGGTGAGGTAGAGCCATATCCATATTGACTGCTCAAAAGACCAAAGGTAACGATAAGTATTAGGCGCTTTAGCATGGCAAAAATCACTTCTTCAAATATGCGTTCTTGTTTATATTTTTAACGCTAATGTAAGCGTAGGCGAAAAAGGTGAACTGTGCCTGTTCATTATTCTACAAACAATGTGGTTGTGCGCGAGGCTAGGGTTTCATTGGCGCAACAGAGCGCTAAAAATAGTGCTAAGTTAATAAGAATAATAGAAGCGCGATAAATAGTGATGAAAACCAAGAAAGGACATAAACATGGATGACTCAAATGCACAGAAGGTTTTTTTAGCTGCCTGTGAGGCTAAACTCATTGCACTATTTGAAGCGAGTAAAGCGGGTAAAAATGTAGACGCCGACAAGCATCGTGTGCAAGGCTTTATGCATGCTGGTGAAGTTCTAGGCTTATTAAGTAAAGCGGAGGGAAAACAGCTTATAGGGGAATTACATTTAAAAGTGTTTGGCGAAACGGTTGCGGTAAGAGCCGCGCGAAAAGACATGCTCAATACACTTAAAGAGGCTGACCCAGACGCCTATTTTGATATTCCTGCTATCAGCCGTAGATAATGCGAAATTCACTAAAAGGGGGCATGCCCCCTTTGCTAGTGATGCTGTTAGAATTGGTAGCGGGCATACAGACCGAATACTTCAGAGTCTGAATATTTGGTATATTCTGCACCCAGTGCTACCGAGTTCCATTTGTATTGCGCACCCAAGTTGTACGCTTTTTGGTCGCTACCCTCGTCCCAAAACTGCCACTCTAACCCTGCAAAAACCTCCCAGTTAGGGGTAATGTTGTGTCGAACGTTAGACTCTAACATGTAGTAGTTTGTGCCCGTAGACGCTGATTCTTCACTGTTGCTTAGCCCAAGTTCAATATCGCCATAGCCAGCCTGAAAATCTATAGCGGTAGATGGCGAAAAGCGGTGCACATAGCCCAAAGCCACTTCCCACTTGTCGACGTCAAAATCGAATCCGCTCGCATCGTCAGATGCGTCAAAATACATGGCTTCGACAAACACATTGTAACCCAACTCTTTGCTCGCCTTGAATTGAAATCCTTTGGCGTCAAACTCAGGGATGTCAGCGAAATCTGTTTGCACTGCCCCCAATTGAACATAGTCATAAGAGATTGGTGCTTGTTCTGCAGCAACCTCAGCACTCAAAAGTAATGGTGCAAAGGCAAAAGCAGTCGCTAGATATAAATTTTTCATCACATTTTCCGTATGTTGTTGAGAACGAGCGATAGAGTAATAAAATTAAAGTGAATATAAGGTGAACGAATTACAACATTGAACTACGCTTTTACTATCTTTCGTCTTTTGCTAATCGGTATGAAGGCGAGTAAGCGAAAAAAGTTCTCAATTGACACGTTCTATTTGCTAGAGGGATTTGGCTGTAGTTACAGCAGTAAGGCAAATCTATGTTGGCAGGTGTGCTTCAATATTTGATACGCATTTCGGCTTTAACAGTGATGTTAGCCATAAGCTCGTACGCACTTGCAAATTGTAATGTACAGCATTTAGAAGAGACAGCGAAAAGTCAGCCGTATTCTCTGGCGCAAGGCCTTCAGCGTATCGTCTTGGTATGTGATGTTGCCGATACCGCTATTTTTCATTTCACCCGAAACTACACGTCTTTTGCGCAGCTTTACACTGAAGATATGCAGCGCGTTAATGCGCTACAGGCGGCAAGAGTGAGCTTTGTACTACCGCCAGGTAAGCGTACCTATTTGCTAGATGTTAACGCGCAAGTGGTGCGACCTCTCGATTTCAAAGTCAGTTCATTAGACGAGTATCAGTCAATAACCTCAGTCCATACACTTACGCTCAGCTTGTTTATAGGGTTTTGTCTTGCCCTGACGGTTTACGTAGGAGTTCTTGGTAATAGCATAAGAAATAACGGCTTTTACTCGTATAGCTTTTATGTACTAAACGCAGCAATTTTCTTTCTGTTGCAAGAGGGCTTGATAAACATTATCTTGCCTAATGTCAGCGTTTTTAATAGCTATCAGCTGCATGTTTTCTTTGCTTAGGTGTCACGGTGTTTGCGGCGGTTAATTTCTTAGATCAGCTCCTTGATTTCAAAGTACTACTTCGCACTTGGATTCGCTTCATCATTATGGGGTTGGCTTACTTAGCACTGGTGTTGGCGTTTACTCAAATTGTTTTGTCGACACGTGAAGCAGATAAGGTAAACCAACTGTTAAGTCTCATTACCCTTGTCACCATGGTTTTCACTCTTTCTAGCTGTGTTTATGCCTGCGTAAGAAAGGTTCACTGCTCGTACTTAGTAATGAGTGGTATTGCTATCATGGTAACGGCAATGTCATTTAGGCTTATTCTGAGCGAGACATCGCCATTCTTACACCGTTATGGCCTGATCATTGGCATCACATTAGAGGCATTTATTTTTGCGCTAGCCACATCGAAAAAAGTAAGAAAACTTGATGATGATAGGCTTTCAGCATTCAAGCGGGCGTCTACCGACGCGTTGTGTTCTGTGCTCAATCGCACGGGGTGGGAAGGCGTGACAAGAAACTTGCTAGATACCTTTAACAAAGAAGGTGGGTTTTTAACGCTATCGTTTATTGATATTGATGATTTTAAAACGATTAACGATGCCTATGGGCATACAGCTGGAGATGAAGTTTTAAGAGTCGTCGCAAAAATTTTAAAAAGCCGGTGCAGGCAGCAAGATGCTGTAGGGCGTTTAGGCGGCGATGAGTTTGTCGTGATGAGTCACTGTTTCAGTAAAAAACAAGCGCAGCGACTTGCATCTAGAATTGAAGAAAGCTTGTTGCGGCGTGATATTCGAACCGCAAATTATTCTATTCTGATTACGGCAAGCGTCGGCTCGTATATTACCGGAGAAAAATGTGACAGTTTAGAGGGACTTCTCGATAAGGCTGATAAGCTGATGTATGTCGCCAAGGCTGAACATAAGAAAAGCCTTGTAAAAGAGGCGTTGCAGTAATGTAAGGTGCAGACTATTTACCTGCACCTTTGTATTACTACTTCACCCAGTTACAAGTTTATGTTGGCTCTAGTGCCTAAACCCGGTCCATAAACAATTGCGTTTAACAATAAGCGGTTAGTGCCTTTCGCTGCACCACGGAAATTGGGTTGGCCGGAGAACAAGATAATTTGACCTTTCCCGTGTCTCTCACGCGTTAAGTAGGCTGTATTGGCAACGCGCTGCTGGGCTTCGGGCCATAACAAACCACTCATTCTCACGTTAAGCGCTTTGTCTTCAGGTAGGGTAAACCAGCGCGATGCGCCTTTCTTATCATCCCCTTCTTTCTTAGAGCCAGAATCTACATACACACCTGCTCGCACAACTGCCTCACTTTCATCACCACTCATTAATAAAGGCTGACTGCTATATAGCAAAGGCAGTACGTCAGGTGTACCAGCGGTTAGCCAGTGTTTTTGGTCGGTGCGCCCAGCTACAATAGCGCCACTTGGCATAAAAATACTTAGCCATTTATCGCGTCGCTTTAGCTCTTCCTCACTTAACGCTTTAGGGAATGAATCCCAAGGGAAGCTAAAATCAGCGTCCAAGGTGTGAGACATTGCTGCTTGCCTCGCAACGTCCTCATTGACCGCCATGTATTCACGCATTAGTGCAATGTCATAATCCAATGCTTTATCAAAACTGTTTTCAATGGTTTTGACCTTTGCGATGCCTTCTTTGCTGGCAAGCGCTTGGCTGCTTTGCGCATGAGCGATAAGCGTACCGCCATTTTTCACCCATTCTTGCAAGGTAGACTGTACAGCTTTGCTTAGGCTTCCATAACTAGTAGGCAAAACAAGAACATTGTATCGACGTAGATCAGTGCGACTAAGTGCATTGATATCAAGCTGGCTGTGACGAATGCCTAAGTGTGTATCAATACTGTGCCAAGTGGCGCCAACGTCATAACTAGATACGCTGCCATGGCTAAGCAATGCAAGTTGAGGTCTGGTTAACAGGCCAAAGTGTTCACCGCCCCACTCAGGAAGTTCGCCTTCGCCAAAACCAGGTGCGAGTAGCAAATACACCAAGGTTTAGCTCGTTAGCCGTTTCTTGAATAATGCCTGCTAAATTTTGCTGACTAGGGTTGTCTGTAACAGTGACAGCAATAGATCCGCGATTAAAGCGAACACCTTCGTACTCTGACTCTTTATCTACAAACCGAACGTATACACCGCGCTCCATAAGGCGCGCAGCAAATGCTACAGAACGATCGTCAGCACCATCAACCATCCAAGCTATTGCGTTATCAAACCACTGGCTTTGCGGTGTTGTTGGTGAGTATGGGCTAACGCTGCGTGTTATATTTTCAGGTACAGTGACGCTTTCTAAGCCATACATCATGGTGAGGTTCCATGCTGTGGTGTCGTACATTAACGATGAACCGTCGCGCAGTGTTCTTTGGCGTTCTTCAAGCAAGACTGCGTCATTAACACCTGCGTCAAACTCCATAATGGCTGCAATTAGCGGCGCTTCAGGTTGGCGATTAGGTACAAGGATACTGCCTTTTGGAATAACAAAGTCTTTTTGCGTAATCCCTTGCTGAGTGACCGCTTTTTTGACTTTGATGTCTTTGTCTGCCACATATACATTTATATCTTGCGCCAGAAGCTTGTCGACAAGAGATTCGGTTCTGCCCACGTTATCATTGGCAAGGATGACATAGGTACGATCAGCAAATTTGCCTTTTGACGCAACATTGTTTTTTCTACCTTGCCAGTAATCTTGATACATAGCTTTGCTGTGTTTCGCCAAGGTTTCTAGGTTAGCAATAGTAGAGACAAATTGGTGGTGTACCGATTCAATGTAAGTCTGTACGGTGCCTTCAGGGCGGCGCACGCCGTCTTCTGCCATTCGAGATTGCTCATACAGAATATGCATAGTGCCGCGATATTCGGCATAGTTTGAATATCCTGGGTACCAGTTTTCGAACCATTCGCCGGTGTAATAGCGCCAGCCTTTTTCGTCAAAAGCAGCCGATTGGTCCTGCGCAAATGTAGTGGCCCATTTTTGCAGATTAGGGTCGATATTCTGATTTAACGGCTGGCGAGGTGGTCCCATCAAATAGGTGTCTTGACTGCCCATCTCGTGGCCGTCAATCATCAGCTGTGGTCGCCATTGGTTGATAAGTCGCACGCGCCCAACGGTTTCTGGTTGCGTAAGGTAGAAGAAATCGCGGTTCAAATCGAAGAAGTAATGATTGGTTCTGCCGTATGGCCAATCACCGCGATGTAACAAAGACTGGTCATCCACATTGGGCGCAGTGCCTCGGTACTGCTCAAGCGACTTGGCAAATCGTGCTCTCCCATCGGGATTCATCATAGGGTCTATCACCACCACCATATTATCAAGCAGCGCCGCAATTTCGTTGCTTTCGCTGGCGATGAGATGATAAATAGCAGTCAGTGCTGCGTCAGCCCCTGATGTTTCGTTGCCATGAATTGAATACGCCATCCAGGCTATTGCTGGCAAACGGTCAATAATGTCTTTGGCTGTCGCGTCTTTTGTTGAAAGTGGGTCGGCAAGCCTCTGAATATTTGCCTTGGTTTCATCAAGCGAAGCCAGTTGCTGAGGTGTTGAGATAAATACTGCTAATAGCGGACGACCTTCGTGGGTGCGCGCGTATTCTACAACTTGCAATCTATTTGATTGAGACGCCCACGTCATCACGGCATGATGAATTTGTTTTGGTGAAGCAACGCGAGAGCCTATAGGAAACCCAAGAAGGGTATCTGGGTGAGTGATTTGGTCATTGTAAGGGCCAGACAAAAGTTCGCCTGAGTAGACTAAATCTGGATCGTTAACGGGCTTCATTAACACGGCTGAATAAACGGGTAAAACCGTCATACTCAACAGCAATAAAAACCACTTTCTTATGGATAGCATGTGTGTTCCCTTGTTGTCTTTTAATTGATTTTTGTTTCTACTACAACAGTCTGCATAGTGTAGTGGATTTTTTGTACGGTCAATTAATCTGCGATGAAGCACGTGCTCCTAGCGACCTATAAGAAGGCACGTACAAAACACTATCGAAGCTGCTGCTTTGCAATGTGTTTTACCGCTTTTGTGAGGTCGCCCAAAGCAGCAGAATCTAGCGTTATCCAGTGCCAAAAAAGTGGGACACCGAGTTCTTTGTCGGGGAAGAGCGGAACGAGGCTGCCTTCTTCAACTTCTTGCGTAACTTGTAGTGTTGGCAGCAGTGCCCACACCACGCCATCTAGCGCCATTTTGACGAACCCGTGTGACGATGGATACCAATGGCAGGTGGTAAATGACGGCGCCATATTTAAGCACTCACGTTGGTAGTCGGTCAGCAAGGTAACATCGTACTCATCGTACAATAAGCCAGGTGTTTGCATGACTGCGTCGGCACTAATACCTTTAGAAAGATAGCGCTCAATAAAACACGGTGAGGCATAAAGCTGGTACTTCATGGTACCCAAGCGCAGTGATTGACCGCCTGTCACTGGTGTGCCCGTTTGGCTAATACACGCCATCACGCGGCCTTGCTGCAAGATATCGCGGGTTTGTGTTTGGTCAGCGTTAACAATATGCACGGGGTTTGCCCGTGTTTCACTGAATATTGCCAGAACCTGTGAAAACCAAGTTGCCAAAACGTCATTGTTAACGGCAACACTTAGCGGTGCTGCACTGGCCGTTAAACCACTTTGAATGTTCAACGCTTCTTCCAATACGCTCACTTTTTGTATGTGGGCAAGCAACTCGTTGCCCAAAGGCGTTGGGCGAAGGGGCTTGGTGCGCACCAAAACTGGTCCACCAACACTATGCTCTAAACGTTTAATCTTTTGGGACACCGCAGATTGAGTAAGACTCAACGCTTGGGCGCCTTTTTCAAAACCGCCATAACGCAAGACTTCATCAAAGCAACGCAGCGCGTCGTAATCTAGCATGCTCAAACACCTGTGAAAAAACCGTTATAATTATTAATTTTGTTAATCAAAAACAAATATCATTAATTTAATTTAGTTTCAAAAGCTGTATAAAATCAAGCCAATCTTAAAGATAAATGTCGTATTGGGTGTCTGAAAGACAAGGTATCTAATACAGGTGGCAAATGTATTTATTGTGAGGCTCAGGTTATGTTGGCGGCGGCAACAAGTGGTTTTGTAATGGGTGGAACGCTCATAATTGCGGTAGGGGCGCAAAACAGTTTTCTTATCGAACAATCGATGAAGCGACAATGGACAACCCTGTTTGTATTGTTGTTTATCTTAAGCGACGCCATTTCTATTAGCTTAGGTGCAATGGGCTTTGGATTGTTGCTACAAGAATACCCGACACTTGTGACTATTACTAAGTGGGCTGGTGTTGCCTTCTTACTTTGGATTGCCTACAACAAAATCAAGTCATCTATGGCTAACGATGCACTAGTGCTTGAGATGGCTAAAAAGCAGTTATCGTTTAAAAAGGCTATCTTAATTGCGCTTGCCGTTACTTGGTTAAACCCACATTTTTACCTTGATACCTTGCTGTTGATGGGTAATTTGGCCAGCCAATGGCAAGAAAATAAATGGTGGTTTGTGGGCGGCGCTATTGGTGCTTCTGTTGTGTGGTTCGTTGGTTTAAGTACGCTCACTGCTCGTTTTGCACATCATATGCAACGCCCCAATTTCTGGCGTTGGTTTAACCGCCTCAATGCGGCAGTACTCGGTATGGTTAGTCTTCAATTGGCGAGTTTATAACCGCGACGGTTAATCGTAGTGTCACAAAAAAGCCCGCATACATTGCGGGCTTTTGCATTTATACAGGGCGTTTTTTTAGTTGTAGCCCAATTGTTTGCGTAGCTCTGCCATAAAGGCGTTGATACGCTCAGCATTTTTACCTAGGTCGCTTTTTCCAACGCGCGACTTACTGCGAACGTCAACCAAGGTGTCGTCGTTTTTAGCGGTAAGGCGAATAACTACGTCGTCTTTAAAACCAAACCAGGTTGTCGTATCTGTTGCCTCTAGCGTATTAGGCAAGGCTCCTTGTGTTACACGCTCCCATCCTAGTGCATCGATGGCTTTTTCTGAGGCGGCAAACACGTTGTCTATCTCTTGAGGTAGCAGCTGAGTTTTTATTTCAGGGTAGGCTTCTAACTGCTGTTTAGTGACTTCACCACCTTCGTAGCTTACTGGGTTGGGTGCGCCTTCACGAAGTGGCGCAATAGCGACAAATTCAGGCGGATTGGTCACGTCAGTGGTAATGTCATGAATAGGTGGAACAGCTCCCGCTTTACTCATCATGCTCACAGGCATAGCAACGGCGATAATTGCAAGCAATGCATACACAAAGGTACTACCCCAGCTTACGTTTTTACGGTTTATTAGAACTTGTAGGATAATTAAAACGATGGCCGCGCCGCCGACATAAACACCAAAGCGCAATGACGTAAAGGCCGTGCTAAGGCTGACACCAGCGTACTGATAAAGTGGGCCAGGCAATACCACCATTAAGAAGCCAACGATGCTGGCCAGGGCAATTAGTACTTTCAAGTGAACTCCAAATTTTTTGTTGTAGTTTGGTGAGATGCTACTTTAACAGCCAAACGCGACTTTTGGTTTACTTTATCGTAAATATACCGTCTGTTGTTGATAGCTTAGCGTAGCGTAATTAAGATAACTTACCGAAGCGCCTTATGCGAATAACCTGGAGTAATGCCGTTGAATAACAGCAGCGAAGTCGTCGATGACTATGAGCTTAACGCCGACATGCTTGTTGATGCGCTCTCAACCATGCGGGATACCTTTGAAAAAGGAACTAGCGAGTTTGCATTAATCACCACGCTAAAACAGCCGCCGTTTCTTTTTTTCGATGACGATGCACTTCGCGACCCTCTTATGTTGTTTAGGACACATTTTGTCTTGTTCCATGCGCTGTATCGCTTAAAAGTTCTGTGGCGGGAAAGCGGGGTAGGTGAGCTGACTATACACACCCTGAATATAAAGCTTCTATCTCGGCAAGCTACGACATCAGACACATTACATGCATCAAACGAATTGCGTGAGCATGATGCTTTGGCTGCCTATTACTTGTCATGGTCTAACTTTCAGCAAACCGATGCGCAAGATGTTGAAGGGTTGCTTAATGACTTTTGGGAGAAAATGGTCAAGGGTGAAATCCTGTTTTTAACTGACGATGAGGTGAAAGACGCCCATAATACGCTTGAGATAACGCCAGATGAACATGCGCATATATCTCTTACAACACTGAAAAAGTGCTATAAAAAAGCCCTCCTCAAAGTGCATCCAGATAAAGGGGGAGTCAAGAGGGAGCGCAGAAAGTTATCCGTGCTTTTAAAGTATTAAAGCAACATTATTCCAGCTCAGCTGCCGCTACCGTCATTGACCGATAAGTTAAGCAAGTTCAGCTTCCTTTGCTTTAACTAGTGCGTTGAAGTGCGCACAATATAAACCAAACGCGGCATACTTCGTATACACGCCGCACGGCATCACACCATTATTTTTAAACAGTCTGCGAGTGTACGGGCAATTGCTCGGCAGACAACTCAGCGCATCACAAGCGCTTTGCTATAATTAATTTATTCTTGGGTAGGCGAGCAACAGGTTGTTCTTGCCCTTCTATGTTATTGGGAATTGGAAAGTCTATGAGACGCATAGTTTATGTTACTGCAGCATTGGTCACCTTGTTGGGTATGACTGCATGTTCAAATGAAGGCGAACAACAGCAAGGTGCTTCGCAAAGCATGCCAGCGCCAGCGGTATCTGTTGTTAAGTTGGCCAAGCAACCTGTAGTGCATGAAATGATTTTGCCTGGCCGCGTAAGTCCATCTCGACAGTCACAGGTTCGTCCGCAGGTAGATGGTGTAATTACCGAGCGTTTGTTTGAGGAAGGTGCACAAGTCGAAAAGGGGCAGCAGCTTTACCAAATTGACGAAGCGCGCTATTTAGCGCAGTTAAACAGCGCGAGAGCCGATTTGAAAAGCGCACAGGCAAACCTTAAAACCCTTGAAGCAAAAGCGAGACGCTATGACGACTTAGTCGCGCAAAATGCCGTCAGTAAGCAAGAGTATGACGATGTCATTGCCCAAAAAGAGCAGGCACAAGCGGCAATCAGCGTGGCAGAGGCCGCAGTCGATGTGGCCAAAGTGAATATGGGATACACCAAAGTTTATGCGCCAATCAGTGGTCGAATTAGTCGCTCTTTTGTGACAGAAGGTACTTTGGTTACAACTAACCAGTCGCAGCAACTTGCCACCATTACGCAACTTGATCCCGTTTATATCGATATGCAGGAGTCTGGCTCAGCAATTCTAACGCTTAGACAAGCGATGAGTAAGCTAGGTGCAATGGATGTAGAGTTGACTGTAGATGAAGCCACAGGCGAACGCTATGGGCAAACGGGCAGCGTTAAGTTTTCAGAAGTAACTGTAGATGAAACCACGGGCTCGGTTACGCTTCGCGCGGAAATGCCGAACCCTGATGGCGTTTTACTGCCAGGGCTTTTTGTCAAAGGCCATGTAATCACTGGTCGCGAAAACGCGCTTTTGGTTCCGCAACGAGCAACAACACGTCAGCCCGATGGTTCGCTGTCGGTTTATGTGGTGAATCAAAATAATGAAGTGGAAGGCCGTACACTGAACATAGGGAAGATCTATCGCGATAAGTACGTAGTGTTAGGCGGCGTTAATGAAGGAGAACGCGTCATTGTTACTGCAGCTATCAAAAAGTAAAACCGGGTGCAAAAGTTAACCCATCAGATTGGCAACCTTCATCACGCGGCTCTCGCTAGTCAGGCAAGGAATTACGTATTATGGCTCGCTTTTTTATAGACAGACCCGTGTTTGCATGGGTGCTGGCAATTATCACGATGATGGCTGGGATCCTTGCCATCTACACCTTGCCCATTGAGCAATACCCTAAAGTGGCTCCGCCCACGGTTAGCATTAGTGCTACCTATCCTGGGGCGTCAGCTGAAACGGTTGAAAACTCTGTCACGCAGGTTATTGAGCAGAACTTGTCGGGCATAGACAACCTGCGCTATTTCTCTGCAAGCAGTTCAAATAGCAGTATGTCGATAAACCTAACCTTTGAGCCTGGCACTGACCCAGACATTGCACAGGTGCAAACGCAGAACAAAGTGCAGGGCGCACTTCCTCTGCTACCTAATCAAGTGCAGCAGCAAGGGGTAACGGTAACTAAGTCAAACAGTGCGTTTGCGTTGGTTATTGGTTTTTACTCTGAAGATGATGCCATGACGCAGTATGACTTAAGTGACATGCTGATATCGCAATTCCGCGACCCCATTTCACGGGTTAATGGTGTAGGAAATGTAAGGGTATTTGGCGCGCAGCGTTCCATGCGTATTTGGTTAGATCCCGATAAGTTATACAGCTATAACCTAACACCAAATGATGTTCAGGCGGCGGTTCAAGTTCAAAATACCGACGTGTCTGCTGGTCAATTAGGCGGTATGCCAGCTATTGAAAATCAACAAATAAACGCAACGATTCAGGCGCAAAGTCGCCTACAAACAGTGGAAGACTTTGAAAGCATTGTTTTACGGGTGAATACAGACGGTTCGCAGGTGCGTGTGCGCGACGTGGCGCGCGTTGAGCTTGGCGCTGAAAGTTACGATGTTATTGTGCGCTATGACAGAAGTCCAGCATCAGGTATGGCGGTAAGCCTGGCCTCAGGTGCAAATGCGTTAGACACGATTGAGGCGGTAAAAGCACGGGTTGAAGAGCTAAGAGCAAATCTACCTGACAGTGTAAAAGTCGTTTACCCTTTAGACAGCTCGCCTTTTATTGAGCTATCTATAGAGTCGGTTGTACATACGCTTATTGAAGCAGTTGTATTGGTGTTTTTGGTAATGCTGCTGTTCTTGCAAAACTGGCGCGCGACACTAATTCCGACTATCGCCGTGCCGGTGGTGTTGTTGGGCACGTTTGCCGTGCTACTTGCTTTCGGGTTCAGTATTAACGTGCTCACCATGTTCGCCATGGTACTTGCCATCGGTCTGTTGGTAGATGATGCCATTGTCGTGGTAGAGAACGTTGAGCGTATTATGGAAGAAGAAGGGCTTTCTCCGGCTGAAGCAACAAAGAAATCAATGTCTCAAATCACGGGCGCGTTGGTTGGTATTGCGGCAGTACTGTCTACCGTGTTTATTCCGATGGCCTTTTTCAGCGGTTCAGCAGGCGCAATTTATCGTCAATTCTCTATTACCATTGTTTCAGCGATGGGGTTTTCAGTATTGGTCGCCATCGTACTGTCCCCCTCGCTATGCGCCACGTTATTGAAAAAGCACCCTGAAGATCACGACAAGAATAAAGGTTTTTTTGGGTGGTTTAATCGTACTTTTAATAAAGGGCGTGATGGCTACCAGCGCACCGCAAGCCATATGGCAGCGCGCGTAAAACGCTATTTTGTTGTTTATGGGCTGTTGGTTGGCGGCATGGTTGTCATTTTCAATCAGCTGCCTGGCGCTTTTTTACCTGATGAAGATCAGGGACGCATGATGGTATTGGTAAGCACACCACCTGGCGCAACGGCGGGCCGAACGCTTGAGTCACTCAAACAAGTTGAAAACTATATTCTGGATGAAGAAAAAGACGCCGTGAACGGGATGTTTGCGGTAGTCGGTTTTAGTTTCGCTGGCCAGGCACAAAATGCAGGAATGGCGTTTTTAAACTTTAATGATTGGGATGTTCGAGGAGAAAACGATTCGGCATTCGCTGTCGTTGGACGAGCCTTTGGTGCTTTTAGTCAAATACAGGATGCTTCTGCGTTTCCTATTGTTCCGCCGCCTATTATGGAGCTAGGTAATGCTACCGGCTTTGATATGCAACTGGTAGATCGCGCCGGTAACGGTCATGAAGCGCTAATGAATGCGCGTAATCAGCTCCTTGGCATGGCTGCACAAAACCCTAAGCTGGCCGGAGTAAGGCCCAATGGGCTGAGTGACGTTCCGCAATTCAAAATCAATATAGACAGTGAGAAAGCTTCTGCTCTTGGTCTTAACTTAAGCGAGATAAACAGTGCGCTTCAGATTGCGTGGGGGTCAAGTTACGTTAACGACTTTATTGATAAAGGGCGAATTAAACGAGTGTATATGCAGGCCGATGCGCCTCACCGAATGACGCCAGAAGACCTTGATAAGTGGTTTGTGCGTAACAGTGATGGTGAGATGGTCGCGTTTAGTACGTTTGCAACCACACAGTGGGTATATGGCTCTCCTAAACTTGAACGCTTTAATGGCGTATCGTCGGTTAATATTCAGGGCAGCCCGGCCGAAGGTATTTCTTCTGGCGAGGCTATGATGGAAATGCAAAAGCTTGTATCACAACTGCCACCTGGCTTTGCTATTGAATGGTCGGGTTTGTCTTTCGAAGAGCAGCAAGCTGGGTCTCAAGCGCCTATGCTCTACGCAATCTCTATTCTCGTGGTGTTCCTTTGCTTGGCTGCACTGTATGAAAGTTGGTCTGTACCATTTGCCGTTATGCTGGTGGTGCCATTGGGTATTTTAGGCTCTGTTACCGCGGCATTTATCTTTAATTTACCTAATGATGTCTATCTACAGGTGGCGTTTTTGACCACCGTAGGTCTTGCGGCTAAAAACGCGATCCTCATTGTGGAATTTGCAAAAGAGCAGTATGAAAACGGCGTAGATTTGACGACAGCTGTCGCCAACGCCGCCACACAGCGTTTTCGCCCTATCCTGATGACGTCAATGGCGTTTATTCTTGGGGTAACGCCTCTTGCACTAGCAAGCGGTGCTTAGGTGCTGCCAGTCAAAATGCCATTGGTATTGCGGTAATGGGAGGCATGTTTGCCGCGACTTTCTTAGCTATTTTCTTTGTACCTATGTTTTATGTACTTGTAGAAAAGTTGTTCCACAGTACAGAAAAGTAATAAGTCGCTGATAAGGTAGATATATACGACTAATCGCTTATCTGTTATGCGGGGAACAAGGAGGCAAGTCGTTCATTTTGTGGCAATATAGACAAATAGCGACAACCAAGGCGAGACGGATATGGCTCCTAGTTTACCGCACGCACCTGATTGGCCCTCATTGATTAAGTCAGGGTGCAGAGTATTTGTCGGGGGGAACGCTGCTGTTCCCCACGCATTAGTGCAGCACCTTATCGACAATAGCGCAGGCTTTAGTGATATAGAGCTTGTGCATATGCTGGCATTAGGCGACACCCGATGGGTTCGCGAAGAATACAAAAACCTGTTTAAAGCTAATACTTTCTTTATTGGCGGCGAGACCATGCGAAAAGCCGTTGATGAAGGGCGAGCCGATTATACTCCCGTCTTCTTATCTGAAGTTTCAAGCTTATTCAGCGACGGCACCTTGCCTCTCGATGCTGCGCTGGTAAATGTAAGCCCTCCTGATGAATTTGGCTATTGTTCGCTTGGCCCAGCGGTAGATATCGCAATGTCAGCATTGCGACAGAGTAAGAAAGTTATTGCGCAAATTAACCGCCAAATTCCGAGAACCGCAGGCCATTCCTATATTCATATAAGTGAAATTGATGCCTGTATAGAAGCCGACGAATCCTTAGTTGAAGTAAGCCCTCCGCCAATAGATTCGGTGGCGGAACGAATTGGACAATATGTATCGATGCTGGTGGACGATGGGGCAACGCTTCAATTTGGTATTGGTAAAATACCAAGCGCTACGCTGAAGTATTTATGCAACCACAAAGACTTGGGCATTCACAGCGAAATGCTCACCGACAGTATTATTGAACTGTTGGAATCAGGCGCCATTACCAACAAAAAGAAAACATTCCATCCAGGTAAAATAGTCACCAGTTTTGCCATTGGCACACGCAAGTTATATGACCTAATCGACAGCAATCCTCACATTGAGTTTTACCCTAGTAGCTATGTGAATAAACCCACAAACATTGCCAAAAACGACAATATGGTCGCTATTAACAGTGCGCTCGAGGTTGATTTAACGGGGCAGGTGGTGGCTGATTCGTTAGGTTATGACTTTTACAGCGGTATTGGCGGTCAAGTGGATTTTGTGACCGGAGCGTCGATTAGCAAAGGCGGTAAAGCGATAATAGCGCTCCCGTCTACGGCAAAAGGAGAGAGTATTTCGCGTATCACACCTCGTATCAGTGAAGGAGCCGGTGTGGTAACGTCGCGGGGTAATGTGCAGTACGTGGTGACTGAATATGGCATTGCTTCTCTTAAAGGGAAGAGTATTCGCGAGCGAGCACTAGAATTGATTCGCGTTGCTCATCCAAAGTTTAGAGCAGCGCTACTAGAAGAAGTACGGCAGCATTACTGGGTACCTCACTACCAAGAAAAATACCCTACTGATATTCCAGAGTTGGGTGATATTCAGCTTAAAAAGCTTCATATTCAAGGTGAAACCTTTTATATGCGCCCTCTCAACCCCGCTGACGAGCGTCGTTTGCAAGAGTTTTTTTACTCACACACCAAAGAAACACTGCGTTTGCGATATAACTACGACCCTAAGCAGATGTCTCGTGAAAAGTCTTGCAACTTGGTGTCGGTAGACCAAAGCACCGATGCAGCTTTGTGCATTGTAAGGCAAGAAGGGTCGCGTATTACCATTCATGCGGTAGGTAGGTTTTATTACAATGCTTCAGACAATACGTGCGAGGCCGCCTTTGTTACGAGAGAAACGCAGCAGGGTAAGGGCATGGCGAGTCGCCTTTTAAACGAATTGGTTGCCGTGGCGAAAAAACGCGGCATTGATAAAATGATGGCGTATGTGCGCGGCGACAATAAACCCATGATCGCCATATTTGAACAGGCCAAATTTAAACGTAAATTTACCGGTGATCCTAGTGATGTAGAGCTGGTGTTGGATGTGGCTTCACTATTATGACCATCAGGATTTACCGAGGAAAGCACGGTACAAAGCACGATTTAGGCAACACACACCCAGAGTCGCCTGATAGACTCTTTGCCATCGATGATCAGCTGTTAGCGTCAGGCTTAGACATGATTTGCGAACATGCTGACGCGAGTCCTATTGCAGAGCCTTATTTGCAATTGGCCCACGACCCTTATTACGTCAAAAGTGTGTTTGAACGCGCTGCACAAGCCAATTTTTGTGATGAAGAAAAAACCCTTTATGCTAGTGATAACAAAGTCATTGCTTGGCTAGATGAGGATACGGGGTTAATGAAGCACAGCCTAACGGCGGCGCTCGAATCTGCTGGTGCAGGCTGCAATGCGGTAGATTGGGTGATGGATGGCGAAGACCGTCAGGCTTTTTGTGCAACACGCCCACCGGGCCACCATGCCACTTATGATAGTGCCATGGGCTTCTGTTTTTTTAACAATATTGTTATTGCTGCACGTTATGCGCTGCAGAACTTCGACCTAAAACGGGTCGCTATTGTCGATTTCGACGTTCATCATGGAAACGGCACCGAGCAAATCGTCGCTGGCGATCAGCGAATTATGCTGTTTAGCAGTTTTCAACACCCCTTCTATCCGCACTGTGGGTCGCCCGTTTCTGCAAGCAATATATTGGCAGTACCGCTAGACAGCCGGTACAACAGGGAGTGTATTTCGCGAGAAAGTGAAGCATTGGTTTAACGCGCTCGAAAATTTTCAACCTGAGCTTATTTTAATTTCGGCAGGCTTTGACGCCCACGCAGAAGATCCCATGGCTCACTTGAGGCTGGTTGAAGATGACTACTTTTGGATTAGCCAACAGTTGCGGGACATTGCTGACAAGTGCTGTAAGGGCCGTATAGTCAGTATGCTAGAGGGAGGTTATGACTTAAGTGCGTTAGGAAGAAGTGTTGTGGCTCATTTAAAAGGTTTGAGTCAAGGCACAAACTCAGCGTTATGAGCAGAAACAACCCTGTGCATCAGCATTGATCACTGCACCCTGATAGCGTGAAGATTGTGCGTATGAAGCCACTTTTTCTACCAAGTTCTTCCCTGTGAAACAGCCGTAGCCAGTGGCATAAGGGCCTAGGTAGCGCAGGTTAAAATTGCTGTCTATAACCATTAGCGCAGGCACGGCAGTCAGCAGGCTTTGAAGCGCAGGAGAGTCTTCGATATTGAGCGTAACAAGGTTATAAGCCGATGTTTTAAGTTTATCGACAAGCTGAGTTTGATGAGGCACTGTTAACGTTTCACAGTAGCACTTTTGGGCGGTGCCTATATGCACAATGGACCTGGCACTCACGCCCGCATCTTTTAGCAACGATGTAACGTCTTCGTCGAAGGTGGGCGAAGTGGATTGGTGTAATAAAACCCCTGATGGGTCAAATTCAGCAAGCTGTTTCTGCCCATAAGAAAGCAAGGCGGTAAGAATACCTACCGCCCAAAGTATTAACAGTGCCCAACCCAATCCTTTCGGCATGAATTACAACTCAAAGCGTTCTATGGCGCTGCGCATTTTTTGTGAAATTTTCGAGAGCACTTCTACTTCTTGTGCCAATGACTCTGCTGTAGCCAATTCTTCTGATGTGAACTCACTCAAGCGAGCCGTACTTTTTGCAATAGAGGTTGATGCCGTTTCTTGTTCTACAGCAGACGTAGCAATTTCGGTCATACTCTCACTGGCATCGCGAATTTGTTGCATAATTTCTGTCATAGCACCCGTTGCGTTTTCACTTGAGGCAACGGCTTCATCAACTAACTGTATACAGGTTTGCATTTGCTCCACAGAGCTTGCGGTTTGCGCAACGAGCTGTTCGGTGATATTCGTAATTTGATCAGCGCTTTCTTTCGAGCGTATCGCAAGCGTGCGCACTTCGTCTGCCACTACAGCAAACCCGCGACCATGCTCTCCTGCTCGTGCAGACTCTATTGCGGCATTCAGGGCTAGCAAGTTCGTTTGCTCGGCAACAGCAGTGATTGAACGCATGGCGTCAGAGATATTGGAACATTGTTCGTTGAGCGCTGAATTCGTCTTCGCCGCGTCGTTTAGCGTGTTACGCAGTGAGTCTATGGTGCGGCTTGTGTTAGCAATAGACTCACGAGTGTTTTGTGATGACGATTGTGCTGCGGAGGCCTTGTCACTTGCTAAGGTGGTTTGTTCAGCTGAGATTTGCATGGTTTGCGCTATTTCTTCTGAAGACGCTGACACCATGGCAATTTCTTGGTCTGTATTGCGGCTGATTTCGAACATGTTTCCGGCAGCAAGCTCCATTTTACCGCAGCCTCGCACCACCTCTTCAGTAAGTGAAGACGCCAAGTCTATGAGTGATTTTACCTGGTCAATAAGCTCGCCAAAGGGTTTAACAATAGCGTGTTGGCGGTTTATTTCTACCGTTAAATCTAGTTTCCCGTCTGACTTCAACATGCTTTCAATAGCTAGGCGTAATTCGGCGGCACCCGCACCATCTTGATGAGCCTGTTTTGCCATGTAAATCAATACGCCGCCTTCAGCCAGCGCGAAGGCCGCATGCATTAGTAAAATCGAAAAGGTGACATGACCTTCTTCGAAAATAAATACCGACGCACCTCCGGCTTGTAGGAAGAAGAAACTAATATGATGCACTGCTACCACGAGCGTACCCGTAGCAACCACTTTCCAGTCACGGAAACACGACAAGAAGGCAAGCAGAACAAAAATCTCGAAATGGATCTCAATCAAACCAAACGATTGATGAATATGTAAAGCGGTGAGCAGTTGAGCGCCTATAGCCATGGCATGTCTGCTGATAGACGAATAGGGATCTTGGAAGCTCAGTGCTAATGGCACTGCCGCTATCGGAACCCCAAAAATAAATGCAGGGAGTAACTCGCCTGTGATAAGTCCTATCACTATGGCAATAATGAGCTGTGCAACAATTACAACGCGGAAAATCTTGTGACCTTCCAGCAACCAAGGGTACTGCATGCCAATCTCCAAAAAGGAATATCTGGTGTAAGTGTAGGTTAAAAAAACTGGGTGTGCTATGTTCGGCAATTGTAGTCAACTACTCGTTTTTAAACCATTTAACTTTGGTATAGCATTAGGCCTATTGGCCACTTACACGTCCATGTTGGCATAACAAAATAATGGCAAGAAACGTTAACGTTTCGCCCACCAGCGCGGATTTCAAAACAGGTTAGTGGTTACTGCCTGAAAACATTAATAGATCACTTATCATAGGTTCTTTATGCCCCATATTGCTTTTCTATCCACCGATAATTTAGACGATTTCTTTGTCTACGATGAACTTTTGATCCCTCATTTCGAGGCAAACGGATGGAAAGTATCTACAGTATCGTGGCACGACAAATCTGTAGATTGGTCTAGGTTTGATTACGTGATTGTGAGAAGTACGTGGGATTATCAGCAGCACGCGCAAGCATTTTTAGCATGCTTGGAAACAATTGAGCAGTCTTCCGCAGTGCTGCTAAACCCATTGTCGCTAATAAAATGGAATATCGAGAAACATTATTTACGTGATTTAGACGCGTCTGGTGTACCGATTGTGAACACCCTTTGGTTTAGCCAATTTGACGAGAAAGACCTTTATAACGCATTTGATACACTAGGGTGTGACACGCTTGTTGTGAAGCCCGTGCTAAGTGCCAATGCAGATGACACGTTTAAACTGTCTAGAGATGATATACAGACACAGTCAGACCATTTGAGAGCGCTTTTCTCTTCACGAGAATTTATGGTTCAGCCTTTTCTAGACTGTATTGTCAATGAGGGTGAATACTCACTTTTTTATTTTGGTGGGCACTACAGTCATGCCATCAAAAAAGTACCGCAGCAGGGCGATTTCAGAGTTCAAGAAGAGCATGGAGGAAGTCTTTATGCTGTTGATGCTGACGCTATTCAGCAAGGTATGGCGCAGCGTGCGCTTGATGCCATGCCTACTCCTGCATTGTATGCTCGTGTCGATTTAGTGCGTCAACAAGACCAATGGGGCATTATGGAATTGGAGCTTATTGAGCTGTCGCTGTACTTCAACTTGGATGACGCGTCGCCTGTAAAATTCGTCGAGGCAATGATGGCACTTCATCATTCGCAC
Source organism: Alteromonas gracilis (assembly GCF_036870955.2). Taxonomy (GTDB): domain Bacteria; phylum Pseudomonadota; class Gammaproteobacteria; order Enterobacterales; family Alteromonadaceae; genus Alteromonas; species Alteromonas gracilis_A. Next base: position 185,943 of record NZ_CP145482.2, read on the forward strand.
ACGGCATAAAAAAGCCCCGACAGCGCAGATCATCTGCCGGAGCCAAACTTGCTTAGTTTTTAGCGAATTTACGTTGCGATGACGACTTGTCTATGCGCGTTACGCTGCGCTGTGGCTTAGCACTGTAGCTCTGTCTTACGCTTCGACTTTGCTTTGTACTATTCACAGTGCTCCGTACCGTGCGCTTGACCGTGGTTCGCTTGGTCGTTTCTTTAACACTTCGCGACGGAGCAGTAGTGCGTGCTCTGTCTACCTTCTGTTGAGCAATGCGCTGAGGTTTTTGCGGGTTCAGCGACTTAGGCTGCGAGTATGCACGCTCTATACGCTGAGACTGCTTACGTTGTGGAGCCGTTCTAACAGGTTTGTCCCGCTTCAGCTGTGCCATTGCCACATCTCTTGATGGGCGCTGTTTAGCCACTATCGCTTGGTTTCGCTTTAGCGCATGTTCAACGGTTTGTTTTCTGTTAATAGGTACGCTCGTTCTCGCTTTGTCTACACGGATATCGCGCTGCCTAAGCGGCGTAACCGCTTTTGGCGGGATGACATTTCGCACTTGCTTTTGTGTTCTCACCACGGTTTGACGTTCAAATCGTGCCGGGGCACTGCGTACTACGCGTGATGAATAGCGCGCACGTCTATGATCGATACGGTGTTCCCAGCGCTGATAACCATGACTAATAACACGTTTACGTGGGCTGCCGTGGAAGTACCGTCTTACTGGTGTTCTGTGGATCACAACATGGCGATTATGCCAATGTACGCCACCAAAATAGAAGAATGTCGACAAGCGTACCCGCGGTGCCCAAAACACATTGTGGTGATGGTGATAACTAATTCGGTGGTTCCAAAAAATAGGCGCTCTTGCATGCCACCAATGACCGTACACCACGTGGGGGTTGTAGTACGGAACATATACTACTTCACGTTGGCGCGGTTCAATGTAGATAATTTCTCTATCGCGCTCACGCTCTGTTTCTACCTCAATGTAGTCGTTGGTAACTAAATTCCCTGTGTTGTGAGCATGCTGGCGTAACACTTGAACACGGTCTAAAACCCGCTCTTGGCTTATCAGCACATTGTCACCCAGTTGCTGTAACCACTCGAGATCTTTTGCCATGGTATTAAGCAAATCGGTAAAGGGGGCAAGCGCCTTCACACTTGGATCCCACGTGACATCTTCAAGTACGTCTTCAACTTGCTCTGGTGTGAGATGCTGGTTACTCTGACGCCATCGGTCGGCTGCGACAACATCTAGCGGATAAGTTGCCGCAATAAGAATATGAGTAAGCAAGGTGTCAGGATAAAGCGCAATAGGCGCTAAGATGCTGTCGATGTCAGCATCAGAGTACTGTTGTTCGCTGACGGCAACGGCAAGTTCGCTCGAGGGTTGTGCGTTACTTGACTGTGCCATAGCTGGAACTACACACGCACCTGATAAGGCAATTAGTACAGATAGGGTTATGTTTTTCATACATCCTCCTTACATTGCGCAGATACACGTTTCAATTCATGTAGCGAGCAATGTGGTAAGTCTGTATACGTTATAACCAATGATTAATTAACTGAACCTGAATGGTTGAGCAAAAGAGAAAACGACGGGTATTAATTAAGCGATATTACAAAAACGCCCGCTAGGTAGCGGGCGTTGTCGGAGTTATTTAAACACATGTGGGTCAAATGCATGCCCCAGCTTTTCGGTTTTTGTTTTGAGGTAGTGTTTGTTGTCTTTGGTAATGCCATGGTCAATGGGCTTGCGCGAAACAACATCAATACCGAGTGCTTCCAACGCTGCCAGTTTTTTAGGGTTGTTTGTCATTAACTCTACGCGTTTAACGTTAAGCGTATCAAGCATAAGCTTGCAAATATCATAGCTGCGCAAGTCGGCATCAAACCCAAGGTGTTCATTTGCTTCAACGGTGTCCATGCCGCTGTCTTGCAGGTTGTAAGCGCGGATCTTATTCAGTAAGCCTATGCCACGACCTTCCTGACGAAGATACAATAATACGCCATGACCATTGTCGACGATGTTTTGCATGGCTTTTTCTAATTGAAAGCCACAGTCGCAACGCGTGCTAAATAGTGAGTCGCCAGTTAAGCATTCAGAATGAATACGAATAGGAACAATATCGCCTTCCTTCCAGTTGCCATAGGAAAGCGCCACGTGCTCTTGGCCACTGGCTTCTACAAAGCCATGAATTTTAAAATCACCAAGGCGCGTTGGTAATTTCGCGGTGCTGACATATTCGTATTTAGGCTGTTTGCTACTCATGATACTTCTACACTTTGGACAGTAGGCTGTATGTGGGGATAACTTTTCGTTTTACAAGACCGCTTGAGAAAGGCCACTGCGCTTGATAATTAACCGCACATTGATGAGCAATACTCATTGCTCACGCTATTGCTATATTATACGCGCTTTCGTACATTTTGGGGCGTTAGCGATATCACTCTTTTTTATGCATTATTACAGAGGGACAAATTCGCTAAGCGGCATAGGCTTGGCAACGCCATAGCCTTGGGCGAAGTCTATACCCATTTTTCCAAGTTGAGCCATGATGGCGTCATTCTCGACAAATTCTCCTACCGTCTGCATTCCCATGGCCTTAGCGACATCATTGATAGACGCAACCATAGCGGTATCTACACTGTCATCAAGCATGTCTTTAATAAACATGCCGTCTATTTTTACCAGGCTAACAGGTAGACTTTTCAGGTAACTGTAGGACGAAAATCCGCTACCAAAATCGTCTAAAGCAAAAGAGCAGCCTAAGCGGTTAAAGGTCTGCATGAAGTTTAATGTGTCTTCCATCTTAATGATGGCGACAGACTCGATAACCTCAAAACAGATTTTGTTGTAAGGAATACCATAGGTCTCAAATGCATTGAGAATAAACAATGTGAAGTCTCTGTCCGCCAAAGAGTGACAGTTGAGATTGATACTACAGCGTTTTAGCTGTGCTAGATGCTCGGGGTTTTCTGCAAGCCATTTAAAGGTATTGGTTACCACCCATTTATCTACGCTCACATTCATTTCGAAACGCTCAGCGGTAGGGAGGAAGTTAGCAGGCTCCACTATTCGGCCATCTGCTTCTTGAAGACGAAGTAACACTTCATAGTAATGCCCGTCGTTGGGCTTATTAAGCGGCCTTAAAGATTGATAATACAGTGCAAACCTACCTTCCTCTAAGGCAAGGTTGATTGAAGATACCCAGTCAAGCTCACGCTGATACCGCTGCATGCTTTCATCATTTTTATTGTATTTATGAACCTGGTTCCTTCCTTGCTCTTTAGCGAAGTAGCACGCGGCGTCCGCCATGCTCAGGTAGTTGCCTGAACTGATTGACGTATCGTCGCACACGACCATACCAATACTGACCCCTAAATTAAAAATGCGGTTATCCCACATAAAGCGGTAAGCTTGCACTGCATTGAGTATACGGATGGCGTTTAGATAAACCTCGTCCTCATCAACTCCCGAATAGACAATACCGAATTCGTCGCCGCCTAAACGTGCAAGCAGCGCATTGGGGGTCAGCGTGTTTTCGATTAATCTGGCAATATCCTTAATCAACACATCACCCGCTTTATGACCACAGGTATCGTTGACTACCTTAAAACGGTCTAGGTCGAGGAACAAAAGACAGGTATGTGGTGTGCTGGGCTCTGCTACCTTTGCTTTAAACTCGCTTTCAAACTGCCTTCGGTTATACACACCCGTTAACGAGTCATGAGTTGCTAAATATTGCAGGCTCAGGTCAGATTGTTTTTTCTCTGTGATATCAATGATAGAACCAAACAAAAAGCGACCATTACTGTTCTCTCTTATTTGGCAAGAAAGTGAAAACCAAAACTCACTGCCATCGCGGCGCTTGCCCCGTATTTCTTTGCCAGTCACATGACCTTGGTGAGATATCTCGCCAAGTAAGATATGGCGGTCTTCCGGGTTAGCATAGAAGGCTTTTGTACTTACAGCTTCATCAAGCATTTGTTCGTCATTGTCATAACCAAACACCTTGCACATGGCTGGGTTGACAGAAATGAGCTCGCCTTCCCATGTTGAGGTGTAATGACCTTCTGCCGAATTTCGAAAGAGATCGTAAAAGTGGTTTAGGTTTTCTATGGTTTGTGCTTGAGAGGAAAGTTTCTTCTGATTTAACGAACGCTCTTTGGTAATGACAGCAAAACCAAAACACATAAAGCCTGTGGTCAAAAAGAACAGCATAACGATGGCATATTCAAATGTGTACACCATATCGCCAAACAAGTTTGAAACTACAAAAGCATAAAAAATGAAGAAAAAGAGCCAAGCAACCGTGTAAGTACGACTGACCGCAATGCTGTCTTTATCTCTGAAAATGAGCGCTAGTAGAACATGGTACAGCCCCATCGCAGCCATAAGCAGTAATATGGCGAGAGTAGCGGTATAGCCGTCAAGGGAGAAGCTATACAGCGTAACGGCAATGGGTACGACATAACTCACGCCCCTTAAAACAAAGGGTATTCGTTCGAAAAGATGGTGAGTAACCTTACCGATACACAGCAACAGCATACTAAAACAGACTACGTATGCCATTTCGATAGCATTCGTCAGGCTAGGCCAAAGTGACAGCCCGCCTTGAGTAAGGAATAACAGCGCCAGCAAAACCAGCGATGACATAGTTAACCAAAAACGTGTTGGCATGCGCTGTTGCACATACGAAAACAAAAAGTAGAACGCAATCAACGACAGCATACCTGATACTGCTCCAAGCAAAGTGAGCATATTGGTATCGTGTTGTTTTAAGACATCGCGCTCCCAAATAACAATAGGGAATCGCGTTAACCCTTTGTCCTGCACACCAATGATAAGCCGCATGTTTTGGTATGGTTGTAGCGTAAACGGTAATCGAATAGCGGGAATGGGCTGAGGCAAAGAGTAGTCACCTTTACTTGCTTGATAGCGATAAGAGCGCACAATTCTTTCACTGTCATCGAGTAAGTAAATTTGAAGGTCGTCTATATTCAGCCTGTCGATGTTGAGCACTAGGGGGACATCGCTGTAGCTAGTATGTTGTAGCGTTGTTGAAAGCCAAAGGCGTTGGTGAGATGTTTTCGTTAGTCGGTTAGTGGCAGAAATACCGCGTAAAACATCAAAGTAGGTAGCGCTATTGGCCGCGAGTGTTACCGTTGCGTGCTCATTGACAGTGGCGCGCTCAAAAGATTCATCAATATGCAGAGAAGGAGCAGCAAAAACGCGCATGCTTGGTATTAAGCTGACAAATACCCAGAGCATTAGCGTAAAAACCTGTTTCGTCAGTGTCATCGAGCTATCTACCCAATACAGACGCAGGCTGCGCTAAATCACAAGCCCAGATAAACAAGAGGATTGCACTTGCCAGTTCCAGAATCATTTACGTCATGTACATGTTAATGTGTGTTTTTAACTAGATTAATACTAGAAGAAGCATAACGTCAAAGACAATTATCGAGGAAATTCAGCTTGGTACATCCAAGTCGCGTGTTTATTGACGAAAATAATCAGCAAGCATTTGTGGTGACTGTTGCGCGCCAATTGGTTCAAGCCACATAGCTTCACAAAGCCACTCTATGCATAAAATACACTGAAGGTGCGGTTCGTGTTGCTGGGTATTCAAAACAACTTGGAATCGGTCTGCGCCCCAGTCAAATTCTGATTGCTCTAGCTTAAATTGATTTGCAAATTCGTTGGCCCACTGCTCTGTTTTTAAAGGGGTAGGGGGTAAAGGTAGGTGAATCTCGACGCTATGTTGCGTGATATGCATAGCGTTTAAAATCTCATCTTTTGATATTTGTGACATAAAGCGCTTACCCAGTTTCTACAAGCACGTGTTAAAAAGATCCGCTTGCTCTAAACCAGCACGCGTAAAAGTATGTATAAGTAACAACATAATACAACACTATAACAATAGCGTTAATCAAAGCGTTTTAAGGAAGGAATATGCTAACACTGCACCATTTAAACAACTCTCGTTCTCAACGAATACTGTGGCTACTTGAAGAGCTGGGTGTTGAGTATAACATCGAGTTTTATCAGCGAGACAGTACAACAAATCTTGCGCCAGACGCATTGCGTGCAGTTCATCCTCTTGGTCGCTCGCTGAGTGTTAACAACTCCTCATGGCGCCATTGCAGAGTCAGGTGCGATTGTTGAATACCTAATTAACACCCATGCGTCTGAATCATTTAAAGCCCCTAGTGACGCAGAATCCCTGCAGCAGTATTGGTTCTGGATGCATTTCGCTGAAGGTTCTCTCATGCCGCCGTTGGTTGCCAATTTGGTGTTAGAAAAAGCGCGTCAGAAAGGCTCTAAACCTTTCTTTATTAAACCGATTACTGACAAACTGGTAGACGGTATCTTAAATGCTTATTACGGTCCTAACTTAGCGCAAAGCCTGCGTTATGTTGAATCTTACCTCGCTAAGAATACGTGGTTTGCTGGTGACGAGCCCACAGGCGCTGATGTACAGATGATATTCCCACTCGAGTCTCTAGTGGCAAGCGGCAGAGCGAAAGAGTTTGCGGCCATACAAGCATTTGTTAAACGAGTTCATGCTCGACCAGCTTACAAGGCTGCACTTGAAAAAGGCGGTGAGTACGCTTACGCCTAGCTGTCTCTGCTAATGTAATCGCTGATAAGTTGGATAAAGGCCTCACCGTAACGCTCGAGTTTGGTTTGGCCTACGCCGCTTACTTCAAGTAGCGTATTGCGTGTTGTAGGAAGTTTGCTGGCCATATCAACCAAGGTGGCGTCACTAAATACTACATATGGCGGCACTTCATTCTCTTCTGCCAATACTTTGCGAAGGTGTTTTAGCCTGGTAAACAAGGTTCTGTCGTAGTTGTCGGGTACTTGTTTGGCTTTTTTCTTATCCGGTTTAAACTCGAGTCGAGGTACAGCAAGTTGAACCGCGACTTCGCCCTTAAGAACAGGACGCGCCGCTTCGGTAAGTCTCAAAGCAGCATGTGCGGTTATGTCAACGCGAACAAGGCCTTTGTGAATAAGCTGATTAATGATGTTGTGCCAGTAACTGTCAGATTTGTCTTTACCAATACCATAGGTCGATAACTGGTGATGTCCTGCTTCTTGTAGTCGTCGCAGCTGCTTGCCTCGCAATACATCAATGACGTACTGACTAGATGCTTGCTGAGACAAGCGCAGTACGCATGAAAGTACTTTCTGCGCAATCACAAGGCCGTCTATCATTTTTGGTGGGTCAAGACAGATATCACAGTTGCCACATGCACTGTCACTGAATTGGGAGAAATAGTTTAAGAGCACCTGGCGACGGCATGTTTGCGCTTCAGAAAATGCCTCCATCGCAGCAAATTTCTGTAGCTCTATTTGATTTCTGTCGGCAATTTCGCCTTGTTCTATCCATTGTTTAACGCGTGCTGCATCTTTTTCATCGAACAGCAACAGTGCTTCAGATGCCAGCCCATCACGCCCTGCGCGGCCTGTTTCTTGGTAGTAGCTTTCTACACTGCGCGGTACGTCGTGATGCACCACGTAGCGAACATTTGACTTGTTAATGCCCATGCCAAACGCCACGGTGGCAACCACAATATCAATTTTGTCGTTCAGAAACTGGCGCTGCACGAGTTCGCGTTCATCAGCATCCATTCCAGCATGGTAAGCGGCACAACGAAAACCCATACGAAATAATTTGGCATGTAAATCGTCGACCTTTGCCCGACTATTACAGTAAATAATCCCGCTGCCTTCTTGCTGTTTTACGTAAGCAACAACCTGATCAAAAGCTTTATACTTACTCATTACGCGATAACGAATGTTAGGGCGGTCAAAGCTCCCTTTATATACAAGGGGCGTATCAAGATTAAGCTGCGTTAAAATATCGGCTTGGGTGGCGGTATCAGCTGTCGCTGTTAGCCCAATAACCGGTATGTGAGGAAAGCGCGATTTAATTTGCCCAAGTGAACGATAATCTTGTCGAAAATCGTGGCCCCAGTGCGACACACAGTGAGCTTCATCAATGGCAAACAAGGCGATATCAGCAAAGTTAAGCGATTGCTGAAAAGAGTATTGCATTAAGCGTTCTGGTGAGACGTACAGTAAGTCGAGCTTACCCGCTTGCAAATCGTCATTGATGCGGCTTTGTTCATCGCTTTCGAGCGTAGAATTAAGGTAAGCCGCTTTAACGCCAAGTGCCTTGAGCTGCTCTACCTGATCTTGCATTAACGATATCAAAGGCGACACGACAATAGCCGTTCCGTTGCGGACTAAGGCAGGAATTTGATAGCACAGCGACTTACCGCCCCCCGTGGGAAGCAATACCAGTGCGTCTTTACCTTCACATACGTGATGAATAACTTCGCCTTGCCCATCGCGAAACGCATCATAGCCAAAAACGTCCTTAAGGACTTGTTCTGGTGTAGTGCTGATGCTTTGCGAAGAAGCGACTGTTGATTGAGCTATTGCAGTTGTCATGACGTGGGATTTTACGCGTTTTTGCTGCTGTCTTCACGGGGCATTTGCAAAAACTAGACTAAAATGCAGCATAAAAGTACGAGATAATGCACATTGACCGTTTAATGCACAAAATGACAAAAGTAAACGTGCGCGTTAGTGTTAATTAAGGCAAATATAGGGAAGTTGATAGTATGGCACCTACGAAAAATAATCTTACCCACGCAGCGATGATATCGCATGTGATCTCACTCTTTCGTGATACTATGCCGTTTAACCAATTGTTAGGGCTTGAGTTTATTACCAACGGGCAAGGCCAAGACACGCAAGTGCAATTGCAACTTAATTGGCAAGCCTCGCTTACTGGTAATCCCATGCAAAAAATTCTGCATGGCGGAGTCACTGCCACAATGCTAGACACTATTGGCGGCTTAGTCGCTATCATCGAAACTATCAAGCAAACAGACAGTGATGCATTGGATGACTTGCAGGTTCGTCTACCGACTATGGGTACCGTTGATATGCGCGTTGATTATCTGCGACCAGGTAGAGGGGAGCAGTTTATTGCCACTGCTTCAATCATTCGAAAAGGCAGTAAACTTGTAGTCTGCCGTATGGAGCTTCACAACGAAAAAGGCGATCATATTGCATTTGGTACAGGAACTTACATGCTGGGTTAATGCGTATAAGCGTTAGCTTGTTTTGTCAGGAGGTGTAGTATGGCTGAGCCACTACCAGATTTAATCGAAGAGATTGTTACAGACAGCTTGGGTGATGACCCAGCTACCTTATTGGCAACGCTAAGTAGTCAAGATGAGGTAAACATTGCTTCTTTGTTAGAATCACTGCCTGTCGAAAAACGTTTAGCGGTATGGGAAGGGATCCCGAGAGACCGTAAGCTTGATGTATTGGTCGAGATGCGTAGCGACCCACGTGAAATTCTTATCGACAATACGCCGCATAACGAGTGGGCTTCCATTTTCGCCGATATTGACGCAGAAGACCTTCTCGAACTATTAGATTCCCTGCCTAAGCGGTTGGTTGATATGGCTTACGAGTCACTCGACTCGAAAGAACGAAAGTATTTCAGGGAAGCGACCCAGTTTCCAGACAACCAAATTGGCCACTGGGTTAATCACGAACAACTCGTTTTACCGTCGAATGCTAAAGTCCGCGAGGGGCTCAGGCTGTTACGTCGAGATATCCCTCAGCACTGTGACAGTATTTTCTTAGTTAACCGTTCGGGGCAGTTTTCGGCATTAGTAAAAATTAGTCACTTGTTTACAGCGCAAGACCACGTGTCATTGTTCGATTTGTCTGAGGAAACGGTCACCACAATTCAAGGTGTCGACGACACGATGAACGCGTCACTACTCGTGCAGCGCTCAGGGCTTGCGTCGTTACCTGTGGTTGACGAAAACAATAAGTTGTTAGGCCGTTTGGATGTCACGTCAGCTAGTGAGCTTGTAAACGAGTTCTATGAACGCCAGGTCATGGCCTCCGCGGGTATGGATGAAGATGAGGATTTGTTTTCACCTGTAGCCAAAAGTGCGCGTAATAGAGCGTTGTGGCTAGGTATTAATTTGCTTACCGCTTTCTTGGCATCTTGGTTTATCGGGCTTTTTGAAGGTACGCTGCAACAGGTGGTTGCCCTTGCTGTACTTATGCCTGTAGTTGCAAGTATGGGCGGCATTGCAGGTAGTCAAACGCTAACGCTTATTGTGCGAGGTCTTGCCTTAGGACAAGTCACACCTGCTAACTTACGTGCTCTAATGGTAAAAGAACTTAAGGTTGGAGGCGTAAACGGCGTTATCTGGGCACTTGTGATTGGCATTGTTGCCTATTTCTGGTTTACAGACGTTATGCTTGGGTTGGTTATCTGCCTTGCCATTCTCTTCAATATTGTGGCCGCGGCTCTGGTAAGCGTATTTGTTCCCGTTATTCTCGATAAACTAAAAATAGATCCTGCGTTGTCCGGCTCGGTTATTCTTACCACGGTTACAGACATTGTGGGCTTTGTTGCTTTCTTGGGGCTAGGAACACTTCTCTTACTGTAGTGTTTCAATGCGTTCAGCAAAGCGCGGCTAAACCTAGTTGGCCTAGCGGTTTAGAGGCGCGCGAATACATCCCAATTCCTCTACGTTTTGCCCCAAAGGAAACCAAAAGAGGTTGTGTATTGAAAGTTGCTGATAAACAATACGCACCTCTCATCTTTACGAACGTCGGAGCCTTCCTTGTCCAAGCAAACTAATGCCGCTCAAGTCGGTGTAATTTGTGCCATTGCAGCGTATAGCATGTGGGGTGTTGCGCCTGTTTACTTTAAGCAGCTTATGGTGCTACCCGCTGCTGAAATTTTGATGCATCGTGTGATTTGGTCTGTTGTGCTTTTGGTTGCGCTTATTGCAGGGCTAAAGCAATGGCCTAAGGTAATGGCTGCATTTAAAAACAAACGCGTTATGCAAATACTGTTTGTGGCAGGGCTGTTGTTGGGTGCCAACTGGCTATTGTTTATCTGGGCTATCAATAACGACCACATTTTAGACGCCAGTCTTGGTTACTACATTAATCCATTAATTAACGTGTTTTTAGGCAGGTTGTTTTTAGGGGAGCGCCTTCGTACGTTACAACGCGTAGCGGTTGGACTTGCCGTTATTGGTGTGGCTATTCTCATTTTTTCATATGGCCAAGTGCCGTGGATAGCACTGGTGCTAGCAGGGAGCTTCAGTGTATACGGCTTGCTGCGCAAGCAGGTGGCAGTAGACTCGTTACCGGGCTTATTTATAGAAACATTAATGTTATCGCCGTTGGCCATATTTTACTGGGTATTCTATGGCTCACAATACAGCAACTTATTTGCAAACGATGTCGATTTAAACCTATTGATATTGGCGGCGGGTATCGTCACTACGGCACCACTGCTATGTTTCACCGCAGCAGCAAGGCGGATCATGTACTCCACGCTGGGCTTTTTCCAATATATAGGGCCAACGTTTATGTTTATTCTTGCGGTTTACCTTTACGGAGAACCTCTTGAGGGGGCACGATTAGTGACATTTGGGTTTGTATGGTTTGCGCTTATTCTATTTAGTGCTGACTCGCTATTTAATTATCGCCAACAGCGTAAAGCGCAAAGATTGGTTCCAGAATAATTAAAGCAAGGGTGCCTGCTCAAGTTGAGGGGCATCTGGTGTTTCAAACATTACGCGGTTGCGCCCGCTGTTCTTTGCTGCGTAAAGTTGTTTGTCGGCTAAGCTGAGAAGCTTATCTATACGCTGTGTGACGGCGCCGCAAACCCCAATGCTGCAGGTCACTTTAATATCGGTAGTTGGAAGACGTATAACTTCAGCCTCTACAACTTTCCTAAAGTCATCAAGCCGCTGACATGCTTCTTCCAAGCCCGTATGAGGTAAGTAGATACAAAACTCTTCCCCCCAAAGCGAGAAATGATTTCGTCGGGAAAATAAAATTCAATAAGTGCGGCCATCGCCTTGAGTACAATGTCCCCCGCATCATGGCCATGTGTGTCGTTGATAGACTTAAAAAAGTCTAAATCGATCAGGGCAAGTGCGTGTTCATGTGAAAGTTGTTGGTGTTGTACTGTAACCATATAAAAGAAATGGCGTCGATTAGGCAACCCAGTTAAGTAATCTGTGTTGGCGACACGGCGGATTTCCTCAACACTTTCGATGTACTCTACGTTTTGCATAACGCGGCACAAGAACTCTTCGTGGCAGTAGGGAACACGTAAAAAGTCGTTTGCTCCACTCTTAATAAAGTGTGCAGACATCAACATGCCTTTGCCGCCCGCAATGCCCATAATTGCCAACTGCTCTTTAGAGAAGGCCTTGCGTAGACTTGCGACAAACTGCGTACCCGTCATGTCCGGCAGAGTATTGTCTGTGATGACAAGCTTAATGTTATTGTGCTCCGCTAGGCGCTGCATAGCGTCTGTGGCGGTAAGGCATTCAAAGGCGATAAAGTTATGTCGCTGCAACAGCGATACCGTGCGCGTTCGTAGCACGCGATTAGTACTAACAACGATAACCCCTGTGGATTTGTTCTTTTCGAGACGACTGATAAGACGGCTCAAATAATCGTAGTTTTGCGAGTTTTCTTTGGGGACGTAGTCCACCACATCGCGTTCAAGTACTTTATCGCGAATGGCGCTATCTAAGGACTCAGTGGTGGCAATAGTAGGAATAAATGCATTCGCTGCAAAATCGATGGCTTGCCCTTGCTTAGCATCGGGCAGAGAATAAGCAACAATGGCACATAGAAACGTTTCAGGCATGTTTTGCTTAAAACGCGCGCGCCCTTCAATAAGCGATGTTGCGCCCACAGGCGTAAGCCCTGCTCGTCGCACAAGTTTCGCTATTAATTCAAGATTGCCTTCACCGTTTTCGATGATCAGCACGTTTTGCTGCATACATTTCAACTATGGTTTAGGCTACCTTGCCTTACATTAACGGTTACGCTTTCTCCAGCTTTGCGTAAGCGAGTACTAGCCATTTGCTACCAAACTCATCGAAGTTCACTTGAACACGCCCGTGTTCACCGCTTCCTTCATAGTTTAGTACAATGCCTTCGCCAAATTTACGATGCACCACACGTTGGCCCAATTGAAAGCCTGTTTCTTCAAAACTTGCATGCGACGTCGCTTGGCTAAATCGATTGTGCACAGGACGAGAAATCGTTGTTTTTAAACGTACTTCTTCAACACAGTCAGACGGCATTTCACGAATAAAGCGCGACGCTGTATGATACTTGTCCTGTCCATATAATCTACGACTTTCTGCATAAGTTATATACAACTTTTGCATAGCACGTGTCATACCTACATAACAAAGACGGCGTTCTTCTTCCATTCTGCCAGGCTCGTCGTTGGTCATTTGGCTTGGGAACATGCCTTCTTCAACCCCTGCTAGAAAGACCAGTGGGAACTCCAAACCCTTAGCCGTATGAATGGTCATCATTTGTACTGCGTCTTGATCGGTATCGGCCTGAGTTTCGCCAGCTTCAAGAGAAGCGTGTGCTAAAAATGCCGCCAGTGGCGTCATTTCTTCGGCTTCTTCAGGCACAATAAAGGTTTTACATGCACTGACTAATTCTTCTAAGTTCTCTAGTCGTGCTTGCGCTTTTTCACCTCGTTCCGCTTGGTACATGGCGTATAAGCCAGACTGACGAATAGCTTTATCAGCCTGTTGCTCAAGAGGCTCATCCAATGTTGCTTGCTCTAACTCAGTGATAAGAAGCACAAAGCTTTGCATAGCGTTTAACGCGCGGCCTTTAAAGCTGCCTTCATTGATTAGCAGCTGACATGCCTGCCACATAGAGCAGTTGTGCATGCGCGCAGCGTCTCGCACTTGTGATAGGGTTTTTTCACCTATGCCTCTACTGGGCGTGTTAACTACGCGTTCGAAGGCGGCGTCATCGTGCGGATGGCTAACCATGCGCATATAGCCCAGCGCATCTTTAATTTCTTGGCGTTCGAAGAAACGCAAGCCGCCATAGATACGATACGCCAACCCTTCGTGCAGTAGTGCTTCTTCCAATACCCGAGACTGCGCATTGTTGCGGTATAAAATAGCCGTGTCGCTTAGTGCATTACCCTGATTAAGCCAGTCCTTAATTTTTGACACGATAAATCGCGCTTCATCAAGTTCGTTGAACCCCGCGTATACCGATATAAGCTCGCCTTGGGCATCTTCTGTCCAAAGTTCTTTTCCTAATCGGCTAGGTGTTATTGTCGATAACCGTATTCGCCGCTTTCAAGATATTGCCTGTTGAGCGGTAGTTTTGCTCGAGGCGGATAGTGGCAGGGTCGTCAAAATCTTTTAAGAAATGCTGAATGTTGTCTACATTGGCGCCTCGCCAACCATAAATGGATTGGTCGTCATCACCCACAATCATGATGTTGTTATTGTCGCCGCTGCACAGCATTCGCAGCCAGGCGTATTGTATGTTGTTGGTATCTTGAAATTCGTCTACCAACACTGCTCGAAAGCGTCGTTGGTAATGAGCGAGTACGTCTGGATTTTTTGCCCACAATTCGTGTGCACGCAGCAGTAGCTCAGCAAAGTCTACCAACCCCGAACGGTCACAGGCGTCTTGATACGCTGCGTACACCTCACGCATAGTTTTTTGGATATGGTCGCCGTGCGTCTCGATATGCTGCGGGCGCAAGCCTTCGTCTTTGTTGCCATTGATGTACCATTGAATTTGTCTAGGTGCCCAGTGCTTTTCGTCTAAATTCATTGCTTTAAGAATGCGACGAATGAGGCGATACTGATCGTCAGAATCGATAATTTGAAAATTCTCAGGCAAGTTTGCTTCTGCGTGATGGGCGCGTAGCAAACGGTGTGCTAATCCGTGGAAAGTGCCTATCCACATGTTGTGCAAACTGCGCCCCATGAGTGATTCTATTCGACCGCGCATTTCTTTCGCAGCTTTGTTGGTAAACGTTACTGCTAATATCGAGAATGGCGCAATATTTTCGACTTCCATCAACCACGCAATGCGATGCACTAATACACGGGTTTTCCCGCTGCTTAGGCACCTGCCAGTACAAGCGCGTTTGATAGCGGGGCTGCTACTGCTTCACGTTGTTTATCGTTAAGCTCGTCTAGCAGTCGAGATACATCCATAGTGTGGCACCTATTTAGCAAATTTATATACAACAATGAGAGACCGCAAAGACGTTCAACATGCGTTTTCTATACTTAAGCGGTCAAAATGCTCAATGCTTATTATGCCAGCTGCCTGTTAATTTATACAGTCCAGTTTAACGTCGTTTTGGGCACTCAATCTATGCACTCACGGCGACTTGGAAACAAACGTAGATAAAAATATGCAAAACAGCAAAGCGTAATAACTAATAACGAAACAATTCGATAAGTTGATCGAAATTTACGCTTGTTGGGTACTACATCGGTATTGAAACGCAGTAAACTTAGGTAAACTCGTTACCTTCCATAGGCTTTCGCTCGTTGTTGGGCGCTGTGGCTTTTGTATATTCGCTATATGGCTGACAAGTACTTTGTCTCTCTATCGAGACGACAGCGCACTTGACGCAAGCAACGTTTTATTCACATTGGAACACGTTCATGAACGCACTTTCTACGCCCATCGATTTTTGGTCGACGCTTAAACAAGAAGCGCAAGTTGTTGCCGACAGCGAACCACTGTTGTCCAGCTACGTGCATGCAAGTGTGCTTGCCCATCATAATTTTGAGTCGTCGTTGAGCTTTATTTTGTCGAACAAGATGGCGGACGATGTGATGCCTGCACTTGCCATTAGAGAAGTGTTTGATGAAGCCTACTTACTTGAGCCGGGCATTAGTGAGGCGGCGATTGCCGATATAGTCGCTATAAAAAATCGCGATGCAGCGGTGAATGATTTTCTTACGCCTCTTATGCACTTTAAAGGCTTTCACGCCGTGCAGGTTCATCGTATGGCGCATTATCTTTGGGTTCATGGTCGCCATCAGCTAGCGCTTTTCTTGCAAAGTCGTAATTCGGCGAGTTTCGGTGTAGATATTCATCCGGCGGCGCGCATTGGTAGCGGTGTTATGTTTGACCACGCGACTGGTATTGTTGTGGGCGAGACAGCGGTGATTGAAGATAATGTCTCTATCCTCCAAAGTGTGACGTTAGGCGGAACGGGCAACGAGTCTGGTGACCGTCATCCGAAAATTCGACAAGGCGTGTTGATAGGTGCTGGTGCAAAAATCCTTGGTAACATTGAAATTGGCGAAGGTTCAAAGGTAGGTGCGGGAAGCGTTGTGCTTGATAGTGTTCCTGCACACGTCACTGTGGTGGGCGTTCCAGCAAAAGTGGTTGGGAGACCTAGGTTTGTCAAAGCCCTTGCGAATCGATGAGACAGAACGTGCTAGAAGATAACTCTCAGGTGTGAGGTCTTCTTTCTATAACTACGTACCTTAAAGCGCGAAAGGTTAAACGGCGTGCTAAGCCGCAGTTACGCAGTTTCCGCCCGCACTTTTAGATTGATATAGCGCGCCATCAGCGCGCTTGATCAGGCATTCTAATGTATCGCCCCGTTGCAATTGAGTTATGCCAAAACTGGAAGACAGTGCGATACCACCAATCTTAATTTTACTTATCGCAACTCTTAGCTTTTCTGCCAAGAGAAGCGCGTCTTCTTGCGCTATTGATGGCAGCAGCAAAACAAACTCATCACCACCAAAGCGCGCAAACACATCCGTTTTTCGAAGGTTTTGCTGTGTTACTAGACTGAGTTGTCTTAGCGCACTATCCCCATCGACATGCCCCAATTTGTCATTAATGTCTTTAAATTTATCCAAATCAAAAATAACAAAGCACAATGGCTGACACGACTCATGAGACTGGGCAATTTCAAGTGCAGATCGCTGTGCTAAGTAATCACGGGTGTAGGCTTGCGTGAGTGAGTCGATAAAAACGCGATCTTTAAGCTGAGCATTAGCTGCTTGAAGTTGTGGAATAGCAATACCAAATAACGCATTAGCCGCAATAACGTTCAGTGCAAATTGATACACTTTCACATGCTCCATTAAACCAAATAAATGCACGAGTAAGACAATGGTGACGCTGCTTATTGCTAAGCTAATCACATTGCGCTTTGAACTTTCGGTACAGGCAATCCACATGTGTGTTATGGCGAGGAAAAATATGGCGAACGCACTGTCTCGCGATTGGCTTACTTTGGCCAACAACATAACAAGGAAAATCAAAGTTAAGTTAAAAAGCACCTTCTTAAGAAAGCTTCGAGGGGCAGGTGATACGCTATTGGAAAATGCCAATAAGTCCACTTTTGAAACCGCGCAAATTTGAATAAGCATGCCTGTGAAAAGAGGCGCGAGTACAACCACGCCTGCCATATCGCCAATCCAAAATGGTAAAATGGCATCGCTCACGTCGTTCATTGGCATTTGGTTAGTTATGACTAAAGAGCCAATAACAAGTTGCGTCGCGATGAGCGATGAAAGACAACCAATGATTAAAAATGAAATAATAAGCTGAGGGGTAGTGACCTCCGGCTTTCTGAGAAGATGACCCAACAAGCTTGCCCCTGCAAAATAGGGCAGAATATGGGCAACACCAAACAGCAGGCCGCCCCACATAAGTTCGCTATTTGTAAGGTTAAGCCCGTAATGATGGCCATTCCATACGGTAATGACCACCGCGGCTATCATTATAGGTGTAAAAGCGCGAAGCCCTATAACGAGAAAACAAGAAAGGGTAAAACCAAGCAGCGGGGAACCACACACTGGCATGTTCAGTGTATTCAACAATGCGACCTATTTGCCATACGGCAAGCCACGACAAAACAATGAAAACGTCAAGCATGACGCCAGACAGTGTCCTGTGGCTCCATTTACCAAGCCAAGGAAAAACGTGATGCACTGCCTGCTTGTCTTCCTCTACAACGGGCTGCATGGCGTAACTACTAGTCTCTTCTGGAGAGCTTGATCGTGAGACCGCTTGTTTTTCCATAAGACCACAAAAACAACTTCATCTGATTTTAGTGTATCGTGGTGAGCGCCTGAAATCTACTCGCCTGTATAAGGTCAACACGCTCTAGCTTACAAAAACGGTGAGCTCATCGATTGTGGTTAGCTTTACATGGGGAAGCACGAATACTCGCTCGTGTGATAGCCGCATGGGGCGATTACAGGCAAACCAAGCTGCTTGGTATCCTGCATTGATTGCGCCGTATACGTCTTTGATAAGATTATCGCCTACGTGCAATATATGCTTGGGTTTAATTTCTAATATGTTGGCCGCTTCATCGAACATATCTTTAGCAGGTTTCATGGGGCGAGAAACACTTGCATGCAGAATAGTCTCGAAATATCCATTAATGCCAATTTTATCTGCATTAACATTGCCGTTGGTAATGCCGATAAGCGGAATGTGAGTGCTTACTTTTTGTAAGGTTTCATGAAAAATGGGGTCAAGTTTAAAATCACTTCTAGCGTCGTAGAAGCAATCGAAGCACTTATTTACCGCTTGGTTTAAGGCATTATCTGGTGAAGGAGTGATTGATAGGGAATTGGCTGGCGTACCAGATAGGGCAGCGGTCAGCACAACACGCCTAAGTTGACCCATATCAGAGGCAAGACGCGGGTCGCGTGATATTGCTGCGCGTTTTAATTCCCACCATTGTTTTTGCGTTAGCTTCGCCGCATCACTGTGGTGGGACTCGAGATAGGCCTGCAAAACACGCTCGGCATGGCGGATGATTGGCTCATTGTTGTATAAGGTGTCGTCAAGGTCAAAGGTCATGGCCTTAACCATTTCAAGCGGTCTAAAAAACTGCATGTAATGTGCCTTTATTTTTTATGTGCACGGGGATGTGCAGCATCGTAAACATTAGCAAGATGTTGGAAATCTAGGTGAGTATACACCTGAGTAGTAGAAAGGTTTGCATGTCCCAACAACTCTTGAACGGCGCGTAAGTCACCGCTTGATTCTAATACGTGAGTAGCAAACGAATGGCGCAATTTATGTGGACTCACTTTTTGAGACAGCGACTGCTGGTCAGCCATCTTATTCAGCTAGGTTAGCCACCTGACGGTTTGAAATACGTGTTTTTCGCTTGCTGACGAAGACAGCACTTTCATAGGGAGATGCATAGGCGGGGCGTACTTTTAGCCATGCATTAAGCGCCCGTTGAGCCTGTCGACCTAACGGTAAAATACGTTGCTTACTGCCTTTACCCATCACCCTTAACGTACCGTCTTTAAGACAATCTGCTAAGTTTAAACCTGTTAGTTCACTTAAGCGCAACCCGCATCCATAAAGCAATTCAAACATGGCGGTGTCGCGCAATTGCATGCCTTCATCGTCGTCGCTATTGGTGGAGGCGGTTGAACTAAGGAGCTGTTGCATTTCATCAACGCTAAGTTGTTTGGGTAAGGGCTTTCCTTGCTTAGGAGCTTGTATACCTTCAACGGGGTTGCTAAATAATTGTTGGTGGTCAATGAGATATTGGCAAAATGTTCTAAGTGCAGATAGGCGTAGCGCGATACTGCGCGCACTATGACCGGACATCTTTGCATCTGCCATAACCCGCTTAATGTCACTGGGGGTTAGCCCAGACCATTCGTAAAGGCCCAATAATTTGGCAACTTCTGTAAGCTGTCGCTGATAGTTAGATAGTGTATGAGGAGATAAACCGCGCTCTACTTGAAGGTGTAGAATGAATTTATCTAACCAATGCTGGCATTGCTCACTGATTATGGCGTCCGCAGACACTACGGTTAGTATCCCATCATTTCAGGCAAGATGATGTTTAGCACTTGCTGTAACTGTTGAAGTAACAGTGTATCCATGTCTGGGGTGAAGTGGCTGGCATCACTACTGCTAATTCCCAAAATACCTAAGTCTCTGTCATCACCAAGTAGCATTAACGCGACTGATTCAGCTGGGCTTTCACCAAATAAAAGCTGCCTTTCATGCTGTGAAAGTCGGCCAAAAAAGAAATTGGTGTTTTTAAATCGTTTTTCGGTAAACAAGCGTCGCTGCAATTCGGGTATTGCATGGGGGCCTTTAAAGCTTTTAATCACCGCTGACGATAGTTGCAGGCGCTCTTGAAGTACATCTTCAAGCGTAAACTGCACTTCGGCTACACTTTCACAGCGCAATAGCTGCACATTTAAGTCGGTGTAAACGCGATAAATTTTTTCATTTTGTTTGGCTATTGTAACCAGTTGAGTCAGTTTGTAGTTGAGCTGGCGAACTTTTTTACGCAACTGTTCACTTTGGATTTCTACCAAAGACACACTGCCTTTTTGTTCGTGTGGAAGCTTTATTTTTTCGAGAAGATCAGGGAACTGCACAAAAAAATCGGGGTTTTCCAATAAAAACGCTCTCACGTCCTCAGGTGATAATCCAGAGGTATCGGTAAAAGGCTCAATAATTTGTGTGGCGCTTGATTGCCCTGATACGTCGCTCATAAATTTATCGTTCCATCGTATACATGTTCAGCAGGGCTTAGGTCATCTTAAGTACATTGTCTGGCCCGGGCCAACGAATACGTAAACTGCCTCCAGGTAAATCAACCCGCACATCTTTGCCTAATTTACCCTGTATTTGGCCAATTGCAACAGCCGCGCACGCGCCACTGCCGCAAGCAAGGGTCTCTCCAGAGCCTCGTTCAAACACGCGCAACTTAATGTGCGATTCGTTTATCACCTGCATAAAGCCAACATTGACGCCTTCTGGGAAACGTTCGTGCTTTTCAACCAGTGGGCCAATTTCAGCAACATTGGCAGTATTAACATCGTCTACTTCCATAACACAATGCGGGTTTCCCATAGACGCTGAGCCAATAAATAGGGTGCTTTCACCCACTCTTAAAATGTAGGTGTTTTCTTGTTTGTTGGCTTTAAGGGGGATGTTAGCAGGCTCAAACTCAGGCTTACCCATGTTCACCGTTACTTGGCCATCTTTTTCAAGATAAAGCACCATTTTTCCGGCTTTGGTACTAACAACAATTTTATTGCGGTTTATAAGCCCTTTTTGTTTAACAAAGCGCGCAAAACACCGCGCGCCGTTACCGCACTGTTCTACTTCTGAGCCATCGGCGTTAAAGATACGATAGTGGAAGTCTTGTTCTGGATCGTATGGCGGTTCGACCATCAACAATTGGTCGAAACCAATACCAAAGTTTCGGTTTGCCAATTGTTGAATCTTTTCTTTTGAGAAAAACACGTTCTGCGTAACGTTATCAATGACCATGAAGTCGTTACCTAAACCGTGCATTTTTGAAAATTGAACCTGCATTAACAGCGCATCTATCTTATTTATTTGACCCTAGTTTACGGAAGTTTGTACTCACCTTTCCAGAGATCTTTTTGATTTTCTCTTTCTCGAACCACAAACACCTTGTCGCCATCAACCATAATTTCTGCAGGACGACAACGACTGTTGTAGTTAGAGGCCATTACAAACCCATATGCACCAGCACTGCGCACCGCAAGCAAATCGGAAGGTTCAATAGCGAGTTCACGGTCCTTACCGATAAAATCATAGGTTTCACACACAGGACCTACAACGTCATATTTTTGTGATGCAACGCTGGCTTCCTGTTTTACAGGTATGATTTTTTGCCACGCTAAATACAATGCTGGGCGAAGTAAATCGTTCATTGCGGCATCGACGATGGCAAAGCTTTTTTCCTCGCCTTCTTTAATAAACTCTACTTCTGTCACCAAAATTCCGGCATTAGCCGCAATAGCACGGCCAGGCTCGAGGATAAGCTTAAGGTTATCGCGACCAACCATTTTTTCTGCCAT
This sequence comes from Alteromonas gracilis, assembly GCF_036870955.2. Taxonomy (GTDB): domain Bacteria; phylum Pseudomonadota; class Gammaproteobacteria; order Enterobacterales; family Alteromonadaceae; genus Alteromonas; species Alteromonas gracilis_A. The sequence goes on from NZ_CP145482.2 coordinate 207,684, forward strand.
TGCTTCAGCATAAGCCTTAGGGTGAGGAGGCGCTTCGTCGTTATAGGTCACGCCCAAACCACCACCAACATCCAAATGTTCAATAATGATGCCGCGTTCGGCAAGTTCATCAATTAGCAGTAATAGGCGTTCTAGTGCATCGACGAATGGACCAATTTCGGTAAGTTGTGAACCAATGTGGCAGTCCATACCCACTACATTTAAGTGTGGTAAAGACGCGGCAAGCTCATAGGTTGCAAGAGCGCGCTCTCGCGCAATACCAAATTTGTTCGCTTTCAAGCCCGTTGATATATAAGGGTGTGTCTTCGCGTCAACGTCAGGGTTTATACGCAATGAGATTGGCGCTTTTACACCAAGCTCGCCAGCCACTTCATTAATGCGGTGAAGTTCAGGCTCAGACTCAACGTTGAAGCACATAATACCTTGCTGCAGCGCATAGTGAATTTCATCGTGCTTTTTACCTACACCAGAAAACACAACTTTGCTTGCATCGCCGCTGCAGCCTCAATAACGCGAGCTAGTTCACCTGCTGACACAATGTCGAAACCTGAACCTAGCTTGGCAAGTACACTTAAAACACCAATGTTCGAGTTTGCTTTTACGGCATAACAGACCAAATGCGGGTGTGCTCCAATAGCATCATTGAAGGCATGCCAGTGGCGCTCAAGCGTGGCGCGAGAATAAATATAAACTGGCGTGCCGTGCGTGGCGGCTATATCAGAAACAGCCACATTTTCAGCGTGAAGCTGACCTTGACTGTAAGCAAAGTAATCCACTAGTTCAGTTCTCCAGGTGTAAGTGCGGGCTTAGCATTAGGCACAGTGTTATTGCGCGTCGACGAGTCGTCAGCACTTGATGAGGTTGATTCTACAGGTGAGTTTTGCTCTGGCGCGTCAGGAATGTATAACGCACCTTTGTATCCACAGCCACATAATGCTGTGAGAGTAAGCAGAAGAACAACCGATTTTTTAAACACGAAAATACCCGCGAAGAAGTCGACAAATGCCGCTATCATCGCATTGCGGCGTCAAATTGCAAGAGCCAATAATCGTTCTCGTGTTTTATCGCCGTATTGCACATTTTTCCATAGTGCGTCACAGAGACTTTGCGTGTCCTTAAAGTTTCCTTTTTTGAGCCAGTCAATGAGCACATTTGGATCGTCTGGAAAAGCGATAGCCTCGTTATCTGGTGCTTCTAGCCACTCTTCGACAATGTCTGTGTCTAGCTGAAACAAGGTTTGACACAAGTCGAGTTTATTCAATGTCAGTACGTTAGACAGTTGCTCGAACTGGCCATGTAAAGGTTTGATGAGCAGTTTCTTACCTAATTGTAATGCTTCACTTGATAGCTCAAACCCACCGTTAGCAATGACGCCACTGCAATGTTGAAGGGCTTTTTGAAACTCTTTTTTGGATGTGGGATTCCAATGTATATGCTCTGCTTCACGATGCTCACTGATATCCGGATGAAAGCATTGGAACTCTTGATCGCTAAGCGGCTCTAGCATTTGCTGTACGTCGTCAACATCTTCAAACGGAAGGTACACAAGTACATGACCTTTTGCTAAGTGACAATGCGGGCTTGTCTGCAACAAAAGGTGGAATGATAGGTTGGTTAAAATGATACCAGTGCACGCCGAGTTGTAATTCAGTCGGGGCAAATATCTTCATCAGCAAGCTATCAAAGACCGTATTACCACTTTTGGGTACATCATAAGAGAAGGCCGCTTGGTGACTGATAGATATAGAGGGGATACCTTGTTGCTTAGCTGCCCATGCAGTGACGGGCTCAAAATCGTTTACGAGCAGGTCGTAATCACTGGCGTCAAAAGCTTTGACGTCTTTTATAAATTGACGAATGTTCGCTTCGCGTAGCGTGGCGAGTTTATCAACTTTACCGCCTTTAGTAATAAAACTAAGCCCGGAATAAGTGCGGTAGTCGCCAAACACATCCATATCAAAGTACTTTTCTGGTGCACGACCAGTGAATACAAAGTCTACCTTGATATCGTCTCGGTCGGCTAACGCCGCCGCCATAATTCGTGCGCGGGCAATGTGGCCGTTGCCAGTGCCCTGCACGCCATACAATAATTTCATACTAACCCAAAATAGAAATGCTCAACGATGCAATAGTGATACCCAAAAGCGTACCTGCAAAAACATCAGACGGATAATGCACGCCAAGTAATACGCGTGATAATCCAATAAGTGCAGCCCAGCCATAGGCGAGCAAAGCGAAAGGAGGGTAGTAATGCGCTACGATGCTGGCCATCAACCATGCAGCAGCGGTGTGACCTGAAGGAAGAGAAAATTTGTCAGAAGGCGTAACGTGTGCTGTTAAATTCACTAGAAAATCGCAAGGGCGAGGGCGCTTGAACATTTTCTTAAGCAGCACATAAATAGGTAACTCAAGCGCATATGCCATCAGCGCCGTGTAAAGGAATAACTCTCCGTGCTCTGGTTCGAAAGCCCAAAGCAACATACCGATAACGAAGTACAAATAGCCGTCGCCGGTTTTTGACAACCAGATAATACTGCGACAGTCTCTTTTAAGCGTCAGTTTGTAGAGGCGATAAAATAGGTCTGTGTCGACCTTAGTCAAGGATTTCATCAGCATCGCCTTGTCCTCTATCGGTTAATTACTGCACAGGCTAAAGGTGCTCTGTGACCGGTGGGTGACGGAAAAAAGAAACTTTTCTTACACCGTTTTATATACCAGGTGAAAAAAGGGAAGGTGTTCCCATCAAGGACGATGCAAAGCAAAATGCGTGCACAAAAAACGCGTTAAACGGCCGTATCTGAACTATTTTCTACTGAAGTCAATAATTCGATGAAGCGCTATAAATCAGTCGTTTGCAATAGGCTTTTTAATGCTATGCTAGACATAGCTTCTCAAAATTACTCTTCATTTAACTAAGGCGGAATAATGGAATACAACACATCTGAACTCTGTGATTTGTTTGCAGACAGTGTAGACGTCGTCGACCCGATTTTTGCAAGCTACGGTGGTCGTTATTCCTTCGGTGGCGAAATTACCACGATAAAATGTTTTGAAGACAGAGGGTTGATAGACCGCGTTCTCGCTCAACCAGGTGCGGGTAAAGTGTTGTTGGTTGATGGCGGAGGTTCCACTCGTCGCGCACTGTTTGACGCATCTTCTGCACAAATTGCGATTGATAACGACTGGGAAGGTGTAGTTATTTATGGAAGCGTGCGCGAAGTTGATAGCTTGGCAGAGCTCGATATTGGTGTTTTAGCCGTTGCTGCTATTCCTGTTAATGCTGAAAGTGAAAGCATTGGCGAGGTAGACTTGCCAGTTAATTTTGGTGGAGTCACCTTTTTACCCGAGGACCACCTTTACGCAGACAGCACGGGCGTAATCTTATCTCCAGAGCCACTCGATTTAGATTAGCCTAAAGTCTGTCGCCGTTAAGATGTAAGTTCTGCTACTCTCTATAAAGCGTGGAATGGGAGTAGTTTATGCGCTTGTTTTGCTTGACTATGAATTTCGCAATATTGTGTATATTCATATCGTGTTCTAGCCATGCTAGAGAAGTTTTAACGGTTGGCCTTGTGCATGACAATGTCAATGAACGTTATCTTATCCTTGAACTTGAAAAAGAGTTTGAGCGCCGAGCTCCGCATATTGATATTCAAGCGGTCGGTGTACACACCAATCAGTACAAATACAAAGTCATAGACTGGCTAAAGCAGGAAGCTGGACCAGACATACTTTTTTGGTATGGCAGCGAAAGGCTTAAAGAGCTTGTGAGAAGTGGGTGGGTTAGTCCCATTGACGACATTTGGGCATCGCACTCTCTTAGTTCGACTTATCAAGCATCGGTCATAGACCAAGTTAAAGAAGGAAAATCGTATTTCGGTATTCCTGTTTCTTACTACTCATGGTCATTATTCTTTAATCAAATGCTTTTTCATAAGCTTGACCTTGCACCTCCACAAACATGGGAAGCGTTTTTGAGCGTATGCGAAAAGTTACACGACGAAAATATTATTCCTATTGCAATAGGGTATCGAGACCCTTGGACGCTCACTGCATGGTTTGAATTGCTCAATTTGCGCTTACATGGCGCTCAATTTCACAATGCAGTGTTAAGCGGGACCGTCGCGTATACAGAGCCTCGCATTAAAGATGTATTTCAACGTTGGAAGCTTTTAATCGATAAAGGCTACTTTCAAGAGAACGGCGACGCATTAGATTGGGACGACCCAATGACTTATCTGTATAGAGAGGTCGCGGGTATGACATTGATTGGTCACTTTTTTAGCTCGCGGATCCCTAGTAATCTTAAAGAAAGAATAGGGCTCTTTTCTTTTCCAGAATTAGTCCCAGATCAAGCCAGAGTTGAGTTAGCTCCATTGGACGTGTTCTTTGTACGGGCCAGTTCTCCAAAGCAAAAGTACGCCATGCAGTTTTTATCGTATTTGACTTCAATAGAAGCACAAATAACGCTGAACCAGTATACGGGGGGATTTACTCCAATGCTTGGCGCCCCGCCGTCTGTAGAGCGGCTAGATGAGGCTGGTGCTTACTTATTGAAACAGGCCAGTGCAACCAGCCCTTACTTTGACAGAGCCGTACCGACCAACTTTGCAGAGCCAAGCAATGCTCGAATTGAAAGCCTTTATGTTAAATCCAGATATTGAGCGCGTTACCGCTGCACTGGAAGCATTAAGACAAGCCAAGTACAGCGAAAAATAGTCGAGTACTTGGCTTCACTTTATTAGTGATTCGCCTCTTCAAAAACCTTGTTCAAATACATAGCGATGCGAATTCCAGCCATTTGTAGGCGCTGTTTAGCGATTGGCAAATGGTCGTACAAATAGTCGTAGCTCATGTTGTTTGCGTTTTCAGGGTAAATGGTATCGCGAATCTCTGTGCTTTCGGCAATCCATTCAAGCACGTCTGTGCTGGCCCAATTACGAATATCTTCCGGAGTAATCGTTTTGGTTAGCTGCGCCGTCCATTCTGTGTAAGAAAGCTGCCTTTGCGCCAACATTTGCGTATCCCATACTCTGTGCAAGTTAGAGTCTTGCCAAAAAAAACGTACTTTCACATCGTTGCCGCCGCGGTCTGTACCATTACCCGCATGCAAAGGCTGATGTAAATCGCCAATTATATGGACAATAAACTGCAGTGCTAGACGTCTTTCTTCTATGCTGGCACTAGGGTTTTTAAGTGTGTTGGTAAAGGCGTTTAATGCAGTCACCGCATCACCTTCATCTGGTGCGCCTACTTCTGCGTAAGTTTTGCCTTCAGGCACAGATACATAGTGCCAAGGGCTTGGCTTTCTTTTGCCAAAATTCACTAGGGTTAGAGCGCATTTCATCGGCATGTGTTGATGCTTGTGCTAGAGAACTATCTGGCAGTAACTCCATCATTGCCGCCTGTGATAAAGGGCTAAGGTACTGCTGTGCAATAGCGCCTAGTAATTCGGTGCCCTGTTTGTCCCCAGCCCAATGCGGGTGAAGCGATGCACGCAGTAAGCAGTGTACCGAGCGCAGTCATAAGCAATCGATTAACTATTGCCGACATGATTATTCCTCTGAATGCTTAGATGATTGGTAGCCCCATCTGGCGACCAAAGATTGTTCAATTGAAAGGTGGTCGAGTATACGTGCCACAACAAAATCGACCAAGTCGTCTATCGTTTTTGGATTGTGATAGAAACCTGGGGCCGCTAAGCATAATTGTGGCACCCATTTGTGACAGTTTTAGCATATTTTCCAAGTGGATAGACGATAATGGCATTTCTCTGGGCACAAGAATAAGTTGTCCACGTTCTTTAAGTACCACATCCGCAGCGCGCTCAATTAAGTTATCGCTTGCGCCTATGCTAATGGCAGACAAAGTACCCGTTGAGCATGGACAAACCACCATTTTCGACGGTGCTGCAGAGCCTGATGCGACGGGAGAAAACCATTCTTCTTTTCCAAACACTCTAATTTGGTCAGGTTTTGCGCCGCAGTGCTGCGTGAAAAATGCTGCAGCGTCTTCTGGCCGTGCAGGTATTTTTACATTTTCTTCTGTCGCAAATACAACCTTGGCCGCTGATGATATTAATACGAAAACTTGGTAATCAGCATTCACAAGCGACTGCAATAAAGTTAGTGCATAAGGAGCACCTGATGCTCCGGTAATAGCAAGTGTAACTTGCTTATCATGTTTCATGGTATTGCCTCACTAGTTGGCATCGGTCTCTTGTTGCAAGCCATGCCAAGCCAGATTTTTAAATTCAAAACTAATTGTGTTCGTCCAATGCCGACAAAATTCGGCCATGAATACCTTCAAAACCACCGTTACTCATAACCAAGATATGGTCGCCGGGTTTTGCCGATTGTTTTAAGGCCTGAACGATTTTTTCAACGTTTTTAAAACAATGAACAGGCGAGTTACTGTGCGATGCAGCATCAACAAGCGACCAGTCCATGCCGTCTGGCTCAAACAAAAAAACATCGTCGGCTTTTTGCCACGATTTCGCCAGCGTGTCTTTATGTACACCCATTTTCATTGTATTTGAACGCGGTTCTAATACGGCCAAAATGCGTGCATTGCCCACTTTTTTGCGCAATCCATCAAGCGTAGTCGCAATTGCGGTCGGATGATGCGCAAAATCATCATAAACAGTAATGTTGTTAACCGTACCCTTTACTTCCATTCGACGTTTTACGTTCTTAAACGAAGACAATGCTTCAATGGCATCTGGCAAAGTCACACCTGCGTGATGGCTACTGGCGATAGCCATAAGCGCATTATCAACGTTGTGTTGCCCCATTAGTGACCATTCAACTGTGCCCACGTTTTTGCCATTGAGAAGTACATGGAAAGCGCTGCCGTCTTTGTTAACTAACTCGCTATTCCATTCGACCCCTAACGATTGACGTTCCGACCAGCAGCCGCGTTTCAACGTTTCTTCTATAGAAGGCGTTGCGTGCGGTGTCAGTATTAGTCCGTTCTCCGGCACCATTCTAACCAAATGATGAAACTGCGTTTGAATGGCGGCTAAATCGGCAAATATGTCCGCATGATCAAACTCTAAATTGTTAATGACTAAGGTTTTGGGGCGGTAGTGAACAAACTTAGAACGCTTGTCGAAAAAAGCACTGTCGTATTCATCGGCTTCGATAACAAAAAACGGACTATCACCGACGCGCGCAGACACACCAAAATTTTCAGGTACGCCACCGATAAGATAACCCGGATTTAGCCCCGCAAATTCTAGAATCCATGCCACCATGCTGCTGGTTGTCGTTTTTCCATGAGTGCCAGACACACCAATAACCCAGCGGTCTTTTAACAGGTTATCTAAAAGCCACTGTGGGCCGCTGGTATAAGGTAAATTGCGGTTTAAAACGTATTCCACCGCAGGGTTACCGCGCGACATAGCATTGCCAATGACTACCATGTCAGGTGCCGGGTCAAACTGGCTAGCATCATAGCCTTGGGTTAACTCAATACCCAAGGCTTCTAATTGGGTACTCATGGGAGGATAAACATTTTTATCCGACCCCGTTACTTTGTGGCCAAGGGATTTGGCGATGGCGGCAATGCCACCCATAAAACTGCCACAAATGCCTAAAATATGTACATGCATAGTGCATTCTCAACGAATTGTCATGTGATGTGGCTACTCTATCAGAACCATCGCCGAGAAAGATAATGCAATTTAATGTGGCCGCTGTGTTATACGTTAAGGGCTATAAGGCACTGTCATACTGGTATGGTGTGTGAATACGTCACTATATGCGTGTTTCACTTAATGGCGAACGCGGTTACAATCTAAACACAGGCAATGTGTGATAAAAACACCGTGTTCTGTGAATGTCGTAAGCGATAAGCCGTAAGGAAAGCTGTGCACCTTACGTCATTGAAAACCCTACACACAAAAAAAGGCTTACATTCAATGAAACGTTTAAATTCCCAATTGCAACAAGACGGTGCGCCGCTTGAGCTGATATTGCTCATTCGTACCCTGTTAGCAGGTTGCAAAGAAATCTCTTTCCGCGTGAGTCAAGGTGCGCTAGCAGGCGTTCTAGGCTCAACCCTCTCTGAGAACGTGCAGGGCGAAACGCAAAAGAAGCTCGATGTAATTTCGAATCAAATTCTAAAAGATACGTTAAGAGAGTCGGGTTATGTAAAAGCGATATCGTCTGAAGAAGAAGACGACGTTGTGCCGTGTAACCCCGAAGGTAAGTACCTTGTAAGCTTTGACCCACTTGATGGCTCATCGAACACTGAAATTAATAGTTTGATTGGTACCATATTCTCTATCACACACGCTCCGCAGTGGATGGAGCCTGAGGACCCATCAGCATTTCTGCAGCCCGGTACGCAAATGGTAGCCGCTGGCTACGTATTGTACGGCCCATCTACTATGCTTGCGTTAACGACCTACCGTGGTACACATATCTATACGCTGGACAAAACGCACGGTGGTTTCTTACTTACTCACCCAAATATTAAAGTGCCAGAGCAAACGTCTGAGTTTTCTATCAATGCGTCTAACCAACGTCATTGGGAGCCTTCTATGCAGGCTTATATTGCAGATTTGCTTGCAGGTGAAGAGGGACCGCGCGGGAAGAACTTCAACATGCGCTGGGTGGCGGCAATGGTCGGTGACATTCATCGCTTGTTATGTCGCGGCGGTATTTTTATGTACCCTTATGATAATCGTGACCCTTCTAAGGCAGGTAAGCTACGTTTATTGTATGAAGCGAACCCAATGGCGTTCCTTATGGAGCAGGCGGGTGGTAAAGCCGAAACAGGTACTGGACGTATTCTTGAGGTGATGCCAGAAGAAATTCACCAACGTGTACCCTGTTTAATTGGCTCGAAAGACGAAGTTGAAATGTGCGTTAGCTATCGAGATAAGCACTAATTCACAGTCTATGGCGGCAAAATTTAGCGAAATATAAAGAGATTACTACGACAACAGTCGTAAACCGTTTTTATTTTGCCGCACTCACCGTATACTTAGCCCCAAATTTCTAATTTATCATTGAAAGGATCAAAGAATGAGCTTGAGTGCTATTCCTGCTGGTAAGAACGTACCAGACGAAGTAAATGTAATCATCGAAATTCCAGCACACGCTGACCCGGTGAAGTACGAAGTGGACAAAGACACTGGTGCACTATTTGTAGACCGTTTCATGGCTACCTGTATGCATTACCCAACTAACTACGGTTACGTAAACAACACGCTGTCTGAAGATGGCGACCCAGTTGACGTATTGGTAATGACGCCTTTCCCTCTTCTTGCTGGTTCTGTTATCAAGTGTCGTCCAGTTGGCGTACTAAACATGACTGACGAGTCAGGTAAAGACGCAAAAGTACTTGCTGTTCCAGTAGACAAGCTTTCGACTATCTACCGCGACGTTAAAGAAATTGAAGATTGCCCACCGCTTCTTCTTAAGCAAATTGAGCACTTCTTCGAGCACTACAAAGATCTTGAATCTGGTAAGTGGGTGAAAATTGACGGTTGGGCGAATGCCGCTGCTGCAAAAGAAGAAATTACCGCAAGCATCGCGCGTTTCGAAGCAGAATAATTCACGCTTCCTCAAATTGATGTTAAAAAGGGCTGGTAATAAACCAGCCCTTTTTTGTTTGCCGCTGGCAGATATTTAGGGTTAAAGACATAGAGAGTAATATGCAACAGTTTAAGCGATCGCTACTGGCTTTTTGGACCTGCGTTTTTGCGCTAGTAGCTTGCAATGCCATGGCCGCAACCGATGCAGTTGAGGTGTATTGGGAAGACTTAGTGCCAGAGGGTTTTAACGAACTTGCTCCGCCAGCGGTGCAGCACAACGGTGAAATGAGTCAGCTACAGCCGGATGCGCCTGTGGTAGATACTTATGATGGTAAACGCGTAAAAATTCCTGGGTTTGTGGTACCGCTAGAAGGTACAGCGGAGCTCACAACAGAGTTCTTGCTTGTTCCCTATTTTGGCGCATGTATTCATGTGCCACCGCCCCCGTCAAATCAAATTGTGTACGTAAAGTTTGAAGAGGGCGTGCGCATCGACAATATTTACGACGCCATATGGGTAACGGGAGAGCTTTCTACCGACGGCTGGAAGGGTGATATTGCTTCAGTAGGTTATCGTCTTAAAGGCGAGGTTGTAGAGGGGTTCTAGTTAGACCCCTTCGTTTATGACAACCGCGATATCTTTTGCAAATCGCGATGCGGTGTCTGGCTCTATCTTTTGAATGCTTACTCTGATGGCGTGCGATACGTTGTCCACGTCAAAAGAGCTGCCGGGCCTCACTAACCAGCCTTTTTGCGACAGCGAAAAGGCGACCGCTTTGCTATCTGTGTTAACAGGTATCCACACATTTAACCCGTCAATTGCATGGGTAAACCTAACCCCTTCTTTGGATAGTGCACTAATCAGCGAATCTCGCTGCTGTTTGCACAGCGCTTTTGCATCGACCAATTGCTTTTTAAATGTGTCGTTGGTTAAACAAGTGTAGACCAGGGCTTGAAGGACGCGGCTTACCCAAGACATTCCTGGTGCAAGGCGTGTATTTATGCGCTTTACCGATTCTTTATCTGCTGCCACAAAGGCCATGCGAAGATCAGGGCCTAAGCCTTTTGAAACAGAGCGAAATATTGCCCAGTTGCGAGTAGATGCAGGAATAATACTGTTGTGCTCGGTCGTCGCAAGCAGTGAAAAGTGGTCATCTTCTAACACCACGACGTCTGGGAATTGGCGCAATACGTCTTGCAACTGCTTAGCACGCTTGGCAGTAATTGAAACCCCTGTAGGGTTATGTGCTCGTGGTGTAATAAGCACGGCTTTAGCGCCTTTTTCAAGCGCACGTTGTAAGGCGTCAGGCATCATGCCTTCATCATCAACAGCAGCCCCTATTACCTGCATACCAGCAAGTCTAATAGCATTAGCTGAACTGATATAGCATGGGTCTTCTACAACAAACTTATCACCCGGAACAAGATAGGCCGCAATCATGCGTTCCAGGGTATCAATAGCGCCGTTACACAGAGTGACCGCAAAGTCATGCGGGCAGTTACCGTCAAACCACGACTGGGCATAGCGATTAATGTCAGGAAGGATTGTGTCTTCGCCATAAAGATATTGGTTAAGTGGTGTTTGCGACGCGACACTGTTTAGGTCGGGCAACCAACTTTTGCGGGGGCTTCCGTCGGCTAAATCGAAAAGCAATGTTCGGGTGCTACCCTCTTGCTCACCAGCACTGATATCTTCACAAATACGCGTGCCCAATCGCCCTTGCGTAATGGCAATACCTGCTTTAGACAGCTTTTGGTAGGCTGATGAGACGGTATTTCTGTTTACCCCTAGCTGCTGTGCTAATTCCCTGACAGGGGGAAGTACATCGCTTAAGCAACGAGGTCTCCCTCTTTTGCGAGTTGGCGCACAGACTCAAAAATAGTGTGTGCAGAATCACCTGAAATCTTGACTTTCATTTTTGTCCTATGTCAATATTATTTTTGTCATGGGTGAATATGTAGTGCTCTTTATCCCATTTCGCGGGGCATTTTTCCATATTTTAAACAAAGCGGGGCGCAAATGTTTACCGGTTTATCTGCTTTTCCAATTACACCTTTTATCAACGAAGAAATTGACTACAAGGCATTTGAGCGCTTAATAGACAATTTAGTGAGTGCGCGTGTCGACTCTATTTGCGCTATGGGCTCAACCGGGTTGTACCCGTATTTGTCTAAAGCCCAGCTAGAGCAAGTTGCCAAAACGGCGGTTGCTAACGCACAGGGCACACCTGTAATGGCGGGAATAGGGTCGCTGCGCACGCAAGATGTGCTGAAAAACCTTGAAGCCGTGCAGCATGCCGGTGTTAATGCAGTGCTACTTGCTCCAGTGTCGTATCAACCACTCAATGAAGAAGAAGTGTTTGGGTTGTACCACGCTGTTAGCCAAGAGACGTCGGTACCCATTTGTGTGTATGAAAACCCTCGTGTGACTAATTTTACATTCAGTGATGCGCTGTACCAACGCATAGCGCAGCTGCCGCATATTGGCGCTATTAAAATACCGGGTATGCCATTTGCTTCTGAAACCGCTAAAAATGGCAAGGTCCAAAATGGCGCAGAGCGCTTGGCAACCCTTAGGACACTATTGCCACAACACGTTGCAATAGGTGTGAGCGGCGACAGCTTTGGCGCCGCAGGTATGGCGCAAGGCTGTGATTTATGGCTTTCAGTACTTGGTGGAATTTTTCCAAAAACCGTTCAACATATTATCGCACAAGCGCAGTCTGAACGCGCTGATGAAGCCATGGCGCTTTCTAACTCGTTGAACCGCATATGGGCGTTGTTTTCTCGTAACGGTGGTGGGCTGCGCGTGGTTGCCGGGGCCGCCGCTATTTTAGGTTATAGCGAACGCGTAAATCTGCCAGCGCCATTTTTGCCAATTAGCGATGAAGACTTTTCTGAGCTTGAAGGCTTAATTCGCTCTCTTGAGTTAGCGTGAAGAGCTTTCGACACGGCATACTGCAATACCTGTTAGCAGCTATTCCAGCACGGGTTGCAACGGGAGGCGCAGCGGTCGCCACAGTATTGCTAGCACGTTCATCGGGAATGGATGGAAAAACGGCGGGTTTGATGGCCGCTTGTTTGACAGCACCTCACGTATTAGGGCCTCTGTATGGCAGGTGGTTAGATAGCGCAGAGGATCCTCGTCGCATTATTGCAGCGGCATGTTGTTTATTTGTTATTGGCTTTCAAGTGGCTGTAATAGGTTTTGAAAGCAATATTCTACTCGCCGTTATTATTGCCTTGCTTGTTTGCGGTACCTGCACCTCGTTTATGATGGGTGGATTGAGTACCCAAGTGGTCAAGCTGGTGGGCGATAATCTTTCTCAAAAACGCAAAGCCCAGAGTTGGGATACCTTTACATATGGATTGGGGCTTACCTTGGGCCCCATGTTGATTGCTTTATTTACTGAACACTACGCTGTCTCTGTGAGTGTGCGTGTAGTAATGAGTTTGGCGCTTCTAGCGGGAGTGCTTACTTTGGTTATCCCAATTGAGCTTAGTCGCGATAAAGGCAACGCTACTCAGGAACAAAAGATTGCGTCGGTTATCACCATCCTATGGCACTCTGGGCCGCTAAAACGCACGCTTTTAATGACATCAGGTGCGGCGTTTAGTCTTGCAGCACTCCCCGTACTTGCTGTCTATCTTAGTGAAAGCTGGCTGCACGGTGCCAAAAGCGGCGCGTATTTAGTCACTGGGTATGGTGTAGGTTGTTTGTGTGGCGCTATTATTTTAATGCTTCGACCATTGCGCAGCGAAGCTTTGATATTACTGAGAAATGTCGGAGGCGCTTTACTGATTGCCTTAGTATTGGTAGCGCTTTGCGGGTCGTTTACGATGGGAATGCTGACTTACTGGCTGTGCGGCGTCGTAAACTCGATATTTTTTGCCGTTACGTTAGCCGCCCGAAGCGATTACGCGCCCGCTCAAGGGGCTGCGCAAATTTATATGTGGGTGGCGGCTGCAAAAATAAGCTTTGCATCACTTGGCGCATTTGCCGCTGGGCTTTTAGTCGATATCGCACTTAAAATGCCGCTTTTTGTTTCTGTCTGCGCGCTATTACTTTCGTTGCTGCTGTGTTTTGCGTTGCCTGGCTATTCATTCAAAGCGCGCCGCTTGCACAGGTCGCGACGCTAATCCCAGGCGCGATGTATATTGTCAGCGCGCTGCGATGTTTATTTTCAGCCCGCAGCGGCGCCAGCGCCTTTGACGGATAGTTAGCCATTGCCTGCTATCAACATATTACGTTAGCTGGGAGTATAAATACGCTCCGCGCGGTTAAATAAGAGCCAAGAAGTAATAATGTATTTGTCATTGCTCTTTGGTATTTGGCCACGGTGAGTGTGGGTGAAATACGCTGGGGCAATCACCATGCGTCCGGCTTTAGGCTTCACTGCTCGATTTTGATAGTAAAACTCGGTTTCGCCACCTTCCTCAACGTCATTAAGATAATACATAAACAGCAAAACGCGATGCAGTGCGTCATTATGCTGTAATTGAGGGTACACTTCTGAATGCCAGTAAGGATATCCGCCACTACCGCGGTATAACGCTGGGCATTAATGTCACCAACGCGATAGAGGTAGTTAACCAAGTTCGCTAAATTCGGCTTGCCAACTTCTTCAAAGTTCTCGCCCGTCACTTTCACTGGCTCGCCAGTTTTTGGGTGGCGTACTGTCAATCCTATTGGGCCGACAAGTGCATAAAAGTATTTTTCTATATAGCTAACAAGCTGTTTGCCTGTATGCTGCATGACCTGCTGATAGAGGTCTTGAAATTCGCTGTTGCGGCTAATTGATACATCCATGCTGCGCTTTTTGTCTAAATCGACACCGCCACCCGTACGTCCTAGTGACACATTAGGGCTTTGCTCAAACCTGTCTATCAGCGCGGTGCAAAGTTCTGCTGGAAGTGCATTATCTATTACTTCTATTAAGTCGCTCATGTTGCCTGGTTACTTCCTTTCTTAAAACGGTTTATTATTTCGAAATATCTTTAAAGTGGCTTTGAAGGGTATTTTTTATCTCATCAGGGATAGGCGCTGAGCGCTGCGTTTTATAGTCGAAGTGAACCATGGTGGTAACGCCTGTTGAGCATAGTTTGTCGTCTTGCCAAAGCTCTTGAAAAACGTCAAACGCGCTGTTGCCCAGCCGACTTATAAAGGTTTTTACCGTTACGGGTTTGCCATAAAAAATCTGTGCAAGAAAGTCTACTTTGTAACTTGCTAAGATAAGCGGCCAGTTTTGCAGATCGAGTTCTGGCGTGAACATGCGAAAAATGGGCTCGCGAGCTGCCTCAAACCAAGCAACAAGTGCTGTATTACTAACGTGTTGTAATGCATCGGTTTCGCAAAAACGCACATCAAAAGATGTGACTAACGGCGCTGTAGTTGTCATATAGATGTAAGGTTTATTGTTGCTTTGGGCTTAACTCTAGCATTATGTGCACGTCATTTCAGTGCTTTATCTATCTGCTCCCATGAAAACTGTATTGGCTAACTTTACACCCTTATTAGTGACGTACCATCAACACGGTCGAGCTGAGCGTTAACAATATCATGTGTCAATGTGGGTAGCCTTTTGCTACTTGTTAGTGTTGTTCAAACAACATTTCGCAGCATCGTTGTGCAGTCGCTTTTACATTTGGGTTTGGGTCTTCGGTAAGTTTGTGAATAAGTTGAAAGCCCGCATTACAGTCCAACGTATAAAGATTCAATGCCGCGTTCCAACGAACAAAATAGTCGGCATGGGCGGCTAGTTTCTCTAATACAGATATCGACGATTTATGCTTCATGTTAGCCACTGTTTCAGCGAACATCTCTGCTCGAGACGAAGACAAGTTGGCAACACTTACGTTGACGAGTTGAAGTGATGTTGGGTCATACTCTCCAATCACTTTTACATCGCTTTCAGGGCAAGAAAGCTCATGGTAGAGCATGTCGTCCTTTATTACTCTGAAGTGCACGGCATGACGGCCAGCCTCAAGCTTGACCATCGCACCATCGTTAAGTGCCACAGATGACTTTAGTGAAATCGACTGGCATGCTCTTTCCGTATCAAGTTCATCGGAAATCTCATAAATATCGAGTACAGAGCCTTCTGATTTTGCGAAGTAAAGCAGCGTATCATTAGACACAGTTTTGAGCACGCTATGGTTTTGTGGCCCGCGTTCAAGATGTGATTGTGTACTATTCTTGGCAAAAGAAAAGGTGGTTAACCTAAAATAATGCGTGTTTATCATAGACCAGCCCTTCACGTTCACGCCTGAATCATGTAATGGCAGTTGGTAGTATTCTTTTTGTTGAAAAGCACTTATTTCTTTTGGGATTGCAAAACTAAAGAAGTCAGCAGACAGCAATTTTTCAAAGTCATCAGAAAAGTCAAAAAATGAACTGTAGGGCGTTGTCGCAAGCTTTTTTATCAGCTTAAAAAGCATGGGGTGCTGTTCTGACGTTTGATAAATGCTTTGGGGTAACGCGCTAATGTTACCGAGTGTATTGTCGGTGTTCATGTTCAATTCCTCGAATTTTGCAAATTTGCTTATCGGTGATTTTCGTTATGAGAGTTTGGCTGAATCATGTCGCTGATATTTGAGTATCACAGCCCTCAGCTCATTTATTTCCCTGCAAAAGAGCCAAAATTTGTCTAACTGTTTTTCATGAAATCTTTGGGGGTGCTTACTTCCATTTTTCTATCATGTATTTTTTTGCCGCCAATTCGCTTTTTAATGAGAAAGACGTGTTCGTTAGAACAAGCAGTGTTAAACCTGACGTTCTAGATTTATCGCCAACGATCATCGCCAAAATACCTGGGTACGTAGTACTGTCATCCGAGATTGCTAATTTATCGCCAATAGACAATTGACTGACATCGCCATTTAAAATGGTGAAGTACAATTGATTTGCGTCTGAACTAGGCACAACCAGTCCTATTACGTCTCCTTGATTAATAGTTTCGCCTACCGACTTTTGCGGGGTGAATACACCCGATATAGGCGAATAGATGGTATGTTCTTGGTCAACGTTTTCGACGGCAAGGGTGAGCAACACATCGTTGACTTCAACGTATTGACCTTCAGCTTTTTCCATTGCTGACACCACGCCGCTTTGCGGAGCGTATATGTGAGTGATTGTTGGTGTCGTTAATGACGCGGTAAGTTCATGTCTACCCAGTGTAGTTTCAAGCACTACAATACTGCTAGCCAAAACAACTATTAATCCGACTACAAATTTCCAATCTCGAATTCGCTGGCCTTTCGCTAGTTCTTCCGTTTTAGCATGGTTCATGGTCACATTCCTAAAAGCTGGTTTAAGTGGCACAGTGCAATTTGCCGTCGATAAGACTTTGCTAAGTCCAAGTATTGATATGTTGTTTGTCGTTTCTTCTTCTGTTTTGCGTTATGAGTTTCTCAGCATGATTAGAGGAACTGTTGTTCACTACACATAGTCAACAATTCCCGTACATAAGGGCTAGCATGAGTCACAAGGGGTAGGTTGCTCAGACTATAGCGGCGCAGTGATGTTCGTTTCCACTCTACTCCACTGCGCTTGCGCTACTTCACATCCGTAGAAAAGCAACCAACTCCAAAAAACGAGCCTGCGTTAGTCTCTTGCACAAAGTTTCGGAACCATAGTGCAAATAGTCGCTGGCTCTGAAGTAGTAGAAGCGCCATTTTGCCCTTTCGTGCTGCTTTTTGAGGTTGTGGTTTCAGTGGCGCTAGCTGCGCTTGCAACTGACAAAGTAAGAAGTGTTGCTGCTGCAAAAGTGGTAATTGTGTTAAGACGTAGAGTAGTCATATTTCGTTTCCTTTCTTGATTTGTAATTGTTGATTTCTCAATTCATAGACACAGTGCACGAAAATCAGCAGCAGTAATAGAACCATAGCAATACTGTTTCATAATTTTTATACAACCCGAAGTGTAACCATGTCGAATTCTCGATGGTTACAATTTGGTTTCATTTTTATGTCTATGTTTTTATTGGTATATTTTGGTTTTTCTTGAAACCCAAGGACTAGCGTACTGTTAACGCGGTTGACCTTTTTAGCATTGTTCTCGACGTTAATTAAGCGCTAAAACAGTAGAAAAAGTGTGTTTTGTTGGTGCGATTAGCACGCGACGCTTCCCTATGACTTTGCATCGCTACCTGAAAGTGCCGAAGTGTTAAGTAAGAGAATTTCAGCTTCTGAATAGGGCCAGGTTTTTAATACTGCCTTAGAACGTTTATCGTCAACGTCGAACGACGCGCTAATAGACGATGCGCTAAATGTTCTCTCATTGATAACAATGCCGTTGTGGTCGAGCACGGTAAAATGGGTCTCTTTTCCATCAAATTCGCTAAAGTAAATATACTGCTGATCAGCATACCAATTTGTGTTTTCCGCTGACTGTAATGAGTAGGGCAAGGTTTGTGTGGTGTTGCTTTTACTGTGAAAAACGTTAAGTACGTTGTTTTCATCAAGTAAGAAAACTTTGTCTTGTGTTGGTCGTGCCGATTTATAGCCATCAAACAGCGGCGCTATGGTTTGGTTGCCCAAGTTATAGGTTTTTATATTCCACGCCCCCAATTCTTTTGCGCCAAACAAAACGCTATTTCCATCAGAGCTAAATACCGCATCTTTGGCAATCATCTGGCCGCCAGAAGTAATGTATTGGACGTTGTTGGTTTCTATTTCTAGCAGTGCTAAAAGGCCGTCGAGGGTAAGTAAGATAAAACCATCTTTTGGGCTGATATCAAGCACGTTTAGTGACATTGTGGTTTGTAATAATGACGCTTGCTCGTCATTTTTCCTTATGGCAAGTTCCGTATGCTCGCCATCTTTTATGACGTATATGAGATTTGATGACGTGGCTAAGTAACGGACTTCACTTATAGAGTTACCTGGCGTCGCGATAATCTTCTGCGTTGACGTGTCGAATGAGGGGAGATCTACCTCAATAAAGTATGATTCAGAAACTGACTTTCGAACAATCATAAATTGCCCGCCGCCCAGTGGTTCTATGTCAATTATGCTGCTATCTGGGTTGGGGCCCACATAAGTTTGCGTCGCGTCTTCAATGTCTAACGTTACTATTTCATTGCTATCGAGGAGCAAGATTTCCTTGTCGTTTAACCAGGTTACTTCATAAAAACCGGTACCGTGAAAAATACGTTTTTCAATAGCTCTATTGCGTGTATTAAATATTGATAAAACATGCTCTTCTAGACCACTTACCGAGGTGGTAACAAGCAAGTACTCTCCGTTAGGTGAGATATCTACGCGATAGTCGTTAGAGTCAGTATCGTGTGCAAACGTGACCACATCTATGTCTTGTGAAGCATAATCTAAATAGTAGACTTGGCCTGTCCCTTGGACGTCTTTAACTGCGGTAAAATAGAGGCCGCTGCCGTCATGTGATTCCTCAAAGTCCGATATAATACTGAAACCATCCACCAACGTTGTAGCATCTTCGCTACCATGAACGTTTTTACGTAAGATTTCTGATGCCCCGAGAGTAAGATCGACAAACAGAATACTTTGCTGATCACGCGAGTACTTCACTTCCGTCACATTGTTCGCGTTTTGAGTCATTTGATGAATGAATTGGGTCTCAAGGTTTGCGTGGAACAACTGAAAGCCTTGCTCTCCGATTAATTTGCCTGCAAAGGCGACAGCACTTTCTTCCTCATTCACACTGGCGCTTATCTTTTCCCCTGAAAAATTGACGAGCTTTTTCTCTGTCGGGGTTTGGCTTTGATAGATAGAAAAGAACAGCGTGCCGATGAGCAAAGCCAGAAAAAATACGGACCACGCCACAATGTGTCCAACAGGCCGAGAGGGTGTTTTTGGAAGTAGTGTTTCTTCTATGTTCTGTGATTCTTCCTGGATGCCTTCGCTTTGATGTGCAGTGTCATTGTTAATTTCACATGTGACCTCGCAATCTAATTTGTACCCGCGTTTATGCACTGACTTTATTAACGACTGGTTATCGGCGCCGCCGAGTAAATTTCTTAACTTACTGATGGCTCGTCGAACGGCGGCATCACTTACTACCCGGTCGGCCCACACTTCCTCGTGCAATTCACTGACTAATACGTATCTGTCAGCATTTCTACACAAGTAGGCTAATAAATCGAAAACTTTGGGCTCTATGGGGACTTCATTGCCGTTGGTAAGAAGCAAACCTTGCTGCGTGTCTACGGCAAATTGTTCAAAGTAAAAAATTGCGTGGCCGGAATCGTGCAATGTCTCTGTTTGCGAATTTGTGGGATCTCCACCTTGCACTATTACCGTGTTACTCATACCAGCTAGCTCAATTTTTTTAGAATTAGAATATTGATTCAACCAAACAATACACACTTTTGAGACAATCTTAAACATTCAAAGTCTCTGCTAACTACTGGTTACTAAGAATGTGCAATATACACAAGAAGTTTAATGTATCTGTTTGTGTATTTTGCTATCGCAGTGTAGGGGCGCTAGTCTTATAATTTTCATTTAAATCAGGTGGTTGCTTCAACGTCCCTGCCCATGGCAATAATCATCGGTCACGTCATAGGCTAGAACCATTTTGTATAGTAGACTTACCCGCTATTTTTTAGAAAAACGCTAGGTGCAAAGACGTTACTATGACTGCGATTGGGATTGATTACGGTACATCAAACTCTGAAGTTGTGTATTTCGATGGGGAAGTCCATCAGCACATAAAACTTGACCCGTTGGATAAGAAAGGGAACAAGATTCGTTCATCGGTATTCATCTACTTTGAGGACGAATTACCACCGCCGCCAGACGCTATGGTTGAAGCGAAAGTGGCACAATTGCAGCGCATGATTAACGACCAGATAGATAAAGCTAAAGACGGCTACTATTCTGCTAAAGATCCTAAAGAGCAGGCCATGTATAGCGACCGAATCGACTCGCTGCGAGGCGATTTACACAACAAACCTGCGCTTCAGCGAAAGGCCATAGCGCAACTGATGCATGCCATGTCTCTTGATGAGATACCTTTGTTGCGTTTAGTCGAACACGGTAAGTTTGCCTTTGGCGAAGAAGGGTTCAGACGTTTTCTAAAAATGCCCGATAAAGGCAGATTGATTTATTCTCCGAAAAACTTTCTTGGCGCGTCGTTGGATAAAGACCAAAAGCAGGCATTCATTGGCATTATTGCGAAGCAGTTGGCGTACTTCAAAGGGTGTGCACAGCAGCAGCTTGGCAAGGCAGTAGATAGCGCTGTTATTGGTCGCCCGGTAAAGTTTCACGGCACGCGCGGTGAAGAAGGCAATGTTCAAGCTATCCAAATTATGACTGAGGCTGCAACGATGGCAGGCTTTTCATCGGTTAACTTTCTTGATGAACCTATTGCTGCCGCATACAAAATTGAACAAACACTGCCAAAAGATACCACGACACTTATTGTCGATATCGGTGGAGGGACTACTGATATCTGCTGCATAAAGCTATCTCCTGAACGCACGAACCAATTGGACAGAAAAGATGACGTATTGGCAGTGACTTAGCCGACGCTTAGGGGGAATGGACTGCGATAAAAGTTTAGTGCTTAAAGCTATTGCACCAGAGATGGGGATGGGCCTTAAAATGATTAATGGTCTACCCGTACCACCAACCTATTTCTCTGATATGTGTGCGGTAGATAATATTCCCGCGTTAACCCGGTTTTTCTCTGATGACTATGGTTTAGATATATCTCAAACGATGTCCGTCATCAAAGAGCCTGAGCAGTTAGAGCGACTGTTAATCGTACAGGAAAACAAGCTGTCTGCACGGGTAGTTAACTCGGCACGACTTGCAAAAGAGCTATTGTCGAGCAAACAAAATATCACGTTACCACTGCACTACATTGAAGATGATTTTGACGTTGAGATAACGCAAGAAGCATTGAGAAAAGCCTTAAAGCCATGGTTGGATAAAGTGAAAGCGTTAGTGGTTGAGTGCTTAGAAAATAGTGTAGAAAAACCTGAAGTGGTTATGATTACAGGAGGTATGAGCTTGTCGCCTATTGTTGTCGATGCGCTTTACGAAAACTTGCTGACAGGACTGCCTCGTCTTGAGAATGACGCATTTAATTCAGTGTGCGAAGGACTTGCTATTCAGGCCGCAAAGCACTGAAACAAAGTCAGAAGTAAGCAATTAAAAAAGCGTTAGTATGATCACTAACGCTTTTTTTGTATTTAGTGCTGGAGAATATTGTGCTGCTTTAAATAGTTAGCTATCGCCTCAGGCGATTCAAAGGCTTTCAATAGCATCTCTTGTGCGCGCGCTTTAACATCGTTATCTTCTGATGATGAAAGTAAGTGATACCAAGTTTTTACTAAGGCTAATGGCGGCGTTTGGTTCATGCGTTGTCGCTCCAGCAATTCTTACTGCAATATTATCCACGAATCATCGTATCCTATGATTCACCAAAACAAGCTCTGACCAGCGCTAATTTTATCAATTTTTGCGACAAAACGTTTTTTTTCGAACATTTTGTCGTCAAAACGCGGTGTGTGCTTGCTACAGCATGGGCTTTAAGAAACGTCCAGTGTGTGAGACTGATTGTTCAGCCACATGCTCTGGTGTTCCTTCTGCAATAATCTGGCCACCTCCGGATCCACCTTCAGGCCCAAGGTCAACTATCCAGTCAGCAGTCTTGATTACATCAAGGTTATGCTCAATAACGACAACGGTATTACCGTGGTCGCGCAGCCTGTGTAGCACTGCAAGCAACTGCTTAATGTCGTGGAAGTGTAACCCTGTTGTTGGCTCATCCAGAATGTAAAGGGTTTGCCCAGTGTCTCTTTTTGACAACTCTTTTGCTAATTTTACACGTTGGGCCTCGCCACCTGATAACGTCGTTGCTGCTTGGCCTAGTCGAATGTAAGACAGCCCAACATCCATAAGCGTTTGCAGTTTTCTCGAAATAGCGGGAATGGCATCAAAGAAATGACGCGCGTCTTCGACGGTCATTTCAAGTACTTCGTGTATGTTTTTGTCTTTGTATTTAACTTCCAACGTTTCGCGATTGTAGCGTTTGCCTTGGCAAACATCACATGGCACGTAAACGTCGGGCAGAAAATGCATTTCTACCTTAATAACGCCGTCACCTTGGCATGCTTCACAACGTCCACCTTTCACGTTAAAGCTAAAACGCCCCGGCTTGTATCCGCGAGAGCGTGCCTCTTGTGTGCCTGCAAACATTTCGCGGATAGGAGTAAAAATACCCGCATATGTCGCTGGGTTAGAACGAGGTGTTCTGCCGATAGGACTTTGGTCAATATCAACCACTTTATCAAGGTGCTCAAGGCCAGTCATTGACTTGTGCGGTGCGGGCTCAGAGGTAGTCGCTTTATTTAATTCACGCTGTGCAATTTTGTAAAAGGTATCGTTAATCAACGTAGACTTACCCGAACCAGACACGCTTAGTGACACAGGTCATTACACCAGTAGGGATCCGTAAATCTACAGACTTTAAATTGTTTCCTGTAGCGCCTTTTAGCTCTAACCAATGGTTGTCTTTAACAGGGGTTCTTGTTGCTGGTATGTCTATTTTTTCTCGACCAGAAAGGTACTTTCCAGTAAGTGAGTGTTCACTGTTCTTAATGTCGTCAAGCGAACCTTCAGCAATAATTTCTCCACCGTGTACCCCAGCGCCAGGACCAATATCAACAATGTAGTCAGCTTCTCGTATGGCATCTTCGTCGTGCTCTACCACTAACACGGTGTTACCTAAGTCACGCAGATGAGTAAGTGTGCCAAGCAAGCGTTCGTTATCACGCTGGTGCAGACCAATTGAAGGCTCATCGAGAACATACATAACACCCACAAGACCTAGCACCAATCTGGCTTGCTAGACGAATACGCTGTGCTTCGCCTCCCGATAGCGTGTCGGCACTACGCGACATAGAAAGATAATTAAGTCCTACATTTACTAAGAAGCGCAGGCGGTCGAGAATTTCCTTAAGGATCTTCTCAGCAATCTGAGCTTTTTGTCCCTCTAGACTTAAGGTTTCGAAAAAGCCATAGGCGTCTGCTATCGACATGTCAGCGATGGCTGGTAAGTTAGTCCCTTCAATAAATACGTTGCGCGCTTCGACGCGCAGGCGAGTACCGTCACAGCTGTTACAGGGCTGTTGACTTAAGTACTTTGCCAACTCTTCGCGCACAGAATTTGATTCTGTTTCGCGATATCGGCGCTCCATGTTAGGAATAATTCCTTCAAATGGATGCTTTCGCTCCATGATATCGCCGCGCTCATTAATGTATTTGAACGACAGTGATTTTCCCTTAGAGCCGTACAACACAATGTCTTGGTGCTTTTTATCAAGTTCTTCGAAAGGAACGGTTAGGCTAAAACCATAGTGGTCTGCAACCGTTTGTAGCATTTGAAAATAGTAGTAACTGCGTTTGTCCCAACCGCGTATTGCGCCACCAGACAAACTTAGCTCAACATTTCCAACCACACGAGCTGGGTCGAAAAACTGTCGTGTACCCAAACCGTCACAAGTAGGGCAAGCACCCGCAGGGTTATTAAATGAAAACAGGCGAGGCTCTAGCTCGCTTAAACTGTATCCGCAGTGTGGACATGCAAAATTAGCCGAAAACACGATTTCTTCGGCGTCTTTATCGTCCATATCAGCAACTACCGCGTTGCCTCCAGCAAGTGCTAACGCAGTCTCAAATGACTCTGATAAGCGCAGCGCCATGTCTTCACGAACTTTAAAGCGGTCGACGACCACTTCAATGGTATGCTTTTTATGTAAGTCCAACGGGGGAGGGTCAGACAAATCACATACGTCCCCATCAATACGCGCTCGTATAAAACCTTGTGCCGATAGGTTTTGTAAGGTTTTAACGTGCTCACCTTTGCGGTCTTTCACAATAGGAGCAAGCAACATTAATTTGCTGCCTTCTGGCATTGCAAGCACCTTATCGACCATTTGACTGACCGTTTGTGCATCAAGCGGCACATCATGGTCTGGGCAACGCGGTGTACCTACGCGAGCAAACATCAAGCGAAGGTAATCGTAAATTTCAGTTATTGTACCCACTGTCGAGCGCGGGTTATGTGATGTTGATTTTTGCTCAATGGATATTGCAGGCGACAGGCCTTCAATATGGTCAACATCTGGCTTTTCCATCATGGAAAGGAATTGACGTGCATACGCAGACAATGACTCAACGTAACGTCGTTGGCCTTCCGCGTACAAGGTGTCGAATGCAAGAGACGATTTTCCCGAGCCCGACAGGCCCGTTATCACCACCAGTTTGTCTCGTGGCAGTGTTAAATCGATGTTTTTCAAGTTGTGGGTGCGAGCACCGCGAATTTCGATTTTATCCATTGAAGCCTAAATGAGAGAAAAAGAATCAGTATGCCATAGCTGTCAACCAAAGTGATATGACAATCAAGTTATACTTAATAGCGACACTTGGGATCACATCTTGGCAATGCGCATATGTTGACTGAACAGGCGCTAGACGCGAAGTATTAATCCGCAGTAAGGAACGTGGGCACATGTACAATTTGTGCTACACTTCGCGACCTTAATGCTTAGGTTGTAGAGATTATCTACGCGTAAATGATCATCTTTTGAGGAACACTGACGCTTTGAACGCTTTGGAATTACGCGCTGCACTTGCGCTAGCTTCGGTATACGTCTTACGCATGATGGGACTGTTTATGGTTATGCCCGTGCTAGCAGTGGCAGCCATGAATTATCCCGATTACTCACCGCTTTTAGTGGGGCTAGCCGTTGGCGGTTATGGTCTAACGCAGGCGGCACTGCAAATTCCAATGGGCATGATGTCAGATAAATGGGGTCGCAAACCTGTAATTCTGCTTGGCTTAAGCGTATTTGCTGTAGGTAGTTTTGTGGCCGCGTACGCCGACAGTATGATGATGATGATAGTCGGTCGTATTCTTCAGGGAGCGGGCGCTATTGCAGGCGCCATTATGGCTCTGGCCACAGATGTGAGCCGCGAAAGTCAACGCGCTAAAGTGCTGGCAATTATTGGTATAGCAATTGGGTTTTCGTTTTACCTTGCTGTAATACTGGGCCCGTTAATTGCCAACAGTTATGGGCTGGCGGGCGTTTTTGCCATTACGGGCATACTCGCATTGCTATGTATGCCACTTGTTAAGTGGGTAGTGCCAAACGGCGAACCGTTAAGTAGTGGTGACACGCTTCCGCAAAAAGACCAATTAAAACAACTCTTACTTTCACCTCAGTTATGGCGCCTAAACGTAAGCGTGATGGTGCTTCATATGCTCATTACGCTGTTATTTGTGCAGCTGCCTTTAACGTTGTTACAGTTTGATATGACTTTAGAAAGCCACTGGAGTGTTTACCTGCCAGTATTAGGTCTTTCTATTGTTGGACTTATTATAATGATGGGAGCTGCGCGAGGCCGTACGCCTAAATCACTTCTATACATAGCTATCTTGCTTATGGGAAGCGCATTTCTTGCACTCAGCTTACAAGTTCAAAATTGGTGGCTAGTAACCACGGCCGTAGTACTGTTTTTCACTGGCTTTAACTACCTTGAAGCCAATTTTCCAGCGTTAGTATCAAGTATTGCGCCAGCGGGCAAGAAGGGTACGGCAATGGGAATATATGCAAGTTTCCAGTTTTTTGGTGCGTTTTTAGGTGGTGTGGTTTCAGGTCTAGTTACCGATATTTGGACCCCAGAAATAGCGTATTTAGTGGGTGCGATTAGTACGTTAATGTGGTTAGTTGTTATTAGCGGCCTACAAGAAGTCAGTCGCGTTAAACGTGTAATGATGCAATCATCGCTGAGTATCGACGCAATGAACCAAACACATCAACACAATCTGGAACAACAGCTAAGTGTTGTTCCAGGTGTACTAGAGGTCACGTTGAATGGTGATAATGGTGCGGTGTATTTGAAAGTAAACCGCGAATTCGACGCGGTAAAAGCGCGAGATGTGTTAGATACTTTTTAGTGTGCACCATACATTAAGCTAATTTCAGGGCATTAGCCTGCTGGTACTGGAGGACGATAATGATAGATCTTAGTGCGTTTAAGGGCATTATCTTCGATATGGACGGCACGTTAGTTGATTCAATGGCTGCGCACATTGAGGCGTGGCGATTGGCCTGTGAAGAGTTCGGCTACCCATTTGACAGTGATTTTCAATACAGCCTTGGCGGCGTTCCGTCGCTAGCCACTGTGGACATGATGAATCACCGCTATGGTAAAAACTATAGCCCAAAAAACGTCGCAGCGTTTAAACAACGAGCATACGAAGGGCTTTCACACACACCAACACTTATCCAGAGCACGTTAGCGGTCTTCAATTACTATAAATCGATTATGCCCATCGCAATAGGCACGGGGTCAGATAAGAAGCACGCCAAGTGGGTTCTTAGTAAGCACGGGATACTAGCGCATTTATCTGCATTGGTAACGGCCGATGACGTCAATGAGGGTAAACCTCACCCTGAAACCTTTCTCAAAGCGGCAGAAACAATGGGAATTGCACCTAAAGACTGCGTAGTTTTTGAAGATACAGAGATGGGAAGGCAAGCAGCCGTCGATGGCGGAATGACATGCATCTTAGTGGAAAATGGCCACATCCAAGCATAATGCGGCCTATAATGTGGCCTATTCAGGTTTTGTGTTTACTGACAACTTTCAGGAAAGCTATTTCGTAGCTGCTAAATAGCATTTGCGTTTGTAACCGAGCCTTCGCACTCATGCAAAAGTGATGATTTTAACCGACGGGTAGCTTGAGTGATAGCTTCT
Organism: Alteromonas gracilis; assembly: GCF_036870955.2. GTDB lineage: Bacteria > Pseudomonadota > Gammaproteobacteria > Enterobacterales > Alteromonadaceae > Alteromonas > Alteromonas gracilis_A. The sequence continues at coordinate 234,975 of NZ_CP145482.2, forward strand.
TCAATGGCGTCCTCTGCACGATCGTAGCCTTGGCTATCGGCACTTTCAGCATTCACTTGCATACCTTTTCCGCGATAAGACACGCTAGGAGAATATTCGTCCGCGTAGTGAGGACGATATTGCACATCGATAATCACGGTAGCCACCATGTTTGACCCCAATGTTTTTACGAATGCCCGTTCAAGAGATACTTTCACGCTGTTATCTGTAGCAACATCAGGCGTCACATTCATATTCATCAAACTTTGTTTTAACAAGTTAAATAGCGCGTCTTGAGACACATTGTCACTGCCAACCAGCAAGTCTTTGCTTGAACGCTCATCGGTTAAACTTGCAAGGTGAAGGGGACATGCTTCGGCTTTTGTAAGACTCGCTAAATACTCTTTGCGTTGCGATGCTGGAATCAGGCTTGAGTTGAAGTCAGGCTCTGGCGTAGATGCGCAGGCAACCACAAATGAAAGGCCACAGCAGATAAAAGTCGTCCTTAATAAGCGCTGTAATGTGTTTGTGCTATACATCATACTGAATTCACTGTTTATTGTGTCATTAGTTGGGTGTGTCACGAAGTAAAACGCCTCTAGTATATGAAACTAATGCGGTTTGAGATATAGGCGAACTGTTGCAAACTGTTTCAGCTTTGCATGTTGAAAAATCAAACAGTGTGTTACATTGAAGTTGAGTACTCACGGTTTTTTATGCGTGCTTTTGGGTACACTTTTACCATTTTGGTTTTGTTATCAACACGGACAGTTTTATTCTTATGGCTTCTTACCTACGTCTATTATGTATTGCATTATGCCTTTGCCTAAGCAGTTGCGCGATCAACGTTTCTCCTTCCGCGTTTTTCTATCAAGACACAAACCAAAAGCCGCTTGATACGACCAAGTTGCATGCTGCTATTCAGCAAGACAAAACATCGGCAGGTATTACTCGTGTTGAAGTAAAAAACAACCAAGGCCTTATGCTAAGAGGCGTTGCTGTATCTTATCCAACCCCAATGGTTAACGTTCTCTTTTTTGCTGACAACCGCATGTCTATTAGCGAAAACAACAGCGTAATACACCGCATGGGTAAACTGCCTGCAAATATTCTGTGGCTCGATTATCAAGGTGTGGGAGCGAGTGAAAAGTCGAATGATTTAAGTATCGATGCCATAAAGCAAGACGCACTCACTCAGTTTGATTATGTCAAAACTACTTTTGATAATACGTTACCTACAATTGTTCACGGACGGGGTATTGGTAGCTACTTTGCAAGTTACGTTGCGGCAAACCGTCAAATTGATGCCCTTGTGCTTGACGGTGCTTTTAATAATATTTCCGACTTAATTGCTAACATGGTGCCTGGTTTTTCTAATGCCATTACCAGCATGCGCTTGCACGATGAAGTGCATAGCATGCAAATTGCACCTATTTTACGTCACTACGATGGACCGCTTTGGTTGGTTGTAGGTGAGCAAGACAAAATTACTCCTTATCCAATCAGTCAACAGCTGCTGGCACAGTCGGCGAGTGAGGCAAAACTTATTTCTATTATTCCCGGTGCCACACATAACGCAACGCTCAGATCTGACTATGCAATCTCTGAGTATCGTCGTTTTTTAGCAAGTCTACGACGTTAAGTTGGCCTGTGGATAAGTAGTGGAAAACCTTGTTGGTAAGTCTGTTAATACCCTTTTAGAGCAACAGATCACGATCGTATTGCCTACAGCTGGTCGGATCACGAAATCACAGTAAAATCAAGCGCTGTAGCGAAGTGTGTTACGATCTTGTTGATTTTTGATCCTAAGTGACGAATGGATCGCGAGTTTTTCCGTATTGGGGATAAAAATATAATTACTGACGATCACATGCTGATTTTTGTCAATAGATATGCGCTATGAAATTTTTAGAATTTGCCAGTCGACTTAAGCAGCATATTTCGATTAACAAAGAGGCAAACTTGCTATTTTGTAGTCGAAATTAAAGAACCGTTAGGTTCGCGTTATACGCGAACCACAGAGTCACGTTTTACAACGGTGGGCGTATATTTGAAGGTAAGTCCTTCTTCAGGCTTGCTACCAGACGCATATTTCAGCGCCAGTTCTGCAGCTTTAGCCGCCATCATTTCAACTGGATAGCGCAACGTTGTTAGTTTAGGGCGACAGTACTTGGCCAACAACACATCATCATACCCCATTACCGAAACCTGTTCTGGCACGGCGATACCGTGGTCTTGCAGCATGGTCATAGCGCCAGAAGCCATTGCATCGTTATACGCAAGTACTGCAGTAAACTTCGCGCCAGTGGCAAGAAGGTTTTGCATTGCTAGTTCACCACCTTCTTGATCGGGAGTAGCGTATTCAACCATGCTCTCCGGCAAATCTAGCTTCGCTTCTTTCACCGCATTGTGAATGCCTTCAAGGCGATGATTTGGGTCATCGATGCGATATTGACTGCTAATAACGGCCAAATGTTGGTGACCTTGATTAATCGCATATTCCGCCATCAATCTTCCACCTGTTACGTTGTCTAGCCATACGCATCGATTAGCAATTTCTGGAATATAACGGTTAATCAAAACAAATCCAGGCACCTGTTTTGCAAAGTCGATGAGGGTCTCGTCATCGAGTGCTTTACTATGCACAACCATAGCTTCAACCCGATGTTCTAGAAGCGTTTCTATAGCGCGAAGCTCGGTGTCTTTTTCGATGGAGCCTGCACTCAACAATATCTGAACATTATTCTTTCGCGTAATAGATTCAACGCCGTGTGCTAGCATGGCGAAAAATGGGTCGTGAAGTTCTGCAATGACAACGCCTAGCGACGCGCTGCGTTTTGTTACTAGCGCCCTCGCATTTGCATTTGGGCGATAGCCCATCTCTTCCATTATTTTTTTGACACGCTGGCGGGTGTCGTTACCCACCTTGGGTCCATTATTTATCACTCGTGAAACAGTCGCCAGCGACACACCTGCGGCTTGGGCTATGTCTTTTATTGTTGCCATTGTCTTTCAAACTTCATCATTGCGGGAAATAAACGGGTTTACTCAAACCCAAAGTTTTCATAGCGTACATTATATTTACAAAAAAAGATAAAATTCTCGCGCATTGCAATCGAATGTATGTAACGAAAAATGGCAAGTGGTTATACCATAGCGTGAATTTAGCCAAACCACTGTAAATCATCACGGAAAACGTATAACCTCAACCTGAAAAAAACAGTGAAATTTGTACCAATTTAATTTTTCGACGGTTTTGAAAAATGAGTTTTTCTTCGCTTAACGCTCGCAAAAGGTAAACAGTTTGTTATGAATATAGAAATCACAAAATTTGGTGAAATTGGGGGCGACACAGTTAATAAGTTTACCCTAACCAATGCAAACGGTATGCAAGTCGAATTGCTAAACTTCGGGGGTATCATTAAAGCGATAACATTGACTGACGCTTATGGCGCTCGCAAAAATTGCGTGCAGGGTTTAGCGTCACTTGATGATTATATCCAAGACACTAGCTATTTAGGAGCCATCGTAGGTCGTTATGCCAACCGTATCGGCAACGCTACATTTACGCTAGATGGAACCCAGTATCTTCTCGATAAAAATGGCGGTGAACACAACCTACACGGCGGCAATGCAGGGTTTCATAAAAAAGTGTGGAACGCGACGAGTGAATCGACAAACGACGAACTAAGCGTAACCCTTCAGCTTACCAGCCCTGATGGAGAAGGTGGGTTTCCAGGTAATGTTAACGTTACAGCGCGATATACGTTAGATAATAACGACACACTCACGCTTGTTATGACGGCTGACACTGACAAGGCGACGCCGTTGAGCTTTACACAGCATGCGTACTTTACGTTGAGCAATGAAGCAACTATAGGCACTACGCAACTGTATATAGATGCTGAAAATGTCACTGAAGCAGACGCCAGTTTGCTGCCAACGGGTAATTATGTTGACGTAAAAGACACGCCATTCGATTTTAGAGAGCTTATCGCCATCAATGAGCGAGCCAATGCGAGTAACCCTATTGCGCTTTATAAAATGGTGGGGGGATACGATCACAACTATGTATTGCGTGATGCGCAAGAAGGTCAGCCGCAAGCTCGAGTGTTAGCAAAGGATACCGGTATCGCGATGTCGCTATATACTTCACTACCAGGGCTACAATTTTATACTGGCAATTTAGAAACCTCAGAGCAACTCGGGTCATTGTGTTTAGAGCCTCAGCATTTTCCTGACGCGCCGAACAAACCACAATTCCCAAATGCGATTGTGCGTCCTGGTGAGCCTATTCAAATGGTCATGCGCTACGCGTTTTCTGTGAAAAAATAGCGAAGACAAAAAAGTCAAAAGAAAATCAAATGTTATAAAATTAACAATTAATTTTCTTTGTTACAGAATTGATAAAATAGCATTCTTAATATACTATTGATGGGTAAACGTTTAACCTTTTAAGTTCCTTGTTGTGCTCAAAGCACGATAGAGCAGATTCAGAGAGAGTGAATATGGGAAGCCCATTTGACCCAACGAATGATCCACACCGCAGATACAACCCGTTGCTTGGTGAGTGGGTATTGGTGTCGCCGCATCGTGCTAAGCGTCCTTGGCAGGGCGCGTCTGAAGAGCCTAATAATGAGCAGAAACCAGCCTATGATGAAACCTGCTATTTGTGCCCAGGTAACACGCGCGTAAACGGTGAGGTTAATCCTCAGTACACCTAAGCACCTTTGTTTTTGAGAACGATTTTGCGGCGCTAAAAAAGGACACAGAGGTTACTAGCGAAAAGAAAGGTCTGTTTCAGTTTGAGACTGAGCAAGGTTGCAGTCGCGTTATTTGTTTCTCTCCGGATCATAGTAAAACACTACCTGAGCTTTCCAATGAAGAGCGCGCTGAAGTGGTAGAATGTTGGAAAGAGCAAACCAAAGAACTTGGTGAGACGTACCGATGGGTTCAGGTGTTCGAAAACAAAGGGTCAATGATGGGGTGTTCTAACCCGCACCCTCATGGACAAGTATGGGCGCAGCAGCACCTGCCTACAGACCCAGCTAAGAAACTGGTTCAGCTAAAGCAATATTACGCTGATAATGCGACACCCATGTTATTGGATTACGCCGAGCAAGAAGTTGCAAAACAAGAGCGTGTTGTTTGTCAAAATGATTATTGGGTTGTAGTAGTTCCTTATTGGGCGGCATGGCCATTTGAAACACTGTTATTACCGCGATTCAACGTACAATCGATGCCGGATTTAAACGGCGAGCAGTCTTTTGCACTGGCACAAATAATTGGTGACATTACTGCAAAGTATGACAACCTTTTCGAAACTTCTTTCCCATATTCGATGGGATGGCATAGTGCACCATTTGATAGTGAAGATCATCCTGAATGGACACTGCATGCGCATTTCTTCCCTCCATTACTTCGCTCTGCAAGTGTAAGGAAGTTTATGGTGGGATACGAAATGATGGCTGAAGCGCAACGAGATCTGACGCCTGAACAAGCCGCTGACAGACTAAAAGCACTTTCAAATGTGCACTATAAGAAACGTGAGAACGCCAATGGATAACAAAACACTTTCTTCAGCTTTCCAACAGCACTACTCAGAGTCGCCTGCGCTTGTAGCTCACGCCCCGGGTCGAGTAAACCTTATTGGTGAGCATACTGATTACAACGAGGGTTTTGTTTTTCCCGCGGCAATTAATTTCGGCACGTGGGTAGCGGCTTCCAAGCGCAACGACAATGACATTAAAGTTATTGCCATGGACTATGGTGAACAGGAAAACCAATTTCCGCTAGCCGATATTCAGTACGATGAAGAGCAAGGCTGGGCAAATTACGTGCGCGGTGTTGTTAAAGTATTAAAAGAAGCGATGCCTGAGTTTGGAGGTGCAAACCTTCTTGTAACCGGAAATGTTCCTCAAGGCGCCGGACTAAGTTCTTCAGCGTCGTTTGAAGTCGCTATATTGAAAGCAATAAGTGCACTTTATGACTTGCCTTTAGATGGCGTTAAAGCAGCACTTCTGGGTCAGAAAGCTGAAAATACCTTTGTAGGGTGTTCGTGCGGCATTATGGATCAGCTAATTTCTGCCATGGGGAATGAAGGCATGGCAATGCTGCTTGATTGCCAGTCTCTTGCCATTGAGCATTCGCCGCTACCTGACACTCACCAAATTGTCATTATTAACTCGAACGTTAAACGTGGCCTGGTAGACAGTGAATATAATCTACGTCGTCAACAGTGTGAGCAAGGCGCATCGTTGTTGGGTGTTTCATCACTGCGCGAAGCCAACATTGACATGCTTGAAGCAGCAAAAGCACATATGCCTGAGGTGGTTTATCGCCGAGCAAAGCACATCATCACCGAGAACGCACGTACGCTTGACGCTAGCCAAGCGCTTAAAGCAGGCGACATCGCGACTGTTAGTAAAGCGATGGCGCAATCGCATGTTTCGATGCGAGATGACTTTGAGATTACCGTGCGTCCTATCGATTATCTCGTTGAGATTATTGATGAAGTATTGGGCAGTACAGGGGGCGTGCGCATGACTGGTGGCGGCTTTGGCGGCTGTGTTGTTGCTTTAGCGCCGACAGATAAAGTCGAGGCAGTCAAACAGGTGGTTGCCGACAAATATTTTGATGAAACCGGTTATAACGCCGACATCTACGTTTGCACCGCAACGCAAGGTGCTTTTGCATAACGCGTTGTACACATTTATTTAAACAGAACAATCCATCCCGTACGATTGTTTGTGTCCCTTAAGCCGCATCATTAGATTGCGGCTTTTTTTTGTCAAAAAAACGAAATTGATACAAATAAGTTAAAAAAATTAAACAAAGTGTGATACTAATATCAACCGCAATCATCAAAAGTGTTGAGAGGATTCTATTTTCAAACACTGCATTGCAAAAAGGCGTCTTCTTAGAAGGCGTTACACTGGTGTGGCAAAACCTAAAAAATAATAAAAACAATTTTTCACCTGTGTACCCTGCAAAAATTTAAATCGCCGCACCCAAAATTAGAACTTTGGGAAAAACTATGAAATTAGCATCATTAGATATCACGTTGTTTGTGATATATGTTGTCGCGCTTATCGGTATAGCGTGGTGGGTGTCTCGTGAAAAGCAGGGTCACGAAAAAGATACCAACGATTACTTCCTTGCTTAGCTCTAGCTTGCCTTGGTGGGCGATAGGCGCATCTTTGATTGCAGCAAATATTTCTGCAGAACAAATTATCGGTATGTCTGGTTCTGGTTATCAGCTGGGACTGGCAATTGCCTCATACGAATGGATGGCTGCTATCACGTTGCTTCTAGTCGGTAAATTCTTCCTACCTATATTCTTGAAGCACAAAATTTACACCATGCCGCAGTTTTTAGAACAGCGCTACGACCATCGCGTTCGTAAAGTCATGGCAATTTTTTGGCTAGGCGTTTATGTCTTCGTAAACCTAACGGCAGTGTTGTGGTTAGGAGCATTAGCTATCAATACCATTTCGGGCGTTGATATGATGTACGGCATGATGTTTTTGGGTTTGTTTTCTCTGGCGTATTCGCTTTATGGCGGGCTAAAGGCAGTGGCACTCACCGACATAATACAGGTGGTATTGCTAGTTTTTGGAGGCCTTTTCTTATCCTATACCGCGCTTAACTTAATCAGCGATGGCAATGGTGCATTCCAAGGCTTTGTTGACCTTACCAACAAACTCCCTGAAAAGTTCGATATGATCTTGTCTAAGGACAATCCCCATTATATGGATTTACCTGGAATTTCAGTATTGATTGGTGGCATGTGGATCATGAATCTTTCGTACTGGGGTTTCAATCAATACATCATTCAGCGAACCCTTGCGGCGAAAAGCGTTCAAGAGGCACAAAAAGGCATCGCATTTGCGGCATTTTTGAAACTTTTAATGCCGCTAATTGTGGTGTTACCAGGTATTGCAGCGGTCCTTATTGTGCCCGACTTACAAAAGCCTGACCAAGCTTATCCCAGCTTGATGACACTTATGCCTGTGGGTTTGAAAGGGGTTATTTTTGCAGCGCTTGTGGCGGCGATCGTGTCTTCGTTGGCGTCGATGACAAATAGTGTTTCGACCATATTTACAATGGACCTTTATAAAGACAAGCGTCCAAATGAGTCGCAGCAACATTACGTTAAAGTAGGGCGCATTGTAAGCTTTGTGGCGCTTGTTATTGCCATGCTTGTGGCAAAACCATTGCTAGGTAATTTTGACCAAGCCTTCCAGTATATTCAGGAATTTACGGGCTTCTTCACTCCTGGCATTTGTGCACTGTTTGTTCTTGGTATGTTTTGGAAGAAAACCACAGCCAATGGCGGCTTGCTTGCGGCACTAGGATCGTTTGTTCTTAGCATTGTGTTTAGGCAGTTTTGGCCTGAGTTGCCGTTTATTGACCGCGTTGGCCTCGTATTTTTGCTTTGTGTGGGGCTTGCTATCGCTGTGTCTTTATTCGAGAAAAAAGGCGTAAGCGAAAATGCCGTTGACCTAAATGAAGTTCAGTTTGCAACTACGAAAGGCTTCAATGTGGCGTCGCTTGCCGTTATCGTGCTTACCACAGCGTTCTACATTACGTGGTGGTAGTGGCAGGAGCGTTCGAGTAAGGGCTTGAATACAGGGCGAAAGTGCAGAGGACGCTTTGGTAAAATGCTGTTAGCATTAAAAGACGAAGCGTCAGTCGGTGAAAAACTTCCAATTTTGTTGGTAGAATACGATATACTAGCTTACTAATACCGATGAATTTTCGCGCTTGTCGCTGCCGTGTCAACCAGACACTATAGCGGTAAGCCATATACAAACGTTACAGGAGACATCAATGGCAACGAAAGGCGTTAATAAGGTTATTCTTGTCGGAAACCTTGGCAATGATCCCGAAGTTAGATACATGCCTAACGGAAACGCCGTTGCGAACTTAAGCCTAGCAACTAGCGAAAGCTGGAAAGACCAACAAGGTCAGGTTCAAGAGCGCACTGAGTGGCATCGCCTTACTATGTACCGTCGCTTAGCAGAAATTGCCGGAGAGTACCTGAAGAAGGGCTCGCAAATTTACGTTGAAGGCAAACTACAGACTCGTAAATGGCAAGACCAGCAAGGCCAAGATCGTTACACTACTGAAATTATCGTAGACCAAATGCAAATGCTTGGTGGTCGTGGTGCTGAAGGTGGCGGTGGTAACGGTGGTTATCAGCGTCAGCAAAACAACCAAGGTGGCGGTTACAATCAAAACCAAGGTGGTTATCAGCAGCAGGGTGGCGGCCAGCAGCAGGGCGGTCAAGGTGGCTACAACCAAAACCAAGGTGGCAGTTATAATCAAGCGCCTCAAGGTGGCAGCAACCAGTCACAGCCAAAAACTCCACCAATGGCTGAGCCTGACTTTGATTTTGACGACGATATTCCGTTCTAATCAATAACAAATCGAAAATTGCTCAATAAATCATTGAAAGCCGCATTGTTAGCGGCTTTTTTATTTTTTGGATGATAGCAATGGTGATTTTTTATCGTATTGACCTATATTTAAATGTAACAACTTTAAATGTTAAAATTTGACCAATTAATATATGAATCACCAGCAGAAAGGTTTAACTAATGTGTTGCGTCCATCGATTGAACACACAGCAGAAAGCGGACATAAAGAACTAACCTCTTTGACACTCAAAAACCACTTATTGACCAGTCGATAACTCTACAAATGTTTGCCATCCTATAATCCAAATAGCGCAATCACGGATGAGACCGTTACTGGCAACACAGCAAACTGCATATTACAAACGAACCTAGCCAGAAAACACCTTGCTCTATCAATTGGTAGAACGTCATTATCCAGAGTTTAAAGAAGCCTTATCATAACAGGAGAAACAACTTCCACAGTTTGCCGAACGTGAGTTTGACGATTTTTTGTGTTGTGGCGGTTTAGAGCATGGATTTTTGCGAGTGGTATGCAGTGATTGCAAGCATGAGAAGCTTGTCGCGTTTAGTTGCAAGTGCCGCGGTTTTTGATAAGTCATTGCTTAAGTTCTCGTTGCTTGTTAGCATCGAAGAGCAAGTGATTTTATTTGTTTCATTTATACAAAAGGAATTCGTTATGAATCAATTTAAAACCTTAATTTTTATTTGCAGCATCGTCATTTTTTCGACGACGGCATCAGGGTCTAATTCACACCTAAGCGGGCAATCTGTTGTCGAATATATTCCTAATCAGTTAGGCATGCCGTTCGAGACGTATAAAAAGTTTCACGCAGTTATAAGAGGAAATGTAGATGCTGAGACTTTGCAGCTTCCGTACGTTTTCGACGACCATCCCGCAGCCATTTCCTATCGCCAACTTATTAACGGTAACAATCCGATACCCCAAGCGCTATTAAATGAACTGTCTGAAGTACATCAAGAATATCGAAACGCACTTGCTGCCTATATTGGGATTTCAACTGATGAGTTCAGCCTTGCTGAAAAAAAATTTACTATCATTCAAAACTCGCTAAATAAATTAGACAAACTGAACGTTGAAAAAAAACTGGGTGTTTCAAATGACAACGATGATAACGACCGTGTTATTGTCGTTATTCGAGACGAGGACCAGCTTGAAGAGTCTACGAGCGGCGGTGGCGATTATGAAACCATCATAGAGGTGCACGGTAGAGGCCAACCGTTCAGAGAAAACTGGTTCGTTGACGTTCAGGTGGTCTTTCAAACGCCTTCTGGTCGTAATTTAGGTTCTCAGATGTGGCAAGTGACTAATAGTTACGCTTGGCCTACAGATAACGTTAGAGGAGGAGCGCTTGTTCCTCTTTAAGAATATTATCCAGACATCGAGCTGATTGCTCGTTAGCTACATACAAAAAGCCCAGCATGGTCGCTGGGCTTTTTATTGCGTGAAAGACGCGTTATTAATGTTTTCGAGATAGTCTTGTTAGTATCAATAACCGTAAGTTCGCCAGCCTTGGAGATAATAATCGAGTAAAACAGGGTTATCTAAACGATTTACTTGAGCTTCTTGAAATGAAAGGTCCTTAGAAAATACCTGCATCGGTCCAATCATACTGAGATCTATATACGTAGTGGGAACTGTAAGTTTGCAGTCTTCTGGTTTACGAAGAGGGCTCTTTGATGCCATAACAAAGCCCCACATACCAAAAGAGGGAACATCAGCATGATACGGAATAACTTTCGCAAAGTGTATTGATTCAATTGTATTTGCGATGCTTCCAAACGCTTTAGTTGCATAATACGGGCTGGTTGCTTGAGTAACGAACATACCATCATTTTCAAGCCGTTGTGATAACACATGATAGAAATGCCTGCTGTAGAGGCGTGCTAGCGATAAATTGTTGGGGTCAGGTAAATCAGCGACAATAAAGTCGAATAAAGTTTCGTTGCCTTTTAAGAAGCTATAAGCATCAGCGTGAACAATGGTTACCTTATCGTTCTTCAGGGAGTTTTCATTTAATCTTGTCAAATATGGATTTTCAGTAGCTAGTTCTACTACACGAGGGTCTAAGTCAACGAGGACTATTTCTTCAATGCTGTCGTACTTAAGTAGTTGCTTTACCGCTAGTCCATCTCCTGCTCCCAACAGTAGGACTCTTTTCGGGAGGCTGATTTTAAAAGCCAGAGGATATGATACAAGCGCTTCATGGTAGCGGTGTTCATCAATGGAAGAGAATTGAATGTTACCGTTCAAGAAAAGGCGAGTATCGCCTCGCTCGTGCGTAATGACAATGTTCTGGTATTGGGTTTGTTCAGTATGCACTACACGGCCTGAAAACATCGCTGAGTCCCACTGCTCCAAAGCGGGCTTTGTGAGCAAAATACTTACTATTAGTATCAAACCTGCTGCGAGTAATATCTTCGATATTGTGCGTCTTTGAGCCCCCAATTTTTCATTGAAGCGCTTGGCCACGACAACGACAATAGTTAAGTTGATAAGTCCCAATATAAGAGAAGACTGATAGTTACCAAACATTGGAAGTAAAAAAAATGGAAATGCTAACGTAGCGAGCAATGCGCCTATATAATCAAAAGTTAATATGTTGGCAATATTCGACTTTAGGGTTTGAAAACTTTCCATCAATCGTGTCAGAAAAGGGATTTCCATACCAATCAAAAAGCCAACGCTCAGCGTGCAGAGCACATAAGTAGGTATAAAAATGTCACCAGCAACATAGGTTAGATACAATAATGGGACGCTTAAACCTCCTAACGTTGCTAAAACGACTTCCAATACTAAGAAATGCTTTAGTAAATCGTCAGCAAAAAACCTAGAGCAGAAGGACCCAGCGCCCATCGCAGCCATATACAGGCCTATGGTAAGCGAGAAAATCGTAACGCTATCACCTAGAAAATATGAAACCGTTGTCGCAATAAGCAGTTCATAGACAATTGAACAAAGACCAGCTACAAAAGCTGCAAAAATAAGTGCTTTTTGTTGTTTATTGTCTTTACTCACTTGCCCCTTCCCGGACCGCCGCCACGAAGGTTAGGGCCTGATACACTGCCTGCTCGATTACTTTTTTCATAGTAGTAATGAGTGTCGTTCCAATACAAAAAAGATGGGCTGTTATAGTATCCAAAATAGCCCATGTAGCCGTATCCATTTGCCGCGAAAGGGATCATTACGACGTAAAGAATTGCAACTATAATCCCTGCAATTTTGATGCTTTTTTTAGTCGTCATAATTCATGTTTTCCAATGTTTTTCGAAATATCCCATACTGAATTTCAATACAAAATAAGCCGCTAATAATTAGAATTAGCCCTGTCCAAAAATGAAGCATGGCACTTCCGTTTCGTTTTGTAAGTCTCACTTTCAAACGACTAGGGTGTTTGTTTGCTTTGCTGCTAACCATAAAATTTAGAAAAAATTTGCCCGTTTCCGGGAAAGTAAGATCAGTATCAAAATCGTATCTAACATCAGTCCAGTTTCCATCAGAGTCTCGACCAGTTTCATGCCAAAGCTCCTGACCAAATGAATATAGATAATCTCCTTTGTGATTCACTACCTCAATCTCGACAAATGTCCAGTGGTTTGCTGGAAGGCCTACAGCTGTATAAACTTCGAATGCGGTGTAGGGTTTGTCGACATCAATTGGACCAATTTGGTAAGGCTTGTCGGTATTAGTAGTCGGTTCGTTCTGCGCAATTTTGTTTGTTGCCCTAGGGATAACGGAGTATTCTTTTGTACTGGCTATTGCATTGAAATAAATAGCAAATATAAAACCTACTAGCCCTAACAAGCATAGCGCGACACCAAGCTTACCAATTTCAAATTCCTTCTGTGTGCTACTTTTCATTTGGACTTTCTCTAAAAAAGTTTCACTAGAACAAAAGAGAAGCTTACCAGCAGAGAAGCTGACAATAAGCCAGCAGCAATATTCCTATTTTGTGCAATTTCAACGGCTAGGCTTTTGCCAGGAATGACTAATCTGTCAGTCAATCTGAGAAGCGCGGGTAAGAAGATAAAGCTTGCGACAGCGGTAGTTGCAAACCATAAAATATCTTCCTTCCATGCAATAAAGTCTCCTGATGCACTGTTCTTAACAATTATTCCTAATCCTATTAATGCGCCAGCAAAGGAGATAGCAGCAGCAAAGTTGTCATTTTCAAGTTCTTGATACAAATCATAAGTAGAGAGGGTGTTGTAGAAACGGGAGAAGACAATTAGAGCCAACTGACCTAGAACAAAAAAGACAAAGAAAGATAAAACTGAGCCACTACCACTTAATGCACCAGATGCAATCATACCTGTAGCGACATAAATCGAAAATTGAATAATCCCAACCCCGTTATTCTTTTGCACTGTTAACTTTTCGATGTTGCAAAATGTTCGCAAGATAGCTTTATCATTGATCCAGCGAGACAGATTTAAAAAAAGAATTCCCAATACGCTGTAGCCACTTACAACCAATAAATCTGTTTTCAGCCCAACGCTAGGGCCAGATAGCTGGCTAACAAAAATGAGTGCTACGCCAATATAGTATCCAGCCATCGTTAGCGATATTGACACGTTATTTTGCTCAGCTAGTTCTTTATTCAAGCTATAAGGAGTGAATACATCTTTCGCCCATTTTGCGCCAAGCAAAATCACGCAGAAAAGCACGACATAAATAGCAGCCGAGAAAAAGGCAAAGGGGAAGTTTGCAAAATCCATTGTTTTACGACCTTTAAATTTTTAATGATTAAGCCATTACTCTGGCCTTAAGTGGACGGGCATCGCTATGATGACCTCTAATTTGAAGTGAGCATCTTATTTCTTTGGCATTGAATGCATTTTGAAGAGGCTCCACTGCCTTTTCTGGATCACAGTCTCCACACATGAATATATCTAAAGCGGCGTACTGAACTTCGGGCCAGGTGTGAATACTGATATGAGATTCAGCCAAAATAGCCACGCCTGTGACGCCATTCCCGCCGTCGAAAGAATGAAAGTGAGAGCCCAATATCGTTGCTCCACAAATTCTTGCTGCTTCACATAACTGAGAATCAATGAATTCGATGTCGGATAAATGGTCTGCGCCATACAGGTCAAGTAGAAGATGTTTGCCTTGCGCAATATGCGATGCGGGCATTTTGTGCTTCCTTGCTGTGAAGTATGTTAATTGCTTTGTAAAATATGATACTTGAGTTCAATGTAGATTACGATGAGTCTATTCAGTACGCCGACAGTCGTACACTTGAATTAACTTTTCGTTGATTTACCTGTCAGTGAGATGCGTGTCTGCACATCAATGAATGAATCATATACAATACGTTTTTGTTAAATGAGCAATCATTTTTAGGCGTTACGTTTTGTCGAGATCTGCGTTATTGGTAGTCGTGCTACTCGGTTCGTTCTTTTTACCGAGCTTATCATTAGCACAAACTGCGAAGACACATTTTGCCGAGCATACAAGCAGGAACATGCCTGAAGTGGTATGGCTGCGCCCTCCTGAAGTTGGATTAACAGTAGAGGGAGTTACCATCGTAGATGGTCCTCTGTTTGAGAACATGGTCTTTCTCGCTTCACACCTACCTCAATATTCACATCGTTTTGAAGCGTACCCCGTAAAGCGTGCGTGGTCATTAATTGAAAGCAGCGCCACACAAGAAACTGTTTATTGTTTTTTTGGTGCTTCGTATCGTGAAAAGCGCACGTCGTGGGGCTATTTTTCTTCCCCAACTTCCATTAGTTTGCCGATGCTAGTGGCAACATCGAAGGCGTTATCAAACAAACTATCAAAAGGTAGCGCCAACGATCAAGGCGTAAATCAATCGGTGTCGCTTAAGTCACTGTTAGAGGCAAATTATAGAACGGTGTTGTATAGCGAAGTGCAAAATGCCTACGTTGATGCCGTAAAACAATGGGCAAAAACAAGTAGCATTGTGCAAATCAATGGGCTAGAGAAGGATTTAGGTGTACACACGGTAGATCTCATTGAGACGGGACGTATCGACTTCGGCTACGTCGGTCACAGAGAGTTAATGAGTCTTAATGAAAAGGATCTTGGTTTAATTTCGGTATTCCGCGTTGAAGAACTGTCACAAGAAACTCGGTTAACTAAGCGATTGTTTTGTTCGAAAAGCGAGCGAGGTAAGCAGGTGATTGATGACTTCGACACTGCAATGCAAAACCTTAAAGGTGATGTAGTGCAAAGCCTAGCACTTAGAGATATTAATTTTGTGG
This sequence comes from Alteromonas gracilis, assembly GCF_036870955.2. Classification (GTDB taxonomy): domain Bacteria; phylum Pseudomonadota; class Gammaproteobacteria; order Enterobacterales; family Alteromonadaceae; genus Alteromonas; species Alteromonas gracilis_A. The sequence goes on from NZ_CP145482.2 coordinate 250,625, forward strand.
CAGATGGTTATCCAACTATGCTTAAATCATTGTTCGATGAACGTTGGAGTATAATGCAAACCAATGAGCGTCAACAAAGTGAAAAGCTAGGTCATTAATCAGGTCAATTATTCGACTATCTACAGGCTTTGCTGTACACGTTTTACCTCACGCCAGTTCCAACAATTATCTATTCTTATTTTCGTTGATAAGCAATAACAATATTGCCAGCCTTGTTAAGTAGGACAGGCGCGGTAATATAACTTTTGCCTACAAATGACGAAAAAAAGTAATCAATCATGAAAACGTTATCCCCTTTGTTTGGAGCAACGATCATTGCTTCTACTGCCCTAAACGCTCCTGCATTCGCAGCGCAAAATATTTATAAACCTTTCCCATCTGACGTGATGCCTGAGTTAAGTGAAAATGGCCAGTACAAAGTCGGGGTTAAAACCATTGAGGCAACGTATCCAGATAAGGTGACTGACTTTTTAAAGGGCAAAGTAGAGCGTAGTTTGACGCTTGAGGTATGGTACCCAACTGCCGAAACCACAACACTTGCCACTTACAGTGACGAAACGCGCAGCGGTAAAACCTTCGAAATTCAAGCGAATGCCTATCGAGATGTTGCTATTGCAGAAAGTGAAACTAAGTACCCTGTTGTCGTTATTTCTCACGGTTACACTGGCTACCGCACGTTGATGCATTACTTAGGTGAACACTTGGCATCACACGGTTATGTGGTTGCAGCTATTGACCACACTGACTCTACCAATAAAGAGGTTAATTTTGCTGAAAGCCCCTATTCAGGCTTTCCAAGCACATTGCTTAACCGCTCGCGTGACCAAGTATTTACACTAAACACCATAGTTGAACATGATTTCTTTAAAACACTTGTTGATAAAGATAATGCGGGTGTTATTGGCTATTCTATGGGGGGCTATGGCGCAGTAAGCACCGTTGGTGGTTGCTATGCGTTTAATGATACGACCGCAGCAACGTTTACGGGTACACAAGACCCCGCAGCCGTTGCGTTGGTAAAGAAAGCTTTGAATACCTGTGCAGGTGGGAAGCCTAACGCAGAAGAAGTTTTACCGTCGTGGAAAGCGGCGCTGGCACTAGCGCCTTGGGGTGGTCAGCATCAACTCTATGATGTGGAGTCATTAAATAGTATTGATGTACCCGTCTTATATGTTGCGGGCGATAACGATGATATTTCAGGTTATCAGGGAATTCGCTGGTTGTTTGACAATACAGGTAGTAAGCAGTCGAAGTTGCTTACGGTAAAAAATGCCCGTCATAACGTTGCGCCACACCCAGCGCCGAAAGAGGCATATGAAAGTGAATTTGACTTAGGAAGTTATATTGAGCCTGCTTGGGAAGTGCAAAAGCTCAACGCTATTAACGAGCATTTTGCGCTGGCGCTAATGAATTGCCATGTGAAAGGCTTACCCGAGTATTGTGACTTTCTAGCCGTATCGGGAAGCAGCGATCAGGCACCCGTTGACGGTCAGGTGCCTGCACCTTGGAAAGGGTTTGATAACCGCTGGGCAATGGGGCTGGTCATGGAAAGTAAGCAATAACTAGAGCGTGTTGACCTTTGCCGTACGTTTTTGTAGCAAAGTGTTTAGCATTTAGACAAGGAAGTGCACACGTCGTGTAGCCATCTACATAAGTGTGCGCAGACGCAGTATAAATGCTAAACAATTGCTGCCTGAAAGGTTCATCCAAGCGAGCCTCATGCGGCTTTACTCATCGCTAATTTGGAATAACCAAACCACGCAACTCGTTCATTGCCTGATACTCGCTTGGAATGAACGAAAAGTGTACCGCAAAGGTCAACACGCTCTAGGCTTTTCGAAACGAAGAAGGCGCTTAATGATGTTTAAGCGCCTTTTTTGTGCACTTTTTTCATTATAAATTGTTACAAATAATCGATGTAAATTTGTTCAGCCTGAGTTAATTTAAAACAGTCTATTTTGAATGAACATACCGCAGTCATAGATGTCTGAGGGTATATGTTTACTGATTAGCTTCCTAGCACAGTTCAGTAATGCTCTGTTGTGACAACGACATCCTACTTTTCCAACAATACTCATACCAAAGGGAATTGAAATGAAACTTAACAAAAATGCATCCCGACTAATCCGCGCAGTGGCAGTGTCGACATTGTTAAGCAGCACGGCTCCAATGGCTTTAGAGAGTAACGCAGTGCCCGCGGCGACCAAAGCAAGCATTGAAGTGCTTGATGCCCATTTCAAGAAAGGGGATTTCGAGTACGTTGTCTCAACATTAGAAGACCTAAAAAACAAAACACCCCAGCAATATAACTTACTCATTTCTGCGCTTATGAACATTGACCTTGATGATGCCGAGGAGGTAGCTGATGAATTTATTGCCGTATATAGCAACGACTACAAGGCTTATCACACGCACGCGAATGTCATGGGAGCACAGGCTAGTAATAGTGTGTTTTCAGCTCTTGGATATGCCAAAAAAGCCAGGGAAAGCTTGGAAACCGCTATCGAAATTGCGCCGAATGAGGTTGGGGTCTACAAAGCGTTGATGCAGTTTCATATCGTAGCGCCATCTATTGCGGGTGGAGATATGGAGGAAGCTGAAAGGCTAGCCAACAAAATTGCCACTATTGATGCGCTGGAAGGCCAGTTCGCTAAGGCGAGATTTTATCTTGAAGACGAGCAAGTAGAAAAAGCGAACGCCATTTATGCTGACCTTACACAGCAAGAGGCTTCAAAAATACGCGCGAGTTTAGAATTGGGCAGCTATTACTTATCTGAAGAAAGTTTTCAAAGTGCGTATGAGACACTGTCTGTCTTGTTAAACGCGTCGGTACCAATTGTAGAAGATAAAGACTCTACGTTATGGGAAGACTATCAAGAAAATAAAAGCGACCTACTATACGGAAAATACCGTCTGGGGCTGGTCGCTGTGAATAGCGGCGAACATACCGATAGTGGAATTAAAGCACTAGAGCAATACATTGACGAGTATCACACAACCAATATAGATACTACGCATTTGCCTACGATGAATTGGGCTCATTTGCGATTAGCTGAGCTTCGTTTGAACGCAAATGATGTTGAAAAGGCGAAAGCCACGCTTGCGCTTATCGAAGGGGAAGAAGACAAACGTTTCGCGAAAATCTTAAAAGGCCTTAAAAAGCAAATAAAAAAGCGAGCTTAGGGCACACATCCTAAACCCGCTTTTTGTCGGGAAAGCTAGACCACTTTGGTGCTTATTTATACCGCTTTAACGGTATAAATAAGTGTCGTTTGAGGGAATAGAACCAAGCAGCTGCATACCGTATTTCATTAGTACTTCCCCTGAGAATACTTGGCCTTCGGTTTGTTGAAGGATTGACGGCGTGTACTCTTTCAGCTTTTCTGGCCACACGCGATCAATGGTGTATTGTTTCTTAGCATCCAACCCAGCAAAGTAGAAGCGAGTTGGTGTGGTACGAAGGGTTTCTTTTACGCTGTTGTACGCAAATATACCTTCCTCTTTATCTTTAGATACGTAGCCAAACTTGACGTTAAGACCATCGTCATCCATGCGATACAAGTCGCCCCCATGCGTTACATGACGGTACTTCTTGTAAAGTGAAATAGCGTCGGTCAGCACACTTTGTTCATGCTCTGTAAGTTCACGCGGATCCATTTCGATGCCCATGTGTCCAAATAGGGCAACTGCACTGCGAATTTCGATAGGTAAATTACGGCCTGTAATATGGCAGTCTCTTGGACCTACGTGAGCGCCCATCACTTCTGAAGGGAAGAAGTAAGAGCAACCTCGCTGGATATACAAACGGTCTAAAGCATCATTTGAATCAGAGGTCCAAAAGCGATCTGTGTGAGGGAGTATGCCTAAATCTACGCGTCCGCCACCGGAACAACAACTTTCTATTTCAAGGCCAGGATGCGCTGCTTTTACGCGATCGATTAGTGAATACAGGGCTTTCATTTGACCATGCATTGCAGGCTTGCCGTGTACGTTTCCAGGATGGTTCACATCCCGGTTCATATCCCACTTAATGTAACTAATTTTGGGGTATGCACTTAGTACATCAGTGATCACCTTATACAAATACTCAACAACTTCTGGATTGGTTAAGTCAAGCACATACTGGTTTCTAAACGGAACATGCGGATTATTTTTTGTTTGTAGTGCCCACTCTGGATGCGCGCGATAGAGGTCGCTATCAGGATTAACCATCTCAGGTTCAAACCAAATACCGAATTCCATGCCTAAGCCAGTAACGTGATCTATTAATCCATCGAGACCATCGGGGTAGATAGCTTTATCGACAAACCAATCGCCTAAACCAGCTTTGTCATTACGTCGGCCATTAAACCAGCCGTCATCTAAGACAAATCGTTCTATGCCTAGAGGTGCAACTTTATCGGCAAGGGCCTTCAACGTCTCTTCATTGTGGTCAAAATAAATACCTTCCCACGTGTTGTAGTGCACTGGACGCGGTTTAGACTCTGCACTGTGATTCAGCACATTAGCGCGAATATAATTGTGAAACTGTTGAGAAAGAGAAGAGAAGCCATTGTCGCCATGACCGGTGTAAAGTACCGGCGTGGTATAGCTTTCACCCGCTTGTAAAACAACTTCACCAGGAAATAACAATTCACCGAATTGCACATAGCTTCGGCCATCAGCCATTAACTCAGCGCGCAGTTTATGATTTGCTGACGCTCCCAAATGATAACCAAAACATTCCCCGTTTAATTCACCGGTATCTGGCGCAAACGCAATGAGACCTGGGAACGTATCGTGTGAGGTTTTACCACGGCGGTTCTCTCGCACATAGCTGCCAAAGAAAAGATCGTGATCAGTCGTTTGAAATTCAGCTGACCAACGGCCTTCAAACGTCTTTATTTTTGTCACTGTGGTTGGCAGTGGAAGACTTGCTGCGTTGAGGTAATTTAAATTTAGTGCGCTAGTGCCAGTGTTGTCTAAGCGAGTGGTATATTTGACTATCGAAGTCTTATCATCAAGTTCCACTGTGGTGGTTAGCTGCATACCGCGATGCTCATCAACAGCGACAAATGCTACTGCGTTGTCGGTGCGATTGATTTTCGCCAGGCTAAAACCTGCTGACCACTGGTCTGCATCACCTGAAACTTCTAATCCGGGCTGTCCCGTCCAACCCTCTCCATGAGTAGGAACCAGTGTGATTGGCGGCTCGATGACAGGTGCACATTTTGCTTCTTGACGTGTGTTGAGCACACTTAACATCTCTGGTGTCGTCGCTTCGCTTAGCAGTGCGCCATAATAAATAACCTTTGGCATACGACCCTGACAGTCGAAAATAAGCGTAGTTGTATCATTCGACAAACGAACGAAAGAAGAAAGTGACGACATAAAAACCTCAGCGTAAATAAAGCATGAAACAGGCGATGTTTATAAAATGTTATGGCATTTTGCCATTAACAATTACCCGTATTAGACCATGTATCACCATGTGTTCATAGTTATTTAGGGTAAACGTTTTACTTTCAAGTGTAGTAGGGTTTTTCGATAAATTGAAGTCTGACCAATACCTACAAAAACACTGAAAAATATTTGTTAAAAAGATAGTGAAGCGCACCTTTACCAAACGCAGTCAAAAAAAGAGGATGCGTGCTTGCATCCTCTTTAAGTGCCTAATGAAAAGTAGGCTTATTCTTTGTAAAGTGCCAACGAAAATTCCGCTTTTTGATTAAAGATAACTCTATTCATAACCAAAGCGAATGTGACGCAGCCAATAAGCGTTGCAAACATCAAGTGAATATAATGAAGGCCGAATGGTGCGTACATCGGAGACGCTTCAAAACTCATTAATGCATAAATAGACACGCCAAACACAACCGCGCCAATGGCAGCAAATGCATGAACGTTTCTAAACAGAAGGCCCACAATAAATACCGACAAGATAGGCATGCTTAATAAGCCATAAAGCTTTTGCACAAGGTTTATGATGCTGTCTGCTTGTTGATAAACCGGAATTAGCGCTAGCGAGACAAGGCAAAGTAGTATGGTGACATAACCGCTTAACTTCGGAACGTTAGGCGTTTTGTTAACATAGCTCTCATGAATATCGCATACATAAAGTGCGGTAGCAGAGTTTAAGTTACTGTTGAAAGTGGTAAGCACCGCTGCTGCCATCGCTGCTGCAAATACGCCAGAAAGCCAATCGGGTAATACGGTAGCTACTATTTTGCCGTAAGCGCTATCGCCTATATCGCCAAATAACTTATAAGACACAATGCCAGGTATTACTATTATCGCAGGGACAATAAGTAGGCGAATACCAGCGGCTGCAAACACACCTTTTTGCGCTTCTTTTAGCGATGGCGCAGCCATTGCCCGCTGAGTGATAACCTGATTAGTACCCCAGTAGAACATCTGAATAAAGATCATTCCCGTTAGAAGGGTGTGCCATGGGATCGGAGACTCATCATCACCAATTAGGGTCAGGCGCTCTTTAGGAATACCGTCAAAGTTATAGTCGATAGCCTGTAATGCAAGAATAACTACTAGCACTGCCATGGTGAGTAATAGTACACCTGAGTAGGTATCAGACACGGCTACTGCGCGTAGCCCACCAAATATTGCATACAGAGCGCCGACAATAACGAAAATGACCGCGATATACATTAATGGCAATTCAACGTTAAACATCGACTGCATAAACAAAGAGCCAGAGTAGATAACCGCAGGGCAGAAAATTAACGCGCTTCCAGCAAAGAACAGGGCACTGATAACGGCACGAATGTGCTTATCGTTATAGCGCTGCTCAAGCAGTTCTGTGGTTGTTGTGCATTTGAACTTGTAATAGACGGGCAGAAATACTTTTGCCAGAACAAACAAACCTACCACCGCAGACAATTCCCACAGCGCCAGTAGCGCCATTTGGTTGCCGTTCATGCCGACAAGCTGGTCTGTACTTAGGTTTGTTAAGGTAATACTACCTGCAACGAAATACCAAGCAAGGCCGCCGCCCGCTAGGAAGTATTCTCTATTTTGGTTCTGGGTATTTCTATTTTGACCGCGGCAGCTCAGGTAGGTCAAAAAACCAATTAAAGCAGTCACAAAGACAAAAACAGACACCTGTAAAGTGCTGGAAAACATGGGGTACTCCTAGAGTATAGTTATGACTTGCTGGTTTCGAACTTGATGTTGTTAACAGCGCGCTCAGGGAACTTGGTGTTTTGAAGGCGAATAATGCGATTCACTTGGAAAATAGAACCCAAGATATTGAATAGGACTGACAACACCCCTTTTTGATGAAGCGTTGCAAGCTCATCTGCGGATAGGCTTTGCAACCTTTGTTCGTTCACTGTGGCAAGGCCACCAACGCGTTGCTTAGTGTTGTCACTAAACTCGATGATCAAATCAATTGGCTGTATAAGCCCCATTTCGCTGACATCATTCAAAATTACTGCCGTTTGCTTCATTGATGTTACGCGCTCGGCAAGTAGCTTCTGCTTATTGTCTAGAAATGCAGTGGGTCGCTTAGATGATAAAAACAGCGCCTCTCCACCTTCTTCTTGTACCGATGGAGAATCAATATCAATCAAGGTCTCAGGTTCAGTGCTGCTCTTGTCAAAGTTCAACGTAAAAGGCAGGGTGCGAAGGCTAAGTGGCGTGAAATGCGGTAGCCAACTGCCTTGGGTTTCAAATACGTTTTCTTGTGGCGCAAGACCGCATAAGGCAGAAATCGTCCAGTATTGGTTATTGGAAGCACGACTGAAAAAAAGTGGATATTCACTGGAAGCTTGTACTGCCTCTTTAATCTCCACATTAACCATATGGAACTTAGAAAACGTTAACGGTAGCTTGCTCTCGTCAATAGTTATGTTGTTGTGTGATTCAGCTGATAAGGTTTGAAAATTTGGCATATTATTATTCTCTTTAGCTCGCTAACCATTGTTCAATGTAGTCTCTATGGTTAGGTAAGCTGCTTAGTTTTTGTTGCGTGATTAACTGATTTTGCTTTATTACTTTATCAGCTAACTCTCGCTCATTATAGAAATGAGATTGCAAAGAAAAATCCGGAGAAAATCCCATTCCATAAAGGACGTACTGATAACTTGCGGCAGGGAACAGTTCTATCGCCGCTGAGAAATCAGCGATTTGTGGGCCGCGATATTTCCATATTTCCAAGTCTTGCTTTAACGACTCAGGAATAGTGCTTTCTTCGCGGTTTGCAACCCAGTATGGCTCACTACGTTGGTTGAATATGTAGTGAAGCTTTAGAAAATCGATAATGCGCTGCCAGCGATACTGCATTTGCTGGTTAAAACGCTGGCTCACAATAGGCATTGCCACACTTGGCAAGGGCATTTGTTCAGCAATGTAGCGCGCTGAAATCTCAATAAGCATGAGTGCTGTAGCTTCTAGCGGCTCTACAAACCCCGCCGCTAAACCAACAGCAATACAATTGCCTTTCCAGATTTGCTTTTTATAGCCGGAATTGAAACGAATGACGCGTGCATTAAGCTCGCCTTTTTCGTCTCCAACGTATTGTCGCAAAATCTCTTCTGCGCGTTCATCGGTGGTAAAGTCCGTCGAGTACACATGCCCAACACCACGTCGTGAAGACAATCCAATATCCCAAATCCAACCTGCTTCTTGTGCAGTGGCTTGCGTATAGGGTTTTATTTCAAAGTCACTGTTGTAGGGTACATGAAGCGCTAGTGCTGAATTATTGAAAAGGACATCGTCTGTGGATATAACAGGTTCTTTTAATGCTTCGCCCAATAGCAATGAGCGGAAACCAGAGCAATCTACAAATAAATCTGCTTCTACAACACTACCGTCATTAAGTGTAATGCTCTGAATATGCTCCTGCGACGTTGCGTTAACGTGCTCAACGGTAGCTATTTTGTGCGTGACACCCAATTTTTCTTTGCTAAATTCACGCAGTAAGTCGGCAAAGGCACCTGCATCTAGGTGATAGGCGTAGTTCGATTGCGCACTGCTGTATTCTTGTTCGTTCAGCGTACGTGGTGCCATGTTTTGTTCACACACGTGCTGCTGAAAGTTTGTGGCATTTGCGAAATCGCTGATGTTCTCTACGTAGGGGGCCATTTCTACGCGGCCATACCCTAGCGGAACTGTAAACGGGTGATAGTAGGCATCGCCTTCTTTTTTTACCCAATTAACAAACTTTCCACCTTGTTTAAACGCTGCACTACAGCGCCTGAAAACTTCTTTCTCAGATAGTCCGATATCTTTAAGCGTGTTGCGCATGGTGGGCCATGTACCTTCTCCCACGCCAACAGTAGGAATATCACTTGATTCGATAAGCGTTATATCAAGCCCACATTCGCCAACAGAAACATTGTGTTTTGCAGCAACAATGGCAGCAGTAAGCCAGTCGGCAGTGCCGCCGCCCACAATGACAATGCGCTGTTTGTTAGATGTATTTGAAGACTGGTTCATGAGAAATCACTACGTAAAAAGGTGTTTACTACATTTATTCATAAACTCATTGTAAAAGGCAATAAGCGTATGAATAAATGGCAGGGATTTAACCCTGCCATCACTACACATTTTTTTAGAAAGTACCGCGTACACCAACTGCGTAACGAGAGCCGTTGTCTTCAATTGAGTAGATTTGGTCAGGGAAGCGACCCACTTGCGTAAGCTCTTCCTCTGTAATGTTGATACCTTCAAAGAAAACAGTGAAGTTTTCGTTGATTTCATAGCTTGCGCTGATATCCCACTGACCATAAGTTTCAGTTGTTACAGGCTCACCTGTAGCACCGCCAACAGCCGTGTTATCAAGAGCAAACAAGAACGACTCACGGTTGTTAAATGCAAGACGTGCTTGGAATGCATCACGCTCGTAGAACAAGATCAAGTTTTGTGAATCACCAAGACCAGGTAATGCGAAGGTCTGCGTAGTATCGCCTGATACTTCTGCGTCGCTATTTACTACCGTGGCGTTAGCAGTGAAACCAAATCCGTTATCCCAAACGTGTGTAAGCGCAATCTCAAAACCGTTAACCGTAGCGGTTTCACCATTTTGTGGACGAGTTACGGTGTAAATTTCACTTTGACCGTTAAGCTCTTCAGTGTCAGCAACTACGTCACGAGATGGATCTTGTGGGTCAAGTGATACACCTGGTGCACAGTCGTCTGCAGCACAACGGAAGCCGTCATCTGCTGTACGATCTGTTAGCGTGTATGACTCTTGGCCTGATAGTGTCACGATGAAGTTCTCAACATCTTTGCTGAAAACTGCGAACGAGAACACTGAGTCATCGCTGTAGTACCATTCAAATGATAGGTCTAAGTTTTCTGCTTCAAACGGCTTAAGAGATGGGTTACCACCACTTGCTTGAAGGTTCTGACGACGTGGCTCGCCAAATGTTGTCGCTGGAGACATTTGAGACATCGTAGGACGTGTCAGTGAGTCATAGCGAGAGAAGCGAACAATCATGTCTTCTTGCACTTCTAACTTAACGTTCAAGCTAGGAAGTAGGTTAGAGTATGAAGACGTACCAACGATGTCTTGTGCTGGCGCGAAGCGGTTGGCAAACAAGGTTAAGTCAGTAGTAGGAACAACGTCTGAAATGAACGCTTGAACAGCCGATACAGCAACGTCTGTTTCTTCATAACGCGCACCAAAGTTCATCGTTAATGGCATATCACCGATGTCGTAACCAAACTCAAACTGAGCATAAAGTGCCGTTACGTCTTCTTCGATGTTGTAGTAGTTTGGCTGTAGCGTTGGAATTACTGCCGCACCTTGTGATGCAAGGTAATCAAGGTATGCGTCGCCGTCGTACGTGTACCATGTATCAATTAGACCGCTGAAGAAGTTGTTTGCTGTGAACGGACGAATGTTTAGTGCGTCAATTGGCGCTTCAGTACCGTAACCACAGAAAGCACACTGTGATGCAAATTCTTGGAATACGAACTTCTCACGCTCTGAGCGAAGAATACCAAAATCAACTTTACGGAATACGTCAGAGTCAGCAAGGTATGTGAAGTCTGCTTTGTATTCAGTGACTTCGTCTTCAGAAGCAACTACGTTACCCAAGTCGTTATAGTGTAGACGGTTAAGTGAAATATCAGGTAGTTGGCCATTGCCAAAACCGTCGTGTTCAACTGTTGGGGTACCGCCAGTGCTATCAAATGAGTAGTTATTGATAATACCTACAACGTTAAAGCGGCCTTCGCCAGCAATGTCGTTTTCAGCTGTTGAGTTTGAAATGTCAAACGTCGCTGACAGCGCGTCATTGATTTGCCAATCAACATTAATACCGAAACCTTTGTTAGTTACGTCGCGGACGCCGCGCGTTGATGAAACAAAGTCTGATGCTGGGTTACCACTACCTTGGTGCAGGTCAATTTCTTGTGTGAATTGAATTGCAGTACCAAATTCTGAAATTTGTGCAGAACCAACGCGATCTGGTTCAAACCAAGATGCAAGGTCAGTAACTTGCGAGTCTACTTCAAATTTAGATACAAAACCGTCTACGGTGATTGTTACATCATCAGAAGGTGCAAACTGCGCAACCAATGATGCGTTTGTACGTGTTCTGTCTTGCTCGTCTACTACTTGGTCCCAGTTACGAGGAAGGTAAACGTTTGTCGCTAGTACGCCATCATTACGGTTTGAAAGCGTTAAACCTGGGCGCCAGCCTGCAGTTTGAATACGGTTGATTTGAACCTGACGTTCTTGGTGAGAAACCGCTAGTAGTACACCAAACTTATCGTCAGCAAATGTATTACTTACTAAGAAAGACGCTTGTGGCGCAATTTCTTCAGACAAGCTTTCATACATGCCTTTTACGCTGCCTACTGCTTGGAAACCGTCATAATCAAACGGACGTGCAGTAGTTACATTGATTGTTGAACCGATACCACCAGACTGAAGGTTGGCAACACCACTCTTGTAAATGTTAGCGCCAGTAATTTGGTCAGCAGCGATTACGTCAAAGTTAAACGCACGACCCGCATCATCAGATGCAATTTGACGACCATTTACTAGAACAGTGTTAAATTGTGGACCAAAACCACGAACGGTAACTTGTTGACCCTCACCGCCGTTACGGTCAATTGAAACACCGGTAATACGTTGAAGTGACTCAGCAACGTTGAGGTCTGGGAACTTACCAAGATCTTCTGCGGCAATACCGTCAGAAACTGCCAAGTTTTCTTTCTTGTCTGACATCGCTCTTTTTAAGCTGCTTACAAGTCCGCGAACCTCAATAACTTCAACAGGTGCATCGTTTACATTTTGCGTGTCAGCTTCTTGCGAAAGTGCAATTGGTGAGTGTAGGGCAGAGGCGATAGCAACACCTAAAAGTGAGCGTCTCGCAATTGGGCCTAACTGTGATGTGTTAATTTTATGTGTCACTGTGTTTTCTCCGTGAGTAGGCTACGTTTTAACGTATTTAGCACTTTAATTACGTTTATAGTATGTGCGGATCAAGCTTATTAACATTACTTTTACACATTTAACGTTATATTTTCGTGATTATTATTTGTAACTTTATGAAAAATATAACATTTCTATATTAAGGTAAAAGGTGAAACGTTTACCTTAATTTCAATACTAGCACAAAATGACAATGTAATTACAATGTTATAAAAAATTTTTTTGTATAAAAAAAGTGCGGACTATAACCGCACTTTATTAACAAACAGGAAAATAGGCGTGATTTAGCTGCAGCGAATGCGATCTACAGCGGCTTTCCAACCATCGTAAGCCTGATCGCGTTCTTCTTTGGTAAGTCTGGGAGTGAAAACGCTATCACTCTTCCAACACTGGGTTAAATCGTCGATGCTGCTGAATACCTTAGCCTGCAAACCTGCGAGAAAGGCGGCACCCAATGCAGTGGTTTCAGTAATTTCGGGTCGCTCTACTTCTGCACCTAAAATATCTGAAAGGAAGCCCATTACCCAGTCGTTACGTGACATTCCACCGTCGACGCGAATTGTGGTTGGGCGAGCACCGTCGCTTTCCATTGCCTTTTGTAAGTCTTTAGTTTGGTAACAAACTGACTGTAGACCAGCAGCCACGATTTCGCTAATCCCTGTGTCTCTCGTTAGACCTAAAATTGCGCCACGTGCGTCAGGATCCCAATAAGGAGCTCCAAGGCCAGTAAAGGCGGGTACCAAAAATACACCGTTGTCGCGTCGTGCTCGTTGGGCGAGTGCTTCGGTTTCAGCTGCATCGTCAATGAGTTTAAGGCCATCTCGTAGCCACTGTACAGTTGCCCCGGCCATAAAAATACTGCCCTCAAGGGCGTACGTCGTTTTCCCGTTAAGCCTGTAACCTACGGTCGTAAGTAATCGGTTTTTAGACTGCAGTGGTTTATCACCCGTGTTGAGGATCATAAAGCACCCTGTGCCGTAGGTACTTTTGGCCATGCCTTTTTCAAAACACGCTTGCCCTACAAGTGCAGACTGCTGATCACCAGCAACGCCTTGAATGGGAATAGCACTGCCAATAATTTTCTCGTCAATGACCCCAAAATCTGCAGAACAATCCATCACTTCGGGCAGCATATTTGAAGGAATGTTGAATGTAGATAACAGTCGCTCATCCCAACACTGCTTATTGATATCAAAAAGCATTGTGCGTGAAGCATTCGTTGCGTCGGTTTTGTGAGATTGACCATAGGTTAAGCGCCATATTAAGAAGGTATCTACGGTGCCAAATAGTAGCTCACCGTTTTCTGCTTTGGTTCTAGCGCCTTCGACATTATCCAAAATCCAGGCTACTTTTGTGGCAGAAAAATAAGGGTCGAGTAAAAGGCCTGTTGTTTCAGTAATATAATTTACCAACCCCTCATCATCGCTTAATTCTCTGCACAGCTGAGAGGTTCTTCTGTCTTGCCACACGATGGCTGGATAAACCAAGCTTGCTAGGTGGCTTTGTCCCAAACCAGAGTTGTTTCACGTTGATTAGTAATACCTACAGATGCAATATCAGAAATATTGACTTTTCCATTTTTAAAGACATCTTTTAGGGTGGCGACAACGCTTTCCCAGATTTCTTCAGGGTCATGTTCAACCCAACCGTCTTGAGGATATTTTTGAGAAAACTCCTGTTGAGCAATACTTTCTATTTTACCTTGTGGTGAAAAAATAATACTGCGCGAGCTTGTTGTGCCTTGGTCAATGGCAAGTATATGTTGTCCCATGACGTCACTCCTGAAGATAATTTTCATAGAGTTTGCACCATTTACACGTGATTAACAACGCTATATTTTCGAAAACGAACATTTGGTTTTCGATTTAGCATGGGAAGTTGAAACAGTTCAACGTATACTTATAATCACTTTTCAAAGACAAACGGCATGCTTAATGAACCAAACGCAAAGACACGAAAAAATTGTTGGGCTAATTAAACAACATGGCTTTATGTCGATTGACGATTTGGTCACCGCTTGTGAGGTTACTCCACAAACAATACGACGAGATTTGAACCAGCTTGCCGAAGGTGGTGTGTTAAGTCGATACCACGGTGGGGCTGGGCTGAACCGAAGCTGGGAAAATACACCCTATCAAGAGCGCAAAACACAAAACAGCCAGGTAAAAGAAAAGATTGCAGAAGCAGTAGCGGCTATGATCCCCGACGGTGCGTCCTTATTTATCAATATTGGTACTACTACCGAAATGATAGCCACCAAGCTGCTTAACCATAAGAACTTACACGTAGTAACGAATAATATTCACGTGGCAACTATTCTCTCTGCAAAAGAAGATTTCTCTGTGATTATCGCTGTTTATGAAGTGCGCTATCGCGATGGAGGTATCATCGGTGAAGCAACGTGCGATTTTATCAGCCAGTTCAGAATGGACTACGGCATCATAGGCATCAGTGGGATAAGTGCTGACGGCGCATTACTTGATTTTGACTTTAGAGAAGTCAAAGTGTCTCAGGCCATTTTAGAGCATACACAACACGTTATTTTAGCGGCAGACTACAGCAAGTTTGAGCGACGAGCCATGGTAGAGCAAGGCCATATTTCTCAAGTAGATTGCTTGGTATGCGATAAAACCCCTCCCCCTAGCATCGTTAAAATAATCGAAGAAAATAAAATCTCGTTTGTGAAAGCGTGATCATGTTGCTGTCATAAAACAGTTTCACACTGTTATAAAACTATAGGTGGCAAGTCACTCGATTTGTAGCATCTCTGTTTGTGCGCGTTGCTTTCTAGCGTGCGTTACACAAAACCCATCATCTCTATTGCTTATAGCTCGCTTTCATTCCTAGCACAAAAACTATACTTTCTTTAATGTTCGAAAATGTTCGTTTTGTATTGACATATTTTCTTTTTGGTTGTCAAATAACCAAATGAAAGAATGGCCGAATAAGGGGCTTAGCATGAATCGAAACGAGCAAACAGAAAAAACGGTAGACGTTTTAGTTGTTGGTGGTGGTGTAAATGGCGTAGGCGTGGCGCTTGACGCAGCGGGCAGAGGACTCTCTGTTGCACTGTGCGAAAAGGGCGATCTGGCTGGCGCAACCTCATCGTCTAGCAGTAAATTGATTCATGGTGGCCTTCGTTATTTAGAACATTACGAATTTCGCCTTGTAAAAGAAGCGTTAGCCGAGCGCGAAGTGTTGTTGCAAAAGGCACCCCACATTATGTGGCCTTTGCGTTTTAGGCTGCCTCATCAAAAGCACCTTCGTCCTGCATGGATGATTCGTATTGGTTTGTTCCTTTACGACTCGCTTGCTAAGCGCAACGTACTTTCGCGCTCTAGAAAACTCTCTACGTCACCTGAAGGCCCACTTGTTAATGATATTTCAACGTGTTTTGAATATTCAGATGGCTGGGTTGATGACGCGCGTCTAGTGGTTTTGAATGCACTTGCGGCACAAGATCAAGGGGCAGACATATACACAAGAACTGAATGCGTTAGTGCGAAAAAGGATGGGGCACTGTGGAATGTCGAGCTTAAGACGCATTTAGGGAAAACGTTTACAGTTAAAGCGAAGTCGATTGTGAACGCAGCGGGGCCGTGGGCAGTCTCATTCTTAGACCGTCTTGTCGACGTAGCAAATCCAAACGCAATGAGAATGGTAAAAGGTAGTCATTTTATCGTACCTAAACTGTATGACACCGACGAAGCCTACATTTTACAAAACAAAGATGGTCGAATTGTATTCGTTATACCTTACGAAGGGGATTTTTCACTCGTTGGTACTACTGACGAAGACTATAAAGGCAACCCTTCAGACGCTGCTATTTCTAACGAAGAAACGGATTATCTGATTGATGTAGTGAATAACTACTTTAAATCAAAAATTACGCTTGATGATATTGTGCATAGCTACAGTGGTGTAAGACCCCTCTTGGAAGAGAAAAATGCGTCTGCCCAAGAGCTAACCCGAGATTACAAAGTTGAGCTTAAAGGTGAGCAAGGTTCGCCAGTACTGTTGAACATTTTTGGCGGTAAAATTACCACGTACCGCAAATTGGCTGAGCACGCTGTAGATAAACTGGTCACCTGTTTTCCAAAAGCCAAGAAAGCGTGGACAAAAGAAGTGCCATTGCCAGGTGGGGCATTTGAAGATCAAGCAACCTTTATACGGTCGCTAATGCAGCAGTACCCTTGGGTGACTGAGGCACTTGCACAACGCTACGCCAGACAATATGGCTTGCTCTGCAATAAGTTTCTAAAGCATGCATCTTCGTTAGACGCGTTAGGCACTGACTTTGGTGCGGGGCTTTATCAGGCAGAGGTCGATTATCTCATCGATAATGAATGGGCAATGACATTGCAAGATGTCATTTGGCGTCGAACAAAGCATGGCTTGCGTTTAGATGAACAACAAAAAGCGGCACTTAGTGCCTATATCGAACAGAAAGTAAATGGTTCTGCATCGAGTATTGAAGCTCAAGCAAGCGCTTAGTGCGATTAACTTTTCGCTTTAGTTTTGAATTGATATCTGAGACGACTGAAGCGACATCGGACGGTTTACACGCAAAAACAGGGAAGTTATGTCGCACTTACACTCACAGCCTTCAGAAATTGTATTGATTCGCCATGGCAAGCCGCTATCTGCACACAATGAAAAGGTGGATGCGGCGCAGTACGCAAAGTGGATAAGGGACTACAACAAATCTGTACTCGACCCTCAGAGTCAGCCCAAAGATAAAGCTCATCTTGATAACAGCTACATTATTACCAGCCCATTACGTAGAACCAAGTTATCAGCCCAACATTATGGTGTGACTCACGTCAATGAAGTGTGTCCAGAACTCAAAGAAATGGATATTCCTTATTATCGACTTCCAATACGCCTTCGCACTTGGCATTGGGTTTTGTTGAGCAGAGCATTATGGTTTGCGGGCATACGAGGACGATTTGAAAGCTTTCGCGCAGCTAAAGGACGCGTCGCTACGTTGGCAAGTCGACTAGAAGACCTGTCGTTGGAACATAAACGATTGGTTTTATTTGGCCATGGAATGACGAACTACTTCACCCGCAAAGCCCTAATGGCAAATGGTTGGCAGCTTAAACAAAAAGATAGCGACTTTTGGGGCGTTACTGTACTCACCCGTTAATACTATACCTACATTGGTTTGCCACTTTATTGGCTTGCAAGTTTATTTGCTCGTGACTTTATTTGCTTGCCAGTGTCTGTTGTCAGCTTCTTCGTTTTTTACGTGTTTTTTATTTGCCTCCACATTTACCTCACATAGTTACTTTACCATGCCTTTTTAATCAAAAAGACTTGATTCAGCGCGTAGTGCAATTGCTCTAAAAAACGTATGAACAAAACATCTTCTTTATATTTAGCCCCCAATGCCGATACACTACTAAGTAATGTGCCGACAAACGCGCTGTGATGAGCAGGGTAAGCGTTAACGTCGAGGTCATAATATCTCGACGCTTGTGTAATGGTGGGCGCTAGGAAGAGAACAATGAAAAATACAAAAAAAGACACTTCTCCATATCTAAATATTATGAAAGCATCTATCGCTGCGGTGTTTGCGATTGCTCTCGGTATTATGATCAACCTTTTTAATACCGAAGAAAGCAATACTACCGAAACGGCGTTCCTAAAAAGTGCTGCAAGGTTCAAAGATCACATCATTTCTGCACATTGGCAATGGCGAGTCCAGCAACCCACAACAATGATCATGCTTATTCATTACGATGCGACAGGGAAAGAAATAAATAGAAAACCTGTCCGAATGAATCACAATGGTTGGCCAACGGCAAACATGACAGATAAAGGATGTGAGAAAGTATGGACAGCATTGGTTGCGCAGCCACTAAATGTGGATGGCTTTAAAGTGCACGCGCGCTTTTATTCTGACCTTGATGAAGGTGAGGACAACTATTGGTGTCGCTATAGCTTAAGCCGGGGCGCTCATTTCGACTACTATCCTGCTTCAGGTAAAGCAACTGACATCGAGTTTTAAACAAAGCGCAGCACTGGCGTCTTGAGCACGCAAAGTGCAGCCTTACTCACTACAAGTGGTGAAAAGAAAAGACATTACTTGCCCAAATTTGCCCCCATTGTTAAAGTGTGAGAATAAATATCGACTTCACGTTAAAGCGTCGCCATCTCACCTTTGCACAACGCGTTAACACAGTAACAGGAATACACTCTTCATGTTTAAAAAGCTTCGAGGCATGTTCTCTAACGATCTGTCCATCGACCTCGGAACAGCAAACACGCTGATTTACGTAAAAGATCAAGGAATTGTACTTAACGAGCCATCTGTTGTAGCGATTCGTCAAGAACGTGCAGCAGGCCCCAAAAGTGTTGCTGCCGTTGGTGCAGAAGCAAAGCGCATGTTAGGACGTACGCCAGGTAACATCCGCGCTATCCGCCCGATGAAAGACGGGGTTATTGCCGACTTTTATGTAACGGAAAAAATGTTGCAACACTTCATTAAGCAAGTACACGATAATAACTTCCTACGCCCTAGTCCTCGCGTATTGGTTTGTGTACCTTGTGGGTCAACGCAGGTAGAGCGCCGTGCAATTAAAGAGTCTGCTCTAGGTGCGGGTGCTCGTGAAGTTTACCTTATTGATGAGCCAATGGCTGCGGCTATCGGTGCGGGTCTGCCCGTATCTGAGGCAACAGGCTCTATGGTTGTTGATATTGGTGGTGGTACTACAGAAGTTGCAATCATCTCATTAAACGGTGTGGTGTACTCATCGTCAGTACGAATTGGGGGTGACAAATTTGATGAGGCCATCATTAACTATATTCGTCGCAACTTTGGTTCACTGATTGGTGAAGCGACAGCAGAGCGAATCAAACACGAAATTGGTGCAGCATATCCGGGCGAAGAAGTACGCGAAATTGAAGTTCGAGGTCGTAACCTCGCCGAGGGTGTACCAAGAGGCTTTACGCTTAACTCGAATGAAATTTTAGAAGCACTTCAAGAGCCGCTTACCGGCATTGTTTCAGCCGTTATGGTTGCACTTGAGCAATCTCCTCCTGAGCTTGCATCAGATATCTCAGAGCGAGGCATGGTGCTAACAGGTGGTGGTGCACTACTTAAAGACTTAGACAGACTATTGATGGAAGAAACGGGTATTCCAGTAGTGATTGCCGACGATCCATTAACCTGTGTAGCCCGAGGTGGCGGTAAGGCATTCGATATGATTGACCTTCACGGTGGCGACCTGTTTAGCTACGAATAAGCAGGAAAGGCAACCTTAAGGTTGCCTTATTTGTATCATGGATACTATTTTTACTCGCGGTCCATCGCTCAACAACCGACTTACACTGGCATTAGTTTTGTCGGTGGTACTTATTTTTGTTGATCATAAGCTCGACGGCTTCAAGTCAACGCGCGTCTATCTCAATTCACTGATGAGCCCGTTACAATATTTGGCTAACCTTCCAGGCCTGATGCTTAATGAAAGTGCACAGCGTCTTACTTCACAAGAGCAACTGCTCGCTGAAAACCAAAAGCTGAATAATCAACTGTTACTAATGAGTGAAAAGCTTCAGCAATTTGATGTCATTCAAAAAGAAAACAAACAATTAAGAGAATTGTTGCAGGCCCCACTACGCGTTGAGTCACGCAAGATGGTGGCAGAGCTAATGGCGGTTGATAAAAATCCTTACAGTCAGCAAGTCGTTGTCAATAAAGGCGCCATTGATGGTGTTTATGTATCGCAACCCGTTATTGATGATAAGGGCGTTGTTGGGCAGGTCACAGAAGTGGGTACAACTAATAGCCGTGTCTTGTTAATAGCCGATGTAACACATGCCATTCCTGTGCGCTCGCTGCGAAACGATATCCGCTTTATTGCTAATGGCAGCGGGTCGCTAAATGAATTGTATTTAGAACATGTACCGCACAGTGTTGATATCCAAGAAGGAGACGTTCTAGTGTCGTCGGGGCTGGGAAAAATATTTCCCGAAGGGTATCCGGTAGCGCAGGTCTCGCAAGTTATCCGCGATGAGAGCCGCCCTTTTGCACAAGTTGTAGTAGAACCCGTAGCTAAGCTAGATAGACTTAGGCATTTATTACTTCTTTGGGACAAGGAAGATAACCCAGGCGAGTCTGATAGCAACGAGGAAGTGAAAGGGTCAACCGATGCGTAAACGTAACCTCGTTATTTGGATAAGTATTTTCATCTCACTGGTGCTTCAAATAGTACCGCTGCCTATTCAGGTAGATGTATATCGTCCAGACTGGGTGTTAGTCGTATTGGCGTATTGGAGTATGGCGCTACCTCATCGCGTGAATGTGGGCGTTGCGTTTATAGCCTAAGCATAGCAATGGATGTCTTAGTAGGCACGACGCTGGGTATCCACAGCTTAGGATTGAGTATTTGCGTTTACGTGCTGGCGGCAAACTATCAGCGCTTGCGCAATTACTCTGTGTGGCAGCAAGCCATTATCATTGGCTTACTGTCGTCGCTCTATCACCTGCTCACATTTTGGGTGCAGCATCTACTGACCGACATTTACTTTCAAATTGATTATTTGTGGCCTGTTCTGACATCGATGATGCTGTGGCCTTGGATATTTTGGCTGTTGCGCCGTACGCGAAGACAGTTTTCTATCTCATAAGTCATCGATAGGGCGTATATATGACAAAATCAGTGGTACTAGCATCTGCCTCGCCAAGGCGAACTGCACTGCTTAAGCAAATGAATGTTGAGCACATTATTGTGCCAGCCGACATCGATGAAACACCGCGTAGCGGCGAAGCACCCACGGCGCTTGTTGAACGTTTAGCGGCAGAGAAAGCGTTGGCCGTAAAGCATAAGCTGGAATCCGAAGGCACGCTTAATGATGACACCGTTATTATCGCCAGCGATACCCTTATCGCGTTTAATGGTGAAAGTGTCGGAAAGCCTGTTGATAAAGCTGACGCTCACCGCATTCTTGGAATGTTGTCTGGCAAGACACATGAAGTCCTCACAGCGGTAAGTGTGTTAAGTACAGCAAAGCAAATAACAGAGGTTATTAATACCTATGTTGATTTTGCAACATTGACGGATGCGCAGATTGACGCATACTGGGAGTCAGGGGAGCCTGCTGATAAGGCAGGCAGTTATGCGATTCAAGGTATTGGCGGCGAATTCGTTGTTTCTATCAAAGGTAGCGCCAGTGCGGTAGTAGGCCTGCCACTTTATCAAACCCGTCAATTACTCAATGCATTTGGAGTGTAGTTGTGAGTGCCGAACTACTAATTAATGTTACGCCATCAGAATCACGAGTGGCGCTTATAGAAAATGGAATTCTGCAAGAGATCCATGTCGAAAGGCATACCAAGCGAGGGTTGGTCGGTAACATTTATCGCGGAAAGGTAAGCCGTGTATTGCCCGGTATGCAAGCAGCTTTCGTCGATATCGGCCTTGAAAAAGCGGCTTTTTTACACGCATCAGACATTGTCATTCACAATGAAATTGCTGAAGAAGTATCTGCTAGCCACATTCAAAAGCAAGACATTAGAGAATTGGTGCGTGACGGACAGGACATCGTTGTCCAGGTAGTAAAAGACCCTATTGGTATGAAAGGCGCTCGTTTAACTACCGATATCACAATTCCTAGTCGTTATTTGGTTTTTATGCCCTCAGTGACCCACGTTGGTGTGTCACAGCGAATTGAAGAAGAGGCTGAGCGTGACCGCTTGAAAGGCCTAGTACAAGAATTCTGTGATGAAAACGGTGGCTTCATTTTGCGCACCGCAGCTGAAGGTGTAGGAAAAACCGAACTGCAGTCAGATGCAGCATTCTTGCGCAGGTTGTGGGATAAAATTCAATCTCGCATGAAAAAGCGCAAGTCGAATGTGCTTTATGAAGATTTACCATTGGCCCGCCGCGTACTGCGTGATTTTGTGGGGACCGAGTTAGACCGTATTCGTATTGACTCGAAGTTATCGTTTCAAGAACTTCACCAGTTCACTAAAGAGTATGTGCCAGAAATGAATGGCAAACTTGAATATTATACTGGTGATAGGCCTATTTTCGATTTGTACGACGTTGAAAATGAGGCACAACGTGCGCTAGAGCGACGTGTAGATTTAAAATCTGGTGGTTATCTTATTATCGATCAGACAGAAGCAATGACCACGATAGACATCAATACTGGTGCTTTTGTAGGCCATCGTAATTTAGAAGAAACAATTTTTAACACCAATATTGAGGCGACGCAGGCAATTGCGCGCCAGCTAAGATTACGTAATTTAGGTGGCATGATCCTTATCGACTTTATCGATATGATTGAACCTGACCACAAAAGACGTGTCTTACACTCACTAGAGGTGGCGACAAACAAGGATAGGGCGAAAATAAACATTCACGGTTTTACTGCGCTAGGGTTAATTGAAATGACTCGCAAACGCACCCGTGAAAGTATTGAGCATATACTGTGTGGTGAATGCCCCGTTTGCAAAGGGCGCGGCACAGTTAAAACCATTGAAACCATTTGCTTTGAAATAATGCGAGAGATTGTGCGTGTTAACCGTGCGTATGACGCTGATAAGTTTGTGGTTTATGCATCGCCTAAAGTGGCTGAAGCGCTAATGGGCGAAGAGTCTCACATGCTCGCTGAGTTGGAAGTGTTTGTATCTAAACAGATAAAGGTACAGACCGAAACTTTGTACAATCAGGATAAGTACGACGTCGTCATGATGTAATGTATTAACTTATTTAAAGGCAAAGTGTGACAAATTTTTCGTCAGTAGCCGCTTATTTGCTAAAGAAGTTTTGGCTGCTACTTGCCGTATTGCTTGTGTTATTTGCGCTTGTGTTAAGCGCGGCTCGATATGCCCTGCCGCATATTGAGCACAACAAACACCTGTTAGAAAATTATATTAACGAGCAGTACGGTGTAAACCTAACAATCGACAGTGTACACGCAGTGTGGCAACGCAACGGGCCCAGCATTGTGTTGAACTCTGTATCCCTTGCAAAAGATGACGCTTCACCGAGTATCTCTTGATATTCGTCAAATCTATGTCGAGTTGGATTTCTGGCAATCTCTGCGGCTTCAGCTTGTCTCGTCAACGCGTTTTGAACTACGAGGTTTGCATCTTGATATTGATGTAGACAGGGTGTCTGGCGATGGAAAAAATGACTTTCCCGTTGTTAATGCATTAGAGCGTTTGTTCTTAGAGCAACTGCAAAGCTTCTCGCTTGAAGATGGCATGGTTGCTCTCACGCGACAAGACGAAACAACGACCTTTGATATTGAAAGCCTCTCATGGAACAACTTTGAAGAACGACACCAAGGGCTTGGACGCTTAAAGGTTGCTGATCTCTCAGCTAACTCAGCCTCGTTTGTTATTGATATTACGGGCACAAGAGAAGATTTTGATGGTGTTTTTTACGCAAAAGCTGAAGATTTAGATATTTCACCTTGGGTGAGCGATCTTATTAATACCCAGCGTCCTTTGGCGCAAAGCCGTGCTAACTTTGAGGTATGGGTAAATTTAGACGAAACGCGCATCACGAGTGTTCAAGCTGAACTAAATAACAGCCTGTTGCAATGGGGTGATGAGACTGTAAAAACGGTTACGGGTATCACCAATGGAAGCCTACAGGCACTTCCAACCAATACTGGATGGAATGTACGCGTTGACCAACTGGTACTGAACTCCAGTAACGAGACACTGACCACCGACTTAGTTGGCAGTATAAACAAGAATGGCGACGTGTTAGTGAATACCGTAAAGCCAGTCCAGGTGAATCCATTCTTACTTCTTCTCCCTCTGTTTATGGACGATACCAGCGAAGACGAAATACGTTCTCTCGACCCAAAAGGCGAATTAGCCACGTTGCAGTTTCAGTTGCATAACGGTAAACCTGAATTGGCAGCGAAGGTTGTCGACCTACAATGGTCAAAGACAGAAAAGATACCTGGTCTTTCATCGCTGGATGTCGATTTTTATTGGTACAAGAATAACGGTGCCATTTATTTAAACAGCGAAAATAGCGTATTGAGTTCTGAAGGTGTGATTAAAAAAGACCTTCAGATCAACACGCTTAATGCAGATTTCTACGTCTATTCGCAATCGACCTACAGTGAAGGTAAGCAAAAAACACAGGGGGCAGAAGAGTGGATAATTAAAGGCGAGAATATGCTGTTTGATAGCGACGGCATCACGCTGAAGCCTCAGTTTAAACTCAACGCCACGTCTGGATTGATGTCGATTTACGCTGATATTAGCCCAATGGCCCTGAAAGGCGTCAGTGATTTGTTTCCATCCTTTGGCATGGGCAAAAACACCGATAACTATCTTACAAGAGCGTTTTACGGTGATGGCATTATTGAAAGCGCACGTATACTGTGGCACGGCAAGCCGACAGCGTTTCCTTTTGAAGATAACTCGGGCATCTTTCAAGCATTTGTGAACATTAAAGATGCAGACTTTCTTTTTGCGCCAAACTGGCCCGCTTTGAATGAATTAGACTTATCGCTTTATTTCGTAAATAACGCGCTTGTTATGGAAAGCCCTACTGCTAAGTTAGGCGGGATGCAGATTAGCAATATGTCGGCGAGCATTCCAAGCTTTAAACCTTCAGAGCGCTTACTTATTTATGCTAACGGTGCTGGTACTGGTGAAGCATTAACGCAATTGATGATGGACTCGTCGATTAAGCGTTCGCTTGGAAAAATACTTGATAAAGACGTGCAGGTTTCAGGTCCACTATCGGCAGACATAAAGCTTGATATTCCCCTGAAAGGCAAAGACGTTATTGCGTCAGGCACAGCGCACCTGTCGAACAACCCTGTTTACATAACAAGTACTGATATGTTGTTTGATAGTGCATCGGGTGACATTACTTTTCGAAATGGCGATATTGATGCAAATTCACTTAACGCTTCGTTCCTCAATCAGCCTGTAAAAATGTCTTTCTCGGGAAGACAGAATGACGACTATGACTTGAGCGTTGAACTAGGCGGTAAGTGGCATGTGCACCCTCTTGCGAACTACGTAAACACACAACTTACTCAATACATTGACGGTGAGTCGGTATGGAAAACTGAGGTAGATTTGGCGCTTGGCAAATCGACATTTTCTTATAAGGCCATGCTGCGTGCCGACCTAACCGCAACGCAGAGTATTTTGCCTGAGCCCTTTGATACGCCAGCGGGTACGAGTTTACCGCTGATTATCGAAAGCCAAGGCGATAGCCAAGCTTCTACGGTACTTGCAAGCCTTGGAGATAATGTAAGTTTTTCTGGTGTGCTTCCTCACCGGGAAATGCAGTTTTCTCGAGCCCATTTAGCGTTGGGAGAAAGTGACTTAACCAACATAGGTACAGGGTTTAGCATTGCCGCAAATTTACCCGAAGCGAACGTTTTAGAGTGGTTTAGAACCATCGATATGTTGGTATCGGGCCGAGGCTCGTTGCATGACAAAAAAGAAAAAACAGCGCGAACCGTTAAACAAAATAGTGTTAAACGAGACAGCCTTTTTAGTACCCCTTCGCGGATCTTCGCTAAAACCGACAAGCTTCATTTTGCAGGTCACACAATAGACAATGTGGAGCTAAGTGCAACTGAACGTAACAAAGATTGGATTTTAGATATTGGCTCTCCTCATGCCAGAGGCACGGTGCGTATTAATAGTGATTTAGCAGCCCAAGGCATTGAAGTTAATGCTGACTACTTGTCATTAGATAAACCACAAAACACAGAGACCAAAGAGCAAGTGGCCTCTACAAAGGTAGACAACTCACCTTATGATATTGACCCAAGCACATTGCCACCTATTTACTTTTATTGTCAAAGCTGCGGTGTGCATGGTGTTGATTTAGGCGAGGTAACCGTAGATATTGCAAAAGAAGATACGGGGTTGAAAATACGCCAGCTACTAGTGCGTTCGCGAGACACTAATATTACTGCAAGTGGTTATTGGAGTAATACGCAAGACGGCGTAGAAACTGCGCTAGAAGGCACGCTAACTTCGCCAGATGTGGGCCAAATGCTAAAAAACTACGGTGTTGAATCTGGAATAAAAGATTCTAATGCAGACGTAAAATTCGATCTTCACTGGCCTAGTGCGCCTATGACGTTTTCTCTCGCTCAGTTAAACGGGAACGTAGATTGGTCTTTATCAGACGGCTATCTAACTGAACTGAGTGACAAAGGTTCGCGTATTTTTACTTTATTTAGCTTAAATTCATTAGTACGAAAGCTTAGTCTCGATTTTCGCGATGTTTTTGCAAAAGGCTTTTTCTACGATGAAATGGGCGGCACCTTGAGTATTGTTGACGGTAAAGCTTACACCGACGATACAGAAATTGACGGCGGGGCGGGTGAAATAGAAATTGCAGGCTTCACGGATTTAGATTCAGGCGCACTCAATTACAATGTGTCATTTGCGCCCAATGTAACGGGTAACCTTCCATTTTTAGTTTACTTCTTAGCAACGCCTCCGACGGCATTGGCCGCATTGGCGATTGATCAGGTGTTAACATCGGCGAAGGTAATTTCAAACGTAAATTATCGCGTTTCGGGGACGATAAAAGACCCTAAATTTGATGAAGTTGAACGCAATAGCAAAGACATCAGCTTGCCTGCTAAAAACACGCCTGCGCCGATTAATCCGCAGGATAGGCCGTTGACCGAAGACGACATACGTCGACTTAAAATGGAGGTCATAGATGATTAACCTTGTTGCACTTCAAATGACATCGACGCCAGACGTTAGTGAAAACCTAGAAGCGGTTTCTAAAGCGATGGCGAGCGCGAATATTACGCAAGATAGCTTGGTGGTTCTTCCTGAGTGCTTTGCTTACTTTGGTGGAAGAGACAAAGGGCAGCTAGGCATAGCTGAGGTGCTTGGGCAAGGTGTTATTCAGTCTCATCTATCGGCATTGGCTAAGCAATATAAATGCTATCTTGTGTCTGGTACGTTTCCTGTAGCCACAGACGATCAAGACAAGTTCTCCGCGGCGTGCCTGCTATTTGGGCCCGGCGGACAAAAGCTGGCTGACTATCGAAAAATACACATGTTTGACGTGTCGGTAAATGACAATACTGGTAGTTATAAAGAGTCGGCCACAACGCAAGCAGGGAGTGAAGTGGTCACCGTACAAACGCCAATAGGCAACATTGGTCTAGCGGTGTGCTATGATGTACGTTTTCCAGGGTTGTTTTCTGCCATGGGGGACATCGATATTCTCGTGTTACCCGCCGCTTTTACTCAGCGCACTGGTGAGGCGCATTGGCATGCATTGTTACAAGCTCGTGCTATCGAAAAGCAGTGTTTTGTTGTCGCCGCCAATCAGGTAGGTATACACGCAAATGGCCGAGAGACTTTTGGGCACAGTATAGTGTTATCTCCTTGGGGAGAAACGCTGGCAGAACTTAAAGCAGAGCCAGGTGTTGTATCAGCCCATGTTGATATTGCAGAAAGAGAAACCATAAAACAGAATATGCTTAGGTTGCCGAACATAACCGATTCAGGAGTCATTTTGTCTAAATCTGTTGAGCGTCATTTATTATCTGATTCAGGGTTAGATGTCTCTAAACTTGAGCAAGCCCTTGCGACTATACATCGCCACGATACCGACTATGCCGATTTGTATTTTCAGTCGAGCCAGCATGAAAGTTGGGTGCTTGAAGATGGCATTATCAAAGAGGGCAGTTACAACATTGAGCGCGGTGTTGGTGTAAGAGCGATCAGTGGTGAAAAGACTGGCTTTGCTTATTCAGACGAAATCAGCGAAGACGCTCTCACCAAAGCGTGTAAGGCTGCACGCGGAATCGCGCCAAGCGGTGGCACTCAACATGTTGCTGCTTTGGGACAACAGCCGATAGAAGCACGCTACAGCGAAAGCAACCCTATCCTTGCAATGGAAGATGCAGAGAAAATATCTCTCTTAAGAGCAGTGGATGCGTATATTCGAAAGCAAGAGCCTTCGGCTAATCAGGTCGTGGTTAGCTTAAGCGGCGTTTACGAAGAGATTTTGGTTGCAGGTAGTGACGGTACGCTAGCAACAGATATTCGCCCATTGGTGCGCCTAAATTGTTCTGTGTTATTAGAACAGGGCGACAGACGTGAGCGAGGTTCTGCCGGTGCTGGTGGGCGCTACGCCTATTCATTTTTCCAACAAGACGAAGACGGTAAATCCTACTATGAAGGGTTGGCAGATGATGCCCTGCACATGGCAAGAGTAAATATGCAGGCTGTAGCTTCTCCAGCAGGCGCTATGCCTGTTGTGCTAGGCAACGGCTGGCCTGGAGTGCTGCTTCACGAGGCGGTAGGCCATGGTCTTGAGGGCGACTTTAACCGCAAAGGCGCTTCAACGTTTTCTGGGCGTATAGGACAACGTGTGGCCGCGAAAGGTGTTACCGTTGTCGATGATGGTACCTTAAGCGATCGTCGTGGTTCATTATCTGTCGATGACGAAGGCACACCTAGTGCGCACAATGTGCTTATTGAAGATGGTATTTTGAAAGGTTACATGCAAGATAAGCACAATGCCAAGCTTATGGGCGTTGCGCCAACAGGCAATGGTCGCCGTGAATCTTATGCTCATTTACCCATGCCGCGCATGACAAACACCTATATGTTAGAAGGTCAGCATGACCCTCAGGAAATCATAGCGTCTATCGATAAAGGTATTTATGCACCTAACTTCGCAGGTGGGCAGGTTGATATCACATCAGGTAAGTTTGTGTTTTCCAGCGCAGAAGCCTATTTGATTGAAAACGGTAAAATTACGGCGCCAGTGAAGGGTGCAACATTAATTGGAAATGGCCCAGACGTCATGCAAAAGATTTCCATGATTGGTAACGATACTGCACTTGATAAAGGCGTTGGGGTTTGTGGAAAAGACGGTCAAAGCGTTCCAGTTGGAGTAGGACAGCCTACCCTTAAAATTGACGAGTTAACGGTAGGTGGTACGGCTTAGTCTACAATCTACTAAAGACACAGGATATCGAACGCTTTAGTAGGGCGGTATTCAGCGCGTATTCGACGCGCTGAACCCCTGCTGTTCAAGCCACGCCATTGCCGAGTCCTCATCACTAAATACGCCAAGTTGTGTGCCTGCCTTTTGGTAAATTCGGCCAAACTGCGCCTCTACCATGGACTCAATAGTTGTCTCACCAATAACCAGCGCTCCAAGTCTCATCCCTTTACTCACACGCCACTCGATCGACTTTTGTAGTTCTTCTTCACCGCCTTTAGTCAACACTGCGGAGCCGTAAAGAAAGCCAAGGAATGCCCAGCGTTCACCGCCAAACTGGTTGATGACGTCCATCATGTCGCGGCTATATCGGGCTATGGCTTCAGTGTCAGCCATGCCTTCAGCAGAAACACCCACTATGTTGCCTAGCACTGCTATTTGATATTGCCCATACTTACTTTTAAGCTTGGCATTGGGGTTTGAAAAAATTTTCATCGAATTCTCGCTTAAACCGTGACTGCATAACACTGGTTTACGCGTGCTAACGCGCCGATACAGTAAAACTCAACGACAAACATTTACCGACTCCTTTTCATTGTAACGCTCTTTTACTCCTTCGCAAGTTGACGCAAAACAAGGTGCAGGTATTTCATGTTTATGGGCTTTCCTATATGACCCGTAAAGCCAAGCCGGGCATAGTGTTCAACTTCTTCCTTCATAACATTGGCAGTAAGCGCCCAAACAGGGACATCTCGATTGAATTCGCGTAGTAACGTAAACGCTTCTATTCCATCCATTTCAGGCATTTGAATATCCATAAGCACCGCGTCAAACTTATGCTTTTTAAATGCTTCAACGGCTATGGCTCCATTTTTCGCGAAGACTAATTTGGCCTGCGTGTCTTCCAGCATAGACGCAATAATGGTCTGGTTAATTTCATTATCTTCAGCAATGAGGATGCGTGTACCTTTTAAGTGCGGAGCGTCGTCATGTTGAATAGGTTGATTGGTATCGCTTAGTGTAGTTTGTTCGAGGGGCAAGCCAACGACAACTGTTGTGCCCTTGTTTTCCACGCTATGAACGTCGATTTTGCCATCCATGAGAGAAATTAAACTAACGGTGATTGCCATTCCAAGACCTGTACCGCCGTACTTACGCGTTGTAGAGGTATCTGCTTGGGTAAAGCGGTCAAAAATGCGCTGTTGAGCTTCTTCACTCATGCCTATGCCCGAGTCAATTACCTCGAGTGTTATGGCGCTTTTTTCATTAATAGTCCCCATTCCGACTCTTATGATGACACTGCCTTCTTCGGTAAACTTAAGTGCGTTTGACGCAAGGTTAAGCAGTATTTGGCGCACGCGAACATAGTCGCCCAACCAACCGTCTACAAAATCAGGTGCGATATCAGCATCAAAGCCAATCGCTTTTTTGTCGGCCATGGGGCGCAAATCTGACATCACATAATCAACAATCTCGAGCATGGAAAAAGGCTGTTGTTCCAGAGCAAGTTTGTTCGCTTCAATCTTAGAGAAATCTAGAATATCGTTAATGATGACAAGTAGTGCATTGGCAGAATAGGTCGCTTTAAAAACCAGTTCTTTGGATGGTTGTGGCAAATCACTTTTTTCGAGAATTTGAAGAATACCTAACACGCCATTCATGGGCGTTCTAATCTCATGACTCATGTTTGACAAAAATTCAGACTTTGCAGCGTTGGCTTTTTCGGCTTCATGACGGGCTTTGTGTAGCGCTGAGTTAGACATTCTTAACGAGGTAAACTGCTCGGCTATGGTATCGGTCATCATGTCGATATGGCTGGCAAGATTTTGAATGACATCGGTACCCACCTTGCCTGCTTTTACGCCAAAATCGCCTTGATCGATAGCATTAACCACGTCGTTCAAATGCAGTAAAGGCCGCACAACTTGTATGTTCAGTACTAGTGCGGTTATTGCTATAAAGAAAAACAAAATAATAATAGAAACTATGGTAACGGCGCCCAGCGTAAAGTTGTCATCAGGGGTAGCTAATGGGTAAAGGCTAACCGCAAACCATTCAACCTGTTCAATATAGTTAAACGCCGCTAGGTACTTATCATTGGCTATTTTTAGCGTGAGCACCTCTGTAGTAACGTCTTTTGCCTGTGCATGCGCTTGAAGGCTTTCAATGACATCTTCTGAAAACATGGCCGTCCAGTTAAGGTTGGCAAAGTTGTTTATAACATCGTTAGCATGAGTGGCGCCCAGTCTTATGTTACCTCTGTCGTCGATGAGTAGGTTTTTCGAGCTCTGTTCGCTATTGGGAAGTAAGTATCTATGAACATCTTCGGCCTTGGCATATGTGCCAACGAGCCCAAGCAACTCATCATTTTCTCTGACAACATAGTCAAGAAAGACCCCGTTAACTTGGGTTTTTGCTTCAAAACTAGAATCAATTAAGAAGTCTTTGCCAGATTCAACAAGTGGCTGATACCACACTTGGTCGTCTTTAACTAATCTATCGTTGATATAGCGGCCGTCTTGTTGATTAAACGAAAACCCGCTTTTTGATAAATCAGAGACTAAGAACCATCCAAAGCACTTAACCAGTCTACAGACCACAGTAAGTTCGTTGATTGCTTGTTTGCTTAAACGCTCATCATCGGCATTTCGCATCCATTGCTGATAAACCCCTTTTTCTAGGCCTATTTCAATCAATTTCTGGTCGCGATCAAAAAACGACAGAGTGCGTTCCCTGGTAATTTGCACTTGTTGTCTTAGGTTTTGCTCAGACAGGGCTAATCGAGTGGCATAGACATACTCACTGGCAAAATAGTATGCAATGAGATAAATAGTGGCAAAAATCACAAAAATGAGTAACACAATTCGTGCGGTAAGCGAATTGGAAAGCGATCGCAACTACTTATTCCTTCAAGATGTGGGTCTATTTAAAGGGTAGCAGCAATATGAAAAAGTGAGTGTAACTCTAGAAAAAAAGCAAAGAACTATTTGTTGCTACAGGCTATTTTGAAGTTTGGCATTTTGGGTAAGAGGAGTAGTTTATACTTGTTTTGAAACCTTGCTCATTGGGGCAGCTTTAGCTGCAAGGCTGAATTAGACAAGCTGCGGACGTTCAGGCTTTAGGTTTTGTGCTACTTATATTCATATTCTTCATCACTCGATGGGTGAAAGCGGAGTATGTTGTACACCTTGAAAACCTATTGAGTGACTAGTTGCATCGCTTCTAATCGGGTGCTCAAAGTTTTGATGTAAGAACGGCTTACTAGCAATTTTAAACCGTTGGTTAAGGTTATTATGCCTTCTCTCCCAGTTCTCTTGAATGACGCAATGGCTTCAAAAGCAACCCAATGCGAGCGGTGAACCTGCATCCCTTTGTCATGTGGTACTTCTAAAATAGCGTCTTTGAGCGCATATAGAATTAGTTGCTTACCATTGGCTGTGACCACCTCAAGATAGTGTAACTGCGACGAAATACACAACAAATCGTCGCCCATATCCTGGCGCAGCTGTGACATAAATGGATAGTTGCTAATAAGCGTTACATCCTTGCTATCTTTGAGCTGACTTTCTGTAGAAGTGCGTTTCACAAAGTGCATACCTACAATCCACGGTGTATTGATTAACATCCAGACCAAAACTGCGGGAAAAAACACGCCGAGCCATTCGTCTACAAGCTCTACTGCAAATGACGCAGGCCATCCTTCATTGGCGAAAAATATGTCAATCAGTAACGCAAGAGGGAAAAGAGACTCGCGCCTACAGCGCCTGAGACAAAAACTTTTTGCCAGGCCGATAATAGGTTAAACGATGACAAAAATGACAAGCCAATATGGACACCGACCATCAGCGCCATAGGCAGTAAACTCTGCAGCTGCCATTGCACTAAACGGGGTAAAAGAGGCTCATCGTTAGTCGAGGAGATAAAAGCAAACACCAGCCCAACGATGACTGCAATGCCAAAAAAATAGCGAAAAGGATTAATATCACCAAGAGGAAACTGCCCATTCATTCAAAAACCTGCCCATTCATACATTAGTGACCTCAGCATGTGTGCCAATTTGTTGGTCTACCGTAAGAATAATAGAAATTCACAAATTTAGGACCACATCACATGAAATTAATCCCGCTATTCATTCTGACTGCTTTGGCAGTATCTCCCTTTCACGTAAGCGCTGAATCTTCTTGGTATATAAAACCGACTTTTGGCGTCAGTATGCTGTCTGATCAGGACGGACAAGTCACCGATGTACTGGGGCAAACTGGAAATGTAGATATTAATCTGGATCGAGGATTTAATGCTGGCATAGCCGCAGGCTATTTTGTTAACGATAACTGGGCAGCGGAATTATATTGGGAATATAGAAGCAATGACTCAGAAACCACCCTACCTGGTGGTTTACAGTTTACTGATGGGAATTTTGCATCGAGTGTGATTGGGATAAACGCCTACCATTACTTTGACAGTGACACCGATTGGCGCTGGTTTGTAGGCGCTGGGCTAGCTTTTACTCAAGAAATTGATATCGATCTAGAAGATGCTTCTGGTGAAAGATCATTTTCAGGCAGCGGAGATACCGGTTTTCAACTTATGTTCGGTGCCGATTATACTTTAAGCAAACATCTATCTGCACAAGCTGAAGTGCGATATACGAACATTACTGATATTGATATGGATGCAGAGGAAAATGTTACCATTGGTACGTTTGAAAATATCGACTACACACCGCTTAGCTTGCAGTTAAGCCTTAAATACAGTTTTTAAATTCTCTGTGCAGGCTGTATTGATGTTGTACAGCCTGCAAGTTTTTTTGTGCTTTCGAACAGAAAACATTGGCGCATATCGAACAACATATAGTGACTGCCATACGTACATAAGAGCCTGATAGGCTTGGTCATGCTTTTTGAAAATACTGGTTTAAGTCCAAACTAGGCATACACCTTTGAAGTGCATGCCTATAAATCGATTATTCTTCGTGAATAACGTCTTTCAAATACTGAAACAGTTCTCTAAACGCCTTGGGTGGCGCATTTTTCTCACGCTCTTTTTTAATTTGGCGGTGAAACTGACGCAGCTTTTGTCTATCTAGCTCGGGGTGAGCTTCTATAAGTTTTTGAATAGCTGGGTCGCCTTGCGCAATAACTGCTTCACGGGCTTTCTCTAGGGCGTGAAACGCGGCATTGCTCGCCTGATGTTGGTGCGTAATTTTAGAAAGCGCTTCTTCAATGGCTGCGGTATCACGTTGGCGCAAAACCTTACCAATAAATTGAAGCTGGCGACGATAGCCATCTTTTTTCTTATTCACTTTACGTGCAATGGCTACTGCGTCGGCAAGTTCTTCGTCCATTGGAATGGTGGCTACGTGTGCATCGGTTAGGTTAACAAGGGTTTCACCTAGCTTATGTAGCTCTTTAGCCTGACGCTTTAGTTCAGTTTTACTGACAAAGTCTTCTTCTTCGAACTCATCCGCTTGCGCATCTTCGAAGTAAGGATCTTCAGGAGAATTGTATTTCTGATCACTCATTTCAAACTCATTAGTGTTACACTTTAGGTAAATTGTAACTATCACAGTCGAATTAAGACAGCGAAACTTACTATGCAAATTGAGCAGCAGTTAGCAGACATTCAAAATGTCGTAGATGATGTACTTAAGTTAGCCCTTTCAAAAGGGGCAACACAAGCAGAAGCAAGTATGTCAAAAGTGCAAGGCATTGCCGTGTCTTCACGAATGCAAGAAGTTGAAAACGTAGAGTTTACTAACGATGGTGGCCTTGGCATAAGCGTTTATGTGGGCAAGCGAAAGGGCAGTGCATCTACTGCTGATTTAAGTAAAGCCGCGCTAACACTAGCCGTAGAAAAAGCGGTCGACATTGCGCGCTATACCAGCGAAGATCCTTGCACTGGTTTAGCTGATGCAGAGTTAATTGCCACAGAATTTCCTGACTTAGACCTGTATCACCCTGAAGAGCTAGACACACAAAAAGCTATTCAAACGGCAATCGAAGCTGAAACTGCCGCCATGAACTACGACTCACGTATCACAAATTCAGATGGCGCTTCATATAATGCGAATTTGGGCATGCGCGTTTATGGTAATACACATGGTATAAATGCGGGATATCCAAGTTCTCGCTACTCATTGAGCTGTATGGTTATTGGCGCCCAGGGCGACGATATGCAGCGCGACTATGCGTATACGGTAAACCGACAGGCGCCATTATTAAAATCAGCGGTATCAGTGGGTGAAGAAGCGGCAAAAGCGACGGTAGAGCGTTTGGGCGCGCGTAAAATTAATACCGCTAACGTGCCAGTGATATTGCATCGCGATGTTGCATCAAGTTTGTTTGGTCATTATGTCGGTGCGATCAGCGGTGGCAGCCTTTACCGACGTTCAAGTTTCTTACTAGATAGTTTAGGGCAACAAATTTTCCCAGAATGGCTGAATATTGAAGAACGACCACTGATTAAGTCAGGCCTTGCGAGTTCAAGCTTCGACAATGAAGGCGTGGCATGTGCAGATATGACAATTGTTGATGCGGGTAAGTTATCAACATACCTTTACACCACCTATTCTTCACGTAAGTTAAATACTAAGTCAAACGGTCACGCTGGCGGCATTCATAATTGGCTGGTGGGCGACACAGGGCATTCTGACGCAGAACTACTCAAAGAGATGGGCACAGGTTTATTAGTGACTGAGCTTATGGGGCAGGGCGTTAACGGGGTAACGGGTGACTACTCTCGCGGTGCAGCAGGCTTTTGGGTAGAAAATGGCGTTATTCAATACCCTGTACATGAGGTGACTATTGCCGGTAATTTACGCGATATGTTTAGCGGTATTGTTGCGATTGGTGCTGAAAAAGACGCGCGGGGCAGTGTACAAACCTACTCAATACTTATCAATCAAATGAAAATAGCTGGTAGCTAAGCAACCTCTTCTCTGTACTTTGTAGGTGAAACGCCAACCGACTTTTTAAAGCGTTTAGAAAAAACGAAAACGTTGGCGTAACCTACATAATTGGCGATATACGATATCGGCCATTGAGTTCCCTTCAGTAAGCTTTTCGCCCGATGCATTCGCAAAAAAATAACGTGTTGCATAGGGCTTCTTCCGTATTGTTTTACACAAAGCTAGGTGAAGGTGCGGTGCTGAATAGTGCGCTTTTTCACTTAAGTGCTGCATGTTCCACTCGAACTGCAATTGCCTATCAACGGCAGAAAACAACGTGGTTAGACGCTTGTTGTGAGCGTTGTGCTTGTCCTTTTCCTCTGTTTGTTCATAGTTGTCTACGGGTGCACCATCTGCGAATAGTGCTTTAAGGTAGTGCGAAACCACTTGAATAGCCGCTTCTCTGTTTTGGCTAATGCGCTCTAAATACAGAAGCTCCATGGCGTGATGCAGCCCTTCAAGCGAGGCATGTTCTATTACATAGGCGCCTTTTCTTAAAAGCGACTTCCATGTAGCGGTATTAGATAAGTTTAACCAAAATATATCCCAAGAATGCCCCGAGATACTTACTTCGAAACTCTGTTTAGCTGGCAGCACAATAAGCTCGCCTTCATTTAGCGAAAAAACACCCGACGGCGTTCTAAAAACACCACTTCCTTTCAGTGAATAAAAAAGCGTGTGATTTGGCGGTGCTACTCTGCCAACAGTATATTCGCCTGATAAGTTTGAGCATCCAGCCAATTCTATGTCTAAATGGCCTATTTCTGGCGCATTACTATTGTCAATGAAACGTTCTATGCAGTTTGGGCCAATATTTACGATGTCAGAAAAAGCAGGTTGCATAAATGTAAAATGATAATAATGGATAAAGTAATGAGAGTTTAGAGCATAAAGGAATTCGCATTTTTTCGCTATATTTCGCAGTTATTGAACTAAGCTGCAAACACAGGCAGAGAAGAGAAGGATAAGAAATGGCTACTGTTGCTCAGGTTGTCGCCCAAAATGATTGGCAAAACCCCGTTGTTTATCAACGCAATAGAGTTAATGCGCATAGCCCGCATAACGGCTTTATGTCGCTTGAAGACGCACTTCAAAACACCAACGCGCAAAAGCGCAGTCTAAACGGGACATGGTATTTTCGTCTGTTTGATGCGCCTGAAAACGTAACAGAAAGCCTCGTTGACAGTGAGCTATCTGACACGGAATCTGCATTGTGGCAGTCTATAAACGTACCTTCTAACTGGCAGCTTCAAGGGTTTGATAAGCCTATTTATTGTAATGTGAAATATCCCTTTGCCGTTAATCCTCCTATTGTCCCAAGTGAAAACCCTACAGGGTGTTATCGCACAACATTCACTATGGACAAGGCAAGCCTAGAAAAGCGCAATCATATTGTGTTTGAGGGCGTAAATAGTGCGTTTCATTTGTGGTGTAACGGGACCTACATTGGCTACTCACAAGACAGTCGATTACCTGCTGAGTTTGACTTATCAAGCGTGCTGGTAGAAGGCGAAAACCGTATTGCGGTAATGGTTATTCGTTGGTCTGATGGTAGTTATCTTGAGGATCAAGATATGTGGTGGTTAAGCGGTATATTCCGCGATGTCAGTCTTGTAACAAAACCACATCACTGCATTCAAGATGTATTTGTTACCCCTACGCTTGATGCTTGCTATCGCGACGGTTGGGTATCAGTGCGCACAGCCATCAATGCTCCCAGCAGCTTTAAAGTGGAAGTACAGTTATTTGAAGAGGGCAAGGCTGTAACAGAGCCAGTGGTAACAGGTACCAATAATAAGCGCATCGACGAGAAAGGTGGCTGGGACGATGTGATATTCCAGCGATTAGATGTGACAGCACCTAAGCATTGGACTGCAGAAACCCCAAACTTGTACCGCATCGTTGTATCCTTACTAGACGAAAACAATACGGT
Source organism: Alteromonas gracilis (assembly GCF_036870955.2). Taxonomy (GTDB): domain Bacteria; phylum Pseudomonadota; class Gammaproteobacteria; order Enterobacterales; family Alteromonadaceae; genus Alteromonas; species Alteromonas gracilis_A. Next base: position 288,826 of record NZ_CP145482.2, read on the forward strand.
GGTAGACCGCGAAGCCTACAATATTGGCTTTAGAAACATTGAAATGAAAAATGGACAGCTATTAGTTAACGGTAAAGCCGTGCTTATTCGTGGTGTGAACCGACACGAACACCATCAAAGCAAAGGGCATGCAATTAACGAAGACGATATGCTTGAAGACATCAAGTTGCTAAAGCAAAACAACTTTAATGCCGTGCGTACTGCCCACTACCCAAATCATCCTCGTTGGTATGAGTTATGTGATGAATATGGGCTGTATGTTGTCGATGAAGCCAATATAGAAACCCACGGCATGTTCCCTATGGGGCGTTTATCTCGCGATCCACTATGGGCAGGTGCTTATATGGCTCGATTCACTCAAATGGTGGAACGAGACAAAAACCACGCGTGCATTATTATCTGGTCGTTGGGTAACGAGTGCGGACATGGCCCTACACACGACGCTATGTATGGCTGGGCGAAGTCTTTTGACCCGTCGCGCGTAGTGCAATATGAAGGGGGCGGTGCAGACACGTCGGCCACAGATATTATCGCGCCTATGTACGCTCGTGTTGATACAGACGTGAAAGATGATGCGGTACCTAAGTGGGCTATTAAAAAATGGTTGTCTATGCCTGGAGAACATCGCCCGGTTATTCTGTGTGAGTACGCACACGCAATGGGGAATAGCCTAGGCAGCTTTGACGAATATTGGAAGGCGTTTAAAGAATATCCCCGCCTTCAAGGTGGCTTTATTTGGGATTGGGTAGACCAGGGACTGACAAAGCATACTGATGATGGTACAGCATTTTGGGCATACGGCGGTGACTTTGGTGATACCGAGAATGACAGACAATTTTGTATTAATGGTCTGCTTTTTCCAGACAGAACGCCCCATCCTCATATGTTTGAGGCTAAATACTGCCAGCAACACTTAAGCTTTACGCTGCTAAAACAAGCGCAAACCATAGATATTGAGGTAGCCAGTGACTACCTCTTTAGACATACCAATAATGAAATAGCGCGTTGGCAAATACTGGAAGAGGGGAAAGTAATACAGCAGGGAGAAGTACCTTTAGAGGTAGCACCTCAATCAAGTTCAATGCTGTCTATTACGCCTGATATTACGTTTGCTGCAGGAGCAGCTTATCATCTAAATATTGACGTTGTATTAGCAAAAGATAGTACTTGGGCACGTGCAGGGCATGTCACCGACACTGTACAGCTTAATTTGACCAATACGGCTGGTTTTTTGGTCTTTGAAGGTCCAAGCGAAGCGGCAGATAACGCTGCAATTAATGTTAGTGCTGCTGAGTCTGCATTAGTCGTTGAAGTCGCGAACAATACGTTTAGCTTTAACAGTGAAAGCGGCTTATTAATGTCGTGGCTACAAGATTGTGAAGAAATATTAAGTGCTCCACTTGAGGATAGTTTTTTTCGAGCGCCATTAGATAATGATATCGGCGTAAGCGAAGTAGATAACCCTGATCCTAATGCATGGGAGTCGCGTTGGCGCCGTGCAGGTATAGGGCAGTGGTTACGCACATGTACCAGTGTCAGCGCACAACAAGGTTTGCATGATGTGCGTATAACGGCTTTATTTGAGTACACCTTCAATAACAAGGTTATGTCTGCAACCAAATGGCTGTACACCATTAATCAACAAGGTGAACTGGAAATATCAGTGAATGTGGTTTTCGACGACAGTATGCCGCCTATGCCCCGCATTGGTATGCAAACAGCCATTCCTGCAATGCAGAACTATTCGGTAGGTTCTCAAGATGAAGATGCAGGGTTGCCCATTATGTGGAAAGGTTTGGGGCCGCATGAGAACTATCCAGACAGGCTTGCCAGTGCGCGCTTTGGTGCATACTCCTTGCCATTGAAAGATATGCAAACACAGTATATTTTCCCGTCTGATAACGGCTTGCGCAGTCACTGTAAGGAACTATCAATAGGTAAGCTTGAAGTAAAGGGAGACTTTCACTTTAGTGTAAGCGAGTACGGTCAAGCCCAGCTCGATGTTGCAAAGCACACATGTGATTTAACCAAGCATGACTGTGTATTTGTTTATATTGACCATGCGCATATGGGCGTTGGCGGTGACGATTCGTGGAGCCCAAGCACCCACAAGGCATTTTTACTTGAAGAAAAACGTTATAGCTACACGGTGACATTAAAAGCAGGTGGTGCCCTCGCGTAGAAGAATAAAAAAAGCCGCTATTTTAGCGGCTTTTTTAAATGTGTTTGAAACGGTGTAAATCAGTGTATTAACCGTCTACCTGACCACAAAAGCGATAACCTTCGCCGTGGATGGTTACAATCAACTCTTCGTCAGTCGGATCTGATTCAAAGTGCTTACGAATACGACGAATAGTCACGTCAACAGTACGGTCATTAGGTCGAAGTTCACGACCCGTCATTTCCATAATAAGCTGTTCACGGGTAAGGATCTTACCTGGGTTGCTAAGGAATAGGTGTAGTGCTCTAAATTCACTGCGTGGTAAGCGGAATTCTTTTCCGTTAGGTGAGATGAGTGAACGGCTATCGCCATCAAGAGTCCAGCCGTTGAAGCTCACGCGGCTTGGTAAGTCGTCATCTTCAGAAGAGTTAGTTGTACGAGACAGTAAGTTGCGTGCACGGATCGTAAGTTCACGAGGGTTAAACGGCTTAGTCAGGTAATCATCAGCGCCAATTTCAAGGCCAAGAATGCGGTCAACATCGTTGTCACGCCCTGTTAAGAAGATAAGGCCTACATTTTTGCGGTCGCGCACTTCACGCGCCAAAATCAGACCATTTTTACCCGGCAGGTTAATGTCCATGATAACCAAGTTGATGGCGTGATTTTCGAAGAAATCATGCATTTGGTCACCATTTTCAGCTTCAAATACATTATACCCTTCCGCTTCAAATAAACTTTTCAGCGTGGTACGGGTTACCACTTCATCTTCTACGATTAACACATTTGGCGTCTGCATGGTGTTTTACACTCTTTCTAAAATACGATTTAAGCAACTAACTGGTTAAATTCTAATATTCATGTACTTGATTGCAAGTAACTTGTGAATATTCTTATTGTTAAGTTATTGGGGTTAGCCAATAAATATCAAGAAAAGTTCATACTTTATACAACTAATTAGAAGTCTTGGCATTAGTTACTGGGAATATAATAACAAATTCCACGCCTTTGCCTTCTTCACTGGTGATAGAGATGGAGCCGTTCAAGGCCTGTGTCACCAAGTTGTATACTAAGTGCATTCCTAAACCTGAGCCACCTTGTCCACGCTTGGTTGTCACGAAGGGGTCAAATATGCGTTTGCGAATTTCGGGTGAGATGCCCTTTCCGTTATCTGTATAAACTAGCTTTAATTTACTGCTACTTACCATTTCGGCACGAATATCAATTGTGCCTTCTTCTATGTTTTCAAACCCATGAATAACCGAGTTCATAATCAGGTTAATCAGAATTTGATTAATCGGGCCAGCCTTGGTTTCAACGCTAAGGGTAGGGTCGCAATCTAGGTTGATGTTGTGTTTTAATTTTTTTAATCGCGGCTGCAATGACAGTAGTATCTCATTAACTAGCTGTTCAACGCAAAAACTTCGGCTCGATTCCGACGTTTGATCCACAGCGACTTGCTTAAAGCTGCTAATGAGTTCAGCTGCTCTATTCAAATTGCGATAGATAATATTGAGGTTTTCGTTGCTCTCATCCAAGAAGCGCTTCATGGCACTTGCTTTGAGCGTTTTGTTCTCAAAGTCATTTTGGATAACTGATAGACGGTCTAACATCATTGTTGAAGCTGTTACGCCAAGTCCAATTGGCGTGTTTACTTCGTGCGCTACACCCGCAACCATGTCACCCAGCGAGGCCATTTTTTCGTTCTGTACAATTTGGCGCTGGAATTGATGCAGCTTCTCTAGCGTTTGTATAAGCTCTTGGTTTGCATCTTTCAACGCTGTTGTTCGGTGGTTTACCATGTCTTCTAAGCTGGCATTTAGCTTTCTATGCTGTTCTTCCGCCTGTCGCTGCTTTTGCATGTACTCTTGCATACGCAGCAATAATACGTTTACAGCATCCGCAAGTATGTCCAGCTCATGTATTGTCGAGCCATCGGCGCGTGCTGAATAGTCTCTTTGTCTTGAAGTTCGTTGAAGAAAACCAGCGATGGCTTCAACAGGACCCGTCACTACGCGTTGCATTCTAACAGCAGAGTAAAAACTGACACCTAAAAGAATGAATGCGACGATAAGGTTCAGCCATATAGATTTACCAACAAGTTGGTTGAAGTTGTCTGACGATACGCGTAAGTAAACCCACCCCAACTGAATGCTGGTTTCTTCGTCAAAAATTTTGGTGCTGAGTTCTAAATAATGACCAGAGTCAGCTAACACTGGGTTCATAAGCAGCGTGGTAAGCTGATTTTCCTTACCACCAAGCAGTAGCTGGCCTTCTTTATTGTAAGACGCAAAAATTTCAGGAGTTGGAGAGGCATTGTCTAAGCGGTAAACATGGGCATTAAGAACATATTCGGCTGCGCTTAAATTTTTAAGCGTCGATTCAATTCGCTCAGGCGTTTCGTCATAAAGGTAATCAGCAGAACTTCGCGCCACTAACTTGGCCAACATGATGGCGTTAGACTCAAGTTCTTGACGATAGGTTTTGATTTGCGTGTAGATTGACAGGCCTGAAAGCACGGTAAGCGAGAATGCGGCGATCGACATCACCACCCATAAAAATAGGCTACGAATTGAAAACTTGACTGCCTTTTCCGTCATATCCGTCTTTGTATGTTATCCAATCACATCTTCCGTAAATTAATAGTGGCGCATTATTGCGCAAAAAGAAAGATACGTATAAACAATAATTAATGTTACTAGCTCAAGAGTTTATTGAGCTTTGTAACCCGTAATCAGTGCATTTAAACACACTGTGTTTTTTTACATAGCGGCTTTATAAAGTGCCTGGTAGTTAAGGGCAGCGCTCTCCCACGTAAAACGCGTATTCATTCCCCTTATTTGCATTGCTCTAAATTCAGCTGGGTGCTCATAAAAGGCTAGCAACGCACGGCGAATGCATGAAAGCAATGCTTCGGGTGTTGGGTCATCAAACACAAAGCCTGTACCGTCTTCGTGAGAGTAATCAATGACGGTATCTTTTAGCCCGCCAACAGAACGAACAATAGGAATAGTGCCATATGCTAGGCTGTACATTTGATTAAGCCCACAGGGCTCAAACTGAGACGGCATTAAGAAGAAGTCTGCACCTGCCTCAACCAAATGTGCATGCTCAGAGCTAAAGCCATTAATAAAAGAAAACTGTTCAGGGTGTTGCTGAGCAAATTCACCTAAATCCATGCACACTTTGGGGTCGCCAGTTCCCACAATAACCATTTGCAAGTTGTGCTTAACCAGTTCATCTAGAATGGGCAGTATGTACCCAAATCCTTTTTGCTCGGTAAGTCTGCACACCATTCCAATGAGAGGGACAGCAGGCTTTTGCGGCAAACTCGATTTTTCTTGAAGCGCATGTTTGCAACCTGATTTAGGGTGCAAGTTATCAACGCTGTAATGCTCAGGAAGGTACTTATCGGTTTGTGGGTCCCATTGCGTGTAATCGCAACCGTTTAATATTCCGCTTAAATCACTGCTTCTATTTACCAATCTTTCATGTAAACCATGGCTCCCCAAGTCGGTCAGCAGTTCTCGTGCATAGTTCGGGCTTACCGTTGTAACTTTGTTGGCAAACTCGATACCACTTTGCAACATATTGATGTAGCCGCCATGTACCTGAGCCAAAATACTAGGGTGATGACGCAAGAAAGGGATTTCTTCTAGCTTATGTACGCCTTGAAAGGCGGCGTTGTGAATAGTGAATACGGTTTTTGTGTTAGCAAAAAAGCCCGACTTATCGTGTGCTAACAAAAATGGCAGCATAGCGGTATGCCAGTCGTGGCAATGAATAATGTCTGGCTGTTTATCGATGGCTTGCAAGGTTTGTAGTACAGCACCGCTAAAAAAGCTGAAGCGCTCGCCATTATCGTCGTAAGCGTCGTAGGCGTTTGAGTATAAGCCTTCACGCATGAAGTGATCGGGCGAGTCAACGAAATAAACGGGTATGCCGTTCCATTGCATGTAGCGAATATCGAACTGATAAACTTGGCCTTCAGTGAAAAGGGTTTGCTTTTCAGTGATGCCAGCGAGCTGGTATTCTTCTGCCAATACTTTGTAATACGGCATTACAACACTGACATTATTGCCTAATGCGTGAAGTGCCAATGGCAGTGCTTTACCGACATCTGCAAGGCCGCCAGTTTTAACTAATTCTTCTACTTCCGAAATCGCAAATACAATGTTCACAGGTCATCCCCTTAGTGCTAGCAGTGCGAAGCACCAATAAAGCTGCGCTAAATTCAACGAAAGAGTTAGGAACGCCACATCTATGAAGGCATGAAGTGGCGCGGTCGCAATGTGCGGATAAGTTACGTTAGCACAAGCACGATTGTTTTTTAATGGCTATTTTAAAGTGGGTTAAACCCGCTCAATTTACGCTGCTTGGTACACGGAAAACTGTGAGGTTTGTGCCGTGGTATAAACAGTCTGAAAATGTTCCGATAACAGCCCTGGGTAAGGTAAAAACCTATTGGCAACCATCTGAAGTGTGCCTTGACTGGTTAAAATTGCTTTAGCGTCTGAAATGAAGCGCTTAGTTATGGTGTAATCTGTCTTAACGCCAGTATGAAAAGGAGGGTTTGTAACAATATGCTGCACTTTTTTTGTAAAGCCATGAAGCCCATCGGCACCATACAAGGTTGCTGCGACATTGTTTTCCTTAAGCGTTAGTGCACTACAGTAGATAGCCAACGCGCTGACATCAGTTAAATGCAGCTTCAAATGCGGGTATTTCAGCATGAGATAACTGGCGATAACGCCTGCACCGCATGCAAAATCAAGCACTTCACCTCTAAGCGTTGTCGACATCTTTTCAAGCAGCAGTGCAGTGCCTGTGTCAAGCTCTTGATAGCTGAATACACCTGGCATGGCAGCTACATCCCATGAAGTACCTTCTACTTCATAGGTATTAAAGTCTGTCCAATCGTCCGGGTTGAAGCCGTTATGCGGGTTTTCGACAATCAGTGTTATTAAGCTGCAATGACGGGCAGAATCCACTTTTTGGGTGGGTCCGTATTGCTGCATAAGCTTTGCGGCGCTTTTAATGCCGCCCTTATTCTCGCCAACCACATGAATACGACCATTTTGGCCTACCATACCCGCTGCCATGCGAAGTAGCATTTGAAAATGCGTTTTTGCTTTTGGTAAGAAAAGCATGACATCGGAATGTGAACCTTCAAGTGTCACGAATGGCGTGAAAATATGCGTGTGCTTTCCCACTTTTTGCGTCACTTCAAAGCCTTTGCTAGTGATATCTCTGCTGTCAAATGACACCGACGGGATCACTCGCACGCATTCAGAGAAAATATCAAAGAACTGATGAATGACAGTGACATCTTTAGACTTCAACCCATCCAAAAAATACGCATCTGACGGATTGATAAATGCCCATTGGCCTTCATCAAAAAGGTTGATATTACGCTCTAGTAACTGGCTTTGAGGAGACAGAATCATTATTTGGTACGCTCGTAAATAAGATCCCACACACCGTGCCCAAGCTTTTGCCCGCGAGTTTCAAACTTGGTAATTGGGCGGTAATCAGGGCGCGGAACATAATCGCCATCTTCAGCGGTATTGGTGTAGCCCGGCGCGTTATTCATAACCTCTGCCATATGTTCTGCGTAGGGCTCCCAATCTGTTGCCATATGAAAGCATCCGCCAATAGCAAGCTTTGAGCGCACAAGTTCTGCAAACTCGCCTTGTACAATACGACGCTTGTGATGGCGTTTTTTGTGCCAAGGGTCAGGGAAGAAAAGCTGAAGGCGAGACAAGCTGCCATCTGGGATCATGTTCTTTAACACTTCAACTGCGTCATGCTCCATTACGCGCAGGTTTTCAACGCCTTGTTCGCCAGCATCAGAAAGGCATGCACCCACACCTGGGCGGTGAACTTCAATGCCGATAAAGTTTTTCTCTGGTGCAGCAGCGGCCATCTCAACGAGAGACTTGCCCATGCCAAAGCCAATTTCAACGACGACAGGCGCACTGCGGCCAAAAACCTCAGCCATTGATAGAGGCGAGTCAACATAGTCGATGCCCATTGTTGGCCAATGGTCAGCTAGCGCTTTTTCTTGTCCTTTTGTAAGTCGGCCTTCTCGCTTAACATAGCTTTTTACCTTACTTACATATACACCAGCGGCTTCTGCTTCCGCCTGACTTTTGAATTGCCTCATTTGCAATGCCTTTCTTACCAAATTTTCTGGTGGCGCATTATCCACTTACCCGCAGCTTATGCAACGGCATATTATGAAAAATGCTGTATTTTTAATCGCTAATTTGTCTAGCAATAATAGTGGCCAATGCACTTGTTTGCTCAAGCGGTATCATATGCCCTGTATCTTCAAGCTCGTGGAGCGTGGCATTGGGGATCTTTTCACTTATCGCCTTTACGGCCTGAGCTGACGCTATGTTGTCTTGCTTGGCAGTAATAAAGGTGATTGGCGCATTAATCTTTGTTAGCTGCTCAACCGTACTGTCTCTTGGTGTAGTGGCAAGGGTATGATTAAGCAGGGTGGTCTTGCCTAAATCTTGCGCCATCGCTTTTACCACGCCCGCTACCTGTTCATCGTTAATGCGCGATGGGTGAATAAAACGTGCAAGATAGGCATCGTTGTCGGCTTTAAACTGCCCTTTCTTAAGCATGGATACTAGTTGCTGGCGCTTTGTGATTTCTTCTTTCGATAAACCGTCAGGGTTGTATCCAATAAGCGTGATAGATGCCACGGCGTCAGGAAATTGGTGTGCAAAAAGAGAAGCGATATAGCCACCCATTGAATAGCCAACAAGATGCACTTTCTCACCTTCAAGTAAACGGTCTTTACTTAAGGCGAGCATATCGTCTAATGAAGCAGCCCACTGCAGTGGAACATAGCGGCGCTGATGCGCGGGCAAAGCTTGCCACAAAGGCATAAAAATGCGCTCGTCACAAAGAGTGCCTGGAAAAAACAAAACAGGATGCTGTACCGACACGCTTAGCTCCTTAACTAACTATTATTCGCGTACATGCTACCATAGCGCGCGTTTTTATAAATGACCGAGTAAATGAATAAAGGCAATGGCACAGCCATGCCATCTGTATCTATGAGCGAACTTAATACTAACTATAGCGGCAATTTTGCCGAACGCGTTTTGGCATGGTTTGATAAGCATGGCCGTAAACATTTGCCATGGCAGCAAGATGTCACGCCTTATAAGGTGTGGATTTCGGAAATCATGTTGCAACAAACGCAAGTCACCACCGTTATCCCATACTTCGAACGGTTCATGCAGTCGTTTCCAACTGTGCATAGCCTTGCTGACGCGTCGCAAGATGACGTGTTACATCACTGGACAGGGCTTGGTTATTACGCTCGCGCGAGAAACCTGCACAAAGCTGCCCAAATGTTGGTTAAAGAGCACAACGGAGAGTTTCCCTACGACATTGAAGGCGTTATGGCGCTGCCCGGTATAGGGCGCTCTACCGCAGGTGCTATTTTGTCGTTATCTCGCAACCTGAAACATCCTATACTTGATGGCAATGTTAAGCGTGTATTGGCGCGTTACTACGCCATATCAGGCTGGCCTGGTCAAAAAGCAGTAGAAAACAAGCTTTGGGAGGTGGCCGAGAAAAACACGCCCGACAAACGTTGTGCTAACTATACTCAAGTTATGATGGACTTGGGTGCTATGGTTTGTACTCGCAGCAAGCCTAAATGTGATGAATGTCCATTACAGGCAAACTGTATTGCTTATGCGCAAGGCGAACAAACTAGTTATCCGGGTAAAAAGCCTAAAAAAATACTGCCAGTGAAAGAAACCTTCATGATGGTGGCACAGTTCAACCAACAGGTTTACTTAGAACAGCGACCGTCTTCTGGTTTATGGGGCGGGCTTTATGGCTTTTTAGAAACCACAACCATCGAGGAAGGAACAAAGGCGCTATCGTTACGCGGCATAGAGGTTGCTCAAACGCAGTTGCTAGAACCTTTCAGGCACACTTTTAGCCACTTTCATTTAGATATAACCCCGGTAGTTGCCGTGGTAAACTCTCCACCAACAAAGCAGGTGGCAGAAATGTCTTCAAAATGGTTTATGCTTAATGAACCTATTGAAGTAGGGCTAGCTGCCCCCACAACCAAAATAATTAAACAGCTAGTCTAGCTGCAACCGTTATAAGAACTTCAAGGATAACCCATGGCAAGAACCGTATTTTGTCAAAAGCTTCAAAAAGAAGCTGATGGCCTAGACTTTCAACTTTACCCTGGTGAATTGGGTAAGCGTATTTTTGATAATATTTCGAAAGAAGCGTGGGCAGAGTGGCAAAAAAAGCAAACCATGCTTATTAACGAGCACAAACTAAATATGATGGACCCAAATGCGCGTTCGTTTTTGGAAGAAAAAATGTCGGCTTACCTTTTTGAAGGCATAGAACCTACAATTGAAGGCTATGTCCCGCCTGAAAAATAAGCAAAAAAGCATATTTTGCTTAAACAATGCGCAAACAGTAATAAAACCGAAAAAAAAGCGAGAAAAACGGTTGACTTGTTAGAGGGAAAACCGTTTAATACGCACCCACAGCAGGACAGGCTCAAAAGCCTGAATCGCTAACAAGTTTCAGCCTCGATAGCTCAGTTGGTAGAGCAGCGGATTGAAAATCCGCGTGTCCCTGGTTCGATCCCGGGTCGAGGCACCATCATTGAAGCCCTTGCAGAAATGCAGGGGCTTTTTTGATCCTACGTTCTTAAAATCACCGACCGTGTCGGCGCCAGTGCTTGGCAGGTTACAATCCCGTTTGGAGAGCAGTGTTGTTGTGGGATTGAAAACTCAGGTGAAGACCACCTGAAGTTCTCTTTGCACAGGTGTTTCGCCAAAAAAGGTCATCAAAAGAATTGCAGTTTTATAATAGACGAATTTACGTCAGCTGCACCTAAAAAGAGGATGTCGTCGCCGTAAGACGCCAGCCGTTTAAACAGCACTCTTTGTTTCGTTTTGGCTATTGTCTCCCCTGATTCAATATCAACGATATACGTCGACTCGCCTTTGCTGTACCAATGAGCAAGTTTTCCTTTGTATTCGAAGAGCATTTTTCTCATCAACTGCTTTCCATGAATATCTTGTGCTTGATTCACAATATTGCCAGTAAGATTGTCTACAAATGAGCATCCGTTGTTACTGATAAAAGGGCGCTCTCCTTGTCCTGCCAATTTATCGAACCCCCTGGTTTGGTCATTAAATATGTGGATGCCGTCACTTTCGATTAGCATGCATTGATCGTTAGATACAATTGTTCGTGTTTTTAAAGAGCTGACAGGTTCTAGGTGCTCTCCAGTGACAATATAAATGCCAGAAGGCCCTGCTAGATAGATATCGCCCTTGTAGTATGCAATGCTGCGAAGGGTTAATTCGGTATCAAGGTAGAGTGTTTCAATGACTCTCTCGTCTATTAGGCGTTCTACCGCATAACCAGTATTGGTTAGCGCCAAAATAAACATCTGATTATCTATTATTTTGAAATCTCGAATACCGCTTTCTAATTCGTGAGTAAATTTACCAAACATACTTCGAATTACTTCACTCGAACTATTCCCAAGCGAAAAATACAGCTCGTCTTCAAGAATTAGAGGGTCGTCTAGCTTTACCGCTTGCGGAGCCAATACAAGTTCAGGCTCAATCGCCTTTGTCAGCATATCTCCTGAGACATCAAGTTTAAGAAGTTCGTTGTTGTTCCCCACAAAAAACAAATGGTCTTGCGACAGACCGAAAGAATAGGGCTTAGCCCTGTAGTCAAAAATGCTTCGCTGGTTGTCACCCTCAAAATATACCAGTGACATTTTGTCTAAATGGTCTTCTCTTAGTGAGTAAAGGCCTGTATCTGTTGCTTTTATAAATGCGTCGATAACTTTCTCTCCCGTAGCTGGGAGCAATGAAGACGACGTGTCTTTTTCTAAAAGGCCTGTTTCTAAGTCATAAATGTGAGGGACTATAGAGCCTGCAAGTTCCACGTTATAGGTAACATAGAATTTATTCTCGTCTATCCAATCGAATGAAGGAAACGCGTTTTGTCTATTACAAGGAATTTCATCAATCTGATTTTTAACCGGGACAGCAAAAACTTTTATTTTGCACAACCCGTCTTCGACGAAGTGCATTACAGTTTTGCCGCTTTTGTGAATTTCTATGCCTCTAAATGCACCTGTATATTGGGCTGAAAAAAGAAGTTTTTTCTTGCGATTCACCACTTCATACAAGTTAGATTGGCCGTCTCCACTCGTTGTAACATACATTCTTCCGTCGTACAGAGCATAGTCAATAATTTGTGCGTTTGACTCAAAAATAGACTGTGTGGAAACCTTAGGAATAACTGCTTGCTTAGGGCTGAGTGAGAGGTGCGCTACTAGCGCTAATGATGTTAGTAACAACACAAATACCGTGACATAAGCATATTTGGAGTGTTTGCTGTTCTTCCAAATAGAAGCAGAAGTTTTGTTTGTAGTGAAAATCTCGAAGTCCAGCTTATATCCTTTCCCTCTAATGTTTTGGATACATTCCTTGCTTTCGAACTTGCAGCGTAACTCGCTCATCAATTTTCTTAGCGAATTTTGAGTAACAATCTGCTTTTCCCAAATCGTTGACTCCAATAATTGGCGATCGACAAACCCGTCCTCTGAGTCCAAAAATAGCCTCAACGCTAATTGTTCTTGGTGGGTAAAACTAATCGTTTTATCTTTTTTGTTAGCTGAACGAAGGTCTGTTGAGAGTGAAAATCCGTTTATTCTATATGTCACGAGGCTAAAAGGTTATCAATAAAATGCACTGGTCGGAGATGTTATACGTCAATGCAATCCAAATCAATACAACTTTGTGTTGCTCTTAATTGACTGATAAATATAAAAATTCACACTTCAATCACACTAGGTAATGGTCTTTCTCACTTTTTCACTACCGCTTTTTAAAGTGCGTATAGCACCCTGTCATCGCTCGGTGTATTAGAGATGTGCTATGTAAGAACTCATTTCACTGCCAGTAATAATACTGACCTCTTACACCACCCCTGAAAGCTAAAAATATTTAGAACTGATAAGAATAGGAACTCAAAATGAAAAAGGTGGGCGCATTTGCAGTCGTGGCTTCAACCCTCTTTGTAACCGCGTGCTCTTCGACGATGAATAATGCAATGACGGAAAAGCAGAAAAGCATCGAGCTTTATCGCGTTTTCGATATAAAGACCAGTGCCGATCGTTATGAAGTGCGCGATGCTGCTTCCGACGGTCTTGGTGCAAATGTTTCATCAGCGGACGAACATAACCCTATCGTTATGGGAGATGTTCCACAAAAGCCAGGACGCTTTAAGCCCTCTAATGCCGCGGCAGGTATGGGAGAGCAAATGGGCGGAATGATGCAACTTGCAATGAAAATGAATTCATCTCTTTCCAATATGCTTAAAACTGCCGAGTGCGAAGGTGCAGTTTGGACTGCTACAGCAAGACGAACAGTATCAAATGCTTTCGATATGAGCTTTAACCTTTGCCTATGGGAATATCAAGAAGGTTATGCGCTTGATGTTTATGCTAACTATACGAAGCTAGAAGGTGGTGGTTTCCTAGGAATTGATGGGTTAGCACGAGAAGCCGCTTATGCCATATCTGGTTCTCCAGAAGCGTGGGCAGAAAAAACGGTTCTTGATGTTGTTCGTGAAATAAAAAGTCGTACAGGCGGAGAAATAACATACTTAGAAGGTTATCCGAAATTGGAAACAACGCCATGGCAAGATAGTGGTGAAGTATTCAACTCTGAAGGAGTGTTAGCGCCCGCTGAGGACTAACCTAATTTGCAGCTGCGCCTGACATAAGTTAAGGCGCTTCTAGTTTACCCAAAGTACTATCATATCAAGGAAAAGTAATGTTCAGATTTGTTTTACTAGCCATGTTAGGTCTCTCAATTACGGCCTGCGGCGGTCCGTCTAATTCAGATATTGAGGATGCCGTTAACGCTCAGCTTGAGGTAGCAAAAAGCTTTCAATCGCTTGCTGGAGGCAATGATATATGCCCTGCTGATATGGAAAGTCTGCAACAAGAAAACTACACAGTAGTTACTTCTTGTCTAGCTTGGCATGGACAAGTTGAGGATGTCGAAATTGATAAATGCGTTGAAAAAGAAAACAACAAATTTTCTTGTTTATACAAGTACACACTGACTTCCAAACGATACGGTAATCAGGAAGCTGAGCAAGAAGCTGTTTTTGAAGAAAACGCGGCGGGTTGGGTTTTGATCAACTAGTTACGACGTTGTTGTTAGTCATTAAATATTAGTACGCCCAATGCTCTCATTATTGAAGAGTACCTCAACAATAAGCGAGCATCATAAAGATGCTCGCTTGCTTTAAGATTTCTCTTTTATTCTACTAAGCCTTCTGGGTAATCCAGTTTCTCGTAGAAGATCACGCGTCCACTTGGTTGGAAATAAAGTGGAGCGTCAGGGTTGCCTGTGAATATTAGGTCTGTATTAAAGTAGAAGTGCTCCAATACGTAATATCTGTCTTCTGTTTGGCCTAACGGCGTCCATTGTCTTCTTAACCAAGTACGGCACGTTGGTTCATCTGCATCACAGTCGGCGTTTGCTATTTCGGTCTCGCTAGAGCGTCGTTCGATGTATACAAGGTTATTCTCTCCTTCTACCAAGTGTCTCGCTCTGTTTCTAATCACTATTTCAACCTCAGGGTTTATTCGATACAAGAACCCAAGTAAATAGCTAGGTACTGTCTCGTCATCCGAAAATTGGAAGCCGAAATACCCTGTATTTTTAAAACTACCGTCCGCGTTGTAGTTGTTGGGGTTACTCAGTCCCCAGTTTCCGTTCCATAAAAATTCAGGCTTGCGCATGAGTGACAAGTCTAATTGATCACTTGAGCGTTTAATGGCCATACGAAACTGGCTGAAGCTAGCACCATCTTGATTACTTGCTCTTATCAACATGCCATTGGCTTGTTCGTCTTGAGAAATACGCGTGTAGGTTACTTCATAGCCATCAGTTTGATTTACTGTCAACGTGCCATCGTCATTGATTTGCCATGTACCCGCTTTGTCATGGAACTGGCTTTGCATACTGCCGTCTGCGTCAAATGTCACTAAGTCGGCAAATACACCAGCAAGCTCTCGTACGTCTCCATTTGTGCTACTTTGTACTGGTGCAGAACCTGCAATCGCAAAACCCCATATGCCAGTGACTTCTTCAGCAGTGAATGGAATTTTTGTTTGCAGCGCGGTTTCTACGTATTCTAAATCTTGAGTAAGTGTACGTAAGTAGTCGTCTACGCCCAATTCGCGCGCATCCTCATAGGTTTCTGGCGGGAAGTCTGGGTCTTCATTAATTTTTACATTTACTTCAAAGTCAGTTGAGATGATGTCGACGTTCTCACCATTGAACAACCGGGTCAGGGTAAAGCTGTTCATAAAAGTGGTGTAACTTACGTTGCCAAGTCGGTTTATTGCTTCTTCGTATACCTCTGGGTCGATTAACCCTCTAACATTAAGGGTGGTAAGACTCACTTCATATTCGGTAGGAATAGGAGTATCTAGCGTGATCAGTAGGTCTTTGCTGCCTTCTTCCCAGCTAACGCTCGAACTGGCGTGTTCTGAGAAGTACATGCCAGTACCATCTTGCATAAGGGTAAGCTGTGCACCCACAAAATTATAACTAGCAATACGACCACCATAGCTTGGTTTCAACTGATAGTAGTCAGCTAATATTTCGGTATTCGCCGTTGTACTTTTATCAGATGAATCGCTCTGTAAAGATGCATTCTGTGACGCAACAGGCAACTCAGAGTTAGTTTGTACGTCAGCGCCAATGCGAATGAAGGGAGCAACTAGGCTTCGTACTTCATCCATCTCCGCTTGAAGCCTAGCACCAACAGCCACTATACCTTCAGCACCATTTTGGTTTTCTGAATCAACGCTAATCGCTTCATCATTATTCAACAAAGACTGCGCAAGTGCTTCTAGTTGGGCATCATCGTTTAGCACATCAAAAAGCGTGTCTTGAGAGGTTAATTCACCTTTAGCAATAAGTGAGCTGATGGCTGCTAATTGTAGCAATGTGTCGCCATCAATTTGCGCCTCAAAGGCCTGTTGGTCTGAGCTTGTTAAACGCAAACGAAGGGCTTCAATAGCTGTAGATACAGGCGAAACCAGCATTTCTTTATGTGACTGGTAGGAAAATAGAACATCGCTGCCTCGAAGCGCCACGATGTTATCAAAGGTCAGTGGACTACCTACGTGCAAAAGCTTTTGGTCTTGCATGAGCGCAAACGAAACGTCGCGCGAATCTACAACATTAGTTTGGTAATCAAGTGCAAAGCGGCCTTCAGTATCTAGCTCTGATTCAAAGGACTCTTCACCAATATCTATACGCACTGAAACACCGTTCAGGCTTTCTGCACCAACCACAATACCGTCAAAAGAAACTGCCTGATTAACAGTAATGCTAACATTCGCGCTTGCGCTATCTTCTGAGTCTGACACGGTGTAGCTAAAGTTGACTGTACCCGCGAAAGCTGCACTGCTAGGTGTATAAATAAGCTGGTTGTTTTCGATGCTAACCGTGCCATCAGACGGTTGGCTAACACTTGAGATGGTTAAACTGTCATTGTCAGCGTCGCTATCATTACTCAATACGTTTACTGTTACTGACTGGCCGTTACTGGTTTCGGCACTGTCATCGCTTGCGACAGGAACATTATTTGAGGGAGGTTGAACGCCGCTATTATCTGGTGTTTGAGTTGGAGGTGGTGTATCTGAACCTGAACCACCGCCACAAGCACAAAGCAATGCACTTAGCGTGAGTGGGATAACATACTTCATTTGATTTCCTATAGTAGGTGTTATCAATATCTGCAGTTAGTCCATTAACCGAAATTTAGTGTGCTACACTGCAACGACCAAAAAATAGTAGCACACCGAAATTGTATATTCTATAACCGCTATATATTGGCTACGTTACGCAAAGAAGCGAAGTTATTGCGTAATACAGGTCTAAAGAAATAGCCTGCCTTTAAACCACGTGTGTCAAAGCGCCCGGTATTTAATTGCTACTTTCCTCGGACTTTTTGTCATATTGGCTTAGTGAACCAAATGTTTTGTTATGCGCTTCTTGGTAGCCCTTTTCTATTTGTTGGAGTTTGTCGTACATCTGCCTAAATTGTTCATCTTCAACATATAGCTGTTGGACAATTTCAACATGTTCCTCATGCTTTTTACCCAGTTCTGTAGACCCCAAGTCTGCTGATTGTTGTGCAGAAACAATGGTTCCACCAAAAAACGCACCGTCTATCAGTTTTTTCTCTTCTAATTCGCTTGTCGTATCCAGTTCGGCATTCTCTTTTTTTGAAATTTGAATTAGGAATGCTAACTTTGCGACATGTAAGTTGGAAGTCGTCGTTATCAATGCTTTCGTTAAGATAATCAATAATCTCGGCTCTCGAGTTCGCCAGTGCTTCTTTCCAATAAAAAAGGGGCTTTGAACCATATACTTCAACCACTTCCACATCCTCAGAATCAGCTGTGGAATTGTTTTCTTGCGCCGTGCTGTGACTGCTAAAGCTTGCTGCAATTAGACACGCCGCAATAACGCTGGGTGTTATAACGGGTGTGCGAGCTTGCGTTAATAGGCGATTGAAGGGTAGTGAAAAGCGTTTGACGGTCCTAGTCTTCATGGTAACTCCTGTAGTCCAAAGCGGAAGCTGTCATATGTCATTGATGATTAGCATAGGCTATTTCAGCAGTTTTAACTCTATCTGCTAATATCTGCTTACACCATTTTTTTTTGTATGTTTTATGCGCTTAATTCGATCAGCTTTTTATTTTGGTCTTTCAATCTTGTTTCTGGTTTTTGCACGTTGCGAGGCAAAGGTCATAGATGTGCTGGCTGTCGAATACCCTCCCTTTACTACTTCGCAGGTGGCATCTAATGGCATTGCCTTTGAATTATTAGAAAAAGCTGCGTTGAGTGATAGCGTTGAATGGCGCGCTGTGTATGCGCCTCCCGGTCGAGCTGCTGAAATGATAAAAGCAGGCGAGTGGTGCGCAAGCTTCTATCCTGTTGAGGAAGATATTGAATCTCGCTCAATTACGCTTTCACAAAGTGAGGTGAGCATTGGTTTGGTGCGTCAAACTCAATCAACACCATTTAAATGGAATGACCTATCTGAACTTAAAAATAAATCTGTGGCTTTACTGCGTACACGAGAAGGTTCAACCTTTGCACAGCAGTTTAGTGATGCTGGCTTAGACGTCGTCTTTATCGAGAACATTGAAACGGGTCTTAAACTAGTAAAGCGGTCGCGTGTCGATTTTACGCTTAGCGATAACATATTTTATGTTCAGCAAAACGACCGTGATCTTCAATTTTCTAAAACCACTATTTTGACCACACCTATCACCTTGTTTATTAATCCTGAGTGCAGTGTGATGGATGAATTTGATGTGGATTAAATTACTCTTCCGCCATTAGAAATGCCCTCCCGTTGCCGCAGTAACTCGCAATAAAATGTTTGATTAAAACGAACGACTAAAAATACTTATCCCAAAGTAATTTAAAAAAATTTCGCTGCATTCTTGCCTACTTTTAATATTGGGTACTACGCTTATCAACACTACTCGATTTAGACGAAAGTATAGCTTTTAGTATTTAGTGCTTAAGGCATAACGTCGTCTTCGCTTGGCAAAGGTTAGCCTACTCCTCAACATTTCATTGACGGAACGCCATTTCACAGGAGACGACAGAGCAAAAGGATAAGGGGCATTGGTTATGGCTGATGTATCTACAGGCTCTGATTTAGCAGCGCGAATTCGCCATGTGGCGTTAGGCGCCGCTATAGGCATAGTGGTGTCATGGCTAGGGTATTTTTTAATAACACCGTTAATTGCAGCGCTAGTGTTAAGTGCAACGCTTATAGGCGTTGTGCTTTCTCTCTATTTTTACTTGCTCACAAACACTCAAAACGCGGTCGCTGCACAATCAAATAAATTACCTTCTGCGCCTTTGAAAGCCGATGATATTACAACAGCTGGTCACAACCTTGCTTCGTCGCTTAGTACATGTGCAAGTAACTTGTCTGCCATCAAGTCTACACAAGACGACGCGGTAGTAACTTTGTCTGATGCATTTAACCTAGCTAAAAAGCCTAGAGGGTGAGCAAGCTGAATGTATTGAAGATTTATTAAATGTAGATGAAGCACATACGCTGTCATACCCTGACAGGATGCGCTCTTTTGCGAAAGAAACCGACGCTACCCTAAAGCAGTTTATTACGTCTACAGAGCAAATGTCGTCTTCTACTCAGCAGCTTATGAATCAAGTACAAACTATCCAGCAAGCAATGCCAACGGTTATCGACGCGTTAAGCGGTATTGACGATATTGCTGCACAAACTAATTTATTGGCGCTTAATGCTGCCATAGAGGCTGCGCGCGCGGGTGAAGCCGGTAGAGGTTTTGCCGTAGTTGCTGACGAAGTACGCGCCTTGTCAACGCGCTCCACCCAATTTAGCGATGTCATAAAAACGCAGGTTGAAAATATTCGCAATCTTGTCGACAAGCTAACCGACACTGCAGAGTTTGTTGCTTCTCAGGATATTTCGCAGGTGGTAAATGCAAAAGAGTACATCAGTGCACAGTTATTAGAAATCATTAAAAAAACAGAAGCTGATTTAGAAACAACAAAACAAATAGAAGACATCGGGCAACAGCTCAATGAAGCCATTAATAACGCCATTCGCGGTATGCAGTTTGGTGATATTAACGGCCAGCACATCGAGTATACGCAAGACATTATTCAGTTTGTGATTGAAAAACTAGAAGTGTTAAACCCCAACAATCTTAAAGACTTCACACAATCACTCAATGAATATCAAAAAGGGTTAGCCGCTAAGGGAAAAAATGACCACAACCCGGTATCAGCAACGTCAATGAATGCTGGTGAGGTTGAGTTGTTCTAGGATTTTTACAAGGGAATATCGGTTGCCATTTTGGGCAACGAGAGGAGAAGTTAGCAAATGAGCAAGCACATTTTAGTTGTCGACGATTCAGTTTCTATTCGTCAAATGGTGGAAATGACGCTTAAAAGCGCAGGCTATGACATCACTACCGCGCAAGACGGTCAAGAGGCCCTTGATAAGTGTCAGGGCCAGAGTTTTGACTTTGTACTAACCGATCAAAATATGCCCCGCATGGATGGACTTACTCTGGTCAAAAGTTTGCGAGGGCTAGGTAGCTACGCAAGAACGCCTATTGTCATGCTTACCACGGAAGCTGGCGATGATATGAAAGCAAAGGGTAAAGCCGCAGGCGCTACGGGGTGGATGGTAAAGCCCTTTGACCCAAACAAACTTTTAGATGTCACTAAGCGTGTATTGGGATAGTTACACCATTTTCGTTTAAGTTGGAAAAATTCAATATGACCATTGATATTGAGCAATTTCACAGTGTATTTTTTGAGGAAAGCGAAGAGCACCTTGATGACATGGAGCAGCTGTTGATGGGGCTGAATGTAGACGCCCCTGATCCTGAAGAGCTCAACAGTATTTTTCGCGCAGCACACTCCATCAAAGGAGGCAGCGGCATTTTCGGGTTTGATGCGCTGATGAATTTAACGCATGTAATGGAGAACTTGCTCGATAAAGCCCGCAACTGTGAGCTTCGCGTTACCACTGACACTATAAATGTTCTGCTTGAAACCCTAGATGTTCTGAAAGCCACATTAGAGGCCTATCGCCACCAGTCCGCTGTACCAGAAGAAGATATAGCGCATCGTATTACAGCGCTAAATGCTGTTATTAACAATCAAGCTGAAGTGAAAAGTTCTGATACTGATAGTTCGAGCTGTCAAAACGCTGAAGAAGATGGCTTTGGCTTCTTTGACGATGGCAGCACGCCTGATGCCGAGACCGCTAAAACTGAAACAGACGATAGCTTTGGCTTTTTCGATATGGATGAAACTCCTTCTCAAACATCAAATGTCGCTGATGAAGACGGGTTTGGATTTTTCGATAATGACGAAGCACCTGCTAGCACTGACAAGCAACCCCCTACACCTACACCTCCACCTGCGTTGACGATGGCTGACATGGACGCTGGTAATAGTCTTTCAAACAAGCCAAGTCCTACTGCGCCTAAAAGTAGAGTCGATAGCGACCAATCGACTAAGAAAGTAGCTTCGAGAGAGTCGGTCTCCATTCGCGTCGACACATTGAAAATAGATTCCATGGTGAATTTAGTGGGTGAATTAGTGATCACGCAGTCGATGCTGTCGATGATTGGGCATGGAGTTGATGGGCAGATAGGTGAGCGGCTGCAGCTAGCTATTGACGAACTTCAGCGCAACACCCGCGAGATTCAAGAGTCTGTCATGTCTATGCGCATGCTGCCCTTAACCGCAACCTTTAACCGATTTCCCAGGCTTGTGCGAGACTTAGCCAGTAAGTTAGGTAAGAACGTCGAGTTGGTTTTGCAAGGGGGCGGCACAGAAATAGACAAGAGTTTGATTGAAAAGCTAGTTGACCCGCTTACCCATCTTGTAAGAAACAGTGTCGATCATGGTATAGAGAGCCCGGAAGACCGCGTAGCCGCGGGTAAAACAGCGAAGGGCACCGTTATTTTAAGTGCAGAGCAAAAAGGCGGAAGCATTATTATTGGTATTATCGATGATGGCGGTGGCCTGCATCGAGACAAAATACTGGCTAAAGCAAAAAGCAACGGTCTGCCAGTGTCGGATGACATGCCCGACTGTGCCGTATGGCAACTTATTTTTCAGCCAGGTTTTTCTACTGCAGACGCCATCACTGACGTATCTGGACGAGGCGTAGGCATGGATGTAGTTAGGCGAAACATCGAATCTATCGGCGGGCGTATAGATATTGAATCTAATGCGGGAGAGGGGTCTGCTTTTTTTATCCATTTGCCGCTTACGCTGGCCATCGTTGATGGCATGTGTGTGTCTGTGGGCAATCAAATTTTTGTCATTCCGTTGTTGAACATTGTTGAGTCGTTTCAGCCGCAAGCACACCAGCTCAAAACCTTAGGTAATGACACCGTATTGTATGTTCGCGACCAGTATTGGCCGCTAGTGCCCTTATATGACTTTATGGACGTTGATGGCGCTGAAAAGTCGGCAACACAGGGCATTGTGGTATTGCTAGAAAGCAGCAAAAAGCGTTTTGGTATTTTGGTTGACGCTTTAGTGGGTCAGCAACAAGTTGTAATAAAGAGCCTAGAACTGCACTACAGAAAAGTGGCGGGTATTGCGGGGGCCACCATCATGGGGGATGGCAAAGTTGCGCTTATCATTGATGCGGACTCCATTGCTACTACCTACACATCAAGTCAATTAGAGGAGCTGCTTTCATGAGTCAATCTTCCCTTCAACAAGCGGTTACTCGGTGGGCAAGACAAAGAGTATCTTAGCTTTGTACTTGGTGACGAACACTATGCCCTTGATATAACTACCGTGAAAGAAATTAGAGGGTACGAGCAAGTTACAAAAATCGCCAATGCGCCAGCGTTTATCAAAGGTGTCATCAACTTACGTGGTGACATTGTTCCCATTGTCGATTTACGTATTAAGTTTAACGTGGGTGAGGCGACGTACAACGACTTTACCATTGTTATTATGCTTAACATTAAGCAGCGCATTGTGGGTATTGTAGTGGACGGTGTGTCTGATGTTATCCGTCTAGAGGAAGAGCAAGTATTGCCTCCGCCAGAATTTGGTGTGGCATTCGACAGTCGTTACTTACATGGATTAGCTGATATTGATGAGCATATGGTGATTTTGGTAAATATTGAAAGCCTCATTACTAGTGACGAACTTGGATTAGTGGCGCAAGAGGCAGCTGTTACTGACTAGTACAACAAATGAACAGGTGTAGTGATATTGTAACTTGAGGCGCTGTTTAATCAGTGTTGTAATACTGGCGCTTAACGATGGGTAACGCTGCTACAGAATGCTGTTGCTGTAGCCAATACTAAGGATAGGCCCCCCGTTGAGTGGTTAAGAATAAAGAATCGATAAGAAAGTAAAAGAATAACCAAGTTGTCTGTTTTCATAACAATAAAATTTACAACGACTTGTGGGATCCCGTGCTAAATAATGAGCTGTTTTTCATTACAGCGTATATTTTGTAACACCCAATGCTCAGAAATGGGCTGCTATATTTCTAATCAGATTTGAGGGCAATGCGTTGCCCAATTCTAACGGTACGAAACTAAACCCGGGATAAAAACGAGTAGTTGGGGACTCTTATGAAACAGCAAACGCTTATTGCACTATCAGCCTTAGTATTCTCTTCATCTGTATTGGCCAACGGTGGCTTCGAGCCAAATAAAAAAGAATGTGTAAATGTCGGTAAAGAAATTACCCGCGTAAGCACAGAGATGGACACCGCCAAATCTGGCATTCAAAAATCATGGTTAAAACGCCAATTAAACGCGCTAGAAACAAAGCGTAATTCTTGCGGCACCAAAGGCTTCAAATCAAACATTCAGGAAGTGGCAAAGCTCTAAATACATCTTTATGTAATAAACTTAAAAAAGCCTTACGTTTGCAAGGCTTTTTTAATGGTGACAAACCAACCGTTGACTACTTGCTAATACACGCTAGTAACTCATCAAGTGTGGCAACAGTGTGATCTGGCGGTAAGCCCAGTGGATACATTATTTTTCCGGGCCGAGATACAAATGTGGTCATCATGCCTGTGGCCTTCGCGCCACTGACATCCCAGCCGTGTGCTGCAACCATCATGGCTTCTTTTGGGCTTACTCCCGCTTGCTTGCAGGCCCAATGATAGACACTAGGGTGAGGCTTATAGGACCGGATAGTTTCTACGCTAAGAATATGATCAAAATAGTGGTCTATATTGGCATGATTGAGCTGTGCTCTTAAGCCTTGCTTAGAAGAGTTAGATAGCGCAACTAGCGTAAAACCTGCTTGTTTAAGTGCTTCAAGTGCAGGGGCAACATCGCTGTGAGCGGGCAGAGATGTTATGTGTTTGGCAATGGTTTGTTTGGCTAATTCGTTATCTAGCGCTATACCTTTGCTATGCGCGACCATCACTAACGCTGCGGCGCCAATATCAATAAAATCGTGATACTGTGATGAAGCAATATCGACAAGACTATGATGGAGTAAATTAGCAAACCACACATCAACTAAGCTTTCGTCATTGTTTAGAACGTCAGCCAAGCCGTGCCGAATTTCCTGCATATCAAGTAAGGTTTCGTTGATATCAAAGATAATTGCTTTCGGTGCCATAGTGATTCCTTCCCAAATAACATGCGTTGCTGCGCGTCCCCGCGCATACATTAGCGTTTAATACATACTAGGGTAGTGTGAATTTAGATTTAATGTTAGTTGGTTAAGTGCCTCAGTACACAAATAAAAAAGCCGGCGCTAGGCGCTTACTTGTGTTTAACACCAATGCTATTAAAAGAACATGTAAGACACGCTCAATCGCATACTGCGAGGCATGATAAAGCGACCATTCGGTGAATCTGGATTACGCGGATCACCTTCTGTAATGCCTTGCTCGTCAGTTAAGTTATCAACAGAGAATTGCAGTCTAAGTGACTCTGTAGGCTCAAGGGTTACCCCGACATCTACTTTCTCGTAACCGTCTAGTACAACAGTGTTCTCGTTATTACCAAAGCGATCATCAACCGCAGAAAGCGTGCCGTAGACAGTGGCATACATATCGCCAATATCAAAGCCATAACTTGGCGTTACGCGCACCTGCCAACCTGGCTGACGCTGTGCTTCATTACCTTCATTGGTTGCACTAGCAGTGATTTCTGTTTCTTGCAGCGTCGCGTTTACGCTAACAGAGAAGCCTGAATCGTGGCTATAGCGTCCGTCCAACTCAACACCGTAGGCTTCGTTAGTTAATATTTCAGCGGGTGCACCAGGTCGACGAACAAAAGTATCACCCTGTACTTCGTTAGCAAACAAGGTGGCAAAGAACTGAATGTCTTGGTTCATGAACTTATAACCAAGTTCGCCTTGCGTGACTTGCTGGATAAGATCGTTGCCACCTGTGAATGCGCCATAGTTGTCACGGAAATCGTCAAAGTATGGCATTTTGAAACCGCGGTTCATGCGTGCAAATACACCGCTGTTGTCTGTTAGCGCATAGTTTGCACCAATGGTCCAAGATGTTTTGGTTTCATCGTACTCAACCGCTTTGGTGATAACGCCATCTAAGCCTTCATCTACCGAGTAAGCAACTTCGTGGTTTTCTCTACGCAAGCCCAGGTCAATACTTAGGTCTTCTGTTGCGTACCACGTCGTTGTTGCATATAACGCGAACGTGCTGGCATCGCCTACAGAGTTAATGTCGTAGTTCCAATCACAACCTTCTGCGTCAGAATTACATTCTATTCCGTCTAGCACTTCACCGCCTGGTACTAGCACGTGGTATGCAGTATTACCTAAGCTCCACCAGTCATTTGCTTTAGTGGTCGCCGTGTAAATACCAAACGAGGTATCAAAGTTTTCCCAATTCTTCGACACAGCCAAGTCGTTTGTAAAAGCTTCAATATCTTTCAGTACAACCCAACGGCCAATTTGCTGAATTGGTGTGTCGCCTGAATATTCTGTACCCGTAACCGCGCCTACTGCGGTTTCGCCGTTGTCTGCAACTGCGGCAACCGTGGTTGCAGAGCCATTCGGTACAAGACCGAATGTATTGGCTTCACCTTTTGTTAGGTTAAAGCGGTCAACTAGGTGCCAGTCGTTACCCAGTTCTAGTTTTAAACTACCACCGCTAACGTGGCCATCCCATCCTCGGCCTTCACCAAAATCGAACGACTCAGTCGTCGCACCTTCTGGGCCATAAGCGATAGTAGCTTGACGATTTAATGGGCCAATTTGAGTGTAGTTAGCATCAATGCCTGCAACATTGAGTGGCGTTGGCAAATACCACGTACCGCGATCATCAGTTTGTCGCGTATATAAGTTTAGCTCGCCTTTACTGAATGCTTTTGTGATGTTGATGGTAAATTGATTACCTTTTTCAGAGTTGAAGCCCGCATCACGAATACCATCAGAGCTTTTAATGTAGCCGCCAATCATGTAGTAAAGGTCGTCATCTAGTGCACCACTCGCAACCACATCAATACGGTTTAGTCCAAAGTCAGAAACCGTATATTTGGCAAGTGCCTCTGTCGATTCGCTTCCGCGCTTAAGCCGGAAGTTAGTGGTTAAGCCTGGCTGACCATTGCTAACTACGGGGTTTGGACCACCGCGCAAACCTTCTACCATTTCAATGGTTTCATCAATACGAAACAGCTGTGAATTCTCAAGGAACGATAGCGTAGGTGCTGGATAAATAGGTGAACCTTCTAGCGCAATAGTTAGAAACGGCGCGTCGCCACCACCGGGAAAACCCCTTACAAATACGTTAGCACCAGACTCACCGCCTGAACTTTCTACCCAAACACCGGGAATAGCTTTAAATAAGTCGGCAGTCGATTTTGGTGCTAGTTTTTCAATGTCACTTGCATCGATATTGGTTACTGCAAAACTTGCATCAATTTTTCTGATCCCTGCGCCACCTGGCGTACCACTCACAATAATGACTTCAGTATTGTCATCTGCTTAGTTGTGTTGTGTCATCTTGCGCCAAGGTGGGCTGCGTTAGTGCTACCGCTACTGCACTCGCCAGCATTCCTCTTGTAAACAACGTTTTCATGGTGTGTGCTCCCGAAAATGTTTTATTGCGTTGTTAACTGAATGCGTTAAACAGGTTTCAAAATTGTTATACGCATCGTGATTGGCAACAAAATAGATCTGTTTGCAAACGATTGCAAGAATAAAATGCAAACGATTGCAAATTTTTTGTGGGATATTGTTAACAAGGTTTTACGTGCAGCCAATGTGGGTTATATTGCCCATAGCACAAAGAAATTACCGCGATAACACCGCAGATTTGCGCAATGCGCTGCGTTAAAAGGTAAAGTGGGGCGGCAGTGCAACCATGAATAACAGTGAGAACAAATACATTGGCATCTGATACAAAATTGACGTTGGCAACATTAGCCGAACTCGCAGGAGTGTCCACTTCTACGGCATCGCGTGCATTAAAAGACAATCCGTTAATTAAAAAAGAAACACGGGAGAAAATTCAGGCATTAGCAAAAACCCATAATTTCAGTATTAATGCCGCAGCAAGCCGTTTACGTACGCAAAAGACCAACGTGATTGCCGTTATTCTCAACCTTATTGATAACACTGAGCAAAGCACAACCGACCCATTTCTTCTTAAGCTTGTAGGTGAACTAAACCAAGCGCTTAATGCAAAGGGCTACGAGTTACTGCTATCGAATTCATTTATGGCCAGTGATGATTGGGCTAATTACTTTATTCGTAGTCAACGTGCCGATGGTATTTTGGTTATTGGTCAGGGCAAATCTACGCAAAAAATTGATTTAGCAGCGCAAAGCGGCGTGCCCATTGTTGTATGGGGAGACGCCAAAACACCTGCGCCATATCCCATTGTCGGTGGTGACAATTTTGAAGGGGGCTATCGAGCAACGCAGCATCTACTTAGCCAAGGTGCCAAGCGTATTTTGTTCCTAGGTGATCCCGAGCACGCCGAAATGCATGAGCGCCATAAGGGATACGAGCAAGCTCACGATGACGTAGACTTACCAGTAGACCCGTCTTGTACTTGTGCAATCGATATAACGTCTAAAGCGGCATATCAGTGTATAAACGAGCGTATAAAAGCGAATGGCTTAGACTTCGACGGTATTGTTTGTGTTAGTGATATGGTTGCGCTTGGCGCGTTGAAAGCATTGAAAGAGCGTTATGTTGGCATACCAAGCGATGTGGGTATTGTTGGTTACGACGATATTTCGTTGGCCGAGTTAATGCACCCTTCTTTGACAACCATAAGGCAGAACACGCAGCAGGCTGCCGAGCTAATGGTGGAGCAATTAATCAATCAGCTCAATAATATGGCAACCCAAAGCCAAGTTGTTGAAACAACATTGGTAACAAGACGCTCGACAAAATAGCAGAGAGGCTCGAATATGAACTTGAGAATGCAAACGTTTGCATTTTTTGATTCTTAAGATTACACTCCAGCTAAATTAGTTAACAGAGTGTTTACACATGTCGCGTTTGATGGTCATTGCTGCAATTGCAATTAGTTATTATGTCTTTGCCATATTGCTCAATAGTGTGGGCACAGTCATTCTGCAATCCATCAACAGCTTTGACATCAGTAAACCTCAGGCGAGTACGCTAGAGGGGTTTAAAGATCTCTCTATAGCCATTGTCTCCTTTTTAGTAGCCAGCTTTATTCCAAGAATGGGCTACAAAGTCGCCATGTTGATAGGCCTTGCCCTAGTGACCGTTGCCTGTGCTGCAACACCATCCATTGCTAGTTTTTGGTTTATTAAAGTGCTATTTGCATGCATTGGAACCGCATTTGCACTAGTTAAAGTCTCTGTTTACGCCATCATCGGGCAGCTTTCCTCTTCTACCAAAACACATTCGTCGTTAATGAATACGGTTGAAGGTATTTTTATGTTGGGCGTATTGTCTGGGTATTGGGTATTTGCTGGGTTTATTGACCCTACCAATGACGCGTCGTTGTCATGGCTAAATGTGTATTACTTGCTTGCTGCATTGGTAGCGTTTACGTGTGTCATTGTCGCTATTGCACCTATTAAGAAGGTCGAGCACGCGAGTACAGCTAGCATGAGTCGCGAGTTCTTAAGCATGCTCAAACTAGCGTACAAGCCACTGGTATTAGTGTTTATTTTTTCTATTTTCCTATACGTGCTTATTGAACAAGGCATTGGTTCATGGCTGCCTACTTTCAATAAAGAAGTATTGGGGTTACCCACTCAAGTTAGCATTCAAATAACCAGTATTTTTGCTGTAGCGCTAGCGGTGGGGCGGTTAACGGCTGGCGCAGTGTTAACGCGTATGAACTGGTACCCATTTTTGAATATCTGTCTTGCAGGCATGGCGGTGGTGATGCTGTTAAGCCTTCCAATGGCAGAAAATGTGTCTGGTGCAACAATAGGTAGCTGGTCAGACGCGCCGTTAGCTGCGTTTTTGATCCCTCTTATCGGTTTAATGATGGCGCCTATCTACCCTGTCATTAATTCGGTGATGTTAAGTGCGCTACCGCAACAGCAGCACGCCCCCATGACTGGGCTTATCGTGGTGTTTTCTGCACTTGGCGGCACCACCGGCTCTATTGTAACTGGCTTTGTTTTTGGTGCTGTTGGTGGGCAACAAGCCTTTTATTTGTCACTGGTACCTATTGCAATGCTGGTGATTACGCTGTTCTTTTTCAGAAAAGCATCGGCATCCATGCAAACAAAAACAGCGGGAGACGCCTTATGACTTCGCAGCTGAATAGTGGTGCTGGTGATATGAAACACAACTGGAAAGACAGCCTTGCGTTCTTTGAAAGTGATTTGTTTAAAGACGTGCAAATGGCTGCACTGTTCAAAGACAGCAAAACCTTTGCCGATGCCATAGTGAAAACTGAATTGCCTGAGGTGCTGAGTTTGTACAATGCTGAGGTAAAAGCGGCAGCGTCAAGTGGGGAAAACATCGACTTAGCGGCGTTTGTGAAGCAGCACTTTGTGATACCAAGTTCAGACAACGCGATCGCAAATACAGCGTTTGATAGCGTTTCATATTACATCGAGTCGATGTGGGATGTGCTGACAAGGACGCCTGATGTTCAGCACAAAGACAGCCTTATTGCGTTGAGCCGACCATACATTGTCCCGGGCGGTCGCTTTAGAGAGATATACTATTGGGATAGCTATTTTACTGCGTTAGGGCTTATTGATGCCGGACGAGTAAATATGGCTATCAATATGTTAGAAAACTTCGTTGATATTTTAAACGAGGTAGGCTGTATACCAAACGGTAACCGCGCTTACTATTACTCGCGAAGTCAGCCGCCTATTCTTGCGCTATTTTATCAATTGCTTGAAGCGCATTTAACGCCATCTCAAAAAGAATATGCAATTGAGGGGATGAAAAAAGAATATGCGTTTTGGATGAACCAAGGTGCGAATGCCCCTTTACGCGTTATCACAATGCCATGTGGCGCACAGTTAAACCGATATTTTGACAGTGAGGCGACACCTCGCCCCGAATCTTATCGTGAAGACATTGAAACCGCCGAACTTATCGGTGCTGATAAAGCGGCCTTTTATCAACATGTTCGTGCTGCATGTGAGTCTGGGTGGGACTTTAGCTCCCGCTGGCTTGAAAATGCCGACGAGCTTTCAAGTATTCGCACTACAGAAATAATACCCATCGATTTAAATGCACTGTTAGTTACCCTTGAAGAGACGCTGGCGTCGGTCACACAAGGTGGTGAAGCGAATGTCTATCAAAGCGCAAAAGAGCGTAGGGTAAAAGCCATAAACACCTATTTATACAGTGAAGAAAAGCAAGGATATTTTGATTTTCATTACCCAACGCACCAAATTACCAACGTTGTTTCTGCTGCTATGACAGTGCCACTCTTTGTTGGTATTGCAGATAAAGCGCAAGCTAAAGCTGTAGAAGCGACATTATCGTCGCATTTGCTAAAAGCAGGTGGTGTAGTAACAACAGTGCAAGAGACATCTCAACAATGGGACGCACCGAACGGCTGGGCGCCACTACAGCTTTTTGCTGCCGAGGGCTTAAAGCGATACGGTTACGAGCGACAGGCTATAAGCATTATGCGCCGTTTTTGTACCACCATAGAAGATAGTTTTGCACAAAACGGCGTGCTTCTAGAAAAGTACAATGTGTGCGAACCCAATATCAAAGCAGGTGGCGGTGAGTACGAAGTACAGCTTGGATTTGGCTGGACAAACGGCGTTTATACGCGCTTTAAAACGTATTTAGCCGCCTCAGGTGCCATCTAAATTAAATCACACTTTCATACGCTTGCGCACGGTATGGGAGTGCCATGCGGCAGGTACAATAACAAGTAATGCAATTAGCGCCAAAAGCCAGGGGTAGTTGGCGTCGAACAGACGAAGCTGAGCAATACCAGCTGCGGTTTCATTGTTAATATGCTCTGCATATGCGAAGGGGCCAATGGCAGCCTCTTTTGCCACAGAAAAGCCTTGGCTGAATGCGCTTTGCCAGCCAAGTGAAGATAGCGAAGCATAGGCATTGTATGCCACCGCAGAAGCACCAAAACCTATAATGCCAATAGCTACAGTGCCAAGACTTAACGCACCAATACCCACGGCACCTACCGTTATTACACCTACTGATACTATTCCTACACTAATCGGAGCAACCGCAACACCACCCCACGCAAACAGTAAGCCGTAGGCATAGCTACCCCCACATATCCAACCCCGCGCAGGCTCGTAATTGTCCTCTGGCATACCAAACTGAAAGTGAAAAAGCGGCACACCAAAAATGCGTATCCGGCTTATTATTTCTCGCTGCTTCGCACCTTTTTGCGAGGCGCTATCTTTAAATGCATGTGGGTTAAAAAGCCGCTCTTGCGCTCTTAACGTTTTCATCGCGTTAACCATTTGGCCCACAAGGCGTAAATAGGCAAACACGAAGGCGAAAACCAGTAATTGCGATAGCACGGTAAACAACAGAGCCTGATCAGGTATGGCTAGCGCTGTATATTTAAATGCAATTTGTCCCACCACAAAGGCTATTGCCCACGACATAAAAACAACAACGGTTTTAACGACGAGGTTTCTTTCGTTAACTGTGCGAGTTTGTGCAAGGGCTGCCTGAAGCCCAAAAAATGTACTTATAAAGCCTGATGCGCTAGCTAAGAGGGCAATAAAGGCCGAAAAAGTGAAGAAGCTACTGGCTTTGGCAGCGCCAGCGCCATACGCGGCTGCTTTTGCGGGGGGAGATACTGTGCTGATGGCACTAACAACCGCTGCGGTAAATGCCACGCCTGGTTTGGTGCTTTTCAGTGACTCTTCAACAAATGAAGACATTGCTGCTTTTAGCAGCTTGCGGCCGCGTGAAAGGCGTTGCTTTGTTGTATCTACCGTAAGGTCCAGTTCTTGTGCTACACGCTCTACTGACTGTTGTTCTCGGTAAAATAGAATAAGCGGTTCTCGGTAGGTGCTTTCCATGCCTTCCAGTACATTCCACATAAGTGTTTGTTGTTGCTGTGAAATGGCTTGTTCGTCTAAGTTGCTGGTTGTAATGATTTCATTGGCGGCATCAGTTCCGTCGTACTGCGCTAAAGGTGAAGACATGTCGCTTGAGGCGCTAACATATTTGTGTTCTTTTCGACGGTGATGACTCACTTTAAAACGTAAGATCCCGCAAAGCCATGCTTTAAGCTTTTCGGGGTCGCGCAAGGTATCTAGTTTTGTCCATGCATCTATAAAGGCTTCCTGAGCGATATCTTCGCTTTGCTTTATGTCGCCAACTGACGAGTAAGCCAATGAACACATTAAGTTTTGATAACGGGTGACAATTTCGCAAAACGCATCGCGATTGCCACCCAAAGAGTGCATAACTAAGGTGGCATCATCGGCAGTGTTAAGCGCTATACGTTTTCTAAACATGGCTTCTCTTTATATGACTTATCTTTACATGAGTTGTAAGGGTTTATTACCTGTTGCCACAGGAATAAATCAATGAGCAACTACGACTTCTAATACTAAGTGCCACTTACTTTGTAAAAGGTGACAAATTTTTTTCTACAACCCTAAATAAATTTTTCGCAACACGCTCTAATCAAAATACAAAAAAGGTTTTTTTTGTTGTCACCTTTTCTGCGTCTCGCGTCACTTATACAGCATAGCATTTGCCGCAACGCCAAAATGCTTTTCAAACAAGTGGGGGTAAGCCCCAAATTTTTACTAACTAAGTGACGTTAAGAGGATATGTACTGTGATGACATTAACACTAAGAGCATTATTGACAAAAACACTAGTCAATGTGGTTATTGCAAGCGCAGCAAGTGTTGTACTTGCCACGCCCATAGCAATAGCCAATGACAACACGCAAGCCGTTATTGATGACTTTTCAGATAGCGTGTTGGCGACGACCGGGCATGAAAGGCAGTATTTAGACGATTCGTTAGCGGGTGGTGGCACTACTACAAAACACACCGTTGAAAGCGGAGTTCTGCACGTAACGGGTGAGCTAGTACCACCTAGAGGCCAACCTGGATGGGCAAGTTCTGTCATACCCTTAAATACGGTAGGGCTACCTTTTGATGCAAGCGCCCATACAGGTATAAAACTACGACTTAAGGTCAGTAAAGGTAATGTTAGCGTGTCGGCAAACAGCACAGAGGTAACTAATTTTGACTACCACGCCGTATCTGTAGCAGTACGTGCAGATGGGAAGTTTCACGAAGTCACAATTCCTTTTTCTGATATGAAGCGCATGTGGTCAGAGCAAACTGCGCTTAACCCTAAAACGCTAAATAGCTTAAGTATTGTTGCCTATAGCATGCAAAAAGCCGCGTTCGATTTTGAAGTAGACGACGTGCGCTTTTACTAGTGCATGCTTCGGCAACTTAATACATGCTTATGAATGCAAAAGCGACTAGCTAGGCTACTCACTAAGCGAAATATGCCAGACATTATGGAAACAACACATGACTAATGGACAAGATCAAAGGCTCTATTATTTAGATGCCGTGCGAGCATTGGCGCTGCTGCTAGGCGTAGTATTTCACGCTGGCCTGTCGTTTATGCCTATCTTTATTGGGTGGGCAGTAATGGACACGTCGACAAGCTATGCTGTGGCAATTTTTGTATTTATCAGCCACACCTTTCGTATGCCGCTGTTTTTTCTCATTGCAGGCTATTTCACATGTATGGCGCTTAAAAGAACAGATAATAAACGTTTCATAGTTTCACGGCTTACCAAACTTGCCCTACCTTTGCTGGTTGGCTGGATAATACTACGGCCGCTTATTGTGGCTGGTTGGGTTGCAGGTGGGCAAAGTATGCGTGGAGACATAGATTTTGCCGCAACCATAGGGCAGTCGCTTGAGGTGTTTTCGGCCTTGCCAACAAACTTTTTGATAGGCACGCACCTTTGGTTTTTATACTACCTTCTATTGGTTACGGGCACAGTGCTGGCATTAAGATCGTTGGCAAGTGTGTTTGAACTACAAAAAACGCAATGGCTTAGCTGGTTGAATAGGTTATTAAGCGCCAATCCATCCACACCTGTAAATACAGTAAAGAGCCGTGTTAGTTCAGCTACGCGTTTTATGGTTAAAAGCATACTGTGCATTGTGCCTACTGCGGCGTGCTTGTGGTTTATGAATGGCTGGGGCATCGACACGCCAGATCAATCACTTGCCATACATTGGCCCGCTTTTTTGCTGTATTTGGGGTGGTTTTTAGTTGGCTATACATTGTATGCCAACCAGACGCTGTTTATGAGCTTCACAAATATCAGTGTGGTAAAAGGTTTGTTGGGAATAGTTGCGCTGGGAATTTCACTTGTATTAACCGAGTACGAAATGCAGCAGGGGCACCCTGATTATTTGTGGTTGAAAGCCCTTTTCTGTCTTTGCTATGCCGTGGTGATGTGGACGCTCGTTCCCGTTACTATCAGTGTGTGTCGGCGCCTTTTCTCTACAAAACGACAATGGGTGAGATACGTCGCCGACGCCTCGTATTGGATGTACCTCATTCACCTGCCCATAGTGGTATGGCTGCAAATTGCAGTAGCCGAGCTTGAGTACCACTGGGCAATTAAATGGCTGAGTGTATGCGGCTTAACGGTAGCGATATCGCTAGTCACTTACTCGTTAATGGTAAAGCACACATTTATTGGCAAAGTATTGAAGGGCAAAGTCGCGTATTAAACTACGCGACTATTCATATCGATAGACATGACTAATTCATTAAGAATATCGTTTAAGTCTGAAATCTTCTCATTAGCAATAAAAATACTCATTTTAGAGTCGACGCTAATGTGTTGGTCGTTCACGTTATTATCAAAAGTGGTATCTAGCGCGGCTTGCATGCGCTCGAAGAAAGAACGCGCGCTGCGCTCTTCAATATTGTGAAGACATAAAATAAATTGTTCGGTACCAAAGCGCCCTAAAATGTCATTGCCGCGGGTGGTGTTTTGTAGCGTTTGAGCAATCTGGCGCAGCGCTGCATCACTTTTTGTGACGCCCAATCGACCAGTAATTTCACGAAGGTTGCTAATATCAAAAATGGCGATAGCAATAGCTCTACCTGGCTTTGGCGTATCAAGCGCATTTATACGATTTATTGCGGTGTCTGCGTTAAGTAGTTGTGTTACCGGGTCGATAGCTTTACTGGCCAAATGCTTTTTACGCAGCACATAGCCTGTAATTAAACTAATAAGTACAAAAATGGTAACGGCAGCAAAAAGCGTATTCTGCCGCAGTCTCTCTGCAGCTTCTATTTCTGATTCAAGATTGTAAATGCGGCTTCGTAAATCGGCGGCACTAAGTATGCGAGCAGAGTCTTGATTCATAATTCGACGCTTTTCAGCCTCTGCTGAAAACACTTCGTTGGCTAACTTTGCCCGTTTAAGATCGCCTAGCGCAATATACATCGCCAAATTAAAGCTTAGGTAATCTAGGTTTGTTCTAAAGTTTACGGGTATGAATACATCCTTGCCGCCAAGGCTGTCTAAATAATCTTGCACACAAGCTAAGTCTTTGTTGTAAAGACAAACTTCAGTTTTATGCCAGTTGTAAAATAGGGGGCAAGTGAACTTGAAACCTTAGAACCTGCTTCTTTAAGGTCAGGTAATGTATACGCAAGTTGGCTGTAGTTTTTCGTTTTGCGGTAGTAGTACGACAGCGCATATTGATAGTAGTAATTAGTAAGCGGCGTGTTTACTTCGCTATTAATTGACCCGTATTCAAGTATGCGTTGATACGCCTCATCGGTTTGTCCGCTAGCAAGTAGCGACACTATAGCACTAATCAAAATACTTAGCTTATTGCTACCTTTATACACTTTAAGGCCCATTTCGTGTGCCTTGATGTACTGCTCGGCAGCAAGGGCGTGTTGCTCAAGATCGCCATACAGCAACCCAATCGAGTTGTGAATGTGAGCAAGCTCTGCAGGGCTACCGTCGTCTGAATAACGTTGAAGCACGCTAAACATTTTACTTAGTCGCTCGGCTTCATCAGCGTTGTCTGAACAATAAGTAATTAAACCCAGCGACGCACTGGTAAAAATATCGCTGTGTTTTTCTGGTGACGAAATTTGCTGAGCCTGGTTATAGTATTCGCAGCGCGTAGGGTGTTCGCGCATATCGTACACAAAACCAATTTGATAAATTGCTGACGCATAGGCGTAACTGTCTGTGTCGATATCTTCTTGAGAGGTAATAGTGTTAAGCAGTGTTAGTGCTTCTTTAAGCTTTCCTTCGCAAATTAAAAACTGCCCCTTGGCGGCAGATAATTCAAAGCGCTGTTTGTCGGTTAACGACGTTAACTTAAGCGTGTCTTCAAGCTCGTCCTGAAGCGAGGGCAGAGGGCAATCCCATGAAGGGGTTTGCATTTTTTTGATAATGACGTTTATTTCATCATTGGCAGCCGTAGGCAGCGCCAACATAAAGAGGCTTATAAACGCTGAAAAAATTAAACTAGCTTTACGATACATGAAAACAATTTTGTTCTTTTTTCTTCATCATATCTATTTGAAGCCGGAACTACTACAAAACTAGTACAAAATCTTAATTAAATATGTGACTAATTATAAATAAACCCCTTTAATATTAATATATTAGTGTGCGCCTGACGTGCCAAAGCTAACTAAAATAGCCACGCCGACAAGCGCAATGGCCGACCAAACAACCGTTGCTTTGGTGGCTTTTTCGCCCAGCACCCACGCAACGCCTAGCGACATTAGTGCGCTGGTTGCAATGAGTGTTTGCACTACAGCGGCCTTGGCATAGGCAAATGCAAACATTTGTAAGTAAATAGCTGCGGTAGTACCTAACAGCGTTGCCACTACAAAAGCTGGCCAAACGCGCGAGCCATTTTCAATACTTGGCATGAACTTGGTTTTGGTAAGTGCAATAAAAGGCACCACAAAAAACATTCCACCCACTAAGCGTAAAAATGCGGCACTGGCGGCGTCTAT
Organism: Alteromonas gracilis; assembly: GCF_036870955.2. Lineage (GTDB taxonomy): Bacteria > Pseudomonadota > Gammaproteobacteria > Enterobacterales > Alteromonadaceae > Alteromonas > Alteromonas gracilis_A. The sequence goes on from NZ_CP145482.2 coordinate 326,076, forward strand.
TTCACCTGCACTTAATATGTCGCGGCTAACCACGGCACCTACGGCCTGACACAAGGCCGCACCAACGCCGTATAAATAACCGCTGGTGGCAAAAACATGGGTTGAGCTGCGTTTGCGTGCTTTTATAACCATGTCGACAGACAGTAACACCACAGCCACGCCTATCCATTGTTGCCAGGTTATCCACTCGCCAATAAAGGCCATGGCAAATAGCGCCGTAAAAAGCGGAGCAAGGGTTTCTGCAACCAGCACTGCTTGGCTGTCGCCAATACTTTGCAAGGCCTTAAAAAAGCACGTGTCGCCAATGCCTATACCAATAAAACCGCTAAGCAACAGCCATAAAACGGTGTTAGTGGTTAACCCCGTTGGTTGTACAAACACTAAAACCGCGGCCAGTATGGCAATAGAAATAAGGCCCTTCCAGAAATTCATGGTAAGTGGAGAAAACGCGTTGCCAGTGCCAACAAAAAGCCGTGCGGCAATAGCCCAACAAAGCGCAGTACCTAGCGCAGCAAAAACACCCATAAACAACCTGTTAAAAAAGACATGCCCAAAAAGCATACTGAAAAAGAGCGGCTATGCTAATGCAAGCCCTTGTTTTGGTAAACTTAAATTGTTGAACCAATTCATACACAAAAAACCAAAGGTTTAATGTAAACGTAACTGTTTTACTGGCGCTAAAACTGGCAGAGTTCGCGACTACGTTTGCGCATGTGCAAAAACTACAACGGCATAACAAAATACAAGGGCAGGGTATGAACCTAGACGGTATTAAAGGGGTAATTTTCGACTTAGACGGTACATTGGTAGAGTCGAGCCTAAATTTCACAAAAATGCGCGCCGACATTGGCTGCCCGCAGCATGAAGATATTCTTACCTTTGTTGATGCTATCGCCTGCGAGAAAACCAAAGCCAATGCTCACAACACCATTTTGCAGCACGAACTAGACGATGCACAAAACGCCAAATGGCTAGCCATTGGTAAGGAAATGGTGGAAAAAGCGCAGGCTCATAATTTGCCTATGGCCATAGTGACCCGTAACTGCCGCGAAGCCACAGCCATAAAACTTGCCAACAACAATATACCCATTGATTACGTGCTAACCCGCGAAGATGCACCCGCCAAGCCAGACCCAACGGCGCTGTTAATGGTAGCTGATACATGGCAGCTTCAACCGGAAGACTGCCTGTACGTAGGCGACTTTATTTATGACCAGCAAGCCGCCGAAAATGCTGGGATGAAGTGGTTGTTGGTTTAGATATCTATTGATTGTCCATCGGGTGGCACTGGCACCTCGGGAAGTGCATTGACTACATCCATAGCTATCAAGTAGCCACACCCTTGGCCGCCATATACTTTAGTATAATCTTCTTCAGATAGCTCTTGCATGTCTAAATTTTGTTCGATATTCATAGGCAGACTCCTTTCTTTTAAGAAAAACTAAATAGTGCTCATCGAGCATTGAAAAGAGTAGGCAAAAAAAGGACATATGGATATGCGAATCAAGACTCTAGGTATTATTGGGTGTGCTAAGCACTCACTTGGCTCATTTTTGATCGTTTTTCTGTTTTTGTTCGATAACAACGCTTATGCCTTTGGAAACACTCTAGATGGTAAAACCAAGTTTGCAGGTACTCCTTCAGGAATAATCAGGGATATTGAAGTTGTAAAAGAATCCACTTTTATAGCTTCTGAAAATGGTGTCTTTCATCTTTTAGGTGGACGTTCTGAATCAATCGATTTCAACCAAACAAAAATTAACGGGACTGTATCCGATCTCTCTCTTGGCCTGAATGGCAACCTTTGGATTGTAGAGTATGGCGTTGGTGTTTTCTCGTATGACCTTGAAAGCGGGGTCGCAACACAACAATTCACAAATGAAAAATGGCCTAAGTATGCCTGGAAAATTCAAGAGCTAGAAGGGAGTTTGGTTGTATCACTCATACAAGGCGTGATCGTAGCCGACTTGCGTACTGGTAAAATTCAAGGTTGGGCAGACGAAATAGGAGTCGGTAAGGTATACAAAGCGTTTTCCATTTCTGCTCAAAACAATGTGACAGCCTATGTTTCATCTGAAGAGCATTTATTAAAAATTGATGTTGCTGGCCGAACCGTAGATAGGTTACCCGTTAAGACAGTATTCCCTGAATTAGCGTCAATTAATACTGTTTCGATATCAAAAGAATTTATGTTTGTAGGTGGTAGAGAAGGGCTTTACATACATAATTTCAAAACTGAGACAAAAAGTTTCTTTCCTTTTGAAAAAACATCTAAATCTGCGTACGCAATGTCTGATGTTTACCTCTCCTCAAATAATGATGTCTATGTTGCTGCTGGTGGCCTGTTTGAATTAAAAGGAGATGTACTAAAAGAACCCAATTTCATGGCCCCCCTTTTATCATCAGAAGAGATAAAGAGTATAACCAGAATAAGAGAAACTCAGTCAAAGGAGTTACTGCTTGCCTCATCACAGTTAGGATTAATTTCACTTTCATCAACACACCAATCTATCAACTTGGTTCATGCAGGCGACACAGTTTTCAGAAGCAACATTCAAGAGTTTGGAATAAATGAGCATTCTGATTTCATTGTGAAAACTCGAAAAGGGAACTTAGTTCTAGATAAAGAAACCTAGGTGCACTTACAGCTCCCTTAAATCATGAGGACACCGTTTGTATTGACGCCAAAGCGCACGTAATGAACTCAATTCACAGTAAGAAAGGACTTAGGAATGACTATTGCGAACTTGAGTACATCAGACAATTTCATGTGGATGAAAATTCGTTCTTTTCCTACAGCGATAATGGCGAAACTGCCGTATTTGAATTGATAAGAGACGGTGAAATAATTGACCATTTTCCAGCTCCCAAAAAGATGAAGCATACTTTCCTCAGTCAATCAGGAGAGATAGTAGGCTTTGATGTTCACAACTCTGTTCATATACAGATGTCTAAATTCCGCTGGAAGTCTATCTCGCCCAATGACGGTGGCTGGAGTAGCGTAAGTTGTTTGATTGAAGGGGAAACGATTTTCCTTGTGTGCACATCTGGTCAAGGAATTAGGTCGATTGATAAGAAAACAGGTGAAATAAAAAGCTTCAAAAAGTTTGAGAATGCAGATCTCAGATTTATAAGGGCCGGAATATTATCAAGCAAGAGGAATTTGTGGGTCTCAACCAATAAAGGGCTATATGTTTTATCTTCACAAGGAGAGGTTTTTTCCTTTTCTGAATCCGACGGTATCTACGATACTGATTTTGAGTACGGAGGAATACGTCAAGTAGGTGAAAAGATTCTGCTAATGGGTGACAACTATTCGTATCTAATCGATGAGTCATCGGCGTTAGAGGCTATTGCAAAAAAAGCTAAAAGAAAAAAAGAAGTTATATTTTCAAAATTCTCTTGGATAAATAAGAATGGTGTGACTAAAACCTTTCACCCTCAGTTTGCGGAAAATAGCAGTACCGTAGTCTTAGATAATGATTTTGTAGAACTCAATGTAGATTTTGTCACTAGCAGCTACTCCGACTCTGAAAAAGAGAAGTTGGAATTCAGAATTGTTGGTATTGACGATAACTGGAAGCCACACCCAAGATCACAAGCATATTTGTCTATATCTGACATAAAGCATGGTAAATACACAATACAGTCGAGAATCTTGGGAGAGGGTAACCCAACTAATTCCCTTTCTTTTGCTGTCAGGAAACCATTCTATCTACTTAATGAAGCGTACTGTGTCTACCTAACTTTGTTAGCTGCTGTTATATGGGGATTTCGAAAACGGTTAATACAAGATAAATGGGCAAGGTTTAAATCTACTAATCTCTACACTAATTTAACTCGTTTCGAAATAACGGATGGGCAGTCAAAATTCGAGAAAATGCTTCGCAGTAAAGAACGCCAAATTAGTGAAATTACTCATGAATTGAGAACACCAATTCAAGTTATAAAAGGATCGCTAGAGAAGGCATCAGAAGAAAGTACGGAAACGAAGGAATTTATTAGCATCAAAGAAAATATGCGGCGAGTAGAGCAACTTATTGAGCAAATGAGAAGTGATATCCCCCGAGCTACAAACCCTTCTGACTATTACAGAGTTTACTCGCTTGAAGATATACGGTTCATAGTTAATTCACTCGAACCATTAGCCAAACAAAAAAGGCAAAATCTTGAAGTGCGGTTGAGAGGAAAGAGAGACATTTCCTTGATCAATGATAGTTTAGAGAAGATCATCTCAAACTTGATACAAAACGCAATTAAATACACTCAAGAGCACGGCAATATTACGGTGTCTGCATCAATAGATAGCAAAGTGTTAAAGGTTACAGTTTCTGATGATGGAGAAGGAATTGATGAGCGTATCCAAGGTAAGGTTTTTGAACGCTTTGTTCGAGGTGAAACAGAAGAAGAGGGACAGGGAATTGGTTTATCAATTGTTAGAAATTTAACGGAGCTCAACCAGGGAAATATTGAGCTTGATAGTACGAGGGGAGTTGGTTCTAAATTTATCGTTATATTACCAGTGGATGATATCGAGTTTGTTAATAGTCATGCCGAGGAGTTGCAAATAAAAGGGTTCCAGCCTAACCAAAAATCACTACTTATTGTTGACGATAGCCGGGAATTCCGAACTCACTTGTTTGACTTATTGTCTCCAAATTACAGGTGTTTGGTGGCAGGTAACGGAGAGCAAGCCTTAGACGTAATGCAACGCTTTTTAGTCGATTTAGTCATTACAGACCAAATTATGCCGAAGATGGATGGCCTCCAACTTACAAGAGAAATCAGACAACATGCCAGCCACTTCAATATTCCTATTCTGATGTTATCAGCTAAAACTAACCCAGAACTGGAAAAGGCAGCGCTTGAAGAAAAAGTTGATTATTTCCTTTCAAAGCCAGTATCTAATGATGAAATCTGTTTGAGAATAGAACACTTCCTATCAATAAGGGAAGCGCATAGTCTTGACGAAAATGGCTGTAATAAACCCGTTTTTGAATATGGGTGCCTGGAAATACCAGAGCTAAAAAATGAGAAAGACATGGCTTTCTATCTAAGTTTCATTGCAGTCCTTGAGAAAAATTTCCACCGAGAAGAATTCAACAGGGATCAGGCGGCAGAAGAGTTGTTGATGAGTACAAGAAGCTTGAACCGCCGTTTAGCAGAGCTTTTTGATTATAATTTTAGCGAGTTTTTGTCTCGCTATAGAATTGAGAAGTCTATCCCTATTTTATTAGAGGGAAATTCAATTCTTGAAACTTGCCTAGATGTAGGCTTTGGCACGGCCGCCTATTTCTCAACATCATTCAAAAAAGTAAAACAAGTGCCACCTAAAAAATACGTTGAGGAGTATAGAAGAACAGTTGCCTAGCAAGTTAGGTATCTAAATATACCTACGCCGCTCAGCCAAAAAGCCAATTAACATAAATGATGCCACATAGCCTGCACCTTGGTACTGCCAAGGTAAGTAGGCTATTACGTGTTTCAAAAATGGTGCGCCGTACAGAGTAAGTGCGCCATAGCCAAATGCGCAAAGCACCACAAACAAGCTAACGCGAATAACAAAATGGTAGGGTGCAAGTATGCGCTTTACATGGCCGTTAATAATATCGCCGTATACCACCAAAATGGTGGCCATTAGCATAATGCTCATTTCGGTGTAATAGGGGCTTAGTGCGCGTGAAAGGGCGCTAAATAATTCACTCATAACAAACTGCGTTTACAAAGCTACTAATAGAATATTAAGCGCATAGTAACCGCTTCTGTTTTGTCACAAAAGCGGTTTGCGCTAAATATGAGGAACTTCTAGGGCGGCTTAAGTAATGCCAATTATGCAAGTTGTGCAAATTGAATTTCGAAACTTGCGTCTTTATCGAAAATTCATTTGATACCCATACAGAAATCTAACGTACCAAATCACCATGTTAATAAACCCATCAGATCCACGATGAAGGCGGTGGTAAACAATATGGCAGCACAACAACGCTTAGCTCGGCGGTCTATGCCGACAGGCCCAGTGACAGCGGCGTATGAACGCAAGATAGATGCAGGCGAGGTGCGACTAGATAACGCGCAAATTGCTCTGGCGGCAAAACTCGATGCCCTGCACCAGTCTCTTACCTCGCTTCCACCAGTACCAGTGCGCACCTACAAAGGGGAAGATAGCAGCGCTACTAGTAGCAATCCGCTATCACTGTTACTGCAACGCGGTCTTTGGAATCTGCCAAGTCCTTTCTTCAAAAGAAGTTCTATTCGTGGTCTTTGGGTCCACCACCACAAGGAATGTACATTCATGGCCCGGTCGGGGTCGGTAAGAGCTTTCTAATGGATCTCTTTTACGCGTCGGTTACTCGGTCCTGATGATGATTCTTGTTGTAATAATGACAGCTACAAGCACCAAACATTACCAAACGCCGCGTCCACTTTCATGAATTTATGCTAGACGTCCATCATCGAATTTTTGTCTACAAAGAAAAGCACCCCACAGATGATGCGCTCCCCATCGTTGCGCAACAATTGGCACAAGAAGCCCAGCTTCTCTGTTTCGATGAGTTTCAAGTAACAGACGTAGCCGATGCCATGATTTTGAAACGGCTGTTTTCATTATTATTGAGTTTGAACGTCGTGGTGGTGGCCACGTCGAATCGCGCCCCTGAGGAATTGTATAAAGGGGGCATTAACCGCTCTCTCTTTTTGCCATTCATCGACACACTGAAACAAACGTTCGACATTATTTCCATGGAGGACTCCAGTGTAGATTATCGACGCGAAACTCAGGCAGGTGGTCAATCCTATTTTTGGTCAAACAAAGATGCGCATGGCAATATCAATAGCCACATACAGGCGCAGTTAGAAGAAGTATTTGGCGGCACTGCATCTGAAACTAAGGCCGAGGTTATTTCCGTCCTCTTTGGTCGCACCGTCCAGGTGGCCCGATTTAATGAACGGTGCGCTTGGTTTAACTTTTCCGAGTTGTGCTACCAACCGCTTGGTGCAGCCGATTATATTTCCCTCTGCTGCCGATTTCCGGTCATCATTGTAGACTGCGTTCCCCAACTGGACGCCAATCTCCTTAACGAAGCGCGACGATTCGTTACCCTCATTGATGCGTGTTATGAATCTCGCACCCGCTTAGTGCTGGCAGCACAAGTTCCACTTGACGAATTGTTTGTCGATTTTGAAGCGCATGTCGAGAGCGACGATGGAGATGGAGAATTGATTGTTAATGATAAAGGGGGAAACTCGAGTTCCTTTGCGACAACCATGATCCGCACCAAAGAGGGGGCATATTATGAGTGGTCAGCGACGGGGCGAGTTGGCGTGTCACTGGCACAGTTTTCGTCCGCCAACGATCTCGCCTTTTCCTTTAGACGAGCTGCGTCTCGGTTGGTTGAAATGGGTGGAAGAAAATGGGGACGGCAATAACGGCTTACGTTAAGGTTCCCACCGCCCCTGCTTATCTGAGAAGCACTGTTACATTGTACTTCTCAAACTGGTAGTGCATTTTACTTAAGCTGCTTTAAGCACCCGCATTCAATTTACTCACTGCTTTAAAGCCTTGCTCAACTGTGGCAATGCGGTCGGTGGTGTGGTCGCGCTCTACAAACTTGTGCTCAATACCTGCCAATTCACCGTGTGCAAATATGTCTTTGAAGTTAATGGTGCCTTTGCCCACATCAGCAAAACCACCATCTTCGGCTAAGTCTTTTACATGCCAAAGCTTAAAGCGGCCAGGGTAGGCTTTAAAGTAATCAACCGGGTTCTTGCCTGCTTTAACGGTCCAGTATAAATCTAGTTCCATGGCAACTAAATTCGGATCGGTTTGGGTAATAAGTACGTCCAGCGGTATTTGGCCGTCGCGGGTTTCAAATTCAAAGTCGTGGTTATGGTAGGCAAGGGTAATGCCCGCTTTATGGCACGCTTCGCCTATTTTATTCAGCTTTTCGGCCAATGCTTGATAGGGCGCTATGCCCACGCCACGCTGGGCTTCACTTAGCCAAGGTACTACTAAGTATTTGTGCCCCACAGTTTGTGCGTCATCTAGCACTTGGTTTATGTTTTTATCAAACACATCCAACATAATGTGCGCCGATGGTGCGCGTAACCCGTTGTCATCTAGTAACTGTTTAATGTCTTTAGCACTGTGGTCAAAATACCCCGCAAATTCCATTTCTGTGTAGCCAATATCGGCTACAAGCTTGAGGGTTGCTGGCACACTAACTTTCATAATGTCGCGAAGGGTATAAAGTTGAAGCCCAACCGCACTGGCGTGTTGTGCATGCATAGCATTGTTACCTTTATGGTTGTGCGCCAATACAGCTGGCGTACCTAATGCTGCCAGCGCCCCCGATGAATACTTTAAAAATTGGCGGCGCGATAGCGCAGTAGTGTCATGTGTGCTTTCGTTATTAAAGTTCATGGGGCTGTCCTTTTGCTGTATTGCGTTAATTAAACAAGTTTGCCTTTAATGCTTTGATACAGGGCCTGTGCTTTCTCTGGTAATAAGTTCAAATGGCATAATAACTTTGGGCGCTTTTCTAATTTTGCCGTTAAGCAAGTCCACCAATAGCGTAACCGCCGTGCGCCCAAACTCTTCGGCGGGCTGCGCAATGGTGGTTAGTGGTGGGTCGACAAACGCCGAAAAGGCAATGTCATCAAACCCTGCAACCGAAATATCATTAGGAACGTGCAAGTTAGCTTGCTTAAAAGCCTGCATAGCGCCAATAGCCGTTTCGTCGTTTTCACAAAACACAGCACTTGGCCTGTTATTAAGTTCGCTAATGGTTACGCCCGCGTTATAGCCTGCCTGAAGTGTAAAGTCGCCATCCAGCAGTATGCTTTCGTCAAAGTCTATATTGGCGTCGCGCAGCGCATCTTTATAACCGTTTAAACGTTCTTGTGTTAGCGGACTCGAATTGGGGCCTTTAATCATGGCTATGCGAGTGTGCCCAAGCGAAATTAAATGCTGAGTCATGGCTTTGGCGGCAGCGCGGTTATCTAAACTCACCACCGGATACTGGCCATCATCAATGACCTCACAGGCGTTTACCATGGGCAGCAGCCCATTGTCGTTTATCATAGTGGCGTCAAACGGGTTATGGGCTCGCAGCTGTATAAGGCCGTCTGCCTGCGAAGTACTTACCATTTTGGCGTAATGGTTTTCTATGTCGTTATTACCTAAGGTATTGGCCAGTAAAATAGAATAACCAAGCTCTGCCGCAGCCTCTTGCATACCACTTATTACACGAGCAAAAAATACGTTCGATACGGTAGGCACCAACACCACTAAATTGTGTGTCTTACCCGACCTAAATTTTACCGCCATCAGGTTAGGCTTATAACCCACAGCTTGCACCGCAGCCATTACCTTGCTGCGCGTTTTAGGCGACACCCTTTCTGGTTGTTGCAGTGTTCTAGACACTGTTGCCACAGATACTCCAGCGTTATCTGCCACATCTCTAATGTTTGCCATGTACTTTTCTAGTTCTGCTTGTTCTTTAGCATTGTATTGTAAACCTGTTACACCCTTTTGCGCACCCGGCTAAAAAGGGCATGCCCTTATATTAAACTGATACTGCGATCCGTTTTCTTGTTAAATGTAACCGTTTTCATTTTATAAAGAGAATACGCACATTTTTATCAATATCAAATGCTATTTGTATTAATTTTGTAAATTGTAGCTAGTCTTGTAGGTGAAATTAGCGCTACACGGCGCAAGTTTGAGGTACTAAAGCGCCATTTTGTAAATGATAGTTTAATGGAATGATGCTTTTCATGTTGACATAATAAAATGTAACGGGTTACATTTCATTGCATTAAAGCACGAGAAATATGCAAAATCGATCAGAGGATCACGCAATGCAACCAATTCGAATGGGAATGATCGGAGGCGGCGAAGGCGCATTTATTGGCGCGGTACATCGTCATGCAGCAGGCTTGGATGGTCATTATCAACTAGTGTGCGGAGCGTTTAGTCGTAACGAAGATAACAACGCCCGTACCGCAAATGCAGTGAACGTGCAGTCGTCACGTTGCTATGCCGACTGGCAAACCATGTTGCAGGCAGAGTCATCATTACCAGAAGACCAGCGGATGCAGGTTGTGGTTATTGTTACGCCTAATCATTTACATGTCCCCATTTCTATTGCTGCTATTCAAGCTGGCTTTCACGTGTTTTGCGAAAAACCTGCTTAAGCGTAAATTTTGCCGAAGTTAAAGAGCTGCAAGACATTATTCACGCCAACAACAGCCTGTACGGATTAGCACATACTTACTTAGGCTACCCAATGGTGTGGCAAGCACGCCACATGGTAACTAGTGGCATGCTAGGTAACATTCGAAAGGTATATGTGGAATACCCGCAGGGCTGGCTATCGGGTGAAGAAGAAAGCCACAACAAACAGGCACAGTGGCGAACTGACCCGGCTATTTCTGGGGCAACGGGTGCCATGGGCGATATTGGAACGCACGCGTTTGGTTTAGTGGAGTTCGTATTAAACGACGCCGTTACAGCACTAAGTGGCGAGCTTTACACCCATGTTGAAGGGCGACGCTTAGATGACGATGGTGCAGCGCTAATAAAAACAAAAAGTGGGGCTACAGGGGTACTGATTGCCTCGCAAGTGTGTGCGGGCGAAGAAAACGCCTTAAAAATTCGCGTGTATGGCGATAAAGGTGGGCTTGAGTGGCGACAAATGGAGCCTAACTCGGTGATTTACCGCCCTACCGATGCACCCTTCCAAGTATTTCGCGCCGGGCAAGGCCAAGTAGGACTTTGTGACCAGGCGTCGTCTCGTTGTCGTGTGCCGTCAGGTCACCCAGAAGGCTACCTTGAAGCCATGGCAAATTTGTATACCGACTTTGCAAAAGCAGTTCGCGACAATCAAAAGGGTAAAGCTGATGGTGTACCAGGTATAAATTCTGGTTTACGCGGCATGGTGTTCATCGATGCTATGTTGGCTAGCAGCGGCAGCGACACAAAATGGACGTCGATTAGCGACGAAGGCACTAACTAATGCAAATGCATATCCACAATCATAAAGGGTGCACACATGGCGAATAATCAACAAGCGATTCAAGGCCCCGCTATTTTTTTAGCGCAGTTTATGGGCGACAGCAGCCCTTTTGATACGTTAGAAAATATGGCTAAGTGGGCTGCATCTTTGGGCTACAAAGGTATTCAAGTACCTACCGACCCAAAGCTCTTCGACTTAGAAAAGGCCGCCGAAAGCCAAGCGTATTGTGATGAGGTAGCCGAAACATGCCGCAAAGCTGGCGTAGAAATTACCGAGCTGTCTACTCACCTTCAGGGCCAGTTAGTGGCAGTACACCCAGCGTACGACGAATTGTTTGATAACTTCGCGCCAAAGCATCTGCATGGTAAACCACAAGAACGAACCGAATGGGCAGTGAACCAGTTGAAATGCGCTGCCATCGCTAGCAAGCGACTTGGGCTTAAGGCTCATGCCACGTTTTCTGGTGCGCTTATGTGGCATTTAGTTTATCCGTGGCCGCAGCGTCCAGCCGGGTTGGTAGAACAAGGCTTTGCCGAATTAGCCAAGCGTTGGAAGCCTATCTTAGATGCCTTCGATGAGGCAGGCGTCGACGTGTGCTACGAAATTCACCCCGGTGAAGACCTACACGACGGTGCGTCGTTTGAACAGTTTCTAAAAGCAGTAGATAACCACCCAAGAGCCAATATCTTGTTTGATCCTAGTCACTTTGTACTGCAGCAGCTGGACTACCTAGACTTTATCGATCGTTACCACAGCCGCATCAAAATGTTTCATGTCAAAGATGCCGAATTTAACCCTAATGGCAGAAATGGCGTGTACGGTGGTTACCAAGATTGGCAAGACCGCGCTGGTCGTTTCCGTTCATTGGGCGACGGACAGGTCGATTTTAACGGTATTTTCAGCAAGCTGACTCAATACGGTTTTAGTGGTTGGGCAGTGCTTGAATGGGAATGTTGCTTAAAAGACAGTGCGCAAGGTGCGGCAGAAGGGGCGCCATTTATTGCTTCGCACATTATTGAGCCAAGCAAGTATGCATTCGATGACTTTGCTGGCGGCGACGTAAGCGAAGAAAAGAATAAACGTATCCTAGGGATAGTGCGTTAAGCCAAACGCATAAGGAAAATAATAATTATGATTACCCTACGACTAAGCATAATGATGTTTTTACAGTTCTTCATTTGGGGCGGCTGGTTTGTCACGCTAGGCACCTATTTGTCGAACACGCTGCAAGCGAATGGCGGTCAAATAGGCATGGCGTTCTCTACCCAAAGCTGGGGGGCCATTATTGCGCCTTTTATAGTAGGTCTAATTGCCGACCGATTCTTTAATGCTGAGCGCATTTTAGGGTTACTGCATTTGGTAGGTGCAGCGTTGATGTATTTTATGTATCAGGCTAGCGACTTTGCCAGTTTCTACCCGTATGTATTGGCTTACATGATTGCCTATATGCCCACATTGGCATTGGTGAATTCGGTGTCGTTCGGACAAATGGACGACCCATCAAAGCAGTTCGGAAAAGTTCGTGTGTGGGGCACTGTTGGCTGGATTGTGGCAGGACTTATGATTAGCTATGTCTTTTCATGGGATTCTGCGCAGTCCATTGCCAACGGTATGCTCAAAAACACATTCTTGTTGTGCAGCATTGCATCGCTTGCTCTAGGTATATTTAGCTTTACGCTACCTAAAACGCCACCACAAAGCAGTGACAAAGCGGTCGGGGTTCGCGATGTGCTAGGGCTAGATGCACTGGCACTGCTGAAAGATAAGAACTTTTTAGTATTCTTTTTATCGTCTGTACTTATCTGTATTCCGCTGGCGTTTTACTACCAAAATGCCAACCCATTTCTTACCGAAATTGGCGTAGAAAACGCAACGGGCAAGATGACCTTAGGGCAGGTATCAGAAGTCTTGTTTATGCTGGCACTGCCTGTCTTCTTGAATCGCTTTGGTATTAAAGCGACCTTGGTAATTGGAATGGCTGCATGGGTCATTCGCTATGCTCTATTTGCGTTTGGCAATGCTGATGATGCCTTGTTTATGCTTATTATAGGTATTGCGTTGCACGGTATTTGTTATGACTTCTTTTTTGTCTCTGGGCAAATATACACAAATGCAAAAGCGGGCGAAGCAGTAAAAAGCGCAGCTCAAGGCCTTATTACATTAGCCACCTATGGTGTAGGTATGCTGGCGGGTTTCGCTGTAGCTGGTGCTATTACCGACAGCTATACGTTGGAAAGCGGAGCGCATAGCTGGCAACAAGTGTGGTTATTCCCTGCAGCGTTTGCGGCAGTGGTATTAGTGTTGTTCGCTATCTTGTTTAAATCTGAAAAGGTAGAAGCAGATGCACAACCATGATCATAACCACATGCGTCGTAAGCTATTACAAAGTATGGCGGTAACAGGCGCGGGTGCACTGGCAGCTATGCCCGGTTTATCTATTGCACAAACAATGAAAAATGACGGTATTACCTCATCACTGAAAGGCAACGTGAACCATTCGGTAAGCCGTTGGACCTATGGCGATCTTTCTATCGAGGAGCTTTGCCAAACGGTTAAGTCACTTGGGTTTAATGCTATCGATTTAGTGGGCCCAGCAGATTGGTAGGTATTGAAGCAATACGGTGTCGACTCGTCCATGTGTAATGGCGCGGAAATAAGCTTAGAAGACGGCTTTATTCACGCCAATTTACACGATGAGCTTGAGGCACGTTATCTAAAGCACATCGACCTGGTAGCAAGCGCGGGCTACACCAATCTTATCTGCTTTAGCGGCAATGCCAGAGGCATGTCACGCGAACAAGGGTTACAGAATGCCGTTAAAGGCTTAAAGCGTATTTTGCCTCATGCAGAAAAGCGTGGCGTGGTTATTTTTATGGAGCTATTTAATAGCAAGATCGATCACCCCGACTACATGGCTGATAACTCAGCCTGGAGCATAGAGCTTTGTAAAAGGCTTAACAGTAAGCACTTTTCTCTACTCTACGATATCTACCATATGCAAATTAACGAAGGCGATATTATCCGCACTATTCGCGATAACCATCAGTACTTTGGGCATTACCATACTGCTGGCGTACCTGGTCGTCATGAAATAGGTGCAAACCAAGAACTAAATTACCCGGCAATAGCCCAAGCTATTGTTGAAACCGAGTTTTACTGGCTATTTGGCACAAGAGTTTATCCCCACACCGAAAACTGAAGCTTAAGCAGAATTGCGTCGCTTAAAGAAGCGATTCAAATCTGTGATGTGTAACGTGCAACACGCACAGCGACAATTTAAGCGATAAAGGATGTGTTATGGCAACGAATGAATACGATGCAATTGTAATTGGCTCTGGCATCAGTGGCGGGTGGGCAGCGAAAGAGCTGACCGAAAAGGGCCTTAAAGTATTAATGCTTGAACGCGGTCAAAACATTGAGCACATAAAGGACTATAAAAACGCACACAAAGAAGACTGGGATTACCCGCATCGCGACCTGCCTACGCAAAAAATGAAGGTAGATTACCCGGTACTTAAACGCGACTACCCACTTAACGAGAAAACCTTGGGGATGTGGGCGAACGAGAAAGACAACCCTTACACCGAAGACAAGCGGTTCGACTGGTTTCGTGGCTACCATGTAGGGGGGCGTTCTCTTTTGTGGGGTCGTCAAAGCTATCGCCTAAACAAAGAAGACTTTGAAGCTAACGCCAAAGAGGGTATTGCGGTTGACTGGCCTATTCGCTATGAAGACCTTGCACCTTGGTATGACTATGTAGAAAGTTTTGCTGGTATCAGTGGTAATCGCGACGGATTAGATGTTTTGCCTGATGGTATTTATCAGCCGCCCATGCCAATGAATATCGTGGAAGAAAACGTGGCGGCAAGAGTAAAAGAAGCCTTTAAAGGTAGCCGACATATTATACATGGCCGTACATCTAACATGACGAAAGGCAAGCCAGAAGAAGGGCGTGTGCATTGCCAATACCGCAATAAGTGTTGGCTAGGTTGTCCGTTCGGCGGCTATTTTAGCACTCAGTCTTCCACACTGCTTGGCTGCGGTAAAAACCGGTAATTTAACGCTTCGCCCATACTCTATTGTTAAAGAAATTTTGTTCGACAAAGACAAGAAACGGGCAACAGGTGTGGAGATCATTGACGCTGAAACCAACCAAACCTATGTGTTTAAAAGCAAGATAGTGTTTGTTAATGCGTCAGCCCTTAATTCAGCGTGGGTGTTAATGAATTCTGCTACCGATGTCTGGGAAGGCGGGCTTGGCAGTAGTAGTGGTGAACTAGGTCATAATGTGATGGATCATCATTTCAGAGTTGGTGCATCTGCTGACGTAGAAGGCTTTGACGACAAGTATACCTATGGGCGACGTCCAAGCGGTTTTTATGTTCCTCGTTTTAGAAATTGGGGCAACGATAAGCGCGATTATTTACGCGGTTTCGGATATCAGGGTAGTGCCAGTCGTTCAGGGTGGCGAAAAGATATTGCCGAGATGGGTATTGGGGCTGGGCTTAAAGATGCCATCAGTGAACCAGGGTCGTGGACAATTGGTATGACTGCCTTCGGTGAAATGCTACCTCACCACGACAACCGCATTTATTTGAACAAAAAAGTGACGGATAAATGGGGAATGCCAGTTCTTGCTATGGATGTAGAGATAAAAGAGAACGAACTCAAAATGCGCAAGGATATGCAGCAAGACGCCATTGATATGTTTGAAGCGGCTGGCCTTAAAAACGTGCGAGGTTGGGATGCCGACTATGCACCAGGCATGGGTATCCACGAAATGGGTACTGCGCGCATGGGGCGGGATCCAAAAACGTCAGTACTGAATGCGCATAACCAAGTATGGGATGCCCCGAATGTATTTGTGACCGACGGTGCGGCTATGACGTCGGGTAGTTGTGTTAACCCGTCACTTACCTATATGGCATTAACCGCGCGCGCTGCAAGTTTTGCAGTGGAAGAGCTCAAGCGAGGTAACTTGTAATGGAAAGAAGAGCACTACTTAAACTTATTGCTACTGCAACGGGCACAGCGATGTTCGCTGGCAACGCATTTGCGTACAAAGATTTAGTACCCGTTCCGCTAAGTGCAACCTTGTTTTCTAAAAATGATGTGGCACTTTTTAATGAAATGGCTGAAGTGATTATTCCACAAACCGATACTCCTGGAGCAAAAGCTGCGAATGTAGGGGAAACCATGGCAGTGCTGGTGACAGATTGCTACACACCGCTACTGCAAAAAACATTTAAAGACGGTATCAACACCATCAATACATTGAGCCAGTCGAAATACGGTAAAGCTTTCTTACAGCTTGACGGTAAACAAAGAGAAGCCTTGTTTAACGAGCTGGATACAGAAGCAAAAGCGGCCAACTTAGAAAACAGAGTATGGCAAGGGGTGGAAACCAAGCAAACCAAGTCAGTGGGAGCCAGGCACGGATGAACCAACGCCTCATTACTTCACTTTGCTAAAACAATTAACGCTGTATTGTTTTTTCACATCACAAATAGGGGCCACTAAAGTACTTCGTTATGTATCGATACCGGGTAAGTACGACGGCGCTATGCCTTACAAAAAAGGCGACAAAGCGTGGGCTACATAAGTTCACCCTCTATCAGCAACAATAAAAAACATATATTGCGTACATCAACTTTTAAGTAATTAGGCAAACATAATGAACAAACATTCAGTGGCAAAAGCACTGTTATTCCTATCACCGATATCATTATTGGCGGCTACCAACGCATATCCCTTAGATGAAGATAGGCTTACTCGTGAACAGCAGGCAGCAAAAACTGAGGTATGGAAGCCAGTACCTGAAACAGTATCATTCAGCAAAAACAACGTACCGTCTGATGCTATCGTGCTATTAGGCGACAACCTAAATGCTTGGGAAGCGTTAAAAGGCGGTGATGCAAGTTGGTCTATGCAAGATGGCGTGTTAACGGTAAAACCTGGCGCGGGAGATATTAAAACCAAAGCGTCTTTTTGCGATATTCAGCTACACGTTGAATGGATGGCACCGATGCCAGAGAAAGGAATGGAAGGTCAGCAGCGTAATAATAGTGGCATATTCCTTCAGCAACGCTACGAAGTGCAAGTGTTAGACTCGTTTGAGAACAAAACCTACCCTAACGGTCAGGCTGCAAGTGTATACAAGCAAACTATCCCTTTAGTAAATGCGATGAAGGCCCCTGGCAATTGGCAAACCTACGATATCATTTACAAAGCGCCGCGTTTTGAGGGTGAGAGCTTAAGTTCGCCTGGCTATGTCACCGTTATCCACAATGGCGTGGTGGTGCAAAACCATACCGAAATACAAGGTACAACAGAGTGGATAGGCGCGCCAAAATACAAAGCACATGGCTGTGCACCTCTACAGCTTCAAGATCACGGAAACTACGTAAGCTTTAAGAACATATGGGTAAGAGAGTTGTAATGATGCCAAGCTAAAAAGCGTGTCGGTAAATATCCTCTATTTCCTCTACGCTTAGCTGCTTTGGGTTATTACGCAGTAGGCGAGTGACTTTGCTCGCCTCAATGGCAAGTTCTCCAACATAGGCTTCAGGTATATCAAAGTGCTTAAGCGATTGCGGAATATCCACATCTCTACATAACTTCTCAACGGCATTGAGTAATAGTTTTACTGCTTCGTCCTTAGTGTGATGTCTATCGCAAAGTTTTAGCTGCTTTGCCACGCAATACAGTTTGTCTGCACAAAAAGGCGCATTCACTTTTAGCACATGGGGTAGCATAACGGCATTACTCATTCCATGAGATAAGTGAAAACGTCCGCCTAACGGATAAGCCAGTGCATGCACTGCCCCTACGCCAGCGTTGCCAAACGCAAGCCCTGCCATTAAGCTGTTTAGGTGGCCATATCTTCCCTTGCTGATAAATTTTCGCCATTTGCATAGGCATGGGGCAGGGCGTTGTATATTAGTTTTAACGCTTTTTCAGCAAGCGCATCGGTAATGGGTGTGGCATTAACCGATACATAGGCTTCTAACGCATGAACAAAGGCATCTATTCCACTTGCGGCGGTTATTGCTCTGGGGCAGGTTTTTGTCATCTCCGGTGCAACAATTGCAACGTCGGGCAATAAGCAGTGACTAACAATGCCTTTTTTCATCTGTGATTCGTCGTCGCACAGTATTGCTATATTAGTAACTTCTGAACCCGTACCTGCCGTGGTAGGTATTGCGATAAGTGGCAAGGCACGATAAGACAGGGTATTTTCACCAAAAAGATCTGACAGTTTACCTGTGTAATCGTAAGTAGCGGCTAATATCTTTGCGCTATCAATAGCACTTCCGCCCCCTAGGGCAATAACACCATCTATTTGTTTTTCTCTAAGTAGAGAAAGCTTGTTCTCTATAACGGTGATTTCAGGTTCTGGAGGAATATCATCGATGACTATAGTGGCAGCAGTCGGAAGTAATGGTGTAAGTTGGTCGAGCAATCCTGACGCAGATACGCCTTTGTCAGTGATAATGGCAAAGCTGTTGATCGATAGTCGTGCCATCTCAGCACTAAGTGCCTTTATGGCACCTAAACCAGTAATTAGTTTCCCTGCGGTTTTGAACTCAGAAATATTCATCGCGCCCTCACAATAAACCTGTGCAAATGCTTTCTTTATATAAGTACTTTTATGCTCGTTAATAGAAAGCTATAGCATCTAATCTAATGCACGGGTAGCCAGATACCAATTAAGTGAACTTATAGATGGGTAAAATTGATATGAATTCGCCCGTTTTTACAACGATCTGTTCATAGTTTGCGCAAACGATCGAAAAATAAGGATTTTTTTAAAATACTTGTTGACGTGAGCGCTCAGATCCCTAAAATGCGCATCCGCTTCGACAGGAAAGCAAAACAAATTGCTCCTAAGAAGTAAGTCTCTACTACCTACATAGGCCAGTAAAGACGGGAGTTTAGAAGAAACGCTTCAGAAAATAAATTTTCAAAAAGTGTTGACAACGAAAACTTCCAGCGTATAATACGCACCTCACTCGAACAGGGTGAGTCACTAAGAAGCAAAGCTTCTAGTGAATGTTCTTTAAAAATTTAGACAAGACAATCTGTGTGGGCACTCGTTAAGAGTGTCACAACGACGATTCATATTTCGATATATTTAATTGAAGAGTTTGATCATGGCTCAGATTGAACGCTGGCGGCAGGCCTAACACATGCAAGTCGAACGGTAACAGGATGTGCTTGCACATCGCTGACGAGTGGCGGACGGGTGAGTAATGCTTGGGAACTTGCCTTTGCGAGGGGGATAACAGTTGGAAACGACTGCTAATACCGCATAATGTCTTCGGACCAAACGGGGCTTAGGCTCCGGCGCAAAGAGAGGCCCAAGTGAGATTAGCTAGTTGGTAAGGTAAAGGCTTACCAAGGCGACGATCTCTAGCTGTTCTGAGAGGAAGATCAGCCACACTGGGACTGAGACACGGCCCAGACTCCTACGGGAGGCAGCAGTGGGGAATATTGCACAATGGGGGAAACCCTGATGCAGCCATGCCGCGTGTGTGAAGAAGGCCTTCGGGTTGTAAAGCACTTTCAGTTGTGAGGAAAAGTTAGTAGTTAATACCTGCTAGCCGTGACGTTAACAACAGAAGAAGCATAAGCTAACTCCGTGCCAGCAGCCGCGGTAATACGGAGGGTGCGAGCGTTAATCGGAATTACTGGGCGTAAAGCGCACGCAGGCGGTTTGTTAAGCTAGATGTGAAAGCCCCGGGCTCAACCTGGGATGGTCATTTAGAACTGGCAGACTAGAGTCTTGGAGAGGGGAGTGGAATTCCAGGTGTAGCGGTGAAATGCGTAGATATCTGGAGGAACATCAGTGGCGAAGGCGACTCCCTGGCCAAAGACTGACGCTCATGTGCGAAAGTGTGGGTAGCGAACAGGATTAGATACCCTGGTAGTCCACACCGTAAACGCTGTCTACTAGCTGTTTGTGATTTTAAATCGTGAGTAGCGAAGCTAACGCGCTAAGTAGACCGCCTGGGGAGTACGGCCGCAAGGTTAAAACTCAAATGAATTGACGGGGGCCCGCACAAGCGGTGGAGCATGTGGTTTAATTCGATGCAACGCGAAGAACCTTACCTACACTTGACATGCAGAGAACTTTCTAGAGATAGATTGGTGCCTTCGGGAACTCTGACACAGGTGCTGCATGGCTGTCGTCAGCTCGTGTCGTGAGATGTTGGGTTAAGTCCCGCAACGAGCGCAACCCTTGTCCTTAGTTGCCAGCATTAAGTTGGGCACTCTAAGGAGACTGCTGGTGACAAACCGGAGGAAGGTGGGGACGACGTCAAGTCATCATGGCCCTTACGTGTAGGGCTACACACGTGCTACAATGGCATTTACAGAGGGAAGCGAGACAGTGATGTGGAGCGGACCCCTTAAAGAATGTCGTAGTCCGGATTGGAGTCTGCAACTCGACTCCATGAAGTCGGAATCGCTAGTAATCGCAGGTCAGAATACTGCGGTGAATACGTTCCCGGGCCTTGTACACACCGCCCGTCACACCATGGGAGTGGGATGCAAAAGAAGTAGTTAGTCTAACCTTCGGGAGGACGATTACCACTTTGTGTTTCATGACTGGGGTGAAGTCGTAACAAGGTAACCCTAGGGGAACCTGGGGTTGGATCACCTCCTTACCATTACGTCGATAGACGCACTTGATGCAGTGCCTACACAGATAGTCTTGTTTAAAACGAAGAACGACACAAGTTTATGGGGCTATAGCTCAGCTGGGAGAGCGCCTGATTTGCATTCAGGAGGTCAGCAGTTCGATCCTGCTTAGCTCCACCACAGGCTTGTAGCTCAGCTGGTTAGAGCGCACCCCTGATAAGGGTGAGGTCGGCAGTTCAAGTCTGCCCAAGCCTACCATTTCTTACTTATACTGCGTTATCGTATCGCTCACGTGCTACTAGCACGCTACGCAATCCGATGCCTTGTCTAAGCAAGAAATAGATGGCAAAAATGTCAAAACGGAATTTAAATCCTAATGAATATTTACTGTTTCAGTAAGCATTGATTAGGGTTTTTTACTCTAAGGATGAAAGTACTGCTTTTGCAGGAAACATCTAACGTTCTTTAACAATTTGGAAAGCTGATATTAATAGTAATCAATCAAAATTGAGTAACTGAGAAATCGAAAGATGACTTTTTACTCTACTTGACTGAATTGCTTGTTATCAATCGATGATTTGATAACAAGGCAATTCTTCCGATTAGCTTGTCATTCATGCGACATAACTCAGGCAGAAGTCAAAAGGCTGTTTGGGGTTGTATGGTTAAGTGACGAAGCGTATACGGTGGATGCCTTGGCAGTTAGAGGCGATGAAGGACGTGTAAGTCTGCGAAAAGCTGTGGTGAGCCGACAAAATGCATTTGAGCCACAGATGTCCGAATGGGGAAACCCACCTATTTATAGGTATCGTTGCATGAATACATAGTGTAACGAGGCGAACGAGGGGAACTGAAACATCTAAGTACCCTTAGGAAAAGAAATCAACCGAGATTCCCCTAGTAGCGGCGAGCGAACGGGGAGCAGCCCTTAAGCTGTTTAGAATTTAGTGGAATCCTTTGGGAAGAGGAGCGATACAGGGTGATAGCCCCGTACACGACGAGTTCTTTATAGTGAAATCGAGTAGGTCGGGACACGTGTTATCTTGACTGAATATGGGGGGACCATCCTCCAAGGCTAAATACTCCTAACTGACCGATAGTGAACCAGTACCGTGAGGGAAAGGCGAAAAGAACCCCTGTGAGGGGAGTGAAATAGAACCTGAAACCGTATACGTACAAGCAGTGGGAGCCCTTCGGGGTGACTGCGTACCTTTTGTATAATGGGTCAGCGACTTATATTTAGTAGCAAGGTTAAGTGAATAACGGAGCCGTAGCGAAAGCGAGTGTTAACTGCGCGTTTAGTTGCTAGGTATAGACCCGAAACCCGGTGATCTAGCCATGGGCAGGTTGAAGGTTGAGTAACATCAACTGGAGGACCGAACCCACTAACGTTGAAAAGTTAGGGGATGACCTGTGGCTGGGGGTGAAAGGCCAATCAAACCGGGAGATAGCTGGTTCTCCCCGAAATCTATTTAGGTAGAGCCTCGGACGAATTCCATTGGGGGTAGAGCACTGTTAAGGCTAGGGGGTCATCCCGACTTACCAACCCTTTGCAAACTCCGAATACCAATGAGAACTATCCGGGAGACACACGGCGGGTGCTAACGTCCGTCGTGGAGAGGGAAACAACCCAGACCGCCAGCTAAGGTCCCAAAATATTGCTAAGTGGGAAACGATGTGGGAAGGCATAGACAGCTAGGAGGTTGGCTTAGAAGCAGCCACCCTTTAAAGAAAGCGTAATAGCTCACTAGTCGAGTCGGCCTGCGCGGAAGATGTAACGGGGCTAAGCAATATACCGAAGCTGCGGCAGCATGTTTACATGCTGGGTAGGGGAGCGTTGTGTAAGTGGATGAAGGTGAGTTGTAAAGCTTGCTGGACATATCACAAGTGCGAATGCTGACATGAGTAACGATAATGGGAGTGAAAAACTCCCACGCCGGAAGACCAAGGTTTCCTGTCCCATGCTAATCAGGGCAGGGTAAGTCGGCCCCTAAGGCGAGGCAGAAATGCGTAGTCGATGGGAAACGGGTTAATATTCCCGTACTTATATAATCAGTGATGGAGGGACGGAGAAGGCTAGGCAAGCTTGGCGTTGGTTGTCCAAGTGAAAGCGAGTAGGCCGAGTGTTTAGGTAAATCCGGACACTTAAAGCTGAGACGCGAGACGAGCCACCAAGGTGGTGAAGTTGTTGATGCCCTGCTTCCAGGAAAAGCTTCTAAACTTATGATTATATGAACCGTACCCCAAACCGACACAGGTGGTCAGGTAGAGAATACTAAGGCGCTTGAGAGAACTCGGGTGAAGGAACTCGGCAAAATTGTACCGTAACTTCGGGAGAAGGTACGCCCCTGTTTGTGAACACTTTACGTGGTAAGCAGATGGGGGCCGCAGTGACCAGGTGGCTGGGACTGTTTATTAAAAACACAGCACTCTGCAAACTCGTAAGAGGACGTATAGGGTGTGACACCTGCCCGGTGCCGGAAGGTTAATTGATGGGGTTAGTTCGTACGAAGCTCTTGATCGAAGCCCCGGTAAACGGCGGCCGTAACTATAACGGTCCTAAGGTAGCGAAATTCCTTGTCGGGTAAGTTCCGACCTGCACGAATGGTGTAACCATGGCCACGCTGTCTCCACCCGAGACTCAGTGAAATTGAAATCGCAGTGAAGATGCTGTGTACCCGCACCTAGACGGAAAGACCCCGTGAACCTTTACTACAGCTTGGCACTGAACATTGAACCTACATGTGTAGGATAGGTGGGAGGCTTTGAAGCACAGTCGCTAGATTGTGTGGAGCCGTCCTTGAAATACCACCCTTGTATGTTTGATGTTCTAACATAGGTCCCTAATCGGGATTGTGGACAGTGTCTGGTGGGTAGTTTGACTGGGGCGGTCTCCTCCCAAATAGTAACGGAGGAGCACGAAGGTTAGCTAATCACGGTCGGACATCGTGAGGTTAGTGCAATGGCATAAGCTAGCTTAACTGCGAGACAGACACGTCGAGCAGGTACGAAAGTAGGTCATAGTGATCCGGTGGTTCTGTATGGAAGGGCCATCGCTCAACGGATAAAAGGTACTCCGGGGATAACAGGCTGATACCGCCCAAGAGTTCATATCGACGGCGGTGTTTGGCACCTCGATGTCGGCTCATCACATCCTGGGGCTGAAGTCGGTCCCAAGGGTATGGCTGTTCGCCATTTAAAGTGGTACGCGAGCTGGGTTTAGAACGTCGTGAGACAGTTCGGTCCCTATCTGGTGTGGGCGTTGGATGATTGATGGGAGCTGCTCCTAGTACGAGAGGACCGGAGTGGACGAACCGCTGGTGTTCGGGTTGTCATGCCAATGGCATTGCCCGGTAGCTATGTTCGGAACGGATAACCGCTGAAAGCATCTAAGCGGGAAGCCGGCCCAAAGATGAGTCATCCCTGACCTTTAAGGTCTGGAAGGGTTGTTATAGACGATGACGTTGATAGGCAGGGTGTGGAAGCGTTGTAAGGCGTTAAGCTAACCTGTACTAATTGCCCGAGAGGCTTAACCATACAACGCCCAAAAAGCTTTAGGCTTTTGAGTGTTGTAGACAAGCTAAAGTAAGTAGAGTGAAAAGTAGTTACTCACTGATTGAATTAATATTATCTTTCCCAAATTGTTACCAGTTTTTCCTGGCAGCCATAGCGATACGGTACCACCTGACCCCATTCCGAACTCAGAAGTGAAACGTATTAGCGCCGATGGTAGTGTGGGGCTTCCCCATGTGAGAGTAGGACACTGCCAGGTCCTAATTCTAAAACAAAGAACCCAGCGAAAGCTGGGTTTTTTGCTTTAAGGACTAGCACTAACGTGCTACTCCCGCGGTCAGCCATCCCGAAGGGGCTTCCATGGTCTCGCAGAGCTCGACCGTTCATCACTTGCCGAATGCCATTAGGCATCCGTCATGCACCTGCGGTGCAGCGTTCCTCACCCCCAAGTGAGCTAGGACACTGCCAGGTCCTAATTAAAGAAAAGCCCTTGTCTGACGACAAGGGCTTTTTTTGTGTCTGTTCAAAAGCCTTACAAATATAGCCAATTGCTTAATGTACTGTAATTTAATGTTTCATATTATTTGCTTACACTTTTAACGCAATTTGGGGATAACCTCTTCCATAAAACCCTTTATATTTAATCAAATTGAATGTGTCTTTGTTCACCTTAAGTTCACTTAAAAGTGGTTATATTTATTAGATATTAATCGTACTAAAG
The DNA here is from genome assembly GCF_036870955.2 of Alteromonas gracilis. Taxonomy (GTDB): domain Bacteria; phylum Pseudomonadota; class Gammaproteobacteria; order Enterobacterales; family Alteromonadaceae; genus Alteromonas; species Alteromonas gracilis_A. The sequence continues at coordinate 350,967 of NZ_CP145482.2, forward strand.
GAATATCATGCGTAAACATATCGGGTTTCTAATAACACTTCTTTGTTTTTCTTCAACCGCCTATGCTCAAGGCGTCAATATGAGCGTCAGCGCAGGCTGGCCATTCTTTTTGATACCGACTGTATCGACTACATATAACGACATCGAATTTTATGCGAACTACAAAGTGGGGCTTGATGACGGGTTTACTGTTGGCGCAGAAAAGCAATATGGTCATCATGTATTTGGTGTTTTTATTGGGGCTGTAGGTGCAAGAGATGCAAATTATCCATGCGAGGCTGACGACTCTTGCCCACCTCTTCGAATAGTATTTACTGATGCTCAAACAACGCAAGGCTTAGGTCTATCTTACGAATATCGTTTGAATCAGGGGAGAGAAGGCTGGGCTTTTCGTGCAGAAGCGGGCTACGGTAAAGAATCTCAGAATGATGAAAAGCGCTTTGATGGTAACGTACAGGTTGTTTACCATTTTTAAGGCGTGTTAGCGTTGAACTAACTATTACAACAAGGAACTTATAATGTCTGAAAAAATAATAATTAATGCGACCTTTAACCCAGCGGTAAAAACTTACTGGCTTATAAGTTTATTGTTAGTGTCTACTCTCACAATAGTAGGAATACCTTTCTTGATTATTTCTATCCCGCTATTTTTCGTGATCAGCGGTAAAATACTTGCTGCAATGTCCGCTATTGTGACAGAGCGAAAGCTAGTGGTTAAGCGGGGTGTTTTTAACAAAGAAGAGAAGTCTATTCCATTAGAGAAAATAACCGATGTTGCTATGGTGCAAGGGCCGCTAATGCGCGTCTTCAATCTCTATCGGCTTTCTTTTGAGACTGCTTAGGTCAATCTGCCCAAGGCGCTTTAGTCTCACTGATTGGAATCAATGAGGCTGATACTTTTAGAGAGACCATCCTGGCGCAAAAAGATAAGTTGTTAACGGGTAGCAACGCCGTAACAGAACAGAAAAGCGATGAACAAAGTGATATGAAGGCACTTATTGAAAGTGTTAAACGCATAGAGCTATTGCTAGAGAAGGCACTGGAAGGAAAATAGCAGATATTCATATTTGCCGTTTAACGTCAATTAGCCAGCTTTAATAGCTGGCTTTTTTGTTTTTGAATTTTGAATTTGTTTTGCCGTCAGTATTTCTAGACGATCTTAGAAAATAAAAGCGCCAATAGAACCTACTTACTTTTAGCAAAGTGAGCAATTTTTGGTAAACTCTACCGGATATTTTTTTAGTCGAAGTAAATAGGACGAACCAATGGCCGTATTCGGTACAGTATTTATGCCACAAATGGCACTTGCTACCTTTGTCAACGATAAGTGGACTGACACCGAATTTGTCAGCGCAGACAGCATTAAATTGCATCCTGGTGCACATGTGCTTCATTATTCAAGTACTTGTTTTGAAGGCTTGAAAGCATTTAAGCACGAAGATGGCAGTATCAATATTTTTAGAATGGATAAAAACATTGAGCGTTTTGCTCAAAGTAGCCGTCTTCTTAACTTGCCTGAAATAGACAAAGCGCAAGTAGAAAAGATGATTATTGATATTGTAGCGAAATACGCGTCTGAAGTACCTGAGCCTCCAGGCTCCATGTATATCCGCCCTACGCATATCGGTACCGAAGCGTCTATCGGTAAAGCAGCAGCGCCATCAGCAAGCTCAATGTTGTATGTATTGTTATCGCCAGTAGGTGATTACTTTGCGGGCGGTGCAAAACCACTTCGCTTACTGCTTGATGAAACAGGGATGCGTTGTGCACCGCATATGGGAATGGTTAAGAGCGGTGGTAATTATGCCAGTGCATTACCTCCTATTTTAAAAGCGCGTGCTGAAGTGCAGGCAGACCAGATATTGTTTTGCCCTAACGGCGATGTTCAAGAAACGGGTGCAGCTAACTTCTTACTTATTGACGGTGATGAAATCATTACTAAAGGGTTAGATTCTAGTTTCTTGCACGGCGTGACACGTGCAACAGTACTTCAAATTGCTAAAGATCACGGCATGAAGGTTAGCGAGCGTGATATCACTGTAGATGAATTGCTAGAACGTTCAGCAAAACCTAATACTGAAGCGGCACTTTCAGGTACTGCGGCTGTTCTTACGCCGGTAGGTACATTTATCCACAACGATAAAGAGTATCAGGTTGGAAGTGGTGAGGCTGGCCCGGTAACCATGAAGTTAAGACAGGCGCTAAATGATATCCAATGGGGTAAAGCAGAGGATACTCACAACTGGTTGGTGAAAGTACCTCGCTAGTTCGTTGGGACACAAATAAAAAGCCTGCATAAGCAGGCTTTTTTGTATCTAAACGGTTACGGCTTATTTTGCTTTACCTTGCTTAGCAACAGCATCCATCATCGCCTTAATGGCTTCTGGATCGCCTAAGTATTCTTTTGAAATTGGCTTTAAGTTCTCATCTAGTTCGTAAACTAGAGGAACACCAGTAGGAATATTTAAACCAAGTACTTCTTCATCAGACATACCGTCTAAGTATTTAACCAGCGCGCGTAGGCTATTGCCGTGAGCCGCAATAATGACACGTTTGCCTGCTTGAATATCTGGACGAATTACATCGTGCCAATATGGAAGTACACGCTCGATAGTTAGCTTCAAGCTTTCTCCGCGAGGAAGGATGTCTGCATCTACCTGGCTGTAACGCGGATCGTGACCTGGGAAGTGTTCGCTTTCGTCTTCAACCGCTGGAGGTGGAATATCGAAGCTGCGACGCCAAATCTTTACTTGCTCTTCACCGTGTTTTGCTGCGGTCTCTGCCTTATCTAAACCAGTAAGCGCACCATAGTGACGTTCATTTAAGCGCCAGTGACGCTCAACAGGTAAATAGTGCTGACCCATCTCTTCAAGAGCAATGTTAAGCGTTTTAATGGCGCGTAATAATACAGACGTGTAAGCCTGATCAAATGCAAATCCTGCATCTTTAAGTAGCTGACCAGCGGTTTTCGCTTGCGCTACGCCAGTGTCAGTCAAATCAACGTCGTGCCAGCCTGTGAAACGGTTTTCTAAGTTCCACTGACTCTCGCCATGACGAATAAGTACCAATTTATACATAGTTGGGTTACCTGCGGCGTTATAGTGAGATAGTCTGAGAAGTGCCAATATCACGAATCGTATATAGACGTTCAGACGTATATTTAAAAACTGCCGTTATCATCCTTGATCGGCACTAAAAAATCCAGTTTCTCTACCGACAAAAATGCAGGTACGACAAGTGATGTCAAAGATGGGTAACGTTAAATGAATCGCGAGAGGTCAGGGTGCGCTACATCAAGCCACTGTTTCATAGAAGGCTCCTCTATAAAACTAAAGTCAGCAAAATCAAAACCTGGCGCTACAGTACATCCAACAAGAGAATAGTCCCCCATACTCTGCGCTGCTTGAAAATGGCCCGCACTCACAACTTCCACATATTCGTGTCCTTCACCACCAATCCGACGTTCCCAAAGCTGTTGCTTATGCAGTTGCAAAAGTTGAAGCGGTGCACCTTCGTAGTGATTCCATACTTCATCATGCAAAACACGATGAAAGCGGCTCACTTGCCCTTTTAATAACAAAAAGTAAATGTGGGTAAGTGCGGGCCTGCTTTCTCCGTGAACAAAAGAGGATGTCTTGTGTTCAGATTGGAATACTTGGCGATAAAAGCCACCTTCTGGGTGTGGGCTCAAATCATATTTTTTTACTAATGGATGGTTCATGCTCAAGTCAAAATCAAGTCGTCTCTTGTAAGGCGCTTAATGCAGCTTTGCGCGAGACTGTTCTAATATGCCTAAAGCATACCTTTTGTTCCATTGTAAGAAAATAAAAATGTTACTCAGATGTAAATGAAAAGGCGGTCATCGAAACAGGTTGCATTACAATCAAATGTGAACTTTATTTCATATTCATAGCGTACAAACATCACAAAGTTGTCATGACAACCAGTCGGTTGATTGCAACTGATAGCGTTTAGCGCAATTGCAACATGCATGGCTGTGCTGCCGACAAAAACGCGGCGTAGCGCGCTAGCTATTATTTTTTAACAGGCAAATAAGGATGAAGAGCGTATGAGATATAAGTCTTTTTCACAGCTTGAGGTAAATGGTAATACCTATAAAGCAGTAAACTTTGACGACATTGGAAAGCAATACGCCCTCGACCGCCTCCCTTTTTGCATAAAAATACTACTTGAGAACTTGATCCGTCATGAGGACGAGGAGTTTGTTAATAGCGAGGATATTGAACAAGTAGCCAAATGGGACATCAGTAATCATAAAGATCATGAGGTATCTTTTGTTCCCGCACGTGTCATTTTGCAAGACTTCACGGGCGTACCTGCAATAGTGGACTTAGCTGCAATGAGAGATGCGGTTGATAGATTAGGAGGAGATGCTCAGGCTATAAACCCTCTTAATCCTGTCGAGTTGGTTATTGACCATTCCGTTATGGTTGACCACTTCGCAGAAGACAATGCACTTGAAAAGAATACGGATATTGAAATTGAGCGAAATAAAGAGCGCTATCAGTTCTTAAAATGGGGGCAATCGAGCTTTGACAACTTTAAAGTCGTGCCTCCTGGTCGCGGTATTGTCCACCAAGTTAACTTAGAATATTTAGCTCGTTGTGCCTTTACTAAGGAAGAGAGCGGCGAAACTTTAGTGTATCCAGATACCTTGGTCGGTACAGATTCGCACACAACCATGATAAATGGTCTTGGCGTGCTAGGCTGGGGTGTAGGAGGAATTGAGGCCGAGGCAGCAATGTTGGGGCAACCTGTAACCATGCTGCTACCTAAAGTTGTAGGTTTTAAGCTTTCTGGCAAGCTGCCTGCTGGCGTTACGGCTACAGATATGGTGCTTACTATTACAAAACAGCTGCGTGAACACGGCGTAGTTGGAAAATTTGTTGAGTTTTATGGCCCAGGCCTGAAGCACTTAACAACGGCAGATAGAGCAACTATCGCCAACATGGCACCGGAATACGGCGCAACGTGCGGTATTTTCCCAATTGATGACGTTGCCTTAGATTATCTCAAGCTTACTGGTAGAGATGAGCAGCAAATTGCACTTGTAGAGTCTTACGCTAAATTTAGTCACCTTTGGCACGACGAACACACGAAGGACGCACAATACCATGAAACGCTCTCCCTCGACCTGAATGATGTAGTGCCCTCTATTGCGGGCCCCAAACGCCCACAAGACAAGATAGCACTAGACCAAGCAGCCAGTGCATTTAAAGAATGGCATCGTTCGCAAATAGATATCAAAGTGCAAGATGAAGAAGCAGACTTTGTGGCTGAAGGTGGCCTAGGCGCCAATGCTGAAATTGATGAAGATCACGATTCCTTCGTAGAATTTAGAGGAAGCAAGTTCAACCTAGAGGATGGCGCCATTGTAATTGCTGCGATCACGAGTTGTACGAATACCTCAAACCCATCAGTGTTAGTTGGCGCAGGTCTGCTTGCTAGAAATGCTGCAGCAAAAGGCCTCACGCGTAAGCCTTGGGTAAAAACATCACTTGCACCTGGTTCACAAGTCGTTACGCAATACTTAGAAGACGCCGGTTTAATGGACCCTCTGGAAGCGCTGGGCTTTAACCTGGTGGGATATGGATGTACTACTTGTATTGGTAACTCAGGACCATTACCCGATGCCATCACAGACGCTATACGAAAAGCGAAGCTCACAGTGACGTCTGTTTTATCTGGTAACCGTAATTTCGAAGGCAGGATCCATCCTGATGTAGCGGCGAACTATCTAGCGTCGCCACCACTGGTCGTTGCTTATGCATTAGCTGGTAATATGAATATTGATATTACCAAAGAGCCGCTAGGCCAAGCGGATGATGGTTCTCCGGTTTATTTGAAAGACATCTGGCCAACGGAAGAAGAAATTCAGCAATATATAGCAGAAAACGTAACCGACGAGTTATTTAAAGCTAAGTATGCTGACGTGTTTAAAGGCAGCGGTGAGTGGAATACACTTGAAGTAAGCAAAACGTCCGTTTACGACTGGCCTGAGTCTACTTACATCAAACATCCGCCTTTCTTTGAAGTCATGGGTAAAGAGCCTGAAGCACTCAAATCTATAGAGAATGCTCGGTGCTTAGTCAAAGTGGGTGACTCTATTACTACCGATCATATTTCACCTGCTGGCGCCATCGCTAAAGACAGTCCAGCAGGGGAGTATTTGCAGGCACAGGGAGTGGAGCCAAATGACTTTAACTCATATGGCTCCAGACGTGGTAATCACGAAGTCATGATGCGTGGTACGTTTGCCAACGTACGCCTTCAAAATCAACTTGCTCCTGGTACGAAGGGAAGTGCAACGACGCATTATTCAAGTGGCGATAGCATGTCAATCTTTCACGCCGCTATGCGCTACAAAGACGATGGTGTGCCTGCTATTGTTATAGGCGGTAAAGAGTACGGAACAGGGTCAAGCCGCGATTGGGCTGCGAAGGGGCCCTCGTTAATGGGGGTTAAAGCTGTGCTAGCTGAGAGCTATGAGCGTATCCACCGCTCTAATCTAATAGGTATGGGCATATTACCCTTACAGTTTAAAGATGGTGACAGCGCAACGTCTTTGGGTTTAAAAGGTGATGAATCTTACTCCATCGAAACCGTATCGCGCGGGCAAAAAGAGGTTGGCGTAACAGTCAAAACAGATGAGGGTAAGACTACGTCATTTATGATGGATATCCGAATCGATACCTCGAACGAGTTCACTTACTTCGAGAATGGCGGAATACTGCATTATGTAATTCGGGAATATTTGAAGAAGTAATGGCTATGCCATGCTATCAATGACCTAAGACTTATAAAAAAGCCCAGCATTGCTGGGCTTTTTTGGCAATAGGAAAGACGCTATTCGCCACCCACAATTTGTACCTGTGCTAGGTCGGTATCGCCTTTGATTACCTTAAATATAGCGTCTTGTACCAAGGTACGCATACCATCGTTTGCGGCTTGTTTCTTCATGTCGTTAACACTGGCTTCTTTGTATACCAATGACCGCAGCTCCTGTGTCATGCCCAGCAACTCGTGAACAGCCGGTACGGCCTTTATAGCCTGTGTTGCCGCATTCTTCGCATCCTTTGGCACGATAAAGCTCAAGTGGGCCATTAATGTTCAGTTCATGAATGTGCTCTTTACCATATTGGCGCTCGATAAACGCTAGGTCTGTTTCTGTAGCAACATACTTTTCTTTGCAATGCCCGCACAAGGTTCGAACAAGACGTTGAGCCAAAATACCCACACAGGCGTCAGAGAAGTTAACCGGATCAAGGCCTAAGTCGAGAAGTCGGGTTATGGTTTCTGGCGCAGAGTTGGTGTGAAGCGTCGATAACACCAAGTGACCTAGTTAGCGAGGCCTCGATGCCTGCGTGTGCAGTCTCTTTGTCACGCATCTCACCAATAAGAATAATATCAGGGTCAGCACGCAAGAATGCTCTTAGCGCATTGGCAAAAGTAAAGCCTATTTTGGGGCTCACCTGTACTTGCTGTAAACCCGGTTGCGTAATCTCTACCGGGTCTTCCGCTGTCCAAATCTTTTTCTCAGGCGTGTTTACGTAGCCTAAGATAGCGTGCAGCGTAGTGGTTTTACCTGAACCTGTGGGGCCCACAACGAGCAATATGCCGTGGGGCTTCTTAATCATTTCCTCAAGGCGAGCGCGGTTGTTGGGTGCAAGGTTCATTTTATCAATTGGCATGGCACCGCCTGATGCCAATATACGCATAACCACACCTTCGCCAGCTACCGTCGGTATGGTAGCTACACGCACCTCAACAAGTTGACCGTTCATCTTAAACGCTAACTTACCGTCCTGCGGCACGCGCTTTTCGGCAATGTTAAGATTTGACATAATTTTAATACGAGCAATAACCGCACTGTGGTGCGAGTTAGGCACTTGGTTCATATCGCGACAAACGCCGTCTATACGCATACGTACGCGCGTCGGGGCGTTTTTTTCAGGGTCGATATGGATATCTGAAGCATTGAGGCGCTTAGCGTCATGAAGTATGCGGCTTACCAAGCGAACTACCGCAGGTGCATCATCTGATAGTTCATCAACTTGGTCTTCTTTTTCTTCGGTGGACGAGCCAATTTCATCAAGAATTTCGCTCATTTCACCCGGTGCACCGCCACCGCTATTTTCGCCTAAATATTGAAGTACTAAGTTAGGTAGACTGACCGCTATTTCATAGGTGTCGATACCCATGGCGCTTTCAATTTCCATCAACAGCGCCGCATTATTTGGCTCAGCCATCAACACTATGGGTTTGTCATGGGCATCAGCAATCACTGCTACATAGTTGCGCTTCAAATACGACACATTTAAACGGCTGTCGTTTTCGAACTTGTGATATTTTTCTGGAAGGTACCCGATAAAAGGCACTTGATAGTGAATAGAGAGCGAATTGCCAATTTCCTGTTCAGCAATGCGGTACTCAGAAATGAGTCGCTGCACCAGTGCGCGGATATCAGGCGTAGTTTCTTGTAATTCCTTTAACGCAGCTTCTTCTATTAGCCCTTTGTGAACAAGTAGGTCAAAAGGATTATTGGTTCCGCCAAGTTCGAATCGGAATTTATCACCGAGTATCAGTGCTAATGCATTACCAAGTTGTAGATCATCATCGGAAAACGGACCAGAATTCTTGTTGATGATTTGAATAACGCCCATCAGTACGCCTGCATTTAAAATAGGTACGCACAGAATATTTTGCGTTTTGAAATCATTATCCTTATCAAACTTATCGGCAAAGCGCAGACGAGGGTGAATGTTTTGAAGTAACGACGGGTTATAGGGGTCAGCAACGATAATCGCTTTTTGAGACAGCGCAACATAGCCCGCAATCGACATTGGACTAATAGGAACTTTAATTTCTAACGTCTCTTTTCCTGTTTTAAACCGCGCGACTAAATCTTGATGCTGCCTGCGTCGCTGAAAAATACTCATACGCTGTGCATCGAACAAATCTAAAATGATGGGCTCAAGCACACTGTACGCATCTAATAGCGTAGAGTGATTGTTTAAAATGCGCTTTATTTGAGCAAACGTTTGTTGATTATCTACTACTTCCATATCTTCTCAATTCAAAGTGTTTTACACGCTCCGTGTGAATGCTACGCATAGCCGGAATTTACTGATCATCCAATCTATTACTATTTATACCACGAAACGAACAATACTACTTATAGAAGCTTACATACATTCGTATAGTATATAAACGCGACAAGTTCGACGACGATGTCGATATTTAACATTACATGAGTAAATGTAATTGAGAGATAGCAACGTATTTTTAGTTGGTAAAGTCGACTAATCAGATTGGCAACGGCAGTGAATACACAGCGATCAAGAAATGCACAACTATTTCGTACAAAAAGCAAACTTGGCCTTGCATTACAGTCTCCTTTCTGTATAATTCGCGCCCACTGCCCAATTAGGGCATGTAATTTTTAGCCGCGACCTCACTGCTTTTAGGGTGGTTGCCGAAGTAACGGATTCATCTTTACTGATTAGCCTGTTGCTGGCGTGCTAGAAAAAAGAACAGGGTTCCAATTGGGAACCATCGGTTTACGCACATCCTTTCTTTCCGGAATAAATGGAAGAGAAAGGGTGAATTTTTTTGTTCTTTCGATTGGAGCTTAATCGATGCCAAATCAAAGAATTCGCATTCGTTTGAAAGCGTTTGATCACAAGTTGATCGATCAGTCTACGGCTGAAATCGTTGAAACTGCGAAACGCACTGGTGCTCAGGTAAGTGGTCCTATTCCTCTACCTACTCGCAAAGAACGCTATACAGTTCTGATTTCTCCGCACGTTAACAAAGACGCGCGTGATCAATATGAAATCCGTACTCACAAGCGTTTGGTAGACATCATCGAGCCAACTGATAAAACAGTTGACGCGTTGATGCGTTTGGACTTGGCTGCTGGCGTTGATGTTCAAATCAGCCTGGGCTAATAAGAGAGGGTTATAACAATGGCGATTGGTCTAGTCGGTCGTAAAGTGGGTATGACTCGCATCTTCACTGAAGATGGTACGTCTATCCCTGTGACTGTTATTGAAGCGACCCCAAACCGCGTTACTCAGCTTCGTACTGAGGAAACTGACGGTTATCGCGCTCTTCAGGTTACTGCTGGAACTAAGAAAGCTAACCGCATCAACAAAGCTGAAGCAGGTCACTTTGCTAAAGCTGGTGTTGAAGCTGGACGCACTCTAGTAGAATTCCGCCTAGAAGAAAACGAAGGTGCCGATATTGAAGTAGGCAGTGAAATCACTGTTGAAATCTTTAACGACACCAAAAAGATTGATGTAACTGGTACATCAAAAGGTAAAGGTTTCCAAGGTGCTATCAAACGCTGGAACTTCAGTTCTCAGCGTATGACACACGGTAACTCTTTGTCACACCGTGCTCCTGGTTCAATTGGTCAAAACCAATCACCAGGTAAAGTATTCAAAGGCAAGAAAATGGCTGGTCAGCTTGGTAACAAGCAAGTGACTACTCAGTCTTTGGAAGTTGTACGTGTTGACGTAGAGAACGGCCTTATCCTAGTTAAAGGTGCCGTACCTGGCGCAACTGGCAACGATGTAATCGTAAAGCCAGCTGTTAAAGCGTAACGTCTGGGGAGTGAACTGATGGAATTAACATTGAAAGACGCGCAAAGCGCTCTTGAAGTATCCGAAGCGACCTTTGGACGTGAATTCAACGAAGCCCTGGTACACCAGGTAGTTGTAGCTTACGGTGCAGGTGCTCGTCAGGGTACAAAAGCGCAGAAAACTCGCGCTGAAGTTCGTGGTGGCGGTAAGAAGCCATGGCGTCAAAAAGGTACTGGCCGCGCGCGTGCTGGTACAATCCGTAGCCCAATTTGGGTTGGCGGTGGCCGTGCTTTCGCAGCTAAGCCTCGTGACTTTGACCAAAAAGTTAACAAGAAAATGTATCGCGGTGCGATCAAGAGCATCTTGTCTGAACTAATCCGTCAAGACCGTTTGGTTGTTGTAGAGAAGTTCGGTGTTGACGCACCTAAGACTAAAGCTCTTATTTCTGCACTTAACGAATATGAACTAAACGACGTTCTAATCGTTACTCCTGAAGTTGATGAGAACTTGTTCCTAGCGGCGCGCAACTTGTACAAAGTTGACGTACGTGACGTAGCAGGCATCGACCCAGTGAGCTTGATTGCATTTGAAAAAGTGCTAATGACTGCTGATGCGGTTAAACAACTTGAGGAGGCGTTAGCATGAAAGAAGAACGTCTACTGAAGGTGCTAGTAGCACCTCACGTTTCAGAAAAGTCTACTATGGCTGCTGAAGCGAACAACACAGTTGTATTTAAAGTAGCTAAAGACGCGAACAAAGCTGAAATCAAAGCAGCAGTTGAAAAACTGTTTGAAGTTGAAGTTGAAGGTGTTCGTACTGTGAACGTTAAGGGTAAAACTAAGCGTCACGGCATGTCTTTCGGTAAGCGCAGCGACTGGAAAAAGGCCTACGTGGTTCTTAAAGAAGGTCAGGACATCGACTTTGTCGGTGGTGCTGAGTAAGAAGGGGATTAGAAATGCCATTATTGAAAGCTAAGCCAACTTCTGCTGGTCGTCGTCACGTTGTTCAGGTCGTTAATCCTGACCTGCACAAAGGTGCACCTTACGCGCCTTTGCTAGAGAAAAACAGCAAGTCTGGTGGTCGTAACAACGGTGGTCGTATCACGACTCGTCACATTGGTGGTGGTCACAAGCAACACTATCGTGTAATCGACTTCAAACGCAACAAAGACGGCATTCCAGCTAAAGTTGAGCGTTTAGAGTACGATCCAAACCGTTCTGCGAACATTGCTCTAGTATTGTATGCAGACGGTGAACGTCGTTACATTCTAGCTCCTAAGGGTATGAAAGCAGGTGATGCAATCCAGTCTGGTTCGGACGCTCCGATCAAGTCTGGTAACACTCTACCTATGCGTAACATCCCTGTAGGTACTGTTGTACACGCAATTGAAATGAAGCCTGGCAAGGGTGCTCAAATCGCACGTTCTGCTGGTGCTTATGCTCAGATCCTAGCACGTGACGGAAACTACGTTACCCTACGTCTACGCTCTGGCGAAATGCGTAAAGTTCTTTCTGATTGCCGCGCCACCATTGGTGAAGTTGGTAATGCAGAGCACATGCTTCGTTCACTAGGTAAAGCTGGTGCTACACGCTGGCGTGGTGTTCGTCCTACCGTTCGTGGTGTTGCCATGAACCCGGTTGATCACCCACACGGTGGTGGTGAAGGTCGTACATCTGGCGGTCGTCACCCAGTAACTCCTTGGGGTGTTCCTACCAAAGGTAAGAAAACCCGAAGCAACAAGCGTACTGATAAGCTTATCGTACGTCGTCGTAACAAGTAATAGCGAGGATTCACCATGCCACGTTCTCTCAAGAAAGGTCCTTTTATTGACCTTCACTTGCTGAAGAAGGTAGAGGCTGCAGTGGAAAAGAACGAACGTAAACCAATCAAAACTTGGTCTCGTCGTTCTATGATCATCCCAGATATGATTGGGTTGACCATTGCGGTCCATAACGGTCGACAACATGTACCTGTCATTATTAGTGACGAAATGGTCGGCCACAAGTTGGGCGAATTTGCGCCAACGCGTACTTACCGCGGCCATGTCGCGGATAAGAAAGCTAAACGTTAAGGGGTAGGAAGATGGAAGCATTAGCTAAACACCGTTTTGCCCGCACGTCGGCTCAAAAGGCACGCTTGGTTGCGGATCAAATTCGCGGAATGCACGTTGAGAAAGCTCTTGAGCTTCTTGCGTACAGCCCGAAGAAAAGCGCAGCGCTAGTAAAGAAAGTATTGGAATCTGCGATTGCTAACGCAGAGCACAATGAAGGCGCAGACATCGATGAACTTCGCGTGTCTAAAGTTTTCGTTGACGAAGGTCCAACTATGAAACGTATCAAGCCACGTGCAAAAGGCCGTGCTGATCGTATCTTCAAGCGCAGCAGTCACATCACTGTGGTTGTAGCGGATAACTAGGAGTAGATAATGGGACAGAAGGTACATCCTACAGGTATACGCCTGGGTATCAGCAAACCATGGACATCTACCTGGTACGCTAATACTGCAGACTATGCAGACAACCTGTATAACGATCATCAGGTACGTCAGTATCTGACTAAACAACTTAAGAACGCTTCACTTTCTAAAATCGTGATCGAGCGTCCTGCTAAGAGCATCCGTGTAACTATTCACACTGCTCGTCCAGGCGTTGTAATCGGTAAGAAAGGTGAAGACGTAGAGAAGTTGCGTAACTACGTATCTAAGCTAGTAGGTGTGCCAGCTCAGATCAACATCGCTGAAGTACGTAAGCCAGAGCTAGATGGTCAGCTTGTAGCTGATAGCATCTCTAGCCAGCTAGAGCGTCGTGTTATGTTCCGTCGTGCTATGAAGCGCGCAGTACAAAACGCAATGCGTCTAGGCGCGAAAGGTATCAAAGTTGAAGTTAGCGGCCGTTTGGGCGGTGCAGAGATTGCACGTTCTGAATGGTACCGTGAAGGTCGCGTTCCTCTGCACACTTTCCGTGCGGACATCGATTACGCAACCTCTGAAGCGTCAACTACTTACGGTATCATCGGCGTTAAAGTATGGATCTTCAAAGGTGAAGTTCTAGGTGGTCTACCTACAACTCAAGAGCAAGCACCAGCTGCTCAACCTAAGAAGAAAGGCCGCAACGCTAAGCGAGAGGGCTAATCATGTTACAACCAAAACGCATGAAGTTCCGTAAGATGCACAAAGGCCGCAACCGCGGCTTAGCAGCGGGTAATACTGTTGCCTTTGGTACTTACGGCCTTAAAGCGACTGGCCGTGGTCGTATGACTGCGCGTCAAATCGAAGCAGCGCGTCGTGCTATGACTCGTCACGTTAAGCGTCAAGGTAAAATTTGGATTCGAGTTTTCCCTGACAAGCCAATTACTGAGAAGCCTCTTGAAGTGCGTCAAGGTAAAGGTAAAGGTAACGTTGAGTACTGGGTATGCCAAATTCAACCTGGTCGTGTTCTTTACGAGATGGAAGGTGTTCCTGAAGCTCTTGCACGCGAAGCGTTTGAATTGGCAGCGGCTAAACTGCCATTTAAAACAACCTTTGTAACTCGGACGGTGATGTAATGAAAGCGACTGAACTGAAAGACAAAAGCGTAGAAGAGCTGAACGCAGAGTTGATTAACCTGCTACGCGAACAGTTCAACCTACGCATGCAGCACACAACAGGTCAGCTTGAAAAAACTGACCAGTTGAGAAAAGTACGTCGTAACATCGCGCGTGTTAAAACCATTCTGACTCAAAAGGCTGATGCGTAATGACTGAGCAAAAAATTCGTACAGTACAAGGTCGTGTGGTTAGCAACAAGATGGATAAAACCATCACTGTTGTAGTTGAACGTTTTGTTAAGCACCCAATCTACGGGAAGTTCATCAAGCGCTCTACTAAGCTTCACGCCCACGACGAAAACAACGTGTGCAACCAAGGTGACGTAGTAACAGTACGTGAATGTCGCCCATTGTCTAAGAACAAAACTTGGACTCTAGTTGACGTTGTAGAAAAAGCTGGCGTTTAATCGCTAACTTATTTCAAAGTCTTAAAAAAGCCGCTTTCGAGCGGCTTTTTTGTGTCTGATAAAAAGCGCTTTAGATATTAGGCGTGAGTGCTTGACTCTACATCTTTATCAGTCAAACCTTATCGTTGTGAAGTAAATTCACTTAACTTACGTTTAAGTAACAACGGCGGGTTAACGCTTAGTTACGTAAGGGTTATCATTAGTCTATACCGTATGGTAATTCGCGATTTTGCGATAATAAAAAATCTGTATAAAAAGCATTACGCTAAGGACCTTATTATGTTTGGTGCCGAAAGAAACGGCTACAAACCTACTCTTATTGAAGATATCTGCCGAGTGGCATATTCGTTACTTTTATTGCTACTTGTCCCGTTTGTTTTTTTACAACTTATGTTGCGCAAATCAGCTAGTAGTAATAAGGCGCTCCACGGGTCATTCGAACGCTTCGGCCGTGTACTAACCCCACCGAAGCCTGGCGGTTATTTATTTCATTGTGTATCCGTTGGAGAAGTTGTCGCTGCGTCAAGTTTAATAAAGCGAATAATGGTCAGTGAGCCTGATGTTCAAATAACAATAACGACCACTACTGCGACCTAGGTTCGGCCAGGGTAAGATCTATATTTGGTGATAGCGTACATCACTTTTATTTGCCATTTGATTTGCAAGTAACCATGTCGTTAATGCTAAAACGAGTGCAACCAAAAGCGGTATTGATTACCGAAGTAGAGCTTTGGCCTAACCTTATCCATGCGTGTTGGAAGCGCAGTATTCCATCAATAGTTATTAATGCGCGTATGACAGACAGGTCGGCTCGTCGTTATAAGAAAGTGGGTAAACTGTTTATCCCCATGTTGAATAAGTTGTACCACGTCTGTGCCCAAGGCGAGAGAGACTTCAAAAACTATGCTTGGTTAGGTGTACCCAGTCATAAATTGACACTTACAAACAATATAAAATTCGACCAAGTTGCGGCTGGTAATCAGGATAAGTCATCGTTTTTAGGTCTAGAAAGTGGAAGTAAGCCCGTATTGGTAGCAGGCAGTACACACGATCCTGAAGAAAGCCTATTGCTCGATGCCATAGACAAGTTGTGGTCGTCCCACACAGACCTACTCCTTGTTATTGTGCCAAGACACCCTGAACGGTTCGATGCTGTAGCAAAATTGATGGAAAGCCGCGGCTTAGTATTTGTAAGAAGCTCTGAAGTCAGTGACGTGCCCACTGACGTCAACATTGTGCTGCTTGATGAAATGGGCAAGCTAAATCACGCTTACTCTGTAGCCTCATTTGCTTTCGTTGGCGGTTCTATTGCGCCTAGGGGAGGGCATAATGCCCTTGAGCCAGCGGCGTTTTCTGTTCCAATACTGATGGGACCGCATACATACAATAACCCGGTTATTTGTGAGTACTTGAAGGAGCGAGGTGCACTAACCATTATCCATGATGCGCAGCAAGTGTCTGATAATCTTTCATTGTGGTTAAGCGATCCAGAGTTAAGAAAAAGTGCAGGTGCTGCAGGGCGTTTAGTACTTGATGAAAACAGCGGGGCGTTAGACATTACCTTAGACTGCCTCAAAAAATACGTGAAAATATAGCTACTAGTTCACGGTAAGAGTGTTGGGTTTGATTGATTTTTGAACCCCGAAATGGTGCGGGAAATGCACCAAAGTGGTTGATAAACAAGCCTAAACTTGGTGTTAATATTGGCCTATCATTATAAGTCGCTGATTATAATGCGTTTGCCGTTTTGGCCTTTCACTTGCAACGTCCCGCAGGACAGCGTGACAAAGGTAAAACATTAACAATAATGCTTAGTCCAAAACGAGCACCGAGTCACGCGTTTTCCAGGGAGAGACCTCCTGCCGATGGGCAGGAGGTTTTCTTACTGCACTTTCTTAGTTATTTTCTTCACTCAACTCGGGCTCAATAAGGCTTATCACCCGCCAGTTTGCTTTAGGCTCAATACTATTACCATTTATGAAGGTGTAACTCTTACCTTCGTTGCTAATAGCAATAAGCGGTGTCGCTCTTACTCCATACTGCTTAGTATATTGCTCGTAGGTGAATTCATCAGACAATCGAGTCGTCTTTACTGTGGCCCCTCTAGCAATCGCCGAGGCGAGATAGCCATAAGTTACACCTTCATCAAATAAGGTAAGCTTCTTCGCATACTGTTCGCTTACTTGGTGACTAGGGCGAGCCGACTGTTCATTGTTAGTCAGCGCCCATACTTTGTCTTTACCAAGGGTATATTCAAAGTGGTACGCTATCAGCGGATTAAGCTGCTTATACGGCGACATGATCAATACTGTGCCGAAGGTCGCAATGTCAAGATGACGTGCGGCGTGGTCAGACATTGGGTTGCCAAAGTAAACAGGGATATCTGACATGCGAGCTTCTCGAATGGCGTCCCAGTTAGTATCAGCTATGGTCACATCTAACTTCTGATTTAGCATTTCGCACGCCAGTAGCCGATTAAACTTACTGCTTCCAAATAAAAGATATCCAGTAGGTGCAGGGGCGCGCACCCCAAGCAACGATGCCACTGTACGCGAAGTTAAACTTTGTACGACAACCGTGGCAATAATCACCATGAAAACAATGGGTACTATTATTCCAGCGCCTTCATAGCCAATTTCTTCAAGCTTTAAAGAAAATAGTGCAGAGACGGCTGCGGCAACAATACCACGCGGGGCTATCCAGCTAAGCAGTGCCAGTTCATTTAACTTGAGCCCAGTACCAACAGAAGAGGCTAATACTGAAAGTGGGCGCGCAATGAACATAATAGCGGCAAGTACTATCACTGACCCCCATCCAACATCAACGACCGATTGCAGATTTAAACGGGTAGCGAGTAAGATAAATAAGCCTGAAATAAGCAGAACACTCAGCGTTTCTTTAAACTCCAATATGTCTTCTACGTCTACGTCTTTCATGTTGGCAAGTACCATTCCTGTGATCGTGACCGCAAGTAGCCCTGACTCGTGAGCTACGTAATTAGAGGCGGCAAATACACCAAGAATGATGGTCAGCACTGCGGTGTTAAGCAGATAATGAGGTATGAGCTCTTTGCGGATAGAGATGCCGAGCAAGTAACCTGCTGCTAAACCTAAGAAGGACCCAATGCCTATGGTTTTACCAAATGCGATAAGCGTATGGGTAATGGCAGACTCTTGCGACGCAACAATAAACTCGAACACTAAGACCGCGAGTAGCGCGCCGATGGGGTCAATTACGATGCCTTCCCAGCGTAAAATATTGGCAAGGTTTGTTTGTGGCCGGACAGTACGCAGCATGGGGACTATAACGGTAGGTCCAGTTACTGTAACAATAGCACCAAACAAAAAGGACAACTGCCAAGAGAGCTCAAGGCTGTAGTGTGCGGCTGTAGCCGCGACTACCCATGTGACCAATACACCAACTGAACACAAGTTTCTCACCATATTGCCATGACTAGCTATATCATTAAATTTGAGGGTAAGTGATCCTTCAAACAAAATGATGGCTACCGAAAGAGAAACAACGGGGAAGAGTAAATCGCCAAACAGAGCGTCAGCGTTGAGCACGCCAAATACAGGGCCCACCACTATGCCTACTATTAAAAGCGGTAAGATAGCTAGGTAACCTTATTTTGTAAGCAAGGTACTGACACCCGATGGATAACAAACCAACGGCAACAAGGGATAAAAGCGGGTCCGACAAAGTTATATCCTTAATAATTCGTATAATTCCACTATGGCTAGCTAATGGTTTCCAGCTAACATTTTTGTCTTACTTTAATTCATTAATGCGCTAGTTTACGCATTGCTAATAACTGAATTACATGACTTAATGCTAAAGTACATGATCAACCGACGTTGATACGATACTGTACATAGATTAGACCAACACACTGCATTGCGCAGTTAAATAACCTTCAGTGCTCGTGCATTTTGTTATTGTATCGGTGTCCCTACTATCGGAGATTTTGCTTGAACGTGTTTTTAAGGCTTTCATTTTTAGTTGTTACATTTATCCTGTTATCAGCGTGTGCAGCATACTATCCCCCACCTTCAAGTAAACTAGAAATTGTCAGTACTGTAGCGTTACCCAAAACGCTCTCTGAAACCTCGGGTTTGTTTTGCGAAGCGAATCAATTGTACTCGCTGAACGACTCCGGCAATGCACCTGCTGTATTCAAGCTATCCCCTGATGGTGCCGTAATAAATGAAAGTAAGTTGTCACTAACTAATGTCGATTGGGAGGCAATATCGGCTGATGGCACATATTTTTACATCGCAGATGTCGGCAATAATAAAGGGAGTAGAGAAGTAGTAAGTATTTACAAAGTTAAGAGAGATAATCTTAACGATATACAAACACTGAGGCTGAAGTACAGTGGGAATACACCATCGAGCAATAGGGCCTATGCGCATGATTTCGATGCGGAAGCCATGGTAAAGACTGATGATGCACTGCTTTTGTTCTCTAAGAGTTGGCGCTCTGGCATTACTCGCGTTTATAAGGTGAATGCTGAAGAAAACGAACAAACACTGAACGCATTTGCACAGATTAAAAACCTTCCTGGCGTAGTAACGGGCGCTGACTTTGATAAAACAAGAAACCTCTTTGTTCTAACTGGCTACAAGTCTGACCCTTTCGGTAATTTTTCGACGTTTATCGCTCAAGCTTCTAGCAATTTCGATGTAGTAAATGTTTGGCCGCTCAAGTCGTTTAAACAAGTAGAAGGGATCTGCGTTGATGAAGTGGGAGACTATTGGTTTAGCGAAGAAGCTACCGAAGGCAGAGAGGCAACGCTAAGCAAAGCGGTGCTCCAATAGCGGCATTGTTGTTGCTTTTCTCAGCCCAAAGCCTCATGCCGCGCTGATGGTTATCATTTCTTACCTATTAGTAAAATGGCTAATACCCAAAGCATCTATTTCCTGTCTATACTGAAATTGTGAAGAGAGAAAGTTGTTTTCGATCACAATGTAGAGGCGGCAAAAATGCAGCGTATAACAAAGCCATTTTTAGCACTGTGTGCATGCCCTTGTTTACTGCTTTCATCAGTAGTGAATGCCTCTGCCGTTGAAAAAGCTGAGCGCTGGATAAATCAGTACACCAGCAGTGATAACGCGTTTTCAATGTCGTTAACCAAAAACAAAATTCAATTTAAAGGGTGCAAGCAAAAACGCTATCAGCTAGCGTTAAGTCAGCAAATTGCGCCTCAACTCAATATTGAAGCGATAGTCCATTACAACAAAGGGTTTCTGGACTACGGCATTTTGTCTCAGCGCGTACGAAGCCACGAATTCGAGTTGGTAAGCTGGTGGGATCGCGGGAACTATCGTGTGGGTTTAAGCCACAAAGTGCGTCCAAGTCACGAACTTAGAATGGCTGTAATAGATACAATACAGCTTCCAACAAGCAGAACTGCTGGTGTGTATGTGGAAGTGCCGTTTAATGAAGATAGCCATATGCTAACCATAGGTGCACTACAAGAGTCATGGGAAGCCGATGGCGCTGCGCTAAGTTCGCCATGGCAATCAAGCCGAGATAATCAAGTTAAGGTGCAATACGCCATCAGTTTTTAGCCAATGGCGCATCGTCAATTTTTATAGCTTAAAACGACTCACTTCTGTTGAAAGTTCTTGAGCAAGCTCATCAAGTCTATCACTTACGCTAACCAACACATGTGTCGCGTTTAGTGTTTCTTCACTAGATGCACTAATATCGTTAATGTTGCGATTGATATCCTCAACTACGGTTGCTTGTTCTTCAGTTGCTGTCGCTACTTGCGTATTAACATCGTTAATATGTGCAATCTCGTCGGCAATATCTTGAAGTAGCTTATCAATTTCGTCAGTTGCCAAAACCACATCTTCAGTGCGTTCTCGACTCGACTCCATTTGCGAAACCGCCGATTTAGAATCTTGCTGGAACTTGTCTATCTTCACTTGAATTTCATCGGTTGCTTCAGCTGCTCGCTGCGCCAGCGTGCGAACTTCATCCGCTACAACAGAGAACCCTCGCCCATGGTCGCCCGCACGTGCAGCTTCTATGGCGGCATTAAGTGCTAGCAGGTTTGTCTGCTCGGAAATGCCACGAATAGTGTCGAGAATACCGCCAATGGCCGCAGTATGAGCGTCTAGAGACTGAATTACTTGAGAGACATCTTTAATTTGCTCAGAGAGCCCTTTGATGGCGTGCACGGCGCGTTGCGTAACTTGTCTGCCATGGGCTGAATTTGTGGTGGCCATGTTCGCGTTCTGCGCTGCTAAAGTGGCTGATTGGGCCACTTCGTTCACTGTGCTGCCCATCTCGGTTAACGCTGCTGCTGCTTGCAATGTTTGGTCGCGCTGCCCTTTCGTAGACAGTTCGGTTTGATGAGACTGTTTTGCAACATCTTCAGCAGACGCTTTAAGAGCACGGCTGGTTTTGGCAACTTGAGAAATAGTGCCATGCAAATGGTCGATAAAATTATTAAAGCCTTCTACCAAACGCCCAATTTCTTTTTGTTCAGGCATGGGAATACGCGAGCGCAAATCGCCTTGACCTCGACCCAGTTGCTGAAAAACGTCGGCTAGCGTTTCTAGTGGTTTTGTTAGGGTACCCGCTAACCAAATGCCGATGAGTGTGAATGCACCTACTATGGCGAGTGCCCAGAATATAATTTGACGGCTGCCTGCATTTATCGAAGCATATAATTCACTTTCTGGTACTTGCGCAACCACATACCAACCAGCTTTCTCCACGTAAGTACTCGCAAATAGCAGCGTGCCTTCGTCGTGTTCACTGGTGGTCATGGAAAAATCTTTCTTGGTTAAAAGTTTGCTGGCTGCTGAAGGGTCACTTAGCGAAGCGAGCTTGGCCTTGCCTAACAGGTTGGTATCTGGATGCGCAATAATGGTGCCGTTACCATCAACAAGATAAACAAAGCCAGTCTTGGCAATTTTAACCGCATTTATGATGTCTAAGAGTTCGTCTACAGACTTTGCAACTCCAGACATACCGCGACCGTTGAGTTGCTGGTAATTGGCAAACAATCGGTAACCTTGGCCAGGCTCGTTGTAAAGGCTCAACGAGATAGGTTGACCTGAATCTTTATAAGCGAAAAACCACCCATCAAATTCATCATTTTTAAGAACTCGCAAAAAGCCCTCTTGATTCCAATATTTATAGGTTTGGCGGTCAACAAACGACGCTACCGTCAAGTCATTAAATGAGACAATTTCATTAAGATGCTTCAACAACCTGCGTTCACCTTCACTGTTTGCACCGGCTGCAGACCACGCTAACACATCAGGGTTTGATGCTACGCTGTGAGCCACGGTAAGCATGACACTGGCCTCGCGATCAACACGGTTTCCAATTTGCTGAAGTAATGAAGGAAGTTGGTATTGCTCAACGTTCTCTTTGACGAGATCTCGCGCAATCCACTGACTAATTGAGCCAACTAAAATAGAAGCTGCAAGTACTGCAACAACCAAAGTTATGATGAGTTTTTGTTTTATACTGAAAGTCATGACTTTCGACCACGTTAGTTAATGCTGAAAAATGACGTGGCATTGCAGGCACCGCAACGTCTAAGTGTGTCTAGTAGTTCACTAGAAGACAACCACGCAATTTAATAATTATTATAGCGTATTTTGGTTATCTATCGGCGCGTTGATAACAATGATTAGTTTTTTATTGAGATGGTTGTCCCCGCACATCGATACATGATGATTGTGCGTCAAAACTGACCAGCGGGTCAATAAAAAAGCCACTCGAGAGAGTGGCTTTGATAAAGTGATAAATACTATTCGCTGTCTTTAGGAACAGGGAAGCCTCTATCACGCATAAGAGCGTCTACTTTAGCATCTCTGCCGCGGAACTTACGGTAAGCTTCAGCTGGGTCCATTGCATTGCGCACAGAGAATAGGTATTTTACTAGTCTGTCGCCCACTTCTTTGTCGTAGAAACCGCCCGGAGCTTCCATAAATGCCTCTGAAGCATCAGCAGTGAGTACTTCTGCCCACATATAACCGTAATAAGCAGCGGCATAGCCTTCACCTGAGAATACGTGACCGAAGTGTGGAGAGCGATGACGCATTACGATTTCTTCTGGCATGTTGAGTTTTTTAAGTTCTTCACGCTCAAACGTATCGGGCTCAATGATGCTTGGATCGGTTGTGTGATACTTCAGATCCATAATGGCTGAGGCCATGTATTCGGTGGTTTTAAAACCTTCGTTAAATGTTGCCGCTTTCTTGATTTTCTCTACCAGTGACGCTGGAATAGGCTCGCCCGTTTCATGGTGAACCAAAAACTGATTAATCACTTCATCTGTCGTCAACCAACGCTCTAATAACTGTGATTGGAATTCAGTGTAATCACGCACACCAGAATGCGATGATGGATATTCAACGTCAGAAGCAAGGAAGTGCAGCGCGTGACCAAATTCGTGGAAATACGTTTCTGCATCATCCCAAGAAATCAGTGTCGCTTCACCTTCAGCGCCTTTCACGAAATTTGAGTTGTTAGAAGATAGTACGGTTTTCTTTCCATCAAATGTGGTGTACGAACGGTATGTTGTCGCCCATGCGCCCGAGCGCTTTCCTTTTCTAGAGAACGGATCTAAATACCATAAGCCAATGTGCTCGCCACTGTCTTTATCGGTTACTTCCCACACATTTACGTCATCGTGAAAAACAGGCACTTTGCCTTCTTCTACTGGCGTAAAGTTAAAGTTGAATAAGCGTCCTGCAACATAGAACATTGCTTCGCGTAATTTATCTAGTTGTAAATACTGCTTAACTTCGTTTGAATCTAGGTCATACTTTGCCTTGCGCACTTTTTCTGCATAAAAGCGATAGTCCCAAGGCGCAATAGTGATATCAGCGCCTTCTGCGTCGGCAATGGCCTGCATATCTGCAACTTCTTCCTCAACTCGTGCAATAGCCGCTGGCCAAACTTTCATCATCAAGTCCATTGCGTTTTCTGGGTTCTTAGCCATGCGGTCTTCTAATCGCCACTGCGCATAGTTGTCGTAGCCAAGTAAAGCAACACGCTCGTCGCGAAGGGTCAATATGCGCTTGATGATTTCATTGTTGTCAAAATCATCTGCGTTGTCCCCTCGGTTGTAATAGGTACGCCATACTTTTTCACGCAGCTCGCGGTTAGTTGAATAGGTGAGGAATGGGTCCATAGATGATCGCGTATTAGTAATCGCATATTTGTCAGCTTCTCCGCGCGCCTCGGCAGCGGCTTTTGCAGCTTTGACAAATGAAGCTTAGCAAGCCATCTAGCTGTTCGTCTGTGATGTAGGTCACATAGTTTTCTTCGTCAGCTAAGATATTCGTCGAGAATTTTGTGTGTAAGGTTGCCAGTTCTTTGTTGATTTCTGCGTAGCGCTTTTTGGCCTCGCCATCTAGGGTAGCGCCATTGCGTGCGAAATTGTTATAGGTCATCCATGTAATACGTTGCTCTTCTGGCGTGAGTGATTTTAGTGCTTCAGATTCATAAACCGCCTTCACACGCGCAAATAACTTTTCGTTTTGGGTTATTTGGGTGAAAAAAGATGAGAGCTTAGGTGACATTTCTGCCTGAATTTCGCGGAACTCAGGGCTTGATTTATTTGAGCTCCAAATGCCGTAGTAGGTGAATACGCGATTAAGTTCAGCACCAGCACGTTCCATTTCAACGATAACATTCTCAAATGTTGGCGACTCTTCATTGCTGGCAATAGCGTCAATCTCTTCTAAATTCAGCGCCATTGCTTTTTCTAATGCGGGCTTAAGATCTTCAAGCTTCATTTTGTCAAAAGCAGGAACGCCGCCATATGGACCTTTAAATTCTTGCAGTAGCACATTTTCAACTTGAGCTTGCTGCGTGCTCTCTGCGCTAGGCGCTTCAGAGCTTGTATTCTCAGGCGCTTGCTGCGAGCATGCACCTAGCGCTACTACAACTGCCATGGCAGTGAGCGATGATTTAAATTTACCCATGAATTTTCCTGTCTATTGTTATGGTTTTTACTGTCGTTGTTGGGGCTATGCAGTGCGTTATTACATATCTGTAGAGGCGAAAAATGCACTGCAAAGCGCAAAACGCCAATTTTATCTTAAGATAATGTTACCCGTAGTTAAATGTCCTTCAACGTAATTCCCTGCAATACAGCGGTTAAGTGGCACATCGTTATCTCATGCAATTCATCGAATGAAGTAAAATAATAGTTGGCAAGGTGCTGTATGGAATTTACACTGCGCGCGATTTTGTCTCACCACAACAGTGGGTGAGCGTCGGTTCAATGGACAATGATTAATTGAGTAAAACGCGATGTTTGAGTTACTGCTCCACACCTTACCAGTAGTGTTTGCAATTGCTTCGTTTTGGTCAAATACCGAACGAAAACTACTGCTGCTTAACCTAGGGCTATGCATTTCAATAGGCGCATTATTGGTCTTTGAGCAGGCTTGGGGCGGCGCCATTGTTATCACCATTGCTGGTTTAAGTACATGCTACCGACTTATTAAGCAAAAGCTATTATCATGCGGTGGCTACCTATATCACTCTTATTTCCATGATGTGTATTGTGCTGACTGTAAATAACCTGACAGGCAAAACATCTCTTATAGAAACCATGCTTAGGTATTCACATTTATGGCTTATCGTTTTGGCGAACTCCACTGCAAAGAAGCAGGGCTTCGAGTCTGTATGATTGTTGGCTCGCTCAACTTTACCGTCTACGGCATCATTACCCAAACATGGGGCTTAGCCATTACCGAAGCGCTTTTTGCACTGTCAAACATGTGGTATTACTTGAAGTTGAGAAAGGCAATGCGCGTTAGCCCAGTCTAATGGTGCGCTAGCGATGGTGGCGCTTTTTTGCAATGGCATCATTTTCTCGTGTTACAAAGAGAAAAGTAAGATACATCTTAGTCGGCAGAGACATGGCAAGCCCGATTGCCATGCAAAATGCGCCTAGATAAATTCCTCTTACCCCTAAGTTTTCAGGCAAGTCTGAGTAGCTGATGATGTAATGGCCAAGTAGAAATAACAAAATACCTGCTACCATCACCCATTTTAATGTTTTGATCATTGTTGCTGGCTCGCTTAGTACCCTTAGGCAAAGCATAGATGTGTGCATTCTATTGCGTATTGATAAAGGTCAATGCTATCGCGATAAAATGTACAAAATGGGTGTGTGCAGGTCTTTGAACACGCAAGCAGTAGGCGCTATGCGTGCTTTGAAAATAGGAATAAAGTGAAACAAAAAAAGGGGCGTTATGCCCCTTTTAGATATAAAGCGTAAGCATCGTTTTTTATGCGAACACGACGGTTTTATTGCGATGAATAATAACGCGGTCTTCAAGGTGATAGCGAACACCATGAGCGAGTGCATTAACTTCGCAGTCTTTTCCTTTTCTAACCATATCTTGTGCGCTGTCACTGTGGCTAATGCGCTTCACACTTTGTTCAATGATTGGGCCTTCATCAAGGTCTTTAGTCACGTAGTGACACGTTGCACCAATAAGCTTCACACCACGGTCATAGGCTTGCTGGTAAGGCTTAGCGCCAGCAAAGCTTGGTAAGAAACTGTGATGGATATTAATCGCTTTGCCCTGCAATTCTTGGCATAAGGTATCAGGCAATATTTGCATAAATCGAGCAAGTACAGTTAGGTCGATTTTGTATTCTTGAAGCAGTGTTGCGATTTGCTCAAATGCAGCCTGTTTGCCCAATGCTTTAAAGTCGACCCAATGGAATGGCACTTTATACCAATCTGCGAACTGTTTCATTTGTGGGTGATTCGCAATGATGACTGGAATATCACAGTGTAGTTCGCCTGTATGCCAACGGTGCAACAAGTCAACTAGACAGTGAGACTCTAAGCTTGCCAATAAGGCAACACGTTGCTTTTTATTGGAATCACTCAGTGTCCAATTCATCTGGTATTCATTGGCAAGTGGTGTAAACGCTTCTACAAAGCTTTGATGATCAAGCTTCAGTGAGTCAGTGCTTATCTCATGACGCATGAAAAAGCGGCCAGTTTGCAAGTCAGTATGATGGCTTGCTTCTACGATAGTCGCGTTATGGTCAGCGAGAAACTGAGACACGCTGGCGACCAATCCAATTTGATCGGGACAGTCGATAACTAATCTAAAGGTTTGTTGCATAAAATTAAGAATAATTCAGAAAAAAACAGGCAACCTTTTTACCGTTCAGTCAACATGAAGTAAAGCCCAATACGCGCAAGGCACCAGCATTATTTTGCATATCTCATAATGGTGTGATGTGCGACTTACTCATCAGTAATGCCGCGACGTAGTTTTTCGCGCACTGACATGTTGTGTTTTAAGCCCCAAGAATGCCGAATAGGGTAGGTGACGCCCTGCGGTGTTGATACTGACTCAAAAAGATGAAACGCCGAAGCATGTACTTCTACACTCGGGCTGTACAAGGGAAGTGGTAGTGTCGAAGTGGCTTTTCTAACCATAGTCACATGCGGTTTATACGTTTTGTTTTCCACTTCGATAGCAGCGCTACGGGCAGCTTTGCGTGTTAGCTTCGCTAATTCAAGAAGCGCTTTTGGGCATGCTGTCGGCGCGCTAAATAGAATTTTCGGACCGCTCCATTGCCCTGTAGTATCTAAAGTGAGCGTAAAAGGTTCGCAGGTAACATTATCTAGCTCGTACACGAGTGACTCGTGTTGACGATGTGTTATTTCGCCCAGAAAACACAACGTAATATGAAAGTTTGCTTAGGTGGCACTGCATAGGGTTGCGCAGCGCCATGCTTTGTACCGTTTTGCGCTTTTGTATCGCCTCGTTTACTTTTTGCTGATGACGCAGTGAGTTTGCTTCGAGGCATGACTTCGGGCAACGCTTGTTGTCGCCAGCTATCCAGTGCAAGTTTTTCTGTAGCACTCAAATCTAAACCGATAAAACAACGCATAATCTCACCTTGTAATAGTTAGATGGCAGGTTTTATTAAGCTCAATGTGTTCCCGAACCTAATGTGTTTTGTGCTATTGATAACGTGATGAACAAAAAGATGGTTAAAAAGAGGTACAATACCATCATGTAGTTTATATCACCTTTGTTTTCTTTATGTTACAGCCGTTATCACATCTTCCTGCGTTTGCACTGGTGTCACCACTTCAACAGGCCATCGATGAACACAATGTTATTATTGGTGCTCCACCAGGTGCAGGTAAATCTACGGTTTTGCCCCTAGCACTTCTGCTAACAGAATTTGAAGGGAAAGTGCTGCTAATGCAGCCGCGCAGAGTGGTCGTAAGAAACCTTGCTGATTATCTTGCAAAGCAGTTAGGCGAGCCTGTGGGAAAAACGGTTGGCTATCGTATAAAAGGTGAAAGCAAGGTGTCTAGCGACACTAAGTTGGAAATCATCACCGAAGGTATCTTGTCTCGAATGATTCAGCAAGATCCCGAGCTTGACGGTGTCTCGGTGATTGTATTTGACGAATTTCACGAGCGCAGTATTCACAGCGACTTTGGCTTAGCACTCGCGCTAGAAGTTCAGGCCGGGCTGCGTGAAGATTTACGGCTTGTCATCATGTCAGCAACCTTGGATGTCGACCCCCTTACTGCGCTTTTACAAGATCACAGTGCATGTGATGTACAAACTTTATTTACCGAGGGGCGTACATTTCCAGTCGATGTCCGCTACAGCAAAGACGGTGGCGCAAGTGACGTTGTGCCTCGCACCATTGATATGGTAAAGCACACTTTACTTACGCACTCCGGAGACGTGCTGGTTTTTTTACCGGGTAGAGGCAGTATTAACGCAGTGGCGCGAGGTTTATCCTCTGTAATTGAGCGGGAGGACGTAGCGCTACATCGTCTTTACGGTGCATTGAGCAAAGAATTACAGCAAGCCGCTATTGCGCCTGACCCCGACGGAAGGCGAAAAGTTATCCTCTCTACTAATATCGCAGAAACCAGTTTGACAATAGAAGGGGTGCGCGTTGTCATCGACAGCTTGTGGGAAAACCGCGCTCATTATCATGCTGCAAGCGATATTACGGCATTGGCTTGGCAGCGCATCTCTCAGGCTTCCGCTATTCAAAGGATGGGACGTGCAGGGCGTGTAAGCGAAGGGGTGTGCTATAGGTTATGTAGCAAAGACAGTTACGAGCGACTGGCAAAATTTAGTGAAGCGCAAATAGAAAAAGAAGACGTGAGTAGCTTATTGCTTGATACCTACGCATGGGGAAGCACGCCAGATACTATGGCTTTGCTAACAAAACCTTCAGCCGCGCAAACTGCAGCAGCGAAATCTAAGCTCAGTCGTATTAATGCGGTTGAGCAAGATAATCTAATAACGACCTATGGGCGTAAGCTTGCTCAACTGCCGTGCCAGCCGCATCTTGCGCACCTGCTCTCGCTCTGTCGCGATGGCGTAGAAGGGTTTGATGAAAAAACAAACCACTTGCTTAAACATGCCGCGCCTTTTGTGGTTGCCTTAAGTGAAAACTCAAGTGGTTTGCCTCAGCAAGGCGATGCGCTGACATCGCTCAAAGAAGCCAGTGCAAATGTGCGGCATCAGCTAATTAAGCAGGCTAAACGTTATGCAAAGTACGTTGGTTTAGATGCGAATCAACTGGATATCAATGCGCTAGAGGGGGATGCACTAGGCTTGTGTATCGCAATCGCATTTCCATTGCAGGTGGGTTATTCAAGGCTCGCGTCTGCTAGAACGTCTGAAGTAGCTGAAAAGAGAGAATACAAACTTGCCAGCGGCAAAGGTGCCAACTGGCAGAGTGCTCCCGCGGCGTCGCACTATACCGCAAACGCAAATACGTTTGATGCGCAGTGGATTGCTGTGCTAGAGGGGCAGTTATTAGGAAGCACAGTAACTATCAACTTGGCGCAAGCCGTTCCCGAAAACTGGCTGCGTACGGCATTTGATAATGTATTTCGCGAACGACGGAACGTGAGCCTAAATGCTCAAACCGGACAAATGGAAGCGCGTGTGAGCCAAGGTTTTTATGCCATAACGCTCAATAGTCGCCCTGTATCAGGGCAGGAAAAAGCGAAGGACAATGCATTTTGGAAAGGCGCTCTTGTTGATGCGTGGATAGCCTATTTAGATAACCTAACCATCGATAAATGGCCACTAGGTGAAGACGACTGGCAATGGTGGTATCGGGTACTGCTAGCGTCAAAGCTAGATCTTTATCAGGCAAGCGCATTTGACGGTTATGAGCCATGGCCAAGTTCCTTAAATGCTTTACTAAATTCAGCTCGCGAAGGGATGCACGAAGCATTAGGTCAATGCCACTCCCTAAAAGCCCTAGAGAGTCTGCCTTGGAAGACGACATTAAACAATGGACTGACTTGGCCCCAGCAAGATGCACTTGCTAAATTATTACCAACAGCGATACCCCTGCCTACGAACAGAGCGGCGCCGCTAAAATATCAAAAAAGTGGCGATGTGGTGCTTAGTGTCAAAATGACAGAGATGTATTCGCAAAACCAACCTATCACTCTGGCGAACGGGAAAGTGACGGTGGTCTGTGAATTGTTATCGCCCGCTGGTAGGCCTTTGCAAACGACCAGTGATTTAGGCGCTTTCTGGCAGGGAAGCTACAAAGAAATTCAAAAAGAGATGAAAGGGCGTTATCCAAAACATTTTTGGCCAGATGATCCGGCCAATGCGTCACCCACACATAAGACAAAAAAACATATGTAGAGTGATAAAAGATAACGCGCCTTATGCGCTAAGATGCGTTTGTTTTATCGCGCTCAAGCGAAACGTCCAAGGCAGCCATAACATCAAGCCCTGGAAAGCCATCAGCAATCATGTTGTTAGCAATTTGATAGTTGCGAATGCCTTCGCGAGTCGCAGGACCAATAATGCCATCTGGCTTACCCACGTCAAAGCCAAGTGCATTGAGTTTGCTTTGAAGCGCAATAATGTCTTTGCGACTATAAGCAGGTAGGTCAGGAAGCGACGCTTTAATACCTGACGCACCTGCAATTTTGTCTGCCAAAACGCCAACTGCAATGGCATAAAACTCGGAATTGTTCCAACGCATGATCACGCGAAAATTCTTATATGCTATAAACGCAGGGCCTTGGTGGCCTGCAGGCACAATAACGTAGGCGCTAGTGTCACCTTCACCTAATTCGCTGCCATTTGCTTTCTTTATGCCTTGCGCGTGCCATTCACTTAGTGATTGGCGGTTTTTGTACCCTGACTGTTGATAGTCAAAATTCGTTGGTAGCTGCACTTCGCGCCCCCAACGGTATCCGGCTTCCCATCCCAGGTTGGCTAAAAAATTCGCCGCAGATGAAAGCGCATCTTCTTCACTTGACCATAGGTTGACTTGTCCATCGCCGTCACCGTCTATAGCGTAATTGGTGTAAGCTGAAGGCATAAACTGCGTGTGGCCCATTGCGCCAGCCCACGAGCCTACCATTTCTTCACGGGTGAGTTGTTCGCGTTCAAAGAGTTTCACTGCGACTAAAAACTCTTGAGTAAAATAAGTGCTGCGTCGCTTGTCGCATGCAAGAGTCGCCAGCGAATCCAGAACCTAAGCATTTTCCCTTTGTAGCTTCCAAAATTGGTTTCCAGTCCCCAAAAAGCCAGAAGATAGTGTGGAGGAACGCCGTATTTGTCGCTTAGCTTTTGCAGTAAGTCTTTGTGTTTCGCATACATCTCTTTCCCTTTATTTGTGCGCCAATCAGTGACGCGCTTGCTAAAGTAACCGGGAAATGTCTGAACAAACTCGGGTTGGCTTCTATCTAACTCAATCACGCGGTCTTGATGCACCAAGTGTGGAAAAATGGCGTCGATGGTTGTTTGGCTAACACCTTCTTGCTGCGCTTTGTCAGCTAGCGTTGCGGTGCATTGAGCAAACTGCTCATTTGCCAGTGCATTATTTAGGGACATACAGCCAATTAAAAGCGCGAGAGATTTGCGCAGCGAGTTACGCGAACGCGATATTGAAAAAGACGATAAAGAATTAAAAAAACTGAGCGCATAGTACCGTTCCTGTGTTGCGTAAATGCATGCTATCGCATTGTGACTGCGAAACGCGAGTAAAATTCACAGCGACTGGTGAAACCCTTTCTGCTAGGTAAAACTAAGTTGTGCTTTTTCTTTGTGCCTGCGCCGCTTTGCAGTTGTTGCAAGTTGGTCACAATGATAATGTTACTGGCACACACTGATTTCGCGTTAGACGCGTTGATGTGGCAAAAGCATTCATAACCTCTTCATGGCGTTTTCTTGTGGCAAAAAGACAATCAAATACCTCTTCATCTTCAAAAAAGAAATCAACCACGGCGACATCAGCAAAATCGGGGGCGAAAAAGCGTCACTGGATGCTCACGCTATTTTGGCGTTTAAGTTTAGTAATGATTGTTGTCGTCGGCGCTTATTCATTTTATCTCGATGCTCAAATTAAACATTCGTTCTCGGGGAATAAATGGGAAGTGCCAGCGCAGATTTTCGCGCGGCCCCTTGAGATTAGTAAGGGAGAAGAGATTACCCCGCAAGAAGTCATTGATGAGCTCAATCTGCTTGGCTACCGAAAAGTAGTTTTTGCCAACAGTAGCGGAGAATACAGTTATCAAAATAAAGTACTACATGTTCAGCGCAGGGCGTTTCAGTTCCCACAAGGTGCTGAGCCTTTGCGCCATTTAGTTATTACGTGGAGCGGTAGTCGTATTGGTGAAATATATGACAAATCGCAAGATAGACCTTTTGGTGCGGTTAAATTAGAGCCATGGCTGGTAACTAGAATGACCAGTGGCTCAAGAGAAGACCGTATGTTGGTGACGCTTGACACTATTCCGGACATGCTTCCAAAAGCGCTAACGCTGGTTGAGGATCGCAACTTTTATAACCATCACGGTGTAGCGCCTCTTTCTATTCTTCGAGCGCTAATGGCGAATATAGCCGCAGGTCGCACAGTTCAAGGTGGTAGTACCTTGACGCAACAGTTGGTGAAAAACATGTTTCTCACCCGCGAGCGCTCCATTGTCAGAAAAGCAAAAGAAGCGTTAATGGCCATCATTATCGATGCTCGATATAGCAAGTCTGAAATTATTGAAGCCTACTTAAACGAAGTGTTTCTTGGACAAAATGGAGGCATGGCGGTACATGGATTTGGCTTGGCAAGTTACTTCTACTTTGATCGCCCGGCTAACGAACTAAGTGTTCCCGAGATTGCGACACTCGTGGCTATCATCAAAGGGCCTTCGTATTACAACCCGCGTAAGTTTGCAGAGCGCGCGAAAGAGCGCAGAGATCTTGTTTTGCGGATGTTGTTTGACGAAAACGAAATTAATCGACAGCAATACGAACAGTACGTAAACATGCCATTAGGCCTAGCTAGTGGTGCAAGTCTTGCCAGTGGAAAGCACCCTGCATTTATGGAGCAAGTTCGTAGAGAACTTAACGAGATCCTAGCCGAGCCAAGCTTGCGAGATTCTGGCGTGAAAGTATTTACTACCTTGGATATTGTAGCCCAGCGCCGCGCGGAGAAAGCGCTGTCGGGAACCTTGTCCGGTCTGCAAAAAGATAGAAAGGCTGCGCTGCAAGGGGCCATGGTCGTCACTGATAGTGCCAGTGGCGAAGTGCGCGCAATTGTAGGGGATAGAGACTACGAATTTAAAGGTTTTAATCGTGCGCTTGAGGCCAAACGTCCAATTGGTTCATTAATAAAACCCGCAGTGTACCTAACGGCGCTTGAAGACCCTACCCAGTTTAATCTAGCAAGCCCTCTAGGGGATGAGCCCATTACTCTTGAGAGCAAGAATGGCCAACAATGGTCGCCACAGAACTACGACAAAAAATTCAGAGGGCAAGTATCGCTACTGCAAGGGCTGACTGAGTCACTCAATATTCCCACCGTTAATTTGGGAATGCAGGTTGGACTAGACGCTATTGCTGACACTATTGAACGTCTTGGCGTGACGGCGCCAATGGAAAGGGTACCTTCTTTAACATTAGGGGCGTTTGAATTGACACCATTTGCGACTAACCAAATGTATCAAACGCTTTCAAACAACGGACGATATATACCCCTTCACACCGTAACGTCGGTAGTGACTGCTGACAATGCGCTGTTGTGGAAAAAGGCAGAATATTATGCGCAGCGTACAGATGAAGCTGCAAATTACTTACTCAATTACGCGCTTTATAAAGTGACAACACAAGGCACGGCGAAGCGAGTAGGGGCAAACTTTGGCAATATAAATATGGTAAGCAAGACAGGAACAACGGATGACTATCGCGACAGTTGGTTTAGTGGCTTTGATAGAAACCATGTTGTTACGGTATGGGTGGGGAACGATGATAACCAACCCATTAACCTTACAGGCGCTGGTGGCGCGCTGCCTGTTTTCATCAACTATATGCGTTCGCAATCGCCAAAATCATTATCACGTCGTTTTCCTGAGGGGCTAGGCATTGCCCATTTTAATGCGAAATCGGGGGAAGTTGTTGTTGCTGGGTGTGCAGGGAGCTTAAGTGTTCCTGCTATTTTGGATGTGCTTCCGCCGCCTCAACAAGACTGTGCCGGGCGCCCGGTCAAAGACAAGAAAAGTGATAAAGAAAAAAGCTGGTGGGAGCGTATTTTCGGATAAAAAAAGCCCCAGGAAGAAGATAGAAAACACAATCACTTGGTTATAGTCGATTACTTGGTGCTTTCTATCTCCCTCTGGAGCGGAAATGCCCAGGGAAGGCAAATGGGAACCTAGTCCTTGAAGTCAGGTCTACCTCCTGACATCGTCCGTTTAACGCGATTTCAGTGTCCTTTTTGTAAAAACAGCCTCGCCGTTGAAAACAAAAGGGCGCTGACGATAAAAGCGATAAACGGGCCGAGTACTAACATGAAAAGTGTACCAAGCAGTCAACATAGCAAACTCCTTATGCGTCGTTATCATCCAAGCTCACGGGCTCAATAGGCGTTATGGTAATGTCAGCAACCAACGTATTATCTTCGCTAGCTTCTGGTTCAAACTTATGGCTTGCCGTCAGCACGTCGTAAGTCACACCTAGATCCAAGTTTTGTTTAACATCCATTACAGCGCTTTCAACCATGTAGTCGGTGTAAGCCGCCACGTTATCTTCGTGGGCAAATGCTGCTGCA
The DNA here is from genome assembly GCF_036870955.2 of Alteromonas gracilis. Classification (GTDB taxonomy): domain Bacteria; phylum Pseudomonadota; class Gammaproteobacteria; order Enterobacterales; family Alteromonadaceae; genus Alteromonas; species Alteromonas gracilis_A. The sequence goes on from NZ_CP145482.2 coordinate 385,649, forward strand.
CTCATTACGCTAGTAGCTAAAGTCAATGCAGTGAAAAGTTTGCGAGCGGTAAACATAATAATCTCCAAAATAAAAAGTTAGACACTGCACTGAAACATACTGCGTGGCAGCTATCGTATTGCAAAGGTTTCGATATTAAGTCGTTATCAATTAACAATTAGTTTATAGCGAGGGACGTGCCAATTTTTTAAAATGAGCTAACTTATTGATATTGAAGGTTTTATTTTTAAAATAAAAATTGAGATGACAAAGGTGGGAATGACCAAATGCTAATATTTGGTCATTTCTAAAAAGAGTTGGTCAAAAAGACTAATGCTGGTCTAGCATCACCGTCAGCTGACAGTGATGCATTAAAAGTATTGGGCTAAAAAAGAGTGACTATTGCGATAATTAGCGTTTGAGTTTACCTAACATCGCTACTGACAGGGCTATCACAACACCTGCAGCGATACCTGTGACACCGTCGGCTAAAATCGACATGAGCAGCGTCATACTGGGTAATAGCGCCACAAAAAAGTCGGTAACATGGTGCAAAACGCCAATGCTATGAGTAAGTATGCCTCCTCCTACCAAAAACATAGCGACGGTACCTACCACTGCCAGTGTTTTCATAAGTGCAGGCGCGGTTACTAGTAGGGCTCTGCCAATAAATCGCTGTAGCCCATTCATAGAGCCTGTCAGAGATTTGCGAAGCATATATAGCCCCACATCGTCCATTTTTACCAGCCCCGCAACTAAACCATATACCCCAAGTGTTATGGCTAAACTAAGTGCAACCAGTACACCAATCTGTGTTGTTAATGTGGCGTCACTTACGGTACCCAGCGCGATAACAATAATCTCAGCAGATAGAATAAAGTCCGTTCTAATGGCCCCTTTTATCTTGTCTTTTTCAAAGGCAACCATATCGACATCTTCATGAGTCAATGCTTCTATTCGTGCCTCGCGGTGTTGAATCTCATCTTCGTGGGGTAGGTATTTGTGAAGCAGTTTTTCCGCCCCTTCAAAACATAAATACAGGCCACCCAATACTAATAAAACAGTAATAAGAGAAGGAACAAAGGCACTAATTGCCAGCGCCGCAGGCACTAATATAGCCTTGTTGAGCAAAGAGCCTTTTGCTACCGCCCATACAACAGGAAGCTCTCTGTCAGCTTTGACGCCTTGAACCTGATCTGCATTTACAGCTAAATCGTCTCCTAATACCCCCGCTGTTTTTTGTGCGGCAACTTTTGACATTGTAGCGATATCGTCCATCAAGGTGGCGATATCATCTAGAAGCGCGAGTAAATTGGCTGCGGCCACGGTGAATTTCCTTTTATCATGGTTATTCGTAAAGCATACGCGTTGAAACTTAGTATTGGCAACATGCATTTGTCGTTTGCACTAACATCATGGAGTACGGCAGAATAATGAATATGTCTAGTTATTCAGTACCTTCTTTGTCTATTCGGTCTTACACGAAGACCATGCGAAGTCATGCGCACTCGTTTTATCAGCTGGTGCTTCCTATCAATGGGCACATTGATATTCAGCTAGATAACTTTGCAGGCAAGGTAGGCGTGGGGCAAGGGGTCTGCATTGCCCCACACGAAGTTCACATGTTCAAGGCGCAGGCTTTGTGCAAATTTGTCGTTGCTGATTTATTAGACGTGCCACAACATTTGAAAGATAGAGGTCAACCTATATTTCAAGTGAATCACGTGTTTCAAGCATTTCTGAATTATGTTGATACGCAACTCAATCATTCTACTGACGGGGCGCTTGATGAAACCATAGCGTTATTTTTAGCGCTATTGAGCAGTTGTGAGAAGGGCGCAGACATTGATAAGCGCATAACACCCGTAATTAGTTACATTCATCAAGACCTAACGCAGGATCTTAGCATTGATACACTGGCAAATATTGCCTGCATGGGAACAACACAGTTTAAAGCGCGTTTTAAGGCAACCACCTAAGCTTAAGCTTGAGGGCTTACTTGGTAAAGACAAAAATGGAAAAAGCTAAAGCGCTGCTAACCAATACCGACACGCCTACTTTGGCTGTAGCACTGTCTGTTGGATATGACGATGTCACCTCGTTTACGCGCCGTTTCAAAGCCTACTATGGACAGCCGCCAGGATTTTACAAACGCTCATAGACATGCTCCTACTGTTACTTGAATGCGAAAAACAGCATTTATACAAACCAGGAGGTGCAAACAAAATTTGGCTGATCGACCCTTTTGGTCAACATTAAATTAGCCAATGCTTTATTGGTACGACCAACAGATACTGTTTGTTTTTCATTTACGCTTTAGTCTACTATTGCATCAGTTTATTCAAGGAGAGATTTCTATTGGCGTTACGTTGGTTAATACTGAGCTGCTTGTTGTTAGTCAATCTTTCCATGGCGAAAACCCATGCTGACGAGTCTCTCGTAGTTCTTTCCGGTAATACGCCTGTCTTTAGTGAATTTCAGCAAGACGGAACCGTTGAAGGTTATTCTGTTGACTACGCTCGCGCTATTCTCAACGCCGCTCAGTATTGAGGCTAACGTCACTCCTTTGCCATTTGCTCGCTTAATTGAACGTATGAAATTAGGAGAGCAGATAGTCGCGACAGGAATAGGGCGAACCAAGGAACGGGAAAACAATTTTTATTGGTTGGCACCGCTCACGGCAAACGTTATTGGTATTTATGGCAAAAAGCCTATTAACTTGTCGGTGCTGACGAGTCAAAATGAAACCCTTTCTGTTTCTGTCATGCGTGGTGACTACCGTGCCCAGTTGGGTAGTGAATATTCACAATTTGACATGGTTGAATACGACACTTGGGGGCAAGCTATAGAAGCTGTTCTTCAAGGGCAGGTTGATGCCGTCTTCTTCTCTGAGTTTGGCATGGATGTTATTTGCAAACAGAGAAACCTCAATTGCACATCAATATCTAGACAGCATACTCACGATATTCAATACAGCTATATCGCGATGCCAAAGACAGAAGCCAATAAGGCGATGGCAGATAGATTGACCAAAACGGCGAGAGTATTTGCGCAAACACCAGCGTTTGAAACGCTCGTTCAACGCTGGCTTCCAACTCTAACTCAAATTTCCAGTGATGCTAACGAGATTGAAGGTGTAATAGCACTGGGGAAAATTGAAAAAGATGAAAGCAATGTCTCGAATCTTTGGGTAATTACAAACCTAGAACCTTTGTTTAGCGAAAGAGGCAGGCGCGGAAAATTAACGGGATACGCTGTCGAACTGGTACAAAATATTTTGCGCCAAGCCAGCTTGCCTACCGACATTTTAACGGCGCCTTGGCAACGTATATTTGTTGAAAGTGCTATGAAACCTGATGTGCTGGTTTTTTCTCTGGCTAGAACGCCTGAAAGGGAAGATGAGTTCCATTGGATCACGCCCATAACGCAAAATGCTTATTCGGTGTTTGTTCGCGCCGACTATCAAGGCAGAGCCACATCACTTGAAGACTTGCCAAAAGGCAGTCGTATTGCTGTTTTGAAAGGCGACTTTCGTCAAGCACTTGTAAAAGCCGCAGGCCATATAGATGTCACAGCAGATTCGTGGGATAAGGTAGTTATGCACCTTACCGATAAAGAAGCAGATTTTTTGTTTTTATCAGACGGAGGAGCAAACATTATATGCGACGGCTTAGATGACGCATGCGATGGGTTCAGAAAGCTATTCACTTATCAAAAAGCGACGACGTATTTGGCCATGTCAAAAAAAGGGACTAATCAAGCATTAGTCAATAAACTCAAGTTTGCCGCTGATAGCTTTAAGCAGTCTGAACAGTACAACGCGCTTTCTTCAAAATGGCTTAATACTTATTCAAAGAAAACGTCATTGAAAATGTTTGAACAAGACGGTGTGATCGTCTTGGGCAAGCTAGAGTAAATGATTAACGCCCCTCATTGGGACGTTTTTTCACCCGAGCATCAATAAACTTATTAGGATCGCCCAAATTGGTGCATTGAAGTGTTCCTCCGGTGATGCCACTCAATATAGCAAGCGTCTTCGCGGCGCCATTCGTGCAATTTAGTCGCTTCACTGGTCTAGGTGGAATGTCAGTAATTGGTTTATCCTTTCTTGGGTCAACAATTGTTGGGCTGTTCTTTTGCTGTTGGTACTCTCTTGCTGCATCTACGGCTTCTTGCGCAAGACGGTCGTTGTTGTAAGCATCAAAATACTGTGTAGCGGCGTCTTTGACAGAGAAATTAAACTGCCCAGCGCGTTGATTGGCATTTGTCGTGGTTGTGTCTGTAGTGGGTATCTCTTGCGCTTAGGTTGTACTGGTAATGCTATCGCGTTATTTGTTTTTTTAGGTTGTTGTTTTATCTCGCTAATTTCTTCTTTTTTTGATGTGGTCTTTTGCGGCTGTGGTGCATCCTGTACTTCAACTTTTGATGGCACAGTATCTTCAACATCTTCAACTACCTTAGTAACCGTTGTGGGAAAATAGAGCGCCGCTTTTATTGGTGTTTGGTTAGGCTGTGTTTGAATATAGTCACGCCTTTTTTCAAGAGAATACTGAGAAAGAAACACCACTAAAACAAAGCCCAAAACATGTACGCTTGATGACACCAATAGGGAACGCCACGTTGCTTTTTTAGCCGTGTTGCGGACTTCCATATCGCGCTTGGGCGCAAAAAAAGAATCGGTGATCGTGGTCATAGTAATCAACTGACATCTAAAGTGGCCAAATAGTTCCGTCCTACACTCGTCATACTTATTAGTACGCTTATCTCGCTTGGGTAAATTTGCGCCTCATCGTTGGGCAAATCTCCATGCGTGCACGTTTTTGGTGCAATGTTTTTTCTGTGAAATCGCGGCAATATGATTATCTATATGATTTATATGAATAATTATTTATGGCATGGCTCTTGGTTTAGCTTAGCAACAACAAGAAACACGCGAATAGCACAAATAACCAAAATAAACTGGGAGCATCTCATGAAACTAGTCACAGCTATCATCAAGCCGTTCAAGCTAGATGATGTTCGTGAAGCCATTTCAGAAATCGGTATCGACGGTTTAACCGTGACTGAAGTGAAAGGCTTTGGACGTCAAAAGGGACACACAGAACTTTACCGCGGAGCGGAATATCAGGTGGATTTTCTACCTAAAGTCAAACTGGAAATTGCAGTTCAGGACGACCAAGTAGAGCGCCTGGTTGAAGCCATCGTTGGCGCAGCCAAAACAGGCAAAATTGGTGACGGCAAGGTATTTGTTTACGACCTTGAACACGCCGTTCGTATTCGAACTGGTGAGTCGGATAGCGACGCGCTGTAAGCCAAAACGAAGAATTTGCGGAGAACACAATAATGGAAATCACTTTTGAACTTGGGTATGCGCTAGATACCTTTTACTTTCTAATTTGCGGTGCGCTAGTCATGTGGATGGCTGCGGGCTTTGCTATGCTTGAAGCAGGTTTGGTTCGAGCGAAAAACACTACTGAAATCCTAACTAAAAACGTTGCACTATTTGCGATTGCTTGCACCATGTACATGGTATGTGGCTACGGCATTATGTACGGTGGCGGCGACTGGGGTCCTTTCCTAAGCGGTATTATGGCTGATGGCGCAACTGGTGTTGCTGAAGACCCAGCAACGTATGCACCTTCTGCTGACTTCTTCTTCCAAGTAGTATTTGTTGCAACGGCAATGTCAATTGTATCGGGCGCGGTTGCGGAGCGAATGAAGCTTTGGGCATTCTTAGCGTTCGCTGTTGTAATGACAGGTTTCATCTACCCAATGGAAGGCGCATGGACATGGGGCGGCGAAGCAGTATTTGGTATGTATACGCTTGGCGACCTAGGCTTCTCTGACTTTGCAGGTTCAGGTATTGTTCACATGGCAGGTGCTGCGGCAGCATTAGCAGGTGTGCTTGTACTTGGTGCGCGTAAGGGCAAATACACTGCAGACGGCAAAGTTAATGCTATCCCAGGTGCTAACCTTCCGCTTGCAACGCTTGGTACATTCATTCTTTGGATGGGCTGGTTTGGTTTTAACGGCGGTTCTGTACTTGCTACAGCGACTGTTGAAAGTGCAAACTCAGTAGCCATTGTGTTTATGAACACTAATGCCGCTGCTGCGGGTGGTTCAATTGCAGCGTTAATTGTAGCGCGTATTTTGTTCGGTAAAGCTGACCTTACTATGGTGCTTAACGGTGCGTTGGCGGGTCTTGTAGCGATTACTGCAGAGCCTTCTACGCCAACGCCACTAGAGGCAACACTATTCGGTGGTCTTGGTGGTATCCTTGTAGTGCTAAGCATTGTTGGTCTTGATAAGCTTAAGATTGATGATCCAGTAGGCGCAATTTCTGTTCACGGTGTGGTAGGTCTGCTTGGTCTTATCCTTGTTCCTTTCACTAATGACGGTTCAAGCATCACTGGTCAGCTTATTGGTGCAGCGACAATCTTTGTTTGGGTATTCGTAGTAAGTTTAGTGGTATGGCTAGTACTGAAAGCGGTTATGGGTATCCGTGTAAGCGAAGAAGAAGAATTCGACGGCGTAGATATGAGCGAGTGTGGTTTGGAAGCATACCCAGACTTTACAAGCAGCCGTTCGTAAGTAAGTCACGATTAGGCAACACGACAACAACAATAATAATGCCTACATTACTTCACTTAAGCCCCGCATCAGCGGGGCTTTTTTCGTTTTAGCATTGGTATTAGCCGTATTGTGACAATAACGCTACACTAGGGTGGGTAGGAAAAATACGAATGTATAGCTCTAATCCATTTATAAATGTAGAGAAAAAACAATAATAAGAGTGTCTTTTACGGTATACGCAAACTTTATGTCTGGGTGTACAAAAAGGAAAAAGGCACTGTTGCTCTTAAGGGAAAACTATGGCGTTAAAAGTACGTTTAGTGGCGGCATTGCTTGTATTTGTCAGTGTGTCTAATCATGCTTATGATCGAATTACTGGTAAACCCTTTGCCAGCCGCTCTGAAGTTATTGCTCAAAATGGTATGGCTGCCACCAGTCAGCCACTGGCCACACAGGTCGCGCTTGATATTTTAAAGCAAGGCGGTAGTGCCGTTGACGCTGCCATAGCCGCAAACGCCATGCTAGGCCTTGTCGAGCCAACAGGCTGCGGAGTGGGTGGAGACTTATTCGCCATCGTTTGGGACGCAAAAGAGCAAAAACTAGTGGGCTTAAATGCTTCTGGGCGTTCTCCTCGGCAGCTGACAAAGAATGTTTTCGCAGAGCGTGGTCACAATACCATTCCCAAGTTTGGACCCTTACCCGTATCTGTTCCAGGCGCCGTTGATGGGTGGTTTGAGTTGCACGAAAAATTCGGCAAGTTGCCAATGTCCACGTTACTCACTCCAGCCATCAAATACGCACGAGAAGGCTTTCCTGTATCAGAGCTTATTGCCTATTACTGGGAAATGAATAACGCGCGAATAGGCCATTACGATGGCTTCGCTGAGACCTTCTTAATAGATGGAAAACTACCGAAAAAGGGCGACATATTCAAAAACCCTGGCCTTGCGGTAACCTACGAAAAAATTGCAACGGGCGGAAGAGACGCGTTTTATAAAGGCGATATCGCTCGCACTATTGATGCCTATATGAAAGCTCAGGGCGGCTTTTTGTCATACCAAGATTTATCATCGCACACCTCTGAGTGGGTTGAGCCTGTATCAGCAAATTATCGTGGGTACGACGTTTGGGAGTTGCCGCCCAATGGTCAGGGCATAGCAGCGCTTCAAATCCTCAACATTCTAGAGCAATACGACATCGAAGGAATGGGGTTTGACTCTGCCGACTATATACACACTTTTGTAGAAGCGAAGAAGTTAGCATTTGAAGATAGAGCAAAGTTTTACGCAGACCCAGCATTTAACGATATTCCTGTAGATTGGCTTATTTCAAAAGACTATGCCAAAGAAAGGCAAAAGCTTATCGATAACGAAAAAGCTGCCATGCGTGTAGATGCGGGCATTTATGAGGGCGATACCATCTACCTAACCGTTGCTGACAAAGACGGTAATATGGTGTCACTTATTCAAAGTAATTATCGCGGTATGGGGTCTGGAATGACCCCGCCAGGGTTAGGCTTTATTCTGCAAAACCGCGGTGAGATGTTCACGCTGGAAGACGGGCATTTTAACGAGTATCGCCCTGGAAAGCGGCCTTTTCACACCATTATTCCTGCTTTCGTTACTCGTAATGGCGAACCTGTGCTGAGCTTTGGTGTGATGGGCGGAGGAACGCAGCCGCAAATGCATGCACAAATCATTGTGAATATCCTCGACTTTGGCATGAACTTACAAGAAGCTGGCGATGCTCCGCGGATTTTACATAGTGGCTCAAGTAGTCCGACGGGAGCGCTCATGATGGACGGCGGATACGTAAGCCTAGAATCAGGGTTCAGTGAAACTGTCCAGCGAGAGTTAATGGAGCGCGGGCATAAATTACAACGCGTGGTCGGGGCATTTGGCGGTTACCAAGCCATTGCGAAGGATAAGCAAAAAGGTGTTTATTTTGGGGCGTCTGAAAGTCGAAAAGATGGACAAGCTGCAGGCTATTAAGCACACTAGTTAATTAAAAGGCATCACAGCACACGTGGTAAAAGGGTGTACCGCTTAGTGTCAGGTGAATGTTTGAAAAGAGGGCGCGAGTTTTCAATAAGGCCCTGATAGAAGCTGGGTATACATACTTTAATAAGAATAAGAGCGGCAATGACACAACCACAAAAAGGTATTTGCGCTGAACCTAACTTACACGCACAGTATTTAATGCTGAATGTTATTGATGATGACAGTGAAGCCGTTCGAGCTAAACTGTCTCGCGTGTTAGATATTTTTGAGCACTTTGAAAACGAGCATTATGAAGCCATGGTGACAGGTGTTGTAGCCATTGGGACAAGCTATTGGACTGAAGTTTATCCTGGTCTTATTCCTGTCGAGTTGACGCCGTTTCCTGATATGCAGTGCGAAGATAGAAGTGCGCCCACCATGCCCTATGATATTTTCATTCAAATACGAGCTGATAGACTGGATATTTGTCACGCTGTTGGCATTGAAGTAATGGATTTGCTTCGCATACACGTTGAATTGGTTGAGCAAATTCGAGGGTTTCGCTATTTGGATGGAAGAGACTTAAATGGGTTTATCTACGCAGCAGAAAACCCCAGGGGAATGAAGCGCCGTCAAGTTGCGATCATTGGCGAAGACGACCCAGATTTCGCAGGCGGAAGCTATATCCACATTCAGCGCTATCGCCATGATCTAAGACGCTGGCAAAGTTTGTCGAGTCGCCAGCAAGAGCAAGTGATGGGAACCACCCAAGAGCACAATTTGGCAAGCAGTGAACAATCTGCTTCATCACATAACGTACGAGCAAGTAGCGCAACCCCTGACAGCGATGCGCCGCGACTGATAAAACAAGGTATGCCTTATGGTGATATGGCGTCACAAGGACTGTTTTTTGTAAGTTGTAGCGCGAGTGCTAGACCATTTAAAGATATGTTGCATAGCCAAATTTACGGTAATGGCGAAGGTGATTATGACCGTTGGTTAGACTTCACCAGCGCTGAGACAGGGGCAGCATTTTTTGCGCCTTCGATTGCCTTTATACGACAGCAAGCCAAGTTGTCTCACGATTAGTGGTTTGGTTAGTTGAGAGAAAGGTACAAAAAAGCCCCGATATCGGGGCTTTTGCGTTATTAATTCGCCGTTAGAGAGTAGCGAATACTTTGTCTGCCGCCGCAAGTGTCTTTTCGATAATAGACGCGTCGTGGGCTTTAGACACAAAGCCTGCTTCATAGGATGCAGGGGCTAGGTAAACGCCTTCATTTAGCATGCCGTGATAAAACTTATTAAACTGTTCAGTATTACAATTGATGGCCTGCTTGTAGTTAGTCACCTTCTCGACATCGGTAAAGAAAATACCAAACATACTGCCAGCAACATTCGTGGTTAAACTGATATTGTGCTTATCAGCAATGGCTTGGAAACCATCGACTAGTGCCTGCGTGTTTTCAAAAATAGAGTCATACAGGCCTGGCTGACTAATTTGCTGCATGGCAGCAAGACCAGCAGCCATTGCTACTGGATTACCAGATAAGGTGCCTGCTTGATAAATTGGGCCTGTTGGTGCGATATGGGTGATGATATCTTTGCGACCACCAAAGCAGCCTACTGGCATGCCGCCGCCGATGACTTTGCCTAGACACGTTAGGTCAGGTTTTACGTTATAGCGTTCCTGTGCACCACCGCGTGATACGCGGAAGCCAGTCATGACCTCGTCAAAAATAAGTACGCTACTGTATTCATCACAAACCGCACGCAATCCTTCCAAGAAACCTTCAACAGGAGGAATGCAATTCATGTTGCCAGCTACAGGTTCAACAATAATACACGCGATATCATCTCCGTGAGCGGCGAATACCTCTTTTACGCTATCGATGTTGTTGTATTCAACCGTCAACGTATGCTCTGCTACATTGGCAGGCACGCCCGGAGAGCTAGGTACGCCAAGGGTAAGTGCGCCAGAACCTGCTTTTACAAGCAATGAATCGGCGTGACCGTGATAGCAACCTTCAAATTTCACGATTTTGTTGCGGCTGGTGTAACCACGCGCCAAGCGAATAGCAGACATGGTTGCTTCGGTACCCGAGTTTACCATGCGCACCATTTCCATTGATGGAACCAGTTCGCTTACCATTTCAGCCATAATAATTTCAGCTTCAGTAGGTGCGCCAAATGACAATCCATTATGTGAAGCGGCAATAACTGCCTCACGAATTTTGGCATTGTTGTGGCCTAAAACCATTGGGCCCCAAGACTGGACATAGTCAATGTACTTTTTGCCATCGGCATCCCACATATATGCGCCGTCAGCTTTGGTGATAAAGCGTGGCGTGCCGCCTACGGCCTTGAACGCGCGCACTGGTGAGTTAACGCCGCCAGGGATAGTTTTTTGCGCACGGGCGAAAAGGGCTTCAGATTTTTGCATGTAATTACTTACTCTTATTGCTGTACCAAACCACGTCGCGTTCGTATTTTGTCACTAAGTTTTCAACACCTAGCGTTAACGCAAAAAGTGCCATTCTTACCAGCACACCATTGTCGGTTTGCCTAAAAATGGCAAGGTTTGGATTGAGGTTTAGATCGTTATCCAATTCATTGGCTTCCATACGTGAATCTCGAGGAAGTGGATGCATAATAACGGTCTTTGATTGGAAGTGTTTGGTGTAAATAGACTGATTAAGTCTGAATTTACCGCGATATTTATTGGCTTCTTCTTGCGAAGGAAAGCGCTCTTCCTGAATACGCGTTTGATAGCAGATATCAGCATCCATATTACCTTCTAATGTCTCGGTAATCGTAAGCTGATGACCTGCATTCTCTATTGCGTCAATGACTGGCTGCGGCATGGCAAGTTCTTTTGGCGAAATAAGTGTAAAACGCACGTTTTTAAATAGGCACAGCAAGCGTGATAGAGAGTGTACCGTTCTGCCATAGCGCAAGTCGCCAATCATGGCGATATGAAGGCCATCAATGCCGCGGCCGTTGTATTCTAATTCGCGCTGAATAGTGAATAAATCTAGCAGTGCTTGAGTCGGGTGTTCGTTAGCGCCATCACCGCCATTGATGACAGGGACGCGGCTGCCTTCTGCGAATTCTGCAACCGAGCCCGCGGCAGGATGTCGCATAGCAATAATGTCAGAATATCCGCTTAGTACACGAGCGGTATCATAAAGCGACTCTCCTTTGGCCAGCGCCGAGCTTGACATGCCAGTTGTCTCTCTTACTTCACCGCCAAGTAAGTTGAAGGCGGTGCCAAAGCTCACACGAGTACGTGTGCTTGGCTCAAAAAAGAGATTACCCAAAATAGCACCCTCGAGTACGGTGGTGCGCTTTTGACGACGAGCGTAGGGTTGCATGGAATCGGCAACTGAGAACACTTTCTCAATGGCCTCGCGATCGAATTGATTAACCGAAAGAATGTGGTTACCGGTAAAGTCAGACATGAATCACTCAATCATCAACGAAAACGGCGCTAGTGTATAATACGCGCTTGCTTAAGTCATCATGACAAGTGGCATAAATAAGGTCAGGGACATAACAAACATCATCATTTATTGCCGTTGCTCCCCAAGATAGCCTTGATGTGTGGTTTAGTCAGCTTGAGATGTATAGTGTGTAAATAGTAACTCTACTTTTTCTACGGCTCGACTCACGTATTTCTCGATGCTTTCCTCGGACATAGGCGCTTTTAAACCGCATAACATCATGGTGTGAAATTCACCTTTTAACAGTGAGCAAAAATCGAATGCTAGTTCGTGAGCGCAATCTTTACTTAGTTTTCCATGTCCGTATTGTTCTACCACACTGCTGAGTGTCGCTAGGTAGGCCTGTGGACCTGCTTGATAGAATAAGTTAGCCACATGCGTATTGTTTGCGGCTTCGGCAATAATCACCCGAAACATGGCAACCGCTTCTTTATCCTGAAGAAGACGAACAAACTGTGCGCCTACTTTTTTCATGCATTCACTAAACGACATCGTACCCGACGATGCTTCTACAAGCTGCTGTGCATCAAGTTGGTAAGTTCGGCATTTCGAGGTTATTGCGGCTTGAAATAGGGAATCCTTACTATCGAAATGAGAGTATACCGTTTGTTTGGAGACCCCAGATGCCTTTGCAACCGTATCCATAGAGGTGTTGGCAAAACCGTCTTTTAAAAACAAACAAGAGGCTGCATCCAAAATAAGACTATTTTTTTCTTCACTCTTTGGTCTACCTTGTTTTTTTGCCGTTGCCACAATACATCTCTCTATAATTTTAATAAATATCAAACTGGACGGTCTAGTATTTATATACTAGCATAGCATAAAGCGTATGCAAGAGTATGCAAACGTAGCTAAACACGTATTGACGAATGTCGATTAAAGCCGTATCAACATAAAGTTAGGTCTTAAGGGCTTGTATTTGTTGCCGATATACAACAATACGCCTCAGGAAGGATAAAGGAAAAGTTATGACTGCTGCGCAGGTGCCAACGAAAGGCGGCCAATTAAAACTTATCATCTCTATAGTTGTGTTTATAGCAGCCCTGTTCATATTGTTAATGATGGCTGGCCTAGGGAATGCGACACAAACGCCTGAGGCGCGGGTCCCAGTCGCAGTATCTACCTAAGCACAGTGAAAATTCAACAAGGTTTCGACACACCAATTAATGTTTTCGGCCTTATAGAGTCACCAAAGGCCACATCCTTATCTTTCGACGTTGGTGGGCAAGTGGTTGAAATGTTCGCTGAGGAAGGTGACGTTGTAAATAAAGGGGATGTTCTTGCCCAGCAAGACGTTGCTCGATTAGACGCAAGGCGACAAGAGCTTCAAGCCAGCTTGGCGCGAGCAAAAGCCGATTTGGCACTGGCACAGGTCAATAACGAGCGCACTATTTCCCTTGTTGAGAAAAAGCTAGAGTCAGCGCAGCGCTTAGATGAAACCGCTGCAAGCTTAAATGTATCAAAAGCCCAACTTAGTGAAATTGAAGCGGCCATAAATTCGTTAGATGTTGAAATTAGCAAAGCGGCGTTGGTTGCGCCATTTGATGGGGTAGTTAACCGACGCTTTTTTGATGAAGGCGCCGTTGTCGCAGCAGGGAGTCCAGTACTTGGATTGACCAGCATTGATAAGTATCAAGCAAGATTTGCCGTACCTGCTGACGTCATTGAACAGTTTGACATAAACGAACCTGTTCTTGTTCGCGTGGGCGCTACAGATGTGGCTGCAACAATTACGCAATTACTTCCTACTCGAAATGTGCAAACCCGAACGGTAGATATACTGGTTACGCTAAATAGCAACGAACGTGTACGCCCGGGGGATATGGCTATTTTATCGGGCTTTCGCTCTCACGAGGAAACTGGGGCTTGGATACCTGTTAATGCGCTTAGTAACGGATTGCGTGGCCTGTGGCGAGTTTTTGTCTTATCTAGTGATGCTCAGTCGAAGCTTGAAGCACGAGTCGTGGAAGTGGTTTACACCGATGGTAACAACGCATTTGTAAGAGGTGCATTGAAAGACGGCGACATTTTCGTAAACGAAGGTACGCATAAACTTGCACCAGGGCAAATGGTGTCACTACCTAATCAACAGCAGGCTGGGGCACGTTAATGAATCCGTTTAACCGTGAAGGCGACAAAGCCTACCCTTGGTACACCTTGTTTTATCGTCGAGGCCATCTGCTAGTACTGAGTCTCGTTATTTTGATTACGGCGGGCCTATCTGCGCTAGGTTCACTTCCTCGTATTGAAGACCCACGAATAGATACCCGTAATGCGCTTATTATCACACAATACCCTGGCGCATCCGCAGAGCGTGTTGAGGCCTTGATTAGCGACGTGCTAGAAGACCGGTTACGAGAAATATTTGAGATAAAAGAAGTCAAATCTACGTCTCGAGCGGGAATATCTGTCATCCTCATCGAAACACAAGACTGGGTAGATAACAGTAATAACGAAGAATTGTTTAGCGAAATTCGTGACGCTATTGGCGCGGCATCGTCATCTTTTCCTGAAGGTGCAAGGGCTCCGGTATTTGATGAAAAACGCGGAGCCACTGCGTTTACGCTGCTTTTGTCATTACGAGCGACATATCCAGACACCACGCCTATTACCTTGACCTCAAGGCTAGCCCAGGAGCTTACCGATAGATTGCGCAACGTTAACGGCACTGAATTGGTTCGTGTATATGGAGCGCCTCGAGAAGAAATAAGCGTCAGTATTGACCCTGTAAAGTTGGCAGCGACAGGCCTTAATTTGCAGCAAGTGAGCGTCTTGATTAGTCGTGCCGACCCGAAGTTGCTTAAGCGGGAATGCTCAATAGTGAACAAAGTAACCTACGCTTCACTGTGGGTGAGGGTTTAGATGGCGTAAATATGATTGCTTCTATACCCTTGGTAAACGATCAAGGCCGCTATTTGCGCGTTGAAGACATTGCTACAGTAACGCGCAGCTATACCACGCCTCGCAATGAAGTTGCATTTCTTAATGGCGAAGAATCTATCTTTGTCGCAGCGCGTATGCAGCCTTCGTTGCGTTCTGATGTGTGGACCGAAAATGCACTTGCGGTGGTAGACAAGTTTAATGCCGACTTCAGCGGCACATTGCAGGCTACCATTGCCTTTGAGCAAAACGAATATACCGCTACTCGTTTGTCAGACTTGTCGATGAATTTGCTGATGGGTTGCGCCGTAGTGATGCTTGTTATCTTGTTGTTCATGGGCTTTAGAGCAGCATGGATCGTAGGTTTAGCACTGCCATTATGTGCTGCATTTGCGTTATTTAGCCTTAGCTTCTACAACGAGCAAATCCACCAGATGTCCATTTTCGGCATGATCATAGCGATTGGCTTGCTTATCGATAACGCTATCGTCATTACCGACGAAATAAGAATTAACTTAACAGACCCAACGCTTACCCGAGTAGGCGCAATGGCAAAAAGTGTTTCGCACTTGTTCGCGCCGCTTTTAGCATCGACGTTGACAACCATTCTTGGGTTTATGCCAATCTTCTTGTTAGACGGAAACATTGGCGACTTTGTTGGTCCTATCGCCATCAGTGTAGTTATGGCGTTAATCGGGTCTTTATTTATATCGTTAACGGTTATTGCAGCACTGGCGGCGCGCTTTTTGCCAAAAAATGACGGCGTGTCGCCTACATCTGAGGCGGCATCTTCGTGGTGGAAAGTTGGTCTTCAAGCGCCTTCGCTAAGTCTGGCGTTTAGCAAACAGTTAGGGAGATGGATAAAACAGCCGTGGTTGGTTCTGCCTTTAGTAACGGTGTTGTGTCTGTCTGGCTTTGTTCTCTCGTCTACCCTGGCTAATGTGTTTTTCCCAAGTGCTGACCGCGACCAGTTTGAAGTGTATTTGTGGACAAAAGAAGGCAGCAGTATCGAGAACACTACCCACTATGTAAAACGCATCGACAGCGCTATTAGGTCTGAAGATGGCGTAGAGCAGGTGAGTTGGTTAGTTGGCGGCTCTGCACCATCGGTGTATTACAACCAAATGATGACCCGCGACAACATGCCTTACTTCGCCAATGCCGTAGTCACAACTAATACCGTTGAGAATGCGGCGCTCTTAGTGGGTAAGTTGCAGCGAGACTTGGATGTCGCTCATCCAGAAGTGCAAATTGTCGTGAGAGCATTTGGCCAAGGCCCTCCAATTGCAGCCCCCGTTGAAGTAGAGATTTTTGGCCCTGACCTTAACATTCTAAACGACCTTGGCGATCAGGTGAGAATGCTAATGTCACAAGTTGACGGTATTTCCCAATCCACCGCAAGTGTATCTATGGGTGAGCCAGAGCTTAAAGTAAACGCAGATAGCGACAACCTATCTTACCTGGGGCTTTCCTTGTCTGAATTAGCCAGCCAAATGCAGGTTAATTTTTCGGGAATAACAGGCGGTTCGGTGCTAGAGAGTACAGAAGAAATCCCAGTTCGTGTGCGCATAGACAAAGCATTTAGACAAAACGTGACTGGCGTTGATGCTATGCCAATTCCTGTAGCGGGTGATAACGCTATTTCATGGTCGCCATTAGCTGCAGTCACAACCCTCACACTGCAACCTGCAACAAGTAGCATCACGCGATTAGATGGCGAGCGGTTAAACCGAATTCAAGCATTTTTGTTGCCAGGCGTACAAGCAATAGATGCGAGTAATCAGCTACGCGAGCTACTCGAAACAAGGCTGGTATTGCCAGAAGGTTATCGAATTCATTTGGTAGGTGATGCCGATGAGCAGCAACAAGCGCTTGGTAAACTCGCGACCTATGCTCCGGTATTGTTAGTGCTTATGGTAACTACGCTTATCCTTACCTTTACCAGTTTGCGTATGGCAGGTGTCATTGGGTTGGTTGCTATTTTGTCAGTTGGACTGGGAATGTTTAGCTTATGGATATCTGGCCTTCCTGTTGGCTTCAATCCTTTGCTTGGCTGCGCGGGCCTTATAGGGGTAGCGATTAATGGCTCGATTGTTGTTATTGCCGCCATTAATGCGAACCCAAAAGCCAAACAGGGCGATACAAAGGCTATTGTTGAGGAAACGATGAGCTGCAGCCGTCACATTCTTTCGACGACCTTTACTACCGTTGGCGGCCTGATACCTTTACTGTTATTCAGCGAAGGGAGTTTCTGGCCTCCGCTTGCCGTTGTATTGGCTTAGGTGGCGTTGGCTTCTCGGTAATACTGTCATTGGTGTTTACACCTACGATTGTTGCCGCCTTCCAGCGATATCGTCATCGTAATCTCGTTAATGCATAGTAAATTGAGGTAAACTTACACCACGATAGGCACGTATCTAAAGGTAACAAAGTGAATGCGTTTAAACGTTGGTGGCACACTGATTGTGTCAAATGCAAACGTGTAAGACTCTATGTGGTATGGGCCGTAATTATGTTGGTGGTGTATTTTTATGTCTGGCAATAACGATGGGTCAATTTTTATTAGAGCCGTTTCGAAAAGCAACGGTATCACTAGCGTCGTATTCGGTGCTATCGGGCTAGTTATTGCAGCGCTATGGCTGACGCTGTTACCAGAGTGGTTGTTTTTGGCAGGTATCTTTATCACTAGCGCTGCACTGGTGTGCTTACTTATTGGTTATTTCAAAATACGCGAGCCAAATTATAGTTTAGAAATAGCCAAAGACTACATTACCTATCAGCATCGTTTGGGTAGCTGGCGCATTCATTGGGACGACTTGCAACGTGCAGATTGCCCAAAGGTGCGTCATGGTCTTGAGCATGTACCGCTAGAAGCCGTGGGTTTTAAACTAAAAAGCTACAATGACTTTCTTCGCACCATTTCTCCTAGACTAGCGACCCATCTGTTGATGGAGCAGCGCCCTTTGCTGATGCAAAATACCGATGAAAATTGTGCTTCAGGTAGCTGTTACGAGCAATCAATGTTTGATGACAAAGATTATGTAATGGAAGACGGCACGGTACTCAAAGGCATCAAAGCGATGCTGGCGCATAGAATGGTAGAGTTAAGAAAGCGGCTTGGGTTTGATATTTTTATTGCAAGTTCTGAGTTAGACAGAGACGCGCAATCATTTGCCCAGCTTATTTCGTCCTGCCAAAAAACAAGACTTCAAGACGCCGTGAATGAGTAACTCAACAAAAGCACTTGAAACGACGATTACGACCTGAGTAATAACGCTAACAAGCGGTGCTAGGACTTGTGCTCGGCGAGCACTTTTTCAGCCTCTTGATAAAGTTCTGGCAACAGCGTTTCGACGTCATCATGAAGGTCGAGTTTAAGTGCACTCTCAATCTCATTGACTAAGTGCTGCAAGCGAGGGAGCCCTGTGTAACAGCAAGCGCCGTGTAACTTGTGCACTTCAGCCTTTAACTCAGTGAAGTCTCGTTGTTCCCACAGTACATCAATTTTTTCAATCGCATTTGGCAGTAAGCTAACAAAGCTTCCGAGAAGTTCCCGGGCTGTGGTTTTGTTTTGATTAGCGCGTTTAAGCGCAAGTTGCCAATCGATGGATGGAAAAGCGATATCACTTTGCACAATGTCGTTGCACCATGATTTGACCAAATCAATGAGTAATTCAAATTCAATTGGCTTGGGCAAATAATCATCCATACCCGAGGCAAGCAGTCGTTCTTGCTCTTCTTTAAACGCATGCGCAGTTACGGCCACTATCGGCGTTCCCATATTTAGCGGAGACTTACGTATTTCACGTGTTGCTTGAAGCCCGTCCATGCCCGGCATTTGAACATCCATTAGAATGAGATCAAATTCTTGTGTTTGGCATCGATTGACCGCATCTTGCCCGCTGATAGTTGTCGTTAACTCCGCTGGAGAATTATCAAGCCACGTGTGCAATAGTTTAAGGTTCATCTCCATATCGTCAACGGCAAGAATTCTTGCTGGTGGCAGTACTTCAATTTTTTCCAGCATGGCGTTTTTAGCTGGGGTGTTTTGCTGGTGAATTAAGTTATCAAGCTTCGTCAGTGTCATAGGCATTCTTACTTGTGAGTAAAAATGCTGATGAAGACTTGGGTATTGGGCGTACGGCTCAGGGCCTGAATACCACAACACACGTTTCTTGGCAGGAAAATTCACAAAGCGACTCAAGAAGCGGTCTCGATACGCCAATTTACTTACCGGTACCGTGGCCATTAAAAAGTCGTATTGGTCTTTTAAAGTATCCAAAAACGCGGTCGATTCGACCGAGATTACATGAGCGCCAAGCGCGCAAAGCATATTGGCACTGGCACGTCGCGTTGAAGGTACAGGGTCGAACAGTACAATGCGTTTGTCCAGCCAACTCTCGTCAGTTGATAGGGCAAACTTTTGGCTCAATTGATTCATACGTAGCGACACGCAGAATGTAGAGCCTTGCCCCACAACACTTTTCAGCGTGAGATCCCCATTCATTAAGCGAACAAGCTCTTTACTGATGACAAGCCCAAGCCCTGTGCCTTGATAATTGCGATTTAGTGCATCGTCGACCTGAGAAAACGCATTGAACAGTTTTTTACGGTCCTGGCGACTAATACCTATACCCGTGTCTTCAACGGTTATGTTGACTTCATGGATCCCGTGGGGCAGGGCGCGTCCATGCACGGCAAAGCGGATAGTGCCGTGTGAGGTAAACTTTAGCGCGTTGCTCAAAAGGTTATTGAGCACTTGTTTGATACGGAACACATCTCCAATGAGTTTTTCTGGTAAGGGACCAAGGTCGAAAACAAACTCAATCCGCTTGCTGTGAGATG
This sequence comes from Alteromonas gracilis, assembly GCF_036870955.2. Classification (GTDB taxonomy): domain Bacteria; phylum Pseudomonadota; class Gammaproteobacteria; order Enterobacterales; family Alteromonadaceae; genus Alteromonas; species Alteromonas gracilis_A. The sequence goes on from NZ_CP145482.2 coordinate 405,405, forward strand.
ACTTCGCCATAATAGTGACCATTTCTTCAAGCAGTTTATTTGGCGAAAAAGGTTGGTTGTTTATTTTCAGCTTTCCTGCCTCAATTTTCGAGAAATCGAGCACGTCGTTTACAATGGTCAGCAGGTTATCAGCGGCGGTGTTTACAATGCGCACTTGCTCTTGTTGATCGGGTGGAAGCGAGGCATTGTTTAGTTCTTTGCTGAAGCCAAGTATGGCGTTAAGTGGTGTTCTAATTTCGTGGCTCATATTAGCCAAAAATTGTGACTTAACATTACTGGCCTTTATTGCATCTTTACGTGCAATATCTAGACGGGCATTTTGCTCCTCAATCAGCTCCATGTTATTTCTAAGATCGTTGGTGGCTTGTTCAACCTCACTTTCTAACTGGCTCCGGCTTTTTTCCATCAACGCGAAGGAGAAAAGGCCAGACTCTAGAAATACACCGACTTGAAAGCAATACGTAGTGAAATCATTTGAAGGCAGAACGCCAACCAGGCTTAGCATCCCCACAATCGCCCCTGTTGCCAGCATGGTCCATGCGAAAATAAAGTATCGAGCGGGTTTAAACTTGTTAAAGAATGCCTCAAACCCAGCGTAGATGTAGCTCAATATGGCTACAAGCCCAACACCGTAGACTAAGTTGTTCTTCCAAATAGAAGGAAGCAGATCGACAAAGCACACAAAGCCTGTAATGCCTTGGCATATGAGCAGAATTTTAATAACGGGGTGAGCGGTAGGTGCGTATTGTTCCGTCTCTAAAAACGTTACCGTAAACAGGCCTGAACTTATACCTATGATGACAAAGATGAGTTCTGAATGTCCTACTAACCAAGAGGGAATACCGGATGAAAATATAAGGTGGGTGTGACCTCCCCAAACGAACTGCCAAAGGATGACGGCGAAAATGTAACCCACGTAGGCGATGAGGCTTTTCTCTCTCACGCCAAAAAACAGCGCTAAATTGTAGACGGCCAAAATCAACAAACCGCCATAAAATAGACCCCACAATAGGCTATCCATCTGAAAGTAGCTGCTGTGCAGTGGCTCTGCCTGCACACGCAGCGGCGTGATAAGGCTAGAAGACCGACTTTCAATGCGTATATATAAATCAATAGGCTCGTTATTGTCTAAATTAAGTCGTAGCGTGGGTACACGAAAACGCTGTTCTTTCTGTGCTTTCCCTTGATGGCTCTGCTTAATGACTTCACCGTTTTGAACTACGTAAAAATCAACGCTATCAAGCTGGCTGAAATTGATACTAAATACCCAGTTTGGTTCATTGGACACATTTGCAACGCGCGTCAATAACCACATGCCATTGTTGCGAAACCCAAAGTTGGGGTTGTCATGAGGATGCATCAAAAAATCGTTTCTTCGACGCGACACATCGCTAATGGTCAGCTGATAGTCTGTTTCAAACAAAAAATACAGGGAGTCAGAGAGGTCAAGCGTTGTATTTTCATCAAACAGTTGTTGAATGTGTTGAGCACGAGCGGGAGATGACGTCGCGATGAATGCAAGGAAAGACACTAAAAAGAATACGCGAATATAATGTATTATCGTCATTGTTTTTTCTTTATGTTTTTGGCGTGCTCAGCGAAAGTATTTGGGGTGTAAAGCACCACGCTTATTTGTATTAAACCATTGTCTTTAAGCAATGACAAAGCCTACCTGAATTGCAAGTAAAAACTGTTTGATTCACAAGGATTGCACCCGCTCTCTGTTTACCCCACAATAAGCCTACGGGTTATTGCGCTATAGGGCACTCAAAAGAATGGCGTGTTCTGTATTACCTGCTCGTAAACAATGTGTTCTAGTGAACAATGACAAAATAAATAACAAAACGAAAAAAACATCATGAGTGACGAGATCATCATTAATCGCGATGGGGTAGAGCAACTTCCTCTTCGACGCTTCACCGAAGACGCTTATCTAAACTATTCCATGTACGTCATAATGGATAGGGCGTTGCCGCATATTGCAGACGGACTAAAGCCAGTCCAGCGTCGTATCATTTATGCGATGTCTGACCTTGGATTAAGCGCCAATGCGAAATACAAAAAGTCGGCGCGTACTGTTGGTGACGTACTCGGTAAATTTCATCCTCATGGTGACTCGGCGTGTTATGAAGCTATGGTACTTATGGCTCAACCCTTTTCTTACCGTTACCCTTTGGTTGATGGGCAAGGAAACTGGGGTGCACCTGATGACCCTAAGTCATTTGCTGCGATGCGTTATACCGAGGCCAAGCTATCTCGCTTTTCAGAAGTGCTGCTGAACGAGTTAGGACAAGGCACGGTAGATTGGGTGCCTAACTTCGACGGCACACTAGAAGAACCGAGCGTTCTTCCGGCTCGTCTACCTCATATTTTGCTTAACGGCGTTACTGGTATCGCCGTTGGTATGGCAACAGATATTCCGCCTCACAATGTTAGAGAGTTAGCCAATGCCTGTGCCATGCTATTGGACAACAGTAAGGCAGACTTACAAGATGTATTAGAGCATGTAAACGGCCCTGACTATCCAACAGAAGCGGAAATCATCACACCCAAAGCAGACATACAAAAACTGTATGAAACGGGCCGTGGTTCGATAAAAATGCGCGCGGTATACATGGAAGAAAATGGCGATGTAATTGTCACCGCGTTGCCGCATCAAGCCTCGGGTGCAAAGATTCTTGAGCAAATTGCCGCGCAGATGCAGGCTAAAAAGCTGCCTATGGTTAGCGACCTGCGTGACGAATCAGATCACGAGAACCCGACGCGATTAGTTATTACACCGCGCTCAAATCGCGTAGATGTCACTCAACTTATGCAGCATTTGTTTGCTACCACCGACTTAGAAAAAAACTATCGTGTTAACTTAAACATGATTGGTTTAGATGGCCGTCCACAAGTTAAAGATTTGCGCACTATTTTGTCTGAGTGGCTGCAATATCGAAAAGATACCGTGACGCGACGTCTGCAGTACCGTCTAGACAAAGTGCTAGCGCGCCTGCACATTCTAGAAGGCTTGTTAATTGCGTTTTTAAATATTGATGAAGTCATCGAAATCATCCGCACTTATGACAAACCTAAGCCAGAATTGATGTCGCGCTTTGGTTTAAGTGACAAGCAAGCTGAAGCGATTCTTGAACTTAAGCTTCGTCATCTTGCCAAGCTTGAAGAAATGAAAATTAAGGGTGAGCAAGACGAGCTTGCTGCTGAAAGAGACAAGTTACAGCAGCTATTAGGCTCTGACCGTCGTCTTAAAACGCTGATCAAAAAAGAAATTCTTGCTGACGCCGAAAAGTATGGTGATGATCGCCGTTCGCCAATCATCGAGCGTGGCGAAGCAAAAGCCCTATCTGAAAAAGAACTGGTGCCCGCAGAGTCGGTGACAGTAGTGTTATCTGAAAAAGGCTGGGCGCGATGCGCCAAAGGGCATGACATAGATGCTGAAAGCTTGAGCTACAAAGCAGGGGATGCGTATCAGTCAAGCGCCGAAGGCAAGAGCAACCAACCTACTGTCTTTATGGATACATCGGGACGTACTTTTGCCTGCGATGCGCACGGCCTGCCGTCAGCGCGTAGTCAAGGTGAACCTCTAACCGGGCGTTTTAGTCTTGTTGGCGGTGAATCTTTTGAGCATGTCATTATGGCTCAAGATGAAAGTAAATTTTTGGTCGGCTCGGACGCGGGTTACGGTTTTGTCGGCACCTTTAAAGATATGGTGAGCAAGAATAAAGCCGGTAAGGCATATTTGTCATTACCGACAGCGGCTAAAGTGATGAAACCCAAGCTTGGTCTCAAACCCAGACTCTGACTGGTGTTTAAGTATTTCAAACGAAGGGCGCATGCTTATGTTCCCGTTGCGCGATTTACCAAGTTTAGGAAAAGGTAAGGGAAATAAGCTTATCAATATTCCTTCGGCAAAAGCGCAATCTCGCGAAGAGTTTGTAAAAGTACTTACCGTGGTGCCTGATGGTGCTTCTATCAAAGTGTCTGCAGGAAAACGCAATATGACATTAACTGCAGATGACTTAACCCATTATCAAGGGGAACGCGGGCGCCGAGGAAACAAGCTGCCCCGTGGTTTGCAACGTGTTGACAGTGTGGAAGTGGTTTTTGAGCAAAGCACTCCACCTGAACAAGAGCCAACGGCTTAACACGGTTTGTACTCGCAAAAAGCGCCTTTTAAGGCGCTTTTTTTGTGTGCGTATTAGCGTAAAGTTTAGGTTGTTCTTGTGCTTAGGTGAACTACACTCATAAAAGAAATCAAAAGAGGAAAGTGCATGCTAGGCATAGTTTTTACATCGTTAATCGATATGCTGGAAGAAAAGGTGTCGCCAGAGTTTGCCGACGATGTCATTGTTGAAGCTAAGTTAGAAAACGACGGAGCGTATACTGCGGTGGGGTATTACCCTTTTGAAGAAATGCAGCGTTTACTTGGCGTGTTGGTGGAGAAAAGCGGCAAATCGGCCAATGAATTGCTCTATGACTTTGGTTTTTATCTTTTTGGCAAGTTGGGTCAAGTGCATGGCGAAGTGCTAGCCAACGCAAACTCAATGCTTGATATGCTAGAGCATCTTGACGGTGACATTCATGTACAGGTTAAAAAGCTCTATCCAGACGCAGACTTGCCAAGGTTTACTGTTTTGTCACGTACTGACAATGCAATGCGCATGCAGTACTACTCGGAGCGCGAGCTATTTGCTCTTGCCGAGGGCTTAATGGACGCCGCTGCACAGTTTTACGGGTGTGAACTAAAACGTGAAACTCATCAGTTAGACAAACCTCATACCTATGAATTTAGTATTACCGTTGTGTAAATACATTAGTTATGTCTGGTGACCGCAAGTACACTGAAAAACAATTTGCTGTTATGGAGAGACGGCTAAAGCGACAGCGTGCTGCTCGTGAGTCTGCTGAGGCAATACTTACGCAAAAAAGTCTTTATATGCACAGCACGCTCAAAGAGAGCCGAGTTGCACAAAAAAACTTAGAGCTTGCATTGTGGGCATCGCAGGAGTCGTTTTGGAGTTGGGAGGCGAAAAGCGATGTTATGGAGATTCGCTCGTTCTCTTTGCATTCTGAGAGCATTTCAACATGGTCGGGTACGCTTATTCAGCTGATGAAGATGGTTCATCAAGATGACTTAGATAACCTGCAATTTCATTGGACAATGGCGCTACACGGTAATCGTGAGCGCATTGAGTTTTCATTTCGTTTGAAGTTAGATGAAGACTACCAATGGGTGCGCCTGAGGGGGAGAGTGCTTCAGCGTGGTGCATCAGGTGAAGCCCTACACATAGTGGGCACGACAAAAGACATTACAAAGCAGCGCAAAGCCGAACAGTCTTTCCATTTAATGGCATCTGCATTTGCTAGCTCAAGAGAGCCCATGCTGGTATTAACCCCTAACCTGATCATTACCGAATGCAATGAAGCCTTTATCCAGCTTCTCGACGCGAAGGTAAAAGAGAAGTGCCTGGGGCTTAATTTCAACGATTTACTTAACGAAGTGAAAGTAGAACAATCTCGTTTAATTGACGAGAAGCAAGTGCGTTTCGAGACACAGTTACTGACGCTAAATAATCACACAAAAATTGTCGATGTTTCAGTAGCGCTATTTGACACCTATCAGAAGGCGTCGTCTTACCTTATTGCAACAATGCGAGATATCAGTGATAAAAAACGCAGCGAAATTCGCCTGCGTCAGCTGGCGCTTCACGACGATCTTACCGGGTTATCAAACCGCAATGCGTTAAGAGAGGCGGTAAGCAAGTATGCTAAAGAGGCGCAACATTTTCTGTTGGTATTTGTTGATTTAGATGGATTTAAGGCCATAAACGACAACGCGGGGCATGAACGGGGGGATGCTGAGCTTCAGCGTATTTCCGCACTTTTAACAGGCATGTTCGGCCCAATTGGCGAAGTGGGGCGATGGGGCGGAGATGAATTTATTGTTGTACTGCCCGAGCAAGACGTGGATAGCGTTGTAGAAAAATCTCAGACCTTGATCACACAGATAGAAGAAGATGTTATTTACGCCAAGAACACTGAAATGCGGCTTTCGGCCAGTATTGGTATTGCGCATTACCCTGAACATAGTGACAGCATTGAAAGCCTGATTCAGTGCGCTGATGCGGCCATGTATCGTGCAAAAGAGCTTGGTAAAGGGCAGGCATTTGTTTACGAGGCTGGTTTATATGAAAGTATGACTCAGCAAATAAGCATGGTGAATGACTTAAGGCGAGCGGTAGAAAATCATCTGCTCGACTTTTATATTCAAGGTAAGTACACGGCTAATGGAGACCTAAAAGGTGGTGAAGTGCTCTGCAGGTGGATTTCAGGTCTACACGGCGTTGTCTCGCCGTCGGTTTTTATTCCGTTAGCTGAAGAGCAGAAGCTCGACCGCGCTATTGGTTTGCAAGCATTAGAGTCGGCGTGTGATTACATTTCAATTATGGAGTCACAACAGGGCGAAGCAATTCCGATGTCTGTGAATATTACCGCCAACCAGATGCTTGACCCTCTTTTCCCTGACCAGGCTGTTTCCATTTGCAGTGCAAGTCATGTCCTACCTGAATGCATAGAGCTAGAACTTACTGAATCTGTGTTTATTCGCGACGAAAAGCAGGCGTTACGGGCTCTCAATGAACTTCGAGAGCGAGGCTTTAAATTATCGTTAGATGATTTTGGAACGGGCTTTTCTTCGTTAAGTTATTTGCGCAGCTTTCAGTTTGAAGTGGTTAAAGTCGATAAAAGTTTAGTGCAAGGTATACATAAAGACAGCAAAGCTAATGCGCTCTTTCATGGACTTATAGCAATGTTGAAAAGCTTGCAGATTGACGTTGTTGTAGAAGGTGTTGAACTCGAATCTTACCTTCCTTTTATTGAACAAGCTGACGTACAGTTAATGCAGGGGTTCTATTTTGACAAACCCATGCCGTATGATCAGTTTTTGGCTCGCCATACTACCGAACCCAAACGCTAGACAATATAAAACGCCCACAATGTCGTGGGCGTTTGTATTGGCGATAAAGCCAAGTGATAGCGCGTTTCGAAAAGGTTACTTAACGTTAGTACTCTCGAAAATTTTATCCGCAGACGCAGCTACAAAACCTTGGTAGCGCTCGCCGTTTGGCATGTCATAGCGTTGAGCAAATTCATAGAAACAGCTAGGAATTGATACGGTTTCGTCGCTAAATGCCACATCTGCACGGTCAGCCATTGTCGATGATTGCGCAAGAAAGACATCTGCGCCGCCTTTTATCTCGCCGCCTGATGTATTTAATACAAAACCTGCTTCTTTAAGTAGAGTGTTAACATCGACCAGTTCGTTGGTGCGAGTAAGGTGGTTTACACTAACTGTGAAGTGGTTAGCTCTGAAGCCCCACGCTGCCATCCATGCTGCATATTCAGACTCGTTGAGCAAAGTGTCGTATTCGGCTTTTGTCACTTCCCAGTGCTTGCCTGAGTACAAAAAGTTGTCTGCCTCAACCACTTCTGCTTAAGCATTTGATCTACCATTTTCTTGATGATCGTTTGTGCTTGTTCAGATAACTCATTGACGCGAAGTTCGCTAATAAACACCTTTGGCTTTGTGTCGTCTGGGTGTTCGAAATGCTTCGCCGTTAGCTTTTTTGCTTCAAAGTCGTAGTCGCCTTTTGCTTCATAACCCAACGCAAGAAAATGCGCTGCAAGTTTGTCTAAGCGTGTTTTATCAAGGGCAAATGTTCTGAAAGCTACATGGTCGTTAACGATGTCGTTCGTGTTCTCTTCCCCTGCTAAAAGCGCGTGGATTTTGTGCGCCGAGGGAGTAATAGTCACGTAATCGTCCCACATGTTGCCAAACAACGTATCAATGTTGCTATGCATAGTAGTAGGGTCCTTTCTGTCGTCTACTCTCTAAAGGAGTAAGTAAATATGGGTAGGGTAAGAGTGTGACCGATACATCAATACATATCGGCCACATTTATATTACATGCTTAAGCCAGGGCTCAACTTGCCAGGCATAGTCACTTTTTCTAGTTCAACCGATGCAACTGGGTAGGCGCAATAGTCTGCCGCGTAGAAAGCACTAGCGCGGTGGTTACCACTATCACCAACGCCACCAAATGGTGCAGCGCTGCTGGCACCCGTAATTGGGCGATTCCAGTTAACGATACCGGCACGAATGCGTGCAAAGAAGTAGCGATAGTCTTCTTCGTTATCGCCTAACAGACCCGCCGAAAGACCAAAGCTGGTATTGTTCGCTTCTTCAATGGCTGCGTCAAAGTCAGTATAACGAATGACTTTAAGTAGTGGACCAAAGTGCTCTTCATCAGGTAACGATGACAACATGTCGCTCACATCGATGATACCTGGTGTCGCAAACCCTTTGTTTTCATCTTTTTGTTCTAGACGTACCAGTACATTACCACCTAGGTCTTCTAGCTCTTGCTGAGCTTTAACCATCAGTGCTGCAGCATTGCTAGAAATCATTGCACCCATAAACGGCTGATCTTCAGCGTCGTAATCGCCAACGCTGATATTTTTAGTAACTTCAATTAGACGCGCAAGTATTGCGTCGCCTTGTGCGTCTGCAGGCAAAAACAGGCGACGTGCGCAAGTACAGCGCTGACCTGAAGTAATAAATGCAGATTGCACGATATCGTGCACAGCTGCGTCAACATCAGCTACATCTTTAACGATTAGCGGGTTATTACCGCCCATTTCAAGGGCCAAAATTTTGCCAGGATGACCTGCAAATTGTTCGTGCAAGATCTTACCAGTACGTGAACTACCTGTGAAAAACAGGCCGTCGATGTCGTTGTGAGAGGCAAGTGCTTTACCTGTTTCAACTTCACCCTGTACTAGGTTAAGTACGCTTAGCTGGTAGACCTGCCGCGTCCCATAGTTTAACCATCTCTTGTGCAACCATTGGCGTTAGGTCGCTTGGCTTAAATACCACTGTGTTACCTGCAATCAGCGCAGGTACAATGTGACCGTTTGGAAGGTGACCCGGGAAGTTGTAAGGGCCAAATACCGCTACAACACCATGAGGCTTGTGGCGAATAAACGCTTTGCCCACTGGCATAGGGTTTTCAACGTTACCAGTACGCTCAAAATAGGCTTTTTCTGATATACCAATTTTGCCCATCATGGCGCCGACTTCAGTGGCCGTTTCCCACTCGGGCTTGCCTGTCTCTTTAGCCATAACTTTAGCTAGGTGCGCTTTCGCTTCTTCAAGCTTAGTACCGTATACCTTGATGATTTCAAGGCGCTCTTCTACGGTTTTCATGCTCCACGCAGGCAGTGCTGCGCGCGCTGCTTCTATAGCGCTGTCAATTTGGGCAGATGTTGCAGATTTACCTTCCCAAATGATTTCGTTTTTAGCAGGGTCAATAGACTTAAGGTCGTGACCTTGTCCGGCAACCCATTCACCGTTTATAAAATGTGTATGTAGCATAGTGGGTGTCCTTTATTAGTCTCTGAATGTTACTCGGTGCGAAGCGAACCTCGTCACCTTCTTTAACGTTCAGTGCAGCTGCAGCTTGTCGCGATAACACGGCAACGTTTTGCTCTTCGCTAAGCGTCATCTCGGTAGCAACTGCTCGAAAATCTGATATAGAGGTATTGATGATATAATGCGTTTGACCTTGGGCCGCAGCGCTGTCGTCAATAACTACTGGCAGTTTAAGGCTAGACTGTGCAGTGCGTATATGGCTCAAATTTGCTTCAACAGTTGGGCCAGCATCAAATATGTCTACGTATCCGCGACACGAGAAGCCTTCCTCTTCTAGCAACTGAAGTGCTGGACGGGTTTTCTCGTGAACTTCACCAATAACGTCTTGCGCTTCTTTGCTAAGCAAGTTCACATAAATGGGATACTTAGGCATAAGCTCGGCGATAAACACCTTATTGCCAATTCCTGTTAAGTAATCAGCCGTTGGGAAGTCTAGAGAGAAGAAGTGTGTTTCAAGCCATTCCCAAAATGGTGAACGGCCTTCTTCATCACTTACACCACGCATTTCTGCAATTACAGTCTCAGAGAAACGTTCGCGGTGCTCCATCATAAACAAGAAACGGACTTTTGATAAAAAGCGCCCGTTAATACCGCCTCGTGCCTGTTCGCGAAGGAACAACGTACAAATTTCGGTTACGCCTGTGTAGTCGTTACAGAAAGTAAGAATGTCCACAGTGTTGTGAATGTTAAGCTCGCGTGATGCGTGTACCACTTTACTTAAGTGATAATGGTAAAACGCATCATCAATGCCAACGGCCGCTTCTATACCTGTAGTGCCTACTACCTGACCTGTAGCGGTATCTTCCATTACAAACAAGTATGACTCATCGCCAGGCTCGGTGACGTTTGCTTTGTTAAACGCTGTTTCGGCACGATCAATCTTGCGCTGCAATAACTCGTCGTTCACGGGCAAAGACGTGAAGCCTATGCCCGACTCGACAGCTATCTCTTTAAGCGCGTTATAATCGGCTTTTGTGATAGGGCGAATGATATTCATGTTCGCTACTCGTGTTGTAATTATTCGGCGTTTACAACGGCAGCTACGGCGCGTTCGAAACGTGCAAGACCTTCTTTAATGTCTTCGTCAGGAATAACTAGCGAAGGAGCAAAGCGAACAACGTTCATACCAGCCACTAGACACATAAGGTTTTCTTTTGTTGCTGCCATCATAAAGTCGCGAGCGCGACCTTGATATTTTTCATTTAGTGCACAACCAAGAAGCATACCTTGGCCGCGAACTTCTTCAAATACATTGTATTTTTCGTTGATAGCGCCAAGTAATTCACGGAATAGCGCTTCTTTCTTAAGAACACCTTCCATTACTTCTGGTTGATTTACGATATCAAACGCTTTTTCTGCCACAGCACACGCCAATGGGTTACCACCATATGTACTACCGTGCGTACCCGCTTTTAGGTGAGCGCCAATCTTGGTTGTAGTTAGCATTGCACCAATTGGGAAGCCACCACCAAGTGATTTAGCAGTAGTAAGGATATCTGGTGTTACACCAAGGCCCATGTATGCGTACAAGTGACCTGTACGGCCTACGCCAGATTGCACTTCATCAAAAATAAGTAAAGCATTGTGCTTGTCACAAAGCTCGCGAACGCCTTTAACAAAATCTGCATCTGGTGGAATGATACCGCCTTCACCTTGTAGAGGCTCCATCATTACTGCGCATGTCTTGTCAGAAATCATTGCTTCAAACGCAGCAAGGTCGTTGTAGTCACAGTGAGATACGGCGCCAGGCTTAGGACCGAATCCATCTGAGTATGCCGCTTGACCACCTACCGTTACGGTAAAGAAGGTACGACCGTGGAACCCTTTGTTAAACGCAATAATTTGGTTTTTGTCTTCACCGAAGTTATCTAGCGCAAAGCGACGAGCTAGCTTAAGTGCTGCTTCATTGGCCTCTGCACCTGAGTTGGCAAAGTACACTTTTTCCGCAAATGTTGCATCTGTAAGTTTTTTCGCAAGTCGAAGAGATGGCTCGTTAGTAAATACGTTACTAAGATGCCAAAGCTTACTGCCTTGCTCATTAAGTGCTTTAACTAGCTCTGGGTGGCAGTGACCTAATACGTTTACTGCAATACCGCCTGCAAAGTCGATGTACTCAGCACCATCTTGATCCCAAACACGTGAACCTTCACCGCGAACAGGAACCATTCCCGCTGGGTTGTAGTTAGGGACCATTACATCATCAAATGTAGCGCGAGTTACGTTCATCTTTGTTACCTCTGCGTTGGGCGCCAAGCACACTATGTGGTGGGTATTTTTAAGGCATGATTGCGAGTGATAAGAGCATCGCTTTCGTTACCAATACTCACTGTGGCGCGTAAAAACTATTCGAAATTGGCTAACAGTATGCCATTTTTTTTAACATTTGTCTTCACTGTGAAGCCCTGTAGCCCTTTATTTATAAGGACTGTGGCTTAATTTGCATTAAAAGTGAATAACTATTAAATGCTAAGTTATAGCGTTAGGTAGTAGTGGTGAATGTCAGCACGAGAAAGGCTTTAGCGTCTATATGCGGTGAGTATTCCCTTACAAAAAATCACCGTTAATTGGGTAAAATCAAAGCACTCATTAAAATAAGGAGTGCATGAATATCCAATAAAAATTTACTGGTTTTCTTCGTTTTTCACCAATGGAAGGGTAAATACGTCGACTGATTTCAGTTTTTCCAACGATCCTACAGGGTACTGTTGTTCGATTAGTAACGGTCTTACTTCTTTTATATCAATCAGTTTGAGTTGGTGTAGCATACGAATTTGCGTATAGGTGCGTGCTTGATGCAGCGATTTAGCAAGCGTGTTGAGTTTTGTTGGCGCATTGTCAGCGCACAAACGCATAGTGTCGGCAATACGCAATCGCTTAAGTGCTATGTGCGACAATACATCCGCCGTGACAGCGTCAGCAAATTCTTGTTGTAGCGCAATAAGGTGGTTGGCTGATGGAGCAATTTTGAGAAGCGCGCCATATCGCTTTTGTTCCTTATCCTTTTGACACTCTTGCAATAAATGCATTTGAATTTTGTCAAAGAGTCTAAAATACAGGCGGGTAACAGCACAGCGCCCTAAATTGCTGAGCATACCTAATGTATATGCTTCATTGGTGTTTAGACCTGACTCTGCGGCTAGGTGTTTTGCTGTTAAAGCTACCCCAGTTGCGTAAGATAAATACTTTTGTTTTATCTGCGGATAGGGGTCTGTCACTTGAGGTAGAGCACGCTTAAAAATGAAATAAGGGATAAGCAGTCTTAAGTTGTCTATCCCTATAAAACTCAGTGCTGTTCTCAGAGTTTCTACTACTATTATACGGCCGCGAGAATCTTTGCGTCTAAAGCGAGGCGTATTGACCACCGCAATAAGGTCTTCATAAAGCCATGGCATGGTTGCCGCGATGGGTTCAAGTTTGGAAACCGTGCAAGCTCGGACAGAGAGTGCATCAAGCAGTTCACCGATGTTTTCTGGCATACTTAGCGTGCTTTGGCAGAGTTCGGCGGTTTGCCCTAAATATTCTGTAATTTCACCTAGCAAAATCTCGTGGAGTTGGTGGTTTACTGTTTCTATGTAGCTTGCTTCAGACTTCTCTTGCAGGCGTTTGTTTTCGATCGCAACCTTTTCGACATGCAACAAACGCCTGCGCGCATCACCTTGTTCAGATTGTTCGTAGGTAACCTGGCCCACACGACGTCGCCCCAACATTTCAAGCACGCGCTCGGGCGAGACGACTAGATTCTCAAATCTATCGTCTATAGTAGGTGGCATGGAAGCCCCAGTCGTCATGTCGAAAACGCTCCTACGTAAAACTTTCTTTAAAACGGCAACACTATCGTACATGAGGGCCTACTACTTCGCTGAGCTCAGCACACCGGTTTTGCGTATGCTAAGTATGGTTATATGCCTCTGTTTATGCCTTAACAAAAAGACAGCTAAAAACAGGGCGTCGCGATTAGGGTATCGGCTTTTTAATGTATAACTTAAGGTTTTAGATGTGCTGCTTTAAAAACGCTTCAAGCACAGCGTGACCGTGCTGCGTGAGTAAAGACTCTGGGTGATATTGTACACCCCAAATTGGATACTGCGTATGGGAAATCGCCATAATCTCACGTTGACCACAGGAGGTTTCACACCATGCATCAACACGAAGCGATGACGGTAACGAATCAGGTGACAGCACGAGCGAGTGATAACGTGTAACATCAAAGGTATCGGGAAGACCTTCAAATAGCCCTTTATGCGTATGGTGCAGAGTAGATACTTTACCGTGCTTGATTTCTTTTGCTCCGACCACACTTGCGCCAAAGACTTGTCCGATGGCTTGGTGACCCAAGCAAACGCCCAATATGGGAAGCTTTCCTGCAAATTGTTTAATTGCGGATAAGCTAATACAAGCTTCATTAGGCGTGCAAGGACCTGGAGATATAACCAATTGCGATGGCGCAAGGCGTTCAATGTCGCCAAGTGACAACGCGTTATTGCGCACAACTTCAACGTCAGCACCTAATTCCGTGAAATACCGCGCTAAGTTGTGCGTAAAAGAGTCAAAGTTATCTATTAACAGCAGCACAGCCGTTATCTACCTCGGTGTATCGCGCTTTACTTATGGCTTTGGAATAAAACCAACAGCATCGTAAACTTTCTTGAGCGTTTGGGCTGCACGCGAACTGGCCTTTTCAGCACCCTGACGCATGACTTCGTCTAAGTAAGGGCGGTCTGCGCGTATTTCTGCATAGCGTTGTTGAATTGGTTCAAGTAGCGAAACCACAGCTTCAGCAACGTCGCCTTTCAAGTGACCGTACATTTTATCTGTGTACTCTGGCTCAAGGTCTTTAACTGATTTACCGGTTGATAGCGAAAGTAAAGTCAGCAAATTCGATACACCCGGCTTTTCACTTGGGTTGAAATAGATATTGGCTTGCTCGTCTGAGTCAGTCACAGCGCGTTTTATTTTCTTTGTAAGCTTCTTCGGGTCTTCAAGAAGGCCAATGAAATTATTCGGATTGGTATCCGACTTTGACATCTTCTTCTCTGGCTCTTGTAAACTCATGATGCGAGCACCGAAATCTGGAATGTAAGGGTCGGGCAAGCGGAATACATCACCGTATAGATTGTTTACGCGGGTTGCGATATCACGGGTGAGCTCTAGGTGCTGTTTTTGATCTTCACCCACAGGAACCTTATCAGCTTGATAAAGCAAAATATCTGCAGCTTGCAAAACAGGGTAGCTGTATAGACCAACATTGATATTATTTTCGTTTTTCGCAGACTTATCTTTGAACTGCGTCATACGATTCAACTCACCCATTTGGGCGTAGCAATTTAATACCCATGACAACTGAGCATGCTCAGGTACATGAGACTGCATAAATATAGTGCTTTTTTGTGGGTCGATACCACAAGCAAGATAAAGCGCTAGCCCATCAAGGCAGGCTTCTGCAAGCTGTTTAGGGTCTTGGCGAACAGTAATGGCGTGCAAATCAACAATCATATAAAGACAATCGTGATCGTCTTGCATGGAAACCCACTGTTTAAGTGCACCCATGTAATTGCCAAGGGTTAGTTGTCCTGAAGGCTGACAGCCACTTAATACAACGGGTTTGTTACTCATTTGTCTTTACCTGTAATACGTTTAAATAATTATGCTTGTGATAGCGCAGCAAGTTCTTGGCGCATTTGACCAATAACGTCACTGTAATTTTCCTGAGAAAAAATTGCCGAACCCGCTACGAACATGTCGGCGCCCGCTTCAGCAATCTCGCGAATGTTATCTACTTTTACTCCACCGTCAATTTCTATTCGAATGTCGTAACCACTTTCTTGGACACGTTGTTTTACCGCGCGAACCTTATTAAGAGTGCTGGGTATAAACTTTTGACCACCAAACCCTGGGTTCACTGACATGATCAAAATATGATGAAGTTTATCCATAACATGATCGAGGTAATGTAGAGGGGTTGCAGGGTTAAACACTAAGCCTGGCTTACAACCAGAATCAATAATGAGCTGCAAAGAACGGTCAATATGTTCAGAGGCTTCGGGATGAAAACTAATGTAGCTCGCCCCCGCTTTAGCAAATTTTTCAATAAGGTCGTCTACTGGCTTAACCATTAAATGAACATCAATGGGAGCAGTAATGCCATAGTTCCTTAACGCTTCGCAGATCATCGGGCCAAAGGTCAAATTTGGTACATAGTGGTTGTCCATCACATCAAAATGCACCACATCTGCGCCTGCTTTTAACACCGCATCGACATCATCACCCAGACGGGCAAAATCAGCAGACAAAATTGATGGCGCAATCAAATATGGTTTCATGGTGCATCCTTTATATGAATAGCTAAGCGACAAAACAAAAATACGCGCTTATTTTGCAATCTTCGAATCCTGCGGAAGTGTACCCAAAAGCATTCTTTTTTACTACGGATTGAATAAATCAAGTATGACAGATTCAAAAAAGTCGCCTTATCTCTTCGTGCAACACTGCCCAGTTTTGGTGAGAGCGCGTTAAGTTGGTGCATGAATATGCATTTTGTCTGCATGTGTATTTGGCGTTCGTGCGAATGGTGTATTTTAATTTGCAATATAATCAATGGTTTAAATTTGTTTGTGGTAATTTTCTCAATGAACCAAAAACGGGCATCATGCTTGCGTTATCCAGTCAAAAAATAAGAAGACAGAAAAACAAATTAAAACAACAAATTTGAATTTCACTGGAGAACACACATGAAAACATCTACAAAAAGAACGCTAATTGCCGCTGCTATTTCTTCAGCGTGCCTATTAACTGCAATGCCAAGCTATGCTGAAGGCGAATTTACTGCCAATGCAGGTGTTAGCAGCAACTATATCTGGCGTGGTCTAACGCAAACTACCAATGAAGCTGCCGTTCAAGGTGGTATCGATTACTCACATGAAAGCGGCTTCTACGCAGGTACTTGGGCTTCTAACGTTCAGTACGAAGCAGATGATGAGTATTCTTACGAACACGATATGTATTTTGGTTTTGCGGGCGAAAAAGACGGTATCTCTTACGACTTTGGTTACCTGTACTATAACTACGATGATGAAGCTAACTTCGACTTCGCAGAAGTTTATGGCTCAGTGGGTATGGGCGGTCTAAGCCTAACGGTTTATCTTTTGGCGCACACAGAAGCTGATGAATCTGGTGAGCAAGACTTTGGTTTTGCGCAAGCGTCTTACACTTCTGTGGATTACGCTTTCGAAGTGCTTAACGGCACTGAACTTGGTTTGCACGTAGGCTATCACGAAGGTGACTTTGCTGAAGCATTTAACGGTGTAGAAGGCTATGTTGACTACGGCGTATCAATTGCAAAAGATGGCTTTAGCTTCGCTATCACTGGAACTGACCTTGATGATACAGGTGCGGATAACCTAGATAACGACGCAGTGAAATTCACTGTCGGTTATTCAATGGACTTCCAACTTTAATTAAGCGAAGCTTCTAGCGTTTACAACGCTTTGTAAGTTTTGACAGAAGGCCCAATGCATGTTGTTGGGCCTTTTTAGTTTGTAAAACAGGTAGATACTTATCTTTTTCTGAGCGTCAGTTTTGGGCTCTTGTAATCTTGGTGTGGCTTGATACAAATTATCCGTAAAAACTGGCCATTTTAGGCACAATGTTCTTGTTCATAACGCCGATTTGATTATAATGAGGTTAATATTTAAACGAGTGATAGGAGTATTCAGGATGAAAGTTCTCCCCTTTTTTGCGGTGTGCGGTACAGTTGCGCTTATGAGCGTGGCGGCTTCTTCTACATCTCAAACACACTCGTCAGTTTGTCAGTACCAACCCGTTACTGAGTTCAACCCAAAGCTCCCTGCTAGCCACATTCAAAATCAGTGTGCTCGTCATATGGAAGGAGTTGAAGAAGTCAGCTGGTTTTCTTGGATTGCGGGCAAATCTCCTTCGTTTCAATTTCATTTCTTAGATCTGCTCGAGTTGCTACACAATGACGACAGCAGTGTAGACTTCACTTCTTCTCCTAACGACGCATAAGGCACTATCGTGCAACCTGGTACAGGGTTTTGGTCGGTTTTGGGCAGTGTGATTGCCAGTCTGTTCGGTGTTCAAAGCCACAAAAACTACGAACGCGACTTTACAAAAGGCACTTTTATTAGCTTTGCTGTAATTGGCGTTGTGCTAGTAGTGACGTTTGTTGTGTTGTTGTTTATGTTCGTTAAATGGTACAGCGGACACTAACAGCCAGTTAGTAACTAAATACGTATTACAGCGCACGCTCGGTCTGACGAACGTTTTGCCTTTTCTTTCTTGACGTTTTTTTGGGGTGGATATTTGCAGGTGGGAAAAAAGCCAAAATCTCATCAACAGGCTGTCGCTTTGCGCCGTTTTGGCTAATTGAGCGCTTTACTGACAACATGCTAAAGTCTGCACCTTGGTACAGCCCACGAGTCAGTGGTAAATCGTGATTTGAGATAAGCACAGGTATTCCACGCTTTTTTGATGCGCGTGTTGCTAGTTCTGCCAACTTCTCTTGAGCATCTTGACCAAAGCTGCGTGCAGCGTAACTTGTAAATGCTGCCGTTTTGCTTATCGGCGCATAGGGCGGATCGCAATAGATAACATTTCCTCGTCGAGCACGAGAAAACACCTTTTCAAAAGGTAAACAGGTAAATGTAGCCTTTTGAGATTTCTCAGAAAACACGAACATTTCGTGTTCTGGGAAGTAGGGCTTCTTATAACGCCCAAAAGGGACATTAAATCTGCCCTGCAGACTGTAACGGCATAAGCCATTGTATCCATGTCTATTTAGGTACAGAAAAAGAATGGCGCGATAGTATTCATCCTGCGTGCCGTTGAACTCGTCTCGCAAAGCGTAATACATTTTCTCGTCGTTACGCTTGTCGCAAAAAAATTCTCGCGCATCGTTTATCAGCGCGTCGGGTTGCGCCTTAAGAAAATTGTACAAGTTAATAAGATCGGGGTTGATGTCATTAAGTAAGTAGCGTTTGTACTGCGTATTCAAAAACACAGACCCTGCACCAACAAACGGCTCAATAAGCTTGTTTGCTTGCGGTAATCTGGCTTGAATATGCTCTACCAAGCTGTATTTGCCACCTAGCCCACTTTAAAAAGGCACGGTTTTTCTTTTGCATCATGCTGTAACGCTACTACCTACACGGACTGAAGAAGGTGGTTATTCCTAACGTCGCCGAAGGCATTGCTGGGGAAGGGTCTTTTGACATCACCACACTAAAGGTAGATTGTAACTTTCATCGCTAACGTGAACAACCAGCAAGTGAGATAAGCGTGCGATTTTAGCGCACTATTCTATATTGTATATCCATAAAATGTACTAACTCCCTACTGTTCACTGCTACCGTCAAGCGCCAACTCATTGAGGACTTGGTCGCCGCTTTTAACGAACGTATTTTGCTTTCCTGGGAAGTCAGGTAATGAAGCGCGAGCGCGCTGTGCATCGTCAAACGTTGGGTAAATGGTACTGGCAATGACAACATACCAATCGCCACCGTAACGTTGGGTTTTATAAATTCGTGTACTTTCGTTTAACCCGTTCTCTCGTAAAAAATCCTGTAATACCGACTCATCTTTCATTGCTAACAATTGGATAACGTATTCAGTCGATGTTATCCACTTAGGTTCGCTATTTGAGCTCTGTGACGACACATCGGTTTGCTGTGTTGCTTCTTGTTCGATTGCTTTACCAGTCTCTTCAAGTAATGAAGGTGTAGCGGGAGGCTGCGATATAATACTGCTATCGATAACACTTGTACTTGTACTTGTACTTGTACTTGCACTTGCGCTTTCACTAGTTTCGCCATTTGCGATACTGCTATTAGATGAAGCAGAACTTGGAACAGGTATTGAAGAAAGTGCAGTATTCCAATCGGTGACTAATCCAGCGTCACTACCTACGTTGTCAGCTGTCTCAGTGCGCTTAGAGCCCTGTATCTGTGTATTTAAAGACGTTTGGGTTTCATCAATGCTTCCTGTAGTCGATTCGCTGACAGACGTGTCATTTGTATCCGATAGAGAAGCGCTTGAAACATCTTCAAGCAGCGAGTCGTAGGCGGAGCCTGGCGTTGCCTGAGAAAGATTCTGCGTTGTGTCTTTTGCATCGATGGGAGTAAACAGCCCCGAAATGGCAGCACCATACTGCCAATAGACTAACCCCGAAAAAGTGGTCAAAAACACAGTCGCTATTGCTACAAAAAACCATTTTGACTTTAGCGGATTGTGAAACGTCAGAGCACTCTCTCGCTGCCTATTTTCTAAATGTGCCTGAAAAGCCTCACGCCTCGATGCGATCATTTTATCTAGGTCAGACTCAAACTGTGGTTGTTCACTGATTACCGATTGGCTACTGATAATCAATGGGGTTTCCGTATTCTTTGCTGGAAGCCACTGCTTTGCGCTCTCTGCCCACTGATTCTCTGCAAATAGTAAGACATTCAAATGTTGTTTATTGCCTGCAAAGCGGCTCTGCAATACTAAATCCCATAACTCTTGCAACAACTTGTCAGGTAGGTGATGAGCCTGCGTTATCGCTATTAAGATAGGACCTTCATGGGTGTTTAAGTCTACAAGAAGCTCATTAAGTGGTCTGACAAAACTTCCCACGACCTGACCGAGTAGTTGGCGGCATAACTGACGACGATAATCAGATGCATCCATATTGTCTTGTGCAGTCAGATACGCAATTTCGGTTTCGTCGTGTTGTTGGAATACGAAGGCTTCTAAGGTTTTCTGCTGCTGTGCAATGGAGTCGCCGCTGACAAAAATCAGCTGCGATGAATAATTTACTAAATATTCCAAACGTTCATGCAGTTCACTTTGCATGTGTTTGCCCCTTTGAAAAACGATATTTGCGCGCCTGACGCGTTACAAGCAAATGTTGCCGTACTTAACCACTTGCGCTTTCGTCGTTCAACAAGGTGTTAAACCACTAGGCCAGCAAGAGAGTTAGGATGTCGTCAGTCACTTTTTTAGTTACTACCGCTTTGCCTATCCCTTGTGGCAGTACAAAGCGTATGTTTCCAGCCTCAACTTTCTTGTCGCGTTTCATGTGCTTCACGTAGTCTTCTTTGGTCATGTCATTAGGACCTTCAACCGGAAGCTTGAATGCTTCAAAAAGGTCTTGGACACGACGAGTTTCTGACGGCGTAAACCAAGAAAGTGCTTCTGCAGCTTTACAAGCAATTATAGTACCAGCGGCTACAGCTTCGCCGTGCAGCCAGTTACCGTATCCTTGCTCAGCTTCAATGGCATGTCCGAAGGTGTGGCCTAGATTAAGAATGGCACGCAATCCACCCTCTCGCTCATCCTTTGCTACAACATCCGCTTTGATTTCACAGCAGCGAAGTATCGCCTCACTGAGTGCGTTTTTGTCAAGCGCGGTCAAAGTATCAATATTTTCTTCAAGCCAAATGAAGAAGTCTGCATCGTAAATAATGCCGTACTTGATAACCTCTGCCATACCAGCGGCAAATTCGCGTGAAGGTAAAGTTGTGATGGAGTCGATATCAATGGCAACAAAAACAGGTTGGTAAAACGCACCAATCATATTCTTGCCTAATGGGTGATTTACCGCGGTTTTGCCCCCTACCGATGAATCAACTTGAGATAGCAAGGTTGTCGGTACTTGAATAAAGGGAACGCCCCGTTGATATGTCGCTGCAACAAAACCCGTTAAATCGCCAATAACGCCACCACCAAGGGCGATGAGTGTGGTATCTCTTGCCGCATTTAGCTCAAGCAGGCGTGTCATAACCACCTCAAACTGCGTGAGATTTTTATGTTGCTCACCATCGGGCAAGACAATCGTTTCAACACGTACATCGCCACATGCTGCAATAGCGGTGTCTAGGTACAGTGGGGCAACGGTATCGTTGGTGACAATAACGGCCAATGGGCCTTTGATATAGGGACGAAAAAGGCCGGGTTGCGACAGCAGCCCAGCCTCTATCTGTATAGGATAGCTACGTTCTCCAAGTTCCACAGTTAAGGTTGACATGGGCGTAGCACCTCCTATTACATTGTTAGTTTACAGACCGATTTTACTAATTATTTGATTCGCTACTGCGCGCGCAGACTGGTCATCTGTGTCTACGATGTAGTCAGCCACTTCTTCGTAAAGCGGGTTGCGCATTTCAGCAAGCTCGCGAAGTACCTTCTCAGGATCTTCATTTTGTAGCAAAGGGCGACGCTTGTCGCGTTGTGTACGGGCAACTTGCTTATCGATAGTTGTTTGTAAATAAACAACAATACCGCGGGCAGATAAACGGTTGCGCACAGCTTTGGTTACAATAGAACCACCGTGCGGTGGCAAGCACAATACCTTGCTTATCGGTCAAGTCGTTGATGACGTTTTCTTCGCGTTTACGGAATCCGTCTTCACCTTCAAGGTCAAAGATCCAAGCGATGTCGGCACCAGTGCGGCGCTCTATTTCCTGATCTGAATCAAAAAAGTCTAGGTGAAGTTCATCTGCCAGATGTCTACCGATGGTACTTTTGCCAGCACCCATTGGGCCAACTAAAAAGATATTACGTTTTTCAGCCATATTTGCTTATATCACAACTTAATCATGTTAGGGGCAGCGCACTGTTGCCTTACCAGCCTACCCATTGACTCGTGCCTATTTAGTGTCCAATAAGCACCACTCCTTAAACCTCGCTAAAATTTCGAGGGCGTGATTATCTCAGTTTCCTACAAGGCGATGCAAGTTTTGTTACGAACAATTAGCGGATACCTGTAAGTTTACTTACAAAAAAGCTTAAAAAATAAAAAACGCGCTGTAAAAAGCGCGTTTTTGTCGTTCTAGAAACTTCTAAGGGCGCTCAGTTACGATTTTGGGTGTAACAAAAATCAAAAGTTCTCGTTTTTGTTGTATTTGTGACGTGTTTCTAAATAGTGCACCAACAACGGGTAAATCACCAAACAATGGAACTTTGGTTACGCCATCAGAGCTGGTTTGTTGGAAAATCCCGCCCAATACAATAGTTTCGCCATTTTCTACCAGAACTTGCGTCTTAATCTCTTGTGTATCAATGGCAACAGCGTCACCGGTTGACGTTGAAACGGTTTCACCACGGGTGTCTTGTGTTACTACCAGATCAAGAATAATACGATTGTCAGGTGTTATATGCGGGGTAACTTTCAGCGAAAGTACCGCTTTTTTGAATTCCACCGCCGTTGCACCGCTTGATGTAGCCTGCACAAAAGGAATTTCGGTACCTTGCTCAATATAAGCTTCGTGTTGATTTGCTACGGTAATACGCGGGCTTGCTATGATTTCGCCCTTGTTCTCTGACTCTAGCGCTGATAACTCTAAATCTAGAATAGTACCGTCAACCAAACTGGCTACCTGAAAACCAATGCTAGCTGCAGAGGTACTAGCCACAGGAAGGTTCACGTTTAAACGGTCGCCAATGGTTGGAATTACACCGCCCGCAATGGTATCAGCGCCTTCTATAGAGCCTGAAACACCGTTATCATCTTGGCGATCACTGAAGCCCCAACGTACGCCTAGCTGTTCATCCACGTTATCTAGTACGGTAACCATTCTGCTTTCAATTAATACTTGTTTTACCGGTACGTCTAACACGTCAATCATCTTTCTTGCTTGGTCAATCGACGCAAGCGTATCGCGAATAAGCAGTGTATTTGTTCTGTCATCAACGGTAACACCGCCACGAGCAGACAAAATACCGCCTTCTGTTGACTTCAAAATGGTGGCAAGCGCAGCGGCTTTAGCATAGTTAATGGGTATATTAACCGTGTGCAGAGGGGCTAAGTCTGACACTTGTTTCTTTGACTGTAAGGCTTGTGTCTCGCGGGCTGCAAGTTCTTCTGCTGGTGCAATGAGTAGGATGTTCCCTTCTAAACGTTTATCTAAACCCTTAACGCGTAAAATCATATCTAGCGCCTGATCCCAAGGTACACCTGATAAGCTAATTGTCACATTACCAGTAACTGTGTCTGTCGTGACTAAGTTGAAACCATTCACTTGTGCAATAATTTGAAGGACTTGCCGTACAGGTACATCTTGAAAGTCAAGAGAGATAGGTTCGCCCGTATACACGGTTTCGCCTTCCAACGCTTCTTGCTGCTCTGTATTCATCGCTTTAATTTCAATGCGAAGCACACCGTCTTTTATAGTGTTTTGGACAACGACAGGGCCAGAGTAATTAACTTCTATTCGTGCATCGTTTTTGTCTTCAAACGTTTCGATAGTCGACACTAATGTGCCGAAGTCTGCGACATTTAATTCGACAAGTTGGCCTTCACCTAGGCGAGTATTGGAAAGTGTGACTGATACTTTTCCTTGCGATTCGACAAGCTGCAGCTTGGGCGGCTTTCCTTCGAAAGTGACAAGAGTGACAGCAGCACGTTCAGCACCTTGCGTAAAATCGAGGTTGGTAATCGTAGTGAGTTGCTCAGCGTCTGCTACGCCCTCTACGTCGACTAATACAGGTTCCTGTGCCTTAACGGGCGCCATGATAAGCGTTACAGACAAAAGTGTAGCGATAGCAGTGGCTAACCAATACCACCTTGGCGCTCTACGATTCAGAGATTTGTTAAATATGTATCGTTCGGCCATGCTTACTCTCCCGCCTTCGATGCTGTAGTCATTGTTGTTGTTTTCCTTTGCCAGCAGCTAAGCACCATCTGGTAATGACTGTTCAATAGTAATTGAATCACTGCCAATTTGCGTAATTTTTCCATAAAACAAGCCGATACGACTACCTATTCTTGCTTTATGTAGTACGCCATCGTTACTTCTAATCAACGCCCATTGCACGCCACTCACTTCAAAATTACCTGAAAGTGACAGTGCATCTACGCCATAAGCTTCCAACGCTTCTTTTGGTCTTTGAAAGTTTGGCTGGTAGCAATTTTCCATACTTGGTTTACTCACTAGGTGCTGTATTTCTTTTGGGCTGCTCAAACGGACTGCGCATTGCGCTAGCGCTATAGCTAAACGGCGGGTGAGTGTTAAATTCTGGATAGGGCTCAATTTGCGGCGTTGTTCTGTCCTTCACACTTTGTGTATAGGCTTGTAAGTCATCAATTTTGGGTGCACAACCCATAACAACCATGATGCTTAAAAGAGTTAAAAGGTAGCGCATTATTCTTCCTCCCCATCGATATCAGATGAGTTCTCAGAGCGATACGTTTTTGCCTGTAACTTCAGTGAAAGACCGCTGTTTAAACGCTGAATGTCGAAATCGTGTAGCGTTACAATACGCGGTAAATCAGCAATTTTAGAAACAAATTCGCCAAAATTATGATAGCCACCACTCACTTCCATTTCGATGGGCAGTTCAGTGTAGAATTCCTTTGGTACTTCTTGTTGCCAGTTTAGTAATTCGAAAGTTAGACCGGAAGATGTTCCCACATAGGTAATGTCGTCAAGTAGCCCTGGTGTTTCATTACTGGTTGGGAGGCTCTTGAGCATTGACGAAAAATCTTTCTTAATTTGCGCCAACTGTTCTTGGTAGGCTTCAAGATTTGCTGCAATACGGTATTTTGCTTCAAATTGAAGTTTGAGTTCTTGCTCTTTCAGTTCAGCAGCGTCCAGTGTGGGAAGCTTGGGGCTTACTAGCATGTAATAACTTAAGGCGCCTACTAAAATGGCGACAAAGGCACCCACTACAATGCGCACTTCATGCGGCCAAATAGCCACTTGCTCAAAATCTAGCTCATTGAGCTCTTTCAGCTTTGAAACGTCAAATTTCATCATCTACTGCGCTCCATCTTTGTTCGTTTCCAAAGGAGCAACACTGGGGTTAATTAAGAACGTCAATGTAAAGTTGCTTACCGCGCGTGCTGCAGAGCTATCTGATTTAATGGTAGAAAGTTCAGCCGCAACAAAAACCTTGGACTCGTCTAACCCACGCATAAAGTCAGACAGGCGATTATTCGAATCACTCATGCCTTTAATTTCAATGCGATTTCCCGTGCGCGTCATCGATTCAAACGCTACGCCCGAAGGAACCAGTTTGACTAACTCATCAAAAACGATAGGTGCGACATTGCGGCTTGCTTGAAGCTGCTCAATAAGGGCCATACGTTGCTCAATGGCATTTTTACTGTCTTTCACTTTCTTAATTTGCGCAATTTGTTCGTCAAGTATGGCAATTTCTTGTTCTAAATACTGATTTCGAGAATTTTGATTACTGATTTGCTGGTCAATAGCTTGACCTACAAACCAGAAAATAAGCCCAACAATCGCAGCCACAGCAAGTAGTGCGGCCAGGTATTGTTGTTTTTGATGCTGGCGTTGTTTTTCTCGCCAAGGTAATAAATTTACATGTGCCATGTAGTAAAACTCCTACTGGCGAGACCCGCTGCAATGGCAAGTTGGGGAGCAATTTTTTGCAATCGCTCAGCATCAAGCTTAGGGTTGATAGTCATATTACTAAACGGATTAAAACAACGTACTTCGATACCTAAATCTTGATTAAGCATATCGACAAGAGGGGCTATTGTCGCAGCACCACCGCTCAATAAAATATTGGTGGGCCGTTCTGCGTGAAGGGTGCTCATATACATTTGTAATGCGCGATTAATATTTTGCTGTAAGTTAGCTGCGAATATAGGCAGAGTGTCTTCTACCCAATTACCCGCAAGCGAGCCGTCTAAAAGCTGTCGTTCCGCATCTTCTCTTTCCATCATATGAATAGCGCTTAGATCATTGATAAGCTGATTTAAACCAAACGCGTGCTCTTTTGTGTAAACAACGTTTCCGTCTTTAATAACACATAATTGAAGAAGAGAGGCGCCTACGTTGATGCAGCACAGTGGCTGCTCTGGTGTTTCATTCTGATGGAAATAATCAATTGCATTACCAATGGCGTAGTTTTCCATATCGACAATTTTAGGCTCAAAGTTTGCCTCTCTGGCTAGCAGTAAACGGCTATCAACCAAGTCTTTGTGAGCCGCAGTTAGCAACACATTTACTTTGCCTGTGTGTGTTGTACTTGGGCCCATTTCTTCAAAGTCGAGGTAAACTTCTTCTAATGGATAAGGAATAAGACTGTCCGCTTCAATTTCAATTTGGTTCTCAAGCTCATAATCACTCTGGTCTGGATCCATATAAACAATCTTGCTGATCACAGAGGTACCAGCCACCGCAACATTTGCTTGCTTTATTTTCGTTCTAAGCGCTTTTCTAATTTTCTTAAGTGCAATACTGATAGACTCATAGTCTTTAATATCGCGCTCAGAGAACGCTACTTTATTGATAGGTTCACACGCGTACCCTTGAAGTACGTACCCATCTTTTGATTGCTCAAGCCACACCGCTTTTATTTGACGCGTGCCTATATCTAAGCCCACAATGGGCGGCAGCTTTTTGTTAAACAGCGATTTCATTTGCAAGTGTCCAGTTTCAAAGGTTATTGCTCTACAGTACAATATTACTCTATTCGACTTATACGTATGGTTCTATAGATAACACATACGTATAAAATATACGTCATTTCAACAAAATGTGTTGGTATCCGTTACAGTGAAGTACATCAAACCGTTTATTTTATTTATTTTTCTATCAGGGCTGTTGGGCTCTGTTGCACTGGTAGGTATATACTTTTATATCAAACCAGACCTGCCAAGTGTTACTGTACTTAAGGATGTTCGCCTGCAAACACCCATGCAGATTTACACCAAAGACGGAAAACTTATTTCACAGTATGGAGTTAAACGGCGGATCCCAGTAAAACTTGAGGATGTCCCTCAAGATTTGATCAATGCCATACTCGCTACCGAAGATAGTCGTTTCTATGAGCACCACGGTATTGACCCCATAGGTATTGTGCGTGCAGCAGTAAGTCTAGTACTAACTGGGGAAAAGCGTCAGGGCGCAAGTACACTTACCATGCAGCTTGCGCGTGGTTTCTTCCTTACCAGAGAAAAAACCTACATTCGAAAAGTAAAAGAAATCTTTATCGCGTTGCATATGGAGCAGGAGCTGTCGAAAGAGGAAATCCTTGAGCTCTATCTAAATAAAATCGAGCTGGGGCATCGCGCTTTCGGATTTGGTGCTGCTTCGCAGGTGTACTACGGAAAACCCCTTAATGAGCTTAATTTGGCGCAAATGGCCACAATTGCAGGCTTGCCAAAAGCACCATCGGTACTAAACCCCATTAGCGGGCCAGAACGCTCGGTTGAACGACGGAAAGTCGTCCTGCTTAGAATGCTAGATGAGCAATATATTACCAAAGCGCAGTTTGATGCAGCAGCCAGTGAACCTGTTACTGCGCGTAAGCATGGTGCAGAAATAGAAGTCGATGCGCCTTATCTAGCCGACACTATTTACAATGAGATGGTTGAGATCTACGGCAAAGAAGAAGCGGAGACCGGTGGGTATCAAGTATATGCTACGGCTTCATCTGACATACAGATTGCGGCGCAGGAAGCCGTCGTTCGAAATCTTCATGACTATGATGAACGTCATGGCTATAAAGGGCCATTGGGCTATTTGTGGAACAGTCCCAACCCAGAAACTACAGAGGAGCCTATTGCGCAGCTATCATTAAGTTTTGATATTAGTGACCGCACGGTTAGAGGCGCGTGGGACGAGACATCGATGCTTAACGCATTAAGCGAAATTCCATATATTAAACCTCTTATGCCAGCGGTGGTGACTTCGCTAGATGAGCAATTGATAGAAGTGCTAGGTGTTGATGGTGAAACACGCACGATTACTTGGGATGGTTTAGATTGGGCACGCAAATATATCACGGACTTTCGTCAAGGCAGCGACCCTAAATTAGCGTCGGATATTACCCAAGAGGGTGCAGTGATTTATATCCGTGAACAAGAAGGACAGTGGCGCATTTCACAGATGCCGGAAGTGAGCGGCGCTTTTGTTGCGCTTAATCCTCAAAATGGCGCTGTTGAAGCTGTAGTTGGCGGCTATAGTTTTTATCAAAGTCAGTTCAATCGCGCCACTCAAGCCAAACGTCAGGTAGGCTCAAACATAAAACCATTTGTGTACTCTGCGGCAATCAATAGTGGTTATACCCTAGCGTCAATCATTAATGATGCACCCATTAATCAATGGAACGCGGCTACTGGGGTTGCATGGCGTCCACAAAATTCACCCGCAGAATACGATGGCCCAATTCGAATGCGAAAAGCATTGGGCAAATCAAAGAACGTGGTCTCTGTAAGACTTTTACGTGGAGTTGGCTTGCGTGAAACCGCTGATTATTTAACGCGTTTTGGATTTGACGCTGATGATATCCCGCTAGACGAAACGGTTTCACTAGGCTCAAGTTCACATACGCCGTTGGAAGTGGCTCGCGGAATGGCAGTGATTGCTAATGGCGGCTATTTGGTAAATCCTCACTTTATTAGCAAAGTGCTAGATGAGAACGGCGAGGAGTTATGGCGCGCTAACCCAGTGTGGGCGTGTAATCGTTGCGAAAGTGAAAGTGCCCCAGATTTTGCTCCCGAAAGCGATGAAGATGATATTGAAGCGTTACTTGAAGCACAGCTCAACCAAGACGTTTTCTTGGTAGGTTCAGTGGATGAGAACGAGGAGGAGAAGGTTATCGCTCCCCAGGTTATCAGTGCACAAAATGCCTTCTTAGTGGGAGAAATGATGCGTACTGCGGTAAGAGCTAATGGGAGCTGGAACAAAAAAACCTATTGGCTTGGCACAGGCTGGCGCTCTCGCAACATTTTACAGCGTACCGACATAGTAAGCAAAACAGGTACCACCAATGACTCTCGAGACACCTGGTTTAGCGGCTTTCATAAAGATATTGTGGCTACCACTTGGGTGGGGTTTGACAATATGGGACGCCAGTTGGGTAGAGCAACGCGGAATCAAAACTTAATCAACAAAAATCCTGAGAAGTTCAATTGGATAGGAAATGCGTTGATTGGCACCGAAGATGGTGCGAAGGCCGCAGGGCCTGCATGGATAAGGTTTATGCAGTTTGCTCTGAAAGATAAGCCCCATACACCTATGCCCGTGCCAGAAGATATAGTCAGAGTTCGCATTGATCGTACCAGTGGAAAGTTGACCAGACGAACAGACCATACGACACTATTTGAATATTTCCTGCAAGGCACTGAGCCAACCACCTATGTTCGCGATGACGAGGTGATTGACCCAGCGACCCAGGATACGACTACTGCGCCAGAGCCAGAAGAGATATTCTAATTAAAAAAAGCGTGTGCCACGAGCGCACGGCTTTTGGCTATGGCGATATATTTGCCTGAACCTATTATCGGAAAAACAATGTCAGAAGATTCGCAGCGATATCTTTATATTCCTCACGCTAAGCCCATCATTGCTGGAAACCCCCTACTAAACAAAGGTAGTGCTTTCACTGCTAGAGAGCGAGCCGCATTCAACTTAACTGGGCTTGTGCCACCGCGTTTCGAAACTATCGAAGAGCAGGTTGAACGCGCTTATATGCAATACAGCAGCTTCGATGAGGCGCTTAATAAACATATATACTTGCGTGCCATTCAGGACAATAACGAAACCTTATTTTACCGTCTTATTCAAAAGCATATTGATGAGATGATGCCCATTATCTATACCCCAACGGTAGGGGATGCGTGTGAGCAGTTCTCTGATATCTATCGCAGTTCGCGCGGTTTGTTTGTCTCTTATGAAGAGCGTCATCAGCTAGACGATATTGTGCGTAACGCGACAAAGCGCAAGGTAAAAGTGATTGTGGTCACCGACGGTGAACGCATACTTGGTCTTGGCGACCAAGGTATCGGCGGTATGGGGATCCCAATTGGTAAATTATCGCTTTATACCGCTTGCGGTGGCATTAGTCCCGCATATACGCTGCCTGTGATGCTTGATGTTGGTACTAACAATGAAAAGCTGCTAAACGACCCTATGTATATGGGCGCGAGACATCCACGTATTGGTCAGGAAGAATACGACGAGTTTGTCGATATGTTTATCAAAGCAGTAAAACGTCGTTGGCCTGATGTAATGATTCAGTTCGAAGATTTTGCGCAGCCCAATGCCATGCCGTTGTTAAATCGTTATCGCAATGAGGTATGTTGTTTTAACGACGATATTCAAGGTACGGCAGCGGTTACATTGGGTACCATATTGGCAGCTTGTCGCACCAAGCAGCAAAAGCTTAGCGAAATGAAGGTGGTGTTCGTCGGCGCGGGCTCTGCTGGCTGCGGTATTGCTGAAATGCTTATTCAACAAATGGTGTTTGAAGGCATTAGTGATGAGCAAGCGCGCAAACAAGTATTTATGATTGATCGTTTTGGTCTTGTTACTGAAGGCATGGAAGGATTGCGTGACTTCCAACAAAAACTTCAACAGAAGACAGAAGACTTAGCCGAGTGGACCTTTAGTGGCGATTACGCCTCTTTGTTAGATGTAATGCACTGTGCGCAGCCAGATGTACTCATTGGCGTTTCAGGTCAACCAGGCTTGTTTACTGAACAAGTGATCCGCGCAATGAAGCAATCGTGTGAGTTACCTATTATTTTTCCACTTAGCAACCCTTCTAGACAGGTTGAGGCTCGTCCTGAGCAGGTTATTGAATGGACCGATGGTGAAGTTATCATTGCAACGGGAAGTCCATTTAAGCCAGTTGAATACAACGGTAAAATATTCCCAATTGCCCAGTGCAATAACTCCTATATCTTTCCTGGTATTGGTTTGGGTGTCGTTGCGGCAAAAGCGAAGCTAATTAGCGACGAAATGCTTATGGCAGCAAGTAATGCCTTAGCAGCAGCTTCTCCGTTAGTGAATACCGGTGTAGGCTCGTTATTACCACCGTTAGGCGCGATAGCACAACTGAGTCGAGAAATTGCTTTTGAAGTTGCCAAAGTCGCAATGGAACAAGGGCTTGCACTGGAAATGTCTGATGAGGCATTACGCGAAAGTATTGAACGTAATTTCTGGAAGGCAGAGTACCGACCTTATAAACGCGTGAGTATCTAGTAAGCGAAAGCCATTACTTATTATCGATACTACAAAAAAGCAGGCTCAGCCTGCTTTTTTTATTTGTATTCGAAACGCCACACGTTTTTTATCAAGCCATTAAGTAAAAAGGTGTTGCACATGAGCAACATCTTCATGCATTCATTGTCTGCTCTAAATATAAATATTGACTTATGCAACTGAAAATAAATGAATTTTATTTTCTGGCATGGTCATTGTAATAGCATGTATGAATACGTCGGCGAACATTGTCGTCTTTTTTGCTACGAAGAGACAAACAATGATGTTTCTGCTGACTTTTTGACTAACGGTGTTTCCCAGTTTGCGGGCAATGGACTGCTCGCCTTTTATTTCTTAACCGAGCCAATGTGCTCGGTTTTTTTATGTCGGTTAACGCGAATAGCTGTGTGTTAATCGAAGTATTGAACTATAAATCTTTAAAACCTGTTCTTTGTAATCATGTATAGCAAAGAGAAGTTGCTGGTAGCAGTGCCAATGCAACCCACCTTCATACCCCTAACACTTTAACGCTTAAGGACCCAAGTATGTCGACAACAGAAATTTATACCCCGCCTGATGTGTGGACACAAGCCGAGGATGACGGCAACAAGTGGGCAAGCATCAACCGTCCTGTATCCGGTGCGACACACGAAAAAGCGCGCGACATAGGCGAACATGGATTACAGCTTTACTCACTGGCAACCCCTAATGGGCAAAAAGTGACTATCATGCTTGAAGAGCTTTTGGCCGCAGGAGTAAACGACGCTGATTATGACGCATGGCTAATAAATATAGGAGAGGGCGATCAATTTTCGTCGGGGTTTGTAGACGTAAACCCAAATAGCAAAATACCTGCGTTGGTCGATACCACAACATCACCAGAAACTAAGCTATTTGAGTCAGGGTCTATTTTGGTCTACTTGGCAGAAAAGTTTGACAAGTTTATTCCAAGCGATCCACATGCCAAAGCGCAGTGTTTTAACTGGTTGTTTTGGCAAATGGGATCTGCACCATATTTAGGTGGAGGGTTCGGTCATTTCTACAGTTACGCACCGTATCCAATGGAATATCCCATTAACCGCTTTACTATGGAAACAAAACGCCAGCTTGATGTGCTTGATAAACATCTTGCGAATAATGCGTTTATGGCGGGTGACGAATTTTCAATTGCCGATATCGCAATTTGGCCGTGGTATGGCAACCTAGTATTGGGCAATCTTTATGATGCAGCAACATTTTTACAAGTACACGAGTACAAGCATCTATTAAGTTGGGCGCAGAAAGTCGAACAGCGCGAGGGCGTTAAACGCGGTCGCATTGTGAATAGGACTTGGGGTGAAGACGGTCAACTCCCTAACAGACACAGTGCAAGTGACGTCGACGAAGCGCTGGCTAACAAGTAATGTAAGGAGGGGACCGTGTGAAAGCGGTCCTTTCTCACGCTGTGCACTAAATAAGCTGTGCAGTACTTTTGAGGTAAGCCCGTTGAAGTGGAGTGAAATCCCACTCACTCAAAAAAACGCGAAACTCATAATCACCTACTTTACCTTCCCACACCGTATTAGGCGCAGAAGCCCATGTTTTCATCGAAACGAGTTTGCCTTGTAAACAGTGCAGCACCTGCTGTTTTTCACCACTAGCCGTTCGACTGTCGTAAGCGTTTGTAATGATAGAACCTGGTTCGCAGTCGGCATCAAAAAAAATAAAACCACGAAAAATACCCTCAGAATCTATCGTAACTAAAGACGCATAATGCTTGTCTTGTGCCACTTTGCGAAGTGCAGGAAGGTCTCCTTCAACATATTTAATTTGAAGTCGCGACGCTTCATTGTGCCATTGCCAACCCGTGCTCCCCATAAAGCCAAGCTCTTGGGCTTTGGCGTTACTTTCGCTTAACACACGATAAGAAAACGCAGCACTCGTTGCCACGATAATGAATACAAATACAACGGCAAAAATACCTTTTTTCATGTCAGCTCAACAATGTGTGCAGTGATAAAAAACCTTAATGTAGATTTTACGTTTAGCTCACCATTCCAGTTTCGCCTAGAGATAATGGTTAATGTTATTTAATAACTAGAGCATGTTGACCTTTGCGGTACACTTTTTGTTCATTCCAAGTGAGCATCAGGCAATGAACGAGTTGCGTGGTTTGGTTATTCCAAATTAGCGACGAGTAAAGCCGCATGAGGTTCGCTTGGATGAACCTTTCAGGCAGCAATTGTTTAGCATTTATCCTGCGTCTGCGCACACTTATGTAGATGGCTACACGACGTGTGCACTTCCTTGTCTAAATGCTAAACACTTGCTGCAAAAACGTACGGCAAAGGTCAACATGCTCTAGTACAGACGTCGTTGTAGCGTTGATTTTCTTAATTAAGCTAAAAGGATTTGATATCAATAATAGATTGGAGGGATTGATTTACTTTGTTTTAATTGTTTTTATTAATTGCGGATACTTACAGCTACGATATTTGAGCAAGTCGTGTTGCCCTCTCATATGAGTGCAAGACTTTGTTTACGACATAAATTTGAAGGAATTCGCTATGAGTAAGTGCCCCTTTTCTGGTTCAGAACAACAGACAACGACATTGACATCGAGCAACGGTGCACCTGTTGCTAATGACAATCAAAGTCGCACAGCAGGTGCCAGAGGACCTGTGATATTTGATAACCATTATTTGTTTGAAAAGCTGGCTCATTTTAATCGAGAGCGCATTCCAGAGCGCGTAGTACATGCCAGAGGAAGTGCAGCTTATGGAACATTCACTTTAACCAAAGATCTCTCCAACTACACGATTGCAGATTTTCTTCAAAATGAAGGAAAACAAACTGACGTGTTCTTGCGTTTCTCCACAGTTGGAGGAGGGCAAGATTCAAGTGATTTTGCAAGAGATCCGCGAGGCTTTGCCGTGAAGTTTTACACCGAGCAGGGAAACTGGGATATGGTCGGTAATAATACCCCTGTCTTCTTTCTACGAGACGGTATTAAATTTCCGGACTTCATTCATAGTCAAAAGAAAAATCCGCGCACTAACTTACCCGATCCACAAGCGATATATGAATTTTGGGCCAACAACCCACAATCACTGCATCAATCAACCATTTTGATGTCAGATCGCGGGATTCCAAAATCGTATCGCCATGTAAACGGGTATAGTTCGCATACCTTGAGTTTTTGGAACGCAAGCAGTGAACGTGTTTGGGTAAAATGGCACTTTAAAACCAATCAAGGAATCAAAACACTCACAAACGAAGAGGCTGCACGCATGCTTACTTTTGGCGCACAGCAAGATTTAGTGGAAAGTATAGATAAGGGCGATTTTCCGTCTTGGACCGTCAACGTGCAAATTATGACGGAGGAGGAAGCACGTCAGTACCACATTAACCCTTTCGACGTGACAAAAGTATGGCCGCACAATGACTTCCCATTAATTGAAGTAGGTCAGTTGGAGTTAAACCGGAACGTTGATAACTATTTTGCTGAAACCGAGCAGGTCGCCTTTGCGCCGAGTAATCTTGTTCCAGGTATTAGCGTATCGCCAGATAGAATGCTGCAAGCACGTCTATTAGCATACCAAGACGCCCATCGTTATAGAGTAGGAGCAAATTTTAATCAAATTCCTGTGAATGCACCTAAATGCCCAGTACATAATTATCAGCGTGATGGGGCTTTTGCCGGGGTGAATCCACACTTAGCGGGAAGTGGAGCAAACTTCTATCCGAATAATCGTGCAAAGTATGGTGAACCAATCGAGCAAGCGCAGTATCAAGAACCACCTATGCCACTTGAGCGGGACGCATGGCTTGATATCTTTGATAATCGCGATGAAGACAATTATTCGCAGGCTTATGATTTGTATCGCATTATGAGTGAGGACCAAAAAAATCAGCTTGTGAACAACATTGCTGATGGGTTAAGTCAAGCAACGCAAGATGTGCAAGAAGCCATGTTTGTACAATATGACTTAGCCGATTCTGACTACGGTAAACGTGTGCGCAACGCCGTAGCCAATCGCAGCTAGTGCGCACAATGTAGCTAGACTGCTTAACATAGACTACACGATCAGCCATCATAGTGCTCACCCCTTCTTATGAGGGGGAGTGCTATTGCGTTGCAACTAGCGCATAAACATGGAGTCTAATGGCCTGAAGTGCTCGCTCCTTCCAATTGTACCATGCTATTCGATTGCTGATCTCATGCTGATTCAGCGTAATGTAACCGTGATTGAACGCCCAAATCTGCATGGCGATATCTTGCTTTTCTTCTACAGATAAGTCCTTTTTAACCAGAGTCGCAGTTAGTTTTGTCAACGTAATAAAGGCTTTTTGACCGACGGCAATTGCGTCATCTGAAGGTGTGTAGTCTTTTACATTAGACGCAAAAATAAGACGGTAGTGAGCCGCGTGAGTTTCTGAAAATGTCAGTATTCTTTCGCAGCCGTTAATCACTCTTTCTGCGGGTGTATTGCCAACAGCGGCATTCATTTCTGCTTCTACCAGCTCGAAACCTTCGATATAGAGGGCGTCTAAAATACCTTGCTTACCTTTGAAGTGGCTGTATATGCCAATAGTCGACATACCCGCCCCTTGTGCAGTAGCTACAGATTGCCGCTGCCGCAAGGGTACAACCTTTATCGCTTACTTCCTGCGAGTAATGGGAAGCCTGATAGTTCTCAGCATCATCAGTACAATCTGCAAATGTTGTTATGGCCGCTATTTATTACCTCATATTGCCTGTGGGAGGCGGTCAGTGCCATAGACGTAGCGCAACGCGAGCAAGTTGTTATTGTGAGTGCGTCTAGTAAAACCAGCATGGGGCTTGCTTTTGCGCTAAAAGAAAAGGGGATAAGCGCTACTGGTATTACATCAAGAAAACACGTGGGCATGGTAAAACGTGTCGATGTCTACGATGAGGTCATTAGTTACGACGACCTTGCTTCACTTCCTATGGTGCCCAGTGTGGTTGTTGATATGTCGGGAAGTGCAAAAGTGAAAGAAGCGCTTACAGAATATATCGGCCAACAAAACATGCGCTACATACAAGTAGGGCTAACACATTGGCATGATGTGACTGATCAAGAGCAAACAGACAATACGTTCATTTTTGCGCCAGCCCACATATAACAGCTTGTCGCTGAAATAGGCCCCGCTGAATTTACTAAACAAAGCAGCGCCTTTATTTTCAAAGCAATTGCGTGGAGTAATGCGTGGCTTAAGGTTGAAGAGCGTAGCGGGCTTGAAGCGCTTGCTGAGGACTTTGCTCAGCATTGTGGCGGGAAGATCCCCGCCAATATCGGCCGTGTTTATACGCTGGGGTAGCGCTACAGGTACTGATTAAAGTAGTCTGAAACTTTTGGCCACAAGTGCTGGCATTTTCGAGAGAAAAACTTCATGTGGCCAATTTCGTTGACACCATGTGCTTGTGGTTCGAGCTCTTCTACTTCTGCTTCCATATTTGGAAATACGCTTATCATGTCATGTACGTTGGCGATGTTAGCAATATCATCGTCGGTGGCTAGCATCCACTTTGACGGCAGCGAAATATTGTCGTAGTGATGCGTTTTTACATCATTACCAAACGCCGTTTTCACGTAGCCACTCCCGTTACACCAATGCTGCCATTGGCGCGCTACTTTTTTAGGTAGCGGCTCTCCCATCCCCACCCACTGAGATTTAGTGTGACCAAATAGAAGATTACTCACGGGTATATAAAAATTCATAAAGAAATGCGCTTTAAGCAAATAACTCTTTCGCATGTTGCGCAAACTGCCTGATGAACTGCCAAAGTTACAAAACGCAGTTAAATCGTGCACGTTGTGCATAAGGCCGAGTAGTTGCCCGCCAGCACTGTGGCCTACTAGAAAATAATGTACGTTGGGGAAAGTCACTTTGAGTGTTTCAAGCACGGCTGGCATATCTTGCTCGCCCCATTTAATTAATGAAGCGTCACTTTTACTTACTGTTGAGTGAGCTGATTCACCAATACCTCGATTATCAAAGGTAATGACACCAAAACCCTGTTCGCATAAATAAGTGGCAAAAGCATGGTAAAACTGGCGTTTTATGCCAGTGGCAGGGCCAATCATTATAGCGCCTTTTGCCGAAGATTGAGGTAAGAACAATGTGGCAGCTAAACGTGTACTGTCGCTGCACACTATAGCGATGTCTTTAGATGAAATACTGTTCACAAAAAGGCCTACTTTTATCTCTTTTGACTGGTCAAACCAGTAAAGCTTCTTGCGAGCAAAATTGCAATGGGAAAACTATTTTATTGCGTGATGAGCGTGTATAGATTCCTGACCAACCCAATGTGACACGGGGGCGGGTTTACCAAAAAGATAACCCTGAAACATGGTCACTCCCATGACCTGTAATACTTCAAATTGCGTTATTGTTTCAACGCCTTCAGCCACAGTTTTCATATTTAAACTCTTGGCAAGATTCACCGTCATTTCAACAATTTTTCTGTGCCTTTCAGAGGTTTCGATACTCTCAATAAATTCTCTGTCAATTTTTAAAACAGAGGCAGACATGTCGATGAGCTGAGAAAGAGAGGCATGCCCAGTACCAAAATCATCAATGATAATCGTGGCACCAATGTTGGCCAGTGACTTAAGACGTCGCTTGGTTTCATTATGACTTGCAAGCACAGAGGTTTCGGTAAGCTCGAGCTTTATTTGCTTACATAGCACAGGGTTTTCTGAGAACCGTCTAAGCAGCTTTTCGTAGAAAACGTCACTTAATAGCTCTGGACCTGACAAGTTAATGGCAAGTGGCGCGAATGGCAGGTTTTTGGGCCACGAAGTAATAAGTTCGACGGTGCCATCAATCACTTTTTGGGTAAAAAGTATTTCCCAGCCGTTTTCTTCGACCACTGGGATAAATTGAGCTAAGCTGAAGGATATTATTGCTGGCGCGATCATTAAGTCTTGCAAGCACCTCGTAGCTCACTACATTTTCTTCGGTATCGACTTGCGGTTGAAGAAACAGTGCTAGGCAGCCAGTATCGAGCAGTGACTTAACCTTGTCTTTATGCTGTGTGTTTTCTCTGATAACTCTCACAGCATTCGCACTAAATGGTACAAAAGGCATTTGGTACGTACACTGGCTAAGCGCAATTGTGCAGCATTCCACCGCTGTGTCAGGGCTGATTTCTTTGGTGGGAGTTGCATAACCAGCGCGCCATTCTAGCTGAAAGTTTCTGTCTTCGTTACCTAGGCTGATAATTGAATATCGAGGAAGTTGGCGACTTAACCACGTCTCTATATTCTGGCCAGTCAGTTGTAAATTAGGTAAAGCGAAAAGAAATTTAGCGCCAGGAAAATGATATAGCTCAACGGAAGAAGGTACTACTTCTTTAAGTTGTGATGCGACATCGCGTAGAACATCATCGCCAACTGAATGGCCGTAGCGTAAGTTGATATCACGCAGGTTGCTTAACTTCAGTAACACCACATGTTTATTGATAATGGTATCTTCTGCGTCAGATTTACGCCAATAATTATGGTTCTTAAGTAAAGTAAGCTCGTTAGTATACAGCTTTTCAAACTGTTGCTTGCGAATAGCATCTAGCTCGCGCGTACTTTTTTTCATCGACGATACGTCATGGCAATGAATAAGCTGCTTTTGGTGGTGTGTTAAACTGGCAAATTGCAAAATAAACTCGCAATCTGAGTTGCCCTTAATGGTCGCTGGCTGATTTTTACCTTTTCCAAAAGGCGAAGATAGCTCAAATATATCTTCTATGTTATCCGCGTGCGCATGCTGTGCTCTTTTAAATTTGCGTATCAGTTTTCGCCCAGCTCTGTTTGCCTGCAATATACGCCCTTGCTCATCACAGAAAAAAGAGGGCGTACCTCCGTTGTTAAAAATTTCCTGATACTGGTGCACTAATTTGTTGAGCTTTCGACTTTGTTGGAGGTTGCTTGAAGACTGCTTTTCCAGCGATGACATTACGCGTAAAACGGCCAGCGGAATACAAAAGTTAAAGAACAAAAATAGCAGTGATGCAATGTAAGTATGCGTTTCGGGTAAAGTAATATCTATGCCAGCAAGCGGTGAAAGCGGCTTGTTATTAATAAGCAACATGTAGGGAACAATGTTAAATAACATGACCAAAACAGATGCCTTGGTGCCATACATTAACCTGACAATGATAGGTAGCGTAAACAGCAACAAAAATCCGTAACGGGCTATGGTGAAGTCAACTGTAAAAAACACAATACAGAAAGACGCCGCGACAATTGTGCTAACAAGGCTATAGGAGGCAAGTTTTACTTGCGGTTTCTTGATGGCTAACGTTGCATATAGCAGCAAAGAAAAGCCAATAGTAAGCACGAGAACGTGATACATGCCCTTCATGTAGGCGGTATAAGAAGAGTGAATTACGATAGCAGACGTTAAAACCACTCCCACCAATAAGATTATGCGAAGTACGCTCAAACGCCAAATGCTTGCATCTGTGGTATTAAGATGCTCGCTATCGAGAAGTAAGTATCGTTGTAATGCGCTTTTTAGACGGGATAACACTAGTAAACCACTGATTTAAAATTTGTTATTCAATACTAGAGTTTTTAATATAACCGCTTACAAGGCATTGGGATAGTGCTAAATGAAAACTATTTTAGGTGTTTGGTTACACTGGTAACGTAAACACCTTTGAGTTGCGCTGAAAGTTATAGAGTTCTTTTTTTACAGAGGGCAGTGCGCTGATATCGGCAGGCTCAAAACCTTGCTCCAAAAACCAGTGTGCAGTCACTGTGGTAAGCACAAAAATACGATTAATGTCTGCTTCTTTCGCACGTAGTCGAACTTCATCAAGAATGCGCTCTCCACGGTTTTTACCGCGATAATCCTGATGTGTTGCAACACATGCAAGCTCAGCACAGCCATCTTCAGGGTAGAGATAAAGCGCTGCACAGGCGATGATCATGCCGTCACGTACAATCACAATAAACTGATTAATCTCGTTCTCTAAACGCTCGCGAGAGCGTTTCACAAGCACGCCGCTTTCTTCTAAGGGCTTAATCAATTTTAAAATGCCACCCACGTCATCAATAGTGGCAGCACGCAGCTGCTCATAATGATGCTCCATTACTAGCGATCCCGTACCGTCGCGAGTAAACAGTTCTTGTAGCAGAGCTCCGTCTTGCTCAAAGCTGATGCAGTGAGCACGAGGAACGCCGGCTGCGACGCTGGTGGTCAGTGCGCTAAGTACAGTGTCCTCTGTGGTGATGTCGCCAGCCATCATAAGTTGCTCTAGCTGCGGACGCTCGATAGTACGCAGTAGTCTACCTTCACGGTTGTAAATACCGTCGAAGTTGGAAAACACAATGAGCTTGTCTGCCTTAAGTGCTATAGCGGCTTGTGTTGCCACATCTTCGTGAGACAGATTAAACACTTCACCTGTTGATGAGTAGCCCATTGGCGAGAGCAGAACAATAGAGCCGTCGTTAAGATGGTCATTAATACCGGTGGTGTCAATGCGGCGCACAAGGCCGGTATTCTCAAAGTCTACCCCATTGCGCACGCCCATAGGCTTTGCCACTACCAAGTTGCCTGAGCACACCCGAATTTGGGAGCCATGCATGGGCGAATTCGGCAACCCCATGGTAAGTAGCGCTTCAACCTGAGAGCGCACAGAGCCTGCGGCATCTTTTACGCACTCAAGAGTTTGCTTGTCGGTAATACGCACACCACTATCAAAACGGCCCTCAATATTGCGAAGTGCCACACGCTGATCAATTTGAGGGCGAGCACCATGTACTACCACAACGCGCACGCCCAAACTATTGAGAAGGGCAATGTCGTGGATAATATTGGGGAAGTTTGGGTGTTCAATGGCTTCGCCACCGAACATTAGCACAAAGGTTTTTCCCTGATGCGCGTTTATGTAAGGCAGTGAACTGCGAAACAGTTTAATACCATCGTGATGTGCTAATACCATTTGCGTGTCCTTTGCTACTAGCCTTGTTTATCCAAGTTTTCCAGCTCTTGATACAGCGCTTTTGTCACTGTTTCTTTGCTAGTGCCACCTAAAATATTGCGCTGGTTAACGCCGTATTCCAGTTGAAGCACTGGGTAAACATCGTCTTCTATCTTGTCGCAAATAGCTTGCATATCGCTAAGTGGTAAATCTTCAATTGCGCAGCCTTTATCAATGGCTTGAAGCACCACACGCCCGGCAATATCGTGACCGGTTCTAAAAGGCACGCCTTTACCTACCAGGTAGTCAGCCAGTTCAGTTGCGTTAGAGAAGCCTTGGGTTGCCGCAACACGGCAGCGCTCTTCGTTAAGTTGTAGTGAGTCCAGCACTTCACTGGCAATACACAAACAAATATGCCACTGATTTACCGTATCAATCGCGCCCTCTTTGTCCTCTTGCATGTCTTTATTGTAGGCAAGGGGAAGGCCTTTCATAGTAACCAGTAGGGCTTGTAGCGACCCAAATACGCGACCGCATTTACCGCGCATAAGCTCAAGGGCATCAGGGTTTTTCTTCTGTGGCATCAGAGATGAACCAGACGTCACGCTGTCGCCCAATTGCAGAAAGCCCGCTTCACCTGAGTTATAGAAAATCATATCTTCGGCAAGGCGTGATAAGTGCATCATGCTGGTGCTTGCTAC
Source organism: Alteromonas gracilis (assembly GCF_036870955.2). Lineage (GTDB taxonomy): Bacteria > Pseudomonadota > Gammaproteobacteria > Enterobacterales > Alteromonadaceae > Alteromonas > Alteromonas gracilis_A. The sequence continues at coordinate 447,480 of NZ_CP145482.2, forward strand.
AAACAAAAGTTCCAGCACAAAATCTCTATCAGACACAGCATCTAAGCTATTGAGGCATGGTGAGTCGAAACCAAGCTCCTCAGCAATAGCGTGGCGGTCCACGGGGAAGGTAGTGCCTGCCAAGGCGCCTGAGCCGAGAGGACACTGGTTCATTCGTACTTTTAAGTCATCTAAACGGCTTAAATCACGCTTTAACATTTCTACGTAAGCTAAGCACCAGTGCGCAAAGTGAATAGGCTGTGCACGCTGTAGATGGGTATAACCCGGAATAATGGCTTCCTGGTGACGGCTTGCGGCATTAAGCAGTGACTTAATAACACCCAGTACATCATCGCGCAATGAGGCAATATGCTCGCGTACCCACAGACGAAAGTCGGTGGCTACTTGGTCGTTACGGCTGCGCCCAGTATGAAGTTTACGGCCAATGTCACCAAGCTTCTCAATTAGCGCAGCTTCCACAAAGCTATGAATGTCTTCTTCGCTTGACGCGTTGAAATCTAATTCACCCGCTTCGACGTGTGCTTTTAACTCGCTAAGTGCGCCTTCAAGTTGTGCTTGCTCGTCAGCCGTCAGTACGCCTGCTTTTTGCAAGGCGCGCGACCAGCTTATAGAGCCTTGAATATCTTGGCTTGCCATAACCTGGTCAAACGGCAGCGAGTCGTTAACCTGTTTAAACATACTACTTGCACCGGATTCAAACCGACCACCCCACAACGCCATGTGATGCTCCTTAAATGCTTTTGATACCTACACTATTAACCTTGGTTTTTAAGCGCCGCTATACGACTTGAAAGACTGAACAGGCGAATAAAGCCTTCAGCGTGTTTTTGGTCGTAAACGTCATCGGCACCAAAGGTAGCGAAGTCTTCAGAGTAAAGGCTGTTAGGCGAACGACGCTGCGTTACCGTTGCTTGTCCTTTGTATAACTTAACCACGATATCGCCAGTGACTTTTTGGGCAAACGAGGCAGCACCCGCTAATAGCGCATCGTTAAGCGCAGTAAACCAACGGCCGTCGTACATCACATGCGAAAATTCAAGACCAATTTGCTCGCGATACTTAAGCGCTGCTTTATCAAGCACCATTGTTTCAAGAGCTTTATAAGCTTTAAGTAGTACGGTGCCCCCAGGGGTTTCATAGCAGCCGCGCGACTTCATGCCGACAAGACGGTTTTCAACAATATCGATACGTCCAACACCATGCGCCGCGGCAACGGTGTTTAATTTTACTAACGCCTGATACGGAGACAGTGCTTCACCATCAACATGGGTCAGCTTCCCTTCGTTGAAAGACAGCGTTACACGCTCTGGGGTATCTGGCGCATCTTCAGGGTCGACAGTCATGGTCCACACTTGTTTGGTTGGCTCTTGCCATGGATCCTCAAGCTCGCCACCTTCATGTGAGATGTGCCATGCATTTGCATCGCGGCTGTAAATCTTCGTTGCTGACGCCGTAGTTGGAATATTGCGCTCAGCAAGGTAAGCAAGTAGGTCTTCACGGCTCACCATATCCCATTCACGCCACGGTGCAATAACGGTTAGATCAGGGGCAAGCGCGGCAAAGGTGCTTTCAAAACGCACTTGATCGTTACCTTTACCTGTGCAGCCATGGCAAAGGGCATCAGCACCTACTTTACGTGCAATCTCGACTTGTGCTTTCGCAATCACTGGACGCGCCATTGATGTGCCAAGCAAGTACTCACCTTCGTATACCGCGCCAGTTGTAATGGTCGGGAAGATATACTCGCTAACAAACTCTTCTTTCAAGTCAACAATGTGGCACTCACTTGCGCCCGATGCGATGGCTTTTTCATGAAGGCCCTCAAGCTCTTCATCGCCTTGACCAACATCTGCCGCAAACGCGACAACTTCACAGCCATAGTTTTCTTTAAGCCATGGGATGATGGCTGAAGTATCAAGCCCGCCAGAGTAGGCCAGCACAATTTTTTTAACGTTTTGCATCTAAGTAATCCTCTTAAGCGTCTTTTTATGCGTCTTGCTAGGCGCTAAGTAATTGAGTAAGAATGGCGTTCTGGCCATGCATTCTATTTTCGGCTTGCTGCATCAACAGCGACTTATCACTATCAATCAACGAGCCTGTAATTTCTAAATCGCGATGGGCGGGTTGGCAATGCATTACGTAGCTTGCGCCCGTCGCCTCCATCAGCGCTTCATTCACCTGATACGGTGCAAATTTCTCTTTTATGTCTGCAAGTGGTGTGTCATCACCCATAGATAGCCACGTGTCGGTATAAATGACATCTGCACCGTTAGCGGCACTTAAGTCATGGCTTTGCACAATAGACACACCTGTTTTATCTGCAATAGCTTGCGCTTGCGCCACAATGTCAGCATCTGCTTCGTGACCTTTTGGCGTAACTACTACTTGGTTGCAGCCAAGTAGTGCGCCCACAATTAGCAACGAATGTGTCACGTTGTTACCGTCACCCACGTACGCCATGGTTAATCCTTCGGTCTTGCCGAAACGTTCAAACATAGTGAGGTAGTCAGCAAGTCCTTGGCATGGATGATATTTATCGCAAAGTGCATTGATCATCGGTACATTCGCGGCTTTAGAAAAGGTTTCTAGGGTAGTATGAGAGAAAACGCGCGCCACAATGGCATCGGCCCAGCAGGCTAAGTTTGCCGCGGTATCAACAGCATCTTCACGACCAGCCAATTTGCCCGATTGCACATCTAAATACACCATGTGGCCACCAAGCTTATTAATACCAATATCAAAGCTCACGCGGGTGCGTAGAGACGGTTTCTCAAACAGGGCAACCACAGACTTACCCGCCAGTACATTACTGTAGCTTGCGGGTGCTTGTTTAATTTCTACTGCTAGTTGCAGCAACTGTTGCATTGCATCTGGAGTCCAGTCTGCAAAGGTAAGTAGGTCCTGTTTCATTATACGTCTCCAGCTTGCTGCGCTTTCGCATTTGCAGCATTTGTAGGTCTTATTTGTGTACCTGTGTTTTGGTTAAGAATATCGGCGATGTCAGCTATCCAGCTGGCAATAAATACGGGACGTTGAAGTGTGTCTGCAGAAGCAAGAGCCGCATCGACTTTTACTTTCATACCGTCAGTGATCACGCCCTCATAAGCATAGTGTGCAATGCTTTGTGCATCAAGTTCGCGTATCAGCATTTTTTCCGCGTCTAACACGCCATCTACGTTAGAGAGTAGTAGCAATTCAGCATCTAGAAGCTCAGCGATTACCGTTGCAGCTTGGTCGGCATTAACGTTAAGTAATCTGCCCTGGGGGCTTGAACCGATCGAGCTAATTATAGGTAGGGTATGCTGCGCGAGTACGTTCTTGAGAAACGCTGCATCTGCAGTTGACGGCACACCTACCGCACCGTATTGATCTGCTAGCGGCTCGCAGACCACCATATTGCCATCTAGCAGCGACAGACCCACTGGCGTTAAACCACTGGCGATGGCGGCGGCGCACAATTGCTTATTGGCCGACCCTGCTAAAGCGCCACAGATATACGGCATGTGTTCATCAGGGGTAACGCGTAGCCCATCAATTTTAGTACTTTGCAGCCCAAGACTTGCCATGAGTGTTTCAACTAATGGTCCACCGCCGTGTACCACAACAACGGGCCGTGCAGTTTGTACTTCTTTGATGCTCAAAAATAAACGGGCCATAGCTGGCGCATCATCAAGTAATGCTCCGCCAACTTTTATAACAATAGGAGAATGGCTCATAGTACTAACCCTGTTTCTATTGGCTGCGCTGTCATTATGTTCAGGCATTGAATAGCTTGTGATGCCGCGCCTTTCATGACGTTATCTATCGCTGCTGTAATCACAGCATATCCCGACGTTTCATCTAGCTTCCAATGCAAATCAACAAACGGGGTGTGCGCGACATCATCGATTTTAGGAAAACTGTCACGCAAACGTACAATAGGCTTATCAGCATAGGCCTGGGTATATGCTTGTTCAAGCTGGACTTGGGTTACGCCCGCTTTTACTTTAACGGTAATGGTTGCCAATATGCCGCGTTTGAAATTACCTAGATGTGGAGTGAAAATCACAGGTGTACCCAAATAGGCTTCTATCTCTGGCGTGTGGCGATGCCCTAACACGCCATAGGCTTGCAGGCTCACTTCAAAAAAGCTGGTGGTTAGGCTGGCTTTTCTCACAAGCACCGGATACTCCCGATACGGCATTGATAACGGGTCTAACGCTATCATCAAGCAAATGACTGCTTACCAGTGGCTTAAGCGCACTTAAACTGGCCGTAGGGTAGCAGCCCGGTACGGCAATAATATCGGCATTAGCGATTTCACTGGCATACCATTCGGCAAGGCCGTAAACCGCTTTATTAAGGCTTTCTACTTGAGTGTGGGCGAAGCCATAAAACTGCGCAAACACGTCAGTATCTTGCAGCCTAAATGCACCTGATAGGTCAAGTACCTTAGCTTTACCTGACGTCAGCGTTGGCATCCAGTCATGGCTAGCCTCGTGAGGTGTCGCCAAAAAGACAAAATCTACACTTTGTGACAGCTCCAAGAGCGCTTCATCTGAAATAGGTGTAAGTACCGCATTTACGTGCGCAAGATTGCCATGCAGCTGGGCAATGGACTTATCTGCATCCACGCTATTTTCTGATACAAAAGTACCTTTTAATACGAGTGCAGGGTGTTGTAACACCAGCTGAACAAGCTGTGCTCCTGTGTAACCACTGGCACCAATAATTGCAACGTTATACATAACTAAAAATTCAATAAAGGGAGAAAAAAATCACTTTTTACCTTTGTGAACTGATTGGGCGTATTCCTTTGCCTAACCGCTACCACATCACAAAGGTAAAAAGTGTGCTAACGCAAAAGCATAGACGAATATGCGCGTCGTCGCGCGCTATGCATCACGCAGCCAACCAGGGGAGAGGTTAACTCTTTATCGCTGTTGACTAGATAATCAATAGCGTGAGTTGGTTGTGTCATCACAAGTTCCTATTTCGATTAACCCAAATATTGGGCTAGATGCTTTAACCGTCTACTAGTTTATTCATTTTGAATGTTTATGCAATGTAAATGTATAAATATTTTGATCGTGTATGGTCAAATATACGCGCTAGATTGTGAGTTAACGTCCTAAAGCACAATAAATACAAAGTTATGACAATAAGTTGACAGCGCTGGTAATAAAATTGAATATTTATACTAGGCACATGACTGTGTATTTGTCATTAGAACCAATTTCGACCTGAAACGGATAATAAGATGAGTAGATTAACGTTGGCGCTAGTTGCCCATGATCATAAAAAGCCTGAGTTGCTTGCGTGGGTAAATCAACACATTGAGACGTTGAAGCAGTGCGATTTAGTCGCCACAGGAACAACTGGGGGGCTTATAGCAAATGAAACAGGGTTAGAAGTAACACGGTTCAAAAGTGGGCCTCTTGGTGGCGATCAGCAAATTGGTGCGCTGATAGCCGAAGGCAAGTTGGACGCGCTATTTTTCTTTTGGGACCCGCTAAATGCAGCGCCCCACGACCCTGATGTTAAGGCGTTATTACGGTTGTGTTCAGTTTGGAACGTCCCCGTTGCCTGTACCCCGGCTACCGCGGACTTAGTAGTGACATCACCGCTATTTCTGTCTGCAGACTACAAACCAGTAAAACCGAATTTTTGATGGTTTGAAACCTAGTAAAAAATCACGCTTTCACTATGCTTGCGTGGTTTATCTCATGCGAAAAATAAGTTTGAAGGGTAAAACAATCGCGGTGCATATCCGTTTTTTATAACATGCACCGCAACCGTTAATTGACTAGTTGGGTCTAAACATCTCGCGAAGCTCTCGCTCCTCGGTGCGTTTCGCTTTCAATAGAGCTTGCTGCTCATCCGTTAGCACTGCGAACATAGCTTGACGTTGCTTCGCTTTCTCAACAGCAGCGCTGACCAAGTCATCTTTATACTGTGCGACAAGCGCATCAAACGCATCTTCTGAAAACGCATCACTTCGAATAAGTGTTTGCTGTGCATCTTTAAAGTTTCGCATTGTTTCTCGATGAGATTGCATTGCTACTTTAGCTTCTTCTTTTAACGCCACAAGCTCTGCTTTTTGCTCATCGGTCAGATCCAGTCCTTTGAAAGGTCCGTGATGGCCGCGCATACGTTCGCTACCTTTTGAAAAGCGTGCATCTCGACGCGCCATACTGTCTTGACGCGCTTCGCGTTTCGCTTCACGTTTTGCTTCTTTCTCAAGCATTAGCGTTTGCTGTTCGGGCGTTAGAACATTAAAAATGTTGTGTCGCAACTGGGCAAGGGCAAAAAACTTATCTTCCTTAGCCGTCATTTTCTCGGTTACAAACTCAATAAGCTCAGCTTCAGTCGCGGTTGCCAATGCAAAACCCTCGCGCTCGATATCATCAAATGAAGGTCGAGGGTTGGCACTTCTGAAGTTAGAAACCAGCGTTTTAATTTCGTCTCGCTGTGTCTCAGTAAGTGATAAACCACGCAGGTGCTTTATCATCATTTTAATTGGTTGATGGTGACGCATCTCGTGGCTTGCTGATTTAGCAGCAGCAAGTCCACATACACTGACAGCGGCAACAAGTGCGCTAGCAATAAATAACTTTTTCATTGTCGTCTCCTCATTGTTCGGACAATTCAAGAATAGCGCGACCCGTAAATAAAGCAGTCAAGGCAACGTAAAGCTTGTGTAAAGGGCAGGACGTTTCGAGATTGTAAAGGTCTGAAAAGATATAGTAGGCAAATGTTAAAGCATCAATTCGACGTCCAAACGCACTGGAATTGGTATACACATGGGCTAATTGAGTAATAATGTTATAGGCGACTTACATGAATCAAGCTGTAGGTGAATCAAAAATTATGAGTACAGACTATCATTTGCAATCAATCTTGGTCATTGATGATGACCTTGAGTTAACCGATATGCTTTCGTCATACCTTACCAGTATGGGTTATAAAGTGACTATTTGTAACGATGGCGAAGCCGGTCTTGCCGAAGCCGTGTCTGGACATCATTATGATTTGATTTTGTTAGATGTGATGATGCCTAAAATGGACGGCTTTGATGTACTTAAAAAGCTGCGTGCTAGTCACACAACCCCCGTGCTCATGCTTACCGCCCGAGGCGATGACTACGATAGGATCCTGGGACTTGAGATGGGGGCAGACGATTATTTGCCGAAACCATTTAATCACCGTGAGCTTGTCGCGCGAATTAAAGCTATCGTTCGCAGACATAACATTGCGGCAATGGGCGGAGCAATTGAACAAGACCTTGCCATTAACGGCATTTTTCTGAGTCCAAGTAGTCAGTCGGTTAAAGTGGATGACGTGGTTTTGGCACTAACCACAACCGAGTTTTCAATTTTAAGGTTGCTTATGCTCAATGCCGCAAAACGCGTTACTAAAGAAGAGATAAGTTTGAAAGTGTTGGGGAAGCCCCTGCAAACCTTCGACCGCAGTATCGACATGCATGTTAGTAATTTGCGCAAGAAAATAGTTAGCGTAGCCCATGATGAAAAAATCAAAACCATCCGAGGGGTTGGTTATATGTTGGCAAAGTCTGAATAGTAAGTAGGTGTGCAGTAATGCTGAAAAACGCGTTAACAAAGATTAACCCCACACGCGCCATTATGGGGCGCCTTTTTTTTTGGTTTTGGATCACGCTGATTTTAACAGCATTACTGGCAATTTGGGGTAGTCGAGTTTTATTTGAAGAGCTTGAAGTCGTCGATCTAAAGCCAAGAGAGATCAAGGAACTTCAAGCCACAGCAAAGCGTTTTGAACGACAGCGCTTTGTTGATGCCCCGTTAATGGATTTATTAAATCGAGGCTCGCGAGGTCTACGTGGACGACTAGCCGCAGTAAATATTTCCACTGAACAACTCTTTATCGCTGCAGCGGCCCTCCTTTGCGACAAAACGATAAACGCGACTTATTGCGCTTAGTGAATCAGTCTTCGCCAATTGCTATTAAACGTGGAGCGGTAAAAGTTATTGGCCCAGTTTTCTTTGAGCGCCACGGTGAGAAATATGCGCTCTTTTCAGCCAAATTTGATATGCCAGAGAAAAAGGCGCCGCCGCTCATACTCATACTGTTTATCGCGTTGTTTACCACTACATTGCTGAGTTGGCTTTTCGCGAGAACACTGACTAACCCTATCTTACATATTCAGGGGTCGGTGAAAAAATTGGCCAACGGAGACTGGCAAACCCGTGCAGACAAAGCGGCCAGTCGACAAGATGAATTAGGGCAACTTGCCCGAGACTTTAACACGATGGCCGAGCAATTAGAGTCTATGTGGGGAGCACAAAAACGCTTACTTGCCGATGTATCACATGAGTTGCGCTCTCCTTTAGCACGCTTGCAAATGGCGTTGGGACTTGCACACCAGCAGAATGTTGACCCCACCACGCTTGAGCGTATTGAGCGTGAAGCAGACAGGATGGAAGCGTTAATTAGTCAGCTGTTGGCTTTATCTCGCGCCGAAGCAGGTGAACTGAGCTTGCAAAACATACCTTTGTGCAATGTGCTTAGTGATGTGTTTACCGATGCCAATTTTGAAGCGGCTAACAACGATAAATATCTAAATATTGCCACTGTCCCTGAGAGTATTGTGAAGGTAGACAGCATGATGTTATGTCGTGCTGTCGAAAATGTGCTGCGCAACGCCATTCGTCATTGTCATAGCGCAGTCGACGTCACCTTTAGCGATGATGAGAGTCACTGGAGTATCCACATCACTGATGATGGCGATGGTTTATCAATACAAGAGTGCGAACGCATCTTTGCCCCTTTCTATCGTGCAACACTGGCCCGAGAAAGAGAGTCCGGTGGCGTCGGGCTCGGTTTATCCATTGCAAAAGCGGCGGTTGAGTTGCATCATGGGAGTATAACAGCAGAGCTAGCTAAAACGGGTGGCCTGACAGTAACGCTTTCATTCAAGAAACATAAATGAGCGGCTCAGTTGGGACAGTTGGCACGGCGATAAAACATTAACTCTATTCGGTTAGCGTAGGTGTCCCCATGAACTGGACGTTCACTTCTGAACATAATTTAGCAACCTCATTTGCTACGCAAATTAATCCTTTTTGGCAAGAACATGTCACTGAGGACGCTTTTTTTGGCAAAGGCAACGTCAAAGTACGCTACGCGTTTTGCATACCCCCAGCACCCAAAGCAACCATCGTAGTAAGTTCTGGACGGATAGAGTCTTATTTGAAGTACAAAGAATTCATTTACGACTTGTACCAAAATGGCTTCGCCGTTTTCATTCTTGATCATCGCGGGCAGGGGCTCTCTGGGAGAATGACGCATGATCCTCAGCACGGTTATGTAGCCAGCTTTGACGATTATGTCGATGATTTAGTGACCTTTGTCGATACTATCGTTAAGCCTAAGCAGCAGGGTGAGCTTCAGTTGGTGTGCCATTCGATGGGGGGGCGATTGGTGCCTTGACTCTCATTCGTTTGCCTAACCTTTTTGCCAAAGCAGTATTGGCATCGCCGATGTTTGGCATTAAACCCGCCTTACCCAATTGGCTTGCAAACGGTCTTATTCGAACCGGGCTGGCAGTTAATAGAATGAAAAAACGCGATTCAGGCTACTTTTTTGGGCAGACACCTTACATCGCTTTCCCCTATTCACTCAATAAGCTTACGCATAGCAAGACTCGCTATGCGCTGTTTCGCGAGCTGTATGACGAAGAACAAGAAATACAGTTAGGTGGTGTCACAACTGAGTGGCTAAAAGCGGCGCACGAGGCTATGCATACTATCGAGAGTAGCGCTCGAGCGATAACCACTCCCACATTACTATTTAGTGCCGATGGTGACAGTATTATTGATAATAATAAGCAGCGTCGTGTGGCGCAGCAAATGCCCAATACAACCTTAGAGATTATCCCTCGAGCCTATCACGAATTATTTACCGAATCTGACGATATTCGAGAGCGAACGCTCAAGCGTATGTTTGAGTTTTTGTTAGAGGAGTAGTCTGCATTAAGGGCGTTTTGTTGTAACATGCGCCCTTTGTTTTATCTTAGCGGTCGTATTTAGCATGTTAGATATCGTACTTTATCAGCCAGAAATTCCACCGAATACTGGAAATATTATTCGTCTATGCGCCAATAGTGGGTTTACTCTGCATTTAATTGAGCCACTTGGGTTTGATTGGGATGACAAGCGGGTACGCCGGGCAGGGCTTGACTATCATGAGTTTGCTCACGTTAAGCGACATGCAAATTTAGAAGCCTATTTAGAAGACGCAAAGCCCAATCGTGTATTTGCCTGTACCACAAAAGGTAAAGCCTTCCACAGTGACGTACAATATAAGAAAGGCGACGCCTTGTTATTTGGTCCAGAAACAAGGGGTTTACCCAATGACGTTATAGAAGCGCTTCCACCCGAACAGCGCGTTCGTATTCCAATGTTGCCAGATAGTCGCAGTATGAATTTATCAAATGCGGTGTCGGTATTTGTGTATGAAAGCTGGCGCCAGTTTGGTTATGACGGTGCGCGATAGAAATTAAAAAAGGCTGCCAATAATGTGCAGCCTTTTTTATTGAAAGCGAATTTAAGCTTCTTGCTTTAGGTCTCGACCAAGCAAGGCTAGCGCCGCTTCTTTAGGTGATTTGCCATGATAAAGTACCGCATAAATTTGCTCACATATGGGCATTTCTACGCCTACTTTTTCAGATAAAACATGAACTTCTTCGGTGTTGCGATAACCCTCGACCACTTGACCAATTTCTTCTATCGCCACATCAACGCTCTTGCCTTGACCAAGTGCCAAACCAAAACGTCGGTTACGAGACTGGTTGTCAGTACATGTTAATACGAGGTCGCCAAGTCCTGCCATGCCCATAAAGGTTTCAGGATTTGCACCTAGTTTTACGCCTAAGCGGGTGAGCTCTGCTAACCCACGGGTTATTAGTGCGGTTCTAGCGTTAGCACCAAAGCCTAGCCCGTCAGCGAGGCCCGCGCCAATGGCGATAACATTTTTAACGGCACCGCCTAGCTGTACACCCGTGAAGTCCGAGTTTTTATAAACACGGAAAGACTTTGCACAGTGCAGCTTCGCAGCAAATTCATCACTTAGAGCATCGTCCGTGGATGACAGCGAAATAGCGGTGGGTAACCCTGCTACCATCTCTTTGGCGAAGGTTGGCCCTGATAACACTGCTAGCGGGTAGTCAGTACCGACAATTTCTTCTGCGACATCTCGCAGAAGGCGGCCGGTTTTAGGCTCTAGACCTTTCGTTGCCCATATTACGCGCTGGTGCTTTTGCAGAAGTGGCTTCAGGCTATGTAGCATGGCGCTAAAAGCATGGCTAGGAACCACCACAAGGATGTCTTGGCTTGCAGAAACAACCTGTGCTAAATCGGCATTTACAGTTAGCGCATCTGGGAAGGTGGCGCCAGGCAAATAGCGCGCGTTTTCGCGATGCTCGGCCATTTCAGCGATATGCGTTTCGTCTCTTCCCCACAACAACGTTGGGTTGCCATTTCGGGCAAGACAAAAAGCAAGGGCGGTGCCATAAGACCCCGCCCCCAATACTGAAACCGAATTCGACTTCATGTTCACGTGCTTCATGGTCACCTAATTAGGCGTCCATTTTTGGCGCTTCGCCTTGTGCTTGTTGTGCACGTTTTTGCACGTAAGCCGCGAAGATTGCGTCAAAGTTAACTGGCGCAAGGTTAAGTGGAGGGAAGGTACCACGGTTAACCAAGTTAGAAATTGCTTCACGCGCATATGGGAAAAGCATGTTCGGGCAGAATGAGCCAAGCGTGTGGGCTTTTGCCTGATCTGGCATCTCGCCTAGAGCAAAAATACCTGCCTGTTGTACTTCACAAAGGAATGCTGTTTCTTCGCCAAGAGAAGCTGTTACTGTCACTGAAAGCACAACTTCAAACACGTTTTCTTCAAGTTTGTGAGTGGCAGTATCAATATCAAGTTTGATCTCTGGCTTCCACTCTTTCATGTAAATAGCTGGCGCATTCGGTGATTCAAAAGAAATGTCTTTTGTGTAGATGCGTTGAATGTTGAACTGCGGCCCTTGTTGAGGTTGTGCTGCAGCTGCTTCGCCGTTGTTTGTCTGATTCTCGTCAGCCATGGTATTTCCTATTTAATTGTCGTTTTATTTAATGTAGTGCGTTGCTGTATGCGCTGACGCGTTTAAGCAAGACCCAGCATGGGATCTAGTTTACTTTGCGCTTCCAAGGCCATCATATCATCGCAGCCGCCAACGTGCTGATCATCGATGAAAATTTGTGGAACAGTCCAGCCGCCATTCGCGCGATCAATCATCTCGTCGCGAAGCTCGGGTTTGATATCAATGGGATACTCGATAAATTCTACGCCCTTTTGCGTCAATAACGCCTTTGCGCGATGGCAATATGGGCAATGGCCCTTGGTGTAAAGTTCAACTTTGCTCATAAAGGTTACCTGTTATTTAGAGACGGGAAGGCTGGCGCTTTGCCATGCGTTCATACCGCCCTTTAATACATTCACATTCGCGAAGCCGTCTTTAAGCATCGCATTTGCTGTCCCACGAGCTTGATTACCCATAGCGCATACTACGATAATGGGTTTGTCTTTACTGTTTTCAAGTTTCTTAAAGTTTTTCTCGCGTAATTCTTCTGGTTTTATCTGACGCGCACCTAAGATGTGACCCGCCTTAAACTCTTTTGCAGGGCGCATATCAAGCACAATGGCATCGTCTTTGTTCATTAGAAGCGTTGCTTCATGTGTGCTTAATTCTTTAACCGAAGATGTCCATGCACTGATATAGCTAAATATCAACATGGCAACCAGCGCAACCCAAATACCAGCAAGTACAATGTTGTTGCCAGCAAATTCAATTAGTTGATCCATTACCTCTAACCCTGTCTACAGACCGTAAAAAGAGTGCAAAGTATATAGAAAACTCGGCGAGAAACCAGCCTGCTATGGCTTGCATCTACAACACATTAATCGAATAACGTTAGATGATTGATATTACGGCCAAATTCAACTGGGCATCTGAAGTGGGCTCAGATACACTGAGACGTGATATAGCGCGCAGCATAGTTCGTAACTCAGCGTACTAGATGAAAGCGCGCAACATCGTGAACAATAATCAAGAGTTTAAAACGAAAGGTAGTTATCTGTAATGACGTTTTATCGCCCGATAGTCGCACTAGCTACGGCATTATTTATGCTGGTACTAACTGCGTTTAGTGGCCATTTGTTAGCGCAGGATGATAATTCTTCAGAACAGCGCGAAAAGCTAGCGGAACTTCAGGCCGAGTTGCGAGCGCGTCAACAGGTATTAGAAAATAGTAAAGCCAGTGCGCAAGAGCTAGAAAACGTTCTAAAAGCATCGGAGTTAGAAATTGCAAAGGTGGCTAAGGCGCTAGCAATAACCAAACAAAACCTCGATAGCGTTAAACAAGAACAGTCCGTCTTGCAAAATGAACAAAGCGAACTGAAAACCGCAATTAGAAAGCAGCAATCTTTACTCTCTAGCCAGCTTAAAAGTGCGTTTATGGCAGGGCATTATGACTATGCCAAAATGCTTTTCTACCAAGAGGATGCACGCAATTTTGAACGTGTAATTACCTACTATCAATATGTTGCTAAGGCGCGTCAAAAAGAAATCGAAAGCTTTCGCGACAATGTGGCGAGGCTTGAGGAGGTCAACGAGGCGCTCGTAGAAAAAGCACAATCCCTGTTAAGTCTACAGAAAGATCAAGAAAATCAGCGTGCTGTACTTGTTACCCGTCAAGACGATAGAAAGAATACGCTAAAGAAAATTAACAAGACCATTGCAAGTGAGAACCAAAAAATAGCATCGCTGCAAGCCGATGAACAAGCGCTAAAAAATGCGATTGAGGCAGCTCGAATTGCCGCTGAGCGAGCTGCAAGAGAAGCTAAGGTGTCGCTTGATGGGCTTGCTAAGTTAAAAGGAAAGCTGACTACGCTAGTTGACGGCAGAGTGAGAAATTTGTTTGGAAACAGACGCCAAGGTCAAGTGCGCTGGAAAGGTATTATTATTGATGGAGCAGAAGGCGACCCTGTCACGACTATCGCGCCAGGCAGAGTACTCTATGCAGATTGGCTTCGAGGTTTCGGCCTAGTTTCAATAATCGACCATGGCGAAGGCTACATGAGCGTATACGGTCATAACCAAGCGTTGTTAAAGCAAGTGGGTGATGAAGTGAGAGGCGGTGAGCGTATCGCTTTGGTTGGACGTAGTGGCGGTCAAGAATATCCTAATTTGTATTTTGAGATTCGTCATAAAGGTAAAGCACTTAATCCACGCACTTGGTTTAAGTAGTTTTGATTATTGAATACTTAGCAGGGGGAATAATCGAGGCAATTAGTTGAAACTGTCGCATTAGTTGGTATTCTTATTTTAAAGCGTGATCAACGAACAATATTGCCAAGCGCTAAGGCAAACTGTTGACCACTGGCGGTATTAACCGTCCGACATAAAAAGAACGATAAATAAATGGATAATTGTAGATGCGCTTGCGTCTTATAATAATAAGCCTGTTGTGTGTGCTAAACGGGCTAGTATGCCAAGCTGTAATGGCTAAGTCCGACATTATTATAATTTTAGATGACCTAGGATATAGGCCATCCGATGTCGCTGCTTTTTCTCTCCCCAAAGAAATAACATTCTCTATACTGCCCCAAACGCCGTTAGCCAGCGATATTGCAAGACGCGCTGAACAAGAAGGCCGTGCTGTTATGCTGCACATGCCCATGCAGTCGCAAAAAGATTTGCATATGGGGCCTTTGGGTTTGTCTACAGATATGTATGCAGGGGCAATTACACACACGCTTCGTCGCGCAATAAAAAGCGTACCCAATGCCATTGGTGTTAATAATCACATGGGCAGTGCGTTTACAGGCCAAGAACAAGCAATGGAAACCCTGATGAAAGAAATAAAGCGTCAGGGACTATTTTTTGTTGATAGTCGCACAACCGTGCTTACTAAGGGTGAGCAAGTTGCTCAGCGAATTGGAGTTCCTAGTGTAAGTCGACAGGTCTTTTTAGACCATGAACTGTCAGATGATTTTTTGCTTCGTCAATTTAATCGAATGAAGCGAATTGCAAAGAAAAAAGGGCAAGTGGTGGTCATAGGTCATCCACATCCTCAAACCATTGCGTTTTTGCAAGAGCACCTTCCAACCCTTGAAAGTGAGGGGTTTAACCTCATATCCGTTGCAGACTATTTCTCACCTGCATCCGAGTCTACGCAGGCACTGGCAGCATCAGGCGTTCCTGATTTATCAGTTTCAGCGCCAAACGAATAAACCCTAATACGGTTAATCACTCACGCGACTTAGTGTGAGTGAGCAAAGCGAAGCGCTAACTAATTAGTCTATTTTCTTCTCGCTCAGATTAAAAAATTAATGAAGGGACGTTTTTCATTCAGAGTGAGTTTGCTATAATATAACGTCTCTATAGAAGCATCGGTAACCACGGTAATGAAGCCAATCGAAGATAATCCAACAAAACTAGACAAACTTGGCATTTGGGTGTCGAGCTTGTGCGCGTTGCATTGTCTTGCATTGCCCGTACTTATTCCTTTACTCCCTCTTATAGGCTCTAGTTTTTTTGCGCAAGCGTGGTTTGAACGTACTATTTTAACCTTCTCCATAATAGTGGGTGCTGTCGCACTTTTAGGCGGTGCACTGCGTTATCATGGAAAGTTTTATCCATTGGCTCTCTTGTTCTCAGGGGGAGTCATTTATTGGTTTAAAGATATTTTCGGCCACGAGTTTGAGCCTTTTACCATTGCGCTTGGCGCTTTGTTGATTGTGGCAGGGCATTGGGTCAACATGCGTTTGTGTCGCCAGTGCAAATGCTGCAAAAATACCGTTTTTTCAGAGCACCTTTCTACCGAGCTAAAATAAAGCGTTGTGGTAGCGCTTCAGTGCTGTCACGGCAAGTGCGTTGCGAGGACTTGGCGCGCGGTATCTGGCACGTTCGTAAAAATACCCGTTACACCCCAATCAGCCAGCATTAAAATGTCACGGGGTTCGTCCACCGTATACACGTAAACACTAAAGCCTGCATCAAGCACCGTTTCGACAAATGACTTATCAACAGCATCTAGCGCAATGTTAACCGAGTATGCATGCAATGCGCGGGCACTTGCGGTGCAGTCTAATTCATAACTTGCCGATAGGGCGCCAATTTTCACCTCAGGCCACAGTGCTTTTATATCTTTGAGCCAATGATGGTTAAACGATGAGATTAATACCCTAGTTAGGTCAACTTGGCTTGCGGCTACAGCACGTTTAACGTCGTTTACCCAATGTTCAATGTTGACGAGGTGTTTGATTTCTATATTGCACCATTTGTCGTTTGGAACCGTGTTGAGCGTGTCAGCGAGTGTAGGTATATGCTCTCCGTCACCAATATCCAGTGTGCTTAGAACTGACCATGGTGTATCGAGCAAATACCCATCCTTCTTTGTTCGACGAACAAGCATTCTATCGTGAAACACTATAATGCCACTGTCATGTTGATAGACATCAAACTCAATACCGTCAGCTTGCTGTTCGAATGCGAGTCTAAACGCTTTTAGTGAGTTCTCAGGGGCTTGTTTACTAGCACCTCGGTGAGCATAGATGCGCATGGTCTATTGCCTCAATCTGAAGTGTTACTGTGAAGCTTGTGGGTATTGAGGGTCTCGTAAACCGACGCCGAGGTTATCAATATGCCTCCAATAAGCGCGCTAAGTGTAGGCGTTTCGTCGAGCAGTAATATTGCTAGGAATACGCCATAGAGCGGCTGCATACAAGCAATAAGTGAAAAGGTTTTTGCCCGTAAATGACGAAGGCTGGCCGCAATTAATGCATGGGGTAGTGCAGTAAAAACCGTACCAAGTAAAAGCAGCATTAACCAAGCTTCTGTTGAAGCATTGGAAATACGCTCGCTGCCAAAGGGAAGCAAAATAAGTGCGATCACAAGGGTTTGCCACGCCATCGCTTGCGCGCCGCTGTAATGTTTAAAATGTTTGCGATGTATGAGGTTTCGAAATGAGTACAGCACTGCAGACACAATGCCGATAAGCACCCCAAGGGTAACGTCATTTTCCAAAGACGTTTCCGGCACAATTAAATATACACCGAAAATAACCGTTAGTGTTGAGACTATGTCTTGCCAAACAAGGCGTACGCGCTCAAAAAACGGCTCAATAAGTACAGTAATTACCGGGAAGGTAAATAGCGCTATCATACCCACAGATACCCCTGCATATTGCATGGCGGCAAAGTAGGTGACCCAGTGAAGCGCCATTAATACACCTAATCCGAAGGCTACAGTGTAGTCTTTCTTGGAATTAAGCGTAATTTTGTTTTTGGCAAGCTTGAGAAAAGCAAACAGCGCAATGCAAGCAAATACAGAGCGTACAAGCGTGATGTCACTAGCACTCAATGGCACAAGCTGTGAAAAAAGCGCCGTGCCACCAAGTAAGATCACCGTTAAGTGAAGCGATATTAGGCTTTTTTTAACAGCATCCATAAATTAGCTGTTAGCGTCCTCTGCCGAATTGTCTTTTGATAAAGAGTCAGTCTCAGAATCACCTGATACATTTAGCATATTTGCCATCGGGACACCCAGTCGTGTCACCATGCCTGGCGCCATGTCTTCAAACTCAATCATGTCCTTTTCAAAACACACAACAATGGTCGAGCCAAGTTTGAAACGTCCAAGTTCCGCGCCCTTCTCAAGCTTAACCGCTGCTTCACTGTCTTTTTCGTAAGACCAATGCTGCACATTTTGACCTGCAGGAGGTGTTACCGTACCAGACCACACGGTTTCAATACTTGCAACGATGGTGGCACCTACAAGCACCATGGCCATTTTACCCACTGGTGTATCAAAAAGTGCAACAACGCGCTCGTTTCGTGCGAAAAGGCCGGGGATATTTTGCGCAGTCAGCGGATTTACTGAAAACAGTTCACCTGGTACATAAATCATGTCGGTTAGCGTGCCTTCAACAGGCATATGAATACGATGGTAATCGCGCGGGGCAAGATAGATAGTTGCAAACTTACCGTTTTTGAACGGTGCTGCGACTTCAGGCTTGCCGCCTAATAAAGTGGTAAGGCTGAAATCATGGCCTTTTGCCTGAAAGATACTGTCGCTATTAATATCACCAAACTGGCTTACCGTGCCATCTACAGCATGTATAAGTACATTTTCATTGTCATCAATGGTGCGCACATCAGGCTTTAATGGGCGCGTAAAAAACGCGTTAAAGCTACGATAATGGGTAGGGTCTTCGTACAGCGCTTCGGACATATCGACGTTGTATTGCTTGATAAACGTCTTGATGAAAAAAGTGGTAACACTGCCCATTTCAGCTTCAGCAAGCTTGCCAACAAGGCGAGACAGCAAATGCTTTGGGGTAACGTACTGTAAATTAACTTTAAGCCAATCTAACACAAAATATCTCCATTTCTTTTACCCGAGCAATTGTACCTTAACTGAAGAGGCTTCGGGCAACTTTAACATTATGGATACGACAAATTAGCTATAAGCAGCGTATGTTTAGCAAAGAATGCGCTACGCACCAGGTGGTTGGCTATGGCTAGGGCGTTGCTCTTCCATTGTTGTAAGAATTCTATGGTAGCTTTCAAAGCGCTCGGCGCTGATTTTGCCTTCCTCGACGGCTTCTCTTAGCAAACAGCCAGGGTCATTAAGATGCTTACAGTCTCTGAACTTACAGCCACCAAGATAATCCCTAAACTCTTTAAAACCCCAAGTAATGCGCTCGGTAGGTATATGCCACAGGCCAAATTCGCGTACTCCGGGCGAGTCGATTAGGTCACCGCCCGCGGTAAATGCAATAGTTTTGCTGCTGTTGTAGTGTGTTGGCCTAGGCCCGAGTTATCAGAAATTTCCCCGGTCAATTCATCCGCGTCAGGCAGCACTTGGTTGATTAAGCTAGATTTTCCTACGCCTGATTGTCCAACAAAAACACTAATATTGTCGTTAAGATAGTCGTTTAACGCATCAATACCTTCGCCCGTTTTACAGCTGGTGAAGAGCACTTCATAGCCCAACGCTTCATACGTTTTCAGTTGGCCTTTAACCGTTTCGCGTTCATCATCACTTAAAAGCTCCACTTTGTTTAAGACAATAAGTGGGGTAATGCCAATATCTTCACACGCAACCAGATAACGGTCGATAATATTCAAAGACAGTGAGGGAAGTATGGCGCTTACAACAATGATTCGGTCAATATTGGCTGCAATAGGTTTAATGCCGTCGTAATAGTCCGGACGAGTCAGCACAGAATGTCTGTCGTTTACAATTTCAATAACGCCACTAACGCCAGATTCTGCATCATCACCTTTACTAAATAGAACCTTGTCACCACACACAACGGAGTCGACGGTACGACGAATATGGCAGCGAGATACCACGCCTTGCGCGTCTTCAACATCGGCATGTTTACCGAAGCGGTAGGTTACTGTGCCACTTTCAAGTGCACTTTCGTCAAAGTTTACCGCATTTTTCGATGCGTGTTTCTCGCGTAAGCGCTTGCTTCTATTCGCCGCAACTTGGCGTTTTTGTCGTTGTGTAAGTTTTGGTTTTTTCGCCACGATTCTTTTCTAGTTCACGTATACTATGTCAATAATACCGTTTGTAGGGCATGGTTGCCATGTCTGTAGCGCAAAGAGGAACACAATGAGTAAACATGATAGCAACCTAGTGTGGATTGACATGGAAATGACCGGGCTTGACCCAGAGACTTGCGTGGTCATGGAAATAGCCACCATAGTGACAGATGCACAGTTGAATATTTTAGCTGAAGGGCCTGTTATCGCGGTGTATCAACCGGACAGCGTTTTAGACAATATGGATGAGTGGTGCACACGTGTGCATGGAGAAAGTGGGCTAACTGACCGCTGCAGAGCAAGTACTGTTGATGAAGCGCAGGCCGCTCAACAGACTATCGCATTTTTAGAGCAATGGGTTGATGCTAGGTAAATCACCGCTTTGTGGTAATACAATAGGGCAAGATCGCCGCTTTATGGTGAAATACATGCCAGAGCTAGAAGAGTATTTTCATTACCGCAGCATCGACGTTAGTACGATTAAAGAGCTCACAAAGCGCTGGAAACCAGAAATTCTTGATGGATTCAAAAAGAAAGGCGTGCACTTGGCGCTTGATGATATTCGCGAGTCTATTGAAGAAATGCGCTATTATCGTGAGAAAGTGTTTACGATTTAAGCATTCGAACATCGAGGTGCAAAAAAAGTGTAATTAATGGTTGCGTTAGTCAAAAATTTTTGTAAAATGCGCACCACTTCAAACGAAGTACCTCTTTTGTTGCGGGAATAGCTCAGTTGGTAGAGCACGACCTTGCCAAGGTCGGGGTCGCGAGTTCGAATCTCGTTTCCCGCTCCAAATTTCAAACCTGATAGTAAATTTTACTTTCAGTGGGCGTGAAGAGCGCGACCCCTTGTGGGCCCGCGACCGAGTGTCGGCCAGTTGGCAAATCTCGTTTCCCGCTCCAAATTTAAATCTGACGTCTAGTCAGATTGTCAAAAAGATGCTAAGCATCGACTCTATGCGGGAATAGCTCAGTTGGTAGAGCACGACCTTGCCAAGGTCGGGGTCGCGAGTTCGAATCTCGTTTCCCGCTCCAAATTTTCAAACACCGTTTCAGTATCAAGCTTACACATTTGTGTTTTATGCGACCCCTCGAAGGGCCCGCGACCGAATGTCGGCCAGTTGCGATTCTCGTTTCCCGCTCCAAATTTTCAAACACCATTTCAGTATCAAGCTTACACATTTGTGTTTTATGCGACCCCTCGAATGGTCCGCGACTGAGTGTCGGCCAGTTGCTTCACAACGAGTCAGCAATTCTCGTTTCCCACTCCAAATCTTCAAACATATTGTAAAGAAACCGTCCCCCACTGCGGAACTTATACTCTGTGCTGTGCTCAATAATGATATTGCATAAGGGACTATTTCATGTGGCTGAACGTATTGTTTTGCACGACAGCATTAATATCGACAATGCTGTTTATGCTGATATTACCTCACGCGTAGACGAACACCATTACGTCGATGAGCGCATTCACCGCGGTACATTAAAACCAGCAAGCGTATCGGTGACTTGTCATCTTTTGCTTGCTCTTATTGTTAGCTACTCTGTAAAAGAAATAGTGCAAGACCAGCCGAAACCCTTGTTAGAACCTATAAAAGCCGTGCTGTGGAGTGAAAGGGCACTGTCAAATACGTTGCTTTTCACTGGTAAGGCACAAAGTCGAGCTACTGCCACCAGAAATATTAGCAATCAAGACTCTACTTTAAATGTAGCTGCCAGAGCGAAGGTTGAGTCTAGCCAGACAATTGACGGCGCAAAAAAGGTTGCCAGTGCACCTGTTGAAAATCACTCATCTGAAAGAGAGCTGCCTTTGTCAGGTGCTCTTCCATCTTCTACATCGTCATCTTCGGTGCATAGCATCGACAACATAAAAAAAGCCACACAAACCTATATAGACAACTTAAACAGGGAAGCGCTATCTGCATTACCTACTTCTTCTGCAGCACCTCAAAGGCAAAGAAAGGTATTGCCGTTGACGAGCGATGAGCTATTAAGAGCATCGATAGAAATAACGGTCAACTGTGATACGTGGACCGAGATTTTCCTGCTACATCAGGTGATGATGTTTTACCTCCTAAAGGCTCAGTGGTTTGTACCGAATTTGGCAACATAAACCACTACATCAACAAGCGCCTCACAAAAGGTAAATAGCCTGCATCAAACCCGTTTTATTCACTTAGTTGAATGGTTCGTGGTTATTTATTCACTTTCTGTCTGCACGGATTTGGTGCTATTTTTTTTAAAATCTGAGCGCTGTTATTCCAGCCTGTTGCCCCTGCTGTCTCTCTATCTAGGTGCTAAAGCAATCAGGGGGAGGGGGTGCACTATTGCGGTGCTGCACAATTGTTGTGCGATCGAACTGTGTTTGATGGTTTTTTTGAATATTAAATAGATTTTGCTGGGTAATTATGCATAATGCGCTGTTTTTTAGCGGCGTAGACGGCCATTTTTGTCAGTTTGCTAGGCACGTAGTTTGCAGAGTTTGCAGATGATTGCCAAAGAGTACATAAGGTACAGCGAGTAAGTATTGAACGTTGCACTTTTATGGCGCACTATAAGTGAATAAAAAATAAACACAAATCCTCCCGCGAAGTCACCAACAAGAGTGATGGGGCATAAAACAAAATGACTTGGAGAAACACACATGGCTTTTGATTTATCGAAGCGAAACAATGTTACCGCACTTGCGTGTGCTGTAGCATCAGCACTCGCGCTTAATTCGGGCGTAGTAAACGCTCAAGAAGACACCACTGTTGATGAAAAAGACGTTGAGAAAGTGGTTGTCACAGGTTCTCGTGTGGCACAAGACTCTTCTTTAGAAGCGGCAAGCCCAGTATTGGCTATTGGCGCGGGTGATATTAAAACATCTGGTCAAATTGACCTTGGTGCTATGCTTCGTGAATCGCCTCAGCTACAAGCATCATTGCCGGGTTCATTTTCTGCGTTTAACGGAACGCCACTAGGTGCTAGCTTACTAAACCTAAGAAACTTAGGCAGTGAACGCACCCTTGTAATGGAAAATGGACGTCGTCATGTATCGGGTATTGAAGGTACGGGTTCTGTTGACGTAAACACAATTTCAACCGCGTTAATGCGTAACGTTGAAGTGCTTACTGGTGGTGCATCAGCGGTTTACGGTGCAGACGCTGTGACAGGTGTTGTTAACTTCAATATGCGAAGCGGTGCGTCTTTCGACGGCTTAGAAGTGCGTACACAATCTGGTGTAAGCGATGAAATGGACGCCAATGAGTTTTTCCTTTCAATAGCAAATGGTTTTTCAACAGACAAGGGCGACTTAGTTTTCGCTATAGAGTACCAAGAAACAAGCCCTGTTTTTGCGCGTGATAGAGATTTTGCAGGCTCGGGCTTGTTTAGACGAGTTGCAAACACTTCAGCAACACAAACGGCTTTCGGTATTGACTCTCGTTTTGCTAACACGTGGGTTCCTGACTACCGTCTTCCAATTTCAAGTGACCGCGGTGTTATCTCATTAACCTACAGCGCGTTTGGTGATGTAGCAGGTTCTGGCGGTACACTAGGCTGCTCGACAATTGGCGCATCTATGATCCCTACGTGCCAAGTTGTCGGTGACAACGGTTTAAGACCTTATAACCCGGGCGATGTTTATATCGGTGCCTTTGACGCAAGTGGCGGTGACGGCGTACCTGGAAGCCCTGATAGCGAACTTATTCTTCCTGAATCAAAACGTATCCTTGTTCAAGCTGTAGCAAACTATGAAATTAACGAATACGTGAATTTCTTCATTGATACTAAGTTTGTGCAAAGTGAAACCAAAGAGACCAATCAGGTAAATGGTTTCAATGACGATATTCCTATTTCATTGGATAACCCGTTTATTCCAGCAGAGCTATTATCACAGATTAATCAGTTAGATGCTGAAGGTGAAAGCGTAAGTCTAGTGATGTCTCGCGACGTGCTTGATTTCAACGCGACATCAAATCCAGAAGCCCAGCGTAAAACCTTCAGAGTGGTCACCGGTTTTGACGGGTATATTCCTAATACAGAACTTGAATATGAAGTGTTCTATAACTATGGCCGTACTGATGCGGACATCACCAGCCGTCAACGTATAGAAGACCGTTACTTTGCGGCCATTGACGCCGTTATCGACCCTGCTACGGGTAATGCGGTATGTCGTTCTGATTTAGATAGTAGTGCGCTACCACCAACGTCACCATTCCCAACGGTAAACGGCAACTTCGGCTTCTTAACATTCCAGCCAGGTGATGGTTCGTGTGTACCAGTTAACCTATTTGGTAAAGACTCTATCAGCGTAGAAGCGGCAAATTTCATCTTCCAGCCGGGTACAGACCAAAACGATATTGTGCAAGAGAACTTCCTTGCCGTAGTTTCTGGCACATCTGCCGACTTGTTTGAGCTACCTGTAGGCCCAATTGCTTTTGCTGTTGGTTATGAGTGGCGCAGAGAATCAAGTGAATTTACGCCAAATACTTTTTCAGCTCTTGGCCTGACATTTGGTGAGTTGGACTCTCGAGCAGGCCCAACCAATCCATCTGATGGTGAATACGACGTATCTGAGTACTTTATGGAAGCGACTATTCCTTTACTAGAAGGAATGGATTTTGCTGAAAGACTTGAGCTTCGCGCAGCGTACAGAAGCTCTGACTACGACCCATATGGCACTCATGATGCATGGACTGTTGGTTCTATGTGGTCGCCGGTAGAAACATTCAGTGTTCGCGCTACCTATTCAGAGGCTGTACGTGTTCCAAACATTAATGAGGCGTTTGCGCCAACATTTGCGGCAACCTTGGGTGCAGGTGACGACCCTTGTAACCAAAACTTCATTGGTGCAGGTTCTGAATTCCGTGAAGCAAACTGTATTGCACTAATTGGTGACGCAGTGGCTGACGGCAGCTATGACTCAACCAACTTCCTATCTGCGTTTGTTGCAGGTACGACAGGTGGTAACCCAGATTTGGACCCAGAAGAAGCTGAGACGCTAACAGTGGGTACGGTTTGGAGACCAGATGGTGAGTTTGATGGCTTGTTTGACGGCCTTGTAGTAACGCTAGATTACTACAACATTCAAATCGATGGTCTTATTGATAGCCTGACAGGTTTTGATATTGCATCTAACTGTGTCGATGCGCCAACCATCAACAACCAATTCTGTGATGCGGTAGACAGGGATGCAAGTAACGGCTTTATTACTAACTTCCGTTCAGGCTTTATCAACCTAGCGGCTGTAGAAACGTCAGGTATTGATTTCCGCGTTGACTATGGCTTTGATCTAGCAAAAGTTGCCGAAACTGATGGCAGAATCGAGTTTAGTATCAATGGTACTAACTTCTTGAAGAACGATGAAGTACGCGACGTAAGTGCACCAGACGAAGTGACAGATGTACTTGGCACATTCACGCGTCCTGAGTGGATTGTTAACATGAACGTTGATTACCTAATTGGTGATTTCGTCATTGGCTGGCGTGGACGTTACGAAGGAAGTCAGTTACTTCCTGGCCTAGAAAACCAAGATATTGAGAACAACCCTGACTTCATTAGTCAAACACACACTGGTTCTGCAGTGGTGCATGACTTCTCACTATCTTATAACTTCAAAGATAACCTAGAAGTTTATGGTGGTATTAACAACGCGTTCGAAGAAGACCCGTACTTAGGTACGCTTTCTCGCCCGGCTGGTCCGCGTGGAAGGTTCTACTTCGTTGGTGTTAACTACACCATGTAACAGCAACAAGTGAAAATCAAAGCCCGACACGAGTCGCCTCGTGTCGGGCTTTTTTTTTTATGCAATCTTCACATAAAGCTTTCTGTTGGTAGCAAAGTGCCCATTCTTTGTTGCAACGTACTCACGTAACGATTATGTTAATAGCTATATAACTGGTCTAACCAGATTGAGCTAGCTTTCTTTAATACAAATAAAGCATTAATTCATTTTTTGGGGCTTTTAAAAAGTCAGCGTGAACCCGATGTCAAAAAACTATGTACTAAACACCTACAATAAATTTATAAAACTTCCTTTTGGGAAAAAGCTATTTAGTTGGTATTCCGCACGCAGAGCACCGTACTTTGGTACCGTATCCCCACTCATTACTGACATTAAGCCTAACTTTTGCGAAGTGCATATTAAAAAGCGAAAAGCCGTGGAGAACCACATTGGCACTGTCCACGTTATCGCGATTTGTAACGGCCTTGAGATGGCGATGGGGTTTATGTGTGAAGCGTCAATTCCTAAGCATTTACGTTGGATCCCAAAGGGCATGGAAGTGAAGTATCCTGCTAAAGCCGATTCTGATATTCGCTGTGTGGCAGAAGTGCCAGATGATGCATGGAAGCCAGGTGACTTACCTATTTCGGTTAAAGCGTACAATGCTTCAGGCACGGTAGTGGTTGAGGGAACCATTACTGTATGGGTAAGCGAAAAGCGATAGGCGACAAAGAAACCATGAATAGGCCGCTTAAAGAGCGGCCTTTTTTATTGGCGTAATTCATGTTCTGTTGGCAGCCCTTTATATTAAGTTTTTGCGACGCACGCTTTTCGGTTTGACAGTTTTTCAAAACCCAACTAAGAATAACGAGTGAAGCGATTGAGGCGCTAGATCAAAGGTCTATTTCATTACATTACATTATCGTTGTGGAAGAGGTTAAGATGTCGGTGATCACCAAAGAACAAGTTACAAAAAAGCCGTTTGCAGACAAAAGAAATTACCCCTATGGTTTTGCTCGTTCGGGAGATTTTTCCATTAATGAAGCGAAGCTATTACAGGCCCATGGCAGTCTGTTTGCCGCGCTAGTTGATGGCAAAATTACACCAGAAACTGACGATGAACAGCAGTATTTAGAATCGGCCTTAGGCCATCGCGAACCCGCAACGCCTCAGGAAAAAGCGTGGCTCAAATATCAAGCGCGTATTAACCGCCCTAAAACCGCCAGTATTTATGGTTCAAAACGCGCAGCTGCAGAAGATGTTGACGACGATGACGATATAAGCGATAACAGTGACCTAGATATCGATCTAGATGATTAACCATCCATGCACCAAGTCGACGCCCTTCGATTGTTAACTTGATGTAAATAAATATCCTAATATTTGTCAAGATTACACTTAAGTCGAAATATTTATCCTAATTGTTGCGAATATTGGGATATATATCTCACTTTTGCGCAATTTGGTGTTTTATCTTCCTATTACCTTAGTTATAGTCGGGGCATCGTCAACGTACGCTGACAAACCCCAACCCATTACAGGAGAAAGCACTGTGAAAATGATGTCGGGCGCAGCCATGGTGGTAGAAGCGCTAAAAGATGTAGGAGTGACACACTTGTTCGGTTACCCAGGTGGTGCCGTACTAGACATTTATGACGCACTATTTGCGCAAGATGATGTCAAACATGTCCTCGTGCGTCATGAACAGGCAGCCGCCCATATGGCGGATGGTTATGCACGTTCAACTGGCAAAACCGGCACAGTGCTCGTCACATCAGGTCCAGGCGCGACAAATACCATTACGGGTATAGCGACCGCCTATATGGACTCTATCCCAATGGTTATCTTATCGGGACAGGTGCCGTCAATGCACATCGGTGAAGATGCATTCCAAGAAACTGACATGGTGGGGTGTTCGCGTCCTATCGTAAAACACAGTTTCTTAGTAAAGCGTGCGGTGGATATTCCTGAGGCAATTGCCAAGGCATACTATATTGCAAACACCGGTCGTCCGGGCCCAGTTGTTGTTGATTTACCAAAAGATATTGTAAACGTGGCAGAAGAACACCCTTATGTGTTTCCAAGCGACGTGACCATGCGCTCGTACAACCCAACTGAAAAAGGCCACCCTAAGCAAATCAAAAAAGCGGTTGAGTCACTGCTTAAAGCAGAGCGTCCAGTACTCTATGTAGGTGGCGGTGCTGTGGCATGTGACGCTTCTGAAAAAGTGATTGAGTTGGCCGAAAAGTTAAATGCGCCAGTGACCTGTACCCTAATGGGTCTGGGCGCTATGCCGGGAACGCACAAGCAGTTCATCGGTATGCTAGGTATGCACGGTACGCTTGAAGCAAACAAAACCATGCATAACTCAGATTGCATTATTGCGCTTGGCGCGAGATTTGATGATCGTGTTACGAACAATGTCGATAAGTTCTGTCCTCA
Source organism: Alteromonas gracilis (assembly GCF_036870955.2). Classification (GTDB taxonomy): domain Bacteria; phylum Pseudomonadota; class Gammaproteobacteria; order Enterobacterales; family Alteromonadaceae; genus Alteromonas; species Alteromonas gracilis_A. The sequence goes on from NZ_CP145482.2 coordinate 475,246, forward strand.
TGCTGACATTATTCACGTTGATATCGACCCTGCGTCAATTTCTAAAACCGTTAACGCACACATTCCGGTAGTAGGGTCGGTAGATAAAGTTCTTGATCAAATCTTAGGACAGGTAGACAAGAAAGACTTGTCTGGTCAGAAAGACAAACTAGCCGACTGGTGGCAGCAGATTGAAACATGGCGAACTCGCCAGTGCCTTAACTATGCACAAGGCGAAGAGGTGATTAAGCCACAGCGCGTTATAGAAGCCTTGTACAAGCATACCGACGGGAAAGCCTATGTCAGCTCAGACGTTGGGCAACACCAAATGTTTGCTGCTTTATATTACCCGTATGACAAGCCTCGCCAATGGATTAACTCAGGTGGTCTTGGCACGATGGGCTTTGGTCTGCCTGCTGCAATGGGGGTTCAGTTTGCCCACCCTAATTCAACATCAGTGGTAGTAACAGGTGACGGCAGTATTCAAATGAATATTCAAGAACTGTCTACCTGTTTGCAGTACAACCTACCTATAAAGATCATTTCACTGAACAACCGTGCTCTAGGTATGGTGCGTCAGTGGCAAGATATGATTTATAAAGGGCGTCACTCGCATTCGTACATGGATTCAATGCCTGATTTTGTGAAGTTAGCCGAAGCATATGGCCATGTGGGTATCAAAGTAGATAAGCTAGATGAATTAGACGCGGCTATGGAGAAATGTTTCAGTTACACAGATCGCTTGGTGTTCATGGACATCGCAGTAGACCAAAACGAACACGTATATCCAATGCAAATTAAGTACGGCGCAATGGATGACATGCGCTTGAGCAAGACGGAGCGAACCTGATGAAACGTATTATTTCAGTATTAATGGAAAACGCCCCTGGCGCACTTTCACGAATTGTAGGTGTATTTTCGCAGCGCGGTTACAACGTAGACTCGCTTTGTGTAGCGCCAACGGATGATGCGAGTTTGTCGCGTCTTACCATCATCACTCATGGTGATGATAAGGTCATTGAGCAAATCACAAAACAGGTCAACAAGCTTATCGACGTACTCAAAGTGGTCGATTTGTCTGAAGGCGCGCACATTGAACGCGAACTTATGTTGATTAAAGTGGCAACACGCACTGAATCAGTACGTGCAGAAGTGAAACGAAACGCTGATATCTTCCGCGCGCGTATTGTCGATGTTAATGCTAATAACTACACCATTGAAATTACAGGCACCACGGATAAACTCGACGCTTTTGCAACCACTATGGGGCAATGCGCTGAAATTATTGAGTCTTCTCGAACTGGTGTTTGTGGTTTGGCGCGCGGCGACAGGGCACTGCGCCCATAACGACTGACAAATAAGTACCACTCATAAACTAAAAAAGGGCGCTAGCGCCCTTTTTTATTGTCTCTTTAAAGTGTGAAAATGAGGTTTAAGTATTCGTTTCTCTGCGACTGTAAAGGTCTAAAACACTATTCAAATGTACCTTTAACCACCGCCTTTCCATCGATGACCATGCGTTGGCCTTTGGCTAACACATGCACAATATCTAGCGACGTTTTATCGCACAACACTATATCTGCATCACATCCGGCTTTAAGCTTTCCTTTATTGTGCAGTTTCAACCTTTGTGCGGGTGTACTGCTTACTACCGAAATGGCATCTTCTAGTGATACATCATGCTCTATAACAAGGGCTTTGAAAGATTCATACAAGCTGCCAACTTGACCCACTTCCAAACCGACTAACGCACCATCGTCGTCAAAGACGGGCAGGCTAGCATTGCCGTCAGAGCTCATACTAAGGCAACCTGCAGTTATGCCTTGAGATAAACAATACGCGATGGCCTGAGCGGCTGGTATTTCGCCTTCTTCGATAAATTGCTCGTTAGTGCTGGTGGTCATATCGATAACACCACCTTTACGAGCCCAAGCGACGCCAGCGTCTAGCAAACTTTGGTTTCTATTAATATGGGTAGGATAAAACTGCGTAGCGGGAATGTCTGAATTATCTACCACTTCGTGCAGCAAAGAGAGCTGTCGCTTTCCGTCACCCGTGTGTATATAAACGATACCTGCTTTGCCTGAAATCATACCGCCTGTTCGTGCTTGAGCAGCCAACTCGGCAAGAGACTGCGCGGTAGGTTCGGCTGCTCTATGATCTGCAATGGCAACTTCACCCACGCCAATCATACTATCAATGAGCACAATGTCGTTGGTAACATTGTCAGTAATGGTTCTTGCTGGTAAGTGATATGAGCTAGGTGTAGCAATAGGCGCTAATGCCCTCAATACTCAACCCCTTCGCTTTTGCGACCAAATCTGGCAATGTCCGCGTTGTTGCATCTGTTCCCAACGCGCCGATAACCGTTGTTACGCCGTGCAAGGTAGCCTCGGTGAGCGACATTTGTGGCGTTCGCGTATGAAAGCCTCCTTCACCGCCACCGCCAGAAATATGGACCAGGCTATCAACAAACCCAGGTAGTGCAATAAGGTCGCTGCCGTCAATAACATCAACTAGGGGTGAGGTAAGTTCAATATCCGCAGCAATGTGCGCAATGGCATTATTAGCAATAAGAATATCTACTACGCCCTTAGGCAAAGGGGCATAACATTCTACATTTTTGATAAGCGTAAGCATTTAAGATAAACCTATAAGAACGGCAGTAATGACGGTAAGTGACGCCAGTGCGAAAAGACAAGCGAAAAACTTAGCGATGAATTTTACCCATGTTGTCCAGCTTACACCAGCGACGCCCAAACAGCCTATTAACGAAGCTGAGGTAGGAATAACTAAATTAGTCAGGCCATCACCGAGTTGAAAGGCCAACACCGCAACCTGACGCGTCACACCAACAAGATCAGATAAAGGCGCCATCAATGGCATAGTAATGGCCGCTTGCCCAGACCCCGATGCAATAAAGAAATTAAATATACTTTGAAACAACAACATCAACCATGCGCTTATGATAGTGCCTGTTTGTGCCAGCGCCGTGCCCGTATGATGTAGCAAGGTATTTAGCACAGAGGGTGAGGTAACATCGTCACCGCCAAGTACCAACACAATACCTTTGGCCATACCCACAATAAGTGCAGCTGGCAGTAGCGACTGTGCCCCACTGACAAATGCTGCACTTATATCGTTCATACGCATTCGTTTACCACACCATGCAATTGCGCCAATAATTATGCCCATACAGAAAAATTGCGAGGCAATTTGTGGGATGTAGTAGGCATGAATGATAACGCCCCACATAACCCAGCAAATACATGCAAAAAAGGCCACAAGGATAAGCTTGTCAGTGGTACTGAATGATTGAGCTCGCTCGCTGTTGTCTTGCGCATGGCTACCTGGTAAAGAGCTACTTGGTGAAGACTTAAGTGATGAAGGTGCAAACGACGAAGCGTCTTGGGCGACGCTTTCAATGCCCCGGCTACTATCGTGCTGAGCTTTTAGTTGTTTCGCGTAGCGAAGGGTAAAAGCTAAACCAGCTGCAGTGAATACTCCCCAAATCGTCATGCGAAACGACTGACCAGACATTAAGGGAACATCGGCAATGCCTTGGGCGATAGCGACGGAAAAGGGGTTCATCCAACTAGTAGCAAAACCAATTTGTGTGGCTACATAAGTGACCAGTACAGCCATAATGCCGTTGTATCCCATGGCCGTCATCAGTGGTACAAGTACAATACAAAATGCAATGGCTTCTTCGCCCATACCAAATACTGCCCCACCAAGTGAAAACAGTAAAAAGAGAGCGGGTAAAAGCAGGTTGTCGGCATGTTGATAGCGTTTTATTAACGCCATTATGCCGTTATTAATAGCGCCGGTTTGCATTACGATGCCAAAGGCACCACCGACAATCAGGATAAACGCAATAACGCCTACGGCGGCGCCCCATTTATCGCCTGAGACCATGCCATCAAAAGCATAGTTAGCAATTCCTGTGGTCTCGCCACTCCCATCAAAGAGGACAAAACCGCGATGTTGTTCTACATAGGCAAAGCTATCTGCATCGAGCACAGTTTTAACACTGCCATCCAGGGTGGTAATTTGTTTGGTATCAAACGTGCCAGCGGGCACAAGCCATGCCACAAGACCAGCAAGCAGTATCACAAAAAATAGGATAACGAATGCGTCGGGCATGCGCGGCGTTGAAGGTGAATGTTGCAACCTTACCTCCGAAAGTGAAGAGGGCATATCGCCCTCTTATATCACTTATTGAAAATAGTAACTAAACGACAGTGTATAGCGTGTGCCAAATGGGTCGTGGTTAAAAGCATCAAAGCCTCTACCAGAGCCATATGCAGTAGGTGCGTCACGGTCAAATAAGTTATCAACGGTTAAACGTAGGTCGGCATTCTCGAAGTAATAGCCTGCACTTAAGGTTACCGTTGTCCAACTGCTAACGTCACGGGTTTGGTCGTCTTCTGTTATCGCGCCCAGGCCGATTAACTCGTCAATTTCTCTGCCGCGTAAACGAATAATATCGTCATCATAGCTGCCAGTATAGAAGACGTAAGCACCTACGTACCAATCTTCTTCAACGTAGAACAGCTCGGCAGTTGCAACGGTTTCCGGATACAAAAACGTGCCCGCTAGTGACTCAATTTGATCTGAGCCCGGTCTATTTCTGTCATAAGTAAGGTAATGCGTACCTGAGAAACCAAGTTCTAGTGTACCTCTGTCCAGTTCGAAATAATGATCAATGCTCCAGTCAACGCCCTCAAGCTCTTGGTTGCCCGTGTTGTCTAACAGTAAAATGTGATCTCTAAATAGCGGCAGCTCAGCAAAACGAGGATCATCAAAAGCAACCCAAGCATCAAGGATCTCAGTTAAGTTAGCGCCATCATCTTCAATGGTATTTCCTGCGCTATCAGTTACCAGACATAAGTCTTCTAGGTAAGAGATACCAATTTCGCCTTCATCCAATACACCACAATGACGCAGTGACGAATCCGTTATCGCTTGGTCTAGCACGCCAGTCATATTGGTATCGACAATATCCTCATGATCGAAGGTCCAATAATCAACCGTGATAGTGGTGTTATCTGTCGGGCTATAAGCAAAGCCAAATGAATACGTTTCTGACTCTTCAGCGCGAAGCGCTGGGTTGCCCAGTTCAAGTACATTGTTACCGCGTACAGTACCTTGGCCTTCACAATACAAGTCAGCAACAGCACTGTTTACCGAGCAATCAAATGATGCTCGTGTGGTGCGTAATTGCACGCCTGCTTGTGTTAATGAAGGGGCACGGAATGCCGTTGACCATGAGCCGCGAAGTACCAAGTTATCAATAGGGCGATAGGTAAAGCCCACTTTTGGATTAAACGTACTACCAAAATCGTTGTAATCGTCAAATCGTCCAGCAAGGCTAAGATCAAACTGATCGGTTACTGGTACAAAGATTTCAGTGAAAATACCCATTTGGTTTCTGTCTGCGGTTGAGGCACTTGAACCAAATCCAAACACATCTACTAAGAAATCATTCTCGGCTCTCGCTTGTGAGTCCAGAGATGGTAGGTCAGTGATTTCTTCTCGTCTAAATTCTACGCCAGCTGCCAGTAACACTGCATTACCGTTCCACTGTGCAATCTCGCCATTAATTTTGGCATCAAGACCAAATACTTCACTGGTGCCGTCTCGGGTTGGACGAGCTTGAGCAAGCCCTAAGATAGCATCGTTTTGTGCATCGCCCACCAAGAAAGGGTTGTACGCAGGTAACAGTGTGCCACCGCCACAGCTTAAAATATCATCTGCACTGTTGTACTGGGCAATATCGCCGTTGTCACACAGCTCGCCATGCGCCGCTGCGGTATACAAATAGCGATTATAAATACCTTGTGTTGCTACTTGCTCTGACTCGCTACGAGAGTACAACGCGCTTAGCTTCCCACTCCCAGTCGCCAATGTAGCCAAGCAAAGAAGACACTAAACGAACAGCGTTGGTTTCTATTTCAACGGTACGCGGTGTCGCAAAACGTGCATCGTATTGAAACCCTACAAGTTCACGACCCGCTACAGTATCAAACGGATCATCGTACAGGTTATCTAAAATGGTATTTCGCGCGTCTTCGTCAAGCACATCAAGTGCTTCTAGAGCAATCCATGCACCTTCTTCATCATCTACCTGATTAATTGGCGCTGGTGTAGAGAACGACGTCGATTTTGTGTGCGAGGCAAGTAAATCAGTACGCCAGGTAAAGGCATCGGCCTGGTAGGTATAGGTAAATCCACCTGATACCGTTTCTAGTGGTGTTTCAAAATAGTCATCTTCGTTGGCATAGTAGGCACAAATCTCTTCACCAAACTCAGTAATGGTCAGCTCGTCTTGACAGTTTGGCGCAGGCATTTCGTTGCCATCTCGTGCGCTGTTGAAGAAGATATTTGGCTGACCTTTGGCAAGGTATGAGTAGCTACTTTGTAAAATAGGGGCGCGTGTTTGCGAGAAATCTGTCGCGCGAATTGCTTTTCTATCAAAATAGTCGACGAATGCGGTTAAATTGCTCTTTTCAAAGTTCTTACCCCAAAGCATCTGAAAGTTAAGCGCACCGTGATCGTTGCTATTGGTGGTGTTTTCATAGTTGGTCGAGAGTTCAAGGCCTTCGTAGTCATCTTTTAAAATGTAATTGATAACACCGGCTACCGCATCTGCGCCGTAAATGGCGGATGCCCCCGTCGCTAAAATTTCTACTCTTTCCACGGCAGAAGCGGGAATGCTGTTGATATCGACAAAGTTCTCAGTGCCAGAGGCGAAAGAGCTTGCCGCAATTCGACGTCCATTCACCAATGTCAATGTCGAAGAGGGACCAATACCACGTAAGGACGCTGCAGCTTGCCCTGGTGGTGTAGACGTAGACGTTGCGCCGCTTTGTGTTGTATCAAATGTGCCCACACCACCACGTGCTTGGGTTACGGTGCGCATGAGCTCTGAGATAGTGGTTGCACCGAGTACGCGCGATATCGTCTGAAGTTAGTACCGTAAGCGGTTGTGCGCCTTCCATGTTGGCACCACGAATATTAGTACCGGTAACTTGAATACGCTCTACTGTCTCTTCTTCCTCGCTAACCTCTTGGGCGAACGCTGCGCCAGAAATACATAGCGATAAATAACTTAGGGTGCCAACAGACACACTGATTCTGTGAAGTAACGTCGATTTTTTCATTATTGTGATCCCCATAATGCGCACGGTCTAATGCCGCTTGATTGCGCGATTCAACACTTGTTTAAATAGAAATTTGCTGCAAGGCGCAGCGAGACCGCTTCAATAAATTGAAGGGCGAGGGCGCTACTCGTCGAACCACTCCGACAAGTAAAAGTTTTGATAGCGATAGTTGCCTAGGTTGGCAGCTTTCTTGATCATCTAATAAACCAGTGTTGTGACGAATTATGCATTTCGTCTGAATCAAATATTGCTGTACGGCATTAACTTTACCGTTGACATTAATAATTAGTTAACACTACGGTGAATAAAAGTCAATCAATTAAATGTCTTGTTGGAATTAATGAAAGCTACTTCTTTATACCCTAACTTTTACTGCTCAAAGATAATACGCAAACCTTCTTTTCCTGTGCTTGTTGGTTTTTATATTACTGTTTTTAGTGTTTTTTCTTACGCGTCGCCTAATTTATTGTTAGCAGGTGGGGCACTTAAAACATGTTCCAGCATGTCGACAAAAAATTGCACATCAGCCGCGAACTTCGTGTCAGCAAAATCGGACCTTTTGTATGAAATAACCCCTATGTCACTCAACCGATATCATAAATTGATGGAGGAATATTCAATAGGGAATGAATTTTTGTATTCAAAATTAGTGAATATTAATTCATCTAATTCTGGCAAGGCGATGACGAAAAATGATCTGTTCGACAGGTTAAATGATGAAGGGGTTTCAAACGACGCTATCCGTTCACTGTCAGATGAAGAGTATTTCATTTTGCTAGATGCACTTGAGGCGCAGCAAGTTGACGAGAAAGGCCGTCGATTAAAAGAACAGGTGTCACTTGCCAATACCAAAAACCTCTCTTCAGTGAATATATACAATGCATTTATTGATGCCGCTCGCGCAAAAAAACAGACCAAACTGTCGTCAGACGAGGCAGCTGAACAGCAAAATACGCCAGTTAAAATCGGTGTTGTCACGGCATCATCAAGAGACCCCTTCGAGGCCGTCGATTTTTACTTAGGGGTTTTTCAACAGCCGAATGTAGAAGTCGTGTGGTTACCGCTAACCCCTGCATTACAGCAGGCGATGTTTGTCGATAACATGGGTGGGAAAGGGTGTGACAACCTCACTCGATTTAGAGCACAGAACAACGTGTTTGATAGAGAGAGATTGTATCCAGCACGCACAGATATGCAGCGAAAGTGGTGTGAAGATGAAGCGCTACGCATTGAAACACTCTCCACGCTCGATGGTATCTTTTTCAACGGAGGGGATCAAAGTAAAACACTTGCCGCGCTCACAACCCCCGACGGACAAGCAAGTGCATTCTTAACTAAACTTCACACGATGTGGCGTGCAGACAAGCTAATTGTTGGGGGCACAAGCGCGGGAACCGCAGTGCAAGCGGGTGGATTTATGAATAATCGCCCGGTACCTATGTTAACCAGCGGTAACTCAAAAGGCGTATTATCAAGTGGTGTTTTTGCCATACCGCCAGTGTCTCAACGGTGTGAGGATGAAAATGGTTGCGCTAATCGACTTGTTGAAAATGCGGTAACAATTAAGCCTACGGGGGGCTTTGGCCTGTTTACCATTGGATTGCTTGATACGCATTTTTCTGAAAGGAATAGAGAAGTGCGCTTGATTGCTGCGACGGCGCAAAGTTCGCAACAATTTGGTTTTGGCGTTGACGAAACTACTGCGTTACTCGTGGATGCATTTGAGTCAGGAGAAAAGGTGAATTTCAGCGTTATTGGTCAAGGCGGGGTTTACATTGTGGACTTAGGGCAAGGGCGTATTGAAGAGTCTCGAAATGGCGCTGATGGCAAACGCGCTATTGCAGGTATGGCCCACTTTCTACCAGCTGGGAGTCGCGGCAGTATTGATGGTGATATGCTTTCAGTAACGCTTTTACCGCAATCGTTACCAGAACAAACTGCGCTGAAGCGAGCACGAATAAACGTCGTCATAGTGATGACGGTATATGGCGAAATAACGCTATGCGTCTATGCCGTGATGGTAGTGAGGCCTCTTGGGAGCTTGATGGTACCTTACACGTACTAAAAATGTCTTCAGACTCAACCGTTCTGCGAGGCCATTACTGCGGTTACAGTAAGGTTCCGTTTATTGTGTATGACGCAAAGTAGTAGAACCTAAGATAATCAAACAGTGGTGGTAGAGGTTAGCGGTTTTGACCGTAATAAACCTCTACCCGCATGGCGACACCATAAGAGGCGTTGAAACCTTCGTCTCTTAACCACAGCACAAACGGTTCAACTTCAAAAAATAACCATTCGCGCAGCGTGTTGTTTCGCCACCTAACACCAGCGTACACCTCTTCTACACGGTAATTGGGGCGGCTAAGCCCTTCTACCATGGCGCGCCCAACGATGGCGTTGTGCTCATCAATAGCATACAGGTGGTTTACTTCATGACGCCATAGCCAGTCATTGGTATCGTCTCTAAAATACAAGCGGTTGTTCTGTCGTATGAGGTTTTTGTCGTTCATATCATATTGCAGCGCAAGCCCAGTTTCTGCGCCTAATCGGTCACGCGAATAATAATAAAACTCACTGTCATACAGCAGAGCGACAGATTTATTTATTGCGTTGGCGTTGCGGTAACGCGCTTTGACATACAGTTGATCTCCTCGACCAGCGCCTAGGCGAAAAGAGTAGTGAGAATCTTGCTCAGGTCTAAATCGCAGCGCAATAGTCGTGCGGTCTCTATCGGCGTTGTCAGTATTTCGGGCCGCGCGAATGGTATTGTCTTGGGTTTCATCCTCGTTGTCGCTTAAAAGTAAATCTACTCTTTCTTCAAGCGCAGGAAGTTTTACTCGAATTCTAAAGCGCACGTCGGTATCGGTGAAAGATGTGCTTCGTGGCTCCCACGCAAGCTGAATTCGTCCTTCGGCACTTGCTTGCTGTGACGACGAATCGCTATCACTTCCAAACAAACCGTCTAACTGCCTAACGGTAAAGTCCATTGAGTCAGTAAAGCTACGCTGCCACACATCAAACCATTTATCTTGGTTACTGTCTTCATCGCTTTCTGCTTTGTAATGAGGAGTTTCTTCACCTACGGGTTGTTCCTGAGATGTTTCATGGCGCGGAAGTGAATGGTCTTGGGGAGGGCTATCGGTCTTATAAACTGGTGCTTTGACCGACATAGCATTGCCGTCTGCCGCTGTATAGAGCGACAGTGCCATTGAGCAACACAAGGTAAAAGCACTTATCACAACTTACTAACTCCTTGTAATGTGTGCACTTATAAAACTATAGCAAAAGGGCATGAGCTCGCTAGCAGAGCATCGCTCCAAGTACGTAAAACGTCAATCATTATTCATTGTCACAAATATTCAGGTGAAAGCAGCGCCATGCAATGGCATACTGTGTCTAACGATGTAAGGGAGATTATTTTTATGGGTGGTATAAGTATCTGGCAGCTGCTGATCATACTAGTTATAGTCGTGCTTTTATTTGGCACAAAGCGCCTTAAGGGTATAGGTACTGACTTAGGTGGAGCCATTAAAGGGTTCAAAAAAGCAGTAACCGAAGAAGAAAAAGATGCAGACTTTGAGCAGAAAAAGCAGGTTGAAGAAAAAACCGCAGCTGACACTGTTTCAACTACTTCGAGCGACGTTAAAGAAAAATCCTAATGTTCGATATCGGCTTTTGGGAGTTATTAGTAATCGGTGTTCTGGCGCTACTTATATTAGGGCCAGAGCGGTTGCCGGGAGCTATGCGCTCTACCATTAATACAATTCGAAGTGTTCGTAACGTAGCAACGGGGTTCAAACAAGAAGTTGAACATCAGCTGCGCGTCCACGAATTGCACGAGAATTTAAAAAAAGCAGAGCAGCAAGGGCTCAAAGACTTGTCACCAGAATTGGAACAAAGTGTCGATGAGCTCAAGAAAGCCGCTGAATCGGTTCAAGAACCCTATAAAAAGCAATAAATGTCTGACACTAACAACTTAATTTCTCACCTAATCGAGCTCCGTAGCCGCATTTTGAAAGCGCTCTTGAGTGTTTTGATTGTGTTTTTGTGCCTAGCTGCATTTGCACAAGACCTGTATCAGCTGCTAGCCATGCCATTGCTAGAGAGCCTACCTGAAAACGCAAGTATGATTGCAACGGATGTCGCGTCGCCCTTTTTTGCGCCGTTTAAATTGACGCTGGTGTTGTCATTTTTCATTGCGATACCTTATGTACTCTTTCAGGTTTGGGGGTTTGTGGCTCCAGGCCTGTATAGAAACGAAAAACGTTTGGTTGCACCCTTGTTGTTTTCAAGCACCTTGCTGTTTTACGCGGGTATGGCGTTCGCCTACTTTGTTGTTTTCCCTATCGCGTTTGCATTTTTTACTAGTGTCGCGCCAGAGGGAGTCACGGTCAGTACTGATATTTCTAGTTATCTTAACTTTGTACTGAAACTGTTTTTCGCTTTTGGGGTCTCATTCGAGATACCTATTGCCATTATTTTAATGTGTTGGACTGGGGTAACGGATGCCAAGTCACTGCGAGCAAAGCGTCCCTACGTGGTCGTGGGTGCTTTTGTAGTGGGTATGCTTTTAACACCTCCAGATGTTATATCGCAAACCTTGCTGGCTATACCCATGTGGTTGCTGTTTGAAATCGGCGTAATTATTGGTGGCTTATATGCCGGAAAAAGAGCGTCAGAAGATGAAGAGCACACTCAACATCCAGACAACACATAGCAGTTAAAAATAGAAAGGAATAAAAATGAAAACACGCGCACTTTCTCTAATCACTATGCTATGCGCCTTTAGTGCGTTTTCAGCTAATGCTGAGACCGTCGGTGAAGCATTGCAGAAATGCCGTAATACAGAGAACAGTCTTAAGCGTCTAGTGTGCTATGACCGTGTAGCTAAATCGCTTGATCAGTACGATGGCGCTAATGAGCAGGTCGGCGCACTAAAACCGTTTCCAGTAGCTCGTCCACAAGGTGCTGCGCAAAGTCAGCAAGCTGTGCCGCCCACGGCAACACAAAGCGCACCACAAAGTGCAGCCAGCGAATTTGGCTTAGAGAACAGGAAGAAGCCTACCAACCAGCTTGAAGCCGTGTCACTTACAATTACCGACATATCAAAGAGTTTACGTGGTAAGTATGTTGTGACCTTTAGCGATGGTTCTGTATGGCAGCAAACAGACGAAAATTACGTAAAAATTGAAGTGGGACAAACCGTCACCATTGATAGAGGCTTCTTAGGCGCATTCTTCTTGGGCGTAGAAGGCGTAAGTAAGCGAATGAAAGTGAAGCGCTTAAAATAAATGGCGTGGTTTGATGCAGGCGTCAATCTTCTGGATAGCCGTTTTGACGCCGCCGAAGTCATCAATAGAGCCAAGGAAGCAGGTGTTGAAAAACTGTGTGTTATTACCACACACCCCAATGAGTGGGCGCCTGCTTTTGCGCTTTACCAACGGTTTCCTGAACACCTGTGCTATACCATCGGTGTTCATCCACACAACGCAAAAGATGTCACGCCCCAGCATTTTGATGAGTTGAAGGCGCTTGCTCAGCAAGAAGGCTGTGTTGCTGTAGGTGAATGCGGGCTCGATTTTAATCGTGACTTTTCGCCGCGTCCCACTCAAATTCGCGTATTTGAAGCACAGCTTGCCATTGCACAAGAGATTAACCTTCCCGTCTATTTACACGAACGCGATGCGTTCGAGCAGCAGTTGGCCCTTCTTCGACGTTATATGCCATCACTCAAGGGTGGCATTGCACATTGCTTTACAGGTAATGCTGAGCAAGTGAAGCACTATTTGGCCCTTGGGCTGTACATAGGAATTACGGGCTGGGTTTGCGACGAGAAGCGCGGCCAAGACTTAAGAGACGCTGTGGTGCATATCCCACTTAATAAGCTGATCTTAGAAACGGATGCCCCTTATCTTTTTCCTAAAACGTTGCGGCCAAGAAAACGCAATAATGAACCAGCATTTTTACCTCATATCGCTAATCAATTAGGCGAGTATCTGAAGTTAGAGACTGATAAATTGAGCAATTGCAGTTATGCTAATGCGTGTGAGTTGTTTTCACTCGACTAGAAATAGGTTTTTATGCGAATAAACTTAAAGGCAATGCCAAGGTACGATGCAGGGCTTGTTGCCATTACCATTATTGCCGTGGTCGCATTTGTGTTTGTGGTGTTTAGTTTGTCGCCTTCAATGAGTAATGGCCCGCAATTCTCGCAGTTAAAATATCTATCTCAGGCCGAGGATACTCTCAACTTCGACAATATAACGCGCGTTCCCAACGGGCATTGGAAACCAGTTACATCGCCTGTTAATTTGGGCATGCACAACGACATCTACTGGTTTTCGCTACTTATTCCGCCCACCCAAAGTGATGAGCATCGTTATGTTCTTCATATTGATTACCCACTGATTGATAATCTTGATGTGGGTGTCTATAGAAGTATTGGTAGCACGCCTGTCGCCACCTATTCGGCTGGAGATAGTCAGCCACTTCGCCTTCGACCTATTAAGCACGTGACTCCCTTGTTTCCACTTCCGTTGAGTGCAGAAACGCAACGTGTTTTTATCAAGGTTCAAACGTCAGGCACAATTCGATTACCAATCAGTATTTGGGAAGAACGCGAATTTCTGAATTATTCATCTGGTAAAAGCATCGCGCTAGGGATTTTCTTTGGTGTCCTTGTGGCTATGGGCGTTAGTAACGCCTTTTTGACGTTCGCTGCGCGCAATGCATCCTTCCTTTATTATTCGGGTTACGTGTTAAGTTTAGCGTTGACCTTGGCTACCTTGCATGGCTTTGGTTATAAGTATTTGTGGGTAGACAATGCCTGGTTGCAAAGCAAGTCGCTACTGTTGTTTTCAAGCTCGACAATTATGTTCGCTGCAATGTTTACGCGTAGCTTGCTGCCAATCAGAGAATTTAGCGTAAAATTAGATAACATAACGCGCAGTATCGCGTGGATTGTTGGTATCAACATGATTGCGGGCTTTATCCTACCTTATTCATTTATGATAAAGGTCTACCTGCTGCTGTTAACGCTTATTGTCATTTATACGCTTAGCTTGGGGGTTTGGTTAACGCTTAAAGGCGTGGTTGTTGCGCGGTACTTTACCATCGCCTGGGCGTTTTTACTGATAAGCGGCTTAAGTGCGAGTTTAGATAACACTAATCTCATAGAATTGCCCATTTCCTCAAACAGTTTACTGATCATTGGTGGTGCGGTTGAAACCCTGATTTTAGCGTTGATCTTAGCAATAAATTACAGTCACAGTCGCGAGGATTTGATTTCTGCACAGCAGTTTGCGCTTGAGCAAGAAAAGCAGGCAAATATCGCCAAAGAAGACCTGCTTGAAGTACAACAGCGCTATCAAGACGACTTAGAATATAAAGTAGAAGAGCGAACGCTAGAGCTTGAAATTACACTGCGAGAATTGTCAGAGGTTAATCAAGAACTAGAGCGACTTAACGCCATAGATCCGCTCACTGGTGTGCACAATCGACGTCATTTTGATAAGCGCTTGCGCTCAGAAGGGCGGCGTAGTCGACGCGAGCAAACTCCATTGTCTCTCGCTATTATTGATGTTGACCACTTTAAAGCAGTGAACGACAAATATGGGCACGATGGCGGTGACGAATGCCTAATTCACGTTACTCGAATATTTCAAAAGCTTATTCAGCGTCCCACCGATGATTTGTGCCGTATTGGTGGTGAAGAGTTTGCGATTATACTACCAAACACTGACCTTGAGGGCGCGCGCTATGTTATTGAAACCATGCGAGAGGCCCTCGAAGCTTCGCCGCTTTTATACAATGGTGAGCAGGTAACCCTGACAGCGAGTGCGGGAGTCTCAACAACGATCATTCGCGATGAAGATCACGCACAGGTATTGTTTAGACACGCAGATGAACTCTTGTATCAGGCCAAGTCTGCGGGCCGAAACAATGTGAAACACGAATATTTACAGGAAAAAACATGACATCTTCTTCTTTCCCTCTGCGCCGTATGCGCAGATTGCGCGCCAAAGATGCACTACGAGGTCTTGTAGCAGAGCATACGTTGACGGTGGACGACTTAATCTATCCAGTGTTTGTCTTGCCGGGAGAAAACGCCAGAGAAGCCGTGCCGTCGATGCCAGGTGTTGAACGTTTATCTATTGACCTATTGCTTGAGGAAGCAGCGAACTGGGTTGCGTTAGGTATTCGTACACTGGCGTTATTTCCTGTTACACCAATGTCGCTTAAAACCGATTGTGCAAGTGAAGCGTTCAACCCAGATGGATTGGCGCAGTGCGCTATGCGAGCGCTGAAAAAAGCATTTCCAGAGGTTATGTTGATGTCGGACATTGCGCTTGACCCTTTTACCTCTCATGGGCAAGACGGCTTAATCGACGAAAGCGGCTATGTAATGAATGATGAAACTGTCGATGTGCTTATCAAGCAGGCGCTATCACATGCTGAAGCGGGTGCGGATATTGTGGCTCCCTCTGATATGATGGACGGCCGCATAGGCAGTATTAGAAAAGCACTAGAAGAGGCGGGTTACATAAACACGTGCATTATGGCTTACTCAGCGAAATATGCGTCAGCATACTATGGGCCATTCAGAGACGCGGTCGGTTCGGCAGCCAATATTAAAGGTGGTAATAAGAAAACTTACCAGATGGATCCCGCCAATACCGATGAAGCACTGCATGAAATAGCGCTGGATATTGATGAAGGCGCAGACATGGTGATGGTAAAACCTGGCATGCCGTACTTAGATGTAGTGCGTCGTTGCAAAGAAACCTTTAAGGTTCCCACTTTTGCCTATCAGGTAAGTGGTGAATACGCCATGCATCAGGCGGCGTTTGCTAACGGTTGGCTTAACGAAGATGCCGTTATTTTAGAGTCCTTATTAGCCTTTAAGCGTCTTAGGTGCAGATGGGATTTTGACTTACTTTGCGCCCAAAGCCGCTGCGCTTCTCGCTAAGTCATAACACTGAACAAGTAATAGAAAAGCCGCGACATTGTTCGCGGCTTTTTTACACAAGTATGTGATTATGCAAAACATGCTTTATTGACAGATAAGTTCACAGCCTGCTTTGTGCTGAAGCCAGCATTCGTTAGCGAGTTCCGCATTAATCAACGGATGCGCTTTTAACCAACCTTCTGGGAAGGTAAGCGTCCAATTACTTTCATGACATACCAGACTAACTTCTGGAATATGTTTGTTTTGTCGCCTTAAACACAATACTACTGCTATGCGTAATACGCGCAACAACCCCTTTAGCATGGGACGATTGTCTTCGTGATATTTTTCAAATACCGATTTGTCAATATTCAGCCTGTGCTGCGCCACAAGATCGCGTATTGCCGCTCGCTGCAATCGCGTAAAGCCAGGTAAATCGATATGACTTAGAATATATTCGCCATGCTCATGGTGACGCTTGTATTCAATGTGCAGACCGATTTCATGTAATTGTGCTGCAGCCCCTAAAATGGTCTCGGTATCTAGGTGACAAATATTTTGTTGTGCACATAGCTGGTGGCACAAAGTCAGTGCTACCTGCTTGACGTTGTTAGCGTGTTTTGTATCAACGTGATAACGATGCATAGCTTGGTTGAGGGTCTGCTGGCGGCGATCGTTGTCTTGTATATTGTCCAGCATGCCATAAATCAGGCCTTCGCGCAGTGCGCCGCCAGATATGTTCATATGCTTGATGTGCAGTGCTTCAAACAAGCTAATTAGAATGGCAAGACCAGATGGAAAAATTGCTTTGCGGTTATCTTCTAACCCGTCGATGTCCAGTGTTTTAATATTCTCACATTCAATACACTGTTTCTCTAGATGGTAGAGGTAGTCTAGGCGAATGGCGTCGCTGATACCTTGAGCAACCAAAATTTCAGTTATTGCTTGAGGTGTGCCCGAAGCGCCAAGGCAGTTTTCCCAGTCGAAACACAAAAACGCGTCTGAGACTTCTTCAATAAGAGCGTGTGCAGCGGCTTTGGCTTGCGTAAAGTTGGCTTGAGTGATGCTTCCGCCTTCAAAGTAACGTTCCATGTACGTTACGCAGCCCATGTCTAGGCTCTTTAAATGAATGGGTTGCATGTCGTTGCCAATAATAATTTCGGTACTTGCACCGCCTATATCAATGACAAGACTGTTACCCTGATTAGCAGATGTGTAGGCAACACCCAAATAAATTTGACGCGCTTCCTCTTCACCGCTTATGACTTCTAGCTTGTGATTGAGGATCTCTTCAGCCTTGCGAATAAAAACATGTGCATTGGTCGCAAGTCGAAGGGTAGCGGTAGCCACAATTTTAATATTTGAAGGAGGAATGTCCTGTAAACGTTCAGAAAATACCTGCAGGCATTGCCAACCGCGTTCCATGCTTATTTCATCTAGTGCCATGGCGTCGTCCAAACCCGCCGCCAGTCGCACCTTTTGCTTTATTTTCCCTATTATTTGCACGCTTCCATTAACCACATGAACAATAACCATGTGAAAGCTGTTAGACCCTAAGTCGACGGCGGCGTAATACTCACCGTAAGTCTGTGCGTCGTGCTGAAGTTCTGCCTGCATATATAACTCTATCTACATTTACGCCTTGTGATTGCGCTGTTGAGGCTTTCCACGGCCTCGGCCATTGCCACGTCGAGATGAGTTTCTATTGTTCGGAGAACGTCTTCTACGTGGCTTGGGCGCTGTTACATCATCAAGCAAGGCGCTTCGGTCATAATCGGTAACCGGAATCGCTTTTTGAATATACTGTTCTATCGAAGGTAAATTAAGCGCGTACTTTTCACAAGCAAAACTAATTGCTACGCCACTTTGTCCAGCGCGGCCAGTACGACCTATACGGTGAACGTAGTCCTCGGCGTCGTCAGGCAAATCGTAGTTAAATACGTGCGTAACAGCATCTATGTGAAGGCCACGCGCGGCTACGTCAGTGGCAACTAAAATATCTAAGTTGCCTTTTGTGAAGTCTTCTAAAATACCTAAGCGCTTTTTCTGAGGTACGTCACCGCTTAGCAAGCCAACGCGGTGGCCATCGGCGGTAAGCCAGTCGGTAACCTTTTCACAGCTATTTTTTGTATTGGCAAAAACAATCGCTTTTTCCGGCCACTCTTCTTCAAGTAGTGTCAGAAGCAATAGCATTTTATCGTCGTCAGACGGATAGAATAACTCTTGGGTTACACGTGTCGCAGTAGTTTGTTCTGGCGCCACCTGAACATGAGTAGGATTATTCATGTGCTCGTAGGCCAACTCTTGTACGCGATAGCTTAGCGTTGCAGAGAAAAGCATACTCAAACGTTCGCTTGCTAAGCGGCATACGACGGAACAAGAAGCGGATATCTTTAATGAAGCCCAAATCGAACATACGGTCGGCTTCGTCTAGCACTGCAACCTGAATATTATTCAGGGTAAACACATTCTGTTTGTAGTAATCCAGTATGCGTCCTGTCGTGCCAATTATAATATCTACCCCTTCTTCCAACGTTTCCCGTTGACTTTGGTAACCTTCGCCCCCATAAATCAAACCAAGCGACAATCCAGTGTGCTCACTAAGCAGTTTGGCGTCGTTATAGATTTGAACGGCTAGCTCTCTGGTTGGCGCCATAATAATAGCGCGCGGGCCATTTGATTTGCTGTCAGCTGCATTTTCTGCTTTGCTTAGCAAATAATGAAATGTAGCAACCAAAAAGGCGATGGTTTTACCAGTTCCGGTCTGAGCCTGACCTGCAATGTCATGTCCGTCTAGCAACGGGGGCAGAGCAAGTGCCTGAATTGGTGTACAATGTGAAAAATTAGCTGCCGCCAAGGCGTCAACAACCTTGCCATTAATTGGCAAATCGGAAAAATGAGTATCAGTTAAGTGAGTAGGCATAGCTTATAGCTTATCAGTGCTTGCATTAAAAAACAGTTTCTATATAACACTTATGGTCGGGCTGAGACAAATCAGCAACAGACCAAAAATGGAGAAAAGAATGAGCGACAAAATTATCCAGTTATCTGACGATAAATTCGAAGCAGATGTTATCAATGCTGAAGGTCCTGTACTGGTTGACTTCTGGGCCGAATGGTGTGGCCCGTGTAAAATGATCGCACCTATCTTAGAAGAAGTTGCGACCGAGTTTGATGGCAAGTTAACAGTTGGCAAGTTGAATGTCGATGAAAATAACGAAACTCCACCTAAATATGGTATTCGTGGTATTCCTACATTACTTCTTTTCAAAAACGGTAACGTAGCGGCAACGAAAGTTGGCGCACTATCAAAAGCACAGTTAACAGAGTTTCTTAACGAAAATCTGTAAGGCATTGCGCATAGAAAATACCGGGGCCACAGCGGCGCCGGTTTTTTTGTTTTAGGCCCTTTCATCGATCGAGCGGGCGTATCGATAACAAAATAATTAACATTTCGGCAGTAAAACGCTGGACGTTGATTAAATATAGTGCTAACTTTTCCTCAGCGCTCATCCGAGCAGCATTCTGCTTACGCCCATATCCGGGTGATATCAAATCTAAACTAGAACAGAGTGACAATTAGTCCTGTAAGCGAAGTTCAAGCACAAAGACCCACCAGTATGAATTTAACTGAATTAAAGAACAAACCAATAAGCGAGTTGGTTGCCCTGGCCGAGGAAATGGGCCTGGAAAACATGGCACGCGCCAGAAAACAAGACATCATTTTCTCAATCCTAAAGACACACGCAAAAAGCGGTGAAGATATCTTTGGCGATGGGGTACTAGAAATATTACAGGACGGTTTCGGCTTTTTGCGTTCAGCTGACTCATCGTATCTTGCAGGGCCGGACGATATCTATGTATCGCCAAGCCAAATCCGCCGCTTTAACTTGCGCACGGGTGACACTATTGCAGGAAAGATTCGTCCGCCAAAAGATAGCGAACGTTACTTTGCGCTGCTTAAAATCCGTGAAGTAAACTTCGATAAGCCGGAAAACTCTCGCAATAAGATTTTATTTGAGAACCTTACACCGCTACACGCAGCAGACCGTTTGCGTATGGAACGTGGTAATGGCTCTACAGAAGACATCACCGCACGTGTACTAGACCTTGCTTCGCCAATTGGTAAAGGTCAGCGTGGTCTTATTGTTGCTCCGCCTAAAGCGGGTAAAACATTGCTTCTTCAAAATATTGCACAATCGATTGCGGCTAACCACCCAGAGTGTGAGCTAATGGTATTGCTTATTGATGAGCGTCCAGAAGAAGTAACTGAAATGCACCGCCTTGTTCAAGGCGAAGTAGTGGCATCAACGTTTGATGAACCAGCTAGCCGCCACGTTCAGGTTGCTGAAATGGTTATCGAGAAAGCCAAGCGCCTGGTAGAGCACAAAAAAGATGTGGTTATCTTGCTTGACTCAATCACCCGTCTTGCACGCGCGTACAACACGGTTATCCCATCATCAGGTAAAGTACTTACTGGTGGTGTGGACGCAAATGCACTACACAAACCCAAGCGTTTCTTTGGTGCAGCACGTAACGTAGAAGAGGGCGGTAGCTTAACAATTATCGCGACTGCGCTTATCGACACTGGCTCTAAGATGGATGAAGTTATCTACGAAGAGTTTAAAGGTACTGGTAACATGGAATTACACCTTAATCGCAAAATTGCAGAAAAACGTGTATTCCCAGCTATCGACTTTAACCGCTCTGGTACTCGTCGTGAAGAGCTGCTTACTGCGCAAGACGAACTACAGAAAATGTGGATCCTTCGCAAGATTGTTCATGAAATGTCAGAAATTGATGCCATGGAATTCCTCATAAGCAAGCTGTCTATGACTAAGACAAACGATGAGTTCTTCGACGCCATGCGCAGACAAAAAAGCTAATTAGCTTTTAACGATATTCAAAAAGGCGCCTATGGCGCCTTTTTTGTTTCAGTTTGCCAGCAGCGACAAATTCGCTAGACTTCTGTCTACTTCTCATCAAATAAAAAATCACGTATTTTCTCTTATGTAATCAAGCATTGATTTCCTTTGATGAAATCTCTTGTTCTACATCACATATGCGATGAATAAGTGATGTTTTCTTTCCAAAGATGATCTACTCTGTCTAAAACATCAAAGGAAACAATAATATGTACCGGAAATTGTTATCTTTTACCCTGGCAGGGCTTTTCTCTGTTTCGGCCTCTTTCGCTAGCACAGTTGATATTGACGCACTGGCTTCTAAAGTCGAGCCCGACGTTATCAAGTGGCGACATCATTTCCATGAGTTTCCTGAATTGTCTAACCGCGAATTTAAAACCGCCGAGTATGTGGCAGATTATCTGCGTAATTTAGGTCTTGATGTACAAACCGGCGTTGCTAGAACTGGCGTTGTAGCTATTTTAGATTCGGGCAAGCCCGGTCCCGTGGTGGCGCTGCGTGCTGATATGGATGGCTTACCCGTTAAAGAGCAAAACGATTTACCTTATCGCTCCAAGCAAATGGGCGAGTATAACGGTAAAGAAGTGCCAGTTATGCATGCCTGTGGCCACGATACACATATGGCGATGTTGATGGGCGCAGCCAAAATACTTACAGAAATAAAAGGCGAACTAAAAGGAAAGGTTAAGTTTATCTTCCAACCAGCCGAAGAGGGCGCGCCTGCAGGTGAAACCGGTGGTGCTGAGGTTATGGTAAAAGAAGGGGTACTGAAGAACCCTGACGTAGATGCAATTTTTGGCCTGCATATTAGCGCAAATACCGATGTGGGTAAGGTCCGCTACAATTCTGGTGGAACCATGGCGGCGGTTGACCCGTTCAAAATCGTAATACACGGAAAGCAAGCACACGGCGCATACCCATGGAAAAGCGTCGATCCCGTGGTTACTGCCGCACAAATGATCATGGCTATTCAAACCATCGTCAGCCGTGAAATTAGGCTAATCGACGACGCAGCCGTGGTATCTGTGGGGTCTATTCACGGAGGCAATCGCTCTAATATTATTCCTAACGAAGTAGAATTAGTGGGTACCATTCGCACCTTGAATAAAGCCGCCCGAGAGCACATTTACGAGGCC
Organism: Alteromonas gracilis; assembly: GCF_036870955.2. GTDB lineage: Bacteria > Pseudomonadota > Gammaproteobacteria > Enterobacterales > Alteromonadaceae > Alteromonas > Alteromonas gracilis_A. The sequence continues at coordinate 497,399 of NZ_CP145482.2, forward strand.
TTACCGCGAAAAGTGAAGGGTATTGCCGAAAGTATGGGGGCTGAAGCAGAGCTTACATTACCGTTAGATTATTATTACCCGATTACATTTAACGACCCTGAGCTTACGCAAGCCATGTTGCCAACAATGCAGCGCACCGCAGGCGTTGAAAATACGTTGCTATCAAAGCCTGTAACTGGTGCAGAAGACTTCTCTTTCTTTCAAGAGCAAATACCCGGTCTTTATGTGTGGGTGGGCGGTAAGCCGCTCGATGTGCCTGAAGAAGAGAGCCCTGCACACCATACTCCTGAATTCTATATCGATGATTCAGGTATGAAATTAGGTGTTAAACTACTTACCAATTTCACGCTAGATTACATGGCGCAACACTAAGCAGGTGGCTGGAGACACGCATTGAAAGATAGTGGTTTTTCTTTTTCACTTTCGTGGTCTTTGGCCCTTGAAGCGCTAGTAGTTTGTTTACTCGGTGCGGGCCTTTGTGCAATACCCGCACCGTTTGACAGTAGCGGATTAGCCGTATTTGGCGTAGGGGCAGCGGTGTATGGCGCTTTGCGCTTTTCTCCCTACATATCAATTCCACTTGCGCTCATTATTAGTCTGCCTCTGTGGCTTTCACCGGGCAGCATAGTTGGCAAAGAAAGCCTTACGCTCCTTCCTGTGGTACTTGCTTTTTTTGGTTATCAAAAATCACTCAAGCAAGTCATTAAGGTAGGTGCAGGTTTTTGGTCCATTGTGTTCTTGCCAATACTTGTCCTTGAACACTCCCTTTATGAAAGCAGCAACATCAATGTGATGTTTTCTGGAGTATTAGTTACTTGGGTAAGCGGTGTGTTTGGGTTGGTTACCGGGCATTTTGCATATCTTGCGCTGCATGGTCTAAAGCGACAAACTTCATCCAAATCTGAACGAGTCACATTACACTTTCTGTTTGGTTATTTTTTCGCAGGTTGCTTTTTTGTCGCCTCTATGGCCGTCATCTATCTCTCGGTAAGCATGTTTCAGGGACTACAAGAACGCCAGATACATAGCTATATGGCGCAGCGCGTAGAGGTACTTGAGTATCAACTGTCTGACTTTATAAAGCGACATCAAAACGCAATTGCGGGGGCTGCGCAAGTACTGTCTAGCAAAGCCGTAACTGAAAACTTTGACGGCTTAGCCAGTGATCAAATGGCCATCTTGGCCAAGCAATATCCAGAGTTTCTTACATTTTTAGTCACTAATGACAAAGGTGATATTACTCAGGCACACCCAAAAGAGTTACTTAGAAGGGCGATAGCCAGTGGTCTGACTAATGTGTCGTACCGCCCCTATTTCTATGAAGCCATGCAAAGCGGCACCCCGTTTTTGTCTAACGTGTTTCAGGGTAAAGGGTTTGGAAACGACCCTATTGTGGCGCTGTCGGCCCCCATCTTAGACAACAAAGGAATGCCAAAAGGAATTATTGAAGGCTCGCTGTCGTTAAAGAGTTTTCAGGGCATAGACGCGCTGAGTTTACGCGGGTTCTCAATGTTAATCGAAGACCAAAAAGGCGAGATTATCTACGCATCCCCCGGTTTAAAGATGAACCCATTAAGCAAAGCGCCTTATTACGCGTGCGAGCCTAATTGCGGTGTTGAGGTGCAAGATCTCCGCTCCGAAACCGTGTGGCTTCGTTTTACTCAACAGCTGTCATATGTCGATTGGAAAGTAAGCTACTACTTTGACAAACGCTGGTTACTCACATCAATGAGTGGCTATTTGTTTAAAGACTTACTGTTGTTATTGGTACTTTCGGCATTTGGAACTTTCACTGGGTACGTAGTAGCTAAAATGGTAGGTGCGCCTATTAGAGGTTTAGTACGCTACGTTGCTGAGTTTGAACCTAACAAATCAAGTGATGCAAAAGTGCCTCGCCGTGCATTGCATATTCAAGAGCTCTCTTCTTTGAATGACGAATTCATGAGCCTTGAAGAACGTCTAGTGGACGCGTTTCAAGATTTAGATAAGGCCCGTAAGACCGAACAGGGTCTCAACATCGAATTGAATAACCTTAATCAATCCTTAGAGCGTCGTATTGATGAAAAGACGGAACACTTAGAAAAGGCGCTTAAAGAGGCAGAAGCTGCCAATGTTGCAAAAACGCAGTTTCTTGCCAATATGAGCCATGAAATACGCACGCCAATGAACGGCATTATTGGTTCTTGTGAACTGCTGCTAGAGTACGATTTACCTACGCATGCCGTCGCTAGAGCTACAACCATTTCCCGATCAGCCAGTAACTTATTGATGATTCTCGACAGCATTTTAGACTGGTCGAAGATAGAGTCTGGCAAGATGCTTATTGATATAGAGAATAACAACGTCGTCGAATTGTTTGAGGCCTCATGTGAGCTCTATCGCTTTTCAGCACAAAGTAAGGGTTTTGATATTGACTTAGACATTGAACCTTCTGTCCCGCCTACTTTAAAAATAGACGCTGGCAAGGTAAGTCAGGTACTGAATAACCTATTGAGCAATGCTATAAAATTCACTCAAGAAGGAAGGGTGGTTGTAAGCGTTAAGTATGAACATGGTGTTTTGCATGTCGCGGTCTCTGACACGGGGATCGGTATAGAGCCCCACAAGCAGCATCTTATTTTCGAGAAGTTTGAGCAAGCTGATGCATCCACTACGCGCCACTTTGGTGGAACAGGTCTCGGGCTTGCCATATCAAAAGGTCTAGTTGAGCTGCTTGGCGGCCAAATGCAGGTAGAGAGCATAGTTAACACAGGCACGACGTTCAGCTTCTATCTACCATGTTCACAGGGAGAAGGAGAGGTGGTTAACAAACCCCTGAATACCGCTTCCTTACCCTCTAATTTGCGTGTGTTACTTGCCGAAGACAACGACATTAACGCCGAAATAGTCATGGATATGTTTGCGTCTGAAGGCATTAAATGTTTGCGTACTCGAAACGGTCGCGACACTGTTGAGGCCGAGAAGAAATACGACTTTGACATTATTCTTATGGACTGCCAAATGCCAGTCATGGATGGACAAACCGCATCCCGATTAATAAGAAAGGAAGGGCGTAATAAAGACAAGGTGCGCATTGTGGCATTGACTGCAAATGCTTTCGCCGAAGACAAAAACGCGTGTTTAGACGCAGGAATGAATGCGCACCTCAGTAAGCCTATTCGTAAAACAGTGCTATTCGACTGTATTTCCCGTGAACTTAGTAGCGTTTGAGGCAATACGCCCGCCTTTGTCATTGTCACCTTTCTGACCGATATAACGCAGCACGATAAAGCCTAGACATGCTGAGACAAGCGAACCCGCTAAAATGCCAACACGTTCGTCAAACATTTGGTTAATACCCGTCTGTTCAAATGCTAAACCGCCAATGAATAGACTCATAGTAAACCCAACACCACACAGCAATGCGCAGCCATAGATGTGTTTGAAAGTAAGATCAGTTGGAAGTTTGGCCAGTCTTAATTTGACCATAAAAAAACAAAAGCTAAAGACGCCCACTTGTTTTCCTAAAAGAAGCCCAAGAAAAATACCAAATGTAACGGGATGAAAGATGCCGTCTGGACTGATATTGCCAAAGCTTATTCCTGCATTCGCAAACGCAAATATGGGTAAGATGGCGAAGTTTACCGAGCCGTTTAAACTGTGCTCAAGCCTTGTAACAGGGGAATAAGACTCATCCTTAGCATCTCGCATAGGAATAAAAGCCGCAAGTACAACTCCAGCAAGGGTTGCATGCACACCGGATTTCAGCATTGCCACCCACAACACAACACCGATCAAAATGTAGGCGGGAATATCTACGACATTTCGACGATTCATCTGCCACAGGAAAAATAAACAAGCTGCAGCGACCATTAAGGCGCTTAAGTGGTAATGTTGTCTGTGTAGAAAAGCGCAATAATGACGATAGCTCCAATGTCGTCAATAATCGCCAGTGTGACCAAAAACACTTTGAGGCTGGTTGGTACTCGGCTTCCAAGTAATGCCAATATGCCTAATGCAAATGCAATATCTGTTGCTGCTGGTATTGCCCAACCTGCTATTGCCACGGGGTTTTCCCAGTTTATGCCCACGTATATGAGTGACGGTAAAATCATGCCACCAATGGCGCTAAGCAGCAGGAAATACCATATTTTTCGGGTTTGAAAGCTCGCCCTCACATACTTCGCGTTTAAGTTCTAGGCCCACATGAAAAAAGAAAACTGCCATCAAGCCATCGTTAATCCACAGCAGAAGCGGTTTATCAATTGCCCAAGAGCCAGCAGAAACTTGCACTGGCATTGTAATAAGTTGGTCGTAAAGGCTATCTAGAGGAGAGTTAGCAATAATGAGGGCAAGTAAAGTCGCGACCATCAGTAAGATGCCAGGCGCTGGCTCCTTACTAAGAAATCGGCTTGCGACATCTTGGACTTCGTCAATTACCTCGTCGATGACATCGGGTTCGTGTTGTTTAGTCATTAAATCACCTTAGTACAATTTACTTAGGTGCTGTGCAGCAGGCGTTATGCATGAAGTGAACGCCTCTTATGTGCTCTACATATTCAGCACGCTTGATCATTAATTTTAGTTAATACGCAGATTTTGAGAGTGAAAGATCATTTTTGGGCACACGGCAGACCACCTATGCGTGTGATCTTTGCGGTGGGATTTTGAACCGTTTTACGCTACAATCGCGGCCTTTCCAAAGTCGACCATTTTACCTACCCCGAGGATCTCTAGATGGCAAAAATCGCGATAGTGATGGGTTCAACTTCAGACTGGCCTACTATGCAGCAGGCTGCCAAAATGCTGAAGTCGTTTGGTGTTGAATTTGAAGCAAAAGTGGTGTCAGCACACCGCACGCCCAACTTGCTAGTAGAGTTTGCAGAAAGCGCAGCTGAAGCGGGTTTCAGCGCAATTATTGCTGGTGCAGGTGGTGCTGCACACTTACCTGGTATGATAGCCGCACACACACACTTACCAGTATTTGGTTGCCCAGTGAAGTCAAAGGCACTAAACGGGCTAGATTCACTGTTATCAATTGTTCAAATGCCAAAAGGTGTAGCGGTGGGTACGCTTGCCATTGGTGAAGCCGGTGCAGCAAACGCAGGTTTATTGGCTGCGCAAGTTGTTGCACTTCAAGACGAGAAAGTACGCGATGCTATTATCGCTTTTAGGCAATCTCAAACCGACACAGTCTTGGCTTCAAGCAATACTTTGGAGCTAGATGAATGAGAGTAGTGGTTTACGGTGCTGGTCAACTTGCACAAATGATGTACCTGGCGGGAAGCCCGCTAGGTATTGACGTTCAAGCTGTAGACGTAAACAACGATACGGTTGTGCACCCGGTCAGCAAAACGCCATTAGATACTTCGTTAGAGCAAGCGTTAGAAAGTGCTGATGCGCTGACGGTAGAGTTTGAACACGTACCTGAGCGTCTACTCGAAGATGCTGCGAAGACCAATAAACTAATGCCGAATATTGAAAGCATTTTGGTTGGCGCAGATCGCGTTCGCGAAAAGAAACTTTTAGAATCAATGGGCGTGGCTAATTGTGAGCATCACATTGTTACGCACCTCGACCAGCTAGACGACTGTGTCTCAAAGCTGGGTAGCAAGCTGATCTTGAAAGCGAGCCGCGATGGCTATGACGGATATGGGCAGTGGCGTTTGAGTGATGAAGCTGATTTACCTGCGCTAAAAAGTGCATTACAAGGGCTTGATCTTGAAGCGGTGCCGCTAGTCGTAGAAAAAATGGTAGCGTTCGATAGAGAATTATCATTAATTGGTGTTCGTAATGCCAATGGTGATGTTCGTACCTATCCGCTAGCAGAAAACCTGCATCATCAAGGCCAACTTCACGTTTCTGTGGCGCTTAAGCAACAAATGTTGATGCCGCGCTTCAAAACCAAGCCCACGACATTTTTGCAAAATTAGCTAAAGGCATGGATTACGTCGGCGTTCTGGCCGTTGAGCTATTCCAAGTAGGAGATAAACTACTGGTTAATGAATTGGCGCCACGCGTGCACAATTCGGGACACTGGAGTCAGTCTGGTGCCGTTACTAGCCAATTTGAAAACCACCTGCGCGCCGTATGTGGTCTACCATTAGGCGATACTACCGCCATCGGTCCTAGCGCTATGGTAAATATTATTGGCTGCAGCAGCTTTTCACGTGACTTGCTCAGTATCGATGGTAGCCACTTACATTGGTATGGCAAATCGGTGCGCGAAAAACGCAAAATGGGTCATATTAACGTCACCACTGATAGCTATGAAAGCTTGGGTGAAAAGCTTATGGCACTAAGCCAATATTTGCCTTTGGAGTACTTTCCGAAATTAGTTGGTGAAGCGACGCGATTAAAAGGTTGACACCACAGTTTTTATCGCTAGAATACGCATCCGCTGTCTAAGGCAGCGGTTTTTTTTAGTGTGCCGACTTAGCTCAGTTGGTAGAGCAACTGACTTGTAATCAGTAGGTCGCCAGTTCGATTCCGGCAGTCGGCACCATTTTTCCTAATGCGCTTTTTTCCTAAAGCGTTATTTCGTACACTACGTTTCGTACTACTTACTGGAGCGTAGCTGTATGTCAAACCCCCCATTTTTTTAAAACTCTTTCGTACTTAATTACATTTTTGTTTTTAGCCAGTCTTTCGACTTCATTTGCACATCAACACGAAAATCATAAACATCACGATGCCATGTCAGACAGCGAAGAATTAGGCATCATGGTAATGGGAGGATACGCTCGCGCTACATTTTCTATGGCAAAAACGGGAGCAGTGTACTTTACTTTGCATAACCAAAACGCGTCAGAAGTAACGCTAACCGCAGTTGATGTAGATGCCAGCATTGCTAGCGATGCGCAAATACACACCACCGAGATGCAAGGTGATGTCATGAAAATGCGAGAAATGACTGAAGGGGTCACGGTGGCACCAGATGCAATGGTAGATTTCAAGCCCGGTGGTTATCACATCATGTTGTTAGGCCTCACAAAAGGTCTTACCGAGGGAAGTGATATCGCACTCACGCTTACTTTCGACAAGCAGCGTAAAGTGCATGTTGTATTGCCAGTTAAAAAGGATGAAAACGTCGGTCATCACCATCATCATTAATGACAGTGACATTTTGCGTGGCGTAAATAGGCAAGCGTGTCACAAGGTTCATTGAATAAGCCGATGAGCACAATCAATTTAATGCGGAATCTTTTTCACCCAATATTCGTTATTATTATTTGCTAAATAATAATTTGAATTGAATTTTATTATTTTAATTCATTAAAAAGATTAATTTGAGGAGTGTGACATGAGTAAGATTGATATTGGTATTTCAGAAAGTGATCGTAATGCAGTTGCCGAAGGGCTTAAGAAGCTGCTTGCAGATTCTTACACGCTTTATCTCCAGACCCACAACTTCCATTGGAACGTTGAGGGCCCACAATTTCGCGAGCTCCACCTTATGTTTGAAGAGCACTATACCGAACTCGCTACTGCCGTTGATGAAATAGCAGAACGCATTCGAACACTGGGTATAGCGGCTCCGGGCACGTACAAAGCATTTGCTCAATTGAGTTCTATTGAAGAAGTTGAAGGGGTGCCAGAAGCCACCGAAATGGTCCGTCTGCTGACTCATGGCCATGAACAAGTGGTTAAAACGTGCCGAGCGTCACTTAAACTGGCGCAAGATGCCGATGATGAGTCGTCAGCCGCGTTGATTGGTGATCGTATGCGCGTGCATGAGAAGACGGCGTGGATGCTAAGAGCGACGCTTCCAAGGTAAGCTGCATTTGCGCGAAATATCGCGTTTAGCGTAACTGTTAGTTCAATTGTCTTAAGGGTACAGCATCGCTGTGCCCTTTTTTGTATACTTACGCGCTATAATAAATGGACGTGACGCAACCCTGTTACTCTGCCCACGTAACAACACACTAATTGAGGCACCTAATGACAAAGTTATCCACCGCGTTAATCACCACAAGTGCACTAGCACTCAGTCAAACCGCACTGGCACACGGTTCTGGCGAGCACGAGCATGGTATCACCGATGCAGACATCACAGTGACTACACTAGCAGAAGGTCTAGTGCATCCGTGGGGTATGGCATTCTTGCCCAACGGTGACATGCTTATAACAGAACGTGCAGGTGGTATACAGCGCTTGTCAAAAGGTGGCAGCCTGTCAGGTCGCTTAGCGAATGTGCCTGCTGTCGTCGCACAGAACCAAGGTGGGATGCTCGACATTGCGATTGACCCAGACTTTACCAGCAACAGCACCGTCTACTTCTGCTACAGCAAAGAGAGCGACGTTGAAGGTAAGAAAGGCAGCAGCAGTAGCGTGGCAAAGGCAACACTTACCGATGCAGGTCTTGCAGATGTTGACGTTATTTTTAGCGCCGACTCAATTGTTGATAACGGCTTTCATTTTGGTTGTCGGTTAGCGTTTGATGCTGAAAAGCAGCTCTATATCACCATGGGCGATCGCTACAAGTACATGAAAGAAGCACAGAATACCAATAACCATTTTGGAAAAATTGTACGAATTAATCGAGACGGAAGTGTACCTACAGATAACCCATTTACTGACGGCGACGCCCCCGAAGTATTTAGCTATGGTCATCGAAATGTACAAGGCGTTACCGTACATCCCGACACGGGAAAGGTCTGGGCTATGGAGCACGGCCCTAAAGGCGGTGACGAGATAAACGTTATTGCATCAGGCGCTAACTATGGTTGGCCTGTGATCACCTACGGTATCGACTATAGCGGCGAGATTATTAGTGATAAAACGCACATGGATGGTATGGAACAACCTTGGGTTTATTGGGACCCGTCTATTGCGCCAAGCGGACTAACGTTCTACCAAGGCGACATGTTCAAAGAGTGGAATGGTGACATTTTGGTGGGATCTCTGAAGTTCACGCACCTTCGTCGTATTGACGTTAAAAACGGTAAACCGGGTGAACAGTTTGAATACTTACGCGATAACCAAGCACGCGTTCGTGATGTTGAGGTTGGCCCAGACGGTGCTATTTACCTGTTAACAGACGCGCCAAACGGTAAAGTACTTCGTTTGTCAAAATAAGCACGTTTAAATCTAAAAAAGCCGAGTTTTCTTCATAACTCGGCTTTTTTGTTTCTGCTATAAACGACTAATCATCTTTTTCTTCTGATGTCTTGTAGCGCTCGAACCAAGCCAAAATATTTCCTACCTTTTGAATTAGTCGAGATGGACGGCTTGCAATACCGTGAGAGGCACCAGGTATGCGAACCATGGCAGAATCGATACCCTGTAGTCTTAATGCCTGATAGTACTGCTCAGATTCACTAATTGGTGTGCGATAGTCTGCTTCGCTTAGTCAACAGCATAGTAGGTGTGGTGACGTTTCCTACTAACGAAAGTGGGCTGCGTTTCCATAGTTTATCTGCAATGTTCCAAGGCTTATCTGCCATCCAGTACTGACTAAAGTACGGGTATGCATCGGCGGTCAACGCAAAGCTTACCCAGTTTATAACTGGCTTGGCGACGACCGCGGCAGCAAATCGGTCAGTCATACCGATAGACCACGCGGTTAACACACCACCACCAGAGCCACCGGTAATAAAGAGATTGTTAGTATCAATGTAGCCCTTAGCTATTACTGCATCTACCACATCCATCAAGTCGTTGTAATCTTTAGAAGGGTAGTTGTGATGGATAAGGTTGCCGAACTCTTCACCGTAGGAACTACTGCCTCGAGGGTTAGACCATACCACCACATATCCTTTTGCTGCCATAAGCTGAATTTCCATGGCAAAGTGAGGACCATAAGCCGCATGTGGCCCGCCGTGAATCTCTAGAATAAGCGGGTATGTTTTACTGCTATCAAAGCCAGGTGGAAGTGCTATCCATGCATCAATGTCTCGACCATCTTCAGAAGAAGTAATGGTGAGATCTTCTACTTGCGCTAGGGTTTTGTAACCTAGCGCATCTTCGTTAAGGTGAGTGAGCACGTCATCATTTTTGCCTTTTCTGTAAAGGGCTAAGTCACCAGGCATTGAGCGTGCCGCCGTGGTGTAAACAATGTCTCCCTTTTTACTAACAGCAAAATCGCCAGAGGTGTAAGGGCGTCCTAATGCTTGCCCACCTATGGTGATATCCAAAGGTTTAATGTCACCTTTCAGGTTTACTCGTGCAAGCTTGGTATCCCCTTTATCCAAATGAGAAAACAACAATCCGCGGCTGTCCTTTCTCCAGACAAATTTACCAATTGACCTATCAAGCGATGTTGTTAAACGCGTCACCTCTTTGGTTTCAAGGTTCATTACCACTAGGTCACTGTTTTGATAAGACAGCTTTCTATCATCAAGTTGAGTGAATGCCAGATGCTTACCATCTGGACTAAGCTGCGGCTTAGCTCTCTGGACCGTTCATCGAAGTGACCTGTTCGGTTTTCCCGTTAGAGACATTCACTCTGTAAATATCGCTTTCTAGCGGGTGTAATGCGTAGTCTTCTCGGTGTGGCGTGGCGAAATAAATCCATTCATCGTTTTTAGAGAAAGCCAACGTTCCGCCGTTTGGAAACTTCCCTGAAGTGAGTTTACGTGGCGTACCGCCTTCTACGGGTAAAACAAAAATTTGGTCGTAGCCTTCGCGCAGGTAACCCCTACCGTCGCCGCGATACCGTGTTGATTCAATATACGTAGCCGTTTCAGCCCAACTAGCGCCCTTTGGTTTTGCAGGCATTGAAGTAAATAGCGGGGCTTGTTTTACTTCATCGAACAAGGTGAATGCGAGTGTGCTACTGTCGTTAGACCAGGTTAGCTGACGTGGAGCCTCTTCAAGATTAGTAAGACGAACCGACTGCTTGGAATCTAAATAGTATAGATGTAGCTGGGTACGTTTATTCGCACTTTTGGTGTAGGCAATGTATTTACCGTCTGGCGACATAGTGGCTTGAGATAAGTTTACGTCATCGCTTATAAACGGACGGTGCTCACCTGACTTAATGTTAACTTGCCACAAACGGCTCTGCCTGCCGTCGGTCATAATATCCATGCTTTGACGGCTGTAAATTACAGTGTCATCGTTGATAAATTGCGGGCTGGCAACAAATTCAAGATTAAACGTATCTTCAAAGTTCAACGGGTTAATCGTATCGGCATCCGTTGACGTGTTTGTTGTGTCTTCTAAGGCAGCGACAAGGCTTGTGTTGAGCATTAATAGAGATAGAGTGGCAGAGGTAAGCGTAAACCGCTTGCGTGTTAAACGGCGAGACGTAAACATGTTGAGTTCCTTGTTGTTTTTCTACTCGCACACTAGGCGCGATAAGTTTTGCTTAACCTTATCGCGTTATTTAAATATGTGTAAAGTTTGTGCGCTAAATGCCCTATAGCATGTGATAAACAACACGGTTACTCGTTATCTAACCTTTTAAACTGACCTTACCTATTAGAATATCTTTAAACATAACCCAGTCACCGATAAGACTATACAAGGGATGCTTAAACGTCGCGGGCTTATTTTTTTCAAAAAAGAAGTGTCCAACCCATGCAAATCCATAGCCAACCACAGGTATAAGCCAAAGTAGCGCGTAGTTTCCGAGATAAATAGACATCGCGATAACAGCAAGCACAAGCCACGAGCCGACAAAGTGAAGCGTTCTGCAGGTCGCGTCGCTGTGCTCGTTTAAATAGAACGGATAAAACTCTTTAAACGACGTAAATTCAGTAGTCGATTCAGTTTCTGCAGTCATAAATCACCTCAATTAAGTCAGGCACGAAGGAAGCCAAATACTCAGCTTATGGTGTATGCCATTTAGCAACAGTAAAACACACAAACGCATTTACAGTAAATTAACATGAGCATGCGCAAATAAATGTCGTGAATATGACATTGTGAAGGGTGCATAGACTGTTGCCCTTGAGTTTTGCATATCAATACCCCATATTTCTTCGCATAAAAGCAATCGTAAAAGGCGCGGGTTATGGAAAATTTAGTTGCAAATCAGGCAACCATAGTTGATATCACAGTTGAAAATTTTCAGCAGGTTATCGTTGAAGCATCACAAGAAAAGTTGGTACTTATCGACTTTTGGGCTGACTGGTGTGAACCCTGCAAAGACTTAATGCCGATACTAGAAAAGTTAGCAGGAGAATACAGTCAGCACTTAATACTGGCGAAAGTAGACTGTGAAGCGCAGCAAGAAGTGGCGGCGCAGTTTGGAATTCGTAGTTTGCCCACAGTGATGGTGGTGCAAAATGGCCAACCTGTAGATGGTTTCGCTGGCGTACAGCCCGAGCAACAGATTCGCGAGATGCTCGCGAAATACCTGCCGAATCCAGAAGACGATTTATTGGCTACAGCAGGTAAAGCGATTCAGCAGGGCAACTATGCTGAGGCGTTACCCGCGGCAAAAGAAGCTGTGGAGCTCAACCCCGACAACATCAACGCAAAATACATGCTGATTGATTGCTACATAGAGACGGGCTCAATTGATTTAGCAAAAACATTGCTACTGGACATCAAGCTTGTTGATCAAGACTCTCGGTATAAGTCGTTGTCAGGCAAAATTGAGCTGGCAGAGCAAGCGGCAGATACGCCTGAAATTAGGCAGCTTACGGCAGCGGTTGAAGCTAACCCAGACGATCTTCAGTTGAAAGTCGACTTAGCGGTGCAATTGCAGCAGGCCAATAAAGCACAGGATGCCTTAGAGTTACTGTATGGTGTACTTAAAAAAGAGCTAAGCTTTGGAGATGCACGCAAGCTTATGATGGATATGATGAATGCGTTGCCTGATGGTGACCCATTAAAATCTGAGTATCGTCGCAAGGTATATAGTTTGTTGTACTAGCGCTTCAGGGGCAAAGAAACAAAAAAGGTCAGCAATGCTGACCTTTTTTCATTAACCTGGACTTTTACTTAAACCATTACTGGCCTAGCAGAATCGCGTTAGCGCTCAGTTAGCGTTCTATGGGTGAGTAGCCATCATTGTGCAGCCAGTTAAGCGCCTTAAAATAGGTTTCAAAGTACTCTCTTTCATACCCAACCACGTCAAACTCACGCTGTTTACCGGGGTGCGTCCGCTCAAGTTGAGCTCGCTTTACCATACCCGTGTCGAGCACGTACGCCGAACGACACAAACCACGCGTTATATTTACCTTTATCGCATCGGCCAGGCATGTTTGGCATTCCGGTGTTGCTAACACCCAGCGGCGGCCATCCATAAGGGCAGCCCAAGGACGATTGTCGAATTTTGCAATAAGCTCGTGCATCTCTTCAACAAACAGCTCTGTGGTACGTAAATTCCATGCGCCCGTGGCAAATACTTCAAGCATATTGCCTGAAATATCAAGAGAATAATTTCCGTATTTTGGAAAACGCATAAGTAACCTTTATAAGTCAAAAAGACCTTTCCGTATTCAAATTAATACGGCATATGTAATTGTATAGCAGACTTACTACGAATTGCAGTGAAAAAAGGTATAAGAAATGACACCTTTTGGGGTGGTCACTACAATTTACACTTTTACATTTTAGTTGGCGTTGGAATTCAATGCTAAACGGTGCGGCCTTTAATGAAATTTGATAGGGTTTACGCGGTTTACATTCGACGGTAATTGACCATGTCATATCAGCAGTTTTACTCAGGGTTTCTTTCAGCCAATTCACACAATCAACACTACGCCTGTCATAGCCACTACTTTTGGCCTGACTGTACGCGAGACGCCATGTTGGCTTACTGGGACGACAGTGCGAAATATGTCGACCATAAGTGGGGCTTTTTTTTCGAAACCTTGGTTCCAGAATTACAGAAGCGTATTAGCACATTGCTAAACACGGGAGCACCTGAACAAATAGTGTTTGCCCCCAATACTCACGAGCTGCTCTACAGAATTATGAGTTGCTTTGATATGACAAAACCGTTTAAAGTGGTATCGACAGACAGCGAGTTTCACAGCTTTCAGCGACAGGCGAGTCGTCTAGAAGAACAAGGCGCAATAGAGCTCATTACCGTAGCCACCCAGCCGTTTGCTACATTCTCAGCGCGAATGAAGGCGGCGATAGCCGAGCATGATCCACACCTCGTGTTTTTTAGTCAGGTATTCTTTAACTCAGGCTACGTCGTTGATGATGTAAGTGGCATTGTAAATAGCGTTTCAAATGACAATACGTTAATTGTCGTTGATGGCTACCACGGATTTATGGCTAAGCCGACTGACTTAAGTGATATTGCCCACCGTGCTTTTTATTTGGCTGGGAGTTATAAATACGCGCAAGCGGGCGAAGGGGCATGTTTTGCTCATGTTCCTTCGGGCTCCACACTTCGTCCCGCATATACTGGCTGGTTCGCAGAGTTCGGTCACCTTGACAAGCCGCGTAAAATTGCTGGAAAAGATGCGGTTCAGTACAGCCAGGATGGTATGCGGTTCGCGGGTGCGACGATGGACTTTACTGCTTTATATCGCCTGCGAGCGGTACTGCGCCTGTTTGAAGAAAATGACCTGACAGTTCAAAAGATTAATGATTACGTCATGCATATACAGCAGCAGTTTCTTAGTGAACTAGCAAAGCAAGACCACAGTGTACTGAACGAGACTAACTTAGTTGTAAAAGAAGCAAGTTGTCGAGGGCATTTTCTGACTTTTGAGTTACCAAATGCTGACGTTACGCAGGCTCTTGCCGCTTCATTAAAAGAAAAAGGAATACTCACAGACTCTCGCGGAAACAGGCTTCGCTTCGGCTTTGGGCTCTATCACACACCGGATTACATCAATCTAGGTGCACTTGGCGAAATAGATTAAGGGGAAGTGACAATGGAATGGTTACTTCCTGCATGTGCGCTAGTACTTATCATTGAAGGATTAGGGCCACTACTTTTCCCTAACAAATGGCGAAATTATCTACTACAGATTAGTCAGCAGCCGAGTAACCAGCTTCGTCAAATTGGCGGAACACTGGTTATAATCGGTGTGCTGTTATTTTTATATTTTACATAGCGTATAGACCATTTGTTCAGGTTCTTGAAAGACGGTAATTGGTAATACCTTTAAAATTAACGTGTTAGAGTTAACGATGCGGTTTTGAATCGATATTCTGCCGGACGGCCGTGCGAGCGCGCCTGAAAATAATCATAGATTCGTTGTATTTTTGTTCGAAAAGGGGGTGATCCTTGGGCAAGAATTTTGTAGAATCCCCGCCTAATTTTCTTACACATATGATTCATGGCAAAGAACGTTGTGGTACTCGGCACTCAATGGGGTGACGAGGGTAAAGGCAAGGTCGTAGACCTACTCACAGATCGCGCAAAATATGTTGTTCGCTACCAAGGCGGGCACAATGCAGGTCACACTCTAGTAATCGACGGTGAAAAAACCGTTCTTCACTTAATCCCATCAGGCATCCTTCGCGATAACGTTACCTGTATCATCGGTAACGGTGTTGTGCTTAGCCCTGACGCACTAATGAAAGAAATTACCATGCTTGAAGAGCGCGGTGTTCCAGTGCGCGAGCGATTGAAAATTAGTGAAGCATGTCCGCTTATTCTTCCTTACCACATTGCTCTTGACGTAGCGCGTGAGAAAGCGCGTGGCGCGAAAGCAATTGGTACGACAGGTCGTGGTATCGGACCAGCATACGAAGATAAAGTAGCGCGTCGCGGCCTGCGTGTTGGCGATTTATTCAACGCGGAAGACTTCGCGGCGAAGCTAAAAGAAGTGCTAGACGTACATAATTTCACGCTTACTCAATACTATGGTGCTGAAGCGGTAGACTTTGATGAAACATTAAAGTGTGCAATGGACGTTGCTGACATGCTTAAGGCGATGGTTGTTGATGTAACTGATGAGCTTGATAAAGCACACAATGCGGGCTTGCCGATCATGTTTGAAGGCGCACAAGGTACGCTTTTAGACATCGACCACGGTACATACCCTTATGTTACGTCGTCAAACACCACTGTGGGTGGTGTTGCAACAGGTGCTTAGCTTTGGCCCACTAAAACTAGACTACGTACTTGGTATTGTAAAAGCATACACGACACGCGTAGGGTCAGGTCCTTTCCCAACTGAACTTGAATGTGAAGTGGGTCAACACCTAGGTGTTAAAGGCCACGAGTTTGGTGCAACCACTGGCCGTAAACGCCGTACAGGTTGGTTTGATGCTGTAGCGATGAAGCGTGCGGTTCAAATCAACTCTATCACTGGTTTCTGCTTGACCAAGCTAGACGTACTTGATGGCCTTGAAAGCCTTCAAATTTGTGTTGGTTATAAAGACGCTGAAGGTAACGTAAAAGATGTACCTCCAATGGCTGCTGACGGTTACGAGAAAGTAACGCCGGTATATGAAGAAATGCCAGGTTGGTCAGATAACACCTTTGGTGTGACTGAGTTTGAAGGGCTTCCACAAGCTGCTAAAAACTACATTAAGCGCCTAGAAGAGCTTACTGGCGTGCCAATTGATATTGTTTCAACAGGTCCAGACAGAAACGAAACGATTGTATTGCGCCACCCTTACGACGCGTAACGATTAGTTTTCGACAACTATTTTAAAGCCCAGCATTTGCTGGGCTTTTTGTTTTATATCTATGAAAAACAAGCGCCAACAGCGCAAAAGGTGCGTAGAACGCACTCATGTCTTAAACATTAATTAACAATTTAGTTGCGTTGACACACAACATCCCTATTAATATAAGATACCAGTAAATTGTTTCGCGCTTGTTTAAGCTATTGGAGCCTTCTTATGCCAAACAGACCTTCTCTTCATGCAGTGGAATCGGGTATTTGTTTTATTGATACTGTAGAAAAGCTGAATAACAGCTTCATTACGGGCAAAACCCAATCGCTTGATTGGCGTAAAACACAGCTATTGGCATTAAAGCGAATGCTGGAGGAAAACCAGCACGACATTTTACAAGCTTTGAAGAAAGATCTCGGCAAATGTGAAACAGAGGCCATGGTAGCAGAGCAGGGGTTTTTGTTGTCTGACATCGACCATACGCTCAAGCACCTCGATAAATGGGTAAAACCTCGAAAAGTGTCTACACCCATGGTGGCGTGGCCGGGTAAAAGTTTTCAACAGCCAGAGCCACTGGGCACGGTCTTAATCATTGGCGCGTGGAACTACCCGCTACAGCTATTACTCGCACCTTATATTGCTGCACTTGCGGCAGGAAATTGTGCGGTACTTAAACCATCTGAGTTAGCAGCAGAGACGTCTTCTCTTATTGCCAAACTAATTCCGCAATATATGGATGCGTCTTGTGTTGAAGTGATTGAAGGCGGTAAAGACGAATCCACGGCATTACTGGCATGTAAATGGGATCATATCTTTTACACAGGCGGCGAAGCTGTCGGTAAAATTGTTATGAGTGCAGCCGCAAGGCACCTAACACCTCAGTCACGCTAGAACTAGGTGGAAAGAGTCCATGTTTTGTCGACAAAAGTACTAACTTAAGTGTTACCGCAAGACGCCTTGTATGGGGTAAATGGATGAATGCCGGGCAAACCTGCATTGCACCGGATTACGTCATTGTCGAAAAGGGCTTTGAGCATAAGCTTATTGATGCCATCAAAAAAGAGCTTAAAAAGCAGTATGGCAAGAACCCTATGGCATCACGAGACTACGGTAATATTATCAATCACCGCCACTTCAAACGCCTAGAAAGCTATCTCGATAGAGTGAATGTGGTTTATGGTGGAGAGCTTGACGAAGCGCGCCCGGCAATGTCGCCAACGCTGGTATTGGAGCCATCGTTAGACAGCCCTGTGATGAAAGAAGAAATTTTCGGCCCCATTCTGCCTATAGTCACCGTTAATAGTATTGATGAGGGGATTGCCTTTGTTAACGACCGTCCGAAACCACTGGCGCTGTATGCATTCAGTGATAGCGACGACGTGCTTGACCATATTATCAATCGCACCAGTTCAGGCAGCGTATGTACCAACGATACGATGATGTTTATGACCAACCCTGAGCTTCCTTTCGGTGGTGTGGGCAATAGCGGTATGGGCAGTTACCACGGGCGCCATGGCTTTGATACGTTTAGTCATTTAAAAACCGTTATGAAGCGTTCATTTGCGCTTGATGTACCGTTTAGATACGCGCCATTTTCAAAGCTAAAGCTTTCACTACTTAAGAAGTTTCTATAAAAGGAATTGTTATGCCACAGCCGTTTCATTTGGCTATTCCCGTCACTAATTTGGACGACGCGAATGCGTTTTATGGTGAATTACTCGGGTGTAAAAAGGGCCGTAGCGATACTCAGTGGATAGATTGGAATTTCTTTGGCCACCAGCTTGTCACGCACTGTGTCGAGCAAATGCCTTCATCGCCTTCGCATAACGGTGTTGATAACCACGCAGTACCTGTACCTCATTTTGGGGTGGTATTGTCTATGGATGATTGGCAAACCTTAGCGACAAAACTTGAGGCGGCCAACGTCAATTTTGTCATTGCGCCTTATGTTCGCTTTAAGGGGCAAACTGGCGAGCAAGCAACGATGTTTTTTGAAGATCCGTTCGGCAATGCACTGGAGTTTAAAGCTTTTGCGAACATAGAGCAGTTATTTGCCGTTTAACGCTTTATGCACGCCGAAACGCATTCATCGCTGTTTAATCTACAGCGATTGTCTTGTAAAAATGCTGCGACGTCGGCGAGGGCGAAAGCGGTGATATAGCAGCACAATACCCGTTAACGTGAATAATAATGCGCTGGCTGAAAAGCCTATCAGCAGTGGGCTGTTAAAATTACTGCGGTCTTTGTAATCCATAATGTGGAGCATCCACATAAAGTCAAATAGCCGCCAGGTGTCTGTTCGTACACGTTGTACGGCACCGGTGTTTGGGTCTAGATAAAAACGCGTGCCGTTGTCATCGTCAAAAGCTATTTGCCAAAGAGGCGGGGCTAGATTTTGTACTTCCTGTGGCAGTTCACTAATAAGCACACTTTCTTTTAACGTGCCTTCTCCCTGATATTGCTTGCTCGCCAGTGCGCTAATGGTCTCTTTGTCGATAGGAGCGATACGCAAACCATCAAGTGCACTGTAGCGATACACTTTGCCAAGATCGCGAACTTCATAAACTGGGTAGCTACTTAATGCGTCGACTTGTTGGTGCAACCGATAG
This sequence comes from Alteromonas gracilis, assembly GCF_036870955.2. Lineage (GTDB taxonomy): Bacteria > Pseudomonadota > Gammaproteobacteria > Enterobacterales > Alteromonadaceae > Alteromonas > Alteromonas gracilis_A. The sequence continues at coordinate 516,475 of NZ_CP145482.2, forward strand.
GTCATCGCTATCGACGCTTTTTCACTATGTTGGCTTAAAATAGTAGAGGGGCTAACGGCAGCATTGTGCCACGCGGTATTAATGTTTGTGCGTAAGTGACTCCCTCGTACTTCCTCAATGGGCAAGTACGCCATAACCAAACCACTGAGAAACCACAGACCTATTTGAATACACAAGATAAGGCCCAAGTAATTATGAAGCGCACGCATAAACTTGTTCATTGTTTTTGTCTTATTGTTATTGTTGTATAGCACTATCTATACAAGCAGAATGACTCGTATTCCGCAACTTTTAAAGGCATTATGCGTGTCGCTATTGCTTTAGGGATCAAATAACGTGAAAAATGCACTTGTGTTAGTCGATGTGCAAAATGTCTACTATACCTGTCGTCAGGCATACAAACGTAACTTCAACTACAACCTATTTTGGCGAACTGTTAGTGAGAGCAGTGACATCGATAAAGCTTTTGCCTACGCAATAGATAGAGGGGATAACAAGCAGCGCGAGTTTCAAAATATTCTTCGCGCTATTGGTTTTGAGGTCAAGCTCAAACCCTTTATCCAACGAAGCGATGGTTCGGCTAAAGGCGATTGGGATGTAGGAATAACGGTCGATGCGCTTGAACACGCCGATAGCGTCGATGAGGTTATTCTTGTGTCGGGCGATGGTGATTTTGATATTTTGGTAGACGCGTTAAAAAGTAAAGGTAAAACGGTCAAGGTGTACGGCGTCCCCACATTAACCGCTGACAGCCTAAAAAATGTAGCGTCGAAGTTTGTCGCTATAGAGTCTGCGCTGTTGTTGTAAAGCGCGCAGACCGTTTATTTCAAATAGCGGTGGTTTTTATTAATGGTGAGTGCTCTCTTCCACGCTCTCTACTATGCTTTTTCCTCTGCCGCTTCGCTCGGAGGCAGCCTCAAGACCTGTTGACGTTTTCTTTATGAGGTGAACATCACCAAAACGACGATTATCAATGGTATAGCCAAGTGCCTCTAGGCCCTTGATAGTTTCTTCATTAAAGCCGTCGTGCATGCGTATGGTGTCTTTGGGTAGAAGCTGGTGGTGAAAACGTGGTGTATTCACTGATGCTTCAGCACTCATATCGAATAAAATTGCGTTTAACAGCGATTGTGTTACTGAGGATATTATTGTGGTACCACCCGGTGAACCTGTAACTAATACTACGTTCCCATCTTTAGTTACAAGCGTAGGCGTCATTGAAGAGAGCATGCGCTTGTATGGGGCAATGGCGTTTGCTTCACCACCTACCGCACCAAAGAAGTTGGGAACCCCAGGCTTGGCGCTAAAATCGTCCATTTCATCATTTAATAAAAAGCCCGCTCCTGTTACCACGACACCACTGCCAAAAGTCAGGTTGATAGTGGTGGTATTGGCGACGGCATTCCCCCATTTGTCCATGACTGAAAAGTGCGTGGTATCTTCACTTTCTATAAGACCGGGTTTAATAGCTGGGGTATCGGAAATACGCTTGGGGTTTACTTCCGTTGCGCGCGCTGAAATATAATCTGGGGCGGTTAGCGCTTCAACGGGCACGCTCACAAAATCAGGATCGCCCATGTATTCTGCTCTATCTGCAAACACGCGCTTACCTATTTCAGACATTAGATGAATGTATTCAGGGGTGTTTTGTTGTGGCAGGGCATTCGCTTCGCTAAATGCTTCTAACATGCCAATCCACTGCGCAACGGCAACACCACCAGAGCTAGGTGGTGGCGCGGTAACAAGCTGGTACCCTTGCCAACTAAGGTGAAGCGGGCTTCGCCACACTGCCTTATACGCTAATAAGTCTTCATGGGTAATTAGTCCGCCGTTTTGCTGCATAAAGTTAACAATGTGTTTAGCAACGTCACCCTTATAAAAGCCATCTTGTCCGTTTTCCTGAATGGCCAACAGGGTCCTTGCTAACTCAGGCTGTTTAAACAGCGTACCTGTTTTTGCTTGTCCGAAGTAATCGGCAAAGTTGCTGGTTAGCCCTCTTTTTTTGTTCGCGCAATATAACGCTCAATGTTGTTTGCCAGCTTCTCATGCACAACAAAGCCGTTTTGTGCAAGGTCGACCGCTCAGTGCAAGCAGTCGCTGCCAACTTAATGTGCCGTATTTTTTGTGGGCTGCCCACATGCCCGCCACCGTTCCTGGAATGCCTGACGCTTTGGCGCCAAACAGGAGTTCATAGGTTTTGACATTACCGGCATCGTCAAGATACATATCGCGTTGTGCAGCAGCAGGGGCCATTTCGCGATAGTCTAAGAAATCAGTTGTGTCTTCGAACTTTATTGTCATAAAGCCCCCACCGCCAACATTTCCTGCCTCTGGCAGCGTTACCGCCAAAACAAATTGTGCAGTAATGGCAGCGTCAATGGCGTTACCCCCTCTCTTAACACTTGCATCGCAGCGTCTGCACTATAACTATCAGGCATGGCTACTGCTTGTTCATTTAGGCTGGCGGGCACAGCAGATTCAAAGGACGTAGTATGCGTTGCCTTAGTCGTAGCCGACTGAGTGCAGGCCGTAACCGCACTCAGTGCAAAAAGCAGAATAAGTGAAGTAATACTTTTAGTTGTCCGTTTTGTCATATAAATCTCCATTAAATGCGATCCCCCCAGTTCCGAATAAAAGGTTACAGGCTGCGCGCATCAGCCAAGCATGAGAATGCTGGCAATAAAGTACGCCACTAACGTCAGCGCCCCGGCAAACAGGGCGTAAGGAAATTGTGTCTTAACGTGCGTTAATACATCGCAATAAGCTGCAAGAGACGATACCGCAGTGGTGTCTGAAATAGGGGAGCAGTGATCACCGAAAATGCCGCCGCCTAAAATAGCGCCAATCACAAGCGATGGCGGTAGACCAAGGCTTTGGATAAGCGGAACACCAATGGGAATTAGAATGGCAAATGTGCCCCACGATGTCCCTGTTGTGAAGGACATAATGGCACCTGCAATAAACAGCATAGGGACAATAAGTACAAGTGGCAGGTATTCACCAACAATGCCTAAGCAACAAACACGCCCGTTCCCAAAACTTTTAAGCTATTGCCAAGCGTTAGTGACAGTAAAACAATGGTGACCAAGGGAAGCAACTCTCCCATGCCCTTAAAGCCTATTTCCACTGCCTGCTGATGAGTAAAACGTTTGTGAAATAACAGTAACCCGTAAGCAATAGCCGTGGAGAGTGCTGTGGCATAAAGTACTGACTTGCTGCCACTGCCTTCAGAGAGGACGCCGTTGCCTGTCCAAAACATAAAGCCGACCATGCTGAGTACCATAACCAGCAAAGGGACCAACATAAATCGCGCTTTGGTTGCAGGCTCTGCTACGTGCGTGGCTTCGGTCGAAGACATAGCATGCTCTTCTTCTTGCATGGGGCCATGCACTTTGTCTGCTGAAATGGTGTAGGCGACAATAAGCAGCGTAAAAATGGCGTAGAAGTTAAAAAAGACGCTGCCCCATAAAATAGATGCTGAAGAAGCGGGTAACTCATACGCGTCAAGCAAGCTTAAAATAAATGCGCCCCAACCATTCAGTAAAATCAAAATGCAGACAGGTGCACTGGTCGAGTCAATAATATAAGCCAGTCTTGCTCGGCTCATACCAAAACGGTCAAACAGCCCTCGAGCGAAGATCCCGGCAGTAAGCACACTGAGGTTTGATTCAATGAAAACAGCAACCCCGGTAAACATTGTCAAGCCACCTACTTGTCTACGGCTCTTAGCAACACCTTTGTTTACAAGATAGTTAACGGTAGCTGTCACGCCGCCAGAATCACGTATAAAAGCGAGCAAGGCGCCAACTAACACCGAGAAGATCAACACTCGCGTGTTGCCTGGGCTTGAAGCCGTATCTACCACGCGCTCAATGGCGTTGATTGGGGCTAAATAGCTTTGTGTTATATCGCCATTAACGAGAATAAGTGCTTCTGCACACAGTACGGCAAGCGCCAGCGCCAGAATGACTTCCTTTTTCCAAAATACAACGACAATGGCGACCAAGGGGGGATGACTGACATCCAATCCATACTTCTTTCCAATCTTGTTATGAGTGTGCTGTTAAACGGGCTTGGCTATGTGCGCCAAACAACAGTGTGATGTTAGAGAGTCGGCGCATTTCAGGGTTATCCGAGCAGTTCATTATCCCAGAATGTACCGATTTGTGGTAGCGTACCGTATTGTGCGTTGTGTTACCAAGGATAAGATCAACATTGCAATTTCCAATTCGTATTAAGCCCTTAAGGTTTTCTTTTTTCTTTTGTTTTTCGCTCATTATGTTTGCTGGTTTTGCACATGTAACCGCTGCACAAACATTGAATGTAGACGCTGAAAAGCAAACGCTTCAGTTCAATCAACAAGAAAGTGAATTTGCGTTATTTCGAGATAAACTGGGTCAAAAAGTCATTCTTGATTTTCGCTATTTTTGCCAAGACAACACGACGTCTTCTGCGTGCAAAACGCCCATGACCTCGGCACCTGATGAATTAAAGACACTGCTAAGCACGCAGAATATTGGTGGGGTGATACTGTTCTCAGAGAATATCGTAGATGCGAAGCAAGTCATCTCGTTAAATTACGCATTGCAAGAACACATGGTAACAAACGGGCGTTCACCGCTTTTTATTGCCGTTGATCAAGAAGGGGGACGGGTAGCCAGAATGCCTCCCTCAATACTTGCGCCGTTTGCTGGCAATATGGCCATTGGGGCAACCTATCATAAACACGGCACCGCATTTGCTAAAAATGTTGCCGAGCACATTGGGCACACGTTGCTACCTTTAGGCATCAATACTAACTTTGCGCCGTCTGTCGACGTTAACAGCGAGCCGAAAAACCCTGTTATTAATATTCGCAGTTTCTCTGAAAACCCGCTTCATGTTAGCGCTTTGGGGCAAGCATTTGTTGGCGCGCTGCAAAATGCAGGGGTACTCAGCGCGATAAAACATTTTCCAGGACATGGAGATACGCATGTAGATAGTCACAGCGGCCTACCAAAGGTTGCGCACCCTAAAACTAAAGCATTGGCTACCGACGTTCTTCCTTTTGCCAACATCATTAACAGTACTTCAGCCCCTGCAATGGTAATGAGTGCTCATATTCAATATCCCTCGCTTGATGATACAACGCTGATTGACAAAAATGGTGTTCAACAAGTTGTACGCAAGCAACATTGTCAAAACGAATTCTCACTGAGCTCCTAAGAAATCAATTGGGATACGATGGGCTGGTGGTGACCGACGCGTTAGACATGGCGGGTATAGCTCAGTTTTTTACACAAGAAGAAGCTATGGTTCGTGCCTTTAATGCTTGATGCCGACATTGCCTTAATGCCTTTTATCATTCGAAATAAGCAGGATATTGCGCGCTTTATACAGCTTCTCGATAACGTTGCCAAAACACTTTATTCGCAAAAAGAGAGTAGGGCTGTGCAGCGGGCATCTTTCGCGCGTATTGCAAAAACTAAACAGCGCTTTCAACTAGAACGATTTGTATCAAAGCCTGTTACATGGTGGATTGATGAAGCAGAAGAAAACCAAGACATTAATGAACCTCAGTCACTAAGACGTAAAGGAAATCAACTGAAGAAAGCGCTTTCCAAGGCATCGGTCTCAGTGCTTTATGGAAAGTCATACCTGCCATTAACCTCTCGTCGATTTTTAACTCTCATGCCGGATGCAGCTCGTTGTCTGGCCTTTGAAAACGCACTTTTAACGCGATTTGCTAATAATGAGAAAGCGCTTTCTCATTTTCAGTTTGCCTGCTTGCCAATGGTCGAATTACCCAGTATTTCTTTAGTGAAAAAGTTAATTAACGATACCGATGTACTCGTGGTTGGTGATATCACACCACGGCATGCAACTTATGAACTCGGTGGCTTAGATAGTGTGCAAAATCTGAAACACCGTGCCACACAAACACAGCTTCATACATTTATGAAAGAAGTAATGGGCTATGCTAAAGCTAGAGGGAAGACGGTTGTGTTCGCGCCACTACGTATGCCTTATGTCGCAATGTCTATGCAGCCATATGCAGATATTGCCATTGCAACACATAGTTATGTTATTGAAAAAAATAGTACTGCAGAGAATGACGTAACTTTGGCAAAAGGGCGCGCCCAAGCGTTGCTTGTGGTGACGAGCGAAGTGCTTAATGCGCTTGCTAAAGTGATAGTGGGTGAGATTCAAGGGCAAGGACGCTCTCCTGTCACACTCACTCAATCTAATTAACATGTTGAAATTGCGTTAATTTTACAACATTGATTAAAAATTAAGGAACGTTTTATGGAAGAGGTTTTTTCGCTTTCAGCATTGCTAAATGAAATGAAAGCGTTCCTGCCTTTGGCTATAGCGTTGGTATTTGTGATAGCAACGCTATCGGCGCTGCACTATATGTTGCTTGGCAAACAACGTCACCTGTCTAGCGAACAAAAGCTGCCTCGACAAATAACAATGCTTGTCTCAACGGTAGTTGGAGCCGTAGTCATTGCCATGGCACTGCTTATTAGTGAAAGCACTCGTAACCAAGTTATCGCGCTAATTGGTGTGCTTATTTCTGGTGTCATCGCGTTTTCCTCTACCACCATGGTGGGCAACGTGATGGTAGGCCTTGTACTTCGAGTAAATCGGCCCTTTAAAGTGGGTGATTTTATCAAAGTCGATGGGTACATCGGCCGGGTTACTGAAATGGGGTTGCTCGACACAGAGGTTCAAACTGAAAGCAGGGAACTCATTTCTTTTGCAAATACACTCATGGTAAATACCCCCGTAACCGTCACCCGCGCATCAGGGGCAATTGTGAGCGTTGATATAAGCTTAGGATATGACATTCATCACAGCGTGATAGAAAAGCACCTCATTGATGCCGCTCATAACGCAAAGCTTACTGAGCCTTTTGTACAAGTGATATCTTTGGGTGACTTTTCTGTCAGCTATCGAATAGCGGGTTTATTACTTGAGGTAAAAAGTCTTCTAAGTGCTAGGTCTCGGCTTCATAAGTGTGTGTTGGACGCGCTTCATAATAACGATATTGAAATAGTCTCTCCTGGCTTTATTAATCAGCGACCGCAACCAGACGGTGTAAAAATGATTGCCAAGACACCACAAGCATTAAGTAGCGACAGTGACGTATCCCCCTCTCCTGAAGACGTTATTTTTGACAAAGCCGAAGATGCTGAAAAACACGAAAAAAGCAAAGCCGCAATAGCCGAGTCGTTGGTCTCGATAGAAGCTGCACTTAGCAGTGCTGACGGCAACGAGAAAGACTTACTTAAGACCCAAAAAGCCAAACTTGAGCAAGACTTGGCGAACTTGGTTCAACAAAAACACGACGAAGATGAAAAAGGTTAGTTTTTATTACTCCATTTTTTTATTGGCTTTTATTGATAGTGGGTACTTGCTATTTGTTTTTTTTCGAATTTGGTTCTAGAAATGATACGTCAAATACGAAGTTAAATTTTTAGTATGTAAGTGCTTACTCAAATTTTTGATATGCTCTAACATCGTTCTAGAATACGCCGACCAACATAGATGTTTTTTCACTCAGGATAAAGCAAATAGGGCTGTCTTTGAGCCTTGAAACGTACGAGGTTTTCCTGCCATGACTGGCGAATTTGCTCAGCAGATTTTCCATCTTCTATCATTTTTCTTAAGCGGTTAGTACCCGCTAACTTATCGAAAAATTCCGGGCGTGTGAAAAAGTTAATATCGTCTTTCTTGTTCATTTTGAATAGACGATATGTGGCAATCAGCAACTCTAAATCTAACCCCGATAGAGTATGATCAAAGTGCATTAATGGTGCATTCTTATCATTCATTGAAACCTTATCTGCGCTAAAACTGTGTGCAAATAACGTGGCGTTTTCATGTTTTGGATAAGGGGCTGCATCATTGGCCGAAACCGAGATTGACGATTGACCTAATTCAATTAAAGGGTGGCCTACAAGCTGAAAAGGAAAGTCTGTACCGCGCCCAATACTCACATCGGTACCTTCGAAGAAACATAGCGTGGGGTAAAACTGAATGGCAGCATCGTTCGGCAAATTTGGGCTAGGTGCAACTGGTAGTGAATAAATAACATCACGTGAATAATCTGCGATGGGGACAACGGTAAGCGAAGCACGGGTTTCTTTTGGCGCATCAATCCACATTTCTCCAACTATCATTTGCGCCAATTCACCTAGTGTCATGCCGTGTAATACGGGAATGGGATGCATACCCACAAATGACGAGAAGGTTGGTTCTAAAACTGGACCATCAACAAATCGCCCATTCGGGTTTGGCCTGTCTAGTACCACCACATCGATATCATGAGCGAAGGCTGCTTCAATGACATAGTGTAGCGTACTTAAGTATGTATAAAACCGAACGCCAACATCTTGTATGTCGAATACCACGACATCGATATCTTGCAGCATGGCTGATGTTGGTTTTTTGGTTTTGCCATACAGTGAGTGAATAGGAAGGCCAGTTTTGCTATCCACGGTATTGGTTATTTTTTCTCCCGCGCCTTTGTCACCTCTAAACCCGTGTTCTGGTGACATAATTGCGCGCACATTGACACCGCGTTGCAGTAGCGCATCAAGCAGGTGAACTGAACGCCCCTTTTCAACCTGTTTACTTTCACTTGAAGAGGGTAACGGCACAAGTGCGCTCTGATTGACCACTAACGCTACGCGCTTGTTTTCCAATAACGGCAAATAGTGCTCAAAACGCTGTGCACCCACTGAAAACGTATGAGAGGAATTGTGTGGTGAAGCAGAGACCTTAAGTGAGGGATTAGCGCCCTCATTGTGTAAACTAAAAACGCTGCAACTGACAAACGCCAGTGCCATTAAGGGTATAGTCAGCAGTGTTTTTACACGTTGTTTGATATTCGCCCTAACAGTAAATTGCAACGTATACCTCAATATCTTGCTTGTAGTATTCATCATTAACGCGGGCTTTGGGCTTTTTTATCAGCGGCTGAGCGCAAAAAACCTTGGTGATCATTAAGTTGCTTTTCGGCTTGAGCTGCACTTACGCCTGTCAGAATCATCAAAATGGCTGTTTTTGCTTTGTTTTTGCTGTCGACTAGCGCTTGCTTCGCTGTCGACTCATCACATTGGGTGGCTTGCATAACAATGCGCAGTGCCCTGGCTTTCAGCTTTTCATTTGTTGCATTAACGTCCACCATCAAGTTTTCAAAGGTTTTTCCCAGCTTGATCATGGTAGTGGTACTTATCATATTAAGCACCATCTTTTGTGCAGTACCCGACTTCATCCGTGTACTTCCTGTTAATGCCTCGGGGCCGACAATTGGGCAAATAGCCGCATCGGCATCAGCAAAAATAGCGGCGTTTGGACTGCACGCCAGTGCACCAGTAAAGCAGCCTTGTGTACGAGCATAGTGAAGCGCACCGCTGACATACGGTGTGCGTCCGCTGGCAGAAATGCCTACAACGGTGTCATGTGAGGATAGTGCAATTGCTTTTAGGTCATCACGACCCGCTTCAACGTTGTCTTCAGCACCTTCTATAGCATGTTGAATAGCTTTTTCACCGCCGGCGATTATTCCTACTACCATTGAATCAGGCACACTAAAAGTTGGGCGACATTCCACGGCATCCAAAATACCAAGCCTGCCACTGGTACCCGCTCCAATGTAGATAAGCCGTCCACCTTTTTGGATGCTCTTTGTTGCCGCATCAACAACGCTGGCAATGGCACTTAATTGAGACTTAACAGCGTCTGCCACTTTAGCGTCTTCATCATTAATACGTTGCAATATACCGGTTGTGGAAAGGGTATCTATGTCTAGCGTATCAGGGTTTCTGCCTTCAGAAATAATGCGATTTAATGCATGTGCAAGTGAATGTGTGGTGTCGTTTGCCGATGTCGAAGTTGATGACATAGAAAGCCCTAGTGCATTGCTTGGAGTAAAATCGCAAGCATAGCGATATTTTTTACAACAAGAAACAAACGACGCTCGTTGCCACGCCAAAATGCACGTTTTTCATAAACTCATGATACAATTTGGCTTTGTTTATTTTCTTATTCTTTTTCGGGAAACGAGTTTTCTGTGAGTCGTCAAACGCAAGCTATTATTCACGCCGACGCGCTATTGCACAATTTTAAGCAACTGTCTGCTCGAGCGCCGACAAGCCAGTCTATGGCGGTGGTGAAAGCCGATGCGTATGGACATGGCGCGGTAAACGTTGCGCGAATATTACAGCACGTTTCCTCTCGGTTTGCGGTGGCAATTATCGAAGAAGCTATTGCCCTTCGTGATGCTGGGATAACTGCGCCAATTGTGGTGCTAGAAGGTGCACACCAGGCCAAAGAGTGCCAAATGGCGTTTCAGCATAATTGCATCTTGGTGATGCATTGTGAAGCACAACTACAATGGCTAGATGCATGTCCAAAAGAGATGCGACCGCATATTTGGTTGAAATCAGACAGCGGTATGCACCGTCTTGGGTTTGCGCTCGATGATATGCCCAACATTGTTGAGCGTTACCAGCACCTGTTAAGTGATGAAACGGTTATCGCGACACACTTTGCCTGTGCCGATGATGTTGATAACGCTTTTACCCAACGCCAACTAGACGCGTTTGAAAAGGTTGTTTTACCGCTTAATTTTCCATTGAGCCTCGCAAATTCGCCAGCCACGGTGAACTGGCAAGATAGCCATGCGAAATGGAATAGACTTGGCCTTGGTGTTTATGGGGGCAAGGTGTCATCTATCGACGTTAGCGATATGCCTCTTATGCCAGCCATGACCCTGCGAGCAAGTATTTTGGCCGTAAGAGATGTGCCTCAAGGCGAGGGAGTCGGTTATGGTCAAACATGGACTGCATCAAAGCCCAGTCGAATTGCAACGGTCGGGATAGGCTATGCAGACGGATATCCAAGGCACTGTCCAAACGGCACTCCAGTCATGGTGCGAGGGCAGAGAGCGCAACTTGTTGGCCGCGTTTCTATGGATATGATCACCATTGACGTGACCGACATTGCAAATGTGACTATTGGTGACATGGTCGAATTGTGGGGTGAGCATGTTGCTATAGACGAGGTGGCAAAGTGTGCAGGCACGATTGACTATGAACTCATGACGCGGGTGTCACAACGCGTGCCAAGAATTGTTAAATATCTTTAGTGCAAAGCGGAAATTCATAGTGCAGGCTTGGCAGTATTATAAAAAGCACTATCTTTCAAAAGACTAGCTGTACCGTGCCAATGTGGCCCCCCTCTATATACATTTTTATCTAGCACTATTCACCAAAAGAATGAGACTTACCCCTAGTGTTTGGGTCTATACTGTTGATGTTTTGATGCGGGATTGCGGTGAATGTGTCACCTACAACTGCACAAGACAAACTCATAAGTGAGGTTTGTATGCGTACTTCGTTTTCTCGCCCTAGAGTAAATCGTGGAGTAGTAAGTCGACCGTCTAGACCAGTGCAGAAAAAGCAATAGATATTGGTTTTCGACAGCAAAGAAATACAAATAAGCGTTATCAATTAGAGATATAAAAAAAAGCCCGGTTGTCGCGTAATGCGTAACCGGGCTTTTTATTAGTGTGCCATATGGCTATTAGCCATTTTGTGGATGCATATCACCATCGATTTCGTCATGGTGATGTGACGTTTCAGCCTGAACCTTTGCCTGTTCTTTTTCTTCTTGTACCGGGAAGTAACGTTCTGGGCGGTGGTTCAGTGAAATCACCATGTTTAAACAAAACGCTGCCAATATAGAAATAAGCACAAGGTGCCACTGTATGAAAAATAGGGCGCAAAGTAATATGCAAGTGTCGACCGTTAATTGAAACGAGCCCGCACGTACGTTAAATCGCTGTTGAAGGTAAAATGCCATAATCCCCACACCACCCAAGCTTGAGCTGTGACGGAACATGATTAGCATGCCCACGCCAATCAAAATACCGCCGAAAACCGCGGCAAAAAAAGGATTTACATGGCTAATATCAACAAACGCGGGAATTTGCTCAGTTAATACAGAGACGGTAGTCACTGAAATAAACGTGTTTAAGGTAAATCGCTTGCTAATCTGCGTCCATGCCAGCGCATAAAACGGCAAATTAATAAGGAAAAATAACAGACCGAAATTCATGTCAAAAGCGTACGTGCCAAGCAACGCTAAGCCTGCAGCACCGCCAACCATTAAATCTTGTGATTGAAATAGAAAAACGCCAAACGCAACAAACAAGCTAGCGCTTACTAGGGCGAAAACATCCTCGATGACACTGTGTTTGGTTTTTTGCATAAGAAGACAATTGCGTTGAGAAGACACAATGTAATTATACGTTTACAGCACAACAACTTACAGTTTGACGGAAAGTAAAACAGACTGGCGAAATGGCACATGGTAAGTCTGCCTTTACGACTTTTAGCAGGGCAGTGAATAAGGTGTTGCCGTGATGTAAACGTTGCACCAAAAGAGTTCGTTTTTGCCACTACTCGACAATCGAAAACACCACGATATCTTGTTTATTGAACTCGACACTGCATTGCATATATCCCAAATGAAGTGGGCTATATGCTTCTATTTTACTGCCATTGGCAATAAACGTGGTGTCCCATAGTAGTAATTCGGCAGTGCCTAACTGACGCAAAACGCTTTTTTTAGAAACACCTGGCGTGAAATTATCGCACAGATAGATAACTTCTTTGCGTGCTTCAATCCAATAAAACGTGGTCGTGATCAAAAGCGCGATGGCTGCGATAGCCACAATGTCAGCAATGATTGAACGTTTCATGGCCTGCACGTTATGACTCCCTTAGCCAAGTTGAACTTGTGTGTTATGCATTTTGAATGAGATCCCATTTATTGCCATAGCAGTCTTCAAAAATGGCCACTATGCCGTACACCTCTTCACGCGGTGTCTCAAGAAATTTAACGCCTTTCGCCGTAAACTGCTTATGGTCGCGCCAAAAATCATCAGTGTTAAGAATAAGAAACACCTTCCCCGCCGCTTGACGACCAACGAGTAGTTTTTCTTCATCTGATTTTGCTTTTGCCAGCAGTAAGCTTGTATTCCCACCTTTAGGCGTTACCAAAACAAAACGGTTGTCTTCGCCGTTCGTTTTATCTTCGGTAAGCGTAAAACCAAGAACTTCTGTGAAGTAGTTGATAGAGTTGTCGTAATCATCGACAAAAAAGGTAACAGCTGAAACGTTTTTGGTCATATACTACTCAATAAAACAAGAAGAGCTAAGTTGGTCAGCACTCTATCGCAGCGGGCTTTTTATTAAAAGTACACTTCGCTGAAATGCGGGTTTTCTGTGACTGCAACAAGCTTAACCAAGTTACACAACACAATGGTTTGTAGGTTTTCATCGTTTTGTGTTTTGACCAATAAGCACTCTTGAGCGCCTGAGTCGAATTGGACAATACCCGTATTCATGGCTTGTCCTTCAACTTCATCACCGTTTTTAAATACCGCTTTCACGTGTAATTTATACATACACGCAATTTCAACATAATCATAAAGCTGACAGGCAATTGTATTTGATTTATCCATTTGGCAAATGATCTTTTTGTTAGGGTTGATAAGTTTGCATAACGCGCAATAAGCGCATTGCATGAGTAGCGACTTTTCGCGAACTTTGGAGTGTGCACAGCACATGAAAACAACAAGGCACTTAAACAAAAACATACTCATACAGTGTAGAGTGCGTTACATCGAAAGGGTTCCCCACAGGTTTTAAGTACAGCAGAGTGACTTATGCGTTTTCAGTTTGAATAAAAAACAACATATCACCAGCGCTATTTTCAACAAACCTCTATATACTGCACGACTTTTCGTCGTTTATTTTGGGTTTAAATGCGTCGCACTTTTTGTTTGTTGTTTCTAAGCGCAGTCATGGTTAGTTTGTCATGCGTGGTGAAAGCCGACGACTCTCTCACAGTTGATGTGTCGGGCTCTTTTCGTGTTCGCTACGAAGCATTAAATAACCCCATATTTCCCACACAGATGTCATTGCGTGAAAAGAGCAACCAGCGGTTATCGACCCGCCTTATTGTAAATGCCGACTTATCATACAAAAACTTCGGTGCGACGTTAGACATAAGAGACTCGCGTGCGTTTTTGGATGACAACGACCCTACGTTAACGTCAAGTCAGGTCAATACACGTGAACCCGTACAGCTCTTCGTTACTTATAAGCCCCTCAATGCGCGTGGAAGTGAAAACAACGCTAATGCGTTGGGACACATTTCGCTTATAAAAATGGGAAGAATGGAGCTGGATTACGGCAGCCGACGCTTATTGGCAAAGGCAATTTATCGCAATGCAACCAATAGTTACGATGGGGTAGTGGTACAGGGTAGTCTTGCCAACTGGCGAGTAGATGGTCTTTATATTTTGCCCGTTTCACGGTTTCCAAATGACAGCGCAAGTTTAGATAACAATACGCGTGCATTCGATAAAAGCTTTAGCGAACGAAAACTATTTGGGTTGTATGCAGCATCAAATGACAACGCCATAAAGTTGCAAAGCTACTGGTTTAAAGAGGATGACAGTGAATCACTTGCTACAAGAAACCGTGATTTATTCACGTTTTCAGTTGATTACACAGCGAATTTCTCTAATGGATGGCGAGCTAATACCGAAATTATCGGGCAATTAGGCAGTGCCCACGAAACGGCAGCGTCAAACGATACGCTTGATAAAGACGTTCGCGCCTATTTGCTATTCGCTTACATAGGTAAAAAAATTAATTACCATACCTTTTTGCGCGCTGAATTTGATTTTATTAGCGGTGACAACGACAGCACCGATAACACTATTTCAAATTTTGACAGCCTATATGGTGTAAGACGTTTCGATTTTGGGCCTACAGACGTTTATCAAGGACTATTGCGCAGAAACTTAAAAACCGCTGGTCTTCGCAGTGTATCGACGCCAACAGCTCAGCACAATATCATGTTGGGTTACAAAGCTTATTGGTATCAAAAAGCCCCTCAAGATGTGGACAGCTTTATAGGTCACCAGGTAGAAGCAAGATGGCGTTATCAGATATTGCCAGAATTAAGGCTATCACTGGGCGGTGCATACCTGTTTAAAGGAGATGGATTTGCTCGCGGTGATTATAGCGACAACAGCGCATTTTTATTTACAGGTGCGCTATATACCTTCTAGTTACCCTTGGTAAGCGGCTTTTCTGGCTGCGTTTTACCTGATAAGGTGACTTCTTACTTTGTCATTATCTTCAAGAGGTTACCTTGCAGTCCCACGTTAACTTGTCGTTGTATGCGCGATGTGTCGCGTGGTTGAAACTGTTGGGCCCCGGTGTGCTTATGGCAACGGCTGCCGTTGGAGGAAGTCATTTGGTGGCATCCACTCAGGCAGGAGCCAAGTTTGGGTGGCAGCTAGCGTTGCTAATACTGCTGGTTAATTTACTCAAATACCCCTTTTTTCGCGCAGGGGTAAGTTACACCATCAGCACTAGGAAAACCTTGCAGCAAGGTTATCTGAAAATGGGCAAGCGCTACTTGAGCTTAGCGCTTGGGCTAAATAGTATCGCTTCTGTGGTTAATTCGGCGGCTTTGCTGCTCTTTTCTGCAAGCTTACTTTCTTATTTTGTGCCGTTTGATATCGCGATAACCATGTCGTGTGCCGCGGTTTTAGCACTAATTTTATTAATTTTGTTAGCTGGCCATTTTGAGGGGCTAGACAACATCGCGAAAGCCATTATGGGCGTTCTAGTCGTGGCGACCGTTGCCGTTTTTATTGTGGCGCTTATCAATCATAACCCTGCTAGTGCGCTTAGCCAACCCGCCTTCCCCCTACGCTATCGCCAGTTTAGGTTTTCTTGTTGTTACCATGGGATGGATGCCTGCTCCCATTGAAATATCGTCTATAACGTCACTATGGCTAAAACGACAGTGTGCGACGTCCGCGGTTACCCCAAAAACGGCGCTTTTTGACTTTAATTTGGGCTATGGTGTCACAGCACTTTTAGCGCTGCTGTTCTTGGGGTTAGGGGCACTTATTTTGTACGGTAGTGGTACCGAGCTAAGTACAAGTGGCATAGGCTTTTCTCATCAGCTTATTAGTATGTACTCATCAACAATTGGAGAGTGGGCGCATTGGCTGATTGCGCTGGTGGCATTTCTTTGTATTTTTGGCTCGGCACTTACCGTGTATGACGGGTACGCGAGAGTAGTGGCTGAGGCAATTAGCCTTTTATTAAAGAACGATAAAAGCAAAAGAAATGCGTTGGTTACGCCTGTCCTTCTTATTATGGCGTTGGTGAGCTTTATCATCGTGATGTTTTTCAAGTCGTCGCTACTGGCCATGTTGGGGTTTGCGATGACTTTGGCGTTTGTCACAACACCAATGTTTGCTTGGTTAAATCACAAGTTAGTTAAGCAAACGACACTTCACCCTGATGCAGCACCAAGTAAGGGAATACAAGCCCTAAGTTACCTAGGGCTTGTTTATCTGTTTGGGTTTTTGTTGGTCTTTATTGGTTGGAAGTGGTTTGGTTAGCGTGTTGTATAAACCGGTCGTGCTGCAGTCATGCTTGCTACGCCGTCTTTTACACGTGCCACTACTGCACCGTCATTAGGTGACTCAAGTACGTCACAAATCCAGCCTGCCAACTGCGCGCAGTCTTCTTGCGAAAAGTTTCTAGACGTGACCGCAGGTGTACCAATGCGTATACCGCTTGTTACGAACGGCGATTGAGGGTCGTTAGGTACCGTATTCTTGTTAACTGTAATGTTTACGCTGTTAAGAATAGCGTCAGCTTCTTTTCCAGTTAGTCCTTTATTAATTAGGCTTAGCAAAAACATGTGGTTGTCGGTGCCATTAGACACCACCTCAAAACCACGTTGCATGAAAACGTCTGCCATAGCACGCGCATTCGTTACAACTTGCTTTTGATAGATTCTGAATTCCGCTGACATAGCCTCTTTAAATGCAACTGCTTTAGCTGCAATAACATGCATTAACGGTCCACCTTGAATACCTGGGAAAATTAAAGAATTAAATTTCTTTTCAAGCTCTGGGTTAGACTTACACATAATAAGGCCGCCGCGAGGTCCGCGTAGCGTCTTATGGGTAGTGGTAGTCACTACGTGGGCAGCATTGATTGGTGAGGGGTAAACGCCAGCTGCAACCAAACCTGCCACGTGTGCCATATCAACAAGTAAGTAAGCGCCTACACTGTCTGCAATATCTCTAAAACGTTGCCAATCTACAATACGAGAGTACGCAGAAAAGCCAGCTACAATCATTTTAGGTTGATGTGTTTGCGCAAGCTCTAAAACCTGATCGTAGTCAATTTCACCCGTGTCGGTGTTTAGTCCATATTGTATGGCGTTATATAATTTGCCGGAAAAATTTGGCTTAGCGCCGTGTGTAAGGTGTCCACCGTGATCTAAGCTTAAACCCAAAATGGTGTCACCTGGGTTAAGTAAAGCCATGTACACCGCGGTATTGGCTTGTGATCCTGAATGCGGTTGTACGTTAACGTAATCGGCTTCAAACAACGCTTTTGCTCTATCAATGGCAAGCTGCTCTACCTTATCTACCGCTTCACAACCGCCGTAGTAACGCTTTGCCGGGTAACCCTCTGCGTATTTATTGGTAAGCTGGCTTCCTTGGGCCTGCATAACAGCAACGCTGGTGTAGTTCTCTGAGGCAATCAGTTCTATGTGGTGTTCTTGACGAATATCTTCTTCAGCAATAAAACCAGCGATATCCGGATCGATATCATTCAGGGTGTGGTTAAGGTTATTCATTCTTGCTCCCGTGTACTATGGTGCGCTGACGATTAACTTATAAATAGGGTTTTGCGGTCACTGCGCACGCGTTGTTGTGTTATTTGATAGTAGAAGTGGTAAAAGAATAAATAAAATTAATAAAAAATATGGCATCATAATTTTATTAAATGAGTATATTTTGAACGTGTGTAGCCTATGAAAAATTTGTCCATCGACTTTTTGCGATCTTTTGTGATTATTGCCCAAACAGGCAGCTATACGCAGTGCGCAGAGCAGTTGCAGCGCACACAACCTGCCATAAGCCTCCAAATTAAAAAATTAGAGGAGATGGTGGGTGAAAAACTTTTCTCCCGAGACAAAAATAAGTTATCGCTTACCGTTGCTGGCAGCAAGTTGCTGGCATATGGTGAGAAGATTGTGGCATTGAACGATCAAGCCATGGCTGAATTTGGCAAACCGCAAGTAACGGGGAACATAAAGCTTGGTATACCAAGCGAGTTCTCTACCATACTTATGCCTAAAATCATCCGAAGATTTACCCAAACCTACCCAGAAATATCGTTAGAAGTACACTGTGCGTTAAGTAAAGACTTACTTAGTGAGCCGCTTAAAAGTCAATTTGATTTGATTTTGTCTTTGCAAGAAACACCTGACCCTCAACAAGACGGCTACATCACGACAGATCAGTTGGTTTGGGTGGGGAGTCAGCGATTTGTGAATAGCATTCCAAGCAAGCTACCTCTGATTGCTGCGCCAAATCCGTGTACCTACAGAAAGCGAGCCATAAATTTGCTAACAGCGGCAAAGAAACCCTGGCAGGTGGTTTATACGATAGCTGACTTGAATGGTATTCAGACGGCGATCAACGAAGGGTTGGGAATAACGGTATTGGCAAAAAGCTCAGTGCCACCGGGTTTGCATATATTGCCGAGTTCAGCTGAGTTACCTGAACTCGGTCATATGGGCGTGTGTTTGGTTAATCCACAAAAGGTATCTTCGAAAGCCATTAGTTTGCTTGCCGATACCATTATAAATGAAGTGGCTAACTGCTAGGCCTTTTTAACAAACTGTGCCGTAAGCATCATCTCGCCTGCGCCATCAACTTTACAGTCAAGTTGGTGGTCTTTGCCTTCTTTAACGTGGCGAATTACGGCCTTTGTACCAATTTTAAGAATAAGTGAGCTGCCTTTTACTTTCAGATCTTTCGCCAGCGTAACTTTGTCACCTGCTACTAAAGGGGTGCCGTTTGCGTCATTGGCTGACACCTCTTCTTCTACGTCATTGGGGTTCCACTCATGACCGCACTCAGGGCAAATTAGTAAGGCTTGATCTTCATAAACATATTCTGATTGGCAATGAGGGCATGGAGGTAACGACATAATATTTTCTCAATAGCGGTGCAAGCGCACCTAAAGGCTTAAAGGGCTCGTGTCATAAAGAGACTGTTTGGATCGAGGGTATAGTTGCCAAACGGCCCACATTCTTCAAACTGAAATTTTTTGTAGAGTTGTCGGGCAGCAGAAAAGTAATCCTGTGTCCCTGTTTCTAAACTTACCGAGCTGAATCCTTTTATTTTCGCATGTTCTAGGGCAAAAAGTAATAGCTGTGATGCGACGCCTTGGCCCCGACAGGTGCGAGCCGTTCTCATCGATTTTAGTTCGCACTCTTGGTTATTAAGTGTTTTTATTGCAACACAGCCTGCAAGGTCGGCGCCATTCCATGCGCTAAAGAAAATGATGTTGTCGGCTTTTAGTGCCTCAACGTCTAACGCATGGACACTCTCTGGTGGGGAGGTTGCAAACATATCCGCAAGATGCTCTTCTAACAACGCAATAACGTCGCCACCAGAAAGGTCATCAACTTTAATGTTAAGGGCAATCATCGACCCTGAGCTCGCTGTATTTTTCGTTCAAGATGTGAGGCAATAGGCAAACGCTTAAACGGGCTAATATTGCTGCCCCCTGTGTTACCTGAAGGCACTAAGCCAACGGCGGTTTTGCTCGCGGCCCCAACAATACGAAGAACTTGGCCAAACACTTCGTTTACACTGTGTTTTTGAATGCCCCATATCAGCATTAGACTGTGCACGTACACGTGCCAGCGTGTAGATGATTGCCCAAGAACGTGGGCGTTTTCTAAACAGATAAACGCCTCATCATACTGTTTTTGCTGCTGGAATTGCTTTGCCTTGGCGACTTCGCGTAAAACGGCAAACGCAATATTTTTGCTAAACGAAGTCATATTATTCACATGCCATCTGTGCTTGGGCTTTGCATTGAGCTTCAACACTTTCGCGAGACTCTCGGTTCATACAAAAATCTAACCTTACACGTTTAGACTCTTTTGTTGCTGCTTTACCCTCAACAAGTTTCCAGTCCCAACGAAGTATTTGCTTTTTAACTGGGCGAAAGTTGGCGCCTTTGGGCAGTGATGAAACAATTTCAACATTGGTCGCTTTGCCATCTTCTGTTACATCAAAGTCAAAAACACTGCAGCCACGCACACCGTCCATTACAAGTGCTTTTGGGTATCTTGGCATGACTTGCTTCTCCCTTTCCCACACCTTTTCACTGGCGTTAGGTGATAAGTCAGTAAACTCAACCGCGCCAAACATATCAATGGCTTTTACATTACCTGAAAAAATTAAAGCAAATACGGCGATAACACAAAGTCTCATTATTCTCTCCTTGAATGAGTGGTAAATGGTGATTTATGTTGCTGTGTTTTTACAACAACGAATACAGTACGGCTGATACCATACCAACAGCAAAAATGATTCGCAAAATTCGCGCGTGCAAGGGGTGGCTAAATACAGGTTTCAGAATACCTCCAAACAATAGCCAAACGAAGTCGACCATAACGGCAACCGCGAAACACACTAATGCGGTTAAGACGTAACTTGTTAGTGTATTCGGCGTAGGAATGAGGAACTGAGAAAAGATAGCCAAAAAAGCCGCGTAGGCTTTGGGATTGAGTAAGTTAAGGATGAACCCGTCTCTGAATCGAGGGGCATTAGGGTTTACGGCTGCTAGTGCTACAGGCGCGCTTGCTATCTTTACCGCAATATAGCAAATGTAGCCTGCCCCAATAAACTGACAGGCTACTTTTACATTGGGAAACGCCGTAAACAGCGTCGCGAGGCCTGCGCTTGCGCCTATAATAGCAAATGAAAGCCCGGCCAAAATGCCAAACAGAAAAGGGAGCCCTTGACGAGTGCCATAGGTAGCGCCATTGCTGCAAGGGCAATTGGCGCAGGCCCTGGTGAACCTAAGAGTAACGCGGTTGCCGAGATAAGTGCTAATACTGCATCAAGCAAGTTGATATCCTTTCATTAAGTTAAATAAACAAACTATTTAGTTGCGCAAGGTAACGGCTATCAATTCGCGTGGTCAATTTCCGTGACAGTGAAAGACACTGACGTAATCTTCCATTCAGTGTCCACTTTAACCAAGCTCCAAGACTCGGTCCCCCATGCTTTTTTCTTTCCGTTTTCATGATCGCTGTAATCGAAGTGCACGCTAGCAAGATAGCCATCTGTTTGCACTTTTATATTCCACATTTTTTCTTCTTGTGAATCGGTATCAGAAATCATTTCAACAGGCGCTCCAAATTTCCCAAAATCTACCGCTGCAGGATAGTCAGGATTTTCTAAACGCTTTTTGGCTAGCATTTCTTCGCTGAAAACAGCAATAAAAGGAATGTTGTCATGCAAAAACAAATTGCTAAATACGTCTTTATCTTTATTGATAATGCTGGTTCTAAACTGTTCTACAACGCCTCTGATTTGTGCCTCAGAAGTAGCAACGTCTGCGAAAACGTTATTGCAGACGATAAGGCCTAAAAATATAAGCAGGCGATTTTTATTCTTCATATATTGTCCTTCTTTATGAGAAAAGTTGTGGCTAACAGTGCCAACAAAAATAATTATTCGATTAGAACGGTGAACACAGGGTGAATGAAAAACACAGATGAGTTTTTTACTCGGGAAAAGCGTCTGAGTAACGCGGTTTGGGTCTTACAAATATCTACTGGTTTAATCCAAGCGCTTTTTGCTTTTTCTTTGTAAGTCCTAAAGAGACAATCTTATGAGATTCACTTAGATAATATTTAAGCTCATCACCTTCTGCCAATGCTGTATCGTGCAGCTGAATCCATTTCATCCCCCGTGACGCAAGATAAGGAGCAGGGCGGTAGCCTGGCTTTTCTTCTAGAAAGTAGTAATTTTGTTCAGATGTTTTAAAGGTAAAAGCGGCATTGCCAGACTTTTCCCACCCCCGATGGCAAATACTTTTCCGCCTACTTTCCACACATCAGAATTTCCCCATTGAACAACATGTGTAGTCGCGGGAAGCGACTGACAAAACTCGTTAAATTCGTTATAGTTCACCGCTTATTCCTCTACCTCAATTTCGGCGTTTTCTATCAGTGCAAAATATCCATCTTCCTCGCTAAGCTGCAAATTAATCGATACTACGATGATTTCATTGGGCAATGGTTCTTCATTAAAACCAGCGCTTACCATGAATGAAAAGCCTGCTTTTGATTGCGCGCGCTGCTTCTCTTCAATCGCGCGTTGAAGCTCGGTAAAGTTCGTAAGGCCTTCATCGGAAATCTTAAACGTGTATTGAGTTTGGGCTTTACGAGAAGAAAAGAAGCCAGTTTCCTCGGGTATTTCGGTTTCACTAACCAGTGTAAGAGGAAAAGCAAAGTGACGTGTTCCAAGGTCTGTCTCTGTGTCCAATGTCAGCTTGGTTTTATCGAAGTTTATTGTGTAGGGCTGAGAGACCGCAACCTGAGCGCGCACTTGCTCGCCTTTAAGCAGCAGAAAGCTATCTTCGTCGAAGCTGCTGAGCTTTAGCATGGTTGAAATAGGAATACTTGCGCACCCTGACACCAGCAGAATTAAGAGTATTGTTGCTATCCTATGCATTGATATTGCCCTTCTTTATGCAAAAGTGAGAATGATAAAGCGACTCTTGTTAAAGTTTGCTCGCCTCGCTAAGAGACGTGCTTTGATTTATAACAGCTAACCATTGTTCGGTTGTTTTAATTCTTGAGCCACCCTCACGTAATATGCCTTTTGCATCAACCTTAATGACGTAAGGTAGCGAGCCTGAAAAGTTGGCAAACAGCCGATTAGTTAATACCGCAGTAGCATCAGATGACTTCCATACCTCGCCTGTGAAGCCTGTTTTATCAAGCATGCCTTGAAGGTCATCCCAATCTTCATCCAACGATACTGCCACAACACGAACGGTTGATGGCACATTGCCAATAGCGGCGTTTAAGTTTTTGAGTGATGCATAACATGGCGAGCACCACGAGGCGAAAAAGTACGCAACAATAGATTGCCCGTTCAAGTTTTCAAACGAGATAGTTTGCTTGTCTAGTGTATAAAACTGATGAGTTTGAATTGGCTTATCAATTAATGCTTTCGAGGCTGCGATCTTTTCCTGATAGGTTTGGCTCCAAGCGCTGTGAGCTGAGAGTAAAAATAACACCAATATTATGTTTTTCATGTGAAATCCCTTTTCGCGAAATTACTTCTTGTTTCTGTTTTTTATAATAGTTCGATAGCTAAAGTATGTGATGAATGGCGACTCAACATTGGTGTTAAGTACACTTTTGCTCGCCGACACAGTTAGCGCTTAGCACTAGCAGCTCGTTTAAGCGCAATAGCATTTTCAATGACATCATTGGGGTCTTCCCCCTTGCTCCTAACAAAATCCTTCAAAATTTGTAAGTGCCAAGAAGGGCAGTTTGCGCTTTCGCATGGCTCTTCAGGGTCATTTGGCGTGTGCTCATATGAAAAGTGAAAACACATCCAGTGCATCTGTTCGAACATATTGTAGTTCTCTTCAGAATCTTCAACTGGGCTACCACACCCTTTGCAGAGTTGACTCATAGATTGTCCTTTCATCGTGGGGCCAATGGACATAGGTGATTGTTTAGTGTGCTTTTGCGTCAGCGTTTAACTATGTTGTTCCGTGCTTTGCAGATTCGATGAGTGCTAATACTCTTTGTTCTTTTTCTCTGCATCTATCATTTTCTTCAACCATATCTTGTAAAAAACCACCCAAAAAAGGTTTAAGCATAAACAGAATATTGGAAAGTATTGAGTCGTCATATTCTGACTCTTCATGGGTGCTATAGCCCCTTTCAATTAATAGTCTATAAATCTGAATTGCCCTATCGGGAAACCGATAGTCATCTATTGATGTCCACGCTTCTTTAAGTTCATGCTCGTTATATTTCGAAAAATCAATGTCCATATTTGTATCCTGATGAATATCCCTAAAAACTTAGCTGCGCTATCAACCGCGTTTATTTACTTTCCAAGGGGGAGATAAACGGTTTTTACCTGCCCAAAACAGTTTTATTTTGTTGCCGGAAGGGTCTTTCAAAACAGCTTCTTTCCACAGGTAGCGTTGCTCTGTAGGAAGCTGCTCAAATTCAATTCCTTTGTTTTGCAATGATGATACCAATGCATCTACCTCTTCTGTTTCGAAGTAGATGACTGCACCATTTCTAAACGCTTCTGTCTCTAGTGAAAGAGAGAACGTTGAATTACCCTTAGGGCACGAAAAACTTGCATAGTGCGGGGTGTCCACTATTTGAGTAAACCCGAGTGTAAGGTAAAACGCCACCGCGTCTTCCATATTGTCCACAGGCAGCGTTACTTGGTTCATTTCCATTTAAACCTCCAGAAACGTTGACATGTTGTTAGTAACGATTAAACGCAAAATGGGCTGTGGCGAAAACCAATATAGTAACCTTAAAACCATTGCCCATATCTATGGTTTCGCTCTACTTGGCTCGAAACCATCGTACCTGGGCAACATTGCATCTAAATCATCCCAATTCGCGCGAGATGAAACAAAGTTATGAGACAACGGTCGCTCCTCAATGTCAGTGTCTAGAATGCCCAAACGAAGTCTAAGCTTTGTTGGGTTACTAGCATTTGAACTAAAAACTGGGGAAGCACATACCGAGCAGAAATGCCTTAACTTGCCTTCTTTAAACTCAAAGTAAGTAAGCTTGTTTTCTGGGTCGATAACGCGGAGGTCTTTAGTATTCACAAATCCATTGGTGGCGTACGCTGTACCACTGTTTTTACGGCATAATGAACAGTGGCAATGAATAATGCTTTCAATCGAACCAGTAAGTTCAATGCTAATTGCACCGCACAGGCAAGAGCCTTTGTACATGTAGTTATCCTTCTTTTTTTCTGTTCGCTAGCGAGCTACTACCACTACTTCTGCGTTAGTGAATATGGTTTTTGCACGTTCAAAAATAGATTTGGCAAATTGAACTTTAGGAGCCCAAATGTCTATAGCGTTGCCACTGCTACTAAACAGCGTTACGTAGCTGCCTGCGAGTTGAATTTTAGCAACGTACGATTTTGAAACTGTTTTGCCGTACTTCTTGTGCATTTTTGCTATTGGTAAATGGGATATAAATACTTGGTCGCCCATATCGACCAACACTTTATTTGGGTCGTAATATTTTGGATGAAAACCAAAATAAAGCGAAGCAGTACACATAATAAAACTGCCGAGTAATAGCCAATGCATAAATTCCATAGAAATCTTCCTTAAACTGCTAACGCATTCTTTATTTGTTACTAAGGGCAAAGAGGCTTACTTGTGTAATCAACCACCTTCGCTATGGTGTATTAAGTGAATTTCGTACTTACTGGTATGGGTGCCACGTAGATGGCACTTTTCCTTTAATGGCGACATATGAAAACGGCCATAGCAGATAAGCGGTTATGCCTGCCACATTCACGCTTTTTACAGACTCAGCAAA
Organism: Alteromonas gracilis; assembly: GCF_036870955.2. GTDB lineage: Bacteria > Pseudomonadota > Gammaproteobacteria > Enterobacterales > Alteromonadaceae > Alteromonas > Alteromonas gracilis_A. The sequence goes on from NZ_CP145482.2 coordinate 542,014, forward strand.
TGAAAAGGGTTCAGACAAAAGTTTCACTACTGCAAAAGAGAATGTGGGTATGCTTACCACAGTTAAAATAATAGCAAGCACTCGAATGACGAGATTGACTTAGCGTTTTTTTGATTACAAATAGACTTTCATAGTGTTTGGTTTTCACTTGTTCAAACTCCCTTTCAATTCTTCCTAAGTCACTCTTGTGACAGACATGCACCAGCGTATTCGAACGCTTACTTATGCAAACATGTTCCACCAAAAAGCTTGTTCGCTTTTTCGATAATACATAACGTCGTCAGAAAATCTGCATTGCTCTTGGTACGTCGCCGATCTCATATTACAAAAAATAAGCTACTTTTGTGAATGATTGATAGATGCTTTTTTGGTCTAAAATTGCCTATTGCTTACCTTTCTAGTTAGCTGTTGAGCGGCTTAATATCGTGCTTTTTGCTATCCAATATCCTAATGACAGTGAACCAAATACCACAAATATATGCGGCCAATATAGGGCGTAGGTGAAAGGATACGTAAGAACAATTTGGCTAATTACGAAGGGGACTAGCAGGCTTTTAAACAATGAGCCTGAGAAGAATTTTGCATGAGCAAACGCCAAGCCCGTTGCCAGAATGCCAAAACCAAGGAACTGAACAACCAGTGTGTCCCATAACCACATTATATCAACGAAGGATTTAGGCATTACAAATGCTGCTGTGTAACCTGTGAAGTACGCACCCAAATAGGCTAACAAGATGCCCGCAATACAGGCTGCAAAAACTGAAATTCCATTTTTCACTTTAAATATATCCTAGGCTAGACGTTTAACGTTCAAGATAGCGGGCAGTATAAGGAGCTTAATGTTTATGGTGCACCTAGTCTGCCTTCTGGCTTAGAAGCTTAAGCTATTCTTCATATTTCCTAATCACTGCCACTTTGCCGTCTTCAATTTCTAAAACTTCCATAGTGGAGTAATGTAATTCTACAAGCTCTTTCGTTTGCGGGTGTATTCCCTGGCTCGATGTTGTGTAAGTGATAACAACCGCGTTGTGCGCGGGAATAACGTGTTCCAATGTTGCTTCATGCGCTGAATGGGCGCCTAAATAAAACAACATACCCTCGCGAATACGCTTTTTGCCGTCAGGTAATCTGGAATCATCTGAGTCGTAGGGTAGGTGCTGATGCGCAACATCAGATTTTAGAAAAGACAGATAATGTTCAATGTCGTTTTTAGTTGCGGAGGGTGATTGTGTTGCGACCCAAGCTGAAAAATATTGTTTACCAAATTCGGATAAGTCATTTTCTGCCGAAGCAACAAAAGACCAGATCAATGCAAAAGAAGCCAGCATCCATCTTTTCATTTTCAATCTCCGTATTTAACGTCAAGCATCATTTGCGTTTCAATCACGCAATACAGTAGCACATGATTTCATACGTGTATTAAGTGTTTTCGCAATAATCCTTTGCAAGCGAAAAGCCACCGCATTGTGCTGACCTTCGAATGTCTTGTTACAGGTCGACAAGATGGTCCACAATGTTGTTCGAAACTTCATTAAGCCTACTTTGCGAAGTTTCGGTCGATACATTTGCCACAATGAATACCCCAATGTGCTTTTTTGGGTAAATAGCCAGCCAGCTAGAAGTGCCTAGTGAGCCCCCACTGTGATACAGCATTTGCGCAGTAGAATTGTATTCGTAGGTATTCCAAAAAAACGCTTTTCCATGATTTGAGCTATTTCCTGAAAGTAGCTCATGGGATAGCGTTACCTCAGGGTTTATTGATGTGAGCTGATAAAGAAGGTAGTTTGTCATTGATTCTGCTGTAGAGCTTAGGCCGCCCTCTGCCCACGAATATAGGCTGAGTAAGGGCATAACTTCGCCTCTCTGGTCTTTCCCAGATATGACATCATTCACTCCTTTTGGGGCTCCCCTGAACTTTGTGTTCGACTCTCCCGATTTGGCTGTTATGAATTCATACACTAAAGAATCAAAAGGTTTGTTATAAACCGACTCTAGGATATAAGCGGTTAACTTGGCACCAGCATTAGAATATTGGTAGCGTTCACCGGGCACAGATCTAAGATTAAATTGGCTCAAGTCGTTAAAAAAATCTTCTTTTGTGTATGCTGACAAGCGCTCAATAATTAGACCATGTTGAGCATCTTCTTTAGTATACGCAAAGTCCTTAGGTAGGCCGCTAGTGTGAGTTGCTAAATGGCGTAAAGTCATAGGCGTATCCGAGCGTTCCAAGTTGTCATATTCTTGATTTTTAAGGTAGGTTCTTATATCCGCATCAAGCGCTACTTTTCCATCGTGTACTGCTTTGGCAAGCACCAACCCTGTGTAGGTTTTGGTAATTGAAGCCAGTTCGTAAATGGTTTGGTTATTTGGACTTGCCCCATTGTTTAGCTTGCCAAAATGGCTTTGGTAAATTCTCCCATCGCTGACGACAACAATCGAGGCAACTTGCGCTTTTTCTTGCCGTAAAAAAACATTCATTTCAGCGCGAACGAATGACTCAAGGCTTACTTCATTCTTGCCATTGCAGGCTGCTATAGCGCTAAGCGCCAGCCCATAAAATACCGCAATTAAAAGCTTTTTGGTAAGGGAGGTCACAATGCGTCCTGTTTTGTGTCCCAGAAGCTCGCGTTGCGAACTTCGAGTTAACTAAATGGTTGTATAGAATCTCAAAATATCTAAGGCAATGTAAAAAAGTCAATCATCACCTCGGCCTTCAGCGCCAGTATACAGCCCATTACTTCCTGATTGATCTTTTACGGGCGAGCCGGGAGATGTATTAGAAAAAGAACTTCTAACAATGAAATATACAGTGGTTGGCCCAACAATTGGCACTAACCAATTAACCACAAAGCATAGTGACATTGAACTTTGTTTTTTAAAAAACGCCCTTTTGATACCAATGCCATTAACAAAGGCTAATATCAGATGTAGACAGATAAAACCTGCGATGAAATAAACAGTAGTCACATGAGCCCTTTAGGTGTTTGCACACTATTTCCTTTTGTGTTCTTGAAGGGCTTTGCGAACAAAAAGGGAAGATAACGGCGTGAGTAAACTTAGCACTAGTACAGACACTATTCCTATCAACATTAATGCACTTGAACCACCTATGAAGGTAACAAGTTGCCCAGAAACTACTCCCAAATACGAAAAGGCTGGGCCAAAAAAGAGTATCGCCCCCACAATGATTAGAGCAATAATGTAATAATAAAAACTGTCAAAAGCTTCTACGTGCCCCGTTATGTCATAGCTGAAATGCCAAATGCTAAACCCAGCAATTGCAGATAGTACAAAAGCCAAAACATCCTTTTTATTCATCACTTTTCTCCTAGATAAGTGGCATTACACATGAATGCTGAATTGAAATTAGGGCGCAAGCCAACAGCCAATTGTTTTATCTCTTCTAAGCAGCTTGCTATGAGCCCGTAGCCGTTAAAATGTTCTTTACTGCTCCTAACTCTAAATCCAATTGAGCTTCACTAATACGACCTTCTTGATAGGCTACTTCTAATTCTAAAAGCTTATGCGTTTGCTCTAGAACCTTGAGATATAATAGCGCATCAAATTTACGGCTTCGTTTAAGGTTGATTAAGTACTCATTTAGATCACTTAACGTTGTGACCGATAAATTGCTGCTCACGATATTTTGCATCAAGAACGTGTCTAAATATTCAGGGTATGGTGGTGGATTTTTTAAATAGAACTCAACCCTCAATTCATCTTCTTTTGGCAAGTTATTAAAGTATTCTATTAACTCTTCACTATATTCATAACATGTCTCTACCGAAGAGATTGATGACTTCAAAAGTTTAATCACATCCTGCTTTTCTTTTTGCTTCGCTTCATAGTTTGTGATGGATATAGCTAATAGAACGCCAACTAATGTAGCAACAAGCGTGAGAAAAAAATTAACGCCTACGCTATGTCGCTCTATAACGCTTTTAAATTTCGGAATAAACGTAAAAACACCAAGAAGGCAAAGAAGAATAGTGGATATTATGTAAAGCATTTCAATCCTTTGACTGACAAATATAAATGAAGCTGATAGGCATATGAGTTTAAAAAGCGCGTTTACCCAACGCTATACCGCCTTTTTATTTCTACTACCTCCACTGTATATGAAGAATACCACTTTTATCTCCCTAATTTTTGAGCAACAGCATGTTGAGCGTCTTGGTGCCAGTTTTTAATATCGGTTTCTGATAGCCAATGAGAAATGGCAATTTCTTGTCCTCCTTCAGTAACGGCAACAAAGTCTTGGCAGTTGTACTTTGAGAAAGCCAAGTCTCGCATGACCCCGACAGTTTCAGAATATTGTGAGTCTTGAATGCCCACCTTGGCTTTAAAAATTACGGCAAACAACTAAGTCACTCCTTGTTTAGTGAATGAAACAAGTGACTGGTTTCTTGTGTTATTTACGCTTTGAAATAACTTCAACTAGCCAGAAAATAAGATACGTAAATGCGCATGCTGCCATCGAGTAAACTGCAGCTGCTATAGGCACCCCGATGTAACCGAGCGCCGATGTAGATGAAGCATGGGCATCAGTATACAGTGGCTCTGTAATACCCCAGTAGCCGATAAACACAATCGACGTCGCGACTACAAAGCCGACCCACAAAGAGACTTTTCCTTTCATGTGTGTCAGTAGGTTTGAATAAATCGCACACGACCCTAAAGAGATGAAAGGTATCAACCGAAAACCACCAACAAAAAGTATCGATTGAATACTTGTGCCTCTAAATGCCTTACTCCAAGCTTGGCCTGCTTCAAGGTCGCTAACAACCAGTATCACTATAAGGTGATTTAAGTCTTCAAATAGAAGTATAAACGCAGCTATACATGCTAAAACAAATCCTTTTTTCATGGTGCTTCCTTTTTCGGTTTAATGTCCATGCATTATGGGCAAAAGTACTTAATCAACAATACTCAAAAATGCTGAGAGACTAAAAACTTCCCTCAGCAGAAGTGGCAGGTGGTTTTGATTGCTTACTATACTCTTCCGTTTCTTACATCGCGTATTTCTTGCATGCGCAGGTGTTCTTCTATTGACGTTAATAGCGCAACTACGCTTGCAACAACGAATAGAAAAACAGACCACGCTGCTATTGGAAATGATAGTGCGATCCATGGGTTATTCGTCAATGTAAACCAAACTGCCGAGCCAATTGACCCAACAAATAAGAGCAAAGCAAGCATTGCCAATACTCTTGCAACGAGCAGCACAAACTTAAAATTGACAGACTTAATATTTGAAAAAGGCTTCATGTAAACTTCCTTATTTTGATAAAGCGACAGCGTAACTTCATGTTAAAAAAGAGCTACGCACTTGGGCTTCAGTTAGATGTTAACTTAGTGGTTAAATGCAAAAATACACTTAATTGCTAGTGGTGGGTTGAACATCGTTTTTTAAGACTAGAACTACTAGAAATAAGAGGGCCACAGGGGGTACAAGCGCAGTAAAAAAAGCCACTACGGCGGTAAGAATAGGAGTTTGAGTTTTCCTCTTGCCCAAGTAGTAACCAAGTATAGCCATTACGACTGCCAGAGCGATAACGACTTGGCCGAAGAGTGTCGCATTAATATTCATTGTTCAAATTCCTTTTACATATAACCTTTAACTATGTGGGCACAGGCTCGACGGTAATAATGCGCTGAAGCTTGTTTGTATGGGCATCAGCGATTTGCTACTTCGGCGGCTTGTTGTGTGATGTTACATCACTGACGTGTTTTAAATCTAGTTGGCATAAACGTATAAATGATTATTGATGGCGCAATGACAGTGATTGAATAAATTACATAGCCGACTGCACTCAGCGCTTCTGGCTCGCACCTAGTTTCCAATATTGCGCAATAAAAAACGTGCAAGAAAGCAGGTGGAAGCATTCCAAACACAAAAATAAGTAGGTAGGCGAGAAGGGGCTTTGGCTTTAGATACGCGATGATTATACCAATTAAAATAACTGGAATTGCGGCCATAACAAAGACATACATATACACTTTCCTTAGTCACTTAAACCTTTGAGCAAACTACGGTTGCGATAGCCTGCATACTCTGTGATTCGTTACCGTGCCAACTACCAGACGTTTTCGCTGCTGACACTCCAGAGTACGAAATTTTTTCACCTAACCCACTATGTTTTAAACTAAATGAGCGCGGCGAGCATAACGCCGATGCTTTCGCGAGCAGGTTACTTTCTAGTGCAGGTTTCCCTTCCTTCGACAGGCCTGTTACTGTGATTCGATATTCATTGTCTGACAATTTTTTAAATGAATAGTCAATACTAGAGCACCCTACAAAGATAATTAAACTTAAAACAAATAACAAGGTATTTCATTTCAAATCCATTGATGCATAGTATTTAGAGTTGGGCGCTGACGTGCGCTAAAATTCAACATCAGCGACTGATGTGTGCGTGCCAACGAGCTTGCGGTCGACGTAGTTAAGTTGTTAGTTAGCATTGCTTGAGGAAAGAGTTGTTTGTCGATGTTTATATTCCACAGTAAGCACAGCGATTTCATTCTTTGAATCTAAATTTTCTTTGTAATCTGAATCCCAAAATACATCCATATAATCGTAGCTAGCAACTAAACTCTCATACTGTGGAGTGTCTAAAAATGTGATCGTTAAGGCCTTGCTTCCCAAAGGAAATCCGTGGTCTTTTGGTATTTTACTTCTATATTGCGTAGGAATCTGATTCATTTGAAGGCATCTATTAAGTTCAATACCAGGTACAGGCACATAGCCTTAAATGCGAAGTAGCCCCGCATGTTTGTTTCCGAGCAGATGAAGTGAATGACTGACTGAATGTTTTTATTTTGCATGCTTCGAAACAGTCTCACATTGAGTTTTGAAGTGATGAAGCATTAAGAAGCCCCCAATCGTAAGACTAGAAATTCCACAAAGATAATTGATATTAAACAGCATTGTTTCAGTGATGCTATCCGGCTTCATAAAAATATAGGATGTAGACAAGGTATACAAAACTGCAACGGGATATACGACAACCTTGTACCGAATAGGCTTGGTTTCTAAAACGGCCAGTACTAATGCTAAAGAAAACCAAACCGAGCTTAATGCGCCAATGTAAGCGGCGGACAGTCGAATGCTTTTTCCTACTTCCATATCGATGAGCATGATAAAGGAGGATATGAACCCTAGCGCCTCGGCTAGTATTGGGCCCAAAAACATACCTACTAAAAACACTTTAACTGCTTTGTGCAATACAAACTCCTTTTTGTGTTTGGTTATACAGGCTAAGCATGAAATCGACTCACGTAACCTATAAAAGGCGCTACTGCGACGATAAGCGTAATCATAATTCCAAATTTGTTTGCTCTGAGTAAAAAGCTTTTTTTAGGCTTTTGGGGATTATAGTAAACGGTAACAGTATCCTTGGTTGGCATATCGATACCAGCTTGCTGTTTAATGAGTATTCCTTTTGCATTGTAGTTTGTCACGAAGACCCAAGGTGAAATACGTGTTCCCTCATATTCTTGGCCATCTACATTGTATGAATATAGTGCTTTGCCCCGGTATTGTTGTTCGGATAAATCACTTGAGGCACCAAATTTTTTAAGTTCTAGGTTGTGGATCTTACCTACCGTAGAGGCCCAAAACCGCGTTTGGATTTGAAAATATGCGGAATAAAGACATACAGCAAGCATGTAACATGAAGCCCAGAACCAAATTCCCTGAAGCTCGCCTTCTGAAGCCAAGTCGACCATTTGCTGCAAGTAATTCAAAATATCCATAGATCACAACTTTTAATAAGTGACGCAGACATTTGGGGGATTATCGCAAAGCTGCCGCATAGTTGCGTCACTGTGAGCACCGTGCTTAATATCTCCTAAGGCTAGAATGGTGAATAACCCAATAGGTTAGGGCAACGAACACACCACCCACGACTACAGCAAGAGACCAAATAATTGGACCCGCAAAAGTAAGTCCCTCGTCTTTTTTTAGATTTTGAGCATCTGCGAAAACTGCAGCGCTAAATGCAATATGAACAATAACTGTAATAATAGTTGGCAAGAAAGCCCATGTTCCGAGCATAGAAAAGATTGTTGTAGAGTGTATATCCATAAAATTTTCTTCCTTTTAAATTTATTGAATTTTGACAGGCACTGAACACCTTACTAAACGGTAGTAGCATGGCGGTGCAATCGCGGCGTGCTGTCCAGTGCACCGATAAGAGGCACACATGTCTAGCGACTTGTTATGCTTTCTGCGTAATGCCCAAAAACGACAGTTCTTTATTGAAGCAGAATATCTCTTCGATGTCTTGGTATGAAGCCTGAACCCAACACTCTGTGCGAAATTTTTCGTAGTGCGAACGGAACTCAGTCTCGATCAAAGATGATTCATCTTGCATGATAGATGAGAAATCTTCGGACTTTAGTACCATATACAAGTTGTTTTCGCCATCCATGAAGAACGAGTCCCAAAAATAACCTTTTTGCTGCATTTCCGAAAAAGGTTCGTTAGGTTTTTGCTTAATGTATTCAATAAGCTCCAATATTTTCTCTTTGGAGTTAGGCCGTAGTTTTACTTTTAATAATTTCGATTCCATTCTTTTCCTAAGTCCTTCACAGAAGACCCGTACAACGGGCAAAAGTATGTAGGCCAGATTACCAGGCGAGGCTTAGGGAGCCTACCATGGATGCTCGCTTACAATTTAAAGTAGACGAAGAAACTAAACGGCTAGCTCAGGTAATGGCTGAAAGCCAAGGGCGCACTTTATGTGACGCTTGTAGAGAGCTTACGGAAGAACCTGCTGAACAGCAACGCAAAATCATTACTCATGATCAGTGGCTTACTGAATAGGTGAATGCCGCGTTTAGTAAATTAGGAAGTGGGAAAAAAGTTCGCTGGACGATCGTGAGGCTATTTTACTGCGCTGTGGCAGCTAGTGCCCCGCATAACGGGTAAATATTCCTAGGCTAAAATACCGAGCAAAGCGAAGGGAGCCTACGTGTATTTGTCCCCCGCGAGCGTAAGACTAGACCAAGCTCTAGTTGAGAAAGCTACTATTATGGGCAAAGCACTAAACAGAACTATGCCAAAACAGATCGAGCATTGGGCAAAGATAGGTGAAATGATGGAAGATAATCCTGATTTACCATACGAGTTCGTGAAACAGGCAATTATTTCCAAAGCGGAAAAAGAGGCAGGAAAATTGGAGCCTTACGATTTTGGTTAAGATTACCAGTGTTTTACAGACAGCTAATATCAAGAGAGCAGTAAAGAAGTTACATCAGAATCAGAAAAAAGACTTGGATAAAGCGGTAAAGGAACAGATGGACGATCCTCTTTTAGGAGAACAGAAAAAAGGCGACCTAGCCTTTCTTCGTGTGCACAAGTTCAAGATGGTTAAGCAGTTAACCTTACTAGGTTACAGCTACGAGGATGGCACTGTAATACTTGAATTGATGGCTCTTGGTTCTACTGAAAACTTTTACCGCGATGCTAAAAAGTTATTCTGACCAATTGCGTATAACTTCCAAATATGGGGCGCAGACACGTGTGCAATAATGGCGAAGCCACCCCGCGTGTATGAATCCCAGAGAGCCACGCGAGCGAGTTTACTGAGTTGTTAGGTACGTTTATAAACATCGGAGCGATGCCCGACTTTTATCACCTGTACTATAAGCTCGGTTTCTCGGATTTCATAAATAATTCTATAAAGACCTTGCCGGATACGATACAAGTCGAGTCCGCTAAGCTTAATTGCCCCATCCCTTCGAGGGTTTTCAGCTAATAAGTCGATTTTGGCGAGGATCTTTTTAACGTCCGACTTGGGAATTGCCCTAAAATCTTTTGCTACTGATTTCTTGAAAGTGACGCTATATTTTTCCATCAGCTTCCAAACTGTTTAGCAAGTCCTCATAGGAAATTTCGGGCTCTTTGGCCCTTTGTCTTACCGCAGCCAAATCTTCTTGATCTTCTCTCATAAGGAGTCTTACTGCTTCATCAATCAGTTCTGATATTGAGGTATCTGATGATGCTGCCCGCAGTTTCAAAGCATTGTGAATTGCTGGTTCGAAGTAAACGGTTGAGCGTTTTGATAAAGTACTCATGAATAAGTCTCCACTCTAGTAACATTAAAACATTATAGCGTTAAAATGTCAGCGGGGCTAATTTTTGCTCAAGAGTTCTGCTTATAGGCACAATGACTCCCTGTGAAATGCTAGCCTCCGCATTTTCCTGGGTTAACTTTTCAGCCAGGGGAGCGAGTTAAGACCGATCGTTGAGATGCGCTTAAGCTCGTTAGGTCGCTAAAGTCTGAAGACCTGACTCCCATCACTGAACTTAGAAGTTCAACAGCAGTTTTTTCACTTAGCCCGATGAGACTACTACCAAACAGTTTGGCCTCTTTATTATGAACTTCTAGCCACCCAAGTCGATTGTCACTTTCTGGTTCAAATGACAACTCAATTTCCAGTTCGTTGTATTGAATACGCTTACAGCCACTATCGGTAAAGTAACTTTTATCTGGGCTCCCCAAAAGTTTTTGAGCTTCGTTTTCAGTGACACCGAATATAAGTGAGTCTATTCCTTTGCCAATGTATAGCTCCATCCATTTACCTCAAAGCACCTAACTAACACCCACATAAGGGGCAGTAACACGTGGGCTAAAATCCGAGCGAAGCGACAGAGCCCACGTGTTACTGTCCCAGCGAGCCTGCGAGCGACTTAATGTGATTGTTATACACCACCCATTTTTTAGTAAAAAGTAAGTCAAAGTTCAGCGCTTTTTTATAACAGCTTTGGGGGTTCGTTTTAGTTTTCGGTCAGCATCGAAGTCAACTTGAAAGCCCTACTTTTCAACTCCAGCTGCCCTCTTCTATAGCAAAAAGTAAAAGTTAAAATCGCTGGTTGTTTTGTTCGGTACTTTTACTCTGTTTTCTCTCAACATGCTGGCAGTTTAGAAACGGTTTGTGTATAACAAAAAAATTAAGTCGCCTGCTAGCGCAGGCTGGGAGGCATACACGTGGGCTGCTTCGCATTATAGCCCACGCGTCTGCGCCCCTTATTTAAAAGTTAGGCGGCATGCAGATCTATTGGCTGCACGTTATCCAAGTTGATGTTTTGCTTTGCCTGCCAAAGTTCATAGTTGTCTTGCATACTAAGCCAACTTTCAGGGCTACGACCTAATACCTTTGACAGCCTTAATGCCATTTCTGGCGTTACTGCACTTTTTCCCTTAACGACACGATTTAGTGTTGAAGCGGCAACACCAAGATGGGTCGCAAGTGTTCTACAACTTATGCCGTGTGGTTCCATGTAGATGGACTCAATAAATTCACCGGGATGTGGTGGGTTGTGCATATTCATTAGTGATAATCCTCGTAATTTAAGATGTAAGCATTACCATCCGTGAACTCGAAAGTTACTCTCCAGTTGCCGTTGACTGATATCGACCAAATATTTGACCTTTCTCCTTTTAGTTGGTGAAGAGAAAACCCGGGCAAATTAATGTCATCAATATCTTGTGCGGTATGGATAGCAGCTAACTGCATGCGAATCACTCTTAAATGCTTTGTTAGCTTTATATCCACACATCGTTACTAGCTGTTAAATTACCGCCTGACTCACCCGTATTTACGACTCCTTTAGGCTCAACTAACATTACTTTGCACTCATTATCTGCAAAAGGTTTGTGCTCAACACCCTTTGGCACAACCATCATTTCACCTTCAGATAAGTGAATAGTTTTATCTCTAAACTCAATACCCATTTCGCCTTGGACTACAAAAAATACTTCATCAGTATCTTTATGCTCATGCCAAGTGAACTCTCCCTTGAACCTTGCTAGCTTGAATTGATAATCATTCATTTCAGCAATCACTTTTGGTGTCCAACATTCAGAAAATTTGGAGAATTTTTCTAGTACATTAATCTTGCTCATTGTCCTATTTCCTTCGTTTAAAGCTAACACTAAGGTAAGGGGCGTAAATGCAATGCGAAAATGGCGAAGCCGCATTGCGTTTGCGTCCCAGCGGTTGCCGAAGGCAACTGCGACTTGATCGTCTTGTTATAAGCCATTCTTAATACATCACTAGTTTAGTGAAATTAATCTCCACTGCCACCACCTGAATCTGCCCCCTCGCTGCCTGAATACAAATTACCACTACCAGAATGGTCTTTTACTGGGTTGCCCCTATTTGATTTTGGATTTATTGAATGAAGTATTAGTACAGTGCCAAGAGGCCCAATTATTGGTACAAACCAATTAACGAGTAAAGTCACAACTTGAGACCTTTTCTTAATAAAGAGTGTGTTGTTAATGGCTAATGTATTGAAGAATGCCCAAGCCAAATGAACACAACAAATCCCTGCCAATAAATAAACCAAATCCATAAATTTTCCTGTGGCTTATAACGCCCAACTAAGGGGCGATAAGACATGGGCTAAAATTAGGAACGAAGTGACGCAGCCCATGTGTTAGCGTCCCAGCGAGCAGCGCGAGCGCCTTTAGTTTTTTGTTAGGTGTAATTGCCAATAAAAGGACCGTACAATTTAAAACTGCCATCTAAGCCATTATGAACCAGTATATAATTTGATGACTCACCTTTAGGACTAAATAGAGTAAAAGCTAAACTATCTGAAACCAATTCACTTCTTAGTTCACACATTTCATTAATACCTAACGTACCTCTTTTAAATTCTCTGTTTGAAATGTTTTTTTGACTTAAATTACCGTTTTGAAGCTGCCGCTTTATATATTCAACTTCTAAATCTTCGCAGCTGCGCGCTTTCACTGCATGAGCATTAAAACTGCAGAACGTAGCCATAACAACGACAAAAGTAAAAATTTTCATCATTACACCTAACACCCACATAAGGGGCAGTAATGCGTGGGCTATAATAGGAGCGAAGCGACAGAGCCCACGTGTTACTGTCCCAGCGAGCCTGCGAGCGGCTTAATGTGTTTGTTAGGTGTCATCATGCTTAAAAAGTTCTCTGAGCATTGGATTTGGGTTATTCAAAAAAGCTTTCGTAATTTCGTAGTGCTCGGTCTCGACGTAATTAACCTTGTGTATACCATTACGATCTATTTGGTAAATCAATGCATTGGGATATGCCATCAATATTGGAGAATGCGTCGCTATTATAAATTGAGAGTTTTGACCGATTAGTTGAAACATTCTGCTTAGAACAGAAAGCTGCCTTGAAGGTGATAAAGCAGCCTCTGGTTCATCAAGCAAATAGAGCCCATTGCCACCAAATCTATTCATCATGAGTGACAGAAACGATTCTCCATGTGATTGAGCATGTAATGACTTCCCCCCATATGAACTATTAATCAGAGTGCCGTCATCAATATCTTCTATATTACTTGCTACATTATAGAAACTCTCTGCTCTCAGAAAAAATCCGTCCTTAAACTGCTTAAAGGATTTTGATAATTTGAGGTGACGGTGCAACTCCGAATGAGTGGTGCGCGTTGAAAAATTGAAGTTTCTTGTTCCCCCTTCAGCGTTGAATCCGAGTGAGACAGCAATAGCTTCTAATAAAGTGGATTTGCCACTGCCATTTTCGCCGACAAAAATCGTGACATTTTTTCCAAAGTGTAATGAAGACAATTCCCTCACTGCAGGAATGCTGAAAGGGTAACGTTCGAAAGATTGAATCTTATCTTTCTTTAGTGAAATACTCTGTAAATACGGTAATGCTTCCAATTACGCTGACACCTAACTTTTCAATAACGGGCGCAGGCACGTAGGGCATAATGGCGAAGCCGCCCTGCGTGTATGCGTCCCAGCGAACGAAGTGAGTGAGTTTATTGAGTTGTTATATGCGTTGTTCATTTAAACCACTCGTCTTTGTGGGAGTTGATGGTGATTTCGTCAACCTCCGGAAGCTCGCTTAACTTTAAGCCACATGAGTTACACGAGACAGCCCACATTCCTGATTTTGAATAAAAACTACCGTTGAATATGATGTTTAACAAGGAATAAAAGCGCTTATTGCAACGTGGGCAGGTTGATAACGACAATCGAAGTAATAAAAAGAGAAAAAGATAGATGAATAGTGGGGCAATAGAACCCAACGGCGGAAACAAGAAGCCAAGAAAGATCCCTATTGATACTAAATAAAAGCATGGCCAACGAGCAGCATGAACGTTGTCAGAACGAAGTTTAATTTTTCTTAGGCCAGCAAAATATTCTTCCATGAGTTAAATACCAATTAGCATATAACTTTTAAATAAGGGGCGCATACATGTGGGCTATAATGCGAAGCAGCCCACGTGTATGCGTCCCAGCGAACGAAGTGAGTGACTTAATTTTTTTGTTATGCGTCATTGCTACCCCAGCCGATTTTGATGTCTGGAATTTTAGTGGTGATTAAGTTGGAGAGCTCGATTACTAATCCGCTGTCTAAGTCTGGATTTGCAGCAATATATAGCGTTCTAGCCTCACATTGGTCTAGCCCTTTACCTAAGCGAAAAACGAATTCACTTAGTAAAATGTCTTCGCCGTTTAAGTTAACTACTGTGCTAGATTTTAAAGTTATCGCATGGTGACCACATGTGGCTAACCCACAGATAACCCGGTCATGATTAACTGTGTTAACTGTGAGCGCTTGTTCTTTTGGCATGAAAGAAAGGTACGCAAAACACATTAATAAACCCAGAAGGGTGGCTATAAATCCATATTGAGCATGGTTACTCATAAAGGTGTCCTTGACGCATAACACCCGCATAACGGGCAAAAATACGTAGGCTACAATACCAAGCGAAGCGCAGGGAGCCTACGTGTTTTTGTCCTTAGCGAGCGCAGCGAGTGTTAATGCGTTTGTTATACATTACTGACTAACTAAAAAAATCATTCTCCCAGCACTTTTAAGATCTTAAGTGCTAGGGTTTTATTGGAAGTAAATAGCTGTCTGTAAGTCGAAACTAATTTTAGTTCATCGTTTGTTAGCGAAATTTCCGCTCGAAAATTGGATTCTTCGACGCCAGATTCTAACCAAAATGGGTCAACATTGAGAGACCTTGCTATTGATAGAAGATATGACGTATTTTGGGTTTCGCCATTCTCAATACTAGCGAGCGCCTGTTGACTAGTGCCTATGAGTTCAGCGAGTTGAACCTGGGTTAACTGACATCGTTTCCTGACTTCCCGAATCCTTTCTCCAATAGACATCCATATTCTCCAAAAATGTATAACGCTAAGCTAACGGGCAGTGACGTAGCGGTATAATCGCGAAGCGCCGCTGCGTTGCTGTCCCAGTGAACGGAGTGAACGTGTTTAGCGCTTTGTTAGGCATTTCCACCATAAGGTTAAGAGAACCTCATAAACAAATTGCTTAAGACTTTATCTCCTGCGCCACAGGTTGAAAGTAAATAGTTGCCTGACCAATTATCCCAACCAGCCTCAATAGAAACTTTGCCATTGACGAAAGAAGGTAAAATTCCTTCATCTAAACCAGCAACTCGTTCCCCACATCTAGAAAATCCTAGGTGGATTTCTAAATGTTTTACGGCATCAGACCACAACTTAGAATCAAATTCTTCGAAGTTTATTACGACGTGATCATTTGCTGCTACTAACATTTTCGGTTGTTTCATAGATGCCTAACGCCCTGCTTAGGGGCGGAAACACATGGGCTAAAATTTAGGAGCGAAGCGACGCAGCCCATGTGTTTGCGTCCCAGCGAGCCTGCGAGCGACTACAGCAGTTTGTTAGCTTTCTGCCGATTCAACCTTATAAACTAAGTATCGTTTTAATACGCCTTTTGCTGAAGTTACCCGCTTCACGTTTAACTTAATTTTGCCGCCATTACCATTTTGCGCATGATGCATTGACCACGTGAGCAGTTGTTTTTGAGCAGAAGTAACTTCATCTTCTAGTTTAAAGGATACAGTGCGTTCCAGCTTATCATCATAAAACCTACCAAACGGGGATAATATATTGTAACGAGTTACATTGCCGACAATTCCGGTTTCCAAATTTGGATTTGTTCTAATAGAAACACTCTTGAGTGTCTGAGAATCGAGCCTAATTACATTGCCGACCTGTTGCCTCTTTATGACTATCGCCATATCTTCACATTGCTTAATTGGTTTATGTGCCTGCTCTAAAGGTATTTCTAAGGCTTCTTCCATTTCGCCTATAAATGGTTCAATC
This sequence comes from Alteromonas gracilis, assembly GCF_036870955.2. Taxonomy (GTDB): domain Bacteria; phylum Pseudomonadota; class Gammaproteobacteria; order Enterobacterales; family Alteromonadaceae; genus Alteromonas; species Alteromonas gracilis_A. The sequence continues at coordinate 558,151 of NZ_CP145482.2, forward strand.
CGTTCATCGAGTCTCTTAACATGAGGAGTTTCAGGGGAGTAATCTAGTTCTAACGTTTTAGACCATGTCCACTTGAGTAGGTCATAGAATACGTTTGCGACGATGCTAGTGCCGATAGAGGTAGCAATTGGATGCTCAACCGCAATAGCTATCAGTTCCTCAAAGCTACCTTTTCGTGATGGATGAATATAAATTTTTGCACCACTAACCTTGTTACCGTGCTTTTTTACCTCTCCTTCGTTCAGCAAAGCATGTGTTGTGATTGACAGAGCTTTTGCAAAACCTTGGAGTGATACAGAAGCATCGTACATATCTAATCTGCCATCGTTAGCATCACCATGGTGGTACGAGATTTTGAACTTTATTATCTTAGGGGAAGCCATGATTACTCCTTGTGGCAAATATTCCTATTTGAAAGCTAACAATTTAGTGTACGGAAAAAATCCTTTTTGCAACGCGGACTATTTCCATATATCACTCAAATAATTGTTTCACTTTCTCACGTAACTTCCTGCATATCAATATTCTGTACTTTGTATCTGAAAACACTGAACTTAAGTACGGAATATTTCTTTTTTATTTTACTGGGCATGAAAAAATTGAAATGCTGTTTATATATACAGCTAAATTGGTGTCGAAAAATGAAATCGATGTTTATGGAAATGGTAGTGCAGCAAATGAGGAATCGACGCTATGCTAAGCGCACTATTGAGCTTTACAGAGGGTGGATTGTTAGCTACATCCGCTTTCATAAAAATAAGCACCCTGCAGAGATGGGAGATAATGAAGTTGCGTCTTTTCTGTCCTACTTGGTTAACGAAAAAAACGTAGCGCCAGCTACGCAAGCTAGCGCGTTAAACGCGCTAGCTTTTCTTTATCGCGACGTTATAGAACGCCCACTTTCGCTCGAGCTCAATTTTGTTTCTAGTCGACGGCAAGCTAAGTTACCCGTAGTGCTTACTCAAGACGAAGTGGTCTCGCTCTTCGAACAATTACCCGCTCAATTGAAACTACCCATTTCTTTATTGTATGGCAGTGGACTTCGATTGATGGAGGCAGTAAGGCTGCGCGTTAAAGACATCGACTTTGACTACAACGCCATTCGGATATGGGATGGAAAAGGTGGAAAGAATCGCATTGTTACTTTAGCTGCAGAGCTTAAGCCGGGTCTTACTCGTCAAATAGCGCTAGTTGAAAACTACTTAGCCGCTGACTTAGAAAATCCGAAATACGCCGGGGCTTATTTACCTTATAGACTGCGCGTGAAATACCAAAATGCCCCTAGGGAGTTAGGCTGGCACTATTTGTTTCCGTCTCCTCGGCTTTCTGTTGACCCCGAAGACAAAAGTGTGAGACGGCACCATATTGATGAGTCGAGCATACAAAAAGCCATCCGGAACACAGCTAAAGAGTGTGATATTAAAAAGAAAGTCACGCCTCATACACTGCGCCATTCTTTTGCAACGCATTTGCTGCAAGCCGGGGCTGATATTAGAACAGTGCAAACCCAGTTAGGGCATTCAGACGTAAAAACTACGCAAATTTACACCCATGTACTTCAGCAAGGGGCGCAAGGTGTTGTTAGTCCGCTATCTCGAGTATTGAAGTAACGCTTGCCATTAAGCATTTAAAGAGATGCTGAAACAATCTTAAAGACAACAAAAAAGGGCCCGAAGGCCCTTTTCAAAACTTAGCTTTTAAAGCACTAGTTCAAACGCTTATACACGCTCGAATACGGTAGCAATACCTTGGCCTAAACCAATACACATTGTCGCTAAGCCTAGGCTTACGTCTTGTGATTCCATTAGGTTAATAAGCGTACCCGAGATACGTGAACCAGAACAACCTAGTGGGTGACCAAGTGCAATCGCACCACCGTTAAGGTTAATCTTAGTATCTAGGTGGTCCATCCAACCTAGCTGCTTAATGCACGATAGTGCTTGTGCCGCGAACGCTTCGTTAAACTCAGCAAGTTCAATATCGTCCATAGTAAGGCCTGCGCGCTTAAGGGCTTTTTGTGTTGCTGGCACTGGGCCGTAACCCATAATTGCCGCATCACAACCCGCCACTGCCATTGCGCGAATTTTCGCACGTGGCGTTAGGCCAAGCTCTTTCGCGCGGTCTGCAGACATAAGTAGCATACCTGATGCACCGTCAGACAGCGCAGAAGACGTACCCGCCGTAACCGTACCGTTTACTGGGTCAAACACAGGGCGAAGTGCCGCCATGCTCTCAGCCGTGCTTTCTGGGCGTACTACTTCATCGTAGTCAATTAGCTTTAATACGCCGTTTGCATCGTGACCTTCAACAGGCACAATCTCGTTAGCCCAGCGGCCTTCAAGGTGTGCTTTGTGCGCTAGCTGGTGCGAACGTGCGCCAAATGCGTCTTGTTGCTCACGAGTAATACCGTTTTGACGGCCAAGTAGCTCGGCTGTCATACCCATCATACCCGACGCTTTCGCGGTGTACTTAGCAAGACCTGGGTGGAAGTCGATGTTGTAGTTCATCGGTACGTGACCCATGTGCTCAACACCACCAATCATGTAAATGTCACCACGACCGCTCATGATGCCGCTCGTTGCATCGTGAAGGGCTTGCATTGATGAACCACATAAACGGTTTACCGTTACCGCGCCTGTTGTGCGTGGAATTTGTGTTAGTAGTTGCGCGTTACGTGCAACGTTGAAGCCTTGTTCTTTAGTTTGCTGAACACAGCCCCAAATAATGTCTTCAATTTCCGCTGGGTTTACGCCAGGGTTACGCTCTAGTAGCGCGGTCATTAGTGCTGCAGATAGGTCTTCTGCGCGCACATTTCTGAAAACACCGTTTTTTGAACGACCCATAGGGGTACGTACGCAATCGATTACGACCACTTCTTTCATTAGATTTTCCTCCGGGTCTTATGCGAAATAGGATTTACCAGCAGCGGCCATTTCACGAACGCCGTCTGAGATCTGATAAATTGGACCAAGTTCAGCGTACTTGTCTGCCATAGCAACAAAGTTCGCCAAGCCAATGGTTTCAATCCAACGGAAAATACCACCGCGGAATGGAGGGAAACCTAAGCCGTAAAGTAGCGCCATATCTGCTTCAGCTGCGCTATCTACAATGCCTTCTTCTAGGCAGCGAATTGCTTCGTTTGCCATAGGGATCATAAGGCGTGCAATAATGTCGTCCGCTTCAAAGTCTGTCTTGTCAGCTACGTGTGGCGCCATTAGTGCGTATGCTTCTTCAGCAGGTGTTTTAGACGGCTTACCGCGCTTATCAACACCGTAGTTGTAGAAACCTTTACCGTTCTTCTGACCTAAACGCTCTTCTTTGTAGAACAGTGTTACAGGGTCGTTGTCTAGGCGAGCCATACGCTCTGGAATACCTGCTGCCATCACGTCTGCTGCGTGATCGCCCGTGTCGATACCTACAACGTCCATTAGGTAAGCAGGTCCCATTGGCCAGCCGAAGATTTTTTCCATTACTTTATCAACGGCAACGAAGTCTGCGCCGTCGATAAGAAGCTTACTGAAGCCCGCAAAGTATGGGAACAATACGCGGTTTACCAAGAACCCTGGGCAGTCGTTAACCACAATTGGGGTTTTGCCCATTTTAAGGGTAGCAGCTACTACTGCATTGATGGTTTCTTCTGACGTTTTTTCGCCACGAATAATTTCAACAAGCGGCATGCGGTGCACTGGGTTGAAGAAGTGCATACCACAGAAGCGCTCTGGCTTGTCTAGGCTTTCAGCTAGCTGATTGATAGAGATAGTAGAAGTGTTTGAAGTGATGATAGCGTCGTCTGCTACATTGCCTTCTACTTCTTTAAGCACAATACCTTTTACTTTCGGGTTTTCTACAACCGCTTCAATCACAAGGTCTGCATCTTTAAGCGTGCTGTACTCAAGGGTAGGTGTAATTGCGTTAAGCGTTTGCGCCATTTTAGTCGCATCAACTTTACCGCGCTTCATACCTTTACCAAGAATTTTTGCTGCTTCTGAAAGGCCAAGGTCTAGTGCACCTTGGTTAATGTCTTTCATGACTACTGGTGTGCCTTTCACTGCGCTTTGGTATGCAATACCGCCACCCATGATGCCTGCACCAAGTACCGCGTTAAGTGTAGACTGCTTGGTGGCTGCTTTTGCTTGCTTCTTGCCTTTGCCTTTCACTAGCTGGTCGGCAAGGAAGATACCAATTTGTGCTTTCGCAGCGTCTGTTTTCGCTAGCGCTACAAAGCCTTCGTTTTCAAGCTTAAGTGCGCCGTCACGGTCTAGGCCAGCTGCTTTTTGTACTGTCTCAACCATTTTGTGCGGTGCTGGGTAATGTTTACCAGCTTGTGCAAATACCATGGCTTGAGCAGTAGAGAAGCTCATCATAGCTTCGTTTTTGTTTAGCTGTAGTGGAGCTTTCTTAACCGCACGACGTGCTTGCCAGTCAAGCTTACCGTCAGCTGCGTCTTTCACCATTGAAAGCGCACCTTCAACTAGTGCTTCTGGAGCAACAACTGCGTCAACCGCACCTTCAGCAAGGGCTTTCGCGCCTTTTCTGTCGCGGCCAGTGGTCATCCACTCAAGTGCATTGTCTGCACCAATTAGACGAGGTAGACGAACTGTACCACCAAAACCAGGCATAAGGCCTAGCTTAACTTCTGGCAAACCAATTGAAGCCGTGGTGTCTGCAATACGCATGTCACATGCCAATGCCATTTCACAGCCGCCACCTAGAGCGAAGCCGTTAACTGCAGCGATGGTAGGGAAAGGTAAGTCTTCGAAGCGGTCGAATACTTGTGAAGTATTGGCAACCCAATTTAGCACTTCTGCGTCGTCCATGGCGAATAGGCCAGTGAACTCGGTGATGTCAGCACCTACGATAAAAGCAGGTTTTGCGCTGCGTACTACTAAGCCTTTTACGTCGCCTTTAGCAAGTAGGGCTTGTGTTGCTTCGTCAAGCTCTGTCACCGTTTGGCGGTCGAACTTGTTTACTGAACCTTGGGCGTCGAATACCAGCTCAGCAAAGCCGTCATCTAACAGGCTGACGGAAAGACTTTTGCCTGTGTATATCATTATCATCTCCTTCGGCATTGGCCAGGATGTTAGTGAATTAAACCAACAAGTTTGTAGGGTCGTACTCAAAACACTAACGCGTTAGGGTGGCTAGATTCTTTACAAAGCCACACAAAATTTCAACGAAAAATTCAAACAGCTGTTTCAATTTGTCTTAAGGTAGTGGTCGGATGACTTAAATTCAAGAGCAAATAGTGAATATAAGCTTCATTTCGGTTTTGGTGATTGTATAATGAGCGTTATTGACGCAAAGCGCCAATCCAGCATAAAAATAATCAACAATCATTGTCGGCTATGTTTGTAAAGCATAGCTAACGGTAGCTGGCACAACATCTTTATTGGCAAGGAGCCACGTTGTGTTTTCCGTCGGTACATTGCACTACCTTCGGTAACAACCATTTATAACGACGCACGACGACCAAAAAACGTCGGGTTGGTAAGGTTAGGCTAGGAGTTTTATTGTGTCTGGTTTAGTTTCTTTTTGGCAACGGTGCACTGCTATATCAACTGCGTATAGCCTGTTACCTAAGTGCTCAGCACCGCCTTTCACGCTGTACTTTTATGAAGGTACGAGGCGCGGCACGCATTCGGCTGCTTTTCTTTTGTCGTGCATTTTGGTTGTTCTGGGCTTGGCTGTTTCTCCAAGTGCGAAAAGTGCAAACCACGCAAACCACGCAAACGCTGCACCGCTTCTTAACTTACCCGACGATATTTATCAGCAAGAGCGCGAACAATTTATTGCGCTCGAAAAGAAGTTACGTACATATTCTCGTCGTCGTATATCCGATTTGGACCGTGATATTCATAGCCTCGCTGAATACCCGCTATATCCTTATTTGCTGCGCCTTCAAATAGAGCGCTCGATGTCGCTTAAAAATAAGCGTCATGTGCGCCAGTTTTTACAAGACTATGCTTAAGCCAACCTGTTAGTTATGGTTTGCGCTATAAGTGGCTTAACTACCTTTCTCGCCATAATCATCAAAAGACGTTTTTAACCGATTACCGTGATGGCATGGGCGCCAAGCTTACATGTACTGCGCTTAATTACCGGCTTAAACAGGGCGAGCAAGCCAACATTGTATTAAAAGAAGTTGATGCGCTATGGCTGCATGGGCAGTCTCAACCCGATGAGTGCGACCCGCTTTTTGCCAAATGGAAGAAAGCGGGCATGATGACGTCAGAGCGAGTAATACAGCGCATAGAGATTGCGGCTAAAGAAGGTAACCGCAGTATTATTCATTATTTGAAGCGTCAGTTGCCAGCAGACAAACAATATATTGCTGATGCTTGGCTTGCGGTAACCCGCGATTCAAGCCGAGTGAGTCGCCAAAATCTTTTTCCATTCGAAAACCAATCACACGAGTCCGAGGTGATTGTATGGGCGTTAGAAAAGCTGGCGTGGAAAAAGCCTGAGCTTGCATCTGGTGTGTATACCCAATACCAAGATAAAGGGCTTTTCTCTAATGCGCAGCAGCATATTATTAAACGCGCTATTGCCCTTAGTTTTACCCTAGACCGCTTACCCCAAGCGTCGCAATGGCTTGAAAAAGCAGACATTGACGGCGCAAGTGATGACATAAAGCTATGGCATGTTTCTCATTTGTTGCGTACCCGAAATTGGCAAGGTGTTGTCGATGTTATTGACAACGCCCCGCTACATATTCAGCAAGAAGAAAACTATCGGTACTGGAAGGCGCGTGCGCTTGAAATGCTGGGGCAATCTATGCAGGCAACGGTTATTTATCAAGAACTTGCTGAAGAACGTCACTACTACGGTTTTATGGCCAGTGCACATATTGGTGAAATACCGTCGTTGTCGCATTCACCCGCGCCCAAAGATGCCGAGGCGATGGCTATTGTTGCCCGCACGCCCGCAACGCTTAGGGCTATTGAATTTTTTAGATTAGACAGAAATACCAGTGCGCGCCGCGAATGGTATTACTTGCTTTCTCATATTCCAGAGTCGCGCGTAACCGATGCAGGTATTTTGGCTTACGAATGGGGTCTTTACGACCAAGCCATCAATAGCTTTGCGCAAAGCGGCTATTGGGATGACGTTGAACGTAGGTTCCCGTTAGCGTTTGACGATGTGTTTAGCCAAAAAGCGCAAACTCACAATATTTCTAAATCTTTGGCTATGGCCATTGCCCGACGCGAGAGTTCGTTTCGCACCGACGCTATATCGTCAGTCGGCGCAACGGGGCTGATGCAGCTTATGCCTGGCACGGCGCGTTATGTGGCGCAAGAGAAAGTAACGCGCAACGCGTTGTTTAATGCCAACGACAATATCGAATACGGTATGCAGTACTTACGTTACTTGATGGATAAATTGAATAACAACCCGGTGTTGGTATCAGCGTCATACAACGCCGGGTGGCGAAAGGTGTTGGAATGGTTACCAGCTGATGAAGCGCTGCCTGTTGATATCTGGATAGAGAACATTCCTTACAAAGAGACCCGCGCCTACGTGAAGGCCGTAATGGCGTATCAGCATATTTACGATATGCAGCTAGGCAGCAATGAGAATATCTTTCCGCAGCTGACCCGCGATATGATCCCTTCAGCCGAGGCTGTCAGTACTCATCCTGTCACAGGTACATTGCAACTAGCCCCGAAGTAACCTGTGTCTAAGGGCTTTATCTGCGATAAGTTGACAGTTAAATACGGGGTGTTCGCACGTGTGACCATGCACGAGGCAATGGCCTCGTGATACACTGATATGAACAGGTAATCCATCTAACGACCATAAAGACAAGAGGGGCTATGTCGCAACATAAAGCAACCTATCAACAGCATATCGAAGAACTTCAAGCGCGCACCCGCGAAGCATTGCAGCGTGAGGGACTAGACGGGCTTGTTATTCATTCAGGCCAGGGTAAACGTTTGTTCTTAGACGATAACCATTATCCATTTAAGGTTAACCCTCAGTTTAAGGCGTGGGTGCCTGTTATTGATAATCCAAACTGCTGGCTGGTGGTAAATGGCGTTGATAAGCCCACACTAATTTTTTATCGTCCAGAGGATTTTTGGCACAAAGTGCCTCCAGAACCAAACGATTTTTGGACAGACAGCTTCGACATTAAATTGCTTCAACAAGCCGACGCGGTAGAGAAGTTCTTACCTTACGACAAGAAGCGTTTTGCTTACATTGGCGAATATATTGAAGTGGCTAAAGCGCTTGGTTTCGACAATATTAACCCTGACCGTGTTTTGCATTACTTGCACTATCAACGAGCGTACAAAACTGACTATGAGCTAGATTGTATGCGCGAAGCGAACAAGCTAGCAGTAGCAGGTCACAAAGCTGCAGAAGAGGCCTTTCGTGCGGGTAAAAGCGAGTTTGATATCAACCTTGCGTATGCAAAAGCGTGCCGTCAGGGCGACAACGATGTGCCTTACACCAGTATTGTCGCGTTAAACGAGCATTCTGCCATTTTGCATTACATGCAGTGCGATACGGTTGCGCCAAGTGAAAACCGTTCGTTCCTCATCGACGCAGGTGCCAACTATCACGGTTATGCGGCAGACATTACCCGCACCTACAGCCAAAACTCAACGCTGTTTAGCGACTTGATAAAAGCCGTTGATAAGGTCACGCTTACGCTGGCCGACAGCCTAAAACCTGGTGTAGCGTACTCAGATATTCACCTACTGGCCCATGATGGTATCGCGCAGATACTCCACGACACTGGGGTAGTAAACCTTACACCGCCTGAAATTGTAGAAATGGGTATCACGCGTACCTTCTTCCCACACGGTATTGGGCACTTTCTTGGGCTTCAAGTGCACGACGTCGGCGGTCTAGTGAACGATGACAGAGGGACGCCTAAGCCTGCACCTGAAGATCATCCGTTCCTGCGCTGTACTCGCATTGTAGAGCCACGCCAAGTATTTACTATCGAGCCGGGGCTTTACTTTATCGACAGCTTGCTACGAGATTTAAAAGCAACACCAGCGTCTAAGTTCATCAATTGGGATACAATAGATGCGTACAAACCATTTGGTGGTATTCGCATTGAAGATAATATTATCGTGCATCGCGATAAGAACGAGAACATGACAAGAGATCTCGACCTAAACTAAATTTTAGTAAAGAGTGTATATTTAAAAGAGCAGCATAGGCTGCTCTTTTTGTTGGGGCATCCGGCCTTAATGGAACCCAAATAACCGTTAGCAAAAGGATCAGGCATGGCGCAAGGTGATATTGTAGGGTTGCTCATCATCGCTACCGTAGCGGGCTTAGCAATGCCAGCTGGTGCCATTTTGGCTACCTACCAAGGTATTCAGCCTAAATGGATTGAAAAGGAATTGCGCCATGGCATTTTGGCTTTGGGCGCTGGCGCCCTGATTTCTGCCGTTGGTTTGGTTTTAGTGCCTGAAGGAGTTAAAGACGTATCAATAACCACAGCGCTGATTTGCTTTATTGCAGGGGCGCTATCGTTTATGGCGCTTGATATCTACTTAGCAAAGAAGAAAACGGCTGGTAGTCAGTTGGCAGCTATGCTTAGTGATTTCGTACCAGAGTCAATTGCACTGGGTACAACGGCAGCATTAGGCGGCGGTACAATGTTACTTGGTTTGCTCATAGCCGTTCAAAATTTGCCTGAAGGGTTTAATGCGTATCGCGAGATGACCCCAAAAAACAAACAGCGCAGTACAAAGCTCATCATACTTTTTGCGCTGATGGCATTGTTAGGGCCGCTGTTCAGTCTTATTGGATTTTATTTCCTGGCGCAGTTTCCAGTGATAACAAGTGCCATTATGCTTTTTGCTGCCGGAGGCATTTTGTATTCTGTGTTTCAAGACATCGCACCGCAAATTCGCATGGATAATCACTGGTTACCACCGTTGGGTGGTATTATCGGTTTCTTGGTGGGAATGCTGGGCTATATGCTTGAAGGGTAGGGCTGTGCTTCCCTACCGCATGCTACCAAGCTATTACTGAGGTATTTAGCTAGTGCGCTCAACTGAAATATGCGCAAGTGCTATCAAGGCGTCTTTGTAATCTGAATCGGGGATAATCGCCAAACTGTCTATCGCCATTTGAACTTCTTTATTCGCACACTCTCGCGTGTAATTTAAGGCTCCGGTTTCTTCCATAATGCCTTGTATACGCGTTAGGTGAGGTAGACCGTTACCTTGTTCAATGGCTTCTTGAATTAATGCACGATCTTCATCGTTTTTGGCATGCCACATAGCGTAAAGCAATGGCAGTGTCGGCTTACCTTCGGCAAGGTCATCACCCGCGTTTTTGCCCATTTCCTCACTGTCAGCCATGTAATCTAAAATATCGTCTGCTAACTGGAATGCAGTGCCTAAGTGCTTTCCGTACTCCTGCATGGCCACTTCAACGTCGTTGCTCTGGTCTGTAAGCACGGCTGAAAGCTGAGTTGCGGCTTCAAACAAACGAGCCGTTTTACCATAAATAACATCGAAGTAACGCGCTTCAGTGGTACTGGCGTCGTTGCAGTTCATCAGCTGTAACACTTCGCCTTCGGCAATCTGGTTAGTGGCTTCTGACAGTATTTCCATTACGCGCATGCGCTTTAGGCTTACCATCATCTGGAAAGAACGCGTATATAAGAAATCGCCCACTAAGACAGACGCTTGATTACCAAAAATGGCATTGGCAGTCTCTCGACCACGACGCATAGTCGACTCATCAACAACATCGTCATGCAGTAAGGTTGCGGTGTGAATAAATTCAACGATAGCAGCGAGGGTATGATGATCGTTATTGTCGATGCCCATAGCACGTGCACTTAGCACGGTAAGCAGTGGACGCAATCGTTTGCCACCACTATTTACTATGTAAAAACCTAGCTGATTAATCAGTGCAACTTCTGAGTCCACTTGTTGTTGAATCAGTTGGTTAACCGCCTGCATATCTTCATTCGACAGGGCGCGGATTTGATCTATATCCATAGGCATGGCAATAAAAACTTACTCTAACGTCTGGCAATAATTGGGGGCGATTGTACCTTAATCACCCATACTATCCACCAAATTGTCTTAAAAAATGGCGGCTTAACGAATTTAGCCGTCAAACGCACGCTCAAATCACGCAATTTAGCAATTGTGTGAATGGGATATTGGCGCAACGCATGGTTGATATTGCGATTTTTAGCAAAAAAGCACCAACGAATATTGTAATTATAGGCACTGGTTGAGGATTTTCACTCGAGATGCGTATTTGTCATATTTATTTAAACTATCGAAATTCAAGTTGCTGTTTACTATCGACTTCGCCACTACAAAACAAAGAGATAAAAAGAACAAGTTTGTGAGATCGACTTAAAGCGATCACAAGCGCGATCGCCTGATTAAAATGCGCGTAGAAATGGCGATCACATGAGGCGGGATCTGACAAATTGATCATCGAAAAACGATCGGTAAATCGTATTTTGTGTGAGTGTAGTCGATCCAATATCATCAATTTCTTCATTTTTTTGCGCTATTTATTGCTTTTAAAGCTGCATCAAATGGGCAATTCAGGCATAATTCCACCCATGTTGGAAAAATAATCATTTTTTCTGCGAATCGGGCTTGTGATTTACGGATGTTTCACGTACAATTCGCGCCCTGTTTTTTGAATTGAAGCGTCAGTGGACGCAGAGCGGAGTTAACTATGTACGCGGTTTTCCAAAGTGGCGGTAAACAACACCGTGTGGCCGAAGGCCAAACCGTTCGTCTTGAAAAAATCGAAGTAGCCCCAGGCGAAACGGTTGAATTTGACAAAGTTTTAATGGTAAGCAACGGTGACGACGTAAAAATCGGCACACCAATCGTTGCTGGTGGTAAGGTGACAGCTGAGGTTGTTACACACGGTCGTGGCGATAAAGTAAAAATCGTTAAGTTCCGTCGTCGTAAGCATTCTCGTAAGCAAGCGGGTCACCGTCAGTGGTTCACGGAAGTGAAAATCACTGGTATCAACGCATAATAGGAGCACGAACACATGGCACACAAAAAAGCTGGTGGTAGTACCAAAAACGGTCGTGATTCAGAAAGTAAACGCCTAGGTGTTAAGCGCTTTGGTGGTGAATCTGTTCTTGCTGGTAACATCATTGTTCGTCAACGTGGTACACGTTTCCACGCTGGTGACAACATGGGTATCGGTAAAGACCACACGTTGTTTGCACTAAAAGACGGTAAAGTTCAGTTCGACGTTAAAGGACCGAAGAACCGTAAATTTGTAAGCATCGTTGCTGAGTAAGCGCGAAAGCTTCTCGCCGAACAGGCTTAGAAAAACCCCGCGCAAGCGGGGTTTTTTGTTTTAACGCGCTTAGGCGCATTATGGTGTAAACTTAGTATTTGCATTAGTAAGTTAATAACCCACGGCATTACAGCCCGGAGTGATAAATGAAATTTGTAGATGAAGCTGAAATTCGCGTTGAAGCCGGCGACGGTGGAAACGGTACCATTGGCTTTAGAAGGGAAAAATACGTACCTAAAGGTGGCCCAGATGGCGGCGACGGTGGTGACGGCGGCAGTGTATATCTACAAGCCGATGAAAACCTGAATACATTGATCGATTATCGTTTTGAGCGTTTTCACCGTGCAGAGCGAGGCCAGAACGGTCAAGGCGGCAACTGTATCGGTAAAAAAGGTAAAGACCTTACGGTTATGGTACCGGTAGGTACACGTGCTACTGACAGCGATACAGGCGAAGTATTGGGCGACCTTACGCGCCATGAGCAAAAGCTTAAAGTCGCGCAAGGCGGTTTTCACGGCTTAGGTAATGCCCGTTTTAAAAGCAGTACTAACCGTGCGCCACGCCAAAAGACCAATGGTACGCCTGGCGAAATTCGCAACCTAAAGCTTGAGTTAATGCTACTTGCTGATGTGGGGCTTTTAGGTATGCCAAATGCCGGCAAATCGACCTTTATTCGCTCGGTTTCTGCTGCAAAGCCAAAAGTAGCTGACTATCCATTTACTACGCTTGTACCTAACCTAGGTGTTGTGCGCCAAGATTCTCAGCGTAGTTTTGTTGTTGCTGATATTCCGGGTCTTATTGAAGGTGCTGCAGACGGCGCGGGCCTTGGTATTCGCTTCCTCAAACACCTTGAGCGCTGCCGTATTTTGCTACATGTGGTTGATATTTTCCCGGTAGACGAGAGCGACCCGGCTGAAAATGCAAAAGCCATTATTGAAGAGCTAGAAAAATACAGCCCAAAACTGGCTGAAAAGCCACGTTGGCTTGTTTTTAACAAAGTCGATTTGTTGCTTGAAGAAGAAGCCGAAGAACGCTGCCAAGCAGTCATTGACGCGCTAGGCTGGGAAGGCCCGGTATACCAGATTTCAGCGTTCCAAAAAATGAACCTCGACCCGCTGTGCAATGATGTTATGGACTTCATTGAAACGCTTCCTGCTGAATTAGAACAGGAAGAAGAGAAGAAAGAGGTAGAGTTCAAGTGGGATACGTATCATAAGAATACGTTAGAAGCCCACGATGAATTTGAAGGCGATTTAGGCGATGACCTAGATGACGATGATTGGGACGAAGACGACTACGACGTAGAAGTAGAATATCGTCGCTAGCCCATACCGAATGTAGTTAAGAAAAGCACGTTATCATGTACGTGCTTTTTTATTGCCTGTTGACATGTGAGAGGTAGATTAGCGCAGTGGTGCAACATCATTTTGCTGCTGAAAGTAATTCACTACGTCTTGAAAATAGCTTTCGACATAGTGGGTGTAGGTACGTTTTCCTTCAGCGTCAGTGGTGTACATCACATTGCCGTGCTCGGCGCCAGGGTACACCGTAAAGTCAATAGGCAGGCCTTGGCTTTTAAGCGCTGCTAAATCTTGGGCTGTTTCTGGAGTTGGCAGGCTTGTATCTTCCCCAGCCAAAAGCCACAGCGATGGTGTGTTGAGTGTAGATAATGTCTCTAGCGGCTGGTAGGTGCGATTAAAGCCTGGGCCCTTGCTGTCACCGCGCTTCCATTGGGTATACCACTTCCAACCTATATCTGGCATTAAACCTACCAATGGATGCGTTAGTTTTGATGAAACGAAGCCCAGCATCGAGTCAGAATTTGCGATAACCTTAAACCACTCTGCGTCTTGGTATTTATCTTTCAGCGCTAAAAGTTCATCCCAGGCCGCTTCATTGTGATACACCACTATTTGAGTAATAAGCGCGTTAATCTCATCGGCGTAGCCAATTTCTTTTTCTCCATAGCTGTTGTCGATAAGACGCTTTACATAACCCCAGCGGTCTTCTCTGGAGGTAGGTACTGATGTACCAAAAGCGATAATGTAAGACTGAATATTAATTTCTTTCGCTACCAATGGTGCTATCCAGCCGCCCTGGCTAAAGCCTAATAGATTTACCTTTTCCATATCAATATTATGTTCTGACCTAAGGTAGTTAATTGCCGCTACAGTATCACCCGCCAAGGTTGGAAAGTGCTGAGTGTATTCTCCTTCTGAGCCACCAGTGCCACGCTTATCATATTTGAACCCTGCAATACCATTGGCGGCTAGCAAATAGGGCCACTGGTAGTAGTCAACCGCACTTGATGACTCAGAACCATGTACTGTCACTACAACAGGGAAGGGGCCTTTGCCTTCTGGTAGCGTGAGCTCTCCTCGCAACATAAGGTCACCACTTTTAAACATAACGGTCTTTCGTACAAGAGGGAGCTTGGTAAGCACTTTTGACACGCCATCTTGAGTCCATTTGGCTGCAATAATCTCTTGTTTATCATCGTAGTGAAAATCACCAGTGGCGAAAAAGTCGGTGGAGCCAAACCCTTTTGCTATGTTAAAACCATCTTCTTGGGTGTAGTACAGCGAATAAGGCTCTCCATTGTCATAATTTAGCATTCTAATACGCGTTTCATTTGAAGGGGAGAGCGAAAAAAGGGTGCCATCTTCAAACCGATAAGCCCCGCTAACACTGGTATCTAATTTGATGGCTTGATTTGATGTGCAGGCGCCTGTTGCCAATAGTATTAACAATAATATTGTCGTATTAAGCCGCGTCATAAAAGTACTCCATTGATGGTTATCCATAGCTATAGTCAGCGCGTATTAATGCCCTTATGACTGCGATGTTTATCAATGTACAAATCAATAGTTAGGCCAATATTTATGTGGCTGTTTTTATTGCGTTTTTGTTTTAAGTAGATGGTTTTGCGCAAGGTGGTGTTCATTAGCGTACACCAAAGCGTTCGAAACTGGACATTTTGGGAACACAAGAAGTGATTATTCAAACCGTCTTTCAACCGCAGATGGCTTTTCGTTAGCAATATTGGAAGGGCGGGGTTAACGGCGCGTCATACAGTTATACTTAAGTCTAGTTTTGCTCTTAAATCGTGTGATTACTTCGTTATTCACTTGCCATAGCACCCGCGTGAACTATACATAAATATTACTTCTATTCGTTCTGCTTAGTTGCTGTTAGTAGTCATTACAGCAAGCGCTGAGTTTATATTGTTTTAAAGCGTCATTCCCACACATGAAATAGGATGTATTGATGCGTAGTAACCCTTCTGTTTTTAACAACCTGCCTATACGCTATAAAGTTTTTGCATCCCCCGTCGCTATTTTGGCTTTGCTATCTATGTTGGTAGTCGTGGTATTTCTAAACTTAAGCGCCGTAGAAAAAGGCATTAAGGGAATTTCTGAAGATCTGGCGCCAGATGCCAATACGGCTAACCGTATATCAGAGTATTTGTTGCTAAAGCGCATCACGGTAAAAGAGTATGTGCGTACTTCACAGCAAAGTGCGGTAGAGGCATTCGATACCTCAGCAACGCAACTAATTAACATGCGAAAAAAAGCACGAGCAGACTTTTCCAACCCTGAAAGGGTGGCCTTGCTCAATGAGTTAGATAAACTGGACGAGCAATACAATAGCGCTTTCTACAACACCGTTATTCCTAAGATGGACATGCGTCACGATATCGTGACCAATACTCTAAACGTTAACGGCCCCAAAATTGAACGAAGTCTTACCAAGGCTATCAACCTTGCTTACGAGTCAGGTAACAGCGATACCACCTATTATTCAAGCAATAGTTTGCGGGCACTGCTGCTTGCACGTATTTATGTATTTAAATTTTTAGATACAAACGATGAGCCATCCGCCCAGCGGGTGCGTGCAGAGCTTGCCAGCGCGCTAAAAAGCATTGAAGATTTATTGTCTATTGTGAATGAAGGCCCAGAATACGCTCTGTTAGTTGAAACCCAACAAGATATTGAAAATTATCGGCAAGGGTTTGAGCGCGTAGTCACGGTGATATACGAGCGCAATGAAGCCATTAACACTATTCTTGACGTCAACGGCCCAAAAGCGGCCGATATTACCGCCAGGCTCAGTGAAAGTGTGTTCAATTCTATGAATGAGCAAGGTGATATCGCTGAGGCATCGCTAGTAGATACTCGGTACATTGCTATTTCGCTGTGGCTTTGTAGCGTTTTGCTAGGCGCCATCGTTACGTGGTGGTTGGCCCGTATGATTACCGTTCCTATTATGTCAGCACGATCGGTGCTTTTTAAAATGGAACGAGACAATAACTTAACTCAACGTTTACCCGTTTTTGGCAATGATGAAATAGGTCAGCAGGCCACCAGTATAAATGCATTTGTAAGCAAGCTTGAAGGCCTAATTGGCGACATCACCAAGGCTTTTGATATCCTCTCTGAGGCGACAGAGAGAATGTCAGTATTGATTAATGACAGTCAAAAATATTCGAAACAACAAGCTGAAGAAACGGCAAATGTTGCCTCGGCAGTCAATCAACTCTCCAGCACTGTGACTAGGCGTAGCCCAAAACGCTGAGCAGGCATCAGACAGTGCAACTGCTGCAGATACCCAAGCGTTATCTGGTCATCGCAAAATAGACGAAACACTAAGCAGCGTGAATCATCTTGATGAAGATTTGTCAGGGTCAGCAGCGGTCATTGAAAGTCTGCACACCAGTAGTCGTGACATTGCATCAATGGTAGATGTCATTAAAAGTATTGCTGAACAAACAAATTTACTGGCACTCAATGCAGCCATCGAAGCGGCGCGAGCTTACGATCAAGGGCGAGGATTCGCTGTAGTTGCTGATGAGGTTCGCTCGTTAGCACAGCGCACGCAAGACTCTACTCAAGAAATTGAAGAGTCAGTTGCCATAGTGCAGCAAGGCGTCGAGAAAGCCGTTAGGAGTATTACAGAGAATAAGCTATTGGCATCGGATTTGGTGGAGAAAGCCAAGTCTGCGGCAAACGCACTTAAAGAAATATCTTCGTCGGTATCGTCTATTTCCAGCTTAAATACGTCTATCGCAACAGCGGCTGAACAGCAAAACATTGTGGTCAATGAACTTAATGTGAGTATTCAAAGCATAGATGATAACGCCAGTGAGGTGTCGGCCACGGCGCAGCAAATCTCTCAATCGAGCGAGGAACTGAAAACACTGGAGGTCACGGTTAAAAAACAACTGGAGCAATTTCAAATAGACAGCTCGGTCGTAGTTGACAGCGTACAGGCAATAAAAACGCGCGAACCGAAAATCTTACGCGAATTTATACCCAATTTTTCCGGCGGATAATGTAGTATAGCCAGCCTAGTAAAAGAGGGTGACCGTGTATGAAGTTATCAATGATTGCCGCCATGGCAAACAACCGCGTAATTGGCGCCGACAATGATATGCCGTGGCATTTACCAGCAGACCTAAAGCACTTTAAAGCAGTAACCTTAGGAAAGCCCGTTATTATGGGGCGAAAGACCTACGAGTCTATTGGTAAGGCCTTACCGGGTCGCCCCAACATTGTGATTACAGGTAATAGTGAATACAGCTTATCAGATGCTACTGTGGTGGACTCGCCAGAATCAGCACTCGAGGTGGCAAAAGCGCTAAGCCCACAGACCAATGAAATTATGGTTATTGGTGGCGGAACTATCTATCAGTCATTTCTCGATAAAGCTGACACACTTTATCTTACGTTTATCGATTTAGATGTAGCGGGTGATACGCAATTTCCAGATTATGAAGCAGCTACAACGTGGAATGAAACAGCGCGAGAAGCGTTTGAACCTGACGACAAAAACCCACATGCATATAGCTTTGTTACGCTAGCGCGAGCATAGAATAAAGCGAAGCTAGGGGTTTATTTACGCAGCGCAAACAACAAAAAGCCAGCATTTACGCTGGCTTTTTGTCTCCTTTAGGGGAATTTTTTACAGGTTATTTCATTTGGTCGAATAAACTTTCTAGTGAAAGCCCTTGGTGACCAAGCATATCGCGCAAGCGGCGCAATGCCTCTACTTGAATTTGGCGAACACGTTCACGTGTTAAGCCAATTTCAGCACCCACGTCCTCTAATGTAGAAGGTTCGTAGCCCATCAGACCAAAGCGTCGTGCTAATACTTCACGTTGTTTAGGGTTTAACTCTTCAAGCCAAGAAATAATATTGGTTTTGATGTCAGAGTCTTGAAGACTTTCTTCAGGGCTAAACTCTTTTTCGTCTGCAATAATATCTAATAAAGCTTTATCGTTTTCGCCACCAATAGGGGTGTCTACCGAAGTAATGCGTTCGTTTAAACGCAGCATTTTGGTCACATCTTCCACTGGTTTATCAAGGGCTAATGCAATTTCTTCAGCAGTTGGCTCGTGATCGAGTTTTTGCGAAAGTTCGCGCGAAGCACGCAAATAAACATTAAGCTCTTTTACCACGTGAATAGGCAGGCGAATGGTGCGCGTTTGGTTCATTATTGCGCGCTCGATTGTCTGGCGAATCCACCATGTGGCGTACGTTGAAAAGCGGAACCCACGTTCCGGGTCAAATTTCTCGACTGCGCGAATTAAACCCAGGTTACCTTCTTCAATAAGGTCTAATAGTGCGAGTCCACGGTTGTTGTATCGGCGAGCAATTTTCACCACAAGGCGAAGGTTACTCACAATCATGCGTTTACGCGAGGCTTCACAGCCTTTCAGTGAGCGGCGTGCAAAATAAACTTCTTCTTCTGCGGTAAGCAGTGGCGAAAAGCCAATCTCACCAAGATAAAGCTGTGTTGCATCCAAGTTTTTAGGTTGGTCATCCTGACTGAAAATAGCATCATCGCTTTCCAGTTCAGCGTCGTTCGTTAAGGTCTCGTCAGCCTTCATATCAGCTGGCGCATCGATGACTTCTAAGTCATCTTGAGGTTTTGATTCTAAGGTTTTCGTTGATTTACCCATGGTGAATCTCCTGCTACAAGGTTTACCTTATGACGTATCTCCTTTCTGCGTTCTTCTTATTATTTATTGTTGTTATTATTGCTTTGGCAGGTATTTCATCGGGTCTAACGATTTCCCTCTATACCTCACTTCAAAATGAAGTTTTACCGAATTAGTGCCGCTGCTACCCATTTTGGCTATTGTTTGGCCTGCAGACACCCATTCTCGCTCTTTCACAACTATGGTGTCATTGTAGGCATAGGCACTAAGGAAGGTGTCGGTATGCTTAATTATCACCAAGTTACCGTAACCTCGAAGTGCATTCCCCGAGTAAACAACTTTTCCATCTGCTGCGGCAACCACATTACTGCCTCTTGCCCCAGCGATATCAATTCCTTTGTTGCCAGACTCCGCTTTACTGAAGGTCTCTACTAGCCTACCTTGTGCGGGCCATACCCACTTTTGTACTTTGCTTGGAAAACCGCTTGGCGCTTTATTTTTGACGCTAGCTGACGGCTTCTTGACAGTGGTAACATTTTGTGGGTTAACAACTTTTTCACTTTCACGATACGCCTGTGTTTTTTTGCGGTCAACCACACTTTTGTCTATAGAGGGAGAGGTCGGATCTGTTGACTGTTTAGTCTTGATCGTAGATTTAGCGGGGGCTCTAGCGGTTTGAGGTGGTGCGGTTACACGTAGGATCTGACCGGGGTAGATCGTATAAGGCGCTGATAAACCGTTATATTTTGCAAGATCTTGATAGTCATTTCCGGTAAACCATGCCACTGCAAAAAGCGTGTCGCCACGCTGTACTTTGTAGGTATCTTGTGTAAATTCTTCGCTGCCATCGGCGACTTGACTATTAAGAAGTATGACAGGGGCAGGGGCGGTTCTTCCTGCACAGCCTTGCAGGAAGATAAGTAGGAGGGCAAATATCGCTAAATAATGCGCTTGCCTTGACATATCATCGCAGTATTAAGTATGCCGCAACGGCTATGAGTACCACGGCCCACCCCAGAATTTCAACGTACTGGCGAAGTTTTTGCTCCATGGCTGCACCACCCCAGCGCATCAAGGCGGCAACCAAAAAGAACCGCGCGCCTCGTCCAATGGCAGAAGCAATAACAAACGGGATAAAGGCCATTTGCAATACGCTTAAGCACTGATGGTGAATATTTTGTAGGGTATAGGAGAGAACCCGGCTAAGAACACCACCCAAATGCCGTATTCTTCAAACCAATTCATGGTGGTTTCAAGTTTATGGGTATAACCCCAACTCTCAATAAGCGGCGCCAGCCACGCATCAAACGCAAAATAACCTAACCAATAACCTGCGATGCCACCGAGAATAGACGCAACTGTCGTAATAAAAGCGAATTGCCATGCGCGGCTGGGTTGCGACAACGCCATTGGGGCAAGCATAACATCGGGTGGGATAGGGAAGAACACAGATTCCGAGAAGCTTAGACCACTCAAATACTTGGTTGCGTGACGATGTCTCGCCCAGCGCAATGCCATGTCATAACACGGCTCAAAAAGCTTCACATTAGCTCTCCTGCAACAAGGGGAACAAACCTCACCGATTCTATGGTCGTGGTTTTGAGCTCACCTTCAATCCTATCTATACACAGCAACGACTGTTGTTCGTTACCTACGGGGATAATTAATCTTCCACCTTCTTTTAGCTGATCACATAAATCTTGGGGAAGACTTGCTGCGGCAGCAGTTACGATAATCGCATCGTAAGGTCCTTTAGATGCCCAGCCTTTCCAACCATCACCGTGTTTCATTGCAATATTATGAAGGTCGAGCTGGTTCATTCTTCGCTTGGCTTGAAATTGAAGTGACTTAATACGCTCTACGCTAAATACTTTGGCAAACAGTTGCGCCAAAATGGCAGTTTGGTAGCCAGAACCCGTGCCGATTTCGAGTACTTTTTCTGGCTTATTTGGGCTATCTAGCAGCAGTTCAGTCATTTTCGCGACAATGTACGGCTGTGAGATAGTCTGCCCCTGACCGATGGGCAAAGCAGTATTTTGATAAGCCTTATGCTTTAACGTATCGGGCAAAAAGCCCTCTCGCGGCGTACCCGCAATGGCGTTTAAAACTGCTTGTGAACGTATTCCTTCGTTATAAAGCAGCTGTGCTAACGCGTCTCCTTTTCTAGAAGCTCTCATGATGTTGCGTACTTTCCTTTATTCTTATTTACAGCTACGCGTATGTATTATTTTGCGAGCCACGCTTTCATATTATCTAAACTTTGATAGGCAGTCATGTCTACACTTAACGGTGTCACCGAACAATAACCGTTAGCAATAGCATGAAAATCGGTGCCAGGACCAGCATCTTGTTCACTTCCTGCGGGTCCATACCAATATACGGTTCGCCCGAAAGGGTCGCTATCTTCTATCATAGGTTCTGCACGGTGCCGTCGGCCTTGGCGAGTCACCTCTATACCCTTAAGCTCATCATACGGCACGTCGGGCACATTAACATTAAGTATCTGATTAGCTAAGCAATGGGTGAGAGATAAGCTTTTCAATGATATCCAGAACCACTTTGGCCGCTGTTTCAAAGTGCTTACCTTCCTTGCTGGTTAGCGACACCGCTATTGCGGGGAGCCCCATGTAGCGTCCTTCAGTTGCCGCGGCTACCGTGCCAGAGTATACAACGTCATCACCCAAATTAGCGCCGTGATTAATACCAGACACAACAAGCTCAGGGTCGCGTTCAAGCACTTTGCTAATGCCTAAGTGCACACAGTCTGATGGCGTGCCTGTTACCGAGTAAAACCCGCTGTCCATTTTCTGAAGTCGCAACGGCTGATGAAGCGACAGTGCATTACTTGCGCCACTGCAGTTTCTATCTGGGGCCACTACTGTAACATCGTGGGCTTGTGCCAGGGTGGCGTGAAGCACACTTAACCCTTTTGCAAACACGCCATCGTCATTACTCATCAGAATTTTCATTGAGACCTCAATTACACACGGTTAATTGGAGATAGTGTTTCGACGCATTCGCGCAATACCGACGTTGCAAAACAACCGCTAGGTAGCGCAAACGAAATAGTAAATGTATCACCCTTACTCTGCCATTCAAGCTGCGAAGGCCAGATTTTAATTGCACGTCGCTCCTGCTCAAATCCGCACTGACTTAAAAAGTCGATGACTTCGCTATTGTGCTGGGCAACCTCGTTTTCTAATGCTTGTGCGTCATGTGCGGCAAGCATGTCGCCTTTACCCCAAAGCGGTGCCGACGGACAAACGTCTTTATCGTCAAAACGCGCTTGTGCGCGAAGATGACGCTCGTCTTCACTGTCGCTATCGTAAATAAAGAAGCTATTCGAACCAGATAGTACCAGCGCATCGCCATTGATGACGCTATCAAAACAGCCTTTTTCTAGTCGGCTAGATAGCATCTCGTTGAACAACCAGCTGCGCAGTGCAGAAAGTGCCATTGAACGTTTATTGCGATGACGAATGGTTTCGCCATTCACCATACGCTCGGCCATGACGAGATTTCCACCACGCTGTACCTCGCCCATATCATTAAGACGCATAACGCCAAAACGTTGCTCACCGTAATAGTTAGGCACGCCGTGTTTGGCAATTTCTTCAAGTCGAACTTCAATGGCTTCAGGGTGCATCACTTGGCGAAGTGTAATTGTAAAGTGGTTGCCTTTAAGCTGGCCCGTGCGCAGTTTCTTGTTATGTCTTACTTGTTTAAGCACGCGAACGCCTTCTAATTCGAAGGTGCTAAAGTCAAAATCAGGTTTGCCAGGCGCATGAATGCCAAACCACTGTTGCGTAACAGCGTATTTGTCCTTTCTGCCAGCGTACGTAATTTGGCGAAGCGGTAAATTAACAAACCGCGCCAGTTGCTCAGCAACATATGCCGTGTTGGTATTGGTTTTTTCAACAAAAATAAATTGATGCTCACCTTCACCACAAGGCTCGTAGCCTAAGTCTTCAACAACTTGAAAGTCATCGGCTTGAAACTTAAAAATTCCCGTAGAAACGGGTTTGTCGAAATAATACAGCCAATGGTCAGTATGTAACGGTTTCATAGTTTTTCTAGCAGCACCACTGCGTGAGCAGCAATACCTTCCTTGCGTCCGGTGTAACCTAATTTTTCAGTCGTCGTTGCTTTCACATTAACATCGTCAATATGCACACCACAGTCTTCAGCTATTAGCGCTCTCATGGTGTCAATGTGCGTCGCCATTTTGGGCGCTTGCGCCACGATAGTCATGTCAGCATTACCCAGCGTATAGCCTTTTTCTTTCACTACACTCACTACGTGACGAAGCAACACGCGGCTGTCTGCGCCTGCATAGGCGTCGTCAGTGTCAGGGAAGTGTTTGCCAATATCGCCAAGGGCTGCTGCACCAAGCAAAGCATCACAAAGTGCGTGAAGTAAAACGTCACCATCTGAATGAGCAAGTAGACCTTGATCATAATCTATCTTCACACCACCAATAGTAATGGGGCCGTCGCCTCCAAATTTATGTACGTCGAATCCGTGTCCTATTCGCATGTTGGTTGTGCCTTTTTTTGCAACGCAGTGTTGTCACGCGTCTCTAATTTCTGTCGTAAATAAAATTCAGCTAGGGGTAAGTCTGCTGGGTGCGTAACTTTAATATTGGCGGGGCTGCCGCTTACCATTGCTACTTTGTACCCGGCAAGCTCTATGGCAGAAGCTTCGTCGGTAATCGTCGCGCCGTTGGCTAAACCTTCGTGTAAGGCTCTCTTTAATAAGTCGGCTGGGAAAAGCTGCGGCGTTAATGCATGCCATAAATTAGTACGCTCTTCAGTGTGAGCAATTATCTCAATAGGTTCGCCAGAGGGGGCGGCGCGCTTCATTGTATCGCGTACTGGCGTGGCAAGAATGCCGCCAGCCACACTCTCGTTTTGCATAACATCAAGCAAAGCGGAAATGTCGTCGTCTTCCACACAAGGCCGAGCCGCATCGTGGACCAGTGCCCACGTAGTATCATCTAATTCTGCAATGCCATTTAACACACTGTCGGCACGTTCTTTTCCACCTTGAACTACCGTTATGCGTTCGTTATCAAGGTGAAGCGAGTCAAAATAAGCGTCACCTAAGCACTAATGGCCACAACAACATGGTCTATTTTAGGGTGGTGTAGCAAGGTGTCGATAGTGTGTTCAAGAATGGTCTTGCCCCCAATTTGTAGATATTGTTTGGGGCGGTCGGCTTGCATACGGCTGCCAACTCCAGCTGCGGGGATAACCGCAACAACGCGCGGGGTAGTCATGTTACTCACTTAGTGTCTGCTGGTAAAATGCGGTAAAAAGTTTCACCTTTCTTAATTAGCCCAAGCTCATTTCTTGCGCGCTCTTCAATGGCTTCAAGGCCAATTTTTAAGTCATTAATGTCGGCCTTTAGCAGCGCGTTACGCTGTGCAAGATTGGCATTTTGAAGTGCTTGGGCCTGTACTTCTTGTTTGCGATTGAAGTAATCGGGGATACTGTTTTTGCCGAACCACAGGCGATATTGCAAAAGTGACAACAGCACTAACAATACAATAGGAAGCCATTTACCTTGCAACACACATTCACCTGAAAGTTGGTTTAGCATAAACGCAGAGGTCGTTTTCTCTGCAATACCCACATTATGCCGCGAACGCGCCCTGAGTCAAAGGCGCATCGCAGCAAAAAATGTAAATAGTCACTTACCTTAGTGAGTTCCATGCAGTGCATCGCACTCGCGCGTGTTACTCACCTTGACCAAATTTGCCCTTAAGTTTATCCAACAGCTTGTTTTTTTGCTGCTCTACTACGTTGTCTAGTTTTGCTTGCAGCAGCTCTTGTAGTGCAGCGTTGTCACCTTGAGCTGCGCTCAGCATGCTGTTTACATCTACCAATTCGCCAGACAGCAAAGACTGCTGATTGCCAATCATGCTATTAAGCTTGTTGTTCAACTCGTCGAGTTTACCCTTTTGACTGTCGGTAAGTTGTGATAGTGCAGCCTGGGCTAATTGGTTGTCCAAATCTGACTTAATGTTAAAACCCGGGTTAGACAGGGTGCCGTCAAGTAGCATCGTCATATTTAAACTGCTCAAGCCTTGCAACGCTTTTGCGATTGCACTTGTGATGTCGCTTGTACCGGCTCGCTTCCATAACCAGCTTCTGCAGGTCGACTTCGCCAGTCCCCGAAAGCATGTTGTCTGTCACCGTCATCGAGCCCGTCGTTTTCATTAACGCTGACTTAAGCACTGCGTTAAGCGCTTCGTTGGTACTAAACGACACGTCTGACATATTTACGCTTAAGCAAGCTGCCATACCTGACTCGCATCCACGCCGTTTGCATCTATCCAAAACTCACCACTTGAGGTAAATGATTTAAGCAAATCGCCCGCCGCCTCAATGGTAAATGTGGTGGGGTTGCCGAAGACTTCGTGCACATTGGTAATGTTGTTCCATTTACTGGTAATGGACTCGTTTTGCCACAGTACAGAGACATTGGCTTCCTTGACCAAGATTGAAGGGATGTCGGCAGGAGCCTCGCTTTTTTCTTCACCTTGAATAAGTGGCATAACTATTTGTATTGCCGCCATTAAATATTCGGTGTATTCAGCTGCTTTGTCGCCAAAGACAAAATACGTAACTTGCGACAGCGCGGCTTGATCGCCTGCAATCACGCCCTTTAATAATGCATAATCTTCTTTTGGTGCATTTTTTAGTGCTTCTGCGCTGGCACTCAGTGCGGCTTTGGCATCGGATGCTTTTTCAGTAAAGCGTGTAATTAGCGTTCTATCAGCTTGAATTTCTTCTTTTAACTTATCAAACGCTGACTTGGCTTGAACCAGTGCTTGAGGGTCTTTGTAGTCGGTTTCCTTTAACTGCGCAATTTGTGTCTTATAGTAGTCAATGCGCGATTTGTCAGGGAGGGCTTTATAGTCTTCTTTAAGACCTGCACCAAAGGTGTCATATGTCGCTTTAGCCTGCTCAATTGCCGCTGTTGTTTTGAGCGGGTTACGTTCAAGCAACTCATCTACCGAAGGTACGGCCTCTTTTGCCTTAGCTTTCATTTCATCAAATGACAAGGACCGCTCTGGCACGCGATACACCTCTCCAGGAGCCGCGCGCTGGGTATCGAACTGCACCTCAAGAAGATTGAGGTTATTCACAATAACTTCGTCTTTTAGTAAAGGAGCAAGCGCCACATCCGCATTGGCCTCTCCCACAAACACTTGGTTGTAGGCAGGCTTAGTAGGGTTGGTTAGTGCAATGCCCTTGAGGGTAACCGTAGTGGGAAACAAAGAGTGGTCAAATTCGTCAATGTTGACCTCGGCGCCATAAGACTCGCCAAGCTTAGACTCCAAAATTGCTTTGATAATGGTATTGGCAAATAAAAAATAAACTAAAAATACGGTAACGAAAAAGCCACCAACCCATAGTAATACCGGTTTACCCTTGCTGTCGCTACTCATTACCCACTCCTTGATTTAATCTACATTTAGTGCGCTTGCGCCGCGCTGTAATAGAACCATGTTCTGCGACGATACCACTTTGCTACGAAAAGGCCGCCACTTTAGTTTGCCACTTCTTTCTTACAAAACGAAAACGACTTTTCTACGGAAATTCAGTGTAATGTACTGGCATGCAATCTTCCAGCATCGAAGATACAGAAATGCGGCGCTGATCTGGGGCGATAGCACACAGCGCGCCGATAAACGAGTAGTAACGTATTTTACAGCTTGAAGCGATCTGCTATTTCCATGATAGCTAAGCAACTGGCTCGCAAAGCTTGGCTTGCTGATGCTAATTCATCAGCCGTGCGTAAGCCGTTGTCAGCAGCACCTGATAGGGCATTTATACGCATGTTAGCCTCGTTTGCAGCCTCAGCTTGTTGCTCGGTTGCGCGTGCAATCTCGCTACTCATGTTAGTAATTTCAGTCATTAGCCTGTCTGCTTCTTGGAGATTCTGGTTGGCCTGACTGGCAGTATCCACTGTCTTGCTCGATGCCGCCTGGCTTACCTTCACGGCATCAACTGCAGCCTTTGCATGACTTTGCAGCTTTTCTATCATCGCTTGAATTTCGTCGGTGCTTTGTCCAGTTCGACTTGCCAGCGTACGCACTTCATCAGCGACTACCGCAAAACCTCGTCCTTGCTCGCCTGCACGTGCAGCCTCGATAGCCGCATTCAGCGCCAACAAATTAGTTTGTTCTGCAATGCCGCGAATGACATCGAGTACCGCACCAATGCTGTCGGTCTGTGCGGCCAGTTCGGTAACTACTGTACTCACACTTTCTATATCTGTGGTTAGCGAGCGTATGTCGTTGACAGTACTATCTACCGCTTGCGCGCCTTGCTGCACGTTGCTTCGCGCACTGCTGGTGTTATTCTCAGCCGAATCAGTATTATGACTGACTTCATTAATCTGAGACGTCATTTGTTCCATAGCGGCTGCAACTTGCAGCATATTCTCATTTTGATCTTGCGCTTGTTGGTTACTACTTTTGCTCGAATTTTCTACCAGTTCAGCCTGCTGAGTTAATGAGTGAATATTCTCTCGTATTCCCAACAGCGACTGACGCATTTTCTCTGTATATTGGTTGAAATATCGCGCTAAACGGGTGACCTCATCCTGACCGCTTTCAGGCAAGGAACGCGTTAGGTCGCCTTCGCCTTGTGAAATGTCTTTCATACGCTCAGTGACTTCTTGCACAGGTTTAACAATACTGCCGCCAATAACGTAAATAAGCAGTACAACTAACGCTACACTCACCACACAAAACACAATCATAACGTTTCGCATGTGCGCATATTCTTTCTCGAGGTTAGTAAGGTAAATTCCAGACCCAACCGTCCATCCCCAGGGAGAAAATCGTTTTACATACGATATTTTGTCAGTGGGCTCAGTTTCGCCAGGTAAGGGCCAAACATAATCGACAAACCCATCTCCTTTTGATTTCACTAAGCGCGCCATTTCTACAAAAAAGGTATCGCCATTGCCGTCTTTGAACGTGCGTAGATCATCACCCTCCAGTGCGGGCTTGATAGGGTGCATTACCATGCTTGGCGTATCGTCTTGGATCCAAAAGTAGTTATTGCCATCGTAGCGAAGCGCCCTTACGGCCTCCAATGCCTGCTGTTTAGCAACATCTTCACTGATATCTTGTCGGGACTGAAAGCTGCCGAGCATGGTGTGAACGACTTCTACCAAGTGCTGGTTTTCTTCGTAAGACTTTTGCTTGAGTGCGTCAAAATGGCGGTTTAGTACTAAACCTGTGAGCACAATAAACAGCAAAATTATTAAGGCAATAATAATGCCTAGGCGTTGGATCAGGCTGAAATTTCTTAACCACATAGCTACCTACCTACTTGCCATTAAAGGTTTTTATTTTTTTACTAAGTGTAGACGGTTTTTTGAAGTCTTCAGCCTTTCGGTAATTTTTCAAAAAAGCCTGTAAAACGCTCCGTAAACGTACGTGGACTTTCTATTCAGGCTTGTTTGCAAAAACTTTGCTGGTAAGAGCTTGGCAGGAGTTTTTTGTGTGCTAACATCCGCGCGAATTTGGCGTCATCGTGATCTTCATCCATAAGTATAAAGTTAAAAAGAAGACTGATGCGTAATTGTGAAGTTTCGACTTCGCTTGTTTTTTAGCCGCTTCCATGACACCGTGGTGCATCTAACCACGGTGGGAACGCTTTTTTATTACAGCTATTTCTATGAAAGGGTTGCAATGCTCATTAACGACACACTTCATACAACATCACCCCTACGCCAGCGCATAAGAGACTATTATCGCATTAGCGAATCAGTCGCGGTGGATCAAATTCTTCCTATAGCAGAGGTGAACCCTCGAGCGCGAAGTCGTGCTTGGGAGCGCGCGCGTAAAATGGTGCTTCAAATTCGTCGTGAACAAGAGGGACACGGTGGTGTAGATGCGCTGCTAAATGAATACTCACTGTCTACCGCCGAAGGTGTGGTATTGATGTGTTTGGCCGAAGCATTACTTCGCGTACCCGACAAAGCGACGCAAGATGAGCTTATTCGCGACAAATTATCACAAGGCCAGTGGACGCCACACCTTGGTAATTCAGAGTCGCTGTTTGTAAATGCATCTGCATGGGGCTTATTGTTCACCTACAACATGGTTAACTATGCCGACAAACGTAAAAAAGAACAGTTTGGTTTATTGAAGAAAACCCTTGGTCGTTTAGGTGAACCTGTTATTCGCCGTGCAATGAACATCGCAATGCGCGTCATGGGCCGCCAGTTTGTTATGGGCGAGACCATTGAAGATGCGGTAGAGCGAGCTAAAGACAAAGAAACCAAAGGGTATGTATATTCTTACGATATGCTTGGTGAAGGCGCGCGCACCATGCGTGATGCTGACCGCTATTATGATGCATACGTAAAAGCAATAAAGGTGATAGGTAAAGCGGCCAATGGCCGTGGTCCAAAGCGTTCGCCTGGTATTTCGGTTAAGTTATCGGCAATACATCCGCGTTTTGAGTTTTCACACCGTGAACGCGCCATGGCGGACATTCCTCCGCGTCTAAAAGCCCTGTGCATGATGGCAAAAGAATACGACATCGGTCTAACAGTTGATGCGGAAGAAGCCGACCGTCTTGAGCTATCACTCGATATCATCGAAGCAGTATTCCGCGACAACGACCTGAACGGTTGGGAAGGCTTTGGTCTTGCGGTTCAGGCATACCAAAAACGTGCTATTCACGTTATTGAGCATCTACGTGAGCTAACCTTGGAAGTAGGCCGTCCGTTAATGGTGCGCCTGGTAAAAGGTGCTTATTGGGACACAGAAATTAAACTTACCCAGCAAGCTGGTTTAGAAGAATTCCCAGTATTTACACGCAAGTCATCAACAGATGTGTCGTATCACGCATGTGCTAACCGCTTGCTGGAGTATCGCGATACCATTTATCCGCAGTTTGCGACTCACAATGCATACACCGCGTCTGTGATTGTTGAACTAGCAGGAGATGACAAAGAAGGTTTTGAGTTCCAGTGTCTTCACGGCATGGGCGATACGTTATACGACCAAGTGGTAACGCAAGATAAAATTCAGTGCCGTGTCTATGCACCTGTTGGTGAGCATGAAGACCTGTTGGCTTATCTTGTTCGCCGTCTTCTTGAAAATGGTGCGAACTCTTCATTCGTTAATGCCATTGTTGATGATGAAAAGCCGGTAGAGTCTTTACTTGAAGATCCTGTTGAGAAAACCCAGCGCTTGAAAGTACGCTATAACAAGCTAATCAAAACACCACGCGGCTTGTACGCGCCTGAACGCGACAATTCGCGAGGACTTGATCTTACCGATACAAACGCGGTGACTGCGCTTAAACACGAGCTAGAGCGTTGGAAGGACTATTACAAAGTGACAGGTGATGTGCCTGAGGGGGCCACGCCAGTATTAAGTCCGACAAACCATAATGACATAGTGGGTTATCATCACTACGCCACGCCGGAGCAAATGCAGACGGCGCTTGATGAAGCACAAACAGGGTTTGAAGCTTGGTCGAAGCGCGATGTGCAAGAGCGTGCTGAGATTTTAAATCGCACTGCAGATGCATTAGAGCGTCACATGGCAGAACTTATCGCCATTTGTATGCGCGAAGCCGGTAAGGTTGCACAAGATAGTATTGACGAAGTGCGCGAAGCCGTGGATTTCTGTCGCTATTACGCCGTTCGCGCCGAAGAACTGGCCGAAGATCAGCGTTTACTTCCTCGTGGCGTGGTACTGTGTATTAGTCCTTGGAACTTCCCACTTGCCATTTTCTTGGGGCAGGTTGCCGCGGCTTTGGTAACGGGTAACACGGTTATCGCTAAGCCCGCCGAGCAAACCAGCATTATTGCGCAGCGCGCTGTGGATATTATGCAATCGGTTGGTTTACCTGAAGATGCGCTAAAACTCATCGTGTCTCCTGGTAAAGCGGTAGGCGATACCTTGCTACCAGACGAGCGCATTAAAGCGGTGATGTTCACAGGCTCTACTCAAACAGGCACGCTAATTTCGCAGGTACTTGCTGAGCGTGGTGGCGAGCAGGTGCCTCTTATTGCAGAGACAGGTGGTCAAAACTGTATGATTGTCGACTCTACTGCATTGCCAGAGCAGGTGGTAGACGACGTTATTCATTCCGGGTTCCAAAGTGCGGGTCAACGCTGTTCTGCGCTACGTGTGCTTTTTGTACAAGAGGAAATCGCTGACGATCTTACTGATATGCTTATCGGCGCGATGAAAGAACTCAGTGTTGGTGACCCTACGCAGCTTGCGACCGATGTAGGCCCTGTGATTGACGAAAAAGCACTGAAGAGCTTGACCGATCACCAGCAATATATGGAAGACAAGGGCAAGCTACTTTATCGCAATGACATGCCTGAAGGCTTTGAAAACGGTACTTTCTTTGCGCCTACATTGTACGAAATCAAGAGCATTGATGTACTGCAAAAAGAAGTGTTTGGCCCAGTTGTTCACCTTGTTCGTTTCAAGTCGAAGGACCTCGAAAATGTCCTAGATCAAATCAACGGCACTGGTTACGGCCTTACTATGGGTATTCACTCGCGCATTGAAGAACGTGCAAGTGAACTCGCCGCGAAGAGCCGTGCAGGTAACGTATACATTAACCGTAATATGATTGGTGCCATTGTAGGCGTTCAGCCGTTTGGTGGCCGTGGTTTATCTGGTACTGGTCCGAAAGCGGGTGGCCCTAACTACTTAACCCGCCTGATGGTTGAGCGTGCAACGCCTAAGCCATCGCATATCGATGACGTAGATGCCACTGACTCAGCACTTGTGGGCGATGAAAAAATTGCTGAACGTGCCAATGTGATGATGGATAAAGCGAAAGCGGTTGAAATACAGTGGCGTCATACACCACTTAACGACCGTATATCAATGGTCCGTCAGCTGCTTGCTAAAATAGCGAAAGTAGACATTGTTGATGAGTTAGCCGATGACTTAAACCGTACGTTAGCGACTGCCCGTCAACAGCTTACCAGCGTTGAACGCAAGTTAGCGAAACCGCAAACATTACCTGGCCCAACGGGTGAGTCGAACAAGCTTTATCTTGAACCGCGCGGTATATTGGTATGTTTTGCCGACAAAGACGTAACGTTCGAGTATTGGTTGTTATCTATTGTGACTGCACTATCTACCGAGTAACCCTGTAGTGTCTGTTGTCTCTGAAATTTTCTACGACGAAGCCGTAGAAATTCAAAACAAGTTTGAGTCGACAGGTGCGCCAAAAGGGTTATTCCAAGTTGCACGTCTCGCGCACTTAGACACGTTATTGATGGATGAAGATCTGTCTGGTGTGGTGGTCGATTCAAATACTGAACGTACCGCGCGTATCACAGCAATGTTGTCATCTCGTGAAGGGGCAATATTGCCAGTTATTACTGCTGAGTATAACGACAACCTTATTCAACGTTTGATGACTGAAAAAACGATCAGTATTGATACTACCGCATCCGGTGGTAACACATCGTTAATGACTTTGGTTGAAGATGACGAGTAAATTGCGTTATTAGAGCACGAACAAAAAAGCCAGCAGTTATGCTGGCTTTTTTTACATCCATTCGCTATTTCTGCGCTTGCGCTTGGGCAAATAGGTTAGCAGCACACCAAGCAAAATTCCGGCGCTAAGCTACCATGCCTCCGCGAGTAAACCACGTTACCAATTCATCTTTATTCGCGCTCTCTACCTTTGCGTTAAGACGAGAGAGTTCACCAGCTTGTTCTTCATTGGAAGTCGTGAGTTGCGAAACCTGCTGTCGGGCGTCATTAAGTTGCTGACGCAGGCGAGCATTTTCTGATTGCGCGCCTTGCAAGCGACTTTGGCTATCTGCAAGTTGCTCTTGAAGCAGCGGTAGCTGTTCTGCTTGTGACATAGTGTTTGATACGAAGCGGCTTTCTACCCAACCCGTGCGCCCTTCGTCGTCACTTATTTGGGTAAATTCAGCGTCATTATCTCTTTCTAGCACCGCAATTGGGGTTCCTGCATTAATAGAACCAAGAATGCGATAGTTTCTTCCTGGTCCTGCGTGCATAAATACAAACAGATCGTCTCGAATGTAGTGCGATGACGATGCGTCTAAATCGGCGGTGTCCTGTAGCGAAAATGCTTGAAAAGAGCATGCAATAAGGGCTGCTGCTAACCACTTTCGAATCATATGAAATCCAATTCTGAGTTTAAAACATAAAGATGGTATTGGTTGACCGCCATAAAGGCAAGCTTGTTCCACTTTTGTCTAAGTTTGCGAAAAGTGACCGACAAAGGTAAGGTGTCAACATCTAAAGCTGTGCTTAGCGCAACCATGTCTGAAATTGAATTAAAATTTGTTACGGGTGAAGATGCCCACCACGCTTTTTCCCAAAGCATATTACCTCTATTTGAGAAGCATTCCATAAACATTAAGTCGCATAAAGAGATGCGCCTAGAGAATGATTACTACGATACTGATAAACTTGATTTTCAGCAGCGAAAAATGGGGTTTCGCGTACGTGGTAATGACGGGCAATATGAGCAAACGCTAAAAACGAATGGCGTGGTTAGCGGTGGGCTGCACCAACGCTCAGAATTTAATGTTCCCCTTGATAACGCGACGCCTGATTTACAATTGTTTGACGCTTCAGTGTGGCCGCAAGACTGGGACGTTGCCGACAAAAATATGAGTCTATCGAAGCAATTCAGCACGCATTTCACGCGACATGCCTATGTGGTTGACGTCGGCAGTAGTACCGTAGAAATTGTGCTCGATTGCGGTGAGGCTTGCACAGACAAAGCAAGTTCGCCAATCAATGAGATAGAGCTTGAGCTAATGTCTGGCGATATCAACAGCTTGTTTACGCTTGCCTCGCTGATAAATGACAACATGCCTGTAAGGCTTAGCGATGTCTCAAAGGCTGCTCAAGGCTATCAGTTACTGCATGGTTTTAATGCGAAAGTCAGGCACCTACCTGACTTCTTAGCACTTGAGGATACAACTACCACAGAAGATGCATTCTGCTTTGCGGTGCAGATGGCATTGGCGCACTGGCAGCACCATGAACATGTTTATTGTGAAAGCGGTTCGATAAAAATGCTGGCAGAAGTTGAAAAAAGCATCAGACTGCTGCTACAAAGCGTTTCCTTATATCTGCTTATGTTACAGTGCCCAGAGTTGCTATCACTGCATAAAAAGCTTGTCGCGCACGCGCAGAAATGGAGCTGGCAAGATGACTTACAAAGCCTACGTTACCTGCTTTCTAAAAAGAGCATGTTCAATAAAACGTTAAGTAAGCAACCTGCCATTGTAAGCTATTTGCAAGGTCGTCAAGCTGGCTTGCTGCATGCGCACGAACCGAAAAAATTGTTATTCGACAACGATGCCACTGACATAAAAGTGCATGCGATAAAGCTTATTCAAAACAAGCCGTGGCAAAATATGGCTACTGGCTTTGACCACCCGGTACTCGACCATGCCAAAGGATGGTTGTCGCAAGGCTGGCAAACGGTACAGCAAAGTATGCCATTAAATAAAACAATGGGGCCTGCAAATTATACAGCTGTAGAAATTTTGTTGCGACAAACTCTGTGGAGCGGCTTCTTGTTAGGCGACTTATTTGTTGAGGAACGTGGAAATTTTCGTGCTCCATGGTTAGATTTACTTACGGGCATTGATGAATTAAACGCGTTACTTATGCTTAAGCAATCTATTGACGAGTCGGATGTCGAACTAAACGATGAACTAAGAAAGTGGACATCGGAAAAGCTAGCAACGCTTATCCGCGTGATGGAACGCACGCGAAAAGTAGCGATGCAGCGTGAGATCTATTGGTGATGAGACACAGTGACAGGGAAGGGCAGTGTCAATGACAACAACGATGTATGACTATCTTCTTTTTGCCCTGATAGCCCTGTATTGCACAGGCTTAGTCAGGCTAATTTATCTAAAAGTTAATTTAACCAGTAGGCGTTATCTTGTGGGTGCCTTTGTGTGTTGGCCACTGTTTATGTTTGACGAGTGGTTACGCATGTTTAGCGCTTTCGACCTTGCTTACTTGTATGGTCTATCTGAGGTGTTTGCGGTTATCGCTGTCACATGCTGCTATCGCGCAATCAAACCCATGCTGATAGCCAATGCTACAGCGCGCCGCAGACTGTGGTGGCCAACCATAGTAACGGGCATAGCGCAGTTAAGTATGCTGCTCATTGCCGAACAAGAAAAGCAGCAGTGGTTTGTTCAGTCACCCACTGGAGAGCCTTTTTTGTTGTGGCCAGCATACATAGCGTCGTTGTTTGCAGGGTTTAGTGTATTGCTTATTGGCATACTGATCACAGAGCAAATTCAACTGTATCATCGTCACCTACCTGAGCACGCGGTGGACATTAAACGGCTAAAAACTCCGCGTTTAGCGGGTGTTATGGGCAGTTTGGTGGGTATCGCTTTTATGAGTATATTGTTGGTTACCGCGGCCACATTCGGTTTTCTGTCAGTACCATTTTGGGAAAGTTTCCATCATCTCATGCTAGGCGGTGCTATCTTGGTGGTGTTGTTTTCTCTTACTTTTGTGCGCCGTACATCTCCTTCTCCATTGGACTTTGAGCGTCTGGAGACAGGTAAACCTAGTCCGTATGAAATTAGCAGCATTATCTCTCGTGCCGAGCGATACACCATCGAGTCAAAGGTGTATAAAAAGCGCTTCATTACTATCGAGGAGTTTTGCAAAGGCGCTGACTTAAACCCCACATCACTTGCCCTTGCATTGAGACTGTCACAGCGAAAAAACTTTAGGCGTTTTATTTTTCACTATCGCCTAGAGTATGCGAAGAACGTGTTATTGCACAGTGACGCTAAGGTCGCGGCTGTGGCAAAACGCTTAGGCGTTGAGTCTGAAAAGTTTCTTAGTGAGTATTTGGTCAAACATCTAAAACAGCGCTAGGGCGGCGATAACGTCCTAGCAAGCCCATTGGTTTTTGCATCTAAGCCGCTAAGCAAAAAACGCATTCATCAGAATCTGATGGGTAAATGTTTTTCTAAGATAAAAGCCGCGTGGGCGCGTTTTTATTCTCTCACCCTCGGGGTTTAGGGCATCGGTTAGTACTTTACCGTTGGCGGCTTTTGGGCGAATGTGAAGCGCATTGCCTTGTCTTGAGGTAATCGACTCAACGTGGCTGGTAATTATTTGTTCGGTTAACTCTTCCCAGTCATCTTTTAATATCTTGTCTTCTCCTTCGCTAGGGCGCCAATAAAAACCAGTAGCAACACGACGCTCAGCAAGCGGGATCTGCCTGTCGCCCTCTACCTACAACCACAACACTTGCTGCAATTTGTTGCGTACGTTAGACGTCTCCCACGTAATGCCGGGTGGCATAAGAAGAGGAGCAAAACAAACATATGTCGTTTCCAGTGGTGCAAATTGACCATCAATGGGAATGGTTTTTAGCTCAATGCCCAGTTCGGGAAAATCTTGCTGTGGTTTAGAGCCCGCACTCGCACCTAACCACTTTTCAATCAGCATGCCCGGCCACCCTTTATGACGTTGTAAATTAGCGGGAATGGCAACGTTAGCCATTTCGGCAAGCTCGCCCAATGTCAGCCCCGCTATGGCATGGCAACGGGCTAATAGGTCGTCTGGTGAGTGTGGGGGCGTCGAAGGGGGCTGCATATTGTTAGTTATTTTCTTTAAACCTTAAGAGACAGTGAATATTAACACTATGATTGGAGCATAGTTTGTGGAAGAATGAAAACATATAACAGTATAGTGTGCCCGGGAGTCTATGTGATAGATGCCGATGGATTCCGTGCGAATGTGGGCATAGTGATTTGCAACAAAATGGGTCAAGTATTTTGGGCAAGACGTTATGGTCAACATTCATGGCAGTTCCCTCAAGGCGGAATTGATGAAGGGGAATCTGCCGAACAAGCTATGTACCGCGAGCTTCACGAAGAAGTAGGGCTGACACCGAAAGATGTCACTATTTTAAGTGTTACCCGTAACTGGCTTAGATACAAACTGCCGAAGCGATTAATTCGTCAAGGAAGCAATCCTGTTTGTATTGGACAAAAACAAAAGTGGTTCTTGCTACAGCTTGACTGTAACGAGAAGGACGTAAATGTACTAAAAACAGGTCATCCTGAATTTGATGATTGGCGTTGGGTAAGTTATTGGTACCCTATTCGCAATGTTGTGTCGTTTAAGCGCGATGTATATCGACGTGTGATGAAAGAGTTCTCACCTAGGTGGTATTGTCTGCGCAGCATCGTACACAGCAGCGCCACCAAGTGGCTTAGGTGCTAAACGTGGTAAAAAACGCAGGCGTGGTTGATAGCGAAGGAGCGCAGAAGCTGCGTGACTCATTGCACAACCAAGAGTAATCAAGGATTAACGGGTGAGTAACCAAAGTAACACAGGTGCAATGTTAACCACGCTTAAACGGATAGTGCAGGAAATGAATAGAATTCCTGCACTAGACACAGCGTTGTTTCGTTTAGCCTCTCGGGTTAAGCAAACTCTTAACGTTGACTCTTGCTCTATTTACCTTGCTGATTACGATACTCAAGAATTTATTTTAAAGGCCACAGACGGACTTCACCCAGATGCGGTTGAACAGGTTCGCATTGGCTTTCAAGAGGGGTTGATCGGCCTTGTTGGACAGCGCGAAGAACCACTGAATGTGGTTAATGCGCACAACCATCCCCGCTTTAAACACTACCCAGAAGTTAAAGAAGAAAATTACAACGCTTTTTTGGGTACCCCTATTATCAATCAGCGACGTGTTCTAGGCGTTATTACCTTACAACAATCGCAGATGCGACGCTTTAGCGAAGATGAGGAAGCGTTTCTTGTTACGCTAGCTGCGCAGTTAGCCCTTGAGATTACTAACGCAGATATTCGTGGAGCATTAACACTATCGTCTTCTCCCGATAGCGTGGCGCAACAAAAAAATGTGCGTGGTATTGCGGGCTCTCCTGGTTTAGCCATAGGTAAAGGGGTTTCCCCTGACAAATCCGTTAACTTGAAAAACTGGGTGGTTAAACGCGCCCATTCGCCGTCAGATCAAATACAGCTTTACCGCAAAGGGGTGGAAATCACGCGAGGCCATGTTGATGCGCTGTCAAAGCGGTTAGACGATGGCATTCCCGATGATGTTAAATCGATTTTCCAGCTGTACCATCACCTTTTAGATGCCAATAGTTTGGGCCGCGAGGTAGAGGAAAAAATTCGCCAAGGATGGGATGCTGCGTCGTCACTAAAAATGGTAGTAGAAGGTTATGCCGCGCGCTTTCAAGCCATGGACGACCCCTACATGCAAGAACGTGCCATTGACATTGTCGATTTGTCGGACCGTATTTTAGCTAACATTCTTTATGAAGCGAACGGCCAGCAGGTACAAGAAAAAACAATCACCGAGGCCAGCATTCTGGTTGCTGACGAAGTATCAGCCCCTATGCTGGCTGAATTTCCCCGCGACAAACTCAAGGGCATAATCTCTATTCGCGGGTCTAACAACTCCCATGCGGCAATTTTAGCGCGCGCTATGGGCGTGCCTGCAGTTATGGGCTGTCAGAACGTGACGCCATCTCTGCTAGAAGATAAAGAAATCCTGCTTGATGGCTACTCAGGCGAAGTCATCGTTTCTCCTGAGCGCAACATCAAGTCTGAATTTATACAGCTAATCGAAGAAGAATCGGCCATCGCCGAAAAAATTGATGCCGAAGCCGATAAGCCTTGTGAAAGTATCGATGGCTGCCGAATGTCGCTTTATATCAATGCGGGATTGTCGGCCGAAGTTGAGTTAAATGCTGAGCAGATTGGCGCTGGTGTGGGGCTGTACCGCACCGAAATCCCTTTTATGCTGCGCGAGCGTTTTCCTTCAGAACAAGAGCAAGTAAGTTTGTATCGTCAAGTGTTAGAGGCCGCCCCTGCGCTACCTATTACCATGCGAACTTTGGATGTTGGAGGGGATAAACCGCTTCCTTACTTCCCAATAAACGAAGAAAACCCGTTTCTTGGCTGGCGCGGTATTCGCTTGACGCTGGACCACCCAGAAATTTTCTTGGTACAAGTACGGGCCATGCTGCGCGCGAGCGTGGGGTTGAGCAATCTACAAATTATGTTGCCAATGATTTCTACAGTGTCAGAAGTACAAG
The DNA here is from genome assembly GCF_036870955.2 of Alteromonas gracilis. Lineage (GTDB taxonomy): Bacteria > Pseudomonadota > Gammaproteobacteria > Enterobacterales > Alteromonadaceae > Alteromonas > Alteromonas gracilis_A. Next base: position 597,488 of record NZ_CP145482.2, read on the forward strand.
AGGCTAAACGTCTTATCAATCAGGCGTATTATGAAATATCTGATGAAGTGGCTGCAGAAAACAAAACCTTGAATAGGCCCAAGCTGGGCATAATGCTTGAGGTGCCGTCGGTACTTTATCAACTGCCCCAATTGGCAAAACACGTAGATTTCTTTTCCGTAGGTAGTAACGATTTAACCCAATACCTTTTGGCGGTAGATAGAAATAACACCCGTGTGGCAGGGTTATACAATAGTTATCACCCAGCGGTGCTAGGTGCGCTTTATGACGTGGTGCAAAAAGCAAATCAAAGTCAGGTGCCTGTAACTATTTGTGGTGAGATTGCTGGTGAGCCTGCAGGTGCACTACTTCTGATGGGAATGGGCTATCGTCGCCTTAGTATGAACGGTTTCAACTTGAGAAAGATTAACTGGCTGATACGAAAAGTAACACTCGAGGAGTGTAAGCAGTTACTTTCGTTGGCGCTTACGTCTGTAAGCCAAGAAGAAGTGTTTGTGCATCTGAACGAGTATTTAGAAACCAAAGGTCTTGGTGGTCTTATTCGAGCAGGCGCGTAAGCATTTACGTTAGTACAACCTAATAGGTACCCTGATTTGTACACGCTATGCATGCTCTCGATGAGTGTGTGTGATAGGCTTGTGCGCGAAATTTCAAAGGAATAGCAAATGGAACCTATGGTTGTCATCTTAGTATGTTGTTTACTACTAGGATCGGTAGTGGGTATTTTAGCGGGAATGTTGGGCATAGGTGGCGGTTTAATTATCGTTCCTGCGCTGTCTTATCTGTTAGTGCATTTTATGGGAATGACCACCGAAACCGTTATGCCTGTGGCTATTGCGACGTCGCTCTCAACCATTATTTTTACCGGAATGTCTTCGGCTTTTGCGCACTACAAGTTGGGTAATATTCAAGCCAAAGTGGTATTTTATACTGGTTTAGGTATTGCCCTTGGCGCGGTAGTTGGTGCGCAGGTGGCAGCCCACATTTCAGGGGAAACCCTTAAAGATGTGTTTGCTGTTTTGGTAATTTTGATAGCCGCGCAAATGATATTTGGCAAGCAAAAAGCCTCAGATAATGAAGCGTCTAAAGCAACACTGGGTGTTGTGGGTACTGTGGCTGGCACACTTAGCGCAATAATGGGCATCGGTGGCGGCGCGCTACTTGTTCCTGCACTGGTGTGGTTTAAAGTAAACGTGCGCGCTGCAATTGGCTGTGCCGCGTTTTGCGGCTTAGTCATTGCGGTTTTCGGAACGGCTAGCTTTATTGTGGCGGGTCTTCAAGAAACTGCGGTACCGTCGCACAGTTTAGGATATGTCTACTTACCTGCAACAGCGGGCATAGTAGCCACATCGATGTTTACAGCGAACATTGGCGCTAAGTTAGGTCAACGGGTTAACGTTCGCGTATTAAAGTCGATGTTGGCGTGTTTGCTTGTACTGGTCAGTATAAGAATGATTTTAGGAATTGAATAACATAATGGAACAGAGCAGTTACCTGGTTTTCCCCAGTATCGACCCCGTTATTTTTAGCGTAGGGCCCCTAAGTGTACGTTGGTACGGACTTATGTATCTAGTGGGCTTTATTGCAGCGTATTTACTCGCTCAAAAGCGTCTCTCGCAGACATCCTGGAGTAGAGAACAACTTAGTGATTTACTGTTCTGGAGCTTTGTGGGGGTCATCTTAGGCGGGCGCATCGGCTATGTCTTTTTCTACCAATTCGGTATGTTCCTCGAAAACCCCATGTATCTCTTTAAAATATGGGCGGGCGGTATGTCCTTCCACGGGGGGTTGTTGGGTGTGCTAGCCGCGTTGTTCTGGCAAGCCAAGAGAATGAGCACCACGTTTTTACAACTCGGCGATTTTGTTGCCCCCTTGGTACCAATTGGTTTGGGCGCAGGTCGAATAGGCAACTTTTTGAATGCTGAGTTATGGGGTAGAAGCACGGATGTACCATGGGCAGTGATTTTCCCTAATGCGGGCAATGTTCCTCGTCACCCGTCACAGCTCTATGAGTTTGCATTAGAAGGTGTGGTGCTATTTGCCATGCTATGGCTATTTTCAGCTAAAATACGTCCCGTGGGTGCAGTAAGCGGCTTATTCTTACTTGGGTATGGCAGCTTCCGTTTTATTGTCGAATACTTTAGAGAGCCCGATGCGCATATTGGCTTATATCAAATGGGACTAAGCCAAGGGCAACTTCTTTGTTTACCTATGATCGCTTTAGGAATAGGATTACTAGTGCGCGCTTATACACGCAAAAATAATCATGTTGAACCGTAAAAAAATATAAGAATAACGATGAAAGAATATCTCGCTCTAATGCGCCATGTACGTGATACGGGTGTGAAAAAGGAAGATCGAACCGGAACGGGAACACTTAGTGTCTTCGGTTACCAAATGCGTTTTAACCTACAGGAAGGGTTCCCGCTGGTGACAACGAAGAAGTGTCACCTTAAATCAATTATTCATGAGCTACTGTGGTTTCTTAAAGGTGAAACCAACATCGCGTATTTGAAAGAGAATGGCGTAAGCATTTGGGACGAGTGGGCCACAGATGAAGGCGAACTTGGCCCTGTCTACGGCCATCAATGGCGAAGCTGGGACAGAGGTGACGGCACCTCTGTCGACCAAATCGCTGAGGTGGTCGAACAAATAAAGAATAATCCTGATTCAAGACGCCTTATCGTCAGTGGTTGGAATCCTGCGGTGCTCCCAGATACCAACTATTCGCCAAAAGAAAATGCTGCCATGGGCAAGCAGGCGCTTCCGCCTTGCCACACGCTATTTCAATTTTATGTGCTTGACGGCAAGCTCAGTTGTCAACTTTACCAGCGCAGTGGCGATATCTTTTTAGGGGTGCCTTTCAATATTGCCAGCTATGCGTTGTTGACCATGATGATGGCGCAAGTGTGCGACCTTGAACCCGGTGATTTTATTCATACGCTAGGCGATGCCCATTTGTACTCTAATCACTTAGAGCAGGTGGAATTACAATTAAGCCGAGAACCGTTTGAACGTCCTACTATGGAAATTAATCCTGAAGTTAAAGACATTTTTGGTTTTACGTTTGAAGATTTCGAGCTTAAAAATTATCAAGCACATCCACATATCAAAGCACCCGTAGCCATATAGGAGTCACTTATGAGTACTCCTATATTGATTTGCGATGACTCTGGTTTCGCTAGACGTCAAATGGCGCGCAGTATTCCTGATGGGTGGGATGTTGATATTTCGTTTGCTGAAGATGGCGATAAAGCGCTTACCCTGATACGAGAGGGTAAGGGTGATGTGGTCTTTTTGGACTTAAACATGCCTGTCATGGATGGCTATCAGACAATGGAAGTTATTCGTGAAGAAGACTTACCCTGTTTGGTTATTGTGGTGTCTGGTGATGTTCAAGCGCAAGCAAGAGAACGCATGCTTGCTCTGGGAGCGCTAGATTTCATTCGCAAGCCTATCGACAACGAAAAACTCACCCATATTCTGTCTTCTTATGGCATATACAGTGGTAAAGCCGAATCCACCGCTAGCCACGTTAGTGAAACCAGTACGTCTGAAGAAGACAAGCTAGATGCGTGCCGTGAAATGGTTAATATAGCCATGGGGCGAGCCGGGGAAAATCTTGCTGAGTTGCTGGGTGAATTTATCGATTTGCCCATTCCTAACGTTAACCTTATTGAAAGTAATGAGCTATCTATGGCTGTTGCAGACATCAATCGCAATGAACAGGTGTCTGCTGTATCGAAAGGGTTTGTTAGTGAAGGGATAAGCGGTGAGGCATTGGTCATATTTAGTGACACCAATTCACAAAATATTGTCGAGTTGCTGAAGTATCCTCCTTCTGATTCACCCGCAAACTTGGCGCTAGAAGCACTTATGGATGTCTCTAACATTCTTATTGGAGCATGCTTGAACGGCTTGTCTGAACAGCTAAAGGTTGAATTTAACCATACTCACCCGGTATTGCTTGGGCAGCACAAAGGGCTGTCGACACTATTAAGTGACAATGTCCATCGATGGGGTAAGCTATTAGCCATCGAAATTGGCTACGCCATCAAAGCACAAGATATTTCATTCGACCTGCTTTTACTGTTTCCCGGTGACGCGATTAACCAGCTTTATGCTCGACTTCTCAATGATGACAAGGACGGTCTATGAGTAACGTAACAGACTCAATAACGCCATCTTCATTCGCTGCGGCCACAACGCTACCCGCTGAACTATTAAGTTCTATAGAGGTTGGCGTCGTCATCTTAGATCGCAATTTTCAAGTACAGGTGTGGAATAAATTCATGGAGAACCATGGAGGAAAACGCGCGCATGACGTAATAGGTAGCAGCGTGTTTAGCCACTTTCCTGATATTGACCAGCAGTGGCTTCGGACAAAGGTTGATCCTGTTTTTAACCTTAAGAGCCCCGTGTTCATCATTTGGGAACAGCGTCCATATCTCTTTAAATTTGGCTGTAACCGCCCGGTGACTTGTGCCGCAGAGTATATGTACCAAAATGTCACTATGTTTCCTATTGTCGATAAGTCTGGAAACGTCGAGCAGTTTTGTATGCTCGTTTATGATGTCACCGAGCAAGCATTAGGTAAGTTGGGTATGGAACACCTCAACGAAGAGCTGAAAGTGGCGAGCCGAGTTGACGGGCTAACAGGGCTTTACAATCGTCGTTATTGGCAAGAGCGCTTTGATGAGGTGTTTAAATTGTGCAAGCGTCGGGACAAGCCAAGCACGGCTATGATGTTAGACATTGATCACTTCAAGCGTATCAATGATACCTACGGCCACCAAGCGGGTGATAAAGTCATCAAGATGCTCGCGGCATTGATTAAACGCTGCATTCGAGAGACCGATTTGGCGGGGCGCTATGGCGGCGAGGAATTTGCCATCATACTAACTGACTCGGCCGTGAGTAACGCTAAAGTGGTTGCAGAACGTATACGGCAACTAGCTGAACGGTTAGAGGTAGAGCATGAAGGACAGGTCATTCGCTTTACTGTTAGCTTAGGGCTTGCCCAATTTGATACCAATTTTAAAGGTTCAATGGGCTGGCTTGAGCTTGCCGATCAGGCGCTTTACGAAGCGAAACAAAACGGCCGCAATCAGCACCGCGTTTTCGAGACGGTCACCTTATAAACACCAACAAGTGCTTAAAAGTAGTCGGCTATATAGCGAGCTTTAGCGTATTTTTAAGCTCTTGAAAGGTAACTGGCTTTACCAAGTGATAGCGTATGCCTGCGCGTCGAGAGGCCTCTTTATCATCCCGTTGGGCGTTGGCAGTCAAAGCGATAATAGGCAATTGAGGGTGGCGTTCACGCAATATTTTAGCTACTTCCAGGCCGTTAATGTCTGGTAAATTGATATCGAGTAGCACGCAGTCAAACGCGCCTTCATTAGCGCTAATAATCGCATCATCACCGTTGTAACATACCTTCACAACATGACCCATGCAACTTAGCATATGCTCAACCATTTCTGCATTAATAGGTTCATCTTCTACCACCAGTATGCTGGCTCGACGTACAGGGTTAACTGTGTTTGATTTCTTCATTGAGACATTTTCAAGCGCATCGATAAACCTTTGCTTGTCTATAGGTTTGACGAAACTTTGATAGATGGGTAGGTCTGAACTGGCAATGATGTTTGCGATATCAGGTGTTGCTGACAGGACAATAACAGGAGGGATCCTATCTCCATATATTGCCGAAAGGGTCTTCACTAATTCTAAACCAGTCATACCAGGCATATAGAGATCAGCAATGATGGCACTAAACTGAAGCACTCCATCGTGAAGGTTTATAAGTTCTGCGCCAGAAGAAAATGTTCGCGCATTGAAGCCTTGCGACGTGATAATTGATTGTAAGTGAAGCCGAGAAATTTCTAAGTCATCAACAACGGCAAAAGTAGCGTTAGACACCGCTTTTGCTTCTATGATTGGTGTTTCCAACGCTTTAATGGGCAGTAGCACCTTAAACTCAGAGCCTACACTCTCACTGCTATTCACCGTAAGAGAGCCGCCAAGTTTGTCAACATTGCGCTTTGCCACTGAAAGCCCAATACCGAGCACCGGGATAGCGGTATGTGGTGGCGTGCTTTCCACGATAAAAGCGATCAAACATGTGCGCTTGCGTTTCTTCATCAATGCCTATGCCTAGGTATCGCTAATGATAATAACAAGAAAGATCCCTTGATTTTTTACCTGTGTGGTTACCGTCACGTCTATTAGCCCGGTAGACGTGAACTTAACCGCGTTATCTAGGATATTTGTGATCACCTTGGTAATTGCTACTGGGTCAGACTCGATAAAATGCGGAACACTATGGCTACAATGCATATGTAGCTCCACTTTCTTGTCTTTTAGCTGCACAGAAAAAGGCGATATGCATTCATCAAGCAAGCTTATTAAATCAATAGAACGCAGTGCTAAATCATCCTCAATGTTGTCGGTTAACAACTCGGTAAGATTGTTGGTCAGGCTTAACAGTCGGTAACTTGATTGTTCTGCTTTCTGAATAAGCCTTCCTTGTTGCTCTTTCATATTAGGGATGAGCTCTAGAGCACTAATAATAACGCTGATAGGCGCTCTAAATTCGTGACTTAGCAAGCGAATAAATGACTTTTGGTTGACTGTTTCTTTATCAGCAAACGAAACACGTAAGTTTGATTTTGCAAGATGGGCTGACGTTTTATGGGCCTCTTTGTTGCCAAAGAGCCAACTAAGTATACGTACAAGAACAAAGGCAATGAGCGCCAAGGTAATAATTAAAAGTACATATTGGCGGCTTTCGGCTGCGCGCTGCACCAATGACGCTTCTTGTGCTTGCATAGCATCAAGCATAGGGCTCAACGTGAACCCACCGCTTATCATGTTTGCCACTTGCTTGTGCGATACTTCAGAGAGCGTATAAAGCTGTAACAGGGTGTCTTGAATAACACTGTTGGTAGAGTGTTTGTTTAAATTTCGCTGCTTGCTTTTAAACGCTTCTTCAGACAGCACATAGCTTCTATAGCTGGGGTCGATATCTTGCCCATAGTGAGACAAAATTTGCTTGTGTGTGGATAGAAGGGATGCCTGAAGTGGTGTCAACAGTGCCATGTCTTGCGTAGCAAGGAAGTGATGGATATGCTGTTCGCTGTCGATAATAGTATCTTCAATTGCGTTATGTTTTTTGGCATCAGAGAAAGCGTCTTGCTGCTTATCGAGGACAAGCACTAGCGATAAAAGCGCGGCAAACACAATTAAATACACCGCGACGCTCAATTTTGAGAGCGCTAGCTGGCGCCGACGATGTTTAACCTTTTTGCGTAAACGGCTTGTATGCCCTAACACTAATACACTTCCTTGCGGTTATTTACCAACACAATAAATACGAAACATCGCAGTTATCATCAGATGGTAGCGATGCTTTTTTCCTACCTATTTAAATGTAGATAAATTATGTTAGCTTGCAAGTGTGCTTGATGAATATGTAATGTTATTTATTTGAATATTCGACTTTTTTTATATTCTCACGGATCAAGAAAAGGAAGCCCAAACTGGGAATTACCATCAGTGCAGTGATGACAAAAAATAGGCTCCAGTTGCCGTCTAGATAGTCGACTAATATACCGCTGTATGATGCGACGGACGTCCTACCTGCCACACTCAATGATGCCATAAGCGCGTATTGCGTTGCGCTAAATGCTCTGTTACATAGCAAAGAAATGAGTGACACCATAGCGACTGTACTCCATGCTGCAGTGAAACCATCTATAATAACAGCGGCAGCAAGCAGTGAAGTAGAAGGGCCTGTTTGTGCAATGACCGCAAACATGAGGTTTGACGCTGCCATTGCTACACCTGCTATCATCAGGCCTCTGTATATGCCATACCGAATGTTTACCAAACCGCCCACTAAAGAAAAGATAATAGTGACCCACCAATTGAGCAGTTTCGAATAAGTACCAATGTCACTATTGGAAAAGCCAATTTCTTTATAAAAAACAATGCTCATTCGGCCTAAAAAAGCCTCGCCAATCTTAAATAAAAAGATGAACAGCAGAAATGAGGCAGCCAGTTTTACGCCATTTCGGTTAAAAAATTCTGCAAACGGTGTAATCACTGTCGTCTTAAGCCAGTGCAATACGCCTGTATCATCACTTTGCGTGATTGCATGCAACATACTTTCTCTGTCAATAGTGGGCTCGCGAGTTAGTATTGTTGCTACCATCAACGCCAGCATCATTGCAGCAAGCACTAGATACAGGTTAGCCCAACTCCACGAGGTTAAATCGGCAAGGAAAAAAGGAATTGCGCCAAGTCCACCATATCCCGTCCACCATCCCGCAGTGGCCACGGACGAAGCTGCAGACAGACCGTCTTTATCATTCTCGGCAATACTATCAATACGAAACCCATCGATAGCGATATCTTGAGTCGATGAAGCAACGGCAATTAAAAAGCCAAAAAGCGCCATAAAATATAAATCGTTTTGCGCGTTAAGCTGGGACATTACCAAGCAGCATAGCGCGATAGCACCTTGCATGGTAATAATCCAACCCCGGCGCAAACCCAAAAATGGGGGCTTGAGTTTGTCTAGTAACGGTGACCATAAGAAGTTCAGGGAGTAAGCGGTAAAGATAATGCCGAATAGCCCTATTGTTTTGCGTGATAAGCCTTCGTCGGCAAGCCAAGCTGACATGACAGAGCCAATCATGATCCACGGGAACCCACTGGAAATACCAAAACAAAAAATACTGAGGAAACGTTTGTCTTTATAAGTGTTTAGTGCAGAAAACAAGAAGGCGACCCTTGGCTATAGCGCAAAATAGGTATTGAGCCATGAACCCCCAAATTAAGCAACCTGAAGGCTGTACTTTCTGTTTTAATTGGCGACGTGAACAAAACTTGCGCTCAAAAAGCAACGGGCGAATGAAGTACCCAAAAACAGTGAATACAAATTAGAGCGTGTGGGCTAGGGGCGAACACCCACACAATCTAATGGACAATGACCTAACCCTTCGAGATACGTTACGCAATTGTTCAATTCATCGAGAAGATATTTGTCTTTCTTGAGCTTTTCGCCTTGCCAGTAGTGGACTTGATGAAGAAGGTGCCAAAAAACACGTTCTTTGGGAGTGTATGGCTGTGTCAATGTGTAATCAATTTGGCCCCACTCTTCCATACTATCCCAAAAGAACAACTCGAGTTCTTCGGCAGGAATTTCGTTTCGCCAAAATGCTTTCAAATAAAAACACAGTTGCTTCGCTTTGCTATCTACAAAATCTTGAACAGTCACGACGAGCCCAACCGTATTAGTGTTGTATCAGTATTATAGTTCATAACAATCTAACTGCTCGTTAGCAGGGCATTGCTTTTTGCCTTCACCTTATAGGTGTTTGTTTTGGATATAAATTTAGCCTAATCCTGAATGAGCAAATTTACCACCCTAGGTGACGCGTCCAGCCAATTGTGTGATTCGTAACTATCTGAATATGTGAGCTTTTTGATTTCGGGTTTAGACTAAAGGCTAAGGGGTTTTGAGGAATAAGTATTTGGCGATAGTGCATTTTTAGTGCATTTCTTGCACTAATTTTTCTTTGAGCTTGCGTTTCGTTAGCCCAGTCACTTTGATTTTCAATTGAAAAATCGAGTACGGGATACTCAGCTTGCGCAATATCATCAACAACTAATCCATTGAGCGACCTTTCTGGCCAAAACGGAGATATTGCGATAAATGTGTCAGGTTGTAGGGTTGGCTGTGAGTTAGTCAGCGACAGAAAACTTGCAGCAAGCATGCCCTGCGCTATCACTAGTCGATAGCCTTGTCTGTCCTGAAGGTAGTTGTTCAATGCGTTTAACTGTAAATTAAGCGAAGCTTTTGTATCGTCAAAGTCCAAATGCTGAGTGAGTTGGTTACTGCGTGGGTGAATAGGTTCATTTGCTGAGTTTGTCATGGCATTGTTATTTGCCATCTGCGTTTGGTCCGAGGGGGAGTATTTGAACTGTCGGCATCGACCTGTGCATTTTCACTATTGGCTGGTGGCAATTGAAAAGGGCTTATTACTACATTCCAGCCTTTTTGCGCCATTTCTGTCGCTAACATGTCGCCTTGACCCAGTGTAAGGCCAGAAGGAAATGGTTCAGTTATTATAACTGCCGTTCCCAGTGGAAGTGGGGTATGGGCCTCAATTTCGATTATAGGCAGCATGGTGTCGCCTGCCATTAGTTCTTTTACTTGGTCGGGTTGATACGCATGGCTAATGTCAGAATAGTAATTGGCAAAAGCGCTGTTTGTGAGCAGTAACAATAACAACACCGATAGCACAGTCGACTTAATCAAAGCCAACGAATCAAAACTTAGCGCTGTGAAAATATGCCTACTCATTGGCAATAATAGGTTCCAAATAATAAAGTGACGACGTACTTATAAGGATATCGGCACAATAACATTTATCTACACTTCAATTTAAGTGCCTCAGTAATTATCAGCGTGCCTATTCCTTTGAATTGTCTTACCTAGAAGGTACTTAGTTGTCTAAAAGAGGGGCAGGGCGGTATTGGCTAAACGGGACCTGACATTGGAAGTTGAGCCATTGCCCGTTGTTCGGATGCATAAAACACAGGCTTTCAGCGTGGAGCTGTAAACGCGATGCCATCGCAAGGGCGTCAGGATGTGCGTATAGTCGGTCGCCTAATATGGGGTGGCCTAGCGCAAGCATATGTACGCGAAGCTGGTGAGAGCGCCCAGTTATTGGGTATAGCGCAACAAGGGTAAAAGCTTGACCATTGGCATCAACAGCGCGCTCTATCACTTCATAATGCGTTAGGGCACGCTTGCCGCGCTCGTGATCGACCATTTGTTTTGGCCTATTAGGCCAGTCGCAAATTAGCGGTAAATCCACGTCGCCTTTATCATCAGTAATATGGCCGTATACTTTTGCAAAATAGCGCTTTTTTGTTTTTCTTAACTCAAACTGTTTAGAGATATGGCGATGACTGTCTTTATTCAGTGCCATTACCAAAATACCAGACGTGGCCATATCTAACCTATGAACCACCGTCGCGGTAGGCAGTACCGTGTTTACTCGCGTAATTAAGGCATCTTTATGTTCTTGAGCCTTGCCTGGCACACTCAAAAGGCCGCTAGGTTTATGTGCCACCACCATGTCCTCATCTCGATAGATAAAGTCGAGATAAGGTGTCATGGGTGGCTGGTATACAAAACTTGGATTGGCCATTAAGGGTTGTTAACCACAATTCGCAGCGCGTCTAATTGAACATCCGCACTTTGAATAACCTTATCAAGGGCGTTCATTTGCGTTTCGATAAATTCTATCTCACTGTCGCGTACCGCTGGGTTGCGCTTTTGCAAATCTCTCAAGCGCTGAATTTCTTCATTTAACGTGCTATGCATGGTTGAAAGCGCGTCGTGTTGCTTTTGATTGGCTTGCTGGTGCGCCAGTTTTCGTGCTTTTTCGATAGCAAGCTCCAGAGGTTGCTGAAGCGCTTTGATTAATTGCGACGATATTTTTCTGCCCACTTTGCGTTTGACGTCGAAACTCAACTCAGACGGGTTGCCTTGTGCGTCTAAGCATACTCGCACCGGCGTTTGCGGTAAAAAACGACCCAACTGAAGTGACTTTGGTGCTTGAGCATGAAGAACAAATAAAGCTTCAATCCAGTAGGCACCTTTAGGTAGTGATGGCTCGGCAATAAAGCCGATGCTGCTTTTTCCATGAACATCAGTCAGCACCACATCGATGGCAGTATGCACGAGGGGGTGATCCCAGCTTAAGAACTGCACGTTCTCCAAAGTCGTGGCGACACGGCGCTTATAGGTAACTGTCATACCTTCAGGATCTAACCCCGGTAGCTGACTGACCATTGACTCGGTAGGCATAAGAATAAAGCAATCGTTACCTTTCTCGTCTTGCTGCACGCCAATAGCATCAAAAACGCGACCCATAAAACGCGACAGGTCTTGCTCACTGTCTTGCGTAATGATGTCTTCAAGCAGTTGTTCTACACGGCCTTCACCCGAAGCATTAAGTTCAAGTAAGCGGTCTCGTCCGGCTTCAAGCTGCGCCACAAGCTGGCTATTTAGTGTCACACTCATGTTAACAAGCTCATCACGCGCGGCTATGTCGTCAGGGTGTAAGCACGCACCAATTAATAGTGGTTTAACATCGTCAAATACACCTGAGCCAGTTGGGCAGGTTTTTTCAAAGGCGTTTAGCCCTTCGTGGTACCAGTCAAGCAACACGTGCTGTGCAGTCTTGGCCAAGTAAGGCACATGAATTTGTACCGTCTGTGTCTGACCGATACGGTCAAGTCGACCTATACGCTGTTCAAGTAAGTCAGGAGTAATAGGCAAATCAAACAATACTAAGTGATGGGCAAACTGGAAGTTACGGCCTTCACTGCCTATTTCGCTACACAATAATATTTGTGCACCTTCTTCTTCATCGGCAAAGTAGTGTGCAGCTTTGTCGCGCTCGACAATACTCATACCTTCATGGAACACGCTGTGGCGAATACCCGTCTGCGTGCGAATGACTTCACCTAATTCTTGCGCGGTGCGTGCGCTGGCACAAATCAGCAAGATCTTTTCTGGTTTTACATCCTGCATAAAATCTAGCAGCCACGCGACTCTTGGGTCGTGCTTGGTCCAGCTTTTTACCACACTTGCCATGCGCTCTGGATAAAGCGAATAGGTAAGGTCGCCGCCTGAAACGGCATCGCTATATACCTCTGGGAGAGCTAGCTCGTACGCGCTTAGCTTACGCTCTGGAAACCCTTCAATATTTGCGCGACGGTTCCTAAATAGCATGCGCCCTGTGCCGTGGCAGTCAATAAGCTGATGTAAAAGTGCATGGCGGTTGTTTGAATCAGACAAATCGCCTGCGTGCTCCATAACATCAGGCGCAAATTCAGAAAGCTTGTTGCGCTGTTTATCATTAGGCTCTGCGTCTGAAAGCAGTGGGGCAACGGCATCGGCGAGTTGACTGTATTTAGACTCTTCTTCTAAAAACGCATCGTAGCTATGGAAGCGTGCAGGGTCGAGTAGACGCAAACGCGCAAAATGACTTTCATGACCGAGTTGATCAGGCGTCGCGGTAAGCAGCAATACCCCAGGCGTTTTAGTTGCCAGCGCTTCTACGCATAAGTATTCTGCTGACGGTGATTCGCTAGACCATGCAAGGTGATGCGCTTCGTCGACTACCATCACGTCCCAATCGGCTGCTTGAATTTGCTTTTGACGCTTTTCGCTTTGGCTTAAGAAGTCGATACTACACAGCACTAGCTGATCGTTTTCAAATGGATTAACGTCGCCCTCGTCAGACGCCTCGCTTGCTTCTAGTGCTTCGCAGCGACTCTCGTCGTAGATAGAAAACGGCAAGTTTACTCGTCGTAGCATCTCAACCAGCCATTGGTGCACCAAAGAGTCGGGAACCAAAATAAGTACGCGCTCAGCGCGACCTGTTTTTAATTGCTGGTGGATGATGAGTGCAGCTTCAATGGTTTTACCCAAGCCAACTTCGTCGGCTAAAAGTACGCGGGGTGCATGACGCCCACCCACTTCTGAAGCAATGTGAAGCTGATGCGGAATAAGTGATATACGTGCGCCAGCCAGCCCAATTGTGCTAGAGCGAAGGTAGTCGTATTGATAGTCCAAAGCGCGTTCGCGTAAATCAAACCACTTCGGGTGATCAAGCTGTTGGCTGAACAGTCGCTTCTCTGGTTGGTTCAGACGGATATGGTGGTCAAGCATGGTTTCGGGCAAACGCACTTGTGCTTTAGTGTCTTCACGAAGACCGTGATAAATGTAGACACCTTGGCTTTCTTCTTTTTCGGTAATGGTCATTTCCCAGCCGTCTTGGCTTTTTACCGTATCGCCAATTTCAAAAATAAGTCGCGTTAGCGGCGCTTCTTGCTTGGTGTACATACGCGCATCGCCAGTCGCCGGATACAACACTTCCACAGAACGAAAATCGACACCAATAATGGCGCCTAAACCCAGTTCCGTTTCGGTATTACTTAACCAGCGTTGACCTACTGAAAATTGACTGTCTGAACTCATAAATCACTTACCTTTTTTGCGGGGGCGGTATTGTACGCATTGCGTTGTGATAAGTCATTAATACTAGACTATTGGTTGTCGTTTTTACTACTCAGAGGGGCGAGACCCACCTTGCAACACGCATGAACACGTCCGTGTGGCTCTCAAACGGCATCCTTGCCGTTTGAAGGTTGCAAGCTGGCTCTCGCCCCTCTGATATGCAATCAAACCTCAATACTATTAAAGACATATCTCAACGATGCTGAGGGAAAGGATAGAAGGCCAGCTATGTCCAACCACACTCACTCCTTAAATCGCATTTCTCTAGTCTTATCGACTGCGCAACACATGAAGGTTACAAGACTGTCTCTATGCCGCTAAATCGCTCGTGGGGCTTGCTTTGTCGCAGTGTTAGCGTAAAACTGTCGTATCACTGTCAGGAGAAATTTCCTACTGTTAATTGGCGCGATTAACGGAAGGAGACGCGAGATGGATATGAAGATAGACACGCAAAAACTCATTCAACTTCGCAATACAAAAGCGTGGAGCCAACAGCATCTAGCTGAGGTATCTGGCTTAAGCTTGCGAACTATTCAACGCATCGAGAAAACGCAGTCAGCGTCGCAAGAGTCAGTAAAAGCTATTGCCGCTGCATTCGATGGTACGCCAGAAATGTTGCTGGTCGAAGCGCCTGCAGACAAGGAGCAGCTTGATGCAGCGTCTGCGTCAGTTGTGCAACCTCGTCATTCTGGTTTTTCGGTTTCTCGACAACAGTTACTGTGGATTGCCACTGCACTGTTATTGTCATTTACGCTAGCGGTGTATTGGTCGCAATCTGTCAATGCCAATGACAGCAACAAAAAAGAGGTGGGCTCAGGAGCGCCAGTACAAGTGGGCGACATAGCGTTACAGCAAGGTATGAATTGGTTGCAGTTGGTCGATGACGAGCAGTACGCATTAAGTTGGGACGAAAGCGGTCCAATTTTTAAAACCAGCGTGACACAAGCAAAGTGGATAGAGGCGATGCAGCTAGTGCGACAGCCTTTGGGCATAGTAAAGTCTAGAGAGTTAGCCATGGCCCAAGCGCCTTCGACACTGCCCGGATTGCCTGAGGGCGAGTATCTAATTATGACGTTTTCTACCGCGTTCGACGGCAACACGTCGGTATCTACAGAAACGTTATCAATGGTAAAAGTAAACGGTGAATACCGGGCAATTGGCTATTTCATTCGTTAGCGTCAATATACTTTTTAACTGGCATGCCATCACTTTTGCATAAAAAAATAAAAGCAGAAAAACAGTGATAAATTTAAATTTCTGCATTAAGGTGGAATTAGGTCTTCGTTAAATTTTTTAACGAACTCACGAGGCAGGTTGTGTAGTACTGTCTCTCAGTCGACGCGAGTAGGGGAGGATGTCCTGTTTCGAGCGGCACCTTCTCTGAAAGCGGAACTGTAGCTTGTTAGCCTAAGTCATGCTGACTTAAGCCATTGGGCTAATCTGGCTTTATTTACCGGAGTGAAGGATGCCAAGAAAAAACTCTACCGATACCAAAATATACGTCCTCGATACCAATATTCTGCTTCACGAACCCCACGCTTTTCTCTCATTTAAAGAACATGATGTCGTTATTCCAATGACCGTATTGGAAGAACTTGATTATATTAAAGACAGTAAAAAAGATGTCGCGCGCGATGCCCGCGTATCTATTCGTGCGATGGAGGATTTACTTCACGACGCAACACCAGAAGATATGCTGGCTGGCGTATCGATGGAGGGCCTAGGAGCCGGACAAACTGCGCCCACCATTAGCTTGTCTATTTTTGCTGACTTAAATATGGTGGAATCACAACAAGTTTTTACCAGCAACGAAAATGATAACCGCATTATTAACGTTGCACTTCATCTTCAAAAGACCTTTGCGCCACAAAAAGTGGTGTTGGTAACCAAAGACCTCAACATGCGTTTAAAAGCTAAAGGCGCAGGCTTGGCACATGTTGAAGATTACCGCACTGACCAATTGATTACCGATATTAAGTATCTCTCTCGAGGTTTTCACGCTTTTGATGGAAACTTCTGGGACAATGTAAAAAGTGTGGACAGTCGACAAGAAGGCCGCGACACCATTCACACAGTGCCAAAGTCTATGCTACCGGAAGCCTACGTTAATGAGTTTTTACTTGATGAAACAAACCAGTTTGCGGGTTTAGTTGAAGAGGTCTCGAGCGATACGCTTGAAATTCTTGATTTGGGCTATGAACGCTTAATGGGGCGTCATGCATGGGGCATTACTCCGAAGAATATTGGGCAGGCAATGGCGTTACACGCGTTGCTTGACCCTCACATCGATATGGTCATTTTAACGGGGCCCGCAGGAAGCGGTAAAACCTTGTTAGCGCTGGCTGCTGCGCTAGAAATGGTGGTAGAGCGCAACATGTACGACAAAATAATTGTTACGCGAAGTACACCGGAAATTGCCGAGTCTATTGGTTTCTTACCGGGTACTGAAGAAGAAAAAATGTTGCCATGGTTAGCTGCAATTACCGATTCTTTGGAAGTACTGCATAAGCATGATGAAAATACTAAAGGTTCGATGAATTACATCATGGAAAAAGCCAATATCCAGTATAAGTCAGTTAACTTCATGCGCGGACGCAGTATCCAAAATGCCATTGTGATCCTCGATGAATCGCAAAACCTTACAGCGTCACAGCTCAAAACCATCATTACTCGTTGCGGCGAAGGCACAAAACTTATTGTTGGTGGTAACCTCGCGCAAATCGACAGCAATTATTTAAGTGCCGTAACCTCGGGGTTAACCTATCTTGTTGAGAAATTTAAAGACTTCTCTGGCAGCGCCACTATTAATTTAGACGGCGTAGTCAGAAGTCGATTAGCAAGTTTCGCAGAAGAAAACCTGTAGTTTGGTATTCAAGGCGTGCCAGTGACGCCTTGACGGCGTCGTAGTTATACAACACTAAAAAAGCAATAAACTTGTAGCTTATTGCTTTTTGATATCCTTGCTTTTTTCTACTCTTAAAATAGCGTTTTCACCTATAACAGAATATTGCTTCGACTGTTATACTTGCGTTTACATAGTAACGTTACTTTTAGTCCTAGCTGTAAAAACGAAAGTCGAAAATCAATAAGGAAACGTAATCCTTGGCCAAATACGATGCATTGGCGCAACAAGTGAAAGCGCAAATTGAGCAAGGTGTATGGATGGAAAACGAAAAACTTCCGTCTTTGCGAAAGCAAGCCGAGCAAACAGGTTTTAGTTTGATGACCGTTCTTCACGCTTACCAGCTACTCGAAAGCCAAGGACTTATTAGCTCGCATGCACGATCTGGGTTTGTCGTTACTGCCTCAGCCCAAAACGCGCAAAGTCATCGTGTTCAAGCACGAGTGAAAACCACAGATGCTGTTAGCATAAACGACTTTGTTTATGAAGTGCTTCAAGCTTCCCGTGACCCTCATATGTTTAGTTTGGGTTTTGCCTACCCAGACCCTTCGCTGTATCCCAGACAGCATTTGAATAAATCAATCGCATCGGCATCACAACAGATTTCGCTTACCAGCGCGATGGACAACCTTCCACCTGGCAATGTGGAACTCAGAAAAATCATTGCAAAGCGTTATGCTGCGAGGGGGATAAATATTGCGCCTGATGAGATAATCATAACGGCTGGCGCGCTTGAAGCGTTGAATCTTAGTTTACAAGCGTGCACGTCACCCGGCGATTGGGTTGTCATAGAATCTCCTGTATTTTATGGCGCTATGCAGGCACTACAGCGACTGGGGCTAAAAGCCATAACGGTCAAGGTGTCGCCCAAAACTGGGTTAGATGTTGCGGCGCTTGAACGGGCTTTTAAAAGTCACCCGGTTAAAGCTTGCTGGCTTATGAGTAGTTATCAAAACCCACTTGGCTACTCTCTCGATGATCACACCAAACAACGTATAGCTGAGCTACTAGATGCTTACAATGTGGCGCTGGTTGAAGATGATGTTTATGCCGAATTGTACGCACAAGGTAAACCACCGCTTCCCATCAAACACTTTGTTAAGAAAGCCAAAAGTATGCTGTGTTCCTCGTTTTCAAAGTCGCTAGTGGCGGGATATAGAATTGGCTGGGTGGCGGCGGGTGACAACGCGCTGGCAATTCAAAAGCAGCAGTTGATGAGCACGCTGGCAACAAGTGCACCTATTCAACTCGCATTGGTCGACTATCTATCTAAAAAGAACTACGAATCTCACTTAAAACTGTTGCGTAAGCAGCTGGTGTTGCGCAAAAAAGCTATGGTCGAATTTTTAAGTGAAGCATTGTCCGGGGCAGCCACAGTGCATGCGGATAGTGGTGGTTATTTTTTATGGGTTGAGTGTTCAAAACCTATAAATGCGATGGATATCTATCAAGAGGCTTTGCGTCTTCGTATTACCATTGCACCGGGTAAGCTATTTAGCTTATCTGATGAATTTAATCACTGCTTTCGCGTAAATGCCTCGTTTGAACTCAATGAGGCCAGACGCAATCAACTCAACAAGCTCGCGCGTTTTATTCACGTAAAAAGCGCCGCAGCTGAATAGACTTTTTCAGTACAGATAAAAATAAGATCTGATCTATAAACACAGTTCGAAACTGTAGCTATTTTATTCGTGGCGAATCACTACCATTAGCGCAAACTCTCTGGGAGAAGCCTAATGTCTGTAGTAAAAATTCGTCAAGAAGACATTATTGTATGTACGCCCGTCGACGACAATAAAATCTATATTCGAGAAGAAACGGGGCGCTATCAAAAAATACGGCGATATTTAAATGTAGTACTTGTCGCATTGTTTATTTTGCTTCCTTTTATCCAATATCAAGGACAACAAGCTATTTTGTTTGATGTGGGGCAGCAAACGCTGACGGTGTTTAGCTGGGTGTTATATCCACAAGACCTTATGATTTTCGCACTACTGTTTATGCTAGCAGCGTTTACGTTGTTCTTAGTGACGCGGCACTACGGTCGTGTATGGTGTGGCTTCACCTGTCCGCAGACCGTTTGGACATTGGCATTCAATTGGATTGAAAGACGTATAGAAGGCACGCATAACCAAAGTAAGGCACTGGACAAGCAAGCCATGTCCGTACATAAAGTGGCTATCAAAACTGCTAAGCATGCCGCATGGTTAGCGTTCAGCACGCTTACAGCATTAGTGTTCATGTCGTATTTTTACCCTGCGTCACGTCTTTATTTTGAGTTTCTATCCTTTTCGGCTCCTGCGCTCATCACAGGGTGGACCGCATTCTTTGCCGTTTGCACATACGTAAATGCAGGTTGGATAAGAGAAAAAATGTGTACGCATATGTGTCCGTATTCTCGTTTTCAGGCGGCCATGTTTGATAACAGCACGTCACTTGTTACCTACAACAGTAAACGTGGAGAGAGTCGAGGACCGCGCAAACGCAATGCGGCCAAAGGCGATTTGGGTGACTGCGTTGACTGCAACTTGTGTGTGCAAGTGTGTCCAGCAGGTATCGATATTCGTGAGGGCATTCAGTACGAGTGCATTAACTGTGGGCTTTGCATTGATGCCTGTGACAAAGTCATGGCGAAGTTTGGTTATGCTAAAAGGCTCATAGACTTTACTCGTGCTAGCAAAAGCTCCGGACGCAAGTTTACCAATTACCTTTATGGTACGGCTATTGTCGCCATTGTTGTTGCCATGTTTGGTTGGGCGGCTGATAGGCAAGACTTTGAAGCCTCCATTAGCCGAGACCGCAACACGCTATATCGCGAAAATATCGAAGGGCGAATTGAGAATACTTACACGCTTACCGTACTCAATAAAGCGCGTCAAAGTAAGCAATATACTGTTTCAATTGAAACCCCAACTACGATGCGTATTACGCAAGTTCACGATATTATTGTGGCACCTGGTGAAAAGCGCATTATGCCTCTCTCTGTCGAGGCAATGCTTTATCCAGAACATGAAATGACCCAGGTAAGGTTTGTCGTTATCGACAAAGCCACCGCGAAAAAATAGCACACGACGTTATGTTCTACGCTGGCTAGTCTACCATCTCTATTTGATAGCGAACGGTGCTGATGTAGCGCTCGGTATCTTCAGATACCTGCCCAAAAGGAATTTGGGCAGGGCCCGTTGGGTCATACAATACATAGGTCTGCCCCTCATGCTCTAATGTATAGTCACTATTGCGAGGCGTTAGTGCAATACCGAGCAATGCATGATTGGGCAGAAATACCATAATCATTTTTGTCGATGGTAAAAAGGCTCTTACCATCGACGACGCTAGAACAGCCTTGCTATCACAGTCGCCAAGGTTTTGCATTAATAGTCCTATTGGAGGCGCAAACCCAGAGCCATTACTGGATACTCTATCTTCTAGCGTGTCATACGGAATACTTTGTAGCCAGCTTAAAAGCAGCCCAAAGTAGGCCCTTGAGTCCGAATATTCTTTCACTTTTTCGTAAAAAGCCTGAGACGCGGGGACCATTGGCTTAACGGACTCTGCAATATAACGCATATGATCTGGCTTTATGGCTTGTTGGTTAAAAAGCGTAGTAAAACGGGTAAAGTAGTGCTGATGAAGGTATTCATCGTAGGCATTTTGTTGAACGTTGCGTAAATGCTGCAAAACCTCGTCCACTTTGGTGCTATCAAAACCTTTGACCTTAATGTCGATAGCGTCGCGCATGGGTTTTACTTGCACTTTAGCGTCTTTAGGGTTGATTGTTCGCGCTTCTTTTAATAGAGCGACAGTCACGTGACGCTGGGCAATCTTAGGCTTGTAATTCGTTTGCCGCAGCGGTGCATTTTCAAAGGTTTCAGAAGGGATTTCAAAGCTAAGCGTTTGACGTTTATTTTCCGCATCTAGCCACGCATAATCAAACTTCACGCCATTGTCGGTTGTCGACTTTTTGAATAGCAATTGCTCCGCGCTTACGAGGTGCGGAGTCAAACAAAGCAATACGCTTATTAAAGCAATGAAAGTGGGATAACTGTTCCTGAGCATTTAAACGCGACAAATCTCTTCGATTCTATGAGTATGCGCGTCTATCTAAAAAAAACAAGGCTCAGAAACAATGCAGCAAAAAGGCTATTGTTTGAACCAATGAAGCTGAGAATGCAAACTAACCACCGAACCAACAATAATAAGTGTAGGCGGTTTAAGTTGTGCTTCCTTCTGTTTTTCTACGATATCTTCCAGTGTGCCTGTTAACACAGCTTGTTTTTCGGTTGTTGCTGACTGTACCAACGCAATAGGCGTAGTGGGTGAAAGGCCGTGCTCAATCATTTTTTCACAAATGATAGGCAACCCGGTTAAGCCCATGTAAAAAACGGCGGTTTGATTTTGTTGAGCAAGCGCAGGCCAGTTCAAATCAATGGTGCCGTCTTTTAAGTGACCCGTGGCAAACACAACTGACTGTGCATGGTCTCTATGCGTTAACGGAATACCCGCATAGCTTGAGGCGCCGCTTGCAGCAGTAATGCCTGGGACAACCTGAAAGTCGATGCCGTGCTGAATAAGCGTTTGAATCTCTTCGCCGCCGCGCCCAAAGATAAACGGATCACCACCTTTTAGGCGTACCACGCGATTACCTTTTTTAGCTTCTTCAACCATTAACTGGTTAATATCGTCTTGCGGAAGTGTGTGGTTGCTCATGGCTTTACCCACGTAGATTTTTTCAGCGTCTCGACGAACTAGCTCAAGAATTTGTGGCGACACCAAACGGTCGTACACCACTACATCGGCTTTTTGCATTAGGCGTAATGCGCGAAATGTTAATAGATCTGGGTCGCCAGGACCTGCCCCTACCAAATACACTTGGCCTTCTACTCTCTTGTCTTTTGCTGCGGCTTCCAATGCAAGTTCAAAAGCTTCATCAGCTTTTTTGTCCTGCCCTTTTTCTACCATCTCTGCGATATCGCCATCGAGTACATCTTCCCAAAAGTAGCGACGAGCAGTAACACTATTAAGTGTTTGTTTAACTTTGTCTCTAAACTTTTCAGAAAATGCACCAAGCTTGCTTAAATTAGCGGGCAATACCGTTTCTAGTTTTTGTCGCAAATAACGCAGTAATACGGGGGCAACACCACCGCTGCTCATTGCAATAACAATAGGGGAGCGGTCTACAATAGAAGGGGTAATAAACTGACAGAGTGGCGTGTTATCTACCACGTTTACTAATACTTTTTGCGCCTTAGCAAGGTCGTGTATGTGCTGATTCACTTCACCTTTGTCGGTGGCAATAAACACCATGTCATGACCATCGAGATCACTGTCTGAGAACTCGCGTTCAATTAGGGTTACTTTCTCGTTCTTACCTAATAAATTTACGGTATCGCAAATCCATGGCGCCACAACAGTGATGGTTGCTGGCGTTTTCATAATGAGCTCTAACTTGCGCGCGGCAACTTCACCAGCGCCAACAATAAGCACACGTAGTTTTCTAGCATCAAGAAATAACGGAAAGTAATCCATAGTGGTTTTCTGGGCTTTATATACAAAAAAAGAACTGACACTATTTTGCGCCAATTCTTTTTAATAAGAAAACAACGAAAACAGCCTTTATATTTCTATTAGTTATATAAAGGCTGAGTATGTTGCTATTTAGTTCTTACGTTTACGATTTTCACGGTCACCGCGATTTGCGCGATTGCCACGGTCTTCTCGGTTTCCGCGAGGTGCTCTGTCACCACGGTCACCACGGTTGCCGCGATCGCCGCGACCTTTCGGTGGTGGCGTATCTGACCATTCGCGAATATTCAAACGCTGTCCGGCAACGCGAGTACCTTGTAGCGTATCGCGCGTTTCTTTTGGCATGCCGTCAGGTAAGTCAACCGTACTAAAGTTGTCATATATCTCGATGGCACCAATGTGCTTAGAGTTAATGTTCGCCTCGTTTGCAATAGCACCAACAATGTTGCCGGGCTTAGCACCGTGCACATGGCCTACCTCAATACGGAAACGCTGCATGCCTTCTTCCGGCTTACGACTTGTGCGCGGGGCTCTTGGCTTTCTCTCACGGCCATCGCGGCTGTTTCTATCACGGCTGTCACGTTGTGGCTTGCTATGAAGGTCAGGGCGGTCAGACTCTTTAAGAATCAGCGGCTCATCGCCTTGTGCAATTTTAAGCAATGCGGCCATTAGCACTTCAGGCGATGCTTCGTTTTCTTCTTTAATCATTTCAACGATTGGCATTAATGATTCAATGCTATCGTCTTGGGTTGCTTCAGCAACCGACTGCTTAAAGCGGCTTAAGCGCGTTTCGTTAATTTCGCTAATTGAAGGAATTGGCATTGCTTCAATTGGCTGCTTAGTGGTTTTCTCAATTGAGAACAACAAACGCTTTTCTCGGTGAGAAATAAATAAAATGGCATCACCCTGACGGCCAGCACGGCCAGTTCGGCCGATACGGTGAACATATGATTCACTGTCGTATGGAATGTCGAAGTTGATAACGTGGCTTACACGCTCAACATCAAGACCACGGGCCACAACGTCAGTTGCAACAAGAATATCAATTTGACCTTGCTTAAGCTTTTCAACAGTGCGCTCACGGGCTGCCTGAGGGATATCACCATTTAGTGGCTCTACGTCGTAGCCACGGGCAGATAGCTTGTCAGCTAACTCTACCGTTGCAGTTTTAGTGCGCACAAAAATAATCATACCATCGAACGCTTCCACTTCCATAATACGCGTTAGCGCTTCAAGCTTATGGTGCGGTGCAATTTGACAGTAACGCTGACGAATGGTGCTAGCAGTGCTTACCTTAGACGCAATTTTAACGTGCTTAGGGTCTTTTAAGTAACGCTGAGTAATTTTCTTAATTGGGCCAGGCATGGTTGCCGAGAACAGCGCAGTTTGGCGCTCCTCTGGTGCGTGGCTAAGAATAAGCTCAACATCATCAATAAAGCCCATACGAAGCATTTCATCTGCTTCGTCTAGAACAAGGAACTTAAGTTCACTTAAATCTAGCGTTTTACGCTTGATGTGGTCGATGATACGACCTGGCGTACCTACAACAACTTGCACGCCGCGCTTAAGCTGGCGAATTTGGTTGTCGTACGACTGACCGCCGTATACTGGAAGTACTTTAATTTTTTGACTAAAGCTCGCATAAACCTGAAACGCCTCTGCAACCTGAATAGCTAATTCACGGGTTGGGGCCAATACCAGTAGTTGCGGCTTACGTTGCTCAGGATCGATATTTGCCAACATGGGCAGGGCAAACGCAGCGGTTTTTCCTGTCCCTGTCTGTGCCTGACCGAGTAAATCGTGTCCATCAAGCAACAGTGGAATACTTTCCGCTTGAATAGGAGACGGTTTCTCGTAGCCAACTTTTTCAAGGGCTTGTAAGATAGGTTCTGGTAGATTGAGGTCTTTAAATGTCATGTCGACAGTTGTTGTCATTAAGGGTCCTGATGCATTAAGTAAGGAGGGTGCGGCACACGATTAAACCGTACTTTTTCGGTTTAGTATCGCAAGACGCTATACAGCGATGAACTGGCCTTTCGGGCAAGTTTTAAGAGCTTATTTTTAGCGTATTTCGCGATATGCTTGCCAGCAATGTTGCAAAAAACCATATTATATTCGAATAATGGCTAGGTTGCCACGAAATTGCACAAATTTGATGAAATAATAAACAGATTTGCAGTGGGATTGCTATCGGAACCAATAATTTTCAGTAAGGGCAAGGAATTAGAATGAAAACGAACACGCCTAATCAAATGGTAAAGCGCGCCTCTGTGGCGATGCTGCTTCTTGGTACATTATTAACAGGATGTAGTGAGAAGTCGACGGAAAGCCACTTGGCTGATGCCCGCAATTATGTCGCCGCGGCGCAAATCGATGCAGCGGTCGTTGAATACAAAAATGCCATTCAAAAATCCCCTAATCAAGCGCAACCACGATTCGAGCTAGGTAAGCTTTACCTTCAAAAGCAAAACTTTGCAGCGGCTGAAAAAGAGCTGAACAAGGCCTTGGAGCTTGGGCATCCAGCGGGGGAAGTTATTCCACTGCTGTCACTTGCCTATCAGCGTTCAGGGGCTGAAAATGCGCTTGCTGATGTTGATTATCGGGCGCAGGGAATGACCGCAGTAGAGTCTGCAGAAGTCGGGTTTTATAAACTGCAAGCACTACTTCAACTCGGTAAACAAGAAGACGCTGAAATACTGCTGCAAGACCTGATCACATTGGACACGTCTTCCGTTTACAAAGGACTGATAGAAAGCTACGTCTATGTTATTGAAAATGATATTCAGGGAGCACTTGCCGCTACTGAAGCATTAAAAGAGCAGGCGCCGTCAAACAAAGATGTCCTTCAGCAGTTGGCTAAGCTGTACATCCAAAATGATGAGGCGGGCAAAGCAGCAGATGTCTACGGTAGCTATGTCAAACTGTTCCCAGACGATGTTACCAGTAAATTTGCTTATGCGTCTTTGTTGGTAGAGCAGCAACAGCTTGATAAGGCTGAACCTATTGTCGATGACCTATTAGCACTCAATGACGCACACCCATTACTCAATACCTTTAAGGGCATTATTGAATCGGCTTAGGTGGCAATTATGCAAACGCATTGTCACATCTTGAGGTGGCTGTACAAAATGGAAGAAGCGATCTGGTGGTAAGGCTGGTGGCGGGCTTTAGTGCCTATCAAATTCAAGACTTTGAAGCTGCGCAACGTCATCTCACGATGGTTGCTTCTAGTTTACCTGACAATCACCCTGGTTTGAGAATGCTTGCCGATAGCATGCTTCAACTTGGGGACAACGATGAAGCCTTAGCAGTACTCTCTCGGGTTGAAGGCGAACAAAGTGCAGATGCTGCACTGTTTTCTAAGGCCAGTTACCAATTGCTGCGCGACGGTAACGTTGTTGGCGCACAGCAAATGGTCGAAAAATCAGAAGCAGTGAGTACAAGTGCCGACGACTTATCTAGGCTTGGCATTCTTCAGTTGTCGCTTAATGATGTGGAAGGCTTGGTAAATCTTGAGCAGGCGGTAGAAAAGGCGCCTGAGTCTGCGACATCGCAAAGTACCTTGCTACGCGCTTACATAGCAACCTAGCCAGCTAGAAAAAGCCAAAGAGGCGGCTATGTCTTGGCATAAGTCGGCCCCTGATGCTGCTATGCCGTTGGTTTATTTAGGAAGTATAGCGGTGGCGCAAGAGGCATTTGATGACGCGAAAACCTATTTAGATGATGCGGCTAAATTAGACACTGCCAATAATGAAGTGACGTATGCTCAAGCCAAGCTATTGATTGCTCAAGAGCGACAAGATGAAGCCATTGCTATGATGCGAAGTTTTCTTGAAACGCATCCATCAGATATCCAAGCACTATCAATATGGTATGCATTGGCTATTGAAAAAGATGCTGCACAACCTGTTGTCGCCTATGCAGAAAGTCAGTTAAAACAAAGTCCTGATGACGTAAATTTGCGCGTACTGCTAGCAAGAATGTACTCACTTGATGGCAACGTGGATAAAACAATAGCGCTGCTAGATGATGTTGAGGGAGACGACGACTCACCCATGGCCTTTTGGAACCTTAAGGGGCAGGCGCTGATCGCAAGTAACAAAGTGGACAAAGCAAACGCACTCTTTGACCGCTGGCTGTCTTTTTATCCTCAAGACAAAAATGCGGTATTAGGCAAACTGTTAATCTTGGATTCTCAAAAGCAGTTCAAGCAAGGCCTTACACTCACTGAGAAAACATTAGAAAAGCGCAGTGATGCTCAGCTCACCTTATTAAAGGCGTATTTTCACAGTCGATTAGGGCAGTCGCAACCTGCGTGGGATATTATCAATGAAACGTCAGATGACGTAAAAGCTCTGCCTTTTGTAAGAGGCATTGTCGCAAGACTGAAACTTATTGAAGGTAAGCCTGTAGAGGCTGTCGAACACGCCGAAGCAGCTTATGCGTCAAATCAAAACGCAGACAATGCATTATTGGTGGTGGCGGCGCTTGAAATGTCTGATGACAAGGCGCGTGCGTTTTCGTTTTTGTCAAAGCACGTGGCTCAACATAGCGAAGATATTCAAAGCAGCATGCTACTGGCAGAGAGACAGCTACCTAAAGACAGAAATGCAGCCATGGCGACCTATGCTTAGGTATTTTAGAGCAAACCCCAGATAATTTTGTGGTACTTAACAACTTGGCGTATTTAGCGCTTGAGGACAACAAGTTAAAGCAAGCCGAAGAGATGGCTAAACGCGCTGTTGCGCTTCGTCCAGAAAATGCGGAGACGAAGGATACCTTGGCACAAATTTATATTGCCAAAGGTCAAAATGAAGCGGCCTTGAAGCTGTACGACGAAATATTTGTTCGTCCTGTGTCAAACGATGAGGTGTACTTAAACCATGTGGAGCTATTGCTCGAGATGGACAAGAAACCGCTCGCGCAACGCAGGCTCTCAAGCCGTGAGTTTGCTTCACAAGTGTCAAAAGATAGAGTCGAAGCGCTTAAAACAAAGTACGGAGTAAACTAGTCAGCAGCGCCAGCGATAGGTACAGTCCCGTCGATGGCGCTTTTTGTATGCCCACCTAAGTTATTTCTTCTCTGCTAGCTGCGTTTTAATGGTCGCAAGTTCAGCCATAACGTCTTTTAATGTCGGCTCAACGTTGCCCTTTGCCACTTGTTCAGCGAGCAATTCAGCTTGTTTCTCTGCACGGGCTTTTTCATTCTCGCGCTCCATTACGTTGACCACAATGCCTATGACCATGTTTAAGAAGGCAAAAGCAGTGAAGAAGATGAACGTAAGATAAAAAATCCAACTCAACGAGTACACTTCCTGCGTTTCGTACATAACATCTGTCCAATCTTCGAATGTCATTATTCTGAACAGCGTTAGCATCGAAATGGTGATATCTCCCCATAGCACTGGGTTGATGCTTTCAAACAAAGTACTGCCCACGGCGGCGTAAATGTAAAAGATGATAAACATCAGTAGCATCACGTAGCCAAGCTGAGGCAGCGCTTTTACCAGTGAAACAAGAAGAATGCGAAGTTCTGGGATAATAGAGATCATCCTCAATACTCTAAATACACGCACTAATCGCGCTATTAGCGCAAGCTCGGTATCATCGGCAGGTATGAGGCTGATAACAACGATAAGCGTATCGAACCAGTTCCAAAAGCTTTTAAAGAAATAGCGCTTTTGTTTCTCAGCGAGAAAGCGAATAGTGATTTCTGTTAAGAAAAAAGCACTGATAAACCAGTCTAAGAAAAGCGTTACTGTGGAAAACCCTGCTGGCAGCTCATACGTTTTCGCTCCGACTAAGAGCGCGGAAATGACGATGACGCTGATAACAAAGGCTTCAAACCATTTGTTAGCTCGAATGCGTTCAAATTTGTTTTGAAGTTCAGAGGCTTGCATTATTATTAATCACTCAAGAATAAATCTGTCATCCAAAGGGCTTGAGGTAAGCCGCAATGGCGCTATACTAGTTTAGTTAGATATCTGCACAAAGCAGGAAATAAGGGGCCTAATCATGGACGATGAGTTACGTTTGTTGCAAGAAAAATTGCGTTCGGTTTCAGCGCGCTTAAGTAATTTTGCGCTCAACAAGCAAAGCGCTGAAGCACTTCGAGCTGAATACAAACAGCTGTTAAATGCCCTAGAAAAGTTCACGCCTTCCCGTTAAGCCAGCTTATTCTTATCAAATAACTAACTGCCGCTCTTTGGTGTAGTTTACACCATTACTGGCACAAAAAAGGGCAGCCTATGCCACCCTTCGTTACAAAGGTTTAGGACTTAGTCGGCCTTTGACGCCACTAAACCACGGTTTAATGTTTCAATGCCTTCGCCCGTTAACGTTCCTGCAGCTTGCTTAAGTGTCACAACAGACTGAATAAAGTCATATCGAGCACCTGCAAGGTTACGCTGTGCATCAAACAGGTTTCGTGTGCTGTCTAGTACATCAACAATAGTACGAGTGCCTACGTCGAACCCTGCTTCAGTTGCTTTTAAAGCGCTATCCGCTGATACAACAGATTGCTCTAGTGCGCGAATTCGAGATACAGCAGCACGCAAGTCGTTATAAGAACGACGCACGCTTTGTACAGTTTGGCGATGCGCCTGCTCTAGCTGTTCGCTTGCTACCACGTAGTTGTGGCGGGCTTGCGCAGTGCTTGCCGTTACTCGACCACCTTGATAGATAGGAATAGACAGTTGCGCATTTAGGCGAGTAGTATCCTGAATTGGTAGGTTAGCTTCAGGTTGTGACCCGATCGTTTGTGATACATCATCTTCTGTGTATCTCGCTGTGAATGACAACGTTGGATAGTGACCTGCGCGTGCTGCGTCAATGTCGTCTTCCGCGATATCTCTACCAAGACGCTGAACCATCAGTGACAAATTACGCTCTTCTGCTATTTTTAGCCACTCTTCAACCGTCGACGGCTGAGGTAGCGTAGCACTGAAGCGTTCTGTGCTAAGTACGCTTAAACGAGAGTGATATTTACCCGTAATAACGCGAAGGTCTTCAAGCGCAATCTCTACATCGTTTTCTGCTTGAATTTCACGTGCTACCGTGTTGTCAAAGTTAGCCTGTGCTTCATGCACATCGGTAATAGCCGTTAAACCTACTTCAAAGCGCTGTTTGGTTTGTTCTAGCTGACGCTCAATGGCACGTTTTTCTGCTTTGATAAACTCTAGGTTATCCTGGGCACGCAGCACGCCAAGGTATGCTGTTACGGTACGTACAATAAGGTCTTGTACTTGCTGCGCATACTGAGAGTCGCTTTGCTGTGCTACTTTTTCGGCGCGGCCTAGATTTACCCAGTTAGTGTGGTCATAAATCGAAAGCGTGGCTTCAACGCCTTTTTGTAAGTTAGTTTGCTGAAAGTCGAGTAGTGGAAAAGCAAAACCGACAAGCTCATCGTTTTCATCAGTAATAGGAACGGTGTTAGCACTTGTTGCACTTACGTCCGTGTAAGAAATAAACGCTGATATCTGAGGTAGAAGGTTAGCGCGGCTTACGCTAATTCCTTCAAACGCAGCATCACGTTGCGCTTTCGCTTGGTTTACCAATGGATCGTTAGCCAGTGCTTGTTGATAGACCTGCATAAGGTCGTCGGCCAGTGCACTAGTGGTCATCGAAATCCCGACTACCAGCGACAGAAGTGTTCGTTTCATGCTTACGTCTTCCTGTTGTGTTCAAGTTGTGTCGCCTCTATTTTTATTACGGCGACTAATTAAAACCAAGTGTATGAAAATTCAATCACAAACCGAAAGTCCAAACTCGTAACAGTCTTCGTTTAACTGTAACAGAATATGTGATCTACCCACGCAATTTTTATAGTAATAAACGACTTATAAATTGAGTTTTCTGTTAATCGTACACATCATACCCTGCTTTTCGCTCGCGTATACACGGTTGATATGTAAATGTACTATGTATGATAAATCTATTTGAACCATAAGTGTCTGCAAATGAACAAGGAATTCCTTTCATTTACCTCAAATGACGTCGAAATTACTGACATTAAGCCAGTATATCGTGGTTTTTTTACCATGAACGAGTATCAATTTAAGCACAAATGCTTCAACGGCGAATGGAGTGGCACCGTAAAACGCGAAATATTTGAACGCGGCCATGCGGTGGCGGTGCTGCCTTACGATCCGAATCTTCAAGAGTTCGTGCTTATCGAGCAGGTTAGAATTGGGGCATTAGCTACATCTTCAAGTCCATGGTTGATAGAAATTATTGCCGGCATGATTGATAAAGGCGAAACGCA
This sequence comes from Alteromonas gracilis, assembly GCF_036870955.2. Classification (GTDB taxonomy): domain Bacteria; phylum Pseudomonadota; class Gammaproteobacteria; order Enterobacterales; family Alteromonadaceae; genus Alteromonas; species Alteromonas gracilis_A. The sequence continues at coordinate 628,282 of NZ_CP145482.2, forward strand.
AGAAGCGGTATGCCATCGAGAGTCGATGGAGGAAGCGGGAATTACCCTTGATAAACTCACCAAGGCGCTAAGCTATTTATCTAGCCCAGGCGGGACTACGGAAAGATTACATATTTTTATGGCGAAGACAGATGCTAGCCAAGCGCAGGGTATTCATGGGTTAGAGACCGAGTCTGAAGATATCAAGGTACACCGTGTAAAAGAAAGTAGAGCCCTTGAATGGCTCGAAAATGGCCATATTGACAACGCCGCGGCAGTAATTGCGCTACAATGGTTCTTTATGCACAAAACTCAACTCTTGGAGCAGTGGCAGACATCGTGACTCAACGTAACAACAGAAAATATGTACCTCATCTTCCTTCTATGCAGGCTTTGTGCGAGCTAAATTACTCGCATGTGCTACGTATATTGCCTGATTGCGATACGGAAGATTTAAGCTATGCATTTTCTGTTGGTAAAGGACTGTCTTACGAAATCCGTATTATTGAGTCTGCGCGATACACAAGCACACTAACGATTGTGCAAACAACGTCAGAGCTCCCCGCCTACCTTACCCCTTCAATGACGGTGAGGCTTTACCACGATGCCCGTATGGCCGAAGTGATAAACAGTCAAAACACGGGGGCGCTTCAGCCATCATATGACTACCCGAATTTGAAAATGCGACAGAGAAATGAAAAGCATATGGTAAATATTTTTCTGGCTGAGTGGCTCAATTTCTGTCTTCAACACGCCAGCAATGTAACGTCAGAAGCGTGACAACTCTTTTTCAAATTAGTGATTGTCATTTGTTAAAAAACAAAGACAAGACAGGTTACAAAGATATTGCTCCTTTTCACTCCTTGGAGGCGGTACTTAAAGCGGTTCAGGCAGATGTCAGAAAGGTGCACAAGCTAGACGGCAATAAACCCGTCATTGTGCTAGTAACCTAGTGATATCAGTGGCGATAACTCGAAGGAAAGTTACCATCTTTTCGTTTCGTTGATGAGACAATACATTGAAGCAAAGTCATTGTCTTGGTATGCCATCGCGGGTAACCATGATAACAACCCTTACTTTGATTCCATGCTTGACGGTCACCTTCTCACCGCGGGTACACCACTGCAAATCGGTTCTTGGTTGCTGCATGGATGTGATACACGCCATCCAAACAACCTCCACGGTGCCGTGGGCCAAGTTAAACAAGAAGATGTCCTCGCCATTGCCAACGCGTGCGAAAAAAGTACATTAAACATCAATCCCCAGCATCATCTTGTCGTGCTTCATCATCACATAAAGCCGTCAAATAGCTGGATGGACAAACACGCACTAGAAGGTGCTGAGAAAATTGAAGCACTTGCATCGACACAACCAGGGATAAAAGCCTTATTACATGGTCATGTTCATTCGCCTATACGGCAATCAATTGGTCAAAACGCGACACCATCATTCGGTTGCCCGTCTAGTTGCTGGCAGTGGGCAATGGAAGAAGCATTTGGGATAAGTAATGAAGACCCTGGCTATCAATTCATAATGTTGAGTGATAATGGCGACATTAGCGTTGATGTTAAACGCGTGGCTTACCGTTAAGCCTGCAATAACACTTTTAAAACACAACCTTTTAACTGAGGCTAAGCGCAGCGCGTCAAGCGGTCAAAAGTATCAGTACGACAACAATAAGAGAGCAGTATGCAACATATTCTATATCTTCATGGTTTTTTGAGTTCTCCACAGTCGGTTAAGGCACAGGCGACCAAAGCTTATTTTGAGCAACACCACAGCGATGTCACACTGCATATTCCCGCGCTTTCTAATTTTCCTAGCCAGGTTGAAGCACAGCTTATTGCCCTTATCGAAGCGACGCCGGCGCTTTTAGAAGGCGGCCTCAAGCTCATTGGAAGTTCCATGGGGGGATATCTGTCGACTTTCTTACTTGAAAAATTTGGTGGAAAAGCAGTGCTTGTTAATCCTGCAGTTAAGCCTTATGAGCTTTTGCAGAGCTTTATTGGCCCGCACCAAAACCCTTACAGCGGTGAGAAGTTTGAGATTGTAGAAACGGATTTAGCGGTTATTAAGGCACTCGATACTCCGCACCTTAAGAATGAAGGTTGCTATAAGGTGCTGCTGCAGACCGAGGACGAAACGCTAGACTATCGATTGGCTGCGCAAAAATATGCCAATAGCCAATTGCTGATAGAAGAGGGCGGGGATCACAGCTTCGTTGGCTATGAAAACCACTTGCCTGCTATCGCAGCGTTTCTACTCAAATAAGCACGTTGCCAGTGTCTACAAGCCCTGATAACATCGTTTTATCACGTTTGTTGCTGGCTTAAATAACAACCATAACTATGTCAAATCAATACAATTCAGATGCTATCGAGGTCTTAAACGGCCTCGACCCCGTAAAACGTCGCCCCGGTATGTATACCGATACAACCCGTCCAAATCACCTTGGACAGGAAGTTATCGACAACAGTGTTGATGAAGCACTCGCAGGGCATGCGTCTAACATTAAAGTGATATTGCACGAAGACCAGTCACTGGAAGTGATTGATGATGGTCGTGGTATGCCGGTGGACATTCACCCTGAAGAAGGTATTTCAGGCGTTGAGCTTATCTTAAGTAAACTGCACGCAGGCGGTAAATTCTCAAATAAGAATTACGCTTTCTCAGGTGGTTTGCACGGCGTAGGTATCTCAGTGGTGAATGCACTGTCGACGAGAGTCGAAGTTACCATTCGCCGCGACAGCAACGTATATCAAATAGCCTTCGAAAATGGCGATAAAGTTGAAGATTTGCAAGTTATCGACACGTGCGGCAAACGCAACACAGGTACACGCGTACATTTTTGGCCAGATGCGCAATACTTCGACTCTGCAAAGTTCTCTGTAAGTCGTTTGATTCACAATTTGCGCGCTAAAGCCGTACTTAGTCCTGGGCTTCGTATTCGCTTTGACAACAAGATCACTAAAGAAAGCCAAGAGTGGTACTACGAAGATGGTCTTAAAGACTATCTTTACCAAGCCGTAGAAGAGTTTGAAACACTACCTGCCGACACGCCATTTGTAGGCAGTTTCAGCGGAAATACTGAAGCAGCAGATTGGGCGGTAATGTGGTTACCAGAAGGCGGTGACCTTGTTACCGAAAGCTACGTAAACCTCATTCCAACTGCGCAGGGCGGAACGCACGTTAATGGTTTGCGCCAAGGTTTGCTTGAGTCGATGCGTGAATTTTGTGAATTTAGAAACTTGATGCCGCGCGGCGTTAAGTTGTCGCCAGATGACATTTGGGACCGCTGCGCATATATCTTGTCGACCAAGATGCAAGATCCACAGTTTGCTGGGCAAACCAAAGAGCGCCTATCTTCGCGTCAAGCCAGTGCATTTGTATCGGGCATCGTAAAAGATGCATTTAGCCTATGGCTAAATCAGCATACTGAAATTGCTGAAGCCTTGGCAGAAATGTGTATTAACAACGCGCAACGCCGTCTTCGTCAAACCAAGAAAGTGGCTCGTAAAAAGGTGACTCAAGGCCCTGCGCTTCCCGGTAAACTGACCGATTGTTCTTCGCAAGACATCTCTTACTCAGAATTATTCTTAGTAGAAGGCGACTCGGCAGGTGGCTCTGCAAAACAAGCGCGGGACAGAGAGTTTCAAGCTATCATGCCCCTTCGCGGTAAAATCCTAAACAGTTGGGAAGTTGATTCTTCTCAAGTGTTGGCGTCGCAAGAAATTCACGATATTTCGGTGGCCCTTGGCATTGACCCTGACTCCTCAGATTTATCAGGGCTTCGCTACGGTAAAATTTGTATTTTAGCTGATGCTGACTCTGACGGACTGCATATCGCGACATTGTTATGTGCGCTCTTTGTTCGCCATTTCAGGACGCTAGTGGAACAAGGGCACGTATATGTTGCCATGCCTCCATTATTTCGAATTGATGTGGGCAAAGATGTTTACTACGCGCTAGATGAGGGCGAAAAACAAGGCATTCTCGATAGAATTGAAGCTGAGAAAAAGCGTGGCAAAGTTAACGTGCAGCGCTTTAAAGGTTTGGGTGAGATGAACCCAATGCAGCTTCGTGAAACAACTATGGACCCTAACACCCGTCGTCTTGTGCAGCTGACTATTGAAGATGCAGAAGAAATGATGGAGTTAATGGACATGCTGCTTGCTAAAAAGCGCTCCGGCGACAGAAAAGTGTGGCTGGAAAGCAAAGGCAATATGGCAGAAGTCGCGCTGTAGCGCTACGACGACTCCAAAGCGCCGCGTTCTTCGCGGCGTTTTAGTATCAGCATCTGTATCAGAACCCCACCTCGCATCACAACACTGGTGCCGTTAAGTATCAGCAGCGGCCAACTTTGACTAATCGGCATGGTTAGCCCAAACATCAGTGTACTGACATCCTTTATCAGAATATTTTTAAACAGTGTGAAGGACAGCGAGCCCACTTTCTGTCTTTGTCGCAGCAACACCCATTGGTGCAACGTGCCTTGAAATAAAATGACGGTGACTACCAACATGAGCGAGTTAGTGCCGAATTGCGCCAAGGCAGGGAAGGGGCGAAAATACATAGACACAAACCCTGCCAGCAGCGACATACCAGCTAAAACAGTAACGGAAGCGGTAAGCTTAGTGCGTCGCTGCGACCATATTTTATAAATAATGATAAGTGTGAGTATGAGTGCCCCACAGCGTGTCCACACCAAATAATGATTAAAGGGTTCGACAGAAATACCGAAAAGAAAGATAGAAAAAAACGCAAAATAACTCGAGCCGAACTGATTTAACGATAGACTGTTATTGGCATCTGAGCACAGGTGTTGGTAATGGCTCATGGCGCGAATTTGCGAGTACAATCCTAACCATGTAAGTAAAAACAAGGCAGCACTTATAAGCCCCATTATGTGATAAGACACGTTAAACGCTCGTTATAACAGTAAAATAAAATAAGAGTGTATCACAGCCCATAAGCGGTGTGTGCGAAGGGGGAATTGTCACTTCTCGCAGCAACAGAACCATTCCTCGCGATAGGCTTGCCATTGAACTTGTTACTGGTGACAGTGTTTAACTTCACGTACTATTAGCGCGTATTTTGATTTATCGCAGCAGGGCTACCTATAAATTTATGATGTTACGCAGTGTAAAATGGCTTTTGATTGGTGTGGCCCTTGTCGTTTTGTTAGTCGCGATTTCTGGAGCGGCTTTTACTTATATGGCGGTTCAAAAAACGCCCTTGGTTGACATTGCCGCGCCCCAACAGCTAGACGGTGCAGATAGCGTAAATGCGTTATTAGAACAGCTCCAACGTGCCTTCTCAAAGCGTAAAGATAGTCATCAGTTAGACCTAACTGAAACCCAAGTAGAGAGTTTAGTGGGCGTGCTTCAACGTGCACTGCCTGATTTCAAAGGGCGGGTTAATATCACTCCAATGGGTGGAACCATTAGTGTTACCTACGCCGTTGGTAATACCGGGCATTTTGTTAATGTGTCTGCCCTTGTGCTGCCGGGCGACAGCTTACAAATAGAGCAGGTGCAAATTGGTGATATGACAATTTCAGGCGGGCTACTACTGCGCTTTCTTGAACGTACCGTGAACTCTTATACTAACTCACAAATAGCAAGTGTAGCCTTGACCCGTGTTGAGCGAGTGTCTATGCGCAACGGCGCGCTAACCCTTGATGTTGGGCCGCTTGACCCACTGTTAACTGAACTCAATGTCGTTAGTCTTAACTTATCTGATCAACAAGAAACTGAGCTTGAAACACTGTCGGCCTATTATCTGCGCTATATATCAGGCAGAGAAATAGCACTAAGTCCAACTTCTGTGTCACTTATCGAATATTTGCGCGAGGGCATGGCAAGGGCGCGCGAACAAAGCCACACACCGCAACAAGCCGTATTGCATAATAAAGCAGTTATCATTGCGTTAGCAGCTTATGTTGGGCATCACCGCGTGGGACAGTTGGTGGGTGATATACAGCCTTATTCAGATAAAGCGATAAAACCAAGAAGTGGGGCTGTGCTCCACAAACGAAATGACTTAGCACGCCACTTCATTATCTCGGCTGCGCTGGAATTGCTCTCGAAGCAAGGGATGTCGCTAGCGATTGGTGAATTTAAAGAATTGATGGATAGAGCCAAAGGCGGCTCTGGATACAGTTTTATCGACTTAGCGGCCGATATGTCAGGGACAGAATTCGCTCGTGTTGCCATTGCAGAGGGTAAAGCACATCAGGTGCAAAATGCGATGGCGCGAATACAAAGTGAACTTGAGGTTATCGTCGCTATCGATGGTTTACCTGAAGGACTGAGTAAAAAAGCCTTTACTGAACAGTATGGAAAGGTAGATAGCGAGGCTTACTTAAACGAAGTAAAAGAGATTGAGCGCAGAATCAGAGGGCTTGAACTCTACGCTCAATAGGTTTTTGTCAGTTTGCAGGTTTTGCACTTAGCGATTGCTGAAATTGTGCCAAGGTGACTAGCGCAATTTCAATTTTCTTCACTAGAGGTCCCAAGGCTTTTTTGGCAGCGTCATCGTCTAAGTCTTTCATTGCCTGCCAATCATTGGCGATTTCTTCTACGTAAGGTCCAAAGCGTTTTGCCGAAGTAGAAAAGCCACTGTCAGATGCAAATACTGCTGCAAACTTTCCTTTTTGATCTTGTTGCAAACTATCTAACATCTGATCGGCATCCACTGCTTTGCGATAAAGGGTTTGCATGGTCTCTTGAAGTTGTTGATGAATAGCTTGCATCTCTTGCATTGACACGCCTTTTAAAGTCGATTCGAAGTTTTTATAAATAATGGTTAAAGTTTCGCCTTTCAAGGCCGATAACCTGCTGTATGTTGAAGTGTGCAAATAACGCACTGTTCAACATGGTGTAAAGGGGGCAATTCTGCCCACTTTTTTACTTTGCTACAAGCAACAAAGGAAAATGGTATGGATCTACAAGGTGCTAGTGCCTCTGGAACGTCCGGTGCGTCACTTGAGTTGGCCTCTCTTAAGCTTGCTAAAAGTCAGCAAGAGCAAGAGGGACAAGCGTCGCTTCAGTTGCTGGAATCAGCTTCTGACGTACCAAAATCGTCATCTTCAAACCCCGCGTTAGGCGCCAACATTGATACCTACGCGTAAGTTACGGATGCAACTGTAAGTCGATAGGCGTTTTGCCAGGTTGCCCGCCAATTTCTCTCACCAGTTTTGGCACCAAAAAGCCTGGCAGGCGCTTTATCGTTTCTTCCATAATACCTCTTGCATCGCCGTCGCTAACATAAAAGTGACTCGCCCCCTGCACTTTGTCCAGCACGTGAAGATAATAGGGTAAAACACCCGCTTCAAAGAGTGCTTCGCTTAGCTGGCTAATCGCTTCTCCGGAATCGTTGATACCTTTAAGTAGCACCGATTGGTTAAGTAGCGTAACGCCTTTTTGTTGAAGCTTGCGTAAGCGCACAACGAGCTTCGAAGATATTTCATTGGCGTGATTAGCATGCAGCACCAACACTTTTTGCATGGGCAGGTTGGAAAACCAGTCCATAAACGCGTCATCGAGCCTGTCTGGCAGAACAACGGGTAAACGTGTGTGTATACGCAAGCGTTTCACATGAGCGATATCCGCTATTTCACTCGCTAGCCAAGCAAGGTGATCATCTTTTGCCATTAATGGATCACCACCTGAAAATATGACTTCATTGATATTGCTATTACCGCGAATATAGTCGAGTACGTCTTCCCATTGGTGTTTGCTAACCGCGTTGTCTGCGTAAGGGAAATGGCGGCGGAAGCAGTATCGACAGTTTACCGCGCAGCTGGTGCGAACCATCAATAGCACGCGCGAATCGTACTTATGCAATATGCCTTTACCCGCAGTGTCGTGCTCTTCAAGCGGGTCTTCGCTATATCCAGGGGACGTTAAAAACTCTTCGCTTAGTGGCATAACTTGCAGGAAAAGCGGATCGTTTGGATTACCTTTTTCCATCAACTCAACAAAATGACGCGGTACACGCATGGGAAAAAGGCGCCTCGCTTTGATGTGCTGGGCATAGTTTTCTTCATCTAAACCCAAATGCTGCAGCAGCTTTGCAGGGTCCGTAAAGCTGAAAGCTAATTCTTTTTGCCAGTTATGCTCTACAGAAATCGGTTTTTTAGGTATTATTTGTTCCACGAAACTTTTTGTACCTTATGTTTAGACAGAGGAATTATGGCTAATTACAGCACTAACGAGTTCAAAGGCGGCCTGAAAATCATGCTGGACGGCGAACCATGCAACATTCTAGAAAACGAATACGTAAAGCCGGGTAAGGGCCAAGCGTTTAACCGCGTGAAAATTCGTAAGCTTATTTCAGGTAAAGTTTTAGAAAAAACATTCCGCTCTGGTGAAACAGTAGAAGGCGCTGATGTAATGGATACAGAGCTTGCCTACTTGTACACCGACGGTGAATTCTACCACTTTATGAATAACGATACATTCGAACAAATTGCAGCGGATGAAAAAGCGGTTGGCGAAAACACAAAATGGCTAGTTGAAAACGACGTTTGTGTTATTACGCTTTGGAACGGTTCACCTATCACGGTAACACCACCAAACTTTGTAGAACTTGAGATCACCGAAACTGACCCTGGTCTTAAAGGTGATACTGCAGGTACTGGTGGCAAACCCGCTACACTTAGCACAGGCGCGGTAGTTCGCGTTCCTCTGTTTGTTCAAACAGGTGAAGTGATTCGCGTAGATACACGTTCTGGCGAATACGTATCTCGCGCACAAAAATAATTGTCCGCCTCATTGATTGGCGGCATTTATGCGAATTGAGAGAAACCGGTGTAACAGCGAGAGCTGACACTCGGTTTTTTGTGTTATTACCACTAATGAATTGGCATAGTGCGCTTGGTATAATATTGCGAATATGCGTAATTACCTTACAGGCACATAGATGCAAGCTTGGCAACCAACCACTTCTCATCAAGCGCGACAGGCGCGAGCAGAACTACTTCGCACTATTCGCGAATTCTTTTACTCTCGCGATGTTATGGAAGTTGATACCCCACTACTATCTCATGGAACGGTGACCGACGAGCATTTAGATGCGTTTGAAACACAGTTCAACTTTGCGAATTCAGGCGAGCCAACAACCTTATACTTACAAACGTCGCCAGAATACGCCATGAAACGCTTGTTGTGTGCGCAAAGCGGGTCTATTTATCAGCTTTGCAAAGCATTTCGACATGAAGGAGAGGGCCGCTGGCATAATCCTGAATTTACCATGCTGGAATGGTATCGACTTGGCTTTGACCACTTTGCCTTGATGGACGAGGTTGACGCATTGCTAATGGCTACATTAAACACATCACCTAGCGATAAACTAACCTATCAGAACGCGTTTATCACTTACTTAGACATCGATCCACTTAATACATCTGATGAAGCGCTGTTAAAGGCGATGGAACTGCACAATATAGACATACACCAACCGCAAATGCTGAGTTTTGACAGCAAGCTACAGTTGTTATTTAGCTACTGTATTGAGCCTCAAATTGGAATGAAGAAGCCTTGCTTCGTCTACGACTTTCCAGCATCACAGGCTGCACTAGCTAAAATAAGCCCTCGTGATAGTCGTGTCGCAGAGCGCTTTGAGGTGTACTTCAAAGGTGCTGAACTGGCCAACGGTTTTAACGAGCTAAGTGCCTTCGAAGAGCAACGAATAAGGTTTGAGAAAGACAATCAGAAACGACAAAGCGCTGGGTTGGCGACAAAACCATTGGATGAGCACTTCCTAAACGCACTAGAAGCTGGGTTGCCTGATTGTGCGGGTGTTGCCTTGGGAATAGATAGACTGCTTATGCTCAAAATAAACGCGACGCATATTAAAGACGTTATCAATTTCCCTGTGAGTCGTGCCTAACCATACGTGGGTTAATTAAGCGACTACATTCATTAAAAACGCTGCTATAGCACTTAATCTTTGATTAAATTTCGTTAAACGTGCTTTTTATGGCGATTGACGGTTGTTGACTTCAAAGGACTGATGCTGAACAATGTTACAGTATCACAAAATAATGTTATAACATCCTCAGAGGAAAACCCATGATTATGCGTTCACTGCTAAGTTTAACGATAGCAGGGCTGTTAAGTGCGCCTGTTTATGCTACCACTGTAACAGGTAAGGTGACCGATACGGCAGGTCAGCCTGTGGCTGGAGCTGAAGTCAAAATAGAAGGTACGCGACGCGTTGCTTACACTGATGAAAATGGTATGTATCGTTTCGATGACGTGCAACAACCGCACATCCACCTTCACGTATACTCATCAGAGCATATTCATGGCGACAATGACCTTGGCGATGTTAGTGCTGACCAAAATGTCGATTTTGTCTTGCAACCTTCTTCGGTTGAAAACATTGTAGTAACCGCTAACGCACTTCAAACCTCAGTACTAGAATCAGTGACACCCGTTACCGTTATAAGTGCTGATAAGCTACGTAAAGTTGAAGCACCCACCTTAGGTGAAACGTTAAAGAATTCTCCTGGGGTTCACAGTACCTATTTTGGTCCAGTATCAAGTAGTCCTATCATTCGTGGTAACGATGGCCCTCGTGTCCGTATTGTACAAAATGGATTGGACGTATCTGATGTATCTCGCGTAGGCCCGGACCACAATGTAGCAACAACATTAGCTGGCGCAACACAAGTTGAAATTTTGCGCGGTCCAGCAACGCTACAATACGGTAGCGGTGCTATCGGCGGTGTCGTTAACGTCGTTGACAAGCGTATCCCTCAATATGCAGTTGAAGGTGTAAACGGTGAAGCAGAGGTCAGCTACAGTACGGTAAATGAAGGCAAATACACGCGCGGCGATGTAACCGATGGCAGCGGCAACTGGGCATGGCATGTAGATGGCTTTTATCGCGACACAGAAAATGCTGACATTCCCGGTTTTGCATCTATCGACCCTGATGAAGATGAGCCGAATGGTGAATTAGAAAGCAGTGCAATGGAAACTAGCAACATTGTTGCAGGGTTGTCATATGTAGCTGATGAAGGCTATTTCGGGTTTGCGGTTGAAAAACTAGATAATGAATATGGCGTACCAGGGCATAGCCACGGTCACAGCGAAGAAGAGCATGATGACCATGACGAAGATGGTCATGACGATCATGATGAAGATGGGCACGATGAACACGGCGAAGAAGGGGTATTGCTTGACGTTGATATGACACGATATCAAATGGCAGGCGAATGGCACTCTCCGGTTCAGGGGTTAACCAACCTTAAATTTGCTGCCTCTTACACTGATTATGAGCACGCTGAAATTGAAGACGGCGAGCCGGGCACCGTATTTACCAATGAAACCAGCGATATTCGTTTATCGGCGTATCACGAAGAAATCAATGGATGGCACGGTGTGTTCGGCCTTCAATTCAACTACAGCGATTACAATGCAGTCGGTGAAGAGGCTTTTACGCCAGCTAACACAACGTCTAGCTTTGCGCTTTATGTTGTAGAACAGAAAAAAGTTGGCGATGTTACGTTTGAACTGGGTGGACGTCTTGAGCGAACTACACTTGACGCTGACGACAGTGAAATCGAATTAGATATCGCGCACGAAGAGCATGACGACGAACATAATGAGCACGATGATCATGAAGAACACGAAGGTGAAGATCATGACGATCATGAGGGTGAAGAGCACGAAGCTCACGAGCTTGCGTTTAGCTTCCCAGACTATGATTTTACCAGCTTATCATTGTCAGCAGGTGCGAACTGGGAATACACAGAAGGCCACTCTGTAGCGGTAACCTTATCACGCAGTGAACGTGCTCCTAGCCAACAAGAACTGTTTTCAGCGGGTCAGCATTTGGCAACCCAAAGCTATGAAGTAGGTTTGGTGTTTGATATGGACGAAGAAGGCCATATTGAAGAGTCACTTAATAGCGTTAAAGAAGAAGTCAGTACCAACCTAGATATTACGTTCCGTAAGTTCACAGGCGATTGGGGATACAGTGTTTCATTCTTCTACAACCAAGCCGATGACTACATCTTCCAAACCAACACAGGTCTTGTTGCACTTAGTGAGCATGGCCATGATGAGCACGAAGATGAAATGGACATGCATGACGATGAACATGAGCATGAAGATGAACATGAAGGCGAACATGGTCATGACGAACACGGTGATGAGGAAGGGCTTCCTGTTTACTATTTCCAGCAAGCTGATGCTGATATCTGGGGCTTCGAAGCTGAGACCTACGTCGATCTAAGCGATACGCTGCGTCTTACTGTTTTCGGTGACTACATTCGTGCAGAAATCGAAGATGACAACTTGCCGCGTACTCCGCCTATGCGTTTTGGAAGTGAGTTGAGCTACGTAAACGATGGCTTGACCGCTGACGTCGGCTTCACATGGTATGACGATCAGAAGCACGTGGCGTCTTTTGAAACAGCAACTGACGGATACACATTGATTAATGCAAGCGTTCAATACGAATTTGCAAGCCAAGGTGTCGATTGGGTACTTTTTGCTCGTGGTGAGAACCTGACTGACGAAGAAGCTCGCGTACATACGTCTTTCTTGAAAGACCAAGCACCATTACCTGGTAGAAACTTCACAATGGGTGTGCGCGCTCTGTTCTAATCAATCGAAACGCAACATGTTTTCGTAGAAACAAAGGCGGTGTGAAAACACCGCCTTTTTTGTGTTACTTTCAAAGGATATTCGGTACGCACTAAATGCTAGTAACTAATTATAACTTGCATTCATAACTGACATTTTATACACGGCGAGATAGACAGTGAACGTAACGGAACGAGAAATTGGACAATGGTTTGAAGACCTTAAACATGAACATATTGTTCTGGGCTACGGTAGTTTATTAAGTAAAGACAGTCGAGAGCGCTACTCAAACATCTTCACTCAAGGTATTCCTGTTACAGTAAGCGGTTTTGAACGGGCTTGGGTTACTCGTAGCGAAAGTGAAGCACAAACCTATGTCGGTGCAGTTCCCAAGGCTGAGGCTGCCCTTAATGCACAGCTAATACCCGCCAGTCTTAATCCAGCGTTACAGGCAAGAGAGAAAGATTATCGCTTTGTTCGAGTAAAAAGCCACAGCATTATCTTTAATGATATCGTCTCAGCCGATATCGACAGTGTGTTTGAACAATTAGAAAAATGCTCATTGTGGATTTGCGAAACATTGGATTGCCATGCACCCAATGACGAATACCCGGTACATCAAACCTATGTGGACACTTGCTTGTCTGGGTGCTTAGAACATGGCGGTATTCATGAAGCAAAAGCCTTTGTTGAACACACCAAATTGTGGGACCATCCCAGAGTAAATGATAGAGCGATGCCCAAGTACCCTCGCAGTGCTAACGTTAAAAAAGAGGTGCATCAAACTATTGATTCGTTGCTAGAGCATATTGATGAAGAGAGGGCGTTTTGAGCACCCAATTGCACCTTGCGAATACTGATCTTATAAGCGAAAGACTGTGCTTACGTTTACTTCATTTTGGCGATAAACACTGGGTCTTGCGACTACAGCAGGATGATCTTTGGGTCAGATTTATTGGTAGCCGCGGTGTCAATACACTAGATGATGCATGTGACTACATCGAAAGGACCAATGCACAGCGCGCAGAGTGGGGGTACGGTTTATGGGCTGTAGAGGATAAGCTCAGCCAACAGCCGCTCGGTGTATGTGGACTATTTAATCGATTTGCGTTTGACTGTCCTGATTTAGGCTTTGCGATGTTACCTGAGGCGCGCGGAAAGGGAATATGTAAAGAGGCGTGTAGCCGGGTTATTGAATGGGCCGAGTCACAGCATTATGGTTTTTTAACCGCAATGACACACCCAGAAAACGAAGCATCACAGCACGTACTTAGACGTGTTGGGTTTCAAAAGCATGGCGCTTACTTTGATAAAACATTTCCCAAACAGCATTTGTTTTGGATAGATTTACCGAAGGCACGCTAGCGTTAGCGTGCCCCAGTAGTCCTTGCCCTTACATGGGGGGAAGGACGGTAACTTTTTTAATAATGATAGGGTCAATGGGGACGTTGTTAGCGTTCAGGCGAAGTGAGTACTCAGTTTCAACTTCAGACATCGCGTCAACCACATCTTCGCCCTCAACAATGACGCCGAATACGGCATAACCCCAATCTCTGCCTGGGTTAAGGCTACTATTATCATTCACGTTAAAGAAAAACTGACGATTAGCGGTATGAGGGTCATTTTGCCTTGCCATTGCAATAGTGTGTAAATCATTGGTTAACCCATTGCCCGATTCGTTAAAAATATCCGGGAAATTCGATTTGCCGTTAAAGTCTGCAGTGTAACCCCCTCCCTGAACAACGAAACCAGGCACAATACGATGAAAAATAGTGTCTTCGTATGCGCGTTTGTCCACATAACGCAAAAAATTATTCACAGTAATAGGCGCGCGTCTTCTATCTAGTTCCACAACAATATCGCCCATTGTAGTTTCAAATTTCACACGGGGATAATAGTTGTCAGGTTGTACATGAGAGCCATCATCTTTTGAAGCAGCAACGGCGGTTGCGCTGATAATAAACGTCAAAAATGCGAAAAGATAACGTTGTGTAGTCTTCATGAATAATCCTCTTTCTGTGCGTGACTAGCGTTTAGCTGTGCCTAAGATAACGAACTTTTTATCGCTAGCAAGCACCTTTGTACCGCCAAACAATTTTTTAAGCTTAATGTGGTAATCGAGATGTCGGTTTCCCACCACCACTAAATGACCACTCTTAATTAGAAGCTCTCTAGCGTCGCTAAACATTTGCCACGCGATATGGTCCGTAATAGCATTTTGTTGGTGAAACGGTGGGTTACACAGTATTTTGGTGACTGCTGGACGGTTTTCTCGCCCAAGTAGACTTTCTAAGCAGTTACTTGCGACAAATTCACATTGGTCTATTTTGTCTGGAAAATTATTGAGTACATTCAGGCGTGCGCTTTCTAACGCCATGTATGACTCATCAACAAAAATAACTCTAGCGTCCGGCGCTAGCGCAAGTGCATTTACGCCAAGCACACCATTTCCACACCCTAAATCCACCACAACATCATTTGCGCTAACTGTCATGTGCTCAAGCATAATACGAGCGCCAATATCGAGAGATTGACGTGAAAATACATTGGCTAAGTTATCTAAAACGAGAGACTGCCCCGTGGTGCTCCTTGCTTCCCAACGTGTCGGGTATGGAGATTTTACCTGAGTTAATTTATCCGGAGTGGCAAAGATAAGCCGAGACTTCTTTTTCGCCAGAGATGTTGTCGTAGTCCCAATATACTTTTCAAACAGCGCCAGCACCGACTTAGTAATACTTTTGACTTTACCTGTCGCGACAATTTGAGTGCGTGGGGTAATAAAACGCTGTAAATCGATAAGCTGTTGCTCAAGTAACGCCAGTGCTCGAGGCACTTTCAGAACGACCATGTCGATATCGTTTTCAGGCGAAAACGAGAGACTGTCCACGCTTGTCAGCGTTTTAAGCGGAGCTTGAATGGTGTTGTCATTAACACTTGGGCTTAATGCATTTGCCGTTAAGTTTTCTAATAAAGAGCGATAAGCGATATACGAATCTGATACCCACCATGGGTTGAGATGCGCAAACCAGCAGCCCAGTGTGCCAAAGTCATCATTGAAAAACATGAGTTTAGGATTATCTGCTTCTGCAAGTGCGCCTTCACTAAGCGCGCTCTCGACATGCTCTATGACTAACTCATCAGCACTGTCCCACGCCTGCAAACTAACATGCTGATGTTTTTCTGGATAGCGAATAAGCGTGAGTTGACGGTCTGCAAATAAGAATTCTGTATTCATTGAAGTGTGCTTGATTGACTCGTGTACGGTGTTAAACGGTAAAAGTTGTCACGGCGAAAGCCTAAACTACGTGCGTGTAGAATACCATTTTCGCGAAGTCTCTGCTGCGCTTTACTTACTCATTTTAAGGTAAACGTTTACTTTGTTATTGGTATGTGAAAATATTGTTAAATAAAGCTTGTCCGACCACTCGAAACTCGCAAAACTATAAAAACGAGGAACAACCATGAATAAACGTCACACCCTACTGTGGACGATGCTATTAACGTTATTTTCGTTTCATGTAAAAGCAGAAATAACATTCCCTAATTCTGTGTACAGCAGCCTAGATTACGGTCTCTACTGGTTTGATTATAACGACGCAAAAAAAGCCATAGCAGGTCAATCTAATCCGTATTACAGCAGCAATAAAAAAACGGTAATTTATATACACGGATGGCAAAACGGCTCGGTGACAAACCGAACAAGGGAAACGTTAAACCGCAACCGAGTAGGTGGCCCTAATCAAGATTTGGCTTGGTATTGGTTAGATAGAGGCTACAACGTGGGGATTTTGTATTGGAACCAGTTTGCTGATGAAAGTGAAGTAAAAGATGCCGAGGCAAAAATTCATGCGACCAACGGGCCGCGCGGTATGCGTTGGAAGTCATCCAACGGTAGTTATAGCTCGGGTCCGAATCAGTCAGTCACACAGTTACTATACACATCTTTGTTAAACGGTTTACCTAACTTTACTGGGTCGGAACTTCGAATAGCAGGGCACTCCTTGGGTAATCAACTTGCGCTCACTATTTCTGGCAAACTTAACACGGCAGTAAATCAAGGCAGTTTGTCAGGTGCTTATCGGCCAGATCGCATAGCGCTGCTAGACCCGTTCTATTCTATTGGAAGCAAATCATACTTAAACAATCAATGGACTGGCGAGAGAAGCAAGGCACTTGTTGATACACTAAAAGCAAAGGGCATTGCGATAGAGGCATACCGAAGCTCGCCCGTTACCAGTACATTTCTAGCGGGTGATAACAATGCTAGTCTAATGAACAGTATTGCCTTTTCAGAGCTTAAGCCATGGAATTTTAACTGGTGGCAAGTTGCTGAAAAGCACGGTGCAGCCGTTACGCATTATTTCTGGTCGCGTGCGTTCAGTCCGCTTACCTTAGATCGCAGCAGCACACAGGTACCCAGCGCCTCTGCTAGCAACAGCGTCATCAAAACATGGATGAACAAAAACAAAGGGGTTATCCAAGATAGCGGCGCGTGGAGTGCTACACCCGCCGACGATGATTTTAAAGAAAAATCACGCTTGTAATAAAAACCTGAAAATTACGCTGAGGGCAATAACCGAAGCTTATTTCCCATTAGAGAGTGGGAGGTGAACTACCCACAGCATAATCTGTAAATTTACCGCATACGTACTGTTTAGGTATACTCTACCTAATCTCGGACACGGCAGTACGTATGCAGTTTTCATTATTTGACTCGACGTTCCAAGACGACGAAGTGTTGTCGGGCGAACCCATCACCTTACCACTGGCTGAGGCAGACGTGCGGTATTATTCTCACGCTGTGGACAAGGAGATTGCCGATCAGTTTTTGACGGCGCTCAAAAATGAGCTCCCTTGGCGGCAAGACGCCATAAAAATGTTTGGCAAGTCCATTAATATCCCTCGTTTACAAAGCTGGCACGGCGACGAAGAGTGTGTCTATACCTATTCTAACCTCACCATGCAGCCGCAACCCTGGACAACCACCTTGAAAACGTTGAAAGCGCGTTGCGAGCAGCTGAGTGGTTCAAGCTTTAACAGTGTGTTGGCCAATTGGTATCGGGATGGTAACGATAGCATGAGTTTCCATGCGGATGACGAGCCAGAGTTGGGCATAAACCCCGTCATTGCTTCAGTGACTTTGGGTGAAGCCAGACCTTTTGTTTTCAAACATAAAGAAACAAAAGCCACGTATACCCAACCTCTTGCGCATGGCAGTATTCTCATCATGGCTGGAGCGACTCAAAGCCACTATTTGCATGGTATTGCAAAGACGAAAAAACCGATAGGTGGTAGAATTAATCTCACGTTCAGGCAATTATTAACAGCACCTTGACTATTGATTAGTCAACAAATTTTTCTCGCGCTTTTTAAGCGCATGGCCATCCTTGGCGTCCTTGGTGCTAAACATTAAGTAGGTAATTATTAACATGCAAGTTAAAGCGTTTCTCGAAGAAGCTATACAAAATTCGCTTTCTCCCCTTTACTTAGAAGTACTTGATGAAAGCTTTATGCACAACGTACCTGAAGGGGCACAGAGCCATTTTAAGGTGACGGTGGTCAGCGATACCTTTGAAGGGCAGCGTTTGCTAGCGCGTCACAGAGCCATTAATGCTCTTGCAGCGCCTGCTCTAGACGGCCCAGTGCATGCGCTCGCGCTCCATACGTACACGTTAAAAGAGTGGGAGGCGAGAGGAGGACAGTCTTTAACTTCACCAAATTGTTTAGGCGGTAGTAAGCACGACGCATAACTAAGGCCCACGGCCCCTTGTCATATGAAAGGTTTAAACGGAAGTAACAATGAAATATACGAGCGCTATGTCGGCGGTATTTGATGCATTACGTACGCCATCTATTCAAGTCCTTTTATTAGGCACGACCTTCTTGCTAACGATGTTGTTCGTACATATGGGGGTATTAGCTGAGGCTGACAATGCCCTTTTGATGGCACTTGGTGATGTTGCTCCCTCATCAGGATGGCAGCACGATATGTGGCGAGATATCACTGCAATGGGAAGTAATACGGTACTGGTGTTTGTCACCTTATCGGTTGCTATTGCATTGTCTATATCTGGTGAGCAGAAAAAAGCCCTTACGTTTGTCGCCGCAGTCACACTTGGGTTGGCGATGACGTTCCTACTTAAAGCTGGGATTGCGCGCCCCAGGCCGTCGGAAATGGTTCATGAAACCAATGTATACACGCAAAGTTTTCCCTCTGCGCACGCTACACTCTCCACACTCGTTTATTTTTACATTGCATACTTACTGACACTGTTCTCTAGAAATACTGCTGTGCGTGTATGGGTATATGCTGTTGCAGCATTACTTGTGCTATGTATAGGGCTTAGTCGCATAGTGCTTGGTGTACACTGGCCAAGTGACGTTGTTGCAGGCTGGTGTGCGGGGGGATGCATGGCAGCACTGAGCTTTTTCGTTATTAAATGGAAGCGTAAACTGCGAGTTAAGCCGCAAAAAAGCTAATGGCAACACTAAAAGGGGTAAGCTTATGGATGATCGTTCAACCCTCAATGACTCTGGGAAAACGCTAGACTACAGCGACGCGGTGGCGCGGATTTTGTTGCAAGATACATTTCGCATGCGCTGCTTAGAAGCACTTGCTGAACTTGCTTTGCCGCAAGGTTTTATTGGCGCAGGGTTTCTGAGAAATGCTATTTGGGATGCGCAGCATAACAAAGCGTTGCCAACGCCGTTAAACGACATTGATGTGGTCTACTTTTGTCACCAAAGCCCACGTCAGCGAGACGATGAGTTGGAACGCTGTTTAAGTATGTTAGTGCCACAAGCAAATTGGCAGGTAAAAAACCAGGCAAGAATGCACAAGCAACACAATCATGCTCCCTACAACAGCTGTGAACATGCATTATCATATTGGATAGAGCAAGAGACATGTGTGGCCGTTTCCTTATCTCAGTCTGGCGCGTTTAGCTTACTCGCCCCCTATGGGTTAGAGGCGAATTTTGCACAAACGATCACTATTAACCCTCGTTTTCCAAGGCCTGATGTATTTAAAGATCGTGTTGCAAAAAAGGGCTGGCTTAAACAATGGCCCAACCTTCGTATTCAGCCTTATTCGCTTTAGTAAGAATAAAAGAAAAACGTTAATAATTTAAGGTGATTAACGCGCTTTGGTAATCTTTACCACCTTGAGCGCTATGGCTGCAATGGTCGTGTTTTCACTCATCGCCTGTTTTTGTAATCGGCGGTAAGCATCATTTTCGCTCAAACTGAACTTTTCCATCACTATGAGTTTGGCGCGACTTATCACTTTTTGTTCTTGTATGGTGCGTTTAGCCTCTTCCAGTTCCCTACCCATGTCCTCAATGTGTTTGGCTTGTGCACGCAGTAAATCGTAAAACGACCGATGTGCCGAGAGGGTATGGGTTTGATTGTTTAATGTAGCGGGTTGGTCATTTTGCTTGGTTTCGTCTTCAACTAATCCTGGCATGCTTGGATCAAATAGTAGAGTGAGCGGTGAACCCTCACTGGTGTGTTCGTCATTAAACTTTTCCAGTAACTGCTGGTGGTTGGCCATTTCGTCTTTCGCATTAAGTACTTTTTGGCTAGCCTGCTGCAAAAGCGACTCGGTAAGCTGTACTTCTATCGATTGCATCGCATCAATACGACGTGTTGCTACATCAAACCATACCTCAGAAATGGCTTCGGATATGGGACTTCCATCACCTAGTTGTGCAATCATTTTTCGCA
Source organism: Alteromonas gracilis (assembly GCF_036870955.2). GTDB lineage: Bacteria > Pseudomonadota > Gammaproteobacteria > Enterobacterales > Alteromonadaceae > Alteromonas > Alteromonas gracilis_A. The sequence continues at coordinate 648,588 of NZ_CP145482.2, forward strand.
ATTGCTGAACTTCGGTTGTCGCGCTTCCCGCATTAAGCTCACTAAAGGCGGTGGCTATTTTGGCCGTACTAAATTCGATGAATATGGCGAAATGATGTTCTTGGGCTTGTTGAAGGGTATGTAGCTTTTCACAAAGGTGTAACTCAAAGTGCGTTTTTGCAAACCCAATCGCTCCCCAGGCTCTTTCTTGGCCCGCGTATTCTTTCGCTTGCATAAAATTAAAAAGCGATACAAGTAGTTTAGTAATAGTCGGGTCGCTGGCGATGTCGGCGGCCTCGAAAATCACGGTAAGTAAACTCGCAATGAGCCTACTGTAAGCGCGCGTAGACTCTAAAGGGGAAAGAGATTGCTTGTCTATTTGTTCGCGTAACCTTGGTAAGTAATCTGCAGCCTGCATAGCAAGCGTAATACTACTAAGTAGTCGAGGATTACAGGCGGAAATATCATCAGAGAGATAAAGTGACTTCAAATGGCTTTTTAACAGCGATTCGGCGTGCTCACTTTGTCTTATGTACTGCTGGCGTTCTTTTACGTAGCGCGACGCTCCTGAGCCGAGATATATGTTGCTGGCGCCACGCTCTTTTTGCAGTTCGTGAATGAGCTCTCGCACTGCAATAACAATTCGGCAATTACTAGAGAGTTGCTCTAGTACGGTTATTTCAGCGTGCTTAGCCGCAAGTAAAAAACGCTTTGTAGCGTCGCTACAAAGTGCTACTGATGATTCTTGGGGGTTAAGCATAGTCAAACGGGTTTACCTTAACAGTGGTTGCTGCGCTTTAATAAGTGTTTAGAACAACGCATCTGTTGTGAAAGCCTGAGTGTCTTTTGCCCCTCAGCCCCAAATGCAATCGCGTAATCAGGGAATCATAAAAACAGGTGACAAAGGGTACTGTAGTGATAAAACAGACCAGCAATAATGCGTCGTGTCGCAAAACAAGCTTGCAACACTTGTGCCCGATTACGTGAACACACAAACGATATAGATAAACGCCAAGCGTTATATGGAATATGCACTCGGCGCCTTGATGATGCAGCCATTTACACGATGAGAGTGCAACGCGACGTATAGAGAACTAAAGAGTACGATGCAGAAATTTCGTAAAGGTTGCGCCTTTTTGGTGCAACTTCTAGTGCCTTACTACGCGTAAGAACCAACCTACGAAGAGTGAAATGAGAAAACCAAAAAACGCGACTAACGTAGTGATGGTGAGCATTTGGCCTGAAAAATCAGCAGTCTCACCAGTGTGTTCACTTACTAACATGCCTGATGCCTGAAAAATAAAGAGCGCAGCAATAGAAAACAATAAGATAATTGCCGTCGAAACCGCCGTAGCTTTCCAGTAGGCTTTGGGGGATACCCAATGAATAGCGCCCGCAACCAACACGCATAAAATAGTCAGAACATAAGGGACCACGTTAACTCCTTAATAATGAGATGATAGTCATACTTTTTTAAGTGGCAAAACGCGTGGGGTTCCACCTACTTCACAAACAATATTGGCGTTACGATGCCACGACACGTCCTATTTGTCAGCATGCGTAGGCTAATAAAGCGTTAACGTGGCGATTTTAAGTGATAATGGTGATAGAATCGCGAATAAATTTTTAAAAGCCGTGTTGGTGTTCCACATTTTGTTGAAACGCCAAGGTGGCCTTTTGTGTTTAACACTAAAGCTTCTGAGAGAACATGTTCGATTTAATTACCAGTAAAGACAGTAATGTAAAGAACGACGTGCTTTCAGGTATAACCGTTGCGCTAGCACTGGTACCTGAAGCCGTAGCTTTTGCATTTGTAGTAAGCGTAGAACCAATGATTGGTTTGTACGCGGCATTTATGATGGGCCTAATTACCTCTGCCATTGGTGGTCGTCCAGGTATGATTTCTGGTGCAACCTGCGCTATGGCGGTTGTAATGGTTGCCCTTGTGGCGCAGCACGGTGTGCAGTATTTGTTTGCCGCTGTAATTCTCGCTGGCCTTTTGCAAATACTATGTGGGGTATTCCGGTTAGGAAAATTTATAAGATTGGTGCCTTACCCCGTAATGCTAGGCTTTGTTAATGGTCTCGCCATTGTCATTTTCCTTGCGCAGCTTGGTCAGTTTAAGGTGATTAATGCCGCAGGTGAGTTGCAATGGATGCAAGGTACATTGCTTTATTGGATGCTAGGCTTGGTGACACTGACGATGGCTATCATTTACCTATTGCCCAAGTTAACAACTGCTGTTCCGGCTTCTTTGGTGGCTATTGTGACGGTAACGGCGCTGGTGCATGGTTTAGATTTAGAAGCGCGCACCGTTATCGATTTTGTACGCGACCTTTTACCAGCTGACCAGCGTGATTCCGCGACACTTGCTGGCGAGCTTCCAAGCTTTGCTATACCTATGGTGCCGTTCACGTGGGAAACCTTCATGATTATCTTACCTACCTCGGTTATTTTATGCTTGGTGGGTTTAATTGAATCGCTACTTACTCTGTCATTGATTGATGAAATGACAGATACCCGTGGTCGCGGAAACAAAGAATGTGTTGGTCAAGGTGTTGCCAACACGGTTAATGGTTTCTTCGGCGGTATGGGCGGCTGTGCCATGATTGGACAGAGCATGATTAATATTAACTCAGGCGGTCGAGGTCGCTTGTCTGGTATTACAGCGGCTGTCGTACTACTAGGCTTTATTCTTTTTGCTGCTCCTCTTATTGAGATGATCCCACTAGCGGCGCTGGTTGGCGTTATGTTTGTTGTGGTAATTGCAACATTTGAGTGGGCGTCGTTTAGAATTATTCGCGGCGTTAACAAAGAAGATGCCTTTGTACTTTTCTTGGTAACTGGCGTTACCGTTATTGCTGACTTGGCAATAGCCGTTGTGGTTGGCGTGATTGTGTCTGCATTGGTGTTTGCATGGAAACACGCACGTCATATCGAGGCAAAATCACATATCGATAACGACGGCTGGAAAGTGTATGAGCTTGATGGTCCGCTTTTCTTCGGCTCAGTGTCTCACTTTAAAGACTTGTTTGATATTGCCAACGACCCAGACGATGTTGTGATTGATTTCAAAGACTCTCGCATTTGGGACTCTTCGGGTATTGATGCGTTAGATACCTTGGCTGACAAATATGAAGAGCAGGGTAAAAAACTGCACATTCGCCATATTAGTGACGAGTGCCGCTGCTTGCTACGTAAGGCAGACAAATTTGTAGAGATTAATGTGGTGGAAGACCCGCGTTATCGCGTGGCTACAGACAAACTTGCATAGCAGGTATGCACACTCAGTAAGTTTGCACCAAGCGAATACATAAATGCGTTTGTTTGGTGCATCTGAGCAGTGTAAATGTCCGAGGTTTTTGTCATATTTAACGTTAAAACAATTAGTTAAGTAATTGGCACTGTTATTGGATATCACTATGCGTAAAGTGTGTACTAGTAATTTTGTGTTGATTGCTAGAAGTGTGATTCATAACACTCCGTAAAATGTGTTAGTTAGGTATCTTGTCAATACTTAACGAAAGTAGGCAACGAAGCCCGCACCAACGAAAGTTGGCGCGGGCTTTTTTTTGTCCCGAAGAAAGGGGAAGAACATGACGTCATCTGATTCAAAAACGCGCATCGTGGTCGTAGGCAATGGCATGGTGGGACACCACTTTGTCGAGCAACTACATAGCAGCGATGCAAACGCCGACATAACCGTACTTTGCGGGGAGTCTCGGCTCGCCTATGACCGTGTATATCTATCATCCTACTTTAGCGGCGCGAGCGCAGATGACTTGGCGCTAACTACGCCTGCACAATATGCGTCATGGGGCGTTAATGTCGTGACCAATGCCATAGTGACAGACATCGACAGAGAGAATAAGACTGTTGTTACTTCTGAAGGTCAAAAATTCGACTACGACAAGCTGGTGTTGGCAACAGGATCATATCCATTTGTGCCGCCAATTAAAGGTAACGACCAAGAACACTGTTTAGTATATAGAACCATTGAAGACTTACTGGCTATTGAAGCCTCTGCCAGTGTCAGTAAGGTTGGGGTTGTTGTTGGTGGTGGTCTACTTGGGTTAGAAGCTGCCAATGCACTTAAGCAGGCAGGGCTTGATACGCATGTTGTCGAATTCGCGCCACAGCTAATGGCTGTGCAGCTAGACACGACAGGCGGTGACGTACTTAAACAAAAAATTTCATCGCTTGGAGTTACTGTTCATACGCAGAAGGCCACGCAGACAATTGAAGCGGGTGATAGCTGTCGTTATAAAATGATCTTCGCTGACGGTAGTGAACTTGAAACTGACATGATCCTATTTTCAGCGGGAATTCGTCCCTCTGATCAACTTGGCAAAAAGGCGTCATTAACGCTTGGTGAGCGTGGCGGTATTGCCATTGATAATCACTGTTTAACGTCTGACCCTAACATTTATGCTATTGGTGAATGTGCACTGTGGGACAACAAAATATTTGGCCTTGTTGCGCCAGGTTATACGATGGCACGCACGGCAGTAAGCCATCTCACAGGTGGTGACAGCGTATTTACTGGCGCAGATATGAGTACCAAATTAAAGCTCATGGGGGTTGAGGTTGGCTCTATTGGTGATGCGCACGAACGTACAAAAGGGGCGTTAAGCTACACTTATCTGAATCAACCTGAGGGTGTCTACAAGAAACTGGTGGTAGACAGCGAACAGAAGAGAGTGCTAGGCGCCGTGTTAGTTGGTGATACCAGCGACTACGACACGCTGTTGCAGTATGCGCTTAATGATATTGCACTTCCCGAATTCCCCGAGAGCCTTATTTTACCATCCTCCGGTGACGCTCCGGCCTTAGGTGCAGACGCGCTACCTGACACAGCATCCATTTGTTCCTGCCTTAATGTAACTAAAGGCGATATTGTGTCAGCCATCGACAGTGGCTGCTGCAGTGTGGCAGACGTAAAAGGCGAAACCAAGGCAAGCACAGGATGCGGTGGTTGTGCGGCATTACTCAAAAATGTTGTCGACGGGGAGCTTGAAAAGCGCGGCGTTGAAGTGTCAAAAGCAATTTGCGAACACTTTAACTATACCCGCCAAGAGCTGTTTCATATTGTCAAAGTCAACGGTATTCGTACTTTTGATGAATTGCTTGAGGCGCACGGTGAAGGCCTTGGATGCGAAATTTGCAAACCCGCTGTAGGCTCAATACTCGCTTCGGTTTATAACGACTATATCCTTAAAGAGTCACATTTACCTTTGCAAGACACCAATGACATTTATTTAGGGAATATGCAAAAAGACGGTACTTACTCAGTAGTGCCACGTGTTCCTGGTGGTGAAATTACGCCAGAGAAGCTCATATTGCTTGGTGAAGTTGCTAAAGAATATCAACTCTATACAAAGATCACAGGTGGCCAGCGTATCGATTTATTCGGCGCCCGTGTTGAGCAACTACCGGATATTTGGCAAAAGCTTGTTGAAGGTGGTTTTGAGACAGGGCATGCCTACGCCAAGGCGCTTCGAACGGTGAAATCTTGTGTAGGCAGTACGTGGTGCCGCTATGGAGTTCAAGACTCTGTGGGGACGGCTATCGACCTTGAAAATCGCTACAAAGGTCTGCGTGCGCCGCACAAAATAAAGTTCGCCGTGTCAGGGTGTACCCGTGAATGTGCAGAGGCACAAAGTAAAGATATCGGTGTTATCGCGACGGAACAAGGTTGGAACCTTTATGTATGCGGAAATGGCGGTATGAAGCCTCGCCATGCCGATCTTTTCGCCACCGACTTAGACACGCAAACCCTAATTAAATACATCGACCGCGTGCTGATGTTCTATGTAAAAACTGCCGATCGACTTCAACGCACGTCGGTGTGGATGGACAACTTAGAAGGAGGGCTGGCCTACCTTCAAGATGTCGTCATCAATGACGCATTAGGCATTAATGGCGAGCTTGAAGCGCAAATGGATGCGGTAGTTGACGCGTACCAATGTGAGTGGAAAACCACGATTGAAGACCCACAGTCTCGCAAGCGTTTCCGCCAGTTTGTAAATAGTTCTGAAACTGATACCAATATTCAGTTTGTCTCTGAGCGCGGGCAAGTAAGGCCTGCAACCGTAGCCGAAAAAGCCGCAGGCGTTGGGCATTTTATCCCAGTGTCTATGGTGTAAAACGACTGAATAAAAGACAAAAGGAGCACACTAATGACGGCAGCACACGATTTCTCTGCAATGCCCACTGAAGAAACAGTATGGCACTGCGCGTGCACTACCTATGATTTAGTTACCAATAGCGGCGTTTGCGCGCTAATAGAGAACGAACAGGTCGCTATCTTTCATATCAAAATGAACGGTGAATCTCAGGTTTACGCTATCAGCAACTTTGATCCTATTGGCAATGCCAATGTGCTGTATCGCGGGTTGTTGGGATCTATTGGTGGTGCGCCAGTAGTGGCATCACCTTTATATAAAGAGCATTACTTCCTAGAGACAGGGCTATGTAAAGAGCGAGACGACGTGTCGGTGCGAGCATTTAAGGTAAAAGTTGAAGACGGCAACGTCTACATTGCCCATTAGCGCAACAATCTAAGGTAAGAACATGAATATGGCTACACAACAACATGATGCTGTGAGCGAGCAGCTTAAACAAACCACGTGCCCTTATTGTGGCGTGGGTTGTGGTGTAGATATCAGTTGCAACGTGAGTAAGCGTACCATTACCCTGGACAACGTTATTGGTACGCCCGAGCATCCCGCCAATTATGGTAGATTGTGTGTAAAAGGAACAAACCTGCTAGAAACAAACGACTTATCAGGTCGCTTGCTTCACCCAACCGTAGCAGGAAAGTCTGTGGATTGGGACACGGCCACAGGCGTTATTGCAGATAAAATCACATCTACTATTACGCAGTATGGCGCGGATGCCGTTGCTTTTTATGTCTCAGGTCAGCTTCTAACGGAAGATTACTATGTTGCCAATAAGCTGATGAAAGGCTTTATCGGCAGCGCCAATATCGATACCAATTCACGTCTATGTATGTCATCAGCGGTGGCTGCATATAAGCGCGCATTTGGTGAAGATGTCGTTCCTTGCGATTATTCAGACTTAGAAAACACCGACCTGATTGTGATTACAGGCAGTAACGCTGCTTGGGCACATCCCGTTCTTTTTCAAAGAATTGAGCGAGCTAAACGCCAAAACCCCGATATGAAAGTGGTCGTCATAGACCCAAGGCAAACCGAGACCTGTACTATTGCTGATATACATTTAGCGATAGCGCCGGGAAGTGATGTCGCACTGTTTAATGGTCTTCTTGCCTATGGAGAGAGTACAGGGCGCATTGATCATAATGCGGTAAATGCATTTGCAGAGGGTCTCGACGACGTTTTGCTAAGCGTTAATGTCCGCTCTATTGAAAACACTGCACGGCTTTGCGATGTTGATGTTTCTCTTCTATCTGCTTTTTATGCACTTTTTTCAACGCAAAAACGTGTCGTGACATTTTATTCCATGGGGATCAATCAGTCGTCCAGTGGTGTCGATAAGGCCCAGTCAATCATCAATTGTCATTTGGCGTTTGACTTGATCAGTAAAACTGGATGTGGCCCCTTTTCGATAACTGGGCAGCCTAACGCAATGGGCGGGCGCGAAGTTGGCGGCCTCGCCAACATGTTGGCCGTGCATTGCGATATTGAGAATCCGGAGCATGTAGATGCGATTAAAACCTACTGGAATGCCCCGGTTATGCCACAAAAGCAGGGACTAAAAGCGGTAGACCTATTTAATGACATTGAGCAAGGAAAGGTTAAATTTGTTTGGATCATGGGCACCAACCCTGTTGTCAGTATGCCAAACCGACGCCAAGTTGAGCGCGCGTTAACCCAGTGCGAGATGGTTGTAGTTTCTGACATTGTTAACGCCAATGACACGCTTCAGTTTGCTCATGTTGCCTTACCCGCCACGGGGTGGTCAGAGAAAGACGGCACAGTTACTAACTCTGAACGACGTATTTCAAGGCAGCGAGGCATTTTGCCTGCCCCAGGTGAAGCAAAGCACGATTGGCAAATTATGTGCGATGTTGCAAGGAGAATGGGTTTTGCAGAAGCATTTGACTACACTCATCCTTCACAAATATTTAGCGAATACGCGGGGCTTACCGGGTTTCGCAACAATGGAAAGCGTCAGTTAGATTTATCGCCATTGCACGGCTTGAGCGAGAGCCAATATAACAACCTCTCGCCAATACAGTGGCCGTTTGAAAAGCGAGACACGAACCATGATGGTGAACCAATCGTAAATTTGCACGCCCGACGCCCATTTGCGGATAAAGTTTTCTCTACATCTTCAGGCAAAGCAAAGCTCATTGCTGTGCAGTATCGCGCGCCATTGCAGCAAACCAGCGACGCATTTCCCTTTATTGTAAACAGTGGGCGCGCTCGCGATCACTGGCACACTATGACCCGTACGGGTAAAGCAGCAAATCTACACGCGCACATGAAGCACGCTAACGTTCATGTTCACCCTGATGACGCCACAAAATATTCTCTGAAACACGGGCAGTTAGTATCACTGGAAAGTCCGGCTATGGCCAAAGGAAGCGCAAAAACGCCACAAGATGCACTGACCGCGAAACCTGTTATTTATCCGGTAAAAATGGATGACAGTATACGAAGAGGCGAAGTTTTTATTCCTATTCATTGGTCGGCGCAGTGGGGATCGCATTGCCATTTAGGGGCATTGTACGCCAGTGCGGTAGACCCTATTTCAGGGCAGCCAGAGCTAAAGCATGCGGCTGCGATGATAAAGCCTGCGCCATTTGATGTCATTGGACACGTATTTTTTGACAACAGTATTGATGAACAAGCGCTACAAGCGGCTGGCCACTATTGGCGCAAAACGCCATTAGAAACAGATAAATGCGCATCAGGGACGGCCTATGATATTGCGTGTGATGTATCTCGTCGCGAGATGCTCGCTAGCTTTCTAGATGCGTTGCCCAAAACCTCACAGATCATTCACTGTCATCATAAAACGCACACGGTGTGTATCGCCACCAATAACAGCGCAGTATGCTTTATTGCGGTACTGGAAGATAACGTTACCGACATTATTAATGCGTCAACGAGTGTGCTCAATGGCGAAGGGCTGACTGCATTGGCAAATCAAATTTTGGGCGATGCCATAGAGTTGCAAACGCAACAGCAGTTGTTGCGAGGGCACGTTGATGAACGATTTATGCAAGGCGAACTCGTGTGTAGCTGTTTTGCAGTAAGAGAAAAAAGCATTGTTGACGCCGTGCATCAGGGGGCTGTAACCGTATCAGCCCTAGGAGAAGCACTTAAATGTGGAACAAACTGTGGCTCGTGTAAACCTGCATTGTCTCAACTTATATCGCGCAATTTGGTTATTGCCACACAGTCTCAATAACCCCTTTTTGTCGTGGGGTTAATAAGCGTGTCTTATTAACCTTGTCATTTTTTGGAGCTTTCAAGTATGTCTTGGTTATCAACACTCATTAAACCGTTTTTCAACCACGTACTCTTTTTAAATAAGCGTACATTTGAGCCTAGTATGCTTAAATTTAGCCTATTTCAAGGTGTTGGGGCAGCGGCGCTCCCTGTCTATCGACGCAGCTCAAATGATGAGTATGGGTCTAATGATCACACATTGACGAGGCTTGGCGACACAAGCCATGTTGAAAGCGCCAAAGGAAGTGTGGGACAAGTGTTTATTGTTGGAGCCGGGCCAGGTGATGCAGAGCTGCTTACATTAAAGGCGCTGCGTTTGTTGCAGCAAGCCGATATTGTGCTTTTTGATGCGCTGGTAAGTGAGGATGTTTTAGCGATTATCCCGCAACATGTGCAAAAAGAATACGTGGGTAAACGTTGCAAAAAACACAGTTTCACACAGCAAGCTATTTGTGAAAGGGTAGTTACGTTGGCATTAGAGGGTAAAAATGTCGTCAGATTGAAGGGAGGAGATCCAGCGCTATTTGCCCGTACCTGCGAAGAAACTGCAGCGCTTGATCACGCTGAAATTGCCTATGCGATAGTGCCTGGCATTACGGCGGCATCTGGCATGTCAGCGTATACGGGTATTCCACTAACAGATAGGCGCTGTGCTCAATCTGTATCGTTTATTACCGCGCACTTTCAAGATGCTTCACAATGGCCTGAAATGAAGCCGCTTGCGCAAAATGTGCTTAAGCAAACCGTGGTGGTATACATGGGGTTAAGCCGACTAGATGGCCTCGCTGAAGGCTTGATGCGCTATGACGTACCCGGTGATTGGCCTGTGGCAGCAGTTGAAAACGCGACGACATCAAGCCAGCGTGTCATCACAGGCACGCTATCATCTATTGGCACTCGTGTGCGAGACGCTAATTTAACAGGCCCTACGTTACTTGTTTTTGGAAAGGTGGTAGAGTCTCGACAATACGTTAATCAGTGTCTGCTTGATGCACGGCACTTTCAACATTACTAACATCATTATCAAAAATATGCAGCAAGCCTTCAGCGAATACATCAAAATCATTGGCAAAGGACAAAAAGGCGGAAGAAGTTTAACCCGCGATGAAGCGTACAACGCCATGAAGATGGTACTTGCTGGTGAAGTGACCGGGGATCAGCGAGGGGTATTTTTGATGTTATTGCGTACTCGCGAAGAAACCCCTGAAGAGGTCATCGGGTTCGTTGATGCGTGTCGCGAACTTATCGAAGGTGACGTTCACACACTGAGTCCTACCCTTGATATAGGCTGTTATGCTGGAAAGCGACGTCAGCTTCCGTGGTATTTATTGGCGGTAGCCGTGCTGGCTGCAGAGGGCCATCGTATCATGTTGCACGGCGCTCATGAGCCTGGTTCTGGACGATTGTACGCCAGTAAGGCGTTACCCATACTCGGGCTTGCTGAGGCAAAAAGCATTTCAGACGCTAAACATCAACTTGATGCCATAGGTGTTACGTATCTAGATTTATCGTATTTATTGCCCGCTTTAGATACGATCATAAAATTGCGAGAAGTATTTGGCTTGCGTTCGTGTGCCAACACACTTGCCCGTTTGCTAAACCCAACCGCAGCGAAATACTGTGTTCAAGGCGTGTATCACATGCACCTCGACCACAAGCACTGCCGTGTTAATGAAAATTACCCTCATATAGATGCATTGTGTTTTCGAGGGGACGGCGGAGATCCAGAAGTCAATGGCGAAAGAGAAACAGAGCTTTTTGTAACCCGCAACGGCGAAACGCAAGAGATAAGACTGCTTGTTATTACGGAAAAATGGGCGCTGAAAGACACTCGAATGGACGTGAATGATATGCTAGAAGTATGGCAAGGCATACGCAATCATGTTTATGGTAAGCAGGCTATCATTAGCTCACTGACAAGCTATTTGGTGTTATTGGAAAAACTATCTCCTTCTGAGGCGTTAGCCAAAGCAGGCCAGCTATGGGAAGCGCGAGCGAAGAGCAGCCTGCCTTTTTCTTGTTAACACAAAACCCTTGGTGTTGATTAGACTATAGTCTTCTTTCACTGACATCGCCTTGACTTATCTACAGGGATAACTGTTAATAACAGCTAGAGACCGTAGTTCGTAAGTGATGTCATGCATGTGAGGTTAGCAATATTCTTCATTGCGTTATTTTCGTCAGCCCTTTGTGCTGAGGAGGCTTCATCAGGTGTGACTTTTGTGCTTGCAGCGGACATGCCCAACATCAGCGATGAGCGTTCTGGAAACTACCCTCAGCTTCGTACTTTAGTTACGCAATATCGCGAACAATCATCCCCTATGTTTTTCGTTTTCGGTGGCGGCTCAATTGGCCCAAGTGCTTTATCCTCGTTCGATAGGGGCTCGCATATCGTCGATATCCTTAATTCTATCGAGCCTGATGTAATGGGTGTTACCAAGCGGGAGTTTAGCTTCTATGAAGACGAACTGTCGCTTCGGTCTTACGAAGCGGCATTTCCCTTAGTCACAAGTAACGTGATTAGTGTAAAACAGGGGCGGGCACCTGATGGCATACATACATCTGTCATCATTGAGCAAAGCGGTGTTTCTCTTGGCGTGATATCAATCCTTCATGATCGCGTGATCAATGAGTACCAACTTTCAGATCTCTCCATTGAGCCACCCCAAAAAGCAATCATTGAAAAAGCCAACGCGTTAAGGCAGCGCGGCGCCGATATTGTCTTATTGCATTACTCTTATCCTTTTAGATTTATCGATACACTCCTGTCAAAGAATGTGGTCGATTTGGCATTCATCTCTGATAGCCGTGTTACCGAGAAGCTGCTCGAGGAAGAGTCTCAAAACCCACGCAATTTAAAAATGTCGGGTGTGGGCTATGCGGTTGTAGCACATGTTGTGCAAGATAAAAATAAAGCTTGGATGGTTTCCAATACGCGCGATGTTGACCTAAGTACACTCGTGCCGGACCCGCAGCTTAAAGAACAAGTTTATGGTTACGAATCTAGATTAAAGCGATTGCTTAATATCCAAATAGGCGAGTGGCGAGTTGAACATTCTACTAATCGCACTGAGGTACGCACAGCCGAGAATGCGTTCGCTAATTTTGTCGTTGACACGGTTAAGGACTATGCAAAGACCGATGTTGTGCTGCTTAATGGCGGCAGCATTAGAGGCAACAAGAATTATGAAGTAGGAATGTCGATAACGCGGCAAGATATTGTGACGGAGATGCCATTTCGCGCCAATGTTGTAACGCTTAAACTTACCTATGAGCAGTTGCTTCTTGCACTCGAACAAGGGTTATCACAGTTTCAGGATATTAAGGGCGGGTTTCCACATGTTTCAGGCATGTCCTATACCTTCGACAGCACGGCAAAGCCATTCTCTCGTGTAGGCGCAGTTAAGGTGGCTGGAAAACCCCTACGATATGAAAAAATGTATTCTCTTGCGACTAGCGACTTTCTGGCCAATGGTGGCGATGGCTATTTTGCTCTTAAAGAAGCGGCGAGGCTTAATGCTCAAAGTGCACGTCCCCCTCAAATTGCCGATTTAGTAGTTCAGCGCATTGCCAACGAATATGATATATCACCACCTATGACGCAGCGCATTGTTGATACTGCTAAGGGACGTTAGCAGTATGGAAAATAAGAAAAAAACACTACATATTTTCATTATTGCGCAATGCACTGTCATGGGACTGTTCTTACTGATATTGACCTTGTCTATTTTACGACTGGATGAAGTAAAACGTGTCTTAGTTGATGTCACAAAGGACTCTATTCCTACGTTAAGCCAGGCCACAGCGATAACACGAGAAGTACAGCATCTTATTTCGTTAACTGCCCGTTTGACGTCAGCTGAACACCAATCTTCACGACGTATCATTAAATCAGATTTAGACAGCACGCTAGGAAGGTTACGCGCCCCTACACTACACGATGAGCATAGCGACAAGTATTTAATGACACAGCTACGTGTACTTGTACAAGAAATTGAAGAGCTTAACGCGCTGGTTAGACAACGCATCGAAGTAGAACGCGAAGTTAGCGTAGAGCGCGATGCACTGTTTGAATATCTCAATAAGATATTTGAAGGCAAAGACGAGCGCTTCATTGATTTGCAGTCTTCGAAAATGTTGGTATCACTTATTCTAGAAATTGCCCAAATTAATCAGCAAGTGCAGCTGCATGAGTTACGTTTACTCAAGGGCAATATAGAGCAAAGCATTGCACAGCTGCGCGCAACGTCTAATACTGATGCCAGTGGGCAGGCGCTTATTTCTTCGCTCGAAGAGGCCGTTTTAGACGAGTGGGGCATGATTGATAAACAAGCGAATGTTATGCGTATTCGAGGACGTTCGAGAGGGCGCGGGAACTTTGTAGCGCATTTAGCAGAAGAAGTCGCCACCAATATTGAGTATCGCGCTAACACAGTGACTCAGTCAACGTCGGAGCACGCCAATCGAGCGAGCAGTCGCGTGAAAGAGCAGATTGGGCTGTCTTTGGCGCTGTCTACTGTTGTCGTGCTTATTTGCTGTGGAATTATTTTCTACATTTATAAACGCATTATTCTTAGATTGATTGCGCTTACTAACTTGGTCGAAAAAGCCAGTGACGAAGTGGCGACATTCGAAGGTAGTGATGAGATATCAAGGCTCGCGCGCAGTTTTGCGCTGTATTTTGAGCGTGTGAAATCACAAGAGTCAGAACTTATTAGGTTGTCCTTAAGCGATGCCTTGACCAATATTCCCAATCGTCGTGCGTTTGAATTGGAAATAGAGAAAAGCATGGCAATGGCGAAGCGACATATGTGGCCGTTGACTGTATTACTGCTCGATGTTGATCATTTCAAAGCCTACAACGACCATTATGGACACACAGGGTGACCTTTGTTTAAAAACAGTGGCGAAAGCACTTAATAAAACCATCGTGCGCAACACAGACTTTTGTGCACGTTATGGCGGCGAAGAATTTGTCGCTATCTTGCCCAATACTGATGAACACGGTGCTAAAGTGAAAGCACAAGAAGTTCGTGAAGCGGTGGAAAACCTAGAAATAGAGCATGTGAAAAGCGGCGTCTCTGACAGTGTAACCGTCAGTATTGGCGTTGCCACATTTTACTTTGACGAAAACAGTACATGGCAGTCCACCACGGTACTTAACCTTGCCGATAAAGCGCTATACGATGCCAAAACCGCTGGTAGAAATCGCTGCGTTTTCATCAGGCAGCCTTAAAAGCACTAATAGCTTCCAGCGCTTTTTACCGCCCTACCTGAGATTCCCTGTGTAACCTAAAATCCTCTGCTATCTTTACTCGTACTGGGCATGTTGTGCCCATTGTGCTTTGGAGTAATACATGTTTTTCAAAAATAAAGAATTGGTCGCTGAGAACCAACGATTGCAGCAAGAGTTGGCTGCATACAAAACCGTACAACAAGAGCTAAGAGAAGAAATGCTTTTCGTTCAGTTAGATACGAAAGGCAGAGTTATCGCTATTAACGACTTATTCAGTCAATCGAGTGGGTACAGCGTAGATGAAATAAAAGGCAAATCACTGGAGTCATTTATACCTAAAAAGAGTTCAAACAAAGCTGAACTTGAGGCCATGCTAAGTGCAATCAAACGCAATGACCACTGGCATGGTGCAATCAATTTTAAACACGCCAATGGTCACGAGTTTTGGGTACGAGGAATTATTCAGCCTGTTGATAATGCTGCAGGGAACGTGGATTACATTGCCTTTTACATGGCTGAGCAAACCAAAAATATTGCTTATAGCAATGAGTTAAAGGATATGATCTCGGCGCTACATCGCTCTTCCGCAGTTATTGAGTTTTCCCTTGATGGCGTCATTCTTAATGCCAACGACAATTTTCTTGCTGGCATGGGTTATAAAAAAGATCAAATTGTGGGCAAGCACCATCGCATATTTTGTACTGAAGAAGAGTCTAAATCTCAGGAGTATAAAAAGTTCTGGAATGACTTGGCGAGCGGTAAAGTTGCATCTGGTCGTTTTAAACGCATAGACAGTTCAGGCAATGACGTATGGCTTGAGGCCTCCTATAACCCAATTCTCAATGAGGATAATAAGCTGTATAAGGTGGCCAAGTTCGCCACGGTGATCACCGAGCAAATGCAGCGAGAAGTTGCCGTCTCTGAGGCGGCAAATGTGGCCTTTAACATATCAAAAGAAACCGGCGAGCAAGCTAGCAAAGGTAGCAAGATACAAGATTCAACGGTCAAAACCATGAATGAACTCACCAAACGCATGGGAGATGCCAGTGCGGGAATTAAAGAGTTGGAAGAACAGTCGCAAAAGGTCGCTGATTTAGTGAAAAGTATTAGCGGAATTGCTGATCAAACTAACTTGCTTGCACTAAATGCGGCGATTGAGGCCGCGCGCGCAGGCGATCAAGGACGAGGGTTTGCGGTTGTTGCAGATGAAGTGCGCCAGCTCGCTTCGCGAACAAGCAGTACAACGGAAGAAATAGTCAGTGTTGTGGTAGAAAACCGAAAGCTAACAGAGAATGCTGTACAGCTGATTGAAGCGGGGCAGGACAAAGCGAGAGAGGCACTGGAATATGCAAACGAGTCAGGTAAAGCCATGAATGAAATTCAAGTCGGCGCCAATGAAGTAGTTAACGCGATAGGACAGTTCACACAAAAACTGTAAGGCAGTAATTGCGCGCACCATGGTTGAACAATAAACCTGTTTTGGTGCATTTCTTGATGCATCCTAATAAAAAGAGCGAGTCTTATACTCGCTCTTTTCGTTTAAATTTAAATAATTCAGTGGTTTACATTTTTGGCATAAAGTCTGCTCTAATCAACATGCATATGGGCTCATTTATTGTGCCCCACTCATTGTTTGACCTAACAACAAGGCTGAAGTCTCAAAGCGACCCGCCATGGAAGCAACCAAGTCGCAGAAGAATTGATGAGTGAATAATAATAACAATACGCTATTTGGTTTTTATAAACCTTCATAAAGAAGAGGTGTGAGCGGGATTTCCTTGCTTACCAATTACAACTTGAAAAGTTTGTAAGTACTCCGAGCTTACAAACCTGGCAACGAAGCCCACCGTGCACGACAGTAAAATGTCGATAGCAGGTGGGTTTTTTTTTGGCTAAGAGGAACACGTATGACTGGGTTAACAACATCACTATTGAAACGCTTTTCAAAGGCTAGCATTACGGTGTGCACTGCACTTGTAGTCTCGCTTGGCTGTGCATCTTCTGTTGCTCTAGCACAAGGTCAACAGGTTGGCTGGCCTGAGAAAGAAGAACTTAAATTTGGTTTTATTAAGCTTACTGACATGGCGCCACTTGCTATTGCATACGAAAAGGGCTTTTTCGAAGACGAAGGGCTATATGTAACGCTTGAAGCGCAAGCTAACTGGAAAGTATTACTGGACCGCGTCATCGACGGACAGTTAGACGGCGCGCATATGCTTGCAGGGCAGCCGTTGGGCGCTACTATTGGTTTTGGTACAGAATCACATGTTGTAACGGCGTTTAGTATGGATCTCAACGGCAACGGTATTACCGTTTCAAATGAGATTTGGGAAAAAATGAAGGCCTACATCCCGCAGGAAAATGGCAAACCCGTGCACCCCATCAAAGCCGATTACCTCAAGCTTATTGTTGAAGAATACCGCAGTGCCGGAAAGCCCTTTAATATGGGAATGGTGTTCCCTGTATCAACGCACAACTATGAGCTGCGTTATTGGCTAGCGGCGGGGGGTATTCACCCTGGTTATTACGCTCCGCACAAAGGCGATACAGCTGGGCAAATTGACGCACAGGCATTACTTTCAGTCACCCCACCACCACAAATGCCAGCCACTATGGAAGCAGGCACCATTTACGGTTACTGCGTGGGTGAACCGTGGAATCAGCAAGCTGTGTTCAAAGACATTGGCGTACCGGTAATTACCGATTACGAAATTTGGAAAAATAACCCAGAAAAAGTCTTTGGTGTAAGCCAAGGCTGGGCAGAAAAATACCCTAATACGCATATTCGTGTTGTTAAAGCGCTTATTCGTGCCGCTATGTGGCTAGACGAAAACAACAATGCTAATCGTCCGGAAGCGGTAAAGATCCTTGCCAAAAGTACTTATGTTGGTGCTGACGAAGACGTACTTGCTAACAGTATGACAGGCACATTTGAGTACGAGAAAGGTGATAAGCGCGAAGTGCCAGATTTTAACGTGTTCTTCCGCTACAACGCGACTTATCCATATTACAGCGATGCCATTTGGTATCTCACGCAAATGCGTCGTTGGGGACAAATCTCTGAAACGAAATCAGATACTTGGTACAAGGAAATTGCAAAGAAAGTTTATAAGCCTGAAGTGTACGCACAAGCAGCACAGGCACTTATCGCTGAAGGTAAAGCGAAAGCATCAGACTTTCCTGAGTTTTCTTCAGAAACAGGTTTCAAACCGCCACAGAGCGAGTTTATTGATGGCGTAACGTTTGACGGCAGTAAACCGAATGAATACCTAGAGCAATTTGCTATTGGATTAAAAGGTGAGGCCGTACTGTAAAGAGCAATACTTGGGGCCCTTTGCTTAGCAAGGGGTAGGTATTTCGCTAACTGAAGGTGTCAGGAGCAAGCGATGAGCAAAATGACCACAATACTTCGAATGCCAACGTCGGCATCGAATACGAATAGCACCCTAGGTCGCTTGTATCAATCGACCCCAGCTTTATTACTTCCTATTATTGGGTTGCTATTGTTTCTTACTGTTTGGAACGGCGTAGCGAAAAGTATCGACACGTCGCTTGGGCAATTCCCAGGGCCTGCACAAGTATGGGAGCAGGCAGGCGCATTGATTGATGAGCATATTGCTCAACGAGAAAAAGCTGATGCATTTTACGAACGACAAGAGGCACGAAATGCTGCGCGTGTCGCCCAAGATCCGACATATGAGCCCAAAGTGCGTAACTTTACTGGTGCCCCAACGTTTTTTGAGCAAATTTGGACAAGCCTATACACTGTCATGGTAGGTTTTTTTATCGCGTCTGTGGTGGCGGTACCTATTGGTATAGTGTGTGGTTTAAGTAAATCTGCATATACTGCAATTAATCCACTGATACAGTTATTTAAGCCAGTATCTCCTTTAGCATGGTTGCCACTTGTGACCATGGTGGTCAGTGCGCTTTATGTTAGTGACGACCCGGCATTTTCTAAGTCATTTGTTACTTCTGCATTCACCGTGTCGCTGTGTTGCCTATGGCCAACATTGATAAACACTGCGGTGGGTGTATCTAATATCGACAAAGATTTAATCAATGTAAGTAAAGTTCTACGCCTTACTCCGTTTGCGCATCTAACCAAAATTGTGCTGCCTTCATCAATTCCTATGATTTTTACTCTAGTCTACGTCTATCGCTAGGTATTGGCTGGATGGTGTTAATTGCGGCAGAAATGCTGGCGCAAAACCCTGGGCTCGGAAAGTTCGTATGGGATGAGTTTCAAAATGGTAGCTCAGAGTCGTTGGCGAGAATTATGGTGGCGGTGCTGACAATTGGGGCGATTGGGTTTGTGCTAGACCGCTTAATGTTATCTATTCAGCGGGCAGTAAGCTGGGATAAGTCTAGCGTTTTACGCTAACACATAGCGGTAAAGAGGGTTTTATTATGACTACAAAACATTTAGAGCTTGCACAGGTTGGCATCGATTTTCCTACACCGAAAGGCTCTTTTACTGCGTTACAGGATGTAAACCTTAAAATTTCAAAAGGGGAGTTTGTGTCCCTCATTGGTCACTCGGGGTGTGGTAAGTCTACTGTACTGAATATTGTTGCAGGTCTGCATCAAGCAACGACTGGCGGCGTAATACTGGATGGAGCAGAAGTGAGAAGCCCTGGTCCAGAAAGGGCGGTGGTTTTTCAAAATCACTCATTACTTCCTTGGCTTAGCGTATACAAAAACGTTGAGTTAGCGGTTAAATCAACCATGCGAGGAAAGTCTAAAAGTGAGATGCGCGATTGGATATTACACAACCTTGAGCTTGTGCACATGACCCACGCGCTTGATAAGCTGCCCAGCGAAATTTCAGGCGGTATGAAACAGCGGGTTGGTATCGCTCGAGCTCTCGCCATGGAGCCTAAGGTGCTGCTAATGGACGAACCTTTTGGTGCGCTTGATGCGCTTACCCGTGCCCACTTGCAAGACTCTCTTATGGAAATTCATGCCGATTTAGGTAACACCGTAATTATGATCACACACGATGTCGATGAAGCTGTATTGCTCTCTGATCGCATTGTGATGATGAACAACGGTCCAGCGGCGACTATCGGTGAAATTCTTGATATTGAACTACCGCGTACCAGAGACAGACTGGCATTGGCAGACCACAAACAATATAACCACTACCGTCACGAAGTACTCACTTTTCTTTATGACAAGCAAAAGAAAGTGGAAACGGTATCGTCCCACAGCAAAAACGCATCAAAGCGACAAACAAGCGAGGTGTCATCTGACAAAAAAGATTCAAGTGACTCAGATGCCGCCTAATATGGCCTGCATCTGAGTTAAGCGGCGTTTAGACCGCACATCAAATTAGCTTTTTCTTCCTTGCCAACTAGGTTGAGGTGGAATGCTGCACGCATAAATAACAAGATTGATAGGGAAAACACATGAACACGCTACAAAAAGCTAGCTTAACGCTTCTTTCAACATCAATACTCGCCACGCTTGGTACTCACGCTTCGGCCAATGCTATTCACGAGGCGCTAAGTAATTCGACGGCGTATGCAGACATTAATCTGCGTTACGAGTCGGTAGAGCAAGACAACGCATTGAATGACGGTAGTGCACTGACGTTAAGGACGTGGATAGGCTTTTCAACAGGAAGCGTCAACGGGTTCTCCGTGACTGCTGAAGTAGAAGACAGCCGCATTGTGATGGGGGAAGATGATTTCAGCGTTGGTCCAACAGGTTTTAATGTTGGTGAGTATTCTGTTATCGCTGACCCTGAAACCACGGAGTTAGACCAAGCTTATCTCCAGTATAAAAACGACAACTTTACCGCACGTGTCGGTCGCCAAGTCATTACGTTAGATGACCACCGTTTTGTCGGTCATGTGGCGTGGCGGCAGGACAAACAAACATTTGATGCGGTGAGTGCTAAATATGCGGTGAACAAGGATCTCGAGTTCTTTTACAGCTACCTGTACAAACGCAATCGTATATTTGCCGAAGCTGCTGATTTGGACTCGAAAGACCATATTGTGCATGCGACCTATAAGTCGGACATTGGTAAGTTTGTAGCGTATGCCTATTTATTAGAAGTCGACAATAACACTGAAAATGCGCTGGATACGTATGGCGTTAGCTATGACGGTAAGACTAAAACGGATAGCGTAAGCTGGGCATATGGTGGTGAGTTTGCAACGCAATCAAGCGAGTCAGGTACAGGGGAAAGTGCTACGGATTTTGACGCGTCATATCTAAATGCGTATGTAGCCGCAACGGTATCAGGTATCACGGCTAAGGTAGACTACGAGGTGTTGGGCTCTGATGATGGACTTTATGGTTTTGCTACACCGCTGGCAACGCTACATAAGTTTAACGGTTTCTCTGACCTCTTTCTCGCTACGCCACAACAGGGGCTTCAAGACTTGAAGTTTTCACTTACAGGTAAGTTGGCTGGGGGCAAATGGCTTTTGGCCTATCACGACTTTTCCGCAGACGAGAGCACGCCTGGCGTGGATGATTTAGGTACAGAAATTAACGCGCAATACACCAAGAAGTTTGCTGGTAAGTATCGCTTCGGTATCAAGTATGCGAACTACGATGCCCAAGACATCAAGGTGGACACAAATCGCTTCTGGATGTGGATAGGCACGCGTTTTTAATGAGCATACTCACGACGCCGAGTTATCACAGTGACGGGCGCGCTAATCGTATTAGCGCGTTCATTCTGTGTGGTGGTCAGTCTCAGCGTATGGGGCAAGACAAAGCGTCGCTTCTGCTACATAACAGGCAATTTTTGGATATCGCGAAGCGTACAACGAAACAAGCTGGCATTGCGCACACGTTTAGTGTGGGACGTAGAGGGAGTGATATTGTTGATAGCATGCCGTTTCAAGGGCTTAGCAGCAGCACTTATTAACGCTGCAAACCAATACATATCTTCACTAAACTATGATGGCGCTAAAAACGACCATCTAGAGGCAATTGAGCATATGCTTGTTCTGCTTAGTAGATATGCCGCTGCTGAAACCTGCTTCGTTGACGTATTTGGTCAATCACGCTCTTTCATTAGCGCAGAGCGTTCACTTTGAGGGGGAATGCTTCCCTTTCTTTTTGTATGACCTAAAACGTCATCAAGATGCCTTAAATGCCTTGTTGTTTGAAAACAAAACACCATCTCTTCGCGCGCTCATTAAAGCGGTGAACGCGCACAGTATTTCCGTACCCAAAGGGCTCTCTCAGTCTTTACTAAACGTGAACACGCCTTTTGAATATGCGTTAATTTCGTAACCAGCCATTTTCAACCGCAACATCCAGTTGCGTCATGACATATTCCCAAAGTGCAGGGGCGCACTGTTTAAGATGAAGGTTGCGTTTCTCTATCTTGCTTCGCGCAATACCATGTTTGCGCCAGCTACCGCCATTGTCTTTCATATTTTGAAAAACGGGCAATACGCGGTCCATGGCTTTGGCAAATTCAGCGTCAGGTGTCGTTGCTTCTTCAAACTCTAACCAAAGGCTTAATAACTCCTCGCTCTGAGGGCTTGGCAGAAGACCAAAAATTCGCTTTGCCGCTGTTAGCTCCTTTTCTGCTTGAGCATCGTGATCTTGTTGGTCGTTAAATGCGAACATATCGCCGAGCATCTATCTCTACTACATCATGAATAAGGATCATGCGAACAACCCGTGAAACGTCTATTGCTTCAATAGCGTATTCGCAAAGCATGGTGGCCATAAGTGCTACATGCCAGCTGTGTTCTGCGGAATTTTCTTGTCGATAACCATCACCAGGCAGCAATATCTGGCGCTTCACCGCTTTTAGACGGTCTAATTCGACAATAAAGTCTGCAAATTCACTTAACCTTTCCATGTTGTCTCAACCTCAATACGTAGAGTATGAATAGCGAGTTTTTTGCTCGCGTTACCCAAATAAAAATGGGCGCGAGTGCGCCCATTTAATAGAAAAAAGAACAATTACTTCTGTTCAGATAGCCAAACAATCAGGTCAGCAATATCATCAAACGTCATGTCTGCGGTGAAGATAGGCTGGTATTTACCGTTGATGATAAAGCTCGGAACGCCCGTTAGATGCTCGCGATATGCGTCGATTTGCTGTTGGTTTTTGCGCAGCATGCTGTTTACGCCAAAACTTTTCGCCATTTTATCAAACTCTTCGCCGTCAACACCGTTCACAACAAAGATATTACGAAGATCGCGAAGTCCAGTTATAGACGCGCGCTGCTTGTGAATATAGTTAAAAATGGCGCCATTCATAGCGTCTTCTTGTTTCATCGCACGGGCAATTAGCATTGCCTTAGTGGCCGCATCCTGAACGTCAGGACCTGTAAAACGCATGAAGTTCACATGCACTTTATTGAACTTAGTGCCTTCACTTTTCTTCTGCTTAATTTGGGCAACGATTGGCTCGAATTGAAAGCAGTGTGGACACCAAAATGAGAAATACTCAGTAATGACGGGTTTATCCGTTGCTTCTTTGTCCAAAACAGCATAGTGCGTGCCTTCCTTCCATTTAGATGAAGACTCTTGTGCACACGCCGTGAGTGGTAAAAGCAGTGCCATGACAAACATTACCGCAAACTTTTTCATGGAAACAATTCCTATAGTATTTAAACAATTAACGCCGATGAGATTATCACAGGCGGTTGAGGTTAACTAGACTGGTATTAATACCACAGTCTGAATACGCGACCAGTCCCACAAAAAACACAACGAATGGACATGGATTGCCTACCAAAGAGAAGGCTTACAATGCGTATTTCTTCGCACTTTCATAGTTTGGAGAAAAATAAATAAGGGGCGCGCAGCCCCTTAAATTAGTTATGTGTGCGTCATTTTGAACAATGACGCTTGTGACCTTTACTAACCATATTAAATCTACATGGTGTAGTGAACAGTTAAGAGAGCCCTTCTTTCTTGCCCAGTAAAGCCCACAATATCTTCATAGTCAGTGTCGAAGGCGTTGTTGACTTTGAGAGCAGTCTGCCATTTGTCGTCTATTTGATAGCTAAGATTAATCGTTGCCAACGTGTAAGCCGATAGCGCCAGGGTTTGTGAAGGCTGCGGGAAAGGAGGGAAGAAAGTGTCAAAGCGAGTACCCGTGTAGGCCAGCTTTGTGTAAAGGGTAAACTTATCGGTACCTAAGTTTGATGTAAAGACCAATGCACCTTGATGTTGAGCGCGTCGCAGTTCTCGTGTTGTGATATCTGCGTTGGTTTGCTGTGCATCAAGATAGCTGTATGAAGCCGCAAAATTACCATAACTCGTCTGCCAATTTAGCTCAAGGTCAACGCCGTCGCGTTCGCTCTCGCCGTCAACATTGTCTGCACTAAACGCCTCTAAATCTGGCACAAAAACAAAACCATTGATTTCGTCTTCAAGTTGCGCGGAGTAAATGCTGATTTGGCCGCTAATAGTTCGCCAGTTAGCTTTGACACCTAGTTCAAACTCTTCACTGGTTTCGGGCTCAAGATTTTCATTGCCAATGAAACTTGCAGGGAAAAAGCCGAATCGCTCGGTGAATGTAGGTGTTTTAACTGCGCGGCCAAAACTGGTAAATAATGCATAATTCTTATGAACCTGCCACGTTAGTCCGGCGCGATAGCTAGTTGCACCGTCAAATTCACTATTATCGTCAATACGAGCACTCAGCGTGGCAAAAACGTTGTCGCTAAGCTCGCCATTGGCTTCTGCAAAAATACTATGGGTGTTGTCATGTTGTTTTTGGTTTGGATCGCCGAACCCGATAGGGCCGCGTTGCTCGAATAAGCGTTGAAGGTATTCCACACCGCTTACTAGCTGCCAATTATCTACGCTGTAGAAGTTTGTCCAATTTAGCTCAAGACGCTCACCAGTGGTGCCTCCAGTATCGACGCCGGAAGTCGTATTGTCATTTTCATCTTTGCGATACTGCGCAGTAAGTGCTGAGCGGTATGATGATGTTGAAGGCGTGTAATCCCAACGCAACCGCGTACTAAGTTGGAATCCGTCTGTTACATTGTCTGAATCTGCTGGTAACCCTGTGTTGACGAAGTCAGTGCCATCATAATTATTTTCGTAGTCAACGGTTCGTAATTGAGCGCTTAATGCGTGTTCCTTATTGGCGTTATAGGTTAGGTTTAGTCCAGCCGTTAGGTTGTCATAACCATCATCTTCACTGCCGCTGCGCGCAATATTGTCGCCATCAGTGGTGACGTAATTAGCGTAGGCACCAACGCGAAGGTTACCTTCTTGCGCCGTTGCATTAACACCGCCTTGGTACGTGCCTTGGGTTCCGGCTCCAGCTGTTAAGCTTACAACAGGAGACGAAAGGTTTGATTGGCTAGCTTTGGTGGTAATACTTAAAACTCCTCCAATAGCGCCGCTTCCCCAACGAGCACTTTGCGGGCCGCGCAGAAGTTCAATTCGCACAACATTAGAGGTAGTCAAATGTGCAAGGTCAATTAGGCTTCCTTGTCCTACATCGTTGGCTACAACACCATCGATAAGTACAAGTAAGTGGTTCGACTCGCTACCGCGAACGCGAACTTCCGTTAGGCCGCCGGGGCTTCCAGATTGTGACAGGCTAACTCCCGGCAGACCGCGAATAAGCTCTGTGAGCTGTAATGCCCCTGAAGCTTGAATATCTGCCTGTGTAATAACCGAGACTGAACCCGGAAACTGAGTCAGCTGAATAGGTAGTCGAGAACCTGTTACGGTCAGCGTTTCAATGTCATTGCTAGTAGATTGAGAAAATACAGGTGTGCTTAGGCTAGACACAATTGCAGCCGTTACAGCAGAACGAATAAAATATGTACGCATGGTTTTATGTGTTTTCGTAAATGTACTCCGCCCGAGTACATGTGGATGAGGTAGTAAGTCGAACCAGTGTGAATAGGTTTTTGCTTACCGTGAAGCACAGGCCGGTATCCGGGCTTACTCATCAACTCATGGTGCAATACCGTGGTCGATTCTTTTACCTTCCCATCAGGGGCAGCTGATATTCATCAAAAATACAACCGCATTAAAGACAGTGGCGTGTGAAAAGAAAATGTCGAGTAACGACATTGAGTTTACCGTTGCGGGGGCAGCATCAGGTTTTCACTGATTTCCCGTTTAACGCCAATAACGGGACAGCTTAGAGGTTATTGGCGCACCTACGCGTCACGCAGTATATAGAAAAGGTAGATAGTTTAAAACCCAAGCTTAAGCGGGGGCTCTTGTAAGGCTGAAAGCTGTTCTTTAAGCGCTAAAATTTGACCTTCCCAGTACTTGTCTTCAGCGAACCATGGGAACGCGCGAGGAAATGCTGGATCTTCCCACCGTCGCGACAGCCATGCCATATAGTGGACCATCCGCATAGCACGTAAAGGCTCAATTAAGGTTAACTGACTTGTATCAAAAGGATGAAACTCTTCGTAAGCTTCTACAAGCGTGTCTAGTTGAAGTAGCTGTTGCTGGCGGTCGCCACTAAGCATCATCCACAAATCTTGAATAGCGGGGCCCATTCTACAGTCATCTAAATCGACAAAAGTAGGGCCGTCACGCCATAAGATATTACCAGGGTGGCAGTCGCCGTGAAGGCGAATAGATGAGGTGGGACGGTAGGCACTTTTAGTCGCCTCAATAACTGGGTTGAGAATAGCGAAAAATGCGGTTTTTAAATGCGCTGGCAACAGCGTGCTTTGCTCAAGCACGGCCTTTGGTTCGTCGAGGTAACTTTCCACATCTATGGCAGGGCGGTGCTCAAAAGAGGTTGCCTGTGCTACCCGATGTATACGCCCGATAAACCGTCCCATCCACTCTAGCTGATCAAGGTTATCATTCTCGAATTGCCTTCCTCCAACAGAGGGAAAGAGGGCAAATCGGTAGTCAGTGCCATTGACACTGTGATGATGAAGCGTTTCGCCATTTAGTTTGATAGGTGCAGCAAGCGGTATCTCATTATCAGCAAGGGCATGAGCAAACCCGTGTTCTTCCAAAATTTGGGCGTCAGTCCAACGCGCTGGTCGGTAAAACTTGGCCACATAGCGCTGTCCATCTTCAGCAAGGAATTGGTACACCCTGTTTTCATAGCTGTTAAGCGCCAGCAGCCCGCTTTGTAAAAAAATGCCCTGTGACTCCAGGGCATCTAAGATGGTGTCGGGGCTAAGCCCCGAGAAAGAAAAATCTGTCATCGATAAAGAAATTTGGTTGGTTCATCAACAGTAACCGTTTCTCCATCAATGGTGGTGGTTACGCTAATAAATATGTCGGTAACCGTATCTTCCAGATTATAGGCGTCGGTTGCAACCGAAATTGGTGTGCTGTAAACCGCACCGCCTTTCACCGTTACTTCTTGCTCGCCAATGTACTTATAATCAGGCAACCCTTTGATGGCTATTGTATAGGTATGCGTTTGCTGAGTTTTGTTTAACACTTTAATGGTGTAAACATTTTCAATTAACCCTTCATTGGTTTCGCGGTACAGCGAATTTCTATCGCGAATAATATCCACTTCTGTAGGGCTGCGTGTCCAGATGTTAGCAAAGAGTAGCCCCATCATAATGACCAGTACGACAAAGTAACCTATAAGTTTGGGGCGAATTATGTGCGTTTTACCCCCAGACAGTTCTTCTTCAGACGTAAAGCTAATGAGGCCTTTGGGATAACCCATTTTATCCATCACGCCGTTGCACGCATCGACGCACGCGCCGCAGTTTATGCACTCATATTGAAGACCATTTCGAATATCAATGTAGGTGGGGCACACTTGCACGCACAGGTTACAATCAATGCAATCTCCAAGCCCCTTTTCTTTTACTTGCTCGTGTGAGAGCTTACGAGGCCGAGGGCCGCGCTGTTCACCGCGATTAGGATTGTACGACACAGTAAACGTATCTTTGTCGAACATGGCTGACTGAAAGCGCGCGTACGGACATATATGCGTACACATGATCTCGCGCATATAGCCAGCGTTACCGTAAGTACAAACAGCAAAGAAAATGACTGAAAACCCTGCCCAAAAGCCAGTGTTGAACGTGAAGAAGTCGACAAAAAGTGCCCCGATAGGGGTGAAGTAGCCCACAAAAGTTAGCGCAGTAAGTAAGGCAACGACTACCCAAGCAGTATGTTTGGCCGTCTTTCTTAAAAACTTATCGGCGTCCATAGGCCTTGCGTCTAGCGCAATACGTTTGTTTCTTGGCCCTTCGCACTTCTCTTCAAACCACGTGTAAATGTATACCCAGGTAGTTTGAGGGCACATAAAGCCACACCACACACGCCCTGCAAACGTAGTTACGAAAAACAAGGCAAAAGCAGATACAATAAAGATGTAAGCAAGCAGTGTGAGGTCCTGCGGCCATAGGGTGAGAGAGAAAATAGTAAAGCGCTGTTCACCAATATCGAGCAGCACAGCTTGCTGACCATTGTATTGAATCCATGGAATGACGGCGAAAAGTGCCAAAAAGAAAAGACCGAAAAATCGTCTGAAAGACTCAAGTGGGCCCTGTACGGCGCGCACATAGATGCGACTGCGAGAGTCGTAGCGTTTCTCACCAGTGACACCTTTGGGCTTGTGTACTTTTACTCAGCGTTACATTTTTTACCGGTATCTGCTCATTCATAATTAAACCTTAGCTGAAGTTGCTAACTGCTTATGCAGTATAACATCTTGCACTACAACATATTTAATATAGATCAATGATGGTGAGCATCATCTATATTTTGAAAGTTTGAGTCAATGATGGCAATGCCTTGCCAGGGGGAATTGATTTCCCTTTGTTAGGTTGTTATTCCGTGCAAGCATCAGTACCTTCTTCTTCGGAAGCGCAAAGTTACATAAGATAAAGACTTAGCTGCGCATACTTGCGTATATTTGTGCGTGTGTACAGTGAATACGACACTATTTTATCATCAGTGGTAACATAATCACGACAAGGAGCGTTATATATCGACAGAAACAGTGGTCAATGCTTGCTGGTTTCCTGTACAGTTGTTCGTGGTCTATAATCTTGAACAACTAAACGTGAGGGAACATGTACCGAATTACCCTTAAACGTCTGTCATAATTAGCTGAGATGTCATGTTACGCTTTTTTATTATTGCTGCTGAAATAATAGTTCTGGTCATCGTTTTGCGTTCACCCTTCGCTCAGTATCTTTTTGAAGATATGCAAAATTCTATATCTAATTGGCTAACAGAAATGGCGACGCTTCCCGAGCGCGAAAAGCTCGATACCCTCAGAGTGCAGATAAATAGTCAGTTAAGCCCACTTAAACCTTATCAACAAGCCTACGTACTAGAAATTACAAAAGACGCCAAAGCGGTAAAGCGATTCCATAAAATGTACTGTGAAAAAAGCGACATTAATCCCAACTTCACGGGAACTAAACGTGCCCACCTATGCCTAATTGTTAAACAGTCGCCCATAATGCAGGAGCCCTAATAGACGGCTCCACGCTTGACTATATTGGCAGCGTAAAATTAGCAGTGTAATTAACAGCGTGTTGTGAACTGCCTTTTTCCTACCAATGTATTTAGTTATGTGGCTTTAAGTATGTGGCGTCTTATTGAGGCATTAAGCATGACTTGCAATAATAGATCGTTGTTGTTGATTAGCGTGTCGTGTTCAATTCAAACGCCTGCGAAAGAGGAGCGTTATTGTGAGTAAATTAAGTTCGCTATTGGTTTTAGGTAGTGCGGCGCTATTGGGATGTTCTGTGTTTTCAATATCTACACATGCCGCTGAAGTCAAAGTGACATGGGAGGAACCCGAGTCATACTCTGATGTTCGCCCGTCAAACGAGACACGCAAACGGTTTAGAGATCGCACGTTTAGCCAACTAGAAGCCCATATCGTTGAATTAGCACAAAGTTTGCCTGAATCGCAAACCTTGTCTATCACGGTCACTAATGTCGATTTGGTAGGTGAAGTCTGGCCTAGTCAATTTGTTGGATTCGGCATGGGTGGACCTAACGATATTCGCGTTATACGTCGAATTGACATTCCAAGAATAACCTTTAGCTATTCGTTATCAGATGAAAATGAGCAAGTCATTGTCAGTGAAGATGACGTAACCATTAAAGACATGAATTTTATGGAGTCGGCGATAAGGCGCCATCGAAACGATCCACTATCGTATGAAAAAAATATGCTGGATGATTGGTTTGCCGATACATTCCCTAAGCAAGTGGCGGTTAATAACTAATGGCTAAATAAGCTTGAGCTTTATCACGTATACAAAATCTTTTTTGAATAAAAAAGGTCGCCAAAGTAGGCGACCTTTTTAATTTTTTGTCTGTATGTTGCTTTACAAGTAATCGAACTCACTGCCAGCAACAGATAACGTGCTTTCAGGGCCAGCTTGATATGCCGACTTATGAGCATCGCGACGTGGCAAAATGCGCTCGATGTAAAAATCTCGTGTCTTTTGTTTAGACGCGGCCAGAACAACATTGCCACCACGCTGCGCAGTGTCTGCCATGCTGTACCACAATACACCAATAAGCGAATACGCGCTGTATGCAAGATAATCACACGCCGCTGATGCTGCGGTGGTCGGATCCATGCCCAAGCACTCTGCCGATGAAGCGCGCCAGTCGTCCAAGATACCTTGCGCAAGTGTTTTGCTGTCTGAATCTTGAATATCAGCAACGAGTGCATTGAATGCGTTGTACGTGGCTTCCATCATCTGACCACCGTCGCGAGTAAGCTTACGGCCGATAAGGTCAAGTGCTTGAATGCCGTTTGTACCCTCATAGAGCATGGCAATGCGCACATCGCGCATAAGTTGTTCCATTCCCCACTCGCGAATAAAGCCATGGCCGCCGAAAACCTGTACACCAATACTGGTGGTTTCAAGACCCATATCAGTCATAAACGCTTTACAGATAGGCGTAAGGAATTGAAGAATTTTGTCGGCATTTTCTTTGTCTTCGCCTTCGCCAAGTTTCTCTACGTCCATAAACTTTGCGTACAGCAATGACAGCGCGCGGCAACCTTCAATCAACGACTTTTGTGTAAGCAGCATACGCGCAACATCAGGCTGGAACACGATTGGATCAGCTTTACCTTCAGGGTTTTGAACGCCTTGTGGGGCGCGTGACTGAACGCGTTCACGGGCGTATGTTAACGCACCTTGGTATGAAGCTTCTGCCGCGCCTAGACCCTGCATGCCCACTTGAAAACGTGCGTCATTCATCATGGTAAACATACACGCAAGGCCTTGGTTCTCTTCACCTACAAGCCAGCCAGTAGCGCCATCAAAGTTCATAACGCAGGTCGGGCTCGCTTTGATACCCATTTTGTGCTCGATGCTTCCAACAGATAGGCTGTTTGCTTCGCCTGGTGCATTGTTCGAATCAGGTAAGAACTTAGGTACTAAAAACAAGCTAATGCCTTTCACACCTTTTGGCGCATCTGGCAAACGAGCCAGTACAAGATGAATAACGTTATCACTCCAATCTTGGTCGCCTGCAGTGATAAAAATTTTGTTGCCAGTCACTTTATAGCTACCATCGCCCTGTGGTTCAGCTTTTGTGCTTAGTAGGCTTAAATCGGTTCCAGCGTGAGGCTCAGTGAGGTTCATGGTACCTGTCCATTCGCCGCTGATAAGCTTGGCTAAATAAATGTCTTTCAGTGTTTTGCTAGCATGCTTGGTAACGGCGAGCGTCGCGCTCTCAGTTAGCATGGTAGTCAGGCGCCAACTTAAGTTTGCCGCATTGAGCATTTCATGAACCTAAGCACAGCCATAGTGTAAGGCAAGTCTTGACCGTCATACTCGGCTGTACCGAGCATAGCATTCCAGCCGTTTGCGACATATTCTTGATAAGCTTCGGCGAAACCTTTAGGCGTAGTCACCTTGCCGTCTTCCAGCCTACAGCCTTCCTCATCGCCCTCGCGATTCAGCGGCGCAACCACATCAAGAGCGAACTTCGCACCTTGTGAAATAATTTCATTGGCCAGATCACTATCGAAATCGCTAATACCGAGCTTTTCGTAGTGGGCATCAAGTCCAAGCCAGTCTTTCAGAAGAAACTGAAAATCAGCTGTTGGGGCATGGTACAGAGGCATGGATGACTCCTTTTTCAAACAAGTGTTTTAATTTTGCCTATTATAGTCATAAAAAGCATAGTCAGAGTAGCCCGTTTAAGGAAAGTTAATGAAAATACCTTTAAGAAGACGCTATCCATACGGATGTTCATGGCGTCCTTCATACGCAAAACTTGCTTTTTTATTGGGTATTGGCATGCTTTAGCGTATCTAAGATCAATTCGTTGCGAATAAGTATGGTGAGTGAGAAACCAGTCTGTATTGTCACAGGTGGAAGTCTAGGTATTGGACTGTCGGTGTGCGAAGTGTTTTCAGAACACGGTTATCAAGTGGTTAATTTAGATATTCGCGATTTTGATGTTGCACCAGAAAACGCGCGTTGGAAGCAGTGCGACGTCAGCAAAGTCAGTGACGTGGATACAGCCGTATCCGAGGTGTTAACGGCGTTCGGACGGGTTGACGCAGTGGTATGCAACGCAGGTATACATGTTTCTGCAACCATTGAAGAAACAGAAGAAGACTTACTCGACGCTGTATTTAATCTTAATGTGAAAGGTGCTTACGCAACGATTAAAGCCTGTTTGCTTAGGTTATGAAAACTCAGAAATCTGGCGCAATTGTGGTAATGGGCTCTGATCAGTCATTTGTGGGCAAACGAAACTCGTTTGCTTATGGACTGACGAAATCAGCCCTTGCGTCGCTTGCTAAAACAACAGCACTTGATTATGCCTCGTATAATATTCGAGCAAATGCGGTTTGTCCTGGCACCATAGAAACACCGCTATTTCACAATGCTATCGATAAATACGTTGCACGCTCTGGCGCTGACAAGGCCGAAGTGGTGGCAGAGGAGGCGGCGGTACAGCCCATTGGTCGCTTAGGACAGCCAAGAGATGTCGCCGAGCTTACGTATTTTTTATGTAGCGACAAGGCCTCGTTTATCACAGGCAGTTTGCACGCGGTAGACGGTGGATATACGGCGCAGTAAACGCAGTATGAACAATCGTTAAAGTCACATACATCGGTAGCACATAGTAATGCAAAACGAACCCATCGCTTGGGTAGACCCACATATACACTTCTTTGCACTCAATGAAGGTGATTATCATTGGCTCAAGCCTGCCAATCCTCCTATGTGGGCTGATAAGTCACATATTGCGAAGCCCCATTACGAACGAGATTTAGTGTCTCACAGCAAAAACTCGTTAGCAGGGTTTGTGCATATTGAAGCTGGTTATGACAACGCCCACCCCTGGCGAGAAGTACAGTTTCTTGAAAAACATTGCACAAAACCTTTTAGAGCAGTGGCAGGTATCGATCTGCTTTCATCAAATGCCGCATCTCACATCAACACGCTCGCATCAATGAAGTCGGTATCGGGTCTTCGACACATTCTCGATGAAGATGCCTTGTTTATATTGCAACACCCAAAAGCGCTTTGGTGTTTTTCACATATGTCTGCGATGGGTCTATCTTTTGATGTACAGGCCGATATGAGTTGTGCGAAGACCGTAAACATCCTACTGCGTATATTAGCCCGCAACCCGTCTTTAAAAATGACGGTTAATCATAGTGCTGTTACGCCACAAGATACCACGAGTTTGGCGTTTTTCACATGGCGAAAAAACATAAAGCTGCTTGGCTCAACCGGACAAGTGGCATTTAAATTTTCGGGGCTTGAGATGCAAGACCGCGTTTGGTCATGGCAGACAGCGCTCAGGCGTTTTGACGTGCTTATGTCTGAGGTGGGGGAGGATGCAATTATGTTTGCCAGCAATTATCCGCTTTGTACATGGCGTATGCCCTACAGTCAACTTTGGCGGGGCTATGAAAGGCTAACTAAGGGGCTAACAACGCAAGCACAACAGAAGCTGTGCTTGCAGAATGCTCTTATTTGGTACAGGTTTTAATGCTATTTCAGTGCACTTACCGTCATATTTGGTGAGCGGTAAACCACTTCATCGTTTAGCTCAATACCAATCCCTGGTGTGTCTGGTGCTTCAATGAAACCATTCACTGGCTGTGGGTCTTGAATACACAGTTCGCGATTCCAGTCTTTTATTGCGTAGGTGTGATGTTCGTGGATAAGAAAGTTGGGGATAGCTGTTTCAAGATGCAAACTTGCCGCTGTGGCGACAGGGCCACCGCAGACGTGTGCCTGTATACGCACATCGTAGATATCGGCATAGTCACATACCTTTTTCGCTTCAGTAAACCCACCACACAAGCCGACGTCGGGCTGTAATACGTCAATAGACTGGTCTTCTAAATAAGGACGTACGTCCCAACGATGATACAAGCGCTCTCCGCCAGCGATTGGTACGTTGACGTTCTTTGCTACTTTATCGTGAAGCTTTGAGTTTAGGTAGTTAACGGGTTCTTCGTAATACAAACAACCGATTTCTTCGACAATGTCACCTAGCTGAATAGCGGTAGAGGCGCCAAGCAAACTATGACACTCAAAAATAATGTCTCCATCTTCACCCATGGTATCGCGAATAGCCTGCAGCCTTGCTTTAAACAGCTTGAGCTCTGGCTTGGTGAAGAGTTTAGTTCTATCAAAGTGCGTATTGCCATCTTTGTCATAAACTATCGGGTCTACTTTCACCGCATCGTATCCGTCCTTTAGTGCCTTTTCTGTGGCACGGGCATAGTCAGCAGGATCGTTCAGCTTGGTTACCTCTTTGTCCCAATCGAACTGAAGTTGACTTGCGTAGCTGCGCAGCTTGCCATTTGTTTTACCGCCTAATAGCTCATAAACGGGCAGACCTAATGCTTTACCCTTGATGTCCCACAATGCTGTATCAATGGCACTCATCGCTGCATAAATAACAGGGCCGCCGCCCAACCCCCAAAATCCTTCGCGCAACATGCGTGACCACAAAAGCTCGGTATGGAACGGGTTAAAGCCAATGAGCATGGCCTCAGCAATTTCCTTAATCATATGTGCCGCTGCACTATGACCCCAGTCATAAGCAAGCCCAGCCTCGCCTACGCCAGTTAGTCCTTCGTCGGTGTAAACTCGCACGAAAACAGGGTTCCATTGCGGACGCTTTGGGCATTCGATATCAAATATTTCTACTTTGGTCACTTTCATAATTGTGATGTCATTCCGTTTTAGAGGCTATTCGCAAAAGCGAGGATCAAGTTTATACGCTTTACGCAGCATCGCTGGCCATGCTTTCTGACCACCTGTTTCGCCACTGTGCACGACATTAGCTTGTTCATATATACCGTCAATAATAGGCTGAGGGATTTCCACGACGTCTTCATTTGACTGCATAAGGGCAAGCTGAATTTCACAAGCCCGCTGTAAGTCGTAAAATCGCATGAAGGCATCACCCACAGTAGGTCCAAGCGTTAGACCACCGTGGTTGGGCAACAACATGTGGTTTGTGTCCCCCAAGTCTTCTTGCAATCGGCGCTTCTCAGTATCGTTTACTGCTAGTCCTTCATATTCGTGATATGACAACGAGGGCAGCGAGAAAAGTGAGTACTGACTCCAAGGTTTTAGTCCGCCTTTTACAGAAGCAACGGAAATGGTTGCTAAGGTATGTAAATGAATGACGCACATGGCGTCATGACGTACTTCGTGAATAGCACTGTGAATAGTAAAGCCGGCGGGGTTAATACCGTATGGAGTATCGTCAAGGATATTGCCGTTAAGGTCTACTTTTACAAGGTTCGAGGCGGTGACTTCTTCGAAAGTCAGACCGAACGCGTTGACAAGGTAATGGTCTGTACCGGGGACTTTAGCTGAAATATGGGTATAAATGAGATCGCCCCAACGCATATCGGCAACCAATAGGTAACAAGCTGCAAGGTCGACTCGTGTTTGCCATTCCTCATCAGATACTTTGCCTTTAAGATTTAAACTTGGCAGTGTGAACAAGTCACTTCTCCTCAATTGATACTATCGGTAATTTACCAACACACATTCGGTTGAACAATGCTTTGTCGGTAGATGATACTACTAGGTTGTTATTGCTTATTTTTAATTGCTATATAGCCGTCACGAAGAGGGATTAAATCATCGGAAAATCGCAGGTCATTGTGATCAAGCATAAAGGGGTCAACCTTTTCCAATGATTTCACTTCTACTGCAGCCCAGGGGGGCGCATCAAAAATGGTGGGTAAGTCATTTAATCCAGCATTTAGGTCGCAACCAAAGAGTAGTAGACCTCGTGATGTTGTGCCTAAAAACTGTTTAACCTCCACGTTGAACCCAGTTTCTTCCCATGTTTCTCTGTGTGCATTGCATGCTGCCGACTTATCCCCATCTTTTCCCTCTGATTTCCCTCCGCCTGCAAAATCAAGTTTGCCCGATAAGCGGTGTCGTATCATAAGCACAGTATTGCCTGAGGTGATGATACAAGCTGCAGCGTCATAGTCATGGTCTTGGATGTCGGGAAATTCGAGAGCCAATGAATCAGAAACACGGCAGCTCGGTATTTCCGGCGCACTCGGTGTACACGCAAAAAGCGTTAAAACTGCCAAAATAGATGATAAGCGAAAAAAGAACGACATTGATTTGGGTAAAATACCTAGCTTAATAAAAGTACGTATAGCTTTGTTATCGCCTCTTGTGATCATTGTATTAAAGGTTATGGCGATAGCAACAGCGCAAAGTAAGAAAGAATAACAATAAAGTAGGTCATTTATCGACTAGAGTTTATCTACTCGAGACGTAATTGCCTGCTTACTGAGTGCAGCCATCAGTTATGGTCGCATATTTAATATAGGAAATGCTATGTCTTCACGATTTTCTCTGTCACCCCTGTTTTTTGGCGTGCTACTTTTGGCAGGTGTTGTCGCGTATCTCAACATTCCTGAGGATGAAGCTGCGAAACAAAATGGGCCGCGAGCAACGCCAGTAAAAACGGCAGTGGTCTCTTCAAAGACGTTTCCAATTACTATTGAGTCATTAGGAACGACCATCGCGAATGAGTCGGTAAATATCACGGCCCAAGTGACAGACACGGTTCAGGCAATCAACTTTGACGATGGTGATAACGTCAATAAAGGCGACTTGCTGGTACAGCTCAACAATACAGAAGAGCGAGCACGAGTAGAAGAACTTAAAGCCAATATTGAGGAAGCGAAGCGACAATTTACCCGTGTTGCCGACCTTAGGCAGTCAAATGCAACGTCTGAGCAGTTGCTAGACGAACAGCAAGCACGAGTAAAAGCGCTTGAAGCGCAACTTGATATTGCCCGCGCACAACTTAGCGACCTGCAAATTCGAGCGCCATTTAGTGGTTTGCTCGGTAATCGAGAAATTAGCATAGGTTCACTTGTCCAGCCGGGTAATACGATCACCACGTTAGACGATATCAGCGTAGTGAAAGTCGACTTTAGTGTAGCGGAAAACCACCTAGCTAGTGTTGCTAAGGGACAGCGCATTGTTGCGTCTTCTGTCGCGTATCCAGGAGTAGAGTTTGAAGGTGTTATTAGCAATATTGATACACGCTTAGACCCTGTAAGCAGAGCGATTCGTGCTCGCGCAATTATCAATAATGATGATAATAAACTGCGTCCAGGTATGTTGCTTACCGTAACGGTGGAAAAGCGTGTGTTAAACACCTTAGTGCTACCAGAGAAGTCTCTTGTTCCTGTTGAAGATAAGCAGTTTGTCTATGTAGTAAAAGACAACGTGGCACATCAAATTGAAGTGCAGATAGGGGAACGTCGACCAGGGCTAGTGCAAATAGTCAGTGGCCTTGAAAGTGGAGATGAAGTTATCACCGAGGGAACGCTGCGTGTGCGAGACCAGTCTCCTGTTAATGTACTTAACCGATAAGTAGGGGCCACAGCTATGTTACTGTCAGATGTCTCGGTTAAGCGCCCGGTTTTTGCTACCGTTATAAACTTACTCTTAATTATCTTTGGTGTTGTAGCCGTCTCTATGCTCTCGCTGCGAGAGTACCCCGACATTGACCCGCCGATAGTGTCGGTATCGACAACCTATACGGGGGCGTCAGCCAATATTGTTGAAACGCGGATTACCCAATTACTTGAAGATCGTATTTCGGGCATCGAAGGCATAAAAAATGTCACATCGACATCTCGCAACGGCCGCTCTGACATCACCATCGAATTTAAACTGTCTCGTGACATCGATGCTGCGGCAAACGACGTAAGAGAACGTGTTAGCCGCGCCCTCAATAATTTGCCAGACCAAGCAGACCCACCTGAGGTATCAAAAGCAAACTCAGATGAGAGCGCCGTGGTGTGGTACAACTTGAGAAGTACAAACCTTAACACAATGGAATTGACCGACTACGCTGAACGCTTTCTTGTCGATAGGCTCTCAATTGTTGATGGTGTCGCGAGAGTTCAAATTGGTGGTGGCCGTCGCTATGCCATGAAAGTCTTTTTAGACAGAAATGCCATGGCTGCGCGAGGTATAACCGTCAGCGATGTAGAGCAAGTTGTGCGCGCTGAAAACGTTGAATTACCAGTAGGTGAAGTTGAGTCCACGGACAGAAATTTTGAAGTACGTGTGGCGAGAACCTTTCTGACGCCTGATGATTTTGCTGCGCTTACGGTTGCGGTGGGTGACAATGGTTATCTGGTAAGACTCGGCGAAATTGCCCATGTTGAGTTGACGGCCGAAGACGACGAGACTGAGTTTCGTGGTGATGGCGTGAATATGATTGGTTTGGGTATCATCAAACAGTCTAAGGCCAATACACTTGATGTGGCACGCGCTGCCAAGGCGCAAATTGAAAGAATAGAAGCATCCCTACCTGACAATATTTTTATTGTCCCGAGTTATGATTCATCGGTATTTATTGAAGCATCAATAGAAGAGGTATATCAAACCCTTGCTATTGCCATGCTAATGGTAGTGATCGTGATTTATCTTTTCTTGGGCAACGTACGTGCAACACTTATCCCCGCAGTTACCGTGCCTGTCTCGGTTATCGCTGCATTCATTGTGATGTACGCACTAGGCTTCTCAATCAACCTACTTACGTTGCTTGCTATGGTTTTAGCAATAGGTCTTGTGGTCGACGATGCCATTGTTGTACTTGAAAATATTTATCGCCGTATCGAAATGGGCGAACCCCCTATTTTGGCTGCCTATCGCGGTGCGAGAGAAGTGGGCTTTGCGGTTATTGCAACGACCTTAGTATTGATATCTGTGTTCGTGCCTTTGGTATTTTTGGAAGGTAATATTGGTCGCTTGTTTACAGAGTTTGCTCTAGCCATTGCGGCTGCCGTGGCATTCTCAAGCTTTACTGCATTAACACTATCACCCATGATGGCGTCCAAAATTCTTAAAAAGCGCGAGCGCTCTTCGGGGTTCGGTAGTTGGATGGATAAGCGTTTTAGCGCGTTAGAAACGCGATATTTTAATAGCCTTGGTAAGACACTTCATCAGCCGATACTCATGCTTCTTATGCTGGTAATTGCCATTGTCGCCATCGTACAACTCTCTGAAAAGGTGCCAAGCGAATTTGTGCCTAAAGAAGATAGAGGTAACTTCTTCATTTTGATGAATGCACAAGAAGGCGCAAGTTTTGAAAGTAACGCAGCCAACTTAAAACAAATTGAAGATGTGCTTATGCCTTACCGAGAAAGCGGCAAAATTAACCGCCTGTTGGTAAGGACGCCGGGGTTCGGTGGCAATGCGGGTATAGCTATTGTAGGGGCAGCTGATTGGGACGAACGGGACTTTAGTACGTTTGAACTAATGGACGAAATTAGCGCAAAACTTAATGCAGTACCTGATGTTCGTGCCTTTGCCATTATGCGAAGTGGTATTTCCGGTGGGGGGTTTGGACGACCCGTACAGTTTGTTTTGCAAGGCGACACTTATGAAAATTTAGTGGCATGGCGTGACACCGTGCTAGAAAAAGCCAGCGAAAATCCCAGCCTAATTCGCCTTGATTCAGACTATAAAGAAACCTCGCCGCAGCTGTTGGTTCAGATTAACCGCGATCGCGCCGCTGACTTAGGGGTATCTATCAGTGATATAGGCCGAACATTAGAGGTGATGTTAGGTCAGCGTCGCGTATCTACGTTTTTAGATCGCGGCGAAGAATATGACGTCATTCTAGAAGGCATCGAGGCTGACTTTAGAAGCCCAAACAGTATAGAGAACTTGTATGTGAGATCATCACGTACTGGCGAGCTCATTCCTATGGACAATTTGCTCACCTTTGAAGAGCAAGCTACATCATCAAGGCTTAATCGCTACAACCGCATGCGCGCCGTTACGATATCGGCAAATTTGGCGGACGGTTATACTTTGGGTGAAGCGTTGGCTTACTTAGAAAATATCGTACGTACAGAGTTGCCTGACAACGTTTCTATCGACTACAAAGGCGAGTCTCAGTTGTATCAAGAGGCAGGGAACTCCTTTATTTATGTCTTTATGTTAGCACTTGCAGTGACATACTTAATTTTGGCCGCGCAGTTTGAAAGCTGGGTACACCCCCTTGTCATTATGCTCACTGTACCGCTAGCACTGGTTGGTGCGTATATTGGACTATTCTTCTCGGATATGACTATCAATATTTACAGTCAGATAGGACTAGTCATGCTGATTGGATTAGCAGCCAAAAACGGTATTCTTATCGTTGAGTTTGCCAACCAACTCCGAGATACAGGCATGGAGTTTGAGCAAGCCTTAAAGCGCGCCGCAGCACAGCGCTTACGCCCTATTGTCATGACCGGCTTTACAACCGTATTCAGTTCTTTGCCGTTGGTACTGGCTTCAGGGCCTGGGGCGGAAAGCCGTATGGTCATTGGGATGGTAATTTTTTCAGGGGTACTTGTTTCGGCATTTATGACATTGTACGTGGTACCGACAGCTTATAGTTGGATGGCGCGCAATACGGGCTCGCCCCTTAAACGTACACTTCTAATTGAAGCCCTTGAGAAAGATATTCCCTATAAAAAAGGCGAATAGTGGTGAAGAATAAGAGCGGGTAAGGTTTTTGGTACACGTTGCTGAAAAAATGCACTAAAAATCTTTGCCCGCGCTTAGCGAACATATTAATTTCGCTCGCTTTTAACTCATCAATTAGTCTAGGAAAGGTATAAATACTGACCATTCACGTATTTAATACTATACCTGTGCATGACTTTATGTATCACATTAGTATATTTAAGTTGCCTGCAAGTGCATGATAATAAATGGATTTATTGAGTGATATTAGTTTCCATTTGTTTTGCTTATCCTTATCTATAATTTCGGCTGAAATCGATTAGACAATTGTATAGTTGATTAAAGCTGCTCTTGCTCTAAACTGCGCTCCAAATTCAAACGCTTGTATAAGTTGCTAATTTTAAAACATTAAAATCCTGACGATATTTTGTTGTTAGGTGGCATATATGCCATTTGTGACTAATACTTATTGTGTATTGCGCGAAGTCAAAGAAGTTTTGGTATAACCGTTGATACACTCAATGAAAAGAAGTGTACACATGGCAAGACGCTAAGCGTGAGCAGCATCCCAAACATTGAGAGGACACATGATGAAGAAATGGATACTTGCAGCAAGCCTATGCTGTAACGTAGCTTTTGCTGAAGTAGCGGTAATCGTTCATCCGAGCAACGGTGATGCGTTGGATAAAGACAGCATCAGTCGCTTGTTTTTAAACAAAGCGAAAGCATTCCCAGGCGGCGCAACCGCTGAACCCGTTGCACTTGGAGAAGGCCAAGCGGCAACCGATGAGTTCAACAGCAAAGTG
Source organism: Alteromonas gracilis (assembly GCF_036870955.2). Lineage (GTDB taxonomy): Bacteria > Pseudomonadota > Gammaproteobacteria > Enterobacterales > Alteromonadaceae > Alteromonas > Alteromonas gracilis_A. Next base: position 689,950 of record NZ_CP145482.2, read on the forward strand.
CTAAACAAATCTGCTGCACAGCTAACCGCATTTTGGTCAAAATTAGTCTTCACAGGTAAAGGCCAGCCACCTAAGGCGCTATCAAGTGACGCAGAAGTTATCTCTACGGTCGCGGGTAATCCTGGCGCTATCGGATACGTAGATGCTTAAGCGCAGTAAACGACAGCGTTCGCGTTGTTGCCACTTTTTAATCTACTGTCATATTTAAGAATCAAGGAACACGCATGAAAACCAAAATTGCTATTCTTTCAATGGTAAGCTTAGTCGCGGCTCCTGCTTTTGCAGATGTTCAAATTAATGGTTTCGCAAACCTTATCGGTGGTATGACACTGGACAGTGATAAAACTGTTTATGACTACGACGATGATTTTAACTTTGACCCAGCTAGTGTATTTGGCCTTCAAGTTCGCGGTGAAGTAAGTGATAAGCTATCGGCCACAGCACAGATTGTTGGTCGCGGCCGTGACGATTATGATGCCGACTTCGAATGGGCTTATATGACCTATGCGTTGAATAACACAACAAGTATTAGCGCTAGGTCGTATTCGTATGCCGTTATTTAAGTACTCTGCATCATTAGACGTAGGTTATGCATACCACTGGATAACGCCACCTGATGCAGTTTATGGCATCGATTTCAACAATATTGATGGTGTGCGCGTTGATTACTCTAACTACTCAGGTGACTGGGAGTATGGCGTACAATTTACCGCTGGACGCACAGAAACAGACACCACCATCTCAGGCACGCCTGCGGCGCTAGAGCTTGAAAATGTTGTGGCACTTTCATTTGAAGCTACACGAGACTGGTTTAGCGTGCGTTCGCTTTTAGCTCGTGGCAAGGTGTCTGCTTCAAATGCTGATTTCGACGGCTTTGTAGGTGCTCTAGGACAGTTTGGTGCGGTAGTTGCGCCAGCACTTAATACGGCTGAAGGGTTCAGTGTTAATGAAGATACGGGAACGTTTTTTGAAGTTGCACTTGATATTGATAAGTACGACTGGTTCGTAGGCGCTGAATTTACACAGACCGAAGTAGACGATTCAATTATTGCTGATAACAAAGCGTATTACATCACAGCAGGCTTACGCCTAGGTAAATTTACACCACATATTACTTATGAAGTAGAAGAGGCTGACAATGCTAGCCAGCTTGGTCTTGTTGGTGCAATGCCAAGCGCTATAGCAACAGGCGATGCGGCTACTGATGCAACCTACAGTGCGCTGTATCAAAGTGCTGCTGGTATAGCTGCAACGCAAGAACTCGAAGTATCTGCCGTAACCGCTGGTCTTCGTTACGATGTTGAGCCTGGCTTTGCACTGAAAGTTGATGTCACATGGTATTCAGATGACATTAACGACACCAACGATGCCACGTTACTGAGAGTTGGTGCTAACTATACTTTCTAATACAAATAAGGCCTTACAATGCTATGTAAGGCCTTTTTTGCTAAAGTTTTTAGTGATTCTGTAGATAAATAATGGCAAGAACTATTTTTTAGGTTAGCCTGATAAGTAGGGAAGCGAAAAATAACCAAAATCGTGAGATAGCTGATGAACTTTCTGAAGAAAATGCCAATTGCGACAAAAATATTTCTGATCCCAGGAATTGCTGCGCTAAGTTTTATTGTTTATTTACTTATAACTATATATACAGCGTTAGATAACGGCGCTACTTTAGATAAAGTCCAAGAAGTACAGTTTCCTGCGCTTCAATTATCAGCGTCTACATTGGTCGAAATGCAAAAGGTTAGAGATACGCTGGCTAGTGCAGTAACGACCTAGTGATCAAGACACTTTGGCTATGGCGCAGGACCTTGCACAAGAAGCGAAGTCAGGTCTTAATCAAATTTCTAGTATCAGCCCAGACTTTCGTTCTGACATTTCCAAAATATCATCTGGATTTGACGACTATTTTCAGGTGGCCTTCGATGTTTCTAAATCCATGGTCAATGGCACTGCGGATTTCAGCCGTTTAGGCGAATTGTCATCAAGAATGAATAACTCCTACGATGGCGTTATTGCCTCAATGACGCGTTTTAGAGATGAGCAAGAAGCTGCATTCACAGAAGCGTTCGAGAACACTGATGCTGCAAACACGTCACTGATCAGCACGGGGGTCATTCTTGCAATTGTTGTAACGGTTCTTCTTTTTGGTACAGCCGTGCCTATAGTGCGTGGTATAAAGCAGAGCATTGACGACGTTGTACGTTCTTTGAAAGACATCGCCCAAGAAAATGGTGACTTAACCGTTCGTATTGATACACAAAGCGAGGATGAAATTGGCGAACTGGTTTACTGGTTCAATCAATTCATGGATAAATTGCAGGGTGTAGTTCGCGATGTGGTTGAAGCAAGTTTACCGCTGTCTAACTTGGCGCAGAATTTACGTGGTGTGACCGAAGAAACACAACGAACGATTGACGTACAGCAACAATCAGCGACCAATGCCAAGCGTGCAGTTGATACTATGAGTGGCTCGGTTGACGGTGTTGCGCACAGCGCCGCTCAGGCAGCGAGTGATGCTAACGAGGCGACCTCGGCCATGCGGCGAAGGGCGTCAAATTGTACAGCAAACGGTTACAAGTATTCAGCAACTGGCTGCAAACGTAAGAGAAACCGCAGACGTTATTGCCCGTCTTGAATCAGATTCAAATAAAGTGGGTTCTGTATTAGATGTAATCAAAGGTATTGCTGAGCAAACCAACTTGCTTGCACTTAACGCTGCCATTGAAGCTGCACGTGCTGGTGAGCAGGGTAGAGGTTTTGCGGTGGTTGCCGATGAAGTTCGAACGCTAGCGTCACGAACTCAGCAGTCAACCGAAGAAATTCAAAGTACCATCGAACAACTTCAAAATGCTGCACATTCAGCAGTTGAAGTAATGTCTCGTGGAACAGAACAGGCCTCTAGCAGTGTAGAAACAGCCAACAAAGCCGGTAGTAGCTTAGAAACCATCACCAGCACAATTGGCCGCATTAACCAAATGAACGAACAGATCGCACAGAATACAGAAGATCAACGTACTGTTGCTGTAGACATCGTGCGACATGTTGACGAGATTCACCAGCGTACCGAACAAACAGCAAGTCGCTCTGGTGAGCTTGGCAGTATGTGTAACGAATTGGCTGACCTTGCTCAGCACTTAGAGTCGATTGCTAAGCAATTTAGAGTCTAACCAACACGACTTAACTGACAACCAAAACGCCTCTTTTTTAAGAGGCGTTTTTTTATGCGCAAAAAAATCCCCAGCTAAGGCTGGGGATTTTGTTGATGAGTTACCTCAATCTATCTACTCGTCTAGGAAGCTTCTAAGCTGCTCTGAGCGGCTAGGGTGGCGAAGCTTGCGAAGCGCTTTCGCTTCAATTTGACGAATACGCTCACGCGTTACGTCAAACTGCTTGCCCACTTCTTCTAGCGTGTGGTCGGTGTTCATATCGATACCAAAACGCATACGTAGTACTTTTGCTTCACGTGCCGTAAGGCCCGCAAGTACTTCCTGAGTCGCATCTTTCAGGCTACCGCCAGTAGCAGAATCGAGGGGCTGAATAATCGTGCTGTCCTCGATAAAGTCACCAAGATGTGAATCTTCATCGTCACCGATAGGCGTTTCCATCGAGATTGGCTCTTTTGCGATTTTAAGTACCTTACGAATTTTATCTTCAGGCATTAACATACGCTCTGACAACTCTTCAGGTGTAGGCTCACGACCCATTTCCTGAAGCATTTGACGAGAAATACGATTAAGCTTGTTAATCGTTTCAATCATGTGAACCGGAATACGAATAGTACGCGCTTGGTCAGCGATTGAACGAGTAATTGCCTGACGAATCCACCATGTGGCGTAAGTTGAGAACTTATAACCACGGCGATATTCGAACTTATCCACCGCCTTCATTAGACCAATATTACCTTCTTGAATAAGGTCAAGGAATTGAAGACCACGGTTGGTGTACTTCTTAGCAATTGAGATAACAAGACGAAGGTTAGCTTCTACCATCTCTTTCTTCGCACGGCGCGCTTTTGCTTCACCGATAGACATACGACGGTTGATATCTTTAATATCAGCGATGACCAAGCCAGTTTCCTGTTCAACTTGATTCATTTTGCTAATGCAGCGCTCGATCTCTTCTTGGTTAACTGCTAAGTCTGACGCGTAAGGTGCGCCCGATTTAACCGCATCATGTAACCATGCTGAAGACGTTTCGTTACCAGCAAATGCCTTGATAAAATCTTTCTTAGGCATTTTGGCGTTAACCACACAGAACTTCATTACAAGACGTTCTTGGATACGCACTTTGTCCATCATTTCACGCATGTTTCTTACCATGCGGTCGAACTGCTTAGGTACTAAACGGAATTCCTTGAACACATCGCTTAGTGCGTTGATCTGTTCGCGAGAGTCAGCGTGTGCACGACCTTTCTTCTCGATTACAGCGCGTGTTTTCTGGTACTGTTCACGAAGCTCTGCAAAGCGCTCTCGTGCCAATTCAGGGTCTACACCGCTATCATCTTCGTCGCTATCGTCATCATCGTCATCATCGTCTTCGTCATCCAATTCTTCTTCAGATAACTCAGAACCAACGTGAGTTGCTGTCGGTGCTAAATCTTGCTCGTCGTTAGGGTCCACAAAACCAGAGATAATGTCGCTAAGGCGAATTTCTTCTGCTTCGTATAGGTCCCATTGGTCAAGAAGATAAGTGATGGCCTCTGGGTATTCGGCAACCGAACACTGAACCTGGTTAATACCGTCTTCAATGCGCTTGGCAATTTCAATTTCGCCTTCGCGTGTAAGTAGCTCAACCGTACCCATTTCTCGCATGTACATGCGGACAGGGTCAGTGGTACGTCCAATTTCACTTTCTACTGTAGCAAGTGCTTGTGCAGCTGCTTCTGCAGCATCTTCATCAGCATTTGCTTCTTGCATGAGAAGTTCATCTGCATCTGGAGCAGATTCAGAAACTTGAATTCCCATGTCGTTAATCATGCGGATAATGTCTTCGATTTGATCAGAATCGACAATATCTTGCGGCAGGTGGTCGTTAACTTCTGCAAAGGTTAAGTAACCTTGCTCTTTACCTTTTGCAATCAGGAGTTTAATCTGAGACTGCTTGCTTTGCGCCATATAACCTACACTTCTCACATTCAATTAGTTTGCAATAGAAAAGACAACATACACTGTCGTATGTTCCCTATCTGCTGTCGTCATGCTTTTGTATCAAGGCCGTATATGCTCGATGCCACGCAGCGTTGTTAGCTGTTGCGGTGCACATCTGCTCGGGTTTGGTTCTGCCCGTTATGTTCGGCTATATCTTTGCTACTCGCATAGCTGCATCTTTGTTCACACTAATCAGTAGATAGTGCAGACTTCTTCACTTGCAGCGAATTAGCCAGTATAGCAGAGTTTACGGTGGTTTTACCAGATTCGTGGCTGAATTTTTAGCCAGTATTCGAATACCAAATCATTGAACAAAGTTGAAATCAGACAGGGTTAGCTTTTCTGCCTTTCCCTCATAAGCAGGGTCAGTTCCTCTTTTTCCGCTTTTGTAAGCGACTGAACCCGCGAGCGTGAAATTAAGGTTTCAATTCGGCTATCGAAATGCCCGTCAAGTAAGCGAGCGAAGCTGTCGTTATAAACCCGTTCAGCATCCTCATCTTTTACCAAGTGTTCTTGCAACAATAATTTCGCGATAGTAGTAGAATGGGGATGACCGCGGAAATTTTCAACAAGTTGTGCAGTATTGGCTTTGGGATTAGCCATACAAAATGAGTGAATATCGCGCAGCAAATCCATACCTGCCGCTTGGCTACCCGCAAAAATTTCTATTTGCACGTCTTCACACAGTGCTGCCAATTCAGGCTTGTCGAGCAAAAGACGAATGAGCATACGAAGTGGAGAGAGCTTAGGTTTGTTCACCTGGGTGAGGTTGGGAGAATATGCTTTTTTAGCTCCCTGATTTGCCTTTGAGATATCTTGTTGAAGTTTGAATCGATCAAATTCACCCGTGTGCTTTGCCAGTTCCTCTAGCAACATTTGTTTTTGGTCTTCACCTAGCGTGCTTTCAATCAGAGGCATAGCCGCTTTCTTCAGTGCAATCTTACCCTCAGGCGTTCCCACGTTATGGGTCTTAAGCAAGTTTTCAAAAAAGAAGCGTGATAGGGGCATAGCTTCATCAAGCATACCCATAAATGCATCCTTACCCACTTGGCGGACCATTGTATCTGGGTCTTCACCGTCGGGCAGAAATAAGAATGACAAGCGAACACCGTCTTTTAATGCAGGTAATGCATTTTCAAGTGCTCGCCATGCTGCCTCGCGTCCGGCTCGGTCACCATCATAACAACATACAATATGTGAAGTAGCGCGAACCAACATTTGGATGTGCTCAGGCGTTGTCGCTGTTCCAAGTGCTGCAGTGGCAATATTGATGTCAAATTGGCTCAAAGCCACTACATCCATATAGCCTTCAACGATAACAACAGTGTCTAACGTACGATTTTGCTGGCGTGCAGAATAGAAACCAAATAACTCACTGCCTTTATGAAATATTCGCGTCTCTGGTGAGTTTAAATATTTAGGACCACCATCATCAAGTACACGCCCTCCAAAACCAACAACACGGCCGCGCTTGTCGCGAATAGGAAACATAATGCGGTCGCGAAAGAAGTCGTATGTTCGACCTTGGTCGTTGCGGTTAACCAGTTTCAAGTCAACAAGTTGCTTAATTCGTTGTGGGTCGGTACCAAATGTTTTTAACAGTGCATCCCAACTGTCGGGTGCATAGCCAATTTCCCATTGCTTAACGATGTCGCCGCTTAGTCCGCGGTTTTTAAGGTAGTCGATGGCTTTCTTACTATTACTGTTTTGGCGAAGCTGGTGTTGAAAAAAGCGAGTGACTTGTTCCATCACGGCGTAGTCATCTTGCTGTTGCTGCTTCTTCTCTTCACTCATCGCTGGACGGCTGCCTTTTTCACGAGGCACTTCAAGACCGTGATAGCGAGCTAGTTCTTCTATCGCTTCGACAAACTCTAGCCTGTCAAATTCCATAATAAAAGAGATAGCGTTGCCGTGGGCTCCACAGCCAAAGCAATGATAAAACTGTTTGTCTTGGCTTACCGTAAAGGAAGGGGTTTTTTCGTTGTGAAACGGGCAGCAAGCTTGGTAATTTTTACCAGCTTTTTTGAGTTTAACTCGACTATCTACCACTTCGACTACATCAGTGCGCGAGAGTAGGTCATCAATGAAATCGCGAGGTATTTTTCCGGCCATGGGGGAATCAAAAACGTAAAACGATGGTTACTGTAACAGGGAAGTCATTAAATGAGAACGACTAACCTAGCATTAGTCGCTCAGCATTAGGCGAATATCGCCACAAAAACAAAATATGTTTTTAAGCGTTTAAGCGTGCCTTTATTTTTGCACTTAAAGCGCCCATATCGGTTCGGCCTTGTACTTGTGGTTTAAGCGCACCCATCACCTTACCCATGTCTTGCATACCAGAAGCACCAGTTGCAGCCATAGTGTCGTCGATTAGTGCGTTTAATTCGTCGTCAGTCAGCGGCTGTGGCAAGAACCCTTCAATATGGGTAATTTCTTCGCGCTCCTTGCTTGCAAGGTCATCACGATTAGCGGCATCGTACTGCGACGCAGCGTCTTGGCGCTGCTTAACCATCTTGGTCAATACCGCTAAGATAGCGCTATCGTCCAGAGTAATTTGCTCGTCGATTTCTTTTTGTTTAATCGCCGCTAGTGCCATGCGGATTGTACCTAAGCGTACTTTTTCTTTCGCACGCATTGCGTCTTTCTGTGCTTCTTTTAAATCATCAATTAGTGCCATGATGCTTCCTGTTTTATTTTTATCGGTGGCTTATTAAGCCTCAGGTTAAAAATCAAATGCAACCATTTGAAAGGGAACAAACGGGTTCGACTGAAAAAATAGGGGCCCAGAAACGCGAAAGGTGCTGCAATTGCAACACCTTTCAGACTCGTTACTTAACCCTATATTAGTAGAGTTTTACGCGACGTGCGTTTTCACGAGCTAGCTTCTTAAGATGACGCTTCTTAGCGGCAGCTTTCTTGCGCTTGCGTTCCCAAGTTGGTTTTTCGAAGAATTCACGACGACGAACTTCAGAAAGAACACCTGCTTTTTCACAAGAACGCTTAAAACGACGCAGCGCCACATCAAACGGCTCGTTTTCTCTAACTTTAACGATAGGCATTAAACACTCACCTCAAAACTTTTACTGTGTAAATCCGGGTAAAATTGTGCGCTAAAAAGGCCACCCGGGTTAAAAATGGTGCGAAATTCTAATCATATCTACAGAGAAAGTAAAGGATGAATTGCTAAAAATTAGCCAATAATGTGCATTTACCCCTTCGTCGGCATTCCATGAACACGGGATTAAAGGTAAACTCTGCGCCCAAGCAAATGGGCATGCCATAGTTCTTGTGCAAATAGATGCAGTTCGAAACAAAATGAGCACGGTTATGATCGCGGCAGGATCATAATGTTGATCGCGCAAGATCGCCAGTAATATTTGCTGATCATTTTTAAACTCAAGGTTGTAAATAGGGTAACTCCCCATGCGTATATTAGGAATTGAGACATCGTGTGACGAAACTGGTATTGCCGTCTATGACGACGAGCACGGCTTGTTGTCTCACGAATTGTATAGTCAAGTGAAGCTTCACGCTGACTACGGAGGCGTAGTGCCTGAATTGGCCTCTCGTGACCACGTCAGAAAAATCATTCCTCTTATCGAAAAAGCCATGGAAGATGCCAATACCTCGCCACAGCAAATTGACGGCGTTGCCTTTACTCAAGGTCCAGGTTTGGTGGGAGCGCTTCTTGTGGGTTCGTCGGTGGGCCGCTCACTGGCCTACGCGTGGAACGTGCCTGCTGTTGGTGTGCATCATATGGAAGGGCATTTGCTCGCCCCCATGTTAGAAGATGAAGCACCTGAGTTTCCGTTTATCGCCCTACTAGTCTCCGGCGGTCATTCAATGCTGGTGAAAGTCGAAGGCATTGGCCAATATGAAGTCCTTGGTGAATCTATTGATGATGCTGCGGGTGAAGCATTCGATAAAACAGCAAAGCTATTAGGGTTAGATTATCCCGGTGGTCCATTATTGGCCAAATTAGCGGAACAAGGTGAAGCGGGTCATTACAAATTCCCGCGCCCGATGACCGACAGGCCTGGACTTGATTTCAGTTTCAGTGGGCTTAAGACGTTTGCAGCCAACACTATTCGTGACGCTGACTTAAGTGGCAACGATGCAGAACAAATAAAAGCCAACATTGCTTATGCCTTTCAAGAGGCTGTTGTCGATACACTCATAATTAAATGCAAGCGCGCGCTTAAACAAACCTAGCATGAAGCGCTTGGTGATTGCTGGAGGTGTAAGTGCAAACACCATGCTTCGTGAACAAATGAAATCGTTGATGAGCACACTCAGTGGCGAAGTGTTTTATCCGAGTTTGGCCTATTGTACCGATAACGGTGCCATGATTGCCTATGCTTGAGTATGCAGCGCTTAAAAGCTTAGGTGAAGTAGTTGGGTTATCATCACAAGCCAAACCTAGATGGCCACTTGATACACTAAGCGCTATTTAATTAGGTATTAATTTACTTTCAGACCATAAAAGGGTTATTTAACAACACGGGATAAAGGTAGTGAAAGGAATAAAAGTAGTCAGTAAACGTGCGATCTTGTTTGTAGTGGGCCTATTTTTGGGTTTTACCAGCCATGCATACGGTAAACAAAATGAGGCAGGTAATGCGAGTACGCCTCTAGCAAATAGTGAACAAAGCGCCCAGCATGTTGTGCTTATTTCTTTGGACGGCTTTAGACACGACTATATCGAATTACATGACGCTAAAAACCTAGCGCGCATTGCCAAAAAAGGTGTGCGCGCACAAGCCATGACGCCCGTTTATCCTGCGAATACATTTCCAAATCATATCTCTTTAGTGACTGGTCTTTTGCCCAAACATCACGGTATCGTAAACAATCGGTTTTATGATAAATCACGCCCAACGAAAGAAGGATATGCGCAATATCAGCTAGGATATGGTCGCATGGACAGTACGTGGATTACGGCGGTGCCTTTGTGGAATCTAGCAGAATTTCACGGTTTAAAAGCAGCGACCTTTTTTGGCCCGAGTCTGATGCCAGAATTTCAGGAGCATTACCGACCTATCACTTTCATTATTCCAAATACGCTGATTATCAGCAGCGTATTGACCAAATTATTCAATGGCTAAGTCTGCCTGAAGTCTCGCGCCCTCGGTTTGTTGCGGGGTACTTTTCACTTACCGATACAGTGGGGCACGATGAAGGACCCACGTCAGTAAAGACGAAACAAGCCGTACAGAAAGTTGATACGCTTGTTGGCCAGCTTTATGACAGACTTCATGCGCTGGATATTGATGTTAACCTCGTGATCGTTTCTGACCATGGTATGTCGGCACTGGATGACTCAAGGTTTATTGAAGTCAGTAATTTGGGCATTCCTGATGATTTTCTTATTGAAAATGAAGGGGCGCAAATTCAGCTGTATGCCAGAGAAGGAATTAGTTCAGAAGAAGTGGACCATGAAATAGCAAGATTAACGGCTCTAGCAAACGGCCGTTTTACTGTGCTTGATACCGACCAGCGTCGCGAGCGTGCAATGGAAGTAGATAATAGAACTGGCGATATCTTAATTGAAATTGCACCTCCAGCACGTTTTGTCGATGACGCGGCAAACTATTCTAGCAAGGGAGGCCACGGCTATCTGAACACTCTCTCCGATATGGGGGCTACGTTTGTTGCGGCTGGACCTGCTTTTAAGCAAAACAAAAAAATCGGTCGTTTTAAAAACCTTGAGCTTTATCCTGCATTGGCGAAAGTGCTTGGCATCAAGCCCATTTCACCTATTGATGGAGAGCTCGACGTACTTGTCGAAGCCCTTACTCTTTGATGTTGCCCTTGTCCCACACTTTGCTCTCGTTACCTTCTAGCAGACGCTGAATATTGTCTTTGTGACGCGCAATGATAAGTAAAGAGAGCATGGCGACGGGCAAGGTGTACAAGGGTTTTATTAGAAACGTAAACAGCGGCGCAAGTGACACTGCGATTAATGCCCCAAGCGACGAGTAGCTAGGTCAAAAACACTACAATCACCCAACTCAGTATCAGCAAACCTGCCAAATCCAAGCCAATAGGAAGCATGGCACCAAACGCTGTTGCAACAGCTTTTCCGCCCTTGAAACCGAAGTACAGCGGGTAAATATGTCCTAAACACGCAGCAATAGCGATCACACCTAAAAGTACCGGTTCTATGCCTAAAAAGTAGCTACCATAAACGGGTATGGTACCTTTCAAAATGTCCATTACTAGCACTAGAACAGCGGGTATTCGTCCCCCTAATCGGTAGACATTCGTTGCCCCCGGGTTTTTTGAGCCTGCTGTGCGTGGGTCAGGAAGAGCAAAGGCGCGACTTATCACAACAGCACTGGATAAAGATCCGAACAGATATGCTACCGCTATCATTAAGATGGTTAATGAAATCATTGGTTGCCCCTTGTTATCATACAGCGTTATAGTTGTGGCAAATTTGCTGCGGTTAGCGAAGTGCACATAGCCTCAAATGAGCCAAACCAATGTGTTTGGTGTAGGCAAGGCATAGTTAGCAGAGGATTAACTAGCGTAATTTCATGTAAAACTACTCCATCCAAACGCGATATACCACCTTTAAACGCTTATTTTCTATCAATTAATTGAGTAGTCCAATGAGTTCGTTTTGAAGCGAACCTGAGTGTTTGGAATAAAAGTGGTATATGAGGAGTACAGGTTTTTCTAAAACTTGTTTATGGTGATACTGCGTTGCCGCTGTTTTGTGTTTATCGAATCTTACAAGTTGAAAGTGTTCATGGGAAAAATTTATATAACGGGCTTGGCCGTTGAGACCTTGATAGGTGTTTATGACTGGGAACGCGTTCGCAATACCGAACTGTTGCTTGATATAACACTAGACGTTGACCTTACAAACGCAATGTCGAGTGATGATGTCAATGACACTGTTGATTACGCAAAAGTGGCCGAATGTATTGTAGATGTAGGTAAAGCAAGTCAATTTGAACTTCTAGAGGCTTTTGGTGCAAGCGTGATGGACGCTGTACTGACAACATTTGCTGTGTCTTCTATTACGCTTAAGATAGTAAAACCTAATATTTTGCCCAACGCACAAACCGTAGCCGTCGAAATGTCACGAGATAAGCGCTAATGTCGACTCACGTAATTCTAATTAGCATCGGTTCAAACATAGACCGAGAACATTATACTAGACGTTCTGTCGTAGCGCTTAAGCAGCATTTTCAAAACGTTGAAGTTTCTTCTGTATATGAAAGCGAAGCGGTAGGCTTCAGCGGTAACCCGTTTTACAACCTGGTGGCACGCGCTACTACCGACATGAATATGGAAGATGTGTGTGCAACGTTAAAAGGCATTGAAAAAGACAATGGACGCGTGCACAGCGACAAAAAGTTTTGTGCGCGAACGCTTGATCTCGATTTGCTTACCTATGATAGTAAAATCACAGATTCACCCATCGTTCTGCCTCGCGAAGAAATAACCTACAATGCCTTCGTGTTGTGGCCTTTGGCTGAACTTGTGCCTGATGATATTCACCCGGAAACAAAACAAACGTATGCCGAGATGTGGCATGCATTTGATAAACAAAAACAACAGCTTTGGCCTGTAGACTTTACGTGGAGTTAAGCGAAGGAATGACGCTTTTTGAAATTATTATTTTGGCTATTATTCAAGGGGTGACTGAGTTTTTGCCCATAAGTAGCTCTGGTCATTTGCTTTTGCCTGCTGAACTTTTTGGTTGGGTAAGCCAAGGTTTAGCTTTTGATGTCGCAGTGCATGTAGGGAGTTTACTGGCCGTGATGATTTACTTTCGCCAAGAGATTGGTCAAATGACGGTGGCATGGGTAACGCAGGGGTTTTCCAAACAACAGTCAACAGACAGCAAATTAGCGTGGTATGTCATTGTAGGGACCATTCCAGCGGTCATTATTGGCTTTCTTATGAAAGGATGGATTGAAGACAATGCACGTACTGCGCTAGTTATTGCAGGTACTACTATCCTATTTGGTTTATTGCTGTGGTACGCAGACGCCACGGCAAAGCGTGAACAAGAATTAGAAGAGTTAACGTTGAAGCAGGCTATTTTTATTGGCCTGGCCCAAGTATTAGCGCTTATTCCAGGTACTTCTCGCTCAGGCATCACTATGACTGCTGGCCTTATGTTGGGGCTTAAGCGTGAAGCCTGCGCGCGCTTTTCGTTTTTGCTATCTATTCCTGTTATTTTAGGTGCTGGATTGCTTGCTACGTTAGATTTGCTCAATGCCAATGAAGCTGTAGATTGGTCTGCATTATTGTATGGTGCGGCATTTTCTTTTGTCAGTGCATATCTATGTATTTTCTTATTTTTAAGCTGGATATCGCGCATCGGCATGCTGCCGTTTGTTATTTACCGCCTTGCACTAGGCGCGATTTTGTTGTGGTTTGTTTTCGCCTAGCGACCGTTTCAATAAGAGGAGATAGAAATGGCTGATACGATTTTTACCAAAATAATTAATAAAGAAATTCCGGCTGACATTCTTTACGAAGATGAGCTTGCGTTGGCTTTTAAAGATATTAATCCTCAGGCTCCATTGCATTTTCTTGTCATCCCCAAAAAAGCGATTGCCACTACCAATGATATTGCACTAGAAGACCGAGAGGTGGTAGGCCATTTATCATATGTTGCCGCAAAGGTTGCAGCGGAGCATGGCTTTGCTGAGCAAGGATTTCGTACAGTAATGAATTGTAACGAGTTTGGCGGGCAAACGGTCTATCACATTCACCTTCATGTATTGGCGGGCAAGCCTTTAGGTTGGCCACCTTATACCGACAATATGAAGCAGCATGTAGAGTAAGCACGCAGGCACGCTTATGTTTGTTGTCAGGCAATTCATTTCTTGGCTATTGGTGGCATTAATTTTTGCCACCAGCACCACCACGTTCGGTAACACTAATCAAACTAGCTTGTTAATTCCTGCGCCTTACTCTAGTAAAGACATTGCCCACGAATATTATGTTGGTTTGGCGTCTCAGGCATTGGCCCTTGGGCTTGATGTTATCGACCCTCCCACACTGGTACCTACCGTTCATATGAATCAAGCAAGGGCTGCGGTAGAGCTAAAAAAGGGGAATCTGGACCTCTTTTGGACGGGCGCTGACAAAGATACCGAATTAGAACTTAACGCTGTCCGTATTCCGCTCGACATGGGGTTAATGGGGTTTCGGCGCTTTATAATATCCTCTCGGCAGCAAGCGTTGTTTGACAAGATTGACAGTCTTGAGCAATTAAAACGTCTTGTAGCATGTCAGGGCACTTATTGGCCTGATACCAAAATTCTAAGGAGTGTGGGGTTGAAAGTACTCGATACTCCCGTGCATGAAGATTTGTTCGAGTTGTTAGGCACTGGACGTTGCGACTACTTTCCCAGAGGCTTTCACGAGGGGCCTGCTGAAGTTGAAGAGTGGAAGCCGATTTTTCCAGATCTGATGGTCTCAGATAGGATCATTATTCATTACCCATTTACCGTCTACTTTTACACGCGCAAAAGTGAAGTTTGGCTGGCTGACGCACTTGAAAGAGGACTAGAAAAAATGATTGATGATGGTTTACTGTTGAAATACATGAAAACACATCCTTCAACGTCTCACTTGTTTCCATTAGAGCAATTTAAAAGTGCTACCTTTATTGAACTTCCCAACCCACATTTCAACGAAGACACACGCTCAGACGACCCGCGTTATTGGCTGACAGAGCAAGCATTCAAGCAATAAAAAAACGCCACTTGCTCTCACAAGTGGCGTTTGAGGAACATAAAGCGTTTGCTTAGTTTGAAAGCCCCAACACTTTCTTACCCTGATTAAAGTGAATATCAACAGGAATATTAGCCGCTTCTAAACGTGCCAGATCGGTGGCTAAATCAGGCTTAATGATGCCCATATTCGAAACAAGGTTCGCCACACCGTTATAATCGCCATCACCTTGCAATGTCAGGATCAGTTCAGACAGCGCTTCTACTGCCGCCCCCATCTTCTCCGTATTCACGCGATAAAGGCCATCTTGCGTTTTTTCAAATGCGCCTTGTTGTGCGAAAAAGTTGAAACGAATCATGTTCGCTTTGCCGTGGGCAGAACTTGCGCCAAAACGCACTGAGCGAAAGATGCCAGCCATAAAGGTCACATAGTAGTCTTCAAGCGTGCCTTCGGTAATTTCGCCTTTTTCCAACAGACTTTGCACCATATACAAACCCAAAATGTCGGCTTTACCTTCTTCGAGTGCTGAGGCGTGCTCTTTAAGTGCGCCACGTACTGTGCTCGTACCATCAAGCGTATTCTTGATACCTAAACCATGTGCAACTTCGTGGAACATAGTGTTGGCAAAGAAGGCATCGAAGGTAATATGGTTGCGCTGCTCTGGCACTATAAGCGTGTCGGCGATAGGTACGAGAATGTTGTCAAACTTCGCCTGCATCGCATTTTTCAATTGTAGGCGGCGGGTGCCTTTTTCCAGCTGAACGCGTTCATCGTTTGGAAGGTTAATAGCAATGGTTTTACTGCCAGCATTTGAATGCCCTGCGTAATAAATCACGTCATAGGCGTTTAAGTCTGCGTCTGATCCCGGCATTTCTGCTTTATAAGCCTCAGCTACTGGTAGACCTTGTTGAAGCTCAGGTAAAAAAGCAGCGAATTTAGCAAGTTTCTCGCTCCAAGCAAGGTCCTTAACCAGTACGTAAGCTTCGAACGCTGCGCGGTAGCCAAACAACTGATCTTCATAGGTTTCAATAGGACCAATAACCAACTCAATGGGGTTAGTTTTCATGTCCATCCATGCCATGTCTGATGCAAGATAGTCGTCTGTCATTAGCGCTTCACTGCGCAATAGAAGATACTGCTTAAAGCTTTCGTTCTCAGCCAGTACTGACGCTTTTTTCAAAAGTTCTGATGCCTTCATTAATTCACCTCTAAAGGCTTCAGAATAGGGCTGCGTATATAGGTTGCCAGCGTCATTGCGTTTGACCATAGAATAAAGCCCTTCTTTGTCATCAACGCTGGCGGTAGCAAATTCCGCTTTATCCATATCGTGTGGATAAAACTCTGCTCCCATCGCTTTCTCGTCATAGCCACTGATAAAAGGAACATCGCCATTAAGGCGATCCCAAGGACCGTAATTTATGCTTGCAAAGTGACGAACTTTTTCATCACTGATGTTAGCAAGAAAAGTCGCTTTATCTTCAAAAAACGCCTGTTTCCAAAACAAGTCATCCATTATTTTGGATGCGTCGATAAGCAAAGAGAGCATATCTTTTTGTTTATCGCTTAAATGTGATAGGTCGCTGGTTAAATCAACGGGGTGATAAATGGATAAGCGCGATGTGTCGACAAGTAGCGTTTGCTCAGTTAATGCCGCTTGTGGTGCAGTTTCATTGTCAGAAACGTCTGGGCTTTTACCACAGGCTGTCAGTAAAAATACACTTGCTATTGCTCCAGCAAGTGGCGAAACCGTCGTTAGCTTTGTTTTTTTCATCATTGTTTTTAACCGTTGTTATTTTATTAAATACTTTTGCAATATGCTTTTACGTGTATGTTCACGCTCACTATGCAGGGCGCGAAGCCATGTTTTAACTGGCTATGCTACTGATTTCATACAAAAGTATGAAAAAAAGTTGCGCAATATCAATAGTGATTTGCGTCGCGTTAGCTATACTCACAATAAGAAAGTAAACGCGATGATACGTATTGGGACAAGAAAAAATATTGGATTACTTGTTCATATAAGGACTTGGCCATTATTTTCTCGCTAAGTTTAAAAAATATGCAGCGTTGCGGGCTTTTTTAGTTGGCCGAAACGAGATGGCTACTATAGTATGGTAAAACCCACGCTACAATAATTAACGCTCTGTTCTCTTTGTTTTGGAACGACATTGAAAACGATAGGAGCAAACGGACTAGACAAACAAATTAACTGAAGAAGTTCACAGTTAGTTAGTGGCTTCTCAGTCGCAAATAAGTTTAGTAAAACGTTGCCTACGTCGGGCTACAAGGAACTCTTTAAGGGTAGGAAATATGTCTACACAGAACGCGCTCTCAACGATTTTGGTTGAAAAAATAAATAACGACACTCTGGTACTTCCTACGTTACCAGCAATTGCGCTTAAAGTAAGAAAAGCGGCAGATGATCCCGATATCAATCTTAACGCCATGGGTGATGTCATTGGGCAAGACCCATCGTTGTCTGCGCGTATGATTAAAATTGCAAACAGTGCATACATGGGGCGAAGTGTAAAAGTTGAGTCGATAGGGCAGGCGGTAACGCGCATTGGTCTACGTCAAATCAAAAACATTTCCACAGCACTCGCAATGGAGCAACTTTTCGTCTCTAAGAACGACGTCGTTGCTAAATACTTGCAAAAAGAATGGGCAAGTACGGTCAATATTGTCGCAAGTTCTATGGCAGTACTTCAGCTTTATATTGCTCGTACTAAAAAGCGTGAAATGAGTATGGACACGATGACACTTGCTGCACTAGTGCACAACATTGGTGTTCTGCCTATTCTAACTGAAGCCGAACGTCACCCAGAAGTTTTCGCTAGTTCTTCATTTTTAGAGGTTGCTATCGACAAGCTTGCAGGACGCATTGGTGCAAGCATTATGGAAGAGTGGAGCTTCGGCGATACCTTCGTTAATGTCGCTAAACACTGGAAAGATCTGAGTTTTATCCCTGATACGTTAAGCTACATCGATTTTGTACGTGTTGGTGCAGCGGTGTCTGGTGCTATTGATAGCCAAAAAGACGCGGTACTGAACTTGGCCATTCAACGTGGTGTGGTAGAAGATATTGCGGAATTACATTCGGACGAATTTGAAGAGCTAGCAAGCGCAGCTAAGCAAATTTTCCTTTAAGCCACCGATACTTAAAGCTGGTTTCAAAAGCCGATAGCATGCTATCGGCTTTTTTGTACGTAATATTGGTTGCAAATTGGCCTAACCCTATAGTTTTTAGTTTTCAGCTGGTCAATACCGCTACCGTCCATCATTATCTTTTTTCTGAAATAAGAGAAGTAACAGTCCGAGCGCAAGACCCCAAACGGCCGAAGTTAGTGAGAAAAGTGTAAATCCAGAGGTTGTGCAAAGCAGCGTTAGTATCGCTGGCGCGCGGTGATGATTAACTTCCATGCTCCGCGATATAGCACCTTGTAGAGTTGCGAGTAAAGCTAGTCCGGCAAGTAGGTGAACGATCACAGCTGGCATGCTGACAAATAAAGCGACTACGATAGATGCAATACCTGCCATTATTAAATATCCAAAGCCTGCAGCAATAGCGGCTCTATATCGCTGTGTTTTATCAATGTCTGCGTGCTCGCCCATACACAGTGCCGCAGTAATAGCTGCAAGGTTAAATGTGAAGCCTCCGAAAGGTGCAAGCAATGCTTGCACAATTGCTATCCCTGAGAGAATAGGTTTGTGATCAGGTTGGTAGCCATGAGCGTGATGAATAGCAATGCCAGGGAGGTTTTGCGACAGCGTAGTGATAATAAAAAGTGGAAAAGCGAGCCCAAGGGTAGCTGTCAATGAAAATGTGGGGGTAACCCAAACTGCTGTTGGGAGCGCTATGTGCAAATTCACGTCTTGTTGCATTGCCATGCTCAGGGCAATTGACAGTATCAGCAGTACCAACATGAGGTATTGCGCAAACCAGCGGCTACCGACGAGATATACCACTAAATAGCTTGCCACAAGTATTGGAGACGTTTTTACATCAGCAAAAATTGCCAAGCATATAGGTAAAAGAATACCAGCCAATAATGCAGAGGATATAGCCGCGGGAATACGACTGATAAGAGACAGCAATACACGACTTTGCGCCGTAATTAGTGAGAATACTGCGCATAGCATAAACGCACCAATCGCTTCAGGCAGCGTGTAGGCGTCAACACTTGTAAGCAAAAACGCGGCGCCCGGTGTAGACCATGCCGTGACGACAGGCATCTTCGTTAGCCAAGAAAATAGAATACAGGTTAGTCCCATACCTAATCCTAGGGCAAGTAACCAACTCACGACCATAGCTTCGGTGGCGCCTAAGACGACGCGCTAGGTCGATGACGATCACCACGGCACTGCTGTAACCTACCGTTACGGCAGTGAGACCCGCACTAATATGACTTAATTTCCATTGATTCATTGTTATGTACTGGCCTTAGAAAGAGTTTGTTGCAAAGGTCATCACGCGCAATCATCGACAAATACGTGTGCGTGCGCTATAACGTACAGAGTCAAAATAGCATTTGTGCGCTATAGCGCACAAGTGCGTGTTGAAAATAAATATCTTTGTAAAAGAATTGAAGCGATAAGTAATGTCTCAAAATACATCGAGAATGGTATCTCAGCGCGTCGCAAGACGCTTGAAAGCGGTAAGAAAAGCGCAAACACTTTCACTTGATAAGGCTGCTGCATCCACTGGGGTATCGAAGGCGATGCTAGGGCAAATTGAGCGAGGTGAGTCTAGCCCTACGATTGCCACATTATGGAAAATTGCCACCGGGCTTAATACGTCATTTTCGTCATTTTTAAGCGATGAGGAAACCGCTTCACAAGATGAGAAAAATGCGGATAACGATGCCTTTATCAATGACCCGAATATGAAAGTGAAAACCTTGTTTGCGTTTAATAGTAATACGGGTTTTGAAATGTTCGAATTACAGATATTTGGACATCATGAGCAACATTCAAGCGCACACCAACTCGGTGTCACTGAACATATTCACGTCACAAAAGGTAAGTTGAGTGTATTTCAAGATGGGCATTGGAAAGCGTATGAGGCAGGTACCCAGTGTGTACTTTACGCTGACCAACCTCATGGGTATCGAGATGAAGCAGGAGAAACCCACTTCATCAATGTCATTCATTATCCCAAGTAAAGGCTAAAGATCTGTATCATTCAGATTTAAAGCGCTACGCAGGAAGTTCAGCAGTGTAGAAATTTCGGCAGACATTAGTGCAAATTCAGCGTCGAGCCTAGCTTCAACTTGATCTTTTGGCACATCATCCGTTTCTTCTTTAATTCTATCAGTAAACTTAACGCGCTTAATGGCACCATCTTCACACATAATAGCGGTAAGTGTGTCAGCGTATTCGAACGCAACTTTTTGTACCAGCTTACCCGCGTCTAAATGGATGGTAATTTCTTCACTGTCCAGTGGCTGGTTTTTACAGCGTATTACGCTGCCCGTATCGTCGGTAGACTTAAATTCTGCTTCTTCCAACAACGCTACACCTTCAGGTGTGCCGTCAGTAAGCCAATGCGTAAGCTCGCTTTGAAGGCTTCTTCGAGCAAAGGGAACAACAGGTAGCGAACCGATGGCTTTTCGAACCATTGCCAAAAAGGCTTCCGCTTTGCCGTCAGACGACGCGTCAACCACAACAAGGTTATCTGCTAGTGAGATAAAGCCGTGCGTATAGCTGTTTTTGGTAAAGGCTTGTGGTAACAAACGTGTTTGAATTTCTTGCTTAAGGTCAGCCTTTGCTTTTTTGCCCACGGGCGAGCCTGTTTCCATCTCAATTTTCGCAACCATTTCTTCGAGCTCAGCATTTACAACCGCACTAGGAAGAATTTTTTCCTGCTTTTTTAGGGTTATCCAATAGCGCTGTTGAACAACGTGAAACATAGTGCCATTTTTGCCTGCCTGCGAAAAGGGTGAAGCGAACCCCATAGTTGCGAGGTCTTGGCTGCCGCAGGGGCGAAAAGCATGTTCATTTAATAGGCGCTCTAGGTCACCGTCATCTAACGAAAGTGGTTGAGTAATTTGATAAGCTTTAACGTTTTTAAACCACATAGTGTAGGCTGTCTCTCATGGAAAAGGGGGCGCAAGCGTAACAATGTCCGCCCCCGGGTGCAATTGGTATTAGTGGTTTAAGCAGAGCGATTTATGCGTTGTCAGATGCAGCGCCCATAGGGAAGCGTATAATGTAGCGAAGGCCTTGAGCCTTACTACTATGCGCTTCAATTTGACCATTGAGGGATTGAGTCACTAGGTTGTACATGATGTGCGTACCAAGGCCGCTGCCGCCTTCGCCACGCTTGGTGGTATAAAAGGCATCAAACAGTTTGTCGAGCTCTTCTTCACACAAACCTCGACCGTCGTCGCAGTAGTCTATCACCACATACTCGTCCTGCAATGAAACGTCCAGCGTAATCGTGCCTGCGTCTTTGCCTTCAAAACCGTGCGTAATAGAGTTAACGACCATGTTTGTGACAATTTGTGCAATGGCGCCAGGAGCACAATTTACGACTAAATTTTCTGGGCAATTAACCGTAATGGTGTGCTCAGTGTGTTTAAAGCTAGGTTGTAGTGATTGGATTATCTCTTGAATGTAGTCGCCAAGGATGAATTCGCGCACTGACTCACTGGTTTGGTCTACGGCAACACGCTTGAAGCTAGCAATAAGATCCGATGCTCTTTCAAGGTTGCTTAGCAGCAGCAGGGCAGTTTGGTCAGCTTCTTCAATGAAACTTGCCATATTCTTGCTGGTCAGGCTCTTGTCTTCGAAATCGGTTTTTAAATTCGACAAACGCTCTTGTAAAAAGCTAGCGGCGGTTACACTAACGCCAAGTGGCGTATTAACATCGTGAGCTATACCGAGCTACCAAGCCCCCAAGAGAGGCCATGCGTTCCGACTCAACGAGTTGCTCTTGTGCTTGATGGAGAGTCTCCATAGAGTTTGCCAGCTCTTCGTTGCGCTTGCGCAACTCTGCTTCTATATATTGGCGGTTCTCGTTTTCTTGACGAAGCTCTCGCTGGTGCGCGATAAGCTCATCTTTTTGCTGTTCCAAATCCAGCATGATTTGAGACAACGAGGCAGTCTTTTTAGCTACCTCTTGTTCAAGAATCAGGTTCTGATCGTCTAACTTCTTGTTTGCCAGGGTAAGTTCGTCTTGGGCATCCCTCAGCCTTTTGTTAGAGACGATGAGGTCGTCAATAACTTGGTTGTATGACTCTTTTAACTGAAGTAATTCGTTGTCATCATCAAGTTTTATACTGAGCTTACTTTCTTCAGGATGCTGTGCATCGAAATTACCCATTTGCTCGGTAATATTCTGCAATGGTTCAGACAACATCGTCCTAAATGCGGTCATAAATAGGAATACGAGGAATGTAGTTTTGACTAGCGCATTACCAATAAGAAAAAACACGCCGACTTCAATTCGGCTAAATATGGTGTCAAAGCTGGAATAAAGCGTTACGTCACCAACCGTTGATTCACGTCCTGAAAATTTGAATACCAAAGGAAAGCTGTAACTAAATACGCCGCCGGGGTGATCTTCAATCATTTCTTTGTCGACAGGGCTTGGCGAGCGCTGCGCTCGAATGCCGTATTCAGCAATATAGTTGCCATTTTCGCCGCGGACCTGTAATCCTTCAACAATAGGTAGCGACATTAAACCTTCGGCGATGGCGCGAACTTGGTCGTTGTTTAATTCCCACAAGGCGCGGGTAAGGCTTGATGAAAAGGTATTCTTGAGCGTTTGTAACTCACCTTCAACGTGGTTTTTTGTGCTTAGGTATTCGGTAAAGATTTGACCCACCGTTACGATGAGCGTCAATGAAAAATATACCGACAATACTCTGGCTAAGAGTTTTCTGGACAACCCTGTTTTTACGGCAGCCATCGATAAACACACCCCTGTTCTAAATCGATTACCTAATACACAACCAAGAATATGCGTATTCGCATTAATAAACAAGGTTATGCACATAAACTTTGGGTTAAACAATAGTCTAGTTATAGATAGTGGCATGCTTAAGGAGAAAATTGAAAAATTATCGTCTTCAACTTGAC
Source organism: Alteromonas gracilis (assembly GCF_036870955.2). Lineage (GTDB taxonomy): Bacteria > Pseudomonadota > Gammaproteobacteria > Enterobacterales > Alteromonadaceae > Alteromonas > Alteromonas gracilis_A. The sequence continues at coordinate 712,893 of NZ_CP145482.2, forward strand.
ACAATTATGTAATCGTTTTAATAAAACTGTCATAGACCGCATTAATAATAACGGCGTTTTAACATGACCAGGAAAATATCGATGTCTCGTACAGTGTTGGTGGTTGAGGACGAAGCGCCTATCCGTGAAATGCTTAAGTTCGTGCTTGAGCAATCAGGCTTTAACATTATTGAAGCCGAAGATTTCGACATCGCGCAGGAAAAAATCTGTGAACCTTACCCCGATCTTATTCTTTTAGATTGGATGCTTCCAGGAGGAAGCGGCGTTCAGCTAGCGAAGAGCCTAAAGCAGCACGAGTTTACAAGAGATATTCCTGTAATTATGCTGACAGCGCGCGGAGAAGAGGAAGACAAAATCCGCGGACTAGACGCAGGTGCTGATGACTATGTCACCAAACCATTTTCACCAAAGGAATTGGTGGCACGTATCAAAGCTGTTATGCGTCGTGTTACGCCGACTTCAAGTGAAGAACCCATTGAATTTAACGGCCTTAAACTTGAGCCTGTATCGCATCGTGTAATGGCTAATGATGAGCCACTCGATATGGGGCCGACTGAATTCAAGCTACTTCATTTCTTTATGACACATCCCGAGCGAGTTTATAGCCGAGAGCTATTACTTGATAATGTATGGGGTACAAATGTGTATGTGGAAGACCGCACTGTGGATGTTCACATCCGACGTCTTCGCAAAGCTATCTCTCGTCACGGTCACGATGCTATGATCCAAACAGTTCGTGGAGCGGGCTACCGTTTTTCCACTAAGCTGTAATATTATGAGAAGTGATGCATTGCGTGTCGCTTCTTCATTTTCTAGCAACATAACAAAACGAGTTCATTCATGTACTACCCGTTCTCTTGGTTGAGAAGTTCATTACGCCTAGTGCTATTCCTGTTGGTTTTTGCATTGGTGGGGTGGTACCTAGATGACATGTTGGTAGCCATTGCTGTGGGTGCAACTCTGCTTTTGTTGTTCAACTACTACCATTTGTACAAGCTTAATCGCTGGCTATGGCACAGCCGAAAAATGTCTCCTCCGACGGTACGTGGGGTGTGGGAGCACATTTATGAGGGTATTTATTACCTTCAGCGACGAAACCGCAATAAGCGCAAAGAGCTCGGTGAGTTGGTAAAGCGCTTTAGAGAAGGTTCTGAGGCACTGCCTGATGCGGCAGTCGTTGTAGATTCAAAGGCGTGTATTATTTGGTGCAATCGCCTTGCGCGCTTAGATCTTGGTTTAAAGTGGCCGCAAGATTCAGGACGACGTGTGGATAACTTGCTGCGCCACCCTGAATTTATTCAATACTTTCACGCAGGTAACTACAAGTACCCTATTGAAGTACCGTCTCCTACAAATCCCAACAAAACCTTCGAATACCGAATCATGCCCTACGGTGATGAGCATTTGTTATTGATTGCACGCGATATTACGCGGGTTTCTCAACTTGAAGAAATGCGTAAAGACTTTGTCGCTAACGTGTCTCATGAACTTAGAACGCCGCTCACAGTAATCAATGGGTATCTAGAAATACTGCCTGTTGATCAAGATTCAGACCCTTTTATGCAGAAGGCCATGAAAGAAATGGCTTCACAAACACAACGTATGCAAAACCTTATTGAGGACTTGTTGGTGCTCTCTCGTATAGAGGCAAGTTCTGAACGCATTTATGAAAATGTAGTGAACATTCCTTCTGTACTGTCGCAGGTTGAGCGGGAAGCTCAAGCGCTAAACAAAGAAAAACAGCACACAATACGTTTCCATGTAGAGCCAGAGCTTTTTGTTTTTGGCGTAGAAACAGAGCTTCGTAGTGCCTGCTCAAACCTTGTTTTCAATGCCGTTCATTACACTCCAGCGGGTGGCGAAATAGATGTGTATTGGCACCGCCGGGCTGATGGCGTGCACTTCTCTGTGATAGACAATGGTGAAGGAATCGAACCAAACCATCTCAATCGACTCACCGAACGATTCTACCGAGTAGATAAAGCGCGCTCACGTAAGACTGGAGGGTCGGGTCTTGGGCTTTCCATTGTAAAACATGTGTTAAGTCATCATAATTCACGTCTCGATATCGCCAGTACACTTGGAGAAGGAAGTACATTTTCCTTCATATTGGATAGTGAACTCATTGCAGAACAAATCTAAGAGGTAAGTAGCTTGATGAGGATTGATGTTAGGAGCTTCTCATCAGCGATAAGGCGCACGCTAGGTCGTGGGCTAGCGCTAGCTGTTATCACCACCGTTGCGTCAAATGTTGCGGCTCAAAGTATTGAGTTAACGGCACCCCCACCGAACCTGACGAATGAAGTTACTAAGGCCGGAGGCTATCAAGTTCCTCGATACGAACGCGTACCGGGCGTTGCTGGTAAAGTATCATCCGTCGGCTCTGACACGCTTGCCAACTTAATGACCTTTTGGTCACAAGAGTTTAAAACACTTTATCCTCAAGTCGGTTTTCAAATTCAGGCTTCAGGCTCATCAACCGCACCCCCTGCTTTGATAGAAGGAACGGCGACCATTGGTCCAATGAGCCGAGAGCTAAAGCCTAGTGAAATTCGAGATTTCACCCGTGTACACGGTTACCCACCTACAGTATTGAAAGTGGCCATGGATGCCATCGCTATTTTTGTAGACCGCCGTAACCCCATTGATGGCATGACGCTGGCGCAAGTGGATGCTGTGTTTTCTCAAACCCAGTATTGCGGAAGCGCTGACAAGATTGAGCGCTGGACAGAATTGGGAGTTGATGAACCCGGTTATCGCGCCCCTATCCGCCTTTATGGTCGTAATTCAGTTTCGGGTACCTATGGACTATTTAAAATAATGGCATTATGCGATGGCGATTTCAAAAACACGGTAAATGAACAGCCAGGCTCAGCCTCCGTTGTGTTGTCTGTTGCCAGTGGTACGGGGGCTATCGGTTATGCTGCTTACGGCTATAAAACAGCTGGCGTACGCGCTTTACCGCTTGGTGAAAACCTCGATAGTTTAATACCGCTTTCCATCGATACCGTTAGAAATGAAACTTACCCTTTTGCTCGTTTTCTTTATTTGGTGATCAATAAGAAGCCTGGTGAGCCATTGCCGACCTTAGAACGTGAGTTTCTGCGCTACATTTTATCGACTGAGGGACAACGCCAGGTAGTAAGAGACGGTTATTTTCCGATTAGAGATGATGTCTTGGTAAGACAGCGTCGCTTACTCGACTGACCACGTGGGATTCTTATGAGTTATATGCCGCAGCAATGGAAACAATGGGTGCTTAAGTGCTTACTTGGCGGTACCCCTATCACCACAATCGCAGATACCCTTGTAGAAAATGGCTTTGCGCCAGATGATATACGCAATGTGCTTGGCTCTAACCTTCCCAGACATTATGCATTTGCCAACGATACTGCCTTTTACCAGCACTTAGCGAACAGTGCTATTACCCGTAATTCAAATGCTCGCGCACTAGCTAAGCCAGATGACATTCAGCTGTATGCAGTTGAAGACTTTTTAAGTGCAAATGAATGTGACGCGATAATCAGCCTTACCAAAGATAAGCTTTCACCCTCTAAATTGGCTGGCGCATCGAGTGCTGACAATATTCGGACCTCGACGACATGTGAACTTGCTTTCCTTGATAATGAATTGGTCACCAGTATAAATCAGCGAATAGTTAGTGCATTGAAGCTGGGAGTAGGCGAGAGCGAAGTGATTCAAGCTCAGCACTATAACGCAGGTGAGTATTACAAACCTCACTATGACTTTTTCCCACCAGGTAGTCCCCAATTTAAAGAACACTGTTCACACCGAGGACAACGTACCTGGACATGTATGATTTATCTCAATGATAATTGTGAAGGTGGTCATACGCGTTTTACAAAGCTCGATATTGCGGTAAAGCCTGAGCAGGGTATGGCGTTGTTTTGGAATAACCTGTGCACTAATGGCGAGCCCAATATCAATAGCATTCATTATGCTGAACCCGTCACAAGCGGTAATAAAACTGTCATAACGAAGTGGTTTAGAACCCGCAGTTAACGCAAAAAGTGCACGCAGCTTGTATTATTTTTGTTCTCTTTCCTTTTAAGTAATTGATTCTATTGTTTTTATTTTTTGCTTAGCCTAACGTCGGAAAAGTTCAAATAAAATCACGAAGTTTTTTGTTTTGTAACAAAAATGTCACCGATCTCCTTTAACCTCTACGAAACCTTAAAATCCGTACTAAATTAATCTGGAGAATTTAATGGAAATTCGTAACTTATTTAAGGTAAGTGCAATCACGACTGCACTTGTCCTTGCAGGCTGCGGCGGTGATATTGTAATCAATGAAGGTGATGAGGTTGTAGCACCAACTACACCAACAACTCCGACTACACCAACAACACCTACTACGCCGACTACGCCTGACGTAGACACACCGTTTACTTTAGGTTTGGCTACTGATGTTTCAAGCGAATTCTCAGCAACAATTACAGACAAGCCTGTTTATCGTTTAGATACTGATCTAACTATTACACAGGACATGACACTTACTAATGACGCGCACTGGATCATCAAAGGTCGTACTGCGGTAGGTAATGACAACGCAGATGCTTCTGTACTGACTATCGAAGAAGGTACAACAGTCATCGGTGAAGACGGTAATGACTTCCTAGTCGTTCGCCGTGGTTCACAAATTGAAGCATCAGGTACTTCTTCTGCGCCAATCGTAATGACATCAGTTCAAGACGTAACGGGTGAAGAGACGTCTATCGGTCAATGGGGTGGTGTTGTACTTCTTGGTAACGCACCAACAAACCTATGTAACACGGGTGACGACGCAGATACCTCTGAAGAAGAACTCACTAACTGTGGTGTTTCTGCAGAAGGTGATGCAGGTCTTTACGGCGGCAACAACCCTGAAGATAACTCAGGTACGCTTGAGTACGTAGTGGTTAAGCACGCAGGTAAAGCTCTTGCGTCTGGCGACGAGCTTAACGGTATTTCATTTGCAGGTATCGGTTCAGGTACAACGGTTAACTTTATTCAGGTTCACCAAAACCTTGATGACGGTATCGAATTCTTCGGTGGTACAGTAAATGTAAGCAACGTTGTGCTTACTGACATCGGTGATGATTCTCTAGATTGGTCTTTCGGTTGGACGGGTAGCGCAACTAACGTATACATCCAGCAGTCAGCTGACGGCGGCGACAACGCAATTGAAGCGGACAACAACGAAGATAACCCGTCTTGGTTACCACTTACTAAGCCTACTATCTCTAACGTAACTATCGTAAGTGCAGACGGCACAAACGGTGTACGTCTACGTAACGGTACAGCAGGTGTGCTTTCAAACGTACTAGTAACAGGTTCTTCACTAGCGACTAACTGCCTACGTGTAAATGGTGATGAAGCGATTGCTAACGCAGAGTCTGGTGAACTATCTATCACAGATTCAATCGTGGCGTGTGAAACACCAGCAAACAACTTTGGTTCAGACACCATTGGTGGTGAGTCGACGCAAGCTTGGTTTGAAGGTCAGTCTGGTAACAGCACACTAGCAGCATCTGCACTTCTTCTTGAAGACAACGGTTACTTCCCAACAGCAGCGTCTCCAGTAGCACTGGGTGGCGGTCAATATATTGGTGCATTCAACCCTAACGGCAGCGACTGGACTGTAGGTTGGACAGTAGGCGTTAATGGTGGTTTCCCAACTGACGTTCAAAACGCTTTCGCACAAGGCCTTGCAACTGACGTTTCTGCAGACTTCCCTGATTTTGATAAGTTAGGTTTACGAAGTAGCAGCAGACACTACTTTCACTGCCGACGTAACGTTTACTAACGACGCGTACTGGTTAATCAAAGGCCGTACTGCGGTTGGTAACGATAACGCAGATAGCGCGACATTATTTATCGAGCAAGGTACAACAGTATTTGGTGAGCAAGGTGATGACTTCTTGGTTGTTCGTCGTGGCTCAATGATTGAAGCTAACGGTACAGCAAGTGCGCCAATTACTTTCACTTCAGTACAAGACCTAACAGGTGATGAAACAGGTATCGGCCAATGGGGTGGTATCGTACTTCTAGGTAATGCACCAACTAACCTATGTAACACTGGTGATGACTCAGATACGTCTGAAGCAGAGCTTACAGCGTGTGGTGTTGCAGCTGAAGGTGATGCGGGTCTTTACGGTGGTAACAACCCAGCAGATAGCACAGGTTCACTTCGCTATGTGGTTGTTAAGCACGCAGGTCGAGCTCTTGCAGCAGGTGATGAGCTAAACGGTATTTCATTTGCAGGTATCGGTTCAGGTACCAAAGTTGAGTACATTCAAGTACACCAAAACCTAGATGACGGAATCGAGTTCTTCGGTGGTACAGTGAGCGTACGTAACGTAGTACTTACTGACATTGGTGATGACTCTCTAGATTGGTCTTTCGGTTGGACAGGTAATGCGCAAAACGTATACATCCAGCAGTCTGCAGCAGGTGGCGATAACGCAATTGAAGCAGACAACAACGAAGATAACCCAGCTTGGACGCCACTTACTAAGCCTACTATCTCTAACGTAACTATCGTTGGTGCAGCAGGTACTAACGGTGTTCGTCTACGTAATGGTACGGCTGGTAACGTTCGCAACCTAGTCGTAACTGGCGGTGAAGGTTACTCAAACTGCCTACGTGTTAACGGTGACGAATCAATTGCTAACGCGGTATCTGGTGAGCTTTCAGTAGAAAACGCAGTAGTAGCGTGTGAAACTGACGCAAACTTCGGTTCTGACACTATCGGCGGTGGTACAACGCAAGCATGGTTTGAAGGTCAGGACGGCAACAGCGTATTGACTGCTGAAGCACTAATGCTTTCAACAGATGGCTTCACGCCTCGCTCTGGCTCTCCGCTTCTAGGTAACGGCGCAGACGTTTCTGAAGAAAATGATTTCTTCGTAGCGACTGACTACATCGGTGCCTTCGACGGTGACAACAACTGGATGGAAGGTTGGACTGTAGCGGTTAACGATTCAATTCCAGCTGAAGTAACCAGCGCATTCGCACAGAACCTTGCAACAGACGTTTCTGCAAGCTTCCCGTCAATCACGGATAAGCCGGTATACCAGCTTGCTGCTGACACGGTATTCACGTCAGACGTTTCTTTCACAAACGACGCGCACTGGCTAATCAAAGGCCGTACTGCGGTAGGTAATGACAATGCTGATAGTGCAACGCTTTACATTCAGCGTGGTACAACCGTATTTGGTGAAGACGGTAACGACTTCCTAGTAGTACGCCGCGGTTCAAAAATTGAAGCGAACGGTTCTGCAACACTACCTATCACGTTTACGTCTTCTGAAGACATGACTGGCGGTGAAACTGCAATCGGTCAGTGGGGCGGTATGGTTATCCTAGGTAACGCACCTACTAACCTTTGTAACACTGGTGACGATGCTGATACATCTGATGAAGAGCTAGCTAACTGTGGTGTTGCTGCAGAAGGTGATGCGGGTCTATACGGCGGCGCAGACGAAGATGATAACTCTGGTACGCTTCGCTACGTTATCGTTAAGCATGCGGGTAAAGCACTAGCAGCTGGTGATGAGCTAAACGGTATCTCATTTGCGGGTGTTGGCCGTGGTACTGAAGTTGATTTCGTACAAGTTCACGAAAACCTTGACGATGGTGTTGAGTTCTTCGGTGGCACAGTAAACGTTAGCCACATCGTACTAACTGCGATTGGTGATGACTCTCTAGACTGGTCTTTCGGTTGGACAGGTAAAGCGCAATACGTAGTTATCAAGCAAGGTTCTGCTGGTGGCGACAACGCGTTTGAAGCGGACAACAATGAAGATAACCCTTCTTGGAATCCACTAACTACACCAACAGTATCTAACGTTACAATCGTTGGTGCAGACGGTACTAACGGCGTACGTCTTCGCAACGGTACAGCAGGTACTATCAAAAACCTAGTTGTAACAGGTGGCGAGAACTACAGCAACTGCCTACGTGTTAACGGCGACGAGTCAATTGCTAACGCTGCAGCGGGTTCACTAACGGTTACGCATTCAACAGTTGCTTGCGCATCAACCAGTGCATTCGGTTCAGACACCATTGGCGGTGACACTACACAAGCATGGTTTGAAGGTCAGGAAGGCAACAGCGTTTTAGCAAATACTGATGCACTAAGCCTATCAGGCCTAACGCCAAACAGCGATTCAGTACTACTAGGCTCGGGTTTCGACGCCTCAACATTAGATTCATTCTTCGATAGCACAGACTTCCAAGGTGCATTCGATGGTGAATCTGATTGGACACTGGGTTGGGTAACAGTTGGTCTAGAAGACTAATAAGTGATTGCAAAACACGATAAAGCTAAGGCGTAATTGCGCCTTAGCTTTTGTGTTAAAGCAGCTACCTGATTACAGTTCCTTAGGAGTTTCCATAATGAAAAATAATCAATCGTCAGCGTTTAAGGTCGGTGGACTATCGTTGGCAATCGCGTCAATTCTAAGTGCAAGCGCATTACCTCTTTCTGCTGTAGCACAGCAGTCTGAAGATGAGGTGATCGAAGAAGTTGTTGCCACAGGAACGCGACTTAAAGGTACAGCGACAGCCGTACTACAGGAACGTCAGAATCAGGCGTTCGTTGCCGACATCCTAGGTGCTGAACAAATTTCTCGTACCTATGACGGCGATGCCGCAGCGGCGCTTCGTCGTGTAACTGGTCTTACGCTTGTTGACGGTAAATTTATCTATGTACGTGGTTTGGGTGAGCGCTATTCTAGTACTCAGCTAAACGGCATGACGGTACCAAGTCCGGACCCAACGCGCTCTGTTGTTCCGCTTGACTTATTCCCTGCCACTATCATTGAAAGCTTGAACGTACAGAAGTCGTACTCACCAAACATGCCTGGTCATTTTGGTGGTGGTAACGTAAACATTCGTACCAAGTCTATTCCCACTGAGTTCGTATTCAACGTAAACCTTGGCGCAGGCTGGAATACCCAGAACAGCGATGATGGTGTGTTCTATTCTGGTGGCAGTGATGATTGGACAGGCCGCGACGACGGTACACGTGCACTACCTGATATCATCCGTGCTGGCCTAGCTGCCAACGGCTCTGCAGGTTTTGAAGGCGACCGCTCAAGAACGTTAGCTGAAACCCAAGATATCCTAGGTTCATTTAACTGGGATATCGGCCCAGAAAGCAAATCTGTTGACCCTAACTTTAGCTTTGGTTCAACAATCGGAAACAACTACGTTTTCGATAATGATTCAGTACTCGGTTTTCTTGCGACAGTATCTTACAGCAACCAATGGACCGTAGCAGAAGAGCTGCTTGGTAATGACATTGGTGGTGGTCAAGATAATCCGCGTTTCACCAAATTCCGCGACATGATTTCAACAGAGCAAAACGTGCGCTGGAGCGGTATGTTCAACGTTGGTTACGAATACAACAGTAACCATAAAGTTGAGCTTGTGAACATGATGCTTCACGATATGCGTGACCGTGTACGTGACGGTTTCTACTTTGATGAAAGTGAATCAGATCCTGGCATCGAAGAATTCCGCCGTATGGATATCATTTTCGAAGAACGTGAAATGGTGTCGTCACAGCTTAAAGGTACGCACAATTTCTTGAATCTTCTCGATGGTGTATTCTTTGACTGGTATGTAGGTACAAGTCGTGCATCACGTGAAGCGCCTGACATCATGGAAGTAACCTTCCAGCAGTTTTATGACGATGGTACGCTAACTCTTGAACGTCTTGATGATACGCCTGGAACTAACTTGAACCGTCAGTTCCAAGTTCTGTTTGATGAATCTGATACTTATGGCTTTAATGTGTCTACTGCTTTCTTTGGAGACGGCTATGACATCGAACTTAAAGCAGGTATGGATTACTACGACAAAACCCGTGATGGTAACAACATTGACCTTGCTATCCGTCACTTCGGTATTTCAGCGGACTTTAAAGAAGGCAGCCGTCTAAGTGATATCTTCTCTCCAGAAAATATCTACAACGATGACTTCTACACAAGCTCAACGGGTCGCTCTGTATTCCAAGACAATACGGGTGAAGGCGATAAGTACTCTGCGGCGACTAAGCTAACGGCAGGTTACTTCATGGCTGATGCCTTCTTCAATCAGAAATTCCGCGTAAGTGGCGGTTTCCGTTATGAAGACTTCCAACAGGTATCAATTCCGTTTGTTGAACATACTGACACATTTGCAGACGATACAGATGCTATTGTCGATAGCATTTATAGCGAAACTGACGTGCTTCCTTCATTGGCGTTTACTTATATTCCAAGTGAAGAAATGCAGTACCGTTTCAATGTATCTCAGACGCTAATTCGTCCGGATCTTCGTGACATTAGTTCTACGTTCTTTATCGACCCATTAACTGAGTTCCTAGTGCGTGGTTCACCTTCGCTAGTTGAAACTGAGTTAACTAACGTTGACTTCCGTTGGGAATGGTACATGTCTCAAGGTAACAACCTATCAATTGCACTTTTCTATAAAGACATGGAAAACCCAATTGAAATGGTTCAGTTCGACGGTGGTGAAGGTGTACCTCAGCTACTAACGGCTAACGGTGAAGAAGGTGAGTTGTACGGTATCGAGTTTGAGTTCTTACATGACTTGGCGTTCATCGGTGATAACTTTAGCAACTTCTTTGTGTCAGGCAACATGACGCTATCTGACTCAGAAGTAACTATCGGTGCTGACGACCAAGACTCCCTGTTCTCTCAGCAGGCTCGTGAAGCTTACGGCGGTACGGTTACGGCAACAATAACCAATAACCAGCGTCGTTTAGTTGGTCACTCTGAGTGGGTCGCTAACCTTCAGTTAGGTTGGGACTCTTCAAACGGTGAGCACTCTGCATCATTGGTATATAACTCATTTGGTGAGCGTATCATTGCACCGGGCGTGCGTGGTTTTGAAGATGGTATTGAGAAGCCATTCCATTCATTGGATGCGGTTTACACTTATTATCCTGACTTCAATACGACCATCAAGCTTCGTATTCAGAACATCTTTGATGATGAAAAAGAAATTGAGCAAGAAGGTTTGACCCTACGTCGACTTACGGTAGGTACTGGCTTTAACGCATCAATTACTTACAACTTCTAATGTTACACAGGCCCGGTAATTAACTGGGCCTTTTTGTTTTATCTTGTTGTCCGTTGATTGTTTAGGCAGTCATCGTTTTATGACAGTCCTGTAATAAAACTGTCACAGAAAAATCCTATCCTACGCGCAGAAATTTATAGTCGGAAAAATCCGATTTCTTTTAACTTTAAAGGTTTGAATGTATGAAGCTTATCAATGCTTTGCTTGTTGCGGGTGCGCTAGTTGCGACACCAGTGCTTGCACAAGACGATGAAGTCTTAAAACCCGTTGTCGATGAGGCAGCGAAAATAAACGAGTCAGCGGCAAAATCGCAAGAGAAAATTAACGGTATTACCGATCAAATTGACAGCAAACTTCAACAGTTCAAAACATTGATGAAAGAAATCGAAGGTCTTGAGGTATATAACTCTCAGCTTCGTAAGCAGATCAACAGCCAAGAACAAGAAATGGCTGACCTAAATGCTGCCATTGATGAAGTATCTGTAGTAGAGCGTCAAATCACGCCACTAATGATGCGTATGATTGACGGCCTTGAGCAGTTTGTTGCACTTGATGTGCCTTTCTTGCCTGAAGAACGTGCTAACCGCGTTGCTGACCTTCGCGCCATGATGGACCGCGCAGACGTTGCAGCATCTGAAAAATTCCGCCGCGTGATGGAAGCATACCAAGTAGAAATGGATTACGGTCGCACAATGGAAGCGTACAGCGGCATTCACACGATTAACGGCCAAGAGCGCGACGTTGAATTTTTACGTCTAGGTCGTACAGCGCTAATGTACCAAACACGCGATGCAAGTATGCAAGGTGTTTGGAATAAGCAAACCCGTCAGTGGGAAGAGCTTGATAGCAGCTACCGTACACAAATTACTAAAGGTCTGCGCATGGCTAAGAAGCAACTTGCTCCAGACTTGCTAATGCTGCCAGTGGCAATTACAGACTAAGAGGTTGATGAGAAATGTTTAACACAGTAAAACGTATCGCTGTTGGTCTAGCAGCCCTTAGCATCAGCGTTGGTGCCTTCGCACAAAGCGACCGTGCAATGGACTTAGACGCACTTCTTAAGCAACTAGAAGAAGGTCAGTTTGCACAGTCAGAGCAGAATAAACAGCGTGAGCGCGATTTCCAGGCACAGCGCGCTGAGCAAGATCGTATTCTTCGCGAAACTCGCGAACAACGCGACCAGATGCTTGCACAGTCTGAGCAACTAGAAACACAATTTGAAGAAAACGAATTCAAACTAGCCGACCTTAACGGTGCACTTGACACGCGTCTTGGTTCACTTAAAGAGTTATTCGGTGTGTTGCAGCAAATCGCTGGCGATACAAAGAACAAATTCTACAACTCTGTAGTTTCTGCACAAATTCCAGGCCGTGCTGACTTTCTTGATAAGATGGCACAGGACATGGGTTCAAGCTCTAAGCTAGCGTCGATTGAAGAGATTGAGCGCGTATGGTTTGAAATGCAGCGCGAAATGACAGAAGCGGGCAAAGTGACCACCTTCACAACTGACGTTGTTGAAGCGGGCGGTGCTAAAGTGAATAAGTCTGTAGTACGTGTAGGTCCGTTTGCGCTTGTTGCTGACGGTAAATACCTTGAGTACAACGGTGTTACAGGTACAGTATCTGAACTAGTACGTCAGCCTGCTGACCGTTACATGAGTTCAGCTGCCGAGCTACAAGGTTCTAACGGTGAGCTTGTCCAGTTTGGTATCGACCCAACAGGTGGTTCTATCTTAGGTCTTCTAGTTCAAGCGCCTAACCTTCAAGAGCGTGTAGAGCAAGGTGGTCCGGTAGGTTACATTATCCTTATCGTTGGTGCATTCGGTCTACTATTAGCACTTGAGCGCCTAGTTACACTATCGCTAACGCGCATGAAAGTGAACAAGCAGCTTAAGAGCAAAGAAGTTAACACAAACAACCCGCTTGGCCGTGTACTTAAAGTACGTGATGAGCACCCAGATGCTGATGTTGAAGCGCTTGAGCTTCACCTAACCGAGGCAATTTTGGGTGAGGTGCCTAAGCTAGGTCGTAACCTAACCATTATTAAAATCATCTCTGTTGTAGCACCGCTTATGGGTCTACTAGGTACAGTAACGGGTATGATTAACACCTTCCAAGCAATTACTTTGTTCGGAACAGGTGACCCTAAACTGATGGCTGGTGGTATCTCAACAGCACTTGTAACAACAGTACTCGGTCTTGTTGTAGCGATTCCAATGACACTGCTTTATGCAATGCTTAACACGCGTTCTAAGAACATCGTGTACATCCTACAAGAACAAGCGTCTGGCGTAATTGCAGAGCGCGCTGAGCGAGGCTAATCATGATCGAGTTTCTGGAAGCAATTCGCGATTTCACAGAAACAGGTGGCCAGGTTCTCCTGGTCATCGGTCTGTTGATATTCGTTATGTGGCTTTTGATCCTCGAGCGTGCGTTGTATCTGATGGTTTGGCACAAGCAAGCAAAGAAAGACGCGATTGCAATGTGGACTGCACGTGCAGATCGCTCTTCTTGGTTCGCTGAGCAGGTTCGTCAGAAAACAATTTCACAATTGACCATGCGCCTAAATGGCAGCATTCCCATTATTCAGTCACTGGTTGCGCTTTGTCCGCTACTGGGCTTGATGGGTACGGTAACCGGTATGATTGAAGTGTTCGATGTAATGGCGATTGCGGGCTCAGGTAACGCTCGTTCAATGGCATCAGGTGTATCGAAAGCGACTATCCCCACAATGGCGGGCATGGTTGGCGCACTTTCAGGCGTATTCGCCGCTACGTGGTTAACCCGTATGGTTAAATCAGAACGCACGCATCTTGAGGATGCATTGATTATTCAACGTTAATGCCTCATTGGCATTAAGGTAAGGTATTTATTATGAAGCAGCACTTTCAAAACCTAGTCGATGAGGAAGAAGCAAACATCGACATGACGCCCATGCTGGACGTTGTATTTATCATGTTGATCTTCTTCATCGTGACTGCGTCATTTGTGAAAGAAGCCGGTATTGATGTTAACCGTCCTGAAGCAGCAACGGCTGTTAAAAAGGACCGCGCTAATATCCTTATCGCTATTTCTGATAAAGGCGAAATTTGGATTAATAAGCGTCGTATCGACGTTCGCGCAGTACAGGCGAACATTGAGCGTCTTCGTGCAGAAAACCCGCAGGGTTCTGTTGTTATTCAAGCTGATAAAAAAGCAACAACAGAAACACTGATTAAGGTTATGGATGCGTCACGAGCTGCTGGCGCTTACGATGTTTCGATTGCAGCCCAAGAGCAATAAATCATGCCACGATATTTAATCGCATTTGTTATTTCCCTTGCGATCACGTTAGGCCTGTTCTTCTTGATGCAATCGTTGATCAAGATGGGTGGCAGCGCACTAACCGAACCGCCAAAGGGAAGCGTGCTTGACTTTGTAAGGGTCAAGCAGGATGAACAGGTTGAGAAGAAAGATCGTAAGCCCAAAAAGCCACCTAAGCCTGAAGAGCCGCCTCCACAAATGGAGCAGCCTCAAATGGACTCGCCTTCTCCAGATGCAGAAGGTACGTCGATGGACTTTGGTGCAGACGTTGGTGATGACATTTCACTTGAAGGCGGTTTAGCGCTGGAATCAGGTGACGGTGAATATCTTCCTATTGTTAAGGTGGCGCCAGTTTATCCAAGACGTGCACTTCAACGTGGTATTGAAGGGTTTGTTATTGTTGAGTTTACAGTAACAAAGCAAGGCGCAGTGCGTGATCCAATTGTAGTTGAAGCTAACCCACAAGGTATTTTTGAACAAGCAGCTATTGATGCTGCAATGAAGTTCAAATATAAGCCTCGAGTGGTAAACGGCGAAGCAACAGAAGTATCAGGCATTCAAAACCGTATTACGTTCCAAATTGATGGGTAACAGAACATGATGAGAAAACAGACGAATACATTGCTTAGTGCACTGGCGTTTGCATTTGCATCGGCCTTGGTATCTGTGCCTAGCATGTTGGTTGCCACAGAAGCTGTAGCACAAGAGCAGAAAGCAAGTGAAAAGAAAACGCGCCGTGTACCGACGTTGCGTGGCAAAGTTTACGAACAGCTTGCGCGCGCTCAGTCAGCAGCAGATGATGCAGGTAACGTTGAAGAAGCCATTGCTATTCTCAAAGAGGTAGAAGATAAATCTAGCTCAATGAATGCATACGAAAAAGCGATGATGTACAACTTTTTCGGCTTCATTTATTACAACAACGAAGACTACGCGAAGGCGCTAGAATCGTTTGCCAAAGTTGTTGAGCAGCAGCCTATTCCTGAAAAGTTTGAAATGACGACGCTTTTCAGCTTGGCGCAGCTCAATCTAATGCAGGGCAACTACGACGAAACCATCACGTATCTTGAGCGCTGGGAGTCACTGAATGCTGGTCCGATTCCAGTTAAAAACAAAGTGATCAAAGCACAGGCTTATTACCAAAATAAGCAGTATGAGCAAGCGTCTACTTGGATTTCAGAAGCGGTTGCCGACCATGAAGCTGAAGGTATGATCCCTGACGAAGGTTGGTTGATACTTCAACGCGCTATCTTTTATGAACTAAAACAACCTGAAAAGGTGAAAGATGTTCTTATTAAGATGGTGAAGTTGTTCGACGAGCCTAAGTACTGGATCCAGCTTGCTGGTATGTACGGTGAACTTGGCGAAGAGCGCAAGCAGCTTGCTATCATGGAAACAGCGTACCAGCGCGGTTTCGTTGAAACATCAGCAGACATCTTTAATATGGCACAGCTTTATTATTATCACCGCGTTCCCTATAAAGGCGCGAAGTTGATGGAACAAGCGATGAGTGAAGGTGTGCTTGAAAAGAACCTACGCAATTTGAAATTCTTAGGTCAAAGCTGGTCACTTGCTAAAGAACAAGACAAAGCGATTCCTGTAATGATGCAGGCGGCAGAGCTATCTGAAGACGGTGAATTGGATGCGCAGCTTGCACAAATTCTGCTTAATGAAGAGCGCTTTGACGATGCGATTGCCGCTGCAGATCGTGCTGTAGAAAAGGGCGAACTGCGTAACCCTGGTTTGGTTTACTTGATCAAAGGCATGGCGCTTTATAATAAAAAGCAATACGCCCTTGCACTTAACCAACTAGCTGAGGCCGAAAAGCACCAGAAGAGCCGCGCTATGGCTCAGCAGTGGAAGCAGTTTGTTCAAGGCGAGAAGCGACAAGCTGACGCTATTGCGCAAGAGCTAGGAGCAAGTTAGCTTTTGTGCTGAATAAGTACTAAAAAGGTCACCCATTGGTGACCTTTTTTTGTTTTAATAAACCACTTGTGGCAGAAAGTTATCAATGGAAGGCAAAGTGCCTTCTTTTTCTAAATCATTCCAATATTGCTTGGTCGCCACTATTTCGTCTCTTGCTTCTACAAAAAAATCCACAAGACAAGGGTCGAAATGCAAAGATGCATTCTTTTGTAAATAGTCAAAAGCGTCGTCATCAGACCAAGGTGCTTTATAAGGCCGTTTCATGGTCAGCGCATCAAATACATCAGCAACTGCGACAATGCGGGCACTTTGCGGGATGTCTTCACCAATAAGTCCTGCAGGATACCCAGAACCGTCCCATTTTTCGTGATGACACAATGCTATCTCGGCTGCCATTTTAAAAAGTGGTGTGTCTGATTGTGCAAGTATAGTGTGCCCAATCGTGGCATGGGTTTTCATTATTGTCATTTCGGCGTCGGTAAGCTTACGAGGGGCTTTTAGTATGCTATCGGGAATGCCTATCTTTCCCGTATCATGCATAGGCGCAGCCTGGGCGAGGAGTGATGCTTGTTCGTATGACCATCCACACCGCAGCGCCAAACATTTACTGTACGCTGCCATTCGCCATATATGGTGTCCAGTATCAGTATCGTTGTAATGACCTGCTGCCGCCAGCATGCTGATTGCACTTTGCTGGCTTTTCATTAGGTCTTCGGTGCGCTTTCTCACCAAACTTTCAGTGGTCCTCATTTGATGCGCAAGGCTTAAATGTGTTTTGACTCTAGCAAGCGTGATGCTAGGTGATACAGGTTTTGTGATGTAATCTACAGCACCTTCTGAGAAACCTCGTTCTTCATTTTCGCCCTGTACTAACGCCGTCACAAAGATGATTGGGATCTGTGAAAGTACTGGGTCTGACTTAAGCTTTTGGCATACTTCAAAGCCGTCCATGCCAGGCATCATCACATCAAGAAGAATAAGGTCAGGAGGATATTGTTCGACAATTTTTAGTGCAATTACACCTGAAGGCGCCACTTTGACATTGTAGAAAGGTTTTAAAATCCCTAACAAAATATCGATATTGGCTGGTTCATCATCTACAACAAGTATGCTAAAAGTTTCGTTACTCATGTGGTGTCGGTTGCCCATGTTGAATATCATTTTTAAGCTGCATTGTGTCCTCTAGCGCGCTATCGAAGTCGTAAATGCCTACGTGTTGCCTAATACTGCTTATGCAATGATTGTATTGTGTATGGCGAAGGCGTTTGGCAAGTTCTCCCACTTCGTGAATGGCCTCTGCGTCATAGGCTTCAAGTGCAGTAATAATATTGTCGATTATCGCGATGATGCCGTCTTTATCAAATGAAGGCGTATTACGTTTCGACTCCATATGGTTCACCGAATGCGCAATAAGCCTAAATGTAGCGTCGAGTTGCATCGACATGAGCGACACTCGCTCAGCAAAACTCATCGCCTTGGACGATGATCCTTTCATTATGTCTTTTAATGAAAGCGCCAAATTTGTTGCGCCTATATCGATGGCGTCTTCTAGCAGTTTATCAAGCAAAGGGTCATCTATGTTTTCTGTGGCCATGACCTCTAAAAGCGTTGTCATAACGTCAGCTTGCCTATAGTTATGGTAAAACTTTAATAGGGGGTCATTATGAGGAGTTTCACCTTGTTCAGGCATTAATTCGGTATAACCCGAATGTATGTGCATATCAATGGCATGTAATATGTCGTCAGGGCTTGCAGGTTTAACCAAGTGCTCACACATACCGGATATCAAGGCTTGTTTTTTTCCTTGTGCAGTCTCGTCAGCACTTAAAGCAATGATGGGCGTAAACCAGGTCTCTGAGAGCGTAAGTTGTTCAGCGACCTCAAAACCGCTAATGCCAGGTAGATAGCAATCTAGCAGTACCGCGTCGAAGTTAATATGCTTACAGAGGTCAAGAGCCTGCTCTCCATTTGTTACCGTGGTTACGTCAATATCATGATCGCTGAGTATTTGTTGGCTTATCTCAAGGCTTATGAGGTCGTCATCGACCACCAAAACACGCTTTCCACCTAAGCGTTTTCTGCGCCAGTATTTGCTCTCTAGCCCAAATTCATTCGTGATAATTCTAGACTCATTCACTGGTGAAATTGAAGAAATAAGCTCCGAGTCAGTAAAGGGAAGTTCGATAATATTGTAGCTCTCTTTAAAGAGTTTCCCCATACGTTTTTTAACGTCGAGTTTGCTAAGCGGGCTGATAATCGTGCTTAGATTTAAGTGTTCGAAGTCGCCAAAACGCAACAGATTCAAGAATCGTTTCCAATACTTCTCATCTTCGGGTAAAAAAGCGAGAGATTGTGACGCGAACGAAGGAAACTGATCACATTCCATTTCTAACATAGTGCAACTAACGCCAAGGCGTTTGAAGGCGTCGTGCAGCACACTGACCCCAAGTTTCACTTCTTTGCCAGCAGTTATACACAATACATTTTCGCTTATCGAAATAGGTAGAGGAGCACTTTGACTTTCATCATCACTGTCATCACAGAGTGTAAGAGTGAAAGAGAAGGTACTGCCTTTGCCTACTTCACTTTCTAGTATGAGCTCTCCGCCCATCATCTCAACTAATCGTTTGCCAATAGTGAGGCCTAACCCCGTGCCGCCATAGCGGCGAGAAATGGTCGCGTCGGCTTGTACAAAGGGATTGAAGAGTTTCTCTTTGCTATCAGGGCTTATACCAATGCCCGAGTCGCACACATAAAATGAGAGATTATTTTGCGCTTTGGTTATTCGAAGTAGAACGTAGCCAGACTCAGTAAATTTAATAGCATTGCCTAAAAGATTGACCAGAACTTGGTGAACTTTCTCGCTGTCTCCCGAACACTGAATGTTTGGATTGCACTGAATATCAAACAGGAGCTGAAGATGCTTCTCTCTCGCTTTTATTTGAAAAATATGGCTGAGCTTCTCAATAATTCTGGCAAGAGTGAATAGTTCATTACTTACTTCAATTTTATTCGCTTCAACTTTCGAAAAATCTAAAATGCCGTTGATGAGTTCTAACAAGGATGTTGAGCTTGCCTGCAC
The DNA here is from genome assembly GCF_036870955.2 of Alteromonas gracilis. GTDB lineage: Bacteria > Pseudomonadota > Gammaproteobacteria > Enterobacterales > Alteromonadaceae > Alteromonas > Alteromonas gracilis_A. Next base: position 732,294 of record NZ_CP145482.2, read on the forward strand.
CTTTTCTAAGTAGGTGTGCTTCATATCGCTGTCGTCACTTTTTAGGGCAAGATGAGTAAGGCCAATAATGGCATTCATTGGCGTTCTTATTTCATGACTAATCGTTGCAAGAAATGCACTTTTTGCTTTATTGGCGTTTTTGGCTTGCTTATAAGCCGATTGAAGTCTGTTTTCCAATCGCTTTTGCTCATTAACAAGCTCAAGTACCAGCGCCGATAGCTCGGAAAGATTAGTATGGTTCTTATCAATTGCGGGCTTGCCTTGCTCTGTCAGCAGTTTGTTTACTGAGTGACGTAAGGTTTCAATAACGTGTTGTTGTCGCTTATTTTCTTGGCGTATTTTTTCGTTTGCCGCCATAAGCTCTTTGGAACTGAGTTGCAAGCTACGGTCGCGCAAACTCAAATCCCGCTGATTAAAATTGTAGCTATCATCCACTTTGGGAATTAACGCTAACAAACCACGCTTAAGTTTCTGTGCGGTCATCAAGGAAGTACCTTGATTGTCGCTCTGTGCATCATCTGAAACGGTGTTGAGCAAGTCTAACCATTCGTTAAGTGCGTCGTCGCTTTGAAGTTTAAACGCTTTGCGAAGTTGACGAGAGAGTAAAGAATTCAAAGGCATTCCTTGATTAATAGCATCGTCATTGTTTGGTTATATAACTCTCTGTTTAACGATTCTGCATTCGAGCTTATTTCTCCATACGAATAAAACCCAGCTATAGCGGTGTTTTGGGGGATAATCCGGCTGGCTTCTTCGATTTCTTCTTCGACTCGGTCGCCCATGACCAATTTTCTCCCTACACAGCTCGTAATTAGAGCAAGCGCGTTTTCTTTGGTGGCGGTTAGCGCAGGTCTAGTTATTTGGTACGCAGGCAGTTGAGATGTAGCTAGTTTGGCGGTTTCTGTGGCGCCGTCGATAAGATCATCGCTTGATGCATGCATTAACCGCAAATAGTGTCCTTCTTCAACTTCTCCCGCCAATATTACGGCTTTTTTTCTTCATCAACGCCCAATATTGTGCGAATTAGCCCTGTTGGTTTTCCTTCGTCTGTGAGCTTTTCAAATGGAAATAATAACCCAGCAGATGGGAGTTGATCGGCGTAGTCACCTAAATACAATTTATAGATGTCGAGCGCCGCAGCTGGCCGTCGAGTTGATATAGAATATTTTCTTGAGCTTGAGTAATGCGCCTGGCGGGGCCGAATGAGCGCCACCCCCCGCGAGCTCCATACCCGAACTGAAGGTTGTCACCATAGAAACCTACCGCTACAACCTGGCGCGAATCAATTCCATCTGGGCCTAATACAAACGTGTTCTCAAATACACCGGCTGTCCCCCGCAAGACCGCCACTAATACCCACATGCTCAGGTAAATGCGTAGTTAAGCCATTGATAAGCGCTGTACCGTTGATGTCTAAGCCTGGAGCCAGCACGTATACACCTTTCAGACTGCTTTTCGCGAGTTGTTGAGAAAGCGCCTCTCCGGTTTTAAATGAGGCATTCATCGACGTAATTTGTTCACTAAAAACATCAACATATGCATTGGTTTCGAAGCGTATGGCGACCAGACAAATACTGTCGTCTGAAACTTGCTGCCCTCTTATTTCACCAGCGGTGCTGCAACCAACACAGTGTTTGCATATAGCTTTTATTGCCGTAAATAGGCGTGAATTGTTTAATAAGGGGGCGCGGCATAAACAATAACCAGTGAAGCGTTAAATTGCTTAATGTGTGCAAGTTGTGCTTCTACTTCCTCTACGTTTTTAAACGTATATGTTTTTGAAAGCATAAATATCGGTATAAATAAAACAGTTACCTGTAGTTATAGTCACAAGCTCCGTGATATACAATAAAGGCTGGTTATTCTTTGGTATTAATAACCTGATTTTAATAATAAAAAAGCAGCCTTGAAGGCTGCTTTTTTATGCTGAACGAAGCTCTCTCCGCAGTATCTTTCCGACGGTCGACTTGGGCAGTTCTTCAAGTACAGTAATTGATTTTGGTACTTTGTAATTGGTGAGGTGTTCTTTACAAAATGAGGTTACCTCATCTTCACTAATCCGATTGGCTCACGGTAATGAAAGCACAAACACGTTCGCCGGTTTTGTCATCGGGCTTACCTACCACAGCAGCTTCCATAACGCTGGGGTGAGAGGTCAATACATCTTCTATTTCGTTTGGGTATACGTTAAAGCCTGAAACAATAATCATGTCTTTGAGTCTATCGACAATTTTTATGGCGCCAGACGCTGTTCTAATGCCAATATCACCCGTTTTAAAGAAGCCATCCTCAGTCATCACCTTGGCGGTTTCATCATCACGTTGCCAATAGCCCATCATAACCTGAGGTCCGCGAACGGCAATTTGGCCTGATTCACCTTCTGCTACGGGTTTGTCATAGGTATCAAGGAGTGCCACTTCGGTATCCATCAACGCATGTCCAACAGAGCCGATTTCTTCTTTACCAGGAATATTGAACGAAACGACTGGTGCAGTCTCAGATAGCCCGTAACCTTCAGTGATCATATTACCTGTAATATCTTTCCAAATAGATACCGCAGCTTGAGTTAATGCAGTACCGCCAGACATCGTAAGGTGCAGCCTTGAGAAGTCGAGTTTGGCAAACTCAGGGTGGCGTCCAAGCCCGACAAAGAGGGTATTTATTCCCATAAATGACGTTATGGAGTGAGGCTTAAGTGTTTGGATAAAGCCATCGATGTCTCGTGGGTTGGGAATGAGGATAATTTGGCTGCCTTTTGCAAACAGTGCCATCATGCCCACCGTGAATGCATAAATATGGTAGAGCGGAAGCGGACATACTAAGACTTCCTCACCGTCTTTGAATCCATCTCCAATGCGTTCAAGCATTTGGATACAATTACTCAGCACATTGTTGTGGCTTAGCGCTGCGCCTTTTGACACACCCGTCGTGCCTCCAGTGTATTGCAGCATAGCAAGTTCGTCGAGGCTAGCGCCTTGACGCTCAAATGCTGGAGATGCCGCGCCCTTTTCAATTGCTGCGGTTAATGAAATAGTGTCTTCGATGCTCGGGGCTGTGTTGGCATCGAGTAATTCAGTGGCTGAAGTGGCAATAACCGTAGAGATATTAGTGTCACATTTGATGTTATCAAATTTTGGCAAAAGGTCGCTGAGAATGACCAGTGCTTTTGCGCCACTATCGGTGAACTGGTGTTTCATTTCCCGTTCGGTATAAAGCGGATTTGTATTGACGACAACAAGACCTGCACGCAGTGCGGCATATACCGCAATTGGGTTTTGGATAAGATTAGGAAGCTGTATGGCGACTTTTGTCCCCGGTGCAAGCTTTGCTTCATGCACAAAGAAGCGAGCGAGTGCTGCTGACTTTTGGTCAATATCCTTGAACGTTAACGTTTGGCCCAATGCTGTATATGCGGGCTTTTCAGCAAACTTTTGTAATACGTTTTCTATGTAATCAGCTAAGCAAGACACATTGTCAGGGTACGTTATCATTGTGCATTATTCCTAAATAGTCAGTGATACCGTACTAACATTAGCAAAGTTAACTTTTTATTTACATGCTTGCTGCTTTATACACGTCTATAAAGCAGCTAAATGAAATACAGTGCCCTATTGTTTTAGCTTGGCAAAAAGTGCCCCGCCCATGGCGCCTGCAAGGCATTGCGCAAGAACGCCTAAGCATGTTCGCGCGCCCGCAATTAAGGTTACATTTAAGACAGGTTGCATGGCGCTTAACATAACCAGAAAGGCGAGTGCGCCTGAAAGTGTATAAAGCAAAATGTTGCGTAAATTTCTGTGTTCACTTTTTACAATAACGTATCGCGTAAATACGAATGCTAGTGACAAGGCTATCGCAATGATAACGCCGTAAGTAGGAAGAAGCCCTAAAAGGTCGCTAGCTATCATAGATAAGGCATCGCTATGGGCAATCTTGATATTAATCTGGGTAAGCCCGCGCAATACGAATACAGAGTGGAAAATGCTGGCTAATACAAAAGCAACGACCCACGCGCTGAAAAAAGGCAGTGCAACAGAGATAATACGCTTTGAGAATTTGGACATAGATTTACCTAAACAAGGTCCCTTGTTTTTGGTATACCATAATTATGACCTTCTTGAGTACAGCTAATGAACAACAATTTTGTTAATTATCGCTTCGTGGTGATGGGCATACGCCTGTTCTTCTACATCTTATTAGCAGCAAGTCACAGTGCAAACGCTGATGAAACAGTCTCAGACGCGGCTACCGCTGAATACCATGATGACCTTTTGGGCGCTTATACCACTGAAGATTATGTAAAAAAACTTTCTTTCCCTAAATCTATTACGCTTCTTTCAAATGATACTCTTCTTGTTGCTCAGCGTGACGGTAGCGTGGAGGTTTTTAGTGAGAAACAGCAGCGGCAACGTTTTCCACTAAATTTGCCTTCACTCTACGCCGAGGGGCAGGGGGATTGTTAGATTTGCTAGTCATCGATGAAATAGTGGCAAGTGATGGCGCTATAAAGGAAATTCGTTTGTTAGTGTCCTACTCAAAAGGTAACGAAGAGGCTAATAAACTGGCGGTTGTGCAAACGAACCTCTCATTAGGTGCGGGATTCTCTGAGGTAAACACTGTGTTTGAGGTCAACGAGGCCAAAGACACGCCCGTGCACTACGGTGGCAAGTTGCTTGCTCTCAACCACGGTGGATACATTGTCACCTCGGGAGATGGCTTTGATTACAGAGAGAAGGCGCAGGTTCCCGCCTCTCATCTAGGGAAAGTACTTGGCTTTACTCTCGAAGGAAAGCCATTGAATTCGCCCCCTTAAATACTTCACCGTTTATTTTTACGATGGGCCACCGAAACCCTCAGGGTCTTGCTTACGGCGCTGACGGAAATATTTATCTTAACGAACATGGGCCTGATGGTGGAGATGAGCTTAATCGCCTTACTGCGGGGGCAAACTATGGCTGGCCTGTGGTGACATTGGGGAAAGACTATTCAGGAGCGAATATTACTCCATTTACTCAGTATAAGGGAATGCAAGATCCATTAATCAATTGGACACCTTCTATCGCGCCGTCTTCCATGGCACTTTATGATCACATGGCGTTTTCTGGGTTACAAAATGCTTTTCTTATAACCTCACTGAAGGCCAAGCAACTTTTTGCCGTCGACTATCAAGGTGAAACATTCACGCCGTATGCTATTGTTAATTCGATTGATGAGAGACTAAGAGACGTTGAAGTAGACAGTCAGGGAAATATTTTGGTTCTGACTGATGGTGAAAGCGCAAGGGTGGTAAAAATTACTCCACGCTAACAAGAGAATGTAGCGTTTAACTTAAACGTTAGGGACTAGCGTTGAAATAGAAATTAATTATCAGATAACGTTAGCGCGTTACTGTAATGGTAAGACCAAAAGTTCGGTTAAAACACCATTTCTGTTTGAAAAGCATACTGGTCTCACCATAAGCTAAAAAAATGTCTGTCATAAATGCAACACTATTATTTATCTTGATGGCGAAGGTAAACAGCGTGTTATTTATCAGGTTGGCGAATGTGGTTTCTGGTTAAGCTGTTGAAATAAAATGCTTTATTTTGTTTTTATTTTATTTTCTGCAATGCAATAAGACAAAAGCCTTACCAGTAATGCTGTAAACTATCATTGTGTTAACCCTGATTTCATTTTGTTTCAAACATTACGTGTTGCGTGAAAATCAGTTAAAATATAGCCCACTTTATATGCGTAAAGCTAAGACCGACTTAACACTACGCCCAAGTAAACTAAGACCGAGAGAACTATATGAGTTTGTATTCAGAATATCTGGCAGAGATCGAGACCCGTAAAACGGAACTTGGTCTTAACCCTAAGCCAATCGACAGTGCAGACCTGCTGTCTGAAATTATTGCTCAAATCAAAGATACAACGAATGAGCACCGCGAAGACTCTCTAAAATTCTTTATTTATAACACGTTGCCAGGTACTACACCTGCGGCAGGTGTTAAAGCGCAATTCCTTAAGGAAATTGTACTTGGCGAAGAAAAAGTAGAAGAAATTACACCTGAATTTGCATTAGAGCTACTTTCACACATGAAAGGTGGCCCATCTGTTGAGGCACTACTTGACCTTGCACTTTCTAGCGACGACGCGGTTGCTAAACCTGCAGCAGAAGTATTGAAAACGCAGGTTTACTTATATGAAGCTGACACTGAGCGTCTAGAAACTGCATTTAAAGCAGGCAATGTCATTGCTAAAGACGTACTAGAAAGCTACGCAAAAGCAGAGTTTTTCACCAAGCTTCCTGAAGTTCCAGAGAAAATTGAAGTAGTAACCTACATTGCTGCTGAAGGTGATATTTCAACTGACCTTCTTTCTCCAGGTAACCAAGCGCACTCTCGTGCCGACCGTGAACTTCACGGCCAGTGCATGATTTCTCCTGAAGCGCAGCAAGAAATTGTTGAGCTAGGTAAAAAGCACCCTAACGCTAAAGTAATGTTAATTGCTGAAAAAGGCACAATGGGTGTAGGTTCATCACGTATGTCTGGTGTGAACAACGTTGCACTATGGGCTAGGTGAGCCAACAAGCCCTTACATTCCATTTGTAAACAAAGCGCCAATTGTTGCTGGTACTAACGGTATCGCGCCAATCTTCCTTACTACGGTAGACGTAACTGGTGGTATTGGTCTTGACCTTAAAAACTGGGTTAAGAAAACTGATGCAAACGGTGAAGTTGTTCGCGATGCAAACGGCGACCCAGTATTAGAGGAAGCCTATTCTGTAGCAATAGGTACGGTTCTAACTATCGATACTAAAGCGAAGAAGCTATACAACGGTTCAGAAGAGCTGGCTGATGTATCTGCGTCATTTACTCCACAAAAAATGGAGTTTATGAAAGCGGGTGGTTCTTACGCGGTAGTATTTGGTAAGCAGCTACAATCTTTCGCAGCACGTACTCTAGGTACAGAAGCGCCAACGGTTTATGCACCGTCTAAAGAAGTATCACACGAAGGCCAAGGCTTAACAGCCGTCGAGAAAATCTTTAACCGTAATGCGGTTGGCGTAAACTCTGATGCTCCACTTCACGCGGGTTCTGACGTTCGCGTTAAAGTAAACATTGTGGGTTCTCAAGACACCACTGGCCCAATGACGTGCCAAGAACTAGAGTCAATGGCAGCATCAACCATTTCTCCACTTGTTGATGGTGCTTACCAGTCTGGCTGTCACACTGCGTCGGTATGGGATAAGAAAGCACAGGCTAACATTCCAAAGCTTATGTCTTTCATGAACAACTTTGGTGTAATCACAGCACGTGATCCTAAAGGTGTTTACCACTCAATGACTGACGTTATCCACAAAGTGCTTAACGACATCACGGTAGACGACCGCGCAATCATCATTGGTGGTGACTCGCATACTCGTATGTCTAAAGGTGTAGCATTCGGTGCCGACTCGGGTACAGTTGCTCTTGCACTTGCTACAGGTGAAGCGGCAATGCCAATTCCAGAGTCTGTAAAAGTGACCTTTAAAGGTAGCATGAAAGAGCACATGGACTTCCGTGATGTGGTTCACGCTACTCAAGCGCAAATGCTTAAGCAGTTCTCTGGCGAGAACGTGTTCCAAGGCCGCGTTATTGAAGTACAAATCGGTACTCTGCTAGCTGACCAAGCGTTTACGTTTACTGACTGGTCTGCAGAAATGAAAGCGAAAGCGTCAATCTGTATCTCTAACGATGAGACTATGATTGCGTCACTTGAGCTTGCTAAGAGCCGTATCCAAATCATGATCGACAAGGGCATGGACAACGAAGCTAACATGCTTCAAGGCCTACTTGACCTTGCTGACAAGCGTATTGCTGAAATCAAGTCTGGTGAAGAGCCAGCGCTTGCACCAGATGACAACGCGAAATACTACGCAGAAGTGGTTATCGACCTAGATCAAATCGATGAGCCAATGATCGCTGACCCAGACGTAAACAACGAAGATGTGTCTAAGCGTTACACGCACGACGTTATTCGTCCGGTTTCTTACTACGATGGTAAGCCAGTAGACCTAGGTTTCGTTGGTTCTTGTATGGTGCACAAAGGCGACATGCAAATTATTGCTCAAATGCTACGTAATCTAGAGAAGCTAAACGGCTCTGTAGAGTTCAAAGCGCCGCTAGTTGTTGCGCCACCAACATACAACATTGTTGACGAGCTTAAAGCAGAAGGCGACTGGGAAGTACTTGCTAAGTATGCAGGCTTTGAATTCGACGATGCTAAGCCTAAAGAAGCGGCGCGTACTAAGTACGACAACATTCTTTACCTAGAGCGTCCGGGATGTAACCTATGTATGGGTAACCAAGAAAAGGCTGAGCCAGGTGACACAGTTATCGCGACATCTACACGTCTTTTCCAAGGCCGTGTTGTAGCTGACTCTGCTGAGAAGAAAGGTGAATCACTACTAGGCTCTACGCCGCTGGTAGTACTTTCAACTGTACTTGGCCGCTTCCCAACCACTGAAGAATACAAGCAAGCAGTTGAAGGCATCGACCTAACTAAGTTTGCTCCACCTTCAGAGGACTTAGCCGTTAAGCCTAAGTTTGAAGCTGATGTAGCAGTTAAGCGCGTATAAGCACTTAACCAAATAGTTAAACATTGAAAGCCCCAACCTAGGTTGGGGCTTTTTTGTTTCTTACATCTTTTAAAGCAGAGTTGTTTTTTACCGTTTATACTCAATTAATACCCTTGCTAACATGCAGTTGTAATGCCTATGCAAAAAAACGATACCTCAGCGTTGGAGTCTCTTGAAGAAGTAACAACGTTACTGCGCAAGGCTGGGTTCAAGGTTTTATTCTTATTTTCCGTGCTAATACTTGTTGTCATTGCTATCGCTCGACCTGACAACGTCTATGTTGCATGCTTTTATGGTTTATCGTGGTTTTTTATCGCTACAGCGGGGCTTTCTTTTCCCGCGTATTCTGCGCCATTGTCAAAACTGTGGGCGTTGCTAACGATTCCATTTGCTCCTCTTTTGGTGATAAGCAATGGATTAATGCCAGCTACTCTGGTGCCAATTGCAACTATATTTCCTATCTTGTTACTTACCTCCTGGTGGAGAAAATCCGCCATGATTATTTTGGCAGGTTGCACGCTGCTCGTACCGTTTTATGAAGGGGAGTACGATCAAGGTTTATGGTTGAGGCTATGTGTAACGAATATCATTGTTTCATTGTTGATTTACGCATTGGCCAACAAGCTTGAGGCTGCTCTTGTTGATAGTCGTCGTAAGTCGGCTGAACTGAACAGCGCGCTTGAAAAAGAGAAACTTGCACTGGCTACACAGTCTCAATTTTTGGCGACTATGTCACATGAAATTCGGACTCCATTGAACGGTATATTGGGGTTAACGGAAGTGATGCTCTCTCGTGCCCTTTCCGAAAATGCTCGACCAGATTTAGAAAAAATACAGCGTTCGGGTATTTCCCTAAATCGAATTTTAAATGATGTACTCGACCTTTCTAAACTTAACGCAGGAAAGCTAACTCTCGAGTCACTGCCTTTTGACATTCAGGCGACAGCAAAAGACAGCATGGCGTTTTACGCTCAGCTTGCCAGTAAAAAAGAAGTAGCGCTGCATATCGATATAGATAAATCGCTGCATACTCTTGTCATTGGTGACGCTACGCGATTGTCCCAAGTGCTGAACAACCTGATTAGTAACGCCATTAAGTTTACAGAAAAAGGAAGTGTGTCGTTGTGTGTGCGCGCTAAAGCCAGCTCAAAGACACATCAATGGGTAGAGTTTATTGTCTCTGATACAGGCTTAGGTATAGAGCAAAGCGAACAAGACCGTGTTTTTGAGGCTTTTACCCAAGCAAACAGCAGTATTGCGCGTTTACATGGCGGCACAGGTCTAGGACTTCAAATTGTCAAAAGCCTTGTTGAGGCGATGGGTGGCACGATTTTTTTAAAAAGCGAAGTAGGTACAGGAAGCGTGTTTTCATTTGAGCTCCCTTTTATACCCGCAGAAAAAGATACACCAGAACGAATAAATGACATTGCCCCAGCATTCGCTGGGCAAGACATTTTGGTAGCAGAAGACAACGAGATAAACCAAGTCGTTGCGAAATCGTTGCTTGAGGATGCAGGCTTGCGTGTCACACTTGTGAGCAACGGTCTAGAGGCACTAGAACAAGCGCTTACCCGCACATTTGACTTAATTTTAATGGATTTAAACATGCCCGAAATGGATGGTGTCGAGGCAACACAAGTTATAAGAAATAAAGGAGTTGCCACTCCCGTAATTGCCTTCACCGCTGCTGTTGTGGCTGATGAAATTGACAGTGCTTTAGCATCAGGCATGAACGGGTACATCACTAAACCAGTAAATAAAGAAGAATTGTTTAGCGTGCTTTCACAGTACCTTGGCAATAATCCTGAATATGAGCAAAAAGCTTAAAAAAAACTGCAGTTATCTTGCTGATTGTAACCAACCTTAATTTTGGTTCCTTCAACCATGCCAAAGCCCAGTTTTAAACTATTGACCTCACTGTACACTTAGCAACCTTAAGAAAGCGTCGTTTTAAGGAAGCTCAGTGATTAAATATAAAATGTTCTCAGCATGTGCTGCCTCGATAATAGTCGCTGCGCACAGTTATGCAGTAACAGACATTGCGCCACTTCAGCTAGCCACAACATTCCATGCTGAGCAAGACACCATCGGCATACAAAATTACTGGGTGAGCGAAAAACTTGATGGTATTCGGGCAAGGTGGACGGGAAGTCAGTTACTAACGAGAAACGGCGTACCTATTCACGCACCCGTATGGTTCACGAAAGATTGGCCTAATGTAGCTCTAGATGGCGAATTGTGGATAGCGCGGGGGCGTTTCGAGCAAACAGCGTCAGTCGTGCTGAGTTATCAGCCTGATGAGCGCTGGCGCAGTGTTGTGTTTAAGGTATTTGATCTACCTAGCTCTGATGCTTCATTTGAAAGTCGTTTGAAAACGCTACGCTTACTTATTGATAATCAAAGCAACACATCATTGTCGCTAATAGCCCAGCACAAATACACATCACTCAGGGTTTTAGAGCACGAACATAGCAGAGTTATTGCAGCGGGTGGTGAAGGCTTGATGCTTCACAACCAGAACGCTTTGTACCATAACGGCAGAAGCCCCGATTTACTTAAATTCAAGCGCTATGAGGATAATGAGGCAAAAGTCATTGCGCATGTTAGGGGAAATGGCAAATATTCAGATATGATGGGTTCGCTTATTGTTCAAACCAAAGATGGTGTCACGTTTAAGCTTGGTACTGGCTTTTCAGAGGCGCAACGCCTGTCTCCTCCTCCAATAAATAGTTGGGTAACGTATAAATTTTATGGAAAGACCCGATATGGCAAACCACGCTTTGCAAGCTTTTTGCGTCAGCGGGACTCGTTAGATATGCCAAGATAACCAACAAGGGTTTTGTGTTGGGCGATGCCGCTACAGCATTGAATATTGTGCAGCGAATAGTGTATAAAGGTTAGCCCGCTCAGTAGGCTGGTAACCATACGGTGACTAAACTTTTTTTATGGCGAAAAGGAATGTCTAATGGAAAAATCTTTCTTTATTGTTCTCGTACTTGTATTAACCTTAGGGTGTGCCCAAGCGCAAGTTGATGGCGAACCTAACATCCAATTTGACAGTGCTTCGCTATTGATTGGTGAGGAAGAGCTGCACGTAGAATATGCTAAAACGTTTGAACAACGTGCGCGTGGCTTAATGTTTCGCAAATCGTTGTGTGAAGACTGCGGAATGTTTTTTAAGTTTGAGTCAGCACGATTTGCGGGGATGTGGATGAAGAACACGTTTATCCCTCTCGATGTGGCATTTATCGATAGAAACGGCGTAATAACGGATATTAAACCTCTCACTCCTCACAGCCTGGAGTCAGTTGGATCATCGAAAGAGGTACTTTACGCGTTGGAAATGAACCAAGGGTGGTTTGCTGAACATAACATTGAAGTCGGCGACCAAATAACGATTGACTGATTACGTTGAACGACGTAAGTGCTAGGTCACACTAGCTAATTCTGGAGTTAAATATAGTGACAAATGCCTTATCGATAGCGAAGTTCGGTGGAACTAGCGTAGCGAATTACGAAGTAATGCAAAACTGCGCCCGAATTGTTGCTTAGGTAATGATAAAACGCGAATTGTTGTAGTCAGTGCGTCCGCTGGCGTAACAAACCATCTTGTTAGTCTTGCGCATACGCCAATGACACAACAACAAATTGAGGATACTTGCAAAGCCATAGAGACTATCGAGTTAGCAATTCTCAATAAGTTAAATGATAAAGAAAGCGTCAAACCTAAACTTAATGATTTGCTTGAGGAAATGCGAAGCCTCGCGTTTCACGAGGAAATACTCCATCGCGACGATTTAAAAGATCAGCTTCTCTCTATGGGGGAGCGCATGTCATCGCTAATGTTTACGTCTGTTTTGGCCGAGCAGGGAGTTAACACCATCAATTTTGACGTGCGTAAAGTGTTGCGCACGGACAGTGAGTTTGGCGAAGGTGCACCGCAAATTGAAGAGATTGAGAAGCTTGCTAAACAGCTGCTCGCCCCGGAGATTGAAAATGCCATCGTGGTGACGCAAGGTTTTGTTGGTGCTGATGAAGAGGGGCGCACCACGACATTAGGACGAGGCGGTTCTGACTTTACTGCTGCCTTGCTTGCAGAAGCACTTGATGCCGAGTCGTGTGAGATTTGGACCGACGTTATTGGTGTATATACTACCGACCCGCGTATCACAGCGGCGGCTCGCCCGTTACCTGAGTTAAGCTTTGAAGAAGCGGCAGAAATGGCAACGTTTGGCGCCAAAGTACTTCACCCTGCCACGATGGAACCTGCACTACGAAAAGATATCAAGGTGTTTGTTGGCTCTAGTAAAGAGCCAGAGAAAGGCGGTACTTGGATTGTAAGAGATTGTGAGCACGAACCTGCCTATCGGGCTATTACACGCCGAAAAGAGCAAGTTATGGTAACGGTAAAAACACCCAAAATGATGTACGCACAGGGCTTTCTACAGCAAGTGTTTGCGATAATAGCAAAGCATAAGCTGAGTGTTGACCTGGTTACTACTTCTGAAATATCCGTGTCGTTTACCTTAGACAACCCTGCTAATTCTGTCGCTCAGCGTCTGAATAAAGAGACTATTGCAGAACTTGAAACGATTTGTGATGTAAAAGTTGAAAAAGGGTACGATTTGGTCACCGTTGTCGGTAACAATATGCAAACCGCTGCGGGTGTCTCAAGTAAGATCCTATCTGCGGTTTCAGACTTCAATTTGCGTATGATTTGTTTTGGCGCAAACCCTCATAACTTGTCATTCTTAGTTAATGAGACTGACAGTGAAGACGTAGTAAGAAAACTACACAAAGCGCTTTTTGAGTAAAGTGGCTTACAAATTATTGTGAAGGAAGGCCAACGTATGTTGGCCTTTTTTCTAATCGCTTTCTGGTGGGGACATTACTTCAATGATCACTTCATGGCGCTTGTTCCACGGCAGCGTAAAGGGAGCGTCATACTCTAAAAAGCTAGGGTTGCCACTAACGCGGTAGCCGTTGTCTTCTAGCACCTTCAGCAGCGTGTTTAAGTAAGCATTGCGTTTGTCATTGTCGTTAAAGCCGCTGTACGTAATTGATGCAACGCGTCTTGCATCAATGACGACCAACTCAACATCAGGGTGAGTGGGGCGAGGTGCATTTTCAGCTGTAAACTGATTAGGTAAGAAGAACATCATGCCCTGAGTCAATGACATTTCGACTAAGCGCTGTCATGGCGATTTTATTTGATGCTGATGCCGTTGGCATTTCCACTGGCGATGTCATTGAGAGTTCTTGACTAGCTTGGTTCGCCCCCGAAATATAATTGAACAAAAGACGAAACGCTCCTTTGTTGTCATTGCCTTTCGACGCGACGGCAACAGCCTCAGGGTAACTTCTTATCTCAATATTTTCCCCCAGCGTTTCTTCAACGCTATAGGGTAGGGTTTCGGTATCTTTGTAATAAACTTTTTCTGATGCGTTATCCTGAGCTTTCGCTGTAGAGATCATCGCCATGCCTATCAATATCAACGCAGTGTTAATAGTTTTCATTGTGCTGTTTCGTGATCGTTTTAGCTTATCTACTCTCAGCACAAGTGTTTCGTTCACTTCATACATTACAATAACTTATATTTGTGATTTAGTGAGATATCGCCACGGTATTGCGCCCTTGCTTTTTCGCTTGATAGAGCGCGTTGTCTGCATCATTGAAAAGGACATGCACATTTAGGCGGGCAAGCGGGGGTTTAGAGGACACGCCTATCGATAGTGTAATGTAGCCAGAAACAAGCGAGGCAGCATGCTCTATATGTAGGCTCTCTACATGTTTCCGTATGTTTTCTGCAACTTTTTGAGCATCCTCAGCGGACGTATCCTGCAGAATGACAATAAACTCTTCACCACCGTAACGAAAAGCGTGATCGGTGGCTTCGTGTAAAGATTGCTTTATGCTGTTTGCAACGATTTTCAAGGTGTCATCGCCTCTCGCATGACCGTAGAAGTCATTGAATCTTTTAAAGTAATCAATATCGATGACAAGCAAGCTGAGTGGCTTCTCAGTTGTGTTTCCGTTCTCTGCTAGGCTTGTCATCCACTCATCCAAGTACCTTCGGTTCGACAAACCCGTTAACGCATCGGTTCTGCTCAAGCCTTCTAGTACACGGTTCTTTTCTGAGACGGCGTGTTGTTGGTCTTCAATAAGAGATAGTAAGTTGTTTAACCGCAGACCAAGTTTTTGCACTTCATTCTCGTGCTCAGTTTTGCCTTCAACTTCACAGCGCATTGAAAAGTCAGATGTTTCTTGTGCACGCTGCAGTAAGCTAAGGATCTCTTCAATGGGGGAAATTAGTTTTCTATTTATAAATCCATAAAAAACAATAAGTGAAAGCACTGAAACAACAATGCCACCGAGAAGACTTCCGTCAACAATGCTGTGATTTTCTGGTCCATCGTGTTTTTCTATCGATAATGCAAACAATACATCGCCTGTTGGGTTTTCGAATCGTATAAAAAGTCGTGGTAAAGAACTGGGGTCGCTGATAAGGCTGTGATTACTAGGGGTTAAAGACGCAAATAAATGACTTTGCGCTACAACCTTTGGGGGAAGAGAATCAGCGGGGTGGAAAGTAATATCATCTTGCAAATTCGGAGTTATCTTATTGATAAATGTCTGGTCAATTCTTTGTAACACGACTGCAGTGCCATTAGGCTCACCTTGCTCATCTGAGGGCAATATTTTGCTCGCGACCAGTAGAACTGGGTTACCGTTGATTGATGCGAATACTGAGCCTACCGTGTTGTTAGTTTGATGGGAAAGAGACGCCAGTATCCCACTTGTCTTCACTTGATTACTCAATGTGGATAATGGAGACGATGGCGATACCACTTGCCCAGTGATGAGGCTGCCTTGGCTATCGAAGAAAAACCAGCCATCTATGCCCAGCGTAGCGTAGCTAGCGGGCAAAAAGTAGGTTCCTTCAAACCAATTGAGGTCACGCTTTTTAGCTGCTTTGAAGGTGCTGTCCCATACTGCGTTGTCGTAAACCAGATTCTCAAGAGACTTTATCTCTTGTTCTACTCCCGAGGCAACACGCTGCATTTCATAAACATGGTGCTGGTTTGAAAGTGTTTTTAACTGTGGGTAGGTGACAAAGCCGCGAATGCACAATTGTACGAATACAAATGTAGTAATCACAATAATCACACCAAGAATAAGTTGGGAGCGTAGCGACTTTGTTCTCAAAACATCTCCTGTGATATTTATCAGTAACTATTAAACCTCATTGCAGTTGTAAAGATGTTTAACGATTTTAGCACATCGTCCTGTAAGGTATTTCCTCAAGTATAGTCGACGAATCTTTGTTTTTTCCAAGCCAAAAAAAGGGCCCTAAACAGAGCCCCTTTAATTAGTTTGTTAATATTTAAACTTTAAACTGTCTAATTGACTGCTGAAGCTCTTCGGCTAGTCGCGCTACCTCGTGACTTGACTCCGATGTTTGCTGAGCGCCCGCTGTCGTCTCTTCCGCAATGCCTACAATTGTCTCTAGCTTTTCGCTTATCTCTTGAGACACAGTGTTTTGTTCGCGTGCAGACTGTTCAATCTGAGAACTAACATCGTGTGCTTTGTGAACGGCGTCCGAAATAATATCAAGCGCTTGTGTTGCACGTTCAGTTTGGGCTACACACGCAGCTGTCTGTTCTTTACCTTGGTTCATCACAGACACTGCTCTTTCAGCACCAGCTTGCAGCACTTCAATCATCGCATTAATTTCCTGCGTCGATTCTTGTGTTCTGCTGGCCAACGTTCTTACTTCATCAGCAACAACGGCAAAGCCTCGGCCTTGCTCACCTGCTCGTGCAGCTTCAATTGCAGCGTTTAATGCAAGCAAATTGGTTTGGTCGGCAACGCCGCGGATAACATCGAGAATACCACCGATACTAGCACTGTCTTGATGAAGTTTGTTGATAACATCTGCTGCATCTTGTACGTCTTTAGCAAGTATCTCGATAGTGTTTTTATTCTCTATAGAAATTTGACGTACATTTTCTGCCTCTGCATCAGCATGGCGAATTTGGCTCAGGGTATCTTCTGCGTTTTGAACAACCAGTTGAGATGTTGAATGCATTTCTGTGGTTGCTGTCGCTACCTGACCAATTTGTGATTTTTGGTCTTGGATTGAATGAGTAGTTTGCGCTGTTACCGCCGATGTTTGCTCAGAAGCTGCCGCAAGCTGTTCTGCACGTACGTTAATCGCGGTGATAAGCTCTTTCAAGTTGCCGATTAACTTATTGCAGTTTCTAGCTAGTAGACCAAATTCATCTTGTGCAGAGTCATCTAATCTGTGCGTCAGGTCGCCAGAAGATGCTACCGTAAGCAGCTCGTTTACTCGATAGAGCGGACGGGTAATGGCGCGTACAGTGACGTAACCGATAAATGCTGCAATAGCAATTGAGAAGATAACTACCGCAATAACAATCGTGTTACCACTTGCAATGGTACCATTGACTTGCTCTTCGATATCACTCGCTTTCTGATCGGCTTCTCTTAGCAAGTTTTCAAGCTCAATCACGCCTTGCGCAATATTCGCATCAGAAGCATTAAGCGCTTTCTCTGCATCGTTTCTGCGCTCTAAGCGGTCTACATGTAGCTGAACCACGCCGTCACTTGCTTTAATTGCGTTAACCGCACCATTAACAAGATCATTGATTTCATCTAGCGTACCTGAGTCGTCACGACCATCTGCTGTTTCAACCATATCACTAAGCTGAGTTACGACTTTTTCTACAACAAGGTCAACTTCGTTACCCAGCGTTTGCGAGCGAACAATCGTTTGTGTTTTAACATATTCGTTCGAAACAGTAAGCAATGAAAGGAGTGATGATTCAAGTTGGCTGCCTATCTCAGACGCTCGACGAAGGTTTGCATTGCTTTGCACCGCGTCTAAGTCTGAAAAATCAAGAAGGTAAGTAGACGCATCGTCGGCGTTATCTTCTGCATCGCCTAATCGGTCTTGAATTGTATTGCGTAGGCTCAAGTACTTTTCATGGTTTTTGTACATGTCTTCTACGTTAGCAGTATAAGCTTCGAAAGCTTGTCGTACTGTATTTAGCGTACTTTTGAGCTTTGGTTGGTCGTCAACCGCGAGGGCAAGCTTTTTATACTCGCTATCAAAGCTGTCTTTCGCTGCGTTAAATGAAGTGCGTTTTTTCTCAAGTCCGTTGAGCTCTTCTTCAATATAACTTTCAAAGGTGAGACGTCCCATGTTTAGGAAACTTGCTTTTAACGCGTTACTACCAGCGACAGTGGGAAGGGCGACATCGTTGACTTCTTCCGTTGCTGAGCCTATGGAATTGAGGTTATAAAGCGAAACAACACTAATGACGATCAGAAGTGCGCTGATCGCGACAAATCCCCCGATTACGCGTGTGGCTACGGTTATTTTCATCGGAACTCCTGGATGAGTGCATTTTTGTTTTTATCACTAACGATATTACCCCTCAACCCTTTCAAAATACACCCAAATCAATTGGAATGTGATTGAACTTTAGAGTGAGGCAATGATACATCATCGTTACTTTCACAAATTATTGTATCGGCTACAGTGACTTAATGTTTACTTTATTTATCTTATCTATACATAAATATTTACTGGTTGTACCAGTTGGCATGCATATATAAGCATTTACAACAATAAAACTACAAACTCACCCTACTTACCTGTTAAGCAGATACGCTAGTCCGTTCCCCAGTTTCTAAGTTTAGCACAGTCATTGACTGTCCCCACACATAACCTGTATCTAGGCCGATAAATTGACTGCGCTCGGTTTGTCCTGACAGTGCTGCCCAGTGACCAAAGATCACTTGCTCAGACTCGAGTAAGGATGTGTTCTCGTGTTCAAACCATGGAAGCAGCGTACTGCTCGTGCCGTGCATCAGTGCACTAGGGTGTGATTTATTGTCAAAATCGAGAGTCATATCTTTGTGTACAAAGCGCATTCTTGTACATGCATTGACGATAAACCTGAGTCTTGCATTGTAGGTCAATGATTCTGACCAATAATCGGGCGTATTGCCGTACATGTCCTTGAGGAACTCAGCGTAGCGATCGCTTCTTAGTTTTTCACTGACTTCGTCGCTAAGTGAGATCAGTTTGTCGATAGACCATTTTGGGTAAAGGCTAAGCATGCACTATTGCTGAGTTGGAGGATACCTTTTGAGCCAACGGAAATCGTCGAAGCCAATCAATAAGTTCACCTAAATCGTTGGCGCCTAACAGTGAAGAAAGATTGTCTGACTTTTTGGCTTTTCGAATACCGTTAGCGACAGCAAGTAAGTGAAGGTCGTGATTGCCTAAAACGCACGAAAAGTGGCGCTTTAGGTCTTTAAGAAAGCGCAGTGTGGCTAGAGAATCTTCGCCTCTTGCGACCAGGTCTCCAACGGCGTACAGCGTGTCGCGGTCAGGGTCAAAGCGCACTTTGTCGAGCACCCTGCGCAAACCTTCATAGCACCCTTGAATATCACCGATAATGTAGGTGTTGCCATGTGCCATGTGTACGCCTATTAGTGAAGTATACTGGGAATAGCTAATCGAAAAACGGCAATGGGGACGCGAAAACGAACGCCGTCTTCTTGTTCCATTTCATAATAGCCTTCCATACTACCTACCGGTGTGTCAATGACAGCGCCACTGGTGTAGTCAAAGCTTTCCCCACTTTTAAGTATTGGCTGCTTGCCAACAACGCCAGCACCTTGAACTTCTGAGGTTTTGCCGTTCGCATCAGTTATGCGCCAGTAGCGATTGATCAACTGAACAGTCACATTACTCTTGTTTTCAATAGTGATGTGGTAAGCAAATGCATATTGCGTTGAATCAGAAGGAAGATGGTCAGGAAGGTGGCGCGTTTTAACGCGCACCTCAATATCTAATGCGTCCATAAAGCCTTACTGCTCTTGTTGACTTTCTTTAACTGAAACGGCGTTTGCAAGTGTTGCAAAGTCGTTCAAAGACAGTACTTCTGCGCGACAGGTAGGGTCGATGTCAAGCGCGCGAATCTCGTCTTCACTCAAGCAATCTTTTAATGAGTTGCGAATTGTTTTTCTGCGCTGGTTGAATGCTTGTGCACAAACGCGTTCAAGTGTATTCACGGATGTCACATCTACCGGAGGCGCAGCGTGAGGAACGAGCCTTACTACCGCAGAATCTACCTTCGGGGGTGGCTTAAATGCACCTGGTGGGACATTGAGTACAGGAATCACATGACAGTAGTACTGGGCCATGACAGAAAGACGCCCGTAGTTTTTGGAGCCCGGCCCCGCTGCAAGTCGATTGACGACCTCTTTTTGTAGCATAAAGTGCATGTCATCAATACTGCTTGCATGATCAAACAGATGAAACATAAGGGGCGTTGAAATGTTATAGGGTAAGTTACCGAATACGCGCAACTTTTTGTCCTTAACTGGCATGTCTTTTAGCAGCGCCGAGAAGTCCATTGTCATGGCGTCTTGTTCGATTACTGTCAACTTATCGCCATTAAAGGGATGATGACGTAAACGCTTTGCCAAATCACGGTCAAGTTCAATGACGGTAAGAGCGTCAACGTCCTCACAAACAGGGTCTGTTAATGCACCAAGGCCTGGGCCAATTTCTACTAAGTTTTGCCCATTTTGCGGAGCAATTGCTGCGACAATTTTTCCAATCACGTAATCGTCGTGAAGGAAATTTTGTCCAAATCGTTTTCTGGCCGTATGGCCTAAATGCGTTTTACTCATTGTTGATGTTGTGCAAGCTCAATGGCTTTTTCCAATGCTTTTCTGAAACTACCTAGGCATCAGCCTCACCTGTTCCGGCTAAATCTAGTGCCGTACCATGATCAACAGACGTTCGAATAAAGGGTAGACCTAGTGTGATATTTACTGACGCACCAAACCCTTTATATTTTAGCACGGGTAACCCCTGGTCGTGATACATCGCCAACACCACGTCGGCATTTTCCAAATATTTCGGTTGAAAAATGGTATCTGCGGGTAATGGACCTGTGATGTTCAGCCCCTCTGCTCTTAACTCTTCAAGCGCAGGCGTAATAGTATGTATTTCTTCGGTTCCAATATGCCCGTCTTCACCTGCATGCGGGTTTAAACCACAAACATAAATATGAGGCTCTTTAATACCAAACTTGAGTTTTAAGTCAGTATTAATGATGTGAATGACTTTATGAAGTCGCTCACGAGTAATGGCCTTGGCCACGTATTCCAAAGGTATGTGCGTCGTTGCCAGAGCAACGTTAAGTCCTTCCGTAGCCAGCAGCATGACGACATCAATGGTGTTTGATTGATAGGCGAAAAATTCAGTGTGACCACTAAATGATACACCAGCTTTGTTGATGATCCCTTTGTGAACTAAGCCCAGTTACAACAGCATCAAAATCACCGTCCATGTTTGCTTGGCAGGCCTCTCTCAACGTTTCTACCACATACAGCCCATTTTCACTGTCTAACGTGCCAGGTATAACGTCGGCGGATTTGTCAATTTGCTTAATAAACAACGAACCCGCAGGTTGTATTTGCGGGTTGCTTGCATCGTATTCTAGTAGCGTAAGCGGTAAGCCCAGAAGCTCTGCTCTTGCACGTAGCATTGGCCCGTCGGCAAATACTACGAGCTGCGCTTGCCAAGATTCTTGGGCCAGCTTGATTATCAAGTCTGGCCCAATACCTGCTCAGTTCTCCCGGCGTAATTGCAATTTTAATTGGTGTACTCATGTATCGCTTAATAGTTATGAATCTACAACTTCAACGTAGGCCGCATCACGCATCTCGCGGATCCAGTTTTCAGTCTCTTCTGCAAATTTACGGTTGAAGATAAGCTGTGAAGCTTTTTCTTCTTTACGTTTGTCTGTCGCGTCATCAATACGACGATCGATAAGTTGAATTAAGTGCCAACCGAATGTTGAACGAACCGGATCACTAAATTCGCCCGGCTCGAGTTGAGCCAATGCTTCTTTGAACAGCCGGTGTATAGTTCTCTGGATCTGACCAGCCCAATTCACCGCCGCGAAGTGCAGAACCTGGGTCTTCAGAGTATTCCTTTGCCAATTCTGCAAAATCAGATTCGCCGCTCTTTACTTCTTCTCTAAAGCGAATAAGCATTGATTTCGCTTTATCTTCACTAAGAATGATAGACGGTTTCACTAGAATGTGACGAGAGTTTACCTCTTGTACCGTGACTTTCTCGATACCGCGAGTGTCAAGTACTTTCAGGATGTGGAAACCTGCTCCACTTCGAATTGGACCGACTAAAACGTTCTTTTCCTTTCCTTGAATGGCTTCAGCAAACAGGGTAGGCATGGCGTTGATATTCATCCATCCCATATCACCACCTTCAAGCGCTTCGTTGCCTGATGATGACGCTATCGCAATTTTTGCGAAATCTGAACCTGACTCTAACAGTGCAATAACTTTATCCGCGCGTTCACGAGCTGCTTGAATATCTTCGTCCGACGGGTCAGTTGGAAAGCCGATAAGAATATGGCCAAGACGATACTCAGCCTGCTCAGCACCTTGTTGTTCCATTAATTCAATGAGTGTATTGATTTCTTGCGGAGTGATGTAAACACGACGGCGAACATTAGCGCGGCGAACTTCACCCATAATAATTTCTTCACGAATATCTTCACGATAATCTTCGTATGCAATACCTTGTGCTGCAATTGATGTACGAAGCTGCTCAATAGTCGCATTCTGGCTGGCCGCGATATTGCCAATGGTTTGTTCAAGCTGAGGGTCGCTGATACGAATTCCCATACGCTCAGCCATTTGAAGCTGAAGGTTCTTGGTAATCAAACGCTCAATTGCCTGCGTTCTTAGTGCGCGGTCAGAAGGTAATTGTTGATTATTGGCCTCTGCATTTCTTTTAACTTCCGCAACAAGGTCTTGGATCTCACTTTCAAGTACCACGCCTTGGTCAACGATTACCGCGACACGGTCTAGCATTACTTCTTGGGCAATGCTGTTAAATGAGAGTAGGGCACCTAACATCAATGCTCGGATCATGAACTTCATACACACTCTTTTATTATTGGTTAAATACACTTGAGCCCCTTTTAATATGCTCAACTGCGGGTTAATTTAAACTATAAGGCTGTCGATAGCCAAACATACCGTCTTCCAGCATGCTTCTGCGGGTACCAGAAGACCCAATACCTTTGAAAATGAACTGAAGCGATATGCCAGAATCAAAATCATCCGTCGATTGCTCACCAACCGCATTAAATCGGTTATTCAAGCTTCGCTGTGCAACTAGGCGAATTGCCCAGCAACACGATTCATACTGAATGCCTGTATACGTTTCTACGCTGCGGTGGCGCTCTAAATCGCGATAGGTTCTTCCAACCCATTGCCAGTTTTCATTGATAGGCCAGCTCGCCGAAACACCAATTTGATCTATGGTTTCACCACTTAAGTCACGAACGTAACGGTGACTTAATTGAATAAAACGCGAATCATCTTTGCGGTATTCGACACCTACACTGCTTAAGTCTACTTTTTCGGTTTCAGTCGTGACCTGTACGTCAGTATGGAAGAACCAATTGTTATTTACGCGCCAATCGATTTCGGCTGCAAGCGCAGAGCGATCTTGATTTTTTGTGGCAGCGACCACTTTGTTATCTTCAAGGTAAAATATCTGACCCACGCTAAACACCAATTGTTCCCGATTGTTTTTATCTAACATGCGGGTGGTGGCGCCAAGGGTGATTTGGTTATTATCGTTGATTCTGTCTAAGCCAGTAAATTCCTGCCCTCTGAATAGACCTTCTACGTCGGTAAGTAGCGGCGTAGAATCATAAAAACCAATGGCAGTTTGGTCTTCAAACGATGTGTATAGATATTGGATCTTAGGTTCAAGTGTCATTGACATATCGTCGCTAAACCAAGAAGTTTCGCGTTCAAAAAAGAGCGCGCCATACAGTCTTCCTTGCCCTAGGGTACGTTCTACTTTCTCGTCAAGATTAGTGCCTTCAACATTGTCTTGGCGGTACACCGTTTGGAAAAGGGTAGTTTCTGCAATAAATTCACCCCATGCAGAGCGAAGGGGCACTGACAATGTGGGTGCTATGTGAAATCGCGTAGCTGTAGGCGCGGTGTCTAAAGTGTTATCAAAATGCGCTATCTCAGAGTTTAAGTTAAATTCGACGTAGTTTCCTAACGGCTTGTTATAATTCATTTTGATTTCTGGCAGCGCGCGATAGCTGTCGGCAGTATTACCCAGTACTTCGAAGTCTTTAATTTGCATGTTGAGAGACAAATTTTCTGAGTAGTAACTTAACCCAATACTTCTATAAAGGTGAGTGTCGGCACGACTGTAGTAGTCAGAGCCTAAATCAAGTAAATAGTTGTTGTCGCTTAGCCCATTAAAATCTACGTTCAGCAGCCAGTTACTGCCAATAAGACCTTGATGTTCTAGTCGATAAAAATAACGATCTGGGTTGCCATCAATGTCAGAGTCGCTGGGGAGATATTCGACATACGCTTGCCCCTGACTACGTTCGGTGAGGTAGCGGAATTCAGTATTAAGTTGCACACCGCGTCTTGTCATAAATCGCGGTGATATTGTCATGTCGTAATTGGGCGAAATATTCCAATAAAAAGGTTGTGTGTAATCTACACCTGTTCTTCTCGAGCTGGTTAATTCAGGAAAGAGAAGGCCTGTTTGACGTTCATTACTGACAGGAAAGGCAAAATAGGGAAGATAAAAAACGGGGACATCGGCAATGTAGAAACGTGTGTGTTTTGCTTGCCCCCACACAGTCCCTTTTTCTAGACTGATTTCGCTTGCGCGAATTAACCAGTCTTCGTCGCCCTCAGGACACGTGGTGAAACTGACTTCTTTTAAAACAATGCCGGTATCGGTATCAAGAACGATATCGTTGGCAACGCCTTGCCCTACAAAGCCTGTAAGTTGATAGCGGGTATTGACCATTTCTAAACGCTCTTCTTCTGAGCGAAGAGAAACCGAATCGCTTTCAACCTTTAACTGCGCATCTTGATAGGTAACGTCGCCTTTGGCGATCAAGTCTTTACCATTGCCGTTCACTTGGGCTTGCGCGGCTTGAATTACCGCAGTGTCAGAAGTGATATCCACATTGCCAGAAAAAAGCGCCACTTTATCTTCGATGATTTCTGTACGATCAGCTTCTACTTTTACGTGTCCCTTTGGCATCAATGCCTTACTGCTAAAAGTAACAGGTTCGACAGAGCAGAACGCAAGAGGTGCTGCATTCGAACTTGTGGAAGATGTTGAATCTGTGGTGTCCTGTGCAAATGCGACCATAGGCAAAAGTGTCGCACAAACAAAGATGGCGCAGGTTTTTTTCATGCGTAAATGGAAGGCCTATTTGTTATATATATTGCTCTTAAAACCCAGCTAAGACGGTATCCGTCTAGAATAGTTCGGTAACGTTCTTGCATCTTTAATCAATAAGCTCGCGGCCACTGATATGCAATTAAAATTATTAAGCGCTCAATTCTAAGCACTTCTCGCACAATTACCAACCATTGAAGTGAAAAAATGCATATTATCTGCATTTCATTCATTTTTTGTTACTAAGCTAGCGCAAATATAAGCTTGAAATTGCTTCATCGATACTTACATCGTATTTTGAATGCAAGATGCCTTTGTTATAGTGAAGCAATTCCGTACCGCTTCGATATTCAAATATTCGTCGAATTCAAGCACCTGTTGAAATGATAAATGACTGCATGGTCAAAGGCCTTGTTAGTTTTGGAGTAAGCGTTAATGTCTATATGGGGAAAAATCCTCGGAGCCTTATTCGGCTTTATGTTTTTAAAAATACCAGGCGCTATTCTTGGTCTTCTTGTTGGGCATTTTTTTGATAAAGCTTATAGTCAAGATTTCAATCAGCTTGGCGGGTTTGGGCGGTTTTTCAGTGATCAAAATAGCGTTAAGCAGCAAGCCATTTTCTTTCATAGCTTATTTAGCGCTTTGGGACACTTGGCAAAATCTGATGGCAAGGTAACCAGCCGAGAAATTCAGATAGCAACGGCTTTAATGGATGAGATGCGTCTAACTGGCGATGCGCGAAAAGAAGCTCAGGATGCATTTAGAGAAGGTAAAGCCAGAGACTTTCCACTGGTAGAGACGCTTAAAGGTTTTTATGAAGCAACGCACGGTCGTCGCGATATTCTGCAAGTCTTTCTCGAAATTCTGATTCAGTCGGCTTTTGCCGATGGCACATTATCGCAAGAAGAGTATGGCGTACTTGAAAAAGTGGCTAAGCCGCTAGGCTTTAGGCGCCGTGATCTCGACTATCTTATTTCTATGTACGAAGCGGAAATTCGTTTTCGTCAACGCGGTGGTCAGCGTACTCACTCAACAGGCGGCAATAGGCAAGGTCAGCGTGGTCAACATCAAGCCTACTCAGAGCAGCAAAGCTTAGACGATGCTTACCGTATTTTAGGCGTAGCACCATCAGACGATGAGAAAGTAGTCAAACGTGCCTATAGAAAACGTATGGCTGAGCACCATCCAGACAAATTGGTTTCAAAAGGGCTGCCTGAGCAGGCCATGGAAATTGCAAAAAAGAAGGCGCAAGACATTCAGTCTGCTTATGAATTGATAAAACAAAAGCGTGGCTTCTAGATGAAAAAAAGCGAACGCGAACTTACTTATGTACCTGCCGCTAGCAAGGCTCATATCGACAGTTTTATAGAGATGTTGTGGCTCGAAAAGGGACTCTCTGAACACACTCAGCAGAGCTATCGAACAGACCTAACCAAACTTGCTATCTTTAGCAACAATCAAGGTTTAAAAGATATTGCGCTCATTACAACCGAGCAGTTACAAGACTATTTGGCGTATCGTTTTGACAAGGGGCTTTCGCCGCGCAGCACGCAAAGGGCTCTCAGCGCAATACGCGCTTTTTTTGTGTTTCTTATCAACAAGCAGGTAAGGGTTGATAGCCCAGTATCGGCACTTGCTAGCCCAAAGACGCCGAAGTCGCTCCCGGCTTCACTGTCTGAGCAGCAAGTTGAGGATTTACTAAGCGCCCCCGGCCAGATGATCCCATTGAATGTCGCGACAAAAGTATGCTGGAAGTCCTCTATGCAACGGGTTTGCGGGTAAGTGAACTCATAGGACTAACAATGGACCAAGTTAGTTTGCAGCAAGGCGTTGTTCGGGTGGTGGGAAAAGGCGACAAAGAGCGTCTTGTGCCACTTGGCGAGGAAGCAATAGAATGGCTGATTACCTATATAAAAACAGCGCGCCCGGTGTTGGCAAGCAAACAGACAGATGTAGTTTTCTTGAGCAAACGCGGACAAAAAATGACAAGGCAGACGTTTTGGCACCGTATTAAATACTACGCGGTCAAAGCGGGGATTGAGCAACACCTATCACCACACACGTTACGTCATGCCTTCGCTACACATTTGCTCAACCACGGCGCTGATTTAAGAGTTGTGCAAATGTTACTAGGCCATAGCGACCTTTCCACTACACAAATTTATACCCATGTAGCGACAGAACGCTTGCAAACCCTTATTCATAGCCATCATCCTAGAGGCTAAAATCGCCCATGCGCTAACCACTGCGATAAGCTGCAATTTAGCTGTATTCTGTTAAAGGTGGTGTGTGTTAGCATTGAGCGACGATTACATGACTGCGATGCCTACCCGCTTACTATTGGGGTAGCGTATAAATGCACAGCGAAGTGTAAGTAAAAATGAAATTTTTATTTTGCTGAAATGGTCTACTGGTTATCTAGGTGCAATATACGGCACCAAAAGCAACATAGTGTGTCCATGCATTTATATACGACCCGCATCAAATAAAACTTAATGGAGTATTTAAGTGAAAGCTGTAAAAAAAGTTTTGGTTGCTAGCGCTATCATCGCAACTAGCCTGGTTAGTCTTGTAGCGAACGCTGCGGATGAGGCGGCAATTCGTGAAAAACTAACAACAATGCTGGGTTTGGAAGTTGATAGCTTTGCTGACTCACCTGTAAAAGGGCTTGTTCAAGTTTCGACCAATCGAGGTTTGTTTTACGTTAGCGAGAACGGTGAGTATTTACTGCAAGCTCGAGTTTTCAATATTGACGAAAATATGCGAAATGAGACCGAGGTAGCTTTGTCTTCGCTTCGTCTTGATGGTGTAAAAGAAATGGCCTCTTCAGCCATAACATTTAAAGCAAAAGAAGAGAAACATGTGATCACTGTTTTCACTGATATTACCTGTGGTTACTGCCGCAAGCTTCACAATGAAATTGGTGAGCTCAACGACAGTGGCATTACCGTTCGCTATCTGGCGTTTCCACGTTCTGGATTGAATAGTGAGAATTATGAAGACATGGTATCTGTATGGTGTGCAGCAAACCCACAACAGGCGTTGACCGATGCGAAAGCAGGTGACAATGTTGCCAGTGCGAGCTGTAAAAACAAAGTGGCTGAGCAATACATGCTGGGCCAAAAATTGGGTGTAAACGGCACGCCAAACATTATTCTTCCTGATGGCTCTCTTGTTCCGGGGTACCAGCCCGCTGAGCTTCTAGTACAAGCGCTAGAACAAGCACAGTAAGCGAAAAGTTTCTCATAAACAAAAAGCGCACCTTGTGCGTTTTTTGTTTTTATAAGGTAGTATTTACACCGAGCTCAATAAAGGTGAGACAATCTCAAGTGATTGCCTCGTTAATTTGGAGTGCTTCAAACTGCACTGGTTTCAAAAATACAACTCACCTAAGATAGATAGTGGTACTTCATGATATTGCCCATAGTACGTAGAGAAGTAACAAACACTTCACTTTGCGCCGACCTTCACCCTGTTATCGATAGAATTTACCGCGGTCGCAATATTACCCACATTGACGATTTGGAAAATGGCCTTAAAGGGCTTACTCACTTTGATAAGTTAAAAGGGATGCAAGATGCCGCACGCATGCTTAGCGATGCCGTCGAGCAAAACAAAAAGCTTATTATTGTCGGCGATTTTGACGCAGATGGCGCGACCAGTACTTCTGTGTGTATCTTAGCCATGCGCATGATGGGGCACCACAAGATCGACTATTTAGTACCAAACCGCTTTGATTTTGGCTATGGCCTGAGTGTGCCTATCGTCGATGTGGCCGCAGAGCAAGGCGCTGACGTAATTGTTACGGTTGATAATGGCATTTCATGTATTGATGGTGTCGCTCATGCTAAGGCAAAGGGAATTGATGTGATTGTCACTGATCATCATTTGCCTGGCGAAGTGCTGCCTGAAGCTGATGCGATAGTAAACCCTAACCAACCCGGTTGTGATTTTCCGTCGAAAAACCTAGCAGGTGTCGGCGTCGCCTTCTACATCATGTTGGCAGTGAAAGCCGAGTTACAATCACGTGGATATTTTGAAAAGGCTAATATTGCTGTTCCCAACTTGGCATCGCTACTTGATATTGTGGCAGTGGGGACGGTGGCCGACGTAGTGGTACTTGATAAAAATAACCGAATTTTAGTCCATCAAGGGTTACAGCGAATACGGGCTGGCAAGTGCCGCCCGGGTATTAAAGCGCTGGTAGAAGTTGCAAACCGAGAATGCGCTCACCTAACGTCAACAGACTTGGGATTTGTCGTAGGACCGCGTTTAAATGCAGCGGGGCGCCTAGATGATATGTCGCAAGGTATAGCGTGCTTGCTGGAAGACGACACCATTCAGGCAAGAATGATTGCCGCGGAACTTGATGCACTTAACAAAGAGCGCAGAGAAATTGAAACGGGTATGAAAGCCCAGGCTGAGCAAACCCTTGAAAGTATGGCCCTTAATGAAGGCGAAATGCCTGAAGCCTTAGTTGTTTACCGAGAAGACTTCCACCAAGGTGTAATTGGTATTGTCGCGGGCAGGCTAAAAGAGAAGTATTTAAAGCCTGTGATTGCCTTTGCACATCAAGACGATGAGATAATTAAAGGGTCTGCACGCTCTATACCTGGCGTTCATATTCGCGACGTACTTGATGAAGTCAATACGCGCTTCCCGGGTGTTATCGATAAATTCGGCGGACACGCCATGGCGGCTGGGCTTAGTTTACCACTAGCTAATCTTAATGCATTTGAAGACGCGTTTGTTGCTATTGCTAGTCAACATATGGCGAAGCTCGATGGCAATCACGCGCTGCTTTCTGATGGCGACTTAACCGACAGCGAGCTGTGTTTGCCGTTTGCTCATCAATTGCGTCAAGCAGGGCCCTTTGGGCAGGGGTTTGAATCTCCATTATTTGATGGCGAATTTACCTTGCTAGACCAAAGGCTTGTTGGGCAAAAACACCTTAAAATGGTGTTAAGAGGTGATGGAAACAACGAAATTGATGCGATTGCGTTTAATGTGGATTTAAACGTTTGGCCTAATGCTATGGTTAAACGGGTTCATATTGCTTACCGTCTTGATGTTAACGTCTTTCGCGGTCAGGAAACGGTGCAGCTCATCATTGAGCAAATCACTGCGTGCTAGCCTTGGGCTGAGGAAGGTCAATCATGAAGAGCGAGCGGCAAAAACTCGTTGAGAAGCACCAGCAGCTTAATCAGACTGACAATGCAAAAGTGGTGTCGCATGTCCAGCGTGAAGAGAAAGACAGTGATTGGATTCGTCACACCATTATGCTTGAAGGTATTGACGTGCCTTTCATCTATCGTCGAAAGCAACAATATCAAAGTCTCAAGGGGGCACGTGTCAACGTGACCTATTATAGACAAGTGGAAGACGTCGCGGGCATCAAGTTTGAAACCATGAAAGTGGTTCGTATAAAGCGCAGCTAGCGTTTTGACACAAAAAGCGAGGGATGCGTAAAAGGTATGAGCAACGTGGAAGAGTTATGAACAACGACTGGCTAAACGCTTATGTACTGCACCGCCGTCCTTATCGTGAAACAAGCTATATTGTTGACTTTTTCACCTTGGAAGAAGGGCGTATAAGCGCAGTAGCGAAAGGTGTCAAAAACAGTAAATCAGACAAGAAGAGCTTGTTGCAGCCATTCCAGCAATTACGTATTCAATTGAGAGGAAAGTCTGATTTAAAAAACTTATCGCATGTTGAAAGTGTTTCGCCCTCAATCCCCCTCGAAGGAACACCACTGTTTTGCGCTATGTACGTAAATGAACTTGCCAATAGAATCATGCCAAATGGGCTTGCCAGTGATGGCGTGTTCAGTGCTTACGAACAGGCGCTAATGTCATTGAGTGAGCAAAGCGACATAGAAGTTACATTGCGCCAATTCGAGTTTGCATTGTTAGATGAAATGGGGCTATTGCCTGATTTTACGACCGATGTTGAATATGAGATGCCCATTGAAGAAAACGGCAGCTATCATTTTCAAGCAGACGCAGGTTTTGTGCAAATGCCCGAGCATATTCAAGGGAATAGAGGCTTTCCCGGAACAGCTTTACTTTCTCTCGCTCAAGGAGAGTTTACGCCACTAAGCAAGAAAGTCGCTAAAGTCCTTTGTCGTGACCTTCTAAAACCGCTCATTGGTGATAAACCGCTTAAGAGTCGTGAATTATTCATGCCCAAAGGTCGCTTATAAAGCTTGCGTGCTTAACTCGCGCATTTGAAATAAAGGCTAGTCCCTCGAATTCATTACATTATTTTCTGTTAACGGATAGCATTTACGCCGCTGTAGTCTGAAAACTTTGCTACAATTGCGCGACTTTATTGGTAAATTTTTTGGCTGTTGCCTTTGTTCAGCCTACAAAACCCAGGTGGTGAAATGAGCACGATTTTATTAGGCGTTAACATCGACCATATCGCAACTCTTCGCAATGCGCGCGGTACCCATTACCCAGACCCAGTTCATGCAGCGGATATCGCAGAGCGCGCTGGCGCTGACGGTATTACTGTGCATCTTCGTGAAGATCGCCGTCATATTAAAGATCGTGATGTGCGCATTTTAGCGCAAACCATAAATACGCGTTTGAATTTAGAAATGGCCGTCACAGATGAGATGTTAGCCATTGCCGAGGAGGTTAAACCTGTCTTTTGTTGTCTAGTGCCTGAAAAGCGCGAAGAATTGACTACAGAGGGGGGCTCGATGTAGCTGGTAACTTTGACACCATTAAGGCGGCTTGTGAGAGGCTAGCCAAGGCCAACATTTTAGTGTCGTTGTTTATTGATGCTGACAAAGCGCAAATTGATGCCGCTGCAAAGTGCAATGCGCCTTACATTGAAATTCACACTGGTCAGTATGCAGAGGCTACTGGTGAAGATGAGCAGCAAAGAGAGCTAGCACGTTTAATTGAAGGTATTGAGTATGCCGATAGCTTAGGGCTTAAAGTGAATGCAGGCCATGGCTTGCATTACCACAACGTAAAACCGATTGCGGCGATACCACAATTAATTGAGCTAAACATTGGCCACGCTATTATTGCGCGCGCAGCGTTCGATGGGCTACATACTGCGGTTACTGATATGCGTAAGCTCATGTTAGAAGCACGCGCAGGTATCTAGAAAACGTAAAAAGGTAGGGCTTTCACGTGGCAATAGCGGGTTTAGGGACTGATATTATTGAAATAGCGCGGTTAGGCAGTCGTCCAAGCGATGGCGATAGCGTTAACGAACGCTTAGCTAAGCGTGTACTTACTCCTGCTGAATATCAACAATTTTGCGAACATAAAACGCCTATGCGGTTTTTGGCTAAGCGTTTTGCCGCTAAAGAAGCGGCGGTAAAGGCGTTAGGGACCGGTATCGGCAACGGCATCAGCTGGCAGCACATCGAAGTGACAAACGATGAGTTGGGGGCACCTCACTTACGTTTCTCTGGTGAGTTTGCATCGCGTTGTGAAGCGAGAGGTATTACTAGCGCTGTAGTGAGTATTTCAGACGAACAGCATTACGCTGTTGCCACTGTCATCCTTGAAACCCTTTAAATACATTTCTGCCACCGGAGATTCACTTGGCAAATCTGTTTAAGCAATCGCGCGATAAGCAAAAGAAAAGCGCTGCGCAAGGCGCTAAAAAACGCACCAATGCTAATGCACAGGTCGCTGGTGTGCGTTTCAAAAAATCACCTTTATCGGAAAAACAGACAGATGTTAAAGCACAGGGTTCTAACATAACGTCTGCACATGACTCCCAAAAAAACTTGGTTTCAATAGATGCACTAGATTGGATGGGGCAAGGGGTGGTGCGCGGCAACCCGGTGATATTCGTCGAAGGGGCGCTACCAAATGAAACCTGTGAAATAGAAATAACGGTTAGCAAAAAGCAGGTAGCCAACGCTTGCGTAAGTCGTGTAGTCAATGCCTCTTCTGATAGAGTTACGCCATTTTGCTCGGTATTTGAACAGTGTGGCGGATGTCAATTACAGCATATAGATGCAGAAGCGGCGTTGTCGCATCGTGACCAAGCATTAAAAGAAATGCTTATTCGACAGCTAGCAATGGACCCCACCATTTGGCAGCCGCCCCTATCGGGCAACCGTGAGCAATACAGGAGAAAAGCAAGACTTGCCATTGATGCACGAAACATCAACCGCATTAAACTTGGCTTCCGTGAAGCGGGCAGTAACAAGGTTGTAAACATTGATGCTTGTCCGATAATGGTGGAACCACTCAAAACGTTACCGAAAGCCCTACGCGAAGCGCTTGAAGGCTTCGAAAGCGCCAAGCATATAGGGCATATTGTGCTGGTGGCGGGTGATAACATTGCGCAAGTCACCATTAAGCACATGAAAGCCCTTGAAAACGAACTTGTTGAAAGCCTCGTTGATTTTGCGTTGCTTAACGATGTTCAAGTTGTGCTAGAGAATAAAAAAGGCGCATTAATGCGACTTCGAGTGCGAGGGCAAACAGCCGTTGATGTGTCGATAGCAACAGCTGAAGGTTTTACCCTAAACCCTTCACCTAACGATTTCATTCAAGTTAATGGGCCAGTCAATCAAAAAATGATCGCTCAAGCACTTGCTTGGTTGGCACCACAACGCGGTGAGCGTATTGCTGATTGGTTCAGTGGTTTGGGTAACTTTACACTACCAATTGCTAAAACGGGAGCTAGCGTACAAGCCATTGAAGGTGTTGCGGTAATGGTGACGCGCGCAAAAGAGAACGCACTTAAACAGGGCATCTCTAATGTTGATTGGCACCATTTAGACTTGTCGAACAAAGACAATGTAACGCATTCACTTAAGGCGGGATTTGACAAAGTGTTGCTTGACCCTTCTCGCGAAGGAGCCTTGACGGTATGTCATGCACTTGTACAAGCGCTACCAAAAGCGATAGTGTATGTTTCTTGCAACCCCAGTACGTTTTCTAGAGATGCAAAAGTACTACTAGAAGGCGGCTATCACATGGAAAAGGCAGGTGTAGCAGAAATGTTTCCCTACACACATCACATGGAAATGATGGCTTTATTTACGCAGCGCAGCAGTAACGAGTAACGGATATGGTATCAACACGTAAGGTACACGAAGCCGATAGACCACCGTTTGAAGCGTGGTTGGATAGTTTGAATTTGACCGCTGAGACCAAAGAAAAACTCACCGCGGTATCAGATATTCCTGAGCGACTCCTTGTCGGTCAGGAAATGGTGGAAATTCTTTGTCAGCTCAACATGGACGATGCCACCCTTCAAGCAGCGCTGGTGTTTCCATACTGTGAACAACATGCGTTGAGTGAAGATGATATCTTCGAGGAATTTGGCGGTGAAATACGCGACCTTGTGGTGGGTGTGCGCCGCATGGATGCTATCAAGTCGCTTCATGCGCGCAAGGTCAATGGTTCTGGATTTGCTGAAAAATCGGATGAGCAGCATATCGACAGCATACGACGTATGCTGTTGGCGATGGTGGAAGATGTGCGTGCTGTGGTTATTAAAATGGCAGAGCGCATTTGTGCACTTCAGCAAGTTAAAAAGGCTGATGAAGAAACCCGTGTAATGGTGGCCCGAGAGTGTGCAAGCATCTATGCGCCGCTTGCTAACCGTTTGGGGATAGGCCAGCTTAAATGGGAACTGGAAGACCTTGCCTTTCGTTACTTGCACCCGAACACATACAAGCAGATCGCGCAGCAATTAGACGGCAAACGCAAAGCGCGTGCCGAATATATAGATACGATTGTTAGCGATTTGCAGGGGATACTTGATGGCGAGCATATACGCGCTGAGGTGTACGGGCGTCCAAAACACATATTCAGTATTTGGAAGAAGATGCAGAAAAAGCGTCTTACTTTCGAGCAACTTTTTGACATTCGTGCGGTCCGTATTATCGCTGAGCGCCTGCAAGATTGTTATGCAGCATTGGGGACGGTTCACGCTAGTTATAAGCATTTGCCTAACGAGTTTGACGATTATATCGCTACACCAAAACCTAACGGCTACCAGTCTATACATACGGTAATTGTTGGCCCTGAGGGTAAGTCGGTTGAAATTCAAATACGCACTCAGAAAATGCATCAAGATGCCGAGCTAGGTGTCGCAGCGCATTGGAAGTACAAAGAGGGCAGTACGGGTAAGCAGTCTGGCTATGACGAGCGCATTAATTGGCTTCGCCGAATATTGGCATGGCAAGAAGAGGTGGCCGAATCGGGCGATTTGGTTGAAGAGCTACGCAGCCAAGTGTTTGATGACCGTGTTTACGTGTTCACGCCAAAAGGCGACGTTATCGACTTACCGCAAGGCGCGACGCCTCTTGATTTCGCTTACTACATTCACAGTAATGTAGGCCACCGCTGTATTGGTGCTAAAGTAAATGGTCGTATTGTGCCCTTTACTTACCTGTTGCAAAGTGGTGATCAGATAGAAGTACTTACTGGCAAAGAGCCAAATCCAAGTCGTGATTGGATGCACCCAGGACTTGGTTATGTGCACTCTTCTCGTGCCCGTGCCACCATTCACTCGTACTTCAAAAAGCAAGATCGCGATAAAAATTTAGCAGCGGGTAAAGAGCTGTTAGAGCGCGAACTTCAGCGAGCGCACTTACCAGCAAAAGTGCCTGCAGAAGCATTTGAAAAGTTTAACTTACAAAGCGTGGATGATCTGTACACGGCGGTAGGTGCCGGTGATGTGCGCGTTATGCAGGTGATTAACTTTATCCACCACCTGCAAGAGCCTGTTCAAACCGAGCCTGAAATAAGTCCGAAGGTGAAAACCCGTAAAACCGCAGCGGGAAGCGGCAAAAAAGACGCTGTTGTGGTGCAGGGTGTAGGCCACCTAATGAGTCAATTAGCGAACTGCTGTAAACCTGTGCCCGGCGAGCCTATTTTGGGGTATATCACCCAAGGACGTGGTGTTAGCGTGCACAAAGAAAGCTGTGATCAGCTTCAGCATTTGTTATCACAACATCCAGAGCGCCAAATTGAGGTTAATTGGTCTGAAGAACTGAAAGTAGGTTTTGAAACCGGGATTGATATTTTCTGCCACGATAGAACGGGCCTACTGCGCGACATTACCACCGTTTTGGCAAATGAAAATGTGCCGCTTTTGGGTGTAAACAGCCTAAGCGATAAAAACAGACAAACCGCGCTAATTACAATCTCTATCGAAGTACAAGATTTAGACACAGTGTCTAAAGTACTTACGCGTTTACGACAGCTTAAAGGCGTGACAGATGCAAAGCGAAAGCAAAGTTAAGGACAGCAAAGTAAAAGAAAGCAAATTTAAGCTTAGTGAAACGCAGCGGCTTCTTGCCATTATGGCGCAGCTGCGTGACAAAGAGACGGGTTGCCCATGGGACGTGAAACAAACCATGGAAAGCTTAACGCGCTACACCATAGAAGAAGCCTACGAAGTGGCAGACGCTATTGCCAGCGGTGATATGGGCGATATCAAAGACGAATTGGGCGATCTATTGTTTCAGGTAGTGTTTTATTCACAGATAGCCAAGGAGCAAGAAGCCTTTACTTTTGATGATGTGGCGCAAAGCATTAGTGATAAGTTAGTGCGGCGACACCCTCATGTGTTTGGTGGCACTAATTGCGGTGATGCGTTAAGTGATGCGTCGCTTAATGCTCAATGGGAAGCGATCAAAGCGCAAGAGAAGCGTGCTAAAAAAGCGACAAGCAACAGTATTTTAGATAACGTACCCTCAGGCATGCCTGCACTTATGCATGCGCAAAAGCTACAAAAAGCATGTGCAAAGGTAGGCTTCGACTGGCCTGAAGTAATGCTTGGTTCTTGATAAAGTGCGCGAAGAAGTCGATGAAATAGCGCAAGAGATACATATTGCGTCAGAGAGTGAATCTTTTGAGGATGGCGGCACATTACCCCTTAATCACGACGCTATAGAAGAAGAGGTTGGCGATGCACTGTTTGCAATGGTCAACCTATCGCGTCATCTAAAAGTGGATGCCGATACGGCACTTCGCAAGGCCAGCCACAAATTTGCAGCGCGTTTTAAGGGCGTTGAGCAATTGGCCCGTGAACAAGGTGCTGAACTCAATTCAATGAGCCTAGAGGAAATGGAAACCCTTTGGCAAACTATCAAGCGCAATAGCTAAACTATTGCGCGTTCAAGCAAGCTAACAAATTTATACTAAGCGCGTTACCTAGTTCACAAATAACGCGATAACCACACCACAAAAAAAATAGCCGATACTGCAAAAACGGGTAGGGTGCGTATTTGCGCCTTCGTCAATGCAGTGCTTTTGGTTCGTTTCCACGTCATCAGTACGCCCGTCGCTGATAGTGCGGTCAGTCCCAGCCCGAAGATAAACCACATAGCCTTGGTGGCAAGCCCTCCAAAATACCCAAAATGAATGGGGTCGGCATACTCATTAATATAATTCGTCCATGCCATATTGTCCGGAGACTGCACAGCAATGACGTCGAGGGTGACAGGGTCGATATCGACCTTGTGTGCTCGGTCTCGCAAAAGCGGGTTGTCGCCGACACCTTTGAAGCGGAGTGTGCTTTTGGGTGAACTAGGAAACTGAATGCTGGTGATTTGCCAGTCCTCGATCGCACTCTCTGCAACCTGCACCGCTTTATCAAGTTGATGTGCTGAAATAGGCGCGTTGTATTTCTCGTGAATACTATGGGTTAGTTTTGGGGCGGGTGGTTCAAATCGAGTGCCGCCGACCGCTGCGCCAAATTCAAACAAATACCACCAACTCGTTAAAACAATTATCACAACAAACCAAATTGCCCATAGCCCACACACTTTATGTAAGTCGCTTAGTAGTACTCGAGGACCCTGGCGAAATCGCAATCGAGTGATTGCTGTCTTCCAATTGCGGGTGGTCTTCAGGCCCGTGTAGAGCGATATTGCCAAAACAAAAGCAAAGAAGGTGACAGTGGGCATGCCCAAATAATTGGGCATAAATAAGTAGCGGTGAAAATCTCGCAAGAAGCGTTGAACCGTAAGAAGCGGGATGTCGCCTGTAACCTCATTAGTATACTGGTCTACATGAACAAACCTGTCTCTACCATCTTCAAATTGCGCGCGCACGCGGTACGTAAAATAATCGCTTCCCATTGTCGAGATAGACTTAATTTTTATCTCTGATGCATGGTGGGATGCGGCGTCATAAATCGCTGCCCAGTCTGGCGCTGATCCTGAATTGCCATTCTGGCTGGTTGCGCGCATTTCGTCGAATACAAGCCAGTCTATTTCATTTGATATAGTGGCAAATGTCCCTGTGATTAAAATAACAAACATAACAATGGCCAGCTGAAAACCAACCCATGCATGTAAGTTATAGAGCTTTTTAAGATATTTACGCTCTTGCGTTTTAGACATGACAGTGACTCTGTTATTTACATTGCTCTGCGCTTAATAAATGAAAAGGCAACGCAGCAAAGTACGTCGCCTTTTAACTTATGCAGCCTTACCACTTATAGGTAAATTCTACGAAGCCATTACGCGGGTTGCCAGGGAAGTGACCAGTACGTGACAAGAAACCAGACTCGGCATACTCTCTATCAAATAGGTTATCAATTCTAAACAATACGCTGTAGTTTTCGACTTCCCAGGTAATAGAGGCATCTGCCACAAAATAAGATTTGACTGTTTGCCCAGACAAGCTCAGCTGTTCATCAACGTAGTTACCGCCAAATGCGAACGCAAGGTCCCACTCAGGTACTTGATAGCGCGTCCAAAAACCTAACTGGTTTTCAGGGGCATTGGCAAATTTATCTCCAACGCTGTTTCGTATTGTAGTACCGCCATTGTCAGCTGTAATGCGTGCATCGTTATAGCTGTAGGCCACGCTCATGATCCAGTTTGGCGTAATGTCAGAGATAACTTCTATTTCTATACCGTCACTGGTGACTTCGCCCACAGGTGCAAGGTTATCAATACCGTCACCTTCAGGATCAAGACCTGTATTTTGCAGTAGGTTTTGACGTTTAATTTGATACACTGCCATGCGAAGTAACGTCGTTTCGTCGAACAACTCTGCGTTCACCCCACCTTCAATGATTTCACCCGTGGTTGGTTCAAAGGGGCCTCCAGCTTGCTGTGCTTGGCTGCCTACTCCTTGCGGCTCGTAAGAGTCAGCCCATTGACCATATAATGAGATGGAAGGGGTGACCTTGTAGATTGCACCCAAACGATAGGTTACGTTGTTGTCATCGAACGCAGTGCCATTTGAGTCGTCTTCAAATTTGTCATAGCGCACGCTGAGTAACAAGCGTAAATTTATCCCAAGCAAGTTCATTAAGCACATATGCACCATTGCGCACCTGTTCTGTCGTACGTGGAGCTCTAAAGTTTACATCGTAGTTGCCCGGTTGAGACTCACCATAGTTAGGAGAAGTCAACCTAAGCGGAATAATGTCTGAGTCGAGTGATGTTCCCGCTAAATAGCGCTCCACAAAATCGGCGCTAAATGCAGTACCACCTAACAATGCATCCTCAGTGCCCTTATACAAGTCCACACCAAAAGCAGTGCGTTGATTTGCGTTAAACAATGTTCCTTCGTAGACAAAGTTTGCCGCGAAACTTATCTGCTCTTGTTCACGTAGCTGGTCTCTAAATTCTCTACCGACCAAGTCGATCGCACCATCACCGTCGCTATCAATTAACGCACGGGGCTCGTGATAGTTTTGCGCTTGCTCATTATCAATATAGCGAAGCTTAGTGTCGTAACTCATTGATGATGTTACTTGGCCTTCAAGTGATAGTTGCACAACATCTGAGCGAAGATTCAAGAAGTCACTGGCCTCGTTATGGTTCCACGAACGATCGGTTAAGAAGTTTCCAGCGTCATCTGTGGGCACACCACGCAGTCGATTGCCATCAAGATCTTGCGAATAATGGGTATATTGGGCCGTGAACAAGTGATTGTTTAAATCGTATGAGTAGCCTGAATCGAAAATAAACACTTCGCTTGCGCTATTATCGCGATAGGTATCTTGCTCTTCGTAAAAAACGCCTAGACGTCCATTTTGGTTGTCGCTTAATGCGCTAGTAATTTCGCCCGAGCCGCCAGTGCGAGAGTGCGAGCCTGCAATTGCACGTGCATTGGCGCTAAATTCTGACTGTGGTTTTTTGGTTACATAATTGAACAGTCCACCTGGTGCGCCAGCACCGTAAAGCATTCCTGCAGGGCCTTTTAGGAAGTCGAGCCGTTCAACATTGAACAGTTGTGGAACGTTAAACCCTACGTAGGGGTCACCGCGTAAGCCGTCAAAGAAAATTTCTTCTTGTCTAAATCCTCGTGCGGTAACGCCTGCATAGCTAAATTGACTAACGCCTAAGCAATATTTCGATAAATATCCTTAGCATTTCGTGCACCTTGGTCACGAATAAGGCTTTCGTTGATTGTGGTAATTTGCTGCGTCGCATTTAGTGGGTCAACACTGAGCTTACCTGTGGATGATTCCCCATTGCGATAAAGGTTTAACGCTCGGCTGGTCACGACAACACGCTCTACTTCTTTTGTATCTGCATTGTTGGTATCTTGTGGTGTGTTTTGTGTTGTAGTTCCGCTTTCTTGGGCAAAGGCGTTGGTTGCCAGCGCGGCGGTAATAACTGCAGCTATATACTTCATTGATACTACTGTCCAATATCTAACGTTAACAAAGGGGTTAAGTTTGGTTTTTAAATATTAGTATAAATGATAACTGTTATTGTTATCATTATCTATAGTGTATTGGTTCAGAATCGTTGATTAGTATTAGCGATTTCTTTTACTGTTTGATTTGTCGCAATGCACACAGCAGTGAAATAAGCTATGGTTAACAATGCACTCGTAAAAACACTTTGTATTGCAGCAAGTTGGCAATATCGTTAAAAAAGTTAAGGGCAAGCTGTTGCTGCAGTGAATGGCATATTCTTGGTATGTAAAGTCTATGAGAAAACCGTTTTATCTTTTGTGTGGTTTTGTACTTACTTCACTTGGAGTGGTTGGCGCATTCTTGCCTGTTATGCCAACAACAGTGTTTCTTATCGGCGCACTTTATTGCTTCACACAGTCTTCGCCGCGCTTGGAGTTCTGGCTAGTAAATCATCCTCGATTTGGCTCCTCTTTGCAGGCGTGGCGGCGTCATGGTGCGATTTCTAAAAAAGTGAAGTGCATTGCCTGTTGCAGTATGCTGTTAAGTTTCGCGGGGCTGTGTTTATTTGCTTCTATGCCGTTACTTGCTTATATCTGTGTTGCAATTTTTATGGGATGCGGCGCGTATTTTGTACTCACGCGCCCAAGTCTTGTTGTTCATTAGCGAGCAACGGTGTTATCGATTCCGGCCTAAACGTTCATGGCTGCTGACCCATTCATCTGAAACGACGGCGGATCCTAGCGACAGGTCACCACACAACACCGTGGCGGCAACAATTTCTGCGAACTTGTTCACGCTGCCTTTGCCGCTACAGCCCAAAACATTTAAGCATTCATTTTGGGTGGCAAGGCCCGTGCCCCCACCATATGTGGCGACAATCAATGACGGGATCGTAACTGAAAAATAGTAATCGCCTTGGGGCGTAATTTCTGCAAAGGTAAACCCTGCAGAGGACTCCGCTACATTCGCCACATCTTGACCGCAAGCAATAAATAGCGCGGTGATACCATTCGCAAAATGAGCACCATTACTCACACTTCCCGCCATCATAGCCCCCATATTTGAGTACTGACGCTGCTTATATAGTGCTTCTGGCGTGCAATGCATTATATCGGTAACAAGTTGACGAGGCAGGGTCACTTCAGCAACTACTCGTTTCCCGCGAGTATGTAGTGAGTTAAGGTGAGAGTGCTTTTTATCTGTGTCTAAGTTAGCGGCTAGCACAAAGTGATCAATGGGGGCAGGGTAATTCGCCATGATCCATTCACAGCCCGCTTTAGTGGCTTTACTTACCATGTTTTGGCCTGCGGCATCACCACAGGTAAAGTTAAATCGTAACCAGCGTAGTTTAGACACTGCGTGCTGTTCGATGTCGCGCAAGCGCCCAACGCTTGTTGTCGCATTACACGCTGCTTTAATGCTTGAAAAATGTTGTTTTACCCAGCTGCCAAAAGCGAGTGCTTCGCGAGCGTCTTTAAAGGCAAACATAGGAGCGCGCTGCATGGCGTCATCAATTACTGTGGTAGTAACACCTCCGGCTTCACGCGTAAGACGCATGCCACGGCTATAACTGGCAACCAAGGTACCTTCTGTAGTGGCCATAGGCACATAAAACTCACCGTTAGCGTGTTCTCCATTTATGTTCATAGGACCTGCAAAACCCACTGGTATTTGTGCAACGCCCGTGAAGTTCTCAATATTCCCTTCAAGCGTTTCTTCTGGCACAGAGTAGTGCCCAGTATGGGTCAATGCTACACCTGTTTGAGCTTCAATAAAGTCGCGACGCGTTTGACTCATTTGTGCGCTGTGATCATTACTCTTTGTACGTGGGATCTTTGCCATCTGCTTATACCATTTACATACACGGTACTCATAGTAGAAGTGAAGTGGATAGAAGAGAAGCGATTGACTTTTATACACATAGATAAGTCGTGTGAATAAATTGTTAATGGTGGTGGCTGGCGCGTTATGCGCGCCAGTTTACAAAACTGATATACCTACAAAGCGCGTGTCTTAAAAGATAATTGAGAGTTTAACTAGAGTTTAGTGCTCAGCTTTTCTTGTAGCTTCGCAATTTCTTGTCGTCGCATTTTGTCGGCCAAAGGTCGGTTTGGTTTTTCAGGGGCATCTTTTGCGATATCAAGGTGCTTTTGTGCTTTTCTAAACTCTTTATCATCAAATAAAAATTCTGCGTAAAAAAAGTTCTGATCCATACCTTGGGGGTTTACCTTTAAAGCGCGTTTAAACAATGCTTCCGCTTTTTTATCACTACCAAAACTGACAGGCCACCCCGGCACTTTATGATAAAGCGCGGCTAAAACGGTAAGTGCAGCACCTTCCAATACATGTTCATCTTTTTCAATAGCTTTTTCTAGGTTGTCTTTGGCGCTTTCTGCATAGTCCAATGCGCCCAGCCCGCCTTTGGCACTTGCTGTACTTGATTGCGAAATGGCTAGCCATGTAAGTGCTTGCGGACTGTTTGATGTCAGTTCGGTTAAGTTCTTGGCTTGGTCTATAAGACGTAAAAACGCGTCAAGTTGTGCATCGCCTTCCATCTCATAGTTTACTGTTGCCCATTGATGTTGAAGAGACAATAAAGGTGCCCCTTGGTCCTCGCCATGTGCCATAAGTGATAGCGATACGATACCTAAGAAGCCCAGACGTTTTAAATACGTTGTTAACATGAAAACGTTCCTTAAAAGAATGAAAGGTGATGGAAAAGTGCGCTAAATGCGCCTAAGTTCTTTGAAAGAGCGGTAATTTAGCGATTCTTTAAAAGAAAAGCGACTATGTCTTGCCATTAACGTTGATAATACTGATGTGAAGCGTACTGGGAGAGGTAACACGCTCGCAATAGCATTATTACGAGCACTTTGAATTTAAGGTTGCTATTAGCTTTTTTGAGCTAGCTTGGCTTCAAGTCGAGAAATTTCTTGTCTTCTTCCTAAATCAGCAAGTGGACGCTCTGCTCTTGCTGGGGCTTGTTTTGCTTTATTGGCATAGATGCGTGCTTGAGCATACTCACCATTGTCATAGAGAAATTCGGCATAGAAATAATTGGGGTCAATCCCATTTGGATTTATTTCCAACGCGTGTTTCAACAACTTTTCGGCTTTCTTGTCATTGCCAAAGCTAATCGGCCAACCAGGCAACTTATGATAGAGCACACCTAAACTTGTCATGGCTGAACCTGCTAAGGCATTTTCATCTAATCGCATAGCATGCTCAAAGCTCTTGCGCGCGGCTTTGGCATAATCTAATGCGCCCAGCCCGCCTTTAGCGCCTGCAGTGCTTGATTGAATAATTCCTTGCCATATTATCAACTCTGGATTGTTGGGATCTTCACTAACAAAAAACTTCGCTTTTTCAATAAGCGCGGCAAATGCTTTTTCTTTTTGCTTTTCCTCTACTTCGTAGTTGATGTGTGCCCATTCATGCTGAAGCATAGAGAGGGGAGATTGTATCTCTTGTTGCACAGAAGATGGCGACATATCGCTTGCTGACGGCCTTGCGTTATCTTGCGCAACTGCATAACTCATTGCGCCTAAAGATAATGTAAGAAGCGTCATTCGGGTTAAAGTGGTTAAATGTTTCATAATGTTCACTCCGGTGTTAAACCAACTTACTGGATAAGTCGTTGGTATTTGTCACAGTATCGATGTGCGTGTTCTGCTCACTTTTGCTGAATGTATGGCGTTTAATAATGGGTAGCTTTTTGGCTAATGCGTTATCAACAATATTGGGTAAAATGGCATTTAATTTGGCGAAAAAGCGTTCTGCAAAGCCAATGCTTAGCCGCGCTTTGTTTTGCTCGAGTGCTTTAACAAGTGCTTGTGCTA
Organism: Alteromonas gracilis; assembly: GCF_036870955.2. Classification (GTDB taxonomy): domain Bacteria; phylum Pseudomonadota; class Gammaproteobacteria; order Enterobacterales; family Alteromonadaceae; genus Alteromonas; species Alteromonas gracilis_A. The sequence continues at coordinate 776,657 of NZ_CP145482.2, forward strand.
CAACATCGGGTGTATCAACGTGATTACCCAGTGCGTTATTGAGCGCTACAGCTTTCTCGTCATTAATCGCCGTAGACGTTGCTCTTGGTGCTACATAGTGAAATCCAATATTACTGTTGTGATACTCACGATGAAGGGCCTCAGTCCACCCTTTAAGCGCAAATTTGGTTGCGCAGTAGGTGCTATGCGCAGCAAAACCAATACTGCCGAAGGCAGAGCCAATATTGACGATATGCGCATGAGGGCGTCGCTCTAAAAGGGGAAGCAGCGCTTGGGTTAGCAGCATTGGAGAGAGTAGGTTGGTAGTCACCACTGATTCGATAGGGGCATCACTGAATTGGCCGACATGGGTTGTGCCAGCATTGTTTATCAGCATACTCACTGGTAATCGCTCGCACGTGTGAATCAGTTTTTCTCTGCCTTCACAATGCGAGATATCCGCCGCTACAATGGTATGTTGATGTTTGAGCGACTGTTGCAGCTGTTTGAGTTTTACTTCATTTCTGCCCGTTAAGATGAGGTGCGCACCTTTCTCATCAAGTGCTTTAGCAATGGCATGTCCAATGCCGCCACTAGCACCTGTTACGAGTATTACTTGATTTTGCCATTGAATAGTCATCACGCTTTACCTTGAGTTAACCCTATAAAAACAGTGCTACACACGTTACGCAATCTGTGCAATAGGACGTAAACCGTGCTCAGGAGTAAGTTCACGGAAAATATCCCCATACAAGCGATAAAACATATTGGCGCTGTGAATGATCATGGCTTGTTCTTGAGGGTTTACTATTTGGTTCATTAACCCTTCAAAGAAAACGATGTGCTCTTGGTCAAGCGCACCATGTGAGGTTAAATACTTAAACGCAGATCTAGGCAGTGATAGTTTATCTTTAATTTGCTTTGCTGCAGCGTCTGCCAGCGCAATACTGGTGCCTTCAAGTACAAACACCATGCCGAAAAAATAAAGTGGATTTTTGCGTGCAATGGCATCAAACGCATAAGCGACCATAAGTTCAGTCGCAGGTGCAGGTTGTCCATTTCGAGCTTGTTCCTTATCCACACCACACGCAGCTAAGTCGTTTAAAATCCACTCTTGATGACCCATTTCTTCTTCAATATATTCGCCAATGGCTTCACGCAGCCACTCTTTGTCTTCGCTTAATTTAGCGCCTGTAGCCATAAGAAGCGGTACGGTAAATTTAACGTGGTGATACGCTTGTTGGAGAAACGCAATATAATCGTCAAGGGAAAAGTCGCCATTAAAACAACGTTGAATTATTGGTGCCTGTAAAAACAGGTTTCTAGCTTGCTCAGTACTTTCTTGAAGTTGTTGATAAAAAGACATTATTTACTCTCCAAAGGTGATCGTTTGAGTCGCACAAGATTCAGGATGCGTACAGGTTTCAGTGTGCGAGATTAATTGAGGGTCGCGATACAGCGCAGCTATTGTGCTGCTGTAGTGCGTAATCACATCGTCGCGCTTAATCTTGCCAGTTTGGGTTAACAACCCGTTTTCTGGCGTAAATGGCGCAACCACATCAAAGTTTTCTATTTGGGCATAGTCGGGCAATTGTTGGTTAATCAACGCAATGGCTTTATGTATTCCATCAATGGATATGTGAGGCGATGCAGGGACAAGCAAAGCAACACAGTGTGGACGAGCTTCACAGAAGACGACCACTTGGCGCAGTACGCCACTTCCCATCAACAGAGACTCAATCCATTCAGGCGATACGTTTCTACCTGCGCTGTTCACCATGATGTTTTTCTTGCGGCCACTGAGAGTTAAGACGCCATCCTTTATCACGCCTAAGTCTCCGGTTCTGACGTGCGCTGGGTAAAAGCTTTCTACTTGATTGAGGTATCCCAAAAAGTGGTTGCCCGTTATTACCACTTCACCGTTATCTATATGAAGTGCATTGTGCCCGAGTGCTTTTCCTGCCGTGCCTACTACATTGCATTGCCCCGTATTAAGCGTAGAGACCGAAACGGCTTCTGACAGACCATAGCCTTCATAGACTGGTAGGCCTTTAGCTTGTGCTTGTGCCAGCAGCACAGGTGATACATGTGCACCACCTACGGCGATAAACGACAACGACGAAGGTGGAACCCAACCTTGTGAGCAGGCATGAAGCAATACCATGAGTAACTCGGGTACTAAAATAACCGACGTTGGTTGGACGCTATCAATTAAGCCAATTAGCGCTTGTGGGTTTACAAGACGGCTACCTTCAAAGCCTCTAGTACTTGCTGATGCAAGTTGCACTGTGCCACCGTGAAGCAATGGGGCATAAACACTAGCGATATTTTCAAGTAACGTTGATAGCGGAAGCAGGCACAAGTGGTTGACACAGTCTAGCTCAAAAGTACTGCTAATTGACTCTGCAACTTTCCACTGAGATTTACTGGATAAACATACGCCTTTTGGCGCACCAGTGGACCCTGACGTGAAAGTAATTTTGTTCGTCCCTTCAGGCATACATACAGATGTTTTGTCAGAGGTTAGTGCATAGCCAACAATATCGACACTTTTACACACGCGTTTCATCGTAGTTGACGCGAAAGTAGGGGGCTCTGCATCTGTTAGTAGGTACTCACACTGGCTTTCGCTAAGTATGTGTTGCTGCTGCTGCTCACTGAAAAAGAGTGGGAGAGGCACACAGCACGCTTCAGCTTGCTGGCACGCAAGGTCAGCGACTACCCAAGCGAAACTGTTGTCAAAAGCAATAGCGATACGGCTCACATCATTGGTTGTGATCCAATTTGCGAGTTGCGCGATGGCATCTTTAAGTTCACGGTAGGTTAACGACTTTCCATGATGCTTAAGTGCAACAGAAGCATCATCACTAGTTAAGTACTTTTCAAGCAACATGAGATGCTCCTTTTTGCGGATAAGCCAAAGCGCTGCGCAGCTGAAGCTCGCTATCAGAGCTTGCAATGAGTCCAACCGCTTGTTGATAGTATTGACGAAGAGGGCTGCTGCGCATGACATGGTGAGTAACTTCTTGAAGAGACAACGCCATAACTTGCGGCGCAGTGTCATAGTAGGTGCCCCAATCATCGCGGTCTGCAGCGAGTCTATTAACGTCAGCGTTCGCTAATGTAGTAAGCGAAATACCTGCACCCTGTAATAGTTGTTGCACTTGAGTTGTTGCACTAAACACAAGATATTTTTTGCCAATTTGCGAGAACAAAAAAAATAATGAAAGTAACAAGGGCAGCGTGTAACGCGACGCGCTACTAAATAAGTTACCTACTTCAACAATGTCGTGTCTTTGCGCAAAAATCTCCTGGGCCTCTAACGCGACTTCAATAGGGCTATCAAGATATTGCTCAATGAAAAGTGCGTGATGCGTATTTTGAGTACCACTGCACCTAGCGCCAACAGCTGCCTTTATTCCGTTAACTTCAAGTGCAAATAACATAGGCATGAACGAACTAATATGTGCGTCATAGCGGGTGGCGAAACCATTAGCGATAAAGGTTTCAATATTGTGTCTAGCTGGATGTGTAAGGCTGGCTGTAATGAAAGCTAGTGATGGGCACCGCTTTTCATGTTGACGAGTAGTCTTATCATCACATGAGTTGGGTGCTACTGATAACGTAAGGCTCATACATACACTCTGGTGTTCTTCGATGGTATGAGTATTGATGCGCTACCTTAAGAGAACCTTAAGTTAACGCTTTTTTTAAAATCAAAATTCATATTCGAGGGACATACGTAATGTATGATCCTTGCTATCGCCATTGAGCCCAGCAATGAAACCGAGCTCCCACTTTAATTGCTTTTGTCTGTCGAAGCGTTTTATGCCCATAAAGGCTGGTCCAACACCTACATAGTCCTCAGCCACATACATCTCAATACCAGGTTGTACTTCTGGGATCCAGCGATAGCGGAACTTTGCTTTGAATTCACCTTCCCACTCGTTGGCTACGGTTTCTCCCCACTCATACACTAAGCTTACATTGGTCGTTAGACTGAACTGACCAAACTCTTTTTCAGTAAGAATTCCCGCTTTCGCTGCCCAGTCATCGGTATTGTGCTGCTTTTCTAATTCAAATAGGGTTCCCCAATCAGCCCAATACCGCCCCTGCTCAGTCACCATCCAACGCAGTTCAAGTTCGTAAGATTCCAAACCAAAATCTTGGTTTTCATCGCGTGCACCTACAACGTAGGCTTCTAATATGACAAATTCAGAAAGCGCATGCCCAAATGAGAAGCGTTGCATTAACACATTCCCGTTGTCATTTTGACGTGAGGTTAGGCGCCATTCGAATTCGCGTTCAAAAGGTAAAACGTAAGGTTGGTAGACTCTATCAACGGTGAAATTGTCAGCGCTCGCGGCAAAGGTAGCAAGCACAGAACACATCATTAAAAGAATACGTTTCATCGAATACCCTCCACGTGTTGCCACAGTGCAGGAGTGTGCTTTTTCAAAGCGGCAATGGCATTAGGCACAGCCAAGGATAATAAAAATAGCATCATGTAACTCATTGATGGTGTGGCTTCGTAGCCAATTAGGGCGTTCAATAAATGCCCGTATTCGCTGTTATCACTAATAAGGTGACTGCTGTCCCAGATTTGTTTTGACGTAGGCAAGATATCGATTTGTTCAAGGAGAAGGGCTACATTCGCAACTTGCGCGGCCACAAATAGTGTCGTGAAACAAAACATTACTTTGGCGCTTACAAAATGTGTAAGGGCAATGTTTAGCAAAATAGCGATACTAATACTGATCCCCAAGCCAATTGTAGTGCCAAGAATCAGCAACGAATGATCACTATTACGGGTTAGTTCGGACACAAAATACACCATAAAATGCAGGCTGTTAGGAAGTCCAATACCAAGCACAAGTAGTGTAATACCTAAACTTACTGTGCGTCCTTTTGAATATGGGAATATCGCTAGCATACATATACCGAACCATGCGCTGACCAATAGTAGAGACTTCAGCAATTCAAACCCTGCACCCTCTGCTAGCTCAGAGATAACGCCAAGATATGAATACATAATAACTGCTGTCACAAGCATTAAACCGACACGCCATACTAGTGAGAAACGAGGTACACCCGGCAATGCAATGAGTACACTCAGCAACAGAAAGATTGGCAGCGTGTCGCGCAAAAAAAGTACCACGGTATTAATCAGCATCGCGCACCTCTTCATGTGCTTTTACGACAACTTTACCCACAGCACTGTTGGGGTTAAACTCACCAAAGAACGGGTATTCACCCGGTTTCAAAGGGCCGATATAAATGCTGCCTTTGCTGTTGGCGAAAATCACTTTTTCTCTGTTAAGCGAAAAACTATCAATTTCCTCTGGCGTATCGTCAAAGTTGATAAACGTAAGTCGTACTTTTTTTCCTGCAGGTACCACAACATTCTGAGGATAAAAAAGGTGGTTTTTTATTTCTACCACCACTTCAGGAAGCGCATATGCGCGAGGAGACGCAAACGAGAACACACCGGCTAAAATTGCGAGAGAAGTTTTAAAGTAAGAGTTCATTGTTAAACTCCACTTTTACTTCAAGGCCGCCTAGCTCTGCATCATCAAGTACGACTTTTGCATCATGCAGAGCAACAATTTGCGAAACTATGGCTAAGCCCAAACCACTTCCCGTCGTCGCTTTGGCTTGGGTAGCGCGGTTGAAACGCTTTAGTACACTTTCTCGTTCACTTCGCGGAATTCCAGGGCCAGAGTCTGCGACACTTAATACTACCGTGGAGGCCCGTTTTTTTATTCGTACAACTATTTGTGCCCCATCTGGTGAGTAGTTGCTGGCGTTAGTAATTAGGTTCTGTAGCAAGGTGTACAACATGAAGTGAACGCTGTTTAACCAAATCTCATCGCCCTCCAAAGCAATGTCTTGCTGTTTGGCTTCTATTTTTCCATAGAGATCACTAATCACTTCTTGGGCTACAAAATAAAGATTTACCTGCTCTTTTTGCTCTACAAAGGTTTCTGGACTGGTGCGTGTTAGTAGCAAGAATTGGTTTACCGCGTGGATCATTCTGTCTGTATCGCGTTGCAGTGTTTGAAGCTGTTTGCCGTTTTCCCCCAGCTCTTCTGCAATATTATGGATATTGATTTTCATCACACTGAGCGGGGTGCGCAGTTCATGTGCAGCATTAGAGGCAAACTGTTGCTCTCTTTCAAATGCCGCGCTTAGTCGAGTAAACATTGAATTGAGTGTGGATACAATAGGTTTTAATTCGCTTGGCTCCCTATCTAAAGAGATAGTGGAAAAATCATTACCTGTTCGCTTTGCCAGTTGTCGAGAAAGCTGTTTAAGTGGCGAAAGTCCCCAAGTGATCCCTAAAAACAAAATAATGGCGAGAAGGGGGACACTTATTATAAAGGGGGTAATTGAAGCAACCGTGAGCGCATCGGTTAATACAAAACGATTACTCAATGGTTGCGCTACCATGTACCACTTTTTCTCGCTTCGTAAATAAGCGGTATATACACGCCATCGCGTTCCAAGCACATTTTTTTCAGAGAAACCGTTTTTGAATTCAGATAGCGGTGTGGTTAACGCACTATTTGAGCTCTTTATTAAGGTGTCGTTTTGCCATATCTGGAATAATAAGGTGTGCTCGTTGCCTGATGTTCCGCTATCAAACGATGCAATGGCGCTATTTAACGCAGTCAGTTCATTGTCCAGTAGGGTGGTCGATATACCTATGGTAGCGCGATAGCCGTGTAGTGCCGCACTAAATACAATAAGCACTAGTGCACTGGTAAGCGTTAAGATAAGAAAGCGACGAATTGACGTCACGTTAGTCTCCAGACTTGGATATACAATATCCAACGCCTCTTATAGTGCGAATGAAGTCATCTGGCATTTTCTTTCGCAAATGACTGATATGCACTTCTATTGTGTTACTGGCCACTTCTTCACCCCACTCATAGAGTTTGCTCTCGAGTTGATGCTTACTCAGTATTCGACCCGCGTTTTCAATCAGCGCTTTTAAAAGCATGAGTTCTCGACGAGGGAGGTGTACGTTGCTTTCATCAATAGTAAGTGTGTGGTGGGTTGTATCAAGACTAACGTTTTTTACTGTAATTACGCTTTGAGAAGCAGTGCCAAGTCGTCGCTCTAATACGCGGAGCCGAGCAAGCAACTCGTCAATTTCAAAAGGCTTAGGAAGATAATCGTCTGCACCTGCATCTAACCCTGATATCTTGTCTGAGGTTTTATCTCGCGCGGTAAGAATCAAAACTGGCAAGGTGGGATTGGTTTTGCGGATACGTTTAAGTACGCTTAACCCATCTTGATCTGGAAGCCCAAGATCGAGAACGACTATGTCGTTTTGTGCCGCACGAAGCGCATTAAGAGCGCTAGCACCGTCGTAGACACAATCTATAACATAGTTTGCCTTACTCAATGAGGTTGTGAGTGCACAGGACAATGGCTTATCATCTTCTACCAAGAGTATGCGCATAGTATTCCTACAATTAGTCGGTAAATTAAGGGTATACCAGAAACCTTAAGAAAACCTTAAGGTTTTTCGTATTGGGCATCTGCTCAGTTGCTATTCGTTTCGTCGCGTAATGCTTTAATTGCTGTACTGGCCTGTTTGTCCCACTGCGCGTAGTCAAGGACATAAGGAATGGCGGGGTTTTTTAACGCATGGGTTGTTCGTGACGGTGAATCTACAATTAATGCTGCTTTCTTATGACCTTCTTGCGCTTCAAATAATGCCGACAATTCGCCGTTTTCTAACAGGCGTATCAGTCCAATACGCAACCGATTCGCAAGTGCAGTATTTTGAGGGCTGACAAAAAAATATTCGTAACTTGGGTATCGAAGAATGTGGTTTTTTTCCAATATAATGTTTTTATCAGCGTGACGCGCCAAATCGCGATGCACCTCAATAACGTTGCGGGGAAACCCGTCGACCAAGTCTCTTTCGACCATTGAGAACATCGATTGAAACCATAAACTCCAGTCTTCGCCTGAGACCGTGTAGCCATTATGCTCTAAAATCTCAAGGTCGGGCCAATCATCGCCTTGCACTAGCATCATTGCTTTGAGTTGCTTTATATCAATTTGTTGTGGGAAGTCCGGTTGACGCTCAGGGTTAATAACCAACACCCGGTGACCAGCAAAACCTTTTAAAAGTGGAAGTTTTATCGCGATAAGTTTTTTCTCGCGAGCGCGATTAGTTACGCTCCACATAATATCGGCATCACCGTTAATTAATGATACCAATTGTCGACTTTGACTCATAGGGTGGGGGTGCGGAGCGATTGATGTTGTACCTAGTTCAGGAGTAATATTAAGCGCCGCTTGCAAAACGGCAATATGGTAATGCCCGTAGTCACTGTCAGCAAATGCTCGGGTATAGATTATTTCGTCTGCTTCCTTTGCCTGCGAAATACCTATGCACGTTGAAAACAACCATGCACAAAGTGTAATGCAGAAAGCGTTTTTCATTTTTATTTTTGTTTAAAAATACAACACATCAACCCTACACCAATTTTTAAACCAAGTCACCGATGTTCGTTGAAAAATCATCCTATTTTTTTGGTTTTAGGGGTTCGCATTTGCGACAATTCCTGTATAATTCGCGCCCTGCCCAGTTACGCCCACCTTTGGGAAGGTGGAAGAATCAGCCTACTCGAAGGGGTCATTGTGTTGATTTTAAGGTGATTTCTGGTGTTCAGAAATCAGTAACGACGATATTATTCGGGTGAATTTGAAAATGAAAACTTTTGTTGCTAAGCCAGAAACGGTACAACGTGACTGGTATGTGGTAGACGCCACAGACAAAACTCTAGGCCGTTTGGCTTCTGAAATCGCACTACGCCTTCGTGGTAAGCACAAGCCAGAGTACACGCCTCACGTGGACACTGGTGATTACATCGTAGTAATCAATGCTGAGAAAGTTGCGGTAACAGGCCGTAAAGCGCAAGACAAAATGTACTATGCGCACTCTGGTTACCCAGGTGGTCTTAAAGAGACAAACTTTGAAAAACTAATTGCTCACAAGCCAGAAATGGTTATTGAAAAAGCAGTTAAAGGCATGTTGCCAAAAGGCCCTCTAGGTCGCGCAATGTTCCGTAAAATGAAAGTTTACGCAGGTGCAGAGCACAAGCACACCGCACAGCAACCACAAGTTTTGGACATTTAAGGAGCTATTAACATGGCAGATACTCAATACTACGGCACAGGCCGCCGCAAAAGTTCTACTGCTCGTGTGTTCCTACGTCCAGGCACAGGTAGCATTAAAGTAAACCAACGCGCTCTTGACGAGTACTTTGGTCGTGAAACAGAGTGCATGGTTGTTCGTCAGCCACTTGAACTTGTTGAAATGACTGAAAAGTTTGACGTTTACATCACTGTTAAAGGTGGTGGTTCTAACGGTCAAGCGGGTGCAATCCGTCACGGTCTTACTCGTGCTCTTATGGAGTATGATGAAGCACTACGTCCAGCACTTCGTAAAGCTGGCTTCGTTACTCGTGACGCACGTCGCGTTGAACGTAAGAAAGTTGGTCTACACAAAGCGCGTAAGCGTCCACAATTCTCAAAGCGTTAATTTTTACGCTTTTTGTATTGCAAAAACCCGGCTTATGCCGGGTTTTTTACTATCTCAATATGCGCGACTTCAGTGATTTATACTGCTATATGCCGCACAGCGCTTAGCGACAGTTAAAATAACAAAGGTTTAATTTCTGCCGTGTTTTACGTCAAAACAACAGCAAAACCTTGATTTGCGGTATTTCCTACTTTGATCTTAAATAAAGTTTTCAATTAAATTGTCGCTTAAATATCAGTAAAACCTTGTGTTTATAAGGGCTTTTCTTTTATCATTTGCGGTCGAAAATTTTGTAAAATTTCGTGAATTCGTAAGTTAGTGAAAATTCACTGTTACGTCGCTTTCATGACAAGCCATATGATGCTACGACACAAGCGAGATAAAACCAGTATAAGCTTGTGTTACACATCATAATTATCCAAACCTGGAGAAATGTGGATGAGCAATGTATCTGTAGATGCAACAGAGTCTGCACAAAACGATAACCAGCCAGAAAACAACACTCGTCGTCGGTTTTTGACCGTTGCCACGTCGGTAGTTGGTGGTGTAGGTGTTGTTGGTGCTGCTGTGCCTTTTATTGCGTCCTGGAATCCAAGCGCCAAAGCAAAAGCGGCTGGTGCTGACGTTGAAGTAGATATCAGCGGGATTGAGCCTGGACAGTTAGTACGTGTAATGTGGCGAAGCAAGCCTGTATGGATTGTACGTCGCACGCCAGAAATTCTTGAAGAACTAGGCACGCACGAAGATAAGCTGAAAGATCCTAACTCTGAAGCTGAGCAGCAACCTACTTTTGCTCAAAACCGTTTCCGTTCAATGAAAGAAGAATACCTTATCCTTGTTGGTATTTGTACGCACCTTGGATGCTCTCCACAGCACCTTAAAGATGGCGCTTTCGAAGAGGTAGTTGAAGGGGTTCCAGATGGTTTCTTCTGCCCTTGCCACGGTTCTAAGTTTGATATGGCAGGACGTGTATTTGAAAACGTACTAGCACCATTAAACCTAGTTGTGCCGCCTTATCAGTTCGTTAATGACACAACTGTTATTATCGGCTCAGAAGCGGAGGTTGTTTAATATGAATGCTTTCCTAGGTTGGATTGAAGAACGCATCCCAATGATGCGCGTAGCAAATATGCACGCTCTTCAATACCCTGCGCCAAAGAACATGAACTTTTGGTATGTGTTCGGTTTCTTGGCAACTATCGTTTTAGTTAACCAAATTATTACTGGTATTTGGTTGACCATGAACTTCGTTCCTTCTTCAGAAGGCGCTTTTGCTTCTGTTGAATACATCATGCGTGAGATCGACTACGGTTGGATTATCCGTTACATGCACAGTACTGGCGCGTCAGCGTTCTTTATTGTGGTATATCTGCACATGTTCCGTGGCATGATTTACGGTTCTTATCAGAAGCCACGTGAGCTTCTATGGGTGTTTGGTATGTTTATCTACCTTGCACTTATGGCAGAAGCATTCATGGGTTATGTACTTCCTTGGGGACAAATGTCTTACTGGGGTGCACAGGTAATCGTATCGCTGTTTGGTGCTATACCTGTTGTTGGTCCTGACCTTGTAATCTGGCTACAGGGTGACTACGTTATCTCTGGCGCAACGCTAAACCGTTTCTTCGCACTACACGTTATTGCGCTGCCATTGGTTATTGTAATTCTTGTATTCCTTCACATTATCGCGCTTCACGAAGTGGGTTCTAACAACCCTGATGGTATCGCTATCAAGCATAAGAAGGGATCACTACCTGAGTCTGAAAAGACTAAATATGAAATTCACGAGTACTACACAAGCAAGTACGATATCGCTGACGATGTACTACCGTTCTTCCCGCACATCGTGCTTAAAGATCTAGTGGCGTTCTGTGTATTCTTAGCGCTGTTTACCTATGTGTTGTTCTTTGCGCCAGAAATGGGCGGTAAGTTCCTAGAGCACCCTAACTTTGAAATTGCTAACCCGCTGAAGACACCTGAGCATATCTTCCCTGTGTGGTACTTCACGCCGTTCTACGCCATTTTGAAAGCGGTACCGGATAAGCTATTCGGAGTACTAGCAATGTTTGGCGCAATTGCAGCGCTATTCGCTCTGCCTTGGGTTGATCGCGGACGTGTTAAGTCATGGCGCTATCGCTGTGGTCTACACAAAGTAAACCTTATTGTGTTTGCTATTGTGTTTATCTTCCTAGGTTACCTAGGTGGTACACCACAAGAAAACTGGAAAATCATTGCATCTCAAATCGCGACAGTAATGTATTTCGGTTTCTTCATTGCACTGTTCTTGTACAGCAAAAATGAAAACACTAAACCTGTGCCAGAGAGGATTTCTAAATGAAAAAATTGATGTGCTTTTTAGCCTTCTTCCTACCTGGCGTAGCGCTTGCGGCAGGTGGAAACGTACACCTTGATAAAGCGCCTATCGATTTAACCGATAAGGCCTCTTTACAACGCGGTGCACAATTGTTCATGAACTACTGTTTAGGCTGTCACTCTATGAAGTATCAGCGCTATCAGCGTTCATTCCAAGATTTGGGTATTCCTGATGAATTGGGCCAAGAGCATTTGCAGTTTACGGGTGAAAAGGTTTCTGACTATATTACCCGTGCTATGCCTGAAGAGGCGGCTGCAACATGGTTCGGTGCGGCGCCACCAGACCTTACGCTTGTTGCTCGTGTTCGTGGAGAAGACTGGATTTACACTTACCTTCGTTCTTTCTATGTTGATGAGAGCCGTCCGTTTGGTGTGAACAACACAGTGTTCCCTGAAGTAGGTATGCCACACGTACTTCAACCACTTCAAGGTACGCCAACGCGCACCTATGAAGAGCAAATGGTTGACGGTGAAATGGTTAAGCGTTACGTAGGCATTAAGTCAGATGGTACTGGCGCGATGTCTCCTGACGAGTACGACCAAGCTGTTGCCGATATTGTGAACTTCCTTGAGTACACAGGTGAGCCTTCAAAACTTGAATCTCATAAAATCGGTAAGTGGGTACTTATCTTTATCGCAGTATTGTTTGTATTTGTTTACTTACTGAAGAAAGAATACTGGCGAGAAGTGCACTAATCGCACAGATTTATGTATAATACCAAAAGGGGGCTTCTCGCCCCCTTTTTTGGCATTTGTAATTCGCTCATTTTAGTGGGCATAAACTTGTTTCTCGACGGAGGAAATTGAATGGCCGTAGCCGCGAATAAACGTTCTATTATGACGTTGTTCTCTGACACAATTGATATTTATAGCCACCAGGTGCGCATTGTGTTGGCAGAAAAAGGTGTGGGTGTTGAAATCAGCTACACAGATCCTAGCAACCTGTCTGAAGATCTGTTGGAGCTAAACCCTTACGGTACTGTTCCAACTCTTGTTGATCGTGAACTTGTACTTTACAAGTCACACATCATCATGGAATACCTTGATGAGCGTTTCCCACATCCACCACTTATGCTGGTTTACCCAGTATCGCGTGGTCAAAGCCGTCTTATGATGCATCGCATTGAGCAAGACTGGTACTCTTTGGCAGCACGTATTTTCCGTGGTGAAGGCGATGTTGAAGCAGCGCGCAATGAATTGCGTGAAGCGCTACTTTCTTTAGCGCCTGTGTTTGGTGAAATGCCTTACTTCATGAGTGAAGAATTCAGCTTAGTTGATTGCTATCTTGCTCCGTTATTATGGCGTCTTCCTGCGCTAGGTATTGAGCTAAATGGTGCTGGCAGTAAAGAGATTAACGCGTATATGAACCGTATTTTCTCGCGCAGCTCATTTAAAGCGTCTTTGACGGACCAAGAGCGTGAGATCCACAACCCGCTATGACATCTATGACGTCAAACCAGCCCTATTTACTTAGGGCTTTTTATGAGTGGATTGTTGATAACGATTTAACACCTTACATTGTAGTTGATGCAACCAATGAGTTGGTGGAAGTGCCGCAGGAATTCGTTAAAGACGGACAAATTGTCTTAAACGTATCCCCAAGCGCATGTGTAAACTTCTCACTTGATGTGGAAGGCTTGTCATTTCAAGCGCGATTTGGTGGGCAACCACGTCTTTTAAGCATGCCCTGCGAAGCGGTAATGGCCATATATGCACGCGAGAATGGTGCAGGTACAGTGTTCGCGACAGAAGAAGACATTGCTCGCGCTCAAGAGCAGCGTCAGCAGGACGAGTCTGACACGTCTCAACCACCAAGCGGACCCACTTCGCTTGAAGATGCAGAAGACGTAACAGACGCGCCTGTGCCACCTAAAAAGGGTAAGCCTACCCTGAAGGTCATCAAGTAATACGATGTTGTCTGGTTTTGGCTAAGTTTTGGTCACAGTTTTGTCACTGCTTTGCTAAAACCAGCATATATTATTGCGAACTTGCAAAAGTACCATTTCTTTGTTTTTCAAAATAAAAAGCGCCCTTAACACAATGTGCTAGGGCGCCTTTGAGTTCTAAAACAACGTTTAAGCTATTGCTAACGATTTTGTACTATCGCGTTCGCGTAATTACCACTCTACTCGTTGGAAAATCAAAGCGGTGACTTTCGTCTAACACCGATGTGGCTAAGCCTTCACGGCTTGGATCCGTCGCGTTAGCATTGGTAGTAACACCCGTGTGCAATCGCACTACATCAGCTAAGTCGTCCCTTACAGGGTCATATCCTGCTGCTTCACCGCCACCACCAGCTGCACTCGCTGTAGGTCCAGGCATGGTTGCTGCGGTTTCTGTGTTGGCTTCTGTACCAGCGTCCCATGTTACCGTCATAAAGGTTTTTACGTCACCTACGGCCATGTTGCTTACGTCTGCCGCGTTAAGCCCGGTAAATGCGTCATTGGTGTTTACCAGCATTGTCGTTACGGTTAAACGCAAGTCATCAGCATCAAGCTCAGGTACCACGAGTGTAAATGTATCACCCGTTGTACGTGGACCTAAAATGCCACCTGAGTTTTGCGCATCTAAGAAGTCGGTTGAATCCATAGATTCTTCGATAACCATTGAAGGGTTACCGCCTTCAGCCATAACTTCAATACCCATGCTAGCGGCTTCACCTTCTGCAAACGCGTGATAGCCCGACTCATGCAGAATAATGGCTGCAGGCGCGAAAGGTTGAGAGTAAGTAAGATTAGTAATTTGTACGGTATAGACTGCAGAGTTACCGTTTACGCCGTCTTGCCCGTCCTGACCGTCAGCACCGTCTTGTCCATTCTGACCGTCGGTGCCGTCAGCCCCCGCTTCCCCTTGTGGGCCAGCAGGCCCTTGAGGCCCGGTATCACCATCGTCACCACAGGCAGCCAAAAGTGAAGAAAGGATAAGTAGCGTACTGAGTTTAATTATTGGGTTTTTCATTTTAACGCTCCTTATGACGCAGGAACTGTAATCACAACGCGTGCAACAGGGTTCAACCAACGGTGTACAGTAGAATCTAGGTCGCTGGCACCACCAGCATTATCTGTATCGCCCAGCGCGTTTCTGTGAATGTGAACAGGACCATCTTCACCATCTTCAATTTCACCATTAACAACTTGCGCACCAACACCTGTACCACCGGTACCTAAATCGACAATACGTGTCGGAGCACCGCCACCAGCAACACCCGGTACGCCGTAACCACCTAACGCGTTACCTGTACCTGCTTCAACCACGTCAGTACGTGCGCTGTTAAGCTCGTCGTTAAGCTCTGTACCTGCGTCATAAGCATTCAAATAGTAAGTGTAAGTGCCTGGTTCTGTTGGAATTTCAATACTGTCCATACCGACAAAAGCGTCATTAGTAGGAATAAGCATAGAAAGTAACGAAAGGTAAGGCTTATCCATAGTATCAAACGGGTAGCTTAGGGTTGAGCTTGGCGCTAACAGGCCACCGAAGCGGTGCCATGTATTTGAACCATTGTCGGTATCGGCCGGGCCAAGCAAAGCTTCAAAGTTTGCACCACTTGAATCGGGGTTTTGTTCATCGTCTATAACCCCTGCCTCTGCAAGCCAAGCAAGTGCTGAAGATGCTGGTTGACCCACTTCAAAGGCATCCACTGTGCTGTCATGCGCAATCACAAGGCGAGGCGTAAAGCTTTGGGCCTGAGTTAAATTTGTAATTTCAACGTCAACCGTAACGGCGTGGCTTACAGAAACAGCGGCTAACGATAGCAACGTTGCGCTGGCGATTTTAGTGAATTTCATTTTGTAATCCTTGGTTTTATTGTCTGAGCGCATAAAAATGTAGGTTACGAAAAACGGCAATTCATCACAGAAGTATCACAAAAATTACACAGATTTCTGTCTTAAAAAACGCAAAGTACTAAAGAAGAAAGGGGGGCCGATGTTTCGATTTTTATCGAAGACATTGAGGTAACACTAAATAATTTACTTATTGATTAACGGGGAAAATTATTTTTTATTTTTCTTCGAGAAATGTGAAATTATTTTAAATAAGCGCTGGTCTTGTTTTTAAAGGACAGAACCGGAGGCCGCCATGATCCTTGTTATCTACAGCGATAATCAGTTCCAGCAAACCATTTCAACTTGCCTAAGCAAGCATGGTTTTATATACGATGTGGTATCAAGTCACCAAACGGCGTTGTCCTTACTTAAGGCCCAACATTATTCGCTTGTTATTGTGCAGTCTCACGCAAAATCGTCATGTCTAGATAAGATAACGGCGATGATAGAGTGCAACTCAGATATGTGGATTATGGCAGTTGAAGCAACTGTACTTGTTAGCGTAGATAACACAATTGATGAAGCCGACTATTTCGACGTAGGCGTTGACGACTATTTAAAAGGACCGTTCAATGAGCGGTTGTTTATTGCGCGTATTCGTTCACACATGCGTAGAAGCATTCCCGCTTTAGAAGTGACGAAAGTTGAAAAAGATACTGTGGAAAGTATTCAGGCAGGACCATTTAAAGTCGATCAGCGTTACCACAGCGTGACCCTTAATGGCCATACATTGTCACTTACCGCTAGAGAGTTTGCGTTGATTGACTACCTGTGTCGTCATCCTAACCAAGTATTTTCACGCAATCAGTTGTTAAGTGATGTATGGGGATACAATCATGAAGGTTACGAGCATACGGTTAACACACACATTAACCGCTTACGTAATAAGCTAGATAGCGTCACGGGAATTGATAACGGCGGGCAACTTGTTGAAACCGTTTGGGGAGTAGGGTACAAGCTAAACATCACTGACTACGTGGTGAAGGCTTTATCGTCAGAAAGCCACTTGACGCACGCTTACAAGACAGCGTGAATTAACATGTGCCTTAGCGTCATCTTTGATGTAATTCACCAGGAAAGTTATCTAAATTAAAAACAGTGTCGCGGTACCCAAAAAGGCAAAAATACCCACGACATCAGTAATAGTGGTCAATATCACGCTACCCGCCAATGCAGGGTCTATCTTAAGACGTTTCATGATCATAGGTAGTGTTGCACCTAGCAAGTGCTGCTGCAATCATGTTTACCAACATGGCGAAGGCAATGATGACACCCAGCATATAATCCTGTTTCCACAGCGCGATGACAGAAGCTATAAGCACCGCCCAAATTGCGCCGTTGAGAAAGCCAATCGACATTTCTTTACTTATAAGCCAGCGAGAGTTACTGGCGTTTACGTGTCCAAGGGCCATACCGCGTATCACTAGTGTGAGCGTTTGATTTCCTGCTACGCCACCCATACTCGGGACAATAGTGTTTAATATCGCCAACACAGCTAATTGACTTAAGGTTGCTTCAAATAAATCGCTGACCATCGCAGCCATAAGGGCGGTGACCAAGTTTACCGCTAACCATACAGAGCGACGCTTGGTACTTTGCATAACGGGGGCGAAGGTATCCTCGTCATCGTCTAGACCTGCCATACTCATCATTGAGTGCTCTGCATCTTCACGAATAATGTCGACCACGTCATCAATAGTAATACGACCTACAAGGCGGTGGTTTTCATCTACTACCGGCGCTGACAGCCAGTTATAACGCTCGAATAAGCTCGCGACTTCGTCATCAGGCATATGTACAGGAATAGCCTCAGACTCTTCGTCCATCACGTCTGACACCTTCTCATCGGTGTCTGCGGTAAGTAGGCGAGTCACTGGCACAATACCGACTAAGTTGTCGGTCCTATTTACCACATAAAAGGTGTCAGTATTTTCAGGTAATTCGCCTTTTAGCCTTATATAGCGAAGTACGACATCAATAGTGACATCCGGACGCAGAGTTATTGTGTCCGTATTCATGATAAAGCCAGCAGTCTCTTCACCGTAAGATAGCGCTTGTTCCGCACGAACCCTATCTTGTGCATCCATTGAGTCTAGAATGTCTTGTAAAACGGTGTCTGGCAGGCTACTCAGCGTTTCGGCTAAGTCATCGGTATCCATTTCTTCTAATGCGTCAACCACATTAGCTGGCAGCATTTTGGTAATGATGCCGTTTCTTACGTCGTCGGATAGCTCTTCGAGAATATCACCATGAAAGTCGCCATCAATCAGTTCCCATAGTTCATCACGAGTTCTACTAGGGCTTGATTCTAAGATGTGGGCAACGTCTGAAGGAGGAAGTTCGAGCAAAAGCTTTCGTACAGACACGAACTGTCCGTTATTCAATGCACCGTTTAATGCACGAAGTTGGGTCTGAACGTATTTGGAAACAAGCGCTTCTGCCATAAGTAGCGAGTCCTACTGAGCTAAACTGGGAGAGGTTAATGAAAACCTAACCCGTGAGGTTGAATTTTTATCCTTGGACTTGTGCAGTAGAATATCGTAATTGTGATGTAGCTGTCATGACAATTGCAATCAGATTACCTTTATTATGACTAAGTGTTGTTTATTTCGCCAATTCAAGTGCTTGAAGCGGGCAGAGCTAACTATTCCTCTTCGTTAAACTTACCTTCGATAAGCTGCTCAATGGCGTCTAATGCTGATTGTGCATCAGAACCCTCAACCTCTACATCGACTTGTTCACCTTGGTGACTTTCTAACATCATGAGGCCCAAAACACTATTTGCGTCAGCTTCTTTGTCGCCTTTTTTAAGCACAATTTTCGCGTCGAATTGATTAGCGAGTTTGACAAGTTGTGTCGCCGCACGGGCATGAAGCCCTAATTTGTTGACGATAGTCAGTGTTTTTGCCAGCTTCATTATTGGTTTAGCTCTCTGTGGCGAATCTGTACATCAGGGTGTATTTCGCTGAAAGTCTTGGACAGCGTTTGGGCAATGTATACAGAGCGGTGCTGACCACTAGGTGCAACCGATTGCGACCGTAACATAGCTTCTATTATTGCGTTCCAAATGTGGCAGCCAGGTCGTAATGAGGTTTTGTATTTGCCAAATGAACTTCGTCACAACGGGTTGTGAGCCGAGAAAAACTTCAACAGGGGCGTCCAAACCAGTCAAGTGCTTTAAATCTGGTTCCCAATGTGGGTTTGGAAGAAAACGTGCATCAAATACATAATCAGCGTCTTTTGGTATTCCATGCTTAAAACCAAACGACTCAAAAACAATAACCAAGCGCGAGCTTTTCTTGCCAAGTATACGCTCGCGAATGAGCTCGGCTAGCTGGTGTATCGTGAGTTTGTCAGTATCAAGATACAAATCAGCACGTTCGACAATAGGGGCAAGCAGTGCGGCCTCTGCGCGTATGGCCTCAGATAATGACTTGTTGAGCTTAGCGAGAGGGTGAAGACGGCGTGTCTCGCTAAAGCGTTTCACGAGTACATCATCGCTAGCGTCAATATATACGATGGTCATTGCCCATGAAGAGGGCAGGTAGTCGAGAATTTCTACCAAGTCGTTGGGATTTTTGGGCAAGTTTCGCACATCAATACTGACGGCGACTTGATCATATTCATCGGCAACGGTGTGAGTTAGGGTAGGGAGAAGGTTAACAGGAATATTGTCGACACAATAATACCCCAAATCTTCCAGAGCGCGCAGTGCAATTGACTTGCCTGAACCCGAACGACCACTGATGATAATCAGCTTCACTACATCTCTCCCTTTACCGCGTCGTGCCGTTAAAGCGTTGAATTACTTTGAAATGAAACCTAACTACGCCAAAGCACTTAAAATGTCGTCACTGGTTGTAGCGCGTCTAATTGCTTTAATTGTTTCTTTATTACTAAGTTTACCAGCGACCGTTGCTAGCGTTTGCAAGTGACCTTCTGTTTGTTCTTCAGGTACTAACAACGCAAAAAAGATATCCACGGGTTTTTCATCAAGTGCATCAAAATCGATAGCAGGCGTACTTGTGACAACGATGGCAATGACTCTGTCTAATCCGGCAAGTCGACCATGTGGCAAAGCAATACCATTGCCAATTCCCGTGCTACCCATGCGCTCTCTCGCAAGTAAGCTGTTTAATACGGTAGCTTGTTCAATATGTTCGTTATTTTTTGCTGCAATATCAGCGATAATTTCGAGAATACGCTTCTTACTATTGCATTGGACCGCACATTCAGTGCGGTCCAGACTTACGATGGCTTGAATATCCATACTTAATTAACTACTAGTGTTTTTTCAGTTTTTCCTTATGCTTGATTACCTGTAGGTCGAGCTTATCAACCATGCTGTCAATCGCCGCATACATGTCGGTATTTTCTGAAGATGCGAATACTTCAGCACCACTGAGGTGAACTGTCGCTTCTGCTTTTTGGTTTAATTTTTCAACGTTCAGGATGACATGCACATTAGAAATGTGATCAAAGTGACGTTCAAGTTTGCTGAACTTCGTATCGACATAATTACGCAAAGAGTCGGTGATTTCGACATGATGACCAGTAAGGTTGATTTGCATATTTCGTCTTCCTTATATTATTAAGCCTGTTAAATAAGGCTTTTGCGTTGGTTCGACGGTGGAATCGATAACGATTCCCGGTACTTTGCTATTGTTCGCCGGGCAACTTTAATACCTTGTTCGGCCAACAATGTAGCAATCTTGCTATCACTCAGTGGTTTACTCGGCTTTTCAGCCGCCACTAACTTCTTGATCAGTGCACGAATTGCAGTCGAGGAACATTCACCACCTGACTCGGTTGCAACATGGCTAGAAAAGAAGTATTTCAATTCGTAAATACCACGAGGCGTATGCATATACTTCTGCGTGGTCACACGTGAAATAGTCGATTCGTGCATATCTACCATTTCTGCGACATCATTTAGCACCATTGGTTTCATCATTTCCGGGCCGTGCTCAAAAAAGCCCATTTGTTGCTGCACAATACAATTTGCTACTTTCATTAACGTATCATTGCGTGACTCTAGGCTTTTTATAAACCATTTTGCCTCTTGCATGTGTGAGCGGATGAATTGTGAGTCGCTACTGTTTTTTGCACGACGACTCATGGCTGCGTATTGTTGATTTACGCTTAGTTTCGGCAGGCTATCAGGGTTCAGCTCAACCACCCAACGGCCATTTTTCTTCGTTACTGAAACGTCTGGAATGACATACTCAGGTTCTTTAGTAACTAAAGCACTACCTGGGCGAGGATTCAAGGTCTGTAACAAACGCATCGCTTCTCTAAGCTGGTCTTCCTTCAAACGGCTCTTGCGCATTAACGTGCGGTAATCTTTGCTGCTTAAAAGGTCTGAGTATTCTTCAATAAGCTGCTTAGCTTCGGCAAGCCAAGGCGTGTCATCTGAAAATTGACGAAGCTGAACCATCAAACATTCTTGCGGTGTCCGTGACCCTGAGCCAATAGGATCAAACATTTGGATGCGCTTTAATACGCATTCAATCTCATCCATTTCAATGGCTTCTTCATCGTCATCACCACTGATTTCTTCAGCGTTAACTGCTTCTAAAATGTCATCAAGTGATACGGTCAGATATCCCGACTCATCGATTGAATCGATAATCGCCATGGCAATAGCGCGGTCGGTATCCGAAAAGTGGGTAAGACGCATCTGCCATAGCAGGTGTTCCTGTATATCTTCTGTCGTTTCGCCTTGGAAAACTTGTTCGTCGTCACTGGATGGGCCAGGCGCAGGCGCAGATGAAGCAGAATAATATTCGTCCCACGTGCTGTCGATCGGCAGTTCATCTGGCAGGTCATTCTTTTCAAGTGCATCACTAGGCTTCCAGTGTGTCACTCGATGCTGAAGCGGTAGCATCAGCACCGCTATCGTCATTGTCGATATTATTTTTTTCTAATTGAGGCTCGTCGTGCCCTTCCTCAACCTCTAGCAAGGGGTTTGAGTCTAACGCTTCTTGGATTTCTTGTTGAAGATCAAGCGTAGAAAGCTGCAGCAGTTTTATGGCCTGCTGAAGCTGAGGTGTCATGGTAAGTTGTTGGCTAAACTTTAGCTGTAAAGATGGTTTCATCTACGTCTTATTTAAATGCTCTTAATTGAATATACCTGAGCGAAATTGAAAAATGACAATCCGGTTACGTTAACTATAGCCTGAATTGTTCGCCTAGGTATACATCCCTTACTTTTTGATTACTTAAAACCTGTTCCGCAGTTCCTTGCGCAATAAGCTCGCCATGACTCACAATGTACGCTTTTTCGCAAACATCCAATGTTTCTCGTACGTTGTGGTCAGTAATTAGAATACCAATCCCTCTATCGCGAAGATGCTGTATTATCTTCTTTATATCATTAACTGATATTGGATCAACACCAGCAAATGGTTCATCTAACAAAATAAACTGTGGTTTTGCTGCCAGTGCGCGCGCTATTTCGACACGTCGACGCTCGCCCCCTGACAAACTCATACCCGTACTATTACGTATATGGTTGATATTAAATTCATCAAGTAGGGCATCAGCTTCTTCTTCTTGCTGTTGTGAATTTAAATCTTTACGGGTCTGAAGAATGGCCATGATATTTTCATGTACCGTAAGCTTTCTAAAAATTGATGCCTCCTGCGGTAGGTAACCAATGCCGCGGCGTGCGCGCTCATGCATGGGCTGATGAGTTAGCTCATTCTGATCAATTTCTATCTTGCCTTTGTCCAGCGGAACAAGGCCGACAATCATATAAAATGTTGTGGTCTTACCAGCGCCATTGGGGCCTAATAAGCCTACAATTTGACCAGTTGAGACGCTCAGGCTGACGTCTCGGACAACTTGTCGAGATTTATACGCCTTTGCAAGGTTTTTTGCACTCAATGTTGCCATTGCTATTGATTGCCCTCATTGTCGTCGTCATCGTCTTTGGATGTCGATTTACGAATCGTTTCCGGCGTAAATACAGTGGTTACACGTCCTTCGCCATTATCATCATCACCACCTATTGCAAGAAGCTGCTCAGTAATCATATCAAAGGTAATGCTATCACCCTGAACCATACTGGTATCTTGTTTAAGTTCTGCTTTACCGTTTAGTGAGATTGTGCGGTTAACAACTTCGTAGCGGATTTCGTTTGCTTTGGCAGATACAGGTGTACCGTCCTCTAGTTGCTGCGAATAACTCGCTGGGTTTCCGCGTGCGACAAATACCTCTTTTCCTTCACCTTCACTGGCGATTACTTCTACTTCATCGGCGTTAATAATTAACGAACCTTGCGTAATAAGCACGTCATCTTTGAATAGTGACGTTTTATTTTTGCCATCAACAAATTGCGACTTTGCATCTACCTTAATAGGCTTTGAAAAGTCCGCTTCGCTAAGCATTAACCGAACCACTAGCGATTGCTATAAGAAGGCTAGTTGCTAGGGAATAAGTGGTTTGTACATGATCGATTAGCTCATATTCTTGGGTGCGCAGATTCGCATTAAACCCATTACTTTGAATAACATACTGTGTCCCTAGTATCTCTACTGCTTGGTCAGATGTCATCTGCTTGTTGTCTAAATTTATTTGAATGTATTGCGTCGTTATGGTTTTGACAAAATCATCTGACGTTTGGTTCTCTATAAGAACGTTATTTTCTAACTGAATAAGTTCGTTGTTGTACAGCGTGCCCTCAGCGGCTGTGACAACCCAAGGCGAAGTCGCGTTGTCAGTGTAAAGGGTATACCTTGGTTTTTGGAATAACACGAAACCTAATTGGTCATAGTGTTCCATAGACTCTGCAAACACTTTGTGATTAAGCTGACCGTCTTGGTTGTAAAGTGTTGTTGTAAGGTTTTTCGCTTTGTATGCGGGCTTGAGTGCATCAAGCTCACCATTGCCTTTTACCTCTTCAGGGGCTTCCATCCATGTAGGTAAATACATCAGCAGCGCTAAAATAAACAACCCTGATATGCTTAGTCCAAGTCGGTTAAAGCCAAATTGGCTCATACGCTTGCTCCGAAAATACCTTGCTCTACCCCTTTGGCTTGTAAAATGGTATCAGCAATTTCGCGCACTGCACCAAAACCACCGGGTAGCGTAGTTATCCAATTTGCTTGTTTTGCAACGAAAGGATGTGCATCAGATACAGCGATATTGACACTACTATGCGCATACATGCCAATATCAGGCATATCGTCGCCAACAGAGGCCACATCGTCGGCACTTAGTGAAAGCGTCTCTAAAAGGTTTTTTAATGCGGCAGACTTATTCTCTTCGCCTTGTATGATGTAAGACACGTTTAAGGCTTTCATTCGATTCTCAACAATTGTCGAGCGACGACCAGTAATAACGGCAACCGTTATACCGTGATTTGCTAGCGCCTTTACGCCGTACCCATCTCTTGTATGAAATGCCTTAAGCTCTTCGCCGTCGTTTCCTAAATAAATGCGGCCGTCTGAAAACACGCCATCTACATCACAGACTAATAGCTTGATGTCAGCGAGTTTGCGAAAAAGAGCATCGTCCATGTCTGTGTAAAGCGTTGTCGCCATCTAGAGAACTCCTGCTTTCAGTAGCATATGCATATTGAATGCACCGACTGGGTGACGATTTTCATCAATAACCATAAGTGCACTTATCTTGTGATTTTCCATCAAATTAAGTGCCTCTACGGCAAGTTGTTCGGCAAAGGTTGTTTTACCGCCATGTGTCATGACATCGCTAACCGACGCACTATGTAAATCAATTCGTGCGTCTAAAATACGCCGTAAATCACCGTCAGTAAATACACCTTCTAGTGCGCCGTTATTGTCAATAATACCAGTCATACCAAGACCTTTTTTCGAAATTTCGAGCAAAGCCTCAGCCACCGTTGCGTTAACGCTTATCAGTGGGACATCGTCTCCTGACAGCATGATATCGCCAACCTTTAAGAGCAATTTACGGCCTAAGCTACCGCCAGGGTGAGACAAGGCAAAATCATCAGACGTAAACCCTTTTTTGTCTAATAGCGCCACGGCTAGTGCATCGCCCATAACAAGGGTCGCTGTGGTACTTGATGTAGGAGCAAGTCCTAAAGAGCAGGCTTCCTGTTCGACACTAATATCGAGTACCACATCTGCGTGTTGTCCAAGCGAGCTATCGACACTGTTAGTCATTGCAACAACGCTTATTCCTAAGCGCTTAACCACTGGAAGCAAATTAACGATTTCGCTGGTCTCACCTGAGTTTGAAATGGCCAGTAACACATCGCCTTTACTTAGCATGCCCAAGTCGCCGTGATTGGCTTCACCAGGATGCATAAAAAAGGCAGGTGTTCCGGTGCTTGCCAGTGTTGCTGCTATCTTATTGCCTACATGCCCCGATTTTCCCATTCCTGAGACAACGACTTTGCCCTCGCATTGAAAAAGCATGTCGCATGCAGCGGCAAAATCTTCATTCAAGCGCTCAGATAAATCTGCAATCGCGCGCGTTTCAATTTCGATAACCCGTTTTGCTGAGGCAATGTAATCGTTTTTTTCTGCTTTATTCATGATCATCCAAACAACCAAAACTGATAGCCAATAAAGCACGCCACCAGTAGAAATCCGTTAGGTCGAGAAATGGTTCGTTTACCGATTAAATCAAAACTAAAAAGGAACAATAGTAGTGTTAATCCGAGCATCACATACATATCACGGTTGTAAACATCAGGATCAAGCATGCCAGGGGCAATGAGGCCAGGCATACCCAATACGGCTAACAAATTAAATATATTTGACCCGATTATATTTCCAAGTGCTAAGTCGTCTTCACCCTTAAGCACGCCAGCAATACTCGCGGCAAGCTCGGGTAAGCTTGTGCCTAATGCTATGATAGTCAGGCCGATTATAAGGTCGGAAATACCCAGGTAGCGCGCAATTTCTACCGCTGAATTCACCATGAAATGGGCACTTAATGGCAAGATTACAAGCCCAACGCCAATCCAAATCATTGCAGAGGTTGTCGATACATTTTTAGGAATCTCGCCAGCGGTTTCCGCCACTAAGGGGTCTTCTTTGTCTACCTGAAGTGACAGCCAGGCCATCATTGCAAGCACAAAGATGAAAAGCCCAAGCAGAATGATGCCTTCATACGACTTTAATTCACCATCAAACATGAACCCAATAGCGATAAGTGAAATGATGAGTAACGCTGGTAGTTCACGTTTCAGTGTAATTGAAGAAACAATGAGCGGCTTCACTAAAGCCGTTATCCCTAGAACAAGCGCTACATTGGTGATATTCGACCCCAATGCGTTTCCAACGGCCGTGTTCATATTACCATTAGCCGATGCAATTGCTGATACGACTATCTCAGGTGCCGATGAGCCCATGGCAACGATAGTAAGGCCGATCATCATGGGGGAGATGCCAATGTTTTTAGCCAGAGCAGATGCCCCGTATACGAAACGGTCAGCGCTCCAGCTTAAAATCACCAAGCCTACGATAAAGATTACAATGTTTAAAAGCACAACAACCTGTAATTAATATTATTTCGCTAGATTGTCGCAAAAACAGTGCCATTTGCATATGGGGAAGCGCGTTTTATTTCATGTAAGTCGACCTTTTCGGGACACTTTTTTGTTCATTCAGGTTCGGTTAATGAAATTCAACCTAGTATGCTAGTGTTCGCGATTCTTGTGGCCAAAATGTCCAAAGACGTCGAACACGTATAAACATTCGAATTCATAGAACATAACTTGTAACTTTTTGACTTTGGCGACGCCCTTGAAAAAGCGTAGAATGCCCCTAGATTACACTCCCCAGTAAACTTTACTGGCAATTTGTGTTCGAAGGCATAGAACTTGAATGTTCTCGATGTTGTATAAATTCCAAATTTGCTCGCTAAAACCTCAGTTGTAGCGACTTCATGACGTCAAGGGTCGACATTAATACGCTATGGATCATTTAGTTGAAATAGACAACCTTACCTTCAAACGAGCCGATCGTGTCATTTACGATGGTATTTCGTTGAATGTGCCCAAGGGAAAGATAACTGCAGTAATGGGGCCAAGCGGTATAGGTAAAACGACGTTGCTGCGCTTAATCGGCGGGCAATTGATACCGGATGAAGGTGATATAAAGTTTGATGGAGACTCGATTGTTTCCATGTCGAGAAAGTCGCTTTATCAAACTCGGCGACGAATGAGCATGCTTTTTCAAAGTGGCGCATTGTTCACCGATATGAGCGTTTTCGATAACGTCGCCTTTCCACTTAGAGAACACACCCAACTTTCAGAAAATATTATTGCTACTATTGTCGCTTTAAAGCTACAGGCTGTGGGTTTGCGCGGCGCCGCTAAGCTGATGCCAAGTGAACTTTCAGGCGGTATGGCACGACGAGCTGCGTTGGCAAGAGCAATTTCCCTTGACCCTGACTTGATCATGTATGACGAACCTTTTGCGGGGCAAGATCCTATATCAATGGGGGTGTTGGTTAAGCTTATTCGCGAACTTAACGATGCGCTAAACCTAACTAGTATCGTGGTAACGCACGACGTGACGGAAGTACTCACTATCGCCGACTACATCTACATTCTTGCTGATAAGAGGGTGATTGGTGAGGGCACGGCGCAACAAATTAAAGAAAGTGACAGTGAATTAGTTCAGCAATTTTTGAAAGGAAAAGCGGATGGTCCTGTGCCGTTTCATTATCCTGCGTCGGAACTTAAAGAGAGCTTCCTAGGAGCGGATAAATGAGTTTTTTACAAACGCTCGGCGCTAACACAATTGGCAAGATTACTGCGGTGGGGCGCGCAGCCATCATGCTTTTTGGTGCACTTATCGCGGTTCCACGTCTTAAGAATATTCCGCTTGTTGTTAAGCAGCTGTATGTAGTTGGCGTACAGTCACTGTTAATCATTATGGTGTCTGGTTTGTTCATAGGCATGGTGATGGCACTTCAGGGCTACACTATATTGGTCGATTATGGCGCTGAAGGCAGCTTAGGCCCTATGGTAGCGCTGTCGCTGCTTCGTGAATTAGGACCTGTAGTAACAGCTTTGCTTTTTGCGGGACGCGCAGGCTCTGCACTAACCGCTGAAATTGGATTAATGAAGGCAACAGAGCAACTTAGCAGTCTTGAAATGATGGCGGTTGACCCGCTTCGTCGTATCGTTGCCCCTCGTTTCTGGGCAGGTATGTTCGCCATGCCCATGCTGGCACTTATTTTCAGTGCAATCGGTATTCTTGGAGGACATCTAGTTGGTGTCGACTGGTTAGGCGTCGATGCCGGAAGTTACTGGTCAATAATGCAATCTACCGTCGATTGGAATCAAGATGTAGTAAACGGCGTCATAAAAAGCCTCGTTTTTGCCTTGGTTGTGACGTGGATTGCCATATTTAAAGGTTATGATTCTATTCCAACATCGGAAGGAATTAGTAAAGCGACTACTGAGACAGTAGTGTATTCATCATTAGCAGTATTAGGGCTGGACTTTGTGCTTACCGCCCTTATGTTTGGTATCGAGTAGGGGATCGGAATGAGTAAGTATAAAACGGAAGTCATGGTTGGTGTGTTCGTCATGCTAACAATAGGTGCACTACTACTGTTGGCGCTTAAAGTGGCAAACCAAACTGTTGCTACAGAGGGCGATACCTACACGCTTTACGCAAAGTTTGACAACATTGGTGGATTGAAACCGCGCTCGGCGGTCAAGGTTGGTGGGGTAACTGTGGGTCGCGTTTCATCAATCACGCTAGACCAAGAAGACTTTACGCTTATTGTAGAGCTATCAATCTTACGAGAATACAACGGTTTTCCTGAGACCAGTTCTGTGTCTATTCTGACGTCGGGTTTGTTAGGCGAGCAATATGTCGGTTTTCAGCCAGGCTTCTCGTTTGACGGCGTTGCGAATTTACAAGATGGCGACTATCTGCAAGATACGAAGTCAGCGCTAGTGCTTGAGGACCTGATTGGTCAGTTCTTGTTTAATCGCGGTAGTGACGAAGATTAATTGTCCATCCACGCTAGTTTAGAAAAGTTTAATGCAGGGCCGATGAAACTAATTGAAGTCGATACTGGTCTGGTTATAAGAGATTGTTTTAGGAGAGTTACTTTGAAAAAGTTAATGGTAGCAGTTGGTATCTTCATGATGTCGCTAGTAGGTTCGGTAAGTGCGCAAGACGTAAATGAACAGAACCCGTATGCGTTAGTGCAAGATGTGGCAAACCGAACGTTTGAACGCATAAAAGTGAATCAAGGAGCGATTAAAGCTGATCCAGAAATGCTGCGAACCATCATGGAAGAAGAGCTTGTACCGCACATTGATTATAAGTTTGCTGCTTTTATGGTGTTAGGCAAGCATTTCAAATCAGTGCCGCAGGAAAAAATGGGCGAGTACATTAGCGTTTTTCGTCAGTATCTAATTACAACCTATGCCATCGCGATGGGTTACTACGACAACCAAACCGTTGTTTTTGAACCTGAGTCTAACTTTGACGACAAAAAGTCGGTAACGGTGCGCGCAGTCGTGCAAGACCCAGAACGTCCAGAAATTAAAATTGCATTTAAAGTGCGCAAAGACAGCAAAACCAATGAGTGGAAAGCGTACGATATGGTCGCTGAGGGTATTAGTTTGTTGAACAGTAAACGCAGCGAGTTTGAATCTATCTTACGTCAAGATGGCATCGATTCGGTTATCGCGCTTATGCGTGAGAAGATTGGTCAGCCTGTAGAGCTTAAGCAAGGCGAAGAGCTAGCCATTGAGGGAGAGTCTGAGTGAGCCTGTTTGAGGTAAACAACAAAGGTAATGTTGTTGTTCACGGCCATCTAGACCGTGACACTCTATCTAAAAACTTCTGGGAAAGCTTAACCAACGAGCAGCGCAGCAACTTGGTAGCAGCTAAGAAATGCGTCATAGATTTAGGCGATGTAGAGCGCGCTGATAGCGCAGGTTTAGCTTGGCTTATTAATGCCGTTAGGGATGCCAAGCAAAATGGTGTTAGCATGTCGCTATACAAAATGCCTGAGAAACTGCACAAGCTTGCAAAAATAAGCGACGCAGACAGCTTTTTACCAGTAGAATAGACCCCAATAAGCGAATAAAAGAAGTAAGTTATGGAATTGTCTGAAATTGAAAAGATCTTGAAAGACGCATTAGACCTTCACGAAGTACACGTAAAAGGTGAAGGGTCTCATTACAACATTATTGCGGTTAGTGATGCGTTTAACGAAATGAGCCGAGTTAAGCGACAGCAGGCTGTTTATGCGCCATTGGCTGATAAAATTGCCGATGGAAGCATGCATGCCATTACCATCAAGACGTTTTCAGTAAAAGACTGGGAGCGTGAGCGTCAGTTTAATATCCCTCAATAATAGGCTGTTTTCGTGGATAAACTAGTAATAAAGAAGAGCCCTGCCTTGCAAGGTACGGTGCGAATCTCTGGCGCTAAAAATGCCGCCCTTCCGTTGTTAATGACGAGTCTTCTCACAGACTCGCCATGCCGCTACACCAATGTTCCTCGTCTACGTGACATCAATACTACAACAGCCTTGCTCAGAGAGCTTGGTGTAGAAGTTGCTCAGCCTGCCGCCAACGACATTGTTATTGACGCCAGTACGCTTGAAAGTGTTACGGCATCGTATGAACTCGTTCGCACCATGCGTGCTTCTATTTTGGTGTTAGGGCCATTGTTGGCAAAGCAAGGTAAGGCAAATGTATCATTACCCGGTGGATGCGCAATTGGTGCACGCCCCGTAAACCTTCATTTAACGGGCCTTGAAAAAATGGGCGCGAAGATTGAAGTCGATGAAGGGTACATTCGTGCAGAAGTAGACGGCCGATTGAAAGGTGCGCGAATATTCATGGATATGGTAAGTGTAGGGGCAACCGAAAACTTACTGATGGCTGCAGCACTAGCGGACGGCACAACTGTGCTAGAAAACGCAGCTCGTGAGCCTGAAATTGTTGATTTGGCAAACTGTCTCATTCAGATGGGAGCCAAAATCAGCGGTGCAGGCAGTGACAAGATTACTATAGAAGGTGTGGAAACGCTTACAGGCTGTGATTACGCAGTACTGCCCGACCGTATTGAAACTGGGACGTTTCTTGTAGCAGCAGCTGTGACGGGCGGTAAAATACGTTGTACACATGCTGCGCCAGATACATTAGATGCTGTGCTTGATAAGCTTGAGCAAGCGGGTGCCAAAATCACAACGGGTGATGATTGGATAGAGCTGGATATGCAAGGTAACAAGCCTAAAGCAGTACGCGTCAAAACAGCACCTCACCCTGCGTTTCCAACCGATATGCAGGCGCAGTTTGTCACGCTTAACTGTGTGGCCGAGGGGACGGGTGTTATCACCGAAACCATTTTTGAAAACCGCTTTATGCATGTGCCAGAACTTCAGCGTATGGGGGCTGAAATTGCGCTTGAGGCGAACTCCGCAGTTTCGAAAGGCAGTTCAAAGCTCAAAGGCGCCCCCGTTATGGCTACTGATTTACGCGCTTCCGCAAGCCTGGTTATCGCTGGGCTAATTGCAGAAGGGGAAACACATGTGAATCGCATTTATCACCTTGATAGAGGCTATGAAGCGATTGAAGAGAAGCTAGGTGCGTTAGGTGCAGTGATTACGCGAGTAAAAGAATAGTAAGCTTGGCACTTACAAATAAATAAATGAAAAAGCGCCGATAGGCGCTTTTTTTATGTTGTGTGTGCATTCGATGTTGCCCGCGTAACTTGGATCGACTCTCGGTCTTTTTCTTTGAGCCTCAATCGGGTAACGCGCACTACGGGTTTGTTCTTAGCTCTGCCACTGTAGCGTTTATTGATAATGATTGCCCCTCGCGGCTGATTTCAATCACTAACTCTGTCCCTGGTTCAGTTTCGGCAATCATATCCAGGGTCTTAGAAGCACTTTCTAGCTGCACTCCGTCTATGGCAACAATAATGTCGCCAGGCTGTAAGCCTGCAATATCCGCAGGGCTACCTTTAGCCACGGCTTCAACATCGATACCTGGCCTATTTCTGTTCTCGCTGCCAATAAAACCAAGCTGTCCGCGAATAACGCGACCATTACTAATGATTTCGTCCATGACGCGCTTTGCTAGTTCGTAGGGGACCGCAAAATTTATTCCGTCGACATTTCTGACGCGATTGCGAGAGTCTCTAACTTGGAAGTTAGCGTTGGTGATCCCAAGCAAAATACCGTTGCTGTCTACTAATGCTCCGCCAGAATTACCTTGGTTTAACACGGCATCAGTTTGAATAAAATCAACATAATTAGACAGACCGTTACGTCCTGCTCTGCTCACGATTCCTTGAGTTATGGTTTGTCCTAAATCGAAGGGGTTGCCAATAGCCATCACTACGTCGCCTACGTGTGTGTCAGGCTCTGCTACCTGTGGAATAATATGAAGGTTGTCTGCCGTTACTTTTAACACAGCAAGATCGGTAAGAGGGTCAGTGCCAACAATCTGCGCTTCCAAAACGCGCCCGTCTTGAACGGCGACATAAATACTATCAGCGTCTGCAACAACGTGGTGGCATGTGAGTAGATAACCGTTCTCTGTCATAATGACGCCAGAGCCCAAGCTTGTTCGTTCCCGTGGCTGATTTCTAAATAAACCCGTGTCGTTTTCAATACTTACACTGTAGATATTAACTACGGCAGGTGCCGAGCGACTTAATGCACCAAAGTAGCTTTCTCTATTTGCCCTAACGGAAGGTTCAGTGAACCAACCCGTCGCGAGTCCATTTCCCTGTCTAAGCTCAGGCAAAAGTACTAGTAACAACACCGCTACGGTGATGCCAAGAAATACAGATTTTAATAAAAAGCTAAACGTTGAGCGACCAGTCACAAATTATCTTTCTTGTTGTTTGTTGCATCTGCTTGTTAGCCACGTCGTTAGCCTTCAACCAAGTCGTGCAAGCATATGGAATTCAATACGAAATAATCTCAGATTAGC
This sequence comes from Alteromonas gracilis, assembly GCF_036870955.2. GTDB lineage: Bacteria > Pseudomonadota > Gammaproteobacteria > Enterobacterales > Alteromonadaceae > Alteromonas > Alteromonas gracilis_A. The sequence goes on from NZ_CP145482.2 coordinate 809,322, forward strand.
GTATGTACTGAGTTATTACCTATTATTCAAAGGATATCACTTTATTTAATAAACTACCGTAACGAAAAGCAAATTTTGTTTTTTTGAGTAGAGACAAAAAAGCAGCGCGTAACAAGCGCTGCTTTTCCAGGTAACCCAATTTGCGTACTATTGGCGAATCACCAAGTATAGTGTTGAGTTTCCGCGTTTCACATTAAGTGCAATAACGCCTTTGGCCTCATCTAATGCATTTCTAAATTCAGAGACACTGGTTGTACGCACGCGGTTTACGCCAATGATAACGTCCTCAGCCTGAAGACCGATGCGTGAAGCTGGTGCACCTCGCTCTACTTCTGATACGACAATACCATCTAGGCCAGACTCATCCTTGCCGTTAGTTAGCGTGGCGCCCTCTAATGCTGGATGTATTTGTGCCGCTGTGACGGTAGTATCCGTAGCGTCGTCTAGCACTACCTCTACGTCCATCTTCTCGCCTTTGCGCATAACGGTTAGCTCAACCTCAGCACCCGCGCCCATACTGGCAATTTTCGCACGAAGCTCTTGGAAGCTGTTTAACTGTCGACCATTGATAGCGGTGATAATATCGCTAAGCTTGCAGACCACCTTTCTCTGCCGCAGAATCAGGCTGTACTTCACTCACGAAGGCGCCGATGTTCACCTCTGCATTCATTGCTTCGGCTAAACCAGCGTCAATATCACTGCCCAATATGCCAAGCAGACCTCTGCGAACTTCACCATATTCGGCAATTTGATCGGCAAGGTTTTTCATCATATTAGCAGGAATAGCAAAGCCAATACCCACGTTGCCACCATTTGGCCCGAATATCGCGGTATTAATACCCACTAGTTCGCCGTGCAGGTTGACTAATGCGCCCCCCGAGTTACCACGGTTGATAGCAGCGTCAGTTTGAATAAAGTCTTCATAGCCACCAATGCTTAGCCCAGAACGACCCAATGCACTGACAATGCCTGATGTCACAGTTTGTGATAGACCAAACGGGTTACCAATTGCAACCACAAAATCACCCACACGCAGCTTGTCTGAATCAGCTAGAGGTAACGCTTTAAGGTCATCTGGTTCTATTTTTAGTAGAGCGATATCGCTTTGTTCATCAGCACCAAGTTTCTTTGCTTTGAACTCGCGCCCGTCGGTAAGTTTAACTGTGATTTCATCTGCATTATCAACAACGTGGTTGTTGGTGACCACATAGCCTTTATCGGCATCAATAATAACGCCAGAACCGAGACCTCTGAAAGGACGCTCTTGGACTTGCTCTTGAGGTGCGCCAAAGAAATATCGAAACATCTCAGGTACACGTTGGCGAGAGGTTTGTGTTCCTTCTACAGCAATACTTACTACAGCGGGTGTTGCCTCTTCCAGCATAGGTGCTAGAGAAGGCACTTCATCCTTGCTGTCAGAGAAAAACGGTAACGCCGCCTGTGTGCTAGCAGTAAAGCCTAATGAACTAACTACAACGGCAGACGCCAATAGACAATGGCGAAAAGACATTTTCATGTTCGCTTACACTCCTTCAATATAATATGCGACATAGCATGGTTTCACTAAAAGAGTCTGAGGCCTGCGAAAAGTTCCCGATGTTACTGTTTTTCTGCGTTATTCTGCTCAGAACGTCCGACGAATAACCCAGAACCAGAATTAGCAAAGTCTTTTGGTTGCGTATCGGAAACACGTTTTATTCTCGATTTGTCAGACTTTTTCAGGTTGTTACGTAAATACGTTGTTGCTTGTTCCCCATAAAAAGGAACCTTGCTGTCTTCTTCATCGCTGCCTTGCTCTAGCAGCATTTCGTATTCTTCAATCTGGTGTTTTAACACCTCACATTGACTTTCAATGCTCTCTAAGCTTTGACGCGTTTGGTGGATATGGTGTTGTGCCTGTTGCGCAAGAATTTCTTTCACTTGCTTTTCAGTTTGTGCTGCATTGCCCACACCTTGCTTTTCTTGAAAAAAGCGACCCACAAAAAAGCCAATAATTAGGCCAACTACCAGTAAAGCAAGAGATACTAACAATTCCATTAAATTCTCCGAATCAATCAACATCAGCAGCTGACCCTGTTGTTACGGTCTATACGCTGCTTTCGACCATACTTTGAATATAGCAAGGTCGAACCCGAAAAGCGCACACATACTGACATTTATTACAGTGATAACCGTGTATGCTTATTTTCAAGGTGCGATTCTACCGTGATTTCCAGTAAAATTAAGGTCATAATTGGAAAATTCAAGCAGGTCGGTGCAGCAAGCACTACTATTGACTTTTGTACGGAGTGGTTTCGGCGATGACGCCATGGGAAAAATATCAACAAGACCTAGAGTCGGCTGACTTTCATTATGACGCCGCGCAAGAAAATGCCGTAAAAGAATTACAGCGCTTATATGACGAGCTTACTCAACCAGAGAAGAAAACGACATGGCGCGTTAAATTAAAGGCTGCTTTTGGTAAGGGGCATGCCAAGCCTGGTATTCAAGGTATTTATTTTTATGGCGGAGTGGGACGCGGTAAAACTTACCTAGTGGACACCTTTTATGATTGTTTGCCGTTTGAAAAGAAAATGCGTGTGCACTTTCACCGCTTTATGTATCGCGTCCACGACGAGTTAAAGCAACTGAATAACGCGCAAGACCCACTAAAAATTGTTGCGGCAAAACTAGCCAAAGAAGCGAAAGTGATTTGTTTTGACGAGTTCTTTGTTTCTGATATCACCGACGCGATGATACTAGGTACGCTAATGGAAGCGCTTTTTGGCCATGGCATTGTGTTGGTGGCCACATCAAACATTGTGCCAGACGACCTATATAAAAACGGCCTACAGCGCGCCAGATTTTTACTCAGCTATTGATTTGCTTAATCAAAATACGCGCGTCGTAAATGTTGATAGTGGTATTGACTATCGATTGCGTACCCTTGAGCAAGCTGAGATTTATCATTTCCCGCTCGATGACAAAGCGATCGATAACTTACATTGTTATTTTGAACAGCTTGCGCCCGAAGAGGGAACATCTGGCGAAGACATTGACGTTAATAATCGAAAAATAAAGACATTGCGAAATGCTGATGGCGTACTGATGATTGAGTTTGACACATTGTGTGGCGGTCCGCGCAGTCAAAGTGACTATATTGAACTTAGCCGTTGTTACCACTCGGTATTATTGGCAAACGTTAAAGAAATGGGGCAGCACAACGACGACGTGGCTAGACGATTTATCGCTATGGTCGATGAATTTTATGAACGCAACGTCAAACTGATTATCTCTGCACAAGTTGCGCTAGAAGACCTTTACACCGACGGGTTGCTGAACTTTGAGTTCAAGCGTTGCTTAAGTCGCTTAAAAGAGATGCAGTCGCATGATTACCTGGCAACTGAGCATCTTCCCTAATATTGAAGCCGCCCTGTTTCATGTCAATGTGCATTAGGTCAACAAAAAAGCATAAAGGCTGTATTGTTGGGTGCAAAATAGGGTAGAATTTTGCCACTTTTTTCTGTGCTGGCGCATGATTTTTCATGCATTTGAGGCTGTTGAAAATTGTTTTCAGCCTTTTAGCCCGGTGCAAACATTAAACCCAATAGAAAACCAACGCAGCATTTCAAATTGCGAATAAGAGAATTTTAAGATGGGAAGAGCATTCGAAGTCCGTAAAAACGCCATGGCAAAAACTGCTTACCAAAAAACTAAAGTTTATTCTAAATACGGTAAAGAAATTTACGTATGCGCGAAAAACGGTGGTGCTGATCCAGACACTAACCTTTCGCTTCGTCGCTTGATGGAAAAAGCAAAAAAAGACCAAGTTCCAAGCCACGTTATTGAAAAAGCGATTGATAAAGCGGCTGGTGGTGCAGGCGAAGATTTCCAACCAATGCGTTATGAAGGTTTTGGCCCTGGTAACTGTATGGTAATTGTTGACTGCTTGTCAGATAACGCTAACCGCACCATTACCGAAGTACGTAACTGTTTTACTAAAACAAACGCGAAGCTTGGAGCTCAAGGTTCGGTATCGCACATGTTTGATCATCAAGCGGTGTTCCAGTTTGACGGTGACGACGAAGATGCCATCCTAGAAGTGCTAATGGAAGCTGACGTTGATGTAACTGACGTTGAAGTTGAAGACGGCAAAGTGACGGTCTATGCGCCTCACACTGAGTTTTTCCAAGTTAAGACCGCGCTAACTGAAGCCTACCCAGACATTAATTTCACAGCAGAAGAAATGAGCTGGATGCCACAAACTGAAACTGACATCAGCGAAGAAGACATGCCTATGTTTGAGAAGTTCATGGACATGCTTAATGATTGTGACGACGTTCAGGATGTTTACCACAACGCGGTTACACCGAACTAAAAGACGTTTAAAGCACGTTACAACGCCTATAAGTAATTGGCGCTAATCAGTGTTCAAAAGCCCTCTTGATAGAGGGCTTTTTTGTGGGTGTTACAAGTTGACTGTTTGGTATTTGATAGGAGCAAGTTTGTTTAGAATTCTATTTTCCTGTTGGTAGGTAAGCCCCACATCGCGCATAGCACCTTGCACGATTTCCACCAAAATATAAAATTCACGTTCTTTTATATCCAAGCCAGTGTGCGATTCCAGCATAGTTTTGCCGTCGTACTCGCAAGGACCGCCAATGAGCTCACAGGTTTGCGCAACAAGTTGCTCTCGCAAGTGCTGCTTAGGTACACCTTTGAAGTAATCGCCAATTTCAGGGTGTGTATAAATACGAGTTATTGATACGCCGAAAATGGTATTAAGTGTTTGGTGGCCACCTATTTCATCGTAGAGGCTTTGCTTTTTTGTAGCAGCACATCCTGAAAGCACTAACCCTATGAATGCAACTAAAAACAGCGAAATTCGTGTCATCTTTACTGCTCCGTATTTTAGAAGTTGGCATTGAGTGTTAAATAAAAGCCATTTGAGCTTTGTTGAAGCGGAAGATTTCCCATATCCACATATGCAGCAGTAATCGACAGAGACTTATTAGGAAAAAACGCCACAAAGATATCTGTAATGGTATCTTCTTCAGCAAGGCCTCCAAGGCGGTTTGATTGCGTTCTTACTTCAGCCCCTATGGCAGTTGTTGGGCTGATTAACAAAGCAAGAGAGCCTTCCCACTCAATAGTAGCATCATCATCGACCTCTGAACCAAAACCCAGCAAACCGAGTGTATTGGCTTTTGTATAGCGTGCGGTAACATTGGTTAGCAAGTTAAAGCCGTTTGCAGCACCCAGCCACAGCTTGGTGGCCGATAGATAGACATCTACGCCGCTGTCATCTTTAGCACCTAACAATTGAGGAACGCCAACGTTTGGCAAAGGCACGCTACCATCAGGTAGGCTAAGTGAACTGTCAAAGTCGTTGTTTTTCTTGTACTGAACGCCCAGTGAAACTTGCGGTATCCAAGAGTCTTGGGTAAATACACCATCGCCAAACAGCTTTACTTTCGCACCAATGATATCTTGCTCAATAGTTGCTGAATTAGCATTGGTAACTGCACCGTCAGTAAGCAGTGCAAAAACATTGCTAGTTAATCCCGCTGCGATGTCCAGTTTTTGTCGCTGGATGGTGACTTCCACACGGTCGTACAAACTGATACTTGCGCCTGCGGTAGTTAGAGAATAGTCGTTTAGGCTTAAATACTGGACGTTGCCACCAAAAGAAATCTCTTCTTTACTGGAGTAACCTCCAATAAAGGCCCATGGCGTGATACCTCCTCCTGAAGTGCCCTCTACACCACTGATCCCACCAGATGCCACAAGTCGTGACCCCGAATCTGCGCTAGCAGCTGCGCTAAGTACTATGGCTAGCGCTGCAATACCTCTTTTCATCGTCGCTATTCCTTTTATTTATCATTTTTTGAATAGACCGTAGGGGTACTCTACGTGCATTGCTCGTTTTTGGCTAGGTCAGTCTGACTGAGGGCTGTTTTTTGATGAGCGATTAATAAAGCACGGTTACATGCTGTCGCGATATATTTTCAACAATTTGTTGAAACTGATTTGTTTTTAATAGGACTTATCATTAAAAGCAATATAACTAACATACACCACATCGATTCCCGTATACAGAATAAACACTGAGGAGCAATTTAATGTCTCATCCAATTATCGAAGACCTAAACAAGCGTTACACGGTTAAGAAATATGACAGCAACAAGCGCATTTCCGCTCAAGATCTAGATGTTATTCTTGAGGCTATGAGGTTGTCTGCATCGTCTATCAACTCGCAGCCTTGGAAATTTGTTGTGGTAGAAAGTGACGAGGCAAAACAACGTTTGCACGACACCTTTGCTAATAAACATCAGTTCAATCAGCTTCATGCTAAAGAAGCATCGCATGTTATTTTGTTTGCTTATGACCCTAAATTTACTAAAGAGAAATTTGTAAAAAGGGTTGATGCTGAGGTTGCTTCAGGCCACTTGCCAGCGGATATGCGCGAGAACTTCATGGGTGCGTATGCGTTTGCCGAGATGAACACCGATGAGAACGGCAATAATGCAGAGTGGACGAAAGCACAGGTTTACTTAGCGTTAGGTAATGTTTTACACACAGTGGCGCGTTTAGGTATTGCCTCAACGCCAATGGAAGGTGTAGATCCTGAGCTTATTGGTGAGTTATTTAAAGACGAGCTAGATGGGCATGTTTGTGAAGTGGCACTGGCGATGGGTTACCCAGATACCAAAGAAGACTGGAACTACGGTTTGCCGAAAGCGCGCCTAGCAAAAGACGATGTTATCGCCGTTGTGTAACAGCAAAAAAACAATGATATAAAATATATGCCCTGCGAAGTCAGGGCTTTGTTGTTTTTGCATGCGCATATTGTCTCTTCCTTGAATCGCGGTTACTCTACCCCCATTTTTTCTTAGTCTTTGAGTAAAAGCTGTTATCGATAAAACAATTATTGATGACTCGTTATAGACTAAATTTTTGAGATGTCGTTCTGAAACTAGCTCGTTCACGTTCAACGTATTTTCAGTACATGCCGCTAATGCTGGCATGGGCGTTGTCGTGTCTGATCTTAAGTGCGAGTTTTCAAAATAGTGAGATTGCGACACAAGCACAGATAACCAAGCAATCGCCGCTTGCCCAGTTTAATCACGCGGGTAATAACTACTCGCTACGCTTTAACGGCGCAAAGCTCTATAACGCGAATCCTAACAGCCGCAATAACGATACTGACGGCGATGATGTCTCGCTAGTCTTATCGTTTCCGCTTAGTTCCTTCGCATCCACAGTTGTTGATGCTCCTCACGTTGTTTATTGCTTCAATAAACAAACCTCTGATCCGTATCGTTTAAGGCCCCGAGGTCCACCTTACTTCCTGTCATAAAACACAATAACGAGTAATTCACGCGCCCAAGCGCGGTTTTGCTTTGCCCAATTTTTTATTTCAGGAAAACATAAAATGACACGATTTTCATTTCGTGGCGTTGTGTATGTGCTTATTGTTTTATTAGGCCTAATCAGCGCTGCGCCCAATATTTTGCCACAACCGCTACAACAACAGTTACCTCACTGGTATGCCTCTCACACGTTATCACTGGGGCTGGATCTCCAAGGTGGCTCTCACTTACTTCTCGAGGCTGATGCTGATGCGTTGATAAAAAAACAGCTAGACGGTTTTTCCAGTGACTTACTGAGTGAGTTGAGAGCGCAGGGTATCCGCTATACCAAACAATCTAACTCCAAAGCCTCAAATGACCATACAAGCGGCTTAGTACTTACGTTACGCGATGCTAACGATTCACGAAAAGTCAAAGACTTGGCGTTTAAAGTCTCTGCGCAGCCTTCGGGGGTAGGTGCGCTTAATGTTGATATTGATGATGATATTTTGCGTCTTTCATTAAGTGAACAGTACGTTCAAAAGCTATTGAAAGATGCACTTGCGCGAAGTGTAGAAGTCGTTCGAAAACGCTTAAACGAAACAGGGTTAACTGAGCCCAGTGTTACCCTTCAAGGGCGTGACGGCATATTGGTGCAAATGCCGGGCGTGTCAGACCCAAGCCAAGTTAAAAAGCTACTTGGCACCACCGCACAAATGACATTTCACTGGCAAGTTAACAGTCACTCTGGGCAATCAATGGCCAAGCAGGACGAGCAGGGCAACGTGTATAAACTTGAGCAGCGTGTAGCGCTAGAAGGAGAGCACATCACTGATGCGTCTGGCGTGTTAAGTTCAGAAACCGGGCAACCCGTTGTTACGTTCAAACTAGATAGTACAGGCGCCAAGCAATTTGCCGCAATGACGCGAGAAAATATTGGTCGCGTACTGGCTATCGTGCTTGACGATAAAGTAGTAACTGCACCATTAATTAACACGGCTATTCCTGGTGGACGAGGGGAGATTACCGGTAATTTCACTCTTCCAGAAGCACACAACGTTGCATTGATGCTACGAACTGGCGCATTGCCTGTGCCACTAGATATCATTGAGGAGCGTACAGTAGGGCCTGATTTAGGCAGTGACGCAATTCAAACTGGCATTGAAAGTGGCGTGGCAGGTGCACTGATGGTGCTTGCCTTTATGGTGGCCATTTACGGTCGATGGGGGGCAATTGCAAGCTTTGCGCTATGTATCAATATGGCCCTCGTGTTTGGCGCGTTAACGCTATTTGGTGCAACGCTCACTTTGCCAGGCATCGCTGGTCTTATTTTAACCATGGGTATGGCAGTTGATGCCAATATTCTAATTAACGAACGTATTAGAGAAGAGAGCCGAAAAGGGCGTCCGGCACTAAGTGCTATCAAAGTCGGCTTTGAAAAAGCCTTTGCCACCATTGTTGATTCTAACTTCACCACGCTCATTGCCGTAAGTTTGCTGTTTATGTTTGGCAGCGGGCCAATTAAAGGCTTTGCCATTACCATTGCACTTGGGTTGATATCGTCGGTCTTTACCGCAGTAGCGTTAACTAAAATGCTTATGTTGTGTGTTGTAAAACTGAGAAAAGGGCGTGTAGCAGAACGTGAACCTCTACCTTTTAACTCGCACCTTATTCGCTTAAGCGATACGTTGAAGGGAATCAACTTTTTGTCGAGGCGCAAAATAGCGTTGTCACTGTCAGTACTGTTAACTCTGCTTTCAATTGGACTGTTTGCTAAGCCCGGTTTGCATTATGGCGTTGATTTTACCGGCGGCACTATGATTGAGCTCACCGCGCCCGCGCTATCAACGGACGAACTTCGCAATGTAATTAGAAGTAGCGGTTTTGAGCAGGTGGCTATACAAGAATATGGCAGTGCAAATCACTATTTATTGCGTGCTCCTTTGCAAAGCAGCGATAGTGAGAACAACCAAAGTTCTGGTGCCATGTCTTATACCGATACACTAAAAGCCTCAATTCAACAGGCCGACGGTGACGTAGTATTTGATAAAGTGGACGTTGTTGGGCCAAAGGTAAGCGGCGGCTTTGCGGAGCTTTCCATACTTGCGTTGTTAATCGCAGGAGCGGGCATGTTGATGTACCTGTGGGCAAGATTTGAAGCACATTTTGCCACGGCAGCGCTGTTAACTGTACTGCTGGATTTAACCAAAACCATTGGCTTTTTCGCATTAACCGGGATTGAATTTAACTTAACAGCGGTGGCCGCACTGCTTGCGCTTATCGGTTATTCCATCAACGATAAAGTAGTGGTACTCGACCGTATTCGCGAACTTTTACGCATTGATGCAAACAAACCGTTAGCCGACACGATCAATGATGCGGTAAATAGTACGTTAAGTCGCACAGTATTTACGTCAATCACAACCTTGCTAGCGTTACTCCCAATGGCACTTTTTGGTGGGGATGCCGTCGAAAGTTTTGCCGTTCCTATGGTATTTGCTGTTGTTATAGGCACATCATCTACCCTGTTCATCACTTCAACCTTGCTATATTTATTAGGTAAGCGGCGAGAGCGACTTGGCAAAGCGCAGCTTAAGCCAACAGCAGAGGAGGTGAAAGCCTCTCTTGCCCACATACCATAGCGGAAACAAGGACCTCGACATGTTTGCAGTTGATCACATATTACTTCTCAGCGCCATGCTAGCTATTTTTGGTGTGCTGGCGAGTAAGTTATCACCGCGTTTCGGGGTGCCTGTTTTGGTGTTGTTTTTAGGCGTCGGCATGTTGGCAGGAGAGGACGGCATTGGCCGTATCTTTTTTGACAACGCTGACGCGGCACACGCCATTGGGACATTGGCACTTATTCTTATTTTGTTTGATGGAGGCCTACAAACCTCCAAAAAGTCTATTAAACAGGCGTGGAAGCCCGCCGCGCTTTTAGCCACTTTTGGGGTAGTCGGTACCGCCGCTATCACAGGCCTTGCGGCTATGTTTATACTAGAGTTGCCCTTATACAAAGGACTACTTATAGGGGCGATCGTTGGCTCGACCGATGCCGCCGCCGTGTTTTCGGTATTGCGCAATGCGGGAATACGCATACCTAACAAGGTGAAGTCCACTCTAGAGCTAGAGAGTGCATCGAACGATCCCATGGCTATATTTCTGACCATAGGGCTTATCACTATTATTCAAGATAGCACCACTAGCGCCATTGATTTAGTCGGCCTGTTTGCCAGTCAAATGGGCGTTGGCGCGCTTATTGGTGTTGCTATTGGTGCGCTGGCAGTATGGCTGTTGCGACACATATCGCTAATGGCAATTGGGCTATACCCCGTTTTTGTGATGCTTTTTGGCGTGCTTTCATTTGGTGTGGCCGCCAATTTAAACGGCAGCGGTTTTTTAGCTACGTTCATTAGGTGTAATTGTAGGAAACAGCCGCTTTGCCTACCAACGTAATACTTTTGTATTTCTAGACGGCCTCGCTTGGCTTAGCCAAATTGCCATGTTCGTTATTCTTGGCTTATTAGTTACACCTACTGAGCTTTTTGTTAATTGGAAGGAAGGGCTTTTGATCGCGGCTGTGCTTATTTTCGTTGCAAGGCCACTAGTGGTGATGCCGATGTTGCTGCTTTCTCGTTTCCCGCTTAATGCATCAGTACTTATTTCATGGGTAGGGTTACGCGGGTCAGTGCCCATTATCCTCTCTATTTTCCCGCTTATTTTTAACATGGACTATGCTGAGCTAATTTTTAACGTCGTGTTTTTCATTGTATTAATATCTGCATTACTTCAAGGCTCTACCTTACCTTTCGCGGCACGAAAATTAGGTCTTGTTATTAACAGTGAGGCGGCCTCTTCTAAAACCCTCGAAATTGTGAAGATTGCGAAAAGTAAAAGAGAGCTCATTGAAATAGTGCTAGCGACACCGTCAAACGCCATTGATAAAACGGTCAGCGAGTTGTCATTGCCTGAAGACACTGTGGTCGCCATGATTGCTCGCAAAGACAAGACCCTCATTCCCAAAGGGAAAACCCGTTTTAAAGAAGGGGACAACGTATTTGTCATTACTAAATTGCCAGATAAAGCAAAAGTGGAGCGCTGCTTTATTTAGCGCGGCTTTTAGCTTTGTTTATCGCTATTGGCGTGTTCTTCATGTAGAATGCGCCGCGGAGTTGGCCAGGCAACCGTCGCTTTCGTAAGAAAGGGGAGGAAAGTCCGGGCTCCAAAGGGCAGGGTGCCAGATAACGTCTGGGCGGCGCGAGCCGACGACAAGTGCAGCAGAGAGAAGACCGCCTAAGCATGTTCGCATGCCGGTAAGGCTGAAAGGGTGCGGTAAGAGCGCACCGCGCCTCTGGTAACAGAGTGTGGCGAGGTAAACTCCACCCGGAGCAAGACCAAATAGGATCCCTTAACGTGTGGCCCGCATGGGGATCGGGTAGGTTGCTTGAATCAGTGAGCGATTGCTGATCTAGAGGAATGGTTGCCCACGACAGAACCCGGCTTATCGGCCAACTCCACATTTCTTAAAGCTTTTCACAGCTCACCCTTCCTATTATTTTGAGGGTGAATAGCGCTATTAGTAGACCCTAGTAGTGGCGCAACAAAAAACAGCTAAAGACTAGAGCGTGTTGACCTTTGCGGTACACTTTTTGTTCATTCCAAGCGAGTATCAGGCAATGAACGAGTTGCGTGGTTTGGTTATTCCAAATTAGCGACGAGTAAAGCCGCATGAGGCTCGCTTGGATGAACCTTTCAGGCAGCAATTGTTTAGCATTTATACTGCGTCTGCGCACACTTATGTAGATGGCTACACGACGTGTGCACTTCCTTGTCTAAATGCTAAACACTTTGCTGCAAAAACGTACGGCAAAGGTCAACACGCTCTAATGGATTCACAAATTTGGCCAATGTTGTCAGGCGTCATACCTGATTGTAAAAAAGGGTCTTGTGACGCTATTCTGCTGCGCTGTTCTTTGTCTGCCGCAATTACCTCATCTATCCATTCAGCGTGGACAGATACTCTGGTGTAAAGCTCTTTTACGCCATATTCGCCAACACCCTTAAACCAAGAACCTGTTCTTGAGCTTATACCGAGCAAATAATATTCCCCATCAACTGCTATAAATGCAGGACCTCCGCTATCTCCGTTTCCAGAAACGCCTTCTAATTCAACCCCGTCATCCTCCGAATCAAAAATAAACGTTAAGTCTGATTTTGACACCGACTCAACCCTATTTCGCGCTTTACGTAGTGTTCCATTGTTATCTTTATAGCCGACAGTTTCACCTGTTAACCCAGTACCAGTGCCGCCACTACCAATAAACCATACGGTCTGGCCATCTTCGTTGTGTTTACGATATATTTTTGCAGGCTGAGCATTAACTACTGGCGCTTTCAGTTTTATGAGTGCCAAATCGTTATTTTTGCCCAGTTTGTAAGTTGGATAGCTGTATCTTGCTTCAACTTCAGCACGCTCATCGCCAATCTTAATAATTTGCCCTTCATCTAGACAAAAAACAGTATGTGCAGCAGTGAGCACCCATTGAGGCGCAATCAATGTTCCATGCACGCCTATGTTGTAAAACGTAGCAAGAGGGGGAAAGTCATCCTGATTTGCAAGATAATCGTTTGCAGGTTTGTCATGCCTTATGACTATGGCATTTGAATTGCCAGCCAATACAAAGGTTGCCAGCAAGGTAACGCTTAACATTTTAAGTAGGTAAGGTTTTTTCATTGGGTGTTTTGTTTGATTGCGAACACCAATTAGGGTATCTAAGTACAAACGAATAGTGTGTTATCAAATGTAACTATTTATTTGTAAATTTGGCGTTTTTGTTCGATAAGTTACTTTGCTTATCGAACAAAAGTAGACCTTACATCATATTAGCTTATACTTTAGTTTACAAAACGTTTCATTCAACCGCATGCAGTGAGGGTGTCGTGTTGCAGTCAGAGAATTATCTTTACACCGAGCTCAAAGCGCTGCTTCGAGAAGATGAGCAAGTTTTCGATTTCATTGAAAGCGCGTCTCTTGATGGAATGTGGTTTTGGGATTTAGAGAACCCAGAACACGAATGGATGAGCCCTGGTTTTTGGACAACGCTTGGCTATAACCCCGACACTAAACGCCACCTTGCCAGTGAATGGCAAGACATCATCAATCAAGATGATTTAGAACACGCCACGGCAAATTTCAAAGCGCACTGCGAAAACCCCAATCATCCCTACGACCAAATTGTTAGATATACTCACAAAAGCGGGAAAACGGTTTGGATCCGCTGCCGCGGAGTGGCCATTAGGGATGCCGAGGGTAAGCCAGTAAGGATGCTAGGCACCCACACAGATGTTACTGCACTGAAAGAGAAAGATATTGAGCAGCTTGAACAAGAAAGGGCGCAATCATTAGCGTTCAAAAAGCAAGCAGAGCTATTAAGTAAACTGGAAAAAACCGCCAACATAGGCACATGGGAGGCGGATTTACAAACTAACCAGGTAGTGTGGAGTGAACAGACCAAAAGAATCCATGAAGTGCCTGATGATTTCCTACCGAGCATTGAAGACGGTATCTCGTTTTATAAAGAAGGAAGAAGTCGCGAGCTTATTGCCGAGGCCGTAGAGCAAGGTATAAACCAAGGGAAATCATGGGACTTAGAGCTTGAGCTTATTACCTTTACTGGCAAGAACATTTGGGTAAGAGCACACGGCAACCCCATTTTCACTAACGAAAAATGCACCAAGCCTCTTTGGTGTATTTCAAGATATTACTGCCCAAAAAGAGGCTGAAGCACGCATAAAAGTAGAACGTGAAAAGGCGCTTGCCAGCGCAATTCGACTGCAGCTTGCCAATGATGCAATCGAAATGGGGGTGTGGGAATGGGACATTAAGAACAATGACTTGATGTGGGATGAGTGGATGTATCGCCTATATGGGGTTGAGAAAGCATCATTTAGCGGCGCTATCGAAGCTTGGGAAAGTGCAGTTCATCCAGAAGACCTCGATTTTGCGAAAACATTATTTTTCAAAGCTATTGCCAGTGGTGAAATTTACGATACTGAATTTAGAATAGTGCTTCCGTCAGGGGAGATAAAGCACATTAAAGCAAACGGAAAGGTGGTCTTCGACAGCAAAAATAATCCGGTAAAAGTAATAGGCGTTAACCATGATATTTCAGACAGAATAAGAACGCTTGAGGTGTTGGAGCTAGAAAAACTTAGAGCAGAAGCCGCAACACAAGCAAAGAGCGATTTTCTTGCAAACATGAGCCATGAAATACGCACGCCAATGAATGCCATTCTTGGCGGCTTACAGCTGTTGAAAACGGCGAAACTTGATAACAAACAAACAACTATCCTTAACAATGCCGCATTTTCGGCTCAAAGTCTGCTTACCATAATTAACGACATACTCGACTACTCAAAAATTGAATCGAATACGTTGAGTATTGAAAACGTCCCTTTTACTCTTAATGAAGTATTGAGCTCGATAAAATATGATGTTGACGGCCTTGTCAGCACTAAGGGCATCGATTTCAGCATTGATGTAGAAAGTGATTTTGTTGACGGTTGGTATGGCGATATTGTCAGAGTAAAACAGATTTTACTCAATTTAGTGTCAAATGCCGTTAAATTCACCGAAGAAGGTTCTGTGCTTGTAAAAGTTAGCTATGGCACGCTTAACCATACTAAAGCTATTCGCGTTGATGTTATAGACTCGGGTATAGGCATGAGTGAAGACGCGCAGGCTAGAATTTTTGACCGATTCTCACAAGCCGACTCTTCCACAACGCGCAAGTATGGTGGAACAGGTTTGGGCATGTCAATCACGCTTTGCCTTATTGAGATGATGAAAGGCGATATAAAGCTAAAAAGCACACCGGGTGAAGGGACAACAGTCTCTGTATGGTTGCCGCTTGAGCGCCGAGTGATAGAAAGTAAGGAAGAGATTTCAAAATCGGTAACTGCGCCGTTAATAATGGGCAAGAAGATCCTTATTGCAGAGGATAATGCAATAAATCAAGTGGTTATTCAGACAATGCTTGAACCGACAAAAGCGGCACTGGTGACTGTCGATAATGGGTTACAAGCTATTAATGCTGTAAAAAATGAAGATTTTGATCTGATCCTAATGGATATTCACATGCCTGAAATGGACGGGATGGGGGCACAAAAAGCCATCGCCGCGTTAAAACCCCATGTACCTGTGATTGCGCTAACTGCAAACGTTATGGCCGAGGATGTAGCGCTATATTTGCAGAAGGGCTTTTCAAGCCACATACCAAAGCCAGTGGACATGAATATTCTATACGGGTTGTTGAATCAGTTTTTAAAGTGATTTCGCAAAAAAAGCAAGCTATCTTTTATTGTTGTGAGGCGATGTAGAGCTTAATAGAAAAAATAATTAATGCGTAACGAGCACAGCGGAGAGCGCACGGTGACAAATCAACGCACAACTTGGGTACATTCACTATTCATTTTAATGATTTCAAGCTTAGTATTTTCATGCGCATCAGTGACAACGCATAACAAACAGAGCCAGTCTGCAACGCTTTATAAGGGGGGCCAAATTCTTACCATGGAAGGCGACACACCCGTATATGAAGAAGCGGTTGTTGAGCTAGGTGGAAAGATAGCCTTTATTGGTTCGCTCAGTGATGCGGAAAAAAGTTTTCCTAAGGCCACGATTTACAATTTAGCTGGCAATACCCTAATTCCAGGGTTTATAGACCCTCATAGCCATTTCAGTATGGTTATAAACGCAGTAGGGCAGGCCAATGTATCGTCGCCACCAGTAGGCCCTGTGCAGAACTTTGCAGACTTGATCAACGAGCTTAAAAGCTACAAAGAACAGTTCAATATACTAAAAGACGAATGGATATTTGCATGGGGATATGATGAAACCCAACTAGAGGAAATGCGTCATATTTCAAAAGCTGAGCTTGACGTCGCCTTTCCAAACAATCCTGTGTATTTGCAGCATACAAGCGGACATCTTGGTATTGCAAACTCCTATGCACTGAAACTTGCCAATATCGATAACACGACGCCTGACCCCGAGGGGGGCAAGATTATCAGGTTTCCGAATAGCCAAGAGCCTACTGGCCAAGTGCAAGAAGTGGCTATTTATTTCTTTGCAGGCAAAGCCATTCAAGAATTTATTCCGAAAAAGGCTGCATTGTTTGCTCGCGCCCAAAAGTACTACCTCAAAAATGGTGTTACGACAGCCCAAGATGGCATGACCGATCCACTGAATATGAAGTTTTTCAAGCAAGTGGCCGCGTCTGGTGAACTGACCATGGACCTTGTAACGGTGCATGGCATGGACAGTATGTTAACGAACAATCTGACATTTGGTGTATACCAAAATGGATTAAAGCCACAGGGCATTAAGCTAATAGCCGATGGTTCGCCCCAAGGAAAAACCGCCTACTTTACAGAGGAGTACTTAACAGAGGTCGACGGCTGTGAAGCAAACTGCGTGGGCTATCCCCATATGAGCCAAGAAAACTTAGATGCGCTGATGTTACGCGGGTACAAAAACGGGTTTCAAATGTTCATTCACGGCAATGGTGATGCAGCGATAGATATGATCATTAAAGCACATGAAAAAGCCTGTGCGACATTGGGTGAGCCAATGGATATGGACCGCAGAACAGTAGTTATACACTCTCAGTTTTTAAGGCCTGACCAATTAGAAACCTTCAAGCGATATAACATCATGCCTTCATTTTTTACCAACCATGCCTACTTTTTTGGCGATGTTCATGTCGAGAACCTTGGACCCCAAAGGGCTCACTTTTTAAGTCCACTAAACGCTGCTAGTGAGATGGGGTTGATTTACACTAATCATTCAGATGAAACGGTGACACCTATCGACCCCATATTTGGTGTGCATACCGCCGTCAACCGTCTGACCCGTTCTGGTCAAGTCTTGGGGAAAGCGCAGCGAGTTCCCCCTACATTGCACTTAAGGGGGTAACGATAAATGCAGCACACCAAATTTTTGATGAGAATGTTAAAGGCAGCTTAGCCAAGGGGAAATTAGCAGATTTTGTGATCCTTGATAAAACCCCAATCGAAGTAAATCCTTTAAACATAAAGGATATTAACGTGATCGCTACAATTAAAAATGGCAAAGAAGTGTTTAGTAAATAAGTATGATAATTAAAGGCTTGTTTACTAAAATACGGCTGGTTAGAGGGCTAATCAATAAAAGCGTACTGAGCGTTAGCCTTATTTTACTGCTGGCAGCGTGTTCTTCTATGCCATACGACCCTGCGACTCGCACGTCATCGTTTCATAAAGGCTTTGATAATAGTTCACACTTGGCTGAGTATTTCACTCAATATCAACCGGACAATGCATCGCTATCAGGGTTTTCGCCTCTGGGGGGGGGGCAGTCTTCGTTTTCTACTCGCCTTGAGCTTATCAAGCTGGCCAACTCAACTATCGACCTTCAGTACTACATTTTTAAAGATGACAAAGCGAGTCGAGCTATCTTACTGCGCTTGCAAGATGCTGCAAATAGAGGGGTAAGAATTCGTATTTTAGTCGATGGTATGCAGCAGGTAACTGATTCTCGTATTGTAAAACTGGCTTTGCATGAGAATGTCGAAATAAGAATGTTTAACCCTTTAAAGTATAACGGCTTGAGGTTTCTCTCTTATTTATCAGAATTTGAAAGGGTAAATAGGAGAATGCACAATAAAAGTATAACTGTTGATGGGGTGACTTCTGTTATAGGAGGGCGCAACATTGGCAACGAATATTATGCGGTAGCGTCACACGTCGTGTTTAACGACTTTGATGTTTTGCTCTTTGGCGCTATTGTAGAGAATATTGCACAACAGTTTGATGACTATTGGAATAGCCATTATGCGGTGCCGACCTATATGCTGTACCCAGATGTGGGTACAACAAAAAACGGTTTGTTTAACGAAGCAGAAACCAATGCGCTTACACGCGTTATAGACAAAGCAGAGCAATTAGAGGGCGCCATTCTATTCCCGTCCTTACAAGCTCAAGGCTCTCCTTGGTTTTACGGAAACGCGATACTTGGCTACGACGACCCGAATAAAGTGCATAGCGATTCTAGGCAACTTGTTGAGTTACTAACCGACGTACTTAACAAAACCAGTAAAACGCTCACTATTGTTTCTCCCTACTTCGTACCTACAGAAGACGGTGTTAATGCACTGATTAGGGCTTCACAGCGAGGCATTGATATTACGATTGTAACAAACAGCCTGGCTTCAACTGATGTATTTGCTGTGCATGGATGGTATGCAAAGTATCGCAAATCGCTTGTCAACGCTGGCATTCAATTGTGGGAAGTCAAAGCTACAGGGGATAAAGCGTCATTTGGCATAACGACAGGTTCTAGTAAAGCGAGCCTTCATGCTAAACTTTTGGTCATCGACGATGACATATTCGCCACGGGCTCAATGAATATGGACCCTCGATCAGGGAATTTAAATACGGAGTTAATGGTATTTTTGACCAGCCCAGAATTTGTTTCTTTTATCAAACCAGTAATGCGCGAGCGCCTTACAGAAAGTGCTTACAAGGTAGAGGTAAATAACGACAAACTTATTTGGCGCGATTTACAAAGTAATACCATTACTGAACATGAGCCTGATGCAAGTGTATTTCGGCGTTTTGGCGCGTGGATAGCGGGGCTGTTGCCAATAGAACAACTGCTTTAAGCAATGTTCAGCTTTATCACATTACTTGAAACAGGCCTTTACGATCTTATCGTTTCGATAAAACGTAAATTAATTAACTAAAACTGCTCGAGACTCGTCAAGCATGACGTCTTTCAATAGAAAAGTTATACAAATAGGGCACTGCGGATTATTTCAATGGGTTGCATGCCAGGCGCAAGCTGTTCGCTTATGTGCTTTCGCATTGCTATCAACCCTATTGCTCCCTCCTACTGCATTTGCACAACTTCAGCCGCTGTTGTCCCAGCCACAAACCGTAGAGGAAGAGCCTCAGTCTGAACTTGCTACTCCCCGAGATACTTCGAGGAGCATTTTACAGTCCCTTGCCAACCCTTTAGAGAACCGTCTTTCAAGTAGTTTTATAACGCGACCTACGTCGGATTTATCAAGAGAGTCGATTATTGAGGTCATTGAATTGTTTCCTCATATTGTAGACAGATACGGTGTGCTTATGCCTGTTGCCTTGGTTTCAAATAATCCAGATGGTTCTGAAGAAAACAATCTCACTTCGGACTACGAACAGATAGGTCAGATACGTGCACAGGGGCAAGTTGTCCCTATCTTATTGCAGCGCGTCACGGTGCGAAGTGGAGAAAAGCAATGGCTCGTTTCAAGACAAACCATTAGAGCTATATCTAATCTTGACTTGGAGATTACAAGACCATTTATAGAAACTGTGTCTACCGCTTCGCTGAATGACGCGCGTTTTCGCGGAGCCGCAGTGTCTCACTGGCTAGCAATACCGGTAGCCCTATGTATCGCCTTATTTTTTGCTTGGATGCTATACAAAGGTCTGTGGCGAGCGTCTCAAAGATATATCGAATATTCGGGAAATTCTCGCAACAGCCAAATCCTTTCTTCGAGTATTACACCCCTATGTATGATTTTTGGGGTGTTTATTTTTTACCAACTTGAATTGGCACTTGGGTTGTCAATTTTAGTAAGGCAAGACATGAGCAAGTTAACTGTCTCGGTGATTTGGCTTGCACTATTCATTCTCATCTGGTCTTTACTTAACAATCTGTCTAGTCGTGGCGAACAGATACTTCGACAGAAAAACCGAGTAGCTTAGCGTTTCTCTCATTATCTTTTTTAAAGCTATTGTAAAAAGTATCCTTATTCTTGTTGCTATCATTTTGATACTCGACAACTACGGCGTAGATGTGACTACGGGTATCGCAGCACTTGGGCTAGGAGGAATAGCCATTGCTTTAGGTGCCCAAAAAGCAATCGAAAACATTGTGGGCAGCATTACAATCATCGTTGACCAGCCTTTTAGGGTGGGGGACTTTTGTAAAATGGGCGAATTACTCGGTACGGTTGAGCATATCGGGTTGCGCTCTACTCGCATTCGTACATTGTCAGACACGCTGGTAACGTTTCCAAATGGGGAGCTTTCTACCGCGGAAATCGAAAATTTTACGCTACGGAAAAAGTTCTTACTTCGTACAACGTTGAACTTGCGATACGAGACTTCGTCTGAACATATGCAAGAAATCCTCTCACAACTCAGAGAACTTCTGAAAAATGCTAAAGATGTGATTAACGAAGGCATTAGGGTCAATTTCATCGCTTACGGCGCAGCATCGAAGGATGTTGAAGTGTTTGCGTATATCAGAGCAGCCGATTACGCCATGTTTTTAGCGAAACAAGAGAGTGTGTTGCTGAGCATGTCAAAAATCGTTGAGAGTAACGGAAGTGGTTTTGCGTTCCCGTCTCAAACGCTTTATTTATCTCGAGATACGGCGCCTAGCGAATAGACGCTCTATCTTATTTAAAACAACGGTTTGTGGAATAACTAGAAACGTTATGAATGGGGTTTGTTAGAGCCTAGGGCGTCTTATTAGAACTCGTAACTCAATGAAATGCCGTAATCTACGTCTGTTTTTTCAATATCAATAAACGGTGTGGCGTTGTGTGTGACTTCTATTTCAAATGCCACTGCTACACGTTCCAATATAGGGAATTTCACGCCTCCGACCACAAGGGCTCTTAAATCACTAATATCTTCTAGCGCGGGCTGAAAGTATGCCGATGCGTAAAGTGAGTAGGGGTAGGTGTCTTTGCTGTCATAGACAAAGCGCGTGTAGATATTGGCGCGAATTAAACTATCCTCTAAATCTGTTGCTTCGGAAACTTCAAGTTCATAAAACGCGCCAAGTCCTAAAATGACTTGTGTTTCATTTTGTTCAGATTGTTGGTCAAAGCGGTATCTGACATTGCCGCCTAACAGTTCGCGACGAGATAAGTCTGCAAAATCATCGTACTGATATTGGACAAAGACTTCTGAATCGATGTTGTCACCAAACTGATTAAGTTCCACCCAACGTAAGTGTGCAAACAGTTCATCTTCGTCTCTGACACTATTGGTTTCTGAATAACTATAGTCACCGATAAACACGATGAGGGTTTCATGGGCTCTGTAGCGAAGCAGGTTGTCAAAACCGTACTCTTGCTCATCCTTATTGCCAGACTGACCGTTGATGGTAAACCTTACGTTGCCCGTTAAGCCCTCTGGCGCTGTAATCGCAT
The DNA here is from genome assembly GCF_036870955.2 of Alteromonas gracilis. GTDB lineage: Bacteria > Pseudomonadota > Gammaproteobacteria > Enterobacterales > Alteromonadaceae > Alteromonas > Alteromonas gracilis_A. Next base: position 830,905 of record NZ_CP145482.2, read on the forward strand.
CGTTGACCTGAACGATTGCTTCGGCCGCTGTGGGTGAAAGCAATGCTAACGCCACAAAAGAGGCGGCATACGGAGTGTATTTTGTCACTGTGAAACCCTTTGCATTAACGCTGCTTTAGCTAGCGTTTATCATTTTCATATTTACTGAAAGTGCGTGAATCGTTTGTTTTTTCTGCGTAAAGAATAAGCGTGTCGTCTTCAACAGAGACTTTTGAAACATTGTTCAAGAATTCAATAAATGCATCGGCGCTGGCTGAATTGTGACAATATTTCTTCGTAACGCCAGAGATAACAATGGACAGGCTTTCATTTCCATCAATAGCGTAGGTACCAAAATACCGATTACATCCATCGTATCCATTTACAATCTCTTGTTGTTCAAACTGAATGGTAGGCGCCTCCTCGCTGTCTGTCTGCGCCATCCACATGCCGCTTATATCTTCAGCTTGATAAAGTGATTGGCACCCGAGTGTTAGAAATAATAACCCAACAACAATTAAGAACTTTGATATAGAAAGAACAGGGGGCTTGCAATCATTGTATTCTTCTCATTTGCTAAACCGAAACCGACTAATTTCTTTATATACATTTATTCGCTATAGTTCAAAAAATATCACTTTTTATAACGGTGACAGAAGGTATGAGAACGATAGCTTTATCTTGCTTATCAACACTACTTTTGACCGGGTGCATGGCTAAGGATAAAGGGCTAAGTTATCGCTATGATTGCGATAACCATTGGATTGTTGATGTGCAGTATGAAAACACTGAAGCAATCGCTAACGCAAGGCTCACATTGAACGACAGGGAATTAGTACTCTATTCAGTAATGGCTGCGTCTGGCGCAAAATACGCTACAGAGAATGGTTTGTCTGAAGGAAAAGGTCTAGTTTGGTGGATAAAAGGTGCCTCGGGCACCCTTTATGAAAACATACTTGACGATAGCGTTGACGACCCATTAGTTGTCCTCACCCATTGCGCTGAATATAAAAGTTGAAGAAAACCGTCTAAAGTGCAAAGAGTATTGGCTTCTAATCCCAATACATAGCCTCATTTCTGCGTACAATCTTTAGTTACACTTTCACCACTAGATTTGCATGGTATGGTTTCACAACAAGGTTTTAAGGGCGTATTTGCTATTGTTATTGCAAGTGTTTTATGGGGAACGACAGGTACAGCGGCTCAGTATGCGCCCGAAATAAGCCCGTTTGCTATAGGCGCCTTTGCAATGGGTGTAGGGGGCGTTCTTTTGTGCTTAACATCTCGAAATTTGCTTTTAAAAGATCGCCATGTGCTCTTAACAAATTTACCCACATTCATATTTGGAAGCCTGTGTGTGGCCATTTATCCATTGGCATTTTATGCGTCAATGCGCTTTTGTGGCGTTGCCATTGGTACGGTGGTGTCTATCGCCAGTGCACCGCTGTTTGCAGCGATTTTCGAATATCTATTCGGCAAAAAAAAGGTGTCAGCACAATGGACAATTAGTTTTCTGTTGGGGGCGCTAGGCATTGTTTTATTAAGCGCTGGCAAAACACCTGATAGCACTGCATCTTTCACTAGTGCCAATACCGAAATTTTAGGCATTATATTAGGACTTGTGGCGGGAGTAACCTATGCTGGCTATTCGTGGGCAGCAAAACAACTCATTAATGCTTAAGCGCACATTCTAAATCAGCGATGGCAAGCTTATTTGGTTGTGCTTCGCTTTTGTTGCTACCTTCACTTTTAGTGACTGGCGACAATTTGTTTTCCAGCCATATAAATACATCCGTTTCGCTTTACATGGCACTCGTCCCTATGTTTTTGGGTTATGTTTTATTTGGGTTCGGGTTGCGTCATGTTGAAGCAAGCCAAGCGACGCTGATAACCCTTATAGAGCCAGTCGTTGCAACGTTATTTGCGGTCTATCTGATAGGAGAAGATTTTTTACCAATAGGCTGGTGTGGCATGGCTTTGGTTTGTTTGTGTCTTGTTATTCAATCTTTCAAACAACGACCTACGCCAGCAATTCCAACATCAACTGTATGAGTATCTACAGTGAAAAGTCGGCGTATTTGTCCAATACAGCTTGAATTTTTCCTGTTTCTCGCAGGTGATCTATCGCTGCATTGATTTTGGGGAGTTTGTCTAGGTGGCGGGTATGAACGCGGATCGCTAAATCACCTTGGGTGTGTATTGGACCAAAAGCGATATCGATTTTATGTTTAGCTGACCAATAGCGAGATACTGTTTCTTCCATAATAATGACGTCGATACGCTTTTTGCCAAGGGCGAGCAGCAAGGTGCTTTCAGATTGAAAATCGAGCTAGGTCAAATCGCTTGTCATCATAATAAACATACCCTGAGATTGTGCCTACGGGTTTTCCATATATGTTATCTACGTTTTTATATTCCAGCTGCTTTTCCGGCAGAGTAATGAAGTATTCTGTTACGGTAAGAATAGGGTGTGAAAAAACAAAGTCGTCATGCGGTTCTTCAGGTGGCAACCAACTGGCACTGAAAAAGTCAAAGTCAAGTTTGCCTGTGTTAAACGCTATCATCGCGCGCTTGGTAGACAGCATCACTTTTTCAGTTTTGATACCAGCGTGGTCCATAATAAGAGGCAATATTTCCACTAATATTCCCTTTCTAGACGCATCGACGGCATTTTCATAAGGCACAGAACTTCCCGACGTGCCAAGGTTGTACCTAAGTACCTCATCGTTGCACATCGCTATTTCACTTGTACAAATAAGTAAAAGAAATACGCTAATACACTTAAACGGCATTGTTAATACGTTTGTCGCTGGTCGTTGCTGTCATGGTCGTCGCTTATTGTTGAAAGGGGCGTATATCAACTGCTCGACTTCTCAGCAGCCGTCTTGTTTGCCCAATAGTCTACTTTATCGACCAAATCATTTACTTCAAAAGGTTTACTTAAGTAATCGTCCATACCCGCTTGTTCACAACGCTCCCTGTCTCCCTTCATCGCGTTTGCAGTGAGAGCAATAATCGGCACATTAACGTACCTTTCTCCCGCTTCACCGCGTCTGATACGTTCGGTCGCTTCAAACCCGTCCATTTCGGGCATTTGGCAATCCATTAAAATAATGTCAAACGTTGGCTTCATTCTAACTAGGGCATCAATGGCTTCTCTGCCAGACTTTGCGCTAAGTGTTGTATGGGCACTTAAGTGTTGTTTAACGATGATTTGATTTATATCGTTATCTTCAACAATAAGTACCTTCTGCTTTTTCGACTTTTGAGGTCGCTTGCTTACGGGTTCTGCATTAAGATAACCTAGCTGGTCATCTGCTTCATCTAGCATGATTTCGAAGCTAAATGTACTGCCTTTGCCCTTCTCACTGCTAAGGCTGATGCTACCGCCCATCAACTCACATAACTGCTTACTTATTGACAATCCAAGTCCCGTGCCACCAAATTTACGCGTTGTGGACAGGTCTTCCTGGGTGAATACTTCGAAAATAGAATTTTGGTTTTCCTTGGCAATGCCAATACCCGTATCTGTAACGCTACAACGCAGCATTAGCTTTCCATCTGAATTTGTCGACAATGCCGTTTGAACTTCAATATGTCCTTGTTCAGTAAATTTAACGGCATTGCCCAGAAGGTTAGTGAGTACTTGTCTAAATCTTACTTCATCACCTAATACGGTATGAAACCCTTGTAAGTCGAAATGAAAATGTAGATCCAGGCCTTTTTCCTGACACATGATAGCGTACTGGCTTTGGATATTTTCAAGCGAGGTAACAATGTCAAAAGGTGAGTGCTCAATTTGCAGCTGACCCGCTTCAATCTTGGAGAAGTCTAATATGTCATTAACAATATGAAGCAAGCTCTGAATACTAAAACTAGCAAGCGACAGGTAATGCTGCTGTTCGCTGTCTAGCTCAGATGCCTCAAGTAATTGAAGTACGCCCGATATTCCATGAATGGGGGTTCTAATTTCATGACTCATACTTGCCAAGAAACTGGACTTCAACCTTGCCGATTCTTCTGCTTTTTCACGGGCCTCTTTTAAATATTGCTCTGTTTGTCGTTGCTGGGTTACGTCCTGTTGAAAACCAATGTAGTGAGTAACTTCACCATCAATGGTAACGGGTGTTAAATTCAACCTGTTGTAAAACGATTCACCACTTTTCTTGTAATTAAGAAGCGTTATTTCTATAGGCTCTCTTTTGGCTATCGCTTTACGTACTTCATCTATGTTCAGGACATCCGTTTTTTGACCTTGCATAGCGCGGCAGTTGTAACCAATGATCTCCTCTTTGGGGTAACCCGTAAGCTCCTCAAAAGCGCTATTTACATAAATAATAGGTTGTCCTGGTTTAGTTATGTCTGAAATGATGATTGATACCGTTGCCTCGTCAATGGCATGACTTAATATCTTGATATTGCTTTCTAACGAGCGGCGTTCCGTCTCATCACTACCCACATAAATTGTTCCTCTAATACTTCCGTTGGCGTCTAATAAAGACGTTTTGGTCCAACGGATATAGCGTTTTTCATCGCTAATTGATGTATGGGTTAGCTCGCTTTCTGTGTTTGATGAGAGCGCCTGAGTGACGCGTTGCAGTACGTCTGTATTGGTTTCTTTTTGATTTTCACAAAAGTGTTCAAAACGTTTGTTAGACACGATGATGTTGTCGCTTTTATCGACAACGATTAGCATGTCTCCCATCGACTCAAGTACGTTTGAAAACTGTTCGTTTGAGAGGGACACTTCTGATAGATCCCAAATGAGCTTTTCAAACGCCTCTCGAATGTCAGCGAGTTCTTGTGCTTCTATTTGTGTGTTTGAGCGCGGTATGTTGGGGTTATTGCTCAATTTACCCTTAATATCTTGATAGAGCGCCGACAGAGTACTTTCAGCCAAAGCCCCCGTGACTTTTAGCATATGCAAAATAATAAATACAAACCCGATGATCATCATCAGCAACACGAGACTAATCCAAGCCACCTCTTGATATGCTGTTATAGTAGGCTTGACGCTATAAAGGGTAAGAGCTCGCCAATTAGTTTGCTTGAGAGAGTAAGCGCCATCATCGAACTCACTCATCTGTGAGTTTGGACTTATCAAATTGGGCTGACTGCTAAATAAAACAAAGCCGTCAACGTCGGTGACCAACTGATTGGTTAAGCGAGGGTAGGGGGCTAATAGTGACTGCAAGCTATCTACATACATCACTAATGCTCCTTCAGCGACACCACCTAACAGTACGGGTACGCTTATAAGAACTCCATATTGTGACACGGATGAGTAAGGCAAAGAAGAGCCTAAGGTTTGTTGTCGCCATGCCGTATCTAGCGTGTCAGGCAAAACCGTATCCCAATTTTTGTCGATAACTTTGCTGCCTGCAAAGTCAAACAAAGCAAACTCGACAACTTTTGCTTGCGTAAGGTTGAGCGAACGGAAAAACATTGGTAGATAGTTATCGCGCTGCTGAACATCGACCAGTGAATTGATGATAATGTCATTTGCCGCCAAATCGGCCAGCTGACGAGTGGTGTCATTGACAATAAATGTTAGATCTTGTTCAAGGCCATCGACAGATTGCTGCTGTAATTGATCTGCTTGCGATACGGCAAAATGAAAAGAAATCGCAAACAAAACCAAAGAGGCAAAAAGAACTAAGGCAATCAGCCGTGGCAGCATGCTCGAGAGTAGGAGTTTCCTTAGCCTCGGTCGCTGTTGCTGCATGTATTAATCCATTGTTTTAAGATGCCCTTGTTCATCAAAAACCGTCATAAAATAGTCTTCTGACCAAAGCGCATCGTGCCGATCTTTGGTGAAAGGTGAAGCGTAAGTTTTTACAGCACCTTCCACATCAGTAAGAGACTCTAAAGCTTCTCTTAATTTATCTACCTTTATAGTAGCAGCTTTCTCAGCGGCAGCAGCAATTAAATGTGTAAGATCATATGCATGAGCGAGTCCCGTTGCTCCTTTAATTGCAGAAGGTGCCACCTCGCCAAACTTGGCGTGATACGAGCGCAGCAATTGCTCGGCACTTTGCGTTTTGGGTTTTTCAAAATGAAAGGTTTGAAGGACGGAAATATTATATTTCGCAATTGGCGTGGCGAGTTTTTGCGCTAGCTGCCCGGATGCAATACCCCAGTGAGAGATTACCTAAGATAGAGGCGATGTCTTGTTGTGCCATTTCATCAAGCACCACAACACCTTCAGGCACATTGGTCACTAAAAGAATTGCCTCGGCATCGCTACCCTTTATCGCGCTGATGTCGTCACTAAAGTTCTTTTGCTGCCAGTTTATCCAGTGAATCGACGAAATAGATAACCCTTTTTCTGCAGCTGCTTGCTTAAGAGAAGTCAGGTTAGAACGGCCCCATCCAGTTCGCTCTAATACCAATGCAATACGCGAAATACCCAACTGCTTTGCATGGTCAATCATGACGCTAGCGGCTTCTGAGTCCCTTACAGAAACACGAAAAATATTATTCGGAGAAAAACCGTTATCAATAATTGGCGTACCTGCTGCCCACGGTACGAGCATAAGCAAATCGTTCTTATGGATAGCTTCTATTTCAGCCAACACTACGGGGGTGTGTACGCCGCCGATCACCGCGAGCAAGTTTGGGTCTTTCGCAAAGCTATCAATATTATGTAAGCCTCTTGCGGGGTTGCCTCTGTGATCCTTAGCCACAATCTTCAGATTACGCCCTAAAACACCGCCTCGTGCATTGATTTCGTCAACGGCAAGTTCAACGCCCTTTTTAATTGCCATACCGCCCTCTACCGCAACGGCGGTGAAGTCGGCGTCAATACCAATAATTAAAGGCTCAGCCTGTGACGCTGCGTTGCTAGAAAAAAGGGGCAACATAGTAACGAGGAATAATAGTAATGCTATTAAGCGCATAAGTTTGCAATCCAAATGATATCCCTAAAAGTGTATAGCATTGCTTTATTTATTTTTACGTAACTATCTTATTCTTTAGTATAGCTCTTGCGTAAAACTTCGCCTTATTGAACATATGCTTTATGCCTTTTTAAGTTAACCTTAATTGTGAGGTGTGTAAGTGAAAAATTGGCATGATTCTACTATCGGCTTATATCTTTGTTGCGAGTTTAACGTCACCGTTATTACTAAATCTCCTAAGCTGCGGCACTGGAGACGGGAAAAAAGGCGTATTTAACACAGCGCAGCCTAGTTTGAATAGTGTTTCCTACAAGAAAAACTGTAGCGACAATAATAGTTTGGAGTATACGTGCAAAAAGATACCCTGCCGTCAATCGTTGATGTGGAAGCGAGTGGTTTTGGGGCAGCGAGTTACCCTATCGAAATCGGTATTGTGCGCTATGATGGTGCAAAGTGGTGCAAGCTTATCCGTCCATTTGACTCTTGGGTGCATTGGGATTGTCAGGCGGAAAAACTTCACGGTATATCGCAGAGTATGCTACTTACTCGAGGGGTAGAGCCAGTCAGGATATGTCATGAGCTCAATCGTTTTCTGGGCAATACGGTTGTGTACAGTGATGGTTGGGTTGTGGATAACCCATGGTTGATAAAGTTGTTTGCTGCCGCACAAGTTGAAATGACATTTACATGTCGGGCATTGGAGTACATTCTTAATCAAACGCAGATGGAGGCTTGGCACGATGTAAAGAAACACGTTGCGAAGGAACTCGATACGCGTCGACATCGTGCAAGCGCTGATGCTCTGCTGATTCAACAGACTTACGCAAAAACCCGGCTGTTGACCAGTAAAGAATAAAATTAAACGTATTTTAAAGTCATTGCATTAAAACAAATAATGAACGCCAAGCGACAGTGCCATATTTTCTTCTTCTCCTACTTGTCGGTGTTCTAATTCAACAGCCATGTTAAGACCCTGCTTATCTCCAAGAAGCCAACCGAGTCGTGTAAACGTGCCTACATCATTGGGAAGATAAAGCCATTCGGCGTAATGTTGAAATGCCGTGTTATTGGTTTTGTACGTCGCGTAGACCGATTGAGTCAGCCGCGTATCGAAACGGCGACTTGCGCTTAGCAAGCTTTGTGAACCCGCGGGATAAGTGAAACTGCTATCATACTGATGAGTTTCAGTCGTCGAATGAGGACGATATTGTGTTTTTAGCTGCCAGCGAGCGATTTTTTTACTTTTAAATTGTATTGGGCTGTAGGAATGCTCTGACGCACTAGCGTGGACGCAGCTTGAGGCGAAGCCAAGTACGATTGCCAGCGAACAACTTGCGAGTGTATTTGCTTTCATGGCATATAACCCAAGTTACGTAGTGAGTGCGTACACAAGCCACTAAATGTCATTTTGTTTTGTGCTTATGTAACTATAAGCATAGCTGTAAAAAATAGATCATAAAAATAAACTTGATGAATTTTCAATTTCTGAACTAATTTTAAAGATAGGAATTGTATTTGGCGCATCGTTGTACGCTGCGTAAGTCAATGGGAATAATGCTTATGAAAGGTTAAGCGTATTCCAGCCATATGGAGAGCTTTTGACATGCATACGGAATGGGAATTCGAAAGAAAGTTTATTGTTACCTATGTGCCAGACGGGCTGCTCGATACACGACAACCGAGTATCTATACGCCAGGGTACCTTGCTAGCGAGCAAGACAAACATATTCGTATAAGGGATGAAGGCGGCGCATTTACGATGACGGTTAAGCAGGGACTAGGATTGAAACGCAGAGACACGCGTGTTGATTTAACCGCCGAACAATTTGATGATCTATGGCCGCTGACACAAAACATGCGCGTCGAGAAGCAAAGGTATCGTATCGACTTTTACGGAGTGCAATTGGTGTTTGATGTATTTACTGGAAATTTGTCGCCATTAAAACTGGTTGAAGTTGAGTTTGATAGTGAAATCAGTAGCAGACAGTTCCTTCCCCCTGATTTTGCGGATGTTGAAGTGACACATCGAAAAGAGTTTCAAAATGTCGCACTCGCTCGGTTTGGCTTACCAGACAGAATTATCACTCCCCCGCTTACTCAGACTCATCGGCTGACCGTTTAATTGCGCAAGAAACTCTTCGTGACGATACCAACAATGAGCTTATAAGTAATTTTTATCAAAAAAAAGCAGCCAATTGGCTGCTTTTTTTGTTTCTTCGAATTTATATTGAAGCTTTAAGAGCTTGCGCCTTATCTGTTGCTTCCCACGGGAACTCGTCACGACCAAAGTGACCATAAGCTGCTGTTGGGCGGTAGATAGGTCGCTCAAGGTCTAGCATTTGGATAAGACCATAAGGACGCAGGTCGAAGTGCTCGCGTACCAACGCAACAAGTGTTTTCTCGTCCACAACACCAGTTCCAAAGGTATCAATGCTGATAGATGTAGGCTCTGCCACACCAATTGCGTAAGACACCTGAATTTCACAACGCTTAGCTAGACCTGCTGCAACAATATTCTTAGCAACATAACGGCCTGCGTATGCTGCGCTGCGGTCTACTTTTGACGGATCTTTACCAGAGAATGCGCCACCGCCGTGACGTGCCATGCCGCCGTAGGTATCTACGATGATTTTACGGCCTGTTAGACCACAGTCGCCCATAGGACCACCAATAACAAAGCGGCCAGTAGGGTTAATATGGAAACGAGTATTGGCATCAATCCATTCGCTTGGCAGAACAGGCTTGATGATTTCTTCCATTACCGCTTCACGAACGGTTTCAGTGCTTACTGAATCACAGTGCTGAGTTGAAAGCACTACCGCATCAATACCAACAGGCTTGTCGTTTTCATATTTAAACGTAATTTGGCTTTTTGCATCAGGGCGCAAAAAGTCTAGCTTGCCAGACTTGCGCAATTCAGCCTGTTTTTGTACCAGGCGGTGCGAATACGTGATGGGAGCGGCATTAATACGTCAGTTTCGTCACTGGCATAACCGAACATAAGACCTTGGTCGCCAGCGCCTTGTTCTTCCAAACTCTCGCGGTCAACACCTTGATTAATATCAGGTGACTGTTTACCAATAGCATTCAATACAGCACACGAGTCTGCATCAAAACCCATATCTGAATGCGTATAACCAATTTCTTTCACTGTGTTGCGGGTAAGCTCTTCAATGTCTACCCATGCTGAGGTGGTCACTTCACCACCTACTAAAACCATACCGGTTTTTACATACGTTTCGCAGGCCACCCGAGCGCGCGGATCTTGCTCTAAAATAGCGTCAAGAACGGCATCTGAGATTTGATCAGCAATCTTGTCCGGATGTCCTTCAGACACTGACTCGGATGTGAATAAATGCGTGGCCATAAATGCTCCGTAAGCGTTAATTTATCAAAATAGTCGTATATTGTACTAAAACAAGTTATAAATACCAGTCTTTACTTCTAGACGTCTAAAAGTCTCTTTGTTACGAATTGTTGACATAACCCGATCACTTTTAGGGTTTTTCAATATAGAACAAAGGGATTGTGGTCATTGAGGGTATCGGCAGTGCCGAGCGCTTTATAAGCCGAATAGACGTTTTTGGATTTACTTTCGATAATGGCAATGAAAATCCATTGAACTGAAAGGTGGCATGGGTAAGAATACCCTCACATTCAAAAGTGCCTAGAAGTAGAGCTAGAGCAGACAATTGGTGTTCCTCAGTGCTCACATCAATTTACTACTGCGGTACCAAAAGATACAAAATAAATCAGGAGACAACATGCCCTCTCGTCGTGAACTCGCCAATGCTATCCGTGCATTAAGCATGGATGCCGTTCAACAAGCTAAATCTGGTCACCCAGGCGCCCCTATGGGGATGGCTGATATCGCGCAGGTACTATGGAGTGATTTCTTATCACACAACCCTGCAAACCCGTCATGGGCTAATCGCGACCGCTTTGTTCTTTCAAACGGCCACGGCTCAATGTTGTTGTACTCTTTACTTCACTTGGCTGGTTACGATTTGCCTATCGAAGAGTTGAAGAACTTCCGTCAGCTACACTCTAAAACACCGGGTCACCCTGAATATGGCTATGCGCCAGGTGTAGAAACCACTACAGGTCCGCTGGGGCAAGGTATCAGCAACGCGGTAGGTATGGCACTTGCTGAAAAAGTACTAGCTGCACAATTTAACCGCGACGGTCACGATATTGTTGATCACTTCACTTATGCATTTATGGGCGACGGCTGCCTAATGGAAGGCATTTCTCACGAAACCTGCTCATTGGTAAGTACACTTGGCCTTGGCAAACTCATCGCGTTTTGGGATGACAACGGCATTTCCATTGACGGTGAAGTAGAAGGTTGGTTTACCGACGATACACCTAGCGCGCTTTAAAAGCTACGGCTGGGATGTGATTGAAGGTGTTGACGGTCACGATGCTGAGCAAGTTAAAGCGGCTATCGAAAAGGCGCAAGCCAACACTGCTCAGCCCACGCTGATTTGTTGTAAAACCACCATTGGTTTTGGTTCGCCTAACAAAGAAGGTACCGAGTCTTGTCACGGTGCACCGCTAGGTGAAGATGAAATTGTTGCTACTCGTGAAAAGCTTGGCTGGAGCCATGGCGCGTTTGAAATCCCAGACGATATTTACGCGGGCTGGGATGGTAAAGACAAAGGTTCAAAGGCAGAAAGTGCATGGAACGATGCCTTCGCTGCCTATGAAGCTGCCTATCCAGAACTTGCTGCAGAGTTTAAACGCCGTGTTAATGGCGAACTGCCTGCAGACTTCAGCGATAAGGCTGATGCAATCATTGCTGAACTTCAAGCAAACCCACAAAACATTGCTTCACGTAAAGCATCGCAAAATGCACTAAACGCATTTGGCCCGTTACTGCCAGAACTTTTAGGTGGCTCAGCTGACCTTGCAGGTTCTAACCTAACCATTTGGGAAGGCAGCAAGGGTGTTGAAGCAAACGATGCATCTGGTAACTACATTTATTACGGCGTACGCGAATTCGGTATGTCTGCCATGATGAACGGTATTGCTCTTCACGGCGGTTTTAAAGCGTACGGCGCAACCTTCCTCATGTTCATGGAATATGCGCGTAACGCAGTACGTATGGCGGCACTAATGAAGCAGCCTGCTATTTTCGTTTACACTCACGACTCAATTGGTTTGGGTGAAGATGGCCCAACGCACCAGCCAGTAGAACAGGTAGTTGCACTACGTGCTACGCCTAATCTTGATAACTGGCGTCCGTGTGACCAAGTTGAATCGGCGGTCTCGTGGAAGTCAGCAATTGAGCGTACAGACGGCCCAACAACGCTAATCTTTACGCGTCAAGGCCTTGCACAGCAAGAAAGAAATGCTCAACAAGTCGCTGATATCGCTAAAGGCGGTTACGTACTTAAAGATTGTGAAGGTACGCCAGAGCTTATTCTTATTGGTACCGGTTCTGAGGTTCAGCTTGCTGTTGAAGCTGCGGCTAAACTCACGGAGCAAGGCAAAGCGGTACGCGTAGTGTCTATGCCATCTACTGACGTATTTGACCGTCAGTCTGCTGACTACCGTGAAAGTGTATTGCCATCGAGCGTTGTTAAACGCGTTGCGGTTGAAGCATTGTCGAAAGACAGCTGGTACAAGTACGTTGGCTTTAATGGCGCGATTGTAGGTATGGACACCTTTGGTGAGTCTGCACCTGCGGGTGACTTGTTCAAGCACTTCAACATTACCACTGACGCTGTAGTAGAGGCTGCACTGTCTCTGTAAGAGGTAAAAAAATAAGCCTATGGTAAATATTGCCATTAATGGGTTTGGTCGTATTGGTCGCAATGTATTGCGCGCACTGTATGAAAGTGGGCGCAATAACGAATTTAATGTTGTGGCCATTAACGACATTGCCAAGCCAGAAGGCATAGCACATTTACTTAAATACGATACCGCCCACGGGCGGTTCCGTTTTGATGTGGCCTTAGAAAATAATACGCTTAACGTCGCGGGCGACGATATTACGCTGCTTGCCGTTAAGGATATTGCAGATCTACCCTGGAAAGCTCTCGGCGTAGATATTGTACTGGAATGTACGGGCAAATTTGACGATAGGGCATCAGGGCAAGCCCACATAGATGCAGGTGCTGGTAAGGTGCTGTTCTCGTCTCCTGGCTCTCCCGATTTAGACAACACTGTCATCTTTGGTACAAACGAAGACACATTGACCAGTGAACAAAAATTAGTCTCTAATGGCTCGTGTACCACCAATTGCATCGTACCTGTCATTCAAGCACTCGATGCAGCCTTTGGCGTTGAAAGTGGTACGATCACTACCATCCACGCCTCTATGCATGACCAGCAAGTCATCGATGCATACCATGAAGATTTACGCCGTACTCGCGCTGCAAGTCAGTCAATTATTCCGGTTGATACGCGCCTTGCCGCTCGGTATAGAGCGCATTCTGCCTAAGTTTGCTGGTAAGTTTGAAGCCATTGCTGTGCGCGTGCCCACTATTAATGTCACAGCCATGGATTTGAGTGTGACACTAAGTAGTAAGGTGACTATTGAAGATGTAAACCGTGCATTGAGACAAGCAAAAGACGGTCGTTTACACGGTATTTTGGACTACACTGAAGAGCCGTTAGTTTCAGTAGATTTTAATCATGACCCGCACTCGTGTATTGTAGATGGCACACAAACAAGGGTCAGTCACAAGCAGCTTGTTAAAACGCTAGTGTGGTGTGACAACGAATGGGGTTTTGCAAACCGTATGCTCGATACAGCTAAAGCGATGTTCGACGCAAAATAAGCATTGATGCTGCCACGGGTTGGTAGCACCAGCCCGCGCAGCTTTCACAGTTAATTAGAGTGTGTACACCGTCAGGTCATGACAAGCGTCATGCACCATAATAGGCCAAGCACTCACCTGAATTTTGAATTAACAAGGAAAGACAATGGCAATTCCAAGCATGAACGATATGGCACTTAACGGTCAACGCGTTCTTATAAGACAAGATCTAAACGTACCGGTAAAAGACGGTAAAGTAACGTCTGATGCGCGTATCAAGGCATCAATCCCTACTATTAAGGCTGCGCTTGAAGCGGGCGCAGCTGTAATGGTGATGTCTCACCTAGGGCGCCCAACCGAAGGTGAGCCTGCCGACGAATTCTCTCTTCAGCCAGTTGTTGATTACTTAAATGATGCGCTAGATGTGCCAGTTAAGCTTGTTACAGACTATTTAGATGGCGTGCAGTTAAACGATGGCGAGTTGGTTATCCTTGAAAACGTGCGCTTTAACAAAGGTGAAAAGAAAGACGACGAAACCTTGGCCAAGCAGTACGCAGCGCTTTGCGATATTTTTGTCATGGACGCATTTGGTACGGCACATCGCGCACAAGCGTCTACGCATGGCGTCGCTAAGTTTGCTCCTAAAGCCTGTGCTGGCCCGCTACTTGCTGCTGAATTAGATGCATTAGGTAAAGCGCTAGATAACCCTAAGCGTCCTATGGTAGCAATTGTAGGTGGTTCAAAGGTATCAACGAAGCTAACCGTGCTTGAATCACTTGCCGAAAAAGTTGACCAGCTAATTGTGGGCGGCGGTATCGCTAATACATTCATCGCTGCTCAAGGCCACAAAGTAGGTAAGTCACTAGTAGAAATGGACCTTACCGAACAAGCTTCTCAGTTAATGAGTGAAGCGCAAGCCAATGGCGGTAATATTCCTGTACCTACCGATGTTGTCGTAGGAAAAGCGTTTGACGAAAACACGGAAGCGACTTTAAAAGCAGTTAGTGATGTTGCCGACGATGATATGATTTTCGACATCGGTCCTGAGTCATCAAAGGCATTAGAAGATATCATCAAAAACGCCGGTACCATTGTATGGAATGGCCCAGTAGGCGTATTTGAATTTGAACAGTTTAGCGCAGGTACCAAGGCACTATCTGAAGCTATTGCGGCTAGCGATGCTTTTTCTATTGCTTAGTGGCGGTGATACACTTGCAGCGGTAGACAAATACGAAATTGCCGACAAAGTGTCTTATATTTCAACTGGTGGTGGTGCTTTCTTAGAATTCCTTGAAGGAAAAACACTTCCAGCAGTAGCTGTACTAGAAGAAAAAAATAAATAAATTAAGCGAAAACAATAATAAAAAAGGCTTAATGGGGCGGTGTAACTTAAATAGGTTAAACCAATAAATATACCGTCGAAATATACGTGGTTGCGTGTTTAACAGCTTTCATACATGCACTCATTAGATCGGAAACGATTTCGCTGGCGATACAGTGACGTACGCCAGCACATAACTATAAACCCTACACCTGCCCTTAGCGGCAGTACAATACAAAAGGAGTGTTGCAATGGCATCACAAGCTCAGCAGGCAATGCTGGATAAACTAAAGACGCAAACCGGTTTTATTGCTGCGTTAGATCAAAGCGGCGGCAGTACACCTAAGGCGCTACGTCTTTACGGCATCGAAGAGTCTGAATACAGCTCAGATGAAGAGATGTTTAATCTTGTTCACGAAATGCGTACTCGCATTATCACCAGCACCCCTTTTAGCGGCGAACGTGTACTTGGCGCTATCTTATTTGAAAATACCCTCGACCGAGAAATTGAAGGCATGTCTTCTGCACACTTTTTGTGGCAGAAAAAGCGTGTCATTCCATTCCTTAAAGTGGATAAAGGGTTAGCCGAAGAAAGCAATGGCGTACAGGTGATGAAGCCGATGCCAGGCCTAGATACATTATTGGCAAAAGCAGTAGCGCAAGATGTGTTTGGTACTAAAATGCGAAGCGTTGTGAAGCTAGCTAATCATCAAGGTATTAAAGATGTTGTTGCACAACAGTTTGAAGTGGGTAAACAAATTCTTGCTGCTGGTTTAGTGCCTATTATTGAGCCTGAAGTTGATATCCATAGCCCAAAAAAAGCAGAAGCGGAAGCACTGCTTAAACTCGAGATTCTTACGCAGCTGAACCTGCTAAATGAAGGTCAAGAGGTTATGTTGAAACTGACGCTTCCTACTGAGGCAAACTTTTACAAAGAGCTTGTTGATCATCCTCGCGTGCTTAAAGTTGTTGCGCTGTCTGGTGGTTATAGTCGTGAAGACGCAAACGCGAAGTTGTCTGAAAATCAAGGCATGATCGCGAGCTTCTCTCGAGCATTAACAGAAGGTGTATCGGCACAACAAACGCAAGAAGAGTTTGAAGCCACGTTAGATGACGCTATTGAAGGTATTTACCAAGCGTCTAAAGCTTAAATGTCTTCGTTGCATTGAATGAAAGAGCGCCACAAGCGCTCTTTGTCGTTGTCCATTGTTAACACATTAAGCGAGGTTATTGACGCCAATGTTATGGGAGCGATGAAAGATAACAGTCCTATAGCATTTACCGTAATCTTTTAGCACCGTATTTTTCTTGTCATTAAATCACACACTGTGTAGCATAAATGCGCATTTTTGCAGTATTTAAAATTCTCAGTACCTTGAATATCGCGCAACCAAACAATAATCAGAGCGTTAAGCAATCATTATCATTTGTGATGATAATGCTATTGTTTACGTGCCTGTTGGGGGTTGAACAAGGTTATGAGCCGATAGATAGCCAGTATCACTTTGATGCGTCTATAAGTGAGCTTGCTCTAGAATTTGAAGCTGAAGAGAGTGGTCATGACAACCCTCTTGCACCTGAAACACAGCAGGTTGAAGATGCGCAATTTGTTCTGCTTAAAACGCTACTTTATGCGCCTTTTATCAGAGTTACGCCCTCCAAAAATTATATAACACCACTTACTCGTGCTCCCCCACTAGTCTAATGCTTTGCGTCTTTGTGCCAATGCGCCAACAGGCTTACAAGCATCTTTTATTTTTTCGATAGTACTTCACCCCAGCTTTTAAAAGTTGGCTAGTTCCGCGTGTCTAATTCACAAGCTTTTGCAGCGTTCAAGCACAAAAGCGTTGTTTGATGTCACGCGAAGATTATGTGTACCCGAGTGAGGGTCTCAAGTCTGAATCTTTTTTAAAACGAAATTACATCATGAGTAAAAAAACACTTGTAGCAGTAAGTATTTTTACTGCTTTACTGGGCGGTTGTGGACATCAAGAACACAATGAGCATCACGCAACATTGCAGTTAAATGTGACACATCCACTACGACAAGATACTACGCTGGTTAAAGAGTATGTAAGTCAAATCCATGCCATTCAGCACATTGAACTGAGAGCGATGGAAAAAGGATATCTTCAAGATACTTTCGTTGATGAAGGCCAAACCGTGAAGAAAGGCGAGCTCATGTTTAAAGTTTCGCCAACGGTTTATGAAGCGGAGCTTCATAAAGCAGAAGCAGAAGCAAAAGCGGTTTATATGGAGTACAACAATACCAAATCTTTGGTCGATCAAAGTATCGTGTCTCCTAATGAATTAGCAGTAGTTGAAGCCCAATACCAAAAGGCATTGGCAGAAGTAGAGTTGGCTAAAGCACATTTAGCATTTACTGATGTTAAAGCGCCATTTACCAGCAAAATGGACCGTCTAGAGGCAAGAACGGGCAGCTTACTTGATGAAGGCGAACTGCTAACAACTATGTCTGATCTAAGTCAAATGTGGGTATATTTCAACGTATCAGAGGCCGAATATCTTGACTATGCACAAAGTGGAACAGCAGATAATACAACGCAAGTGCGCTTAAAACTGGCGAACGGCAGCATATATCCATATGCGGGAGTAATTGACGCGATTGAGGCCGACTTTGACAATCACACTGGGACAATTGAAATGCGTGCAACGTTTCCTAATCCCAGTGAATTACTGCGCCACGGTCAAACGGGTAACATCTTAGTTGATATTGATTTTGCTGATAGTTTGGTAATTCCGCAAAAGGCCACATTTGAAATTCTCGATCAAAGCTATGTCTACGTCCTTGACGGCGATAACAAGCTTGCAACGCGTCACATCAACATAGCGGCTGAGCTGCCTCATATATACGTGGTATCAGAAGGGTTAAAAGACGACGATACCATTCTTATAGAGGGGTTGCGTCGCGTAAGCAATGGGCAACAAATTGACCCCGAACTTGTTTCAGCAAATGACATGTTAGCAGAACTGTCACTTCACGCGGAATAAGGAGGGGATATGTTTGGTGTATTCATAAAACGACCAGTTATGGCAATAATGCTGTCTCTGATGATCATATTTTTAGGTATTTTGTCGGTATTTAGTTTACCAACGTCGCAATTTCCCGATATCGCGCCACCGCGGGTGTTAATTTCTTTAGCCTATCCCGGTTCAAGTGCTGATGTCTTGGTGAAATCATCGCTGGTGACCATTGAGCGCTCAATCAATGGGGTTCCTGGTATGAAGTACATAGTATCAGATGCCACTAGTGCGGGTGAGGCAACTATTCAGGTGATATTTGACCTCGATGTCGACCCCAATCAAGCGCTCATTAACGTGAAAACAAGGCTCGACCAGATAATGAACCTGCTGCCTCAGTTGGTTCAGCTTGAGGGCGTCGTATTAGAACGGGTTCAACCCAGTATGCTTATGTACATTAATGTTTATAGTACAGATGACTCTGCCGATGAAAAGTTCTTGTACAACTATTCGAATATCAATCTCATTCCAGAAATACAAAGGGTTAATGGAATAGCCAGTGCAAAAATACTGGGAAGCAGACAATATGCTATGCGTATTTGGCTCAAACCTGATCGTATGCGTGCATACAATATCTCCGTCGATGAGATAATGGAGGCAATAGACGAACAAAGTTTGATAGGTCGTCCTGGCCGCTTAGGTCGCAGCTCGGGTATTGCGGCACAATCTAAAGAATACGTACTGATTTATGAAGGCCGATACGATGAGCCTGAGGAATATAAAAATATCATCATTCGCGCTGACAGCGATGGTAGGTTGCTAAAACTCGGTGATATTGCTGATGTAGAGCTTAGTAGCGAATTTTTCGATATCTATTCGAACAAAGATGGCTATCCTTCAGCCGCTATTGTGTTAAAGCAAAACTACGGCAGTAGTGCCAACGACGTTATATCGCAAGTAAAAGCCAAAATGGTAGAACTTGAGAAGACCTTCCCAGAAGGCATGAAGTACGAGATAAACTACGATGTTTCAAAGTTCTTAGATGCATCGATTGAACAGGTACTTCATACATTGTTTGAAGCATTCATCCTTGTATCACTGGTTGTTTTTGTGTTCCTTGGTGACTGGCGGTCTACCTTGATCCCCTTATTAGCGGTACCTGTGTCATTGGTTGGTACCTTCTTTTGTATGCAGGCAACGGGCGTCAATATCAACTTAATTACCCTGTTTGCATTGGTATTAGCCATAGGCATCGTAGTCGATAACGCAATTGTTATTGTCGAGGCAGTGCACGCTAAAATGGAAGAAAGCCAAACGCTGACGCCTTATATGGCAACTCAACAGGTACTCGGTGAAATGGGGGGAGCCATTATTGCTATCACCCTAGTGATGACTGCGGTATTTATCCCACTTATCTTTATGACGGGACCTGTTGGCGTCTTCTATCGTCAATTCTCCATAACTATGGCGTCTTCCATCATTATCTCTTGTGTTGTAGCCCTTTCTTTAACGCCTGTGCTTTGCGCGATGTTGCTTAAAAATCCGCATACTCACGTACGAAAAACAACGCCTCTGAGCAAGCTGATTGATGGTTTCAATCGATGGTTTAACAAGTTAACTGGGCGTTATACGGCGATAATAAAGGCGCTAGTGACTCGTCGTTTGGTTACTGTTGTTGTGCTAGGGGGCTTCATTGCTACTACGTTTGGACTAAATCAGGCGCTGCCGACAGGATTTATTCCCGGCGAAGATCAAGGTCAAATATATGCCATTATTCAAACGCCACCGGGCAGTACGCTTGAAGCAACAAACACGGTTGCAAGAGAGCTTCAAAGTCTGGCGCTAGAAGTAGAAGGCGTATCGTCAGTATCGTCACTGGCTGGCTATGAAATACTAACGGAGGGGCGAGGGTCGAATGCAGGGACGTGTTTGATAAACCTAGATGACTGGTCTGACAGAGAACAATCTGTCAGAGACATTATCGAAGCGTTAGAATCAAAGACACATCACCTAGGTGCTGTCATTGAATATTTTGAACCACCTGTCGTACCCGGTTACGGTGCGTCTTCGGGATTATCGTTTAGGCTCTTGGATAAAACCAATACGACCGATTATCAAGAGCTTGATGAAATCAATAAAGACTTTATGAGCGCATTACGTCAGCGCAAAGAATTGAAAGGCTTGTTTACCTTTTATGCTGCTGATTACCCTCAGTACAAAATTGAGATTGATAACCAAGCTGCGATGCAAAAAGGGGTTTCCATTGGTCAAGCGATGGAAAACCTAAATATCTTGATAGGTAGTACCTATGAGCAAGGTTTCACTCGTTTCAATAACTTTTTCAAGGTGTATACGCAAAGTGCTCCAGAATATCGTCGCTATCCTAGTGATTTAATGGATTACTACGTACGCAATGAAGAAGGAGAAATGGTGCCTTACTCTGCATTCATGAAGTTGATAAAAACCCAAGGCCCGAACGAAATTACACGATACAACCTATACACATCTGCTGCCATTAGGGCCGAACCTGCGAAGGGGTACACGTCCGCTGAAGCGATAAAAGCAGTAGAAGAAGTGGCAGCCACTACCCTACCTAAGGGGTATGACATCGGTTGGGAAGGTTTGTCTTATGATGAAGCGAAACGCGGCAATGAAGCTATTGTCATTTTCGCTGTTGTATTGCTTTTCGTTTATATCGTGTTGGCATCTCAGTACGAGAGTCTACTTTTACCACTTGCAGTCATCTTATCGTTACCAACAGGTATTGTGGGTTCTTTCTTGTTTCTTCAGGGCATGGGACTGGCAAATGATGTATATGCACAGTTGGGGCTCGTCATGCTGGTCGGCCTTTTGGGGAAAAATGCGGTTTTGATTGTCGAATATGCCGTACAGAAAAATCAGCAAGGAATGTCAATTGCTGATGCTGCCGTGGAAGCTGCAAAACAGCGTTTTCGTCCAATTCTTATGACGTCATTTTCATTTGTTGCAGGTCTTATCCCGTTAGTCCTAGCGACAGGAGCAGGCGCTGTTGGAAATCGCACGATTGGCGCATCTGCGCTAGGTGGCACCTTATTTGGCACCATTTTCGGAGTGCTTGTTATTCCGGGTCTCTACTACCTTTTTGCCAAGATAGAAGAAGGTAAATCGCTTATTAAAAATGAAGACCATGTTCCTTTAACCGAGATCTACCATTATAACGATGAGGTGCTAAGCGATGACTAAATTACTTTCTCTGAAACGCAATCCGCTGTGGATTGCCCTAGGAAGCGCATTACTGGTACAAGCTTGCGCTATCCCTCAATTAGAAACCCGAGAACCGCAGATAAGTGTGCCAGAATACTACAATGCGCAATCTGCAACTGATGACAGTGTTTCATCTCCCAAGACGGCGAGTATTGATTGGCGAGATTGGTTCAATGACCCTCAGTTAACTGAGTTGGTAGAAACGGCTATCAATAATAATCAAGAGGTAGCCATCTTACTTCAACGTATCAATATGGCAGCTAATGAAGTATACGCTAGAGAAGGGGAGTATTTACCATCAGTTTCTGCTGGCGTTGAGGCTGACACTGAAAAAGTGGGAGAATATACGCGAGATGGAGCCGTTGAAGAGCATCTCAATATAAAAGAGGGTAAGGCATTTCCAGACCCCTTAGCAAACCTAAGACTGGGTCTTAATGCAACGTGGGAGATTGACGTGTGGCATAAGTTGAGGAATGCAACGAAAGTGGCATCACTCGAGTATATGTCGTCAGTGGAAGGCCGTAAGTTCTTTATTACTCAGCTTGTGTCGGAAGTTTCTCGTACTTACTTTGAACTGTTAGCGTTGGATAATAAGCTCTCAACGCTAGATTCAACCATAGCTGTTCAGCAAAATGTGATAAATACCATTAATACGCTAAAACAATATGGTCGCTCTACTTCATTACCTATATCGCGCTTCACCGCAGAGGTGAAGAAGAATGAGAGTGAACGCTTTCTTATTCAGCAGGAAATTGTAGAGAAAGAAAATGCACTCAACTTATTGCTTGGACGTCCCCCACAGCCTATTGCAAGACGCAGTGAGACACTGCTGAGTGCCAATATAATTAAGCCAAATGTTGGGGTGCCATCCGAGCTACTGAGTAATCGTGCCGATATTCGCCAAGCTGAGCTTGCGTTAGAAGCGGCCAAATTAAATATCAGTGTGGCGAAGGCAAATTTCTATCCGTCATTTGAGCTAAAAGCGAGCCTTGGACTTGCCGCTTTTGACTCGCGCTATTTGTTTAATGTGCCTGAGTCATTAGCGTATTCATTGTCTGGTGAGTTATTTGCTCCTTTGATCAACCTTCGAGCTATTGAAGCGGTTTATCAAAATGCCAGCGCTGAGCAAATTCAAGCTGCTTATGAGTATGAGTTGGCACTAGTACGTGCGGTTGTAGAAGTAACTAATAGCTTGTCTAAACTTAACAACTTAGCCCAAAGTGTCAATGCTAAAGAGCAGCAGATCATGTCGTTAGACCAGTCTGTGGATGTCGCCAACAAGTTATTTTCATCAGCCCACGGTGAGTACCTTGAAGTGTTGCTCGCGCAACGCGAAGCATTAGAAGCTCGAAGTGAATTTATTGAAACTCGGCAGCAGCAAATGTCGGCGTTGGTCGACTTGTATCAAGCTTTAGGAGGAGGCTGGCAGTCATAGTGTTTTTCAAAGGAGGGCTGTTGTCCTCCTTATCTTTTTCCGTGCGTTTTTACTTTTCAGTAAAATCAAATTGTTCAAAAAAGCCGATAGCCTCTTCTTTATCAAAACTAATGTTTCTCTCTTCTATAGCGTAAAGCGCGTCCTTCACGTTATCAAAAAAAGCGAAAGGAACTTCGGCTAACTCGTAACACAAGCTTATTTGCTGCTTAATGGTAAGCATAATATCGGTATCAAGGATCACCACAGCCAAAAACGATAGGCCGCGACGCTTTCTTATGCGAGTTTGTTTTACAAAGATGTCGAACGTAGATGGCGGCATAATACTTTCACCATACAAACAGCTTACTTGTGCCCATTGTGAGCCTTCCTCAAATTGTGAGATGTTAGAAGCCATTCGGACGACACCGTTTTTCATGGTCTCGTCATTCCATGGACCTCGTGCTGAAAAGAGTAATAGTTGGTGTGTGACAAAGGTTTCAAACTCACCATGTGGATTGTTCATTCAGCTTACTTCGCTTTCTGACCATACTAAAACGTTAGCATGTGCCATCAACTGCGCAACTATCCATTGGGCTAATAAACCTTCTATCGTCTTTCTTTGTAAGCTCACCGCTTATTGCTAACCTCATTAATTTATTCATTAATATATGTACTGATACAACAAATTTTGAACAATAATAAAAAGTAGGGTTTTTATGAGCTCGATAGTAAATAAACGCACTGAGGCACATCGAAATTTGTCTTCAGTTTTTGCCAATTATATTGCGGGCATCGCACTTAGTACATGCGCATTATCCACAACACTGGCTTTTGCCAACGATGATGCAATACGTGCAGATGAGAGTAATGTGGTAAAAAAGCATTACTTCCAATCTGAAGATATTTTCAATCTTGAGTACGTAAGCGAGGCGCGCGTATCACCTGATGGTGAGCACGTGGTTTATGTCCGTCGTTCTAATGACATAATGACAGACAGCACGCGCTCAAACTTGTGGCTAGCCTCGGTTGACGGAAAATATCATCGTCCGCTTTTGTCTTCGAAAAAAAGCTACTACTCGCCGCGGTGGTCGCCAGATGGTTCGCGCTTAGCTTACCTATCAAATGAAGAAGGGAAGCCGCAACTTTATATTCGCTGGATGGATACCGGGCAAACCGCTTTAGTAACCAACGTTACTTCTTCACTGGGCAACATCACATGGTCCCCAGATGGCAAATACATTGCGTTTACCATGAGCGTAGATGCCAAAGAAAAGCCGTTAAGCGTCAACATGCCCAAAAAGCCAAAAGGCGCCAAGTGGTCTCCGTCGTTTGAGTATATTACCAAAGCGCGATATCAAGCCGATGGACGCGGTGTATTAGAGCCTGCGTATACGCACATTTTTGTTGTACCTGCTGACGGTGGTACGGCGCGACAGTTAACTTCTGGAAATTATCATCACAATGGAAGCTTAAGTTTCTCACCTGATTCAAGCACCATTTACTTTTCTGCGAACCGCAGCGATAACTGGGAATATGAGCCAGTTGAAGCAGATATTTATACGGTGAATATGCGTGGTGAAATTACGCAGATAACCAACTTTAAAGGACTTGAAGTGTCGCCAGTGGTTTCACCTGATGGTAACCACGTTGCATATGCGCGCCGAAGTGATGAAAAGGTGATGTACAAAAATAGTTATCTGTATGTCATGAACGCCGATGGCTCTGAACATAAAAACCTGACTGAAAAAATAGATAACACCGTATCTAATTTTCAGTGGAAAGATAACAAGCACATCTATTTTCAGCAGTCTGTACGGGGCTTGGCGCAAGTTGATAGCGTATCCTTGTCTGGTCAAATTAAGAACATAGCCAATGGCTTGGGAGGGACTACTCTAGGCAGACCCTATGTGTTTGGTACTTTCCATGCAGTGGACGATGTTGTTGCCTTTACTAAAGGGCGTACAGACCGACCTGCAGACTTGTACGTTAAAACTCGAAAAGAAAAACAGCTTACCGCACTTAATGAAGATGTACTTGGGCACAAGAAACTGGGTGAAGTTAAAGAAATTACTTACCCTTCATCGATAGATGGTGAAACTATACAAGGCTGGTATATCCTTCCGCCTGATTATGACAGCAGCAAGCAGTATCCACTTATTTTAGAAATTCATGGTGGACCTAACTTAGCCTATGGGCTAGGTGTTTACCGCCGAGCTTCAGCGTATGGCTGCCGAAGGATATATTGTATTTTACGACAACCATCGAGGTAGCACAGGTTATGGCGAGCGCTTTGCGCTATTGTTGCAGGGTAAATATAGCTCCAAGTATGATTTTGCCGATCATATGTCTGGTATAGATGCGTTAATTGAAAAGGGGATTGTCGACCCTAACCGCCTTTACATCACGGGTGGTTCAGCTGGGGGCATTGCTTCAGCTTATGCTATTGGCTTAACTGACCGCTTCAATGCCGCCGTTGTTGCTAAACCTGTCATCAATTGGCTATCAAAAGTACTGACCGCAGATTCAGGCCTTTATCAAATTCCTTTCCAGTTTCCGGGTAAGCCTTGGGAAAATGTAGAGCATTACTGGAAGCGTTCGCCGCTTTCTCTCGTTGGTAATGTCACAACGCCTACGATGTTAATTACAGGGGTTGAAGATAAGCGCACACCCATGTCAGAAACTGAGCAGTTCTATCAAGCATTAAAGCTTCAAAAGGTAGAAACGGTCTTAGTCAAGGTGCCTGAATCATCTCACGGCATAGCAGCAAAGCCGTCTCGTATGATTGGAAAAGTTGAAAACATTTTGGCGTGGTTTAAGAAATACGACAACCAAGTAAAAGAAGCTGAATAAGCGTTTACTCTGCAGTTTTTTGTATTTACTGCGATGAAACGATGGGGGCGCTGCCAACAGGCTGTAGCCCCCATTTTCTTAAGATGCGCTGATACTCACCAGATTCTTTTAAGGTAACAATAGCTTGCTTAATGGCAGTAGATTCCCGTTCGCCAGTTTTCATTCCCGTGGCAACATGAAGTTCAGCACTGATCTCTTCTAATACTAGCGTGCTTGTAACATCAATTGGGTTAAAACCTGCGGCTTCAATTTCGTAACTGCCCGTGTCTAGGCTTGATAGCACAAAGTCGATGCGTCCGTGATAAAGAAGCTTCCAGAGCTGATTGGGTTCTGAAACCAGGACGAGATTCTTATTTTCTTCAAAACCCTGTTGCAGCAGATAATTTGCTGAACCATAGCCGCGTATTGTGCCTACGCGAAAAGCTTTTGCCTGCGCTAAATTATTGAGCTGCAATTCTTCTCTGCGTTTTAAATGGATGAGTGATGCTTCAACGTTGCTGACTGCGCCTAGCCATTCGAAATCGTCTTCTCGTTTTTTCGTTCGTAATAGTGTTAGAAGCACCATGTCAGGTTTGGTCAATGTTTCTTGATAAGCTCGCGCCCAAGGCATGTGCTCAATAGAACTAGAAAAGGGAAGCAGGGGCGCGATTGCATTAGCGAGATCTACGTTTGCGCCTTTTGCTTTGCCAGAGGCATCGACCCAATAAAAAGGCGGTGTCACTTCGCTTAAGAAGCACACATGTTTGGTAGATGCTTTTACGCCGAGACTTACAAAGGCGAATAAAAGCAACAATAATAAACGCTTAACAATTACGAGTTGCAATACGACTACCTGAAAATTAACAACCAGTATTCAACCTTGCTGCATTGTGGCGATGAGTCTTAACCCTATTGCAGTAGCTACAGCAGGCGAGATTTATTGTCATGCTCTCATTAAATCGTCTATTAGACAATCAATTTACACACTGTCTATTCGGTAATTTGGTGAAGTTTGGTGATGTCTGGGTGCACCACCAACTGCAGGTCTAACGATTTCCAATATTGGCTTTCCCGTAAAAGGTCAGCGGAAATAATCGGTTTTTCATCAAGCCATCCATCGGGAAATGTCACCGTCATGGTGCTCTTATCGGCTTCTACAATAAGGTCGGGCAAAAAGCCTTCTTGACGTTTAATGTTAAGTAATACCCCCAAACGCAATAATGCAATAAGGCGCTTTACGGCAAGTTCATCAAAAAGGTTAAACGATGGGAGGTCACCTGCTCGGATTTTTTTTCGATGAAACCGCACTAAGGTAGCAAGCAAAAACTGCTGCTCTTGAGTAAATCCTGGCATATCCACATTCGCTAAAATATATGCGCTATGCTTTTGTATGCCCCGCGAGTTAATTTGCATACCCACTTCATGCAGTAATGCAGCCCAACCAAGCATGCTCTTAAAATCTTGCCCTCTAAGTTTCCATGCTTTCTCAACTTTGCTATATAGCGATAACGTGGTGTTCAGTACCATGGTGGCTTGCGCAGTATCTACGTCGTATCGCGTTGCTAGACTGCTTGCTGTTCTGCCGCGAATATCGGCATGGTGCAGTTCGTCCTCCATTTGGTAAAGTACACCTTCGCGAAGCGCGGCAGGAGAATAAACCAAACCATCAATTTCTAATGCTTTGAATACTGCAATCAAAATGGCAAGGCCGCCCGCAATCACCACACGTCTATCTTCGCTTAGATCTGGGTAATTAAGCTTGTCGATATGACCGGCATTCACAAATTGTTTCATCAGGTCTCGAAGACTTTTCAGCGTAACGGGAATGTCGTGGCCATTGGGACGGTCTTGCTGGCACAGTGTGAACAAAGAGCGAATAGTGCCTGATGTTCCAATGCACTGTACCCATCCCAAGCGTCGATATTTGTTGTCGATCATTTCGAGTTCTTGCTGGGCAGCGGTAATGGCCCGCTCAAAAGCTTTGTTTTTTAGCTCTCCATTGGCAAAGAATCGTTTGGTGTAACTGACACAGCCCATTTGCAAACTGCGGCATAGAAGTGGCGTAAACCCCTCGCCAATAACAAATTCCGTCGACCCACCACCAATATCAATTACCAATTGTTGGCCATCTGCGTGATTAGTGTGAGCGACACCTGAGTAGATTAGTCGAGCTTCCTCAACACCTGAGATAACTTCAATGGGGTAGGGGAGGATTTCTTTTGCTGCATTGATAAAATCCCGTGCGTTACGCGCTTTTCTCAATGTGTGCGTGGCGACAATGCGTACGGAGTCGGGCTCGAATCCTTTTAAGCTTTCGGCTACTACTTTAAGCATAGAGAGGCCGCGCTCAATGGCCTCATCAGACAAAACATCTTCGTCATTTAAGCCTTCTGCAAGCCTCACTTTTTGTTTTACACGGTGAAGTATTTGAACTGACCCAGCGACAATACGCGCAACGACTAAGTGAAAACTGTTTGAGCCGATATCAAGTGCTGCGACTTTGTTTACTTCTCGAGTTTCCACATCATTAAAAACAGATTCGTGCTGGGTCATGTACTTCCTAAAGTGTTTCTTCGAGCTTCCTCAAATAGTCGTAAATCTCTATTTGCGAACGAAGCTTTTTACGGTTACCTCTGCGAACGTACTTGTTGCTCTGATCCTTGTCAATAACGCGCGCTTTGAGAGTATCTTTAAATTGTAGCTCCATTATATCAACAATGCGTTGTTGAAGTCCCTTATCGTATACTGGACAGCCAACTTCAATCCGATTATCCATGTTTCGCGTCATCCAGTCGGCAGACGAAATATAGACTTTTCTGTCACCACCACCTTCAAAAATCATTACGCGGGGGTGCTCTAAGAAGCGGTCCACTATCGAGATGATTTCAATGTTGTCGCTTACCCCTTTTATTCCCGGGTTTAGCGAGCACATACCGCGTACAATGCCTTTAATTTTAACGCCCGCCTGACTAGCGCGATACAAATCGTCTATAAGCTCTTTATCAACAAGGTTATTGATTTTAAAGGTTATCTGAGCCTTGTGACCTTGGTTAAGGTGCTGGATCTCTTGCCTAATTAACGACTGTATTTTGGTGCGCGCGTTCAGCGGTGAAATTTGCAGATGTTGGAATTTATAGCGTCGGTAAGGGTATTGAATAAGGTCAAATACCGCCACACCTTCGTCAGCTAATTCTTGATTGCGCGTAAATAAGCTGTAGTCGGTGTATATCTTTGCGGTTTTTTCATTGAAGTTACTCGGTGCCGAAATGCGCATAATTTACAAGGCTACCGCGCTCTTCTCGAGTCACAATACAAAGCTTTGAGTGAATCTTTAAGGTTGGCACGCCTAACACAACGCGAATGCCTGCATCTGTCATTCGCTTTGACCATTCAATGTTGGCTTCTTCGTCAAAACGAGCGCGTAGCTCTACCACCACGGTTACTTTTTTACCATTATCAACCGCGTCAATCAGTGAATTGATAATGCGTGAGTTACTTGCGACGCGATAAATATTGATGCGGATAGTTTTTACGTTGGGATCAAATGCCGCTTGGCGAACAAATTCAGTGAAATGCAAAAACCTGTGATACGGATAATACAAAAGAATATCGTGCGCTGTAATAGCGTCGAACACGGTGTTATGTTTTGAAAAAGCGTTACTATCAAGTGCAGGCAACGGCGCATGTTCAAGATATTCACGCCCAACGTTTGGAAAGCCGATAAAATCTTTGAAGTTGCGGTAATGACCCGCTGCATGCATGGTGTCTAACTTTGTTATTTTAAGGCGCTTGCGCAAGTCTTGTTGCATATCTTGCGGCATATCGTTGTCATAAATTACGCGTACAGGCTCGGCGATAAGACGCTGCTTCATACTTTCCGACATCTTTTCAACAAAGCTTTCGTCAATCTCTTCGTTAATTGAGTATTCAGCGTCTCGCGTCATCTTGAAGGAAAATGCTTCAATCGAATCAAACTTAACGAAACCTCTAAAGATATCTTCAATACAAAGTTGAATCATATCATCGAGCATGATGATACTTTTCTTCTTACGGCTTTTTTGCGGAGGAATAAGCATAAAGCGCGACATTTCAGAGGTGGGTACCTGAATAACGGCAAACTTTGGATTACGTTCTGCTCGTCTAAGGGCTACGTATAAATACACCGAGTTACCGTTTAGGCGACTAAGTAAATCTGTTTTTTTATCGATAAGGATAGGAGCAATATGACGCAACACTTTGTTGACAAAAAAGTTGCGAACCCATTGTTTTTGGTAATCGTCTAGATCGTCTTTACGAAGGATGTGAATGTTATAACGTGCAAGTGCCTTTACTACGTCCTTATGAATTTGGTCGAATTTTTCAGAAAGCTGCACCACTTTTTTCTGAATCTGTCCCATTAATTCGGTTTGGCGCACTGCTTCTTCTTCGTTGCCGTCGTTCTGAGCAATGGTAATTTGACGTTTAACGTCAGCTGCACGGACACGATAGAATTCGTCGAGATTATTTGAATAGATGCCTAAAAAACGAATGCGCTCTACGGCAGGGTTGTTCTTATCAGCTGCCTCTTGTAATACGCGTTCATTAAACGCCAGCCAGCTCAATTCTTTGGGATAATATAAAACGTCGCTATCCATAATGTCTCAATTTACGTTCATCAAAATGGTCAAAGACTGCCATGGGTCGGTGACACTACTGTGACAACGCGCAAACCTAGCGCGTTGTTTAATCCGTTGTAAGCGCTATCGTTTGGCTGTTATATCAACCACGAGATCATTTGCGAGAGCCTCGAGCGCTCCCTGCAAAGCATCATCATCAAAATCTTCGGGAACGCCTATTTCAGCTTTTGCCTTGAAGATCAAACTTCCCCAGTTTGGTGCGCTTTCGCAGTGGGAAGCAAATGTCAGAATATTGAGATTAAATTGATTAAGGACAGACGTTAACTCTTGTACGATCCCTGTCTTGTCGTTACCCATAACATCAACGGTCAGCGTGGTTGCGTGAGCATCTGTACTACTTGCAACAGCAACAGATTGAACGCTGAGGTCGGTAATGCCATCAAGTGCATCAATTAAATTCTGTTTCTCGTCTTCATCTACATGAACTTCAACGAATCCCGTAAACATGCTTACCATGTGGGCAAAACTCGATCCTTGCCAATTTCCTTGATGTTTATAGACACACTTTGCCAATGAATCTACCAAACCAGGCTTGTCTTTACCCATAATGCTTATAACCAATGATTGCATGTGGTGCTCCTTAGCGGGTTTGTTAAGAAAAACTTTGATCGTCTTCTTGCAGGGTAATACCATATCGCAGCAGACTGCGCGTAATGAGTATGTGTTAAACTTTCACTTGCTATTAGCATAACAAAACTTACACTGCTCACCAGTGCATTTTTCGTCGAATTATCTTCTTAAAGAAGAATTTCAAAAATAACAATAAAGATAATCAGCCTCTAATGAGTTTCGATAGCGACAGCATTAACAAAAAGCGTCAGCGCAATGATAAGTGGTCGCGATACGTGGTCACTGGGTTTGGTGGCTTGGTGCTGCTCACACTGGTTATTCTGATTACCCACTTAATTAGTCAAGCGTTACCGCTGGCATATACACCCAGTCTTAGTCCATTGGCATCGTATTCTGTTGATAAACATCAGCGTATTTTGCGCGCTGGCGATGTTCTGAATGACCAACCTATTCTCGTACAACCCAATGGCTGTCGATTAGGCCTTAGCGTTATAAAAGACAATAAATTGAAAACGCGCCACGAATATATTCGGCCGTGCGATTATGAGTTATCGACAGTGAGTTTGATGGGGGAGAACTTTATTGTGGATGTCTCTCCCAATGCGCAGGTGAGAATTATGCCCGTGCGTAACTTTCATATGGGTAAACAGACGTCAGAAAAAAATGATGAGATAGATATTGCAGCGTCAATGTTAACCAACTTCATTACATTTTCTTTGCCCAAAGAGCGCTGGCACCAGCGTGAAGCATGGCAGATAGCCCTGTCGGTAAATTGGGTTGTTGTTGCCATCGAAGATGCAAATGGCGTATGGATAAGGTGGATTAACCGTCAGCGCCCTACGCATGTTGTAGACCAGTTTTTCAATGACACAAAGCGCTATTTATTGCTTCCTGGTAGCGAGGGCGTATTGGTGCACAAAGGCAATGCGTTGATGCTCAACCGCCTGCGAGATTCGGGGAACGAGCTTATCCACGCCACACAGGGTGTGATTTCATTTACCGACGATATGGCGTTGTTTGCTTTAGAAAAGCAAAGAACATTTTTTCTCTATAACCCCATTGATTCAACACTAACGCGTTGGGTATTCGTGCGAGATGCTTCTGGTAGTCGGTATGAGAAGACGTATGAGGTATCGCTTGATGGCAAGGAACGGGTTCTGGATGTTGCTGAACATGCAAGTATGAATCTGGTATCTGTACTTACCAATAAGCAGCGTATTTTGCTTATTAATCGGGTGTCTGGGGAACTGGTTAATGCGCAAAAAATCACATCACCTAAGCTAGCAAGATATCCTGGTATGGCGATAATCTATACGGCACGACCGATAATTCACTGTCTATCTGGCAAGGTCAGAATCTAAGTGGTATCACTACCTGGTCTTCATTGTTTCATCCACAGCATTATGAAGGATATGACAACGACGAAACGGTATGGCAAACGACCAGTGCGTCAGACTATCAAGAAGCTAAATTTAGTTTAACGCCTTTGTTGATTGGCAGCATAAAAGCATCATTACTTGCATTGCTGATTGCGATACCTGTGGCGATAGGCGCCGCCATTTACACAGCGTTTTTTGCAAAAAGTAAGTTACGCAATGTGCTTAAGCCCGCCATTGAGTTGTTAGAGGCTATTCCCAGTGTTCTCATTGGTTTCATTGCAGCGATTTGGTTGTCGCCAAAAGCTGAGCAATTCTTATTTTCTTTCGGTTTTTTCCTCATTGTTATTCCCTTCGTGCTTATTGCCGTTGCCGTCGTTCAGCGGCCTGTAGCTGAACTTTTGCCAAAACAATTCAGACATGGTGCCGAACTTGCGTTTGCCATAGGCGGTGTTTTTGTTTTGGGTTATATCAGCGTAGAGCTTGCCCCTTCCTTAATTTTTTCTTTAATGGGAGTTGATGGTTTTACACTGCTTGCAGCCGAATCGGAAAGCCCAATAGGCAAGACGACTATTGTCGTGGCACTGGCATTGGGCGTCGCTATTTCACCCAGTATTTACTCACTGGCAGAAGACGCTATTTATGGTGTGCCAAACGATTTGAAGCATGCGTCGTTTGCACTTGGCGCAACACGGCTACAGACGCTGATTCATGTCGTTATTCAAGTTGCGCTACCGGGGATTGTTGCAGCCATTATGCTAGGGTTCGGTAGGGCATTTGGTGAAACCATGATTGTGTTGATGGTGACAGGTAATACGCCTATTTCGAGTTGGGGCTTGATAGAAGGTTTGCGAGCACTTACTGCTAACCTCGCAATTGAACTGCCTGAAGCGGACGTGTCGTCGGCACACTATCAAATACTCTTTTTGACTGCCTGTATTTTGTTTGCATTTACGTTTGTGGTTAATACCGTAGCAGAGGTTATGCGTCAGCGAATAAAAGGGAGAGTATTCATTGGCTAGCGTTTCGTTTGTGGGGTTGAACCCAGTTCAGCGACAGTCTTTGGTAATCAGCTTAACTGCTTTTTTTACCGCCTTATTACTGATTGCATTAGTAAGTGTACTTATTCTTATCACGTATCGCGGTACCGCGTACTTTTGGCCTGAACCCATATATCAAATTACTGTTTCTAGTGATGAGGAAACAAGGTCAGTGCTTGCTAATATGTATGAGGACGCATCGAGCGATGAGCTCGTTCTTAAGTATGCCGATGCGCAGAACCCTTATGGTTCGCAGATGCGGGTGCAAAGGACTGAACTCAGCGAAGTCGTGCTTGCCCTTAATAGCGCTGAGATAAAGCTTCAAGACGGACGCCGCATACTTGCAATCCCGCAACATATTATTACACCAGAACACCCACTTTTGGCGCTCGATAAGTTCGACGACGTTGCGCAAGAAGTTGCGGTAATTACAGATCAAATAGAGACCATTAATACGCAGCAGCTTGCACCCATTCACGAGGCGCTGTCGCAGTTTGATAAAAGGGACGTGGATGATGATGCGCTTAAGCGCGAGAAAAGCTAGTCGCAACGTTTTCATACTATCAAAACGAGGTGCTCGGATATGAAGCGCGTCGCGATCAATTTCAGCTTCATGTTGTGTTTGCAGATGGCAAGCCCTTTATGTTGCCACTTTCAAGCATTCAAGATGTAGATTTTGTCAGCCGCTTGACAACCTTTGAAAAGTGGAAAGTTGCGTTTAGCGAAATAGGCGTGTTTTTGACCGATTCACCCAAACAAGCAAATACGTCTGGTGGTGTCTTCCCTGCCTTGTTCGGGACAGTATTGATGGTGTTTTTGATGACCATCATTGTAACGCCATTTGGCGTGCTTGCCGCTATTTATCTAAGTGAATACGCGCCGCATAACGCGATGACGACAATTATTCGCGTTAGTGTGAGTAACATGGTAAGCGTGCCTTCTATTGTCTATGGCGTATTTGGATTAGGTTTTTTTGTATATACCTTAGGAGGCAGCATAGACGAGCTGTTCTTCGGCGACACGTTACCTGCGCCCACGATGGGCAGCCCGGGTGTTTTTTGGGCCGCGCTCACTATGGCCATACTCACGTTGCTGGTAGTCATAGTGGCGACTGAAGAAGGCTTGCGACGAGTACCAGAAGGATTAAAAGCAGGGAGCTATGCGCTGGGCGCAACCAAAATGGAAACTATTGCTCGTACTATTTTACCCATCGCCTCACCTGGCATTATGACAGGTGTAATATTAGCTATTGCCAGGGCAGCTGGTGAAGTTGCTCCATTAATGCTTGTTGGGGCAGTTAAATTTGCGCCCAGTCTGCCTATTGACGGTGAGTTTCCTTATTTACACCTAGATAGGCAGTTTATGCACCTCGGTGTACTAATTTACGATGGCGCTTTTCACAGCCAAACTGACGGTAAAAGTGCAAGTATGATGTTTGCAGCCTGTTTGCTATTGTTGGTGGTTGTTTTCGTGCTTAATATCTTAGCGGTCGTACTTAGAACCCGTTTGCGTAGACGTTATCTCAAAGGATAAACATGCTTAAGTTGTTTGAACATAATACTCTTAACGTCAATGACATCACCGATGAACAAACTGCCGTTGACGTGAAAAACCTCAACTTGTGGTTTGGTAATAAGCACGTGCTTGACGATATCAGTATGCGCATACCGAAAAACAAGATTACCGCATTGATCGGGCAAAGTGGTTGTGGCAAGTCAACACTTATCAGCTGTTTCAATCGGCTGAACGATTTGTATGACGGTTGTAAATACAACGGACAAATCATAATTGATGGCAGAAATATCAACAGCCGCAAAGTGAACGTCTCTCGTTTACGTACCAAAGTGGGAATGGTGTTCCAGCGACCCAATCCTTTTCCCATGAGTATTTATGAGAATGTTTGTTACGGTCTAAAACTACAGGGTGTAAAAATTCGTCGCCACCTAGATGATGCCGTGGAAAATGCGTTGAAGCAGGCAGCACTGTGGAATGAAGTTAAAGACAGATTGTTTGAATCTGCTCACGTTTTATCTGGTGGACAGCAACAACGCTTGGTCATTGCCAGGGCACTTGCCTTAAAGCCTGATATTTTGCTACTTGATGAGCCGACATCAGCGCTCGACCCGCTTACCACGCTCTTTATTGAAGAGCTGATGGACTCGCTTAAAAAACAGTGCACTATTGTTATCGTTACACACAACATGCAGCAAGCCGCGCGAGTGAGTGACTATACGGCATTTTTTCATCAAGGAAGGTTGGTAGAATATGCAGATAGCGATACGCTATTTACGATGCCGGATAAAAAACAAACAGAAGACTATATTACAGGGCGTTATGGTTAACTTACTTATCTGCAGCTATCAGCACCGCCTAGCTGGCGTGATGCGCTTTTCGAGCAATTAGGAAACGATAATATGCGTCAGGTTGCCTTAAATACACATATCTCCGGTACCTTTAATATCGAGCTTGAGAACTTGCGTAACTCGGTATTAACCATGGGGGGCGAGGTAGAACAACAACTCGTCGATACACTAAAAGCAGTCAAGCACAACCATGCAGGCCTTGCAGAAAAGGTTGTACTTAATGATTTGAAGATAAACTCAATGGAAATTCAAATTGATGAAGAGTGCCTGCGAATTATCGCCAAACGACACCCGACGGCAAGCGACCTTCGTCTTATCATGACGATTTCAAAAGCAATTACCGATATTGAGCGCATGGGTGATGAGATAGAACGTATAGCTAAGCTCGTAACGCGTAACAAGTTGCCGTCTTCAGATACCATTCGCAGTAGTATGTTACTTATTGGAGAGCGCGTTGCGGCAATGATGCGCGGTACTTTTGATGCGTTTGCTCGTCAAGATGAAGATGCTGCATTAGCGGTATACGACCAAGACAATCGCATTGATAGCGAATATAAACGCTTGCTTACGTACACGACCCATGAGATGGAAAAAAGCACTGAAGACATGCAAGATTGGCTAGACGTGCTTTGGGCATTGCGTTCTTTAGAGCGAATTGGTGATAGATGTAAAAACGTCTGTGAGTATGTGGTGTATTTAACACGCGGAACTGATGTGCGTCATACACCGCTAGAAAACATACAAAAGAAACTCGAAGATCTGACTTAATCTTGTCCAAATGGTCAATGTGGATTTACGCATGTTCCTCTTAATGGAACCAATGGTGAAATTTATTTGTCATAAAACTGCAATATTTGGTGGATTTATCATCGCATTCAAATAATTCCATATACTTTTATCGTTTTTCAGTGATTTTCGCTATGGCTTCGAAGACGATTACGTTATCATGCGCCGCAGTCAAGAACAGATCGTGCAAAATTTAATCGAACCTTATGATAAAACACAATTTGTCTTTAACTTTTGTCTCTAGCCTTTGTCGCCCAGAGACCATGCTACGTACTCATGTAGCATCCAGCCTAAATCGCGTTTAGATCGGGAGCGATTATCCGTGGAATTTTTTGAAAGTTACGGCCTAATTCTTATTCTTCTTGCCGTCGGCGTGGGATTCGTCATGGCATGGGGTATTGGAGCGAATGACGTTGCCAACGCAATGGGCACGTCTGTAGGTTCTAAAGCTTTAACTATTAAACAAGCAATCATCATCGCTATGATATTCGAGTTTGCTGGCGCCTACCTTGCAGGTGGGGAAGTAACCTCGACGATTCGAAAAGGAATTATCGACTCTACTTACTTTACTGACATACCTGAATACTTGGTATTGGGTATGATCTCGTCGTTGTTCGCCGCCGGTATTTGGCTGGCAGTGGCGTCTTGGCTTGGATGGCCAGTATCTACGACTCACTCAATCATTGGGGCTATCATTGGTTTCACAGCCATAGGTGTGAGTATGGACGCCGTGGCATGGGATAAAGTGGGTGGTATTGTGGGAAGCTGGATTGTCACGCCCGCGATATCAGGTGTCATTGCCTATCTCATTTTTATGAGTGCACACAAACTTATTTTTCAAACCCAATCTCCGTTCGAAAATGCAAAGCGTTATGTACCGTTTTACATGGCTTTGGCTGGTTTCGTTATGTCACTGGTTACCATTAAAAAAGGTCTTAAGCACGTAGGTTTAGAACTCAGTGCGGTGAATGGTTATTTGCTTGCTGTTGCCATCGCGGTGCTTTTGGCGCTGGTAGGCAAGTGGTTTATTGGCCGCATGCGTTTTAGCGGTTCTGAAGATGCAGACTTACAAGCCGCAAACGTTGAAAAAGTTTTCGCACTGCTTATGGTAGTTACCGCGTGCTGTATGGCATTTGCTCATGGCTCGAACGATGTAGCTAATGCCATTGGTCCACTTGCTGCGGTAGTAAGTGTGGTTAGTAGCGGTGGTGAAATTAATTCAAGTGCAACGCTTGCACCTTGGATCTTACCCCTAGGTGGTCTAGGTATTGTTGCTGGCCTTGCACTATTTGGTCATCGCGTAATTAAAACCATCGGACAAGGCATTACGCATTTAACGCCTAGCCGCGGATTTGCCGCAGAACTAGCCGCAGCATGCACAGTCGTAATTGCGTCGGGCACAGGCCTTCCTATTTCAACTACACAAACGCTAGTTGGTGCGGTGTTAGGTGTTGGCCTTGCGCGTGGCGTATCGGCACTTAACCTTGGTATTGTCAGAAATATCGTAGTGTCGTGGATTGTAACGCTACCAGCAGGCGCCATACTTTCAATTATCTTCTTCTTCATATTGAAAGCATCGTTTGGCGTAGCATAAGGCAGAGCTAAAAAAACACCGCCCAGGTTAACCCTTGGCGGTGTTTTTGTTTGTAAATCGGGGTGATAACTTGGGGCAATATCTGCTTATTCGCGATCACGCCTGTCGCATGCGAGTACCGATTTTCATGCCAAGGTAATTGGTGTTTCAAATCCTCTTGGTTTAACACCCACAACGGCACACTTCACTTGATGTATTGTTTCTTCGGCTGTTCCACCCATAATAAAACCTGGCACACCTAATCGCGCTACGGTTCCCATTACAATAATGTCGGTATCTAAAGAGGTTGTCGTTGCCGCGATTTCACGTCTCGGATAACCATGTACAATATGTTTTTGTGGTTTAAGGTAATCAAGTACATTTTCATCAAGTTCGTCGTCTAACTCAGCAAGCAATGTATCTAATTCTTGTTCACGTTCATTATGAATTTTTGCAAGGTCGGCTTCCATTCTATCGTCATCGACAGTAATAAATCCGTCTCTTGCTATATTTTCGGGCACGGCGTCAAATACATGCACGATATGCAGTTGGGCAAACTCCAGCAACGCAATTTGGGTCGCATGGCGCAATACATCGCGGTTCAAATCGCGTCTTATCGCCACCTCGTGTTCAGGATAGTGGTAATTTAGGTCGAGCGCCGCCACAACGTTTTTGTATTGACTTCGGGGACGGTGATTAATGATCCACACCGGACACGGGCATTTTCTGAAAAAGCGCATGTCCAGGCTGCCAAAAAGCCGGTCTAGAAAACTTTCTTCAGCGCGCTTTATTACCAGGTCAATGTCGTTATGTAATACATATCTGACGACATCAATAAGTGGTTGGCCCACGGTCACCTGAGTACTAAGTGGATAGTGTTTCCCCCAATTTTCAGATTGCTCTTTTAGCCAATGGTTGGCCTGAGTTTCCATCGTTTGCTGTGAATCGATATAAGAAAATGACTCCATCACCATACTTGCATTGGGAGGAAGTGCTTCAAGCGATAGCATAATGGTTAACGAAGCTTGATGTGCTTTTGCGATATGGATGGCTTGCGCCACGGTGTCATCTTGTCGGTGTGAGTCCGTTAATACACATAGAATATTTCGATAATGACCTTTCATAACGCCCTCTGTGGCAAAAAAGAAAGTGGATAAAAGTAAAGATGCGTAGGTAGACCTCACACCTTTTTTAATCCTAACCCTACTTTTTTTAGTTTCCAGCCAAAAACCAAGTAACCGTTTATGCGTATTACGTCTCTCAACAATATTGCGCTGGGTATGTTGTAATCATTATGTTAGATTAAACCATTACTTTTTAATTTGTTTTTATTCAACAGTGAGAAGCCTATGAAGTGGCCAAATCTAAAGCATTTGCATTATCTAGTTACGCTTCATCAAGAACAGCATTTCCACAGAGCAGCACAGCGCTGCAATGTGAGTCAGTCAACATTGAGCACTGCAATTCAGAATCTTGAAGAACACTTTGGTAGTCAACTTTTAGAGCGCGAGCACAAAACATTTGTATTTACTTCGCTTGGCTTAGATATCGTAGAGCGCAGTAAGGTGCTATTACAAGAGGCTGGCGAGCTTGTTGAGTATGCACAAAATGCTTAGTAATTGGCAGCGAGGCACGCTAAAGCTGGGTGTTATTCCTACCATTGCACCGTTTCTTTTTGAGGGCATGATGGGAGCTTTCTCTGCCTTTTTGCCAGAAATTAATTTGGAAATGCAGGAAGACACAACGGAAAAGCTGTTACAGCAGCTTACTGACGGTCGCTTAGACCTACTGATTTTGGCATTGCCAATGGATACACCTGGCTGCAAACAAATGGTGCTGGGTCACGACCCTTTTCATCTTATTGCCCATGAGGAGATGGCGGAAAAATTACCTAATCCTGTGGATATTTCTACGCTTCCTAAAAAGAGTATTTTTTTGCTTCAGCAGGAACACTGCATGACGGGACACGCAGTGAGTGCCTGTAACCTGCAGCATAGCGATCAAATTAGTAAGGTTGCTGCAAGTAGTCTGTATACCCTTGTGCAATTAGCAAACAGCAAAATGGGGTACACCTTTTTACCAGAGCTTGCGCTAAATCAGTCAATACTAGAACATACCGGCTTAAAAAGTTATCCCGCCGAAGAGCAAGGGTTTAGAGAAATTGGTTTAGTGTGGCGATCAGGTACCACACGTATGCAGCTGTTTCGTCGCATTGGAGAAATAATATCCCCTTTATTGCCTATTCCAACGCTGAAATAGCCTACACAAACTTACTCTCAACGTGCGGTGCGCAGAAATACGCACCGCTTCTGATCCCTTTCGTTAGTGTCAATTCCGCCCGTTTTCTGCAAATGGAAATAGCCATATTTCATCTATCTCGGCCACAATTTTAAAAAATACGAAAAAAGACAAACTTTTTTGCCAACACCTTCGACTTAATGATTAAGTTAAACAAATAGAACACAAAACGGGGAACACCGTGTTTACAAAACGAGATGAAAAGCTCGTGGAACAGGCATTAAAAGGAAACAAGAAAGCGTGGTTTACGCTTATTTCTCGGTATGAGTCTGCGATGTACCAATATGGGCTTCGTATGACGGGAAATAGTCATGATGCCGCAGATTTAATGCAGGAGATATTTATCTCTGTGTTTCGCAGCCTCGCGTGCTTTAAAGGCGAAGGTAGCTTCAAAAGTTGGCTGTATCGCATAGCGCACTGCCGCTGTGTGGAGCTTTACAGAAAGCGCAGGCCGCATGCTGATATTGACGATGTTCCTGATGCCGTTAGTGAAGTGCCATGTCCAGAAATGCAGCTGAACAGCGATCATGAAAGTCGTGCACTGACGCAAGCCATGCAAACGTTGAGCTTAAGTCAAAAAACTGTAGTGGAGTTGAAGTTTTTCGGACATTTTACATTTGAAGAAATTGCCCAGCAGATGGATATATCAACAAACACTGCTAAGTCACGATTATATGCAGCATTGGCAAAGTTAAAGTTGGAGTTAGAACCATGACTTTACAAGAAAAAGAGGCGCTATTGGCCGCCTTCATTGACGGTAAATTAACAGCGCAGCAGCAGGAAGCTTTTGATGCGCTTTTGAATACTGATAGCGAATTTGCCGACCGTGTCGAAAACAGCAAAATGCTCAATGCGTTTGCAGAAAATTTTGCAGCGCCACCCGTACCACAATGGAATAAAGAGGCGACGTTTTTCAACGGTAATAAGAGGGAACGGAGCGCTCGTTGGTTTTCTTTATCGGGTATGGCCATGGCGATGTCCGCGTGTGCAATGGTCGTTGTATTGAGCGGCGCACAGCTTTCATTTAGTGACAATGGCATCGCGCTTACCTTCTCACGTGCTGTTGATGATGAAAATGTCGATGCAATTGTGGCGAAGAAGGTCGCAGAAGCCCTTGGTGAACAGCGAGAGTATTATCAGCAGGCAAATCAATCACTGTTTAAAGAATACGCGCAGGCTTTATCTACTCAGCAGCAGCAAAGTAGTGCTGAGCTGACCCAGTATTTGTTGGCTTCAAGCCGAGAGGAACGCAAAGAAGATTTCGCTGAATTGCTCAAGTTTATAAATGACCAGCGTATCGATGATCAGCGATTCTACGCGAGACAATTCAGCAGGCTCCAAGACGAAATTGATGATATTGAAATTGGGTACAGCGCAGTGCTAATGCCCAACAACGCAGATGGAGGCCAATCAGCTGGCTATCCAACTAATGACTCAGCTAACAATCCACAGCCTTAGTTAAAAGACTAACGCTTTTGATAATACATGCAGGTGAAACTATGAAACGCTTACTTACAGCATTGTTACTTTGCACAGCTCAGTAACCTAGCCTTGGCGCAAAGTTCAGAGAAATACGACGACTTAGCTAACGAACTTGAAATAATGTCTGGGGTACTAAAAACTTCTCTACGCCAAAATGTTAACTCAGAGAACTGGCGCGTCAGCAATATCGAAACCAGTTATCTTGCCGGACAAGGTGCTTTGTTTACGCTATCAGTGCGAGGACAAAGTGGAAATTGGATTAGGG
Organism: Alteromonas gracilis; assembly: GCF_036870955.2. Taxonomy (GTDB): domain Bacteria; phylum Pseudomonadota; class Gammaproteobacteria; order Enterobacterales; family Alteromonadaceae; genus Alteromonas; species Alteromonas gracilis_A. The sequence goes on from NZ_CP145482.2 coordinate 872,768, forward strand.
ATATTGAGAACATGGTAGAAGGTTTCGTGGTAATGACGCCGCCAGCACCACCTGAGCCTCCGACGCCTAATTTAACGGGTTCAATTGATGATATTGAGAATATTGTGTTTGAAAGTGCACGGGAGTGGGAAGCGTATGCCGATGCGACCAGCACGCGGTTTGCACAAGCTTTCTCAGAAAGCCATGAACGAGCTCGTGACTTGCGTTCAATGCAAAGAGAGATTGCATGGGAAGCGAGAGAGGCTGAACGTGAACTACGCGATATTACTTTTGAACTTCGCCATGCCGATGAAGAGAGAAAAAAGGAGCTATTGGCAGAGAAAGAGATGTCCCAGCAAAAACTAGCCAAAGTTGAAGCCCAAGCAAAATCAATGAAAGAAGAGCTTAAAGCGTTAGAGAAAGAGCAGGAAAAAAAGGTGGCTGAGCGCAAAGAAAAACAGCTTCAAGCGTATAAAAGCTTTCTGGCGGGTTTTGAGGTGGGGATGAGCGATACACTCTGTCGCTTTGGTTCTGGTTTACGTGGTCTACCAGACAGCGAGCATATAAGCGTTGTATTAAAAGATTTTGATACAGACAGCAATAATAAACGCAAAGACAGAATTTACGTCTTTACTCGTACTGACATCGTTAAATGTGTCCAAGAAAAGATAGACGCAAACAAGCTACTTGCTAATGCAGACGTATATAGCTTTTAATTGAACGGTAGTTAAACTCTTGGGGCAGTGTGACCTAGTTCCGCTGCCCATGCTAATTCTGAACGCAACAAGTTATTTGCTGCATTGGCGCCAAAACTATGCAGCGCGCCATAAGCGCTGTTAGAGGGAACGCGGCAGTAATGGCATAGTGCGTAGAACAACAAGCTGCATCTATGTTGAGAGCCATCACAGTGCAAATAAATTCGAGCGCCTTCCGTTAACATTTGTGAGAGTTCATGCAAATACTGGTGTAAATGTACATCCTCAGTAGGCGATTTTGCAGAAGGGTGTAAGAAAGGTACCCACAGCCATTCTAAACCTGCAGCCAACGCCCCATCTCGAATTCTAGGCGCATCTTCTTCGCTGGTTTGTACCGTTGCCAAATGGGTAACACCCAAGTCTTTTAAACGCGGATATACATCATCGGTAGGCTTTTTTCCTAAACATATCTTCCCAGCACGCAGTGAAAACCAGGCTATTTGGGGCTGTTGAATTGATGTGTTTTGTGATGATTCCACCAAGCAATACTCACTTCTTAAGTCTTCAAAAGGTGATTATTCAAGCATTCACACTACATAATAGTAGATAGAGAAGTAATGACAGCTGCAGCCACCTATTACAAACAAATGCCATATGGCGTGAGTGTACTTTACTTTCTTGGCAACGTAAAAACATACGCCCACACTAAAACACAGGCCGCCAGCTACCAATAGCCATAGTCCTGCCCCCGGTAAAGCCATGTACAGCGGGTAGATAAGCCCTAATGCTATCCAGCCCATCAACAAATACGTCATGACAGAGACTTTAGGGAAGCGATGTTGTGCAATGAGCTTGAACGCGACGCCTGCAATGGCTAAGGACCAAATTATCGCGGTCATGGTAATGCCAAGTACACCTCCGATGGATACAAGCAGTAAAGGTGTGTAAGTGCCTGCTATCAATAAATATATTGCACTGTGGTCAAAAAGCTTAAGCCAGCCTTTTGTTTTTTGGTGTGATATAGCGTGGTAGAGCGTAGAGCTTAGGAACATCAATATTAAGGTTGAGCCATAAATGGCAGCGGTGGTCATTTCTAACGCATTGTCTGCTCGATAAAGCATAAACACCAAGCCCACAATGGCAGCGACAAAACCAAGTCCATGACTAATACTGTTAAGCCACTCCTCTAACACAGAGTAAGCCTTAGCGGGAATTTGCTTCGCTTTTTCTTTGGCGGCGTTGGCGCCTTCCGTCAAAGTATTTGAAGTGATCATACGTGCTCCACTGGTTTTGCTAAGCGTTGTAATGGCGATGTCACCATAAGTAACATTGCTTTTTAGCGAACACTTGTTCGCTCAATGGCCTAATAATAGCAAACTCAACACAGAATGCGATGACAAAGCGGTGACAATTTACTGGTTAGTATCTGTTTCAGAGCGCGCAAAGCAACCGCCTAATTTATCTAACAAGTCGCGCAGCGTTCGGCTTTCCTCTGCACTCATGCCCTGTAGTTTGCACAGCATTTGCGTAGGAACCTCTTCGGCAACCGCTTTTTTGGCTTTACCGTCATTGGTAAGTCGTACCTTACGCACGCGTTTGTCCGCGTCGTCTTTAACCACATTCAAAAAGCCCTTAGATTCAAGCTTTTTCAAAATTAGTGACATGGCTCCGCCATCGATATCAGTGACGTCCAACAAATCCGCAATAGTAATATCGTCATTTTCCCATAGTGCCATGAGCGTAACGTACTGAGGGTAGGTTACATCGAGGGTTTTCAGCAAAGGTCGATAGGCTCGGGTAAAAGCATTCGACAAGGTATAAAACCGATGGCAAAGCTGGTTTTCTAACTTTAATAATTCTGACACGGCAATGGCTCTCTTAACGATACATTTTATATTTTGCATACAAAGTACTTGATCTTCAAGTCGGGATGATGGTAATTTATTTTGCATGCAAAGTATTTATTGTGTTGATCTAACGCAGCGAAACGCGCGGAAGAAAAAACACAGCGTTATTTAATCAAAGGAGAGCGTTATGCACACACTTCAACAAGTCGTATATACAGGTACTGCAACGGCAACTGGTGGTCGTGAGGGGACTGCTTCATCAAGTGATGGCAAATTGTCACTACAACTTTCTACACCAAAAGAGCTTGGCGGTGCTTATGGTGAAGGTACTAACCCAGAGCAAATGTTTGCAGCAGGATACTCGGCATGTTTCATTGGTGCCTTAAAACACGTTGCAGCATCACAAAAGATAAAATTAGCCGATGACATTAGCGTAACGGGCGACGTATCAATTGGGCCAATCGAAGTAGGCTTTGCTATTGCAGTGAAGCTAACAGTAGATTTAGGTGACATGGACAAAGCGCAAGCTCAAACGCTGGTAGATACTGCGCACCAAGTATGTCCTTACTCGAATGCTACTCGTGGCAACATTGAAGTTGATATTTCACTAGCCTAGTATTCGCGTGATTTCTAAAGGCTTGATAATATAGCGCATGTAATCACTACCTTTAGGAAGCCATATGAATAAATACGGATTGCTGGCAGCGTGTGTTAGCCTGCCAGCACTTTTCGCATGCAGCGAAAGCAGCGACGTCGCATCTCAAGTGCAAACAGCAGATAAAAGTGACGTTCAACAAACAACTAATGCAGCTGAAAGTACCGCACAAGCACAGGCTAATATTGCCTCTGGTGTCGATTATCACTCGTTTGCCAATCCCACAGAGGTTCGCGTAAAACACTTGAGTCTTGACCTTACGGCAGACTTTAATACTAAACAGCTTATTGGCGAAGTAACGTTAGACGTTGAGCGCGCTGAGCCCAGTAATAATATCCTAATACTTGATACGCGAGCTCTCGACATAAAACGGGTAACGGCAGAAGGTAGTGACATTGCCTTTAAAATGGGTGACGTCGACGAAGATTTAGGTACACCGCTGTCAATTACGCTTCCTGACAATGTAGATAGCGTGACCGTTTCTTATGCGACATCACCAGAGGCGTCAGGCGTGCAGTGGCTAACACCAGCTCAAACGGCGGGCAAGCAGCATCCTTTCTTATTTACCCAAGCACAAGCCGTGCATGCGCGTAGTTTTATTCCACTTCAAGACTCACCGCAAGTACGCGTTACTTATGATGCCACTATAAGAACGCCGAAATCGTTATTGGCTGTAATGAGTGCTTCAAATGATCCAACAACAGAGCGCGACGGTGAGTACGAATTCACTATGCCTCAGCCTATTCCGTCATACCTTATTGCGTTAGCTATTGGTGACCTAGAGTTTAAAGCTATGGGCGAGCGCACAGGCGTGTACGCTGAGCCCGCATTATTAGAGAGTGCGGCAAAAGAATTCGAAGATACGGAAGCCATGCTAGAAGTGACCGAAGAAACATATGGTCCATACCAATGGGATCGCTACGATCTTTTAATTCTTCCTCCTTCTTTCCCATTTGGTGGTATGGAAAACCCACGTTTGTCGTTTATCACCCCAACCGTTATCGCTGGTGATAAGAGCCTAGTATCGTTGATTGCACATGAACTTGCACACAGCTGGTCAGGCAATACTGTAACCAACGCGACGTGGCGCGACCTGTGGTTAAACGAAGGCTTCACCACTTATCTAACCTATCGCATTATGGAAATGATCTATGGTCATGATCGCTTCAAAAAAGAAGCGGTACTGGGGTATCAAGACTTACAAAATGATGTTGCTGCGCTAGACGCCAACGATGAGATACTGGCAATCGACCTACGCGGCCGTAATCCAGACGACGTATTTTCAAATATTCCTTACGAAAAAGGCGCGTTGTTCTTACGTGAAATTGAGCACAAGATTGGTCGCGAAAACTTTGATGCATTCCTAATGCAATACTTTAAAGACTTCGCATTCAAAAGCATTACAACCGACACCTTTATCACTTACTTAGAAGATACGTTGCTAAAACAGTATCCTGATAAGCTGGATGCCGAGCGTATCAATACCTGGATATTTGAACCGGGTATTCCAGAAGGTGCGCCAAAGCCAGAATCAGATGCCTTTGTAAACATCGACACCACGCGAAATGCATGGCTAGTAGGTGAAGTAGAAGCGGCTGATATTGATACTGCGAAGTGGACAGTGCATGAATGGTTGTATTTCCTTAACAACATGCCGCAGTCACTAAGTGCGGAGCAGCTTGCAGAACTTGATGTTGCATTTTCACTCACGTCAACGCAAAACAATGAAATAGCGCACAGCTGGCTTATGATTGCGGTTGAGAACAACTACCAACCTGCCTTTGAACGTTTGTATAGCTACTTAGTGACTATTGGTCGCAATAAGTTGGTTAAGCCGCTTTATAGCGAACTGTCAAAAACACCTGAAGGTAAAGCCTTTGCAAAACGTGCGTTTGAAGAAGCGAAGCCGGGCTATCATCCACTGACGGTGAAAGCCAACGAGGGTTACGTTAAGTAACAAGACATGTACGAATAGTAAATACGACAAGTAAAAAAGCAGCCACATGGCTGCTTTTCTACTTTAAGAGACATCTACATTTTCAACAACAAAGTCCAAGCATAGCTGGCCTCCTCTGATGGAACAAAACTCATCACTGTGCTTAGAGTAGATGTCTTTAGTTTTCTCGTGCTAGAGCGGCAATCTTGTGAGTATGCCGAACAGATATGAACTATAGATTTGTGTTTAGAGGTAGCATCATTGTTTAATTTTGTTCTTTGGATTACAGTTGTAATCAAATTTGCTATAAGCGACCATAAATGCATTCTTAGATAGCAATCAAAGATAAGACATTAGGAATGCTTTTGATTAGTCTCAAGAATACATGGAGAGATTATGAGATACCTGTTACTACTTCTTTGTTGTTTACCTTCTTTCGCGTGCGCCATCGTAGTTAGGCATGATGTATCAGATGAAAAGTACAAGGTTCAAAAAAATACTATTCCTCAATTGGCCACTTTTTACTTTGATGGAGCACACGGGACTCTTATTGCGCCTTCGTGGATAATCACAGCAGCTCACGCGACTTTTTGTGTTAGCCCCAATTCGACTATTTTGATTAATGAAAATCTGGTTACTGTAGAAAAGGTATTTATCCATAAAGATTATCAAGCGGGAAAAAGTCACGATATCGCCCTTATTAAGTTAAGAGAACCAGTAGCGGATGTCATTCCATTCGCTATCAATACAGACTCAAACGAACTAGATAAAAATCTTTGGTTTATCGGTATCGGAGGCACAGGAAACGGACTAACTGGGCAGACTGTAGACAACTATGAAAACAAAGGGCAAATGCGAAAAGCTCAAAATAGCGTTACGTATGCAAAAGGACCTCTTTTAAAATTTGTCTTTGACAAGGGGAGCGAGGCATTGCCCCTAGAGGGTGTTTCCGGTAGTGGTGATAGCGGCGGCCCTGCGTATAGGTTGAAAGATAAATTAGGTGTTGTTTACGGCATCAGTTCAAGAGTCGAGGGTGGTGATATCGGCACATATGGAGTTAAGGAAGTGTATAGCCGAACTTCATATTTCGCGTCTTGGATTCAACAAATTATCAGCGGTGCGAATACCAAAGATTTTTCACACGAAAGACTACAACAATTGCTTGACGGGTTTAACTGAAGACATTCTGCCGCGAGTTTGTGAAGACATAAGCATTGACGAGAGCGATATATAACAAGTGCTCACGTCGTTCTTTTCAATGACTGAAAATTTAAGTATTACCTGTAATATCAGCGCGACGACTTTACACTCATCGCGACAGGTGCCATGTGCGCTTTAAATCCTGTTATTTCGGTGGCTGGAAGTTTTACGTGCATATCTACACAGTGTGAATAATCGCACTGTGCAATCTCGCCAGTCGCCTGTTCCACCAAGTGGCGAACAAATTGTTCATGCTTAAAATCAACCTCAACAAACACATCTTCTAAGCTAACTTCTTGGCGCACCTCTAATTCGTCAATGGCTTGTTGTGCAGCGGCTGAATAGGCTCGTATTAATCCGCCTGCACCCAGTTTAATGCCACCAAAGTAACGTGTGACAATAATCATAATGTCGCCAATGTCTTTGTGTTGTAGCACATTAAGAATAGGCTTCCCCGCAGTGCCGCTCGGTTCACCGTCATCGGCCATCGCTGCACTAGTGGGCATACTAGGGCTGCCAAATACATAGGCCCAACAATGGTGGCGTGCGTCCGGGTATTGTTGTTTAACGCTGTCTAACAGCGCCATGGCGCTTTCGCGAGAATTAGCAAAGGCAGCAAAAGCAATAAACTTGCTTTTCTTAATTTCGTACAGGGTTTCAACCTGATTGACGGGAACGGGATAACTCATCGGCGCAGTATACCAAATCGTGATGCACATAAAATGATGAATATCTATGAAGTGAGAGGGCTTATACCTTAGACGTAAAGCGGGAACTGAAACTTGAGTTCAGTCTAACTTTGCTGTACCACATTGCTATAACCTCATTTGTTAATGCTCGGGAATAAGAAAAATACAATGACGCGAGAACGCTACATTCCTTTTAGAAAGCAAGACGTTATTACATTATGCGAAGACCTGATTGATTGGCCAGATACAGAGAATGCCAATCAATTCGACACGTTCGCAAAGCTTTTGGTGAGCCGTATTCATTACGATTATCACAATCGATTAGAACACCTTAAAGATAACTATGCGCTGTTTGATCCCAACCGTGATACTCGGGTGATAGGTCAGATAACTCATACTGACTTACAGGCAAGCAAACAGGCGTTTTCATCGGGCTTTGCCGAACTGCTCGACGCTGCAAATTTTGAGAAAGTCACTGACGAAGACCTAAGAGAAGCGCTTAATGAAGAGTCGTTATTTAAAGTGCGCTTAGAAGTGCAGTTTGACGATTTTGAAGATGTTGTATTTTACCGACGTGGAGAGTCAGTTAGAACCGAAACACTCCGTCAGTGGTGGGGGCTGAGAAAAAGAAAAATTGAGTTTACGCACTACGACCGTGTAGCGGTATATATTACGTTTAAAGACGCAGATTACTTTAATCAAAACAATCGAAAATCACTCACTTTTACGCCCGGTTCAACCATAGTGAAGCTTTTTCAGAACGTCCCAAAGGCAGACTTGGAAATGCTGTTTCCCAACAGCGAAGTGCGCATGAGACCGCTAGATAAGCTGATTATTGGCGCATCGGCGGCAGTAGGAGGCACGGTAGTATTGGTTACTAAGCTTGGTGCATCGCTTATTTTAATGGCGTCTGTAGTGGCGTTTTGGCTAGGGTTAAGAGATGAAGAAGTCACGCTTACTACGCAAAGTTTAATGACCTTTGGTATTGGTATGGGCGTCTTCGGAAGCTTTGTTTTCAAAGAGTGGACAAAGTTTAAAAACAGAAAGATTCGCTTTATGAAAGCCTTGTCTGACAATCTCTATTTTAAAAATCTTGATAACAACGCGGGCGTTTTTCACACCCTTATCGATGCTGCAGAAGAAGAGGATTGTAAAGAGGCGCTGTTGGCGTACTCTTTTTTACTTAACTTCGGTAGCGCGGGCATTAGCGCAGAGGAACTCGACGAGAAAATTGAGCACTGGTTTATGCAGCAGCACCAATGCGTACTCGATTTCGACGTGGCCGATGCCCTTAACAAACTTGTGCGTATGAATATTATTTCGCAATCAAGCGACATATTTAAAGCAAAACCATTGGGTGAGGCTTGCGCAATACTCGACGATTATTGGGATAATATCTATCAAAGTACGTAGCAAGTTCACGTTCATTGCAAAGGCGAAAAAATGTAGTGGTCAAAATCGCTAAATGTTAGTTAATAACGTATTTTGATGGTTTTTGGCACAGAGTGATGTTGGCTTTGTTTTTGGTGTTTTTTATTTAAGTTGTTGAATTATTTGGGTAATTAAAAGTTGGCGCGGTCATTGAAATAGACTGAGTAAGTTTAGCAAATTGCACACAAGTGCATTCACTAAACATTACTCAATGTCATCCAATAAGGAAATCGTGCTATGAAAACGCTTGTAAAATCTATCGCTACTGTTGCAATTGCTACTATGTTCACTGGTGCTGCTATGGCCTCTACACAAATTGAGGCAGCAGATGACTCTGTTACTTCAAATCTTTGTGTTGCTGCAGCTACGGGTAATAAATGGAAATTGCATAAAGAGCTTAAACTGTCTGCTGTTGATAAGCAGTATGTTGCCAGCGAAATGACGTGTAACGGCATGTCTGTTGCTGAATTTGTTGACCAATACGGTGCAAACAGTGAAGCAATTAAAAAGTACCTAAATATTGAAAGCCAGGCTATTGCTAACGTTTCTTACAGCAAATAAGTTGGCGTTTCGTAACCTTGCCCATTCACCAGCAGTCATCGTGAATGGGCAATGGCTTGCTCAATATAGCGCACATCATTTTCAATAAAGATGTAAGTGCCACTAAGATCCCAAATTTTAAAACCCAAGCTTCAAACCTCAAACATCAATTCCCAAACTCTAATTCAAAAACCATACATCTTAATGTCATTAGGTCGTTGTCACACAAATAGAAAATCTCTATAGTTCATACAGGCAAGGCATTAACCGTCTTGATGCGCTAATTCTCTACACTACATTCCTGGTTTCTCTGCTACATGAAAATACTGCACACGTCAGATTGGCACCTTGGCCAAAGCTTTTTTACCAAAAGCCGAAAGAACGAACACGCGGCCTTTTTAAAATGGCTTATTAATGAAGTTGAAACGCACAGTGTTGATGCACTTATAGTAGCAGGCGATGTGTTTGATACGGGCACACCGCCAAGTTATGCCCGCGAGCTATACCATGAATTTATTGGTGCGCTGCAAACAAAGAAATGTACGCTGATTGTACTGGGTGGAAATCACGATTCCGTATCTGTACTTAACGAAAGCAAAGCGTTGCTGAAATACTTAAACAGCCACGTTATCGCCAGTACCTTTGGTGATGCCGACGACCAGGTTATTGCGCTAAAAGACGGCCAGAATAATTGCGGCGCCATCTTGTGTGCGGTGCCGTTTATTCGTCCTCGTGATGTCATTATAAGTAGCGCAGGGCAAGATGCCGTTGAAAAACGCCAAGCGTTGGGTGATGCCATAAAACAACATTACGCCACTTTGTTCCAAAAGGCATTGTCGCTGCGCGAAACTAGTTTAAGCGCAAGTGACAAACCTATCCCTATTATTGCCACGGGACATTTAACCGCACTTGGCGTAAGCCAGTCAGAAAGTGTTCGCGATATTTACATTGGCACGTTAGAAGGTTTTGACGCATCGGGCTTTCCGCTTAAGCAGATTACATTGCGTTAGGTCATATTCATCGACCACAAAAAGTGGCCGGGAAAGCACATATTCGCTACTCTGGCTCGCCAATTCCCCTAAGTTTTGATGAGCTTAATACGCAAAAGCAAGTTGTGCTGGTGGATTTTGATAGTGATGAAAACGGCCCCGAGATAACCACAATATCGGTGCCTCGTTTTCAGGCTATGCAAGTCATAAAGGGCGACCTTGCCACCATAGAGCAAAAAATTACCACGTCTGACGACATTGCCAACGCCAGTGAAGCGCAGCCAGTATGGCTGTGTATTGAGGTTGAAACTCAAGACTACCTGACGGACTTACAGCAACGCATTCAGCAAATGCTAGACGGTAAGCATGCTGAAATTTTGCAGCTTAAGCGGGTAAGAAAACAGCAAGCAAAGCGCTTATCTGAAAAGCAGAATGTGCAGCTTAGCGAGCTGTCAGTCACTGAGGTGTTCGAAGCACGACTTGAGCTTGAAAATTTTGACGATGCGCCTGAGCGCATGTCGCGAATATCCAACTTATTTGCTGACGCTGTTGAGTTGGTCAACACCAATCAAGAAGACCTTGATGGTCAGCAAGGCGTTCAAACGAGTGCGCCTAGCGAGATGCCAAAAGCATCGTCACACGACGCGCCAAAAGAGGCCCTCGAAAAAGAAATAAAACACCCTGAAGACAAAACGCCAGAAGATAAATCACCAGAAGATACAGTGAGTGTACATCAAGCCTCGTTGTTCTTTGATGAGACGGAGGATAAAGCATGAGGATCCTCAATTTACGTCTTAAAAACCTAAACGCCCTTAAAGGCGAGTGGAAAATTGATTTCACGCAATCGCCTTTTGTAGACAATGGTTTATTTGCTATTACCGGGCCCACTGGTGCGGGAAAAACCACTTTGCTCGACGCAATCTGTCTGGCTCTTTACCACCAAACGCCGCGCCTAGGGGCGATTTCTGTGTCGAATAACGACATTATGACCCGCGGTACTGCCGAGTGTTTGGCTGAGGTGGAATTTGATATTAAGGGCAAAGCGTACCGCGCGTTTTGGAGTATGCGACGAGCAAGAGGCAAAGCCGATGGCAATTTGCAAAGTGCCGATGTAGAACTTGCCGAAGTTGAATCAGGTAAAGTGCTAGCTACACAAGTGCGACCCAAAAGTGACGAAATCGAGCGCTTAACCGGGCTTAACTTTGCGCGCTTTACAAAATCGATGATGCTGTCTCAAGGAGACTTCGCTGCATTTTTAAATGCTAATGAAGGTGATAGGGCTGAGCTACTTGAAGAGCTTACCGGTACAGAGATTTACGGCCAAATATCACAAGCTGTGCATCAACAATTTACAGAGGCCAAGCAAACCAAAAAAGAATTTTCGCTTAAATTGGAGGGTGTAACCCTACTTAGCGAAGAGCAAGTGACAGCCCTTGAGCAGCAGCTTAGTGAAGTACAAGTGAGTGTGAACGCGCTGAATACAGATATTGAGTATTTACAGCAACAAAAGCACTGGCAACAAGCGTTACAAGAAAGCAAAAACGCAGTAAACATGGCAAAGCACGACAAAGCCGACGCTGATGCAGCAATAAGCGAAGCTAAAGATGAGCTCGATAGTTTAAGACGCAGTGAACCTGCCGAAGCGCTTAGGGTGCCTTATGTAAGCATGCAAACACTCAAACTAGATGTAGAAAGTTATCAAACGCGTCTGCATGAAAAAACAGCGCTGTTGCCAGATGTGCAGCAACAGAAACAACAAGCTGCCCAACGTGCTGAACAGGCCCATGCTGCGCTTAATAATGCAAAGTCGCAAAGTAGCGCACTGGAGCAGCGCATTACAAACGATGTTCTACCTATCGATAATGAACTTGGTCATAGTGAAAAAGCGCTACGTCATCACCGTGAATCTATTAAAACGCTTACCCATGAATTAAGCGCGCTAGAGCAACAAAAAACGCAGCGAGAGTATGATGTAGCAAGTCAAAAGCGTGAGCAAGAAACGCTGTCTAGTTACCTTAACGCGAACGCAAGCCTAGGCGCTATGGCTGAACACATTAGCGGGTGGCATGAAAGCGCAGGGCATATTGCCAATGAATATCAAACAATTTCAGTGTTGGCTCAAAAGCATGAAGCCGATACCCATAGCTTAGCCGAGCTTAAAGCAAAGCAGCAGCGCATTGAGCAATCTGTTGCAGCGCTTAGCACGCAGTGTGAAAAGGAACAGCAACACCTCGCACAATGCCAGCAAGCGCTTGATGCATTATTAGTTAACGGTGATAAAGCGGTACTGACGCAGGAGCGTGATAGCAAACTAGCGCAGTGGAACAATTTGCTTCAGCTAGAGCATTTACAGCAACAATATAGTGATGTGGAAGGTCAGCTTGGTGAGTTGACGTCGCAAAAAAATGCGCAACATGAAACTCTTTTACAGCAGCAGGCTGAGCGAAACCACCTTGTCGAATTGTACAAGCAAACCAGAACTGAGCTTAAAGATATTGAAGCACTTATCGCACTTGACGCTGAAGTGGCTCAGCTGCGCGCGCAGCTTAAAGCCGACGAACCGTGCCCTGTTTGTGGCGCAAACGAGCACCCTTTATCAAGCGTAGCGATTGATATACCAGAGACCATTACGCGCCGTGATGCCCTTAAGCAAAAACTAGAAAGCATTGAACTAGAAGGTGCCAAAGCTAAAGAGAGTGTTACTAACGCAGAGCTCACACTTGCGCAAATTGAAAAGCAGTGCGGCCAACTTACCGCGTTTAAGGAATCGCTTACCGCCAAATGGCATGGCTTTACTGAGGAACTCATCGCTGCCTTTGCGTCGTTTAACGAGACGCTACCCGCGCTTAATATTGTAGACAAAAAGGGCCTGTCAGATTCAGTGGCCCAGTTTAAAGCGCGAGGCGAGGCAATAAAAGCGCAGCTTGAGAGCATTGCTCAAGCGGAAGCCGCCTTAACCAGCGCAACGTCTACCGTGACGAGCACAAACAATACCTTGTTAAGTAAAACCAATGAAAAGCAGTTGATTGAACAACAGGTCACTTCGCTACAGCAACAAATGAACAATGACAGCGAGGCGTTGGAGAAAAAGCAGCGTGAGCTCGATACCCGCACTCAGACGGTATTAACACGCATAGCTGAATTGCTAGAACAGGCGCCAGAACGAGAAAAAGAACAAGCACCCAGCGCACAAAGCCTTGAGCAGTGGCTGGCTGATAAGGCTGAAGCCCTTAAAACCTACAAGCAAAACAAACAACAATTCGAAGTATTAACACCGCATATCACTGACTTTAATAATAAAGTTATCGAGCTAAAACGCGATATTGAGAGTGTATCAAAGCAATTAAAACAAGCGAACGATGAGAGCGCTAAAGTAGCTGAAACCATACCTACGCTTAAACAAAAACGAGACACCTTGTTTCCAGAGAAAGACATTGATGCACAACGAGCGCAGGCAAGTAATGCAATAGCAAAAGCGGAATCTACTCTGCAAGACACCACGCAGCAATTGCATACCGCCGATACACGAGTGTCTACACTAGAAGCTGAAATTGCGCAGCTAATCGAGCAATTAAAAGAGAAGCAAGCTGCGTGTGAACAGGCCAATGCGCTATTTATCGAAAAACTGTCAGCAAGCCCGTTTGATGATGAAAAGGCCTTTTCCGCTGCATTGCTTAACGATGATGAACGCAAACGGCTTGTCAGTATAGAAAAAACACTTGTCGAAAAACACAGCCAAGCGCAACTGCGCTTATCCAATGCTGAAGACGCATTGAACAAGCTGCTATCTCATGAGAATGCAAAATCGTGGCAAGCAATTCTCAATGATAAGGGCACTATGTGGGTGTCAGGCGCACTTACAGATAAAATGGCGCAAAAAGATACGCTGCTTTCACAGCAAGGACAGGTAGAGCAGCAGGTTAGGACAAACAACCAAGCACGCGAGAAGCAGCAGCAGTTGGTCAGCGAAATGGCGTCGTTTGAAACCTACTACGATGACATTACCTATTTGCACTCGTTAATTGGTTCGGCAAACGGTGACAAATTCAGGCGCTTTGCGCAAGGCTTAACACTAGATAATTTGGTGCAGTTAGCGAATCAGCAGCTCGACAAGTTACACGGTCGCTACCAGCTTATTCGCAAGGAAAACGAGGGGCTTGGATTGAGTGTGCTGGATACGTGGCAGGGCGACGTTGTGCGTGATACCAAAACCTTATCAGGCGGCGAAAGCTTTTTGGTGAGCTTAGCGCTTGCATTAGCGCTCTCTGATTTGGTGAGTCACAAGACCAGTATCGACTCACTATTTTTAGATGAAGGCTTTGGCACATTGGATGCTGAAACACTGGATGTGGCGCTTGATGCGCTGGACAACTTAAACGCCAGCGGCAAAATGATCGGCGTGATCAGTCATATCGAAGCCATGAAAGAACGCATTCCTACTCAGCTAAAAGTGATCAAGCGTAACGGCGTTGGGTTAAGTGCGTTAGAAAAACAATACGCGGTGGGGTGAGCATTAAGACTTTGCCCACCTATATACTTCATTATCTCTCAATAATGCCTGCCAACATATCTCTGTTGGATTTGAAAAAAGGCGTGCCCTGCAAGTATTGTAGGCCCTCATCAATAGTTTTGATTTGCTTGAGGTAGCGTGCTAATCCGTCAAAATCACCATTTTTAAATAGAATTTCAGATAACTTAACCATCAAAGCAATGCTGTTGGGAAACTTAATAAGGGCATCTCTAGCTAGTAATTCCGCCAATTCTTTATTTCCATCATCTAGCGCTTTTTCAATACTATTCAAACATTCGTGTCGTGTAGTAGTGGTGTTTGTAGTGTAACTAGAGCGGTCCACACCGTAACATAACGAGAGTTGAGAAACCTCTTCCTGCATACCTCTCATGTAGCCTTCTGCTAACATGAGAAGAAACCTGAATTTATAATCTAATAAAGGATAAAGTTCTATGAAATTAGGGGTTTCTATTAAGTCTAATAACCCAAAATGCTGATCAATCCCCCCATTTAACGTTGTTTGTTGTTTTGAAACTTTTGTTGCAAAAACCCGAAGTTCTTCCAAAGGGGTCCCTATTAAGAGAGACATGAAGACCACAAAGAGGACGAGTGCGATTTTCGTAATTGATGTCTATGTTTTTTGCTCGCAGAAGCAAATACAGGACGTGTTCGTCGTTTTCTGTTTCTAAGCTAATACCATCAAGCGGGGGTAATGGGTAATAGTCGTCATATTTACAGAAATGCAGTCCCGTCATTCTGGGCTTCGCATCGTCTTTATTACGTATCTTGTTACTGTAGCTCATATCATTGACTTCCATTATCTCAGTATGAACGTCCATAACATTTTGCAAAACGAGTATATCTATGTCACCAATATAAAGGTGTTTTGCTTTAATCGTCGGTGTTTCTATAAAGCGAATTGTATTGGGAATTATATTACTGTTGCCGTAGGTCGATTGGGTGAGCCTAAATCTATCTCCAAACTGTTTTTTCAACAGTTTAAGAGACTCATATCGCTTTTCCTCAAAGCCTTTTTTATTTTTTAAAACAACTTCCACAGCACTTTCTGGATTTGTACTTAAAGCAAACCAAATGTAAGGGGTAACAAACAATTCGTACTTTTCATCTGCATATACAAGAAAAAGTAACTCAAAACGCTCTTGCAAAATTAGCCTCCAAATATATCCCACAATACTTCTTTGGTTTTGATGTATTTAGAAATATGACAATAAGATAGTAAAACAAAATGAGGCAGTGTAACTCAATTGGAAAAATTATATAGCGGCTTGATGTAAGCATGTAGTGAATTTGTTGCACTTACTTTGACATGGGTAATCGAGGTGCAGGCGCATGCAGCTTGTGTATTGTTAAACTCGAAAAAACATTTTTTATTCAGTATACCAAAGGGGAATCAGGTGTTTTGCTTTCAAAGGTTACTACAAAAAATAAGGCAAGTATCTGAATGTATGGAAGTTTGGGGTCTTTGATGTGTCATGAAATGGATGCCATAAACTATGAATAAGCTTTGTATCTTGTTTCTTTTTTTCCCTTGGCTTCATTACGCCGTCTCTAAAAAAGGGCAGGAAAGCTATACCGCACACAATAATGCGATTTTGGCACGGATAAAAAACACAAATAGCCTAGCCCAGTGCCACGAGGCGCTGCGCGATTGGGTACTGTTTTTTCGCAAAGGTCACGTTGCGGTAACCATCAATAACAACAGTTCGAATGAGGTTACAGGCTCATCGACGGTACACAATTTCGATATACCCGCATTCAAGTAATATCTAAAAAACAAACCTAGCTGAAGATTTAGAAGGCATTTGGCTTTCTCAAGCTATACGGTTTCGCTCAAAAAAGAAGGTAGTGAATACAAAGGCTATATTACTGAATGCCCAAACCCTGCTTGGAAAGTAGGGCAAGTGAAATTCATTATTCATGAATATCAAGATAAAAGCGCGAATAAAGCCACGTTTTTTATGGGCGATCATTCTGAGCAAGAAATAGACACTATTACGTTTTTAGGCCAAAACGAGGTGGTACTGGGAAACAACTTTATCGTAATGTCTCGTAAGGCGCCGCGAAAAGAGTCGCCTGCTAATATCAAACGCTATCTGCGCATGCTTGATGCGAGCCAACCGTTATTTGAAAGAGTCTCGCAGGATACTGTGCTGGTGCGTATACCTTCGTTCGACCATGCGTTTAAAAATGATATCGATGCGGTTATCACACAAAATTTAGAAACCATCTTAAAAACTGAAAACCCTATTATCGACATCCGAGGTAACGACGGCGGCAGCGACATAAGTTACGCGTCGTTAACCCCCATTATGTACATAAACCCAATTCGCACTGTAGGAATGGAGTACTTATCTACCGAGCTTAATAACTCTCGTATGCTTGGTTTTTTGGAGCACCCACATTTTAGTGACGAAGAAAAGCAGTGGGCTAGAGAGGGTTACGAAACCCTTCAGCAGCATATAGGTGATTACATCAATATTGATGAAGATGTGACGGTTGAGACATTCGACAAGGTTCACCCTCTGCCAAAGCGCATTGGTGTGCTTATAGATTCGAGTAACGGCAGCTCCGCTGAACAATTTTTACTTTCTGCAAAGCAAAGCCAAAAAGTGAAGCTGTTTGGACATACTACTGCTTAAGCGTACTTGATATCTCGAACATGCATCAAACCGCGTCGCCAAGCGGCGTGTTTACCCTACATTACAGCCTTACAAAAAGCCTGCGAATTCCCCACATGGCTATAGACGGCGTGGGTATACAGCCTGACTACTACTTCGATGATAAGATTCCGTTATACGAGTGGATTTCGCATACCCAGGCAACTCTAGAAGGAATGTAAATACATATAAACGCCAATCGTACGGTAATTTGCAGGAAACTAAGGCCAAACAGGTTCATTTGCGGCGCGTAATCCTATAAGGTGCGTCGTCAAAATAATAATGGACCAATATTTATGGATTCAACGTCACGCCCGAACCTGTTTCAGCGCTATATGAATGGCAGTTTGGTACTGCAAATTATCATCGGAATTGTATGCGGCATTGCGATAGCGACTTTGTCGCCCTCGTCAGCGCAATCAGCTGGTTTACTAGGAACTTTGTTTGTCAAAGCCTTAAAAGCAATTGCACCACTGCTTGTTTTCGTTCTAGTGATGGCATCAATTGCCAACCATAAACAAAACGAGAAAACCTTTATTAAGCCCGTACTTGTCCTTTATCTAATCGGTACCTTAATTGCCGCATTAACAGCGGTGCTCGCCAGTTTTGCTTTTCCAACAAGCCTGAGCCTTGTGATGTCAGAGGTAAGCCAAGCTGCGCCCAAAGGCGTCTCAGAGGTCCTAACTACCTTGCTTTACAATATGGTAGATAACCCCGTAAACGCGCTGGTTAATGGTAACTATATAGGTATTCTTACTTGGGCAGTAGGCCTTGGATTAGGGCTTAGGCACGCCAGCGAAGCAACCAAAGCCTTGCTTCAAAATATGGCGGACAGCGTAACCAGCGTTGTCAGTTTTGTGATCAAGCTTGCGCCATTTGGTATTTTTGGACTAGTGGCAAACACTATTGCCTCTACCGGGTTTGGTGCGCTTGTCGAATACGGCCAACTTATTACTGTGCTGGTTGGCGCCATGCTGTTTATCGCCCTTATCACCAACCCATTGTTGGTCTTCTTGGCGACGAAAAAGAATCCCTATCCACTAGTATTTAAGTGCTTGAAAGAAAGTGGAATCACGGCGTTCTTTACGCGCAGTTCTGCGGCCAATATTCCGGTTAATATGGCCCTTTGTAAACGCCTAAAGCTTGATGAAGATACGTATTCAGTGTCTATCCCGCTGGGCGCAACCATTAACATGGTAGGTGCAGCCATTACCATTACCGTGCTAACACTCGCGGCGGTGAATACCCTAGGTATAGCAGTTGATTTTCCAACTGCGGTTTTGCTCAGCGTTATTGCTGCTGTATCGGCGTGTGGTAGTTCAGGTGTTGCAGGTGGTTCGCTATTGCTTATACCCCTTGCCTGTAGCTTGTTTAATATTCCTAACGAAATTGCAATGCAAGTGGTGGCAGTGGGCTTTATTGTTGGTGTCATTCAAGACTCTGCTGAAACTGCGCTTAATAGCTCTACCGATGTGTTGTTTACCGCAGCCGCTTGTCAACGCGCTGATAACTAAACCAGCGCGTCGGTCACTTCAAAAATAAGTCGTGCAGCCAGTTTGGCTGTGCGACTGTCTATATCAAACTGCGGGTTCAATTCGGCAATATCGCAAAGTTGCCATTGGTATTGCATGGCCTGTTGTTGTTCAGCCAAGAAACGTAACACGCGAATAACCAAGAGTGGGTCTATACCTAGTGCACTTGGCGCACTCACGCCAGGTGCTGAAGATGCTGGAAACGCATCTAAACACACGGTGACATAAAGCAAGTCAATGTCTTGCAACATGGGCGCTAAGGTGTCGCAGATGGTAGAAAAGTTACACTGGGTATCTAATACATAATGCGTGTTGGAATAGTCTGCGAATTCAAAAAGCGCAGAAGTATTCGCCGCTTTCGACACACCGATGCAGGCGTAATGAAAAGGCACATTGTGCAGTTGGCAGTGTTCATAAACTTGCCTGAATGGTGTGCCTGAACTGGTGTTCGGGGCAGGCTTTCGTAAATCAAAGTGAGCATCAAAATTGATAATACCTATGCGCTTACCTTGACGTTTACTTGCGACAGTTGCCTGCTCGGTATTATTGGTATGGGCATTAAAAAGCCCTAGGTAGCTTCCCCAGGCTATCTCATGACCGCCGCCTAAACCAATCACAAGTCGCTGATTGTCGGTAGGCTCCTTGTTAGTCGTACCGCGAGCCTTCATGTGCAAATCGGCTGTAAGGGCATAACTGATAGCGTTTGCATATTGGTTCTGCGCTTGGGAGAGTGCACATTGTGGTATTGCCTTTTGCGCGGTACGCGACGTGCTATCAATATCTGAATTGCCATGTGAGCTATGTTGCGAATTAGCTGTTCGAATAGGGTCGACGCCCACATCACCAAAATCAGTCAACTGAGCGTAAGGCCAGTGCCACGGCAAATTGGCAAGGGCACCACGGATTGCGTCAGGCCCACCAGCGGCGCCAAGCCTGCCCTTGTTATGCTTTACGCCCAAGTCGCTTGCAAACCCTACTAGCGCCACATCCATGGTAACAGCATCACTTGCGAAGCCCTGAGAATCAACGTCATGCTTAACGCGTTGATGCCATCGTAGGCCTTTTTCACCATCTTCACTGTCAGTACGACCTTGCCAGTTAAACATGAACGCCTCCTTTATAAATGGCAGTAGGGCGATGTCCATTAATGCAATACGCAAGCTCAGCAGGGGTATCTATTTCCCACAACGTGATATCAGCCACTTTGCCCACCTCAATAACGCCTCTGTCGGTTAAACCCAGTGCTTTTGCGGCATGTACGGTAATACCGCGCAGCGCTTCTTCCGGCGTTAACTGGAATTGTACGCAGGCCATATTCATAGCCGTTAAAATAGAGGCAAGCGGCGAACTACCTGGATTAAAGTCTGTTGCCACAGCCATAGGTACGTTATGGCTTCTAAGCGCGTTAATTGGCGGCTTTTGTACTTCGTTCAAGTAATAAAACGCCCCAGGCAACAGCACCGCAACGGTTCCGCTTTGGGCAAGCATAGGGACGTCGCTGTCAGCCAAGTATTCAATATGATCCACCGATAACGCATTATAGCGCGCTGCCAGTAGAGCACCTTTGCTGTCGCTAAGTTGCTCTACATGGGCTTTTACGGGTAGTCCGAGTTCAATAGCTTTGTTAAACACTCGCTCGGTTTGCGCCGCAGAAAATCCGATGGTCTCACAAAATACATCTACCGCATCGGCAAGGTGCTCCGTTGCCATAAGCGGCATAGCGCGTTCGCAAACAAAATCGATATACGCATCTGCATCATCAGCAAATTCGTAAGGTAGCGCATGTGCCCCTAAGTAGGTCGTACAAACGGAAACAGGCAGTAATTGTTCAAGCTGCTTGGCAGCTTTTAACATGCGCACTTCAGTGTCGATATCCAGTCCATATCCCGATTTTATTTCAACCGTTGTGACGCCTTCTTCGCATAGCCTTTTTGCTCGTTTAACGGCATTTTTGAGTAACTCTTCATTACTCGCGCTTCGCGTACTGGCGACGGTGCCTTTTATGCCGCCACCTCGCTGAGCTATTTCAAGATAGCTGGCACCGCGAAGACGCTGTTCAAATTCTATGGCGCGATTGCCGCCATACACCAAATGCGTGTGGCAATCGATAAAACCAGGCAATAGCCATTGATTATTGCCGTCAATAAGCTGTTTAGCAGCGCTAGCGTGTTGTTCAAATTCGCCGCTATTTTGCGCGTCGATAAGCTCAACGATGTGGCCATCTTTGACAGCCACGGCCGTCTCTAGCAGTTCTCCGTAAAGGGCATCGTTATCTTGCATAGAGGCAATGCGCACATTGTGGAATAAGGCGTCGTATTGATAGTTCATGGCCAAATGTTGATTCCTACGTAAAGGCAAATTTTGTACTGAGTCTACTTGTACATACTTGTATATACAAGTATGCTGTTATCAAAATGTTAAACCGTAAGAGTAGTACATCCTTGTTATGCAGCCACGTTACGTATTAATCAAAACGGCGTTACTCGATGCCATTGAAAAGGGTGATATGAAGCCAGGGGAGCAGGTGCCCTCGGAAAACCAGCTGGCACAGCAGCATAGCGTAAGTCGCATGACGGCAAGGCGTGCGCTTAGTGAAATGGTCGATGAAGGTATTTTGATGCGAAGCCAAGGAATTGGAACCTTTGTGTCTGATCATCGCCCCATGAGTTCCATGCTGGAAATTAAAAGTATTCGCGATGAAATTGAGCAACGCGGTCATCAGTACAGTAACGAAATTTTGTTATTGGAGCGCACTTCGGCAAGCGCTGACATCGCTAGGCGATTAGGGCTAAGCGAAGGAGATGACGTATTTCATAGCATTATCGTGCACTGCGAAAACAAGCTCCCCGTGCAGTATGAAGACCGCTGGGTTTGCCCAAAGTGGATAGCAGATTACCTTGATAAAGACTTTAAAGCGCAAACGGCGAACTACTACTTAAACCAAGTTGCACCTTTGTCACAGGCCGACCATAGCGTGGAAGCCGTATTGGTAGACAAAGACATTGCTCAATCGCTTCTTATTCAACATAAAGAGCCTTGCTTGAAAGTAACAAGGCGTACCTTTACACGAACAAAACTGCAAGAAAATACATCAGATAACACAGTGGTAAGTCACGCGGTGCTATATCACCCGGGAAACCGTTACCGCTTAGGTGGCCACTTAGAATTCTAATAAAGGCCTTCACATATTTTGGAGAAGTTTATGAAACGCCTCGACCCTACACGAGTCATTCGCGCCCCAAAGGGCAGTACACTGAATGCTAAAAGTTGGCAAACTGAAGCGCCACTTCGCATGTTGATGAACAACTTAGACCCTGATGTTGCCGAGCACCCACAAAACCTTGTGGTGTACGGCGGTATCGGTCGTGCGGCCAGAGACTGGGCGTCATTCGATAAAATTGTAGAGGTGTTAAAGCGCCTGAACACCAACGAAACACTGCTAGTGCAATCGGGTAAACCCGTTGGTGTGTTTCCTACTCACGAAAACGCACCTCGCGTACTAATCGCTAACTCTAACCTTGTGCCACACTGGGCTAATTGGGAGCACTTTAACAAGCTCGATAAAGAAGGCTTGATGATGTACGGGCAGATGACCGCAGGCTCTTGGATTTACATTGGCTCGCAAGGCATTGTGCAGGGCACATATGAAACATTTGTCAGTGTTGCTAAGACTCATTTCGATGGCCAAGCAAAGGGACGTTGGATCTTAACCTATGGTCTTGGTGGTATGGGTGGCGCACAGCCGCTAGCAGCAACCATGGCAGGTTTTTCAATGATTGCCGTAGAAGTGGATGAAAGTCGTATCGATTTTAGAATTCGCACTGGTTATGTCGATAAAAAAGCGAGCTCGATTGATGAAGCATTAGATATGCTGGCTGAGGCAGAAAAAGCTGGTACGCCTATTTCAATTGGTTTGCTTGGCAATGCGGCTGAAGTATTTCCAGCGTTACTTGAGCGCGGTGTTATCCCTGATGTGGTTACCGATCAAACCAGCGCACACGACCCGCTAAATGGCTATTTACCTGTAGGTTGGTCGATGGAGCAAGCAGTGTCTGAGCGCACCGCTGATGAAGCTCATGTGGTAAAAGCGGCTAAGCAGTCTATGGCGCTGCAAGTAAAAGCAATGCTTGGATTCCAACAGGCTAGGGCGGCAACGCTAGACTACGGCAACAACATTCGTCAAATGGCATTGGAAGAAGGAATTGCTAACGCCTTTGACTTCCCAGGTTTTGTGCCAGCCTATATTCGTCCGCTTTTCTGTCAAGGCATAGGGCCCTTTAGATGGGCTGCGTTATCTGGCGACCCTGAAGATATTTACAAAACTGACGCCAAGGTTAAAGAACTAATTCCTGATAACCCGCATTTGCACAATTGGCTTGATATGGCCAAGGAACGTATTCAATTTCAAGGGCTACCCGCGCGTATCTGCTGGGTTGGGTTAGGAGAAAGACAAAAGCTTGGCTTAGCCTTTAACGAAATGGTGCGCAATGGTGAGCTAAGTGCGCCAGTGGTCATTGGACGGGATCATCTTGACTCTGGCTCGGTAGCGTCGCCGAACAGAGAAACAGAATCTATGCTTGATGGCTCTGATGCAGTCTCAGATTGGCCGTTATTGAATGCGCTTCTAAATACAGCAGGCGGTGCAACATGGGTAAGCCTGCATCACGGTGGCGGCGTTGGTATGGGCTTTAGTCAGCACTCTGGTGTGGTTATTGTGTGCGATGGCTCAAAAGAAGCCGACGAACGCATTGCGCGCGTACTTCACAATGACCCTGCAACAGGGGTTATGCGTCATGCAGATGCTGGGTACGATGTTGCCAAAACCTGTGCGCAAAAGCACAACTTAGACTTGCCAATGATGAATACAGCAAAAGGCGAGGAATAAGCGAATGAAACCCACGTTAACTCTTATTCCCGGCACGCTCACCCTTTCACAGCTGCGTGATGTGCATCGACAACATGTGCACTTGGTGCTTGATGAAAGTGCTAAGCCCGCTATCAATGCCGCAGAGCAGGTGGTGTTAAACGTTATAAAAGAAAACCGCACTGTATACGGCATTAATACAGGCTTTGGCTTGTTAGCCAACACGCGCATTAACGTTGATGAACTTGAACTCTTACAGCGCAGTATCGTGCTTTCACATGCCGCTTGCAGTACAGGGGACTTCATGAGCGCAGATACCGTACGCTTGCTGATGTTGCTTAAAATAAACTCATTGGCTCGTGGGTTCTCTGGCATTCGCCTAAGTGTTATCGAAGCACTCATTAAGCTATACAACGCACAAGTCTACCCCGCTATTCCCGAAAAGGGCTCGGTGGGTGCAAGCGGCGACTTAGCGCCGTTGGCGCACATGAGCGTGGTGCTATTGGGCGAAGGTGAAGCTTTTTATGAAGGCAAGCGAATTGCCGCCACTGAAGCGCTACAAATAGCGGGACTTGACCCCATTGCCCTTGCGCCAAAAGAAGGCCTTGCGCTATTAAATGGTACACAAGCGTCTACCGCGTTTGCCTTACAAGGCTTGTTTTATACCGAAAATGCCCTTTGCAGTGCTATCGGTATTGGTGCACTAACCGTTGACGCTGCGCTAGGTTCTCGTGTGCCGTTCGACCCTCGCATCCACCAAGTACGCGGCCATCAAAGCCAGTGCGATGTGGCCGAAGCATTTCGAACTCTGCTAGATACCTCAGAAATTGGACAGTCACACAAGGGCTGTGAAAAAGTACAAGATCCTTACTCTTTGCGCTGTCAGCCGCAGGTGATGGGGGCGTGTTTGCAGCAAATGCGCTACGCGCAAGAAGTACTAGTGACTGAAGCCAATGGTGTTAGCGATAACCCGTTAGTGTTTGTGAACGATGATGGTGGTGATAGTGGGCAGGGTGATATTTTATCTGGGGGCAACTTCCACGCAGAAACGGTGGCGATGGCGGCGGACATGTTAGCTATTGCGTTATCTGAGATTGGTGCCTTGTCTGAACGTCGCATGTCATTGATGATTGATACGCATTTAAGCGGCTTACCGCCATTTTTGGTGGAAAACGGCGGTGTTAACTCAGGCTTTATGATTGCTCAGGTTACCTGTGCCGCATTGGCCAGTGAAAACAAAACGCTGGCACATCCGGCGTCAATTGATTCACTTCCCACATCAGCAAACCAAGAAGACCACGTGTCTATGGCGACATTTGCCGCCCGCAGGCTTCGCGATATTTTTGACAATGTCGCCGGCATTTTGGCCATCGAGTGGTTAGCAGCATGCCAAGGCTTAGACTTTAGAAAACCGCTAAAAACCAGTGAGCGTTTATTGCCGTTAATGTCACTTTTACGAGAAAAAGTACCGTTTTACGATAAAGACCGTTACTTTGCTCCTGACATTGAAGCTGCCAAACAACTTATCAAACAGCATCATTTAATGGATACAACGGCATTAAATATGTTGAATGACAAGTAAACACACCCCATGCTAAGTACATTGGCTAATCCCTCGGGCTAAATCATGTGGTTGCGTTTCGCAAAAATGTAATAGGCTGGGGGCAGATTTAGTAATAGGGAGAAGAGAATGAAGCGATGGTTTAAAACAGTGTTGGCTGTTGGTGTGACAAGTTTGACATTGGCAGGGTGTAGCGACAGCGAGGTGGGTGATGTTTCCCTTGGTCTTTTTACAACCAAAGACATTAAGATAGATGCGTTACAAGACCCGGTTGTAACAGGTGTAACCTGTCATATCTCAAGCATTGAAGCCAACTTGGATTTTTCCGACCCGTCTGACAGTTCCATCGCTTGCCGACAAACAGGGCCTATAACGGCCAAGATGCTTTCAGAGATAGATAAATCTGATTCTGGCGAAGTCATATTTAAAAAGTCAAAGAGTGTATTCTTTAAAAATATGAAACTTCGCCGCATTTATGATGAAGAGACTAAAACCTTGATCTATTTGTCGTACAGCACAAAAGAAACGTCGGGAAGCTACAAGCATAGTTTATCTACGGTGCCGCTTTGGGAAACCCAAGCATTCAATGTTTCATCACAGCCTTCAACGTAATTGTGTTGTCAGAACATGCGTGTGTAAACAAACATTGCGCTTAGTGCAGTATCATCGTCAGTCAGTGGGCTGTCGCTGATACTGTCGTCAAAAAAGGTCGCGCCAAATTCAAGGCGAGTCATACCACCCAAGAATTGTCGTGTTGAAATAGCAACGCGAAGTTCCGTATTAACCGCGCTTTCTCCTTCATAAAAAGCTCTAAAGTTTGTCGCTTCTTCTGGGCGTACACCGTAATAGTAGTCAACATAGTTTTCATCTTGGAAGGTCACGCCCAGTGAGGGTTCAACCATGAATCCGTCAAAGCGAAAAGGCTTTCCAACGCGAAGCGCTGCCTGATAGCCATCAAATTTCCCGAGGATATCTGCATTGGTCGAGAGCGAGTACGTCCAGCCTTGCCAATTGTAGTTAAGGGCTACGCCCGCTGCATAGCTGAAGTCTCTATCGTCCATGCCTGCGAATATAAAGCTGTC
This sequence comes from Alteromonas gracilis, assembly GCF_036870955.2. GTDB lineage: Bacteria > Pseudomonadota > Gammaproteobacteria > Enterobacterales > Alteromonadaceae > Alteromonas > Alteromonas gracilis_A. The sequence continues at coordinate 898,956 of NZ_CP145482.2, forward strand.
ATCTTCTTCGAAACCAGCAAATACTGGCACTAGTTGCGCTTCTATCGAAAGGGGCCCTTCTTGTATTAGCTGATAGCTGGCAAATGGGCCATAAATACGCAGCCGTTCACCGGCATAACCGAAGATAGGAATGGGCACAATACGATTGTCAAAATCTGTGTATACATCTTGTGAAGCAACAACACCAAGCCCCCACATCCAACCCTGTGGCTGTTGCGGCATTTGTGCATGTGCGTAAGTGCAAAGTGTAGAAAGCGATAGCGAAGCCACTAGGGCTAAAGAAGCGGTTTTCATTTTAGACATCCTTTTTTATGACAGATACAGCTAAACGCAACTTATTGATCAATACAATGTTCTTTTAACTTAATTTACACAAGCATATGTTCGTGCTCTCGCGTACGTAATGCCTGTACTAATACATATAAACTCCACTATGCATGCGAACTGTGACTGGAATATTGATAAAAATAGCGCCAATTAAGCCTATGCGTTACAACTGCCGCTAGTAGTTCTTTTGAGCTGTGGTAAAGTGGAGGGCTACTGAGTGATTTCTGGAATTGAAGTGAGCCAAGAATTTGTAATTGGTATTGATGGCGGAGGCACATATTGCCGCGCCGTGTTACAAGACATCAATGGACATATATTGGGAACAGGTGAAGCTGGGCTTACTAACATTATGAGTAATGCTAATCAAGCGTTAGCGTCAATGGTGGCCGCGAGTAAACAAGCTTTAAAAATGGCGGATGAGAACATTACCTTAACAGATGTTGCTATTGCCGCGGGCCTTGCCGGAGCAAATATTCCACAAGCTAAAACCACATTTCTATCTTTACCAATGCCCTTCGCGCGTATTGATGTTATGAGTGACTTACACGCAGCGTGCGTCGGCGCACATAATGGTGGTGATGGCGCTATGATTATATGCGGTACAGGCTCAGCTGGCACCGTATTCCAGAGTGGTAAATTTATCGATAAAGGTGGTTATGGGTTGACTGTAGGAGACAACGCTAGCGCCGCTTGGCTTGGTCAATCAGCCGTTAAACATGTGCTGTTAGCCTTCGACAATATTGAAAAGCGTGGTCTACTGTTTAAACGTTTAACCTCGCATTTTGAAGTCACGCAACCTCAATCGCTTATTCACATAATTTCGCAGTTTACTGCGGAATCATACGGTCAATTAGCCCCTATTGTGGTGGAAAGTTATTCGCAAGGGTGCGAGCAAGCAACCCAGCTCTTAAAAGAAGGCGCAGAGTACCTGTCAAAACTTGGCGAAGCTTTGCTTCAAGAAGCAGAAACTTCTCTTCCTATTTGTTTCGTCGGCGGATTATCAACAGTTTATCGTCCGTTCCTATCTCCCCGAGTTGAACAAGCATTGTGTGATGCTAAAACGAATGCCCAACAAGGTGCTATCCGTTATTTCAGTCAGGCCCTTGTGCAATGACATTATCCATTACGGTTCAACATGTTTTATTACCCTCAGGATGGGCAACAAATAAGACCATAACGGCAAGTAATGGCGTTATTACTGATATTCGAGATGCCACAACACTCGAGCTTAAACATATTGAAGAAGGCTACTTGATACCTGGCTTTTTTGACACGCAAGTTAACGGCGGTGGCGGTGTGTTGTTTAATGATAAACCCTGTGTTCAAAGCGTTGATACAATGGCTTTAGCACACTTGCGCTACGGCACTACCGCGATGTTGCCTACGATCATTACCGATAATGCACAAACAATGTTAAAAGCGGCAGACGCAATAGCACAAGTTTTAGATTCTGGGACTGATAGGCTTAAAGCAGTTATTAAAGGCATTCATTTTGAAGGCCCTTATTTGAGCAAAACCAAAAAGGGCGTTCACGAAGAAGCTTATATTCGTAAGCCTTCTGATGCAGAGCTAGCGATTTTAACGCGTAAGGATATTGGCAAAGTTCTGATAACGGTAGCGCCAGAAACCGTGGATGTTGGCTTTATAAAAGAGATGGTTTCTGAGGGTGTGACAGTGTCGTTGGGTCACACCAACGCGGACTTCGAACAAATACAAAGTGCCATCGACGCGGGTGCTACTGGCTTCACGCATTTATACAACGCCATGTCAGCACTGACGTCTCGAGAGCCTGGCGCTGTGGGTGCTGCATTACTGAATGAAGATACCTACTGTGGTTTTATCGTTGATCATTATCACCTTCACCCCAAAAGTGCTGAATTAGCACTTAAAGTAAAAGGGGCATCTCGCGCAATGTTAGTCACCGATGCTATGGCACATGCCGGAAGTGATGTGACAAGGTTGCCGTTCTTTAACACTGAAATTGTACGCGAAGGAAATAAGTTAACAACGCCTGACGGTACATTAGCAGGGTCATGTTTAGATATGCACTCGGCTTTAGTTAACACCATTAATGGATGCAGCATAACGCTAGCCCAAGCAAGTACGATGGCAAGCAATACGCCGTCTAGCTTTATGGGTTTGTCAAACGAGATTGGGAATTTAGAGGTTGGTAGATTTGCTGACTTTGTTTTGTTGAGTGAAAAAAATGAAGTAAAACAGGTGTTCAGTAGAATGCGTAACGTTTGCTGATAGAGATAATGCGGATAAATAATTTATCCGCACTTAATAGGGTTATTTGCGAGCAGACTTGCGAATAAATGCTGCCATCAAGCCTAGCATCATGATAGCAAATGTCGCTGGAGCACTAACTTCTTCAACAGTTACTTCACTAATTGAAACTTCAAGGCTGTCTGAGTTATTAGTTTGTTGACCTGTTGAGCTTTGCGATGTGCCTGAAGCGGTTCCGGTAAGCGCAAACCTTACAATTGAAGTTTCTGACATAGCTTGGAACATGGCGTCATAGGTAAGCAGTTTCATGCTTTCAGAGATGAAAAGTGTTTCATCTAGCAACGTTGTGAAATCAGATGACTGACCGTCGAACACGGTAACGCGAAGCTTTACATCGTCATAACCTGACACAGTTGCCATGTACGAAAACGACAAAATGTACTTTATCCATTCTGTAGTTGCAAACGACTGCCACATAACAAATGAGTTGCCAGACTCTCCTAACAAAGACCCAACACTTGTATTTTGCGAATTTGACCAAGTTGCCTTGTAGTCGTCATAGTTCCAGCCGGATTCTTGTGTGATAAGAGAGCTGTGCGCAGGCAGAGCAAACAACATTGTTACTCCGACAAGAATTGCTTTCACTTTAGATGATAACTTCTTAACCATAACTTTACTTCTTCTAAGTTTTGATATCCAATTCAATAGAAAGCACTTTTCGTGCCTATTTTATTAAGTCCTTGTTTCTAAGGCTCTTTGTGTTGTTCTCGTACTTTCATTTGCAAAAGATGTAAAGAAAAGTGACAGAAAACTGTTTTATTTGCGCGTTTCTGGACAACCTGTATACTCGATTACGTTAAACAAATCATTTTTTGATAGAGGTTGTTCACAATGACGTTGTGTAAATTTAGACATTTGATGCTGTCTGTCGTGTTAACGGTTTTCAGTACATCACTGATTGCCGAAGAGTATTCAATTTATTTTGTACCTTCGTCTACCAATGACCTTCAGCAAGGCTTTTTGCGCTTCACTAACCCTAACTTTAGCACTGTTTCAGTGAGTATAGTCGGAATTGATGATGCAGGGAACCCCGGCCAGACCACACTTAGTTTTGAAGTGGGAAGTTTAGCATCACAACAATTCAATTCAGATGACCTCGAGTTTGGTAATGGTTCAAAAGGGCTCACGGGCTTTTTGGGCATAGCTAGTGACAACTGGACACTTCAAGTTACTACTTCGGGTGAACTTGGTGTTTCGTCATACATCAGAACGTCTGAAGGTTTTATGACGAAGATTGGCGATTTAGTGCCAAACACCAACCAAACGTCGCACATCGTGCCGATGTTTAACCCAGCATCTAACGTAAACCAAGTTAGTATTTTGAGGGTTGTGAATATATCAAGCGATAGCAACGATGTTAGCATTCTTGGCATTGACGATAACGGAGATGTGACCTCTTCAGCTTCTATCACTCTTGCTGGGAACGAAGCGGTTATGCTTACAGCACAAGACATTGAAAACGGAACAAATGGCCTATCTAATGGAATTGGCGACGGTGCAGGCAAATGGCAATTGTTTGTTACCTCAAGTGAGCCTGCAGCAGTGATGAGCTTTCTTCAAGCTCCAGGCGGCTACCTCTCCAACCTATCAAAATCGGGCGATTAAGATAGAATAAACTTCAAAATTCAAATGAAAAAGCCATGTATAAGAGGATGCTTAACATGGCTTTTTTTGTGCCTAGCTGTTTTCTTTGTGCGCCAAAAACTCTTCGTAATTGCCGTCAAAGTGATTTAGTTTCTGGCCTTTAATTTCGATAATTTGTGTGGCCAGTGATGAAACAAACTCTCTATCGTGACTTACAAAAATTACTGTTCCATCAAACTTATACAATGCATTGTTTAACGCTTCGATAGACTCCATATCCATGTGGTTCGTCGGTTCGTCCATCACCAAAACGTTAATGTCTTGTAGCATAAGCTTGCCAAATAATAGGCGGTTCTTTTCACCACCTGAGCACACTTGTACGCGCTTATTGAAATCGTCAGAAGTGAATAGCAAGCGACCAAGCATTCCCTTTATTTGTAAGTCATCATGTTTAGGGCTGCGCCACTGGCTCATCCATTCAAACATAGTTAAATCTTCAGCGAAGTACTTTGCATTGTCTTGAGGAATATAACCAATGGACGCGTTTTCAGCCCACTTATAACTACCTGAAGTAGGTTCAATATCGTTAACTAAACATTTTAATAGTGTGGTTTTTCCCGCACCGTTTTCACCGATAATTGCCAAGCGTTGTCCGGCTTCAAGAAGCAAATTCGCGTTGTCGAATAAAGGAAGGTCAGGGTAGCTGTGACCAAGATCTTCAAGCGTAATGGCTAAACGGTGCAGCTTTTTATGCTGCTTAAACACAATGTACGGTTTGCGACGACTAGACGCTTTTACTTCGGCGAGCTCAATTTTTTCAAGACGACGAGCGCGTGAAGTAGCTTGTTTGGCTTTAGATGCGTTAGCTGAGAAACGTGCAACGAAGCTTTGCAGTTCTTCTATTTCGGCAGACTTTTTGGCGTTTTCTGCATGAAGCTGTTCTTGTACTAGCATTGCTGCCTGTATGTACTCATCGTAGTTACCCGGATAAATACGCAACTCGCCATAATCAATATCGGCCATGTGAGTGCACACCGAGTTCAAGAAGTGACGGTCGTGCGAAATAATCAGCATTGTCGATTTACGCTTGTTAAGCTCTTCGGCTAGCCAGCTGATTGTGTAAATATCCAAGTTGTTGGTAGGCTCGTCCAGTAACAAAATGTCAGGCTCAGCAAACAACGCTTGGGCAAGTAATACACGAACTTTTTTACCTGGAGCGACTTCTTTCATTAGGCCAAAGTGATAGCTTTCATCAATACCCGCAGAATTAAGAATATCGCTTAGCTCTCGCTTCAGCAGTATAACCATCCATTTCAGCGAACTGAGTTTCTAAGTCGGCAACACGCATGCCGTCTTCTTCACTCATCTCAGCTTTACTGTAGATTTCGTCGCGCTCTTGTTTTACTTCCCATAATTCACGGTCTCCCATGATCACAGCATCAACAACGCTAAACTCTTCAAATGCAAATTGATCCTGGCTCAAAATACCCAACTTAGTACCCGGGGCCATTGATACATTACCCGATGACGGCGTAAGCTTGCCGCTCAAAATTTTCATAAACGTAGATTTGCCGCAGCCATTTGCGCCAATTAAGCCGTATCGGTTGCCGTTGCCGAACTTCGCGGAAATATTTTCAAAGAGTGGCTTAGAGCCAAATTGCATGGTGATATTTGCAGTGGTAATCAAAACAGGTATCCAGAGGGTAAAACGAAAGAGGAGATGTCGAAGCTGTCATCGACATATAAAAGCGCGCGCACTATAAGGAAATACATCCCCAAAGTCGAGGGAAAATTGAACAGTGTAAAGAAAAAGACATCCTTGTCTTTGCTTATTACTTACGGGAGTTACATGCTCAAACCGTGAGACTTATACCACTTACCTTTATAAAGACGTTCAATGACCGCAGGGCTTTCCCAGCTAAATACATACAACCAGTCATTATCAATAAGGTCCTGCAGCATCTTGTGTTTATCAACAATCTGCTGAATTTTGGTATTTGGTGCTACGATATAGACGCTTAAACGCTGGGGCTGATGAACCCATCGCTCGCCGTTGTGCAATGACTGCTTCGATAATCCAATTCGCAAGTCGCCTGAATTACCTTCAAATACACCAATATTATTGTATAGGGCGTTATGAAGTACTTTATTTCCGCTGCCTAACTTTTGATTATCTGCCACAGACGCATTGTATTGGCTGTTAATCCAGTTAGTAACGATCATAGGTGCTGTCATCAGCGTCTCTAGAACTGAACTATCTTCATCAGTTTGCCATGAGTAATCATGCAGGAATGTTTTCCCCTCAAGATCGAGCCCTCGTGTGCGAAGTCGCGGACCGATAATGAATGAAGAATTACCTGCTAAGCCCCATTCAGGTTGTACTTGTGACCAGTCGCTGGCGCGATGCTGGAAGCGTTCGTTACGTTTTTTATCAGACTCAAAGGGCAAATTTTTACTGTAGTGTTTCGCCCGCTCTTTTTGTGCTTGGTGCTTCGCCTCTATAAGCAGGTTTTTAACTTTTTCAGGTACCTGGTCATCAAAACACTCGACGTCGTCGGTAGTCGTATTATGCAATGCAGGCACAAAGCGCGTGTTGCCCGCTATTTTAAAGCCCATGTCTTTAAGTGCAGAGCGAACTTCTTCGTCGTTAAGCAGTTGAGCAAGCACGCGGACATTGACTTCACCAGACTGTCCTCCACACGCGCCACAATCAAGGCTAAGCAGCATGAAGGTTGTTGCGAGACTTGCTGGCATGCCCTACAAGTAGCACAGTAGGCGAAAACTTTGATATGCCCATCATTTTCAATGCACCGGCGGCTAGCGCCACTTTGTCATCAATTCCTATTGGGCCTTGGTCGTTGCTTATCTCCCAATCACAGTGATGGCTTAATGAGTTTATTGGGTTCTCTTTGCTTGATGGCATTAGCGTATTTTTTAATAGCTTAAAGGCGTACCACCAACCTGCAGATTCGACCATAGAAAAGCTTCCTAAGGGCGATTTGCTCCACTTATGCCATGTGGCGCGCTGTTGAATAAATTCGGCTCTGTGCGCGGTAGTATCTTTTTCTTTTACGCTAAGCTGAGGTGCAAGCAATCCCGGTAGCTGAGGTCGCTGCGCATCAGTATTAGCAGGCGCATAAGCTATGGGCATACCAAAAAAGCCAGCAAAGCCCATGGTCTTAATTGTGGGACTTTTAATTTCCAATATTCGGCGAATAACTTCAGAGCGCACATCAATACAGAAAATTGCCTGCACATCAGGGGCAAGCTGAGGCGCGGGGGATGCTGAAATTAACTTCGATTGCAGTCGTTGCTGTTGCTCATACTCATAGGCATACATCATTACCCAAAGCGCTAGTTCTTCGTTTTTATACTCTGCAATTTTCGCAGGGAGCTGCTTTAGCTCGTGGGTCCATCTAATTTTTACCTGCTGAGCTTTTTCTTCGAAATGCGCCTTGTGATAGCGGTAGATAATTAATTCCCACGCTAGACGAATGGCCAGCAACCCTTGTAACTCGTTACAGTCCTTTAACCAAGTGCGGTAGGCGATGTACGACGACCAACCATTTATATTCATAAGCAGGGCGTAGAAATAGTCTTGTGCTCGCTGCGGGTCAATTCCAAGTTCAGCCACCGACGCCTCTAACACACTTTCTAGGCTATCAGGTAACTCTTTGAAAATGCGTTTTAAGCTTTTGGTATTCATGAGCACGCTGATCCCGGTGTCATGTTGAAGGCCATTCAACCAGCTTTTGTAAAGTGTATCAGCTGCAGAATTACCCTCGATTTGAACCAGTGGCGATTCGTGCTGAAAGTAGGCCGCACAAAATTGGCTTATCTGAAAAGTGCATTCCTCTTCCCAGGTCATTTCATTCTTTTCGCGAAACCTGTCGAAATGTCTTGTGAGCAAGGGCAGTGAAACTGATTTTCGTTCGTCGCCTAGTGCAGCAATAAATGTGTCTTTGTCAGTCGTTAGGTCGTACAGCGCCATACTGTGCTTTATTGCATCGTCTGAAATAGCGCCCTCTTTATATAAATCGACCCAATGAGAAGCTGGCATAATGGCGGTAATACCAGTTAGAGCATGCACACGTGCCGATACATCTTGAAATGGCTGGTCAATGAGCTTCCAGAAAGGGTTAACCGCAATCATCTTGTCTAACGGAAAATTAGGAGCTACACCATTACATGCTTCGCTTGCGGCGCGCTGTATACGTTTTTCGTTTAAATTTGTAGCGTTAAGAGAAACAACAGTCATTATTTACTCCCGATATGCGTGATTGATGCAGCATTGTTGTTATTGGTTAGTTCTTTACGAAGCGTGATAGGTGATATTTTCAAAGTGATTTTTGTAAACCACTCATCAAGATACAGACCCGCAAATAAAAGCTGTTTGAATTTTTGTACATAACGTTTTTTGCCATAGGTTTGCATTGCTATGTGTAAAATAAACAGCGTAGAAATCAACGCCATCACCCAAATATCAATTAGAGAGAGCATGGCTACAGGCTCAGGAAAGTTGGGTAAAAGGTACCGGCTCACGGCATCCTTGGCGGCGCTGTATATACTAATTAGCACAATGGAAACACCTACTAATATGTACAGTTGTGTTTGGTCTGAATTCGCCGTGCGAGTCGCGATATAAGCGGTAAACGCTAACGTTACAAGTAGCCATGGGCTGATAGGGCCGCTGTAGTCTGAGAACGTAAAGCTTGCTAACACGATAAGCGCGGTTACAAAAAGGGCATTTAACCAGTCAGCAAACTGAGGTGTTCTAGGAGCACTGATATCATACTCAAGTGCTTCGTAAACCGCAGAACCCGAATTCAGAAATGCATAGGCTTTGTAAAATGAGTGTGCAACCAAATGGATAAGCGCCAACGAGTAGAGGCCCAGAGCACACTCTACAAGCATTAAACCCATTTGAGACGATGTTGACCATGCCAGTCGAACCTTCACTGTTACGCGTGTAGTCATAGCCAGAGCACTAAAAAATACGCTTAGTCCAGCACCAATACCTAAAATCCACTGCGCTGGTGAATACATCGCAATAAGTGGCGCAAAAGCTAGCAACAAGTAGCCGCCAAGGTTGATTACGCCTGCATGAAGTAGTGCACTTACCGGAGTAGGAGCTTCCACAATGTTGATTAACCAACCGTGTGCGGGTAGCTGTGCGCATTTAATCAAGGCGGCAACAGCAATACAGCATGCTGCACCTGTCGTGTATTGTGTTTGTGCGGCAGTGAGCGCGTTAATTGACAGCGGCGCAGCCTGCTCCAATACGCTAAGGATCTGGTTGATATAAAGGGTATCAAATGCCAAGTAGAGCAAGGTGAAGGCTGCGCCCATGAAAAGTTCAGACGTTCTTGCGAGTAAGAATTTCTTTTGCGCAGCTACAACAGCGCGCGGTCTGTCGGGATATAGAAGCAAAAGGTTATGAAGAGATAAGCTTACCGCAAGCCATCCAAACCAGAACACAACAAGGTGGTTTGCAAGAATAGTTATAACAACAGACGCAAGCGTTAGCTGCATCCATTTCAAAAAGCGAGGGTAGCAAGCTTCACCCACAAAGTAGTTTCGAGAAAAGCGCATCAAGATTGCACCTATTGCCACCACCGTTAAAATAACAACGGACTTAAGCGGCGACAATGTAACTAGCATAGTGTTTAGTGCAGCGGGCGCTGTGTCGATGAAGCCCACCAAAAGCGATACAGCAAGCATAATAAGGCTGCCCCAAATGGCGACCCTTTCAATATGAAGTCTTGAAGTGAAAGTGTTTTTCGGCCCACTGAACCAAGACATTACTGTCCAAAACAGTGGAAGCAACACAAGTAAAAATGAGCTAGTTTGAGATGACATGTTGTACTCCTTTGTATACTTAGGAGTAAAGCATGTCGCTTTGGTTTTAAAAAATATTATAAATATCTATTATTGTTCTGTTTATTTTGATTGTTAATTTTTTGTTTAATTATAAATTATTGTATTTAAATTGATTGTTGCCTTTTTTTGATTTAAAACTTAAATAATATCTAAGTTTTTTTTGATAAAAAGTTATTTTATTTATATGAGACTTTGGTTGATCCTATATTAGGCAAAAAATATCAGGTAGATCATGAATAAAACAACGCTTACACTGTCTTTTCCTGAAGACATCGACACTGCTGCCAGGCTGATTCAAAAAGGAGAATGCGTGGCGGTTAAAACAGAGACTGTTTACGGGTTAGCTGGTGATGCGAATAACCCTCTCGCGATTGAAAATATTTTTCAGGCAAAAGCCAGACCTACCAGTAACCCTCTAATTGTGCATATTGCCGACATTGACGATATAGTGAAATGGGCAAGGGATATTCCAGAGTCAGCCTACCAACTTGCAAACGCATATTGGCCTGGCCCGCTGTCTATTTTGCTTAAAAAGCAACCTTGGGTATCAGGTTCGGTCACCGCAGGGCAAGATACCGTAGTGTTGAGGTTTCCTGATAGCCAAGACTTTATTGCGCTGATAAAGGCGTCTAAGGCCGGTCTTGCCGCGCCTTCAGCTAACAAATACAAGTTTATCAGCCCCACTACCGCTGAACATGTATTAACCTCGCTAAATGGGCGCATTGCTGCTGTTGTAGATGGGGGAGATGCCGAGGTCGGCATAGAATCTACAATCATCGACGTAACACGAGATATTCCGACTATTCTTCGTCCCGGGCCTATCGACGATATCATGTTGTCAGATACGCTTCACCGAGAAGTTCGTTATGCGGCTAATTTAGGCATCACTGTTCCTGGCAGTGCTAAGCAACACTATCAACCAAATACGCCCGTTTTTCTGCTTTCCACTAAAGAGATAGAATGCAAAGGGCTGCGCAGAAACGAAGGGCTTATTAGTTATTCGTCGCCCCGATTATCAGGGCATATTGATGAGGAAAATCACCTGCAGTTATCGAGTGAGCCAAGTCATTACAGCAAACGATTTTACGATGCATTACACCAGCTCGACAAACTAGCCCTGTCCTGTATTTATCTAGAAAGCACGCCAACAACCACGCCATGGATAGCCATTAATAATCGTATTGGACGGGTTGTAGCGGGTTAATCACTCTTGTGTTTTGTCGATAAGTTGGCGTCTAATTTTGCGGTATCGATAATTTTTTGGACGTTTGACGGTACTTTCTTTTTAGCTAAAGTCACGGCATAAAAATGCTCATAGGCGTCTGGCAAACTTTGCTGTATGTGAAGTAGGCCATTGGCTACCTCGTCGCGCACGACAACTGATGGCATAACAGAAAAGGCTCCGCTGTCTCTCGCCAATAAGCGAAGCATAGCCATGTCATTGGTTTCAGCCTTGATCTTAGGCGAATACTGCACCTTTGCGCACGCTATGCTGAAGGCTGAGCGTATTTCACTATTCTGTGATGGTAGCACCCACGAGGCATCGGCATAACTTTGAGGAAACTTTCGCGCGCGTTGAGGTTTTGATGGGCCTATTATCTCAATTGCTTGACGCGAGACCAATTCGCTATGCCAAATTCCGTTTTGCTGTCCTAACTCTACATTATGGTTGGTCAATATAATGTCCAACCTAAAACTGGAAAGGCCTTCTAGCAGAGACTCTAGACTGCCTGTTTGCAATGAAAACGTGGCAAATTTGTTATTGATTAACGGCAAGGTAAAACTTTCAACAAAGTTTCTCGATAAATTAGAAAGCACGCCAATAGAAATATGGCTTAACTGAGATGGCAGCCCTTTGTTGATAAGGTTTTCAAGTTCCTCACCTTTTGAGAATATCTCATCGGCGTAAGCAAGCACTTGCTTACCTTGTGGAGTCAACACGAGTGAACGTCCCTTACGCGTTAGAAGCGCAACGCCCATGTTTTCTTGAAATTGCTTAAGCTGCGCTGATATTGCAGATTGAGACAAATGAATTTCGTTGGCGACCTGAGTAAGGTTACCCGTATTAGCCACACGCCAAAAGTAATAGAGGTGATGATAATTCATTCTAGACACGTAGCCATTCCTCAATGCATTGCTTGGTCACTTGTTGGTTAGAGATAATACGCTATTTATCAATATGCTGCAGCTTTTCCAAAATAAATGATATGGCTTCTGGGCTTTTAAATGAGTTGTGTGATGACGATACTATTCGCGTTTCCTGAGCGTCTTCAATGAATGCGCTGTCGTAGGTAACGACTGAGTCACTAATCGATGAGCAGTTAGATTGCGTGTCGCAAGAAAGTGCGCCAGATGAACCAATAATTGAGTAGCAAGTGCCTTGGACTGGTATCGTGGCCAGCGTCGTCATGAGTGGATGGTTTGGTCGCAATACTTGCACACTATCGGGCCCATAGTTTTGCAAAAATGGCAGCATAGCGTGGGTAAGTTTGTTTATGCCTACTTTGTTGATAAAGCCACGAAAAAGCTCTCTGAAATTAAATGGTAGGCTTATCAGCGAGGAGCCTATACTGCCAATTAAGCTATTAGCAACATCAGAGCCTCTGTGTGGTGTATCTAAAAAGAAAACCGTATTTCGTTCAAACACAGGAGAAAACAAAAACACATCACGTACGTCTTCATCTTCTTCTGATAACAGAGATTCTGGCGGAGAAGTGAATGTAGTATTCCACAACTTGTTATCGGGTTGGCTAGACAACAGCTTGGCAATGACACCTCCCATACTATGACCGATAAGAACAGCTTCATCAGTTTGAGTGCCTGTATTAATGCGCTGTTTTAATGCATTAAGAAGTTTGCGAACCCGCATGGCATTGTAAAATGGAGGAGGGCCTGAAGGATAATACACATGCCAAATCTGAAAACGCTGGCTCAGTGATTTATCATTTAAAATAGCCATAGTGAGATAGCGCCAAATAAGCGGGTCGGAGTTCAATCCGTGGAGCATGACCAACGGCGTTTTTGTTGATGAAAGCTCGCCAATACTAAATACTCCCATGCGACTTTCTGCTTTTTCGGCATTGGTAAACCCGAGCCAGCTGAAGTTATGAATGTCAGCATTTTGCAATAACCCAAGAAACGCTGCGCTAGGAGAGTAACGAAGTGCATATTCTTGATTTGCAAAACCTATCTTTTTATTGCTGGCAGTGGGAATTGCAGTCAGGGTTACGTGAAGCCTAAGACCTTGTAAGCTGATGTCGCTTGCATAGATGCTAAACGATGAAAAAATGCCTTCTAAAGGGAAGTTAGGATCGATATTGGTATTGTTGCTATTTCTATTTTTGCGAAAGCTCACCGCAGCCGCGCCAATGTCGCCAAAGACCCTTGGTTGTAGGCGCTCCTCTGATGTGATCATGTCATCAACTAGGAAAATTTTACTTGGACCGGAATAATTTACCTGAACCAAATTATCTTGGATGTTCCGCTGGTGGAACAGTATGTTGACTGATGCATTGTAATGTCGACGAGCAAATTCAAGATCACTAGCACTTAAATCATCTCGTCCAAGTAGTGTTCGTGAGCAGTGGAGCAGCAAGGTAACGCCAAGTGCGGAATTGCGTTCTTGCCTTTCGCATCGCTCTCTAAGAGCACGGGTTTTAATTTTATTAAGGTCAGGTAAAAAACCGTAGCCATAACTAGTTACAAGTGGAACGGGTTGCGCTTTTTGTTTGAAGAAATTGCTACTACTACATGCACTTAACGCCAACAAAAGAAAGAAGGCAGCAAACCAATATGACACCTTTAGATTTGGCTTTTGATGTTTTTTTACCCTGCGATAGCGCATTACCATAAATAATAAACTCGATGCTTTTTGTCGCTTTCCTACCCTAATAGTTATTTTGGCACTGTATTTGCCGTTAATAATTGAGAATAGTGAAAAAGTAAACCAGTCTGCAATTCACAGTGTAGACGCAAAATAGTTTGAAACGAAGTGCTAAAGCATCGTTTGCTCTATTTGGTGTGGCTTTTGCGTATTAAGTTGAAATAGCAAAGTTACTAACCTTTCAATAGTGACATTTGAGGCGTGCGTGGAGCGTTTAACTTATGGATATTTCAGGCGTTTTAGAAAATCAGCAGGCTATGATTATTGCCAGTCTAGTGGCTGTAGTCATTCTACTTTTTGTGATCAAACGCCTTATTTTAGTGCGGCTTAAAGCGAAAGCTCGCTCTGAAACGAGCAGCATGTCTAATATGTATCGCGTGCTAGTACTGTCGTTGAATGCACCATTAAATTTACTGATTCTGGTTATCTTCCTTTCTTTAGTAAAAAGCGTTTTCACTATATTTCAGTTGGAAGAGAAAATGTTAGTTCAGGCTTTATCCATAGCGATAGAAGCTGGCCTTATCATTACGCTTTTCCTTTTATTGGAGCGCTTTGTTACCTATTCACTTAGGCGTTATCGCGATCAATCTACGCTAGTTAAAAACACCAGTGCTATCGCTAGTGGCGCTGTACGTGCCGTGTTTGCAGTTATGGCTGTACTTATCATTCTTAGCACTATGGGTATTTCTATCACCCCAATTGTGGCGTCGCTTGGCATTACTTCGTTGGCCGTGGCGTTAGCGCTACAACCAACCCTCGAAAATTTCTTTTCAGGCATTCAGTTGGTAATGGATAAGCCTATCCGCATTGGCGATTACATCGAGCTTGATTCAGGAGAACAGGGCTTTGTAGAGAAAATTGGCTGGCGTTCTACGTGGGTGAGGATGTTGCCTAATAATATAGTCATTATGCCTAACAGTAAGCTGTCTAATTCAAAGTTAATTAATTATTACTATCCCGAAAGGGAACTTTCGGTGCCAGTTGAGGTTGGTGTGCACTATAACTCTGATTTAGATCTGGTTGAAAAAGTGTGTCTTTCCGTTGCAGAAATGGTGCTTAGTGACCATGAGTATGGTGTCAAAAACTTTAAACCATTCGTACTTTTTCACACTTTTGATAACTCGAGTATCAACCTAACAGTGATGCTACGCACGCGTGAATACTTTAACCTATTTTTCATTAAAAGCGCCTTTATTAAAGCGCTCAAAAAGCGTTTTGACGATGAGGGCATTGTTATCCCATTCCCAATAACAGCATTGAATATCGACCAGGAACGCACTGACGAAATACTTCGTCATTCCTTAAAAAAAGACACTTAATTAATACCTTTATAAGGTTATTTCTATGTATGCATTGCATACGTATTCACCCTGTTTTTCGATGCTTCTCTCTAGAAAGGCGCCGATTGTTTAAATAGTATCCCGCCCTGTAAACAATATTTTTACATTTGGAAATTAAATATTAACAACAGGGCGGGAAAATGAATATTAAGGCTTTAGTCGTTAGTGCGGCACTTTTGATAAGTGCTCAAGCAAACGCGAACTTTATTACCAACGGTGACTTTCAAACGTGCAATTTTAGCGGTTGGAGCTTAGATACAGATGGGTTCGGCGAGCCTGCCGATACCAGCGATTTCTCTATCGTTGATAATGCAGGTCAGTGTTCAGCAATGCTGGGTACCGACAACTTATTTCCAGACGGTATTTCAAACACGCTGTTTACTCAGCTTGACTTGTCAGGTGTTGCTGATGGCGTTGTTTTAGACTTGAGTTTTGATTGGCTCTTTAGTGGTTCTGATTTGCAAACCGATGATTTTTCAGACGCGTTTTCTGTTGTGCTAAATAACGGGATAGAGTTTGAATTATTGCTGTTCGGGTTCGAAAGTAGCAGCGGCACCTTCACAGCACAATTGGATAATAGCTATGACGGCTTCTTTCTCGATTTTGCGCTAATGCCTGGCTTCAACCTCGAATCATTTTCGTCGACACTTACTGTTGATAATGTGTCATTGGTAGAAAGTACCGACGTTTCTGCACCGCAAACATCAATCCTGTTGGCGTTTGGACTAGGTATGATTGCACTTCGCCGCAGTCATACTAAAAAGCAAGGAATGCCGCTATGAAAAAGTCATCCTTGTTTTGTTTGCCGTTTATCGCGCTAGCTAGCACACCATCATTTGCCGACTGGCAGCAAGCCGAAACGGCTAATACTCAATACCCCAGTCGACTTGTTTTTGACCGCGTCAACCGACAGTATGTAACTACTATAACTATTCAAAATACCGGAGATTCAGTAATATCCGGGCCAATTCGTGTCATGTTTGATAGTACTAGTCATGCGCTTCTAAATGCCAGTGGTGAAGAAGATGGAATTCCTTATCTGACAGCAGAGGTAGAATCGTTAGCAAGCGGTGAAAGCACAACTGTAACGGCACGTTTTGAAGTGAAAAGGGCGCGTTTAGCGTTAACGCTAAGCGTTCAGACGTTCGTTGAAGACCAAAGTGGCACTGGACTAACACTGGATGACAACCAAATTGCGGTGTTCTATAACCGCGAAGACGGTGAGTATGACGGTTGGGGTCTGCACCTTTGGAATGGACAAGCATGTGGAAACTATGCCGCACCAACAACGCAAAGCTCGCACTTCAGTAATTGGCCTGACCCTTACCCTGCAGATGGCGTGCACCCAGAATACGGCGCGTACTACATACTGTCTGTTGAGCCTGGTGCACAGTGCTATAACTTTATCGTACACAAGGGTAATGACAAAGCATTAGGCGATGCTGACAGCCGCTTTGAACCAGAGTTTGGCAACCAAACCTTTACCTTCAACGGCTTCCCTGAGCTATGGTACACACCTATTACAAGCAGACCGCAATTCCTTGATGGGGCAAGAGCGCACTGGATGGATGACAACACCATGTTGTGGCTTACTGACCATGGTGAAGCATCAGATATCGCACTTTACCATTCGCACAATGCGAGTTTAGATATCGACAGTGCAGGTGTGTCGCTGCTAAACGTTGGCGCACTGGGCACCGCTACCCGTATTCCAATGACGATAGCGAATGCTGAACAGGTTCACTATGACAGTAATCCACACTTAAATGGTTTTAGTGGGTTTGAACTTGATATTAGTGAAGCACAGGCTAAGCAGCTGCTTACCTAGCCAACTAATTGCGGTGGCAAGAGATGCTGAAGGCAATGTTGTCGACTCAACGCGGGTGCAAATACCGAGAGTGCTGGATTACCTTTATACGCGCAATGAAAGCGATGCTGATGAAGCGCAGCTTGGTGTGAAATACAGCGATGGCTCGGTGACCGCCTCTGTTTGGGCGCCTACGGCGCAATCGGTAAACGTAAAGGTGTACAACAAAGCTAGGCAGTTGCAAAGCACAGCGCCAATGACGTTAGATAGCGCAACCGGTATTTGGCAATACACGGGCGAACAAGCAGGCCTAGACAGACAGTTTTACCGCTATGAACTTACTGTTTACCATCCGCTAACGCAAAACATTGAAGTAGTGGAAACAACCGATCCTTACTCTATTTCACTATCAACCAATGGACGCTTTACTCAATTTGTTAACCTTGACGATGCTGACTTGAAGCCATCGGGATGGGATGGGCATACCGTGCTGAAGCGGCGGGCGACCCGGAAGACATCATTATTTATGAAAGCCATATTCGTGACTTTAGTATTCTTGATGAGAGTACGAGCCCTGAAAACCGTGGCAAATATATGGCCTTTACCGAATCAAATTCGGTGCCTGTGCAGCATTTACAGTCATTACAGGATGCGGGGCTCACTCATTTCCATATGCTGCCCGCTAACGATATCGCCACCATACGCGAAGACGAAGAAAGCCGTGTAGACATAACTGACACCGTTGCAAGGTTGTGTAGTGTGAATGCCCAAGCGTCGGTGTGTGGTGTAGAAAATGACAATTCTACGCTACTCGAAGTGCTCCAAAGTTATTCTCCTGAGACCACTCAGGCACAGGCATTGGTCGAGTCTATGCGTGCGTATGATGGCTTCAATTGGGGTTATGATCCGCACCACTTTGCCGCACCTGAAGGAAGTTATGCGACTGACCCAGATGGTGAGACGCGTATTGTAGAGATGCGAGCAATGAACCAAGCACTCCATCAGATGGGCTTACGCGTGGTGCTCGACGTTGTCTACAACCATACCGCCTCTTCAGGCCTGTTCGATAATTCGGTACTAGACAAAGTAGTACCTGGATATTATCAGCGTTTAAGCGAAACCACAGGGCGCATTGAAAATTCAACATGTTGTGAAAACACAGCCACTGAACATGTCATGATGGCTAAGCTTATGAATGACTCGCTTGTAAGCTTTGCAGAACATTTTGGTTTTGATTCTTTCCGTTTTGACCTAATGGGTCATATTCCAAAACAAGCTATTTTGGATGCGCGAGAAGCAGTGCGCGCTGTCGACCCAGATACCTACTTCTATGGTGAAGGATGGAACTTTGGTGAAGTGGTAAATAATCGTCGGTTCGAGCAAGCTGCGCAACTTAATATGGCGGGCTCAGAAATTGGCACCTTCTCTGATAGACAACGTGAAGCCGTGCGAAGTGCAGCGCTATTCAATCAAGGCGGTAGCTTGCACGACCAAGACACTATCAGAATTGGTCTAGTTGGCAATGTGGGTAGCTATCAATTTGTGGCAGCTGATGGCTCATACCTGTCGGCCTACGATTACAATTGGAACGGACAACCTGCTGGATACAGTGAAGACCCTGCCGACACTGTGAACTATATCTCGAAGCACGACAATGAAGCCCTTTGGGACGAGCTGCAGTATGGGTTGCCTAGCGATATGACATTACAAGACCGCGTACGCGTTCAAAATGTGGCGCTTTCTATTCCATTGCTAAGTCAGGGTATCCCTTTCCTTCACATGGGCTCTGAATTGATCCGCTCCAAATCAATGGACCGCAACACGTATGATGCGGGTGATTGGTTTAATCGCGTCGATTTCACCAAAACGATGAGCAATTGGAATATTGGTTTACCACTTGCGCAAGATAATCAAGCAAGATGGGGAGAGATAAGCGGTGTGTCTGCAAACCCTAACTCGGCGTTTGGTGCACAAGATATTCATTTAACGTCATCGCTGTTTACAGAATTTTTGAATGTACGTGCAACGAGTAAGCTGTTTAGACTAACCAGTGCAGAAGACATTTCACAGCGTATTCGCTTCCACAATACGGGTGAAGGGCAAGTGCAAGGGCTTATTGTAATGAGCCTTGACGACGGTATTGGCTTAGATGATCTCGACCAGAATAACGACGCAATTGTTGTCATGTTTAACGGCACACAAAGTGCTCAAGACTTCTACATTGGTGATGCTACTGGGTTTGAGCTTCATGCTAATCAGCAAGCATCTGCGGATGAACGAGTGCAGAATGCTTCGTTTGATAACGGCACGTTTAGTGTACCTGCACTCACTACTGCTGTATTTGTGAAACCACAAAATGGTGAACAAGGTTTTGGTCTATCTGCATTACCGCCTTACGGTGATAGAACCGTGTATTTGCGTGGTGGCATGAACGCGTGGGATACCTCTTTGCCGCTAGAGTATGTGGGCAACGACGTTTATCGTATTGAAGTGAGTTTGCTAGAAGGAACCTATGAATTCAAACTTGCGGATGAAAACTTTGACGTAGCCAATATCGGCGGTGGGGTTAGCGTTGGTGCGGGCCAGTCGGCTACGCTGACTAATGGCGGGAATAACCTGACGTTAAACATTATTAGCGACGGTGATTATACCTTTGAGCTAGATGCGCCTAACGGTGCAAGCCCTGTGCTTACTATTACCACTCAAGACCCAAATGCAGTGCCAGCACCTTATGGTGATACCACGATTTACGTGCGCGGTATTATGGGAGACTGGGGGACTTCTCGCCCAATGGCTTACGAAGGTGCAGGTATTTATTCAATAAGCTTTTCTGTTACTGCAGGGACCCATGAGTTTAAAGTGGCTGAGGCAAACTGGTCGTCTCCGAATTTGGGAAGTAACGGCGGGGCAATCAATGTAGGGGAGTCGCTTACCTTACAACAAGGCGCAGGCAATATTCGACTAACGGTGACTGAGTCGCAAACGCTACGTTTTGTGATAGATGCAAGCGATACTCGGTGCGCCCGAAGTGAGCGTGGAAAGCGTTCCTGAATAATAGACAATAGCAAACACATTTCCTAATGTAAAAAAGGGGCTAGGCATAAATGCTTAGCCCCTTTTTTCAATATCATGATCATATTTTTTGAAGTATCGTCTCGGGCTGAAATTTAAAGAACAAAGATATAAAGGATTCGTTTGTGGGAAGTGTACTGGTGACTAAAAAAACACACCGAACAACTCAAAGAGCAGAGGTTTTTTGCTCATTAATGGGGACAAGCTGTTTCCGGTTATTAAAAATGACTTTCGGATTGGCCAATATGTAACACTTTCAATGGGCGTTGAAATTGGCAACGGGGTTGTTGTTGTCGCAAACTCAGTGGTCACAAAATCTGTCCCCGATTTTGCTATTGTTGGTGGAGATCCTGCCAAAATGATTAGATACGCTTCGACAAAAAGCAAATAGATGCGTTGCAAGATATTGATTGGTGGAATTTTCTATTCACCGACTTTAGTACACTGTCGTTCCAGCGTATCTATACCGCTATAACTTAATGGCGCGAAGAGTGTAAAACTATTGAGCTGTACAAACCAAAAGTGCTTAGATTGCCTTAAGACTTGAGCATTTATAGGTTCAAAAGCACTTTACTATTTTGCCTTATCTGTCAAAATCTGAGTATCTGCATTGTTTAATGTTGTGAAAGAGCAATTCGATATTGCCCAACATAATGATTCTCTTCAAATCTAGTGCGTTCAAATAGATGAAATGATAGCCTTCGAGCTGGAGCATGGATAGGTGATGGAGCTCATGTAAAGCGTAGTAAGGATAGTGACGTCATCGGAAGATTCATTGATTTGTATATGAAATAAAAGTGTATTGCCGATCGCTTTTATCATTCACGTAGTTTCACAGCTGACCAAAATTTTAAGGACAAATATGACTTTTCTTCGTACCGTATTTTCTATCTTCGTTTGTATATTCGTAACGTCATGTTCGAACCTGGCTTTTAATGAACGATACGAGAGTACCAAGTGGAGCAGTATCGTTGTTTCACCTAGTAAATGGTAGTTTCGGCGAAGAGATAACGAATCTTCTTGAGCATAATCTGACTTCAACTGAAAGTATGATTATTTATTCGCCCAAATATGTGGTTGATAACTTTGGTAACGGAGAAGAGGCATTCGACGTTAAGCAAATGAAAACCATCGCTGAAGGTTTGAAAGTGGATGGCATACTCGTTGCTGAGTACACGAGTTCAGAAACCAGCGCTTATCAAAGCGATTTAGGAATAGGTTCATCAAGAGCGGTTGTTTTTTATCGCTTAATTGATGCCAAAACAGGACTAACAGTCGCAACGAGTAACAAAGAAGAGGCGAGCATCTTCTTAGACTCAAGAGAAGCAGTAGAAACTGCAGCAACTTCAGCGCTTGCAGACATCAAGGCTGCGCTTCATAAACTGTCTGATTGATTGCAAAACCCAAAAGATGAAGCGTCTCCGATTATTGCTTAAAGTAATTGGAGACGCAGTTGAGTCAAAGGCTCATGTTGCTGTGGAATAAGATTTTTTAATAAGTGTTCTTTGCGCTTTATGGCAACTACATTCTCTCGCCCGCTACTGTAATTTTATTTTCAAAACTACCATATCAATTTTATATCGCTTTTGTTTGTCGAATACCTAAACCTATCACGCATAACGCAATCTGAATTTACTGTTGGAAATAGTGATCGGTAATTTGTTTAAAACTACTTATTGATGCTCTTGCGGAAATTCTATGAGAGTAGAAAAAATGGTGGCCCAACCCTGACTTGAACAGGGGACCTGCCGATTATGATGCCCCATTAGCAAGCTTACAATCCCGTTATAAGTGCGTGTTTTAACGCGGTCATGACCACCATCTTACCGATATTGTTACCACCTATGAATTGTATGGTGTAACTCAAATTGATTCTTACCCGTTCTGAACTAAACTTTATTGTGGTAGTGTAAAGTAGGATTATATCCTTACGAGATTTCTTTCATTGGAGGTAAATTATGGCAATGGTAAAGAAAAGTATCACAGTAACTGATCAACAAGAACAATGGATGCAAGCTCAACTTGCAACAGGTAATTATGCTAGTGACAGCGAGTTATTACGAGATTTAATCAGAAAAGAGCAAATGCGTACTAGCCAAGTTGAAGTTATTAGGCAAGAACTGATCAAAGCAGAGCAAAGCGGTTTCAGCTCTCGTTCTCCTGAAGATATTGTTAATGCGGTGATTGCCAGAAAACAAACTAATGGCGAAGTATAAATTAAGTAGTGCTGCTGATCAGGATTTGGAGCAGCTATTTGAATATGGCATTGATAACTTTGGTTTAGCTCAAGCTAAATCATACATTGACGGGTTGATTATTCAGTTTCAAAGCATTGCGGAAAACCCGCTACATTATCAGGCTGTTAATCATATTCGTAAGGGATATAGACGCAGCGTGTATGGAAAACATGCTATTTACTACGTCGTTTCTAATGACTGCGTTGATGTCATGCGAATACTAAGAGCAGAAAACCTTAAAACTGCTTTTGAGTAATTAATGTGTTCAGTTCGTTATCAGATAGTTTGTCCAAAATGGCCAAACTTTGCTTTCGACAACATAGATGACATTGATGAAGGAAAAATGGTGGCCCCACCCTGACTTGAACAGGGGACCTGCCGATTATGAGTCGGATGCTCTAACCAACTGAGCTATAGGGCCATTTAGATAAGATGCGTTGAAATTGTTAGCCTTAACAATCACAAGCGTGCGCAAGTATAAGCAGTTTTATTTGCCTTGTCACGCCTCACTAATGGCTTTGTGTGGCGTTTGCTTTATTTTTGTTCAAGTTGCGTAGTTATAGCGGCCAAATGGTGTTGTATTCCACTTGGCCTATTCAATATTTTAATTGTTTTTATGTTTAGTGCGCTCCAGCATTATTCTGGCAAGCTCGCAGTCGGCGACGAAGCATAAATGCAGCTATACCAATAAGACTAAACGCACCCAAACTGCCGCCTCCGCTGCTTCGTACAGTGTCATTGCCTAAATCAACAGTTTCGGCGGGCGCTTGGACATCAACGGCTATACTTGCGCTACTCGCCACGCCAAATTCATCGGTCGCCGTCAAAGAAAACGTCAAGGTCGCTGGGTTGTCAGGCGTAGTAAAACTGGCTTGAAGTGTTTGCGCATCAGCAAGGGTTACAGCTGGACCTGATGTTTGTTCCCATAAAACGCTGACAAGCGCATTTTCAGGATCGCTAGCACTACCTTGTAACGTTTGCGATGTACGAAGTAGTGCTGCAAAATCATCTCCGGCATTCACAATGGGAGCTTGATTACTCTCGTCATCTTTAATTGTTACCGTTGTTTGGTTAAAACTACCCAGCTGTTCCTCGTTCTCAGCACTTAGCGTTATAAAGAAGCGTTCTTCTGCTTCTTCGTCGTTGTCGTTGATAAGTGCAACCGTAATGGTTTGAGCTTGTGATTCGCCCTCTGCCCACGTTAGTGTACCTGACTGTGCTTCTACATCTTGATTAACTGTTGCGGTATCGCTTTCAACCATGTATTCAACACTGAGTTCACCTTCTGTGCCTCCCAGTCTAGACACGCTAACCGTTATGTTGGCGTCAGTTTCTAGTGCGGTAACTTCATCTATGTTTAACTCTGCAACATAGGTTTGCGCAGTGCCTTCAATAGTAACGCGCATATAGCCAAGGCCAGGTGCAATTCCGCCACCTTGTGGGTTGTACAGCCTAACAAAGAACAGTTCGTCACCTTCGTTGGCAGCATTCGGTGCAATAGCAAGCGAGATGTTTTGAGCGGCATCATCACCTTGTGCCCACGTAAGCTCGCCTTGGC
This sequence comes from Alteromonas gracilis, assembly GCF_036870955.2. Lineage (GTDB taxonomy): Bacteria > Pseudomonadota > Gammaproteobacteria > Enterobacterales > Alteromonadaceae > Alteromonas > Alteromonas gracilis_A. The sequence goes on from NZ_CP145482.2 coordinate 922,933, forward strand.
TCATTACAACATCATCAGCATTTGCTGAGCCGCGAATGACTTGGTAGCCGACGCTAAGCGCATCGTTACCCATTTTCATCACAGGCAGCGTAAGTATTGTGTCGCTTTGGGTCGTTGTTACACTGTCAGCAAATGCCGCGACGGTAGAAGAGGCTAACGTATTGTCTTTTAATACAAAAAGTCCACGCTGAATATCGCTGATTAATACGTTACCACTTGGCAGAAAAGGGTATACACCCCACGCGCCATTAAAATTAGTGGTATTGAGAGCAGGGTAGGTATCGAAAAAGCCTGCCTGGAAGGGAGAACTCGGATCTGAAATATCCAAAATAGTGAGTCCGCGCTCGTAATTCGACATGTAATATCGATTTCCCCTCACATATCCATTGTGGTCGATGGTTGGGTTGTCGCTAGTCCATCTACCTAAGCAAATACTGGCGTGGTCAAAGACGTAATGTCGAACACCAAAACACGGGTGTTCAGGTTGAAATTTCTTTCATCTAACTCGTCGTGAACAAACGCATAGCGCTGGTCTTCGCTAAACCATCCGCTGTGGGTGTAAGCTACATTCGAGTAACTTATGCTACTAAGTTCTTCAACAGAAGCGGCATCGCTATGATCCCACAGCCGCATTTCGCTTTCGTTAAAGTCCAGCATCACGGTGCAGCCCTCATCAATGGCATTGTTGCAATCGCTTTGTGCCCTTGCGTCGGTAATCAACATAGATGAAGCGTCGTGAGTATAGTATCCCCCAGACGAAACAGTAGGTTCATAGCTGGCTGAAGGTGTCTGTGGTACTTGTAGTGCATAGGAGCGAAATGCACCGCCACTGCTGTCTTGCCCCATTAAGTGTAGCTGTGGGCGTGCATCGTTAAGCGCCGTATTAAAGGTATAATCGACATTAGAGATATAGATGTTATGAGCGCGGTTGTCGTCGTTGTTACGCTTTAATAAACTTACACTGTTGGGTAAGTCGTTAAGGTCAATAATAGTAAACCCTTCTGTAACGCTGTCAGCGCTAGAATAAGCATAAGCTCGCCAACGCGCTGCATTGCGATCAAAGTACTGATAAACCTTTACGTCGCGCCATGAGGTACTTTGCCCCGTTACTTCACCGACTACATTAGGTGCAGTGGGCTCGGTTACGTCAACCACCACAATACTGCTGCGCATGCCTACAATGGCGTACTCACGCTGCGTATTTAAGTCAACATGACCCCAAATGTCATTTGCGCTTGTTGATACACTAGACAGCAAACTAACGGGTACATTTGCAAGTAGCTCAACCTTGTCGCACGGATAACGTCCTGCCGCTAGACCATCTTCACACGCTTCGCTAGTAAGGAGTTGGTTGCTAACCTGCATGGCATTGGCTGCTGTTTGGAAGGCCGCGGTTGAACTTTTGCCATCGGCGATACTGTTGAACCCCTTGGTGTATAAAGACTCAGTCAAATAGGCGGGTACGTTTACTAACGTCGTTTTATTAATGGTTGGGTTTTGAACTTGAAAGTGGTCGCTACGAGAAAAACCACCCAACACTGGGAGTAAGCTGTCGTTTAGTACCTGGCTATGTTGTGCACTATCAAAGGTGTACTGGCCTTCAGCAACTAAAATTTTGTCGCCTTTATTTGCTTGGCGTGCGGCGTAAAGAAGCGTTTTACAGGGTCTAAACCTGTTGTCACACTTTCCGCTATCTACACCATCTTGGGCCACGAAGCGCGCTTTATCATGGTCGGTATGCGCGGTTGTGCCTTGACTAATAAATGCTAAAAGCAGCACTATTGGCAGTAATTTTGATGGGGTCATCTTGTCATCCATGCTTTTGATGATTGTGAGTTCTGTTTAGAAAAGTATCAGATATTTAAGGGAAGTACATAAACGAATGAAAATGCTTTTGCGCAAATGTGGAATCACTACGTTACTGGCAGCGTTAATGCTCTCGTTATCAGGATGCGACGGGCTTGATTTTGGAAGTCGACAGCCTGGCGAAATACTCGGTGAAAATAGTAGGTATAGATTCAGGTGCATGCCCCATGATTATGCACGTTGGCCAACAGGGGTGGAACATTGACTACTTTGGTTTTTACTTAAGCAAGCCCGAAATGAAAATTGATGGGAAATGGCAGCGAGTGAAGTTCAAGCAAAATGAGTGGCAAACTCAGGATGTGGCGCTTTTAAAATTTCATACGTTATGCAATTCGCCTGCAGACGCGAATGACAAGATACTCTTGGACGTGTCTGATGCATTTTTGAAGCTATCAACTAGTTTGCGTTTTACGATGGGCTTACCTTTCGACACAAACCATGCCAATCCACTTACTCAGCCATCGCCACTTAACGACAGTTCAATGTTTTGGAGTTGGCAGAATGGGCATAAGTTTTTGCGTTTAGACTTATCAAAAAGCGGCGCTGAATCGAGCAAATGGTCTTATCACCTTGGCAGCGTAGGGTGTGAGTCTGATTCGGCCGTTAGACCTCCTGAAACATCTTGTGCATTTACTAATCGCGTTGAGTTTGTTTTACCTATGGTTCAGCTCGACAGTGACCTCGATTTAGAAGTGTCATTGGCCGACATCATTACCAAAGTGGATATTAATGAGGCGCCTAATTGCATGTTCGAGTCGCCAGATAGTGAACCGTGTAAACGCCTAATTCAAAATCTGGTAAATCGACCATGGATAAAGTGGCAATCTGTTGTCTTTTAACCCGTTGTATATTTACCTACTATGACAACCTGCCTAATCAAGCGGTTTACACTTTGTCTTTTATGTGGCGTATTATTAAGCTGCAGTAAACCGCCTACCCCTTACCAATGGCCCCTGCCTGACTACGTACCAGCACCTATTGTTCCTTCGGATAACCCCATGACAGAAGAAGGAGTGTTGCTGGGGAAAGCCCTTTTTTTGACAAGGCGTTAAGTGGTGACAAGAGCATGTCTTGCAGTAGTTGCCATTTACCTGAACATGCATTTGCTGAGCCCAAGCGCGTTTCGGTAGGCGCAAAGGGTGAGCAACTCAATCGTAATGCGCTGGCGCTGGTAAATGTGGCGTATAACGCGTCGTTTACGTGGGCACACAACAATCTCGATAGCATAGAAAAACAGATTCTTATCCCGTTGTTTAACGAGCATCCTGTCGAAATGGGCGTCACAGGAAATGAACAAGAAATATTGAAGCGAATAAACACACCGCATTACCAACACTTGTTTAAAGATGCCTTTGGCGATGACGAAGTAAATATGAATAGGGTTGTTTTGGCGCTTGCCAGTTATGTAAGAAGTTTAGTGTCGTTTAACAGCGCCTTCGATGCCTATGCCTATCTTGGCGATGACAATGCGTTAACACCGCAGCAGATAGAGGGGCTCAACTTGTTTTTCTCCGAACGTACTGAGTGCTTTCATTGTCACGGCGGGGTTAACTTTACCCAATCATCAAAACATAGTTTTCAAATGTTCTCTGTTCAGCCTTTCCACAATACAGGGTTATATAACGTAGACGGAAAGGGAAGTTATCCAAAATCTGATATGGGGCTTTACAGTGTTACGCATAACAAAAGTGATATGGGCAAATTTAGGGCTCCTACACTGAGAAATATTGCGCTAACGGCTCCTTATATGCACGACGGCAGCATTACAAGTCTTGAAGAAGTGATAGATTTTTATGCTCGAGGGGGTAATAAAGTAGATGAAATTAACCCTCATCGTAGTCCTTTTATTAAGGGGTTTGTAATTTCAGATAAGGAAAAAGCAGCGTTAGTGGCTTTTTTACACAGTTTAACGGACGATAATTTTGTAAAAACGCATAATGCACCCAAAAATTAGCGTTTTTTTGTCCAATACCACTAATATATGGTTATACTTTGTACTTAGATATCAACCAAATGCTTATGTGCTGTTTGTTAACATCGTGGTAGACTCAACAAATTGTGTTCGTTGTTAATATTTTGAAAAAAGCAGGTAAGTAGTCGCGGAGATGATAATGACTGAAAAACCTTTTATTACTAGTGGTCGTAATACCATCATTCACAAAATAAGAAAATTAGATCTATTGGTAATCAATGGTGATGAGCATCCGCCAGTCCTTGTAACTTACAAGGGTATTAAGCAGTATGAAGGCAAAGTGCCTGAGAACAAGCGTGATGCAAAAATGATGGATATGGAGTTGGTGGATGTAACTACCAGCGACGTGTTTGGTGACGAGAAAACGCTTCTGTTTGTCCAAACGCTAAATGGTAAAGAGTACAAAATCGATTATTCGAAAATTGGTACAAGCATGTTTATTAAAATCCACCAAGACAGCTTTTTTTGATTGTGGCGCTGTGCACTCAAAGTGCACAGCTTTGTTATTGGGGTCAGGCGATTTGCCCCCAATTGTCTGCCTCTAACGAGTTGAAGCCCCCAATAGCTCGTCCTTTCCCTTTTAGTTGAACATAACGTTGTTTAAATATATTAAATCGACAAATGTCGACAGGTGTCACTTCAGAAGCATTAACACCGCTAATTATTCCAGCAGTTTCTAAACCTTCAGCAATAAGTTCAGAGCAAAACCAGCTATTAAAATCTTCTTGATTGTAACTGATACCACCAAATATAGGGTGGTCGTCTAGGCCGTCAACGGCCGAGCCAAACAGCTGCAGTACGTCGTAGGGTTTGCCGTCTTGTTCAAACATATAATTGAAAAAACGTTTTTTATTTTGCTCGAAAATGCTTCGAGATTCGCTTGAGAGCGGTAACCACCAAATATCGCCATCATAAGATGCCACGCGTTCGCTCAGCCTATTCGTCATAACGCCGCGTTTCCCTTTATAAGATGTCGCCTCCATTACCTGATTGAAGTATCGGTTGGTGTCTTCATCGCGCATTTTAGTTTGCATCACTATAGCCACGTGAGTCACTGCCGATCGGGTTGTCAGTTTAGTCCAACGAGAAAATAAGCTATTGCCTCCAAATGCGATGATGTCGCCCGGTTGCATGTGCTGTCTTATAAGATGGTATTGCTGTTGTTCTAGCATAACGCTTCCCTGACTGTAATGGTGTTAAAACCTGCAATTCACTCGAATGTTTCAAAGTATGTGTAACGTACGACTAATAACAGTTTATACCGATTATTAAACCTCGCAAATGGGGTACTTATCGCAACGTCGCAAATACAGGGGGTTTAACGAATTTATAGCGTTATGCTCGAAAAGTTTCACTAATTTAATGATGCGGAGGCAAAAAGAGGTAGTCACCGCGTTGCCGAATATTATCAGAGGAACTTGTTATGTTTATGTCACGCCGCATTACTAAAATGGCCCTTATTGGTCTTACTCTTTCACTTGGTGCAACTGCCGCGCAAGCGGGTGGTTACCCTAAAGAAATGGAAAATGATTTAATTGCCGTCTGCGAAGCTGTAAAAAGCGACCGTCCACTTGCCCTTCACAATGCTGTAAAAAGTACTGGGTTGAGCCTACGAGATTTGCATGAAGGTCTAGTGTGCAATGGAGAAGATATGATCACATTTGCACTAACGCATAATGCTGTCAAAAACGGGGCGCTTATAGCACGTCGTGTTAATGCAGAACCTAACGTACTTACAGCGAAGCGATAGTTATATGTTGTTTAACCCTAGCGATTTGGGCTGCAATGCCTGCAGCTCCTTTTTCGCCGAGGTCAACAAGGCGCTATCTATAGTCGTTGGATAGCAGAAGATCATATTAGCGTATTCAAGGAAAGCAGATGATCGCACTGGTTTTCTTACAATCAATATCTTGCCAATCAAGCCTCGTCGATGTTTTGAAAAGACTAGGCTAGGTTCACGCGTATTTTTGAGGCTGAATCAACCGGGCATTGTTTAGCGTTAGCTGAAAAGCATCCTAACTCCATTGGCTTTTATTCTGTTGCACAATCTAGTCGAAACCTTGCGTCTCGCTATTGGATAGCCGTGGGCGAGAAAGAGCAAGAGGCTTTACTGGCATTTCAACATAACGCCTCGGGCTTTATTTCTTTTCCATTTGAAGAAGCGCAAATTGAACATGCAGTCAGTCGAGTGCAAGATAAATATCATTATTTTGAACGAGGCTTTCAGTTTAATTTAATGGTTGAAGGGCTTTGTAAGCAATATGGCGTTACTGAGTCAGCGCTTTTAGCCACGCTTCGCCGCCAACTTTCTCAACATCACCAGCCTAATGTTGTTGGCGTACGCTCAGAAAACGGTTGGAGTTGCCTAAACCCCGCAGAAATAAAATGGATTGAAGCGGCTGGAGACTACATGTGCGTACAAACACTGTCTGAAAATATCATTGTACGTACCACGCTTTGCGACTTACTTAAGCGCCTAGGTGAACACAACTTTAAACGCTGCAATCGTTCTGTCGCGGTTAACGAGCGACATGTCGCTCATCTTGAGCAAAAACTTAATCAGCAGCGTGTCGTTATGCAAGGAGGTGAAGCATTTAAGATCACTCATAAGTATTTCTACCAGTTTTGGCAAACACGCTAGTCGTCAAAATGTTGCAACATTGAGTTCACTAAGACCATTGTCTCGCTGGCATCAATGACTTTCTGTCGTTACACTCGTCTTACTTGCTAACACGGTGTCAAAAGCGGGAAGGGCGTGCGACAGGTTTTACATTATATAACGGGTGCTGTACTTGTTTTTGGTGCGTATTTTCTTGGTACTTTTATCGCCCAGCGCGCGGACATGTCAATTCCTGGCGCCTTGATTGGCCTGCTAATATTGCTTTCAGTACTTCTTTTTTTCCCCGCACTCGAGCGCCACCTAACCCAATTTGCCGCCAGTCCACTTAAACACATGTCATTGTTATTTGTACCAGCTGTACTTGGCATCAGTTTGTATTGGGGTGATATTATCAATAATGCACTAGCTATTTTTATTGCCATCGTTTTGACCACGGCGATAAGCCTAGGCATTACTGCATGGTGTTCTCAGTGGTTACTCAACAAAAAAACGAACACTGATGATTGACGCTCTACAGCAGGCATTTACACTATCTGGATTAAGCTGGATCCTCATTTCTATTTTGAGCTATTGCATTGCGCTCGTTGTTAACCGCGCATTAAAAAGCCACCCTGTCGCTCACCCCCTTATTATCACCGCCACCCTTGTAGGGCTTTGTTTGCTTGGTACTCGCACTAGCGTGACAGAATATCAGCAACATGCTTCTTTGTTACATTGGTTACTGGGGCCCATCACTGTTGCGTTAGCATTACCAATATTTAAGCAATGGCAAAAGCTTAAGCACTATGGATGGCGATTATTTTTGAGTATTGCCATTGGCGGTGTCATTGCTCCTGTTACTGCATGGTTGAGTATTTTCCTATTAGATGCCCCAGTCGCACTTCAGCTAACTATGCTGGCAAAATCAATCACCACACCATTAGCCATGGAGGCCACAGCAAACATAGGTGGTATTCCCGCGCTCGCGGCAGTTTTTGTAATCGTCACAGGTATAGTCGGTGCTATTGTGTCCACTTCCGTATTTTCTGTACTCGGTGTTCATCATCGACAGGCCCAGGGAATTGCTTTGGGAACCGTAGCGCATGCAGTTGGAACGGCCAAAGCCATTAATATGGGCGATGATATTGCTGCCATGGCAACCTTAGGGCTATGTATTAATGGTGTTTTTACGGCTATTATTCTTCCTTTACTTTTTAATGCCCATTTTGTTTGAATAAACAAAAAAGTAGCTGGCAAATTTCTACAGAAGTGCTATTTGTTAGTGTGATGCACGCATCGCAATGTAATCATCTGCAAATCATCGCTTCAGTTCATAGAAGTAATGCCGATACAAAGCTAAGTGTCGAAAATGTCGGTGAAAGCTGGTTTCAAAAACTAGGTGGTAAAAGAGCTTAATGTTTTCTGTTCTCGTCTGTGACGACTCGTTAGTTGCGCGTAAACAAGTAGCCAAATGTCTTCCTCAGGATTGGGAAGTAGCGGTTCACTTTGCAAAAAATGGCCAAGAAGCACTGTCTGCACTTGCCGAGGGAAAAGGCGATTTACTTCTTTTGGACCTAAACATGCCTGTACTCGATGGGTACGGCACTCTTGAAGCTATTAAACAGCAAGGCCTCAAAACTAAGGTGGTTGTTGTGTCTGGCGATATTCAGCCTGAGGCGCATGAGCGAGTGACGACGCTTGGTGCATTAGACTTTATAAGAAAGCCTGTCGACCCCAAAACACTTGCTGATGTACTAGATAAATACAATATCCTTCACGCTGAAGAGGTGGAAGAAGAAGAGGTGTCGCCTCTCGACCCCGATATACGTGACTGTTACCAAGAAATTACGAATATTGCCATGGGACAAGCGGGTGACCATCTTGCGCGGATCATGAATGTATTTGTCGAACTCCCTATCCCTAATGTAAACCTCATCGAAGTTTCTGAACTTCATATGATGTTGTCCGATATCGAGAGTCATGAGCAAGTAACGGCAGTTTGCCAAGGTTTCCTTGGGCCAGGCGTAAGCGGCGAGGCATTATGTATTTTAAGTGACTCCAGTTTTGATGACGTAGCCAAAATTTTGAATGTCGAAGGTGAGGTCGATGATCAGCTCCAGCTTGAACTGCTGATGGATGCCGCCAGTATTTTAATTGGCACATGCCTCACTGGTCTTGCGAACCAAATGGACATCAATTTCAGCCAGGGACATCCAATTGTACTAGGGCAGCACAGGGCGATAACTGAAATTATCAGTATGAACCAAATTAAATGGAAACGGACGCTAGCCATAGAGTTGAGTTACGGTCTTGAAGGTTACAATGTCCAGTGTGACTTGATTTTGTTGTTTACAGAAGAATCGATGAAAATGATGAATTCAAAACTTGCACATTTGTTGGAGGATTTTTAATGAGCCAGCAATTAGACGAGTTACAAGAATTCCATTGGATGATGGACATGCTGCAGTCGGTTGACGTAGGCATCGTTGTACTAGACAGAAACTTTACTGTACAAGTGTGGAACGGCTTTATGGAAAGCCACAGCGGTCTTCTACCAAGTGAAGTGCGTGATAAATCTATTTTTTCTTTATTTCCCGCTATCAAACAAGACTGGTTTATGAAAAAAGCAAAACCTGTGTTTGATCTTAAAACCCGTGCCTTTATGACATGGGAACAGCGCCCATATCTACTTAAGTTTCCCAACTATCGGCCGATTACAGGAAGTGAGTCGTTCATGTATCAGAACATTACCTTATCACCGCTTACGTCAGCAACGGGTAAGGTCGATTATATAAGTATGATGATTTACGACATGACCGATGTGGCTGTGGGGAAAAAGCAGCTGGAAGCGCTTCAAGTAATGGTGTCAGAGGCTCAAGAAGCCAAGGGCACGATGTAGCAAGTAATTGTAGCGAGTATGAGTGCAGCAAGCTTTATTGGCCGCTGCGCTGCTAACCTTCTTTCTAAGCAAGCCCCGTGGTCTCTTCGCTTTAATCAATATATACGCGCACCCAATTGGATTGTTCGTTGTGTGTGCTGGGAGCTGTTATGCCTTCAAGTCATCGTTGGTTTCGTCTTATTAGCCCAAATACTAAGTGCGCTGTATTAATGCTATGTGCCTTAGTCACTATGTCTGCCTGCGGTGGTGGAGGTAGCAGTGACTCAGGTGAAAGTTCGGGTAATCCAACGCTAGTTGTTAATGCTGGCCCAGATGCTACTGTCACTGAAGGTGCGACCTATACGCTTAGCGCTCAGGTAAGCGGTGGAGACGGTACATACACATATAATTGGAGTGCATCGCCGTCGCTGAGCATAACGCACGAAGATACCAGTGCGGCAGCGGCTAGTTTTATTGCACCTGCATTAAGCAGTGAAACACAATACACGCTGACGGTGTTGGTCAACGACCAAAGTGGCAATACTGCAAGTGACGCAACTGTGATTACGGTTTCTCCTGTCAATATTACACCCGAGGCCAGTATCAGTTTACCCCAATGGGAGGGGCTTGCTGCTAACACATTCCCAGGTGGCGTAGAGCTTGTCCTAGACGGTTCGGGAAGCAGCGATGCTGATAGTCAATCTGCTGATAACGCGATAGCGGATTACCGCTGGTCTCAAACGAGTGGTACTAATGTTATTACGGGAGTGGATACCAACCTCTCAACGCTAACCATCGTTACACCTATAGCTAATGACACACAATCAATGTCGTTTGAGCTTGTGGTAACAGATTCTGAAGGTGCGACCGATAGCGACTCAGTATCAATTACGGTTCAGTCCCAACAAGACACGGTACCTGTTGTTGATGCGGGGTTCTCACAAGGTGTTTTTTCCGGGGAAGTCGTGATTTTAGACGGGCAGGCAAGCACTAGTATTCCTGATGCGCAGCCGCTTATTTATTCTTGGGAAAGAAGTAACAATGTCAGTGCTACTGACGTGTCAGATAAAGGTAGCCTCACGGAAATAAGTACTATCGATGATAATAGTGCGTTGTCTACGTTTGCCGTTGCGCCCCTTGTATCAACGACCACGGTTGTCACTTATACCTTAACGGTGGTCGATGCTAATGGTAATAGCGTGGAAGACACCATTAACGTACAAATTCGTCCTATGCCTACGCCGTTGTTAAATGATACGGGATTCTTACAGCAAGCTACCAATGATGCACTGACGCAGGCACAGCAAAACGACTTCCCAGGCCAAGATGGTCAGCGTGGTGCTGACATTATTGAGCAGAACGGATTGATTGAAAAAGCTGGTAGAGGCAAGGCGGGTTTTGACTTCACGCGGCTGAATGCGAACGGTGATGAACAGGATGCCGATGCAACCAGTTGGTCATGCGTGAGAGACAATGTCACAGGGTTGGTGTGGGAAGTAAAAACGGACGACGGCACTTTTCAAGATGGTGACTTCACCTACGCATGGTACAGCGATGAAGTTAACGGTGGATTTGAGGGCGACTTAACTGGCGCAAATGCCACGTGTTTATTGACCAATTGTAACACCAGCGCCTATGTAGAGGCGATTAACACCCAAGGTCTATGTGGCTTCTTTGACTGGCGTATGCCTACCCACGATGAATTGTTTTCTTTGATGCATCTTGGCGTTGCTGATGATGTGGCCATTGATGAAGATTATTTCCCTAATTCAGGAAGTGTGTCTAGCACACCGCTATGGTATTGGACCTCTGTGCCAAGTGCTGATGGAGTTAATAATGACAATGCTCAAAATGCCTGGGCGTTAGACTTTGACTCTGGGGTAGACAATTTTCTTAATAAATCATCGGCAGCACGTGTGCGACTCGTAAGAGCGGGGCGGTAACTATGAACACTATATTTAATATAAAAATTGGTCTTAAAGCGTTGGCCATATCCTCATCGCTAGTGTTATGCGCCACTGCAAGTGCGCAGCAGTGCTTGTCAGATGGACTTGAAACAACGCCAAGTGGAAACTTTTCAGCAGTTACAACAAGTAGTTTGCTTGATACCACCACAGATCTTGTTTGGCGTCGCTGCGCTGAGGGGCAAACCTGGAATGGTTCTACATGCAGTGGTGAAGCAGTAAAATACACCTGGCAACAAGCACTTCAACTGGCTCAGGAAGCAAGCGATGAAGACTTGCTGGGATGGCGCTTGCCTAATGTAAAAGAATTAGCAACGCTGACAGAACGAGATTGCGTAAGGCCAGCAATTAATTCATCACTTTTTCCTGCAACGCCGCCAGATGATTTTTGGACATCTACACCCTCTATCGATGACCCTGATAGAGCTTGGGTAGTTGCATTTTTCAATGCTAGTCACTCTATTAAGCAGAAAGACAGGTTTATTTACGTAAGATTAGTACGTACTTATACCAATGAATAAAACCTAGAGTGCGGATGGAAAAATACGACGTAAAGGCAATGCATTTCCCTTGATAATTGTACTTTGGTATAAGTTACCCTTCTTATACTTTTACTTATAAAAGCACGCCCTATAATGCGTGCTTTCTTATTTGCCCAGATTCAACCTGATTTTTAGCACGTTAGACTCATGATGGCTTTCATTTTTTTGTAAGCTAGCCACAATGTTGTTATGAAAATGATTTCGCGCCTCAAGGCAGCCTTTTTTACACTTTGTTTGTTCGCTGGACTATCAACCTCGGCGCAAGCGGAGTATACCTGCAACATCGATTTTGCTTACGGCATTGCCGTGAACAATAACCAACTTAGGGTTATGGACAAAACCCGCACTGTTTTACAAATTAACGGACAATCTCAGTTATTCATAGGTGGTCGTTGGCAAACTCTGGATGATGAACAGCTTATGTGGCTGAAAGATTATGCGTCGGGACTTCACTATGTTGTGCCCAAGATGATTGTACTTGCCACCGAAGGTGTTGATCTGGCAATCGATACTATCGAGCACGTTTATTTAGGTTTGGTTGGAAGCGACCATGATAGTTATGAACGTTTAAATGCCGCGATGAAACGTGTTCAAAATCGCGTTAAAGATAAATTTCGGCATGCCAGTAATCACTACTTTATTGGTCCAGGGTCGCTAGAAAGCGTAGATGACTTTGTTGATAGTGAAATTGAAGCACAGCTTGAAGAAGCTATTTCTACATCTGTGGGCGGTATTTTGTCGGCAATCAGTGGCATAAATACAAGCAGTGGTGAAGTTAACCAAGAAAAAGTGGCTGAAATTACCCGCCAATTAAACAATGTCGGCGAGCATTTAGATGTAGGTGACAAAGCCACAACATTGAGAAAGAAAGCTGAATGGTTTTGTGAAAAGCTAAAACGTTTAGATATTGCAGAAGAAAAGCTGAGGGCGAGCGTGCCAGCGTTCGAGCCTTATAACATTATTACTAAACAAAAAAGAAAGCCCGATTAAATCGGGCTTTTTTATGTCATACAAAACACGATAGCAGTGAATTCAAATATCTTCTGCCTTTATTCGTGACTTGCCAATGTGAGTCATTAGCAGTAAGCAACTCCTGTTGCTGTGCATCATCAAGTGCTCGCTTTACATCCGTTGATAAACTAATACCTATGAAGCTAGCAAAGTCATCAATAGGGCAGGGTTCAACTAGCCTAAAGCGGTTCATAAAGAACTCAAAAGGGAGGTCGTCACTGGCAACCTGCGTTTCGCTATCCAGATATGGCTAAGCTTAGTTCCATATAGCCACGAGGGTGTTTAACCTTTACTGTTCTATGTATTGTGCCATTCTCAGCATCTGTTATTTTGCCATGCGCGCCACATCCGATACCAAGATAATCTCCAAAACGCCAGTAGTTCAAATTGTGGCGACATTGGTGCCCCGTTTTCGCATAACCTGATATTTCATATTGATGGTAGCCAGCCGCTTCTAAAAGCGCGTGACCTTTTTCCTGAATGTCCCATAACACATCGTCATCAGGAAGCTCCGGAGGACGAGAATAAAAAGGCGTGTTTGGCTCAATCGTCAGCTGGTACCAAGACAGATGATAAGGGTCTAGCGCAATGCCTTGCTGTAAATCAGCCATTGCATTGTCGACGCTTTGCTCTGGTAGGCCGTGCATAAGATCTAAGTTAAATGTAGGCAGGCCTGCACTGTGTGCTTGCTTTACGGCATTTTCGGCTTGGCTCTCATTATGAATACGGCCAAGTACTTTTAGGTGCTTTGGCTGAAAGCTTTGGATACCTACAGATATTCGATTAACGCCAGCCTGATAAAAGCCAGCAAATCTTCCTGCTTCTACCGTGCCTGGGTTGGCTTCCATGGTTATTTCAGCGTTATCACTTAAGTTAACTCGCGCTCTCACGCCGTTTAAAATGTCGGCCATGGCGTCTGGGGAAAGCAAGCTGGGTGTACCACCCCCAATAAAAATGGTTTCTACAGGACGATCGCCAATGCGTTTAGCATCAATAGCTAAATCATCTAATAGGTGTGCAACGTACTCTTTCTCAGGGAGCTCAGATTTAAGCCCATGAGAATTAAAGTCGCAGTAAGGACATTTCTGAACACACCAAGGTATGTGAATGTAAAGGCTAAGCGGAGGATTACGCAAAGTTGGCTCTCATGCTATCAAGCAAAATGGCCAATGCCTTACCGCGGTGGCTAATACGGTTCTTTTCCGCTTTTTCAAGCTCCGCCGCGGTACAGCCATGACTAGGTACATAAAACACTGGATCGTAGCCAAAGCCATCAGTACCAGAGCGCTCGGTAAGTATTTCGCCTTCCCATTTTCCTTGGCTAACTAAAGGAACGGGATCATCTGCATGGCGCAGAAACACTAATGTACAGAAGAAATGCGCTTTACGCTTGGCTTCGCCATCAAGCGAAGCTAGTAGCTTGTCAATATTAGAATCGTCCGTAGCATCAGCACCAGCATAACGCGCAGAGTAAATACCAGGTGCACCACCAAGAGCATCTACCACTAAGCCTGAGTCGTCAGCAATCGCAGGAAGACCTGTCACCTGTGCCGCATGACGCGCTTTTATAATGGCATTCTCAACAAAGGTAGTACCTGTTTCAGGCACATCAGATACCCCTAATTCTTTTTGTGCCACAACGTCTACACCATAATCTGCAAACAGTGACGCAAACTCGCGCACCTTGCCTTGATTACCCGTTGCTAAAACAATTTTCTCAGGAAATTTCATAGTACTCTCTTTTGAACTGGCTGCGGGGTCGCGCGATGAACATCGGCTGCGTGAGGGGTAATGCTTCCACAAACACGCTGTAAACACATCCGTGTGCGCTCCGCTGCCGCATCCATGCGGCAGAGGGTTTGTTCCAGCATTACCCCTCCCACATCCTTGTACATCACGTGACCCCGTGCGCTTTCTTTGTAGTGCTTAGAATCAGGGGAGTATCAAAAGAAAAATATGCTTTCTTTAGCTCGCATACCCTGATTCGTGCCTATTTACTTGCGCTTTTTTGGCTTTGCTTTGCTCTTAGCTTTGTCTTTGGCCTTTACTTTTTTCTTTTTCGGGCCAATCTTTGGTGTTTTGTTTTTGGGGCGGAGCTCATCAATAACACGAGCTTTTAAGGGCTCGCCCATGTAACGTGCTACTTTCGCTATCATTTCAAAGTCGTGTGCTTCAACTAGCGAGATTGCTGTGCCCTTGGCGCCTGCACGACCTGTTCTACCAATACGGTGAACATACACATCGGCTTTGCGCGGCATATCAAAGTTAATTACATGGCTTACGTTTGGTACATCAATACCACGTGCCGCAACGTCTGTGGCAAGCAAGATAGGTACTTCACCGCTTTTAAAACGCGCCAGTGCTGCAATCCGTTTATCTTGTGGCATTTCGCCCTGTAGCCAACACACCGGAATATCTTTTGACGCCAAAAAGTCTTTCAACATTTGTAGGCGGTCGCGGGTTTTAACAAAAACAACCGCTGTGGTGGTCGCTTCTTGCTGAAGAATATTAACCAATAGCGCTTGCTTGTGATTCATGTCATCAGCAAGGTGATACCACTGGTGAATTTTGTTTTTCTCTTTGCGCGAAGGATTTGCCTCAATCACTTCTGGGTTGTTCAGAATGTCATGAGCAAAGTTTCTTACGCCTGCACCTTCTAACGTAGCTGAAAACAATAAATTCTGTTTGCGCCAGCGTGCTTCCGCGGCAATCTGATTTACTACGGTGGAGAAGCCCATGTCTAGCATGCGATCGGCTTCATCAAGAATTAGGCATTCGATATCACGGCAGTCCGCGGTTTCTTTCTCGATGTGTTCAAGTAGGCGACCAGGTGTTGCGACAAGAATGTCCAAGTTTTTGCTTAACGTTTCCTTGTCGGTGCCGTAGTTAATACCATAGGTTATCACACCGCACACAATTTGTGTGTGCTTGGTTATGGCAACGGCTTGCTCGTATACCTGAAGCGCTAACTCACGAGTTGGTGTCAAAATGAGTATACGCGTCGCGCCTGGCTGCTTACGAGGGTAGTCGAGTAAAAACTGACAAGCTGGCAGTAAAAAAGCTGCCGTTTTGCCAGTACCAGTCGGCGCTGACGCTAAGATATCACGCCCGTCTAACGCATGGGGGATCACTAATTCTTGTATGCTAGTTGGAGTTTCAAACCCCATATCTGCAACTGCATGACACAGTGCATCGTCTAATTCGAGTTCTTCGAAAGTCATAGTATAAAAAACGCTCTAAATGAATGGGGCGTATTGTAGCATTGCTGTACCAAAACATAGAGAAAAACTGCGGTTAAATTCGAACACCATGGGTAAATACACATTCAGGTGCCAACGGGTTAGCACTATTGGCATTGAGCAACTGTAAGTGGATAAGACTGAGTTTACTTACTTGGTCTTCGCTCAGCTCGCGCGATATTTCAAAGTAGTAGTTCGCATAAGGCGAGTTTAGCTCCCGTAATTCAAGGTAGGGGAATTGTCGGTATTTCCAGTGACCTTGTGCGCTAACGGTGGACTTATCGATTTCAAGGGTAAGTTGATAGGTTCCGTCTTTATTCAAACGTAACCGTTGGCCATCGCCACATTCCTTACTTACGTAGCTATGTACAAGGTCTTGAGCAAGTAAGGTGCCTTTGGGGCGTTTTCCATCAGGAAATAAGAAAACAGCGAGTGAGTTTTTGGTATACCAGTGATTACCCTGTGAAAGTGGTTGAACACTTTTTATTGGTAAACCATTAGATTGGGCGGCATCGGTAGTGTAGTCGATGGCTTCTGGCGCTTGCAATAACAGCGAGTAAAGCAGCGTATTAGAGGTTATGGTAGTAGGGAATTCAAAGTCATTTACTTCAACGTTGAGCCCTTTATCACCGAGGCTTTCACTTAACGATTGTACTTGCGAAGGCGCTATGTATTTTCCGTAAATATGTACAGTGGGTTTGCTGCTGCAGCCTGCAATGGTTAATAAGCATAACAGTAGTCCGATACCGTTAAATACGGTATTAGTGAGTAAGTGCGTTATGGGTTTCGAATAAAGTATTTTAGATATTGTCACAATGCATCACCCTTATGTTTTTTGAAATTAGACTGGACTTCATCTTTTTGTCATTTGCTTTTGTTTCTTGTTTTGGTTTTATGATTACACTTGTAATCCTTGCTTTGTTGTAGCATAGCGATAAGGGATATGAAAGCAAAGTGTTTTTTTGAAATCACATAGTGGTTACTTATTTCTTTGTATTGATAAACAAAAATTTTTTATCGTTTATCAATAAAATTTTGTTGTTTTGTAATAAATTTGCGCTATAGTTGGTGAGTGAATTTTAAACAGGACTTCGCTATGGACTCGAACACTACAACAACGCCTATATTGGCCTTGCGGTTAAAAAAACTATTTGATGGGGTATTTTATCTTTTTGGTGCACTGATGATTGTTGGTCTAGTGATGATAGCCGTCGTAGGTCTCAATATTCCGTCTGACCAAGAGGCTCGTCATACAGATATTAATTATCCACTGAGTTTTAGGGTATTACCTAGTGATGAAGTCGCGAATGCAACAAAGAATGATACAAATAAGATCAGTGAAATCATACAAGGCCAAGCAGAAATAAAGCTCAACAATACGCTTGGTAAATCGGCTTGGTATATTTCTAATTGTATCTATGTTCTTCAAGCCATTGTTGTGATGATTACGCTTCATTACTTACGAAAGTTGTTCGCTAATTTTGCTCAGCGTCACTACTTTACGCAAGCTAATGCAATGTATATCAGGCGTATCGCATTTATCGTTATAGGGAGTTGCGTTGTATACCCTATCGTTATTTATTCTGGTGGATTAATGATTTTGAACGACATTGGCAGCTTTAATGCTCAAATCGAGCTATCTCCCTCAATATCATTACCTATTACCGGACTTATTATAGGGTTGGCGTTGTTGGTGCTTGCGCAGCTATTAGACGAGGCCGTGGAAATTTATAAAGAGCAGACGCTGACAATTTAAAATGAAGAAAACAATAAAAATAAATTTAGATATGGTGATGCTTCAACGAAAAATGTCACTAACTGAGTTGTCAGAAAGAGTGGGTATTACTATGGCCAACCTTTCTACCCTTAAAACAGGAAAAGCGAAAGCAATTCGTTTTAGTACCTTGCTCGCGTTGTGCGAGGCTCTTGACTGCGAGCCGGGTGATTTAATTAAAACGGAGTGACCAATTATACATTGGTATTGTTTAGAACATATTTTGTGCAGATGGCCTAAAGATAGGATATTGTGTAGTTAAGCTCAATACCGTAATTATCTTTAAGTGGGTACAGGGAAGTATAGGAAGCGTATTAATGTCATTAAAAACAAGATTGTTGTTTGCCGTTGTTCTGCTTGTGTCACTATCTGTTCTTATATTAGCTGCTTTTACGACGTATATTTCCGTGAATAATTCAACTGAAGCATTAGCTGCCTCTTCAGAAGATAAAATGCGCCAGCAGGGCGTTCAAACGAAGCAAGCTATCGAAAACTATATGGCTTTCAATGAAGGCCAAATTCGTAATTTTTCGTCTTCTTCCTTTATCAAACAAGCGGCCAATGATTTTATTCCTGCGTTCGGTCGATATACCGAACAAAGGGGGCAGCTAACGAGCGCGCAAAAAAATACACTTTTCAATTATTACAACACTGATTTTGCGACGCTTTACAGCAAACGAAATGATTCGGTGTTATCTGAACCAACGCGATTAGTGAATGTCCTTTCTAATACTTCTCAAACATTGCAACACGACTTTATAGCGGCATCCCAATTCCCAATTGGCGAGAAAGATAAGTTATTACAACTGAGTAATAGTAGCGATTATGCGAAGTCGCATGCGACTTACCACAGTGAAATTCGTGATTTCCTTCAGGAATTTGGCTATTACGACATTTTTATAGTCGAGCCTAGTAGTGGGAATATTGTTTACAGTGTGTATAAAGAACTCGATTTTGCCACTAGCTTAAAGGATGGCCCCTATGCTGATACGGGTATTGGTGAGGCATTCGCGGCTGTAATGGCGAAAAATGACAGTAATTTTGTTGCTATCAGCAAACTTAAAACATATCTACCTTCCTATGATGCCATGGCGGGCTTCTTAGCTTCAGCAATAACGGATGGTTCAGGTGACATAAAGGCCGTTTTAATTTTTCAAATTCCCATTGATAGAATTGGAGCAATACTTACTCACAATCAAAAATGGAAAGAGTATGGATTTGGTGATTCAGGAGAAACCTATTTAGTGTCTCCTGATGGTTTATTGGTTACCGAAAGTCGGTTTTTCTTAGAAGACAGAGAAAACTACTTAAAAACAATTAGTGCAAGCTCACCTAGTACTGCCAATAAGATACGAGAGGCCGGGACATCAGTAGGGCTTCAGCGGGTGGACAGCGTCTCTAGCCGTAAGGCACTTAACAGGGCAGAAGGCTTCGAAGAGGTAAAAGATTATAGAGGGGTGTCTGTTTTTTCATCGTATTTACCATTAACAATTGGTGAACATACCTATGCTCTCCTAGCTGAAGTTGATGTAGCAGAAGCGCTAGCACCAGCGAAGCAGCTGCAGTCGACATTAGTGTATTCAACCATTGTTGTAGCTGTTGTCATTCTGGCAATCGCTGTAGGGGTTTCTTTACTGCTAGCGAGAAAGATTATTGAACCTTTGGAAGAACTTGGGGAAGCTTTTAAAACATTATCGAGCGGTAATGGCGACCTTACAGTTAGACTGAAGGAAACACGAATTCCTGAAATCAATGGTGTGATATCACCTTTTAATACATTCATAGGCCAAATTCAGCATATTGTAGAGCAGATAAAAAATAATTCAGAAAAGCTGTTGTCGTCATCAGATGAATTGGCTGCACTGGTAGAACAAAGTAAGAGAGGTGTAGCGACTCAGCTTGGTGAAACAGAGATGGTAGCTGCGTCTGTTGAAGAGCTCTCTGTGTCTATTGCTGAAGTATCGCGGAACACAGTGGAAACAAGAGATGCGAGTACATCAGCCATGGCAAGCCTTAAAGAAAACATGGAGCGCGCCGACCTTGCTGCGGGTAACATAAAGTTGTTGGTGAAACTAATTAGAGATTCTCAAAATGTTATTAGCACATTGCAAAACGAAGTTGGCCTTATCAATAGCTTACTCAGTGACATTACCTCCATTGCAGATCAAACCAACTTACTTGCATTGAATGCGGCTATCGAGGCAGCAAGAGCAGGGGAAGCAGGTCGCGGGTTTTCAGTGGTTGCCGATGAGGTCAGAGCGTTGGCAAATCGCTCTCAAGACAGTACACATAAGATATCGGCAATCGTAGAGAGAATGAATGACGCGTCTAGCCTTTCAGTAAAAGAGATGGAAAAAGCTTCAACAGCAGCAGATGGTGGTATACATTTAGTCGACCTTGTGACCACCGCAATGAATGAACTGTCTCACATCATCTCTCAAGTAAGCACAATGGCTGAAACGGTAGCTGCTGCAACGGAAGAGCAAAATGCGACTTCGGATAGCGTTAGCGGGAACGTCAATAGTATTGCCGAGCAAGCTGAAGAGCTTAATTCGGGGATTGGTTTGGTGGCTGACTCAGCGAAGTCACTTTCAACTATGGCTAAAGAATCAAGCAAGCTGGTAAGTGGATTTACTGTGTAACACCCAAAGCTATGATTGCGGTTAGTCTTGCTTCTTCCAGTGCAGGCTTTATGGCAGGCCCTTTTATGCCTTGAGCAATAATTTGTTGCACGTCAACCTGTGTCGCGGCACTTAATGCTGAAAGGATTTGCTTTTGGCGTATGTTCCAATTATTACCCCGGTATTGCGCATAAGGTGCAACCGCATCCAGTATCATTAAAAAGCGTTCTGCTCGTCGCCACGCGTCACACCCATTAAAAAGGGTAAGCAATGCTTGAGCTGTATTGTCTTCCTCTAGCAATAACGCCTTAAATTTGCACACTAGCAGCGCGACATCACTTACTTGGTTTTGCACTTTTAGTCGTGTACACAAGCTCTTTACTTCATCTTCGGATAGGTGTGCTGTGAGTGCCGCGAATCTAACTATTAGGCTATCTGTGTTACTGCTGGTTTTTATTGTTGCTGACAGTGCCAAGGTTGGTAAGGCGTCTTCAATGGTTGGTACAATCTCACAAAACCAGTCTTCAAGCGCGTGTACGTTGCTCAGTACCTGGAAAAATACTTCAGGCGTTTTTTCTTGTAGACTTCGTTTGGTTTCTTGCCATACTCGTTCCGCCGTGAGGCTTTTAAGCTCCCCACTTTTTGCCATTTGCGTCATTAGTGCTTCGGTTTCAGGCGCAATGGTAAATCCTAAATAGGCATAGCGTGTTGCGAATCGTGCCACACGGAATACACGTAGAGGGTCTTCACTAAACGCATCAGACACGTGGCGTAATATACGACTTTCAAGATCTACCCGGCCGTTATACGGGTCGATAATAGTGCCATTGCTATCTTGCGCCATGGCATTCACAGTGAGGTCGCGCCGCATAAGATCTTCTTCCAGCGTGACTGAGGTTGACGCGTCACAAATAAAGCCTGTATATCCTTTTCCCGATTTTCTCTCTGTTCGCGCAAGGGCATATTCGTCAGAGGTTTTTGGGTGCAAAAATACCGGAAAGTCTTTACCTACTTGTGTATAGCCTTTGCGTAACATTTCGTCTGGCGATGCACCCACTACTACATAGTCACGTTCTGTGACATCGCGATTAAGTAAAGCATCGCGCACTGCACCGCCTACTAAATATACCTGCATGCTACCTCGTACAAACCGATCTGAAGAGAACAACGTGGTACTGAATAACCACTAAAGAATAAATATGACGCGAAGTATACCAATCTTAAAGATAATTTCGCAGTGTATGGGCTATCTGCTCCATTCATTATTGTTTCAGTGCTTTCACTAAGGCCTAGCGTCTGGTAGTTTAATCGTCGTTTTTAACTATTTTTAGCAGCGACCATGTATTTGAATTACTTCGGGTTAAGCGATAATCCTTTTTCTATCGCGCCAAACCCCGATTATTTGTATATGAGCCCTAGGCACAAGGAAGCGTTAGCCCATTTAACGTTTGGGCTAAGAGAAAGCGGCGGTTTTGTTATGCTTACAGGTGAAGTAGGTACAGGCAAAACAACGGTGTCGAGAAAGCTACTTCAGCAGCTACCTGATAATACGCAGGTGGCTATGATTTTAAACCCAACGCTTTCTGCGCTTGAGCTTTTGGCGACGGTGTGTGATGAACTTGGGCTTGAGTATCAGCCTCAACAAGCCAGCCTTAAGTACTTCACCGACTTAATTCTTAGTAAGTTAGCCGAAAATCATCAAGCGGGTATTAACACGGTATTGATGGTTGACGAGGCGCAACATTTATTACCTGAAGTGCTTGAGCAACTTCGCTTGCTAACCAATTTGGAAACTAACCGTGAAAAGTTACTTAAGGTAGTGCTAATAGGTCAACCAGAACTACAGCAATTACTAAAGCGTAACGAGCTGCGCCAACTCGCGCAGCGTATTACCGCTAGGTACCACCTTCTGCCGCTAACCGCGCCCGAAGTGAGCGCTTACATAGCGCACCGCCTCAGCGTGGCTGATGGTGACATAAGCATTTTCAGTAAGTCGACACTGCGTGCGGTCCATCAAATTACGGGCGGTATACCTCGCGTGATTAACTTGTTGTGCGACAGAGCACTGACATTATCGTTTACTAAGCAACACGCGGTAGTACAAAAGCCCATATTCTTAGCGGCTGCAGAGCAAATCTTAGGCGATGACGTAGTGAGTCAGCGCGTACAAAGTCAACGTAAGTGGGTGTTAGTGGCGACCTTTGTAATAGCAATTCTGTGTGGCTATGGGGTAGGGAGCTTGTATGTCTAATGTAGTTTCAATAGATAAGCTCAAGCCTGGCATGGTGATCGTTCAAATCACTCAACAAAATGGATCGGTAAAAATAAGAAAGTCTGGGCTTGTGACAAGTGAGGCCATGGTGCAGGGCTTGTCTGAAATGGGCGTTCAAGAACTGGAAATCGACCCTGAACAAACCGTAGAAATAGCCCTTGCGGTAGGACAGCATCGCACGCAAACACAAGCGTTACTTCGTGGTCAGCACGACACGTCTGCTAAATTCGATAAATCGCTTAACGAGCAGTTTAACCGTAGTCTATTCCTGCCAACTGTCGAAAGCTTACCTTCTGCTTGGAAAATATACAGTAAGCAGGTGGCAACGTTTGCCATTGTAATCTTAGGTGGTTTGGCTATTGGGTTTACGGGTGCAACAACCGAACGCTGGTGGCCTGTTATCACAGGTAAATTGTCAGAAAATTCTGTAGCCCAAAGTGTTCCACCCGCCTCAGATGTTGTGCCTAGTGGGCCTACCAGTGAAAAAGCGGCCTCAAATAATGATAGTGGACAAGTTGCTAAAGGCGATTTGAGTACAGTGGGAAAAACAGCGCCTGAATCGGGTACAAATTTAGATACTCCCTCAGCGGGTAGCTTGTCAGAACCAGTTGTTCAAAACAGCGCGCTTGAATCTGCGCAAGTACCTTCTGTTAAAAGTACGTCTGTGTCTCAGCCTCAAACACCAGACAATGACTATGAGGGAAGAGTATTAAATGACGGGCAAAACAATTCAGATGTATCGGTGTCGCCTGAATTGATGGCAAAATTCAACGCTGCGGTAAAAGCGCTAGACTCGCAAGCTCGCGACGATACTGAAGAAGCTGAGATTCCCGTAACGACAAGAGATGACATCCCTCGCGTAGACCAACTTCCAGTGCGACTTTTAACGCGTCTACCCACCATGAACTTTAGTGCACACATGTATGCTTCTCGCCCGTCTGACCGATGGGTGCGTGTAAATGGGCGACAGATGGGAGAAGGAGAGTGGATTGCCGATAAGGTACAAATTGTCAATATTGAAGCCCAGCGCGTAGTACTCTCTTTTGAGGATGAGCTATTTACTATGGCTGCATTAACCGACTGGTAAACGCTAACCTAATCGAGAACCAAAAAGGCCACATGCGTTTATCGCTGTGGCCTTTTTTAGTTTTATTGACGACTAAGGTAGATGAAATCTAGAGAGGCATTTGGTTTACGAAGACATCTTTAAAAAACTTTGGAAGGTTTAAATTGAATTCTTCTGGTCTAACACCTGATACAATTTCGTCGTCGTGAACGGCTAAGTCAATGCGTTTCACTTCATTGAAATGCTGAGACGTAACACTATAGAACGTCATTATCTGAGGACTTACAGGATCTTTCGGGTTAACTCTACTGACAATACCGAGCTTGCCACTTTTTAATCTTACCAGTGAGCCCACTGGGTGCACGCCAATGCATTGAATAAACTGTTTAACCAAATCTTGGTCGAGATGCTCTGAATTCGTCAAGCGCTTAAGCGCCTGAGTTGGTGTAATACTGTCTTTGTGTTTGCGGTTGGACGTCATGGCATCGTACGCGTCTACAATAGCTGCAATACGCGCAAATTCACTTATCTCTTCACCAGCAAGGCCTTTCGGATAGCCGCTGCCGTCCACGTGTTCATGATGCTGTTCAATAATGTTGAGAGATAAGTCTGATATTTCGCCGCATTGCTCAACAAGGTCTACACCAATTTCCACATGGGTTTTCATGACTTCCCAATCATCACTAGAGAACTTTCCAGTGTTGTTTCTAATTTCATCTGGGAGCGATGACATGCCAATATCCATCAGCAAAATACCTAAGCTGACTTGTTCGATGGTATCTCTGTCGTAACCGAGGTACTCGCAAAATATACCGCCTAAGATGCTGCAATTTATTGAGTGTTCCAATAAGTACTTATCGGTTTCTTTTATCATCGTTAGGCAGCTGAGCGCGTCTTTATTGTCGAAAACACTTTCTATTAGGCTTTCAGATAACGACTCCATAGGTGATAGGTCTTTCACCGCACCATTTTTGAGGCCTTTCAAAAAGCTGCTTTGTATTGTCAGTGCATTTTCGTAAAGGTCGCTCGCCTCGCTGATGGACTCTCTGCCAACGGGCTTGGCGACTGCTTTAGGTCTGTCTTCATTAACTTTATCTTGAGTTGCTAGAGAAGGCGTTGAGGTTTTTGTTTCGGGAAGCTTTGACTTTGCCATGTCTACTTCTAGCACTAAAATACCTTTAGCTTTTAACGCGTTGATAATGGCTTGTGTCTTTACAATCCCTTTAGAGCGCATTTTTAGTGCGCCTTTTTGTTCAAGTACTTGATTGACGTACATCCCTGGTATCAATTCATCAATAGGTACTTGTTCTAGCATCATCTCTCCTGCTAGGTCTTGGTTTGACCACTTAATATTACTTACAATAGGTGTGAATGCTACGATAATCCACTGAAAAAGGTGAGTTGTTTCGTCTTTTTTTGAATCAATTAGACGTAGTATATGCGAAAAAAACGACATACACCGCGTTTAGTAATGCGTGCATGCCGTTTTTAATGCATTGCCATTAAATATAAAGTTTAAGCGATGTTGCCTATAAGCTATCGCAATCTACAGCCATGCTGGCTGATTCTTCTCAAAAGTCTCGATAGCGCTTGTAAGCTCTAACGTTTGACCAATAGCATCTAAACCTTTAATTAGGTTATTTTTATGATGCTCGGCAATATCGAAGCTGAAACTAATATCGTTGAAGTTCACAGATTGCGCTGGAAGATCAACAGTAATCTTAGTTGCTGGATCAGCTTTTACCGCAGCAAATAAAGCGTCCATTTGTTCGCTTGATAGCGCCACTGGCACTAACTGATTATTGATGCAGTTACCGTAAAAGATATCTGCAAAGCTGGTGGCAATTACCGCTTTAAAACCAAAATCGGCCAACGCCCATGGCGCGTGTTCGCGGCTTGAGCCACAGCCGAAGTTTTCGCGAGCCAGCAGCAGACTTGCGCTTTTGTGCTCTGGCTTGTTTAACGCAAACGCAGGGTTTGGTTCTTTTTCTTCTAAATCCAAATAGCGCCAGTCGTGAAACAAATGTTTGCCGTAGCCTGCACGAGTTACATAGGTTAGAAACTGTTTTGGAATTATTTGGTCGGTATCGACATTAGCTTGGTCAAGTGGCGCAGCAATGCCTGTGTGTTGTGTAAAACCTTGTTCAGACATAACTTACTCCTGATAATCTCGTACGTCAGCAAAGCGACCAGTAATCGCCGCAGCCGCTGCCATTGCAGGGCTTACTAAGTGAGTGCGTGCACCGCGGCCCTGTCTGCCTTCAAAGTTACGGTTGCTGGTAGAAGCACATCTATCGCCTGCTACTAATTTGTCGTCATTCATTCCAAGGCACATTGAGCAGCCCGGCAAACGCCATTCAAAACCCGCATCGATAAAGATTTTATCTAAACCCTCGGCCTCTGCTTGGCGCTTAACATTACCCGACCCTGGAACCACTATAGCTGTTACTGAATTGGCTACTTTGCCGCGCTTGGCAATTTGCGCTGCGGCGCGCATGTCTTCAATACGTCCGTTAGTGCACGAGCCGATAAATACGTGGTTAACGGCAACGTCGGCAAGTTTTTCGCCCGGTTGTAGACCCATGTATTTAAGTGCTTTTACCGCACTTTCTTTTTCAATTGGGTCGTTGAAATCTTCTGGCGCTGGAACTGGTGTATTTACGCCAATTACTTGGCCTGGATTGGTTCCCCACGTAACCTGAGGCGCGATATCTGCCGCTTCAAGCTCAACGACAGTGTCAAAGGTAGCGCCTTCTTCGGTGTAAAGGGTTTTCCAGTAAGCGACTGCGTCTTCCCAGTCTTGGCCTTTAGGTGCGTATTCACGCCCCTCAAGATAAGCAAAGGTTTTTTCATCTGGTGCAACAAGACCAGCTTTAGCACCCGCTTCGATGCTCATATTACATACGGTCATGCGCTCTTCCATGCTTAAACCCCGAATGGCCTCGCCCGCATATTCAATGACATGGTAAGTAGCGCTAGCATGGCCAATTTTACCGATAATGGCAAGAATGATGTCTTTTGCGGTAATACCCACTGGAAGCTTTCCATTTACGTTGATAAGCATGCTTTTCGCGCGGCTTTGCTTCAACGTTTGTGTAGCCAGTACGTGCTCTACCTGAGAAGTACCAATACCAAAAGCCAGTGCCCCAAATGCACCATGAGTTGCAGTGTGAGAGTCTCCACATACCACTGTCATACCTGGCTGAATTAATCCTAATTCCGGGCCCATGACGTGCACAATACCTTGCTTTTGGTGACCTACTGGAAATAACTGTATGCCGTGTTCTTCACAGTTTTTTGCCAAGGTTTGTAACTGAAGCGCATTGGCTGGGCCACATGCATCAATTGCCAGTGAACGGGTTGAAATACTGTGATCCATGGTGCCAACAGTGCGATCAGGACGTCGTACTTTACGGCCTTTTTCATTGAGGCCAGCGAATGCCTGAGGCGATGTCACTTCGTGAATTAGGTGGCGGTCTATATAAATTAAGCTGTCTTCACCAATTTGGTCGATAATGTGGGCTTGCCACACTTTGTCATATAAGGTCTTGGCCATGAGGGTGTTTTACTCCTGCGCCATTAATTGTTTAACGATTTCATCGCCTACTTGAGACGTGCTCGCCGCTTGGCTGCGTTTGTCAGAAGGGAGTAACTCGCCTGTAAGTACACCTGCTTCTAATGTTGCAACAACGGCTTTTTCAATAGCGTCTGCTGCATTACCTAAGTTCAAGCTAAAACGCAGCATCATGGCGGCTGATAAAATTTGTGCAATAGGGTTTGCTATACCTTGGCCTGCAATATCAGGCGCTGAACCGCCTGCTGGCTCGTAAAGACCAAAGCCATCTTCGTTCATACTTGCCGATGGTAACAAGCCCATAGAGCCTGTCATCATGGCGCATTCATCAGAAACGATATCACCAAAAAGGTTTGAACATAGCATGACATCGAATTGCGCCGGGTTTTTCATAATTTGCATGGTGGCGTTATCGATATAGATGTGGTCAAGCTCAACATCCGGGTAGTCTTTTGCGACTTCCTCTGCAATCTCACGCCATAAACGACTGGTTACCAACACGTTGGCTTTGTCTACGGAGGTAACTTTGCCGCGACGTTTTTGCGCCGCTTCAAATGCTGCAATAGCTATTCGGCGAATTTCACGTTTGCTATAGCGCATAGTGTCATAGGCGAACTCTTCTTCGCCTTCACCTTCACGGCCTTTTGGCTGACCAAAATAAATGCCGCTTGTTAATTCGCGCACTACCAAAACGTCTACGCCTGATTTGGCAATGTCTTCGCGAAGCGGAGACAAGCTTTCAAGGCCCGGATAAATGCGCGCTGGGCGTAAGTTACTGAATAAGTCAAAATGGCTGCGAAGGGTAAGTAGCGCAGCACGTTCCGGGCGCTGTTCAAGTGGTAGCGTGTCCCACTTAGGGCCGCCAATACTGCCAAATAAAATGGCATCGGCTTGCTCACAACCTAACAGCGTTTTTGAGGGCAAGGCTTCGCCTTCAGTATCAATGGCGTAGCCACCTACCGGGTATGCAGTGCGGTTTAGGGTGACGTTAAACTTCTTTTCAACAGCATCTAAAACCTTGTTGGCTTCCTGCATAACTTCTGGGCCGATACCGTCTCCGGCTAATACGGCAATTGAATACTGGCTCATTTAAACTCCTGCAACGCGTTCTTGTTGGTTTTTCTGCTGATCGATTTTGTCAGCTAAATAAGTGTTGTTTAGTACAAATATCAGTGCTTTTACACCTGCTTCTACGATGTCTGTGGCAAGGCCAATACCGTGAAAGCGGCGGCCTTTGTAAGTGGCAATAACGCTCACTTGTGCCAAGGCGTCGGCACCTTCACCTTTTGAATCTAGTTTAAAGTCGACAACTTCTAAGTCTTCGTGACCTAGTATAGACATAATGGCTTTATAAGCCGCGTCTACCGGGCCGTTACCAATGCTGGATTGGGTAATTTCTTCAGTGCCCACTTTCATTTTTACTGTAGCGCTTGGGATAATTTCACGCCCTGAGTTCGCTTGAAGATAAAGCAGCTGGAAGTGCGCTTGGTCGTGTTTTTGTTTGTCAAAGAACAACAAAGCTTCAAGGTCATAGTCGTACACTTGGCCTTTCTTATCAGCTAACTTTAAGAAGGCGTCATAGACTGCTTCTAAGTCGTAATCTTCAGTCTTATAACCAAGCTCGGTTAAGCGATGTTTGATCACATGGCGACCCGAGCGAGAGGTAAGATTAAGGTTGTTCTTATTTATGCCCACACTTTCCGGGGTCATAATTTCATACGTGTTTTGCGCTTTTAAGACACCGTCTTGGTGAATACCCGAAGAGTGACTAAATGCATTTGCCCCTACAATAGCTTTGTTGGCTTGAACCTGCATATTACAAAGCTGGCTGACCAGCTTCGATGTACGTGAAATCTCAGTAGAGTTAATATTGGTGTCAAAACCTAGCATGTTCTTACGGGTTTGTAAGATCATGGCTATTTCTTCAAGTGATGCATTATAGGCACGTTCGCCGATACCATTGATGGTGCATTCAACTTGTCTCGCACCTTGCTCTACCGCAGCCAATGAGTTTGCTACCGCTAACCCTAAATCGTTATGGCAATGTACAGAGATAGTTGCTTTGTCTATGTTAGGGACGCGATTAAATAATTGCTGGATAATGCCGCCAAACTCAGTTGGTGTGGTGTAGCCTACGGTATCTGGGATGTTGACGGTTGTAGCACCCGCCTCAATGGCGGCTTCAACCATGCGACATAAATAATCGATATGAGTACGGCTAGGCGTCTTCGCACGAAAACTCTACGTCATCGGTATATTGTCTGGCGTGTTTTACTGCTTTTACCGCCATCTCTACAATTTCGTCTTGAGACTTTCGAAGTTTGGCGCCTACGTGAATTTCAGACGTCGCAATAAAGGTGTGAATTCGGAACTGTTCTGCAACGCTCAATGCTTGTCCACATGCGTCAATATCACCTGGCAATGCACGAGATAACCCGCAAACAATAGAGTTTTTAACCTCCTTTGCAATCATTTGTACAGAACGGAAGTCTCCTGGCGACGATACAGGAAATCCTGCTTCAATAATATCAACGCCTAAGCGTTCGAGCGCCAGTGCAATCTGTAACTTCTCTTTGGCACTTAGGCTGGCAGGCAGTGCCTGCTCGCCGTCTCGCAATGTGGTATCAAAGATCTTCACTTGATTTGTCATGACGCTCTCTCAGTTGAATAGTTAAAAAAAAACCCGTGCTTGGCACGGGTTTTTGTATGTTTAATCGCTGGTCGCAATCTACCCGTGCAGTCTGGCTGCCATAAGGAGTAGAGATAGAAGAATGAAACGAGTACGCATGTGCTGTTGTTTCTTTGCTGACCAAGTTGATAGCGACAATGTAACCATGTGAGCGCAACAGGTCAACCATTGATTTCTATAATGACTATATTTTTAGTGTATAAAAGTCACATTTTAATTATTTAGGATGTTTGTCCTAATATGTTTGGTCGCAGAGATGATTATTTGGCTTTTTTCACAATTCGATATACTTAGTAGTTGCACTATTAGTAGTAGTTAGGATGTTTGTACTAAATTGATGGCGTACGGGCGTGGGTTGTTTTTGGTTTTTTATGCTTTTTAATAGGGTTTTTATTCTCATTTGTCCGCATTATTTGTTAGGCCGCGTAAAGTTCTTCCAGTTGATTTGGGTCGATAAACGCATTTCACGTAAGGTCAATGCCCGAGGTGAACGCTTCGATTTAAAGCTCCATGCATGGCCACAGCATGCAGCAGTTATTATCGGTTTTGAAGGTCGAAGTAAAACCTTGTTACGAACAGAAAGAGCCTTAGGTGAAGAAAAGTCGTCAAGCTGTGTGGATGAATTAATGTTCTCCCCTGAATTTGCAAACCACCCACTCTTATTGAGGTGAAGTTGTGTGTTGTCTTGATTGACCATATCAATTGAATCAAGCTCAATATGCGAACCCTCTATACTTAACACTAAAACGGGTACAACGAGACCATATTCTGCATTTTTCTTATACCAAATTTTACGTTTTTCGGTGTCATCTAAGTGATTTATTCCTGGGCATTTCTGCGATTGTTTCGCATACCAGCTACCGTTGTGTGTGTCGACTTTTAGCGGCGATGGGTTAGTTGAAGTGTCGTTGTTGACCATGTATCTCGCAATCGCTTTTACGTGATAGGGTAGGCCGCCCATTCGACGCTTCAGTAATGAAAGGTTCGTTATTTCACTGTGGGCAAGAGAGATAACCTCTCTTTCATACAAGGCCGTACATATCTCATTGAACTGCGGATGGCTTGCGCCTAGTTCGCCTGCCTCATTAAAAAAGCCAACTTGAGAGTGAGAAAGTTTGTCGCCTACAGCCATTGGGGGTCGGATACTTATTAGTCTTTTCTTAACCCTAGCAAGATTCGTTGCTTCATGCTACTTAGATTAAAAAGTGCGCACAAAAAAGCCGCTAATGTTAGCGGCTTTGTATTGCTTCTAAGGCAGTATTACTGACCTTTGATTTCGCTACGACCTTTATAGGTAGCTGCATCGCCAAGCGCTTCTTCAATGCGAAGTAGCTGGTTGTACTTAGCAACACGGTCAGAACGGCATAGTGAACCCGTTTTGATTTGGCCTGCGGCTGTACCTACGGCAAGATCTGCAATTGTGGCATCTTCAGTTTCACCAGAGCGGTGAGAGATAACCGCAGTAAAGCCTGCGTCTTTTGCCATCTTAATTGCGTTAAGCGTTTCTGTTAGTGAACCGATTTGGTTGAACTTGATAAGGATTGAGTTACCAATGCCGTTATCGATACCGCGCTTAAGAATTTTAGTGTTAGTTACAAACAAGTCGTCACCAACAAGCTGTACTTTGTCACCAATTTTCTTAGTTAGGCTTGCCCAGCCGTCCCAGTCGCTTTCATCTAGGCCGTCTTCAATAGAAACGATTGGGTACTGTGAAGAAAGGTCAGCAAGATAGTCACCGAACGCTTCTGAATCAAAGCTCTTGTCTTCGCCAGATAGTACGTATTTGCCTTCTTTGTAGAATTCAGACGCCGCACAGTCTAGTGCAAGCGTGATGTCTTCATTCATTTTATAGCCAGCACTTTCAACTGCTTCTACGATTACCGCTAGTGCTTCAGCGTTTGAACTAAGGTTAGGCGCAAAACCACCTTCGTCGCCAACTGCCGTGTTAAGGCCTTTAGCAGAAAGTACTTTCTTAAGTGCGTGGAAGATTTCTGCACCCATACGTAGTGCTTCTTTGAAGCTCTTCGCGCCAACAGGCTGAACCATGAACTCTTGAATATCGACGTTGTTGTCAGCGTGCTCACCACCGTTGATGATGTTCATCATAGGTACTGGCATTGAGTATTGACCAGATGTACCGTTTAGGTCTGCAATGTGCTCGTAAAGCGCTACGCCTTTTTCAGCGGCCGCTGCTTTCGCTACTGCAAGTGAAACCGCTAGGATTGCGTTCGCGCCAAGGGTTTCTTTGTTCTCTGTACCATCAAGGTCAATCATGATGCCGTCGATGTCAGCTTGTGCTAATGCATCTTTGCCGATAAGTGCTGGCGCGATGGTATCGTTAACTGCTGCAACTGCCTTTGTTACACCTTTACCTAGGTAACGAGACTTGTCGCCGTCGCGTAGTTCTAGTGCTTCGCGGCTACCAGTAGAGGCACCAGAAGGTGCTGCAGCACGGCCCATAACGCCAGACTCTAAATATACATCTGCTTCTACTGTTGGATTACCACGAGAATCTAAGATCTCGCGTCCGATAATGCGACTAATTTTCGCCATGTTTTTTCCTCAACAATTGATTGGGGCGCAACGGGAGAGAGCGCCCCTTTATTAGAAATTAGTGATTTTCTTTCTGGTATTTGCCAGCCGCAGCTACAAAACCAGTAAATAATGGGTGTCCATCCCGAGGGGTTGAAGTGAACTCAGGGTGGAATTGGCCCGCAATGAACCATGGATGATCAGGGATTTCGACAACTTCTACAAGTCGCTTATCAGTGGACAAACCACTTACTTTTAAACCCGCAGCTTCAATTTGGTCACGCAAATTGTTATTAACTTCGTAACGATGGCGGTGACGTTCGTAAATTTCAGCACTGCCATACATTTCGTGCACTTTGGTGCCTTCAATAAGGTGGCAAAGTTGACTGCCTAGGCGCATTGTGCCACCAAGGTCTGACTGTTCTGTACGGGTTTCGGTAGTCCCTGCCGCGTCCAGCCATTCTGTAATAAGGCCTACCACTGGGTATGGTGTTTCAGTATCAAACTCAGTACTGTTTGCGTTTTCCATACCTGCCACATTACGTGCGTATTCGATAAGCGCGACTTGCATACCTAAACAAATGCCTAAGTAAGGCACCTTGTTTTCACGGGCATAACGGGCTGCTGCGATTTTACCCTCAATGCCGCGTTCACCAAAGCCGCCAGGTACCAAGATAGCGTCTAACTGCTCTAGAATTTGTGTGCCTTTGCTTTCCACATCTTGTGAGTCGATGTGATGAATATTCACGGTCAGACGGTTTTTAAGGCCTGCGTGCTTAAGCGCTTCGTTAACTGACTTATAGGCGTCTGGTAGCTCGACGTATTTACCTACCATACCAATGTTTACTTCAGCTGTAGGGTTAGACTCAGCGTAAAGTACTTGTTCCCACTCAGATAGGTCTGCTTCGTTGCACTCTAAGCCAAAGCGGTCTACCACTAGCTGGTCCATACCTTGTGCTTTAAGCGCCGCTGGAATGCGGTAGATGCTGTCTACGTCTTTCAATGAAATAACGGCTTTGTCTGCAACATTCGTGAAAAGTGCAATTTTAGAACGCTCGCTGGCTGGCAACGCGCCCACTGAGCGACATACTAAGATGTCTGGCTGGATACCAATTGAGCGAAGCTCTTTTACAGAGTGCTGAGTAGGCTTAGTTTTTACTTCACCTGATGCAGGCATATAAGGTACTAGCGTTAAGTGCATAAACATCGCACGTTCGCGGCCTACTTCAGTACCTAGCTGACGAATAGCTTCTAAGAAAGGTTGTGATTCGATATCACCTACCGTTCCGCCTACCTCTACAATAGCGACATCATGACCTTCAGCACCTTCAATTACACGGCGCTTGATTTCATTAGTGATGTGAGGAATAACCTGAATAGTAGCACCAAGGTAATCACCTCGACGTTCACGCTTCAATACTTCTTCATACACGCGACCGGTAGTGAAGTTGTTGCGTTTAGTCATGCGGGTGCGAATAAAACGCTCGTAGTGACCAAGATCAAGGTCGGTCTCAGCGCCGTCATCAGTAACAAATACTTCACCATGCTGAATAGGGCTCATAGTGCCTGGGTCGACGTTGATGTATGGGTCGAGTTTTAACATGGTTACGGTGAGACCGCGAGCTTCAAGAATTGCGGCCAACGATGCTGCAGCAATACCTTTACCTAGCGATGAAACTACACCACCTGTGACGAAAATATAATTTGTCATGCGAAACCTAGAACGTTTGGGTTGTATGGTAAATATAGGCTGAGTTTAGAACAAAACCAGCTACACTTTGGACGGGGCGATAGTATACGCAAAATCATGTGGGCAGACAATCAATTTGCCCACATGATGCACAATTTGTATGCGCTTAAGATTGGCTTAAGCGTTTTAATGTATAGATAAGATCAAGTGCTTGGCGAGGCGATAGTTCGTCTGGCGCTAAGTTCTCTAGGGCTTCTATAACTGGATGTGGTTTATCCGGGAACAGCATTTCGGCTTGACCGACGACAGAAGACCCCTTGGATTTAGCAGAGGTACTTTGGCTCGTTTTTTTCTCCTCATCGCTACTCATTATGTGCGACGACTCAAGAATAGCGAGCTTTTGCTGCGCAGCTTTTATCACCGGTTTAGGAACTCCGGCTAACTGTGCAACTTGTAAACCAAAACTCTTACTGGCAGCGCCCTCTGACACCGTGTGCATAAAGCGAATGGTATCTTCGTGCTCTATGGCATCAAGATGAACGTTTACCACGCCTGGCTGAGAATCAGGCAGTTCAGTAAGTTCGAAATAGTGCGTTGCAAATAACGTGTATGCATTTAGCTGCTTTGCGAGATAACTGGCACACGCCCACGCCAAGGATAAGCCATCGTACGTACTGGTTCCGCGACCAATCTCATCCATTAATACCAGTGAGTGTTCTGTGGCATTATTTAAGATATTCGCGGTTTCTGTCATTTCCACCATAAAGGTTGAACGTCCAGACGCCAAATCGTCAGAGGCACCAATGCGGGTGAAGATACGGTCTATCTTTCCAATATGCGCATTTTCAGCAGGCACAAAACTACCGATACAGGCCAGTAATGCAATGAGCGCCGTTTGGCGCATGTATGTCGATTTACCGCCCATATTAGGACCTGTGATGACTAGCATTCGTCGTGTATCGTTAAGCACAAGAGGGTTAGCGATAAACGGGTCCTTCATGACATTTTCGACAACAGGATGACGACCAGCGTCATAAGCTAGCGCGCATTCGTGACTTAACTGCGGACGGTGCCAGTCAAGCGAGAGCGCACGTTCTGCAAAACAACAGAGCACATCAAGTTTTGCCAACGCAGATGCAGTTTCAATCAGGTTATTAAGATAAGGCGCGAAGTTATCAAATAACGCCTCGTAAAGCTGCTTTTCAAGTGCAAGCGCCGCGCCTTGGCTGCTAAGTACCTTGTCTTCGTGCTCTTTTAACTCGGGCGTGATGTAGCGCTCGGTATTTTTTAAGGTTTGTCTGCGAATATACTCTGCTGGCGCTAAGGCACTATTTGCTCGGCTTATTTCAATGAAGAAACCGTGCACTTTGTTGTAGCCCACTTTAAGGGTAGAAATTCCAGTGCGCTCGCGTTCTCGCTGCTCCATAGCATCTAAGTAGTCGGTCGCACCTTGCGAAAGTTTGCGCAACTCATCAAGTTCAGCGTTGTAACCTTCAGCAATGACACCGCCATCGCGGATGA
This sequence comes from Alteromonas gracilis, assembly GCF_036870955.2. GTDB lineage: Bacteria > Pseudomonadota > Gammaproteobacteria > Enterobacterales > Alteromonadaceae > Alteromonas > Alteromonas gracilis_A. The sequence continues at coordinate 958,743 of NZ_CP145482.2, forward strand.
CTACAGGTGGGTTGTCGATGATGGCTTCGTTCAATAACGCCTGTAGTTCAGGATAAGTGCCAATGATTTCGCTGATACTTTTTACTTGCCCTGTATCGAAACGGCCAAGGGCATCTTGCAAATCAGGCAGTGCGTTAAACGCATTTTTCAAACGCGCAAAGTCTCGAGGGCGAGCAGAGCGAAGCGCCAACCGCGCCATAATACGTTCTATGTCTCCGATGTGTTTTAGGGCGCCGCGAATGTCTTCTGGGTCATCGTTAATAAAGGTCTCTACTGCATCCAAACGGCTATGAAGCTCATGCTGGTCAGTAAGCGGTGAATGGATTATGCGCTGTAACATACGGCTACCCATGGCCGTAGTGGTGGTATCCATTACGCTAAATAAGGTGTTTTCCTGACCCCCAGATAGATTGTGAGTAAGCTCTAGGTTTCTGCGTGTGGCGGCGTCAAGCTGTACTCGGCTGTCTTGCTGCTCGGTTTGAATACGGCGAATGTGCGGTAATGCAGTTCGCTGAGTATCTTTTACATATTGTAAAACGCACCCTGCGGCACCTAAGCCTTTAGTGACCCCTTTGATACCAAAGCCGTCGAGGGTTTTTGTTTCAAACTGCGCATTTAGCTGCTCGTTAGCCGTGTCTATATCAAATTCCCACTCCGGGCGACGGCGAAGCCCTTTGCGGTTTTCAATCAGCGCTAGGCTCTCAAACCCTTCTGGGTAAAGCAACTCGGCGGGGTTTACTCGCTGTATTTCGGCAAGAAGCCCTTCATCGCTGTCGCTTTCAAAAATCACAAAGCGTCCGCTGGTAACATCAAGGGTAGCAAGGCCGTAGTGCATGCTGTGGCCGCACACCGCCGCTAGAATATTATCACGACGTTCCTCTAAGAGTGCTTCATCGGTTACTGTGCCAGGCGTTACAATACGCTGAACAGCACGCTCTACAGGGCCCTTACTGGTTGCTGGGTCGCCTACTTGCTCACAAATAGCAACAGATTCGCCCATTTTAACCAGGCGAGATAAGTAACTTTCAACCGCGTGATAGGGCACACCCGCCATAGGAATAGGCTCACCGCCTGACTTACCTCGAGCGGTTAAAGAAATATCCAACAGCTCGGCAGCTTTTTTGGCATCGTCATAAAACAACTCGTAAAAGTCACCCATGCGATAAAACAATAAAATATTCGGATGCTGCGCCTTAATAGTAAGGTATTGGCGCATCATGGGAGTATGTGATTCCAAAAAAAGCCTCTGTAATTTTGTTGCTGGGTTTAATGCCTGTTGAAGGGAATAAATGATAAACTCACGGCCATTAAGATCAAGCATGGATCTTATAAAGCGTATGCTTATAAAGAACAACCTTGCAAAGCGCATACTTATAAAAGCACAACAGGTGTAATCAGGTATAACGTTATGAATTCGACATTTTCAACTGAATCTAATGCAAACGCTAGCCCTTTACAGCTTGATAGCGCATTAACTGCACAAGTCTTGGCGCTAGGCGACGTGTTAAGGGAAAAAAAGTGGACGGTCTCTACAGCAGAGTCGTGCACAGGGGGCGGAGTTGCCTTTGCGTTTACAAGCGTTGCTGGCAGTTCAGATTGGTTTAATCAGTCGTGGGTGACCTATTCTAATGACGCAAAACAGCGCGAGCTTGGCGTTACTCTGCAAACACTTGAGCAATATGGTGCGGTATCAGAGAAAACGGTAAAAGAAATGGCCCAAGGCGTGTGTAGTAAAAGTGGTGCGCAGCTGGCGGTAACGGTTAGTGGAATAGCCGGGCCGGGGGGCGGTAGTGATGAAAAGCCGGTGGGCACCGTTTGGTTTGGGTTTGTTTGTGGTGATAGCACAGCACAGATAAAACAGGTGTTTAGTGGCGATCGTGACCAGGTGCGATGTGCTGCAATTTCCTTTGCCATCACCCATTTGATAAAAATGTTGAGTGAAAAATAAAAACACCGGTTGAAACTGTATGCTTGTACAGTATAGAATGCAGTCATCATTTGGTAGTGTTATTGATAACAACGCTACTTAATAAAGAATTTAACCGCTAATCCTAGAGGATAATGACGTGGACGATAATAAATCAAAAGCTTTAACCGCCGCAGTTGGCCAAATTGAAAAGCAATTTGGTAAAGGTGCAATCATGCGCTTGGGCGACAACCAAGCCATGGATATTGAAGCTATTTCAACGGGCTCACTTACCATCGATATTGCGTTGGGTATAGGCGGTTTGCCATGTGGTCGTGTTGTAGAAATTTATGGTCCAGAGTCGTCAGGTAAAACAACGCTAACTCTTCAGGTTATCGCTGAAGCACAGAAGAAAGGCAAAACTTGTGCGTTCGTTGATGCCGAGCATGCGCTTGACCCTGTGTATGCCGAAAAGCTTGGCGTAAACATTGATGAGCTACTTGTATCTCAGCCTGATACGGGTGAGCAAGCGTTAGAAATCTGCGACATGCTAGTACGCTCAGGCGCGGTAGATGTGGTTATTGTTGACTCGGTAGCGGCACTTACACCGAAAGCAGAAATTGAAGGTGACATGGGTGACTCTCACGTTGGTCTTCAAGCACGTCTTATGTCGCAAGCACTGCGTAAACTTACAGGAAACATCAAGCGTTCAAATACGCTTTGTATCTTCATTAACCAAATTCGTATGAAGATTGGTGTTATGTTTGGTAACCCTGAAACTACTACTGGTGGTAACGCACTTAAATTCTACTCATCTGTACGTCTAGATATCCGCCGTATTGGTGCAGTTAAAGAAGGCGATGAGGTAGTGGGTAACGAAACTCGCGTTAAGGTTGTGAAGAACAAAGTAGCACCTCCGTTTAAGCAAGCTGAATTTATGATCCGCTACGGTGAAGGTATTAGCAAAGAAGCTGAACTTATTGACCTAGGCGTCAAGCAAAAGTTAGTAGATAAAGCGGGCGCATGGTACAGCTACAAGGGCGATCGCATTGGTCAGGGTAAAGCGAACGTAATGAAGTTCCTTAAAGAGAACCCTGAAATTGCCAACGAAATAGAAACTAAGATTCGTCAGGAGCTTCTGCTATCTAAGACAATGCAGGCAGATGAAGCAATTCCTCAGCAAGAAGATGATGTGTTGCCAGAGTAAGACCCATTGTTAATAAGTTTAGAAAACCCACCGTAAGGTGGGTTTTTTTTTGCTTTTCATATGTAGTTGCAATATTAGGTTTTACATATTTATTAACACTTCTTTTGAGGTTTAATCTTGTGCATTTAAAAAAAAGAGGGAATGCTGTAATAAAAATAAAATTGCAAAGACTGTATCAGTAGATGGCGAAGCAGGTATCTGCCTTATAAAGTAGAGATTTTGGTAGCCGTTTAGAGCGTGTTGACCTTTGCCGTACGTTTTTGCAGCAAAGTGTTTAGCATTTAGACAAGGAAGTGCACACGTCGTGTAGCCATCTACATAAGTGTGCGCAGACGCAGGATAAATGCTAAACAATTGCTGCCTGAAAGGTTCATCCAAGCGAACCTCATGCGGCTTTACTCGTCGCTAATTTGGAATAACCAAACCACGCAACTCGTTCATTGCCTGATACTCGCTTGGAATGAACAAAAAGTGTACCGCAAAGGTCAACACGCTCTAATCTAATAACGAAAAAATGCAAAAAGTCATGTAAAAAAAGAGGGAAGGGAAATGATTGAGATATCAGGTCTCGCAAAGCGTTTTGAGGTTGAAAACCCCAAAAAGCTAAGCGAGCAAGAGAAGAAGGATCCGCGATTAAAAGGGCGTTATTTTCAGTCTGTAAGAGATGTTTCTTTTACATGTGAAAAAGGCCAAGTGCTTGGTCTGTTAGGGCCAAATGGGGCAGGTAAAACAACAACGCTTCGCATGCTTTCGACCGCACTTAAGCCAGACAGCGGTAAAGTGCTAATTGGCGGTGAAGATGTGTTGGCCAATCCCAATATTGCACGTAAGAAGATTGGTTTTTTATCTAGCTCAACTGGATTGTATGGGCGCTTAAGTGGTCGTGAAAATATAAGCTACTTTGGCGAACTTCACGGTATCTCAAAGGACGTAATAAACGCGCGTATTGAAGAGATGGCGGACTTACTTGATATGCAAAGCTTCTTAGATAGACGTGCGGAAAACTTCTCGTCAGGTATGAAGCAAAAAGTGTCTATTGCTCGCGCTGTCATCCACGAGCCTGCGCTTGTAGTGCTTGATGAACCTACTACTGGTTTGGATATTATGGCAACCAGCACGGTAATGGAGTTTATTCAGCGCCTTAAAGACAAAGGCACCCCAGTTATTTTTTCTACTCACCACCTAGACGAAGTACAAACCCTTTGCGACAAGGTTACTGTTATTAATCAAGGTGAAACGGTATTTAACGATACGTTATCAGCCTTTAGTGAGCTGTCTGGCGGACAGATGCACAAGAGCTTCCTAAAAACACTATCAATGGATTCTGAGGAGATGAGCAATGTGGTTAATCTTTAAGAAGGAATTCAAAGAGCTATTGCGCGATAAAAAAACCATTATCTTTATGATTGGTCTACCGCTCTTGTTGTTTCCCGCTATTTTCGGTGTGGCTTTTTTCTTTATGAGCTCCGCCGCTGACAAAGCTGAAAATAAAGTGCTGAAGTATGCCATTGTAGGTGAAGCCTATGCTCCCGCTATCGTACAGTCGTTCAATGATGCGGCAGACAAATTTGAGTCAGTGGCCATTGGTGATGATAAAGACTATGCAAAACTGATTAAAAACGAGACGTTAGATTTTGTGTTGGTTATTCCAGAAACCTTTAACAGTGATGTTTTGCAATCAGGACAGCACAAAATACAGCTGTATTTGAACGATGCGGGGCTGAATAAGGTAATGGGACGAGTGTCAGAAATCATTGACGAATACTCAGATGCATTCCAGCAAACTGCTTTTTCGCAACTTAACCTGAATGAGACGCAACAGGCTGCGGTTCTCAAGCCCATTGAGATTGAAAAGCAAAATGTTGCAGACGACCGAGAGGTATGGGGTGAGCGCTTAGGCGGCATGTTACCTTACTTTATCTTTATCTTGTGTTTGCAAGGGGCAATGGCGCCAGCAGCAGATTTAGGTGCAGGTGAAAAAGAGCGAGGCACGCTTGAAACGCTGCTTATTTCTCCTATGGACCGTCACAAACTTGTACTAGGTAAATTCATTACTATTGCCATGGCGGGGATTATTACTGCCCTTATCACCGTATCATCCATGGCCATATGGGGCTTGGTACTCTCGCAGGGTATGGCAGTGGAATTTGTAGTAAAAATCATGTCTATGATCGGTCTTGTTGACTTCTTACTTATTTTCTTGATGTTGGTACCTGTTGTTGCTGTGTTTGCCGCTATTTTATTGTCGCTATCTATTTACGCTCGTTCGTTTAAAGAAGCGCAAAGCTACATGGGCTCATTGATCATGGTGGTTATCTTTCCGGTAATTATTGCCATGATGCCTGGTGTAGAGCTAAAAGGCGGATGGGTCTGGGTGCCATTAACTAACGTGGCGCTGGCAATGAAAGAATTGTTTAAAGGCACAATGGACTACTTTGCATTGTTTGGTATTTTTACATCAACCGCTGTTATCGCTGCTTAGGTCTAATAATGTTCTGCATCCACTGGTTTAATAAAGAAAAAGTGCTGTTTAGATAAGCCATTATAAGTACAAAAATTGTACGTGGAAGGCGCTTGCTATGCATTGGTGAGCGCCTTTTTTTTATCTAGCGTGGGTAAGTCAGTACGAAGCAAGCACCACCTAAGTCACTCTTCCTTACTGAAGCTGTGCCTTTGTGCCAATGCTGAATGCGCTGGACAATAGCAAGCCCAAGCCCTGCGCCTCCAGAGTAGCGTACTCGACTGTTATCCGGCCTAAAAAAAGGCTCAAATATACGTTCTGCTATACTTTGCTCAACACCTTCCCCGTCATCACTTACAGAAATAGAAATGCTATCAACGGTTTGTTGAATATTGATAACAACGTGGGAAGCGGCATGACGAATTGCGTTAGTAAGCAGATTTGAGATAGCGCGTTCAATAAAATGACCATCTCCGCGAAGTATGACATTCTCGCCCGTTACTGTTAGTAACTTATCAGTGGTCAATGAAAGGTGGTCGGCTAGTTTTTGACAAAGTATTTTCGTGGGTATATCCGCGATACTTAGTTCTGGGGTTATCGCATCATATTGGGTGTAGTCGAGCATTTCCTGTACTAGGCCTTCTAACTCATCGATATCAGCGTGAATACCTTTCCAAGCTACACTGTCGGTTTCATGGTTCATTTCTAATGCGAACTTCAATCGTGCAATGGGGGTTCTAAACTCATGAGCCACTGCACCCGTTAATTCTCGCTGGTCACGCAAAAGATTGTGAACACGTTCACTGAGTAGGTTAAGACGATTGGCAATAGGCTGCATAATGGAGCGTTTCTTTAGTGCAATAGAAAAGCTCTCAGTTTCATGGCCAAGATCGCTGACTTTATTGGTAATGTAGGCAAGGTCACGCCACAACGGCCACAGCCACAGTGCCATTGCAAGCCCCAGTAATAATAAGAAAATCAGTAGGTAAAATACTAAATAAGGCGCCGAAACACGCTCATAGGGCAAAGTGAGTGAGATAAATTCATTTGTTCCAATAGGGGCATAGATGTACTTGGCTTCTTCATCGTAAAGCGTGACCACGTCTCTTTGTGCGAAAGACTGGCGTTCGTCTTTTGACCACCCTACGGCGCTAATGGGCTTTATTTCGAAATCTGCATCTATCTCTTCTAATCTTGAAATGAGCGCTGATTTATCCATTGCTGCTAAAGCCAGAACACTTTGAATAATTTGCGTCTCTTTACTTTCACTGTGGCTTTCGTTCGGCAAAATAAATTCTAGAGCGCTACTTATGACGACAAGTGAAATGGCGACAAAAAGATAAAAACTGACAAAAAGCCTTGTCATACATCTTCCCAAGCGTCACTGACAAAGAAGAAGCCTTTGCCCCAAATAGTCTTTATCCTGTAGGGGTTCTGCGGGTCGTCATTAAGTTTTTTACGCAAGCGAGAAACTCTTACATCTGCAGAACGATCGAGCCCATCATATTCTCTACCAATTAGCTCCTTATAAAGTGTTGAGCGGTCGACCACACTTGAGGCATTGTCAGCAAGCAGACATAAAAGGTCAAACTCGTGACTTGTAAGCGATATCATCTTTTCACCCAGAGTGACTTTTCGCGATGATTTATCAATGCTTAGTGCGCCGAACTGCATAACAGAACCATTGGCAGCGTGTGAACCAAGAGATGTAGTACGTCTTAGCAGTGCATTAATTCTAGCTAAAAGTACACGAGGCTCTACTGGTTTTACGACATAATCGTCGGCACCAATCTCTAGTCCAACCACTTGATCGAAATCTTCATTTTTTGCAGTCATGAAAAGAAGAGGACCTGTGAAAAACTGTCGGAGTTGATTGCATAAAGTGAAGCCATCTTCCCCTGGTAACATGACATCTAAAATGACAACATCGGGAGAAGTCAGTTTAACTAGCTCTATTAAGCCATCGCCATTAGGGAGTCGTTTAACACTAAAGTCATTGCTCTCTAAATACTGGCAAACTAGTGAAGCTAAGCGTTCATCATCTTCAACCAAAATTAACTTTTTCACTAGAATAAACTCCACGGGTTTCTTACGCGCTAAGCGATACATCGACGCCTTTCTGTATTTTAGCTTCAATACAACAGATGTACTCTTGTTACCCTTCTCATCTTTTAAAGTGAACGTTGAATCTTGTCTGAGTTCTACAGTGAACGTGGTGGGGAGCTGATGATTGGGCCAGCAGCCCAAGCGTTCCTCACCTATTAATAAGCAATAGATTTTAGATGACAATTTAGGATATGTGATAGCAAGTGGCAGTTCACATGTATCGCCCTTTTCGCTGGTGATACATTCATTTGGGATAACGGAAAATTCAGCCAAATTGTCTTCAGCGGCTTTTGCGTTGAAACATAAAAAGGGAATGATAAGAATCAACAAACGCATCAAGACACCTAAAACCGATAACCGATGCCAAAAAACACATTTGTTACTTGTCGCTTAGATACAAGAGGGCTATCGCTCATCCCGCTTCCCAGCGTTGTTAATTGATATCGTCCGAGCCAATACCAATGTTGATTTATTTGCTTACTTACAAACAGGCCAGCAGAAAACTGTATAGAATGGCTGGCTTCATACCAAAGGGATTGATCACTGGTATCTCTTTCACTAATTCCATAGTAATAGTCGATAAGGTTGTCGCTTTTATAACTGACTGATAAGTTGGTAGAAAAAGTCCAGTCTTTATAGAAAAAGTCCCGTTGGTAGCCGCCGTTAATACTGTATCCGCTATAAACGCCAAGTGCGTCATGCACAACGCTAAATGACCAACGAGAATTGTCTCTAAACCAATTTAATCTCACGCCAGCGTCGACAGTCCAGCGTAGGTTTGCGATATCGTTGACAGAAATATAGCGTGGCTCTGGTACTTCCCCTTCATCAGGAGATGGAGAGGGGGTGAGCGCACCATCGGTTAGGCTCTCTAGTGGAATCAGAAGATTACTGGGATGCCAGAAGACAAAATAAGCGCGTTCTGCGTTCGTACGTACGAAAGTCTCTGCGGTCACTTCGTCATATAATTGCATCTGATAGCCAAATTCACCATTATCGAAATAGACGTTATCTGAATACCAAGCAACATCTGGCAATACAATAAGCGGAATAGCATCACCGTCGACAAGCGGATTGGTCCGCGCTCCTGCTCCAAATGCGATACCAATTGACCAGTTGTCTTCCTCTATACAAAGGAGTTTGTTATCGCACGCCAACGCCGATTGAAAGCATGACATGGTCAAAAATAAACTCAACAAGAAACGAAGAAACACAAAAAGTCCTTTTTACAAGAATAGGTACCTTGATAGATTATCAAAGTGTGCTGTGTGAAACAGTACTCGATTACAAATTGTCACATTTATACTCAGTTTGGATCTGATTGATAACGAAAGCGATTCTATGATGGTTTTATGGTTTCAATTAACAAGGAAATGGAACATGAAATCGAGACACGGGATAGACAAAATATCAAGATGCATGGCGGTGCTCATTTTTTCTACGTGTGTGATTACAGCATGTAGCAATGACGGTGAGTCTGATAACGGTAACAATCAGCCCCCTCTACTTTCACTTACATCAGAGTCAAGTGCACCGCTTGGCCAACCTACTAACATCGCAGCAGACAGGTACATTAAGAACGGCTTATACGTCATAGGGACACAGGGCTTAGTTGACTCCAATGATGGTGGTACAGATGGCGCAGTAGCTCATCCAACCCCAGAATTTTCATCTACTAATACACAAGTAAGCGGTGTGGATGAAGCCGACAGAATCGAATACGACGGTGAGTACCTTTATGTTGCGAATCTGCCAAGCTGGGATAGCCAGTCGGGTATTGAAAATAGTGTCAGTGTTTTTAAACGAGACGTAGACTTTGCACTTCAATCCATAGCTAACATACCTCTAGAGTCTGACGTAGAGATATCGGGGATGTATCTTCATGAAAATAGTTTAGGGGTGATCACGCGCGTGTTTGGCTTTTATCCTCTAGAAGACGCGTTGACTGTGTCGAGTCCGTGGCAAAACCCGGATAATGATACACGCATTGACATTATTGACGTAAGTACACCTGAAACACCTGCAAAAACGCATCAGGTGAGTGTAGACGGTGGTCTTATAAGCTCAAGACGGATAGGTAACGATTTGTACTTGGCGCTGCAATATGTCCCTTACGTTGAAGGACTGCCTTCAGTAAATAGTAGCAATAGCAGTCTGGTGAATTATTACCGATACTTGTTGCAGCTTGATAATGATGTGTTAGCACCTCAAATTACCATTAACGATCAAACGCTCCCTCTTTACGATATTAACGATTGCTTATTACCTGAAAATGCTTAGGTCCACAAAACGGGCATATACAAATGGTCAGCGTTGTTAAAATAGACATGACGTCTCCAGCAAGTTACTCCGCTTTGTGCATGGTTGTTGAAGCTCGTGGCTTATATATGTCCAGTGAAAACCTCTATCTGCATGCGCAGCAAAATAGAGACACAGTGTTTCACAAAGTCTCATTACAGGATGACATCGCGTATCAGGCATCAGGCAAAGTTAATGGCATGTTCGGCTGGCGCAGCGCCCCCAATTCAAGATGGCTGAGAAAGAGGGGCATTTAATGGCGGTAACATCTGAAGGCATATGGGAAGATGACCCTGAACATTACTTACATGTATTACAGCAGCAAGGGAGTGAGCTTATTGAAGTTGCAACTTTGCCAAACAGTAATGAACCTAGCACCTATTGGAAAGCCTGGTGAGGATATCTATGCAGTACGCTTTTATGAAGACAAAGCTTATGTTGTCACTTTTGAGCGCATAGATCCTTTATATGTCATTGATTTAAGTTCAATCGATGCCCCTGTTATTAAGGGCGAGCTAAACATTCCAGGGTTTTCAAGTTACTTGCATCCTATGGAAAATGGGCTGTTGCTAGGCGTCGGTCAACAGGTTAACGCTGAGAACATTCCACTTCCTGGTGAGCAGCCATCAACAACGCCCATTGAAGAAGGAATGAAAGTAAGCTTGTTTGATGTTCTTGACCCTGAAAACCCCATATTGCTCGATGAGTACGTTTGGGCCGACTCTTACACGCCAGCAGAATACGATCATCGCGCACTTTCTGTATTGAAAACGGAACAAGGTTATCGATTTGCTGTGCCCTCTGAATCTTGGACCACTATAGATGAGGCTTGGACGTTACAATATTCGCTTCATATGCTGGAAGTGAACAGCGATACACGCACCTTGTCATTAGTGGATAGTGTCGAGAAAGCCCCTGAAGAAGAAAATTACTATGGTAGCTATGATGATAGGAGTGTTCTTCACGATGACCACGTTTACTACATCAGAGGAAACAGTGTCTTCCATACACTATGGCAGGAAGGCGCGCCTGTCACTGGGCCATTTTAAACACTAAAGTCGATACGTTTGATAATGGACTCCCAACCGGGGGAATTTTTCCCTGAAGTACGTACGAATAGGCAAGTAATTCAGCAATAACGTAATAAAGAGACTCAGGGATATCTTGCCCGACATCCAGCGTAGCAAGCACCTCGCTTAAATAGGGATCTTCATGGATGAGGATCCCCGTTTCTTCTGCCATTGCGATGATGGCTTGCGCAAGATCGCCATACCCTTTTGCAACCACCTTAGGTGTGTTCTTCTTATTACCGCCCTCGTAACGTAATCCAATTGCACGTTTGGTTTTATTTGTATCGTTCATACGCGCGTCTCGAAGATTTGGTGGGGCCGTGTGCTTAAGGTTTTGGGAATATGCCCCTTTTGAAAGCTAGATTGCTCAATAGTGAGCCCAAGTGATGATAGCCTACGCGTTAGGTAGGGAAGGGTATCGCCTAGTCTTTGTAAGATCGTATCGTTTGATGCGTATAAGTCTAGCGTAATTGTTGTATCGTTTATTTTCGACTTTGCCAACACTTCGCCACTACTTCCTATATCCAGTTTCATCGTCACGTTCCATAAGCTCCTTTGGCCGCGCTGCTTTTGCTCTTGATGAGATTTTTCATGTTCACGCTGTATAAGCAGTTCAGCGGGCAACTGATTTTGGGAAATGGAAGGAAACGCGTAATAAAAGCTGTCTTGACCCTGAATACGACTCTCGGCATTCGCTATCTTTGTTTGTTGGTGGCTTGCTAGCAAGGTCTTTAAGTGAGAAAGCAGCTGCTGTCGATTATCGAGTTGACTGAGTTCTTGACCTACTTTACTGGGCGTAGCCGTAGCGCCCACGTTAGACAGTGTTTTAGCGATAAAAGAGTCGGGCGTATCCATTAAACTCTTTAGGCTTGGTTGACGCTGTATTGCCCTACCTGCCAACGCAAGCTGGACGAGTGCTACTAACCCTTGCACAAAACTTGATGACGCCACGGGCGATGTCAAAGTAAGCGGTGTGGTTAAAAGGGCATTGGCAGTCAGGGCCTGATTGATACGTTGTGATAGTCCTTGTTCAAGGCTATCGGGTGAAGCATTGCCGTATTGTGAACTTGCACCTTTTGATACACCTTGCTGTTCGACGCCTTCACTTAGTTTTACATCGTTCGAAGACGGCACAGATTGGTCAGTTTTGATGCCAGCACCCGTGACGTGCTGCAGTGCACTATTAATAAGACCACTTGACGAAACTTTAGCTTGGGTTGCCAACATTTTAGCTAGTGTCATGAAGTGGCCTTGCTTAAGGCTGTCTTTGACATCAATGGATTCAGCAGAGGCCTTTGCACCATCTAAACGTGGTTTGTCGCCAGCATCTTTAGTTACCTCTATCGGTGATGCTTTTGTACTCTGCGCTGAGTTTGTATTTTGAGAAGAGGCGCTTCCCGTTTGCGTCATCGGTAATGATGGCTTAGCGCTCATCGCGTCAAAACCTTTAACCTGTTGCGCTATTTTATCAAATAGAGCGCGTGTGCCGTCATCTGGATTATTTATAGCACCGCTTTTTCCCTCAACAATCGTCAGTAGTTGGCTCAGCGCTTGGGAAGTATTGCCAGTTTGACTAAGTAAGACACGAGAAAGGGTGCCGATTGCCTTGTGCACGTCGCTGCCATTGAGCGAAGTGACATTCCCTTTTACATCTTTAAGTGTGTCAGCAGTCTCCGGATTTGACGTAGCTTGATTTTTGGTAGTTAAAGATGCGTTCTCTTTGATGCTCCCAACTACTTGGGCTTGTATCAAGGTTGCCGCATTAATTTTTGCGACTTGTTGTTTGTTTAGTGCCTTCAAGTCACTTGGCGCTTGTTCAAATGCTATGCGCATGACTGCACTGGTATTGGCGCTTTGTATATCAAGTCGCGAGACATTCTTCCCATTGGGTTGAAGCGTGAGTAATGCGGCATTTTTAAGCACATGTTGAGACGGAACTATCTCGCTGGGTAAAAAACGTTTTAGTGAATGTGAGTGTTGGGCGGTTAAATCGACTGATACCGTGTTTTGTTTTAGCCCACTCTCGACTATCTGTTTTTGAACCTGAGTAGTTAACTTACTCTGTTCAAGCGTAATTTTACTGTCAGATCCAGATGCGTTTTGAGAAGCGCTAGCTAGAGATAGTTGAGCGGTAACACCATGTTTTGACGAATTGGCTAATGTGAGCGTTACACTGGCGCCCAACCATGCTCTCAAGGCGTTTTTCAATGCGGTACTTTCAACTTCAAACGCGACAAATCGAGAAGACCCTGCGTTCTGCGGTATTGCCAATGCCCATTGGGACGAGCCATCTAGCTGAGTCAGCGTGCCTTTTACCGATGCCGCGCTACCTTCTGCTTTTAAAGCTTGAATGATAGCCGTGAATAAGTCGTTACGTTGGCTGTTGGTTATTGACACACTTTGCTGTGCTAAAGACGTGTTAGTCAGCACAGCTTCTGTACTCTTTTTATCAGATGAAAGCAGCGCTAGCGCCGGATTTTGAATAGTCTTAGAAGCAAATTCGGGCGGCACTTTGACATTAACTGTTTGGGCATTTTGCGCAGTTTGTGGCAACGTGCTAATCGCTAGAATGTGTTCGGGTAATTTGGCTATCGTTACGCGTGCTGCGTTATCCAGCGCTGCGGCTCTTGCAAGCGCGGCTGTCTGCGGTGTTGAAACTACGTTAGGTATTGCAGCATTGCTTTTTGCGCTACCAGCAGTGTTAGCAGATGCAGCTGTTTTCGCGGCTTCAGCGATAAGTGATGATGGAGGTGTTGTCATAGTTTGTATATCGACTTTGAACGCAAAAACATGATGACATTTTGTTATCTAACATTGCAAAAACAAGCATCGCCGTAGTGTCTGAGGTTTAAGTATAGACTGTTCATTTTCACACGTACCTTTGAGTACCAAGCCCAACACATCGAAATCGTCTTGTGATCTTCATTTAATGCGCTTTGTTATTGAAGTAAATCATATTTAATTGGAATTCACGACTGCGAAAAAGCCGTCATGTGGTAAACTGTCGCGGTTTTTTATGTATTGCGATTTTATGGGGTAGGCAAACTGTGTTAGAAGCATGCAGTTTAACGTGTAGCAAGAGAGATAGAACCCTTTTTGAAGGGCTGTCGCTGAATGTATCAGCGGGAGAACTCTTATATTTACGCGGTCCAAACGGTGCAGGGAAAACGAGTTTATTGCGTATTCTTACTGGCCTAAGCGAGCCAGATGTAGGTGAAGTGAAATACGACGGTAAAAACATAAAAATGTTTGCTTCAAGTTTCCACAAAGCGCTTTTCTATTTAGGCCATAAAACAGGTAATAGCAACGCCTTGTCTGCGTTAGATAACCTTACTTTCTGGTTGGCGCAACACAACGTAAGTCAGCCTCAAGAAGCTATTTTTGACGCTCTAGGGCGTGTTGGGCTAGTGGGAGTTGAGGATGTACCCGTGCGGTATTTATCTGCCGGGCAGCAGCGCAGAGTAGCGTTGGCTCGTTTGTGGTTAAAGCCAGCAAAAATGTGGATCTTAGATGAGCCATTTACTGCGTTAGATGTGAAAGGTATTGATTTGCTTGAACACACAATGAGGCGTCACGTTGAACAAGGTGGGGTAGTCATTACTACATCTCATCAACCCCTATCTAGTGTTGCAGGTAATCACCGCATATTTGATTTGGAGTATCGATACTGATGGCGCTTTACAAGGGAATATTTAAGCGTGATCTGTATATTGCGTTTAAACAAAAAGCAGAGCTTGTGCAGCCGCTGATGTTTCTAACAATGGTTGTTACTTTGTTTCCGCTTGGGGTAAGCCCGTCTCCAGATACCTTGCAGCGAATTGGGCCAGGAGTTATTTGGATTGCGGCAATCTTATCTTCTTTGATGGCAATGGAAAGGTTGTTTAGAGATGACTTTCAGGATGGCGCCCTTGAGCAGTATGTCTTATCTGGCATGGCGCTGCCTGCGATTAGTGCGATGAAAGTGGCGGCTCACTGGCTAGTGAGTTTTGTGCCATTGCTGCTTCTATCTCCTTTATTGGCAATGTTTCTGAATCTAACGGTTGATATGTATGTTGCGCTAGTGCTCACTTTATTACTCGGCACGCCGCTACTGTCACTCATAGGCGCTATTGCCGTAGGCTTAACCGTGGGATTACAAAAAGGTGGCGTGTTGTTAGCGTTATTGTTAATACCTGTATTTATTCCATTACTGATATTTGCCACATCTGCCGTGGATTCTGCCGCACTGCAATTACCTTATCATTCACAACTTGCTATCATCGCCGCCATGCTATTATTGGCCGCGGCATTAGCACCGTTTGCCATAGCGTATTCTTTAAGAGTGAGTCAAAACTAATGTGGAAGTGGTTACATCCTTACGCTAAAACAGAGCGAGCTTATGCGCTTTGCTTGACATTACAACCTTGGTTTTGGGTTGGTGCTGCCTTGTGTTTGAGCGTAGGTACCGTGTGGGGGCTAGCTTTTGCTCCACAAGATTATCAGCAAGGCGATTCGTTTCGAATTATCTACATTCATGTGCCGAGCGCTATTTTATCGATGGGCACCTACGTAGCCATGGCAATAGCGGCATTAGTGGGCATGGTGTGGCAATGGCGTACTGCGTATATGAGCATGATAGCCATGGCGCCTATTGGCGCTGTGATGACATTTATCGCCTTGTTTACTGGTGCAGCTTGGGGTAAACCCATGTGGGGCGCGTGGTGGGTATGGGATGCGCGTTTGACATCTGAACTTATTCTCCTTTTCCTCTACATGGGAGTTATTGCGCTTTACGGTGCATTTGAAGATAAACAGCAAGCAGGAAAGGCTGCAGGCGTTATGGCCCTTGTGGGTGTGATAAACATCCCCATTATTCATTACTCCGTTGAATGGTGGAATACGCTGCATCAAGGCGCCACCATTAGCAAATTTGACAACCCTTCGATCGCGCCTGAAATGCTATGGCCTTTGTTAATCAATTTGTTGGGTTTTGCGTTGTTCATTGGCGCTGTGACTACCGTTAGGCTGCGCAACGAGATTGTGCTAAGAGAAATGCACCGCCCTTGGGTGCAAAAGTTGGCGAGCCGGGCCTTGGAAGGAAGTAAGTAAAATGCAGTTTGATTCCTTTGCCGATTTTTTCAATATGGGTGGCTATGCGTTTTACGTGTGGCTGTCGTTTGGCATAACTTTCACAGCCATGTTAATCGTAGCGGTGCAAAGCTACGTGAAACATAAGTCTTTGCTCAATACGGTAATGGTTGAAAGGGCCAGAAAGGCGCGTATCAAAAAAGCACGCGAAGAAGAAAGTAGAAAAGCTTAGCAGTAGCTTAATGCGTTTCCTTATTCAGGCTTTTAGTAACTCGGGCAAGGGTGTGAGTTGGCATGCAAAAAGATGTGCCATTTTAGTTTTCAGTTTTTTCGAAGTGAGATAGTTGCATGAATCCTAGACGAAAACAGCGATTAGCCGTAGTAGGAATTGTCGGTTTTTTGGTTATTAGTGCAATTGGCTTAATGCTTTACGCATTAAACGACAGTATTGACTTGTTCTATACGCCAAGCGAGATTATCGAAGGCAAAAACGGGCAAAAGCCGCAAATTGGTCAGCGCCTTCGTATAGGCGGCATGGTTGTGCCAGGGAGCGTTAAGCGCGACAGTGAGAGCCTTGCGGTAAGCTTTGACCTTATGGATACGGGCCCGATAGTGACCGTAACGTATAGTGGCATATTGCCCGACCTGTTTCGCGAGGGGCAGGGAATTGTGGCTACGGGGGTTTTGACAGGTACTGGACGTATTGAAGCGCAAGAAGTGTTGGCAAAACACGACGAAGAATACATGCCGCCAGAATTAGCCGAAAAAATGAAGGGCATAAAGCACGTTAAGCCCGAGAATGTGCCTTCCTATGATAGCGCCTCAGATAGCACTTCAGACAGCGCGGTAAGCAACAGTGGGAGCAATGAATAATGGTTCCTGAGATTGGAAACATAGCACTCACGCTCGCACTGGTGCTATCGATACTGTTAGCGGTTTATCCTCTTTGGGGAGCGCATCGTCAGCACGAGGCATTAATGGCGACCGCTAAGCCCTTAGCTATAGGTTTGTTCATTTTTACGCTTATCGCCTATCTGTGCCTGACCTACGCATTTGTCACTGACGATTTTAGCGTGGCTTACGTAGCACAGCATTCCAATAGTCGATTGCCTATTTACTATAAAATAACGGCAGTGTGGGGCGGACACGAAGGCTCTTTCTTGCTGTGGGTGTTGATGCTGTCAGTTTGGACCGTTGCGGTAGCCATTTTTAGCAAAGGTATACCGCTGGCTATGGTGGCGCGCGTGCTTGCCGTGCTAGGCATGGTGGGTATCGGTTTCTATCTTTTCATGCTCCTAACTTCTAACCCGTTCAACAGTATGTTGCCCTTTTTTCCAGTAGATGGGCGAGATCTAAATCCGTTGCTGCAAGACTTTGGGATGATTATACACCCACCTATGCTTTACATGGGTTATGTGGGCTTTTCAGTCGCATTTGCTTTTGCAATTTCTGCACTCATATCCGGCCAACTCGATTCAACGTGGGCGCGATGGTCACGTCCATGGGTTATTGCTGCGTGGGCTTTTTTAACCGTGGGTATAGCGCTAGGTAGCTGGTGGGCCTATTACGAACTTGGTTGGGGCGGCTGGTGGTTCTGGGACCCAGTTGAGAATGCGTCATTTATGCCTTGGTTAGTGGGCACGGCACTGATGCACTCATTGGCTGTGACGGAAAAGCGAAAGGCATTTAAGTCGTGGACAGTATTATTGGCCATAGCCGCATTCAGCCTCAGTCTGCTAGGTACCTTCTTAGTGCGCTCAGGGGTTATTGTCTCGGTGCATTCATTTGCAAGCGACCCAACGCGCGGGCTTTTCATTTTAGGTATTTTAATTGTACTAAGCGGATTCGGTCTGTTGCTGTATGCGCTTCGTGCAGCATCACTGAAAAGTCCAGGTCGTTATCAAGCGTTTTCACGTGAAGTGCTTCTCATAGGAAATAATGTGTTTCTATGTGCTGCAACGCTTGTAGTACTCCTAGGAACACTGTTGCCACTTGTGCACAAAGAGCTTGGCCTTGGCAGTATTTCGGTTGGCGCTCCGTTTTTCAATCAGATGTTTACCCTATTAATAGTGCCGTTTGTGTTGATTTTAGGGCTAGGGCCACTTACGCGCTGGAAGCAGCAAAAAGCGAGTGAGTTGCAAAAACAGTTGCTAGTAGCTTGATGGCATAGCACTTAGTGCAGGTGTACTGATTAACTTCGCGTATGACGTGCCTTCCTATATGGGCATGCTGGGCATGGTTTTAGTTTTTTGGATCTTAGTGACAACCGTACAAGAAGTTATGCAGCGTATTGATGCCATGCCTAACAGTGAAAAAGACAGTGTGATAAGTAGATTGCGCAAGCTCACGCCAAGCCATTGGGGAATGGTTTTGGGGCATGTTGGCTTTGCCATCGTTATTATTGGGATCACGCTGGTATCCAACTATGAACTTGAACGAGACGTTCGAATGGATGTTGGGGATACGGTAAGCCTGGCCGGGTATGATTTTACGTTTAAAGACCTTAGAAAAGTACAAGGGCCTAACTACGAGGCTGATGCTGGCGTCTTTGATGTGACCCAAGATGGTAAAATGGTAGCCGTATTAATACCTGAAAAGCGTTTGTACATTGTTCAACGCATGCCAATGACAGAGGCGGCTATCCACTCGAATATCAAGCGCGATTTGTTTATCGCTATGGGCGAACCTCTTGATGATGGTGCCTGGGCCATTCGTATTTACATCAAACCTTTTGTGGTCTGGTTATGGGCTGGCGCTGTGGTGATGGCGATGGGTGGAATATTTTCAATTAGTGACAAACGCTACCGCATGGCGAAAGTGAAAAAAGCGAAAGCGATGCTGGATAAAGTGACAGGCAATCAAAAAAGACCGACCCGATCATCTGAGGATGCAGGCGTTGTACCTGTAACAACCGAGTCCGTGAAAGGAGAGGCGCGATGAAGAAAACCTCATTGGTTGCGATACCACTTGTACTATTTCTCTTACTCGTTGTCTTTTTGTTTAAAGGGCTTTTTTCTGACCCGCGCGAATTAGACTCACAAGTTAAAGATAAAACGCTGCTTAAGCTTTTTCGCTTCCAGATTTAATGCAGCCTGAGAAAATCTATACGCCAGAAGATCTTAAAGGCCGGGTGACTATTTTAAATGTCTGGGGTGTATGGTGTGTTACCTGTGCTGTGGAAATGCCTTATCTTACGCAGCTCAAGGAACAAAAAGGCGTTCATATTGTAGGCCTTTATTTTGACCAGGATCTCGACCCTGACTTTGGCACGAAAACACTTAGCCGTGTTCAACAAGAAGTCATCGATATGGTGAGTCGCTATGGTAACCCGTATGCGTTTAATATTTTCGATGTTTATCGTGATACGTCACTAGATTTGGGTGTTACTGGTGCTCCTGAACACTTCATAATTGATGCAGATGGTATTATTCGTATGCACCACATTGGCGATATCAACGAACGCGTTTGGAACAAAAAGGTTGGCCCGTTATACAGTAAGTTGGTTGCTCAGGCGTCAAATACCGATACTGATAATAGTGCAAAAGCACTCAGTGCAGGAGGGGCTAACTGATGAATCTGCTCCCCCTTAGTTTTCAAAGCCTTGACGAAGCAAAGTACGAGTGGCGTATGTTTCGCATCACTCAATGGCTATTAGCGTTGATGTTATTTAGTGCGTCAGGCTTTTTCTTCGCTCATGGTGCTGAAGAAAAATTTACCTTCGATTCGGCCGAGCAGCGCAAGAGCTTTTTACGCCTCACAGCAGAGTTACGCTGTCCAATGTGCCAAAATCAGAATATTGCAGATAGTGATGCCATGATTGCTCATGATATGCGCCGTAAAGTGTATAACTTATTAAAGCAGGGCAAAACAGAGCAAGAAGTGATTGACTACATGAAGTCACGATATGGCGACTTTGTGCACTATCAGCCGCCGGTAACCGCGGCGACGCTGTGGCTATGGGCTGGTCCTTTGTTATTCATCATCATTGCGTTAGTCGTTGTAGTGCGACGAAAAACCGTTACCCCACCTGAAGATATGGCTGCGAAGCTTGCGAGAGCCGACGCTATGCTGGAGCAAGAAAAAGAATGAGTTGGTCTGAGTTTTATTTAGTTGTTTCAGGGCTCATCACTTTTGTTGTCCTCGTAGTTTGGTTTCCTTGGTTGTTCAGAAAAAATCACGCTAAACGTGACAGTTTAAGCAATACGCAAATTGTTAAACAGCGACTATCTGAATTAGAACGCGAAGTTCGAGAAGGTCTAATTAGCGAACACGATAAACGACAAGCCGTTGATGAACTCAAATTGGCACTCGTTGATGAAAGTGCATTTGTAGCGCAAAAGAAAGGCAATGCTGTATTGCCGCTGATTGTAGGCGGTGTTATTGCGCTTGGTGCTGGTGCCGTGGTGTACAGCCAAGTAAATCAAATGGATAGGGTTGCCAAGATAACAGATGCCGTAGAGGCGCTTCCAGAATTAAGCCGACAGCTAACGAGTGGTAACGCTAATAACCTAACTCAGCAGGACGTCGCAAGTTTAGCCCTAGCAATTAGGCAGAGATTGCGCTCAGAACCTAATGATGACACAGGCTGGATGTATTTCGGTCGGCTGATGTTAAGCGTTGGTCAGGAAGTGCAAGCCATAGAAGCAATAGATAAAGCTGTTGAGTTAGCCCCGTCTAACACAGCAAACCGGATAACCCTTGCGCAAGCATTGATGACCACGGGTGATGTTAACAACCTAGAGCGCGCTCAGCGACTTTTGCAAGGTTTACTTGCTGAAAACCCGCAGAACGATAATCTTGCGCTTATGATGGCAGTTGTTTCGGCACAACTCGGCGATTTGGACAATACCAAACGTTTCTTTGCACAAGTTAGAAACAAATTGCCTGCAGACAGTGACATGTTTAAGCGTTTAAGTGCACGCATTATTGAACTTGAGCAGCGCTCGATAGTCGCAGTACAAAGCGAAGAATTAAACGGTGAATTGAAAAATGAGAGCAGTACGTTTGAGACAAGTGTAGAGACATCTAATGATGATACGACTGGGTTCTCTGTCACTGTTGACTTGTCTGTGCAGGCTAAAGAAAGTGCGCCTTCAACTGGCTTCTTGATTGTTTTTGCTCAAGACCTTAATTCAGATAACCGCATGCCAGCAGCGGTAGTGAAGCTACCCATTCCAGCCTTTCCGGCGACGATTAGTTTAACTACGGAAAATGCGATGATGCCGCAGTATACGCTTTCTTCGCTGACCGACGTGGTAATAACTGCGAGACTGTCATTGGATGGGAATGTGGCAGTGGCACAAGGAGAGTGGCAGGGTAGTGTAGAAAGTCCAGTAAAGCAAAGCCAATTATCCTCAGTGAACATTACGATTAATAAGGAACTGTAGTATGAATTTTTCTAAATCACTTATTGCTGGGGTGATTGTAATTAGCAGTGTATTAAGTGGATGTGCCAGTAACCAAGCACAAGAACAAGCTGCCGCGTCTAACGCAGAAGCTGTAGTTGATACGTCTGATCCAAGAGACCCTCTTGAATCCGTAAACCGTGAAGTGTGGGATTTTAACTGGGATGTATTCGACGCTTACGTGTTGCGACCAGTCACCATAACTTATGTGACAGTTATGCCCCAATTCGCGCGTACAGGGTTGGTAAATATCGCGGACAATCTCCAAGAACCTGCCAACTTTCTGAATAACGTTTTCCAGGGCAAAACTGATGACGGACTAGATAGCCTAGCTCGCTTCCTTATTAACTCGACAGTAGGCATTGTAGGTACCTTTGACGTAGCCACAAAGATGGGCATTGAGCGTAAACAAGAGCAATTTGGCGAAACACTCGCTGTGTGGGGGGTTGAGACCGAGTCCATACCTTATGTTGCCATTCTTGGGGCCAAGTGATCCGCGAAGCTTTACTGGAGATTATGTTGATGGGTTCGCTTTCCCAATGACGCTTATTGACGGCACGTTGAACTTAGCGCGTATTGGTATTTCCGTTCTTGAAACACGCGCGCAGTTGCTTGACCAAGAAGCCCAGCTAGAGCAAGCAGTCGACGACTATGCGTTTATCAAAAATGCCTATTTCGAGCGCCTTGAGTTTAGGGTTACGGATGGGAAGAGTGCGGAAAAAGCGATTGATGAAGAGCAATTAGATGACTTTGCTGATTTTGAAGCCATGTTAGATGGGGCCGACTTTGAATATGAAGAAATTGAAGAAGAGAAGTCTCAGTCAAAAGAGAAAAAAGACAAAGACGATATAGATAACCTGTAACTAAACGGGGTACGTTGTCTTAAACTACATTGCGGCTACACAACTTAGAGTTGGTTTACTTGAAGTGTGTAGTCTGCAGTATACGCACCCGATAACGATAGTTCTGTTTGAACTATTAATGAACCGAATATTGTTATCGTAAAATCTGCGCCATTTCCTTTTGTATTCACGTTTACTCGGCTGATTATCATACAGAAGCACAGCTCCGCCTTTGCCACCTGTTAACTCAGCAACCGGGACGTAGCTTAGCGAAACATTACTGCTACCAGTCAACACTACCTCGACGGTACCGTTGCGAGGGAGATTAGTTACCAGAATCTCTCCTAACACGATATCGCTATCCGTGGCGTCACAAGCACCAGAGATAACACCAAATTGTGACATGGTGCACATAACACCTGTTTGTGCGGATACAGAACCAAAATGAACGGGGGCTATCTCGCTTATTGTTATAGCGTAAGCTTTTGTTAGTGAAAAAAGCGTTAGCAATGCGTAGAGGAGGTGTTTCAAGGGCTAGAGTCACTATTATTTTTTCACAATAGTAGCCAAGAAAAATAGAAGGTGGAATTAGTCAAAAGTAGAGCACAGTAATTTGACTGTGCTCTAAGTGAAATGGTTACTTAATCCTTTGGGTAGCCCATCGGATTTTTCGACTGCCAATTCCATGTGTCAGCGCACATTTCGTCAAGCCCTTTTTCTGCATGCCAATTTAATTCAGTGGCAGCTTTAGTTGGATCGGCGTAACACGCTGCTACGTCACCACTTCTGCGCGGTGCTATTTTGTAAGATACCGTCTTTCCTGAGCCTGCTTCAAACGCCTTAATCATCTCTAGTACTGAATAACCTTGACCTGTACCCAGATTATACTTGTCGAGGCCCATATTGAGCGTCAGACGGTCCAATGCCTTTAAATGACCGTTGGCAAGGTCGACAACGTGAATGTAGTCTCGAACACCTGTACCATCATCAGTGTCATAGTCGTCACCGAAAACACTTAGCTGTTGAAGCTTTCCTGTTGCTACTTGAGAGATATAGGGCATCAGGTTATTTGGGATCCCATTAGGATCTTCACCGATTTGGCCTGAATGATGGGCACCAACAGGATTGAAATAGCGTAATAAAACAATATTCCAATTGGTGTCAGATACGTAAAGGTCGCTAAGCATATGTTCGACCATTAGTTTTGACATACCATAAGGGTTGGTGGGCTGGTAGGTGGCCATATCTTCTCGTAAAGGCAGCGATGCTGGATCGCCATACACAGTCGCAGATGAACTAAATACAATATTCTTCACGTTGTGCTTTTGCATGGCCTTGCACAGCGTTAGCGTGCCATAAACATTGTTTTCATAGTAAGACAACGGCTTTTCAACCGATTCACCGACCGCCTTAAGACCTGCAAAGTGAATGACAGCAAAAATGCTATGTTCACTGAAAATATCATCTAGCACTGCTGTGTCGCGAATATCACCTTGAACAAACGTTACTGTTTTACCTGTAAGTGACTCGACACGACGAAGAGATTCGGCGCTGGCGTTTGATAAATTATCCAGTACAACGACACTGTAATCTTGCTCTAATAGCTGTAATACCGTGTGACTGCCGATATAGCCAGCACCACCAGTGACTAGGATGGTTTTCATGCATTCTCCCTGCTAGATGAAGGCGCCACATATTTAGCGCAAATTGAATATTGAATGGGTTTAACAATTAACGGATAAAACAAAAATACCACAAAAGCCCATAGCAACGAGGTCCAATTTGATGCTGTCTGCAAAATAAGTGCAAAAACAGGAACGATAACAAGTAGCTTGAGCACGTTCAGCAGTGTTTTCTCGGGTACTGAAAGACGCTTAGACGCTTTGTCTAACAGCTTTACCCTCTCAGTGAGAGTCAGGCCTTTCAGTGCTGGTATATCGCGCGTGGAAAAGTAAAACTTCATATTGTGCTCTTGGTATAAAAAAACCGCCGAAACCTTGGGTTACGGCGGTTATTGTATGGCAATCTGTTAGTGATTAAAACACAATGGATTATGCCTTTTGCTCCATTCCTGCTTTTTCCCAAAAACGAGACTTCACGCTGAACAAACCAATGACGATTGCGATGGCAATACTGAAAAGCGCGATTTGCAAATAAAGGTTCGGCATTTCTTGAACGTTTTCAGGGTCAAAGTTACCAGATAGAAGACCTAAGCAATAATGTTACCAATAGAATAGGTCAATACGAACACACCCATCATCTGGCCTGCAAAACGTTTTGGCGAAAGCTTACTTACCGCACTCAACGCTACAGGGCTTAAACAAAGCTCACCAACGGTGTGAAGGAAGTAAGTCGTTACTAGCCACATAGGAGCTACTTTTAAGCCCTGTGCCGCATATTGAGAGGCAAGGAACATAACTAAGAAACCAGACGCCATAATAACAATACCAATAGCACATTTAATGGTATACGAAGGGTCAATCATGCGTTTGGCTAGGTTTATCCATAGCGCGGCAAAGAAAGGTGAAAGAATAATAATAAATAGCGAGTTAGAAAGTTGGAACCACACGGTAGGAATTGCGTCCATACCGAACCACGAAGTAAGTAAAGAGCCGCTTTCTAATACTCGGTCAGTATAATTTTGTGCAAAAAGGTTAAGTGATGAGCCTGCTTGCTCAAAACCAGACCAGAAGCACGCTGACGCTACACACACCAAGAATAGTGCCCACATGCGCTTTTTCTCATTCTCGCTTAGCTCACCTTTAAGATAGATAAATCCAAAGTAAACAAAGAAGATAACAGTAAAGACAATAGCAACTTGCTGAGCTAGTGCGACAGGCTCAATGACAATCGTCCCCATATGTGCAAGTACGATAACAATGACAGCAGCTGCCACAACGCCAAAAACACCCATCCATGCGCGTTGCTTAGCTGCACCTTCATAAGGGTTAGCGGGTGCAACAGACTCTTGAGAGAGTGAACGGTTGCTGAAATAATATTGGATAAGGCCGATGGCCATCCCAACTGCAGCAGCGCCAAATGCGTAGTGCCATCCCCAGTTTTCTTGTAAATAACCAGTTACTAAGTAGGCGATGAGCGAGCCAATATTGATACCCATATAATAAAGTGCATAGCCACTGTCACGACGACCATCGTCATCACCGTATTGTTGACCTACCATGGCTGAAATATTTGGCTTTAATAACCCTGTACCTGTAGCGACGAGGATAAGCCCTACGAAGAATAAATTCTGAAGGTCGACGGCAAGTACAATGTGGCCTGCGAAAATGATCAAGCCGCCATACCAAACCGCTTTCTTACCGCCAATTAAGCGGTCTGCAAGCCATCCACCTGGAAGGCCAAGGAAGTATACGGCACCGGTATACAAACCATAAATAGCGCCTGCGGTTGCTACCGTAAAACCCAACCCCTGAGTTTGTAGGCTCGCTGTCATAAACAGTACAAGTAGGGCACGCATACCGTAGTAGCTCATTCGTTCCCACATTTCAGTGAAGAACAGCGTTCTCAGGCCCCCTGGATGGCCGAAAAAGCTAGTATCGTTAGATGATTTCATAATTTTATTTAAATTCCATATTGCTTATGGTTGTTATTTTAGAGCACTTATTTGTACAGGCTCTTTGATAGAGGTCCTAAAGCGGATAGCTTCTTATACTAGAGCTTGCAATAAGACACAAGATTTCGACGCTAAACTCTCACTAAGGGCTGTCAATCGACCAAGAATTAATCACTTGGTCGATGTGTAAGGGTGATGATTAAAGCTCGCGAATGGTGGCGATAATAATTCTTACGATACCGTATACGAGGAGCAATGCTACCGCAAATAATACAAGGTTATAGACGACAGTGGGATAAGCGTTGTCATCGGGCAATGTAGGAGACTCTACTGTGACCATATGTTGTAGCTTTTGATAGGTTTCTACCCGCGCATTTTCTAGCGTGATCAAAGACGAAGAGTAAGCTTGAATAGCTAGTTGTAATTGTACTTGAAGGTTACTGTACTGTGCCATCAATTCAGTGACAGACAGCGCCTCACTTTCTCCTTCAGCAGAGCTTAATCGCTCCTTTTGTTTCTCAACTTCTTTTTCAAGTGCACTGATTTCACGTTTAACATTAATTACTTCAGGTGCAGCGTCCGACATCATGGTTGACATGGTACTCAACTGTGCTTTTTTCTGCGCCAATGTTGCCTCTAGCGAAAAGGCAATCTGCTGAAAAGCAGCGCCTTCAGCGGTGGGGTCAAGAACGTTATATTTTGACTGAAAGCCTAAAATATCGGTTTTTGCCTTTTGAAGCTTCTGTTCAACAATTTCATGTTCGCCCTTTGCAAATGAAAGCTTTGATTTTGCAAGGTTATTGTTGATGTTGTTGATGAATTGCTCAGCCTTATCAACAATGGCCTGATTAATCTTTTGGGCGAATTCGGCATTAAAGGCTCGCGTTTTTAGCGTAATCACCGATGATGCAGAGTCCACAGTCACGTCGATATGCTCTAAGTAAAAGGTGTTGAAGTCTTCTTGCTTATGTGAACTTGAAAGTCCACTAAAGATATCTGCCTCATCGGACATGTAGTGCGCTCTTAGCCCAATTGCATTATCAAGGTATGAGACCATATCAGCAGACTTGATGTACGCCATCACAAGTTGGCTTTCGTTGCCACCCGCAGAACCTGCCACGCCTGTCGCCATAAGAAGCGAAGAAGGATCAAAGCTACTGCCACCGTCACTCGATTTGATAATAAGCTGACTTTGACTTTCATATTGAGGCGCTGAAATTAATGTTAGGTATAACGCGTACAGCACCCAAGGAAAGATGAGTATCAATATTTTGTTATGCTTCAGGATTGCATTTAGTTGGGTTAGCGACTTTTTCACTGTGATAAACCTATTTCTTTGTTTTCTTTTGGTTTGCATCGTGCATATAGACATCGATGCCCTCTTCAAGGTCGCTGTAGTAGGTAAGCTCACCGTCATTGATAACTACAGCCGAGGTACAAAACTCTCTAATCTGGTCGAGCTCGTGACTAACCATTATTACGCCAGCTTGTTCACTTTTTTCTTTTAAGGATACACGGGCTTTCTTCCTGAAAAGCGGATCACCGACTGACGTTGCCTCGTCTATAAGGTAAATGTCGAAATCGATATTCATACAGCAAGCAAATACCAGCTTGGCGCGCATACCAGATGAATATGTCCTGACAGGAAGGTCAAAACGTTCCCCGAGTTCAGCAAACTCTTGCACCTTATTTTCGTACTCGCTAAGCGAGCGGACGTTGTTTATTCTTCCAACGAAACGGGTGTTCTCTCGATAGGTCATTTGCGGGTGCACTCCTGTTTGCAGTGCCACAGGCCAAGACATTGATTTATTGGTAATGACGCGGCCATTATCAGGGTATTCACTTTTTGCCAGCATGCGAAACAATGTCGATTTACCTGCGCCATTTTTTCCTAATATGGCGACATTGTTCTCTGTTGGAAACTCAAAATTTAAGTTCTTAAAAATGTATTGAGGCCCAATTTGACTTGGATAGCTCTTGGTAAGGTTTTCTATACGTATCATCGCGACAGTACCTTTTTCCACGTAATGTGGTAAATCGCCAGACTAAAAAATAAGAAAACAAGTGTAATCTCATTCAGATATCGAAGTGATACGCCTTTGTTACCATATGATTCAAAACACGAGTATCTAGCGAGTTCGATGAAGTGTACGAGTGGATTCCAACTCAGATATGGCCACATTTCTTGCGGGAGGTCCTGTAAGCTGAAAAACACGCATGAAATGAACATGAGAGGGCGTGTAAAAATTGATTTCAGTTTGTCTACTTCCGGCACGAAAGCAGCGGCTATAGCAAACAAAAGCCCGATTGATACGGAAAAAACGCCTAATAAGAAGCATAAGTATAATAAAAGCAAAGGAGAATGAACGCTAAAAGTCATTCCCATCAAGTAAAGGACAAGAATAAGAATACAAGAAACTATCACTTTAATAGCATACTCTAGGATTCCAGATGTAAGGACGGCGCTCATCGGCTGAACTTGTCGAAATGCGTAAAGTGGCTTGTTACGCTTTATTGACATTGATACGCCTTGGAAAACTTGAGTAAACGTCTGTAAACCCATCAATCCAATCATCATGAAAATAAAAATGGGAATAGTATGGACATCACCTCCAGTAAACCTGCCTCTGGCAAAGGACAGTGCAAGAATGAAGGCTACTGGCTCTAGAAAAGCCCAAGCTAGGCCAAATTTGTCATTAAACTTGCTTTGAAGCTCTCGCAGGAAAAGCGCAAAAATCACGCTTCTCCATGCATAGAGCTGCTCCTTAAATGTCACCATGATAACTATCTATCGATCGCATTAGCCGCAACAGCAATTTGAAAGATGATTTGTG
The DNA here is from genome assembly GCF_036870955.2 of Alteromonas gracilis. Taxonomy (GTDB): domain Bacteria; phylum Pseudomonadota; class Gammaproteobacteria; order Enterobacterales; family Alteromonadaceae; genus Alteromonas; species Alteromonas gracilis_A. The sequence goes on from NZ_CP145482.2 coordinate 987,513, forward strand.
TCACGTCTTTAACAGCTTGCATGATTTTCAGATCAATTGCTGGTAACACGATAATTTGATCACCAGGCTCAATTTTTATTTGTTCGCTGGATAAGAATGAGCTGTCAATGCTTGCGAACGAAACGTTACCGTTTTTATGCATGATCAGGATTCGCTCATCTTCAGCACGCTCTGTAAACCCGCCAGCCCAGGCTACATAGTCTTCAGTAGTGGCATCTGGATTAAAGACAACAGACTGCGGTAGCAATACCTCACCACCCACGTGAATAAGGTCTGTGATCTCTGGTATAACAATAGTGTCATTAGGCTCTAGCAGTATATTGGCAACTTCACCATTTTCAGATACAACCACGCGGCCTTGAGGTTCGACTTGCCGCGCTCTTGCTATAAAGTCTGCAACAAGTTGGGCTTCCTGAGCACGAATGGCGCCTTCTCCGGTAGAGCTTATTGGTGCGGTGTACATGCTACGCTCTAGCCGTTGTAGCCCTTCTTCGATAATCTCTTTTTGCTTCAAAGCAACACTTTCACGAAGAACATAAATGTTTTGTGTGTCAGATAGTGCAGTGTCTATCTCGATGTGATCGAGTACGTCTATGAGGCGCGTTCCTTTATCAACCATTACTTGAGATGCACCTGCAAAGGCGCCTGCAACGTTGATTCGGTAAATTTGAGGTTCATGATCCGATACGTACTCTACCGTATCTCCTGCCTTCAAAGGTAATTGGGCAAACTCTTCAATGCTCAAATAGCGTGCAAACTGTTTGTTTTCTCTTACGCCAGCAACGGAGGCATGAGAGGCGAACTCACCAGGACGCGCAAAGTAATTGACTACACCGCCATTTAACTCTTCGTTTAAAAACTCAAAGGTAAAACTGTTTCGTGCTCCTGTTTCCACAACAATAGTGTTGCCAATTGGGTGCACTAAAATGGTATCACCGTCTTGAAATGAAACTTCTGGTAGTTTCCCACTTCTAAAAAACGCGTATAGGTCTGCACTTGCAACTACATCGCCATTTCTTACGATATCTATCTGTCGAAAGCTACCGCGCTGAAAATCAACGCCGCCAGCGCGCTTCAAAAAATAAAGCACACTATCTGACGCTAAACCAGCATACTGACCGGGACGCAGTACTGGGCCTGATACAAAAATGGACACTGGAGTTGACGTAAGAAGGTCCACATAAACATTCACGTCATTTGTGTATACCTGACGAATCTTAGCCGTAACGGTTTGATTGACACTCCCGGCCGGGGTGTTTGCAATACGAATCGGGCCGATATTGGGGATAAAGATATTCCCTTGGTTGTCGACAGTTACTACGTTAGAAAAATTGACCGCACCCCAAATCCAAATTGAGATTTTGTCCCCAGGTGCAATGAGGTAGTTGTCATTTAATCCTGAACTTCTTTCAGATTCGAACCCGCCAATAAATAGATTCGCCGCGAAAGGCGGATTATCCATAGGATCCTGAGCAGGAAACACCGTATCAATTGTCGGCTCACCGGGTAAGCTTTGTCCGTTCCGAGGCTGAGTAGAAAATTGTCCCATCTGACTGGTCATGTTAGACGCACCAGGCAGTGTCCTTTGACTTGATACATCTAACGGTGAAACCGATGCGTTGGTAGAGTTTATGCTGTCACTTTGTTGTGCTCGCTGTCTGAGCTCTTGCAATTGCTCAAATGATTGGCCTTGAGCGTTAAGTGATAGTGCAAGCAAAGCGGTAGTGAACGACAATAATAGTGGTTTGAATAACGTCTTCATTTTATCACACTGCCTCTTATTGACCGTTCATTGATGATGCTGCTACTAGTGGCGAAATAACCCGCCATTGTCCGTCTCTTTGACACGCTGTCAGTTTATTATCAATGTTTGACGACCGCGTTTCACTGCCTTGTAACATAAAGCGAATACATTTATTTCCTGTCGCTGAAACGTATACTTTAGTGGCTTTATATTGCATGCCGTTGTAGTTGATTAAAACATCATCTTTATCATTTGAAAGTCGGTTTGCATTTGGAATATTAATTGCGCTCTCAGACTCCGGCACCAGCGAATAAGCCAGTGAAGAATGCACTAACGGTATATCGGCGTGTGTGTGCGTAGGACCAGAGACACAGTAGATTTACACTGATAGTTAAGAATACAGGAAGAATATAGCGCTTTATTTGTTTTAACATTAGCTTTCATATCCATATAGCATTTTGGCGCTAGGATAACACAAGTTTCACAAAAAGCATGTTTGCAAGTGCATGTTCAAGCCGCTCATAGAATAAATGATCTAAACGATTTCAAAGCGCCCTCAAAAAAGGACAAAAAGAAGAGTCAGTGCCACCATTTATGTGTTCTTATACATTATGTTTGAATGTTTTTTATACATATTGTCGTTTTTGGCACTTATTTTGGATAGATTTTGGTTAGATTAAATGGTTGGGGGTGGTGAGATAAAGAAATGTTATATATCATAACGTGATTTTATCTGAAGCCTCTGCGACTGATCGTTTCAGCGATCATTTGAAAGGATACTACTCATAAATGGAATTGATAAAATTTTGAGTTTGAATAATTTAGACATTTCGAATTGTTTACTTGTCACCAAATGGAGTGATTTGAGGTTGTACGTTTTATGCTGACATATTTGCAGTTTGTTCCGTTATTTACTGCATTTTTCGTAGCGCTGATTTTGCTCGTTGTCATGACGCCGCTCGCGCATCAATTCGGTTTAGTGGACGAACCTTCTGCGAGAAAGCGCCATTCTGGAATTGTTCCATTGACAGGCGGTGTAGCGATCTTTATGGCTGTGCTTGTCGCGAGTGTGGCTACTGATGTGTGGATGAAGAACGATCCTCTCTTCTTTACTGCCTCTGCATTTGTGGTGCTGCTTGGTATGCTCGATGACAAGTTTGATTTAAGTGCCAAAGGGCGCTTGATGTGTCAGTTCGGCGTTGCCGCGATAATGGCGTGGAGTGCCCAAAATTACATCACTTCACTGGGTAATATCTTTGGTACAGGTGAAGTTGTGCTTGATATCGGCGGGTATTTCTTCACTATCATATGTGTAGTAGGCGTAATCAATGCGTTCAACATGATTGATGGCATAGACGGCCTTGCAGGTGGCATGAGTCTGGTCATACTGCTCACTCTCTCAGGCTTTTTAATTTCAACAGGCAATGGCGCTTCAATAATGGAGCCTCTGATCATTGTTGCCGCAATTGTTCCATTTTTGGCATTTAATTTGAGCTGGAAAGGTTTTAAGGGGAATAAAATCTTTATGGGCGATGCGGGCAGCATGTTTGTGGGTTTGACCATAGTTTGGTTGCTGGTTCACCATACGCAGAACGACGTCGCAGCATTTAGGCCCATTACTGCAGTATGGTTAGTTGGTCTTCCTCTTATGGATATGGCGGCAATCATGTATCGCAGAGCGCGAAAAGGACAGTCTATGCTTAAGCCTGATCGCCAACATTTACATAATATCTTTATGCGAGCGGGGCTAAGCAGCCGCAAGTCTCTTGTCGCAATTTTGCTACTTGGTGCATGTTACTGCTTAATCGGGATTCTCGGTGAGGTCTATCTTGTTCCTGAACCCGTTATGTTTTGGGGCTTCATCGCTCTTCTCGTCATCTACAGTCTTATCATCCAGCACATTTGGAGCGTACTTCGCTTCGTAAAACGGTTTACGGCATAGCAAAAGCAAAATGTAGAATGCTTTGTATTTTCTTTGTAACATGCGGTAATGTGAAGCGCAGATAGCTGCGCTTTCTTGTTTTTATTTTACCTACCTGTGGTGTTTTCTTTTGAATAATCAGTTTCCCATTCTCCATAATCATTTTAAACAAAAGAGAATTGAAACGATTGTAGCGATGTCGGTTTACGAGTTTGATGACGCAAATTGGCTACACGAGGCCATCAAAAGTATCCAATGCCAAACGTATCGCGACTTTTTATTCGTTATTGTAATCGACGGGCCTATTCCTAGAGAGCTTGAAAACGTGTTGCTCGAGGCTGCTGAGCAAGACGAGCAAATTGTGTTGTTGCAAAACGAGGAAAACTGCGGACTTGCCTCTGCAATGAACCTCGCTATAGATTTTGGACTGAATTACAACCCGAGTTTCTTTGTGAGAATGGACGCTGACGATGTGTCGGAGAGCCATAGACTCGCGAGACAAATTCAATATCTTAAGCGGCATAGCAATATATCGATACTGGGTTCAGCCCTGACGGAGGTAAATGAGCAGGGAGTAAAAGTGGGCGCGCGCGTCATGCCGTCATCTCATCGTCAAATAATTAAGATTTTGCCCAGACGCTGTTCACTTAATCATCCTACAGTAGTGGTACGTTATTCGGTTTTTCATGATGGGCATCGGTACAATGGAAAACTGAGAAACACGCAAGACTATTTTTTATGGATAACGTTAGCGTCAAAAGGTTACATATTTAGAAACCTCAAAGATCGTTTACTAAAGTTTCGACGGGTGAATAACTTCTATAAGCGAAGAGGCCTCAGCAAGTCGCTTAATGAATTCAAGGCTCGCATATTCGCTATTACATGCTTAAAACAGTACTCATTTTACAACATAGCTTATGCTTGCAGTGTTTTAACACTGAGACTTATGCCGGGCAAAATTGTAAAATTAGCCTATAAGGTTGATAGGCATTTACTCGAGAGGTTCGGGAAGCATTGAAAACGGGTATTGTAGTTATACTTTTTCACCCAGATCTGGGGCACATAAATACACTGATCAGACGGTTCAACACTGAAAACTGGCAGTTGATTCTCGTTGATAACTCGCCCAACTCGTCCCGTGACTTAATGGAAGGTGATGTCGATTATGTGCACTTCCCTGAAAATATTGGTATAGCTCAAGCTCAAAATATTGGTTTGCAAGCGCTGTTTAAGCGCAATATTAATTATGCCTTTTTGTTGGATCAAGATAGTGAATTTACCCCAGATATAGCGAGCACGCTTCTTGAGCAATTCGAAGAGATAAAATCTGTTGAGCTAGTTGCAGCCATAGGGCCTTCTATTTATTGCCAATTTTCTCAATGCGTAGACCAAGGTGTATTGCAAAAAGGCAGGCCTCATTCTTCAAACTTAAAAGAAGTTAAACAAATCATTGCATCTGGAATGCTTTTGTCAAAAGGTGCGTTTCACAAAGTAGGTGAAAAAGAAGGTTCACTCTTTATTGACGGCGTTGATCATGAATGGTGTTGGCGCGCTAGAAGCAGAGGTATGAAAGTTTTTCAATCGACCATTGCCTGCATGCCTCATAAGCAAGGTGATTCACGCGTTACTATTCTAGGCGTCACTTTTAAACAGGGCTCGCTTAGGTGCGACTCTACTATCAGTTTCGCAATGTTCTTACATTGGCAAAAAGAGGGTATGTACCAACGTATTGGAAATGCCGTCATGTTCTAGCAATACCCCTGCGATATATTGTTAATCGCTATTGCTTTGAGCAAGGTGAAATGCGTGGCTACTACATGCGTAAAGGGCTGGTTGATGCCGTTAGAAAGAAATTTGGACCAATGACAAGGCAGAACAAATAGAAGTTGGAAATACGTAGAACTGAATGTAACAAGCAGCATTACATTCACCATAATAGTGCACTTACTAGCGCCAAGCCCAATTTCTGTGCTTATAATAGTGAGGACAAGCGCATTTGCCCTTTTTTAATACACAAGTGCGCCATTATGGTAATTGGAACACCCATTGCATTACTTTAACAATAAACAGAAAATTAAGAGTATGCGCTTTGGCAGACTGTGCCATAAATGATGTAGCGAGCGCGTAACTAGGATTGTAAAAAAGGATATTCATTTATGAGTCAAGTTAAAAAAGCAGTCATTCCTGTAGCTGGCCTTGGTACTAGAATGCTTCCAGCAACGAAGGCCATTCCTAAGGAAATGTTGCCTGTTGTAGACAAACCGCTTATCCAATACGTGGTAAGTGAGTGTGTTGCGGCTGGGGTGAAGGAAATTATTCTGGTTACTCACGCAAGTAAAAACAGCATTGAAAACCACTTTGATACTTCATTCGAGCTAGAAGCAACGTTAGAAAAGCGTGTTAAGCGTCAATTGTTAGAAGAAGTGCAATCAATCTGCCCGAAAGGCGTAACCATTATGCAAGTGCGTCAAGGCGTAGCAAATGGTCTTGGCCATGCTATTTTGTGTGCTCGTCCAGTAATCGGCGACGCTCCTTTTGCTGTAGTGCTTCCAGACGTTATTATTGATGATGCTGCAAGTGATCCGAAAAAGGATAATTTGGCGGATATGGTGGCTAAGTTTAATACGAGCCGCGTAAGTCAGGTTATGGTTGAGCAGGTACCACAAGAAGATATTTCAAAGTTCGGTATTGCCGACCTTGACGGTGCATCTATTGCACCTGGTGAGTCTGCTAAAATTCATAAAATGGTTGAAAAGCCACCACTTGAAGAAGCGCCGTCAGATCTTGCGGTTGTAGGTCGTTACGTGCTTTCTGAAAAAATCTGGGATCTGCTAGAGTTCACTCCTCCAGGTGCGGGTGGCGAAGTACAACTTACCGATGCTATTGACGCGTTAATGAAACTAGAGCAAGTTGATGCGTATTACATGAAAGGCAAAAGCCATGACTGTGGTAGCAAACTTGGTTACATGAAAGCAAATGTCGAATACGCTTTGCGCCACCCAGCGCTTGCCGAAGACTTTAAAGAGTATCTTAAGTCTATCGCTAACTAGAGCATTAATAGCGGTACATATAAAAGCAAAAAAATGCGCCTAAATAGGCGCATTTTTATGGAAAGTGCTCTATTTTACTTCAATGTGTTGTTGGATTTTTGCCAACATTTTTTCTCCAATACCCTTTACCTGAGTGATCTGCTCGATTTCAAGAAAGGGGCCCACTTCTTCTCGATACCGGATTATGGCTTTAGCTTTCGCGCTTCCAACGCCAGGTAAGGTAGTAAGCTGCGCTATTGAGGCACTATTGAGGTCTATCTTTTCCATGGACATCTCGTGATACGAAGAAGCATTTTGGTTTTCTTCTAGTTCCTCAAACGCAATTGCAGTCGATTGTGCGGCAATTGCCAGAAAAAGTGCGAGACCGGTTAGTCGTTTTTTCATAGTCGTTCCTTGTCTTTAATAATTGATGTCGGTGCTTACGTTTTTTGGAAGGTAACGAAACCCCGAGCGTTGCGTACACAATTGGTACAAACAAGGATAGTACGAGGGTTAGAAGAAAAGGGTAGTCCAGTTTTAGTACAGTTTTTGTATGCCTGCTACGCAAATTAAAAGTATGCCCGCGGGAGGATTAGTTATGCGCTTCTTACTAGGCTAAGAAAGACGATGTATTGTCAGGGCAAAAAAATAGCGAGCTGTTGCTCGCTATTTTAAAAATATAGACGTCGTTTTAAGACGACGTAGAAATCTTAAAGTCGCTCTAGAAGCGCTTCAGTGAATTCAGTTGTGCCTGCTTCGCCACCAAGGTCGCGAGTCGTACGGTCACCTGTTTCAATAACATCTTTAAGTGCAGCGCGAATTTTCTCAGCCTTGTCACCCATATTTAGGTACTCAAGCATTTGTGCTGCAGCGAGGACGACTGACGTAGGGTTTGCTAGGTTTTTACCTGCAATGTCAGGTGCACTGCCGTGAACCGCTTCAAAAATTGCACAATCTTCGCCGATGTTTGCGCCTGGAGCCATACCAAGACCACCCACAAGACCTGCACATAAGTCAGATAGGATGTCACCGAAAAGGTTTGTGGTCACGATTACATCAAACTGGTGAGGGTTCATAACAAGCTGCATGCAGCAGTTATCAACAATCATTTCAGCTGATTCGATATCAGGGTAGCGCTCACCAACTTCACGAGCCACTTTAAGGAAAAGACCCGATGTTGACTTAAGGATGTTTGCTTTGTGAACCGCAGTCACTTTTTTGCGACCTTCGCGACGAGCAAGCTCGTATGCAAAAGTAACGATTTTTTCAGCACCGTCGCGAGTGATCTTACTCATCGCTTCCGCTTCGTTACCATCTTCAGAAACCACTTGTCCAAGGCCAGAGTACATACCTTGTGTATTTTCACGAACAGTGATGATGTCAATATCTTCGTAACGCGCTTTAGTGCCTTTGAATGACATTACTGGGCGAAGGTTTGCATACAGCTTGAATTGCTTACGCAGGCTTACGTTAATAGAGGTAAAGCCTTCACCAACTGGCGTAGTTAGAGGACCTTTCAGTGCAACTTTGTTTTTTGCAATGAGGTCTAGTGTTTCTTGTGGTAGAAGCTCGCCGTGCTCTTCCAATGCTACTAAACCTGCATCGGCATAATCATAGGCAAAGTCACAGCCAACCTTATCTAGAATCTTTGTGGTTGCGTCGATAATGTCCGGGCCAATGCCGTCACCGCGAATGACTGTAATGCGTTGCTGAGTCATGTTGAGGGATCCTCTGAAAATTCTGTTGTCAAAATCGTTAGGTTCAAATTGTAGTCTGGCGAGCGAAACGCGCCAAAGTCTGCGTGCTAGCTTATTATAATTGATTTTGTAGGGAAGTTGCGTAAAGCAGCGCAAAAGTTGGCGTATTTTATACGATAGTAGACGCAAGTTATAGCCACTTATCGAGATTTATTCGCATAAACCGTAAACTAAAGCAGTCATATACAGTGTAATTATATGACGAAGTAACTGGCTTTTGCTTATTGCGACAAGGGGCAGGCTAGAAGCGCGCTTTGCGATTCAATGATAGTGTCGATATCTCTTTGATTAAGCGACAAGGTATTGAGTAACGTCTTGTAGGATAAATCTTGGACAAATGCGTATATGTTTCCGCTAAACAAGCTCATTTTTGATAGTGCGAAAGCGAGTAGCATGACGGCGTGCTCTTTTCTAAGTGAAGAGGGAACTTCGCTATTGGGCTTGTTGCAATGGTGAATAACCGCACGCCACGTTGCGCTTTGGTGCCAATTTCCTGCAAGTTCACTAGATACGGTTAGCCATGAAGCATCACCTTTAACCTTAAGCGCCTGTTCAAAAGAAAAAGGCGCAGCGTGATTGACGGGTAGGGCTTTTGCTATTTTTAAGCCAGGCAGGGTAAAAAGCGGCGAACACAGAAACGTCATTGTCAGTGCCGCTGATTGGGGACTAAATTTTGTATCGCATCGACTTGCTAGTTCTCCCGCGATAGCACAGCTAATTGTTGTTAACTGTTTGCACATCGACATCAACGGATACTGTTTTTGAGTTAGCCGTTCTAACAATGCAAATTGAATCAACATATCGCCGACACGTTCAATACCGTAGGTCATTACAGCTTGCTTAATATTCTTTACCTGAAGCTGCAGGCGATTGTCCTGGCTAGCAGTTTGTAACAAGAATCGATTAAATGTTGGGACAGATTCAATTTTTTCACACAGCGAGGGTATTTCACAATCTCGCTTTTGAAGCTCATCAATAATCCCCAAAAGGGCAGCCGGGGGCGATTGAACGGCGTATGTTGCAGGAATAAAGGCGACCCCACCCTTGTGATGTCTTTGTTCGGCTGTTTGTGAATAAAGTGCCACAAGGTGTTCAAAGGGAATAAAGAGAGGCTTTGGAAAAAGAATGCGTTTAGCTGGTTGCCAACTTCCATCTATATCATCTTCATTTAGTGCGATAACAAATGCATGATCTCTTTGCACATCAATGACAACGCCTGGTTTTCCTGAAACAAACACCTTTGAGCCGGGTATCACATGAGTAAACAAGATAGCCATGTTTGATATAAGGTGTTTATGTATAGGAGCAACGTTTCGTACCACTAGCGAAAAAATATCTTCCGCTTGGGTAGATTTGGGGCGACTAGCAAATAATTTAGCTATTATACACAGGCGCTGGGCTTCGGTTAGCTGGGAGGTACCTACGAAGCGCATTAGCAAGGCGTTGGACGCCATCGCTTTATGCAATTTAAGGATGTCTTGCCATAAACCAAGTTTACGAGCGCGCAAAAAAGCAAACAGTGCAGGTGTGCGCGCGTTGTCTGTTTGGGTATTCACCCACTGAGAAGCTAGTGTGGCAGCAATGATATGCTGCAAATAATGGTCGTTGAAATGATTTAGTTTAGCGAAAAGTGTCACTAACATTATATGACGCGTATTCCCCGTTAGCGGACTTTCAATACGAGCAAGCGGCACAAAAAGGCTTAAGTCATTGTTTAGAAGCGTTAAGACGCGTTTTGCATTCTTAAGCCAATGATTGACGCACTGCTCAATCGGGGTCGAATCATCAGGTTGAAGAGCCAGTCGCGAGAAAGCGGAAATGATGTTTTTCACTTCCATCTAGCGTCAGCTATTCTGATAGCTAGAATATGCACCGTCTCCCCAAGCGATGAGCTTATCATTTTCGAACAATAGCGGCGTGCATTCATCTTGCGTGGTCAAACCATCAGCACGCACATGTTGGGTTCTAAAGAACATCACTTGTATTACCGTTACGCCCTGTTGTTTTGCTTCCGTTATATCAGGCGTGCCCAATAGCGCAAGCACTTCTTCACGCGTGCTTCCCAACTTGAGCTTGGTAATTTGAACTCGGTTGTATTCTTCGCGGTCTTTCCAGTCCATATTTTCAGGCTTATCGGGATAAAACGCGATAACCATAAAGACGAACACCGCGTACATTGCGATGCCTGCTAAAATTAAACGAATAACTTTGCTATTCATAACCGTTACTTCTCGTGTTCTTTACGCTATGTTTGCGGATTGCTATGCACGCAGTTGGCATGCATGACTAACCGTCGAGCATAGAAAAATTCAAACCGCAGCGGTTTGAATTTTTCTTATAATCTTTGATATTAAGCTCTGCTTTTTATTAAGTGTACCCTAAAACCTACACTAAACATAAGTACAAACGTAACCAAATGCGTCGTGATTATGCAACGTTATCTTTAACCACGTAGCATGGGGTATAAGCACTTCCCGGAAGCTTCATTCGATGTTGAGCAACGAATGACTCCAGCAATGTATCCACTTTTTTCATTAGCGTAGCGTCACCCGTTATCTCAAAAGGGCCTCGCTCTTTTATTTGCTTTATACCTTCTGCTTTTACATTACCCGCAACTATGCCCGAAAACACTTTACGTAAATTAGCGGCTAGGTCACTTTTACTTTGATTGTGGTGAAGCTCAAGTGAGGCCATGCTTTCATGTGTTGGTATGAATGGCTGCTGAAAATCAGAGTCAATTTTTAGCGACCAGTTGAAACTGTATGCATCGCCCATGGCTCCTCTGAATTTTCTTACTTTATCTAAACCTGCATTGAGCGTACGAGCCACCTCTTTAGGGTCATCGACAATGATTTGGTACTTTTGCTGTGCTTCAATGCCTAGAGTATCGCCCACAAAAGCATCGATGGCTTCAAAGTAGCCTTCGCTGCTAAGCTGGCCCCGTCAGAACCACTGGGAAAGGTTGCTGGGCATTGCGTTCATTCATCAAAATGCCTAGTAAGTATAACAGCTCTTCAGCGGTGCCCACGCCGCCTGGAAAAACGATAATACCGTGCCCAAGCCTCACAAATGCCTCTAATCGTTTTTCGATATCAGGCATTATGATAAGCTCATTAACTATCGCATTTGGAGGCTCAGCGGCGATAATACTGGGCTCTGAAATACCGATATATCGTCCCAGTTTATGGCGCTGTTTGGCGTGACCAATCGTCGCACCTTTCATTGGACCTTTCATCGCGCCAGGACCACAATAGGTGCAGATATTCATATTGCGAAGCCCTAATTGATAGCCAACTTCTTTAGTGTATTTATATTCTACTTGATTAATCGAATGCCCACCCCAGCAGACAATAGTGTTTACGCAATCATTACCCTCTAATGCTTGAGCATGACGAAGCATGTCAAACACCATGTCGGTGACGTCCGAGCTTTCTGCAGGACTGTCTTGATGAAGGAAAGCGTACTTATTGCCCATGTAAAGAAGGTCGCGAAGCACGGCAAAGAGGTGTTCATGCACGCCTTTAAGTAACTGGTCATCAACAAAAGCCACTTCTGGTGGATTAACCAGCTCAATTTTTACCCCTCGTTCTCTGCGAACCAGACGAATATCGTAATTTTCGTACGGGGAAAAAAGTGTTTCGTAGTTGTCTTCATCCACGCCGCTGTTGAGTACGGCCAAACTACAGTTTCTGAACATCCTAAAAAGTTCGCTGTTCGTGGTGTCCTGTAGTTTCGCAACTTCTACTTGAGAAAGTTGGCTCATTGAGCCAACGGGGTTGAGCTGCACTTTTTTCATACTTCTGCGTCCTATTGCGAAGTACTTAAATCCGTAATAACGCGGTTTCGTCCATCTCGTTTTGCTTGGTAGAGATACTCATCAGCGCGCTCGAAGACGGTTTCAGTACTATCATTGGAATTAAAACACGTTGCTCCAAAAGAGGCGGTTATCTTGACTTTTTCTTGCTTGAACTTGAAAGGCATTGAAGCCAGCTTATTGCGAATTTCGTTGAGCTTTTCCTCAACAACTTCAATAGTGGTATTGGGAAACAACATAACAAATTCTTCACCGCCCCAGCGGGCGATAAACTCTGGTTTGGTCATATGTTGTTTTAGGAAACGACTTACTACCTGAAGTGTTTTATCTCCGGCGGCGTGTCCAAATCTATCATTGACCGATTTGAAGTGGTCGATATCGACAACCGCAACTGCAAGTGGTTCTCCGGAGTCTTTAAATTGAACAAAGGCTTCTTCTAATTTTTCATTATAAGCTTGCCGATTAGGAAGACGGGTTAGCGAGTCAGTTTTACTTTGCATCACTTGCTCGGCAAGCTTTTTCTTATAGACGCTGGTTTGTTGTTGCAACGTATTGATTTTTGCCTGCATTGACGATAGTAGCGCTTTGAGTGCTTCCTGCCCTTGCTCATCATTGGTTTGCTGTTCACTTAACGTGTTTACCAGATTTTGCACACAAAACTGAGCTTGCTCCTTCAATGACTCCAATGAATCACTGACCGAAACAGCCTCTTCAATACTGTCTATATGAGATTTTAATAATTCGTTGCCTTCTTTGCGCTGTTCGAATTGATTTTGGCTTCCTTTAATACTTTCACTAACTTCGTCATTTAGTTGCCCAAGAGAATTGTGCAAGCTTTGAATAACTTTGCCCGTAAAACTAGCCTCTGACATTGCGTCTTGAACAATCATTCGCAAAATTACAACGCAGCTTTTTAAGAGTTGATCCTCGTCCATTCCTTGTTCGAGTCGCTGTTTGATCTCCATGAGTTGTTTATCGTTTGGTTTCTTTTGTGCGTATGATGCAATAAGCTGGTTAAGCTCAACCAAAATAGAACGATAGTGGGGGTTTTCTTCTTGAGGAGCCGATGTCTGCTGACTCGTTGAAGTTGTTTGTTCGACAGCAGTGGGCTGTAACCCGACCATTTTTTTGTTCAGTGCAATACGATGCAAAGCAATGGCTTTTGTAAAGAGTTTATAAATGCCAAATATGTCATTATGTGGCTGATTTATTTTGATCAGCTCTTTGGTTGTAAGTGTCTTTAACTCATCGTCTTCAAATACAATTTTCTGTAACTGTTTCATTGCATCTTCTAGGGATGCCAGTGTATCAGTACTGTATTTTCGTAGCGTAATTTCCTGGTGCTGAAGCGACTTATTGAGTTTCTCAATACTCACAGCGGCCAAACTGAAGTTAGGCGTACCTGAAAGATGCCCTCGCAACGTTCTTAGCTCATCGTCAAGCTTGTCAGAAAATCCCTCGTAAAACGCCGATAGTCTGACAATAAATTGGCAAAGAAGCGCGTTATTTTGTTTTAAAGCCTGTAATTTTTTTGCTTCCATTTTTTCGTCTTATCTTGTTCGCTTGGCCACAAACGAGTAACTGGTATCGCACCTTGATGCAATGTTAGTTACTGGCGCGCTTGACGGTAATTCCCATATGGTGCTTCAAAATTTGAGCGAAATGGATTGATATCCAAACCACCCCTGCGCGTATATCGCGCGCAAACCGTTAGTTTTTCAGGTTTGCAATGTTGCATGATGTCACAATAAATGCGTTCAACGCATTGCTCGTGAAATTCATTATGCTGCCTAAAGCTAATTAAGTACTTCAGTAACCCTTCATGATCGATCTGTTTACCTTCGTACTTAATCTGAATACTAGCCCAATCTGGTTGACTTGTGATTAAACAATTAGACTTAAGCAGGTGAGACATAAGCGTTTCACTAACAGAAGTGGTGGTTGCGTCTACCGCTAGCGTGCGAGTATCTGGTGAGTAGGAGGTAATTTCTACATCTAGGCCGTCAAGCAGAGTTCCTGAAAACTCCTTGAATTGAAGAGATTCGAACGCACTTGGTAATAGCAGATTTACTTCGACAGGTTCACCAGCGCACGATGATAAGTCGCGCGAAAGTACCTGTGCAACCTCATCAGGTGAAGCAAACTTTGTTTGGTTAAAACTGTTTAAATACAGCTTGAATGATTTTGATTCAATGAGGTTTGGTGACGTGATGGGCACATTACACTCAAGGATTGCTACGTGAGGTTTACCTTTTGAATTAAGCCACGACAGTTCATACCCTGTCCATGTATCAATTCCCGAAAAGGGCAAACTCGCAGCGTCTAAGGCGAGCGTGTCTCGGCTAAGGCTTCTTGGTACACCTTGCAACAATGCTGGATTATAGTTGTATTCGTATTCAACCTGTTTGCCCAAAGAGAGATCGTCAGGTGCCTGAATTGAAATTTTTTCGAATGTGTTATCCGCCGACATAAAAACCTTTTAAAACATCATTGTGACTCACTTGGGGCTAAAACCTACTCCAAAAGTCAATATGCACTAATACCGCTGTTAATATAGGAGTATAGTGTACCCCAAAAAAGTTAAGGTAACTTCATAATGACACTAACTATTTCAGAACAATTAGACAAATTTGTATCATCTTATGTCGCAAACGGTGAAGCCGACAAACTAGTGGTGCCCTTCGAGGCCGCGTGGCCATCTGTGTGTTACAGTGCAGATAAAATTGTCGACCAACTGCAAGAGGGGGAATTGATTCAGTGGAGACCTGTGCGTCAAAACACTAATTTATCTTTTTCAAATGTCGAAGAAGCATTGTCACTTTCGTTAGATTCACAATATTGTGAATACTTTACGCGTTATTTTAGCAACAACATGCAGGCAAAAGCAGCACAAGGGGCATGTGAGCTATTGCAGGTTTGGAATGAAGAAGATTTTGAAAGGCTTCAACAGAATCTTATTGGTCACTTGTTGATGAAACAGCGTTTAAAACAATCGCCATCGCTTTTTTTGGTTTAACCGATGAAGACGACTTTATCCTTACGGTAATCAACGACACAGGTGAAGTAGCATTGGAGCAGGTAGGTAAGCCTGCTCAAGAAATTTTAGCGCCGACGTTGGCACACTTTATCGCGCAATTATCACCGACACCATAGTGGCGGAATATCTTACGATTTAGTTTCCGATACTATTGTTTTGAGCGTTTTTTTAAGTTCAGAAACTTCTTTTTCAAGCGCTTCGACGCGTTGCACAAGTGTGTTTCGCGTCATTTCATCATCTTTGTCATTCGTGCTAGAAGTTGGCGTGATTTTCTTACTGGCATTAAACCGTTTAATTGCTTCTATCGCTTCCGTTACTGAGACCTTAAAAGGCGCTTTTGAACGCAGCATTCCCACTGAAGGTGTTCTGCCCTCGTCGTACATTTTTTGGCATATCACAACAAGCTGCTGCAAATTATCGTTCATAAATGAAAACCCTTCCTACATTGAATGCTGCAAGTGTAACGCAAAGACAGAGTCACCGTAATGCTTAAGTCAAATTAACTAAAAAGTTGCTAAATAAACCAAATAATAAAACTTTTGGATGCGGCGGTTTTTGTAAAGTATAATAAAATCAGTTAGTTATGTTTTGGCGCTAATCTTGAAGTAGTTTTGGCACTGAAAGCAAATGGAGAGCTCGACCAGCACGCATATTCAGTTGTTGTTCATTCGAGTCACCTAGAATTAAAAAAGTTATTTGTACTAAACAAGGAAAACACATGAAAACGCTTCTTATCTCAGCAGCTTTAGCTTCATCGGTACTTCTTTCTGGCTGTGTTGTATCTGTTGGTGGTGGTTCTGATAGCCATTACAGTGCAGACTGGGAAGATAGAGAGTTCAATAATCGCAAGCATATTTCCAACCTTGAAACGGGTACTGCTTATGAAAGCGTGCTGCGTAAAATGGGCGTTGCTGATTTTAACGAATTATTTGAAAAGCAAGACGGTACGTACCGTGTGCTTTATTACCGCACTCAAAAAACAATGGGTGATGGAATAACAACCAAAGATGAATGCACGCCTTTAGTGTTCAAAAACGGTAATTTAGTCGGCTGGGGTGATAGTGCGTACAGCCTAATGAATTAGTTGTTAATAAAAGGTTAACAGTTGAGGGGTTTTCAAGTAGGCTAAAGTTTGTACAGATGTGTGCGAAAGTAGATTAGTTAATACATTTGATATGCATATTACGTATTTTTTAATTTCACGCTTATCACACTGTTAGTGCGTAGAGACGATAAGAGCAAATCAATTTGCAGCTATTGTGAAGATGTTCACAGTCATTGTCTTTAATCACTTCATTCTAAAGCCAACGAGGAAACCCTTATGACGACAAACGCATCAAATAGTGCACTTAGCCCTATCAACGACTCCGTAAAAGCGGTCTTCCTCTGCGTCGATGATCTTAAAGTAGCAGCCTCTATTCTTTACAATGCTTATGTAGATGATCCTCTATTTACTGATATTTTTCAGGCCGAAAAGGAAGGCTATGAAAGTCGTCTGCGTTCGGCTATCCGAGAAGAGCTCAATGCGTTTTGGGTTGCTGAGCAGCCTATGATTGGGTTATTTGATGACGGACGTCTTATTGCATTGGCATGCCTAACTTCTCCTGATGCTGCATTTGGTGCAGGCCGCTACTGGCACTGGCGTCTACGAATGCTTTTAACAGCAGGGTTGTTTGGTACAAAACAGATGCTTCAAAAAGAAGAAAAAGTGCGTTCACTCGTTCCAGCAGATAACTTCCATATGCTAAGTTTTATAGCCGTTCACCCTGATTATCAGGAACATGGTTTAGGCCATATCTTATTAGGCGCAATAGACAGCGTAGTAGATGAAGATGCTAAGAGTGAGGGCGTAGCGGTGTTTGTCACTGTACCAAAGCATCGCTCATTTTTTAGTGATGATAACTACTCTGTTGTTGGGCAATTGAGCCTTTCCCACGTCAATGGCGAAGTTATGTTTAGGAAAAAATGAGTGTTCTACGTATTTGTCACACTTTTAGAAAATAGCAATCTAATCCGCAGGCGACGGCATTGATCTTTGCCGTCGCCTGCGGATTAGATTAAATGCTTGCTGTAAAATTGTACATTTTCGCCATGTTTAAACGACCATCCTGACTCTGCTGTTTACGTCTTTTCGTCATCGTCGCATTTATTTGTAAGACATTTCCTACAAAACATGTGAGTGATCTTACTTATTTTCTGAAGTTTGAAATTATACTAAAGTATAAAGTATTTGATTTTTAAGGTTTTTCTTCTTGTTAGTCTAAAGTCGTACAAAATAGTTTATTAAAACCATGTAATTCCATATGGCGGTAATAATTGGAAGGGATACTATGAACATGTCACAGGGAATCACGACGAGTCAGGAAGATTTGATAGGGAAGACTAGGACAACTTAAGGATGAGATTCTCACAGGACGGTGAGTAAAAGGAAAGGGATAGCAGATAGGGAACTGCATTACAGGACGTAGGAATTTTCAAGGACGCCAGGGATAGCTTCAGCAATAGGATGTTGCATAAGGAAATGGCATGAAGCCTAGTTCAGGAAGAATTTGCACGGACGAGCAAACCAAGGATGAAACAAAGGACACGCCAAAGGACGGTACGATCGCAGCAGGATGTGCGATTAAAAAAGGATGAATGGAAGGGAGCGTCAGCGGAGTCTGACATAGGACAGGTCTAGGACGGGCAACACTGTATTACGGATGTACAGTAGTAATGGAAAAATGGAAAGGGACCTACGCATGGATGTGTAGCTCGCACAGGATGGCGCGAGATTAGAAGGAAAGGGGCGTATAAGGATTTTGATCGGGAAGATTTAAGTCGCAAAGGATCGCAGAGAGGGAAACTCAAAATTCCATGAAAAAGGGGAGCCTATCGGTTCCCTTTTTTTGTCTGAATTCAATATCAAACACGATGTGGCGGTACATCAGTTCTAACAATACGTACGCCGATAAGCTCAACTTGTCCTGAATATCTGTCCTCTCCATTGCTGGAAAACTCAAAATTGAATACGCTATGCCAATCAGGCTTTCCATATTTGAATGAAAAACGAGTTTTTGCTCGTGATACGCTGAGCAATTGAAGTTGATGTGTATTGCAATACTGAGTTAGGTATTGGTATGTGCTCTCTGATATAGCGCGAATTCGCCAGAATTGATATCCCGTAAATCCAATCGTTAACCATATTACCAGTTCTAACAGTGTCATTTTACTTTCTCGCTTGAGCAAAAAGTCGGTCAAAGGCTTGTGCAAGCGTTTTTGAACGGTCTGGCGAGCGCATTAGTGTTAATACTTGACGTCGCAGTTTTGGTATTTGAACCAAGTCTGAGAAAAAGCCTGAAAATAAGGCTCCATTGTGACCTTCCAGCTCATCGACACGCGCTGATTGTTCAAGAAAAACACGAAGTAAGCTCTCATCCATTTGCTCAAAATGCCGTGCGGCAATCACGCTCAATATATCGATACGCTGCGACGCGCTCTCGGTGAGTAGCGACTTCAAGCATGCGTTTATTCTATCGTTAAAATGTGGAGCCGATAGCGCGCGAAGAGCGCTCAACGACACCTCTTCTTCCCGTTGGAGATTGTCTATACAAAACAATTCGAATGTCTCAGGTAATGCGACATTTTCGCACATTTCCATGTAAGTATTGGCAAACACATTGGCATAGAGCGTGTAATTGTCGAGGAACGCTTTTATTACGCTCGCACTTTTTTCATGGTTATTCAGTGTTTGAGCAAAATCCGCAACGCTTTGCATTGAAATTTGTTGCCAGTCGACAAGTTGAGGCGCCTTGAGATATGCCTCTACTTTTTGTGCTTCCTCATTAATCGGCACATCAAGCGTGTATTTTACCATCGCATTAAACTGCGCCAGTAACGACTGTCCTGGCACAAATGAATAAGGGTTATCGGGTAAAGTCTGCGCTTTTTCGGCATCGTCCGCTATCGACTGTCCCAACGCATCAACAATAATATCTAGAAAGTGGTTCCTCGCTGCGGCTACCACGAGACCTTGTTCATCGAGGGGAAGTTTAATAAACCAAATATAGTGCTGCGTGGATGCTTGTATATTCCAAAATACAATACCAAACCAGGCGTGTTGTTGACGAGGGTAGGGCGCGTAAGCACTACCATTTTCAATATCCAAAAAGGATTGAGCGTCAAGTTGCGTTAATCTACGACCCATGTCGAAAACTTTATATTCTGTGCCTGCGTGTAATAAAAACTCGCTGATAGAATTTATGCTGTTCGCACTCATCAAATATTCCGAAGTTACTGCAATAATACAAAGTTTATCACATGAACGCTTTTTTCTGACACGCCACGCTTACTTTGTTTCCTATGATATACTCCCAGCGAACAGTATGTTCACTCATGGGGCTTTGTGTTGCTTACTCTTAATTTTTTCTATGCGCGCGTACAGTGCTTGTTTGATACAAGCATAATAAATTAGTAAAGCGCATTTGCCCTTAACCTAATTATAAAATGAGGTTGCTGTTGAAAAACAACTACGACGCACTCAATGAAGCCCTTGATTTACTCCTTGGTGCCATACGCGACGATAATATCTGGCCACAAAATAAGCCAAACGCAGAAGCGTTAAAAAGTACAACACCTTTCGCTGTTGATTGTATGCCTTTTGAGAGTTGGCTAGTGTATATTTTTGTCCCTAAGATGCGTGCGATTGCTAGCGCTGAAATTCCCATTCCAGCGATGAGTATTGCGCCTGCGGCTGAAATGTATTTGCCTTCAACAGCCACAGCGGTGCTTGCTCAGATTCGTGAGTTGGACCGCTTAGTTTTGAGCCTTAATGAGACTACCCCGAGAGAAGTACATTGAACGATGTGACTCAGCCTGATGCGCTCAAACTGCGCGTGCTCTATCAAGATGAATATATTGTAGCAATAGACAAGCCTCCGGGTTTACTTGTACATCGAAGCCCTATAGATAAGCATGAAACGGTATTTGCTGTGCAGACGTTGCGAGATCAGATTGGTCGTCACGTATATCCAGCACATCGATTAGACAGGCCAACTTCTGGGGTTTTGGTATTTAGCTTTACGTCGGATATAGCTGCAAAACTCGGAAAGCAGATGATGGACAAGCAAGTGGTTAAAACATATCACGCGCTAGTCAGAGGTTTTGTTAATCATACCGGACTTGTTGATTACGCACTGAAGTATCGTTATGACAAGATCGCAGATAAACACAAGAGACCACAACAACCTCCTCAGCAAGCGACAACGGTGTACGAGTCTATCGAAAAGTTTGAAGTACCAGAGCCAGTGGGCAAGTATCAAAGTGCGCGATACTCATTAGTAAAGCTTTCTCCCAGTACAGGGCGCAAACATCAGCTAAGACGCCATATGGCACATATTAGGCATCCAATAATCGGAGATACAACGCACGGAGATGGTAAACAAAATAAATTTGCCAAATCACACTTTAATTTCGCGAATTTGGCCCTAAGTTGTACGCAAATGGGGTTTGTTCACCCGGTTACATTAAAGTGGATAAGCATAGGTTCTGCAATGCATTTAGCAATGCAACAATTTGTGGAAGCATTACAACCTTATTCCACGACGAGTTAAGACATGCCAACATAAAGAGTATGTCGTTGCGGTAGAGCGGTTATCCAACCTACTGCGAATGCAATAGTTTGAAATTGAATTTACAGAGGTATAAATGGCATCACTTACAATAATTGCTGGCACGGTTTACGGCAATGCACAGCATGTTGCAGAACAGGTTGAGGAAAGCCTCGCAGGTCAAGGTGTAGATTGCGTGTTAGAAAGCGACCCTTCGGTTAGTGATTTTACAGATGCAGATGCGCTACTTATTATCACGTCAACGACAGGACAGGGGGATGTGCCGCCTAACTTAGAATTCGTGTTTTCAGACTTAAAGGATGATGCACCGCAACTGACCGGAAAACCGTTTGCTGTCGCTGCTCTAGGTGATAGTAGTTATGGCGAGAGCTTTTGCGGAGCGGGAAAACAGTTTCAATCACTTTTATCGGAACTTCAAGCAAGTGCCGTGGCAGATATGCTAGAGGTAGATGCTATTGAGACGCTTGAGCCTGAAAAAGACGTTGTTGACTGGGTAAATAGTATTAAAGATAAGCTTATCGCCTAAGCCGCGTACTACAAGCGGGTGGAAAGCTATCGACTATTAGCCTTGCTTACCTTTTAGGTAAATTGGTTCTATAAAAAAGGCGCCTTAAGGCGCCTTTTTTATATGCAGTTTGTCGCTACAACCTTATTCAACACCACGCAATAGTGCGTTTATGCCTACCTTAGCACGAGTCTTAGCATCAACCTTTTTAACGATAATTGCTGCGTAAAGGCTGTATTTGCCGTCAGCACTAGGCAGATTCCCGGCTACGACAACTGAACCAGCAGGTACACGACCGTAGTGAATCTCACCCGTTTCACGATCGTAAATACGCGTACTTTGGCCTATATAAACCCCCATAGAAATCACAGAGCCTTCTTCGACAATGACCCCTTCAACAATTTCTGAGCGAGCACCAATAAAGCAATTGTCTTCAATGATAGTCGGGTTAGCTTGCAGAGGTTCAAGGACGCCGCCAATACCTACACCGCCAGATAAATGAACGTTTTTACCAATTTGAGCACACGAGCCAACTGTTGCCCACGTATCAACCATTGTGCCTTCATCTACGAATGCACCAATATTCACATAAGATGGCATGACCACGGCATTTTTACCGATAAAGGTACCTGTGCGCACAGCAGCAGGTGGAACGATGCGCGCTCCTTCTGCGGCAAATTGCTCTGCAGTATAGTTGGTATACTTTAGTGGCACCTTGTCGTAAAACTTGCTTTCAGCGCCTTCAATGACATCGTTGTTGTGTAGGCGAAAGAACAGCAATACAGCTTTCTTCAACCATTGGTGAACAACCCATTCGCCAGCAATTTTTTCTGCCACACGCGCTTTACCTGTATTAAGCAGGTCAATAGCGTCCGCAACGGCTTTTTTTACCTCTTCAGGCGCAGTTGTTGGGCTGATAGTGTCGCGGTTGTCGAAGGCGTCTTCAATAATGGCTTTCAATTCATTCATGGTATTGTGATATCTTCAAGTTGATCGAGTTTAAACAGAATTCGCTTTTTAAGGCTAACCTGCTGTTCTTGGGTTAAAGCTTTGCCAGCCTCGTTGCTGACAATAAAAATGTCTTCCGCACGCTCGCCGATAGTGGCAATTTTTGCAAGTTTTAACGTAGTGTTTGTATCGACGAAAGCGTGTCCAATTTTAGCTAAAATGCCGGGAGCGTCTAGCGCTTCCAACTCAACAAGTGTCGCTTCGTCGTTAATAGTAAAGAATCGAACCTTAGTTGGCACGTCTAATTGCTTCATTTGACGTGGTAGCTTGCGCTTATTCTCATGAGAACGCCCAGGCTTTGCCAATTGTGCAGAAATAGCATTTTCAATAGAGGCTATACGAGAGTCTGATGAAAGTCTTGTCCCGTCGTTCTCCAAAATAAGCATGCTATCAAATACGTAGCCATCTCTGGTAACAGTAACGTGTGCATCGTGAATTGAGCAATTGCGACTATCTAGCACCGATGCCACCTGAGCAAATAGCGCCTTTCTGTCTTTACCATAAATAAGCAGCTCAGTACCACCTTTTGCACTATTGTCATTGGCCTTAACTAATAAACCTTCATGCTCTGGCGTAAGCCAATCATCTTGAGCTTTCAGAATTTCGTCGGTATGCCATGCAATTTGAGTTGGCTTAAAGCGCACAAAATAATCATCATCTAAACGTGCCCAGAGTGCATCAATAGACACAGGTTCTATTGCTCGCTCTTGCAGAATTTGGCGTGCTTGGTGTTTGTGAGTGGTCACCCTCTCATTGAGCGTTATTTGGCACTGCAAACCGTTGTCGAGTGCTTTCTGCGTCATAAGGTATAACTCGCGCAACAGTGAAGCTTTCCAGTCATTCCACAGATTATCGTTAGTTGCGCGTATATCTGCAAGCGTCAGGGTGTAGAGCAGGTTCAGGTGATTATGGCTTCTTACAGCACCAGCAAATTCACTTATCACATCAGGATCGTAAATATCTCTTCTCTGTGCGACTACGCTCATCAGTAGATGGTTTTCGACTAGCCATGCAATCATGTCGGCGTCATCTTGGGGAACATCGTGTTGAGCACAAAATTTCGCGACGTCCTTAGCACCAAGTGTGGAGTGATCACCATTTCGACCTTTAGCGATGTCGTGAAAGATTGATGCAATGTAGAGTACTTCTGGTTTGTCTAAGTTGCGGCATATACGTCCGCAACGAGGAAAATCTTTGTTGTCTTTGGAGAAGAAGTAGTTCACGTGCTTAACAAGGCGATGTGTGTGTTCGTCCACGGTGTATGCATGAAACAAGTCAAACTGCATCATACCGACAATCGTGTCCCACTCAGGCAGGTAAGCTTGTAAAATACCGTACTGATGCATGATGTCCCAGCCAAAATTAAAAAATGCAGGCTGACGCATTAGCATCATAAATTTTTCACGACATGCTGGTCGATTTACGAAGTACTCTGTCTCAAACGTTCTATGTGCATTTCTGAGCTGACGAATACAAATGGTACTTAGGCCTTGAACTTCTGGGGTGTTTGTCACTAAGTTCAGAAAATCGAGAATGGCTTCAGGAGACGAAAATACTTGCTCGTGACGAGGCGATATCATGTTATCAAGTAATTCGAAATCTTCATTGATAATCGACGTTCGCTGTACGTTTTGGTTTAGCATGTCGTACTTAAAGCGTTGCAACAACATCTGGTTGAGTTCTGATACGCGTGCAACGGTGCGAAAAAGTCTCGCATCATTTTCTCAACCGATGATTTTCCCTCTTCACCGTAGCCCATCATTTGAGCCACATCTGGTTGATAGTCAAACAGCAGGCGGTTTTCACTTCTTCCAGCCACTAGATGAAGGGCACAACGCATTTTCCATAGGTGCATTCGACAGGCGATAAGTTCGCTATGTTCTTGTTCAGTAAAGTATCCATGCCCTACTAGGTTCCATCCGTCATACTCTTTGAAGTGTTTTTTAGCGACCCAACCAATAGACTGTATGTCTCTTAAACAGCCGGGGTTCTCTTTGATGTTAGGTTCAAGGTTGTATGCAGTTCCGTTAAATTTGGCGTGACGTTTGAGCTGTTCTTCATATTTTGCCGAGAAAAACGACTTGCTGCTCCAAGAGTTACGACCATTTACATCTTCCCACAGTTTTTCAAACGTGGTTTCACTACCGCAAAGCAGACGGCTTTCTACCAAATTTGTTGCAATCGTAATGTCGTCTTTGGCTAACTTAACGGTTTCTTTAATAGTGCGAACTGACTGACCAACGTCTAGCTTGATGTCCCACAATAGCGTGATGAATTGTCCAATTTTTTCCTGTACGTCGGACTTCAGCGTCTTTTTGCTAACAATGAGCAAATCGATATCGGAGTGCGGCTGAAGGTGCCCACGACCATACCCTCCAACAGCACAAAGCGCTAAATCGCTTACCGAGTCCAAACCGTAAAGTTGCCATAAATGGCATAGCAGAGCGTCGACAAACTGAGCGCGACCGAGTAACCAGTTGATTTACTGGCGTGTTATCGAAGGATGCCGTTATCCATGCATAGCTTCCTTCCACACAGGATTTTATCGCTGGGATATCGTCAACTGAACTTATGGTGTCGATGTTTTTAATCAGTGATTGCAGGCTCAAAATGCACCCTTACATTGGACTTCTTTTTAGACGCTACGAACAATAACATGAATCTATTTAATTTCGCAGTAGTCAAACGGTGCATAACTTAAGTTGAAATGTGAATATTTATGGGATTATGTTGCAAATATGTTTCTGTTTGATTTGCTGATCTCTTAATGGATTTCTCACCCCTTGTTTTTCGGGGGTAGCGGTTAGTGAATACAGAAAAACAGTCGCAAAATAGTGATAAGTTATGGAAAATGGACATAAAAAAAGCAGTCGGGTGTTTACCCAACTGCTTTACAAAAACTACAAACTTTTGCTTTTTGCGTTACTAGCTATGAGAAATTACGCGAGGCAAGGTTTCATCTTCGCGAAGGGTGAGCACTTCTACGCCGTCTTCAGTTACCAGTAACGTGTGCTCCCACTGGGCACTCAAGCTTCTATCTTTGGTTACTACTGTCCACTGATCAGGTAATACTTTTGAATATCGTTTGCCAGCATTTACCATTGGTTCAATAGTAAAGCACATACCAGGTTCAAGTACCTCTCCAGTACCCGGCTTGCCGTAGTGCACTATCTGAGGCTCTTCGTGAAAACTCGCGCCAATACCGTGACCACAATATTCGCGAACGATTGAATAGTTATGCGCTTCCGCATGGGTTTGACAAATGTGGCCAATGTCACCTAAGCGCATACCAGGTTTAACTTGTTCAATAGCCTTATAAAGGCATTCTTGAGTAATGCGAATTAATCGCTCAGCAAGAATAGATGGCTTACCGACAATAAACATTTTTGATGTATCGCCGTGGTATCCATCCTTAATTACAGTGACGTCAATATTAATAATATCGCCATCTTTAAGCTTTTTATCAGACGGAATACCGTGACATATGCAATGGTTAACTGACGTACAAATAGACTTAGGAAAAGGAGGGTGCCCGTAATTCAGCGGGGCAGGGATAGCCTTCTGTTCATTGACGATGTAATCGTGACAGAGGGTATTAAGTTCGTCTGTCGTTATTCCCTTCTTCACATGAGGGGTAATCATTTCTAACACTTCGGCAGCCAGTTTCCCGGCGACGCGCATTTTTTCGATTTCTTCAGGGGTTTTGATAATTGCTGACACAGCGCCTCTCAAATCGTTAAATCTAAAATCAATACATAATAGGTATTTACGAAGTATAACATCAAACAGCTCGCACTTAGTATGTTGCTGTAAGTAAAAGTTTTTTTGGTTTTTTGGTAAGTGCGCAAGCGAATGTGCCATGTCTAAAATTCGTTAATGGCATAGTTGTACTATATATGCGTTTTGAACTTGAAAACTTGAGACTGATGGTGACTTGTGATATAAAGCGCGCGCCCTGACGGAAAGCTCAATTTGCCTTGTGCAAAACGCACCGTTTTAGAGGGTAAATTTATTTTATTAAAACACACATATACCGTCACTTCGTATCGGGGTGTTCAGCACTGTTTAAATGCACTACTGAATCGATACAAGGGGTATATGGAGGCCTAACCCCAAGAGGAAAATAAAATGGCTAATGTTTCTATGCGTGACATGCTGAAAGCCGGTGTGCATTTCGGTCACCAAACTCGTTACTGGAACCCAAAGATGAAGCCTTTCATCTTCGGCGCACGTAACAAAGTTCACATCATCAACCTTGAAAAAACGGTTCCACTTTTCAACAACGCACTTAACTACCTTTCAGGTGTTGCGTCTAAGAAAGGTAAAATCCTTTTCGTTGGTACTAAGCGCGCAGCTGGTGAAGCGGTTAAAGAAGCTGCTCTAAAGTGTGACCAGTACTACGTAAACAAGCGTTGGTTAGGTGGTATGTTGACTAACTGGAAAACAGTACGTCAGTCAATCAAGCGTCTTAAAGATCTTGAGCAGCAAAGCCAAGACGGTACGTTTGAAAAGCTAACTAAGAAAGAAGCACTTATGCTTCAGCGCGAAATGGACAAGCTTGAAAACAGCCTTGGCGGTATCAAGGACATGGGCGGTCTTCCAGACGCAATCTTCGTTATCGACGCAGATCACGAGCACATCGCTATTACTGAAGCGCGTAACCTAGGTATTCCTGTTGTTGGTGTTGTTGATACTAACTCTAACCCAGACGGTGTTGATTACATCATCCCTGGTAACGACGATGCTATCCGTGCTATCCAACTTTACTTGGATGCAGCTGCAAACGCTATCAACTCAGGTCGCGAAAGCAACCTTGAAGTACAAGCTGAGCAAGACGACTTCGTAGAAGCAGCAGAGTAATTCTGATTGCTAACTGTCATATCACGATAATATGACAGCGCTACAATACGAAACGTATTGAGAGGGGCGGTATCGCCCCTTTTACCTAACGAATTTAAAATTTAATGCTGAGGAATTGAAAAATGGCAGTGACTGCAGCACTAGTTAAAGAACTGCGCGAGCGTACTGGCGCAGGTATGCTGGATTGTAAAAAAGCCCTGGTTGAAACGGATGGTGACATTGAACTAGCCATTGAAAACATGCGTAAATCAGGTCAAGCAAAGGCAGCTAAAAAAGCTGGCCGTATCGCAGCTGAAGGTGTAATCCTTACTAAAGTTGAAGCGGGTCGTGCGACTATGCTTGAGCTTAACTGCGAAACTGATTTCGTTGCGCGTGACGAAGGCTTCCTTAAGTTCGGTAACGAGCTTCTAGAAGTAGCGGCAGCAAACAACATCAACGACATTGAAGCACTAAACGACGCTGAAATGAACGGCGCTAAAGTTAGCGAAGTTCGTGATGCACTAGTTGCTAAAATCGGTGAAAATATCTCTCCACGTCGTGTTATCAACGTTGAAGGCGATACGCTAGGCGCATACATCCACGGTGGCCGCATTGGTGTTATCTCTATCCTTACTGGTGGCGATGAAGAATTAGCGAAAGACGTTGCTATGCACGTTGCAGCAGCAAGCCCACAGTTCGTTAAGCCTGAAAATGTTCCAGCAGAAGTTGTTGAGAAAGAGAAAGAAATCCAAATCGAAATCGCTGTTCAGTCTGGCAAGCCAGCTGACATCGCTGAGAAAATGGTTGCAGGCCGCATGAAGAAGTTCACTGGTGAAGTGAGCTTGACTGGTCAACCTTTCGTTAAAGATCCTTCAATCTCGGTTGCTGAGCTTCTTAAGAACAACAGCGCCGACGTAATCAACTTCGTACGTTTCGAAGTTGGTGAAGGCATCGAGAAGAAGACTGAAGACTTCGCTGCTGAAGTAGCTGCTCAAATGGAAGCTGCTAAGAAATAATTGAGCGTTTATCTTTTGCATAACGCAATAGTTAGATAAACTACAAAGCACCTCTTCGGAGGTGCTTTTTTATAGCTGTATATCATTATTGTTGCCATTGATTTATATCGATATGAAGCTAGGCTAGTGCAATGATGATAAACAGGCTTTTAAAACAGCTTGTCCTATGTTTTCTAGTGCTAAAATTTGAGAATATATAGGACAAACTGGGTTTACGAGGACATACCAAATTATGAGTATCACACCAAAATCAGCATACCGTCGCATTCTGTTAAAACTAAGCGGTGAAGCCCTTATGGGTGAAGAAGGCTTTGGCATAGACCCTAAAGTACTTGATAGAATGGCTCAAGAGATCAAAGAGCTGGTTGAGTTAGGCGTTCAAGTTGGTCTTGTTATAG
This sequence comes from Alteromonas gracilis, assembly GCF_036870955.2. Lineage (GTDB taxonomy): Bacteria > Pseudomonadota > Gammaproteobacteria > Enterobacterales > Alteromonadaceae > Alteromonas > Alteromonas gracilis_A. The sequence continues at coordinate 1,016,190 of NZ_CP145482.2, forward strand.
GTGGTGGTAACTTATTCCGTGGTGAAGGTTTGGCGAAAGCTGGTATGAACCGTGTTGTTGGTGACCACATGGGTATGCTTGCAACTGTGATGAACGGTTTGGCCATGCGTGATGCGCTACACAGAGCGTTTGTTAACGCACGAATGATGTCTGCCATTCCACTTAACGGTGTATGTGATGCTTACAACTGGGCTGAAGCGATTAGCCTTTTAAAGTCGGGCCGTGTTGTTATCTTCTCTGCTTAAGCACGGGTAACCCATTTTTTACCACAGATTCTGCAGCATGTTTGCGCGGAATTGAAATTGAAGCTGACGCTGTTCTTAAAGCAACAAAAGTTGACGGCGTTTACAGTGATGACCCAGTTAAAAACCCAGAAGCTACACTGTATGATGAGTTGTCATACCAAGAAGTGTTGGAAAAAGAATTAAAAGTAATGGATTTGTCAGCGTTCACTTTGGCGCGTGATCACAGCCTACCTATCCGCGTGTTCAATATGAACAAGCCAGGCTGCCTAAAACGCGTAGTCATGGGCGAGAAAGAAGGCACTGTAATCCGCCACGCTGACAACGATTAATTAAGAACAATAGGATACAAATCGTGATTGATGAAATTGAATTAGATGCGCAAGAGCGCATGGAAAAAAGCCTAGTAGCACTTAAAGGGCAATTCAGTAAAATTCGCACAGGCCGTGCACACCCAAGCCTTCTTGACGGCATTATGGTGCCGTACTACGGTGTAGATACTCCGCTTAAGCAAGTTGCTAACGTGGTTGCTGAAGATAGCCGAACACTTGCACTGACGGTGTTTGATAAGAGCGCTATTCAAGCGGTTGAAAAGGCTATTATGCAATCTGACTTGGGCCTTAACCCAATGAGTGCGGGTGGTTCAATTCGCATTCCTCTTCCTCCGCTTACGGAAGAACGTCGTAAAGATCTGATCCGCGTTGTTCGCAACGAAGCAGAGGGCGGTCGTGTTGCTATTCGTAACATTCGACGTGATGCCAACGGTGATGTTAAAGATTTGCTGAAAGAAAAAGAAATCAGCGAAGATGAAAGCCGTGCAGCGGAAGAGAATATTCAGTCAATTACTAACGACTTCATTAAAAAAGTTGACAGCATGCTTGCTGACAAAGAAAAAGAACTAATGGAAGTATAAGTAAGTATTATGATTGGAAAGCGGTTAAGCGCAGCTAAATCGACCGAACAAGAGGTGCTTAGGTAGCAAATGCTTAGCCCAAAACATGTTGCTATCATCATGGATGGCAACGGTCGTTGGGCGCAGAAGAAAGGGAAAATTCGTACTTTCGGTCACAAGGCCGGGGTAGAATCAGTACGCGCCGTAGTGCGCTTTGCGCGGCAAAATGCCATTGAATCACTTACTCTATTTGCATTCTCTAGTGAAAACTGGAAGCGCCCGGAGGAAGAAGTTAGCGTATTAATGGACCTGTTCAACCTTGTATTGAACAGTGAAGCTAAACGGCTACACAAAAACGGGGTGCGTCTAAAAGTCATCGGTGATGTTAGCGCGTTTGATGCAAAGCTGGTTGAGAAAATTCGCAAAGCCGAAGAAATGACCCAGGATAACCAAGATTTGGTGCTTAATATCGCCGCGAATTACGGCGGTCGCTGGGACATAGTAAACGCCGCCAAACAACTTGCTGAACAGGTTAAAGCTTAGCGCAATCGATGTCGACAGCATCGACGAAGATAGCTTCAATTCTCATATATCTACTGCAAACCTTCCTGAACTCGATTTGCTCATCCGTACAGGTGGTGAACATCGCATCAGCAACTTCTTATTGTGGCAATGTGCGTACGCCGAATTGTATTTTACCGATGTGCTATGGCCTGACTTCAACGAAGATGTTTTTCAACTTGCTGTAGATGATTTCAACGTTCGCCAACGTCGTTTCGGGCTCACCGGTGAACAAGTTGTCACAGCCGATGGCTAAGACCATGCAGGCAATTACCAGGTTCGCTCTGGTAACAATAGCCAAGGGCAAACTATGCTAAAACAACGAATAATAACTGCATTAATTCTTGCGCCACTGGCGCTTTATGCCATTCTTTTTCTCCCTATTTTTTGGTTTGAAATTGCTATTGTTTAGGTGTCGTAGGTATTGGCGCTTACGAATGGGCCAATATGTCAGGGGTGTGCGAGCGACCTAAAAAGTTGCTTTATCTGATAGGGGCTTTTGGCATTTGTATATTGCTGTCGTTAATTGTAGATGCCGATAATATTTGGCACCAAGGGCAGCTACATGGACTTTACAAGGGCATTCTCACAGTATCTGTGTTTTGGTGGATAGCGTCACTGTTCATGGTCCTCGCATATCCAAAGCACACCGGCTTTTGGCGTGAAAGTAAAGGCGTCAGGACGATATTCGGTGCACTCACTCTTATTCCAACCTGGGTGGCGGTGATTGCGCTCAAGACAAGCTTATACGATGTCGACCATCACTATGGCACCTCGCTAATATTCTATGTGCTCGGTATTGTGTGGGCAGCAGACATCGGAGCGTTTTTTGTAGGGGTGAAGTTTGGTCGCCATAAGCTTCGCCCAAATGTGTCTCCCGGCAAGAGTTTAGAAGGTCTACTCGGTGGCGTAGCGGCCTCCTTCGCTATTATTGCTTTCGCCGCGCTGCATTACCAAGTTGAGCCATCACGCATTTGGCTTCACTTTGTTGTTGGCTGTATAACGGTAGCGGTTTCTGCCCTTGGCGACTTGAACGAAAGTATGCTCAAGCGCTGTGCGGGCATAAAAGATAGCGGAAAAATTCTTCCAGGCCATGGCGGCGTGCTTGATAGAATTGATAGCTTAACGGCAGCGTTTCCCGTATTCGCGTTTTGCTATGTTACATGGATGGCGTAATGCAAACGGTTACAGTATTAGGGGCTACCTAGCTCTATCGGTTGCAATACACTCGATGTTATAAACCGCCACCCCGATAAATATCGGGTTTTCGCGATAACCAGTAATTCACAACTTTCATTGCTTATGGAGCAAGCGGTCAAGTGTGCGCCGCGTTATGTGGTTGTTGCAGATGAATCGTTGTATGCACAGGCCTGTGAGATGGCGAAGGCATATCGCGTCGACGCTGAAGTGCTATGTGGTTCTGAGGCGCTGGAGAATGTTTCTAGTGCGCCCGAGGTTGATGCGGTAATGGCGGCTATAGTTGGTGCCGCAGGACTACTCCCCACGCTCGCAGCTGTGAAAGCAGGCAAACGGGTAATGCTTGCCAACAAAGAAGCGCTGGTAATGTCTGGTGCGCTTTTTATTGAAGCCGCTAACCAAAGTGGTGCCACCATCTTACCTATTGACTCTGAGCATAATGCAATCTTTCAGTGTCTCCCTCACGATTATCAATATGGCAATTTCCGCAATTCTGGTATTCGAAAAATACTGCTTACGGGCTCTGGTGGGCCGTTCAGAGCTCGTGATTTAAATACTTTCTCGTCAATTACTATTGATGAAGCCAGCACACACCCTAATTGGTCAATGGGGAGAAAGATAACAATCGATTCTGCCACCATGATGAATAAAGGCTTGGAATTTATAGAAGCATGCTGGCTATTTGGTGCAGGCGCTGATGACATCGATGTTGTCATCCATCCCCAAAGCATTATTCATTCTATGGTGCAATACATTGACGGTTCAGTGATTGCGCAAATGGGAAACCCTGATATGCGCACGCCTATAGCGTATGGCCTTGCCTACCCCGAGCGTATTGATGCTTAAGCGTATCCCCTCTAGATTTTGCAGGTTTAGGTGATTTTAGTTTTCAAACCCCGTGCTTTGAACGCTATCCGAACTTGAAGTTAGCAATAGACGCTTGCAGAGAAGGGCAATGCGCAACGACGCGACTGAACGCCGCAAACGAAGTTGCGGTAGAGCATTTCCTTGAAGGACGTATTGAGTTTTGTGATATTGCTCGTGTCAATGAGGCGACTTTGAACGCATTACCTGGCGTGCAAGTTTCATCTATTCAACAGATTCTCGAGCAAGATACACTCGCCAGAGGGAAAGCAAACGACATTATTAGAGGTAAGTTCCAGTGCTAGCATTTTTTTGGAGTCTTGGTGCTTTCGTTGTCGCCTTGGGTATTTTAGTTGCGGTGCATGAGTGGGGACACTTTTACGTTGCCCGCAAGTGTGGTGTTCAAGTAGAGCGCTTTTCGATTGGCTTTGGAAAGCCAATTTGGCGCAAGATGGGAAAATCAGGCACTGAGTATGTTATCGCTGCGATTCCACTTGGTGGTTATGTTCGTATGCTTGATGAACGTATTGATGATGTTCCTGAGCAGCTCGCAGATAGCGCCTTTAACAACAAACCAGTATTGCAGCGCATGGCCGTCATTGCCGCAGGTCCTGGCGTGAATTTTATTTTTGCATTTTTTGCACTGTGGCTAATGTATCTAGTGGGGTTAGAAACAGTTAAGCCAGTAGTAAAAGAGGTTGAACCAAATAGTATTGCGGCGGTTGCTGGTGTCGTTAGCGGCGATGAAATTATCAAAATAGGCCAGCGTAATACGCCAGACTGGGAAGCCGTCAATTTTGAGTTGGTTTCAAATATAGGGTCTGAAAATGCCCAAGTGACGGTTAGAAATTCAGCAGGTGTTGAAAAAGAACTGACATTTACACTGAGTTCTTGGAACTTTGACCCAGATAGCGAGTCTCCTTTAAGCAGCTTAGGGTTAACACCTTTTCGACCTGATCCAACGCTTGAGGTCGGATTCGTCGGAGAGGGAAGTGCAGCGCAGCAAGCAGGCATATTGCCTGGCGACAAGTTAATTGCGCTGGACGGCGCTACGCTGTCTTCGTGGAATGGCCTAGTCGATGTCATTGTCGACAACCCTGGCGAGCGAATTGCGCTCGATATAGAAAGGGATGGACAACAACAGACGGTACATGCCACGATAGCGCGCCGCGATACACCACAAGGGCAAAGTGGTTATTTAGGCGTGAGCCCAACGTTTGAGCCTTGGCCAGAAGGGTATGTGTTTACACATCAATATGGCATTATAGAGGCTATTGGGAAGGCGCTAGATAAAACCTGGCGCCTAATGACACTGAGTGTCGAGATGATAGGCAAGCTAGTAACAGGCGACGTGTCTGTAAAAAACTTAAGCGGGCCTATTTCAATTGCTCAAGGTGCGGGAACAAGTGCGGGGTATGGACTTGCGTACTTCTTGAGTTTTCTTGCCCTAATAAGCGTAAATTTAGGCATTATTAATTTATTACCCTTGCCCATGCTTGACGGTGGTCACCTCATGTTTTTTACCATTGAGTGGCTCACTGGCAAACCTGTGCCTGAAGCGGTGCAGGAATGGGGTTACAGAATAGGTGGCGTGCTTCTGTTTACGTTAATGGGTATCGCTATATTTAACGATATTGCTCGCATAGCCTGATAGAAGTCAGGAAGTACAAAACAGCTAATATAAAAACGCGGCCAGGAAAAGAAAAATAGATGAAGTTAAAACAGTTAGTAGCAGCCGGAGCCATCCTTTCCAGTGCTAGCTTTGCCAACGCTGCGGCGCAAGACAGTGAATTCGTTGTTGAAGACATCCGTGTAGAAGGATTACAACGTGTTGCATTAGGTGCAGCACTAACATACTTGCCCGTTCAAGTTGGCGACGAGCTAAATACATTCCGAGTGACACAGTTGATTCGTTCACTCTATTCTTCGACGCACTTTGAGAACGTAGAAATTCTCAGAGATGGCAGCACTCTTGTCGTGCGTGTTTCTGAACGTCCGACCATAAGTAACATCATTTTTGAAGGCAATGACGACATCAAAGATGAGCAGCTTCAAGACAGCTTAGACGGGAATGGGGTCCGAATTGGTGAGCCGCTAGATAAAACCGTTTTGACGTCTATTGAAAATGGTCTGAAAGATTTCTTTTACAGCATTGGTAAATACAACGCTGATGTGACGGCAATCATTACACCACTACCTCGTAATCGCGTAGACCTAAAACTACTGTTTGAAGAAGGCGATGCCGCGGAAATTGCGCAAATTAATATTGTTGGTAATGAGTTGTTCACCGATGAAGAGCTTATGGAAGCTTTTGAGCTTCAATACAATACGCCGTGGTGGGACTTCCTGTCTGAAACGCGTTATCAGCAACAAACTCTCCAAGGCGACATGGAAACACTGCGTAACCACTATCTTGACCGTGGTTATTTGCGCTTTAATGTCGATTCAACTCAGGTCTCAATGACACCAGAAAAGTCTGGTATCTATATTGCTATGAACGTTAGTGAGGGCGAACAGTACACTATATCTGAAGTTGAGATAGTTGGTGATGTATTAGGTCATGAAGAGTACATTGAGGCGGTTTTACCGTTGACACCAGGTGAGTTGTATAACCAAGCTGAAGTGACATATACCGAAGAGTTCATTAGTAAGTATCTGGGGCGCTTCGGATACGCTTACCCGACGGTTACCACGGTCCCAGATATTAACGATGAAGACAAAACGGTTAAATTAACCCTATCGGTTGACCCAGGTAAACGTATATACGTTAACCGCATCAAGTTTAATGGTAATGTTGTTACTGCAGACAGCGTACTGCGCCAAAACCTGACTCAGATGGAAGGTACTTGGTTGTCAAACAACTTGCTTGAATCGTCAAAAGCACAGCTGTCGCGATTGACTTACATGGAAGAGGTTGAGTTTGAGACAGTCCGTATTCCGGGTTCTGAAGATAAAGTTGATGTTAATTTCAATGTTAAAGAACAACCTTCTGGATCGTTTAATGCGGGTATCGGTTACGGCGATAGAACACGTTTAAGTCTTCAAGCGGGTATCCAACAAGATAACTTCCTTGGGACGGGTAAACGCATCGGTCTAAACTTGAATACAACGGCCTTCCAACAGTCAATTCAGGCGACCTATAACGACCCATTCTTTACTATCGATGGTATCAGCTTGGGTGGCTCAATCGGTTATAGTGAGTTTGATGGTTCTGACTTCAACGTTATTCAGTACAACTCAAAACGTTATTCAGTTGGTGCTAACATTGGTTACCCTATCAACGAATTTAACCGTATAAACTTTGGTATTACTTACGCAGACGTTGAGCTATTTAACCGTGGTTTCTTCGAACAGACCGAGCGTTTCTACGGCCAGTTTACTAACGGTGATGATCCTGATGCTGCAATTAAATATGACAGTTTCTTGGCGAGCGTGAGCTGGAGTCGCTCGACATTGAACCGAGGCCTTTTCCCTACGGCAGGCTCGTCGCAACGTGCTTCGTTTAGCATTACTACGCCAAATTCAGATGTAAACTATTTTAAAACCGTATTTGATGGTAAGTGGTACTTCCCGTTATCGCGTGATCAGCGCTGGTCATTCTTGGCCCGTATGCGTTTAGGTTACGGTAATGGATATGGTGAAATTAACGGTAATGAACAAATTCTGCCGTTTACAGAAAACTTCACGGCAGGTGGTGCAGACTCGTTACGCGGGTTTGAAAACAACACTGTAGGCCCTCGAGGTGTGTCGTTATCGAATCCTGGTACCATTGTTGGCCCAGACGGTGAAATATTCCCCGGCAGCCCAGAAAATGCAGTTATATCTTGGTCTCAACGAAGCTTAGGTGGTAACGCCATGGCGTTAGGTGGTATTGAGCTAATTGTACCTACGCCATTCGTTGAAGCTGATATGGACAATTCTGTACGTACCAGTGTATTTGTGGATGTAGGTAACGTATGGGATACTGAGTTTGATTTTGACAGGTATAGTCAGCTTGAGGTCAGTCCGACGCAACGTTTTGGGCAAGAGCTATTGGACTATTCTGATTGGAGTCTGTATCGTAGCTCCGCAGGTATATCAGTTCAGTGGATTTCACCAATGGGGCCAATGGTATTCAGCTTCTCGAAGATAATCCAAGAGCGTGAGGGTGATGATGCAAGATTCTTCACTTTCAATATCGGTCAAACTTTCTAAATATTAAGATAGGTACGATATCAAGGTACCTGATAAAAAGATGAAAAAAGGAGTTCCCTTTGAAACAGTTGGTTAAACATTTCGTTGCTGGTGCAATGTTGGGTAGCGCTTTAGTTAGCACGTCTGTAATGGCAGAGCAAAAAGTGGCAGTTGTTGATGTTCAAGGTGTTTTTCAAGCAATGCCTCAAGCTGCAGAGATTCAAAATGCAATTCAAGCAGAGTTCAAGGATCAGCTTGAAGAAGTAAATCAGCTTCAGCGTGACGGTCAATTTTATGCTGAGCGTCTTCAGCGTGATGCGGCAACGATGAGCGATGCTGAGAAAAAAGAATTAGAACAAAAAATCCTAGCTGTGCGTGAGTCACTTGCTGAAAAGGGGCAACCTCTACAGCAAAATATCCAACGTCGTAGTAACGAAGAGCGTAACAAGCTACTTGGCCTTATCAAGCAAGCGATTGATGCAGTTGCAGCAAAAGAAGGTTATGACGTTGTGCTAAATTCAGGTGCAGTAGCATTTGCAAAAGAAGAACACGATCTTTCTGAGCAAGTACTTGAGCAAGTCAGCAAAGTAAACTAATCAAGGCACTCTGCCAAGGTTGGCAGTGCTAATGTAAGAATAAGGTGTGTTTGGGTTTAAACACTTAACGCTTCTATTTCATACTAATATTGTCAGACCAATGCCCAAAAGGTGTTGGTCTGATTTGTTTTTTACGCTTAACAGCGTATGGTTGCCGCCGTTTTAGTTTTTTTACGGCGAGCTTGACCAGATATACCCGCGGCTTTGCACTCAGGGTAAAAACAACCATAGGTCATGCTTGTATACAGGAGAAAGTTTTTGACCAATTCACTCAATACCATCGAAATTCAGGAAATTCTGGAGTTACTTCCTCATAGATATCCGTTCCTATTGGTTGACCGTGTTACAGACTATGTGCTGGGTGAGTCGATCAAGGCATATAAGAATGTTACCATTAATGAACCGTGTTTTACGGGTCACTTTCCTGACCAGCCAATTTTCCCTGGCGTGCTTATTCTAGAAGCGATGGCACAAGCGGCTGGGGTTCTTGGCTTTAAAACCATGGGAAATAATGACAAGCTATACTTGTACGCAGGGATAGACAACGCGCGCTTTAAGCGCCCCGTTGTGCCAGGTGACCGTCTAGAATTTGATGTTGCCTTGGTGAAAGAGCGCAGAGGGATTTGGAAGTTTAAAGGTACTGCTAGCGTCGATGGCGACATAGCGTGCAGTGCAGAATTTATGTGTGCGATGAGAGAGATAGGTTAACGTGATCCATCCTACTGCGGTAATTTCAGATAGTGCAAGCATTGGTGAAAATGTCACCATAGGCCCATTTTGTGTGGTCGATGATAACGTCACAATTGGCGACGGCTGCATTCTGAAATCACATGTGGTGGTACGCGGCCCAACGCGTATCGGTAAAAACAACAAGTTTTATCAGTTTTCTTCTATTGGTGAAGACTGCCAAGATAAAAAGTATGCGGGTGAGCCTACGGAGCTTGTTATCGGTGATGATAATGAGTTTCGAGAAGGAGTTACTGTTCATCGCGGTACTATTCAAGATAACGGCATTACCATCATTGGCTCTCGCGGCCTGTTTATGGCCAATGCGCATATTGCCCATGATTGCGTGCTAGGTGACGATATTATTATTGCTAATAATGTGGCTGTTGCAGGGCACGTTCACATGGATGATTTTGTTATTGTTGGTGGTGCAGTAGGTATTCACCAGTTCTGCAAAATAGGTGCGCATGCATTTTTAGGCGCGGGCGGTATTGTGCTGCGTGATGTCCCTCCTTTTGTAATGGTAAGCGGCCAAAAGAATATTCCTCAGGGAATAAATTCTGAAGGCCTAAAGCGACGTGGCTTTGACAAAGACGAAGTCATGGCCATCAAACGGGCTTATAAGACTATTTATCGTGAAGGAAACACGGTTGAAGAAGCCGTTAGCAAGCTTGCAGAACCTGCAGCTTCATTTCCTGGCGTAGCCAGAATGGTTGAGTTTCTTAATAATGCGAAGCGAGGTATCGTTCGCTAGTTATGACAAAGCCATTACGAATCGGCATGGTTGCCGGAGAGCCCTCTGGTGACGTACTTGCCGCTGGAATGGTGGCGGAATTAAAGCGCCAATACCCAGATGCTATTGTCGAGGGTATTGGCGGTCCTAATATGATGCGAAATGGTTTTCACAGTCTTTTTGATATGGAAACCTTATCAGTTATGGGCCTGGTTGAAGTACTTTCTCATCTTCCCAGCATCCTAAAAGTCAAAAAACAACTGCTAGCCCATTTTGAGCAAAACCCACCCGATATATTCGTTGGCATTGACGCGCCTGATTTCAATTTACGCGTAGAAAAAGCACTTAAGGCTCGTGGTATAAAAACCATACATTACGTTAGCCCAACAGTGTGGGCATGGCGAGAAAAACGCATTCATAAAATAGCAAAAGCGTGTAACCGCGTGCTTGGGTTGTTTCCGTTTGAGCAACAAGTGTATGACAAGTACCAAGTACCTTACACGTTTGTGGGGCACACTATGGCCGATGCTATTGCCATAGAGCCTGATCAAAAAGCAGCAAGGCTGTCTCTTGAGCTTGACAGCAATAAGCTAGGTGCTTGCCGTATTACCTGGGTCAAGACGCGGTGAGGTTGAGACGCTACTGCCGGTATTTCTTGAAACTATCGAGAGAATCCATTCAATGCGCAGCGACATTACGTTTTTGATCCCTGCGGCTAATGAACATCGCTTTGCTCAAATTAATGACATCCTTTCTAATAGCGATAATGCACAAGCGCGCCTACCGATTAAGGTTGCACAAGGCACTGCAAGAGAAGCGATGATCGCCAGCGATGTGATCTTACTTGCCTCAGGTACGGCGACACTAGAAGCTATGTTGTGTAAGCGGCCCATGGTGGCGGCGTACAAATTGGCACCGCTGACTTACCGCATTATGCAGCGGATTTATAGAGCCCCGTTTTTCACCTTACCCAATTTACTTGCAAATGAAGCAATCATTCCTGAATTACTTCAAGACGAAGTTAATGCAGAGAATATGAGCAAACAGTTGCTCAATTTCTTCGAAAGTGACAATTCTGTTCTTATTTCCCGTTTCACCGACCTCCACCATACGCTAAAATGCAATGCTGATAAAACAGCAGCAAAAGCTGTCGTGGAGGAATTGTTTGCATAAGTTAATCGCCGGAGTAGACGAAGTAGGACGGGGACCACTGGTAGGTGATGTGGTCACCGCAGCGGTTATTTTAGACCCTAATAATCCTATCGAAGGGCTCACTGATTCTAAAAAGTTGAGCGAGAAAAAGCGTGTAGCACTTTCCCAAGAAATACGTGAAAAAGCGCTTTATTGGAGTATCGGACGCGCCAGCCCTGAGGAAATCGACAAACTCAATATTTTACACGCCACCATGCTGGCTATGACCCGCGCGGTTGATGGGCTTGCCGTGAAGCCTGATTTTGTACGTGTAGATGGTAACCGTGTTCCAGCATGGCATTACGAGGCTGAAGCTGTTGTGAAGGGCGATAGTCTTCATGCCGAGATATCAGCAGCGTCAATTATTGCCAAAGTAGAGCGCGACAATGATATGCTGACGTTACACGAAGCTTATCCGCAATATAATTTTGCCGGGCATAAAGGCTATCCTACAAAAGCACATTTTGAGGCCATTGCTGAATTTGGCGTTTTAGATTGCTATCGCAAAAGTTTCAAACCAGTAAAAGCGTTACTTGAAGAGAAATAACATCATGTCATCGCCATTTATTCATTTACGCGTCCACAGTGACTTTTCGATGATGGATGGGCTTAACAAAGTAAAGCCTATCTTAGGGAAGGTCGCTGCATTGGATATGCCTGCCGTTGCTATTACTGACCAAATGAATATGTGTGGCTTGGTAAAGTTTTATTCTGAGGCACACAACTTAGGCATTAAACCCATTATCGGCACCGATTTTTGGGTGACAAATGAAGTATTTGGTGATGAACCATTCAGGCTGACGTTGCTCGCAATGAACAACGAAGGCTACAAGAACATAACTATCCTTATTTCTAAGGCTTACCTTCGCGGGCATTTATCTCACCGGGCTGTTATTGACCAAGCCTGGCTTGCTGAGCACAGCGAGGGCGTTATTGTGTTATCAGGTGCGCAGCACGGGGATATTGGCGTTGGGCTTGTAAAAAATAACGCCAAAATATTAGATAGCGCACTATCATTCTATCAAACCCATTTTCCCGACCGCTTCTATTTAGAGCTTATACGAACAGGTCGACAGGGTGAAGAAGACTATTTACACCTCGCGGTAGAGCTTGCTGAAAAGCAAGGATTGCCTGTGGTAGCTACTAATGAAGTGTGTTTTATCGAGCAAGAAGGCTTCGAAGCTCACGAAATCCGCGTGTGTATTCACGATGGATACACGCTTGACGACAATCGCCGTCCAAAGCGCTATAGCGACCAGCAATATCTACGTACTGCCGATGAAATGATTGAGCTGTTTAGCGACATTCCAGAAGCAATTGAAAATACGGTGGAAATTGCAAAACGTTGTAATGTTACCGTGCGACTAAACGAGTACTTTCTTCCGCAATTTCCAACCTAGCGGGATGACCACAGAAGACTTCTTGGTTAAGGTATCGGAAGAAGGCCTGGAAGAGCGCCTTGAATTCTTATTCCCCGATGAAAATGAGCGCAAAGAGAAACGACCTGAATACGATGACCGCTTACGAATCGAGCTAGAAGTAATCAACCAAATGGGATTCCCGGGTTACTTCCTTATCGTTATGGAGTTTATCCAGTGGAGTAAGGACAACGGTATTCCTGTTGGCCCTGGTCGAGGCTCCGGTGCCTGGTTCACTCGTTGCTTACGCGCTTAAAATTACTGACCTTGACCCACTTGAATTCGACTTACTTTTCGAACGTTTCTTGAACCCCGAACGTGTATCTATGCCCGATTTCGACGTCGACTTCTGTATGGATAGGCGCGACGAGGTAATCGATCACGTTGCTGAGCTTTATGGCCGTCAGGCGGTATCACAAATCATCACTTTCGGTACCATGGCGGCAAAAGCGGTGGTTCGCGATGTAGGCCGCGTATTAGGCCACCCCTACGGCTTTGTAGACCGTATCTCTAAGCTTATTCCACCTGACCCAGGCATGACACTTGAAAAAGCGTTCAAGGCCGAGCCTCAATTGCCTGAAGTCTACGATAGCGATGAGGAAGTCAAAGACCTCATCGATATGGCACGCATTCTAGAAGGGGTAACGCGAAACGCAGGTAAGCACGCTGGTGGTGTTGTTATTGCGCCGACCACTATTACTGATTTCTCGCCTTTGTATTGTGATGACGAAGGTAAAAACCCGGTTACCCAGTTCGATAAGAATGACGTTGAAACTGCTTAGCCTCGTAAAATTTGACTTCTTAGGCCTTCGTACACTGACTATCATTCAGTGGGCGATTGATATGATTAAGGAAGGCAAAAACGTTGAAGTAGATATCAGCGCGATTCCACTTGAAGATCCTAAGAGTTTTAGAACGCTTCAAAACGCCGAGACTACCGCGGTATTCCAGTTGGAATCTCGAGGTATGAAAGAGCTGATTAAGCGCCTTAAACCTGACTGCTTTGAAGATATTATCGCACTGGTTGCGCTATTTCGCCCCGGCCCGTTGCAATCGGGCATGGTAGATAACTTTATTGACCGTAAGCACGGGCGTGAAGAGATTTCCTACCCCGATGCTGAATATCAGCACGAGTGCTTGCAAGAAATTCTAGAGCCTACTTATGGCATTATCTTGTATCAGGAACAGGTAATGCAGATCGCTCAGGAGATGGCAGGCTACTCACTGGGTGGCGCTGACTTGCTGCGTCGTGCAATGGGTAAGAAAAAGCCAGAAGAAATGGCTAAGCAACGCGGTACGTTCGCCGACGGTGCCAAAGGCAATAATATCGACCCAGACCTGGCGATGAAAATCTTCGACCTGGTAGAAAAGTTTGCGGGTTACGGTTTTAACAAGTCACACTCGGCAGCTTATGCACTGGTTTCCTATCAAACACTGTGGTTAAAAGTACACTATCCCGCGGAGTTCATGGCGGCGGTAATGTCTGCCGATATGGATAACACAGACAAGATTGTAACCCTTGTTGATGAATGTGAACGCATGGGGATAGAAATCCTTCCGCCCGACTTAAACGTGGGTAAATACAAATTTACCGTTGATGGCGAAGGACGCATTGTCTATGGAATAGGCGCGATAAAAGGGGTAGGTGAAGGCCCGATAGAGGCTATTATTGAAGCTCGCGAAACCCAAGGCGCGTTTAAAGACCTCTTTGATTTTTGTGCCAAAATCGATATTAAGCGTGTTAATAAACGCGTTCTTGAAAAATTGGTTTTGGCTAGGTGCGATGGACAACTTAGGTCCACATCGTGCAACGCTAATGGCTAGTTTACCTGAGGCACTAGCTGCAGCGGGTCAGCACGCAAAAGCAGAGTCATTTGGCCAGTCTGATATGTTTGGCTTGCTCACCACGGAGCCAGAAGACGTTAAGCAAGCGTTTGCCGACGTGCCAGAGTGGCCGGAAAAAGTCTGGCTTGAAGGCGAAAAGGACACGCTTGGCCTCTACTTAACGGGTCACCCAATTAATCAGTATGCCGATGAGTTGCGCCACTATACTGACGGACGTCTTGTTGACCTAAAACCGACAGCCAAAGACCAGATGGCCAACGCGGTTGGCCTGGTATTAGGTGTGCGCGTTATGACAAACAAACGCGGTCGCCGTTGGGCGATTGTTACGCTTGACGATAAAAGCGCCAGAATTGACGTGCGATTTTTCCCTGATATGTACGAACAGTTTGAAAGTGTCCTAGAAAATGACAGAATTTTGCTCATAAAAGGACAGGTCAGCTTTGATGATTTCTCTGGGGGCAATACAATCACCGCCCGTGATGTAATGGACATTGTTCAGGCACGAGAAAAGAACGCGAGAGCGCTGGCACTTAATGTAGATACCCAGTTGCTTGAATCGAAGAAATTAAGTCAGATGCAATCTATCTTGCAGGCATTTAACGGTGGAAGTTGTCCCGTTCAATTGGCCGTGACACATCCCGATGCAGAGGTTACTCTAGCATGCGGTGCTAAATGGTATGTCACACCAGAGGACCAACTTTTACATGACCTCAAACAGTGTTTGGGAGAAAAAGCCGTTTCAATACTCTACCATTAAGGGCAAGAGTTCGATAGATTGGACATCTCGCGTTTGCATAGACGAGCGTAGTACGAATAGGACATGAAATGAGTATACAGTTTTTGGACTTTGAGCAGCCAATAGCCGAACTAGAAGCAAAAATTGAAGAGCTTAGGTTGGTAAATCAAGGTGGCGAATTTGATGTAGGTATTGAAGAAGAGATTAATAAACTTCGCGGAAAGAGTGCGGAGCTAACAAAAAAAATCTTCTCTGACTTAGGCGCGTGGCAAGTGTCTCAACTTGCGCGTCACCCTATGCGTCCCTACACCCTAGATTATATTCCTCGTATTTTCACTGAATTTGATGAGCTTGCTGGCGATCGTGCTTTTGCCGACGATAAAGCCATTGTTGGCGGCCCTGCAATGCTAGATGACCAGCCTGTTATGGTTATCGGTCATCAAAAAGGGCGAGATACCCACGAGAAAATAAAGCGTAATTTCGGTATGCCGAAACCAGAGGGATACCGCAAAGCGCTTCGCCTTATGAAGATGGCTGAGCGCTTCAATCTTCCTATTATTACCTTTATTGATACGCCAGGAGCATATCCAGGTGTAGGCGCGGAAGAGCGTGGCCAAAGTGAAGCCATAGCGAAGAATTTGTTCGAAATGGCTGAATTGACCGTTCCCATTGTGTGTACTGTTATCGGCGAAGGTGGTTCGGGCGGTGCATTGGCAATCGGTGTTGGCGATCGCGTGAACATGCTGCAGTACTCAACTTACTCGGTTATTTCACCCGAAGGCTGTGCGTCAATTTTGTGGAAAAGCGCCGAAAAAGCGCCTCTGGCGGCAGAAGCAATGGGCGTAAGTGCACCTCAAATTAAAGAGCTTGGGTTAATTAATAGCATTGTTGATGAACCTCTAGGTGGCGCTCATCGCGATCACAATGGCATGGCTGCTAACCTTAAGGCTGTTATCAAACAGCAGCTAAATCAGTTAAAAGAGCTAGATAAAACAAAATTGATGGAAGAGCGTTACGCACGCTTGATGTCGTTTGGTTATTGCTAAGCCCTTAAACACAATTATTTATACAAGGCATCTTTGGTAAGTGACAGGTCAATTACACCCGTTGATCGAACATATCGGTCAACGCATTACATGCTCACTTCATGATGCCGACCTTTCTTTAACGACACCGCTTGTTGTTGCTTACAGCGGCGGTGTTGACTCATCTGTGCTTCTTCAAGCAATTGTCGACCTTCGGGAAGTGCACGATTTTCCAATTCACGCAGTGCATGTGCATCACGGATTAAGCGACAACGCTGATAACTGGGCTCGTCATTGTGAGCTACAGTGTCGCTTAAACGATGTTACTTTTCATCTTCATCACGTGAATGTCGACTTGGGCGCGAGAAAAAGCCTCGAAGCTGAAGCACGAAAAGCCAGATATCAGGTTTTGCTTGGCGTGTGTCGGGAAGTTGGGGGCGCGTTGCTTCTTGGGCAGCATGCAGAGGACCAACTTGAAACTGTATTGCTTCAGCTAAAGCGCGGTGCTGGTCCTCAAGGGCTGTCAGGGATGGGAGAAGCCCAACATCGGGAAGGTGTGCTTGTGTTGCGTCCCATGTTGGCCGCAGAGAAAAGTGAAATTATACAGTTTGCTCGCCAATACCCCATTCAATGGGTAGAAGATGAGTCGAATTCACTGAATAGCTTTGACAGAAACTTTTTACGCAACGAAATAATTCCCCAATTGACTGCCAGATGGCCTAAGTTAACCAAAACTGTAAGGCGAAGCGCTCAGCTATGTGCCGAGCAAACTGAGCAAGTTAATGAGACCGCACGCTCGTATCTGCGGGAGATTGAACGAAACAGTGAGCAGTTAAATGGCCAAAAGCTCAACGCCCTAAGCGCTTCTTGGCGCGCCGCTGTCATCAGAGCATGGTTTGTTGCCCACAGGCAACTTGTGCCTTCTAAAGCGCAGCTAGATGAAATACTAGCGATGTTAAATGCTAAACCTGATGCCACACCTGAGGTCGTATTTCAGTGGGGAAAAGTAGCGCGTTTTCAAGGCGACCTGTATTGGGTTAAACCTCCCTTTGCCGATGCAGAGCCCTGTATGCAGCTTAGTGCCAATAGTGTTCATGAACTGCCTTGGCTCGACGGGAGCGTGCATATAGCGCTTAGCAGTGAAAAGGCGCATAGCAATATTGTCTTAAGAACTAACATGCGTTCTTTAAAGGTAAAACCAAGTACATCAGCGGTCTCAAAACCACTAAAAGACTGGTTTAAAATTTGGCAGGTACCGCGTTGGGAGCGAGACGGTGTGCTTAGTTATCTTTGTGGATGACAGTCCAGTGGCGGTTATTGTGAAAGACAGCTGCGTTTATCTGCAACCACAAGAAACCTCTATTAATATCAGCTTCACGTCACATAGAAATTAATCAAAAAGACAATACGGTGGGCTAAAATGCCAAGCGGCAGGCATTTGCCGCCTTTCAACTACGCAGCGTAGTAGCTGTTCTTACCTGAATTTTTCACTCTGTAAAGCGCGCAATCTGCTCTATCGAACAATGCGTCCGCGGTATCGCCTTCACGATAAACGGCGCCACCTAGGCTGCAGGAAACACCTAATTTGTTTAGATAATTCGAGCTGCTGATACTCATTTGAATTCGCTGTGCAGCACATTCAAGCTGCTGCTGGGTTTGGCAATCTAGCACGCAGCAAAACTCATCGCCACCAAAGCGAAACGCTTCGTCTTCATCTCGAAGTACCTGCGTAAGAAATGACGCTACTTGTACTAGTACCTTGTCGCCCTCGCTGTGCCCATGGTTATCGTTGACGTGTTTGAAATTGTCGAGATCAATAATGAGCAAAGCAAACGGATCATTATGACGCTGAGCCCAGGCTAGTTGACGGATCATAGATTGTTCAAAGCCTGCTCTGTTGCCAACGCCCGTCAAACTGTCTTTTGTAGCCGTCTGTTGAAGGCGCAAAAGAGACTGCGCGTGCCTTGCTTGTTTTCCAAATAAATCATGCAGTTGGAATAGTGTCTCACGTTGCGACAACGACAAGGGTGAGCTAATGTAATAATACACGTGGGCCTGCTCGCCACTCAACGCGTGGGCACCTTGTAGCGGTAAGTCGATTAGCGTAGAAGATACTTTGGCATTGCCGTATACCCACCTTGAGTCAAAATCAGATAGGCTAAAACCCACTATCGGCAGCAACATGTTTAGTTGCTGAAAGTATAAAGCGCCAAGCTCTTGTAGCTCTATTGTAGAGAGCAATTGTGATACAAATGTGGATAGTTCACTAATTGTGAGCGATCTGCCCGTACTCTCTGCTGGGTAAAAATTGTCGTGTTGTGTGCTATCGTAGACGGACGATGAAAAATCCATTGTGATACCTCTATGCAAATGTGCTTCGGTATGCAAAAAATAGCGTCAATGCCCTGACGATTCTGTAATAGAAAAAGCAACATTAGTCGGATGCTTGGGCTTTACAGCGGCAAAACTTGCCGGATTTGCATTTATTTACATGAGATTTGCAAGGCGAATGCCAACTCTTTTTTGACAGTAAGCTTTATGCTCAGGTAATTATTTGTCTACATTTATACGACATAACGTACAAGAAAAGTAAGTGTAAGAAAAACAAATAAAATAAGATTTAGTCGCGTGTCTAATGCCATGGAGGTATCGTGGGAACAAGCTTTTTAAATATCGTCATTCTGATGTTTATTTCTGTATGTGCCGTTGCGCTTTTCAAGCGAGTTCATTTGCCCCCCATACTCGCTTATCTTTTCGCCGGTATTTTGGCAGGTCCACAGGTGCTTACCGTTTTCGCTAACCCACAAGAAATGCACCTTTTGGCTGAAGTCGGTATTGTCTTTTTACTTTTTTCATTGGGACTAGAGTTTTCGTTACCCAAATTGCTCGCCATGCGTTCTCTGGTATTTGGTGTTGGTTTAGGGCAAATGTTGCTCACGACAACGGTGTTTACATGTGTACCTTATTTTTTCGGCATAAACTTAAGTGCATCAATAATCATTGGGGGAACCCTGGCGCTAAGCTCAACAGCAATCGTTATTAAACAAGCAACTGAAATGGGGATATTGAATAATCGCCGAACCCAATTGGCTGTCAGTATCTTACTTTTTCAAGACCTTGCAGTGGTGCCATTTCTTATTGCCATTCCACTTCTCGCTCAAACCACACAAGTCAGTATTGCATTAGCGCTTGGCGAAGCCCTGCTTAAAGGGGTGTTTGTTATCGCCTTGTTGATGTCGGTAGGAAAGTGGTTGTTGCCTTGGGTGTTTAGGGAAGTCGCGAGAACCCGCACTGATGAGCTGTTTGTGCTCACTACAATTTTAATTGCGTTATTAGCAGGTGGACTGACTTACTACTTTGGGCTTTCAATGGCATTAGGTGCCTTTCTTGCAGGTATGATGTTAGGGGAAAGTCAGTATAAGTATCAGCTAGAGGCAGATATTCGCCCATTTAGAGACATACTAATGGGCCTATTTTTCGTCACTGTGGGCATGCAGCTTGAACTTACCGTGCTGTGGGACAGTTTGTTTGAGATAGTTTTTGGTGTATTTGCGCTGATGATAGTAAAAGTAGGGCTTGTGCGGGTAGCCTCGCTGCTCGTAAAAACTGATGCCATTGATGGCTGGTCAGCTGGCGTGAAGCTATGTCAAATAGGTGAGTTCAGCTTTGTCATTGCAGCATTGGCAACTACGCACGGTGTGCTTACATCTGAACAATCTTCGCTAATCGTTTGCATGGGGGTCATTAGTATGGCCCTTACGCCATGGCTTATGAATAACAGTGTTGTCATTGCCAAGCGCATTGTTAAAAGTGAGCTTGTTGACGATGAAAATACACTGTCTGCGCTAAGTAATTCGTTGAGCAATCATGTCATTATTTGTGGCTTTGGCAGGGTAGGGCAATCAGTTGCCCGTATGTTGAAGATGGAAGGCATACATTTTGTCGCAATTGATATGGATCCCGTGCGCGTTCATGAAAGCCGAAATGCTTAGGTGAGCCAGTTATTTTCGGCGATGCAAGTCAAAAAGACATCTTAATTAGTGCAAACGTCCAACAAGCGAAGCTGGTGCTAGTGACATTTGACCAGGTAGACAAAGCCAAGCAAGTAATAACGCAAACCCGCACGCTCGCTGAGAGCGTGGACGTCATGGTACGAACAAAACGCGATTATCAATTAGATAGTCTATACAGCGCAGGGGCAAACCAGGTGGTTCCAGAATTGCAGGAAGGCAGCCTAATGCTGGTGTCTCAAGTGTTGCATTATGCTGGCGTCCCTATGTCTCGAATATTGAAGCGCGTGCGCGCTGAGCGGAAAGGGCGCTATGATCACATGCACGGGTTCTATCCAGGAGAAACCACGGAGATCACTTATGGCACCGAGGATAAACTAGAGTTTATCCATGCAGTTGTGTTATCGGAACACGCATCCTGTCTTGGTAAACAAATCAAAGAAATAGATTTTGAAAGAATGCGAGTTACTGTTAAAGGGTTGCGAAGAGGGGGAAACGAGGTTAAAGATCCCGACAAAGACGCTGTATTACAAGCGCACGACGTGCTGGTTATTGCGGGTAAACCGCGGCGTGTTGAACGCGCGGAGAGAAAGCTTCTCGAGGGAAGCTAACAATAACTGTTCTTCATTTATTAGAGAGTCCGACTTAATGCTTCTGCGGATATTGATGAAGAACAGGTTATTGTATGGTCACTTTCAATAAGGATACGCCAATTATGCGACGCGGTCTTTTTCTAAATCTGCAAACTGCTTTTTAAGGTCATAGCGTTCGTCAGTAACAATCTTTTCTAACACAGATACCCGTTCTTTGAGCTCGGCAATCTCTGCTTTGTATGCATCGGTTTCCTTACTGCTTAGCTTCTTTTTACTCTTATCTTTTGCACTATCAATAATACTTACAAGCGCCCAAGCACAAATAGCAACTATAGCAACAGCGGTCATATTCACGGTGATATCCCTCTAAAAATTTATTAAAAGAGTGTAGTCGAAAACGAACCAATTTACTTGATTCGCCTATTTTTCTACTTACTGCTTTGTCCCTTTTGTTACTATAACCGTTCTGGTATTGCTCGCAATAAGATCCTAATTGACCAAATGCCTCAGTGTAACAAGAGTCGAAAAGTCAGTATGGTTATCTTGTATGATTGCAAATACGTTGCCAAGTGACAAAAGTCACTACTTTTTAAGGGCTTATCCTTAACTTGCAAACAAGCAAAAAGGGTGAGTTAACATATTTCACTACCTAAAGTAGTTAATTTGACGAATGAATAACGAAAATAGTCAACGCATTAATAAAGACATAGTCATCAATCCGGCCGACGATAAGGGGGAAACCCCAATAGTGACGGACGAAGACATCGCCTACATGCGACACGCATTGCTGCTTGCTGATAAGGCAGAGTCGATAGGGGAGGTGCCAGTAGGGGCGTGCGTTGTCGTGGGAGGCAAAATAGTGGGAGAGGGGTGGAACTCACCTATTACTGGACACGACCCATCCGCGCATGCCGAGTTAAAGGCTGTACAACAAGCTGCACAATGTATTGAAAACTATCGACTTGTTGATGCAACACTTTATGTCACGCTAGAGCCATGCTCAATGTGTGCGGGTATGCTGGTTCATGCTCGCGTGAAGCGTGTTGTTTTTGGCGCATGGGATGCCAAAACAGGCGCGGCGGGTTCGGTAATGAATTTACTTCAGCATCCTGCGCTAAATCATCAGATTGACATTGTGCCTGGTGTACTTGCCGATGAATGTGCAAACAAACTATCGCGTTTTTTTCAAAAGCGCAGGAAAGAAATTAAGGCGGCCAAAAAAGCCAAAAAGCTTCAGGCTAGCGATTAGCCGGAGTTCGGGTAAGTTGTGTAAAAAGGTCGCTGGTGACAAAAAGTTTACGACGTTGCAGTACTTTTTGATGGCAACGCTTTAGCATCATTCTACGTCTGTTGTTATTTTTCAATTTTGTTCCTTTTCTCATAAATCGGTTTTTTTTCATTTACTCTCCTTGCAATTGCTCGCTTAAGCATTCGACAACAGCGAATGTGCACAGTTCAGCAAGCCAATGCAATGTTTAAGTTTTTACGCGATCGCATTGGCAATTCTTGATACTTCGAACATGTACTACAAAGATCATGATGTGCGACATTACATCAGATAAATGACATCAAAATGACAATAATCAATAGCGCTACTACAAATAAATGTACTTATAGCGATTGCGAAGTGAAGTTCTTGTTGGAGATACTATTGTGTAGAGACTATGCGCTAGTTTGATGCTTGTTCGTCAAGCCAGACAAGGCTGTCGTAGTATCGGCGAATGTTCTCCACATATTGTAAGGCTTCGTCCCCCCTAGCATAGCCATACTTGGTCGTACGGTAGTACTTTTTCTGCCGCAGTTGAGGAAGCCTTCTCTTTACGTCAACCCAAAGGTCGGGATTACCTCCTTGTCGTTCAGTTAACACGCGAGCGTCTTCCAAATGACCCATGCCGATATTATATGCGGCCAATGCCATCCAAGTCCTGTCCGGCTCTCCAATACGCGCAGGAATTCGACTTAATAAACTCGCAAAGTAGCGCGAGCCACCTCGAATACTCTGTTCTGGGTCAGTTCTGTCATCGACATTCCAATCGCTTGCCGTGTCCATAGTGAGCATCATCAAGCCCCTCACGCCTGTGTAAGAAACGGCATCTACTTCCCAATGGCTTTCTTGGTAGCTCATTGCGGCTATGAGCCGCCAGTCTAATTCCCCTGAATATTGTTTGAAAAGTGATTTGTATTGGGGAAGTATTGTTTCTACGGCGAGCTTGAAGGCACGGGAATCAACATAATCAAACTGCCGAATGTGGCCAAAATATTTATCTTCTAATACTTTAAACCACCCCGATTGATGTACTGTGCCGAAATACTCAATGAGTGCAGCTTTCACCGAATCATCTTGGTTGAGCGGCAGTGCCCACGCCATAGGTAAACTTTTTTCGACATTAAAAGCGACAGCGAGGTTAGGGTAACGTCTGCGCTGCAGAGCAAGGCGATTACTATCTGCTACAGTGTAGGTAATGCTACCGCTTGCAACCTGCTGCAGCAATTCTTCGAAGTCTGAATCATCTGTTGTAATGAGTTTGGCATTGCCAAATGCCTGATCTGCATCGGTAAGTGCCATTTCAAGAAGTTGAGCTTGGCTACTTCCGGACACCACTACGATCTCTCCTGTCAAAGATGACATATCTTTAGGCCTAGGCGTTCCCGCTTGGTAAACGAGCACTTGATCAACTTGCTGATAAGCTGGCCCATAATCAAAACGATGGCCGAGTGCGTCGGTCATTGCGCCGCCTGTAGCGACAATGTCTAAGTTACCGTCGGCCAGCTGCTTTAACATAACGTCGTAATTGTAAAAGGGATAGAGGTCGAGCGTTACGCCTAAATAATCAGCAAAACCCGCAAGAAGTTCATATTCAAACCCTTGTGGCCCTTCTGGCCCGTTGTAAAAGGTAGCGCCGCCGTAAACGGTGCCCACACGCAATGATTCACGTTCAAGCAATGTTGATAATGCGGTCTGCACAGTAGGGACACCACAGCCAATGACGACTATTGATAATATGATTACAACTAAATTTTTTAATCGTTTTTTATAGTCGATAAACTGCATAGACCCTGTCTTATTGTAATTAAACCGTCTAAGTTTAAAAAAAACTTCATGTTAGTGCGTTATGAGGTTATCAAGTGATCATATTTACTCTATAATCCGCGCCGAAATACTCATCAATCCAAGAGGCAACGTGTCGCATTGGTGGTCGTTGTTTCTAACAAACCAGGTAAATCAATATGTTGGTCCTTCGAGGCGCTCCTGCACTGTCAGAGTTTAACCAAACTAAACTGATTGCAAAGCTGGGTCAATCCGGCGTTAAGGTCAAAAACCTTTATAGCGAATATATTCACCTAGTCGATTCCCAGGGTGATTTGTCTAAGCAGCACATAGAAATATTGGAAAAGCTGCTCACTTACGGCCCTGCGAGGCAAGCACAAACCCCCTCTGGAACCCTCTTCCTCATAACACCTCGCCCCGGAACAATCTCTCCCTGGTCTTCTAAAGCCACCGACATCGCTCATAACTGTAGTCTACAAAGTATAAATCGTATTGAACGTGGTTGTGCGTTTTATATTGAGACTGAGAGTGAAATTACTGAAAACGATTTTGCCTTAATTGCAAGCTTCCTACACGATCGCATGACTGAGTCTGTATTTTCAAACACAGACGATGCTGCAGTGCTATTTGCACACACTGAAGCGAACACCTTCACCAGTGTAGATGTACTAGGTGAGGGCAAAGATGCATTGATAAATGCCAATGTGTCGTTAGGGCTGGCACTGGCAGATGATGAGATTGATTACTTATTTGACAGTTTTACAAAGCTAGGTAGAAACCCTACCGATGTTGAACTTTATATGTTTGCGCAGGCGAATTCAGAACACTGCCGACATAAAATTTTCAACGCAAGCTGGACCATTGACGGCGAAGACCAAGAAAAATCGCTGTTCAAAATGATCAAAAACACCTACGAGTTGTTACCTGATCACGTTTACTCGGCGTATAAAGATAACGCCGCGGTAATGGAAGGGTGGCAAGCAGGACGTTTCTTCCCGAACCCTCAGTCACATCAATACGAATACCATCATGAAAATATCGACATTTTGATGAAGGTAGAAACCCATAACCATCCAACCGCCATCTCGCCTTTCCCTGGTGCAGCAACAGGCTCAGGTGGTGAAATTCGTGATGAAGGTGCAACAGGTCGAGGTTCAAAACCTAAAGCTGGCTTGGTTGGTTTTGCCGTATCTAACTTACGTATTCCTGGCCTAGAGCAGCCATGGGAAGCCGAGTATGGCAAGCCTCAGCGTATTGTAAGTGCCCTTGATATCATGCTTGAAGGGCCTCTTGGTGGCGCGGCGTTTAACAATGAGTTTGGCCGTCCTGCGTTACTCGGGTACTTCCGTACATTCGAGCAAGAAGTCAATAGCTTTAATGGCGTTGAAGTACGTGGCTACCACAAACCTATTATGCTAGCGGGTGGTTTAGGAAATATCCGTCGCGACCACATTGAGAAAGGCGAAATAACAGTTGGCGCTAAGCTAATTGTGCTGGGCGGTCCCGCGATGAATATCGGCCTTGGTGGAGGCGCTGCATCGTCAATGGCGTCTGGCCAATCGAACGAAGACTTAGACTTTGCTTCTGTACAGCGTGACAATCCGGAAATGGAGCGTCGCTGTCAGGAAGTCATTGATGCGTGTTGGCAGTTAGGCGACAACAACCCAATTCAGTTTATACACGATGTTGGCGCTTATGGTCTTTCAAACGCATTGCCTGAGTTAGTTAATGACGGCGGTCGAGGCGGTAACTTCGAACTTAGAAATGTGCTGTCTGATGAGCCTGGCATGACACCGCTAGAACTGTGGTGTAATGAATCACAAGAGCGTTACGTATTGTCAGTGGCGCCTGAAAATATGCCAGTATTTGAAGCGATTTGTGCAAGAGAGCGAGCACCTTTTGCTGTCGTTGGTGAAGCAACTACCGAGCAACACCTAAACCTTAACGATAGCCAGTTTGATAACAAACCCATTGATATGCCTCTTGATGTACTTTTGGGTAAACCACCTAAAATGCATCGCGATGTAGAATCGGCAAAAGTCAGTTCTCCTGCATTAGACGATGCAGGTATTACATTAGCTGATGCTGCGAATCGCATTTTATCTTTGCCAACGGTTGCTGAGAAAACGTTCCTAATTACCATTGGCGATCGCTCTGTGACGGGTCTTGTAAGTCGCGACCAAATGGTCGGTCCATGGCAGGTCCCTGTAGCTGATGTGGCCGTAACTGCCACAGCATTTGATACGTACCACGGTGAAGCGATGTCTATGGGCGAACGTACGCCAGTGGCATTGCTATCGCACGGCGCATCTGCGCGCCTTGCCGTAGGTGAAGCACTGACAAATATTGCTGCAGCAAACATTGGCGATATCAAGCGCATTAAACTTTCGGCAAACTGGATGGCGGCAGCCGGACACCCGGGCGAAGATGCTGGTCTTTACGAAGCAGTAAAAACCGTGGGCGAAGAGCTTTGTCCAGAACTTGGCCTAACGATACCTGTTGGCAAAGACTCAATGTCGATGAAAACGGCGTGGAATGATAACGGTGAAGATAAAGCGGTAACATCTCCTCTTTCGCTGGTTATTTCGGCGTTTGGTGCTGTTAAAGATATTCGTAGGACAGTGACGCCTCAGTTACGCACAGACAAAGGCGCAAGCCGTTTGCTATTGCTCGATCTTGGCGAAGGTAAAAATCGCTTGGGCGCGAGCTGTTTAGCCCAAGTGTATACTCAGCTTGGTGATAGCCCAGCGGATGTTGTCAGTGCCCAGCGCCTTAAAGGCTTCTTTGATGCGATGCAGGCACTTATTGAAAAAGGGCTCATTCAAGCTTACCACGACCGCTCTGATGGCGGCTTGTTTACTACAGTTGCCGAAATGGCGTTTGCCGGAAAGACAGGCGTAAGCATTACGCTTGATGAGCTTAGTGGCAATGACATTGCTGTTCTGTTCAACGAAGAGCTTGGTGGTGTTGTTCAGGTACTAGAGAGTGACATGGAAGCTGTTAATGCAGTGTTGGCGCAGTTTGACTTGTCAAACATCACTCACGATATAGGTACGCTAAATAGCACCGATATTATCGAGTTCAACCGCGATGGCGCTGCTATTTTAACGGATAGCCGAGTTGCAATGCGTACCACGTGGGCACAAACCACATTTGAAATGCAAAAGCTTCGTGATAACCCTGAATGTGCTGAGCAAGAGCACGCTGCGAAGCAAGATGCGCAAGATCCTGGTCTACACGCAGCACTAAGCTATGATGTTAACGAAGATATCGCAGCGCCTTACATCGCCACGGGTGTCAAACCCAAAGTAGCGATACTGCGTGAGCAGGGGGTGAACTCTCACCTAGAAATGGCGGCCGCGTTTACTCGTGCAGGTTTTGACGCCATCGATGTGCATATGAGCGATGTGCTTTCTGGTCGTGTGACGCTAGAACAATTTGCAGGCCTTGCGGCATGTGGTGGATTCTCATACGGCGACGTTTTGGGCGCAGGTGAAGGTTGGGCAAAATCTATTTTGTTTAACAGCATGGCGAGAGATCAGTTTGAAGGCTTCTTTACCCGAAACGATACCTTCAGCTTAGGTGTGTGTAATGGGTGTCAGATGCTATCCAACCTGAAATCACTGATTCCGGGTACAGAGCATTGGCCACACTTTGTCACTAACCAATCTGCGCGTTTTGAAGCACGTGTTGCCATGGTAGAAGTCATGGAGTCAAAGTCTGTGCTTCTTGACGGCATGGCGGGGTCTCGGATGCCCATTGCGGTATCTCACGGTGAGGGGCAGGCTGAATTTGCGAATGATGGCGCGCTTTCAAATGTAGGTGCACAAGTGGCAATGCGATATGTTGATAACTACGGCAAGCCTACTATGCAATATCCTGCAAACCCTAACGGGTCGCCAGAAGGTATTACCGGTCTTACATCACAAGATGGTCGCAGCACAATTATGATGCCGCACCCAGAGCGTGTATTTAGAGCGGTTGCTAACTCTTGGCGTCCTGATGAATGGCAAGAAGATGGTGCGTGGATGCGTATCTTTAGAAATGCTCGTAAATTTGTGGGTTGATGATCGCAGATAAAAACCTCTAGTGGATAAACGGCTTTTTTGAAAAATACATCATTATTTGGTGTTGAATTTTAAACAAATTAGCCGTTTATTTTTTAAATTCGCTACCTTTTTGTGTCAAACCTTTGGCAAAGCGTCAAAAATTTGATTTTTGCCCTTGTCATCATGTTTTCACTGATCTATTGTAGTGAAAGCAAGGAATGCGTTTCGGTTACAGGAGTTGAATTGGGGTTTTACCAGTGAGTAGCATGACGTTGCAACGTTTTACGCTGGCTTTAATAATAAGAGACGACCAATGAATCGTTCTTCAAAAGGGTTTGGCTTAACCGGAGTAGCTGTTGCGGTGGTATTGATGTTCGTAACTGCAGTATTTAGTAGTTCTGCGAAATCAGCCGAAGCTCCATCGACGCTTAGTGTGCAGTCTTCAGTTAAGTAGTCTGAAAGAAAATTCTAAAGCCCGTATCAGGCAACCTGATACGGGCTTTAATCATTTATGGGACTGTATTGCGACTTCGCGTTTCTACAGGGTCATTTCTTCCTATTGTTCTCCCGATTGATCATTTTCTGATCTGGGTGTTTTTTCAGTAGTACATATGTCGCACCAAATCCGCCATGCATTGGTTGCGCAGTGTGAAAGGCGATAACCTCTTCCATCTCACGTAGCCAATGATTCACGTAGCTCTTCTTAAGCCCCGGAAATGGTTTGCTTTCTTTACCTTGGCCGTGCTGTATAAGTAATGCACGAACACCTCGTTCATGACTCTGCTTTATGGTTTGATAGATACGATCGCAACTCTCTTTAAGCGTCATCCCTTTCAAAGATAACTTGTGTTCAAGCGGGTACTTACCCAGTCTTAGTTTTTTAAATACACCATCTTGAATGCCGGGTTGTTGAAAGGTGATAAAGTCGTCAGGTGGAATGGGTTTTACGCCGTCAATGCTCAAAGGGTTTAGTAGCTTATCTTTCACACTTTTCTGAGACGAGGCGCGTTTTCGCTTTTGTTCCAGTGCACTTTCTGGATCGTGGAGCTGGGCTACGTCATCGCTTTTGATACGCTTTACATCTTTCATTTCATCAAAAAAAGAATGCATATCGTCATTGTTATCATGCATTTTAGCTCTCTCCCGTTCACAGCGCGTTTTATATAGACGCTTTTGGAATGTGGGGGCAAAGTCAATTTTTGCAATATCTTCAATAGCTTTAGCTACTCATGAAGCTTTTTGGTTAACTTTATACTTTTGTCTAATTATACTTTGGTATAAATGTGGCCTCAAAGTTTACGCATTTTCATTCTGTATAACGCCAAGAATGCGCTATAATCTTATGGTCATTACAAGAGTTCTATGTTTATGCTACGTCGCTTAATACTACTTTCTAGCTTAATTATCGCTGTACCGGTTACTGCCGCGTCTACGATCTTTCAAGCTT
This sequence comes from Alteromonas gracilis, assembly GCF_036870955.2. Classification (GTDB taxonomy): domain Bacteria; phylum Pseudomonadota; class Gammaproteobacteria; order Enterobacterales; family Alteromonadaceae; genus Alteromonas; species Alteromonas gracilis_A. The sequence continues at coordinate 1,045,537 of NZ_CP145482.2, forward strand.
CAGTATCTGCGCATGACGAAGCGAATATCAGTGAAGCGAACGCGCTGCACTTTGGTACTGTCCTAAACTCTGCCGGGGCTACATGTAATCTAGATAGCACTGGAACGGTTACTGGAGCATGCGCTAGCTCTGATGCTAACGTTACCGTGGGAATAATAAATATCTCTGGGTTAGTTGCAAACCAACCTTATCAAGTAGAGGTTGTTGGCAGCGACAATGGTGTGCTGAGGTTTAGCCCGGCAATGACCATTGACAGTATTGAGGTTTTGGATGACGACAGCGATCAAACCATTTCTACTACGACTACACAGGCTGGAGACAGCACGAGCATCACGGTTTACGGCAATTTAGAAGTACTAAGTGAACTGACGAGCGGTGCGCTTTATCAAGCTAACTATACCGTCAACGTGAATTTTCAGTAACGCGTTTCTTCACACTTCACTGCCAATTAATAACCTGATCAAGGCTTAGAATCTGTTTAATGGCCAACATGCTTTGGTCACAGGTGCTCTCTAGTTATGCTCACTACAGTCAGTGAAGCACTGAAGTACTATTCACTTTGAAAGGCACAGTGCGGTATTGGTTGTCTAAGTAGCTATCTACGCATTGGCCCTCATCATTCAACGGAGCGAGTAAACGGTGAAAGCTCGGTGACAATTTTGAATCTGGGACAAGCAATAGCTCGGGGTGCAATGCTAGAATCTGTGGATTCATTGAGCTTAGCGATTGATAAGCCGCTAATTGGCACAGCACGTACTTTTGTTTCTTTATGGCCTGTGTAGATGTCTCAATTCTTTCTTCAAGCGAATAGTATACGGACTCTTTTGTCCATGGCTCGCCCGTGTAACGCGACACAGGACTTACAAAGGACTCTTTAAAGGCAGGGTGTTGTTTGATTGCATTTAAGAAGGCATTGGCATCACTAAGAGCGCTAAAACCACCTACGGTGACGTAGGTCATAGCTAGCGTATGATTTCTATAGTGCTGTATAGAAGACGGCGAAACAGGCAGGTGTTTCAACACTTCATAGATTGAGCGGGCATGACGGAATATACCCACTTGCACTTCATAAAGGGTGTCAGCATTTACAACAGAGTTTGAAGCCACCAAGGCGTCTGTTGTTTCCGTTCTACTTGGGGTTAATAATTTTATATCATCCAAGAAGATAACATCACCATTCTCTGGCGCATTGAACGCAATCTCGGTGTTCTCAAGGGTAAGACTGTTACGCTTCAAATAGGTGTCGTCGAGAACAACGCGATAGTCTCCTGGGGCGAGTTTTGTGACATAGAAATAGCCATCACTTTCTGTTTTTGCCTCTGCCACCACTTCTCCGCTGTCATTTACAATGTTTAGCTTCAAGTTTGCTGCGCCGCGGCTACTATCATCACTAATGAGATAAACTGTACCCTCTACATCATTAATGGCGTGAATAGGGAGTTCAACGCGGTTTACACCGCCGCTGTGAGTATACACATCAACTAAACTATCTCGTGCCACCATAAATGGGTCAGGCAGTGAAGCTGGGCTCACAGAGAGTGATTGTAGGTCTCTGCTTGTGATAAGGCGCGCCATACCTTCATTGTTCGTCGCCTCCTTTTTCCAAGCAGAGTTCCCTGAGAACTGAATTCCAGCAAGCTTCTCTTCTTCATCATCGTATTGATTGTTTCGGTTGGAGTCGAAAAAGGCGAAGGCATCTATACGGCCAGCGGCAGCACTGGCTGTTCTATCGAAGTTAAATCTCTGGGAGTAGGGGTTAAAGTTAATATTACTGGTCAGTGTAAGGTTTATTGTCCAATCACCGCCTTCAGCAATACTGGCTCCTGCGCCTATATTGAAAGAGTCAAAGCCCCAGTTGTGCTGATGCTGTAGCTCAATGTTGTTTGATCCATTGGCTCTATATTGCAAGCGTGTTTCGCGATGTTCTCCCAAGCGATAGGGCCAGCGTAACGCAACATAGAACGAGTCAGTATCAAAATTGTTTGAAGGTTCAAACGTCCAGGAACTAGCGACTTGCCAACCAGAAAGTGTTTTTGAGTAATACAAACGTCCCTGTAGTGAGTTATCGCTATTACTTACCGCGTTGATACCCGCTGAAAATGTTCCACCTAAGATATTGTCATTAATGTTAGCACCGACTGATGTCTGTGCTTCCCGTTCGTCGAATGTGCGGTGAGACAGGTTCACATTCCAACCAAAGCGATCAAGATATTCGGATTGACCATTGATACGTACTGAAGTATCTGATTTTAAACTATTGAGCTCAGTGTACCGTTGACTGACGAAGTCATTGAGATAGCGCGACGTGACATTAAAAGCAAATGCTTCACTAATACGTCCACTCCACCCCAGAAATGCAGCGTGTCCACCATCACTTTGATTGGTTAGCGAGAGATGTAACGCAGAGCCAGAAAGCTGTGTATCAAGTGACGCAGATACATAATTAGTGGGGGAATCATCAAACCATAAACGTTGAACAGACGTTGATATCGTCGTGGCGTCGGTTAACCCGTATCCAATTTTGGCGATGGCTGATTTGTTTATCGCGCCATTGCCCACTTTGCCATCAAGTAATCGATGATTATTATCGTTTATCCCGAAAAAGTAGTCGACTTGTCCACGCTGAACTTGATCATCGCCAATGCTAATGGATTGAGTACGTGTTTCCTGCTGGCCTTCGGGCCCATATAATTTTATTTCAAATAAGTTGCTACCAAAAAAGGTATCAACGTCTTCAAAAAGCACTCTGTTGGTGTCGTCACTGAACTTTTCATCAATGAATTGACCATTTCTAAAAAGTTGAACTCGCCAACCTGGAAGAACAAATTCTTCAATTGTGGTTTTGGTAAAATTCCGATTACCGCGACGCTCTTCATTGTGAAACAAGAAACCCAGAGACTGGTTTGGCGTAGTGACTAGGTTGTCTCCTTGAAGTTGAATGTCGCCGAATTCATAGGTTAGGCCTCTGTCTGTATATTGATTAGTGAGACTGTTGAGCGTTCGTCTTAGCCTTAGGAAATGCAAGGAGTTATCGTTTGTTCGGCTTACCCTAAAATTCGTCTCGTGTTGAAAGAGATCGAAACCAGAATTGAGGTTGAGGTTGGTGCGCTCGGGTTGTTCTCTTGTATCACTAACGGTAAGCCGATAGCTGACAAGGGGAGAGGTATACCACTGGTATTCATCATCTATAACCCGGTCTGCAAATACTTCTTCTTTTGCATAAAAAGTAGGTACTGCCGCAGAAGCATCTTCTGATTCAATGTGATCTATGTCTTCGCTAAATAGGTTCAGGTGAAGCAAAGAGGTATTGAGGTCATAGTCTATGGGTAATAAAAGCGGCAATAACGCAATATCAAAATAGAGGTCGAAATCATCAACGGCCCAGGCGATATCGGTTGCTGCGCTTGATTGAGGGCTTTTTGCAAAGTTAATTGAGAAATTGCAATAAGATGAGTCGCCCAATGGTGTGATAGATGTTTCACCTACATCTACGTTCCAATCTAGCGCCATCGCGTCGACAAAAAGTGACGCTGGTACCAGTACGTGATCGTCAACTAAGTAGAGATCAAGGCCATCCCAAAGCGGCCTTCCATTGAGGCGAAGCACACTGATAAGGAAGTTATCCTGATCGAGTTCGACTTGTTTAAAAGATGAGGGCGTAATACATTCCTCTGCGCGTAAAGCAAAACAAAATATTGCTAAAACGGTAGCATACGCCCTTATTCGCATTGATTTTAACTACATTAATTGATGGTGAGATTTACGCTATCTTCCAGCGAACCACCAAATTTGCTGTTTTCCACATACTTAATGGTCACTGGCCCTTTAACCGGATTTTGAAGCGGAATAAGCACTTTGCGGCGCTGGAGTGGGCGATAAGTTGCCACGTTATTCAACACGCCTATCTCAGTACCATCTTCTGCCTCAACGATGAAGTTGCCGTACAAAGAGCGATTGCCTGTACGCGTTTGCCAAACTTCGACGTGAGGTAGGCCGTTATGCATTACAACGCTGGGCTCTTCTAACGACGATTCAACAAATACTTCACCGTGTCGAACGATAATTGGGATGTTGTACGCCAACTTACTCGCTAGGTTCACGTTACCCCCTTCTGTAGGGGCGAGTTCAGATATAACCCGCATGACAGCGCGGTATTCACCATCTTCTAATCCTTGCGGTTTGCGCAAAGCAAATCTAATGGCTTGACGCTCGCCTGGCGCGATAGTGCCTCGCTTAGGTGAAAAACGAAGGAATTTTGTCGCGTCATATTGGTCTTCGCCCACAGAATAGATACTGCCGTCTTCTGTCATGTTGTTTAGCGCAAGTTCAGCGGTGTATTTAACGTCTTCTGCGCCAGTATTACGAATCTGAAGGGAGTTGGAGCGTGTTTTGTTATCGAAATAAATACGGAACTTTGAAAGTGCGACATTAGCATTAGCGCTTTGCACTGAAAGGAAACTAAAAAAAATTAAACAGATTGCACAACGAAAGGTCATTTTAGACATGTAAACACTCAACTACTAGATAGAGATTATATGGGCGTCAGCGACTTAACACTAACGCCCACTATGTTCACATTATTGGAACGATACGTCTACCACGTAGTCAGAGGTATATGAATCGCCAGGAGTAAGTGCTGTTGTAACAGTCATTACACCGTAAACGTCCAAAAGCAGGTTGTCACCCGAAGAGTTTGTTGTAATAGCGATAGCTGTCGCTTCCGGGTTTGCATCAGATGCTGCTGCTGCGCCGTTAATATCAAATGTAGGTTCAAATGTGACGTTAGTACCTGGAACGCCAGTTACTGTCACGTTTAAAGGAACGTTAGCGGTCAGCCCACTTACCGTGATAAGACCAATTGCGATGTTTGCATTTGCTGCGTCACAAGCGCCGCTAACTACGCCAGCGTCAGACATTGTACAAGCTGCACCCACAGACGGTTGCATTGCACCGAAATGTAGTGCTGTGGTTTGTGCAATGGCTGCATCAGAGATTGCATTAACCGTTGCAGTGAAAGTTGCATCTGCAGCGATAGTTGAAGCAGATAGCGTTGAAAGTAGCGCAAGAGAGATTAAACGTTTTTTCATGTGTATATCCCAAATATTCCCTAAAGTGTCTTCAGACATAGCCACGCTAAAGACATGTTAATATTATGATTTTATATTGATGATGTACGCTCTTTAGACTGCCAGCATACTTCGGGATCTATTCAACCACACGACTTGACAAAAGATAAAGTATCAACGGAGATAACTAACTGGATTTTGTCAAGCTTCGGGAGGGTGACTCTACGAGAGTTGTATTTAAGTTTTTGAAAAATAAAAATAAAGTTATCAAATAAAATCGAGAAAGATAATTAAAAAAAGGCTATATACTTTCGTATAAATTTTAAAAGAGGCTAAAAATCTTATTTTTTTTAATACTTTAGGCGAGTATTTTGACGAAATAGTCAGGATTTTCTGTGAAATACACAAATTGCAAGATAAATGATCTTAACAAATATTGTAATAGGTATGTGAAACAATCACAAAATGGCGTCCCCACCGCGACTCGAACGCAGATCTAAAGCTTAGGAGGCTCTTGTTTTATCCAGTTAAACTATGGGGACACAGCCTTGATTATACGTAAAATTTTATAACTGTTAACCCATTACACGTAAAAGCGTTATTTCTTCACAACAAAATCATTCTCCTGAATATTAGCCATGATCGCATTGTTTTCAGCCACTACCGACGAAGAGTTACCAAAGGCATTTGTAACTACGAAGGTACCCGGATAGACAACATACTGGAGGTATTTTCGACCGTAATTATCGATTACTTCTTTTGCTTGATATAAGTACAGCTCGTCATTTTCTGAAATTCCATTGTCTCTTCCTAGTGACACTGAAAACCCATCACTAGTAACGTGAAGCACTCGGCCTGTTAAAGGCTGACATGCTGTCGCTTCTCTAATATCCTGCAGCGCGTTTTGCGCCAACTCTTGCACAGCTAGGCCGTAGCGAGAATGCCAAAACTGACTGGAGAACTCATCAACACTTTCAAATTTGTCAAATGTCCAATCAGCAGATGTTGTGTAAGCCTTGGTAAATAGAAGGCCACCGTTAATGCCGTCGTACACCCGCAACGTTAAGCCAAAATAACGCTTGTGATCAGCGCTACGCCATGGTGTAAAAAGTGACGGATCAGATGACTCGACGCTTAGATCATCAATGATCCCCATGATCACAAACTGGGTGTTGGTTTGTTGGGAGAGGTTACGAACATTTTGTGCTGTAAATTGCGTTTTGAACTTGGCGGTGTGAGGCGCAATATGCGTCAACCTTAGTGTATCTGTTGATGTGCGCATTAATTCTGCAAATTGTTGGGTAAATGCCTCATCAAATTTTGCGATATTGCCGTGGGTCAGCTGTTGCCTGTTTCTCACTAGGAAGCGGGTAGTTGAAAAATGTTTCTCATCATAATGTGCATTGCATACTTTCGTTTTTGGAAAGATATCGGCCCTGACACTCACAGTAACCATGTTCCCAGAATATACTTCATCAATCAGTTCTAGCTGAGCAACTTCACCGGTCGTGCTGATAGTTGTATGTTCGCTTTCAAGTAAACCATTAGCTAGCGTATGCACACTTTGGATTGAAGCACCCGCAAACAGCATTGCCTGTTTCAACGCTTCCTGCGTCGCTTTGCGTTTAGCATCTGCCTTGTTACCATTTTCTACAATAGCGTAGCCTTTCGCTTCATACCAAGCGGCATTCGCTTGCCCCATAAAGAATGCAATAAGGCAAACGACGACCACAACGATATTAAATAGGGCTGTTACTTTCACTCTATTTAACTGTCGCACTGCGCACCTCTATTAATTTACTCAACCCTACTGGCCAAAGTGTCAAAAAGTCGTTGTTACAAACAATAAGAAATGATTCACATTGCCATCCCTTTGCACAGTTATTCATGATTGAATAGGCCGTACACGGGCTTTCTAGGATGGTGACTTATTTCATTGTTTACCGTTTTGTTATTCGATTATGCGAGAAAGATGCCAATTACATCGACTTCATGGTCTTTTCTAAGGAGGAGATAAAAGCGAGGCCAACATTGGGTGCTGTGATTGCCAGAGTAACTATAAAGTTCAAAATAGGCGCGCAACTTGCTTATTGCTTTGTATGTGTGTTCGTACACAGCGGTTGATCAACCGACCGTCAAAATTGTAACTGTGAAGTCATTGAGTAGGAACAATCGTAATGTTTATTAACGTAGTAAAAAAGTCAAAGATCATCGCGCAATCAATCTTGATTGGTTTTACTTTGTCACTAGGTAGCTGCGGTATTGTTGACAAACATGTCGAGTGGGAAACGGTTGAACCAGATTCATATCCTGTGCTTAAAGCCGTAGGATATGCGCCTATCGCGTCGCAACACGGTGATAGTGAAAGTACAAAACTTATAATGGCAATGAAGGCATCAAAGCTAGACGCATATCGCGAGCTGGCGGAACAAGTATATGGTCAACGCATCGAAGGAAACCAAGCGCTGTCGAGTCTTGTTGTAGAGAGCGAAATGCTAAAGGCATCGGTAGAAGGGGTAATTCGAGGTGCTGAAGTCGTGAAGGCTTATCCTGTGGGGGACGATACCTACGTCACCGAACTCTCATTAGATATGAAACAAGTATACGCTCTGTATCTTACGACAACCAAACCACGACGTGTCAAAGACGTGAAGTATTATTAAAAAAGACTATAAAGTAACAACCATCTAATAAGTACTATTAAGCGCTTACCCCAGAACCTAATGTTCCGCCCTTAGGCTTGCCTTTCTTATCGTAAGTCAGTGACTCTTTCGCTCGTACTTCCATCATCAAATTCCGTAGGTGTGTGAGGCGTAGCTGTCCTTGCTCAACGGCTTTTTGATTTATTTGTGTACGGTACTTACAGTCTTCTAGAAGCGATTTCGCTTGCTGCATTAACGCTTCTTCTTCTTCAGATAGCATAGTCTCGCTAGCGATCATTCGCTCAATGTTACCGTCAAGCGTTTGAATTGCTTCAAGCAGAGTGGTTTTCTCTTCAAGCAAACGCATAAGGGTTTCAGCTTCGCGAGAACTGATTAACTGCAACTCTTTTTCAAGCATGGCAACTAATGCTCCAAGCTGCTCTACCTGCTTGGTTAATGCTTGTGTCAAATTGCTGTTTTGTTCAGTCACTGGTGTACCTAGCTATCTATTATTTACTTAGCGCTGAATATTTCAGACTCAAGTTTTGCTATTTTGTTCGCAAGCACTTCTGGATTCACGCGATATTCACCGCTTTGAATCGCCTTTTTAAGGCGATCAACTTTCTCTTGATTAACTGGCGCTTCAGAACCTTTCTTTTGAACCTGATTTAACTGTTGCGCTGATTGTGTCAAAGACACAGAGTCTTGACGTGGCGCAGGGGCCTTTGCCGCTGTTTGCGCCGATGCTTGTTGTTGGGCTTGCTGCGTTTGATTTTGCTGCGCAACCTTACCATTATCAACGGGAGTTTTTGGTAACCCATTGTTTATATTGTTAATTGCCATAAGTAATCCTCACTACCTTTTTGCCTCTGTTATGTTTATCGGCCTTGAACGTGTTTTCTTTAGGCTTTTTCATAACAAAATGGGTAGATTTCCACCGCCTCAATCATAAGTGTATCACGACTTCGTCAGAACTGGCGACTCTTGCGACGATAGCCTTTTGGCTACTGGCATTGACGACTTTTATATTGTCTCCTACCACACCGTCCTGTTGGGCTATACCTGCTGTTTTTACCTTCATTCCTGCCACTTCTGCGGTTATCGTAATTCGGTCACCTTTGCACACGAAGCATAGCATATTACTTTGCAGCGCTTGACCGTCAGTTATACGGCGCTTCACCCGCGCCCCAATTAAAGCGTCAACGTCGGTAAAAGCGGTAAATCTTAACTTTCTTACGTCAACTTTAGCGATAGAAAGGTTGGATGATGTAAGAACTGTTCCTGGGCTAACTGCACCGCGAGTGACGACAATATCCGTTGTTCTCGTGACATGACCGCTGGTGAAAAGATACCAATCATTGTCACCACAACTGACTCTTACAGAAATATGAGACTGCGCAAGCGCATCTGCAGACGAATTGAATTGAAATCCTGTTGGGCACTGGGGGATATTGATTCTCTCGTCAATTTTCACGACGGCAACATCGACGTTGCTATCCTGATCGTGGCTCGAAAGCTGAGAGAGTAGGTATTTTTTAGTGCCTTCTTCTATTTTTTCATGCATGCTCTGTGACGCACTTGTAGCAAGAGACACTGTACTTAATACAACAAATGCCATAAAGGATGAGACTGAGTTGCTAATACTGTAATTTGTTTTATTCATCATGACTTTTCGTGTTCAGTTGTTGAGTTATTGACTATGCTTAAGTAACTCAATGCAGGTAACAGGGTACAGCTACGCGATCTTTGGTCGATAATAAATGGAAAGCGTCATTTTTCTGTCGTTTGACCTGCAAAAATTTAGTGATATTGTCTATCTTAATCATAGTAGGCAATGATCATGCCCAGTATTACTTAGAGGTGACCTATGTCGGGGATATTAGATTCAGTTAACCAGCGTACCCAGCTTGTTGGACAGAATCGTTTAGAGCTGCTGTTATTTAGATTGAATGGCCGTCAGCGTTTTGGAATAAACGTATTTAAAGTGCGAGAAGTACTGCAGTGCCCACCTCTAACGGCAATGCCTAAACTCAACCCTCTTGTACGCGGTGTCGCGCACATTCGCGGGCAAACTATCTCTGTAATCGATCTGAGCATGGCAACAGGTGGTAGGCGCATTGAGGATCTGACCAATGCATTTATCGTGATCGCAGAATACAATCGCTCAGTTCAGGGTTTCTTGGTGGGTGCCGTTGAGCGCATCATCAACACCAACTGGGATGCTATCATGCCTCCACCTCAGGGAACTGGGCGCGCGAGTTATTTGACAGCGGTGACAGAGGTTGAAAACGAACTTATTGAAATCCTCGACGTTGAAAAAATCCTTAATGAAATCTCTCCGCTAAATGCAGAGGTAAGTTCTGATGTGGCAGAAGGCCTATCAACTCAAGGCCAAGAGAACAAGATTATTTTCATTGCTGATGACTCGGCGGTTGCTCGAAATCAGGTTAAAAAAGCGCTAACGACATTAGGGCTAGAGATTGAACTTGCTAAAAATGGTTTAGAAGCGCTTAATCGATTGAAAGCGATTGCCGAAGAATATGGTGACGTCACCAATCGCGTTGGCGTTCTTGTTTCAGATATAGAAATGCCAGAAATGGACGGTTATACACTCACCGCTGAAATCAAAAACACACCAGAGCTGCAAAAATTGCATGTTGTTCTGCACACATCGTTAAGTGGTGTATTTAATCAAGCAATGGTTCAAAAAGTAGGTGCTGACGACTTTATCGCCAAATTCCACCCTGATGAATTAGCAACGGCTGTTCAAAAGTGGCTAATGACTGAGTGCGAATAACGGAGCAAAAAAGCATTGGCTAATAAAGATGTTTCGCAAGAGAGTTACCTTAAATTTAGAGACTTTCTCGAAAAGCAATGCGGCATCGTACTTGGCGACAATAAACAGTACCTAGTGCGTAGCCGTCTTGCTTCGTTGCTTTATAAGCACAAATACGAATCCGCGGATGAACTTATAGATGTGGTAGTACGGGGCTTTGATCGCACGCTGTTACAAGGTGTGATCGACGCAATGACAACCAACGAAACCTTATGGTTTAGAGACAATTATCCGTTTGATTTACTTATCAAAGATTTACTACCAAAACTTGCCTCCAAAAATCAAAAAGTGAGAATTTGGAGCGCGGCGTGTTCGTCTGGACAAGAACCTTATTCAATAGCTATGTCAGTGTTGGAGTATCAGCGCCAACGTCCAGGGGCACTAAGAGCTGGGGTCGAAATTGTCGCCACAGATCTTTCATCAGAAATGCTAAAAAAGTGTGAGCAGGGCGTTTATGACGAGCTTTCGCTGGCAAGAGGATTATCGCCACAACGACGAGACACTTTTTTTCAGCACCATGACACGGGCTTAATGCAAATAAAACCGGAAGTACGTCGGATGGTGTCGTTTAAAAGCTTAAACCTGCTGTCTAGCTATGCGTCATTAGGTCGTTTTGATATTGTCTTTTGCCGCAATGTACTCATTTATTTTTCACCTCAAATTAAACAGCGCATACTGCAACAAATTGCCGGACAATTGCAGGCGGAGGGCGTGCTTTTCCTTGGCGCTTCTGAATCCATTAGTGCTGCTAGCGACATTTATAGCATGGTTAAATGCCACCCTGGGCTGTACTACCAAAAAAAGTAACTCAATCTACAGGTCTGTTTAACAAAGCTTTTTTAAATATTCAGACCTAATCTTCTTTCTTTTTAAAGTGTCAAAAACACAATTTGGCACTTGCCTTGCAAACAAACTCTACAAAACGCGATAAGAGCCCCTGTATTTTTGACACTTGGGCAGCGCATCAACAATACACCTTGTTACATCTTTAAAGCACTTGCCCGTTCATTGAGATAGTGCAGCGAAGTGGCAAAAGCGCAATTTGAGCAGGTTAGAGGTCGATTTATGGCAATTAATTTAGACAAACTGGTTGGATTCCACGAATCAGCACTGAAGATACGCACAGAGCGTATGGAAGTGATAGCGGGTAACCTCGCTAACGCCAACACACCAGGCTATAAAGCGCGAGATATCGATTTCAACAAAGCTATGCAAAGTGCAATGCGTGAAAGCAGCGGCGGATCATTTTCACATGCGTCAAATGGTTTAGTAAGGACCAACGACCGCCACATAGGCGGCAATTCGACGTCGGTAGCGGCAAATTTTGACATGCAGTATCGCATACCAACTCAGCCCGATACGGGAGATGGCAACTCGGTAGAAGTTCAAGCCGAACGAAACCGCTTTTTAGACAATGGTCTGCGCTACCAAGCAAGCCTTGAATTTCTCAATGGGAAAATTAAAGGCATGAAAAAAGCGCTGAGCTCTGGAGGTCAATAGTCATGAGTTTATTTAATGTAATGTCAATATCGAGCACGGGTATGGAGGCGGAAAACGTTCGTTTGAATACCACGGCAAGTAACATTGCTAACGCTAACTCGGTGAGTAGTAGTTACGACGAAACCTACCGAGCGCGTCACCCAGTGTTTGCCACAGCACTTCAAGACGCCATGCGTGACCAGTCAAAGGGAACGGGTGTGCAAGTAAAAGGTATTGTCGAGAGTGATGCGCCGCTGCAGGTAGAGTATGCGCCCAATAACCCCATGGCAGATGAAGATGGTTACATCTACAAACCTAACGTCAATATCGTAGAAGAGATGGCAAACATGATGTCGGCATCAAAAGCGTATGAAACAAACGTACAAGTTGCTGATACAACAAAAAGAATATTCCGTCGTGTATTGCAACTTGGTCAAGGGCAATAATCTGCCGCTTGGTTAATGTGAGGATAAATTCGTGAACACCATAAACAACACAGGTTTAACCAACGAGCTGTATTGGCAAGAAGAAACCGTCAAGGTTGCTGATGGTACTGAGCAGCAGCTTTCGCAAGAAGATTTCTTTGCAATGCTGACAGAGCAGCTTGCTAATCAGGACCCTACTGCACCGGTAGACAACGACCAGATGGTAGCGCAGATGACATCGTTTACCATGGCCGATGGCATTTCTCAGCTTAATGAAAAGTTTGAATCTTTTGCTGCGTCGATGACGTCAAATCAAGCACTGCAGGCGTCTAGCCTAATCGGTCAAAATGTATTGGTTCAAGGCAACGTCGGCTACATGGCGAATTCAGGTGATGGTATCTCAGGTGTTGTTGTGAACGAAAAGACGGTTCAAAACATGAAAATCACCATTGAAAACCAATATGGAGAGGTGATTAAAACGATTGATGCCTAGGTACGCAGACTGCAGGCAATATCGAGTTTGAATGGGATGGCAAAGATAAGCATGGAAATGACGTCACCCCAGGAGAGTATGTAATTAATGCAACGGGCGAACTAAACGGTGAAGGTGTACAGTTAAACACCGCTGTTAATCGTCATGTTGGAAGTGTGAGCTTGGCAGGTAGTGGCCAAGGCGTAATTTTAAATTTGGATGGTGATGTCAGTATCAATCTTGATGACGTCATTCAAATCGGCAGTTAGCAGGAGAATCAACGATGTCTTTTAATATTGCACTGAGTGGCGTTTCAGCCGCACAACGAGATTTGGACGTAACCGCCAACAACATTGCAAACGTAAATACGGTTGGCTTTAAAGAATCGCGAGCGGAATTTGGTGATGTATACGCTGCATCACTTCTTGCAGGCGGTAAAACAAAAGTAGGTGACGGTGTTCTTACTCAAGAAGTCGCACAACAGTTTTCTCAAGGTAGTCTTCAATTTACTAATACTGCACTTGATTTAGCGATAACGGGGAACGGTTTTTTTGCTACCGTGCCTGAAATCACCTCTCGTGACTTTTCATTCACACGTGCGGGTCAATTTAAGCTAGATAGTGATAATTTCGTTGTAAACAGTAACGGAGATAATCTTCTTGGCTTCCCTGTGAACTCTGATGGAACAAGCGCCTCGGTAGCGTTGAGTACAACTGAACCCGTGCGTATTCCTGATTCTTCAGGTTCACCTCAGGAGACTTCTGAAGTGGATCTCCGTATGAATCTTCCTGCTGGTGACACAGGGCTAGACCCACAAGATTTCGACCCGGAAGACCCTGCAACATACAACGCTGCAACGTCTGTAACTGTGTATGATTCGTTAGGTGACAGTCATGTTATGACCTATTACTTTGTTAAAGACAATGCGGTAGATAACGAATGGTACGTAGCTGTTGCTATCGACGATACCTTGGTTGATATGACAGACTCTACTGGCGCGGATACTGACCCTGCAACGGCAGTAAATACCTTGGGTGGGAATACGGGTAACTCTGTTACGGCTTCGAAGCTAATTTTCTCATCGGGCGGTGATTTCACTGGAATGGAAACACCAGACGGACTGGCAACCGCTGATTTCAAAATGCAGACCGAAGCGCTTGGTGCAGGTATCCTTGCTAATGGCTCTGATCCTACTCAGCAAATCAGCATAGATTTCAATTTGAGTACAGGTAGCGCAACGCCTACGGAACCAACGCAATTTGCTTCTGCGTTTGAAGTTACCTCACTTGAACAGGATGGATTGCCAGTAGGTCGTTTGACAGGTATCGACATCGGTCCTGATGGGCTTGTACGAGCGACGTTCTCTAACGGTACTTCTGAGCCAATTGTACGTGTAGCCCTAGTGCGTTTTTCAAATGAGCAAGGTCTAACGCAAGAAAGTAGCACGCAGTGGAAAGAAAGCATTCTTTCTGGCGAAGCGCTAGCGGGTGAGGCTACGACGGGTACATTCGGTGAGATTAACTCATCTGCGCTTGAGCAGGCCAATGTAAACCTAACTACTGAGCTTATCGACATGATCATTGCTCAGCGTAACTTCCAGGCCAACTCTCGAGCACTCGAGGTTAACAACTCTCTGAACCAGACTATTCTGAACATCCGATAAAACGGGTTCTACCTAAACAATAGCACGGCAATATATAGGCTGAATAAAAGCCAAAAAAGCAGCACTTTAAAAGAGGCCACCAATTGGAGGCCTCTTTATTTTATCATATATATCAAACTTCTACTGACATAAGATGGCCTGCTGTCTACAAACTCTACAGATTGGCACTGCCTTTGCAAAACCAAAGTAAGGTTTAATCAGAGTCAAAAGTCAGTCATGGACAAACTTCTCTACATCGCAGCGAGCGGCGCATCTCAAGACCTGTTAGGTACGGGAGTTCGCGCAAACAATTTAGCCAATGCGCAAACGACAGGGTTTAGAGCTCAGTTGGAGCAGGCAAGGTCAATGCCCGCATACGGCGAGGGCTTGCCTACTCGCGTGTTTTCAATGACTGAAAGCCCGTCGAATAACTATGAATCTGGTCCCATGATTAAAACTGAACGTGACCTAGACGTTGCCATTCAAGGCGATGGCTGGTTTGCCGTTCAGGATCAAAACGGTCAAGAAGCTTATTCGAGAAACGGTAACTTCAAGCTGGCGGATGACGGAATTTTGACGGATGTTCAAGGCCGTCCGGTATTAGGCGACAACGGTCCAATCTTTCTTCCAGTACCACTAGACAATTTGAACATTGCCTCAGACGGCACATTGTCGATGAGGCAAGTGGGGGCGCCTGCAAATGTTATTGAAGAAGTGGGGCGATTGAAACTTGTTAGCCCTAACTATGCCGATATGGAACGCGGCCGAGACGGCTTGTTCAGAATGGAAGATGGCTCTATTGCAGATCCCAACGCCAACGTAAAAGTGATGTCTGGGATGTTGGAAGGTTCGAACGTGAATGCAGTGGAAGAAATGGTCGATATGATCAGCCTGCAACGACATTACGAGCTTCAAGTGAAAGTTATGAAGCAAGCAGAAGAGCTAGATACTCGCGGCAACATGCTGCTGCGCATTATATAAACGAATTTTTATGTATGTTGCCATATTGGCAACGTAGGAGGTTAATATGCATCCAGCACTGTGGATAAGTAAAACCGGACTAGATGCCGCGCAAACCGATGTGGCGGTGGTGTCAAACAACTTGGCAAACGCATCAACGGTAGGTTTCAAAAAGGACCGTGCGGTGTTTGAAGACTTGTTGTATCAAAACATCAATCAGCCTGGTGGACGTTCTTCGGCAGACACCGAGTTACCTTCTGGTTTAATGCTTGGTTCAGGCTCAAAAGTCGTGTCGACACAAAAGGCACATACGCAAGGCAACTTGTTGACTACAGAGAACGCACTTGATTTGTCTATTCAGGGGCGGGGTTACTTCGAAATACTGCAGCCCGATGGGACGTTGGCTTACAGCCGAAATGGCCAGTTCAGCTTGAACGACCAAGGGCAAATTGTAACCTCTGGCGCAGGCTACTTACTGCAGCCACAGGTCACTATTCCGCCTGATGCGCAGCAAATTACCATATCGCAAGACGGCCAAATTAGCGTAAGCATTCGTGGACAAGCCGAACCTCAACTTCTTGGCCAGCTTAACGTAACGGATTTTGTAAACCCGACAGGCCTTCAGCCTACGGGCCAAAACCTGTATGTAGAGACGGCATCAAGCGGTGCGCCTATTCAGGGTATACCTGGCTTGCAGGGTCTTGGCATGATATCTCAAGGTACACTTGAAACATCAAATGTGAATGTAACAGAAGAGCTGGTAAACCTTATTGAAAGTCAGCGTCTGTATGAGATGAACTCGAAAGTTATTTCCTCTGTTGACCAAATGCTTGGTCAAGTTATTCAGCAGTTGTAGGAGTAGAGTGAAATGCGTGGGCCAATACTTTTTCTTGTTTGTGGATTGCTTGGAGCTTGCCAAAGTACGACGGATCAGCGTGTACAGGCAAATGATCCGTTTTATGCGCCTGTAGTCCCGAACTATCCAGAAGAGACCATTGTAGAAGATGGCTCTCTATTTAGGGCTCATCTCGCAAACAGCTTGTACTCGGATGTTACCGCTCGACAAGTCGGCGATATTATCACGGTAGTTTTGAGTGAAAATACGGCGGCAACAAAATCGGCAAATACATCTACGTCACGCGAAACGACTGCCGACTTACAGCCTATTACTGGTTTGGCGGGTAACGCCATTAACATTGGCAATCAGTCAATTCAATTTGGGCTTGATTCTTCAAATGACTTTTCTGGAGACGCTGCGGCTAACCAGACGAACAGTTTGCAAGGTGCTATCTCGGTAACAGTAGTAGACGTTTTACCTAACAAAAATTTAGTCGTGCGAGGCGAAAAGTGGATGACACTAAACCATGGTGATGAATACATTCGCTTAACAGGCATTGTTAGACCATTAGACATTAATCCTGATAACCAAATTGAATCAACGCGTATTGCGAATGCTCGCATTCAATACAGTGGCACAGGCACCTTCGCAAAGGCACAAGAGAAAGGCTGGTTGTCAAAGTTCTTCTCTTCTTCTTGGTGGCCGCTTTAACGTGGAGAGTGTAGTTATGCGTTATTTTTCTTTTGCTGTTTTAGTGCTCTTTTTGAGTGTTGGCATTGTTGCCAACGCCAGCGCTCAGCGCATAAAAGATGTGGCTTCTATTCAAGGTGTGCGTTCAAACCAGCTTATTGGCTACGGTTTGGTTGTTGGCCTTCCTGGAACTGGCGAGCAAAATCCTTTTACTGAACAAAGTTTTAGAACCATGTTGGCAAATTTCGGTATTCGCATGGACCCCAACATCCGTCCGAACACGCGAAATGTTGCTGCGGTGGCCGTTCATGCCAACTTGCCTGCCTTTAGTAAGCCCGGACAGACCATCGATGTCACTGTGTCTTCGGTGGGTGAGGCAAAGAGCCTACAAGGCGGTTCTCTCTTGCAAACATTTCTTCGCGGTGTCGACGGTAAAGTATATGCAGTTGCACAAGGTAGCTTGGTAGTAAGTGGGTTTGGTGCTGAGGGCGGTGATGGCTCTCGCATTGTTGTAAATACGCCTACGGTAGGTCGCATTCCCAATGGGGCTATGGTTGAGCAGAGCGTTCCAAGCGGCTTTGCCAACGGAGACACCCTGACGTTGAATCTACACTACCCTGACTTTTCTACTGCTAAAGCATTGGCAGATACTATCAATGAACGTTTGGGGGCTCAGCCAGAAAGTGGGTACGTTATTGCCAAGCCTATTGATGCTGCTTCGGTCAGAGTCACGGCACCTCGAGACGCAGGTCAACGCGTTGGTTTTTTAGCCACTCTTGAAAACTTCGAATTTACCCCTGCAGACGCACCTGCTCGTGTAGTGATTAATAGCCGTACAGGGACCATTGTTATCGGCAGTGATGTAAGGCTGCTACCCGCTGCTATTACACACGGTGGACTAACTGTCACCATTTCAGAAAATCAGCAGGTCTCTCAACCCAATGCGTTTGGCGATGGGCAAACAGCCATTACCACGCAATCTATTGTTGATGTAGACCTTGCCGACAGCCGTATGTTCAAGTTTGAGCCTGGTGTCACCCTTGATCAGCTAGTTCGGGCTGTGAATGAAGTGGGGGCTGCTCCAGGCGATCTTATGGCAATTCTTGAAGCACTTCGTCAGGCTGGCGCCTTACGCGGTGAGCTGATTATTATTTAGGACGTCATCGATGGAAGCCCTAAGCACTAAAAATCAACTCGACATGGCGCGCAACGTGCACGACTTGGGTAGTATTAACAAAATGCGAGAAGCGATTGCTTCTGGTGATGAAACTGTACTGCAAGAAGCCGCGGAGCAATTTGAAGCCATTTTTGTGCAGATGATGTTGAAGTCGATGCGTAAAGCGCAAGATGCGTTAGCGGATGAAAATAGCCCATTTAACTCTCAACAAGTTAAATTTTATCGAGACATGCACGATCAACAATTGGCGACAGATCTAACCTCAAACGGCGGGCTTGGACTGGCTGATGTCATCGTAAAACAGTTAGGGCAGACAGAAGACAGTTATATTCCATCTAGTGTCATTCGAAGCGATGGCAACCTGTCGTCGCTAAACCGCGAGCGATCTCAAACTGTTGAACAAGCGCAAGACTTTGCGCTTAACTCTCGTTCAATTCGTTCACAATCTGCGCGTAAAGATGCAATGTTTGATAGCCCTGAGCAGTTCGTTGAAAGCTTAATGCCAATGGCTGAAAAGGTGGCGGCGAAATATGGTATGGACCCCAAAGCAATTATTTCTCAAGCTGCGGTAGAAACGGGATGGGGCAAATTTGTCATTCATTCTGCAGATGGCAAAAGCTCTCACAACTTGTTTGGCATTAAAGCTAACAAGGACTGGGAAGGAAAACAGGCTGTTGTCGACACACTTGAATTTAATAATGGTGTTGCACAAAAGCAAAAGGCAGCATTCCGCTCCTATGATTCAGTGCGCGAGGCCATGGAAGACTATGGGCAATTCATTACGTCACAACCTCGCTATAGCCGAGCATTAGAGCAAGCGTCTGACGCGCGCCAATACACCCAAGCATTACAAGATGCTGGCTACGCCACCGATCCTGAATATGCAGACAAGATTATGTCGGTATACAACAGCGATCGACTTAACGCATTAATGCCATAGAAATGGAGAGATCACTATGAATTCAGTTGATTTATTTTCTATCGCTACAAGCGGTGTTAATGCCAGCAGCAAGCTCCTGCAAACAACCAGTAATAATATTGCCAACGTTAATACTCCTGGGTATGTGCGCCAACGTACAGAAATAGAAAACAGTGGCGTATTTGGCGTTGAAATTGGTAACACGGAGCGAATTATTAATGTTTTTGCTCAAAACCAATTACGAAGAGATATTACTTCAGTAGGTGAGTTGGAATCGCTTTCACAAAAAACGACGGCCATTGATAACTTACTCGCCAGTGAAGCTAACTCAATATCACAGGGTTTAACCGAATACTTCTCTGCACTGCAAACGGCAGCCGATGATCCGACTAACCTTGCGTCGCGCGAGCAGGTGTTGGGTAAATCTGAGTCGCTCTATAATCGAATGAAGACGCTCTCTGACTATATGATTGAGAAAGAGGAAGAACTCAATTTAGAGTTTACGTCATTGATCAACCGCGCCAACACGCTTATTGGTAACATTGGTGATCTCAACCGAAATATTGTGATTGCTAACGGTAACAATACTAGCGACGAACCCAGCGCACTGCTTAATGAGCGAGACCAAGCCATTGATGAATTAGCGTCAATTATGGGGATAACGGTTAAAGAAAGTGAAATACAAAATGGCGCTGTCACTATTAATTTAACGTCTGGCGAATCGCTCGTTCTAGAAAATGGCGCATTTAATTTGTTCGAGTTAAACAGTAACGCAGACTTGAACTTTAAAGAACTCAAGCTAGAAACTGATTTTGGTTCGGCGACTAAGGGTGATGCTTCTATTCGCATTGTTGAGAGTGACTTAGGGGGCGCGATGGGCGGTCTATTTCGCTATCGTGACGAAATACTTGGTCCAGCGATGCGTGACGTGGGCCAGTTATCCATTGCCTTTGCTGATGCAATGAATACACAAAATAAGCTCGGCATGGATTTGGACGGTCAACTAGGTAGCAACATTTTCAATATTCCTACTTTCACCGGATTGGCATACGAAGGAACAACGGGCGATTACATTGTAACTGCGCAAGTGACTGAAGGGCAGAGTGCAGAACTTACTGATGCGGACTATCGTATAGAAGTCACGAATGTCGCTGCGGGTGTACCGACAGAAATCGAAATAACCTTACTTAATGCTGATGGAACCACGAAAAAAGATGGTTCTGGTAATGACCTCATTTTCTCAAATTACGCAGTGACAACAGGGTTTAACGAACTACCTGGCGGTATCGAGGTCGATTTCTCTGGCACTGGAACGTACGCAATTGGTAATGAATTTTTAATTCAGCCGACCAAAACGGTAGCATCTAACATTACATTGGCGACCAACAGGCCAGAAGATTTGGCATTTGCAAACCCTGTTCGCGCTGGCGCAGACAGCACAAACTTAGGCACAGCCAATACCATCGATATGACGGTTACCAACACGACGGTCGGAGCAGGAACTGACCGTTCAGCTTTTGATGGTGCTGGTGGCATTGATACCGCTGCGCCTGCACAAATTGTATTCACTGCAGCAGATTCATATAACGTTTTGGATGGCACTGGGGCTACGATTGCAACGGTAACGGGGGCTACCGATCTTAACAACCTAATCGACCAGGCTAAAAATAGCGGTACGTGGCTAAGCAGCGTTTGCAGGATTAACCGATTATCCCGGCTATGATTTTAGCCTAGATGGCGCGCCGCGTGCTGGGGATAGCTTTACGATTAGCTATAATACAGATGGCTTTAACGATAACAGCAACGCCCTTAATCTCGCTTCACTTCAAAATGCAGAAACGGTGCAAGTGAGTAGCGAGTCGACCAATACACCGCGTACGTTTCAAGATGCCTACGCGTCCATGGTTGGACGTGTTGGTGAAGATGCTGCGATGGCGAATGTTTCTCTGGCATCAGCTGAGGCAATGAAAGTACAATCCCAAAATTGGTTTGAATCTGTATCAGGTGTTAGCCTTGATGAAGAGGCGGCAAATTTGATCAAATATCAACAAAGTTACTCCGCCGCTGCGCGTATTTTGACGACAGCACAGGACCTATTTAATACCATTTTGCAGTCTGCAAGGTAGGTGAGCAATGCGTATATCTACAAATCAAATTTATGATCAGAACATGCGTTCTATTATGAATAATCAAGGTGACCTTGCAAAAACACAGCAGCAACTTGCCACAGGCAAGCGCATAATAACGCCTAGTGACGATCCCGTTGGCGCGGCTAAGGTTTTGCGATTAACGGAAGAAATTGATGAGCTCACTCAATTTCAGCGAAACAACGATTTAGTTACGGGGTCGCTTGAACAACAGGAAGCTGTGTTAACCAATATAACTGACTCGATAAATCGAGCGAGAACCCTTATTGTCCAAGCGGGTAACGGTATATTGTCAGACCCAGATAAGCGAGCCATTGGTTCTGAACTTGAACAGATTAAGCTTGAAGTATTCGACTTGATGAATGCACAAGACGCCGATGGAAACTATTTATACGCTGGTTTTCAATCTGGTAACCAAGCATTTGACTTCAATCCCGCTGCTACCGGAAACGCAATAACTTTTGCTGGTGACCCTGGCGTTAGCTTTGTTCAGCTCTCGAATAGTTCAAAAATTCAGTCGACAAGTAATGGCTATGAAGTGTTCGAAAACGTGTTGTCACGATTTAAATTCTCGGTCACGGGTAACACAGTGACAGACCTTGAAAGTGCAAGTGTAAAGCAACAAGGCACGTTTGATACATTCTTTGACAAGAATTACGATCCAGTAACTGCGGCAAACAATGATTACCAAATAACGTTTCTTGCCACCGGGCAAGCGCAACTGGTAAATCAAGGCACTGGTGCCATAGTAGACACCGTAGGTTACGTTTCAGGTGAACCATTCACCATCAAAGGTATGGAATTTGAGGCCGTTGCGACGACGGGCGACACGATTGATTTTTCTCTAAACACCCCTGAAAAGAAAAGTATGGCGCAAGCGTTACACGAAATTCAGGTCATACTCACAGATTCCACCATTGACAATTCGGCACTGCAGGAATCAATTGCGGACGCACTCGTTGGTCTTGATAATGGACTTGAAAAAATTTCTTTAGAAAGGGCTTCGATAGGTAGCCGTTTAAATATTGCAGAAAGTACTTATGAGAGCAACCTTGATATAGAAATTGCAGCAAGGGCGGCGCGTTCTTCAATTCAAGACACAGATTATGCAGAGGCATCGACGGAGTTTGCTAAGCAGGAAACAGCCTTAAATGCGGCATTGGCCACCTTTCCACAGGTGACCAACTTATCTTTGTTTAACTTTATCTAAGCGAGTTGTTTATCACTGAAGTTGCTTTTGAAGTTTGTTTAGGCCGCTGATTTTTGCTAGATAAACTCTTGCTTCGTTGTCGATATGGCACGAATAGTAAGAGCAGAATAACACATCACCATCTCGCACAAGCCCTGGGTAGCTTGTGTCACCACGGCTAGGCAATACTGCGAGTTCAGTAAGCGACTTTGTCACGGCATTAAAATGCCAAATTCGTGTAGAAAATGCCCGCTTTTCCCAATCTATATGTCTGCCTGCCACCAGAAAGTGACCTTTTTTTAGCATGATTGCCGCTGGGCCACCAATATAGATCCCTAAATCATGCCATTGCCATTTTACGTAGGGAGGGGAAGCCATGCCAAATTGAGCACTAAAAGTGTCGGCATCTCTTCTTAAAAACACTGAGGCTTCACCATCGCCGTCAATTAAAAAGGCACTCTCGTTTGGATAACCTTTCCCTTGTTTGCCTAAACCAAATACATTTTTACGATAGGCGTGCATTGAGCGGGTGGGATCGCCTTTGTAAAGTGATATAAATTCAGAAGGGCGATTATAGGCAAAACCATATGCATCGCCTTTAAACCATGCCAAATTCCACAGCCACCATCGACTGTCGCCAAAGTCGTTCCGACTTGACCACGAATGGCCCGTGGTACTGAAGAAGCTGACCATTTTTGTAAACATTTGCCCATTGCTTAATATTGTCTTTGCATAGCAGGTGAGAATAAGCCGACGTCTATCAAAAGAGAGCTTGGGATCGCGAAGATCATAATCAGGCAAAGACAAGGTAGTGTTTCGAATGACCTTTGCCGAGTCTTTTTCAATTATAAGTATTTTTATTTTACCCTCAGGACTGATGTGACAATTGGCCTCACGATAACAACACACGAGCGTATTATTTGATTGATCAAACGGATTGCGGTGCAAATCAGTGAAGGCTGCATGATTAGCAGGCTTTGAAATGCGTTTAGGTTGCTCTATTTCAATACAGCCAAACATCCAGAATCTCCTTAAAAATTAGCGCTCTTACAATATTACTAGCATGAAACCCACGGCAATACCTTACCGCTTTTCGGCAATTTTCATATTTTTTTCTAAAGGGAAGTTAATTTCTGTCGATATAAATTCTGAGAGAGCCAGTTCATCAATTACCCCTCAGGTATTGGTGACTACTAAAACAAAACGTCGGTTATTCCGACTGCCAGCAACAGCTGGACTGAGAGTGTAGGAGAGACTTTATGTCTATGTTCGTCAATACCAATGTATCCTCATTGAATGCCCAGCGTCAGCTTTTTGATGTTAGCAAATCTTTGAGTACGTCATTCGAACGTCTATCTTCAGGCTTCCGTATCAACAGTGCTTCTGATGATGCAGCGGGTCTACAGATTACCGACCGTATGACTTCACAAGTTCAAGGCCTTAACCAGGCTGTGCGTAACGCAAATGACGCGATCTCACTATCGCAAACTGCTGAAGGCGCACTTCAAGAAACTACCACAGCGTTACAACGTATTCGTACGTTGGCAATTCAGTCGCAAAACGGTATCAACAGCTCTGCTGACCGTGTAGCGCTTCAAAAAGAAGTGTCTGCGCTACGTACTGAAATCTCACGTATTTCTACTACTACACAGTTTGCTGGTGTAAACGTTCTTAGTGGCGACTACTCTGCAAAATTCCTTGTAGGTGCGAACGCAGGCCAGACGATATCAGTTAACCTATCTTCTGCGACCCTAACTCGTGCGGGCGTTGATGGCTTCAGCGCGACAGGGTTGGGTGTGACAGGTTCTGACGTGTTAACCGAGAGCAATGCGTCGAGCATGTTAGCCTCTGTAGATAGCGCGATTTCTGCAATCGGTGGGCTACGTGCTGATTTAGGTGCACTTCAAAACCGTTTCCAGTCGACTATTCGTAACCTGAGCAATATCTCAGAAAACGTTTCAGCAGCCCGTTCACAGATCAAAGATACTGATTTTGCGACTGAAACTGCTAACTTGACGCGTAACCAGATTATCCAGCAGGCAAGTACAACCGTATTGTCTCAGGCAAACCAGCGTCCTCAGGCGGCACTGCAGTTACTTGGTTAATCTTAATCGCGAGAATGGGGCCAGGAGGTAGTGTTCTGAGCCACTAATGGAAGGCTGATACTGTAAAGGTGTCAGCTTTTTTTTTACTTTTTTCTAAATTTAGTGTGTTACTAAGCTGTTTTGAGTAGTTATCTCTCTTGTGTATCTTTCTGATAAATAGAGTTTTTTCATACTTCTTGCCTGCGTCTTAAAAATCTTCAAAAAAGTGCTAAAGGAATTCCCTAAATTTGACGATAACTATTACAAAGGGGAGATAAAGATGTTTTTTATCTTCAGGTGCTGAAAATAATAATTACATAGTGCCTTTTGTGCTGCTAATGCATCTCTTATTTTTTGTTTTGGATGTATTGTTAAGTTAGGAAAATCAGTGCTTTATGGTCCTAAAAATAATTTTTGAAAAGTATTAAAGGAAAATTGTTTTAAGGTCGATAAATAAGAAGGTTTGCTGAAGTTGATTGGAGCTGCTGACCTAAGCGAGAATGAAGCCAGGAGGTAGTGAGAGGTTTGAGGTTCTGGAACAACAAACCCACCAGCCAGCAAAGAGAAGTAACTTCTCTTTTTAGCAAGTTTCATCGGTAGTGTGCCGATAAAACGTCAGATTAACTCTGACACTGATTATTAAAGCACAGGCTATGCCAAATATTTAAAAACTATTGCGCAGATAAAAAAAATAATAGCGCACACTTGAAACTGTTAGGAGAGACCCATGAGTCTATTTGTAAATACCAACGTGTCATCATTGAATGCACAACGCCAACTATTCACAACAGGCAACAATCTAAGCACAGCATTCGAACGCCTATCATCAGGTTTTAGAATCAACAGTGCTGCGGATGATGCTGCAGGTCTTCAAATTACCGACCGTATGACATCTCAGGTTCAGGGGTTGAACCAAGCTGTTCGTAACGCAAACGATGGCATCTCTTTGGCACAAACCGCTGAAGGTGCTATGCAAGAAACCACAACGGCGTTGCAACGTATTCGTACCCTAGCCATTCAGTCTCAAAACGGTATTAACAGCTCTGCTGATCGTGTGGCACTGCAAAAAGAAGTATCAGCGCTACGTACAGAGATTTCTCGTATTTCAACCACTACGCAGTTTGCGGGTGTAAATGTGTTAGCGGGCGACTTCTCTGCGAAGTTTTTAGTTGGCGCCAATGCAGGACAAACTATCTCAGTTAATTTGTCATCGACCGCACTAACACGAGCAGGTGTTGATGGTTTCAGTGCTACAGGTCTAGGTGTAACAACAGATAATGTATTGACTGAAGCATCTGCGTCACGTCTGTTGGCTGCTGTTGACTCTGCTGTATCAGCTATCGGTGGCTTGCGAGCTGACCTGGGTGCGCTTCAAAACCGTTTCCAGTCAACTATCAGAAACTTAAGCAACATTTCTGAAAACGTTTCGGCGGCAAGATCGCGAATCAAAGATGCAGACTTTGCCACAGAGACGGCAGAACTAAGCCGCAACCAGATTCTACAGCAGGCAAGCACGACGATTCTTGCTCAGGCGAATCAGCGTCCACAGGCAGCGTTGTCACTACTAGGTTAATATCTTAGGCGTAAATTTGGGAAGGAGTTGAGAGGCCATCCCCAGAAAGGTTGGCGGCCAATAGGCCGCCCCTTTAAAGAAAGCGCCGACTAACAGGACTGAGAGTGTAGAAGTGTTGGTTGAGAGGCCAGTTTATCCTACTTAAACCCTGCCAGCCGACAGAAACTGAATTTGCTCAATCTCCTAACGTGAGCAAATTGGCCGAGATAAATTGTCTCGGCCTTTTTTTATTGTTACCGAAACGTCCCGCCAATTTCAAACATAAGTGAGCAACGCTTACATTCATCCAATGTATAGCATGTTTGATGCCAAGTTTTTCATTTTATTAAAAAGTCACTGCAATTTATCTCTAAGTTGTTTTCTTAAGCAACGAAACCCTGACCTTTAATCGCTTTCATTTTAGTACCTCTTTTTAAAAATCTCATGGCCAACGTGTGTTCGTGTTAAACATTTTAAGCCCATTGAGTTTTCATCAAGCTATTTGTAATACCGTTCTCGTAGACACTTATATTCATTTCTATCTTTAGTTTTTCATAATTTTTTGAAAAATAATTTAAGATATTTTTTGTTTTTAATCAGTGGTTTAAGTGTTTTGTTTTTGTTTTTTCAAAAAAGAATCAAAAAAAAGCTAAAGAACCTAAAGGGCTGGCCGATACCTATTGTTGAGGGGTAATTTACTTTACTTTTATGAGAGGAGTTAGCCGGGAGTAGTGACCCAGCTAATTTGAACTGGAAGGGTTTGATGATACCACAACGGCCATCGAATCCCTAGGAGGTAATCTAATGTCTTTATTTGTAAATACTAATGTGTCGTCGATTAATGCACAGCGTCAGCTTTTTGACGTTAACGATCGTCTAAACACATCTTTTGAAAGACTTTCATCGGGATTCCGTATTAACAGTGCTGCAGATGATGCCGCTGGTCTTCAAATCTCAGATCGTCTTACATCACAGGTTCAAGGTCTTAACCAAGCTGTTCGTAATGCCAACGATGCGATTTCTCTTTCGCAAACAGCTGAAGGTGCGCTAAGCGAAGTTACCACAAGCTTGCAGCGTATCCGTACTCTAGCAGTGCAATCACAAAACGGCATCAACAGCTCTGCTGACCGTTTGGCACTGCAAAAAGAAGTTTCTGCACTGCGCACTGAGATTTCGCGTATAGCGACAGATACTCAGTTCGGTAACGTTAACCTACTTGACGGCAATTTCTCTGCGAAGTTCCTGGTAGGCGCTAACGAAGGTCAGACTATCTCAGTTAACCTATCTTCTGGTAGCTTAGGTTCAATCAGCGGCTTTAGCGCCACAGGCTTGGGTATCACTAGCAACGATGTATCGACAGCTTCAGGAGCTTCATCTTTGCTTTCTGACATCGACGGTGCTATTTCCGGTATCGGGGCGGTTCGTGCGGATTTAGGTGCGCTTCAAAACCGTTTCCAATCAACCATTCGTAACCTAAGTAACATTAGTGAGAACTTGTCATCAGCACGTTCGCAAATCAGAGATACTGACTTTGCTACGGAAACTGCTGAATTGACTAGAAATCAGATAATCCAGCAGGCATCTGTTTCAGTTCTCAGTCAGGCAAATCAGCGCCCTCAAACTGCGTTGTCTCTGCTTGGATAAGCTATACTATAATTAGTTACCTTAATTGAGATGTAACGGGTGTTTGCTTTTTTAGCAATTACCCGTTTTGTCGTTTCAGTAAGGAGGTATTAGGTGGAAATTCAGAATACCCAAAGTGGCCAAGCTTTTGCATCTGTGACACAAAGTTCACAAGCAGAAGTTGCGCGTGTAGATAAAGCAGTATCGCCAGAATCTGATTCTGGAAACGAACAGTCTTTCTCTCAGGAACAGGGCACAGCTAACCCGAGCGCAGAACGTCTTGGGTCAAATACGGTTTCAGTGAATCAAAATTTGTCTCAAGCTTCTCGGCAACAGGCCGATACAGAAGTTAGTGAGAGTAGCGGCGCACAGCTCGAGGAAGCTGTCGCAAAAGTTGAATCATTCTTAAAAGTTCAGAATCGCGATTTGGCGTTCACTATCGACGAAGATACAAAACGTTCGGTAGTGACGGTAAAAGATTCGTCTTCTGGAGACGTGATACGGCAAATTCCTTCCGAGGAAGTACTAAAACTTGCCGAGCGTATTCAAGAGTTGCAACAAGATGTTGGCAACAGTGTAGGAGTGTTTATCAACAACCAGGTTTAATGAGGTAATGTATGACAATTCAGTCTCTAGGTGTAGGATCAGGCTTAGCCCTTGACGATCTTGTGCAGCAGCTTTTGAGCGCAGAGAGGCAGCCTAAAGAGGCGCGTCTTAATGCAAAAGAAGAGCGTAATGAGGCTGAAATTTCAGGCCTTGGTCAAATTAAATCGAAACTCTCTGATTTCAAGGATGCCGTTGATGAACTGAGAAGTGATAACGGCATAAATGGTCGAGAGCCTACTATTACAAACCCATCAGAAGACAATGATGTATTGTCTGCGGAAGCATCAAACTCTGCGCTTCGCGGTACGTATGAAATTACCGTTGAGCAATTGGCAGCGGGCAGCCGAATCACCACAGACGACGGTGCGTTCACCTCTAGTAGTGACTCTGTCCTTACTTCAGGAACAGGATCCCTTACCTTTGATGTAGGAGGAAGTGAGAGCTTTACCATTAACATCTCTGCGGGAACAACCTTAACTCAGCTTCGCGAAGCGATAAACAGCGCTGAAGATAATTTTGGCGTAACAGCAAATATTATCGACACCTAAGACAACGGCTGGCCCTCGCCTAGTGTTTTCATCAAGCGAGACAGGGGAAGGAAATGACCTTGTTATCACCAACGATACAGGTGCAGCTGAGTTAGATAGGCTGTCTACCACAGGCGGAACTGCGAATATCAGTGCAGCAAACATCGAGAGTGCTAGAAATGCAATTGCTTATGTTGATGGCATTGAAGTGCAAAGTAGCTCAAATGAGTTTGAAAACACAATTCAAAACGTGTCGTTTGAAGTTAACGAAGTATCTCCGAAAGACTCTGTAGGCGACTTTTTAGCAACAAAGCTGAATATTGGTTTTGATAAAGACGGTTTAGATAAAAAAATTCGAGACTTTGTCGATAATTACAATTCCCTCATCGATGAGATTAGAACGCTCACGCGTTATGGTGAATCTGAGCTTGAAGAAGATGGCGCGTTAGCGGGAGATTCCTTATTGCGAGGCATTCAGACGGGCTTGGCGTCAATCATTGGTGACAATGTGAGCTCATCTGCATTAGGTGGCTTGTTCCAAATAGGTATTGAGTTTGACGATGAGGGAAAACTGGAAATCGGCACCACAGACTTCGGGCTTGGCTCAGGTGAAGACCGACTAGCCGATGCACTAGAGGATAACTTTGATGAAATCGCTAAATTATTTACCGATGACGAAGAAGGAATAGCCTCTAGACTGTATGATTTCTCTAGTGAATACACGTCGTTTAGCGGCCTTATCAGCCTTCGCGAACGAGCTGCTAAAGATACTCGCGATGAGATTTTTGATGAACGTGAAACGCTAGAACTACGCATGTTAAGTTACGAAGGTATTCTTCGTGATAAGTATTTGAATCTTGACCAAACCGTAGCCCAGTTAAATCAAACTGGCTCTGCGTTGTTAGCGTCGTTGTAAGTAGAGAAGAGTTGGAGATATTATGTCACTCAAAGGTATAAATGCGTATCGCAAAGGTAACCTCAAGCAAGATGTTGCCAATGCCGACCCTCATAAGCTGACTTTAATGTTACTTCAAGGTGGACTAGACCGAATCGCTTATGCGAAAGGGGCTATGGAACGCAAAGACTTTGTTGAAAAGGCTAATTACATTTCAAAAGCCAGCGCAATAATTATGCACCTAAGAGATACGTTAGATCTTGAGGCGGGCGGTGAAGTCGCAGACAACATGTTCGCCTTATACAACTACATGGTTGAGCGCTTAAGTGATGCCCATATTAACAACGACTTGAATATTTTAGATGAAGTGTCTAGCCTGTTAGCACCAATTCGAGATGCTTGGGTTCAAATTCCTGAAGAAGCAAAACAGGAAGCTTACGAAGCTCAGCGTCAAAAACGACAAGCTGTGTGAATTTAAAAGAATTAAATCATTCTCTGACTCCAGAAGCGCTGCGAGATTTAAATGCAAATATCGTAGCGCAGCTAGATAAAGAAGATCCTACCGATTACGCCGAACTAAAGGCACTGCTATTGCAGCGTGATAAAGTTATCAATGCGCATTTACATTCGCTTCACGATGATGAAAAACGTCAGTTTGCGCAAAAAGAAATAGTCGTAAATCGCGCGCTAGAACAAGTGGCTCAAAGCTTGCTTCAGTCGTCCAAAGAAGAAATCATTCAGTTTGTGAGAGGCAAGGCAGCGGTCAAAAAATACAAATAGAAGTCAGTATGATGGCCGCTTGAGCCTTCAGTTTATTTGTATGATGCTTGCTTTCTCCTATAAACAATAGGCACACTATTTTTGTGGTGTCAGTATTTCGTCGCTGTTTCTTACCGATATGTAAAAATCAACAAAAATTACCATGAAGTAAGGCGTTGGAGCCATATTTAATATGCTAAAAGATATTAGAATTCACTTAGATTCAAATGAAGAGAAACAGAGTGAACTTGAGAAAAAGCTTGCTGGAAGCGCGATGCGAAATTTTCGGCGAAACCTTTCAGCATTTAAAGCCTACATACCAAACTTAGCAGACACGATTGCGCAAGGGAAAACTCATGATATTTCAATTTTTACGAATCGAAACGGCGAATTGAATATTGTTAACTACAGTAATGGACATGCGCTTTACGATCTCGAACCTGAAAATGAGGTTCAAGCGCAATATATAGAAAAGTCTTATCACTGTACGTATTGCGATTTGAAAGGTGAAGTCACTTTGGCATCGCAAGAAAATGATTTTTCTTCAATGTACAATAAATATATGTCGCAGCCACCTTTAGTCGATGATATTGACGTACTCATTGTTATGGGGATTGGCTTAGGCTTCCATATTCGTACGTTAGTTGAAAAACACAATGTAAAACATCTTGTAATATACGAACCAGAGGAACAGTACTTTCTGGCATCTTTATACGCACTAGATTGGAAGAGTGTATTAGAAACCGCGAAAAGCAAAGGAACAGCACTTTATTTTCAGTTAAAAAATGACGCTACATCGCTATCTACTGACATAGAAGAACTGAACACGCATTACCCTATATCTGGATTTTATCTATATCGACACTACAACTGCAATACTTTTAACACGTTAGAAAACGCAGTACTAACATCAAGCTGGGCACAGCTCAAAAAGTATGGTATCAGCCGACAGTTGCGACAGTCACAGGAGAATATCCTGCCTCATTGGAATAAAGCTATTCCGATGAGGAGTTTGAAAGTTGCACAAAAAGAAGGTCTCTTTACGCGTAATATAGAAGCATTTAAACGTTATGTGCCTAGTATCGCCAAAGAATTTGAGTTCTATCAGCCAATTTATTGGTTTCCTGTGCAAAGTGATGAAGGCACGACTAATGTGGTTAGTCGCGTGTCATTATCGAATTGGTATAGTAATTCGCTATTTGAAGATGCTCGAACCAATTTTGAAAATTTTAAAGATTATCCGAACAAAGACGGTCTTATACTTGGTTATAACGGCGTAAAGCTTAAACACTACCATCACTTTCAATTTGTTAAAAAAGCAGAAAAACTACTGAAAGAGGCGGGTGACAAGACAAGTAAACTGCCTGCGCAAATTAAGTCGCTTATCTTATTTGGTATCGGACCTCAATTAGAAACCTTGTTTGAAAGCAATGAAGTTGAAAAACTCTTCGTTTGTGAGCCTAATCGAGACCTCTTCAACGCCTCACTTTTCATAATCGATTGGGCGTCAATCTTGCGGCGCGTTGATGAAGCTGGTGGGCGTTTATACATTAATGTCGGTGATGATGGCTCTAATTTGTTTAGAGATTTGCTAAACCAGTTCTACTCCGTAGGTCCATATATACTTGCAAATACCTATTTTTATCAAACGTACTACAACACAACAATGGTGAATACCATCAGCCAGTTGCGTGAACAGCTGCAAGTTGTTATTGCGATGGGCGAGAACTTTGATCATGCTCGCTATGGTATTGCACATACCAAAGAAACAATTAGTCGTAATTACCCACTGTTGAAGAGCAATCCGGCAAACAAATTGTCGCTTGCTGACAAAGATGTTCCCGTTTTCATTGTGGGTAATGGTCCATCACTTGATAGTACTATCGCAACTATCAAGTCAATGAGAGATAAAGCAATAATTGTTTCATGCGGGACAGCATTGATGCCTTTGTATAAAAATGGAATCGCTCCCGATTTTCATGCAGAGATTGAGCAAAATCGCTCTACATTCGATTGGAGTTGTCGAATTGATGATTTCAACTATTTAAAGGACGTCGACCTTTTATCATGTAATGGCATTCACCCAGACACGTGTGAGCTATTTCGAAATGCCTTTATTGCGTTTAAGGAAGGAGAGTCCTCTACTGTATCGTCATTAAATTTGCTGGGAGAGAAGAACTATGAAGAGTTACAGTTCGCGTACCCTACGGTGTCGAACTTTGCAATTAACTTATTTACGCTCTTGGGTTTTCAGCAACTCTACTTATTTGGGATAGATCTTGGTTTTGCCCATCAAGATAAACACCACTCTATGCAGTCTGGCTATTATGATGATGAAGGTAAAGAAAAATATAGCTATAAGAAAAGGCACAATACAAATATCGTTGTGCCGGGAAACTTTAGACAAACAGTATTTACCAAATATGAGTTCAAAGTTTCAAAAGCGATAATTGAGCGCACGTTAAGTAAAGTGCAAATCGACTGTTTCAATACTAGCGACGGTGCCTTAATATCTGGAACTAAGCCTCTAGCAGTTGAAGATATATTGTTGGTATCTACAGCTTCAGACAAAGAAGAAGCGCTCAAAAAAGTAAAAACAAAGGCGTTCGAACCATTGAGTGAAGGCTACGATTTTCTTGCCAAATATGACAGTTTCTATTTGCAGCCAACGTTGGCGTCACAGTTGAATGATTTTGTGGACATTACAAAAACTGTGTTTGAGTCTACAGATGACGCTGAACGTTACACTGAAAAACTGAAAGAAAAATTATTAACATCATATCAACAAGGTAAATCACTTCTTTTCTATTATCTTTATGGCACTGTAAATTTTGCCAATTCCGCTTTTAGCAAGCTACTATACTCCGCCGAAGCGGAAAGCGATAAAGTTGATCGCCTTAACAGGTTGAGAGAGACATGGCTACTCACAATAAAGACTATCCGTAGCGCTATTTTGCAAGAGCACCAAACCTTTGATCACGTCTCTAGTTTCGTTCCCGAGCGCGAAGCGGTGTTTATGAGAGAGCAAAGCCAACCTTTTGTCGCATCGTCCATGTTAAGTGACACTCAAAATCTTTTCATAGAAAAATATTTAAACGCAGTTGCAGGTGAGAAAAAACACTGGCTCGTCGACTCGGGCAAAAGTGATGTGACCTTGTTGTGCAATGCCCAGGAACAAATGACAAGTATCATTGATGTGCCTAAATCAAGCATCATTACTCAAGTCGATGAGAATACGGATGCTCACGTTATAGAACGATATTTGACCAATCCGTTCACTATTGTTTTTCACCACCCAGAGTTCAATTTTAAGTGCGACGTCGACGCATATCTCAATAGTGAGAAGCCTTTATATCACGCAATAAATAAGGCGTCGTGGGTTGTAAAGGCTTGGATACAGCGAAACATTGCTCAGTTGATTATTCCTAAGCTCTATTTCGTCGGAGAAAGCAAAGAAATTTCTGAAGGCTTACGTTCATATGCGGAAATTGTTTTAGATAAGTTTTCAGATGATATGCATTACATCGACTTTCCAAACTATATTATGGTACCCAAAGATAGCGCTCAATATTCTGACTATATCGTCGATAAATTAGGTAATCGAGGAGTAGTATGCCTTGGTAAGCCGAATGCAGAATCACTGTTTTTTGAAGGTGTTAGCATTGAAGAAGGGCGTCTACAAATCGAAAACAATAAACGATGGTGGGGACTTGATAGTGAGTAATCGTTGTGTCTAAAGGGGGAAATTTGTCGCAGTATACGCCTTTAATTTCTGTAATAGTGCCTAGCTACAGACACGAAGATTTTCTTAGTCAAAGGCTCAATACAATTTCTCAGCAAACATATGAGAACATAGAAATTATCTTGCTTGATGATGCGAGCCCAGATAATAGTGGTAACGTTCTAAATCGATTTGCCTCAACGTGTGAAAAGGTTGTGGCACTTGATATAAATGAAAAAAACTCAGGCTTGCCTATTCACCAGTGGGTCAAAGGTCTATCTCTGGCCAGGGGCGAGTATATATGGATAGCAGAGAGTGATGATGAGTCTGAGCCAGAATTTCTTTCAGAACTCTTGTGTTTACTGACAAGAAATCCATCAGCGGGTATGGCGTATTGTGACAGTCAAGTAATTGATGAAAAAGGTCATCATATTGCCAAATATGACTATACGTCGACACAATATGCGGACGATGGATTGTGGGAATCAGATTTTTGCATGCATGGTCGAGATTTTGTTGTCAGTTATATGGTTTTTCGCAATCTCATCCCAAACGTAAGTGCGGTGTTGTTTAGAGCCTCAGTGCTAAAAGGTTTTCTGTGCGAGAGCCAACTCAAGTACAGCGCCGATTGGGCGCTGTATAACAAGATATTACTGTCACATGATATCGCTTTTTCATGTGCAGCAATGAACAAGTTTCGAAAGCATATTCAAACAACTCGATGGCACAACAAGAAAAGTTACGCAATCGAATTAAAAGAAAAGTTTGCGCTTCTTAAATCTCTAAAGCATGACTTAGAGTTAGATTCCCGTGCGCAAAACAACATAGCTTCTTCTTTGGGTTTCATATTTGAGAATAGACACAAACATAAAAAAGTTGAGGCTTTGTGCAAAAGCGTATCGCAGTTAGATAAAGCACAAATAGAGACACTATATCTATTTGGCGCTAACGACATTGCTGAGCGAGTTATTGATACCTCAATAGCCATGGGCATAACTCCTGTCGTAATAGATTCATTTAAGGCAGGGCAAATTTGCAAAGGATTAAATGTCAGTGCGTTAAAAAGGTATGACCTAAGCCCTTCCAGTGTTGTTGTCATTTGCTCTTTGAGTCATCAAGATGCGATGCAAACACTACTTGAACAGCACGAGTTTAAAGGCCAAGTATTGCGAGTATAGAGAATGACAACGACTAATCGAATTCTTGTAGCAGGTTGGAAGCAGGAGCTTGATGAAATTCACGCAATAGCTAGTAGCTTAAAAAATGTATGTGCCATTGTATTTGACTCGAATGGACAGGTTTTTGTGCCGACAGAAAATGACGACAATATCGAGTTTTTAAGCATTGAACAAAGCCAATATACTCATAGACAGCTTGTATTGAAGGCTCCGTCAGAACTAGCGCTCTGGCTTTTTAAAAGGCCACTGTTTGATAGCATTTATTGTTCGCGTCACGCCGGGCTTGGTTTTTTTATACATTCATTGCGTAAGACTGTTGAGCATTGTCATCATTGGGATATCCAATGGTTCGGGCATAAGTCAGTACAAAAGGAGTATGTGGATAAAAAACGCTTTATTGATCAAGAGGGTTTGCTATTAAGCTATATTGAAGAGCACCAAGAAAAAGAACTCTTTCAGTACTGTATGGCTAGAGAGCATATAGCTATAAGTGATTTGGCTATCATTATTCCATTCCATAATCGGATTGATTATTTGCCTTTCACATTGTCATCTCTCAATCAGCAGGGAGATGATCTCGATGTTGTGATTGTAAACGATGCTAGCAGCGAAACAGAAAGAGAAAAGTTAGAAGCGCTTGTAAGTGAGACACGCTTTTCCAATATAAACATAAAGATTGTAGATAGTGATATACCTCTCGGCGCCTCAAATGCGCGAAATAAAGGTGTGGC
This sequence comes from Alteromonas gracilis, assembly GCF_036870955.2. Lineage (GTDB taxonomy): Bacteria > Pseudomonadota > Gammaproteobacteria > Enterobacterales > Alteromonadaceae > Alteromonas > Alteromonas gracilis_A. Next base: position 1,081,695 of record NZ_CP145482.2, read on the forward strand.
TAGTACTAATCGTGAGTTTGTTTTTTTTCTCGATGATGACGATATTCTTGCACCTAACGCATTGCAACTTTGCTGTAATGCAATGGTTAGAGAGCGCGCAGATGTGGTTACAGTCGCCTTTAGCTTTTTTGACGGAGATGGTGTACCTGACTACGAGAACGGCAAAGGCATGCTAATACAGTTTCATGACGCTATGGATTGGTCATCAGCATTGCTATACAACTGCGTTGGCGGCATAAGTGCACTTTATCGTAAGTCGGTTTTTGAAGAGGTAAATGGGTTTCAATGCTCCGAGTTTGCGGGAGAAGAAGACTGGCAGCTTATATTAAAACTATCAATGTCAGGCAAAAAAGTTACTAATATCCCAATACCTTTGTTGTGGTATCGCAACACGCCTTTCAGTTTGAGTAAAAAGATGCTGCGATATGAAAGTCGGCAACAGCTTTGTGAACTCTATAAACAAGTGCTTCCAAAATCAATGGCTAACCTTCCAGAGTTTGTTACTTCTACACAGCACATGCAGAAGTCAACGTTTGATGACATAGCGATGCTAGGATGGAAACTCTATCCTCACAGAAATAAGCCCTTGTATGTTTATGGTGCTGGGGAATTAGGAAGAGCGGTATTGCATTATCTTTGCAAGTTAAAACCAAGCGTGAGGATAGAAAAAGTAATTGATAGAAACGCCGCATTTATTAACAAAGCAATGGAGTTTGAAGTAGTTAAATTAGAAGATTGTCAATTTGAACCTGAAGCTGTAGTCATTATTGCGTCATTGCGTTTTGTCGATGAGATTGTCTCCGCGCTTCCATCTACTATTGCCAATGTACTTAGACTCGATAAATAGACGTGTTAATGAAAAGTAATCCTTTTATAAGTTTTGTTCTCCCTACAAGAGACAGACCTGATTTAATTTACAAGTGTTTGTCATTCTTGAAAGCCCAAGAATGTGAAGATTTTGAAGTTATTATTGCGGATAATAGTGTTGTAGAGTCGTGTGAAGAAAAAGTTGCTTGCTTTTTAAAAGATACCAGATTTCAGTACAAGAAGGCTCCCAGTTCACTGTCAATGCCTGACAATTGGGATTTTGCAATAGAAAACGCCGTTGGTGAGTATATTACTGTAATCAACGAAAAGTTTATGTTCCATCCTAAGGCAGTGGGTTACATTAAATCCTTATCTAGTAAATACGAATTACCCGACATTCTTTCATGGCAATTCGAACATTTTATTTTATCGAACTCTAATCCTCATCTTGGTGATTATCATCCATTATTAAAAACCGTTGAGCCAGAGCTTTATTCGGCGGTTGAAGAGTTAGAACGCAGATTTTCCTTTAAGGAACCACTTTTTAGTCGTCATACTCAGGAAAAAAATGGTTATGGTAAGATCTACTCTGGTGCCGTTAAGAGAGGGGTGGTTCAAAAGGTAAAGCAAGTATATGGGCGAGTTTTCCTTCCTATGAGTCCTGACTTCACCTCGATGGTTTGTTTTCTTAATCTCAGCGAAGTATGTCTCGATCTTGGGCGCTGTTTGATGTTGGTTGTGGCTTAGGTGAGAAGGTTTCAAACGGAGAAACCACCAAAAATTCTTTGCCAGAATTATATCGCTACATTGAAGAAACTTCGGATAATCCTCAAAAATATATAAATGGAATATTATTTCCAGAATTATGTCTGGGTCACACTGTGTTTATCGCATCTGATTATTCAATGATTCAATCCCTCAATAAGTCGGGGAATTTAAGTTCCGTTTCTCTGAATAAACCTGCTGTACTAGGTTGGATTAAGCTAGAAATGGAAAGCATTAGAGACTGGGGGGGATACTCTTCGGACAGTTTTGAAAAAGCATATGAAAATATATATTGTGGGCTGAGTGATGAAGACCGTTTAGTTGTAAATTCAATTCAAGATGCTATTGAGCACAGCAAGTTACCTAGCCAAAGAGAGATATATCACTCTGGACTGCATAAAGTAGAGTTTTTTGAACCCGATATCGCACCTGAGAAACTGGCAAAGTATCATTGGGACAATTTTTTAGCATTACCAAGGAAACCGGTTTCAACAGTTCCTATGACGATTGAATCAGCAATGGAGTTTTATATACGTTACACTGACCGTTCTGTTGATCTCTTGGGCTATAACTGGAGCTAGCTAATAATAAGGTATTGTCGAGCTTTTTTAGCTAAATTTAGGCTTCTGGGCTTTTCCATTTGAAAGTATGCGTGTTTCAATCTTAGAGGAGCTCAACGGTAACTTTTTTATTGCTCTCTACTCGCCATGCAATAAAAGCTAGGCCCGTTGGTTGCATTAATACAACTATAATAACTTTCAGCGCCAGTTTGTTGGCGTTAAGTGTGTACTAAAAACTGAGGCATAGTTATGAAAGCGGTCATATTAGCTGGTGGACTAGGAACCAGAATAAGCGAAGAGTCACATCTGCGCCCCAAGCCAATGATTGAAATAGGTGGCAAGCCTATACTATGGCACATAATGAAAATTTATTCTTACTATGGGATTAACGATTTCATTATTTGTTTAGGTTACAAAGGTTATGTAATAAAAGAATATTTTGCTAATTATTTTCTTCATTCTTCTGATGTTACATTCGATATGCGTTCCAACCAAATGGAAGTACATGAAAAACATGCAGAGCCTTGGAGAGTTACGCTAGTTGATACTGGGGAAACGAGTATGACTGGAGGCAGGCTAAGACGAGTAAAAGATTACTTAGATAATCAAACTTTTTGCTTTACATATGGAGATGGTGTTTCAGATATCAATTTACTCGCGGCATTAGAAGCTCATCGAGAAGCAGGGAAAGTCGCTACTATTACAGCTATTCAACCGCCAGGACGCTACGGAGCGCTTGATATACAAGGTAATCAAGTGAATCGTTTCCAAGAAAAACCGACGGGTGATGGTGCGTGGATAAACGGTGGTTTTTTCATTCTTGAACCGGATATTTTTGATTATCTACATAGTGATGACGACAGCTTCGAAGGTTTACCACTGATGGAATTGGCTAATTCCGGCCAACTAAACGCTTTTAGACATGAAGGGTTTTGGCAAGCAATGGATACGTTAAGAGATAAAAATCAACTAGAGACTCTTTGGAAACGAGATAACCCTCCTTGGAAGTTATGGTGAGTAAGGTGTTTCAAGATTGCTTTCGGGGGAAAAGAGTTCTTATTACAGGTAACACAGGTTTTAAGGGCAGTTGGCTTGCATTATGGCTTCAGCAATTGGGGGCTGAAGTTATAGGTTATGCTCTTGAGCCAGATACAACACCTTCTCATTGGGAGCTGTTAAATCTCAACTGCCGACATTATGTGGACGATGTAAGAAACGCTGCTTCAATTGAGCGAGTAGTTAAAGAAATTAAACCTGATCTCATATTTCACTTAGCTGCTCAACCGTTAGTTAGGCTGTCATATGAGCAACCTGTAGATACGTGGTCAACCAATGTTGTCGGAACAGTTAATTTATTAAATGCATCTCGAAACATTGAAAACTTGGCTGGAATTGTTGTCGTAACAACAGACAAGGTTTATGAAAACCCTGAGCATGGTATACCGTTTCAAGAAGACGAAGAACTTGGTGGAAGTGATCCATATAGCGCCTCTAAAGCAGCATGTGAGCTCGTAGTTCAAAGCTTTAGAAAGAGTTTCTTTGACGGACAGAGAACATTGGTAGCCACTGCCAGGGCTGGTAACGTCATAGGTGGCGGTGATTGGGCAAAAGATCGGCTTATCCCAGATGTTGTCATTGCCAGTTCCAACGGTGATCCTGTCAAAATTCGTTATCCAAATGCTGTAAGGCCCTGGCAACACGTTTTAGATTCATTGTCAGGATACTTGTGTTTGGCGCAGCACATGATTGCTGGTGAAGCAAGTGTCGAAGGGGCATGGAATTTTGGACCAGATATCGCTCAACAGAATAGTGTGAGCGACGTATTAATCAAAATGAGTGCGTTTTGGCCAGAATTAGTTTGGGATATTGAAAAAGAAATGCAACCTCATGAGGCTGTATTACTACAACTTAATTGTGAGAAAGCTCGCCAACATTTGAACTGGTCGCCTATTTGGTTATTTGACAAAACGGCTGAGAAAACGGCCAGTTGGTATCAATGCTTCTATAGCAACAATGAAGTGATAACTTCAGAACAAATTGAACAGTATCAGAATGATGCGAGAAAGAGAGGAGCATACTGGGCGTGTTGATTGAGTGCCATGAAACAGGTATTGATGGCCTGTTCGAGTGTGTGAATTCGCGATTGCATGACACCCGAGGAAGTTTTAGCCGATGGTATTGTTCAAAGCAGATGAATTCTCTGATTGACAATTTACCTATTAGACAAATAAATCATTCTATAAATATACACTCGGGAACTGTGCGTGGACTCCATTATCAATTAGGACCTCAACTGGAATATAAAATAATTCGGTGTATTAAAGGTGAGGTGCTTGATGCTGTGGTAGATTTGCGTAGAAATTCCAGAACCTTTCTACAAGTAGTTCAAGTGATGTTATCTGCAACAAAAAATAACGCACTAGTTGTCCCTCCCGGATGTGCACATGGCTTTCAATGTATAGAAGACAATTCTCAGTTGATGTATCTGCATACATCAGAATACTTTCCCGAATTTGAAGGAGGGGTCAATGTTAACGACCCTGCACTAAACATTACGTGGCCATTGCCGATAAAAGATCAATCAGAGCGTGATAGCGCGTTTCCTTTTCTAACTGACAATTTTTCAGGAATTTTATTGTGAAGTGTCGTCATTGCCAGCATCCATTGACAACATCGTTTATTGATTTAGGCAGTATGCCCCCTCCAACGCGTATATAACCAACAAGCAAGACTTTGAAAAGGAAGTCGTTTATCCGCTTAAGGTATTAGTTTGTGACCAGTGTTGGCTAGTTCAAACGGAGGACTATACTCGAGCCGATGAGTTGTTTACCAAAGACTATGCGTATTTTTCATCTACATCATTATCATGGGTTGAACATGCACGTATATTTGTAGAAAATTTAGTCAAGCGTCAAAAGCTGGGGGAGCAGAGTTTTGTGGTTGAGTTGGCGGCAAACGACGGCTACCTTCTCCAATACATTTCAAACCGCAATATTCCTTGTTTAGGCGTTGAACCCACGACAGCTGTTGCCACAGTAGCAAGAGAAAAAGGAATAAATATTGAAGAATGTTTTTTTGGCTTTAGCCAAGCGAAAAAGCTTCTTGACAAATACCCTAAAGCTGATGTGATTATTGCTAATAACGTGTTGGCTCATGTACCAGATATAAATGATTTCGTTGCCGGAATAGAAACTATGTTGGCTGACGCTGGTATAGTAAGTATAGAATTCCCTCATTTACTCAACCTTATAAAATGCAAACAATTTGACACAATCTATCACGAGCACTTCTCCTACTTATCCTTGGTTGCAGTTAAGAGTATTCTGGGAGATGTTGGCCTCGAAATTATTGATGTTGAAAAACTATCTACTCATGGTGGAAGCTTACGCGTTTGGGCTAAGAAGTTGGATGGCGTAAATTTTGGTTCAGTTAGTGAGAATGTAAAGACTGTTATTGAAGAAGAAGAAGCGTTTGGTTTGCTCTCAAAAGCTGTATATCAACAGTTTCCGCGAGACGTTGAAGTAATATCAGGTGAATTAATAAAATTTCTGACAAATGCTAAGGAACAAGGTAAGAGAATTGTTGCCTATGGAGCGGCTGCCAAAGGAAACACATTATTAAATTATGCGGGTATTGGTACAGAAATAGTAGATGCGGTTTTTGATGCTGCACAGTCAAAGCAAGGAAAGTGGCTTCCTGGAAGTCATATACCCATATTGTCACCAGATAAACTTAATGAATTTGCCCCGGATGTTGTACTTATCCTGCCTTGGAACATTGCCGACGAGATAGTTTCAGTACTGGATGATAAACTTCCGGAAAAATGTGAATTTATCGTCGCTGTACCTCAAATAAAGACTATCCAGCGACGTAGAAGAGTTGATGAAACGGTTTATAGTTAATAATAAGTATAATCTTATTCTCTAACGGGAAGTTGCAAGGTGGAAAAGAAAGGATAGCTATAATGATTGATGATAGACAAGCATTTGCAGCATCTCAGCTAGAAAATGCGGAATCTCTTGCTAATGACCAGCAAGTCCAGAAAAAAAATATTGAATTGTACAACCTAGTTGATAAACACGATTATTCTTATCTTTGGAACTGGATGGGGGTACCTATAATCCAGAATCCAACTGATATCTTAGTCATGCAAGAGATTATTTGGAAAAGTAAGCCTGATGTAATTATAGAAACAGGCGTTGCAAGAGGTGGCTCTGTTGTTATGTATGCATCTATTCTCGAGATGCTTGGCCATGGCTTGGTTGTTGGCATAGATGTAGATATTCGAAAGCATAACCGAGATACCATAGAGACTCACCTAATGGGCAAACGAATAAAGCTTATTGAGGGGTCATCGACGGATAAATCTACCCTTGATGAAGTTCTATCTTATGTAGAGGGCGATAAGAAAGTTATGGTTATTTTGGACTCGAATCATACTCATGAGCATGTGCTTAAAGAACTCGAGATTTATGCGCCGTTAGTTAAGAGAGGGCAATATTTAGTTGTTGCTGATACTTGTGTCGAATATATTGAGCCGTCTTTACATAGGGGGAGCGCCCGTGGAGCAGAGGCAACAACCCCAAAACTGCAATGGATGTTTATTTAGAAGCTACCGACCGATTCGAACATGACTCTTTTATCAATAATAAATTGTTATTAAGTAGTTCTCCTAACGGCTATTTAAAATGTGTAAAAGATTAGGCCAATGTCAACATTGGGCGTTTTGATATGGGGCGGGGTAACAGGCCAAGCAGGAGTGGTTGCAGGCGTTATTCATGCGCTAGGTTACCAAATTGAGGCATTAGTTGATACGGATATTAATGCCACCGCACAATTTGAAGAAGGGATCTTTGTAGCTGGTGAAGACGCAATTGAAACTTACCTTAGTTCTGCAAATCTGCCTAGGTTTTTCGTTGTCGCAATTGGCTCCAGTGGGCAAGCTAGGTGTCAAGTTGCTGATAAGTTGATGGCATTAGGAATGGAGCCTTTAACGCTAATACATCCAAGTGCATGGGTTGCTTCAAGTGCAACCATTGAGCCAGGCTGCCAAATATTAGGCGCTTCGGCTATTTCAGAAAATGCAAGGTTAGGGCGTCAAACCATAGTCAATACCAATGCGACGATTGATCATGATACTGTCATCGGACAAGGTGTTCATATAATGCTGACGGCTACGCTTACGGGTTTAATTGAGGTTGGCGACTATGCCACCATTGGGGCAAATGCTACCGTATTACCACGATTAAAAGTTGGTCGACATGGTTTTGTTGGTGCTGGTGCCGTTGTAACAAAGCATGTTCCTGATAACACAACGGTTATTGGTGTTCCTGCAAGAGTAAAAATGAGAACAGGAGATAGTTTCTGAAACGTATCCCATTAGCTGGTCCATGGATAACTGAAAGAGAGGTGTCATATGCAGCGGACGCTGCCCAAAATGCTTGGTATGACGGTCACAATCTTTATAACGGGCCATTTGAAAAGAAGTTCGCTGACTACATAGGGGTAAAGTACGCCATCGCGGTGCCTCATTGTACAAGTGCGATTCACCTCTCTCTGTTAGCTATGGGCGTTGGTGCTGGAGATGAAGTTATTGCCCCTGATGCAACATGGATTGCTTCAGTTGCTCCTGTGTCATATGTGGGAGCAACTTTGAAACTGGCTGATATTAATGAGAAAACCTGGTGTCTTGATCCTGATTCGTTCGAATCATTAATTACCGATAGAACGAAGGTTGTGATCCCAGTAGGTCTGTATGGTTCAATGCCAGAGTTCCAGAGAATTAAAGCAATAGCGTCTCATTACAAGATAAAAATTCTTGAGGATGCTGCAGAAGCGTTTGGTTCAAAATACATGGGGCAATATGCAGGTACTTTTGGTGATACTGCTGTATTTAGTTTCCACGCATCAAAAACTATATCTACTGGGGAAGGTGGTATGGTAGTGACAAATGATGATGCGCTTTATGAACGTATGATGTTTTTGCGGGACCACGGCAGGGTACCTGGGAATGTGAATTATCAAAATTCAGAGGTAGCATACAAGTATAAGATGAGTCCTGTTCAAGCTGCTCTAGGATTAGCTCAAATTGAACGTGCAGAGGAACTTATAGCGAAGAAAGTTGAAATATTTTCTTGGTATCGAGACTGTTTATCAGAATACTCTTACCTCAGGTTGAACCCCGAATTAGAGAATATAGAGAGCTCCTTCTGGTTAACTACAATTGTGTATGCCCCTGAGCTTGATATTGACAAATATCAACTTATTAAAAATATGGCCGCTCGTAATGTTGATTGCAGACCTTTTTTTAATCCTCTGTCTTCTCTAGAAGCGTTTAAGTCTTTTACTGATATAAACCGAGCTTGTCAGTCTAACATAGTGAGCTACAAGTTGGGGCAACATGGAATAAACCTTCCTTCAGCCCCAATCATTACGCGAGAGCAAGTTATGGAGGTATGTGCCGTGCTAATAGAGGAAATTGATAAATTACGTAAAGATAAAAACCATAGCTGACACGTATGCAATTGATGTCTTAGCAAAATAGTCCGACAAGGGAGTACAATGAAAGCATTTGAGTTTTTGAATCACGCAAGTATAAAAATTAACTACAAAGGTTACTCAATAGTTACTGACCCTTGGTATATCTCTAACGCCTTTGGCGGGTGGTATCAATGCCCTTCTCCAAGTAACGACGATATATGGCAGTTAATAAATACTAAAGAGGAACTGGGTATTGTCGTCTCTCATGGCCATGATGACCATTGTGATGACTGGTTTATTAAACATCATTTAAAAGAAAGGCGTTTTTTTTGCTCGAAATTTGACTCGCCCGGTTTAGAGCGTCGCTTAAATAACTCTCTGGGAGTTAATACAACAGCGATAGGTGAAGGAGTGGAGTTTGGGCCTTTTTACATCAAACAATTTGTTAATCCCGATTTTACTGAATATGATGCGGTGATTACAATTCAAACGGCAGACTTCGTAGTAATACATGCAAATGACAATTGGCATAAATGGCCTTCAAAGATGTGTGACGCTGTTTATGAAGTCATTAAACAGTATAAAGAAGAAAATATCTTTTTCTTAATACAATATGGTATCGCTGATTGTTTCCCTATCAATTACCCCAGTCTTTCTGCTTCTGAAGGAAAGCTAATTATTAAAGAGCGTTTTGAGTCGTATTTTTCAGCAACCCAAGCTAATTTGATAGGCCTTAAATTAAAGCACATTTACTACTACGCGAATCAATCTAGATTCAATTACCCCCAAAATTATCTTGATGGTGATTCTTTGTATGAGCTCGCTCAAGAATACCTACGAGAAAAGCAGAGCAAAGCTATACAACTTATGCCTAGTATGTCAGTTGGATTAGGGCATAAAGTTGTTCACGATAATACAAATTCGCAGAGCCTATTTGAGTTTTGTCTTTCTTCACTCGAAAGGTTTATCAACAAAACTTATCTAGAAGAAGTCGGTGAGGAGCGGTTTATTGCTTTGAAGTTACTGACAAACTCCGCAAATGTAGACCCTAATGTCATTTGTTATGTCGCAGACATTGAAACATGGAATCGTATTTTTACCGCTGAGTTGAATTTAGAAGCTATTATTATTGGTGGGAAAGGGCTTATATATCGGCCCAATTTTAACATAAGTCATCATCATAGTTTCATTTCTAAGAAGTCATACTTGATTCAAAATTTAATTAAACGTGATGGACTCTGCTTTTTTCAATCTCATTAAATTAGACAAAGCGAGCGGCACCATTAGAGTTAATTTTCTCACTAGTGTCGCTTCTCTGTAAAATTTCGATTTTCCTAAAGTATGGCGTATGAGAGTGCAGGAGTGTAGGGAACACGCTGTATACGGATGTTATTTAATCCTACTTCTTCTAATACTGCCATGGTTTCGCCAGGCCATTGCTTTTGATTTAATTCGTCAAAAGCTATTACCGCACCTTTGGGCATTCGAGGTAGAAAGTGCTTGAGTGCAGCTTTGGTTGGTTCATACAGATCAAAATCAAGATATAGTAATGCAACAACAAGGTGTTTATTTTCGTCCATATATTGGGGAATCGTTTCACACGCATCTCCCTCGATTAGTTCTACTTTGCTGATGTGGCCAATATTTCTATTTAAGTCAAATAGCTCGATATTCCGTTCAATCTCTTCTTTGTGTTTGAATTTATATGAGCCTTTTTCCTTATGTTCATCAATTCCAGAGGAGCTTTTATCAATTTCACTTACATTAGGAAAACCGTCGAATGTGTCAAATCCAATTACTTTTCTACAGTGATTAATGGGTTCATAAACAGCACTTAGTTGGGCCCAAGTAAAAAGACCGCCCCCCATAAACACACCACATTCCACTATATTTCCATGAATGGGTAAAACATGTTGAAAAATTTCATTTTTTGCTAAAAAAAGGCTTAAACTTTGACGTGAAGTAAATCGCGTAAAGTTATTCAGTTTTTCAATATTACTTCCACTAGCAGAGTTATAAAAAGCCTCCATTTGTTCTTTGAAACTTACATCGTTCGTTGTTTGTGAGGCTACGTTATTTAAGGTGAATTCTTCTTTCATTATTGCCTCGAGTTAGTTATTAACCACATATTCAGGATAGATATCTTCAAACCAGTTACCTTCGATCATTCCACCAGGCCAACCTTTCATAACAGCTTCTTTCTGATCAAAATTGGCGTAACGAAGCTGGGTGGTCCAGCGAATTTTTTGGGTCGGAAGTGGAATGCTCTTGTGCAATAGAAGTGTACTAAACACCAACACATCACCAGCATTTACATCTATCGTAAAGGCCTCTTCGTCCTCTAGTGAATCAAGCTCCACTAGTCGTATTGTATGAGCTCCATTTGCATTGGCATTTTTCTTGTCTGCAACTTTTACAGGTAGAATTCCACAATGATGACTTCTTGGAATCAACTTGATTCCACCCTCTCCATTAATAACGTCAAATAGAGGAGCCCAACTTACGATTCCATCTGTGGAGCCTTGGGTGTATGGGAAGTCTTGATGCCAGTCGAAAAGGTATTTTTCTTCACCTTTAATATCAATACGCAAGGGCACATAGGGGATCACATTGACATTATTAGTACTCATCAAAAACTGAGCCAAACGAATGTTTTCCTCTTTTTGAAGCAGTTTGTGCGTAGCTGCTAAATGACGCGTTGCGCGATATATTTCGCCTGCTTTTGCTCTATCTTTTTCACAGATTTTTAAAAATACTTCGTTATTAATGCGATCATCAACATCAATGTCAAAGGGAAGATTTAGCTCTTCACTCTTGAGTTTAATTAATTGATTAACGTTCTTGTGGATGGGTAAAAGATCTTCCTCAAAATTGTAAAAATCTTTGAGTAATACCCATCCTTCTTGTAGGTAATGCTCCAAACAAGATTCAGAAAAGTGTGAATCTTTAGAATACACACCTTGTAGATTCTGATAATGTGACAGTGGCATAAGTTTATTCCTTAATAAAATAGCCACCCGGTGTAGAGGTCCACGGAAATTTTTTCATGACAGGCATTTTTTCACCAAAGTAGTCTTCAAAAGCGCTGCTCTCTCCGCCCCACTCAGTCATTGCATACTCGTCTAACACGACGAGGCCTCCAGGTACTACTCTCGGGTATAAATGCTTGAGTGCACACAAGTTTGGCTCATAAATATCTACATCTAAGTGAAGTAAAGAAATACGAAGCCCTGGGTGGTCATTGACGTACTTGGGTACGGTTTCTAATATATTTCCTTCTACAATCTGTACGCGTTTTGCTTGAGGAACGAACATATCTTCATGGTACAAATCAACTAATTCGTAGAATGCATCTTTGAAATCACCCGCACTCCATCCACCTTTAACTTTTGATCTATTGGGGTACATAGGACCATCTTTTTCTGTGAAGTCAGTCAAGCCTTGAAAGCTATCAAAACCTATGACATGGCGAATACGATCTCCAGGGTGAAAAATTTCAAGAAATTTTGCAAAAGCGAATAGACTATTACCTTGATAAACACCGCATTCTACGATACATCCGGGTAAATCTTTTATCATCTTGTAAAGCTCGTAATGCGCCAGAAATCGCGTTATATTTATTCTTCTAGCATAAATTGCAAAGGACTCTAATACATCTGCGGTGGGTATACCGTGTTTATCAATCGTGTTACATATTTCATCAAGTACATTCATACCCCTTGAGTTAGCGCCACCGTACTTCTCGGTTTTTTTCTTTTCCATGAATCAATCCTACAGTTTTCTATTAAATATCGCGTCTAAACTTAAAACTAGTTTAAACACATTCACAGTGTTTAAACTTTGATTATTGTTTAGTTGCATCGTTACTAGAGTAATAGTGTTATCGGACAAAGTAAAAAATTCCTTACCTCTATTACAAACTTGTAGCGGTCAAGTCATTTTGGCCACACCGTTGCAGCTATTCCAGTAACGTTTCCCCGATTCATTCGGCGTTAACCTACCGTTGTATGAATGCGGTCTCAGTCGGCTGCAATAGCCAAGAATATAATCACCAACCTTTCTTTAGCTTCTGTAAAACTTCGATAGCCTGTGGTTGGAATCCATTCTGATTTAATGCTTCTAAAGAAGCGTTCCACTAGGCTATTGTTCCAGCAATTACCTCTGCGACTCATGCTTTGCGTTAAACGATAGCGCCAGATTAACTGACGGAATTTACGACTGGTATAGTGAGTACCTTGGTCGCTATGGAACATTACGTTCTTCGGCTGGCCGCGATACTCAAACGCGATTGTCAGTGCCTGAAAGGTCAGGCTGCTATCAGGTGATTAGATCATCACCCAGCCTATTGGTTTACGCGCGAACAAGTCTTTAACGACTGTCAGGTATGCCCATCTATTGTCTGTCCAGATAAAGCTAACATCACCACACCAACCTGATTAGGCTCGGTGACAGCGAACTGCCTGCTCAGCAGGTTTGGGATAGCAACATGTTCTTGTGCTGCTTTCAGGTATGCATGTTTGGGAAGCTGACAGCTGACCAGATTCATTGCCTTCATTAAGCGCCCTGTGCGATAACGCGTCAGGGTAATATCGTACGATTCATCGTTTGTGATGATATCGGCGATGGTTCTTGCCCCTGCTGAACTGCCGCTCAGACGATACGCTTCACGAACAAGGCTGCAAAGCCTGATGGTTTGCGGCGATGGACGCTTGTCAAGCGGTTGCCACTATTTAAACGTGCTGCGATGGACATTCAATATCGCGCACAAATGGTTAATCGAATAACGGCGTTTATTGCTCTGACTCAGTCTCTCGATTAACGCGAGTGTTTAATGGAGTCCGACATCAACAGAACTGAAGCCTTTTTTAAAATTTCCTTTTCTAATTCAAGATGCTCAACTTGCTTCTTCAATTCACGAATTTCGCGCTGCTCGTCGATTATCGGTATCGCCTGAGGTGCTTTACCCTGACACTCTTCGCGCAATTGGCGAACCCATTTACCAATCGTGGAATAACCGACACCCATCGCATCGGCTCTCTCTTTATGGACTAACCCTGGTCAACCACCAACTGTGCTCTTTCGAATCTGAACTCAGGACTGAAATCCGAGCCTTTTTTCTTAGCCATTTTGTTACCTAATGTTGTTATGCTGCTATCATAGTAGCTCTAATTAGGTGGCCAAATTCACCATGCCACTACAGAATCATCAATTCAATACACTGAAGTGATAGAAATTGAGTCGAATGAAATAAGATTTTATGTGCTTTATTAACAAACAACGAATGACTAGAGAGGACTACACCATGGGAGCTGTTTGTGCGCCTGCAACCCAGTAAAGAGCGCTACCAAATTGGTGTAATGTTTACTTTTTCCGCAACAAGTAATCAACTCCGCCGTTTGATAGAGTCGTTAGATGTTTTTGAGCAAGTCGATTGTTTAGCAGTGGTTAGCGAACAAGATCTTACAAATCATCGAAGTTGGTTTGACACTAATTGTAATGCGGTAAATTTTTTTGTTTTTACAGATGAAACACATGACGAATTAGCGCAGTTTGATGCGTTAATACTTCCTGAATCCAACGTTTCTATTTACCACTACATTCCACCAAATGTCATCAGAATAGGTTTGCCCCACGGAACAGATGTCGCCATTTACTCAACCTTATTCACCTATGGTGGAGGGTTTTGTTTTGACTATATATTAAGTGCAACTGAGCAACCAACTTTGCATGAAAATGTTTATAGAAATACATTCCCCAAGCTTTTACGTACTCAACAATCCTCCTCGGTAGCTGTTGTACCATTTGGTAGCCCCAAGCTTGATGAATTTATCAATGAAGTATTCAGCATCGACGATTCGAAGAAAACAGCAATAATCTATCATCTATCGTTACTAAGTATTGAAGAACATTGGGTCGAAAGTCAGATGCTTCATGTGCTAAAAAGATTACTAGAAGCCTTTCCTTTTCGTTTGATAGTATATCGTGTACACCATCTTGATAGGAAGAACCCTGCGGTGCAACATTGCATCAACATGGGAAGGCGCTATAAAAATTTTCATTTCAGTATTGATGACTCATACGTAAAAGATTATGCAAAAGGAGCCCTCATGCTGCTGCATAGGGAATACGAAAGTCACTTATTTGACCTAGCCACAGCTTCACCTACCTTATTACTAACCAAAGAGCGTAAATACAAACTAAAGTTCGAGCACGATGAACGGTACTTTTTATCTACAATAGAAAATACTATTGATGTTGTATCACGCTTACTTAGTAAACCTTTTGACAAGTCTAGAGCGTATGTAGAGAACCGTTGTCGTGAGCATGGCATTTATAACCCAGGTAAGTCAATTTCTTCACTGGTCGACAATCTACCATTGCTCATAAAAAGACAGCGAAAAACGAGCTGGACACAGTATGATTTTGATGATGGCTGTAATGCTGATATCGACTCTAAAATCACGCAATTAGTGCTCTCTAAGCGAACCTTCGGTCATTATGCGTTTGCGTACGCGAAATACACTAAAAATACACCCATATCATTACTTTTACTTGCAGAGCACTTTGTTCGTCACCAATCAATGAAAGATTATTTCTATCCCCACGCACTGCAATATTTCTATAGGTTGTTGCAGCACAATGGGTATTCTTCTGTATCTAAGCTCGCTGAATTATGGTGGGTTTGCAAAGGAAACACTGCTTACAAATACTGCCTATCGCTTGTCGAATCAGGCCATATTCCAATGAGTGCAGAAATAAAGTGGCTAAACAAGCATTTTAAATTAAATACAAAAGCCGAACTTAAATCAAAAATAGGTAAGTATCATTACAATATTATCAACCTTCGAACAAGAGAGTCGTTACCCACTGGTGAGTTTGTAGTAGTAGGTATTTCTGAGGCGACAGATAAAATAGTTGATCAGTTCGGTGAAGCTATTGTAGCTATTTTTCACGACCATTTTATCGACGAAAATAGTAATAAATGCAGTCGAGAGCGTGTGGAGTATAGAGGAATACCTTTATTTCCGTTTTTAGAACTCACAAAATTTGATCACAATATAGTGGTAGCATCGCATAATAGTTTAGTAACAATAGTAAATAAGCTTACATTAACATTGGGTATAACTAATGACATGTATGCTGTTGTGGATGACGCGCTACTCGATGAGATGGTTCGCGCAATTCCAATGTTCTCAGATTGCAATAAAAGTATCATTCAAAAACCAAACTGATAACAAAGGTTATGTTAATTAGAAAATTATTGAGGTTGTCATGGCTTGTGGAGTTTACTTAAAAATAAATAAAAAACAGGCCCTAGATAACATTAATTTGAGTTAATAGTGTTTTTATTTGGTCATCGTTTTCATACTTTATTTTGTCTTCAACACTATCTACTTCCAGCCAGCCACCATGATGAAGTGCTGCAGTTACTTCGTGCTTTTCGTCTATCAAAGTTTGAATAAAGTCAGTCATATAAAGGTTTCGGGCCTTTGATAATGGCATCTTGTCATATGCCTCAAGCCACCGAGACTGAAATTCAGCTGATACCTTTAGCAGTCCAATATACTGAGCTTGTGCATCTTCTTTTGCTTGTATCTTTTGGCCTAAAGAGCAAATGCGTTGGCTGTCTTGCTCCATAATGAACGACTCAGCGTCAGAATAGGGGTTATCCATTCTTAGTTGCCACAGTGAAAGCCAATCTAAATCAGCTGAAACTACAAGGGAGCCAGGGCTGTTTATGACATTGTCGAGTACCTTTTGGTTATATACGATGTCACCATAGCAAATCAAAAGGTCTTCTTGACCATCAAAAAGTGAGCGCGCCTGCATTAGTGAATAGACCATATTGCTACTTGCGTATTGGTCATTGTGAAAGTGAGAGAGGCCATAAGAATTAAATGCCTCGGGAATATAGCCAGTCACTAAGCTTATGTTGCTAACGTCGCATCGACGAAGGGTGCTAAGTTGATACTCAAGTAAAGGTCTGCCATTCAATGGAACCAGTGCTTTTGGAAGTTCGTTTGTGTACGGTCGTAATCGACTACCAAGGCCTGCTACAAGTATGACTGCTTTCATTGATTAAAGAACTCTCTTATTAATTTAATATCATATTCACAGAACTTTGTTTCTCTTTCTGGGTGCCACATTACACCAGCAATAGGCGCTGAAGGATGTGATATAGCTTTTATGACACCGTCGCCAGATTTAGCATCGACTAAAAACTCTGTTGTGTTCCTACGCGCACCTAACTCGTGGTAACTGTTTACAGTGCGATGCATCTTTTTGAACTCTATTTCAATTGTTTGAGCCACGTGCCCCTCGACATGGACAAGCTTTTGGCCGAACCGGTCTTGAATTACCTGCATTCCTCGACACACACCTAAGATAGGTTTTCGATCAGCCATAAATAGATTTAGGAGCAGTGCTTCAGTTTTGTCTCTCATAGGCGCATCTCCACCATAGGATGCGAGTGAATTACCTCCAGTGAGAAGAAGGCCTGAGGGCGTGATAGCGTGGTACAGTGCTTGTGCCGCTTCAAAATTATTAGGAACCATAATTGGAAGCAGCTCGCAGGCCATGAGAAGGGATGACCACTTTTGATCTAAGCTATCTCGTGTTTCATTGCGGTCTTCTAGTACATCTACACGCTGTGTAACAAATATGGGTTTCATGAAACAACGTGCACCTTTTGGCTTTGGCAGTCAATACGAAGTGTTTGTGCCTTTTTCCAATGCTTAAACCACCATTCTCCGGCCCCTACAATGGCGGGAACATTGAGCTCCTGTGCTCGAATAGCCATATGTGAATTGAGTCCGCCATACTGGGTTACTAGCCCTGCTATATCATAGGCAAAAAGCCAATCAAACCCAGGATCGGCAGCTTCTATAAACACAATCTTCCCCCTAACATTCTTGGGGTCTATATCTGTGCATACTGATGCCGTCACACAGCCTGATGTAACGAAGTTAGGTTCTTCTGCTAAAACTTGGTAATAACTGGCATCAGCGGGGTGGCGAATCAATGCTGGCAGCTTAATCCGTTGACACATACCGTAGTATTCTTTCCCAAGTTCTATGGAGCTTCCTAATGTTGTCGTTGCGCTGTGGCTGGTTGACTGTAAACGTAATATCTCTTTTATATCGGCATATGCCAAGTCGTCGCGGCTAAAGCCTACCTGATTACCAAGTTGCTCTATAAGAACTAAGGTATTACTCAAACTACGTGAAAAAACAAATTTTCCATATTCACGTGCTTCAATAGCACTCTTAATAAAATTGAATAGAGAGATTGCATCGCATGAGAGCCCGTTCCATTTCAACGCTTCATTGATGCGGTTTAACTGTGCTAACGAAAGTGCGAATATGTCGGCAGAGTTAGGCGTGCTCTTTACCGTTGACAAGAAAACGTCTGGTTCTTCATCGTAACGTTTTGAGGTGATGTCATAAGTGCCTGGTCGTAAATGTCCATATTTTTCGATAAGGGCGCTGCGCTCCATTTTTTGACTATCTTCCAGTAATAAGGAGCTAACGGTTTTGACACTGTTTAAAAAGCTATCGTAATCACTTTGGTTTATTAAGCCGGTATCACACATCGACTTGAGCAATTGAATAGCGATAAACCCGGCACGGGCAAGCCCTGCGAAAGGCAATGTACCAAACGCTTTGCAGTCTTCAATTAGCCAATAGATTTTATCTATTTTATTGAGATCAGATTGTATGATTTGAGTCTGTCGCTTCTCAAGCTCATCAATTTTTTTGATGTCTTGATGAAAAACGCTACGCTTGTCAGTTATTACATTGTCTGTAAGGGTAATAAGTGCTTTACGTATTTCCTGACACTCGATTTCAGTAAAGCCATGTTGCGCAAGCTCTTCCAAGTTTCGATCTAGTGCGAAATTGAAGCAGGATAGGACAATGTCAAACTCTACTTTATCGTGAAGCTGTGGTGATGCTTTTAGTACAGTCAGATAGTAATTGACTAACTTTTCAGCAAGCGAGTCATCAAGAGTATTGGGAATAAAGGAGTTGAAACTCGCTCTAATATCAACAAACGGCGTTCCACCCAATACCAAAAGAAGCGGATGATTGTAGACGTTTCGATAACCATAATTATAACGTTGTTGTGCCCAAACTCGGTCTGTTACCAGCTCCTTGTAAAGAGAAAGCGCTAATGGTTTTGGCTTTATGCCAATTATTTCAGCTGGGTTCCAGTCTGGCATAACGCCAAAAAGTGTTTGCTCTCCACAAAGGTAGGGGTGACGATTGGTCATGCGTTTGAGCTTTTTTTCGATACAAGAAAGCTCTAAATCATATTGTTCAGAATAGTCATTGTCACACTGCTTGGCTAAAACGAGGGGGCGCACTTGTAACAAATAAAGTCTATTTTTTTGTATAGCAAACTCAATATCAAGCGCGCATTCACCATATATCGAGCGAAGTTCTTCAAAAAGAATGATAACTTGTGTTAGCCACTTTTCATCTGGTCTTGCATCGTGGCGAATAAACCAGTTTTGTATTGTGGAGTCTGCCCCAGACGTTACCGACTGTGTATCGCCAGTAACGTCTGCGCTGATAACATAATATTTTCCATTGCTGTTAGGTTCTCTGTTGAAAGCAACACCTACATAGTCAGGTGCATCAAGCATAGGCTGTACAAATACTTGATCATTTTCTTGAGCATCGCCATAGGAAGAGAACACTTCATTTATAGCAGAGGTCAGCGATTCTAAAGTGTTAGAAACATTAAGCAGAGATGTATATTTTCCAGCTTGGCTACCGTGTTCAGTATCTTCATTCAAACAGCTCGAGCGAACGATAAGCGTAGTGCCCAATGCAGCCACTGATTCAAGAATTCTTTCTCTATTTTTGTGCCAATCGGCAAGTGTAAAAAGCTGCAGAGGAAGCACTGATGCGCTTTTCAATCTATCAAATAGACTTGAAAGAACTTCTGCTTTGGACAAATCCAATGATAGTTCAGCGGTTGTAAATGCAACTACATTATTTGAGTTTTTCATAAAAATTGCTCACAGAATACATCGAATATGCGTTTCGCTACCTCGTCAGCAGTTGTAATGTCTCCGTTATTACTAATAGTTAGGTCGGGAGCTTCTGGAAGTTCTATATTTAAATCTAAGCCAGGCATATGCGCGTTCTTACCTTGACTATGTGATTCGTATAGCTTCTTAGGATCCCGATTTAATCTAACTTGTTGTGAGGTCTCCAAATAGACTTCAAAATAGTGTGTATTGTGCTTCCTATTCCAGTTTCTCACCTGTTCAAACATGCTTATCGTTGGCACTATCACTAAGTGTCCTTGTGAAGCGAATAGTAATGCCAAACGCGCATAGATGTATGAGCCGCGCAATCTACTTTCTTCATCAAAAAGCCAGTGTGGGTCGTCAATAGCAGCCCTAATTTGGTCCCCATCAAGCACAATGGGAACGTTTCCGCGCTCTTTGAAAAGTACAATTAGCTTTTCTGCAATTGTTGATTTGCCAGCGCCTGAAAGACCCGTCAGCCAAAGTACTTGACCTGTGTTTGAATTACTCATGTTCATATAGCCCTATAGGTCGCGTTGGATCAAAGCGCTTGACTACTTTGTTGATTGCCATAGCTCTCAACAACGGATGCATAACATAACAAGGCCGAGAGCTCGGGGCATGGCTTCTAATGCTTGTCTTTTTCTTTTGCATATCAGTGATATTTGGCCATGCTTGCCAGACAGGTTTTAGTGTTTGAGCTCTTATCCATGGGTCGATTACATAGTCCATGTAATGTGAATCTAACGTGTCTGCAGGTAGATTGACTTTAAAGTGACTACATGCAATTGATTCACCAGCATCAATTTCTTCTGTCAAAAAAAACGCAGTCGCTGCTAGCGTGTTGTCGCAAAGCAAAGAATAGTAAAAACACGTACTACCTCGCACTTCTGGCAATTGCCCAGGGTGTACATGTAAAAAGCGGATGCCAGCTTCAAAAAAGTGAGGTTTGACGATTCCTCCACCACTAAAAATCCAAGTTTTTATCCCCGTCTTTTTGAGTAGGCTTAACACTTCATCATCATTGATATTCGTGCATTCAACTGGATAACATGGGATCTCTGCTTTTCTTGAAAGAGACTCTTCATCATTTTCCATTAATATGTATGACTGAGAGATATTTTTTAACGCGGTTAACGTTCTATCTAAATGGGGGTTGTGTAGTTTTATGATACACGATGGAAACTTCCCAAGTTCAGAGAAAACATCCATGTACGCCGAAGCTCTAGCGCCGGGCATGGAAATAAAGCCGATGTCATTTGCCCTACTCATTATTTAATATCTCTAAATTATTTAACAAGTTATCCAAAGCACTTTTCAACGGTGCACTACGCTTAATATGCTCAACAGGAAGTGAAAGCAAATAATCAGTAAGTCTTACTGCGGTATTGAGAGAGTTTAAATCTCTAGCTTCCTTAAACTCTTCATTCATTGCTTCGAGTAAATAAGTACCAATTGCCAAAATCTGACAATTCGTTAAGTTGCTCATAAGTGGCTCGTCTTTAACCGCCAAATTTCCTCGAAGCACAAACCGCTTTTCTAATTTTCGAACAGAATGCTCGCCCAGCACCCATTCTTTTTGTTCTGTACGTAATGTATTAGCCAGTGCATCTTCAATAGATTCAAAAGAAGCGACTATTTTGCCTTTAACGCTATTTACTCTATCTCGATAAGCTACAAAGGAGTCTTCATGTGAGACCGATGGGATGTCTTGCTCATGTCTGTTTAACGTTTGAAGTGTCATTTTTTTACTTTTAGCATATTTGTGAGCTAGCTTTAATTGAATATCGGCAAATCTGCACTAAGCCTTAGTGAAATGCCTTCTTTAGTTCCATCATATGCGGTCGATATCACAATAATGGTTTAAGTCTTCTTGTATCTAACGAGATACAAACAAAGTACTATTACACAATGACATTGGGTCAACAATTTTTATATATTCCGTGAACTTAGACATGTTACCGCTAAATACGACTTATGCCTACAAGGCACTCTTTTTCCAAGGACTTGAACGATGATCAATGTCGCCTTTTGTATCGATGATGATTTTGCGCCTTATTTGGCCGTGAGCATTATGAGCTTACTGGCAAATACTCAATCTCATGTTTCAATTTCAATCATTGGCAATCTATCTGAATCGGTAAAGCAAAGCTTTTATACTCTGGAAAACGAAACAACGACCATTAATTTCGTGGCTCACGATGTCAACATTCCTCACAGTGAGCTTAGCGACCGTTATCAAGGTCGCCTAAACAGCATTACTTTTGTTCGCTATGCACTTGCAGAGATATTACCTGACTTAGATAGAGTGATTTATCTAGATGCTGACGTTCTCGTAACTGGCGATCTAAGTGCGTTATGGGAAACACCTTTATACGATCACGTTGCTGGTGTTGTTGAGGACCACTCATTGATGTCTCAGCATCGACCTAGCGACTTTAGGGCTTTTGTCGTCCCATTATTTTAATGCCTATGTCATGCTCATTGATTTGGTTAAATGGCGCGAAAGAGATACGTTTGTTCGGTTACTGCATATTCACAATTCAAAAACGCAGTGGGAATACAATGATCAGGATGTATTAAACAAAGTCCTTGATAGAGAAGTTCAGTATTTGGATGCAAAGTTTAATGCGCAAACGTATACATTAAATCACCAACTAGTAGATACGCCTGTTGTTGTGCATTTTACTGGTCAAGAAAAACCTTGGCACCTGTCATCAACTCACTCTTTTACAGCGTCATACAGAACGATCTATGAGGCTGTTCCATTTTCAAATAATGTACTCACGCTCTTTCTCGATGCAGAAGACCGCTTGATGCTAGAAAACCTTAATAAGGAATGCGGTAC
The DNA here is from genome assembly GCF_036870955.2 of Alteromonas gracilis. Classification (GTDB taxonomy): domain Bacteria; phylum Pseudomonadota; class Gammaproteobacteria; order Enterobacterales; family Alteromonadaceae; genus Alteromonas; species Alteromonas gracilis_A. The sequence continues at coordinate 1,104,193 of NZ_CP145482.2, forward strand.
TGGGGGAAGTGTCATTGTTTGGGGGGCAGGGGCTAGAGGTAGACGAATAATAAAGGCGATTGAGCAAGAGTTTCCGGCTATCGAAATTAAACAAGTGGTCGATACTTATCTAGTCGGTGAGTGTTTTTCATATCCCATTGTCTCTCCAGAAAAGATGACAATCGAAGCCGTTGATGCAGTTGTTGTTGCGACGCTTCCCAAGAAACAAGACATCATAAATTTACTACGCGATAAAGTGTTAACCGTTATATAGGAAGTTATATGTTTTATCTTTTTCCTTTTGGCAGTGTCTCTCAAAATGAAGGTGTTATTGTCTATGGGGCTGGCGCTATTGGCCTATCTTTCTTAAAGCAGCTAGAGGTAACTCAGCCTTTTGCTGTTATCTACGTGACCGACAAGAAAATAGTATCGTCAAAAAAAGTCGGGAATGTTGTTTTTCTTCCCGAAAAGGATGTGTCTCAGCTTCCAGCTTATCAAATCGTCGTCGCGTCGTTAAAATTTGGTGAAGAAATCAAACAGCATTTGATTCAACAAGGTGTTGAGGCCGATAGAGTTGTTACGCTTGCAGAAAATCATGCAATGGAAGAGAGCCAGTTTGAGCCGCATTCCTTTGACTGGAATGAATATTATAGCGATGCAGAAGGGCATAATGAGGTTCAATTTCAAACTTACCTCGAACCTCTAATACGAAAATATGATTTCAGTTTTTCCAGAGTAGTTGATTTTGCTTGTGGCAAAGGCCGGATTGCAGAACTCTTGAGTAGTTTCTCCGATTTTCTCGTTTGCGTTGATACCAGTCGCGAAGCGATCGATTATTGTGTCCAAAGATTTCGTGACAAAAACAACGTTGAATGCATAGTCAGTGAACCAGAAAGGATACATCTGGATAAAAATAGCATTGACCTGCTTTACAGTTGGGATGCGATGGTACATTTTGATTACAGAAGCATTGACTATATTTTAACTGAGTTTTCACGCATCTTAAAAAGTGGTGGATTTGCGGTTATTCATCATTCCAATGCAAGAGAGCATAATAGTTTCAAAGCAGATAAAAATTGGAGAAAAAATCCTCATTGTCGCAGCGAATTTAACGCTAAAGATATGCGTCATTTGTGTGAAAAGAGTGGTTTCACTGTGGAAGAACAGCAAATAATGGATTGGGGAATAGAAGCACTAGATTGCATTTCAGTTTTAAGAAAGTGCTAATGCGAACAGAGTGGTGACAGTGAGTAGGCTGGTTACTTGCTATTAACGCTGTTGACTGCGTTTGAGAGCGTATCAACAACCTGCTCTACTTCTTCTAGCGTCAAATCGGGGAATAATGGTAGCGTGACTGCTTGTTGATAGTAATGCTCTGCGTTTGGGTAGTCGCCGTTTTTAAAGCCCAAACTCTTGTAATGAGGCTGCAAGTGAATGGGGATATAATGAACATGAGCAAAAATACCTCGCTCTCTCAGTTCGCTTATAAGCTTCGCGTGTTTGTCACTATCTAGCGAATCCACTTTTACCACGTATAAATGATAACTTGAGTAGTTGTCGTTGCTCTGCGTCAGCGGAAAAATATTTGAGTATAGGCGGAAAAGGCTGTCGTAATGCCTAGCTAAAATATTTCTCTTTTCCAAAAAATCTTCGAGTTTGTTTAACTGACTTAACCCAAGCGCTGCCTCTACGTCCGTCATTCGATAGTTAAAACCCAAGGCCACTTGTTCGTAATACCAAGGCCCGTGGCTTTCTTCAGTCATCCGGGCAGGGTCATTCGTTATACCATGACTTCGTAGCATGCGCATTTTATCGGCAAGCGACGGGTCATTAGTCAGTGCCATTCCACCTTCCATAGTGGTAATAATTTTCACCGGGTGGAAACTAAACACGCAAATATCAGAGTATTCACAACTACCGACTAATTGGTTTTGATATTTTGCACCAACAGCATGAGAGGCATCTTCGATAACGTAGAAACCATACTGTTTGGAGAGCACCCTAATTAGTGCCATGTCACAAGGTTGCCCCGCAAAATGTACGGGAATGACTACTTTGGGTAAACAGTCGTTCGCTTGAGCGTTTTCTAACTTATGTTTTAGCGCGTCAACACACATGTTGCCAGTTTGCAAATCAATGTCGACAAAGTCTATATCTGCGCCACAGTAAAGCGCACAGTTTGATGAGGCAACAAATGAGTTAGGCGAAGTCCACACGCAGTCGCCTGGGCCTACATCAAGAGCAAGGCATGCGATATGAAGGGCCGATGTTGCGCTATTAACAGCAACGCCATAATTTGCATTGCAATAATCTGCAAGTGCATTTTCAAACTTAGGGACCGTCGGCCCCTGGGTTAACCAATCCGATTTCAGCGTTTCTAAAACGGCTTCAATATCGCTTTCATCAAGGTGCTGGCGGCCATAAGGAATCACTTTTGCGCTTCCTCATTAAACTGTTTAATTTCTTCTATACTCAAAAATTCAGCGTTGGAATCTGATACATATTCAAACCCTGAATCTACAGGCTTGCCTTGTTCGCTTAGTGCATTTGACGTGAAATTGTTACTTCTGTGGAAAAACTTGATAGCAGGTGCAATGACGAAATGGTCGTCGAATTCAAAGGTATGCAGTGACATATCACCAGGACACATCATCTCATGAAGCTTTTCACCAGGGCGAATACCAACATATTTAATTGGCGTGTTAGGTGCCATTGCCTTAGCCAAGTCGATTATGCGAATTGACGGTATTTTCGGAACAAATATTTCGCCACCAAGCATGCGTTCAAAGTTCTTTAAAACAAAGTCTACGCCTTGCTGCAACGTTATCCAAAAGCGCGTCATATCTTTATGTGTAACCGGAATATGATCGCTACCTTCAGCAATAAGTTTATTGAAAAACGGAACTACCGAACCTCGAGAGCCTACTACATTGCCATATCGAACAACAGAAAAACGCGATGCGCCAGCGCCAACAATGTTGTTTGCTGCAACAAAAAGTTTGTCTGAAGCTAATTTGGTTGCACCATAAAGATTGACGGGGTTTGCAGCTTTGTCAGTAGAAAGCGCGATCACTTTTTCTACGTTATTATCAATCGCAGCATTAATAACATTTTCTGCACCGTCGATATTTGTACGTATGCACTCAGTGGGGTTGTACTCGGCAGCAGGTACTTGCTTCATAGCCGCTGCGTGAATAACAAAGTCTACGCCTTGCATAGCGCGATGCATACGCTCTTTATCGCGTACATCACCAATAAAATATCGCATGCAAGGGGCATTAAATTTCTGCTGCATTTCAAACTGTTTTAGTTCGTCACGCGAGTAAATAATTAAGCGCTTTGGTTTGTGTCTCGCTAACAAGGTTTCGACATACTTATGACCAAATGACCCTGTACCACCTGTTATGAGAATCGATTTTCCGTCGAACATAGTTTGCTCGCTGTTTTTATGGTTATACACACAATATATCATGTGTCGGCAACTTTGCCATAAACCATTAGAAACTATGCGGTTAGTTGGATATCACCACACATGTTTTTGCACAAAAAAGCTGAAAGCGAGTGGCTGGAATAAAGCAGAATTTTTAAAGTGTAAGAGACGTAAGCTCACACAAATGTGGAATAGTATGTTCAGCCTCATATCCCCGTTTTGCAATCACGTCTTTATGCACACCAGTAAGTACTCTTACAGTGGGCATTCCCAGTTTATTGAGATTAACAAAATCTTTTGCTGGATTATCTCCAACATACACCATATCCCGCCATTCACACTGCTCAGCTTGCTTTATCTTCTCGAAACAGTAGGTAGATGGCTTGGCATGTTTGACGCCAAATCGATGAGTAACGAATACGCGTCTGAACAAATGAGAAATGTTTAACGCGTCGACCTTATTGCCTTGAACTACTTTGTTCCCATCCGTTACTAAGTACAAAGGCGCTGGTAGCGCGCTTAAAAGCAAAAGATGCTCAGATGGCATGGCAAGAGACGGTTTGTGTAGCCGATAGGCAGAAACACATGCCTTCACGTTGGTCTTTGTTACTGCAATATCGTGCATGGCAAGGTAATCATTGAAAATACGGCCTCTACCATTGTTATCTAATAGCGTAATGAGTTGATTTATGCCCGTCTCTTTACTTATTCCCCATGTGTCTTCAACGAAGGATGCAACGGCGCGTAGGCCTGATTCAACATAGTGGCGTTCATCGTACAGTGTGTCGTCAAGGTCAAAGATGTAAATCATAAATAGTAATCTGTAGCCGCACGCATTTGCGTGATTTTTTCTTTTGAAAGCTCAACGGGTATAGCGTCAATATCGTGGCCTAACGCTTCACACAAACTCCAGTACAAGCTGTCAACGCCAGATTTAATACCCAAGGTAGAAGCCCCGCCAAATCTAGAGTTACATTCGATAATGTGTAGTTTTTCATTACATACTATAGCTTGCAGTACAACGGGGCCTGATAGGTTTAAGGCTTCAAGTGTTTCTTGGATAGTAGGCAACAATGGTGATTGAGGTAGTGTATACGTAACTTGGGACTCACCATTTATAACAAGTTCGCGGACACGGCACATGGCCGCTTTCACTCTACCATCACGAGTTAACCACGCATCGACACTAATTTCACTCCCTTCAATAAAGGGCTGATAAATCGGGGATGACAGGTTGCTTGCGTGAGCCACTGCGTCGTTTGCACTAAGGTTTATTCCAATGGATTTACTGCCAGCGCCAAAGCGCTCTTTTACAACTAAGCGCTGAGTCTTATTGCGCGGCAAGTCGACATCTAATTCATCAAAAGCGGGGATAATGGAAGGTAAGTTTAATTGAGCAAATTGCAATTTATCCAAACATCGCTCAATTGACTCGCACTCTGACACAATAACCGAGATGTTTTCGGCCATTAGCGTTTCTTTAATTTGTGCCCAGAAGAGAAGCTCGCCGTCTCTTGTTGGTAATACATGGGTAATATTTAGTTGCTTAAGTGCCCCGATAATTTCCTTGGTATTTGCTTCTACGGTATGTGGCATGCGCCAGAACTCATCGCAAAAATAACGGGTTAACACGTTTTCATTGCTGTCGCCAGCGGTAACAATACCTTCGGGTGAGATTCGCTTAACAGCATCTCGTAACGCACGTAAAAGTGGAACTTTATTGCTTGCACTGGATAAAAGAACGTTCACGTTTGCCTTAACTATTTGCTGTGTCGATTGTTCGTTTTTGTACTTTTATACCGCCTTTCGGAATAGGCAAAGAGGCACGGCGGTTCTCATAGTCAGTAATTTGCGTAGTTTTTCGCTGCGTTTGCCAGCTTCCGTACATAAAAGTCAAAAAACCTTCTCTATCATAGGGAGCACAAAACGTTTCCCCCAAAAATGTTATCGGCTCATAGCTATCGAAGTGCTTTGCTGGTGCGAAGAAAAGCCCTCCTGATGACAATAATTCAGAGTAGCCGTTTACTGCCTCTCGGCGTTGAATGCTCACATCAAACAGTACATATTTGCTTGTGTTTGAGTTACTAAATTCAATGTTTATGCATGAGTCTATGCCATTAACGTTGAGGATCACAATGTGCCAATTTACATTAAAGCGCTCGGTCAAAACGGTGTTTAAATCTTGAAGTTTAGACTGGAGCTTGACAAAGTTCGCTCTATCGATAGCAAAGTCGATGTCGTCATCCCAGGCAATCAGCCCTTTATCTCTCACGGCACCTAACAATGTACCAGAGTCTAAACAGAACAAAATATCGTGTCTTCGACAAAACTGATTTATTGTGCATGCAAGCGCTTGGGCAAAATCCAGCGTCTCCTTATCCTCAAAGGGCAGGTCGGCTTTAACTGCTTGTTTATTGGGTATGGTGATTCTTGATGCTGGAATACCTAGTTCGCTGGTAAGTTGGCTATGTATTTGATCAACCCATTGACTGGTGATAACAACACTTTCAAAATCGTGTGACATTATATCTGTTGGTGCAATAATTTGGCGACCCAAAAGCGTCATTCCGTGTTTCGTCGAATCGTTATCTGCAATAGCAACAATTTCTACGTCAGGATGATTAGCGGCATAATTCTCGCCACCTTTGCTCGCACCAAACAGAATTACCTTCATGTCACAAAAGCTCCCAACTCATAGGTGTACCTTTGGAAGTATCACGTTTTATCTTTTTGCCCAGCAATAGCGGTAAGTATTTTGGAGGTAGTCCAAGACCAGGTCTTACTGAACGTAGGTTCTCAGCGTTTAACGTATCGCCAGCTCGTAAGTCTTGTGCAATGTAAAGTGAACGTCGGTGAACTAAAGAGGCTTTTTCTCTTTCAGTAGCCCCGTAACTTACCTTCCCAACGGCTACCGCGGCGCGCGCCGTTTCTTCTACAAGCAATTTAAGTTCTTGTGGTTCTAACGAAAACTCTGCATCAACTTCACCGCCGTTTCTGTCTAGTACAAAGTGCTTTTCAACAACTGTTGCACCAAGTGCAACAGCTGCAACAGCAACGCCCACCCCTGGCGTATGATCAGATAGGCCTACATGGCAATCAAACAATTCACTTAAATGTGGAATCGTTTTGAGATTGGCATCTACAGGGTTGGCCGGATAGTTGCTCGTACACTTCAGTAATATAAGATCTGAGCAACCATTTTCTCGCAAGACATCTACTGACTCTGCAATTTCAGCTTGGCTTGCCATGCCTGTCGATACAATAACTGGCTTACCCGTTTTCGCCACTGCGGCTAAAATAGCGTGGTCAGTATTTTCAAACGATGCCACTTTGTAACAAGGTGGGTCTAGTGTCTCTAAAAAGTCCACTGCAGTGAGGTCAAACGGGGTACTAAACGCCATTAACCCTTTTTGTTTTGCATAGTCGAAAAGCTCTTTATGCCACTCCCAAGGGGTCATCGCCTCTTTATACAAGTTGTACAAAGAATTGCCCTTCCAAAGACTGTTGGGATCTTCAATAAAGAATTCATTTTCATGGCAGTCTAGCGTAATGGTATCTGGCGTGTACGTTTGCAATTTTATCGCATGTGCGCCAGATTCAGCCGCTGCATCAATAAGACGGTAGGCTTTTTCTAATGATTGCCCGTGGTTACCTGACATTTCTGCAATGATAAAAGGTGCAAGCCCTTGTCCAATTTCCATCTCACCAATTTTGATTGGCTTCATGACTACCTCGTAATTGTTTTGAGTATTTCATCCATCACAAAAGATGGATTTTGGCCTTCGCCAACAAGTGACCGAGCATTGTTCGCTATTGTTGTCATTTTTTCCGGCGAATTTAACGCAAATTCAATAGCTTTGCTAATTTCTTCGTCTTCTACGTCGTCACTGTTGCCGATGTATAGGCAGCATTTTGACTTATGAAGGCTGCGTGTGGTTTCCACTTGGTTGTGAGCAAGACAAACGATGAGTCCAGCAATTGAAGACTTAGCTCTTTCCCAATGCATTGAGCCTCCTGCGCCAATCATAAAGTTCCCTCGTTGCATAAGCTGCCCCAGAAAGGGTGTGTCATGATAAAACGCAATGTTTGTCTGATTTGCTAACTTCTCTTTAAGTCTCGCGGCATTTACATAGCCTGCTCCTACAACAATATCGGCAGTAAAGCGCTGTAGCTTTAACGCCATGATAATATCTACAACGCGTTCGGTCATATTGCCAGGATCACTGCCACCAAAACAAACTATGAAGTGGTTACCCTTTCTTATCTCGGTATACGGGGCGTAAAAAGACTCTCTGAGAAGTGCGTATTTAGGGCCTAAAAGCGCACGTGTATCGTCCGGTAACAAACCGATGTAACGTGTCATCAGGTTGTCGTAAAAGTTCTGATCAATAAGTACGTCACAGTCGTGAGGGCGGTTGGCTAGGTCATCAATAACCACAATATGATTGCACTTGGAGCGCATCGCGCGACAAAATGGCGCGGATAACCGATAGTGATCGACAATCAAAATATCAACGCAATGAAGGTTGCATTCGTGTAGAAGTGAACGGCAGGCACTTGCATGCTCTTCTTGAACTGAGGTGGCAAGGACTTCTTCTGTGCTTTCAAATTGAAAGTTCTCTGTGCTAACCGCGAGAACGGGTATGCCCAAATCATTGATCTGCACCTTTACTGTTTCGGGCAGTTCGCAGCACAAAAACGTCACTTCATGAGCCGCCAAAAACTGCTTTGCCAGTGTCAGGCACCTCATAACGTGCCCTAAACCAATATGCGTTGAGCCGTCAACGCGGACCACGACGTTCACTATTTTTTCTCGCTGTTAATAAGCTTATAAAGCAATTCTGCGCGTTCCCAGTCTTCAGGTGTGTCAATGTCTTGAACCAAGTGGTCTGGCATGACGACCATTTTTGAATTGGCGCCAAATATACGTTTATTAGTATTTAACCAAGTACTATGATGCCCCCAATAGAGTTGCCCGGCATCATGGTAAGCAGGTTCAAGGTCTTGTGATCGTTGAGTTATGCCAAAATTATCAAAGGGCTTAACGCCACCGGATTCCGTTTGAAGTATGGCACGCTGTATTGGAAACGAAAAACGAGCAGCGGTAAATACGTAGTCCGTGCCCTCACTATTAAGCAGCTTCTCATAACAGCTATTAATAAGACTTGTGGTTAGCAAGGGAGAGGTAGCATAAACGCACGCACAGTACTCAATATCCCACCCACTATCTAACAACGTTTCAATAGCGTGACGAACCACTGGGCTAGTACCGGTGTAATCATCTGCCAATTCATTTGGTCTAAGGAAAGGCACATCTGCGCCATATTGAACGGCTACGTCGGCTATTTCTTGATCATCAGTAGAGACCACGACCTTATCAACAAATTTGCTCGCCAAGGCGTTTTCGATAGCGTGAGCGACCATTGGCTTACCACAAAACAGCCTAATGTTTTTACGCGGTATACGTTTACTGCCGCCTCGAGCAGGAATAATAGCTACATTCATTTGTTTTCCTGGTTGATTAACTTCTTGATGAGCAATGTAATATTCACATCTGACATTCGCTTATTCAACAATATCGGCCGCTGACCATCTAACCTTAAACTATAAAACGCCTGCCAATAAAGCCAGCATATATTGATTATTGCGGTTAGCATTTTGAATACCCCAAACAGGTTTCAGTAAGAAACGCAAAAATGCATTGGGTATGAAATTGCCATGATAAGTATGGTTCGTGATACATGCTGTTGGTTAGAAGATATACAGTTATGTGTTATACTTCACAACAAGTGAGAGTTGAGGGCAGAAATCATGCAAATAAACAACAACGGTGTTTCTTCTTTGCTTAGCCAAGTGCAAGAAAAACAGAATAATCTGTTTGAAAAGCTGGCGTCTGGCAAAAAGGTGAACAATGCGCTTGATGATGCATCAGCACAACAAATCATTGATAGGTTAACGTCTGAAGTGGAAGGCAACCGTCAGGCGATTAACAACGTTTATGACGGCATTTCAGTTGCTCAGGTGGCCGAAGGTGGCCTGGGCAGTATCAATGATGACGTTAATCGTATACGCGAACTTACCTTGCAATCAGGTAGTGGCGTAATAAGTGACGGTGACCGCCGTGCCATTCAATCAGAAATTACTCAGCTTCAAGAGAACATCAGTCAAACTATTGAGCAAACTAATTTTGCTGGCAAACCGCTACTTTCAGATGACGGCGAACTTTCGTTCCAAGCCGGTGCGGGTGGTGGGCAATCTATTAGCATCAACACCCAAGACATCGCGTCTCAGTTAAGCGATGTACTTTCAATTGATATAACATCGGGAACGAGTGTCAACGACGCGTTAAGTGCGGCTGATGATGCCATTGAGACTATTGGGGGGCTCGTGGAGATCTCGGCGCAGCACAAAACCGCTTCGAGGGCACCGCGCGTAATTTAACGCAAGCCAATGTTAATGCGGCAGAAGCGCGAAGCCGTTTGCAAGACTTAGACTACGCACAAGCGTCTTCAGAAAGAGCTGCTAATGATGTGCGTGGGCAAGCTGCGCTAACCGTTCAAGCACAAGCCAACCAGCAAGAAGGTCAAGTTCTTGCGTTGCTAAACTAACGCAACATTTTTCAATATTATTCGAAAGAAGCAGGGCAACCTGCTTTTTTTATTGGTAAATTTCCTAAATCAGATGTTGCGCTGCGATCTTTTGCCGTTACAATTTGTAAATGCGCTAAACTGTAAATAATAACAAAGCGTTCTCGGGGAATTGATGAAGAACATTTTGCTGGTTAGTGACAACCAGGAACTTATTCAAAACTTGGAAACTATCGTGACCTTCATGGGGGAGTCGTGTCAATCTCGCGGCTTTAGTGAGGGTGAGCGATATTTGCAAGATAGTGGAGCCGATGCTGTGCTAATAGAGTACACATCGAATCAAGTGGTAAAAGGGTTTGTCGAAAAATTCCCGCATATACCTTTTGTTGCCTTGGTAGATAACAACAGCCAAGCATCTGCATATAGAAACTTAGTGAGTGTGATTGCAACGCCACTAACGTATCCAGTTTTGACTCAGGCGATACACCGTTGTCAAGAATACACAAGACGTAAACCCGGACTATCTCGTGCTGCGGGAACGAAAACCCGTTTGTTTAGAAGCTTAGTGGGTAAAAGCGAGCAGATTCAAATAGTACGACGTTTAGTCGAGCAAGTTGCACCAACAGATGCAACGGTACTAATTCTTGGCGAGTCAGGAACAGGAAAGGAAGTCGTTGCTCGCAACGTCCATTTTCTGTCTGAGCGGAAAGACGGCCCTTTTATTCCTGTGAATTGCGGTGCTATTCCTGGTGAATTACTTGAGAGCGAATTGTTTGGTCACGAAAAAGGGGCGTTCACTGGCGCTATAAGTGCTAGGAAAGGTCGTTTTGAGTTGGCTGAAGGCGGCACCTTGTTTCTCGATGAAATTGGCGATATGCCAATGCAAATGCAAGTTAAACTTCTAAGGGTTTTACAAGAGCGCACGTTTGAGCGAGTAGGGGGTAACAAGCCCATTCAGTGCAACGTGCGCATAATCGCAGCTACTCACCGCAATTTAGAAACCATGATAAGCGATGATAAGTTTCGAGAAGACTTGTACTATCGCTTAAATGTGTTCCCCATTGATAGCCCAGCGCTTCGTCAGAGAAAAGATGACATTCCGTTACTACTTCAAGAGCTCAATAGCCGAATTCAGGGTGATGGTGTAGAAGGCGTTCGTTTTACTGAGCGCGCGATAGCATCACTGATGGAGCATGAGTGGGCGGGTAACGTGCGTGAATTGTCAAATTTAGTAGAGCGTCTTACTATTTTGTATCCGGGGCAAATCGTCGATATTGCTGATTTGCCGGAAAAATATCAATATGGCGATGTTCAAGCGTACGAGCCTGATTACCCCGAAGAAATTCTTGAACGTGAAGCGTTCAACGCATTGTTTGCGGAAGCGGCAGCACAAGAGCCTGAAGAAGAGGCGGTAGACTATGAAGGCGATGATGCACCTATTGCTACTATCTCTTCAGCCTTACCCGAAGAAGGGGTAAACCTTAAAGAGTACTTATCTGAGCTTGAAGTTAATTTGATTAGGCAAGCGTTAGATAATCAAGATTGGGTGGTTGCTCGAGCGGCTGATAAATTAGGTATGCGTCGTACAACACTCGTCGAAAAAATGCGAAAATACGATATTCAACGAACGGAAGACGCGTAACGTCAGGGTTTTGACGTTACGTTTTTGTCTGTCAGAAACCCTCTATCACGCTGAAAATAAAGAAAAAACAAAACTGGCACATCTCCTGCTTTAATTGGTCATATCTCAAAAACGTCTGCAATTTGACGAGGGTAATATGGCTTTTGAAGGCACACACAATGCAGCTGATCACTCAGCAAATCGTTTTCTTCATGATGAACTCGATAGCGCTATCGCACGTGGCGATGAGTGTAGCTCAAAATCGAATGACTTAGCGTCCTTGCGATTGCAAGCTAGCCGCCTAGAGCATTTGCTTCAAGTTATGCCCGCAGGCGTTATTGTTATTGATGGAAAAGGTATTGTCCGTCAAGCTAATGAGCAGGCAAAAGCACTACTTGGCGAGCCGTTAGAAGAACAAGTATGGCGCAGCATTATTTCTCGCTCATTTAAGCCTCGTGCTGACGATGGCCACGAAGTCTCGTTAGTTGACGGCAGGCGCGTTAAGCTTTCTATTACTCCTCTTGAAAATGAACCCGGACAGCTCATTGTAATTACTGATTTGACAGAGACTCGCCAACTTCAGGCGCGAGTCAGTCACATGCAGCGATTGTCTTCTCTTGGCAAAATGGTGGCGTCTTTGGCTCACCAAATTCGTACGCCTTTGTCTGCAGCGATGCTCTATGCGTCAAACCTTACGCGAAAAGGTTTAGGTCAAGATGCACAAGTCCAATTTGCCAATAAGCTAACCGATCGATTGAAAGAGCTTGAAAGCCAAGTGAACGACATGCTTTTATTTGCAAAATCAGGTGAAGAGCAGGTCGTATCTCAGTTCACGCTAAATGAACTCTTTGCGGCTGTTGAAGGCAGTGCGACAAGTATGGCTACTCAACAAAGCCAAAGCTTGTCATTTACAGGCTTTGACAAACCGATTTCAATCACAGGAAATTTGACCGCGCTTCAAGGCGCTATTTTGAACCTAGTTCACAACGCAAGTCAGGTTACGCCAAAAGGGGAAGTTATTGGCGTTGATGCCACTGAACACAATGGCAAGCTAATCATATCAGTTATCGATAAGGGAGAAGGGGTCCCCCCGTCTCTGCAGGCAAAGATATTTGAGCCTTTTTTCACCACTAAGACACATGGCACGGGCCTTGGATTGGCGGTCGTTAAATCTGTCGTCAGTGCTCACAGTGGAAGTTTAAGCGTAAACAACCTTAAAGAAGGTGGTGCTTGTTTCTCTCTCGTACTGCCGAGCAGTTCATCAACAGATACCCGTCATCCTATGACGCAAGTCGCATAAGTATCAGGAGATTATGATGTCTAAAACAACCATTCTGATTGTCGAAGATGACGCAGGGCTAAGAGAGGCTCTGCTTGATACGCTGCTGTTGGGTGATTACAACGTGGTGGACGCTGATAGTGCAGAAGCCGCGTTGATGGTGTTGTCGTCTCGCCACGTAGATCTTGTGGTTAGCGATATTCAAATGGGGGAAATGAGTGGTTTGACCTTGTTAAAGAGCATCAAGAGCAAATTTCCTAATATGCCAGTGCTACTCATGACGGCTTATGCAACCATTGATGATGCAGTGCAGGCCATGCGCGACGGAGCGACAGATTATTTGTCCAAGCCTTTTGCTCCCGAGGTATTGCTCAACCTTGTAGGCCGCTACGCGCCCGCACAAAAAATTGAATCACGCACGCCAATTGTCGCGGACCCTACGAGTTTGAAGTTACTTGAATTGTCCAGAAAAGTGGCTAAATCAGATGCGACTGTCATGGTGATGGGGCCCAGTGGCTCTGGTAAAGAAGTGCTTTCCCGTTATATCCATGACCAATCTCCACGCAGTGAAGCGCCTTTTGTTGCCATTAATTGTGCGGCAATTCCCGAAAACATGCTTGAAGCGACGTTATTTGGTTACGAGAAAGGGGCATTCACCGGCGCCATTCAAGCGTGCCCGGGTAAGTTTGAGCAAGCGCAAGATGGTACGCTTTTACTCGATGAAATAACTGAAATGGACTTAGCCCTTCAGGCCAAGCTGCTACGCGTTTTACAAGAGCGTGAAGTAGAACGGCTTGGAGGACGAAAAACAGTAAAACTCAACGTGCGAGTCATTGCTACTAGTAACCGCGATTTGCGAAAAGCCGTCGACGCGGGTGACTTTAGGGAAGATTTGTATTATCGATTGAATGTATTTCCTATTGAATGGCGTCCTTTATCTCAGCGACCAGGCGATATCGTTCCCTTGGCTGAGCATCTTGTGCAGCGCCATGCCAGTGCGCAGGGTTTCGGTACAATAAGACTAAGTGCTGCGGCTCGTAATAAATTGAGTCAATACAGCTGGCCTGGGAACGTAAGAGAACTAGAAAACGTTGTTCAACGTGCCCTTATTCTGTGTGAAAACGGCGAGATTGACGCCAGTGATTTAATGATAGATGAGGACGTGCAGGTTGCCATCGACGCCCAGCCAGAGCAAGTTGAAGACAACAAACTAGGTTCTGAGCTTCGTTACCAAGAGCATCAAATCATTCTTGATACGTTGGTGTCTTGTAATGGCAAGCGTAAAGACGTGGCGGAAAAGCTGGGCATTAGTCCGCGCACCTTGCGTTATAAGCTGGCTCGCATGAGAGAAGACGGCATAGAGGTTCCCGCCTAACGCTTTCACACAACCCATAGTCACGTGATGCTGACTATACTAAACAGTTACATAGCCGACCGTCGCCTGCGCAGTATTCTTGGCGGCGGTTTTTTGTTGTTTATTCTCCTTACCCTGTCATAAATTTGGCATAACGCTCAGTTTTTCCTCTAACCTAATGATTTATAAGGTTAATTAAAGTTGGCAAGCGCTTTGCTTTATTAGTGGCATAAAGCATATTTTCAAAAGTATTGCGCAGACTTTCTTATACCAATGGTCAACTGGTTGTATATGTTTGTCGATGCTTTCACTCGCACTCTAGGAGCGGTTATGGACGTCAAAGCCAACAGTTTGTATCAAGAAATGCAAAACATGATTGGGCAAACTCGTCTACAGGTTAATGAGCCTCAGCAGCTAAACGAAATTAATTCAACATCAAGCGATTTCGCTACCATGCTTAAAAATGCGGTAGACGGAGTAAACAATATGCAGCTTGAATCTAGAGATGTACAAAAGCGTTTTGAAATGGGCGACCCAAGCTTAAGCTTAGCCGAAGTCATGTTGACCAAAGAAAAATCGGGCATTGCTTTTGAGGCCACAGTACAGGTTCGAAACAAAGTGCTTGAAGCGTACAAACAAATAATGAATATCTTAGGTTTAGGTGGAGTAGGTCATGGCTGAAGCAACGGGTACAAACTTAACTATTCCAGATCAAAACCAGGTGGCAGACAACGAGCCTGAGAACAAATCTGGCTTTATGGACACGCTAGGTAGCACTGACATGATGCGTCAGATGGCGCTAGTTGTTGTGTTGGTCATTTGTGTTGCTATTGCGATATTTATTCTTATCTGGTCACAAGAGCCTGACTATCGTCCTTTGGCGAAAATGGAAACGCAGGAGCTTATTGAAACGCTAGATTATATGGATGCCAACCAAATTGAGTATAAATTGGAAGGCAACATCGTTTATGTTCGCAGCGATGAATTTCAAAAGATCCGTTTAGGTATGACCCGCCAAGGGCTAACAAAAGCGGGTGATGCTGGTACCGACATCATTATGCAAGATATGGGGTTCGGGGTAAGCCAACGCGTTGAAATGGAACGCCTAAAGCATGCCCGTGAACAACAGATTGCCGCAACTATTGAAGATATTGCCAGTATTCAAAAAGCGCGTGTATTACTGGCAATGCCGAAAGAAAACGTGTTTGCGCGTCGTGAGAAAAAAGCCTCTGCAACGGTTGTGCTTACGGCTAAGCGTGGTTCTGTTATTGCAGGTGAAGAAGTTGATGCGGTTGTTGATATAGTAGCGTCTGCGGTACAAAACATGGAACCATCAAAAGTTACTGTAACCGACAGCAACGGTCGACTTCTGAACTCAGGTTCTCAGGATTCACTGAGTGCACGAGCGCGTAAAGAATATGAAATAGAGCGTCAGCGTGAGCAAGAGTATCTTGAAAAAATTGACGCAATCTTAATTCCTGTTTTAGGTATTGGTAACTACACAGCACAAGCGGATGTTACTATGGACTTTACGGCCATGGAACAAACCCAGCGAAGCTATAACCCAGACCTACCTGCCGTACGCAGCGAAATGATAATGGAAGAGAACAGTGTGGGAGGCGGTGTTGGCGGTATTCCAGGCGCGCTGTCTAATCAACCACCGCTAGACTCTAATATTCCAGAAGACGCAACTTCGGGCTCTCAACAAACGCTTCCAGGCCGAACAGCCAAAGAATCAACCCGTAATTACGAGCTCGATACCACAATTAGCCATACCAAGAAACAAACTGGTGTCATTCGCAGACTTAGCGTATCTGTAGCGGTTGACTACGCGCAGGTTGCAGGTGAAGACGGTGCAATGACACCTATGCCGCGTAAACAAGAAGAAATTCTTAATATCCGCAGACTACTGCAAGGCGGAATTGGTTTTGACGTTACCCGCGGAGATTCACTAGAAGTAGTAAGCGTACCGTTCACGCGTATGGATGCTGGCGAAATTGAAGATATACCACTTTGGGAGCAACCTGGTTTTCTACCTATTCTTAAGCTAATCGTTGGTGGTTTGGTTATAATTGTCCTTATCATCTTTGTAATTCGTCCAATGCTGCGTCGTCTGATTAACCCAGATGAGTCTAATGAAGCCGAAGAGTTTGACGCAGATGAAGGATTAGACCTAGGCGATGATACTATCAGCATGCTTACCTCTGAATTTGATGAAGGCCAAGTTGGGTTTGCGCCAGATGGTTCACTTATGTTGCCTGACCTTCATAAAGATGAAGACGTGTTAAAAGCAGTAAGAGCCCTAGTTGCCAATGAACCAGAATTATCAGCCCAAGTAGTGAAGGGCTGGTTGATGCAAGACGAGTAGTGAGAGACTAATTATGGCTGAAGAACTCGCCAACGTTGAAGAACCGTCATACGACGTCAGTAAATTAGAGGGCGTCGAGAAAGCAGCAATTTTGCTACTGAGTTTGTCTGAAGAAGATGCTGCGCAAATTCTAAAACACTTAGAGCCAAAACAGGTCCAAAAGCTGGGTACCGAAATGGCCAAAGTGGACGATATGACGCAGACGAAAATCACTGCGGTACACAAACATTTTATTGAAGAAATTCAAAACTACAGCACCATTGGTTTCCAAAGCCAAGACTTTGTTAAGCGAGCGCTTACCGCAGCATTGGGTGAAGACAAAGCGGCTAACTTAATTGACCAGATACTGATGGGAAGTGGGGCGAAAGGTCTTGATTCACTGAAATGGATGGACTCAAAGCAGGTTGCTAGCATTATCAGAAATGAGCACCCGCAGATACAAACCATTGTGTTGTCTTATCTAGAGCCTGAGCAGAGTGCCGAAATTTTGGCGCAGTTCCCAGAAAAAGTGCGCTTGGATCTGCTTATGCGTATTGCAAACCTTGAGGAAGTGCAACCAGCAGCACTACAAGAGCTTAACGAAATTATGGAGAAACAGTTTGCGGGTCAAGCGGGTACGCAAGCTGCGAAAATGGGCGGCTTGAAGTCTGCCGCGAACATCATGAACTACCTAGATACCGCCATTGAAGGTCAGTTAATGGATGCTATTCGCGAGCAAGACGAAGAGATGAGTCAACAGATTCAAGATCTTATGTTTGTCTTTGATAACCTCGTTGATGTTGATGATAAAGGCATACAAGCCATATTGCGTGAAGTTCAGCAAGATGCATTGCTCAAAGCGATTAAAGGTGCTGACGAAGAGCTTAAAGACAAGATTATGCGCAATATGTCGAAACGAGCAGCTGAAATGCTCAATGACGACCTTGAAGCGCTTGGTCCAGTGCGTATCAGTGAAGTGGAAACCGCGCAAAAAGAAATCCTCTCTGTGGCACGTAGGTTGTCAGATTCAGGTGAGATCATGCTTGGCGGCGGTGGCGGCGAAGAGTTCCTATAAGAATCAGTTTGCACATGGAATTATCGTTAGTGAAGCTAGCGCCATGATTTAGATGTCAGGTAATCGAATGACTGCGAAGAAAAATTTCAGCAAAAGTGAAGCCAATGAAGCAAAGAAGTGGGATTTGCCTTTTGTTGATGATCCGAACGCGCCTAGAGAAAATGAGCCCACCAATGCGTTAAATCGACGTTCTGATTGGAAATATGAGCCGCCTGAGGAAGACGAAGAAATCTTACCGCCAACGGCACAAGAAATAGAGGCCATCAGGCAAGCAGCCTATGATGAGGGCCATCAAGAGGGCAAAGCAGCCGGATTTGAAGAGGGTAAAGCACAAGGTCTTGAAACTGGACTATCGGAAGGTCGAGAGGCTGGCCATGCAGAAGGGCTTGAGCAAGGACTTGAAGAAGGAAGGCAGCAAATTGCTACGCAGGCCGAGGTATGGCAAATGCTAGCAGACAAGCTCCATGACCCGTTGTCTCAAGCGAATGATGAGACCCGCGATCAACTGGTGAAGCTTGCTGTAACACTTGCCCGCGCTGTGCTAAAAACAGAAGTAACGACCAATACGCAAGTCATACTTCAAGCACTCAGTGAGGGAATTAAGGCCTTACCAATCAATCAAACAGAATATCAAATTCATATGCACCCCGAAGACATCGTCCTGGTGAAAGCGCACTTTGGCGAAGAAGAGACTGCAAAGAAAGGTTGGAATTTTGTCGAGTCGCCCTCCATGGAACGTGGAGGCTGTGACATTGCCACAACTCACAACGCGGTTGATGTATCAATTGAGCGGCGTTGTCGTGATGTAATCGACAAGTTCCTGTTAAATCATGGGTTATCAGATGACTAGTCCGTGGCACAACCACTTTGAAGCATTAACAAAACAAGTTACGTCGCCACCTATTGTTGCTGCTTAAGCAAACTTGTTCGTGGCATCGGTCTTACCCTTGAAGCGGTGGGATGTCAGCTACCGGTAGGAAGTCAATGTTTAGTGCAGACGATAGAAGGCGAAATTGAAGCTGAAGTCGTCGGGTTTGGCGATGATATTACCTACTTAATGCCAACCGAAGCGGTAAGAGGCATTGTGCCTGGCAGCCGTGTTATGCCTCTTAATAGACAAAGTGGACTGCCTGTAGGCATGGGACTGTTGGGGCGCGTGGTTGATGGTAATGGGCAGCCTCTTGACGGATTAGGTGCTATCGATGCCGAAGCTCGGGCGCCGACCACTCGTCCGCCTATGAACCCACTTATCCGTCGTCCTATCAACACCCCTATGGATGTTGGTGTGCGCGCAATCAATGCCCTAAATACTGTTGGCGTTGGTCAGAGAATGGGATTGTTCGCTGGTAGTGGTGTAGGTAAAAGTGTACTACTTGGAATGATGACACGAGGCTGTGAAGCTGACGTTGTCGTTGTAGGACTTGTGGGCGAGCGTGGCAGAGAAGTTAAAGAGTTTATTCACGATATTCTCACTGAAGAAGAAAGAGCACGAGCGGTGGTCGTTGCCGCACCAGCAGACACTTCACCTTTGATGAGATTAAAAGGCTGTGAGACAGCGGTAACTATTGCTGAGTATTTTCGCGATAAGGGCATGAAAGTACTTCTACTTATCGACTCATTGACTCGGTATGCGATGGCGCAACGCGAAATTGCGCTTGCTGTTGGTGAGCCGCCAGCCACAAAAGGCTATCCGCCCTCGGTTTTCGCGCGTTTACCAGCGCTAGTAGAGCGCGCAGGTAATGGTAGCGATCGTCAAGGTTCGATTACCGCCTTTTATACTGTTCTGACTGAAGCGGACGATCTTCAAGATCCTATCGCAGATGCTGCGCGAGCTATTCTTGATGGCCACGTTGTGCTTTCTCGA
Source organism: Alteromonas gracilis (assembly GCF_036870955.2). Taxonomy (GTDB): domain Bacteria; phylum Pseudomonadota; class Gammaproteobacteria; order Enterobacterales; family Alteromonadaceae; genus Alteromonas; species Alteromonas gracilis_A. The sequence continues at coordinate 1,123,729 of NZ_CP145482.2, forward strand.
ACCCTTGCCGATAGTGGTCATTATCCTGCTATTGATATTGAAGCATCAATAAGTCGTGTTATGCCAATGGTGGTGAGTGAGGAGCATCAGCTAATGGCGCGCCGGATTAGGCAGGTTTATTCCAACTACAAACAAAACCAAGATCTCATTTCAATTGGAGCCTACGCAAAAGGCTCAGACCCTCGTATCGATTTGGCCATTCGAGCTGAGCCCGCCATTAATGCGTTTTTACAGCAAGGAATGAAGCAAGTTCTGCCCTACGATGAAAGTCTAGAAGGCATGGCGGCGCTGGCCAAAGGGCTAGGGCAGGGATAGTGTTGATGAGAAGTAACAATGTCTAAACAACTAGAGCGTCTTGCTGAGTTTGAAAAAGAGAAAGAAGAGCGCGAGTCGCGTTATTATCGACAAGCGTTACAAAATGTTGAACAGCAAAAACAAAAACTCACCAGCCTCGAGCAGTATCGCATTGATTATATCAAGGGGATCCAACAAACAGGTCAGGGCGGAGTAACTGCGACTTATTATCAACAGCATCTTTCATTTGTAGGAAAGCTAGATAAAGCCTGCGAGCAGCAAATGCAAGTTATCGCGCGGGCCAATATGGCCGCTGACCAGCGCAAGCAGCTCTGGCTTAAGCAGCAGCAAAAAGTTAAAGCGGTTAATTTGCTTATCGACAAAAAGAAACTGTCTGAACAACAAAAAGCGGCAAAAGCTGAACAAGCGATGATGGATGAGTTTGCGATGCAGCGCTTTTACCGAGCTAAACGTTCGTCGTTTTAGCATAAATTTGGTACAGCAGTTTTTATTTTTATCTCGTATATATTCGCTAACATCTTGTTTTATATGTTTTTGGTGATTCCTCTACGTTAAATGATCTCAGTTTCACTCTAGTTGGCGCGGCGTTTGCAAAATCAAAGAAAACAAACATAGCTTAACGGTTTATATCGTTAAATGTTGAGTCGGGCTAAGTTCTTTACTTGTTGAAAATAAAAGGTTTTTAGCAAGTGTTAAAAGCAACTGCTCATGAGCGTATCACAGTAGGACGGTAGAAGATTATGCAACAAGTTGCCGCACAGAAAACAGGCATTGCCGCTTTACCCTTTGCTACCAGCAGCACAGCTAAAGCGGTAGAGACTGGCATTGACGGGCAAGGCCAGAGCAATGCCAATCGAGCATTTGATAATCTTTATCAAGACGCTCGCGCTCAGAATACACAGCCGAACAATGACAAAAAACCATCATCGTCATACAAAGTTCGCGACTCACATTCATCGTCAAATGCTTATGAGCCTAGTGCACGCGCAGGTAAAGACAGGGATGCTGGTCATACTTCGCTGCCTGACGATGAAAAAATATCAGACATTCCTCCTGCAAAAGAAGGGCAATCTAATTCCGCTCTTCAAAAGCCCGAGACTCGCGATCTTCAAGATAACGGTGCACCAAACCAAAATGCGACGACCGGCTCCGGCGAAGAGGAGCCACAGACTCAACAGAACCCAGATGAACAGCTTGCTAGTCAAGGCGACGTAGAGCAGGGCGGTGAAGCCGAGGCAGCTTACATAGTGGGCGAAGGTGGCAAAAAAGATGTAAACGCAGGTGTGATTACAACACCAGGGACGCCAGATGAAAAAGTGGTAGAACCAAGCGACAGCGACAAGGATAACGGCGAACCTGACTGGGTTGCCTTCGTCGAGATAATAGCGAACCGTCAAAATACGCAAGCTCCACAGAGCGATGCAGAGCGCAGACTTGCTGTTGATGGCGAAGCTACCGTTGCAGGTGAAGTAAGAGAGATTGGTAAATTATGGAAGCTGCCCGACGATGTCGATGCTGATTCCGTAGACTCAGTGTTGGCACATTTACTTTCTCAGTTACAAGGCAAGTCAGAAGGTCAGATCGACAAAGGCGGTAATACTCTAGAAGACTTATCAGGCGACCTACCTGAAGAGATAGTTAATACACTTCGCTCACTAAAAGATTTGCTCAACGGCCATCAAACCCAAAATGGTGAGCATGCAAATGCTATCGACACTTCTATCGCTGAGGGTCCTCAAGATGGCAAAGCCAGCATGTTGTCCAGCGACGAAAAACTCTCGTCACTAATCAGTCAACTGCTTAATAAAGATGATGAGAACGGCGTTTCTTCAACAACTGACAATGAAAAGTCGTTAGAGCAGAGTGATGCTGGCGGCGATTCAACACTTTCTGCAGAAGAGGCGTTTATTTTAAGCGTTCTTCAGCAAGCGATTGATGACGAAACGCTCGGTGCAAATGAAGAAGCACTTCATAGCGTAGCCGAGCTAGCGGCACAGATGCCTGAACTCGCGGCATCATCAAATGATCAAGGAAAAGTAGCGTCGAGTGCATCAGAAGCAACAGAAGGTAAAACTGGCTCGATTAACACCGCCTTGAACACTGGTAGCCTGCAAGAGCAAGCAACAGACTTACTCTCTGCTATCGCTGAGTTGCCAGCGGAGGGGGCGCAAAAAGCAACAGAAGCATTTGCTGACCGCATTGTCGCGACTATGCCAAATGGCGCTCAGCAGCAAAGTGTGAAGACAAATATCATTGCGGGTATCAATGAGTTCCAGCAGCAAGTACAGCAGGGTAGAGAGCCTGGCATAGACCTCGCCGCTATTATTGCAGATGCCGCAAAAGAGGCCGCGGTGTCACCTGAAGTAGCGGCAAGTTTAACTGCGCGTGTTGAGACCCAGGCGTCACAGTTCCTCCAGTTGATGAATAATACCCAATCGAGTGTGCAACAGGTGCTGCAAGGCCAACTTGCGCAGGTCGACAATGTGATGGTCGAGAACAATCAATTGCGTTCTGAAGCGTCAAAATCTCAGCAGCAATTTGAAGGATTTGATAAAGCGGTAAATATTCACAAGCCAGAAGGTCAACAGCAGCTCAATGAAAAGATTCGATGGATGGTGAATGCACGCAATACGATGGCTGAAATTCGTCTTGATCCGCCCGAGTTAGGTAGCATGCAAGTGCGAGTGAATGTAGCTGGTGATGCGGCAAGCGTCAGTTTTATCGTGCAGTCTCAACAGGCTAAGGATGCATTGGCAGATGCCATGCCTAAGTTACGTGATATGTTGCAAGAACAAGGTATTGAGTTAGGTGATGCTCAAGTGCGAAAAGATAATTCTGGCGGAGAAAATGGCCAGCAACTTGCAGATAACCAAGGTAACGGGCAGTCAGGTCAGAACAATCGTGGAAATAATGACGCTGCTGATGACGAAATGAACGATACACGCATTATCGAACAATCGGTAACACGAGAGTTAAGAGGCGGAATAGACTTTTATGCGTAAAAAATGGGCATTCAGTCTTGCTTAGCATTTTGTAGCATGGTTATACGACGAGCAAACTGCTATTTTGAAGCCCTGTGAATGCACGCTATTTGCGTGCGTAAGCATTGCCATTTTTGGCTGAAACACGATAATACGTTTAATCGCATTTTAATGATGAGTTGCACATGGCTGAAGAAGAATTACAGGTAGAAGAAGGCGGTAAAGGCAAAAGCAAAATGATGTTAATCATCATTATTGCAGTGGTCTTAGTAGGTGGTGGTGCGGCGGCATATTTTATGCTTTTCGCAGGTGGTGATGAGCCAGCCGCTGAACAGCTTGCTGAAAGTGATGCTGCCGCTGCGCCAGCATCTGCAGGTGCAGCTGGTGGGAAAGCCGAAATGGGGACCGCGCTTTACGTCGCTATGCCAAGACCGTTTGTATTTAACGTACCTGGCAGCGGAAGAGATAGGTTGGTACAAATCAAAGTACAGCTTCTAGTTCGCGGCTCTGACAATGAGGAATTGGCAAAGACGCATATTCCGCTTATCGAAGGGACCTTGTTACAGGCATTTAGTATGTCTAACGCTGATGACCTTATTACCGAGGCTGGCAAAATAGAATTGCGCGAACAAGCTGTTACCGAAGTTCAAAAAGCGCTAAACGAAATTGAAGGCAAAGATGTTGTCGAACGTGTGCTCTTCACTGGCTTTGTTATGCAGTAAAGCATGGCAAAAGTTCAGGTTAAAAGACACTTTTAAATAGGTAAATACTGTGAGTGATTTATTATCTCAAGACGAAATCGATGCCCTGTTACACGGGGTAGACGATGTCGAGGAAGATGAAGTCGGCGGCGGTGGCGAATCAGATGCCTCAACGCTGGAATACGACTTTTCCTCACAGGATCGCATTGTGCGTGGACGTATGCCCACGCTCGAGATTGTGAACGAGCGCTTTGCTCGCCATATGCGGGTCAGTTTATTTAACATGATGCGCTTAGTCAGCTGAAGTATCGATTAACGGTATTCAGATGATCAAATTTGGCGAATACATTCATACCCTATTTGTGCCTACCAGTTTAAATATGGTGCGCTTTCGTCCGCTAAAAGGCACTGGGCTTATTACGATGGAGGCGAGGTTAGTCTTCATTCTGGTCGACAACTTCTTTGGCGGAGACGGTCGTTACCACGCAAAAATTGAGGGACGTGAATTTACGCCTACTGAACGTCGTATTATTCAAATGCTCCTTAAAATCATCTTTGAAGATTATAAAGAAGCGTGGGCGCCAGTCATGGACGTGTCTTTTGAATACCTTGATTCAGAAGTTAACCCTGCGATGGCAAATATCGTTAGCCCAACGGAAGTTGTAGTAATTAGTTCTTTTCATATTGAGTTAGACGGCGGTGGTGGTGATTTCCACGTATCGCTTCCATACTCAATGTTAGAGCCAATTCGCGAACTGCTTGATGCAGGTGTACAAAGCGATAAAGAAGATACAGACCTTCGCTGGAGCAAGGCATTACGCGATGAAATTATGGATGTGAAGGTGGCACTGACCACGCACATGCTCGACGTTGACGTGCCGCTTCGCGAGGTTATGGAATTTAAACCGGGCGATATTATCCCAGTTGAAATGCCAGAAACCATCACGGTGCTGATTGAGGATCTACCTACTTTCAGAGCCAAATTAGGACGTTCTCGCGATAATCTTGCGTTGAAAATAGTCGAAAAAATTGCAAGACCGACTTCTGTGAAGTCTGAGCTACAGTTATTAACCCGTGGCGGGCGCATTATTGACAATGACGCTGAGCTACAAGTACTCGAAGAAGACCTGTAAGGTAAAGGGGAGTTCCCATGAGTGAAGACGGTATGGACGATTGGGCTGCGGCAATGGCCGAGCAAGCCGAGTCTGAAGCTGAACAAGATGGCGATAATGATGATGTTCAGGTCGCTGAATTAGACGAGCTGACCGATGAAGCTCCCATTACTCAGGAAGAGAAAAAGAAGCTGGATACGATACTAGATATTCCAGTAACTATTTCAATGGAGGTCGGTCGTAGTCAAATTAGTATCCGAAATCTGCTACAGTTGAACCAGGGTTCTGTGGTGGAGCTGGATCGTGTAGCTTATGAGCCATTAGATGTATTAGTAAATGGCACGTTGATTGCTCATGGTGAAGTAGTAGTGGTCAACGACAAATTCGGTATTCGATTAACGGATGTTATTAGTCAAATTGAGAGAATCAAGAAGCTCAGATAAAACTTCTTATTTACTAAGGGGTTGCGCAATGCTGCCCCTTTTATTTAGCCATACTGTGTTTGCGCAGTCTACCCAATCAATCACCAATCCCACATCGGTACTGTCAATTTTTCTATCGCTTTTGCTGGTAGTTGCAATTATTTTTGCGCTTGCTTATATCATGCGTCGGTTTAATGTCACTGCCATGGGCAGTGGACAAATGAAAGTCGTCGCGAGTATGGTTGCGGGGGCCAAAGAGAAAATAATGGTGATTCAGGTCGGCGACGAGCAGCACCTAATTGGTGTCACTAGCCACAATATTTCGCATTTGAGCAAGCTAGAAAAAAATTTAGAAGCCCCTGCTAAGGGAATGGGCAATGCAAGCAGTAACGGTGGCGACGCTTTTAAGCAAAAGCTTGTGGCTGCAATGGCAGGTAAGCTTAACCCAGAACTTAATAAGAAGAATCAAAAGGACGGGAACACCGATGCGTAAGTTTGCGTTGTTTACATTTGCAATGCTGGCGTTGTTCACAATGTCAGAGTCGGCATTTGCCCAACAAGGTATTTCTGCGGTAACGGTCACGACAAATAATGACGGTACGCAAGACTATAGCATGACGCTGCAAGCGCTGTTTATTATGACTGCGCTAAGTCTAATACCTGCGTTTATTATGATGATGACATCGTTCACACGCATCATCGTCGTTCTTTCTATTCTACGTCAAGCTATTGGCCTTCAGCAGTCACCCTCTAACCAGATACTTATTGGCGTGAGCTTGTTCCTTTCGATGTTTATCATGGCGCCTGTCTTTGAAGAAATTAACGAAAGGGCACTACAGCCATACCTTAATGAAGCTATGACCAGTAAAGAGGCATTTGAACAAGCAAAAGGGCCGATGAGAGCTTTCATGTTGTCGCAGACTCGTGTTAAAGACTTAGAAACCTTTGTGCGAATTGCAGGCGATGAGGGAAAATACGCTGACACTGAAGAGGTGCCGCTGACAATTTTAATACTAAGCATTCGTTACCAGTGAGCTTAAAACGGCATTCCAAATCGGATTTATGCTGTTTATTCCTTTCCTAATCATTGATCTCGTGGTGGCGTCAATTCTTATGGCAATGGGTATGATGATGTTATCCCCCATGATTGTTTCCCTACCGTTTAAGTTAATGTTGTTTGTGCTTGTAGATGGTTGGAATCTTATTTTCGGAACCCTGGCAACCAGCTTTGGTATGGGTGTCTAGGAGGGCTTATGTCACCAGAAGTCTTTGTCGAAATACTCCGCGAGGCGATGTACATGGTAATTGTACTGGTGTCCGCGGTAATTGTGCCTAGCCTTATCGTTGGCCTTGTGGTGGCCGTGTTTCAAGCGGCAACCAGTATCAATGAACAGACAATGAGCTTTCTACCGCGTCTACTTGTAACTCTGCTTGCGCTGAGCTGGGGGGCAACTGGCTTGTGCAGCAACTGATGGACTTTACATTCCGCATGGTTGATTTGATACCACAAGTGGTAGGGTAAGGCGGCTTTTTCGTGGAAGTTGAACTTTCGGTAATAAATCAGTTTTTGGCTGACATGCTGTTGCCATTTATGCGTATCAGCGGCTTGTTTATTGCCATGATTGGTTTAAGTGCAAAGTCGATACCACCACAGGTTCGCGCGTTATTGGGCATTATGCTAACCCTAATTATTATGCCAGTGGTTCCGCCTTCTCCCATTAATAATTTGGTAGATGTGGGAACCTTTGTTGTGGTTATTCAGCAACTTATTATTGGTGTTGCCATAGGGTTTATTTCAATGATGGTACTCAATACGTTTGTGTTGGCAGGGCAAGTTATTGCTATGCAAACAGGTTTAGGTTTTGCTTCAATTGTTGACCCCGTAAATGGAATCAATGTGCTTAGCTGTGGGTCAGTTTTACCTGATATTAGCTACCTTATTGTTCTGGGCGCTTGACGGTCACCTGTCTATGATTCATATGATTGTGATTAGCTTTGAGGCGTTTCCAATAGGTGAGGCATGGTGGACTGGTGAGCAATTTCGCGACATAGCCCATTGGGCTGGGTGGATGTTTGTTTCCGCCATTACGCTGTCACTTGCGCCTATCGTGTCGCTACTCATTGTAAACTTAGCGTTTGGCGTAATGACAAAAGCGGCGCCCCAATTGAATATTTTTAGTATTGGCTTCTCTATTGCCCAAGTAATGGGGTTAATCATTATTTGGATAACGTTGGATAATTTTACCGCTCACTTTGAAACTCAGTGGTTTCGAGCTGAACAGTTTATGTGTGAGTTACTGGATATTTGCCCCTAAAACGGATAGTGCTAGACAAAAATAGTAGTTCGCAGAATATAACTTTTTTGCGAATAAATAAGTTGGGAAAACGTGGTGAGAGGAGCTGGGCGACTTACAAGCCTTCCACTGCATGGATGCAGTGGCAGAGCGCCCAAGGATGGGTTCACAGCGTGCTTGTTAGTCGTCCAGCTTCTCTCGCAACCAAGGTGAACTGAGTAAACAATGGCAGATTCAAGCGAAAAAACAGAAGACCCCACGGGGAAAAACTCGATGATGCCCGAAAAAAAGGGCAGATTGCGCGTTCCCGTGAGCTATCTACTACCTTGGTGCTGGTGGTTAGTGCATTTATGTTTCTTTTTCTTGGTGGCTGGATTGCCGAATCTGTATTTAAGCTTACGCGAAGAATGTTCGTTCTTTCTCGTGATGAAACCTACGATCTTACGCATATGTTTGGTGCCTGGGGAGAGGCCTTCTCCGCAATAAGTGCGCCTGTTCTGCTATACATGGTAGTCGCCATGATCGCGGGTATTTATGGTTCTATTGCGCTTGGTGGTTATAACTTTACATGGGAAGGTGCCAAGCCTAAGGGCTCAAAAATGAGCCCCATCCAAGGTTTTAAACGCATGTTTGGAATGAATGGGTTAGTTGAGTTACTGAAATCCATCGCCAAAGTGATATTAATTATCGGTATGGCCATTGGAGCACTGTTGTATTTTCAAGATGAGGCGCTCCACCTCGATATGGAACTTTACCCAGGCAATATCTTCCACGCCCTAGATATGCTCAAGTGGGCCTTCTTAATTCTGGCTTGTGGCATGATACCCATTGCCGCGATCGACGTGCCTTATCAGATGTATAAGCACAACAAAGAAATGAAAATGACCAAGCAAGAGGTCAAAGACGAACGCAAAAATGCCGAGGGCGACCCTATGGTAAAAGGCCGTATTCGTCGTTTACAGTATCAAGCCGCCACCAAACGAATGATGCAGGAAGTTCCACAAGCCGATGTGGTAGTAACTAACCCGACTCACTTCTCTGTGGCTATTAAATACGATGAAAGCGGAAATCGTGCCCCTGTTGTTGTGGCTAAAGGTGCAGATGAACTTGCTATGCATATTAGAAAGATTGCCACGGCTAACAATGTTCCCCTTATTCCTTCTCCCATGCTCGCAAGAGCTATATTCTATTCAACGGAAGTAGATGAAGAAATTCCTAACGCGCTATTTATGGCAGTGGCGCAAGTTCTGGCCCATGTCTATCAGTTAAAAGCACACCGTGCGGGCAAGGGTAAACGACCCAAACCACTCAAACGAGATTTACCCATACCTCCAGAATACAGACGCTAGCTGCTGTTTCACCTAAAGTATAATTGCTGGGTGTCGTTGTTGTGGACTACTTTTCAATCAATGTGGTAAAGAGGTTGTATCATGAATTGGAAAGCGTCCTTTGAAAGTATTACGGCTCACCCGGGTTCTAACGACACTAATACCGTCGCCAAGCTTCTTGAGTTGGGACTTAATTACTTGGGGCTAGGCATTGGTCTAGTAAGTAGCGTCCATGAAAATGTGTATAGAGTGGAGCACGCTAGCAGCCCCGGCGACATGATTGAACCTGGAACCACATTTCCCATAGGTCATACTTACTGCTGGCATACCTTAAAGGCGAATAAGCCACTTGGCTTTCATCATGCAGGGGATAGCAGTATTGCTACACACCCTTGCTACTCGCACTTTAAGTTAGAGTCTTACATTGGAGCCCCTATTATTGTCGGTGAGAAAGCGGTGGGAACAGTTAACTTCTCCGCAGCAGCGCCAAGAGATCCTTTCTGTGCCGCCGATTTTGAATTTGTTACCACGATATCGCGATACTTAGCGCAAGCGTATTTTGGAAAAGGTGAAGTGCATTAGCGGTTTTGATAAGTCTTATATCTTGGCTTTTTTGTTCCGAGGTTGAGCGTTCTTTATACACCTTGCTTAAAGCTGGCACGTTAGTTGAAAAGTCCCTTTCAGAATAGTGAAAAGCGTCAATTTTCTGATAGTGAGACAGCAAGCGATGCAGTTATCCGGTTATCTTCAGCGTTTCGACAAAAATCAGCTGCAAAATTTTACCAGTGGTCTAGGTGCGCCAATCGTACTATTGGCAATTATGGGCATGGTTATTTTACCCATGCCGCCATTTTTGTTAGACGTACTCTTCAGTTTTAACATTGCGCTGTCCCTTGTCATTATTTTGGTTGCGGTACTTACGCAGCGCCCCGTCGATTTTGGTATCTTCCCTTTAGTACTGCTAATAGCAACGGTTTTGAGACTGGCACTTAATGTGGCATCCACACGTGTAGTATTGCTTTACGGTCATGAGGGCGGCGACGCTGCGGGTAAAGTGATTGAAGCATTTGGCGCGGTGGTTATTGGTGGTAACTATGCCGTAGGTATTGTGGTCTTCGCCATTCTACTCATTATCAACTTCAAAGTGGTTACGGCGGGTGCGGGGCGTATTTCAGAAGTGAGTGCTCGCTTTACTCTTGACGCTATGCCCGGCAAGCAAATGGCAATTGATGCCGATCTTAATGCTGGGTATATCGACCAAGATCAAGCTCGTCAACGTCGTGAAGAAATTACCGCAGAAGCTGACTTTTACGGTTCGATGGACGGTGCGTCAAAATTTGTAAAGGGCGACGCGGTAGCGGGTCTGTTCATTATGCTTATCAATATTGTCGGTGGCTTGTTCATCGGCATGATTCAGCATGGCCTTTCATTTGGAAACGCTATTGAGATATACACTATCCTGACCATTGGTGACGGTCTCGTTGCTCAAATTCCATCGCTTCTTTTATCTGTCGCAACAGCCATTATCGTTACTCGTGAAAACGAGACGCAGGAAATGGGTAAAGAAATACGTGGTCAATTAGGTAACAATCAAGCGCTGTATATTGCCTCTGGTGTGCTTTTCGTTATGGGGATTATCCCGGGTATGCCTCACGTTGCGTTTCTTGGTTTCTCTTTTTTGATTGCAGGCTTTGCTTATTGGCAATCACAACAAGAGAAGAAGAAAGCAGAAGCACCTCAGGTGCCCGATGTGGTTAAAGACGAAACGGTTGCCCCTGAAGTTAAAGAACTTGGTTGGGATGATGTACAGCAAGTAGATACCATCGGATTAGAGGTGGGCTATCGCCTTATCCCACTTGTTGATAAGTCCCAAGGTGGCGAGTTGTTGACGCGCATTAAAGGCGTACGGAAAAAACTTTCGCAAGAGCTTGGCTTCCTTATTCCCCCTGTGCATATTCGCGATAACCTCGATTTAGAACCCAATACCTACACCATAGCCATGTTGGGTGTCACTATTGGTGATTCGTTGATTAGTCATGACGAAGAGTTGGCAATAAACCCTGGCCAGGTGTTTGGTAAACTGGAAGGCCGAGCGACGAAAGACCCCGCGTTTGGCCTCGATGCAGTCTGGATAAAACCAAATAAACGCGAGCATGCTCAAACACTGGGTTACACAGTAGTGGATGCTGCAACGGTAGTAGCGACACACTTAAGCCAGCTTCTCACTAACAATGCGTATCAGTTACTAGGTCATGAAGAAGCACAGCAACTTCTGGACATGCTGGCAAAACAGCATCCGAAACTTGTTGAAGGCCTTGTTCCGGATATTTTACCTCTTAGTACCGTAGTTAAAGTATTGCAAACGTTGTTATTCGAAGGCGTACCAATTCGTGATATGCGTACTATTGTCCAAACGCTCAGCGAGTACGGAACGCGCAGCCAAGACCCTGATGTACTGGTATCTGCAGTGCGCATTTCATTAAAACGATTGATTGTTCAAGAGATTACGCAGGGCGCGAAAGAAATACCTGTCATAACCTTGGCGCCAGAGTTGGAACAGATGTTGCACCAGTCTCTACAAGCGGGCGGCGAAGACGGTGCTGGTATCGAACCAGGACTAGCAGACAAGTTGCAAAAGTCATTGCAACAAGCCAGTCAGCAGCAGGAGCTCGAGGGCGAACCTGCGGTATTGCTGACATCAGGCATGCTAAGGCCTGTACTGTCGCGCTTCTTAAAGTATTCAGTTGTTGGGCTCCATGTACTTTCGTACCAAGAAGTGCCTGATGACAAGCAGATAAAAATAGTCAGTTCGGTCGGTCAATAATCTGACGCTGGGCGATTGGAGAGGTTGCAATGAAAATAAGACGTTTCTTCGGCAAAGATATGCGTGAGGCGTTAAGCCAAGTAAAAGCTGAGCTAGGTAGCGATGCGGTAATCATGTCAAACCGTAAAGTAGCTGATGGTATTGAGCTTGTTGCAGCTTATGACAAAGAGCCTGAAGCGAAACTTGCAGTGCCAAAGCCTGCTGCTAAAGCGCCTGGCCAGAAGCCGGTTCCAAGCTTGAGTGAAATCATTGGTGATGATGGTCCAGATAGCTTAAAGGCGCTGTTGGAAAAACAGCATGGCGCGCAGCCAAGCGGCCAAAAAGCTAACGCAGCCAATTCAGCCAATGCAAAGCATGCTAATGAAATAGCCTCGCACTTAAACTTTTCTGATGACTTTATTGACGAAGTAGAGGCGGCCCAGCCTCAACCTCACGCTAATCGCTATGAAGTTAGTGAAGCATTTCCATCGCATCAAGCGTCGAGCATTGACGATACGCCTCCTAGTCAGTCGGCAGAACTGGCTCAGATTAAAGAAGAGCTAGCGTCACTGAGGAATGTTTTGCAGTATCAGGTGGCTGATTTAATGGACGCAAAAAACAAGCGTCAAAAACCTGTTCATCAATACCTTATCACTCGATTGACCGACATGGGGCTAAGCCAAGCGTTAGCAACTCAGTTAATCAACTATACCCCTTCTCACTACAATGAGCGCGAAGCATGGGTGTATCTTCTTAACCTATTGGCTAATCGCATAAATGTGACGGGTAACGATATACTAACCGCTCAAGGTGCGGTAGCTTTAGTAGGACCTACTGGTACGGGTAAGACGACCACCGTGGCTAAGTTAGCGGCTCGTTATGCACAAAAATATGGCCCTGATTCAGTTGCGATGATTACTATCGACACTTATAGGATTGCAGCTTATGAGCAACTCGCAACCTATGGCAAAATCATTGGTTGTACAGTAAGAAAGGCGCAGACAAGCGAAGAGTTGGCCGATTTACTTTTCCAACTGCGTCACAAACGTCTAGTATTGATTGATACGGCTGGTTTTAGTCAACGCGACAGCCGTTTGATTAAGCAGATAAAACAATTTGATAACGGTCAAATGCCGCAAGTGAAAAAATATTTGGTGGCGCAGGCAAATACGCAATATCCTGCACTACAGAGAATTATTAAGGCCTACGACGAAATAGAACTAAGTGGCTGTATTTTCACAAAGTTAGATGAATGCTACTCTTTAGGGGAAGTGCTAAGCGCTGCTGTAGAGTATCAATTATGGTTAGCTATGTCACCGATGGGCAGAAAGTTCCTGAAGACATTAAGATTGCAGAGGCGAAATCTTTAGTTTCTGCTGCTGCAAAGCTTTATAAAAAGTACGGTTTGAATCATACTAGTAGTAACAACGCCATTAAAACAGCATAAGCAGTATGATTGACGACCAAGCGAGTAGCTTAAGAAAAATGAAGCAATCAAGGTTAATCAAAGTTATTGCCGTCACCGGAGGTAAAGGTGGCGTCGGTAAAACAAATATTACGTTAAACACCGCCATTGCAATGGCCAAGCAGGGCAAGCGTGTAATGGTTCTTGACGCTGACTTGGGCTTAGCGAACGTCGATGTGATGTTAGGCCTTAGGGTTGAAAAAAACCTTGCCCACGTCTTATCAGGAGAATGTACGCTAGATGAAGTGTTAGTCACGGGACCTCACGGCATTAAAATTGCGCCAGCAACATCAGGTACGCAATCGATGGCGGAGTTGTCACCCACACAGCACGCCGGGCTTATTCGCGCTTTTAGTGAGTTGCGCTCGCAAATCGACGTGCTCATTGTCGATACGGCGGTAGGTATTTCTGACATGGTCCTGAGCTTTTCTAAAGCGTCGCAAGATATTATGGTAGTGGTGTGTGATGAGCCAACATCACTCACCGATGCCTACGCACTCATTAAGATTTTAAATCGCGAACACGGTGTTTTCAGATTTAAAGTTGTAGCCAATATGGTTCGAGATGTGCGAGAAGGGCAGGAGCTCTTTAGTAAACTAAGCAAAGTGACAGGCCGATTTTTAGATGTTGCACTAGAATTAGTAGCGACCGTGCCGTTTGACGAAAACATCCGAAAAGCGGTAAGAAAGCAAACAGCGATTGTCGATGCTTACCCAGGTTCGCCAGCCGCAGTGGCAATCACTCAACTTGCTAATAAAGCCTTGTCGTGGCCAATCCCGGCACAGCCGGGTGGACATTTAGAGTTCTTTATTGAACAGTTGGTTGCAGAAAAAGCAGTGGGAAATCAGCGTTGAATAGTAAGGCAGCAGCTTATCAACAACAAACCGATAAGTCGCAATTAGTCGAACGACATGCGCCCTTGGTGAAACGTATTGCGCATCACTTGATGGCACGTTTGCCCGCGAGCGTACTGGTTGACGATTTAATTCAATCGGGCATGATTGGATTGTTAGAGGCTGCCCGCAATTTTGACGGCTCTAAAGGGGCGAGTTTCGAAACCTTTGCTGGTATTCGTATCCGTGGTGCCATGCTTGATGAAATTCGCAAAGGCGATTGGACGCCCCGCTCTGTACACAGGAATGGGCGAGCCATAACGGAAGCTATTTCACAAGTAGAGGGCGAAACAGGTCGCGATGCTAGAGATTCCGATATTGCTGCTAAACTCAATGTGAGTTTGCAGGATTATCACCAGATGTTAAATGAAGTAAATGCTGGTAAGTTGGTTGGAATTGAAGATTTAGGTGTGTCTGAAGACGTTATTTCTACCGAACAGAACAGAGGTAGCGACGCGCCACTTGAAGATTTAATGCAAGGTGCTTTCCAAAAGGCGTTAGCCCATGCGATTACAACATTACCTGAACGAGAAGCGATAGTGCTTTCTTTATACTATGATGAAGAACTGAACCTAAGAGAAATAGGTGAGGTACTTGATGTTAGTGAATCGAGAGTGAGCCAAATTCACAGTCAGGCCATGTTAAAACTCAAATCACGAATGAAGTCGTGGCAAGCTGACGAAGAATAGATATTAATAACAATTAACCCCTCACTGGAGGCTATTTTGGATAAAAGTATGAAAATTCTCGTGGTTGACGATTTTTCTACCATGAGACGTATCATCAAAAACCTACTTAAAGACTTGGGTTTCTCCAACATCCAGGAAGCGGATGACGGAAGTACGGCGTTGCCAATGCTACAGCAAGGCGACTTTGACTTTGTTGTTACCGATTGGAACATGCCAGGCATGCAAGGTATTGACCTGTTGCGTGCTATTCGTGCTGACGACAAACTGAAACATTTGCCAGTGCTTATGGTTACAGCCGAAGCCAAAAAAGAACAAATTGTCGCAGCAGCGCAAGCTTATGTAAATGGATACGTAGTTAAGCCGTTCACTGCAGCAACACTAAAAGAAAAATTGGACAAAATTTTCGAACGTTTAGGTTGATCCAGACGCTCACCAGAGAAACGAGGTTTACTGGATGTCACCAAATGTAAACGTTCCTATTACATTGGAAGAAGCCAAACAGCTTGTCGCTTATCTTGAAGAAGGCGACAATGATTCTGCCAATGCACTACTTGAAGCAGCTTCGATGAAAGAAAACGTCGAGTTGTTTGCTGAAGTAGGAAAACTTACGCGTCAACTTCATGACGCGCTCAATAATTTTCAGATTGACGATCGCATCAAGAACCTTGCGACTGAAGACATGCCTGATGCGCAATCTCGTCTTACTTACGTCATTGAAGAAACTGAAAAAGCTGCTAATACTACTATGGATGCCGTTGAAGCAAGCATGCCAATTGCTGAAACACTTGCTGAACGCATCGAAAAGGTGATGCCTGAGTGGAAAAAGCTGATGAACCGTCAAATAGAGTTAGGCGAGTTCAAAGCGCTTTGCGCAGATTTAGACAATCTGCTTGAAGAAAGTGCTGAGCAATCGACGAAGCTCACTCAGTTACTAACAGAAGTATTGATGGCACAGGGGTATCAAGACTTAACGGGGCAGGTTATTCGCCGTGTTATAGACTTGGTAAAAGAAGTCGAAGACAGCCTAGTAAACATGTTAACCATGTTTGGTGAGCGCGACGGTACAGAACATTCTAAACCTTCTAGCGTTAAGGCCGATAAAAACGATGGTGTACAGGCGGAAGGCCCAATAATTGACGCGGAAAATCGCGATGATGTTGTTTCTGGCCAAGACGATGTAGATGATCTTTTGTCAAGCTTAGGTTTTTAGGGGAGCGGGCGCATGTCGTTTGATGTTGACGAGGATATATTACAGGACTTTCTGGTAGAAGCCGGAGAGATACTTGAACAATTACAAGAACAGCTCGTTGATCTTGAGAACAATCCTGAAGACGCGGATCTGCTAAACGCAATATTCCGTGGTTATCACACAGTAAAAGGTGGTGCGGGCTTTCTTTCCCTCACTGAGTTAGTTGAAATTTGTCATGGTGCTGAAAACGTTTTTGACGTGATGCGAAATGGCCAGCGTACGCTCACACCTGAATTAATGGATATTATTCTGCAGGCCACTGACGTGGTGGTTGAGATGTTTGAGCGCGTGAAAGCGCGAGACCCTCTCGAGCCTGCGGATGCACACTTAGTCGACGTATTACACAAACTAAGCCGCCCAGAATCTCCTGATGAAAACATCTTTGGTGACAGTGCATCAAGTGCCCCTGAACCAGAGCCTGTTCAAGAAGAGCCTGAATTAGTCATTGAAGAAGCTGAATCTACCCCAAGCACTAGCGACGGTGGTATTGATGAAATAACAGAAGATGAGTTTGAAGCTCTTCTCGATGAACTTCACGGTTCTGGTGCGCCTGGAAAAGAGGCTGCAAAGCCTGCTGCTGCACCAGCAAAGGCACCAGAGCCAGCACCTGCAAGTGCGGGAGGTGATGGTGACGATATTACTGATGAAGAGTTTGAAGCGTTACTTGATGACCTGCACGGAAAAGGGCAGTTTGGTGGTAGTGATGACGCTGCTCCTGCATCTGCGCCAGCGCCAGCTGCAGCGCCTTCGGCAGCAGCCGCAGCGTCGGGTGATGAAGAAATTACTGATGACGAATTTGAAGCGCTCCTTGACCAACTTCACGGTTCAGGTCAGGGACCGACAAAGCAGTCAGCGCCATCGGCTGAACCTCCAGTAGATAAAGCGGCTACAGACGCCATCAATAAAGCGAAAAGTGCAGCACCTGCTGCACCTAAAGCAAGTACACCTGCGCCAGAAAAAGCTGCTACTCCTGCTGCGGCCCCTGCGGCAGCCAAAAAAGAAGCGGCTAAGAAAGACGACAAAAAAGCGGCACCTGCAGCACCTCCTGCAGAGACCACTGTGCGCGTCGACACTAAGCGTTTAGACCAAATCATGAATATGGTTGGTGAATTAGTACTTGTGCGAAATCGTCTAATCAGCTTAGGCATTAACAGCAACGACGAAAGTATGTCTAAAGCGATTGCTAACCTCGATGTTGTAACAGGTGATTTGCAAGGCGCGGTGATGAAAACCCGCATGCAGCCTATTAAGAAGGTGTTTGGTCGATTCCCTCGCGTTGTGCGCGACTTAGCCCGCAGTCTTAAGAAAGAAATCACGCTAGAGTTGGTGGGTGAAGAAACTGATTTAGATAAAAACTTGGTTGAAGCACTTGCCGATCCGTTGGTCCACTTGGTGAGAAACTCGGTTGACCATGGTATTGAAATGCCTGATGACCGTGCTGCTGCAGGCAAGCCTCGAATGGGTACAGTGCAGCTTTCAGCGTCGCAAGAAGGTGATCATATTCTTCTTACTATCGAAGACGATGGTAAGGGTATGGACCCTGACAAGCTAAAAGATATTGCGATAAGTCGCGGTGTACTAGATGCTGACGCCGCCGCCCGAATGTCAGATGTAGAAGCGTTTAACCTTATTTTTGCACCAGGCTTCTCAACTAAGACCGAAATAAGTGATATTTCAGGTCGTGGTGTGGGCATGGATGTGGTTAAAACAAAGATTAACCAGCTAAACGGTACCGTCAATATTGACTCGCAACTAGGTAAAGGCACGCGATTAGATATCAAAGTACCGCTAACCTTGGCTATTCTACCTACGTTGATGATTGTTGTAGGTAAGCAAACATTTGCATTGCCACTTGGTGCAGTGAACGAAATCATCAATATGGACATCAAGAAAACCAACACGGTTGATGGCCAGTTGACAATGATTGTGCGTTCTAAGGCCATTCCATTGTTCTTCCTAGGGGAATGGTTGATACGCGGCCCGAAAAATATCGACAAAGAAAAAGGGCATGTTGTTGTTGTACAAATAGGTACACAACAAGTTGGCTTTGTAGTTGATGCTCTTATCGGTCAAGAAGAAGTGGTGATTAAACCGTTAGATGCGCTATTGCAAGGCACGCCAGGCATGGCTGGAGCGACAATTACATCTGATGGTGGCATTGCGCTAATTCTCGATATTCCGAGTCTTCTTAAACGGTACGCGCGCAAACCCATAAAATAGGGTGACAGAAAAATAGGAATAGCAATCCATGGTCTTTAAAGTCCTGGTCGTGGACGACTCTACGTTTTATCGTCGTCGAGTGAAAGAAATACTCGACGCCGATAAAGAGTTAGAAGTAGTAGGTGAAGCGAGAAATGGGCGAGATGCGCTCGAGAAGTTGGAAACACTCACTCCTGATGTAATCACTATGGATGTGGAAATGCCTGTAATGGATGGCATTTCGGCGGTAAAAGCGATTATGGAGAAGCGACCGACCCCGATTTTGATGTTTTCGTCGCTTACCCACCACGGCGCGCAAGCTACGCTAGATGCGCTCGAGGCGGGAGCGATAGACTTCCTTCCCAAAAAATTTGAAGACATAGCGCAGGATAGAAAGGATGCGACCCGGCTGCTGTGTACTAAAGTTCGCTTGATTGCACGCCGTGGCGTTGGTTTAAAGCGTCCTCTAGTGCGTTCTGTAGAGCCAAGACGGTTGCCTGACAATGCGCCTAAGCCAGCTTTCTTTAGAAGCTCAGGCTTACTCTCTGGTCGAAAAGATGCGGCAAAGCAACCTACCGTTTCATCGGTTAGGCCGAGCGGCAAGCACTATAAGTGCCTAGCAATTGGAGCTTCTACTGGCGGATAGGTCGCGCTGCAGAAAGTATTATCGCCATTGCCTGCTGATTTTCCTTGCCCGATTTTGCTTGTGCAGCATATGCCTGGCACGTTTACCTCAGCATTTGCGCAGCGTCTAGATGCTAACTGCAAAATAAGTGTCAAAGAAGCAGAGTCTGGTGATGTGCTCAAGCCCGGCCATGCATACTTGGCTCCTGGCGGTAAGCAAATGATTATCGAGTCGGTAGGCGCCAATAAGGCAATTACGATTGTCGAGGCCAGCGCGGCAGATAAAGTAAGTTATAAACCTAGTGTTGACTTAACATTTAGCTCTATCGCGCGTTCTTTTGGCGGAGATGTTCTTGGCGTTATCCTTACAGGTATGGGGGCCGACGGTCGAGAAGGCTGTAGAACCCTGAAAGGGTTGGGGGCAACAATTTGGGCTCAAGATCAAGATTCATGTGTGGTGTATGGTATGCCACAGGCGGTAGCCGTTGAGAATATATCAACAAAGAGTATTAGCATTGACGATATGAGTAGCTGCATACAATCCGAAGTACGCTAGCGCTTAGACGTGTAATGGAATAATCATCATGAAAGTGTGGACAGTAGCAAATCAAAAAGGCGGAGTGGGCAAAACCACCACTACAGTCAGCCTTGGCGGATTACTCGCTCAGAAAGGGAAGCGTGTATTGATGATTGATACTGACCCGCATGCGTCGCTAAGTTACTACTTCGGTATCGATGCTGAAGCGTCAAGTCATTCTGTTTACGACATTTTTATTAAATCTAATAATATTACTGCCGATAACGTAATGGACTGTTTAAGTCCGACAAAAATTGACAATTTGTATGTGCTGCCAGCCACGATGGCCTTAGCCACGCTTGATAGAACAATGGGCAGTGAGCAAGGAATGGGGCTGGTGTTAAAAAAAGCGCTGGCAAAAATTGAAAATGAATTTGATGTGGCCATTATCGACTGCCCACCAGTGCTTGGCGTATTGATGGTCAACGCGTTAGCGGCTTGCAATAAAGTTATTGTGCCAACGCAGACTGAGTACCTCGCTTTGAAGGGGCTCGATAGAATGATTCGTACCATGGAGATTATGGGCCGTTCATTAGATAAAACGTTTGATACGATTATAATACCGACGATGTTTGATAAAAGAACCAATGCGGCACTGGCGTCAAGAAAGCGTTTAATGAGTGATTATGGTGAAAGGGTTTGGCATGGCGTGATCCCTGTTGATACGCATTTTCGTGATGCGAGCTTGGTTCAGTTGCCTATTTCAGCAGCCTACCCAAAAACGCGTGGTGTATCGGCCTACGCCAAACTATTGAAAGTGCTGGAGAAGTAACAAAGAATGAACAAGCAATCGCCTTTTGCCCGTGAAGAAGTCATGGAGGCATATTTAGATAGCCTGTTAAAAGAGCCTGAAACTCCAGAAGATGTAACTGCGCGCACGGCGAAATTGCTTGAGCAAGCGTCGCAAAAAATGGCGGAAGAAGCACTAAACGCTCCTTTTCAGGCTGAAGAAAGCGGCGATGAGCAAGAAAAAATTGTTCAAGACGTTACCACTTTTCTTGCGCAGCCAGAGAAGGAGGTTGAACAAAACGAGCCTTCTGCGCCTGCTACTGAAACAACGTCTGAAGAAAAAGAGGCGCCAGTAGCAAATGTTGCTGCATTAAGAACACCACTAAAGGATAGTCTTGGTTCGCATTTTCAAGCGCTATTCTTTGAAGTCGCAGGTTTAACTTTAGCCGTGCCTTTGACTACACTTGGTGGTATTCATCAAATTGAGAAGGTAGGCCCGTTGTTTGGTAAACCAGATTGGTTTATTGGTGTAATGTTATACAGAGAGTCTAAACTGAATGTTGTCGACTCGGCAAAATGGGTAATGCCAGAAAAATATGACGAAAACCTCGCACAATCGCTCAACTACCGATATCTTATTATGTTAGGTGAGAGTGCGTGGGGATTAGCAAGCGAAAAGCTTGTTAATACAGTTAATTTAACAAGTGATGACGTTAAATGGCGCGAGTCCACAGGAAAACGTCCCTGGTTAGCGGGGATGGTGAAAGAAAAAATGTGCGCGTTAATTGACGTTGAAGAATTAATATCTATGCTTAACAAAGGCTTAGGCAGTAACGACCAGACGCCATAGTATTGGGAGCCAGGTTCATGAGCGACAAAAGTACAAACAATAATGCCACTGACAGCAACGACGAAGTCCTTCAATGGGTTACGTATCGCTTAGGTGAAGAAACTTACGGTATCAACGTAATGCAAGTTCAAGAAGTGCTGCGTTATACCGAGATAGCCCCCGTACCCGGTGCACCTGACTACGTGCTAGGTATTATTAACCTTCGTGGTAATGTTGTTACGGTTATCGATACCCGTGCACGCTTCGGCCTACCACCAACAGAAATAACGGATAACACTCGAATCGTTATTATCGAATCTGACGAGCAAGTCGTTGGTATCCTTGTCGATAGCGTGGCAGAAGTGGTTTATCTTAAATCTTCTGAAATCGATAGTGCACCTAATGTTGGTACCGAGGAAAGTGCTAAGTTCATCCAGGGCGTGAGTAATCGC
Source organism: Alteromonas gracilis (assembly GCF_036870955.2). Taxonomy (GTDB): domain Bacteria; phylum Pseudomonadota; class Gammaproteobacteria; order Enterobacterales; family Alteromonadaceae; genus Alteromonas; species Alteromonas gracilis_A. The sequence goes on from NZ_CP145482.2 coordinate 1,145,391, forward strand.
GATGGTGAACTACTTATCCTAGTCGATTTGAATAAACTCCTCAGCGATGAAGAGTGGGATGAGTTAAGCAATATCTAATCAATTAGAAAGGCACTTCCCATGAGGTAGTGCCTTTTGCGTTCCTTCAAGGGTTTTGTGCACATGGATTGGCAGCTAGTAGCGCCTACCGTTTTCGAATCACTGTTACTTGTTGTAGCCCTCATGCTGATAGGTGCGATCGTATTTTTGGTCGTTAAAGTTAATCGGCTGAGCACAACGCTAGAAGATACCCGTCAATCACACGAACACGAACTCTCTCGCCTTGAAGCGTTAGCAAACAACGCAAACAATCAACAATCCGAGTCTCAGGCCCGAAGTTTAGTCATCACACGCCACCTTCAATCACTGGAAGAAAAACAAACTGAGCTGGAAAATCAGCTCCGCGAACAGAAAATGCAAGACCCATCACTGAGACTCTACCAGCGAGCAGCGGAGTTGGTTAAGCAAGGTGCAAGCATTGATGAGATTATTGAGGCATGCGATATCCCCAGAGCTGAAGCTGAAATGCTGATGATGGTACACAGACAAAACCCTGAGTGATGACAATAAAACATAAAAGGCGTTTAGACGTCTAGACGTAAAGATGTTGACATTGCTTTCGTAATAGTCACAATACAGTCATAGTGTTTTTTGACTGGAGCCTGTTATGCCAATACGTATCCCTGAACAATTGCTTAAGCGCAAAATGTGCTGCTTGGTGAGAATATCTTCACAATGGATATGGATAGGGCGGCAAATCAGGACATTCGTCCTCTTGAAGTGGGCATTCTCAATTTAATGCCAAACAAGATCGAGACTGAAGTTCAGTTACTACGATTGCTTTCAAATACGCCACTGCAAATTAATGTAGATCTAATCCGTATAGACAATCAAGCACCTAAAAATACGCCACAATCTCACATGGATGCGTTTTATCACGACTTTTCCAATGTCGCGAACAAGAAATACGATGGATTAATCGTAACTGGTGCTCCCCTTGCATTACTGGACTATAAAGACGTCAAATATTGGGACACTATGACGACAATATTAGAGTGGGCGCAGCGCCACGTAAACTCTACGCTCTATTTGTGCTGGGCTGCGCACGCCGCTATGTATCATTTCTATGGCATTACTCGTCAATTGCGTGAAGAAAAGTTCTCAGGCGTATATCAACACAAGGTCAACGATCCTCACAATGAATTGTTGCGAGGCTTTGACCCAACGTTTTTTGCGCCTCACTCACGTTTCGGCCATATTGATACATCGCTTTACAATAGTGTTGATGGACTAAGCGTAGTCGCAGAATCAGACGATGTTGGTGCATATATTGTGGCATCTGAAGATAAGCGGATGGTATTTGTAACAGGGCATCCAGAATATGATCCTGAGACACTAAAGGACGAGTATCTAAGAGACATTGGGGCAGGGCAAACACCTGCTGTGCCAAAAAATTACTTTACAGACGACGACCCTTCAAAGTCGCCTATAGTCCAATGGCGATCTCATGGTAGTTTGTTGTTTACTAACTGGCTAAACTACTACGTTTATCAGACCACGCCTTATGATCTAAATCAGCTTGCTGAAAAATCACAGCCAAAGAGGTAGCACGTGAGCCAAAACACAGTTTCTAGCGCTCGAGTAACGCTCGGCGAAGCCGCTAAAAAACGTATTCTTATACTAGATGGTGCAATGGGAACCATGATCCAGCGACATAAGCTTGAAGAAGCCGATTATCGCGGTGAACAATTCGCTGATTGGCACTGTGACGTGAAAGGTAATAATGATCTTCTTGTTATCACTCAGCCGGATATCATTTATCAAATACATTGCGATTATTTTGAAGCGGGTGCTGACATCATAGAAACCAACACATTTAATGCCACAACGATTGCTATGGCTGACTATGATATGCAGGCACATTCGAGAGATATTAACCTTGCTGCAGCACGCCTGGCGCGAAAAGCGGCAGATGAGTTTTCTGCAAAGACACCAGACAAGCCGCGTTTCGTTGCAGGTGTGCTTGGTCCAACGAACAGAACAGCATCCATATCACCAGATGTAAACGACCCAGGTAAACGCAATGTGACGTTTGACGAATTGGTTGAAGCATACAGCGAGTCTACAGAAGCACTGATTGAAGGCGGCGCAGACCTCATTATGCTTGAAACCATTTTTGACACACTTAATGCGAAAGCCGCAGCGTATGCAGTAGAAACCGTATTTGATAAGTTAGGCAAGTCTCTGCCTGTAATGGTTTCCGGAACCATTACCGATGCATCAGGAAGAACGCTATCTGGTCAAACAGCGGAAGCGTTTTATTATTCAATGCGCCATATCAATCCATTTTCTTTCGGCCTCAACTGTGCACTTGGACCAGACTTATTGCGCCAATACGTCGATGAAGTCGCTGCTATTAGTGAATGTCTGATATCTGCTCACCCGAATGCCGGTTTACCCAACGAGTTTGGTGAATACGATATGGAAGGACCTGAAATGGCAGAGCATTTAAAAGAATGGGCCGAGTCAGGCTTAGTTAATATTGTCGGAGGATGCTGTGGCAGTACGCCTGAGCACATACGTGACATTGCAAATGCCGTTGGCGGGCTAGAGCCTAGAGCTATACCCAATTTTGAACCCAAAATGCGTCTGTCAGGCCTAGAGCCGTTTGTACACTAGGAGGCCTTGTGAGCGCAGAATTTTCTACCTTTATTAATATCGGCGAGCGTACCAACGTTACAGGCTCGGCTCGGTTTAAGCGTCTTATTTTGGAAGGCGACTACGAAGCTGCACTTGATGTTGCTAGACAGCAAGTTGAGAACGGTGCTCAAATCATCGATATCAACATGGATGAGGCAATGCTTGATTCTAAGCAGGCCATGATCACTTTCTTGAATCTTATCGCCTCTGAGCCTGACATTAGCCGCGTACCGATCATGATCGACTCTTCTAAGTGGGAAGTGATTGAAGCGGGTCTAAAGTGTGTGCAGGGGAAAGCTATTGTTAACTCTATCTCGCTTAAAGAAGGCGAAGAGCAGTTCCTAAGTCAAGCTAAGCAAATCAAGCGTTTCGGCGCGGCGACTGTTGTTATGGCATTTGATGAAACGGGCCAAGCAGACACGCAGGCACGCAAAATCGAAATTTGTCAGCGAAGCTATAAATTGCTTACTGAAGAAATTGGGTTTCCACCGGAAGATATCATCTTCGACCCCAATATTTTTGCGGTAGCTACAGGTATTGAAGAACACGATAACTACGCGGTAGATTTTATCGAAGCTACCCGCGTAATCAGACAAACCTGCCCGTATTCACACATCTCAGGCGGCCTGTCGAATATCTCTTTCTCGTTTCGCGGTAATAACCCGGTCCGTGAGGCAATGCACTCTGTTTTCTTATTCCATGCTATTCGTGCGGGCATGGACATGGCTATCGTTAATGTAGGTCAGCTTGAAGTATACGATGAAATACCACCAGAGCTTCGCGATGCAGTTGAAGATGTCATCCTCAACAGACGTAGCGACGCCACGGAGCGCTTGTTAGATATTGCACCTAACTATCAAGGTGACGGTAAGGCTGCAGCGAAAGAAGATTTAAGCTGGCGAGAGCAAAACGTCAACAAGCGACTAGAGCATGCGCTGGTAAAAGGCATTACCGATTACATCATCGAAGATACCGAAGAAGCCCGTCAAAAAGCGCAGCGTCCACTACATGTTATTGAAGGTCCACTCATGGACGGTATGAATGTGGTTGGCGATTTGTTTGGCGAAGGAAAAATGTTCTTACCCCAGGTGGTCAAGTCTGCGCGGGTGATGAAAAAAGCGGTAGCACATCTTCAGCCATTCATTGAAGCTGAAAAGTCTGATGATGCGAAAAGTAACGGCAAGATATTGCTCGCCACGGTAAAAGGTGACGTGCACGACATTGGAAAGAACATTGTTGGCGTGGTCCTGCAGTGCAACAACTTTGAAGTCATTGATTTAGGCGTTATGGTGCCCGCTGCGACAATTTTGCAAGTCGCGAAGGAAGAAAATGTCGACATGATAGGGCTTTCAGGCCTTATTACTCCCTCTTTGGATGAGATGGTACATGTGGCGAAAGAAATGGAACGTCAAGGGTTTGAAATGCCCTTGCTAATTGGAGGCGCGACCACTTCTAAAGCACATACCGCCGTTAAGATTGAACAGAATTATCACGCGCCTGTTGTTTATGTTCCTAATGCTAGTAGGGCTGTTGGTGTATGTCAGCGTTTACTTAATAAAGCGTCTAGAGACATTTACGCTGTCGAGTTGGCTAAAGAGTATGACACCGTTCGCGAACAACATGCGCGTAAAAAGCCAAGAAGCAAACCTGTCACTTTGGCGCAGGCCCGTGACAACGCTTTCAAGCCTGATTTTTCAACGCCACCTGTAAAACCCAATGCGCTAGGTGTAACCCCGGTCACCGCGGACTTGTCAGTGCTTCGACAGTATATCGACTGGACACCATTTTTCCTTACATGGTCGTTGGCGGGTAAATACCCGCGCATTCTTGAAGATGAAGTGGTCGGCGAACAAGCTAAGTCATTATTTGCCGATGCTAATGCCATGCTTGATAGTATTATCGAAGCGGGGTCTCTTGAGGCTAAAGGTGTCATTGGTCTGTTCCCTGCCAACCGAATTAATGATGATATTGAAATTTACACCGACGAAACCCGTAGCCAAGTGAAAGGTGTTGCCCACCATCTTCGTCAGCAAACCTTGAAGGACAAATTTGCGAACTATTGTTTAGCTGATTACGTGGCAGAAAAAGACAGTGGTATCGAAGACTATGTCGGTGCATTTGCGGTAACCTACGGTATTGGTGAGGACGAACTGGCTGATAGCTATATTACCGCAGGCGATGACTATAATGGCATTATGGTTAAAGCTGTTGCAGATAGGCTGGCAGAAGCCTTTGCGGAGTACTTACACGAACAAGTACGTAAACATTACTGGGGATACGCGAAAGACGAAGCGTTAAGCAACGAAGAACTTATTCGTGAAAAGTATCAGGGTATACGACCCGCACCTGGTTATGCAGCTTGTCCCGAACACACAGAAAAACAGCTTATTTGGGACTTACTTTCTGCACAGCAGCATACGGGAATGAAGCTAACAGAAAGCTATGCAATGTGGCCCGGCGCGTCTGTGTCTGGTTGGTATTTTTCGCACCCCGATGCAAAATATTTCGCCGTAGCTAAAATACAGGCCGACCAAGTGGAAGACTACGCCGTCCGTAAAGGGTGGACACTTGAAGAAGCTGAAAAATGGCTAGGCCCTAACCTTAGTGATTAGTTAAATGTTTGAAAAGCCGTTTAGCCAAGCGTGTGAAAATAACAAACGTCCTATTCTAGCGCAGTTAGAATGGGCGTTTGCAAACGCTGAAAATGTACTAGAGATTGGCAGTGGCACGGGGCAACACGCTGTCTTTTTTGCTGAGCACTTACCGCACCTTATTTGGCATACCAGTGACCAAGTGCAATACCATCAAGGTATCAATGCATATATTGATGATTCATCCCTGACGAACATCCGACGTCCTCAGGTATTTAAGGTAGGCGAAGATGATTTTCCGGTTTTAGATCAGAACGCAAAAATTGATGGCGTTTTTTCGGCTAACACCGCGCATATCATGCAAAAAGAAGAGGCTGAGCAACTTATGCAAATGGTCTCAGAGCACCTCCCAGTAAACGGTGTATTTTGCCAGTATGGTCCATTTACACACGGTGGAAAATTTACGTCCACGAGCAATGAAGATTTTCATAATTCACTTATTGAACGCGGCTACGGTGGATATAGGGATATTGAGGAGCTTAAAGCGTGGGCGACCGACTTGTCACTTGCTAAGATCATCGACATGCCAGCCAATAATCACATGCTGATATGGCAAAAGTAGCAAGTCATTCATTTCACACTTGTAAAACGCGACAAACTATACCAAAGTAGGATATGTAGTGTTGTCGTCTTTTTATCTCTTTAAATCAAACACATTGTGTGTTCTGTCCCGTCACAACACTGCGCAACATCAAAACAATAAAAGCATGCGCGGTTACGCTTAAGCTTCCACAGCAACCCCGTGCAATGCCACTAATAACAATGAGAAGTACGAATGAAATCCATATCACTACAAAAAAAGTTTATGCTAATCGTCGGTGGCAGCATTGCGCTTATGCTGCTTGTTACCGCTTTATTCCTCGTTAATACAGTGGCCGATAGCACACGAGAACGTGTAGAGAAAGAAGTGACTGCCCTAGTGGCGAGAGAAGCCAGCGAAGTAGAAGGCTTTTTTGCAACATATGGCGGCGTAGCGAGATCTTTTTTAAGCAGTCCTTTTTTCAAGACTTCTTTGCTAAGCATACTCAGCGCGGCGCATCCGAAGCTCAACTTCAAAATGCCGATACAATTTATGCATTGTTCGATAATGTGAGCAGCGCAGATCCTGTCATCAAATCAGCATTTTTCGGGTCGTCGAATACCTATGAATATTTTTACGAAGAAGGAAGGGTGGGTGTTGACACATCGGGCCCTGATGCGGGTAACCCGAATGCAGGTTATTTTGCTACTAAGCGCCCATGGTTTAACACAGCGGTTGAAAAAGGGGGACTTTATGTCACGCCTCCTGCGGTCGACTCGCAAGATGGTAGCGTGTCAGCAGTAGTTCAAACGCTCGGTCTATCAAAATGGAAAGCTGCTAGGTGTGGGCGGTGTGGATATTTTAATTAGCACCATTGGTAGCGTAATTGACGCGATTCGCTATGAAGGTCAAGGCACGGCATTCTTACTCGATGACAACCAAAACGTTGTGTATTTTCCAAAGCAATCGTCAGATTTACCACTAAGTTCGCCTATTAGCGACTTTGACAAGGTATTTGATGAGTCGGAAGGCTTTAACAACCTCTCTGCTAGCATTGCCAGAAATATCTCAGGTATTGTCCCTGTTACATGGAGAGGAGAAGCCTATTTTGCTGTGTTTGAACACGCAAAGCTTGATACTCCCGAAATGAATTGGAGTGTAGGTATTCTCGTACCTACTAGTGTTATTAATACGCCAATTAATACTGCCATGACAACGGCTGCTGTCGTAGCCTTCGTTATCATTGGGCTTATTGTGCTAATTACCTATCTGGCAAGTGTGAAGGTAACACGACCATTGCGAGAAATGCGCAATGCAATGTCAGAGATTGCTAATGGTGATGGCGACTTAACCAAGCGATTAGAAGTAAACAGTAATGATGAAGTTGGTGCGCTCGCGGTCGAATTCAATACCTTTACCGATAAGTTACGTGCTCTTTTGCGCGACACTGCAGCCAACACTCGAATGGTTGCCGAAGCCGCGGTGCATTTGAGAGATGTAAGTCAAGCAACCAGTAAAGAAATAAACCAAGAGCGAAATCAAGTAGATAATGTCTCAACCGCCGTGACAGAAATGGCTGAAACAGTGGTAGAAATATCGAGAAACGCTGCCCATTCTAGTGAAGCTGCAACCAAAGCCGATGAGCTTGTTCAAAGCGGAAGCGTGCAAGTTCAAGAAGCTGTGGTAGAAATACGGGCCCTGGCTGACGCGATCAACGAAGGCGTTGAGGTTGTCGGTGGTTTAAGTAAAGAGTCTGACAATATTGGTGCTGTTATTGATGTGATTAATAGCATTGCGGAGCAAACTAACCTACTTGCACTGAATGCCGCCATCGAGGCTGCAAGGGCAGGCGAGCAAGGTCGTGGTTTTGCTGTTGTTGCTGACGAAGTGCGCTCACTTGCAAGTCGCACTCAAGAGTCTACTACCGATATACGCAAGATGGTTGAGCGTCTTCAGCATATGGCGGAACAAACTGACAGTGTCATGCAGCAGGGGAAAGCGCGCTCAGAGTCGGGCCTTGATAAAACCGAAAAAGTGGTTGTTACCCTTAAGGATATCACCCAGTCTATTGGGCAAGTGCATGAGCAAAGTACGCATATTGCATTGGCTACTGAGCAGCAAACCGAAGTGGCGCAGGGTATTAACAAGTCGCTTGTTGCCATAACTAGCTTGAGTGACCGAACGAGTCAGCATGCAGAAGAGTTGGCGGTAGAAGCTACCCAGCTGAGCAATGTGTCGGGTGAGCTAAAAGATATCGTTAGCCAATTTAAAATTTAATTGATGACAGCGCGGCGTTACTCAGGGTTGTGGCGTCGCGACATTTCGATAAATTCGCCAACGAACCCTAGCGCATCAGTAGCCTTTCGGTGTCCCAGGTAAAGCGTTTTAGAAATACCGTGTTCGCCTAGCGAGCGATAACATAGTGCGTCATTATATTGCTCTTCAACTAGCCACTTTGGAAGGGCTGTGACGCCTCGTCCCGCTGCCACCATTTGTAATATAATCTCTGTCGTTTCTATTTTCTTGTGTTGCTTAACGGTGCAGTTTGCTGGCGTGAGAAATTGAGTAAAGATATCTAATCGGCTGAGTTCTACAGGATAGGTAATCAGAGTTTCTCTCGATAAATCCTGCGGTGCGATGAATGCACATTCGGTGAGAGGGTGCGCCTTATTCATCACCAGCACTTGCTCGTAATCAAATATCGGCGTGTAGGTAATGGTGTCTAATTTGAGTGGATCTGGGGTGAGCAATATATCAATATCATATCCGTGAAGTGCTTGTAGCCCTCCAAAAGAAAACGCTCGCATTACATCCACATCAACGTCAGGAAACGCTTTTAAAAACGGCGCTACGACCTTAAGTAGCCATTCAAAGCAAGGGTGACACTCCATACCGATCCGCAAAATGCCTTGTTTGCCTTGTGAGAATCGTGCCAATTGAGCTTCAGTATGCTCAAATTGAGGAAGGATCCGTTGTGCCAGGCCCAGCACACTTTGGCCAGCCTGGGTTAAACGCAGTCGACGACCGTCTTTTTCCCACAGCGCAACGTCATAGTTTTGCTCGAGCTTCTTCATAGCATGACTCAACGCAGACTGCGTTAAGTGAAGTGCATTTGCCGCTTGGGTTACGGTTCCATGCGTCTCAATTGCTTTAACTATTCTAAGGTGCTGTCTATCTATCATTTTGCTTCCCTTTAACGCTCTATAATCGATACTGCGTCAGATAGGCGAGTTTGAATAATCTGCTTGATTATCAAAGATATTTCTCTAAACGTTTGCCTTCCCGGCGCTGTATTTCGCCACGCTAGGGAGTGCATCCTTTCTATGGGCATATTGGCTATTTCACAAACGTGAAGGGCTTCGGGTTTGTGCAACTCTGAATGAATATATAAGCCCGGTAAAAAGGCTACGCCCATGCCCATTACCACCATTTGTCGAAGTGTATCTAAACTCGTGCCTTCGTAATCTCGTTGAAGGTCAGCGCCGATATCGTCGCATATGCGCTGCACCTGATGGTGAAAATGGTGTCTTTCCTCAAGTGTTAATACTTTTTCCCCACTGATCTCTTCTGGGTTTACAAACGCTTTGCCAGACAAAGGGTGGTCAGAGGGAATGACAAACTTAAGCGGTTCGCTAAACAAGGGTTGAGTAATCAGCTGTGAATTCTCTTGAGATAGAGGCGATAATATAAGGTCGTATTCACCGCGCAGTAACCCATGCTGTAGGGCACTTGGCGCGCCTTCTCGCACGTAAAAACGCAAACCAGGTTTACGCTTATGTAAGTCTGGTAATACAAAGGGCAGTAAATAGGGCCCCAAGGTGGGAGGAATACCCAAGCGATATGTGACTACTTCACCTACCGAAAGGTCTCGTGCAATTTCGCTAAAGCGTTGCGATGACTGCAATACTTCTTCGGCGGCGGGTAAGAGCGCTTTTCCTTGCGGTGACAGCAGTGTTCCAGTGCGAGAACGCTCAAACAAGTTTAATCCCAGCGTTGATTCTAGCGCGTTTATCTGACTGGTCAGAGTAGGTTGGCTGATGCCCAAAACCCCTGCCGCCTGGCGAAAGCTTAGGTACTTTGCAACTGCAACAAAATACCTGATTTGGTTGATTGACGCGGTCTTCCCGTTGAGTTGCATGGTTAAAATTCCACTCTTTTACTATGCTTATACTAATGATTTTTTCTTCACTGATAGTAAATGGCTATCGCGAGCTTGTATATTAAACTATTAATCTATCAAGTGACACTGACCAGTCAAGATAATCATTATAAGTACAAATTCATTGGGAGTAATTTATGGATCATGTTATCTCAGGTGTGGCTAAGTTCCAGAAAGAAGTGTATCCGAACAAAAAGGCTACGTTTCAAAAATTGGCTACTCAATCAAAATCCAGAAGTCCTCTTCATCACGTGTTCAGATTCTCGTATCGACCCTAATCTAGTAACGCAAACTGATCCCGGCGAGCTTTTTATATGCAGAAACGCGGGCAATATCGTCCCTCCTCACAGTAATCAAACTGGTGGTATGACAGCGTCTATCGAATTCGCTGTTGCGGCGCTGGGCGTATCGCACATTGTTATTTGTGGCCACACAGATTGTGGTGCAATGAAAGGCGCGATTAATCCTGCTGGCCTGGACTCGCTTCCACATGTAAAAGAGTGGTTAGGTCACTGTCGTGCAGCCACTGACGTAGTTAAAGAGCGCTGCGGTCACGACGCGCTGTCGTTAGATGATCTTGAAGCAGTGACAAAAGAAAACGTTGTTCAGCAAATTCAACACCTTCGTACTCACCCTGCGGTAGCAGCTAAGATTGCTACTGGCCAGGTAAAACTTCACGGCTGGGTCTACAACATCGGTTCAGGTGAAGTACTTTGCTACAACAACGAAAACGGCGAGTTTGTCTCTATGGACCAAGCCGCTGCAGAGGCGCAACTAGCGCGAGCTGAGTAAGGTAGTGCAGTATGGTTAAAATTAATCTTTCCAATTTGCGGGGCGACTTTACCGACGGTTTGACCGCAGGTATTGTGGCGCTGCCACTCGCGCTAGCATTAGGTGTAGCTTCAGGCCTAGGCCCGATGGCTGGATTGTATGGTGCGATTGCCGTGGGCTTCTTTGCTGCCTTATTTGGCGGCACTCCAGCTCAAATTTCAGGTCCTACAGGGCCTATGGTAGTTGTGTTAGTAGGTTTGTTTGCAAGTCTTTCTGGTGACGCAAGCCTTATTTTTACCGCCGTTATTCTTGCTAGGTATATTCCAAATCGTTTTTGGGGTTTTAGGTGTAGGCCAATACATCAGGTTGGTGCCATACCCGGTTATCTCTGGTTTTATGTCAGGCATTGGCGCCATCATCATTATTCTGCAGATAGGGCGCCTATTGGGGCATGAACCTCCAGGCGGGACCATTGGCGCATTAACGTATTTGCCGACTGCGCTGGCAGACATTGACTTTGCTACCTTAGCACTGGGCCTTGGTACGCTCGTAATTGCATATAAATGGCCAACCGCTTTGGGTAAGTATGTGCCAGGTGCTTTGGCTGCATTAATCATTGGTACCCTAGTAAGTTTGGCGCTGAGTGTTCCAGTATTAGGTAATATCCCAACAGGTCTTCCAAGCCTTCACCTTCCAGTATTTGACCAAAGCAAAGCGCTACTTATTTTAGAAGCCGCTTTCATTCTGGCAGTACTGGGTGCTATTGATAGCCTTCTTACATCTTTGGTTGCAGACAACATGACGCGTAGCCGCCATGACAGCAATAAAGAGCTAATCGGTCAGGGTATCGGTAATACCTTTGCAGGTCTTATCGGTGGTATTGCTGGCGCTGGCGCCACGATGCGTACGGTAGTAAATATTCGCAGCGGTGGTAAATACAACATCTCTGGTATGGTTCACGCGCTAGTGTTGCTTGCAATCGTACTGGGATTAAGTCCACTAGCGGCTCAAATTCCACACGCGGTACTAGCGGGTATCCTTGTGAAAGTTGGTTTAGATATTATCGATTGGAGCTACCTGAAGCGTGCACACAAAGGCCCTCGTTGGGACTTTGGCCTTATGCTAATGGTATTGGCACTTACGGTATTTGTAGACCTCATTACTGCTGTTGGTGTAGGTGTTGTGTTTGCTGCACTTGCTTATGTGAAGCAAATTGCACAGCTACAAATCGAAGAGCTGAAGAAAATTCCTGATTCACTTAACGATCCTAAAGAGAATGAGCTGCTTGAATCATTAAAAGACAAAGTGTCTATCTTCAGTTTCGGTGGACCACTTAGCTTCGGTGCAGCAGCGGATTTAGGACATCATGTAAGAGAGCGTGTGCAACCGGGTTCAAAAGTCACCATTTTAGACTTCTCACGAGTGCCTCTAATGGACGTGTCAGCCGCTATGGCAGTAGATACGGTAATGTCTGATGCGGCAGCCGCAGGACGTATACTGCTTATCTGTGGTGCGAACGAAGAGGTAAACAAAGTATTGGAAGGCGTTAATGAAGCGCACCCAGGTATTCCAAACTTTGATACGCTGCATAACGCATTGGTATATGCCAAAAAGCAGGTGTCAGGCACGAGCAGCGGACCGCATAGTTTCCAAGCCGCAGCCCGCGCCTAAAACCAAATAATTACTTCCTTTTTCAGCCCTCCCTTTGGAGGGCTTTTTTATTGACGTCGCTTTCTGGTAATTTTTTATTAATTGAACGTTCAATTAAGCTTAACGTAAATGTAACAAAGCCTCTCTATTGTGTTGGTCAAACATGACACAACAATAAACGGAACACACAATGGGAAAACATCACAAACTCTCTTTAGCGATACTTGCTGCCTTATCTTCAATGCCATATGCCTTTGCAGAAGACGCTGTCGCCGACGGCGAAGAGCGTATGGAAGAAATCACAGTTGTTGGGCGTAGCGTATCGTATGCTAACAATGCGACCAGCGAAGATATGTTCAAACAGCAAGCTAACTTAAGCAGTGTACTTGCCGCTGTTGATAACCTTCCTGGCGTATTAATAAACGAGGGTGATACGTTCGGTGCAGATGACTGGTCAACGTCAATTGTTATTCGCGGTTTTCAGGTAAACCTGAACGAACAGCAAATCGGTATGACAGTGGACGGCATTGCCAATGGTAATTCTAATTATGGTGGTGGCGCTAAGGCTAATCGCTATATTGATACCGAAAACGTGAGAGGCGTAGAGGTGTCACAAGGTACTGCGGATATCGCGTCTCGTTCTCATGAAGCACTTGGCGGAACCTTGAATTTCACCACAATTAATCCTTCAATGGAGCAAGGCCTTGTGACTAGTGTGACGGCTTAGTGAGTTTGATGCTTCTAAGTTCTATGTGCGTTATGAAACAGGCGAAATTTTCAAAGACACCTATGCGTGGGTGAGCTTATCAACGCAAGAAAGCTCTGACTTCATGCAGCAGGCTGCCGAGAATACTCGTGATCACGTGGCAATGAAGATAATTTCAAATATTAACGATGTGGCCCTTACAGGCTATGTCTCTTATGATGACACGCACGAAGATAACTACCAGCGCATTTACGGGTTAGCGCAATATGAGCAAAATCCGCATTGGGATCAACTTACTGATGAATGGACTGGAATACCTTATCAAGACCAAGCATATCGTCGCGGTTGGTCTACGCTACGAGAAAATTTATTTGCTTACCTTCAAGCTGACTTCACCCTTGGTGCCCTAGATGTTACTGCAAACGCCTATTATCACGACAACGAAGGTCGCGGTGATTGGGTTCCGCCTTATTTGGTTGATGTCGCAGATGACGGCGATGCTGGTCACTCTGAACTCGTTAACGGTAATACCGTTTTTGGTGGCGCAGCGCTTGGTCAATTTTACTTTGTCGATAGAGCGGGTAACCAGTTAAGCCCACTTGCCGGTTGTGCAAGTGCGATTACGTTCCCTTATGGAGGCGCTGGTGCAGAGTACGATCCTGGGTGTCATGAGCAAGGTGCTATCCCAGTAGGCTCTTATCGTCATACTCACTACAACAAAGAGCGTATTGGTTTTAATGCTGACGCCGTTTGGTACACAAGAATCGGTGATTTCGACAATACACTGCGATTTGGTATTTGGTGGGAAGATTATGAGCGAGACGAGTCGCGAGACTGGCATAAAATTACCAATTCATCAATTAGCTATGACTTCAATGAAACACCATATTGGGTGCAGTACGACAGAAGTTTCCCTGTTGATACCTTGATGTATTACGTTGAAGATGAGTTGGATCTTGGTGTGGCGCGTGTGCGCGTTGGTGCTAAGAAATTTAACGTGGATATTGCGAAAAACGACAACTTTGATGCAAGCAATAATCTAGATGTGAATACTGACTCAGACACACTGTTTTCAGCGGGTATTGTTGCGCCAATGCCAATTGACGGACTTGAAGTATTCGCAGGTTATGGCGAAAACTTTGCTGCAATCAAAGATGCTCAGCTAGAACGTGATGACACTGACTTGCGTTTTATCAAGCCTGAGACTGCGGACAATATAGATGTTGGTTTCCGTTATTCTTCGCCAGGCTTCAACGCTAGCGTGACTTATTACACCATTGAGTTTAACGACCGTATTCAATTTACCAGTAATGAAACATCAACAGGTATCGACTTCTTAGAAGCGGCTGCGGGTGGTTACCGAAATGTAGGCGGTATAGAGTCAAACGGTGTAGAAATTTCTGCCGACGTCATGCTAACCGACACGCTATCATTGTTCACATCAGTCACCTTGAGTGAGTCTGAGTACATTGCGACCATCGGCGGTACAGGAACCCAGTACGATACGCTTGCAGATGCGCAAGCTGCAATTGATGATCCTAACAACCCTGAAACATCTCTTGTCGCCGTCGAAGGTAATACCGTACTTGGCACGCCTGATACCATGGCGGTACTTAGCTTAGATTGGGCGAAAGACAACTACTTTGCAGGTATTTCGACGAAATATGTAGATAGCCGTTTTCTTGATATTTATAACAGCGCTGAAGTTGACGACTACATTGTAAGCGATTTGTATATCGGTGGTTTTGTTGAAAATATGGGGGCGGGCATTGAGGAGTTAGAAGTTCGCTTAACTGTCAACAATTTGTTCGATGACGATTACGCTTCTACCGTGGCGCCTGGCGCCTTCTGGATTGGTGCTCCCCGCGCTGTTGCGCTTAACGCACGCTTAACCTTTTAAACGTGTTACTATGCCTGCGAAGCATTGCCTTCGCAGGCATAGGCTTAATGTAGAACGTGTTGACCTTTGCCGTGCTAAGTTACCCGAGCAGTTATGCAGAACCCGCTTATTTCGTACGCAGTAAAGAATGTACAGCAAAGGTCAACTCGCTCTTTATATACCTATTGATACTCATTGCATGAATGGGCTTTAATAGACATGTTTGTTAAAAGGTTTGGAGTTGTAACATGCCCAAGGTGGGAATGGAGCCAGTTCGTAAGAAACAGTTAATCGAAGCTACACTTTCGGTAATGGCAGAAGTTGGATATCACGGAACGACGATTAGTTTAATCGCCAAGCGCGCGGGGCTTTCTTCCGGCATTATCAGCCATTATTTTGGTGATAAACAGGGACTTATCGAAGCTACTATGCGCCACTTACTTGATGCGCTAAAAATTACCCAGCCTATCGAAAATCCGTTAGATAGAATCGACTTCATTATCGAAAATAACTTCTCTCAAACGCAAGGTGCAAGCTCTGCTACCAATACATGGTTTAACTTCTGGGCGTTGTCACTTCATGATGAAACGCTACATAGGCTGCAATGCGTTAATCATAAACGTTTGGAAAGTAACCTAGCATCAAGCTTTAGGTTGTTGTTAAAAAAGGAGCACGTGAAAAATGCGGCTTCTTCAACCGCTGCACTTATTGATGGATATTGGCTACGTTATGCAATGGGAAGCGTAGGTAATGGCGATTTCTCTGATGCGGTGGTAAGGGTTAAACAGTATGTGAGAGACTTGATCAGCCAATATGGAAAATCTCACTAACGGCTTTTAGGTGAGTTAGCAACGCTGACTCAATATAAAAAGGGGCAATAAATCAAACGGTTTATTGCCCCTTTTTTGTTTTTGTTGCGACATCGTTATGCCTTGCCAGCGGCATGCTGTTAAGCATGAGCTGGCGCAAAGATTAAACCTTAGTCTTTTACCAGATGCGTACACGCTCTTCTGGTGCTAGATAAAGGGCATCTCCTGGCTTAACGTCAAAAGCTTCATACCATGCGTCATGGTTACGCGGTGCTTGTGCTCTAAAGCGACCTGGCGCGTGGGTACCCGCGCGTAATTGGTTTAGCATGCTTTGTTCGGTACGCTTTTCTTTCCATACTTGCGCCCATGCTAAGAAGAAGCGTTGGTCGCCAGTGAGCCCGTCAATTACAGGTGCTTCTTTGCCATTCAAGCTAAGTTTGTAAGCGTGGTAGGCCATAGCAAGACCACCTACATCGCCAATGTTCTCACCTAGGCTATTGCGACCGTTGACGAAGTTGCCCTCGATAGGCTCGTACTGGCTATATTGTTCAGCCAACATATCAGCTTTTTCTTCAAACGCAGCGCGGTCAGCATCTGTCCACCAATTGCGCTGAATACCGTTTGCATCTGATTTAGACCCTTGGTCGTCGAATCCGTGACCCATTTCGTGGCCAATAACAGCACCAATCGCGCCGTAGTTAACTGCCGGGTCGGCATTAGGGTCGAAGAATGGTGGCTGTAGGATAGCAGCAGGGAATACAATTTCATTGAATGAGCTATTGTAATAAGCATTTACACGTTGAGGTGTCATGCCCCAGCGGTTGCGATCAGTTTTCTCTAGCTCACGTTCAACAGACTGCGCGTGGAAGAACTTACGCAAGTTGTGAACGTTACCAATAAGATCTTTCTCACTGATCTCTAGCCCATCAAAAGACTGCCATTCGTCTGGGTAACCAATTTTAGGGTTAAACGCCATAAGCTTTTCTTTGGCATTAACTTTGGTCTCTTCACCCATCCAATCAAGGTTGTCGATGCGCTCGCCAAGTGCCGTGCGAAGGTTTTCAACTAGCTCGGCCATTTGTGTTTTTGAGCTTTCTGGGAAGTACTCGTTGACGTAAATTTTGCCGATAGCAAAACCTAGCGATTCAGTGCCTGACATTTGGCTTACTGCGCGCTTCCAGCGAGGACGAGGCTCTTGTTGACCGCTAAGCGTGCGGCCAAAGAAGTCAAAATTGGCCAAATAAATGTCTTCAGACAATAAACCTGCATTATTCGAAATTGTGTGATATTTCAAATACGCCTTCCAATCTGCCAAATCAGCTTCATTAATAATACTGATAACACCTTTTACAGGCTCAGGCTGAGTGATGTTTAATTCAGGTACTTTGTAACCTGTTTGTGCAAAATACGTGTCCCAGTCAAAACCTGGATACTCGTCAGAAAGCTTACTACGCTCAATTTGGTTTAGCGTTAAATCGCGGTTACGACGTTTTTCACGTGGCCACTGTACTTCTGCAATTTGCGTCTCAAGCGCTAAGATCTTTGCCGCTTTTTCCGCAGCATTCTCTTCACCTGCAAAGCCTAACATCTGTTCGATGTGTGCAACATACGCCTCGCGAATCTTCACAAAGCGCTCTGAGTCGCTTAGGTAGTAGTCGCGATCAGGAAGACCAAGACCGCCCACGCCTACGCTAAGTTGATATTCATTTGGATCTAGGCGGTTGTACCACATACCGCCGCCAATAGGTGCCGTTGAGCCTACAAGCCAACTATTTCCAAACGCGACAGTGAGGTCTTTGGTATTTTCTATACTATCAATTGAATCTAATACGTCTTGAATAGGCGAGATACCTTTTTCGTTAATGGTATCGGTATCCATGTATGCGACGAAGAAGTCGTGAACAAGCTTTTCTTCAGCGTTCAATGACTCTTTTTCCGCTAGCCCATCAATGATATTTTTTACTTGCTCTTCGCTGCGCTCAGCCAATCCGGTAAATGCACCAAAGCGCGTTTTATCAGCAGGTAGTTCATAGTTGTCATACCATGTACCGCTGGCGTACATGAAAAAATCATCACCAGGCTTGATGGCCTCATTGCGTGCAGTTAAGTCTACACCAAACGAGCCTAGTTCTGCTTCGCCTTTAACGGGGGCTGACTCTGCTGCTGCGGTTTGCTCTTTTACTTGCTCAGACTGGCCACAGCCTGCAAGACCTAATGATGCCGCAATCGCTACGGCAAGTAGTTTATGTTTCATAGTTTTTCTCGTTGTGATTATGAGTGTCGTCGTTAGGGTGAATGACACTTGTTGTTTTTAAATAAGGCACAAATTCCTTGTTAAACGGTAAAGCATTCCGTGCCTGATTAAAATAGTCAGCAAGATGTTGTGTTTCTTGCTGTAAAAACTGCGCAACAGCTTGATGGAAGGCACCTTCAAAAAGACGGTGCTGTGACTGGCAATAAATAGGTTCGAATCCGCGAAGAATTTTATGTTCTCCCTGCGTTCCAGGGTTGAAAAGCGGAAGTGTGTTACTGATAGCAAACGCAATGCCTTCAAAATAACAACACGCGAAATGTAACCCACTGATGTCTTTCAGTGCTCCCCAGTATCGACCGTAAAGGCCTGTTTCATCATAAAAAAATAGCGAGCAGGCGACGGGTTCGTTATATTCTTTTGCGGTAATGATAAGCATGTTGTCTGCCATCGTTTCGACTAGTTGACGAAAAAAGGCGGCATTAAGATATCCCGTATGTCCACTTCGTTTTAAATACGTGGCCTGATAACACTTTATAAAGAAGTCTAAAGTTTTTTCATCGATGGACTGTCCACTGCTATGGACGAATTGGATCCCCTTTTCTTGGTGAATCCGTCTTTGTTTCTTTATATCTTTGCGTTTTCGAGATGTCAGTGTGGCTAAGAAATCATCGAATTGATTGTAGCCGTAGTTGTGCCATTGAAATTGCACATTAAAACGAGATAGGTGGTTGCTGTCTCTCCATGCATCTTTTTCGTCGTTTGCGTTAAAAAGCCAATGCGCAGATGAGAGTGACACGCCGTAGTTGTTTTCACAATATCGTGCCAATTCCGTATTGATGTTGTTAAGCAGTTCGTCATTGACCTTTACGCCATCGGCTACTAATAAGCGTTTGCCCGACACCGGAGTAAAAGGGATAGCGCTTATCCACTTTGGATAGTAATCGAGGCCATGTTGATGATACGCGTTGGCCCACGCATGGTCGAACACGTACTCGCCATAACTGTGCGTCTTTAGATAGCCAGGAATAGCCGCTACAATATGGTCGTTGTCCGTAACAATAATGTGGCATGGCTGCCAACCTGATTCGTTAGTACAGCAGTCACTAAGTTCAAGCGCATGCAGAAACGCGTGTTGCAGAAACGGACCTTCGCCCCTTGCGAGAGTATTCCATTGAACTACGGGGATCTGCCCTATATTGTTGATTATTGTTATCGTGTAATTCATTGCCAATACGCAAATTAGTTACTGAGTGCATTTGAAACACAGTCATAACGCACGCTTATTGCCGTTAATCGTGCTACTTTCGCCGCTGCTAACACTGCAACGATACGGCGCTTAATACGTAACGAAAAGAAGAGTAAGTTCACAAAAATGTCAGAGTTTGACAGAAAAATCATCACAGAAGCGATTACTCGCATGCTGGCACGACGAGAGCATAGCTACAAAGAGATTGCGCAGAAGCTTAAACAAAAAGGGATAGAAAGCGCCGCATTCACCCCCATATTAGACGAGTTCAGAGATGCTGATATACAAAGTGATGCGCGTTTTGCAGAAAGCCGAACTCGTGCGCTATATCTAAAGGGCAAAGGCCCTCGAACCATTAAATTAGATTTACAGCAATACGGAATAGATGAGTATTGCGTGGAGCAAGCATTTGACGAAATCTCACCAGATTGGTTCGAAAGCGCTAAGGCGGTCAAAATCAAGAAGTTTGGTGAGTTCTACGAGTCAGATTACACGCTTCGACTGAAGCAAAAACAGTTTCTACAGTATCGAGGGTTCTATCAAGAACACATCGAATATGCCGTCAGCGGCGATTAATTCGATGAATAGCGGCTATATGGCACTTTTCTGTGCATATTTCTCGCTGAGAACGCTCGCTTAGGCTTAACAAAAATGCGCTATCCATGGTATCGTTGCGCAAATCTGTGCGCATAACTTTTGCACCGCGCGTCGCTTTATTCATTAAAGTCATTTTTTAGCTTGGCTTTGCGACAAACACATGTGGTATAGCTGTTATGTGGCTTGCACATCATATTAATCGACTAAAGGAAGTTAGGTTTTCAATGACATTATCAACTGCTGACTTGCGTAACAAGTTTATCGAATATTTCAAAAGTCACGGCCACCAAGCAGTGGCCAGCTCGTCACTGGTTCCAGCAGATGATCCCACACTTCTTTTTACCAACGCGGGTATGAACCAATTTAAAGATACGTTTTTAGGTGCTGAAAAGCGCAGCTATTCGCGTGCCGTTTCCTCGCAGCGTTGCGTTCGAGCGGGTGGTAAGCATAACGATTTAGAAAATGTGGGTTATACCGCGCGCCACCATACCTTTTTTGAAATGCTTGGAAACTTTAGTTTCGGCGACTATTTCAAGAAAGAAGCCATTGAATTTGCATGGACATTCCTAACTCAAGAAGTTGGTCTTCCAAAAGAAAAGTTACTTGTTACCGTTTATTCAGAAGATGACGAAGCATTCGATATCTGGGAGAACCATATTGGTGTCCCGAAAGAAAAGATTATTCGAATTAGTACGTCTGACAACTTTTGGTCTATGGGGGATACAGGTCCTTGTGGTCCATGTTCTGAAATTTTTTACGACCATGGTGAGCACATTTGGGGAGGTCCTCCAGGGACTCCTGAAGAAGACGGTGACCGCTTCATTGAAATTTGGAACTTGGTATTCATGCAGTTCAATAAGCAATCTGATGGAACCATGGAGCCGCTTCCAAAGCCTTCAATTGACACTGGGATGGGGCTTGAGCGTATTTCAGCAATTCTGCAGAATGTACACAGCAACTATGAAATTGACCTATTCCAAAATCTAATAAAGTCAGCGGCTTCAATCGTTGGCACAGACGATTTAGAGAACAAATCGTTGCGCGTTATTGCTGACCATATTCGCTCATGTAGCTTCCTTATTTGTGACGGTGTAATGCCATCTAACGAAGGCCGCGGCTACGTGTTGCGTCGCATCATTCGTCGCGCTGTTCGTCACGGCTACAAGCTGGGCGCCAACGACATTTTCTTCTACAAGCTTGTAGCATCGCTTGCAAAAGAAATGGGTGAAGCTTACCCAGAGCTTGTGGACCAACTACCAGTCGTTGAAAAAGTACTTCGTGTGGAAGAAGAACAGTTCAGTAAAACACTGGCCCGTGGTATGGCAATGTTGAATGAGACACTAGAAGGCCTTGAAGGGGACACCATCCCTGGGGATGTTGTCTTTAAGTTATACGACACATACGGCTTTCCAACTGACTTGACCAACGATGTTGCCCGTGAGCACGAACTTAAGATTGACGAAGAAGGCTTCGAAGCTGCAATGCAGGCACAGCGTGCACGCGCACAGCAAGCGAGCAACTTTGGTGCTGACTACAATAATAAGTTGGCGGTAGAGCACGAAACAGCGTTTACTGGATATACGGATGTTGAGGGCCAAGCAAACGTCGTTGAACTCATTGCTGACAATGCCTTTGTCGAGAAACTTGAAGATGGTCAAGAAGGTGTGGTGGTCTTGGATAGCACACCGTTCTACGCTGAAAGTGGTGGCCAAGCAGGTGACAAAGGCGTGTTGCGCGTGGCTAACGGCGAGTTTGTTGTCACCGACACGCAAAAAATGGGCAATGCTTTTGCACACAAAGGCGTTGCTAAAGGGCAAGTTGCCAAGGGCGACACGGCGACGGCTGCGATAGACGCTGCCAACCGTGAGGCGATTAAAAAGAATCATAGTGCAACACATTTACTTCATGCAGCACTGCGTGAAATTTTAGGTGATCACGTTACGCAAAAGGGGTCGTTGGTTGAAGCGCCACGACTTCGTTTCGACTTCTCGCATTTCGAAGGCGTGACCGCTGAACAACTGGCGCAAATTGAACGCCGTGTAAATGAAGAGGTAAGAGCTAACCATGCGCTTGCCACTGAGCTTATGGAGCTTGAAGAGGCAAAGGCGTCTGGCGCAATGGCGCTGTTTGGTGAAAAGTACGACGAAAAAGTTCGTGTTGTCACAATGGGACCATTTTCAGTGGAGCTATGTGGTGGTACGCACGTTACACGCACTGGTGACATTGGCTTGTTTAAAATTACCAGTGAAGCTGGTATTGCGTCTGGTGTCCGCCGTATAGAAGCTGTCACGGGTGAGCAAGCTATTGAACTTGTACAAAGCCAGCAAGCTACGCTTGCATCATTGTCGGCGATGCTTAAAACCGATAGTCAAAACGTGCTTGAACGCGTTACATCATTGCAAAATCAGACTAAAGAATTAGAAAAATCGCTTAATTCTGCCAAACAAAAACTGGCGAGTCAGCAAGGTGCTGATATGCTTAGTAATGCGGTAGAGATAAATGGCGTAAAAGTACTGGTTGCTAATTTAGAAGGTGTTGAAGCGAAATCGTTGCGTGCAATGATGGATGACATTAAAAACCGAATTGGCGAAGGTATCGTAGTACTAGGTGTAGCTAACGAAGCAAAAGTGAATCTTATTGCTGGTGTAACTAAAAACCTTACAAGCAAAGTGAAGGCTGGCGAACTAGTTAATTTCGTCGCATCGCAAGTGGGAGGCAAGGGCGGCGGTCGTCCTGATATGGCCCAAGCGGGTGGTGATAAGCCGGAAAACCTTGCTACTGCGTTAGAATCCGTTAACGCATGGTTGCAGGATAAGCTATAATTATTTCTGTATATAACAGTGGGTTTTTGAAGTGACACAGAAACAAGGAATCACTGTCGTTAATACTGGGTCGTGCTTAGGTGTTAGCAAATCTAAATGGATATGTTCAGTTATAAGGAACAGGAGCAAGCGAATGCTTATTTTGACTCGTCGAGTTGGTGAAACGCTTATGGTCGGTGACGATGTAACCGTTACTGTGTTAGGCGTAAAAGGGAATCAGGTACGTATCGGTGTGAATGCACCAAAAGAAGTTTCTGTGCACCGTGAAGAAATTTATATGCGCATTCAAGCAGAAAAAGGTGGCCAACCAGGCTCTGCGGAATAAACGCTACAAAGTGTCTTCATAGAAAAGGTCAGCAATAGCTGGCCTTTTTTGTTTTTGACACTCTTTCTACTTGGACTTTGCGTAGCAATAAGAAGTTTTTAAGCGTAAAACATAAAAAAATCTGCAAATTTTTTCAAAAATGAACTAAGTTTTTATAAGTAGATCGTTAGTGTTACATGTTTTTTTGCACTGTAGAATTGTAGGTTAGCTTTGAAAAATCAAAGAAAAGTGTATGCAGGATAACCAAAATACCTTTTTTTTGAACGAATCGGTCAAAATGCCAGCGAGTGAACAATTTCTTTATAAAAAAGGTTTGACTCGCGCCCGTGAATCCGTAAAATGCACCGCACTTCCGGAGAGGTGGGTGAGTGGCTGAAACCAGTTCCCTGCTAAGGAACCATACGCATATACGCGTATCGAGGGTTCGAATCCCTCCCTCTCCGCCATTATTCGTTGATAGTGGCAGTCAACAAAAAGTTTTGCGCGTGTGTAGCTCAGCTGGATAGAGTACCTGGCTACGAACCAGGCGGTCGGAGGTTCGAATCCTTCCACACGCGCCACTGATTTAAAAGTGTCACCTTTTGAAGTAAAATTCAAAAGTATAAAAGTTAACGCGTGTGTAGCTCAGCTGGATAGAGTACCTGGCTACGAACCAGGCGGTCGGAGGTTCGAATCCTTCCACACGCGCCATATAAGAAAGCCCACCTCATTGAGGTGGGTTTTTTTATATCTGTTTGAAACGATTTGAACCGATAAGAGGTTCGATGAAAAGTTTTCTTGCGAGCATACTTGCTACCACAGAGTTACCGCTAAACGCTGCTTTCCTGACCTTGTTACTTCCTCTTGTTTATCTTATCTATACCAGTGCATACTAAAACACAGCGCCCTCAAAATGATTTATATTGTTTTGCAAAAATATGTGTTTTGATGGCCCAAAGTTGTATGAATTTGCGTTTTTATAAGCAATTTTTGGTTTTTTATTCTATTTCGTTGTTTTTTTAAAATCACCATGATACTTATATCTGCCGCGTGATATTCCATTCTGTACTTTTGAGTATTTCGATGGATTCGCGCACTGGTATTACATAAAACAAGGTTGAACATGAATTCGGAATCTGTTGCTAGTTTGCTGTTTGAAGCTAAGCTCGTTAATGTTAATAGGGATGCTATTCGTATTTTCATTTCTTGGGCTTCTTATCATTTGTATTCACCTGATTGCACGATTCTGCGAAGCGTTTCCTGGCGATGCTGTTGACACACCTGCCAGTCAAAAGAGTACTCAGCAAGCAATTCAACCTGGCATTGATGGAAATGTTATCGCCGCCATTTCTGCAGCCATTCACACACATCGAAACGCTACTAAAAAATAACCTAATTGGGGAAATACCATGTCTAAGCCACTGGCCTTAACCGAGCTAGTTCTCCGTGATGCCCACCAATCATTGTTAGCTACGCGTATGCGTACAGAGGACATGCTGCCTATTGCCGCACAAATAGATCAAGCTGGTTTTTGGTCTGTTGAATCGTGGGGTGGAGCGACTTTCGATGCGTGTATTCGATACCTAGGAGAAGATCCTTGGGAAAGAATAAGAAAGCTCAAGGCTGCCATGCCCAATACGAAGCAACAAATGCTTCTTAGAGGCCAAAACTTGTTGGGATATCGTCATTATGCTGACGATGTGGTAACGCGTTTTGTAGAGCGAGCACATGACAACGGTGTAGATGTGTTCAGAATCTTTGATGCCATGAACGACATTAGAAATTTAAAAACGGCAATTAAAGCGACCATTGAGTGTGGTGCTCATGCGCAGGGGACTATTTCATATACCGTTAGCCCTGTTCACAACTTGCAGCTCTGGCTTGATATGGCAAAGCAACTCGAAGATTTAGGCGTACATTCAATTTGCATTAAAGATATGGCTGGTTTGCTAAAGCCTTACGAATGTGAAGCACTGATTAAAGGCTTAAAAGCATCGGTAGATGTACCTATTGCAATGCAATGTCATGCGACAACAGGGTTGAGTACGGCGACGTATCAGAAAGCTATTGATGCGGGTATCGATATGCTTGATACCGCGATTTCTTCAATGAGTATGACATATGGGCATTCAGCGACTGAAACTATTGTATCTATCGTAGAAGGCACAGAGCGAGACACGGGTATATCGCTGCCACACCTTGAAGACATCGCCAGTTACTTTCGTGATGTACGTAAAAAATACAGCAAATTCGAAGGTAGTTTAAAAGGCGTTGATGCGCGTATCTTACTCGCTCAAGTCCCTGGTGGCATGTTGACGAATATGGAGAGTCAGCTTAAAGAGCAAGGAGCAGAAGACAAGTTTGAAGAAGTACTCAAAGAGATACCGCGAGTACGCGAAGACTTAGGTTTTATTCCCCTTGTGACACCTACATCGCAAATTGTTGGTACACAGTCTGTACTAAATGTACTGACAGGGGAGCGTTATAAGAGTATTACTAAAGAAACGGCTGGGGTACTGAAAGGCGAATACGGTGCTACCGCTGCTCCGGTAAACAAAGACTTGCAGGCGCGAGTCCTCGACGGTGGTCAGCCAATTACCTGTCGCCCTGCGGATAATATAGCGCCTGAAATGGAAGCATTAAGCGATGAGCTCGACGCGCTGGCCGAAAAGAAAGGTTTAACGTTATGTGAGCAGAAGGTAGACGATGTACTCACCTATGCGCTGTTTCCACAGATAGGTTTAAAGTTTATCGAGAATCGTGGTAATCCAGATGCGTTTGAACCCGCTCCATCACAGCAGGTGTCGCCATCTGAAGAATCAGAACAACCAACGGTTAAATCCAGTACAACTCCTCCAGAGACATCACAATCGCAGGCTTATGACGTAAATGTGGACGGCAAACTGTATCGCGTTGAGGTTGCCCCAAGTGGGACGTTAAGTCACGTATCGGCGCTGCCCCAAAGTACAACTAACCAAACATCATCTACGCCAGAACCTGAGCCGCTAGCGTCGGCTCAGGCGATTGAAGCGCCACTTGCGGGCAATGTATTTAAATTACTCGTTAGGGTAGGCGATGCAGTGCAAGAGGGCGATGTGGTAATGATACTTGAAGCCATGAAAATGGAAACGGAGATCAGAAGTGCCTTTACAGGCACTGTTTCAAGTATCTTAGTGGGTGAAGGCGACAGCGTAAGCAGTGGCCAACCGCTGATTAATTTGGGGTAGTTCATGGATAAACTAATGGTGCTATGGGAAAGCACAGCATTGGCCCATTTTGAATCTGGTCAACTTATTATGATGGCAGTGGGCTTCTCGCTGTTGTACCTCGCCATTGTGAAGAAATTTGAACCACTTTTACTTTTGCCTATAGGGTTTGGTGCCCTTTTGACAAATATACCGCTTGCAGGGTTTTCTGAGGCGGGAGGCTTGCTCTACTACATATACAAAATTGGTATTGATACCGGGGTATTTCCGCTGCTCATTTTCATGGGCGTCGGCGCGATGACAGACTTTAGTGCGCTCATCGCTAACCCTAAAATGCTGTTATTGGGCGCTGCGGCACAATTTGGAATTTTTGCGACGCTTTTTGGCGCTATTGCGCTTAACTGGGTACCTGGATTCGAATTCACGCTAAAAGACGCCAGTGCAATCGCCATAATAGGCGGAGCCGATGGCCCTACAGCCATATTTTTAGCGTCGCGACTTGCACCTGATTTACTTGGTGCTATTGCTGTGGCTGCTTATTCATACATGGCGCTTGTACCCATTATTCAACCTCCCATAATGAAAGCTCTTACTTCTAAAGCCGAACGTGAAATCAAGATGGACCAGCTGCGTAACGTATCAAAGCGTGAAAAAATCATTTTTCCGCTAGCGGTGCTGTTTATGACCATTTTGTTTTTGCCCGCGGCAACGCCTTTGGTCGGTATGTTTTGTTTCGGAAACTTGATGAAAGAGTGTGGTGTAGTAGATAGGTTAAGTAAAACCGCGCAAAACGAGCTTATCAATACAGTAACCATTTTTTAGGCCTTGCCGTAGGCTCTAAGTTGTCTGCGGATAAATTTCTTACTGTAGAAACCTTGGGTATTTTAGGTTTGGGGGCTATCGCATTTGCAATAGGTACCGCGGCAGGCGTGCTAATGGCAAAACTCATGAGCCGTTTATCTGGGGGGAGCATAAACCCGTTGATAGGTGCTGCTGGCGTGTCGGCCGTGCCAATGGCCGCGCGCGTTGTTAACAAAGTGGGACTTGAAGCAAACCCTCATAATTTTCTGTTGATGCACGCCATGGGCCCGAATGTAGCAGGCGTATTAGGCAGTGCTGTTGCTGCAGGTATATTGCTCGCATTGGTCGGGTAGCGAAGTTGAGCTAGGTGTTTTATTACACATAGCAAAAAGGGCACATGGTGTGCCCTTTTTGCGTTTCTCGCTATCGAAAAATAATAAGCGACTTATCGGATAGTGTGGTGTGGAACCAGAGACTGATAAGCGGTGACCAACTTTTTAGTTCTGGGGTGTTGCGGCCATCTAAATAAGGTTTCTGTTTTTCCTTCCTCAACGATCTCACCGTTCTCCATCACGATGATCCGATCGGCAATATGACGCACAATACCCAGATTATGGCTAATAAAGATAAAGGCGAGCCCGAGCTCTTCCTGTAGATCTAAAATGAGGTTAACCGTTTGAGAGCGAATAGATGGGTCAAGCGCTGCAAATGGTTCGTCAGCTACCAATACTTTGGGTTTAAGCATTATCGCTCTAGCAAGAGCGACCCGCTGTTGCTGACCGTCTGACAACATATGGCGATAAAAATAGTAGTGCTCTCGCAGTAAACCCACTTTTACCAACATGTCTTCGACTATTGGCCTGCGTTGGGCTTGCGTTAATTCCGTATTTAAACGCAGTGGTTCATCCAGAATTTTTCCTACGGGGACAGCTGGGTTCATCGACTCGCTGCTGTGTTGCAATATCATGCGAATATCATGCGTTCGTTTTTGCTGGCTTTCTTTTGATTGATACTTGGCTAAATACTTATGTGTATTTATTTCAATCTCGCCTGCATCGGCAGGCACAGCGCCGACCAATAGCTTAGCAAGGAGAGATTTTCCCGACCTATTTTCACCAATAATTGCGATGGTTTCTCCGCGTTTAACGCTCAAATCGACGGGACCGAGTTTGAAAATCTCCGGGCGCTTTAACCAGCGCTTTTTTTCGTTATGAATAAAAGTAAGTTGTTTAACCTCCATGATATCCATTACAACTTCTCCATATGTAAAGGATAGTGGCAGCTATAGCTGTGGTCGTGAATTCGGCGAGCAGATGGTGTTTGAACACATGCGCGCTGGGCCCTTGGACAACGTGGCCCCAGGCGACACCCTATGGGAAGATGCTGTAATGTGGGTATTGAACCGCTCAACGTTGGCAGCTGTGACTTGGGAGGCAAATCTTTCCTAAAACTTGGTGCGCTATCAAGCAGTGCTTTTGTATAAGGGTGAAGCGGCCGCTTTTTGATGTGTTTCATTTTACCCGATTCCACGGTTTGCCCCGCGTAAAGCACCGTCATAGAATGAGCCATGCTAGCAATGGCTAAAAGGTCGTGGCTGACGAATAAAATCGACAGTGAACGGGTCTGGTTTAACCGAGTGAATAGTTTAAGTATTTGTGTTTTAGTGGTTGGCTCCATACCACGTGTGGGGTCATCAGCGATAAGTAATTTAGGCTGTGATACTAACGCCATTGCAATCATAAACTTCTGACCGATATCAGCAGGGATCTGATGCGGAAACGCGCTCAAATAGTGTTTGTGATGCTTTATACCCACTTTGTGAACGGTGCTAATCGCAATCTTTCTACGATGTTGCGCTCGTTGCCAAAACCACGTCCCCTCGACAAATTCATCAGGAATACTTTCCTCGAGCTGTTCACCAAGCGTAGCCGACGGGTCGAGGCTTGCTTGAGGGTTTTGAAACACAACAGCAATTTCTCTTCGCATCACTTCTCTGCGCTGCTGAACGGACATGCTCAACAAGTTCTCACCGTTCCAGCTCATTCTGTCAGCAGTTAAATTCCACTGATTCGGCAAGGCACCACAAATTGCAGATACAATTAAACTTTTGCCCGAACCAGACTCACCTACCAGCGCCCTTATTTCACCACTGCTCACAGACAAGTTAACTTTATCCAATGCCTTGATGGTGCCCTCGTTACTTTGCATTTCAAGGGTTAAATTTTTTATATCAAGCATTGGCATACTAGTGACTCACTCTTTTGCGAAGCGCTGAGCGCAGACCATCACCGACGATGTTAATCGATAACACCAAAAAGAAAATAGCCATTCCAGGTACTGCGACATTCCACGGGGCTAAATAAGCTACATCAAGGCCGTCTGCTAATATTACTCCAAGTTCGGGAAGCGGAGATTGGGCCCCTAAGTTCAAAAATCCAAGGGCTGAGATATCAATAACAGCGATAGATAACGCCAAGGTACCTTGTACTACTAGCATTTCAGTCATGTTCGGTAAAATAGAGTGCACAAACAGCTGCCATCGACTAGCGCCATCGAGCTTAGAAGCAATAATGTACTCTTTCTTCATTTCTGCTCGCACAAAGCTTCGCGTGTAATGCACAAATTGAGGAATGAGGGCAAGCGTAATAGCCCACATGCTATTAACCAAACCCGTGCCTAAAATAGCCACAATAATAATAGCGATTAGCAGCGTCGGTATGGCCATTAATGCGTCAAGTAGGTGATTGACGATGCTGGAGCGAACACCTCGAAGCATGCCCGCTGTAGTCCCAAGGCTAACGCCAACTAGCATGGCAAGTACCACGGTAATAAATGCACTGCCCAATGTAATGCGACATCCATAGATAATGCGTGTAAACAGATCGCGACCTAAAGCATCGGTACCGAAGAAATGCGAAATGTCGCCATTCGCCATCCAGCTAGGAGGAACGAGTAAGCCGTCAATATTCTGCTCTACCGCATCATAAGGGGTAATGATTGGTGCAAAGAGGGCGCAAAATACAAACAAGCCCAACATAATAAAGCCCACCATAGCGATATGACTATCTTTAAACGCCGCCCATGTACGCTGCCATGGTGACGGGTGGAACTCTTCGTCGTATAAACTAAACTGTGGCACGTTCGTATTTCTCTCGGCTAGGGTCGATGAGACGGTTAAAGAGGTCTACCAATATGGTCAAGGTGATGACCAAGCTAGATACCGCCATCATACCGATACGTAAAGCTGGGTAGTCTCGTTGATAAATGGCTTGTATCAACCAGTTGCCAATGCCTGGCCACGAGAACAAGGTTTCAACAATCATTGCATTAGTAATGAGTGTGGTAATTTGTATCGCCATTAAAGGCAATATGGGTAGTAGGGCGTTACGCAAAACATGACGAAAGAATATTTGCCAGCTTGAAAGGCCGCGCGACACCGCTGCCGCAATATAGGGGCGATGCTTAACGTCAATAACTGAACGGCGAGTAATCCTTATCATAGAGGCTGTGGTGATTGCGCCTATAGCAAATGTGGGCAGTGCGAGATGCGAGAGCGCGTCTTTAAATGCCAAAGATTTGTTTTCCACATCACTTAAAAGAATATCGAGCAAGATAAAGCCAGTTGTTTAGCTCAATGTCATAAAGAAGACTAATTCTACCCGACAGCGGTGCAGCGTCTAACTGAAGGCTAAATATGAGAATTAACAGCAGGGCAAACCAAAAAACCGGAAAAGAGTAAGTCGTGATGCTCGCGCTATTAATTAAATGATCAGATGTTGAATAACACCGCACGCTAAGCATAATAGCCAAGCGGGATACCGATAAATAGTGCCATCAACATTGCATATGTCGCAAGCTCTATAGTGGCGGGCATGGCGATACCGACTTCATCTCGAAGCGGCAAACCTGATGTAAAGCTGTATCCCCAATTGTTTGTAAGTAAATTACCCAAATAGTGAAGAAACTGCACAGGGTATGAACTATCCAGCATAAATTGCTTTTCTAGTGCAGCACGCTGAATGTCATTTTGTGGCACTAGCCCTGTCAGATTTGAAAGGGTATCTCCAGGAAATAAATACGCCAAGGAGAAAGACATAATCGCTAACACTAATAACGTAAGTACAAGCAATGTCGTGTATCTAATGAGAACCTGTATCACAGTGACTTTTCCACTCCGCCAAAGCGAACACCACCAAAGGGGTTAATGGTCATATATTCGAGTTCTTTCCTGTAAGCTTGATAACGGTAAGCGTGAGCAATAGGAACCAGCGGTAGGCGCTCGTAAAGCAATCGATTAACTTGTTGATATATAGCACTTCGTTCGTCGATGTCGTCAGTTTTCAACGCCTCGTTAAGCAATCTATCATAATCTTCGTTGCACCACATTGCTCTATTTGTGCCAGAAGGAATGGCGCCGCAGCTTAGTAGTGGCCGATAAAAATTGTCAGGATCGCCATTATCTGCCGACCAGCCAATTAGTACAGAATCATGTAATCCTTCTAATAAGTGCCGTCTAAATGTCGCCCAGTCATAACTAACGATAGTGGCTTCCACTCCAACATCGCGAAGGTAACGCTGAATAAGTTCAGCCATTTTCGTGGCGTTAGGGTTGTATGCACGCTCTACCGGCATAGCCCAAATGGTCATAGAAAAACCAGGCTGAATGCCAGCATCAGACAAAAGCTTTCTGGCTAGCACGGGGTTATAAGCCGTGTCGTCTGCATCATTTTGGAATGCCCAACTGGCCGCGGGTAATAAGGTTTTTGCACGTGTCGCGCTATCAAAATAGACAGCTTCAAGCAGCGTGTTCTTATCAATGGCGGCCGCGAGCGCGCGTCTAACGTCCGGGTTATCAAACGGTGGGCGCTGTGTATTAAAAGCCCAAAAGCCAATATTCAGACCTGGTTTCTCTGCAAGCACTAAATCATCTCGCGTACGTATGACCTCTAACTCGGTTTGCGCTGGAAAGGCAGTGGCATCACATTCGCCCGTCATCAGTTTCGCTAGGCGTAACGAACTTTTCGGCGTGATGTCGAAAATGAGCTGTTCTATCTGAGTCTGTTCAGCAACAAGGTTAAGCTCATCTCCTTCTTCATCAAATTCGCTGTCAGCAATGTCGTTACCGTCTGAGTTGGCATCGGGCTCTGATAATCGCCAATAATTTTGATGACGCAGATACTTGATGAAATGATCTTTGCGGTAGCTATCAAATTTAAATGGGCTAGGTACCAATGGGTAAAAGATCTAACTTTCCCGGTGTGCCTTGTTGTGAGAGTGCTTCAGCGTATTCTTCGGACAATATAACAGCAAAATCGGTCGCAAGATTAGCAAGGAAAGAGCTATCTCTGCGCTTAAGGGTTATTTCAACACGATAGCCATTAACACGCTCGACAGAAGCAATATTTTGAGCAAGGCCTAAGCTCTCAAAGTAAGGATAACGGCCACCTGACACATAGTGATAGGGGTGCGAATTTAAACGCCATCGATCAATGCTAAATACTACGTCATCAGCATTGAAGTTTCGTGTTGGCTCAAAATACGATGTCGTATGAAATGAAACATCACGGCGAAGTTGAAATGCGTAGGTTAAACCATCGTTGGTGACTAACCAGCTGCTGGCCAAGCTTGGCACAATACGACCTGAATCAGGGTCAAAATCGAGCAGGCGGTCATAAAGTTGGTGTGACGTTGCATCTGCCGTTGTACTAGAAGTATCGAGTTGTGGGTTAAAGGTAACGGGGTTACTTTCTGAGCAATAAATAATGCTTAGGTGTTGTAAAACGCTTGTTTATTTTGTTTGCCGCACGACACCACGAGTAGTGCACTACAAAAACACAGTGACAAACGCATTACCAAACCATTGAACATGCTTTACGCCTCGACGTTCTCAGCGGAAGAATCTAATAAATTGTACTTTTTCAGGTAGCCTCGAAGCTGATGGTAGGTCAGGCTGAGCTTTTCTGCCGTCTTTTTCTGATTAAACTGACTATCAGCAAGTGCCTGTTTTATCATATCTATCTCATATTGTTGAGAACGTTCTTTCAAATCTATGGGATATTCGATGTTTTCGGGAATATCCACTGCTGTTGGAACAGCCACACTCTCAACCTGTGGCGCAGATTCAACATGCACAGAAGGAGAGGAGCTACTCGCGTCACTGCTAACCCTATCATTAGTTTTAACCCGACTCGTGGGACGAAATACAGATTCAAAAGGATCTAACACTATTTCATGAACCGGAAGGTGAGGGTTGTTAGTGCGATAGACAGCGCGCTCCACTACGTTTTTAAGCTCACGAATATTACCCGGCCAATCATATTCAAGCAGGGTACGCTTTGCCTTTTCAGTGAAGCCACTGAACAGCTCCATTTCCATCTCTCGCGCCATATTGATGGCAAAGTTTTCCGCCAACATCATGATATCTTCGCGGCGCTCTCTTAGCGGAGGAATGGTAATAACGTCAAAAGCAAGGCGGTCGAGTAAGTCGGCTCTAAATTCGCCTGCTTCTGCGAGCGTTGGTAAATCTTCATTGGTAGCGGCGATAAGTCGCACATCGGTTTTGACCGATTTACTGCCACCCACTCGTTCAAATTCACCATATTCGACAACGCGAAGTAGTTTCTCTTGAATAAGACCTGATGTATTGGCTAGTTCGTCTAAGAATAAAGTCCCATTGTGTGCAACTTCGAACCGACCTTCGCGTCTTTTTGAGGCACCAGTAAACGCACCCGCTTCATAACCGAATAGTTCACTTTCCAACAAACTCTCATTCAGTGCAGCGCAATTAAGCTTTACGTAGTTTTGGTCCCAGCGTTTTGATAGGAAGTGCAGACGAGCCGCTATAAGCTCTTTTCCTGTACCTCGCTCACCTATAACCAGCATAGGTTTATCCAAAGGTGCGATTTGCGAAATCTGTTCTAAAATCTCAAGAAAGCTATTTGCCTGACCTAGCAAATTGTCTTGTTGGCGATACCTACTCATTAAATCCCTCAAAAGTTAGTCATTTCGACCAATTAATAGTGTAGAACAAAATATATTGATAAACGAGCATTATTTGAAAAACCTAAAAATCTTTTTAAAACAGTAGCTTAAAGGTTCTTGCAGGTTGGCAAGCATATTGTATATATAAATTACAAGAGTAACCGTGTTTATCAAATGTGTTGTTTTGACAACCAGATATTTAGCAAGAGGTAATTATTATGGGTATCTTCTCGCGTTTCACAGATATTGTGAATTCAAACATAAATGCGCTTTTAGATAAGGCGGAAGATCCTGAAAAAATGGTTAGATTAATCATTCAGGAAATGGAAGACACGCTAGTTGAGGTGCGCTCAGCATCAGCAAAAACGCTAGCAAACAAGAAAGATATTGTTAATCAAATTGCGAAGTTTGAAAGTGACGCAAGCGATTGGCAGGCTAAGGCCGAATTGGCATTGAGTAAGGATCGCGAAGATCTGGCTCGCGCAGCACTTCAGGAGAAGAAGAAATCTGCAGAAGCTGCAGAAACGCTAAGTAAGGAATTAACGGCTGTTGATGAGCAAATTAGCAAGCTTCAAGACGAAATTGGTCAGCTTCAAGAGAAATTGGCAGATGCTAAGACACGTCAAAAAGCGATCATTATGCGTCAAAAAACGGCGAGTTCTCGTTTAGAGGTGAAAAAGACGCTAGATAGCAGTAAAGTAGATAATGCTATGGGGCGTTTTGAACAATACGAGCGCAAAATTGACGATTTAGAATCACAAGTTGACGCTTATGATTTAGGCAAGAAAACGTTGCAAGACGAGTTTGCTGAATTAGAAGCTAGCGACAAAGTTGAAGACGAGTTGGCCGCGCTAAAAGCGAAAGTAAAAGGTGCAAAAAGCAGCACCGAAAAATCAGAATAAGAAAAATAGGGTTCTGCCTTACCGTTTAGGATGATAGTGAGGCAGACTGATCGGGGTTTGTTGGAGATTACGAGATGGATGAAGGTATCATTGCACTGCTGGTCACGCCGTTAATCGTGTTTACAATTTTTGTAGCACCAATCTGGTTAATATTGCATTACCGCAGTAAAAAACAAGTGAGCCAAGGGCTAAGTGCCGAAGAATACGAGACACTTCAAGTGCTTGCAGAGCAAGCTGAAAAAATGAGTGAACGTATTGAGACCCTTGAAGCCATTTTAGATAGTGAGGCACCTGAGTGGAGGAATAGAGCATGAGAAATGGAAAACAGCTCTATCGCAATCCTGAAAACGCAAGAATCGCTGAGTGTATGCTCGGGTATTGCAGAGTACTTTGGTCTAGAAACATGGTTAGTAAGAATTTTAGTTGTTACTGGTTTCTTTCTACTGGCTGGGCCATTTATTTTTGTCGCCTACATTGCTGCCTGGTTTATTCTTGATAAAAAGCCTACTGGACTTGAGAGTGAACAGGCACAACCAGTTTTCTCTAAGGGGAAAGGTTGGAGAAATCCAAATGCCGGACAGGTAAAAGCGCCAAAAGTAGAGGTGAAAACAAAAGTATGGCAGGCAGGAGAGCCACCTAAGCAAGCTTTTCACGATATCCGAAATCGTTTTGAAAAAGCTGAAAGCCGCCTACGTAAAATGGAAACCTATGTTACTTCTCGCGAGTATCAGTTAAATAAAGAGATAAGTCGGCTGTAAAACGCCAAGCCTTATTACCAAAACCGCTTAAGATGAGCGGTTTTTTATTATATAAATCAAGGGGCTTCTGTTCTATTGTAAATTAAATGTTACGCTTAAAAAGCGCAGGGCAGACAGTGGAAAGCTTTTCCAAAGTCCGATTTTCATTAGACTAACGTACACATTGTTAATGACATATTGGTTAGTGAAGTTATGCCAAAATCTACGCAGTACCAGTCAAGAGAATCTGATGAAAACGGCTTTATCGCATGGTCTGATGAAGAGAATCAGATTTGGTCTGAATTATATGAACGACAGATTCCACTGGTTGAAGAACGCGCGTGCCAAGAATACCTGGACGGACTTGACCTTTTAAAGCTTAGTAAAGACAAAATCCCCCAGCTACCAGATATCAACCGCGTACTCATGGAAAAGACGGGATGGCAAACTGCGGAAGTTCCAGCGCTTATCAACTTCGGTGAGTTCTTCCGGTTACTTGCAAACAAGCAGTTTCCCGTTGCTACCTTTATCAGAACACGTGAAGAATTTGACTACCTACAAGAACCTGACATCTTCCACGAAGTATTTGGACATTGCCCATTATTGACTAATCCCGCCTTTGCGCATTTTACCCATACCTATGGAAAGCTGGGTTTAGAGGCGAGTAAAGAAGATAGAGTGTATTTGGCTCGACTTTATTGGTTTACGGTTGAGTTTGGTCTGGTTCGCGCAAAAGGCGATTTGAAGATTTATGGTGGCGGTATTTTGTCCTCTCCTGGTGAGACGATTTATGCACTAGACAGTGACAAGCCGCTTCGCAATCCTTTGACTGCTATTGATGCGTTGCGTACGCCTTATCGTATCGACATTATGCAGCCACTTTATTATATTCTACCGGAATTCGATCATCTGTTTGAGCTGGCGGAAATGGATATTATGGCACTTGTGGAAAAAGCTAAGTCACTAGGTTTGTTTTCCCCACTTTTCCTTCCTAAAGAGAAAAAAGCAGGGTAAACACTACCCTAAAGTTCAAAGGGACAAACGTTAATTAAATGTTTTTGATTTCGATGCCGCTTCTTTAAAAGCGGCATCTTTTGTTCTGCGCTGCATTAGCCACCATCTCTCGTCACTCATCGTATTTTTCATCTTGTGTAACAATTATATTGTTATCTTTTTGTAAAAGTGTGGTATCTTGTACAATTAAGTTTACAACCTTACTGAAACACCCTATGCGCTTAGAAATCAGTTGTCAGGACCGCCTTGGGATCACCCAAGACGTTTTAGATATTCTAGTTACCAAAGAAATTGATCTCCGTGGTATCGAGATAGACCCAGCAGGTAAAATTTTCCTTAATTTTCCCAATATTGAGTTTGCCGACTTCCAACACCTTATGCCTCAAATACGCCGTATAGACGGTATAGAGGACGTAAAAACCACGTTATTTATGCCGGGTGAAAGGGAGAAAAACCAGTTATCTGCAATTTTACGTACATTGCCAGAC
Organism: Alteromonas gracilis; assembly: GCF_036870955.2. Taxonomy (GTDB): domain Bacteria; phylum Pseudomonadota; class Gammaproteobacteria; order Enterobacterales; family Alteromonadaceae; genus Alteromonas; species Alteromonas gracilis_A. The sequence continues at coordinate 1,182,606 of NZ_CP145482.2, forward strand.
CCTGTTTTTTCCATTGACGCAAAGGGGAATATCCTTTTGTGTAATGAAGCCGTTTGTGCAGGCTTGGAAACGCCGAATAATGAAATTGAGGGTGGAGACATTAGTGAGCTGGTAAAAGGGTTTAACTTTACAAAATGGATGGACGGTAAATCGCCTGGTCCTCAAACGTCGAAAGTAAAGTTCATTCAGCAAGATTACTTGGCCGACATGTTACCCATTACCGTACCTGATGGCGAACAAAACAAAATCATGGCGGGTGCTGTGGTAATTTTGAAGTCTGAAATGCGTTTGGGTCAGCAGTTTACCGCCTTCCACCAGTCTCCCACAGATAGCTTTGACAGGTTTGTTACACAGTCGCCGTTTATGAAGCGAGTAGTGCACGAAGCGAAACGCGTTGCAGACCTTGACGCACCTATTCTCATTTTTGGTGAAACAGGCACGGGCAAAGAAATGATTGCGCGCGCATGCCATCAGTCGAGTCGAAGAAGCGAAGGGGCATTCCTTGCACTTAACTGCGCTTCGTTGCCAGATAGTGTCGCTGAAACCGAGTTATTCGGTTACGCAGCGGGGGCATTTAACCAACCCAATGCCAAAGTAGGGTTACTTGAGCAAGCGAAGGGCGGAACGTTACTGCTTGATGAAATAGCTGATATGTCGGCGCAATTGCAGGCTAAGTTACTGCGCGTGCTAGAAGACGGCGAATTTCGTCGCGTGGGTGATGCAGAGCCAGTAAAAGTAGATGTAAGGTTTATCTGCACTACTTGCAGAGACCTTGGGCAACTGGTCGAAGAAGGGCGTTTTAGAAAAGAGCTTTACTATCGCTTAAACGTATTGAGTCTGGTGATGCCATCTTTGAAAGACCGCCGTCAAGATATTGTACCCTTGGCCGAATCATTCATTGTTCAACACAGCACAAAGCTTGGTCGACGACCTGCAAAATTGAGCAAATCGTGTGTGGACTTCCTTCAACAATACCCTTGGCCTGGCAATGTTAGACAACTACAAAACGCCTTGTATCGCGCGCTGTCTTTGCTTGATGGAAAAGAGATAACCAAGGAAGACATTCAGTTACCAAGTTGTGCACCAAGCGTGACCTATATAGATGAAAACTTTGATGGGACACTGGATGAGGAAGTGAAGAAGTTTGAAAAAGACCTTCTCAAACGGCTTTATCCTTTCTACCCCAGTACACGTCAACTTGCAAAAAAGCTTGGTTTAAGTCACACAGCCATCGCCAACAAGTTGCGTGAATACGGGATAAATAAAGCAACCGTAAAGCTCTAATAGCTTAATTTTTGTCTCGATCATTTGCCTTATGTTGTGTGTGTAGGCGTGTTACGTTTTATTTACAACACGCCCCATACGCAAGAAATAAGGCCTTTAGCATTGATTCCCACCTTTTTGCGTACATCCTTTCTTACAGCGAATAAAAACTTCGAATGTTGAGGGCTTCTCAAGACCTAGTATCTAGTGGCATAACTATAATCACGCACGATTAGCACAAATAACTGACATTCGAGGAAAGACTAATGAAACTTGCTACGTATAAAAATGATACTCGCGACGGCTGCTTAATGGTGGTATCTCGAGACCTTTCTCGAGCTTGTAGCGCACAAGATATTGCTAAGACGATGCAAGAGGCATTAGACAACTGGCAAGATATTGCGCCCCAACTGCAAATGCGATATCAACAGCTTAATGACAACGCCTGCGAAAGTGTGGCGTTTGACACCACACGATGTGAGTCACCACTTCCTCGTGCATATCAATGGGCCGATGGTAGCGCCTATGTAAATCATGTCGAATTAGTAAGAAAAGCGCGCGGTGCCGAAATGCCAGAGAGCTTTTGGACGGATCCGCTAATGTATCAGGGTGGTTCTGATGATTTCATTGGGCCAAACGACGATATTATTCTTCCAAGTGACGATTGGGGTATTGATTTTGAAGGTGAAGTGGCCGTTGTCACTGACGACGTGCCGATGGCCTGTGAACCAGCTCAAGCTGCTGAGCGCATTCGCCTAGTGATGTTAGTCAATGACGTTTCACTTCGCGGCCTTATTCCAGGTGAGTTAGCGAAAGGTTTTGGCTTTTTCCAATCTAAACCTAAGCATCGAGCTTTTCACCCGTTGCAGTAACGCCAGACGAATTGGGTGATGCGTGGGCTGAAAGCAAGGTGCACTTGCCGCTACGCTCTACTTACAATGGCGAACTGTTTGGCAAGCCTGAGGCTGGCCAGGATATGACATTTGATTTTGGTGAACTTGTAGCTCACGCCGCGAAGAGTAGAAATCTTGGCGCAGGTGCAATAATCGGTTCTGGTACGGTATCAAATAAGCAAGGTACCGAGCATGGCTCTGCTATCAGCGAGGGCGGAGTAGGGTATTCATGCATAGCTGAAGTGCGCATGATTGAAACTATTCGCGATGGTAAGCCATCAACGCCATTTATGCAGTTCGGCGATCGTATCCGTATTGAAATGCTTGATAAAGAGGGCAACAGCGTATTCGGTGCGATAGAGCAGCAGGTTAAGCCTCTCAACTAATACGTTAGGCTTGGTTTATCGAGCGAAAAAGTGAATTAGCAACTACGCTTAAAAAGCGAGGAGCAAAGCCATTTTAATGTTTTTGTGGGTGGTATTATGAGCATAAAATTATACGGGTACTGGCGCTCTACGGCGTCGTATCGCGTAAGAATAGCACTGAACTTGAAAGGGGTAGAGTACGAGTATATCCCCGTTCATTTAGTCAACAATGGCGGTGAACAGCACAGTGAAAGTTACACTCGGTTGAATCCGTCACATTTGGTACCAACCCTCGTCGATGAAGATGAGGACATCATACTCAATCAATCTTTATCGATTATTGAATACCTTGATGAGCGTTATGAAGGCGAACATCGCTTAGTGCCTGAGCATCGTACTGAGCGTGCTAGGGTTCGCGCCCTTGCTCAAGATATTGCTTGTGACATACAGCCGATTGGTAACCTTCGTGTTTTAAATGCATTAAAAGGTAACTTTGAAGCTCAGCAAGATGATGTAGTGCGCTGGGCATCACATTGGATTAAATTAGGGTTTGATGGCATTGAAAAGCGACTGCAAACACAGGCTGGTAAATACTGTTTTGACTTTGATGTAACAATGGCGGACATATGCTTAGTACCGCAAGTATACAATGCGCAGCGTTTTAACCTTGATATGTCAGCGTATCCGCTAATTACAAAAATCGCGAATAACTGTAATGCATTGACAGCATTTGAAAAAGCCAAACCGGAAAATCAAATAGATGCTGGCTAAAGCGCTCCTTGCTATAAGCGTAAAATGGCAATAAACAAAAAAGGGCTGCAAACGTGCAGCCCTTTTTATTTAATATTGAGAGTGTGTTTAGCGCAGTGCTGTCACACCTTTTTAATGTGCGCTTTATTGACGTTTTATGGGCAACTCGGTTGTGTTCTTAACTTGTTTTAGCGCAAATGTAGAACTTAGGTGATCTACCAAAGGAAGGTGAGTAAGTTTGGTTTTTAGCAAAAACTCATACTCTTCTATGCTTTCAACTATCACCTTAAGCAAATAATCCTTTTCGCCACTGGTGGTATGACATTCTACAATTTCATCAATGTTCTGAACGGCATTTTCGAAATCAGTAAGCGAGTCACCATCGTGGTTTTTAAGTGTAACGTAAATAAATACAGACACGCCAAGGTTGAGTTTTTTGCTATTTAGTAAGGTAACTTTGCCTAAAATGATGCCTTCCGCTTCCATTCTTTTCACACGACGCCAACACGGCGTGTGCGAAAGACCAACTCGTTGACTTAGGTCAGCCATCGATACTGTTGCGTCTTGCTGCAGTACTCGCAATATTTCACGATCAAATTTATCCAATTTCATGAACACTGTTTCCGTCGTTTTTATGATGTTTATTATATATAAAAAAAAATCCTAGGATAGTTGTCCTAGAAAAATAGTATTCAAATCCATTCTGTTTCAGTTTGTAAATTTCATTAACAAACTTTGCAAGACCCGTCCTCAAAATGATGGGCTACTATTGCTCAATATCGCAGCTCCCATATTGCAAAGCGAGCGCTTGCAAAAGGGCATTCAGTTAATAAAATTCACCACAGTTTATAATAGGGAATGTATGTCAGTTTTTGATCACCCAGAGTTCGATAAACACGAACACGTAGCGTTTTATCACGACGAAGAAGCGGGCTTGAGCGCCATTATTGCTGTACACAATACAAACCTTGGTCCTGCGCTTGGCGGTTGCCGTATGTGGCCGTATGTTAATAGTGGTGAAGCCCTCACTGACGTGCTGCGTCTTTCAAAAGGTATGACTTATAAAGCCGCTATGGCTAACCTAGAGCTTGGTGGCGGAAAATCAGTAATTATTGGTGATCCGCGCAAGGCAAAAACGCCCGAAATGATGAAAGCCATGGGGAAATTTGTAGAGTCGTTTGGCGGCAAGTACTTCACTGCTGAAGACTCTGGTATTGCAGTAACAGATTTGCAAACCATGGCGACAGAGTCTGACTACATTGCCGGTGTGCATGCCAAGTATCATTACGCAGGTGAAGTACCAGATGGAAACCCTGCACCTTCAACGGCGTACGGCGTTTTTGTTGGTTTAAAAGCAACCGTTGAGTATGGACTAAAGCGCAGCCTAGACGGTGTTTCTGTCGCTATTCAAGGTATGGGACATGTTGGCTATCGTTTGGCCAAACACCTTCATGAGCAAGGTGCTAAGCTTTATGTTGCTGATATTTACCCTGAAGGCGTTGAAAAAGCGGTGGCAGAACTGGGGGCAACGGCAGTAGCACCAGAAGAAATTTTAAGTCTAGATGTAGATGTGCTTGCGCCATGTGCATTAGGTGCCGCTATCAATGACCAAACATTACCTGATATCAAGGCGAAAGTTATCGCAGGTGCCGCTAACAATCAGCTGGCTCGTGAAGATATCGGCGAATTACTTATGCAGCGCGGAATCTTGTATGCGCCTGATTATGTTATTAACGCAGGTGGTGTTATCGATATTTTCCATCAGAGAATGGAATCGAGCTCAAATGATGCAATGCGTGCACATATTGAGCAAATAGGTGACACACTCAAGGAAATTTACGTGAGAGCAGAACAGGAAGGCGCAGCAACAAACCGCGTTGCAAATGTAATTGCTCAAGAGAGATTTAATTTAAAGGGTTGAAAACTCTCAACCAAATAGTCATAATGCGCCCCGCACTGACGCAGGGCGTTATCGATTAGATAATACACTTTGCATTAGTCGCTTTTTCTATGGTGGGCTTTTGGTCCTCCCGCAATGATACTCTGTGAACCCGGTCAGGCCTGGAAGGGAGCAGCCGCAGCAGACGACTCATGTGCCGGGATGTGGCTGGAGGCCCGCCACCCAAAAGCCTCCACTTCCTAGTAAGACAATCTACGCACTCTCTTTACTTTTTTGTGACTCGTCTAAATACTTAAGCGCTTTGCTAATGGCATGCTCTACGTTCATTTCCATTTGCTTACGTTCACTTTGAGGAAGGTAAAATGCCATGTCGACCTCGAAGCGAATATAACGAGGTGGAACTTGGTTTAGTGCTAAACAGCAGAGGTCAGCAAGGTAGTCTGCCGTTTTAGTTTTATCTAATCCCATTTTACTAATTCGTTCTAATACGAGGTGCTCGTAGTAGTTATGAATATCATCATCAAGTTTCATTAACTTACCCTTCTTTTTATCGCGCACTAGGCTGATGTATTGCGCTACAACCCCATGTATTGGCCCTCGTTTAAGGCCTACTTGGACATATTTATATACAGCACAGTATAAAGTACTGAACAATATGCAGCCTGTCACTATAAAGGTATAGCTTGTATTTTGTGGTTGTCGAGTGGGCAGTGGTAGAATTGGCGCTGAATAATAAAAGTACGCGTTACGAGAAAGCGAGAACAGCATGAAAAAGAACATTGAGCCCTGCTATTACGGTGACTACTTGCAGCTAGATAAGATTCTTGGAGCACAGTCACTGCAAAGCGAAAAGTATGGCGAGGCGGCACACGAAGAAACACTTTTTATTATCGTGCATCAAGTATATGAGCTTTGGTTTAAACAAGTGCTGCATGAACTAAACGCCGTCATAGATACCTTTAACCAAGACGCGGTAGAAGATCAGCAATTGCCACAAGTAGTATTGCGTTTACAGCGTGTGATTCAGATTCAACGATTGATGAACGATCAAATCGCAATAATGGAAACGATGACGCCACAACAGTTTCTGTCATTTAGAGATTACCTGGTACCTGCTTCTGGTTTTCAAAGCATTCAGTTTAAGCGTTTAGAAATATCGCTAGGATTAAAGCGCGAGTTTAGGATCGATTTTGATCAGCAAAGTTTTTACAACCGTTTGAACGACAAAGACCGAGCTTTGCTTGAAGGCTTAGAAAAGAAACCTAGCTTATTTGAGCTTGTCGACAAATGGTTATCGCGCATGCCGCTGCTAAAAATGGATGATTTCGATTTTTGGGAGTACTACAAAAACGCTGCAGACCAAATGCTACAAGAAGACTTTGAGACAATTTCATTCAATGACATGCTGTCAGAAACTGAAATGCGCCAAGAGATTAAAGATTGGCAGGCGACCAAAGACAATTTTAATGCATTGTTCGACCATGAGCAGTTTGAATCCTTGCGGGAAGAGGGGAAGTTTCGCTTGAGTCATCGCGCGCTACTTTCAGCACTTTTCATTAAGCAATATTCAGAAGAACCTATTTTCAACTTACCGTTTCAGCTAATAACAGCGTTAACGGAAATAGACGAACAACTCACCATTTGGCGCTATCGTCATGCAATGATGGTGCAGCGTATGTTGGGTACAAAAATTGGGACGGGTGGTTCTTCGGGTCACCACTACTTGAAAAAAACAACGGAGTCTAATCGCATCTATTTAGACTTCTTCAATATGGCTACTTTTTTGTTACCGAAAAGTGCCTTGCCAGAGCTGCCCGTATCGGTCAAAAGAAAGCTGGGGTTTTAAGGGTTAAAAAATACGATAGGCAGTGTATCTGATTCTTTTTCTGGACAAAAAACGTACGTTTACTAACTTTGTTTATAAGCACTAGTCACAGTGGCTAGTGCAAGACAAGGAGTCGTATATGAAACAAGCACGTCATCTAACGCGCCGTTCCGTGTTATTCACCACACTGTTTACACTGTCTTTCACCTTTCAAGCATCAGCCTCATCACCACTTAGTGAGCCGTTTTCGCAGTTCACGTCACAAAGTGAGATAGAAATTCAATATCCAGATGTGAATGCCGTGCTCGATATTTCTATTATTGAGCTTGGCGCATCGAATAGAGAGCTGGCCGATCGCCCCTTAGGCAGCACAGGAACCCGTCTTAAAAAGCGAGTGAACCGACTTACCGCGCTTGAAAGCAACCGCATATATTTTGAAAACTTCGACAAAAAGAATTACCGCAAAGTGCTAGATGATGTGACCGCTAGCTTGGCAGAAATGCCTGATCAAGCACCTCTAAAGTTATTCAACAAAAATGAGCAGCTGGCGTATTGGCTCAATTTGTACAATATGACGCTTTTGAGAGAGATGGCGTACAACCAGTCTGATGAAAACATCAAATACGAATTTGCCAATGAAAGGAACTCTGACTTTTTCAATCGAGATGTGCTTGCCGTTGAGGGGCAAGCGCTGAGTCTTAACGACATTAAGTACGATATCGTCCTTAATAACTTCAAAGGTAATGAGAACGTAATATATGGCTTTTTTAATGGCTGTTATCGGCGGACCTAGCTTGCAGTCTAGGGCATTTACTGGCAAGAACGTGCTAAGCCAACTTAAGTCCATAGGCCGAGAGTTTGTTAATTCAAACAGAGGCACGTATTACAATGGCAGAGTGTCAGCGCTTTACGCACGTTATTCCGACTTTTTTAATGGCGAGAATAAACCAGCATCAATTCAGGCTCACATTCTCAACTATATTGAGGACGATATGCGAGAGAGTATCGAGCAAGTCGCGCCCTCTGAACTAAGCATGGATATTGTGGACTTTTCAAAAGCGGCAATTATTGACGACAGGGTGTACGCTGCGGGCTTATCTTATAATAGAGCTGCACTAATGTTGACACATCCAATGATAACAACCGGGTTCGACAACCTTCGATTCTCGTTAGATGACATTCAGGTATTGAGGGAAATTAATCGCAAATATAATACTGCCAGAGGTGCAGTCACGGTTAATGACTTATCAGAGAGCGAAGCAACGTCTACAGAAAAATAATGTGACAGTTAAAAGGCAGAAACCACCCGGTTTCTGCTTTTTTTATTTCCAACAACGACTTGCGTGTATTAAAGCGTTGCTCATTCTTTGTCATGAAAAACTGACATTGAAAGTTTGATTGAAATTCCAACAACTGGTACAAAAGGTACTGTACTTATACTAAAGTGTTAAAAGCTGCTTTGACTTTTTGTTCCATTCCCCCTTTCGGCCGCATGATAACCTATGAGTTGATAACGGGCGCTAGCGAACAAATCGCATCGCTTTGCAAAAAACAATAATGCGGAAAACAACCGCTGTAGTTGATGGAAAATAGGGAATTTATTATGTCCAAACTCACCACGTTAACATTTGTCGCAGCAATGACCGTGCTGCCTATGTCTAAAACACTTGCTGCTGAGTCTGTCAGCGAAATCTTTGCGGCGTCGACGCAAAGCAGCGAACTTGAAATTGGGTATTCAGATCTAGACGACTTTCTAGGCATTACCGTTCTTGATGTGGGTCGTTCTACGCGAGAAAAAGCCCCTCGTCCTTCTGGTAACACGGGAACAAGGCTAAAAAAACGCATTAACCGTTTAACGGCTCTAGAAGGCAACCGCATTTACTTCGATAATTTCGACAACGAAAAGTACGTTGAGGCTCTTTATGCAATTCAAGAGAGCTTGGAAGTGCTGCCAAATGAAGTGTCTCTTAGCCAATTCAACAGTAATGAGCAGTTGGCATATTGGCTCAATCTATACAACTTTACCCTGTTGAAGGAGATTGCTAAGCAATATCCTAAAGTTGATATTGGCAAAGAGTTTTCAAAAGAAAAGAAATCTGATTTCTTTAATGACAAGGTATTAATGGTTGAAGGCCAGTCGCTTAGCCTAAATGATATAAAATACGATATCGTGCTAAACAAATACAAGGGCAGAGAAGAAGTCATCTACGGTTTCTTCTCTGGTGTGATTGGTGCGCCTAGCATTCAAACCAACGCCTTTAGAGGGAAGGATGTTTGGCGACAGCTTGAGAAGTCGGCTGGAGATTTCGTCAATTCTAACCGAGGCACCTATTACGAAGGGCGCATCTCTGCGCTTTACGAGAGATACAGCGACTTTTTTGGGGGCAGTGATGACGCTATCAAAGATCACTTACTGTCTTACCTAGACGATGAAGTTTATTCAGATATCGCTAACACACCTGCCGATGACCTTGAAATGGACATTAAGGACTTTTCAACGGCAACGATTGGTAATGATAGAGTGTATGCGGCTGGTGTATCGTTCAATAATGCTGCTTTAATTGACTCAGCGAGAGTAGAGCAGCGAGGAGGACAAACCATTTCTAACTTCGGTGTTCAGAACTTTGTTGCTGAAGGCATGATATCTAAAGCGAAATTGAACGTTCGCTTTACGCCTGACGAGTTAGAACTGCTACAGGGCATAAACAAACAATATCAAGTCACTAACGGTCAAGTCACCATCAAAGACTTGCAAGAAAAAGAAATGGAAGAGCAAAAAGAAGAGAAGTAACTGCTTTTTCAATTTTCCAATGAAAGGAGATGCCTAAAAACATCTCCTTTTTTGTGTCTAAAAAACGTGCAGAAACGGTGTTTTTTCATCGTTTTTTCTATTTTGTAACTTTCTTGTTACATATTAACGAAATTAAATAAAAAAAATTGAACTTTTACAGAACTCCTTGACTGATCGCAGTTGACCGTCCCTCAGGGATATGGTTATTATCGTTAATGAGGATTTGTCCTTACTTATAACAAGTCGTAATAAAACGAACGATTAAAAACACACTAAGACTAAATTAGTGGTCCAGGGAGACAATACATGTTTACAAACTCTAGATTGGCTAAGTCAGTTAAACTGGCTTGTGCCTTCGGCGCGCTTTCTGCGTCTATGACTGCGACTTCAGTTGTTGCTCAAGAAGACGAGCAGGTAGCTGACGAAGCAGTAGAGAAAATCTCTGTAACAGGTTCACGTATTAAACGTGCTTCTTTAGAATCAAACAGCCCTGTTGTATCAATCGATGCATCAGTTATCGAGTCAACTGGTTTCTCTCGTATTGAAGACGTGATGAACACGTTGCCACAAATCGAAGCAGCACAAACAGCGTTCCAAGCTAACGGTGCTTCTGGTGTGGCTAACCTTGACCTTCGTGGTCTTGGTCCAAACCGTACACTTGTACTAGTAAACGGTCGTCGTCTTCAGCCAGGTGGTGTATACAGCCAAGCATCTGACGTAAACCAAATCCCTGCTGCACTAGTTAAGCGTGTTGACGTACTAACTGGTGGTGCTTCAACTACTTACGGTGCTGACGCGGTAGCGGGTGTTGTTAACTTTATCATGGACACTGATTTCACTGGTTTTGAAATCACTGCACAAGCAGCAGGCTTCCAGCACGATAACGACAATGAATTCATTCAAGGCCTAATGGATGATCGTGGTTTCGAATACCCAGAAGGTTCTAACGGCATTGGCGGTGAGTCTTACGATATCACTGTTACTGCAGGTGGCGACTTCGCAGGCGACAAAGGTCATGCAACTGTTTACGGTACATGGCGTCGTAACAACGAAATGCTACAAGGTGAGCGTGACTACTCTTCATGTGCACTTAACACAAACGGTACAGCGTGTGGTGGTTCATCTACAGCGGTTCTACCTAACTCTTTCTTCTATCCTGTAGTTGATGGTTCACCAGACTACAGCAACGAGTTGTTCTGGAGCCTTAACCCAGACGGTAGTTTCTCTCCGTACGATGGCACAAACCTTTATAACTTTGCGCCAATCAACCACTTCATGCGTCCAAACGAGCGTTTCACAATGGGTGCGTTTGTTGATTACTACATCAACGACGACACGCGCGTTTACCTTGAAACTAACTTCATGAACGATAGAACAACTGGCCAAATCGCTGAATCTGGTACGTTCTATGGTGCTGAGTACCTATTTGATTACAACAACCCAGTTCTTTCTGACGCGCAAAAAGCACAAATTCAGGAAGCATTCGGCCACACTGACGCGGACCAATTCGTTGCTTACATCGGTAAGCGTAACGTAGAAGGCGGCCCTCGTGCAGATAGCTTAGAGCACAACTCATTCCGTATGGTTGCGGGTGTTGAAGGTGTTATCAACGATATGTGGTCTTACGACGTAAGCTACATGTACTCACAAACTAGCTCGTCGTCTTCTTACGCGAACGACTTGTTCCTACCTTCAATCTCTCCACGTGTGGGTGAAGTAGGTACTGAGTGTACTGGCGACTGTTTGCTATACCAAGTATACACGCCGTTTGGTGTTACGCCTGAAATGGCTAGCCAGCTTTCTGGTACTGCTGTACTAACAGGTAACACATCACTAATCATCTATAACGGTTTCGTTACTGGTGAGTTCGACTTCTCTCTTCCAGGTGCAGATACGCCAGTTGCTGCGGTATTTGGTCTAGAGCGTCGTGAAACTGACTTCGAACGTATTGCTGATACTGTATACCAAGAAGGTTCACTTGTTGGTCAAGGTGGCCCAACAGAAAGCCTAATCGGTTCATTTGACGTAAACGAAGTGTTCACGGAAATCAGCCTTCCAGTTATTGAAGATGCACCAGGTATCGAAAACCTAACGGTTGACTTGGCACTACGTATTTCTGACTACACTACATCAGGTAATGCGACTACTTATAAAGTAGCGGCTGACTGGGCAATCACTGAAGATTACAAATTCCGTGCAAGCTTCAACCGCGCTATCCGTGCGCCAAACGTTGCTGAGCTATTCGCTGGTCAAAGCATCGGCCTATGGGGTGGTGTAGACGGCTGTGCTAACGGTTCTGACGGTGAAGGCGGTGTACTTTACTCTGAAGCACAGTGTGCGCTAACAGGTGTAAGTGCTGCACAGTACGGTGGCATCACAGCTAACCCTGCTGACCAGTACAACCAGTTCTCTGGTGGTAACCCGAACCTAGACCCAGAAGAAGCAGACACGTTCACATTTGGTTTTGTTGCATCTCCGTTTGAAGACTTCGATTTCGCAATCGATTACTGGAAGATCGACATGGAAGAAGTTATCGGCACAGTTGGTGCGCAGACAATTCTTCAGCTTTGTGCAACACGTGGCGAATTCTGTGAAAACGTAAATCGTAGTGCTGCTGGTAGCTTGTGGATCAGCCAAGACGCATTTATCACTAACCTATCAGACAACGTAGGTGGTCGTAAGTGGGCTGGTGTTGACCTTGACATGGCGTACAGCATGGACCTAATGGGCGGTACTCTACGTTCTAACATCGTTGGTTCATACAACCTAGATAAGACGTTCCAACCACTACTATCTGATCCGTCACTTGATTATGACTGTTCTGGTATCGTAAGCGTTCAGTGTTTCGCTCAGCCTAAATGGCGTCACACGTTCACTGCGAACTACTCGAAAGACGATTGGACAGCAATCGCACGTTGGAGATACTACGGTGACGTAGACTTCGAGGGCGAAGGTGGTCTATCTTCATACTCGTTCTTCGACGTAACTGGTAGCTATCAAGTTAACGATTACGTATCAGTATCTGCTGGTGTGAACAACGTACTTGATAAAGAGCCGCCAATGGTTGGTGGTGCACTAAGCACTAACGGTAACACTGTAGCAGGCTTCTACGACACACTAGGTCGTTACCTGTTCACTAACGTTAAAGTTTCTTTCTAATTTTTTAGAAAAAGCATTAACCCAAAAAAGCCAGCTTAATTGCTGGCTTTTTTATTTTCTGCTGGTTGAAAATTAAGTACGCACTTGATCTAGAACACCAAAATTAACACCACCCATACCAAGCCCTAGCTTTCTTTGTATTTATTGTTAATGTATAGGCGAGTAAGGCAACGCACTAACATTGACAAAACTAAAACAAAAATGAATGACATCAGCCATCTAGGTCAGCTATTAAGAGCAGGGCAGTACGAGCAAGTACTATCGCTGTTAACCCAACACTATCCCAATTCGCTTCCCACTACAGAGCTAGTAAAGATTGCGAGTTTTTGTGAGGTCAATCTTGGGATGTTTCAAAACGCGATAAGTCGATTAGTTAGTGCGCGCGTAGCGTCACCAAAAGACAATGGGCTTATTATTAGCTTATGTTTTGCCTATGCCAAACAAGGAGACTTATCTGCTGCTGAACGGCATCTAAAAGCAGACATTGATTTTGCTACGCTAGGCCCGCAAGAATGCAACGAGTTAATCTTCCTTATTAACAGCTTTGCACTGTCAAAGGTGACGGTAAAAACGGCGCTCGACCAGCTGGCTAAGAAGTATCAAAGTGGGGCATCAACAAAGCAAGCTATTGAAGGGCTTCACCAGCTACTTGATATAGCAAAACAAAAACAAGTGTGGGCGCAGGCTTTAAGCTTTGCGAAAAAGCTTCATCAGCTAACCAACAAAAATAACTATATTATTGACCAAGCAATAGCCCTACGGTTTCTCAATAGGCCTAGTGAGGGTGTCCCCTTACTTACCAGTTTGGCGTCAGTAATGCAGCATTTTGCTATTTACCATAACCTAGCTAATCTGTATTCAGATATGGGAATTTTGGACACTGCGCTAGCGTGCTATGAGAAAGCGATTGCATTGAACCCAGAATATGTTGAGTCTTTGGTAAATCATGCGAAAGTGGCGTTTGAATTAGGGCAACCTGAAAGTTGGCTAAACACTTTTGAGCAAGTATTAGCACGTCAGCAACCATCTAGCCCTAACGCAAGGCATCACAGTATTGCTTATATTAATTTGCTCATCGAAAGCGAGTCTTACGAACAGGCTATTACTTACATTGCGTCTAAAGCCAATCTGTTAACACCACCTATTGCAGCACTACTAAAAGCGAAATGCTTGCGACTGCAAAACAAACCAGAAGCTGCATACGATGTCTTAAAGCCTTATCACAACCAGGGTATTAACGAAATCAATCAAGAGTTATTGGAGATTTCACTTACACTTCAGGATATAACAGGGGCTACTCAATATATACGTACATTGAAACCCGCAGCAAAGCACAATGCACCGCTAGGGCAAATTCTAAAGGCCAATACCTATATTCTTGACAGACTCTCACAGCGACCGTTAGAAACCAGCGTAAAAGATGCGGTGTGGGAACACAGCACAGATGATAGTGATGTCGTATTAGCTGACATAGAAAAACATATGACCACATTGCATGCTTCGCTATCTACGCCAGTAAATCAATCTGTGCGCCAAGGAACACAAACCCGAGGAAACCTATTTCCTTCGACTCAGCCTGCGCTTGAGGCACTTGAGTGTTTTATAAAGGCGCAAATACAAAAATACATATCGAAAAATGCGCGGTATTTGGGTGTATCTAACGAAGCGCTAACATCGGCTGATAATATCGAATTTACTGGTTCATGGTCTGTGCTGAACAAGTACGACGGCTACCACGTTCCTCATTACCATTCTAACGGCCTGGTCAGTGGTGTGTTTTACGTTGATGTCCCTGATGGACTCGATGACAAATTGACGGCAGGCCACCTACACATCGGAAAAGTCGATAAAGCACCTTTTTACTCGCTAGAACCCTTTATGACCGTGAAACCGGAAAAGGGTAAACTGGTCTTATTTCCATCACACCTTTGGCATGGTACTTTTCCTACCGAACGTGAGGGTAATCGTTTAACCATCGCTTTTGATGCTGTTGTGGTATAAGAAGCGGTAGGTTTAGCGCTTTAGCGGCATACCCGCAATACGCTTGATGTCGCGAAATTAATAAAGGTTTGGATTAATCGATTAAGTTGTGAGCCAGCATGTTGTAATTAATTAACAAACTTAATTGTTTGTATATTAATCAAATGATCCAAAAACCATGTTGTGTAAACAGCCTGTTACTTGACTCGTTATACCAATCCGTGTGAGTATACTACGTTCGTAGTACTGACAATTGCCGTCGGTACTACATTCCTGAAACAAAATTGTGAAAGTTTTATACGCCCCTTGCCCGAATATTTTCCTATCGGCGAGGATTCAAATAAGAAATTTGGTTGGGAACTATGTCCAAAATGAGCAAGAGAACTCTTATTGCTTCTACTGTTATGGGTGCATTCGCACTAACAGGTAGCGCAGTCTCTGCAGATACGCTAGAAGATCTTCATAAAGAAGAAGCGAAAATCCACGCGGCTGCAGCGAAATCTCAAGAAAAAATCAACACGTTGTTTGAACAATCTCAAGAACTACTTGTTGAGTATCGTCAAACAGTAGATGAGACAGAAAACCTTAAGATCTACAACGATTACATCGCAAGCCTAGTTGCAGACCAGCAACGTGGAATCGATTCACTTCAGCGTCAAATCGACAGCATCGAAGAAACTAAGCAGGGCATCGTTCCTCTTATGTTCCGCATGATTGATAGCCTAGAGCAGTTCATTAAGCTTGACCGTCCAATTCACTTGGAAGAGCGTCTAGCGCGCGTAGAACGTCTTCGCGACCTAATGGCTAACTCTAACGTTACTGTTTCTGAGCAGTTCCGTCAGGTGCTAGAAGCATACCTAGTAGAAGTTGAGTACGGTACTAAGATCAACTCTTACCAAGGTACTATCAACGACGCTGGCACAGAAGTAACTGTTGACTTCTTCAACCTTGGTCGTGCTGCTCTTACTGCGCTTTCACTAGACCAAACTCACGCATGGGTTTGGAACAATGAAACTCGCACTTGGGAAAAACTAGGCGATGAGTACCTGTCTTCAGTAATTGAAGCAGTTAAAATGGCTAACGGTTCAATCCCAGCGGACCTAATTAAAATTCCAGTTAGCGCAGCGGAGTAATAGTTAATGAAACCAGTATTCAAAACTCTTTTAGCCGCTGTTGCAGTTGCGGTTACAGCGACCGGAGTACAAGCTCAGGAAGCAAAGAGCCTTAAAGATCTACTAGATCAAGTACAACAAAACCGTGTTTCTGAAGCACGCCTAGACAAGCAACGCGAAGCTGAATTCCAATCAGCACGCGCTGACAAGCAAGCGCTACTTCGCAAGGCTCAAGCTGACCTTAAAGCTGAGCAAGCACGTGGCGACCGTCTACAGAAACAATTCTCAGACAACGAAGTAACACTAAACGAAAAAGCTGCTGAGCTTGACCAAGCGACAGGTACACTTGGTGAAATGTTCGGTGTTGTACGTCAAGCGTCTTCTGAAGCGTTTGGTCGTATCTCTACGTCAATTGTAAGTGCACAATTCCCAGGCCGTGGTGAATTCCTAGCTGCAATGTCAGAAGACTCTAAAGGTCTTCCTAACATTAAAGAGCTAGAAGACCTATGGTTTGCACTTCAAAAAGAAATGACTGAAGGCGGTGAAGTAGTTAAGTTCACTACCGAAGTTGTTAACCTAGATGGTGGTTCATCACAGCAAGAAGTACTACGTGTTGGTACATTCAACCTTGTTGGCGAAGCAGGCTACCTAGCGTACGACGCAGAAGGTGAAATTGTTCAGCCTCTTGGTCGTCAGCCAGATGGTCACTTCGTAGCGTCTACTGCAGACCTAATGGAAGCGTCTTCAGGTTTCACTCCTTTCTATGCTGACCCGTCTCAAGGTGCAATCCTTGGTCTATTGAAGCAGAAAGCAACAATGTCTGAGCGTTACCACGCAGGTGGTCCAGTAGGTTACACAATTACCCTAATGCTAGGTGTTGGTCTACTTATTGGTCTATACAAAATGATCACGCTTACCATCGTTGGCGGCAAAATGCGTTCACAGCTTAAGAACGTTGCTAGCCCATCTGAAGGTAACCCTCTTGGTCGTATCCTTAAGGTTTACCAAGAGAACAAGACTGCTGACGCAGAAAACCTTGAGCTTAAGCTTGATGAAGCGATTCTACGTGAACTTCCACGTATCGAAAGCGGTATCAACGTAATCAAGATTTTCGCAGCTATCGCTCCTCTACTAGGTCTACTAGGTACAGTACTTGGTATGATCGAGACATTCCAAACCATCACACTATTCGGTACTGGTGACCCACGTATGATGGCAGGAAGTATCTCAATGGCACTTGTAACTACTGCTCAAGGTATTATCGCGGCTCTGCCTCTAATCCTTACTCACAGCATCGTAGCTTCTCGTAGCAAGTCAATCATCCACATTCTTGATGAGCAAACTGCGGGTATCGTAGCTGCTCACACAGAGTCGGAGAAGGCGTAATATGAATTACCTGATTGGATTATTTGAATCGGTCAGGGACTTTATCGCTACCGCAGGTGACGTACTTTACTTCGTTGCTGCCGCGCTCTTTCTCATGTGGGTATTAATGATTGAGCGTTACTGGTATTTAACCTCGGTCTTTCCAAAGGTGAAGAAAACAATCATCGCCAATTGGGATGCCCGAGCTGATACCACTTCATGGTATGCGCATAGAATCCGTGACGCGTGGATTTCTCAAGCGTCAGACGACCTAAACGCTAGAATGCTGATTATTAGAACCATTATTGCAATGTGTCCACTAATCGGTCTACTTGGAACAGTAACCGGTATGATCGGCGTTTTCGAGACTATGGCAACACAGGGCACCAGCAACGCTCGTCTTATGGCCGCTGGTATCTCTATGGCGACAATCCCTACAATGGCGGGAATGGTTGCTGCGCTATCTGGGCTGTTCATCAGTTCACGTCTTGAAGCGAAAGTGAAGCTGGCAAGAGAAGGGCTAGTTGATAGCCTGCCACATCATTAGAGAGAGAGATTATGGCTCGAAAAGTCAGAACCGAGGAAGAAGATGCACAGATCGACATGACGCCCATGTTGGACATCGTGTTTATCATGCTTATCTTCTTTATCGTTACCACTGTTTTCGTTAAGGAAGCAGGGATTGAAGTTAACAAGCCAGATGCGAGCCAGGCGATTCTTCACAAAAATGCAAACATCTTCATTGCCGTAACGGAAGATGGAAATGTTTGGTTAGATAAACGTGAAGTTGCGCCGGACAGCGTAAGAGCGAATATTGAAAGACTGCTTACCGAGCAGCCTACTGACTACGTAATCATTCAAGCTGACGTAAAAGCGAAGCATGGTTTAGTAGTAGAGATCATGGATCAGGTTAAGGCCGCTGGCGTTAACCGAGTCTCGGTAGCGGCAAGGGGATAAGATGTTACGTATAATTGTATCTATATTATTAGGTGCTGGTGTTGCATTCGCCCTGTTCGTTCTAATGGCTAAGTTGATTGAGAATTCATCTAGACCAGCAGACGAAGTGCCGCCTGCACCGGTGATCGATATTGTAATGCAGGAACCAGACGATCAGACGCAAACGCGTACTCGTGTTCCACCTCCACCGCCGCCTCCGCCGCCTCAGCCTCCTAAAATGGAGCAAGTAGAGCCGGAGACAGCAGAACCTGATGCAGATGGTTTTAGCTTAGCTATTCCAGCTATCGACACAGGTGGTGTTGGTGTAAACATCGGTGGTGTTGGCGCTATGCAGCGTGATGGTGACGCAACGCCTATCGTTCGTATCGACCCTAAATATCCACCAGATGCTGCCCGTGACGGCCGCGAAGGTTGGGTAAGACTGTCATTCACAATCAACGAAGTTGGTGGTGTTGAAGACATCGAGGTTATCGAAGCGGAACCTAAGCGAGTATTCGACCGTGAAGCACGTCGTGCATTACGTAAGTGGAAATACAAGCCTAAGATCGTTGATGGCAAGCCGGTTAAACAACCTGGCATGTTCGTACAGCTAGACTTTAAACTGGAGCAATAGATCATGATGAAACGTTCATTCAAAATGACAGCCGTTGCTTTAGTGCTTGGTGCAGGCGCGGTGCTTTCAGCACCAGCTGCACTAGCGCAGTCTTCACCCGTTGTTTGTCCTGGGTATGAAAAGGGTAAAACAACTCTTGTTGGTGAGCGTACCTAGTAAAAAGGTTCAAAAAGCGTTTGAGTTTTATAATGAAGACCAAGTTACCGAAGCACTAAATGTATTGTATGAAATCGACCCATCGGACGATTTTGACAAGGCATATGTAAAGCGCTTTATTGGTAACTTGCTAGCTTCTCAGGAAGGCCAAGGCTTAAAAGCTTACGGCTATCTTGAAGACTCTGTGCAGCCAAAAGTACTGAACGACCTTGAACACTCTCAAACGCTTAAGTTGCTTGGCGACCTAAGTATGCAAGAAGAGAAGTTCACGGATGCGATTAAATGGTACAACGAGTGGATGACATTCACTTGTAAACAGGATGCAGACGTATATACGCGTTTGGCACAGGCATACTACGAGTCTAAGCAATTAGACAAGATGGTAGAGCCAGCGGACAAGGCGATTGCTTTGTACGAAGAGCCAAACAAAAACCCGTATGTACTAAAGCTTACATCTTACTACGAGCGTAAGATGTTCCCTGAGACGGTTGCTGTAGCAGAAGAACTAGTACGTAAATTTCCTGAAACACCTAATTGGTGGACTCAGCTTGGTTTCTTCTATCTATTGATTGAAGACTACAAGAAAGGTCTTTCAACATTTGAACTTGCATATATGCAAGGTCACTTGAAGAAAGAAAATGAAATTAAGACGCTTGCGCAGCTTTATCAAACCAACGGCATGCCTTACAAGGCTGCTAAAGTGCTAGAAAAGCACATGAAGGAAGGTTTGCTTAAAGATGACGCAGACATGCTAGCGAACATTGCTAACGCGTATCACCAGGCGAAGAACTACAAAACTGCAGCGAACATGTATGCTCGCGCAGCAGCGAAGAGTTCAGACCCTGAGCACTATCGCAAGCAAGGTACACTACTGCTAGTAGCTGAAGACTACAAAGGCGCAATCAAAGCATTGGAAAATGCACTTGATCGCGGTGCTGAAGACCCTGAAAAGATTCACTTCACGTTAATGGAAGCGAACTTTTATGCGGGTGACTTTAGGTCTGCTTACAAGCACGTACAAGAAGCTAAGAAAGACCGCTCTCTACGCCGCAACGCAGCAGCGTGGGAACCTTACATCAAGGAAAAAGCGAAAAACCGTGGTATTAATATTTAATAGCACGACTTAGCGTAAAAAAAGCCTCCAACCGGAGGCTTTTTTGTATTTGTAATTCTTTTTTTGTTTTATGTGTGTACTAGCTACCTAGCAGTTCACCAATGTGTTCACGCAGTTTACGTGTAACATCTTTATAGCCATTGGCACCTAATAATGTATTTAGGCTTTTGGTGTTTATGGTGTCTTCTGCAAGCGTGTTTAATAACTCGCGCTTGCAATTGCTATTACGTTCCAACATTTTTAGCTTCTCTTCGCTCAGTTCATGACCCATAAAGCGGGTAGTACCCTTGAAAAGCACTTTTGCTAGTGCATTTAATATTGGCCATACATCGTCTAGTGATCGGGTTCCTCGGACAAAGTGATGTAGCTTGCTAACAAGTGCTGCTTGCACATCATTATCGATGTCTTTTGGCTCGCATTGTATTGGTGTCCATTTCGAAAGAGACACTAAAAAGCGCGTTGCTTTTTGTGCATGCGTTGAAACGGGAAAGATAGCAAGTGCACTTGTTTCACCACTGGCTTTATTTTTCTTTCTCCCTTTATCGACAATGGTAAATTGATTGCACTGCCAGAAATTGTCGAGACTCTTAGTGGTACCGTATGAGGTGGTTATCGCATCTATGGCATGGTCAATTGCTACGCGTTGAAGGTGGCCGAGCATCACGGTGCCGTATCCTTTACCTTGAAGCGCTGGCTGAACTGCAATTCTATTGACTCGCCAATAGCGCAATGTAGCAAGTAATGGCATAGCTGACAGGTTTGTTAAACGCTGGGCGCTGAGGTGACCCTTAGGTCGACGCTCTCCTGTGGCAATAGCGCTTGCTAGCGCTTGTAGAGCACTGCCACCTTCTATGTTGATAACAGCGGCTGAAACTATGTTGTTTTTATAGCGCAGTATAGCCAAATGAAGATCTGGGCTATCGAGCAAGCGCATCAGGTCGTCAGGTGTCGTTTGATAATGCGCAAGGGTGAGCAAACGCATGACTTGGCAAACGTCATTTTCGTTTAGCATATCAAATGCGCCGAATTCAAATACAAGTTCAGTGACGTTTGGTAGGCCTTCACTGACTACAGGTTGAGCGCTAAGGTTGCTTGGCTTTACTTCGAAAAGGCATGCATCCAGTAAAAACGTTTCAATAGGGTCGTTTGGGTACCATCGTAGTGGGGTGTCTAACTTGATATGCAGTGGCTGCTTATCGCTCTGGCTGTTTTCAATAATAAATGTGCATGTACTTGATTGAACATTCAGGCTTGGAAACAGTTTTTGCATAAAGCCGTTGCCACTTCCTTCATACCCCTGAAGGGTGGTGCTTAATATCCAATTGGGCAGTGTGTCGATTATTTTGCGCAATGAGGGCAGGGGAAATGACGCGGCTTCATCAATAACAACAAGATCATAGTTGCTTATCGCATTACTGGTTAATACCTCATGGTCTGGTGCAACCCATCTAAGTTCGCCTTCCTCAAGCACTATATGGTTTTTCTCACGCTTTGTGCCGCGCAGCGTGTTTTCAATTTGGTCTGCCATCATTGAGTCAACAATGTGTGCTTCGGCAAAGTTGAAAACCTGATGTACGTTGTCAGCTAAACTGCTAGTAATCAGTATGCGTTTACCATTTTTGATGAAATGATTAAGGACTATACCAAGCAGTGATGACTTACCCCGTCCTCTTGGTGCAGTAATGATTGCTTGCATCGGCAGACTGTTAGCTGCATTAAGGAGCTTATGAAAAGCGTAAGCTTGCTGCTGAGACGCAAATACGCCGTCTGAATAGGCTTGGTGCTTAATGGCGTCATGGACTGATTCAGGTGGTGTAAAAGGCGTTCCTTGATAGAAAAATGCCGTAGAGGGCATGTTGCTTAATTTTTGAATAAAGCGTTTGATAAAGCGGCTTTGTGTTAATTCATAGCCGTGCGTTAAATGCATAGTGCTAGCGCGATTGGGCCAATCTTTCAGAGGAGGGCACAGCAACACTAGACAGCCGTGATGCCGAATAGTGCCAGCGACGGCCATTACATCGCCAGATGAGAACACGTTATGGCAATCCAAAAACGCAATGTCACACTCTGTACCAAGTACATGCTTGCGTTTTTTGCTGTCAGTAAAAGTATTTACAACGACGGACGACGGAGCCGCATTCGTCAAATAAGCATCGGCTTCGTTACAGAACGCGCGCTCACCGCTTATGACCAGTAAACGTCTATGGATGTTTATTGTCTGGTCGCTATGTGTGTTCTGATATGGAGTAAACAGCCAATCGGCTAATTGTTGTAGCGCCATGAAAGTGTTTTTTCGTTATAATCTAAGCTCTATAGTAGCGATTTATAATGAGGAATTCGAATGCGCTTTCTTTCTCGGCGTCTTGTTATGCCAAACGATCTTAATTATGCCAACTCTCTTTTTGGTGGTCGCGCGTTGGAATGGATAGATGAAGAGGCCGCAATATGGGCTATCTGTCAGCTTGAAACAAACTGCCTTGTGACTAAGCATATTGGTGAGATTAGTTTTGAGTCGCCTGCGTTGCAGGGTGACATTGTTGAGTTTGGTTTAGAGACAAAAGCCGTTGGCCGTACATCGATAACGGTAAGTTGTTTAGTTCGCAACAAGGCAACCAAAAAGACAATTTGTTTTGCCGACGATATTGTTTTTGTCAAAGTCGATCCTGAAACGCGTCTTCCCACTGCTCATGGTAAAACCCTTGAAGGCTTGAAAGCACAAACCGATGATGAAGTGCGTAGACTCAATATGAATATTGAAGAAAGCTAAGAACGAATAACTTATTAGGAATATGAACTGTAGTTAACGCGCTGAGCGCTTGACGGTATCTGTCTAACTGGTAGACTCCGCTCACGTGTTACGCCACTTATTAATTGAGTGTGCTGACGTATGCCAAGGGGTGTCCGATTAATCGGTCTGAGATCCACACTACGTGGGAACCCTTAAACCTGATCCGGATAATACCGGCGTAGGGATGGTGCACAATATAGCCTTATCACCTGCCGTTAAACCCGGGTCTTTTTTCTTAGAAAAAGAACAAGAGATCCCATGTACAAGTCACTTTTCACACTTTCTCTTTTAGCGAGCTCTGTTGCCGCTTATGCACAACAAACAGAAGATACTTCATCCCAAAATGAAGACATTGAGCGCGTTGTTGTTACCGCAGACTTCCGTCAAACAAGTCTTGACCAGCTAAGTGCAAGCGCAACGATCCTTGGTCAACAGCGTTTACGTAGCAGACAGCCATCTCATATAGACAGTGTGTTAAATAGTATTCCCAACGTAAACTTCGCCGCTGGCGCATCTCGCGGGCGCTTTGTTCAAATTCGGGGTATCGGTGAGCGTAGCCAATTTGCAGAGCCTATTAATCCCTCTGTTAGCTTTATCGTTGATGAGTTTGATTTTTCAGGGCTGGCCGCAGCTGGTCTTATTTTTGATACTAAACAATTAGAAGTACATCGCGGTCCACAACCCACCCTGTACGGTACAGGCGCACTAGCAGGTGCGGTAAAACTAAGTAGCAATGATGTGGGAAGTGACGCACCTACTTATGTAGAGGCACGTGTTGGAAATAAAGCGAGCTATCGCATAGAAGGCGCAACGGGCAATAACATAAATAGTGATTGGGGTTACCGCGTTGCGCTCGTGCACAATCGTAGTGACGGTTTTGTCGAAAATACGTTTTTGAACCGCGACGACACCAATAATATTGATGAAACGGCTATGCGCTTTGCTCTGGAAGGTCAGGTAGATAAAAACACAACCTTGGCGCTAACCTACCGCTGGTATGACATAGACAATGGCTATGATGCCTTCTCGCTTGATAATGACAACAAAACACGTTCTGACGAACCAGGGTTTGATGAGCATCAAACTCACGCTATTAGCGCTCGTAGCACAACGCGTTTGGCATCTGGTGATCTTATCCTCATTGCCACTCATGCTTCGCATAACATCGCTTACGGCTACGATGAAGATTGGACTTTTACCGGGTTCCACCCTTGGGGTTATACGTCGTTTGACGCCTATCTTCGTGGCATCAATACCCAGACCTATGAGGTTCGCTTTGTATCATCAGAACAAGCGGCGCTATTTGATGGCAAGACTGATTGGACTGTTGGTGCATTTTACAAGAAGTCAGAAGAACAGCTTACGCGCCAGTACACCTATTTAAGTAATGACTATATTAGCGAATATGCACCCACAACCACCGCGTTTTATGTGCAAACCGAAACTGCACTTCAAGATAATTTGACCTTGGTTGCGGGACTTCGTGCAGAGAGCTACGACTTTGAGTTTGCTGATAACTCGGGCTTAACGCGTCAGCTAGACACCAATATGCTGGGCGGGAAAGTTGCACTGCAGTATACGCTGGATGACCATTTTTATTACGCCAGTATCTCTAGGGGTTTTAAAGGCGCTTACTTTAACCCTGATAACCGTGTTAATGAAGCGCAGCGTTTCTTTGACGAAGAGTATAATTGGAACTATGAGTTAGGTGTTAAAGGGCCATTGTTAACACCAGATCTTACTATGCGTGCAGCGGTTTTCTACATGGACAGAACCGATACGCAGGTTAGTGATTTTGACGTCATAACTCGCGACGATGGTACCGCTGGCTTTGTTGATATTATTGATAATGCTGACCTTGGCACCAACAAAGGGGCTGAACTTGAATTAAGCTGGATTGCAAATGACGATTGGCAAGTTAACGCCAGTGTAGGCTATCTAAGCGCGACGTTTGAAGGCTATACCTTGGCTGACGGCACAGTAGTTGATGAGCAACGCCAAGCACAGTCGCCTAAATGGACAGCGAATGTGTTTAGTGAATATGCGTTTACCGACGCCCTTTTATGGCGTGTTGATGTCGACTACAAAAGCGAATATCGCTTCTCTGACGGACACGATGTTACCGCTCCAACCACAACCTTAGTGAACTCCGAGCTGGTTATGACTCAAGGCAATTGGCAAACCTCATTATGGGTTCAAAATGCCTTTGACAGAGAATACTACACTAGAGGCTTTGGTGGGTTCAGTAATGATCCTCGCGATGAATACGCATTTAACGAGCCTTATTACCAAATTGGCAATGGTCGTCAGTTCGGTGTAACCGTACTTTATACATTTTAAAAAAGGAACATAGCATGCAAGTGATGGTTGAGTTGTCGTTGTACCCACTGGTGAATGAATATATTCCACCTATTCAGACGTTTATTGATAGATTAAATACCTACGATGAGCTGTCGGTATCAACCAGTTCAACCAGCACACAGGTCACGGGCGAGTATGCTGATGTCATGTCTATATTAGGCGTGGAGATGCAGCGAACCCATGAAGAAGTCGGACAGGCTATCTTTGTCGCCAAGTTCCTTAACTTTGACGCAATGCAAGCAAGAAAGTCATCGTAATGGGTGACTTTCTTGTTAATTTTACGTCGCAAATAGCGTCGACTTCACCGCTGGAGTGGTGTGCAGTTGTACTAGCAATGGCTTATGTTCTACTGGCTGCTAAGCAAAATAGCTGGTGTTGGCTGTGCGCATTTGTCAGTACGGCCATATACACCTGGCTTTTTTGGCAAGTTACTTTGCCTTTTCAGTCTGCTCTTAATGGCTTTTACATGGTTATGGCGGGTTATGGTTATTACCAATGGTCAAAAGGCGGTGAAGAGGGGGCGAGCAAGTCTATCCAATACTGGCCTTGGTGGGTACACGCGGGCATTGTTCCCCTTACACTTTGTGCGGCGTGGGTACTATCGCAATTGGCAAGCTCACAGTTTAACAGCGACCATCTCTTGCTCGATGCGAGTATTAATTTATTAAGTGTTATTACAACATTTATGGTCGCGCACAAAATACTGCAAAATTGGGTATACTGGTTTTTTATCAATATTGCGTCTGCTTATTTGTATTCACAGGTAGGTTATGCACTTTCTGCGTGTTTGTTTGTAGGCTATGTCGGCTTTTCAGTTTACGGCTACATTCAATGGCGAGCAGAGTATAGGGAACAACGTGGACACATCGATTATTCTGGGGCAGCTTCAAAGGGCATTCAATCTTAGTAAAGATGCACAGCTTTACCGTCATCCAGCTGGTGCTGTAAATCATGTTTATCGTTTACAAGATAAACAAGCTTATGTCGATTTTGCAGTCAAATGGTTAGGTGATGATGACTTCAGTGGGGTTAATCGCAACCACCAATTTGCACTGCAACAGCAGCTATATCAACAGCATATTGCGCCCAAGCCAATATGGCTGAGCGATGACGAACGCATTTGGATTGAGTCATGGCAACCTAACACGCGAGTAGCACAGCGAAATCCGGAAACGTTAGCAAATGTTCTGGCTCGCATCCATCAGCTTCCCGTTACTGCGCGTCCTCTTGATTTATCTTCTCGTTGGCAACACTATTTAATTAGTGCTGAAGTCAGCGAGGACGATGCGTTGTACGCAAAAGCAATAAAGCTTAAGAGCAGCGTATTGCGCAGCGAGCAAATGCACAATGATATTGTGCTGTGTCACAACGATTTGTTGTTCAGCCATGTCTTATGCCGCAAAGAAGATACCCCCGTTGTTATTGACTGGGAATACTCGGCGATGGGTAACCGATACTTTGACTTGGCGAGTTGTTGTCTTATTAATGATCTCAGTGAAGCTACATCGTATAAATTGCTCGAGTGCTATGTTGATATTTTGTCCTTATCGCACCATGAAGCAAGGGAGGAATTCGATGTACACAAAGAGATCGTCCATGTTACCAATGCGCTATGGTTTGAAGCGCTAAATAGACATTCATCTCAAGCATTAACAAGTACAACGTAGACGCTAAGTGGCACGCTTTACACATGGATGCAATGCGTATTAGCGTGAAAAAACATCGTTTTGCGTGTTAAATGAGCATGTGATGCTTGTGCGGTATAAAAAGGCTTTACCTTTTTAATGCCATCCGTATAATGCACAGCGCGCTAGGGGTGTAGTTCGAATTGGTAGAACAGCGGTCTCCAAAACCGATGGTTGGGGGTTCGAGTCCCTCCACCCCTGCCACTTTTCCTCAAAATGTCTTTTTTCTTAAGACGCCGTTGCTAAAAATCCACAAAAATAACATCTCCCCTTAATAAACCATCAAAGAAAAGCTGTTTCATGTGGTGGTAAGTTAACGTAAACTTAATGCATCCGAATTATTGCTATCGACTATGTCTTTATCCACCTATCAACACGCTATTTTACAAGAAATGGGAATTCCTGTTTGGGTACCTAAAGATGCACTCGACCGTGAGAGTCAGGTAAATAGCAATACTCCAGCTTCTTCGCCTGCAGTCGGGCAGGGCGTATCTCCTTCACAAAGCGCTACACACAGCACACCGATAACACAAGAACAGAAGCAATCTCGTCTTGAGCAATTGCGCGCACAGATGAACGCTGGTGCCGATAAAGAAGCAACGGTAACGAATCAAAAAGCGGCGGTCGCAAGTGAGCAGCAAAAGCAAGAAAGCGAGCTAGAGTCCAAGCCATCAAAAGACATTGCGCCTTCGCCGCTTGGCGTACCCTTGAGTGCAGCCCAGCGAAATAGCGCACAACAGTGGTTAGAGGATTTACAGCTTGCATGTGTAGTGCTTGGTTTGCCTTCTCACCTTGCTAGTAGCGTGATGATAGGCACATCGCTTAGCGTAGATAGCCAAGCACTAGTGTTACCTGTTGAACCACTCTCACTGACTGCAAGCCAAAAAAGAGCGCTATGGCAAGCGCTTGGTAACGCTGCGAAGGCGTTGTAAGTTAAATAATGGCGGACATTCAACGCGTTACCACTGCCACGCCGATTGAGTTGCTGTTGCGTGGTCATCAGATACATTGTGAAGCTCAGTTCTCTCCATGGAAGCTCACAACTTTTACCGATTGCTTTACCGAACCCTATTACGGATTACTCGCCATAGATGGCGATGAGCTATTGGGCTATGCCATTGTGCTTGAAGTTCTTGATGAAGCCACCTTGATGGATATCACGGTGGCTACAGAGCACAGGGGCAAGGGGATAGGAAAGGCTCTGTTGCATCGTGTACTTCACCAATCTCGTGAGCGCAATATGCGTGAAATATGGTTGGAAGTACGGGAAAGTAACCGCACTGCCATACAGTTATACGAAACACACGAGTTTGTGCGCATTGAAACGCGAAAAAACTATTACCCTACCCAAGACGGTAAAGAAAACGCGGTAATCATGAAGTGCGAAATCACTAGGCTATAGTCATCTTTAACCTGGTTATCGGCTGTAAAAATTTCTTTCCATAAAATATCAATAAATGTTGACCATTTGGTCAGAAAAGTGGGGTGTTTTCTCTGTTTACGGTTTTAATTCTGCGCTAATTGACTTATATTTGCGCCCGTTAAAACTGGGCGCTCATAGAGGCACTAAGTCTCACTGCCACCTCCCTCGGTCTCCAAAGGCGACAACGACATGTCTACAACAACATTGGTGAGTAAAGAACAGTCTAAAGGCATAAAAATGCTTTTGATTGCGGTATTGTGCTTGGGACTTAACTGGCCAGGAATGAAAGTCGGCTTGGAAATTGTAGGCCCAGTCTGGATGGTATGCTTACGTTTCCTATTAAGTTTGCCTGTGCTTGCGTTATTTGTACTTATAACTAAGAAACGTCTACCTCGCCTAAATAGAAAAGACCGTTCCGTGGTTTTTGTCGTTGCGTTTTTCCAGTTTATCTTGTCTATGGGCCTGATTACCGTGTCGTTGCAATTTATCCCTGCGGGGACCGCGAGTATCCTTATCTATACAACACCGCTTTGGATGTTGTTAATTGATACATTGTGGTATCGACAAAAGCCGCCCTCGAAGCGACTTATCCTCACTGGTGTATCAACCATTGGATGCGCAATGATCTTGTTTGCGTCGGGTGAACCAGGCGCGTGGCTTCCGCTTTTTGGCATGTTGTTGGCGTCTGCGTTATGGGCTGTGGCTATTCGCAGAGTGTCTTTTCACAAGTGGCAGGGCAGCGTAATTGAAGCGGTTTTTTGGCAGTTTTCTATCGCTGGCATGGCGATGCTTGGTTTGGCACTTATTTTCGAACCTACGCCTGACTTTCTTAACTACGGTTGGCAAGATTGGTTACTACTAACGTACATTGGCCCGGTCGCAACTGGTCTAGGCTTCGGACTAATGGTCGCAGCTGGCCCTAAGCTGCCGCCAGACAAGATTGTACTTATTAGCACGCTTACACCTATTGTTGGCTACGTTAGTTCGGTTGTTATATTGGACGAGAGTTTGCTGCCCATGGTGGTGGTAGGTGCTGTTTTGATGATAGCGGCTCTCATTGTAAACGGCTTACCGCCAAGCACGTTGAAAAAAATTTTAGGAAAGGGAAATCGCAAGTTTTAAAAAGGGCGCCGCATAAATCTCCTTTTGCGGCGCCAATCGCTCTCGCGTGGAGTTACTCTAACGGGATGTAGAGACGGTTTTCTTGCGCCAAGCTGTCATTGCTGCCAGCGCAAAAACTAAAAGCCAAAGGGGTTGAGGTGCGGGTACATCAGTGGCCGCGTTGAGCAGTTGACGTGAATTAGAAACACCAAAATCAATGGCAACGAGCAAATCGTTGTAGTCTTTGTCGCCGCCACCCCAAATGTCTTCAAACCCTAGTGCCACTATGCCAAATTCAGGATAAACGCCAGCAATAACATGCTGCATGTCGTCCCCGTTATAGACTTCATCAGTAAAAAAGTGATTGCCATTTACGCCAGTGAAAAAGCCATTTGCGGTAATAAAGAAGCCCAGTGTCGTACCTGCTGACATGGTACCAAGTTGTACGCTATCGCCAATGTTAAGGGTACCGCCGCCAGCAAGGCCAGGGCCTGTACCAGACGCATTTTCCCAAATGATTGTGCGATTTTGCGCTTGTGTGGGGTCAGTGTCCGCGTTATACCAACCAAAACTGTTTTTATAGCCAGCACCTTCACTGATAAAAAAGACGCTAACATTGTGATCATGTCTAAGCGTTAGCATTGATGAATCAATCGTCATGCTAGCGGTATCTGATACAGATTGCGTTTCAAGTAAGCTAGGAAAAACAGTGCTAAAGTCTATCAATGCGGCATGTGCGCTACCAAATGAACATAGCACTATGGCCGCGGCCTGTTGAAAAAAACGAATCATAACTGCACCCTCGTAATAAGATGTATCTATCGATTACTACTCTTTACTATCTTTTTATTTCAAAGTGAGTAGTTCAAGGTGCGTGCCAACATAGGTTGGCTGTCCTATGTCTATGAAATGTATAGTTTTTGTATTTTTATAGGTGAGTGCAGGAAAGTTTTAGTCTTTTCAATATGCAAATTACGTTGTGCTATTCTCAAATCGCAAGACAAGGTTCTCGTATTATGCGAATAACACCGCGTTGCTTACTTAAAGTATGAGTCTAGGTTGAATGAAATCGAGAAATGCCGATATACGAGAAGATACGGCGCTGTTTCTGTAGTACACCGCCTGTACTGATTCACGTCGATTCGGCGACACTATGTCATTTTCAAAAATAGGTACAAGTGACCCAGCTTTAATATCGCGGTACACCATAAAATGAGACAACAACGCAATGCCTTGTCCCGCAAGGCATAAGTGTCGAATGGTTTCGCCACTTGATGCATGTAAGTGATAGCGCAATTCTACATCTTGCTTTAGCGGCCAAAGATTAAGCTTTGGCGAGTCGCTAAAACCAATTAGCTTATGGTGGGCTAAATTACTGGCATCTCCAACCGCTGGGCGCGCTTTTAAGTAGTCAGGGCTAGCCACAATATGCAACTTACTTTTACCCAATTTGCGGGCATGCAAGTTTGAGTCACTTAAATCGCCTATGCGTATAGCGATATCCGTTTTATGTTCTAACAAATCAATAATGCTGTCGTGGCTCGTAATATCGAGAGCAATATCGGGGTAGACGTCACTAAACGCATTTACCAATGGGGTGAGCTGGTGAAGCACAAAAGGGCTTGCGGCATCGACACGCAGTTTCCCTGACGGTGCACGCTTAAGCAATCGCAGCGCTTCCTCGCCTTTTTCTAACCTGTTGAGGCCGTCTCGCGCATAGCGTAAAAACATGTCTCCTTCTTCTGTCAGTTCCAGCCTGCGCGTAGTTCGGTTTAACAGTGTGACTTCTAATGTACCTTCTAAACGTGTAACTGCACGGCTCACTTTTGCAACCTGTTGATTCAGCAAATTTGCTGCGCTTGAAAAGCTCCCGGTATCGACGACAGTAAGAAAGGCTTCTAAATCTTCTGTTTTTGCTTTTACAGGCATTGTGCTCTCTATTTTTTCAAAAATCACAAAAGTATTTTGTCATTAGTGCTGTTTTTTGCAAATAAAAATAACCTCACACTGTATGCACTTGTTAAACACCCTAGGAATGTATGCATCTATTTTGACTACAGCGTACGTTCATTTTTACTTTTGTGAGGATAAACAATGCCTATTGCATTATTTGCGTTAACGTTAAGTGCGTTTGCTATTGGGACCACTGAGTTTGTCATAGTGGGGTTAGTACCCACTATAGCGACTGACCTCGGCGTTACCTTACCCAGTGCGGGTTTACTTGTAAGCTTGTACGCTGTTGGTGTCGCCGTTGGTGCGCCAGTGCTTACTGCGCTCACTGGAAAGTGGAACAGAAAGCACGTTTTACTTAGCCTGATGGCGCTGTTCGTGGCAGGCAACATGTTGGCGTGGCAAGCACCAAGCTATGAAAGCCTTATTGTGGCTCGGATACTAACAGGGCTCGCCCACGGCGTATTCTTTTCTATCGGCTCAACCATTGCCACCTAGGTCTGGTTGCAAAAGAAAAAGAAGCCAGTGCTATTGCTATCATGTTTACAGGTTTAACAGTTGCGTTGGTTACAGGTGTGCCGCTTGGCACCTGGATTGGTCAAAGCTTTGGCTGGAGAGCCACATTTTTAGTGGTTTCAGCGTTGGGCACAATTGCGCTTATTGGTAGTGCGCTATTGGTGCCAAATAATTTAAAGCAAAGTAAGCCTGCAACTTTAAGTGAGCAAATGAAAGTACTGGTTCAGCCTCGCCTTGTGCTGGTCTATCTAATGACAATTTTGGGCTACGGCGGCACATTTACCGCGTTTACATATTTAGCGCCTATTTTGCAAGAAGAAGCAGGCTTTGCTCCATCAGCAATAAGTTTAATCATGCTCGTGTACGGCGTGTCTGTTGCTGTCGGTAACATATACGGTGGCAAATTGGCTGATAAAAAAGGCCCAATTCGCGCACTAACCATCATTTTCTCTGCGCTTGCCGTGATCTTATTCGCGTTAACGTTCACCATGGGAAGCAAAATAGCCGCTGTGATCACAGTATTGGTATGGGGAGCCTTTGCATTTGGTAATGTGCCCGGCCTTCAAGTGTACGTTGTGCAACTGGCTGAGAAATTCACACCTAACGCAGTGGACGTTGCCTCAGGTCTTAACATTGCGGCGTTTAATATTGGTATTGCTGTAGGGTCTATATTAGGCGGCGCCATTGTAGATGGCATGACACTGTCTGATACCGCGTGGATAGGTGCGCTTATATCCGTTGCTGCACTGGTTGTAACACGCTATAGCGGCCACTTAGATAAGCGCGCGCTAACGCAAAAACAAGCGAAGTTTAATACCCATACTTTGCCATTTGGCTAAAGGCGACGAAGCGCCGATAAAAGGCCATAGATTTTGGGGGGAAATGGCGTAAATGGGCTTATCAAAGAACTATACGCGATGAAGGAAGCGGGCGTTAACCACATAGGCTTACATTTTAGGCGTAATACACATTCTGTCGACGCTGCCATGCAGCGCATTGCGCAACACGTATTTCCCCATTTTCACGACAAATAATTTTCAAAAGGAGGCTTCATGCCAACAGTAACTCAATCATCAGCTATTCCCTCGCTAGGTGTAGGCACCTTTCGCCTCAAAGGTGACGAAGCGTACAACTCGGTGACAATGGCGCTAGATGTAGGCTTCAGGCATATCGATACGGCGCAAATTTACGGCAATGAAGAGGCCGTAGGGCGCGCCATAAAAGACAGTAGCGTGGCTCGTGAAGATATTTATGTTACGACAAAAGTATGGAACGACAAGCTCAACAAGGCAGGTTTTATAGACAGTGTGAAAGAAAGCTTAGCTAAGCTTCAACTGTCTTACGTCGACTTGCTCCTCATTCATTGGCCATCTCCGGAAAACGGTGAGTCGATGGAAGAATATCTTGGTGAGTTACAACGTGCCAAAGAACTAGGGTTAACAAAAGCCATTGGCATATCTAATTTTACGGTAGCTCAAATTGAACAGGCTGTAAGTATTTTGGGCGATGGTGAAATTGCTACAAACCAAGTAGAGGTCCACCCATATTTAACCAACGAGAAAGTACGTCAGGCGTGCGCTAAGCTGGGTATTACTGTGACTGGGTATATGCCATTTGCAGTAGGAAAAGTGCTAAAAGATGACACCATTAATGCAATTGCTGACAAGCATGGTATAACCGCTGCCGAAGTGGTCGTGGCATGGGAGCTCGCGCATGGATTAGTTACCATTCCATCTTCTACAAAGCGCAAAAACTTGGAAGTCAACTTCAATGCCTTATCACTGACCTTAGATGCTGAAGATATTGCGAAGATTGATGCATTGGACTGTGGCGATCGCCAAGCTGCCCCTGATTTCTCACCACAATGGGACTAAGGGAAAGCGGGGTTTTGCTTTCAAAACAGGAAAAACGCAAAGCGGTGGTTACGGTTTAGCGCCTCAACAGTCATATGGGTTCAGACTAACCGCTTTTTAAGCACCAATAATCAGATTGCGTCCTTTGTCTTTTGCACGATAAAGGGCACTGTCTGCACGTCTAAAGGTATCCACAATATTTTCTGCATTACTGCAGTGCGCCCAGCCAATACTTACGCCTACATGCTTACCTTCAACGTCATTTATCACAAGAGAATTAATTGTTTTGTGGACTTTTTGAAGCTGAGATAAGAAGTGCTCATGCTCTTGGCTAGCGCTTCCAGCGGTTTGCGAAGCCGGTGCTTTTCCTTTTGACGGGTGTTTAGGCTCAGCTATACGTTTATCAATACGCTTGTCAACACGCTGGACTATAGCAAATTCTTCGCCGCCATACCAGTACGGCAATTTGATTGTCATTGTTCAAAGGAGCCAATGTTTCAGCAACGGCCTTCAGTACAATATCGCCAGTCTCATGACCATAGGTATCGTTAATATTTTTAAAGTGATCTAGGTCGAGCAGGGCAATGAATAACTCAGTGGCGTTTTCGTTGGCAGAAGCAAAGCTCTCATCGACGAAAAAGTCGATACTTCTTCGGTTAGGCAGGCCAGTCAGCGCATCGTAAGAGGCAAGTTTAGCCAATACGTCATTTGTTTTTTCTAACTCGAGTGTTCGCTTTTTGACTAACTGTTCTAGTTTTGCCGCTTGTTGCGCTTTTGTTTGAGCTGCCACTTTTTGCGCGTCTCTTTCTCTTTGTACAACGTTAACCATATAGCGCGCGGTAAGGGCGACAATGAACAAACACGTCAGCACAACCCCAGACATAAAGGTGGCTACAGGGTCTAACTGTATGTCCACATCAAATAAGGCCACAATGATAAGGAAAAAAGTGCTGAGTGTTACCGGAAACATAGCGCATGCCAGCCATTTTGCGCGATCAGAGCCGAGGCGATGCTCGACAATGATAACGACCACAGCGACAACGATAAACAAAAAGAAAAGCAAAACGGGAAGTCTTAGTGCAAAGTCGAGTCCGACGCTTTGCCATACGATAATGCCAATTATGGGTAGCGAAAAGCAGAATCGCTTTACCCACGTTGAACCGAAAACGTGATGCCCTTCTCTCGCTAAGCTGGCAAATACTACCCAAAATGAAGAAAGCAAAACGGCATAAATACTTATCGCGTAACTAATATCATTCAAACCTGGATATTGCGGCCATAACAATTCAAAGGCGTATCCGAATACGCGAAAAAACCAAAACGTCGTTGCAAAAATAAAGCTCGCAAAGCTCAAAAAAACAAGATTTCGGCTAGCAACAAACCCTAACAGGCACAGCACGGTAAGTAGCGCCATAGCACCAAAAAAGGCCATATCCCGCTGAATAGTATTAACATACATATTGGTAAAATATTCAGGGGTGCCGACAGCAAAAGAATAGCGTAGGATTTCTCCTGCCATATACCCTTGTATCTTAGCGGTTTCCATCTCGTTGAGTAAGATTGGAAAGTGATAGTTAGAAACGTGAATTTCTCTGGATGTAAAAGGATAAGCGTCACCTGTCTTCCATACCTTCTCACCACTTTGTACTACCAATGTTTTCATTGCTGGAAAACCAATACTGAACCATACTGGGATGGCGTCGTTTGTGGTGTTTTTGATGTTGACGCGAAAATGCAGGTATTGATGTGCTTGTCTATCAAGCGATGAGACATCTTTTACCCAATGAAGATCGTCTGAAGAGGGAGAGTCGCTCAGTGCAAACTCCATATGGTCATCTAATGAGAGGGAAGTATTAACTGGATTGAAATTGACTGCGGCTGCCGCGCTTTTGCAAAAGAGCAACAGCGTAATAAGCAAAAACCAACTTCTTGTCATGCAACGTCCTTGTTTGTACCTTTAGTCACTGGAGTGACTTGTAACCACAACCACATTGGATCACTATATCACAACACAAGTGCCAGGCTAGAGGCTCCTTTTTGTCGATGGAGTGTTACCAGTCCATGTATGGTAAGCGCGCGCAAAAGAGTTACTTTCTTGAAAGCCTAGCAAGAAGGCTATTTCAATCATTGGCATGTTAGTTTTACTTAGGTAATAGTCGGCAAGTTCCTGCCTTACCTCTTGTAGTAGCCCCTTAAAGCTAACCCTCTCTTCAGAGAGTTTTCGTTGTAGTGAGCGCTTACTCATTGCTAGACGTTGAGCGACGAGCTCAATGCTACTTTCCCCTTGTGGCAAAAGCTTTATAAGCTCAGTCGTCACACGCTCACGCGTAGACGAGTAGGCGAGTACAGATTTAAGTCGTTGCTGTAATTCTGTGTCAAAAAAGTTCAGCATGTCCTGATTGCTGGTCAAGAAAGGTTGGTTAGCATCATTTGCGTCAAATGAAATTGATGTTTCGCTGCTAACACTCAATGGACATCCAAAGTAGTCCTCGTATGGCTTAATCTTGTCAGGTAGTGCAGGCAGTGTCACAGTGCGCGGCACAATACGTTTTCTCGTAGCAAGTCGGCTTAACTGAGTGAAAAATACGGCTTCTGAAAGGGCATAGCATTTGGGCAACGCATCAGCATAGCCATAGCAGCTAATGGTTGCAGTGGTTATTTCTGTTGTCTTGCTGATGTCTAACAGCATAGGGCCAATAAGCGGCTTGTATTCTTTGAGTCGCTCTAAAGCTGCATTTAAATTCCTGCTGCAAATGGCAGCATAGATAGGCACATCGAATGACTCTAACGTCATTGCTTGTGCGAATTTAAGCGGCACCTCTGTCCCGTTGGATGCCGCTTCGATACCATGCCAAAGTTGGAAGTATTGCGCAGGTGATAAATAGATTTTTTGCTGTGAAAAAAGCGCAGGTGGAAGGTTTGCATACGCTAACGTCTCTTCCAAAGAAATGTCCATATCCTTAAATAGGACTTGCCAGTTGGCAGGCACCAAAAATCTATTTGCTCTTTTCATTTTCTTTCCCGATTTATCGCTATCAGCCATACACACTGAGTGTTAGCTTTTCTCCATTGCTTGGCGTGATATTTTTAACACGAGTTTGCGCGGCAAGAAAGGAATGACCCAATTGAGCATAATGCTGAGCTGTGGCTCGTTGATCGCAATAAGCTTTCCTTGCTGCATAGCGTTGTAGCCGCACTCGGCAACCGAGCGTGGGCTCTTAGCATTTTTCCAAAGTGCTAAGCCTTCTAAGTCACCTGCTTCTACAAATCCAGTGGCGACCGCGCCAGGACAAAGAGCGGTAACCGTTATGTTTGAACCACGTAATTCTTCTGCGATGGCTTGGCTGAACGACGTCACATAGGCTTTTGTCGCATAATACACAGCCTGAAGCGGGCCAGGAATAAATGATGCGGTAGACGACACATTCAGTATCTTACCCTTGTTCCGTTCTATCATACCTTGAAGATAAAAATGGGTAAGCTCGGTTAACGTAACCATGTTTAATTGCATCATTGCTTTGTCATCTTCAATTGCGCGCTGAGCGAATTGTCCGTGCCCACCAAAACCCGCGTTATTGACCAATACGTCAATGGTTAGGCCACGTTCTTCTGTAGCAAGAGTAAGCTGTGCAGCTGCGTCACGAGTCGACAAATCTTGTGCTATCACATCCACGTTAATATGAAATTTGGTACGAAGCCCTTCAGCCAGTGCTTCGAGTTTATCTTTGGAGCGTGCAACTAGCACAAGGTTGTCGCCCTGTTCTGCATGAATTTTGGCAAGCTCTAATCCAATGCCATTTGATGCACCAGTAATAAGCACGGTATTTGTCATAGTGTTTCCTGTTTTTGCTAGGTAATGTGACTAAACCTCTGACTTATCAAACGATAAATCGTGTGGTCATTCTTTTCGGTAAACGTCGCGATTGACTGATGCCAGTGTAGAACATCAATCTATGCCATCGCGCGTCAAAGTGCGCCAAGTAATATGCAAAGCGTGCCAAATGAATACAATTTCACGTGTTTGATATGAATGCTGCCAGCGTGCCTAAGTAGCAATGAATACAACAAAGTTTCTTGCCAATTCGCTCTACTGTTACGCGTTGTAAAATGCTAAAATCCGCGCCAATAAATTCCATGCCGTATCAAGCGTTTTATCGCAACTGTAGATTTGCGCGGAAAAGCCATGCTTATCCTTTACAAAACGCGCCTGCAAATACGTTGTTTGCAGAGATAATAGATAACGAAGATTAGTATTGATGTCAGATAAAAAGCTGTTAGAAGAGATTAAAAAGCGACGTACGTTCGCGATTATATCGCACCCCGATGCGGGTAAAACCACCATTACTGAAAAGGTATTGTTGTTTGGACGTGCGCTACAAACTGCTTGCACCGTAAAGGGTAAAAAGTCTGGTCAACATGCCAAGTCAGACTGGATGGAAATGGAGAAAGAACGTGGTATCTCTGTTACCACCTCTGTCATGCAGTTTCCATACAGCGATCACCTCGTCAATCTACTAGATACACCGGGGCACGAAGACTTCTCTGAAGATACTTATCGCACGCTCACAGCAGTTGACTCATGCCTAATGGTTATCGATGCCGCGAAAGGGGTTGAGGATAGAACGCGTAAGTTGATGGAAGTAACGCGTCTTCGCGATACGCCTATCGTTACCTTCATGAACAAACTCGATCGAGATATCCGCGACCCTATGGAGCTACTTGACGAAGTAGAAACTGAGCTTGATATTTTGTGTGCGCCAATTACGTGGCCTATTGGCTGCGGAAAAAGTTTCAAGGGCGTTTACCACTTACATCGTGACGAAACTATTTTGTACCAAAGCGGCCAAGGTCACACCATTCAAGACGTTCGTATTATCAAAGGGTTGGATAACCCAGAGCTTGATAGTGCAGTAGGCAGCGATCTGGCTGAAACGCTTCGTGATGAACTTGAGCTTGTGCGCGGTGCGTCGAACGAATTCGAGCAAGAATTATTCTTGGAAGGTCAATTAACACCAGTATTCTTTGGAACGGCATTGGGTAACTTTGGTGTAGACCATATGCTAGACGGTTTAGTGGAGTGGGCACCTGCACCACTAGGACGCGACACAGAAGAAGGCATGATTGAAAGTACTGACGGCAAATTCAGCGGTTTTGTATTTAAAATTCAAGCCAATATGGATCCTAAACACCGTGACCGTATAGCGTTCTGTCGAATTGTATCGGGTAAGTACGAAAAAGGCATGAAGATGCGCAATAGTCGTTTAGGCAAAGACGTGCGTATTTCTGATGCTTTAACCTTTTTGGCAGGTGATCGCGCCTTGTTAGAAGAAGCGTATGCCGGCGATATTATCGGTTTGCACAATCACGGTACTATTCGTATAGGTGACACCTTTACTTCGGGCGATAACTATCGCTTTACGGGTATTCCTAACTTTGCACCTGAGCTATTTAAACGTATCCGCTTAAAAGATCCGCTCAAGCAAAAGCAACTATTAAAAGGCCTTATCCAGCTATCTGAAGAAGGTGCGGTACAGGTTTTCCGTCCACTTGCGAATAATGATTTGATTGTTGGTGCGGTTGGTGTGCTGCAGTTTGATGTCGTGGTTGCGCGCCTCAAGGCAGAATACAACGTTGATGCGCTTTACGAACATGTAAACGTCGCTACCGCGCGTTGGGTATACAGTGGCGATGAGAAAAAGCTGGATGAATTTAGACGCAAAGGTGAGCAAAACCTTGCGCTAGATGGTGGTGACAACCTGACGTACATTGCGCCAACTATGGTGAATTTGCAGCTAGCGCAAGAGCGTTATCCAGATATCCAGTTTACAAACACGCGCGAAAATTAAACTTGTAGAAGTCAAAGCTTGCAAAGAGTAAAGCGAGCAAAGAGCAAAAAAGACAAAATATATTATGAATATACATGCACTATTAGTTAACCGTTTCACTGATGCACTACAAGAAATGGGCGTAGAAAATGCACCCGTGCCAGTGTCGCGCAGCGCTCGACCAGAGTTTGGCGAATACCAATTCAACGGCGCCATGGCGCTGGCTAAGCAGCTTAAACAGAAGCCTCGTGATATTGCCGAAAAGATCGTTGAAACAGTAAAGCTTGACGACATTGCCAGCAAACTTGAAGTCGCTTACCCTGGTTTTATCAACGTACACCTTAGCGATGCGTGGCTTGCAGACCAATGTGAATCGTCGTTAAACGATTCGCGTCTTGGCATTGCAAAATCACAAGAACAAAACATTGTAGTGGATTACTCATCGCCTAACTTGGCCAAAGAGATGCACGTGGGTCACTTACGTACCACTATCATTGGCGATGCAGTGGTGAAAGTACTTGAATTCTTAGGGCATAACGTTATTCGTCAGAACCACATGGGCGACTGGGGTACGCAGTTTGGTATGCTACTCGCGCACCTTTCTGACAAACTTCAAGACGAGGTGGCTGAGACAGCCCTGTCTGACCTTGAAGACTTTTATCGTGAAGCCAAAGTGCGCTTTGACGAAGAAGAAGGTTTTGCCGACCGTGCGCGTGAATACGTAGTTAAGCTACAAGGTGGCGATGCCCAGTGCTTAGCGCTATGGGAAAAATTCATCGATGTATCAATTGCACACTCAGAAGAAGTGTACGACAAGCTAAATGTCAGCCTAACGCGCAAAGACATTATGGGTGAATCCGCTTACAACGACGACCTCGCAAACGTTATTAGCGACCTTAAAGCACAAGGTATTGCGGTAGAAGACCAAGGTGCGCAGGTGGTGTTTATCCCAGAACTTGCCGATAAAGAAGGCAACCCTGCGGTTTATATTGTACAAAAATCAGGTGGCGGCTATTTGTACGCAACCACTGACCTTGCTGCAATGCGCTACCGTAGCGGCAAACTTAACGCTGATCGTACGCTTATTCTTACTGATGCTCGTCAGGCACTGCATTTCAAGCAAACCGAAATTGTGGGTCGTAAAGCCGGCTTTATGAGAGAAGAACAGACCTACGAACATTGCCCATTCGGCATGATGTTAGGCAGTGACGGTAAACCATTTAAAACCCGTACTGGCGGTACGGTTAAGTTGGTGGAATTGCTGGATGAAGCTGTTGAACGTGCGGGTAAACTGATTGCCGAACGCGATAATGACCTAACGGAAGCCGAGCTTAAAGAAGTGGCGCGTAAAGTGGGTATTGGCGCGGTTAAATACGCAGACCTATCTAAAAACCGCACCACAGACTACATGTTCAACTGGGACTCGATGCTAAGCTTCGAGGGTAATACCGCACCTTACCTTCAATATGCGTACACTCGTGTGAAGAGCTTGTTTAGAAAAGCGGGTGTGGATATGGCAAGCATGCCAGTGGACATCACTGTTGCTGAAAAACAAGAGC
Source organism: Alteromonas gracilis (assembly GCF_036870955.2). Taxonomy (GTDB): domain Bacteria; phylum Pseudomonadota; class Gammaproteobacteria; order Enterobacterales; family Alteromonadaceae; genus Alteromonas; species Alteromonas gracilis_A. The sequence goes on from NZ_CP145482.2 coordinate 1,223,910, forward strand.
ATGCTCTTGCTGTGTTGCTGCTTCAATTCGAAGAAGTGATTGGTATGGTTTCTCGAGAAGCAACACCGCATGTTTTGTGTACATACCTTTATGATGTGGCTTCTGCGTTTATGACCTTTTACGAAGCATGCCCTATGTTAAAAGACGGGATTGAGCCTCAGGTTCGCGATAGCCGTCTGGCCCTGTCAGCGTTGGTTGCCAAAACACTCGAGCAAGGATTAACGCTACTTGGTATTGAAACACTAGAAAAAATGTAGCGTTCGCGGTACAACACGTACGGTGATATCGAAAAGGCTGACATTTATTGTCAGCCTTTTTTTATGATTAGCTATTAATAGTATCTGTAGCGTAAATATATGCTATCCCACAGAACCGTTAGTGCTATTGTTACCTATAAAGAAAAACATTAAAAACAACGACAGGAATCTCACATGACCAAGATCCTTGCATTTGCAGGCAGTACCCGAAAAGGTTCATTTAACCAAGCTATCATGAAAGTCGCAGCAGAAGGTGCGCGCGAAGCTGGCGCTGAAGTCACTGTCATCGATTTAGCCGATTACCAAATGCCACTATTCAACGAAGATGAAGAAGCTGAATTTGGCACACCTGAAAAAGCACAGGCCTTTAAAGAGCTGCTAATGAGCCATGATGGCTTTCTTATCGCTTCTCCTGAATACAACTCAAGCTATCCCGCTCTCCTTAAAAATGCTATCGACTGGGCATCGCGTATGAGTGAAGGTGAAAAGCCGCTAGAAGCTTATCGCGGCAAAGTGGCTGGTATTATGGCTGCATCTGCGGGCGGGTTAGGCGGCATGCGTGTTTTAGTCGTGCTAAGAATGCTGTTAGAAAACTTAGGCACCATGGTTATTCCTAATCAAAAAGCTATCGCCAAAGTGAATACGTTAATGAATGATGATGGCGATATATCTGACGAAAAAACCATTAAACAGTTGAAAAACCTAGGTAAAGAAACCGCTGAAATGGCGGCCAAACTTAGCTAACACTGGTAATTACGCAAAAAACGCGTAGGGTAGAAATCTACCTTGCGCGTTATATTTGGAGTTACCTAAGCCATGGAAGAAAATAATAACGTAAAGCAAAACATGCTTTTAGCGCTTAATGCGCGTATCCACCAAACCTCTGACGACGGCCGTCAACATCACATTGAAAAGCGAAAACGAAAAGGCTTTAACAGCGCCAGAGAAAACCTGGCTTTGCTTTGTGACGCGCGAACATTTCAAGAGTACGGGCAATTCGCCGTTGCTGCACAACGGCAGCGCAAAGACTATGAAAAGCTAAAGTCCGATACCGCCGCCGACGGCGTTATTACTGGCATCGGTCATGTGAATGCAGGGGCTTTTCCCACCGGACAAACCGCAACGGCATTGGTGATAAACGATTACAGCGTGCTTGCAGGTACGCAGGGGTATTTTCACCACTTAAAGTTAGACAGAATGATAGACGTTGCCAAACAACGAAACCTACCTATCATCATGTTTACTGAAGGTGGGGGAGGAAGGCCTGGCGATACTGATATTACTACCGTTAATTCGGGGCTTCAGTGTCAGTCGTTCTCAAATTGGGCGGCGTTATCGGGTGTTGTGCCTCGAATAGCGGTAAATAACGGCTATTGCTTTGCAGGCAACGCTGCGCTTTTTGGCTCTGCAGATATCACTATTGCCACTTCATCGTCGAGTATTGGTATGGCTGGTCCCGCCATGATTGAAGGCGGTGGACTAGGTGTGTTTTCACCAGAACAAATTGGCCCTATTGAAACCCAAGCTAAAAATGGTGTTGTCGATATTGTCGCTAATGACGAAAACCATGCCATTGATATTGCCAAGTTTTGTTTATCCTTCTTTCAGGGTGATATTGAGCACTGGCAAGCTTCATCGCAAGAGAACATTTTTTCGTTGTTACCAGATGATCGCCGCTTTGCTTATGATGTTCGACAGATCATTAACACATTGGTGGACACCAACAGTTTTATTGAACTAAAAGCACAATACGGTGGCGCAATTATTACTGGTTTTTGTCGCTTTAAAGGTAAAGCGGTGGGCATGATTGCGAGTAACTGCAAAGTACTAGGTGGGGCAATAGATGTTGATGCCGCCGAGAAGTGCGCTGACTTTCTTGCGCTTTGCCAGCGTTTTTCGCTGCCCGTCGTAAGTCTATGTGACACGCCTGGATTTATGGTAGGGCCCGAGCACGAAAAGCTCGGGGCAGTAAGACGCCTGAATCGTATGTTCTCAGTTGGAGCTAGTTTGAGTGTGCCTTTTATCGCCATTGTTTTAAGGAAGTGTTACGGGCTTGGGGCGCAAGCCATGTTAGGTGGCAGCACATCAAAACCCGATTATACCGTGTCATGGCCAAGCGGCGAGTTCGGGCCAATGGGGCTTGAAGGCGCAGTTAAGCTTGGATTTAAGGCTGAACTAGAAAAAATCACTGACGATAAAGCGCGACGTGCACGTTTTGACACCTTGTTGCAACAGGCTTATGCAAGAGGGCAGGCTAGTGAAGTTGCGTCAGTACTAGAAATAGACGCCGTTATCGACCCGGTGCAAACCAGAGAAGTAATTGCTAACTCGATTGTCGCCGCCAGTAAATAAGGCAACGACATCGATTTAAAGTGAAGTATTCGGTTTACTAGCGTTTTTACAACGCTCGTAAACCACTATAACCTTCTGCTAGAAAACGCCATTGTTATTGTTGATATCGCCACCGCTGATTAGAGAATAAAATCGCATAAACCCATCGAGTGCCTGAACCGAGTCCCAGTGCTCTACAATGTTACCGTCTTCTATTCGCCAAATATCAACAATATTCAAGCCTTTTGAATCGTCGCCCCTGTCTTCACGGTTTAAGGTGGCGTGTGAATGGAAGATTGCCATGTTGTTGTCCACGCTAATTCGCTTTACATCGTAGGAATACTCTGGGTAGTCACTAACAAATTCACGCAAAAAGCCCACTAACCCTTTCATGGTGTCAGGAATATTGCGGTTATGTTGTTTGTAGGCACTATTGTTAAACGTCCTCATGACATATTCAAAGTCATGGTTGTTCATTATGCTCTGCACAAAATCAGTAATTAGCTCAGCATTTGCTAATTCTTCGTCAGACCAATGCGCTTGTTTAAGATTCTCAAAATCGATAACAGGTGGCTGTGCAGCCTGCACGTTAAAAAGACTTGTACTTATGAGTAAAAGAAAAGTCAGTGCGAGTTGTTTCATTGTAGTTGCCTCTTTGTCGTTGTTAATGCGCGACGTTTTTTGAAATATAGTTACTAGTTGTAACTATAGTAATTAAAAGTAACTTGCACTACAATTAGGCATTAATGTGTCACTAAGGCACAAAAAAGTAACCATACCGCCGATTTTTGGAAAAAAGTAGGGAAGATAACGTGACTGAAATTCAACAAAGAAGAACATTTGACAATAACGGCGACTGCGCGGTGCGAAACGTTATTGCTCAAATAGGCGATAAGTGGTCGATGTTAATTTTATTTGCCCTTGTAGACGGTGCAGACAGGTTTAATTCGCTAAAGGGGCGGATTATTGGAATATCGCAACGTATGTTAACGCAAACACTCAGGGATCTTGAGCGAGAGGGTTACGTGAATAGGACCGTTTATGCTGAAGTGCCAGCAAGAGTAGAGTACGAATTGACAGATATGGGGCGAGGGCTTGTAAAGCCTTTGTATCAATTGGTGCAATGGGCCGACGCGAACAAAGAACAGATTGAACGGAATAGGGATAGCTTTGATAAAGCAAAGTTAAGATAAAAAAACAGCAATAACATGAAGTACCGTCTATATTTTTACATTGGCACGTATGCCTTTGTATAAGTGATCAAACGCGATGAATTCGCAAAACGCGCTTTATAGTTCGTATACCAAAAAAGCTTTGCGATAGAAGGGAGGCGAGGATGTTTGAGAGACTATTTGACGGTAGTCTAATGCCGCATGGTCATTGTTTGTTGTGGCGATGGGATTTGCTGTTTCTCCACTTAGGCGGAGACATTATGACAGTCATCGCATACGCACTTATCCCGTTTGGAATTTTCTATTTTCTTAGCAAACGACAAGATATTAAATTTGATGGATTGGCCGTTCTGTTTGCTTGTTTTATTGCATTTTGTGGCGCCTCACATTTAGCGGGCATTATAAATATTTGGCATGGATATTACTTTATCGAAGGGGCTATAAAGTTTGCGACGGGGACTGTATCAATAGCGACGGCCTACTTCCTGTGGAAGCTTATGCCCGTATTTATCAATATTCCCAGTGTTTCAATGTTAAAGCAACGCAACGAAGAGTTAGAGCAACTGCGCGCAGAGTTAGAAGAAACAAATCGTTCATTAGAAGAAAAAGTAAAAGAGCGCACTATGCAATTAGAGCAGCAAGCCAACACAGACGCTGTGACAGGTGTGGCAAGTCGCTTTTGTATTATGGAAACCCTCAATCATAACTGCAGGCTTTTCGACCGCTACGGCCGAGGTTTTTCTATTTTAATGATAGACGTCGACCACTTTAAGGAAGTAAACGATACCCACGGTCACCAAGCAGGCGATGAAGTGCTGTCGATAATGGCAGAGTGTGTTTCCAATAACATCCGCTTGGTTGACGCTATTGGCCGTTATGGAGGGGAAGAATTTCTCGTTATATTGCCAGAAACGCCACAGAATATTGCTATCGACATAGCCGAGCGAATACGAAAAGGCGTAGAAATGCTGTCTTTACCTTCTGAAATACAGATCACTTGCAGCGTTGGTGTGTCAACTATGAGAAAAGGCATGAAAGATGACGGCTTGATAAATCAGGCCGATCTTGCTTTATACACGGCCAAACGTTCTGGTCGAAACCAAGTTGTTGTATTTGAAGAAGGTATGTCTGATAGCCTACAAAACACCAGTATTACGTAAACGTGAATTAGCGCATTGCCAACAATTTCTCTAACCATTCACATTGTGGTGCGCGTTTTTTCTACTCTGTTGTATAGATAATAAGTTAACGCTTATTTTTCAGGGCGCAGCGAAAAATTGTTGTAGTGCAGGAATAAGAACAAGTTCAGCAAAGGTGGCGCTACGCCACCTTTATTTTTTGTAAGTGCTCATCATACTCATCGGTTGAGCCTATTTCGCTTTCAACCCATTCGGCGTTGTAATAGGTATTGGAATAGCGCTCTCCACTGTCGCACATCAGCGTAATGATAGAACCTGATTCTCCATTCTCTATCATCGAGGCGGCAACGTGTAATGCGCCCCACAAATTGGTGCTAGGTTGACGGGCTTGGCTTTAATTCCCATGGTGTTGTTTAACCAACGCATAGTAGCAATACTCGCCGCATCAGGTACGCGCAGCATAGAATCTATAACGTCGTGCTGGAACGAAGCTTCTACTTGAGGGCGGCCAATACCTTCAATTCTGCTTCCTCTACTCGCCTTAAGAGTTGTATCTCTTTGTTGATAGCTATCAAAAAAGACACTGTACTCTGGATCAACGACCATTAGTTTGGAGGGCAAGCCTTTGTAACGAATATAGCGGCCAATTGTGGCCGATGTGCCGCCAGTGCCAGCGCTCATTACAATGGTATGGGGAATCGGGTGTGGCTCCGCTTTCATTTGTTCAAATATTGACTCGGCAATATTGTTGTTTCCTCTCCAGTCTGTCGCGCGCTCTGCGTACAAAAATTGATCCATGAAGTACCCGTTGAGTTGCAGTGCAATGCGCTTAGCTTCGCAGTGCATTTGCGTTGGGCACTCGACAAAGTGGCACGCGCCGCCATACTTTTCAATTAGTACAATTTTACTTTGTGCCGTGGTACGCGGCATTACAGCAACGAAAGGAACACCAATCATTTTGGCAAAGTAAGCTTCAGATACAGCAGTGCTACCAGACGACGCCTCTATCACCGTGGTATGTTGATTAATTTTTCCATTACACAGTGCATAAAGAAAAAGCGAGCGGGCAAGACGGTGCTTTAAGCTACTAGTAGGGTGTGTGCTTTCATCTTTGAGGTAAATATCAATACCGCTAAGCGCAAGTTGATCTAGTTTAATCAAATGCGTATCTGCAGAGCGTTGAAAATCTGCGTTAATTGTTTTTATTGCTTGTGTTACCCACTCTGACATGTCAATTCCTCATAGTTATTCCTCAAGAATAACAGCGCGCGACGGGTAAAAATGTCTAAATATAGATTGTGGTTTCGTAATCAATGGAAATATTTTTCTTATAAATCTATTTTTATTAGTAATTAATTCCTCTTTCGTGCTTCTTGCAATAGAGAGGTTGCATTCCTTCAAAATGCGCCTATTAAAAAACAGAGTAGTTAATTAACGTCGAGTCTGCAGGAAGCAAACAGCGGCGCGACGAATCATCGACAGGGTCTACGAAGACTGATAATGTGAATTAATCTCCATAGAATTAATAGAATTATGAAACTATATCTTCCCCTTTTTTTACTGGCGCTTTCGCCGGGTTTGTCTCTTGCGAAAACGCTTAAAGTCGCAACCTTTAATGTCAGCATGGAAGCCACCAATTACAAATCTCTGGGCATGCAGCCAGGCGAGCAGGTTCTTGAAAAAGTGCTAAGTGTCGGTAGTCACCCGCAAGTCAAAAATATTGCTGAAATCATTCAACGTACACAGCCTGATATCATCTTGCTCAATGAATTTGACTACATTGCTGATGAGAATAAAGGTGTAAAAGCTTTCGTTAAAAACTATCTTAATGTCTCACAAGCTGGGCAAACAGCTATTGATTATCCTTATACCTATATTGCGCCAGTGAATACTGGAGAACCGACACCATTTGATTTAGATAATAATGGCAAGGCTGATCAGTTTGGTGGAGACGCCTATGGCTATGGTCTTTATCCAGGCCAATATGGTATGGCGCTTTTGTCTAAATATCCCATTAAAATCGATGAAGTGCGCACTTTTCAGCTTTTTAAGTGGCATCAAATGCCTAACTCTCAGCAGCCATTCATTCCAGACGCCGAGGGCGATAATAGTCAAGGCACGCCTTGGTATAGCGCTGATGAATGGAACGCATTCAGACTGAGTTCGAAATCGCATTGGGATGTACCTGTTGATGTCGATGGTACTATGGTGCACATACTCGCCATGCACCCAACCCCTCCTAATTTTGACGGTAAGGAAGACAGAAACGGTAAACGCAATGCTGATGAAATAAGACTGATGGCCGATTATCTTACCCCAAATAAAGGCCTCTACATTTACGATGATAATGGCAAGCAGGCCACGTTATCTGATGAAACGCGTTTTGTCTTACTTGGCGACTTTAATGCAGCGGACATTGGCGAAAAGCATCGCGAAGGTGTGATAGAGCAGTTAACAGAAAGCCCTTATGTGGATAACAGTGTCATTCCACTAAGCGAGGGCGGCGCGGCGTCAAGTGACAGAGACTATAGTAGCCGCTTTACGGCGTACTGGGGAGCGAGAGCAGACTACGTGTTGCCTTCTGTTTACGGTTTTGATGTAAAAGACGCCTAGTGTTTTTTGGCCAACTAAAACAAGCGACTTGTATCGATTGGTAAAAGACCTAGCAGGCTAGTTCAGATCATCGACTGGTTTGGACTACGCTGATAATAACAGAATAGCACTTTGTCGCAGTAATGGCGTAAATGACGTTGGGTAGCCAACGTCATTTGTACCTTCGATTTTTATTCCACTAGTGTTTTGTCTTGCAGCGCGTAAAAACCTACCACAGCTAGATTCGCAACAAACCACAAGTCCTTGATAACAAATTGGCTCAATAGGTTGAATAGGGTAATACTATCTAGCGTTTCCGGAACAGTAAATATAAAGGTTTGAGTCATTAAAAATACGGAAAGTGCCGCCAGCCCACCAATAATGACGAGTATCTTTTTATTTAGCAAAAGGCCTATGCCAAGCAGCACAGCGAATAGGACATCAAATATACCGATAGCATTTGAGGCGCCTTGCACGCTGAATAGCACGTAAAGCCACGACATAAAGGGAGAGGTTTCGACAAGGCTTACAATGCCATTGGCTTCAAATTCAAAGAATTTCATGCCGCCAATCCACAATAGTACCATGGCAACGGGGGCGTAGTTCGCCCAGATTAACTGACGCTCAGTGAATTTTTCTCGATAAAACAAGAACAATAAAAGCGGGATAATAGCAAAGTACTTTATGATGCCTTGTCCGTTGCCAATAATGGGAAAGCCTCCTAGATCTGTCATCCATCGGCTCGGTGAAAATAACGTTAGCAATGGCGCGGAAATTACCGCTACAGCGAAAGCAACCGCAATGTTTCTAGAAATAACACCTAGCTTAGTAAGCAGTACCAACAGAGCAACGAGAATTAGCGGTACACCTGCAATAGTGCCCATAACACCATCAGAGAACACGTCGCCTACGCCATAAAAAACAAACACAGCTTTAAGTGCGCTAGGGTTTGTACCCATTAAAAAGGTGAGGCCCAATAAGCCAATACTCATGGTAAGCAAAGCGGCAACAAGGTTCTGTGTTTGTTTAAGTGTCATTGTTGTTCCTGTTAATTTACGAGGGAGATATAGACCTTGAACCTTGCAAAAGTCTTTCATTAAAAGCCCATATTTTCATTTTCAAAACAAATTTCCTCTAACTCAAGAACTAATTTTATTGGTGCTGTCTCAGTTATAGCGCTAGTTCAACAACAAGGTTTTGCATGCGATTATATCTTTTCATTATTATTTTGATTTTAGCTGGCTGTGGTGCTCAGCCCCCAATAAAAGTCCCTGACCCTATCGATATAGAAAAACTTGAATTTGTCGTGGACCAATCATTGCCGTTGGTGCAGCAAGCTTATTCTATTGAAAGTGAAGAGGTGTGTGCTAAGTATGATGGAACGTGGCGCAGAGTAGGGCGGCATCAGCAATTAACTTGTGTATTACCTACCAAGGACGCTGGCAAAGTATGCGCAAATAATAGTGAGTGTGAAGTAGCTTGTGTGGCTGACAACACGCGATCAAGCGAAGGCGACAAAGTGACGGGTGTTTGCTTGGACAATACCGACTTGTTTGGTTGTAAAGCCTATGTATCAAACGGTGTAGTAGAGCCCACATTATGTGTGGATTGAAGTAACGGTAGTGTTCTGCAGCTTTAAACAACGTAAGATGCAGTTTAAAAACGGCATCTTTCAATGAGGTAGTCGACAAGAACTCTCGTTCTGCTCGGTACCTGTTTACGCGAGGGGTAAACCAAGGTAAATAGCAAGTTTTCGCTGCTAATGCCTGGGCAGATTCGGACCAGCTCGCCACTTGCTACTTCTTGCTTCACCGTCGAAGGCAACAATGTTGATACCCCAAGCCCAGCTTTTACCATTTCTTGTACCAAATACGGTGAATTGCAAAGCTCGTATTGCTTAGGGACGATTTCCACTGGGGAGTCGTCTAACATCAAATATTGCATGGTGCGATTGTTAAGTTGCGAAAGTAAAATCCAACGGTGCTGCTGCAAAGACTCAATGTTATTGGGGTGTCCATACTCTGAGAGGTAAGCGGGGCTAGCATATAATGCAAAACGCTCTTGATATAATACTCGTCCAACCAAAGAATCGTCTTTGGGGAGGCCAATGCGTAAACCTATATCGATGTTTTCTGCAATCAAATCCAGTTTTTCATCACTGCTAATAATATGAAGTTCAATGTCTGGGTATCGCTGTTTAAATTCTGGCAGGAGCGGGAGTAAGAACTTGTGTGCAATATCGTTTGTTACTGTGATCGATACACGACCTTTTGGTAACGATTGATTTAGACATTCATCAACATCGTGAAGAATTGCATGGCATTTTTTGGCATGTTCATATATCGCCTTTCCCTCTTCCGTGAGCGAGAGTTGTCGAGTAGTACGTTGTAGCAGGCGCACGTTTAATACTGCTTCAAGATTAGCTACTTGCTCACTCACTCTTGAACGACTTGTATTAAGTCGTCTTGCGGCTTCTGCAAAGCTATTGTTGTCGACAACGGTAGCGAAAATCGCAAGCCCTTTAAGTTGTGAAAATTTAATTGTACTCATTTTCGATACAATCCATTCTAGTTTGCTCTACTTATCATAACAGTTGGGCGTGCACATAATGAAGCCGTGTTTAAAACAATTATCTGTAATGACGAGGAAGTAAAAATGATTGCTGTAACAGGAGCAAACGGCCAATTAGGCCAAAAGGTTATTGATGCGCTTTTAGTGTCGCGTGCCCCCCGCGATATCGTTGCTTTGGTGAGAAACCCAGACAACGCAAGCTCGCTAAGAGAAAAGGGGTTGTAGTAAGAAAAGCCGATTACAATTTACCGGAAACGTTATCTGAAGCGCTTAGTGGTGTAAGTAAACTACTTTTGATATCGGGTACTGAGTTTGGCAAGCGTGTCGAGCAACATAAAGTCGTTATTGATGTGGCGTTGCGTGAAAAAGTCTCACTTATTGCTTATACCAGTTTAATAAAAGCCGAAACCTCTCCTTTATTGTTGGCCCAAGAACATAAAGACACGGAAGCCTATTTAAAAGAAGTAAACGCGCCTTTTGTCATATTGCGCAATGGTTGGTATACCGAGAATTATACTGAAAACATGGTAAGTGTTTTGTCTATGGGGGCTGTTGCTGGTGCAGCGAAAACAGGTGTAATTTCTACAGCAAGTCGTCAAGATTACGCTGAAGCCGCAGCTGCAGTATTGTTGGCAGAACAAAGTTATATTGGTCAAACACTAGAGCTAGCGGGTGACAGTGGCTTTACACTTAGTGAATACGCACAGGCAATTTCAAAGGCAGCGGGACAGCACATCGAATTCATTGAGATGGACGAGCAAACATATCGTCAAGCACTGATTGACGCAGGGTTGCCTGAAGGTATGGCTGATGCTATCGCCGATTCTGAGCATTATGCCGCGTCTGGGTGGCTGATGGATGAAAGTAAAACCTTATCTGGTTTGATAGGAAGACCGACAACGCCACTGCAAGCCTCTTTGAACCAAGCGTTAAACAATTAGTCGCTCACACTATTATGATTTTAGTTAGGGCTATTGTTGTAAATAGCCCTAACGTGACACACTAACGTATTTGAATTATTAAGGTTGCAACAGGGAGACGTTAGATGTTGTCCAAAATTATGATCTTTGCGAAGAGTATTTTAGCCTCGTTATTAGCGATTTTTGTTTGTTTTGCCATATTGGACTTCTTATGGCTTGGTATTATTGCTGACAGTTGGTACCAAACAGAAATGGCGCCGTTACTTCGCTCTCAGTTTATTACTTGGCCGTGGTTAGTGTTTTACATAATGTATGGCGGGGTTGTTTTTGTTCTTGCTGTGGTAGCCAATCGCGATAAGTCGTTGCTTTACGCGGGTATTGATGGTGCCTTGCTTGGGCTTGCAAGTTATGGTGCATACAATTTAACGGCTTACAGCATTATCGAAGGCTTTACTCTATTTATCATGACAATAGATTGGGTATGGGGAACCTGTCTAACAAGCATTAGCGCGATGGCTGGGTGGCTAGGGTTTCAAGCATTGCGTAGCGATCGATAACTATTATTGGTTATAACTTTAATCGTCGTTAACGTAAATCAGCGTCTTCTTTAATCTGCTTAACCTCTAATCAAAGCAACACAGTGTGTTATGTTGGCCCCATTAGGGGGCCAAGGTTGTTTGTAGCGGCACACCTTATGGGAAAGAGTAGCGGACAATTCTTTTTAATACACTTATGTATTGGCGAGCAAAACTCCCAGTGTTGTAGTGCATACTATGCTCTTTGAAAATAGCTTGAACCTTTGGCGCCATTTCTCGGTAACGCTTTGCTGGAATATCAGGAAACAAGTGATGTTCTATTTGAAAGCTTAGGTGGTAGGTTAATACGTGAAACAGGTTCCCGCCCTGGATGTTAGATGAACCGAGCGCCTGTCGATAGTACCATTGTCCCTGTGTTTCATTTTTACAGTCTTCTTCCTTAAAGGTCTCGACATCGCCAGTAAAATGCCCGCAAAAAATAATCGTCGAGGTCCACAGATTTCGCAATAGGTTGGCTATTAGGTTGCCCGCAAATACCCATAAAAACATTGGCCCAGCCAGAAGCGGGAACAAAAGGTAGTCTTTTACCAATTGACGCGCCCCCTTGCTAAAGAAACGCTTTTTCAGCGTCGTATGAGTGACGTTATTCTTTCTATTCTCTTTTTTCTTTCCAAAGAAAACACGCTCAGCTGCCATCTCATGATAAGACACACCCCACTGGAACAAAATACTTAGCACAAGATATGTAGCAAATTGCCACAGGTTCTTTACGCGCCATCGAAAGTCGCTGGATAACCTTAGCAGACCGTATCCAAAGTCTCGGTCTTTACCAATAATATTGGTATAAGTATGGTGCTCGTAATTGTGCACTCTATTCCAGCTAGACCCATCACAAGCTATGTCCCATTCATAGGCCTTTGAATTAATGTGTTTGTCATTCATCCAATCATACTGGCCGTGCATGACATTGTGCCCAATTTCCATGTTGTCGAGAATTTTAGCGGTGGCCAGGCTTAATACACCCATTACCCATAAAGCGGGATGCACAAACCCCAGTATTAATAAAACACGACCTGTCCACTCGCAGGCACGCTGAGTACGAATAACTTTTCTGATGTAGTCAGCATCTTCTTGCCCAACTTTATTTTTAGTGTCGGCTTTAAGCGCGTTAAGCTGGTTTTCAAGTCGATCGTAATCTGGTCTGTGGCCTCTTGTTGTAGCCTCATTTTTGACTGAGGAAGGGGGCTGATTTGCAAGGTCTTGTGATTGACTGCGTAGTACATGCGTGGTCATGCTTGTAGCTCCAAATCGGTTATGGCTTGAGAAACGCACAGCTGTATTAGCTGCTCTGCATTATCAGATAGTTCTCCAGTGCGGGTGTCGCGAACGATACCGCGCTTCTTAACGCATTGACATTGATGACAAATACCCATACCGCAACCATAGTTGACCGGAATATTGGCGTCGTGAAGTTGGGTCAGTAGGGATTGTTTATTGTCTACGGTGATAGCGCTGTTGTTATGTTTAACCGTGAGTTGTTCAATGCACCCATTGTCGTTATTCTCGGGAAGTGGAGCCGCCATAAAGTGTTCACTGCTAAGTGAAACATCTATCAACTCAGCGCTTTGGGCGACTTGATGATAAAGGGAATAGGGGCCACATACCATCCAATGTGACTTGCCATAATGTGCGAGGTAGGGCGTTATATCGCCATCATTGGTCCTACTGAGCAGCTTGAAATTAAATTGAGCAATGTGTTTAGCGTAATCACGAAGTTTATGAACTAGAAGGTGTTCATTAGGCTTTGCATAATAAAGTAAGTCAATTGCTAAGCAAGACGGCGGCACAGTCTTGTCTTTGTTTTTGCATATAGTCTTCTAGCATCGCAATAAATGGCGTAATACCCGAGCCGCCTGCAATCATTAGCACGTTTTTGTCTGTTGGTAAGGTAAAGTCTCCAGTAGGTGATGAGATATTTACCCAGTGCCCTTTTTTCAAATTGTGCAGGTAGGAAGTCAATTTTCCTTGTTTTTTCACTCGAACAACTAGGCGTATTTCCTGTTGGGCGTTATGTCTATTTGACCCTGATGCGATGGTAAATACGCGCGTTGTTAGCTTTCCATTGACTTCCAAGGTGACAGCAATGTGCTGACCCGCTCTGTGGGTAGGCCAGCTCTTTTGAGGCTTAAGAGAGAGCTGTACTGTCTTTTCATTTAGGACTTTGTTTTCAATAACGCGTGCACGATAGAGTCCATCTCGCCATGCTGGGAAAAATGCTTGAACTAATGGCTCCCAATAACCTTTCCATGTTGAGTGATGAAAAAACAGGTGGCTGATTCTATTTAAAACGGATTTCACTGTATAGCAACGACCTCGAGAAAGAGACAAATCAAACAGACACTTGATCTGGATATTTTTGAGCTTACAGGTGTACGCTCATTTAGCGAACAAGTGTAAGCTTAATTTTAAAAAGATCAAGGGCGTTTTATTGATTGTAATTTGTCCAAATGGTCAATAATGAGTTGCACAAACACTGAATACTCAGTAGTCTTCATACCCCCTTTTTGAAAGTGGTACAGAAAATTGCTTGAAAAATTACATCCAGATGTTGTTGATGCCTATGAAAAAGCGTTGAAGGCGAGAGAGAACTCTTACTCTCCTTATTCTCATTTTAAAGTGGGTGCAGCGGTAAAATTTAAAGGCTTTGAACAGGTTTTTTACGGTTGCAACGTAGAGAACGCGAGTTATGGGGCAACCATTTGCGCAGAACGCAATGCTATTTGGAGTGGCGTGGCGGCAATTGGCAAGCAGGATATGGAATATCTAATCGTTGTCGCAGATCAAGAGGAACCTGTGCCACCATGTGCGTTGTGTTTACAGGTTATATCAGAGTTTTATGATGCTGAGATGCCTATTTATCTTGGCAATTTGAAAGGCATTCAAAAAGTTTATCTTCTTAAAGAAATTTTGCCCGTGCCGTTTAATAACTTTGTCGCCTAAAAAGCCAGACAGGCCATAAACTATGTTGAGCATGGCCTGTCGCTTTCGCTACTACTATTTGCCTTTTCTGTTGCGGTAGAGCCAACTTCCTATACCTATGCTGGCAACCAATACAGATAGCGTGGGCCATACCGATGATACCGAGTACACCGTCCGGGCACTGCAAAGACATACGGGCACCTAGCTAGATTGTCGCATTCCACCATAGGGCCGATGGCGAGAAAAAGCATTCCTACAAGTATGCCAATAATGGCGAGAGATACATTGTTAAGTGACATTGGCATTTAAGATAAACATTCCATATTCTAGATAGAAAAGGATATAGGTATGAATCGCCTGTTCACAAGCCCTTTTTGCCGCCACTCATCGGTGAGATATGGCAGCTTAACGCGTTCGACAAATGGTTGAAAAAAGTCTTCCATTTTTTCTTATAACCTATGGGCATTAAACTTAAAATTTACCTCTAGCAACTTCAGGATATTTGCGTTTCCCCCTATCAAATTTACTACAAATTCGGTACTATCCGCGGTCTTAAATTTTTAATGAAATAAGCGGACTATGTTTGAAATAAACCCCGTTACTAATGCGATAAAAGATATCCGCGAGCGTACCGAAGCGCTTAGGGGGTATCTTTGACTTTGATGCAAAGTCAGAGCGTTTAGAAGAAGTTAGCCGAGAACTAGAAAGCCCTGATGTTTGGAACGAGCCAGACAGAGCACAGGCACTTGGCAAAGAAAAAGTAGCTTTAGAGCAAATAGTAGAGACTATTCACAAGCTTGACCAAGGTACGGAAGATGTAGAAGGCTTGGTTGAGCTTGCAGTTGAAGCCGAAGACGAAGATACCTTCAACGAAGCTCAAAGTGAGCTTGAAGGCTTGATTGAACAGCTAGAAGTGCTTGAGTTTCGTCGCATGTTTTCTGGCCCTAATGACGAGAACGACTGCTATATTGACATTCAGTCGGGTTCAGGGGGCACAGAAGCGCAAGACTGGGCAAACATGCTGTTGCGTATGTATTTGCGCTGGGGTGAAGCCCATGGCTTTAAAACCGAACTGATAGAAGTATCAGAGGGTGAAGTAGCAGGTATTAAGAGTGCCACACTTCGCGTTCAGGGCGAGTATGCATTTGGTTGGTTGCGCACTGAAACTGGCGTACACCGCCTGGTGCGAAAATCACCATTTGACTCTGGAAATCGTCGTCATACCTCATTCTCTTCAGCGTTCGTATACCCTGAAATTGATGATGATATCGATATTGAGATTAACCCTTCTGATTTACGTATCGATACCTACCGCGCTTCTGGTGCGGGTGGTCAGCACGTTAACAGAACAGACTCTGCGGTGCGCATTACTCACGAACCGACAGGCATAGTGGTGCAGTGTCAAAATGACCGCTCACAGCACAAAAATAAAGATCAGGCGATGAAGCAGTTAAAAGCCAAACTTTATGAGTTTGAACTGCAAAAGCAAAACGCTGAAAAACAAGCGATGGAAGACAGCAAGTCAGATATTGGCTGGGGTAGTCAAATACGCTCTTACGTACTGGACGACTCTCGCATTAAAGATTTGCGAACAGGCGTGGAAACACGTAATACTCAAGCCGTTCTTGATGGCGACTTGGACAAATTCATTCAAGCCAGCCTGAAATCTGGGCTGTAAACCGAACAACGAAGTGACAAGGTTATGACTGACCAACAAACTGACGATAACAAATTGATTGCAGAGCGCCGCTCAAAGTTGAGCGCTATTCGCGAACAGTGCCGTGCAAATGGCTTCCCAAACAGCTTCCGTCGTGAAAACTACGCTGATGAACTTCAAGCTAAGTTCGGTGAATTCGACAAAGAGACATTGCAAGAGCAAGGCAACAAGGTAAGCATTGCTGGCCGTATTATGGCTAAACGTGGCCCATTCTTGCTATTACAAGATATGACTGGTCGTATTCAGGCATACGCCGACAAAGAAACCCAAAAAGACCTTAAGGCCAAATATGGTGCGCTAGATATTGGTGACATCATTGGTGTTGCTTAGTGATTTGCATAAATCTGGCAAAGGCGACCTTTACGTGAACATGGAGCAATACGAATTGCTGACTAAAGCACTTCGCCCATTGCCTGAAAAATTCCACGGTTTGAGCGACCAGGAAACTAAGTACCGTCAGCGCTACGTAGATTTGATCACCAGTGAGCAAACGCGCAAAACCTTCATGATCCGCAGTAAAATTGTGAATGGTATCCGCAAGTACCTTACAGAGCGTGACTATCTTGAAGTTGAAACGCCAATGCTGCAAGTTATTCCGGGGGGTGCAACGGCGAAGCCTTTCGTTACACATCACAATGCGCTAGACATTGATATGTACTTGCGTATTGCTCCAGAGCTTTACCTCAAGCGTCTAGTAGTGGGTGGTTTTGAGCGCGTGTTCGAGATTAACCGTAACTTCCGTAACGAAGGTCTATCAACTCGTCACAACCCAGAGTTTACTATGCTTGAGTTCTATCAAGCCTATGCAGACTACAACGACTTAATGAACCTTACTGAAGATATGCTTCGCACGCTAGCGGAAGATATTCTTGGTACGACCATTATTACCAATACCACAAAAGATGCTGAAGGCAATGTGACTAGCGAAGTTGAATACGACTTCGGAAAGCCATTTGACCGCTTAAGCATGGGCGAAGCTATTCTGAAATACTGGCCTGACGCTGATGAAGCGGCAATTCGCGATCCTGAAGCTAATCTTGATGCGCTGAAGGCGATGGCTAAGCAGCTTCATATTAAAGAGCCTGAAGTTGACGGTATTTGGGGCGCGGGTAAATACCTGTGTGAAATTTTTGAAGCGACGGCGGAAGAGAAGCTTATTCAACCTACGTTTATTACTGAATATCCGTGGGAAGTATCGCCACTTGCGCGTCGTAATGACAATAATCCGTTTATTACTGACCGGTTCGAATTTTTCGTTGGTGGACGCGAGCTAGCTAACGGCTTTAGCGAGCTAAACGATCCAGAAGATCAGGCAGAGCGCTTCGCTAAACAGGTTGTTGAGAAAGATGCAGGCGACGATGAAGCCATGCATTTTGACGACGACTACATTCGCGCGCTTGAATATGGTTTGCCGCCAACGGCGGGTGAAGGTATCGGAATCGACCGTCTAGCTATGCTATTTACCGATAGCTCAACGATTAAAGACGTTATCTTATTCCCTCACATGAAGCCTCAAGTGTCTAAAGACGCACAAGAAGCAGAGGAATAGCACAAAATAAACGTGCAGACTAAAGCGCGTTTATCTTTTCTACCAAAAGGGCATTAACGGGAACGTTGATGCCCTTTTTCTTTGCCATTTCGACAATGTAACCATTAATGGCTGCAATTTCCGTTTGTCGTTTGTTTGCAACATCTTGATGCATACTCGAATAGTTACGCCCTGTTGCTTTGGCAACCTTTGCCACCGTATGAAGGACGTCTTTTAGCGAAAATGTATATCCACATGCCTTAGCCACATTGATGAACTCTTCGCAAACCGCGTGACGCAAATAGCTAAACTGATCCTCTAAAATACACCTATTGGGAATATCGTTTAGTGCAGTGAGGGGATTTATCACTGCGTTTACTGCCAATTTAGTCCATAACGCCTTCATTATCTCATCAGCGATGATTACATCAGGAAGGGCTTTGTGCAAAACTGATATAGCGCGGGCCACCCTGCCGTCTTTATGTGTCTGAAAGCCTTCTTTTGACGTTTGAGGGGAAATACCAATTTGTGTACTTCCTACATAGGTGTAAACAACATAAGGTTTATTACTCTTGTCTACGCGTTTTAGGGCTCCGTGGCTAGTAGTCGCAAGAAGTAGAGGGTAGTTTTCTGGAAGGAGCTCACGAGCAAGCTCAAATCCGCCCAAACCGTTATGCATTAAAACGATAGTGGGGCGCGCCTCAAGGTATGCAAGCCATGAAGAAAGTGCAGCCTCCAGTTGGTAGACCTTTAAAGGAAATAATAGAACGTCATTTTCACTTAACTCGGGCTTATGGCTACTACAAGGTTCCAGTTGATATTTTGTGCCATCAATCCATTGCGCTTCTTGAGGGGCGGTTTCGGGATTGCGCGGATAGCGCGCATACGGAACGCCGTGTTTTTGTGCACCAGCGGCAACTAGACTGCCCACGGCATCGGCTCCTACAATATGAAGTCGCTCTGTCATCGATTAACCTCGCTATCCTTAGTTGGCATATATCATCAGCTGATATCGTTAGTTGATAGGTGTTTTTCGTTGAGGGCAGTACTGCCACTGGCCAAATATCGTTGTGGAACAGCAGGCCATGGATAGGTTTCGGGTGCGTTTAAGGATGTTATCCATTGTTGCACATCATGGCTAAGAAAGTGCTGTCCACTGTTAATGGTGGCAAACGCTGTTATTGTCTTTTGTTGCAAGGGTATCGCAATGTGCCAGGCATGAAGGTGAAGTCTATCTGATGGCGCACCAGCGTATAGCGTATCGCCTAAAATAGGCGCACCAATACTTTTCAGTGCAACGCGAATTTGATGTGTCTTGCCTGAATACGGCTTTACGATAAAACCGCGAATTCCTGGTTGTGCAGATTGGCTAAAGAACTGCGTAATGGCAGGGGTTTCAGTGCTTTTAAGTAAAATTCGCTGGCCACCGCGACGGTTTTTCATATCGCCAATCACTGTGCCTTGCTTCTTTTTTGGCTTTTGTGCACTTAATGCCAAGTAATACTTCCCGACGCGGCGAGTGGCAAAAAGCTCACCTATTTGTGCGGCGGTGATTTCATCTTTTGCCAAACAAAGACAGCCTGATGTTCCTGTATCTAGCCTATGGCAAAGGTGTAGCTGTGTAATATCAAGTTGCTTTTTAAGTAGTGAAACTATGCCAAACGGAATATGCGTGTCTCTCGTCGCAGGCCTATCCACCGCTTCTGATTTAAGCTCTGCACTATCATGCATGGCAATACCAGAGGGTTTGTTGACAATAAGTACGTTGTCATCTTCGTAAACGATAGGGATCTCAAGCAACGTGAAAGCCTAGTTCTTTTCCAAAAGTTCAACGGCTTCTTCGTAGTCGAGTTCATCAACGGCATCGACAATAGCGGCGTGTATTTCACTATCAAAACCAATGGTGTCTAACCACGCATCAAGCCGTTCTTGCGAGATGAACTCACTTGCCTTAAGGGCAGCTAATAGTTGCTTTTTCGCTTGTTGCGCCGCAGCGCTGTCGCTAGCGCCGCCAGCTTTTGCAGGTTGTGAATCAGATGGGGCTTGCGTTAATGCATCTACAGCAGCTACCGTTTCATTCAAGCATGCCACAAACACCGCGTAATCATCGGGCAAACGCTTGTCGTTTCTCACACAGCTTTCCACAGGCTTGCTTGCATGGTGCAATGCAAACAACCCTAGGTTGCCTGTGACGCCCTTTAGTGTGTGGACCAAAGAGTAGGCTTCGTCAAATTCACCTTTTTCGACGAGGGCACGAAGCTCTTTATCCGTCGTGCGATATTCATCTGTAAATTTCCCTAACAAGGTATACAACAGCTTCTCATTACCGCTTAGCTGAGACATTCCAAAATCAATATCTATCACTGTCGTTGACTGTTCCATGCCACCATCCTTCTAACTGCAATGTGCCTTAGTACATTTGCGATTTAGCCGCAATGCACTAAGTGAACGAATATATTACCGCTAAGTGTATTTCAGAAATCTGAAAATTAATACAATCATAGCAAAGTACAGGCAAGTAAAGCGCTAAAAAGTCTGGTAATCTTCCGAAGATCGGGCAAAGAAGCGTCGCTTTGCACAGTAGTTGTAGATAAAAAGGAAAAATCATGTCAGGAAAACTGACTTTTCGCACTCTCATTATCGCGATAAGCGTTATTATCATTTCAGCATGTCAGCGTGCCCAAATCGAGCAGGCCAAAGAGGCCAACACCGTATCCATTGATTATGAAAAATATACGCTGGCCAATGGATTGACAGTTATTCTGCATGAAGACCACTCAGACCCTTTGGTTCATGTTGACGTAACCTATCACGTAGGCTCTGCACGAGAGGAGGTCGGAAAGTCGGGCTTTGCGCACTTTTTTGAACATATGATGTTTCAAGGCTCAAAGCATGTGGCCGACGAACAGCATTTCAAAGTGATTACCGAATCCGGTGGGAACCTTAATGGCACGACAAACACTGACAGAACCAACTACTTTCAAACCGTTCCTGCAAATCAGCTTGAAAAGGTTTTGTGGCTCGAGTCAGATCGCATGGGTTTCTTATTAGAAGCGGTAGACCAAGAAAAATTTGAAAACCAGAGAGAAACCGTCAAAAACGAGCGAGCGCAGCGCGTTGACAATCAGCCCTATGGGCTTCGCTTTGAACTCAACGGAGAAGCCTTGTACCCAGAAGGGCATCCTTATTCTTGGTTAACTATAGGCTATGTTGAAGATCTAGACCGCGTTGATGTGAATGACTTAAAAGCGTTCTTTAAACGTTGGTACGGGCCAAACAATGCCGTGCTTACCATTGGTGGTGACATTGATGTTGTCAAAACAAAAGCATGGGTTAAAAAATACTTTGGCGACATTCCTCAAGGACCAAGCGTGGACGAACCAGCACCAGAGCCAGTTACGCTTGACGAAACGCGATATATGACGCTTGAAGACAAAGTGCATTTGCCTCTACTTCAAATTACTTACCCCACGGTTTACGCCCGACATGAAGATGAAGCACCACTAGATGTACTGGCAGATATTTTAGGAGGCGGCAAAACATCACTGTTTTACAAAAACTTGGTTAAAGAGGGAATGGCCGTCCAAGCGGTAGTGTCACACCCTTGTCGAGAGTTGTCATGTGAGTTTCAACTATTGGCGTTGGCTAACCCAGCGAAAGTCAATTCACTGGCGACACTGCAACAAGTCTTAGACGAAACGCTCACTGAGTTTGAGACACGAGGCGTGACGGCAGATGATCTTGCGCGTACTAAAGGGCAGATAGAAGCGAGAACCGTGTTTGGACTTCAAAGTGTTGCTGGCAAAGTATCTGCACTTGCTGCCAACGAAACCTTTCATCAAACGCCTGACTTAATCGCCGATGATATCGCTCGATACAATGCGGTCACAGGCGAGGACGTGATGCGTGTTTATAACACCTATATTAAAGGTGCAAACAGGATTGTGCTTAGCGTAGTGCCAAAAGGGCAAGTGCAACTAGCCGCAGCGGCGCAGAACTTCGACCGCCCCAAACGCACAATTGAGCAAAGTCCTGAAGAGTCTGACAGTACGGCTGATAACCGTTTATATGACAGTGCAACTTCCAGCTTTGACCGAAGTATTATACCAAGCGCTTAAGCAAAGCGCCTGTCGTTGACGTGCCTGAGTATTGGGAAGCGACATTACAAAACGGCATTAAAATACTTGGCGTAACCAGTGATGAAACGCCGACTGTAACCCTTACTTTAAGTATGGATGGCGGTGTTTTGCTGGAAGATAAAGATAAATCAGGGGTTGCTTATCTCACTGCATTACTGATGAATGAGTCTACGCAAAACTTTACTAATGAGGCGCTCGCCAGCGAGCTTGCTAAATTAGGAAGCAGCATAGGGTTTAGTGCTTCTGGACGCTATTCTCAAGTGTATGTTTCAACACTGACAAAAAACCTCGAGGCCACACTTGAGCTATTAAAGGAAAAGCTGTTACGTCCTGCATTTAAAGAAGAAGATTTTGTTCGCATGAAGGAGCGGGTGTTACAAGGGCTTCAGCAACAGGCGAAAACGCCATCTAGCTTGGCGCGTCGCGCTCGGGACCTTATCTTGTTTGGTGAGAAGAATCGCGTGAGCTTACCTGATGAGGGGACGCTTCAGACAGTGCAAAACATTACCTTAGACGATGTAAAAGCGTTTTACGCGACATATTATTCTCCTTCTAAAGCCAGTATTGTTGTGGTGGGGAATTTGCCGCAATCACAGATGATTGCGTCGATTGATTTTATTGAGCAATGGCAGGGTAATGATTATACATTTAGTGATTACCATGACTTTCCTGTATACGATAAAAACACCATTTATTTAATAGACAGCCCTCAGGCAGTGCAGTCTGTAGTTTACATCGTCGATAGAAGCTTACCCTTTGACGCAACGGGTGAACATTTCAAAACGCGCTTGATGAATTTTCCTCTTGGCGGGGCTTTTAACAGCCGTATCAACCTAAATCTACGAGAAGATAAAGGGTTTACCTATGGCGCAAACAGTGGGTTTGTAGGGGGGAAAACATTGGGCTGGTTTGAAGCGAGTACTGATCTCAACAAAGCTAATACTGCTGAGGGGATCAAAGAAATCTTCAATGAAATAACACGCTATCGCAATGAAGGGGTAACTGAAGAAGAAATAGCATTTATGCGCAATGCATTCACCTTAAGCGACGCCCTAGAGTTTGAAACGCCAACAAGCAAAGCGCGATTCCTGCGCCAGCTGTTGAGTTATGATTTGGACAAAAGCTATCGCACAAAACAGCTCGCGATTATTAACAGCATTGATAAAGCGACAATCGATAAGCTTGCAAAGCAATATTTGAATATGGATAAAATGCAAATTATTGTAGTAGGCGATAAGGCGGAGATTTTGCCTCAGTTAAACGCGTTATCAATACCAATTATCGAGTTATCAGTAGAGAGCAATGCCAGAGAAGCGTTAAACTGATAGATTGATCAATTGTTGAATTTACACTGTTGCCCCCCATTAAAAGGGGCAACAATGACATAACGGACCATCATTTTGACTGCAAACTCAACCCGCTTCGACGCGCGTATTAATGCGCTTAAGTCTCCAGAGTTTTTAACTGCGCTAAAAGATATCAAACGGGGTGTTGAGCGTGAAGCATTGCGCATAAACCCAAACGGTACATTATCACAGGCTCCTCACCCCCAACCTCTGGGCTCTGCGCTAACTCACGAGTCGATTACCACCGACTTTTCTGAGTCGCTGCTCGAGTTTATAACGCCACCGGAAAATAGTGCAGCTAAGACCGTTGCGCAACTCAAAGATATCCATAAATTTGTTATCGACAATATTGGCGATGAATACATTTGGCCGTTGAGTATGCCATGTTTTATCGATGATGAGGCTCATATCCCCATTGCCTACTTCGGTGAGTCTAATGTTGGCAAGATGAAGCGCGTTTACCGTATAGGCCTTAAAAATCGTTACGGCAGTATGATGCAGGCAATAGCAGGCGTGCATTTTAACTTTTCATTGCCAGACAGCTTTTGGAAGTTATGGGCTGACCTGCAAGGCAAAGCACACTCGCAGGACCAGACTTCAGCTGATTACTTCGGGTTAATTAGAAACTACCGTCGGTTTTGTTGGTTGATTCCGTATCTCTATGGTGCGTCTCCTGCGCTATGCGGCTCGTTTTTGAAAGGTAAAGAGCATGCTCTTCCGTTTAAAAAGGTAGGTAAAGGTACGGTATATATGCCGTATGCCACTTCATTGCGAATGAGTGATTTGGGGTATACAAGTGCAGAACAATCGTCGCTTAAGATATGCTACAACGAGTTAGATAATTACGTTCGCCTGTTGCGAAGTGCTATGACAACACCCTCGCACAGGTTTAGTGGGTTTGCAGCTGGAGAAGAGGGCAACTACCAGCAGCTGAGTCGCAACATTATACAGATTGAAAATGAGCTATATTCACCTATACGTCCAAAACAGCCCACGCATTCTATGGAAAAGCCAACCGATGCGTTGGTGAGACGCGGTATCAATTATATTGAGGTTAGGGCTTTAGACGTAAATCCATTCTCGCCACTGGGTATCTCTGAGTCGCAGTTTGATTTTCTGGACGTCTTTTTATTGGCGTGTCTACTTATTCCAAGTGACGAGCTCGACGAAGCACAACTTCAAGAAGCCAAAGAAAATATGAACAAAGTGGTGCTTGAGGGTCGTGACCCTGAGCTTGAGCTTAGCTGCAATGGGCAAGCGCTATTGCTGACTACCTGGAGCGAAGAGTTGTTTGGTTATTTCCATGAAGCGGCAAAACTACTTGATGCTGCAAATGAAACTGACCGTTATACAAATGCAGTCAATACAGAATTTGCGAAAGTAAAAGACCCAAGCCTTACACCGTCGGGTAAGTTACTAGATATTTTACTTGCAGATGACAAAGACAATGGTGTGTTTGGACTTGAACTCGCAAAAGCGTATCAGGGCGAAATGAAAGCATTTGAGTATCAATATACTGATGCGGATGGTTTCATGGAGCAAGCGAAAATATCGATGAACGCGCAAAAAGAGGTGGAAGCCTCTGATAACAAAGACTTTGATACCTTTATTCGAGACTATTTTTCTGAGCCGCTTAAGCAAAAAAATGCCTGACATAGGTCAGGCATCGAAAGGTTCCAGGGAAACACACATTTTGCTAGAACATTAATTAAGACAAGCTATGAACCAAAAGTTCAAAAAACTGGTTATTTTTTTATCAACTTTCATCGTTCTTTTTCCGCTGTTTATCGCGGGGTGTGCTACGACACCACCAAAAGATATCAGTAATTTGTGCGAAATTTTTTACGAAAAAGACGATTGGTATGATGCAGCAGCCGATGCTCGAGACAAGTGGGGCGTGCCGATACATGTGCCAATGGCAATGATGTACCAAGAGAGTTCATTTAGGCACGATGCCCTTCCTCCGCGAGATTACGTATTTTTCGGTTTAATTCCGTGGGGGCGGGTAAGTTCTGCGTATGGTTACTCGCAAGCTAAAACGCCTACTTGGGCAGACTATGTGAGAGAAACGGGAAACAGTGGCGCTGACAGAGACGACTTTGACGATGCTATCGATTTTATGGGCTGGTTTATTTATAAGTCGCAAAAAATTAACGGTGTTTCAAAATGGGACGCGTATGCGCAATACTTAAATTACCATGAAGGCTGGGGGGGCTATAAACGCAGAAGCTATGACAAAAAACCGTGGCTTAAGAAAGTGGCGTCAAAAGTAAAAGCACGTTCATTGCGCTATGCCACGCAGCTGAAAACCTGTGAAGAAGATTTGCAAAAAGGTTGGTTTATGAAGCTTTTCAGCTAACCAATCAAACCTTAATAATAACTATAACGATGTGGGTGTGAACATGAAAAAAGGGATTTGGCTACTACTTGGTGCATTATCTGCACTGATAGTCTTGCTAATTTTAAGGGCTTTCACGGTGTTTGAGGACAATCAAGTTGTACCGGATAAAGCGTTTGAGCCACTTTTGTTAAATGAGACTGCTGTGGTTGAACGCCTTGCAAATGCAATTCGCTTCCCAACCATTTCTTATGAAGAGTCAAACAAGTTCGATAAATCTGCCTTCATGGGGCTACACGAGTTTATCGAAACGTCCTACCCACTTGTTCACCAACACATGCGAAAAACTGTTATTGGTGAATATTCTTTAGTTTACGAACTTCCCGGCGCGTCTTCTACGCTAAAACCTGTCTTGTTCATGGGGCATATCGATGTGGTGCCTGTTGATGAAGCTACGCGTTCTCAATGGCTTCATGAGCCTTTCAGCGGAGATATCAGTGACGACGCCATCTGGGGGCGAGGAGCGCTTGACGACAAGGTAACAGTATTCGCATTGTTAGAGGCCATGGAGCACCTTTTAGCGAAAGGGTTAACACCGACACGCAGCGTTTACTTCTCGTTTGGTCACGATGAAGAAATTGGCGGGGAACAAGGTGCAGCACAGGTTGCTGACTGGTTTGCTGAGCAAAACATTCAATTTGAATTTGTGTTGGATGAAGGGGGAGCAATAACCCGTGATTTAATGGTGGGCACGGACAAGACGGTTGCTGTGGTTGGGATTGCAGAGAAAGGTTATGCCAATGTCCGCCTCACTATTAACGATGATGGCGGTCATTCATCTCAACCGCCGGAACATACTGCTGTAGGTGTCTTAAGCCAAGCCATCGTTAAGTTAGAAAACAACCAGTTTCCCACAGACTTTCAGTTTATTAATAAGACCTTTGACAGAATAGGGCATTACACCGATTTTCCTACGCGTGTGGCCATGTCTAACTTGTGGTTGTTGTCCCCGTTAATTGAAGGCGTTATGCTTAGCAAACCCAGTTCTGCAGCCAGTATTCGCACAACTACCGCAGCAACCATGGTGGAAGGAAGTTCTAAATCTAATATATTGCCTACGCAAGCAATAGGGGTGATCAATTACCGACTCATGCCTGGTACATCAATAGCTGACTTAATTGAGCACGTTACCACTACAATTAACGATGACAGAGTTAATATTGATGTCTACATGGCGAATGAGGCCAGCAAAGTGTCGACCATGGAAAGCATGGGGTATCGCTTAATTGAGCAGACCATTCGCACTATGCAAAATGATACACTGGTGGCGCCGTACTTGGTTCAGGGCGGTACCGACGCAAAACATTTCACTGCCTTATCTGACAGTATCTATCGATTTATGATGGTTGAGCTCAACCCGAAAACGTTAAAGCAATTTCACGGTGTTAATGAACAAATTCCAATTAAAGATTACCTCAGCGCAATCCAATTTTATGGAGAGTTAATAAAGCAAAGCGCGCATGTCGAGCAGAACTAGAAACCTACTTCGGGCACATTTCTTAGTGTCCACGTACGCGTCCGCAGTTTGAAGCGGACAGTAAAAAGTGTCCGCATCGGACACTTTTTTTTGTTCTTATCTCAATAATCTTATTTAAATCAATATCTTAAATTCTGGCACGTTATTGGTATTAGAGTCTTTATCAACAAGAATATGCCCACAGGGCGTTATTAGATAAAGAGGAGTTAATACGATGATGATGTTGATTCATTTTATCAGTCTCCCTGTGTTCGTTTTTGTCATTGGTGTGG
The DNA here is from genome assembly GCF_036870955.2 of Alteromonas gracilis. Lineage (GTDB taxonomy): Bacteria > Pseudomonadota > Gammaproteobacteria > Enterobacterales > Alteromonadaceae > Alteromonas > Alteromonas gracilis_A. The sequence continues at coordinate 1,251,284 of NZ_CP145482.2, forward strand.
TGCTTGCCAACCTTGAAACAACAATCAATAGGGAAATGTGATGATCCAAGATACGAGTAAACAAGATGTCGTGGTCGCGCCTAGAGCGAACAAAAAGAAATGGTTGTTTTCAACCGCCGCCGTTATTGCCGTTGGCGTTTTTGGTTACCTTTCTCTGTCAGCACCAACCGCTGACGTTTCATTGGCCAAAGATTCATTAAAAGTGCATACCGTTTCGAAAGGGGATTTGGTTCGCGACATTATCACTACAGGAAAAATCATTGCCGCTAATGCGCCACAGGTTTATAGCCCAGAGCAGGGCTATGTATTTCTGAATGTGGTACCGGGAGACTTTATTGAAGCGGGCGATACCATTGCCATTGTCGACTCACCAGAACTCCAGAGCACGCTAAAACAAGAGCAGCTTGTACTTGCTAGTCTACAAAGCGATTTGGCAAGACAAGAGCTTGATGTGCGACGCCAAACGCTGCTACTAAACAAACAAGCTGACTTGGCAAAAGTGGAGTTGGATGCTGCGATTCGAGAAGACAAGCGTGCGGCCTTGTCTATTGAGGATCACCTAATCAGCCAGATTGACTATGAAAAAGCGCAAGACGATTTAGCCAGAGCAAAAGTGACGCACAAGCATGCAATGGGTGAGATTGAGCTTGCTGCAGATACACTAGCTTTTGAACTTAAAACCAGTGAAGAAAAGGTAGCTAGGCAAGCACTCATTGTCGAAGAGTTGGAACGTCAGCTTGCTAACCTTCGCATAAAGGCAAGTGTTTCGGGCATCGTCGGCAATGTATTGATACAGCCAAATGCGCTGGTAGCAAAAAACGAATTGCTAATGACCTTGGTGGACTTGACCGCTTATGAAGCACAGTTAAGCGTTGCTGAGAGTTATGCTGGAGAGTTGGGCATTGGTATGGATGTAGAGCTGACAATGGGCGGACAAAGTGTGTTAGGTAAACTTGTCTCGATATCGCCAGAAGTGGTAGAGCGTCAAGTGACAGCGCGAGTGCGATTCCCGGAAAACAGCGTACAGTCTATTCGCCAAAACCAGCAGGTTTCTGCGCGTATATTGCTGGAGAACAAAACCAATGTACTCAAGGTAAACCGAGGTACCTTTTTACAGGCTGGTGGGAATACCGCTTACGTGGTGCGTGGTGACTTAGCTCAACGAGTGCCTATTCAGATTGGCGCAACCAGCATGCGTGAAGTAGAGATCCTGCAAGGCCTAAAAGAAGGCGATCAAATCATTACCTCTAACTACGATAAATTCAAACAAGCGCCTTCGGTGCTACTACGATAAGACAAGGAATAACAAGATGTTGAAAATGCAGAATATTAGCAAAGTGTATCAAACGGACAGTGTTCAAACTCATGCATTACGAGACTTTTCGCTAGAAGTAAACGAAGGTGAATTTATTGCAGTAACGGGTCCATCAGGTTCGGGTAAAACAACCTTTTTGAATATGGCTGGTTTGCTTGAGCCTTTTACCTCAGGTCAGTACACCCTAGACGGAATTGATGTGGGCGGGCTTTCTGATAATCAGCGAGCCGATTTACGAAATCAAAAGATTGGATTTATTTTTCAGGGCTTTAACCTTATTCCAGACCTGAATATTTTTGAGAATGTCGAAGTGCCGCTGCGCTATCGAGGCGTATCATCAAAAGAGCGAAAACGCAGAATTGATGAGTGTCTTGAGCAAGTAGGACTAGCCAGCCGAGCTAAACATTTGCCACAACAACTCTCAGGTGGACAGCAGCAGCGTGTTGCCATTGCCCGTGCTCTAGCTGGGAATCCTCGGTTCTTATTGGCCGATGAACCAACGGGGAACCTAGACACGCTTATGGCTCGTCAAGTGATGGAACTGCTTGAAGAAATTAATCGAAACGGCGCTACTATAGTAATGGTAACTCACGACCCAGAACTGGCGCGCAGAGCACCGCGAAATATCCAGGTTGTGGATGGCCAGCTAGCAGACTTTACACTCTATCAAGGTAAACCCGCTGCCGATGATTCAAGCACGGTAAAACCTCTTAAAACGGCTGGAGTGTAACATGTTACTTCACTATATTGACCTTAGCTGGCGTAGCGTCAAAAACACGCCTGTCATCAGCTTCTTAATGGTGTTTGCTATTGCCATCGGCATTGGAATTACAATGACGAGCCTGTCTGTGTACCACATGATGTCCATGGACCCCATTCCGCACAAAAGCAGTAAAATTCACTATCCTCAGCTACAGCTAATGGACGAGGGTAGTGAATGGCATTCTACTGACAATATGCCTCGCCAGCTCAGCTATCAAGATGCGACAAACTTGTATAACGCCGATATCGATGTATTGAGCAGCCCGAGTTTTCGGAGTGGATTTTCTGTTCACCTGAACTCTCCTGATGTTAAACCTCGTATGGAGCCAGCCAGATTGGTTAACAGAGAGTTTTTCGAGATTTTTGAAAGACCTTTTATTTACGGACAGCCTTGGTCACGTGATGCACAAGACAATAAACCCTACGTCGCGGTAATTACTAAAGAGATCAATGACCGTTTCTTTAATGGCGAGAACTCGGTGGGTAAGGAGATTTATTTAGATAACAAAAGCTACCGTATCGTGGGTGTTACCGAGAATTGGGACCATCACGTAAAGTACTACGATGTTAACAACGGTGCCTTTAACTCATCAGAATCTATCTACATTCCTTTCACTATTGCCCCCCGTGAGGAAGTGGGCACGTGGGGCAATATGAACGGCTGGAAGCATGAGCCATTAAGAGGGTACCAAGAGTTGCTAACTTCGGAAAAGCTCTGGACTCAATTTTGGGTAGTGCTTGAAAACGAAGAGCAAAAAGAGGCCTACGGGCGATTCTTAATGGCCTACATGGAAGATCAGAATTCTCGTGGTCGCTTTCAACGCGAAAATTTTGAGTACAAACTACGAAATGTAAATGAGTGGATGGAGTACACCGAAGTTGTCTCAGAAGATAACCGTATTCTTGTTGCGCTTAGCTTTATGTTTTTGATGGTATGTGTGGCGAATATTTTAGGGTTACTTTTAGCTAAGTTCTTAAAGCGTGCACCAGAAGTAGGTGTAAGGCGCGCACTTGGCGCCAGCAAGCGGCAAATATTCTTACAACATATTGTTGAGGTATCTGTCATTGGCTTGGCAGGTGGCATTTTGGGTATCGCAATCGCGCAGCTTGGATTATGGGGTGTGAGAACCACAAATAGTTACTATGACGCCTTAGCCACAATGGATTGGTCTATGTTGCTGGCAGCCCCAATTATTTCACTTCTCGCCAGCTTTGTCGCTGGGCTGTACCCAGCGTGGTTGGTGTGTAGAACACAACCTGCTATCTACCTGAAAAGCCAATAGGAGGGCACGACATGTTTGATATTAAACCCATATTTAGTGCACTACTACGCTCAAAGGTTGGGGCAATTTTACTTTTTCTACAGATAGCTCTGACCACGGCAATAGTGAGTAACGCAGCGTTTATGATAAACGACAACTTGTCGTACCTGCGTGAAGATACAGGTTATCCGCAGCAAGAAATATTTAGCTTTACTGTGATGACGTTTGGTAAGGATGTTGACCTAAAACAGCAAGCTGAGCTAGACGAAGCCATGATCCGCAATTTACCCGGTGTTATAAACGCGACCGCCACACAGGCCGTGCCTTTATCTGGTGGCGGTTCGTCGACATCAATAAGGCTCAAGCCACGTCCAGAAGAATCAAAGCAAGGCAGGCTTATGTATTTCTATGGTGATGAGCATGCCCTTGATACCTTTGGTGTGAAGCTTGTTGAAGGGCGGAACTTCAGACCAGAAGAAATTATGATTAGCGATAGTTTTCATGACAATGGGCCCAACACCATTATTGTGTCTAAAGCACTCGCTCAAAGCATGTTTGATGATGAACCTAGCCCTTGGGCGCTCGCTCTATGTCGATGGAAGAGCACTTGAAATAATTGGTATCGTTGAATTAATGGAAAGTGCATGGCCTCGGGCGGACGACAGCAACACAACGGGAATTATTCCTTATATTAATGCGCAAAACTATCAGCACTTCCTGGTAAGAACAGACGCCAGCGAGCGAAATAACGTCATGAAGTCCATAGAAGATAAAATGCTTCAAGCTTATGATAAGCGTGTGATCATCAATATTGATGGGCTAGATGAGAGCAAAGACGCCTACGATTCTACTGATGTATTGATGATGCGAATGCTGATTGTGCTTGTTGTAATACTGGTGCTTGTCACTGCACTTGGCATCTTTGGACTTACTCAATTCAATATTAGTAAACGTACAAAGCAAATCGGCACGCGTCGCGCATTGGGGGCAAGAAAATCTGCAATCGTGCGATATTTCTTGGTAGAAAACGCCATGATATGTACAGTAGGCTTAATTATTGGCAGTATTGCGGCCATATTTTTAGGGCGCGCACTTATGGAATCCTATTCAATTGAAGCATTGGAGATTGAATATGTGATAGTGACTGCACTGTTTGTTTTAGCAATGAGCTTATTGGCCGTTGTGGTGCCTGCTGTTCGCGCAGCAAACATCTCACCGAGCATAGCCACTAGGAGCATATAAGTGATATAGGTGCCTTGCCAAGCCGCACGCTACACCCGAGGCTTGGCAGGTTCACCTACTAATTAAAGCAGCCTGAATACTCATAAAAACAACAACACGGATATGCTTTCAATGACGAAAATTTTAATAGTAGATGACAACGTGGCGGTGTTAGAAGCCCTGTCGCTGCTACTAGAGATCCACGGATATGACATTGTTACCGCAACTTCTCCTCAAGAAGCGCTACAAATTGTAAATTACCAATCAATAGCGTTAGTCATTCAAGACATGAACTTTAGTGCAGACACCACTTCGGGTGAAGAAGGAAGAGCACTGTTTAGTGATCTTCGTAGTCTTAATCCACTGCTGCCAATTATATTGATCACAGCTTGGACTGAGCTTGAACAGGCCGTGTCCCTGGTTAAGGCTGGCGCAGCAGATTACATCCCTAAACCGTGGGATGATACTAAGCTTGTGACTACCGTAAACAATCTTATCGCGCTGGGTGAAGCCAATACTAAAAATAAAGCCCTGCAACAGCACGCTAATGCGTTCGGAAGTGCAAAACAGGTGGCGCAAAATATTGGGCTAATCTATGAAAGCGCCGCAATGCAGCGCGTGGTGGATATGGCGTTACAGGTGGCAAAATCAGATGTGCCTGTGCTTATTACGGGTCCAAATGGAAGTGGCAAAGAGAAAATAGCAGAGCTAATTCAATGTCAGTCGCCATTGAATCAGGCGCCTTTTGTTAAAATAAACGCTGGCGCACTTCCACAAGAGCTTATCGAAGCAGAGTTATTCGGCGCCGAAGCGGGCGCGTTTACCAGTGCCAATAAAAGTCGAATTGGTCGTTTTGAAGCCGCGAATGGTGGCACACTATTTTTAGACGAGATAGGCAACTTGCCTCTGTCTGGGCAAGTGAAGCTCTTACGAGTACTGCAGACCTATGAATTCGAAAAGTTAGGTTCAGTAAAAACGCAGCACACACGGGTTAGGATAATCTCAGCCACAAATGCAGACCTGGCTTCGGATATCGCAAAGGGAGATTTTCGCGAAGATTTATTTTATCGCTTAAATGTCATTGAGATTAGCGTGCCGCCATTAAGTGAGCGTGGTGATGATGCGTTGGCACTGGTGAAGCATTTCTTACCCGGGCGAGAGCTTAGCTTGACAGCACAGCAAGCCATTACTGCCCACCCTTGGCCTGGCAACGTAAGAGAATTAGAGAACGCTTGCCGTAGAGTCGAAATATTGCACCCTGACGGTGTGTTAACCGCTGAAGCGTTTGGACTGTCATGCGAGGAGACACAAAGCCAAACGCAGCGCACAGTTGCAATAGAGCCTAGTCAGGAGGAGATTGAAGCGGCACTGGCAACATATAATGGTGTTATTGCCAAAGTTGCTAAGCACTTTGGGCTATCTCGTCAGGCCCTCTACCGCCGACTCGACAAATACGCTATTGACTACAAATCGTGATGAACATTAGACATAAACTTCTACTTGCAGCAATGGCTTCTACTGCCATTGGCATCACCCCGCTGCTATATGTCGTATCACTCTCAGTGTTTACAAAGGTAGTTATTGTGCTACTGACGCTGGGTTTAAATGGGCTTTGTTTCTACTTTTTAACCACGTCTATCAATAAGAGTTTACAAGCTCTAGAGGTAGGGCTGTTGAATTTCAAAGATGGTGAATACTCTTCAACTCTCGCGTGCCATTCGGACGATGAATTTGGGGCGCTGTGTGCCTTATTTAACGCAACTGCAGATACGTTGCGTGCTGAAAAGCAATGGCTTCACCAACGCGAACTGATGTTAGATAAAGTGTTACAGACTTCGCCAGATGTGTTGTTACTCGTGGACAGTGACAATCGTATTGTGTTTAGTAACTATCAAGCGAGACATTTCTTTAATGCATCACACCGTTTGGAAGGCGATTCTCTAGATATACTCCTTAAAGACAAACCCACTGCATTAGGTGAAATGATGCAGGATAGCAAAGAAGGTTTATTCACACTCCCTATCGAAGATAAAGGTGTAGAAACGTGGCATATCGCTAAAGGCACTTTTTTACTGAACAATCATCCACATCGGCTGTTTATTTTGAAGCAAATGACCCGTGAACTTAACCGCCAGGAAGTCACCGTTTGGAAAAAAGTTATCCGAGTGATAAGCCATGAACTCAATAATTCGCTTGGCCCCATATCTAGCTTATTGCACAGTGGAAAAATAGTGGGAAACCAAAATGGTGACCCCAGACTGGTGCGCGTGTTTAAGACAATTGAAGAACGGATCGACCACTTAAATCAGTTTGTACAAGGCTATGGAAAATTCGCCAAATTACCCGCGCCAGTCTTTGATATCGTGAACTGGAATGATGTGCTAGCGCAACTAAAGCAGCAGTTTACGTTCAAGCTGTCTATGTCAGAGCATATTGAGTTACGCGCAGATTCGGTTCAATTAGAACAACTGTTGATTAATTTATTGAAAAACGCACACGAGTCCGGCGGTGACGCACAGTGCGTAGAGCTTGCGATTTACCAAAATACGACACAAGTCATCATTGAGGTGCTCGATAATGGTAAGGGCATGTCTGAAAGTGTAATGGCGAATGCGCTAGTCCCTTTTTATTCTACGAAAGCCACCGGGAGCGGATTGGGGCTTGCATTATGTCGTGAAATAACTGACGCCCATAGAGGTCACTTGATCATACAAAATCGGCAAGAAAAAGGATTATGTGTAAGAGTAGTCTTTGAAAAAAATTGAGGGATAGACGGGCGTCTATCCCTCAGCGACGCTAAGCCAAGACCGTTTTATACCCAACGTCGAACAGGCATTTACAAGATATTGCAAATGAGAATTATTTGCAATAAGTTTTTAAATTATTTCTTAAATACCTTGGTGTCTTGCAAATTCAATCGACTACAAACTTCAAACTTGTGGATGTTGATACGTTACCAGTCACTTACATTAACCAATTGACCGCAGCATCATTAGTAATTTGGTTAAAAATTCATTAAAACCCTTTTTATCGCACTTTAAAGCACGTAGTGTAGAGATATCTCTCGTGATGGGCTGTCGTTAAGTGTTTCTTTACATGCGAAAAAGTATTGTTGTGTTTGGCGTTTGCTGCGTATTTTTTAGTTCAAAAGCGCTATCTAGCCTTTCTATGCAGTACATAGCGCCCGAAGCTAAACCGAGTTCGCACGCCGATACGATACAACCCGACCAAATTGCCCCAGTTAATAAACTTGTGCTGAGTGGAAGTACAACGCGCAAGTTGTTCTTCTTTGATATATACAAAATAAGCCACTATGTAGAGTGGCCTTACGAAAGCCCGCAAAGTAAACAGGCAACACTGTCGCTTATCGAGAATGCCAACGTGCAGCAGCGTGTTGAATTGACATTTTTACGTGACGTTTCAAGGCGTCAAATTGAAGAGGCGCTGATAGACGGGATTGAGCGAAATAACACTGATAAAGACCTTATGTCCATCAAAACGGAAATTCAGCGTTTATCAAAAGGGTTTGATGACGATGTGGAAAAACACTCAGTGCTCGCTTTATCAAGAGCATCGAAAGCTCAGTTGAAAGTTTCGTTTAATGACGATGTCATTGTGGAAACGCAAAATGCTGACCTAGCAGATGCCTTGTGGTCAATATGGTTTGGCAAAGACCCCATAGTAGACACGGAAGCTTTAATAAAAAATCTAATAAAAGAATGAGGATGCAGTATGCGCATTGTAAAAGGTGGCGTAACGTCTGGACGGTTTTTTATACCCTATAGAGTATACGGCGATATGCCCGAGACCATAGTGTGTATTAGCGGAGCCAAGCAAACAATGGCTGTGTGGAGAAGTTTTGTTAAACATTTAGTGTCCACGCACTCTATCGTTGTATTCGATTTACCTGGCACGGGCAGGGCAGAGATTTTGTCTGGCGCACCACAGGTGAGCTTTGAAGAACAACAGCAAGTCCTCCTTGATGTTATGGCTGAAACTGCCAGATCAAAAACGGTCACCCTTGCCGCAGCATCTTGGGGTACCATCCTCGCGGCATACGTCGCTGCAAAATACCCTGAAAAAATAGAAAAAATGATTCTAGGAAGCTTTGGTGTATCGACCAACGACACTATTCTAAATCTTATTCAGCAGGGCCAAAATCTGTATAAACAAGGTGAGGTCGCGCGAATTGCCCCTTTGATGATTAACACATTTGGGCAATATATTCCACAATCGCAAAAGCAGCAGATGGTTGACCAATTTGCGAAAATGGACGAGCAAGAGCTGCTTAATTTTTACGAACACTGTGAGTTTGTGAAGGCCAGTCGAGATATCAGTAAACTCATAAACTTAAGTCATATCACCGCTAAGACGTTGGTGATATGTGGTGAGCAGGATGCTATTTTGGACCACGACGGCATAAGAGCCGCGGTGACAAAAATGCCAAACTGCGTCTATAAACTGGTACCTGATACTGGGCATTTTCTACATTGGGAGCGTCCCGCAATTCTGGATACTTACAGTCGTTTTCTACATTCTTAGAGTTCTTTATGGCGTCGCTGCTAGCCTAGCCTGCGGCGCAATATCTTTTTTCGAAGGTCTTTCTTTTTGCACACGCTGGTGCAAAAACTTCAGGGGTTTTTAACTATTTGATTTGGATCAAAAGAGAAGTAGAAGTGCGTTAAGCGCATTTTTTGTTTTGATCTGGATCATAATCGCTGTTCTCCATCTCCTCTATGATTAACTTAGTTAACGAGGAGAACAATTATGTTGTGGACAATGATTAAAGATCCAGTGGTGTGGGGTTCATTATTAGGTATAGGCATTATTGTAGGCATGATGATGTATTACACCTATTTGTTTATGCACAATAGCGCAGACGAACAGAAATAAACACGGCATAAAAGCCCTATGCTAGCGTTTGTTGTTTTGGAGCGGTACGTCCAAAAGTACTAGCAATGCGGCTTGACCACCATATTCAAGTGGTGCTTGATGAAATGCCCTTACATGGGGATGTTGAACCAAATAGTGAGGCAGGGCGGCTTTTAGAACGCCTTGTCCATAGCCGTGCATAACACTGACACAATCTATTAATTCCTTTCTGGCAGAATGGATAAGTGCGGCTAATTCTGCTTTTGCCATCTCTCGCGTAAGACCGTGAAGGTCTAACATCATTTCAGGTGAATAGTCACCGCGCCTTAATTGCTTAACAATGTGCGTCGATTCACCCTCACGGCAATAACGCATGGGGCCTTCTTGCGGCAGCGCAGCCTGGTACATATCTGAAAAGCTAAATGAAGCGGCAAGTTGCTTGCTGTTTTTTAAGTGCTTGTTAGACGCTTGCTGGCGCTTGTTGAAAAGCTCGACTTGTGTATCTGGCTCGACCTTGTCTTGTTTTAGTGGCTTTACACCTTGCATCGCATCGGCAAATGAAAACGTTTCTTCTTCAACATCGTCAGTGCGCTCTACTTTGTCGAGCTTCGATGCTAAAGTTTGTTTCTTTAAGGCTTTTAGTTCTTTTTTAAACGCTTTCATTATGAATCAATATGCAAATTAACGTGGGCGAAGACACCAAATGTTAGTATGATACCAGCTTTGTAATTTTTGATGTACCCAAACGCCATGACCGATAAGTTTTACCTAGAAGAAGCCATTGAAGATCTGCATACTTTGTTAGATATGACGCGATGGGCGACCAGCCGCTTTAATGATGCGGCCTTATATTTTGGTCATGGCACCGATAATGCGTGGGACGAAGCGACAAGCTTGGTTATGCAAGCACTGCATTTGCCTCACCCTGTGTTAGCGCAAGTGGGTGAAAGCGTACTTACTTCTCGTTTAACCAAAAGCGAGCGCGAAAAAATTGCAGAGCTGGTGTTAAAGCGCGTGCAAACGCGTATGCCGCTGCCCTACATTACCAATGAAGCATGGTTTTGTGGCATGCCGTTTTACGTAGACGAACGTGTACTTATTCCTCGTTCGCCTTTTGCTGAACTTATTCAAAATGAGTTTGCGCCATTTATTGAGACATCACCAGCAACTATCCTTGATATGTGCACTGGAGGCGGCTGCATTGCAATTGCATTGGCTCATGCTTACCCAGAAGCGCAAGTTGACGCAGTGGACATCAGCACTGACGCGCTGGAAGTGGCAGATATCAACATACAGGAACATGGCCTAAGTCACCGTGTTTATCCTATTCAATCTGACTTATTTTCAAGTTTAGAAGGTCAAAAATACGACCTTATTGTGTCAAACCCTCCCTATGTTGACGCCGAAGACATGGCTGATTTACCAGAGGAATATCACCATGAGCCAGAGCTAGCGCTAGCCGCTGGTGACGATGGTCTTGAGCTTGTTGATATCATGCTGAAGCAGGCGCCTACTTATTTAAATGACGGCGGCTGGTTATTTGTAGAGGTGGGCAATAGCGAAGTGCATATGAGCACCCGCTTCCCTGGGCTTGAAGTTATTTGGCTTGAGTTTGAAAACGGCGGATCGGGTATTTTTGCAGTGCGTAAAGAGACACTGGTAGAACACTTTAGCAGTAAGGATTAATAGTTAATTATGTCAGGTAACAGCTTTGGAAAACTCTTCACTGTAACCACATTTGGCGAGAGTCACGGTATTGCAATTGGCGGTGTGGTAGATGGTTGCCCTCCAGGTTTAAGTATTACTGAAGAAGACCTTCAGGTTGACCTAGATAGACGTAAGCCGGGTACATCTCGTTATACTACGGCGCGACGAGAAGACGACGAAGTACAAATTCTATCTGGCGTTTTTGAAGGAAAAACAACCGGGACAAGTATTGGGCTTTTGATCAAAAACAAAGACCAGCGCAGTCAGGATTACGGCAATATTAAAGATCGTTTCCGCCCAGGTCATGCCGATTATACATACGACCAAAAATACGGAAGTAGAGACTATCGCGGCGGCGGTCGCTCTTCTGCCCGTGAGACAGCCATTCGTGTTGCCGCAGGTGGTATCGCTAAGAAATACCTTAAAGAAGAACATGGAATTGAAGTATTGGGCTATTTGTCACAGCTTGGCCCCATCGCTGTTGATACGGTCGACCATAGCGTGACTAACACGAACCCATTTTTCTGCCCGGATGAATCAAAGCTTGAAGCCCTTGATGAGTACATGCGAGACCTTAAAAAGTCTGGCGACAGCATAGGTGCCAAAGTATCGGTCGTTGCTAAAAATGTACCGGTAGGCTTGGGCGAACCTGTATTCGATCGTTTAGACGCTGAAATCGCTCACGCTATGATGGGGATTAACGCGGTAAAAGGCGTAGAAGTTGGCGATGGGTTTGACGTAATTAATCAAAAAGGCAGTGAGCATCGCGACACGCTAACGCCGGATGGTTTTACATCAAATCACTCTGGCGGTGTGCTTGGGGGTATTTCTACCGGACAAGACATTGAAGTCCATATGGCCCTAAAGCCTACCTCGAGTATTTCAGTGCCGGGTAAGACAATTAATAAAGACAACGAAGAAATAGACATTGTGACTAAAGGCCGCCACGACCCGTGTGTCGGTATTCGTGCTGTGCCTATTGCAGAAGCTATGTTAGCTCTTGTTTTAATGGACCACTTGTTGCGCCATCGTGCTCAAAACGCTGGTATTGCATCAAGCACAACGCCAATAGCAGGCCAAGCGTAGTTATTGTTTAGTTGCTCATCTGAGCACGTGCTAGATTCAGCGCCATTAACCTTTCTAATAAGTGCGGCACATAACGGCTGCTCTTGATAGAAGTGTTAATGGCGTTTTTGTATATGGAGATTTCTGTTGGCATTTCGGGCTAATTCATCACTTATTATATTGGCAATCACTTACTGGCTTTATTTCGGTCAGTTGGGTGTGCTGGTCCCTTATTTGGGCATTTTTCTAGATGGTCGCGGTTTTTCTTCTGCAGATATCGGTGAGCTATTTGCGGTTATTACGCTTGCTCGTATTTTAGGGCCTGGTTTGTGGGCTGGGGTGGCTGATAAAACCGGCAATGCCATCGGCGTTATGCGCTTGGGGTGTTTTCTAACCGTACTAACATTTAGCTCAGTGTTTTACTTCGACAGCTTCTGGGGACTGACATTGTCGTTTGGCTTAATGATGATGTTTTGGACAGCAGTATTGCCTCAACTTGAAGTGATCACGATGAACAGTGTGGTCAATACCAAGGCGACGTATGGTCAGGTAAGGCTTTGGGGCAGCGTGGGGTTTATTTGTCTAACCGTACTGGTTGGTAAAGCCTTAGATATTTTCTCTACAGAGACCCCGGTGCACGTGAGTATTGGCGTATTGGCGCTCCTTTTTGTCAGCACCTTGTTTATTAAAGCGCTTAGTGCAAAAGGCCACACAAGAAAGTGCGGTTGGCAGCATATGGACGTTTGCTAAACAAAAACCATTTGCTGTTTTTATTTTTGCGTCTGCATGCCTACAAATAAGCTTTGGCGCTTACTACGGCTTTTTTGCACTGTATATGCGCGACTTAGGCTACAGCGGGCAACAAACGGGTGTGTTCATTGCGTTAGGCGTGCTGGCCGAAGTCGGTATCTTTATTTTGGCTAGAAGGCTTATTAGCCAATTTGGTGTGTGGAATCTGCTGTTTGCCAGCCTCGCGCTAACTGCCCTTAGGTGGTATGCCATGGCTGCCTTTGCCGAACACTTTGTGGTTATTGTGCTTAGCCAGCTTATTCATGCGCTAAGTTTTGGCTTAACTCATGCGGTGTCTGTTCATTTTATTCATCAGTATCTTCCGAAAGCGTATCAAAGCAGAGGGCAAGCCGTGTATATCAGCGTGGCTTTTGGCTTGGGCGGCGCATTTGGAAACTATATGGCAGGGCAGCAGTGGTCGCAGGGAACCAATGCTTATGAGACATTCGTTACCGCTGCGGTATTTTCAGCGCTTGGGGCAATGTCGCTGTTTCTTTGCGCCAAAAAACGCTTCGACACTGCGCCACAACACTAGAAGAAGCGGTGCGCCATGACCGCTAGTCCAGTTGTGGCGCTCTATTACACTCGGCTAATAGCGTTATCCCGTCATCACCATTGTCCTGTTCTAGTCTAACGTCAAATTTCCACAGGCGGTGAAGATGGCGCATCACTTCATCCTTCGAGTCCCCCAGCGGAATGTTACGTTGGGGAATGTACCTTAATGTTAGTGAGCGGTCGCCTCGAACATCTACATTGTGAACCTGAATATTGGGCTCTAAGTTACTTAGGTTATATTGCGCAGACAGCTTTTCCCTTATGGTGTGATAGCCAAGCTCATCGTGAATAGCACTAACGCTAATGAAAGGCTTCGACGTATCGTCCTCAAGCGCAAATAGCTTAAAATCTCGTATTACTTTTGGTGACAAGAATTGGCTAATAAAGCTCTCATCTTTAAAATTTTGCATGGCAAAATGTACGGTCTCAAGCCAGTCTTTACCCGCAATACTAGGTAAATACTGATAGTCCTCTTCAGTGGGCGACTGACAAACTCGTTTGATATCCATAAACATAGAAAACCCTAACGCATAAGGGTTAATGCCTGAGTAGTACGGGCTATTGTATTCGGGCTGCATAACCACGCTAGAGTGACTATGCAAAAATTCCATCATAAACCTGTCGCTGACCAGGCCTTCGTCATACATCTCATTCAAAATGTGATAGTGCCAAAAACATGCCCAACCTTCGTTCATCACCTGCGTTTGTTTTTGTGGATAAAAATACTGCGAAACCTTTCTGACAATACGCACAATTTCTCGTTGCCATGGTTCTAACAACGGGGCATTTTTCTCTATAAAATACAGAAGGTTTTCTTGTGGCTCTTGAGGAAAACGTATTTTTTCTTTGTGTTTGTGCGCGGGGCTGTCAGGCAGAGTGCGCCATAACTCATTAACTTGCGATTGCAGGTAAGCCTCACGCTCTTCTTGACGGTTTTTTTCCTCTTGTAGCGAAATTTTTTGGGGGCGTTTATAGCGGTCTACACCGTAATTCATTAATGCATGGCAAGAGTCAAGCATGTTTTCTACTTCGTCAAAGCCGTATTTTTGCTCGCATTTTGCAATGTAATTTTTGGCGAATACGAGATAGTCAATGATAGAACTGGCATCTGTCCACGTCTTAAATAAATAGTTGCCTTTGAAAAAAGAATTATGACCATAGCACGCATGTGCCATAACCAGTGCTTGCATGGTTATGGTGTTTTCTTCCATAAGGTAAGCAATACACGGGTCGGAATTGATCACAATTTCATAGGCAAGCCCCATTTGTCCTCGTCGGTATTGTTGCTCAGTTTGAATGAATTTTTTGCCGAATGACCAGTGGGTATAATTCAACGGCATGCCTATGCTGGCATAGGCGTCCATCATTTGCTCTGCCGTTATGACTTCAATTTGATTTGGGTACGTGTCTAGTTTGAACTTGTTCGCGATACGGTCGATGTGTTTTTCATATTCCTCGATAAGGGGAAATGTCCAGTCGGGTCCGTCGCTTAATAAATGGCGTTGCTTGTCTGACGATGATGTCGTTTTTTTAGCGGTGGTGTCTGTCGTCATAGTTAGCCCTTGTCTTTGTATTACGCGTTAGCATCTTGCTCAGAGCGTTTGAAAAGCTCCCTGAAAACGGGATATATGTCAGCTTGAGTTTGAATGTGCTTACACACAAAGTTTTCATGCGTTGCTGCTACTTTTTCATATTCTCGCCATAGGCTTTGATGTTGGCGTTCGGTGATCTCTATATAGGCGTAGTAACGCGCAGCAGGCAGTAATTTCTGGGTAAGAAGATCTCTGCATTGCGGGGAATCGTCTGCCCAGTTGTCCCCATCAGAAGCCTGTGCAGCATAAATATTCCAATCACCATCGCTGTAGCGCTCTTTCACTACTTCATCCATGAGCTTTAACGCGCTAGACACTATAGTGCCGCCCGTTTCTTGTGAATAGAAAAACTCTTGCTCATCCACTTCCTTTGCTTGCGTATGGTGTCGAATGTAGACAACGTCCACGTTCTCGTAAGTACGAGTAAGAAAAAGATATAACAGGATGTAAAACCGTTTAGCCATGTCTTTCGTTGCCTGATCCATCGAACCAGATACATCCATTAAGCAAAACATGACGGCTTTGCTAGAAGGGAGGGGGCGTTTATCGTAGTTTTTAAAACGCAGGTCAAAGGTGTCAATAAAAGGAACCCGCGCAATTTTTGCTTTGAGGGTTTTTATCTCCTCTTTTAATGCCAGTATTTTAAGCGTATTGTCGTGCTTATCATTGAGTAATGCTTCCAGTGCTTCTTCGCACTCTCGCAATTTGCGTTTGTCTGTAGCGCTTAGCGCAATGCGTCTGGCAACAGAGCCTTTTAGCGAGCGTACTACGTCTAAATTACTGGGAACACCATCAGTTTGATAGCCCGCACGGTACGTTTCGTATTGCGTGACCTTGTCAAACTGGTTTTTCTTCAAATTTGGAAGTGCTAGATCATCAAACAACAAGTCTAGGTATTCATCTTTTGAGATAGAAAAAACAAACTCGTCTTGGCCTTCACCTTCATTGCTGGCGTCTCCTTCACCACCGCCGCGTCCACCGCCGCCAGGTGGACGGTCAATCTTATCTCCTGCGGTAAATTGGTCGTTTCCTGGATGAACGATGTCGCGGCTGCCCCCACGTCCTGTATGAAATATGGGTTCGGATATATCCCTGGCTGGAATACTAATTTTTTCGCCAGAGTCGAGGTCGGTAACCGAACGTTTACCTACTGCATCAGAGACCGCCCGCTTTATTTGCTGTTTGTAGCGCTTTATAAAGCGTTGGCGATTGACTGTGCTTTTACCTTTGCTGTTAAGCCTTCGGTCAATAAAATGCGCCATACTCACCTGCTATTAGGTCATTCACTGCACTTACAAGTGTTAAAGGTACATAGTGCACCTATAACACTTGTCCCGTTCGTCGCATCACTAAAACGCACTACGACGCTTTACGAACACGCAGATACCATTCACATAACAATCTAACCTGCTTCTGTGTATAGCCTTTCTCCGTCATACGGTTAACAAAGTCGTCGTGTTTCTTCTGCTCTTCCGCCGAGCCTTTAGTGTTAAAGGAAATAACAGGAAGTAAGTCCTCTGTGTTTGAAAACATCTTCTTCTCGATAACAGTGCGAAGCTTCTCATAACTCGTCCAAGCGGGATTTTTACCCGCGTTGTTAGCACGAGCACGCAGTACGAAGTTGACGATTTCATTCCTAAAGTCTTTTGGGTTGCTAATACCCGCTGGCTTTTCCGTTTTTTCTAATTCAGCGTTAAGCGAAGCGCGGTCAAACAACTGACCTGTTTCTGGGTCGCGGTACTCTTGGTCTTGGATCCAAAAATCAGCATACGTCACGTAGCGGTCAAACAGGTTTTGACCATATTCAGAGTACGACTCAAGATAAGCGGTTTGAATTTCTTTGCCGATAAATTCAACGTAACGAGGCGTCAGGTAACCCTTTAAAAACTCAAGGTATCTATCGGCAGTTTCCGCAGGAAATTGTTCACGTTCGATTTGACGCTCCAGTACATAAAATAAATGTACTGGGTTTGCCGCAACCTCTTGATGGTCAAAGTTGAACACCCGTGACAATATTTTAAATGCAAAGCGTGTAGAAAGACCCTCCATGCCCTCATCGACACCAGCATAATCACGATACTCCTGGTACGATTTCGCTTTCGGGTCTGTGTCTTTCAAGCTCTCGCCATCATACACTCGCATTTTTGAGAACAAGCTTGAATTCTCAGGCTCTTTAAGACGAGACAGCACGCTAAACTGTGCTAGACACTCCAGCGTGTCAGGTGCACAGGGCGCACCTTTCAGCTCGCTACTATCAAGTAACTTTTTATAGATTCGAATTTCTTCGCTTACTCTTAAGCAGTAGGGCACTTTTACAATATAAACCCTGTCGAGAAATGCCTCGTTGTTCTTATTATTTCTAAATGATTGCCATTCTGATTCATTTGAATGCGCTAAAATGAGACCGTCAAAGGGCAGGGCAGAGAAGCCCTCGGTAGGGTTGTAATTGCCTTCTTGTGTTGCAGTAAGTAACGGATGTAGCACCTTAATGGGCGCTTTGAACATCTCAACGAACTCCATTAGACCTTGATTGGCTTTACACAGTGAACCCGAGTAGCTATATGCGTCGGGATCATTTTGAGCAAACTGCTCAAGTCGTCTGATATCCACTTTACCAACCAGTGATGAAATATCTTGGTTGTTTTCGTCGCCAGGCTCGGTTTTAGCAATACCCACCTGATCAAGTACTGAGGGATACACTCTTACGACTTTAAACTGGGTGATATCACCATTGAATTCGTGAAGACGTTTGCGTGCCCATGGCGACATGATCGTCTTAAGATAGCGCTTTGGAATGCCGTACTCTTTTTCCAGAATCTCACCATCTTCCTTGGCATCAAACAAACAGAAGGGGTGGTCATTAACGGGTGACCCCTTCAGCATGTAAATTGGCACGTTTTGCATCAGCTCTTTAAGCCGTTCTGCGAGAGAAGACTTTCCGCCTCCAACAGGGCCCAACAAATACAAAATTTGCTTCTTCTCTTCGAGACCTTGTGCGGCGTGTTTAAGGTAAGAGACAATTTGTTCGATGGCTTCTTCCATGCCATAGAATTCTGAGAACGCCGGATAACGAGAAATAACGCGGTTTGAGAAAATACGGCTTAACGCCGGGTCGTTAGCTGTGTTGATTAGTTCTGGTTCACCTATAGATTTTAGCAAGCGCTCAGCGGCGTTTGCGTAGGCGAGCTGATCCTCTTTACAAATATCAAGGAACTCCCCAATGGTGAACTCTTCCTGTTTTCGCTCTTCGTAGCGATTTTGATAGTGTTCAAAAATACCCATGAATACCCCTTAAATACGGAACCCCGTATTTTGAGCTTAGTAGGAATTCACAAAAACGTTAGTAATTATTAGTAGACTTTCGCATAGTCCTTTCCGTTTTCATCTAACGAAAAAGGCAACTTTTATAAGAATTTAGTGTCTCATACTAAATGTGGGAAGTGTGCACGAAGGCACGAGCAAAGTAAGGCTGTGGCGAGGCAATGAACTCTTAATCTTTGTTAAAATACGGCACTGAAGTAAAAACAAAAAGCCCCGCTCGTGGCGGGGCTCTTAAAAGTGTTTAACGCTTTATTTCAGCTTATGCGAAGTTGCTGCTAGCAAATTCCCAGTTAGCCAAAGCCCAGAAGTTTTCTAGGTACTTAGGACGCGCGTTACGGTAATCGATGTAGTAAGCGTGTTCCCACAAATCAACCGTTAGCAGAGGCGTTAGCTCATCACCAGAGATAGGTGTTTCTGCGTTGCTTGTGTTAACGATATCTAGGCCGCCGTCAGCTGTCTTAACAAGCCACGTCCAGCTAGAACCAAAGTTGTTTACTGCTTTGTCGTTGAATGCAGCTTGGAAGTCTGCGAACGAGCCCCACTTTGCGTTGATAGCGTCAGCTAGTGCACCAGTAGGCTCGCCACCACCATTCGGGCTTAGGCTGTGCCAATAGAATGTGTGGTTCCAGATTTGCGCTGCATTATTGAAAACACCACCTTCAGAAGACTTAATAATTTCTTCAAGGCTCTTGCTTTCCATGTCAGTACCTTCAACTAGGCCGTTAAGCTTAGTGACATAAGTAGCGTGGTGCTTGCCGTAGTGATACTCAAGCGTTTCAGCAGAAATATGTGGTTCTAGTGCATTTTGTTCGTATGGTAATGCTGGTAATTCAAAAGCCATGACGGTCTCCATGTTGGTTTAGTATTTTTAATCTCGCTGCGCACTTGCGATGCCTGTTCGTAAAATGCGCGTTGAGCTTGCGCTCGAATTAAAACTTTATACCTTTAAGCATAACGCAGATGTGGGGATAAAGTCCTATAACTCAATGACAAAAATGTGAATTTTTCGAATTAATCTTTTGAACACAATAGTTGGATAAGGTAAATAGCGCTATTTGGGTTGAACAGATCACTTAAAGTTACTCTGTAAGGCTTTCTTTTGATGAAAAACCAATAGGAGATTCGGTAGTGATTGACAGGGCCTGAAAGAAATTTATGCTATGGTGGTCTTGAAAATGTAGAGAAGTGTGCCCACATACAACTAACGAAAATTTCCCGCTGAGAGGATCCAATGGATAATACTGAAAGCCAATCAACGCTAGAGAGAATTAAACAGCAAATCGAAGAGAATCCAATTCTTCTTTATATGAAAGGGTCGCCAAAGTTACCTAGCTGTGGTTTTTCATCGCAAGCATCGCAAGCACTGATGTCGTGCGGCGAACCTTTTGCTTATGTTGATATTCTTCAAAACCCTGACATCCGCGCAGAGCTTCCAAAATATGCGAACTGGCCTACGTTCCCTCAGCTTTGGGTTGAAGGTGAGCTAGTTGGTGGTTGTGATATCATCATCGAAATGTTCCAGCAAAATGAACTTCAGCCACTTATAAAAGAAACCGCTGCAAAACATAAAGAAGACGAGTAATTCGAGTACTCCGAAAATTAGATTGAAAAACCGGCTTTTAGTCGGTTTTTTTATTGAAAAGCCCCAAAAACTCCCCGCATAAATTCCCGTAAAAACTCTATAGACAGGTCACAAAACAAAATCCTCTATGCATTGAAAAAATATTTTTATTTTGTCAAAAAAGGTTTGTTTTTTAGCATCTTGCGTTCTATAAAAAATGCAACTGACGAGCGAGTTTTGACGTTTGCTCCGCGTAACACAGTCAGTGTTGAAGGTATAAAATAACAACCACTCTGTGCCATTGCCGATGTCATCACTTGGCGAAAGGCAGAAGAGAAAATCCGGGAAACCACCATGAATACAAACTTGTCTTTATTGACCAAAAACGTACGAGGCGTTTTAGCTGCCTCTGCTGCGTTTTCAGTAATGGCTACGGCGCCAGTATTTGCACAAGAAGCAGAAGAAAGTGCCAAAGCAGAAGATTACGAACAAATTGCGGTAGTAGGCTCGCGCGCGGCGCCTCGTTCAGTCGCTGACTCAGCAGTTCCTATCGACATCATTTCTAGCGAAGAATTTAAGCAGCAGGGTGCCACTGACATGGTATCTATGATGCAAACCGTTGTTCCTTCTTTTAACGTAAACGACCAGCCAATTAACGATGCATCAACTTTGGTTCGTCCTGCTAACCTTCGTGGTATGGCATCTGACCATACCTTGGTACTTGTAAACGGTAAGCGTCGTCACCGCTCTGCGGTTATTACGTTCTTGGGCGGCGGCCTTTCTGACGGTGCGCAAGGTCCAGATATTTCAGTTATCCCAGCAGCAGCGCTTAAGCAAGTTGAAGTGTTGCGTGATGGTGCTGCAGCGCAATACGGTTCAGATGCTATCGCCGGTGTAATCAACTTTGTGCTTAACGATGCCTCTGAAGGCGGATTATTTGAAGCGCGTTATGGTTCGTTCTATGAGGGCGACGGCGACATGATCCAGCTTTCAGGTAACGTTGGCCTTCCGCTGTCAGACAAAGGCTTTATCAACCTGTCGGCTGAATACCGCACGGCAGATGATACCTCGCGCAGTATTCAACGTGCCGATGCAGCGGCGCTTATTGACGCAGGCAACACCTTTGTTGCTGACCCTGCGCAAATTTGGGGTTCGCCAGAAATAAAGCACGACATTAAATTGTTTGCCAACTTGGGTCTTGAGTTATCTGATTCAGCAGAAGCTTACATGTTTGGTAACTTTGCAGAGCGTGAAGTTGAAGGTGGCTTTTACTTCCGTAACCCGCACAACCGCGGCGGTGTAAATGACGGTGGTACAAATGACGCAGGCGAACAACTGCTGCTTGTTGGCGATTTGACAGGCGATATGTCTGGCAACTGCCCAACTGATATCGTAGTGGGTGACAACGTTTTACAGAACCCTCGTTACATCAATGAAGTAGCAAATAACCCAGACTGTTTTGCGTTCAACGAAATTCTGCCAGGTGGCTTTACGCCTCGCTTTGGCGGTACCGTGACTGATATGTCTTTGGTATTCGGGACGAGAGGTGAATTAGCGAACGAGATTACTTATGACGTGAGTCTTAACTTAGGTCAGAACGAAGTTGATTTCGCTATTAGCAACACAATTAACCCGTCGTTAGGTCCAAACACGCCGTTTGAATTTAGCCCAGGTCGTTACACACAGTCTGAGCAAACACTTGATATCGACTTCACTAAACCTTTCGATGTAGGTTTATACGAGCCTCTGTTTGTAGCAACTGGTTTCCAATATAGAAACGAAAGCTATGAGAGTTTTGCGGGTGATCCAGCGTCTTATGAAATAGGTCCGTTGGCGACACAAGGTTTTGGTATTGGCTCAAATGGTTTCCCTGGCCTTTCAGCCAATAGCCAAGGCCGTGTGTCGCGCAACAACATCGCACTTTATGTTGATGCTGAAGCCTATATTACTGAAAACTTCATGCTAGCTAGGTGCACTACGTTATGAAGATTTCTCAGACTTTGGTGATACCACCAAAGGAAAGATTGCCTTCCGTTGGCAGGCGCTTGAGAACATTGCTTTCCGTGGTGCATTCTCTACAGGCTTTAAAGCGCCGACGCTTGGACAAAGTAACGTACGCAACGTAACAACCGCGTTTGGTACTGGTGGTCAGTTGATTGACCGTGCAACATTGCCACCAACTGATCCAGTATCACAGCTTAAAGGTGGTGAGCAGTTGACGCCTGAAGAGTCAGAGAGCATCACGTTCGGTGTTGTCGCTGACTTCGATAACGGCTTATTTATTACTGCTGATTACTACAACATTGAGCTGACAGATCGTATCAGTACTGCTTCTGGTATTGCACTTACCGAAGAAGACATCGCAACGCTTCTTGCACAAGGCATTAATGACGCATCTAGTTTCTCTGAAATTAGCTTCTTTACTAATGACTTTGATACGACTACTGAAGGTGTTGACGTTGTAGCAAACTATGCAATGGAAATGATGGGCGGTGAAACCAAGTTCTCACTTGCTTATAACTGGACATCGACAGAAGTTGACCGCGCGTCAGACAATATCTCTGACTTCCGTATTCGCATGTTAGAAGATAACCTTCCAGCAGTGCGTTACAGCGCGACCGCGAACCATACAAATGGTGACTGGCGCTTCTTAGCTCGTATGAACTATTTCGGTAGCATTTTCGAAGATCACTTAGATTCAGCGTTGCCAATTGACAAAGTGGGTTCTGAAATCACATTCGATTTTGAAGTTGCTTACAACTTTACTGAAGAATTCACGTTGACTGTTGGTGCACGAAATGCGTTTGATGAATATCCTGATGAAAACAATACTGACGCAGGTGGTATCACCTATGCTCAGATTGCGGGCTCAGCATATCCAACGACGTCACCAATTGGAATCAACGGTGGTTTCTACTACCTAAGAGGTGTTTACACTTTCTAAAGCTGACAAGGGGGCGTTTGCCCCTTATCTATTTGTAATTAGCTAACGATATTGAAGATGTAATGCCCGGACATGGCTAAGCGTGTCAAAAAGGGAAGCATTCGTTGAATGCAAAGGCGTGAATAAATTAATTTTTGTGGCATTATGGATGCCACTGTAAGCAAATCGAAACACAATACATTTAAAACTATGACGAAAAAGTCGACAGTAGCCGAAACCTTCTTAAAATACCGTTCGAAATTGATGCGCGCGGTAGGCTCTATTGTTGGCGCCGACGACATTGAAGATATCGTCCAAGAAGCTTTTATAAAGAGCTATGAGGCCGAATTAAAACAAGAAATACAATACGAGCGAACTTATATGCTCAAGACAGCGCGTAACTTAGCGCTGAATCACATTGCAAAAGCTGAAAATAAAAACAAGCAGCAATTTGATGATATGGATATATTGCCCTATGAGCTAGTGGGGCACAGTTTAGAAAAAAATGTAGAAAGCAAAGAGCGTTTTATTCACTTTTGCCGAGCCACGGATACATTGTCTGCGGATGTAAAACGCGTTTTTTTGCTTAAAAAAGTATATGGCATGCGTCAAAAAGAGATCGCTGAACTTGTGGGGCTTAGTGAAAGTACGGTCGAAAAGCATGTCGCAAAAGGTTTAATGATGTGCTCTAGGTATCTTGCCGAGCTTTCAAAAGACAGTGATATCCCCCGCGCCACTGCCAATGCGAATCAGGACATAAGCCGTAGTTAACATGAATAATATTCGCCAGTTTTCCAGCAAAGAAGATATCCAAGAGCAAGCTTGCCTGTGGGTAAGCCGCCTCGACCGCGGTTTGCTTGATGAAGAGAAAGTGCAGTTAGATGAGTGGTTGAGTGAAAGCAACGCACATCGTCAGGCACTTTTGGATGCAGCGAGTTTGTGGGACGATATGTCGGTTCTTAACGAACTCAGTGGTTTGTTTCCTCAGCCGCAATCTCGCAAGACAAAACAAAAACAACGCATGGGCAAGCAAGTGGTTTGGGGGATGGCTGCCACGTTTTTTGTAGTGGCTGTTGCACTTAGTGTGATTGTTCAGCGCACATGGTTTGAATCAGCGCCACAATTTGCCAATATTAGTGAAAAAGTTCAAACCGATGTTGGCGAGCAGAAAAACGTAATATTGGCTGATGGCTCAAAGCTGCATCTCAATACTAATTCCATTGTCACCGTCGACTTTTCAGCAAGTGCGCGCAATATTGTGCTGTTGCGCGGAGAAGCGCATTTTGAAGTTGCGCATGATAAACAGCGTCCGTTCTCAGTAACCGCTGGCAGTAACACGGTTACAGCCGTTGGCACGGCATTTAACATGCAATACGTTGATGATAACGCATTTGAACTGGTCGTGACCGAGGGGAAAGTCTTGGTCAAAGACAGATTTAGCGCTGCTTCAAACGATTTGCTGTTCAGTAGAAAATCGGTCACCGAAGAAGGACTACTTATGTTTGCAGGCGAAAAGGCCACCGTGCAAGGTAAGGTAGAAGAGCGAGAAAATTTATCTCAAAATGATATTGATGACGATTTGGCATGGCAGCAAGGGATGATTGTGTTCAAGGGTGAACCTCTAGAAGCCGTTTTGGCAGAAATAGGCCGTTACACACCCGTTAGATTCAATATTTCCGGAGATGCCCTGCGTAAGCGTCGCGTGGCGGGTTATTTCAAAGTAGGTGATATCGACGGTTTACTTTCGGCGCTGAAAAGTAGTTTTAACATAGAGTATGAAAAAGTAACGGAAAACAGCATTCAACTCTCTGTAGCAAAGAGCTAACGTTGCTCAAATGAAAGGCGATTTTTCGCCTTTCATGGTTGGCATACCGACAACTAATGTGACACTATAATTAAAATAACAAGCTCATCGAAAATACTCTTGCGATACAGCAGCATTGCATACGACAAGCGATTACTTCCAAAAGCCTATAAGTCTTTCCTTTCATTGGGAAAGTCGCGTTTAAATTCGCCTTGCAAAAAGCCCTGCACCAGTGTCTCTAAACTCACCACAAGTCTGCGAATATTGCCCCTGTCTGTCGCTATTGCTTGTGCATCGATAGCGCAGCAAGTAGCGGCGCAAACCACTAATCAGACTGCTGAGTCTATTGATAGCAGCGCATTTACGTTTTCAATACCCGCTCAAGATGCAAACGAAGCTTTGACAGAGCTTGCGAAGCAGGCCAACACAACGCTGTTGTTTCCTTTTGATCTCGCTAAGCGTGTAAAAACAAATGCCCTTGAAGGTACTTTTACCCTTAATGAAGCGCTTGTTCAGCTTTTAGAAGGTACCGAGCTTGCTGTTGTTACAGACGAGACGGGCGCTTTGAGTATTCGCTCACGCGCCTCGCTAGTTGCGAAAGAAACACCACAGGAGCCCCAGCAAGACGAGCCTGAAGATACCGGTAATGCGCTTGAGAAAATAGCGGTAGTCGGCACAAGAAGCTCACCAAGAAGCGTCGTGGAATCTCCTGTACCACTTGATATTATCGGTTCTCAAGCCTTGAGTTCACAGGGCAACGCTGATGTTCTAGCGATGCTGAGTGTAATGGTTCCGTCGTTAAACGTTAACGACCAGCCTATTAATGATGCGAGCAGTTTGGTGAGACCTGCAAATCTGAGGGGCATGTCTTCAGACCACACGCTGCTGTTACTAAATGGAAAGCGGCGACATCGCTCCGCAGTAATAACGTTTCTTGGTGGTGGGCTATCAGATGGCGCGCAAGGACCAGATATCTCGGTTATTCCCGCCTATGCACTGCAACAAGTCGAGGTATTGCGAGACGGAGCATCAGCGCAATACGGCTCTGATGCCATTGCTTAGGTGTAATAAACTTCGTCTTAAAGGATAGCAACCAAGGAGGGAGCGTTGCCTTTCGCAGTGGCCTTTACAGTGAAGGCGATGGTGAGTTATTCCAGATTCAAGCAAATAAAGGCTTCTCATTGGGCAATGATGGGTTTGTTAATGCTACGGTGGAATACAGACAACAAAACGGGACCTCTCGTTCGGTTCAGCGCGACGATGCGGCTTCATTGATTGCCCAGGGCAACACCTTCATCAATAACCCCTCACAAATATGGGGCGCACTTGATGTGAACAAAGATGTGAAGTTTGCCATGAATTCAGGCCTAACTCTGGCTTCAGGCGCTGAGCTTTATAGCTTTGCAACGACGGCAAGAAGAGAAATTGAAGGCGGCTTTTATTACAGAAATCCACAAACGCGGGAAGGGGTGTTTAGTCGGACAGACAGTGTTACGGGAGAGCGCCGACTTATCATTGCTGATTTAGACGGCATAGACAATGGTATCCAGTGCCCTTCTATTTCATTAAGTGATGCAAATGTATTGCAAGATCCTAACTATTTACTTATCGCAGACAACAGTACTTCACTAGGTGCCAATTGCTTTGCGTTTAATGAGTGGTTCCCTGGAGGTTTTACACCGCGGTTTGGCGGCACAATAACCGACGCTTCCATGGTGCTAGGAATACGCAAAGAGTTGTCCAGCGGATGGGCAATGGATGCCAGTGCGTCAGTGGGATATAGCGATATTGAATATACGATTTCAGAAACAGTAAACCCTTCTTTGGGACCCCAGTCTCCAACGCAATTTTCGCCCGGTAGCGTATCTCAAGTAGAGCGAACGTTAAATCTCGACTTTGCCAAGCTAATACAAACCATTTTCGAAGACCCCGTAAGTATAGCCGTTGGCCTTGAATGGCGGAAAGAAACCTATTTCCAAAAAGCAGGCGATGAACCTTCTTATGTTGCAGGTCCATTTGCATTAGAACCGCCTCTTGGATTAATACAGGGGTTTTCTATCGGATCTAACGGTTTTCCTGGCTATCAGCCTCAATCTGCTTAGTCACTGGAGTAGAAACAATTGGGCGCTGTATGCAGACCTAGAGTTCTATGTTTCTGAAGGATGGCAATTTGCTGTCGCTACCCGTGTTGAGCACTTTAGTGATTTTGGGTCAACATTTGATGGTAAATTGAGCTCGCGATATAAGATTGATGATACCTTTGCACTAAGGGGGTCTATCAATACGGGCTTTAAAGCCCCAACTGTTGGACAAAGCAATGTTATCAATGTCACGACAGCGTATGGCCCTAATGGGTTAGAAGACCAGGCGACCTTACCGCCAACAGATCTGATTTCAGTCCAGTTAGGCGCAACTCCACTTACCCCAGAAGAGTCTGTCAATTTTAGCCTTGGTGCTGTCATGCAATTCAGTGATAGCTTTTTTGCTACTTTTGATTATTTCAATATTCGGCTTTCAGATCGCATAAGCACGACATCAGCCATTCCACTTACAGAGCAAGATATCAATGCGCTGATAGCGCAAGGTCGGTCGGATGCGGTGAAATACAATGCAGCGAAGTATTTCACAAATGATTTTGATACCAAAACGCAAGGTATTGATGTTGTCGTTAATTATGGTTTTTCGATAAATGATTGGCAGAACACATTGCTCTTTGCTTATAACTGGACCGATACACAAGTTGAAAGGGTAACGCTTTATCCTGCTCTGGTTGACGGAGTAATCGTCATGCAGCCAAACTTGACTGATGCCCGCATTCGGATGTTAGAAGACAATTTGCCTGCTCACAGGGGCAATATCACATTAGAGCAAGCGATAGGGGATTGGGCGCTCACTTGGCGTCTTAATTACTACGGGGCTTTCTATGAAGACCATTTAGATGCGTCTGCGGGTATGGACATAGAGGGCGATGCGCTTACCACATTTGATGCCCAAGTGGCGTGGCAATTTAGCCCACATGTACGTGCAACGCTTGGAGCCCAAAACCTGTTTGATTCATTGCCAGATATTAATCCGTTTAGTGGCGAAGTGGGTGCGCTTTATCCGCCAACATCACCAAGCGGTATTAATGGCGCATTTTATTATCTTGGGCTGGAATATTCGTTTGATTGACGACCAATACCTGATCTGATGGTCTGATCAATTCCTGGGCAACAACATTACTCAGTGATAATGGGAATGCCTGAGAATGGCGAAAATTAAATAATTTAGCGGAATATTATCCGACATCCTTGAATAAGGACTCGTCGATAATTGTCTGATCAATGATTTGCTGAGCCATTTGAATGCACTTGCCGCACTGCGATCCTAGTTCAAGGTGTTGACGTAACTCACGCATATTGCCCACACCATTACTTTCAACAGCGGCGCGGATGCTTTTATCAGTTACCCCATAACACATACAAACAAACATTAAACGTACTCCAAATGAATCTGTAAATGATAATAATTGTTATTCGTCAGTTTGGCAAGAAAAGATTAAATGGAGCGGGCATTTTTAATGAAAGCCTTCAATACCATTTTTGATGGCTATTTACGTTTAAAATATCACCTACGCAGAGCGACGAGTTTCACTATTTGGTACGATCAGTAAAAAAAGTCGCTTTTTCATGTTGTTATTTTCAGATTTGGACCTATAACTCCCCCTAACAAGAATTCACAAGTGGTTGAGCAACTCAACGACTTTTATTATTACAATCCAATGTTAAGTGGAGAAACTCATGAGTGTATTAGTAGGCCGCCCAGCGCCAGATTTTACAGCAGCAGCAGTGTTAGGAAGTGGTGAGATTGTTGACACTTTCACGCTAAGCGAAGCGATTAAAGGTAAAAAAGCGGTTGTGTTCTTTTACCCACTTGATTTCACATTCGTTTGCCCATCAGAGCTAATTGCTTTTGATAAGCGTTTTGACGAGTTCAAAAAGCGCGGTGTTGAAGTCATTGGTGTATCTATCGATTCTCAGTTTTCTCACAACGCGTGGAGAAATACACCAGTAAACGAAGGTGGCATTGGTCCAGTTAAGTACACACTTGTTGCTGACGTTAAACACGAAATTTGTCAGGCGTATGACGTTGAGCATCCTGAAGACGGCGTTGCGTTCCGTGGTTCATTCCTAATTGATGAAGACGGCCTTGTACGTCACCAAGTAATTAACGATTTACCACTTGGCCGTAACGTAGACGAGATGCTACGTATGGTTGACGCACTTGCATTCCACCAAGAACATGGTGAAGTGTGCCCAGCGGGTTGGACTGAAGGTAAAGCTGGTATGGATGCATCACCTGAAGGTGTCGCTAAGTACCTTTCTGAAGAAGCTGACAAACTGTAAGTTAAGCTTGCTTATAAATTAAAAAACAGCGCCCAAGGGCGCTGTTTTTGTATGACCTTTATTCGGCGGTAGGCAAAGGCCATCCACCCAGCGCTTGATAGCGGTTGACCATGTAACAAAAAAGCTCAGTCGTCTTTTGTGCATCATAAAGTGCGCTATGCGCCTCGCTCTGATCAAAAGCGATTCCTGCCGCTCTACATGCCTTCACAAGTACAGTCTGGCCCAAAGCTAATCCGGCAAGGCTGGTTGTATCAAACGACACAAAGGGATGAAACGGCGTACGCTTTATGTTTGAACGCTCAATGGCAGCGTTGACGAAGCTCTGATCAAATGTGGCATTGTGAGCCACGATGACAGAGCGTTGGCAATCAGCATTTTTCTGCGCTTTCCGGATACCTTTACACAGCGCCTTCATTGCTTCACTTTCTTCAATGGCACCTCGCAATGCACAGTGCGGATCAATTCCATTAAACTCGAGTGCTGCGGGTTCTAAATTTGCACCTTCAAATGGATTGATATGGTAATGAAAGGTTTCATCAGGGTGAAGAATACCATCGTCGTCCATCTTTACTGTCACAGCGGCGAGTTCCAGCAATGCATCGGTGCCTGCGTTAAATCCAGCAGTTTCGACATCTATTACAACGGGAAAATAACCTCTAAATCGTTGTGAGAGTAGGGGCGGGTTTGAAGACATAAACACTCTTGAGAACTATACTAATGAATGAAATAGCATGGACGCGCTCTACGCACCACGGCAAATAATGAAGGTGGAATTATCGCAGGGATAATTGTGAGTTACCAGTTTGAATTTTGCGCCTAAAGTTTTCTACACTTCAGGCGATAGAAAAGATAAGCTTATGCAGTATTGCGCTGTTTTCGGATTTTCTGAGTTTTCACGTTAGGTTTTCTTTATGGTGTCTAAATTAAAATACCTGGTCCTAGTTGGATTGTTAGGTTCGTTATCAGCCCATGCGGCGATGCGCCAATATTCTGCCACCGTTGAAAGCTCAAACTGGAAGGTTGAGAGCCAATCGCGCCTTCAATGTAGGTTGAATCACGAACTCCCCGGCTATGGTGAAGCGCTATTTACAAGCGTTGCGTCAAAACAGCTGAACATGGAGTTCGAGTTAGATATGTACTTGCTACCCAGTAAGTTTGAAGTGGCCTCCGTGTATTCGGTGCCGCCGCGCTGGATGCCTGGTGCTGCACCTAAGCCTATTGCAGATATGTCTATTCGCAAACAGTACAATGGCGACCTACCTCAGGATGCCGCGTGGACAATGCTGTCTGAGCTAGAAAAAGGATATTGGCCTACAATTTACTACCAGGACTGGTACAACAAATATGACCAAGTCGCCGTAGCCTTAAATGCCAGCAATTTCACGGGTGTTTATAGAGAGTTCGCCAAATGCGTTTCTAACCTTTTGCCATTTAGTTTTGACGATATCTCCTACACGGTATTGTCGTACAAAAATAACAGTACAGAGCTAACAAAGTATTCTCGCAAGCGCTTAAATATGATTGGCGAATATCTTAAAGAAGATACAGAGCTAGAGCTTGTGTTGCTTGATGGTTACACAGATAGTTACGGTGGGCGTTGGAACAACGAGCAGCTTTCTATTCGTCGAGCTAACGAAGTGAAAAGCTACTTAACAACCCTTGGTGTTCCTGAAGAGCGAATTCAACTGACAGGGCACGGTGAAAAACGTCACATTGCACCTAATGATACAAGAGAGAGCAGAGCACAGAACCGTAGGGTAGTGGTGCGTCTTTCTAAATCCTAGGCCGCGCTTTTCACGTTGAGCCCTCATTCGACTAATCGTTTTTTCGCCATTCTTTCACAGGCGGCACTTGATCAGTAAACACGCCGTCTGCTTTTACCACCTTTTTTAGTGTTTGAAGAAGCGCTTCTCCAGTCATTCCCGCAGGTAGCGCATCGTGTCTATAGGTATAGGGGTGAATCGTTAGATTGTTTGCGTACACATGTGTGAGCCATGATGCTAGCTTTATTTCACCTTGTTTCATGGCTTTGCCATCTAATACATGGCCAAGCCATGGACCAACGCCGTCTGCATATTGAGCAACAACACGCATGCCTTCTTCAGAGCGCAACCAATCATAGTCTGTGCCGCTCTCTTTCCAGCTATTCTCGCCGATTAACATGACTATTTTGCCTTTATAATCGAGCTCACTTCGTATTCTTTTAACTTCGGTAAAGTCAAAACATTGAAGGAAGCTGTTGCCTGAATCCCCTCCGAAGCCATACTCAAGTAATGCATCAATAACGATTTTACTTGCATCCACCCCTTCATTGAGATGAAAAGCGGGTGACTTAACTTCAGGGTAAACCCCTATATGCTGACCAAACTCGCGGTTTAGTTCGCTGATAAGTTCAAAATGTTCATACAAGGTCGCAATGGTGAAATGTGCTTTTGTACCACTATAACGCGCTTTGAATACCTGTTTCCCGTCACTGTCAGCACGTTCATGTAATGCCAGTGTTTTTAACTCAGATAACGTAAAGTCTCGCGCATAGTAACGACCGTCGCTGCGATGGCGAGTGGGGAAAACCATCTCAACATTCGATACTGTTTCAAGATGAATGTCGTGTAATACAACCGGAACATTATCCTTGGTGATCACCACATCTTGTTCTATGAAATCTGGACCTTGCGCATATGCCAGGGTAGTGGATTCCAACGAATGTTCAGGCAAATAGCCCGAAGCGCCGCGGTGCGCCACAATGACAAATTCATTCTTCTCGGCCTTTGCTGAGTCACGCTCTTCAAAAGACGTTGCCATGGTAGCAATGGGTACCATGACGATAGATGCTAAAACACTCGCCTTAACAGATTTTTTAAAATACTGCATAGGCAATAGGGGGAATGGCATTTTCACGAGTGTTAAACTCCCTTTAAAGGTGATGTTGCCAACAGGTTATTTGGCTTGTATTAATTCGATGGCATAGCCATCAGGGTCACGAACAAAAGCGATAACGGTACTGCCGCCTTTTACGGGGCCTGGTTCGCGGTAGACGTCAGCGCCATTGCTTTTAAGACGATCGCAAAAGGCGTAAATGTCATCTACCTCAATGGCAATGTGTCCATAAGCATTGCCCTTATCGTACGTGTTGTCACCCCAATTATAGGTAAGCTCAAGAACGGTGCTGTTAGACTCCTCACCATAGCCGACAAAAGCCAAGGTATATTCGTACTCTTGGTTTTCAGATTGGCGAAGAAGTCGCATTCCCATTAACTGGGTATAAAAGTGAAGTGATGCTTCTAAGTCTTCAACTCTAAGCATCGTATGTAGCATTCGCATAACGGTCTCTCAGTTATGTAAGTGCGATACTCACGCGATAAGCGCATGGTAAGCATCGCTTTTGTTAATCCTCTCAATGCGCTCTAATATAAATGAGAAATGTTAAGGCTTAAAGACGTTAGCGTTTATCAAAAAATGTGAACTAAAAACCCCAAAGTCCAATGTTATCGATTTTCAATCGTCGCGGCTGCGAGAGAAGATAAACGATCATTTCAGAAAGGTCTTCATTTTGGATTAACCCATTATCCACTTGATCGCTCTTCACTTTTTGAGACTGGATAAGCGCAGGGTTGAGCGAATGCACATGAATACCAAACTCGCGCACTTCTTCCTGTAATGCTTTACCCAAACCAACCAGTGCAAATTTCGACGCACAGTAAACGCCAGCATTCGCATAGCCATTAAGGGCTGCTTGAGAGGCAATATTGATGATGTATCCCTCTTTTCTCTCAATCATGTTAGGCACGACAGCTTTGCACATTAGAAATGCGCCTTTCGTATTGGTGTCCATCACGTCGTCCCAGTCAGCCTCACTGGTTTCCCAAATACGAGTCTCTTTGCCAAAGCCACTGTTATTGATTAAAACGTGAATATCGCCAAATTTTTCCGATACGTTTTTGACAAAGCGAGATACGCTATCACTGTGCGACACATCACATACTTGCCCAAATACTTTACCGGGAAATTCAGCGCTGTATTGTTCAACGGTGTCAGAAATTGTTTTTTGGGTGCGACCGCAAATAGCCACTTGCATGCCTTTATTTAATAAAAAACTGACTATCGTTTTTCCTAACCCTTTGCCACCTCCCGTAACAATTGCAGTTTTGTTTGTTAATGTGTAACGGTCTGTCATGATATTCTCCTTATGTGAATCTCATAAAGTTTCTAGAGGTGTACGTTAGCGCATGTGACAGAAATACCCCAAAAACATACGTTTTCAGCAGCGTTTTCTAAGACGTTCACAACATTGGTGTGAGATGAGTGACAATAAAATATAGGGGTGTGTAAAATATATACGATAAATAATTGGACAATGCAGAGGTAACTCTGTATTCTCCACCGCGCTTTAGATATGTTTTACGCTTTTCCTATTACTGCGCTGTACCTTTTGTAATTCCTTCAAATTGAAGTTTAGATATACAGATATACAACACTTTATTAGTTCGGTTATGTCTATAGCTTTACGGTGAGTCTTCACCATCACATCAATTTTTAAAGGTTATTATTATGTCTAATTCTGTAAACGGTACAGTTAAGTGGTTTAACGAAGAAAAAGGTTACGGCTTTTTAACGCAAGAAAATGGCGGCAAAGACGTTTTCGTACACTTCCGTTCGATTGCATCAGAAGGTTTCAAAACTCTTGCTGAAGGTCAAGCTGTAAGCTTTGAAGTAGAGCAAGGTCAAAAAGGCCCACAAGCTGCTAATGTAGTAGTACGCTAAGCGGCTTTTTGCATGGGCAGGTCGTGAAAATGGCTTGCTCATGACGCTTAAAATTTTGAATAACAAAAGGAACAAGAATATTTATAAAAACAAAAAAATGGAGTACTTATCATAATTCCCTCTTTAGAACACCCTCAATTTTGTCACACCGTCTCTGATATCTCTGTACACAAAAATAGTATCGCTTATCGCGAAGTAGGTAGCATGAAGCGCGTAGAATTTAGCAATAAAAACGACAGGCGAGCGTTTTTAGATAAATTACTGCAACGCTCGCTGTCGTAAGTCTTTTAAGCAAATACTTGCTAATTTTTCTTAAGTTCAACCGCTGAATCTGCTAGTAAGTAAATACTTGCGGCGTACGCTGCAATATTTTGAGCAAGTTCATCGGGATCAATCTTATCCAACGTGTCGTCTGGTGTGTGGTGCAGGTCGAAGTAATCATGACCATTTTGGTTTAATCTGATTGTGGGAACACCTTTAGCTGCAAGTGGTATAATGTCAGGGCCGCCGCCCGCAACATCTGAACCGCCTCGAACTATGCCAAGTGGCGACAAAATCTTGGCAATCTCATCCACCAAGGCCGTGGCTTCAGGGTTCACATTAGAAACAATTTGCCAAATGGTTTGCGCGCCAAAATCAGACTCAGTCGCCAACACGTGATTGCTTAAGTCGTTTTCATGTTGTTTGGCGTATGCAAATGCCCCTAGTAGGCCTACTTCTTCAGCACCAAACATAACAACGCGAATGGTGCGTTTTGGGCGTTCTGGTAAAGAAGCAATGAGGGCTGCAGCGGCAGTAGTGATAGCAATACCTGCACCATCATCAACGGCACCAGTTCCTAAGTCCCAGCTATCTAAGTGACCGCCAATAAGCACAATTTCTTCTGGTTTTTCACTGCCGATGAGGTCGAGAATAACGTTGCCACTATCAACTTCGCCCTCCCACTTAGATTCTGAATGTAACGACAGCGATAGTGTCTTACCCAATTGGTGTAGCCGACGAAGATGATCTGCATCTGGATTTGAAATAGCGATAACCGGTATTTCCGCCCACTCGCCATCGTCACTACTCATCATGCCAGAGTGAGGGAATCGGTGAGAGTCTGAGCCCACAGAGCGCACGACAAGTGCACGAGCGCCGCCACGCTGAGCATGTTGCCAACCTACACGACGACGCTGATTCGCTTGAGAATATCCAGCACCAGTTTGGCTTTTCACCATAGCGTCGCCATCAACAAATGCGATTTTGCCTTTAAGCGCACCATCTTGAATATCGGTCAACGCGTGAATATCACGAAAATAAACTACATCAGCGTCTATTTGCGTCTTAGTAGGGGCTGCGCCACCCAATGCCGTGCCATAAAGAGGCTGCTGGTAAGGGGCCGTCATTGCGATATGCAAGTGCCCTCGATCCCAAAATGGCATGGTAAACTCTTCGATTCCGACTCTATCAAAGCCAAGTTTTTGGCCTAACTTCACTCCCCAATCACGGGCGCGCTTTTCCGCTTCAGAGCCGCCTAAACGCGGTCCTATTTCGGTAGTCAGTGACTCAACAATTTCGAACCCTAGATCGCTGTCCAATGCTTTTTGAATTAATGCTTCAGCATTCTTTTTTTGCTTGTCAGAAATGGGGGGCGCTTCAGCGAATACGCCAAAACTGCAGGCACTCATTAGTGCACCAAACGCTAAGTGCTTAGCGATAGTTGTCAATCGGGACATGTGTTCTCCGTGGATTTATTATTATGTTGTCTGCGTAAGCGCAAACGTAACGCGACTATCATAGCTAAATTGATAATCTCTTTCGAGGTTAACCAGATGAGTAAGTGGCTAATTTACGACGAAGTATATCGAGTTACACACTAATAAATGATGTGAACCAAGGAAGATAGAGGAAAAGTCACAAGTAGGAGTATATGAAAAAGGGTTGTGCCAAAAAGAAGGGGAATTTCTCCTTTTTGGTTATTCCTTTATGCTTTCTTTTTTTAAGAGCGATTCTTTGTTTTTTCTCTTGCTCTTTTAGCACCTCGTTAATAAAGCTCTTCCTGCCAAATTCGCGAGTAATAATACATTTATTCAAATCGAAACCACGGGCCGGGCAGTATTCTCTTCCATAGAGGATAATTTGTAGGTGAAGGTCGTTCCATCTATCTTTTGGAAAGAGACGCTTCGCATCGCGTTCTGTTTGTTCAACGCTTTTACCATTCGACAGCCCCCAACGATACATCAACCGATGTATATGCGTATCCACAGGAAATGCCGGAATACCAAAGCCTTGTGACATAACCACGGCGGCCGTTTTATGACCAACCGCAGGCATGGCTTCTAGTGCTTCAAAGTTAGCTGGAACAACACCGTTGTGAAGCTTAATAATCATGTCAGACAAGTGCCAAATGCCCTTAGACTTCATTGGCGATAAGCCGCAAGGGCGAATGATGTCTTGAATTTCTTCTATGCTCATCATCACCATATCGTACGGATTGTCAGCGCGAGCAAAGAGTTTTGGCGTAATTTGATTTACCCTTTCATCGGTACATTGTGCCGAAAGTAGAACGGCAATAAGCAAAGTGTAGGGATCTTTGTGGTCTAAAAAAATGGGTGTTTCTGGATAGAGTTCATCCAAAATACGCATTATTTCTTTGACTTTTTCTTGCTTTGAAATTGGTTTATTTATGGTCGCTACTTCAGTCATATTTGTGTACTTTTCATTTTAATTCTAGGGCTAACTTTCGGCGGTAACTCTTACGCGCTCTGCTTTGACCGTGGGTACTTGTGCCCTTGATGCTAACTTGGCGTCGATAACATTTTTGATGGCAATTAGCAGTCCCATGCCCAAGAACGCGCCAGGGGCAAAATGGCAAGCAAAAAGGGATTTTCAGTAGCGAACAGCGTGATTGTCCAATTTTCGGCAATGCTTCCAAACAGTCTATCCGCACCAGAAAATAATGTACCTAGCCCCTAGTATTTCACGCATACCACCAAGTACAACCAATACAATGGTGAAGCCTATTCCCATCATTAAACCATCGAAAGCGGAGGCGAGTGGGGCGTTTTTTGATGCAAATGCTTCTGCGCGGCCGATAATGGCACAGTTGGTCACAATTAATGGAATAAAGATACCCAGTGCCAGATACAGGTCGTAGGTATAGGCATTCATCAATAGCTGAACAATAGTCACGAAAGCAGCAATAATCATCACAAAAATGGGTATGCGAATTTCGTTTCTCACGATGTTTCGGACTAAAGAAACCGTCACATTGCTACCTACAAGCACAAGCATAGTCGCCAGTCCAAGGCCCAAACCATTAATGAAAGTTGCCGTCACCGCTAACAAAGGGCATAAGCCAAGCAGCTGCACCAGCGCGGGGTTGTTCTTCCATACTCCCTGTAACGAGAGGTCTTTGTAGTCAGTCATTGCCGTTGCTCTCTTGAGGCTCAACAGTATGCGATGAGGTGTGTGTTTCGCTAGCCTTTGTGGTTGTACAGGCATTTGGAGCGCTGAAAAGTGTACCTTGGTTCGTTTGTGTGTATGCCAACGCTCGTCTAACGGCACCTACAACCGCGCGTGGTGTGATAGTGGCTCCGGTAAACTGGTCAAATTCACCACCGTCTTTCTTAACATTCCAAGGAGAAAGGTTGTCACTATCAAACGTCTTGCTGAGTAAAAGAGGTTATCCAGTCACTAATAGCCAGCTCTACTTTGTCGCCCAGTCCAGGCGTTTCTTTATGGTCGATTACACGTACTCCAAGTACAGTCATGTTGGTACTAACGCCAATAACCATATCAATATCACCGCTATAGCCGTCGGGGGCAGTAGCTTCAAGTACTAATGCGCTCGGCTCACCATTTTGACGAGCTCGGTAAACTTTGTAGTTATCCTTTGAGCCGAGTGCTGTATCACTCACTAGCGTGCAGTCCGCATATAACGCATTGTTGTGATAGCTTTTAGGGACGACTTCATTTAGCACACTCAGTAGCTTTTGCTGTCGCTTTTGTGCAATGGTGTCGCGCGTGCCAAAAAAAGTGAGGGCAATGAGCGCTGTCGTCACCACGGCAAATGCGCCAAGCATAACGCCGTTTTTTAATAGACTCTCTTTAAGCATCATTTATCACCTTACTTACCAGTAGCACGTGCCGCGTTTTTACCGTATACCCGTGGGCGGGTGTAGTAATCAATCAGTGGTACCGCCATATTCATGATGATTACTGCGAAGGCTACAGCGTCCGGGTAACCACCAAACGTTCTGATAATAACAACCCAAAAACCGATAGCAGCCCCAAATATGATACGCCCTTTAGGTGTTGTAGAGGCCGACACAGGATCTGTGGCAATAAAAAACGCACCAACAATAACTGCCCCATTTAGCAAGTGAAACAAGGGGGATGCAAAGTAGTCGCCATTAACAAGGTGTAATAATCCAGCGCACAGAAATACACTGCCTAACATACTGCCCGGTATGTGCCAGCTAATTACTTTTGTCTTCCACAAAAAAAGCCCTCCAAGTAGATAAGCCACACTGACAGTCCCCCAACCCGAACCGGCTGCTTCAAAGATACCTCCAGTAAAAATAGGGTTGGCGAGTGATTCGGTATAAGTTACACCTTGGGTAAGGTCGGTTTTCAACGTATCTAGTGGCGTAGCCATGGTGACGCCATCTGCAATAGTCTTCAACTGGGTTACATCGTAGCCACCTGTGGTGTAACCCGTGAAAATGAGAGATAAAGAATCTAAAAAGCCTGGTGCGATCGCGGCTTGCGATGCGGGTGGTAACCACAAGCTCATTGCACCTGGAAAGGAGATAAGCAATACAACGTAGGCGACCATCGCGGGGTTAAAGATATTAAAACCGAGGCCGCCATAAACTTGTTTAGCAACCGCAATGGCAAAAAATACGCCGATGACCGTCATCCACCACGGCAAGGTAGGCGGAATACTTATCGCGATTAACAAAGCGGTTAACAAAGCACTGTAGTCTGTAAGCGTGCGTTCGATAGGGCGCTTACGTGCAAATAATATAATACCTTCAATCAGCAAAGCACTTATTGCGGCAATACCTGCTTGAATGAGCATTCCCCAGCCAAAGAAAACAGATTGTGCAACCATGCCCGGTATCATGGCATAGATCACCATCCGCATTACTTGGCCAGTGTCGCGTTTGACCCTTTGGTGTGGTGAACTAGATAAACTTAATTTCATTGCTCTTGGTTCTCTTTTTCTGCTGCAGCTTTTTTCGCCTTAGCTTTTGCAATAGCCGCAGCTATGCGCGCTTTTTTCTCATCAGCAGGTGCTTGTGTTTCTGTTGTTCGCGTATTTTCGCTGCCAGCGTTCTGCGTATTTTTAGAGGCACTTTCATCAGCTGCACTAGATGCGTTTTGCGCAGCCTTTTTTGCTTTAGCTTTGGCGACAGCAGCTGCTATGCGCGCTTTCTTATCATCAGCACTCGTTTCCGACGACGCAGTCTCGCTCTGTTTTGGTAAGTCTTCAGCCGCTTGCTGAGCCGCTTTTTTAGCTTTTGCTTTTGCCACAGCAGCAGTGATACGAGCCTTTTTCTCATCCTCTACAGACGATGCTTGTTGAGTCTGGGGTTGCACATCTTTTTCTTCAGGAACAGATGCACGTTTTTGGCCTTCTCCATCAGAGTCAGCGGTCGATGAAGACTGAGTTGTGGGCGTTTCGGCGCTGTTTTGTTGGGCTGCACGTTTTGCTTTTGCCCTGGCGATGGCAGCAGCAACTTTAGCCTTTTTATCATCCTGTTCATCATTAACGCCACTAACAGTTTTGTCGTTCGCATTGTCAGGAGTAGCAGGTTGATTTGATGTGTTTTCCTTCGCCGCTTTTTTCGCTTTAGCCCTTGCGATAGCGGCGGCAACTTGTGCTTTTTTGTCATCAGCAGGAGAGTTCGATGGAGCTTTATCTGTCAATGCGCTGTTTGAAGCCTGCTCCTCGCCTTGTACGTCTTTCAAGGGGGCACTAGTCGTATTTTGAAGCGCCGCTTTTTTTGCTTTCGCACGAGCAAGCGCAGCAGCGACTTTGTCTTTTGCTTCACTAGCTCCGCTATCAACGCTCGTTTCGCTCGTCGCTGCTGATTGCGCCGCGCGTTGTTCTTTCGCTTTATTGGCCGCCAAACGTGCTTCTTTTGCCTTTCTATGTTTTTCTTCTCGCTCGCGTTTTTCTCGCTCTAAGCGCTCATTACGTGCTTCGAAGCGCTGTTTGGCTTTTTCAGCTTTGTTTTTCTCATCGCGTTGAAGTCGAATCTCAGCCTTGGCTTGTCGGTAGTAATGTACCAATGGGATCTCGCTAGGGCAGACATATGCGCAGGCACCGCACTCAATGCAGTCAAATAAATCATAGTCTTCGGCTTTATCGTATTCTTTGGCTTTCGCATGCCAAAACATCTGCTGTGGTAACAGCGATGCAGGGCAAGCGTCTGCACAGGCGCTACAACGTATACAAGGGCGTTCGGCAGTATCGTCGACCAGTTCTTTCTTTGCTGGAACCAACAAACAGTTGGTGGTCTTTACTACGGGGATCGTTGCATCAGAGAGCGTAAAACCCATCATCGGGCCGCCCATAATGACCTTTGGCGCTTTTTGTTTCTTGGGGTTGTAGTCTGCTTCGTCTAGTAAATGTGAAACAGGAGTCCCTAGCAATGCTTTAAAGTTTCCGGGCGCATTTACTGCGTCATAGGTTACCGTCACAACACGTTCTATTAACGGTTTACCATTTAAAATAGCATCTGCGATGGCGTAGCAAGTACCAACGTTAAACATGACAACGCCAACATCTGCGGGTAGGCCACTTCGGGGAACCTCTCGGCCAGTGAGTACTTGAATAAGCTGTTTTTCTCCCCCTGCAGGGTATTTCGTTTCTACGCTTACAACGCGATAATCTTGTTTATCTTGGCATGCAATCTCTAATGCTTGCAGGGCTTCGGGTTTATTATCTTCGACTGCGATAATAATAGCCTTCGGGTCAATCAGGTGCGTTAAAATGTCTAAACCTTGTCGAATTTGCCACGCAAATTCACGCATTAACCTAGTCGTCTGAAGTGATATACGGCTCACATTCAATGCCGTTTACTATTAGAAACTCAATCGGTTTTGAATTAGACGCTTTAATATGTGTGGGAAACCCTGCGCCACCCATGCCAGAAATACCTGCCTGACAGATTGTTTCTATCAGTGTACTTTTGGCAACATCACGGTAGTTTGAAATGGGTGATAGCTCACACCATGTGTCTTTTCCATCAGGCCTCAGAGTTACGCACATTTCAGTTAAACCGCTAGGGTGTGCAACAACGTGTGGCGCTATGGCTACAATTTCACCCGAAGTTGGAGAGTGTACTGGAACCGAAAACGGTGACGAGCTCTGCGACAATATTTGCCCTTTCAATACATGCTGACCAACCTCAACGCAACAAATACCGTCAGAGCCGATATGCTGGCGCAAAGGTATAACAAGCAGCTCGGGCAGAGAGGGCTGCTTTATGGGTGAAGTATTGGAAAGGTGTTTTCTGTCATCGGGATGGACTCCGCCTGGAAACGAGTACATCTTTCCATTATTGAGGTTTTCTATAATTGAATCGAAAGTAGGATACGTCAAAACTAAGACACCATTTTCACTGGAATATCACCTTTGGGTGAGGCTGCAAAGTCCCATTTCCACGTTGATGTGGTTTGAGTAATTGGCACCATATCGATACAGTCGACAGGGCAGGGGTCCACACATAGGTCGCACCCAGTACATTCGTCTGTAATCACAGTGTGCATATGCTTGGCGGCCCCTAAAATGGCATCTACCGGACAGGCCTGAATACACTTCGTACACCCAATGCACTCGTCTTCGCGAATAAAGGCTACTTTTTTTACGTCTTCTTCTCCATGTGCGGCATCCAAAGGCTTAGCCTCTACCCCCATCAAGTCTGCCAGCTTTTTAATCGTGGCATCGCCACCTGGAGGGCATTTGTTGATATCGTCACCATTTGCTATGGCTTCAGCATAGGGTTTACAACCGGGGTAACCGCATTGACCGCACTGCGTCTGAGGCAGTACAGCATCAATTTGCTCAACAAGCGGATCGCCTTCTACTTTAAATCGTATGCTGGCATAGCCTAGTACTAAGCCAAAAGCGAGAGCGAGGGTGCCAAGTGCAACAACGGCAAATATAATTGCAGTAGATATCGTCATTAGAACTTCACCAAACCACTAAATCCCATAAACGCAAGGGACATAAGCCCAGCTGTTATCATTGCGATAGATGCACCCTTAAATGCAACTGGTACATCTGCTGCAGCGAGTCGTTCACGCATTGCAGCAAATAAAATAAGTACAAGAGAAAAACCAACAGCAGCGCCAAACCCATAGATTAAGCTTTGTGTAAAGTTGTGCTGCTCTGTCAAATTCAATAGTGCAACACCTAGCACAGCACAGTTCGTCGTGATTAGTGGTAAGAAAATGCCTAACAGACGATATAGGGTAGGGCTTGTTTTATGAACGACCATCTCTGTGAACTGAACAACAACAGCGATGACGAGTATAAAAGCAAGCGTACGTAAATAGCCTATACCCAAGGGAAGCAGCAAGTAAGTTTCAACAAGGTAGCTTGACGCTGAAGCGAGAGTAAGCACAAACGTCGTTGCCATGGACATTCCCATAGCGGTTTCTAGCTTGCTCGAAACTCCCATAAAGGGGCACAAGCCAAGAAACTTCACAAGAACGAAGTTATTTACCAGTACTGTGCCAACCAATAGTAGTAAAAATTCAGTCATGAATGATGTAATTCCTTTGAGGAATTTGGACGAGCCTATCCCGTTACAGTAGACCCGTGATTCAAAAAAACAGGATGTTGGTATTATCCCTTTTTAGACGGGGTTTAACAACTTGATAAAATTAGGGTTATTTAATTAAAAAAGGGAAGTTTTTGAGAAACAAGAGAAAATAGCGAAGAGAATATGAGCCAACTAAGTGGCTCCCCCTCCCCGACTCGAACGGGGGACCTGCGGATTAACAGTCCGTCGCTCTAACCAACTGAGCTAAGGGGGAATCGACACCTAAGTTGTTATTGAAGTTGGCTCCCCCTCCCCGACTCGAACGGGGGACCTGCGGATTAACAGTCCGTCGCTCTAACCAACTGAGCTAAGGGGGACCTGTGCTTCAACGGGGGCGAATATTAAAGAGGTACTTAGTTGCTGTCAACAACATAAATGAAATAATTCATCTAACTGCGCAAAAAATAGCTTTTTAGCGGTTTTGTGCTCAATATGTCGCCAATTAGATAAAAGTTGTGGTTAAGAAGTAAACATAAGCGCTACTTCACGCAGGAAATGGCGATAATGCCATCACTAAGAATAGTAATAAGTAAGGAATAGATATATATCTCGTTTGTCGTAACAACTATAACAAAATAGAATAAAAAAAGCTTCTACACTGTTATTATATCCAGTGTTTAATAAAATTGTCACCTGTACCTCAGTATTAAAAGGTTAGTCACCACTTACGTCTTTTTTTGAATATGTGTCACAACGGCGCGCCAAATATGGTCTTGCGTTAGTTATCCACTAAATCTGTGGATAACTATGTTGATAGCTTATTCTTAGTGACTTAATTGGTAAGATCAATGTAAGAGTGATCTTACTATTAGTTTGCTGGATATCAGTGTAAATATATATTTTACAATAGTTTATAGTGTTTATGCTGATCGCAAATCTCGATCTATTTTGATCGGTTGAACAAAAAGTAGCTTGTGTGTTAATTCAACGAATGATTAAAAGCTATTCAAGATAATCAGTGTTGTTTCTCAATATGTTACATTGTGTTAACAATTTTGGTCGGAGTTTAAGCAGTGCTTGTGGATGTAAAAGCGCAACAAGATAGGGAGAGTGTGATTAGTAAAACTGCAACAGTTCAGAAATTAAACTGTAATATGCACACCAGCCGACCAATCCAGCTGTTTTTATGCAAAAATGTCTGTTTATACCGTGTTCGCAATAATGCACACGCTTGGCCTAATTTTTGTCTTATTTTGACAACAACTCGTGCACGATGGCGAAATTTAACGTATCAAGCCAATTTAGTGTTTGATTAATGACGGGATTGGCCCAACAGTATTTTTACTAATTCGAGTGAGAATACATTTTTATTGCTAATGCCCTCATACATTGTTTTGTTTATCGAATTCGCATAGCTAATTCAGGTACGGTCTTTTACAATTTACGCTTTTTGATGGTTTGTTCGTGCTTGGTGCGGCAAGCTTTTAGTGAATGGACGCATTTATTGTCACAACTGAGGTTATCGATGTTGTTAGTCA
Source organism: Alteromonas gracilis (assembly GCF_036870955.2). Classification (GTDB taxonomy): domain Bacteria; phylum Pseudomonadota; class Gammaproteobacteria; order Enterobacterales; family Alteromonadaceae; genus Alteromonas; species Alteromonas gracilis_A. The sequence goes on from NZ_CP145482.2 coordinate 1,295,482, forward strand.
CAACGTATAACCTACATTGTTCTGTTTGCATCTATTTTCCATGTCGCATTACACGCTGAGGCTTTAGTGAATAAAAGTAACACACAAAATCGTCCCACAGATTTACTCGAAGGGGACATTGGTTCCACCCTGAAGCGAATGACAATTCCCATGATTTTAGGCATGGTGATGATGATGAGTTTTGGCTTAATAGATACATTCTTTGTCAGTTTGCTCGGTACCGACCCGCTAGCCGCTATTAGTTTCACGTTCCCAGTCACTTTTACTGTTATTAGCTTAAACATAGGTCTGGGGATTGGCACATCAGCCATCATTGGCAAACTTCAAGGCAGCAAAGCTCTCACTAAGTCTAAGCTCTATGCTTCCGGCTCCTTAATGCTGTCAGTATTGTTAGTTGGAGCACTTGCCCTAATCGGCTTTTTCACCATAGAACCAGTATTTAGGCTGCTTAATGCATCCGAGCAACTAATGCCATACATCTCTGATTACATGGGCTTGTGGTATTTATCTAGCATATTTTTGGCTATGCCAATGGTAGGTAATAGTGTTTTGCGTGCATGCGGAGACACGCGTACTCCCAGTATAGTAATGGCAGCAGGTGGGGGCTTAAATGCTTTGCTTGACCCTCTCTTTATATTTGGTCTTGGGCCTATCCCAGCAATGGGAATAAAAGGTGCAGCGCTAGCGACTTTTATAGCATGGGTCGTTGGCGCGATGTGGATTTTGTATATTCTTTCGGTCAAAAAGAAGTTGATGCTACCGAGGCTCCTTACGCTAAAAGAACTGAGAGAAAGTAGCCGTGAGATTTTAAAAATAGGCCTACCAGCTGCTGGAGCTAACATGCTTACTCCAATAGCTGGTGGTGTAATGACTGCTGTCGTCGCTAGTTATGGCGCGGAAGCTGTCGCTGCTTGGGGGTCGGTAATCGCATGGAGTCTATCGCCAGCATTGTTGTGCTTGCGTTGTCTATGACGCTTCCACCTTTTATTAGCCAAAATGTGGGCGCTATGCAAGTAGACCGCGTCAAGCAAGCTTACTCTCTTACACTCAAATTTGTCTTAGTGTGGCAGTTCATCATTTTCTTGGTGATGTGGTCTCTTTCTAGCTGGATAGCTGTCGCATTCGCAAATGAAGCCGAGGTGAGTGTCCTTATTCAGCTGTTCTTGATGATTGTGCCCCTTGGCTATGGTATGCAGGGAATTATTATTTTGACTAATTCATCACTCAATGCGATGCATCGGCCAATGATGGCATTAGTGTTAAGTATCATCCGCTTGTTTGTTTTCTTCGTACCCATAAGCGTTGCAGGGAGTCTACTGTTTGGTCTTAAAGGGCTGTTTGCAGGTAATGTTATTGCTAACGTTGTGATGGCAAGTGTTTCATTTATTGTATTTAAGCGCGCGATAGCTCAGTTAGAGGCTGAGAGTGCTGACTCAATTAAGGTTGTATAAATGAGTAGAGGGTTTGAACTTCATTCCAAATATAAGCCTGCTGGCGATCAGCCTGCAGCGATTGAAGCATTGGTAGATGGCTTGGATAGCGGCTTGGCAGGGCAGACACTGCTAGGCGTTACAGGATCGGGTAAAACCTTTACGATGGCTAATGTGATTCACGAAGTTCAGCGACCGACGCTTATTTTGGCTCATAACAAAACGCTAGCAGCTCAATTGTACGGTGAAATGAAAGAGTTTTTTCCGAATAATGCGGTTGAGTATTTCGTTTCATATTACGACTACTATCAACCTGAAGCGTACGTACCGAGCACCGACACATTTATCGAGAAAGATGCGTCTATCAATGACCACATAGAGCAAATGCGCTTGTCTGCAACCAAAGCCCTTATGGAACGACGAGACGTTGTTATTGTTGCCAGTGTTTCTGCTATTTATGGCTTGGGCGATCCTGAGTCATATATGAAGATGCTTCTTCATCTTCGCCAAGGCGACACGATGGACCAACGTGACATCCTGCGACGTCTTGCCGAGTTGCAGTATAAGCGAAACGATCTTGCCTTCGAGCGCGGTACATTCCGCGTAAGGGGAGACGTCATCGATATTTTCCCAGCCGATTCAGAGAAACAGGCTGTAAGAGTCGAATTGTTTGATGATGAAATTGACAAAATCAGCTTATTTGATCCTTTGACTGGCGCGGTAGATAAGTCGGTTATTCGTGCCACGGTATTTCCGAAAACACACTATGTGACGCCGCGTGAAAAAATCCTAAATGCCATTGAACACATCAAAGATGAGTTAGGCGATCGTAAGAAACAACTTCAAGAAGCGAATAAACTGATAGAAGAGCAGCGTATTTCTCAGCGAACTCAGTTCGACATAGAAATGATGATGGAGCTTGGTTATTGCTCTGGCATCGAGAATTACTCTCGTTACCTCTCGGGCAGAGCGCCAGGTGAACCGCCTCCTACATTACTTGATTACTTTCCTGCCGATGGGTTGATGTTCATTGATGAGTCTCACGTTACCGTTTCGCAAATTGGCGCGATGTATAGAGGCGATAGGTCTCGCAAAGAAACACTGGTTGAGTTTGGTTTTCGTTTACCGTCGGCGCTAGACAATCGCCCACTTAAATTCGAAGAATTTGAGCAAATTTGCCCACAAACTATTTATGTTTCGGCAACCCCTGGAGACTATGAACTTAAAAAGACAGAAGGTGAAATAGTCGAACAGGTCGTTCGTCCTACAGGTTTACTCGACCCTGTTATCGAAGTTCGTCCGGTAGCGACCCAAGTTGATGACGTCTTATCAGAAATTCAACAACGTGTTGAGCTTGATGAGCGGGTTCTTATCACGACATTGACCAAGCGAATGGCCGAAGATTTAAGTGAATACCTTAATGAGCATGGTGTTAAGGTACGGTATCTGCACTCAGACATTGACACCGTAGAACGAATAGAGATTATTCGTGATTTGCGACTGGGCAAATTTGATGTGCTGGTCGGTATTAACTTGCTTAGAGAAGGCCTTGATATGCCGGAAGTGTCGCTTGTGGCCATCCTTGATGCTGACAAAGAAGGGTTCTTACGCGCTGAGCGTTCACTTATTCAGACTATCGGCCGCGCTGCACGACATGTTAACGGTAAGGCCATTTTGTACGCCGACAGCATTACGAAGTCGATGAAAAAGGCCATGGATGAGACTGAGCGTCGCAGAGAGAAACAAATGGCGCACAATACGGCAAACAACATTACGCCCATGCGCCTCAATAAGCCAATTACTGACATCATGGATTTAGGGGACAGTGCACACCCTGCTTCAGGAAAAGTTAAGTTACGCAAAGTTGAAGAGAAAAAGAAACAGCAGAAAGCGGCAAGTGCTACCGAATTAATGGATCAAATTGCCGAGCTTGAAAAGCAAATGTTCGAATATGCGAGGGAACTTGAATTCGAAAAAGCGGCATCATTGCGCGACGATATTGAAGCGTTACGCAAGCAAGTGGTCACACTCTCTTAGCGCCAAGCCATTTACCGCATTACAAACATTTTCACTAATAAATAATAGGCCCTTGTGATCGTCACAAGGGTCTTTTTTTGACACTTTAAACTTTAGTATATAGCTTCATAACTCAAAATTTAACCAATACGGTTTTTCTGAGACCAAAAGCAGTAATTTGTCGTTGTAATACCACGGTTAGTTTCATATAGTGCTAATTAGAGTATCGATAACTATACCTATAAACAGGTGCTAATTATGCTTAATCGTCTTCAGGAATCAGATATAAAGCTATTGCGTGTATTTTACGCCGTAGCTAGCTGCAACGGATTTACTGCGGCAGAGCCAGTGTTGCGAATGCAACGTCCCAATATTAGTGCAGCAATCAAAAAGCTAGAAGAGCGTTTAGACTTGGTCCTTTGTCATCGTGGGCGAGGTGGTTTTCAAATGACCAAAGAAGGTGAAGTCGTCTTCCAGGAAACAAAACGTATCTTTAATGCATTTGATAACTTCGTTTTTAATTTGAAGTCATTACATGACGATTACTCAGGCCACATTACCTTGGTGCTTATGGCGGGTCTACCGCTTTCAATGCACTTGGCGGTAAGTAAAGCAGTCAAGAGCACCATGAAGAAGTTTGATGATATACACGTTAATATCCAAACTCGCTTGTATAACGAAGTAGAGCACGTTGCATTATCTGGTGAATGTCATTTAGTTGTGTCGACTTATGACATGGTAAAACCTGAATCAGTGACTTTTCATCCAATTGGCTTGAAGACACATGGTCGTCTGTATTGTGCACCCACACACCCGTTAGCAAAGTACCGCGACAGTGAATTACCCGAAAGCATTAATATTGAAGATTATCCTGCAATAGGCATATCAGGACTGTCATCAGCAAATTATATAGAAGATGAATCTAGGTTATCGATTCAAACCTTCTCTGATTCTTACGATGCTGCAATGTCGGCAATTATGACCGGAGAGTATGTAGGCTTGTTACCTGACTATATGGCGAAAGAGCAAGGTGCTGCGCTTGGGCTCGTGCCAATTGCTAAAGGAAGTTTATTCAACTTTAGTCACGAGCTATTCGTAATGAACGGTAAAAACACACGCCTTAACCCCGTTTTAAGACACTGCATTAAAGAGCTTAGTTACTTCATCTGTGAAAGCCAGAAGTAAGCTTAATCCCCTTATGCCAGTTACTTCACACTAGCCTTGCTTCTATGCAGGGCTTTTTTATTTTGAGAATACAGTGGCACCCCTTAGCGTATTTTATGTCGTAAAAGTCATCACATTTTTTATCGGGCTTGCAGGCTGTTTTTTGCTGCATCATGAATGTGCATTGCCCGTTGTGGTTAGTGCTGCTTTGATAGGGTTTCTCGGTAGCTTGCTTCCCTATACTGTCAAATTTCAGGGGCACCCCCAAGCGAGTATCTATTGCGGTGCTTTTGCGGAGATGTGCTCGCAATTGATCATTCAAAGTACTTTAGAGCTTGCTGTTGTCAGCGTTATTGGCGCACTTATCTACACAATGTTGAGAAATATGTTCAGCGGTATCGGCGGTAAACTTGGAGCAATCGCGTTTACAGCGGTTGGCAGTATTGTTTTGGCCAAAGGAATGTTGGGATAAATGCTCGATATCATCACAGTGTCTTTATTAGGCGGTGGCGCTACTTTTGGACTCTCTCGACTACCGTACTCAAATGCGATAAGAGCAAGCAGTGTTTCAACACTATGTTTTTATGGTGTTTTACTATGTATAACTAACGCTGAAACAGCGCAGTCGCTCAGTGCGTGGTTCTTTGGCGGAAGCTTTGTCGGTATGAGCGATCGTTCGCGCCTTTCGTGGTGGGAAGTGTTGATTGCCTCTGGTGTATTTGGCGTGTTAGGTGAACTACTATTGCCATTTCTTGATGGTGTCGGTGGAGCGCTTGGCGTTTGTGCGTTCGTTTCGGTAGTAATTGTTTACGTATGTCGTAAGTGTATGACTGTGTTAAAAGTTAAATTCAAACAGCCAGTTTAATGGCTGTTTGAAAAAAGATTTTGTGCTTTATTCATATTCAAGTGGATCAACAGCACCATTGTCCTTAAACGCTTCTAGACGCTCCTCGCACGCGCCGCATTTTCCACAGGCTTTTTCACGTCCGTTATAACATGTCCAGGTTTGCGAATAATCCAGTCCCATATCTAAGCCGTCAGTCAAAATAGCGGTTTTACTCACATCGATATAAGGTGTCATAATTTCTACAGGTGTGTAGTTTGCAATACCACAAACGTCGTTCATCTTATGAACAAACTCAGGACGGCAGTCAGGGTAGATCGCATGATCGCCAGAGTGCGCACCATAATAGACTTCGTTTGCGTCTAAACTGACAGCGTAGCCAACGGCAAGTGAAAGAAGAATCATATTGCGGTTGGGTACTACGGTTTGCTTCATACTAGGCTCTTCGTAGTGACCTTCTGGCACCTCAATATCAGACGTTAGCGCAGAGCCACCAATTAGCGTATTAATCGCACTGATATCGACAATTTTATGAGGTACATCAAGGGATTTGCATACAGCTGCAGCGTAGTCGAGTTCTTTCTTATGGCGTTGACCATAGTTAAAGCTCAATGCATGTACTTTTTTGCCCGCGCGCAGTGCTTTGTGCAAAACAGTGTAGGAGTCCATGCCTCCTGAATAGATAACAACAACGTTTTCAGACATAGTTTTCAGTATATTGATAAATTATCCCTGAATTTTATGTGATCCTTGGTAAAATCCCAATATACAATCGTTAAAGGTTATCAAATTGTCTGTATTAACCACATTAAACATCAATGAGATGTTCGAGACTATTCAAGGTGAAGGAGCCTATACTGGGATCCCGTCAGTTTTTGTTCGTTTGCAAGGCTGTCCTGTAGGCTGCCCGTGGTGTGATACGAAACACACTTGGGAAATAAAGTCCGACTTAAGTGTTTCTCCCGAAGACGTCATTGCCAAAAGCAGTGAGTCTGAAACGTATTTTGCTTCTAATGAAGAAAACTTACTTTCGTTGTTTAAGCGTGAAGGTTACGTGGCTAAGCACGTTGTCATTACGGGGGAGAGCCTTGTATGTATGATTTACGTCCGCTGACTACCACGCTGCATGAAAATGGCTTCACAACACAAATTGAAACTAGCGGCACATTTGAAGTGCTTTGCGATAGCAGAACTTATGTAACTGTGTCTCCCAAAATTAACATGAAAGGCGGTTATGACGTTCTTGTCAGCGCACTTGAGCGTGCTAATGAAATTAAGCATCCTATTGCTATGCAGAAGCACATTGACGAGCTTGATGCTTTGTTATCAAACGTATCTAGTCTTGATGGAAAACAGGTGTGTTTACAACCAATTAGTCAACAAAAGAGAGCTACAGAGCTTGCTGTAAGCACTTGTATTGAACGAAACTGGCGGCTATCTTTACAAACACATAAATACATCGGCATAGAATAGCATCACCAAAGCTAATGGCGCGCACAGCGCCATAAGATGCATAGGTGATAGGCTTTCGAGGCACCGAGATAACGACACCGTCGTGTTGAGTTAATCGCATTTTATAAGGATAGTTTATGGTCAGGTTCATATTAGCGTGCTTGGCAATAGTAATGTGCTGTGGGCAAGCAAGTGCCGCGTTATGGACAATAACGTATCCTCGCCCATTGGACGACTCAGATGCACGCGCGCAATACCCCATCGCACTTCTTAAGTTAGCCCTTGATAAAACAGGAGTTAATTACGAACTTCGCCCATCTGATCGTATCCTTTTGACTGGTAAAGCGCTACGACAACTTCGTGAAAATCGAGAGGTTAACGTGGTCTGGAGTATGACAGACAACCAGCGAGAGAAAGACCTTACAGCTATTCGAGTTCCTATTGCTAAAGGCTTAATTGGTCTACGGGTTTTTGTGGTTAATCAAGAAAAAGCTCGGTAAGTTTGAAAACGTGATGTCTCTGACTGATATGAGAAAGCTAGTACCCGTGCAGGGCGAGGAGTGGCCGGATACGAAGATTTTGCAAGCAAATGGGTTTAATGTCTTTACCGTGCCCGAGTTCAGGGAAGCGTACGACATGATTAAACAGGGCAAAGGAGATTTTTTTCCTCGTTCTGTTATGGAAGTGGATGCTGAACTTGCCGAAGAGGGCAGGCGAAGCAACCTTCATTTAGAGTCAGAGATGGCTTTGTACTACCCAACAGCGATGTATTATTTTGTAAGTTCCAGCAATAAGACATTGGCGCGTTTGATTGAAACTGGCTTATATCGCGCTATTGAGGATGGTTCGTTCGACGAGTTATTTGAATCTACTTATGCGCCTATTCTTCAAGGTCTGAATATGGAGAACCGTCAGATTTTCACTCTTGAAAATCCGCTCTTGCCTGTGGAAACGCCCCTTAATGACTCTCGTTTATGGTACAAAAATAACGTTGCCGAAAATCAGACTCCTAAACCCTAGGTTAGCATAGAGAAATAACATAGACACGGCGCAGTGATACTGTGAATTTTGAAAAAAAACGCGGCTTGTAGCCGCGTTTTTTTTATCACTAATAGAAGTTATGATTCACCCGCGTGCACATCTTTCATAGAACGACCTGAAGGGTCTGCATTGTTTTTGAAGCTTTCATCCCACTCAAGGGCTTCAACAGTGCTACACGCAATCGATTTGCCGCCAGGTACACAACGCGCCGCGCTTTCTTGAGGGAAATAGCTCTCGAAGATAGTGCGGTAATAGTAACCTTCTTTCGTATCAGGCGTGTTTACTGGGAATCGGAATTCCGCAGTCGCTAGCTGCTGGTCTGTGACTTCGTTTTCTACGAAATCTCGAATAGAGTCAATCCATGAGTAACCAACACCATCGCCAAACTGTTCTTTCTGACGCCACAATACTTCAGCTGGTAGCGTTTCTCCGTTATCGAAAGCCTTACGCAAAATCCACTTTTCCATTTTTCCATCAAGACACATCTTATCCTGCGGATTAAGACGCATCGCAACGTCGATAAAGTTTTTATCAAGGAAAGGTACACGGGCTTCAACACCCCATGCTGAGGTTGCTTTGTTAGCTCGTGCACAGTCAAACATGTGCAAGCGATCTAATTTGCGTACGGTTTCTTCATGAAATTCTTTGGCGTTAGGGGCTTTGTGGAAATACAAGTAGCCACCGAAGATTTCATCTGAACCTTCACCGGATAACACCATTTTGATCCCCATGGCTTTAATCTTACGCGTCATCAAGTACATTGGTGTCGCAGCACGAATGGTAGTGGTGTCATAGGTTTCAAGATGATAAATAACGTCGCGAATGGCGTCTAAGCCCTCTTGAATAGTAAAGTGAATTTCATGGTGCACCGTACCAATCATGTCAGCCACTTTTTTCGCCGCTTTCAAATCTGGCGCGCCTTCAAGACCTACTGCAAAGCTATGCAGTCGCGGCCACCAAGCATCAGTTTTATCCTCGTCTTCTACGCGTTTCGCTACATACTGTGCCGCAACTGCCGAGACCAAAGACGAATCAAGACCTCCTGAGAGTAATACTGCGTAAGGTACGTCAGACATCATGTGTGACTTTACTGCCTTTTCAAAGGCTACACGAAGTTCTTCTAAGTCACTTGTGTTGTCTTTAACATTGTCGTACTCCATCCAATCGCGCTTGTAGTACTTAGTGATTTTACCTTCTTTGCTCCACAGGTAGTGGCCTGGAGGGAACTCGCTAATCGTTTTACATACACCTGCTAATGCTTTCATTTCAGACGAAACATAGAAGTTTCCATGTTCATCGTAGCCCGTATACAGCGGGATAATACCAATATGATCGCGAGCGATGAGATATGCATCTTGTTCTTCATCATAAAGAATAAAGGCAAACATACCCTCAAGCTCATCAATAAAATCAATGCCTTTTTGCTGAAAAAGAGGAAGTATAACTTCACAGTCTGAGCGAGTCTTAAACGGATACGTTGAGTCTAAGTTTGCAGCAAGTTGCTTGTGGTTATAAATTTCGCCATTAACGGCAAGAATTTGTTTGTCATTTTGGCTGATAAGGGGCTGGGCACCCGTATCAACGTCAACAATAGCCAGTCTTTCGTGACAAAGAATGGTATTGTCATTATTCCAGATACCCGACCAGTCAGGGCCACGGTGGCGCAGAAGTTTAGATAAATCGAGGGCTTGGGTTCTGAGTTCAGACACATCGGTTTTGATATCAAGGATACCGAAAATACCACACATAAAACGGATTCTCTCTGTTCACTTGTTGAAAATAAATTATGAGGCTTTTTCTGTCGGGTACTCGCGTACGAGTGAGCGATAATGTTATTTTTTATGTATTCGCGTGCCTTGAATGTGCCAGTCTGACAGGAAATTGCAAGCACAATATGATGAGAAAATGGAAATACTTATTCCAAACTGGGCATTTAAGGTTATAAACATCCTACTTTGAATAAAATTTATCGTCGTTACCATTACTTTTTTAACGCATGATTTTGCTATCGCAGTGTGAAAATTAGGCGCATAATCGCGCCGATTTTTAGTCTCATTGGTAATGGGTATGCAATTTTCAAACGACCGTGTGTCGGCTTTTATTATTCCTGATTTCACTATTTCACAAGATTTGATGGCAAGCTTGGGTTCGCGTTATCGCGATGCGGTACAAATTGATGTCTTTGGCGGAGAAGCGTGGCTTTTTGAATACGGTGTTATCGTTTTTTGGGGAGTCGACGAAGACGAAAAGATGGCTCTACTGAACCGCCTTCAAGTGAACGAAGAAGTGTTGACGGGGCAGCACCAAGAGCATTTACGCTTTGTGGTGGAAGGCGATACGCTCAAATTACAGCGAGATTTGATTGCGCTACCAAGCCAAGACGAGTTGCTACGCCTGTCAATAAGTCACGGCATTGCTCAGTCTATAAAACTCAACGAATACGAAGAAAAGGCGCAGGATACAATATCCAAATACGGATACCTACCAAATGCGCTGGCTGAAACGGGCAAAATTAAACTTGGACGCACAGCTTTGGCGAAAATACGCGGCCATCTTTTCAGTACAAAGAGCGATATCTTTTTGCACTATGGCTTGCTTGATACGCCTGAATTCTTCTGGGAATACCCAGAATATGAATACGCGTATACGTTAACCTCGCGTTACCTAGATATTCGACCACGAGTTGAAGTGCTATCGAATAAGCTAGATGTTATCCATGAGCTGTTTGAAATGCTGGCAGATGATTTGAACCATAAGCACTCTTCATTTCTTGAGTGGATCATCATTATTCTTATTGCGTTTGAAATTGCGACGTTTGGGGCGGAAGAGCTCAAGGCGATTTTGATGTAGTACTTAAAAAGCATAAAGGCCCTAATCAGGGCCTTTATCATACTGTTTAATTTTTGCGTTGAAATTCGCTTGTGGCATTCCACTGAGGCCAAGATGCAGCGTTAGATACATTGACACCGACATCAAAAAGCATTTGTGTATCTTGCACAATGCCGCTTAAATCCCAATCATCGCGATATTCATCGCAAACTTGGTGATAGCAGCCCGTCACGATAACATTCATGCGCTTGCGGTACTTTGCTGTTTCCTCATCGGCAGGTTCGGTGCCACCCTCAGCGTAAAGTGCAGGGACTCCTTGCTTAGCAAAGCTGAAGTGATCAGAGCGATAATAGTAACCCGCTTCTGGTCTGTCTTCTTGCGTAAGCGTGCGACCTTGTTTGGTCGCCGCTGCATTCAGGTAGTCTTCCATTTCCGATTTGCCCATTCCCACAACGGCAACATCCTTAGTTCTACCTAGCACGTTCATAGCGTCCATATTGATATTTGCCACTGTGTTCTCGATAGGTATTACAGGGTTACTGGCGTAATATTTACTGCCAAGAAGCCCTTGTTCTTCTGCGGTAACAACCAAAAATGAAATCGACCGTTTCGGTGCTGGCGTTAGTTGGCCATAAGCTTTTGCCATAGCGAGAATGGCCGCTGTCGCCGTGGCGTTATCATGTGCACCGTTGTAAATTTGATCGCCTTCTTTGCTTTCATCTTTACCTAAGTGATCCCAGTGCGCCGTATAGATGACATGTTCGTCTTCAAGCTCGCTACCAGGAAGGGTTGCAATAACATTGTTACTTTCAGACTTCTTGAAGGTGTTCTTGACCGTTACCGATGCTTCAATGCCCATGGCTTTGCTATAAGGGCCCTGCATTGCCTTAGCCTTTTCATCGTCAAAATTTAGGCCAGCATCGCTAAATACCTTTTTGGCAGCATCAAGCGTAAGCCATCCTTCCATAGCCACCCGACTGGCACCTTTGTCTTTGCTTACAAGGCCGTACTGTGGACCACTCCAGCTATTTGCAACTACTGACCATCCGTATGATGCTTAGCGCGGTTTCATGCACAATGATAGCGCCCGCAGCACCTTGTCGACTGGCTTCTTCATACTTATAACTCCAACGACCATAATAGGTCATGGTAGTGCCTTGGAACTTGCCACTTTCTGGGTTTTCAAAACCAGGATCATTGACCAATATAACGGCAGTCTTGCCCGTCAGATCTAGCCCTTCGTAATCGTTCCAGTCATACTCTGGTGCATTCACTCCGTAACCAACAAACACTAATTCTGAATTTTGAAGCGTAATGGTTTCTTGTTCTCTTTTTGACGACGCCACCATATCTTCTTTATAGGCAAATGCATTGTCACCGATTGTCATGGTCATATCTGGGTCGGCGGTAATTTCCATTAGCTCTACTTTTTGCAAGAAGCTATCGCCGTTGCCAGGTTTAAGTCCCGCTTTGGTAAATTCGTTGACTAAGTATTCTACGGTCTTCTTTTCACCCTCAGTAGTTGGAAGTCGACCTTCAAATTCGTCTGAGGCGAGTATTTTGAGCGGTTCACGAATATCATTCTCAGAAATTGCGTTGTACACTTCATCGAAATTTGATGTCGTAGCGGGCATCACTTTTTTGTCTGCTGCAGTGGCAGCTTTTTCGTCGCTAGAAGGGGAGCATGCACTTACGCCAATTAGGGTAGGTACAAGCAAGGGCAAAAACATTTTTTTCATTGTTAGTCTCTGTTTGCTCTACAATTGGCACCCAGTATAGTGAAAAGCCTTTTTCGAACCAATAGTTGTTATGCAATCTGAATCAATCCCTTTCTGTAAAGCGCATTTACTTGCCAAGGCCAGTAAACCGGTAACCGACTTACTTGATGAAGTAGGCTTACTAACGTTAACGACGTTTCCCACCGCCAGTCAGCTAAATGATCTTGCTCGCGTTTTTCAACAAGAATGGGATGGTCCTATTTTTAAAGGTCAGAGCACATTTAGCGAGGATGAATCGCGTTATTACGAGACTATTATCGGGGAAGACAATGTGGTGCCAACGCGTGAAAACAACTGGCACGATTTATTTAATGCACTTATTTGGCTTCAATTTCCTAAATCAAAGCGGTATTTGAACAAGCTACACATTGACGATATTCGTTTACATGGCGTGAGTCCTCGCACGGCTAGAAGGAATAGGATCACGCATTTCGATGAGTGTGGGGTCGTCTTGGCCGTAGAAACACCAGTCCAAGAAGACAGTGCCGCGCAAACGGTCATCGAGCATTGGCTTTCAGACCTAGCACACCACAAATGGCAGCAGGCGTTTATTCAAGACCTCGCTATTTACGAACAACACATTACGCCTTTCATGTTTGGGCATGCCAACCTTGAAATGATGTTAAACCCGTTTATTGGATTAACAGGCAAATGGCTTGCGGTATCCGTACCTTTCGGGTTCAGTAAAATGACGCCTTGGGAGCAGCGTGCAAGAGTAGACGATGCACTTCTTTTGCGATTTGCAGAGCTTGAAGATTTTGAACTATCACCGATTTTAAAGCTGGTACCGCTTCTGGGTATTCCCGGGTGGCATGATGTGCAAACACAATCTTTTTATGATGATACATCTTATTTCAGACCGCTGAGAGAGAATGCTAAACCTACGGTTGCGCTTCCCTTATGGGGTAAAGAGCGGAATAAAGAGCGGGATAAAAAAACAAGCTCTTAAAAAGAGCTTGTTTTATGACACTAGAATAACAGCAATGCGGCTAACCAAATACCGTAAATAATGGCATATGGAGCGATAGCAATTATCGCGGCTTTTTGGCGGCTAAACGATGTCCACTGTGAAATACCGACCATGGCTAGGTATATGCCCCAAAATAGCTCTAGGCGGATTGCTTGCGAAAATGCAAACCACGGTGAGCCCATTTCAATATTCAAGATAAAGCTTAACGATGTGGGTGCCATCAATGAAGGTGATACTTGATGATCGCCAGAAAACAGCAGTAACGCAACGCCAACAAGCCCTGTAAGAACGTAAGGCATAGACAGCCACCATGAGAAGCCATACCAGTCCGTGAAACCAAACACGTGACTATCGTCTGAGCGGGTAGCGAGGTTTAAATAAACCGCATAAAGTGCATTGACGACGATAAGCATGAAAAACGTGCCAATCATATTTGACATAAGGAGCGTACTACGAGTGAAAAACGCGCGCATTTGCTCTTCTTCCGCCGGGCTCATGTCGCCCTGCGCGGCAATGTTGATATTTGCAAACCATTCAAGGTCGACAAAATTGACGTATAGATACTGTGACGCCAGTGCAATCGCCGTTACCAAAATAAAAGGCATCCAGCTCCAATTGTTGTTCTCACCGACGGCTTTGAATACCCCATTCGGTTTAAAGAAAATATCATTACACGCCTGAAAAGGGTTTGATACCGTGTGCATCCACTGCTCCTCTCAATTTGTTGTTATATGCCTGTTGATGTTAGTTGAAGTAGTAAAGTCATTCAGGCTTTTATTGTTAGTAATAAGGGTACTTAGCTGCATAAATTAAGTACAGCACTACTTAATCGATAGCAGTTTATTTTGTAAAAAACTGTTTCGACAAATGAGGAAATCAAACGAAATATTCTGATACGCCTTTAAAGAGCACACGCTGAAAAGCGGTACATCGCTTTTCAGAGTGTTTAAGAGATAACTAAAACCACGTTACAGATAGGTATAGTTGAGCAGCGTTAACACTATGGCACTGTAAACAACAGAAATTGGTAATCCCACTTTGATAAAGTGTGCATATTTATAGTTAGCTGCGTTATACACCAACAGGTTCGTCTGATAGCCAAACGGCGAGATAAAGCTAGCACTTGCCGCAAATGCAACGGCAAGGGCAAACGGCATTAACGGTGCACCAAGAATTTGCACAAGTCCGTACGCAAAAGGAAACATTAATGCAGCAGCGGCGTTGTTAGTAACAAATTCGGTCAAAATCAGTGTAAGCAAGTAGACGACAATCAGCGCGACAAACCAATCTGTTCCCGATAAAAACGGCATTAAAAGCTGCGTGGTGGTATTGATGACACCTGAGCTCTCTAGTGCACTGGCCAAACTTAATGCCCCGACGATGACAACGATTAGGTTGAGCGGTAGGTTGCGTTTCATTTCGCCGTTGGACGTGACGCGCACACCTACCAGCACTGCCGCCAAAAACAACAGGCCTATCGCCAAGGAAATAACGTTAGCAGCAGCGAGTATAACTGTCGTTAAAAAGCCGCCAAGCGTGATCCACTCTTGCTTATTAGTGAGTGGGCGAGCAATTTTTTGCTCTGACAAAATAAAAAAGTTCTTACCTAGGTTTTGTCGAGTAGCAAAGTCTGGGCCTGTGGCAAGGAGAAGAAAGTCTCCAGCTTGAAGCTTTATTTCACCGAGTTTCCCCGATAGCTGCTCACCATCTCTTCTGATGGCAACTACGGCAGCATCGAATAGCGCTCTAAAACCGAGGTTCTTGATAGTTTGCCCAATAATTTGTGCACGATTTGCCACAACTACTTCGGTAAGGCTTTCTCGCAATACGCCGTCGGTCTCAGCAAACATACTCAGGCCTTTTATATGACTCAAGTTATCAATTTTTTGAACATTGCCTGAAAAAATCAGTTTGTCGCTTTCTTGAATAACCACTTCGGGGCCAACTGGTGAGATAAGGTTACCGTTTCTTACCAACTCAACAAGAAATAATTCTGGCAAATTGCGCAGGTGGTTTTGCTCTACGGTTTTTCCAATTAATTCAGAGCCAGGCTCGACTTCGGCTTCCACCATATATTCTCGGTAGTCGTTATTTTTGTTACCAATATGAGGTAACAGCGGCAGCAGCAAAAACATCAGCAAACCACAGCTTAATCCCGCCACTGTGCCATACAGCGTAAAGTCGAAAAAATTGAAACCTGGATGACCATGCTCCTGCAAAAAGCTATCCACAATAAGGTTTGTAGACGTGCCAATAAGCGTCACGGTACCACCGAGTATGGCAGCATAGGATAGGGGAATAAGCAATCGTGAAGCAGGGTGGTATTGGTTTTGTTTTATTGGGCCTATTAAGCTTGCCACAATCGCGGTGTTATTGAGCAATGCAGAGGACACAAAAGTGAGAGAGAACAAACGCCAATAAGATTGGGTGAAATTGTCATTAACTAGCTTTCGGCCAAGGCGCTTTATTAGCGCGGTTTTGTCAATGGCACTGCTCACCAAAAGCAGCAAAACAAGGGTAATAAGGCCCTTGTTTTGAAGGTTCAGCAATATATCGTCGAGTGATAATTGCTGTGTGACCAGTAAGCTAAGTACTGCACCCGAAAATACAGTACTAGGGCGCTGATTTGAAAATATCAGCGCACCAATCGTACTGGCAAAAATCGCCAGTACGATGAACTGGGATATGTCCATATACAACCAGTCCTATTTATAGCTTACTGATATCCACGGCATTCCAGTGTGGGAAATGCTTGCGTACTAATGCATTAAACTCAAGCTCGAACTCAGAGAAGTTCGGCGAAGTATGCTGCGCATCTTTAGCAATTTCATCAATGATCATGCTTAGCGCCCACGGTGCCATTTGTCAAACGGTCGATAACAATAAACGAGCCAGTAGGTCGGTTGCGCTTGTACGGGTCACACGCCATAGGTTGAGTGAATTTCACATCAACAACACCAATCTCATTAAGATTAAGGTGCATGGCGTCTGTCTCTTCCAGTGTATTTACGTCAATTTGGTTATCGATGTGTGCTACAACACCCGGTGTTGATTTAGTCGCAAACTTAAACAAGTACTGTTTGTTCGGCATCAACGGCTCTTCTGACATCCACACAAGGTGCGTTTTAAATTGCGTAGACAACAATGGAAGGTTATTTGACTTAACAATCATGTCGCCACGAGAAATGTCAATTTCATCTTCTAACGTCAGCGTAACGGCTTGAGGTACAAACGCGCGCTCTTGGTCGCCTTCAAAAGTTACTACTTGTTTTACTTTTGACTTTTTGCCAGAAGGAAGCGCAGTAATTTCGTCGCCAGGTGCGACTTGCCCTGATACAACGGTGCCAGCGAAACCTCTGAAATCAAGGTTAGGACGGTTTACATATTGTACAGGGAAGCGGAAGTCGTCATGGTTGTCGTCTTCACCAATTTCAATGTTTTCCAACATTTCCATAAGCGGCGTACCGTCAAACCACGGTGTTTTTTCACTCTTTCCAACAACGTTATCGCCTTCAAGCGCAGAAATTGGAACAAACTGAATGTCTGGGATATCAAGCTGTTCGGCAAACTTAAGGTAGTCTTCTTGAATCTGGTTATACACCTCTTCAGAGTAGTCCATTAAGTCCATTTTGTTGATAGCTACGATTACGTGTTTAATACCAAGTAGTGACACTAAAAATGAATGACGCTTGGTTTGTACTTTTACACCGCCGCGGGCATCAACAAGAATAATGGCAAGATCACAAGTCGACGCACCTATTACCATGTTTCGAGTATATTGCTCGTGTCCCGGAGTATCAGCGATAATAAATTTACGCTTGTCAGTTGAGAAGTAGCGATAGGCTACGTCGATAGTGATGCCCTGTTCACGTTCTGATTGCAGGCCATCTACTAGCAGCGCTAGGTCGACTTTTTCACCTGTTGTGCCCATTTTTTTACTGTCTTTGGTAATGGCTGCAAGTTGATCTTCATAAATCATCTTTGAGTCGTGTAGCAAACGACCTATCAACGTACTTTTACCATCATCAACGCTTCCGCACGTAAGGAAACGCAACATATCTTTCTTTTCGTGTTGCTCAAGGTAAGAAAGAATATCTTGTCTTAATAATTCGTTTTCGTTGTTCATGTTATGCGCTCACAAGGAAAAAGGGGTTTAACACAGACTCTTTTTGGTTGTAAGTAAGAGCGTCAGCGTTGTCATCAAGTGGGTTTTCTGGGTCCAGTACGGTAACGTTTGCACTGCACGGCAAGTGCCACGGCATGTGCAGCGCCAGTATCCCATTCAGACGTAGGACCTAAGCGAGGATATAAATGAGCTTCGCCTTCGGCTACAAGGCAAAGCTTCAGTGAACTTCCCATCGCCACTAGCTCAGTTTCACCCTCAAGCTGTGCCAACAAATTCTGGATTTCAGGGCTTTGATGCGAACGGCTACCGACCACTTTCCACACTTCAGCACCGTTGTGCTTACGCGCGGAAATTGGTGTAAATGTACCGTCAATTTCGGTCCATGCACCTTCGCCAACAACGCCGATATAGCTCTTGTCTAACGCAGGCGCGTACACAACGCCCATGGTAGGTTTGCCGTTTTCGATAAGCGCAATGTTTACCGTAAACTCACCGTTTTTCTTGATGAACTCTTTAGTGCCATCAAGTGGGTCAACTAACCAATACGTACTCCATGACTTGCGTTCGTCCCAAGAAATATCAGCAGATTCTTCAGACAGAATAGGGAAGTCAGAGTCAGCTTCAAGTGCGTGAACAATAACATTGTGTGCCGCAAGGTCTGCTTCGGTTAATGGGCTAGTGTCTTGCTTCTCATAAATGGCAAAATCTTTTTCGTAGATTTCCATTATCTTATCGCCTGCTTCTTTAGCAATGCGAAGCACGTTTTGTGCAAGTGAATTAATAGGCTGCGTCATTAAACGAGTCCCTTTTCTTGAAGCAATGCATACAGGCGTTCAGCCGTCTGCTCTGCGGGTTCTTCCTGATAGGTAAGGTGAACTTCCGGGGATTCTGGCGCTTCATAAGCAGAATCAATACCCGTAAAGTCCTTAATTTCACCACTTCGCGCTTTTTTGTATAGCCCTTTCGGGTCGCGTTTCTCGCATACGTCTAATGGAGTATCTACAAATACTTCAATAAACTCACCGTCTTCTAGAAGGCTGCGGCAATAATCGCGGTCAACTTTAAACGGCGAAATGAAAGCCGTAAGCACGATTGTGCCCGCATCTACAAACAGTTTTGCCACTTCGCTAATGCGACGAATATTTTCAACCCGATCTTTGTCACTGAAGCCCAAGTCTCCACACAAACCATGGCGCACGTTGTCGCCATCAAGCAGGTAGGTGTGTTTGTTTTGCTCGTGAAGCTTTTTCTCAAGCAAATTGGCCAGCGTTGATTTACCCGAGCCACTTAAACCCGTCAACCAAAAAACGCGAGGGCGCTGATTGAGCTTTTCTGCGCGCGTCACTTTGTTTACTTCGTGTTTGTGCCAAACAACGTTGTCGGTGGCCATTAGAAGTATCCTTCCATTTTCTTCTTCTCCATTGAACCTGCGCTATCATGGTCAATTACGCGACCTTGACGCTCAGACGTCTTGGTAAGAAGCATCTCTTGAATAACTTCTGGAAGTGTTGCCGCTTCTGACTCGACTGCACCTGTTAATGGATAGCAGCCAAGGGTACGGAAGCGCACAGAACGCATTTCAGGTACTTCACCTTCTTCAAGTGGCATACGGTCGTCGTCAACCATAATAAGAATACCGTCACGTTCTACAACAGGGCGCGGCTTAGATAAGTAAAGTTGAGGAATTTCAATGTTTTCGAGATAGATGTACTGCCAAATATCAAGTTCAGTCCAGTTAGACATAGGGAATACACGAATACTCTCACCTTTGTTGATTTGAGAGTTATAAATATTCCAAAGCTCAGGGCGCTGGTTTTTCGGATCCCAGCGGTGGTTGTCATCTCTAAACGAATAAACACGTTCTTTGGCGCGAGATTTTTCCTCGTCGCGACGTGCGCCACCAAATGCTGCGTCAAACTTATACTTGTTCAACGCTTGCTTCAAAGACTGGGTTTTCATGATGTCAGTGTGTTTCGCTGAACCATGACTAAATGGACCTACGCCAGCTTCTACGCCTTCTTGGTTAATATGAACAAGTAAATCAAAGCCGTGCTTTTTAGCCTGTTCGTCACGAAACTTAATCATTTCGCCAAATTTCCACGTGGTGTCCACGTGTAGAAGCGGGAATGGAATTTTTCCGGGGGCAAAAGCTTTTCGAGCAAGGTGAAGTAAAACTGACGAGTCTTTACCTACAGAATACAGCATTACTGGGTTTTCAAACTCAGCAGCAACCTCACGGAAAATTTGAATACTCTCAGCTTCGAGCTGTTTCAAATGCGTTATAGACGGGATACTTGCAGTCATTTTGAAGTCCGAATTTATGTTATATATAAAAAAGTTATATGCGGGTTATTTTTCTGCATAGAAAGATAACACATTTAATTTCAAATGTAGTATGCGATTTAGCTATTTAAAATAGCTATCTTATTCCAAGAGTTTAAGTCTCAATGCATTTCTGGCATAAGGCGACGATTTCATGGGCCTAAAAACAATAAAACCTCGAAAGATAAATCTTTTCGAGGTTTTGCATTGCTACATCAGCTTAGCACTAAAAGCTACTGCTTAGGTTGAGTTTCTTTTGAAATGCATCAAAGGTTTCGATAACGCCATCTCGCGGAGAGCCTGATTTGCTCAAAATCAAAATGGTTAAACTTGATAAGATGAACCCTGGGACGATTTCATACATCCATTGACCCAGCTTTTGTCCTTCAATCTCTACAGGAAGGTAAATCCACAATAGGACGGTAACTGCGCCAACAATCATGCCGCCCAATGCAGCGCGACGTGTCATTTCTCGCTTAAAGAGACTGAATAGCACTAGGGGACCAAAGGCAGCGCCAAAACCAGCCCATGCATTACTCACCAAAGTCAAAATAGTACTGTCTCTGTCATACGCTAAATAAATAGCCACAAGCGCGACGATAACTACGCTCACGCGACCTGCAATCACCAATTCTTTGTCCTTGGCGTCCCGACGCAAAAATGCCTGATAGAAATCACTGGTCAATGAGCTTGAGGTAACCAAAAGTT
Organism: Alteromonas gracilis; assembly: GCF_036870955.2. Lineage (GTDB taxonomy): Bacteria > Pseudomonadota > Gammaproteobacteria > Enterobacterales > Alteromonadaceae > Alteromonas > Alteromonas gracilis_A. Next base: position 1,316,162 of record NZ_CP145482.2, read on the forward strand.
GTGACGAAATGGTGCTCATAATTGCGGCAAGAATAGCAGCAAGAAGGAAACCGCCAATAAGCGGGTGGAACAAGATTTGAGAAAGGTAAATAAACACAGTCTCAGGATCTATTTCGTTGCCGTTACCGGTGATGTAGGCCAATCCGAATAGGCCCGTCATAAGTGCACCGACAATAGAAACAACCATCCAGCTCATACCGATATTACGGGCGGTAGGAATATCATCCACCGAGCGGATAGCCATAAAGCGTACAATAATGTGAGGTTGTCCAAAGTAGCCCAAGCCCCAAGACATAAGCGATACAATGCCTATGAAGGTGAGTGTCTCATTTGTTGATGCATCCATAAAGGCGTCAAACAAAGCTGGGTTGATATTGTCCAATGCCTGAATTGACGCACCTATACCGCCAAGCTCGCTAATGACCACGATGGGCACCATCACTAACGAGACAAACATAATACAACCCTGCACAAAGTCGGTCATGCTTACTGCCATAAAGCCACCTACTAAGGTGTAGGCAACGACAACGCCAGCAGTCACATAAAGACCCACCTCATAAGATAAACCAAACGAGGTTTCAAACAGCTTACCGCCTGCAACGACACCAGAGGATGTGTAGAGTGTAAAGAAAACGACGATGACGACAGACGCAATAACACGAAGGAGGCGCGAGTCATCCGCAAAGCGATTTTCAAAGTAGTCAGGCAGTGTGATGGAGTTGTTAGCAACTTCTGTGTAAACGCGAAGGCGGGGGCAACTAGCATGTAATTCGCTAGCGCACCTAAGGTGAGTCCTACCGCAATCCATCCCGCGGAGAGCCCTGATACATACATGGCCCCGGGTAACCCCATCAACATCCAGCCGCTCATGTCAGACGCGCCTGCTGACAAAGCCGTTACAGCTGGGCCAAGCTGCTTAGCCCCCTAGCATATAGCCTTCTACATTGGTGTCAGTTTGACGATAGGCAAACAAGCCTATTCCTAACATTACAACAAAATACAAACCCAACGAGATTATCGTGCCAGTAGCCATACAGTTTCCCTATGTTTTTCTTTTATGCTAACACCTATGCCACATACTCTCTATGGCACCGGGTGACCTTGCACATTTTATATACGACTGTGTTTAAAAAAAGTTTGGCAAATACATGGTTTACACATACAAAAGGACGAGTGAGTTGCTAGCTCATGGACATGGAATAGGTCCCAATGTGTGCACTGCCTCGCTGTTTGGCAGCGTCTAATAATGCGTCACAGTGCCTAATAACAATATCTAGGTTGGTTTCACCCTCTACCTTTAATACACCTGATGAGAAGGAAACGGCAAAACGTTCATCGGTGTGTTTCCAAACTGTTTTATTGGAAATTGTCTTGTTGAGAGCATCAAGTACACGTTTCACTTCTTGTTCATTGGAATCAGTAAAGTAAATAAGAAACTCTTCGCTACCGTAACGACACAATTTGTCAGACTTTCTGATTCTGCTTTTTATTGTGTTGCTTAGCGTGGCTAACACCTCATCGCCTACTAGATGACCGTAGCTATCATTAATGCGTTTAAAATGATCGATATCAATAAGTGCAACGCAGGAGGCTTTGTCTTTTTTCAATGCTTTTTTCAGCCCAATAAGCATCGCTCTGCGCGTGAGCGCGCTTAGGTCAATGAATCGTATTCTGCGCGCGCGTCATGTTGCTTTCTGGCCACCAATAGCCACAATAACAATATACCGAAAATTGTAATTATCAGTGCTACTACGGTTGTTTCAAGTTGCGACATGCTGGCTGTAAGCCCCATTTTTTCATTACGCAACGCTTGCAGCTCTGCTTGCCTATATCTGGCTAACTCTATGTCTTCTGACATCGAGCTTGTGCTAAGTGTGTTTGTCGACCCAAATTTTTCTGAGTTATAGTCAACAAGGGATTCACTATACTTCCTCTGATAATAATGTGATTTTTCGTAGTCGCCTCTTAGCAAGTACAAATTTTTTAGTCCAGAAAGGCTGTTTAGTGTTGCCTGTTTTGTATATGCAATGGCTTCTTGCTGTTTATTTGTCGCATTTTTATATGCCTTAACGGCTGCCGTGAACTTCTCTTCATTGTCGTACAGCGCTGAATATACTGCCTGACTAAAGGGTTTTAACTCTGTGAATTGAAGAGGAATGTCATTAAGTTCAAATTCCTGTAGCTTTTTAGTAATCGCTACAATCTCTTTATTTTCCCTATCTGACTTTTTTTCGCTACTTGCATATTCGTCAAGCAATACAGACAACTCTAACGCAAGCGCTATATACATTTGTACTGGCGAGTCTCCTAGTGCACTAGCTTTGGCTTTTTCAATAAGACGTTTAGCAGTACTTGATTCATTGAGACTACTAGCCGACTTAACTGCAATGGTGTAATCCCATGCTTTCAACAAACCACTTCGTTCCTTTGTCCCAATCAACTTGGTGGCAAACTCGTAAGCTTTGTTAGAAATGTTTAGCTCGTAGTACATCATTGAGAGCCAAGACAAAGCCGTTGCTTTATCAAGCTCACTTTCTAATCGGTTGCTTGCGTAGCCTTCAGACACATGAGGCAATGCATACTCAATCTCGCTGATAGCTTTAAGGGGCGCAGTGTCCATGTACTCCATCGCTAGCCACATACTGACAATGGCAACCGCGCTTTTTTCGCCAGTTTTAAGCAGTTTAGCTTTAAGCTTTAATAGCTCAGGAATGGTTGTTATTACTCTTTTTCCAGACCCTTTGTAATCAATGACGCCTCGAATGTAGATGTAGTAGGCATAAGCATAAGCATAGGTCGACGGTGCAGCTTCTTTAAGCGCATCCCAATGCGCATCAAGTAATGGTGACTTAATATAAATGGGAATACGAGCGTGATCGCCTGCATCTGCCGTGCTCAACGCCATCAAATGACGAAATATAATACCCAGGTAAGTTTTATCTTGTTGAATGCCGCTTTGCGCTAGTTGCAGTGTAATGTCGTCATTAGACAATGACGAGGGGTAATTCCAATCGTATATTACGGAATGCAATAGATTGGCATACTTGTGAATTCTCTTAGGTGGCGCAGAAAACAAGTCTTCGCCTTGAATACTCGGTGACGTAAAACTAAAGATAACGGCAACCAACAAGGGCGTTGCTAAAAGGCGTTTGAACCTACGGGTCATTGTGTACGCAACCTCTATACTGCAGAAAAGCGTGACGGAAAAAGCGAAGATATTATAAATAGAGTATAAGTTTTATCGTGCCTTTGTTCACGTTAATTCTTGCTATAAAAAAATCGGCCACAGGGGCCGATTGAAGGGGAAGTGCGTAAACAATGCACTTTACAAACTCGTTACGCATGCAAAGAAACTAATGATGTTCCCTCACGCTTTTAGGTTAGGCTGAAAACTGAATTCGTTTAACTACTTCAGCTTTCATTTCAGTTAAATCTGCGCCTTTGTCGCCAACAATCATTATATTGGCTCGTTCAAGTTTTATGCTTTCTCCATGGTATTGCTTGTCAGCAAACTCACTAGGAACGCTAATATCACCGCGCTCAGGTACAACAAATACAGACATTTTGCCCTGCGGTGTGTCCACTATAAGATGCAAGCTTCTTACCGTACTTAAATGGCAATAGTTTGCTACTTCAACGCCATCTAGCATATCAGTGAAGCTGGCTCCAAAACTAGCTAACTTTGCATTAACCATATTCAAGTCAACAGGTAACAAAGAATGTGCGTGTTCCATTTCCGCATACTGCATGTGAGCGAGTGCTTGACCGCCAATACTAAGTGGTTGGTGATACCACATGGTTAAACCGATGCCAACAGTAAACGCTACCGAAGCTGCCATTGCTAAATACCAGCGGCTTCTTCGCTTATAACGCGTAAACTCATCTGCAGACTGTTGCCAAATTAGTTTGCTTGCTAAATCCTCTGGCACGTCTACTTTCAATGCTTGTTTAATCTGTTTATCTAACTGCTTTTGTTCATTCCAGAAACTGCGCTTGCTCTCGTCAGCTTTAGCGGCTTCTACAACATCACTGTCAGTCGTTTCTGGATCAGCGTAAATGCGACGCCTAAATTCTAACTCATCCATTTACACGACCTCTCTGTTCATTTTGCTTCTCTAATGCCTCTTTCAATTGGTTACGCGCTCTAAATAAGCGCGTCATCACGGTGTTCTTGTTGAGCCCCAATTGGTTTGCAATTTCTTCACCGCTAAATCCAAAAATCAATTGAAGTATAAGAGGCTCTCTGTATTCCAGGCTGAGTCCTCCCAACAAGCGCTGCAGTTCACGGTCCTTAATTTCACCGTCAGCCTGCTGCGTATCGTCGTGAAGACTCACATCGTCTATATCCACCGTATCGAATTGTTTTCGTTCGAAACGACGTGCGTTCTCTCGACGCAATATGGTTATTAGCCAAGATTTTGCGGCTTTTTCGTCATTAAGGGCGTCAAGCGAGCGCCAAGCACGTAAAAAGGTCTCTTGCACAATATCTTCCGCTACGCTTTGGTCTTTAACTAACCAGTAGGCATAGCGATATATATCGGCGTGAAATGCCTTTACTAATGCTTCATATCTTTGATGTTTTGCTTTCATACCCGATAAGACCTGCGCATTATCGGTTTTATTTCGCGCAAACATAAAAAAATCCAAAAAAACGTTCTTTTTTCACTATGATACAAAAAACGCGCCATTTCGTTATCCCAAAGGCGCGTTTTTAAAAGTTTGTTAGAGCGTATAGCCCCGGCTACATCGCTTTTTGCGCCTTAACCCACGTATTTATGTTCTCTTCTAAAATGGAAAGTGGTACCGGTCCATATTTTAGAATTTCATCGTGAAAGCCTTTCCAGTCGAAATTATCACCTAGTTCAGCCATGGCGTTTTCACGAAGCTCCATGATTTTTAGTTTACCTATCATGTAGGCTGTCGCTTGACCTGGCATAGCGATATAGCGCTCAATGGCTTTTTGCGCATCATATTGCGGGTTAGGTGTATTTTGCACTAAATAGTCAACCGCTTCTTCTCTTGACCATTTTTTGCTGTGTATCCCTGTATCAACCACTAGGCGGCAAGCTCGCCATAGTTCCATAGCTAAGCGACCAAAATCAGAGTAGGGGTTTTGGTAAAAGCCCATGTCTTTTGCTAGCTCTTCTGTATACAACCCCCAACCTTCTGTATAAGCGGTAAAACTTAGGAATTTTTGAAACTGAGGCACGCCTTCTAATTCCTGCGCAATGGTGCGCTGCATGTGATGACCAGGGATCCCCTCATGGTAAGCCAGTGCTTCTAATTGGTAGGTAGGCATCGCCTTCATATCATATAGATTAGCGTAGTAGATCCCTGGACGACTGCCGTCTTGCGCTGGACTCTGATAAAACGCTTTTCCGGCTGACTGCTCTCTGAATGCTTCTACGCGTTTAACAATCATAGGGGCTTCAGGCAAAATTCCGAAATAATCCGGAATAGCTTCTCTCATCTCGTCAATCGCTTTCTTTGCTTCATCAAGATATTGTTGGCGTCCCGCATCTGTAGAGGGAAGATAGAACTGATCGTCTTCGCGCATGAATACGAAAAACTCTTGAAGCGTGCCCTTAAAACCAACTTTTTCCATAATAGCACGCATAGCATTATGTATACGTTCAACATTGTCTAAACCAATTTGATGTACTTCATCCGCGGTGAGTTCGGTTGTCGTAAACCAATTCAATCTATTTTGATACCATTTGTCACCGTCAGGCAAACGCCAGACACCGTCGCCTTCTGGCGTAACTTCCCGTTGATGGGCTAACTCAGCAATGAGTTTTTCGTAGGCGGGTTTGACAGACGTGACTAAGGCCGCTTTTGCTTCGCCAAGGAGGGTTTCTTTTTCTGCGTCCTCCAAATCTAGGCTGGCAACTTTGTTTTGAAAATCTTCCCAAATGGTAGAAGGCGACTCGCTATTATCAAAAGGTGCGCCGCTAATCACATTTTGAGAGGCATCAATCATTTGATCATATGCCCATGCAGGCGGAAAAACGCCGAGCTTTTCACGTACTTTCATTTGCTCAACAACTTGATCAAAATAGGTACTCACATTGTCTAACCGTCCAATATAGGCCTTTGCATCTTCTTTGCTTGTGACCCTATGGATGTTAATTAAGAAGCTGGGAACTTGGGTATGTGCCGCTCGAAATTGATGGACGATATATCGGTGATGACGAAACGCTTCATTTGCCAAGTCTCGCTCAATGCCCAGCTTGTAAAGTCTTAAGCTGAGCTTCTCTTGTTCATTCAGTTTTGCCGTATCAAAGCCTTCTAGCGTCTCAAGGCGGTTTTTTGAGATGGCAACACGTTCGTCAGCCTCTTCGTCACTAATATCGTCCCATTTATCGTAGTCCCATTTTTTTCCTAGGTAACTTTGGAACAATGGTGAACGTTTCAAATCTTCTTCAAATGTTTGCTCAAAAAACGCCTGCAGCCTTTCTGATTCAGATTGCGTCGAGGCTTGCTCTACTTTGACTTCGCCTGTGCGTTGCTCAGTGTTATTGCTTGATGGCGTACAAGCAGATAGAACACTTACAGCAAGGGCTATAGGCGTGAGCGTTAAGAGTGTTTTTTTCATTACGTTTTCCCTTTGCGTTTTACTGCGTTCTTAATTAAAGATACGGATCTTTTGTGCGCAGTTTCTTTAGAGTAGTAATCCTTTATATAACGAACCTTGTTTGTCCTATGCAACATACCTGCGTCTTATGACGCAGGATATAAGTCAGATAACGTATTTGACGGTGACTTATTCTTACTAAGCCATTCTTTGCGAGTCTCTTTTACTGCATGTATAAGCGACGTCATGTGTTGCTTTATTGTGTTGTTATTTAAAGGTCCACCGGTGGCAGAGAATCGCAAGCGATGTATTTCTTCTATAGGAGCTTGAATTCTCTTGGATTCTGGAATATCACCGGGCATAGCACGTCGCTGTCGATCACCGCTTAGCGTGGATAGCCACAGTTGTAGGGCGTTATCAAGTTCTTTTATGTTGTGTTGTTTCGCAACGCTCAAAAGCTGCGAATAGGCTTCCTGTTCGGTGGTGTCAGTACTTTTAGAAGTAATCTGAATGCCCATAGACGATGGCCCATGTTTCAAAACGCGCTGAAGTTTCTTATGCGTCACATACCAACCCAACAGCGAAGCGACAGAAAAAGCCGCCAAAATGGCCGTCAACCACATAAGTAAAGAGTGGTCAAATAGTGAGGTGTCGCCTTGCGCACCAGTCACTTTGTCCTGATTTGACGCTAAATTATCTGATGCGTTTTCCGCATTGGCTTGTTCGTTATTCGCAGTACCCTCACCTGAAGAGGGTTGTACTTGAGTCGCACTGTTTGTCGCAGTAATGCCGTTACCTTTTGTGTTCGGCGTAGCGCTAACTGTAATTGTGCGTGCAGGAATCGTGGCGTACTCGGTTTGTTCTGTAAGTGTGTTGAACCAAGGAATAGTTATCTCAGGAAGTACAAATGTGCCAGCTTCCGTTGGAATAATCGCAAGCGAGGTTTGGCGTTGCGAGATCAAATTTTGATCACGCTCTACGGTTGTCGTATTCGATTGGTCGGGATACAGCTTAAAGTTTGGCGGATAAAACTCGGGAATATCGGGCAGCTGCTCTTCGACAACGCCCAATGCAGTAAGCGTAACAATTCGCGTCACAGGTTCACCTACAACGAAGGTATCCCCTTGTGGCCATTCTTCATCAACCCTTACCATTTCAGAAGGGAGCCATGAATAATCAATACCTTGTGGGATAGGCTTGATATTGACGGTAATGTCGGGACCAACGCGGTTAATTTGCTGTGTTCGATTAAAAAAGCCAAAGCGCTGATTGGTATTTGCAGCCATGACTTCCCCAGTAAATATAGGCCCGCGCAAGGTGAATTCGCCAGACGACTGAGGTACCACAGCAAACTGGCGTTCAATAATTTGATATCGTCTGCCGTTTATAATGTCAGTGTATTGTTTATCTTCGCCAAGCTGATTTATTTCAGCGTTTGGCATCTGCGGCGCTTGTAAGCTTCCGCGCTCAATATTACTCGATAAAAAAAGCTTCACTGTATAAAGCAGTTGTTGGTTTAAATATGCCTCTTTTGTGTCAATCTCTGTGGTGACAAAATAGTCCCTGGCAACGTTGCTTTGTTCTTGCACTGGGATAACTTGTACCTCGATTGGTCGGGTTTGCTTTCCTTCGATAGTTAACGCCGGAATTGTGAAGGACCCTTCTTTTCGCGGAAAGAGGGTAGTCGTCCACACCGTAGTTCGCTTGGTGTCAAAATTCACGATGGACGTCTGACTGCTTACCGATGTTCTACCAACCACAAAATCTTTAAGTAAAGGAGAGCTATCAAAAGCATCGCGTTCGGCGCTTCCGTCTGCCGTCACAGTAAGCCTAATTGCTTCGTCAAGCATGACAGGGTTTCGGTCTATAGTGGCTTCAACAGAATTTACATCGGCTTGTACCGCTTGACTAAATACAGCAAAAATTAAACTAAATAATGTAGATAGTGATAATGCTTTCATCTACCAATCACTCCGGTTTGATGGCTTGCGCTGTCGTTGACGTTTTTGAGCTTCTAACTGCATTTTTCGTTTGAGCAAAAAAGCAGGATCGTCTGGAACTCGACGCATTAGGCTTTCCATTCTTTGTAACTCTTCTTTTTCGGCATCGGTAAGTTCGCCTTGTTGTCCCTGCAGAGCCTGCTGTTGTGCATCAGCGTTTTGCTCGCCTTCTTGTTCATTAGCGGACTGACTATTTTCTTCCGATTTATCTTTAGGGGCGCTGTCTTCCTGCGGGTTTTCCCCATTTTGTTCTTGGCTGTCTTGGCTGTCTTGGGTGTTATCGCTGGGCTCATTTTGAGGTAAGCTGGGGTCACTTGAGTCACTCTGCTGTTGGCTCTCAGCATTGTTTTGATCACTCTCTCCCTCGTTCTGAGATTGATTTTGCGACTCGCCGTCTTGATTTTGACTCTGCTCGCTTTGATTATCCGAGTCACCGCTATCGTCGTTATTATTTTGCTGTTCGTCAGATTGCTGGTTTTGTTGCTCCAGCAGTGATTCTATCAACGCTTTATTTGCCGCTGCGTCTTCCATATCAGGCGAGAGAGAAAGCGCGTTTTCATACTTCTCAATTGCCTCTTCAAAGCGTCCGAGACGTGCTAGCGCATTTCCCTGGTTGTACAGACTGTTAGCGTCATTACCGTGTTCAAATGCGCTTAGTGCATTTTCGTAGTCACCCGACTTGTACATTGCTGAGGCTTTCCAATTGGTATCAGCAAATTGCTCGGCAGCGTCATCAAAACGTTCATTCGTAAAATGCGAGTATGCTTCTTGATCGTCATTTAAGAATGGTCTTTTCCACCAAGGTACAGACGTGCTTGCGTTTGACTGCTCTGTGATGGCGTTTGGTTGAGATTCCTGAGCGTTAACTGGCGGCGTGGTTAAGGGAAGCAATAGCCCGATAAATAGTACGAAAAGCAGGCCTTTCCTAAACGCGATGGCTGCAAAAGGTAACACCATGAGGAGTAAGTATGGGCCCAATTCCTTCCATTGATCTCCCTCGCTAGCGTTTTCGTCGTTGTCTTCAGACGAGTTTCTCTGCTCTAGAGACAGTGAAGCTAACGCGTTTATGTCGTCATCATTCGCAGTAAAGGTTTCGAACCTGCCGCCACTTGATTTCACAACACCTCTTACTGCGCTGTTATTAAGTTTTGGAATGACAATACTTCCAGAACTGTCTTTTAACAGTTCGCCGCTTAACTGACGAATAGGTGCACCTTGACGTGTGCCGATAGTCAGGGCGTTCACTGTGTAGGGAAGATAAGAGACATATTCCTGAAGCTCTTTTTGTTGGTCAAATTCGATGCCGTCTGTTATCCAGTAAATCATTCCGTTGTTATAACCGGCATTGCTGAGCAAGCTCGCAGCACTCTCAATACCCAACAACGGATCGCTACCCGGCACTGGCATGATTTCCGGTGATAAACTAGGAAGCAACGCCGTTATGTTACCGGCATCCTCAGTGAGAGGGCTAATAACGAATGCGTCACCCGCATAGGCAACAAGGCCCATTTCGCCCTCGCCAATGGCGTTGACCAGGTCAATCGCCTTGTACTTTGCTCGGGTTAGTCGGTCTGGGGTCATATCAGTTGCGCGCATAGATAGCGACATATCTAATACAATGACATGTCCCGCTTTAAGTTGATAGACAGGCTGAGGTAGTCGCTCAAAAGTAGGGCCCGCTAGTGAGAATACGCATAATAGCCACACAACACTTAGCAGCCAGAGGGGAGGGCGTTTACCTTTTTCTGCTTTTCCTATGATCATGTGCTGATACAAATGCATAGGTATGACAGACTGCCAACCAGACTGGTTGGCGCTGGTGCGTTTGAGCCAGAGCCATAATATTGCAAGTGGAATAAGCGCAATAAACCAGACGGGGCGCAAGAAATGAAATTCACTTAATTGTGATAAAGAGGGTAAGGTTAAAAAATCCATCATTGAATAACCTCATCCGTAGATGTGTTGTTCTTGTCTATACTTTTTCGTTGCTTTAATGCATGAAACCCTTTTACGCTTAACGCGCCAAATGTCCAAAGTGCAGATAGCAGAAGCGCAAGTGCTAGGGGAAATAAAACAATGCCGTTAGCGGACGCATCTTCCTTGTTTCACCTTCTATCGGTTCAAGCTGATCTAGCTGCTGATAGATGGCATCGAGCTCCTGTGCATTGCGAGCTCTAAAATATTGCCCCCGGTAGCTACGGCAATATCCGTCAGCATGTCCTCGTCGAGTTCTTGAGAAGGGTTGACTTGCTTACTACCAAAAAAGCTCTGTATCAACATTTTATCAGCGCCAACACCAATTGTGTAAACCTTAATGCCTTTGTTTATTGCAAGTTCTTTGGCCTGCTCTGGAGTGATGTTTCCTGCCGTGTTTTGGCCATCGGTCAATAATATAAGTACATTATTTGACTCATCTCGTTCATTGAAACGCTTAACTGCAAGTCCAATAGCATCACCTATTGCGGTTTGCTCACCAACCAAGCCAATAACGGCCTCGCTAAGTAACGTTGCTACAGTATCACGGTCGTAAGTCAGAGGAGCTTGAACGTATGCAGTGTCAGCAAACAAAATAAGTCCAATACGGTCACCGACACGTCTTTGTATAAAGTCATATACAACGGACTTTGTCATCGTTAGACGATTTACTTGCCTTCCATTTAATTGCATATCGTCTATTTTCATACTGCCTGACAAATCAACGGCTAGCATCATTTCGCGCCCTTCGTTGGGAATACTAACAGGCTCCCCAAGCCATTGCGGCCTGGCCGACGCTGTTACGAGGAGTATCCAGATTAGCGCGCTTAGCAACATTGGAAGTTTGCCTGTCGAGGTGCTCGACTCTGCAGCGGTATCGCCGGGGCGAAGGCTAGGTACTTTAAGCGAAGCTAGGGGTGTTTGCTTTGCTTTAGGTAATACAAATCGAATGATTAAGGGAAGCGGAAGCGCAAAAAATGCCCACCACCACGAAAATTCAAGCATGGCCTGCCTCCACGTTCACTTTGCTAAGCTTGTTCATGTCCGACAATTTAGCGTTCTTTAGCCATAGCTCTACAGCGCGGTAGCACAATGTGAAATCTTGACCGTTTGTTTTTTGCTGATAAGTATTTTTCGAAAGCAGCTCAAAACCTTTTTCTATATCTTTCTTGCCCTTATCAACGTGGTCTAAAAGGAACGCGTGCCACAACTTACCATGAAGGCCTGCTATGCTGGCATCATTACAATACGTCAGCGCTGTGCGCTTTAACAAAGCGTTTAGTGCAGCTAAGCCAGTTATCCTGTGTATTGGTAATATCATTTATCAATATGAGGGCTTGTTTACGCGGTTTGTTAAAGCGTCTTTGAATCACAATCCACCTGATTAGCGCAAATGTTGCAAAGAGTGCCGTCGCTAGCAGGACCCACCATCCCCAGTCGAATGGCCAAACGTTAACTTCACTAGGTACATGAATATCCCTTAGCTGCGAGAGTGGGTCTTGTACAGGATCGACTTGTGGCGGTGTGTAGGAAGGAAGTCCCCCCTGTTGGAGCGTGTTTATGGGAGTTTGTCCTTTTACCTGCATTATAACTGTTCCCTCTGCATACTTTGGAGCTGCTCATCGAGTGGCACACCTGCTGATACAGAATAGCGAGAAATATTGTTAACCTTGAGTGTCTCACTAATATAGTGATTTTCATCCTCTCGCCATTGACGGTAAACCTCATGTTCTCTCGCATCACCCAAGATCCACTGCTGTTGGTTTACGCCATCAGATACACTAACGGGTTGCGTATTAGTCATTCGAGGCAATGTGTGCTCAATGGGATCATTGATAACCACTGCTCTCACCTCACAGTGGCGCGTTAAATGATTTAGGTGTCCTATCGCTTGAGGGCTCAAATGCTGAAAATCTGAAACCAAATATACCAAGCTACCAGGTCGTGCCAAGCGGCGTGCTCTAGCGCATGCATCGGCAAATGCTTGTTTATCATCGTTGCTATTTGGTTGTTGTATCTGACTTTGGCCGTGTAATTCTAGCAGTTCATGACAAACACGAAGCACCGCTTTCTTTCGCGTCAGTGGTTTTATTTCCTTGTGCTGATTGGCGTTAAAAATAAGCGCGCCAACTTTATCGCCTCTTGCTGCAGCCGACCAGCTAATGAGCGATGAAACATGTGCAGCCTGCACGGCTTTTGTCAGCAGCTGAGTGCCAAACGCCATTGAAGGTAAATAGTCACAAAACAAAAAGACAGGACGTTCACGTTCTTCTCTGTACACTTTGGTGTGGGTTTTACCCGTACGCGCGGTTACGCGCCAATCAATGGCTCGAATATCGTCGCCGGGCTGGTAATGACGAGCTTCGTCAAATTCCATACCCCGGCCTTTGTGCTTAGTTAGATAGCTTCCGGCGAGCCGAGCTTGAGGGGGCGCTTGGGCGCAAGACTAAAAAGCTTCGCGAGTTGTTGATAACGTAATAACTCGCCCGTTGATAAATTAACCCCGTCGCTCAGCAACTTCTGAAGCTGTGCTTGAACATTTGTCATGGTCTACGGTACTGCAACAGTGGCAACAATCTTATCTAAAACGTCATTAACCGTGATGCCTTCAGCTTCTGCTTGATAAGACAAGATAATGCGATGACGCAAGACATTATGCACTACAGCCTGAATATCGTCTGGTCCCACAAAGTCTCTTCCGCTTAGCCAAGCATGCGCTCGCGCGCATCTATCTAAACTGATTGTGGCACGAGGACTGGTCCCCATTGCAATCCACTGCGCTAGGTTGGTATCAAACTTCTCTGGTTGCCTTGTCGCAATAATAAGCTGCACAAGATAGTGCTCTAGCTCAGGAGCCATGTGTAGCGATAACGCCTCTTTGCGCGAAGCAAAAATATCTTGTTGCGTTAGCGTAGGTGGTGTCACTGGAGGTTGCGATAAGGCTTCACCTCGAGTTAAACGCAGAATCTCAAGTTCGGTTTCGGCACCGGGATAGTCGATATCAACATGCATTAAAAATCTATCGAGTTGTGCTTCTGGAAGTGGATAAGTGCCTTCTTGCTCAAGAGGGTTTTGCGTTGCCATGACCAAAAATAGTGGAGGGAGCGGATAGGTTTTACTTCCTACGGTTATTTGCCTCTCTGCCATCGCTTCAAGTAATGCAGATTGTACCTTCGCGGGGGCTCTGTTGATTTCATCAGCAAGAACAAGATTGTGAAATAAAGGCCCTTTTTGGAAAACAAACTCGCCAGTTTCTGGTCTGTAGATATCTGTGCCCGTCAAATCAGCGGGTAGCAAGTCAGGAGTAAACTGTACGCGATGGAAATCGCCATCAACGCCATTAGCAAGGGCATTGATAGCACGTGTTTTAGCGAGCCCCGGTGGACCTTCTACGAGAAGGTGCCCGTCCGCAAGTAGCGCAATAAGAAGACTTTTTGTTAGCGCGTGCTGACCAATAATTTGTTGGTCTAAGTAAGCATGTAACTGCTGAAACTGCTCTGCTGCCATGATGCAAAATTCCGTTTGAGTTCTCGTTATTAGGGAAGTGTCAGTTTAACGGTGCTAACGCCAGAAAAATTGTTATTCAGACGTTAGTACAGGAAAGTCTCTTACTGAGCTTTCAAAAATACCGGTCAGAATGACACAAAACAGACTATGATTTCCATATAAGGTTCATTCTATCTTTCTTCAAGTCGTTTAAATGCGATAAATGTGCGATGTAGTGCAGCAATGCACTAAATATTTGCTTCTACGTATAATTCACACAATAAATATTACATTTATCCTGACATCAACCCGGCATTATTTGCTATTTTGTTCATTGTTTGTAAAAATCGGGTGTATTACAGGTCAGACCACTTCGTGAGCATACAGCTTAAAGTGAAGTTGGTCATTAATTTAGGTGCATTATGGCAACAAAACAATCAGTTACTACCCGAGAGGGTGATCGCATCGCCATTGTCGCGGGGTTGCGTACTCCGTTTGCGAAAATGGCGACATATTTCCACGGTGTTCCGGCTGTTGATTTAGGCAAAATGGTCGTAAACGAACTTCTCGTTCGCCATGGTGTTCAAAAAGAATGGGTTGATCAGGTTGTTTATGGTCAGGTAGTGCAAATGCCAGAAGCGCCAAACATCGCGCGCGAAATCGTGCTTGGCACGGGCATGAACATTCATACTGACGCTTACAGCGTATCTCGCGCATGTGCGACGAGTTTCCAGTCTACCGTTAATATTGCTGAGAGCATGATGGCGGGTACGGTTCAAGTAGGTATCGCTGGTGGTGCAGACTCGACTTCAGTATCACCTATTGGTGTTTCAAAGAACCTGGCTCGCGCGCTTGTTGATTTGCAAAAAACCAAAACCCTTGGCCAAAAGCTCAATATCTTCAAGCGTTTAAGCTTAAAAGATCTTGCGCCAGTTCCTCCTGCGGTGGCTGAATATTCTACAGGTTTGTCGATGGGACAAACTGCAGAGCAAATGGCAAAAACACACCAAATTTCTCGTGAAGAACAAGACAAACTTGCACATCGCTCGCACAGCCTAGCAGCAGAAAGCTGGGAAGCCAAGCAAACTGGCTAGTGAAGTGATGACCGCCTACGCAGAACCGTACAAAGGAGCACTTGAGCGCGATAACAACGTACGTTTTGATTCAAAGCTTGAAGGTTACGCAAAACTTCGTCCTGTATTTGACAAAAAATACGGCTCAGTAACAGCGGCAAACGCTACTCCGCTTACCGATGGCGCTTCTGCGGTACTTATGATGACAGAAAGCCGAGCAAAAGAGTTGGGTTACACGCCACTAGGCTACATTAAGAGTTACGCGTTCTCAGCAATTGATGTATGGGAAGACATGCTAATGGGGCCGTCGTACGCCACACCTATCGCGCTAGACCGTGCGGGTATGACGTTAAATGACTTAACACTTATCGAGATGCACGAAGCGTTCGCCGCGCAGACGCTAGCTAACGTGAAGATGTTTGCGAGTGATAAGTTCGCCAAAGAAAAATTGGGCCGTGATAAAGCGACGGGCGAAATTGATATGGACAAGTTCAATGTAATGGGCAGTTCAATTGCCTACGGCCACCCGTTTGCTGCAATAGGTACGCGTATGATTACGCAAATGCTTAACGAACTGAATCGCCGTGGCGGTGGTACGGGTCTATTAACGGCTTGTGCTGCTGGTGGTCTTGGTGCCGCAATGATTGTGGAGACAGAATAAGATGAGTCAGGAACAAGAAATGACAAATGAAGTTCAGCCAACATCAGGTGCATTTACGTTAACGAAGCAAGATAATGGCGTAGCTATTCTTAGCATGGACGTACCTGGTGAAAGCATGAATACGCTAAAAGCAGAGTTTGGTGATGAAATTTCTACCATGCTTGACGACATTGAAAGCGACAACAGCATTAAAGGTGTCGTGCTTACAAGTGGTAAGCCAAGCTCATTTGTAGCGGGGGCAGATATTACCATGCTTGCTGCGTGTAAAACTGCTGAAGATGCAACAACAATTGCGGCTGGTGGCCAGGCTATTTTCGATAGAATTGAAAATATGAAGGCCACTTTCGTTGCTGCAATTCACGGTCCTGCATTAGGCGGTGGTTTAGAGCTTGCGCTAGCGTGTCACTATCGCGTATGTACTGATTCACCAAGCACACAGGTAGGCTTACCAGAGGTGCAGCTTGGTTTGTTACCAGGAAGTGGCGGAACACAGCGCCTTCCTCGTCTAATCGGTATTCAGCAAGCAATGAAAATGATGCTTACTGGCTCGCCAGCAAGAGCAAAACAAGCGAAGAAGTACGGTATTGTTGACGATGTAGTGCCGCAAAGTGTCTTGCTAAAGGTTGCAGAGCAATTTGCGCTGAAGCGCAAACCAGATCGTGAATCGCCGCAGAAAGGCGTGATGAATAAGATGCTTGAAAACACAGGCCCTGGTCGTGGCATGTTGTTCAAAAAAGCCCGAGAAGCTACGTTTGCAAAAACAAAAGGCAATTACCCAGCACCAGGTTACATCATTGATGTCATTGAAACTGGCATGAATGAAGGCATTAAAGCCGGGCTTAAAGCCGAAGCTGAAGCTTTTGGTAAGCTTGTTATGACGCCTGAATCATTTCAACTTCGTCAAATCTTCTTCGCAACAACTGAAATGAAGAAAGAGAATGGCGTAGAAGGTGTTAAACCAGAAAAAATGAAGAAGGTAGGTGTGCTTGGTGGCGGCTTAATGGGCGGTGGTATTGCCTATGTGACGTCAACTAAAGCAGGTGTGCCTGTACGTATAAAAGACGTGCGTGCTGAAGGTATCGCCAACGCAATGAAATATAGCTATGACATCTTGAATAAAAAGGTGAAAAAGCGTTTCATGCGCAATAGTGAAATGCAAAAGCAGTTAGCGCTTCTTACCGGTACCCTTGATTACAGCGGCTATCAAGACGCTGATATTGTGGTTGAGGCGGTTTTTGAAGATCTAGATCTTAAGCAGAAAATGGTGTCGGATATTGAAGAAAACTGCAAAGAGAACACAATCTTCGCATCAAATACTTCGTCTATTCCAATTACTCAAATTGCAGCTAAAGCAGCGCGACCTGAGAATGTGATTGGTCTACATTACTTCTCTCCAGTAGACAAAATGCCGCTGGCTGAAGTTATTGCTCATGATAAAACCTCTGACCAAGTCATTTCGTCTACTGTTGAATTTGCTAAAAAACAGGGTAAGACGCTTATTGTTGTTAAAGACGGCGCAGGTTTTTATGTAAACCGTATTTTAGCGCCTTACATGAATGAAGCAGCTAACCTTATTCTTGACGGTGAGCCAATTCAGCACATCGATAAGTCTTTGGTCAAGTTTGGCTTCCCTGTGGGCCCTGTGAAGCTTCTGGATGAAGTGGGTATTGATGTTGGTACTAAGATTATCCCGTTTCTTGTAGAAGCATTTGGCGACCGTTTCACTGCACCAAGTGCGTTTGACAAAGTGTTGGCAGATGGTCGTAAAGGCAAGAAAAACCAGAAAGGGTTTTATTCCTACGAGGGCAAAAAGCCGGGTAAAGAAGTCGATGAATCAATCTACGAACTTCTTGGGTTATCACCGTCTGCAAAACTTAGCGAAAAAGAGGTTGCTGAGCGTTGCGTGTTGATGATGCTTAACGAAGCTGCGCGCTGTCTAGATGAAGGCGTAATTCGCAATGCCCGCGACGGCGATATTGGTGCTATTTTCGGCATTGGTTTCCCGCCGTTCTTAGGTGGCCCATTCCGCTATATGGATACGCTAGGTGTTAAGCATGTGGTCGCTAGATTAAACCACTTCTCGACAGCGGTTGGTGACAAATTTGCGCCAGCTGACATATTAGTTAAGATGGCAGAATCTGATCAATCATTTTACTAACCTGTAAATAGATTGTTAAAAGCCGGGCTTTGCCCGGTTTTTTTATGTCAAATGTGTATTTTTGCTGGTTTATTGTTCAGTAATGAGTAAACTTCGGACTGTTAATTGATGTAGTGAGTCAATTTGTTGTCACTACAATCATGGGCTTATCAGTGGTAACTGCAAAAAGGTAAGCTTTATCGTCAATATTGTGTATCGGGAGGCGTCATGTTTTCACTTGTAGTACTTTGCGCACTGTTTTCTGTGTATTTTTACGTAGAAGCATTTAAGTGGGGCATGCATGCAAAAAAATGGGCGTTAGGTGGGCTAGTGTTTGGTCCTGCATTGCTTCCCATGTTCTCTATCGCACGTCATATTCACTGGCGCAACGCTGTGGGATTCAATAACCTTTATATCGCTGCCTAGGTCGTCTGGTAGGACGTTTGCTTCATCGGCATACACGAGATAAAAAAAGAGAGCCAAGCTCTCTTTTCAAAGAATTCGTTGTTTAAGGACGGCCACCAACGCCACCCCAAGTGCCTGCGCCGGTTTGTGGGCGTGTTGTTTGTGGCTGGGTCACCGTCTCTTTTTGAGAGTCACTTGTAGGTTTAGCACCTTCTTGCTTATCTGCTGCTACTGGAGTTGTGGTAGAAAGTACTAGTGCAACCGCGTACTCTTTCAACATAATAATTTCCTCTAAATTTTTTGAACGAACAAACAAAACCGAACTATTATTTTTGTATTCGGTTCTTTGTATAAGCTATTACTATGCCAATTTTGAAAAATTCTTTAAAATCAATTGGTTATTGATTTACTTCTGCTATGCGTCACATCATTGACGCAGAAGTTCAATAAGTGCGGTAGAACATGGCTGGTTAGTGCCAGATTTTTGAAACAAGAAGGAAAAGGTGTGCCGTTCACATGTGTTTTTGCAAAAGAGCATATGTCGGCAAGTACAATGTTTATCTAAACACTGCACCTGCTACAAATACGTTAGAAGTTGGATTGCCCAAGTAGCGTGTGAAGCTTCTGGTTTTCTGATAGGAGCTTTTCAAATCGTTCTGCGTTGAGCGGGCGGCTATACAAGAAACCTTGCAGCATTTCGCAATCATAGCGTCGAAGAATGTTTAGTTGAGCTTCTTCTTCAACGCCCTCAGCCACTACTTTTAGTCCCAAATTGTGCGCAATATTGATGATTGCTGCTGCCATGTGCCTATCGACATTGCTTTTCGCGATGTCGTCAATGAATGCTTTATCGATCTTTAGTGTGTTCAGCGGGAAGCGCTTTAAGTATGCCAATGAAGAGTAACCTGTACCAAAGTCATCTAAGGCTAGATGAATACCGCGTTCACGCAGTCGATTCATCATTCTAAGTCCGTTTTCGGGACTCTCCATTAGCGTGCCTTCTGTGATTTCGCATTCTAAGTGAAGCGGCGATAAGCCAACCTCATTCAATATTTTATTAATGCGTTCGTCTAAATCAGGCAATTCAAATTGCTTTGCTGAAATATTGACGGCGACACGACCGCTAAATAACCCTTGGTTTACCCACCGTTTGGTATCAGCACAGGCTTTGCGCAGGACTTGTTCGCCGATTTCTATAATCTGTCCTGTCTGTTCTGCCAATGGAATAAATTGACCCGGGCTAACAATCCCTTTCTGTGGATGTTCAAAGCGTACCAATGCCTCCATGCTAACCAGCTTGCCAGAGGCTATGTCGACTTTGGGCTGGTAGTAAACCGTAAAGAGATCGTCTTTAATTCCTTGTCTAATCAAATTTTCAATTTGCAGCTGACGCACGGCATTTTGGTTCATTTCACCACTGAAAAACTGGTAACTATTTCCACCATTGTTTTTAGCGAAATACATAGCGGTGTCGGCGTTTTTCAGCATTTCCTGCGGTGACGTACCGTCATCGGGGAAAAAGGCAATACCAATACTTGCACCCAGCACAAACTCTTGTTTATTGATGATAAACGGGCGCGATAGGGTATCCAACAGGCTCTGAGCATAGTGAGTCACTGTATGAATATCTGCGTTGTCATCCATAAGAATACTGAATTCGTCGCCGCCCAACCTATAACAGGTGGCGCTCTTCCCTGTAATACGTTGCAAGCGTTTGGCTATTTGTTTAATTAGGATATCGCCAGTTTGGTGACCTAAAGAGTCATTTATTTTTTTGAAGTTATCCATGTCCAGGCACAAGAGCGTATGCTGAGCACCTTTGCGTACCAAGTTTTGGTGACTTGCTTGAAAAAACGAGCGGTTTGGAAGTTCTGTTAGTGGGTCGGTGTTAGCTAGCTTCAACAGCTCTTTTTCGGTGCTCTTACGCGATGTAATATCACTGAAAACACCCACAAAATGACTTATTTTTCCATCTTCATCGTGAACAGCATCGATGTTAAGTTCCATCTCGTAACGCTCGCCATTTACGCGAACGCTCTCTACTTCTCCTGACCAATTACCTTTGGCTTTAAGTGTCTTCTTTATTTCTTCTGTAAAAGCATCAGGGTAAAGATGAAAATGCATGTAGCTAGCCAAAGCCTGGTCTCGTGTTTCACCTAGTTGTACGTGCAATATGCGTAGTTGACGCTAATAAATTTAAACTGCGTGTTAGTGATGAAAACACCTTCTGAGATGTTTTCAATAGAGCGTTTAAAAAGGTTTAATTGCTCTTCAGCTTCTTTTAAGTGATGGATATTTTTTAGTGTACCCGTCATGCGCACGGGTTGGTCATTGTGATCTCGAGACACTACTTTGCCGCGATCCAAAATCCATATCCATTGATTTGTAAACGTTTTCGCTCGATATGCCAGTTCGTAGAATTCGCTCTTACCCTCTAGGTGTTCCCTAAGCGCCTCTTTTACGCGATTGATATCGTTAGGATGAATATTGGCATCGTATGAACCAGTGGTACGTATATCGTCTTGGGGGAAGTCTAGCGTTCCCCATGTATTGG
This sequence comes from Alteromonas gracilis, assembly GCF_036870955.2. Classification (GTDB taxonomy): domain Bacteria; phylum Pseudomonadota; class Gammaproteobacteria; order Enterobacterales; family Alteromonadaceae; genus Alteromonas; species Alteromonas gracilis_A. Next base: position 1,337,026 of record NZ_CP145482.2, read on the forward strand.
CACGATATACTTGTCCACGGTAAACATCCCAATCCCATAGTTCATCGCCTGAGCTCCAGAGGGTTAACTTTAGCCGCTCTTCAGACTCTTTTATCGCTAACTGATTAGCTTTACGGAGCTGATATTGTCGAATGATAAAACCGAACACGGCCATTGCAACAATGCAGTAAAAAACGAGTGCAACCGAGTGTAACCAAGGTGGTCTATCGACAGTAATACTAAATAATTTGCTTTCAGACCATTGTTTCCTCGGCTCTTTAGCCTGAACTTCAAATGTGTAAGTGCCAAAATGAATATTGTTGAATTGTGCTGTTCTTTCATTACCTGAATACGTCCACGTATCATCAAGACCTGTGAGTCGGTATCGGTAAGCAGTTTGACCTGGATAAATCGAATTTAAGAGGTAGAAAGAAATACTGAAGCGAGTCTCGTCATATTGCAGAAAAACCTCATTGCTGTATGTAACATTTTGCTCTGATGAGATGAAACTCTCGTCTTTCCCTTGTGTATCACGCTTATTCTTTGTTTCAATTTCGGTCGCACCAAAGATTTTAAACTCTGAAATCTCTGGCTTGGGGGTACTCGAAGCAATTGTGGATTTACTTATTTTGTTTTGGGTTATTCGATTGTACCCTTCCATACCACCAAAGAAGATGTCGTTTTCAGAAGAAACAAAGACCGAGCTCTCTCCGAGCGAGTTGAAGTTCAACTCAGAATTAGGGATCGTAACCACTTCTTCCAAGCTAGGTAATTCAATTTGGTGGATTCCTTTAGAATCCACATACCAGATACTATTTCCTAGGCCAGTAGAGGAGATAATGTAGCCAGAACCATCGTTTCTAGTTTGATGCTTTACTATTTCTAGTGTTTGGGCGTCTACCATGACAACACCATTTGCTCGCGTCGTTACCCAAAAGGCGTCATTTGTTTCGTATACTCCATACACACCATTTATTAATGAGTCGGATTCACCTTCACTTTTAAAGCTTTTAATAAGCCTGCTCTTTTCCAATGAGTAGACCATCAAACTGTTATCACTTCTCAGCCAAAGTCGATTAGAAGAGTCTTTATAGATAGGGATGAATTGCGTTGAGTCAGTTGTATTGTCAATCTTAGTGATGCTTATTGGCGTGGTTCCGTCGCCATGCTTAGCTATGCTCAAACCCTGAAGGCCATTAGCTTCTGACCATAACCATATGTTGTTGTCGCTTTGATACAAAAAATCAATAAACATGCCTTCAAAAATATGTTCTACAAGGCTTAGGCTGTTACCTTTGCGTTCAAAAATGTAAACACCATTTGAAGATGCTACCCAAAAGAATCCATTAGCATCTATTTCTAAATCCCAAAATGTAACAGTCTCGGGTAACTGTTTGAATGCATCAAAAAAGGAAACCTCAGCCGTATTATTCTGGATTAGCCCAATTCCTCGTTGCTGGGAGACAACATACATATTCTTGGCGTTATCCTCAGCAAAGCCCCAAATAGCAGAATAATCATCTTCTAGTTTTTTGTCTGAATTGAACACAGACTTGTATCGACTGATTGCATATTGGGAGTGGTATCTGTGGGCTCCCTTCTTTAGTGTGGTCAGCCAGATAGCATCCATTCTATCGATATAGATACCCGTGATATCAGCTAATGGTAACCCCGTGATTTCTTGATTTAGTCTATTTAAATAGGTGTATTTGAAGGTGTAAGCGTCGTCTATGGAGTTTTCAGCGGCATCATTAAGTATGTAAAGACCAGCTTTCGTTCCTATCCAGATGTCGGTCCCAATTTTTCGAATTGTGTTGACGTTGAGCGGATAAGTAGATTGGCCGAGTAGCTCTCCGGTAATGTGCTTTAAAATTCGCCCTGATGCACTTACAACAAATACGCCGTTGTCAGTAGCCAGCCAATAATTTCCGTTTATAGCTCTTATATCGCTTAATTTATCTATATCTAACGAAAAGCCCCATGGGTTAACGCTATCAGCACGGTAAAGCTCGTTATTCGTTTTATCAAGAATAGATATCCCCCGATTAGACCCAAGCCAAACACGGTTGGCTTCGTCTCGGATAACATGAATGAATGCTGGTGTATCTGAGAACTTAACAACCATCTCTATGCGATTGTGGTTCTTGGAATATTTGTACAAGTGTTTTGGATCTGTGAAGAGAATTTCACCAGTCGATGATTCGCTTAAATGCGTGATGAAATCTGTCTTAATAACAGAGTTTTCTTTGTCGAAAACTTTAAAGTTGTCTGATTCAGGCACATACTTTGCCAAACCAGCTTGCGTCGCTGCCCACAATTCACCTTCTGAATCCAACAATAACTTAGGAACATAACCTGAAGGGATTGAGTTAGGGTTTACATCAGAAGGGTGGTATTGCTTTACGTCATACCCAGAGTAGCGGTTAAGGCCGTTTGCGGTAGCTATCCAAATATACCCTTTTCGGTCTTCAACAATGTCGAGCACCGAACTATCAGAGAGACCGTGGCGTTTGTTAATTTGCTTAAAATTGAGATCAAATATCTCCGTCGCTTTCGCGGGAGAAGATAAAAGTCCCGACAAAACCAACCAAATAAGCGATATTGAAAAAATTAGGGTTGAGCGCACCTACACACCTTTGGCAAAACGCCATTTATTATTTTTTATTTTTATCTGGCGGCATCCCTAACGCCAGAATAACAAATATGCCGAATTAACCGCATCGCTACAAGGACTTTTTAAGATTAAGGGAATGATGGTTTACTTCTTAAGCAAAGATCCTTCTGACTCGAATCTCGTTATCGGCCAAAAGCTGTATAAATTAACGAAAATAGCGAATTGCCGCTCAAAAATTAACGTCGGTGAACGTTAAATCTTGAGGGGTTAGTAATAAGGAATTTGTTGCTTGAATTCAGAAATATCGTTAATTGTTCTTTCTCTTACATGTGGGATGGCTTCGTATTTACCCCGCGAAAACAGAATAAGTTCGCCACAGTATTGGCGTTCGGCGAGCTTTTCTGCAAAAGCGAGAATTTCTTCAAAACCAAGCTGCTTTATCCGCTCAGCCAGTTTTGTATTTCTATCGAAACCGAAATCCTGGGTGCCTAAGCTTACCCAAAGACGCTGTGACTTCATTGATAATGTCAGATCGCGTTCTTCCAACTGCTTAATTAGATTTTGTTGGATATTGGGCCAGTAAAAGCGATAAAACTCTATTTCACGCAGTTGCTGAAACAAAAAGGTAGTGGTCGCGTCGAGGAGGTGTTTTGGGCTGCACTGCGGGCTTTGAATATAAAACGCCATGCCTGGATGTTGGTTGTGGGGCACGTACCCCGTTCCCACAATATAGCCTAATTGTTGCTCGGTTCTCAGTGCATTGAAGAAAGGTGCGGCGAGCATTTGCTCTAAAACCATACATAACGCAGTATCGGTCAAATCAGGCGAGGGCGCTTGCAAATACAATACTATTGCTGCGTCATCATGATCGCACACAACTTCGTGGTAAAGACTCTTGCCTACAGGCAATTTAGATACAGCGCGGGAGAGTGCTTCGCCCCCTGCATTTTTGTTGCGATGTCCAACGGCTTGGGCAAACGCATTAGCCTCTTCGCTTGTCCAGTTTCCGTGCATAAACGCTTCTACAAAATAACGACTAAACGCCGCTTCTCTGTAGTGTAATAGCTGCTCGTAGCTAATATTTCCTACTACATCTAATAGTTCTACTGGGGCTTGAGTGTTGCGCTGTATCAATACACTCAATCGCGAAAACAAACGGTTTGTGGGTTTGTTTAGCAATGAATTCTGTAAACTTTGCGTTTGTAATGCCTTGTGGTGTTCAAAAACACGCTCGTCGGGAACATAGCTTTTTACCGCCTCAAGCAATTGGTCCGCTAACAACGTCTGTTGATTTGTAAAACCTCGAGTATGCAGCGTAAAGCCCGCTTGATGACCATAAATTCTATAATGCAAACCAGCAATTTCTGCACGATAGTACTTAGCCTGCAAGAAATCATTTAGCGCCCCTAGCCATATTCGCTTGGCGGCCACCGATTCAAGCGTGTCAGAAAAACTAGCGGCATCGAACGACATGTAGATATCGCCTTTAGGGCTATGAAATTGTTGGTCTTGCGCGAACCAAAAACGAAAGTCTTTATCATCGATAAGCTTGTTTGGTGAGTTATAGCCTTGCTCTGGCAATATTAACTGGTATTCCTCCCCTAGGTAGGGGTTCGGCGGAGGCAGACGGAGCGCTTCTATGGTGTGTGTCTCGCAAAGCGCATCGAGCAGTGTACTCTCCATTTTTTCTACGTGATATTCCGCCATATAAAAGGCGCACACATTTGTGGTCTTTAGGCTTTTTGAAATCAGTTTTACTCGCATGTTCTGTGGAGTGAAGTATGACAAAGCATGTTCCAACACACTCTGGTCGTAATCGCCGATGGTCGACCGTAAAATACCAATCTCATCAGGTGAAAAAATGAAAAGATGCTGGGCGTATTCTGACACCATAGATAGTGGTTTCACATTCTCTTCATACTCGAGCGCCAACGCGTTGAGCTTTGCTTTTTCGTTGTATCGCCAAGCTTGAGTTGTTGCATCTTTGATCAATGCAATGTAGCTAAACAGTGCCTTTAGAATTTCGGACTTATTGTCTAAACCCTTCTGTGTTAGCTGAAAACTAACGTTAAAGTCTTTAAATTGATCTCCCTCGATACCAGAGCTAAGCGATCAGGTTTAACGCCCAATCTTTATTTTTCAAATAGGCTAATAAACTACCTTCACCTTCATCACCAATAAGATGACTTATATAGTTCAGCGGCTTACTTCTAAAATCATTTTGAAGAGCGGGAAGCGCAAAAGTTACAATCATCCGCTTTGCATCTTGCAATGGATGAATGTTGATTTGTACGCCTAACTCTTTTTCGGTATACAGCGTAGGCCAATTGTCGTTTGCAACAGAGCCTTGTTCCATAGAGCCAAAACATTGATTTATCAACGCTTCAATATGCTCCAAGGGCATAGGGCTGGCAATACATAAACACATATTTTCAGCGCAATAAAATGTGTTGTGAAGGGAACGTAATCGCCGTTTTAGTTCATGAACAGCGTGTTTCGAGAAAATGTCACTATTGCCCACAGAAAACTTTGCGAAAGGATGCTCAGGGTTACAGGTTTCCTTATGAATTTGATAAAGGCGTCGAAGGTCGTCTTTCTTTTTAAACTCGAATTCCGCATGAATGTTGTTTATCTCTTTGCTTAACGAGTCTTCTTCAAATAAGGGTTGCCTGAGCATGTCTGCAAATGCAGGTAACGTCTGAGCGAGTGCATCGCCAGCACAGTTAAAATGGTAGTTCGTGTATTCAGTCCCTGTCCAGGCATTAATTGAGCCGCCGTGCTGTTCAATAAAACCATTAATTGCATTGGGCTTAGGTAGGTGGCGACTTCCCATGAATAGCATATGTTCAAGTAAATGCGCCAAACCCTGACAGTCTATAGGATCATAAAAATGTCCGGCTCGAACAGCCATCGAAACATAAGATTCATGTGCTGTTGGTGTGTGACAGAGCATAGCACGTAAGCCGTTAGGCAGAGTGATGTGGTGCGCATTTTCAAAGTTTATTGTGTTGCTCACGTTGTCTCAATGTAGTTATGGACGCCTTGCTGCCGTGGCGAAATTGTAGTTAGTGCTCGCGAAACAACTGAAAATGGATAAATTTTTCACTATTCAGCGTTTATCGCTATGCGTGATTACTGCTCTCTGATATCGTTACCATACTTTCATTAATACTATGCGCAATGTTATGTCAGGTCAAAGTAGCAACGACGACATTTATTTGTTTATTATGCGTCACGGTGAGGCAGAAACGCCTCGGTTAGACGACAAAAGTAGACAATTGACCCAGGTTGGTCGAGAGCAATCCAAGGCAGCTGCAGCATGGCTGAAATTACACTACTGCGAGAATGGGCAGATTGATCTCGCTCTCGTCAGTCCTTATCGACGCGCCAAACAAACTCACGATATGGTGTCTTTAGACATTGTCGCTAACAAAATAGAAAGTAGCGAAGACATTATTCCTGAAGGTTCGCCGAAAATTGTGAGCGACTACATTGACGCCCGCATTCACGCGGCGGCAAATGCAAAAAAACCTATCCGTTCTATGCTGCTTGTCAGTCACATGCCGTTTGTCAGTTACTTGGTTGATGAGCTGTGTCAGTCATATACGACGAGCTTATTTTCTACTGCATCTATTGCGGTAATAAAATATTCATTAAGCGCACACAAAGGCACCTTAGTTACCCATTACCAAGGGCTTTAAATCAGTACTTCTTTTATTATTTAAATAGACGCTTTTTTTACAAAAAAACGTCAAGTAAATTTCTCAACGGTCGATAGCAATTTTGAGAGTGTCAGAATTATTCTATTGAAGGGTTGGGAAATGGATAGCAAATCTATTCCTGAGCTCCTTAAGCGTTCGCTTCAGTCCCATATGGCTGAGGCTGATTTGCGTGAAGACGAGGAGACGCAGGATATTATTGCGAAGTTGTCTGTATTGTCAGACAAAGTTGCAGAAGCGAAAGCGAAAGCGCTGGCCAAAAGAGCACAGCGCCTTGTTGACGATGCTTAGTTGAGTTTTTCTATTCCGTTTTCTCTTGGAGGAACATAAAACTCTGGCATGATCCTCACGGTTTTTATCATATTCTCTGTTATATCAACGATTTCTAACGGGTATCCCGCCAAACGCACGCTTACCTTGTTTTCTGGAATATCTTCAAGATACTCAAGCAAAAGCCCGTTGAGTGTTTTTGGTCCCTCTGTTGGCAAATTCCAGTCCATTTCTTTGTTTAGCTCTCTGACGTTAGCACTTCCGTCTACGAGTACAGAGCCGTCCTGCTGAACATGCGCTTCTTTACTGTGATCTGGGACCATACTAGTAGTAAAGTCGCCAATGATTTCTTCCAAAATATCTTCAAGCGTCACTAGACCCATGATATCGCCGTATTCATCAACAACGAGGGCAATGCGTTCTTTCTCTGCTTGAAATTTGTACATTAGCGTATGCAGAGGTGTAGATTCAGGCGTGTAGTAAATTTCTCTAACCGCGCGCAATAGACTCGATTTAGTAAACTGATCTTTAGAAAGCAATCGCAACGCATCTCTCACGTGAACAAAGCCTACGGCATCATCAATGCTGTCTCGATACAACAAAACGCGGGTATGCTGAGCGTGAGTCAGTGACTTTTGGATTTTTTTCCAATCATCGTTGATGTCTATCGCAAAAATTTCAGCGCGAGGCACCATAATATCTTCCGCGGTCACGCTCTCTAAGTCGAGAATACTGACCAACATATCTTGGTGTTTTTTCGGAATCATCGTACCTGCTTCGAATACCACAGTACGCAATTCTTCACGACTTAATGAGTCATCACTGCCGTTAGCTGGGCTTATACGCAATAGCGCTAATATACCGTTTGTTATGCCGTTGATTGCCGCCACAAACGGATAAAGTAGCGTTAACAACGGAAGTAGGATGATAGAGCTAGGAAACGCCACTTTTTCAGGATACAACGCCGCCAATGTTTTAGGTGTTACCTCGGCGAAAATAAGTAGTACCAATGTAAGTCCAAACGTAGCTGCAAAGAGTCCCCAGTAGTCCCCGAACAACCGTATGCATAATATGGTAGCCAATGACGAGGCAGCAATATTTACAAGGTTGTTGCCTATTAAAATAAGGCCAATGAGGCGGTCTGGTCTGTCGAGAAGTTTCGCTACGCGAATAGCAGAGCGGTTACCTTCGCCTTGAAGGTGTTTAAGTCGATAACGGTTTATCGACATCATTCCAGTTTCAGAACTAGAAAAATACGCAGATAGTAGTATGAGTACGCCGAGCGCGATAAACAGCGTACTCGTTGATATGTCGTCCAATTAAGGGGTTCCTGTCTTGATCTAGCCTTCAAATGTAGTAATTTGAGTTCATTGTTTCAAGCGAAAAATGTCGATATGAGGCTAATTGCTTAGAAAACGTAACATTAAAGCAAGCTAGGTAATTTTAAAGAATAAGTTCTCTTACAAGTTTACTGCCAAAGTAGGCAAGAGATAACAAAATAACGCCGACAACGGTCATCACAATGACCTGCCTGCCTCTCCATCCTCGTAACTTTTGGCCGACAAGCAGTATCAAAAATACGACTAGCGCTGCAAGCGAGAGTGCGGTTTTGTGAGCATATGTTTTGTTAAACATATCGTCTAAAAACAGAAAACCACTTAACAACGACACGGTAAGAAGCGATGTTCCCGCCAGCAAAAGTTTAAATAAGATGCCTTCTACCAGCATAAGTGGCGGCAGCGAAGAATGCAGCAGCGAAGCTCCTTTTTGTTTTAACCTATATGTGATGTATGACATTTGTAGCGCATACAGAAATGCGATTACCAATGTACAATATGCAAAAAGCGACAAGCTAATGTGTACAACTAAACCTGGCTGCAACTCTATGTGCATTATGTAGGAGACTGGTATAAAGGTAGCTGCTAACACGGCGATACCTGCAAAACCGAATACCACGGGCAGCAAAATAAGATTTGGTATTGCGCGCGCGAAAACCAGCATTGAGACAGTTATTATCCACGAGACGAGCGATAGCACGTTTGTTACGCTCATGTCTTGTCCTGGCGCGACCATTATCACATTTACCAAAAACGCAATGTGCGCGATAGCACCAACGCTTGCCAACGACAAACCGAGGCGTTTATTGGGGCCCTCATGGTGTACAAACTTACCAATTAACACTGCGGCAGCTAAGGCGTACAAAAAGGCAGCGGAAATGGCAAAAAGGGTGTTCATGTTACGTCCTGTGATGTGATAGTGAGAATAGTCACCGTAAGAGTCGGTATTGATACTGCAACTTGAAAGTAAATTCAACCATCTACTTGATTTTGTTTGTTTCAGACCTCAACTAGAACACCTTGTGGGTGGAGAGCTCAGAATTTAAAATTTAACGCCAAATGCGGGTACGTTACGCGCCGCTTTTACGATACAATGTACGCATTACGTCTGAAATAAAAAGAAGTTTCATACTATGTTTGAAAATTTATCCGAACGCTTAGGCCAGACATTACGCAATGTTAGTGGCAAAGGGCGTCTTACCGAAGACAATATAAAAGAAACGCTGCGCGAAGTGCGCATGGCGTTGCTTGAAGCTGATGTTGCTTTGCCAGTAGTTAAAGCGTTCGTTGCTCAAGTAAAAGAGCGTGCAGTAGGCACGGAAGTTACTAAGAGTCTTAAGCCAGGCCAGGTTTTTATTAAGATTGTCCAGTCTGAACTAGAGTCAGTGATGGGTGAGGCGAATGAAAAGCTGAACTTGGCAACGCAACCTCCAGCGGTTGTTCTTATGGCTGGTCTCCAAGGTGCGGGTAAAACAACCTCTGTAGGTAAGTTGGCCAAGTACCTTACCGAGCGTGAGAAGAAAAAGGTTATGGTGGTCAGTGCCGACGTATATCGTCCGGCAGCGATTAAACAGCTTGAAACGTTAGCAAGCGAAGTTGACGTTGCGTTCCACCCTTCAACTATTCTGCAGCAGCCTATTGATATCGTTAATGATGCAATCGCCGAAGCGAAGAAGAACTTCTTTGACGTGTTGCTAGTGGATACTGCGGGTCGTTTACATGTCGACAGCGATATGATGGACGAGATCAAAGAGTTACACGCCGCAGTTAAGCCAGTAGAAACCTTGTTTGTGGTTGATGCCATGACGGGACAAGATGCGGCAAATACGGCGAAAGCCTTTAATGACGCGTTGCCACTAACCTATGTTATCCTGACCAAAGCGGATGGTGATGCGCGCGGTGGTGCGGCACTGTCAGTGCGCCATATTACCGGCAAACCGATAAAGTTTATTGGTATGGGTGAAAAGGTTGATGCGTTAGAGCCATTCCACCCAGAGCGTATTGCGTCTCGTATTCTTGGTATGGGTGACGTGCTTAGCCTTATTGAAGAGGTTGAGCGCAAAGTTGATAAGTCAAAAGCTGAGAAGCTTGCCAAAAAAGTTCAAAAAGGCAAAGGCTTCGACCTGCAAGACTTTAAAGATCAATTAGAGCAAATGAAGAACATGGGCGGCATGATGGGTATGCTAGACAAGCTGCCTGGCATGGGCGGTATGTCTGACAAAATTAAAGATCAGGCAAACGACAAGCAGTTTAACCAAATGGAAGCCATTATTAATTCCATGACGCCTAGCTGAACGTGCGCGCCCAGATATGATCAAGGGTTCTCGAAAGCGTCGTATCGCTGCGGGTTCTGGTACCCAGATCCAAGACGTTAACCGCTTGTTGAAGCAGTTTACGCAAATGCAGAAAATGATGAAAAAAATGTCGGGCGGCGGCATGAAGAAAATGATGCGCCAAATGAAGGGCATGATGCCTCCGGGTGGTGGCTTTGGAGGCCCAGGTGGTCCAGGTGGCCCGGGCGGATTCGGCGGCCCTGGTGGGTTCGGCGGTGGTGGTGGATTCCCACCACGTTAAAGAATTACCGCTCAGCTTAACAGTGGTTAAAAACCTCAATCGCAGCAATGCATTGAGGTTTTTTTATTTTTTTGCATCCAGTACCCCTCATCAAACGTTTGGCTTGTTGAACAGGACGTGAGCAGTACTTCTCGCATTGTGCGTTGAAGTAACGTCTCTTCACGAATCAACAAGTACGGAGATGAAGATGGAATTCAACAAAACATCACAACAAAAATTAAAACTATCATTACTCGCTACTGCTATGGCGTTCTCTTTAAGTGCCTGCGATGGTGATGACGGCGCCGATGGTATGAACGGAGTAGATGGAATTAACGGCGTACCCGGGCAAGATGGTGCTCCAGGTCAAGACGGAACTCCGGGCTTTGCTTCAGCCACTTTTTTAGTAGCAAATAATGGCGATGAAAACCGTAATACGGTTACCTCTATCGACCAAAACGCGAACGTGTTATCAACAGTAACAACAGGGGCCAACGAGGGGATTGTATTCACTCAGGGTGGAACGTTAGTGCAAGCTGGCGATAGTGATTTACCATTACTGAGAACGCAATGTAATTTTGATGCTCAAGCTGATTACATGATGAATGCAGGACACGAGATAACAGGCGCAACTACCGGGCTAGTTAATCCTAAAGGTATTACTTTTGCACAGAGCTCGGGTTTAATCATGGTAGCTGATTTCAATGGTCAAAAGGTAAGTGTTTTTGGAAGTCAAGCGGCAGGGAATGTTGCACCGATAGCTGAAATAATGACATCTGCAAAACCGTGGGACGTGGCTTATGACGAACAAAGCGATAGATTATTTGTAGCACTGACCGATGGTACATTAGCAGTATACGATAACGTCGCCGGATCTAATTTTGCGCCTTCTGTTATGCGCTCTGTAGTACCTTCCGATGCAGATGGAAATCAAATTTCGATTAATCTGCATGGTATTGTCTACGAGCCTATGTCTAATCGTATGGTGTTGTTTGATGTGGGTGATGCCGCTGTTGCCGATGATGGTCAAATTTTTGTCCTAGATAATGTTTCTTCGGCAGATGGGGCTGTCGTACCAAGCAGAGTGATTAACGGCGCGTCCACCCAGCTTGGTAATCCGGTGGATATTGTTCTTACGGGCTCTGACCTACGTGTAGCAGATAAGTCAAATGACGCTATTTTGGTGTTCTCAAATATTTTTAACGGTGCTAGTGGTGACGTTTCACCAACGCTATCAACGCCTTCTGTAAAACCAGAGTCGTTGGCCGAGCTAACTCCGCTCGATGAGATAAAGGATGCTTCAGACGACGGCATAACTACCATGCCCATAATGGGCCTTGCGGTATCAAGTAACCCCTCAAGTGACAGTGCAACAACAGGACAAGTAGCGCAATACAGTGCCGTTTTATCCAGTGAGTTAAGCACCTTCGACGCTAACATGAGCATTGAGAGCGCAGCATTCACAGCAAGTGGCGACGGTGTGATTACATTTGATAATGTGGATACTTCGACAGGTGGTTTACTTGTGGTAAATCGACTTAAAAGCACGCGAGACGGTATGGTATTTAGCGACAGTTTCGACCACATGATAGTGGGTAGCGAAACAGGTCTTGTTGCCCCTAAAGGGCTAGATATCGCCTCAAAAGCCGGCGTTGTATTTGTTGCTGACGTCAACGAAACTACACCCGCTGTGCGCGTGTTTTCACCTTGTGCGTCAGGCAGCGTCGCACCTCTGTTAACGCTCGAAGCCAACAACGGGGCGCGTCCTTGGGACGTGGACTATGACCCATCGACAGATAGCGCTTACTTGGCTTTGACCAACGGTTCAGTAGCGGTGTTTGAAGAAGTGTTGCGTAAAATGGAGAGTGGTGAAACCGTTATTACTGGTGAAGATAGACTGATTATTCCAGCGAGTGGGGGAGCAGCGTTTCCTGCGCCAACCAACATACATGGCATAGACTATGACACCCAAAGCGATAGCCTAGTTATTTCCGATGTGGGCAGCGCAGCAGATGCTACTGACGGGAAACTGTATGTCATACCCGGAGCGGGAGGTGCTGATGGCTTAACTGATGTATCGGTGAATATTGCTGGACCGAACTCAATGTTGGGTAATCCAGTGGACTTAATGCTTAGCAATGGTCACGTCTACGTAGCGGAAAAGTCAAATGGTATGATCCTGCGGTTTGACAATATTATAAACTCAGCTTCAGGGGATATCGCACCGACTTTCAACATGATGTACCCATCACCCGAGTCGGTTCATGTGTTGTCAGTGAAGTAAGAGATGTCTGTAGTAATTGCCGCAGCGGTACGTATTTATCGCCTAGCTTACTAAGGTAATTCAGTAGTCAAAATGTCGGCACGTTCAGAGTAGTCACGAACGTGCCACTTATCTTTTTTCCACTTTGTCGTCGAAACTCTGGTCCTCCAACACTAGCCTTTCCCTTTTTTGATGTTTACTGGTTTGCGATAGTGTACTTTGTAGCCAACAAGTAATAGTGCATCTGTCCAAGCGCGTAATTTCATAATACACTGACGTGCTACATCGTGCGCGTGTGCTCGCTTTCTATCAGATATGCAACTTTCTCCATATCGAAGCAGGTACAGTTTTGTGCTGTGTGAGCTTTCATACGGCAGAGTTATTGATACAGGAACACTATGGCAGGCTTAAAACGTATTATTCTTATCGACACCCACTTGCCAGGCGTTGTCGAATTAAAGCTTGATGGACATACCAATATTTGTGGTACCAATGCGTCGGGTAAAACCACGCTTCAACGACTTATACCCGTGTTCTATGGGGAATACCCTAGTCGAGTAGTACCAGCAACCCGCGACAGTTTCGAGCGTTGGTACTTACCCCGTTTGTCGAGTTTTATTATATATGAGTATACACGTGCTGAAGGCGATCTATGCCAGGCCGTACTTAGCTCAAACGGTACCGGTGTTAATTACCGTTTGGTAGGTAAGCCGTTTGATATCAATGATTACCTTATTGAACAAAAAAACGGTAAGCACGCCAGTGTCAGTAGTGCAGAGTTAGCGCGCGCTATGAAGCGCAATAACATTATGGTAACGAGCCTGCTCAATACCAAAGATTTTCGCGCCATTATTCAAAATGATCATGGCGTGTTGAATCAAAGCAACAATGCCAGGGAGTTGTTGGGCTACGCAAAAATCTTCAGCCTATGTGAGCCGTCAAAGCACATGCGCCACATAGAAAAGTTGGCCAAGGCGGTGCATTCCAAAGAAGGCAAGATGGAAACCATAAAAGCGATGATAGCCGCTATTTTGGAGGAAGATGGCGTAACACCGCCTACGTCGGGCTTAAGCCGCAACCGTGTAGATGACTGGATCAAAGAATGCCACCTTATAAAGCAGTTCGATAAAATTCGCCCAGAGTTTTCGAAATTAGAACAAGCTGATATGGCGCTGACCAGCACAGAGCAGGTACTTGCTAACCTCAAACATAGCTTTGAACTTGATAAAACCTATTTGGCTGCGCGTGTCGAAACCACCAAAAATGGGCTGGATGAAAACAGCTTTCAGCGTAAGCAAACTGACAGTGAATGGGGCGACACCCGCGACCACTTAAATCAGGTCATTTCATCAGCCCGTGCAGATGTAGAAAAGTTTACTAGTGAGCTTGATACTGTCGAGCGCGAATTTGACAAATGGCAAGACGAAAACATTGAGCAGCTTAAAGAAGACGTAGCCAATCTATCGCAATGGCAAAATGAAAAGTCTTTAGCTGATAGCCGCTACATATTGCTTACTGAGAAGCACCAAGATATTGAATCGGCATATAATAAGCGTTTGGCCGAGTTGGGTGAAAGACTCTCGATCACACTGGAAGAGATGTCTGCTGCACGTCAAGAAGCAGCAGAAAACAAAGCCGAGCAACAGCAAAATGAACGCGAAGCGCTGAGCCGAATTCGCGATGACTACAGTGGCCAGTTAAATGCGCTACAAAATGACTTTCAACAAAATACCAATGCGCTAAAGGTCACTGAGGCCGAACTGAAAGCGTCATTATCAAACGCCGGTTATAACGAATTCGAGCAATCACAGCTAGACATTCTAGATGCTGCTATTAAAGAAGCTTCAATAAACGAAGATGCAGCGAGAGCAGAACTTCGTCAAGCTCAACAAATACATAGTAAAGCCGTTGAATTTCGAAAAGAATGTTCAAGTGCGCTAGATAAAGCCCGGCATGCATTTCAAAACGAAGAAAAAGCCGTTAATAAGATTAATGGCTTACTTTATCCCGGTGAGGGAGCGCTGTTAGAATTTCTACGAGCCAACGTGGATGATTGGGAGCTCTCGTTAGGTAAAGTCATTCGTCCAGAATTACTGGAACGCACTGATTTGGCCCCAAGTATGGAAGGGACAAATGAGACATTCATGGGGGTTAAGCTTGCCCTTTCAGAGCTTGACACACCAGAATACGCGCAAACAGAGCAAGCCCTAAAGCAACAGCTTCAAGAAGCAGAAGTACGTCAAGCCGCTGCGCTCGCTGCACAAAATGAGTGTGAGCAACGACTGGCTAAAGCTAATGAAGATGTGCGTAATGCTGAGCTTATTGTTACCCAAAAAGACAACGCAGTAAAAAGTGCAGAGGCAAGCCGTAAGCGTGCCCAGCAAGATCGCGACACTGTGCTTAGCGAGTATCAACAGGCACTGTCAGCACGCAAGCAAAAGGCAAAGACTAAACTTGAAGCCAATCAACAGGCGCAAAACCAAGCGAAAGCACAATTTGAGCTAAGTCGCGACGAGATTAAAGATCAACAGCGCGAGGCAGAGACTGAGCACAAGTTTCATTGGCAACAACTTATTGCCGATAGCGAAGCGCGCATATCGCAACTTGATAGCGATATGAAAAAAGCCAAAGACAACGCTGCGCAAGACCGACAGGATATGCAGGACTGGCTAGAAAGCGAGTTGAATAACCGTGGTGTTGATGTCGATGAAATTGGTCAGCTTAAGAAGCAAATCAATAAACTCAAGGAAGATATTGCACGCACTGAAACGCACCGCCATAAGGTTGCCGATTACGAGCGTTGGTATACCAATGTATTCACTAAGCAAAAAGTCATTTGGCAAGAAGGGCTGTCTAAGTCGCGAAAACTTCTTGGCGAATCGGAGCGCAATTTGGCCAGCAAGCAAAGTGCGTATAAGACAGCGCGAGAGCAGCTGCAAGAGCAGCACACACAGCTAGAGCAAACACAGAAAACGGCCACCGAGCACTTAGAACAAGTGAAAGCGCTTAGCAAGTCATTGGCAAAGCTGACGCTGCATGCAGGAGATGAAATCTCAGATATCAAACACGATGATGTGAGCATTGGGCAGCGTATTTCAGAAGTGCAAAGCCAGCTGCAAGAGCGCGAAAACCTGCTGAGTGATATACGTGCTTATGTAGAGCGTTTCGATCAGCTTATTGCTGCACAAGCCGGAACCGGGCTGTCTGACACATGGGAGCGGGCACGAGAGGAGTGTGCAACGCTTAACGCCCATGGGGTTAAGAGCTTTGATCACCGCCGAATGGTATCGCACCTTGCCCAACTTCTTAACGTGATTGTGCCGCAAAAGCTTCAAGGCTTACGTGAGCAAGGCCGTATTTTTGGTGCAGACCTCTCGCAGTACTATTTTGTACTGGCTGATATCGATAAGCGAATTGTGTCTCAGAGTCGACGTATTACTCAGGAAGTTGATGGCGAATTGTTCCTTGACGGAGTTTCAGACTCGGCAGTGAAAATTCGCTCTCGCATCAGTGAACTTGAGTTTTGGCCTGAGCTTGAACAGTTTAGAAAGCTCTACGAGCACTGGATGGAAGAGGGCGCTAATGAACTACCAGAAGAAGAATATGGACAAAGTATGCGCCGTGTTCTTGATATTCTTGGTCGCGCCGCGCTTACAGGCGGAATTAGTAAATTGTTAGACATTGAATTACACCTTCGAGAAGGTAACAGCGACCTGGTTATTCGCACAGACCGTCAGCTTAATGAATCATCGAGTCATGGTATGGCATACCTGATTTTATGTAAGTTCCTGTTGGCCTTCACGCGCTTGCTGCGTGGGGACGCTGAAGCTACCGTTCATTGGCCTATTGATGAGCTAGGTACACTACACCAAAGCAATGTTAAAAAGATTTTTGATGCGTGTCAGAACAACAATATCAGCGTTGTGGGTGCTTTCCCTAACCCAGAGTCAGAAGTACTGACGTTGTTTGAAAACCGCTATCTTATTGACAAAGTGACACGCCAGCTTCAAGTGGTGCAGCCAAAAGCCAGCACGATTGCAGCACGTATTAAAGCGCGAAAAAATGAAGCAGCAGGTGAGGAGACATCAGCATGATGACAGAACAAGGCCGTGTACTTAGTGCACTTTTACAAGGCGCGTTTATTTGTCAGGTGACCGATGAAGAGGCGTGGCGTTTTCTAAAAAGTCGCGACAAAGCCGCACAACTTGAGCCGCATCTTGCGCTGCTTAACCGAACCTTATCGACCACCGCAGAAGGTGACGTTTTCTTTGCAAGCTACCTAACCATTGGTGAGAGTGAGCGCAAAGTACTGACTCAGCAGTTTCAGGATACGGCGTCAAACCTAGTACCGTTGGTGGAGTGGTTGTTGCTTGTACAGCAAGCCAATGAATCTGATATGCCGATCACAATGGGCAGCGCCATTCGTTTGAATGAGCTGCAAACAACCATTGAAGATACGCCAGCCTATGCAGAGCAGCTAGAAAAAATTTCGCGCTATCGCATGTTCGGCTCTACCAGTGTGAATTTAGATGGTCAGCTTAAGCAAGTATTTAAGCGATTGACGGAAATGGGGTATCTGATAAAACCCAACCCAGATAAGCAGATTTATTTGGGTACGGGCAAAATAGAGCACCTTTACGAGATGCTGCGATTTATCGATGAAACCGAAGCCCTAAGCTTGTCTGAGCAAGCGGAGGCCGCTATTTCGCAAGGTAGCTTGATATGAGTCAGGTGCTAATACAAGTTTAAGCACTAAATTGCTTAACGCCTTGGGGCGTCATAGTGATTTAATTATGCAGGCTTACATTAATGGTTCAGTGAAAGAACGCGACCATAGCCCAAAAGTCCTTGAACAGCTTGTACAGCTGGGCGTGCTTTGGCGCCCTGAAGCGCAGAGTGAGTTGCGTCTTAAAAGCGCGGTAAGAAGCCTGCTTGAAGGAAGCCTTCAGGACGAGCGAAATCGCACTATCAATGCCAATATTGGTGCGTCACTGGCAAGCCTCAAAACGCTGACAGAACACTATAAAGAAGCGCTCCATTACAATAAGTACAATGAAGCGGCTGCCCATATGGGAGATTTGACCGAACATGTGTATCAGCTGTCTGAGTCGCTTAGTAATAGTGTTCGCGTTATGTTCGGGCGCATTAATAATGAGTTTGGTTATGTGTCTTCTGTAGAAGCGAAGATTCGTGAAAATGAACTGGCACAAGGGCAGGTGACAGACTTGCTTTCTCAACTTGAGTGCTTTCGCTTCGACGAACTTAGTGAACTCGCTGGCTCTAACCGCGAACTACGTCACTTATTAGTGGTTTCGCTACAGCAACGCTTCGCAAAAGCAGCGCAAGAGCTGTCAGTGGTGCAAGCGCGCTTATTGGATTTACTAGGACGGTTCAGAGAGTTTCAAGGTCGCACGCGCTTGTTAAAAGGCTTCTTATTGCATATGGAGCAACAGCCTGATTTCACGCCGGGTAACTATGCGAACTTGACTAATGTTCCCGTTCTGTTTAATCAGTCTGCTAACACCATTGTTAATGCAAGTCCTGACGTGAACAATGTTGAGCACGAAGCTGACTACCAATATATTGTAGCGTCCCTAACCCATGTACATAAGCGTCAAAACAAGCATCAGGACAGCAAACCTGTCGATATTGATGTAACTGAGCAATCCACAGTTTCGCTTGAGAAAGACCCATTGCAAAAAGCCGTTGAGGATTATTTCTGCGATGTGATTGACTCAGGTCAGCCAAAAACAGCGCTAGATTATTTTGAAGAGAAGTCTCTTGATTTCGACCCTGAAGTTTGGATTTATCAAGTTATTGGCGGCTATCAGGCACTTGATGATCAGGACAAACAATTCTTTGCACTTGAGCCTCATGGGAACAATGACAAAATTTACACAGGAAACTTCTTCATCAACGATATTACGCTGGGCTTACGCTAGCGTTAGATAACACGTGTACACATCGCGGTTTGTAAAGCCAGCGGCAGAATATTTCTTCGTTTCTGTTTGCTGGCTTTTCTATTTATAGCATGCACGCTTTTCATTAAACCACTCATTTTTTGCTGTTATCAAAGCTTGGAATAAAGCGAAAAGGACCTATAATATACATACCGTTTACATAAATTTAACAGTGTGAACTTAAACATTCATCGCGGCGTAATACGGGTGTCAATTGAGCGCCTTACATTGCCCAATGTGCGGTGAACATATGAGCTCGCGTTTTTTAAGGCGTTTGCTCATTAGCTTCTGCAGGATGCAGAACATGTTGTGGTACTGCCGCGTACAGTACGAAGAGGAAGAATGTTATGCAATTATCAGATCAGCAAAATTTTAATCAGGCGTTAATAAAACTCTCTGTGCTGTTATATCAAGTAGATGGCATGGTGAGCCTCTCAGAACAGGACTACTTGAGTGATATGGTGGACTCACTAGATTGGCAAAGCCCAATTTGTCCAGAAGCTTTTCTCAACGATACGATTTATCAAACCCGAAAAGCGATTGATACGGGAGACGCACTGACGCTATTGCGTAGCCTAAAAAATGATTTAGCGTTTGACGCAGAGAAAACCCTTGAAGTGGCAATGGCAATTACTGGTGTCGATGGTGAGCGTAGCGAAGCTGAAACCGAACTGTTATCTGTGCTCACACATAAACTGCTAGCCAAAGCGCTTATTTCCGGTAAAGATACCCTCCAGTAATCACTGTCATAAATGGGCAGAATAAAGTTTGAATCTCATTTTATGTGCTAAAAAAACAGCGGCACTGGTTGCCGCGTCTGTTTCCCTTGCTGTGCTTAGTGCTTGTCATTCGTCACACAGCGCGCAATTCGATGCAGGAGAACAAACTTTCCCGCTTAAGGTTGCGCCATATAATGCATATCTCAAACAAGTGGAACGCTATATCGAGAAAAACCGTGTGTTCATTGGGGAAAACACATCTCAAGCGCAAGAAATAGCCATGAATATGCCCTTTGAGTGCGGAACCCAACACACTGAAACGGGCGTGCTTTTAGTACATGGTTTGGGAGATTCGCCTTATTTTTTCGTGATGTCGCAACAGCGTTGTGTTCTGAAGGAATTTATGTGCGAACCATATTACTTCCGGGGCACGGTACTAAACCAGGCGATATGCTGTCAGTGAGTTATGAGCAGTGGCAAACTGAAACCAATTTTCATATTGAGCTGTTTTCTCACGAAGTTAAAAATCTTTATGTTGGGGGCTTCTCCACAGGAGCCAATTTAACGACCATTGCGAGCTTTTTTAGGGACGATATTACTGGCTTAATACATTTCTCTCCGGCCTTTAAATCTCGCTTTTTTGTCTCGCGACTTGCTCCCTATATAGATACGCTTGTGCCGTGGCCAAATGTGGAAGAGGAAGACAACCCTTCACGCTATAACTCAACAGCTATGCCTGGCTTTGCAGCCTACCAAGAAAGCGTTAATCAACTACAAGCATTGTTTAACCGAGACGATGGTCCTAACTCACTTAATATCCCAGTGCTGATGACAGTGGCAGAAAAGGACAGCGTGGTTGATACAGAGAAAGTCGCAGAGCAATTTCGAGACAATTTTACTCATCCGCACAAGTGTTTGTTGTGGCAGGGGAAACAAAGCCAGATGTCTTGCCCAATAGCGTTGTTGTTCAAACAATGCAGCTGCCTGACGCGCATATCAGCGCTGCCTCTCATATGAGTAATCTGTTTTCGTCAACCAACAGTCTGTACGGCACACAAAGCAAATTTCGTATTTGTGACAATGGACAGGGCAGTAATAAAGAGTCGAAATGTAAGGCTGGTGATGAAGTGTGGTATGGTCCCTGGGGGTATAAAGAAAATGACAAGGTACACGCGCGCCTCACGTATAACCCGTATTTTACTAATATGGTAGACAATATTTTGAGCTTTATCGGTAAAACTAAAATAGAAGGGTTTTGCAAGGCTGTTTAGCACGACGTTTGCAAGCAGTCTTTACACATAAAAAAACGCCACGTATTACCGTGGCGTTTTTCGTTTACTGCGAACAGTAAACTAGTTGTGCGCTTGTGCTTCTTCCATCTCACGTTCAAGCCTTGCACTTTCATCTGCTCGAGGCTTGGTAAAACGTGCCAGTGCCAAGTAGAGAACTGGGGTAAGGTAGAGTGTAAAGACTACCGCGATACCCAAGCCACCAAAAACTACCCAACCGATAGCATTGCGTGCTTCAGCGCTAAGCGCCTGTCGACAAGATGAGGGGCAGGCCGCCTAGAATGGTCGATACCAACGTCATCATAATAGGGCGAAGACGTACTTTCCCAGCTTCTACAATAGCGTCATAGATTTCATAGCCTTTGTCGCGAAGCTGATCGGCAAATTCAATCAATAGAATGGCATTTTTAGCGAGCAATCCAATAAGCATGACCAAGCCGATTTGCGAATAGATGTTAATGCTAGTGCCAGTCAAAAATAGCGCATAAACCGCGGCAGCAATACCAAACGGTACGGTGAGCATAACTACCACAGCGCTATTAACACTTTCAAATTGTGCCGCGAGGACCAGCAAAACGATAACAAAAGCTAATATATAGGTAAGCGCAACCTGCCTTGAGGTTTCTTCAAAAGTTTGTGCTTCACCTAGAAAAACTAAACCAATTCCATCAGGAAGTGTGTCTTGAGCCAATAATCTGACCTTGTCTACAACATCTGATAATGGCACATCTTCAGGCAATTCCATTTCCAGCTGTATTGCACGTCTTTGCGCTTGACGCTCCAATTCCGCGGCCACACCCTCTTCAGTAATGAATGCTACGCTTGATAGAGGAACCAAATTTCCGCTATCACTCTTTACGTAAAGGCTAGTGAGATCAGAGGGATTGATAGTGCTGCGATTGTCAGTTTGTAGCATAATTGGAATTGATTGGTCACCCACATTAAGATCTGCAATATCGTCACCGTTTACAGCCGCACGCAGAGTGCTTGCAATGTCATTCAGCGGCACGCCAAGTTCTTCTGCGCGGCGTCTGTCTATGTTCACACGCATTTGAGGCTGTGTCGGATCATAGCTAATACGAGGGCGCCCAAGCTCAGGCAATGTATCTTCTATTTGCTTGGCAAATGCTTGAGAGGCTGCAAAAATATTCTCGTATGTGTTACCCGTCAACGCTATTTCAAGTCCGCCGCCTTGCCCGCGCAAGTTTAGACTGTTGCCACCAAACGCGTTGCCCGGTGCACCAGGAATTTGCTGAAGTTTGGGACGTATCTCGTTGACCACTTCTTGCAGCGACTTGTCGCGCTCGTCCCAATGTTTTAATGGCGCAGTTATAAAAATAATGTTGGGATCCCAGCGACCTACGATGGTGTAAATTGAGTCAATGGTGCCATTGTCGACATAAGGAAGCAGTAATTCCTCCATCTTTTCCGCTTGTCGGTCCATAAAGTTTAAACCTGCGCCATCAGGACCTCTTGCGAAAATTCGGATAGTACCTCTGTCTTCGCTTGGCAGTAATTCATTGTCGATATTTTGAGAAAGAATATATGCGCCGCCACCCGCTGCTAGACTCAATATGCCAACTACCCAACTATATTTTAGCGCCTTCAAAAGTGATGATTGATAAAGGCTAAGACAGGCATTGCCAAAGCGCCCAAAGGTTTTACTAAAAAGCCCGTTTGATTTGGCTTCTTTGACTTTAAGTCTGGCAGTCAGTGCAGGCACTAACGATAGAGCCACAAAAGAGGAAATAACCACGGCACTAAGCTAGGACACCGCCAAACTCTCTGAATAGTCTTCCCGCCGTTGAAGGTAAAAATGCAATAGGTATAAACACTGACGCCAAGACTGCTGTTGTTGCCACTACGGCGAAAAACACTTCTCTTGTACCAACAACAGCAGCTGCGCGAGCGCCTAACCCCATGCCACGACGACGCTGAATGTTTTCAGAAACTACAATAGCGTCATCAACGATCATGCCTGTCGCCAACACTAGAGCGAGTAATGTCAGAATATTTACGGAAAACCCCATAGCCCAGATAATGGCTAGTGCACCAGCAAGTGATACGGGGATTGATAAGGCGGGCACAATTGTGGCGCGCCACGAGCCGATAAATACCAATAACGTCACTACCACTAATGCAATGGTTAAGCTAAGAGACACCACCACTTCTTTCACGGAGTCACGAATAAACTCTGCGTCATCTGAGGTGACGACAATATTCATGTCAGTAAAGCGCTTATCTAAATCAGCAACCATAGCGAGCACTTCATCCGAAATTTCAATGGTGTTAGAGCTCGCTTGGCGAATGACGCCTACGCCAATCACGGGCGTACCGTCTAAACGGACCATGCTTGAGGTATCTGCTGGACCAAAATAGACGCTTGCGACATCATTAATTCTGATGTCACCAACAACAACAATGTTTCCCACATCTTCTGCGTTAACTGACGTCGCGTCGGCGCGAACAATTAGCGCTTGCTCGGCAGATTGAATGCTGCCTGCGGGGACATCAAACGGAGCCAGCGACAGGGCATTAGCAATATCTGTCATCGATAGACCGAAGCTGGTTAATCTAAGCGGGTCGACCGATACGCGTAGTACACGCTCTCGATCGCCATTTAACGTCACATCGGCAACACCTGGAATGCTCAGAAATAAGGGAGCAACGTCGGTATCAACGCGCTCCGTTAATGTTTCCATGTCCAACGTTTCGCTTGATATAGCAAGACTGACCACCGCTTGCGCATCACTGTCTGCACGGATAATGGCAACTTGCTCAACGTCTTCGGGTAGTTGTCGTTGTACGCGGCTTACCGACTCCCTCACTTCATTTGCAGCGTCTTCTAGATTAACACCAGGGCGAAATTCAACGCGCACGCGTGCAGAGTTCTCTTCACTTTGGGCATAAATGTTTTTTACACCGCTCACGCGGGCAACAGCACCCTCTAATAAGTAGGTAACTTCTGCGTCAACAGTTTCAGGTGAGGCGCCAGGAAAATTGGCTGTAACGGTAACGCGCGGCGTATCCACGTCAGGCAGTTCTCGTACTTCTAAGCCACTTAATGCTGCAAGACCTGCAATAGCAATTAGCAGATTGAGTACTACAATAAGAACCGGGCGTCTGATTGATAGTGATGGCAAATCACTGGTTGATGAGGATAGCTGTGGATCACTCACCTTGTGGTCCTCCTGCCAGTTCTGTGGTGATGGCTTGACCCGTTCTTAAGCGCTGAACACCTTCGGCAATTAGCGTGTCGCCTTCCGATATTTCGCCAGATACTAAAATTGTACCTCGGAGTCTCTGGTGAACACTTACATTTACGCGTTGCGCTTTACCTTCTTTGGCTAACCAGATGTATGCTCCTGTAGCTCCCCACAACAGCGCAGCTTCTGGAACTGCAGCGTAGCGATCTCCTTCAATGCTAAGATTGACACGGAAGCTCATCCCAGGGCGAAACGCATCTGAAGAATTATCAAGAATGGCACGAGCACGCAATGTACGGTCTGCTTCATTGATGCGAGAATCAATTTGCGCGATCTCCGCTTTAACTGTCTTTTCTTTGTCGCTCCAAGGCTCTAGCACAACTTGAGGTGCATTCATTAGCACCGAAAGTGCGGCTTCGGGCGCTCTGAAATTAATAAATAGCTTACTGCGATTGTCTAAAGTCGTAATAACCGTTTGTTCGGTGATACGGTCACCCACTTCAACATCGGTAATTCCAACAACACCGTCAAAAGGAGCGATAATATGACGGTCGTCTAAATCGGCTTTTGCTTCTTCTAGCGCAACTTCAGCCAAATCACGTTGAACGCGTGCCAAATCTAACTCGCTGACAGGCACAGCACCCTGTTTATAACTTGAAGCCAAACGTTCAACGGTTCTTTGGGCGTCAGCAAGCGTAAGCTCAGCGCGTTTTACCGCCGTTTGTTGCCGTCTGTCGTCAAGTCGGACAAGCACTTTACCTTTTTCTACCGCTTGACCCGGCACGAAGTTAATTTCAGTTACCTCATCTGAGACAGCGGGGTATAACACGATTGATTGAACAGCTTCTGCACTACCAACGGCCTCAACCTTGCGTGTCTCGTTCATAAACTCAACAGGTTTCGTGACCACAAGTTTGGCCTGCCTATCTCCCATATATTGGGCGTTGGCTAATGGCATCATTAACAACAAAGCACAAAAACTCGTCCATGTTTTTGCAGCGCTTAAAACTGATTTATTCATTTATTAACCCGTAGCGATATTCTATTTTTTACATTTGTTTGAATGAAATTGCTGTGCAAAAAATAATCTTAAAGCAATGTTCATTTGTACCTAATAGCATCGCATGCGGTTCAACTTAGCAGTTGCAGTTCAGCGTATTCCCTATACAAGGTATCGCTTTTCATTAATGACGCGTGAGTACCCATACCTACAACACGACCCTGATCCATCACCAATATACGGTCTGCGTGCTGAACGGTGGCCAAACGATGCGCTATAACGATACTGGTTTTCCCCTCCATTAATTTGTCAATGGCTTGCTGCACCATGCGCTCGCTCATAGCATCAAGTGCGCTGGTGGCCTCATCTAAAAGCAAGATAGGACGATCAGCGAGAATAGCTCGTGCAATCGCAATGCGTTGCTTTTGCCCACCAGAGAGTTTCACGCCGCGCTCTCCTAGTTGCGTTGCGTATCGAGCATCTAAATTATCGATAAACTCGTGAGCGAATGCTTGCTTTGCTGCCTCGATGACATCTTCATCACTCGCTTGAGGTCGGCCGTAGCGAATGTTTTCCATCACTGAACTTGCAAAAACAACGGGTTCTTGTGTCACCACAGCAATATGTTGGCGCAGATGCTCAACAGACATGGTATGAATAGCTATTCCATCAAAGCATATTTGCCCTTGGTTTGGATCATAAAATCTAAGCAGAAGTTGAAATAGCGTTGTTTTCCCAGCTCCACTAGGTCCTACAAGAGCAAGCCTTTCGCCTGCACGTATATCAATCGTTAAGTCATCAAACAGGGGGGAAGTATTTGGATAGGCAAAACGCACGTGTTCTAGTGTTATTCTAGGGGCGCTAGAAACAACCGCATTTAGTGCTTCTATCGATATATTAGGTTTTGTTGTTCTGCTACCGCGTGCATCATTTGTTTCTAAGGTTGTAATAATATGACTTGGCGATGATATATCGGGTTTGGTGTTTAATAACTCAAATAGACGCTCGCTTGCGCCTACGCCGCGCTGAACTTCGCCAATAACTTCACTGATTGTGGCAACGCTGCCCCCAGCCATAACTGCATAAAAAAGAAATGCTGAAAGTTCGCCTACCGTTATAGCGCCGCTAATGACTTGTCGTGCTCCCACCCAAGCAATAAAAATAATGGCTGTCATGCTAATACACATAATGCATCCGATTAGCAGCGAGCGGTAATGAATCCGCTTCTTTGCGACATCCATAGCGGATTCCACATGCTTCGAGAATAGTACTCGCTCATTTTCTTCTGCTGTGTAGGCTTGTACGGTCATGATTTCGTGCAGGCTTTCATCAATGCGTGCGCCTAAATCAGCCACCTTATCTTGGCTCTCTTTAGCAAAACGACGCACTTGTGGTGCCAATACCTTTATCGGCACCAAAACGGCGGGCACCGCTACAATGACACAGAATGTCAAAAGTGGACTTGAAAACCCCATAAGGCTTATTGCACCAACAAAGGTGACCACTGAACGTAGTGTCATTGAAAGACTCATTCCCACAACGGTTTGAATAATCGTCGTGTCGCTTGTAAACCTTGAGATAACTTCACCTGTGCGAAGCTCAGCGAAAAAAGAGGGGGCAAAGACAAAAGGTGTGAATAAACTTGTTTACGAATATCCGCGCTAACGCGCTCGCCAAGCCATGTCATGAGGTAGAAGCGAGCGTAAGTAGCCATGCATGCAATAAATGTCACCACGAGCACCAAGATAGTGGCTTGGTTAAGTGTTTCTGATGCATTGTCTACAAAACCATTGTCAATGGCGTATTTTATACCCTGACCTAATACCAACCAAGACAGCGCTGCCGTAAAAAGTGCAATAACAGCACCGACAACGCGCATGCGGTATTTCATCAAATGCGCGCCAATCCAATGAAACACTTCTTTGGTTGCTACGCTCTTAAGCCCCTTTGTCAAACTAACTCCACTACATTTCTATTTATTCAATGCTGTATGCACTATACGTGACTTGAAGGGGAAGTGGTTTGAATATTCGATGGCTTTGCCAATGTGAGTGATAAGCGTACGGATGCCCCATAAATCGATGGCCTATATTGCTGGTGCACCGCCTTCGAAAATTATCTTAATTTAAAAGCCCTTATTGCGGATAAAAACTTGCAATCAAACCCCATATCCGTATAATTCGGCGGCCTTCTAATTGGCGTCTATTTTTTAGTCGTCAAACGAAGGCTTAAGTTAACGGTAACGCTACAACGAGTTTGAGGCATTTATGGTTACTATTCGTTTACAGCGTGGTGGCGCGAAAAAGCGTCCATTTTATCAACTAGTGGTGGCTGATAGCCGTCGTGCAAGAAACGGTCGTTTCATCGAAAACATCGGTTTCTTCAACCCAACTGCACAAGGTCAAGCGGAACGTCTTCGCATCGACCTAGAGCGTGTTGAATACTGGGTTGGCGTAGGCGCGAGCTTATCAGATCGCGTTTCTAGCTTGGTAAAAGAAGCGAAAAAATCTGCAGCGTAAGCTGTTATTAACTGGTGGTATAGATGAGTCTAGCGTCTGACAAAGTGATTGTTGGCAAGATTGGCGCACCGTACGGTGTTAAAGGTTGGGTCAAAATCAACAGCTATACAGAAACACCAGAAGGTATTTTTGAGTACACGCCTTGGTTTCTTGGCGAAGAAAACGAATACCAAATTGACCAATGGCGACCGCACGGTAAAAGCCTCGTTGCAAAAATTGTGGGCGTTGATAGCCGAGATGATGCCGAGCGCATCAAAAACTTGGATATCAACATAAACGCTTCACAGCTGCCTGATTTAGGCGACGAAGGGGTTTATTGGCGTGAGCTCACCTGCATGAAAGTGGTAACAACGCAAGGTTACGACTTAGGTGTGGTGAAAGAAGTATTTAATACAGGTGCAAATGACGTTATTCACGTTAAAGCGAATGTAGGTGATGCTTTTGGTCAAAAAGAAAGACTAATACCTTTTGTGTTCGACGACGTCGTACAAGAGGTAGATAAAGAAGCGAAGGTCATTAAAGTTGACTGGGACCCGGGGTTTTAAGTGACGCCGGAAAAGTGGTTTGGAGTTGTTAGCCTGTTTCCAGACATGTTTGCCCCATTTACCCAACAGGGTGTGATAGGTCGAGCAGTTAAATCTGGAACATTATCGGTTGATACCTTTAACCCCCGTGACTTTACACATGACCGCCATCGTACAGTAGACGATCGCCCCTATGGAGGCGGCCCCGGTATGCTGATGATGGTTAAACCGCTAACTGACGCAATACAAGCCGCCAAGAAAGTGGGTGGCGAAAACAGTAAGGTGATCTACTTATCACCCCAAGGGAAACCCCTTGACCAAGCAGGCGTTCAGCGCCTTGCTAATATCGACCGCACAATTTTAATTTGTGGTCGATACGAAGGCATCGACGAGCGGGTAATCGAAAGCCATGTTGACGAAGAAGTCTCTATTGGTGATTACGTGTTAAGCGGCGGTGAACTACCAGCAATGGTCCTTATGGACGCGGTTGCTCGACTAGTTCCTGGCGTGCTGGGGCATAAAGCTTCAGCGGTTGAAGATTCTTTCACTGATGGTCTTTTGGATTGTCCGCATTATACGCGGCCCGAAATACTTGATGGTCAAAAGGTACCTGAGGTGTTGTTAAGTGGAGACCATGAAAAAATTAGGCAGTGGCGATTGATGCAATCATTAGGTAGAACCTGGCAGCGTCGCCCTGAATTGTTAAATCACCTAGCTCTGACTGAGGAGCAGCAGCGTTTGCTTGAATTATTCCAAGCGCAACTGCAGCAAGATGACAGTTAACTAGGACGAGAGGATATGATGAGCAAAGTCAGTCAAGATATCATCAAAAAAATCGAAGAAGCACAGCTAAAGACTGATGTTCCTGCGTTTGGTCCAGGTGACACAGTAGTTGTTAAAGTTCGCGTTACCGAAGGTGACAAAGAGCGTCTTCAGGCTTATGAAGGTGTTGTTATCGCTAAACGTAACCGTGGTCTGCACTCGTCTTTTACCGTGCGTAAAATTTCTAGCGGCGAAGGCGTTGAGCGTGTGTTCCAAACACACAGCCCGGCAGTTTCTTCAATTGAAGTTAAACGTCGCGGTGCGGTTCGTCGTGCTAAGCTTTACTATCTACGTGAGCGTTCAGGTAAATCTGCACGTATCAAAGAGAAGCTTAACTAAGATTACTAATCCTTGCGTTATTGTTAACTTCGAAAAAGCCCGCGTTATGCGGGCTTTTTTGTGCCTGCCTGTTAACACGAGTTTGACAATTGTGCAGTCTAGATATAGTTTCATTAGATAGACGGGTCACATCCACAGCGGAAAACTCTTGGCAAAATCATTGTTAATCAATAACTTTGAAATATACTCGGCGGTTGTTAAAACAAGACTCGTATGCGTTAATTTGAAACGCATCATGGCGTTGTTTGTTTTATTGTCGTCAACGGGAAGCGTGTATGCTGACGATAACGAAAGCAACGCAACAACGCGAGTTATTACCGCTTATTCCTATCACCTAAAACCACCTTATATCATTAATGAAAAAGTTGAGTCGGGTTTGTATTTTGATTTGCTAACGCTTTTAAGTGATGACGAAATTCAATATCAACTTGCCTACATGCCCAGAAAAAGAATAAATAAGCTGTTAGAACACGGTGACTTAAACGGCGTCATTATCGGCGTCAGCCCACACTGGTTTTCGGATAGAGGCAGAACCAAGTACTTGTGGACAGTGCCGTTTATCGAAGATAGAGATGAGATTATTTCTCACGCACAGGCTCCGTTTGAGTTTCGTATACATGCATTAACAGACAGAACAATGGCTTAAGCGTGAGAGGGCTATTTTATGTTGGGCTCAATGAGGCCGCCACATCGGGGCGATTAGAACGTTTTGATACTGAGTCGGAAGAACAAATCATCGATATGATCCATCATCAAAGGGTTGATTTTGGGGTGGTAAGTAGAAGCACGCTAGATTTTTTGCGCGACAAAAACAGCTACGTTGACGGTATGCATATCTCTACTATCCCTCATGAAACTTATTTCAGGCACCTCTTAGTGCCGCGAACGCTCGATAAAGTAGAAGCGCACTTAAGTCATAAGTTAGAGAGCGAATTGAAGTCACAAGCGTGGCGAAACGTACTAAATAAGTACTCCTTGACACTAACCGACGTCAGCGGCGCGCACTAGTACAATAAAATACGTTAAACTGTATTTGTGCGCTTTCATTCTGCTAATTGGCTTACTCAACTACCAAAGTAAGTGAATCGATAAGCGGTTTGTTCTCACTTTCAATGATATTAATGATGTGCTTGTGAAGGCGCTTTTTGTGTTCACCGAAAATAGCCCGTTTCTTGTTGAACGTTTTGGCGTAGTTCAATGCGCCTTCCATTAGAGTATCTTGGGTGTCAAAAGACTTCTCTACTACGTGGTCGTGTTCCAGTTCTTTCCCAGAAGCACGCTTGCCTGAAAGTTTCATTTCATTGAAGCGATGATACGGCATTGCCTTTTTAACGAACTCGATCATTCCTGGTAAGAATGGAATACTGAGATCAACCTCAGGGAAACAGAAGAAGCCTTTATCTGCGCGCATAAATCTGAAGTCGCAAGCACAGGCCAAGATCGCTCCATTACCAAACGCGTGGCCATTTATGGCGGCTATAACTGGAATAGGGAAGAGTAACAGCGTTTTAAATACATCATCCATTCCATGCATAAATGCCTTAATTTCATCAAATTTTTTGGCCTTCATCGCGGGCATAAGCCAATCTGTATCGATTCCCAAGCTAAAACATTTTTCATCGTTTGACGTTATGACCAAAGCTTTACAGTTTGCATTGTCTAAAATGCCATTTAATGCATCGAGCATCGCTGATGCAAAAGCCGAATTGTGGCGGTTTTCGCCGTTTTGCATTATCAGAAGTGCCACGTCGCCTTCATAGGTAACTTTTACTGGGTTCATGTTCGTTCTCTTTTTCATTTTTCGGCAATTTTCCTATAAAGTGAAAGCCATGAAAAATTGTCTGTACTTATTTTTACAAATAAGTGCCAAATACGATTTGTTACGTAATTGCATTCTCGATGTCGACATTGACTCGCGTTAATTTTACATCTGATTGAAAAGTGAGCGGTGCCAAGTTAGGTTGACAAATAATCACGTTAATCTCTCTGAATTCTAGGCTAGATTAAAGTATTATTCGTTAATGCTTGCGTTGTCTTTCGTGAGTTGTTAAAAAGTCAACGACGTTAAAGAAATATAGAAAAACTGGTTGTACAATAAAGTTTACATGCAGATTGCATACTCTTTTAACGTTTTATTTTTTGGTTTGCACAGTTAAGAGAGCTCCCATGATTAAGGACACAGTCAACAATGTTCACGTAAGTACGGAAGACGTACTTATCACTCCTGAGGCGTTAAGCGCCGAGTTACTGATTTCCGATAAGGCCTTAGCAGCCATATCAGCATCGCGCCAAATAGTTTCAGATATAATCCATCGTCGCGATCACAGAATGCTAGTGGTTTGTGGCCCTTGTTCAATTCACGATATTGAGGCTGCCAAGGAATATGCGCTTAAACTTAAAGAGCTTCATGAATCATGCAAGGATACGCTGTTCATTGTAATGCGTGTGTATTTTGAAAAACCAAGAACAACAACGGGCTGGAAAGGCCTTATAAATGATCCTCATATCGATGGTAGTTTTGATATTGAAACAGGTTTACGCAAAGCACGTGAACTACTTATTTGGTTAGCAGAACTTGAGCTTCCTGTCGCCACCGAGGCGCTTGACCCCATTAGCCCTCAGTATTTAGCTGAACTTTTCAGCTGGGCCGCGATTGGCGCACGTACGTCGGAGTCGCAAACTCACCGCGAAATGGCAAGTGGACTGTCTATGCTTAGTTGGATTCAAAAACGGAACTGACGGTAGTCTGGATATAGCGATTAACGCACTAAAATCGGCAGCATCTGGCCATCGGTTTATGGGTATAAACAAACAAGGGCAGGTGAGTATTATCGGCACCAGCGGTAACCCAGATGGTCATATTATTCTACGCGGCGGTAAGCAGCCAAACTATGATTCTGTTTGTGTATCCGAGTGTGAGCTAGAATTAGAAGATGCGGGTCTGACCGCAGGCCTTGTCGTTGACTGTAGCCACGCGAACTCTGCGAAAGACTATCGTCGTCAGCCGTTGGTAGCACAAAATGTTGTTAATCAGATCCTCGAAGGTAATCAGTCTATTATAGGCATTATGCTTGAAAGTCATCTTAAGCCGGGTAACCAAAAGTCAGACGGTAAAAAACCGGAGGAACTGGAATACGGTGTATCTATAACTGACGGTTGTATTGATTGGGAAACCACAGAGAACTTAATCGCTCAAACCAGAGATAAGTTAATAACTGTGTTACCCTTACGTCAAAATAAGCGCACGGTGGCATAAGCCTAATTAGGCGTGCCATTTGATCTAAGGACAACAAGAAATGGCAGATTTTTCGCAGCAGCTTTCTGCGCTGCGTGAAGGAATTGACGAGCTGGATACCCAGCTCGTCGAACTATTGGCAAAACGAAACCAAATCACTACTCAAGTAGGGCAATTAAAAGCACAAGCGGGTATGCCCGTTTATGTACCTGAAAGAGAAAAAGCGCTTATTGCGTCAAGACGTGCACAGGCCGAGGCTTTGGGTGTATCTGCAGACTTGACCGAAGATTTGTTGCGTCGTGTGATGCGGGAGTCCTATCATACCCAAAATAATAACTATCGTTGTGTAAAGCCGGACCTTGATAACGTGGTTGTTATTGGCGGCGCAGGGGCGTTAGGTCGTGTGTTTGTTAGCTTGTTTGAACGAAGTAACTATACGGTTTCAGTGGTTGAAAAAGACGACTGGGATAACGGTCGAGCTTATGCGGTATTGAGCTCAGCATCCCTTGTCGTTGTTGCTGTACCCATCAATTTAACCGAGTCGGTGATTGGTAAGCTTACCATGCTGCCAAAAGCGTGTGTGCTTGCCGATATTACAAGTATCAAAGCCAAACCGCTTGATGCCATGTTAGCTGTGCACGAAGGGCCTGTGGTTGGCCTTCACCCGATGTTTGGACCCGATGCGCCTGGAATGATAAAACAAGTGGTAGTGGTGTGTGACGGAAGACGTAGCGAGCAATATGCGTGGCTTATTGAACAAATGCGAATTTGGGGCGCTACTATTCACGATTCAACCGCCAAAGAGCACGATCAAGCGATGGCCTATATTCAGGTAATGCGACACTTCAATACCTTTGTTTATGGGCAACACTTAAAAGGCGAAAACCCCGACCTCGAGTCATTAACCATGTTTAGCTCGCCAATTTATCGTTTAGAACTTGCTATGGTAGGGCGCCTTTTTGCACAGTCACCACAACTGTACGCAGATATAATTTTTAATAACCCTGATAATTTTGCTTTGTTGAGACGTTTTCATGAACGGTTTGGCTTAGCTCTGACACTACTTGAAGAAGGCAACAAGAAAGGCTTTGTCGAGCAGTTTATGAAGGTTGGAGCTTGGTTTGGCGATTATGCTAAGAAGTGCCTTGTCGACAGCAAACAGATGTTGCTAAAAGCCGACGATGGGCAACTTCTTCGCGATAAATAAATATCAAAGTGGGGCACTAATTGGCCCCGCTTAATTGGTAAACTGCCTTAACCCTTCCTGCGTCGCCAATGCTAAGTATTGCGCTTCTTTAGCTTCGTCATTGGTCACGACCATCTGAGATTGGATGTTGTCGCTGAGCGAAGTGATGTGCTCGACCTTGTCTGTTGTTTGTTCGTGTTGTTCTTTCAAAGCATTAACAGAAGAAAGGATAACGGCAAACGCTTCAATGTTGTGTTGAAAGTCCGTCATCATCTGATCAAATAATGTCATAGTGGCATCTATATTGACTTTCATGGTGTCCGAAGCGTCAATAAGCTTCGTTGACTCCTGCTGTGTTTCACCCACAAGGCTTTCCATATCGTTCAAAAAATGGCTAATCTTTTGTGTTGCATCGGCCACTTTAGCAGAGAGTGTTCTGACTTCGTCTGCTACTACAGCAAAACCTCTACCTGCTTCACCCGCTCTAGCCGCTTCGATTGCTGCATTTAGTGCCAATAGATTGGTTTGGTCGGCAAACTCTTCGACCATTTTAAGAATACTTCTAACGTTGTCTGCATTGTCTTGCAGGCCTTTCACCGTTGCTGAGAATTGTTGAAGCAATGTTGTAATTTTTTCTATTTGTTGATGAGAGAGCTCCAGGTTACTGTTGGCGTTTTTAGCACTGGATAGGTTTTGTTGGTTTGTCGTGCTCACCTGGTGCGCTGAGCTGACAATATCATCTATTTTGTGACTCACCGTGTGCGTGGATGTATTGATGTCGTGGCTGAGTGTTTTTTGCCTATCGACCTGCTGATTGACTTCTACGATCGCCGTTGCCATAACATCATTTGCACTTGCTGCCTTTTGCGCATCTTGATTAATCTTGTTGATAAGTTGCCCTAAATTTTCGGCAAACAAGTTATAGGCTTGGGATACATCTCTGAACTCATCTCGGGTGAAAGCCGGTAAGCGGGTCGTAAGGTTTCCCTGCGTATGATTGATATTGTTCAGCGTGTCTAGCAGCGAACGAACAGGCCTAACAATAAGATAGTGTAAATAGAAAATAGTAAACGCAAAACTGAACGCGCCCAAAACAGATAAGGTAACCATTGCTGAGAACAGTGAAGCGCGCTCATCCGATGGCGCAGCGGCTACCTGATAAAATAGATAGAAATTTGCCACCTGAAATAAAAACAAAAACGTAATGTTCCCGACAATTTTCCGTGTAAGGGTGTAAAAGAAAGTCCGTTCTATCACATCATAAATTTGCCAAAACGCCTGCATAACAACATACACCTATTGATTGGTAAACTACTCTCCGAATCTAGTGTAGTACACAATGAAATGCTAAAGCTTTGCGCTAAATCATAAATTGTGCGTTTTGAGGGAATGATGCTGTTTGAAGCCCTAATTCAGGAGAAAAGAATCATGTAGATGAGGAATGGCGAACCGTGGAGGTTGCTTCGCATAAAAAACTGCCCCAACATGAATGGGGCAGGGGCATTTCTTTTACCTAAAATTGCTATTGTGCCAGCGCACTGGCGGCTGCCACCTTAGTCGGGCTAATTTCTTCACTAGGATAGCACCCGAGCACTTTGATATAGCGCGTAATACTGCGCAAAGACTCAAATGCTTTTTGAACCGGACCGTCTTCTACATTGCCTTCAACGTCAATGTAAAACATCTCTTCCCACGGATTACCCGGTATAGGGCGAGACTCGAGCTTGGTCATATTGATACTGTTGTCTTTTAGTACGAGCAAGGCTTCTACAAGCGCCCCTGGCTTTTGAACGGTAGACATCACAAGTGTTGTTTTTGCGGGAACCTGTAGCGGCACAACAACAGGGTTTCTAGCGACAACAATAAATCGACTGTGGTTCTCTTTCTGGTTAGCCAAATTGCTTTTTATAGCCATCAAACCATAAAGGTTGCCGCCAGCTTCACTACCGATGGCCGCGACGTCATCTCGTTCAAGTTCACTTACGGTCAACATTGCAGAAGATGTGCTGTCCATGGTTTTAACTTCAACATTGCCAAGCTCCGCTAAAAAGTGGCTGCACTGGGTGAAAACTTGCGGGTGGGCATACAGGGTTTTGATTTTATCAATACTGGTATTGGTTCCAACCAACAATGTGTGTCTAATTGGATGGGTTAGCTCACCTATAATACTCAACTGTGTATGCTGCAGTTGGTCGTATACCTCATTGATACTACCTGACGTAGTATTCTCAATAGGAAGCACGGCATAGTCCGCTTCTGTGTTTTCAACTTTATGAATGATCTCAGCAAAACTCTGACAGCCAATTTCAAGTAGCTCACCGGGGCGGCGAGAGAAATACTTTTGTGTAGCTAAGTAAGAATACGATCCTTTGTCACCTAAAAAGGCGACGCGATTGAGTGGTAACGAACTACCAGGGTTGGCTCTTTCCGCAAGCATGGCTTGTTGGTTCAATACAGAATCTTCGATAATTACGTGAAAGATTTGAGTTACATAATGGGGGTCAAGACCGATGCTCTGACCTTCCTTTATCAATCGCACGAGAAGTTGTTCTTCACGTTTTTGATCGCGCACTGGAATGTGGTGCTTAATTTTGGTTTCAGCCACTTCATTGGTGAGCTTTCTGCGCTCGGCAAGCAAGGTGAGTAACTCACTGTCAAGCGAAGTAATGCGCTCTCTTACAGTATCTAGTGCGTTGTCTGACATGATTTTCCCATTAATAATAGCTAAAAAAAACCTCCCAGTTGGGAGGTTTTTATGCATGCAACTGCGCCTCCCTAGTAAAAGGATGTAAACGCAAAAAAGAAAAGTGATGCATACAATGTATTCTGTTTCATGGTACTGAATGTATGTTGAACAGGTTTGTGTGTCAACTGATTTTTACAAAACCTGGTATGCTTTTTTAAAGCTGTGCTTGATAGTATGCATAAATTGGTATAGCCAAAAAAAGGCAGCTTTCATGCTGCCTTTCTGAATACGCAATAGGAGGCGCAATAAAGAGAAAACGCGTTACATTCGTCGAACGCTGATTTTCTGGTGCTTAATTGCCTAATAGTGCAGACAACATTTGGCGCACTTCAGTTGGCTCAAACGGTTTATCGCATAGTGCATTTACACCTGTCTGCTGAATGTTGGCCATGTGTGCACTCTCCGCAGACTCAGACGTTACCATGATAATTGGAATGTGTGTGGTCTCTGGGTTAAAGCGAATGAACTCCGACAACTCCCTGCCGTCCATTTCTGGCATGTTGTAATCGGTAACAACCAAATCGAATGGCTCGTCTTTAATAAAAGTCAGGGCCATTGCACCGTTTTCGGCTTCTTTGATTTTTTTCAACCCCATCCCTTCAAGAACTCGGCGAATGTGATTACGAGCTAGCTTACTATCATCGACAAGAAGCACTCTCACTTCCTGAACGTCAAAGAGTTCAAGGTCGAGTTCATCGTGATTAATCAAATCTAAGCTTGCGTTCAATGCGCGAGATAGATGAAGCGGTTCAAAGGGTTTTGGTAGAATTGCTGCAACGCCAGCTTGTTTAAACTCTTCTAGTTTGCTGATGCGATTTTCACTAGACACCAACATAAACGGGATGGTCTTAAACTCATCGTCTTCTTTAATGAATTTGAGCAGTTCGATAGCGGTACCGTCTTCGTAATACATCGCGCTGACGATAAGGTCTGCACCATGTGCTTTAACGGCTGAACGCGC
Organism: Alteromonas gracilis; assembly: GCF_036870955.2. GTDB lineage: Bacteria > Pseudomonadota > Gammaproteobacteria > Enterobacterales > Alteromonadaceae > Alteromonas > Alteromonas gracilis_A. The sequence goes on from NZ_CP145482.2 coordinate 1,374,267, forward strand.
TTCGGAAAGGGTACTGACAGGGTCAATTTCCTTCACGTTTTCTTTAAGAAGTAGAGTGGTAATAATCTTCCTTTGTGTATCAGAAGGTTCTACCAAAATAATATGTAAATCAGAAATTGACAGCTTTTCCATTTCAGACTCTTTTTGTATTTGTTTATGAAAATGTCAGGAGCAGTTAGCCCCCAGCAAGCTTTACCTTATAGCCTTTATCGGTAAGAAGTACACGAAGCTTTTCTCTATCATCCGTTTGTACTTCTATAATGCCGTCTTTGACAGCACCACCACATCCGCACTTTTTCTTTAATTCAGTGCCCAGCTTCTTAAGCGCGTCCGGCGCTAAATCCAAGCCCTTTATTAATGAAACGCCTTTCCCTTTTCGCCCTTTCGTTTCCCTGTGGATCCTGACGATACCATCAGACGATACCGAGCGTGTCGCTTCTTTGGCTTCAGGCTTGATTTTGCCGCCATCGGTACTGTACACCAAAAGGGCTTCTTGCCAATCTTGCATGGATACCTCAAATCATTGGATTTTGCCACCATAGCTAAGCATCAGTTTTTGCAATTAAAAACTTTAAACCTTTAACGATGGCGTTGTAAAAAAGTTCGGCTACTATAAAGAATAGCAAAACTGAAAGCTTGAGACGAAGCATTCTGCTTATTTAATTTAAAAGGAGTGACAATGGAAATTACGGCAAGCTACCGAAACCAAGGAAAAATGCTAACAATTGATGTGGGAACTAAATTTGATTTCAGTAGAGTAGAAGACTTTCGCAATGCGTACGCTGATTTAAATCCAGATGTAGAGCATATTGCGGTTGATCTATCTAGAACCGACTACATGGATAGTTCAGCGCTTGGTATGTTGCTAAATATGCAAAAAGCCCTTTCTGAAAGAAAGCTTACGTACAGTATCGATAATGCTCGCCCACAGGTGGCGAAAATTTTAAAGATTTCTAGATTTGATAAAAAATTCGAGATCAGATAATCACGTCTAGGAAACGCCTATGAAGATCCTGATTGTAGACGATGAAACAATTAATCGTACTTTGCTGGCGAATATGCTTTACAACGCAGGCTACGAGGACTGTATTGCGGCCGAAAATGGCGAAGAGGCGCTTGAGTTGTTTAAGCAAGAGCAACCTGACTTGGTTTTGCTTGACGTTGTAATGCCTGGTATGTCGGGCTTTGACGTTGCGCCTCAAATACGCGCTATTTCGGACAGCACTTATCTACCCATTCTTTTTATCACCGCGCTTGAAGACAAAGAAAGCCTTGTACGATGTCTGGAGGTTGGGGGAAATGACTTTGCGACAAAACCTTTTGATAGGCACATACTGGTTGCGAAAATTCGAGCGCACTTAAAAATAAGGGCCTTGAGTCTTCATATTGAAGAGCAAAACCAGACGTTAAGAATGTACCAGCAACGTGTGGCACGAGAACACGCTATTGTAGAGCATATATTTAGCCACGCTATTATCAACAGTCCCGACGTATTGTCGCATTTTGACTGTTGTTTGAAGCCAGCTGAAACATTTAACGGCGACTTATTTCTGTGTGAAGCAAGCCCAAGCGGTGGGATCTACTTTTTGGTCGCAGACTTTACAGGCCATGGCCTTGCCTCTGCAATAGGGGCTTTACTGGTTACACGCGCCTTTCATGAATACAGCCAAAAAGGTGTGTCCATTGCCGAGATTGTTTCTGAACTCAACAGTATCCTGCTACAAATATTGCCTGGTGATATGTTTATGGCGGCAGTGGTTGGTGAAATAAACGCGCAAGGCGATAAAGTCAGCTTGTGGCAAGGCGGAATGCCATGCGGTTATCGTACCATCGATGTCAAACTTCGCATTCCGCGTTTTCCAGTCACGCCACATGGCGCTGGGTGTTTTAGAGGACCACGAGCTCAACACCGACTACGACATCGTCCAATTAGGGCAAGGAGAGCAGCTCATTATCTATAGCGACGGTCTTATCGAGAATGTGGATGAGGATGATGAGATGCTGATGGAGGATGGCTTAATTGAACTTGTTAAGAATGATTCTAGTGAGCATGGCAGCGTAAGTGCGAAGCGAATATACAGTAAAGTGCAGGAGCATGCCGCGGCGCCTTTATTTGACGATGATGTCACCCTGGTCATTTTTACATCAAGACCCATAGAAACAAGAAATAAACAGACAACCAGCGGTTTGCCTTCAGTGCACGAAGTGACACTTGAGCCAGACCATTTACGGCAAGCTGACGTTCTTCAGCGAGTTTTGCAACTGGCAAGTAGCTGTGAAGGGGTACAGCGGGTGCGCTCTATTATGTATACCGTGTTGTCTGAATTGTTCAATAATGCGCTTGAACATGGAATTTTGCATCTTGATTCCAAGTTAAAATCTGAAGCAGATGGTTTTCAGTTGTATTACGAAAATAGAGAAACATCATTGCAGGCGTTAAAAGCTGGGCATATAAAAATACGTATAGAATCACAGCTAGGTAAAAAACCATATAATTATTAGTGTTGAAGACAGCGGCGATGGATTTGAGTGGAAAGGTTCGCAGCAATTCAATCACGAGGAATTTCATGGGCGTGGACTCGCGCTTATACACACGCTTTGTGAAAAGATGTGGTTTGAAAGTAATGGCAGTAAAGTGAACTGCATTTTAAATACAACGAACACAAACTTACTTTAACGTCAAATTAGTGTCACTAAACGAATATACTTACAAAACTAACGATAAAGGTGTTACACACATAGTTTTTTCTCGTGGGGTTTTATGCTAAAGGCATTTTTGAAGTTGTTTGAAGATATTCAGTCTAAAAAGACATCTTCGGTAACTGTGGAGCTGGCGACTGCCGCATTGCTGTCAGAGCTTGTCAAAGCTGATAACAAAGTTACGCAGAGTGAGTTGGCGGAGTACAAAAAGCAAATGCAGCGTCATGTTAATATTGACGATGAGGCCATGTTACTATTGCTTGAAAAGGGTGAGGAAACCGCAGATGACGCAGTAGACTTGGTTCGATTTACTCAGGTGCTTAATGAGCATTGTGACGCAGAAGAAAAACGTGATGTTGTTCGAAGCCTTTGGTCTATTGCCTATGCAGACGACACGCTTGCGCCCCTGGAAGAAAGCACTATTCGCCAAGTCGCTGATTTACTTTACGTACCTCACAGTCAGTTTATTAAAACAAAGCTTGAGGTGTCGGAAAACAGGCGCGGCTAGCGCCAAACTTCATTGATAAAAAAGGTTTTTATTTTTTACCTCTGTCCCTTACTATGTGTGGCGCTGAAATTGACTGCAAGTTGATTTACTGTGGTATTGCGGTGAGGAAGATGGTGTGTTTAAAACGTTAAAAGTGCCAATTGGCTTGGCGATCATGATATTTATGTCAATTCTTGTGGCATGTATCGTCGTGGTGACAAAAGCCGAGCAAAATTCGTCACTTAAAGCCGTTATGCAAGAAAATACCACTGCGCTTAGCAACACACTTGCGCTGCAGCTTGCGGTAGTGATGGAGCGCAGCCCTGGCGACCGAGCACTGTACTCACAACTTTTTCAGCCCCTGCGCGAGCACCAGTTTATCGTCTCAGCGACGTTGTATGACAACAACTACAATGCGATTACGCGGCTAAACGCTGAAGACGTCATCTCTTTCGAAGACAGTAAAGTTCCCACTCGCCCTGAAGACGTACCTTTTGGCGTCACCAGTCATGACAATATTATTGTTGCCCATCAACTAATTGGGAGCAGTTTATACCCGTTGGGTCATATTGTTATCTATGCAGACGCAGGGCAATCAGCGTCGAGCGGAGCATATCGCAACGTACTAAGTCAATTACCTGTCATTGTTGGCCTTTGGCTACTGTGCGTTAGCATGTGTACCTTTATTCTGTATCACCTCATAGCACCATTAACCTCGTTGAAAAAATTTACCCAAGAAGTTTTTGAGACCAAGGATTATTCACTGCGCTGCTCACACGACAATAATGATGAAATTGGTCGCCTAGCCAGAAACATTAACAGCTTGCTTGATACCATCGAAGTCGAATTGCTTATCAACTTCGAACAAAAGCAAACCTTGGTTGATCAACAAGAGACCATGTCGCAGTTAGCGAACTTCGACAGTTTGACCTAGTCTACCTAATCGCCAATTTGTATTGGATAATTTGCGCCTTGAACTAGCAAGGGCGAAGCGAAACGACGAAGACTTGATGCTACTTTTCTTTGACCTAGACGGCTTCAAAGGTATCAATGACTCGCTTGGCCATGAAACAGGTGACTTGATCCTTATAGAGGTGGCGGAGCGTGTGCAGAGGCTGCTGCGCGATGGCGATTTATTCGCGCGTCTTGGAGGCGATGAGTTTCTCGTCCTTCCTGATAGGGATGTATCACCTGCTGCCGCAGAAAGCCTAGCTTCACGCTTGATCACGTCATTTGACGAACCTTTTGAACTGAGAGGGTTGTCGCTGACCGTTGGACTGAGCGTTGGTATAGCAACGGCGTCAGATGCGAGTTATGACTTAAGTGAGCTGATGAGTAATGCAGACCTTGCCATGTATCGTTCAAAAGCCCGTGGTCGCGGTAGCTATACATTATTTACCCCAGATATGGTTGAGTCACATAAACGAAAACTACATCTCGCTAACGGTATAGAGCAGGGCTTGGCTAATGATGAGTTTGTTGTTTTCTACCAGGTCAAAGTAAATAACGAAGGGCGCGTGATTGGTGTAGAAGCTTTGATCCGCTGGGAGCACCCGGAATTTGGCCTGGTTATGCCAAATGAGTTTATCCCAATTGCTGAGCAGGGCGGGAAGATTACTGCTATAACTCATTGGGTTATAAAAAGAGTGTGCATGGACATGCCCGATATCAAACAGTGGGCCTCTAACACATTTAGGGTGTCTGTTAATCTGTCGGGGCATGATTTACGCAATGCCCAGCTCTTCGATTATATTTATAACACGTTTAATCTTTACGACATTAATCCAGAGAATTTTGAGTTCGAGGTTACCGAGAGCGCCTACTTAGAGAACTTTGCATTGTCGAATAAGTTTTTTAGAAGAATTGGTAACATGGGATGTGCCATTGCCCTCGATGATTTTGGTACTGGCTATTCGTCGTTGAGTTATCTTACCCAGATTAATATCGACACGCTGAAGGTGGACAGACAGTTCGTGACCGAAATTCAAACCTCAGAAAGAAGTAGGCTGGTTACGGGGGCTATCATTGATTTGGCAAAACGCCTCTCACTGTCGGTCTGTGCAGAAGGTATAGAAAACCACGAGCAGTGGGATTATCTTAAACTTCATGGCTGCGATAGCGTACAAGGCTTTATGTTTAGTAAACCTGTTCCGCTGAGCGAGTTACTAGAGTCACCTTCGCAATATACGTCGGCCGAACTTCACGTTTAGTGGGCTTTAATTTTTAAACAGTATTCCTATTCTCACTCTGATTTTTACATTAGAGTGTTTCTTATTGGCAACATTTCTCTGTTGGTAATTAACAACTGTTGGGTGCGTGTTGTGCTACAGCGTTGAACTTTATAGCTTTTTCTTAGTTGGTCTGAATTTAGCATATCTCATACCGAAAGCAGATGTATTTTGAATGTTGTCGAAAGTCTAGTCTTTGGTGTTTTTGCCGATGCGCACTGACAAAGTAAATGGTCTGTGTGACAGGGGAGTACCTGTACAATCGAGATAGATGGATTTTCGAATACTTACGGAGGATGCATGATGAAACGTCTTGAAAAAGTTCTACTTGGCTTGTGTACTGTTTTTGCTGTGCAAATTATTGTAGTTGCTGAGGCGCATGCGTCGTCGGCGGCAGATTTAATAGATAAACTAGACACAAACAAAGACGGTGAGATTTCATTGAAAGAAGCTGTTCGGCACACAGAATTACTGCGTAATTTTGGTTTAATTGATGACAATGAAGACGGCAAGCTTTCAGAAAGTGAGCTGGCAAAAAGTAAACTAACACCAAGTAACACCAATGTTGCTGCTCAGCCTTGAGGTGGTGAGACCTAAGAGAAAGAGGACAAGGTTCTGATAACAAAAATTTCGCTTGCTGAGCGCCTGGTTCAGTTAGGCTCCTTAAGACAACTAACGTTAGCAAGCTTTGTATTAGCGCTTATTCCTCTTGTCGCGTTATTGTGGCAAAGCCAAAGTGACCTCGCAAAAGTGGGTCAAATGACTACGTTGGAAACTCGCTTTGTTGTAGACGTTGTCGGCGATATGCAACGTCTCGACAATGCTGTCACCGACGTGGAGCGCAGTATTCGTCAATTCACCGTGCTGCGAAACGAACAAGTGGCAGCGCTGTCTGACAACGCATTGGAACAATTCGCATTAGCTGCAGATAAGTTATGCCAAGCGCTATCTGTTCCTCCTACATGCCAGCGTCTTTCTGAACAATTGGGAGAGTTAGCAGATTACCGCACTATAGAAGATCAGCTTCTGTTAAACGCCTATCTGGCGTCTATTGCAAGTAGTGTTGAACAATTGAGAGAAGACGTTGAGTCCACTATCAACCAACGGGTGCAGTTGCAGCAAGACGACTTAAATGCCATGCAGGCAAAACAAGCCTGGTCAACCGCAATGCTAGTGAGTGTTTCATTGCTACTTATTTTGTTGGGAAGCCAGTTAATCGTAAATCCAGTGAACAACCTTAAAAAGATCATTCGAATAGTCGCCCATGGTGACAGTGAGTTACCACCATTATCACGGCAGGCTCCAAGGGAGCTTATTGACGTAGAAAAAGACCTCCACTGGCTTTACGATAGAATGCAACAGTTAGAGCATATTCGCACGGCATTATTACGTCATGCAGCGCATGAGCTTAAAACCCCTTTAGCTAGTATCAAAGAGGGATGTAGTCTGCTGTCTGAAAATGTCGTAGGAGAACTAAACAACGGTCAGCGAGAAGTACTGTCGCTATTAAGTGCCAGCACACAGCGGCTAAATACCCTGGTTGAAAAGCTACTAGACTACAATTTGTTGCTGCAACAGGCTCAGCCAAAAATGGCACAAAGTGACGCGCAAAAGTTAGTAAATGCTTGCTTGGAAGACTATGCGCTAGCCATTCAAGACAGAGACGTAGAAGTCAACATTGAGCCGACATCGATTCACATTGACGAAGAGCTATTTCGTCGTATTTTGGATAATTTGGTATCTAACGCCGTAGCACATGGCGCATTGGGGCGACCCATAAACATTAACATCTACCGCCAGAACGATAATGTCATCTTGGACGTTGCTAACCGAGGCAAGCGCATAGCGCCAGAATCGGTGAAAACGCTGTTTGAGCCATTTATAAGAGGGACGGAACCCAGGAATGACAACGTTATAGGTACGGGCCTTGGGCTATCTATAGTGGCTGATTGCGCGCGTTTGATGCATGGCAATGTAAACGTGGTCGATGTAGATTATGCGGATGTTTGCTTTAGGGTAACTATTCCCCAATAGGAAAATTTTAATGAGAATAATAAGTGTGGTAATTGCCTTGATGGCGTTGACGGGATGTCAGATGCTTAAAGGACTTAACGACAAAGCACTGTCGCCTCAACCCTCAGAAAATACACAAACGCTCGCCGACGCGTTTTGTTTTTTCGAACAACCTCCAGCGTCCTTCGAATACAACTGCGACCCAGCCTATTGGCTTAGCCTATGGCTAACAGCAGATGCAACGCAGTGGAACAAACGGAAAGCCAGCATTAAAGACTTAGGCACAAGCGAATTTGATAGATTACAGGCGTACATATATACATTGCCCAACGACACGCCATACCAAGATAGACTGCGTGCTCAGCTAGCTGTGAATGACATGCTCGATAAATTCACTCCCACGGCGCAGCGGGTCGTGTCGGTGATTGCCTCACAGCAAAATACATTATTAATGGAACTGGAATCAGCGCTAGTCGTTTTAGAGAAAGAAAATACCTCTCGCGCACAGCAGCTTGAGGCACTAACTGGCGAAGCAGACAATTTGCGCACGAAATTAGAAGAACTGTTGCAAATCGAGGCAACATTGATGGATAAAAACAGGAGTACTCAACAATGAGCCAACCGTCAGGCAGTAACCCGAACTTATTGTTGGTTGATGATGATAAAAGCCTTTTGCGTTTGCTGACCATTCGTTTGGAAGGTGAAGGTTATGAAGTCACGGCAGTGGAGGACGGTCAATCTGCACTAAAAAAATTGCAAAACGATAGTTATGACGTTGTGTTAAGTGACTTGCGCATGCCCGGCTTAGATGGCTTGAGTTTGTTTGAAGAGATTATGGGGATACGCAAAGACATACCCGTAATATTAATGACAGCACACGGCACGATCGCTGATGCGGTCGCCGCTACGCAACGTGGTGTGTTCGGCTTCCTACCTAAACCTGTCGATCATGATGAGTTGCGCACTTTATTGCAAAAAGCACTTAGCCAGTCTCAAGCTGCACAACCCGGGGACTGGGCGAAAGATATTATTACTCGCTCACCTGATATGCTCAATGTACTTGACCAAGCCTACCGTATTGCACAACGCGAAGTGTCTGTGCTGATTAGTGGTGCCAGCGGAACCAGTAAAGAACTACTAGCCAATGCCATTCACAAGGCAAGCAACAGAAGTGATAAACCGTTTGTAGCAATAAACTGCGGGGCATTGCCTGAAAACTTGCTTGAGTCAGAATTGTTTGGCCATGCAAAAGGGGCGTTTACAGGCGCAGTTGCAGCGCATCCGGGTCTGTTTAGAGAGGCTGATGGCGGCACACTATTTCTAGATGAAATTGGTGATATGCCGATGACCCTCCAGGTGAAATTATTACGCGCTTTGCAAGAACGTCAGATTCGTCCGGTTGGAAGCAGCAAGCATGTTGACATAGATGTTCGCATCATCTCTGCTACACATAAAGACCTGCACAAAGAGATGGAAGAGGGGACGTTTCGAGAAGATCTCTATTATCGATTAAATGTGGTAAATCTCAAGCTTCCTTCATTGAAATCAAGAAGTGAAGATATCCCATTATTAGCGCGATCATTACTACAGCAAAGTGCGCAGCGTCACGCTGTAAATGTCAGTCAATTCTCAGACGATGCAATGCAGCAGTTAGTTACGTCGTCATGGCCTGGCAACGTACGCCAACTGGTGAATGTTGTGGAGCAATGTGTTGCATTAACACAAACCCCTGTCATTCCTCTTCATTTAGTTGAACAAGCGCTGTCTGCAACCAAACAAAGCTGGCCTACGTTAACAGAGGCCCGTGATGCATTTGAGCAACAGTACCTGCATAAGCTGCTAAAAATGACCGACGGTAACGTGACGCGGGCTGCCGAATTAGCAGGGCGAAATCGCACCGACATGCACAAACTGATGAAAAAACATGACTTGGACGCGTCGGACTTCAGAGCTTAGTGCAATGTCGCAGAGACAACACTAAATTGAGTTGTGAGAGTCATCGCTAACGCGCAATCAAAATAAGCTGTCTTGTTCTGGTTGCGCTTTAATCGCTAGGTCAGGTAGCGCGTCAAAAGGCGTTACGTCGTTGTACAAATCAATAAATTGCTGTGCTAACCATGGTGCGTCTTTATTGTCCGGGCGATGTAAAAAGAAATAAACCTCTTTACCTTCTTGTTGCCATTGAATCACTTTGTGCGCCCACGGCGTCAAACAACGTAAATTGTCTGTGTCGCTATCATTGCCTACGAAGCGCACAACGGGTCGCTGGCCTGTCGCTATGACATTGACCGGAACCCGAGGCTTTTTCCCTCTAACCTCTTCTAGCGTCGCGCAATCACTGTCTCCCGTAAAAAGCGCTCGTGTGTCCATAATAATTCTGTTCGCGTTGTGACGAATAAGCAGTTGATTAAGCGCTTTCTCTTCATCACCTTTAGCAAAAAATCGAAGGTGGCGCATTTCTACACCCACCGTTAGCCATGATGGAAGTGACGCTAAGAAGCGGTCCAGAATGTGAAGTTTATCCGGTCCAAAAGAAGCGGGAAGCTGCAACATCATAAGTCCTAAATTGTCTTTAAGAGGCGCTAAGAGATTTAGTTGTGATGTCACTTCATCATCGCAATGCTGAAGTTGATGCAAATGGGTAATATTTTGATGAAACTTAAAAGTGAAGCGAAAGCTTTTATCTACAGTATCGCGCCACCTAAGTACCGCATCTTCATGCGGCAGCGCGTAAAATGTTGTATTCCCTTCTACGGTATTACACTGCTTTGCGTAAACCTCTAACTGGCTATCTGTTTTGACAGAGTTAGCAAACCAGGTCTGCGGCCAGTGACTATGTTGCCACATAGGCAAGCCGATATAGATTTTTCCGTGAGATATGGCCGATTTGTGCATATTTGTCATTGGGCTTTAGGATGCATTTGTTTATACTATGCGGCCTTTAAATCATTACATTATGCATGTAGTGGGCAGGCCAACTAATTGGCCAGCAAGTTTACGCGAATTTAGTCCATCTAATAAGTCCTAAACAATGCTCAAATAAACGCCACTAACACTTCATGCGAAGAAAGAAAAAACATCAGGGGTCAAGGACCATGCGCACAGATTACTGTGGGAATATCGATTCATCATATATTGGACAAGAAGTCACCCTTTGCGGGTGGGTTAACAAGCGTCGCGACTTAGGCGGTGTTATTTTCATCGACTTACGCGATCGTGAAGGTATCGTGCAAGTGGTATTCGACCCAGATCTACCCGAGGTGCTGTCTGTTGCTAACACATTGCGTAGCGAATTTTGCGTAAAGCTAACAGGTAAAGTTCGAGCACGTCCTGAAGGTCAAGTGAACAAAGATATGCGTACCGGTGAAATCGAAATTCTTGGTACTGGTCTTGAAGTGATCAATAAATCTGACGTACTTCCACTTGATTGGAACCAAGAAAACTCAGAAGAGCAACGTCTGCGTTATCGCTACCTTGACCTTCGCCGTCCAGTCATGAGCCAACGCCTGCAGTTCCGTGCAAAAGTCACTGGCGCAGTTCGTCGTTTCTTAGAAGATGAAGGTTTCCTTGATATTGAAACGCCTATTCTTACTAAAGCGACACCTGAAGGTGCCCGCGACTACCTAGTACCAAGCCGTACTCATAAAGGTGAGTTTTTCGCATTACCGCAATCGCCACAGCTGTTCAAACAGCTTCTGATGATGTCAGGTATGGACCGCTATTATCAAATCGTGAAATGTTTCCGCGATGAAGATTTGCGTGCAGACCGTCAGCCTGAATTTACTCAAATCGATATCGAAACCACGTTCCTTGATGCGGACGGTGTAATGTCAATCACTGAACGTATGATCCGTGACTTGTTCAACAAAATGCTAGACGTTGAGCTGGGTGATTTCCCGCGTATGTCATACGCTGAAGCTATGAAGCGTTTTGGTAGCGATAAGCCAGACCTGCGTAACCCGCTTGAGCTTACTGACGTTGCTGATCTATTGGCTAATGTAGACTTTAAAGTCTTTAGCGGCCCGGCAAACGATCCTAAGGGGCGCGTTGCTGCCATTCGCGTGCCGGGTGGTGCATCGCTATCGCGTAAGCATATTGACGAATACACCAAGTTTGTCGGTATCTATGGTGCCAAAGGTCTTGCATGGATAAAAGTGAACGATGCTGCGGCGGGTCTTGAAGGTCTACAGTCGCCTATTCTTAAGTTCTTAAGTGAGGACATCACTAACGCCATGTTAGAGCGCACCTAGGTGCACAAACGGGTGATATCCTATTGTTTGGCGCGGATAGCTACACAGTGGTCACCGAAGCTATGGGCGCACTACGTCTTAAGCTTGGCGAGGACTTCGAACTGCTTGAAGGCGAATGGAAGCCACTATGGGTTGTAGACTTCCCAATGTTTGAAGAGTTTGATGGTCAGCTTCACGCCATTCACCACCCATTCACAGCGCCCCGTGGCTTAACGCCAGAACAGCTAAAAGCGAACCCTGCAGAAGCGTTGTCGGACGCTTATGACATGGTATTAAACGGCGTTGAATTGGGCGGTGGCTCTGTTCGTATTCATAACGAAGATATGCAGTCTGCAGTATTCAATATCTTGGGTATTGACGATGAAGAAGCGAAAAACAAATTTGGCTTCTTGCTAGATGCATTGCGTTTTGGTGCGCCACCGCACGCCGGTCTTGCGTTTGGTCTAGACCGTCTTGTTATGCTTATGACGGGCGCAACATCAATTCGCGACGTAATGGCGTTCCCTAAGACTACCACAGCAGCCTGCCCATTAACGTCTGCACCTAGCCCTGCTAACCCTCAACAGCTTGAAGAGTTGGCCATCGCTACGGTGAAAAAACAGTCGTAATTTATGGCATATAAAAAGCCAGAATCAGCACTGGTGGTGTTGTACGACCAACACCACCAAGTGCTACTTCTTCAGCGCCAGGATGATCCAACGTTTTGGCAATCGGTTACCGGCGCGCTAGAAGAAGGAGAGTTGCCCATCGACACTGCTTACCGAGAGGTAGCAGAAGAAATTGGTATTGATGCCAAGCAACATGGCTTTGTGGTCAATGATCACTGCAAACAAAATCAATATGTCATTCGTAGCCGCTGGCTACATCGTTACCCTCCTGGCACGGTTTACAACACCGAGCATGTGTTTTCCCTTCAAATCAATAGCGATATGCCCTTAACCCTTACCGAACATTTGCAATACGAATGGGTGTCACAACAAGAGGCGCTTGAGCGTCTTTGGTCACCGTCAAACCGAGAAGCGGTATCTTTGTTTGTACCGAGTGTGCCTTAATGGTTATACTGGGTATAGATCCAGGGTCTAGGATCACAGGTTATGGATTAGTTGCGCGCAAGCAAGGTAAATTGGTGTATGTAGCGAGTGGATGTATACGTGTCGGTACTGCTGAACTTCCAGCAAGACTAGCGAATATCTTCACCGGTATTGGCGACATTATTCGACAGTACGAGCCTTCACAGTTTGCTATAGAACAAGTGTTTATGGCGAAAAACCCCGATTCTGCCCTTAAATTAGGTCAGGCTAGAGGAGCCGCTATTGTTGCTGCCACGCAGGCGCAGCTACCCGTCGCGGAGTACAGTGCGCGACAAATTAAGCAAGCGGTTGTGGGAAAAGGCAGTGCTGACAAGTCGCAAGTTCAGCATATGGTTAAACACTTATTGAATTTGAGCGGCACACCACAGGCTGATGCTGCCGATGCACTCGCGGTTGCACTATGCCATGCGCATACTGAACAAAGCCTTATAAATATGGCAGGTCAAGCGCGTAAAACAGTGCGCGGCCGTTTGCGCTAATTCAAACACCGACTTCCTAGAGCCCGTCTTCCATATTAAATGCTTTTTGTGTCATTGCGTTAATTGCACGCAGACAACAACAGCTGTAGAAAAAGACTGACAAAGAGATAATGCATGATTGGACGAATTCGCGGTACGTTGGCTGAAAAACAGCCACCAGAAATTCTTGTAGATGTAGCGGGTGTTGGTTATGAGATTCATATGCCAATGACAAGCTTCTATCAACTTCCAGCCGTGGGCGAAGAAGTAGTGGTGTACACACATTTTGTGGTTCGAGAAGATGCACAACTCTTGTTTGGTTTTGCCGACAAAATGGAACGTGGACTGTTTAGAGAGCTAATTAAAGCCAATGGCGTTGGTCCTAAACTGGGGTTAGCTATTCTTTCTGGTATGTCTGCGACGCAATTTTTGGCCAGTGTGCAAAACGAAGATGTGTCTGCATTGGTGAGCCTTCCTGGCATTGGGAAGAAAACCGCTGAGCGTCTGGTTGTCGAACTTAAAGACAGGCTGGCGAAGTTTGGCAAAGCGCAAAGTATTGCTGTACCACCACCAAGCGCAGATTTATTATCGTCTAACACCATTGTTGAGGTAAATGACGCCCGCGAAGAAGCGCAAAGCGCACTTATTGCATTGGGGTACAAACCTGCACAAGCCAGTAAATTGGTAGAGAGTGTCTACACGGAAGGCATGGAAAGCGAAGCGCTTATACGAGAAGCCTTAAAGGCGGCAATTTAACACCGTTCTGATCATGTGCGACGACCCTGTTAATGTCGCAAGGTGATGTTCTAAGAAGATGAATTATGATTGAAGCAGACAGACTGATTACACCTGATGCCAGCAATGAAGATGAGGTGATAGATCGCGCCATTCGGCCAAAAATGCTGGAAGACTACACGGGTCAACCTCATGTATGTGAACAGATGGAGATATTCATCCAAGCGGCTCGAAACCGGGATGATGCACTTGATCATTTACTTATTTTTGGGCCTCCAGGGTTGGGAAAAACCACATTAGCCAACATCGTTGCAAACGAAATGGGCGTGAATATCAAGACCACTTCAGGCCCAGTCTTAGAAAAAGCGGGGGATTTAGCTGCGCTTCTTACAAACCTAGAGCGCAATGATGTCTTGTTTATTGATGAGATTCATCGTTTAAGCCCAGTGGTGGAAGAAATTCTCTATCCTGCCATGGAAGACTATCAGCTTGATATCATGATTGGTGAGGGGCCTGCTGCTCGTTCCATTAAGCTTGATCTTCCCCCTTTCACCTTGGTAGGCGCTACGACGCGCGCAGGCTCGTTGACATCACCACTGCGAGACCGATTTGGTATTGTTCAGCGCCTTGAGTTTTATTCGGTTAAAGACCTAACGAGTATTGTGGCGCGCAGCGCAAGCTTTCTTAATTTAGATATGAGTGAAGAAGGTGCGCAGGAAGTAGCGCGTCGTTCTAGAGGAACACCGCGGATAGCAAATCGCTTGTTAAGACGTGTACGCGATTATGCAGAGATTAAGGCTGATGGAACCGTGGGTGCCGAAACGGCAGCAAAAGCGCTTGATATGCTTGATGTGGACAAAGAAGGCTTTGACTACATGGACCGTAAGCTACTGACAGCCATTATTGAAAAGTTTGACGGTGGGCCCGTGGGGCTAGACAATCTCGCGGCTGCTATCGGTGAAGAGAAAGAAACCATTGAGGACGTTATCGAGCCGTTTCTTATCCAGCAAGGTTTCCTGCAGCGCACGCCCCGTGGTCGTATAGTTTCAAATCGCGCTTATCTACACTTCGGCTTTACACCTACGAAATAGCATACGTGAGGCTCAGGACATGCTTGAGCTAGTGCGTGAAACAGACAAAAAAAAGCCCGCTCATTGAGCGGGCTAAAACAACAAGTGTTGAAGGAAATAAATCCAGGGAACTCATGTCTAACAGGAGAATGTCTCTTGTATGACCGTGCTTCGCACCATCACACTCTGTATGACTGATGCTGTGCATTATAGGGAGCCCTCAAAAAACTACAATTGAGTAAAATTGTTATTTCAAATTAGAAAATCTAATGTGTTAATTATATGTTTATCAATGGTATAATTTTGATTAAAAGTCCTTTTTAACGGGGTTTGAGGCGCATATTTTTAATGTAGTTAGTCGTATTATTTTGTTGTTTCAACGGCGGGTTGGATTAATAATTTTCTTGGTAAGGGAATAGTTATGCATCAACATCAGGTAAGAGTGTATTACGAAGACACAGATGCAGGTGGAATTGTGTACTACGCAAACTACCTAAAGTTTATGGAGCGCGCTCGAACAGAGTGGTTGCGGGGTCTTGGTTTCGAGCAAGACACATTAATGGAACAATCAGTCGCTTTTGTCGTCAAACGCGTTGAGATGCATAACTATGCGCTTAGCGCGGTTCAACCAACTGTTGAGTATTGAGTCTCACGTTGTAGAATTGAAAGGCGCTAGTATGACGTTTCAACAAATCATAAAAAATGAACAAGGCAATAAATTGGTATCTGGAGATATTCAAGTTGCCTGCGTCGATTTGGCAACTATGAAGCCAAAACGATTACCACGTACTTTGTTAGGGGAAATTTCGCGTGTCATCTGATCTTACTTTTATCGGCTTGTTTCTACAGGCAAGTTTCATTGTTCAATTAGTCATGCTGCTGTTACTTAGTGTGTCGATTGCGTCATGGACCTTTATTTTCCAACGCAGTAAGGCGCTTTCAGCGGCGCGAACTGAAATGCGCCAATTTGAAGATAAATTCTGGTCAGGAGCAGACTTAAATCGTCTTTATCAAGAACTCTCTGCGCGAACCAACCTAAACGGTATGGCAAGCATTTTCTGCGCAGGTTTTAAAGAATTTGTTCGCCTGCGTAAATCAAACACTGCGACGAATGGCATTGTCGATGGTACCTACCGCGCGATGCGCGTTTCTATGTCGCGTCAAGTTGAAGAGCTTGAAAGTCGCTTACCATTCCTCGCTACAGCGGGTTCAATCAGCCCTTATATTGGTCTATTTGGAACGGTGTGGGGCATCATGAATGCGTTTATCGCGCTTGGCGAAGTACAACAAGCGACGTTGGCAATGGTTGCGCCAGGTATCGCTGAAGCGCTTATTGCAACCGCTATTGGTCTTTTTGCCGCCATTCCTGCTGTTATTGCCTATAACCGTTTTAGCCATCAGGTAGAAAAACTGGAAAACAGCTATGGTAACTTCATGGAAGAGTTTTCAGCCATTCTTCATCGCCAAGCAGTTGCTGCGCAAGCACAACAACAAGCCTAAGCGTTTACATCAAAAAGCGGAGGACTTGTTATGTACGTAAGAAAACGTCGTCGACCGGTATCTGAAATTAATGTTGTGCCATACATCGACGTGATGCTAGTACTGCTAATCATTTTTATGGTAACGGCTCCCCTTATCTCACAAGGGGTAAAAGTAGACTTGCCGAAGGCGAGTGCCAATCCTATTGAGCAAGAAGATAACCCACCTATGATTGCGTCGGTAGACGTGAAAGGGCGTTATTTCTTGAATGTAGGGAATGATCAAGAATCACCTATTAGCAAAGATGAGTTAGGCGCAATTGTAAAAGCGCAGTTGACTAAAGCACCAGACACGCTTATTGTGGTTAAGGGTGATGGTCAAGTTGCTTACAATGAGGTAATACAGTTAATGGTGTTATTGCAGCAAGCGGGTGTGCCGTCTGTAGGTTTAATGACGGATCCTGTTGAGTAGTATCGAGATGTCTAAACCTGAGATGCCGGACAAAGGGACTGCGAAAAAAGCACCCAGTAAAATGAGCCCCGAACAACTTGGATTATACAAGTCGTTGGGGCTCCATGCTGTGGTGGCTGCACTGTTGCTAATTAGCGTCAGTTTTTCTCCAGAGCCGTTGCCTAGTGTGCAAACCAATGCACCTGTTATAGAAGCAACGTTTATTGATGCCCAAGCCATTGCTGATAAAAAACGCGCTCAAGCACAAGCTGAGGCACAAGCAAGAGCAGAGGAACAAGAGCGTCAGCGAAAAGCAAAAGCAGCGGCCGAGAAAAAGCGCCAGCAACAGCTGGCAGCGGAAAGGGCAAAAGCGAAGCGAGAGGCTAAGGCGGCAGAGGTCAGACGCCAAAAAGAATTGGAACGTCTAGCCGCACAAAAAGAGCAGGAACGCAAAGAGAGAGAAGCAAAAGCGAAAGCTGACGCTGAGCGAAAGAAAAAAGAAGCGGCTGAACGCGCCGAAATGGAAAGGATCATGCAAGAGCAGCTAGCGCAAGAGCGTGCTGCTCAGCAAGAAAGACGAAGAAAGCAGGTGCTTACTGAGGTTGAGCGTTATACCGCGCTGATACAGCAAACCATCAAGCGCAACCTGTACTCTGACGATAGCTTTGAGGGCAAGACTTGCCGTTTGAATATACGCCTTGCAACAACCGGATTTGTTACGAGTATTCGCGTACTTGGCGGTAACGATGCGTTGTGCCGTGCAGCTGAAACTGCCGTACGCCGAGCAGAGAAGCTGCCTGTGTCAGAAGCGCCAGACGTGTACGAACAATTAAAAGACATTACGTTAAAAGTGGAATTATAGTGGTATGAAAAAACTAGGATTATGGATAGCGCTAATTACGATGGCTTTCAGTGCCAGAGTATTTGCTTCCTTAGAAATTGTGATAACTGAGGGGGTAGATAGTGCTCGCCCCATCGGTGTTGTGCCATTTAAGTGGAAAGGGCAAGGGGCCATGCCTGGCGAGCTTTCTAAAGTGATAATGGCTGACCTTATGCGCAGCGGCAAGTTTAACCCTGTTGCGGTAAGTGACATGCCTCAGTACCCAGAAACCGCTGATGATGTGAGTTATACGGCATGGGCTACGTTGGGTGTAGACACTGTGCTTGTTGGTAGTATTGAAGAGCAAGGCGCAAACCGTTATTTAGTTAGCTATCAGTTGATTGATATCCTTAAAGGTCAGCTTGACGGCGGGCAGGCCAAAGTACTTAAGAATGGTTCGCTAGTGACGAGCAATGAGCATGTTATTGTGGCTCGTCAGGCGGTGATTAATGGAAATGATTTTCGCCAATACGCACATCGTATCAGTGACATTGTGTATGAAAAACTCACCGATGTGCGCGGCGCCTTTCTTACTAAGATTGCCTACGTCATCGTACGAGACAGAGACACAGTGGAAAAACCGTATCAGCTGGTGATTGCAGATTATGATGGTGAAAACGAGACGCGTTTGTTGTCCTCGCCAGAGCCTCTTATGTCGCCAGTATGGTCTCCTGATGGTGAGAAGCTGGCCTATGTGAGTTTTGAAAACCGCCGCCCACAAATTTACATTCAAAACATTTATACCAGTGAGCGTACGCGTATCACAGACTTCCCAGGTATTAATGGTAGTCCGGTATTTTCGCCAGATGGCAAGCAACTTGCAATGGTGCTATCGAAAGATGGGAACCCAGAGATCTATATTATGGATCTCGCGACTAAAAACTTACGCCGTGTTACACGCAATAGAGCGATTGATACGGAGCCGTCATGGCTTCCAGATGGCAGTGGTTTAATATTTAGCTCTGAACGGGGTGGTAAACCCCAGATATATAGCGTAAATTTAAGTTCTGGGAAAGTAAGGCGAGTTACCTTTGTAGGTGAACAGAACCTTGGTGGTACAATTTCTCCTGACGGTAAGCAAATGATTATGGTTAATCAGACCAATGGTAACTACCACATTGCTAAGCAGTCATTAGATGGCGGTTCACCTTTAGTACTGACACGGACGTACTTAGATGAGTCACCAAGTGTAGCGCCGAATGGAAGCATGATTATATATAGCACCTTACATGAAGGTACCCAAGTGTTGTCACTGGTATCTTTAGATGGGCGCTTTAAAGCTAGGTTACCAGCAGCCAATGGGCAAGTTAAATCGCCAAGTTGGTCACCATTTTTGTTCTAACAATTTAACGACTAAACAATAAAATTTAAGGATTAGTAGGATGCAAATGAATAAAGTGATGAAAAGCTTCATTATCGCCTTGCCAGTAGTGACAATGATGGCGTGTTCGTCAGGCCCTAGCGAAGAAGAGTTAGCAGCAGAACGTAACCGTTTAGCACAAGAACAAGCGGCGGCTGAAGCAGAAGCTCGTGCAGCCGAAGCGCAACGCGTTGAAGCGGAAGCGGCTCAGCGGATGAAGCGTCAAGAAGAGATGGTTCAGCAAGAAATGGAAGCGTTGAAGAACGAACAAACCGTTTACTTCGATTTCGACCGCTCGAGCATCAAGCCTGAATTCCAACGTATTCTAGATAAGCACGCTGCATTCTTGGTGAAAAACCCAGGCATGAAAGTGACTATCGAAGGTCACACAGATAGCCGCGGTACTCCAGAGTACAACATCGCACTAGGCGAGCGTCGTGCACAGTCTGTTGAGACATATTTGCTAAATGCGGGTGTGAGCAGCAGCCAAGTGTCTGTAGTTTCTTACGGTGAAGAAAAGCCAGCTGTGATGGGTTCTACTGAGTATGCATTTGCTCAAAACCGTCGCGGAGTGGTTGTATACCGCTAATGACTATTCTAGCGAATAAGACATTAAAGATGGGCGTCACTTTAAGTGCCGCCCTTGCTGTATCTACCGCATTTGCGCAAGCGCCTGTGGTGGATGCAAATGGTGGCAGTGAGTTAGAGCAGCGAATTGCAGTGCTTGAGCGAATTGTTAAAAGTCGAACTGAAATGCAGCATAGGTTGCAAACTCAGTTAGACAACATGCAGATGGAAGTCGACCAATTGCGCGGCGCTGTTGAAGTGAATACTAACGAACTTCAAAAAGTGCTAGAGCGTCAGCGAGAGCTTTATCTTGAAATAGACAAGCGCGTAGAGGCTCTTAAACAAGGCGGTTCACTGCAGGGTAGCGCGACACCAAGCGCTGGTGTTGATACGCCTATGACGGGCTCTCCTTCGACAGCAACACCGCAAGCATCGCAGGCTGGCGAAGATGAAGCTTACGAAAGTGCCGTAAACCTTATTTTAAAATCTCGCGAATACGATAAGGCTATCCCGGCATTTCAATCGTTTATTGAGCGTTTCCCTTCAAGTAGCTATGCACCAAATGCGCATTACTGGCTAGGTCAGTTGTTGTTTAACAAACAAAACTGGAGCGAGGCGAGCGAGCAATTTAATATTGTTGCTAATCGTTTCTCTGACTCAACAAAGCGCCCTGATGCATTGCTGAAACTTGGCGTTATAGCAGAGCGTACTGGCGATGCAGCATCTGCTCGTCAACTACTGCAGCAAGTTATCACTGAATACCCAAATTCCTCGGCCAAACGGCTAGCGGAATCTCGATTAAATAACTTGTAATAAAAAAAGCCTCTTTAAAAGAGGCTTTTTTGTGTCTTTCCCGACCCGGAAAGACGAATTATCTATAGCTAGGTGAGCAAATCTGCGTCACCGATTTTTCTGTGACTCTGTAGAAAATCTACTAAACTCAATTACTACTGGTATAAATACTCAGCGATTTGTTTTCATTTTGACCGTTTAGTCGTAATTTGACAGAAAAATGAAAATAAAAAGACGTTATGGGTTGCGTCAGAAAAAAATCTGAGTATTATATGCCGCCGTTGCCAAGACATAGGCAACAACAGGAAAGAAAGGGTCGTTAGCTCAGTTGGTAGAGCAGTTGACTTTTAATCAATTGGTCGCTGGTTCGAATCCAGCACGACCCACCACTTTCTCTCCTAGCATCAAATGATGGGTCGTTAGCTCAGTTGGTAGAGCAGTTGACTTTTAATCAATTGGTCGCTGGTTCGAATCCAGCACGACCCACCATCATTTGAAATGCATTACACATCTAAGTGTCACTTGATGGGTCGTTAGCTCAGTTGGTAGAGCAGTTGACTTTTAATCAATTGGTCGCTGGTTCGAATCCAGCACGACCCACCATCAAGCTCAATACCAAATACTCTCCAAGAATTAAAACTCGCGCAGCGATTTTGAATGTGCTTTAGCTCTGGCTATTTGATCTTCTCTACTTGTCCCCATGTAACTAAATTCAAGCACTTATCAGAAGCACGGTTTAGTCATCACCAATACGACTATTTTATTACGCTATTGTTGTCTATGCAGTGTGTAATTTTTATGACAGTTGGGTATAATCCGCACCCTTGTCGCAACAGAGATGTAGGTTAATGTCAGTAGCATTTCGAGTGGATCAGGTTGAGTACCCGTTCCCTGCAAAACCACAGCCATTATCAGAAGCACGTAAAGCTGAGTTGAAGGCTGAAATTAAAGCCTTGCTAAAAGCCCGTAATGCGGTGCTAGTAGCACACTATTATACCGACCACGAAATTCAGGCGCTAGCTGAAGAAACCGGTGGTTGTGTAGCAGACTCGCTAGAAATGGCGCGCTTTGGTCGCGATGCGCAAGAACAAACGCTCATTGTCGCTGGCGTACGTTTCATGGGTGAGACTGCAAAGATCCTAAGCCCTGAAAAAAACGTGCTTATGCCAACACTGGAGGCAACCTGTTCGTTAGACATTGGTTGTCCGGTAAAAGAATTCAGTGAATTCTGCGACCAGCACCCTGACCATACTGTCGTTGTATACGCCAATACATCAGCCGCGGTTAAAGCGCGTGCAGATTGGGTGGTTACCTCTAGTATTGCATTAGAAATTGTTGAACACCTCGACAGTCAAGGCAAAAAGATCATCTGGGGCCCAGATCGCCACCTAGGCTCGTATATTGCCAAGCAAACTGGTGCAGACATGCTAATGTGGCAAGGCGAGTGTATTGTTCATGACGAGTTTTCTGCACAAAAACTGGCTGATATGAAAGCGTTATATCCAAATGCTGCGGTATTGGTGCACCCTGAATCACCTAAGCAAGTGTCGTCGAAATGGCTGATGCGGTTGGCTCTACCAGCCAGCTGATAAAAGCGTCTCAAACCATGGACAACGACACCTTTATTGTTGCCACAGATAAAGGCATTTTTTACAAAATGCAGCAGCTTACGCCAGAGAAGACCTTTATCGAAGCTCCAACGGGCGGTAACGGCGCGACGTGTAAAAGTTGTGCTCACTGCCCTTGGATGGCAATGAACGGCTTAGAAGCGATTAAGGCGTCTTTAATGGGCGAAAGTGACGGTCATGAAATCTTTGTAGACGATGATCTTCGCAAAGGTGCGCTTATCCCTCTCGATCGCATGTTAGATTTCTCGGCTGAGCTAAAAGCAAAAGGCGGTTTGTAAAACAGCGCGTTTTATAAGCACTTGCTCACTAATTTATAGCAAGTTCTTGATTAAGCGCGCGGCATTACCTACTATACGCGCGCTCAAGGAATTCCTTGATACCAAATTTGGAGAGATGGCTGAGTGGCTGAAGGCGCACGCCTGGAAAGTGTGTATACGTTTATAGCGTATCGAGGGTTCGAATCCCTCTCTCTCCGCCAAATACAAAACAACCGGCTTTTGCTAGGCTTTTTTTGTATTTGTTGGATTGTGACGGGTGAGAATCCGAGTGCAGGGTTCGACAAGTTGCGACTAAGCAACTTGAAACGAGCGGCTTGTCCGCGAAGCCCGAAGGGGTCAAAACGCATGAGCGTTTTGAATTAATCCCTCTCTCTCCGCCAAACATAAAAGAACCTAGCTTTCGTCGGCTTTTTTTGTATTGGTTGGGTCGTGACGGGTGAGAATCCGAGGGGAGCCACTCAAGGAGTCAGAAAAATCGTCAAGGTGTCGCCAATATTCAAATGGCTGCGGGCTAAACCATTCCATTGTTTTAGTTTATCTACCGTCACATTGTACTGTCTGGCAATCATCCACAAGCTATCGCCCGAGCGCACCTTATGCTCTATTTGCTGTTCGGCTGGTATAGGTAAAATCAACTCGTCTCCGGCGCGAATTCGGCTATGGGTGAGTTGATTAAAGGTACGAATATCGGCCACCGTCACATCAAAGTTCTGTGCTATTTCACTTAGGCTATCGCCGCGTTTAATGCGGTACGTTTTCCATTGGCTATCAGGTATGGCAGGTAGCGATGCCACATAGCTACTCCAACAGTGGGCTTTATCGATTTTTAGCACAATATGCTCAGGCCCGCTCAAAAGGGCACGGTAGCGTCTGTACCCTGGGTTCAGCATAGCTACTTCTTTCCATTCGCTGGCGCTATCAAGAATGACCCCATTTTGTAATGGCGCTACCGTTATAACAGGCGTATTCGCTATGGCTGGAAAGGCAATAGTTTGATGTTTTAAGATATGAGCGGCTGCCAATAATTTAGGCACAAAATCGCGCGTTTCTCGCGGCAGTTGAAGGCTGAAAAAGTCTGTGGATTTACCCGCACGTTTATTTCGCCTGATAGCATTAGCTACTCTGCCTTCCCCCGTGTTATACGCGGCAATGGCGTAAAGCCAGTTGCCATCAAATCGCTTGTGAAGGTAGGTCAAAAAGTCGAGCGCGGCGTTGGTAGACTCGACGATATCCAGCCTTCCGTCGTACCACGAATTCATTTTTACACCAAAATGCTTGGCTATAAGCGGCGTTAACTGCCAAAGGCCAGATGCATGCTTGTCTGAATACGCAGTGGTATTAAAGTCGCTTTCAAATAATGGCACCAGTGCAAGTTCTACAGGCAAGCCTCTGCGCTCAATTTCTGTCACGATATAATACAAGAACGGGTCAGCCCGCTGGCTAATTACATTCATGTAGTTGGGCTGATTGGCGTACCACTGAATACGGTTTTTAACACGCTGATGATCAGGCAAAGCGAATGACAATTGTATTCGAATGCGCTCCCATACATCTTCAGCTTTTGCTGGGTCTAACGGCGACACTGTTGCTATATCATCAGCCGCACTAGCCACGTTTTTAGGTGTGTTTTCTACTAGCTCTGTTGAAAGTGTATTGCTTTCGTGGGTAGGCATACTTTGTTGTTCAGGTCCTGTGCTTACGCAACCACTAAGGAAAATTGCAAAACACAGTACCCACTTACGGCTAATAGTACTGTAGCCGCGTACTTCTTGATACATCATGACTTAAAAAACCTTTAGTTCTAAATTCTTATAGGCAAATAAATAAACGGTTGCTGTTATAGCTCATTAACGGAACACCACGCTGGGGTTAAGGCGCTGTTCATGCCGCATTACTTCTAAATGCAAATGAACGCCTGTGGTCTTCCCTGTGTCACCAATTATCCCGATGCGCTCGCTCAACATGTACCCATTGACCTGGTGTGACATCGATAATAGCGAGGTGAGCATAAAGCGTTTGATAACCCCCTTGTGCTGGATAATGACAGCATTACCAAAATTGGGATGAAGTGTTTGTGCATCGCCTATTACTACAACACCGTCTGCGGCAGCGGAAATTGCGCTGCCGTAGGGGGCAACATAATCTACGCCTTGATGAGGCTTGTAATACCTGATTTTGCTCACGTTTCGAAAGGGCGAGCTAATATGGTAGTTCTTAAGCGGGTGCTGCCATTGTGGTGCATCGTTACCGTTTACGGAATCTATATAGTTTGTTACACACACAAGAAATACGATAGCACCACACAAACCCAAAATGGCTTTAAAGTTCATAGGGTGCTTTGTTTGTACAATATGCGTAAGACGCTGCTTGTAGTCGTCAGAGTCAAGTGCAGCCGTATTAAACTGAGTGACAGGGTTAGTATTGACTACCACGCTGCTGCGCAGCGATTGCAGCAGTGTTTGTGCGTATTCAAACGGTTTTAGCCCAAAACGAGCAATGGTTTGGTGGTCACAGCGGTGCTCCATTGCTCTAATAAACTGCCATTCCATTTTACGGATAAAAGGGTTTACCCATAACACAATACTTAGCAGTCGCCACACAACAACGGACGCAGGGTCTTTGTATGTGATGTGGGTGAGCTCATGCTGTACCAAAATGCGCAGTCTAGCTGCGCTCATCGATAACGCATAGTGCGGAAGCACAATAATCGGTTTTAGTACACCATATACGAATGGGCTGTGATTAAGTGGTGACACTACCACGTTTAAATCGGTATTTAGCCCAACATCTACAGGTTGGGTTTGGCGCATGATGGCGTTTAGTCGCCACCAATTAAGTGCCAGCACTAACATCTTACAAAACACCACGCCGAAATAAATTGCTATAAAAAGCGTCACTGCATAGTAGGTATCACTCAGTTCAGCGTGGGCGAGAGTAGCTTGTTTAAGCAAATGGGCATTCTCGATACTGGTATTAATCCACGCAATGTCCGGCGCAGTAACCGCAATGTTTGCAAATGGTGTTAGTAAGAAAGGCGATAGAGGTAAAAAGGTGACTATCACGCTGCACCACCATACGAGAGGCGAAGTATTTTGACCGCGAGTAAATCGCGCCATCACGCCATACACCGCGCCCGAAAACATCAACCAAGGCAACAACTGATGAGTGATAAAATGAACGACCATCGTTTCCACTATTTTGCCTTCTCATTTTTTGCGAGCTGTTGTAATAGCTCATCGAGTTCATCAATTTCTTCTTTCTCGATTAAACGGCTGTCGGCAAACATGGTAATGGGGAGCGGCTCATCTAGCTCCAATACGTTTACTGCAAAGTCCTGCATATAACTCGCTAAGGTCGGGATTTTTTCTAAATTAGCGGAAAAGATCTTTTTGTTACCGCGAGTGCCAACAGAGACGATGCCCTTATTGCCCATTCGTTCAAGTGTTTTTCGTGTTGATGAATATGACCAGCCGTATTTGGGCGACAAATATTCATGGATATCTTTGGCAGTGCGTGGCTGGTGTTTCCACAGCAGTTTTAAGATCTCTAGTTCTGTCGGATTCGGTGTCATGATAAATGGTTTAAGTGTGACGTGTGTCGCACTTTATCATCTGACTTTCGAGAAAACAAAATTAATTACTGAGTAAATGACAAAGGTGCAAAAGACATTGCTTAGCCTTTTGCGCCTAATCGTTGATTAATTATGATGTTAACGTGCTAACGAGCCGTCAATTTTGATTAAAGGGGGGACTACAAACTCTCGTTTTCATTATAAACAGTATTTGCAAAGCGCTTTAATTCTCTCAATGAGCGTATCACGAACACATTTTTTTCATCTTTTCGGCTCTCAATAGAGTGCAAAAATTTATCATTCCAAAACAAAGGGCAGAGCCGCAACGTCTTAAAAGACTTCACAGTACCATCAAGAACCGAACTGTTTTTTGGCCAACCCTCAGGCTTCTTATATATACTTTTCAACAAGCGTTTTACAACAAGCCAGTAAGTTACAGGGTAAGATAAATCTATATATACAAGCGTGTCGGCAGCAGCGATACGTTGGTAAAACGAATCTAATGAATTGAGCGGTCCGAAACCTTCAATGATCCATTCAGGGGACGAAATAATTTCAGAATGCATTGTCTCATAAGAGCTTCGCTCAATTTCCTTTCCAGAGCTTTCATACAGTATTGAGTCTATAGAATATTTCTTAATTCCAGTAGCCAAGGATAGGCGATGGCTTAATGTAGATTTCCCGTTTGCAGGCTTTCCAAATACTGCTATTTTCTTCATTGTTTGCTGCCAGTGTGGTGTTAGTTAGTTTTCAACAAAGCAAAAGATTTGAGAGCATTTCGAATAGCGTAAGCTGGTTTAGTATGCTCCCGAATCTGTATGCTTCTCATCCACTCAGTAACTTTCTAGTGTCGAGTTGAATCGACCTTTTGCCTTCTCAAGGCATAGAAAATAAGTCCAGCCAATTAAAATGAGCTGAAGCGGAGTTCGAATCAATAAATAGATTGCACCCCATTGGTGTCCACCAAGGCCTGTTGCATTTAGTGCTGCGTAAACATTTGCGGGGAAGAAAATGATAAAGATAGCAATAGCGGACTTAGCAGCAACGTTCTGTAGTTTTGGAACAAAAAGTGCTAGGCCCACGGCTAACTCCAAAGCACCAGTGAGGTAGATTAGTAATAGTCGATAAGGTACCCATGGAGGGAGCATCTCAACCATTCCTTCTGTTTTAACGATGTGCCCTATTGAGAAAAAGATAAATGTAATACCTAACCCCCAAAGCGCATATCTCCTCTTATCAAGTGATGATCCATTTAACTTAGAAGCCAAAAAGGCCAACGTTAATGGGAGAGTCAGTAAAGCAAGTATAATGATTGGCGTTGTCATATCAAAAGTCCGTCATGTTACCCAGTAAATTGTGTTTCGTTAACTTGTCTAGACCTAGGACAAGCAGTTGCATCTAGAGATCAAAGGATCTTCTTTAAACCAAAAAGGTAGAGTTCTTCTAATTCTGACCTGTCAGCGCCAGCGCGCGCGCGTAAGCTGAGCGTTTGCATTAAGCCTTGCAGTAGTTGGGCATTGAGCGTGTTTTGCTCGTCTTCACCGCAAACATCTAACCTAGCTTTTAAAAGCGCATCAATCTTACTCATGATGCCCTTGTAAAAATGATGAACATTACCGTTCTCGGCGCTCTCAGCTGGCATAGTACTTGTCGCCATACAGCCAAGATTGTCACTGCAGTAGAAATCTAACAGACAATCAAAAAAGCGTTTAAAGGCATCCTCTACGTGCTCATGCTCAAGTGCTTGAGCAAGTGGCGCTGATATTTTGTCGAAGTAGTGCTCAACAGACTGAATAAAGATTGCCTCTTTATTGCCAAACGCGTTGTACATGCTTGGTCTGTTGATACCCATAGCTTTTGCGAGGTCGTCAAGAGAAGTAGCTGAATACCCCTTCAGCATAAATAGACTCACAGCTCCGTCTAGTGCCTTATTCTTATCAAATTTTCTTGGACGCCCTCGCGCTTTTGATTTTTCTGTTTGCATAAATGTTCTTGCAATATTTTGTCTTAAATTTATTATATGCGAAACGGTACAAAAATAAAGTATTTTTGTGAAACTCCAATAAAGCATGAGAGATTAGTGCTTCCATGTTTTTGTTATATAAAGGCTTTATATGTATTTAACTATGCACCTGACGCTAAAAGGTGCCTATGATTTATAGATAGGAAATGTGAAATGTTGAAAACAAATCAAAATTCGGTGGAGCAACAAATAGAGATTGCTGACAGAGCTATCATGGAAAAAGACTATGACATGCTAATGTCAATCTATACTGATGATGCTGTACTGGTTGTAGAGCCAGGAAGAAATGCACGAGGAAAAGAGCAGCTCAGAAATGCCTTTGTAAAAATAAGCGAGTTTTTTAATAACGGCTTGCGCGTAGAGCAAAACGGGTTAGAGGTTTTAGAATCAGACGACACTGCATTAGTTTTGGCAAACACGGTTGTTTCTGGTCCAGACTTTCCCGCGGTGACGCGTAAAGCCACTTACGTGTTCAAGAAGTCAGAAGATGGAGTTTGGTTATGTACCATCGATAACTCATATGGGCATGAAATTATTGGTAACGCAATTGCCTAAAGCGCACTTCGCAATAGAAATATAAAAAAGATGTGAGCAGGCTAGCGTTAATAACGACTTTAGGGAAAATTCGTTGAGCTATGTCTTTGTTTCGCCTACTTACAGAAAAAACGCTAGCTTGATAGAGTTGATGATATGCGTAAAACAATCTCTTTGTCTCACTATGTAAAAAAAAGAAATGGCGTTTCTCTTGGCGCAAAGCGCTCGATGAGAAATATGCTGTATCGCTCTTTCGGTGCGAAGTCTTTTTCTGAGTTTTGGTATTATTGGAACCCGATTTGGAGTTTTTACCTTGCCAAGTTTGTCTTAAGGCCTGTAAAAAAGTACACATCTGCTTGGTTTGCTATTTTGGCAACTTTTTCGATAAGCGGTTTATTACATGATCTAGCCATATCATTATTCTACATGGACATTTATGTGCTTTTTACCCCGTGGTTCGCCTTAATGGGCTTGCTGGTTTTGTTGACGCAAAAGTACTCTGTTTCATTTTCGTCTTACCAGTGGTTTGTAAGAGCACTAGCAAACAGTATTTTCATTATTTTTAGTTTTAGTATTGTGCGGTTGCTCTCGTTTTAACATTCACACAAAGACGCAGAACTATTTCGGAATAAGGTTAGAGTTAGGTGGTAAGCGACGTAGAGATTATTCGGCTCCTCTTGTATATCACATTCATTTTCATAAATAATTGCTGTCATTGCTTACTGGGCAGACACATTTAAGTTCGAACCCACCCAGAAGGCTTTTTATTGTTTCTCTACAGTAACCTTAAGCACCCAGTCGCCGATGATTTCTAGTACTTTCGGTGACATGGTCTCTTCAATCTTGGCATATTCCGTCATAAAGCCGGTATTGGCTCGTTGAAATAGATGGTTTACTCCAGCTATTTCTTCAACTCGATGAAGAGGGTGTTCATGTAAAGCGTCGCTAATCTTTTTGAGATTCTGCTTCGCATCCATTTGAGTATCTTTGGCTCCGTGAATTGCTAATACTGGGATCTGCAATTTGCCAAGATACGCCGCAGGATTGTGTGCTAGAAAGAATTTTGTCCAATTTGAAGTCAACTCCTTAATGCGCGCCTGTGATAGCTTACCTCCACCAATTTTTTTGATCTCTGATTTTACATTTTCAGGTAGTGCTTGCCAGTTTCTTTCGTAAGTGCTCATTAGTTTGGAGGTTAGCGTTGTACTATCTGAATTCATCATCACTACTTCATTCAGTGCTCTTGTCATATTACTCCCCGCATTCGCTGCTTCCTCACTCAACCCAGTCGCCTTAAGGATTGTTTTCACTTGCCATACAGCAATCTCGTTTCCGTTCTGTCCAGGTCCAGCAAGTAAAGCAATAAAACTTACATTGGGTGAGGTTGTCGCAGCAATTGGTGCAATAAGGCCCCCTTCACTATGGCCAATTAATCCGATGTTCTCTTTCGCGACATTAGCGTGAGAAGAGAGGTAATTCACTGCTGCGCTCACATCGCTAGCAAAATCGGCGCTGGTGGCAGCTGCAAAATTACCAGTTGAATCACCCACTCCTCTATCGTCAAATCGCAAAACGGCTATCCCTTTCTTTGTCAGGAAGTCGGCTAGTACTAAGAACGTTTTGTGACCCATAACCGTTTGATCTCTATCTTGCGGGCCGGAACCGCTAATCAATACCACAGCAGGGTACTTGCCTGTTGAAGAGGGCAAAGTTAATGTGCCAGCAAGCTCTACATTTTGTTCTTGGTTTTTAAACTTTACTTCTTTGACCACATATTCATAAGGAAGCAATGGATGTTGCGGTCTTTTGACCACTGAGCTTATTTTTTTGCCCGCCTTTTTTAAGCTTAAGGGCAGTTTATTGGGACCTTGTAGCCAATGACCCTTTATTTCATTGTTTGCAAGGGTTAAACGGCCTATAAAAGAAGCACCGGCTGCGGCAATATTAATATTAACTTCTAACCCATCAACGGTTACCGACTCAATGGGTATATTAGTAGCGCCTTGTGCTGGGCTGTCCATTGTTGCGGTCAAATCTGAGTTAATATTAAACACGAGCGGGATACTCTGACCTTGCACTGAAAGTGCACCTTCCCAACTACCTGTTATATCTTTGTTTTTTTGTGGTTCTGCCAATGCATTTTTATTGCTGCAAAGCATGAATAACAAGACTAGCGTCAAAAGTGCTTTTACTGATTTCATGCTAGAGCTCCCCATTTTCGTCGAACTTTGCATTGACGGAACAAGAATGCCTTGCGTGACAACCCATTGAATTCGGTCTAAATAAATAGTGATAAGTAATGTACCAACCGCCTATTGCAAAAATAAACGCAGTAGAGGCGAAGTCTTTGTCTTTTGATAAATAAGCGGTAAGTAGAATTAGCCCTGCCCACACAATACTAAAGGCTATGGGTTTTCTATTTTCTTTTAAACATTTCATGACGCTGATCCTTAGAATAGAGTTTGTTGTACCATTGGTTCGAGTAGTACAAGTAATACATTATGTTTAGTTGTACTGCTAAGTCAAGTGGTACATGTTTAAAAGTTACTGTATGATGCAGGAATAAAGTAAGTGTGGGGATGAAATGAGGTATTGAGTACGATGAATATAGTCATTGATGTAGAGAGCGATACGCCAATATTTACTCAATTGGTAGAGCAGGTTAAGCAAGGAGTAGCGACTAAAACGCTCAAGCCAGGCGCGCCTTTGCCTTCAATTCGCAAACTTGCAAATGATCTAGGCATAAACCCAAATACAGTGTCTAAAGCTTACAAACTATTAGAAAGAGACAGCGTTATAACTGGCAAAGGGTACCGAGGGACCTTTATTCATGAAAACGCGTTAGAGTTTTGCGAGACAGATCTCAACGCGACAGCACTAAGTTTAATGGTAGAAAATGTAAGGCAATTACGAGAGCTCGGATTGACTGATTCTGAAATACGAAATGCTTTTGCGTCAGCCATGAAATAGTTGGAGAGAAGACATTGAATTTCCTTAATGAGTTATCTGAAACAATCATCAACTTTGTATTTCTATTTCAGCTCTTTTTTATTTCCATTTATGTATCAAGATCGTGGCGCGAGAGTAGGCGAGTGCTATTAACAAAGTACCCACAGTCTGTATTTCCAAATTTATACGCGAGGGATGAGGTAACCGAGAATAAACGGCTGATAGTAAGGAAATGGCTAGACTATGCGATATTTGTAATAGGGTTAGCGGTTTTGCTTTATTTACAAACTACGACAAAAAGTCCAAAGAATGTTGCTGATTACATGCTATTGGTCGCACTGTTTCAGCTCAGCCCAATGTTTGTTTCTGCCTATTGGTGTAATCAAAATAGCCGATTGATATCAAATCGTTACCCCAAAAAGAGGCGCACAGCTCAATTAACAAATTACACATTGTTTGATTTCATATCATTGCGCACATTGATTTTCACGTTAGCAGTTTACTTTATTTCAGTTGGGCTGGTTGTTTACATGTATTTTTTTGCAAAGCCAGGGGAGCTTAAGTCTGTATATTTGATAGGTCTTAGTACTGCGGTTACATTGTACATCTTTTGTTTAGTCTGTGTTCTTATATACGGCAAGAAAAAAGACCATTTTATCGAGCAACAAGAAAGAGTGCTTAAATTATCAGATAAGATAAGTACTTTGATGGCATCTCTCGGTGCGTACACTTGCTTTGTAGTAACTGTTCTCCTATTTGACGTGATAAACCTAAACCAAAGTACTGTCAGTATTGTTGCGAGTATCTTTGCGCAAGCAATTGTGTTTACCACACGTAATCAATATTACCCAATTAACCCCAGCGTATACAAAGAATAAGGTTAGGCATTACGGTTGCAAAAGAAACCGAAACGAGTAGGGAAGTGGACAGATTGGAATCAGCGACTAAGTCGCTGCGCTAAAAAGTCATATACAAAGCGTATGCGTTTGTTGTGGCGGAGCTCTGAGTGACAGACCAACCAAGTATCGTATTCGTAGATTGAGTAATCCTGAGTGAACGCAAATTCTAGCTCGTCAATTTCTGAACCGAGATAGGCGGGCAGTAGCACTAGCCCAAGTCCTTGTTTAGCTAACTCAATTTGACTAAGTTGACAGTCACTTAAACAAACGTAGTCAAGGCTTTCTTCAGCGATACCACTGTTGTGCAATAGTTGAGTTGTGTACTCAGTTTCAAGAAAGCCTATAATCGGAATCTGCTTTTCATCATCGTTTGAGTTTCTAAGAGCACTACAAAGACTGGCAGTGCCAAACAGATTAACGTGCATTTCACCAAGTTTACGAATGATGAGTGTTTCTTCATCAGGTCTATAGTGTCGAATTGCGATATCAGCATCACGGTGTATAAGATCGGTGCGGCTGTTCGATACTGTTAGTCTTATCTGCAATGATGGTTCTATAGTCCTGAGCTCAGCAATTAGCGATGGTAAGTTAAACACGGCGTCGATTTGGCTTACAGCAATAGTCACTATGCCAGAATGAGATTCTGTCGCCCCTTGCGCAATAAGAATGGTGTCATTCGCTAATTTCTCCATGCCTTGTAAGGCCTCGACAACGCGCTCTCCTTGAGGAGTTAGAATCAAGCCATTCTTGTAACGCTCGAATAGCACAATACCAAGACTTTTCTCCAACGCTGCTATACGGCGTCCAACGGTAGGTTGACTGGCATGAAGTTGTTTGGCAGCTGCAGTTAAAGAGCCTGTTTCTGCGGTTCTAAGAAAGGCTTTGGCGTCATTCCAATCGAAATCCATTACAAATCTCTATGTTTTGCAAACAACTAGTATACATGTTTGGACAGCCATTCCACACCAACTCTCTCATTGCGCTGCTTTTGATTGAATACCTTGTTTGATAAACCACACGGCAAGTGAAAACTCGCCAACGATTGTTGGAATTGCTACAAAAAGAAGTAAAGAGAAAGCATAATCAGAGTAAGCAGAAAATGTCAGATGTAATATGGTATCAATTAAATACGCTAATCCACCAAAGAACAGAAAGCTTCTAATGCTGGTGGGGACGGGTACAATCATTGAAAGCAATATCAAGTGAATACCGAAAAATGCGAGGCCTAACATCCAGATAGAGTTGAAACGATTTATACCATCTAAGATTAGACCTTCAGAATGGAAAGAAAGACTGTTAACGAGTGAAACAGTAGCTACCGCAAGAACAAGGGCGTGTATTAAGCGAAAAAGTGTACTGGCGATGGTGAGTGAATTGCGTTTGAACAGTTCATATAGCGTATATGCAACGACAACGTCAAAAAATATGGTAAGCACTAGGGCTGTTACACCGAGCTTAATAATATTTGATTGACTATATATAACTTCTAAAGGGGCATTCTTTATCGCTTCAATAACAAAAAAGTTTGCGTAGATAGCTAAAAAGAAAATAAAGAAATAGCTCACACCAGAGGTTAGAAACATGCGCTTTTCGTTTTGTTTTTTAATCATAAGCCCTAAACCCGTAAACATATTTGAATGACTGCCTACAAAAGCGCAAACAGTACTAACATCATCACAACTTGCATCATCAAAAAAACTATTACTGCTAGGCCGCTCAAATTTCGAATTGCTTGCTTGATTTCCTTTTTGCTTATCATTGTTATCCTTAGTGAGTCATTGATAGGCCTCTTATCGTTCTGTATGTTCAAGGTTTATAAGTCTTTTGCCCATTCCATAAAACTGAATGCATTGTATTCAGTAATGAATATTGCTGACGCGCTTCTTATCACCTAATTACTTATCAAGCGTTTCTTCTGCCAAGTGATACCAGTGATCTTGTATAAAAACGATTTTACTGTCTTTGAACTTAAAAATAGCCAAGCGAGATGGACTCGAAGTTACTTCAGTATCTTCTTGATTTCGGTACTGACTCACGAATTCTACCGCTGCTGTTTGATACCCATGAATCACTGATTTTAATACAGTGTTAGCTTCAACGGTGTTGGCATAGCCACCTCTTTCCATTTGACGAAGAAAAGCTTTTCTCCAAATATTCTTATCAAACTTAGCTTCATACTCTTCGTGTAAATAGACAACATCTTCGTGTAGCGAACCCAAAAATACATCAACATTCTCGGTGGTCGAATGTTGAACAACAGAAAGGTTTATTTTTTGATAGTAGTCTTTGATTAGGATTAATTGACACTGATTATCACAGTGGGTGTCCGCGTCAACTTGCATCGCAAGCACGAGTAATAGCATTGCTGTTAATTTTTTCATTAGTTCTTCCTTGTATATCAAGTCGTCACAGGTGGGCAGATATGAAGAGTTCTATTTTGAAGGTATATTAAGATGATGCCCATTCCATAAAACTGAATGTTAGCGATTCAAAAATGTATAGAGGGGGCAATGGATGGATTTAAAAAGGTGCATTTAGGGCGAGCTTGCAGCGCTAGTCATCAGTCCCTTATAGGTGAACTCAGGTTTCATTGTTCAACATTCACTGCTTTTACTCGCTTTATGTAAGTCTGCGCTTAATAAATGTCTGTTTTTAATGGTATAAATAGGAAAAATAAACGTCATGCTACAACAAAATATTTGGGCGAATTTTAGCCTAAAGTATATGATCTGATGAGGTTAAATTGACCGAAAATAGATGGAGTTTTGAGTAGCAAACCAGTAATGTGGAAACAGATGTTTTGATCATATTCCGCATTCAGAGGTAGCTGGTGACTTTTTTATCAAAGCTAGTATCGCAATACCTATCCAAAGCGTTGTTTGTTCCTTGTTTGCTTCTTACTCTTATCGTTACTTATGACGCTATTCACGCTTATTCTTCAATGAAAGATAACGGGTTAGCAATAGACGTTGTGGACACGTCAAAGTTAGCGCTATCACTGGTTCACGAAGTTCAAAAAGAGCGAGGGCTAACCGCGGGTTACCTTGGTGCTAAAGGCAGCAAATTTGGAAGCGAACTCAAATCGCAGCGGCTAAATGTAGACAAAGCTGCAAAGGCTTTTTCAAAAAGTGTGGAAGCAAACGCGGTTCACGGTCAGCTTTTACGTCACGCAAAAGCTATTCTAACCAAGCTTAACTCAGTTCCCGCGTTAAGAACCCAAGTCGATAACCTTGATATTGAGCTATCTAGCGCCTTAAAAACTTACACCGCTATTAATATTATGGGGCTCGACACTCTGCACATTGGTGTAAGCGGCACTAGCAGTGATACGCTTTCTAAATCGTTGAGCGGTGTTTTATATCTTTCTAGCGCAAAAGAAAGTGCAGGTATTGAAAGAGCAGTACTTACCAACGTTTTTTCAGCTTAAGCAGAATGAATAGTACGCTTAGAAGCTAGGTTTCAAACACTACTTACCAAGCAAGAGGTTTACCTTTCATTAGCGTTGGGTATTTTACCTGTCGATATGTCAACAAAAGTTCAGCAAGGGTTGACTAACCCGGCAGTAACTAAAATCAATCCTTACCGCGAAGAAATTCAGCAGAAGGACGCCAACTATACCAGTGATGCCGCTGAATGGTTTGCGGCCGCAACGGCGAGAATAAATGCGCTAAAAGCGCTTGAAGATGAACTTCTTACGTCAACACAAGAAAAAGCATCACGACAGTACACTAATTCACTGGTATCGCTTACCGTTGAGTTGCTTGTACTGTTTGTCGGGCTATTAGTGACATTTTTGCTATTTAAGGCTGTCTCTCTGCGGA
Organism: Alteromonas gracilis; assembly: GCF_036870955.2. Taxonomy (GTDB): domain Bacteria; phylum Pseudomonadota; class Gammaproteobacteria; order Enterobacterales; family Alteromonadaceae; genus Alteromonas; species Alteromonas gracilis_A. The sequence goes on from NZ_CP145482.2 coordinate 1,410,530, forward strand.
AAAAGCAAAGTCTATGTATCGAAAAAGGAATACGAATTGCGTTGGACGAGCGTGATTTGAAAGATGAAATTGATATCATAAGCCGAGACGAATTGGGCACTGCGGCAGGGGATATCAACAAACTAACGCGCACATTCTTTGAAGACTTGATGTTGTTTAAGCAACGCTCGGCTAATATTAAGAACTCTTCTGCGGTGACTGCACAATCTATTGATAGTAACCAGAACTCGCTTGCCTCCCTACAACAAGAAGTTAGTCAAATTGCTGCCTCAGCGGAGGAGCTTCAATACAGTATTCAAAGTATCAGTCAAACAATAGAGAGCAACGTTTCAAGAACCGAAAGTGCATCCCGCGAGTCTCACCTTAGCAAAGACAAAGTTGCTAATGCGGTTAAATTGATAGCTCAAACCAGTCAAGATATGGAACAAACTGTCAGTAAACTTAGCACGCTTAACGAAAAAGTTGAGAGCATATCATCGATGGTCGGGCTTATTAGAGGTATTGCAGAGCAGACAAACTTGTTGGCACTCAACGCGGCAATAGAAGCTGCACGAGCGGGCGAGCAAGGTAGAGGTTTTGCTGTGGTAGCTGATGAAGTGAGAAGCTTGGCTAGCCGCACTCAACAAGCCACCTAGGTGACATTGCTTCATTTGTTGAAGAGCTGTTAGACAGTGCTGCGGAGTCTGCGGATATGATTGAGCGTAGTCACAATCAGTCATCAGATGCTGCGGCACAAGCTCATGAGATAAACGAGTCTTTAACGCGTATTGACGACATGATTGCCGAGATTAATGAATCTACTCAATTAATCTCAGAAAGTTCGAAAGAGCAAACCAAAGCAGTCGAGTCGATAACCAACGGTATTATTCATATAAATGAAGTGGCCACAGAGAACGTGAGAGACAACGAGAAAGTGCTGGAATTGGCAAAAACGGTAGAGGATGAAACTATCGCAGTAAATGAAATTGTACAAAGATATAAGTCTTAACGTTTACCATTTGCCGACGTTATCTCGGCTTTGACCTGCCAGCTTGTAGGCAATCGATTAGCCTAAACAAGTTGGCGTTGCGCCAGTGGTTCAATTATTGAGAAGTCATCATTTTTCTAGTCATTCTGATGCCGCTGAACTGGCGTAAAAACGCTGGAAAGAGTGCGTTATGAGACGCTTAAAGTACGTTATCTTTTTCAATCTGTTGCACTAATTCACCACTATTCAAATTTTCAATAGATGAGGAAAAGCAAGGTGAACTCTGGTGTAGGCCACGTTCTCCCTACGTATCTTCCACTATTTCCCAAATTAATGTTCGCTATATTTTAACAATCATTAAACATTATGTTTACATCTGTTTTCTTACTTGGTTATTGTAGATTTCCCACACCTAATGAGCCGTTCGCTAGCTGTTACTGTGGACAATCGCTCGAATTAAAAAAAGCACAATAATAAGTAAGAGAATTAAAATGAGTAAACGCTTACCCTCAAACTTTAAACGCAAACATGCTGCAACGCTTATCGCGCTAAGCTTGGGCCTAACCAGCCAAGCAGCTTTTTCTCAAGAAACTCCACAGCCAGAAGAAGATGAACTAGTAGAGCAGATCCTTATCACTGCATCAAAACGAAGCACGGGCTTACAAGAAACCCCCATCGCTGTGTCGGTAACCAGTGGCGAAGCCATCGAACAAACTCAGGTGCTCGATATTCAAGATATGCAAGCGTTGGTGCCTACACTTCGAGTAACTCCACTTCAGCGTTCGACCAACACAAACTTTTCAATTCGTGGATTTGGTAACGGTACAAATAATACGGGTATCGAGCCATCGGTAGGCGTATTCATCGACGGTGTATATCGCTCGCGAGCCGCCGCGCAAATAGGCGATCTCCCGCGCGTACAGCAAGTTGAAGTACTCAGTGGTCCTCAAAGTACGCTATTTGGTAAGAATGCCTCAGCGGGTGTTATAAGTATTAGAACGGATGCCCCATCTTTCACACAAGAGGGCAAAGTTACATTGGGCGTGGGTAACTACAACCAGCGCTTGTTGAGAGGGTATTATACTAACGGAATTACAGATGAGTTAGCATTTAGCATCTCTGGCGGCATAAACAAGCGAGATGGCTACACAGACAGTGTTGTTGATGGCGTGGATGAACTTAACAACCGCGACCGCTGGAACGTGCGAGGTCAAGCGCTCTATGAACCAACCTCAGATGTAAAGCTGCGTTTTATCGCAGATTACAGTGAAATTGATGAGCGTTGCTGTACTGTTGCAGACTTTATTAATGGCCCTACAACGGGTGTTGTAAGAGCGCTTGGTGGAACAGTGCTTGATACTGATGATCCGTTTGCTTATGAATCAGCACTCAATTTTAACCCAAATAACCAGGTTGAAGATGGCGGCGTGTCGTTGCAGCTTGATGTTGACTTTGAGACATTCTCATTCACTTCCATTAGCGCCTATCGTAACAATAAATCTAACTACTTCGCCGATGTTGACTACACCTCTTTAGATATTCTTTCAGAGGAAGGGCACACCGATATAGATACGTTTACTCAAGAGTTCCGATTAACGTCAATAGAGGTGACAACAAATTAGATTGGATGGTAGGTATGTTCTACTTCTCTGAAGAAGTAGATACGGGTGACACCTTATTCTACGGCTCTGCGGTACGTCCATTCTTTGATGTGCTTTTGGATGCTGGGGTAGCTCAAGCAATTGCACCGCTGCCATTAGAGGCCGTGTTCCCAAATGGGTTCTTAGGTACTTTTGAGCCACTTTATGGGCAAGCGCCGGGAACCTTCTTTGGTTCAGACCAGTTTGTAAACAGTGAGTTCTTACAAGAAAATGACGCGTTATCAATTTTCTTAAACCTAGACTACCACTTTACTGATCGTCTAACGGGTACATTTGGTATTAGCTATACAGACGATGAAAAGGACGTGTCTATAGAGCAGGTCAACACAGAAGTCTTGTCGTCGATAGACTTCATTACTACTCCTACTGTGTTCGGTGTACCGCTGCCAACCGCTGTTCCAGCACTTACGCCGTTTATTCCAACCTTGCAAGGTGTACAGTTCTTACCGCCGCAACTTACGTTCCCTAATGCCGTTGAGAGCGGCAATACCAATGATGATAAAGTAACCTGGAGTGCGCGCTTCGCCTATGAAGTGAATAAAAACATAAACGTGTTCGCGACGGCAGCTACAGGCTTTAAGGCGTCTTCATGGAACTTGTCTCGTGATACGCGCCCATTCGCTGCAGATCAAGCTGCACTTGAGTCTGCAAGCTTAACGCGCGCTAACCAAAGTTATGGAACGCGTTACGCAGGGCCTGAAGAATCAACGGTTTATGAACTTGGCATGAAAGCCAGATTTAAAGACGGCGCATTTAATATCACGCTATTTGATCAAACAATTGAAGGCTTCCAATCAAGTATTTTCGTGGGCACGGGTTTTGTCCTAGCAAACGCGGGTAAGCAGTCAACCAAAGGTATTGAATTCGACTCTACCTACAATGTGACTGACAACCTAGTATTTAATTTTGCTGGCACCATACTAGACCCTGTTTATGACTCATTTGAAGGTGCAAATGGGCTAAATGGACCTACAGATTTATCAGGAACTATGCCAGCAGGTATTCACGAAAGAAGCTTTGTGGCTGGGCTTACCTATCACCTTGATTTTGATAACGGTATGACGGGTTACGTTCGCAGTGACTACCTGTACGAGAGTGAAGTGCAAATTGTCGAAAACGTGCCACCTGAAATGACACGAGAAGTAGGAACATTAAATGCGAGTGCTGGCCTAGAGTTTGAAAATGGCTTAAGCGTGCAAATTTGGGTGCGTAACTTGAACAACGACGAGTATTTCTTGTCTGCGTTCCCACCGCCAATTCAAGCAGGAAGTTTCAACGGATATCCAAATCAGCCACGTACGTTCGGTGTAACGGTCTCTTATTTATTTGATTAACAGACAGTAAGTCGTTCGTTTTAAAGGCCAATCATTTGATTGGCCTTTTCTTTAATTGGGATGTCGTCGTTGTTCTCGTTCTCGGCTGCGTTCAATATAGACATTAGGCTATATTTTTAGCCAACAGATTGTGTAGCCCCTGCATATCTACTAGCTTTAAAAACATCATGCTTGAGTACAAGGTAATGCGAACTTTTTGGTTGATAGCGGTGTGTTTGCTCTCATTCTATACGTCGGCAAAGCAGGTGGTTTATGTTCCTCATGAAGTTGCCAGTGGGACAAGCGAACAACCTGATGACCTTGGTTTTAGAATGTTCAAAGCGCTTATTTCGGGCTTAGATAAACAATATCAGTTTGTTTATGAAGAAGCGTCTCAAGCAAGGCAGTGGGAATTGTTAAAGGCAAGCGACAATCTGTGTTTGTATAACAAGATGAGGACCGAACCCCGAGACAGACTCGCAAACTTTACAGAGTTTCCCTTATTGACCTTCCCACCCAACCGACTAATTAGTTCATCGCCTGTCATCCAAGGTAAGGAAATCTCTATCCAGTCACTACTTAATAATTCAACGATAACGATAGGAATAGAAGAGGGGAGGAGTTACGGGCGTGTGCTTGACGCGGTGATTACCCAATCTAAAGATAAGTTTTTTGTCGCTAATGGCACCAGCATGAACAAGCGCCTGTACGAAATGTTAGAGCGCGGTAGGGTCAATGCCATTATTGAATACACATTATCTTATAATAGTCTTGCTGCGCCTTATAATCTGCGTGATAAATATGTTTACCAAATTGAAGGCGTGGACAATTATGTTGATGGTTACATTGCCTGCTCTAATTCACTAATCGGTAAAGCTTTGATCAGCAAATTTGATAGTTTAATGAGGCAGGAGGCATATAAACAAAGCGCATCAGCGTTGATAATGCGCTATGTACCCGATGCAGAAAGAAGACAAATTATTAATAGATTGAATTTAAACTAATAGCGCTCTCTCTAATAAAATAAAAACAGAAAGCATATGGTCTTTCGGGGACATTCTCACCGTATCTTCAACGCCATCATTTTCGTCTAACTAATGCGCATCTGCTTGGCTTCATTCATGTATACGCAACCGCTTTTCAAGTCGTGAAAGATTCATTGTAATCGGCCTAGTTTAACGCTGTACAAAAAATAGCTTGTAATTGTGTAACCTTTGGGTATCATTGATACCTAGAGGTTACATATGGTCTGTTTAGGTATCACAATATCCTATGTATCCGCCATGGAATGTCTTCGCTAATCGTGCGTAAGGTGCTATTTTAAAAAGGAATAATACTATGACAAACGCGTCACCAACCGAAGTAACCGCAGCAATGGAAGAGGACTATCTATTGCTCATAGGACAATCCAGCATTGCAGCTGCTTTTGCCTTGTTCTTTATGGCTTTCACAAATGCTGGAATTGGACAAGATACAAATTGGCTGTGGGTGTTAGGTGGCGGTACATTGGCTGCACTAACCGCGGTCATCACTATAAGCATCAAGTCGCTAAAATATGCCAGAAACCTAAAAAGACCTGGGTTTTGGACGCTAAAATTCAATGATGAATATGTCGATCATGTAAGCGGGGCAAGTCTTCGCGTAACCTGCCATATTGTAGTTTGTGGCGGAATTATTATTGGGTTATTTGGCGGTGATGCTTGGTTTGAAACATTGATTTCGCCCCTGCCTTTAAACGCGGTAGTACAGTTATTGATAAGTATTGCGCTGCTTGTTCACGGTACTATGATTGTGACAAAGCTGCGCGAGGATGACCTAGATGAATGATGAGTTGGACAATCATATCCATAAATTCAGGTTACAGCATAAAATCTCTCAACAAGAGCTTGCAGATGCAATAGGTGTGTCGCGTAAAACCATTAGCACGGTAGAAACGGGGCGCTTTACACCTTCTGTGGTTATAGCGCTTCGCATAGCAAAGCACTTTAATGTTCCGGTGGAACAGCTATTCGAGCTGCGTTGAGCTTTTCATAACGCGTATGACGCTACTGCTTGCGTACCATTCAACCCGTCTTGTTCAGGTAGCGTAACCGGGATAAAGGCTTCTTTATGGTTTTCGACTTTGGCATTTACCAGTTCTCCGTTCGAGCGTAAAAAAGCCTTGCCCGCAACGCTGCCAAGTTTGTAATCGTGTTTTAGTTCTGTATCTGAACTTCCTAGAAGTTTGCTCTGCAACTTTTTGTCGGCAAATATTTGTATAATCTCTGCGTCATCAGGAGGGTTATCAATAAACGCCAGCTCTTTTTGGTAAGCACGCTCGTGCTGCAACAGGTAATCAATGGTTTTTGGGCACTGACCTGTAGCGCACATTATTGCACTTATGCGCTGAAGCCATGCAGACTGCGCTTGAAAGCCTTGGTCGACTGTACGGATAACCACAATTTTACGTGCTCCACGTGCATAGGCTTCAGTGACCGGAAGCGGTGCAGCTAAGCCGCCATCCAAATAAAAGTCAGTGTTGGCAGCATCAGTGCGATAGTCTTGTATTGTCTTTAGCGGCACGCCTTGTTTGTAAAGCATGGGCAGCGCACTTGATGCTTTAATTAAATCGACCCATGCATCCTGGCTAGTCAGTGGATTGAGGTAATAGGCTTTTCTATTACGCACATTGGTTGCCGTAAAGAGTACTTCTCGACCATTCACGTTTTCAATGGCAGTGTCGAAGTCCAGTAAACGCTTAGCTTCTTTTGTCTTATCGAAATACCAATCTAGATCAACAATGTGCTTGCCCGTCAATGCTCGTCCTAGCTGAAAGAATCGGCGGTGACGTGTAAGCCCGCGAATCAAACGTTTTGCATACCCTTTTTGCCTCGACACGTAGCTGGTAATGTTTTGCGAACCTGCTGAAGTTCCAATCAGAATATCAAAAGGGTCAAAATTACTTTCTAACCATGCGTCTAACACGCCAGCGGTAAATATTCCGCGCTGGCCCCCGCCTTCCGCAACTAACGCAGTTTTTACTTTGTTGGCAAAAGGCACTGTATTGTTTCGAGTATTTTGAGATGACATAAAATTGGACCTTTTGTTACCACGTTACTAATGACTACTAGGTTGAATGTTAGGCCGATCACGTCAAAGTAGAAAATTGAAAGATTGAATCAGAGCGATTGAAAAACCCGTACTAACAGCTACTTATTTGTAAATGTTGTGTTAAATTGTTGTCTTGGCTGTTTCTTTGCCAGAAGCTTTTGCCCAGTGAGCAGGAAGTTTATGAAAAGCGCTATGAGCTTTAATGAATACTCATATAAACCGGTTTATGGCAGTCAAACGTCAGTCGAGGCATGTAATGGGGAATAAAGATAATAATATGAATAGCGTAATATTCGGTGCAGGAAGTATTGGTTGCTATTTAGGCGGGTGCTTGTTGGCTGGCGAGGCAAGCTTGGCTCGCACATTGACATTCATAGGCAGGACACGCCTTCAAAAAGACATCGCAGAAAGTGGGCTTACTCTGACAGATTGGCAAGGAAGACATAACACTGTCGATTCATCAAGCATTAACTTCTCGACAACTCACGACGCACTTGAAAACGCCGATTTCATTTTATTGTGTGTAAAGAGCCAAGATACGCAAGAAGCGGCTGAGATAATAAATGTCCACGCTAAACCCAGTGCGGTGGTGGTAAGTTTTCAAAACGGTGTAACTAACGGTGACATTCTTGCGCAACGTCTATCGCAAAAAATAGTAAAAGGAATGGTGCCATTTAATGTGTTTTATGAAGGTAATGGTCATTTCCACTGTGGTACAGAAGGGCAACTAGCCATTGAAGATAGACACAAAGACTGTGGTAGCCTGCTACGCTTGTTTGAGCAAGCAGCGCTTCCGGTAACCGTGTATGAGGACATTGCGGCGGTTCAGTACTCAAAGCTCATCATGAATTTAAACAATGCCGTCAATGCGTTGTCTGGCGTTCCCTTGAAAGAGCAGCTTGGCAATAGGGCGTATCGGTTAGTGATGGCACAGGTGCTTAAAGAAGCGCTACAGGTATTTAAAGCACACGGGATAACACTGGCAAGAACTGGAAAGGTTATTCCCAGATTAATGCCAGCTATCATGGTATTGCCCAATGCTTTGTTTCAAATTGTCGCAGCGTCGACACTTAAGATCGATCCGCAGGCACGCTCATCAATGTACGAAGATTTAGTATTAGGTAGGCGAACTGAAATAGACTTTTTAAACGGTGAAGTAGAACGACTAGGTAAAATCAGGGGCATTGCTACGCCAGTTAACAGCAGAATAATTGCATTGGTGAAAGATGCAGAGCGCAAAAAAAGGGGAGCCCGATGCTTACGCCATCACAAATTGCATAACGCTTACGGATAAGGGAAAAACAAGGCAATAATAATTGGGTTAGGGAACAAGTATAGGTTCCCCAACCGCAAGCACAAAACGTAGATTAAAGCCTTAGTTGTTTACCAGCTTATCTAGCTCTTCAAGTGATGTTGCTAACTTAACGCCCGGCACGTTGCTGCCAATCGTTGTTACAAATGAACCCTCTACTTTTCCGCGTTTGAAGGTAGTCAAACTAATACGGTACAAGCCTCTCACCAATGCTTTCGTTGGCGAGCCTAGTTCAGTTTTTATACGCACTAGAGAGTTGTACTCTGAGTGACGTTTCTCTTCATACGTATCATCACCATCATCATCTTCATCAAGCACTTGTATTGCTTCTTTAGCCTGCTGGATATTGGATGGATCAATAACGTCCATTCGTTCTACTCTTAGCCATGTATCGAACCAAGTTTTGTCGTCTTTACTAAACTTTTTGGAAAAGTTGTCTTGAACAAAGTCCCCGTCTTCTGGCTTCGCAAGGTCTCCAACAGGCGAAATCATCCGAACACCAAGCTCATCAATGGCACCGGGTACCCACATGTAAATGAAATAAGCGTCTTTATCATTAATCACAGCATCGGGTTTGACATCAGAGTCAATGTAACCAAAATACTCCACCGTATTGGCGTAGGGCACAGATACTTTTGTGAAACCTACTCGTTTTGTCATTGAAGAGGTCAATGTAGGTAGACCATCACCGTCAACGAGTTTGTTTAGGCTGAATTGAGCAGAAACTGAAGCACTTAATGTAAGGCAACTAAGTGCAAGAAGGGTTTGTCTTATTTTCAAAATGAATGTCCTTTTTAATTTGTCCTAGCTTCACTATTGTTGTCAAAATGAACAGGCAAAGCAAACGCTTTCGAAAAGTAAAAGACAACACTATGTTTTGTTTGATTTTACTTACGCTTTGGCGGCGTATGTTGTGCTTTCGCTTGTATCTTACTAAACAATCTCCAAGAAGTAGCCCAGATATATTTGAGCACAATGCTACAATAGCGGGCCTTCAATTTTTAGACGCGGTTTTTTATGAGTTTTTCATCCTTAGGGTTACAGGCAGAATTACTGAACATACTCGATGCTTCAGGGTACGAAACCCCAACGCCGATTCAACAAGCTGCTATTCCATCGGTTTTAGTAAGCGACGACGTGATGGCTGGAGCGCAAACGGGTACCGGAAAAACTGCTGCGTTTGCCTTGCCGCTAATTCAACGCATTATCACGTCAAAAAAAGCAAATCGTGAAATTCGCGTTTTGGTACTAACGCCAACACGTGAGCTAGCACAACAAGTACATCAAAGTTTTGAACGCTACAGTGAAAATCTGCAGCTTAACACTGTTGTTGCCTATGGTGGCGCTAGCATAAACCCGCAACTTAGCGCGCTTAACAAAGGGTGCGATATACTTGTGGCTACACCTGGGCGTTTGTTAGAGCTTGTGATTAAGGAACTCATTGATCTTAGCAATCTAGAAACCTTGGTGCTGGATGAAGCTGACCGCACGCTAGACATGGGTTTTATTACTGATATTAATCGCATATTGAAGCGCTTGCCCGATAGCATTCAAACGTTGTTTTTCTCGGCAACATTTAACGATGACGTATTTGCCTTGAGCAAAACGATGCTGAACCAGCCGAAGCTTATTGAAGTGTCACAACGAAATGCAACAGCGGCAAAAATTGAACAGCGCTTTTATGAAGTAGATAACTCTAGAAAAGCAGCATTAACGGCTTTTTTGATTGGTGCAAACAACTGGCACCAAGTGCTTATTTTTACGAGAACCAAACAAACTGTTGATGACCTTGCAAAAGAGTTAAAGAAAGACGGTATTAGCGCGGCTGCTGTGCATGGTGATAAATCGCAAGGCGCGCGAGATAGAGGCTTGGAGGACTTTAAAGCAGGTAACGTCAGGGTACTGGTTGCTACCGACGTCGCAGCGCGAGGTCTTGATATTGAACAGCTTCAATACGTCATTAACTACGAACTTCCCTATAATGCCGAAGATTATATCCACCGAATTGGGCGAACCGGTCGCGCAGGAAATACGGGGTTAGCAATAAGTTTAGTGTCACATAAAGAGAAGTACCTTTTAGCTGACGTAGAAAAGCTTACTTCAGAGCACTTTTTATTGCAGTGGCAAGAAGGATTTGAACCTAACCCCGATGCGGTAGAGCCTGCTAAAAACAACAAGCGCAAGCCTTCGAAGAAAAATCTACGCGCGCAAGCGCTAGGGCAAAAAAGCAGTAAAATAGCGAGATCAAGTGGTTCCCGTCGCCGCTAAAAAAGTAAAAACAAGATTAGTGGCTGTTGGTAAATTTTCTAACATACGCTATTTTTGAAACGTGGAGTGAATCAATCAAAGGATGTGTCATGGAAGGTAAGGTAGCGCTAAATTATGTCGAATTTGCATCGTTAAATTTGTCAGCGTCAAAACAGTTCTTTAATGATGTTTTCGACTGGGAGTTTACTGATTACGGCAGCGAGTACAGTGCGTTTTCAAACGCGGGGATCGACGGTGGCTTTTTTTCAAGTGACAGGGTGACGCAGGCACAAAATGGTGCTCCTCTCATTGTTTTCTATTCACCTAACATCAATGAGACGCAACTAAAAGTAGAGCGTTCAGGTGGTGTAATTAATAAACCTATCTTTGCTTTTCCCGGTGGCTGTCGTTTTCATTTTGTCGAGCCTGGAGGCAATGAGTTAGCGGTATGGTCTGAAGCTGAAAACTAAAAAAAACGCCCCACTAGTGTGGGGCGCTTGTCTTTTATTAGGCGTTGAATTTACGCTTGTTCAAGCACAATTCTTAGCATTCTACGAAGTGGTTCTGCGGCGCCCCACAGTAGTTGGTCACCTACGGTAAATGCCGAAATGTACTCAGGCCCCATGGTAAGCTTGCGAATTCGTCCTACAGGGATAGACAATGTGCCAGTTACTTTTGCAGGTGTTAACTCTTGCATTGTGGCGTCGCGGTCGTTCGGCACAACTTTTACCCACTCATTGTGGTCGGCAAGAATCTGCTCTATTTCATTTACGCTTAGGTCTTTCTTCAGCTTTAGGGTAATTGCTTGGCTGTGACAGCGCATTGCTCCCACACGTACACAAATCCCGTCAATAGGGACTTCGTTGTCTGTGGTACCTAAAATCTTATTCGCTTCTGCCTGTGCTTTCCATTCCTCACGACTTTGTCCTGAAGGCAATTGTGAATCAATGTATGGGATAAGACTGCCCGCCAAAGGTACACCAAACTGTTCACTAGGGTAATCGCTGCTTCTGATAAACTCCGCCACCTGCTGGTCGATATCTAAAATGGCCGTGGCTGGGTCATTTATTTTGTCCTTCACATTGCTATGAATAGCACCCATTTGGCTGATTAACTCTCGCATATGCTTAGCACCAGAACCTGAAGCTGCCTGATACGTCATGGGACTTGCCCACTCTACAAGGTCTTTCTCAAATAAGCCGCCTAATGCAAGCAGCATCAGTGAAACGGTGCAATTTCCGCCAACGTAGGTGCGAATACCTTTCTTTATGCCGCTATCAATTTCTTTCTTATTAACAGGATCTAAAATGATTACGGCATCATCTTTCATGCGAAGTGCTGAAGCTGCATCAATCCAGTAGCCGTTCCAACCCGTTGCGCGCAAATCACTGTATACCGCTTTGGTGTAGTCACCGCCTTGGCACGTGATAATAATATCTTGTTTAGATAAAGCGTCGATATCGAACGCATCTTCTAAAACACCTGCATCTTTTCCTGCGAAATCCGGTGCCGCACTACCTTTTTGTGAGGTAGTGAAAAAGGTGGGCTCAATGTGCGCAAAATCCTGCTCTTCTTGCATGCGCTGCATTAATACTGAGCCAACCATACCGCGCCAGCCCACTAGACCTACTTTTTGTTGTGACATTAAACTGAGAACCCTTGTTTCTTAAAATGATAAGTACGCAAGATATGTCTAAAACACACCCGCTCAATACCTGTCGTTTTTATCGTTATTTTCGCAGTCTATGCTGAATTAATCGCACTGGCTAGAAGGTTTTTATAAATATTCCGTCAACCATATAAACAATTTAATGACTACAAATACATTGCGGAAAATTATATAGATTTTGTTGAAGCTGCTTTCGATAAAGTCGCTATTATCATTTCTTTATGGGTTGATAAAGTTGACGGTACTCACTTACAAACAGCTTCAAGGGTTTAATTATGAAAACAATCGTAATAACAGGTGCTACAGACGGCATTGGCTTAGAGACGGCAAAAATGCTAGCGAAAGAGGGGCATCACATTATTGTGCACGGTAGAAGCAAATCGAAACTGACTGCGCTGCTAGAGACGCTTGAAGTAGACTTCCCGCAAAGCAACATCGACACAGTACAAGCAGATCTTTCTTCTTTTGAGGAAGTGAGAAGGCTTTCAAACGACATTAAGCAGAAAGCGGCGAAAATAGATGTATTGATAAACAACGCAGGCGTTTTTGCTATGAAGGATCCGCGTACTGCATCTGGCTTGGATGCGAGGTTTATGGTGAATACGATCGCGCCTTACATGCTGACAAAAGCGCTTCTAGAGAGCATGCACGCACAAAGTAGAGTGGTGAATGTATCCTCTGCCGCACAAGCTCCCGTAAATCTTGCTGCATTGCGTGGCGAGGTAAGTCTATCTGATGGTGCTGCGTACGCCCAAAGCAAACTCGCTATTACTATGTGGACTATGTTCCTTGGCAAACGCCAAAAGGAAAGCGGCCCGAAAATGGTGTCGGTAAACCCTAAGTCTTTGCTTGGAAGTAAAATGGTGAAAACAGCATATGGCATTGCTTAGGTGGCGATTTAAAGCTTGGGGCTAAGATATTTGTCGAAGCAGCGTTATCTACTCGCTTTGCCAATGTTACAGGTGAGTATTTCGATAATGATCATGAAACATTTGCCTCGCCACATGCTTATGCTAACGACGCAACGCATTTAGCAACACTTATTGATGAAATGGAATCAATCATTGCAAGTAACGCATAGTAAGTTCCAGCTAATTTTTATTGCATCAGTCATCGTTTTATCCGGGGAGTTAGACAATGAATGCAAATGTAAACTATCACGTAAAAAAGCCGTTTACTCAGGCGTTTGAGTTTGATGTAGATGGTATTGACGGTAATCTAATTTCACCCGAGCTTTCAACAAAAAGTGTCCAAGTTCACGACGTTCGAAAAAGCCAAACTGCGACGGATTTTGTTCAGCATGGTATCAAGTTCTTAGACGATTTGTCGCCCGCACCACAGCCTTTCAAGGGAGGAGCTGAACAAACTTACAATTGTTCTATTTCAGACTTGCTACGCGCTCATATAGGCGCCAAAGAAGCTATTGTGTTCGATCACACTATTCGCATCGATAGTGATGATGCGTCGCGACGCCCCGCTCGAAATGTGCATAACGACTACAGTAAAGAAGGAATAGAGAAGCGTCTTGTAGACTTACTTGGCGAGCACAGAGCAGCACAGTTTCAAAATGGTCATTTTGGGTTTGTAAACGTGTGGAGGCCTATTGAAAATACAGTAATGTCTTCACCGTTGGGTTTTATCTGCCCTGATTCAATGAACATCAAAGATTGGGTGACCATTGACTTGGTTTACCCCGACCGCAAAGGCGAAATATTAGGTGTTATTGCCAACCCGCAACATCGTTGGTTTTATAAATCTAAAATGGGTATAGACGAGGCAATCGTGTTCAACATCTACGATAACAAGGGCATACCTTTCCTTGCGCATAGCGCGTTAGACATGAAAGAGAAGGGCGCAGAACATACCATTCGTAAAAGTATTGAAAGCCGTATACTGGTGAAATACTAGTTGCAAGCAAGGAAGTCATATTGGCTCTCTTTGCTTGCTATTGACGTAGGCTAAAAGTGTTTACACCACCAGTGATGAAAGCTTTTTGTCCCAATATGGTATACCGCTGAAGCGCTCTGCCAAAAAGTCGATAAATGCACGTACTTTGGGCGCGAGTAAGCGATTTGAAGGGTATACCGCCCATAACGCACAATCCGTAGCCAATGGGTAGTCTTTTAAAATTTGAACTAAGTCGCCACTCTCAAGGTGTGTATAGCTACACCAAGTTGCAGTAAGGGTGATACCGCAGCCTTGAACACAGGCATCGCGAACTGCTTCGCCGTTGTCCATACGTAGGAAGTTTGGTGTTTTGACAGAGGTTATGCCGCCGCTCGTTTTAAAGTCCCATACCTCTAACCCGGTTAGATTTACTATCTTATGGTTTTTCAGTTCTTGCGGGGTTTGAGGGCAGCCATATTTTTCGATGTAAGCCTTGGACGCGACAATGATACGTTTGTCACCTAAGCAAGTTTTTTAGCATGAAGATTTGAATCTTTTAATTCTGCATCACGAATAGCGACATCAAACCCACCTTCAACCACGTCCAGTATACTGTCACTAAATCTGAAATCGATATTGAGATCTGGATATCGCGTGAGAAACTCGTTTATTGCAGGGACTAAATGCATTCTGCCGAACGAGGCTGGCGCCGTTACGCGGAGGGTGCCTTGTGGCGTTTGAGCGCCACTACCGACGGCGGCTCTCGCAGTCTCTATGCTGTCCAATACCTCTTGGGCATGAGGATAAAAGAGCTTTCCTTCATCGGTTAGCGAGACTTTTCTCGTGGTTCTATGAATCAATCGCACACCTAGATTTTCTTCTAATTTACTGATGTGTGCACTGGCCACTGCGGGTGAGATATTAAGCTCTTTACCCGCTAAACTGATGTTTGAAGTACTGGCAATACGCACAAAGAGTTTCAGGTGTTCTACATTCATGACTATTATCAAAAAAATCTATAAAGTTGATGCTTTTATAACTCAACTATCATAATAGATTCCAGTATTAAATCATTCAAAAGTAAGATTGTGCGTTGCGTCTTACCAACAACGAGAGTGCTGTTTTGAGGGCGCTTGCAATTTGCCGCTACTGTTTCTACTCTGATCTATAAACCGCAAGAATAGTTAGTGAGTCGATGGCCGTAAAAAATATCATGTCAAAACGTGTGGTTAGCGTTCACTTAGACGACAGCTTACAGTCGCTAAGGGAATTGTTTGCTGCCACAGGTTTCCATCATTTAGTTGTTGTTCACGACAACGAATTAAAAGGAATAATTTCAGACCGAGACCTTATGAAAGCAGTGAGCCCTTTTGTTGATACAATCAGCGAACGTTCACTAGATAGGGGGACACTGGAGAAAAAAGCACATCAAATAATGACACGAAAAGTGATCACGCTGTATCCCCATGACTCGATATTTACCGCGATAGAGCTCTTTAACAATCACAAAATATCCTGTATTCCCATTGTTGATGATGCTAATCGGCTTATGGGGATAGTATCTTGGCGAGACATCATGAAGTTTATGCAGGAACGCGTTGAGTCTCGTTTGAAATGAGCTTTGCCGTGGCAGATCACAGCAAAGCATCATCTGTTCAAAGTTACCTAATGTTAGTTGTTGCGATAACTCGCTTTAAACATCAAGCTATATAACACTGGCACTGCGATAAGCGTAAGTACCGTAGCAAACGCCAAACCGCCCATTATGGTTACTGCCATGTCGGCAAAAAAAGCGTCGAACAACAGGGGGGCCATGCCCAAAATGGTCGTTACTGCCGCAAGCGAAACGGGGCGAACACGACTTAGCGTTGCCTCTACAATGGCTTTGTGAATAACAAGGCCTTCCTCTATCTGAAGGTCAATCTCTTCAATAAGCACAATGGCATTTTTAATAAGCATACCGAAAAGACTTAAAAAGCCTAACAGTGACATAAATCCAAACGGCATATCGGTTGCCAAAAGCCCTGTCACAACACCCACTACAGCCATGGGGACCACTAACCAAATAATAAGAGGCTGACGAGCATGGCCAAACAGCAATACCGAGATAATAAACATAACTAAGAATCCTGCGGGTAAGTTTAGCTCCCAGTGCTTGTTGGGCCTCGCTGGAACTCTCATATTCACCACCCCACTCAAGGTTATAGCCAGGCGGCAAATCTATGGATTCAATAATAGTGCGAATACGCGCCAACGCTTTGGCTGCCGTTTCATTAACACCAGGCTCGGCTTCAACTGTGATGGTGCGGATCCTATCTTTTCGATGGATGCGCATTTCTTCGGTCATCAACTCTAACCCATGCGAGACTTGCGTAAACGGGATGTATTGGCGCTGTTGAGTAGACCACACTTGTGACTCGCGGATAGACTGTAGGTCTGTATCGTCACTGTTGCCCATCTTAGCGATGATTCCGTATGCATAGTCACCGTCTTGTACGGTACCTAAATTAACGCCGCTGCTGGCGTATTGCACTGTTTGGCTAAAGTCAGAGTGTGACACACCAGCAATGCCTGCATTGTAGTCATCGTATTGAGTATTTACGGCAAAACCTTTTTCACGCCAATTATGCCGTATATCAATGATATCGCCATCTTCAAAGAGTCGCGCCTTAGCTTGCTCTGCAAGCCTGCGAAGCACCTCTGTATCGGGGCCTGAAAAACGTGCTTCAAGCTTGGCGCCCGAGCCTGGGCCAAACTGCATGCGTTCCATGTAAAAGTTTGCGTCCAAGTCAATGTCGTTCAACTGACCGCTTAGCGCATCTTGAATGGCCGGGATATTGTTAAGCGCGTTGGCACGCACCATAAAGAAAGCATAGTTTTCATTGGCACTTTTAGGCGCGTAGGTCAGTGTAAAGCGGTCTGCGCCTTGACCAATAAAAGTGGTGACAGCCGTCACGTTGTCGAGCGCCAATATGCGTTGCTCGGCTTCTTTGGCTATAGATTCGGTAGCGCGTATATCACGGTCCTGAGGTCCCCAGTAGTGCACAAAGAAAAGCGGGGCATTGGACGGCGGGAAGAACCCTTGCTTGACCATACCAAAACTACCGTATGCAACCACGGTAATAAGTAAGAGCGCACCAATAGTTACCCAACGAAGCTTAAGGGCACCAATAAGCATCTTCTTAAACCACAGCTGCATGGTCGATGGTTTCTCTTCATTTTCAATAGACATCCCTTTTTTATAAAAGTGGGCGCCTAGCACGGGAACCAGTGTTACTGCTAATACCCAGCTAATCATTAACGAGACTAAAACTACGGCAAACAGCGAGTACAAAAACTCACCTGTAGCGTCATTCGATAAACCAATGCCTGAAAATGCGGCAATACCAATAACGGTCGCACCTAAAAGCGGCCACTGCGTGCGTTTAACAATAAAGCTTGCTGCTTCTTTCGCCGATGCGCCTGTTGCCATGCGCAGCATCATACCTTCGGCAACAACAATAGCATTATCGACAAGCATGCCCATGGCAATGACCATGGCGCCTAGAGATATACGCTGAAGCTGAATGTCCATCAGCCACATAATAAGGATTGTGCCGAGCACGGTAACAAGGAGCACACTACCTACTACTATCCCCGAGCGCCAGCCCATAAATAAACACAAGGTAAGGGTAACCACAGTCACCGACATGACCAAGTTGCTAATAAAGCCATCAACTGACTCGTCAACCACTGAAGCTTGGTCATATATTGGTGTTAGTGTAATGCCGACTGGCAGCTGCTGTAACAGGGTATTCACTTTGGCGTTAACGCGCTCACCTACATCAACAATATTTACATCACTTAGCGCAGACACACTTAAGGTCAATGCAGCTTCACCGTTGTAGCGAACAAGTACGGGCTGGATATCTGCTGGCTCTAGTTTTAATGTAGCAACGTCTGCAACGCGCAATGAACGGTTGGTTCCAGGCACAACAAGTGACAAATTTGATATCTCTTCTAATCTATCCGGTGCTCGCTCGACTACAATGCGGACGTTTTTTGCGTCTACCTTTACGCGTCCTCCATTGAAAGGGCGAAGGTTGTCTTGAAACAGTGATGCTAAATCGGGAAACGATATACCTAAGCCTGCTAACTGGTAGGGGTTTATGTAAGCAACAATCTGTTCTTTTTGAACGCCGGTTACGTTAACTTTTGCTACGCCCTCTGTCGTTAGCAGGTCGCGACGAATAATACGTGCAAATTCGCGAAGCTCTCGAGTATCAAAGTCTGGGGCACTTAATGCGTAATACAAGCCGTATACGTCACCAAAATCGTCGAATACCACTGGATCTTGCGCACCTGCTGGGAGCGATGAGGCGGTGTCACGAAGCCGCTTTCTTAATTCGTCCCAAATTTGTGGGAGTAGGTGACTGTCGTAAGTGCTTTTCACCTCAACAGTAATCTCTGAGCGCCCTGGTGATGAAACTGACGTTACCTCTTTAAGCTGAGGCATTTGCTGAATAGCAATTTCAAGGCGCTCTGTGACCTCTCGCTCTACTTTTTCGGCGCTAGCACCTGGGTAGGAGGTGTACACTTTTACTTGTTTGATGGTAAACGCAGGGTCTTCAAGTCGCCCTATTTTCGACATGGCAAGTACACCGCCGATAAGCAGTATCACAACCATAAGCCATACATTTACGGGTTTATCTATGGAGTAGCGTGCAATGTCCATAAGCTACTTTTCTCCCTTGTACGGAAGTACCTTAAGACCATCTCGCATTTGTGCTGCGCCTGCGGCTACAACAAGTTGCCCTAGCGTCACATCGCCTTCAATAACCGCAAGGTCGTTCTCAATATGGCGCACATCAATAGCTTGTTTAGCCACCATTTGTGTTTCCTTATTGTATAGCCAAACGGCAAAACCATTTTCTTCGTCACCCACAAGGGCTTTAACAGGTACGACAAAACCGTCAGGGTACAAGGTACCTTGAAGGCTTACTTTAACCACAGCGCGTGCTCCTGGTGTAAGCGGTAGCTCGTCTCGTGGCGCCATAGCAAAGACAACTTCATAAGTCTGTGAAACAGGATCTGGTTGAGTAGAGTGTTCGACATATTCGACGGGGTACCACTGAGTGCTGTTTGTAGCCAGAGTTGCACTCGCTTCTTTAATTCCGCGGCCAAGGTTGGCAGTTAGTAGACGTTCCGGCACATTAATATTGAAATATATTTTTGATACATCTTGCAGCCTCGCAATAGATGTCCCTGACTTTACAAAGCTATTATTTTCCACAAGGCGTTCTGACACTTTCGCATCGAAAGGGGCATACAGTTGAGTGTAACTTAAGTCTTGTTCAGCGTTTTTTAAATCAAGCACTGCAAGCTCATAAGAGGTCATGGCCGAGTCGAGTGAGCTTTGTGCGACAAGTTTTTGAGAAAACATTTTTTCAATGCGATCGAGTTCTCGTTTAGCCTGCTCTAATCGCGTTTTAGACTGTTCTAGTCGACGCTCAAAAGGCTTTCTATCGATGGTCGCAAGCAGTGTTCCCTTCGCTATGTCGCTACTCGGTTATCAAATCTGTTTGTGTAAGGCGACCTGAAACCTCAAAGCTGACATCAACGGTTTTAACCGCAGATACCACCGCGGGAAACGTGAATTCATCAAAGTTAGGAATAGGGCTTACAGAGGCTAACTTCACATAGCGAGGTGCTTCAGTCGTTTGCTCTTGCACATCTTCTGACGTACAAGCACCTAATGTTAAGACGGAGAAAAAGCTCATTAAGAGCGCGTAAGAAAATGGTTTCATGGACATGGCTATAGGTAATCCATTGGTAGTGTGAAAATAAGGTTGAAGCTAAATGCTTTTGTTTACTTGATTCGCGAGTGTAAAAACAGCAGCGTCAACGATTCAAAGTAAACTGGTGAGTGCATTTTAATGCCCGCACATTGAAAAGTAAACTATTCAGTGTAAAATGATGGTAAAGCATGAGATAAACATTTGTTTAAAGCCTAAAAAGTGCGGTTTAGCATGATGCCAATGGCGCGATAGGTAACAATAAAGTAAGGCACCCATTCACAAAGTGTATAAAGCCGTTAGAATGGCGATTGAGAGCAACACGAGTAAAATTTATGACAAACAATACGCGCACGCGCAGTGACCTAAAGCGAGAAGCGATTATTCAAGCCGCTACGCAAGCTTTTCAAGAGTTTGGCGTAAATGGCACCAGTATGGATAAACTGGCTGAGCTTGCGAATGTGTCAAAGCGTACGGTTTATAACCACTTTGCGACAAAAGACGAACTGGTCATGTATTTAGTTACGCAACAGTGGCAAAGCGCAATTCTCAACGTGACGGCGACCTACGACAGCGGCAAAGCGCTCGATACACAGCTATGTGAGCTGATAATGCACGACATCGAGTTTATGGTCAGTGAATCACATCTCGACCTGGCGCGTGTTGCCATAGGGCATTTTTTTTACGAACCTGAAAAGCTTAAAGACGAAGTTGCTCAGTTAAAGGCCCAAGAAACAGCAATGCACAGGTGGCTCAAAGACGCACAAGCAGATGGTAAATTGCAATTTGACGATCTTGACCGCGTCGTGGAAGAAATAGACAGTCTGGTAAAAGGGAAGTGCTTCTGGCCGCAGCTATTTAAGATTGAAGATGCATTGAGTGACCAAGATAAGCTAAACGTGGCGCAAAACACAGTTGCACTCATACTAAGCCGTTACCAAATTTCGTAAAGCACTGTGTGTTGCTAGAGGCCTATATTATAAGAAGCCGTCTTGCTGTATTGAAGGTTAGATTGCAAAAAGGTTTGGCCAGAAATAGAAACGGCTTCTCGTGCATCTCTCGCAAAGCGTACCAGCTTCAATAGCCTCCTCTTTTAAATAACATCGTCTGATTCTGCGTTACCATTAGGGTTATTAGCGCGTGGCAAAGTGTGCAGAGCCCTTGTCCTGTTTATTTATGTAAACCAAACCCGTCCTCAGCGCATAAAGCGTTGCAATGCTTACTGCTGCAATTAATCCACACAGCTCTCGATAACAATTAAATCAATTTATAAAGAGTTTTCAAATTTTGTTGTGTTCGTACTCGTCATTTTTAAATTATTTCTATAGAATACGCCCAATAATGACAATCATTCTTATTTCTAATTGTAAGTAAGCATAAAAAAAGCGTGGTAAACAGGCTTAGCCGAAGAGCACAACATAAAAAATACACACGAATACACATAAGAAAACTTGGAGAATTACATTGAAATTTAAACTGACGAGCATTGCTACTGCAATGTTACTTAGTCCAGCTGTGGCTGCTGATGCGATGGAAGATATCGAGCGACTTACTGTTGAAGGCAAGTATCTTTCTGTAAACCAAGCAAACTCTATCAAAAGCCCAACGCCAATTATCGATGTTCCTCAAAGCTTGTCTATTATGACAGCAGAAGATATCACTGCACGTGGCATTACCAGTATTGGTCAAATTATCGACTACACGCCGGGTGTTAACACTTCTCAGGGGGAAGGCCACCGTGATGCAGTGGTATTTCGCGGCGTACGTTCTACGGCAGACTTCTATTTAGACGGTAATCGTGATGACGTTCAATACTACCGTGCACTATATAATGTAGAACAAGTTGAAATTCTTCGTGGACCAAACGCGCTATTGTTTGGTCGCGGTGGTACAGGCGGTATCCTAAATCGTGTGTCTAAGAAAGCGAAAACTGGCGAGCAGTTTGTAAACTACAATGTATCTGCCAACACATTTGGTGCGTACAACCTGCAGTTAGATACAAACATTGAAACAACTGAAGATTCAGCCGTGCGCATTAACGCGATGTACGAGAGCTTAGATAATCACCGTGATTTCTTCTACGGTGACCGTTACGGTTTTAACCCAACGGCTCGCATCGTATTAAGCGAAGACACCATTGTTGATTTATCATACGAATATATCGATCACGAGCGCTTTATTGACCGTGGTGTACCAACAGGTGCCAACGGAGAGCCAGTAGAAGCGTTTGAAGATATTGTATTTGGCGACCCAGAAAATAACTATCAAACACTAGATGCGGACGTATTCCGCGCAAATCTTCAGCACACATTTTCAGATAACCTAAAAGGTAATTTTAATGCCTTCTACGGTGACTATGACAAAGTGTACGCCAACTTTTATGCTTCTGGTTTCGATCCTGAAACTAACATCGTTACGCTAGATGGCTACGTTGATAATACGCAGCGTGAAAATCTTATTCTTTCTGCAAACTTAGTTGGCGAGTTTACAACGGGTAGCATCGATCACACCGTTATTTTCGGTGGTGAGGTTATCAATACCAAGTCTAACCAAGACCGCTTTAACCCTGTTTTTGACTCTACAGGAAACGACAAAGAAAGTTTCTTAGTGTCTCGTCCACTTAGCTTTAGAGGCCTTAGCGGCACAAATGCAGAAGGCGTTGCAGTTACAACGGCATTTTCTGCACTGAATGACGATACGCACGTTGACCTTGACGTATACTCATTCTACGTACAAGACGAAATTGCGTTGACAGAAAACTTCGACTTAGTTATCGGTGCGCGCTTCGATAGCTTTGATATTGAAGTGTTTGATGCACGTCCAACCGTACTTGAAACACGTAACCGCAAAGATGAAGAAGTATCTCCACGTGCAGGTCTAGTCTATAAGCCACAAGAGAACATCTCTATCTACGCAAGCTATAGCGAATCATTCCTACCGCGTAGTGGCGAGCAATACGCTAATATCAATGGTGACGCAGATCGCCTAGACCCAGATACGTTTACAAACCAAGAAATTGGTATTAAATGGGATTTCGCTGACAGCATGAGCTTCACTGCAGCCATTTTTGAAAATGAGCAAGTGTCTCTTGATAATGATCCTAATGACCCAGAAGGCTTCGTAGAAGTTGATTCTGACGTGTCTGGTTTTGAGCTTCAGCTACAAGGCTACATCACAGACCAATGGCAGATTACTGCAAACTACAGCAACTTAGATGGTGAAAATGCTGACGGTGTTGAATTGCGTGAACTACCTGAAAATACCCTATCTGTGTGGACAACGTATCAAGTAAACGATGTATTTGGTTTCGGTGTAGGTGCAACATACCAGGATGAGAGTAATATTCTGACTGCAGCTAACTCTCCAGTTCTGCCAAGCTACACACGTGTTGATGCATCAGCCTATTACGATGTTAACGACAAAATGCGTCTTCAGCTTAACGTTGAAAACCTAACTGATGAATTATACTTCCCGAATGCGCACTCAACGCATCAGGCAACAGTAGGTGCGCCAATTAACGCAAGATTGTCATTAATTGGTTCTTTCTAAAACCTCAATTCGTTTTAGACAATAATAGAAAAGCCATTCGTTAACGCGAATGGCTTTTTTGTTTGAGTCGTGTTCAATAGGCCGCTGGTTTTAAATGGCTTTATTATGATTTTGCAAAGTCGATAAGTGTCTGTCCATCCATTCTATAGCCTAACCATTCACTTTTAGGTTTTGCTCCTAGCGACTCGTAAAAATCGATAGCAGGTGTATTCCAATCTAATACGCTCCATTCGAAGCGCCCGCATTGGTTATTGACAGCAATGTTGGCCAAGTGCTGTAGCAATGCCTTACCTGCGCCTAATCCTCTTGAAGCTGGCGAAACATACAAGTCTTCAAGGTATAGACCGTTCTTTCCTTGCCACGTTGAGTAGTTAAAGAAGTAAACTGCGAAACCTATCGCTGCACCGCTGTTTTCGCACATAATACAATGGGCCGTTGAGCCCTCAGCAAATAAAGTACGATGCAAATCCTCTTCGGTAGCCTCTACTTCGTGCTCTGCTTTTTCGTAAATCGCTAGCTCTAGAATAAACTGGCGTATCTGCGTTACATCGTTAGGCGTCGCGTTTCTTATCGTTATGCTGTCAGTCATAAAAGTTCCACAGTTGATTTTTCACAAAAGGGTAGGGCTTTTTACTAACGAAGTCTAATAAACTGAAGAAACACCAAAAAAAACGGCCTCATTAGAGGCCGTTAAGTCACTTTTAAAATATGGCGCGTTAATCTACAGCGTTATTGGTCTGAGGTTGACCTAATACATCGCCGTTGTTACCGCCTTTAGATGCCCTTTTACGCATGAAGACTTTTCGTTTAATAAACGAGAATGGACCGCGTAAGTCTAGCAATATAAGGTATAAGCAAGGCACTAGTATAAGCGTTACGAGCGTGGCATACAGTACTGCAAACCCAAGCGCTGCCGCCATAGGGATAACGAACGCCGCCTGTAGACTTGTTTCAAACATAATTGGCAGTACGCCAACAAATGTTGTGATAGATGTCAGAGTAATCGCTCTAAAGCGAGCCGTACCTACCTCGACGACTGCATCTTTAACGCTGTAGCCTTGTGCACGACGTTGGTTGACAAAATCTGTCATAACCAACGAGTCGTTAATAACAACATCGACAGCAGCGATAAGACCAAATGTAGACATCATTGAAAGGTCAAGACCTAAGAGGTAATGCCCCCAAATAGCACCAGTAAGGCTAAACGGTATGACTGACATAATGATAAGCGGCTGGCCGTAACTTTTAAGTGGTACAGCAAGCAGAATGTAAACCATTATCATAGCGGCAAGGAAAAACAAGATTTGCTCGTTTTGCTGTGCCTGCTGCTCTTCAATATCACCACCAAGCTCTGTCATTACCGATGGGAATGAGGTCTTCAGTTGAGGCAAGAGTTTTTCTCTTATTTCCTCTACAACTTCGTTAGGCTCTACTTTTTCTTCATCGATATTGCCCCAAACATAAACGCTGCGATAGCCGCCTTCGCGACGGATATAACTAATACCTGGTTTCTCTTCAAGGGCAACAACATCACCCAACATGACCTCTTCACCTTGTGGTGTTTTGATCAACGTATATTTAAGGTCTGCAAAGCGCTCACGGGTTAGCTCAGGATAGCGCACCATAACACGCACCTCTTCACCATTGCGGATAACGCGCTGTGCTTCACCACCATAGAATCCGGCACCTACTTGAGACGCAATACTCGACAATGTAAGCCCCAAATCGTAAGCAACCTAAGCAGCAGTGTCATTTGAACTTCTTTGCTGGGCGGATCTATCGTTGAACTTACGTCAAACAAACCGTCTTGTTGTTGAAGCATTTCGATAAATTTAAGACCCGCAGCATTGAGCGTGTCTATATCTGGCCCGAACAATAAATATCCAAACTCACCATCATCACCGTCGCCGTTTACATCATCGATAACAGTGAACGACTTCATGCCTGAAATTTCAGGAATAGCCTCTCGCCAGCGTCTGGCTAGCTCAAAGGTATCAATAGGTCTTTCTTCTTCATTTACGAGAGGCGCAAGTATTCGACCCTCAGTGCGGCCATCGTTAAACGCTAATCGGTCGCGGATCATACCCGTGCCAAATTCCTCAACAATCTCGTCTTCAACACGTAGAATGGTTTGTTCAACCACTTTTAGTGCATCAATGGTGGCTAGGTCTGACACGTTTTCGTTCATTTCAATGCGTACGCTTGGGAAATCATGCGGCACTTTTGGGTTTGGTACCATGCGCACATAATTAGCGTTGATAAGACCGAAGCTTAGCATCAGCATAGCGACAAACATCATTAACACTGCCCAGCGCCATTCAATAGCTCGCTCTACGGTGCGTTTGTATGGACCGTTAACAAACTTGAAGAAGTTCTTGTTAAAACGTGAGCGCCAGCTGGTCGATTTTACTGGCGAAAACTTTGTGTGCGCCAAGTGAGCAGGCAGAATAAGCTTTGATTCAACGAGGCTAAATGCCAAGCAAAGAATAACGACCACGGCAATGTTATAGAAGAACGCTCCTTCTGGGCCACTACTTAGCGTGAAGGGCGCAAATACAGCAATAGTGGTAAGTACACCAAAGGTTGCGGGGGTTGCTACACGCTTAGCACCGCGGATAACGTTATCGATGCCGCCGCCCTTACTTTCAATTTCGGTATAGGCACTTTCCCCTATGACAATGGCGTCATCAACGACAATCCCCAGTACCATGATAAAGGCGAATAACGACAATATGTTAATGCTGACACCAAATAACGGCATCATCATCATTGCTCCCAAGAAGCAGACAGGTAGACCAATCATTACCCACATGGCCAACCTAAAGCGCAAAAACAGCGTGAGCATGAACGCTACAAGCACAGAACCTTGCACTAGATTAGACAGCATCATATCGAGACGCGCATTTAGGTAGTAGGTCATATCTACAAGCACTTCTAGGCTGATACCTTGAGGAAGCGTCTCGTTCTTTTTCTCAATGTAAGCTTTTACTGTCTCTGCAACAGGAATGGTGTTTTGCGTTTTGGTGGCTTTAACTGCAATGTAAATGGCGTTCATGCCGTTGTATTTGAAATAACGCTCGCCTTGTTCGAAGCCATCGTTAATGTAAGCTACATCACCTAGGGTTACTTTAGCGCCCGCATTGCCAATTTTAATCGGTATTTGCCTAAACTCTTCACCGCTGTAGTACTGGTTTTCAACGCGTACTGAGATAATTCCCGAGTTAGTACGAAGTTGTCCAGCAGACATATTTGCAGAGTAGCTATTTATTGCCTGAGTGATATCAGAAATGTTAACCCCGTACATGCGTAGCGTGTCAGGCTTTACTTCTATGGCAATTTCGTCATTTGGCGCATTCACTTGAACCAGTGAAATCGAGCCTAATTGAAGTAGCTCATCTTCAACTTCTTTAGCAAGAATTTTCAGCTCAGACAGCGGCAAATCGCCAACTAAAGGCATTTCTATAACCTGTTGCTGAAACTCAACTTGAGAGACATTCACAGGCTCCATGCCTGCAGGGAAGGTTGCAATACTATCTACGCGCAACTTTACCTTGTCTAATACGTCAGTCAGCTCCGCTTTCGTATCAATCTCAAGCGTTACAGCGCCGCCTCCTCGTCTAGCACGCGACACGGTACGCTTAATCTCAGTGACGTCTTTAAGCGCTTCTTCAACTTTTACAAATATGCTTTCTTCAACTTCTTGAGGTGATGCACCAGGGTAATTCGCTTCAACGTTAATATAGTTAATTTCAATGTTTG
The DNA here is from genome assembly GCF_036870955.2 of Alteromonas gracilis. Taxonomy (GTDB): domain Bacteria; phylum Pseudomonadota; class Gammaproteobacteria; order Enterobacterales; family Alteromonadaceae; genus Alteromonas; species Alteromonas gracilis_A. The sequence continues at coordinate 1,437,758 of NZ_CP145482.2, forward strand.
GAAACATCTGGCGCTGAATGGTGAAAAAGCTGGCAATACCCATAATAATGATAAAAATCATTAACAGGTTGGCGGCGACAGAGTTGCGAGCAAACCAGGCGATAATGCCGTGTTGGGTGTCGTTGTGATTTTCCATGGCAGCTTCCTTAGTTTGTCTGCGCAGTCACAAGATCAGACGAATTCTCTATGACTTTAACTGCCATCCCGTTTTGAGGGTATTCGGGCAATGTCATAACTACTTTGTTTGCATTGAACGTACCCTGAATTAAAAAGTCGCCGTTTTCTTCACGCAAAACCCTAACCTTGTGTGAGGTCAATTTATTGTCTTCATCCAGAGTCCACAATAAGCGGTTTGTAACCAGTTCCTGTGGCACACGGTAAACTTCGCTCAGCGTTTTTCCTTCAAATGCAATCGTGCTGTACGAACCAAACTTTACAATGGGCTTGTTTGAGTTGATGGCATAGGGGTCTTCGATACGCGCAACAAAATAGCTCATGCGAGTATTGTTATCGATGACACCAGTATCGCGATGAATAGTGCCTTTTACAGTAGCGCCCTGTACATCGGCAATATCAATAGCTATTTCGCTGCCCACGGTATTATCTGCCAGAAACTGTCTGTCGAACCCTGCTACGGGAAACGTAATTTCGCCATACTCGATATTGTTAATGACGGCAACAGGACTGCCTTGGGTTACGTAGTCACCTGTGCTAATACTACGAGATACTACCAGCGCATCATAGGGAGACTTCACGTGACAGTTGTCGAGGTCGCGCTTGGCTATCTTAAGCTGTGCTTCTGCAGACTTAACACCTGCTTTCGCACTCATCACCTGTGGTTTGCGCAGGTAAAGGTCGGTAACCCGTGCGTCTGGCATTGTTTTGGCTTCTTTGGCCGCCACGTCCGCTTGCGCTTCTTCTTGAATAAGGGTGGCTCTGGCGCTAGCTAGATTAGCTTCAGCAAGTAAAAGCGCTGCCTCATACGCGTCTGGCTCAATGGTGAACAGGGTCTCACCGCGTCTAACAAGACCGCCAGAAACAAACTTCGGATTCCAGCTTTGAACTTCACCAGATACTTGTGCTGCCAAATTGGTCGTTTCAAGGGGAGTAATTTCACCATAGGACGTCAGTTGAACGCGAACGTCTTCAGGCGATATTGATTCAATGGTTACCGTAGGACGTGTGTCTACTTCTTCTTGTATTGCTGAGTCAGAGGCTGAGGCTTCTATACCTTTCATTCCCATATAACCAGCAACTAAAACTCCAACGGGTAACGCAAGTCTCATCCATTTCATAACCAATTCTACTTTAGTATCAAACACAGCCTATAGTGTAGCGCTAAAGTGTTTCAGTTATATAGTCCAAATGTAACGAAACATGAGTCAATTTTGTGTAAAGAGTGATATCGAGGACACGATGTGTTTACAGTTGGTCAAGTGATGACGCAGCAACTACATTGTTTCTACCTGTATCCTTGGCGTGATAAAGGGCTTTGTCAGCTTGCTTGATTGCAAATGAAACCGTGTTGTTTGTGTTTACTTCGCATACACCAAAGCTACTGCTGACGGGCAGTTTGAGGTTGTTGATATTTAACGGAGAGTCACTCAAGTTTTGTCTAATTTGTTCAAGTGCCTTAACGGCACTGGCTTCATCGGTTTCAGGGAAAATGAACATAAACTCTTCGCCACCCCAACGGGCCAGAATGTCTTGGCCTCTTAGTCGAGATGTAAAAATTTTCGAGATTTGTTTCAGCACTTCATCGCCTTTTTCGTGACCCAGCGTGTCGTTGATGGTTTTGAAGCGGTCAATGTCTGCAATGGCGACAGAGAAGGGACGTTCACTGCGCTGCAAGCGTGCGTATTCTCTTTCAAGGCACTGCTGTGCTCCGCGACGATTGAGCAGCTGTGTTAGATGGTCATGTTTGGCTTGACGCTCAAATTGATCGCTTAAATACAAAGCGGTTTCGTAACTCTTTTGGCGACTGTATTCGTAAAATGCTGAAAGGAAGGACACCGTTAAAAAGGAATAGAGTAGCCGAGATTTAAACGCATATGTATAGCTGGTAAGTAACAGTATGTCGTCCAGTGCAAACAACAAAACAGCGCTTACTATGGTATAGGCGAGTAGGGCGAGCATGCCCATAACGAAACCCGCGAAAAACATAGTGACAGGGGGCACTAAATAGATCCAGAGCGGCCCAGTGTTGTCTTTTCCACCTGTAACTAATAGCAAAAGAGTTAACACCATCAGACATGATATTAAAAGGCTAATCGACGCTGTTCGCGCCGCTGGCGACCTAAACCGAATTTGAAGCTGTTGGGAAACTGCAAACACCGTGCTGGCAATAAGAAGGATGATTGCCAGCGGTAATTCTTGGGCAAATAAGGCTCGCATACCCAGTAAAAAGGTAATCGACATACCTACCGCAGCGAATAGGTTAACCACCACTATTCTGCGATTGGTTTCATCTCTGTAGTGGTGACTTACACCACTGTAAACATAGAGCTTAATGCGACTTATCATTTATTCTTTTTATTGGTTCATATCTTTCGCAATCATTGCTGACAGTGTATCAACGGCTTCTCGCATCGCATTGATACTCGCTGAAAAGCCATCGTTTGATAGATTAGTTCGCAAATGAAAAGGCGTAATTGTGCTTTTATCGGCTATAGATGTTATCACATACTCACCACTAAAGATGACTTCTCCCGTATGACTACTTACAAGGTCATTGATATACAGTGAAATATTTGCAGACGTTGCCGCATTGTAATGGTCTTTTCGGACCAGTCTTACATTGTGACTGGCCAGTGAGTGACTCAGTGCTTTACTTAAACCGGCTTCAACAGGCTCAGCCCAAAGGTGTTTTGTTGATATGTGTAGGTTGGTATCGCTTATTTGATAGACCAATCCGCGTTGTTTTAAATACTCCGGTAAGCTTATGCCGTTAAGCACCAGTGTCGACGTAACCTCACTTGATGCTGACTTGGCAGGCGAATGCAATAAATAATAAGTGAGCGAACTGGGCGTACCGCTACACGCTGTCAACAAAAACGCTGCGCTAAGCCAAAATGTGGCAACCTTCAACGTCCTCATGACGAAATTCTTACGAATGTGTCCCAGGCGTCTCATCCTCTTGTTTCCTTTTTTGCAAACTGTACAAAAGTCATAGGGATACTCTTAATCTTCACGCTTTGCTTTAGGTTGAATATCTGCACCATCGTTACTCGAAAAAATCAGGCTATTAGGTGTTTGATTTAACTTAAGCAATAGGGGCTGGATATTGCGCATGGTCTCTTGCAGCGCATCAACTGTTTCTTTAACTTCAGATTGATTAAAGCCGCCTTCGCTGTAATTTTTTAGCAGGCCATCTAAGCTTAGTAATACTTGGTTCAAATTGTTATTGAGGGCTTTCGCGTCAATGTCTTCGATAAGTAAATCGAAGTCATTGCTGGCCGTCTCAACTGATTCGGCGGCCTGTTTCATATCTTCAACGGCAAGCTGAACATTTTCAACCATCTCTTTTAGGGGAAGCTGATTAATTTTATCCAAAATTGCATCGGCTTTTTGGGTGAGCTGCGTAAACTCATTACTGACGGTAGGTATAACTTCATAGCCATTGATTATCTCAATTTTGGCATCGCCTGCATGTTCTGGAAAGTGCTGTAAGTCAACATACAGGCCTCCGGTCAAGACGTTACCCATGCGAAGCGATGCGCGCAAATCGCTTTCGAGCCAATTTCGTATGGTTTGCTTAATGGCGTTAAGACCTTCTTCGGTATCAGGTTGCCTTGCTTTGCCAGGGTAAATACTGATAAGCACAGGAATAGGGTAGTCTTGCTGTAAAATATTGCCCTGAACCGCAGGCTGTGTATTAATGCCTGTTACGTTACCAATTTCAATGCCGCGATACTCTACAGGGGCGCCTACAGTGAGGCCTCGAACACTTTCATCTATAAGAAGAAGGTACTCCGCTGAAACTTTAAATCGAGCGTCTGATGCAGCCGTTTTGTCGCCATAGATAGTAAAAAAGGCGTTTTCTACAACCTGCTCGCCCGTAGCCACACCTTCAGGAATACCAAATGTTACCCCGTTGGCCAACAAAGTTTCTAAGCTACCGGTTTCAACACTTAAACCACTGGATTCTAGAAGCAGTTTTACACCGCTTACATCCCAAAAGCGCGTATTTTCGGTGATCAGCTTGTGATACGGGGCTTCAATAAAAGCATCGTAATAAACCACTCGCTCTTCAATGTTGAAGGTGGCATCTTCAAATTCACCCACCTGGAAGCCTTTGTAAATGATAGGGTCGCCAGGTTTGTAGGCAAACTCATCATCGCTTTTCAACATAACATGTAGCCCCGGTGTACCTGCAGGTGTAACTGGGGGTCTATCCAATGCAGTGAAATGCAGTTTTTCGTTGCCTTTATCATTGGCAGACATGGCAATGTAACTGCCTGAAAGTAAGGTGTTTAGGCCGGAAACTTCAGAAAAACTGATGCGCGGCGCCACGACCCAAAAATCGGCATTTTCATTGAGTAAGTGTGCCGCACTTGCATCTATTCTTGCGGTGACCAAAACGCCATTCAAATCCGGCTTGAGCGTTATTTTTTTGACTTGCCCGATGTCCAGATCACGCACTTTTATCGGTGTTTTATTTACTTCAATACCCGTTGCCGAGGGAAGCTCTATGGTAATAAGTGGGCCTTGGTTCTTCCACTGATAGTAAACCATCCAGCCGCCGATAATAATCACCAAAATAGGAATAATCCAAATGCGTGATATCGAGCTTGTTGGTTTCACTGTCGCTTCATCGACCTGCGAATGTTCGGTCATGGTAATTGCTTCCACGGCTGCCATATTAGCCGCGAGTCAAAGGTCATTGCGGCAATCATTGTTACAAAAACCACTGCACAAAAGGCTAACGCCGCTTGGCCTGGGTAAATAGAGAGAGTGCTGCCCATCTGAATAAGTGCAACGAGTACTGCAACCACAAATACATCAATCATTGACCAACGGCCAATAGCTTCGGTAATACGATAATAACGAATCCGTAGTTTCTGCGAACTTGTTTTTTCGCGCTGAACGGAAAAATTGAGCCATGCAAGTATGACTATTTTCGCAACAGGTACAACAACACTAGCAAATAAAATAACTAATGCTACAGGGTAAGAGCCTGACTCCCATAAGGAAATAACACCACCAATTATGGTGTTAGGCGTTTCTTGCCCGAAAAGTTCAGTATACATAATTGGCAGAACATTAGCAGGAATATACAACACACAGGCTGTCAAAAGCAGTGCCCATGTACGCTGAATACTTTCACTTGCTTGCGCTTCACTCAAGGGCTTGGGCGAGGGGGAATGCCCCTAGCCAGCCACATTTCAGTTCGCGTCGTGTCGAACTGACTTATACATAGGGCAGTAAACGCCGAAAAACCAATGAATGCGTAAAACGACATGCCTATAGCCACATCGGCAAGCTCGGTGATTTTTATCAGGCTTACCAGTGCTCCAACCAAAAAGATCTCGGCCATACTCCAAGGCAGCAAGGTTTTAACAACACGAAATAACCTGTATAGATAAAAAGGGCGACGCTGCCTCATTTGAGCAAAAGAAAGTAAAAACATGCCGGATAACACAATGCCGGGTAGTAAAACGGTGGCAAGACTGGTGATAATAGCCAGCGATAAGTAGTCTTGCTCAATAAGAACCGTAATTCCACTGGGTAAATCGATACTGTGTTTTTGACCGCTTGCTTTAAACGTTAGAAAGTTAAACTGCAGGGAGAGCAGTAAAAGCACTAGAGCACTAAAAGAATACGCCATTAGTCTTTCATTAGCATAATTGCGAAACGACACTAGGGTGTGATTACAAACAGGGCACACCGCGCGTTGTCTGTGGGCAAGATGAGGAATTTTAACGGGTGTATGGCATTGTTCACATACAAACGTTAGGTTTTCTGTTTGTGCCATAAAAATTAGTGTGTCGCACCGCCAATGTGTATTATCAAAACTATTATAACTTGTTGATTTTCAGAATTTACAGCATAGCGCATTGCGAGGGTATCGGGAAGTGATGCAATTTTTAAACAGCGAAAAACAAGCACACCTCAAAAGTAAACTCACTGAAACGTCTGATGGGGTGCAGCGCCTTTATCACACTGGGAGAAGGCGAGGACGGCACTTTGTGTCAAAGCGTAGCATCGGCATTGTACGTTTTTGGCGCAGCCTGACGTTTGCTCAACGGTGCTACCTTGTTGCAACGGGTATGGGGGTGCTGGGGATGTATTTTAACGTCCAAAGTGCCGCTTTTGATGTTGTAATGTATGCCTTTGCGTTAGCAGGGATTGTTAATGAAATATGGCCCCGTTTTATGATTGTGTGGCACAGTCTGCCAGGCAAGGCGGTCATATTATTTGTGTACGCCATTATTGCTAATTTTGCATTAGCGTCGGCAAGTGGCATGGTTAACGATATCGCGGGGGTATCGGCCAGCGCATTACCATATAGTCACAACTTCGCGCTTATCCTTACTATGCCAACGTGGTTCTTCATTACGTCAATCATGGCGCTGCTCCTTTTAATACTGTTAACGCCACTGTATATGATGGTACTTCTGGTGCTTAAGCCCTTTGGTGTTAAGCGTATTTGGCATCCGCCTGAGTACCGATTTGTGCTAACCACCACATTCATTCGCTTCATTTGGACTATTTTGTTACTGGTTGAGTTTTCATTGCTTTCGGCGCAAGCGGGATTGATGTGGGAGGATGAAGAGCAAGTAGCAAGCGATATGGTTTCGGTTCAATTTGCTTATGATTCCTTTGTTCAGAAAATTGCCGAACAACAAAAAGCGCAAAAAAACGAAGGCGATTTGTTGTCTGATGAGGGGGCTGAATCGCCCGGCTCAACAGTTAAATTAGGGGATGAGACAGGTGATGAAGCGAGCAATTCGGAAAATGACGTGGCACTTAATGACGCAACCAAAGCGACTAATGACATCAACAATGCAAACGCAGACATTGAGGAAGAATTTGAACAGGCATGGAAAGATGCAAAAGTGAGAAGTAAAGAATTCAAAAAGATGCAGCAACGCGCTCTAGCTGACTTCATTTATGTATTTGAAGCTGATTCACGCTCTCGATGTGCACACGCCGAAAATACTAGAGTAATAGAGCTAAACGACTATGAAATTTTAGAAATAACAAGAGATAAAGACGAAAGTAACGAAATTGGATATCAGTTTGAAGTTATCCCTTGTAAGTCTGCTGCTATAGGGCTTTAGGGCAAGGAAGTGTCGGATAAATTTACATGTGAAATTTTTAATGTCTTTATCTGGTTGATAGTAAAGAGTTTTGTTGTTTGGCTTGTTTCTTGCCTTGCCAAAGACTCATTACAAAAGAAAACGGAGTTTCGATACACATGACTAGCGATAGATCTACTTTTTTCTCAAAAAGCCTTTTGGTTGGTACGCTTGCACTTTGTGCCTCTAGTGCCATCAGTGCACCAATCATTCTTAACAATCACGGTTTTGAAACTGGCGATTTGACAGGTTGGGACTACATTGGCGAAGTATTGGCCGCGGGTGTTACTGACGTCACTACCAACAACGACACAATCTATACACTTAGCCCTTTCCAATCACGTATGGCATACCTTAATGGCCAAGGTGCTTCAGTTACTGAAATTGAAGAGTTCTTAGGTATAGAGGTTGGAAGCCTATACCAGGCGCAAATTGTGGGTGATTCAACTAACCAAAACGGTGGTGGTGAAGGCCCTGAAATCCCTGAGGGTCCGGGAGACGGTGAACAGCCTGGCGTCTTTAATACGGCCAGTCAGTCTGAGCTAGAAGACAGCCCAACTAATGGTAATTACGAACTCACAAATGGTTCTGCCATTGCGCAGACGTTTACTGCTCAGGCTGGTGACACCATTTCTATGTCATGGAACTATGTTGCGCGTGATTATATCCCGTATACAGACCCATCGTTCGCTATACTGATTGGTCCTGACGGCGAGGCCATTATCGACGTGCTGGCAAGCACTACTGGCCCTGGTTTTACTACAGGCTCTGATGGCATATCGGGTGTATTTAATTTTACCGAAGAGCTCACTCAAGACGGCGAGTATACCTTAGCCTTCGCTGTGACCAACTCTGGCGATGAGGTCTTAAATCCTGCTCTGTTCTTGGATAACGGTGTTAGCGAATGTGTGCCGAACTGTAATGACATTGGTTCTCCCGAGAATCCATTATTGCCGGAAGAAGATGACACGCCAGAAGTATTTGATTTCACCTTTGAGGTAACCGAGCCAAGCACGCCAATATTTATCGACCCTATTGTCGCGGTAGGGTACGACTACGTAGTTCACAGTGGTCCTAATGTGGCAAGCGTAATTTTGCCAAATATCGGTGATGGAGAGTTTGACCTATATGGTTGGGATGGCAGTGATTATTCTATCTTCTTAGGGTCTGTATTGGCTGGCGTGGAATTTAATTTCGCACCTGGTGGCGTGGACAGATTCCGCGTGTTAGGTATTGAGACTGAAGCTGGGCTTGACCCCACTGACGCAAATGCATTTATTACTGGACTGACGTTTGTAGACACAGGTACGGTAGATATTAGCCAGACGCCTTTAACGGTTGAAGTTGATGAAGTGCCTGCACTTAGGTCACATTGCCGCTATTGGCGATTGGCTTGTTTGCAAGCTTCCTTATGCGAAGAAAAAGCAAGCGATAGAGCTTAAATAACATGATAGTGAATAAAAAATTGAAGCAAGCATTTGTGCTTGCTTCTTGTTTGTCCCTATTAGGTGTATGCGGTTCAACAATGGCTGCAGACACTCAGTCGACGTCATCAAAAGAGCCATCCTCAGCACTTGATGAAGTACTTACTTCTCAAAAATGGCAAGTGGATTGCGACCCTGCTAAAAAGTCAGATAGTGTAAGTTGTGTGGCGTTTCAACAGGTAAAAGCAACGCCCAGTGAGCGCACGGTGTTAGGGGTAATGTTCGCAAAAAATAAGCAGGACACGAGACCCCATCTTGTGCTGCGCTTTAGTGGTAAAGCTGATATGTCAAAAGGGGTAGCGATAAAAGTCGATAAACATGATTTTTATCGTGCGCCCATCAACGGTTGTGGTGAAGCTGCGTGTGAAGTTAAGACGTTGATTGACGACACTCTATTGCTGCAAATGTTAAAGGGCGAGAATATGTACGTTGCGTTCTTTATTGATGGTGTGCAAGTGACATATCCCGCCTCTCTTGATGACTTTGACGCTGCGGTTAAAGAGGTCGTGACCTCTATTTAGTTTTCTTCATCCGCATGCATACTGAGTGAACCAAACTCGCGAGCATGTGCTTCTTTGTAAGCACGGTTCGCTTGGTTGAACTCAGTGAATGTTTCCGAGAATTCCGGGTGTGTCTCCAGCAGCGTGTTAATGGTTATAAGAAGTTCTTCTTGTTTCTCTCGCTGTTCAATATTTCCTAAGGCCGCCGCACTCTGCGCTGTTGACATGTTGCCGCTAATAATTTCATTAGAGACTGCCTCTTGCCTTATGCGCCAATCAAATGCGTTACGGCAGACTTCTTTTTTCATGTGTGAGCGGTTTCTCTCACTCGTCTGCATTCAAAATGCAGATCTTTGTCATCGACAAGCGCATTAAAGGATTCCATAAACTCGAAGCGCTTTTCCTCTTTCATTTTAAAAAAATATTGAAGCGGCTTCTTACCTACCACTTCAATGGTTTCGACGTCGCCTTTTTCCTGTGCTGCGAAAGCTGTCGATGAGATGAGAAGTGAGCACAGTATTCCTTTTGCTATTAATTTTGAAAACATAATCTAGTCCTTTTTATGTTAAAGCACTTTTATAGTAGCACTCTAACCAAGGCCCAAACATACGACTTAGCTAGATTTTATGTAAAGATGTGTGTCTTTACACCAATCGAATTTTGTACTGACTTCAGACAACGCCCACAGTTTTTGCATCACCTCTCCATCAAGCACAAAAGGCTGAAGCGCGCATTGACCGACAGGACCGCCAAAGTTCATAAGACCTGTAGGGCCGTAATAAGCACGTTGCTCGAGATCTTCTTCAATTGCGCACATAACACTAGGATAGGCGCCTTTTTCTGCAGATTGCGCTAGACCAAGTTTGACCATGATAGACCACGTCAAACGTGTTGTTATACTGGCACTGTCTCTTATCAGGGATGTATTTGAAGCACCCGGATGGCACACGTATACCTTAACCTGCTTTTTATTGGCGGCTATTTTGTTTTGAAGTTCATAGGCAAACATCATCTGAGCCAGCTTACTTTGACTGTATACCTTGTTAGGGTGATAGTTGTTATCCCAATTTATATCGTTAAATTGAATGCTTCTTAAGCCCATTTTGTGGCCTTCACTCGAGACCACGACTATCCTGCCTTGCGACGCCTCCAATCTGTCAAATAGCAACCCACAAAGTAAAAAGTGCCCGTAATGGTTTACGCCCAACTGACTTTCAAAGCCATCCTCGGTAAATTGTTGAGTTGCTATTTGCGCAATAGCACCATTACATATAAGCGCATGTACTATTGGAACCTGTTCTAACACCGTATGTGCACATTGCTTTACTGATTCTAAACTTGCTAAATTTAAGTGAATAAATCGCACTTGCGCACTATTCCCAAACTCTTGTCTTAAATCAGATATCGCCAATTTGGATTTACTCTCGCTGCGGTTGAGCATAACGATGCTTGCGCCTTTCGATAGAAGTAAACGACAGGTCTGGAATCCCACACCGGAATTGGCACCTGTGACAAGGTAAGTCTTGTCTTTCAAATTGTTCATACGAGTTGGCGTCCAACCTGCTCTCTCGTGTAAAGATGATTTAGTCATAGCTTTTGTCTCAAAATTTAAGTTGTTTTGTATTTGCAATATAGTGATTTTGATGGTGATTAAGTAGGCGGATTTGGCGCTAAAATTTGCCAATTTGTATCATTGCGTTGTAGTGTGAGCAGGTGGTTGATAGTGTTTGTTTCGAGTTTGATAGCCTAGTTTAAATGCGAAGGGGGCCTTGGTGAGTAGAACATTGCTAAGAGAGCTTATCGAGAAAAAGGTTAGCCAAAACGGCCTGGTTGACACTGGAATTGAGGGAGTGCAGCTTTTTAAAATTACCGCACCGATTGACTGTGCTCCCGTAGTATACGAGCCGTCATTAACCGCAATTGTAAGTGGCGCTAAAGAAGCCATACTTGATGGTGATAAGCATATTTTCGACACAAGTAAATACACATTGTGCACCATGCCTATACCAGTCGAAGCGGGTATCCCAGAGGCTTCTGAATCGGCGCCATTAATTGGGGTCTATGTTTCTCTTGATAGCAGTATCATGAGAAAATTAGCCATAGAGTTAGAAAGCTTGAGCTTGGATGAAGAGAGTAATTTAGCAGTACATTCGATTGCGGGTATGGCCTCAGCGAAGTGGGATGATGACTTTGCCGACGCCCTTTATCGCCTTCTATTACTTACCGACAGCGAAGCTGATATGGCAGTGCTAGGAAAAAGTCGACTGCGGGAACTCTACTACACTTTATTAAAAGGTGAAGCTGGTAGTACAGTGCGTCAGAGTTATAACGCCGGAAATGCCATATTGCGCGCAATTGAATTCTTAACTGCCAATGCCCATAAAAATATAACTATTGATGAAATTGCTTAGTAAGGTTGCCATGAGTCGAGCGGTCTTTCATCGAAAATTTAAACAAGCAACAGCTATGTCTCCAATCCAATTTGTCAAATCTATGCGGCTAAATAATGCTGCCAAGCGGATAGCACAGGGCGTTAATGTAAGCGTTGCAGCCATGGATGTCGGGTATGTAAGTTCTTCTCAATTTAGTCGCGACTTTAAACGTGCGTATGGGCAGTCTCCAAAGCAATGGGAAAAGGCGCACAAAAGTAAGTCAAACTTGCAGTAATACTTGAAGATCTTGGATGAAAATGCTTTCTCGCGTTGTCGAAATTACTCAGACACAAAAAAGCCCGCTTGAGTAAAGCGGGCTTTAGACATTTATGAGTCTCGCTTAGAAGCTAGCGTTGCCAGGTGTACGTGGGAATGGAATAACGTCACGTACGTTTTGCATACCTGTCACATAGGCAACCAGTCGCTCGAAACCAAGACCGAAACCTGAGTGAGGCACAGTGCCGTAACGGCGAAGGTCGCGATACCATGCATAGTCTTCTTTTGAAAGGCCCATTTCATCTAGGCGTGCATCGAATACATCTAGGCGCTCTTCACGTTGTGAACCACCAATGATTTCACCAATGCCTGGCGCAAGCACGTCCATGGCGGCAACCGTCTTACCGTCATCGTTAATGCGCATATAGAACGCTTTAATATCTTTCGGATAGTTCTGCATGATAATTGGCGCGCCAACGTGCTCTTCAGCTAGGTAGCGCTCGTGCTCAGAAGAAAGATCGATACCCCATTCAACAGGGAACTCGAAGTCTTTGCCGCAGTTTTGCAATATCTCGATGGCGTCCGTGTAATCCATGCGTACGAAATCTGAGTTAACTAGCTTTTCTAGGCGCTCAATCGCATCCTTTTTGATGCGCTGCGCGAAGAAGGCCATGTCATCTGGCAGCTCTTCTAGTACCGCTTTGCAAACGTATTTCAGCATGTCTTCAGCAAGTTGTGCCACATCTTTAAGTTCAGCAAACGCCACTTCTGGTTCAATCATCCAGAATTCTGCTAAGTGGCGAGAAGTATTTGAGTTTTCTGCACGGAACGTAGGTCCGAAGGTATACACCTTAGACATTGCTGTACAGTAGGTCTCAACGTTTAACTGACCTGATACCGTTAAGTAGGTTTCTTTTCCGAAAAAGTCTTCTGAGTAATCAACGTTACCTTTGTCGTCACGAGGAATGTTCATCATATCAAGTGTTGATACGCGGAACATTTCACCTGCGCCTTCAGTGTCACTTGCAGTAAGGATTGGCGTAGAGATCCAAAAGTAACCTTTTTCGTGGAAAAAGCGGTGAATTGCTTGCGATAAGCAGTTGCGCACACGCGTTACCGCGCCAATTACGTTGGTGCGCGGGCGAAGGTGAGCATATTCACGCAAGTATTCAATGCTGTGACGTTTTGCGGCCATTGGATATGTGTCTGGGTTTTCCACCCAACCCAAAATTTCTACGTCTGTTGCATCAATTTCAACTGACTGACCTTGGCCTTGAGATTCTTTTACCGTACCAGTAACAGACAACGAGCAGCCCGCTGTTAAGCGCTGCACGTCGGCGTAATTAGACAGAGAATTTAGCGCAATAACCTGTACAGGATCGAAGCAGCTACCGTCGTGTAGTGCAATAAATGATAAACCTGCTTTAGAGTCTCGGCGTGTTCTTACCCAACCTTTTACGGTCACCGATTCGCCAACGGCGTACTTACCTTTAAGTACGTCAACTACGGGCGCATGCGTCATGTTAATATCTCCGTCTTACTAATTTTATGCTGTTGCTCACTATTGAGTCATATTCAACAGCAAAGTGCAAAATGCACGAAAACTTGTTTTATGGTCAATGTTCTGGATTGCTGTGCCGATAAAAAACACAAACCTAGCTAGGCATTTTTACGCATTCATACCTAGAAGCATGCTATGGTGGTGTAAAAATAGACAAAAAGGCACAATCCACTAGCACGCTAGTATACTCAACCTAAAGCGGGATGCCAGAGAACAGAGTGACAAATGGGAAATAAAAACAGTTCATCATCATCAAATTCACCGTTGACCTCGTCATCAGGCGAAAACATCAAGCCTCAGCGTGAAGAAAAGCCCGATATCGTCACTTATGAAATGCTGGCAGAAAGGCGTTCAACACCGCGTTCACAAACCACGTTTTACAAAGTCATGTTAGGTTTAAATATATTGGGGTGGGTTGGACTTGTTGTTGTTCTTATTTTATTTCACTACGCAAGGCCAGACTTTATAAGCGGTGTTCAAGAATATTGGGGCATTAAAGGTGACACATCATGGTCACAGACCCACGTAAATGCAATGACAATCATGTTGCTCGTATGCTTAGCGCTCAGTGTGGTTAGTTTTGTTATGCGAGCAAAACGTACTCGACGACAAAGCGATAACTTTGGCGTAAATTTGATTGTGCTTATTGCGATAGTAGCTATCAGCTTAATTACTGTAGCTACTACGCTAGGTTTTTAGACGATTTTTGCGGTATTTAAATAAACGCGGCTTGAATCAAATAATAGGTATAAGCAGCGTAGGCGAGTACAAAGGCGCCACCCTCTAACCTGTTTAAACGACCTTGGCGTTTAAAGCCGATGCAGAATATAAATAGTGCAACGGTAGAGGCAAGCATAACTACAACGTCTCGATATAGGAAATCTGCGCTGACTGCCATAGGCTGAATAGTACCTAAGCAATACCCACAACGGCAAGCGTGTTAAACATATTCGAACCAATCACGTTACCAATCGCAAGGTCGTGTTCACCTTTACGCACAGCCATAAGAGAAGATGCAAGCTCTGGAAGTGACGTGCCGATAGCGATTACTGTAAGCCCGATAATAGTATCGCTAACACCGAAGAAGGTGGCGACCTCAACGGCGCCCCACACCAACATGCGAGAACTGGCTACCAATAACAACAAGCCAGCAATAAGCCACATAACATGAGTTTTCACTGTCCCTTCGCTGGCATTTATCTCGTCGCTGTATTCAGAAGCCAGTGCATCATTATCACTTTTCATTCCATGATAAATACTCCATGAAATAAGCAATACAAATAAACCGAGTAACGAGAAAGCATCATCTTTTGAAACGTGTTGGTCGAGTACCTGCCACGCAGCGAAGAAGGTAATGCCCAGCAGAACTGGTAGCTCTTTTTTTATAATTTCAGATTTGACCGCAATAGGGCTGATTAATGCAGTCAAACCAAGAATAAGCATGACATTAGCAATGTTAGAACCGTATGCGTTACCTAGAGCAATGCCAGAATTGCCTTGAATGGCGGCAAAAATAGATACGATAATCTCGGGGGCGGAGGTGCCAAAACCAATGATAAGCATACCGATTAGAAGAGGGGATACACCGAAGTGATTGGCTACCGAAGCAGCGCCACCAACAAACTTTCCTGCACTCCAAAGCAAAACGGGTAACCCGATTGCGATAGCCAAACTGGCTAATAACATACCTACTCCTTAAATTTTTGTATTTCGCTACGCGTCATTTCAGCTAACTATCACTGGCGTAGCCCTCTTCTAAAAGAGGTCACTCGCGTCTTCATCACTGCATAAGAATTCGTTGTCTTAACGATGAAAAAAAGCCGTGCTGATATTGCTTTGCAAAACGCTAGTTAAGCGTAAACTCAGCGCAGTTTTAAATGTGGTTGCGTTTTGTGCAATCACCTACGTTATTGTAACCGACAACTTACTTTTTAGAAGCGAATTACATGCACAATACACTGATTGTTACTGATGATGTTACCCCTTTTTGTAACACCGCTTTAACAGTACTCACTTTTCAAGACTATCTTGCAGAGTTTCCAAAACTGAACGAGCCAAAAACTCGCGTCATAAACTTATGTGACACGTCTCGCTATTTAAGCGAAGGCTACTACTGTTCATTGTTGGCGCAAGCAAGAAGTCACTCAGTGTTGCCGTCGGTTAATACCATTAACGACCTACGCATGGCTGAAGAAAAAAGCATAGACCGTATTGTGTTTTCTATGTCTGTTGCAAAAGACGACACTGCGCTTACCGATGAACCTTTATTGGTACTGTTTGGTGAAGTGAAAGATCAGCGCTTTAAGCGCCTTGCAAGACAAGCATTCGAAAAGTATCCATGCCCAGTTTTATTGTTAACGCCTACAGTCACGCATACCAAGGCGTCGACAAAAGCGTCTGGCAAAGTGCAGTTAGAAGGTGTGGCGAGTGTTCAGGCCAAAGCATTTAATGAATTGAATGATAAACAACAAGCGCGTTTTGTTGAGCAGCTAATCGCCTATACCAAAATACAATGGCGTGCGAGCAAGGCAAGCAAGAAGGCGCGTTGGGATATGGCCATTTTGGTTAATCCAGAAGAAAGCACGCCGCCAAGTGACGAGAAAGCGATTAAAAACTTTGTGCGCGCAGCCGAAAAAGCGGGTTTTCGTGCTGATGTAGTAAGTCGTTTGTCGCACGAAGAACTGGGTCACTATGACGCCTTGTTTATTCGTGAAACGACAGCGATTGATCATCACACTTATCGACTGGCCCGTGCGGCTGAGCGAGAAGGCATTGTGGTGATGGACGACACTCAGTCAATTTTAAGATGCTGCAATAAAGTGTTTTTGCAAGATGCATTTGCCTATCAAAAAGTACCTAGCTCCAAAGGCAACGTTTGTATCAAGTGCAAGTGATGAAGTGTGCGACAAACTTATTAATGACCTTGGTCTACCGCTAGTGCTCAAATTGCCGGAGAGCTCATTT
The DNA here is from genome assembly GCF_036870955.2 of Alteromonas gracilis. GTDB lineage: Bacteria > Pseudomonadota > Gammaproteobacteria > Enterobacterales > Alteromonadaceae > Alteromonas > Alteromonas gracilis_A. Next base: position 1,454,216 of record NZ_CP145482.2, read on the forward strand.
TCTAGGGGCGTATACAAAGCAGAAAACAAAGAAGCACTTAAACAGCGACTAGAACAAATGTTGGCGGAATCCGCATTGGTGTTGGTTCAAGAATATATTTTTACCGAGTTTGACTGGCGAATTGGCGTGTTAGGTGGAAAGCCAATCTACGCGTGTCAGTATTTTATGGTGCGCAACCATTGGCAAATATACAACCACCAAGGTGACAGATTTTCATCAGGTGGGTTTACCACAATGCCCACCTTTGAAGTGCCTAAGCCTGTGCTTCAAGCGGCAGTTAAAGCAGCTAAAGTGGTTGGTAATGGCTTGTACGGTGTCGATATTAAACAATCAGGTAACGCGGTATACGTAATTGAAGTTAACGACAACCCAAGTATCGACTCAGGCGTCGAAGACAAATATTTAGGCAAAGCCTTGTATGAACTCATCATGCAAGAATTCGCGGACAGGTTGGAGCAAAGAGGGCGATGATTACATCGGCTGATTTAAGACATGACAATGAACTGGAAATGCCATTGTCACGCAATGAGCAAAACGGTGTTTCCTTGCGGGTGGCTACACAAGCAGACTTAAATGCACTGCAGTTTATTGAAAAGACTTGTTTCACCACTGACAGATTAAGCAAATCGCGATTTAAGTTTTATATTGAAGCGCCACATGCAGAGCTTGTTGTTGCCGAGATTCAAAGCGCGATAAACAGCGGTGCGTCAAAAGATTCGGCTTCTGGCATTGTAGGTTATGGGCTTTTACTGTTACGACGAGGTACACAGCTGACCAGGCTATATTCAATTGCTGTGCTACCAAGCGCAAGAGGCTTAGGTATTGCTGAGCATCTAATAAACAGCTTGGGGGAGCGGGCGCTTTCGCGGGGAAAGCGCTTTATGCGCCTTGAAGTCGCAGTAGGCAATAGCGGCGCTATTGCACTGTATAAAAAACTTGGCTTTAGTCAATTTGGTATGTACACCGACTATTACGATGATCATACAGACGCGCTACGAATGCAGAAAGTCTTGGTGCCAACACGTGCCGCCAAGCCAACAGTGTATCCTTGGTATCAACAAACCACTGATTTTACGTGCGGTCCGTCAGCGCTCATGATGGCCATGTGTGCACTAGATAATGCTTATGAAATGACGCAGCAAAAAGAGTTGGCACTGTGGCGGCAAGCTACCACTATTTTTATGATGTCAGGTCATGGTGGTTGTCACCCAGTAGGCTTGGCGCTCGCTGCCCATAATGAAGGTTTTACGGCTAGAGTGGTAATTAACCAAGACGTGCCTTTGTTTGTAGATGGCGTGCGCAATGCGGAAAAAAAGGCTATTGTAGAAAGCGTAGAAGCACAATTCAAAAAAGATGCTGCTGAACACGATATCAATGTTGAAATAGCAGACTGGCACACCGACATGATTGATGACGCGTTGCGAGCGGGCAGTACGGTGTTATGCCTTATCAGTACGTATGCGTTTGACAAGAAAAAAATTCCGCACTGGGTGGCCATTACCAGCTTTGACGCACATTGTTACTATCTGCACGACCCAGACGCAAGCGAAGGGCAACCTATTGAATACCAACATATTCCGGTAGCGCGTGAAGACTTTATGCGCCTTGCAAGCTACGGTACGCGTAAAGTGAGAACACTGGTTTTACTAAACCAACCTCAATAACGTTAACGAGTGCGATAGCGAAATAGGAAAGCCAGCCTAGCGGGCTTTCCTTAATGGTGCGCTAGCGAAACACGTACTTTGTTGTTTAACGACTTTAATTTGCTCACTAATTGCGATAGCTCTTTTACTGAACCTGTGTATTCAATGTGTTTGTTAAGTTGCTCGCCTTTGACGGCATCTTTGAACAACGAAGCGCTTTCAAAACAAGCAGTCTGCTTGTCTAATTGTTTCCATTCACCCTGTAAATCTCGGGGGATGCAATGGCGCTTAGCATTGATTTTGTCTTTAATTTGCAACACTTTTCCGATCAATAATTGTGCGTCAGTTGGCATAATGACTTCTCCTATACAACACTTCTAATAGGGTAAGTTTTTGTTTAAAAATGATTCTTTAGAGTTCTTGTACCCAAAAATCATCTTGTGACCCTACCGCTTTAATGACTTGTGTATTACCTACATGTCATTCACTTACCTTTCACTTGTAGCATTGCATCTTCAATGCCAAAGTGAATAGAAAGTAAGCTAACACAATGAAATACCGTGTTAATTATCGAATCAGCGTGTTAGGTATAGGAATTTAGTTGTATAAAAAGCAAACAAACAGTTTGCATTGTGATACACACATTACTGTCTAGCTGTGTAGTAATGTTGCGTAATGCAAAACGCAAAACCCAGCATGATGGACGTTCTTAGCTGCTATACGGCCAGTGGTTTAAAGTCTTTTAACAATGAAAGTGCGCTGTCACCCAGCATAGAGTAAGGGTCAAACGTGTCTTTAGTACTAAATTGTAGAACAGAACGCTTGGTAATTGCCTTTTCTGATACATAGCCCATTTCCCACGAACTAAACGCCCGTTGTTCAATTTCAGTGTACGACAACAACATAATGGCGTTATGCCTAGTATCCGTTTGTATTAGCGAGAAGCAATTATTCACCGCTGACCGAGACCCCTCTAGGCATTGCAAAAAGTAGCGTGAATTAAAACATAGCATGCCAGTAATACCATGCTGTTTGTTATTCTTCCGAGCGGAGGACAAAATTGACTCAATGTCACTTGGTTTAAAGTTATCGCCAATAGTACTTGCGTAAATCAGTCTAACGAGAAACATAATTACTCCTCATCGTGTAGGAGGTTGTAAAAGGTTGTCTTCACAAGGCCGATAGCCCAAATAACCTAACCACAAGTGGGTAATACAAGATCCATTCATTATTCAAAAGTGAAAACGCATAAGTAGTGGTGTAGCACCACCATACATAAAGGTAAACATGTCATCATTGCCTTGGCTGCGACTTAAAATATAGCCGTTTTTCGGGTAATGTGAGCATTTCATAGCCTCGAATTACCGCCATGTTGGCGCAAATACTCAAACACTTCGTCAGGAAGTAAATCTAGGTCACATACTTTTTGCGCCGCATCTAACTTAATTGCTTCCCTAGGCATGCCAAAGATGACACAAGAGGCTTCGTCTTGGGCAAGGGTAAACGCGCCAGCGTGCTTCATTTTCAGTAACCCAGCCGCACCGTCTTTGCCCATTCCTGTCATAATGATGCCTATTGCATTTTTTCCCGCAGCGGTACTTACACTATCAAATAGCACGTCAACCGAGGGCTTATGCCCGCTAACGCGTTCTGAATCAATTAATACTGTGCGGTAGTCTGCGCCGCTTCGTTCAATGCCTAAATGCACATCTCCTGGCGCAATATAAACCGAGCCAGGAAGTAACCTTTCAGAACCTTGAGCTTCGGCTACGTTTACACTGCATGACAGGTTAAGCCGCTGTGCAAACGTTTTGGTAAATCCAGGGGGCATGTGCTGAGTAATAACAATTGCGGGGGCATCTGCTGGCATAGACTCTAGAAAGCGTTTTATAGCTATTGTCCCTCCCGTAGACGCGCCAATAGCAATGATTTTTTCGGTGCCCGTAATAATGGACTGCTGTTTAACAGTGTCTGTGGTTGTCAACTTTTTTACTTTTGATTGCGATGCAAATCGAATTTTTTGCAAAATAAGTTCACTGTACTTTTCTATTCCTTCAGCCACGCCAATTTTGGGTTTTGGAATATAGTCCACCGCGCCTAGCTCTAAACTCCTCAACGTTGCTTCGGCGCCTTTCTCAGTTAATGTTGAAATCATAACTACCGGTGTTGGTCTGGCTTTCATCAACTTTGATAAAAATGTAATACCATCCACTTTGGGCATCTCAATATCTAATGTGATCACGTCGGGCTTGTGGGCATTTACCATATCGCGAGCCACATAGGCATTGGGCGCTGTGCCTACCACAACCATATCTTTAGTGGCGGATATAATTTCCGACAACAAGCTACGAATAAGCGCAGAATCATCGACTATCAAAACTTTTATCATCGCGTCTCCTAGAATAAATCGACGGGGTTATCGATGGTTGCATTCTTAAGCCTAACTCTATACTCGCTCTCTCTGTCCAAAATGGTGGTATTGTGAAGTGCTTTTATTTTTTTAATTCTGACCAAGCCATCTTCTTCAAAAAAGTAGACCTTTCTTGGGTAGTCAGACAGCACGTCACTTGCGACAACGGGAATAGATTCTTTTTTCAGGTACTCAAAGGCAAAATCTACATTTCTTTGACCAATGTTGTTATGTATGAGGCCTTTCATAACATTGCCACCCCCAAATACTTTCGCCACTATTTGGTTCTTTTTTGCACCTAGTTTGAGCATTTCGTTAATCAACAATTCCATTGCATAGGTGCCGTATCTCGCCGACTCGGAAATCAGAATCGATTTCTCAGTATCATCCCGTGGCAATAAAAAGTGGTTCATGCCTCGCACATTGTTCGCTGGGTCAAACAAGCAAGTTGCTATACATGAGCCCAGTACAGTAACAATAAGGTGGTCATTTGACGTTGCGTAAAATTCACCGGGGAGGATCTTAACGGCGTTGCAATTGAAATATCGATCGAAGTAAAGGTTAGCTTCTGGCGAGGCGTCAAAGTTCACCTGCATCACACATTCCTTCCATGCTTTTGGTAAACGGTTCGCCCTACTGACTTAAGACTCGAATTAAGATTAGAAACCGTTTCCGAATGACCCGCAAAATACAATCCATTATCTTTAAGTTTCAAAGCAAACCTAGGTGTAGCAAATGGGCTTGCGTCGTTTTGTCGAAATAAATCATGACATTTCTGCAAAAAATGACGTCTAAATCGTCAGGAATACCTGCCCACGAACTATCAATAAGGTTCAACTGTTTAAAACTAATCAGCTGCCGCACCTCAGGTATGACGCGTACAAAGCCTTCATTACTGCTTAGTACCTTTGTGAAAAAAGCGCTTTTTATCTTCTATCGACAACGTGGATGCCGTGTCCTCGGTGTAAATCCCTTGGGTTGCTTTTAACAACACATTGCTATCAATGTCTGTTGCAATAATATCAACCTAGTACGTCAAAACTGCCGTACACTTTGATTACCGTCATAGCAATAGAGTAGACTTCTTCTCCTGTGCTGCTTGCAGCGCACCAAATGGTTTTGTGCCCTGCATTAGCTGAAAGAAATTTCCCCAATACGTCAAAGTGGTGTGGCTCTCTAAAAAAGGAAGTGAGGTTTGTGGTTAGTCCATTAATAAAGTTTTCCATTTCACTATTGTTGGTTTCTAAATAGTGTAGATAATCGGCAAAGCGCGACAAACGTAGCGCTCTCAAGCGACGTGACAGTCGACTATAAACCATAGAATCTTTGCTCTGTCCTAAGCAAATACCGGCGCGCTGATGCAGTATCTTGCGCACTTTATCAAAGTCGTTGACGGTAAACTCAAACTCTCGATGTTCCATACACTGCAGCCGTTGGCGTCTACCTTAAAATGACTCCCATTCATCATCTTCGGTAGAAGCCATCTTCACTAGCCGTTTCTTTGCCTTTGGTGCCGACATTTTCTCAACGGCTGAAAGCATTGTTTTTTGCGGACTACCTTGTTCTTCGTCTAGTTTAAAGGCGGAGATTTGCTTATTCATGCTTTGCGCTTGAGCTTGTAAGCTTTCTGCGGCCGCTGCCGCTTCTTCAACAAGCGCAGCATTTTGCTGAGTGACCTCGTCCATTTGAGAGACCGCCTTGCTCACTTCATCAATACCTGACGCCTGTTCAGAAGATGCTGCAGCAATTTCGCCCATAATGTCGTTGACCCGTTTAATGGAAAGGACAATTTCTTCCATGGTTTTTCCAGACTTATTAACTAGCTCGTTACCATTTTCAATTTTGTTAACCGAGTCTGAAATAAGGTTTTTGATATCTTTAGCGGCTTCTGCTGAGCGTTGTGCAAGTGAACGTACTTCAGAGGCCACCACCGCAAAACCTCTGCCTTGTTCGCAAGCTCTTGCAGCTTCAACCGCAGCGTTTAGTGCCAATATATTGGTTTGAAATGCAATCCCGTCAATAACGCCAATGATATCCGAGATTTTTTGCGCAGACTCGTTTATGGAACCCATGGTATCGACTACTTGGCCAATGAGCTTGCCGCCATCAATGGCTATGGTTGAAGCTTGCGAGGCAAGGCCGTTCGCTTGATCTGCATTTTCAGAGTTGAGCTTAACCGTGCCTGTTAGCTCTTCCATACTTGACGCGGTTTGTTCTAAGCTGGATGCTTGTTCTTCGGTTCGACTTGATAAATCGCTGTTGCCTTGGGCTATTTCAGTAGCGGCGGTGTTAATTAAGTCTGACGCAGAACGAATTTCTGAAATCATGTTCACGAGATTTTCAATAAACGAACGCATAGCTGAACTAATTTGAATAAATTCACCCTGAAACTCAACTTCTAATCGCGTTGTTAAATCACCGTCAGCCAGGTTCAGCAGAACGCGTTTAATTTCATTAACTGCCTCTTTAGTTGCCGTTATATCCGTGGCGTATTTAACTACTTTGAACGGTTTGCCGTTAACATCAAATATCGGATTGTAAGTGGCTTGGATCCAAACATCTCTTCCGCCTTTTGCAATGCGTTTAAATTCTCCGCTTGCGTGAGTGCCTTCGCCAAGTTGTGCCCAAAAATCTTGGTATTCTGGGCTTCTTCTATATTCGGCATCAACGAATAAACTATGGTGTTTACCTTTAATTTCAGAAAGCGAATAGCCAACGGTATTCAGGAAATTGTCATTAGCCGTAATGATGGTGCCATCCAAATGAAACTCGATCACTGCCTGTGACTTGCTTATTGCGTCAATCTGCCCAGCAAAATTTGCATTACGCATCTTTTCTGCGGTCACATCAGTAGCATATTGCACAACACCAGTAACCTGCCCAGAGCTATTCATTATGGGATTGTAGGAGGCCTGTAACCATACCTCTTCACCATCCTTGCGCACATACCGATACTCACCAGTCTGATAATTGCCTTGTTTCATTTGTGACCAAACTTCTTGGTTGGTCGCTACACTTTTATCGTCAGAAGGGGTAAGTATCTTGTGGCTCTTCCCTTGAATGTCTCGTAGCTCAAAGCCTGTAATGGAAAGAAAATTCTCATTTGCATTTAATACATGCCCATCGCTACTAAACTCAACCACGGCCTGCGAACGGTCAAGGGCATCTAACATGCCACTTTTCAGTAACAGTTCGCTAATATCCAGCCACTCAACGGCCGTTCCGATACTAGCGCCATTTTCATCTTTAAGTGGCATGAGCGTCAGGCGAAAGTTAAGCGAACCTACCGTTATCGACGACACCATTACGTCGCGTAAATTTGCAAGAATACTGCTCTGGTGAGCGGGGTTTTTATGAAATTGGTCAATACTCTGCCCAATCAGGTTATCGGCAGAAAACTGTGGCAATACCTTGCGTAGCTCTTCTTCACTTTTCTTAAGCAATGAAACCACCGCTTTATTCGCATAGATAATAATGCGGTCTGCATTAGCGATCATAAAGCTTGTCGAGCTTTGTTCTAAAGTTTGAACGCGATGTGTGGTATACACTGAGTCACTATTGGATTTTAGGAAGTTTGCCAATTTCATAGATCGCTCCTGATCAACAATTCACAATATCTGAAAGTGCATCTAAGTAACCAAATACGCCATTTCTGTGTTTTCAGTTACGTCACAGCACTTTACAAAAACGCTTTGCGCTTGAGGTGTTCCTCGTTGTGCGCTAAGCGATAATGCAAACAGCTAAGCTCCTTTTTGCAGCGCTTTTAACTGCATTACCTTTTTTGCTTGGGGCCAAGTCTTCTAAACACGCTGTTATTTATTGCAGCGGAATGCGCATTAATGCTGTCATCTGCTACATCAGCTAGAGTGAGAGATTTATTAAATTTTGTTTAAAATCTCGGCTGTTGGGGAAAGTGTAGACAAAGAATTGAAATAATGTGTAATTTGTTAGACTTTAGTTTAATAAAATTTTTGATGGTGCGTTTTTTACGGGAAACACGCCTAAGCGTAACCCGTTGGTCTTTTTCTTACCTTTTTCACTTGGCAGTAGCAAAGGTGTGGCGTCCAAATTAACAAATTCAATAATATTGCGGTCACTAAGCTGAACACTACTGATGATGGGGTAAGAGGCACGGACGGGGAAAAGTTATCTAAAACTTTGTCTAGCGTATTGTATTGCGCTGGGTTTGCCATAAACACGAGCTTTTCGAAGTAATGCCCGTGTTCTAATTTACGCATACCTTGTTCTATCGCGGTAATTTGTGCGAAGCGCTCGGCTTTCAAAGTAGCATTGTCTCGAACGACAGCTTCATTGTTTTGTTGCAAGCTTTCCAGCATGGCTTCTACCGAAGAAAAACCATGCTGCTTCGCTAGCTCGGTTGAGCTTGTCACTTCATCACGAAGCGCATCATAATATCCACTTAAGTACTGACGATAATGGTCGGCCAAAATAGGTACTTGTAGTGTAATGATAAACAAAACGGCAAATAGCACCTTATCAAATACTCTAACAATCATCTCTCTATTTACTCCATCATCTAACTTACTGGCCAGCCGCTTGTGTTGAGCAATCAATAACTTAACTGTGACTTGTGCAATGTCACCTCACTGCTACTTCAAACTAGTATAGATGGCATGCGTTAACATACTGAGTTGCTCTGAGTTTATGATGTAAGGAGGCATAATGTATACCAGCTTCCCGAAAGGTCGTATCCATACGCCATGCTTCACAAAATGGCGCTGAATTTCAGCGACATTAACCGGTTTTACGGTTTCGACAACACCTATAGCGCCCAGCACGCGTACATCTGCAACACGCGGAAGCTCTGCACATTTTGCAAGCTCGGCCTGTAATTGTTTCTCAATGGCAGGAATTTGTTGTTGCCAGTGATTTTGATTAATCAACGACAAACTTGCATTAGCGACGGCGCAGGCTAGTGGATTTCCCATGTACGTAGGCCCATGCATGAATACACCAGGTTCGCCTTGGCAAACACCAAGCGCCACATCCTCGGTGCACAAAGTGGCCGCTAACGTCATGTAACCGCCGGTAATAGCCTTACCTAAGCACATGATATCTGGTGAAATACCTGCGTGTTCGCACGCAAATAGTTTACCGGTACGCCCAAATCCCGTGGCAATTTCATCGCAAATCAACAATACATCATAGTTGTCGCACAGCTGGCGACAGCGCTTTAAATATTCCGGGTGATAAATGCGCATGCCGCCCGCACCTTGAACAATAAGCTCTAAAATAAGGGCGGCCATTTCGTGGTGATGCTTTTCAAACAATTCTTCTAATGGAAGAATGTCGTCTTCGCTGAAGGTTTGGCCAAAACGGGTTTGTGGGGCAGGGGCGAATATCTGTTTACTAAGCACGCCTTCAAACAAGCTGTGCATGCCGTTTACCGGGTCGCATACACTCATGGCGGCGAAAGTATCACCATGATAGCCGTTGCGAGGCGCAACAATACGCGATTTCTCAGCGCGTCCTTGGCATGCCCAATACTGAATAGCCATTTTTATGGCAACTTCTACCGATACCGAGCCAGAGTCGGCCAAAAACACGCGCTCTAATCCTGCGGGCACCATATCGAGCAAGGTTTTACACACATCTATGGCGGGCTGGTGGGTAATACCGCCAAACATGACGTGAGAAAATGCCTCTATTTGATCATGAGCGGCTTTATTCAGTACAGGATGGTTGTAACCATGAATGGCGGCCCACCAACTCGACATACCATCAACCAGTACTTCGCCAGTGGCTAGAGTAAGCTCAGCGCCTTTGGTGCTGGTGACTTCGTAACAAGGAAGCGGGTTAACCGCAGACGTATAAGGGTGCCAAATGTGTTGTTTATCGAATTCTATATTGTTCAAAATTTAACCGTTAGTAAAGCTTTTGAAATGGTCAGAGTTGACAACTTTGCAATGACGCATAGACTAAGCCAGCATTCTTAATTAGTAAAGGACAGTCAATGACACTGGCTTCAGCGCAACAGGCGCAAACGACAACTATTCGTAACGATTGGACCAAAGCCGAAGTAGAGGCATTATTTGCAATGCCGTTCAACGACCTGCTGTTTGAAGCGCAGGTGGTTCATAGACAAAACTTCAACCCAAACGAAGTACAAGTAAGTACGCTATTGTCGATTAAAACAGGTGCATGCCCTGAAGACTGTAAATACTGCCCGCAAAGCGCGCGCTATGACACTGGCCTTGAAAAAGAGCGCTTGCTTGAAATTGAAAAAGTGATCCAGCGAGCGAAAGAAGCCAAACAGGTTGGCTCAACGCGTTTTTGTATGGGCGCTGCGTGGCGAAATCCACGGGACCGAGACATGCCTTACATTGTCAAAATGGTTGAAGAGGTGAAAAGTCTTGGCCTTGAAACTTGTATGACCCTTGGCATGCTAACTCGCGATCAAGCGGTAGCCTTAAAGCAAGCAGGCCTTGATTATTACAATCACAACCTTGATACATCGCCAGAATTTTACGGTGACATTATTACCACACGTACGTATCAAGACCGTTTAAACACGCTAGAAAACGTGCGTGCAGCGGGCATGAACGTATGCTCTGGCGGTATTGTAGGTATGGGCGAGACAGTAAGCGATCGCGCAAGCATGCTTGTGCAGCTAGCGAACTTACCTGAGCAGCCGCAAAGTGTACCAATTAACATGTTAGTGAAGGTTAAAGGCACGCCGCTTGATAATGTAGAAGATCTCGACTATTTCGAATTTATTCGCACTATTGCCGTTGCGCGTATAATGATGCCTAAATCTCACGTGCGTTTATCGGCAGGCCGCGAGGCAATGAACGAGCAAATGCAAGCTATGTGCTTTATGGCTGGCGCAAACTCTATTTTCTATGGTTGCAAGCTGTTAACCACGTCAAACCCAGACACCCACGAAGACGTAATGTTGTTTAAAAAGCTTGGTATCAATACCGAGCGTACGCGCGATTTTTCTGATGAAGCTCACCAACAAGTGTTAGAAGAAGAGATAGCGCAACAGCAAGAGCAAACAGACAGTAGCGATTTGTTTTATGACGCTAGTAAACCAAAAGCAAAAAGCGATAAAACGCCCAGCACGATGGATGCCTAATGGCTTTTAATTGGTTAGAAGCAAAACTGACGGAGCGCGCCCAGCAAGGCCTGCTTCGTCAGCGCCATTGCCAGCAATATGAAAGAGACAACATTGTTTGTATTAATGGCGAGCACTACCTTAACTTTTCGAGCAACGATTACCTGGGTATGCGTCAGCATGAAGGGGTTTTGCAATCGTGGGTAGAAGGGTTGGCGCAATTTGGCGCAGGTAGCGGTGCATCTCCGCTAGTGACAGGGCATACACAAGCGCATTTAGCGCTTGAGGCATATATTGCCGATGGTCTCAATCGCGAGGCGGCATTGTTGTTTAATTCAGGTTTTGCGGCTAATCAAGCCTTGTGCATGGCGTTGTTTTCACGTCATGCGGGTAAGCCTGCTTCATCAAGCTCTGCGTCTAGTTCAAAACCGCAAAGCCATATATTGGCTGACAAACTGATGCACGCGTCATTTTTAGAAGGCGCCATGTGCGTGGGAGATCAAGCGCAGCTACGCCGCTTTAAGCACAACGATTTAGCGCATTTAGAAAGCCTGTTACAGAAGCGCGGCAATATAGAAGACAATCAAGATACGCTTATTGTTAGTGAAGGCGTATTTAGTATGGACGGTGACTATGCACCAAGCATTGAAATAGCGGCGTTAGCCAAACAGTACAATGCATGGTTTATGCTAGATGACGCCCATGGCATGGGCGTTCTGGGTGAAAATGGTTTTGGCACGGTTGAAGCGTTGGGGCTAACACAAGAGCAGGTGCCTATCGTCATGGGCACTTTTGGCAAAGCCATAGGTACCGCAGGCGCGTTTATTGCCGGAAGTCAGGTGCTGATTGATTTTTTGGTTAATTTTGCCAAACACTATGTGTATTCAACGGCCATGCCCCCGGCACAGGCGGTGGCAACCCTTTATTCACTTACCCATATTGCTAGTGACAGGCCGCGCCGCGATGCCTTAACGCAAAATATTATGCATTTCAGAGATGCCTTTAACGCTAAATTTAGTGGCACAACAACGCTTACGCTTGCGGATTCAAACAGTGCTATTCAGCCTATTATTGTTGGTTGCCCTAAACGCGCGGTGGCATTAAGTGAAGGACTAAAACGCCGCGGTATTTGGGTAACGGCCATTCGTTATCCTACAGTGCCTAAAAACGAAGATAGGCTGCGCGTTACCTTGTCAGCCAATCATACTCAGCAAGATATTGATGTGCTGCTTGATGCCATTGCGCTTGCCGCCGAGGAGTGTAGCGAGTGAACGCCGAGCAAAATAATATCGCATTAGATGAAAACGCAAACTCAAACGCAATGGATGAGCGTGCAGTAGCCTCTCGTTTTTCAAAAGCGGCGACGCGCTATGACAGTATTGCCTGTATTCAAAAAGTGATTGCCCATGAGGCGCTGAATAACTTACCGCAAAAGCTTTCAGGTAACGCGCTTGATATCGGCTGTGGTACGGGCGTGCACACACAAGCGCTGAGCGAGCGGGGCGCGAATACTACGGGTGTCGATATTGCCGAAGGAATGCTTAGCGTAGCAAGAGAAACCTATCCAGGCCCACATTTTGTGCGTGCTAGCGCCATGTCGCTGCCTTTTGAGTCGGGTCAATTTACTACCGTGTTTTCATCCATGGCACTGCAATGGGCAAGCTCACCTACTATTGTGGCACAGCAGATCAGTAAAGTGCTTAGCCAGAGCGGTGTTGCCGAATTGGCCATTATGGTTGATGGCTCATTTAGTGAGCTTAAAAAAGCACGCAAAATTGCGCAGCTTGTTGAGGCAACCACGCCAATGCCGTCAACGACCATGTGGGTTAATGCATTTAAACAATCTTCCCTCGTACTTACGCGCGTGATCACCAAAGATTATGTGGACAGTCACTCATCAATTATGTCGCTGCTTCACTCTGTGAAAGGGGTAGGCGCTGGTGAAACCGGAAAGAAGCAGCCGCCATTATCACGCAGAGATATCAAGAAACTCGCCATGGCCTATCAGAACATTAGTGCCGCGGGCAGTAAGTTACCGCTTACCTACCGCGTAAGTCATTTCAGGTTGGAACAACGATGAAGCAGTATTTTGTAACCGGGACAGACACCGAAGTGGGCAAAACCTATGTAACCTGTCACCTTCTTCGCGCAGCAACTCAAGCAAAACTTACCACGATAGGTTACAAACCTATCGCAGCGGGCTGCGACTTAGTTGATGGCGAATGGGTAAATGAAGATGCCGCCAACATTCAACAGGCAAGCGGCTTATCTTTAGCTATCAGTGAAATAAACCCCATTGCACTAAAGCCGCCTATTGCACCGCACATAGCGGCAAGCGAAGCAGGCGTCGAGCTTACGCAAGATGCCATTGAAAAAGGGCTAAACCACTTACAAAGCTACAATGTAGACTTCCTTTTAATGGAAGGTGCGGGTGGTTGGCGACTGCCGCTGTCTTTGGGTAATGACAACGCGCCGACACGTTATCTATCTGACGTGGTTAAATCGCTAAATATGCTGGTTATTTTAGTGGTGGGAATGCGTTTGGGTTGTTTAAATCACGCAATGCTTACTGCCGAAGCTATTATTGCCGATGACCTAACCATTGCTGGCTGGGTAGCAAACGATGTCACTGGCAACATGACGCGATACGATGAAAACCTCGCATCGCTAAAAGCCATGATGCCAGCGCCATTGCTGGCGGAAATACCTTTTAAAACCCAACCCTCTGACGCTGTTTTACAGTGCGCTATCGAGCAATTGGTTTAAGCTATCGCTTAGCATTAATTGGCGTTTTCTCATTACCTAAAAAGATAAAGCCGTCGTGCTCATGTTCGTTACCGGCCTTGTTTTCGCGACCATCTTCAAAAGTAAGTGTGGCTTCGCTTAATTTAAGAGCCGTCCCTTCGCGAATGGCAACAACCGGAGTTGTTGGGTTGAGAGCGGTAAATTCTGCAAGACGCTGATCACGCGTTTCGCCATTGTGGCCTGGCGGCTGGTAATCGGTGTAATGTGGGTTAATTTGAAAGGGCACAATATCGAGCGCATCAAAGCTCGGTGGCTCAATAATAGGCATGTCATTGGTGGTGCGAATTGATTGCCCACAAATATTTGAACCTGCGCTCCAACCAATATAAGGCGTGCCATCGGCAATAGCATGTTTCATAGGTACCATTAACGCATTGGCGTACAGAGTCGACAATAAGTGAAAGGTGTTTCCTCCGCCTACCACAATAGCTTGGCCGTTTTGTTTTGCGTTGTTTATAGCGGCTACTGGGTCGTCAACACTGTGTAAGCCCGTTACCTTACATTCTGGTAGCGCAGTGGCCACGGCATCGACATATGCATCATAACTTTGTGTTACGGCGGCATAAGGAACAAATAGAAGGTCGCGAATATCACCTAAGTGTGCAAAAATAAGCGCTCTGGCGTGTTCGAGGTAAGGCTCACTACCTTGACGTGAACTGCTCAGCATAAGTACATGTGCGGTCATACAAACTCCACAATTTTTCTGACGGCGTATCATACGTGAAACTGAACATAAAGTTTAGTCACGCTCCGTTATAGCATGGTGAAAGGAAGTTAAATGGAACAGTCAATATCGGTGTTGTTCGTGTGTTTGGGTAACATTTGTCGCTCTCCAACAGCAGAAGCGGTGTTTAAACAAAAAGCGGCAGAGGCTGGATTGTCGTTAAATATTGACTCGGCAGGCACCCATGGTTATCACATTGGTAGCCCACCAGATAAGCGCTCTCAGGCGGCAGGCGTTGAACGCGGTTACAGTTTTAAAGGGCTGAAATGCCGTCGTGTTGACGAAAGTGATTTTGAAAAGTTTGACTATATCTTGGCTATGGATAACAGCAATTTGTCTAACCTGCACGGCATGTCACCAGCGCAATATCACGACAAAATTAAGCTGTTTTTAGACTATGCAGACGAAGAAGACAAAGAAGTGCCTGACCCTTACTACGGCGGAAAACGCGGCTTTGAGTTGGTACTAGACTTAATAGAAGCTGCGTCAGACGGATTAATTGCGCATATTAAGGCAAACAGTGCTAACGCTCAACACGATTAAGTCTGCAACTAGCCCTTATAAGACACCCGCGGTGATCACCGCGCTGCTGTATGTTTTATTCACTGTTTCAGCGGCGGCAATACTTGCGGTTGTCATGTTATCTGACTCGCCAAACACGCTAAAACAGCACATCACGCTACAAATTCAAGTGCCGTTGGTATTAACCGCTGTATTGGTGGGGGCGGCACTATCAACAAGTGGCGCAACACTTCAGGTGGTGCTAAAAAATCCGCTGGCCGACCCAGGTATTGTGGGTATAACTAGTGGTGCCAGCCTGGTGGCGGCTATTCTATTGCTGCTTACGCCTAACTGGGCAAACGCGTACATGCATTATGTATTGCCCGTCGGATGCTTTTTAGGGGCGCTTGCCTCTACCTTCATCATTTATCGGCTTGCGCGAAAATTGCTGGGGTCTGCTACTGCGGTTATTTTGTCGGGCATTGCAATTTCTACCCTAAGCGGCGCTATTATTGCGTGGCTTTACATGCTAAGCGATGCGAACGCGCTTCGAAATCTCACATTTTGGCTGATGGGCAGTTTGTATCAAACTAACTGGCCTATTTTAGCGTTAGGTGCTCCTTTTGTGGTGGTGGCCGTTGGTTATCAGCTTTACGTTGCCAAGCACCTTAACAAGCTCTATGCTGGCGATATTGCCGCGAAAAGCAGTGGTGTTAATGTTGAACAGTTAACAGAGCGTGCGCTGGTTGCCAGTGCTGTCGCGGTGGGGGCTGCGGTGTCTATGGCGGGCTCGATTGCCTTTGTCGGTTTGCTGGTACCGCATATTCTGCGCCGTGTTGTGGGGCACAATAATGCACTATTGCTACCGCTAAGTGCGCTCGCGGGCGCGTGCATGCTGTTATTGGTAGCATTGTGCTCTGAGCTTACGCGCGCCATTACATTGCCGGTATCAATGATTACCGCAACCCTTGGTGGCCCATTATTAATTTGGGCATTGTCAAAAGGGCAGGTTAAGGGGTAACCCTTAACACATGGCATGAACAGCATGAATAAACACACACACAATGCTAACCCATCGTTAAGTAATACCAACAAAGTGGCGGATGAACACGGGCAAGCGGTGAGTGCAGCTGTTGTGTCAAACAGCGCGTCACAAAGCTCGTCAAACAGCGCGTCAAATGTATCATCGCAAGTCGCATCAGAGGTTGCATCGCTATATGACGTGTCCGTATCTAACCGCCTTCATAGCGCGTCATTAACTGTGACCAAAGGCCAGTGTGTACACATTCTCGGCCCAAACGGCGCGGGTAAATCTACGCTGCTATTGGTATTAGCTGGGTTATTAGAAGCAGATACGGGTAGCGTTGCATTGTTCAATAAACCGGTATCGTCGTGGTCGCTGGCGAGCTTAGCGTCAATGCGCACGTTACTTGCCCAGCAAACCGAATGCAGCTTTCATTTAACCGTGCAAGAGTACCTGCAGTTTTATGCAGATATACAGACTTCTTCAGGTATACCGTCGCTACTTGAAAAAGCCTTGGAAGTTACCGACTTTCTACCCAAAATACTGACCCAATTGTCTGGCGGCGAGCGTCAACGGGTAGAGATATGTAGAGCACTGCTTCAACTTTGGCCAGCGATAGAGCAGGGCGAGGCCTTGGTGCTTTTAGATGAGCCGTTACAAGGGGTAGATATTCGTCATCAATATGCCGTGGCGCAGCTGGCAAAAGCATTAAGCGAAAAAGGCAATACGGTTATAATGAGCTCACATGATATAGCACTTAGTGCAAATTACGCGACCACCTTATGGCTAATGCAAAAAGGCAAGATAGTAGCAGAGGGTAATCCGGCCGATGTTGCCACTCAGGTCAACCTTGAACGTGTGTTTGAATGCCATTTTGCTATAAGCAAGCACGATAACTTTCTAGAAATTCAAGTTTGCGCACCTATTACCTTGGAATAAATGTGGTAAAGTGCCTTAAGTGCCCAAAAACAATAATAGCATTCAATTTTTCAAATTAGACTGATTGTAAAAAAGCGCTACACTTGAGTTAGCATTTTCAGTAAAACATTTGCCCTACGTACATATTTTTCAGGAGAACACCGTTGAGTAATTGGCAAGTAGACAGTTGGAGAAATAAACCTATTCTTCAGCAACCCGAGTACGACGATAAAGTAAGACTAAACGAAGTAGAGCAAACACTTAGTACGTATCCGCCACTTGTTTTTGCGGCTGAAGCACGCGAGCTTCGACGTCAGCTAGGTGAAGTAAGCTTGGGCAAAGGCTTTTTACTACAAGGCGGTGACTGCGCAGAATCGTTTGACGAGTTTAACGCACCAAAAATTCGCGACACCTTTAAAGTGTTGCTGCAAATGGCGATTGTTTTAACCTTTGCTGGTCGTTGCCCGGTAACTAAAGTGGCGCGCATGGCGGGGCAATACGCAAAACCTCGTTCATCTGACTTTGAAACCCGCGACGGTGTGACTTTGCCAAGCTATCGCGGCGATATTATTAATAACTTTGAATTTACCGAAGCTGCACGCCGCCCTGATCCAGACTGGTTACTTGAAGCCTATCATCGCAGTGCATCAACGCTTAACTTGCTGCGCGCGTTTGCACAAGGTGGTTTGGCCGACCTACACGAAGTAAACCGTTGGAACATGGCGTTTGTAGAGAATAACCCGCTTAAAGAGCGTTATTCTGATATGGCTATGCGTATTCAAGACACCCTCGAGTTTATGGACGTTATTGGTATTAACGCGCAAACTAGCTCGACGTTACATGAAACATCGTTGTTTACGTCGCACGAAGCACTTCTACTTAACTATGAGCAGGCGCTTACTCGCGTAGACACTTTAACAGGCAAACCATACGATTGTTCAGCGCACATGGTATGGATAGGTGAGCGTACGCGTCAGCTTGATCATGCGCACGTAGAGTTCTTCCGAGGTATTCACAACCCAATTGGTGTGAAAGTAGGACCAAGCATGCAAGAAGACGAGCTTATTCGTTTGATTGACGCATTGAACCCGCTTAACGACCCTGGTCGCTTAACCTTGATCACGCGTATGGGCGCAGACAATTTGGCAGATAATCTGCCGCGCTTACTACGTCGCGTTAAAGAAGAAGGGCGTCATGTGGTGTGGAGTTCTGATCCAATGCACGGCAATACCTTTTCGGCATCAAGCGGCTATAAAACCCGGAACTTCGATGCTATTTTGCGTGAAATTAAGCAGTTCTTCCAAGCGCATGACGCAGAAGGCACTCATGCTGGTGGTATTCACCTTGAAATGACAGGGCAGCATGTAACCGAGTGTACAGGTGGTGCATATCAAATTAGCGATGACGACCTAGCACAAGCGTATAAAACCCAGTGCGACCCGCGCTTAAATGCCGACCAAGTATTGGAGATGGCGTTCTTGGTGGCTGACCACCTTAGAAATGCGTAACGCGCTTAATTTAAAAAAGCGTATTTAGCAAAGTAAACAAAAGCCCCAGCTGTTGCTGGGGCTTTTTTATGAAATAAGAGTTAGCTAACAGCAGTCACATCAAAAATGAATGTGTCTAGCATCCACGCTAAGCGTGTACCAATGTTTGTGCACGTTGCTGTGTACTGGGGTGATAGAGATAAACGCGATTTCTACCTGCGTGCTTACTTTGATAAAGAGCTTCATCTGCGCAGCCATATAACTTATCAAAATTGTATCCGCACTGGGTAGAGTCTGCTACGCCAAAGCTTGCGGTGACATTAAACGCTGCACCAGAGGGTGAACAATCCATAGCTTCTATGGCTTGACGACAATCCTCGGCAACGGCCATGGCCTGCTGTGCATCGCACCCTGCAAGCATAATAGCAAACTCTTCACCGCCCATACGGCCAAACTAGTCGGTGGCGCGCAATAGAGGCTTAACGGCTTGTACGGCGTTAGTGAGTACCCAATCGCCCACAATATGGCCAAAACATCGTTGATTACTTTTTTACAAAAGGTGGAAGTCAGAGTGAATAGCTCTCGCTTGGTGATAAAAAATTTGTCTTCACATCAAATTGTTACTTTGTCTGAATCTCTTTTTGAACAAGCACTGTATAACGTAATTGATAACAAACATAAGTTTAGCGAACGCACAGTGAAGCAAAGAGCAAGCAGTATTGGCGACAACATTCAATTTCAAATATTTGACGAAGGCATTGGATTTAGTGACGCAATACTCGACGCGCTGTTTGCACTTTTTAAATCTACGCGTCAGCAAGGCAGTGGCATAGGGTTAGAGCTAAGGCTAAGCGTTAGCATGGGTATTGTTGATGCGCACAACGGCACTATAACGGTTAGCAATGATATAGTGGCTTGCTGCTTAACTTTAGTTTGTCCGTATTAATCAGTGGCTATGTGACAAATAGTATTTTAGTAATTGAAGGCGAGGCGAGCATTCGCCAAATGCTGAGTATTGCGTTTAGGGCCGAAGGGTACGACTGCCTTGAAGCGCCTACCGTGGCAAAGGGCATTAGCATTTTCAGTATACAGAGCCCGATTTGGTCATTCTTTGATTTGGGCTTGCCTGGTGGTGAAGGTGCTGACGTGTTATCCCGCATTCGTCAAACCAGCAGAGTTCCTGTGCTGGTGCGTCAGTTACGTAAGAAACTTGACGATCATGGCTGCAGTTCATCATTTATAGAAAATATGCCCAAGAAAGGGTACCGGTTTTCTCATTCGTAATAGAGGTTGGTAAATGTCGCATTTCACTGTATTGGGCTTAGGCAAGTTTGGTTTAACTGCAAGCTTAGAACTTATTCATATGGGGCACACAGTAACTGGCATTGATAAAAATGAGCGCTTAGTTGAGCACTGTGCAGGTGATTTAACCCAGGCGCTAATTTGTGATGCTAGCGATGAACGGGCGCTTTCAGAGCTTAATTTATGTGAGAGCGAAGCGGTATTGGTCGCCATTGGCGAAGATATGCAGGCCAGCTTGCTGTGTACATTAGCGCTTAAACACCTTGGGGTGAAAAATATTTGGGTAAAAGCAAATAGCAGCGCTCATCACACAATATTGTCGAAGTTGGGTGTGTCAAAAATCATCCACCCAGAAGAAGAAATGGGCGCACGGGTTGCTCAAGCCCTAAATTACCCAATGGTGAATGACTATATTGGTATTGGGCACGGGCATTATATTGTCGACCTTATTTTAGATAGTGACTTCGCCCGCCAGCCAATAAGCAGCGTTTTGTCTGGTTTTGAAAAAGACATCAGCTGCCTTCTAGTAAAACGTGGACAGACACTTAATAAATCACCAGCTGGCGAATTTGAAATACAGGCGCACGACACCGTCATCCTTTGCGGGCCACGTGATTCACTGGTAAAAATTGCGCCTAGGTTTGTGAAATGAACAAATGGAGTCCGGCTTTCAAGCCGTTAGAACGCAAACCTCAAGGTGCTGCAAAAGTACATGCTGCACCGCCGCTTATTTTAAGCCTGAGTTTTCTAGCCGTGATTGTTATAGGCACGTTACTGCTCAAACTTCCTGTGATGACGGTTGAACCTATTACTTGGGTTGAAAGTTTATTCACGGCAACGTCTGCGGTTACTGTGACGGGGCTGGTTATGGTCGATACGGGAACGGCGTTTACCATAGCGGGGCAAACCGTTATCGCCATACTTATTCAGTTGGGCGGCCTCGGCCTTATGACATTTGCTGTAGTCACGCTTATTGCACTGGGCAATAAAATGAGCTTTCTACAGCAATCGGCCGTGAAAGAAGCATTTAACCAAACCGATATGTCTACATTGGTGTCTACCGCGAAAGCCGTATTGGCCTTTGCATTTGTGGTTGAGATGATGGGATTTATGATCTTAAGCGCATTTTGGTGGCCCCAAATGCCCGCATCAGATGCCATGTTTAACGCGTTTTTTTACACGATATCGGCGTTTAATAATGCCGGCTTTGCCTTAAGCAGTGACAGTTTGTCTGCCTATGTCGGCAGCCCTGTAATCAATATCACGATAACGGCGTTGTTTATTGTTGGCGGACTGGGTTTTTCTGTGTGGTTAGAATTGCTTAAAAAAAGAAAATGGCAGCCTATTTCTGTTTATGGCAAAACCATGATCTTGGGCACATTGGCGCTTAATGTGCTGGCGTTTATCTCAATATTGATGATCGAAATAGATAACCCGGCTACCTTGGGTGAATTAGACACAGCATCAGCAGTATGGGCATCTTGGTTTCAGGCTGTTACACCTCGTACCGCGGGGTTTAACACCATTGATATAGCGTCGCTTGAAGATGCCACAACGGCTATTATGTTACTGCTCATGTTTATTGGTGGCGGTTCAATGAGTACCGCAAGCGGCATTAAATTGATGACGTTTGTGGTGCTGCTACTTGCTGCGTATAACTATATTAGCCGTGGTGCTGCACCTACACTTTACGGTAAGGCAATAAGTACTGAAACAGTAAGCAAGGCGCTGGCGTTAACGCTTATTTCGATTGGCATCACCTGGATAGCTATTTTCTTACTTCTGATTACTGAAGATGCCCCATTTTTAGATATCGTGTTTGAAGCGGTTTCTGCATTAGGCACGGTGGGGTTATCGAGAGGATTAACGGGAAATCTGTCAGACAGCGGAGAATTTATTATTATTCTCTTAATGTACATTGGTCGACTCGGCCCGTTAACACTGGCGTACTTTATCGCCAGCCCTCGCATGAGCAGAATTAAACACCCAGACGCAAAACTGGCAATAGGGTAATGCATTAGGCTAGTCGTCGTTCAATAAAGGTTCGACAACAGACTCTAGCCCGTTAAGTTTTATTTCGTACATCAATGCAAGTTGTTCCCCCAGTTTGTTTTGGGGGAACCCTTGTTTGTGAAACCACACAAGATACGGTTCAGGCAAATGAAATAATCGCCTTCCAGCGTATTTACCAAATGGCATCACTTGGTTAATGGCATCTTTTATTAGTGTCGGATCCATCTATCTTATTGCTCGTTGTCAGCGTGCTTTTCGCGTTGCTGTGCGTGCCATAAAGTAGCGTACTCAGCGTTGGCGGCTAAAAGCGCAGAGTGCGTGCCCGCTTCTACAATATGACCGTTTTTAAGCACCAAAATTTTGTCAGCATCAACAATCGTTGATAAGCGGTGGGCAATGACCAAGCTAGTGTGCCCTTTAGCGGCATCGCGAAGGGCAGAAAGAATGGCACGCTCTGAGGTGCTGTCTAACGAACTTGTGGCCTCATCAAAAATCATAATAGGCGCGCCTTTAAGTAGCGCTCTTGCTATGGCAACACGCTGCTTTTCGCCACCAGACAGTTTCAAGCCTCGTTCGCCCACTGTGGTTTCAAGTTTATCGGGAAGTTTGGCAATAAAGTCTTCTAGGTGCGCCAGCTTAATGACATTTTCAACGTCTTCAATAGAAGTATCTGGATTACCATAGCGAATATTTTCAAGCAGTGTGGTGTTAAACAGCACGGTATCTTGCGGGACAATACCTATGTGGCTGCGTAAGCTCTGTTGAGTAATACTGCGAATGTCTGTCCCATCAATGTGAATGCTACCGCTGCTTGGCTCGTAAAAACGAAACAGTAGTTTCATTAGCGTTGATTTTCCTGCACCGCTTTCACCCACCACGGCTACCTTAGCACCTGCGGGTACTTCAAAACTGATGCCCTTTAAAATTTCGCGCTTTTCGTTATACGCAAACGCCACGTTATCAAAAGTGATGACGGGGTTGGTTGTGACCAGTGTAGACGCATTATCGGCATCTTTAATGGCTGGCGCTTGAGAGAGTAAGTCGAATAACTTATCGATATTAGCAAGGCTGCCGCGAATTTCGCGATACACAAAGCCCAAAAAGTTAAGCGGCATAAATATTTGCATGGTAAAGGCGTTTATCAGTACAAAATCACCTATGGTCATTTCGCCGTTAATTACTCCAAACGCGGCATTAGCCATCATAGAGGTCATTGCAATAGCAATAATACTGGCCTGCCCACCGTTTAATGCGAAAAGGGACAGTCGGTTTTTACGGCGTGCTTTTTCCCATGCTGCAAGGTCGGTATCGTAGCGATTGGCCTCGAATGCCTCGTTGTTAAAGTATTTTACCGTTTCGAAGTTGAGCAAGCTGTCTACGGCTCGCGAGTTGGTGGTAGAGTCGGCCTCATTCATTTGAGTAACAAAGCGTGTGCGCCAGTCTGTGGCTTTCATAGAAAAGCCAATATAAGCCACCACGCTGCATATGATGATCATGGCGAAAGATACGCCAAACTGCACCAACAGCAGGCCCACAACAAGCGCAATTTCTAGCAGGGTAGGCACTATGTTAAACACCATAAAGCGCATTAAAAAGCTAATGCCGTTGGTGCCGCGCTCAATATCTCGCGACAAGCCGCCCGTTCTGCGGTTTAAATGAAACCCCAAGTCGAGGTTATGCAAATGTTTGAACACTTTAAGCCCAAGTCTTCGCATGGCTCGCTCTGTAACGCGGCCAAATAGCGTGTCACGCACTTCGCCAAGCAAAACGTTTATAAGCCGCAAAGCGCCATAAGCAATAATAAGGCTAATAGGCACCGCTAAGGCTAATGTGGTTAAGTCGCCGTTTAAACTGTCGACCGTGTACTTAAGCACGTAGGGCAGACCAATACTGGCGAGTTTAGCGGCTATCAAACAAAGAAGTGCCAGCGCTACACGGCGCTTGAACTCAAGTAAATAAGGCCAAAGTTGCGAAAGAACGTGCCATTTAACAGGTTCATCGACATTGGTGGGAAATCGGTTTCTTCTCATTTTTTAGTGTGAAATGTAGTAAGGGTAAAAATACAGCAACGCAATGTGGTATAGCGTACACCAGTTTTAGTTATAACATCGATGAAAATACGGGATGAAAGATCTAAGAGATTAATTTGGTCTTAATTATATTCATGAAGGTATTTAAATCTGTTTTCTTGCGTCGTACACTACGAGTGGTTTAGTTTAGTAACTACTAAATGTGTAGCGTTAGAAAAGCGTAAAGTAAAAAAGATATGCAATGCCAACGGGCAACGCAGCGAGGAGTGAGTTTGTTAGAAGATAGTTTCGGTAGACAGTTTCATTATTTACGTTTGTCAGTGACCGAAGCGTGCAACTTCCGTTGTCAGTATTGTTTGCCTGATGGATACGACGGCCCTTCTAGCGATGAGTTTATGTCGCTTGCTGAAATAGATACCTTGCTAAAAGCCTTTGCTCAACTGGGTACGTCTAAAGTACGGCTAACGGGCGGAGAGCCCACACTTCGCCGCGACTTTCTGGATATTCTACGTTTAACCGCTAATACGCCTGGAATAACCCGTGTGGCTATGACTACGCATGGTGGTCGCATGGAAAAATTTGCTGCCCAGTGGAAAGAGGCTGGCCTTCACCAGGTTAATGTGAGCATTGATAGTTTAGACCCACGTCAGTTTGCAGCTATTACCGGGCAAGATAAACTTAAGACCGTGTTGCGAGGCCTAGACGCAGCCATCGACTGCGGCCTAGACGTAAAGGTGAACTCGGTACTGCTTAACGATTTTTCAGATAGCCGCTTGAACCGTTTTCTTGCATGGCTAAAAGATATGCCCGTGACCTTGCGTTTTATCGAACTGATGGAAACTGGCGACCTTCATCAATTTTTCAATAAACAACATCAAAGTGGCACGCCATTAAAAGATATGCTGGTGGATATGGGGTGGCAGCCTTTACTACGTCGCAAAGACGCAGGCCCTGCTCAAGAATTTTATCACCCAGATTACGCGGGCAAAATTGGCCTGATAATGCCGTATAGCAAAGATTTTTGTAAAACCTGCAACCGACTTCGCGTTTCTGCGCCGGGCAAATTGCATTTATGCTTGTTTAGCGAAAACGGTATTGATATGCGCGAGCTATTGGCAGGTGGTGACGTAAATGAAGTTGTGCAGTTTCTTCAAAATGTGCTTGGACAAAAGCACGAAACGCATTATTTGCACGAAGGCAAAACCTAGCGCGACTAAACACTTAGCCATGTTAGGTGGTTAAGCAAAACTATACGTTAGCAGGTATTTTTAGCCGTATTTGTTTGGTTTGTTGCAAAAATGAGCTATATTCAGCGGTTAATACATAATCAAAAATAATAATGATAAAGGAAGTTTATGCATATCATGGACAGTGCGCGTCTTTCTTACCACTACATCACCGAAGCAGACGCCGACTTCTTATGGGAACTAGACCAAGACGAACAGGTAATGAAGTATATCAATGGAGGAAAGAAGTCCTCTAGGGAAGATATACGAGATATATTTGTGCCTCGCTTTCTGGCCTACTCTAACCCTGCATTAGGGTGGGGGCTTTGGCGTGTTGAAACCTTGGAAAACAAAGAAAGTATAGGTTGGATATTAGTTCGCCCCTTTGGCTTTTTTACGAAAGACCCCGAAAGCGATAACATGGAGTTAGGCTGGCGCTTCAAACGCAGCATGTGGGGTAAAGGCTATGCAACCGAGGCTGCTATGGCAGTGAAAGATGCATTGTTTGATATAGGTGTCGAAAAGTTCTCTGCAATCGCCAACCCAGATAACGCCGCTTCTATCAACATCATGAAAAAGCTTGGTATGACCTTTAGTCATGAGCTTGAATACATAGACAAGCTGTTTCATGAAACCGTTGTGGTGTACACCAACTAGCAGGCTCTCCTACCTGTTAAGTATATGCATTACTGAATCGTAACGAGAACGCTGCTCTTCTGAAAGGGTAGCCGTTTCTAGTGTTTCCCTACATTTCTTGATGGCACTAACGGCATTAGGTTGCAGCTGCGAATTATTTTTGCGTGAGCGAATAATGGCCTGTAAATAATTAAGCGCGATTGAGGGGTTTTTCGGCATAACGCGAAATGCCTGCGCAAAAGTAGTGTACGACTGTTCCAAATGCCCTTTCTTGTATTGTGCGACCGCTGTGTTGTTGAGCGTTTTGGGACTTAATGAAATGGTTTTTCGCTCGTCTCGCTCTTGCTTTAGGTAGGTTGCCAGTAAGTCCACCTTGCCGTCTTGCGAGTCCTGTCTTTGCGCAATCATGTCCAATATTTCTATAGATTTGGTGCGCATGCCAATTTCATGCAGCGCTTTTGCCCTGTCAAGCAATGCTTCTGTGGAATGGTAAGAGTCGCCATCTATATTAAAGTCTGACAGTAACTGCTGGGCTTTTACAACATCGTCTTTCAAGTAGTGAAGTCTAGCGTCGATGACGGCTAACTCTTCACTAACAGCGGCCTTTGGGTGCGAACGCTTAAGTTGACGCAAGTATTCGCCTGTTTGCTTTACAATATTGTTTACGTGCTCGGGGTCTGACGTCATCGCGAAGTCAACGCCTGCCCGCGCTGCTGTTAGGTAGATATCTGGACTGTCGTGAATGGAGCCTTTTGCGTATCTAACCAGCTTTTTTGCACTGTTAAATTGGCTTTCATAGTCATGTGTAATTCGCGCAAGATCTATGGCTTGCTGATGTCTTGGGATGTTTCTTGGCGATATGTCGCAAGCTAGAGAAGTACTTTCCAGTGCATCTTCAAATGCGGACTGCTTAATGTGAAGAGAGGCAAGCAAGTCGTATGCATTAAGTGCAGCGTCAGGGCGCATGGCGAGTTGGATAATTTCTCTTTCGGCATCATCAAATTCATCAAGTGCTATTAGCGCCGTGGCAATACCCAACTTAGCCCAGCTAAAATCTTGAATGTTGATGATTGATTCGTAAAACGAGATGGCCTGTTGATATCGCTCTGTTTTAATTAACAGCTCGCCCTTAATTTTTAATGCAAGGGGGAAATGCTCTGAATGCTCGGGTTGTAATAAGAGGTTTTCTACTTCGGCAAGCGCCTTTTCAAAGTCTTTCTTATCCATTTGCAGATACACATTTCTCAATGCTTTTTTACGCGCCAGTACGCGAGATAATCGCTTATCGAGCTCGTTAACCGAAAAAGGTTTGGCGATAAATTCATCGGGCTGTAACTCTAAAATGGCATGAACCACTTCAGAGGAGGTGTCGGCACTTGTGAAAATAAAGGCACTTGTTAGCGGTAATGATTGTTCTGCGTTAAGTTGCTCTAGTAAAAAATAGCCACCTTGTTCAGAGCGTAAGCTGTAAGAGCAAATTATGCCGTCGTAATCTCGTTCTTGCATTGCGACGAGCGCATTTGACGGTCGGTCTACGTAGTCCATATTCTTGAAACCTAGCTGCTCGAGCGCATAATGCATATGGCTTTTCGCCAGCACTTGGTCTTCTGCAATCAGCAACTTAGTGTTTTTGGCTAAGCTAAGCTTCATTAACGTAAACCCGTAATAAGGTACAAAATTCAACCATAGCACGATAGTGCCATAAATTAAGTATAGTTGTTATAACAATTAGATGCGTTTAGACACGCATATTGGAGTTATCGGGCGTTTACAGGCAAAACTTTAATAACGAATAGGAATTAACGTAGAGAGGTTATGTGTAAAGTGGTGGACGCTACTGGGCTTGAACCAGTGACCCTCGCCTTGTAAGGGCGATGCTCTCCCAACTGAGCTAAGCGTCCATTTGATATTTGAGGAATTACATAAAGAAGATGGTGGACGCTACTGGGCTTGAACCAGTGACCCTCGCCTTGTAAGGGCGATGCTCTCCCAACTGAGCTAAGCGTCCACTATGTAATTCAAGAAACTAAATCTTTTAGAAAGATGGTGGACGCTACTGGGCTTGAACCAGTGACCCTCGCCTTGTAAGGGCGATGCTCTCCCAACTGAGCTAAGCGTCCATTTAGTTTCAAAACAAAGAAGGTGGTGGACGCTACTGGGCTTGAACCAGTGACCCTCGCCTTGTAAGGGCGATGCTCTCCCAACTGAGCTAAGCGTCCATCTCTTTGTTTGCTTGCCTAAGCAAGTGGGGCGGTATTATAGAGTCGGTTCCGTTAGTGTCAACTATAAAATTAAAGAAAAGTGTCCGTATGGCTGAAAATTAAACATTCTGTTCGTATCTTGATTAAATTGATGAAAAGCTCTGCATTTTTCAACGCCGCGCAAGCGTTCAAACCAAAATCGGACACACACTTATAACCTTAAATTAAAGTCTAGGACAGACACTTTTTCTATCAAACACTCTTAACGTTACCGAAACTAATCACTGTTTATTGGTAGAAATGTCTAATTAAAAATAAGAGTAGGGGGGAATGACTTAAGTGACTGTCCACAACTTTTCGGTCATTTTTAAATTAATGTGTCTGTCCTTTTTTGTGCTTTCGTGTGGCTTATCGATGTTTTAAACAAAGAAGACTGTGTTAACTGTCTTTTGTCACAACGCTGACACTGGTAGAATGCGCGCAACTTATGAAACTTATTAACACATAGAGAGTGACCATGTCGGTTGTTACACGATTTGCACCTAGCCCTACAGGCTATCTTCACGTTGGTGGCGCACGAACAGCGCTTTATTCTTGGCTTTTAGCAAAAAATAACGGTGGGGAGTTTGTACTTCGCATTGAAGACACTGATATAGAGCGTTCAACAGAAGAAGCAAAACAAGCCATTTTAGATGGCATGCAATGGCTTGGACTAACGTGGGATACAGGTCCTATTTATCAAACTGCTCGTTTCGACCGCTACAAAGAGCTAATTCAACAGTTGCTTGACGAAGGCAAGGCATATAAATGCTTCATGAGCTCAGAAGAACTTGATGCGATTCGCGAAGCGCAAAAAGAACGTGGTGAAAAACCTCGTTATCCTGGTACATGGAGAGATAGAACAGATCATCCAGAGAGCCAGCCTTTTGTTATTCGATTTAAAAACCCGCTAGAGGGTAAAGTCGTTATTAATGACCACGTCCGTGGAAAAATTGAAATCAGCAATACAGAACTTGATGATTTGATCATTCAGCGTTCTGACGGTACTCCTACATATAACTTCTGTGTGGTTGTTGATGATTGGGATATGGGTATAACACATGTTGTTCGTGGTGAAGATCACATTAACAATACGCCGCGCCAAATCAATATTCTTGAAGCGCTTGGTGCACCAGTACCAGAGTATGCACACGTTTCTATGATCTTAGGTGACGACGGTAAGAAGTTGTCGAAGCGTCACGGTGCGGTAAGTGTTATGCAATATCGTGATGATGGCTTCTTACCACAAGCTGTTCTTAACTATTTAGTTAGGCTTGGTTGGTCTCATGGCGATCAAGAAATTTTCTCTTTAGATGAGATGATTGAGAAATTCAGTCTAGATGCGATTGGTCAGTCGGCTTCTGCATTTAATACAGAAAAGTTAGTGTGGCTGAATCAACACTATATTAAGTCATTACCTGCTAGTGAAGTTGCTTCTCATGCCAAATGGCATTTTGATGTACTAAATGTAGACTTAACAGCTGGACCCGCATTGGAGTCGATAATTGCAATTCAAGCTGACCGTGTTAAGACGCTTAAAGAGCTCGCAGAGATTTCTACCTATTTTTATCAAGACTATGAAGAATTTGATGCTAATGCGGCGAAAAAGCATCTTCGCCCAGTGGCAAAAGGCCCTCTTGAACTAGTTAAAGATAAATTAATGGCAATTGATGACTGGAGTCCAGAAAACATCCAGGCCGCTATTAATGGAACCGCAGAAGAATTGGAAGTTGGTATGGGGAAAGTAGGTATGCCGCTACGTGTAGCTGCAACTGGTGGCGGTAACTCTCCGTCTCTAGATATCACCTTGAATCTACTCTCAAAAGAGAAAGTTGGCGAGAGAATCGACAAAGCGCTCACTTTTATAGCAAACAGAGAAAATTCATAAAAAAACCGTTGACATGACAGGGGGGGATGCCTAGAATGCGCCCCGCTGTCACGGAACAGTCACACAAAAAGTGATTGGTACTATGACGGGGCCATAGCTCAGCTGGGAGAGCGCCTGCATGGCATGCAGGAGGTCGGCGGTTCGATCCCGCCTGGCTCCACCAAGCTGCAGAGTATGTGGTTTGATATAGGCTGGAGTTTTTAACTTCGGACGGAAATTTCAGTAAGGATAAGGTTGCTTGATTCGCAGAGCTCATCTCGCCTTACAGAAATTTAGTGAAGCTCGACTTCACTAGCAAAATTTCTGTCCCCTTCGTCTAGAGGCCTAGGACACCGCCCTTTCACGGCGGTAACAGGGGTTCGAATCCCCTAGGGGACGCCATATTTTATCGCGTCACAGTCGATTAAAACTGTGAAATAGGCTGGAGTGTTTAGCTCCGGACGGAAATTTCAGTGAGGATAAGGTCGCTCGATTCGCAGAGCTCATCTCGCCTTACAGAAATTTAGTGAAGCTTTGCTTCACTAGCAAAATTTCTGTCCCCTTCGTCTAGAGGCCTAGGACACCGCCCTTTCACGGCGGTAACAGGGGTTCGAATCCCCTAGGGGACGCCATTTTATCGCGTCACAGTCGATTAAAACTGTGAAATAGGCTGGAGTATTTAGCTCCGGACGGAAATTTCAGTAAGGATAAGGTCGCTCGATTCGCAGAGCTCATCTCGCCTTACAGAAATTCAGTGAAGCTGTGCTTCACTAGCAAAATTTCTGTCCCCTTCGTCTAGAGGCCTAGGACACCGCCCTTTCACGGCGGTAACAGGGGTTCGAATCCCCTAGGGGACGCCATTTTATCGCGTCACAGTCGATTAAAACTGTGAAATAAGCTGGAGTTGATAATTCAACTTCTGACTGAAAAATCAGTAAGGAAAGGTCGCTCAGTTCGCTAGCTCACTTTGCCTTACTGAAAATCTCGAAAGCGAAGCTTTCGAAGTAAGATTTTCAGTCCCCTTCGTCTAGAGGCCTAGGACACCGCCCTTTCACGGCGGTAACAGGGGTTCGAATCCCCTAGGGGACGCCATATCGAAAAAACCAGCCATCCGGCTGGTTTTTTTGTTTCTACGTTGAAAAAACGCTCTCACTACTTTGCTTTTCAAATTACTGTAGTTGGACAGTCACTCACATTGTCAAAACCAGGTCAAAAATGGGCAGTCACTAATTTGACCTGCCTGCTTATTTCGTTGCGTAATTGCTCCTGTACACCAATGCTAAATAAACTAGCGCGTTTCATTTGTTTAACAAACAACATGGCTTGATAGGCTGGTATAATCGACCAAAACTAAGAGAGGTATTACATGCAGAATTATCCGATTGGAAAGCCTGGTGTCCCTTGGGGCGATGAAGAAAAAGCACAATGGAAAGCTCAACAGCAAATTCAGAGAAGCTATAAAGAGCAAGTGTTGGACAAGCTGACTAGCATAATTCCATCGGGCTTCTTGCTAAAGCAATATGGCTCGCTGCCTTATGATGAAAGTAGATACCCCCTGAATGTAGTAGTACCTAACCACTTTGATCCCAGCAAGCCATCTGCGTTGGTGACAGGTGGCGTACATGGTTATGAAACCAGTGGCGTTCAAGGTGCTTTGCAGTTTATCGAGACCAAACTGGCTGATTATGCTGATAAATTTAACGTTGTTGTTGTTCCTTGCGTCAGTCCTTGGGGTTACGAAACAATTAATCGTTGGAACCCTGCGGCTTTAGATCCAAATCGTTCTTTTTATAAAGACTCACCTGCGCCTGAAGCTGCTTTGCTTATGTCTATGGTGAAAGAGCTGAACCTTGAGCTTACATTGCACATAGACTTGCATGAAACTACAGATACTGACAACAGTGAGTTTAGACCAGCGTTAGCTGCACGAGATGGAACAACTCACGATAATTGGAATATTCCTGATGGTTTTTACACAGTCGCGAATACGCCGAATCCGCAAATTGAATTTCAAAAAGCGGTAATTGATGCGGTAAGAACCGTAACGCACATCGCGCCTCCTGATGAAAATGGGAAGATTATTGGTGCAGATGTGGTGAGTGATGGCGTTATTTGCTATGACAAAAAAGCCTTGTTTCTGTGTGGCGGTATGACTGACGCTGTCTATGTTACAACCACAGAGGTGTATCCAGATAGCGCCAATGCAACACCAAGAAACTGCAATGATGCTCAGGTCGCTGCTATTTGTGCTGCACTAGATTTTATTAAATAGACGCTTGAACGTTTAGACGTCTAGATGTATATTTGTACCTTCTCTAAGAGGAGGCGCATTGTGTTTATTTATTCGGCAGTAATTTACGACGGCAACAAGCAAAATCTCGTTCGACACGAATGTAGGACAGACACCGAATTTTCGAATTATTTAGAAAATGAGTTTGGTTGCCATGTCTGTTTATGGTCAAATAAAGAACTTTCTGAAAGCACATTGGCGGCCGTAGAGGCTTCCCGTGTGACAATAGGTACTCAAAAGTAGTAGGTAAACCCTCTCGATGAATTCAGCATCACCCTGTATAGCTTTATGTAAACTTGACGAAGACGATGTCTGTATTGGCTGCAATAGAACAATTGAAGAAATAACCAATTGGCGTCATTACTCTGCCTCACAGAGGGAATCAATAGTTTCGCGCCTTAATAATTTATCAGAACAAAAATCGGACACACACTCTTAATCTACTAAGTTATAGATGTACACATCAAGGTGCATAGATTGAGCCTTTTTGGTGGACAGACACTCATCTCCTCGTAAATCGCTTCTTTTATCAAGCCGATAGCTCACTTTAGCTATAAATAGTATGTACCTAAATATTTAACGGGCATCTCACATTGAAGTGTCTGTCCCTTTTTCAACACGCTATTTATTAACTTGTCTGTAAGGTTAATTGTGTTTATTTCATGGCTACTACATCGGCTTTTTGATAAACTCTCGCGCCGTTTTTTTATGCAGTTTGAAAGAGATAGAACCTGATGAAAGTAATGCTAGCCCCTATGGAAGGGGTTGTTGACCACTTGATGAGAGATATGCTGACTCGTGTTGGGGGCTTCGATCAGTGCGTAACTGAATTTGTCAGGGTGGTCGATCAAAAACTGCCTAAAAAAACTTTTCTTCGTCTTTGTCCCGAGTTACTTAATGGAGGCAAAACGCCTGCAGGTGTTCCTGTGCGAGTTCAACTGCTTGGACAGCACCCAGAGTGGTTGGCTGAAAATGCAGAAACTGCGGTTGAACTAGGCTCACCTGGCGTTGACCTTAATTTTGGCTGTCCGGCTAAAACAGTAAACAAAAGTAAAGGTGGAGCAGTGCTCTTAAAAGAGACTCAAACCTTGTACGATATTGTCAAAGCAGTCAGAGACGCTGTACCTAAGCATATTCCAGTGTCTGCAAAAATTCGGCTAGGCTTCGAGGATAAATCCTTAGCGATAGATAATGCCATAGCAATAACGGAAGCTGGTGCTTCAGAGTTGGTTGTTCACGCCAGAACTAAAACTGAGGGGTACAAGCCGCCTGCATATTGGGATTGGATTGCAAAGATAAAGCAGAATACGCAAATACCGCTCGTTGCCAATGGCGAAATTTGGAGTGCTGAAGACGCTAAGCGCTGTCAACTGCAGTCAGATTGTGTAAACCTCATGATTGGTAGAGGTGCTCTCGCGTTGCCTAATTTGGCCCGTTGCATAAAAAATGATGAAGAGCCTATGCCATGGCCAGAGCTCGCAGCATTACTTATTCAGTACTCAGGCTATGAAATTTTTGGAGACAAAGGTAAATATTACCCAAATCGCATTAAGCAATGGTGCGGCTATTTAAAAAGACAATATCCACAGGCTGAAGTGTTGTTCAATGACATTAGGCGCCTGACAAATTCACAAGACATCGTCGATGTGTTAGCCAGACAGGCTTCTGACTGACAAGCCCAACCCAGAGTAACTTGGCAAGCGTCCATTCATTGGCTAGGCTGAGATGAGCTGGGAAATCGCAAACTACACTCTCAGTGCTAGTAAAGAATAATAAAAGCTCTGGGGAAAACATGAATAAATCACGCACCACGCTGACACTGTCGCTGGTATGCTTTTTATCAATTGGCTTGATGTCATGCGGTAAAGAAAGTGACAGTGGTAGCAACAAAACACCAAAAGTAACAATCAATCCCAATCCATATCCGAGTACCTACAAGCCAATCGAAGGCGAACCTACGTTGATCACAAATGTTACTATCTTAGATGGTATCGGTGGCAAAATTGAAAACGGGAGTATCTATTTTTCCGATGGAAAGATTCAAGCCATTGCAAAAAGTGCATTGCAAAAAGTGGACAGTCACTCGAAACATCTAGCAGTACTAACGTAATCGATGGACAAGGTAAGTGGGTTACACCTGGTATTATCGATAATCACAGCCACTTAGGTGTGTATCCATCGCCTTCTACGCGTTCTCATTCTGACGGAAACGAAATGACCAGCCCAGTGACTGCTCAAGTTTGGGCAGAACATTCAGTTTGGCCACAGGATCCAGGTTTTGGGCGCGCACTAGCAGGAGGAGTTACGTCTCTACAAATCTTACCCGGTTCTGCCAATCTCTTTGGCGGGCGTTCTGTTGTACTCAAAAATGTGCCTAGTCGAACGATGCAAGACATGAAGTTTCCTCATGCCCCGTATGGCATGAAAATGGCTTGTGGAGAGAATCCAAAGCGCGTTTATGGCGAAAAAGGAGGCCCAATGACAAGAATGGGGAACGTGGCTGGTTATCGTCAAGCGTGGTCTGATGCACAAGACTATATTCGCCTATGGGAGGCTTATGAGCGAGATTACAACGCAGGTAAGGACCCGAAGCCACCCAAAAGAGACTTGAAGCTAGAAACGCTTGCTGGCGTGTTGAACGGCGAAATTCGTTTGCATATGCATTGTTATCGCGCCGATGAAATGACCGTGATGATTGATGTAATGAAAGAGTTCGGATATCACATTGGCACGTTTCATCATGCGGTAGAGTCGTACAAAATTGCAGATATTTTAAAAGAGAATAATGTTTGTTCTGCGATGTGGGCCGATTGGTGGGGGTTCAAAATGGAAGCCTATGACGGCATACGCGAAAATATTCCCGTAGTTCATGCTGCGGGCGCTTGCGCAATTGTTCACTCTGATAGCGACCTGGGTATTCAACGCCTAAACCAAGAGGCTGCAAAGGCATGGTCTGACGGTAAGCGCGCAGGTATCGTAATTTCAATGGAAGACGCATGGACTTGGCTGTCTTCTAATCCAGCAAAATCGTTAGGTATTTTCGATATGACAGGGTCCTTGGAGGCCGGTAAGCAGGCAGACGTTGTTTTGTGGAATGGCAACCCCTTTTCCACTTACACAAAAGCGGAGCGTGTTTACATTGATGGAGGGTTAGCCTATTCGCTTGCTGATTCGACTTCATGGCCTGTAAGTGATTTTGAGTTAGGTCAGGTTGGAGAGGGAGATTCAAAATGAAAAAACTTATCAGTTTAGTAGCAACCTTTCTTGCCGTGAATTTTGCCTTTGCCGACAGCTACGCCATTGTAGGCGGAACGGTCCATACAATGGATGAACAAGGAGTTATTAAAGGTGGCACAGTATTGATACAAGATGGAATAATTGAGCGTGTGACAGTGGAACAAACTGTTCCTGACGGTTATACAGTTGTTGACGCTAGTGGCAAGGTTATTACACCAGGCTTCTTCGGTGCATTAACATCATTAGGGTTAGTGGAAGTTTCTTCATCGTCAGGTGTTGCGGATGCAAGCATTGAAGCAACGCCAGTATCTACGACAGGCGCAGCGTTGGATGTGCAATACGCTATTAACCCAGACAGCTCTCTTTTTGCGGTCACCAGACTTGAGGGAGTGACATCTGCCGCAACAGCGGTAAATGGAAGCAAATACTTGTTCGGAGGCTTAGGAGCTATTATTCAGCTTTCTGGACAGTCACCTATTCGAAAGTCAGCAGCGTTTATGACCATAGATGTTGGAAGCGAAGGCGCTGAGCATTCTGGGGGCTCACGAGCTGCGTTATGGGTGATGTTGGATAAAGTATTGAATGAAGCCGCTAATGCATCTGATAGTTTATCACCAGAGAAACCGTGGTACGGGCTCAATACTCGCTTAGATGTTGAAGCACTTAAACAAGTATTGTCTGGTGACGTTCCGCTTTTAATGCGTGCAGACCGTGCAGCAGATATCCTCCAAGTTATTGCGTTTAAGGACAGGCACCCATCAATCAATGTGGTTTTAGTACATGGCGTAGAGGCATGGAGAGTTGCGAGTAAGCTCGCGACTGCGAATATTCCAGTAATTATAGACCCAGAGTACAACCTTCCCGGTGGATTTGACCAAATGGGGGCAACGATGAGTAACGCTGCTCGCCTTCACCGAGCCGGCGTGAGTGTCGCAATTGGAATGGACACTCACAATATCAGGTTGGCGGCACAACACGCAGGGAACGCTGTAGCAAACGGGTTGCCTCACGAAGCGGCATTACGAAGCTTAACGCTAGTTCCTGCGCAAATATTTGGGCTAGAGGAGGTAGTGGGCTCGCTTAAAAGCGGCCGCAAGGCAGATGTTGTTATTTGGTCTGGCGATCCGCTGGAGGTTACTGAAGTCGCAGAGCTTGTATTTATTGATGGCGTACCTGTGAAAATGGAGTCTCGTCAGACTAAACTCCGAGATAGGTATTTGTCTTTAGGCGTTAATAGCAGTAAACCATCGCAGTGTCAACGTACAGACTAATCGTGAGTATTGAGGGAAAGGCTTTCGAAAGAAAACCTTTTTAAGAAAGGTATTTAATAGCATTGTTCACATTTGGTCGACAGTTTCTACCACAGGACTTCGCGAAGTTGGTCATTGCATTTGGGCATCCGACTGGCCCTGTGAAGAGGCTTTCAAAATTACTTGTTACTATCTGCCAGTTTTGCCTAGTTATACCAAATCTTTCAAAGACCAGACTCGGTAGTCGAGGAAGTGTAGCTAAAGGACGCTCTTTATTGGTTTGGAGAGGGTTGCGTAACAGAGTGATGTAATCTTCAAGCTCAAACGGAATGACGTTTTTAGTTTTGGAGTTAACCTGACTTTTAAATGGCATGAGGAATTTTGGTGTTTTGTTTACTCGTTTTGCATTCAACCTATATTGGATACTGGTGTATTTAGAGCTCTCGAGCGATTTTGCTATCTTAGCGCGTATCGGGTTTAAATCAACATAAGCCATGACAGATGCTAGCGCTTTCTCATCTAGGATTGCCTGAGAACGAAACCTTCTTTCCCAAAAGTATCCTTTGCAGTTATCTTCTTTATTAGCTCGTCGGGCTATGTATTCATTGAGCATTCGCATAAACCAACTGATGCTTTGTAAACGGCTTCTGTAAAGAGCTGCTAATTGCTGTAGTTGGTGCAGAGTGTCAGGGAGAAGGTCATCACCATAGTCACCATCTAAATAGTGACGAACTACCGGGGGACATTTGTAAAAATGCCTCCAGCGCAGCAGCACTTCATCCATAGACCACCTATCTGCTTTTCCTTTTGCAATATGAAGGACGACATGAATATGGTTGTGCATCACTGCATAAGCACATAAATCTATTGCAAACGCTTGTGACAGCTTGTGAAGTCTATCTTGAATCCATTTTCTTCTATGTTCATAGTCAATACCGGTACGGGCATCTCTGCCGCAAAGATATGATTGTCTGACACAGCGTGAAACACAGTGGTAGTAGGAAGTAACATCTACATTAATTTGTTTGTAGCGAGGTAAAGGCATATCCATATCCCAATAGTCGTTCTATTTGAATTATGTCGGATTTGCTCTCTTAGGAAACCGTATTTTGGTGTAGTTTTGGTACAGTTATTTCGCTTACGAACTGTTTTGGTGTAAACACCTAAAACGGACATACACTTTTGCGAACGCATTCTATGCCAAAAGAGTGTCTGTCCATTTCTTGCAAGGTTTTAACAGTTTCTTTGGTTGCAATGAGGCGCAATGGCCTCAGCTAAGTGTCTGTCCGATTTTGCGATTTAATAAGTCTCAGACAAAAACGTCAACACGAGACCCAACGCGTCCGTCAGGACTGCTAGTCGTCTGCTGCGAGGGTTGCGCTTGATTTGACTGATTCTCTTGCTCATTTCGCTGCTCTACTTGCTGTTGAGGAGCACGTTGAGGTGTCTCAAGAACCGTTGATACTGGGCCCGAATTAACTGATGAAACATCCATAATAGACTCCGTATAGACAATTTACTTAAATATAAAATAGCACAATTATTCGCCACTGAGGATTAACTTTCTTAAGTGTCTGTCCATTAAATCGGCGATCATGGGTTGGGCTTCTGCATTTGGGTGAATGCCATCGCTTTGCATTAATTTATTATCAAGCGCTATCTCTTCAAGAAAAAAGGGAATCTTTACAATATTCAAATCGTTCGCGACTTGTGAAAAGCTCTTAGTAAACATTTGAGTATATCGTTTCCCGTAGTTAGAAGGGATTTGCATTTCTTGAAGGAAAACTTGTGCGTCACTGTCTTTTGCTACTTTCACCAAGCTCGCTAAGTTATCTCTAATTTTCTTGATGTTGTGGCCTTGTAGGCCATCATTACCACCTAACTCAATCAGTACATGAGTGGGTTGATGTTGTTCCAAAAGGCGAGGAAACCTGGCTAAACCGCCGTCGGTTGTTTCACCACTCACCGCAGCATTTACAATTTCAATCGGAATGTTGTCGTCTTGCCACATTTTTTGTAACAAACTAACCCAGCCTTCGCGTTGCTGCAATCCATAGGCGGCGGATAGACTGTCACCTAATATGAGCAAAACAGCATTTTCGTTTTTTAGGTCACTCTCAGCTTGATCTGATAGCGCGTGAAACGGTATTAAAACAATGAACAAAAATGCGAACAAATTACGATATCTAACAAACACGAATTGATGACCCCTTATGATAAAAGCAAACTCTGTAACTAAAGTAGTTGATACGAGTGAAGGTTCTTTGCAGATCCTTCGTCCAATTTCCTTCGAAGTCAAGCCCGGTGAGTCCGTTGCCATTATTGGTGCGTCAGGTTCGGGTAAATCGACGTTGTTAGGGTTGCTAGCTGGCCTTGATCAGGTCACGAAGGGAGAAATTTACCTTGATGGCGAAGGGCTTCACCAAATGGATGAAGAGCAACGCGCAATACTGCGAGGCAATAAAGTTGGGTTTATTTTTCAAAGCTTCATGCTTGTTCAAAGTCTTACCGCGCTTGAAAACGTTATGTTACCTGCCGAGATTGCAGGCTTGGACAATCCAAAGGCTATGGCTAACGACATTTTAGAGCAAGTAGGGTTGAAACACAGAGCCCATCATTTTCCTAATCAACTATCTGGCGGCGAACAGCAGCGTGTGGCTATAGCGCGCGCTTTTATTACATCACCAAAAATCCTCTTCGCTGATGAACCTACAGGGAATCTAGACGCAAAAAACAGCGAGAAGATTGAGTCTTTGTTATTCAAAATGAATAAAGAAAAAGGAACGACACTGGTGCTTGTTACACATGACAACACACTAGCAGAGCACTGTGACAGACAACTAACGATGAATGCGGGTGAATTAGTTGAAACGACTGCTTCGTCGCCAAGTGATAATGCGCGAGAGGCAGTCTAGATGTCGACATCATTTAATTTGGCATGGCGCTTATTTCGTCACGAAGCCAGACGTGGAGAGCTGACCATCATTCTACTGGCCATTGTCTTGTCAGTAGGTGCTGTTCTGTCGCTCTCTTTATTCAGCGAGCGTCTTCAGGGAGCCCTCAAGTCGCGTTCAGCTGCATTTATTGCCGCCGACGCTCAATTACGGTCAGATGAACCTATCGATACGTCTTGGCTACAGAAAGCGCAGGATAATGGGGTAGCTACCGCACAACAAGTTGAAACGCGTTCAATGGTGTTTAAAGGCGACAGTATGTCGTTGGTAGACCTGCGTGCAGTCAATCAAAACTATCCTCTAAAGGGGACAGTCACTGTTGCTGAGCAGCCATTTGGTGAGAAACAAGATATAGACATTCTGCCTTCGCCAGGCGAAGTCTGGGTTCAATCTAGGTTATTTCAAACTCTGGGCGTAAATGTAGGAGACGAAATTGAAATAGGAGATGGAACATTTATGGTTGGTCGCGTTTTGGTTGATATACCTGACGCTGGCTTCAGTATTTTCAATACTGACCCCATTGTTTTAATGAATTTAGATGATTTAGATAAAACAGCGATAATAGGTCCTGGAAGCAGAGCGCGTTATGTTGGATATTTTGCTGGAGAACCCGACGAATTAGAAAGC
The DNA here is from genome assembly GCF_036870955.2 of Alteromonas gracilis. GTDB lineage: Bacteria > Pseudomonadota > Gammaproteobacteria > Enterobacterales > Alteromonadaceae > Alteromonas > Alteromonas gracilis_A. The sequence goes on from NZ_CP145482.2 coordinate 1,494,478, forward strand.
TTTAGCGACTGGTTGTTTCCCAACCTAAATGATGATTTACATTATTGGCGGACAGTCGCTGATGATGAATCAGCGATTGGACGTTCAGTGGCAAGTGCAGAGCGATATTTCTTGTTGGCAAGTCTATTGGCTATTGTTTTAGCTGCAGTGTCTATCGCGGTTGCCGCGCAGCGTTATGCACAGCGACATTTTGACCCTGTAGCCATAATGAAAACGTTGGGAGCCACAAGTAAAGTTATTCGAAAAATCTACCTTATCCAAATTCTGTTAATTACGGCATTAGGAATTTTGATAGGCTTGATACTTGGCTTCATCGGACAGCAAGTTGTTGTGGTGTTGGTAGCTGATCAAGTTGATGTGTCATTGGATGTCTGGCATTGGCGCCCCGTTATTATTGCTGTGGCAACAGGCGCAACTTGTGCACTGTTATTCTCGCTTTATCCACTTCTGCAGCTTTTCTCTGTGCCTCCTTTACGGGTTTTGAGAAAGGACATTAGTGCAAATTTGCGTTCTCGCAGTATTCAATTTGTGGCATCTGGTGGAGCGATTTTTGCGCTTATGTGGATGTACAGCAGAGATTTGCAGATTAGTGCGATTTTATTCCTTTCTGGCGCGGCGTTGGTTGCGGGACTGCTTGCAGCGACCTATGGGCTTATTGCTGTTGGTCGCCGTTTAGGTAGCGGCCGAATGGGTCCTTGGCAATTGGCTTGGGCTCGAATAAAACGACGAGCAATGGACAACAGTGTTCAGCTTATCAGTTTTTCTGTAACAATAATGTTGCTATTGGTCGTTCTGGTGATGCGTAATGATATGGTTTCACAATGGCGTTCACAGCTTCCTGAAGGGACACCCAATTACTTCCTAATTAACATAACTTCCGATATACAACCTGAGTTGGACAGACACTTCTCTCAAAACGACGTGCAAATTGAAGAGTTTTATCCAGTAATTCGTGGCCGATTTGTTGCTGTGAATGATGAAGGTGTGAATACAGAAGTGTCCAAAGAAGACGAGCCTAACCGAGAGGGAAGGAGAGGCCTTGGTAGAGAGGCCAATTTGACGTGGAGTAATGTACTTCAAAAAGAAAACAAGGTTGTTGAAGGTGCATGGCATGGTGAGATTGCTGAGGCAACCTCAGTTGATGGACTATATCCAGTATCGGTTGAGCAAGAAGTTGCAATGCGTCTTGATATAAAAATGGGTGATAAGCTTACTTTCAATGTGGGCAGCGAAATTGTTGAAACTCAGGTTACAAGCATTAGAGAAGTTAACTGGCAAACGATGCAGCCTAATTTCTTCTTTGTCATACATCCTGATGCTATGGCTTCGTTTCGCCCAACTTATATAACGAGTTTCTTTCTTCCGACAGAGAGAAAGCCAGAACTGACAGACCTCCTAAAGCCTTTTGGTTCGATAACCATGTTTGATGTCGATGCGCGAATTAATCAACTTAGAGAGATAGTTGATCAAGTTTCTGTCGCGGTAGAGTTTATACTAGTGTTAGTTCTGATGGCTGGAAGTTTGGTATTGATAGCACAAGTTCAGGCCAGTATGGACGAAAGAAGGCAAGAAATTGCTATTTTAAGGACTTTGGGCGCCAAAGGTGGGCTTATTCGAAAAAGCGTGATTTTTGAGTTCGTCATTATTGGTACTGTTGCTGGCTTCATGGCTGCATTAGCCAATGAATTGAGTCTGTTCCTCCTTCAAACCAACGTATTTCAAATGGAAGCGAGTTTACATTTAGAATACTGGGCAGTCGCGCCTACCGTAGGTGCCGTTGTAGTAGGGGTACTCGGAGCTTTTGGTTGTTGGCGGTTACTCACATTGAATACCTACCAAATGCTGAGAAAGATGGTGTAGGTACGCAAACGATTGTTTGATTTGCTTAATGGACAGTCACTCACTTTTGTGAAGCGCGAGTGACTGTCCATTGTATTCAAAATTCTGGGATAGGTTCTGCTCTTGATTCGAGTGTCTGTCCGATACCCTTAAGTTACACGATGGCTTTTGATCAGTTCTTCAAGTGCTCGGGAAGCTATCCTTGATAAATTTCTGCTAACGCAACTGTTAAGGAAGGGTATGTAAATTCAAAGCCAGCGGTGGTGAGTTTTTGTGGAATAACTTGTTGGCCTTCTAAAATCATCGTTGAAGATTCACCCATAGCAATTTTCATTACAAAAGAAGGGACGGTAAACAGACAGGGACGGTTCAGAGCCGATGCCAACTGGTTTGAAAATTCACTGTTTGTTACGGGACCTGGCGCCGTTAGGTTAAATGCGCCATTGCAAGCCTCGTTTTCGAGCAAAAATGCTATAGCGTCAACCATGTCCTGAAGGTGGATCCATGAAAGGTATTGGTTACCATGTCCTAGTTTACCTCCTACGCCCAACTTAAACGGCAATGCCATCTTTCCAAGAGCTCCACCTTTATCGGTCAACACTACGCCTGTGCGCAGCAGAACTACTCGCGTGACGCTATTGTCCACTCCGTTAGCAATCGACTCCCATTTACTGCACAGTTGATGAGTAAATTCATCGTTCGGCTGCGTATCTTCAGTGACCTGTTTATCAAGCTGATTTCCATAAAAGCCAATAGCTGAGCCTGATATAAAAACCTTTGGAGGGGTTTTACAATCATTTATTTTGGCGACGATCTCAGCCGTGGCAGACCACCGGCTTTCGCAAATTATTCGCTTTTGAGTGTCTGTCCACCGCTTATCTGCAATGGGCTCGCCAGCAAGATTAATGACAGCGTCAAATGCTGACATATCCTCGATTTTTGAAACAGAGTCCAAGATGTCAATATCACCGCCAAGTAGTGCTTGCGCCTTGTCTCTATTTCTTGAAACAACAGTAAAGCTGTGTTTCTTTTGGTGCTGACGTATGAATTCACTTCCAATAAGACCTGTTCCGCCAGTTACGAGGATATTCATTTACATTCTCCGTTACGCAGGCTTATTGCAAGAGAGCATAAGAGACACCGAATCAGAAAAACGCAGTGCATGAGGCTTGTCTACTTCTACCTCAGCGTAACGCACAGAAGGGTGTTCAGCGGCTATACTGAGAACATCCGCTGTTAGCTTTTCCAGTAAAGAGAAACGGTTATCTTCTACTAACTTTATGATTGCTTTGGTGATGGTTTTATAATTCAGCGCATCACTCATGTCATCTGTGTTTGTTGCCTTCTCCGCGTCATAGTCAATCTTGACATTCACAACAACGTCTTGCTTATTTTTTATTTCGTCTTCGTTGATACCAATGTAAGTGCGAAGTCTTAGGTTTTTGATTCTTATTGTGGCGAGGTTGAAATTCATTACAGTCTCTTGTTTGTAGTTAAATATAAGTCGTTGTAAAGTATTGTCGTTTCAGTAAGGAATGTAGCATAAAATGTCAATGGAACTACGCTCTCCAACCGCAAAAATTCTAATAGTACTTGCTTGCCTAGTGGTTGTAATGGCAGGTGTAAAAGCTGCTAGCGCTATTATGGTGCCCTTCTTTCTCTCTATATTCATTGCTATAGCTTGTAGCCCCGTTATTCACTGGACCTCAAAATTTGGGATTCCTAAATGGCTATCAATCACCTTTGTTATACTGCTAATCGTCATTTTTGGTTTTCTTTTAGCTGGACTTGTCGGGCAGTCAATGACCGAGTTCAGAGAAAACCTTCCGCAGTATCGAAGCAAACTCGATTCTGAATTTGCATGGGTGGTCTCTAAACTGTCTGAATACAACATTCATATCAATAGAGAACTCATTGCATCACATTTAGATCCCGCGACCGCTATGTCTGTTGCAACTAACTTTATAAGCGGTATGGGCGGTGTACTTTCCAATCTCTTCTTAATACTTCTAACCGTTATCTTCATGCTTTTCGAGGCTGATAGTATCCCTCGAAGACTGCATATTGCGTTGGCAGATCCAAACATGAAGCTAAAGCATATCGATAGATTTATTCGCTCCGTGAACAGTTACCTCGCAATAAAAACAGTAGTTAGTTTAGGGACTGGACTTATCATAGGGTTATGGTTATACGTGATGGGCGTAGATCATTTTATGTTGTGGGCAGTGTTGGCATTTATGCTTAATTTTATCCCCAATATTGGATCAATAATTGCCGCGGTGCCTGCAGTACTTATTGCATTCGTGCAACTAGGACCCGCGCAAGCAGGGTTTGCGGCTTTAGGCTTTGTTTTAGTAAATACTATTATGGGGAATATGGTAGAGCCGAGACTTATGGGGAAAGGCATGGGCTTATCTACACTTGTTGTCTTCTTGTCTTTGATTTTTTGGGGATGGCTATTAGGTACCGTAGGAATGCTGTTGTCTGTTCCATTAACGATGGTCGTTAAAATTGCCCTCGAGTCTAGAGAAGAAAGCAAATGGTTGGCGGTGCTTCTGTCCAGTGAAGGTGATAAGCAAGACGCCTAGGTACAGGCTAACTTGTGATGTGGACATACACTTGGCTCGTTTCCCAAAAGTGGACAGACACTACTCAATATTGCGATTTAATTTTGAGCTTAGATGAAATAATCGCATACCATTGAACTAAGTTAATCGAGTGTCTGTCCGTTTAGTGCGTTTCGCGTTTAGGTGCGTTCAGAGAAGGTTTTGATTTAAGTGTGTGTCCAATTTCAACGTTTTTTCATTTCTTGTGCATTAGAAATTGTAAAAAGTGTCTGTCCACTAACTTTGCATTAACTTTGCGTGCTGAATTGGTGATTAGCGTGCTTCACTTTCTTGTGGAAAGCTTACCGTCACACTTGCGCCGCCGAGAACACTGTCTTCAATTTTCATTCTACCTTCGTAAATCGAGACTAAATCAGCAACAAGTGCCATACCAATACCGTGACCTTCTGTATAGGTATCTAAGCGCTTACCACGTTCTAACAAAATTGCTTTTTTATCTTCCGGAATGCCGGGGCCATCGTCGTCAAACCTTATGATCAACCAATTGTTATCCGTATTCGCCGATACTGATATCGTGGAGTTTGCTGCTTTGCATGCATTATCCAGAATGTTTCCGCATAACTCCATCAGGTCAGTTTCATCTCCCTTGAAGCGCGCCTGTTTGTCTATGTCAAACTCAATCGTTAACGCTTTTTCTTGATATACTTTGTCCATGGCATCAGCAAGTTTATGTAGCACGGGCTCAACGCTAATGGCATTTTGCCACCCCGTCTTGCCTGCGCTAGCACGCTTTAGTTGTCGTTGAATAATTCTATCAATTTGTGACAGTGAATCGGTCACTTCTATTGGTAACTCGTTGTGACCAGCTGCGACTGCAAGTGGTGTTTTTAAACTATGAGCTAAATCTCCCAAACTATTTTTATAACGCGTACGCTGCTCGGCTTCGGTGTGGAGTAGGTCATTTATAGAGTGTTTTAATGAATTGAATTCAATAGGGTAGCGTTCGTCTAGCTCTGGCTTCTTACCACTTGAAGTAAGTGAAATCTCTTCAATTAGTTTTCTAACAGGCGATAGAACAAGACTAATGCCAACCACAATAAACACGAGTAACGCAAAGCAAAGCGTGAATATCCAACGCCATGTAGTAGTTAGAAACGTATTTCTTTCCTGCTCAAAGAGTGTTTTGTCGTTGAAAATGTAAAAGCGCACTGGCTCAAAGTCGCGGCTTGACGCAAACTCCGCAGTAAATGCATAAACAAAAAAGTCAGAGGTGTTTGCAAATTTAGGGGTATGCTTGTCGATAAAAAGTTCATTCCCTACTGCAACGTCTATATCCGGTGCAGTGAACGTATACTCTAATGCTGAAGCTGACTGCCATATAACTTCATCCCTAAAAACGATTAGTCCTAAATACCCAGAACCAGGGAGATTTAATTGCTCTTCGTAAAGGATCTCGGGCATGTAAGGCAAGTCGCCATCTAGCTCAAATGCAGATAATAAACCCAAATTCATCAACCGCAATTCGCTCATTTTCGCTTGGGTCAAACTTTTGGTATAGGCATCGTCAAGAATGATGACGGTGAAAGGTGCAAATAGGGCAAGTAGCCCTATTGCCAATAAAATACTTCTAAGGCGAAGCGACAATTGCTTCATAAATTGCGATTTATCCGGTAACCACGACCACGCAGGGTTTCAATAGGTTTCAAAACGCCTTTGGGGTCAAGTTTTTTGCGCAATCTGCCTACGAAAACTTCAATCACATTACTGTCTAAATCGAAGTCTTGGTCATAAATATGCTCTGTAAGCTCAGTTTTGGAGATGACCTTTTGCGGATTTAACATCAAGTATTCCATGACCTTGTATTCGTAGGCTGTTAAATCTAATGCATTCCCATCTAGGCAGAGTTCTTCGCTTACCGTATCAAGCGTAATCGGGCCAAATTGAATAGTAGGATTTGCTTGGCCTGATGCTCTTCGAATTAGAGCCTTGGCTCTAGCCAGCAGCTCTTCATTGTGAAATGGCTTAGTGAGGTAATCATCTGCGCCTGCATCAAGACCTTCAACTTTCTCCTGCCACCGATCTCTTGCTGTAAGTATCAGAATGGGGCATGAAATATCGGCTTGTCGGGCCTTTCGTATAACTTCGAACCCGTCCAATTTTGGCATGCCTATGTCTATTATCGCCAAATCATAGTTGTACTCTTTTATGAGAAAAAGTGCATGCTCTCCATTGTCTGCCAAATCTACGCTATATCCATTTTGTTGAAGCAGAGCATCTAATTGAGTTAGTAGCCTACTGTCATCCTCGGCTATGAGAATACGCATATTAATCCTTATCTTTGGATGTCTTAACCTTGCCTGAGCGTTTATCTACATCCACCGTTACCACTCGTCCTGATTTTTTCAGTACTTTCACACGATACTTACTGGAAGTTTGTTCTACCTTAAGTACACGGCCATTTTCCGCTTTTCGTGCGCGTTCAGCAGCTTCACTTTTGGTGATACTGGCATTGTTGCTTTGCTGTGCAATAGCTGTGTTTGCGCATGAAAATGTCAGCACAATACAAAGCATTACAACTCGAAGCGATAATGTCATACAACCTCACCATTAAAATCTCGCCCAGACCAAACTATCGCTAAGTATACCTTGGCTATCTGAACCATTACTGAATTAACTTTAGTCTACCTCGCTTGCAATAAACTGTATATAAGCCTTAAGTCACTATTGCAGAAGTTCTTTTTACAAGATGAAAAATCGGACAGTCACTCGCTCTAGATTAAGAATCAACAAACCATGTTGATGTTAATAACCAAATGAAACCTATTTGAAATGGACACTCACTTTTGTTGGGCAGAGCGAAAAACGGAATCCAACTTTACAGCCGAGTTTGATTATTGATGTGTCTGTCCGATTTTAGTTCGATTTTAGTTTTCGTATGGAAGGGAAAGTGTCTGTCCGTTTTTTAATGCGTTGCAAAAGTGAGTGTCTGTCCTTTATTTCCTTCTTTTTTCCTCGCAGAAACAAAAAAGCCTAGCAGGTGCTAGGCTTTTTGATGGGTGTCCATTCTTTTACGGCAAAACTTTTTTGTACGGTTTTACTATTACGCTTTCGTAGACGCCAGCTTCGATGTATGGGTCGGCATCGGCCCATGCTTGCGCATCTTTTAGCGAGTCGAATTCAGCCACCACCAATGAACCTAGGTGAAACCCGCAGGGCCAGGGTCGGGGCTATCAACGGCAGGGAAGGGGCCTGCCATAATTAGCCGACCTTCTGCTTTTAACGCATTTAAGCGCTCTAAGTGTGCAGGGCGTGCTGCAAGGCGCTTGTCTAAGCTATTTGCAACGTCTGTTGCACAAATCATATATAGCATCGGTTTTTACCCTTTATTCGTCGCGGCTTTCATACCTTCAACAAAGCTACCAAGTTCACTTAGCATCTTATCGTTGTCGTCAAGGTTCGCAGCTATAATATTTACTGTGGCAGAACCAGATATTGCGCCAGAGGCACCCGCATCAATTGCAGACTTAACTTGCTCTGGCGTCGAAATACCGAAACCCAGAAGGGCAGGCGCAGCCTTATGTTTATTCAATCGTGCTATCAAATCTGCAGCAGGAACATTGGCGGCAGTTTCCGCACCGGTTACGCCTGCGCGCCCAAGCAGATACGTATACCCCTTCGAATACTCGCCAATTTTTTCCATTGTTTCATCAGTTGCATTGGGCGGCGCAATAAGGATTTGCGAGATACCCGTTGCATCTGCAGCTTTTTGAAACGGAACGGCTTCTCTAATTGGCACATCGGCTACCAATATTGAGTCCACGCCCGCTTCCTGCGCTTTGCTGTAGAAAGTTTCAATGCCCTGCGCCATCACTAAGTTGCTGTATAGCAGTAAGCCAATTGGCACGTTAGGGTATTTTGCGCGAACGCGAGAAATTACGCCCATGCAATCAGCAACGGTAACTTTGTTGCTCAAAGCGCGAATAGCTGATGCTTGAATTGTTGGGCCATCTGCAATTGGGTCTGAATAAGGAATACCCAACTCAAGTGCATCAGCGCCGCTTTCAATTAGCTGGCAAATAATAGCTTCAGATTGCGCAAGGTCAGGGTCGCCAACCATAACAAAAGGGACAAATGCGCCTTGGTTCTTTTCATCCAATTGCGCAAACATTTGTGCATATCGTTCCATTATAAATCATCCCCTAAAATGTTAATTACGTGCGCAAGATCTTTATCACCGCGACCCGACAAGTTCACAACAATGATTGTTTCTTCTTCGGCTTCATCGGCCATATTAAGCGCATGTGCCAAGGCATGTGATGATTCTAGTGCGGGTATAATACCCTCCTTGCGTGCCAGTAGCTGAAAGGCATTCAAAGCTTCTTCATCTGTTGCTGCAACATATTCAGCGCGGCCAATATCGTGCAGATACGCGTGCTGAGGGCCCACTGCTGGGTAATCGAGCCCCGCTGAAACTGAATAACTTTCTTCAATTTGGCCTTCTTTGTCTTGCATGATAAAGGTGTAAGCACCATGTAAAATACCCTTAGTACCAGTAACAATAGTGGCACCGTGCTCTTTGGTGTGAACCCCTTTACCAGCAGGCTCTACACCCACTAAGCGCACTGATGGCTCATCGATAAAGTCTGCAAACATACCGATGGCGTTTGAACCACCACCCACGCACGCCACCACGGCATCAGGTAGACGGCCTTCTTTTTCCATAATTTGTGCGCGAGTTTCTTCGCCAATCATGCGGTGATATTCACGTACGATAGTAGGGAAGGGGTGCGGACCTGCTGCTGTACCCAATAAGTAGTGGGCTGTTTCATAGTTGGCAGACCAGTCGCGCATCGCTTCGTTAACGGCATCTTTAAGCGTACCAGAACCCGCATTTACTGGTATAACTTCAGCGCCCATTAGCTTCATACGGAATACGTTAGGTGCTTGACGTTCTACGTCTTTTGCACCCATATAAATACGTGCTTTTAGGCCCAAAAGCGCGCAAGCTAATGCTGTTGCAACACCGTGCTGACCCGCGCCTGTTTCGGCGATAACTTCAGTTTTGCCCATGCGTTTAGTAAGCAGTGCCTGTCCCAATACCTGATTGGTTTTGTGTGCACCGCCGTGCAATAGGTCTTCACGCTTTAGGTATAATTTTACTTTTGGATTGCTAACTAAGTTACGGGTTAGCGTCATCGACGTTGGGCGGCCCGCGTAGTCTTTTAGCAGTGAAAGAAATTCTTCGTTGAACGTGGGATCGTCTTTGGCATCCAAAAACGCTTTTTCCAGCTGATCAAGGGCGGGAATAAGCAATTCGGGCACGTACATGCCACCAAATTCGCCAAATTTTGTATCTAGTTGGTTCATTACGTTGTCCTGTTTCTTGAATTAATATTGGCGGCACACTTCAAATAGTGCACTCAATTTGTCAGCTGATTTGATGCCAGGCGCATCTTCTACCCCTGAATTCACATCAATGATGCCGCAACCTGCGGCGATAGCGCCTTCTACGTTCTGCGGGTTTATGCCGCCCGCAAGAACGAGCTTATGCTTTTGCTCGGCGCTGTCTAACAATTGCCAGTTAAATGATTCCCCCGTGCCACCTTTGGCATCGCCTACTTGGCAATCTAGAAGCACGCGGCTAATTAATGGGTTATTTAAGTGTCTGTCCACTATTTCGGGTAGCGAGTTTGTTGTATCTGCTTTCACGCCTTGTGCAACCCAAATCTCGCAACCCTCAGGCAGCTTATCTGAAAGTGTGGCCACATAATGTTCATCTTCACTACCGTGTAATTGCACGGCAAATAAACTAAGCGATGCCGCCAGTGATGCAACTTGGTCTACGTCACTATTCACAAATACACCGACAAAAGCGCCGTTAACTTGTTGAGTTATAGTTTGCGCCATATCGCGAGCAACATAGCGGGGCGATTTCTCAGCAAAGATCAGACCGCCAAAACTGGCGCCTAGGTCAAATGCCATCTGCGCTTGCTCTGGGGTAGTTAACCCGCATACCTTTACTGCACCATTTACCAAGGTTTTAACCGCACGAGGCAAATCGTCTTGCGCCATCAGTGCACTGCCTACCAAGAACCCATCCGATATGGCAGCTAGTCTCAACACGTCATCATGGGTATAAATGCCAGATTCGGAAATGACCACAAAGTCGTGGGTAGCAGCCTCTAGCATGGGCACTAGGCGTTCTGTGGTAGCAAGGTCGGTAGATAAGTCGCGCAGGTTACGGTTGTTGATACCGATAATGCTAGCCTCTAACGCTATAGCGCGCAGCATTTCTTCTTCGTTACTTACTTCAGTAAGAATGTCTAGGTGCAGGCTATCAGCAACGGCGGCTAACTCGCGATACTCGTCGTCGCTTAGTACGCTAAGCATAAGCAATACGGCATCGGCGTTATAATGGCGTGCCAGATACACTTGATAGGTTTCAACAAAGAAATCTTTGTTCAGCACAGGCTGCGCAACGCGCTCGGTCACATAGGCAAGGTATTCGAACTTGCCTTGGAAGTACTTTTCGTCAGTCAGTACAGAAATACCAGCAGCATAGGGGGTATATGCGGCCAAAATTTCGTCTAAATCAAAATTGTCGCGAATAAGGCCTTTTGAAGGCGACGCTTTTTTGCATTCAAAAATGAAGCCAGCGTTAGGCTCGCTAAGTGCCGCAAACAAACTTTTTTGAGACGGCATCAGAGCGCCCTTAAAGCTTTCCAATGGCAAAGCCGTTTTTCTAGCCGCAATTTCTTCACGCTTGTCTGCAACAATTTTCTCAAGCACATTAGCCATTCGTGCTTACCTCCTGAGTAATTTTGGCTACCTTTGAAAGTAACTGCATGGGTAACCCCTTGGACATGGCGTCCATCGCCATCTCGGCGCCGTCTTTGAAGCTATCAGCTTTGCCCGTCACTTTTAACAATGCGCCACAGTTCATCGCAATGGCCGCACGGTGCGCTTCTTTGCCTTCGCCGTTCAGCGCAGCTTCAACAAACTGTCGGTTTTCTTCTGGTTCACCGCCTTCGATAGCCGATAACGGATAGCGCGGTAAACCGAAATCATCTGATGTCACGGTTAGCTTGCGAATATCTCCGTGCTCTAGGTCGTAAATCATCGACTCGCCGTGCAGCGCCAGCTCATCAAGGCCATCGCCGTGCACTATCATTGCGCGATGTTGGCCAAGCAGCATAAGGGTTTTTGCATACGGTTCAAGCAGTTCGGGGGAGTATACGCCGAATACACCATGAGTTGGACCCGCTGGATTTGCTAGTGGACCCAAGATGTTAAACAAGGTTCTGGTCTTCATCGCAGCGCGCACGGGGGCTGCGTGGCGCATACCGGCGTGATAAACAGGAGCAAAAAGAAATGTGAAATTTGCTTCATCTAAGCATTTTCGCGATAACTCGGGGCTAATTTCTAAATTCAACCCGAATTGACGAAACAAATCGGCTGAACCTGATTTGCTCGACACACTACGATTACCGTGCTTAGCTACTTTTACACCGCATGCAGCCGCTACCACACCCGCTGCACTTGAGATATTAATCGTGTTGTGGCCGTCACCACCTGTCCCCACAATGTCGGCAAACTCGTAGTTCGGCGTTGGGAAGGGAAGGGCATTGGCAACCATTGCACTGGCTGCACCTGCAATTTCACTTGGCGATTCCTTCTTCATTTTAAGCGCGGTAAGCACTGCTGCTATCATTACCTCGCTTTGTTCACCGTGCATAATGCTGTTAAACAAGCTGTAGGCTTCGGTTTGCGAGAGCGACTCACGCAACATTAATTGTTCAAGAAGTGGGCCTGCGTTAAGCATGATTGGCTCCCTGTAACGTTAAATAGTCAATACTTTGCTTAAGTAGCAAACTGCCTTGGGCGGTTAAAATAGATTCCGGGTGAAACTGAAAGCCCAACATACGATCGTCTTCGCTATATACTGCCATCACTGCTTCGCTGCCATCGTCATTCACTGTCGATGCGCATACCGTCAGTGCATCTGGTAGTTTATGTGCAACCAAAGAGTGATAACGCGCCACGTGCAAGGGTTGTTGTAACCCTTCAAACATTGCCTTTTCAGTGTGAGTGATTGCCGATGATTTACCGTGCATGACTTGGCTTGCGCGTCCAACTGTACCACCGTAGTGTTCTACAATGGCTTGGTGGCCTAAGCAAATACCAATTACAGGGAATACGCCTCGTACTTTGTTAAGTAGTGCTGGCATGCAGCCTGCCTCACTGGGTGCGCCAGGCCCTGGCGATAGCATTAACAATACTGGGCCTTTTGTTGCTTGTTCTTGCATGCGTTCAAACAACATGTCGGCCGAAACGGTATTTCGATAAACCTTAATATCTAAGTCTAGCGTGCGTAGTTCATCAACCAAGTTGTAGGTGAATGAATCTACATTATCTAGCAAAAAGAGGGTGGTCACTTGTTGGTTCATGCGTTGCCCTCCGTGCTTGATACATATTCTTCTTTTAGTGCCGCTTTAACAGCGCCAATAACCGCTTGCGCTTTGGCGCGCGTCTCATCGGCTTCGGCTTGTGGGATTGAGTCATGAACTACGCCAGCACCCGCTTGGATGTAAGCGGTGTTGTTTTTGACAAATGCCGAGCGAATAACAATACAGGTGTCCATGTCACCCAGCCCGTTAAGATAACCAACCGCACCGCCGTAGCTGCCGCGACGTTTTTGTTCTACTTCACGAATAAGTGTGGCAGCACTCACTTTCGGCGCACCTACTAATGTGCCCATGTTCATACACGCTTGATAGGCATGTAGCGCATCTAAATCGTCTCGAAGCTGACCTACCACTCGCGATACAAGATGCATTACATGTGAATAACGGTCTACTTTTAGTAGGTCTTTCACGTAGCGGGTACCTGGGCGACTTACTTTAGCAACGTCATTTCGCGCAAGGTCAACAAGCATAATGTGCTCTGACTTTTCTTTAGTGTCTTCGCGAAGATTTAGTTCAATGCGACTGTCCAAATCTCTATCAATCGAGCCGTCGGCGCGTTTTCCGCGTGGTCGAGTGCTTGCAATGGGGTATATTTCAACCTGGTTGCTTTCGCTTTCGTATTTAAGTGCAGATTCAGGCGAAGCGCCGAAAATACTAAATGCTTCATCCTGCATGTAAAACATATACGGACTTGGATTAGATTCTTTCAGCTTTGCATAAGCGAGTAGTGGCGATGGGCAGGGGAGAGAAAATGTGCGTGATGGCACAACCTGAAATATGTCGCCAGCCAAAATATGCTGCTTTAAGTCGAGTACGTGGTTGCAAAATTGCTCGTCGGTGATGTCCACAGAAGCATCGTGGTTATCTGTTAAATTGAGTGACTGTCCACCTTTTTCGAGTGACTGTCCACTTGGCCCTTTTAGGACAGGCTCCGCTGGCATATCGTGCAGCTGTTGGTGGATAGCTTCTAGGCGCTGGGCAATGGTGAAGTATTGCTGAGCGACATCTTGCCCGCTAAATACACTACCAATGATATGCGTTTCGCGCGTTTGATGGTCAACGGTAATGAGCGTCTCGGCAAGGTAAAATACAAAGTCTGGACAGTCATTTTCGCCTTCTGCAACCTCGGGGAGTTTTTCGAAACCTACCAGCATGTCATAGGCAAATACACCACCAAGAAATACAGCGTGGGGGTGCTGACGTATGGGGGTAACCTTATTGACAACAATACGCAGTGCATCCATAACACTTGCGGCTTTTAAACGACTGTCTTCGTCTAAATCTGCATCGGCATCGTCACACTCTAGGGTAACCGTTGTTGATGTACTGTCTACTACATTTAGACCATCAGGGCTTTGCGTAGTGAAAAGTGGAAGCACAGAGGCGCCATTGCCAGTAAGTGCTGTAATTTCAACGCGATTGCCTCTGCATTCCATACGCAGTGCAGCGTCAACCATCAGCAAGCTTTGTAAGTCATCTTTCGAATCAATCTCTGCCGACTCTAGCAATAACGCGTTGCTTGTATTTCCACACAAGTGAGCAAAAGCCGCGAGTGGGTCGTCAATGTAATGACCTACTTGTTCTATTGTCTCAACCTTGCCTGGGGAAGTGCCCAGTTCCGCTAAACTCATTTTTGCTTCTCTCCAACTGCAAAAAGATAAAAAAAAGGCCCGTATAAACGGGCCTTTATGTGTTTTCATTCACGCACTACAGTGCACACCGCCCGTTAAGTTAGGGAGTGCCACCACCAAGTTGCAACTGTCATTGCTGTAGAAATTTTTTGCGTGTGCATGAATTACTCGTTGTTTGTTCAAACTTCAATAGGATTTGAAGCCGTTAGTACGTATACTTTGTGTATATAGAAGAAAACAAATTGCCTTTTGTGTCAACCATAAATTTGCATAAGACATTGAAAATAGATCTACATAGTCATACAAAATTCTCTGACGGGCATTTAACCCCTGAAGAACTTGTCCTTCGCGCGCACACCATGCAGGTGGATGTGCTGGCGATTACTGATCACGATACCGTAGCTGGATTAGACAAAGCGCACAGCGTTCAAGCAAAGCAGAAGCGCCCGCTTACGCTAATTGACGGGGTGGAAATATCCACGTTGTGGCATGGTTTCGATATTCACGTTGTGGGGTTAAATGTTAACCGCCAGTGCCCAGAATTTTTAGCGCGCTTAGACGGGCAAGCACAAGTGCGCGAAGCGCGTGCAGGGAAAATTGCTGAAAAATTAGAAAAGTGTGGCTTTGAAGGCGTGTTACCCAGAGCTAAGGCACTTGCCGGAGTCGGTCAAGTAACCCGTGCACACTTTGCAAGAGTGTTGGTCAACAATTACGGCGTACCTACCATGGAAGCGGCGTTTAAAAAATACCTTGGCAAAGGCAAGCGGGCGGCGGTTAAAGCTGAATGGCCGAGTATTGAAACGGCGATAACGTGGATTCAAGATGCTGGCGGCCAAGCGGTACTTGCACATCCAGCCCATTACGATATGACCGCAAAATGGCTACGCCGTCTGGTAGCGCTTTTTGAACACGCTGATGGTGATGCCATCGAAACAGCGTTTCCGGGCATTAATAAAACCAAGCAAGAATTGATTAATGAACTTGCGCAAACCCATAGTTTATTGGCATCTGCAGGGTCAGATTTTCATTTCCCTTCACGATGGACAGAGCTAGGCAAAAACTTAGGGATTAGCAGCAAACTTACACCAGTTTGGCACAATTGGACGCAGTTTGACGCACGAGGGGCAAATAACTAAGCATGCGCAAATACTGAGCGTGTGTAAATAGTTAGGCATGCCCAAACCAACAAGACCAAGGCTAGCTTGATAGAGCAAGCAAGTTGAGACGAGAGAGGCGTTATGAGTCAGTTTTTTTACGTACACCCTGACAATCCGCAGAAGCGTTTAATAACGCAAGCATGCGAATTGATTCGAGAGGGCGCAGTTGTGGTTTACCCCACTGATTCTGGGTATGCCATTGGTTGTCAGATGGAAGACAAAAGAGCGCTTGATCAGCTCTGCCGTATTCGACAAATAGACAAAGAGCATAACTTTACCCTTATGTGTCGTGACATGTCGGAATTGTCGATTTATGCGAAGGTCGATAATACCGCTTTTCGTCAAATCAAAAACAATACGCCAGGGCATTACACCTTTGTGCTAAAAGCCACGAGAGAAGTGCCTAAACGGCTGCAAAACCCGAAGCGGAAAACCATTGGTATTCGCGTGCCTGACAACGCTATTGCGCTTGCTCTGCTTGAAGAGCTTGGTGAACCACTGATGTCTACGTCGTTGATTTTGCCGGGAAATACAATGGCGGAATCTGACCCTGATGTTATTCGCGATAATCTTGAAAAACAGGTTGGGCTTATTATTCACGGCGGTTATATTGGTGAGCAGCCTACAACGGTTGTGGATCTTTCCGAAGATACGCCTGTTATTGTGCGTCATGGTACGGGTCACCCCTCACCGTTTGAATAAAGTACTGTTTAAATAAGGTGCCGTGCTAGCCATATTGCGTGCTGGCGCCATGCGCAAATGCGTTGGCAACACATTACACTGCATAACCTAAACGACAAATAACAATAAGCGTGTAAAACGCATAACAAGAACGAAGAATTGTGCCGGAATTAAAAGAAAACAGCATTCAGAACGACGCTGTTGTGACTGCGCCAGATAACGAAGTAGCACTGCAAAATACCGCGGCAACGCCGGTTCAGCAGCCATTGCCGCTTGCGTTTATTAATGGCGAAGCCGTCATAGAAAAGCCTGAAGACCTTTTTATTCCACCTGATGCGCTAGAGGTTATTTTAGAAACCTTTGAAGGCCCCCTAGATTTACTGCTGTATTTAATCAGAAAGCAAAAGTTTGACATCACTACGTTGCCTATTGCCGATGTGACCAAGCAATACATGGAATATGTTGACGCAATGATGTCGCTAAAGCTTGAACTGGCAGCTGAATACCTGTTGATGGCCGCTATTCTTGCCGAAATAAAGTCAAGATTATTGTTGCCGAAACGCAGTGATGAGTCGGACGAAGAAGAAGATCCACGAGCCGAGCTTATTCGCTGGTTAAAAGAATATGAGCTGGTGAAGCAGGCCGCAGAAGACTTAGACTTACAGCCTCGCCTAGAGCGTGACATTTACAACGTACATGTAGAGACAAGCGATAACGTAGCACCTGTTCGCATTGAGCCTGATGTTACCCTTGCTGAAATTGTGCTTGCCTTTAGCGCAGCAATGAAACGGCATGAGGCCTTCGAGCATCACACCATTGAACGGGAGGCGCTTAGCACCAGAGAGCGCATGTCGTTGATATTGTCTGTGCTAAATAATACCGAATATACGCCTCTTGAGCGCCTTTTTACGGTAGAAGAAGGCAAGGCTGGCGTTGTGGTTTGTTTCCTCGCCATTTTAGAATTAGTAAAAGAACAGCTTATTTTGTGCATTCAGGCAGGTCCTTATGCCAAAATTCATGTAAAATTAGGTGCTCATGAAGAAAATTAACACGGCGCAGCTAAAGCAGTTGGTTGAGGCAGCTATCTTTGTTGCTGATAAACCTATTTCAAGACAACAGCTTAAAGAGACTGTACTGAATGAATTTAGCGTGGCGGATAGAACCTTAAGCAAGGTCCTAAACGAGCTAAAGTTAGATTATCAACCTCGCGGTATTCAGTTAGTAGAAGTTGCAAGCGGCTTTCGATTTCAGTCGTTAGATGCGCTTAGCCCGTGGTTAAGTAAATTATGGCAAGAAAATGCGCCCAAATATTCACGAGCAATGCTCGAAACATTGGCGCTTATTGCATACCGTCAGCCCATTACGCGCGGAGAAATTGAACAAGTGCGTGGTGTTGCGGTAAGCAGCAATATTATAAAGACACTCACAGAACGAGATTGGATTAAGGTAGTGGGTCACAAAGAGGTGCCGGGCCGACCTGCATTATACGCTACCACAAAAGGCTTTTTGGATTATTTTTCGATGACGTCGTTAGGTGATTTACCTAACGCTGAAGCGTTTGAGAATATGGCTGAAAGCATTGCGTCTGACTCGCCGCTTAAGGTGTTAAATGAGGCACCGTCTGAATAGACCGTGCGACCGTAAACAAGCAATTAAAGAGTGAAACCATGACTGAAAAGTTGCAAAAAGTACTGGCTAACCAAGGGCTAGGCTCGCGACGAGAAATGGAACGTTGGATAGAAGAAGGACGTGTATCTGTAAATGGTGCCGTTGCTACTCTCGGCGATAGAGTTGATCACACCGCGCAAATACGTGTAGACGGGCATTTATTGTCACGTCAAACCGAGCAACCAATATGCCGTGTATTGATGTACAACAAACCCGAAGGCGAGTTGTGCAGCCGTCACGACCCTGAAGGCCGAGACACCGTGTTCGACAGATTACCTGCTATTCGCTTAGGTAGGTGGATCACTGTTGGTCGTCTTGATATGAACACCAGTGGCTTATTACTGTTTACCAACGATGGTGAATTAGCGAACCGTTTGATGCACCCTAAATGCGAAGTTGAACGTGAGTATGCGGTGCGTGTATTTGGTGAGGTTACGGGCAAAACCCTCAATACCTTGCAAAAAGGTGTTGAGCTGGAAGACGGCGAAGCAAAATTCCTGACAATTTCAGGTACGCCAACGCCACAGCACGCTGAAGAAGAAAGCATGAACCGCTGGTTTAACGTAACCTTGAAAGAAGGGCGCAATCGTGAGGTTCGTCGTTTGTGGGAGTCGCAAGGCGTACAAGTGAGCCGACTTATCCGCGTTAAATACGGGCCAATTGAACTGCAAAAACGTTTACCACAAGGCGCTTGGGTAGAGCTAGGGCTTGAAGATGTCAATGCACTTCGCAGCCATGTTCAACTGCCAGATGAAACGCAAACTATGGTGAACGTGCGACAAGGCAAGCTTGATCATGCCAGACTTAGCCGTATGCGCCGTTCTGTTAAAAAGCACAAAGTGCGTAAGCAGCAGGGGTTAAACAAGCGAGCAGGGCGGCCTAGTAAACGCAAGTAGTATTGTCCAACACCTAAAATTGTGATGCAGAGAAGCCGCTAAATAGCGGCTTTTTTGTGCTTGAATTATTGTTACGTTCAATGAAATTTTTTGGGCTGAATCAATTTGAACGAAAACGATCGCATTGAGGCGCTATGGCGATGCCTCTGTCATTTGCCCACGTTTCAATTTTTTCTTTGTTATCAGTAACGAAGCTATTGAAGCTATCAATTATTTCGATGTGGCGTTTCGTTGAAATTTGGTACTTCACTGGGTCTGCATTTACGCGACTAGAAACCGAAACAAGAGCAGGAGATTTGCTTAAATGCTTAAGCTCATTTTGGATTATGGCAATGTTGACATCAATGCCATCAATCATTTCATTCACCAACATTTGTGCGAGTACCCTTAAGGAGGTATCTCTTACTATCTCCAATTTACCCGTCTCAATTGCATCTTTCCATTTGCTTGATGGCGTAAACCCTATTGGTAAGCCTAATCGCATGAAGGCGTCTGGTGGCATGTCTCTATTTTTATCGAGCACTACAGTAGTATCACACACGGTGATCATCGGCGCACTGTAAAGAATATTATTCGTTGAGCTTAACTTCCAACGCGCGTTATCAGGCAGTCGGATATCAATGGCATTTTCATCGAACCAAAAAGGAAAGCGATTCAATGGTAGAGGAATAAATGATAGCTCAATGTCATTTTGTAAAGCGAATTCATGGAGAATTTGATACAGGAGACCGTCGTGTTTACCTTCAGTAAAGTTCATTACTGGCGCATAGTTGATATCTTCTACACCAATCCGCAATGTTTTTGGCTGCGTTTGACTTTCTGTGGCAAGTGAATATGGGCTCACAAAACATATTGTAGCAGCGAGGGCGCATAGAAGGTTTTTAAACATATTTATCTTCAACACTATACCAAAAGCCTGTCTAGATACATTGCCATAATTCACATCAACGGCAGATTAGCACAAGGAAAAATATAACGGGAGCAATACATTACATTTGCTACTTAAGTATAAAGGCGATCTTCCTCAGCATGTTACTCGTAGGTATTGATATTCATTAATGTTGACAAGGAGATGCTATGAAAGACATGCCGCAGTTAGGAATAGGCACATTTCGACTTGAAGGTGACGTGGCGCGAGATGCTGTCACCAATGCATTAGATGCGGGTTTTAGACATATAGATACAGCACAAATATATGGAAATGAGGCGCAAGTTGGCGATGCAATTCAAACTAGTGGCATCGCACGCTCAGATCTATTTGTCACCACAAAAGTATGGTATGAGTCGCTAGGTGACGATCAGTTCATTCCCAGCGTTCACGAGAGTTTGGCAAAGCTGAAGCTTGAATATGTCGACTTGCTGCTCGTTCATTGGCCTTACCCTGGGACAGACATTGCGCTTGAAGCTTACTTAACTCAACTCGCTCAAGCGAAAAAGCTAGGCCTGGCAAGGCACATAGGTGTGTCCAACTTCACCATATATCTGATGAACAAAGCAGAGGCAATTCTAGGTGAAGGTGAGTTGTATACCAATCAGATTGAACTGCATCCGTTTATGCAAAATCAGCAGGTGGTAAAAGCGTGTCGCGACAAAGGGATCCGTGTTACCGCCTATATGCCTTTTGCCGTTGGTGATGTCATGAAAGACGATACGTTAAAGCAAATCGCAGATGCACATGTTGCTACCCCTGCGCAGGTCGTTCTTTCTTGGATGGAAAAGCGCCATTATTACGCCATACCTTCTTCAACAAGTAGACAGCACCTTTCTGAAAACCTAGCCTATGGTGGAGTTCAATTGTCGGATGAAGAGTTGCAGCGAATAGACGGTTTAGATAATGGCAAGCGAATTGTTGATCCTGATTTCGCGCCGCAGTGGGACTGATTAGCCAATAAATTAAGTTAGCAGCTATAAAGTACAAAAACGGTGAGGCGAGCGGCAGCGCGCCCCACCGTTTTTTTGTGTCTGTCCCTTTTTTTAAAAAAATGTTTGCATAAATAAACGCTGTATACTGTATTAATACAGATGGTACAGTTGAGTGTGATATGCAAAATATACAAAAAGTGAAACCGTTAAGTATTCAGGTCTCCACTGGAGATGCTCGTCCTATATTCAAGCAAATTGTCGATCAGGTTCGTATGCTGGTGGCGCGCAATGAACTAGAGGTCGGGGCCAAACTTCCAAGCGTACGAGGGCTTGCTACGCAACTGCTGGTTAATGCTAATACCGTGGCAAAAGCCTATAACGAGCTTACCTCACAAGGTGTACTTGAATCGCATCAAGGCAAAGGGCTATTTGTGGCGCAGCAGCGCCAAATGCTGAGTCAGGAAGCACAGCAGCAGAAACTAGACAGTGCTGTTGAAGTCTTTGTCAATGAAGTGGCCTATCTAGATTACAGCCAAGAGACGTTGCTTAGTACAGTAGCAAATGCGCTGGAAAGCGTTCGCCCTCGTAAAGCGTCAAACGGTGAATAACATGTCTGAAGTGTGTATCGAAACGGATTTGTTAACTCGTCAATTTGGTAATAAAAAGGCGTTGGATGGCTTTACGCTGACGGTACCGCGCAGCGGTATTCATACCATTGTAGGCAGTAATGGTGCGGGTAAGTCTACGCTATTTAGACTGTTGCTTGGCATTGATACGCCAACTTCAGGAAGCTGTCATGTTTTAGGAAGACCCTCTCAACACCTAACGTCCAAAGACCGCGCTCAAATAGGTTATGTAAACGAAGAGCATACATTGCCTGAGTGGATGTCCGTGTCCAGTGTAATGAAATTGCAGCGCAGCTTTTACCCACAATGGGAACAAGATGTTTTTAACCGAACAATTAGCTACTTCGATATCGATCCAAAACAGAAGGTGTCGGGGCTATCAAGAGGAGAAAGGGCAGGTTTTAGTTTGTCTTTAGCACTGGCGCAGCAGCCTAAACTGTTGATTCTAGATGAGCCTACGCTTGGGTTAGACGTGGTGGCTAAGCAAAGCTTTTTAGAGTCATTGATGCTGATAGGCACTGAACAAGATGCGGCCATTATTTACTGTTCACACCAAATGGAAGAGATAGAGCGCTTGGCAGATAACCTCATTCTTATGGAAAAGGGAAGGCTTATCAATAATTGCACGCCCGATGAGTTTCTCTCTCGAGTTACGGCGTGGACGGTAGATTTCGACGGCAGGACCTTTGAGCCAGAAAATATTCCGGGCTTTTTAAGCTACAAAATTATCGAAGGGCTGCATCACATTGTGGTGGCCGACCAAGTAAGCGATACAAACTTTGCTTCCCTGCTAAAGCTTATGGGGGCCAAATTTGTGCAGTCTATGCCAGTGAACCTTGAAAACGCGGTTAACGCTTACCTCACTAGAAACCATAACAAGCCTGTGGAGCTGTCGTAATGTTTGCACTCTATAAAAGCGAATTTCAACGCTTTGCGTTACTTGCCTCAACGGCGTTAGCCTTACTTCTTGCGGCATACTTAATGCTGCCCAAAATGGGCTTGTGGGATATTTTGCACCGCAATATGGGTTTTTTACTTACGGTGGGTAGCATTATTGTCTCGCTCGTTTTTGGTATTGTGCACGCTCTGTTATGGAAGAAGAAAAACTTCTGGGTTTTTCTTATCCATCTACCATTAGACAGCAGCAAAATCTACCTAAGCCTCATGCTGGCAGGGATTACCGTTCTTATGAGTACGATTTCCTTGTCGCTACTCATTACTACGCTGGGGTACGACAACTTCACCAATAAAGTTGTCGATTGGCGTCACTACCAGTTTATTGGCTATCTGACTTTACTTAATGCGGCGTGCTACATGGTAGGGACGCTCTCGGTATTGCATCGTTCCCGATTTGCTATTTTGGTGTTTTACACATTATTTATTGCTTTTTTCCCAGAGCCCAAAAACACCCTAGCGCAATACGTACCTCTAGTGTTTATGCTTTGCGCCTTGTTCTATTTAAACATTAAAAGCTTCAAGCCAGATTTGAATAAACCACTGGATACTCCCTTGGGCACAGGCTTGTTGGCAACCGGCGTGAGTTATAGTGTGGTTATTGTGCTCATACTTGCTACTACTATATTTTATCACTTGCCGATGATGGCCATAGGTAAACATCCTGATATGAACCCGATTGATGGGACACGAAAATTAATCTGGGAAAACAACTTTGAAAACGCGGTAGGCTACATATTAGAGGGCAGTGGTCATGTGCAAGCCGCGCACTATGCGAATCAAGCCAAGCTGGCGGACATTATGTCGTTACCGGTGACTCCTTGGCAGTCGGCGCGAAGAAATCAGCTGCATCGATTTGATAATCAAGACGCTATTGTCGACCCCGATACGCGAAATGTGTGGAAGTTTTCACATGACGAAATGCTGCTTGTAGGCGTTGATGGTTACTCCGGCAAGTCTTTAGGTGCTATTGGGCGCGATGGCTTTCTGGCGTCGGTTAATGATGCGAAAAGCAGTGACCGTTTTGAGTTTGTTCCTCATTTAAGCCAAGGCAAGTTTTTATCGACGCCAGATGGCCTATACAGCATCGATTTTGAAACAAAGTCCTTGCTTGTCAAACACCGTCCTAATGCCGGGGAGCGCTATATCAGTGCATTATGGTTGTCAGAACAGGTAGGCAGGATTTCCACCTCTACTCAGCTTTTGATGTTTAATCGTAATACGCTATATGATGATTTTGCCGAGTTCGTGGTGGATTACCAGTTTGTTTATCCAGCAAGTGTTGGTGGAGCCGACACTGCATATGGATTAAAAGTGGCCGATGGATATTTACTTATCTTTACTGGCGAACATTACTTCGGGTTTGATCGCCCAGGCGCCGAAGTGTTTATTACTCGCCTTGATGGCAGTAGCGAAAAACTAGGGGAGCGAGAGTTCTATTTACACAGTTTACCTGGTTGGGTACGACACTATAACTTTATTGTCGCGCCGTTTATCTTTGTGTCGGAAGAGCTGCTTGCCCATTTCATTGACCCATTTGAAAGCCGTTACATGAGCCTTGAAGACATAAAAAATCAACACTATCCGCTTTACATTTGGGTGGTTGCCGCACTACTTCAATTCGCATCGGTGCTAGTGTTGTGGCGCCTTACCAGAGCGCTTGTCGACAAAGCGAGTCTTCGCCTTACCTGGCGTATATTGGGTATGGTATTGGGGCTTCCCGCGTTACTCAGTTTTGTGTTGCTTCAGCCGCTAAGGCGAAGTTAACACGCCTAAATACTCACTAAAGGGTTAACTACCAAAACGGCAATCACGTAAGGCACAAAACGTGGTTGCCGCTAACAAACACTCGTTGAAAGCAGTGTTTGCTACTTCAATCTGTTTTTAAATTTTAAAGGAATGCTATGAATACCAGATGGCAGGTATCAGTGTATCTATGGTTATGTGTGTCCTTGATGGGTGTTGCGATGAAAGTATCCTACGCCGCGCAGGAAAATAATGAATATGTACCCATTGAGCGAGCAAAGCAGCAGGCGCTTTCTAAACCGAAGTCTGCGTTAATTAGTAGGGCCGTATTTAATAAAGAGCAACCCATCGAAAGCGTATTGCTATCGCCCGATGGCCTTAAAATGAGCTATGTCATTAAGGAAAATAAGCGCAAGCAACTTTGGGTTTATGACGTTGCGTCGGATAAGCATGTAAAGCTTATCACTGCGCACAACTTTGAAAACCTAAGTTGGACTGCAAACAGCAATCGTCTTGTTTATGTGGACGCAAAACGGATTGTATTTGTTGGGCTATCTAAACAACAGCTTGCGCAAACGCGCTATCGCTTAAGCGATGCTAACACTTTGTTTGTCAAAACAGACAGTCATAACCCCGATGCATTTTGGCTGCTTAAATACAATGTTAACCAAAGCATGTACTCGCTAGTAAAAGTGGACAGTCACTCAAATGAGCAATCGGACAGTCAAGCACTATCAAAACCGGACAGTCACTCAAATGAATCTGTTCAGTATCGCTCGTCACTTCCAATAATGAATTTTTGGGCAGATGAAGAGGCGGTAAGGTTTGTCTCACTAATGGGTAACGATTATCAAAGTGTTGTTCAGCTGCTTGCTGATGAAGAACGAGAAATCATAAAGTGCGAGGTGTTTGATACGTGTAAAATACAACACTGGTCTGCGAAAACCCACACGCTGCTGCTCTCTGGTCAAATTGATAATGACACAGCGACGCTTCACGCCATAAATACGAAGACCTAAGCATCAAGGAAGCCATTACAACCCAAAATAGTCCACCGTTTGATGCTTCACAGTTTTTTGTATCACCGGAGGGCAAACCGTTTCTTTTGGGCTATGAAACACAGTATGTACACTACCAAGCCTTAACGACAAATGCCGAGGTGTTGCTCAATAAGCTGACGAGCAAAACAAGTAATAATATTTATCGTTTTACCCCTGATAAATCGTTAACACACTGGCTTGTTGCCGAAGAAGATCAGCAAAGTGGTAGTGTGCATTTCAGGCTGTATTTGGCCGAATCTGACACCTGGATAACTCCTTTATCGCACATTGAATCCTCGCAAACAGACGCATCATGGTCTGCGCGTAGAGTGCCAATTCAGTATCAAGCCAGTGATGGCATGCCGCTGTTTGGTTACCTGACATTACCTAATGGCTATGTGGCCAGCGAGGTTCCCTTGGTTGTTTTTCCTCATGGAGGGCCGTGGAATAGAAGTCATGGCTCCTACAATCGCATTAGCCAGTTTATGGCAAACCGAGGTTATGCCGTGTTCGAGCCCAATTTTCGGGGTTCAACGGGTATGGGACAGACATACATGACAAGCGCCCAGCGCGATTTTGGCAATGGACGTGTTCAACAGGATATTATCGACGGTGTGGATTACTTGCTTGAAAATGGTGTGGGCCGTGCAGATCGTTTAGCTATTGTTGGGCATTCGTTTGGTGGTTTTAGTGCAATTAATGCGTTGGCATTTACACCCGATAAATTTAGCGTTGCTTTTGCCGCCGCCGCTCCCAACAATATGTCTGATACCATCAGGCACTACAAATCAGCTATACCCGCAGTTTTCTTGCCAATGCGTTTGCCTCGCTTTTCCGCTTTGATGGTTGATATAACCAATCGCCAAGACGTGACACACCTTTATGAAAAGTCGCCTGATAAGCACTGGCAGAAGATTGATAAGCCTCTGTATATGTGGGCAGGTGCGCAAGATGATAGGGTAGCGATTGAAGATGTGCGAGAATTTGCGTTAAGGCTACAGGCTGATGGCAAGGCCATTAGTTTAGTGAGTGATGCCCGAGAAGGGCACAGCCCAAAAAGTACGCTTGCAAAAGACGGTTACCTTTACTTACTTGAGCGTGCGCTGTTTACACATCTTCATGGGAGAATGGAGAAACAAGTAACACCATCGCTCACACGCTATTTCGACAAATTTATGACTATCGATACCAATAGTGTTAAAAATTAAAGCGTTTACAGGTTAACTAGCGGGTTTTCGCCTGGCTCAATGTGTTTTATCACTTTGGCAGGATTACCTGCTAGTACCACATTGTCGCCAAACGACTTTGTCACCACAGCACCAGAGGCAACAACAACGTTATTGCCAAGCGTTACGCCTGGATTTATGACCGCCATACCCCCAATCCAACAGTTATCGCCAAGTGTTATAGGCTTGGCGAACTCAATGCCGGTGGCTCTTTGTATTGGGTCAATTGGGTGAGTAGCGGTATATAGCCCTACCTGAGGAGCGAGCATGCAATTGTCGCCTATCGTTACGCGAGCAGCATCTAAAATAACGCAGTTGAAATTAGCATAAAAGTTTTCGCCAACATGAATATTCTCGCCATAGTCGCACTTAAATGTCGATTCGATATAAAGCCGCTTACTAGGTGCTTCCAAACAAGGTTTTTAAGAGTTGGGTGCGCTTTTTATGCTCGGTTTGGCAGGTAGCATTTAAAAGGTCGAGCTGTTTACGGCACTGCTTTCGCAGCGTGGTGAGTAGTTTGTCAGACGGGTAATACAACTCGCCTGACAACATCTTTTCCTGTTCGGTCATAGGTAGGTGCTAGCACTTAAAAAAAAGCGCTACGTTACTGTGCTCCGCCATAACTGACAACCACTTTTTTATCAAAAGCATCATTGTCGAAGACTAAATTGACAGGCCGCTCTAAGATAATAGTTCCATCAATTACAACGTCGCTCTCGATAGTCAGTGTCGGTTTGTTGTCAGAGCGTTCACCCCATGAATTTTCACTCTCGCGATAAATTATGTTACCGACAATATGCGTGTTGCCCTTAAGCGTAATGTCACCGTTTAGTGTTTCAACATCATCTTCTACCACAGTATCGGTGGCAGTGATATCTCCGTTCACCGTTTCAACATGGCCACCAATTTTACTTTGCTCTGGCAGGGTAATATTACCATTTACAGATTCAACGTTACCTAACACACTAAGGTGTGACGTTGCTGAAATATCACCGTTAACGATGTCGATACTACGAACCGAAACATGGCTTTCCATTTCTAAATTACCATTCACTATGCTGACATCGTCTGCACTAAGCGTGGTCGCTGATTTCAACATTGCCATTAACCGATGAAATATCTCCCGCGTGCTTACCTTCAGCGATATCAATGTTGCCCAATATCGAACTGAAATCGCTGCCTTCCATCGCGCTGGCATCGCCGATATGGATAACACAGCCTGACAACATAGAGGCCGAAGCAAGTAGCATAGCGCCAGCAACAAGAGACTTTTTCATATTTTTATTTCCTTTTAAACAGCGGAGCGAGCCTTAGTTCGCTCAATGTAACGCAATGCGTTGTGATTAATTGTAAACAGTCGTAACGAGATATTAATCGACTATTTGTCATAGAGATATCATATAACGTGCCATGTTTTTTATCTAATGATAACAATGGGTTATGTTTTTTTGGGTCGTGGTTTTCGTAAATGGCAAGCGTGACTTCCTTATTTTTGGCAAATCTCGCTAATAAGTAGGTAAATTACTCATAAGTGGGTGATTATTAGCTAGTAAACTGTAGGAGCTATGCATCTGCGCAGCCTATTAAATTTTAAATTGGCGTACAGTGGATATGAAAGTGGACAGACACTTTGAAAACCGTTCATCCATTATGGACAGACACTCATAGAAGTGTCTGTCTATAATGGTTTTCTAATCTTTTTATGAAAAAAGAGTGTGTGTCCAAAATCGGCTGAAAGCTTATTTTAGTGAGGTAATGAAGGCATTTAAGTGTCTGTCCAAAACTGTTTGCAACGCTGTTTATTGGATATGGGATAGTAAAGAATGTGTCTGTCCCAAAAGTGCTGCAAAGCGATTTTGGTAAGTGGCAATGTTTGTTTAAATTTTTGGGCGCGATTAGAAAAGTAGAATAGGTATTATTGGCTCATCAACGTTGAGAGCTGTAAAGAGGCCTGCGGTTTGCATGGGTTTGCATAGATTAGTATTTGTGTGCAAAGTGCTCGTCTCGTTATTGGGTTTAGCAATCCAAGTTTTATGGGCATGCATATGATGGCAAAAATGGAACGGAGAATTCATGCAGGATAAATACACGCAGTTAGCGCAAGCAAAACGGCTTGCATTGGGTTGCCTTATTGTTGCCGCTAGTGTGTTTATGATCACCACGATGGTGCCAAAATTTATGCCCGAGTTAGCCAATGCGTGGTGGCTTGGGCTAGTTAAAATGGCTAGTGAGGCCGCTCTGGTCGGGGGGCTCGCCGATTGGTTTGCAGTAACGGCACTTTTTAAACCTATTCCCGCAAAATATCCCATCCCCCATACTAACATTGTGGCAAGTAACAAAACTGTTATCGCCAATAACCTTTCGTTGTTCGTAAAAGAAAAGTTCTTTCACCCAGAGGCTATAGAAAAGCTTATTCGCAATAGTGACCCAGCGAAGGGAGCTGGTCGTTGGCTAGTAGTTGATGCTAACGCAACACGGTTGAGTCGCTTTATCTGCGATGCGCTAGCTGGGGTGTTAAGGGTGCTAGACGATGAACCAGTAAAAGCGTTCATTGCACGTACTGCAGAAAAAGGCATTAAGCAGCTTGATTTGCGCCAGCTTATGGCTACATCGTTAAACGCGGTTACCAAAGAGCGGCAGCATCAAGTGGTATTAGATAGGGTGTTGGGCAAGTTAGCTAACCTGATGGCGCAGCCTGATACGCAAATTTACATTGCTGATACGTTAGTGATGTGGCTTAAAACGGAATACAGTCGCATTGAAAAGATTTTACCCTCTAGCTGGTTAAGTGAGCAAGGCGCATTGATTGCTGTAAAGGCTGTGTCCAGTATTTTAGAAGATATTTATCACGACGAAGAACACCCTATTCGCCATGCATTTGACGAACAAGTGCACGAGTTTCTCTATGAACTGCAACACAGTCCGTTAATGGAAAAGAAGGTAAATGGTTATAGAGAGAAGATAGTGAACGACCCCGCGCTTAAGAATTACGTGCATCAATCATGGGGACGCTTCCACGCTTGGTTACTAACGTCACTGGATGAAAAAGAAGGCAAGGCAGAAACCAAAGTGGCGTCCTTGCTAAAAGACATTGGCGCAAATCTAACGAGCGACAGCGATTTATCTCACGCCTTTAATAAGCATATCGGGGAAGCGGCAAAATACATGGCCCCAGAATTGGCTGAATTTTTAACAAGGCACATTCGAGACACCATTAACAGTTGGGATGAACGTGAAATGGCGCAGCAAGTCGAGCTAAACATTGGGCGAGATCTTCAAAAAGTTCGCATAAATGGAACCATTGTAGGCGGCCTTATTGGTGCTATTTTATTCTCAATAGAAATGCTCGTGGGCGGTTAAGGTAGTGTATTTAACTGTACTGTTTATTCAACATGGTAAGTCTTAAGAATGGTGTGAAGTTGTCCAGATTGCTTCAGTTTTTCAATTCTCTGCATCATTATTCTCGCGGCGTTACGATGTTTAGATAATTTGGATAATACCATGTAACCACCTTGCTCTTCGATGTGAGTAAATTCTCCACGCTTGACTAAGTTCGTGTAGTTTAGCTGCGCCAAATATTGTTCCGCTGCGACAGTTGGCATGACAAAAGTGTCGATACGCCCTTTGACCAACATATTAATCATGGTCGTAATATCTTTTAATTCAGTTTTATTGATTTGCGAATCATTATCGAATGCTCGGAAATGCAAAGCGCCGCGTTGTACGCCTACGTCAAGCGAATGAAAATCGGAAAGTTGGGTAACTTTGAAGGTGCTGTCAGCAAGTTGGTAACTGGCAATTTCAGTGGTTGAAGTAATAAATGGGGGCTCAAGAAAAATAAAACTTTTCTCTCGCTGCGCATTTTTAGACAAGCCAAAAATCATATCTACTTTGCCTTCTTCCACCATTCGAAGGCATCGTATCCACGGACAAGAAACCATTCTTATTTTATATCCCAGCGGCACTAAAAGCGCCTCGGCCAAGTCCTTATCTAAGCCAGAAATCTCCCCATGACTGTCGACAGTAGAAAATGGTGGGGTAGGCTCGACAGCGATGTGTATTACAGGCGTAACTTTTTGGTTGAGAGAATTATCGGCAGTCGCCTTTACTGCAGTAAATGCTGTCAGTGCCACTAAGTACAGTGTAAGACAACAGCATTTGTCAACGAGTGAGGTAAGTTTTGAATAAAACAAAAATTCAACGAGTAAAAGTAGATTATACTCATGAACATATGTGAAGCCCGTATTTCTGTCAACGACAAATAGCAGTAAGTCAAATGTCTCATTTAACAGAAATAGAGGTTTATTTATGGACAGTTATTCTATAAATTTCAGGATATTAAGCGTCATTTGTTCATTTCGGAGCAAAAACTATGAACCTTCAGCTTACTGAACATCAATGTAGAGTTATCGGTGTATTGTTAGAAAAAGAGGTTACTACGCCTGACCAATATCCACTTTCCCTCAACGCATTGACCAATGGATGTAACCAAAAGAGTAACCGTGAGCCAGTAATGAGCTTGTCAGAGGGATACGTGCAGAACACTATCGATGAGTTAGTTGCGTTAAAGTTAGTTGATGACGAGGGCGTATTTTCTGGTCGAGTGCCAAAATACAAACATAGATTTTGCAATACTGAATTCGGCAGTTTTAAACTGACTGCGCAGCAAAAAGCCATAATTTGCGTATTATTGTTACGCGGCCCGCAGACTCCAGGAGAGTTGAGAAACCGAACCAACCGATTGGCTGAGTTTAGTAATGTAACGGAAGTCGAAAACTGTCTAGCTGAATTGGATAATTTAAACGGCGACCAGGTAGTCATAAAACTTGAGAGAGAGCCTGGCAAAAGAGAGTCTCGTTATGCACACCTATTTTCAGGTAAAGACTTTGCTCTAGAGGAAGTCACAAAAAGCAGCACAGCGCCTTCTGACTATCATCAAGACCAGGACCGCCTGTCGGCACTAGAGCAAAGGGTCGAGCGTTTAGAAGCGTTGTTAGATGAGTTTTTAAAATAGGTAGGCTTTTAAATTTAGCGCTATGACTTGGCCGCCAAAAGGAAAACTAAGTTTTCGGCATCCACTTTGCCTTTGAGGCGGCCAACCAATTCTGAGCGTTCTAATCTTTTGATCTCGTAGTTTGCACTGTAAAGCGCGTCTACGGTCTCTTCGTTAACGCTAAATGGTGGTCCTGCCATGGCGCTTTGATCGTATTCGAAGGACACGATCAACTGCTTTGCACTTTTGGTTATTTTGTTTAAGTGAGCCGCGTACATTGCTCTTAGGTCTTCAGGCAGCGCTACCAGCGCAGCTCTGTCATACACGCCTGTTACAGGCCCTATGTCGTCAGCGTCGAGTTTGAAAATATCACCAACAAAAATGGTTAGTGCATGTGTAGAGTAGGTTGCACCTTTTGTCGTAATGTCTATTTTCGGTGTAACGCCAAGTTCTTCAAAGAGCTGTTTAATAGCGACTTCACTTAATTCAGCTCCCACTACCTCAACACCTTGCGATAACAGCCATCCAATGTCTTTTGTCTTGCCACACAAGGGAACAAAAATACGTTGGTTCTGTGGTGGGTCCAGAAGCGTATCAGCATACTTTACAAGCAATGCATTACCTTGTGGCTCGTGAAATCCAATCTCATTTTTCTGCCACTTGCTATGCCAAAAGCTGTGTTCCATAAAACGCCTTCACTGTTTGCTTGTTTTGTATGAGCCCCAAGCGAGCGCACTCATCTTGGTGTAGAAAGGTAGCAACTGCGTTACTACCTACTGATATTGCTTAATTGTCTAACGGTGTATTAAAGTCTTCTGAAAGCTCAAAGTCACCTTCAATGTTATCAATTTTGTTATCCACAAAATTAATCACCATATGCTTTTGGAAGTCATCACCGCGCTTTTTCATACCGCGCTTCATATTGTAGATGTAATACCAAGTATCGTCGTCAAAAGAATCTTGAACAACTGGGTTTCCTAGTACATAGATAACTTGTTCTTTTGTCATGCCGACGCGAAGTTGCTCAACATCGCGTTGGTCTAGAAAGTTTCCTTGTGGTACATCAATTCGATAAATCCAATTTGAGCAAGCTGTAGATGTAAGCGTAATGCCAAGAATTACTAATAGGTGTTGCAACTTCATGCGTGATTTTGTCCAGTATTGCCTTTGTTCGTGCCTGTTATTCGCTAAAACGCTAAAAGCAGGCTGTTTTATTGCAAGCGCGAAAGCATGCTACATTGACAACTATGACCAATCAACTGCATTTTAGTTCGATGCAGCGCTTTTCAGCAGTTCTTTGGCATTGGCTAAGGCAGATTTGGTTACTTTATCACCTGCTAGCAGACGCGCTAGCTCATCAATTCGGTCTTGCTTGGTAAGCGCTAGCATTTGTGTTTCAGTACTTTCTCCGTCAGTTAACTTGGTAACAAACAGCTGGTTATGCGCTTGTGCTGCCACTTGCGGCAAGTGAGTGACACACATGACTTGTGATTGCCCACCTAGTTTTCGAAGCAGGCCACCGACGATAGAAGCTGTTGGCCCACTTATACCAGTATCAACTTCATCAAAAATCATGGTTGGCGTGGCTTGACTATCACTAGCAATAACTTGAATAGCAAGTCCTATGCGAGAGAGTTCGCCACCTGACACCACTTTTTCTAACTTGTCGGCATCTTGTCCTGGGTTGGTTGACACTTTAAATTCTACGGCATCAAGTCCAGAGCTTACTCGGTTTCTTTAATTCATCGTAGTTTACTTCGATACATACTTTTGCGTGGGGCATATTCATTTGACGAATTTGTACTTCAATGTCATCCGCAAGTTTTACAGAAGCTGACGCTCTACTTTCAGACAAGCGCTTTGTTGTCGCTAAATAGGCTGTCTTTGCCTTTTCTACTTCAGATTCTAGTGTACCCAGCAAGGTTTCTTGCTCACCCAATAAGTTAAATTCGCTAGCAAGCTCTTGGTGATGTTTAAATAAATCTTCTGGCATCACGCTATGCTTTCTAGCCAGTTCCATTGCCTTAGAATAGCGCGCTTCAACTTGTTGAAGCCTTAATGGATCAATTTCAAGGTGGTCGCAATAGGCTCGTAATTCTCCGGCTGCTTCTTCTACTTGAATAGCAGCGTCATTCAGCATAGCAACAATAGGGGTAAGTGTTGCATCGTGAGCTTCTAGTTCACCAAGACGTTCAATGCTGTTTTGGATAACAGACAATGCGTTGCCTTCATCACTTTCATACAGGTTGTACACGCTGGTTTGCGCTTGTTCGAGTAAGCTTTGACCATTGCTCAACCGCTTGTGTTCGGTTTCAAGCTCTTCAAATTCACCTTCTTCAATGGCGAACTCATCAAGTTCCTGTACCTGATACGTGAGTAGTTGCAGTCTGTCTTCGCGTTGTTGGGCTTGGGCTTGCAATTCGCTAAGCGTTTTTTGTTTTTCTCGCCATGCCGCATAGGCGTGCTTTACTGCATTGAGAAGGGGGGATGAGCTGCATATGTATCGATTAAGTGACGCTGATGGTCTTCTTTTAACAACTGTAGATGTGTATTTTGCCCGTGGATTGCAAGCAAGTATTGGCCTAGACCTTTTAATTGCTGCAAAGACGCAGGAATACCGTTGATAAAGGCTTTTGAACGCCCTTCTTTTGAAATGACACGACGAATGAAGCAGGTGTTGTCATCTTCGTCTGACGTAAGTTCGTGCTCTTCCAAAAATGCTTTAGCGAGTGTGTTATCTTGCAACGAGAAATGCGCAATAATTTCTGCCTTTGCAGTGCCTTTTCGCACAGCATTGGCATCGGCGCGTTCACCTAAGCAAAGACTTAGCGCATCAATAGCAATGGATTTACCCGCACCAGTTTCACCTATGATGGCTGTCAGCCCGTTTTCAAGCTGAACCGATAATTGTTTTACAACCGCAAAGTTTGTAATTGAAAGATGCGCTAACATAACCACACTCTATAAAATTGAACATGATGATATATACAGTACGTGTAAATATATACAGTATTTTTTACATGTAAAGCGAAGTGTGGTTCTGAACAGTGGATAATGATTTAAGTATTTGAATTTAAAGTGATTAAATTTATATTGTTTGTGGGCTACGATATCTTTTCAATAAAAAGTTTAGAGTAATATACTGCATAAAAAAGAGAGGCAAGCGCCTCTCTTTACAGTTTTATATATTTGGTTATTGTAGCTCACCGCTACCTGATTCAATGTGTGCGCGAACAAACCATTGAAATTGTTCTAGTTCAGCTAATTGGCCTGTAATCATGTCTTCAGACACGGCGTCAAGTTCGCCTAGCGTATCGATAGCAGAGCGATGGTCGCCATTGACTCCTGAATACACTGCGTCAAGTGCTTTAAGGTGATCCATCACTAGGCCCTTGCCAATGTTATAATCTTCCCAGCTGCGGGCTTCAACGATGGCCTTCGGTGTGCCTTTAGGTACGCCACCCAACGTGGCTATACGCTCTGCGATTGTGTCTGTCATACCGCGAACTGCATCGACTTGAGGGTCAAGCATTTCGTGTACGCCAATAAAATTAGGGCCTACAACGTTCCAATGAATATGCTTTAACGTTAACTGTAAGTCTAGTAACGCGACTAGGCGCTTCTCCAATACCTCGATGGTTTTTGCAGCGGCGTCGTTGTCCATACCTGGTGCTGTAAATTTGATATTGGTAGTGCTCATGATATCTCCTGATTATCTAGTGCGAAAAAGGTCGAAAAATGAATTGTTCAAATTCGACGAGATACCATGGAAGTTGCAACCACTATGCCGAGGTGCCGTTTAAAACCTAAGTAGACGGAATATATGAGGAAAATTTATTTTATTAAAAAATCTTTATTTTTCAATAAAATACTGGGTAAGAAAAACCTACAGGGTGTTGTAAGATGTGCAGGGTAGGCGAGGCAATTAGTATAACTTACTGCCCCAGCCAAGTTTTTTACGCAAAACATTAAAGTAGCTATAACCCTTTGGATGCACTAGATGCAGTTTGTCTGCACTTTTGTTGATTCGAATCTCATCTCCTGGCAATACCTAAGCAAAACAATGTGGCTGTCACAGCTCACTTGAAGCGAATCGCTGTTCACCTTGGATACTTTCATAGACACTTGGCTGTCTGCATCAACAACAATAGGGCGACTGCTCAAGGTGTGCGGAAACATAGGAACAAGTGTAAGCGCGTCTAGCTTAGGCATAATTATTGGGCCACCTACCGAAAGAGAGTAGGCGGTAGAGCCAGTAGGTGTGGCAACAATAAGACCGTCACTGCGCTGACTAAAGACAAACTGGTCGTCTATGTAGATCTCAAATTCCATCATGTGGGCTACTTTGCCGTGGTGAAGGACAACCTCATTTACCGCAGAGTTATTGCTCTTGAGTTTTTCGTGGCGATACACTTCTACTTCTAATAGAAAGCGCTCTTCAACAACGCACTCGCCTGTGAAAATAAGCTCAAGTTGTTGTGTAATTTCGTCAGGGTGGATGTCGGTTAGAAAACCTAGGTTACCGCGGTTTACACCAACAACATGGATATCGAAACGAGCAAGTACACGGGCTGCGCCAAGCATACTACCATCGCCGCCAACAACGACCGCTAAATCGGCCTCTTTACCAATAGTAACAAGGTTACAACTACGAAAATTGTCAGTCTCTAGCTCTTTCGCAATGCTTTCTTCAACTAATAAATAACAGCCTTTCGCCAGTAAATAGTCAGCCAAAATATTGAGACTATCATGCGTGGCCGCGTGTTCAGGTTTTCCAATTAAAGCAACGGTTTGATAGGGCATGGAACGCTAATGTCCTTTCATTTCCAATGAGTTGGACATTAGCACAGGTTTTTTGCAAAAGGAAAGCGTTTAAGCTGCAGTTAGCAACGAATAAAACGCTTTAACCTCACATACATGGCAAACTTCCATAAGCACGATCTCGTTTAACGATCTTCCAATCGATTGTAATCCAGCAGGCCACCGTCAACGACATTGTGTGTTTCAAACCACGATAGCAACTTGTCGCTAAACGACCAGAAATTAGGGTGGGTTCGGCGTATTCCAACGTTATCCATCAGCGCTTTATAATCAGTTTCATTCTGAATCGCGTGGAGCTGCGCGACCGTTTCGTCTATCTGGGACGCTTTCAGCTGCCAAAATGCATCTGGATAGCTTCCCAAGATTCCGTGAACGATTGTTAGTGAGTCCTGCCCAAGGTTGCGATTTTCATCTTCTCCAAACAAGCTGTTTACGTTGTAGTGCGCACTGTTGCGCAAAATAGTAAACACATCAAATTTATCTGGTTTTTCATCGTCTTGTATGACGACAATGGTTGTCTCTGGCAAGATTGTAGCTTGCTTGGCAGGTAAGCGATTAATAGTCGCTAATGTATTTAGCTGTTTGTCGGTGAGTAGGTTGCTTTCAAATACATTGGTTGAAGGCTGAACTTTTGCCAAGTGTTTCGCAAGCATGCTGTAAAGCTCAAGCTGTGGCGATGATGTTGCGTATTCTATGCCACTGGCTTGGTTAAAATCGTTAATGTCACCCTCGAGGTAGTCAGTCAGCTCAGGGCTTGCTTTTTGATACCATTGAGACAAGAGTTTTTTGCGGCTATCTACCAGTAATAAAGTCAAGAAGTTCGACTCACCTTCCATTCGCAAAAAGTCCATATACAAGCGAGTCATTAGCTGGTGACCGTAATTACCATAGACATCAAACCCTGCCACAAGCAGGTAGTGAATTCGTTCCAGAAGTGCGTAGTCAATGACCCATGCTGTTTTTGGTGCACTGCCAACCATGCCTTTTACTACAGTCGCATTATCAAAATGCCTAAAGACGGTTAACGTTGCGTTAGTGTTTTCACCATCGCCCGCCCAAATGCTATCTAAGTTTAAGTGCTCTCCCTGCTCGAAGGCTTTGTTCAAAAATGCGTTTCGTGCACGAAGATAATCACCTTGACGCTCTGCATACTTAACCCAATTCACAGCAAGCGCTGTGCTTTCTTTCTCTGCTAGGTAGATGTAGATTGTGCCGCTGTGAATTATAGAACGCGTTAACTTCTTCTGTAGCCGCCACGTCAGGGTCTACAAAGAAGACCCAAAATCGGTCGTTGATCACGTTCAGCGCAACTTGCCCTCGGCAGACTGGGCCTTTGATATACCCCATAATGGTATTTTGTGCGCGCTCAAGCATAAATCGATAGCGGCTTTTTACTGGTAAGTGGGCAAATGCAGTAAGCGGGTTTGCAGCAACGTCAGGCTTGTAAGACGGAAGTGAAGGAACAGTGAAATCGGCATCGACAAACCATTCATTCCACTTTTTCATAAGTGCTTTGTTTATGGCATATGGCTGATGAGTTTTGCTCACAATAGTCGCATGTACTGGCTGCAGTCGGTAGAACACACGCTCTACGCCCGGATCATCAAATGGACGCCTTGTGGCAATGATATCAATAGGCATGCCTGGCCCAGTGCGTGAGCGGACCAAATTAAAGAACAAGGGTTTCGTATTATCTGTTGATGTCCAGTTTTCTTCGAAATACAAATGAGAAGTAAACAAATGCTCATAGATATATCTGGCAGACAATTGCGCTTTTTTGCTCTCGCCGTTTATCCATTTCTCGAAGGTAAGAACAGAGGCTTCGTCTTTTGCATTAACCAATGGCGCTGGCGGAAGTGGAGCGCCATTTTGCAACCATCTAAGTACGATAGTCTGTTCTTTATCATCAAGCCCTGGAAGTGCATACGGCATACCGCCCATTGGTGTGTTAGCAATATAATTGTCCATTTCATCAATGGTTGGGCACTGTTGTTTTCGGCTTAAACTAATATCGAAGCCTTCGCCTAAGTGCGTAGTAGTGGGCTGAGGGTATTGCTTTTTCAGCAGCAACATTTGGGCGAGTACCGATGACTGCAATGTATAATCTTGCGAATCGTTCGCATGAGGAAGAACACTAAAAAAGTCGCGCTCTCGCCATGCTTCAGTCGAGAGTGCATCTAAAAAAAGCCTGTTAGGCTGTGCGGCGGTTAGACGAGTACCTTGATACACTTTTTCTTTGTTTGCTCCGCGAGCAATGCCTTCAGGCGAAGACATCTTAAGCTGACAAGGCGCATCGTAACATGCGTGACACACAACGCATCGCTTGGTTAAAACGGGGTTAACTTGTTGAATAAAAAAGTGTTCGGGAAGTGCTTCGGTTAGCGTCTCGGTCTGATAGGTTTTCAGAAGCGGCGCTTCTGGCGTATTCCAGAGCCACGCCGCTACTATTGCAATGATAAAACCTAAAGCCAAACTGAGCTTTACTAACTTACCGAGTATTCATTTTTTTATTCCTTTATAGAGTTTCAGCATGGTTTAGCTGCATAAGTCAATAATGCGTTGTAGTTGCTTATTGACGTCATTATTTTATACGGCAGCGCTTGCAAAAATGATTCATGGCCTTGCATACGCATGTTTACAGATTGCGCTACACTGAACATAGCGCCTAATAATGTGCTAAAAACACAGGAGAAGTCATGTCATATCAGATAACCTTACCTCGGTTAATGCATATTGGTAAGGGGGCAAGCGAGCGAATAGTAGAAACGCTGAGTAGTTTAAATTGCAAAAAGCCTTTGCTCGTAACCGATAAGGTAATGGTTGAATTAGGTTACGCAGACAATGTGACAGCTCATTTGGCGGCACACAATATTGAGGTGGATGTTTATTCTGACACGGTGCCCGAGCCTACCGTTTCATCCATCACTGCCGGGGTTGAATTGGTTCGCCAACATACGTACGACAGTATTATTGCGCTTGGCGGTGGAAGTCCTATTGATAGTGCAAAGGCCATTGCTATTTTGGGGAAATTTGGAGGGCAAATGCGCGATTACAAATTTCCTATCGTGACAGATCAAGCTGGTTTGCCAATTATTGCAATTCCGACAACAGCGGGTACAGGTTCGGAAGTAACGCGGTTCACTATTATTACCGATGATGAAAGCAGTGAAAAAATGTTATGCGTTGGACGGGGCTTT
The DNA here is from genome assembly GCF_036870955.2 of Alteromonas gracilis. GTDB lineage: Bacteria > Pseudomonadota > Gammaproteobacteria > Enterobacterales > Alteromonadaceae > Alteromonas > Alteromonas gracilis_A. Next base: position 1,533,848 of record NZ_CP145482.2, read on the forward strand.
ATGCCTAGTGCTGCGCTGGTAGATTATGAGTTAACCCGAAGCTTACCTCAACGCGTCACCGCAGACACAGGAATAGATGCACTAACACACGCTATCGAAGCCTATGTTAGTCGTAAGGCAAATCTTTACAGCGATGCACAAGCGCTATCAGCAATGGCTCTCATTGCCCCAAATCTACGTACGGTGTTCGCTGATCCCACTAACGAACGAGCACGAGAAGCCATGATGTTAGGGTCAACCTTGGCAGGCATAGCATTTTCTAATGCATCTGTGGCGCTAGTGCATGGGATGAGTCGCCCCATAGGTGCGTTATTTCATGTGCCACACGGGTTATCGAATGCCATGTTACTTCCAAGTGTTACGGCCTTTTCTATTCCTTCAGCAACAGCACGTTATGCACAGTGTGCTAGAGCAATGGGATTGGCAACACAGCTAGACTCTGATGAGAGCGCGAATGATACTTTGCTCGGTGAACTAACCAAACTTAATTTGGATTTACAAGTACCAACACCCGAAGCATTCGGCATTGAGAAAGAGGTGTTTTTCGCCAGTATGACAACTATGGCAGAACAGGCAATTGCTTCAGGCTCGCCAGCAAACAACCCTCGTATTCCCACCCTTGATGAGATGGTATCGATTTATGCGTCTTTATGGTCGTAAGCGCTATGCCAATGATGAGGAGGGTGCCTGAAAACGACGGACTTATTTTGTTGGTGGGAAACGCAAAAATAAGTGCCCGTAAATTTTACGGGCCGTAACTTCTATCTCGATTGTTATCTGGCTGTCCAGCCTCCGTCCAAAATCATGGTTTGGCCCGTAATATTGCGCGCACTGTTAGACATCAAAAATGCTGTGGTGTCGGCTAACTCTTCAACGCTAATAAACTGCTTTTTAGGCATGGGTTCTAGCATGATCTTGTTAACCACGTCTTCTTCTGAGAGATTATTTTCTTTTGCTTGTGCGGCAATTTGCTGCTCTACCAGTGGTGTTTTTACATATGCTGGGCAAAGGGTATTGATGGTGACATCGCAATCATAGGTTTCTAGAGCAACGGTTTTGGCAAAACCCAATAAACCGTGTTTCGCTGCCACGTAGGCAGACTTAAAGGGTGATGCAACCACTGAATGTATCGAGCCAACATTGATAATGCGACCAAAATTTTGTGCACGCATATGAGGCAAAAACGCTTGAGTCAGTAGAGCAGGGCCCACCAGCATGATGTTGATAAGCTGCTGCCATTTCTCTGCTGGGAAGTCTTCAAGACGCGACACATGTTGTATCCCAGCATTATTGACCAATACATCAACGTTAACGCCGTTGAGTTTCTCAGGTAAGGCTGCAACTTGATTTGGGTTGCAAACATCGACTGATATTGCACTGGCTGCCCCCTTGTTTTGAATGATTTCGTCAGCAGCGCGCTGTGCCGCATTTTCATTAATATCGGCAATGACAACGTGATGCCCTTGTGTTGCCATATTACTAGCAATACCAAAACCTATCCCGCTTGCTCCCCCTGTAATTAGGATTGTGCGCTTAGTCATTGTTGGCCTCGCTATGAAGTTTGTTTTCCGCTTCATCCATATTTGCTGTATTGCCATCCTTATTGCTTGCGGATATGGCAGTAAGCATTTGTTTAACGGCTTTTATTTGTGCCCCTTTTTGATTGGCGTAATCGGCAGACGAATAACCCCACCAGTCCCAGCATCCTTGAGGGTTTAATGGCATAAAGAGTGACTTTTTAGTTTGTGGGTAGAGCACTACAATCTTGTTGTCATCTGCCCATTCATTGATGCTAGGTTTGAGTAATGTAAGCATCGCCCACTGCATCTGCATACTGATTGCATCCGTGAAAACTGATATGTGCACGACACTGTGCGCCTGAAGCGCAATCATCTGGTACGTAAACAAATCCCTCGCTTGCAAGCGTTTTGGCGTCGCTGCCTGCTAGTTGTTGTTGGTCGAGTGAGTACAATTTACCACTGAGGACATCATCCGGAGCCGATAGGTCTGATATTAGGTGGTTTAGCATGTCGCCTGCCGCGTCATAGTCGCAATTTCCTATGAATGGGCTTTCAGCTTTCATGCAATTGACGCCTTTTGATTGCGTTGGAAATACATGGGCAATGGGCTTGTCACTGACATATTTTATGTTATTTGTGTCTGTCCACGACGCGTACTGTTTGTGTAATAGGTTGCTTACCTCACCAATGACTCTTACATCTTGCGTTCCGTGAAATAACCAAACCTTGGCATCACGTAGATTGCTTAAAGGCGCAATTTTCTCTTCTTCTTCGTACTGAGCGGCAACATTGTTTAACCCACTTAAATCTATCTCTCCATCAACCTTATTAACGCATTGTGCAAGTGCAGTTGTAATATCACCTTTGGCGCAATAGTAGGGACCAGCGGCAAGTATTCCTGCACCTTTAACCCAATTGCTGTGAGCAACGTGAAATTGTGTTGCCATGTACCCACCCGAGGACATACCTGAAACGGTAACGTTGCCAAGCGTCAGAGATAACGGCGGTAAGGTGTCATCTGAGCGAATATCTTGGGCTAAGGCAGTGCTGGTCAAACTAGCAATTGCTACTGTTGTGAAAAGCTTTTTATAGAGTGTTTTCATGCTTAATCCTTTTCTAAAAACGTCTTAATGGCATCAGCTTGTGCTAGCACATTGGTTACGCCCTCTAAATGTCCAAGGCTGCCATTGAGAGTTTCAATCTGCGAGTCTTTGTTCATGCCCTTAAGGCTACGGTGAGCGTCTTGCGCCAAATACGGCATCAACAATAAGTCTGACTGTGAGGGAATGAATAATGTCTTCGCTTTGATAGTGCTTAGCCCGCGATTAAGGTTCTGGTTGTGCCCCGCAACAAAGAGCTGACACGCTCTTACCAAATACAAAAGATGGTTGGCATCCATGTTCTTGCTCCGCATATGTGCGCGCTCGCGCAACCACGCTACGATACTGTGGTCGTGAGTAATACTTTCCAATGGGCTAGATTCGACATTGCTAAACCCTAACGTGTAGCCTTGTTGGTTGAAGAACGCTGGGGTTAGGGCGTTTTGCGTTATCAACATTAACGAAGCGGCAAGGCTTAAGCACTTGGTGGTGTCTTGTCATAATAATCACCGCCGTTAAAGTGGGTGTCCAACTTTATTGGGGTTGCCCAATGTTCAAGCGCTGCTGTGGTCCATGCATCACTCTCAGCGGTGCCTATAACTGAGATGATCCTCTCAACCCAATCTGGATAAGCGCTAGCCCAATCTATTGCCTGCATTGAGCCCATAGAAGGGCCAACAACAGCATGCAGCTTTTTAATGCCCAGGCTCTCTAGCAGTGCTTTTTGCACGTTTACAAAATCGCGAATGGTGACCACTGGAAAGCGTAAACCATAGGGTTTGCCTGTGTCGGGATCAATACTTGCGGGGCCTGTGGTAACAACGTTATCGTCATAAGCGTTTAGGTTAACCAGGGTATCAACGCTTACGACATAAAACCTGTTGGTATCAATGGCCTTACCAGGGCCAATAATACTATCCCAATAACCCGGTGAAGCATCAGTCAGTGAGTACTTTCCAGCCGCATGTGAACTGCCTGAGAAGTAATGAGTAATAAGTACGACATTGTCTTTTTTCTCAGACAGTGTTCCATAAGCTTCCCAGCCTATTTTTACTTGTTTGATCTCCTTACCACCAAAGGTGGTGAAGGAGTCTAGCTCAAAAGTCTGTTTGCTAACCAACATAGCCTCATGCGTTGCTTTTGTTGGCATGTGCTCTTTTTGAGCGCCAAGGGTCATATGGCTGCAAGACATTAAGAAAAATAGTGCAAGGTAAGACCGTAACGAACTTATGCCTTTATAGGGCGAATGTTTCTCGCTTGGTCGCGTTGCGCGATAAAAGCGCTTATCCATAAGGGTGTTCATCCTTTAAAAAATACTGAATAAACCAATGGCCATCGCTAGACCGATAAGAGGCACCACGACTGTCAAAGCGCCCACTGCCCAGTACGCAGCCTGATGAGTTTCATGGCAAATAGCGCGAATGGTGGTGACCACGTAGCCATTATGCGGCAGCGAGTCTAACGCTCCCGACGAGATTGATACAATGCGATGTAGTTGGTCAGGCTCAACACCTTGGTCAAGATAGTGAGGAGCGACCAAAGGTAGGGCAATGGCTTGTCCGCCTGAAGCGCTCCCCGTGAGTCCGGCAATGACGCTCACAGCAATAGCTGCACCTATGAGTTCATTGCCAGGAATGGCTGTCATCATATCAACGGTAGTTTGAAACGCATCCGTGTTTTTCGCGATTGAGCCGAACCCAACGACCGCAGCAGTATTACCAATGGCAATAAGCGCGCCTGTTGTACCTGCATTGATAGCAGTGGGTAAGCTATGAAAATGCGTGTAGTTAATTATCAGTAAGCACAATACACCGCCGCCTAGTGCTAAAATCAAAGCTAACTGCGCCAGTGATTCGTGAAATAGGAAAGAAATAACAAGCACAACAATTAATGGAATAATGCCAGTTAGAGGGTGAGGTAAGTCACGTTCTCTAACAACGGGGTCGGTAGCTCTGGCTTCAAACACTTCGCCGTTGTTTACCGCTTTACGGATCATTTTAGCTAGCCACCAATAACCAAAAGCGGCCATGAATACGGCAACGACTAAACTAACTTCCCATGCTGCAAAAGGCGACGTGCCTAGATACTTGATAGGGATCCAGTTTTGAATCTCGGGCGAGCCCGCCGAGGTCATGGTAAACGTGACAGAGCCAAACGCCATGGCGGCAGGAATAAAACGTCGAGGCAAATTAGCATCTTTAAACAAACTCACCGCCATTGGATAAACTGAGAAGGCTACGACAAAAACACTTACGCCGCCATACGTTAAAATAGCGCAAGCAAGCACCACGGCAAGCACAGCACGTTTATACCCAATCTTATTTATTATCCATCGCGATACCGCGTCTGCCGCGCCAGTATCTTCCATGAATTTTCCAAACAGTGCACCGAGTAAGAACATAAAGAACCATGAAGCGATAAACCCAGAGAACCCACTCATGTAAGTTTCTACGAAGTTCACCTCTCCAGTGAAGACGGCAATGTTGTTCGTTAGGGCTACGACTAGCGCACACAAAGGGGCTGCAATAAACAAATTCATACCACGAATTGTTAAAACAATAAGTAGTAATAATCCGCCTACTAAGCCAATCATACTTAACATAGTTTTTTCCTTTAAAAATCTGTGACCGCAGATGATCCGGAACAGTTAAGTCGATATGTAATAGGAACTTGCGCATATCCATCTTGTTGACCTGATGGAGCGCGAGCGCTTGTGTACAAAACAAAGCGCAACATTAAGCTCATCGCTAGGAAAACCTCAGCACATTGATGATCGCGCTCTCTATTTCGTAGTTGCAAAGTTTGACGTTACTTTTCCGAAAATCCCATAGTACGATGGTACTACATACTGTTAACAAATAATTAACTAAAGTGATTTGGACCGTAGGCAATACATCCGGCAGTGAACAAAACTTAAAAGAAAAAAGGACTCACTATGTCACTATCTACACACACTACAAACAACACTGCGACGCGTTTCACTCGCAGTAGCTCTTCGTATCCCATGCGTCGCAGCATGTGCGCAGCAGCCGTCGCTGGAGGGTTACTCTCAATGCCAGTACTTGCACAGGAAGCGTCGGAAGAAAGTGCTGAAAAGGGAAAGCTTGAACGCATCGAAGTGACGGCGCGTCGAACGGTAGAATCGCTTCAAGAAACGCCGGTAGCCATAACATCAGTAGGTGCGACTGAACTTGGTGAAAAGGGGATCATGGTTCTTACCGAGATTCAGCAATTTTCACCAAACACAACGCTACAAGCCAGCCGTGGTACTAACAACACGTTAACTGCATTTATTCGCGGCTTGGGTCAACAAGACCCTTTGTGGGGCTACGAGCCGGGTGTCGGTATTTATATTGACGACGTTTACATTGCGCGCCCACAAGGAGCGGTGCTTGATTTACTTGATGTACAACGTATTGAAGTACTTCGCGGCCCGCAAGGCACACTCTATGGTAAAAATACCATTGGGGGCGCGGTGAAATATGTCACTAAGGAAATGTCAGGCGAAACACAAATGAACGTTGAAGCAACCGTTGGTAGCTACAACCAACGCGACGTGCGCTTTACAGGGCAAATTCCACTTGTTGACGATACCGTATATCTGGGAGTGGGGTATGCTAATCTGAATCGAGATGGCTTTGGCGAATACTTGCTGAGTGCGCTTCCAAATCAAGACAAAGAAAACTACAACAAAGATTTATGGGCCGCACGAGTAACATTAGAAGTGCACCCTAGTGACGACCTGTTTTTTAGAATTGGGTGGGACAAAACAGAAGATACCTCAAATGCAAAAGGCGGTTACAGACTGTTACCCAGTATTCTAACAGAGGCCCCGGTGCCTGATTCGGTATTTGATTCCTACACCAGTCTGCCTACCTGGAACAAAGTAGAGTTAGAAGGCTTTACTTGGTTGGCACGTTACAACATGAGTGAAAACTTAGAGTTGAAATATATTGGCTCTCACCGCGAGAGTTATTCGCCTACTAATATCGACTTTGATAATACACCATTACCCATTTTTGATGTTCCTGCAGAATACGATGACAGCAATGACACCCACGAATTGCAGGCAAACTACTTTGGCAGCAACTTTAGTTTAGTATCTGGCTTGTACTATTACGACGGCGAGAGTTGCGGTAACTTTGACGCTATTCTTGGCGTACTTGGTGTCGCATTAGGCGCTCCTGGGCTAACCCGTGAAGTGACTGGCTGTAACAACTCTGAAAGTTGGGCAGCATACACCCAATTAAACTACGACATTAACGACCAGTTATCGTTGTCACTTGGCGCACGTTACACCGATGAAGAAAAGTCAGCATTTGTGAACAACGGCCTTATTTTTGACAATGTTTATCCATCTACGGGGTGGGTAGATGGCTACGTTAGACCAGACGGCCAGCTAGTACCACAAGTGCTAGGAACGGATACTGACGGTGACGGCATTTTAGATGCACCTGCTGTGGAAAGTTGGTCACGTTTTACACCTCGCGTGGGTATTGAATACCAAATGAATCGCGACACTATGTTCTTTGCGAGCTATTCACAAGGCTTTAAGTCGGGTACGTTTAACCCTCGCGCCCAAACCAACGAGCCTGGCGTAAGACCAGAAGTAGTAGACAGCTATGAGTTGGGCATGAAAAGCGATTTAACTGATGCACTTCGTTTAAACGTAACGCTGTTTTCTTATGACCACAAAGATAGACAATACATTGGTGTGGAAGGCGATTTGTCAGACCCAACGGCACTTGATCAGCGCTTGAGAAACGCAGCAGAAACCGCGGCAAAAGGCGCAGAAGTTGAAATGACATGGGTGGCAACTGAAAACCTCCAGTTCGATATGGCGTATGGTTACATCGATTTCGAAATAGAGAAAAACTTCGCTACGCCTCCGCTAATTGGATTGGCAAGTACGCCAGAAAACACGTTTAACTTTAATGCGAGCTACCTACTAGAAACTAGCTTTGGTGATATTGCGTTTAACGCTAACTACTACTTTAGAGACGACTACCTTGTCTTTGAAACGAGCGATCTAATTCAACAAGATGCCTATGGCATGGTGAATTTGAGTGCGCGATGGGAAAGTGTTGAAGGCGACTGGTATGCGGGCTTGCACGTGAAAAACCTAACGGACGAAGAATACCTTGTTGGTGGTTACGACTTTGTCACCCGCGATGAACAAGGAAACTTTGGTCCGGGTCTTGGTGGCGATACAACCCTAATTGGCTATTACGGTGACCCACGCACTGTGCACCTGACGGTAGGGTATCGTTTCTAAATCATTTAACTGCAACGCAGTTGTAAAACAACATGTAACACGCCGGCTCGCAATGAGTGGTCTATCACTACTCATTTTGGCTCGGCGTGATACTATGTTAATTAACAAAGTTGTTACACGTTGATAGCCTCATGCCTGTTAAAATATTGATTGCTGACGATCACCCCTTATTTCGAGCGGCGATGTGCCATGCGCTTACTACCATGTCCAACACGGTATTGGTTGAAGCGTCGACGTTTCCTGAAACCCTTTCTTGTCTTGAAGACGACGACGCCATCGAGCTTGTCTTCCTTGATTTGACGATGCCAGGCAATGAAGGTCTAAATGGCCTTTCAAGTATTCAAGCCCAATTCCCTGATATTCTGGTTGTTATTGTCACGGCTCAAGAGTCTCCGTCATTGGTGCAAAAAGCGTTGGCACTTGGCGCCAGTGGTTTTATTCCGAAGTCTGCTTCAATAGAAAGTATTGTTGAAGCTGTAGAGCAAGTCTTAGACGGCGAAACATGGGTGCCATCCAATTTGCAGTCTGAGCGTTATGTTGATGAGGCCGATGAATTTCACAATAAATTACGTCAATTAACTCCCCATCAACTCAAAGTGCTTAGGATGGTATCAGACGGTTTGCTAAACAAGCAGATTGCTTACGAGCTCGCCATATCTGAATCTACCGTTAAACAGCATGTTTCGGCAGTGTTGAAGAAGCTCGGCGTGATAAATAGAACGAAAGCGGGAATTGCGTTTAAAAATGCCATGCAGGTGTAGAAAACGGCAATGGAGAAATAGCATTCCCTTCATACTTTTGGGTAAAACTACATACATTTGCCATTATCTTTACTACGCTTTGTTAAAAGATTAAGGAGATGGGTGGTAAAAGTGAATTACAACGAGGTTATGCTCGAGGCGAAGGGAGAACCGCGAGCGCTGTTAACGCAGTTGTTAAAGCCAATGGCATTTGCTTTCTTTGTTCTTTATGCAATGCTCTCACTGAGCCATGGATTGTTACTGACTGCTGATTTCAAATGGATCTTGGTTGCCTCAGCTATTGTAACCACTCTGTATAGCTTAACGCTGATGCTTATTGCGAAACGTATAAGCGCAGAGAATCAGCGACTGGGCATTTTATCTCTCCTCATATTTGGCGCGACCAACAGTCTTCTTCATTTTTGGTTATCCCAATCTCCTGAACAAGCTACCAATTTTGTTTTGGTCATCCTTGCCTCTGGTATTGTGTTGTCTAATAGACGTGATTGGACAACCGTCGTAGCATGCAATTGGGTAGGCTGGTTTTATGTCAATCTTTCTGCCGATATGCCAATGATGTTGCATTTTCTTTTTGCGCTGATTATGGCAACGCTACTGAGTTGGTTTGCCCACCTAGCACGACAGAAATTGATCATCAAACAAGTAGAATTAGCGCAAGAGAGAGATAATGCTGTTGCACATGAGTTAAAAGCAAAAGCGGCCAGCGAAGCCAAAAGCACGTTTCTAGCAAATATGAGTCACGAGATAAGAACACCTATGAATGGCGTGATTGGTGTTATTGACGTCATAAGCCGAACTAATCTAGCGGGTAATCAGGCACAGTTAATAGAGACTGCGAAGCGAAGTGCAAATTCGCTCATGGTTATCATCAACGATATTCTGGATATTTCAAAAATAGAAGCTGGTGAGCTGAGCCTTGAAAGTATTGAGTTCGATATCCTCAAACTTATAACAGAGTTGCGGCAAGACTATAAAGTACAGGCCGAAAGTAAGGGGTTATTGTTCAGGATAGAACCGAAATCGATAGAAAGTAATAGGGTCATTGGTGACCCATATCGGCTAAAACAAGTCTTCAATAACCTCGTTTCTAACGCCCTTAAGTTTACAGAAAATGGTGGCTTGACCATCAAATACAACACAGTTTTGGCTGGCGATAAGGTGAGGTTGAATGTTGACGTGATTGACACCGGAATAGGAATAGATGAAAACGTCATTCCTCATCTCTTTAACCCATTTTCTCAAGCTGATAGCTCAACTACAAGAAAGTTTGGTGGCTCTGGGCTAGGACTTGCGATAACTCGGCAATTATGTGAGTTAATGGGAGGCGAAATCAGTGTAACGAGCACACCAGGAAAGGGTTCTACATTCTCATTTTTTGTAATGTTAGTGGCAGGACAAAACGAAGCGAGTAGCAGTTCAAGTCATGCGCAATCGTTGGCATCATGTGTCGACGTCACATTACTGCTGGTGGAAGATAACGAAATAAACATGCAGGTCATGTTAGCGGTTTTAGATAACTTAGGTTGCAAAGCTGACGTCGCTCGGGACGGTAAAGAAGCCTTAGACATATTATTGAAGACAAATATGAATGCATACGACCTGATTTTAATGGACTGCCAAATGCCTACGATAGACGGCTTTGAAGCCACTCGTATGATACGTGCAGGTAAGGCTGGCGATAACGTGAAGAACATTCCAATTGTCGCGCTAACCGCCGACGCTATGGAGAGTCAAAAGCAAAAATGCTTTGATGCAGGGATGAATGATTATCTCACTAAACCCATTGATGTCGATGTATTGAAAAAAGTGTTGGAGTTCTATGCTAAAAGGTGATCACTCTATCCAACGCCTTGCTTTAATAGGCGTTTAAGTGCAGCAGGTTTTACTGGTTTGGGCAAATATGCCATTCCTAAAGACGCCGCTTCTTCTCTAATTTCATTACTGCGATTGGCCGTGATAAGAAGTGTAAGGCCGAACGTCACTTCCTGTAGCTGCAATGCTTTTACGCACTCTGTCCCGGTTTCTCCTGCGTTAAGGTGATAGTCGGCTATCAGCACATCAAAGTGTGTAGTTGCAGGCAAGCTATCATTTATTCCCTTTATCCACGTTACGTTCGCTCCCCAGTCGCCTAGCAGCGACTGCATAGCGCAAGCCACTTGCTCGTCATTTTCAATGAGTAAAATAGTACGCTCTTTTAAAAAGGTACTGGCGCTTAAGGACGCTTTTTTTGCTTCATCTTCATGTGGCTTCGTATTTTGTGATTCTGCATGAACGAGCTTCTTGGCGGTATTGTCATCGGCCAGTGGAACCTGCACAGAGAAACTGCTCCCTTTATCCAACTCGGATTTAAGCGTGATGCGATGCGCTAACAGGCGACATATTCTATCGACAATAGTGAGCCCTAATCCAATGCCTTCACTGCTGTTATGATTTTCTAACTGATGAAACTCGCTAAATATATCTTGCTGCTGATGCGCGGCAATGCCACTACCGAGTATCATACACCACTACTTTTATGGCTTGAGCGTCTGATATTCGTCTTACACCCACTAACACTTTACCTGTATGCGTATAACGTACCGCATTTGAAAGCAGGTTTTGTAATACTCTTCGAAGTAAGTTCTTATCACTGTATACGAATACTCTTGTGGGTACATAGCGAAGCGCTATGCCTTTTTGATGTGCGATAATGGTGAACTCTTGAACCAGAGAAGACAGCATTTCATCTAGTGAAAATACGGTTTTTTGCGCCTTCAATACGCCCGCATCTAACTTCGTCATATCAAGAAGCATGGTCAGCAGGCTTTGCGCGTTATTCAACGAATTAACCACACCTTCAGATAAGCTAGACAGCTCGCCGCCCGCTGTTTTCTTGCTTAACATAGACGCAAACAAGGTAGCGGCATTGAACGGTTGCATAAGATCGTGCCCAGCGGCAGCGAGAAATTTTGTTTTACTGTCGTTGGCCTGCACCGCTTGACGTTTAGCTTCTTCAAGTTCTGCCGTGCGCTTTATTACACGGGCTTCTAACTCTGTTTTCGCTGTTTCTAACGCTTTTTGAATAGCGATATATTCGGTTATGTCGCTGTAAGTTGTCACGTAGCCGCCACCTGGAAGTGGGGCACCATTTAGTTCTATTACTCTGCCATCAGGTTGTTTACGGATAAACTTATGGCGGCTTCCATTAAGCATAAAGTCTACGCGCTTATTAATTTCGTCTTGAATTGCTTGCGAGGGCGCTTGGCTTTGCAATGAGGCACTAAAAAGGCCGCGCTGGGCATTATAGTTAAGAATATCGGTGATGGGCATGCCTGCTCGTAAAAAGCTCTTAGGGTAATTGAAAAGCTCGACATATCTATCGTTCCAGGCAAGTAGTTGAAGTTTATCATCAAGCACACTGATCCCTTGTTCGATGTTTTGCACTGAGGACTGCAGCACTTCGTGGTTAAACTGGAATGATTGAGAAGCTTCTTCAACCCAATCCACTAACTCAGGTAGTGCGTCACTGCCGGTGTCAGCAACGGCGCCAAGTAAAATACGCGCACTCGGCGCACCTACTTGTGCGGCAAGCAATTTATCAACGCGTTCGATAAGTGCATGACTGGCGTAACCTCCGGCAAAGGCGCGATTTACATCTACCGATAATTGTTGCGTGAGTTTTTGTTGTGCATCAACGTCAAGCACGCGTTCGGTAAGCGACATCAAATCTTTCACTTTTACCATAAACCTAGGGGCAGTAGCGTGTTTGGCGTTACCTTCGTCGGGCAACGATGTCTTAGCATGTGTTGCCAGTGCAACAGCAATAAAGGTAGCGCAATTGGCCAACAACGAATAGCCAAACCCAAGGCCTAGTGCTTCGTCAGTAGGGGGCGGGTTAAAATAGTAACTGGATAATAAACTTGGGTAGAGTAGAAAAGTACACCAACAAATAAAGCCTGCTAGCAGCGCAAGTAAAGCGGCAGCGCGGGTACTTTTTTCCAATACAGCCCAAACATAAGAACAGGCAGGCATTGGCCTAACAGCGCTATGGCTAGCACGCCGCTTTTAACAAGGGGAGCGGCTTGACTGATGTTAAGGTGATACCAAAGCGCGATACTTAACACCACCAACACGGTTAGCCGCCGTATGGTTAATATCTGGTTTGGCTGCATAGTATGGCCAGGCGCTGTTTTTAAACGAGCCTTTAACCACAGCGGCGTAACGACGTTGTTTGAAATCATAATTCCCATGGCCAATGTGGCTACGATGACCATGCTGGTGGTTGCCGATAGTCCACCGATAAAAGCAAATGAAGAGACAGCGATGTTGTCCGCTTGAAGAGGCAAGGCTAATACGTAAGCGTCAGAATTGATACTCGCTGGCAGTAGCATTTTACCCGCCAACGCAATAGGAATGAGAAACAGCGTCATACCCAATAAATAAAGTGGGAAGAGCCATCTTGCAGTACGCAGTTCACCCTCACCATTGTGTTCAACAAAATTCATATGAAATTGGCGGGGCAGCACAAACATAGAGCAAATACCCAATAGGACGTGTGACAAATACACCCAGGGTGCACTATCTGCGTAAATGACTTCTCTGGCGGCCTCGTTAGACGAGGCTTTTGCCACGAGATCAAGCACGCCGTCAAAAAGAGAGAAACACACGAAAATACCCACGGCCCACAGTGCAAGCAGCTTAATCAAAGATTCGAAGGCAATCGTCAGTAATAGCCCAGGGTGCTTGTCCGTAAGGTTCAAAGAGCGGGTACCAAATATGATGGCAAAAAGCGCCATAAGACCCGCTACATAAATGCTCACTTGAGGGTTGCTTGATTGTTGATCGCCAGTAATAAGGCTAATGGATTTTGTGATGGCATCAAGCTGAAGCGCAATGTAAGGAATAACCCCGACAAAACATAGCAACGTGACGAAGGCTGCAATTAAGTGAGAGTGCCGATACTTCAGCGAGATAAGATCGGCCAGCGAACTAATATTATGTTGTTGGCATAAGCGACTAATATGCAAAACAACCGGAAACGCAAATGCCATGGTTAAGATGATCCCCATGTAGGTGGGAATAATTGCCCAGCCATACTGTGCCGCTTGTGACGTTGTGCCGAAAAAAGCCCAAGAGGTGCAGTGAACACCAAGACCAAGACTGTAAAGGATGGGATGTTGCTGATTATCGCGCAGGCGTTTATCGCCCCAAAATGCGACGGCAAAAAGCGCAAACAAGTACACGCCAACAAGGGTGCCTACTGTCCAAATACTTAACATAAGAAATCCGTGAAAAAACAACAGCTCAGTCAATCATGAGCACGGTGTTTACATTAACATGGTTTTTACATGTCGTCGTTTTATTGTGAGTGGTTTTACATCGTACTTTAGTGCTGTTTGGCGACAGCTGAGTTTCAAAAGAGTCGCCGTTTGCTTAGTGCTATATCGCTATCCACAAAAGCGTCGCGACCGCCCCAGCCAAAACGGCATAGACCAACATAGGCAAAACCGTTTTTCGCAGAATCTGGCCTTCCGCATTGTGTAACCCGAGTACACTAGCTACAGCAACAATGTTGTTAATACATACCATGTTACCCAATGCTGCGCCGACGGATTGAAGCGCAAGGACAAGCGTGAGGGGAAAGTCCGTACGGCTGGCTACTTCGGTTTGTATAGCGCCAAACGTTAAATTTGAAATTGTTGCAGAGCCTGAAAAAAAAGAACCCAAAGCTCCCAAAAAAGGCGCGAAGAAAAGCCATGCACTACCAAACGTGTTTGCCAGATTATCGCCTATTAGGTAAACCGGAGCGCTTTTTTCACCCATCATCATCAAGGTCACAAATATAAGTGCCCCAGTGAGTGCAAAAAGCGGCTTTTTCATTTGCGAGACGGTGTTACTCACCACCTGAGATACCTCTGAAATACTGCTTTTGCAGATAGCGAGCATCGCAAAAGACACAAGCCAAAATGGCAAAATTGCCGGAATATAGAGGAGCGATAAGCTCCACTGTGTTTGCGTGTTTAAGATAGCTTCCCAGCTTATTACACCTGAATGACCTATGGTGAATTGGCCTATGTTTTCGATTGAAAAACTGACTATAGGATGGGGAGAGGATAGCCATGCTTTAAAGGGTAGAAACGGTAGACGAGTGACAATTAATACCAAAATGGTTCCCCAGATCGGAAAACTGGCTTTTGCAAGGCTCATTGTTGGAATACTGGAGGCATTAGCAGAAGGTGTTGACGCCTTCTCCAATCCTACACCTCTTTTGGCAAACATAATTGATGCCGTAAGCCCAATAAGACCGCCGATAAGCGAAGGGAATTCATAACTAAAAAAAGAAACGGCAACGAAAGGAAGCATGGTGGCCGCGATACAACACAACACATATAAAGCATTTGCTTTTATCTGTTGCCAGCTAAGCAAACATTTGAGCGCGATAAAAGGGATAACAAAGCTACATACTAAATGGATAAGCGCTGATAGCTTGCCAATATTGAGCTGCGCATCTTCAGATAGCGCTAAAGGTGCAAAACCAAACCATGTTGGTGTGCCAACGGCACCAAATGAGACAGGTACTGAGTTCATGACCAAAACGAGCATAGCTACACGAAGCGGAGCGTAACCGATACCCACAAGGATAGGGGCGGCAAGGGCCGCGGGGGTGCCAAAACCACTTGCACCTTCAATTAAGAAGGGAAACGCCCACCCAACGATAACAAGTTGTGCCACGGGATTGGTCGAAACGTTGTTGAGGTGCGACTTTATGACTTCCATCGCGCCAGTACTATCGAGCACCTTAAAAAGAAAAATAGCGCTACCAATAATTAGTACAGGTGTCAGTGAGAGTAAGCCTCCTAATATTACATTGGCGTGTACCTGTAGCGATGTGAAAGGAAAAACAAATAGGCAAAGCAGATAGACAGTGGCGGCCGATAGAGGAAGTGCCACGCTTGCTGGTAAACTTTTTTTCTTTACCATGAGGTAGATAAGGAATGCCACAGGGAAGTAGGCACACAGTAAAAGCAACGAAGAAGGCATTGTTATTCCTTAACAAAAATGCACGAAATAATAATAGGGCGAGATTTTTTAAAATTCATCCACAAAAATAATGTGGATACCCTTGATCGCCCCAAAACTAGCCCCATTAATAAGCGCAACAGAATAATTTCCAGAAACTATTCGTAGTTTTTGGTCAATGCCTAATTAGAAAAACGTTTGGAGGTAGGCATGAGCGATAATCGCGACGTGCAGGCAGAACAAGAGAATACAGTAGATGAAACTGTGCAAGCGGCGGATGCGCAGGTTGACGCAGAAGCGGTTGAGGGTGCTGACGCACCGCTTGATGAAAACGCACAGCGTATTTACGAGCTAGAAACTGCATTGTCTGAGGCGCAAGCCACAGTAAAAGAACAGCAAGACAGTGTACTTCGTGCCAGAGCCGACGCTGAAAATGCCCGTCGTCGTGCGGACGGTGAAGTAGAAAAAGCGCGCAAGTTTGCGCTAGAACGCTTTGCTGGTGAGCTTCTTCCGGTTATCGATAACCTAGAGCGTGCTATCGAAATGACCGATGCTGAGAACGAAGCTGTGAAGCCGTTGTTGGAAGGCGTGGAAATGACCCACAAAAATTTCCTAAGCACTATTGAGAAATTCGGATTAAGCCTTATTGATCCGCAGGGCGAAACCTTCAACCCTGATTTGCATCAGGCAATGTCGATGCAAGAAAGCGCAGACCACGAGCCAAACACGGTAATGGCGGTTATGCAAAAGGGTTATCAAATTAACGGCCGACTGCTGCGTCCTGCCATGGTAATGGTATCGCGCGCACCAAGCGGCGGTGTGGATACGCAAGCGTAATGTACGCTTTTTGCGACAAACACACAAAAATGTCAGTTTTTTTACTGACAACTATTGAAAAAATTGGGGAATAACCCCACTAAAAGTGCAGAATTAAGAAACTTTTTCGGAGACACGAAATGGGTAGAATCATTGGTATCGACTTAGGTACAACGAATTCATGTGTCGCAGTTCTAGACGGCGACAAACCTCGCGTAATTGAAAACGCGGAAGGCGATCGTACAACCCCTTCAATCATCGCTTATACAAACGATGGTGAAACACTTGTAGGTCAATCAGCGAAGCGTCAGGCAGTAACAAACCCTGAAAACACCTTATTCGCTATCAAGCGTTTAATTGGTCGTCGCTTCCAAGACAAAGAAGTACAGCGTGACATCGACATCATGCCTTTCAAAATTGTAGGCGCTGATAATGGTGATGCGTGGGTAGAAGCGAAAGGCGAGAAAATGGCGCCACCGCAGATCTCTGCTGAAGTACTTAAGAAAATGAAGAAGACCGCTGAAGACTATCTAGGCGAAGAAGTGACTGGCGCAGTTATCACTGTACCTACTTACTTCAACGACTCTCAGCGTCAAGCGACAAAAGATGCGGGTCGTATCGCAGGTCTTGAAGTTAAGCGTATTATCAACGAGCCGACTGCTGCTGCTCTTGCTTACGGCATGGACAAGAAGCAAGGCGACAACGTTGTTGCGGTATACGACTTAGGTGGTGGTACATTTGATATCTCTATCATCGAAATTGATGAAGTAGATGGCGAGCACACGTTTGAAGTACTAGCGACTAACGGTGACACACACCTTGGTGGTGAAGACTTCGATAACCGTGTTATCAACTACCTAGTTGAAGAGTTCAAGAAAGATCAAGGCATCGACCTTCGTAAAGATCCGCTAGCTATGCAGCGTCTTAAAGAAGCGGGCGAGAAAGCCAAAATCGAACTTTCTTCTTCACAACAGACAGAAGTTAACCTGCCTTACATCACTGCTGATGCAACAGGTCCTAAGCACTTAGCGATTAAGCTTACTCGTGCAAAACTTGAGTCGTTGGTTGAAGACCTTGTGAAGAACTCACTACAGCCGCTTAAGCAAGCGCTAGCTGACTCAGACCTATCTGTAGGCGACATCAACGACATCATCCTTGTGGGTGGTCAAACACGTATGCCACTTGTACAGAAGTATGTTACTGAGTTCTTTGGCAAAGAGCCACGCAAAGACGTTAACCCTGATGAAGCAGTAGCAGTAGGTGCGGCAATTCAAGGTGGTGTACTTTCTGGTGATGTTAAAGACGTACTACTTCTAGACGTTACGCCTCTGTCTCTCGGTATTGAGACAATGGGTGGTGTAATGACTGCGCTTATTGAGAAGAACACGACTATCCCTACTAAGAAGTCACAAACGTTCTCGACAGCGGAAGACAACCAGTCTGCGGTAACAGTACACGTACTACAAGGTGAGCGTAAGCAGTCAAGCGGCAACAAGTCTCTTGGCCAGTTTAACCTTGAAGGTATTCGTCCAGCAGCGCGCGGTGTACCGCAAATCGAAGTAACGTTCGACCTTGATGCTGACGGTATCCTACACGTGTCTGCGAAAGACAAAGACACAGGTAAAGAGCAGAAGATCACTATCAAAGCTTCTTCAGGCCTAAGCGATGAAGAAGTAGAAAAAATGGTAGCAGACGCAGAAGCGAACAAAGAAGCGGATGCGAAGTTTGAAGAACTAATTCAAGCGCGTAACCAAGCAGATGGTATGATCCACGCTACACGTAAGCAGCTTGAAGAAGTCGGCGATGCATTAAGTGCAGAAGACAAAGCGCCTATCGAAGAAGCCCTTACTGCTCTTGAAACAGCGTCTAAAGGCGAAGACAAAGCGGAAATCGAAGCGAAAACGCAAGAACTTATTCAAGCGTCTAGCAAGCTGATGGAAGCTGCGCAAGCACAACAAGCGGCCGCTGGTGGCGCTGAAGGTGCTGAGCAACAAGCGTCTGGTAAAGCAGATAACGACGTTGTTGACGCTGAGTTCGAAGAAGTCAAAGACGACGATAAAAAGTAAGCTGTTGCGAAAGGCCCACTGTACAGTGAGTGGGCTGTTTTTAGCAGTTCAGGCGCAGCAGGAATTTCTTGTTGCGCCTTTGTTGTGTAAATGACTTGGAACATTTAATTGCAAAGTCAGGTTGTTTTCACAACAGTGAGATGTAGATTCGATAGGCACAATGGGTCTGTCGACAAAATGTAGGATAAGTGAACGATATGTCTAAACGTGACTACTACGAAGTACTCGGTGTAGATAAGAGCGCAGGCGAACGCGAAATTAAAAAAGCGTATAAAAAGCTTGCGATGAAGTATCACCCAGACCGTACACAAGGCGACAAAGCACTGGAAGATAAGTTTAAAGAAATCCAGGAAGCCTACGAAATTCTGTCAGATTCGCAAAAACGTGCCGCTTACGACCAGTATGGTCACGCAGGTGTAGATCCAAATCGCGGTGGCGGTGGCTTCGGCGGCGGTGCCGACTTTGGTGATATCTTCGGTGACGTATTCGGCGATATCTTTGGTGGTGGCGGTCGTGGCGGCCGTCAATCACGTGCTCGCCAAGGCTCAGACCTTCGTTACAACTTAGAATTAACGCTTGAAGAAGCTGTACGTGGTAAGAGCGTCGATATACGCGTACCTACGTTAGTTGAATGTGAAGTCTGTGATGGTTCAGGCGCGAAGAAAGGTTCTTCACCTAAAACGTGCCCAACCTGTCATGGTAATGGCCAAGTGCAAATGCGTCAGGGCTTTTTCGCGGTACAGCAGACATGTCCAACGTGTGGCGGTAAAGGCAAGATCATTGAAGACCCCTGTGATAGCTGTCACGGCCATGGTCGCAAAGAAAAAACCAAAACCCTCAACGTTAAAATTCCAGCGGGCGTTGACACAGGCGACCGTATTCGTCTTTCTGGAGAAGGTGAAGCTGGCGAAAACGGCGCACCAGCAGGTGATCTTTACGTTCAAGTGCACGTGCGCGACCACGAAATTTTTCAGCGTGATGGGAACAACCTGTACTGTGAAGTACCGCTAAGCTTTACAACTGCTGCACTGGGTGGTGAGCTAGAAGTGCCAACACTTGATGGCAAAGTTAAGCTTAAAATAAGCCCAGAGACGCAAACTGGCCGAATGTTCCGCTTGCGCGGAAAAGGCGTTAAGTCAGTACGCAGTGGTGCCATGGGCGACTTGATGTGTAAGGTTGTGGTGGAAACACCTGTGAACTTATCGTCACGTCAAAAAGAGTTACTGCAAGAGCTTGAAGACTCTGTTGGCAAGGCTTCTGGCAAGCACAGTCCAAAAGCTCAAGGCTTTTTCGACGGTGTGAAAAAGTTCTTTGACGACTTAACTAATTAAGTCTCACTTATATAACGATGGTCAGCGTAGTGATTTTTCATTTCGCTGACCACGTTTCCTCTTTGAACATTCCTTTGTGCTTTTCCTAGCACGTTTAAAACAAAATCTTTCTTTGATACTGTAATACGGTAATTACGGATAATTCATAGCCCAGAAGGATTTTGCAATGGCGAAGTTACTATTTTATATAGGCACCTTTTTACTACTCGTAGTGGTTGGTGGTGCAATCGTTTTCTCAAACTACAGCGCAAGATTTGGCAAGGTGGGCGATAAATGTGTCGACAACGTTGAAACTAGCCAAATGCAATACTGCGTTAAATACGAATTTGAGTACCTTACACTCACCACCAGCTTCAAACAGCCAAATGGCGACGACGTCTCATTCTGGTAAACCCTCATATTTAATTTATGCCGTCGCTGTCAATCAGAGTGTTAGTAGTGATTTTGCCGCAAAGAAAACTAAAAGCGGTCAAAGTGGTGCAGAGTTAACGTTTATTGCGAGTTTTCCAACCAGAGCACTGAAAGGCTTCAGGGATGCAGTGAGAACGTTTTTCGAATCCACGGGTTCGAGTATGAGACCACAATGCAGAATAGCCTTTAACGGCGATGAAGCAATGATGCAAGCTGAAGTCTCTTGTTAATAATATCCGTTAGGTTTGGCTTTGGGGTGAATTGACCAATGTTTAACACCCATTGTCCTGATTTACCTGTGCTTTCATCTCAGCATTGCACATTAGCGCTTGTGCTAAACAAAAAACTTAGTCACGATGAAAGTATATTATTACCGAGTTTCGTTTTTTAAGCGAACCGTAACCAAGTGAAAAATAAACCTAAAGGGAACAGGCATGAGACGTTTTTCAAAACTAATGGTAGCCGCAGCCTCTGCAGCAACGCTAATTTCAAGTACCGTAGTTGCAAGCGAAGTAACCGAAGCTTCTTCGGCAAAACACGCGAAGGCAGCGACGCAGTATCGCCAAGCAGTTTTTCAACTAGTAAGAAGTAACATGGGGCCACTAGGCGGCATGGCCAAAGGAGCGTTGCCATTTGATGAAAGCGTAATGCAAACCAATGCAGTTCGTCTCGAGCAGCTCGCCGACATGATGGGTGATTATTTGTCAGTAGATACGCGAAAATTTAAAGTGAAAACGGGTGCTAAGGATGACATTTGGGAAAACTTCTCTGATGTTGAAAAGAAGGTGATGGCGCTTAAAACTGCTGCGCAAGGTTTAAAAGCTGCAGTAAAAGCAGGCGATGAAAGCGCATATCGTGGTGCCATTGGCAAAATTGGCGCAAGTTGTAAGTCTTGCCACGATGATTATAAAAAAGACTAGTTAAAGCATCACTTTTTTAGTGGTGTAATTTTGTATATTTTACGGTGTTTTAGTAAAAGGGGCTTGCCAAATGACAAGCCCCTTTTGTGTTTATAAGCCTGAAGTCTTATACGCAAAATTGGCCAATCCGTTATAGGGTGTTTTAAAACCCTACAATGGATTTGGTTATGACTTATAAGAATGAATATGTTGCCTCTACTCAATCACCAGATGAATTCTGGTTAGATAAAGCGAATGCATTAGCCTGGTTCAGTAAACCTCAAGTGGGTTGCTCGCCCTCATCAAACGGGTATTACGATTGGTTCAAGGGAGGCAAGCTTAATACTAGCTATTTGGCGTTAGACCATCACGTAAAAGAAGGGCGCGGTGACAAAACGGCGCTTATCTACGATTCTCCGGTAACCAATACGGTTACTCACTATACGTACAACGAGTTATTAGCGCAGGTGGCAACGTTCGCTGGCGCGCTGACACGATTGCAGGTAGAGAAGGGGGATCGCGTTATTATTTACATGCCAATGATTCCGCAAGCGGCTATTGCGATGTTGGCCTGCGCGCGAATAGGAGCCATCCACTCTGTTGTATTTGGCGGATTTGCTTCAAATGAGCTTGCCGTAAGAATTGATGACGCAGCGCCTAAGTACATCATCACCGCATCGTGCGGTATTGAAGGCAAGAAACTTTTACCCTATAAGCCTCTTGTCGACGAGGCGATTCAACAGGCTACACACAAGCCCAATGGATGCATCCTTTTTCAACGTCCTCAGCACAAAGCGAAGCTTGAAACAGGTTACGATCATGATTGGCAGTATTTGATGACGACAAGCAAGCCAGTAGATGCTACTCCCCTTGATGCGACAGACCCACTTTACGTGTTGTATACATCAGGAACGACAGGCAAACCAAAAGGCGTTGTTCGCGATAATGGAGGCCATGCCGTAGCACTTCACTATTCTATGCAAGCTGTTTATGGTATTTCAAGCGATGACGTTTTTTGGGCTGCTTCTGATGTAGGGTGGGTTGTTGGACACTCATATATTGTTTATGGCCCTTTGATAAAAGGCGCTACCACCGTTATGTACGAGGGGAAATAGGGTGGGGACACCTGATGCTGGGGCATTTTGGCGGATGGTAGACACGCACAAAATAAACGTGTTGTTTGCTGCGCCAACCGCGTTTCGTGCTATTCGAAAGGAAGATCCTGAAGCCCTTAGAATTTCAGACTACGATATTTCAAGTTTAAGAACCCTATTTATGGCAGGAGAAAGGCTCGACCCGCCAACGTACTACTGGGCGCACGAAAAAGTAGGGGTGCCTGTTATTGATCACTGGTGGCAAACCGAGACAGGTTGGCCAATATGCTCAAACCCCGTGGGTATAGAAGTGATGCCAACGAAACCTGGTTCATCTAGTGTGCCCACGCCTGGCTTCAATGTGCAAGTATTACAAAGCGCTACGCAAGCCCAAGGTGCAGGCGAAAAAGGTGCAATTGCTATTCAATTGCCACTTCCTCCAGGCTGTCTGCAAACTATTTGGCAAGATCATGCGCGTTTTGTTGATGGTTACCTGCGTGAATTTGAAGGGTATTACAGCACCTAGGTGACAACGGCTATATAGATGATGATGGCTTTGTTTTCATCATGGGTCGCACCGATGATGTAATTAATGTCGCAGGCCACAGGCTTTCAACGGGCGAAATGGAAGAGGTACTCGCTGCGCATCCCGCCATTGCCGAATGCAGTGTTATTGGTATTCATGACACCTTAAAAGGTCAAATGCCGGTGGGCCTGGTGTTATTAAAAGATGGTGTGAGCATAGATGAAAAGCAGTTAGAGCAAGAGCTTATAGCTAGTGTTAGACAAGCAATTGGCCCAGTCGCAAGTTTTAAGCGAGCCATTGTCGTGCCAAGGCTGCCTAAAACTCGCTCAGGTAAAATCTTGCGAAAACTCCTTCGGCAAATCGCCGCTAACGAGTCTGTGACTATTCCCTCAACAATTGATGATCCGGCTAGCGTAAGTGAAATAACCAATCTAATGTTAGAAAAAGGGCTTGTGGTCGAGCCCCAATCTTAATAATAGTAATACTCACCTAAGCATCAGGTGTCGGTGGGTATACTTCTATTGCTACATATACCAATACCGCCGCAATAATGGCGACAATGAGCGCCAAGCGCACGCGAGAATGAAAAATGCCTAAGTCACGGGTTTCCTTGCCACCATCTATCATTGGTTGAACAAGGTTTTGCTTTTTATAAACGCCATAAAAGCTGATAGCCAGTATGTGTAGGCCAATAACATAAAGCAAAACGTCAAAAGCCAGGTGATGTATGGTATTCATCCATTCAAGTACATCTTCACTAGCAAGTTGTCTGTAAGGACCGTCAAGAAATACATCGTCGGTCATAAATAGGCCAGAAACAGCCTGAACGGCGACTAACGCTAGCATCACGATAACAAACCATCCGCCTAAAGGGTTGTGTCCGAGCGATGGGGGCGTATCGCGACGAAACAATGTTTTGGCGTATTGAAATACTGCTTTAGGGCCTTTAACAAAGCTAGAAAACTTCGCGTGCTGCGTGCCTACTAGCCCCCAAAGCACTCTAAATACAATGAGAAATAATGTGAAGTAGCCAATGTAAAAATGCCATTCAATAGCATTATCTAACCATTCGGCTGTAACATACTGAGCAAATAGGCTCAGCACTAATAACCAGTGAAAAAAACGAGTGGGTAAATCCCAAATAAGCACCTTATCCATAGCGAAATCTAACTTCTTAATATTACTTTTTAATAACCTTTATAGTACTTCAGAGTGCGCCAAAGTGCGCTGCAAGTAAACTGGTTTTACGAGCAGGTCTTCTCATTGTTTTATCGGTTTCCTGGGAAGCCGTGCGTCGCCCCAGGCAAATCATATATTCATTGCAATAGTTAACGTATTTGGCACAATGCCCTCAAGTTTGAAGGTTATATATAGTGTAAGAACAATAATGAAAGTAGGATTATTTGGCGCCAATGGGCGTATGGGAAGAGTGCTGATTGAAGCACTAGATTTAAGCGACAATGCCGAATTGAGCGTTGCTACTGTTCGTGATGATTCGCCTTGGGTTGGAATGAACGTTGGTGAATTAGCAGGAATTGGCAAAAAAACGGTCGATTGTAGCGCCGTGTCATCACTTTCTGGCAGTGATGCAGATGTGATGATTGATTTTACGCTACCTTCTGTGATTGAAAGCAATCTAGCTTGGTGTGTTGAAAACAATATGCCAGTGGTTATAGGCACAACGGGTTTAAATGAAGCGCAGCTAGCTGCACTTGATGAGGCCGCAAAACACATTCCCATTGTTTTTGCAGCAAACTACAGTGTAGGCGTTAACTTGATGCTATCTCTTGTGCGTCAAGCCGCAAGCGTACTGGGTAATACTGCCGACATCGAGATTACCGAAGCGCATCACAGATTCAAGCAAGACGCACCTTCAGGCACTGCAATGGCAATTGGTGAAGCTATTGCTGATGAGCTTGGCAGAGATCTTAAGACGTGTGCAGTCTATGGAAGAGAAGGTAAAGAGCCTGAGCGAGATCAAGGCACTATAGGTTTTGCTACTGTGCGCGCAGGTGACATTGTGGGTGAGCATACAGCACTTTTCGCCGACATTGGTGAACGACTAGAAATAACACACAAGGCATCAAGTCGATTAACTTTCGCAAAAGGTGCGGTTCATGCCGCACAGTGGTTGTATGGTAAGGAACCTGGTCTATACTCCATGGTGGATGTACTCAACTTAAAGGTGTAATGCGTGAACGTTTAAGACCTATAGACGGTGTCGAGAGCATGCTGTTCGATTTGGACTTAAACTAAAGTTGCACTATTAATGAGCAATAAGCCGTACTTTCGATGGTTCTGAGCAAAAAAGGTGATAAAAGCGTTATTTTGATAAATTATTGCAAATAAATTTGCCATTTTCGATGAGTGATGTATACTCGCCGGAATTTGCCAGAATTTCGTATTCTTAAGCCTTAAAAATGGCTGAAGAGTGCGGTTTTATTAGCTGCAAAGATCGTAAAACGGGATGTGTTGTTATCAATAACTCCCGTTTTTTGTGGGGTTTGTGCAAAAAACTGCACAAACACATAGTTATCCTTAATCTGGAGGTTGACTTGGCTAATTCTGCCCTTTTGGTGTTAGAGGATGGTTCTGTTTTTAAAGGTACGGCGATAGGCGCTACAGGCTCCGCCGTCGGGGAAGTCGTTTTTAATACTTCCATGACTGGCTATCAAGAAATTCTCACCGACCCATCCTACGCTGAACAAATCATCACCCTTACTTATCCACACATTGGCAACACCTGCACTAACGACGAAGACGTTGAAGCAGATAAAATCTGGTCAAAAGGTCTTATCATTCGTGACCTACCTCTTGTTGCTAGTAACTTTCGTCAACAGCAAACATTGTCTGAATACCTAAAAGCGAAAGGCGTTGTGGGTATTGCTGATATAGATACACGTCGTTTAACGCGTATCTTACGAGACAAAGGTGCACAAAATGGCTGCATCATTTGTACTGATGAATTAGACGAGTCGAGCGCATTAGCGCAAGCAAAAGCTTTCCCTGGCCTTAAAGGCATGGACTTGGCAAAAGTAGTTAGCATTACTGAGCCAAAAACATGGACTGAAGGTAGCTGGGAACTTGGTAAAGGTTATGTCACGCCAAGTGAAACAAAATACCACGTTGTAGCTTACGATTTTGGTGTTAAAAACAACATTCTTCGCATGCTTGCTGACCGCGGTTGTAAAGTAACTTTGGTACCTGCACAAACGCCTGCTGAAGATGTGTTAGCCATGAACCCAGATGGCGTATTCCTATCAAATGGCCCGGGCGACCCTGAGCCTTGTGATTACGCGATTAAGGCTATTAAAACCATTGTTGAGACTGGCATTCCTGTTTTCGGAATCTGTCTTGGTCACCAGCTACTTGCACTAGCAAGTGGTGCAACAACAGTGAAAATGAAATTCGGTCACCATGGTGCAAACCACCCGGTTAAAGACCTCAAGCGTAATGTAGTTATGATCACCAGCCAAAACCACGGTTTCGCTGTTGATGAGTCTAGCCTGCCAGATAACCTAGAAGTAACTCACATTTCGTTGTTCGACAAGTCGTTGCAAGGTATTCACCGCACCGACAAGCCTGCGTTTAGCTTCCAAGGTCACCCTGAAGCCAGCCCAGGTCCACATGAAGCGGCACCGTTATTCGACCACTTCATTGAACTCATTGAACAACACAAGCAGTAGGAATTAGCCCGCTATGCCAAAACGTACCGACATAAAAAGTATTCTTATCATTGGTGCTGGCCCTATTGTTATTGGCCAGGCTTGTGAATTTGACTATTCAGGCGCGCAAGCGTGTAAAGCCCTTCGCGAAGAAGGCTACCGTGTTATTTTGGTGAACTCTAATCCAGCCACCATTATGACCGACCCAGAAATGGCAGATGCAACGTACATCGAGCCAATTCACTGGGAAGTAGTGCGCAAGATTATTGAAAAAGAACGTCCAGACGCGATCCTTCCAACTATGGGTGGTCAAACGGCACTTAACTGTGCGTTAGACTTAGACAAACATGGTGTTTTGGAAGAATTCGGTTGTGAGCTTATCGGTGCGACGGCAGATGCTATCGATAAAGCGGAAAACCGCGAGCGTTTTGACCAAGCGATGAAAAACATCGGCCTTGAATGTCCACGTGCAGAAATTGCGCACAGCATGGATGAAGCCCATGATGTTCTTAGCCGCATTGGTTTCCCTTGTATTATTCGCCCGTCTTTCACTATGGGCGGAACCTATGGCGGTATTGCTTATAACATTGATGAATTCAATGAAATTTGCCACCGCGGCCTTGACCTTTCTCCTACCAGCGAACTGCTTATTGATGAGTCGTTACTAGGCTGGAAAGAATACGAAATGGAAGTAGTACGCGACAAAGCAGACAACTGCATTATTGTATGTACTATTGAAAACTTTGACCCTATGGGTGTTCACACCGGTGACTCTATCACCGTGGCACCAGCACAGACGCTAACCGACAAAGAATTCCAAATTATGCGTAATGCCGCCATGGCAGTATTGCGTGAAATTGGTGTTGAAACCTATGGTTCAAACGTGCAGTTTGGTGTAGACCCTAAATCAGGTCGCATGGTGATTATCGAGATGAACCCGCGTGTATCGCGTTCATCTGCGCTAGCGTCTAAAGCGACGGGTTTCCCAATTGCAAAAGTGGCAGCTAAGCTTGCGGTAGGCTACACGCTAGATGAGCTAGCTAATGACATCACTGGGGGTCTAACTCCAGCATCGTTCGAGCCGTCAATTGATTACGTAGTCACTAAGATTCCACGCTTCAACTTTGAGAAGTTCGCTTAGTGCTAACGACCGTCTTACTACCCAAATGAAGTCGGTAGGCGAGGTTATGGCAATTGGTCGTAACCAGCAAGAGTCTTTGCAAAAAGCCCTTCGCGGCCTAGAAGTAGGCGCAACGGGTCTTAACCCAATGGTTGACCTTGACGACCCGGAGTCGCGTAATAAAGTTGTTTACGAGCTACGCCAGCCTGGCGCAGAGCGTATTTGGTATATTGGCGATGCGTTCCGCATGGGTATGACGGTTGAAGAAGTATTCAACCTTACCAACATCGACCGTTGGTACTTGGTACAGCTTGAAGACCTTATCCTTCTTGAAGCTAAAGTGGCCGAACTTGGTTTACCGGGCATCGATGCAGACCTAATGCGTTCGCTTAAGCGTAAAGGTTTCTCTGATGCGCGTCTTGCTGAACTTACCAAAGTAGCAGAAAGTGATGTACGTGAAACGCGCCGTGGCTTTGGCATTTCACCAGTGTACAAGCGAGTTGATACCTGTGCGGCAGAGTTTTCGACCAGCACGGCTTACATGTACTCAACGTATGACGAAGAGTGTGAAGCAGCGCCAACAGACAATGACAAAATTATGGTATTGGGCGGTGGTCCAAACCGTATCGGTCAGGGTATCGAATTCGATTACTGCTGCGTACACGCGGCGCTATCTATGCGCGAAGACGGCTACGAAACTATCATGGTTAACTGTAACCCTGAGACGGTTTCAACTGACTATGACACGTCAGATCGTCTATACTTCGAACCCGTAACCCTTGAAGACGTGCTTGAGATTGTAGCGAAAGAAAATCCGAAAGGCGTTATCGTGCAGTACGGTGGTCAAACACCACTTAAACTAGCACGCGCACTTGAAGCGGCTGGCGTACCAATTATTGGTACCTCACCGGAAGCCATTGACCGTGCTGAGGACCGTGAGCGCTTCCAGCAAATGGTGAACAAGCTTAACCTTAAGCAGCCAGCTAACGCGACGGTGACTAACGTTGAGCAAGCCCTTGCGATGGCTGAAGAAATTGGCTTCCCGCTAGTTGTTCGCCCAAGTTACGTACTAGGTGGTCGCGCGATGGAAATCGTGTACGACATTAAAGACCTTAAGCGTTACTTAAACGAAGCGGTAAAAGTGTCTAACGACGCCCCTGTATTACTTGACCGTTTCCTAGACGATGCTATTGAAGTTGATATCGACGCGATTTGCGACGGTAAAGAAGTGGTTATCGGCGGAATTATGGAGCACATCGAACAAGCGGGTGTTCACTCTGGTGATTCTGCATGTTCACTGCCTCCGCACTCTCTGTCTAAAGAGATTCAGGACGTAATGCGCGAGCAAGTGAAAGCCATGGCGCTTGAGCTTGGCGTGGTTGGCTTAATGAATACACAGTTCGCTATTAAAGATGGTGAAGTGTATCTAATTGAAGTAAACCCGCGCGCTGCGCGTACTGTTCCGTTTGTGTCTAAAGCGACGGGTATTCCTCTTGCGAAAGTTGCGGCACGCGCAATGGCAGGGGTTAGCTTGGCAGAGCAGGGCTTGACCGAAGAAGTGATACCGCCTTTCTACTCTGTAAAAGAAGTGGTACTACCGTTCGCTAAGTTCCAAGGCGTTGACCCACTACTAGGCCCAGAAATGCGCTCTACGGGTGAGGTTATGGGTGTGGGCGATACATTTGAAGAAGCGTATGCTAAAGCTAACTTAGGCGCTAGGTGCTCCGCTTCCTAAAGAGGGTAAGGCTCTTATCTCGGTTCGTGATAATGACAAACCTCGTATGATTGAACTGGCTAAAGCACTTGTAGATGCTGGCTTCAAAATTGAAGCGACACGCGGTACAGCAACTACGCTATATGATGCAGGCATCATGAGCACTGTTGTGAATAAAATGTCTGAAGGTCGTCCAAACATAGTTGATGCAATCAAAAACGGTGAATACGCATACTTGATTAACACAACAGAAGGTCGACAAGCCATTACCGATTCGGTGTACATTCGTCGTGAAGCGTTACTTAATAAAGTAACCTACACAACAACCATGAACGCTGCATTTGCGACTATTCGTGCAAAATCGGCTGATGACCGCAATAAAGTGGCGTCTGTTCAAGAACTGCACGCCAGAATCAAACACTGATGACATACGCTAGGATACGAGGTATCCTAGTTGTATTACATTTATGTGAATGAATAAAAAGTGCGCCTACGCGGCGCACTTTTCAGTTTAAAATAACTAGCTAGGCGAGACTGTATTCATGAGTCAGTATCCAATGACTGCGCGTGGCGCTCAAATGCTGCGTGACGAACTAAACGAACTTAAAACTAAAACCCGTCCGCGTATTATCGAATCTATTGCTGAAGCGCGCGAGCACGGTGACCTTAAAGAAAATGCTGAGTACCATGCAGCTAGAGAGCAGCAAAGCTTCTGTGAAGGTCGAATTCAAGATATTGAAGGCAAGCTTTCTAATGCCCAAATCATCGACGTCACCAAGATGGAAAATACAGGTAAGGTCATCTTCGGTACAACTGTAACTATCCTAAATGTTGATACAGAAGAAGAAACAACGTATCGCATAGTTGGCGATGATGAAGCTGATATTAAGAACAACCTCATTTCTGTTAATTCGCCGATTGCACGCGGCTTAATTGGAAAAGAGCTTGATGATATGGTGAACATCCAAACCCCGGCAGGGACAGTAGAAGTTGAGATAATTGAAGTAGAATATATCTAATTCCACCACAACGTAACTTCATGCAAAAAACGCCACTAATTCACTATTAGTGGCGTTTTTTTATATTTATACCTAAATAAAATAATAATTTAATCATTCCATATCTCTCTTTTTAAATTACCGCCTATACTTTTTTAGTGACAAATAAGTGGGTTATCAACCGACTTACACACTTGGCGCTTCGTATTTGATGTGACAGGGAAAAATGAAAATAAATAACGAGAGCTTGGTGTTGATAGGTATACCCAGCAGTTATACCTAGCACATCGTCGAGCTTCTTGCGCATACAGCAGTTACTACTTTTTAGCCGTGCTCAACAGAGTCATCTAGATAACTTGCGCTTAGTCGAACAAAGGGAGGAGTATATTTTGATGCTCATTAATCGACTTTCTGTCGTCCAATTAACACTGCTTGGCACGGGGACGTTGTTTCTTTCTATTGCTTTTTTAGCATTCAAAGATATCAATCAATCAAGATATGAAATGGTTAATGCGCAGTTAGATACTGAACTGGTATCACTGGTATCTGCCGTAGAGCGCGTTGCTCATCACCATGCCGTTGAGCGGGGGTTAACAGCAGGTTTCCTAGGCAATCCTACTGAGGCATCCCGTTCAAAAGTAGCGCAACAACGGCAAAAAGCCGACGAGTCGATAAACACGTTGCGTGCGCTGGCTAGACAAGAATGGCCTGAAGAGCTTCAAATAAACAACATACTTAGCCCACTGAATAAATGGGAAAGCGAGAAGGGAAATGTTCGAGCACAAGTTGATGACCTCAATGGTAAGAAAGCGTTCGCCTATTACAGCGGGCTTAATAGCCGTGCATTGAATGCTGCAAATTCGTTTACTTTGTTGGTGTCTGACAGCAGCGCCAAACGCTACTTAACACAAGGCTTGTTACTTGCTCAAATGAAAGAGAAGTTGGGGCAGCGAAGAGGGAAGATGAATGCGGTACTGTCAAAGCGCGCCATCAGTGAAGCGGTGAGAGATGAAATAGAAAGCTATAGCCGTGATATTACTTACCTTACGGATAAATTATTGCTGAACCTAGAAGGTGCTCTACTTTCTCAACTCAATTCTCTCTCAACAAGCAGTGTGTCCACGCAAATTAATAATATAACTGATAGTGCGCTTCAGGATACGCCAGATTTTGATGCACTTCCTACAAGTGCGCAGTGGTTTGCGTTGGCCACAGAGCAGATTGGTCAAGTCGCCAAAATATTGGGCAGCGTTTTTGAACAAGTTAAGACTGATGCGGATGAAAAGGCTAATAACGCGTATACAGCACTGATCGTAACTATTGCAATGGTTATAGTGGTAGTGATCTTCATTGGTGTTATTTACAAGGCACTGATTGGTATTATTACTAATCAGTTGAGGGTCTTAGTGACAAACCTAGATAAAATTGCGGCGCAAGGCGACTTAACTATAGATGTAAGCATGAGCACCAGTAATGAGTTAGGTGAGATATCCCGTTCGGTTAATACCACCATTCTCGCTTTGCGTGATCTTGTGAAAGGCTTAGGCACATCAATAGCGACAAGTACGCGTTTATCAGGCCAGCTTGAAAAAGCCAGTAGTGAAATGCTAGGTGACGCTGGCCGAACACAACAATTGACGGCCAATATTGCTTCTGCCATTGAAGAAGTCGCGGTCACCAGCCGTGAGATTGCACGATCGTCGCTAGAAACGCTCAGCGCGAGTAAGCAGTTAGATGTATTGGCTAATCAATCGCTGAAAGCGAATGAAAACATAAGAAACAGCATGGAGATGCTCTCTGATGACATAAAGGGCGTGCAGCGAAATGCTTAAGCGAAATGGAAATGAAGGTTGGAGAAATTACCACCATACTAGAAACCATCAATACACTGTCTGATCAAACAAATTTACTTGCCTTAAATGCTGCCATTGAAGCGGCTAGGGCGGGAGAGCACGGACGGGGCTTTGCTGTAGTAGCAGACGAGGTACGTAAACTTGCTCAAAGCAGCCGAGAGTCATCAGATAAAATTTCAACATTACTTTCGAGTTTACGAGAAGCTAGCGTAGTAGTTGTCAATGACATCAATAAAAACGTTGAATCAATTACCAACTCAATGGAAACAACCGCCGAAGGCCGTAAGACCGCAGAACAAGTCAAAGAGGCTGCTGGAAACGTGGAAGATATGGCAAACAATATGTCTTCCGCTGCGGAGCAACAATCCGTTACCACAGAAGAAATTGCCAAAGAGTTGGTGACCGTTGAAGAAGCGGCCCGTCATGAAGTGGATATTGCACAGAACCTTTCAAACCTGTCTGGAGAGATGCAAGCGAATAATCAACTATTGCAACATACAATAGATGGATTTAAAGCCGACTAAGTTTACCGGGAGAGCGTGTTAACCTTTGCGTTAGCGTAGCGACAGTACTCTCTTGGGATTATTGAAACGTGCACAGAGAATGTCGACATGCTCTTAATGTGATACTAAGAAAGTATCGCATATCGTCTCATAATTCGTTAAAAATAGGGAAAGAGTTAATAGGGTTTGCAATAACATGGCTGATATCGAGACGTTAGAATCGAAGGTGGTATATCAAAATAAATGGCTAACTGTTCGGGAAGACAAAATACGCCGTAAAAGCGGTGCTGAAGGTATTTATGGCGTGGTAGAAAAGCCTGACTTTGCCATCATTTTACCAGTCGATAACGATACGGTGTACATGGTAGAACAATATCGCTACACCATTTCAGAACGCCAGCTTGAACTGCCCCAAGGCGCTTGGGAAAGCAATCCAGACGCAGATCCAGCCTTGTTAGCTGCGGGAGAGTTAAAAGAAGAAACCGGAATGACTGCACAAGAAATGATTTATGTAGGGTTTCAATATCTTGCCTATGGCTTTTGCAATCAGGGGTATCATATTTATGTAGCTAAAGGATTGAGTCAAGGTGAGCAACAGTTAGACGCTGAAGAAGAAGATTTGCGCATAGTGCCAGTACCGCTTGACGAACTTCGTGAGAAGATTATAAATGGAGATATAAAAGATGCGAGTACCTGTAATGCGTTCGGTCTAGCGTCACTAAAAGGAGTAATTTGAATATTCCTTTACACTTTTGGGTCTTTGCATTGTTTCAAAAGCAGGGTAGCATGGAGAAAAACTCAGGAGTTAAGTTGTGGAATATAAAGGACAATTTCTTGTTACAGGTTGGGATGAAAACACACTTTCAGAAAAAACTGATGGTGTTAAAACATCTCATGCATCCGTTTCACAGGCTTACTCTGGTGATATGGCTGGTGAGTCCAGCGTCGAATTTCTCATGAGCTATCAATCTCAAACTCAGGCAACTTTTGTTGGTTTTGAGTCGTTTGTAGGGGCGATTAATGGGTTACGTGGAACGGTAACGCTTCAACATAGCGGACAGTTTGTTAATGGTGTTGCAAGTAGTGAGTTTGTTGCTGTTGCATCGTCTGCCACGGGTGAATTAGTGGGTAAGGTTATTGCTGGCCATTTTCAGTCTGGTGAAAGTGGTAAAGCAAACTATACGCTTACACTTTCTTAGTGCTCTTAGAGGTAGAAAACATCTGCTTTGGCAGCACACAAAAATACGGCGCCTGTGAGGCGCCGCAAAAAGTTGGGAAACAATCCAAGAATATTCAGTTATTAGCTTTCAATTAGTCGAGAGCCTATTTCTATTTGACGTGGTTTCTTGGCTTCCGGAATGACTCGCTCCATATCGATGTGTAATAAGCCATTTTCCATATCAGCCGCCAGCACTTTTACGTGATCGCCAAGCTGGAATTTACGTTCAAAATTACGTTCAGAAATTCCTTTATGTAAGAACTTTCGTTCTGCACCTTCTTTTTCTTCAGCTTTCTTTGAACCCGTGATAGTTAACGTGTTCTCTTCAACCTGAATCGATACATCATCTTTGCTAAAGCCAGCAATGGCCATAGTAACGCGATATTTGTCATCGCCTAATAATTCGATGTTGTAAGGTGGATAGGTGCTTTGCTTCTCTGCGCGAGATGCAGCGTCAATAAGTGAAGCAAGGTGGTCTGAACCGATGAAAGAACGGTAAAGTGGAGATAGATCGATAGTACGCATAGTCATATCCTCAAAATAAAGCAATATGTTAAAAATAATGTGCCCCGACATTGCGGCGGCGTTTTTGTCGACCTGACCTTTCAGCGCCGACAAAGTATATATAGGACTGACAATTTTCTTTTCAATGTTAATTTCTTAAAAAAATGACAAAAAGAACGGTAAAAAATTTATGTCATTGATTTTATTTTGTTTTTGTTGGTCTAATTTTTTGTTTGCTATTGAAAAGGCTTTTGAACCACAAAGCTGCGGCACGTGAACGGGATTAAGACATGTTGTTAAATGCGCCTAAGCTAGCTTGAACTATTATAAAAAAAATGGTGCGACTGCAGATTACAAGAGGGAGCGAAAAGCCGCTCGGAAAGTGACAAAGACCTTAACAAAAACAAGTGTATGCGATGTTTTTTATAGAATATTTAGCATAACGTTAACCAACGTCTCTGATTATAAATGCTACAATTTAAAGCAAGAATATGTCTTAACACTTTGTTTAAACAGCCAAATGAAAAAAGAAGTTATCGTTTTAAATTGCGGCAGCTCGTCAGTGAAGTTCGCCATCATCGATGCAGACAATGGCGAGGCCTAGGTCTGTCAGGTATTGCTGAAAGTTTGGGAAACTCAGATGCAAGTGTTTCCTATAAGATTAACGGTGAAAAAGTAACACAGCCGTTGGGCGAAAACGCGGGCCACACTCAGGCGCTCGATGCCATTCAGCAAATCATTGCTAAAACGGGGGTGTCGCCTATCGCAATTGGACACCGCGTTGTTCACGGTGGCGAGAAGTTCAAGCAAGCCGCCTTAGTAAATGATGAAGTTCTCAGCGCGATAGAGGACTACGCTAGCATGGCGCCACTTCATAATATGGCTAACTTAAGTGGCATTGTGACTGCGCAAGCGGCTTATCCCGATCTGCCGCACGTTGCCGTGTTTGATACATCCTTTTTCCAAAGTATGCCGAAAAAAGCATTTGTCTATGCTCTGCCTATTTCGCTATACGAAGACCATGGAATCCGCCGTTATGGTTTTCACGGCACTAGCCACAAATTTATTCTCGATAGTACAGCGTCGCTATTAAACAAGCCTGTATCGCAAACAAGTATTATTAGTGCTCACCTTGGTAATGGTTGCAGTGTTTCTGCTATTGAGCAAGGTAAAGCGGTTGATACGAGCCTCGGTTTTACGCCCCTTGAAGGATTGGTGATGGGCACGCGCTGTGGTGATTTAGACCCTTCATTACCTGGTACGCTGCAAAAAAAGCTGGGTAAGACGGCGGAAGAAATAAACGACCTTCTTAATAAACAATCTGGCCTGCTGGGGATTTCTAACCTAAGTAATGACTGCCGGACGCTCGAAGAGGCAGCGCTTAACGGGCATGACGGCGCGAAGCTGGCTATTGAGATATTTTGTTATCGGTTAGCAAAATACATCTCAAGCTACATGATAAGTGTGCCAAGTCTTGATGCAATTGTGTTTACAGGTGGGATTGGTGAGAACTCTTCGCTTATTCGTGAAACGACAATGGCGTACTTTGCACATTTTGGTATTGGGTTAGACGAACAGTTGAACCTTGACGCGCGCTTTGGCAAAGGCGGTAAAATTTCGACTACCTCATCACCTACGTCAATCTTTGTTGTGCCTACCAATGAAGAATGGGTAATTGCGGCTGAAGCAGCTACGTTCGCTTAAATCTTTTAATACACTTTACGTGCCGTCTGCATTTCGCGCGGCACACGCAGGAGTAACTATGTCTCGCAGAATAATGCTGATACCTGTTGGTACTAGTGTCGGGCTAACTACGGTCAGCATGGGCCTTGTTCGCGCCATTGAAGAACAGGGTATTAAGCTAAACTTCTATAAACCTGTCGCCCAGCCAAGAAAAGGGGACAATGGAGAAGAGCGCTCAACGGCGATTATTTCACATCATGCGAGCGTGTCGCCAATCACGCCATTCTCTCTCGATTACGTAGAACGAATGATCAGCGGTGATAATACCGACGAGCTTCTTGAAGAAATCATTGAAAGGTTCGAGGCAAACAGCGAGCAAGAAGCGGTTACGATCATTGAGGGCCTTGTAACAACGCGGCACCACCCTTATGCCGAGCGCTTGAACTTAGAGATCAGTCGCGCGCTTGACGCTGATATTGTGTTTGTCGCAGTTCCTGGAAACGACAGCATCACTGACTTAAACCATCGTCTTGAAATTGTTGTCGATACATACGGCGGACATAAAAGTAAGAAAGTCGTTGGCTGTATCTTCAATAAAGTGAATGCTCCTTTTGATGAGCACGGGCGACTGCGCGCTGATATTGGTGCCATTGAATCTCCAGAACACGACGAAGCAAGAACACAAGCGCTTCGTGAACTGCCAATATTCAAGAAAGGTTTGAGCCTTTTGGGGACCATTGACTGGAGTGCAGACTTAGTCTCTCCAAGGGCGGCTGACGTCGCTAAGCATTTGAATGCGACATTGCTTAATGAAGGTGATTTAGCCGTTCGTCGCTTGAGCAGTGTTTCATTTTGTGCTCGTGAAATTCATAACATGACGCATACCCTAAAACCAGGGGCGCTGCTGGTAATGTCAGGCGACAGAGGGGACGTCTTCGTGTCTTGCTGCCTTGCGGCACTTAACGGTACAAAGCTTGGCGCCTTGCTGTTGACTGGTGGTTATGAGCCCGACGAAAACATTATGGCACTATGTAGCCAAGCTATGGAAACCGGGCTGCCTGTCATGCTTGTTAACACGAATACATGGCAAACTGCGCAGAGCCTGCATGCATTTAACCAAGAAGTCCCGGTTGACGATAGCCAGCGTATCGAAAAAGTAATGGTTCACACTGCCGAAAGCTTGGATGCTAGCTGGGTAACATCACTCACGCAAAAAGTGTCGCGCCAGAAAAAATTGTCACCTTCGGCATTTCGTTTCTACTTGACGAATCGCGCTAGACAGGTCAATAAACGCATTGTTTTACCTGAAGGTAATGAGCCCCGTACTGTTGTGGCCGCTTCTATTTGTGCAAATCGCGGGCTGGCACGTCCGGTCTTGTTGGGTGATGAAGTTGAAATTCGCCGAGTGGCTGAGCAACAAGGTGTTGTGTTGGGTGAGGGCGTCGAAATCTTATCACCGGACAATATCAAGCAAGATTATGTTGCTGGCTTGGTGAAGCTTCGTGGCCACAAAGGAGTGACAGAAGTGGTTGCCAACGAATTGTTGGCCGACAATGTTACCCTTGGCACTATGATGCTTCAGCAAGATGATGTCGATGGACTGGTTTCAGGTGCAGTAAATACTACAGCCAACACTATTCGACCTGCGTTGCAATTAATTAAAACTGCACACAATGCTTCGCTGGTGTCTTCAGTATTTTTTATGCTGTTGCCTGATCAAGTGTTGGTTTACGGTGACTGTGCTATTAATCCTGACCCTGACGCAAAACAGCTCGCTGACATTGCTATACAATCAGCCACTTCTGCTCAGATGTTTGGTATTGAACCTCGTGTAGCGATGATTAGTTACAGTACGGGTACGTCCGGAGCGGGGAGCGATGTTGAAAAAGTACGCGAAGCAACCAAAATTGCTCAGCAGCTTCGCCCTGATTTATTAATAGACGGGCCGCTTCAGTATGACGCTGCTGCTATTGAAAGTGTTGGCAAAAGTAAAGCGCCAAACAGCCCAGTAGCAGGCAAAGCCAACGTGTTTGTGTTTCCTGACCTTAACACGGGTAACACAACATACAAAGCCGTACAAAGAAGCTTTGACTTAGTTTGTATAGGTCCTATGCTGCAAGGTATGAGAAAACCAGTTAACGACTTGAGCCGCGGGGCCCTAGTTGATGATATTGTATTTACTATTGCCTTGACCGCGATACAAGCTGTAGGTGCATAGACCTTATGGCAGCTTTTTGGCTATTATGATTGGCGGCGTATAAAGAGGGCGCCGCCAAACAAAGCAATGACAAGCAACCACACACCTAAATCCTGAAGGTGGTAGTAAGGCGTAAGGCCAGTGGTTGCAACCACTGGTGCCGTTATGCTGCCCACTTCAAATTGAGGAAGCACATCAGTCACGTTTCCTTTGTAGTCAATAAAAGCTGTTATGCCGTTATTGGTCGCTCTTAACACTGGTCGTCCTAGTTCAAGCGCACGCATTTGTGCTATCTGAAGGTGCTGGCCAGGACCATGAGAGCGGCCAAACCAAGCATCATTACTGACAGTGATAATCATGTCTGTATCACTGTATACATTTGCCAGAACCTGTCTTGGAAAAGCAATTTCAAAACAAATTGCTGGGGCAAGCTTTATGCCGTTCGCCTCTAAATTTGGTTGAACAAACTTACCCCGTGAAAACGAAGACATGGGTAAGTCAAACAACGGAGCCAACGGCCGTAGCCAATCTTCAAAAGGTACAAACTCGCCGACTGGGAGTAGGTGGTGTTTGGAAAAGCGATTGTTATGAAAGTACTGATAGTCAGGGTAAGCGGCATCAGAACTGCGTTTACCCAGAACAATAAGGTTATTCCAAGCCTCATCGGTTTCCCAATTGTAATTAACAATTCCAGTTATAAGAGCGGTGTTCTCGTTGAAAGCTCGCTCGTTTACTTTGGCCAAAAAAGGCTGAGCAAGGGGCTCTAATTTCGGCACCGCCGCTTCTGGCCATATTATCAAATCATTGTCCCAGAGGCTTTCTGTCAAATTCCAGTAGGTTTGCATTGTCGGGGCATCTTGTTCTGGCACCCATCGCAGGCTTTGCGCAATATTTCCCTGAGCCATACCCACGGAGTAGGTGTGTTTTGGTACAACCCAAGCGTGCTGTTTAAGCACGAAACCTGCGACAAACAGACAGGTAGTGACAAGGGCTGCATTAAACAACGTGCGTTTAGTATGAGCTATTGCAAACAATGTGGCGCTTATAACAAGCAAGGCTGTAATTCCCGTCTCCCCTATAATCGGAGCAAACCCACTCAATGGGCTTTCAAATTGGCTATAGCCAAGGGAGAGCCAAGGAAAACCAGACAGCATCCAGCTTCTTAGCCACTCGGCTAACGTCCAAAAGAAAGGTAGCGCTAGGGGCCATAACTGTGGCGCAAAATACCTTGCTGTCAACTTGGTGGCTAGCGCAGGATAAAGCGCCAGATAGCCACACAGCAGTGCCATAAGGCCAATTGATGCAATGAGCGGTAATCCACCGAAGTCAGCAATGCTGACATGTACCCAGCTTACACCTGCACCAAACCAACCCGCGCCAAACAGCCAACCTGCCATAAAAGGCTTGTGCTTTAGCTTTAATACTTGGCGAAGCGCCAAAGCCAGAGCTGGGATAGTGAGCAGCCAGAGATTGAAAGGCGCAAATGCAAGGGTAAGGCTGGCACCACTCAAAATAAGAAGTAGGTGAGGAATAAAGCGTTTCAACATGATGGTAGGCACATACCTGTGTTTTGGGCGTTAAAAACGAGCCGAGTATAGATACGCAGTTAATGTAATATTTGTCTGGCAAAGACAACCCGCAATCACACTAAGCCGTGCACCTACTTGTTGTCTTGCCACAAATGATCACTCTAACGATGGTACAGATACTTTTAATTGAATAAGCCTGCGCTTGTCTGAGTTTGTCACCTTAAACTGAATATCGTTAATTGTAATCTCGTCGTTAGTCTCTGGCATATGACCAAACGCTTTCAGAACGATACCGCCTATGGTGTCGGCTTCTTCTTCGCTAAATGTACTTTCAAAAAACTCGTTAAAGTCGTCTACTGGCGTTAGCGCTTTTACTGAGTACGTTGACTTATTAAGAGGGCGGATGTCATCAGTGCCGTCTTCTTCTGTATCGTATTCATCTTCGATTTCGCCGACGATTAGCTCAAGAATATCTTCAATGGTGACAAGCCCTGATACGCCACCATACTCATCAACGACTATTGCCATATGGTAGCGCTGTTGGCGAAATTCCTTAAGAAGTACGTCTACGCGTTTGCTCTCAGGGACAATAACAGCGGGTCGCAAAATATCGCGAAGGTTGAACTCTTTTTCGGCGTTAAACGCAAACGACAAAAGATCTTTCGCAAGTAAAATGCCTTCAATATGGTCTTTGTCTTCACTGATTACAGGAAAACGAGAATGGGCAGATTCAAGCATAACAGGTAAAAATTCTTCTACCTTTTGCTCTATATCGA
The DNA here is from genome assembly GCF_036870955.2 of Alteromonas gracilis. Lineage (GTDB taxonomy): Bacteria > Pseudomonadota > Gammaproteobacteria > Enterobacterales > Alteromonadaceae > Alteromonas > Alteromonas gracilis_A. The sequence continues at coordinate 1,574,407 of NZ_CP145482.2, forward strand.
TGGTGGTCATTTGAGCGCGAGGGATCATGATATCTCTCACTCGCATTTCATTTACCCCAATTACCCCTTCAATCATTTCACGGGTTTGTGGGTCAATGATTTCGTTTTGCTCGGCATCAGTGATCACTGATACCAACTCTTCTTTACTTCTCGGCTCGCCAGAAATTGAATTCTTTAGTTTATCTAACCAACTCTTGCCTGATGAGCCGTTGGTAGAGTGAGGATTATCGTCGCTCATAATGTCCGTTTATTTGTTAGGTCAACGCCAACGTTAAAATGCTTCGTGCTGGTCGTCAATAATTTATTGTTATTAAGTGTAAAACAACTTGTGATACAAAGAGTTATAAACTTTTGTAACACTCATATTTCATAGGGGTTATCTATACCCAACTGCGCGAGGATAGCAATTTCTTTGCTCTCCATTTCTTGTGCTTCGGCATCTTCCATGTGGTCATAACCCAATAAATGCAACACCCCGTGCACCGTCATGTGAGCATAATGGTCACGCACTTGCTTGCCCTGTTCCTTCGCTTCGCGGCTAATAACAGGCGCACAAATTACGAGATCTCCTAGTAAGTTCATTTCAATACCGGGAGGCGCTTCAAAGGGAAATGACAGAACATTTGTGGGCTTGTCTTTCCCTCTATACTCACTATTTAAACTTTGGCTTTCGTCTTCGTTGGTAAAGCGAACAGTGACTTCTTGATCGCTAATTCCTTCGTGAGATAGCACCGCATTTGCCCATGCTTCAACTTCAGCAGGCAAAGGAATTGCGTCTGCAATGTCCTGTTCGCCTTCGAACGCTTGTTGGTAATCTACAATCGCGCTCACGATGGTTTATCGTCTTTCTTAATTGTGTTGGCACTTTCAGCAGCGGGTTGTGCAGAAGCTTCTCGCGCGGCGTCACCTTCAGTCTGTTCGCGTTGTGCAAGCAATGCTTGTTCCTTGCGTTCTCTACGAAGGCGCTCTTGTTCAGCATCATGTATTTCATACGCACGTACAATACGCGCAACTACAGGGTGACGCACAACGTCTTCAGCTTTAAAGAAATTAAATGAAATGTCGTCTACGTCGCTAAGTACTTCAATTACGTGGCGAAGGCCAGACTTCACTCCACGAGGTAAGTCAACCTGCGTAATATCACCTGTGATCACAGCCTTAGAGTTAAAGCCAATACGGGTCAGGAACATTTTCATCTGTTCAACCGTGGTATTTTGGCTCTCATCCAAGATGATGAAGGCATCATTAAGTGTACGACCACGCATGTAAGCTAGCGGTGCAACTTCAATTACGTTGCGTTCCATTAGCTTTTCAACTTTTTCGAAACCGAGCATTTCAAAGAGAGCGTCGTAAAGTGGGCGTAAGTAGGGGTCAACTTTTTGCGACAAATCCCCAGGTAAAAAGCCGAGCTTTTCGTAAGCCTCTACCGCAGGGCGCGTCAGCAAAATACGTCGAATTTCTTGTCGCTCAAGTGCGTCAACGGCTGCTGCTACGGCGAGATAAGTCTTACCTGTACCAGCAGGTCCAATACCAAATGTAATGTCGTGATTGACTATGTTGGCCACATATTGTGCTTGGTTTGGATTGCGCGGCTTAATCACACCGCGCTTTGTCTTGATGTTCACTTCTTTGCCATACCCGCCACTCGCATCTTTTTCGATGACACGGGCCTCTTGTATAGCAAGGTGTACCTGTTCGGCTTCAAGCTCGGGAACACGGCCTTTAATTGGCTGTGTTTCAATATAAAGAAGCTTGAGAAGTTCAGTAGCACTTTTTATTTGCTGCGGTTCGCCCAATACTTTGAACGCGTTGTTGCGGTAAGTGATTTCAACACCAAGCCTGCGTTCTATTTGTTTGATGTTGTCATCAAAGGGGCCACATAAACTCGACAAACGTTTGGTATCTGCTTAGGTTCTAAATCAAATTCATTACTTACCAATGTACTCAAGCTACTTTATTCCTCGCTTTACTTATTTTGTGATTTTAGGCTGGGTTAAACTGACCCACGCCCAAGTCGTCTGGCAGATCTGCCTGATGCTTTGCCATAATAGATTGGGGCGAAACTGCTACACGCAAGCCCATCTCGTTTTCTCTGCGCACAACTTCACCACGCAACGAATTTGTAAACACATCTGTGATGTTTACGTCAACGAACTCACCAATCATGTCAGGTGTACCTTCGAAATTCACTACGCGGTTGTTTTCAGTACGCCCAGACAGTTCCATTGGGTTTTTCTTCGATGGACCTTCAACCAAAATGCGCTGTTCAGTGCCAACCATATGGCGAGCAATGCGCAATGCTTGTTGCGTAATGCGCTGTTGAAGCAGGTGTAGTCGCTGCTTCTTGGTCTCTTCACTTACATCATCAACGGCGTCGGCCGCAGGCGTACCTGGGCGAGCGCTGTAGATAAAGCTAAAGCTCAAGTCATAGTCAACGGCTTGAATAAGATCCATTGTGGCTTCAAAATCAGCATCTGTTTCACCTGGGAAGCCGATAATAAAGTCACTCGACAAACTGATGTTTGGACGAATTTTTTCAATTTGCGCATCTTTGACTTGTACTCAAGTGCCGTATGGCCACGCTTCATCAGGTTCAATATGCGGTCTGAACCACTTTGAATGGGAAGATGTAAGTGGTCGACAAGCTCAGGAATAGAGGCATAGGCGTCAATAATGTCGTCTGTAAATTCCACAGGGTGAGATGTGGTGTAGCGAATACGGTCAATACCGTCGATAGCCGCAACCAACTCAAGCAATTCAGAGAAGCGGCAGATAGTGCCGTCGTAATGCTCGCCCCTAAATGCGTTCACGTTCTGGCCTAGTAGGTTCACTTCACGAACCCCTTGACCTGCTAGCTGAGCAATCTCAAGTAATACGTCATCTACCGGACGGCTTACTTCTTCGCCTCGAGTATAGGGTACAACGCAGAACGTACAATACTTCGAGCAACCTTCCATAATTGAAACAAACGCTGTTGGGCCTTCAGCGCGAGGCTCTGGCAAGCGGTCGAATTTTTCAATCTCGGGGAAGCTTACGTCAATAACCGACTTCGCGCCGCCTTGCAATTCATTGATCATTTCTGGCAGGCGGTGCAGCGTTTGTGGACCGAAAACCAAATCAACAAACGGCGCGCGTTGGCGAATAGTGTCGCCTTCCTGTGAGGCTACACATCCACCCACACCAATAATGAGTTCTGGCTTGTCTTGCTTAAGCGTTTTCCAGCGTCCAAGCTGGTGAAACACTTTTTCCTGCGCTTTCTCGCGAATAGAGCAAGTGTTAAGCAAAATTACGTCGGCTTCCTCAGCGCTTTCTGCAGCACTGTAGCCATGTGTTGAGTCAAGTAAGTCTGCCATTTTTTCTGAGTCATACTCGTTCATTTGGCAGCCCCAGGTTTTGATATACAGCTTTTTAGTCATAACAACTATTCGTTAACCTGATTGAGTTCCAAGTAAGTGGCGGCACAGTATTTGATAGCTTACGCCGATTATCGCGCAGCGCTTATTACCGGAAGATGTTCAAAATAGCCGCATATTTTACCTGTAATACACTCATATTCCCAGTGTATTGCGATGATTCATTGATATTTGATCTGAGGCAACCCTATTCCACGTTTTACTTCACACGGCGCAAGGTTTTGCGACATAATGCAAGTGCGTGATTTAAGGAGTGTAAATGGTCGATTTTTGTATCAACGGCGGCGGTATGGTAGGCGCAGCATTAGCATTAGGTCTTGCCCAACAGCAATACAATGTTGTGGTGATAGAACCGTTTTTGCCAAAACCGTTTCACGAAAATGATGGTCCAGACCTTCGTGTCTCGGCAATAAGTGATGCGTCAGTTACCTTATTGAAGGCACTAGGTGCATGGCCGCACATCGAAACAATGCGGGTTAAGCCCTACGTGGGATTGAGCGTATGGGAAGACCCTCAGCATCGTACCGATTTTACCGCAGACAGTATTGCGGTTTCGCAGTTGGGCTTTTTTGTTGAAAACAGGTTGTTGCAGCTTGGGTGTTTGGAAGCGTTAAAGCACTACGACAATGTTAAGGTGATTTCTGGCACTCGCGTGGATAGCATATCGTTAGGCAGTAGTGCACATGTACAGTTAGCTGACGGTAGTGACGTAAAAGCAAAGTGGTTAGTTGGTGCTGATGGCGCGAATTCTCAAGTCCGGCAAGCGGCAGGTATTGGCAGCACAGGGTGGCAATACGCGCAGCAAGCGATGGGTATTACCATACAAACGGAGAAAGCCGTTGAAGCCATAACGTGGCAGCAATTTACGCCTAGCGGACCAAAAGCCTTTTTGCCTATGTATGACAATTATGCCTCATTGGTGTGGTACAACAATACCGATGAGCTTAAGCGACTTAAAGGGTTAAACAATACGCAGTTGGAGCAGGAAATCGTTCATGCGTTTCCTGAGGAGTTAAACCAAAATGGCAATAGGTTTTCAGTTGTTGATAAAGCAATATTTCCTTTAACTCGCTCACATGCGCATCACTACGTTAAAGGTTGTTGCGTCATTTTAGGTGACGCTGCACATACTATTAACCCTCTTGCTGGACAGGGCGTTAATCTAGGATTCAAGGACGTAGAAGCTTTTCTATCGGTTACGTCAAAACAGACTTCGTTGGCGTCTGAGGACTTTAAAACGGCATTGAAACAAGATTTCGAAAAGCCGCGACGTCGTGATAATGCCATTATGATGACGGCCATGGATGGGTTCTATACCTTGTTTAGTAATCGTATTGCCCCCATTAAATGGATAAGAAATCAGCTTCTTTCTACTGCACAACGCATTGAGCCTGCAAAGAAAGAAGTGCTTAAATATGCGATAGGGATGCGATAATGGAAGTACTTATTTTACTGGCCGTGTTGTTTGGTGCTCTGGCACTCATAGTGCCGCTTATTGAACGTTCTAAAATGCGTATAAGTAATGAAGACGCCTCAAAATGGGCGAAGTGGATTTGGCCATTGATGATCATTTTGATTGTTGCGCAATTGCTTAGGCTGGCATTTTCATAATGGTCAGCCAGGCGATTTCCATTCGCCGTTGAAGCCTGGTAATGACATCATTTCCGTGTTTAAGAGTCTAACACGCCAACCGCTAAGGTTTGTACGACAGCACTATCTTGTCTTCTTTTGATAGTGCTTTCAGTTCATCAAGTGTCGTGGGAAGCGGCAAAATACTGCTGTCACTAATATCAAGGGAGCCTACCCACTGATTGCGACCAGCAGCCTTGGCTGCATAGAGACAATGGTCGGCGACATTGAAAATAGTAGACATATTGCTCTCTTTTACAGCACCTTTTGAGAAGGGAAAGCAGGTAAATCCAACACTACAGGTTACGGTGTATTTTTCTTTGTCGTTAAGTAAAAACGGCGTATTTTGTATATCATCGACAATGCGTTTAGCCAGCAAATCAGCATTTTCTCTACTGATAAAGCGCGCTAAAGCAACAAACTCTTCACCACCCCAACGCACGACATAATCAGATTCACGAAAAATAGCCTTTAAACGATTTGCCGTTTGCTGGAGCACACTATCGCCTGAAGCATGGCCAAAATTATCATTGATGTGTTTAAAGTAATCTAAATCGATGACAAAAAGGCATAAATCGGATTCTTTTAGCTCATTCGCATTTTGCGCCTGTCGGTGTTTCCGTACAACGCTGGCGATGTCTGCATCGATATGGCTCTCAATAAATCGTCTGTTTTTTAACTCAGTTAGCTTGTCGGTGAGGCTTAACGCTGACAACTCTTCATTCACCCGCTCCAACTGAACAGTTCGCGCTCTCACCTCACGTTCAAGATTTTTTGTGTATTTTGATTGAGCTCGGCGAGCGTAAATTAAAAAGCCAATTAACAATAGAAATACAAAACCAAACAACGCGTTTCTTCGTTGCTCACGCTCATTGTCTGATTGAATTTCTTGAAGTGCTTTGTGTTGCTCTAGCAACTCAATTTGGTTGGCGCGCCTTACAAACTCAGTTTGCGCTTGTGTCGATGCAATAGCATCAAGCCTGTTTTGGTCAAAAAGTAATTCATCAAGTTGTTTTTGATGCTTAAGCGCTTCGAATGCACCTGCTATGTCGTCAATACTCTCTAACGCCTGAACTTTGAGTGCAAGTAGTTGCGATACTTTATGGCGCTCGTTCATATCTTTAGAAAGCGTAATTGCATCGTCTATAACCGCCAGCGCGTCCTCATAGCGTTCCTTTTCAAGTTGAATATCGATAAGGGTTTGATAAGCATCTAATAGTAAACTCTTATACCCATTTTTTTTAGTTCTTGGGATGATATCCGTTATCATGGCTTCAGCTTTAGACAATCGCCCTTGTTGAAATGCTAAATCAGCCAAGTTTAGTGAGTGCCCAATCAATATCTCGCTTAGCGCCAATTTCCACAAAAAGTGCGTGTGCGCGCTGCATATACTTTTCAGCAATAGCGTAGTTGCCTATGCTCATATTGACGTAGCCTACTTTGTAGCAGCTATAAGCGATATTTTTTCTGTTGCCGCTTGCTTCATCAATGACAAGCGCCTGCTCAAAGTAATCGAGTGCTAGGGCATAATCACCAAGCAGTCGGCGAATATCTGCTAGGTTGTACAGGTCAGAAGCTATGCCTGTTGCATCACTAAGTTCATAATGAACTTCGAGCGATTGTTGGTGATAGTGCGCGGCATCATTAAATTGCCCCATCTTTTCGAGTACGACACCAATACCACCGTGAATTGAGGCGTTATCGCTTTTAGTTCCTTTAGTTTGGAAAATAGCGAGGGCTTTATAAAGGTACTCAAGTGCCGTTGGGTAATCGGATTGATAGCGATAGACAGCGCCAATTTCGCGATATGTTCTGGCTATCGACAGTTCGTCGCCTAGCGCTTGATAAACTGTATTGGCTTGAGAAAAATACTGGTGGGCATTAGGATATTCATTGCGCTCCATCGCATTGCGACCCAGTTCATAAAGCGTATCTGCTCTTAGTGCGGCATCATTTTTTTCGATAGAAAACCGTAGAAGTGTTTTCGCTTTTTCTTCTGCTTTCGCTAGGTCTCCAGCATTGCGCAAGCTAACAATGTCGTCGATGGGTGACGCTGACGCAACCATCGAGCCAATCATCCAAAAACACACAAAAATGAGGGGGCGTAGAAACAACGTTATTCCATCAATAAAAACTAATTGGATTAAGTATAAGGCGAATGGAATGACTTAACTACTTTTTGCGCTGACTTTATATTGAAGAGCTCAAGGTGAAGTAGCAAGAGCAAGCATGTCTTTAAAGGGCTGCCACTCACTCACACGCAAATAGACATTGTTTTTACTATATACTCCGTATCGGAGCGTTTTCCTTTTTTAATCAGTGTAGCCGTTAGCTATGCTGCGTGTTGCAGGGGCTCTTCTACAGCGTGAGGTGGCACTCTATGGTTAGATGCTAGTTTTTCATAAAGTAGTGGCAGCACAATGAGCGTGAAAAATGTACCTATCAGCATGCCCGCAACAAGAATAATACCAATGCTATTTCTTGCCTCAGCGCCTGCACCGCTTACCAACACCAGTGGGAAATGCCCTAGCACGGTTGCGCCTGTTGTCATAAGAATAGGGCGTAGACGCGTTGCTGCCGCTTCTTTTACCGCCTCTAGTTTGTTTTTGCCTGAAAGCTGAAGCTGGTTGGCAAATTCAACAATCAAAATCCCGTTTTTTGCAATCAAACCAATTAATGTAACCAGTCCAATTTGGCTGTATATATTAATGGTGGTGAGGGATACAAAGGGAAGCATAAGTGCACCCGCAAGCGCGAGTGGTGCGCACCCAAGAAGCACGACAAGCGGATCTCTAAAGCTATTAAACTGAATGGTTAACAGAAAGTAGACAATGATCAAAGCAACACCGAGTACGCCTAGCATGGTGTTACCTTCTTTACGCAGCTGTCTTGATTCACCTGCATAATCCACAGAGTAGGTTGCGGGTAACACGTCACCTGCAATTGCCTCAATTGTGCTTAGCCCTTGCTCTTTCGTGATATGGGGCAAAACACCCGCTAAGATCCTAAATGAACTTTGCTGGTTAAACGAGCCAAGCACTCGTGGGCTGGTAAACGTATCAAGCGTGGCAAACGATGACACCGGAACTAAGTCGCCCGAATCGGTGCGAATTTTCATATCTAAGACTGCTTCGGGGTTGTAACGGCTGTCATCATTCACAATAGGTATCACGCGATAGGCTTTACCTTCTTTATTGAAATAGTTAACAAAGTTAGTCGACATCAACACGCTAAGCTGATTGTTCACCTCTTGTACCGTTAGTCCCAAATCGGCCAGCTGTGCTTTGTTAATATTTAGCTCAGCTTGAGGTAAGTCTATCTTTAAGTCTGTATTCACAAACATATAGTTGCCAGAAGCATTCGCTTTTTGAATGATTTCGTCGGCATACTTTTTCATCGTTACTGGATCATCTGTGGTACGAAAAACCACTTCTACGTCAAATTGCCCAGCGGTGGGTAATGAAGCAGGTAGCACAGGAAATAGGGTAAGTCCTGTAACACTGCCAAGACGCGCGTAAAGGTCGTAAATCATATCGTGGACCGATTGATCGCGTTTTTCAAACGGAACAAGTTCTACACCACCAAATCCCGCAGAGGAGGTCAGTATTTGCCAAGTAAATTTCGCACCTTCAGATGCATTGAGTACTGCAACCGTGTCGTTCATTTTTTCAGACGTATAGGCTTGAGAAGACTCTGGAGGCGCTTCTACGACAACGTTAATTGAGCTCTGGTCTTCGGTTGGAGCCAGCTCTTTTTGAGAAAATAGGTAAAAAGGTACGCTCAAAAGCGAGAATACAACGGCGATAACGGCAATTTGTGCGCGCCACTCAAAACAACGGGCAAGCCCCCGTTGATAGGTAAGCTGTAGCTTGTCAAAATAGCGGTTTACGCGGCGGGTGAAAGGGCCTTCCTTACCGCCCTCTGGGTTCACATAGGCACTCATAATAGGCGACAGTGTGACCGCAACAACGCCGGATATAAGCACTGCTATTGCAAGAGTGAATGCAAACTCTCTAAAAAGAAAACCTGTAAGCCCTTTTAGAAAACCAATAGGGGCGTACACAGCCGCCAACGTCAGCGTCATGGCGATAACCAAGCACCAGGAGTTGCCTTGAGCTAATAAGCGCCGCCTTTAGGCGTGGCTTGCCTTCTCGCATATGTCTTGCAACGTTTTCTACCACTACGATGGCGTCATCGACTACCAGTCCCACAGACAAAACAATGGCCAAAATGGTAAGAAGATTAAGTGAAAATCCGATCACAGATATTACGGCAATGGCACCTAAAACAGAGATCGGGATAGTGACTAGGGGCACAAGAGCGGTGCGAAAAGACCCCATCATCAGTAAGATAACAATGCCAACTAACAGAACGGTTTCTATGAGCGTAGTGAAAATTTCTTTGATGGAGTCTCGCATGTAAAGGGTACCATCGTATCCAGTGGTGATGTGCATCCCTTCCGGTAGCGTTGCATTTACTGCGTCCAGTTTCTCGTATAACGCGTCGCCAATATCAATCTCATTGGCGCCGGGTAATGCCCATACAGCTAAAAAGACGGTGGTTCTGTCATCTAAGCGGGCAGTGACAATGCCTTCTGCTTCTCCCAATGTGATATCTGCAACGTCGGCTAGCGTTAACTGACTGCCAGCATCGTCGCGAATAATCAATTGCTCAAAATCAGCCACTGTGGCAAGGTTAGTATTTGCCATTAGGTCAATGCGCTGGCGATTGTTTTCGCTGTACCCCAGCGTCGCTATGGTATTGTTTGACTGCAGTGCGCTAAACACATCAGTGGCGCTTAATCCGTAGACAGCAAGCTTTTTGGGGTCAAGTAAAATGCGCATTGCAGGGTTACGTCCGCCTTCTAGCGTAACTTTTTGCACCCCATTTATATCGTTCAGTACAGGTACTACATTGCGGATGAGATAATCGCTCACTTCACTGCGCGTATCATTTTTCGCCTCAACGTCGAGATAAAACACTGCGTAGGGGCTATCGGCCCTGACAATATCAATGGCCGGGTCTTCAGCACCTGTGGGGAGCTCAAATTTTATTTGATTCAGCTTTGTCGTCAAATCTGCCAGGGCGTCGGTTGTATCGTGATTTAGTTCTAACCATGCCGTCACTTTGCTCAATCCAGCCGTAGTGACTGAATCGACATAATCAACACCGGGTACGGTTGATGTCACCCGCTCGATAGGCTCAGTAACATAACCCTTAACGACTTCTGCAGACGCGCCAGTATAAACGGTATTAATGACAAGAGATGCACTCTTGATTTTTGGGTACTGCTGCACCGAGATATTGTTTGCAGCATTCAGGCCTGCGAGCAAAATCAAAACTGAAAGTACAATCGCGAGCACGGGCCTGGTTACAAAAGCATCCATAATCGATGGCTTGTTATCATTAGGCATACTCATGACTACTCTCCATTTTCGCGAGATACGCTAGGGCTTTGCGTATACACGAGTAAACCTTCAGAAAGCTTAAACGCGCCTTCAGTCGCGATAAGCTCGTCACCCTGTAAGCCACTTTTAATAACTTGATTGTCTTTTTCTCGTTTGCCTAACGTGACTTTAATTGGATGCGCACGCCAATTGTCTTGGTCATCGCGTTTTAACTCATAAACGTAATCGCCAGTATGGTCGCGATAAATAGCATTGGTAGGCACAATGATTTGAGCGCTATTTGGGCCGTCAACGGTTACTCCAACCATTTGATTTGGGCTAATAAGGCCTTCTTTATTTGATAATGAAGCGCGATACCTTATTTGTCGTGAGGTACTTTCAACAAGTGGGTTGCGAGCGATTATAGTTGCTGTTAATGCTTTAGAGGACTGTCCAATTAATGTAACTCCGATGCTATCGCCAATGGTAGGTTTGCAACGCTGTCTGTGGCAAGGCAAAATCAATCCAGATTTCGTCATTGGTTCCGACTATCTGCGTTACTAACGTGTTGGCATCTAGCATTTGACCTGTTTGATAATCTTCTAAGCCTACTGTGCCATTAAAAGGCGCTATCAAGGTCTTCTTTTGAATAACCGATGACAGATTTTCCACTTCTGCTGCGGCGACCGACATCTCTGCTTGCGCTATATCAACTTCATTTTGACTAGTACGCTGCTGTTTAACGAGTGTTACCTGCCTTTCATATTGTGCCTCAGCAAGTTTTAAACGCGCTTTTGCCGCATTAAGGTTTGCCTTCTCTATTGCGATATCTTGACGCAACAAAACTTGACCTGCGGTTACGGTATCGCCAGGTGCAAAGCCAACGTAAGTTATGGGACCCGCATACTCCGTTGTTAACGGAAGCAGTTTAACGGCCTTAGCCTCACCAATAACTTCAATGCGATTGGGCAATTGTGTGGTTTCTACCACGGTACTTTTGACACTACCTGAAGGCTCGGGAAAGGACTCGCCAAAAGCAATAGCAGCTTGAATTTGTTGAAATTTCACGAAGCCTAGCGATGCAATGACAACAAAGATAAGTGCAATACTAATAACCCAGCGTTTAATATTCATGGTAATGGTCTCAATTAGCGAAAGTGTAGTTCGGTGAGCAACGACACGATGCGCGCTAGCGCCTGCTGTGTCAGCGGATTACGCCATGGGTAACTGTTTATAAGTCTTACCATGCTGCGGATAAGTGGGTCAGTCACATCAAGTGGTGCCAAGATTGAAGCTGTGCCCTCAATGATTTGGCGTGACTGCTGTACGCGCAACACCTGCTCGTAGCCAACGTTCATAGCCCAACCGCTGACCGTTATTTCTTCAATAAACTCGTCGACATTGACCACTTCACTAAATTCGTCAGCGGTGATACCGCTCGATAATCTTGCTTTAAATGTTGCCTCGCAGTGGGCTCCAGCTTCTATCATTTGTTGCGTCCAACGCGGCGATGCTTTGCGTATGACCGCGCCATTGGTTGCAAAAGACTCAAGTTCGTTTGCAAACGGAAAGCACTGCAGCTTTTGTGGAGACAAAAGGCAAATGGCAATCACTTTCTCAGGCGTTGTTAGTGCCAAGCTAAGTACACGCTCGAAAATAGACGATATATGAGAAAAAGATTGGTGCGCAAGCGCCATAACAATGTCTTCTTTACATTGAAAGTGCTTATAAACAGAGCCCATAGAAAGCTCTGCCTTTGACGCGACCTTGGCCATAGTAAAGCTAGTAACTGAAGAATCTAAAATACATTTTATTGCAGCATCTAGAATTCTTACTTGCTCTTCTTCATGGCTGTACTTAGGGGCTGGAGGCATACAATATCCCAAAAATAGTTTTTTGAATCTTATTCGAATGTTATTCGAATGAGATTCGTAAAGTATAGAGCATCTTTTTATAAAGTCACTTAAATTTTAATTTAATGTGCTGATAAGGTATGTAAACGCGGTCGGTTTAGAGAGCAAATACACTTTCAAGTGATGCTGGAAGTAATTAGGAAATTCCTAGCAGGTTTCAAATTTTATTTTTCTTAGTGCAAAGCTGGAGCACAAATTGCTATGCATACTGCTAAGTGGCAGTACGTTTAACATTGAAAAAATAATGAATATTTCATCATCACTAAGCTTATTAGATTACCTCAACAACCCTGAAAAAGGGCGAACCTTTTTAGAAAGTCAGACCTCTCGTGCGCTAGGTTCAGGCTGGCCTGCAGGAAGAGATTTCGCAGTTTTCTTCACATATTGATACTTCTGACATAGATGCACTCATTGAAAAAATGGAACGAGGAGAGTCTTCTCTTTCGTTGTCAACGTTGACCAATATGCGCGACTATTATGCACAGAAAATAAACAAAGAGATGCAAACTCTTGCCGCTCGTTTCAATGTCAGTTTGCCCGTTGAGTTAAATGTAACAGACAGTGAGTGGAGTGCTGAACCATCTGATGCAAATGATGAGCGTTCTAGGCTAGATTCCTATCTCTCAAAGGATCAACGTTTGAGTAACATGCTGTCCCAATTTATGCGCGTTTCAGATACGGTAGAAGTGAGCAAATCGAGAGAATTCGCTAATCAGCTAAAAGCTGAATCAACAGACGATGAAACAATTGTGAACTACTTACAGGGCGTTAAAAACGCCGTATCCAATAACTCTTCGTTGAGAATTGCAAACGAAGGAATTCAATCAACAACATATGACGTGGCAAGCACTGCATTTAAAGAAGCTACGTCTGACTAAACAGCATAGACAGTAGCAAGCATGAAAATTGAAATGACGACTCTAAAATGATGAGTTTCCTACCTTCTGCTGAGCGTTTGGTGGAAACTCATCAAATGTGAATAGCGGCAATTGTCTATCGGATTAGGTTTTATCGAATATACCAAAGCTGAGTGCTGGAAGCATGATTGTCGTGCCGTCTGTCGTTGTTTCTACGACAGCTTCTCCAAATTGTAAGGTATATCCATCGTATATGGCATCTAAGGTTACCGTTTGCGCTTTGTTCGATAGGTTAAACGCAACAAAAAGCGGTGGTTTGTGCTCACTTCCTGAGCGTGTAAATGAAAATATCTGTTTTTCATCATCCACATAAGCCGTCTTCATTTCACCGAATTGAAGTCGTGGATGTTGGCGTCTAACTTCGGCGTAAGATGCGATAGCGGTATACAAAGGGTGTCCACTGTTAAAGTTGTCCTTTGCCGTTGTTGCGTCTGAACCTAACAATGTGTTGTCGTTGTAGCTGTCAACTGCCGACGGCATCATGTCTTCTCTAGCATCGACATCGTAGCCATCCCCTGTAAAACCTTGTTCGTCGCCATAGTAGACTACTGGCACGCCGCGCGAAAAGAACATAAATGCATGGGCAAGTATGCTTCGCTTTAATTTTTCAGCGCGTGTTTTATTGGGAAGCGAGGTATTGATGAAATATCCCGGCCTGCCCATATCGTGGTTACCTAAGAAGGTCAGTAGTTGATTAACATGACTGTCATCGTCATTGTAAAAATGGTCTTGCTTAAATAACGCGGTTAGTTTGTTTACGTTGTCGCTATCGAAAAAGACATGGCGTACCGCGTCCTGAAAGCCAAAGTCTAACACTGAGGGGAGTTTACCTTCAGTGGTATATCGGCTAAGCGCAGCGGGAGAAGGGTCATATACTTCACCAAAGATATGAAAGTTGGGAATACCTTGTTGTTGAGCGTGTGCCAAGATGGCAGGCGAGAAAGTCTGCCAGAATGGGAGCTGCACATGCCGTACAGTATCTATTCGAAAGCCGTCTGGTTTAAATTCAGTGATAAGGTTTTTATAGATATCAACCATACCTGACACCACAAATGGGTCTTCTGTATTGATATCATCAAGTCCATTAAAGTCGCCAAAAAGACTGTTCTCGCCCTCAAACGTCGTGTCTCCTTGATTGTGGTAGTAGGCTGGGTCATTTAACCATTCTGGCGATTTGGCACTAGACTCGCTATTAAGTACAAATGGCGAGTATGTGCCATTTTGCGCTACGTTTTTGAGCGTGCGATAGGCGCAACGGGTTAGGCCTTCGCGGTGTATACCCGCACTGTCGTGACATTCCTCGTATTTTATAACATCGGCTGTATGGTTGGTTATGATGTCAAAGAACACCTTGATATTACGTTGATGCGCTGCACGTATAAATTGCTTCAACGATTGATTGCTGCCAAAGTGTGGGTCAATTTCTGTGAAATCTACTATCCAGTAACCGTGATGAGCGACGCCATCTCCTTGAATGGCTTTATTTCTGAGTATAGGCGTCATCCAAATAGCGGTAATTCCAAGGTCTTCCAAATAAGATAGTTTTTGCTGTATCCCAACAATGTCACCCCCGTGAAAGGCCCATTTGGACGTTGGGTCATAACCGCCGTGAGAAATAGAGCCTGCAGGGGCACCTGCATCATTGGTGGTGTCACCATTATGAAATCTATCAGGCATCACAAAGTAGAAAATGTCTTCTTCAATGCTTCGCTGCAGATATGGTGTTGAGGTTGACGGTGTTTTTATTGTGTTATTGACGACAGTCGTACGTTGACTGCCATTAGTATTGAGTAGCACTTGCCAAGCGCCAATGCATGCGGCAAAGCCAGCAAAGGCAATAACATAAAAAGTTGTACGGCTTTTCACGACTCAGTTCTCCCTGCGTGATGACAAAACGTATTCAATAGAGCGTTGAGCTAATTTTTCATCTTCAAACTCATCCATTCCGCTAATGCCAAGCCCTCCGATAACCAGCGATTTAGCATCTGCTATCGGTACGCCTCCAGCCATGCCGGTAATGCGCGCATCGGTCCAGAAATTAATCGTTTTATTCGTGCTCAAGGCCCACTTGGCGAGGTCACTTGTTTTTTGCCGATCACGCGCGGCAGTGTAGGCTTTGTTTTGGGCCAGCAAGCAAGTTTGCGGGCTACTCGCGTCCATTCGATTAAACGCAATTAGTTCACCTGCAGCGTCGACCACGGCTACCGCAATCGTTTTTTCATTGGTAGTTGCCCAATTGATGGCATAGTTAATTAACGACTGCGCATCATTGAGTGAGAGTGTTGAAATCATGGCAGCTCAGCTTCTCTTGCTAGGACGTAAAGCGAATACCAGTCTTCGCGAGACATCTGAATGGTTGTTGATTGCGCTGCACCTTTAATACGAGATGGGTTGGCAGAGCCCACAATGGGCTGAAGCTGGGGGTTAAATCGCATCAGCCAAGCAAGGACAACAGCGTCAGCTGAGACGCCGTATTTTTCAGAAAGCACGCTTACAAAGTGCTTGGTTTTCTGTTGCTTTGTCGAAAGCGAAGATGGCGCGCCTGAGAATTTTCCTTGGCTTGCGCTTCCCCATGATTGCATTTGAATACCATGCTGTTTGGCGTACTCAAGTGTGCCGGGTGTGAAGTTTACAGAAGCACCCTCAGGGTTACCTACTAACACACCTTCTTCTATGAATTGTAAATTGGTGAGACTCATCTCTATTTGATTAATAATAAGCGGTCTGTCTGAGTAGTGCTGTAAGTGATTAAGTTGATGCGCGTTCATATTCGATACACCAAAGTGTTTGACCTTTCCGCTGGTGTGGAGTATGTCTATCGCTAGTGCTATTTCACTGGCATCCATTAATGGGTCTGGTCTATGAAGCAGTAATATATCTAGATAGTCAGTGTTTAACCGCTTAAGTGAATTTTCCACACTAGCAAGGATCCATGTCTTTGAAAGATCGTAGCGCTTAGGCCCGTTGTCGTCTTCAAACCTGATCCCACATTTTGATTGGATGACCATGTCGTCGCGAAGTGATGGTGTATTTGCCAAGACTTTTGAAAAGGCCTGTTCTGCCTTGCCCATTTTATAGATGTCGGCGTGATCAAATACAGTAATGCCAGCCTCGAGAGCAGTATTGACGGCTAATTCGGCGTGAAGTTGCTCTTCATTTGATAGTGGTGACAAATCCCATTGACCACCAATTGCCATACAGCCATACACTAATTGACTGGCGTGTGGAAAATACTGCTGAATTGGAAGTGTTTGCATACGTTAACTCGTTGTTGGTTTCTGTATGCAGTTTATCTTTCATTGTTGGTTGTATCAGCGCGCTTAAGTGAAATCATTATGTGGTATAGTGAATAATGTTTTTTGATATAGACAGTTATTTGGTGTCACGTACAATGAAACAACATAAGAAACTAGAACGTTTGATTTTGTTTAATGCTGTTGCCGAAACATTAAATTATGGTGTTGCAGCGGAGCGCCTTGATATTTCAAGAGGATATTTGTCTGAACAAATAAAAGCGTTAGAGAGCGCACTGGGCACTAAACTATTGCAACGTTCTACCAGACATGTGCATCTCACGTCTGAAGGCCAGAGAGTGTATGCGGATACTCAAAAGATAGTTCGATCGCTTGTGTCCATCGAGCAAAACTTAATAAAGGAGCAAAGTCAGTTAAAAGGCAAAATCTCATTGACTGCACCAAACCTCTTTGCGCATTTTGTGCTTGGTGAATGCTGTTATGCGTTTATACAAAACAACCCTGAAGTATTGATGCATATTGATACTAGTTATCAACGTCACGATTTGAATAAAGGGCATTTTGATATTGCTTTTCGCGCTACCAGTAACCCGCCACAAGACATGGTGGCGAAGCCTCTATTTAACTACTCTCACGTTATCGTAGCATCGCCTGACTATAGACGTAGCAAAGGCGTGGTAAACGAAATAAACGACTTTACGAATCACGCGTGCTTTATGGGACCAGATCAAGAAAGTTGGACACTCAATAAAAAGCGCGTGCCCGTTTCTGGCGCACTTAAATTGAATGATAACTTATCGCTAATTGAACACGTGCTAAAGGGGAGGGGCGTTTGTCGGTTACCAACGTACGCGGCTGCGAAATATATAAAAGAAGGAGCGCTTGAAGTCATTTTTAAAGAAGAACAGCCTGCGCGCCATACACTCTACATCATTCATCCTCAACGATTACACCAGTCGATGCGCATGAGAGCATTTATCGATACGCTCGCTTCGCTTGACGTTGACGGCTGCGAGAATTTGTTTTCCCACTAGGTTGGCCAGTTGTGCTTCAAATCCAGTAGTACTTTGTCAATCATCTTACGGATGCTGTTGGCGTCATCGTGCATTAGTGCGAACGTGCGTAAACCCACAAATTGGTTCTGTAGCCAATCTGCTGCAAGTTGCTTAGGCGTTGTGTCGGGCAACTCGTTCTTATCAATTGCGGCACTAACAATATGTTCAAAACACGTGTTTAATTTCTGCATACCGTCAATTACCGATTGTTTTGCCACGGTACCTATTTGGTCAAGCTCGGTCATTGATTTGATAAGCAAACATTGTCGCATAAAACGCTGATCGTTTGGGTGCATAAGTGCTTCTTCAAAAAAAGCCCCTAGCGCTTTAAGTGGAGATTCCGCTTCAATGACATGTGTCAATCGCTGCTGACTATTGTCGGCATATTTATCGACGACCAATTTAAACAGCCCCTCTTTGCTTTGAAATCGAGCATAGATGCTGCCAGGTCTCATGTCTAAGGCTTGCTGAATATCACGCATCCCCGCACCTTGAAAGCCTCGCTGCCAAAAAAGGGCAGTGGCTTTATCTATTACTTTGTCGCGATCATATTTCATTGGCGTATACCTTATGCACGAATGTTTTGAACACTTGTTCAATTATGTCTTGAACGATCGTTCAAGTAAACCTATTATGATATCAAGCTAGCTTGAGAGAGGTAGCACGACTTTACAATTTTGTAGATTTTTAATTCGTCTTGCAGTTTTTTGTTCACACCCATAGGAGAGTGACATGAGCGATTTTACGTTACACACCAAAGAAACAGCCCCTGAGGCAGCAAAGCCTCTATTAGATAATTCACAAAAAGCGTTTGGCATGATCCCAAACCTACACGCAGTGATGGCTGAGGCGCCTAGCTTACTTGAAGGTTATCAAGTGCTACATAAATTAGCGCAAGACACATCATTCAATGCCGAGGAACTGACCGTAGTATGGCAAACCGTAAACGTGGAGCATGCCTGCCATTATTGCGTTCCAGCACATACGGGAATTGCAAAAAGCATGAACGTACGTGATGACCTAATCGAAGAACTACGCAATGACGAAGTATTGTCAGATGAGAAATTAAATACGCTTAAAAACACCGTGCTCGCTGTAACACGTGGAAGAGGCCACATTGAAGATGCGCAATTGGATGCATTCTACGCTGCTGGATATTCGCACCAACAGTTGCTAGAAATTATTCTTATTCTGGCGCAGAAAGTAATGAGTAATTACACCAACCACGTTGCTCATACTCCGCTTGATGAACCATTCAAAAAGTTTGATTGGTCGCCGAAGTAAGCTCGCAATTATTGCTATAAAAAACGGAAGCTTAGGCTTCCGTTTTTTATGTGTTTCTCTTTGACGAAGCGGATGCGACTTGTTGCAGTACCCACGATTTAGCTTCTGCCACATCATCGAAAAATGCCACGTTGTCGTAAACCTGTTGATAAATACTGCCAATATGATTTTTAGCGAAAGTGGGGGAGTCACATAAACCGATGACTAGCGCTGACGCAACGCGCCCATTTTTGATGTCGTGTTTGACAAGGTCGATAAGACGGCCTTCAGCATCAGGGACATGAATGGGTTCGCCATAAACAACCATAACCACCGCCCACGGCTGGCCATAAAGATCTCGTAAAATATGCTCAGCAGCCTGCTCTGAACGCTTAACTGCCTCCAAATTCCACGGACCACGACCTTCAATAACCATGGTTCTGCCTTCACGGGTTACGGAAACTTCACCGTGAGGAACAAATTGTGTCACTACGTACTCCTTGGGTTTTTACTGCTGTACCCAATTCAGCTGAGAACGTAATTCATTAACAGTATCGACAGTCACCATATCTTCGTATCCCTTTTCTTGAAGCAAGGTTTTAAGGTCTTCACTGCTAGTGCAGTGAACGTGTTTCGCAATGGCGATAGCTTCAATAAAACAAGATAGGTGAGATGAAGAGTCGGAATTGATCATAAAAAACTTCTTTAACTGCTTATTAGGTTTTCACTTTGGCTAATCCAAAAGACAAATGCATTACATCAATATTACGTTTTTATGAATATCGGAAACAGTTTGAAAAATCAATACTTGATTTGTATATACATTAGCTATACTTTTTATATACAGGGTGAAGGGTTGTCAGCAGAGGTCTTTGATGTCTGAGAAAAATAACAAAAAGAAGAAAAAGAATAGTCAGATGATTATTCGTATTAACGACCAAGAGCGGGCCCAGTTTATTGAGCTGTGTGAAGAGCTTGATACGTCTGCGGCACGCGAGGTGAGACGCTTTATCCGAGAGTTTATTGCTAAACACAATGAACAAGAGTAACGATAAATTTAGAACAACGTAAAATAGAAGGAAGAGACAATGGCGAAAGTTAAAAAGCTAAAGAAAGAAATTAAAGTAGCGAAAGCAAAAATCTCTAAGCAAGAAAACAAGCTGAAAAAGCTTAAGAAGAAACTTAAAAAAGCGAAATAGAACATTATTTTGTATCGAAAAAAAGAGAGTGCAAATGCACTCTCTTTTTTTCGATGACGATGGCTAGCCCACCTTTTTGTTAGCTTACGCTAAGACTCGCGAAAAATTCCTTAGCCAAGTATGCTCAGTTAACACGGTTTGCTGACCTTTGGCGACGGCATCTTTGTATGCTGCATCGCTGACATTGGGCAAGGCACTATCAAAACTAAACACGCCTGCATTGGCAAATGCGGCTTCGGCAAAATGTGCATCATAGGACAAGACGCGGTGCCTGAGGAAAGTGAATACACCACGCGCTCATGCAGTCCTTGCTCAAATCCAGGAGATTGATGTAGTACAAAATTAGACTGAGACATCAACAATAGTAGTTCTGGAAAAGGAACACTTTCACTGTAGTGATGAAAATCGCATAGGGTCTGATAGCGAGCAACGTCACGTCCTATAACGGTGAGTTTATAGTCCCGCGTTGCGCAGTCGAGAAGGCACGTTTCACGCGCTTTAGCACGCAAATATTTGTCTACCACTGCCGCTATTCGCAAAATCATTTCATTCAGCTGTGTCCTTGCTGGCCCGGCTTCAGATGGCATAACGCCAATTCGCTGCAAAAAGTCGGTGACATTGCGGCTGGCCTCGATTACGGGCCCAAGTTTCTGCCAAACGGGTGCCAGTTCCTTCATGAAGACATGTTTATCAATAAATGAAACAGGAAATAAAATAGAAGTAGCTGCTTCCTGGTGACTGCTGCCTTTTTGCGGCATTGCCCAGTTTGAAGATACCGCGTGAGGGAAGTAGTGTGCTTCCACCCCACAGGCGCGTAAAAAGGTAACGTGTTCTTGTGCAACGCATAATAGTTTCACGGGGTGCCCGAAAAACCTGAGCATGAGATGCAGTGGATTGTCCACACAAAATACGAAAAGTGGTTTCTGCTTAGCATATTCCAGTGTATTCATCTCATCGGACAAGGGCCCTAAACCTACCGCATTAAAGCTCAATATCATGGCGTAATCATCAAGTTTGCCTATGCGAGTGAGGCCGTCTTTAATATTGGCTACATTTTCTACGTTGAGGAAATCAACATCGTAGCCAAGAACGGTGAGATCATGGGCAATGCCATCTAGAAAATGAGAAACAACCTGATATTGGTTTTGCCCGGTTAGCACTAATGCTTTCATTTATTACCCAACGTTAAGATTTTATTACAACTTTAGTATTGTATCTGCAAATTCATTTATGGTTAACTGCGGCTTGGCTGCTAGTTACTACTCTCTTCTAACAATAATAAGTCTATTCAGACACGTCTAGCACAAAGCATATTCCATCGACAGAAAGTTAAAGACCCTTGGTTTGGCTTTTTTACGCGTAAAGCTCTAAGTGTTTTCGCTAAAACCAAGCTTTTCAGGCACACACGCGCTCGTGCGCTGGTGCAAATGAACACTCAACATTCAGGAACATCACAATGCAACAGGCAAAATTCAACGCTTCTGTTTTCAAGTTTTCCTTAATTGCTAGTGCAATGGCGGGAATGCCGTTTTCTTCTTCTGTTTTTGCTCAAGAGCAAGCTAGTCTAGACGAACAAGATGTTGAACAAATTCAAATTGTTGGTTCTCGTCGCGTCGGGCGCACTGTTAATGATTCCCCGGTACCTATCGATATCATTGATGCGTCCTCAATAGAGGCAACGGGTCTTACTGAAACAAACATGATCCTTAACACCTTGCTGCCTAGTTTTAACTTTCCTCAACCGTCTATAACCGATGGTACGGACCACGTGCGACCAGCCCAACTTAGAGGGCTTGCGCCTGATCACACGCTCGTACTGGTAAACGGAAAACGCAGACATACGTCGGCGCTACTCAACCTAAACGGCTCTGTTGGACGCGGCTCTTCTGCGGTTGACCTTAACGCTATTCCAGCCAATGCAATAAAACGCATTGAAGTATTGCGTGACGGCGCGGCGGCACAATATGGCTCAGACGCCATAGCTGGCGTTATCAATATTGTCTTAAAAGATACCAGTGAAGGCGGCGATGTTTCAGTAACTTATGGTGCAAACGTGACTACCATGGACGGCGTGCCAAGCCTAAACGGAGTTAGCGTCGGTGCTGACGGCAATCTTGCGTTTGATACAGGTGCCGACCGTGAGTTAACTGACGGACAGACACTTACGCTACGCGGTAATATGGGGCTAGAGTGGGGCGATGACGGCTACGTTAATGTCTCTGCTGAATATAGAGACCGCGGTCAAGCTAATAGGGCAGACTTTGACCCGCGAGAAAATTATGCTCGAGACGAAAACGGCGCTATCGACCAGCGCGAGTTAACCATAAACCGATATAGCCACGTTTTCGGTAACGGTGAAGTTGAAGACTACGCATTGTTTATCAATGCGGGCAAATCGGTGTCAAACAGCACCGAGCTCTATGCAACTGCCGGGTTCAGTTCACGCGATTCATTGGGCGGCGGCTTTTACCGCCGCGCAAGAGATAGTCGCAATGTGATTTCTATTTACCCTGATGGTTTCCTACCAAGCATTCAAACTGATATCACCGACATGTCTCTTATTGCTTGGTATAAAAGGCTATGGCGATGTATGGAACTACGATTTATCTGTCACTCATGGTGGCAACGAGCTTGAGTATAGCGTGGTCAACAGTTTGAACACGTCATTGGGCCCAACTAGCCCGACACGTTTCGATGCAGGCACACTGGAGTACACGACAACGTTGGTAAATGCTGATGCCTCAAGACTGGTTGATACTGGCCTATTTTTTGGCGAAATGAATTTTGCAATGGGCGCTGAATATCGTCGAGAAAGCTACGAAATTACGGCTGGCGAAGAAAGCTCATACATACGCGGTACGTTTGGCCCAGGCGGCGCGGTAACTGACCCTGTAAATGGCCCTTTTGGTGCCGCGGGTGCACAGGTGTTCCCAGGGTTCACACCAGCGTCGGCAGGCGATAATAGCCGCCACAATTATAGTGCATATGTAGATCTTGAAGCCGATGTTGTAGAAAATTGGAATGTCGCTGTTGCTGTGCGCTATGAAGACTACTCTGATTTTGGCAGTACCTTTAACTGGAAAATGTCACATCGCGTAACAATTACCGATGCGCTAGCGCTACGTGCCTCGGTATCGACAGGCTTTAGAGCACCTTCACTACAGCAGCAATACTTTACGTCTATTGCGACGGTATTTGTTGATGCCGTTCCCACAGAAACAGGCACCTTTGCGCCATCCAGCGATGTTGCTCAAGCATTGGGAAGCCCTGGACTAGATGCGGAAGAGTCAGATAACTTCAGCGCAGGTTTTACTTATTCTCCTACCGCAGACTTTAACCTAACGGTTGATTTCTATCGCATTGATATTGACGATCGAATTGTACTGTCAAACAACCTTTCTGGTGATGCCATCGAAGCATTGTTGGCGGGTACTGGTGCTAACCGTGCTCGCTTCTTCCTAAACGCAATTAATTCGCGTACTGAAGGGGTAGACATTGTTTCAACGTATACGCTAAACACATCAGACTATGGTGCATTTAACTTTAATGCAGGTGTTAACTTCAATGATAACGAGGTGACCGATATCCTTGAAGCGCCAGAGGTGTTAAGAGGGGCTGGGTTTGACCAAAGCAACCTGTTTAATGATGTCGAACTGCGTCGCTTTGAGACAGCTTCGCCCGAAAGCAAAGTTAATTTGGGCGTAACCTGGTCATATGATCGCTATAACGCTACCTTGCGCACAACCCGTTATGGTGAAGTAGAAGACCCAAGCTCTATTGAAGCACGCAACGAGATTATTCCTTCTGAGTGGATCACGGATCTTGACGTTCGAGTGGCTATCACGGATGGATTAAGCGTATCGGTTGGTGCAAACAATGTCTTTGATGTATATCCAAAAGCGACGCGAAATTCGGTCGATGAAGTGACAACCTTTTCAAACATTTTCCCTTACTCAGGTTTCTCCCCCTATGGTTTTACAGGGCGATTTGTTTACGGAAAAGTGAGCTACACTTTCTAATCAACACGAGCAATAAGCAAAAGGCCGATACCTTCTATCGGCCTTTTTCATTATGCGCTAGCGAAAGAGGGGACCATGAGCTCGGTAAGACGAGTTCGTGAAAATGCGACGGTTCTTGCGTTCATTGATCTCCTTGAATTTAAATGAATTAGCGTACATATAAGTTCAGTATAGTATTACAGTAAGCACGACATGCGATATGTTTGCAAATAACGTAAAACGCAAATTGACGACCTCGCATCTTATTTTTTGGTGCATTTATCAGTAAGGAGTTTTCTTGGCTAATTTTCACTTTTATGAACCGCAGCTTGGACACGGATTAGCCCATGATCCATTCAATGCCATCATTGCGCCGCGTCCAATTGGCTGGATTTCAACACAGTCCAAAGCAGGCGTGCTTAACCTGGCGCCATACAGTTTTTTTAATGCCCTTAATTACACGCCTCCCCTGATTGGCTTTTCCTGTGTGGGAGGAAGAAAGGACTCTTTAGTCAATGCACAAGAAACCTATGAGTTTTGTTGGAACTTGGTGTCAAAGCCTCTGGCAAGCGCAATGAATCAAACAAGCAAGCCCTTACCCCCTGAAGAAAGTGAATTTTCAATATCTGGGCTTAAAACAGTTAACAGCAGGGTCGTATCTGTACCCCGCGTAAAAGAGAGCCTTGTTAGCATGGAATGTAAGTTGACCGACATTGTTCAGCTAAAAAATGCGCAAGGTGAGGCTGTAAATAGCTGGTTTATCATGGGCGAAGTAGTGGGCGTGCATATCGATAAATCGCTGATTGAAAATGGCGTGTATAAAACACTAAAAGGCGAGCCCGTAATGCGCGGTGGTGGTGCAGGTGACTACTATACCATCAGTGAAGCAGATTACTTCGAAATGCTTCGGCCACAATAGTGGCGTAACACTTGGCAAAGATAGTTAATTCTCGGCAGTACTTGTGAGGTCTTCTTGTAAGGCCTCAATCTGTTCTAGTACTGATAAAAAACGTTCACCAAAAGGCGTAACCTCATATTCCACTCTAGGTGGTAACTCGTGGTAGACCTGCTTTTTAAGAATGCCAAAATCAATATTGCGCTTTAAACACTGATTTAGCACTTTTGTACTTAGCCCTTCAACCGAGCGGACCATTTCCCCTGGCCGATTGACGCCATTAGCCAACAATTGATATACCGTAAGCGACCATTTGCAGCCGTAAATGGTTTCGACCATGCGCGCGCTATCTTGTGGCGGCAACTTTCTTTCAATTTGTTTTTCTTTAGTATTCATAAAGATGTACCAAAAAGTACCTACCGTACCAAATTATACTTACTATTCATTGGCTTATCTGAAGCGTAAGGTTACCACGAATTTTCAAATTGAAGGACAGTTATTATGACGTTTTCATTCAGTGGTAAAGCTTTAATTGTAGGTGGTTCAAGTGGTATTGGTTTAGCCACAGCTGTCAGCTTAGTTAGCAGCGGTGTAAGTGTGACCATTGTAGGTAAAAATACCGAAAAGCTTCAGCGTGCTGTCGCAAAGCTCAAAGACGCAGTTCAAGATAGTCGAGTACATGTAGACTCATTGAGCGCCGATTTATATAAAGAAAGCGATGTAGAAGCGTTAATTTCACATGTAAAAGCGCAAGCCACACCGTATCAGTATTTGGTTAATGCAGCTGGCTATTTTAATCCTACCGCCTTTGCGCAACATACGCCAAGTGACTATGATCAATACCATACACTTAATAAAAGCGTGTTTTTCATTACGCAAGCGGTGGCTATTGCAATGCAAAATGCGGGTGGCGGCAATATCGTTAATGTAGGCTCTATGTGGGCAAAGCAAGCGGTTAAGGCTACGCCATCGTCTGCGTACTCAATGGCAAAAGCAGGTTTGCATGCGATGACGCAACACCTTGCTATGGAGCTCGCTGAGCACAATATTCGAGTTAACGCTGTTTCGCCAGCGGTGGTAAAAACGCCCATTTACAATGCCTTTATTCCAGAAAATGAAACAGATGAAGTACTCGCTTCTTTTGACGCTTTTCATCCAATTGGACGTATAGGTACACCAGACGATGTCGCCAGCAGTATTGCTTTTCTATTGTCTGACCGAGCAAGTTGGACGACAGGCGCCATTATCGATGTAGATGGCGGCGTGATGGTAAGAGAAATTAAGTATTAACAAGTTAAACGAGAAGGTAGCTTATGCTAAACATGAATTTTGACATACGACTCGCTATTGAAACACAAAGTGAGTCATGGCAGGCGTCGCCGTCAAGTACGGTTTGGCGTAAGCCCCTTGAGCGCGAAGCGAAAGAATCAGGCCATACAACTAGCGTAGTAAAGTACGAAGCAGGTGCCAGTTTTAAACAACACAGCCACCCGTTAGGGGAAGAGATTTTTGTGCTTGAAGGCGTGTTTTCTGACGAACATGGAGACTATCCCGCAGGGACTTATATTCGCAACCCTCCTGGTAGCAAGCACAGCCCTTTTAGTAAAGAAGGGTGCGTAATATTGGTGAAGCTTAATCAGTTTGATAAGCGCGATCTTGAAGAGGTAAGAGTCAATACCAATACGACACCATGGCTTCAGGGGCAGGGTGGTTTACAGGTGATGCCTTTGCATCAGTTTGAAAATGAAAGTGTAGCGTTGGTAAAATGGCCAGCGAATGAAGTGTTTAAACCTCACCGTCATTTTGGTGGCGAAGAAATCTTTGTGCTGTCTGGCACGTTTAAAGATGAACATGGTAGCTACCCTCAAGGTACGTGGCTTCGAAGCCCACATATGAGTCAGCACCACCCCTTTGTTGAGGAAGAAACGGTTATTTTGGTTAAGACTGGGCACTTGCCAGTCGCGCTGTAAACTTCCGCCTTTTTTAGACGATAAGTCCTGAAACAAAAAAGGAGGCGTTTGCCTCCTTTTCTCGTCTTTACCAAACCGTGTTAATCCCACACCCCGTCTTCAGACTTACCTTGAATGTCACAATCGCCCGCTTTGTATTCCACTTTCTCGCCACTGTCTTTTTTCTTGAAGTAGTCTTTACTGATAGAAACAATCGTGGGCGTCATCCACACAATAGCGATAATATTAATCACCGTCATTAAGCCTAGCGCCATATCTGCCATTGCCCATACTTGTGGAAGCGCTGCCTGCGCACCCCAGTAAATCATTCCTAAATAACCAATGGTGTACGCAGCGCGTCCAGCGCGGTTATCTAGCTTAAACATGTGCAGGTTACTTTCGCCATATGCGTAGTTGGCTACCACAGAAGTAAACGCAAATAAGCTGATGGCAGCGGCAACAAAATCTGTTCCGCCTTCACCCAAATGGCTGCTCATGGCGTCTTGCGTAAGGCGAATACCTTCCATTTGCTCTGAACTTGAGCCGCCAGCAAGTAAAATAATAAATGCAGTGGCGGTACAAAGCACCATGGTGTCCAAAAATACGCCTAGCATTTGAATATAACCCTGAGAAACAGGGTGGTTAGGGTTAGGCACTGCACTTGCTGCAGCATGAGGTACAGAGCCGCTTCCGGCTTCGTTAGAGTACAAACCGCGCTGAATACCATTTTTAATCGCCGCGCCAAGCGCACCAGCGCCAGCTTCTTGTAAACCAAATGCTGATTTAACAATATCGAGAAGCATAGCTGGCAGCTCTGATATATTGATAAACGTGATAGCAAGTGCCACTAACACGTAACCTATACCCATGAAAGGCACAACGAATTCGGCGAAGCGCGCGATACCGCGTAAACCGCCTACAACGATAAGTGCTGCCAAGGCAATAATAGCGACACCTACATATTCACTTGGAAATGCATAGGCGTTGTTAAGTGCATCTGTAATGGTATTAGCCTGTACAGCGCTAAATACAAATCCATAGCCGAAGAAAAGGCACAAAGAAAATGCGACAGCAAGCCAGGTTTTATTTAAGCCTTGTTTGATGTAATAAGCAGGACCGCCACGAAATTCACCGTTTTCATCGCGCACTTTATAAAGCTGGCCTAGCACACTTTCGGCAAAGCCCGTTGCCATACCTAAAAGTGCAATCATCCACATCCAAAAAATAGCGCCAGAGCCACCTAAAGATATGGCAACGGCAACATAAGCTAAGTTACTGGTTCCAACCCGAGCGGATAGGCTTGTACAAAGCGCTTGAAATGAGCTAATGCCGTCTTTTGTTGCTGTATTACTGCCTTTTAGCAGAGAAAACATATGGCCAAAGTGTCGCAGCTGCACGCCGCCAAGCTTTACCGTAAACCAAATACCACACGCCAGAAGCATGATAATGAGTACTTGGCCGTCTCCCCACAAAACGTTATTTACAATAGAAACGAGTTCGTTGATCACGCATTTTCCTTTGTTATTGTTATTAGGACTCAGACAACACATCGCAGCAAATTAATACTGTCGTACCTGCACGGTAGGTTCGTGTAGTTAAATTGCCGATCTGGTATAGAAAAGAGTAGGTCCATCAGTCATAAAAGCTCAATACTAGCATGACATTATCAAAAATGGGGGAAGAAAAAAGCGAGTGGCTATTAAGTTTTGAACTTGTTTATAGCAAAAAATAAAAAACCGCTCAAAAGAGCGGCTTTTCGAGAATATGGCTGGGGTAACAGGACTCGAACCTATGAATGGCGGGATCAAAACCCGCTGCCTTACCAACTTGGCTATACCCCAATATTGGTGCGGAAGGAGAGACTTGAACTCTCACGCCGTGAAGCACTGGAACCTAAATCCAGCGTGTCTACCAATTCCACCACTTCCGCGTATGTAGACTTTCCAATTAAGGAAATATAAAAGTTGGTGGCTACGGCGAGATTCGAACTTGCGACCCCATCATTATGAGTGATGTGCTCTAACCAACTGAGCTACGTAGCCTTACACTTTTATTTTCAATAAAAAACCGCTCTATGAGCGGTTTCTCAAGAATTTGGCTGGGGTAACAGGACTCGAACCTATGAATGGCGGGATCAAAACCCGCTGCCTTACCAACTTGGCTATACCCCAATTGGTGCGGAAGGAGAGACTTGAACTCTCACGCCGTGAAGCACTGGAACCTAAATCCAGCGTGTCTACCAATTCCACCACTTCCGCATAGACATTAACTGCAATATTCTTTTAAAAAAGAATGGCTGGGGTAACAGGACTCGAACCTATGAATGGCGGGATCAAAACCCGCTGCCTTACCAACTTGGCTATACCCCAGTCGTGGTGCGGAAGGAGAGACTTGAACTCTCACGCCGTGAAGCACTGGAACCTAAATCCAGCGTGTCTACCAATTCCACCACTTCCGCGCAGCTAATCTTTCCTAAGATTATCGAGAAATATGGTGGCTACGGCGAGATTCGAACTTGCGACCCCATCATTATGAGTGATGTGCTCTAACCAACTGAGCTACGTAGCCTCTTTATTTCTCTTCCCTCTCAGGAAGTGGCGCGTATTATGCGTATATGACTGGCAACCGTCAACCCCTTTTTTACTAACTTTTTCTAAATGCTTATTAAGTGTTCGCTGGGGTACGAATAACACTCAAAAAGTGGCGAATTTGAACAACTTGAGAGATTCTTACCGCATAGCATTACGGTTTGTCATTTGCTAAAAGCGCAGTGGTTGGCAGCACCAATAAAGCACGGTGGACAAGTTTTATACAATGTTTTAATGCTAAACCGCGATGTACAAATACGGCCTCGTACTTTTGAAACCGTATTTTAATTCCATGCCAATCAAAATAATTGAGTTTATGGTGTCGTCGTCGCTTTGGTTTGGTGATAGCACACGTCGATTGGGCGAGGGCCATAACTGTTATCGTGAAAAAACGGGTTGTCCAGCGTTCTACCTATGTGAATGCGCTGTTTAAACTCTTCATTGTTGGTAGTCTGTATAAAGTACGGGGTATCTTGGGGCTTATGTACTTTTGCGCTAACAATAGTGCTGTTTTCAACCAGTGTATCGAGTACACCGCCATTCGCAAGATTTCCTCTCGGTAGTTTTTGTAATATATCCATGCCTTTAACAACACGGCCGACCACAGACATATTTCGGTCTAAGTGTCGCGGCGCTTGACCAATCACAATATAAAACTCAGTACTCGCGGTGTCTTTTTCGCTGTTACGCGCAAAAGCAACCACACCTGGACAATGTAACCCCCACATTTGTTGTTTATCTTTGTCGATGCCCACAGCAAACCCGTCCAAAAAACCGGTCTCAGGGGCAAACATATCTTTGTTTTCAATTGATACAACGTTCCCAGAAAGTGGCAGCGTAAATTCAGCGTCAATATTGGACAAAAGTGCAGGCTCGAATTTAGTAGCATCATGGCTGTCATTACTTCCTGCTTGTGCGACAAAACCATCAACAACGCGGTAAAAATGTTGATTATCGTAAAATTTAGCATTAATCAACGCTTTAAACCGAGCGACATGTTTAGGTGCAAGGGCTGGGTGTAGCGCGATAACCACATCACCTAATGGTGTAGTAAACGTGACGGTTTGTTGTTGAGCTACTTCAAACCATTTATCGGTGTTACTGTTTACAGTGGATTGGCTTGTTTTTGCCAACTTCTCGCTAGGTTCAGAAGCAAGCGCAGGTAGCGTTGCTATTGGCACGCCCAACGACATCAGAATAAGTGTTTTTAGCGTAAAACGCTTAATGGTGGCTGCTTTTTTGTCAGATACGGTGTTTCTACTCATTTCGCTTCCGTTGATGAGACGTGAAAACACTTTTATATCAGGGTGTTTAGGTTTGCTCAAACTTAAAACAAAAAAGCCACCTGAACAGGTGGCTTTAAGCATAGTTTGTCATTGATGCTCACACATCAAGGTAACGCTTTTATACATTAAAACGGAAGTGGATAACGTCGCCGTCTTTTACAATGTAGTCTTTACCTTCTAAACGCCATTTACCCGCGTCCTTCGCACCTTGTTCGCCATTAAACTCTACATAATGGTCGTAACTTACGATTTCTGCACGAATAAAGCCTTTTTCGAAGTCGGTATGAATTTTACCTGCAGCCTGAGGTGCTGTAGAGCCTTCAGGGAATGTCCATGCGCGCACCTCTTTTACACCAGCAGTAAAGTAGGTTTGCAGAGTCAGAAGACTGTAACCTGCACGAATAACGCGGTTAAGGCCTGGCTCTTCTAAGCCCATGTCTTGCATGAATTCTTCACGCTCATCATCTTCAAGCTCAGCAATGTCTGCTTCAATAGCAGCACACACTGCCACTACCGTTGCATTTTCATAAGCGGCAATCTCGCGCACTTGATCAAGATATGGGTTGTTTTCAAAACCGTCTTCGTTAACGTTCGCGACATACATGGTAGGCTTAAGCGTAAGCATGTTCATGTAGCTAATTGCAGCAAGTTCTTCTTTGGTTAGTTCAAGTGAACGCAGAAGTAAGCCTTCATCTAGGTGCGGCTTAATTTTCTCAAGTACTTTCATTTCGTACTTGGCGTCAGCGTCACCACCTTTAGCACGTTTTGCTACACGGTGAAGGGCTTTTTCAGTCGTTTCAAGGTCAGCAAGTGCTAACTCGGTATTGATAACGTCAATGTCGTCCTTCGGACTAACGCGACCAGCAACGTGCACGATGTTTTCATCGTCAAAGCAGCGAACTACGTGGCCAATTGCGTCAGTTTCACGAATGTTAGCCAAGAATTTGTTACCAAGACCTTCACCTTTAGACGCGCCTTCAACTAGCCCCGCAATGTCTACGAATTCCATGGTGGTAGGAATAACGCGCTGAGGATTCACAATTTCAGCTAGCTTGTCCAAACGAAGGTCTGGCACAGGTACTACACCAGTGTTCGGTTCGATGGTACAGAAGGGAAAGTTAGCCGCTTCAATACCCGCTTTAGTTAATGCATTGAAAAGTGTTGATTTACCTACGTTCGGTAGGCCAACAATACCGCATTTAAAACCCATGGTATGGATCCTTGTCTGGAAAAGTAATCACTGTTAATCGGTTACGCTTTATGCGAGTGTAACCTGTTCTGCGCTTGCTTTAGGTCTTCTTTAAGCAGAATTTCGGTGCAGCGAACCGCTTCATCAATCGCGCTTTCAATTGCTGCTTTTTCATCTGCAGGTGGTTTACCTAGCACGTGCCCTGTTACACGGCTTTTGTGGCCAGGATGCCCAATGCCTATACGCAAACGTAAAAAATTCTTGTTGTTACCCATTTTAGCCACAATGTCACGCACGCCGTTCTGACTAGAGCTGCCACCCACCTTGTATTTTGCTACACCTGGAGGTAAATCGAGCTCGTCAAACGCAACTAATATTTGTTCTGGTTCAATTCGGTAGAAGTTAGCAAGTGCTGCAACCGCTTGACCACTCTTATTCATAAAGGTGGTGGGGTAGAGCAATCGAATGTCTTTGCCTGCAATTGTAATGCGAGCCGTTTTACCGAAGAATTTTGTTTCTGGTTTTAGCGGGGCGTTATAGGTGTCGGCAAGTTGGTTTAGAAACCATTCACCTACATTGTGTCGGGTATTGTCGTATTCGGGGCCTGGATTACCCAGACCCACGATAAGGCGAATATCAGCCAAGAGGATTATTCCTCAGTAGCTTCTTCTTCGCTGTCTTCAGCTGCTGCGCCTTTAGCAGGCTTAACAGTTACAACCGCTAGGTCGTGTGCTTCGTCGTTCTTAGCAAGTTCAACAGAAGCTACACCAGCTGGAAGTGTTAGGTCAGACAAGTGTAGTGTTTGACCCATTTCAACGCCTGCCATGTCTACTTCGATGAACTCTGGTAGATCTTTAGGCTGACAAGTCACTTCGATTTCTGTTAGGTGATGCTCAGCAACACCGCCAGCTTTAACCGCTGCAGATGACTCTTCGTTGATGAAGTGTACTGGAACGTTAGTGTGTACAGCTTGACCAGCGATTACACGTTGGAAATCGATGTGCATGATCTTTGGCTTGTACGGGTGACGTTGCATATCTTTAACAAGAACTTCAACTGCTTTACCGTCTACGTTCAAAGTAAGAACGTGAGAGTAAAACGCTTCAAATTCAGAAGCTTGAAATACTTTGTTATGAGCAAGAGTGATAGAAACTGGCGCTTCTTCACCACCGTAAATGATACCTGGAAGCTTATCTTCGCGACGTAGGCGGCGGCTCGCACCTTTCCCTAGGTCTGAACGAACAGATGCGTCTAGGTTAAAAATTGCTTCAGACATTGTCTGTCTCCAATTATAAAGTCTAATGGTGTAGGTTTTTGCGACCAAAACCTACTGTTAAATCGTGTTAGTCCGTGATAAAAAAGCACGTCTTTACACCACCCCGAATTTCAAGGGCGGCGAATTCTAACACCACAGCATCAAACATACAATTGATAGTGAGCAAAAAACGCCAACCGAGAGCTGGCATTAATGTGTGGGTTTGTTCTCTATAACCTTACTGGAATCGAGTACTTTTATGTCTTTAACTTGCAAGACGGTGCCAAATTGAGTGAAGGTCATCACATCAGGCTTGGTTACGCCATTCACTTCGACAATTAAGCCGTTTCTCTGGTGCGATTCATCCAGACCGTGAAGCGTGTAGCGATCGCCATTTTCTGCAATAAACGCAAAAAAGCCGCCTTCTAAATCTTTATAGATAATGCTTCCTGTTAGCGTAACTTCATTTTTTTCCATAGATTCTGTCGCCGCTGCTTGTTCTACTAGGTTCCGCAATTAACGTTTTAGGCATTTCTTGATCAGGTGATGTTTGTGCTTCTTGGGCTGACATCGCCTCTTTGTCCACTTGCTCGCTTGTGGGTGTTTCATCATTGTCACTACATGCGCAAAGTAGTAAAGATGTGGCTAGGGTGGTAAGTAAGTAGCGCTTTTTTGTTTTCATTTTTCGTCCTTAATACTAGGTGTCCGAGCCTGTCAACACAGTGTTGTGTGACGCACAATCGATAAAAGACGAGTATAACGCGAATTTGAGAGATGGGAAGTTGCTTACGATTGGGCAAGCAGACAAATAAAAAAGGTGAGCATGAAGCTCACCTTTTTCTTTAGCATTTATTTTAGTATTCAAACATGGCCGAGATAGATTCTTCGTTACTGATACGTCGAATCGTTTCTGCCAGCATTTCAGATAAAGTAAGCTGCTTTACTTTACCCATTTTCTGCATGTCGGCGCTTAGCGGTATTGAATCTGTCACGATGATTTCATCAATCACAGATTCTTTTAAATTGTTTACCGCGTTACCTGAGAAAATAGCGTGTGTTGCATAAGCGTAGACTTTACGAGCACCATGTGCTTTTAACGCTTCTGCCGCTTTTGCTAACGTACCACCAGTATCAATCATGTCGTCAACAATAATACAATCACGGTCTTTCACATCACCAATAATGTTCATCACCTGAGCAACATTGGCTTTAGGGCGACGCTTGTCGATAATGGCTAAATCAGTATCGTTTAACAATTTGGCCGTTGCGCGAGCTCGTACAACACCACCAATGTCAGGCGACACAACAACCGGGTCCACAAAGTCTCTTCTTACCATATCAGCAAGAAGGATAGGTGTTCCGAACGCATTATCAACAGGAACATCAAAGAACCCTTGAATCTGCTCGGCGTGTAGGTCGATGGTAAGAACGCGGTCAACACCAACATTAGATAGGAAATCTGCCACTACTTTCGCAGTGATAGGCACCCTAGCTGAACGAACACGACGGTCTTGACGTGCATAACCAAAATAGGGAATAACCGCCGTAATACGACCAGCAGATGCTCGACGCAGTGCGTCGATCATCACGATCATTTCCATTAGGTTATCGTTAGTAGGCGCACAGGTAGACTGGATAATAAAAACGTCCGAGCCACGGACGTTTTCATGAATTTCTACGCTGATTTCACCGTCACTGAAACGGCCAACTTTGGCATTTCCAAGTTTGGTATAGAGGCGATCGG
This sequence comes from Alteromonas gracilis, assembly GCF_036870955.2. Taxonomy (GTDB): domain Bacteria; phylum Pseudomonadota; class Gammaproteobacteria; order Enterobacterales; family Alteromonadaceae; genus Alteromonas; species Alteromonas gracilis_A. The sequence continues at coordinate 1,609,341 of NZ_CP145482.2, forward strand.
CAACTTTCTGGGCAAGTTCTGGTACGGCATTACCTGCAAAGAGCTTCATATCTGGCACAAGTGGTTCCTCAGTGCGTTGATAAAAGAGGTTTGGCTGGGGTAGCAGGACTCGAACCTACGAATGGCGGGATCAAAACCCGCTGCCTTACCAACTTGGCTATACCCCAATTTTTAAGTTCTTGTCCGATGTGGCGTACACGCTATTTTTGTTGTTCTAATTTATCTAATAGTGGTGAGCGGTTTACACCTTTTGCAACAAAACCCTGCCAATTGTCAGGCATTTCAGCCTGAACTTGTTCAGCAACAGCGCGGTCGGAAAAAGTGGCAAACACGCAGGCACCTGTGCCCGTCATTCGCGACGGTGCGTAGTGTACCAACCACTGTAATAATTTTGCAACTTCGGGATAGCGATTCGCGACTAATTGCTGACAATCGTTGTGAGTTTTTTCGAATTTATAGTCTTGCCACTGAATTGCAGGCGTATTTCTTGGCAGCTCAGGTGCTGTGAACACTTCCGCCGTACTCACATGTACATTGGGGTTGGCAACTAAATAGTACATTTCAGGTTGTGGCGCGGGGCTAATCTCCTCTCCAACACCGCCAGCAAATGCCGTTAAACCGCGCACAAAAATAGGCACATCGGCACCAAGTGACAACCCCAATGCTGCCAGCTCATCTTCACTTAAACCCGTGTTCCATAGGTGATTAAGGGCCACTAAGGTAGTTGCTGCATTTGAAGAACCGCCACCTATTCCTCCCCCCATAGGGAGGCATTTATCAAGAGTTATCGTCGCGCCAAGCGTACATTGTGTCTTTTCGGCCAGTAAACGTGCTGCTTTTATAATGAGATTGTCGTCATCGGCTACGCCAGAAAGCGGTGCGCTCATTTTAATGGTCGAATTTTGTTCTATTGTAAAGGCTAGTTGATCGCCATGGTCGAGCATTTGAAACAAGCTTTGAAGCTGATGGTAGCCATTGTCGTATCGCCCAAGAATATGAAGAAACAAGTTAAGCTTGGCCGGAGATGGCCACCAATCAAATGTTGGGTTTAGGGTTTTCACTGAAGTGTCCATTCGTAAATTTTTATTTTTAATTGAGTTTTCGGCGTTTCAGATGTTTCAGGCTGAGTGAGTGTAATATTGTGCGGTAGCCATACACTCTCGCCATTGCTGGTTTCCACACTGCCGTAATTGCCATAGCTCACGCGCCAGTTTCGGCAAAGTGCGCATTGGCTTTTAAGTGTATTCACCAGCCCCTTTTCCGTAAGCGTATAGGTATCGTCTCGAAGAGGAAGCCCTTTAACCCAAGAGAGCAATGAATTCACGGGAATAATCATGCCAGTAATTTGATATATCAGTGGTTCAGGTTCGGCATCTATATAGGTGTTTCCGTCAGCCTCTAGCACGGATTGCGAGGCATCGACGTTTAAATCCACCATGCTTACCCCAAGAAAATTCGCTAATCGAAATTCAAAATTACCGGAATCGTTTTTCCATACTAGATTTAGACTTGCTGCCTCTTTACCCTGTCTAAATGCAATCTTGCCGCGCATTTGCCATTTTTGAACTTGTGCTACTTTTTGTAGTTGTGAAGTTAGATTAACCGCAGTGTCAGGCCCAGTAGGTAGGGAGGTACATGCGCCTAATGCAAGGGCGATGGTTGTACAAAACAGGAAAATACGAATCATTTCAGTGGTTTTACCTAATAGTAAAATGAATGTAACGAGAGCTTAATGTTTAATGACAATATGGGAACACAGTTTCACCAACACTTTCAATCATTTTGGCTTTTTCGTACAATGCCGCTCCGACGTTGCCAGCACAGATTTTAATGACTTTACTCGCCCTTGGTATTAACCACAAAACAGCCCCAGTCGCATTGCGTGAAAAAGTGGCCTTTACACCAGACTCTTTGGTGGAAGCACTTGCGAGCTTAAAAAAGTTAGACGGGATTGACGAGTCGGTTATTGTTTCAACCTGCAATCGCACAGAGTTGTATGTCAATACTCAAGATGAAAGTGGACAGAAGTTACTTCAATGGCTGAGTGACTTTCATCATCTCGATGTGACGGAAATAGCCAATAATAGCTATGTACTGGCCCAAGACGATGCGGTTAAGCATATAATGCGTGTAGCCAGTGGCTTAGATTCTTTGATACTAGGTGAACCTCAGATATTAGGACAAGTTAAGCAGGCCTACGGTGATGCTAAGCATTCGGGAATGATAAACAGCGAATTTGACAAACTGTTTCAACATACATTTTCGGTGGCAAAGCGGGTTCGAAGCGAAACTGATATTGGTGCAAATGCTGTCAGTGTTGCATACGCAGCAGTACAATTGGCAAAACATATCTTTGCCGAGCTACCTAAACGCTCGGTCTTGCTCGTTGGTGCGGGGGAAACTATAGAATTAGTGGCACAGCACCTAAAAGAGCAAGGTGTTGATAAAATTGCGGTCGCCAATAGAACGGTCGCACGAGCTGAAACTCTCGCTGAAACCCTGGGTGCTACAGTCTATACACTCTCTCAAGTGCCTGAGCACTTAAAAGACTTTGATATTGTGATCAGTTCTACCGCCAGTCAGCTACCCTTAATAGGAAAGGGCATGGTAGAGAAGGCGTTAAAACAGCGCAAGAACATGCCCATGTTCTTAGTCGATTTGGCTGTGCCGCGAGACATAGAATCAGAAGTTAACGAGTTAGGTGATGCCTATCTATACACTGTTGATGATTTGCAGCACATCGTACAGAAAAATTTAGAAAATCGAGAGCAAGCCGCTATTGAAGCTGAAAAGCTTATTGATAGGCAAGCTGGCGATTACATGACATGGAAGCAGTCACAACAATCCATTGATTTAGTAAGGCAATACCGTCAAAAAGGCATGGCGCAGCGTGACGATATTGTCGAAAAAGCCAAAACACAGTTGGCTGAAGGTAAAAATGCCGAAGCGGTATTAGAAGAAATGGCGTATAAATTAACTAATGCGCTATTACATCCAACCACGTTGGCGTTGCGCGAAGCAGCCATGCACGATGACCCCGCGTTAAGTCGCTGGATGGGGCAAGCATTAGCATTGTCTGACCATACGTCAGAAAATAATAAATAAGGTAAAAAGACGAATATGAAAGAGTCGGTAGTAAGAAAGCTCGAGCACCTCGTTGAGCGTTTCGAAGAAGTTCAGGCCCTGCTTGGTGATCCTGAAGTTATCGGCGATCAAGAAAAGTTTCGCAATCTGTCAAAAGAGTTTAGCCAATTAGAAGACGTTGTAGCAGGGTTCAATGCCTATCAACAGGCACAAGAAAACCTATCATCTGCTCTTGAAATGCTAAACGAAGACGATGCAGAAATGCGTGAAATGGCGCAAGAGGAAATGAAGGAAGCCAAGGCGGACATCGAACGTCTTGAGACTGAGCTTCAGGTACTCCTATTGCCGAAAGACCCTAATGACGATAACAACTGTTTCTTAGAAATCCGTGCTGGAGCGGGTGGCGATGAAGCCGCTATCTTCGCTGGTGACTTATTCAGAATGTATAGCCGTTATGCTGAAAGCCGAGGCTGGCGCGTCGAACTTGTGAATGCCAACGAAGGCGAACACGGGGGCTACAAAGAAGTTATCGCCAACATAAGTGGTGATGGTGTTTATGGTGTTATGAAATTTGAATCTGGCGGTCACCGCGTTCAACGTGTGCCAGAGACTGAGTCACAAGGCCGTATTCACACCTCAGCGTGTACTGTGGCGGTATTACCAGAAATTCCAGAGTCAGAAGCCATTGAGATAAACCCGGCTGAGCTTCGCATTGACACATTCCGTGCTTCTGGTGCGGGTGGTCAGCACGTTAACAAAACGGACTCGGCTATTCGTATAACTCACTTGCCTTCAGGCTTGGTAGTTGAATGTCAGGATGAGCGTTCACAGCATAAAAACAGAGCAAAGGCGATGTCTGTTTTGCAAGCGCGACTGAACCAGATTGAAGAAGAAAAGCGAGCCGCTGAAGAGGCTTCTACCCGTAAAAGTTTGGTGGGTAGTGGTGACCGTTCAGAGCGCATCCGCACATACAACTTTCCTCAAGGTCGCGTAACAGACCATCGTATTAACCTTACTATCTATCGCTTAGATGAGGTGGTTGAGGGTGACTTGAAACAGCTTATCGATCCTATTTTACAGGAGCACCAAGCCGACCTTCTTGCCTCGCTTTCTGACGAGTAAAGATGCGTATCGACACCGCCCTTGGCTGGGCAATCTCTCAACTTGAGGGCGGTGAGTCGCCCTCGGTTGACGCTAAAGTCTTGTTGGCACATATTCTCAATCAGTCCCAGACATACCTATTTACATGGCCAGATAAAACACTCTCGCCGCAGCAACAGCAACAATTCGAGCACGCCGTTAAAGAAAGGCAAGCAGGTAAGCCCGTTGCTTACATTATTGGCCAACGAGATTTCTGGACACTGTCGCTTGGCACATCGCCACATACCTTGATTCCTCGTCCGGATACCGAAGTTCTTGTTGAGCGTGCACTAGCCTGGTTGCAACAACCCAGTCAGTCGCACTTAAACCATGAGCTTGAAATATGTGATTTGGGCACTGGCACTGGTGCAATTGCATTATCACTTGCTGCTGAACTGCCAAAATGTAGAGTCATTGGTGTCGATTTTCTTGACGAAGCTGTTCATCTCGCGACGTCCAATGCTAAGCGCAACAGCATAACAAACGCGACCTTCATACAAAGCGATTGGTTCAGTGCGCTCGATGGATATAAATTTGATGCCATTGTGTCAAATCCTCCGTATATAGAAACAACAAGCCCCTATTTGTTGGAAGGTGACGTGAGGTTTGAACCATCGTCAGCCCTGACCTCTGGTGTGGACGGTTTGGACGATATTAGGCACATTATTCATAGCGCCCCTAGCTTTTTAAAGGCTAGTGGGATGTTAGCGTTCGAACATGGCTTCGACCAAGCTGAGCAAGTCCAGCAACTTTTGCGTCAAGCTGGATTTATTGATGTGGTGTCCTATAAGGATTATGGCGGTAATGATCGAGTGACCCTTGGACAAATTAGTGGTTGAAAAATGTGCGAGCTTGCTTATATTGTGTAAAGCGTAAAGATTCAACGCTCGATAAAAACAAAAAGTGTAAAGCTAAACAATCTCTTACCTTACAGGATGTATTAGATGAACGATGATTTTCTATTCGCAGACGATGACGATGACAAAGAAATAGATGATCTGGGTAGCTGGAAAGTTCTCATCGTTGACGATGAGCCAGAAGTACATGCCGTCACTAAACTTGCACTCAATGACTTTAGTTTGAATGGCAAAACACTCGAATTTGTAAGTGCATATAGTGGAGAAGAAGCACGTCAGTGTTTCCAAGATCACGACGATATCTCGGTCGTGCTACTTGATGTTGTGATGGAAACTGACGATGCAGGCCTTCGGGTTGCTGAGTTTATTCGCAATGAAATGGACAATCACTTTACAAGAATTATTTTACGTACTGGCCAACCAGGGCAGGCGCCTGAAAAAGACGTTATTATCAATTACGATATTAACGACTATAAATCAAAAACCGAACTTACAGCACAAAAGCTTTTCACCGTAATCATTGCTGCCTTGCGTTCCTATCGCGATATTATTGTTATTGAAGAAAATCGCCGTGGTCTTGAAAAGATTATCGATGCATCGGTAGATTTGTTTTCTTCTCGCTCGCTTGAAAAATTCATGCAGGGAATTATCCAGCAGCTCGCCTCTATTTTGGGGTGCTCGAAAGATGCGGCCTATATCACTACCGCTGTGGCGACAACGTCAAGGACGCTAAATAATTTTAATAGTGCTATGGGCAAAGATGAACTTTATGTCTTTGCTGGCAATGGCGAATATGCCAACAAAGAAGGCAAAGCACTAAAAGAAGCAATCAGTGCTGAAGAATATGCGCTTTGCGCTCAGGCTATGCGTGACAAGCGAATCGTGTATGCCGAGGATCACGTGGTAGCATACTGTAATAGTAAGTCGCATAAAGGGGCGCTACTTTATTTGTCGGGCCTTCCACGTCGGATTGGTGAAAGTGACAGGCACCTCGTTAAGCGCTTTTCAGACAGTGTACAGCTTGCTTTCGATAACGTGTTAAAAACCGTGGATGTTGAGGCTACACAGCGTGAAATTATCGAACGCTTAGGAAAAGTGTTAGAGCACGATACTGAGTCATCAAATCATATCAAACGTATGGTTGAAATGTCGGCTCTGTTAGGACAGAAAGCTAGCTTGAACGAAAAAGAAGTCAATGCGCTTAAGCTTGCTATCCCGCTTCATGATATTGGGACATCGGTCGTTCCAAAGTCGATTCTTCATAAATCTACTCCACTTACCGAGGACGAAATTTTTGAGATTCGTAAGCATGCAGAGTTTGGTTATCAAATTTTAAAAAGTTCTAGTAGGCCAACCATTCAGTTGGCAGCAACGCTCGCAAAGGAACATCACGAGCGCTGGGACGGTAAAGGCTATCCCGATGGAAAGGCTGCAATGGGAATAAAAGTTGAAAGCCGAATAGCGACTTTGGTAGACGTGTTTGATGCCCTTATAAACGCACGTCCGTATAAGTAGGCGTGGACGATAGATAAAGTAGAGTCGGTCATACAAGAAGAAAGCGGAAAGCACTTTGACCCCGAACTGGTTTCGCTATTACTTAATGACCTTCCGGCATTTTTGGCCATACAAGCGCGTTATCCTGATGATGAAAAGCAGGCGTAGTTGGCAACCCTGTTTGATAATCATACAAACAGAGCAGAAACTGAAGAAAAGCGTAACGCGATGCGCTTAAATTGACGATAATTACAGGTGCATTTGCACCTGTATTTTTTTATATAAAACAACAAACAAAAATAGGACATTTTCCATGTATATAATGGCGAAACATCTTCACTTGACGGCAGTTGCACTGAGTATTCTATTTTTCATTTTTAGGTTTATATGGTCACAGTTTAATGCTGAGGCTTTGTCGAAAAAATGGGTGAAAGTACTGCCGCACATCATTGACACCGTTTTACTTGCCAGCGCAATTTGGCTTTGTGTTATTCTTTCACAATACCCATTCGTAAACGCTTGGTTGACTTTTAAAGTCATTGGCGTGGTTTTATATATTGTGTTTGGTTTGTTCGCGCTCAAAAAAGCCAAAACAGCGATAGGTCGCTGGAGCTTCTTTGTAGCAGCGCTTGCAGTGTTGATGGCGACTGCTATGGTTGCCGTCACCAAACAGCCTCTTTTTTAGATAATTTTGGATACAAACATGTCTGAATCTCAACAGATTATTCGCGTTGGTGACGTAGAAGTTGCTAACCATTTGCCATTTGTACTTTTCGGTGGCATGAACGTACTGGAGTCTCGTGATTTAGCAATGCGTATTGCTGAGCACTACGTTGAAGTAACGCAAAAATTGAATATTCCCTATGTATTCAAAGCGTCATTCGATAAAGCAAATCGCTCGTCAGTGACCTCATATCGCGGGCCCGGTATGGAAGAAGGGCTGCGCATTTTTGAAGAGATAAAATCTACCTTCAATGTTCCACTTATTACCGATGTACACGAGCCTCATCAAGCGGCACCTGTTGCAGAGGTGGTTGACGTAATTCAACTACCCGCGTTCTTGGCGCGTCAAACTGATCTCGTTGTTGCTATGGCCAAAACGGGCAATGTGATTAACGTTAAGAAACCTCAGTTTTTAGCACCACATGAAATGCGCCATATCATTGGTAAGCTTGGTGAAGCAGGCAATGACAATGTTATTTTATGTGAGCGCGGCAGTTGCTTTGGGTATAACAATCTCGTGGTTGATATGCTAGGTATGGATGCCATGAAGGCCTATGCGCCTGTTATTTTTGACGCTACACATGCACTGCAAATGCCTGGTGGTCGTGCTACATCTGCTGACGGTCGTCGTGCGCAAGCAGCGCAATTAGCGCGAAGCGGAATGGCGTTAGGTTTGGCTGGTTTGTTTATTGAAGCACATCCAAATCCAGATGAAGCTAAATGCGATGGTCCTTGTGCTTTACCGCTGGCAAAACTTGAACCTTATTTACAACAAATGAAAGCGTTAGATGAACTTGTGAAAGGGTTTGAAGCGTTAGATACAAGCAATACGTAATGTATATTAAATATGGCGGATAAATTGATGGCGTATCTTAGGTGCAAGCATAAGCATCCGTATCAGGTGTGAGAGTGGCTTATTCGCTTTCGGCGACGTTGACGCTCTCTTCACGCTTGCGCATAGCAAGAAGGTTTTCGTGTAACTTCACCTGTGTTGCTTCTGCTAATATTGCTTTAGATTGCTTTTTTACAAGAATATGTGCGTCGTTTTCAGGAAGCACGTCTGCCATTTTTACACTCGTCATGGCAGTGTTGATTAGTGATTGAAGATTGATCTTTTCTGGTTGTGCGTTAGCATTTGCAGCGGCACTTGCGAATGCCATTACAGACACGCTAGCTAGTAGTAATTTTTTCATTTTCACACCTAATAAAAATAATTAAAAATATGTTTTAAATTGTTAAAATGTTTAACAATTGAGCTGTATAAAACTCTGAAATTCAATGCTCTTTTTAAATTTCGAGCAAATAGTAGTCAGTATTGGTGTAAAAATAAAACGAGTTAAAGTATGGGTGGTCATTAGAAAAACTAATGATTATATCATGCGACGGTCACATTGGATTAAAAAATAATTATGCACCGACGTTTACCCCCACTAAATGCGCTGAAAGCCTTTGAAGCTGCTGCCCGACACTTGAGTTTTACAAAGGCTGCGGATGAGCTTTTTGTTACGCAGGCTGCGGTGAGTCACCAAATAAAAGCGTTAGAAGATTTCTTATCAATGAAATTGTTTCTACGTCGTAACCGCACTTTGCTTCTAACCGAAGAGGGTCAGGCGTACTTTCTCGAATTGAAAGATATTTTTAAACACCTTCAGGAAGCGACGGAAAGGTTGTTAGCAAAAGGCAGTAAAGGCGCCATTACAGTAGCCATGCCGCCTAGTTTTGCGAGCCAGTGGCTAGTGCCGCGTATACACAAATTTAGTTTGGCTCATCCTGATATCGATGTGCGTATCAAAGCCGTAGACTTTGATGAGGGTTTTTTAGAAGACGATGTAGATGTCGCTATCTATTATGGAAAAGGCCGATGGAGTGGTCTACAGGCCGACCAGCTTCATAGAGAGTTCTTGACCCCGTTGTGCTCGCCATTGTTATTTCAAGGCCCCAAACCTTTGTCTGACTTGTCAGACTTGCGTCATCATGTACTTCTACATGACTTAAGTCGCGCGGCGTGGAAAAACTGGCTTAAAACGGTTGGCGTCGCGGGCGTGAATGTAAATCAGGGGCCGGTTTTTAGTCACTCAATGTTAGTGCTTCAAGCTGCTGCACTGGGGCAGGGTATTGCCCTGGGCAACACTGTGCTTGCGCGTCCTGAGATTGAAGCTGGGCGACTCGTAATGCCGTTTGAAGAGCGTGTAGAAAGTAGGGATGCTTTCTATTTAGTGTGCGAGGAATCACAAGCAGAGTTGGGCAAAATTGCTGCCTTTAGAGATTGGATTTTAGCGTTAGTCGAGGAAGAGCAAGACGATGTTTGATGTTGAAGTGCACAATGCCACCAACCCAGTGGCTAGGCTCATATTGGCTCATGGTGCGGGTGCGGGCAAAGAGCATGAGTTTATGCAAACGGTGGCACAAGCGTTAAATGCACATAGTATCGAGGTTGTTTTGTTTAACTTTCCCTATATGCAAGTTATTAACGAGACAGGGAAACGTCGACCACCGGACAAAGTTGAAAAGCTGCTTGCGCATTTTTCAGACGTTGTTGCTCATGTTTCCCAGACGTGTGAATCACTGCCTACTTTTATCGGTGGGAAGTCGATGGGTGGGCGGATGGCCACAATGTTGGTAGACGACGTTGAAAGCGTGAAAGGTGCGGCAGTTCTTGGCTACCCTTTTCATCCGCCAGGAAAACCCGAAAAGACAAGAACAGACCACCTTGAAGCTATAGCGAAACCCGTACTTATTGTACAAGGAGAGCGCGATACGTTTGGTACACGAAGGGAAGTAGAGGCCTATGCGCTTTCATCATCAATTCGTTGTGAGTTTCTTGTTGACGGTGATCACAGTCTTAAACCGCGAAAGGCTAGTGGAAAAACGCATCAAGAACATATCGAGCATGCTTCGACACTGATAGAAGCCTTTATCAAAAATACGATTCAACGCTAACGCAGTAATCGCGTTACAACATCAAGCGCTACCGAGCAAACGTTAGCAAACAGTGCTAAAAGAGTGTCAAATGAGTTTAGAAAATTACAATAAGTCGTCCATGGCCCCCATGTTGCTTGCCGCTGGCGCTATAATTGCCGGAACAAGTGTTGTGCTTGGCGCATTTGGTGCTCATGGCCTAAAAAGCTTTCTATCTGCGCAGATGCTAAATACTTTTGAGGTTGGCGTTCGTTACCAGATGTACCATGGCCTTGCTATTTTACTACTTCCAGTTTTGTCCACTTATGCAGAAGTGAAATGGCTTAACCGCGCAGCAATGTGTTTTGTGGTGGGGTGCATTTTGTTTTCGGGAAGTTTGTATGCGTTGGTACTCACAGGCATAAAATGGTTTGGACCGATTACGCCTTTGGGCGGCCTATTCTTCATTATGGGGTGGGCAGTGCTTGCGTTCACTCTAGTACGTGGCCAGCGCGCCATTAAGGTAAATAATGACAACTAGTATTTTAGCTTATTGTAGGCCGGGTTATGAGAATGACACCGCCAATGAATTAACAACGCGTTATGGTGAAGCAGGGTACTATGGTTACCCAGTATCGAAGAAAAACAATGGTTATGTTAATTATCATCTCTACGATGCTTCACAATTAGAAGCTACCATTACGCAGTTCGCGGTTAGCGAGAGCATTTTCCCTCGCCAACTGATAGCTGTGTTTGCAAACATGGTGGACATCGAAAAAGAGGATAGAGTGGGGCAGGTATTAGATGCGCTTAGTGACATAGAAAAGCCGTTTGCATTATTTGGCGCAGTCGATGTTGAATATCCTGATACCGAAGAAGGGAAGACCCTAGCAAAGTTCTGTAGAAAGTTTACTGTTCCTTTGCGACAAGCGCTTCGCAAAGCTAATTGGCTTAGCGCGAAAGAAAACGCAGGAAAGCCCAAACTACATATTTTCTTTGAATCATTTGAAATTTGCCATATTGGCTATACATTGCCCAATTACGCAAGTGCCGATCATTTGGGGATTTGTCGTCTAAAATTCCCAAGCGATGCGCCAAGTCGTTCAACGCTAAAACTCGAAGACGCATTAGTGAACATGCTGAGTGCAAAACAGCAGGAACAAGTGCTTCGAACGGGCGGCCGAGCAGTTGATTTAGGGGCATGTCCGGGGGGTGGACATATCAACTCGTTAAGCGCGGAATGTACGTCGAGGCTATCGATAATGGTCTTGTAGCAGACAGCTTAATGAATACAGGGTTAGTAGAGCATCATGCTGCAGACGGATTTACGTATCGACCACAATTTGGTCGTGTAGATTTGCTTGTATGTGATATGATAGAGCAACCCGATAGGGTAGCAAAGTTGATGGGGGATTGGCTGGTCAAGCACTGGGCGACCCACGCCATTTTTAACTTAAAGCTACCTATGAAACAACGCTATGAAACTGTAGTCGAAGCCATGGCGTTGCTAAAGAGCCGTTTAAATGCCTTAGATGATGCATTCGCGGTTAAGGTTAGGCATCTCTACCACGACAGAGATGAAGTTACAGTAACAATTGTTCGCACTTCAGCTGATGAGGTGTGATTTTGTTATTTTTCAAAAAAGTGTCATAACATATTAAGTTGTTGATACTTATAGAAAAGAATTGATGCTGGCGCGGATTTTGACAAGCGAATTTGAGGTTTATGCTAAAAAAGGTGTAAATCTGGTATAGAAATCCTTTATAATCCGGCCGTTTTTTTACTCTGAACCAATGAAAGTGAACTAATGTCAGACTTATCTTTATACAGAAACATTGGTATTTTCGCCCACGTAGACGCGGGTAAAACTACCACAACAGAACGTATCTTGAAGCTTACTGGTAAAATCCATAAAACTGGTGAGGTTCACGATGGTGAATCAACAACTGACTTCATGGAGCAGGAAGCTGAGCGTGGTATTACTATCCAGTCAGCGGCAACAACCTGTTTCTGGAAAGATCATCGCATGAACATCATCGATACTCCGGGACACGTTGACTTTACAGTTGAAGTATATCGCTCACTTAAAGTACTAGACGGCGGTATCGGTGTATTCTGTGGTTCTGGCGGTGTTGAGCCTCAGTCAGAAACTAACTGGCGTTATGCTAACGAATCTGGCGTTGCTCGCTGTATTTTCGTTAACAAACTAGACCGTATGGGTGCAGACTTCTACCGTGTTGTTGGCCAAGTTAAGAAAGTACTTGCTGCTAACCCACTAGTAATGACGCTTCCAATCGGTATCGAAGACGACTTCAAAGGTGTTGTTAACCTTCTAGACATGAAAGCGTACATCTGGGACGATTCAGGTCTTCCTGAGAACTACGAAGTTGTAGATATCCCAGCGGACATGGTTGACAAAGCGAACGAGTACCGTGAGCAACTAATCGAAACTGCTGTTGAGCAAGACGACGACCTAATGATGGCTTACATGGATGGCGAAGAGCCGTCTCTAGAAGACATCAAGCGTTGTATCCGTAAGGGTACTCGTGACCTAGCGTTCTTCCCAACGTACTGTGGTTCTGCATTTAAGAACAAAGGTATTCAGCTAGTTCTTGACGCAGTTGTTGACTTCCTACCTTCTCCAACAGAAGTAGATCCTCAGCCACTAACTGACGAAGAAACTGGTGAGCCTACTGGCGAAGTAGCAACAGTATCTGTTGACGAGCCGTTCCGTGCACTTGCGTTCAAAATCATGGACGACCGTTTCGGTGCCCTTACGTTTATCCGTATTTACTCTGGTAAACTAAACAAAGGCGACACTATTCTAAACAGTGCAACAGGTAAAACTGAGCGTATCGGCCGTATGGTTGAAATGCACGCTGACGAACGTAGTGAACTTACTTCTGCACAAGCTGGTGATATCCTAGCTGTTGTAGGTATGAAGAACGTTCAAACTGGTCACACGCTATGTGATCCGAAGAGCCCTTGTACACTAGAGCCAATGATCTTCCCTGAGCCAGTAATCTCGATTGCTGTTAAGCCAAAAGACAAAGGCGCTAACGAAAAGATGTCTATCGCTATCGGTAAGCTAGTGTCTGAAGATCCATCTTTCCAAGTTGAAACTGACGAAGATTCAGGCGAAACCATCCTTAAAGGTATGGGTGAGCTTCACCTTGACATCAAAGTAGACATCTTGAAGCGTACTTATGGCGTTGAGCTAGAAGTTGGTCAGCCTCAGGTTGCATACCGTGAAACTATCACGCTACCTGTTGAAGACAGCTACACGCACAAGAAGCAGTCTGGTGGTTCTGGTCAGTTCGGTAAGATCGATTACCGCATCAAGCCAGGCGAAACTAACTCTGGCTTCAAGTTCACATCTACTGTTGTGGGCGGTAACGTACCTAAAGAATTCTTCCCTGCAATCGAAAAAGGTTTCGCAGGTATGATGGAAGTAGGTCCTCTAGCTGGTTACCCAGTACTAGACGTTGAAGTTGAGCTATACGACGGTGGTTTCCACGCAGTTGACTCATCAGCAATCGCGTTCGAAATTGCAGCGAAAGGTGCATTCCGTCAGTCAATGCCAAAAGCAGGTCCTCAGATTCTTGAGCCTGTGATGAAAGTTGACGTATTCAGCCCAGAAGACAACGTTGGTGACGTAATCGGTGACCTTAACCGTCGTCGTGGTATGATCAAAGACCAAGAAGCTGGCGCTACTGGCGTTCGCATCAAGGCTGACGTACCTCTATCTGAGATGTTTGGTTACATCGGTCACCTACGTACTATTACATCTGGTCGTGGTCAGTTCTCTATGGAATTCAGCCACTACTCAGCATGTCCTCAGAACGTAGCTGATAAAGTAATTGAAGAAGCAAAAGCACGTAAAGACGCTAAGTAATTGGCACAAGCGTGACTGTTAGTTAACTAACAGCTTTAACATTTAAAAGCCAGTCTTTGTGACTAAGCTTTTTTGTATTTATGGTTTACGCATAGCATTAATGTGCTAATAAAGGTTTACTCTGATATGGCGAGGCAACTGCTTGATAACTAGGAATGCCGGAGTTCGCGGCGGTATCTATGCACTTATATGTGCTTCGTGCTTTTTGCTGGGCGTGGTTACGCTGAAATGGCTAGCGCCAGACATTTATGACTTTCCGGATGGGCGCTTGCGCATCATCATGGAGTACGGTTGGTGGTTGCACCTGTGGCACTTCATTGTCTTCCCGCTTTTAGGCCTATGTGTGTTTTTATTAAATCGGGTTCTCACAAGACAAGACCGAAGTAAATTTGAAGGCTTAGTTATACTGTGCACTATTGTAAGCTTCTTAACGCTATCCCACGACACAACGATTTTTATTATTGAGATCATGTCTAATGAATTAATCATTCGGCAAGAATTTGATAGTAACTACGAACAAGCTCAGCTAACGTTGGAAGTGTATGCGATATTAAACAAGTTAAGAGCAAGCACAGAGTGGGGGATTGATTTGTGGATTTGTCTTATCAGTGTCTTGTTGTTTTTACGCGGTCGCTATCATGTGCTCATGCATGCATTAGGTTTCAGCGTGGGTGTGCTAGGCATCGTAGTTTTGAATGACGACTTTCACCATCTGTCCTTCGTTTACTTGTATGCAATGATAGCGTGGTTTTTCATTACAGGGTTCGCATTGCTTATTGAGGCTAAAAATAGGCCCAAATTGCATGAAGGGGTTTACCAATAGTATGCCGCCACGCAAGCATTAACTATGCGTGGCGACGACAGAGTTGAATCATCTTAATTGAGCAAATGTGCCGCTGCCGCTTCAATGCCCAAATCAATACCTTGTTCACGTTGCTCTCTGGTGAAAAATGGCACTTCAATATCGACAGGAATGCCTGTTCCTTCGTACCATTCGCCGTCAGGTGTAAGGTAAAACTCATTTGACATACCTATATTGAAACCGTTGGGAAGCGTCCACTCCAACACGTTTGATAACGCACCGTGTGTAGCTTCACCAATGAGCGTAACGTTTGGCATTTCGTTCATGATCATGGTAAAAGTTTCTGCAGCCGATACGGTACTCGAGCTTGTCAAAACAACGATTGGACCCACATAGTTTATCTCTGAGCGAGGCGCGATATTGACGTCCAATAGTTCAGTTCTGCTGTTACCATCTCGGGCTTGCTTGCTAAATGCATGAAACTCTTCTTGAGCAAAGCGACTGGCGATAGCCATGCTAACGTAATCGAATCCACCGTCATTGGTTCTCACGTCAATGATAAGGCCGTCCACATTTTGCAAATCGAGCAAAGCTTCATCAAGCGCTGCATCTACTGCTGCTAGCGTGTTACGACTAAAAGTCAGTTCATCTTGTGCACTTTCAGCATAGCCCAGCATGGTGCCGATGAACAGGTAGCCCAACCCGTCGTTTTCAAACCAACGTATTGCGTCATTAGCCGTAGATTTAATGTCATCGACCTCTTGTGCATAACTAGTCACAATTTGCCATTGCAGCGACAGATTATCTAACAAAAAGCCTTCTAGCTGAGCAATGAGCGTTGGCGTCACTACATCGCCGGAAATGGGAAAGTCTAAGTTATTGTCCTGTGCAAAATCTTCCACTAAACGCTCAAGCATTGTTGGCTTAGTGGTCACCTTGTATTCTAAGCCCTCTGGTGAAGTAACGTAGTTATGCCCATCTGCTAATGGCTCAAGTGCAAAGGCCATGGCCTCAAATAATGCTTCACTGCTTGAGTTAGCAGTAAGCTCTGCTCCAGTGCTTTGCACTACATCAGACCAGTTTACGTTCATTCGCTCGAAATCAACGTAGTACTCATCAAATATTTGAGCATACATATCAAATAGTTCAGTGGTGTCGAAGTCATTGTCGAACGTGGGAGAGATTGATATCGGGTTTTGTTCACAAGACGCGGGTAATGAGGACATCTTGTCAAAACGGTAGCCTGGAGGGCCAAAGGTATCCGTTCCTGTACCTGTATACCATTCAAGAGTGTCTATGCTATCAGTCAAGCGAACGATACGCTCCAAAGATGTAGTGTCGACATCGGTTTCGTCGGTCATAACGAAACAATAATCACTGGTATATTGATACAGCGTAACTGTGCTTGCACCCACTTCTAAACTTAATCCATACCCAGGCGCCTGCCAATAACCTTGATAGTCGGCTGAGATAGCATCCGCTATTGGAAGCGGAGAGATGCCGTTATTGCTGTCATTATTTGAACCACAAC
The DNA here is from genome assembly GCF_036870955.2 of Alteromonas gracilis. GTDB lineage: Bacteria > Pseudomonadota > Gammaproteobacteria > Enterobacterales > Alteromonadaceae > Alteromonas > Alteromonas gracilis_A. The sequence continues at coordinate 1,625,765 of NZ_CP145482.2, forward strand.
CCACCAGAACTGAGGCTGCCAATATAGACAGCCCAAATGTAATTACCTTTTTCTTTTTCATAAATCCCCCTCACAGTAAAAGTTAAGTAGCTAAACAAGTGTGAGCGAGATAGTAGACGAAGAAAGGTGAACGAAAGGTGAAGGAATAATGAAGGCAAAGATAAGCTTTACCTTTGCATTATTCCTTTGTGAAATAGCATTAGCAGTAACAGTGTTACTGTTATTGCTAGTACATTTTGTAGGGCAAAAACTTTCCAGACATGACTACGCTCACTCGGTCGCCTTTTGGATCATTTTCACGTTGTAAGTCCATGGAAAAGTCTATTGCGCTCATGATACCGTCACCGAATTCTTCGTGAATTAACTCTTTAAGCGTTGTGCCATAGACATTCACTAATTCGTACCAACGATAAATAAGCGGGTCGGTAGGCACTTCTGTAGGCAGTGAACCTTTATATGGCGCTACTTGAAGCCATGCTATTGCTTCGTCAGACAGTGCTAATAATTCGCCTACATCTTCTGCCTGCGCTTTTGTCATGGCCATTTGTCCAAGACAGGCCGCGGTGCTCCATTCCTTAGATTGCCCGACAACTTCGGCGATTTGTCGCCACGTGATGCCCTTAAGTATTTTTGCTGATTGAATCATTTCAGTAACTTGTGTGCGTGATGTAATCATGATGATTCCTTGGTTGGGTTAAAGAAGTAATAGGGCGGTCATTACGTTGGTAAACGTAAGAATAAGCGCTAGTGTTTTATAAAAAGCGAGAGGGTGACGCTTTACTAATGGTAAAGGTTGCGCATATTGATGTGGTGTCGGGTAGCGAAGTGCATAAATAAACTCGGATAGCGCTGTGAAGCGCTTTTCCGGATTGATGTGCAGCGCGCGTTTTAACGCTCCATCCAGCCATAGTGGGATATGCGTATTCCCATCAATTGCACTTTGATACTTGAGTTTTTGCTGGTTTGCGCGGGTGTGACAGTGGGCAAGCTTGGTACCGTAAGGATGGCGTCCGCACAACAGCGTGTAGCACAGTACTGCCAGCGAAAACTGGTCCGATTGTTCTGTGCCTACATCGCCAATAAAGTATTCCGGTGCGGCGTATAATAAGTCTCCGGGGATTGGCGTGTTATTATAAAGTCCCGGCGCATCTATTAGACCTGCGGCACCTAAGTCGATGATGGTGCAATGCTCTTCATCATTGATCATAATGTTTTCTGGTCGTATATCTCGATGCAAAATTCCCTGTCGATGCATAGCCTGAAGGCCCGCAGCAACCTGCTCAACAATGCAGCGGACTTTTTCAAGGGGAGGCAAAGGGTTATCAGTTATCCATTGCGCTAACGTTTGCCCCTCTAGATATTCAGTTAAGCAATAGGCTGCACTTGGTAAATGTGACAACCCAAGGCTAGAAAGTGTGGGATACCTTACGACGTGTTCAGACTGTATGCGCCGCGCTAGCCAAGTTTCCGTATATTGTCTCGTATTGTCTTGAGCATAATCTCGCTCATCGGAAGATAGTAAGTCGGTGGCGAGGACTTTTAATGCCAATGTGTTACCGCTACACGTTTGTTGACCTGACGAGGATATGTCTTTAGGTTTGGCGATATATATATGGCTTCGCGCTGATGCGTAGAGTTGTCGCTTCAAGGTTAGTCCGTCAATCACATCACCAACTCGCATTAGTGAGTGGCCATCGAAGGGGGCGGTTACAGAAGTGTTTTTTTGTACGGGTTTAACCGTGGTGGTACTATTCTGGTGATTACCTTGTTGGGGCGTTAGCTTTATTAAGATAAGCGTTAGGTTATCATCACTACCGTTATTGAGCGCCTGGAACACGTATTTTTGCGCAGTGTCACTTAATAATGCACTACTGCTGCGTATATCTGTTAGTACTTCAGTCATATTGATAAAGTCATGAACTCCGTCTGAGCTCATCGCGATAGTATATGGCGCGTCTAAAGTGTGTTCGGTATGGTCGATATTGATATCTGCAGTTACGCCAAGAGCATTAGTAAGATAGGAATGCCGAGGCTGCTCGTCGCATGCTTGACGATGCGCTTGAGTAAGACACGCATTGAATGTCGTACTACTCAGTCTTACTTCACAATCTCCAACGTGAAAAACATGAAGTCTATCGCCATAAATGATAAGTACCGTGAACGTGCATACATACCCTTTTTCAGGCGTATAACAAAATACACTTTGCTGATTTCGCGTGTAGAGAAGCGCGTTGATCTCCTTAATAAGTACCGATGCGGTTCGCTTTATGTCCCACTGTTCAGGTGCGAGCTCAAACAGTGTTACGAACCTCGCAGTGGCAAAGTCACTAGCAACTTGACTTACCGTGCTGCTACTTACGCCATCAGCAATAACAAAAATACTGGCGTTGCTTAAGCAGTGCTATGCGCTTTTGGCGTCAAAGGAACGTCGTGGTGTGTTGAAATGCGGTAATCAAAAGCATCCTGATTAATGCTCTTTCTTCCGGATGTCGAGTAGGCGCTTATGTCTAAACACAGGCTTTCATATGAAAAACAAGGTGTGTCAATTGGCTTATTCATAAGCATCCACTTTGCCCTCATTACCTACCAATAGATACGAAGGTTGATGTTAATGGCGCTATAGACTCTACGAGCCGCTAGCGCCAATGAGCGTCAACATTAAACAGGAAGCGTTTCTGTCGCTGCTGTTTTGTTTACTGGAATAGTGCGCTTTGGTAACGTTTTAACATGCGTGGTGTAAAGCGTAAGGCCAGTGAAGGCCAAGCCACCGACGAGGTTACCCAGTGCGGTGGGGATTTCATTCCAAATGAAGTAATCCATAATAGAAAAATCACCGCCCATGATAAGACCGAAAGGGAATAAGAACATATTAACTACAGAGTGTTCGAAACCCATGAAGAAGAACAGCATAATGGGCATCCACATTGCGAAGACTTTGCCGCTTACATGCGTTGATATCATTGCACCTACTACGCCAAGTGATACCATCCAGTTACACAACATGCCGCGAATGAATATTGTTATCCAACCTAAGCAGCACCATGTTCGGCATAACCAAGCGTTCTCGCTTCACCAATACTCGCAACTTTAGTCGCAATGGCGCCACCGTCTACGTTGTAGCCCATGGTGAAAATGAATGACATCATAAAGGCCACCGTGAGTGCGCCGCCGAAATTGCCTAAAAACACTAACCCCCAGTTACGTAAGATTTGTTTAGGCGTTACACCAGGTCGTTTTGCTAGCCAAGCGAGTGGCGTTAAAACAAATACGCCAGTTAATAAATCGAACCCCATAAGATACAACATACAGAAACCGACAGGAAACAAGACTGCGCCAATTAAGAACACCCCTGTTTGAACTGCGATAGTGACGGCAAAAACTGCAGCCAGCGCTAATATGGCACCTGCCATGTATGCTCGAATAAGCGTATCGCGTGTAGACATATATATTTTTGCTTCACCTAAGCATCTACCATTTTGGTAGCGAACTCGGCGGGTAGTAGATAAGCCATGGTTTCACCCCTTGTTGTAATAATAACGTTGAGTCGTCATGCAATCTAAATGATCAAAAAAAGGCGTCCGCAGCGCTCTTGTGAAAAAGTGCTGGGGACGCCTTTGTCCAAATCTTTCAAATTGTCTATGACGCTTTTGATAGTGCCAACAACCCGAACTATCAAAATATGCATTGCATCGTCATCAAAGCGAGAAAAGTGCCAAGTCTTGCTGCTGTTTACTATGTATCTGTTTGTATTGGTTTATTTTATGTTTTCGGTGTTGTTAAGGCATTTCGACTGAGCGCTACCTTTGATGTGCATTGCACACAAACGGGCAACGTCGCACTATTTAAGTGAGCGTTTCAGAGATTTGTAGCCTTGTTTCATTTTGTTGTTTGTCTCTTTTTCATTGGCTTTCTCTTGGTAACTGCGTGCGGCGTATGCCTGGTGCATGTCGTTGATTATGCTAAGTGACGCATAAGATAGTTGGCTTGACACCCGTGTCGTGAAGGAAAGCGGGCTCTCGTTGCCTCGCAGTGAGTGCGTTTGTTTCTCTATTAACGCCAGTGACTTGATGTAGTAGCGTTGATAAGGGGAAAGCGTACGAAGTGGGTTTGAAGGAAAGAAATAGACCAACAGCATAACGCTGATTATGCCGAGCACACTCAAAAAGACCAGCGTCATTTTTTGCGTGCTAAGCTCGCCAAGAAGCTTTTCAAGCATATCGCTTTGGCTGTTGGCATCGAAACCTAAAACCCATTTACTCCATGAGTAGTCCAGCTGACGTAACCAGCTTTGAACTTGGGTAAAAAATGCAACCTGACTTAGATCATTAAACAAACCTTCATCGCGACGCTCGCCAAAATCTAGCAATGCTTGTTCTAACCCATAGGCTAATCGAGATGGCGCAACCATGCTAGTTGGATCAAAACGAACCCACTCATCTGCTATCAGAGCCTCTACCCAAGCATGTGCGTCGTACTGCCTCACTTGAAGTACATTGTCATTCAGTGCCTCACCTCCGTGATAACCTGTCACCATACGCGCGGGTATATCTGCTGCTCTTAACGCATAGGCCATCGCTGAAGCATAATGCGCACAAAAGCCTGCTTTCTCTTCAAACAAAAATGTATCTATAGGGTCCGCTGGCATTGCATTAGGCTCAAGCGTGTAGCGAAAAGACGTATTGGCAAAGTGCTGCATTATCGCTTTTGCTATATCTTGAGGCGACGAATATCGCGCCTTGAGAGATGCAGCCCACGCTTGCGTTCGTGAGTTACTGCCTATGGCAATACCAAGGTTTAGGCTACGTTCAAAACCAGCAATACTATTGGTGATAGGTTGTGATGGAAGATACCTTAAATGGAAGACCTTTTTACTGGTAAGCGGTATGTCTGTCCTCATGGTATGGTCAAATTGGGTTCTCACAGGGAGTGTATTAATCGCGTTATTCGGCGACGACGCCTCTAGACCAAAAAGCCAAGTTTGATGCGTCGGTTCGACAATCATTTCATAGGGAACGGCGTTGTCACGCGACGATAGCGAAGAGAGCGGCGCTAGTTTATTCATAATATAGAGCTGTCTTTCTGCTAAGCGCCGTTTGTTGCTAATAGACCATGTTTTTCCATCAAAGTCCTCCATGACCATGGCTCGCCAATAGCGCGCAGTAATGGGAGGAACATCTTGCGCGTCTCTAAACGTTGCGGTAAAAGCCAGCTCTGATGATTTTGCCAGTGAAGCAATGTCACCAGGCGTCACAGATTCTGATAGTCCCGTTTGAGATGACTTCGACGTTGGCATTTGCCATAACGGTGGAAGTTGGGGCAAAACCAGAAATAAGAGAGCGGCAATAGGTAAGCCTTGGAGAACAAGCAACACAACGAACTTAACGTTTTGCTTAATCGGTAAATTTACGCCGTGATACGCAACCGTTGCTAAAAGCAAAAGCATTAACACACCTAAATAGCCAAACCACGCTAGAATGCTTAGTGACGAAATAAAGCCACAGCCAATCAAAAACAAACAGGTGCAAATCAGTAGGTGAAAATCTCTTTTCTTTTCGACCAGCATTAGCTTGAGTGCGCATGCAATTGCTAAAAGATTGATCATGCTATCTAGCAGGCCAACGGTTAGTCCGAACCAGGTCAAGGCAAATACCGCTAAGACGGCAAGTAAATTTACAGTTCGAGCCTTGGGTAAACTGTACTGTTGTTTGAGGGCGACAATTCTTACTGTGCAAGCACAAAGACCGAGTACCAATACCCACGCCATGAGTGCATCGGTCAGGGTAAACAGTAATATTGAATAAGCAAAAGCCAGCAACAATATAGGTATTTGTTTAATACGCGTCACAGACTTCAGTGCGCTGTCAAGAAGGGCCGCCATCACCGCACCCCATGTGGAAGGTCAGACTGACTCACAGTATCGCCATCGATATTGGCAGTACTTCTATAAGCGCTTTTAGAACCCCGCACTATATGCGGGGTTTCTGCTGAATTGCGATTTTCAACAACGGCGAGTGCTTCAAGGCAAGCTAATAAGTGTGCGCGACCGTTACTAGGAGGAATATCGATAGAGCGATATTTGATCCCATAGGTTTTTTGTTGACCATGAAGCAATAGTACTTGATGCGTCAGGATCGAAACTGCCTCTTCCACATTAAAGCTTGGTGGTACTGAAACGATGTGGTTGTCACTCAATGAGGTTGTAAACTGTTTTATAACCCAACTTCCGTTCTTTGCGACTTGTTTCCACGCGACTCTGTTGAGTGGCTGTCCAACTTCATAATCGGTTAGGGCGTAAAAGTCGGCGGTGCCTGACAACGATGGCGCTAATAACGATTGCTCACCATCGGCTTCTTGTTGGGCCACGTTAACACGGCCTTCCAACGGTTCGGGATAAACCGTTACCCAGGCTTTAAAGTCAAGGTGCGTCCAACATTTAAAAAGGCCTAAAGGAAAGTCGCAAGCGATAGTGAGACGAGGTAAATAATATTTGCCTCGATGCGCGATCGACAAAGGTATATCTAAGGTGTCGCGCTGCCCATTACTTCTACTCACATCACCGTTGAGTGGAAATTCATAGTAAATTTTTTTAGCGTTTGGCGCTTGGCTTGTTGATAGCAGCCACGATATTTGCAAAGTACCATAACAGCATTTACCTGGATGCTCATTGTGCGAAACAACCTGTAGAGGAAACTCGCCTTGCTCATTGCAATGAAAACCTTTTATATGCTGAACTTTTAAGGCCAATCGTGCAAAGTTTTGGTGACTGTAAAAGAGAGCCAGAAGCATGATAGCCAGCATAAGATAACACAGTAGCAGCATAAGGTTGTTTTGATAGTTGGTCCCCAATAGGAATAGGCAAAATGCCATTACGATAAATGACCATCCAAACCCTGTCGGCAATATAAAGATGGAGTTTAATGACAATTGCACAGATTCATCAGGAGGAATGCGTTTATCTAACCATGTCATCCAACGACGTTTATAACGTTGTTTGAACCATGCAAGCGGAGACCTGTTTACCACGTTTACTCCTTAAGCATTCAGCCTAAACAAAAAAGTCGGGTCTACGCTGCAAGTGGGTCAATGCTATTGAGCAACTGCTTACTTAACGCTTCACCAGCGAGTAGCTGGCTGTGCGTGCTGCTAGCAGCAGCCCCTGAATCGGAAGACACCAACCGGTGTGCGGTAATCGCCACAAATACCGCCTGAACGTCTTCTGGTGTCACAAAGCCCCTCGCATTGATGAATGCCCAAGCTCGAGCTCCTTGTAATAGTGCTCTGGTTGCCCTTGGCGAAAGTGGGTTGGGGTATTCGCCGCTATTTCTGCTTTCACTGACTAGGCTAAGAATGTAATTGATAATTGCATCACTGGCATGGACGTCATTGACTTTACGCTGCATATACAGAAGCTGAGATTCCTGAATAAGCGTCGGCAGAACACTGGTTACATCTTTCTGCAGTAGCATGGCTTTCTCCGCTTCCCATGCAGGATATCCGAGCGATATGCGCATGAAAAATCGGTCTAGCTGAGACTCAGGTAGTGGGTACGTACCAGACTGGTAACTTGGGTTTTGTGTGGCGATAACGAAAAAAGGTGAGGGTAGGGAGTGCGTCACGCCATCAATACTGACCTGTCGTTCCTCCATTGCTTCAAGCAGGGCACTTTGTGTTTTAGGGCTTGCACGGTTTAGTTCGTCAGCTAACACAACTTGACTAAAAATAGGACCATGCCTAAAGCTAAATTGTTTTTCATTGTCTGTTTCATGACTATGAAAAATGTTGACACCTAGCATATCAGAGGGCAGCAGGTCAGAGGTGAATTGGATTCGAGCATAGTGTAACCCAAACACTTGAGACAGTGCGTGCGACAATGTCGTCTTGCCCATACCAGGTAAATCTTCAATTAGCAGGTGACCATTAGCAAGCAAACACGTAATGGCGAGCTGCAGCTGATGCGACTTTCCAATAATTTTTTCACCTAGTGCGTGTTGAACTTTCAGGATATCTGAATGCATATATTTTTCGCTACGTTTAACTCTTGTGTTACGCGCAGTGGGCAATAAAAGTAATTGCGTTTGCTACACGCTGTCTACCAATAGATATAGCGCATTATGCGCTAAATGCGAATGAAGACGTGCCGCCCTCAAACTGATACTAACAAGAGCCACAAATAGCTTTCTTTTATTGTTTTATACATGGGTATATTTAGGGGAGCGGAGAAAATTCAGCGTTATCAGAATGTGTTAGGGCATAGTTAAGTTTTTTGGCTTGTGACATATTTTTTTATGTGAACCTTGAAAACAACCCTGATTTAGTGCTGCGTAGTTTGGCAGTGTTGTCTATAATGGAGCATCTTAAAAAGGAAGTAGTTATGAAAAGCATTGAAATAGATGACGATTTATATGCCTTCATCGCCAGCCAGACTAAGCACATTGGTGAAAGCGCATCACAAATTTTAAGACGTTTGCTGTTACCCGAAGATGGTGCGGTTTCTAATAGCGTCGCGCCGTCAACAACGCCAGTAAAAAGCGCAGTTGAAAACACATCAGCAGAACCGACAAAAAATGTGCAAGCGAGTGAAGTTGAAACAACCAACACCGTGACATTGAGCAGTGACAAAAAGCCACAGAGCAAGCCTGCTCAAGCTGATTCACAAACTGTTGCCAGAACTACATCACCAAAGGCATCAACGAAAAAAACAACCACTAAAAAAGCGCCTGCTTCGCGACCCGCTGTGGCAGCAACAAAGAAGGCTTCAACAGCGAAAGCGGCTGCCGATACCGTAACCGCAACTCATGACAAGCGCGATATACTAGACGCAGTGTCAAAAGATGCATTGAGTACATTTTCAAAACGCGTTGATCAGTTTTTGTTTGTATTAAGTGCGGCGCATAAACTCAATGCAGACTCATTTGCAAATGTAGAGAGCATAAAGGGGAAAAACCGTACTTATTTTGCTACGAGTAAAGACGCGCTTCTTGAAAATGGCAGTAGCACCAACCCTAAAGCTATTCCAGATAGTCCGTTTTGGGTGGTGACCAACAATAATACTGCTAAAAAAACCAATATGCTGGAACAAGTTTTGCGTAATCTAGGGTATCAACCTGATGTAATTGAAACAGTAGTTGCACGCTTCTCATCTGAAGGTAAATAAATAAGACTTCTCAAATAAGGATTTTTTCATGGCATTACATCCGCAAGCTGGTCAACCCGCGGCAAAAGAACAACTAATTAACGTTGCGCAACTAGTCAGCCAGTACTACAGCTTTAAACCGGATATAAATGACCCAGGCCAAGCGGTTTCCTTTGGCACGTCTGGTCATAGAGGCACGGCATCAAACTACACGTTTACAGATATGCACATCAGTGCCATCTGTCAGGCGTTAGTAGAGTATCGTCAGCAAGAAGGGATTTCTGGTCCACTTTATGTGGGTAAAGATACGCATGCATTGTCAGAGCCCGCCATGATTACTGCTATTGAAGTTTTGTGTGCGAATGGCGTCGACGTTGTTATCCAACGCAGTGACAATGAAAGTATGGGGTACACCCCAACGCCTGTAATTTCACGTACCATTATTCGGCACAATCGCGCAGAAAACAGCGCGCAAGCAGATGGTATCGTAATCACACCATCACACAACCCACCTTCAGATGGCGGTTTTAAGTATAACCCTCCTCACGGTGGACTAAGCTGATAGTGACGTTACTAAACAAATTCAAGAACGAGCAAACCAACTTATCAGAGACGACAATAAAGCCGTCAAGCGCGTCGATATTCGCCAAGCACGAGAGAAGGGCTTGGTTCGCGAAGACGATTTTATGGTGCCCTACATTAATGACCTTGCCAAGGTTATTGATATGCAGGCCATTGCTGATGCAAAGTTGAAGTTAGGTACAGATCCCCTTGGTGGGGCTGGCGTTGGCTATTGGTCAGTTATTTCAAAAACGTACAGACTTGATATAACCGTGGTTAATGATGCAGTGGATCCCCAATTTGGATTCATGCGTCGGGACAAAGATGGCAAACTTCGCATGGATTGCTCGTCAGCATATGCAATGGCTGGCCTAATCGAACTAAAAGATAACTTTGACCTCGCTTGGGGCAATGACCCAGACTTTGACCGACATGGTATCGTGTGCAAAAGCGCCGGTTTGATGAACCCTAACCACTATTTAGCAGTGGCAATCAATTACCTTTATACTCACCGCCCACAATGGCCTGAATCCTTGAAAATAGGCAAAACGCTAGTATCGAGCAGCATGATTGACCGTGTTGCTGATAGCCTCCACAAGCCACTTGCTGAAATGCCTGTGGGCTTTAAATGGTTTGTGGAAGGTTTGTCTAGCAGTACTATTGGGTTTGCAGGTGAAGAAAGTGCTGGAGGTATTTTCTTAGAACGCGATGGCAGCACGTGGGCGACTGATAAAGACGGCTTTATATTATGCTTACTTGCAGCAGAAATTCTTGCTGTTACCGGCAAAGATCCCGGTGAGCATTATCAAGCGTTAACAGAAAAGTTTGATGCGCCTGTATACAGCCGTGTCGATGTTGCGGCCACACTTGAAGAAAAACAAAAACTATCAGCGATGGATGCGTCTGTCGTCAAGAGTGATATGTTAGCCGGAGAAGCGATTACCGCAGTGCAGACCCATGCGCCAGGCAACAATTCAGCAATAGGTGGCGTTAAGGTGTCGACTGAGAATGGTTGGTTTGCTGCCCGCCCTTCAGGTACTGAGCAAATCTATAAGATTTACGCAGAAAGCTTTAAAGGTGAAACTCACTTACAAGAACTCATTGGTGAAGCTGAAAGCTTAGTTGGTTCAATTATCAAATAAGCTTAAAAAACAACCAATCCAAAATAAAGTCTGTAAACAAAATGTTAAAAATCGCATGAATGCATACGAATTCATGCGATTTTTTGTAATTTTAACAAAACTTTTACAACATAATCGTTTAAGCACTGCTATATTGCTGTCATATTCTTAAGATATTTTGTAATTAAATTACGCTTTCTGGTGTATACGCACCCCTTTAATTAAGAGTGAGACGCAAAATGAACGCAAAAGCGACCAAGACGCAACCCTCTCCAGCGATAAACAAAGCAGACTTTAAAGCTGCAGTTATCAAGCATCTTCATTGCACACTAGGTACTGACGAAAACAAAGCTAACAACCACGCCTGGTGGAAAGCAACATGTGCTGCTATTCAAGAACAAGTACTAGAAGGTCTTCGTAAAACACAGAAGAGCCATTACTTAAACGACACCCGAGCAGTACATTATTTTTCTGCTGAATTTTTGATGGGACGATTGCTTTCTAACAACCTACAAAACTTTGGTTTATTTGATGTTGCAAGTGGCGCACTAAAAGAGTTAGGTGTAGAAATTTCAGATATTCTTGAAGAAGAGCCTGATATGGCACTAGGCAATGGTGGTCTTGGCCGTCTTGCTGCTTGCTTTATCGACTCTCTTGCCACTATGGAATTACCTGCAATTGGTTATGGTATTCATTACGAGCACGGTCTGTTTCGTCAAGAAATAAAAAGTGGTGCGCAAATTGAGCGCCCTGATAGCTGGCGTGATTACGGTAACCCTTGGGAAATTTGCCGCCCAGAATCAATTCAAGAAGTATCACTTTATGGTTATGTAGAGACGAAATACGGTGAAAACGGTCGCGTTCTTAAAGAATGGCATCCGGGCTCTATTGTTAAAGGCGTGCCATGGGATATTCCAGTAGTTGGATATGAGGGCAAAACCGTAAATGTATTGCGTTTATGGCAATCTGAAGCGTCTGATTACTTTAACTGGGATGTATTTAATGCGGGTGGTTACGTAGACGCACAGCGCGAAAATGTGTCTGCTGAAACAATCTCGAAAGTACTTTATCCAAATGATGAGACTGAGGCTGGTAAAGAACTGCGTTTAATTCAGCAATATTTCTTCTGCTCATGTTCACTTAAAGACATTATTCGTCGCTACAAGCGTGCACACGGTGATGACTGGAGCCGCTTTGCCGATCAAGTTGTTATTCAGCTAAACGATACTCACCCTGCTATTGCTGTACCTGAGTTGATGCGCATTCTGGTCGATCGCGCTGAGCTTGGTTGGGATGAAGCATGGGCAATTAGCACTAAAGTGTTTGCCTATACAAACCATACGTTGCTTCCAGAAGCATTAGAGAAATGGCCAGCGCGTATGATTGAAAAAATTCTACCGCGCCACCTTGAAATCATTTATGAAATCAACCACCGCTTCATGGCAGAAGTAGATAAAAAGTGGCCTGGCGATAATGCCATGAAAGCTAAGCTTTCTATTATTGAAGAAGGCAACGAGAAGATGGTTCGCATGGGGCATTTGTCAGTCATCGGTTCATTTGCCGTGAACGGTGTTGCTGAAATGCATTCACGCCTCGTTAAGTCATCGCTTTTCCCAGAGTTTGACGAATTGTACCCAGGTAAGTTGACTAACGTTACGAACGGCATTACACCTCGTCGATGGTTGAAAGCCTGTAACCCAGCGCTATCTAAACTAATAGATAAGAAAATTGGTGAAGACTGGCCTAAAGACCTTGATAAACTTCAAGGGTTGGCAAAGTTTGCGAACAATAAAACGTTCCAAAAACAGTTCATGAAAGTGAAGCTGGAAAATAAAGAGTTACTTGCAGAAGAGATTCGAAAGTCTTTGGATTTAGACGTAGATGTGAACGCTATTTTTGATGTTCAAATCAAGCGCCTTCACGAGTACAAGCGTCAGCATCTTGCTTTGCTTCACATTATGGCTCTGTATCGTCGTATCTTGGAAAACCCAGACTACGATATGCATCCGCGCGTGTTTGTTTTCGGTGCTAAAGCCGCACCTGGATACAAGCTGGCGAAAGACATTATTTACGCCATCAATAAAATTGCAGACAAGATTAACAACGACCCGCGTGTTAACAATAAGATTAAAGTGGCGTTTCTACCTAACTACCGCGTTTCTCTTGCTGAGAAGATGATCCCAGCAGCCGATGTGTCAGAGCAAATTAGTACTGCAGGTAAGGAAGCTTCTGGAACCGGTAATATGAAGCTAGCGCTTAACGGTGCAGTGACAATAGGTACATTGGATGGTGCTAACGTTGAAATTGCTGAGGAAGTCGGTGATGACAACATCTTTATTTTTGGTCTGACGGTAGAAGAAGTAAATGAGCTAAAAGCGAAGGGCTACAACCCTTACGACTACTACTACAAAGACCCAGAAATAAAGGCTGTACTGGATTGGTTAGAGACGGATTACTTCACACCAGGAAAGCCAGGTGCATTGGTATCAATCAAGCAAAGCTTACTTGATAATGGCGACCCATACATGGTGTTGGCTGATTTTAGAGCATACTCAGATGCGCAAATTCAGGTTGATGCAGCGTATAGAGATAAAGAACGCTGGGCTGAAATGGCTATCATTAATACGGCGAAAATGGGTAAGTTCACTTCTGACCGTTCAATCCGAGATTACGTCGAGCGTGTATGGAAGCTTTCACCTTGTAAGATCGAAAGCTAATCGCACATCAAGTTAAGAAATAGCCCAGCAGTGTTACACTCGCTGGGCTTTTTTAATGGTGATCACATGTGGTTTGATACATATCTTAATTGTTTAACCTAGCTTAAAGTTGAATGGTTTTTTACTTCGAGAAAGCGGTATAGTTACCATGACGGACTTTTAGGTCGAAGTTGTCAATAATAATAATAGGGTATACAAACTGATACGTTACCGTCGTTGCACCTCTCTATGCACCATGGTTTTATATAAGTAGTTGTTTATTTGTACCTAGACGCGTTAACGCTGAAGGAAAACACCATGAGCCAAGTTCACACATCGCTGGCAACCATCCCAAATCGATATGCATTCATTGATAGCATTTCTCGAGAGGCGTCTCAGAGCCACTCTCTATCTTTGATGCTAGTAGATGTGGTTCGCTTTTCTGATGTGACTACAAGTCTTGGCATCCACATCGGCGATCAATTTTTACTCGAAATAGCAAATCGAATTCAAACGCTTTTTGGTGAACGGGTTGCACTAGGGCGGATTAGCGGCGACGTTTTTGGGATTGTGTTTCCCAATGAGAGAAGCGAATCTGTCATGCGCCAAATGTTTGAGCGCTTGGTAGAGCATTTTAAATCTCCGATGCATCATGAAGAAACAGCGTTTATTGCAGACTTCAATGTCGGTGTGGTTTGTGGAAGCTGCAGCCGCTTTGATATCACGGCGTTTGTATCGAAGGCCGAGACAGCCTTAAAACAGGCAAAAGAAAACAAATACGAAAATTACTACGCGCTGACGACGTTTGATAAAACAGACACCGGGCGTAGTTTGGCTTTAAAAGCTGACTTAAAACGCGCGATCGCGAACAACGAACTAGAGCTGTATTACCAACCAAAGGTCGACCTAAATTCATTAGACATCGTGGGCGGAGAGTGTCTTTTGCGTTGGAACCATCCACTCGACGGCGTATTGTTTCCCGGGCCACTTATAGAAGCGGCAGAATCATACAATATGATGAATGAGCTTGGATATTGGACTCTTGAGCAAGCATTTAGAGCACTTTCTGAGTTCGATGCGCTAAAACTCTCGCTTTCACTTTCCGTCAATATTTCTCCGACGCAACTTTACGACAATCAGCTTATTCCGACGCTCACTATGCTAAGTGACACTTACTCGATGCCGTTGGAACGAATTGAATTGGAATTAACAGAAGATGTAGCACTTTCTAATTCATTGATGGTGAAAAAGCAGCTTGATCAACTCAGAAGTTTAGGTGTATCTATCTCGGTAGATGATTTTGGCAAAGGATATTCGAATTTGGCGTACATTCGAGACCTTGACCTTGATGCCATTAAGATCGACAAATCTTTTATTATGGAATTAGAGCTGCACCCGGTGAACCGAGCCATAATAGAGGCGGCCAAAGTTATTGGAACGGCGAAACAGTGCGCCGTGGTTGCTGAAGGAGTTGAAACCATGGCGCAACTGCATATTCTTCGCGAAATAGGTGTTAAAGAGGGGCAGGGCTACTTGTTTTCAAGAGCAGTACCGCTACGCGACTTTATCGCACTCACACAAAGAGAGATAATGGTAGGTGCTTCTCCGCGCCGGGCGAGAGCCTAACCTTCGTGAAAATGTGGTAGTTTACAGTTTACCAACAATATTCATTACCACCAGATGATTTTAGACGTCGCTATCGCTACACTATAGCCATTCTCTAGTAGACTGGTTAAAACATGCAGCAACTTATCGACAACGGTCAATTTCTTTCACTTTCTCGCCGTACTCCTGACATCTTCGAAACACCCGTTCATTTTACGTTAGAAAACGGTACGCAGGTGAGCGTAACCGCACCAGGCATAATTAGCTTTTTCCCTCAATCAAGCGCAACCCCCAAAAAGCAAATAGTGCTATCTTGTGGCGTACACGGTAACGAGACTGCGCCAATTGAGATTTGCGATGAACTGGTACAACGCTTACTAAAATGCGAGCTTTCGCTGTCACATAATGTTTTGTTTTTATTTGGTAATTTACCAGCGATGGACATTGCCGAGCGCTTTGTTGAAGAGAATATGAATCGCTTGTTTAGTGGCGCACATTCTAAAGGTGAAGGCTTGGTTAATGCCGAGCGCATTAGGGCGAAAGCACTTGAGGATGCGGTTGCACAGTTTTTCGAGAAAAATGAGGGCCCTCGCTACCACTATGACTTGCATACAGCAATTCGTGCCTCTAAAAACGAAAAATTTGCGGTATACCCTTACTTACATGAGCGTAAGCATAGCAAAAGCCAACTCGCGTTTTTGGCGGCGTGTGGTATCAAAACAATTCTACTTTCTGAGAGCGCGACAACGACGTTTAGTTATTTTTCCTCATACCAATTTAACGCACATGCTTTCACCGTAGAACTAGGCAAAGTACGCCCATTTGGACAAAACGATATGAGCCGTTTTGAGGATGCGAAGCGTGCAATTACCGCACTTATAAGCGAAGACGACTATTCTCCTACTGTTGATGTGGAAACACTTGATATTTACCGTGTGAATCAGGTGGTGAACCTAAGCACCACGAAGACTTTATGCTTCATTTTGATGAAGATACCCCTAATTTTATGGATTATAAAGCAGGCACTGTGTTGGCGTCTGAACCGAACAAAGAATACGTTGCTACACAAGACGGTGAAGCCATCGTATTTCCCAATGCCAAAGTAGCGATAGGCCAACGCGCACTCTTGACGGTAGTTCCAACCACATTGGAAGATTTAGATGTTTGAGTTAGACAGCCGTTTACACAATGATACATTTTTTGTCTGCGATCTCTCGCTTTCTCGTGTACTGTTGATGAACGATAGCCAATTTCCTTGGCTTATTCTTGTGCCTAAAAGAAACAATGTATCTGAGATTATTGAATTAACGGAGCAAGAACAGCTTGTGCTTACCCGTGAGTCAGCACAGGTTTCAAAGGTCATGCAAAAGATGTTTTCACCACACAAACTCAATGTTGCAGCACTAGGCAATGTGGTTAAACAGCTTCACGTACATCATGTTGCTCGCTTTTCAACGGATACGGCATGGCCAAAGCCAGTGTGGGGTAACCAACCTGTCGTGCCCTATACACAAGAAAAAGCCGAATTGTTAGTAGTATCACTACAACAAGCATTACTTTAAAAGGAGTCACACATGATTGTATCTACAACCCCTACATTGGAAGGTCATAAAATAGAGGCCTACTACGGTATTGTCGTTGGTGAGGCTGTTATGGGCGCCAATGTCTTTAAGGATCTTTTCGCGTCAATTAGAGATATCGTAGGCGGACGCTCTGGTTCATACGAAGAGGAGCTTACCACTGCACGCAAACTTGCTTTCACTGAACTTGAGCATGAAGCTCGTAGTATGGGCGCAAACGCGGTTGTAGGCATCGACCTTGATTACCAAGTTATTGGCGATAAAGGAAGCATGCTAATGGTCAGTATTAGCGGCACGGCGGTCAAGACAACGCCGCTTTAAGACGATGTCAGCAATACATAAAGCTTTATTTCAGGTGGCATAGTTCAACTATGCCATTTTTGTTAATGAGCATTGGGTCTCGCAGCTTGCAGGGGTCTGTATAGCGTTAGGCCACTTCCTAATCAACATAAACTACCTCAAATAAATAAAGGACTTAACATGCTGAGAATGTGGATAGCTATTATCTGCGTGTTTTGTGCAAACTCGCTCTTTGCACAAGATGCACTTCAATACCAAAAACCATCAAAAGAGATTTTAGAGCTCGTGGATGTGACTCTTGCGCCAGCTACCTTGCTTGATGATAAGCAAGAAAATATGGTGCTGATTTTTCGTGATAACTACAAGTCAATCGATGACTTATCAAAAGAAGAGCTACGTTTAGCAGGCCTTCGAATAGATCCTGTGACCAATATTGGTAGTCGTGTAACCTATTACAACAAGCTTGAAATTCAGCGCGTTGGCAGAACGGAAAGTCTCGTCGTTAAAGGGCTTCCGTCGTCGCCTAAACTCGCAAACTTTAAGTGGTCACCTAATCAGCGTTATATTGCCTTTACTCATACCACTAAAACGCGTGTTGAACTATGGGTGTTGGATATCGAAGCAGCCTCAGCAAGGCGTCTTTTTGACAAACCATTGAATGCCAATATGGGGGATGTCATCAGTTGGGATGCAAAAAGTAAGTCACTTCTAGTAAAAGTGGTTCCAAGTGATAGAAAAGCATTAATCGATACTAGTTTAGCGGTTCCTACTGGCCCAACGATTTCTGTAAGCGATGGCAAAAAAGCGCAAAATAGAACCTATCAAGATTTGCTGAAAAACAAAAACGACGAAGCAAATTTTGAGCAACTTGCGCGTGCGGAGATCCATCGCGTTTGGCTTAAAGGTGATAGTGCAGTATGGCGTAAAGCCGGCATGTATGGTGAGGTAAGCGTATCGCCAGGCGGTGACTATGTAATGGTACAAGAGTATCAACGCCCTTTCTCTTATCTAGTGACTTACCGCCGTTTTGGCCATACCGTTGATATTTACAACATGGATGCCAAGCTAGCTAAGACCATAGTTTCAGTTCCTCTTATTGAGGATCTACCGCAAGGGTTCATGGCGGTAAGAACCTACCCCGAGACGTGCAGTGGCGAGATGATAAGCCAAACACTATTGTCTATGCAGAAGCATTGGATGGTGGAGACCCAGAGGTTGACGTAACGCACCGCGACAAGTTAATGCAGCTTAGCGCCCCCTTCAAAGGAGAGCCTTCAGAGCTCTTGAAAACAGAAGACCGTTTCTATCAGTTTATATGGAAAGACGACGGCTTAGCGATTGCCCGAGATTACTGGTGGAATACGCGTAATACAAAAACCTATGTGTTCAGTCCTGATCAAACACAGCCTGTACGCCTTATTTCAGACCGCAGTTATCAAGACCGTTATAGCGACCCGGGCAGCTTTGTTACCCAGAAAAACGCTTACTTTAAAGATGAGTTGGTAGTGAAAGAGGGTAGCGTCTTCTTATTAGGGGATGGATTTACACCGCAAGGACAATTTCCATTTTTAGATAAGTTAAATCTAGAAACGCTAGAAACCACGCGACTTTATACTTCTGAACTTGAAGGAAAATATGAAGACCTGCGTGAATTCAATCTAAACGAAAACCGCTTGCTAGTTCGCATCGAGTCAAAGCGTGACTACCCTAATTACTACTTCAGAAATTTAGATGATAAGTCGCTTAATCAATTGACCGATTTTGACAATCCATTTGAGAGTATTCAAAACGTCAAGAAAGAAGTGATTACTTATCAACGTGACGATGGCCTTGATTTAACAGGGACGCTTTATTTACCTACAGACTATGTTGAAGGTGAACGTTACCCAATGATTTTATGGGCCTATCCAAGAGAGTTTAAAGATAAGTCGAGCGCGGGCCAGAATACCCAAAACCCCAACACGTTCACGTATCCTTGGTACGGTTCTCCTATTTACTGGGTAACGAAAGGTTATGTTGTGTTAGATGATGCATCTTTCCCAATAGTCGGTGAAGGCGACGAAGAGCCTAATGATACCTTTAGGCCGCAGCTGGTCGCTAACGCAAAAGCCGCGATAGATGCGCTGGATCAGAGAGGGCTTATTGACCCCGAGCGTGTAGCCGTGGGTGGGCATAGCTACGGTGCATTTATGGTAGCTAACTTGCTGTCACATTCTGATTTATTTGCAGCCGGTATTGCGCGTTCTGGGGCGTACAATCGCACACTTACTCCGTTTGGTTTCCAGTCGGAAGAGCGCCATTATTGGGATGCGCCTGATGTGTATTACACTATGTCTCCTTTTATGCATGCAGATAAAATGAAAACGCCTTTACTGTTAATTCACGGTGAAGCTGACAATAACTCTGGAACATATCCCATGCAGAGTGAGCGTTATTTCAATGCACTTAAAGGGCTAGGTGCTGTGACGCGGTTAGTCATGTTACCTAAAGAGAGCCATGGTTATCGAGCAAAAGAAAGCGTCTTGCATACATTATGGGAGCAAGATCAATGGCTTGAAAAGTATGTAAAGAATAAAGATACCAAAGCACAGTAAAAGCACGACTTGGTTTTAGAAAAAGGGAAGCTGTGGCTTCCCTTTTTTAATGACAATTACCGCGCAAAACATCGACACACTCTCAAGTGGTAACTATACTTTCGTATAATGGAAGCAGTACTAAGGAGGTTGTGCTTTGGATAGAAGTCAGTTCAGTGCGCATGGCGAAGTGAAGGCGGCGTTTGATGAACATCAGAAAGTTTTGTTTATCGATTTAGTCGGACCATTTAATCTCGAGTTTATGCGCAAATACGAAATGGTTGTTGGTGCACAAAGAGCAAAAATTACCTCGCCTTGTTGGGGAAGTCTTGTAAACATTAATGGTTTGGCACTTGCCCCAATGACTGCCACGTCAAGTGCCCATGCCATTGTAGACAAAGCCGTTGCCAAAGGCTTGGTTGCGACCGCCATTGTGTTTAATGAAACAGAAGGGGAAGAGTTACAGAAAAAGTTTTGGACTCAGCTTTATGAAGGCTCCACCTTACCATTTGCCTTTTTTTCATCGCGAGGCGATGCAATAGAGTGGCTGTCTGAACATATCTACACGTGTATTGAAACCAATAGCGCATGTTACTCCACCACATCACTATAATTCATAGCACTTCGCACATCAGTAAAGCAATTAAGTGCTAGTTATTGTTCCTTAACCTGTGTTTAACTAATTGAACATAAATAATAAATTATTCATTGTTTCGATAGGAAAGGACCTGCTATGACATTTATGATTTCCAAGAGGAAAGGACAAGCAACTAGATTCAGAAATGCTTTGCTAGCAGCTATGGTTACGGCAACGACAACGCTGGCATTGCCAATATTACCAGCTAACGCTAATGACAGTGTCAGTGCGCCAGAGAGTAACACTGCGTCAGTCATTAAGCGTGCTTTGCCTAAATATCCGAAATATGCGGTAAAAAATGGCATCGAAGGTGCCGTGCTAGTTAACTTCAGTATTGAAAGCGATGGCAATGTATCAGATATTGAAGTTGTCGCATCAGACCAAGATGGCCTTTTTGATGCAACGGCCATTCTCGGTGTACAAAAGTGGCTCTACACCAAACCTCACCATAAGATCCGTAACAACTACGTGGCAATTGAGTTCGCATTGACTGATGCACCTAAGGCCTCACAGTTTAGTCATGTAGAGAAAATTCAAGTTCGACCTGACTAGGTCGTGTAAGCCTCACCAGTCCTCTTCATCATCAAAACCGTTTTTCTTTTTCATTTGCTTGTCAGCATTTGATGTTCCATCGGGGTGATCTGACGGTTTTGTTGGTGTTGGGAACTTAAACTTGGCACTGTACTTAAGCAACGTAATATTACCCACTACGACACCAAGAACCAAAACAATAACGACGATTAACCAGCTTAAATCCATTGTGTTTTACTCTTGTTTAGACTGCCTGCAGCCTTAATCAGCACAGGTATTGCCATTATTCAGTACATATCGGTCGTAAAGCGAGGGGAGCATTGCAATAATAACGTCTTTACCCGCCACCTCACTGTTACTTATTGCTCTGTGCAATGCGTGAAGGTTTCTAGCCTTTTCAAACTGCGTTGCAGTTTTTCTATGACTTAAATGCCAAGGTTCGCGGGCAACGCCACCATTGCTTTTGTTAAATGGGCGAAAGAAGCCAAACGACGCCATATTGGCCTCAAGCCAGCATGCCAGCGCATAACATGGACCGTTAATTTGGTACTCGCTTTCGACTAAATTGAACTTGCCAGTGTAACTTGCCACGGCTGTTTTATCATAGACATCAAAATCTGTCCCCCAATGATGCCTGCTACCGCCTGGTAAGGCCGACCACATTAAAATGGCATGCAGTTTATCTTCGTCACTCAGCGAATCATGTTGAAGAGGCTGACTATTCTCATCAAGAATAGGGACTTCCCCCCGCCATTTGCGACTAAAGATTGCAGCTTGACGTGCAAAGTCCCTGTAACTACTGACAAGCTGTAAATCTAGCCCATCCTGCGCCGCGGCATTTTGCATGGCAAAAAAGTCTGATACCACTTCTGGGTGCAGCCTGTGGTTAGCACCTGCATCAACTAAGTAGTCATTCTGCAGGCCTAACCAATGTGCGTCCATTATACGTGGCATTAGCGAGCCAGTAACCTTTCTAAAATGCCAAAATACATATCTGTAAGTTGCTCAAGGTCAGCCATTTTTACGCACTCGTCAATCTTGTGGATTGTTGCATTAACTGGGCCTAGTTCAATAACTTGTGCGCCAGTTGGTGCAATAAAGCGCCCATCAGAGGTACCACCTAAGCAGTGGATAAAACGGTTGGCTTTCCTTTTACTGCGGCAATAGCACCTTGAGTTGCCTCAAGTAATGCGCCCGTATCGGTTAAAAAAGGCTGACCGTTGAACGTCCATTTAATGTCGTAGTCCAGCTCATGTTTATCTAGTATAGAGGTAACTCGATCAATCAATAGCTTATCGGTGACTTCTGTCGAAAAGCGGAAGTTGAAACATACATGAAGTTCACCGGGGATAACATTTCCAGCACCTGTTCCACCATGAATGTTTGAAATCTGGAAGCTGGTTGGTGGGAAAAAGTCATTGCCGTTATCCCAATGTGATTTCGCTAATTCATCAAGGGCAGCAGTCGCCATATGAACAGGGTTCTTAGCTAAGTGAGGGTAGGCAACGTGACCTTGAACACCTTTCACAACTAAATCACCTGTTAATGAGCCTCGACGCCCATTTTTTACGATGTCTCCCACTTCATCTGTTGAAGAGGGTTCACCCACAACACACCAGGTGATTTTCTCATTGCGCGCTTCTAATGTATCGATTACACGTGTTGTTCCGTTAATAAACGGACCTTCCTCATCGCTAGTAATAAGGTAGGCAATACTGCCTTTGTGGTCTGGGTATTTATTCACAAACTCACGAGTGGCAACTAACATAGCGGCAAGACTGCCTTTCATATCAGCTGCGCCACGGCCATGAAGATAACCATCAAATTCTGTAGCAACGAAGGGAGGCGTTTTCCACGCATCTTCAGGTCCACTTGGCACTACGTCAGTATGCCCGGCAAAGCAAAACACAGGGCCTTCTTTCCCTCTGCGAGACCACAAGTTTGTGGTGTCTTCAAACACCATGGTTTCATTATCAAAACCCAGTGCAGCCAAAAATGTCTTCATCGCATCTTGGCAGCCTGCGTCTTCGGGCGTTACCGAACGACGATTTATAAGATCTTTGGCAATCTCAATTACAGAATCGTTTAACAAAATATGCCCTCGTATTGAGCGGGTTTAAATCCAATATAAAAACTATCACCATTTAGCAAAATAGGGCGCTTGATCATGGCAGGGTACAGCTCTAGAAGTGCAAGCGCCTTGTCTCTATCAATAGTGGCTTTTTCTGCATCATCTAGCTGACGGTATGTTGTACCGCGCTTGTTAAGCATTGCTTCCCATCCCAATACTGCTTCAGCTTTTAATAAAAATGCTTGGTCGATACCATCTTTTCGATAGTCGTGAAAAGTAAATGCGACGTTGTTATCTGTTAGCCATTTTTTTGCTTTTTTAATGGTGTCACAGTTAGGGATACCGTAAAGGACTGTACTCATAAAGAAAATTCCATACTGCTTGTTATCATATTTAATAATGCTCGAATAACATGATGTTGTACGCCAAAGTGCTGATGAAAGATGACAGCTTGCGTTCGCTTGTTTAATGCAATCACCACTTTTACTAACCTAATACATTAGGCAAACAAAGTAAGGAGCGCATCTTCGCTCGCTTCTACGTACTTTTTATTGGTCGCCATAACACCCAGCAACGCTTGGGCATTTAACACGGTCATTATACAAATATTTGCCACGCCTTGTTGCTTCAACCAGGCTGAATTTAACGTGAAAAGTGGTGTGTTTGCAGAAAACGAATCGCCTTTTTTCAACGAACAACTAAATTGAGCGCCATGCAAGTGCAGGGTATCAAAACCATACTTTATTTTGCACTTAAGTCCTACAGACGACTTAATTTCAATAGCATAATCGAGTGGTTGAACGCCGAGCACTTTGCCATTAAATGGTGCAAAGACAGTGTTCGCACTAGAGGTAACAGCAGCCCCAGGTCCATGAAAGCCATGCTTAAGGAGCGGATCTTCCAAATCATCAAGGTGTGTCACCTGGCCTGATAATGGACTTACTATGTCAAACCGCTTGTTAAATACTTCCGGAGGATAATGCAGTAACTTACCCATAACCGCTATTTATCCTCGGTAACGGTGTAACCTGCCTTTTTTAGCGCGGCAATCGCATCTGACAATTTATTGCCTTTGACTAGAAAGAAATCAGTGTCAAAAGTAGATACAACGAAAATAGGAACTTTGGCTGCGGCAAGTACTTGGCCTATTTGAGCCATTATTCCTATTAGTGACAAGTGAAGCGGCCCCAAAAGTTCCAGAGCTCTCCAGCCTTCATCGCAATCTAGAGATGAAACTTCCACCGAGTTTGGAACAACAATAGAAAGTTCTTCTTCTGTTTTCCCCAAGAAAAAAAGCGGGCTTTTAAGCACAGATGCGGGTATGTCGCTATCTGGATCCAGGCTGTGAATTGTAAATAAAGACTCGTGTACTAAGAGTGTTTGTTTTGGCATGAGAAACCGAAAAAATGAAAACTTCGAAGATATCCTCATTAAACCACTAACTGTGGTTAAGTGCTACGTGTTATCCACTTAATCTGTGGATAAGTTTGTTGAGTAGTTTGGGGAGTTGTCGTAAGTATATGATTTAAGAGGATTAAATAAACTGTACAAACAATGTTCAGTGGATAACATTATCGATTTTGCAAGCATTATTCACAGGCCTTGTCTACAGGCAAAATAAAAAATGTTTAGTTTTTTTGCAATTTCTTACCTTGACATTGGCGCTATCTCTTTGCGGTTTTGCGTACTTGAACGTTGCAAAAACGCTACATTACTTTCTTCAACCAGTGTTTTATTGCGTTGAATTGTTCTACATTTGTTAACACGCTCTAACAGGTTCATTTTCTAAAACCTCTTCAAGGAATTGTCTTATGTCTGATTCATCTTGGTGCGATATCACAGCAGAGGACGCTGATTCTCTCGTCACATTTTATGAAACCGTAATGGGGTGGAAAAAAGACCCCGTTGATATGGGAGGGTACAACGATTACGTTATGCTAAAACCTGACGGTACCCCAGTGGGTGGAATATGTCACAAAAGAGGTGTTAATGCGTCCCTTCCTGGCGGGTGGATAAACTATTTTACGGTAGACAACTTAGAAGATTCGCTGGCCGCTGTGAAAGCCCGCGGTGGAAAGGTAGTAGGTGACGTTAGGCATCATGGTAATGATAGCTTTTGCGTAATTGTGGACCCATCTGGAGCCGCTTGCGCGCTTTATGAAAAAGGCAGCGGTTAAGCTGCCTTTTCGTGAGCATGAGCGTATTGATTGGGGTGTTATTTGTTCAACACGCCACGGTTAACTTGGTCACGTTCAATAGATTCAAAGAGTGCCTTGAAGTTACCTTCACCAAAACCTTCATCTTGTTTGCGCTGAATAAACTCGAAGAATACCGGGCCAAATACCGTCTCAGAGAAAATTTGCAGCAGCAAACGCGGTTCGCCATTCTCTGTGGTACCGTCTAACAAAATACCGCGCTTTTGAAGCTCATCGACATTTTCGCCATGACCTGGCAAACGCTCTTCCAACATCTCGTAGTAAGTGTTTGGAGGCGGTGTCATAAATTTCATACCACGGGCTTTTAACTTATCGAGACACTCAATTAAGTTGTCACAGGCAAAAGCGATGTGCTGAATGCCTTCGCCGTTATACTTCATTAGGAACTCTTCAATTTGACCGCCCCCGCCAACGGCTTCTTCGTTTAGCGGTATGCGAATCTTGCCATCAGGTGCAGTCATGGCTTTAGATAGCAAGCCAGTGTATTCACCTTTGATATCAAAATAGCGGATTTCGCGGAAGTTAAACAACTTCTCATAGAAGCCTGCCCAAAAATCCATGCGACCGCGATAGACGTTGTGGGTTAAGTGGTCAAGCGTGTGAAAGCCACAGCCCTTAGGATTACGATCAACACCTTCAATCCAATTAAAGTCGATATCATAGATAGTATTGTCGCCTTGATATCGGTCAATAAGGTATAGCATAGCACCGCCAATTCCTTTAATGGCAGGTAGCTTAAGTTCCATTGGACCAGTCTTTGTGTCCATCGGTTGTGCGCCACGCTCCAACACTTCTTTGTAAGCTGTTTGCGAGTCTTTTACTCTAAATGCCATGCCGCACGCAGACGGACCGTGTTCCTCTGCGTAATATGATGCATGGCAATCTTTCTCGTAGTTGCTTAGAAGATTGATGTCACCTTGGCGCCACAGCTCAACATCTTTTGACTTATGGCGCGCTACTAGGGTGAACCCCATTGCTTCAAAAATTGGCTCTAACATGCCTTTTTCAGGCGCGGTGAATTCTAGGAACTCAAAGCCATCTAGGCCAATTGGATTTTCAAATAAATCTGCCATGGAGATTCTTCCTCAACGTAATACTGATTTTGTAATTGTGAGCTGATTGTAAGCGCGAGGTAAAAATGCAGGCAATAGGCTACATTCAGACAAGTCATGCCTTATGGAAAGACCTTGTGTAACGTTTTGTTTTCGCTGGTGCCATATTTAAACAGTAGAGGAGACGTGCGGCCTGTTAAGTGTATGAAAAATATATTCATTATGCTTATTTTGTGGCAGGTTTAAGTGTTCAAAAAAGCGTACACTTAGTGTCGCATGTGAATTGGTGCGTACATATCTAACGTAATGCGCAATGTACACACCAAAAACGATAGCGAATCAAATGAGATACTACTTTGCTCCGTCGTAATATTTCTTCAGTCCATTCCAACAGGCGAGATAGTTTTGCTGACGTATGTCTGCGCTCATAGCATACTGCGTTGGTGCGATGGGATAGCGCGACTCGAACATAAACGCCAGCGTATTTTCGTAGCGCTGAGGCTCGAGTTCAGCATTGGAGGCTTTTTCAAACACTTCCGCTTCAGGGCCATGAGGTGTCATACAATTGTGTAAACTCATTCCGCCAGGCACAAAGCCATGTTCTTTTGCATCATAGGTACCCTCAATAAGCCCCATAAATTCACTCATGATGTTGCGGTGGTAATAAGGCGGACGGAAAGTATTTTCTGCAACCATCCAGCGGGGGGAAAATAACGAAATCAACATTGGCTGTACCTTCAAGATCAGAAGGCGACGTCAGTACAGTGAAGATTGATGGGTCGGGATGATCAAAGCTTACCGTGTTCATTACATTGAACAAAGAAAGGTCGTACTTGTATGGTGCCGAGTTGCCTACCCACGCGACGACATCAAACGGCGAATGATCGAGGGTTGATGAAAATAGGTTGCCACAATACTTATTAATCATGACATGAGGCGTATCGTTATCTTCAAACCACGCCGTTGGGTATTTGAAATCACGTTGATTTGCATAGCCATTTGCACCAACAGGCCCCCGTTCTGGCAATACAAAAGGATGTCCGTAGTTTTCACAAACATAGCCGCGAATAACTTCATCAATAGGTGTCACTGAAAAGCGAACGCCGCGAGGGATCACTAAAACTTCTCCAGGTGACACATTTAGTTTTCCAAACTCAGTTGTGACGAGCATTTTGCCAAGTTGGGGGACGAAAAGCATTTCTCCATCTGAGGAGTAAAAGACTTTGTTTTCCATGGGCTTGTTCGCGACATAGCAGTGTATGCCAATGCCAATTTGCCCTTTAGCATCACCATTGGTTGCAATAGTGACTAGGCCGTCAACGAAATCGGTTTTGGACGTTGGCAAGGCGACAGGGTCCCAACGCAAGACGTTTGGCGGGCAGGGGATTTCAGTTTCTGGCGCCGTGCGAAGTAGGCCATTGTCGATTGGCGTAAAGTCGCCCATCGCAATAGAAGGCCTTATGCGGTATGTCCAGCTACGACGGTTTGAGGCGCGAGGCGCGGTAAACGCGGTGCTGCTAAATTGTTCTGCATAAAGCTTATAGTTAACTTTTTGCGGGCTAAATTGCCCCTTAGGTAAGGCATCGGGCAAAGCCTCAGTTTCGTGTTCATTATTAAACCCACACAAATACGTTAAGTTATCCATAAGCTAATTCCAGCGTTAATTTAAAAAAGATATTTAGTTGCAAATGAAACTAATTGTTTTAGGCTAGAGATAATAGAGGTGTAAATCAATTGTGAACGTGAATGCGCTATCGCGTATTTGAATTGGGAGCGTCTCATTTTGTTTACACAAAAGCGCGTTATCCGTATCGCCAAACGCGGAGTAACGCTTGTCTCACTGGCAGCAGCGCTACAACGAAGAGGTGTTCATGAAGCTTGAGGAGATGTTGGCCTATAAGGTCGCGATGCTTTCTGCAAATGTAAGTAATTCCTTATCGGCAGTTTATGTCAGTCATGGCCTTACCATGGAGCAGTGGAGGGTAATGGCAACGTTGGGCTCGCTATTTAATTCAGTGACAAAGAATTCAGAAGATACAGTAAATAGTATGACGGCCAAGCAGCTGGTTAACGCAACACAACTAGATAAAGTCAAAATTACTAGAGCACTTCAACAAATGGAGCATACTGGCCTTGTAAGAAAAGTGCCTTGTGTGAGAGATGGTAGAGCGGTAAGCGTGTCGCTATCGGTAAAAGGGCAGCAAACATATGATGAAATTATTCCTGCGGTTATGCGGTGGCAGAAAGAAAAGTTGTCCAATATCACTGATTTTGAGTATGAAACATTTCAAAAAGTGATAGATAAGTTGATGGCTTAAAAAATGCGCTAATACCTTGTGCAGCCTGGTCTGACAAGCCTGCCATTCTATCTTCAAAGGGTTACTTTTAACGGCCTAACTGTTAAATTGCCTCGAAATGGCAAATTAAGGATATTCAGTGGCACCTCTTGACGTTTACGCAGGGAAAACTGCACGTGAAACCATCATGAAGCACGGGTTTACTCCCGAGTTGTTTAGTTATTTCTTAGGGGCTTCTGGCGGCCCGAAGTGGTTTTCTCTTGCTTGGTCTTGACCGCGTTCTCTTTCCAGAGTATTTCGCTAATGTGTCTCACCAAATTCATGTGATAGGCTCTTCTGCAGGCGCATTTAGAACAGTTTGCGCTGTACAGGATGATCCACTCGGTGCAATTAACCGTCTTGCGGAGTCTTACTCTACGACGACTTACAGTAGTGATAAACCTACACCCAGGGAAATTACGGAAAAGGCGATAGACCTATTGAAGGTGATGGTTAATGACGAGGGTAAGCAACAGGTTTTAGCTAACCCTCGTTTTAAAGCTCACCTAATTGTTGCTAAGTGCCTAGGCGCAACGCGCTTTGAGAGTAAATTTAGGCAGTTGTCAGGCCTGGCGATGAGTGCTGCTATGAATACAGTAAGTCGCAGAAATCTCTCTCGTCTATATACGCGCTATGTGTTTTCAACGCCAGGTAGTCAGTTAACTATCAACGACCCTTACCATTTACCCACGCAATACCACGATCTTACCCAAGGCAATATACATAACGCGCTTCTTGCTTCTGGCTCTATTCCTGTCGTCATCGAAGGTGTTTCTGAAATTGAAGGTGCGCTTATGGGTATGTACCGAGATGGTGGCATTATCGACTATCATTTTGATTTATCATTTGGCCCCGATGAAGGACTGGTGCTTTACCCTCATTTTTACAATAAGCCTGTTCCGGGCTGGTTTGACAAAGGCCTTAAACGCCGTGTGCCCCACCGCTCTAGCTATGACAATGTTGTTATGCTTGTTCCTTCGGCGTCTTTTGTTGCCAATTTACCGTATGGAAAAATACCCGACCGAAAAGACTTTGAAGTATTAGACGCTGAAACACGCATAAAGTATTGGCAAACTGTTCTAAGCGAAACCGATAGGTTGGGCGAGTACTTTATGAAAGCAGTAGCGGATGGAAGCTTAGTTGACAGTATTAAGCCGCTACCGTTTAAACAGGTGTAAGAGAATAGACGAGGTTAGTCTTTGTTGGTAACGCATTAATCAGTACCAGCATGAAAGGGTGTACAATGTTTAAACATTGCTGACTAATTAAGCACTTAACCTAGATATTATTAACTTTTCCTTGCAGGCAAGCCGAAGCGTAAGTATTATACGCGCCGTTGCCACGACTTATTTGTCACTCTTCTATTGGCAACATCTATGCGTCTATAGCTCAGTTGGTTAGAGCGCTACCTTGACATGGTAGAGGTCCCCTGTTCGAATCAGGGTAGACGCACCATCTATTTTTCTTCCAAAAATTTTTCCACCCCCATTTTAAGAATATCTAAAGTTCCTAACTCACTGTCAGCATTGAATTAATCGGTTTTACGCAGTTTTTTTAGAATTTCTGCTTCCTTTTGTTTTTTCCTTTAAGAACAGATGAATACTGTCAGGATGGTCACGAGTGGTTACAATTCGTGACCAAGTCTAGATTTCACTCCCTTGTTATTTGCCGTTAAAAGTCATAGAGATTTCCTCTTATGGCATTTTGTATTTAACAAAGTCGTCCGACAACTTTTCCCAATTATGTTTCGCACAACCACGCATTAAATTATGTAATGCAGTTTTTTCATAAGCTTTTAGCGAAGTGGCGTTATCAAATAATATGCTGGTTGAAAATATGCCGTAATCGTTTGTCGCGGAGTTCATATTAAACAACGTGAGCCCATCAATCGATGCAAATGCAATATATTCATTACCTCCAGTATTTCTGAGGAACAAATGCTCGCGAGCTTGATTATCTAAAAGTATCACGTGGCAATCAGTAGAAAATAAGTCATCTTTTAACCGTAAAAATGGATGAACGCACAAATTGAAAGGGCGGCGGAAGTAGCTATGCCCTGTTAAAAGGGGTATTTCTTCACATATATAAGCTCTAAATAGCCATTTTTGAATGTTGAGAAACGCATGCTTTTTTAGACGTTGAATTCGATTTAGATGGATGCATTAGAATACTAAGTATTCGGTCACGACTGCCGCTTCTGATAGGGTGGGCCATTTCTTCATTTTCTCAAGCATTCGCCCCCTAACACTAGCTATTTTTGATGCTTAAAAACTTAAGGTTTATTGATAAGAATTCGGAAATGGTATGGTGCAAACAGTTTGCACTTCAGCCAGTTTTAACACCGTAGGTTAGGCGGAGGGTAAATCTATTGTTCTTTCGATAATAAATTCTAGTGCATCGATAGCGAGGAACATAAATTAGATATTGATGATGTCCATTATGCTTGGCAGCCGCAAGCTATAAATTGGTTGCGAAAATTAAAGCTGAACCAGCATAAACTGGTGGCGTCTCAGCTTTGCGAGTATAAGCGAATCAAACAATTGGAAAGAGGAACAGGCTATCCTACGACAGAACTTAAAGTAAAAAAGTATATAGTATTCACCCCAGCTTCACCTCGCAGGGCTCACTGTTGACTCCCATTTATACAGGAGCCTGTTATGTTTAAGTTTATCCAATTCGGCGTATTTATCGCCTTGTTTACATCATTTACAATACTTGCAAATACACAAGTGGCTGATAAATTTTCTTCGGAATACTTAGTTGATCATGTGCCCACTTTGTCCATGCAAGACGATAACGAGCACTTCAGTTTTACCAGTTTCGATGGTCAAACCGTAAACGGGCGTTTAAGTTATCCAAAAGTAAAACAAGATCGCTACCCAGTTTTGATTGCGATGCATGCAATGGGGCGTAGTTTCCCACGTTGGTGGAATGCAAATTTAAAAGGGTCGCCAACTGTTACTCAGGCACATAAAGTTCAAGCAATGGCAAGTCATCAAGGTTTTTCAGTTATCGCGTTGGACGCTAGGCACCATGGTACGCGAAAAGTTCCAGATTATTCATTGTTGACTATTTTGGATAAGCTAGAAGCTGGCGATAGCAAGGCCTATGAAGCGATGATCCAAGACACTGTAAAAGACTACAAAGTCATCCTTAATTGGATATCTGAACAAAGCCAGTTTAAGGATTCGCCCGTTTATGTTGTCGGTTATAGTATGGGCGCACAAATGGCGTTATTACTTGCAGCTTCCGATCAACGAATCGACAATGTTATAAGTATCGTACCACCGCATGTCGAAGATTCGATGCCACATATTTCCCCCCACTTCAATGCAGCACGCATAACGAATGCAGAAGTGTTATTACTTACAGCGAACCAAGACGAATATGCGACTAATGCCCAGTTTGCTAACCTCTTTGAACAGTTATCGACTCAATCCAAGCGCCAGGTTGTTTTCAATTCAGGCCACATTCTTCCGGCTAATTACACAGAAGTTCTTGAACATTGGTTCGCAAAAGCAAACTAATTCGCCAATACTCAGAGAATGGTAAGTGTTTGGCTCTATACTGATATCCCCAAGCTTTGGAGATTTAAGGGCTAGAAGCGTTAGTGCGTAAATCATAGTACGCACTTAACGTATTCAAGGATATTACAACTCCACTTCGTGTGTCGGGCGAGTATTTCTTTTAGGATACAACTTTCAATTTCATATCCAGCGGACCAATAAGCTTTGTAACGTAGAAGAGTGATATGCACTACTCTAAACAATAGCTAAGCGTGTTTTTACTAGGAATCATACCGAGGTCTGCACAGACGACGTCATTTCGAGTAATCGGGATGTCTTTTAAGCTAATTTATTCAGCATATTAACAAGAAGAGTGTGCAGTCACGGGTATCGCGGTGATTGAAAAGTGTGAATAGTGTTAAAATGCGTAAAAAAGAAACGAGGTGCATGAATAAAACAGTTAGATGTACTAGATCAGCGCTTAATTAAATAGTATCCCGCCAAATAGATATCGCCATTTCATAAATGTTTTATAAGTAAAGGGTTTGTGAGGTTTTTACCAATAAATCATGTCCAAGCAATTTGAATTGATCGTTTCATTTTTCAGTTGATTAGGTTCATCAATCTGAATCGACAGTTACTCTTCAATTAAATTCCTATAAAAACTTCACCAAAATTTTACCCTAAAGAGCTCAGAATTTCGAACATAGGTTGATCAGAACCAACATGTATAACTCGTCCACTTACTTAGCTGGTTAGTCAAGAGGTAGAAATGACTAAAGTAAACAATCTTTTTAGCGTAATTTTTATATCCCTTTCTGTAGAAAGTTTCGTTTTGGGTTTGGTGTACAACAGTTTTCTACCGTTTCTCTTAGTCGGTTTACCAACTACGCTTGCTCCTCTTTACTTTTTCAAACAGGCTCCCGACAGTGCGCTGACGAAGCACGTTGTGGCAATTGCCCTAATGATTTTTGCGGCCCTACATATCCATCAGGCTGAGGGACTCATTGAAATTCATTTTGAAATATTCATTCTAATGGCGCTTTTAATTATTTATCAAAATTGGTCTGTCTTTGTGACTGCATTAGTGGTAATCGCTTTACACCACGCGACCTTTTTCATCATGCAAGTTAATTCAGTGGAAGTTATGGTTTTTGATAAATCGAAGCTAACAATCAGTATTCTCATAATTCATGCATTATACGCAGCGCTCGAAGCTGTTGTCGGAGCATACATAGCTATTCTTATGAAAAAGCAAAGCCGTACAGGGGAAGAGCTAACAAGTTTAACTAATTCAATAGTTGCAGACCCTGAAAGAATAAATCTTAAGGTTCAATCAGGAACCAAGAATGACGCAACATTAGCATCATTCGATTCACTCATTTCAATACTTGCTATTCTTATCGGCACGATTAAGCAGCAAGTAGAAGACTTACGTAATAGTTCACTGAGCTTAGAGAAAACAAAGCATCGCTTTCAAAAGTCATCTAGCGAACGGCAAGCCGAAATAGAAGTTATCGCCACTGCAGCTGAAGAAATTTCGGTGACAATATCTTCGATTTCAGAGGAAACCCAAACTCTTCATGAACAAATGCACCAGGCCAACACACTAGCGCAAAACACAAATTTAGACATGGAGCAGGTAGCGAAGCATAGTAATTATCTTACTGAATCAATCAATGAAACAGCAGACCAAATGCATACGTTAATTCAATCTGTAAATACAATATCAGGAGTGCTATCTGAAATAACCAGTATAGCTGAACAGACTAATCTACTGGCGTTAAATGCTGCTATTGAGGCCGCAAGAGCTGGTGATGCGGGTAGGGGCTTCGCTGTAGTGGC
This sequence comes from Alteromonas gracilis, assembly GCF_036870955.2. Lineage (GTDB taxonomy): Bacteria > Pseudomonadota > Gammaproteobacteria > Enterobacterales > Alteromonadaceae > Alteromonas > Alteromonas gracilis_A. The sequence continues at coordinate 1,659,528 of NZ_CP145482.2, forward strand.
AGATGAAGTACGTGCCCTAGCAAATTCAACTACTCAAAGCACACAAAAAATATCCGAAATAATCGGAAATCTCCAACGTCAATCAAGAGCTTCAACAGAGTCGATGGAAACAAGCCTCAAGGTTATTACGACTGTAATTTCTGATACAGAGCAAGCAAAAGAGAAAATTATGGAAACCTCTAATCTTGTGAGCAACGCGACAAATATATCGGTCACAGTAGCAGCAGCCGTAGAGCAACAAGCTGTTACTATGGCCGGGATTGCTGAAAGCTCTGAATCATTGCGTAAACGAACAGAGTTTGACAATCAAGTTATGAAGGAGTTGTCAAAAGACGCCCTAGATCTTAAGAGGTGTTCCGCAGAGCTTGAAGAAAATGCATCAAAATTCCGTTAAATAGCATGAATGAAAAGGCTCCTTATGGCTTAGCGGTGATCGTAGTGTGGTTAAGTCTTACGTTTTACGGTTTTTACTATATGCAGTATGAGAAATTGCGGCCATTCGATCCTGAAGGAAAACTTGAGAAAGTTAACGTTGAAAAACTCTCAGTTCGCATTAATGAAGCTTTTGACTTTTCGAAAAATACCGTAGTTCATTTTGTAGATGAGAAGTGTGGATGTAATTCGAGCAGCCAAAAACATTTGACAAAGCTTTCTTCCGAAGCGTTTGCAAATGGTTACAGCGTTAAGTTCATAGAACCAAAACACTTTCCAATGGTACCCGCAACACCTTCTACGGCAATAATAGGTAGTGACAACAACTTGGTTTATTTCGGGCCGTATGGCGCAGGAATTCTTTGTTCTGATACTAGTGGTTTTGCCCTGACGGTTTTCAGAAACCACTTAAAAGGTTTCGATGCAAATTTGATTGTTTCTGATGTAGACGGATGCTATTGCAATACATGAAAGTTGAGTAAATGAAAAATACATATCCTTCTACCAATATCGCGCAAATTTTCAGCCCTGAGTTTGATTTATCTTTCTCGGCCTTTTCATTTGTTATAGCTGTGGCGGCTAGCTATGCGACATTAATTCTCAATGAATATATCATTAAATTGAAAAGACACGATGCTAAGACTGTTTTGGGTTTTAGACTATTGACAGGGTTTACTCTCGGTTTTGGTATTTGGGGGATGCATTTTATTGGCATGGCTGCTATGAAACTGCCATTTGCGATTTCTTATGATTTATTTCTCAGTGTTGTGTCTTTTATTCCTGCACTTATCTGCGGTGCTTTAGTTTCTAGATATCTCGCTATGTCCATCGTTTCAAGCTCTCAATGGGCTGTCTACAGTTTTTATTTAGCGCTAGGTATTTCGGCTATGCATCATATTGGAATGCAAGCATCACTGTCAGACGCGGTAGTTATTCACGACCCAATACTCATGGTAATCTCTTTATGGATATCGTGGCTGCTGTCTTGTGCAGCACTAAAAACCCAAAAAGGCGTTTTCTTATTTCTAAAAAAAGCAACCAAAAACCAAATAGCACTTCTAAGTTCATTAACTCTGGGCGCAGCTATATCAGCAATGCATTTTATTGCAATGCAAGCTAGCGAATATTTTTACATTCCAGGCAGCCAAACTAAAATTGGAGTTAGCGTTGAGCATTTTGTTAGCGTCATCTTTGCAATATCAGCTTTAATAGCTTTATTTTTGTCATTTACGTTAGCATTTAAGAAAAACAGCCTAACTCTGAATAAAAAGATTGATTCTATTTATGTTCAACTTTCAGATTTAGTCGAAAGTTTTGGTGAGCCAACTGTTTTAGTAAAGGATAATGGAATAATAGCGCATGCAAACAATACTTTTTTTCAATCATTTTCAGAGTTTACCGAAGAAACGTTAACACAAATGCCCATGAGTAAATTGTTAACCCAACTTCATGGTCAAAGTCATTTTTCATTTAGTGATAATTCAAACGAATCGGACTGTATGCAACTCGGTGAAGACGTGTTGGCGCTAGGTGGGCAGTACTGGGTATATAGAACTAAGAGATTGGTCAACGGGGGACAAGTCCACACTTGGACGAACGTATCTAGTGAATTAAATCAATTAAATTCTCAGATAACAGAAAAAACGCAAGCGCTGTTGCATTCTGAAAAGCTAAGAAAAAGAGGAAAAGAAGAAGCTGAGCTTTCACAGCTTGAAGCCCTTAATAGATTACTTTGTACCTTGTCGCATGAAGTAAATACGCCTATAGGTATTATTTTAACGTCACTGACTAGTTTGACGAAAGAAAAACACGCTATAAATGAATGTATCTCAAGCAATAAAGTAAGCAAGAGTAAATTAGTAAAGTTCATGGACAACCTTGAATCCTATGAAGCTTTGATCGAGCGCAGTACAAGAAAAGCGATAAGTGCCCTAGAAAAACTTAAGGTTATTCCAGAAGAAAACTACAGGTCAACTAAGAAACGCTTTCAACTCCGTACTCTTTTACAAAATATTCTCTCCAATTTAAGTTACATGAATACCACTATGTCGCCGTCGGTATCTTTGGTATGCAGAGATAAAATGTTTACCGTTATTTCACAAAGAGCACTGTACGAGGTTTTAAAACACCTATACGACAACGCTTTAGCACACGCATTCGAATCCAACGCTAATCCACTGATCAAAATAGAGGTCGTTGACACACTATCAGAATGTACAATCTATTTCGAAGACAATGGGGACGGAATAAAACCCTCACTGATTAAATCATTATTTGAGCCGTTTGTTTCTTCAAAGGTTTTTAAAGGGCATTTTGGTCTCGGTTTATATATGGCGAAGCATATAGCGAGATATCAGCTCGGCGCTGAATTGGTTTTGCATAAAACTGGTCCCAGCGGAACAATCTTTAAGCTCACTATCAGAAGAACAAGAGGTCTTTAGGTGGCATTTCTTGTGCAAAGCGAGTTTGAACTAAGACTTTTTTGTGCGCTGCAATTAGCATACATAATCGTCGTATCGAATTTGCTTAAGTCTGAAGTACGAAATGAGCATTATCGATACTTCCACCAATTTGCAGTGTTCTACTTTGATTCACTCTGCCATTTTTTCCTCAAGGTAATGATTAACTGGCTAAAAAATGTTGTTATCGTTTTACTATGTCTGAGTCGCAATGTTCGTAGAAGTCGGCTGTGATGTGTGTTTCTGGTTCTAGTTCTAGTAATTCGAGCTTGCGTCAGTGCCGGGGTACGGAACTATGCTTCGGTTATATGCTATTTCGGCTACTTGTTGAGCATTGCCGCGTCTTTCAAGGAATTCATAAAATTTAGAAGAACCTTTAAGTGCGCAATTTTTAACGTATACACTCGCGTTTGTATTGTGTTTACTTCTCCGATGAACGATTTTAGGAGACGCTCAGAAAATAGCGGCAACCTTGCGGTTACACGCTATAGTAAGTATCTGTGATGCTTTGTTTTTAAAAACTAGCGTGTGGGCCAAATACCTCGTAATGTATTCGTTCTTCAGTTACCCCGTGGCTTAATAGTTGCTCTTTAACAAACTTCATAAATGGAACAGGGCCGCATAAATAAAAGTTGGCGTAGCCGAATGGTAATTTAACGCGGTCAAAGTCCATAAAGCCTGGCAGGGTATTGGCAGAAGTAGCGTGGTGAAGGTCAGCATACCAAGTGTAGGCATGCCTGTTAGTCTCTTGCGTAAGCTGCCGTGTGCGGTGAGCAAAGGAATGCTGGCTCTCATTTTCGCAAGCATGTAGGTAGTAAACATCATGTGGATACTTTTCAGCTGAAAGCTTTTCTAGCATAGCCTGCATAGGCGTTACGCCTACACCTGCTGAAACTAGTACGACAGGTGTATTTCTGTCTACCAAGAAGAAATCTCCTGCTGGAGAATGTAGCTTTACAATGTCACCCTCATTTATGTTTTTATGCAAGTAATTTGATACTACACCTGGCACGCCATGTGTTTCACGTTTAACAGAAATTCGATAAGTTTTACCATTTGGCTTGTCTGACAAAGAGTACTGACGAATTTCAGTATATTCATGGCCCTCAGGGTTTACCTCTAGACCAAGATATTGTCCTGCTTGGTAATCAATTACGGGCCCGTTATCTCGTGGTTCAAATACAAAGCTAATCACTAGCTCTGACTCACGAGTTTTGCTTTTTACAACAAAGTCTCTGCTACCAATCCAGCCACCTGTAGTGGCTGCCCTTTGTTTGTATAAGTCACCTTCTCGGTTAACAAAAACACCTGCAAGCAGCTGGTACGCTGCAAGCCACGCTTCTTCTACTTCTGGAGTAAATAGATCTCCGGTTAATTCACGCAGTGTTTCTGTTAGGTGGTAACCTACAATATCGTACATTGCTGGCTGTATATGAAAGCTGGTGTGCTTCTGTGCGATACGTTCAACAGCTGTTTGTAATGCAGGAAGATCGTCGATATGTTGCACATATCCTGCGATTGCCGCGAATAAAGCTGCTTTTTGTGCGCCAGACTCTTGGTTACTCATATTAAAGATATGTTTTAATTCTGGATTATGCTTAAACATTCGACCATAAAAGTGATCTGTTAATGCTGGACCCGTTTCGTGTAATATCGGCGCTAGGCTTTTAATAATGTTTATATGCTTTTGTTGTAACATGGTCATACCTCTTTCGTTTCAACGATTAATAACAGTTAAGTAAATTGTGCAGGTTAAATCCTGCCGCTTTGACGGGGGCGATTAGTATTGGGGTATAAACACACAAGAAAATAATGCTTGCCAATACCCAAGATGCAGTACTCAATTGCCAGCTAAGCTGGAATAGACCTATAAGCGGCAATAATGATCGAGTCACTGCCGCTATAATCATTAATGCAAACGCTAAGCTGACAATTGGTTTTGGTTGTAATAGTCTGCCTGTGTGGCCAAGTGATACACGGCTCATCATAGCGAGTATCATCAACCCCATAGCGCCTATGGTCAGTAAGTGCAAAGCTGCGCTAAAGGTAACACTGCCTATTAGGTAACTTAAGCCGAGTAAAATCAGACCTATAGCTAGTGCCAGATAAGATAAGTGCAATGACCAAAGCAGCGGAATGCGTAGTGTTTTATGGCTTTGCCAAAAAACTAATCTAAGAAGGTGCAGTATCCCAGCGGTTAGCATTAACCAAGCTGGCGATAGTGGTAATTCAAACAGACCGCTGCTAAAGAACACTAAAGCGCCAACTACAGATACACAAAATATTGTTTTGTCTAACAACTTAGGGTGCGATACATGAGAAAGTCTTGCTCCCACTTTGGTAAAAAATGGGATAACACGCCCGCTAACAATAGCCATCAGTAAACAAAACAGCAATACCATGGTACGGCCAGAATGCATTGCCAATGACTTGTAGCTTGGTAACATCAAGTATTAGGATGCTTAGCTCTAATATCATCATCAAAGTAAAAATTATGATGAATATGTAATTTCTACGGTTTTTTGCTTTTATAACGAGTTGTGTGTAGTAACCGATAATCAGTAACCACCAACTGCTCTGCAAGACGATTGCTAGCGCTATGGTTTCCGCGCCGTTGACAAAAAACAAAACTCTAGCTGATAGCCATAAAGCCAGCAAAGCAAGTAAAGGTAAGCCTTTTATGCTTGGCCTACCTGTCCAAGTTTGAACTGCTGTAAGTACAAACCCAGTTGCTATGGTCGCACCATAACCAAATAACATTTCATGAAAGTGCCAAGTTGTAGGCGTTAAACCTGAGGAATTTAGCTGCCACCATGCATTTAAGTATCCAAGCCAAAAAACTAGCGCGATAATTGATGCCATTGTCGCAAATAGAAAACTCGCTCTAAATGCTAGTTGTAGAAACGGGTGCTGCGCGAGCGTGGCACTCTCATTAATACTGCTAATTGGGTTTTGGAAATTCAGCATTTTTCTTAATTCCGTTAAACTTCTAGGCCTAAACCTTTGATACCGACGCATCGCACCACATAGCCTATTTTGATAAAACCAGGGAACACCATAGTGCCGATATGACCTGCAACTTGTTGAGGAATAGAAAACAGTTCAGCAAATGGGTAACTTACTAAGATGCTTAATATGAAAAGTGCACATGACATACTGAGTACCCAGTTCCCAATTTTTACACTTTTGTGATAATTATTTTTCGATGCACTGTTTATTTCTCTAAATACAGTGATGTTTTGTTCGGAGCTAATTCCGCTGTGCATTGTAATAGCCTGGCTTTGTTCAACTACCTTGCCTAAACCACTTTTTGTGCCAGTTTTATTTAGTTGATTTTTATCAATAGTTTACGTTTTTTTAATTCTTTTGACTATTTTTGTAGTCATATTGACATACTTTAGATGTGTGTCATAATGACTCTTTAATGTCTTATTTTTGAATTAATAATGACCAACGTTAAAACGCTTCTTGAATTTGCTAAGGCACAGGTGGCCTGTTTGGATAACAAAGATAGGTTTAGCCGTTTATTAGATACGTTAGCCTTTGTTATTGATTGCGATGCAATCGTGCTATTAGCCTTACAACATGAAGTGTTAAGACCTTTGGCTATTAAAGGTTTAACACAGGACACCTTAGGGCGTCGCTTTGTAATAAGTGAGCACCCAAGGTTTGAGGCGATATGCCAAGCAAAAGCGCTAGGTTAGATTTTCTGCTTCGAGCCCTCTACCAGATCCATACGACGGCTTGCTTTCCGATTTCAGTGGAGATCTACCTATTCATGCCTGCATGGGTTTACCCCTGTTTTTTGCTGAAAAATTAATAGGGTTACTGACTTTCGACAGTTTAGAGCTGAGCGGCCTTTGACGATTTAGACCAAGAAAACTTAGATACATTAGCGGCTATTGCTGCAGCGACGCTAAAAATTGCGCTGACACTGGACGAGCTAGAACAGCAGAACTCTCGAGCACATACACTCATGGCTGAGCTTAATAAAGACACGCTGGCACGTGGTGGCCATGAGTTGATCGGTGAAAGCCACTGCATGCTCAGGTTAAAAAAAGAGCTCAACCTTGTTGCCGCTTCGCCGTTTAGTGTATTGATTCAAGGTGAAACCGGAGTCGGTAAAGAGTTAGTTGCGCGCGACTTACATTTACGGTCAAGCAGAGCAGAAGAGCCTTTGGTTTATGTAAACTGTGCGGCACTGCCTGAAAACCTTATTGAAAGTGAATTATTTGGCCACGTTAAAGGTGCTTTCACTGGGGCAGATAAAGATCGAGCGGGTAAGTTTGCCCTTGCCGATGGCGGCACCCTGTTTTTAGATGAAATTGGTGAGTTACCCTTAGCGGCACAGAGTAAATTGCTTCGCGCGCTGCAGTCAAACGAGATCCAGCCTGTAGGGCAAGATGAAATTCAGCATGTTGATGTAAGAGTACTTGCTGCGACAAACCGAGATTTGGCTAGTGAAGTGAGTGAAGGTAGGTTTAGGGCTGACCTTTATCACAGGCTAAGTGTTTATCCTGTGCAAATCCCCCCACTGAGACAAAGGCATGGTGATATCGGCTTGTTAGCTGGCTATTTTATTGAGCAATCTCGCCGTAAACTAGGTGTACAGCAACTGAAAATGGCTGATGATGTAATTGATTTTTTAAATGCATATGCTTGGCCTGGAAATGTGCGTGAGTTAGAGCATGTTATTAGCCGCGCAGCGCTGAAAGCATCAGCTAACTACAACTCGCATTCTATCGTCAAAATAGAAATCCAACATTGTGGAGAGTTACTAGCAGAAATCGATGCACCGCCAGTTAAAGCTAAAGAAATGAAGCCTTCAGATCAAGCCGGAGCTACTCAAATTGATAGCTCTCTGAGCTTGAAATTAGCGACTGCAGAATTCCAACGTCAACGTATTCGGCAAGCTTTGTCGCAGCATGAGGGAAATTGGTCTGCTGCGGCACGAGAGTTACAAACAGACAGAGCTAATTTAGCACGCCTTTCTAGACGCTTAGGTGTAGGTGTTAGTAAGCAAATCTTTTAGCCTCGGCAGGCCGTTTTGTATACATTGCAGAAGTCATTTGCGCTGAACAAATCTAAATGGGATAGGTTACCATAGTGCTCTTCGTTTTTTGCCGGAAGTGTTTGCAAAGAGGCCCGTTTGTTATTCTTACAGAACTTAACCTCCTATCCTGTCATTATCTGAGAATCCACCCTCCAATTCGATTCTCGATATCACTCTACAGAAAATTATTCGGGCGGCCATGCCCTTCTGTGGTTCATCGACCTCCTTTTCTCTTTATAGCTTTTTTAACTTTCAGAGGGTGAGCCTAGATATATAAAACAGACTGCGAACTAAACGCTCGTTATGGATTTCTTTGAAATGCTCTATCTACTTAAAAGGCCTGTTTAAGCTTTTTGATAGTGGTGTCGTAGTTTATTAAAAACTATCTATATGTTTCGCACTCTCAAAATATAAATGAAAGCGGACAATTCGAGTGGCAGTATCCAACAGGGCGAGCATTCTCTAAATCACCAAAAATAGATAGGCTGAAAATTCACCTGTTTTTCACTCTAATTTTTTATAGTAATAGTAAAGGGTCAAGTCAGCTATAAAAATTGGTATAGCTTGAATGTTTAGAAAAGACCTTTAAGTACTTCTGATAGAAGATAATCGCGCATTGGACAGTCAAATTTTCGGGTTCTTGGAGGGATTGGGGGCCTGGATTATGCGGCTTGTGGCAACGATAGTATCAATTAAAGTAAACGGTTTAGCTTTGACGTTATTGTATTAGACTTGAATCTACCTGATGTCGATGGTTTACAAGTATGCGAAAGTATTAAATCAAGTCAAAAAAGTATTACCCCTATACTTATGCTGACAGCTCGGGATGCTTGTGAGGATAACGATAAAGGTTGTGTAACCGGAGTAGGTGACTATCTCACAAAACCTTTCGACTTGAGAGAACTAACATTGCGTTGTGTAGCGCTCGCTAGGAGGCCTAATCTTCATAGTGAAATAGCCTTAGAAAACGGTCGGCTAAAAATAGATGCTCGCAACCAATTAGTAACGTGGGCAGGTACTCTAATAAAGCTTATTAATACCGATTTTAAAAATTCTGAGTTTGTTAATTACGCGCTACCCATATCCCGTAACACGCAGTGACATTTCAGATTTATTGTGGGGTGATACGCCTCTCGAGAGTAGTTTTTTAAAAACGCATATATACAATCTGCGTAAGGCATTAGAACCTAAACTTTTCACCATAGGTAATGTTGGCTATCGGTCTAAAGAGCTACAACAGAAGAAAGAGGTTAATATTTCAGCATCAAAAAGAATAGAAATTTATGCGTCAGTATCTGTAAGAAACAAAACTAAAAAGTAATTCTCTTTAGTAGACAGATAATCACTTTGCATTGAAGTGATATTCCTAGTGCTATCATGATTAAATGCATAGTGCTTCATATTGGAGGTGTCTTTTGAAATCATCAAAAAGCCTGGAGTCGTTTTACGAAGAAATTGTTCGTAAAGCAAACGACGCAGTTGTTATAGCTGATTCGAACAGTCATATCGTATTTTGGAATTTAGCGGCAACTCGCATGTTTGGTTTTACGGAGGAAAATGCGCTAGGCTGCGATATGCACGATCTGATAACGCCTCCAGAATTCAGGGAAAGAGCGAAGGCTGCATACATCAATTACGTTGCTACAGGTGAAGGTCAATTGATAGATTCAACAAAACTAGTCCCTGCAGTTAAGGAAAATGGCGAAAGGATATATGTTGAGTTGTCGATATCACGACTACAAACGGAAGGCTCTTTTTGGGCGTTTGCATTTTTAAGAAATGCAACTGATAGGGTAGAAAGAGAGAGGCTGTTAGAAAAACAAGCACTAAAAGATCCATTAACTCAGCTAAGCAATAGGCGATGTTTCCAACAATTTGTTGAATCAATTAATATCTCAGATTTTGTCGTATGCTTAATTGATGTTGATAACTTCAAAACATTGAATGATAAGTTCGGGCATGATGTTGGCGATGAAATTTTAATATCATTTTCAAAATTATTAAGTTCTGAAACAAAAAATGCAAAGCACATTGCTAGAATGGGAGGAGAAGAATTCGCCATTGTAGCCAACCAAAATGACTTCGGCCACTTGATAAGAGAGTTAAAATATATTAACCAGTATTGTCAATCGGGAGAACTTGACGTACCTGAGTTTAGTTTTAGTTGTGGTGTTTGTAACGCAGCAGAATTTTCGAGCATACGAGATACACTGTCAGAAGCAGACAAGCAATTGTATAAAGCCAAAAGTGGTGGTCGCAAAGCGATTTACTACAAGTCAAAAGCGCTTTAACATTGAAGACTACTAACCAGTCATACTATTTCTGTTGGTGTAAAAATAATTGTATGAGTAGCGTTTTTAGTCTGAAGTGACAGAATGTCAAAACAGACAAATTTTACGACCATGTTTTAAAGGTTGCAGCTTCGCCAAATGCATCTTCCAAAGCCGAATGACTTGAGCAGCTCAACGGTTCAAAAGCTCGACTTATCTAATTGTATGCTCAACGAGAACTTTCCTAGAAAAACATGAAAGGGCTTGAGACTGCAGACCGTTGTTTTACACAGTCGAAAGACACCATAGGAATAATAAAGAAAGTCAACGCTAATGTCGCTATGATCGCTGACCTATCTACTCAAATATCAACAGCTGCGGAAGAGCAAAGTGCGGCCTCGGAAGAAATCGATAGAAACGTGGCGAACATTAACAGGGTGGCAGCAGATAGTCTTTCACTTGCAGGCGATGTGGCTACTCATGCTGGAGCTATAAAACGACGAGCTGAAGCACTTACTTCTTTACCACTGAGTTTTAACGAATAACGGAAACGTATTGTCTTTTCAATGGGGGAATGACTTTATGTTTGACATGGTAGAGGTCCCCTGTTCGAATCAGGGTAGACGCACCATTCTATTTCTCTCGTGAATTTATTGCATTCAAAACAGTTTCAATTTTATGTGCTCTTTGCTCTATTAATATCCGCTTTATATGATTTCGCAACCAAATTAACCCTTTGTCACTACTTTGTCGTTTATGCCATAACATCGAAATAGATGAATGAGGAATATCTAGCGGTGGGTGAGCGACCGTAATCTCATTGTTCACGAGTTCGTTGTAAACAAGGTCAGTAGGTAAAATCGCGATAACATCAGTCTCTTTGATGATCGGTATCGCGGAAGAGAACGTGTTGACCGTTATAGCAACCCGCCGTGTTAATCCCAGTTGCTGTAAAGCTTGGTCTGTCGGACTAGTCGTATCACCTGATAATGAAATTAAAAGATGATCTGCCAATGAAAACTCTTCAACAGTTAGTCGCTTTTTGTTTAAACGATGATTTTTCCTCATGGCGCAGACATAGCTTGTATCAAACAAATGCTCTGTACAGACATTCTCCAATGAGCGGTTACTTTGACCAATTACAAGGTCAACTTCAGAAGCGTCCAACATTGGTTTGGCACGAGAAATAGTATAAGGCACAGCATGTAAGTTGAGGCCCGAAGCTTCTCTCTCAAAGAGTTTTCTTAAATCTAGCCACAGTGAATCGAGAACAATATCGGGTAAAGCAACCCTAAATGTCCGCTTTGCATTGTTAGCCTCAAAATCATCAGGTTCTACGGTTTGCTTGATATTTTGTAGAGAGTCTCGGACTTTTTCCCAAAGGTTATTTGCATAGGTAGTGGGCTGTATCCTTCGACCATCAGGAACAAACAACTCATCTTTCCACAATACTCGCATTCTCGACACTGCGTTAGATACAGCGGGCTGTGTCATTGACAGTCGCGCAGCTGCTTGTGTAATTGATTTTTCTCTCATTATCACATCAAAGATAACCAAATATTTTAACTCTTGAGGCTTCACGAATCGTATCCTTGATTAGAAATTTAAAATATCACATATTTGTATGAAAGGGCGTCTTATGTGTGGTAATCATCATAAAACATGATGAATATGATGCCATAATAAAATTATTTTTTCTGTCGTTATCTTCTTAATATGTCAAAAAGTGAAATACAGACGACGAGTATGCAAGTGAAAAAACTAACTCAGCTAACGGCAATCCTTCTTTGGTGCTCTTACGCAAGTGCACACAATCACGACGGCGACAAAGGTTTTGATATTAAGGTACAAGATCTTGGAAGTAATATTTTTGAATTAAGAACAGACCGCTCTGGCAACGTAGCAGTGTTGATTGGCGAAGACGGTGTTTTTATGGTCGACACACAAATGGAACACTTGGTTGAACTTATTGACACGACACAGAAGCAATTATCTGGCAACCGAGAGGTCAATCTAATCTTAAACACCCACTTTCACAGAGACCATGTCAGGGGCAATGCGTACTTTAAGAAACGTGGAGCGACTATCATGGCACATCCAAATGTTCGGGCCTATTTTGACAACCCCAAAGCACTTAAGATGCTGGGCCGCGATGCGCCCTCGTTTGCACGGGAATACTACCCAACAGTAGACGTTACAGATGAAACCTCAATTAATATGAATGGTCAGAGCATTGCGCTTTATCATACCCCGAAAGCCCATACTAACAGTGACCTCTTTGTTTTATTTGAAGAGGCAAATGTAATACATGCAGGTGACCTGGTTTTTAACCGCCGTTTCCCATTTATTGATATCGATAATGGAGGGTCTGTAGCGGGCTTTATTGAAGGTGTTAAAAAAATACTTTCAGTAGCAAACTCAGAAACAAGAATTATTGCAGGGCATGGACCGACGGCGACCGTCGCTGACTTGGAGGCGACTATTGCGATGTTATCTGAAACTCACAGTATTGTAGAAGGTTTAGTTGAACAGGGGCTTTCACTGGAAGACATTAAGGTCTTAAACCCTCTAAAAAGCTATACAGAAAAATGGAGTTGGGCATTTATCAACACCGAGAGAATGGTGACGACACACTACTATGACATAACAGGAAAACTTGAATAGAAAGCAATCAGTGTTAACAACACATCACGTCATTTGTACTTAAACTTTGATAGTAAAGCACTAAACATACCCTGGAGTACGCTAATGAATATTACGAAAGGCGCTCAAATAAGCCTATGCGCTGTGCTCGCATTAGTGGCGGCCCAAAGCTTAGCCGAGCAAAACATTATTGTTGCTAAAGATAGTAAAGCGATGGATTTATTTGGTTACCATGCAGCGATTAGCGAAAACACACTGCTCATTGGAGCACCAAAAGTTGATGGTGAAGGAAAGGCGGATACAGGAGCAGCGTATGTTTTTGTGCTTGGTGAAAATGGCTGGTATCAGCAAGCTAAGCTCGTTGCTGAGCCTTCTTTCGCTGAAGATATGCTTGGTGGCAACGTCGCATTAAGCAACGATATTGCTGTCTTGGGTGTGATGAGAAGGGATGATAAAGGAAAAAACTCAGGTGCTGTCGCTGTATTTGAGCGTCGCTTTGAGCAATGGGTTCAGACGCAAATGATCACTGCCCCGGATGCCAAACCGGGTGATGCTTTTGGCCAAAGCGTTTCACTCACAGATAATCACCTTGTCATCGGCGCTCCGAGACACGACGCAGGAGGCGCTGATTCAGGTGCTGCTTATGTTTACGAGAGAGTTAGTGATTCTTGGGTTTTTCAAACCAAAATCGAAGCGAGTGATGGCGCAGCTGGGGATGTTTTTGGAATAAGTGTTGCGATTGATGATGAAACCGTTGTTGTCGGTGCTGACTTACACGATGGGAAAGCAGAAAATGCTGGGGCTGCATACGTTTATGTTTTAGACGGTGAACAATGGAAGCAAGAGGCTAAACTTACAGCGGTTGATGGTGCTGACACCGATTTATTCGGGGTAAGGGTATCAATTTCTAATGACACTGCATTAATAGCGGCTAGGCGTGATGATATAGAAGGTATTGGTGTAGATGCTGGTTCTGCCTATATTTTTGAGCGCAATAATGGCAAGTGGGCACAAAAAGTTAAACTGATATCGCCAGATGGAAGAGCGGATGACAGGTTTGGACGTGGTGTTGCGTTAAGCGAAAACATGGCACTTATAAGTGCTATGAACCATGATGCTAATGGCACTGATACTGGAGCGTCTTACATCTACAAGAAGGACGATGCTGGTTGGAAATTCATGTCAAAGATTACTGCGAAAGAGAGTTTTCCTAACGACAGGTTTGGGTGGAATGTAGGAATGGCTAACGGAATGGCTGTTGTTACAGCACCGAATTATGATGGTAAAGGCGAGGATTCGGGGGCGGTACTCATACAATACTTGAATAAGGCTTCAAATTAGTATGCAGTATTTTTGTTCAATTTAGGTTTAAGCGATGTCTTTGATGGGGTCTTTAATTTAAATGATTGTTTGTTCATCTTTTAATATTGGACGAAGAATCTATGGAAAACGCGGTACCTTGATTTGTCGAAAGCCCAATGGCAGAGCGTTAACAACTGACAAAGCTAACGTTCTCACGGAGGAGGAGCTAATGTAAATGCTCAGGCAAGAGAGAATAATCTGGCCTATTGGGTCATTGAGTCGATAGTTGTGTTGACAAAAAATCATAAACGAAGCGTATTCGCTTGTTTTTACGGAGTTCTGAATGGCTAACTAACCATGAACTGTATTCATATAATGAACGGCTATCAGGGTATAAACACTCAAGTTCACTTATTGTTTCGTGAAAATTAACGGGCAGTAAAATAAAACCTAAGCCACATTTTGCTAATTCAATTTGACTAAGCTGAAAATCACTTATTGATACATAGTCAATCTGCTTCTCGTCTAGACCTCCAGTCACTAAAATCTGTGTCATAAAGTCAGTATCGTTAAAGCCAATAATAGGAACTTTTTGTCCATTTAAATTGGCGCTACGAAATGCCTTACACAAATTTGGAGCCCCATAGAGACTTACTTTTCTATTACCTATTTTACGAATGATTAGCGCTTCTTCTTCTGGTCTATAATGCCTTACCGCGATATCAGCATTTCTGTGTAGTAAATCGGCGGTGTCATTTGAAACTTCTAATTTTATCTGAATTGTCGGCTCCAGTTTTTTTAGTTCAGAAATTATCGCAGGCATGGTGAAAACTGCATCAATTTCGCTGACGGCAATGGTTACTATTCCAGTGTGAGATGACGTAGCTCCTTTAGCTACTATGATAGTCTGACTCGCGACTTTCTCCATTCCTTGCAATACCTCAACAATTTGCTCTCCTTGCGGTGTCAGGAATAGATTGTTCTTGCTACGCTCGAACAATACGATCCCTAAGTTTTTTTCCAAAGCGGAAATCCGCCTGCCTACAGTTGGCTGGCTAGTGCGTAGTATCTTTGATGCTGCCGTCAGAGAACCTGTCTCAGCCGTGCGCAGAAACGCTTTAGCATCGTTCCAATCGAAATCCATATGTGATCCTCTCACCGCTTACTAATTCCAGTATACATATTTGTATACTGAGTCAACACGGAAAAAAAGAGCATCTGGCCGGAGCGAATGCTAATTTCGACGACATCAGATTTATCGAAGAGTGAAGTGGCTATATGCAGACAAACGTCAAAGCAGCGAATTTTTGGAACCGGATTTCAAAAAGGTATGCGAAGAAAGCTGTGCCTAACGAGGAGATTTATCTGCGCAAAGTAGCGCTTACCCAAGCTTATCTTCTTTCCACTGATTCTGTATTAGAGTTTGGCTGTGGTACGGGTAGCACTGCCATTATGCACGCTTCAAAAGTAGAAAGGGTTGACGCAACAGATATCTCGCCTGCAATGATTGAAATAGCCAAAGAGCGCGCGCGTGCCGCCAATGTTTCAAATGTATCGTTTGAAGTAGGTGTGTTGGAAGATTTTAAGTTTAAACCTGATTCTTACAATGCTGTTTTGGGGCTAAACATTATGCATTTAGTTGAGAGTCCCTCGTCTACTTTGACCGAGATACATAGAGTATTAAGAGAGGGGGCGTTTTTGTCTCAAGCACACCACTTATTCAGAATGAATTTGTCATCGTGAGGTGGCTTGTGAAGTTTGTTCAATTTATAGGGCTAGTGCCGAAAATACACTCCTTCACGAGAGATGAATACCTCGATTTGGTTTCTGAAGCCGGGTTTGATGCAGTTTTGGCATGGACTCCAAGTGAAAACAGTATTTTTGTGATAGCAAGAAAGTTAGCACCAAAAGACTAAATAAGTACTCATGTTCAAAACTTGGATTAGTCAAAACTTTATCTAGCAATCTGACAGATAGAGGTGAACCAAGTCTGTCGGTCTTGTTTGTACGTGAAGCAGACATTTTACTCTTCCACTGAAAGCGCAAAATATGTTTTCAGTAGAAACAGGTGTTACTATGAAGCCCCTCTAACAATTCCTTAAAGGCGGCGTTGACCTTTCGCTCCTTGTCTTTTGTTGCCTGTCAGGTTAAGTCGATACTGATGAGCCATAATGTCAGACAGGGTATGCGCTACTACAACTACATCTGTTAACACCAAGCGACTTTGTCGTATCTTAATTACCAAGCGATTCTGTCGTAATTGCTAATTACCAAGGGAATTTGTCGGTCATTTTTTTATGTGCCTGTTAGTGTTCATTTTTTTGAATATTAGAAGGCATGTTGAGGATGATTGTGATGGACTCTAAAGCTCAACTCACTGTTGATATCATTGCTAAGGTAGTCGAAGGCAGAATAACAATTGCCAACGCTGCAAAATTACTCGGTAAGTCTCGACGCACCATTGAACGCTACGTAAAGCAATATCAGCAAGTCGGTATTCAATTCGCTATTCATGGTAATAGCGGTAAAACCCCGCCAAACAAAACGCCAGTATCAATTAAGAAAGCAGTGCAGGCTTTGATTAAAGATAAGTATTTCGATTTGAACTTGTTGCACTTGGCTGAGCAGTTGGCCGAAAACGAAAACATTGTTGTGAAGCGCGAAACACTGCGAGGTTGGGCGCATGATATTCACCATGTTAAACGAGCTAAGCGCAGGCGCAGCAATGTTCGTAAACGTAGAGAGCGTATGGAAGCAGCGGGCTTAATGATGCAAATGGATGGCAGTCCGCATCGCTGGTTTGGGGATAAAAAGCACTGTTTAATTGCCATGATTGATGATGCTACCAGTGAAGTATACGCCGAGTTCTTTCCTTCAGAAACGACGGTAGGTTGTTTGAAAGTGATGCGAGATTGTATTGAAGCCAAAGGCGTTTTTAAAACGCTTTATGTGGATAGAGCCGGTATATTCGGTGGCCCTAAACGCTGCAACTTCTCACAGATGCAGAGGGCTTGCGAGGAGCTAGGCATTGAAATCATTTTTGCCAATTCACCGCAAGGCAAAGGCCGTATTGAGCGAGCATTCGATACCTTCCAAGACCGTCTTGTTCCCGAGCTAAGGTTGAACAATATCAATGATATTGCTGCCGCTAATGCCTACCTTAAACACGTCTTTATTCCGCAGTTCTGGCAAACCAAAATTCAAGTTAAATCAAAGCAAGTACCTGAATTTACGGCTCTGTCGAAACACATCAACCTTGATGATATCTGCGTCATTAAAAACCACCGTAAAATACGTAACGACCATACCTTCAGTTATGGCAACAAGTTCTATTTAATAGATTCACCGCTCAAGCACTCCATTGCCAATCAGAAAATCGAGATAAGGAACACGAGTAAAAAAGAGTTTACCGCTCACTTCGCTGGCCGCAAACTCAATATCTCTGAAGTTAATGAACCAAGCAAACTCGCATCAGAGGACTTGGCAGTACAGAAGAAACTTAAAGTATTAGCGTTAATCGAAAAACTCGGAAGCGTCAGCGCTGCATCACGGCAAAGTGGCGTATCACGGGACACTATTCATCGACACTTAAGACTGGTTAAACAAGGTGGCCCCGCTGCATTAAAACGCCAAGAAACACCTAATCTGCGGCACAAAAACTGTGTGGATAAGGCGATAGAAGACGCCGTTGTGAAATTCTCAATTGAACACCCTCACCTTGGTCAGCAGAAAGTCGCGATGAAGCTCAGTAAAGCCCTAGGTGTCGATATTAGCGCGGGCGGTGTGCGTAGCATGTGGCTAAGAAACAATATGAATACCACCGAATTGCGAGTCGAAAAATCTAATGCTTTAGCTGAATCGGCATAAAAGATAGCCAGTTTAGCAACTGGCTGATATGCTATTTACGACAAAGTCGCTCGGTAATTAGACCGACATAATCCCTTGGTAATCACACTACTACAACTACATCAATATAGTAGTCATGCCGCTATAGCTTATCTCTAACCTTTCATTCAACAAAATCACTGTCGAAGTTATTTTATTCCTCAACGTTGCATCTAAAACTACAATTCATTGTGTCTAAGATAAAACATCATTCTTAAATTATGAGGAATTTCTATGTCTGAACTTTGGATACCTATTATTGGCATCATTTGCATAACGCTTGTTATCGTTTCAAACCTGTATTTAACTTCGCGCGATAAGCAGCGTTTGCACACAACGCTGCAGTTACACCTTGAAAAGGGAGGAGAGTTGACTCCTGCTTTGTTGCAAGAGCTAGGTGCAAATTTTGACCAGTCAAAACACGACCTACGCAAGGGATTATTACTTACAGCGATTGGAATTGCCTGTTTTGCGGCTGGCTCTGCCACAAATAACTTTATTGTCGGCGCTGTATTTGGCGTTTTTCCGCTGTTTGTTGGGTTGGCTTTTTGCGGTATCGCGCAGTTAAGCAATAAAGATGAATGATAAAGCGCTTATCACGCGAGTTCTAGTCAATGATGATCAACACGCGTTCACTACACTAGTCCGAAACTATCAGCAGCCAATACGCCAATTTCTATGCTTAGGTTAACCCAGGGTAACTGGCCTCTTGCAGACGATATTGCCCAGCAGGTTTTTATAAAACTATACGCTAATTTGGCAACTTTTCGCGCTGAATCTAGCCTAAGTACTTGGCTCCACAGTGTTGCGTACAGAACCTTTTTAAATGAGGTTCGAAAACCTCATCACCTAAAAGAGACAGAGCTTGAGGGTTTCGAACAGAATAATATTGTTGCGAACAATGCTGATAACGAAATTTTGGTAGAGCAGCTTATGGCGATGTTACCTATCTCAGAACGAGCATGTTTAACTCTGGCTTTCAGTGCTGGAATGAGTCATCAAGAAATAGCCACCGTCACGGACTATCCATTAGGTACCGTAAAATCTCACATTAGTCGCGCAAAGCAAAAGCTTTCAACTTGGTTGGAAGAGACTCAGGCAAGGAATGAAACATGAACCATTCATCGAAACAAGACATTGCAAAATTAGTAGCTTATAAAGATATGCCAAGTGAAGATGCATTTGTAGAAAAAGTTGTTGAAAAAGTTGGTGCTAGGCGCAATTTTCGCAAACGCATTCTTTCGCTCGTAAGTGTAAGTGCAGCTTTGATATCACTGTCACTTGTAGGCGTTTCAAGTAACTCGAATTGGCAGTTTATTTCAAACTTCGTCAGCCAGTCTCCGATGTTGCTTTCAGCTGTAGTAACAGTATTTTTGTTAAGTGGCACGCTATTGGTTTCGGAGTCAAAGTAAGTTTCTGCATCTAAACCACGCATTTGAGGTGTCTAACAATGAGTAGTTAACTCAATTGTAGAGGTTATGATGAACAAACTGGTCTTAATGGCTGTTTTAATGGTAATGCTATCGCTTAATGCTTCAGCAAAGGTTGTAAGTGAGCAAACAAAACAGAGAATAGAAGAAACGCTGCCTGGAAAGTTAGAAGGGCTTTACAATAAGTTTGAATTGAAAGGCGACTTTTTGCTCGCTGTTGTCGATGCAGAAGGGCTAAAGTATTCATACACGTTAAATACAAAAGGAAATGATTCTATTAAAAACGGGTTGAATATCGATACGCCGTTTTTGATAGCGTCGCATACCAAAGCTTTCACTGGGACGTTAGCTAATGTCTTAGCATCCGAAGGCGACCTCGTGCTCAATGCGCCGATTGAAATGTATTTGAAAGATGACGTTACTCATCCAAGTATTCCAATTGACCAAATCACTGTTAAACAATTACTAAATCATACTGCTGGTTTTACTAGCATAATGCACACGTTTAAAACCGCTTTTCTTGGTTTTGAAAACAATAGTGAATTGGTAAAAGCGCTTAATACCAATACGATGGTTGCGCCAGTGGGAAGTTTTCGATACTCAAATACTGGGCCTATTTTGGCTGCACGCGCCATGGAGAATGCCACCAAAAAAAGTTGGAAGACGTTGATGCAAGAAAAACTATTTCAACCGCTCGGAATGCATAATACACATTCCTCATTTAGCACTTTTCCAGCTGACGCTGTTTTACCTAGTATCGAAATTGGTGCTAATGGCGAAGTCTTAAGAGAAGGGCTTTTTAAATCTGACAACACGTTGCATGCAGCAGGTGGCAACATTTCTACATTAGCTGACATGGCTAAATGGATGCAATTTAACTTAGCTAGAGGACAAGAGCTTTCTAACGACACTAATTTTTTTCGGTTGTTACACGAGCCAACCACAGTACAAGACAAAACATACTATACATACAAGCGGACCGGGTATAGCTTAGCGTGGGATATTGCGACCTACCAAGACCATACCATTCTTACCCGTTTTGGCAGCTATGCGGGTGTCAGTTTCCATGCCTCTTTTATGCCAGAGGAAGGTATTGCTGTGATTGCTGTATTCAATGACCATCGAGGGTATGTACTTCCGCACCTTGCAGCAAACCTTGCATACAATTTGGCTATTGAACCTGATTTGGCGTACTCACGCTATGACCATGAAGTCAAAGGGCTTGAAAAGAGTATCGAACGTGAGCAAGCAAATGCACTTAACGTATTAGATCGCGTAGAGTATTCACCAACATGGGCGCAAAAGCTTGGCAACTATGTAAATGTTGATGGGTGGCCTCCGATTACGCTTAGCGTATCGGATAACCAGGTTTGGCTATCTACTGGAGAACTAGAAGGGCCTGTGTACTTGAACCGTGAAAAAGAAGGCAGTTATATTGTTAACCTAGGCTCGATTCGCCGGACAATAACATTCACTAGCTCTGAAGATGGTCAATTAACATTGAAAAATGGAAGCTTACAATACTCAAAAGCAACGTAAGTCAACGACAGCATGACGTACTCGCTCATATTGAGCTTCGCTTCTTGTAAACTAACAATTGGCACTATCCAGTGCTAGACGTCTGCCTATACTCTCAGAACTTTAGAATTTCGCTAATAGTTCTGAGAGGAACTAATGGTTTAATCAATCAACGTATTGTTGAGTACTCACTAATAATAATCAGCATTTTACTGGCTCTGTAAAGTGCTGATTGCCGTGGCAGTCCAAGCAATATGCGACTTTGTTGTCCTTTCAAGTGAACGTCATATGTTTGTCTCAAGGTGCCTTTTAATCCATCAGGCTGCTCCGTGTTTAAAGTAATCATCAAGCCTTCTGTCCATTTACGGGCGTAGCCTGATGTAATAAGCAGTTATACAAAGTTTGTTAACGCAATCTAAATACATACATCACAAGATGTCGTTTAATAGAAATGTCGGAATGGTAGTTAGGCAGATAAACAAAGAACAGCAGACTTTCTGATAATCGAAAGGCGAAGTATATTACGCCAACCGAGCGTTGACGGCTTTTAAAAGCCGTCAATACAGAAAAAACATCACTAATGATGCATTAATGCGACTATGGCATTGACTCACCAAAATGCTTATGAGTTTCTATGTATGCTGGCCTCTGTTTGATTCTGCTTATATATGCGGAAACTTTGGGTGATGGAGTCAGCGTTCCAAAGGTTAGCGCAGAATCGAGTAAGCCACCGAAAACCACGTCTGCGGCTGTAAATTCATCACCTAGCGCCCACCCTTCGTGTGGAGTCATCGCTTCGATAGTTACTACGACTCGGGCTCTATCCCCCCATCCAGCTGTTGATGAATCAGGATGCTCTACATTTGCAGCAGCTAAAGTTAACGCTGGCTCAATGGTATTTCCGGCAATGAATAGGTAGCGGTAATATTTTGCTCGTTGACTAGATGTAATGGCAGGGGCAAGCTTATTATCCGGGTATTTGTCACAAAGATACGCACATATCGCGGCTACTTCTGTGACAACGTTTCTACCATCTACTAATACAGGCAATTTACCCATTGGATTGATAGTTTTCAGCGCGTGAAGTTCAGGTGAATCTTCTGAAAGATTTATGCTTACTTGTTCATGTTCAACGTCGAGTTCCTTTAGCATCCAGTCAGTTGTCACCGCTCGGCTAAAAGGATTGTAATAATGTTTCATCTTGTCATGCTCATTTTTTGTGGATAATTTCACTAGTTTAAATGCGGTAAAATTGGTTGAGTGTTTCAAAAGTAATTGACTCTAACCGCTGACTAAAAGTGTATAGTAATAATATGCCAATAAATGACATATTAGATTGTGACAAAGACAAATTTTAAACATCGTGTTGACAGGCGAAATCGCTTGCTTGGGTTGCTTCGCTCTGAACAGCATTGGACGACATCTGATTTACGTGAACATTTAAATGTTAGTCAGCGAACCTTGATGCGAGAGCTAGCAAGTTTGAGAGAAGAAGGCTACCCAATCGACGCAGATAGAGGTCGCGGCGGTGGCGTTCGTTTAGCAAGTCGATGGGGCATTGAGCGCCTAATTTTAAACCATAAAGAGGTGATTGAATTATTACTTGCACTTTCACTGGTTGAGTCACTACCGTTACCCTTCATGACAAATAATTTGAAAGAAATTAAGCAGAAGTTATATCAAGTATTTCCTGAAAGTGAGCGCTCCAGAATAAGTCAGGTTCGAAAACGAATATTTGTTAATACACATGTTAGTAGTATAGCGCCCTATCAACCTGTAGAGACTCACATCGATATATCACAGGCCTCATGTGAAGCTTTCTTCGAACAACGCTGCTTGAATATCAAATACGTCTCTGAAAGTAAGACGTTCTCGTCGAGAACTATAGAGCCCCATTATCTTATGCTTGCTTGGTAGGTTTGGTACACTATCGCTTGGGACCATCTGAGAAACGACGCTAGAGTCCTGCGTATAGATAGGATAAAAAATGCCGAGTTGACATCGAAGCGTTTTAAACTTCGGCCGGAATTAATTGCGAACGACCCCTATGAAAAGTTTTTTGCGCCAGTTTAGCCCGTTAAACTGTAGTAAGTAACAATTTACGTTTGGGACTAAGCTCAAGTAACGATACAAAGATCTGAGCGTCAGCACTTTGTAGTCTATAAGCTCGTGTGTCTTTTATAGATGCATTACTATGAAACCATCTAAAAGTTCAATAATTTAACACTGTTTTATTCATTAATAATCTGGCCGCTATGAGCATATAGTACAACCTCTCTCGCCCAAGAGTGCTTTGCACCTTTTACATCAGAATGCTGTGGGCGAGAACTTTTTATAAGTTAAAAGTATAAATGAGAGGTCGTCATGATTAATCGTAAAACAAAAGTTGGATTTCCGTTAATTGTCGCGGCCACTTTATTGTTGCCCAGTGTTTTCGCAAAAGCAGAGCAAACGCATACTGAGTTTGATGAATACTTAATTGAGTGCGAGCGAATTCGCATATGTAACGGTGTTTTTCTGATATCTGATTCAGGCTCGGTAGTACACCACAAAGCCTATGGCGTGGACGGTAGCTCGCAAAGTCTTAAGCTTACAACGGATCACAAATTCGACATCGGCTCCGTAAGCAAACAGTTTACCGCAGCAGCAATAATGAGGTTACGAGATAAGAACAAGCTATCTTTTGATGACCCCCTTAATAAATACATTCCTGAGATTAACTATCCTGGCGTCACATTACGGCATCTTTTAAACCATACATCAGGTGTCCCTGACATCATGCGACATTTCAGAAGGTTGTTTAGAGGTGGCAAAGTCGATAGACCGATTGATAATCAGTTCATGCTTTCAGAGATGGTAACAAACTCAATGCCATCAGAGTTTAAAGCTGGCCAAGAGTGGAAGTACAGCAATACGGGTTATTACCTTTTAGCGAACGTAATAGAACGCGTTTCTGGTAAAACTTACAGTGAATTTATGGAAAGTGAGTTTTTTAGACCGTTAGGGATGAATAACACTTTGGTTTACGACACAAAGACCAGTAAACAATCGGTAAATAATCGCAGTTTTGGGTTCACAGAACGATACGACGGAAAGATTCATCAAAGAGACCAAATTCCTAACTTCTTCTTAGTTGGAGCTGGCGGTATTTACTCAACGGCCGAGGATTTGATGGCGTGGTCAGATGCAATAGTTGATGGGAAGCTTTTTTCGAACTCAAGTTGGGAGCAAGCCTTACAGAACACGAACTATGGCGATGGGCAAACCAAAGACTATGGTTTTGGGTGGGGACTTAAACCATCAAAGTATGGCCATAAAGTCCTGAAGCATTCGGGAGATTGGCGTGGCTTTTCATCTGGTTTTGCTATTTATCCTGAACAGGAGCGGACAGTTATCATGCTAACTAACAACAATATTCACAGAGAAATAGACGGCGTTTATTCAGCGATTGAGGATATTCTAGAAGGGCACAAGCCAGAGCGACTTCGCGAAAATCTTAGTCGTGTACTTTACCAAGCCTCTACTTCTTCGGATGACGATGCACTTGAATTAATTGCCCGTGAAGTTCTGAACACTTAAGCAGCGAAAACTACTCGGTCGATGTAAAACCTATTAACCATCTTGGGTACATGCTACTTGAACGAAATGAACATGACAAAGCGCTAACAGTGTTTGAACTAAATAAAGAATTGAACCCAGAAATACCAAACACCTTCGATAGCTTAGCCGAAGCGTATTATCTTAGTGGAAACAAAGAGGCAGGGAAGGCTTTGTTTACTGAAATGTCTCAAAAATTCCCTGATTTTATGGACTATGAAAATCGACTTAAAGAAATTGAGCAAGAGTCAAATAAAAGGTAAGAGGCTGTTTTTGCGGCCTGTTTGATACAGAAGTATATAACTATATTCATATCAAGCAGGTCGTTTTTTTAATTGGTGTGGTTATTTTTTAGTAATGTTTTTTCAATTTTTAATTGCCACCTTTTTCTTTTCGTAATGGCAATTTAGGAGAGCTTGTATGTTTTTTTTAAGAGTGTTTTTGTCGTTTACAATTTTAGCTTTGTCGCTACCAGCTTTATCAAGTTCGATAGAATCAAAAGGCCAATTGGTGCTTTCATTTAGTGATGGAAGGGCTTCGGTATCTGGAATAAGTGACGTTAACAAGTATCTTATGAACGTAGGGGTGAGAGTGTCAGAAACGCCTATCCCTAAAAGCACACTGTCAATTATTAAAAAGTCAAAAGAGAGAGCGTTAAGACCAGACGAGCACTCGGCATTGATTGAAGCATTCTCTTTAAATCGAGAGGGCCTACTCGAGCAAATTAGTTTGGCAGGGCGAAAACCAGCGGTAGCACATGGCGGCTATTTGACGACATCAGAGCCCAACGTAGCGCCTTATCCCAAAGTATACGACATGATGTCGATGACTGAAGAAACAAAACACTATCTTCAACATAAATTCGGCAAGCTTCATGTGAATAGCTCTGAAAACGGTCAAGGCATTGATGAAGTCATGACCATTATCTCTGGAGGTCACTGGACATGGTTCTTTGTCCTGGCTGATGGCGTAGTTGGTAAATTGACACTTGGGTATGTTGATGAGGACAGCAAAGCGTGGAGAATCTCTTACCCTGGTATCGTTGCCCATGGTGGCTTCTTTGATTCCGCGCATGGCCTTGTTGTAGCTTATGCTCATGGCCCAGAACAATTCATAATGAGATACCAAGATGAGTCAGTGGATTGGTCGGAAACACTGGGTGGGAACCCATGGATAGATTTTTCTGAGAAGACGCCTTTGTTATTGTCAGAGGTTTCTAGAGACTAGCGCTTATCTTTGTAGTTCAGAGAGCTTTTTTACGGTATAGGAGGTGATATGTTTACTGTTGTTTACGAGTTTCAAATTACTGATGGTAGCGATGAGCGCTTTAGAGAGGCATGGAGAAAGCATACCGAGTTTGTTAGCTCAACGCGCGGAAGTTTGGGGTCTCGACTCCATACAATAGGTGCACCGAACACTTATGTAGCATATGCTCAGTGGCCTGACAAAGAGCGTTGGGCTGAAACTAGCATGGCTTATAAAGATGCACAGCCTGATACACTTCAAGAAATGAAAAAGTATCTTATCAAGTCTTCTGTATTAAGAGAGCTAAATGTTTGCGACGATATGCTCGAGTAAGTGGAATGTAGCATAAAGCTAAATTGGATTTGGCGAATTCCATTTAGACACTGAAGTGACCAGCAAATTAACGATGAATTTCATCGTGGTTGAAACGTGATTTATATCATTTTAAGCGTCACGAAAATAAATCTAAACTCGGCTTTCTAGAAACTTAGGAAGTAAGAGTATGACGACAATAGAATTTTTTCATGATGCAGTTTGTGGGTGGTGCTATCTTCTATCACCCCGTTTAAAACAAATGGCAAACGAGTACGAAGTCACTATTGTACACCGAGCTTACGTTTTACAACGAAACAATGATGAGATCGCGACAAGATTTGGTTCTCTTGAATTGGCAAAAAGTGAGATTTTACGGCACTGGCAGCAATGTAAGTCACACGCCGAAGATCCCAGTAGAATCAACATCGAAGGGATGAGAGCGGCTAACTTTACTTATCCGAGTGGTTTTAACGCCGCGCTAGCAATGAAAACGGCCGAGGTAATAGAGGGACAGTCGGGGCACTGGAGGTATTTCGACGCAGTGCAAGACGCCCACATGAAAATGGCTAAAAACATAGCAGATATCGAAGTGCTGCTTGATATTGCAGAGCTACTCGGTTTTTCCCGCTTGGAATTTAAAGAGGTAATGGAATTAGATTCGACGTTTTATGCCGTGGAGCACGATATTGCTACAGCAAGAAATTTGGGAGTACGTAGTGTTCCTTCAATGCTGATAAATGGGAAACGGTTAATAAGTCAGACATTGACATTGGACCAACTGAGAGCGCTTTTCTATCAACTTGGTATCGCCCCTAAAGCCAAGAGCAGATCGTTAGTCAATGACCAGCATCACTATAACTTTAAGTGAGTGAGGCAAATTTAGAAGTAAAGGGAATAACAATGATTTCAGGTATTCAGCTAAGCGATGTATCAATACAAAAACTGCAACAGCGCAACATGGGCGAAGAAGATATAAATGCTTTCTCAAACCTTTTGTTAGAGGCACAAGGTAGACAAAGCAGTGCCTTAGACTATCTGGGAAGCCTTAGTACAGCTGAGCTTGAAATCTTGCAAAACGCCCACTCTCTTGCCGACCCCATAAACGTATCCGTTCTTAGTGAAGAAGGTGCAAGGAACTTACTTGCACAGCCTGATGACCAAGGAAAAGTGGACTTAAATAATGATGGCATAGTTGAGGTTGGTCTCGCCAAAACAATTCATTTTCCACCGAGTAAATGCTCCACAATTTGTAAAGGATGCATGGGAGAAGGCGACTGAGGGGATGGCAGAGTTTGATAAGGCTTTCTTGCAATTATCAATGCATCACTCCATTTATGGTACGGGTATCAATATTGATGGTGAGCAACGCCCCTTAAATGAAAAGGCGCTTTCACCTTCTCAGCAGTGGAGTGCGCTTGGCATTGAGAAACTGATGGATGCTAGGTATTCCAACCTTGAGTTTCGTGTAGCTCATGATGGATGGACAGACCAAAATAAAATGCTAAAGCAATTTTATGAGCAGTTTGAAAATGAGCTCAGCAAGGGAATAAGCAGTGCTCGGGTCACGCTCGCGAGCTCTAGGCATGCTTTAACTGCTCCACAGCAGACAGTTTTCTCAGAACAATCAAGTTATACAACCGACAAGCGAGGTAACGAGAACGCGGTAGAACAATCTCAATCAACATCTCTAAATTCGCTTGTAATAGACGCCAGAACCCGGCTGTACAGGCAAAAGTTAGAAGAAATCGATGCTGAAATAGAAACCGTTAATCGTGCTTCGACGCTATCTGAGAAAGAACGACATGATAAATTGATGGCATTGCACGCTGATAAAGAAAGCATTATCGAAGCGGCTAGAGAACAGCGCACAGAAGACGAGAAAAGAAAGTTCACGCTGACGAGATCCCAAAGACTGAGCGAAAACCTGAGGGAGCGTGAAATTAAAAACAGTATACATGGCTATAACAACACTACTCTGAGTGATTAGTGCGGCTGTTAAAATGAGAAGCGTAACATGGATATTAATTCAATAAGCGGAACAGCCTTTTATGGTCAGACCAATACTCAGATGGGTAACGCTGATGTTAACAATAAGAGAAACAGCGCAAATGTCGAGCAAGTTGTTGAAAGTGAAAAGTTGATTGACCCCAATTCAATTTCGCTGAACGAAGTCAACGCGTTGATAAAAAGTGGCTCAGATCAACTGCTCAATGTTGTGCCTTTTATACCCCCAAATACTATTTCGGATATTGGAACAGTAGCTGCCAGTGAGCTGAAAGTAGACTTACTTCACCAAGTCGAGACGATGATAGCGTTTAAGCGTAGCAACGGTGAAAACACGTCTTATCTTGAAGAGGTAGAGAGCACTTTGAGTGGGCTAAGAAATCAACCATTCCCCAAAAGGGTCAGTGAGTTCGTTTAAACTTATCTGTGAGCGCATATTCAAACGACGGGCGCTAGTGAGCCCAGTATTTTTTAACCTATCGTAAGTGTTGCCAGTCCACGCAGGTAAGTTTTTTGGAAAAAGTACCTTTTCTCAACCTATGTTAAGGAATCACAACTTGGCGACCCATATAGTACGGGCATCTTAAATACATTAAATGTCTAGTCGGAGAGATTAAAGTGAAAACAGTCATTACCTACGCAATATCATGTGTTATGGCGCTATTATTGTTCGCTCATTTCGGTGCAGGGGCTGAAGAGTCAAAAAGTAGAGTGCTAATTGTATTAACCAGTCATTCTGATTTAGGTGACTCTGGCCAAAAAACAGGTTTCTGGTTACCCGAACTAACTCATCCGTATTATGAATTCCTCGACGCGGGCTACCAGATTGATATCGCAAGCCCTCAGGGAGGAATGGCACCACTTGATGCTAAGTCGTTGTTAGAGCCTGATGAATACAGTGACCGCTTCTTGGAGGACGCCACGTTAATGGCGAAAGTAATGACAAGTATTCCGCTGTCACAAATCAACCCAAATGATTATAGCGCGATCCTATTTAGTGGTGGTTCTGGACCCATGTGGGACTTTCACAACAATGCAGATATTGATCGAATTGCGACGTCAATTTTCGAGCAAGGTGGGATAGTCTCAGCGGTATGCCACGGCACGGCAGCTTTGGCTGGAATTACGCTAAGCAACGGTAACTATTTGGTGGAAGGTCGAAAGGTAGCCGCATTTACACGCCAAGAAGAAATAGACATTCAGCAATTAGACATCATTCCTTTTCTGCTTGAAGAAAAGTTGACTTCTATTGGCGCGACGCACATACCTGGTGCACCTTGGGAAGAGAATGTCGTGGTAGACGGCAGGCTGATGACTGGGCAAAACCCTAACTCTGCAAAGAAACTTGCTCAGGAAGTCATTAACGCTCTGGAGCAATAGTTAAGCTTATCCATTGGGATTAACGGCCTTGCTGCTCCACACAATATTGGCGAGCAAGGTTGTACTATTAATGGCTGCTATGGGAGCAGTGCTGTCATTGATTAGGACACGGTTCTTGGGGGAAACTGTCAAATATTTTAAGTTTTTAACAACACTAACGCTACCTCATCACCGATACGTTTTACGTCTAATTTTACCTGCAGTGATAGAAACAAACGTGGATAAAAGTCGGAACTAATAGCCGTAGTGGATATTGGGGTGAAAAGCTAATCGTAAATTCGGAAGGGAAATTATTAGGTAAATTCAGATACTGATTCATACACGCCTGCAGAATTTTCCATAGATTTAGCGCCAACGACGTTTTTTTCATTCGCTCTTTCATTGGCTTGACGAAGTAATTCCTTCAAGGCGTCTTCTAATCTTTCTAATTTCTCTTTCAAGTCTTCAAGCTGCTTTTCTTGGTCATCGTTGAGTGGTTTTTGGTTGTTAAGTGTGTCGATATCTTTTTCAGTCTGTTCGATTTCTTCCTTGAGTTCATCCATTTTTCCTTGATCAATACCTAACCTGTTCAATCGAACCCGCTCGAAAGCCTCCTCTAAAAAACTTTTTGGTTTCAGAGCGTCATCAGTGGGGCCACTCTTAGCGTCGCTTTCTGCCATATTAATGGCAATAGATTGCCCCTTTTCTGGCTCATCGCTTTTTTCATGGCTTGATGTTTCTTTTACTGAAGACTTCTGGCCACGTTCGCTGGACATAGCCTGCCATAGGTCGAAGTCAGCTTGAGACACGATCATTTTTTATCCTTCTCGATTAATCAAAATTGATGGACCAATATGAATTTCTTTATAGCTACGCAATCAGGATGTCAGTCATAAACTGTCGACGCCGCCTATACGATTGGATTGCCCGCGGTAATCAGACTGCTACAATTCAATCTATAAGACCTTGCAAGAAAAATAATTTCTTCGAAAGCATCAATTACTTGCTCATCGCTCCATTCGTTTATTGCATTTCCTATTTGTATTTCAACTCTACAACCAAAATTGTCATGAATCACTCTATCAAACAGCCATACGTTATGTTTCTGTGCATATCGGATAGATGCTTTTTCTACACATTCTTTGCTTTCCAGAAACTCGAAAATAAAAGCGTTAGTTTGCACCGGATAAGGTATTACATGTCTACCAAAGTGCTTTGACAACGCGGTTGCAAGTGCTTTGGCCCTTTGGCAATAAATGGGGATATTTGGTAAATGTTCTTTAATACCTTGAAGTGCGCTCAATACATATGGAAATACGGTATAGATGTCCCCAGCAAGACGCGTTTTCCAAGGCAAGATGCTTTCAATCAGCTCGCGGTCTCCCGCGATGATCCCGCCAGCCATACCTCCCAGTGTTTTGTAAAGAGAAACATAAACACTATCTCCAATTGCAGCTACTTCACTATATTCTTTGTTCCAATATGCAGCGGATTCTAATAACCGGGCACCATCAATGTGTATAAAGTGACCATGTTCTCGACAATGTTGCTTTAGTTGAACTAAACAGCTCCAAGATGGAAGTAAAAAGCCTGCATGCCTGGTTGGAAGTTCTACAGAAACCGCGGCTAGATCACTAGGCAGTGCGGTAATATCAAGCGCTGTGAACGGGCTTGTTTTGTCTCCATAAAAGTGAGGCACTAATCCCATTACTTTTTTGTATGCGAGCCCCTCATCTTGTTCGATGTGTGAACATGAATGAAGCGCTATTTTATTGAACCCTGATAGCTCAGCGTAATGTTTGAGTACGCTAAGTTGTCCCATCATGCCTTTGTGAACAAACACTGCTTTTTCTTTACCCAGTAAATCGGCCATCGTTCTTTCGAGCGCTTCTAAAGCAGGTCCTGAGCCAAAACAATCAATTGAATAATCAACCTCAGGCATAGATAGCACACTTTCGAGCCACATTCGTTGACTGAATGGCTTATGCCTTGTTAGAAACTTTGAACATTGATGACGTAGTGGGTGATTGAAATTAAGAGGTTGTTCCATGTTATAAAGCGCCTCACTAGTAGCTGCCATGATGTTCTTTCATATTGAGTACCCACGAAGAAATGGACTCTAAAAAGCCATCGACTGGTTGACTATCTTTTGCGGCCTTGAAGAAATGGTCTGCATTGCCAAAAACAATCGTTTGAAAAGAAGTGTTGGATGTAAGCAATGCCATTTCAATACGGTCTTTGTTAGGGTCCAGTTTCACTTGATTGTCGAGCCCACCATGAAGGCTTAAAACTGGCACTTTTGTGGCACTTAAGTCTAATGTGGGGTTTACATACAAAAATGATGTTAAAGCTGGCAAACCATAATTAGTAACATATGTTTTCACATCGTTGCTTAGTCTGTCTTCAAACTCTTGCTCTGACAGGGGCTCATCTTTCAAACTGTTCTTGAGGATAGGTGTATAGTGTTCTTTAAACTGCTTTTCGAAATTTTCTGAGCTTCTCTGAGTCGCCGTTGCGTGCAGCAAGCGGTTGTTTGAAGAAACAAACTTTTCAAGCTCTTCAACGGAGTTCGCATCGTTGGCAAACTCATTTCGAGACTGTGTTAATACTAATTCAGCAATAGTCACGCCCGGCGAGCCCGCCAAAACGAGGCCTTTGATTTTATCATTTTCTGTAGCGACCCGCGTAGCGACTATTCCGCCTTGACTATGGCCAAACAGAATGAAGTCGGTAAATTGCTTCTCTTCTAAAGTGCTAAAGTGCCGTGTTATGTCATGTACGTCTTTGGTCAAATCAACCATAGTGCTGTTTACAAAATCATAGGTACTGGTGCCAACCCCTCTATCGTCGTACCGAAAACTTGCAATGCCTTCTTTGGCTAAGTGTTCAGCAATAATCTTGAACATGGGGAAACCATAAATAGTATTATCTCTGTCTTGCCAACTACTCCCTGATATAAAAACAACAAGTGCAGTAGATTGCAATTGCTTGGGCACCAGTAGCGTCCCACCAATATTGACATCATCGGTTGAAATCAAAACCTCAGTAGTCAAAGCGTCTCTTGATTCGTTAAACGAGTTTCCAAGCGCACTGAATGAGAAAAAGGTGAGTGCTGCAAAAATAATCGCTAGTGTTTCAAATCTAAAATTGAGTTTTGTCATGGGCTGGAACCTAACATGAATAAATTGGTTGTTTATTAATCTAAGTGAGTCTGTCCTTCGCGACCAACAAATAGTTTTCATGTGTTAGCGTCATTAAATTCATTATTAAAGGGAACACATTTGGACCATATTTCTTAAGTCCATTCCTGCCTCTTGGGAGAAAGAAATGCGTGTTCTTATTCTGATAATGGTTCTGTCTGTGGTCTCTGGTTATTTCATTCTCAGAGGTTTCGCCACGAGCAACTTTGAAAGGGAAAATTGCGAATTTAACAAATGTATTGAGGGCATCATGTTGCAGTTTGCTATTCCTGGTATGGCATTAGCTAAAATCAATCAAGGGGAGATCGAGTTCACAAAAACTTTTGGATTTGCCAACGTGGCAAAGGGAGTCGAGGTAAATGAGGATACGTTATTTCACGTCGCATCGATTAGTAAACCCATTATGGGGCTCTCACTCTTGCAACTGGTCGACAATGGACTTCTAGACCTTGACGAGGATATTAATTCCTATCTCCCTTTTGAGGTCATAAACCCACTTTTCAAAGATGAAAAAATTACGTTGAGGCACCTTGCTTCTCATACTTCCGGGATAAAGGACTTCCACGACCCTACGACTTTTATTGCAAACAAAGACCCCAAGATTTCTCTGCATCGCCATTTGCACTCTATGCTTTCAATTGGCGGTGAGAAATACGAGGGTGGTTCATATTTCTTCAAACAACCCCCAGGCTATTTTAGAAGCTACAGCAACTTGGCTTCGGGTTTAGCGGGGTTGCTGGTTGAGTCAGTAACTCAGATGCCTTTGTCACAATACAGCGATGAATTTACCTTGAAGCCTCTGGGCGCAGATAGAGCGTTTTGGCGTTTGAATGACACAGATTTCGACAATATTGCTGTACCTTATGAGTTGAACGTTTGCTTGCCTGATACAGAAATATGTACGAATGGGGACAACCAAGAACTCAATGATTTCATAAACGAATACGTGGACTTTTCGCCATCGAACATAAGGCTTATTGCGTACCCGCATTGGGGAAATCCGCAATATCCTGAAGGAGGATTGAGAGCTAGCATAGACAGTTTGGCCCACTTGATGGTGTCGATTTTAAATAACCAAAAAGCGAATGGTGATATGTTTTTAAGTCCAGACACCTATGCTGAGATGTTTCATAGCCAGCCGAATGAAAAACTGGCCCCCCGTCAGCGCTTTTTTTGGCGAGAGAATAGTAGTGGTTTGATAGGGCACATGGGGTCAGATTTAGGAGCATTTACTGCATTCTATTTTGATCCACACAGCAAAGATGGGTTCATTATCTTGATAAACAGGAGTTCTGACGAGCGACTAGCTGCTGCAATGACACTAATTGCAAAGTTATTAGCCTAAACTGGCTTGTACATGGGACCTTGGACTGGCTTCGCTGAACTGATAAGTTACGAGTTGATAGCGTTAACTAACTCTTTGAATCAGAATGAGAGATTTTCTGGGATAAGTATCTCGTAAACGTTGTCACTACAGCACTCGATGCAATTTCAGGCCTTACAGCTAATTGCATTGCTACGGTTCTGACATGTCCTGTTTTCAGGCTTAGCATTGAGATGTTGTTTGATTGTTGCTCTTGAATGAACCAAAGAGGAAGCCAGGCAAAACCAATATTATTCTCAAGGCTATTCCAAGCCTGATGAAAGTTACTCACAGTCAAGCGACTAACAGAGCCTAGCCAGCCAGAATTAACATTGTTACGTAGCCCTGCGTCACGAATTACCACTTGTCTAAACTCTTCCAATTCATTCAGGGGAATATTGTCGCGTCCAGATAATGCATGCTTTACATTTGCGACAGCACACAGGTCAACAGTAGTAATCAAGTTACTTGTAAAACCTGTTGGTGATGTACTAGCGATACCTATATCAGCAGTCCCGTCCTCCAAAAGTTCGCTGCATCGAGAGAGTGCTGTCTCGTAAACTTGAATGTTGAGTTCAGGAAATTCCTGCTCTAGCAAAGACAATGATTGCCAAAATATTTTTTGTGGGAACAAAACATCCACTGCTACATTGAGAGATGATCTAATTTCCATTTGTTGTGAAATGGCATCATGCTCCAATAAGTCTGCATGACTAACCAAAGTGCGAGCGGCGTTTAGTAAACTCTCACCGTAATCAGTTAGGATTGCCTTACGACCTACTATATCAAATAGGGGGTTGCCAATAGTACTCTCTAGCTTTTTTATACCGTGGCTAATAGTCGACTGGGTCTTATAAAGCGCATCTCCTGCTTGGGCGAACCCGCCATTGTCTACAACAGCTATAAACATCCTCCATTGTTCTAGGGAAATTTTGTGCATAGCTGACTCCAATTCATCGTGGTTGTAGAGTAGATATTGTTCAACTTTGTAGCTTGTAAAAAAGCGAAAGAAATTACATGGCCAAAATTGGTAACTTCTTTCGCCAAGCACTAAGTTAAATGCTAGCTTTTTGCCGTTCTAATCATGTTATACTATAGCTTATATCGACATGCTGAAATCACTAATAGGCAATCGAACTTTTTTATCATTTCTACTAGCATCACTGTTTGACCTTTCACCTAGCGCACAGATTACGGAGCTACTCAGTCCGTTCTCGTTCAGTTTCAAAACTTCATCAAACCCCTTTTTATCGAAACCAGCCATTGGACACGCATCAACTTGTTTGATGGCAGCGGCGGTAAGAAGGTTTCCTAGCGCAATGTGGATCTGACACTCCGCCCATTGTTCTAATTCAGATACGGTCATCCACAATAGCGTCTCTCGAACATGGTCTTTAAAGCCTGACAGTGAGCCAGGTGAAAGTCCACGCTCCTTCTCGACTCTTGTAAAGTGACTATCAATAAATCGACCATCTATGTCATTCAATCTCGCTAACACAAATAAGTGAGAGCATTCATGCACTTTTGTTTGCCCCATTGCATGCGGCAGCAATGCACGCTTTGTTTCTTCACTCTCTATAGTTATTAGTCTGTAAGGCTGCAAACCATAAGAAGATGCGCTAAGGCGAGTACATTCAATTAACTCATTGATGATAGAAACTGGTAGTTTCTTTTCACTAAATTCACGAACGGCATAACGCCAATTTAAAGCTTCAATTAGATTCATGTCTAAACCCTTACTGATAATAAAATTTAACGAGTTGAAATAAGATAGGCCCTAAACTAAAAAGCTAATGAGCATTTCTTGAACAAGTGAGCATTAAGTCGTCACTCGAAACTGCCAAGAACTGCCACTTATATTTGCTGTATTAGAATTCCTATTTTTGACATAGTGAAACAGAGTCTTTAAGTGCTGCGACGTGGAAAAAGAGTCTATAACGTATCGTCCATCTACGATTACTGCTGGAGTTGAGCTTATTCTGAAATCGTCAGCTCTTTTCACGTCACTCCTAATAGATTCTCTTAGTTCGCTCAAATAAAGGGCTGCAATCAGCTCTAAGTGATCAACTCCTAAAGACCAAGCGATTTGATTGAGCAGTCTGGCATCGCTTATATTTTTCGATTCGCATATAAAGGCGTTTTGAACCGCGTCATAAAAATCCCAGTGAGCTTCTTGACCTTGAATACGTTCTATTGCTTTAGCATATAGTGCTGCCATGTAGCCCTTAGAGTAGTCGAGATCTTCGTCACTTAACGAATAAGCGCGTTCTTTTTTCGTCCATGTTTTAAAGTCTCGGTCTTTTATAAGTGTTCTTTGAATGATCTTCACATTGTGCTCTTGCAAACTGCGCCTGATATGGGGAGAAAGCAAAAAGCACATAGAACAATAGGGGTTGTAGAAATACTCGATAGTTGTCACGTTTTCACCACTATTTCACTTTGTCACCCTCGATATTAGTTTCAAATCGAGACACAAAATAATGAATAAAAACTTTGTAAATGAATAAAAAAATTCATGGTGGACTTGATAGAAATATATGTTGTTTATTGAATAGCTAAATCTTTGTCTCAGACTAATTGGACATAGCTGGGGAGCTTAAAATGAAACGGCGCTACAGCGAAGAATAGAGCGCTTTGATATGAAGGGACATTAAACTAGTGATTTGGCGTTATTATATGTAATGCGGGTAATAGAAGTTTTCTCGCTAGTGTTAAGGATATGCGATGGTAAAAGTCATAAGCAAACCTGTCGCACCTCCAAGGATATGCGACACCAATACACATAGTTTCTTCTTAATGCGCTAAATGTTTTATGCCGCTGATACTTCCTCGACAGTAACTCCAGCATGTTTTGCCAGTCGTGCGATTAGGGCTTCGTTAAGTACTGACGCAGGTGTCCAGAACCCACCTTTTGCGTCTGGGATGTCATGGGCGATACATAAACCTGATTGAACAATCATTTTTGCCGTCGAGCCGTAGCCGGGATCCCTGTCACCTTCTACTTTGACTTCAATTTTTTCACCGTTGATCAGCGTGCCATAAAAACGCATGTCATACATTCCATTAAGTTGTTCTTTTTTACTTGGGCCTTCCCCTGGCTTTGGAAGTACAAATTTTTCTAAGAGTGCACGTAGCGGTGAGATATTCGCCGCTACCATAAACGCACCTAAGCCAAATGTAGTCTTTTTCGCGATACTCTTGTTCTTCGCTGACATGGCCTCGTCATACTTGAAGTTTTCACCGTACCTATTGCCTAGCAATGCATTGCTGCGATGAACCACCCGTTCATTGATAGAAGCCATAACAAATGGCATGGTCCACATTTGCAATTCGTCATCATACTCAGCACTTTTATGATTTTTTTGGCGAACAGAGAACGGGTGTCCATCTGGACAAAGCACATAAGGGTTCACCAATGCTTTACGCAGAGCTGGGTCGTTTTTAGCCTCTTTTAATACATTGAGAAGACTCGCGACGGTTCCTCCTGATGCGCCACCGCGAATTCGACGAACGCGCATTTTGATCTGGGAGGCTGGTTGGTAGGTTCGTTCTATTGCTAGTTTCTGCAGGTGATATACCCCTAAATCAGAAGGAATAGAATCGAAACCAGTACAATTGACCAGTCTAGCGCCACTATCTTGTGCTGCGGCATGATATTTATCTACCATACGTTTGATCCACTGAGGCTCGCCAGTTAAATCACAATAATCTGTTCCACTTTGTACGCACGCTTTCACAACGCTCTCGCCATATAGCGCATACGGTCCAACTGTTGTGATCACCACCTTAGTTTGTTCACACATGGCAAGCAAACCGCTTTCATCATCCGCAGAAACCACGATATGCGGGACGTCCAAGCCAATACGCTGTTTGACTTCGAGAAGTTTTTGCTCGCTTCTGCCTGCCATGGCCCATGAGACGTCTTCGCCTTCATACGTTGCCAGATATTCGCACATGATTTGGCCAACAAATGATGTTGCACCGTACAAAACAAAGTCATAAGTGGGTTGATTGCTTGCCATAATGGTTCCAGGTTGTTGTTTTTATAAAAAATCTTGCATGTTTACGCGAAAATGCGCAACGTCATTCGCATTTTATTTTTCTATCAGTGAATATAAACATTGAAAAGACTACTGCAAGACAAATAGATAACACTATAAGCTTGCGTTGCGCGCACGTTGTCGATATTTCTTCGGTGTTACTCCAGTCCACTTTTTATACGCTTTTACAAATGTGGGAGAATCTGCGTAACCAAGTTGCAACGCGATTTCCAGTATTGTGTTATTTTCATTTTGAAGAAGCGCTTGTGCACGATTGCGCTTGTGCTGTTCAGTGATACGCCTAAAGCTGGTCTTTTGGTCAGATAAGCGTCTTCGCATGGTGCTTTCGCTGACACCTATTTGTGCAGCTACGTCTGGTTGGCTTGGATAAGGCAGTTCATTAAAGCCATCTAATATAAGATTTATTTGCGTGCGCATATCACCTGAATCGGAATACATTTGATAGACCAATTCTTGAGCTTGTGTTTTGTAGAGCTTATGAGCCAATGCGTTGCTGTGCTTAAGCTTTTTAACGTCATCATTTTGGTTGGGATACGAACCCAGCTATAGGCTTGCTCAAATTG
The DNA here is from genome assembly GCF_036870955.2 of Alteromonas gracilis. Classification (GTDB taxonomy): domain Bacteria; phylum Pseudomonadota; class Gammaproteobacteria; order Enterobacterales; family Alteromonadaceae; genus Alteromonas; species Alteromonas gracilis_A. The sequence goes on from NZ_CP145482.2 coordinate 1,698,227, forward strand.
CGGCGAGCTTCCTAATAGGCGTGTGAATGCGTTTAGTTTGTCTCTTCCCGGGTGTTCTCTTGCGATACCACTGACGATTGTCAAACTTGGTATATCGCGCGTGATTTCTCGAATGAATGCTGCCGTTCCAGCAAAATCATAATCTACAAAGTAGGTTTTTAACCGTTTGTCAGGAAGCTGAGGAAGCGTTTGGCGCAACTCTAGATAATCATTTACGTAGTGAACGCTCACAGTACATATGTTTAGCGACAGCCTTTGAAATTGCACTGCACAGTCAATCATTTGTTTAAGCGATGGCGCGCTAAGCAGTAACATAGCGAACAAGCCATATGACGTCATTGTCACTTGCTCACCCAGTGTAATGCCTAAAATGGGATCATTGATACACCGCAGCGACTCCCTGGTTATTTCTGTATACGTATGAAAATCGACCTTGCTGGTTGCAGATAATTTCTCAAGTTCTAACCCGTGCTTTGCTAATAAAAGTTCAAGCTCTGTTCCTTGGTCCTGCAGCGCGCTAAACAAAGGAAGCAAGCTCATAACGGGAATGGATTTTTCAAACGGTGGCAAGAATATATCCTTTGTCGGTCATTGTGACTGAAATTGACAATTATTGGTTGATATTACCATATCGAAATTCAAGAGGTAGCGATAATGTAATAAAAGTAAAATAGATGTTAATAGGTGGTTGGATGCAATCTATAGGTGAAAATACAACAGATCATTTAGACGTGCTGATAATAGGAGCGGGCATATCGGGTTTAGGCATGTGCTATACGCTCAAAAATCAGCGCCCTAAAGATAGTTTTGCCGTGATCGAAAGTAGGGATAACTTTGGTGGAACATGGGACTTTTTTAAATACCCGGGACTTCGCTCTGATTCTGACATGTACACCTTTGCGTATTCGTTTAAACCATGGACAGAGCGAGAATATATAGGCTCTGCTGAGCGTATAAATAATTACCTTCGTGAGCTAGTCGAAGATGAGAAACTTCTAGACTACATAAGGTTTCGTCAACGAGTCGTAAAAGTAAGTTGGAGTTCAAAAGCCAATCGTTGGACGTGCACGGTTAGAAAGTCTGACGGCGTTGAGTACAGCATCTCGTGTAAGTTCTTGGTGTCTTGTACTGGCTATTACAACTACGAGAATGGGTATTTACCAAAGTTTGAGGGGGCTGAGGAATTTCAAGGGGATATCATTCACCCTCAAAAATGGCCAGAAAACTATAACTATAAAAATAAACGCATTGTGGTTATTGGCTCAGGGGCAACTGCGGTCACGCTTGTGCCGAAACTGGCGCTAGAGGCTGACCATGTTGTCATGCTGCAACGTTCTCCCACGTATATCTACAATCGACCCGCGTCAGACGGACTGTATCGCTTTCTATCCTCATTCATGCCTGCAAAACTGACTAATAAAATCATGCGGGTTAAGTACGTGCTAATGCAGCAAATTACTTACTTTTTGTCTAAGCAATTCCCGCAATTTATGGCAAAGGTCATTCGAAAAGAGACAGCAAAAGCGTTAAATGATGAAATTGATGTGAATACGCATTTTAAGCCTAGCTATAAGCCTTGGGACCAAAGAGTTTGCATGGTCCCTGACGGTGACTTATTTGACAGCTTAAACAACGGTAGCGCCTCAATTGTGACGTCACAAATCGCGAAGTTTACTGAAAACGGTATCCGGTTAAAAAATGGCGAACACATTGACGCCGATGTCATTGTTACAGCAACAGGCCTAGAAATTCAGCTGTGGGGTGGCATGGCGATAGAGGTTGATGGGCAAAGTGTCATTCCTAATAGTTTGACGAACTACAAAGGAATGATGTTTAGCAATATACCCAACCTTTTGATGATTTTTGGTTACACCAATTCCTCTTGGACGTTAAAAGCAGAACTTACTTATCAATACATTTGTCGCTTGCTTAACCTTCTCGAAGAGAAACAGTACAGCAGTGTTTATCCCTACCTTGAAGACGAACAGGAATCTGAAGGAATTGTTGATCTAAACTCTGGCTATATTTTGCGCGCAGCCCCTTTTTTACCGAAGCAAGGTTTGCATTTTCCGTGGCGAAATAAAGACTTCTACCTCAAAGACCTAATGGCAATCAAATACACCGATATCGAAGACGGTGTTCTGCGCTTTGATGATACGGAACACCTTGAAAAATTTCACAAAAAAGCCGCTTCAAAGCGTCAAAAGATAAAACAAAGCGGCGAAAAAACATGAGCCAAAAGATAGTATTGCTTCACGGTATGTGGAGTACATCGGAAACATTGTACCCCCTAAATGAAGTCTTAACGGCAGAGGGTTTCGATGTTCATGCTGTTGATTTACCTGGGCACTTGCCTAAAGGTGAGATGGACGCTGCCGCCCAAAACAGACTCTCAAAGATGGGCGTAAACGACTATGTGAACGCAGTCTGTGATTACATTAATAATTTACAGGGTAAACCAATAGTAATAGGACATTCGATGGGAGGGCTAATTGCTCAACTTGTGGTGGGTAAGGTCGAATGCAAAGCGCTTATTACGATATCGTCTGCGGCGCCTGCCGGAATCAATGGGTGGTGTTGGTCAGCAATTAGAACATTAGGGCGAAATTTGTTTAGATTTCCTTTGTGGCGACATCTCACCGCTTTGAGTTTGAACAGTGTTCGCTACGGTATCGCCAATACGCAATCAAGCCGATGTTCAAGAATCAATTTACCAAAACGCGACTTACGAGTCTGGTTTGGCTTCATGGGAAATAGGGATGTGGTTTCTCTACCGCAGCCCTCCCACAGCGGTAGACTATCAAGCTAGTCATTGCCCAGTGCTTGTGATTGGAGGGCTAGATGACAAGGTAACGCCTATTTCAGTTCAACGGAATATCGCCAAGCGCTTTGGGCGAAGAGCAACGCTTGTGGAGTTGCCTGGTGTATGCCATTGGACGGTAGCCAATTTGCACCTGCCAGCTGTGAGCAAAACCGTTATTGAATGGATTAAAGACTATGAGTGAGTGGAAAGATAAAGTAATTGTCATTACAGGTGCTGGTTCTGGCATAGGCAAAGCGTTAGCTGAACATTTCGCTGTCAATCAGGCAAAGCTGGTACTAACCGATATTAACAATGAAAACTTGCAGGTGGTGTGTGGTCAACTCAACCATTGCGTGCTGTGCTCGCACGCGCTAGATGTGACTAGTACAGAAGGCTGGGAAGCGCTTAAAGCAATGCTAGTCGAGCAAGTGGGTTATGTTGATATCGTGATTAATAATGCGGGTATGTCAAATTTTGACTACTTTACTGAGACACCACCAGAACAGTTTGATCGCGTTCTGGATGTTAATTTAAATGGTGTTGTCTATGGTTGTCGCTATATGTTGCCTTTGCTGCTAAATGCCAAGTCAGGACTCATCGTTAACGTATCATCTATTTTTGGCGCTATTACAGTGCCTGCGATGACCGCTTATCACACGTCAAAATTTGCCGTAAGAGGCTTCAGTTCAGCCCTGCAGCAAGATATGAAATATCAAGGTTTTCCTATTAAGGTAGTGTGTGTCATGCCTGGTGGAATTAAAACGAATATTGCGCGAAATAGCCTCTCGGAGAATCGCGATTTCGATAAATATGTGCGTCACTTCGACAGTGTTGCTTACACCACGCCAAAGCGTGCTGCACAAATAATTGCAAAGGGAATGAGAAAACGAAAACCTCAGGTCTTAGTTGGGCCTGACGCTAAATTTGCCAATTTTTTGCAATGGTTACTTGGCGATGCATATCACAGAGTCACCAACGCATTATTGGGCGTAAATAACATTTTGAAATAAAGAGTATCGTTAAAACGTTTCCGTTTTTAAATATGTCAATCTACTTAATAGTATTATAAAACAGTCCTCTCATCCGGGGATTTCTGTAAGCCGTTGCACTTCATTAATTAATTTTTACAGCCAAATTTTTCCTAACAGAGTGCTTTATCGGCTTCAAGAAGAATTCTCTCAAAACTATCCTAAGAAGCAGCTTTAAAGTAAAAAAAGAGCAGTAGAGTAAGTCCTAGGCGCTTGGGCGAAGGAGCAGTATCAATGCGTCTGACTTAGAATTAATGACGTAAAACAAACTATCAAGGAATAGAAAATGAAAGAGTTAGATATTAAAGAGCTAGACCGTGTGTGTGGTGGAGTAGACGATAACTTGTCCGTCGCAGGACTGACCATTACGGGAATAAGGGCCGGATTGACATTTGGTGCAGCAACAGCAGCAATTGGAGCTGCTGGTTCAGTTGGTTGGGGAGTCGGGAGATGGCTTGCTGAACATACTGGCATTGACGAATGGTTGGCCGATAAAGCGTAGGAAATTTTGAACTAACATAACTTTAACTTTGTGGCGCATGCCATGCGCCACTTTTACTTTAGGAGAAATTCCATGGTGCATAATCAAAAAAAAGCATTTATTACCATGTTCATCATGTTTGTTTGCTTTATAGCGTTTATCGGCAATGTCTCTGGCGTTTTTCAACAAATAGATAAAAATGGATTAATGCTGATTGGACTATTCGTTTCCTTTTGTGCCTTCCCGTTTTATTTGTTTGTAAAAACCAACAAAGATTACATTGACCGCTTGTATAAAGATTAAGACGTAATTTGTGCAGAGTGTAACTAAACCGTAAAGCGGGCTATGAAGCCGTGTTTATGGTTGGCGATTTGGCCAAGTCATTATACACCGCTATGCAATTTCTACCGCTAGATTTTGCCTTATAAAGCGCTTCATCGGCTTCTGTGAATAAGCTTTCAAAGCTATCAGGTTCAAGTCTGCTGCTTATTCCAATAGATGCCGTTACACTTATAGCGTTGCCGTCAACAACTGTGACGCTTTGAGCCAGTGTTTCGCGTATACGCTCGGCAACGTCTAGCGCAATGTTGAAGCAAGCTTCAGACATAAATACAGCAAATTCCTCGCCCCCCAATCTGCCGACAATGTCATATTGGCGAGTAGATTTTCGCAACACTGCAGCAGTGTCTGTTAGCACGCGATCGCCTGCCAAATGCCCGTATGTATCATTAATACGTTTGAAATGATCTAAGTCGATTACCAGCATGGTTGCTGACATGTGATTTCGCTGAACACGAGAAAGTTCTGTTTCAACGGCATCAACAAAAGAGCGTCGGTTAGCGAGCTGAGTGAGTTCATCGGTGAGAGCCAATTTCTTGATCTGAATAAGAGACCGCTGCAGCGTGCTTTCGGTCACTTTCTGCTTAGAAATGTCCTTGGCTTGAACCAGCATTTCGCCTGACTCAAGCAATTGCTCTGAGAATAACATCCAACGACCATTGACCAAGTCGACTTCAAACATACGGTGAGCCCGTTTTCTTCTTACCGTTCTCACATAGTCAAGCCAGCTTTCTATGTGGTCAGTTTCAATGTTGATACCTCGTTTTTGTTTATACGCATGCCTAACAAGTTGTTCAAAGCTCCAGTATTCAACGCTATCGTTTGTTGCACAAAAAATGTCAAGAAACACATAATTTCCATAGAGAAGCTTGTCGTCTGGGCAGAATATGGCGTAGCCGTCTTTGCTCGTTTCAATGAACGACTGAATTAAATGGTTAAAATTACACGCCGACGATATCACTACACGCTTTCCTACTTTTAATAGCTCTATATAAACGTAGTTTAATTCTTCAAAAATTGCCCTTGATGGTGAAAGTTTTTAATGGAGGAATAAATGAATCTACAAAGGAACGGACATTAGGGAGAGCGATTCTTTACAGCGTTTTCCTTGGTCTCTGTTTTAGAAAGGATTTATTTGCGCAGTATCGAACTTTTGTATCTATACTTTGAATACGTCTTTTGACCAGAATCGCTTACATTAGGCTCTGTAAGCGCAAGGGAGTGGTATGAACGTAGAGAAAGGAAACCGCCATCATGTTGGTTCGCAATATGATGGTGGTGAAAAACGATTTTTAGAGCTTATCAGTGCGCTCTCAAAGGTTTCTGTCCAAGGCTATGACAGAAATCGTAACGTTATTTACTGGAACAAATCGAGCGAAGATATTTACGGTTTCTCTGCCCAAGAAGCGCTTGGAGCTAAACTTGAAGACCTTATCATCCCCAGCGAGATGAAAGACACGGTTATTGCTCTTCATCAGCAGTGGCTCAAGCAAGGTATTCCCATTCCATCTGAACAACTTCCTCTAAAACGAAAAGACGGCTCAACCGTGCACGTTTTCTCTTCTCACGTCATGCTGAAAGAAGACACCGACTTTCCAGAAATGTTTTGTATTGATGTCGACTTATCAAAAGAAGTAAGTGCGCTAAAAGAGTTAGATCGAATGGCATCGACTGACTTGCTAACAGGACTACCCAACCGACGTTTCTTATATAGCCAGCTTGATAGCATGTTAGAAAATGCCGCGCTTAATGACGAGCCTTTCGCCATATTGTTTATCGATTTAGACATGTTTAAAGAAGTAAACGATACGTTAGGCCACACATGGGGTGATAAGCTTCTTCGCGCTGCGGCAGTTCGACTGACCGCAAGTCTTTCAGATGACGAAGTATTGGTACGGTTTGGTGGGGATGAATTCGTTGTATTATTGAAAGCAGCCCACAGTGAGGAACAGGCGGCTATTATTGCGAAGCGACTTGTAAGTTGTTTTGAAACTGGCTTCGATTTAGACGGCGAGAGCGTGCGTGTAACGATGAGTGCGGGTATCAGTCGATACCCCAAAGATGGGCGAAAACCCGATGACTTGCTTAAAAATGCCGACGTGGCAATGTATCAAGCTAAAGCGGAGGGGCGTAATCAATACCAATTTTTCAATGTTGCGCTATCAGAGCGTGTTGCTTTGCAGCGTACTATTGCGTCACGGCTTCACGAGTCGCTTGAAAAAGGGGAGTTTGAACTGGTTTATCAGCCGCAGTTTGATTTAAAAGACCAGAGCATTGCCGCATGTGAAGCCTTACTTCGATGGTGCCCTAGCGACACAAGTAAGAGTGTGCCCCCCAACGTGTTTATACCAATTGCTGAGCGAACGGACTTAATCATCAAGATTGGACAGTGGGTGTTGAAGCAAGCTTGCAGTCAAATACAACGGTGGAAATCACTTGGCATAAACATGCGCGTAGATATCAATATTTCTGGCAAAGAGCTCGTCCAACCCAATTTTTTTAGCCATCTTGAATCAGTCAAAAAATATTATGGTCTTGCGCCTCAAGACTTAGGCATTGAACTCACTGAAAACTTGTTGATTGATTCCAGTGGCGACGTATTAAGCGGCTTGCGCGGGCTTAGAGACAGCGGTGTAGAAATCTCAATTGATGATTTTGGGGTAGGGTATTCCTCTTTAAGTTACCTTAGACAGTTCCCAATAAGCCATCTTAAGATAGATCGCTCCTTTTTGAAGCATGCGCCAGAGGATGCTTATGACGGTGCGTTGCTTGAGGCCATAATTAATGTTGGGCATAAGCTTGACCTAAACATTGTTGCAGAAGGTATTGAAACGATAGAACAAGCTGAGTACTGCAAGAAACTCAAGGTTGAATATGCTCAAGGCTACTTGTTTTCTAAGCCAATACCAGCTCGTGATATTGAAACGTTATTTGAAAACAATAGCTAAAGGCTAGGCTACAGCTAAAAAACGGTCACTGAACAATAATTATGCTTTTTGATTATCTTTTCGGAACTTGTTGCGTTAGTGTACAGTCTACAAGAAAGGGTATTTAGCATCTAATCGATATAAGAGAAATTATGTCTACCACAAGAATCTACTCAGGGAATAAACTCATTGCGGTCATAGGTTTAGGTACAGCGTTACTTGCGATTAACGGTTGTGCAAATGCTGATAGACTTGCATATACAGGTGCGCTAGACCGACAAACCTGTAATCGTTTGTTAGCACACGGGATAGATTGCAAGAATGATCATTTTCTAGTGAGTGACGCGCGAGCGCATGTGGAGTATTTTCAACAGGCACTTCCTATTCACGAACGTTGGGACGTCGTGAATGGAGAAATTGAAGTGTGGGAAAGAGAAAAATAACCAGCTTAGTACACCATCCACAATGTCGGTTTTGCAAAATAATAACCTTGTTGAAAAGTAACGTTTAGATTTTCTAAAGCGATTGACTCTGCTTCGTTTTCTACCATTTCTGCAATAACCTCAATGTGCAGGTTACGTGCAATACTCAATAGGCTACTGATAAAAAGTTGATTATCTTTTTGTAAGTGGATGCTTTGTGTTAAACGTCCCGATAGTTTGACGAATTGAGGTGATATTGCTCTTAAGCCTGCAAGAGATGAAAAATTGTCACCAAAGTGTTCTACAGTGACTTGCGCACCACACTGCATAATCTGTTTGCACAGAGCTATTGCATCGCCACTGTGATGGATAAGAGCCGAGTCCTCTATTTCAAAAACGAGCCTGCGGCACACTTCTTCTCGTTGTCGCAACTGACCTAAAAGCCATTCCCTAAACGACGCATTAGAAATGGACATGTTGCTTAAATTGATCCCAACCTGATGAGACGTGGCCGACAGTTTCTTAAATACCATGCTAACGACGAGTTTGTCTAATTGAGGTATTAACTCTAGCCTTTCAGAGGCCGGAATGAGTTGTGACATTGGAATAACCGTATTGGTCTCGCTATCTTTAAATCGGGCGAAAATTTCGTGATAAGCGGGAGCATTTTGCTCAATATTCACAATGGGTTGTATGAGAATGTCGGCATATTGTTGTTCAACAATATAGGTCAACCTTTCTCTCCATTTCGCGCTGCTATGAACGTGCTGGATGTCCGAGGCAAACTGCCAGCCTTGCTCTAACTTGGTTGCAGCAATTAGCGCATTGTCTGCCTTCTCTATGATATGTGGCAGTATTTCATTAGGGCTAAACCTTGCTACACCGATGCTTACCGCTTTCTTTTCATCTTGAAGAGGATATACGTTGGTGATGAGCCGCACCAGAGAGCGTAGGGTGTTTTCATGTTCGTCGCGGGGAAGGGGATTTGAAACGATTGCAAAGTCTCCACCAGAAAAGCGAAATACAAACGCATTTTTGTATGTGTCTTGCGCATTTAACTGAAGTATATTGGCCACACCCACTACATAGCTGTCTCCTGCAAGCGAGCCAAGCTGTGCATTTACACGCCCCAGTTGCGCTAGCCTTACAAGCGTTAGGTCCATCTCTTTTGTGCTGCTTGTCGAGAGCAGCGCTTTCATATGTCGCTCAAATGCACTTCTGTTGGCTAAACCAGTAAGCGCATCTTTGCTAGCGACTTGCTTAAATTGCTCTGACTGTTTTGAAAGTTGGGTAAAACGCCTCTCAAGTGATATCGCGAGGCTGTTCACTGCATTTGTCAAATAACGGTATTCTTTAGTGAATGATGAAAGGTTTGGCAGTGAATAGTTATGATTCTCAAGGGCTGTTAACTGCTTTGTAGAGCGTTTTATTGGGCGTATCGACAGCGCACTAATACCGCTTACTATCACCATGCTCAGAATTAACAATATAGAGGAAATTAAGGTTTGTTTTACCAATACAGTCCAAAACAAAGCGTACGCGTAAGCTGAGTTCGACGATAAGGTAACGACATCACCTTCTTGGTTTACCACTACTCTTTTATTGATTTTTTCAATAGGTATAACAGAGGTAAGCCAAGCAGGATATTCGAACGCGCCTATATTTTTTGAACTGATATCGTCACTGTTTTTGCTGCTTTCAAATCGAGCTTGCGTAATATAAGGCGTAGCTGCAACCGTTTCAAGAAGACTTCGGATGGTTAGGCTTTTGTCTTGCTCTGACGTAGTTTTATTTGCCAGAGTATCGTTGATTGTTGAAGCCACCTGAGCAGCATGGTCGTCTATAACTCGGACTTGGTTTTGACGTAACGAGCTGAACTCATAGAAAGTCGCGACAAAAAACACTGCGACAATTAGGCAAGTTAGGCCTGTAATGAACTGACTAGATAACTTCATGTTTAGCAGTTAACTCCTTCACCGCTTTACAACCATGTCGACTAGATAGTCGATTTCCCTGTTTATGGCGAAAATATTATATATTTGCCATTAGCGCGATAAATGTACAGCAAAACATGAAGTTATGCTAGAGCATGTTTATCTTTGAAAAACGATGCACCGAAAACGACAACGCACTTTAGTGGGTTCTTACTGTCTGAGATTATTTGTTAAGTATGTTTGATTATTCCAGCCACCATGTTTTGTTAGGCGCTTCTGCTGCATTTGCGATTGGAATAATCTCGCCAAAAATTGGGGTACTCATTGGCACTCGTTGTTTTTCAGCAAGGGCGGTTATTTTAACCAGAGGTTCATTCCAATTATGCAAAGCCAAGTCAAACGTACTGTTATGTACTGGCATCATTACGCTAGCTTGCACATCGATATGGGCTTTAAGACATTGATGCGGAAGCATGTGAATGTCTGACCACAGTTCGTTGTATGCTCCGGTTTCAATAAGTGACAAGTCAAATGGTCCATATTTTTCACCAATGTCTTTGAAACCATCAAAATAGCCAGAATCTCCGCTGTAAAACACGTTTGTGGTGGTACTACGGATTACCCAACTAGCCCAAAGTGTTTCATCTCTATCAAACAGTCCGCGTCCAGAGAAGTGCTGAGACGGCGTTGCAACTATCTCGATACCACTCAATATTGTTTTTTGCCACCAGTCCAACTCGGTTATTTTGCTATTCTCCACGCCCCAATCGCGCAAGTGATTTCCAACCTTAAGCGGCATGACAAACTGCTTTGTTTTATGTTTAAGGATTTCTATGCTGCCCTTATCTAAATGGTCGTAGTGATCATGACTAATGATAACCGCCGCCAACTCGGGAAGTGCCTCTACATTAATAGGGGACGCATGAAAGCGTTTTGGTCCCATCCACTGCACGGGAGAGGCACGTTCACTGAAAACAGGGTCTATAAGAATGTACTCGCCCTTTACCTTAATCAGCGTAGTTGAGTGTCCAAGTTTCACAATGCTGTCTTCCTCGACCGCATCAAGCTTGTCGATATCAAGCGGAACAACCGGAATTTCAAATGTGGGTGTTGCTGCCTTTCTGTTGTCGCGCCAATAGGCTTTCAGCACCTTCCACATGTCACCTAATGATGTTTGGTATGTAATGTGTGTATTGCTGAATTTTTCAGGCAGTGGGGCATTCTCAGCAATGGCGTTTGAGCAACCACAAAACGACGTCATAAATAAAACTCCAATAAAAAAGCTGGTGCGACGATAAGCAAGCATGATCTCACCTTAATAAAGGTAAACTGCTTAGTGTAATTTTGGGTGTCCTTGAATCGGCATAGCCATTTACCAGCGCTTTCAACGCTTCCGTGGAGATAAGTTAATCGCAGTTAGGAATAAGGGTGATGTATGCGTTACTACGCTCGTTGGTTACGTATTTGCCTGTCAACACATAGCCGATGGTGTTGAACTTATTATCGAGTAACCTTGCACTAACGCCGTCACTACCTTGTGCTTCGAATACCCATCTTTTGTGGCCAGCTGGCGTATGAATGGGAAGTACCATGTTGATAGGGTGGGAGCTGGTTTTCACAACGATTGGCATTATTGGGTAAGACAAATGCACGGTTTTTTCCCCATGCATTTTCTTATTAGCCAAGTTTAAGGCTAGTAACTTAACTTGGTTTAACAGTGGCGCGACATAGGGCAGAACTACACCAATCTGTTCGGCATTCTCTTTGTTGGGGCTTGTATCATCACCAGCAGCAACGCGTTGCGTTGAAACTTGGGCACAGTCTCCTATGGCAAACACATCTTGAACCGATGTTGCTAGCTGACTGTTAGTTAAAATACCACGCTGGCACGGAATATCAGAACGCAGTGCTAACTCGATGTTGGGTTTTACGCCAATTGCCGATAGTACAAGATCGCTATTAAAGCGCCGTCCGTTGGCAAGTATCACCTCTGTGCCCAGTTCGCGATTATCCACACGCGACACCGTCGTATCAAAATGAAAATCAGCGCCTGCTTCTGCTAGAGCCTGAGTGAGTGAAATCGACGCTTCACTGGGCAGAAGAGAATAGAGCGCACTTGGGTTGGGGTCAACAATGCTAACGCCGAGTCCTGCGCGAAGCAGGTTATCTGCAAACTCACAGCCAATTAGGCCTGCACCCATAATAGTAACGTGGCGCGCATGTGCGGCTTCAGTGACAAACTGCCCGTAATCACTTAGGTTATTTACAGCGCGAATTTTGTGGTTTGCGTTACCTTCAATAGAGGGGTTGATTGCCGATGAACCTGTGGCTAGAACTAACTTATCGTAAGGTTGTTCACCACCTCCTTGAAGTAAGACACATTTTGTTTGTGTATCTATACGTTCTGCCAACGTATGAGTAAAAAACCTAACGTGATATTGGCGCGAGAACTCCATGGCTGAACTTTGGGTAAGTGCGTCAACACTTTTTTGCTGCGCATAGGCATTAGACAGCATAGGCTTGCTGTAAATCGCGCCATCATCTTTACAAATTACAACAATAGGCGTGTGTTTATCGTGTTCACGAAACGATTTTATAAAGTTAACGCCCGCCATGCCCGAACCAATAATCACGATGGGAGCATCGCTTGCGTCGCTTTGCTGAGTTCCTTTGCTGGCTAACGGCTTTATGCCTGCAAGACTATCGCTGTGAAAGAGGGGCGCGATGCGTTTTGGGTGTTCATATGTTCAACTTCGCTCGTGTCAGCCACCTGTTTCATTTGAAAATCACGTTTATTAATGCCACATTCTGGGCAGCACCAATCGTCAGGAATGTCTTCCCATTTAGTTCCTGGGCGCAAACCTTCTTCTGGGCAGCCTTTTTCTTCATCATAAAGCCAACCACATGCCTGACATTCCCAAATTCTATACTGCGACATAAACTCTACCTCGTCGAACTAATTAGTTTTTAAGCACCCAAACCCGATTTTTTACACGGAAAGAGTCACTACACAGCAAGAAGGGCATTAAGCTCTTCATTAAAGTCGTGTAAAGCCCATTCATTTTTGCCATATTGGATGTAGGGCAGTGCACCGCTTTCTAATGATGATTGAATAGACTCTCCCAATGCCCAGTCTTCGTTAAGCGTTGTGTTCGTGATATCGTGATTTTTTTGCCAGTGGCGAAGCTGACTAACATCGTTAAGGTCAGTGCTATTGGGGATTAACGTCGTGACAGTTATTTCGGTTTCACCTGCACTTAGCGGACGAAAACTTATAAATTCCACATGCTCTTTTTGTATAAGCAGCGCTGTATTCGGAAGCAGCATAAATAGTGTATGGCTATAGTCGTGCAGCGATAAATTATCTGTTGCTTGTGCCGCTTTAGACGACAGGTTTTTTGTGGGCATGACTACCCTGTAGTGCATATCAACCTTGTCTATTACTGCCACATTGTTGTAGAAAAATGGCGCTATGGTGTCTTTGTGTGCAAATGCAAAGTGATAGGTCTCTAGTCCGCCCTCAGAAAATAGTTTCCAATTACCTTTCCATACCTTGGTAAAGCGTTTGAAGTGCGTCAACTTATCTGCTTTTAGCCAATCAAGGTGGGCGTTCATTCCTGCTAGGTGCTCGGTTAAATGAGCTTTAATATCTTCATTTTCAGCAACGCTTGGGCATATCCAAATAAAACCATACATTTCAATACTTGGGAGTGCTAATAAGCCATTGTCCGACTTATTGGTGTTAGGAAAGCAGTGCTGGTGGCCAGGAATGTTATTAAGTGCGCCATCTGTAGTATACGACCATGCGTGATAGGGGCACACAAACTGCTTGGTGCACCCTGAACCTTCTACCAATTTCGCTCCTCGATGCTTGCAAGCGTTTCTAAATACATGCACGTGATTGTTGGAGTCTCGGCTAACAATTAAGGAGCCCATGGTTGTCTTAACTTCTTTATAGCTATCAAGCTCTCTCACTTCAGAGGCGTGAGCCACAATGGTAGGTAGGGTATTGAACACCTTTCTTACTTCATCGTTAAATCGAGATGGACTGGTATATCTGTTGGTATCGGAGCGCACCTCAATATCACCTAGTGAGGTAGTTTTATTCGCTACATTTTGTTTTGCGCTCTTTATCAACAACTTTTCGATATCGGTATTCATGATGTCACTCCTAAAACGGGAAGCGTACGTTTTGGTTATTCAAACGCTTTATACATTTCTTAAGGTAACTTACCACTTGGTAGGTTTTTTACAAAATACCTACCAAGTGGTAAGCTGTCAACATTGTATTAACACTTTTGGCGTTGGAACGACGAAGTGAAGTTAAAAACGAAAGACAAGTTATTGAATACCGCCACTATTCTTTTTTCGAAAAATGGTTTCTATGGCACGAGTATTAACGACATTGCCGCGGAGGTGAGTGTAAGTAAGCAGGGTTTGCTTCATCATTTTCCATCAAAAGAAAAGCTTTACGCTGCTGTGTTAGCACAGGCGGCTAATCATCTTGTCGACCTGATAACGGAAATCAAAACTGAATCTGACGATTCGCAAACACAGCTATTTGCACTATTTGAAAAGATGATAAGCGCTGATGAAGAACGACTAAGGGTGATCATTTTGCTCATGCGAGAGTTACTCGATAATCGCGAACGCGCTGAACAAGCAAATAAGTGGTTTTTGCGCCCTTTTCTTGATGAGATTGTTGCCATTGTAGATAGCGGGCAGCAAAAGGGGGATTTTGTAGGGCACTCACCGCTTGCTTTTGTGTACCACTTGTTGGGCGCAACGCAATACTACGTCGTTTCCCGCCCTACGCTCGATAAGCTTTATACGCGCGAAGAACGGAAGCTACACGAACAGCAACACATGTCGATGTTAAGAGAGATCATCTTTGATACATAGCCATTCAGCATTAGGCGTTGATTATTAACTATTGGCTGCATCGCGAATGATACCGCGTATCCACTGAGTTAAGGGGTCGCTGGACAAGCGCTGGTGCCAGATACTAATTACATCAAATTGAGGAGGGAGGGGAGCGATCTCTATCATTTGAAGGCGAGAGTCGGGAAGCAGGGCGCTTGGAATAAATCCGCACAGGTCTGTACTGTGGATAGCTGCTATTGCCGCAGAAAAAGTAGGAAAGGTCATCATAACATTGCGAGGGTGGCCTTGTGATTCAAACCAGTGCTGTATTGCCCCACTAAAATCACCTCTTGAGGGAGACACAACCACCTGTGGAATGTTGGCAATACTTTCAATGCTCATTGACGATGAAACCTGATCATTTTTTGATGAAGCTACACAGGTATACTGTTCATTATAAAGTGTTTCGCATGGATAGTGGCTCGGCGCAAATGCGGGGTTGGTGAGAGCAACATCTACATCACCATTTTTCAAATCAGCAGCTAGCGTGTCTAGCTCTAGTTTTTTCACTGCAATCTTTAAAAAGGGCGCTTCTTTTCTAATAACACTAAGTACTTTGGGAAGCAGCGAAACTTGCTCAAAGTCGGTACAGCTTATTGTAAATGTAGCTTTTGTCGATGCAGGCAAAAACGTGTCGGGTTTAAGCAGGCCATCTACCGCTTCAATGGCCGCAATTAATTTTGGCTGAAGCGCAACAGTAAACGCAGTGGGCTCTACACCACTGCCACTTCTAATAAATAACCTATCGTTGAATGCTGAACGCAATTTTTTTAAGTGTTCACTCACTGCTTGCTGAGACATGCCTAATTGCTCGGCCACTTTCGATAAATTCTTTTCCTTAATTAGGGCAAGTAATATCTTCAGTTGTTTGATTTCTAAAGGTTTGCTTGGTTTCACTTGTATCAGTTACATAGGTTACTTGATTTTATTGTATCACCTCGGGCTTTATCATTCACTCATCAAAGCGATATTGAGGAATGAATCATGTTTTCTGTAAATTATGTATTACCCCAAGGTACATTGGAATACGACCAAACCTATCAAGGGCCTGGCGCTTCGGAATTGACCACATCAATTGATAAGCGAAATATCGATATCACTGATATGCGTGAAAGCAAGCGCGAGTTTTCAATTGATACAAACGGTTTTGAAGTCGTGAGATTTGCACCTATTTTCAATCACTTTGAGAATGACGAAGCAGTGATAGCGCAGCTATACCCTTCTGTAATTACATTTTTGCAGCGCAAGTTTGATACCAAACATGTTCAAATTTTCGATCATACTTACCGCTCTACCACGCGCACTGAGAAAACCACCCATAACAGAGCCCCAGTAAAAACGGTACACAACGACTATACAAATACGTCAGCTGAGCATCGTATGCTTGCAGAAACAAAAGACAAGCCACAGCTTCGAACACGCAACTATAAGCTGGTCAATTTGTGGTTACCTGTACACAGCGTGGTTAAATCATCGCCTCTTGCAATAGTTGATTTAGCAACAGTGCAGCAAAGTGATTTTCACCGTTTAAAACTTATTTACCCCGACAGAGTTGGTGAATTAGCGGCGATTAGTTACAGCCCAAAACACCGCTGGTATTACCAATCTGATATGGCTCCTGGTGAAGGCTTGTTATTTAAGGTGTTCGACTCGACGCTTCCAGAAGGCATGTTTGGTGTTCCTCATTCTGCCGTCGAAGTTATAAACAATCAGCAAGGAGAGTTATTACCACCGCGCACAAGCATAGAGATTAGAGCAATTGTATTTTCAGGAGATAAGAATGAGTAATCCACTGGTATCGACTAATCCGCTTGATGGTAAGGAAATTGGGCGCGTAGAAATTGCGAGTAGAAGTGCGGTCGAGGACACGGTAGGCAAAGCGCGCATAGCACAACAGGCTTGGCGTAAGTACACCGCTCAGCAAAGGGCAAGCATAGTCAAAGAAGCCTTCAGCGCCCTTGAAAGTGTAGCTGAAAAGCTAATCTTTTTGATTTCACAGGAAATGGGAAAAGATAAACGCAGAGCAACTTATGAAGTAATGGGGGTAACGCAAAGCGCAGCTTACTTTAGCCAAGAAGTGGTTCAAGCGGTAAGCCCGATTAGAAAGCCAAGTGGAACACAAATCTATTATCGTCCGCTTGGCGTTGTTGGCATTATTTCGCCGTGGAACTATCCCTTAGCCATGGCGAATAACTTGCTTGTACCAGCATTGGTTGCGGGTAACACGGTAGTGCTGAAACCCTCTGAAAATACGCCTTTGGTTGCAGATCTGTTTGTGAGCACGCTGAATCGCGTTTTACCTGAAGGGGTACTGAATATTGTTCATGGTGACGGTGAAGTCGGAAAGGCTTTGGTGCAAAGCAACATAAATATGGTCGCTTTTACAGGCTCCGTTGAAGCGGGAAAACACATCATGCAAACAGCCGCACCCAAACTTCATCGCTTGGTTATGGAGTTAGGAGGTAATGACGCCATGATTGTGCTTAACGATGCTGACATCAATGCCGCGGCGCGTTTCGCCGTAGCCAGCTCGTTTGAAAACTCCGGGCAAATGTGTACGTCTACCGAGCGTATCTACGTTGACGAAGCTATTTATGATGAATTCTGTGAGCGGGTGGTCAACATTGCCGCTCAGTACTCAGTCGGACCTTGGGACCTAGCGGGTGTCAATATTGGGCCCTTGGTTAATGAAAAACAGCATCAACACGTGATAAGACACCTGATTGATGCTAAGCAACAGGGCGCTAAGTTTTTGTTGGGAAGTGATGATTATCATCCACCGTTCATTCAGCCAACCGTTGTTGCTGGGTTAACACAAAGCATGTTGATGTCAAACGAAGAAACCTTTGGCCCTGTGATCGCCATGGCCTCATTTAAGGACGTTGATGAGGCAATTGCACGTGCTAACAATTCTAGTCTAGGTTTAGGCGCGGTTGTATTTGGTCGTCAAAACGCCAGTTATGTGGCTGAAAAGATGGAAGCCGGTATGGTGGGTATTAACGCTGGTGTAGGAGCGGGAGATGCACCCTGGGTAGGAGCGAAAGAAAGTGGCTATGGGTATCACGGCTCTCTAGATGGGCATAGACAGTTTACCCAAGTGCAAGTAATAAGCGCATAGGAGACTAGAGATGAAAGAGAACTTTTTCGTTATTGCACGTGAGCCCGGAGCTCAAAACCCTGCTATTCCTACATGGGCGGCGAAACGCGACAACGCCTTTTTACTTGATTCAGTAGACGCTGGAAAAAGCGTAAATTTTGACGCGGATTTAAGCGAGGCTAATGCAAAAGCAGACCAAGCCCTCTTGGCAACACGCAATGATATCGCTGAAGTGCCAGGTGCATACCAATTGCTCAATGTTTTCAGTGAGGCCGAGTGCAGCCGCTTTATCGAAACATCTGAAGCGTTGGGCTATCTGAAAGATGCCGCTGTCTCGCTTCCTCGCGAGATTCGTCATAACGACAATGTAACTATTGTGGTTGACGATGCGACAGAACGTCGTATATGGCAACGCGTATCTGCGCTGGCAGAGCAACACTTGTCGATATTTGATGGTAAAAAGCCGCTAGGTATTAATACTCGGTTTCGTTTTTATCGCTATCAAGAAGGTGATTATTTTAAATTTCATATTGATGGAGATTGGCCAGGATCAAAAGTTATTGGCAATAATTTGGTCACCAATGCTTACTCAGACAGATACAGCAAAATGACATTTCTTATTTTACTCAACGATGATTTCGAGGGAGGTGAAACACAATTTCTTGTTAATGCAGATAAGCCGGGTGAGCCTGCTCGACGCGGCGACAAGCAAGCTCATGTAAATGTTAGAACACCTACTGGGGGAGTACTTTTATTTCCTCACGGGCGACATCCTTTACACTGTTTACACAGCTCAACGCCAATAACCAAAGGCGTAAAATACATTATACGTACCGATATGCTATTTGAACTTTAAGGGAGGCTCAGGGTAGTTACAAAAATGCTACTCATTGTATTAGTGCTAAGACTCCCTAATATCATACACAGGCGCTATGTTTGGCAACATCAGCCATAAAATGCCTCAGCTATTAATCGATTTGGAGAAAACAAATGTCAGTTAAATTAAATGCAGGTGATGCATTTCCGTCTATTGAAGTAACAGACAGCGAAGGTAATCAAGTTACCTTAGGTCAACCACGTGATGGCTTTACGTGGCAAGCGGTTTTTGTATACCGCGGTCGTCACTGCCCGTTGTGTACACGTTATCTAAATCAGCTTGCAGAATACAAAGAGCAGTTTGCCCAAGCTGGCGTTGACATTATTGCCGTGTCGGCTGATTCTGAAGCGCAAATGCGTCAGCAGTTAACCCAAGTATCGGTAAATTTCCCTGTCGCCTACGGTTTAACAGAAGCGCAAATGAAGGCGCTTGGTGTCTACATCTCAATACCGCGTTCTGAGCAAGAAACCGATCATAATTTTGCCGAGCCAGGCCTGTTTGTAGTGAATGAGCAAGGCAACCTGCATGTTGTCGATATTTCTAATAACCCATTTGTCAGACCCGAACTTGGCGCCTTGGCAAATGGTTTAAATTGGATACGCGATCCAAACAATAACTACCCAATTAGAGGTACATTTGCTTATTAAAAGGTGTGCTGTAAACGTCAACGTTTAGAACGTATAGTCGGCGTAGTGCCAAAGCGAGCGATAGGCATAGCCTGAAGTTCGCTTTGGTCTGCTATTTATTGCAGTGACGATAATACATCTTTTATCTCTACACGCACTTCGTCAATGGCTGCGACGACGGTTGTCGCTGACGATTCTGTAGTTGGAAGCAATTCCCAGTTTTGTCCCCATTGGGTTTTCAATGCATTTGCTTTGCTCTCAACCTTGGGGGCGATAAGAACGCTCAGGTCGGAAATTAACCCCACTTGTACCCAGCCCTCTCTAGGGTTTCCTTTTATAGAGTCTTGGTCGTAGTGTGCGGCAAATACATTGCGTTCTAGTTCCGCTAGCGCTTTAAGTACTTCAAATGACGCAGTACGCACATTGTTATTACTCTCAGACACTTCCATGCGCCATGCGTTGTACGAAAAGCCAATAACAGCAAACAATAGGCTAACGACCGCTGTAAAATAATAGCCTTTTAGTTTGGCGAGTTCTCTCATAACTTTTTCCGTTACCACTGTGTAGTTATCCAACAAAATCAAATAGTAAAAAGCCAGCTTACGCTGGCTTTATTGGCTTATAGTATGGCACTTTGCTTTTCGAGGCTAGTGCTCCTTCTTGCACACATTTACTTGAAATCGGCGTCTATTGGTCTGCCTTAATACCGTGGAAGGTACAGTGCAACACAGGCAAAATAAGCAGTGTGAGCACCGTTGCAACCGTTAAGCCAAATACTATTACCACCGCCATAGATGCAAAGAAGGCATCGGAAAACAGCGGGATCATCCCCAAAATGGTGGTAATTGCTGCCATAGACACCGGTCGTACACGTGATACTGAAGCGTTGATAACAGCAGTAAATGCATCATCATCACCTCTCGATTGCACGTTTATTTCTTCCATCAGTACGATGCCATTTTTAAGTACCATGCCAATAAGGCTTAAACTGCCTAACAGAGCCATGAAGGTAAACGGCGCACCAACAAGCACTAAGCCGCCAATAATACCGATGGTGGTAAGAGGGATAACCCCCCAAATGGCCAACGCTTGTCGCAACTTACCAAACAGTAATACGGTAATGATAAACATACCGATAATGCCAATTGGCATACTAGCGAAAAGCGCTTTTTGTGCATCGCGAGACGTTTCATATTCGCCGCCCCATTCAATGCTATAACCGTCTGGTAGCGTTAGTTCATCTACCAATGGGCGTACTTTGGCTTGCACGCTGGCGGCCGTTTCACCGGATAAAGGCAAAGGTTCGGCATAGACCGCTAACATCCTTACTCTATTTCGGCGTTTGATAATGGGGTTATCCAGGCTAACGTCAACATTACTGATTACATCGGCCATGCTAATGTATTTACCTTGCTCTTGGCTCCACACATTAAGCGACGCAAGGTTGTCTATGTCGTAGCGCTGGTTAGGGTCGTTACGCATGACAATGGGTATTAAGTCGCTTCCTTCGCGATATAGGCCAACGCTTTGCCCCTCGTTGTTAAGTAAGAATGCCGTGTGTACCGCATCTCTGGTAACGCCAATTCGGCGAGCTTGCTCCTCAAGAAAAACAGGCTCCACAAAAGGCACCTTGTTGCTCCAAGATAGCCTTACGCTGTCCATAGTTTGCTCAGCGTTAAAAATGGCTTCGATATCGCTGCTTATCTCTCGTAGCACTTCTGGCTCTGGGCCATAAATACGCGCTTCTATTGCCGCTTTGGCAGAGGGGCCAACTTGTAATGCTTTTACTTTGTATTGCACGTTAGGGAAATCTTTTCTAACGAGCTCAATAATTTCGCGCATGCGCGCGTCTCGTGATTCAACCGTATTGGTTTCAACAATTAGCTGGCCGTAACTGGCGTATCTGTCTTCCGGGGCATAGGTAAGGGTTAGTCGCTGTGCTCCACCTCCAATTACGCTGGTAACATTAGCAATGTCTTCCATCTGCATAACGCGGTTTTCTAAACGGCGTATAGACTGCTCAGTGGTAAGCACATCGCTACCCTCAGGTAGCCACAAATCAACAAAGAAAAGCGGGGTTGACGAGTCGGGGAAGAAGGCATTTTTAACGAATTTGCTAGAGGCAACACCTCCCACCAATGCAAGAAGTACAATGACAATAGTGACGTACCTAAAATTAATTGCCGCCGTCAAAAAGCGCTTGTAAACGGTAAATATAATCCCCTTGTAAGGATCGTCATCTTCACTGCTTCCTTGTTCTTTCTCAGTTTTGAATAGCAAATCGAAAAAGAAAGGCGTAATAGTGAGTGCTGTTATCCAGCTTAAAAATAGTGAGAAGCAAAGCACCCAGAATAGCGATCCGACAAATTCACCAGTGGCATCAGGTGAAAGCCCTATAGGTGCAAAAGCGGTAATAGCTATAACGGTTGCACCTAAAAGCGGTAGCCCGTTTTGCGATACAACATCTTTCGCTGCTTGTAGCTTGGTTTGCCCCTTGCGAACGCCAATAAGCATGCCTTCTGTAACCACAATTGCGTTATCAACTAGCATGCCCAACGCAATAATAAGGGCGCCAAGGGAGATTTTTTGAAGCTCGATGCCTTTTATGGACATCAGAATAAAGGTACCAAGAATGGTGAGCACCAAAATGAGCCCCATCAATACGCCGCTTCGCCAGCCCATAAACAAGAGCAATACGAAGATAACAATGGCGACAGCTTCTACTAGGTTGATGAGAAACCCTGTGACAGAGTCATCGACTACAGTGGGTTGGTTGTAAACCGTCGTTAATTCCATGCCAAGAGGCATGCGCGCTTCTAGTTCTGCAATTTTTGCCTCAAGGCGTTTACCTACATCTACAACATTGACCGCTGAAGCAAAAGATACACCAATGGAAAGGGCTGGTGCGCCGCTGCTGTGATACAAAATAGACGGGGTATCATTCAGCGTGCGCTCAATGGTGGCAATATCAGTGAGCCTAATTAATCCGCTTGCGGGCGAGCCAATAACCACTTGGCCAAGGGCGTCTAAATTGTCGAACTCGCCGGTAGGCTGAATAGAAAGTCGTTTGCCCTGAACTTTAATAGAGCCCGCATTTCCCACGATATTTTGTGCTGTCAAAAGCCCTGCGATAGCTTCCGTTGATACATTTAAGGCTTTCATCTTGTCGTGGTCTAGTGAAACAATAATTTGCTCGTTAACCGTGCTTGCAATAGAAATCTTTTTCACCCCTTTTACAAGCTGAATTTCTCGCTGCATTAAATCAGCAAAGTCTTCCATTTGCTTCTGCGTATAGTCTTCACTTCTAAGGGTCATCAACAGGCCAAATACATCGCCAAAATCATCGTTTACGATAGATGTGCTGGTGCCTGGGGGGAGGGATGCCTGGGCATCACCTATTTTTCGTCGAAGATTATCCCAATATTGTTCTAGATCTTTTTCTTGAACACTGCTCTTAAGCTCAACGGTTATTTGAGACGAGCCAACCATGTTGACCGAGCTTACGCGCTTAACATTGGGTATGCGCTGAATGGCCTTCTCTAATTGAAGGGTAACTTCTTCTTCAACTTGCTCAGGAGTTGCCCCTGGGTATTGCGTAATAACCAGCGCGTTTCTAATGGTGAATTCAGGAAACTCTAGCTGCCCCAACCCAAGGAAAGTGACAATGCCACCCAGTCCTAGGATGATAGCCACCATCCAGCTAATAACTTTTTGGCGAAAGAAATACTCGACCATGGCTACAGGCCTCCTTCTTTCGTCCACTCCGTAACTTGCTGTCCGTCTTTTACAAGATGGGCACCTGCTGCGACAATTCTGTCATCATCGTTTAACGGACCTTCTACTAATAAGCCGTTAGAGATACCTCGCGTGATCATGACTTCAACTGGCTCCACAGTGCCTTTTTGGCTATTATCACCCTCTGGTTTGAAGCGCCATACAATGGCTTTATCAGGCTCAGCATTGTCTGTGACCACTGCGCCAAAAGGCACTAACCACAATTTCGCGTCTGACTCGATGAGCTTTGACATATCAAGCAGTACGGTGGCACTCATTCCCGCCAGAACATTGATATCATCTGGTTCTGGTAGCGTAAGGGTAACTTCATAGCTCAGTTCGCCTTGGCGAGTGGTACTTTCATGATCTTTGTACATTGCGCCATAACGCTTCTCTGGCATACCAGAGAAGGTCACCCAGGCAATTTCAGAGCTACGGTTTGCTTTTGCTCTTGAGCGGTCAATCATACGCATTTTTTGTTCAGGTAGTTGAAATGTCACGTCAATTGCCCCTGGCATATGAAGTTCAGCAATAGTTTGCTGCGGCACAACCACTTGGTAGTTTTCAACGGGAACAGATGCAATAAGACCTGCGAACGGAGCTCGAAGTTCGGTATAACTGAGCTGATCTTCCGCGTTGGTTAGACTGGCTTTAGCGGATAAAAAATTCGCTTTTGCTTCATCGAAGGTAGAACGACTTACTGCGCCTTTTTCCACCGATGCTTCCATGCGTTTAAACATGGCAGATGTCACATCAAATTGAGACTGTGCATTTGCAAGCTGTGCTTTTGCATCGCGGTCGTCTAAGCGCGCAATAAGTTGATTTTCGGTGACTTCTTCACCGGCTTTGACCAGCAGTTCTTGCAGTTTTCCGCCAACTCGAAAAGATAAGTTTGAGTATTCTGCCGCTTCAACCTGACCGGGAAACTTTGCAATAGTTTCATCTGAATGCTGCACCTTGTATAACGTAACTGGTGTTGAAGATACGGCCTTAGGTGGAGCAGGCGCATCTTCACAAGCACTCAAGCCGCAAAGAGCAACGATGGCGAGACCTATGGATGTTACGGTATTTGGGAAACTACCCTTAAAAAGCGGCATGATAACTCTCCGTATTGGTGATGTGTGTAATTGCTGCAAAGCAACACGCAAAAGCATAATGTAATTACAGTTATAGCCCTTAGCGGTGGTTTCGATCAGCTTTTTATATGCAAACTTCAAAATATGTGCGTAATCTTATTTATCGTCTGACATTTCGTCGTGCTCAAGTTTTTCAGCGTAGCCCTTCGGCGGTGGTGTCCAGCCCCGCATTTTTGAGTGTTTGTCATGCAAATCTGCTTTCAATGCACTTTCAATTAACGACTCGAGTTCAATAAACAGTTTAAGGTAGTTATTGTCAACGCGTTCACCGCTGGCATCGTCAATCCACGCGTGATAAAGCACATCGTTTTGCTGGTCTTCAATATTCTTATACGCCATTTTTTGGCGTTCAACATGAAAGGGATGAATATTCAGTGAACGCAGTGCTTCTGCACCCATTTCCAGTGCGGAATGATATGTTTCTGACACAACATAATCGGCACCCAGCTGGCGCAGTCGGTATCCGTGACCACGGTCGAACGCGCGAGCAAGTACCTTAACATTGGGGTAGGCATGCTTAGCGTACTTTACCATTTCAGCTGCCGTGTCCTTATCATCGATGGCGATAACCAATAAAGAGGCGTCATGAGCACCTGCTGTGTGCAAAATATCCGGCTTAGATGCATCACCAAAATAGGCTTTTGTACCCACACGCCTAATCAAATCAATCTGTTCTGAGCGAATATCAAGGACCACGGTTTTTACATCATTGGCCACCAGTAAACGGTTAATAATTTGACCAAAACGCCCTATACCGGCAATAACAACCGAGCCTTGTTCTTCTATGGTGTCTTGCTGACGTTCTGTTTTACTGCCTTTATAGCGAGGCATAATGGCCTTGTCGAACAAGATGAAAAGCCCAGGGGTCAAGAACATAGAAATGGCGACAACCAAAGACAGAACAGAAATAATATCACTGGGTAGTACATAGTTTTGCGATGCAAAACTCAATAATACAAAGCCAAATTCCCCCGCCTGAGCCAAGCTAAGCGTAAATAGCCATTTATTGCTATCGCGTAACTTAAATACGACGGCAATCACATATAGCACTATGGCTTTTACCAGCATTACCGCAAGAGTAAGGCCAGCTATCAATGCTGCATTGTCCGACAGAACCCCAAAATTAATGCCTGCACCGACTGTGATAAAAAACAGCCCAAGCAGCAGACCTTTGAAAGGCTCAATATTTGCCTCCAACTCGTGCCTAAACTCGCTATTGGCAAGCACAACGCCCGCTAAGAACGCGCCTAGGGCAGGAGAGAGGCCTACTAAACCCATCAGAGCGGCAATACCGATAATCAGCATCAGTGCCGTCGCCGTGAAAATTTCACGTAAATTTGATGAAGCGACAAATTTGAATAAGGGGCGGCTTAGGTAGTGACCGCCTACGGTGACAAAGGCGACAGAGCCAATGATGACTAAGCCGTAGCCCCACGGCGGAAGCCCCTCAACTAGGCTCAAGCTATCGTGGCTTTCGCCACTTGCTCCGTGCTCTGCTGCACTGGATGCCAGCTCAGGAATAGCCAGTAGCGGGATTAACGCTAACATAGGGATAACGGCGATATCTTGAAACAAGAGTACCGAAAACGCGCTTTTGCCTCCCTCTGTTTGCTGTAACCCTTTTTCTTGAAAGGTTTGCAGTACAATAGCGGTAGATGATAGAGCAAAAATGAGCCCTATTGTCAGAGATATCCCAAAGGGCTGACCCAGTGCAATTGCGGCGACGGTTATCAGCGCTGTAGTCAGTCCAAGCTGTAACCCACCTAGGCCTAGAAGCTTTGACTTCATGGCCCACAAAGAGCGGGGTTCAAGTTCTAATCCGACCAAAAATAGCATCATCACCACACCAAATTCGGCGAAGTGTTGAATGGTTGTAGTTTCGTCACCCACAAGTCCGAATACAGGGCCAATTATTAGACCTGCAATTAAATAGCCTAGAACCGAGCCAAGCCCTAGTCGCTTAGCGATAGGAACGGCAATAACAGCAGCCACGAGATATATAAATGCATAAAGAAAATAGCCTGTCATCTTACTCTCCTGACTGCGTGCACAAATCGGCTAGGTTTTCGATGTTCATTGCTTTTTCCATATTCAGTTCGCCTTTGACGAGTTTATTGAGCAATGTCGTCCATTTTCGACGGTGATCGCTAATACGATGTTCTTCCTGCGCGGTGCGAGAGCCAAATAATGCAAAAGGCGCAAGGTAAGTCATATGGGTAATACTTGCCATTTGTTCAAGCGGTTGGAGAAGTTGACGGATAGTGAAATGATTGAAGCCGTCAGTTTGATACGCTTCTTCTTTGCCGCCAGCGCTTATGGCACATAAAAACTGTTTACCCTTGAGTGCCGTACCTTCGTGACCATAGGCAAAGCCATATTCAAGCACGAGATCTTGCCATTCTTTTAAAATTGACGGTGTTGAGTACCAATATAGTGGATACAGAAAAATAACGATGTCGTGATCGACAAGCCGCTGTTGTTCGCGTTCTATATCAATATTGAAATCGGGATATTCGGCATATAAGTCTACCGCGGTGACATGCTTGTTAGCTTGTGCATCTGAAAAAAGTGGAACGTTAACTTCAGAGCGTGTCTGCGCAGGGTGAGCAAAAAGCACTAAAACCTTTTTACTATTCTTATTTTCATCAATGTCGCTATTTTTATCGCTATTCATACACGTTTTCCAAGCAAGCTTAGTGCTGCTTTTGTTTTTTATTTCTGAATTTTAGTTGATGTTAAATCAATTTCGAATTTCTATTTCTTCAAAGTTATAAGGTTACTAAAGTTTATTAGGTTGAAAAAAGTTACTTGATTACCATTATTCACCCACGGATGAAAATAATGGATTTGACGGAACGTTACTTCAACACTTTGCTAAGAACAGTATAACCATGAAAACACACCTTAAAACACTTGCAGTTGCACTATCAGCAGTTTCTTCTTTAATGACATTCTCCGCTTCTGCACTTCCACAAGGCAGCGAACTTAAAGTTGGCGGTGCGGTATGGAACGTATTTGACGAAGCCGATCGTTACGCCCTGCATACAGCTTATATCCATAAACCATTACAAAATTACTACGGTTTGCGCCCTACCGTGTTACTTGTTACCGCAGACGAAGGTCAGCACTACTTTGCTGCTGGTGTTGCTAAAGATGTTTACCAGCAGGGAGACTTCACAGTGCGTGTTGCATTTCACGCCGGTATCGTAGATGAATCAGAAGAGCTAGGTGACTCTATTGAATTTTACTCTTCACTGTCTGGCCTCTATCGATTGAACGAGCGCATTTCACTTGAAGCTGAAGTTGGGCATATTTCAAACGGTGGCCTTGGCGATGTTAATCCGGGTTCTGAGTCATTTGTATTAAGTGCACACTATCATTTTTGATCATCATTACGCTTCGGCAATGTTTAAAAACCGCGCAAATGCGCGGTTTTTATTGGGCCATCGTTTAATTATGATTGAATGGGGCAGGGAGCACCTGCGTCAATCCAAACTGACATGGCATTGCCAAAGTCTTCGTGGGTGCCTGGCGCTGGCGTGCGCCCTGGACCTGGTGCCCAAGCCCATCGGACGAGAGGGTCGTCTTTAACGTGATGTTCAAACTCTTTTTTGAAAGTTTTCATATCATTACGTCCCCCCCGCTGTGCCAAAAATGAATTTAGCTGCGGATTTAACCAGTTATTGCACAGCTGCACAGGCGTTACGTCTCGCGCAATAATCATGGTGGGTGGCGGCATATGCCACACGAAACCAGGCATCAGGTCGTTTGCCGCGCCGGGTGGACGACCTGGTTCATCCGCATTTTCATCTTGGTGACAACCACGACAATTAACAGGGTTAGTTTCACCTACCTGAACAAATTTTCCATCTTGGACTGCCATCTTAAGATTATTAATGGAAGTGATGTTCATTGGGTGATGCGTACGGTTGTCACCAACCGTTGGGCGATGTGCGCCGTTTTCAACCACACCATGACAGTTCACACACCGTGGGCTGGTGGCCACATCAAACAGGTATGCAAATGCAGTCTCTGCATTCGGTTGTGATTTATAAGCCGTATAGGCCGTGGTTACTGTTGCAACATCCTTTGGCAGCGGTTCGCTGCTAGCTTTTGTCACGCTACTGTTATTTGTGCATCCTGTTACTGACAGTGCTAATAGTGCCACAACGCTCGTTAGGCTTATCATTAGCCCAGACTTAAATGATATCTTCATAGTGAACACTCCTTATACTTTTAGCGCATCGGTAACATGCGAGGCCAGCATTGGCAGGTGACGAAGTCGTACGCCAACGGCATCGAATACAGCGTTGCCTACAGCGGGCGCAACACCAATAACGCCAGGTTCACCAAGCCCAACCGGAAACTCGTCACTCTCAACAAACTCAATATCCATTTCTGGTACGTCGTTCATACGAAGTGGTAAGTAGGTATGCAGGTTTTTCTTGGCAACATAGCCGTCCTTAATTTCGTTGTGCTCAAACAGTGCAAGGCTGGTGCCCCAAAGCAGCGAGCCTTCCATTTGTGCCATTGCGCCATCGGGGTGAACGACAATACCTGCATCGGCCACCACCCACAGTTTTTTCAATGTAATTTTGCCAGAGCGCTTATCAACGTGAACCTGAGCTGCTGTCGCTAGCCATGCTGGCATGGTTCGTTCCTGTCCCGCCGTTACGCTGTAGCCAATACCTTCATTATCGCTAAGCACCACACCCGCTGTTTTTTTCTTGAGTATTTCAAGAGTGTTCGCGAGTCGCTTAGCGCCGCCCACACTTTCTGGTGCTTTACCTGCTTGTTTACCCTTGCCGTCCAACATAGCAAGACGGAAGTCCACAGGGTTCTGTTTTGTTTCATGAGCAATTTCGTCGATAAAGCTCTCTAGCCCCCAAACTATCCATCCTTGGCCGACAGAGCGCAACCAGCCAGGAGTAAAGGTGTCTTGCGCGACTTTGTTGTTGATAACGCGAGCTCTGTGATGCTCCATGGTGTACCAGTGATCGGCACCTGATGCTGAAAATGGGTCAACCTTGCCTTTGCCATCAACGCCATCAGGCATAAAGCCGGGCGCCATTGCCAAGGTCGGCCAACCAGCCGCTAGCGCATGCTCCATACCAGTAAATTTGCCCGACCCATCAAATGAAGCATTAAATAGTGATGTAGATGCTGAGCGAGGCTGATCAAACATGGTATCGTCAGGGCGCATAAACAACATTTTCACAGGCTGACCTGCCGCTTTTGCGGTCAAAAGTGCCGGAATTATCCAGTCACCAAATAAGCGACGTCCAAAGCCGCCGCCCAAATAGTATTGATGAATAACTACATCCGAATCTGGTACTTCAGCGGCTTTTGCTACAGCTGGAAGGGTAAGGCCTTGCCACTGATTACCCGTATGAATGTGCCACTTGCCTTCTTTAAATTCAGCAATGGCATTTAGTGGTTCTAATTGAAAGTGGCTTGCTGTAGCCGTGGTATACATTGCCTCAATACTGCTAGCCGCATTTTCTTGTGCGAGTGCAACATTGCCTTCATCAACAAAAAGCGTCCCTTCACTGCGGTCGCGACAAATGCGCTCGCCTTCTTTTTGAATATCGGCTTCGCTAACATTTACCGTCTTACCTGCGTTGTAACTTACTTTAACTTTATCAACCGCTTTTATGGCAGTTGGATAGTCGTTGGCAAGAACGGCAACCCATCCTTCAACAGTACCTGAAGGATCGGTTAATATTTTAAAACCTTTGTAACCAGGAAGTGATTTGGCTTGGCTGTCGTCAACATTAGTGACTGTACTCCCATAACGTGTTGGGGGCAAAATAGGGCGCGCGTACAGCATATTTTCTACTTCAACATCAATGCCGTATACGGCACTACCGTTAGTCTTAGGCGGTATATCTAGCGCTTTATAATCGTTGCCTATACCGATGAGGTGACGTTTGTTGCCAGGTTTAATAGCGAGTGCACCTAATTCATCGGCGGAATAGGTTTTATCCACATTTCCTTTTGCAACAATATCTCCGTAACTAATTTTCTGGTTACCAGAAACAATGAAGCCTTGTTGTGCTTTACAGCTCGATGGGTCGACGCCAAGCAGTGTTGCGCCAGCGTTTATAAGCACTTGGCGACCAGCGGCTCCTGCCTGAGACATGGGCTTATACGTTTGGAAAATGGACCATGAACCTCCTGTTACCATGTAGCCCCATTTGGGGTCGGTATCTACATGCACTATAGACACTTTGTCCCAGTCACATTCCAGCTCGTCTGCCAGAATACGAGCAATTGCCGTACCCACATGTTGCCCCATTTCGGCTTTGGCAATGTTCACCACAACATTTCCTGCAGTGTCCATTTCAAACCACACATTGGGCGAGAACGTCTTGCTCGATAAGGCCTCTTTGGCTGACAAAACTGAAGGAATGGCTGACGCGCCAAACGCCATCAGCAGTGTTGTGTTTACTGTACCCACCATAAACGAACGACGAGAAAGGTTTATGTTGTCTTTTTTCGCTTGGCTTAAAGATTTCATGCTCATGCGTTTTCTCCCTCAGACGTGGCGCGTGGGTCAAAGATTTCTACTGTATTAGTAGAAGCGCGCTTTATGGCCTTTTTAATGCGTACATATGCCATACAGCGACAGTAGTTAGTACTCATGTGGTTCACGATATCTTGGTCACTTGGACTAGGATTTCTATCAAGAAGCGTCGCTGCCTGCATGATTTGCCCTGACTGACAGTAGCCACATTGCGGGACTTGTTCTTCTACCCATGCTTTTTGAAGAGGGTGCTCATTGTTAAAGCTTTCAATGGTATTTACGACTTTTCCCTTAACCAAAGAAACAGGATAGGAGCATGAGCGAACGGCATTGCCTTCAACATGAACCGTACAGGCACCACACATAGCAACACCACAGCCAAATTTTGTACCTTTTAAACCAAATTCGTCTCTTATTACCCATACGAGAGGGGTATCTTGTGCTGCATCGGTGCGCACTGTTTTTCCGTTTAACGTAAATTCAATCATGGTATTATTCACCGTGTGATTAGTTGGTTAGTGATGCGCTCGCCAGCCAATTGAAGGGATATGCTTGTCTGTATTAGCCTATCAAATTGACCTTGCGGTGCCCTTTTGAACCTGCAGCCATTGATTATAGACTAATGAATTAATGCCTATATCTGTAGCTCGATTACGACGTGTGGTATAGTTTAGTTACCTTGTTCAGCAAAGCAATTAGTATACTTTTAGTTACTACTGCTTTTTCCAGAGGACAATAATGAAAAGTGAAATAAAAACAGACGCTAAGGGTAGAAAAACAGTTTTAAATACGTGCAATGAGCCGTGTGCTATTGAACGTGGAATGCGCTTAATCGGTGGGAAATGGACAGGGTCCATTATCTATCATTTGAAAGATGAGCCAGTGCGCTTTAATGATTTGTGTCGCATGTTAGGTGGTGCAAGCAGAAAAATGGTCGACCAGCGTTTGAAAGAGCTAGAAAATAACGGCATGGTGGCACGCAATGTTATTGAAACGCGGCCTATTGCGGTAGCCTACAGCCTGACAGACTTTGGGCGTTCGGCGCTTGATATCCTTGAACAGTTACGCATATGGTCAGAAAGCCACAGCGAGGACAATGCAGCATAGCGCTTACTAGAAAAGACAAAATAGGGGCTTAACTAGAGCGTGTTGACCTTTGCCGTACGCTTTTGCAGCAAAGTGTACCGAAAAGGTCAACACGCTCTAAATAAAAGAAGCATAAAAATGCCCCTTTTATCTTAAATGACGAAGTCGTTATGCAGTTTTTGGTAGGCGTACGACGCTGTCAATCAAGCCTTCTGAGGCACGTTGAAAAGAAGTAAAATGTGGCGTTGCTTCATGAGCATCAAGCAGTTTTTGGTTTTGCCACTTTTCTGTGATCACAAAAAGTCCTTCCCCAGAGGCATGTAAGTCATACATAACCGCCCCTTCTTCTCGCTGGCTAGCTTCGACCAGTGGTTGCAAAACATTTGCAAGTGCCTCTGTTTGACCTTCTTTTGCCGACAATAGCACTGAAAATTCGGCCATATAACTCGTTTCCAATTGTAAGGTTTAATATGTTTCGTTAGAAAGCAATGCTAGGTTATTCGCGAGGACTGCGTAACCAAAAACCGCTGGCTACGCAAATCTTTGCGTTAAAAGGCATGCGCTAGAAGGTGTTTTCGATATGTGCTTTAAAGCGTTTAAAGTCGTTTTCCACGTCAGCATTTTTCATCACGTCAAAAGCGGCGAAGGTTGGGAGGGCCTCCATGCCGAAGAACCTAAAGTTCGCATGCATAGGAAACAAGAGGTCATCTACGCTCTTGCCTTGAAACAAATACTCACTGTCATCATTAAACGATTCTTCAGGTGCGTTAAAGGTGACTGACATCATGTATTTTTTCCCTTTTAGCGTGCCACCTGTGCCATAGCCTTTTTTAGGCTCATCAGCAGAGCGACCGTCTCCGTTACAGAGCGCTCCACCCATTCCTGCTGTGTAGACTTCATCCATATACTTCTTAAAAGACCAAGGAACCCCCATCCAATTTATAGGCGATTGTAAAACAATGATATCTGCCCACTGGTGTAATTCTAACTGTTGCTGTACGTCTACCTCATCAAGCATATTCACATGGCGAGTATCGTAGCCCTTTTGAGTTAAAAGTGAGGTTGCTTGATCAACTAAGCTACTGTTAAGACGACCTTCAGAAAAAGGGTAGTATTGGTGCGCATTGATAATTAAAACGTTTTTCATAAAAACTCCACATTAGTATTTGTTGTGGTCTATTTTAGTGACTAAGTTTATATAATCAATTAGTGGTTTTTTAGTTACTACCTATTAAATATCTACTTTGCCCAGAGTTTCTCAGAAGTTTTCAGCATGTTATGTAGGCATTCTATCCGCCGTTTTCTATCAACATTTTGAATTTGTCTGGCTCTTTTCAACCATCCTGACGCATGGGCTTATAGGTGTCTTTGCCTAAAGGAAAATGTGCGAGCGTCGCTTCAACAACGCTTAATGGAATAGCAGGAATATGTTTGCCGTCGGATTTTATGGCGATTTCTAATCCTTTTTCCTATTTTCACACTTAAATGTATGAATACGTCAATTGTGTACTAATATTTAGAGTAGAAACTCCTAGGTATATGAGGAAAGTGTATGTGTACAGTGCACTCCCTCAAAACATAATTAAAAAACAACATTGAGGGCGATGGAATGCAGTTGTTACCGAGGGCGCTGGCCCATGTTTGAAAAAACCTTTCTTTATTGCGCTGTAGGGCTCGCTCACGTGGGCTTAGATGGCGGCTTTATACGTGTCAACGAGAAACTGTGCCAGTTTCTAGGCTATACCAAAGAAGCGCTCACCCAGCTTAGCTTTCAAGAGCTCACGGCTCCCCAATGTTTACAGGAAGATTTGGTTCAACTAGAGCGACTATTAAAAGGCGAAATAGAGAACTACGCCATAGAAAAGCAATACGTGAGAAGCGATAGTGTATTGGTGTGGGGCAGGCTGACAGTGTCATTAGTCCGAGACGAAAGTGGGCAACCCGAGTATTTCATTTCGGTAGTAGAAGACATTGACGACAAAAAAAGGATTGAAACTGAGCTATTTAAGGTAGATGCACTTTTTAGCAAAATTGTCAGTGCGTTTTCCGATCGCACATTTATTTGGGTTGCTACGCCAACACTGGAAAAGCTTCATTACGTCAACGACGGTTACGCCAATATATATGGTCGGAATGAGTACGAGCTTTATTGCAGTCCCGTAGCCTTTATTGATCATGTCTTTGAAGAAGACCGCGCTAGAGTCCTAAAGGTTTTTAACAAACGCCCCCTACAAAATTGGGATATTCAATATCGCATTGTGGATGCCTCAGGCAACATTAAACACCTTCATGATAGAGGTAGCCTAATTTACGATTCTAGCGAACAGCAGACGTTGATATTAGGCACTGCCGATGACATTACAAAAGAAAAAGCACAACAACACGCATTAATGAGCGCCGTAGCGAAATTGGAGATGCTGTCAAAAACAGACGCGTTAACAGGGCTTGCAAATCGTCGTGAAATCCTATGCCAATTGGGTAACGAGATTAGCCGTATGGAACGCGGTCAAAAGGTGTCTACGCTTGTCTTTGTTGATCTCAATAACTTTAAAACAATTAACGATGACTATGGGCATAAAGTTGGCGACTTAGCGCTATCTTTTTTTGCAAAAACCATGGAGAGCCTACTCAGAGATAGCGACAGATTTGGGAGAATTGGCGGAGATGAGTTTGTCGTTCTGCTCTACGGAACGGATGAACGCGAGACAGAAGCGTTTTTTGAAAGAGTGGAGAAAAATGAATTCTGCCTTACACTGGACTGCGGAAAAACCATTCCCATTTCCTTCAGCTTGGGATGGGTAGAGTGGGATCACGGAATATCGTCGGTGCAGGAGTGGTTGGATCTCGCCGATGAGGCCATGTACTCGAAAAAAGGCAGCATAATTGCGACGAAGAAATGGAAGATGTGGGCTAGGGTGAAGGCACACTTAGTGTGCCTTCACAATGTTTAAATACCCGCTATTTATCCTTAGCTGCAAACCAATCAGCAAGTAATTGTCTTTCCTGGTCAGTCATACCTGTTTTATTCAAAAATGGCATGTCTTTCGTAACACTTGCTCGTCTTACAATTTGCGGCGCAAAGCGCTCAATGTCATCCCACGTATCAAGCACTACTCCGACGGGGGCAACTTTGAATATATCATCAGTTGGTGTTCTCGAGTGACAGCTAACGCAATGAGTAGAAACGATTGATGTAACTTGCTCTTTGGTAACACGAATGTCGTTTTCTTGATGTGTATCGCTATCAGAATTTAGCGAACTTGATACATCGTGCGCGCCCGTGATGGGGCTATTAGCTGCGAGCTGTGGCATTGAAACCCAAAACGTAATGGCAAGCATGGCCGCAGCCCCTGATACTAATATACTGGGCTTTGTGATGCCTACGTGTCGAAGATTAAAAAAGTGCCTTATCCATGCGGCAGCTGCCATAATAGCGATAAGAACAAGCCAACTTTGAGAATGCTGATATGTCATGGGATAGTGATTCGAAATCATGATAAACAGCAGCGGTAGCGTAAAATAATTGTTGTGTACTGAACGCAGTTTCGCGCTTGCTCCCCAGCGTGGGTCGATGTCTTGTTTTTCTGCAACCGCAGCGACCATTTTGCGTTGGTTTGGCATTATATTGAAAAACACGTTCCCCGCCATAATCGTACCTATCAACGCACCAACGTGAATATACGCGCCGCGACCGCTAAACCAGTGCGTAGACAAATAAGCAGCAATACATATCAGTGCAATTAGACCTATGCCAAAAGCAAGGGGGTACTTGGCTAAAGGGCTGCGGCAAGCGAGTTCATAAAGCGTCAATCCACCAAAAATTAACGCCAACCCCAATAATATGGCCGTGGAGGGCGACATAGCGTTTATTGATGGGTCTATCAAATAGGCCGAAGCACCAAAATAGTAAACAATAATGAGCAGTGCGAAACCAGATAGCCACGTGGTGTACGCTTCCCACTTAAACCAGTGGAGAGTTTGCGGCATTTCTTCGGGGCCGTAAGCGTACTTGGCGACTTCATAGAATCCACCGCCGTGAATGGCCCATAAATCGCCTTTGATCCCTTTGTCTTGCTTCCATTTAGGTGGCGTACGCAAGTTATTGTCTAACCATATAAAATAGAACGACGCACCAATCCACGCCACACCAGCGACAACATGAAACCACCGAACAAAAAGACTTAACCAATCGAGCCACGGCATTATTATTCTCCTTATCTACTGTAGCAGCGTGTTACGATAACGGCATTCACCGCTCACCCACGTTTGCGCGATAGCGCGGTCGTCACCCAAAATACTCAATGCAAAAAAGACATCGTCAAACGAAGCTTCTGGTTGAATGCGAAGTGACGTAAGTTCATCAAATCTGGGCTCTACAACAACAAAATCTGCAACGGTTCCCGCGTTTAGGTTACCAATTTCACCGTCGAGCCCGTGTGCATTCGCTGCACCTTGCGTCATCAAATAAAAGCCTTCTAGGGGGCTGATAGGTGCATTGCGTAATTGACTTACTTTGTATGCATCACCATAGGTTTTTAACATATTAAACGTTGTGCCAGCGCCTACATCGGTAGCTAGTGCAACATGAACATTGTTGGCTCGCGCTGCAGTCATATCAAAAAGGCCGCTACCTAAAAACAAATTGGATGTTGGACAAAATGCAATGGTGGCGTTTGCATCCCCCAATCTTGCCCATTCATTTGGCGTTAAATGAATTCCGTGCCCAAAAACGGCACGTTCGCGGACCAAGTCAAATTTGTCGTATACATCCAGATATCCCTCAGCCTGAGGAAACAAGCTCTTAACCCACGCTATTTCATCTAGATTCTCAGATAGATGCGTCTGAATAAAGACATCGTCGTATTGCTTTGCTAGTTCACCCAATGCGGCAAGCTGAGCTTCAGTGCTCGTAGGGGCAAAGCGCGGTGTAAGGGCGTATTTGTTACGGCCTTTGTTATGCCACTTTTCTATCAACGAAGCGCAGTCTTTTTGCGCTTGTTCTGCGGTATCTTGCAGCGATGTAGGGCAGTTTCTGTCCATACACACTTTGCCTGCAATCATTGCCATATTGATGTCGCTTGAGGCATGAAACAGCGCTTCGCAACTGTCTTTGTGTACCGTACTGAATACTAGGCCTGTCGTGGTGCCATTTTTGAGTAGCTGCCTTATAAATACATTCGCAATTACACTGGCATGGTCACTATCTGCGAACTGCATTTCTGTAGGGAATGTGTAATTCTCCAGCCAGCTCAGTAGTTGTTCGCCATAGTTGGCAATACTTTGAGTTTGAGGATAGTGAAGGTGGCTATCGATAAGACCCGGTAAAATCCACTTCCCTGAATGATCTATAACATTGGCGTTGGGGTGTTGCGCGCTGATTGCATTAAAAGTACCTATGGCAACAATACGTTGTCCGTCAATCAACAAGCCGCCATCTTGATACACAACGATATCATTTTCAAAGTCTGAAGTGTGCTTAGGGAAATGCGCAATACTTGCACGAAATAGCTGCATGTTTATTAGCTGCCTCTGTAGCTGCTGAAACCGAAAGGTGAAATTAAAAGCGGCACATGATAGTGACCGTCGTTGTTTTCAAGCTCAAACGCAATGTCGATATGTGGATAAAAACTTTTGCCATGCTGACGTTCTAAATAAGACTTACAATGAAAACGCAGCGTGTAAATGCCTGCGGGAAAACCATTTTCGTTATTCGCAGCCCATTGGTTAAATCTGCCGTCGCCGTCAGTCTCGCCTTTGAGCGTTTCGCCGCTAGGGGTCGTTAAAGTAAGTGCAATACCTTGTGCAGGCTTGCCAAGGGTAGTGTCTAACACATGGCTAGAAAGCGTATTCATAATAGTGTCCTTAATACTTACGCTAATGCTTTGTTAAGACGCAAAAGCGTAATTTTAATTTGTTGTGCTGCCGCCGTTTCAATTTCTTGCTCTGTCGTATTGGGAAGTCGAATATTAAGTTCATGTAGCATAGTGTCGGCTGAGAGACCTATTGCACAGATAATAAAAATAAAGCCGTGCTTGTCTAAATAAGCCTTATTCGCCGCTTTTAATTGCTGAAGTACTTCTTCGGAGGCCACCGAAGTACCGGATTGTTCACCTGCAGCGATAGCTTTCGTGTTTGCAAACTTCTTTCTCAGAGAGTCTACGTCTCCAATCATAGGGTGGGCTAAAAACGCCTCTAAATAATCTTGGTTATCGCATCGACTCCACGCATTTACGGCTGCTTGAGTAACGCCGTCCACATCTTTGAAAGGGCGAGCTTTAACCATAAAATCAATCCAAGTCGAAGAAGCACAACACTGTTCAAACCATCGTCGTGCTGAAGTAATGTCAGCAATATTGAGCTCATTTAGTGTCATGGAGATACTCCTTTTCTTCATTCATGTTGCGTAACCTAGTGGTTTGCGCTTTATCCTGCTGATTTTCTTTTTGCTGATGCAGTCGCTCAATAAGTTGCGCTGAAATAGACACCGCTACTTCGATAGGAAGCTTGCCCGGCACATCAGGGTTACCAATGGGCGTATATAAACGCGCTAGGTCTTCTTTACCAAACCCACGATGCGCTAACTTGGTCGTAAAGCGTTTAGCTTTGGTATCAGAGCCAATAAGGCCAATAAACGGCAGTGACGGATAATGCAGCGCTTTTTCTGTAATACGATAATCCAGTTGGTGATCGTGAGTGAGTACAATAAGCCAGCTTTCATCCGCAAGGTGAGGAATTTCAGTTTCTGGCTCATCTTCAACAACTTTACTCACATTTGCAGGCAAGCTTTCAGGGAACAGCGCGTCTCGATTATCAATCCAGGATATGCGAACGGGAAGCTGTGCCAGTATTGGAATAAGCGCCTTAGCTACATGGCCCGCCCCAAAAACAGCAATATGCTGTTGGTGCATATTGCATACGTCGAACAGCACTTTTACTGCACCGCCACAGCACTGCCCAAGCGAGCTGCTTAATGGATAGCTGTGTAGGTGCGTGCTTGCTTGTCCTTTGGACAAAAGTTCTCTTGCTCGCTTTATCGCGTCATACTCAAGGTGCCCGCCACCAATGGTATCAATTGCCGTATCTGCGGTAACCACCATTTTACTGCCAGCTTCGCGAGGCGCTGAACCTGCAGTGCCCACAACGGTGACCAGAACATAGGCTTCGTTACGCTGCTGGCAGCGCTCAATGCCCTCATACCATGTTTGTGGGCGATAAGCATTAGCTTTCATAACCAACGCCTTCAGTACTTAACGCTGTTTGCATATCAATAACCGCGTTTAAAACGCGCTCAGGTGTTGCGGGGGTATCAAGCTGTGGGTCTTGCGTATAGCCCGACAAGCTTGAGATAGCGTCTTTTAGCGCGCACCACACCGAAATGGCCAACATAAAGGGCGGCTCGCCAACGGCCTTCGAATGGTAAATGCTGTCTTCTGCATTTTCTTTTCCGTATAAGGAGACATTAAATGCAGGTGGCGTATCGCCAATAGCGGGTATTTTATACGTCGCCATATTCTCGCTGATGAGCTTGCCATCGTCATTCCACTTCAAGTCTTCGGTAGTTAGCCAACCCATGCCTTGAATAAAGGCACCTTCTATTTGCCCAATGTCTATAGCGGGGTTGAGGCTATTGCCAACGTCGTGGATAACATCAACCTTGTCTACGGTATATTCGCCCGAAAGCGTATCGATGGATACTTCGCTCATTGATACGCCGTAAGCAAAATAGAAGAAGGGGCGGCCTTCACCTGTGTCGCGGTTGTATTGAAGTTTAGGCGTTTTGTAGAAGCCACTTGCAGACAGCGAAACTCGCTCAAAATAGGCGGCTTGCACAAGATCTGAAAATGCTATTGTCGCTTCACCTAGTACGACTAGACCATCAAGAAACAGGACTTGGTCGGCGCAATCTGGCTGATTTTGAGACTCAGCAAAACACGCTGCTAAGCGTTTTTTTAGCGTGATACAGGCGTTTTGCACTGCTTTACCGTTTAGGTCAGTTCCACTTGAAGCCGCGGTTGGCGATGTGTTTGGCACTTTATCTGTGCGTGTGGCGGTTACTTCAATCATATCAAGCGTTACGCCAAATTCATTTGCGGCTATTTGACCAATTTTTGTATGCAGTCCTTGGCCCATTTCCGTGCCGCCATGGTTTACCTGAATACTGCCATCGGTATAGATATGTACAAGCGCACCTGCTTGGTTAAGGTGCTTAGCGGTAAATGAGATGCCAAATTTAACCGGTGTTAGCGCAAGACCTTTCTTAATAACAGGGCTGGTTCGATTAAAATCAGTAATCGCTTCTCTTTGCTGCCAGTAGTTTGCTTTTGTTTCCAATTCACTGATCATCTCTGGCAACAAATTATGCTCTACTTCCATGCCGTAAGGCGTAGTTGTGCCCGTAGACGACCCGTACAAATTCCGTTTTCTGATAGAAAGAGGGTCGACACCAAGTTCGCGAGCCACTTTGTCCATCATAGCTTCAGCCATTATCATACCTTGTGGACCACCAAAACCTCGATAGGCGGTATGCGATACCATATTGGTTTGCAGTCGGTGTCCAACAATGTCGCTGTCGCCTAAGAAGTAACCGTTATCGGCGTGAAACATCGCTCTATCGACAATGGCATCTGAAAGGTCAGGGGAGTGGCCACATATGCCGTTTATATCCATTCGGGTAGCTTCAATTTTTCCTGTGGCATCAAATGCCACTTCAAACTGGTTCTCAAAAGGGTGGCGCTTGCCTGTCACGTGCATATCGGTAAAACGAGGTAGCCTAAGTTTTACTGCGCACTGGTTTCGTGAAGCGAGCAGCGCAGCAATGCATGCCCACTGTGCAGCTTGAGTTTCTTTGCCGCCAAAGCCTCCTCCCATTCTTCGCATATCCACCATAACGCGATGCAGCTTAACATTTAGTACTTCTGCGACCAGTTTTTGCACTTCACTAGGGTGCTGAGAAGACGTATAAATTTTCATGCGATCTTCTTCATCTGGTATGGCAAGGCTAACCTGACCTTCAAGATACATGTGTTCTTGACCACCAATAGATAAAGTACCGCTTGTTTTGTGAGAAGCGTTATCTAGCGAACTTTGGACTTTATCGCTGTTTTGCCCAAAGCGATGCAGAGGACGTACAAACGTTTCGTGTTTATGTGCTGTCGAGGCATCAAGTACCGCATGATTGTGTTACAACCTCTACTTGCCCTTTTTGCGCGGCTTGTCGCGCCAGTTGTACAGAGGTAGCCAATACGGCAAACACAGGTTGCCCGAAAAACTTTATTTCTTGATTGGCAAGCAGTGGGTCACCTTCAAATACTGGCCCTATATCTTTGTGGCCTGGTACATCGTCGATGGTAACTACGTCAACGACTCCCTCACTTGCCTTAACCGCATCTAAATCTATTGATGAGATAATGCCTTTGGCACAGCGACTTAAGCCTACTGCTGCGTAAAGCGTACCCTGCGGCTCGACAATATCGTCAACGTAATTCGCACTACCTTGCACTTGTCTAATTGCACTCTCATGTTTAGACGAAACATGAACAACTGGCGCCTTTATTTGTGTTGCGTTTGCGGTGTCTATTAATTTACGCATGCTGCACCACCCGAGTTTCAATGTTGTTTTGTGACTGGTTTTCTAGCCAAAAACGATGCCACAGATTTGCCAATACCGTTTTACGATACTGGGCACTGGCGCGCACATCATCAATAGGCGTAAATGCATCAAATAAGATTTGTTTGCCAACGCTCATCGTCTCGTGGCTTGATAGGACCTTACCTTTTAGTGCGTTGTGTAATTCTTCACATTGGATTGGCGTTGCGGCCACACCACCAAATCCGCTAGATACCGACGAAATGATGCCATTGTCCAAGGTTAACTTGAATACCGCACAGACCGCTGAAATATCATCTTCAAAGCGTTTTGAGATTTTATAAGCTGCCAATTGCTGATTGTCATGTAGTAGGGGAATTTCTATTGCTGAAATCCATTCACCGTGAGCAAGCTTGGTTCTCCGATAGCCTTCAAAGAATTCACTTATCGGTACTACTTTTATCGAATCGCCATTGTCGATATGCAGACGCGCTTCTAATGCGAGTAACAACGGTGGCAAATCGCCTATGGGAGACGCGTTAGCGACATTTCCGCCCATAGTAGCTTGATTGCGTATAGGTAATGAGGCAAACCGAGTAATAAGCTCTGCCGCCTGTGGAAAATGTTCTAGAAGCAATGGGGCCGCATCATTGATAGGTAATGCTGCACCAATAACAATAGAATGCTCATTTTTGGTGCATTGCTTTAATGAGTCAACATGAGAAAGGCTAATCAATGTATCAACGTTTTTAAGCTGTTGGGTAAACTGCAAACTCAAGTCGGTACTGCCTGCAACAAGCTGAGCACTAGGGTGTTGAGCAATCGCATCTCGAAGTGCTTCGCGACTTGTGGGCATTAGAATATGTTCCGTGCCGATATTGTCTGCGGTTATTGATTCAAGACGGGAAAGCGTATTTGCTTCGCGTTGCGTGAATTGGTCGTCCGCTTTCTGCTCACATGCTTTTAGCGTGGCATCAATAATGGGGCGATAGCCAGTACAGCGGCATAGATTGCCCGACAATGCGTGTAATACATCTTCCCGATTGGGTTGGCTATCGGTGTGATATAGCGCAAACATCGACATAATGAACCCCGGGGTGCAGAAACCACACTGCGAGCCGTGATGGTCTACAAGTGCTTGCTGAACGGGGTGCAGTTTTTCTCCTTCACATAAATGTTCAACCAAAATCAATTGCTTACCATGAACAGCGCTCATTAATGTAATACAGCTATTTACCGTACGATAGTGCAAACTAGCGGCATTGTCGTTAGCTTACTTCGGCCAGCACTACAGTGCATGCACCGCAGTCACCAGCGGCACAGCCTTCTTTGGTACCTGTGTTTTTTCGATATTCTCGTATGTATTGCAGAAGAGTGAGATCGGCTCTCGCTTCATTTAATTCAACGATGTCTTGGTTAATAAGGAAGCGAATCATAC
Organism: Alteromonas gracilis; assembly: GCF_036870955.2. GTDB lineage: Bacteria > Pseudomonadota > Gammaproteobacteria > Enterobacterales > Alteromonadaceae > Alteromonas > Alteromonas gracilis_A. The sequence continues at coordinate 1,741,230 of NZ_CP145482.2, forward strand.
CCACACCTTCCAGTTATTGTCTTTTTTGTATTCATTAATATAGCTGTATTTTTATCATAAAAGTAGACCAAGTGGTCAATTTTTTGCTTATAAAAAATGGCCTGTACTGCTAAGGCCATAATTTAGATGCACAAATGTTTGACGTTAAGTCAAAGACGGTAGTGCAAAAGGTGTAACTAATGTTAGTCAGCGCACTGTTGATAAAAACCATACTTCAGTGCGCTGGTGTGCAAGCTACCTAGTTAAGCAATTTACACTAAGCAATTTACACTAAGCAATTTACATGCAAGCTTTTTTAAACTTATTCGTTATCGTTATCTCAAGACAACCGAAAACACTGAAAAAGCAATATTGCCGTGTAACTGCAAGGTTCAAAGAAAGTATTGGCAAAATTCATGCTAATGTAGCAATAGGAGCTTGCTCAGTAGCGTTGTATACTTTTGAAATGCGCGTGTTCTTGTTATAAAGACGTTGTAGGTGCGCTTGCAAAACAACATTGCAAAGGAATTTAAATAATAATGATGAAGGTAAAGAGCGCTGACGCTGGTGTCGGTGCTATGAATAGAAGAAAGATTCTTCAAGCCGCAGAAAAGTGCTTTGCACAATTTGGCTTTAAAGGGACAGCGGTGCAAAAAATTGCAGACGAAGCTGGCTTACCTAAAACAAACGTTTTGTACTACTTCAAAACAAAACAAGAGCTATACGTTGCTGTACTTGAAGAGACACTGTCTCTATGGAACTCACACTTTGACAAGGCGACGGTCGACGATGATCCAGCTGAAGTATTAGCGACATACATTGCAGAAAAAATGGAAGTGTCTCGAACACATCCAATGGCTTCAAAGATTTTTGCAATGGAAATTATCAATGGTGCACAGAACCTAAGCGGTTATTTTGACGAAGAACATGCGCTATGGATGAAAGGCCGATTAGAATTGATTGAAGCGTGGATAAAAGCAAATAAACTGCCGCCTATCGAAGGTGAGTACTTGCTTTATACAATATGGGCGAGCACACAGCATTATGCCGACTTTTCAGCACAAATAACGCGACTTCGCGGCAAGAAGATGACAAAAGCTGATTTTGAACAAGCAACAAAGCAAGTCGTTAAACTCGTATTGGGTGGCTGTGGTTTGGCTGTGCCTGCGCGGTTCGAGGAGTAACATGTCACAAAGTCACTACCCAAGAGATCTCATTGGATATGGCAGCAAGGTACCACATGCTCAATGGCCAGAGGGCGCCAAAATTGCGGTGCAGTTTGTTTTAAATTACGAAGAGGGCGGTGAGAATTGCGTTCTCCATGGTGATGCTTCATCTGAGGTTTTCCTATCTGAAATTATCGGGGCTCAAGCATACAACGACCGTCATTTAAGTATGGAGTCGATATATGAGTACGGTAGCCGTGCTGGCTTTTGGCGCTTACATAAGCTATTTAACCAGTATCAAGTTCCGGTTACGGTATTTGGTGTAACCATGGCATTGCAGCGCCATCCTGAAGCAGTGAAAGCAATGCTTGACTCTGGGTGGGAAATAGCTAGCCATGCAATGCGTTGGGTGCATTACCAAGATATGGATGAAGCCGAAGAGCGCAGGCAAATTGATGACGCTATAATCTTGCACGAACAACTAACGGGCAGTAAGCCTGTTGGTTGGTACACGGGAAGGACTAGCCCCAATACACTAAAGCTGATTGCAGAGCGAGATGATATTCTTTACTGCGCTGACTCCTATGCCGACGATTTGCCCTATTACGACTGCCATTATAGTAAACCTCTTCTAATGGTGCCTTATACGCTCGATACTAACGATATGCGCTTTGCAACGCCTCAAGGTTTTAATAGTGGAGAGCAGTTTTTTCAATACCTAAAAGACGCGTTTGACGTGCTATATGAAGAGGGTGATGACTCACCAAAGATGCTCTCTATTGGCTTACACAATAGAATTATCGGTCGACCCGCGAGAATGGCTGCCCTAAAGCGATTTATTGAATACATACAATCGCACGATAAAGTATGGCTAGCAACGAGAGAAGATATCGCTCGTCATTGGCTCGAGTTTCATCCTAAAGACGATAGTGACAACTCGGCACAATAGCGTACAGTTGAAGAAAACGAAAAGGACACGAAAATGAAAGCAAAATTAATCGCAGTAGTATGTGGGGCATTAGCGCTGAGTGCTTGTTCTAAATTGACAAAAGAAAACTATGACAAGTTAGAGATGGGAATGAGCCAAGAAGAGGTGGAAGCAGTGATAGGCTCTGCTGATAACTGCGGTAAAACCATGGGAACGCTGGCTTGCACATGGGGTGATGAAAACGCTAAACACGTAAAAATCGTTTTTATGGGCGATAAAGCCATTACCTTTAACTACGACGGTTTAGAATAGCCTTAAACTATTTTGATAAAAAGGTGGCCATTTGATGCCACCTTTTTTGTTGCTAGTGTTTATCGTTCCCGCATTTATTATTTTAAATCCAGCACATAGCGAAGCAGGAATATAAGTGCCAATGCGTAGGTGAGTGGAGTCACTTCTTTGAACCTTCCTGTTCCAACTTTTATTCCCACGTAAGTAATAAAACCCAGTGCAATACCTTCGCTTATACTGAACGTAAGCGGCATAGCGATAAGGGCTACTGATGCTGTAGCAAGCGCACCCAGGTCGTCAAAGTCAACTTGGCGAATAGATTCCATCATTAATATTCCCACCATTAACAAGGCTGGTGTGGTTGCCATCAGCGGTATGACTTTCATCAGCGGTGTCAAAAACAGAGACAATAGAAAGCAGATAGAGACAACGACAGCTGTTAGGCCTGTTCTACCTCCTGCGGATACACCTGTCGCCGACTCCACGTAACTTGTTACTGGCGAGGTACCAACTGCTGCACCTACCACGCTTGCGGTCGCATCAGCTGTCATGGCAGGGCCAATTTTTGGCAGCTTACCTTCCTTATTTAGTAAATTGGCTTTGCGAGAAACGCCAATCAAGGTGCCTATCGTGTCAAACATATTCACAAACATCAGTGCAAAAATAAGATCCCAGGTTTCAGCGATATGGTCAATTGGGTACCAAAAGTCCATGGCTAAAAAGGTATTTGATATTGATTCAGGCATGCCGACAATGGCGTCAGGTGTAGCGGTCAACGAGCCATTTTCTGTTGGGATGAACGCACCAATTACCGTAAGGGTCACAATAGAAATTAAAATAGCGCCAGTAACGCGCTTAACCATTAGCACGATTGTAAAAATTATACCTGCCATCGCAAGCATTACTGCTGGCTCAGACAAGTCACCAAGTTGCACGAACGTCGCAGGGTTATCTACTATTAGCCCCGCGTTCTTTAAGCCGATAAAGGCGATAAACAAGCCAATACCGCACTGCACACCAACTTTCAACGAAGGAGGGATGGACTCTGCAATTTTTGTTCTAACGCCAGTAAGTGATAACACCAAAAACAAAATGCCGTTCCAGAATACGATCCCGAGGGCTGCCTCCCAGGGGATTTCTCTGCCTAAACAAATAGTGAAGGCAAAAAAAGCGTTTAGCCCCATGCCCGGCGCTAATGCTATAGGGTAGTTAGTCATAAGCGCCATCAGTAGCGTGCCAAGGCAAGCCGCCAACGCCGTTACGGTTATCAAACCCTCAACGGGCATGCCGCTAAGTCCAAGAATGCTTGGATTTACGACCAAGATATAGGACATGGCAGCAAATGTAGTTAAGCCTGCAATAAGCTCTGTTTTTATTGTAGTGCCATGATTTTCTAGCTTAAAAAGCCGCTCAATAAGGTGGTTGGACATGCATTTATCTCTTGGTGTTATCGAATTTTTGTACTTTTAGATTTAGCTAAAGCAATAAACTGACCAAATAGTCAACTTGTTGGTGCGTTTTGTGCTACTTTTACATAGCCAGACGACACAAAGTCAGCAAAACGGTACTTAGACAACAATATTGATGCTAAAAAACCGCCAATTAAACCTAATTGAGTGTTTAACACTCGTTAACAGATAGCATTAGAGATAAACTAGTTTGCACCATATCAATGCCTTGCATCTTGATGGTGCAAAATAAGTGAGGGGCCATGTCGTTATCTTCCATTATAAAAAATATTCCCAAGGCTGAACTGCATCTGCACATAGAAGGTAGCCTAACGCCGGAACTCATGTGGCGCCTAGCAGAGAAACACAGTGTATCACTTCCTTATCAAAGCGTGGAAGAAATTGAAGCGGCTTACAATTTTAAAGACCTTCAAAGCTTCCTCGACATCTATTACGCTGGTGCTGGGGTATTGATTGATGAGGATGATTTTTTCGCATTAATGTGGGAATACCTCAGCAAATGCCATCAAGAGAATATTGTCCATACCGAAATCATGTTTGATCCCCAAACTCATACCGAGCGAGGCATTGGATTTGACGTGTTTATGCCAGGCTTTCTAAAAGCGATGCAAAAAGCACAGGATGAATTCGGAATAAGTAGCTTTCTTATTATGTCGTTCTTGCGTCATCTACCAGAAAGCGCTGCATTTGAGACGCTCGCTGCCGCAGAACCCTATTATGAACACATTAAGGCTGTGGGGTTAGATAGTTCTGAACTTGGTCATCCGCCTTCTAAATTTGAGCGCGTATTTAAGAAAGCAAAGCAATTGGGTTTCAAAATAGTTGCCCATGCAGGTGAAGAAGGACCCGCGTCATATATTTGGGAAGCGCTAGAACTTCTCGGTGTTGACCGCATCGACCATGGTGTTAGGTGTCAGGAAGACGAAAAGCTCATGGAATACTTGAAAGATAAGCAAATCCCGCTAACCGTTTGCCCTTTAAGTAACCTAAAACTTTGCGTAATCGATGATATGAAGCAGCACAACATTGTTTCTTTGCTTGAGGCAGGTTTGTTAGTTACCGTTAATTCAGACGACCCTACCTATTTTGGTGGTTTTTTAAATGCCAACTTTGAAGCGCTGGCAGATGCGTTATCTATTTCTGAGGAAACAATTAAAAAGCTCGCCGTAAACAGCTTTAAGGCAAGCTTTTTGAGCAATGCAGATAAAGATAAGCATATCGATAAAGTGGTTGCTGCCTGACGCTGACTTCTAATAGAAGGCGTTTGTTTCACCTAATGGCATAGGGTGGCGAAAGTGCGCGAGATAATTAAATAGTTTTGAGTAATCAAGCTTATTTGATTGACTCGCGGCTTAGTCTTATTGTTGCATGAGTAAGATGGTCGAGCTAACGAGCACATTTAATTGCGACATGTGGTCTGGCATATCTTCCAAAACCCCTAAATTTGCAAGCTGTTCCATTTCAGCGGCTTTTGTTCGTAATGCATCTGCGCCAACATCTCCGGCTATACCTTTAATCGAATGACTTTGAAAACGAATGGCCTCGCCATCATTTGCTCGTATTGCACTTTGAAGCGTTTCTTGCTTTTGCCCAATTTGCTCAACAAACATGTCTACTATGCGAGCGAGCAAAGCTTCATTGCCTGCAAGTCTGCTTAATGCTGCCGTTTTATTCCATAGTTCGCTGTTTGAATATTGGTTAGCAAGTTCATCTGGCGTCATGGTATTTGCCTATTGAAATTTCCATTATCTTAAGTCTACACCATTCTATGTTGTTCAAATAGAACATAATTTTTTTCGCATGTTCATATCGAACCATAGTTGCTTAATAGACTAAAGGCTAATTTTTTTTTCGTCAATTGTGGCAATACTTGGATTTGGGGTTAGCAGCAAAGTGGATCCTCTCATGGACTATGAGACACAAAAAGTGGTCATCATCGATGATGAACAAACGACGCTTTTATTGTTAGAGCATGCAATAGCACCTATTGCACAGGTATTGACGTGCTCAGACAGTTCGCAAGCACTGGACGTCATTTCACAGTCATTGCCCGACTTAGTTTTGCTTGATATCAATATGCCTGGGGTCTCGGGATTCGAGCTATGTGAAACGCTAAAAGCATCAACGCACACAGCACACATACCTGTTATTTTTATTACGTCCCACAACGATATAGACAATGAGCGAAATGCACTGACTCTTGGTGCTATTGATTTCATTTCCAAGCCTATCGATGTAGAGCTCTGCCGATTACGGGTTAATAACCATCTTGTTATGGCTAAGCAAAAGCGCATGCTTGATAATCTTAACCAGGCCATTGAGAAAGAAAAACAGCAGCTCGCAGTAACGCTACGTTCAATTGCCGATGGCGTAATTTCGACCGATGCAAATGGTCTAATTACATTCATCAACCCCGTAGCACAAAGGCTTACCTAGCTATTCAGAAAAGGACGCGCTTGGTAAACCAATTGACACTGTAATGGACCTACGTGATGTACAAACCTCAGATGTGATGCTCAACCCTGCCTTGTACGCACTTGAGGTCAAACGTCCTGTTGCTATGGCATATAACACAACGTTAGTGAGTCGCCATGGTGAGGTTTTTCGTGTTGAAGATACTGCCTCGCCCATTATTGACGACCAAGGCAATCTAGTTGGTTCGGTTATTGTTTTCCAAGACGTTTCTGAAGCGGTAGAAATGGCAGTTCGCATGACTCATATTACTAACCATGACCAGTTAACCGGGTTACCTAATCGAGTCCTTTTGCACGATAGGTTAGTACAAGCTATTTCTCGAAGCCAATTCACCAAAAAGAGTATTGCTCTACTTATAATTGACATAGACAATTTCAAATACCTTAATGATAGCCTTGGCCATCGCGTGGGTGATTCAGTAATTAAGTCGATTGCTGAACGACTAAAAGCGATAGTGGGTAACACCGCCACGCTTGCTCGCGCTGGGGGGGATGAATTTGCGTGTTTATTGCCTGATGTTGGTACTGGGTTTGGCGCTGACAGCATTGCAATGGCTTGTTTGCAAGCAGGGCGTGAGCCTATCGAATTAAACGGAACTATGCATCAGCTAAGCATAAGCATTGGCATTAGCTTATATCCTCAAGACGCAGTCAATGCTGAGGAAATGATGCGCCACGCAGATACAGCCATGTATCGCTCCAAAACAAAAGGCAAAGACACCTTTAGTTTCTTTTCCAAGGATCTTCAGCACGCGATGCATAGAAGGGTTGAGCTGGAAATTCTTTTGCGCAAAGCCATTGAAAACAGTCAAGTGTCTATATATGTGCAACCCAAATATGATTTTAGTGGCAAAAAGATTGTAGGGGCAGAAAGCTTAGCAAGGCTGTTTGATGATGAGGGCAATCTAGTTGGGCCAGATGAATTTATCCCACTCGCTGAAGAGACTGGGCTAATACATCAATTGGGCCGTCAAGTTCTTGAGAAAAGTTGTGCTTTGGTTGCAAAGTTAAACGCAAAAGGCCAATCGATTAAGCTGGCGGTAAATGTTGCAGCAAAGCAATTAGAAAACGTACATTTTGCAATGGAAGTAGAGCAAGTCATTTTTGACGCAGGTATAGATGCTGCCTCCATCGAGCTTGAAGTAACAGAATCTGCGTTAATGCAAGATTTTGAGCAGACTAAAGAAATGCTGAATGCTCTATCAGCTCTTGGGGTAAGTATTGCGCTTGACGACTTTGGTACAGGGTATTCCAGCCTTTCCTATTTGAGGCAGTTTCCACTTGATGTGCTTAAAATTGATAGGTCGTTCGTTATTGATATGGATAATGAACAACAGGCGTTTGATATTGTTAGTGCAATCGTCCATTTGGCGCACAGCTTAGACTTGTCTATCGTTGCTGAAGGTATAGAAAACGAAGCGCAGTTTAATGCGTTACGAAAGTTGGGATGTCACTACGGACAAGGGTATCTTATGTGTAAGCCGATAGCCGTAGTTGATTTTGAAACCCGCTTTGTCGAAAACCAAGCGAATCAAGAGGCGACTGTTTAGTTTAGCCACAAAGTGCGTTTGTATATAATGTAAATACAATCAATAGCTTGATGTTAAGCACGTTGAAACACAACGACATTTAAAAAGGAACAAAACTTCTTTTAAGCAAACTAAATTTCCCATGTATTTCTTTGCTAATGATTGCTAGACTCAAAGAAAATACGATGCACAATGTGTGTATATCTTTCTCCTTGTGCCATCGTCGTCGTGCCCTACATTAGCCGCTAAGCTATTGAGAATTAGTAATTAATGAATCGAAAAGAACTCAAACCATTTTCTGAATGCAGCGTGCTTATAGTTGACGATGAGCCAATGAGCCGGATGCTCTTGGAGTCAATCTTAAATACGGTATTTCATTGCTACACAGCACAGTCGGGTCAAGAGGCCATTACGTTTTGTAACGACAAGACGCCCGATTTAGTGTTGTTAGATATGAATATGCCGGATACTGACGGTCTTGAAGTATGTAAAGCACTCAAAACCAATACAACAACGTCTGATATCCCAGTCATCTTCGTTACCTCGACACTTGATATTGACAGTGAAAATGCTTGTTGGGAGGTGGGTGCGTCAGATTTTGTCATGAAACCTGTGAATGCATCTACACTCACTCATAGAATGAAAACTCACCTTTTAAATAAGCTCAGAACTGAGTTCTTAGAGACCATGACATACCACGACCAGCTAACGGGTCTCTACAACAGGATGTATCTGACTAAAGAAATTCCGCTGCTTATTAAGCAAGTTGCAAGAGATAACGGGAGCGTGGGGGCGATCATGATTGATATCGATCACTTCAAGCGCTTTAACGATACCTACGGGCATTTGGAAGGTGATTTGTGCCTGAGTAACGTTGCACAAGTTGTAGCAGGTGTAATGAAGCGGCCTAAAGATGCAGTTATCCGCTTTGGTGGCGAAGAGTTTTTGGTTATTTTACCGTATATAGATGACGCAGGCATTTCGCTATTGGCTAATAAGCTAGTTGGGCTCGTCAGAGACGCTGGACTTGTGCACGCTCACGGTATTGAAAATAAAGTGTCGATTAGTGCCGGATACACAGTGTGGCAGGCTACGGAAATTATAGAAGAGGGCGTCGAAGCGCTTATCGAGGCCGCTGATGTCAAGTTGTACGAAGCAAAAGAGCGAGGGCGAAACCGCGCAATAGGGTAGTTGCCATAAAAACTAGCCTAATGTTTAATATTTTGTTTTCTCGACACCGACTACACTCTACACAAAATAGTACAAACATGGACGCGAGCTATTGGTCTGTTAACGCTCTGCGCTTAGTCATTAAGGCACGTTATGGCGTTTTTTGACGAACAGTCTAATTTAAACATCAAACTTGGATACCAACTTAAAGATGCCCTTGGTGCGCTTGTTCAGCGAGGGGGCGAATCACTTGGTGTTTTTCAGTGCGTGCTATTGCAGTTAGAGGATGACAACTTAAGCGTGTTGGCCAGGGCGTCGTCAGCGTACGCTCCTCATTTTAAGTCTATCCCTTCATTTGCTCAAGGCGACACCAAAGAGCAGCAGCTCCCATCAAATAGCGACAAATGTTCAATAGCATTTAAACAATGGTTTTCTACCTACTTTAATTCTGAATCTTTTATTCGGGGTGAGTTTCATCAATTTGATAGCAAACCAATATGTTTGGTTTTTGTCAGTGCATCACCAAATGAGCCCACAGCTTTGGATAAGGTAGAGCTTATAGATGAATGGCTCGCAGTAACGCTTGAAAAATATGCCATTGAAAAGAAGAGATCAAAACAAAACACGTTGTTTGAAAAGCTTCAAAACGTTGCCAACATTGGTACGTGGGAAGTCGATCTTGTTGCAAACAAGCTGTTTTGGTCATCGCAGACCAAACGCATTCACGAAGTTGACGACGATTATGAGCCGAATCTTAAAACGGCGATAAACTTCTACAAAGAAGGGCGCAACAGAGACGAAATAACCAAAATTGTTGAGAATGCGCTTAATACGGGGGAACCCTGGACAGCAACGCTTCAGCTAGTCACTGCCAAAGGTAATGCTGTGTGGATTGAAACGCACGGTATGGTGGAAATGCGGCAGGGCGAATGTGTTCGCTTGTTTGGCACCTTTCAAAATGTCGACAAGGCGGTGCGAACAAGGCTTGAAATCGAAGAGAAGCGTAAAGAAGCTGAGAAAGCATCATTTGAACGAGGATTGTTGTTATCGCGAATTAGTCATGAGCTGAAAACACCGCTCAATGGCATCACAGGCATGCTCCAAGCCATAAAGTTTGAAACAAAAGATAACATTAGAGTGCGCAAAGCTGATATCGCGCTTCACAGTGCAGATAGACTGCTTTCATTGATCAACGACGTACTTGACTATACTGCAATCATTAATGGTGAACTTTCTCTTCAATATGATGACTTTTGTATTCGCTCGCTGATTGAAGATGTCGTAGATGATTTTAAGTCCAAGTGTTCTGAAAAACATTTGCGTTTGTTTGCCGTGTTATCATTTGATGAAAATACGTTTGTTCATGGCGATGCGTCGCGCATTGGTCAAATACTTAGTAACTTGTTATCTAACGCGGTGAAGTTCACCAATACCGGGCATGTCTCTATACAAGTTACCCTTAAGCATCAAGGCGACGTACCTGTGTTGCTAGCGTCGGTTGAAGATACCTAAGCACAGGTATGAGTGATGCCGTATTGTCTCGTATTTTCGCACCTTTTCAAAATGATGCAAAACAAGCTTCAGAAGAACTCAACGGAAACGGTTTAGGCCTATCAATTGTGAGTCAACTGGTAGATAGGATGGACGGAGAATTAGAAGTACGCTCCCGTGTTGGCGAGGGAAGTTGCTTCGATGTTGTTATTCCTATTGAAATGGCTTCAAACGAAAAACGCGGTCAAGATGATATCAACTTATCTTCAGAGCTGCTGGACACGCCGTTGAATGTACTTGTGGTTGATGATAACGATATAAATCGCTTCGTGCTTGCCTCTATGCTAGAGCAGTTTAACTACACACCTGATGAGGCAGAGAACGGAGAAGTAGCGCTCCAAAAGTCTAGACAAAAGCTGTACGACATCATATTCATGGATTGCGCAATGCCTGTACTTGACGGAACAAGCGCCACCCGCATTATCATACAAGAGGGGCTACTTGCGCCCAATGGCGTTGTAGTGGCGGTGACAGCTAACACCACCCCTGAAGATAAAGCCGTGTGTAGCGACGCTGGTATGGCAGACTTTATATCAAAGCCAATTGTTCACAACGATGTGGCTGTACAGCTTAAAAGAGTGCTATCTGCGAAACGCGCAAACGCATAACCTTTAGCGCGCTACCTTGCAATTTAGTTTTACTACTAAACTGTGCACTAACGCGCTGACGGCGGTTTATTTTTTACTACTTCCCACTGCTCAACAAGGTAAGAAACTACCTGTGATCCTACCTTATAAGCCGCTTCAATAGATGCATTCATTGCGGCGTAGCCCTGTGAACGCTCTAGTCGCAGGTTGTCTGCGGCATTGAGTGAGTGCGGTTGCATAGTGAAGTTGCTTGCAGTCCTTAAAATCAAAACCCTTTCTTTATTTACACGGCCTGCGTTCGCAAGATAAGTTAAACTCTGTAGGGTTGCCGAGTCTTCCATTCCAGAAGTGACAAAATTGCCTTGGCTATTGGTCCAGTGGTCAACCCATTCATTAGCCCATTGATTTAACAACGTTCCATGCCAAAATGTTGAGGCTGATAGGTGCGCGCCTTTCACTACAGACGGTTTGGCTCGTGCGTTAGGAAAGTGTTTGTACTTTGCTCTTAGGCTATCCATTGCTGGGGTATTGAAAAGCTCAGTATCCTTTGTGTGTTCATAAGCCCACTGCGTGAGCGAATGATTTAACGCATACACCTCGCCATTTGGGCTTTGAGAAATATCTGTCAATGGAGGGGGATTATTGGGGCTATCGGTAAATAATGGAAAGTAACCCGTATTCCAATCTTTGGGAATTTCTCTTGCATCAATGTGATGGGCAAGATCGCCATCGACTACATAATCAGTCCAAACCGCACTGCCTATGGTGCTATCATTGGGGTCAATCCCCGCAATACCTGCAACAAGCCAATAAGCATCAGTTAAGTCAAAACGTTCATCTAACCCCAACGCCATAATCGCCGCAGACGCACGAGCAATGCCCATTCCTGTTACTATGCCCACTACACCAGTTTCGGTATTGGCATAGATATCGTGAAAAGCGTGAGGCAGGGCATAACGAGTGGTTAAGTGCTGTCTTGTTTTCCAAAGCTGAAATTCACCGGGAGTATCACCCTCGTCTTCGCCAATCTCAAACATACTGACAATCACAACTTTTACTTTAAGCGGAGTTTCGTCGGCGTAAGATGGCAATGATAGGCCTAGGCACATTAAAACCGGTAATAAGACGCTTCGGTATAACCGTTGTATTTGCATAATCTGTCCTTATAAAAAAAAGGGTAAACCCATATTCGAATTTACCCTTCCTTAACTTTACATACTAACTATTAGAATTTGTATGTGAACTTAGCATTCCAGTGACGTGGTAATTCAGGTAACACGATTTGGCTACCGAATAGGTCAGGGAAGTTAGAGCGGAAATAGCGCTCGTCAGTTAGGTTTTTAACGGTAAGGTTAAACGACCAGTCTTCTGCTTCGTATGACATTCCCGCGTTTACCAGTGTATAAGAAGGCAAGGTTACTGATGCAGAGAAGCCTGATGCCACTTCATCAACATCAACAACACTAACGTTAGCCGCATAGCCGTTCTGGAAGTCGTACGTTGCCGTTAGCGTATAGATGTTTTCAGGAATACCTGCTTTACGACCATCTGTGTTGTTGAAGCCCTCACCAATAAGGTTTAAACCAATTACGTTACCACCAAATACGAGTGATGGGTCGGTAAGGTTAACAAGATCTTCAGCACCTAAGAAACCAAACTGATTGCCATTTTCAAGGGCAGTTAAGTTGATTACTTTAATGTTTGTGTAGCCAGCCGACACAACTAGGTTTTCATTTACTACCCAACGTAGTTCAAACTCCGTGCCTTTGTTGTTGGTCGTGTTGTTTGTCACTACGTTTTGCGTGTTGAAGTCAGTACGTTCTTGCTCAAAAGCAGAAAGTGCGAAGTAAAGAGTATCGTCTAGTAATGACCCTTTAACACCGTATTCGATAAGCTCAGAGGTATCAAACGCACCACTTGAGCCTGGTTGATTTAGCTGACCAACACCAATTTCAGCACCTTGACCAGCAACCAAAGTGGCTTGTTCAGCAGCGGTGATATAAGGAATAAGTCCAAACTCAAACTCATACGAGATACTGGCATTCCACGACCAACCGTCTACGGTTTCATCAGCAGAAATCGGGGTTTCATCGCCTGTAGCGCCTAGCAATAGATCAGTACGAGAAGTACTTTCTATATCAATAGTATCGTAGCGCACGCCCAATACTAAGTTTAAACCCCAATCCCACGTTAAGTCGGTCATGGCTGCAATGCCTAAATCTAGGTAATTACCCACATCATAGTTATCGTAGTTTTTGCCTGAACGAGTAGACAGCAAGCGGCGGTCTAGTGCTGATGAAGGCATGGTCAAGTCACGACGGTTGAAATATTCAAATGTGAAATCGTCACCATGTTCAAAGTCAGTGTAGCGAATTGAAGGAGAAAACTGGAATTGTGCAAGTAAGCTATCTTGTTCAATTTCAGTAGCAAAAATAACTTTATCTTCAATTACCCAGCTGTCGTGAAATTGAGAGAATCCATACGCGTTTTCATTGATGTTCTCATAGGCATCATAGAAAAACTGGTTTCGAATTTCCCAGTTGTCTGAATAATAAATAGTATCAAAGTAAAGCGTAATAGCTTCGTTACCTAACTGATCGTCAGGAGCAACAAGTACTTGGTTGGCATTAAGAGTTGTAGTGCCTACATTCTGCAACTGCATCAGTTCGGTTGCTTCGTCATCAGTAAATGCACTTGCAGGTACATAGAAGAAGCTATTACCTGCAATATTTACGGCACCGTATTCTTCATGACTGATTTGACCGTCACCATCCGTATCGAGTGGAAGTGCAGTACCTGTGATGTAAGTACCGTTGTCAACTAAGTCTTGAGTAAGTCGGTTCCAACCCGCAACTTGGTTACCATCATAATCATGGTACATACCACCAAACTCAAAGCGCAGGCTGTCTGTAACATCGATATTGAACGACGCTTGCAAGATAGTTTGATCGGTTTGGGTGTTGTCGTAGAAGCTATCAGAATTTTCTAACTCTCCATATAAGTAGTAACCCATATCTTTTCCGCCAATGGTAGACGGACCACCAACTTCAGCAGTAAGAATACTCTTATCCCAAGAGCCTGTTGTATAGGAAAGTGCACCTGTAGGTGCTTTTAAATACTGTCCTGACGACGCACGAGCTGATTTAGGGTTAAAGTTTAGATAACCACCAATTTTCGATGGACCGTAAATTGGAGATGCTGGGCCGCGAACAATATCAATTCGGCTTGAAGCGCCAATAGGAGTTGGGTAGTTACCTGGGTTATCAAGGCGTTTTACACCGCGAAAATACGTTTCACCTGGCGTACCGCGTACATCCAATGAGCCTGCAACACCAAAGAAAGACTGCGTAAAGGTACCTGGGGCAAATGCAACAAGTTCATCAATGTCTGATACGTTAAAACGCTCCATCTGCTCTTGGGAGATAGTTGATGCTGAACGTGGAGTTTCAAGAATGGACTTGCCAAAACCGAACACGGACTCAACGTCTTGACCAGGCAAGCTGCCTAGTGAACCCGTTACCTCAATTTTTTCAACGTCAGCTTCGTTAACTTCATTCTCTTCTTGCGCGATAGCATGTGTTGATAATGCAACAGCCGTCGTAACGGCAAGTGCTTTCGCGAGAGGAGATAATTTGAATGTAGTGTTTTTCATGTTTTCCTCAGTGTTTTTAGTTGCCCTTTTTTAGGGCTTTATGTACGCAAATTTCGCCTTGCGCCTTTGTAATAGCAGGATGGATGCCAACTTCCTGTCCAGTTGGTCAACTTTTGAACTGCTCATAAGTCGCTGAATTATATGGATTAAAAAATATAATGTTGTTCTTATATTGTTGTTTTTGTGTTAATCAGGACAAATGCGCGCAATGTTGCACTAAATCGGTGACTTTGCGTTCCTTTTTGCACCAGCAGTGCTTAATGCGGATGATGGCGTTTGAAACATTACAGCCGAGTTTGGTGTGGTTCTGCTCTTTGGCAAACACAGGTCTAAAAAAACGGCAGTGATCCCAGCTGCTGATACAGGGGAGAGGAGAATGTTCGCTAGCCACTGGGGCAACTGGCTTAGTGCCTCGGGTACCATCATTACGCCAATGGCCATACCTAAAGCACAGGCGGTAACAAGGCTGCTTCGTCTATCTAACGCATAATGCGCGAGTAATTTTAAGCCTCCTACTGCCACCATGGCGAACATAACTAAGGTAGCGCCGCCTAATACTGGCTTGGGAATGGTTTGCAGTATGCCGCCAACTATGGGGAAAAGGCCGATGATAATGAATAAAACAGCAACATAGAGTCCAACTTTGCGGCTGGCTATTCCTGTAAGTTGAATAACACCGTTGTTTTGCCCAAATGTGGTGTTTGGGAATGTATTTAGCATACCAGCAAGCAGTGAATTAATGCCGTCCCCCAAAATACCGCCTTGAATACGCTTAAAATATACCGGGCCTGAGACAGGCTCTTTGCAAAAAAGGCTATTGGCGGTCAGATCGCCCGCCGTTTCAATAGCACTAAATAAGTAGATGGTTGCTATTGGCAAAAAGAGGGTGATGTCGAAATCGATGCCAAACTTGAAGGGGGAAGGCAAAGCTACGGTTGGTAGTGATGCGAGATGAGAAAAGTTTAACCCTTGCGTAAAAAACACATAGAGTGACCCAACAGTCATGCCAATAAAAATGGCACTTAGTCTTAGCCAATGGTTTTGGCTGGCATTAAGAAATACAATGATAAGTAGGACACCAAGGCCAACCACGAGATTATCAGTATTGGCAAAATCATCCGCGTGAAAGCCTCCTGCCAAATCTGTCATGCCAACATTGATAAGAGACAGGCCAATTGCCGTTATTACAATGCCTGTTGTAAGCGGCGTTATAATGCGTTTTAGGTGCTGCACAAAAAGGCTGAACATAATTTCAACAAGTGCACCAGCCATGGTAAGGCCAAATAAAAGTGCGAGTATTTCTTCAGGTGTACCACCTTCAGACTTGACCTTACTACCTGCTAAAATAAGCGCGCCAATAAATGCAAAGCTTGTTCCCTGAATTGCAACAAGACCGCTACCTACAGGGCCAAATCGCTTTGTTTGAATAGCCGTTCCAATACCACTTACCATTAATGCCATGCTGATTAAAAATGGCGTGAAGGCACCAAGCTCAAGAGCGGAGCTAATGACGAGAGTGGGCGTGATAATGCCAACAAAACTCGCTAAAAGATGCTGAATTGCTGCCGTAAGTGCGGGTAGCGTGGAAGGCTTGTCATATAGCCCATACAGAAGGTCGCTACTTCTATTATCACCCTCTTTTGAATAGCTTTGTTGCATAATTTGCAGTACCAAGTTAATGACATCATAAATGATGAATGGACAGTTATACGGCGTAAATGCAAAAAACTGACCGAGTGGTCATGTTGTGGGGTTTCGGTCTATCTGTTTGAAAATACTGAAGATAGTGTGGATTTGTTGAGGGTGGGAAGTAGAAAGGAATAAAAAGTGCACTTTGAAGGTGCGAATTGGCATCTCGGTGGTGCGTGTTGGACATGCACAGCCTCATTGAGGCTGTGCATGAAAAAACAGCTAGAGCACAGTATCGTTATCTAACGTGACAAAAATTGAGTGTCTAACTTCGTTATACATGGCCTTAGAGCAGTGACCTTCACCTTCTGTGTCTTCAAGTAGCAGCACATCGCCTGCACCGAAAACATGTCGCTCACCGTTGGAAACAGTAAACTCTGCGCGCCCTTTGATAATGAAAAGCAGTTGACGTGCAGGGGCAGGGTGCCACTTAAAATCGTAATCAGCGGGAGTTTCTCTAAAAATGATCTTATCAGCGCCAAACTTCTCTGAAAGCATGCCAATCGGGCCGCCATCCTTTAACGCAATTTCGACTTCGCCAAAGTGACTTTTTCCTTCAGCATCGTTGTAAATCCTTGTTATTTTCATCCGGTTCTCTAATCCTCTAATTGTGTTTTAAACCGCTGATGGTTTTGTGCAAGACGCTCAAACTTGCTGCAACATCATCCAAGGTAATCGACTCTAATGGATGGTGGCTAATACCGCCTTTACAGCGTGTGAATAGCATGGCGACGGGACAAATTTCTGCCATTGCCATCGCGTCATGTCCTGCGCCCGAAGCAAGTACACGAGGTGAAATACCGCTGGCTTGAACACCGTCTACCAACGCTTGTTTGAGGCTATTATCACAGTGTACCGCGGGAGCACTATGCGTTTGCTCTACAGACAACCCTACCTTTCTTTTATGCGCAATGTGCTCAAAACTTTGCAAGATTTCAGCCAGCACAGCGTCGCGCAAGTTATCGTCTTCACTTCGAATGTCTAAAGAGAAGGTCGTTCTGCCTGAAATAACGTTAACACCGTTGGGACCGTTAACTATTTTACCCACTGTTGCCACCACACCTGGGCGGTGTTGGCTAATGTGCTCAACGGACAAAATCATTTCGGCAGCTGCACTTAGTGCATCAACACGCATTGACATGGGGACCGTGCCTGCGTGGTTACCATGCCTTCAACACTTAGGTTGAAACGCTTCGCACCAGCAATAGCGCTCACAACGCCTACCGGCAGGTTTTCCTGCTCAAGTACCGGGCCTTGCTCTATGTGCAGCTCTAGATAACCAAGAATATCGGTGCGCGAGATAGCGGCGCTTGCTATTGCATCGAAATTCAAACCGAAGCTAGCCATGGCTTGTTCAAGGCTAATGCCGTCGACATCTTTTAAGTAACGCCAGCTGTCTTGCCATTGGCCAGTGAGTGCTCTACTACCTAACAATGTTGTACCAAAACGCGTGCCTTCTTCATCGCAAAACCCTACGATATCGATATGAAAAGGGAATCGCGATTGGGTGCCGTCAAACATGGCGACAAGTGAGATAGCAGCAACAACACCTAACATACCGTCATATTTGCCGCCGTTTGGTACAGTATCAAGGTGACTTCCAATAATCAGGCGTGGTGCGTTGGGGACACTTGATGTATAGCGTCCCCAAATGTTGCCTACGGCATCTTGCCAGGTCGTCATGCCAGCTTCTATCATCCAGCCAGAAGCTAACTGATTGGCAAGTTTGTGCTCATCCGTTAGGTAACGCCTATCGAGACATTGTGGGTCTTGACTCAGGTCTCCTAGCGTTTCACAACGTGCCATAACCTGCGTAGCAAGTTCGGTGAACTCACCCATTCATAGCTCCTGCTGCATTAGCGTCTTCAAAAACTTTAAGCGCAGCATCAACGCCGCTTCCGGCAGGCAAGGCAAAGCCTTGCATTCTTAGTACAGTTTCTAATGACTGAAGCGTATGCAGTACCGCATCTTCTCTTGCGTTATAACCCATAGTACCAATGCGCCAAATTTTGCCCTTAAGCGGGCCAAAGCTAGTGCCTATTTCGATATTAAAACGAAGTAGAAGTGTTTCCCTGACTTGCTCGCCTTCAACGCCCTCTGGAATATAAACACCTACCACGTTGTACATTTTATGTTTAAGGTCGCCAAAAGGTTGCAAACCCATTGCTTGCACACCTGCTAACATGGCATCGCCTGCTACTTTGTGTCTTGCAATAACGTTATCTTGCCCCTCTTCTAGGTGCACCCGTGCACACTCTCTGGCACAAAACAACATACTGGCCGCTTCGGTGTGATGGTTTAAACGTTCCTCACCCCAGTAATCCATGATCATGGGTAAGTCGAAATAGTTAGAGCGTATTTTGGGGCCACGAGCGGCCTCGTGATGTGCATCGCGTATACCTGCTTCTACGTGATGACGGGTACGCACTTGCTTTACAAATTTTTCGCTTAATGTAACCGGGGCAGAGCCTGATGGACCACCCAAACACTTTTGCAAGCCAACGGAAACCGCATCGAGTTTCCACGCATCGACCTCTAGCGGGTTACCGCCAATTGATGCCGTTGCATCGCAATAGAAAAGTACGTCGTGTTTTTCACAAATATTGCCAATATCAGCTAGAGGCTGCAGCATGGTAGTTGAGGTATCGCCTTGTACAATAGCAAGCAATTTGGGCTGCACGTCTTTTATCGCTGCTTCAATTTGCTCAGGGGTAAAAACCTCACCCCATGGCACTTCGATAGTATGCACTTCAGCGTCAGCGCGTTCCGCAATTTCTGCCAGTAAATGGCCGAAACGACCAAAAATAGGTACTAGTACTTTGTCACCAGGCTCAATAGCAGAGACCAACACGGCTTCGATACCAGCGCGAGATGTGCCATCGACCAAAAAGGTCTGCTGATTATTGGTGTTAAATACATCGCGATAAAGCGCCATGACTTCATTCATATACCCTGTCATCACCGGGTCATATTGCCCAACTAGCTGCGTAGCCATAGCGGAGAGCACCCGTGGATAACAGTTAATGGGGCCCGGGCCCATGAGTAAACGAGGTGGTGGAGACAACGGTGAAAAATGTTGCATGAATGAACTCCTAGATAAGAACCTGCGCAAGCATGCGCACGCCTGTAATGATGAGAACAACCGCGAAGATCTTCTTTAGAAGCCCCGCGTCGAGTTTATTGGCAATGCCTGCGCCGACAGGTGCAAATAGCACCGTGAGCGGCACAATACACGCAAACCCTAGTAGATTTACGTAGCCGAAGGTGGCGAATGGCGCATCGCTTGGCGTTGCACCAACGAATAACAATGTTAAAGCAGCGGGTAGCGAAATAATGAGGCCGACCGCGGCTGCCGTGCCCACAGCTTTGTGAGCGGGATAGTTGCAAAAGGTGAGGGTAGGGACGGTTAATGTGCCCCCGCCAATGCCAACCATAGAACTAAACAAGCCAATACAGCTGGCCATAATCGATTGGCCTACTCGCCCGGGAAGGCCGTTGAATAACGCATCTTTTTTGCCGATAAGCATATTGAGCGCTGACAAGGTCGCGATCGTACCGAATAGCAGTGTTAGATAGGTAGGGTTAACCACCGTAACTAAATAACTACCTACAAGCACACCCGCAAGAATAAAAACGGCCCAGGTTTTTAGTAGGGCAAAATCAACGTTGCCTTTTGCGTGGTGGGCACGAATTGAACTTACTGACGTGGGCACGATTGTCGCCAAAGACGTTGCAGTGGCAATGACCATGGCACTTTCTGGTGATACTCCTAGTGCTTGAAACAAGAAAAACAACACCTAAGCACGATAACAATACCGCCACCTACACCTAACATGCCTGCTAGTAGTCCGGCAAAAACGCCCGTGCCAATTAATGATAAAATGACCGTTAGGTTATCTAGTAAAAACTGCATTTATGATTCTTCTCTTTTAATTATGTGTATGAGTAGTGAATGCTGACATTCCGCGCTCAAATAGGCTTATCTCTTGTGCCCCGTATAAGCCTTACCGTCACTACGAGGGTCGCTCGCACCACTGACTGCACCATCGGTTTCACGGATAATGGCACCCGCATGACCCATGAGTTCATTACACGGGGCTACGGTAACCATGTCGTGTCCTCGCGCTACTAAGCTTTCGCCTACATATTCCACAAGGTCGCGCTCAGCCTTTAAGTTGTGGCTTTCATCACCCCACGTGCGACCCAGTAGCCATCTTCCAAGTGAGATAGCCTTATCAATAGGCTGGTTGTGATAAACGTGGCGTGCAAAAAGAGCGGCTTGAGTTTGCGGTTGCCCTTCGCCTCCCATCGTGCCGTAACTCATGCGGCGGCCGTCGGCAAGTTCAACAAACGCTGGGTTAAGGGTATGAAAGGGCTTCATGCCTGGTGACAAATATTGATTGCTGTTAGGGTCAAGCGAAAACGACGTGCCCCTGTTGTTCCAAACAATGTAGGTTTGCGGGCTAACCACGCCTGAGCCGAACTCCCAATAAAGCGATTGAATGTAGCTCACCATGCGCCCCTCGCTGTCACAGCAGCCCATCCAAATGGTATCGCCAGGCTTCGCAACATGCGGCCATGGCTGTGCTGTATCGAGTTTGATGTGTTTAGTCATATCATCTAGCACATCGTTACTTAGCAAACTTTGCAAGTCGACTGGCGTGCGAGAAGGGTCGGTGACATAGGCGTTCCGCGCAATAAAGGCCTGTTTAGTGCACTCGATAAGTAAATGCACCATATCAGCATCGCTTTTACCAAGGTGCGCAACGCGGTCATAAAGTGCAAGAATGATGAGCGACGCTACACCTTGGGTAGGCGCAGGCAGGTTATAGATTTTTCCTTTGCTCGTGTCTACCGAGAGCGGCGTTACTATTTTGGCCTCGTAATTATGGAAATCTTCAAGGCGAATAGGTGAACCTAGCAGCTTCTAAATCGTGTGCAAGCTGCGTGGCAAGCTCACCCTTATAAAAATCATCTAAACCGCGCTCAGCAAGCTGTGCCAAGGTTTTTGATAAGGCGGTTAGTTTGAGGATCTTCCCTTTCTTTAAGGCGTTACCTTTTATTAAAAACGGTGAGAAATGCTCATCAGCGGCAAGGTCATCAAAGGTTTTGTTGCTAGCATCTGTCAGGCTTTGTGTAACTTCAATTCCCCAGTTTGCTTGGCTGATTGCGGTATCTAGCAATGTGCGAAGCGCAAGGGGCTGTTGCCAGCTTTTGCTAATATCAAGTGCCGCTTTCCAACCTGCAACTGCGCCAGCCATGGTAAGCGCAGCTTTACCGCCACGGCTTGGTATCGCGCTATGGTCTGCATAAAATTCAGGAGTCGCGCCTTGAGCAGCAACGCCTGACGCATCAATACCAACGGGTGCTTTCCCTGGTTCGCTAATAAGCCAAAAGCCATCGCCACCCAACCCATTCATGTGAGGGTATTCCACGGCTATTGAAGCTGCTGCGGCGACCATCGCCTCTATGGCTGTGCCGCCTTTTTCAAGGATATCTAATCCTACTTGAGATGCAGCAAAATGGGGCGCAGTAAACGCGATATTCGGTTTTTTACTCATTGTAAATTCCTTCGAAATAACAGTAGCGTAAAACGCATTTGTAGCTAATGGTGTAGCTATTGCGTTATGACAGTCTTGCTGTTAGTGCTTTTGCAAGAGAAAGCAAAGCAAGATCGCTACCTTTTTTGCCCACCAACGATAAACCGCATGGGGCATTGTGTAGGGTAAATAATGGCAAATGTAGCTGCGGCAGACCTGCTAGCCCTGCAATGGCTGTTAATGCTAGCAGCGTGTTTCTATCATTTGCCAAGGTTGTTTCATCAGCATCACAACGTGGTGCTATGCCGGGTGTCGTGGGTATCACCAATACGTCGATGTCTAAAAACAAGCGTTCGAGATGGTCAATAACCACTTGCTGTTGCGTTTGTGCTAGGTGTACGTCTTGTTGTGTAATAGTTTTACACCAGTTCAAACGCAACATGATGTCATCAGCAATATCAGGCTGATGTGTCGTGATCCATTCTCCGTGTTGCTGCCAAATCTCAGCACCTTGGAGTGTTCTAAAAGTTGCAGCAGTTTTCAGTTCATTTAAATTCAACTGCTCGCTAGTCAGAAAAGTACACGGATAAGCACTTTCTAACTTTTGAACCCAATCAGCGCACATTGCTTGATGTGCTACCTGAGAGAATATTGACGTTGCAATGCCAAAACGAGGTTTGCTCGTGAAGCTCGCGCACACCTTGTCCCTAATAAGTACGTCGCTGACCTTGGCAAGCGTATCGAGATCTCTCGTCATCCAGCCTACAGTGTCAAATGATGGTGCAAGGGCAACCATATTATCGCAGGGAACTAATCCGTGCGTTGTCCTTAAGCCCCACAACCCCTGATAGCTTGCAGGGACACGAATTGAGCCGCCAGTGTCAGTGCCAAGCCCAATGTCAGCCAGTTTTGCTGATACCGCTACCGCCGAACCAGAAGATGAACCGCCAGGAATATGTGACGGTGCAGCCGGATTAATAAGTGGCTCATAGTGCTTGTTTTGGCCATGAAGGCTATAGGCAAGCTCATCAGTAATAGTTTTACCTGTAAAGTGAGCGCTTAAGCATTGAGTAACGCTGACACCGTTTCGTTTGTCGTGTCAGGAACGGTATGTGTTGCCAACCAGTCTGGGTTACCTGCACCCGTTGGAAGCCCTTGCATATGGAACAAGTCTTTTACCGCCAATCCAAGTCCTGAAAGTGGGCCACTATGTTTTGGGGTCGGGATGAACTCTTCGGGCGCCTCTTCAGGCGCAATGACAAAAGGTGTACTCACAGCGCAATAATATTGTTGTTGTTCTTATGCATCATGAAACAATTGTTTCACTTAAATGTCAATAGAAACGTTTGTTACTTTTTTTATTGGCGTTACTTACAGTGACTATTAACGCTCTATGCGGTTATCTATCTAGTACTGCTTTAATGATAAACCCCTGTTTTGGGTCGAAACCTAAAAGCCTATATGTGAAAAGATAAGGAGCTATTTGTTTGTAGCTGTACACCTTAAAGAAGTGGTATTTTCAAAGCATTAAGCCGTACCTTAATTACGAGTTGTGTTTTAACCTTGGTGGTAAGTATTGTTTAGAATCCGTCTGGGTGGCTTTCGATAAACAATAGTTCTTCGACGGTGGAGTCGCGACCTAATAGGTGGTTTCTGTGAGGGTAGCGCCCGAAGGTTTCGATAACCTGTTGATGACGCTTTGCAAAAGTGAATTGTTGCTCAAGTCCTTCTTGTGAGAAAAGCTCAAGCGCAATATCGTGTATAGCAAGAGATTCACTGTGCATAAAAGGCATATACAGAAAAGCGCGTTGCTGTGTCGTGAGTGTTTTGTCTGCCTCAACGCTGAGTGCTTCTTGTGCGAGTACTAGCGCCATACCATCGGTACTAAATGCGACAGGGCTGTTTCGGTAAATGTTTCTAGAGAACTGATCTAGGATAATAATTTCGGCCAAGCGCCCCATAGGGGTCGCGCGCCATGGCCATAGCTCGCCGCGAGAGGCCGCATCACGTAAATCCCAAAAGCGTGTTCTAATGGTTTTATCTAAAGCATCATTTTGCGCAAACCATTGCGTGTCGTCTAACTCGCTAAACCAAAATTCAATGACTTCGTTTGCTTCTTCCATGACAAACCGCGTTTTATCCATTGTCACTCCATGTATTGTAAAAGCGCCGCGCTAGTGTATTGATAATGTTAGAGCGTGTTGACCTTTGCCGTACGTTTTTGCAGCAAAGCTTACCGAAAACGTCAACACGCTCTTGTTATCGACTTCAGCTGCTCAATCTTTAAACAAAGCTAAGACTTATCGTTTAGGGCTCTCTAATTCATCCATTTGAATATAAATGTCGGTAATGGCTTCAACCCTATCGCTTGCGGCATGACCAAGTTCGTCATACGTTAGGTTGCACAAGGATGCGACTAAACTCATCGGTGCTGAATAGCTGTCAAAGGGAAGTTCGCTGCCAATATGGGAAACCAGCAAATGGTCAACATGATTTCGATAAGCTTGCCCAGTGGGATCCGTTATCAGCACAGTGGTGCAATGCCCAATGCTGTCCAACACATATTTGAATTGGCGTGTTCTACGCCTAAAGCCGAAAAGTATCACAACATCGTTTTCAGTTAAGTCGATGATGTCTTCACTTAACGTTTGCCCTGGTTGCGGTAAAACGCGTACAGAAGGCCGTATCTGCTTGAGCTGCTGTCTAAAATGAAGTGCGATAGGGTAGGCGTTTCTAAAACCTATCAAGGTGACTTGTTTAGCACTTGCCAGCAAACGGGCAACTTCCTTGAGCGTATTTAACGGGATCCCGTCAAATGTCAACGCTAGGTTTCTCACTTCATTTTCATGCTGCGCAACATTACTAGAAGGTGCAACAACAGGTACGCCTTGTTCACGAAGTTGAGCAAGTGCATCTTTCGCTTGTTGATGAGAGTCAAATCCGAGTTGTCTAAAAAAACGGCTGACAGTCGCTTTCGATGTCGCGGTTTTTTCTGCAATGAGTGAGGTGGATTGACTTAACACAGCAATGGGGTTTTGCTGCAAATAGTGCGCTATGGCTTTTCCAGAAGGAGAGAGGGACGCATAGTGTTTTTCTATTTGTTTAAGTACGTCGTTGGGGCTCTTTTTCGCCATTTTTACCGCCTTTTATCCTCTCGTACATTGCTATGCGATTCGGATGTACTGTTGTAGTGCAATTATTTCACGACTTTTGTGGGATATACAAATTTAACTACACGTTAAGCGCAATCGATATTCAATTTCGAGTGGGGCATGTTAGGTAAACTGGCAAACTGATGATGGCCTTAAGAATGAAGATGTCCTTAGCAATAACTGTATCCTTTTCATATGTTTAGTGTGCGAGTCGTGCCTGCTGTAAAATGCCAGAATTTTGATGCCATCACACATTAGGCTAAAGTTGCATAAGGAAAATGTCTCATTTCTTCATTATTGGCACTACAATTTCATAAAAGTGTCATTGTCAGGTAATAAAGGGGTGGGTTGTGGTAAAGCTTTGGTCAGAGTTGATCATGCTGTTCGTTGTACTTCCTTTTGCTGTGCTTTACTGGATAAAACACTTTGCAAACTATCTTATGCCCATCCTCGGGTTTATTGGTGTGTGCTGTTTGGTAATTTTGTTAGCAGATAAACAGTTTATGCGCATTAAGCTATGGCACTGGGAAGACTACAGAACGCATTTTATTAGCACACTGAAATTATTTGTACCTTGGGCATTTTTACTTGCTCTGGGTGTGTATTTTTTAAAGCCAGAATTGTTCTTACACTGGCCAATGAACGAACCTTGGATGTGGATAGCTACACTTTTAATTTATCCTGTCGTGTCAGTTGTTCCTCAAGAAATCATATTTAGGACGTACTTTTTTCATCGCTATAAGCGCATCTTGCCGTCTAAATATGCGCGCTGGATTTTGAGTACCTTTGTATTTGGACTTGCGCATTTGGTTTATGGCAACTGGGTGGCGGTAGTTATATCTTGGTTTGGTGGCGCTATTTTTGGGTATCGCTACATGCAGACTAACTCAACACCCGTTGTTGTTATTGAGCATGCGCTGTGGGGCAGTTTTTTATTTACAATTGGTCTAGGATCTTATCTGGTCATTGCACAGTAACAAGTAAGAACAGATTAAATACTGAGTACAACTAGCGTACTTTACTAAGGAATGAGATGATAGATGGATACCTAGATAGCGTCTTACTTTCGGAATATAGCAGTGACGTGTTCATCGACTTCCTGATAGCTCCGTCAAAGGTTCTCCTCTCAGAAAATGGCGAAGAGCTTACTAGTCTTGTGGAAGCTCAGTCGCTTCTTGCTCAGCTATGGGAGGGCTTTTTGTTTCGCCTCCCTGGAATCGCAATTGGCATTGCCATTATGATCATTTTCATTGTTTTAGCTTCGCCACTTTCTAGGGCTTTGGTAAAGCCGCTTACACGTACTTCAACTTCTCCGCTACTCAGATCAGTTTTCCAGCGATCCATAAGTGTTTTATTTGTGGTGTTTGGTATTTATATTTTTCTATTTCTTGCTGGACTAACTGGCTTTGCAATTGCTGTTGTCAGTGGTACTGGCGTGGTTGGACTAATTTTAGGCTTCGCGTTTAGGGATATTGCTGAGAATTTTATTTCAAGCTTGTTACTTACTGTACAACGGCCGTTTAGCATTGGGGATATAGTTCAAATTAATGAGTTTACGGGCATTATTCAAAAAGTGACGGCAAGAGCTACAACGCTAGTCGACTTCGATGGAAACCACATCCAAATACCCAATGCTACCATTTACAAAGGTGTCATTAAAAACCTCACGGCAAACCCATTAATGCGAGGAAGTTTTGTAATAGGCGTTGGTTACGATGCAAGTGTCAAACATGCTCAACAGCTTGCACAATCGGTCATAGCCCAACAAACTTACGTTCTAACCGATCCAGAGCCGTTGATACTTATTGATAATTTAGGGCCTTCTACATACAACATTAAGGTTTATTTTTGGGTTAATGTGGAGGAAACCAGCGTTATAAAAATGTCGTCATTGCTGATGAGAGAGATTGTATGCGCTTTTGATGACGCTGGTATAAGTATGCCAGACGATGCAAGAGAGCGAATCTTTCCACAAGGACTCTCGTTAGAGAGAGAGAAAATATCAAGCTCTCCTAGCCAACAAAACGGAGTTAAAACAACAAAGTCAGTTAATACCTCGTCAGGCAATACGATTGACGATGTCGCTACAGAAGCGCATGACATCAGGGAACAAGCGCGCCGTTCAAGAGACCCTGAGGAGGGGCAAAATATACTTTAAGCCCCTGTAGGTGCAACTGGAGATAGGTTGCAGCGTTTGAGAAATGTTTGCCACAAGGTTACATGGGTTTGTACTGCTTGGCTGTATGCCGTGAAGTTTGTTTGACTCTGGGTGATAATGTATTGCTTGAAGTCGGAATGAAATGAAGCGTCTTCTAGCCACTTTTGCCACAATGGCACCAGCTTATAATGATATTGGTTTATCAAGCTTCCTACAGGCTGTATTTCTTCAATAAAAAAAAGATAGAACACATTTCTAAGTATTTTGGCCTGTTCGGTGGCGCGTCCATCTGGACAGGACACCTTTTGTAACTCAGATGTGAGTGCCGTACTCAGTGCGTCTAAGTTGTGTGCCACCACATGCTGTGTTCGCCATAGAGAAGCAGGTAGTCGAGCAGACTGGATTATTTCTAACTGCGCCTCAAGCTCTGCGCTGTTAATCGGTCGGATGTCAGCCTGAGAAGCAATTTCTTTGACGCCATCAATGTAGAAGAGGCTGTTTATGCTTGCATTGGCATTTTTGGGTGTGGTGTCTGATATCAAACGCTCTGGTGTATTTAGAGCAAGTCTGAGTTCTTTGCTGGCTTGGAGTAGGTTGGCCCAGCTTTTGACATAATCTTTGCGTTTTTGTTCCTGCCATTCACCCAACGTATCGGCCAGTTTGGGGTTAGACTGTCGAATGGCGTTTTCACAACTTGAAAGCACAGACAAGAGTTTGCTTTCATAAACCAGCCTTTGTGATGGAAGTTGGCTTTTCCCCAGTGAGGTGTTGCGCTGAGCGACCACGCGACCTAATTCACAATCTTGTAGGGCATAGAAATCGCGCAAATTTATACTCAACTCTTCAATATCGTGTTTGATACTTGTAGATGCTGCCAGCGCGGGTAGTGAGGGTGATATTATCTGGGGAAAGTCTGTATCTAGCACATAGGCTAAGCGTGCATTATAGTCTTCTAGACTGTCTACTACAGTGCGCTCGCCAAAGCACCCGCCAAGAAGCATAACCATTAACGCTAAAAACAAAACGCGCGCATCAACACATATTTTTGCCATTAATCACCTTTTAATCCATCTACCAAAGCGCTATGCCGAGGCGCTTGTATATAGACTACGTCCACCATCAACATAAAGGATCTGTCCGGTGATGTAAGGTGCGTTGATGAGAAACCAAACTGTATCTGCGATGTCCTCTGGTGAACCTAGAGTGCCTAGTGGAATAGTGTCGATGAGTTTCTGCTTTTCTTCCTCTTCCATGTCTCTCTCGGGCCATAATATGGCGCCAGGCCCAATACCGTTGACTCGTATATTAGGTGCCAATTCTGTCGCTAGAGAACGGGTTAATGATGCCAGTCCGTTCTTAGCAATAAGATAAACACTGTGACTGGGTAGCGGTCTGTCGATATGCATATCAACCATATTTACGATACTTCCAGAACGCGCTTTTAGGGCTGGTGCTAGGGCTTGTGTCAGAAAAAGTGGTCCTTTTACATTACTACCTACCAATGACGACCAGTCACTATCGGTAATGCCGCCAATGGGGGTTGGATAAAAGCTCGACGCATTGTTAACTAAAACATCGACATGACCCCACGAAGCAAGGGCTTGCTCTGCGAGGCTATCAATCATGGAGAGGTTGCATAGATCGGCGCTGAGGCTGGTAGCTGAATTGGAACGTGTCACGTTTAATTGATCAACCAGCACATTCGCTTTATGCATTGAACGGTTGTAGTGAATGATGACATTGAAACCTTCAGCATGAAGCTTTTTTGCTATCTGTGCACCAATGCGCTTCGCTGCACCTGTTATTAGGGCAACGGGAGCTGAATTTCCCATATAATTACTCTTAGTTATTTCATGTATTATTTACAGAATGCGCGTAGTGCTACCTTGTGGGTTAGTGCTACTCAATGCAGATTCGCTTCATTACATTTGCCTTTGGATGTCGCTAACAATCTGTTTGGCTTGCGTTATGTAATGCGCACCGAATAATAACCCGTGGTTTAAAATATGGTAAAGCTGATAAATGGGTTTTCTCTGTGAATAGTTTTTTTCTACAGGTGAGGTCGATTGGTAACCTTCAAAGAATGGAGCAGGAAAACCACCAAATAACTCTGCCATGGCAAGGTCTGTTTCTCCATCACCAACGTACACTGCAGGATCAAAGAGAACCTAGCCCTTTTTTACAAAAGCCAGCATTTCCTGCCCACAAGTCACCGTGAAGAAGAGCGGGATGAGGCTGGTGCAAACTAAGCAGGTTTCTACTCAACTCTACGATGCTGTCTATATCACCATCGGTGTGCTGCCACACCCCCGTTGATGCAAGTCTCTCCAACATACTTCCTATCCGTTTTTCAGCGAAAAAATCTGCCCATGATGCTGTTCTTCCGTTTGTTTGAACGTTGGCTCCAATGTAGTTATCGTGAGGCCAGCCATAGCTGGTATAGGCATTAAGCGAATGCAGCGAGGCTAGGTGCTGGCCAAGGGTAAAATAATCATCGAGGGAAGGCTCAACAAAGCGAATGTGAGAGAGTACGAGGTACTCGATATTCGGTGAACTGTCTTTGGTAATGCCGTGGCAGATGACGCTAGGGACAAGGATTACCTCACTGTTGCTCAGCGCATTAAGCCCTTCTGCTTCATGGGACAACTGTTGCGTATCATCATATTGTCGCGTTTTGACAAAATAGCGGCGAGTTGTGTCTTTAATAATATAGCTTTCGTGCGTATCACCACCACTTACTGGGTCTGCGCGTTGACAGCTAAAAAATGTATTGGTTGTTTCAGAAATATGTTCGCTAATAAAGTGCCACATCTCGTACGCTCCGTAACGTGCCTATTCCTTTGGACGACGATGAATAAGTGGAAAAACGTGGAAAAAACGTCAACTCGACTTCAACTAGAAGTATGGAGTAAATTTCCACAAATGCACAATTAATGAGAATAATTTGTGTTAATGCAAAAATGAATTTGGAGGTTTATTTCAGATAAAACGATTTTGATTATTGAAGTTGACTATACACTCGCTATAATCCGTGCTTCGCTTTTCGCGTAATGCGATATTTTTCAAAGCCTAGCAAAGCAAAAATGGCTAAGCGAATAGTTCATGGCGTGGTCACTTCACGCTGCTATTTTTTAAAATGCAAGTGGCGCAGAGTAGGCGTCACCACTGTAAAGGAATTAAAATGCCTGTTATTACCCTTCCTGATGGAAGCCAACGCGCTTTCGACAACCCTGTTTCTGTATTAGATGTTGCAAATGATATTGGCCCTGGTTTAGCCAAAGCAACCATTGCAGGAAAAGTGAACGGTGAGCTTGTAGACGCCGTTGATATGATTGAAAGCGACGCGCAACTTCAAATTATTACCGCAAAAGACGAGGACGGTTTAGAGATTCTTCGCCACAGCTGCGCTCATTTATTAGGGCATGCAATTAAGCAGCTATGGCCAAACACCAAAATGGCAATTGGTCCAGTTATCGACAATGGTTTCTATTATGACGTCGATATGGAAGAAAGCCTGTCTCAGGAAGACCTTGTAAAGCTTGAGAAGCGTATGCTTGAGCTAGCAAAAACGAACTACAACGTAGTAAAAAACAAGGTGAGCTGGCAAGAAGCACGCGATGCATTTGAAGCACGCGGCGAGACATACAAAATGGAAATCCTTGACGAAAATATCAGCAAGGATGACAAACCAGCACTTTATCATCACGAAGAATACACTGACATGTGTCGCGGTCCTCATGTACCAAACATGAAATTCTGTCATCACTTCAAACTGATGAAAGTGGCCGGAGCATACTGGCGAGGTGACAGTGACAACAAAATGCTTCAGCGCATTTACGGCACAGCATGGGCTGATAAAAAGCAGCTTAAGTCTTATCTACAGCGCTTAGAAGAAGCTGAAAAACGTGACCACCGTAAAATTGGTAAAGCGCTGAACTTGTTTCACTGGCAAGAAGAAGCACCAGGCATGGTGTTTTGGCACAACGATGGTTGGTCTATCTACACAGAACTAGAGAGCTTTGTTCGTAAAAAACTGCGTGAGTATGGATACGATGAAGTGAAAGGCCCATTAATGATGGACCGTACCTTGTGGGAAAAGTCAGGCCACTGGGACAAGTACGCTGATAACATGTTCACCACTGAATCTGAAAAGCGTGAATATGCAGTTAAGCCAATGAACTGTCCAGGTCACGTACAAATATTCAACCAGGGCTTGAAATCGTACCGCGATTTACCACTTAAAATGGCTGAATTTGGATGCTGTCACCGCAATGAACCGTCAGGTGCACTTCACGGCCTCATGCGTGTTCGTGGCTTTACGCAAGACGATGCACATATCTTCTGTACAGAAGAGCAGATCCTTGAAGAGGTGAGCAACTGTATAAAGATGGTGTATGAGACGTACGCCGCATTTGGTTTTGAAGACATCAAAGTTAAGCTGTCTACGCGCCCTGAAAAGCGTGTTGGTGCAGACGAAATTTGGGATAAATCCGAAGCTGCATTGGCTGAAGCGCTAAAAGCTAATGACATTGAGTTCGACTATCAGCCGGGTGAGGGGGCATTCTACGGCCCTAAAATTGAGTTTACGCTTCACGACTGCCTTGACCGTGCTTGGCAATGTGGAACCGTTCAACTTGACTTCTCTATGCCAGGCCGTTTGGGCTCAACGTATGTAGCGGAAGACGGCGAGCGTAAAGTGCTTGGTAATGATTCACCGCGCAATCTTGGGGTCGCTTGAGCGTTTCAT
This sequence comes from Alteromonas gracilis, assembly GCF_036870955.2. GTDB lineage: Bacteria > Pseudomonadota > Gammaproteobacteria > Enterobacterales > Alteromonadaceae > Alteromonas > Alteromonas gracilis_A. The sequence continues at coordinate 1,773,312 of NZ_CP145482.2, forward strand.
CGGTATTTTGACCGAAGAATTTGCAGGTTTCTTCCCACTTTGGTTGGCGCCTCAGCAGGTTGTTGTAATGAACATTACCGATAAACAAGCTGATTACGCCACAAATTGTGTAAAAAAACTGCAAGATTTAGGATTTAGAGCAAAGTCTGACTTGCGAAATGAGAAGATCGGCTTTAAAATCCGCGAGCACACTTTGAAGCGTATTCCATATATGCTCGTTGTGGGTGATAAAGAAATGGAAGCGGGCGAAGTAGCAGTGCGTTCTCGCCGCGGTGACGACCTAGGCAAAATGCGCCTGGAAGACTTTATTGCCATGGCTCAACAAGAAGTTGTTGAAAAGACAATTAAGTAGTTGAGCATTTTGTGTATAATACACAGCAAGGTGTCTGCTTTTGGTTTTATTTTTAGGTTACTTATTTAGGTTAAACCGCCCAAAAGCAGACAAAAGAATTAAATGTTTGGAGGAATAGCACATTAAAGGCGCTAACAACAAGGCTCAGGGCGATAAAGCCCGCATTAACGATGAGATTAAAGCCAGAGAAGTAAGATTAATTGGCAAAGACGGTGAACAGGTTGGTGTAGTTTCGCTTGCAGAAGCTACTCGTAACGCAGAAGAAGCGGGCCTAGATCTAGTAGAAATCAGTCCGAATGCCGAGCCGCCAGTCTGTAAAGTTATGGACTATGGCAAATTCCTCTTCGAAAAAAGTAAAGCTCAAAAAGAGCAGAAGAAAAAACAGAAGCAAATTCAGGTCAAGGAGATTAAATTTCGCCCTGGCACTGATGAAGGCGATTACCAGGTCAAACTGCGCAACCTGCGTCGCTTTCTTGAAGGTGGTGATAAAGCCAAAGTCACGATTCGTTTCCGCGGACGTGAAATGGCGCACCAAGACATCGGTATCGATCTACTAAATCGTGTTAAAACCGATTTAGAAGACATCGCTACATGCGAGTCTTTCCCACGCCGTGTGGAAGGCCGTCAGATGATCATGGTGCTAGCCCCAAATAAGAAGTAGTAATGGTCTAAAGTTTTCAGGAATCTGCACCCTGAAACACCTTGCTGCAAACATTAACCGGTACTAGGTGACTGCACACCATAATGTATCGATATTAAACAATGCGGAGTTTTAGCAATGCCTAAAATGAAAACTGTAAGCGGTGCCGCCAAACGTTTTAAGAAAACGGGTTCTGGCCGCTTTAAAAGCAAACAGTCTCACTTACGTCACATTCTGACTAAGAAGAGCTCTAAGCGTAAACGTCACCTTCGTGGCAAGAAACTGGTTCATGACTCTGATACCAAATTGGTTCAGCGCATGTTGCCTTACGTATAAGACTTAGGAGACTGATTAATGGCTAGAGTAAAACGCGGCACTATCGCACGTGCTCGTCACAAAAAAGTCCTCAAGCAGGCAAAAGGTTATTACGGTGCTCGTTCACGTGTTTATCGCGTAGCGGTACAAGCCGTAACTAAAGCTGGTCAATATGCTTACCGTGACCGTCGTCAGCGCAAGCGTCAATTCCGTCAACTATGGATTGCACGTATCAACGCTGCTGCACGTCAAAATGGTATGTCATACAGCCGTTTCATTAACGGTTTGAAGAAAGCGTCTGTTGAAATCGATCGTAAGATCCTTGCCGACATCGCAGTACATGACAAAGCAGCTTTCAGCGCACTAGTCGACGCGGCTAAAGGCGCATTAGCTTAATTATTAACTAATTAAGTTTAAGTTCTTTCGGAAAAGGCGAGCAGGATGCTCGCCTTTTTTCGTTCTATTAACAATATCTCTCTTCCCTTCACATTCAACCAGAACCACCAAAATAGACATTTGTTGCTTCTTATTTCAATCAAAAGCATGCAATGAAGTAGGGCAGTTGCATTAGAAGATACAAAAAAAGCAGAGTGCGACTCTGCTTTTCAATTCAAACAAATGCCTTTCACAAGGCCAACCAAGTCGGTTGACTATTTTTTCTCAACACGACCATATCTGTCAGAGAAGCGAACAATATCGTCTTCACCCAAATAAGCGCCAGATTGTACTTCGATTAGCTCTAGCGGAATTTTTCCAGGGTTCTCTAATGCGTGCACCGCACCAATTGGAATGTATACAGATTCATTTTCTGTTACGAGTTGCGTATTGTCATTAATAGTGACATTGGCACTCCCCGATACGACAATCCAGTGCTCAGCGCGATGGTGGTGCATTTGTACAGAAAGCTTTTCTCCGGGCTTTACAGTAATGCGTTTAACTTGAAAACGATCACCGCTGTCAATAGAGTCATAACTTCCCCAAGGACGATAAACCTCTCGGTGAAATTCAAACTCAGGACGCTTTTCGGCCTTTAGTTTGTTGACCACATTTTTAATACTTTGGGCATCATCCTTATGCGCCACCATAACAGCGTCTTTGGTCTCCACCACTATAACGTCTTCAAGCCCAATAACCGAAACAAGACGCTGCTCAGCGTTTACATAGCTGTTCTTAGTATTCTCTAAAATTGTGTCACCCACGCTCACGTTGCCATCGTCATCTTTGTCAGCGGTTTCCCATAAAGATGTCCAGCTACCAACATCACTCCAGTTGGCATCAAGAGGGACCATTGCCGCACTGTCTGTTTTTTCCATAACTGCATAATCGATAGAATCATCAGGGCAGGTTGCAAAAATATCGTAATCTACACGAATGAAATCGAGATCAGGTGTTTCAGTCGCGATAGCGCGTTTGCAAACCTCGAGCATTTCAGGATTATATTTAGCCAATTCTTCTAAATAGCGACTTGCTTTAAACATAAACATGCCGCTGTTCCAGAAATAATCGCCTGATTCAACATACGCTTTCGCTGTCTCAAGCTCTGGTTTTTCAACAAACTGAGATACTTTAAATCCGTCGCCGATAGATTCACCAGACTTTATGTACCCGTAGCCGGTATGAGGTTGATCTGGCACGACACCAAACGTGACCAGTTGTCCTTGTTCTGCCAGCTTTTCAGCCTTCTCGATTGCTTTATGAAATGCTGGTTCGTTCTTAATAAGGTGGTCTGCAGCAAGCACTAGCAAAACGGGGTCTTCATTATTTTGCGTGGCGTGCAACGCAGCAAGGGCAATCGCGGGTGCAGTATTACGTCCCACTGGCTCAAGCAAAATGCCGCCGTGTTGAATGTTTTTCTTTCTTAATTGCTCTGCAACCAAAAAGCGATGTGCATCATTGCAAATAAACACTGGATGTGAAGCGTTGGTGCCTTTCAACCGAGTAATGGTGTCTTGCAACATAGTGTTATCTGAAGTCAGTGATAAAAATTGCTTAGGCAGCGCCGCGCGAGATTTCGGCCATAGACGGCTACCGGTACCGCCTGCCAATACTACTGGTTTCATACTGAAATCCTTGTCTCTTCTTATAATTCGATTATTAAGATTAATGACCACTAATATAGCACCATTAATGCGGTGGTTTACAGCACAAAGCGGGCTTAATTGCCTACATACCGCTAACTTGATTCTTTAAAACATTATTAGAGCGCAAAAACAAAATTACATCAAAATGACGTGTTTACCTGTTAACACTTGCCAAATAACGAAATCAATACTGCTGACCGCATAAATTTGAAGAATTGGACAGTAAAAATCTGCCATTATCAGCCATATAGGGTAGCCGTAACGTCTTGCTGTCGTGTAAACTACTGTCTTTATTTCAGGCAAGCCTTAGCGCACAGAATTAATCTCACAATGCTTTGGCCATGCAGTCATCATGTATATTGAGGAAAACATGGAGCTTGACGCTATTATCAATCAGGCACAGAGCCAGATTGACGCTGCAGAAGATGCAGCCACACTTGACCAGGTTAGGGTCGAATTCATGGGTAAGAAAGGTAAGCTTACCGACTTACTTAAAGGACTTGGAAAGTTATCAAACGAAGAACGTCCTGCCGCGGGCCAAAAAATTAACCAAGCTAAGCAGGTTATTCAGCAAGCTATTTCAGCAAAAGGCGAGTTGCTGCGCACGGCTGAACTTAACAAGAAGCTTGCGGAAGAAGCCGTTGATGTAACGCTTCCTGGTCGCACAGAAAAGCCAGGTAATTTGCATCCGGTGAGCCGCACTATTGCGCGCATTGAATCGTTCTTCGGCGAACTTGGCTTTTCAGTCAAAACCTACCCTGAAATTGAAGATGGTTTTCACAACTTTGATGCGCTGAATATTCCTGCGAATCACCCAGCACGTGCGGACCACGATACCTTCTATTTTAATCCTGACATGATGCTACGCACACAGACTTCTGGCGTACAAATTCGCACGATGGAAGCAGAAAAGCCGCCACTGCGTATAATCTCGCCTGGCCGTGTATATCGTAATGATTACGACCAAACTCACACGCCGATGTTCCACCAAGTGGAAGGCTTGATGGTTGACAAAAACGTGAGCTTTACTGACCTTAAAGGCATTCTTCACGACTTTCTTCATCACTTCTTTGAAGAGTCGTTAGAAATCCGTTTCCGTCCGTCATATTTCCCTTTTACTGAACCATCAGCCGAAGTGGATGTAATGGGCAAGAACGGCCAGTGGTTAGAAGTACTAGGCTGCGGCATGGTTCACCCGAATGTACTTAAAGCAGTGGGTATCGACCCAGAAGAATATACTGGCTTTGCCTTTGGTATGGGCGTAGAGCGTTTAACCATGCTTCGTTATGGTGTTAACGACTTGCGCGCGTTCTTTGAAAACGACCTTCGTTTCCTTAAGCAGTTCAACTAAGGCAGAGAGTAAACATGAAATTCAGTGAAAAATGGTTAAGAGAGTGGGTTAACCCATCGCTGTCGGCACATGAGCTGTCTGAACAGTTGAGCATGGCTGGCCTTGAAGTAGACGGTGTAGAGCCAGTAGCAGGTGATTTTAAAGGCGTGTTAGTCGGTGAAGTAGTAGAATGCGGTCAGCACCCGAATGCCGATAAACTTCGCGTAACTAAAATTAACGTTGGTGGCGATGAGCTACTTGATATCGTTTGTGGTGCGCCTAACTGTCGCCAGGGCATAAAAGTAGCAGTTGCTGTCGTTGGTGCCGTATTGCCAGGCGATTTTAAAATTAAGAAAGCAAAGCTTCGCGGCGAGCCGTCATTCGGCATGCTATGTAGTTTCTCTGAGCTGGGTATTAGCGATGACCACGACGGTATTATTGAGCTTCCAGCTGATGCACCTATTGGTGCGGATATTCGCGACTACCTTGGTCTAGACGATAACGCCATTGAAGTAGACCTAACACCAAACCGCGCAGACTGTTTAGGTATTCGCGGTATTGCCCGTGAAGTTGGCGTACTTAACAACCTTGACGTATGCGAGCCTGAAGTCGTTGCAGTAGACGCAACAATTGACGATAAACTGTCAATTACGCTAAGTGCAGATGATGCTTGCCCACGTTATTTGGGCCGTGTACTTAAAGGCGTTAACGTTAAAGCTGCATCGCCATTGTGGCTAGTTGAAAAGTTACGTCGTTGCGGAATTCGCAGCATTGACCCTATCGTTGATGTGACTAACTTCGTACTACTAGAACTTGGTCAGCCAATGCACGCGTTCAACCTTGCTAGCATTGAAGGCAACATCAATGTGCGTATGGCTAATGAAGCCGAAACGCTGACATTATTAGATGAAAACGAGGCTAAGTTGCAAAGCAATACTTTGGTAATTGCTGATGATAACAAAGCGCTAGCGATGGCAGGTATTTTCGGTGGTTTACATTCAGGTGTAACGGCTGAAACACAAGATATTTTGTTAGAAAGTGCATTCTTTGCGCGTGATGCCATTATGGGGCGTGCGCGTCAATACGGTTTGCATACCGATGCCTCACACCGCTACGAGCGTGGCGTAGACCCTCAGCTTCAACGCAAAGCCATGGAGCGCGCTACTGCACTGGTACTTGAAATTTGCGGTGGTGAAGCAGGCCCTGTTGTTGAAGCTGTGGCTGAAGACAAATTGCCTAAGCAAGCAACAGTAACGCTTCGTCGCGAACGTTTAGCTCGTGTACTAGGTATTAGCATTGATGATGCAAAAGTAACAGAAATGCTTAACCGCCTTGGTTTAGACGTAACGCAGACCGAAGCAGGCTGGGAAGCGGTTGCACCTAGCTATCGTTTCGATATTTCAATTGAAGAAGACTTGATTGAAGAGATTGCGCGCGTATACGGTTATAACAACATTCCTAACGTGGCACCAAAAGCCACATTAGCAATGCTGCCTTCACAAGAAGCTAAGTTGCCGTTAAATACAATGAAGTCGTTGCTACTTAGCCGCGGTTATAATGAAGCGATTACTTATTCGTTTGTTGACCCGAAAATTCAAAACGCATTATTTCCAGATGTGAAGGGCATGGTTTTACCACACCCAATATCCTCTGATATGTCAATAATGCGCGTCAGTTTGTGGCCGGGTTTACTAGGTGCAACTGCGTATAACCAGAAGCGTCAGCAACAGCGAATTCGTTTGTTTGAAACAGGATTACGCTTTATTCCTCAACAAGATGCGCCAAATGGTGTATTGCAACAGCAAGTAATTGGTGGTGTAGTAGCAGGGCGTCGTAACGAAGAACATTGGGATTTGGGCGATAGCCCAGTTGATTTCTTCGATGCCAAGGCTGATGTTGAGGCGTTGCTTGCGTTAACCGGAAGAACGGGCGAGTTCCAGTTCGTCACGGGCGAGCATAGTGCATTACATCCTGGTATGACTGCAAAAATTTTGCTTAATGATGAAAAAGTTGGCTATATTGGTGCTATACACCCGCAATTTACAAAATTGCTTGGTGTTAACGGCCGCGTATTTGTGTTCGAGTTAGTGGTAGATGCCATTACAGACCGCAAACTACCGTCTGCTGTACAGGTATCGCGCTTCCCATCAAACCGCCGTGATATTGCTATTACGGTTAAAGATGAAGTGCGTGTAGGAAATGTACTTTCTTACATAGAAAAAATTGGCGTAAATCAACTAGTTGCTCTAAACTTGTTCGATGAGTACAAAGGCAAGGGAATTGAACCTGGTTACAAGAGCCTTGCTTTGTCTCTTCATTTACAAGATCCGGATAAAACCTTAGAAGAAGCTGAGATTCAGCAAGCGGTGGATACTGTGGTTAAAGGTCTGGAATCTGAGTTTGGGGCCGCGTTAAGAGAGTAAACTATGGCATTGACCAAAGCCGAGATGGCTGAACACCTATTCGAGAAATTAGGCATCAATAAACGTGATGCAAAAGATCTGGTAGAGCTTTTCTTTGAAGAAATTAAAAGCGCTCTAGAATCTGGTGAGCAAGTAAAACTGTCAGGTTTTGGTAATTTTGACCTGCGTGATAAAAACGAACGTCCTGGCCGTAATCCAAAAACGGGCGAAGACATTCCTATCAAAGCACGCCGTGTGGTAACGTTCCGCCCGGGTCAAAAACTTAAAAGCCGAGTCGAAAACTCAGCACCCATCGATCAATAATCAATTGGTCGTTACAATACAATGAAAGAGCGGGTTATCTCGCTCTTTTTGTATTGCCTCATTTTTTCAGTGCAGTCGTGCTGACATTCATATGCATCAGTTTTGGAGTAAAGTGTGAAAAAAGCGCTCGTTATTTTTGTTGTTGCCGTTTTTGCTGTATTGGCTTGGATAGTATACCTGTCGTCTGAAGCTGATAAACGCGACCAAGAAGCAGCAAAAGTACCGCTAATTACCGTAATGGAAATTCTTCATGCAAGCGATCTGCAGCAAGGTATAAAGCAAGCCGTTGAAAATAAGAACGAAGGCGCTGTTGATGAATGGATGAAACAAGCCATAGCTGTAAGTGAAGCGGCGAACCTTTCGAAGCAAGATTTAGATTATCTTATGTCTGAAACGGCAAAAGATTATGTTGTTTTTAATGCTAAACGCCAACTATTCAACGAAGCCTTTGAAGCGCGATATTATTCACTAGAAGAAGTTGAAAGCCTTAAGCAACAATATCCTGAAGCAAAGGACTTGTTCGCTCGTACTGACGTGCTAATAAGAAAACGTGACGCAATTATCGAGCAAATAGCTAAAACACTTTCAGGTTCAAATACGGTGGACGACGTCTCGCTAAATAAAGCCAGGCAGCAATGGCGTGAACAAGCTGAAAAGTTAGAACAATAGTCTAACTATATTGGCCCAACACAACGCCTCTTGTGATGGCCAATGGCATACTTCTAATATCTAGCCAGAAAATCCATTTTTGTCGCAAAATGCTTCGCAAAAAGCAAAAACTAATAGGAGTCAGCAGCCTGTAATATTGATGTTTTCTGAATTAATTCAATGTAAACAATGTGTTGCGGTTTTGGCATGGCTATAGCTATCTAAGGTTAAACGTTCTGTGTTTAACAGCCTTGGAGCTAAAGATGAAAACCATTGTTGCTTTGTTTGCGTTAAATTTGTGCCTTTTCTCATCGCCTCTTTTTGCAGGGCTCATTTTTACGCTGTCTGACCCTGATATTGCGGTAGGCCCTGCTGGCGCGTCGAGCGTTGAGACTTTTGATAGACAGTCAAGGGGAAGAATATCAGATAGTATCACTACTGACTTTGGCGTATACCGCGTACTTCAAGGCGGTGTTCGTATAAACGGCGCGAATACATGGGGTGGGGCAGATGGAAATGGAAACTATTTGTTTATTCCCGCTGATGGAGAGATAGAGCTTACATTTAACAACCCAGCAGGCTATTTCGGGTTTTGGTGGAGTGCTGGCGATGCAGGAAACAAACTTACAGTAAACACGGTGTCTGAAACCTTAGAATTTACCACTTCTGACATTCTTAACTCTCCAGCGCTCACACCAGAGCACTTTGGCAATCCATTTTGGGGAAATCCTGACTCACGAGACGACTACCACGCTTCATGGGAACCTTTTGCTTTTGTAAACCTTTTCGCAGAAACAGCAGCAGATGCGTTAACGTCAATACGCTTCTATGGCAGTAATTTTGAAAGCGATAACCACACAGTATTAAACACGCTACTGCCAAGCTCAGGGGCGTTTATTTCAAGAGTGGGAATACAATCAGTACCAGAACCTAGTACGTTAGCGCTATTCTCGTTCGCGCTATTGTTAATGTACAGAAAGACCTATAAGCGTTAAATCGCAGCGGCCAAGCTAAGCAGTGATATCGGCAAAGGCTGCCTGCGTTAGCATCGACAGTGAAGTAGGGGAAAGAGAAAGCTCTAATCCTCGTTTTCCCGCACTCACATAAATGGCTGACAGTGCTTCGGCACTGTCGTGTATAACAGTAGTAAGTCGCTTCTTTTGTCCTAGTGGGCTTACCCCACCAAGCACATATCCTGTTGAGGTAATAACGTCTTCACTTTTTGCCATCACCACTTTTTTTGTACCAAGGGCTTTTGCCATTTTCTTTTCACTGAGTTTGTTGTTAACAGGCACTATGGCTACCGCAAGCGTGCCTTTATCAGTGCTGACGACCAAGGTTTTAAACACGCAATTGGCGTCTAGCTGCAATTTTTCAACAGCCTCTAGTCCATAGGAAGACGCCGATGCATCGTGCTCATATTTGAGCACCTTGTGCTTGATGCGTTTTTTGGTGAGTAAAGTGATAGCAGGTGTCATTCGTTATCTTTTTGGTAAAACATACGGGTATGCTCAACGGCACCGGGTAGCAGGGGAGTTGCAGCTTGAGTCGCATAATCGTCAAACCCTGCCGTGAAGTAAGGCGAAAGCGGGTGCCCGGACTGTCCACCTGGCAAAGTTAAAATAGCATCGTTTAAATGACCAGGGCTTACAAATAACCGCTGTGATGCTCCAAATTCAGAGGCTTGGACTGCTGGCATATAAGTGTCACCAAAACCTTCTATGCGCGCCATATTCAGGTGCTTGCCAATAAATGGAATCTGGGAAGCAAATGGGTGTTTTACGGTAAGTGCGTTGACGTTACCCCAGCGCAGTGTTTCCAAATCGGCCTCGACCGGTGAATGAATATCGAGTAATTTGTGCTTGGCTCTTCGATAAGCGTCAACTAAAAGTTCGTCATAATTTTCTGTGTCTGACGGTAACCAGTCATCGGGTTGTTCATGAATAAGTTGCCATGCTGCTGGCTCTATCTGGCGAAGCAAGGCTCGGCTATTTACGCCCTTCCTATCGATTGATGTAAGAATGCTGCCAAACAGCGTTTGAATAACTTCACTGCGAAAATGCTTTACTAGTGTGTAGCCAACTGAGTCTTCACAGGCGCAAGCGTCCCAGGTGTTTAAATACGCTAAATCTTGTTTGAACTCGACATTTTGTACATTAAGCAATCCTGACAAAAGCTTGTGCCATGGCATTAAAAATTGCGCATGGTTATCAAGCTGAATGGCATAAAAATCATTTTCGGTAAAGGTGTCTTTCTCAAACAGTCGGTCGCGAATTTGCTGACCTCTTGCGCCCAGTGCATATCCGCCATCGCCTAATTGTGGGACATCGTCGGCTGAGATAACACGTGCGTTTGCTGTCCAGATGCGCCCGTGAGACGGGTTGACTACCGAAGGTAGTTCTTGAGCTCGTCTCGGGGGATTTTCTTTCATCTGTGATTCTGTAATAGCAACATACGAGGCCTGCTCTCTTTGCATTACCGCACCACCAGGCAACCACGCGCTGTTACCTTCTTTATCAACAATAACAAGGTTTTGAGTTGGAATAGCCACTGTTTTACCGATCGCGATGGCGTCGTTAACATTTTGGGCTGTTCCCATGTTGACGATCCCCAGATTGACTGCAAACGGGTGATGAGCGGCCCAATTGAGTGCATATCGCTTACCGTCAACGTTGCGAACAGGACCATATTGACTTACTTCAATAGTATACTGGTGGTCACCCTCAGGTAGCGAGATACGTCGTGTGTATTGCTGTGTTGGCGTATCATCGTTTAGTTCAACCCAGTCTACATTATCAAGGTTGGCATTGGTAAAACCCCACGCTATATGGTCATTCGTCCCTACAACAATTCCAGGTAAGCCAGGAAGTGAGACTCCTGTCACTTGAACTTTTTCACCTAGCCTCTTGATAGTTAAGCTGTGCGCGGTACCAAATAACGGGCACTCTCAAACTTAGGTGCATATCATTAGCAAGCATTGCTGAACCCGTGTTGGTAAGTTTGCCGCTCACTGCCCAGTTATTGCTGCCAATATCAGGTAATTCAGTTCCCATGTAGGCAAGCCGCATGCTGGCGTCGAGATTGTTTTTTGCAAGACTTTGTGGGTATGGTGGAACAGGTTGGCTATATGGGGCGATTTCGCTTGCGTCTAGCGCAGCTTGGAAATGGCTAGGTTGTGTCATAAAGCCATATACCGCGTCGCCATAGAGTGACTTAAGCATGGTTCGCGCCATATCAAAGCTTATCTGTGCACCTTGTAGGTCAAGGTACATGCTATATACAACTAATATGCTGTCAGTAGGCCGCCATTGCTCAATATCTACACCTGCAGCAGTGTACTCAAAAGGTGGTAGCGTCATTTCATCGAGTGCATCGTTGACGCCATGGGCATATCGAACGAGCAACTCTTGCTGTTTTGTAGGCAAGGTGTCAAATACCACGCGAGCGCGCTGCTCGAACTGATGAAAGCGAATATTCTTATCACGCTCTAAGGCAATCTTACCCACCCATTGAGACAGGTTACCAGACGCCGAACGTCGCTGAAGATCCATTTGAAAAAATCGATCTTGCGCGTGAGCGAAACCAAGGGCGTACGCAGCATCAAAGATATCATCGGCTTTGACAATTGCCTGACCATAACTGTCTCGGCTAAGTTCAGTCGGTGAAGAAACATGGTAGGTAGTCTTGTTACCATCTAGCGAAGGTAAACTTAAGCGAAGGCCTGTGTAGAGAGCAATGGCTATTAGAGCCAATAGTGTCACAACGCCGATCGCAAGCCATTTAATCCAATTTATCACGTGTAAAGCTCCCCTTTTTTCTCTATCCTAACCAGAGATTTACGAAATTTGAAGTGATGTTTTATGACACTACATAAGGGGGCGTTGTGGGCCCTTTAATGCTGGACTGCCAAGCAGAAGAATTAGCGCAAGAAGAAAAAGAAAAGTTAGCCCATCCCGTGGTGGGTGGCGTGATCTTATTTACACGTAACTATCATGACAAACGTCAGCTTCGTGCGCTGGTAGAGAGCATCCGTGAACATGCGAAAAAGCCCGTCCTTATTGGTGTTGATCACGAGGGGGGCGCGTTCAACGATTTAGAGAAGGTTTTACCGCGTTACCTGCGATGGGGGAGATCATCAGGCAATCAAGAACGCGAGATGAAAGCGAGACCTATGCGAAAGCGTGTGGGCTGGTGTTGGCGCATGAGCTTAAAGCGTTACATATCGACTTTAGTTTTGCACCAGTGTTAGATATCAATGGTGTATCACAGGTAATCGGCGACAGGGCATTTGCTGATAATGCGCAAGATGTCATTCAGTTAGCAACTGCGTTAATTCAAGGTTTGAAGTTGGCAAACATGCCTGCGATAGGGAAGCACTTCCCCGGCCATGGAAGCGTAGCGCCAGACTCTCATATTGCGCTTCCGGTCGATGAACGTGAGTTCCAAGAAATTCATCGTACCGATATGGTTGTGTTCGAGCGACTTATAGAGCGCGATTTATTGGATGGCATTATGCCTGCCCATGTAATTTATAAGCAAGTGTGTGACAAACCAGCAGGATTTTCGTCACACTGGTTACAAGATGTGTTGAGAAATACGCTTAAGTTTAACCAGGCTGTTTTTTCTGATGATTTGTCGATGCATGGTGCGAGCGTGGCGGGAGACTACCTAGAAAGAGCTGAAGCTGCGCTAGATGCCGACTGCGACATGGTGCTGGCTTGCAATAACCCAAAAGGTGCAGAGCGCATACTCGATGGATTGGAAGGCAGGGTAGCTCAGCAAACGCCAAGTGACAGCGACAAGCGAGCACGAACTATGGCGCTATACGGGCGTTCTATGGGAAAACAGGCCAGTCTCGAATATGAATCATCAGTAAAACTCATCCAACGATTGAATGAGAGCTAGATTTGGCTCTGCCACCTTGCTTGGCACCTTTCGGTTCTAAAGCCCACTTTCCAAAAACATATAGTGCGATTTGACCTAGCAGATCGCGCTATACTGCTACCTCATCTACACCAGCTTCAATATTCAAAAACCGTGCAAACGTGAATAAGAAATCACTCAGTCTATTTAAATAAGCGTGCACGACTTCAGGTACATCATAGTGTTTTGATAGGCTAATTACAGCGCGCTCCGCACGTCGGCATACTGCTCTACATACGTGTGCCTGCGCTGCAGCACGACTGCCGCCGGGTAATACGAAGGAGGTATTAGGGGGCATTTTGTTGGTTAACGTGTCTATCAATGATTCGAGATCATCTATGTTTTTTTCGGTGAGCGTTGAGCTGGCCGAAATAGCAAACCCCGCCTGAAACAAATTGCGCTGAATATCGTGAAGCATTGGCTTGTGTGAGGCTGACACCGTAGCAGCAAGCAAACCAATATTGCTATTTAACTCGTCAATATCACCATAGCTTTTTACCACTAAATCGTCTTTCTCGACCCGAACGGCTTTGTCAGCGTAAATTTGGGTGCTTCCTTTGTCACCAGTACGTGTATAAATTTTCATTCAAATACCTATGGTCTATTGTTCTGTCTCTTCAAGCGCTGGGCGTTGGTAACGACGAATCTGCACAATGAAACCAAACAGAGGGTGGTCGAAGTAATGCAATTGCGTGCTAATTACACGGCGCTGTTCTGCCAAAGGAACAGAAGCAAGCCGATACTCAACCTCAGTTGCTGCGCCGTTGTCATTATCTGCGGAGTTAAGCGCAATGGTTTGATTAATCGCGTCAATATCGCTATTGGAAAAATAACTTAAAGGTACAGGCTGACGGTAAAACAACGCGCTATCAATATGTAAATAGGGCACACGGTTAATGTACTTTAAAAATACCTTCATTGTGCCGTCAATTTCCCAAATAGGCGTGCGCAATGCGTTGCTGACGGAAGCATTATCGTTGTCGTCAAACATCTCTGGTAAATCTAGCGCTTTGAATGCTTCAAATGAAATAGGTGCTGGCGTCGATAGCTTTTGCTCAAGCTTGGTGAAAATATCTGGTGCTGAAACAAGGCTTGGACGTTCGGTATTGGCATTCTGGCCCTGATTGTCCTGACTACTGTCATTCAGTTCTGCCTGTTGGGCTTGAACACCAGTTTGCGCTTCATTAGCACCTGTTAACGACGCTGACGTCGTGGAATCTAAGTTTAGGGCTCCGCTAAACAAATTATCGATTGCTGAAATATTCTGTAACTCAGACAATGTCATTTTCTGTGCTCTCGGTCGCTGTTCACCGCTCAACTCATACTCGTCTGAGTAATTTCTTCCACCGTAAAGACGCACATTAAATGCGTTGTCTTTGCCAAAAGCGACAGGCTGCCGCCACGTCGCATGAAATAATCGCTCTAAATCCCTGTTACTGCGAATTTGTCGTGATATTGAATTTAGTGACTGCTGTTCACTTGATAATAAATGTGCATGTGAAGCGCGCGGCCAATCATGTCCCTCAATAATGATGGGTAAGCTAGCGGGTACTCGGTAAGCGGTTGTCAGCTTTTTCAGCTTTCCAAACAATGTCATAACCTTTTTCTACAACGGTTAGCCAAGGTTTGGCTGTTTCGCAAAAAGAAAACTCAGGCACTTGCAACGAATTGCTTGTTGCTTCTTCTGAACTAAATAATGGCTGTTTACCAGAGCGAGAGTCTGCGCCAAAAAATGACAACCAGTATTGTGCAATGGTCGCTGCCGAGGGGGCAGGTGTTTCATCATTTAAAGAATCGGTAGTGTCTGCGGTAAGTAGACGGTCTTCCTGTGTTGTCACTGAATCATTTTCAGTATCCAGAGTATCGCCATTTAGATCGCTATCGATTGTTTGTACTGTCGTTTCAAGTGCTTCTTGCGCTTCAATGTAGTTAGCGGAATCGTCTTCTGAAGTAGATTCCTCTGATATTGAAGTCGAATCAAGTGGCTGTTGACGTGTACTTTCTAACGAAGGTTGTACCAGAGCCAAAGTGTTGCTTTGTGCATCACTTGCTTCGCTGTCTTGTATATCAGCCTCTGCCAATACATCTTCTGACTCAGTAAGGGAAGGCAGTGACAAAAAATCAACATCGCTTTTGGGCACAGTAAGTGCGTGGTTCACGGGCCATGAAGGTCGGGTGTCTATGTTGCACTGACGTAAGCCTTGTTTCAGCCAGCTGATGTCAGGTGCAATGATGTCTCGAATTACGTCGACATCTGCGCGCGGTGCACTTAACGAATTGGCCAAAGTGAATTGTTCTTCAAGTTCGCTTAATGAGGCGTTTCTTTTAAAGGCAATGACCTCTACATCAAACCACCAGTCATCATTAGCATGCGCCGAGCTGGCTAGAATCGCAATGGTTAATGCAACCCATGAATACCAGCGAATAAACTTCATATTACCGCGACTCCTTTACAAAATCGGCAATGATATCGCTAATAAAGGCGATACGCGCTTTGGCTGTGTCGGTCTGTTTTACTAACCGAAGTTTTTGGCTACCCTCAAATTTGAAAGTATTCGGTTTAGTTTGCACTAGCTTAATAATGTAGCCAGGATCGACCTTTGTTGTTTCTTTAAATTCTATGGTACCGCCTTGGGCAGACAAGTCCACTTTTAGGATGCCAATTTCTTGTGCTTTTATTTTAATTTCAGCTACTTCAATAAGGTTCTTGGTAGGTTCAGGAAGCAGTCCAAAACGGTCGATACATTCTACTTGGAATTCATCTATATCGTCTTGTGTTTGACAGCTTGCCAACCGTTTGTATAACGAAAGCCGCGTGTTCACGTCAGCAATGTAGTCTTCAGGCAGTAAAGCCGGAATACGTAACTCTACTTCGGTGTGGCCAGCCATAGCATCGTCTAGCGAGGGCTCTCTACCATCTTTTAATGCATTAACCGCTTTGTCTAGCATGTCCATGTATAAACTAAAGCCAATGCTAGCAATTTGACCAGACTGGTCGTCACCAAGCAGCTCACCCGCACCACGTATCTCAAGGTCATGCGTGGCAAGTGCAAAACCTAAGCACCTAAATCCTCAAGCTGAGATATAGCATCTAAACGCTTTACCGCGTCTTTAGTCATGCGCTTCGGATGCGGAGTAAGAAGATAGGCATACGCTTGGTGATGCGAGCGACCGACACGGCCCCGCAATTGGTGAAGCTGTGCTAAACCCAAATGATCGGCTCTATCCATAATGATAGTGTTGGCGCTTGGTACATCGATACCTGTTTCAATAATGGTGGTACAAACAAGCACGTTATAGCGCTGATGGTAAAAATCGCTCATCACGCTTTCAAGTTCTCGTTCCCGCATTTGGCCGTGACCTACGGCAATGCGGGCCTCTGGTACAATTTCAGCAATTTCTTCTGCGGTGCGTGCAATGCTGTCTACTTCGTTGTGCAGGAAATAAACCTGTCCGCCGCGTAATATTTCTCGCATTACGGCTTCACGAATCACAGCCTTATTACGTTGTTGTACAAAGGTTTTTATCGATAAACGTCGTGCTGGTGCGGTAGCAATAATTGATAGGTCGCGCATTCCGGATAGCGCCATATTTAGCGTACGCGGAATAGGTGTTGCAGTTAGCGTTAAAATATCGACATCAGCGCGAAGCGACTTCAATTTTTCTTTTTGTCGAACACCAAAACGGTGTTCTTCGTCAATAATGACAAGCCCGAGATCTTTGTATTTTATATCGCTCGACAGTAGCTTGTGTGTACCAACGACAATGTCTACTTTGCCTTTGCCAATGCGCTCTACAACCGACTTCTGCGCCTTACCACTGACAAACCGGCTCATGACTTCAATTTCAAACGGCCATGCAGCAAAGCGGTCCTTAAAGTTTTCATAGTGCTGTTGAGCAAGCAGTGTGGTGGGTACAAGGATCGCCACTTGTTTTCCTGCATTTGCAGCAAGAAAGGCAGCGCGCATTGCAACTTCGGTTTTACCAAAACCAACGTCACCGCACACCAGTCGGTCCATGGCTGACGGGCTGCCCATATCATGCATAACTGCCGCAATGGCTTGTGCCTGGTCTGGTGTTTCTTCAAATGGAAAGCTGTCGGCAAAAGACTGGTAGTCGTCCCAGTTGATGTTGTAGGCAAACCCAGGCTTTGCGGCGCGGCGAGCGTAAACATCAAGCAGCTCTGCAGCCACATCGCGCACTTTTTCAGCTGCTTTCTGCTTAGCTCTGCTCCACGCATCAGAGCCTAACGCGTTAACCGGAGCACTGTCTGCATCGCCTCCGGTATAGCGTGAAATGAGGTGTAATGACGCGACCGAGTACATAAAGTTTTGATTGCTTAGCGTACTCAATGCATAGGTATTCGGTAGTAACACCGCCAGCATCAAGGGTTTGTAAGCCCAAATAGCGTCCAACACCATGGTCTAGATGCACCACAGGCTGCCCAATAGAGAGCTCAGCAAGGTTTCGAATGATTGCACTTTCGTCAGTAGCGGTGCGTTTATCTCTAAGCCTGCGTTGGCTTACTTTGTGGCCAAGTAACTCTGTCTCGGTAATAAAAAGCAATTCGCCTTCTTGGCTTTGCCACCTAAAGCTGTGCTCAACCATGCCAACGGTAATACCAATGGGCTCGTGGCTTCCTATGAACGCGTTAAAGTCGTCTACTAACGCGGGCTTTATTCCAGCTTTGGCGAGAACCGTTAGTAAGCCTTCTCGTCGGCCTTGTGTTTCTGCACAAAAAAGCACTTTGGCTCCTTTGTCAGAGGCTTCCTTTACGGTTGCAATAAGTCGCTCAGCAGGCACCTTTTTTTGCGAATTAATTGCGATGTCGTCAAGCAGCTCACACTGCAAGTTATTCGTGCCCGCTTTTTCTTCTAACACTCTGCTGGAGAGGGTGGCTCGCGGCCATTGTTTTATGGCCCCAAATAACTCGTTGATAGGCAGAAATAAATCATCGGGGGCAAGTAGTGGGCGCGCTAAGTTATAACGATACTGCTCATACCTTTCTTGCACATCAGCCCAGAAAAACTCGCTCGCGTCCTGCACATCGCCATGTAATAGAAGTAAGCTTTTCGGGTGAAGGTAATCAAAGAGCGTCGCAGTTTTTTCGAAAAACAACGGCAAGTAGTATTCTACACCGCTTGGCATAGTCCCTTTGCTTACCTGAGAAAATACGCTTTCAGAGGCATTATTTGCGTCAAACTTTGCTAAGAAATTCTGGCGAAACAGCGTAATAGCATCTTTGTCCGTAGGGAATTCTCGTGCGGGTAACAAGCGAATTTCATTAACCGCCTCACCAGAGCGCTGCGTTTCGGTATCAAAAAAGCGGATTGAATCAATTTCATCATCAAACAAATCAATTCTAAAAGGCTGGTCGCTGCCCATGGGGAAAAGGTCGATAATGCTGCCGCGCACTGAAAATTCACTGTGGCTCATTACCTGACTTACATGAAGGTAGCCCGCTTGCTCTAGGTTTCGTCTAAACTGATCGCGATCTAAGGTATCACCTTTATTTAGCATCAAGAGATACTTGGCAAGATAATCTGTCGGCGCTAACCGCTGCATCAAGGTGTTAACAGGAACAATGAATATCCCTTCTCCCTGCTGAGTAAAACGAAACAGGGTTTCAAGGCGTTGTGAAACAATGTCTTGGTGGGGAGAAAACGCATCGTAAGGCAATGTTTCCCAATCTGGAAACAGGGTAATAGGTGTGTTGGCAAGCTGCTTGTTTTCGCCCACGCCACCTTTTAGGAAAAAGGCGATTTCCTTTTCTAGCTTCATCGCCGATGGAGTGTCAGCAGTAATAAGCACGATAGGGCCTGTGTACTGGCTCAGTGCTTGACTAATACAAAGTGCAGCGCTGCTGCCTTGTAATTGGCCCCATTGTTTATGATCTTGTGACGATGCGTCTTTTTTCGGCGCTGGTAAAGGCAGCGATAATAAGCTAGCTGTCATGACTTCCTATTTTTAATTCAAGTAATACCAATAAATACGGCGATATATACTGATAAGGATACCGTTTAGGATCCTGATTTTTTTCTTGCGCGCGTTTTCGAAGCTGTAGCGTTTGAATATGCAAACTCGCGCGAACAAGAAGCTCTTGATCTTGCTCTCTAATGGTATTGAAGATAAACGCAGTATGATAACTGTCTTCAACTTGCTCGCAACTAATTGCTTCGCCATAGCAGAATATGGCTGCAGCTTCGGCATCAAGGAATAATTTAAGCTCAGCATGTTGGCCAACATCAAGCGGTGTGGGCATGGCGACGATAACGCCACCACCACCAAATTTAACCGACTTAAACCGATATTCAGGCTCGTCTTGCTGGTGCAGTACAAATGACATCATCAGGTCTATTTTGCGAGCCTGATGGTTTAGGTAATCGGCAAGCGTCTCTGCATGTTCACTTAAGTTACGAAGTGGGCGTAAAGCTTGTGCTTCTATCGCGGCCATTTCGCTGGCAATTCGAAACGCATATGGCATGGCATCTTCAAGTTCGTCTTCAACTGGCACGCTCTCGCCTTCGTCTAGCGGGCGTACGTTGACATTAATACCGTGCGCTATAGAAAAGTATTCATCGAATTGGGCTTTTTTTCTTCTATGCTTTGCTCGCTCACATCATTCCTCTGCCACTAATTCTTGTACAGCCAGTAGCTTACACGTAGTATAACCACTTTACTATTTCAGGTTTACTGCTTTACTGCGTAAATTTAACCTCGCCAATGCAATAAGCATAGCTAAAGGCGAGGCACAATACCCCATTACTCATTGAACAAGGCGTTATGTTTTCTTCGTTATTTCCGCTCCCTGCTTTTATCGCTTATCGCTACGCCAAGTCGAATAAAGCAACCCAAAACAGTTTTGTGTCGTTTATCAATCGTTTTTCTGTAGCGGGGATCGCGCTGGGGTTAATGGCGCTGATTATTGTTGTGTCCGTAATGAACGGATTGGAAGGGCAGTTAAAGCAACGCATATTGGGCATTGTACCGCATATTGAAGTTACCACGTCGCTATCAAAAACGCAGGCTATGGACGGCGTTATTGCCACTATGGCGTTTAGAGAGGCGGAAGCGGTTGTGCAAAGTCGAACTGACTTGCGAGGGGTTCAGCTTCACGGAGTTGAGCCTTCAGTAATGATGACACATACCTTGGTGGCGAATAAGCTTGAACAGGGAAAGTTCGAATACATTGAGCCTGGTACATTTCACGTGATAATCGGACGAGCGCTGGCAGTAAAACTAGATGTTCGAGTTGGTGATAGGCTTCGCGTCATGGTTGCGGGAGCAAGCGTGTATACCCCATTTGGACGAATGCCAAGTCAGCGCTTAGTGACTGTGGCAGGCATATTCGATATGGGGTCACAGATGGATGACAAAGTAGTGTATATGCACCTGGATGATGTAAATAGACTGCTGCGAGACCCTAGAGGCCAAGGGATATCTCAACGACTGTTCCTGCAAGACGCTTTTAACTATCTCTCGGTAGTAGAGCAACTTAGCAACGAACTGGCTGTTAAGCCAGAAACCATTAGAACGTGGCGAGAGCGCCAAGGGCCGCTTTTTGATGCGGTAAAGATGGAAAAAAACATGATGATGTTGATGCTTCTGCTGGTCATTGCCGTAGCTGCATTTAATATTGTCTCTGCTCTTGTTATGGTTGTAACAGAAAAACAAGGCGACATTGCGGTTCTTTTAACGCAGGGTATGACGCCTGCAGCAATAATGTGGATCTTTGTGCTTAATGGGCTCTTTAACGGAGTAAAAGGCGCCGCGATTGGTTTTGTACTGGGTGTCTTTATTACGTTAAACCTAAACAACCTTCTTGTGTTAATCGGTTCACCGTTAGCACTTTCTGCAGACGGTAGAGGGTTGCCAATTGAGATGGATGTTGTCCAAATAGTCAGCATTACGGGGCTTTCACTGCTGCTCTGTATCACCGCTAGTATCTATCCAGCGCGCAGAGCAATGAAAATTCAGCCGTCACAAGCACTGCAAAATGAATAATTCGTTGAATTTGCCGTGCAAAATCGGATGAAATTCACTATACTCGCGGTCTTTTAAATTTTGCCCAGTGAGACGTCATGAACAAGAATTTTATCACCTCGCAATCGCTTTTACAGGATTCCTTTCGCCTAGCGTCAAAGGTGTATGAAGATGGCTTCCGTCCAGACTTTATAATTGGTATTTGGCGTGGTGGTGCTCCTATTGGTATCGCGGTTCAGGAGTTCTTCGAGTTCAAGAACACGTCAACAGACCATATTGCCGTGCGCACATCGTCTTACTATGGAATCAACAAGCAATCTAAAGAGATCCGCGTTCACGGTCTTCACTACTTAGTAGAGAATGCCAACGCTGACGACAAATTGCTTATCGTTGATGATGTGTTTGATTCAGGCCGAAGTGTTGAAGCGCTTATCAAGCAAATTAACAAATTGATGCGCCTAAACATGCCGAAAGACATTCGTATTGCTTGTCCGTGGTACAAGCCTCAAAACAATACTACGGACATTGTGCCTGACTATTACGTTAACGAAAGCGATGAATGGTTGGTGTTCCCGCACGAAATTGCAGGTTTGTCTGAAGAAGAAATTCGCGAAGGCAAAGGCGAACTTGCTGACGTAATGGACATTCTTTTCCAAAAATAATTGCGTCGAAATAAATGAAAAACCGCACCTACCGTGCGGTTTTTTTGTGCCTGTTTTTTGAGTGTGTTGTTGAGCGTCGTTTTGCTGGCTAAGCCGCAATTTTTGCGCCGTTTACCCAAAGGCGAATGAAGTGGCATTTACTGCGCTGAACTTGGGAATGTGAGCGTAAACGTTGTACCTACATTAACCTCACTATCCACAGTAATTGTGCCTCCCATCGCCTCTACGATAGAAAACGAGATATAGAGTCCAAGATAGGTTCCTTTTCCAGTGGGTTTAGTGGTGTAGAAAGGCTCAAATAACTTCTGCAATGCATGTTTTTCTATTCCACAACCTGTGTCATTTACAGTCACAACCGTCGAGTTACTTTCTTTATCATGGCGAGAACAGATCGTTAATGTCCCGCCATCTTCCATTGCTTGCGCTGCGTTGACAAAGAGGTTTACCAAAATTTGATTGAGTTTACCTGTTTTCCCCTTAATTGAAGGTGGATTTTCAAGGCACTGTACTATTTCTATGCGATGTTTGAGTTCGCTATTAACCAAGCGCAGGGCGTGTGCAATACAGTCGTTCACATTAACGGTCTCGTCATCAGCAATGTCTGCATCATGAGAAAAAGAACGCAAACTTGTGATTATTTCCGTCACCCGCTGAAGGCCTTCTTGAGACTCGGTGCATATGTCAGATATCTCATCACTCACTGAATCAAGCTTGTTTTGACTTACCCATTTGGCCGCTGTAGAGGCTAGCGATAATCGTTCTTCTTCTGTCCTACTGTTTGCAAGCGAGGCCACTATATTTTGCATAGTAGCAAGGTCTGGAAGGGTGTCTTTTAAGAAGTGAATGTTACTGTTTATAAACGCAATCGGGTTATTTATTTCGTGTGCAACACCTGCGGCAAGAAGCCCTAAAGACGCCATCTTTTCTGAGTCAATCAGGCTCTTTTCAACTCGCGCCTTTTCTTCTTTTAGCCTGACTGTCTCGAGGGCCATTAGCTTAGCCTGAACACTCATGGCCATTTGTTCTGTAAACGTGCGATATCGATTTGCCATTTCCACATATTCTTGGGTGTAATAACCCAGTGTATGGTGACAAAACACAATGACTGCATGTTGGGAGTGCACTTTGAACGGACAATAAAGTACCGAAGTAACGGGAATATCAAACGTTTCTAAGTGTTGCTGCCATGTCGGCTGCATCTTGATGTTGAATAATGCGACAGGAGAGCTTTTCATCGCTCGTGATAGTGTTTCATCAACCTCCCATAAGCTTCCCAAAACGGGAGGGTAGGTGCTGTTAGTGCAACGCATCTTCCCTTTACTATCGTTTTCGAGAACAAAACATACCTCGTAATTGTAAAGATCTCTGAAAATACCAAACATTTTTTGGTACAGCTCTTGTTCGCTTTTTGCGGTTAACAGTGCTCGCGTGCCCGCTAGCAGAGCATCACTTTCTTTTTTATGTGCTTCAGCTTGCTCTTTTAAACGGTAAACAAGAGCAAGATCTTCTAAAACGTTTTCGTAGTCTTTACTCATCGAGAAAACACAACCGCAGAAATCATCAAATTACCATGCCTATTCTTGCCATCAAGGAAACGGCCTTGCTCGCCGAACGTAAACGCGCCACAAATGGGAAGCCCTTCAAACGTATGTTTCAAGTTTTCAATCATAGGTCGGATAGCATCGCCAACCATAAGTCGGCAACCTGCGCAATAAATCATCAATACGCCTACAGGCTTTTTGTTTTGTGGAAGCAGCATAATGGCATTGTTTATTACGCGCTCTGCTCGAGCCGTTAAACTGTCAATGTTGCCCTCCATCAGAGTGAGCTGCTCACCTTGGTGAATCTCAGAAAAAACATTAAGGCTGCCATCCTCACACACTTGATCAGGGTGGCAAAGCAGGTAGTTGAGTGCGCCGCTTTCAAGTGCAACAGGCTTACCAAGCGGTGCAGATGACGTGAGCCCTAAAATTTGTCCACCCCCTAACTCGCTCTCAATAAGGTTGTTGGTAGCGCTATTGTAGATAGCAGATGCGGGTTGACCGTCTAGCTCTATTAAATTTCGCCCGCTAGCTTGTGTGACGGTAAAAACAGTTTCAGTAGGCTTGTATCCAGAGCTGTAGCTTAAACCAAGTGGGGTAGACGGATACATAACGCAGACGGCTATGGTGTTAGGGCTACAGCTATTTATTGTTGCTGTAAACCAATGGCCTTCTACCGTATTGTCAGCTGCAGAGCCGCCAAAAATGGGTACTTGCTCACCAACAACACTGGCAAAACCCTCCAAAATGCGCTCTTCATCCCCCGGAGGTAGTGCACACCAAATTAAAGCTGGGCTTTCGAAAGGTCTGTTAGCGTTTATCAACGCCTGCTCGAGCGCATATGCCCCCGCTTTTACAGGGTCGCCCTGTGTTGTGGTTTTGTCGTCTAAGTCGGCACTCCCAATACCATATGCACCTTGCTCATCGTCAATAAAAAATAAAGATAGGTCTGACTCTGCTTCTGTGGCGTTAGGGCCACAGTGCAGAGCGCCAAGACACGACGTAGCCAGCATAAAGGGCATTGATGATGCTTTAAATATACGTCGAATGTGTTCGGTGTTGTGTGAACAGTTGCTGTAGGCTATAGCAACCGATGAGGGGGTGAGTCGAGCAGTTGTTGTAAAGTCGAGCACAAATCCTGAGTGTCTGCGTGTTTAATAGAATGTGTGATTACCTGCATATATACCCACTTGTATAGCGCTGTCTCTATAGCATAGAGAGTTCTGGTCAGATTCTTATTAAACATTAGTCCAAAATTACAGCCTGCGCGCCTTATCGACGTATCAGTCAGCCAAAATTAGGTGTTATTTGTTTAAATAGAATTTGTCGTGGAATGTATAAACCCAAGTAGGCTGGTAGATAACAAGAAGCGTTATAGCCATCCCATTTAGCAGCGCTTCAGGAAACACAAGTAGCGGAATGAGTAGCACATAATTGTCGAAAATAACGTCCCAGGGGTATGTACCTTCGACAAAATAGAACAAACCCAACGTCAGTGTTTTTAATGCAATAGAAATTGCCGCAGGGAAGAATGCACATAAAAAAATATAAACAAAAAGCTGTCGCGGAATATGGTGAAACGACAGCATGTAAAACAAGTAAGTAACACCAATGGGCAATACAGTACCTAACAGCCCGTCGACGCCAATATTTTCCCATGCGATAAAGCCTACTGCTGCACATCCAATGAGGGTGATGAATGCAGTGACAATAGCTAAGCGAAAACCAAGCATGAGCGTAAGTACGGATAGGCCCAGAAAATGAACATCTAGGCCGTCAAATATACCTACTTTGAAAAGCCAAAGTACAAACAAGCTGGCAGCACTGCCAAAAACCAGATGCTGCTGGTGCTTATTTTTTAAAAAGTGAGTCACATCTATGTGCCTAAGTGCGCCAAACAAAAAAGCGCCATAAACAAAAAGTGCCAACGTCTGAAGTGTACTCACTTAGTCTCCTGTTTCACGCTAACGTAATTAGCCTTTATAAACCGCCCAAATAGGCGCATGGTCAGAAGGTTTTTCAATCCCTCTTAAATCATAATCAATACCCGCATCAACAAGCTTCGAGTGAAGAGATTTCGTGGCCAAAATAAGGTCGATACGAAGGCCTCGATTATCGTTAAAGCCCTTAGAGCGATAGTCAAACCACGAGAATCTATCGTTAACGGTCGGATTTAATGAGCGGAAACTGTCTTCAAAACCCCAGTTAAACACGGTGTTAAGCCATTCTCGCTCTTCCGGTAAAAAGCTACATTTCCCCGTGCGTAGCCAGCGCTTTGCATTGTCTTCACCAATCCCGATGTCCAGATCAGTATGAGAGATGTTCACGTCACCCATGACAATAACTTGCTCTTCAGGTGAAAGGCTACCTGACAGATATGCCATCAGGTCTTGATAAAACTTGCGCTTTGCAGGGTATTTCGTCTCGTGCTTTTCATTTTCGCCTTGTGGAAAATACCCATTCAAAATAGTAACTGGTTTGCCGCTGTCATCCGTCGTCTTAAGAATGATCATGCGGCGTTGTGCATCTTCTTCGTCACTAGGAAAGCCCATGATGACTTCCTCGGGTTGTTTCTTTGTAAGGAATGCTACGCCGTAATGACTCTTCTGACCGTGAAAATAAACGTGGTAGCCCATTGCTTCAACGTCTTTAACGGGAAACTGCTCGTTATGAACTTTGATTTCCTGCAGGCCAATAATGTCTGGTTGATGCGTATCAATAAGCGCCTGAAGCTGGTGCAAGCGGGCACGAATACCATTGATGTTAAAAGAGATTACTTTCATGCGTTCTTTTTCGTAGATGAGTTTACGCGCAAGTTTACCAGAATCGAGGCAATTACCAATTCGCGATTGATTAACAACGTTAATTTTAGAGCAAATTAGGTCGACGTTTGATTAAGTTAATTTAGGATTCAACCGCAAGGGCGCTTTTAACAGTGTTTTGTGAAGTGCCTAAGCTGATTAAATAACTAAACCAAATGTTTGCATCTTCTACTATATGCTCGATAGCTTGACTGTTTTCTTCAAGCAGCAGTGGAACAAGTGCGTCTACATCTTGTTTGAAGCTTACCCAAGAACGAGCGCATTGAGCCATAGCTGAATAATAGTTAGTAGGTGGTGATGGCTTGTTTGAAGAAAGCCTACGTACAATGATGTTTGCGCCCATAGAAGAGCCAAGCCATACATATAACCCTGCTATGCAGCAGCTAGTGTTTGAGTTAAATGGTGACAAATCGCCTGGTGTTTGTTCAGCCAACAGGGACAGTAAGGGCTGTTCGTCTTTTTCGTTATGTATAGCATGTACCTGCAACACATCAGATTTGATAGCGTTAATCACGCTAGAATGGTCAATATGTTTGGCAAGCGCAGCTATTGTGTCGCTTGAGGCACTTGTATTCATTAGTGACTGCGATACACAAGCGTGAAAACGGTACATAACCAATAGCACATGTTGATACACACTAAAATCGAAAACATTGTCGCCGTGATACATGATAAACGGGTAAGTATTTTCCAGTGTTTCGTGACTAGCGTGCGTACCTTGTTTCAAAGCTGTAAAAAGATTGACCATAAGTTTTTATTTATTTGAAGTCGTCTGATGTTTGTAGGCTGCATGTACACTATACGCATTGTTATCAACACGTTATGCGCGTGGTTTTGTATACTATAGTGTAAACATAATTTGCGTGTTGTATAGCACTACGTTTTTAGTGGCTAAGTGGATTGCGTATAGCACTGGTGTGGGTATACTTGCGGCAAAATTATTTACAGGTACGAATTGTGTTTCCAGAGACAGTAGCAGAGAAATTGAACGAAGCAGTTGTTGAGCAGGCAATGAAACTGTCTGCAGAAGAGCGACAAGAGTTGGTTGTCACCTATGTATTGAAAGCAAAAGAAATTTGGATGGTGCAGGGTAGTGAAGGGTTTGTCATGTTTGAAGATGGCGAAAATGTGCAGCTACCTGTTTTTCCTCATCGTGATTTGGCGAGCACTTTTGTGACGATGAATGGTATTGAAGGGCAGTGTGTAAGTGTATCGCTTGAAGAGTTTACGCAAACGTGGCTACCAGGTTTGGAAAAAAATGGTGTGGAACTGGTAATGTTTCCCACAACAAGCGAAGTAGAAAACTTGGTAATGACTGCGCAAGACCTTGCACTTGAGTTGGGCTCTGTAGCTTAATCAGTCATAAACAGCGTAAAGGCCTAAAAGTGACAAAGCACACAGAATTACCCCCCATTGCCAGTAAACTAGCAAACGCGAGAGGGTGGGATGATTTTACTCGGACGCTAATGCTAGCGGGAAAACGGCTAGTGCCTTTAGACGAGGCCTTGCGTGATGAAACCACGCTTGTGCCCGGTTGCGAAAGTCCTGTTTGGTTGGATTTCAGTGATGGTGCGTTTAGCGCCTATTCACCGAGCAAAGTCATACGCGGTGTTTTAGCCGTGCTGTTAGAAAAAGCGAATGAACTTTCACCTGAAATGCGCTCGCAATTTAACTACGATGAGTATCTAGAACAATGCCAGCTTGACCGTTACCTCAGCCAGTCTAGAGGTAATGGTATCAAAACCGTTATTCTCAAACTGAAGCGTTAAAACGGTACACTGCTCTAAGACTACCTTGGCTGGTCAACTTAGTTGTGTCGGGGTGAAAATATTCAGCTGTCGTGGCTGTGATAGCAATTCTATTGGGCTAACGCCAAGTAGTTTTCGACAGCTATTCGATAAATGTGCCGAGTCCGAAAAGCCTGCCTGCTGTGCGCAGTAAGTAAGGTCAAACCCTTTTGAAGCTAACTCAGCAGCAACAATTAATCGTTGCCAAATTCTATAGCGTCGTAGAGTTAGGCCAGTAGTGCTTTTAAAAAGCTCTGATAATCTTGTTTTAGATAGCGACGCATGCTGCGTTAGTTCATCGATAGTGAACTTATGTGTTGGGGCGGCATGCAGCGTTTCTATAAGTTTGTCAATTCGCTTGTCTGCTTTATCTTGTTCAGTCTTATTTATTCCGAGTAAATCGAAGAACCGAAGAACATGTTGCATATTGAGAGTCTTACTCTCACCTAACCATCGTCCTGCTTTTACAAAAACATCTTCGTTGGCGAATTTATGATGTATTGGGGTTACATCGATGCCTAATTGCTGTCTTATCAAAACGCGTTGTTGTGCATTCAACTCAAAACAATAAATAACCACAGGGGACGAGCTCAACATTTCAAAGTCAGTGTTTTGCTCAATATAAAGTACTCTTGAACGATATTCTTCGTCGCGCTTTTTCACTACTAGCTTTTCACCTAGAGAAATGCAAAGGGCGCCAGTGGTGTGTTTGTGGTGTTTGATGGCATCGAGATGCCCGACAAAAAGTGCATGTTTAAAATCGATGAAGAGCTTGTTAATCATAAAAGCGGTCGTTCTTACAAGTCTCAGCTTTGCGTAGTGGGTACCATTTACACCACTTTTCACTGATTTGTAGAGTACATGAATGCCCATAACCATAAAAGAACCAACACACAATAACCTGATACACACCCCACGATTGCTTCAAATGGACGGGTTTGATTTAGAGTATCTGGATATTGGCACAGGGCCAGTAATTCTCTTTTTACATGGCGCACTAACCGACATGCACAATTGGGACAAGTTGATACCTTTTTTACAGCAAAATTATCGGTGCATCGCGCCCACGTTACCGCTTGGTGGGCATCGTCATGCTATTTGTGGAGCAGCTGATTTATCAGTCAAAGGTGTTGCTAGAATTATTGAAGCATTTATAAAGGCATTAAAATTAGCTCCAGTTAACGTGGTAGCAAACGATACTGGCGGTGTATATGCACAAATGCTCGCAGCTGAATTTGATAGTAGCGTGAGAAGTTTAGTGCTCACTAATTGTGATGCACTTGATGTGTTTCCGCCTAAGCCGTTTGCAACGCTTCCAAAAGCCGTCAATATCCCAGGCTATGTAAGGGGAATGGCAATGCTGTTTCGTTTTTCCACATTTATTAAGTCTTCAATAGCAATGGGGTTACTTAGTCATTCGCTTAGCGCTTATGAACTAAAGCGCCCACTTAGGTCATTTGTTAATGCTAAAGACATTCAAAACGACTTTAAGGAAGTAGCTGGCGCGTGGCGAAACGATGTTACACAACAATTAGGCACAGCGCTGTCTTCTTTTACAAAGCCTGTCAAAATAGTTTGGGGAGCCGATGATGTGTTGTTTCCTGTGGATCTAGGTCAACGCTTGAGTACTAGGTTTCCAAACGCAAGCTTTGAAGTGGTGACCAATACTAGAACTTATATTCAGTGCGATCAGCCAGCAAAGCTTGCACAACATATAACTGCGTTTATCAGCGCGCTTTGAGATAGGCGATACGAGTTTTGAAACTCAAAAATTGGCGCTGTGGCTAGATATACAATTTATTGTCTTTAAGTAGCTGCCGAATTTTATCCTGGTCTAGCAGTATTGTGCTGTAAATCCACTTGTAAAAATACTTTCCATTGGTCGCTATAACGTTTTGCGCTTGTTGTTTTCCAAGTAGCTCTGCTAGCGCGTCGAGTTCCATTAAACACACTGCTATATGCAAATAAGTTGAAAATTCATCTCTAGCGCCTTCTGGGTAGCCTACCGGGACTGAAGGGTACATTGCTTTAAGTGCTGTAATTGTGCTTTCTACCTCTTCAGGCCTTTCATCTTCAAACCAATGAATTTGTTCGTGAAGAAGCTGCGATAGTGCCGCTGGGTCGTTGTTAGGCATTGAGGCAGTGAGCGTAAGCACAGGGTGGCTGAATGGGCTTCTTGTGGTTTCATCAATAATAATATCGTCTGTAAACCACCACTTTTTTAGGTCGTACTGTTGTATTAACTTTGCTATTTGCTCTCGCTTTTGAGACTCCTTATCTGTGTTGTTTTTAAGCAAAATATTCACTTCACCTAAAGCAAAAGTGCTTGTAACAAGTGCAATTGTCATCAGTAGTAAACGCATTAATCCAACGCCTTTATTTATTGTTTTTAAAAAAGTAACTCTACCTTAAAACGGAAAGCTACGTTATTGATATATCTTGGTTTTAACTATGTATTGTCATACGTTTAATGCCTATGACGTTTGTTGTATAACAGGCCAGTAAATAGCAAGAAAAGAAGAAAGTACAAAGGTTATTGCGCAACCGAAGCCAAAAAAAGACGCGTTTACAGCGGTTCGTGTAAACAATGGTGAAAGGCGCAAGCTTTCTTTAAAAGACATCGCAAACATGAATAGTAGCGTTAAGCTTAAAAGTGGCCAAAAACGGAAAGAAGGAAATACCCAAGCCAACCAAATGGGTAACTCTATATTAAATTCGTTTTGAATACCTTCGAATGGGATCAGAAAAACCAACAGTGCCGCAGTTATTCCGCCCAGCAGGAGCGAGGATGAGAATAAGAGTGTTGATATATGTTTGTTTGAACTATCCATGTTTTGTCCTATTTTTTTAAAGTTTTGTACGCCAATTGCTAACACTCAGTTCCACTAGCCTAGCAATTCGCGAATTCATGATAACGTATTCATACAACGACAAATAGCGAATACACAAACAACCAAAGAATTTGAAAACCATAGCTAAGCCTTTGGTATAACCCTGGCACAGTTTTTTGCTCCAAAGCCTTGGCCAACCGATAAGAGAAGAAAAAGCACCCCACAACACATAGGCCCGAGAGCAGACGAAGAGATAGTGGAAAATAGCTAGAAAACACCACGATGCAAGGGGCTACGATGAAAGAAATAAGCATCAAGAGTCCTGACCACGTGTGTACTTTACAGCTTGTCGAAGGGGCCGTGGTATATGGGTCTGCATCCATCGGAAAGAAACCACATATCCAAGTGCACAGGCCATGAATAATGATCATGCTACCAATAACAATAGAGGGGGTGTGAGATTGAAAAGACACAACAACATAACACCCGAAAAGTGCGAATAAGGCGCCCAAGGGATAGTTGTTAATGGCAGGAGACAACCTTTGTGTTGGGCTTCCAAATGCACCTAGCTCACTACAAAACTGCCTTAAATGGCTGTAATTTGGATAAAAACGAGACGCAGCATAGATGCCTATTACTATCCAAATTGACGCAATAATGCCTGTGTAAGCCAATAGGTTACTCAACTTTCAAACCTCCATGAAAACAACAAGCTAGATTTCAGCTAACAATACGTGGTTTGCCTGCGATACACCATTAAGCAAAACCTTGTTCCATTTTTTTCAAAGTCGCCATGTCATTCAACCAGGCCAACTGAGACTCACAATATGTATGTACAGCAGGTTTAAGGTGCTCTGCGTTGTCTAATGCGCCCAAGTACACAATTTTAAGGCCTGCGTATTTTGGATTTTCGTTAAAAATTGGTGAACCACATTGAGAACAAAAGCTCTTAGATGCATTTTTAGATATCTGAACGGTTTTTAGCGCACCGCTTTTTAGCGCAAAATCACAACTTGGAAACACAGCGTAAGTTGAAAACGCGCTGCCATTTGCTTTGCGACACAAGCCACAATTGCAGTTTAAAATGGCTTTAATAATTGACGAGGTAGTAAATTTAACCTCTTTGCAGTTGCAGCTGCCTTCCATGTTGCACTCTATAATAGCGATGTCCGTAAATACTCTTACTGTTAGTGTGGTGCAAACGCAATAAGCATCGCCTTTATAAGTAACACAAAAATACCATATCCAACTAAGGAAATTGAGCGTCTTCGACGTTTTGGCAAAAGCTCTTTTATCACAACGTTTTGTGTTTGTTGTATAGAAGATTGCCAAATTACAAACCAAACGATTTTTACAGTAAATGTTTGACCCGCGATTTTGATAGTGTTGTTGTGCCACGGCCAAAAGCATAGGTGCTTTTTGTAAACACATTCGCTATCAACACGCATCTTAAATGCGGTAGTGAATCTGTCGTACGACACATCAAGCGTTTTATCACATACGGTGTGTCGATGGGTGTGGTATCGTTCGAAAATCATTTTATCAAAGCATAAATAAGCAAAGGGCTGTGCTACCCATGGCTCTCTCTTAGTTGAGTGTTTGCAACCTCTAGGATAATTAACGTTTCACATGGAGAGTATTGCTCCAAAAGCGAGATGGAACGGTAGTTCACCCATTCTGATATTGGATCAAAGTCGTTTTTCTTTTTGAAAGTCAATTCTTTAAGCTGTACTAAGCAAGCTCCTTGCATCATCGCGTTGGATACGGTTTCATCACTAAGTGCTTGCCCTTTAAATTGGTTAGCTACATTGTTGTACCGTTCTGTGCTCGCGCTTACCGAACTGCAGTACATGAGTATTAGCACAAGTCCAAAAATCTTATTTTTCAACGTATATTCTCCGTTTCGTTGATGGAGTCCAACTTCCATTTATCGGGCAGCATACGTCTTTAAACGCGCGTTATCCATAATTACACTCTGTTAAAATTGAATTTATTACAGCTTTTGGCTTCATTACTGAAAATGGAAAAGGTAACTCGCAAACACAAAACAAAAGAACAGATTGCTTCGTGTAAACTGCATAGAAATTATCGGATATACATGCTCGGTTGGCAGTGCAAATTGCATGTAAATACTTAGCATTATTGCGATCTACCTTGAATTCATATTCGTTGAGAATAGGTAGCAAGGCTTGCTGAAACTTATCGAGACTGACCCCTGTTATAACAGTAGGAGAATATTGCTTCCATACCATGAAATAACAAGCTGCGTAGCTAGTAGTCAGAAGACTATAAAAGATAGCATGCTTATTCGTATTCGATTGCAAAAGCTCAGATGCAAAAAGACAAAGAACAATAAAGGGCAGGCAGCTTAAGAACGCTTGAAAAAACATTCTAAAATGCATGACAAGTAATGGTTTTTTGAGAGCGAGTCGACCGATCCTGATTGTTCGTGCAACATCCATTTCATCCATAAATGATTAAATCTCAAATAAGGGAATAAAGCCGCAGCTTGAAGCACAATGCAAATTATCTAAATGAGTAGCAGCGAAGAGCGTTGCCAAGTTTACGCTAAACATTAAACCCTTCGCTTAAAGAAACCCCTAACTCATGGGTGGACAAAATTGCTGCTAGTTTGGGGCTTGCAAACAAAAATCTATTATCCATCAAGAGGAATTGCTTACCTTCTATGTTGAGATCGCTAGCCATTGTTAAGTCAAAGTGATGATTCACACACATCTGTTGGTAATTGCTATGTTCTTTGTTTGTGTTTCTTTCCCAGATTATTGCTTAAGCTTGAAAGTAACCCTTTCAATATCAAGTGATTGCAGATATTGAGCAATGTCATTCTCTACAAGTATATATTTAAATCCAACCATAAACCGAGAAAGCGCACCTTTCTGAGTGGGCTGAAATCTACCGTCGTTAAGTTCAAACAAACCCACTTCATTTTTGACCTTTACATACAAGGGGACCATAAACTTCCTAAATCATAACTGCTTAATTGCGATAGTAGAGCTAAAGAGAAAACCGCTAACTTAAATATCTCGATTACGAACTTTTATCATTGCTGGAGCCCTCGTGAATAATGGTACATTTCGCTTCAACATTAAGGATAAATTTTCGCGTCTCACATTCCAGCAGCGCTCTTTTATTGGCAAGCTCTTGGTTAGGGTAGCCATATGACCAGCCATTTACCCATGTCTCATTGTTATCTACAGCAACGGCATAAGCTTTATAGTCTTTGCAGTTTTCGTATTTTTGAAGGTCTGAATCTATTTCGTTTCTAACCGACTCTGGTATGGAGAGCGTTGCGCAAGAACACAGACACAAAACAAAAAATGGGGTAAGAATAAACTTCATTTTTTAAATTCCTTTTTAACTAATACAATTTCATTAGGGATAGCTTTAGTGACTAACTTTTTTATGAGGCATCACCAAATAGAAGAGACGCTAAGTAGAAAGTGACGCAAAGAGACATAAAACCGAGTATTGCACAAAGTGTTTTGTTCACCTTGTTTCTTTGTGGATGCTTGCCAAACGTCAAAAGCTTAATTGTTCCAAAACCATACCAATAAAATACGATTTCAAAAAGCGCGACGAGGACGAACCATTTTAATGTTGAAAATAGTGCTCTTCCTAAACTACCTGCTACTTCTTCCATGTAATCTCCATGTGTTTTTTTGATATATAAAGCTGTTAATGTTCTGTTTAATCGCATAAAAATGCTGGCTTAGAGCTATGAATGTTGGGCACGCCTTATTTGGCCCCAAAGTAAAATACTCCAATTAGCATCAAGACTACAAACAAGGTAAAAGCGAGCCCTGTCTCACCTTTGGTCGCATGATTGGCGTTAAGATCGTTAACACCATCTGTGTCTTCAATATCTTCAAAACTGAAACTGGCTATTGAAAGTGGCTCACCGACGTAAACTTTACTTTCAATAGAACCCGCACCCAAAGCCAGTTCCCGAAATGCCCTGATTTCAATCATTGTTAATCCACCATCTGTCTTTTCCATTGGGTGAATAACAGTCTTTGGTGTCACGCGCAGGAAGCGGTATTTAGCGAAAGTAGAAAATGCGTGTTGAAGAAGTTTTTCTCCAACATAGAAATCTGAGAACAACACCCGTGGATGAGAAAACGGATTTACAGTGACAATATTCGGTTGAGTGTTTGTAGTCGCCTGTCTTCCAATTGCTACTATCTTTTTCTCGCCAGATTCGAGGGTTTCAATGGCAATAACAGGTAAACTTTCATATTTATTCTTGGTGGATAAGTCTGTTACCCTCAACTTGTTTTCCCAAATTTGCACATAAAAGGTTGGCGCAAATTTGTTTCTAATCCATGTAATCACTGAATAACTTCCTTTTGGAACCTAGCTTTTATCTGGCGGTATTATAAGAGTAAGAACGGTATAGATAATCACGCTTGCGCTACTTGTATAGGCATCAACTACTGAGGTGAAGAGCGTTATTTTTATCAGGTTCGTGCTTGCTCATAACATTCTAGTAAATTATAAGCACACTCTTGATGTTTGTTACTCAACACTTCTGTTTCTGAAATAGAACGAACTAAGCGATATTCCTGCTCTTTTTTAATACTCCCCCGATTTAAAATTATCATAAATTCTCTGAAACTCTTGTTTTGCAATGAATGCAACGAGGGCAAACCAAGAGAAAGTAATTTTGCATCTAGCTTGGTTTGATCGCTTTTACGCATTTGCGATGAGATCTCTATCGCATCATTTGCTACTTGGCGAACTGAACTTAAAGACCCATTCATTAAACACTTTTTGGATAGGCAGTCTTCATCATCGTTGGCTTTGAAAACTAGCGCTACAAATTCAGAGAGAATTTCCTTTTCTGATTTCATAATGAGCTTAATTTTCCAATAATAAATGCAGGCATGTTGGGCACAATCGCGAAGCAGCCCTATGTATATGCAGTCCATCGAAGGAAAAGAGGGGCTTTATCACTTTGCTGAGCGCCTTCAGGTGCATATTAGTTTCCCCTTCCAAGATAGGCTTTAATGGATGAAATCAGTCCGTCATTATTGAATGTTACAACGTCAACGACAAACAGTACCTCTGTTTTGTTAACAACAATCTTGAGCTCTCCAGAGACCGAGTTTTCGTTTTCCATGACGTTTAAAATATCGATTTCCAGGCTTGAAGCGTTATCAAAATTCTTCTGAGTTTCTGATATGGCAATAGTTTTACCATGGACAGAAATTTTCCAATCTCTTAAATGAATATCGGGTGCAAAGAGCGTTGAAACTGCTTCAATATCTTTGTTCTGGTAGCTGAGAAGGTAAGATTCAAATTTCTCTATATTATTCATTTCCAATCCTTAGAAGATCATACGTTATTCAATAATTAGCCCATATACAGGGGAGTCATAATGGCGAAGCTGGCCGGAATTTGAGCGGTTAGCTTTAGTTAGCTGTTTCAAAAGTGCCAGTTACAACCGTACAAACTTTGGGACCCTATTTTTTAGAAGGCGAACAAGTTCGGGCTGCATACGCTCGTAGTTGTCTGGTATGTCTAAGCACGCCAGTTTTTTATCTTTAAGTAAATCGTTGTACTTTTTGGCGACTTTGATTCTGTGAGATTTTTCCATAACCAAGATCGCGTCGGCCCATTCAATAAGGTCACCTGAAAGCGGTGTTTCGGCATCTGCATTAGTGCCGCATCCGATTGCGTTTATTCCTTCATATTCAGAAAAAACTTCCTCACCTGTTGGGCTACGCAAACGGTTTTCTGAGCAAACAAATAATAGGTTCATATTTCCTTTTACTACATCCTTGATGCTTGAAGGAGAAGTTCTTTGATATACGGATAATCGATTTCTTCAGCATCTTTGAAATTGATGTGCCTTCTGTGTTTCCCCGTGCCAGTAAGCAGTTTGCGTTCATCTTTAAGCTGAGGACCATGACTGAATGACAATTGAACGTGCGCAGAATAAACAAATACCCCGCAGAATTGGCCTTCTTTTTCTTCTGGTTTCAGTGTGAATAAAGTACCGCCATATTTGCTGACTTTAGCACTGTCGGGTACGCAACTTTGAATAAATGCTTCTAGTTCATTTGCTAAAGCAATTAAATCTAATGCATTGTTTTCTGCCATCAAAATATCCTTTTAGTAAAACGCTTACTCACCTAACCCTTGCTAGTATTAACACGAAAACCGTTCCCTTTATTAGAAAACACTAGCTGCATTGCCCTCGAGGTAGTGATGCCCCAATCATCAACTTCCCAACGCTTGTAACCCGTATCGGTTAAAAACAGTTGGAGAGGTAATTGAACAAATTGCTTCCAATTGCAAATGAGAGTTAAGGCGTCGTCTTTTTCGAAGTCGTGGAACTCTTCGCCTACTAGTCTTGTTATACCTACAGCGCCGTCTTCAATCAAACCCTTCAATACGTATTGTACTAAAGAGGGCTGCACGTTCCGCCGGAACATGTCGACTTCTAGCTCTTGGACGTTAGCTTCTTCAGAAGCGAGCAACGCAACCAAAAATTGTATTTCGTTTAATGTTAATTCTTCCATGAGTTACCTGACTTCCGTTTGTGTAACAGCGAGCAGCGCAGTGGTTTTTGATTTGAGCGTTTTGTTACACGCAATCGTTAGCTGAGGTTATAGCATAGTTTTGAAATATATCGTTTTTATAAACTTTGGCAATGCAGTATTTACCGTTGGCCATATTAAAATTGTGCGTCCGAAGAATTCTAAGTTCGTTCCTGCGCATATTAAAGCTGCAAACGTAAACTCTGAATCGCGACTCCGTCCAACATTTTTCCGGTTCCTTTAGCCTGTGATTTCTCCATTCAAAGTCGTCTGTTCTTTTAAAAAGTTGTGAATCAACTAACTCCCAGGTTAGAAAAGAAATCAATGCTGTAAAAGCTGTAAAGAGTAGAGCAATTCTAATTTTAGTCTTAGTTTTTAATCTAACCTTATACGGCGTATTCATCATTGCGTAACTTTTAAATAAGAGGCTTGGTACTCCGGACTTTTCTGTAACGCATGGAAATAAACGAAAGAACGCCACAGAGAATACTGGTACTTACTGCTGCATGAAGACCAAAACCAACTACAAGCGGACGTAATATGAATAGTTGAATAATAAGCGCTGGTATAAATGCAATAGCGAGTATTTTAAATTTAACCGATATTTCAAAAGGAGTGTTGCAGTGTGGGCATGTTTTTATCTTTCCCCATTTATTTGCAGTTCTCGAGAAAAAACCTATTTTCTTTTCACACGTCGGACATTTGAAAAATTGTTCGTTAGGTTCAAAATCATCGTCAACTGTATTTAAGCGGCTTTCTTCTGATTTTTGTCGCGAAGCTAATTCGACTTTTATTCGCTCTACGCGCTCGGGATAACTTTCCTTATCTATATTGGCTAAAGCGTCTTTTAGTTCTGTGGTCGAGTACTCTGAATAATTTGGTTCCATTTACTAACTTCTCCTTGTCACCTAACACCCGCAAACGGGCAATAACCATTGGGCTATAGTAACGAGCGAGGCGAGGGCAGACCACTTATTGTTGCCTCTAGTTCGCTCGTTAGCCAACTCATGCGTTTGTTTTACGTCACTATCGTGAGTATAAATTAGCCAAAGGGCTAGTTAACAACGCGAGTAAACTTGCTATACCTATAAGCAAAGAGTACCTCAAAAACATATAATACCTACATAAAGGAGGCATTATAACAACCTATGTGAAGAGAGCCCGCGTGGTTTTGACCCCAAAGAGCGCAGTGCGTGCTAATGCGATTGTTACGTTGCGACCTATTCAACGAGTGGCCTTCTCATTGTATATGTCGAGTTTTCTACGCTGATGATTTCCCAGCCCAGCTTTCCTTGTTCTGTTAAAAAAGATGACTGTTTTTCATTGAGCAAGCTTAAAAATTGTTCTCTGTTGTTCAGTGAAATTTCATCCCCTTCTAAACTTTGAAGCTCCTTCATTGGGTCAAAGGTTATAACCTTATATTCCCATTTTTCGATTCTATGTAGTTGTGTAGTACACCCACTGATCAAACTTATAAAAAGGGTTAATAGAAATAATGTTTTCATGAATATCCTTATTGAAACTAACACCCGCATAACGGACAAAAATATGTAGGCTACAATACCAAGCGAAGCGCAGGGAGCCTACGTATTTTTGTCCCAGCGAACGTAGTGAGCGAGTTTATGCGCTTGTTAAACCAACAATGATAGATTAATATGACCTAATTAAAGACCTTTTAGGAGACTGTTATGGCGGTGAGAGTTTTGGCTGAAGTTGCAGCAAGTATTACAGAACTAAAAGCAAACCCTATGAAAGTTGCGAGCAGTGCATATGGCGATCCTGTCGCCATATTGAATAGGAATGAACCCGCATTCTATTGTGTCCCGGCAGAGATTTACGAAAAAATGATGGATCGTTTGGAGGAGCTGGAACTGCTACAGCTTGTTAAAGAAAGGCAAGGTGAAGAAAGCGTTTCGGTGAATTTGGATGACCTATAGATTAGAGTTTAAAAGAAGCGCCCTAAAAGAATGGAGTAAGCTTGGTAGTACTTTGCAGCAGCAATTGAAAAAGAAGTTAGCAGAGAGGTTAAAAACACCGCACGTAGCCCCAGATAGAGTGTTAGGTGCCGATAATGTATATAAAATAAAATTACGTCAATCAGGATATAGGTTGGTGTATCAGGTACTTGATGACGTAGTTATAGTTACAGTGCTTGCAGTGGGAAAACGCGAAAGAAATGAGGCTTACAAAAAAGCATTAAAGAGACTTAATGCGGAATAAGGGTTTAACTTTTAAATAAAGGGCGCAGGCGCGTGGGCTAAAATGCGAAGCAGCCCACGTGTATGCGTCCCAGCGAACGAAGTGAGTGACTTAATTTTTTTGTTATGTGCAACTTTGTTCTTCAAAAGAGAACCCCTTAAAAACAACCTTGAAGATAGAGCCGGAACGCATTTCAATTATATGGTTGTAAGCGTCGCCAGTAATACTAATGCGATGATCCAATATATCCCCATGGAAAGTGTCATTTGGGTTATAACTATTTTCTGAACCTAAGAACTCATAGGCGACAACATCTGAATAGATTAACACTAGTGTTCTATCATGTTGTTGGCCAAGTAGCTTTAATGTCACTCTTAACGAGCATTCAAATGGCCGTGTATTGTTTCTTAGTTCTTCTGTACACAGCGAAGATACCCATGAATCGTGAAGTGATTGGGGGTGATTCAATTCGTAGTGGTTTTCGTTTGACGCAAAAGAAAATAGCTCCGAAGGCATAGACTTCCTGCTTGCCTTAATTGAATCAATATAATCGTCAAAGCTAATATTCATTACACAGTACTTTCCTTGGCACATAACAATTTAATCGTTCCCAAAATGGTACGATTTCACGAACCAGAAAGGGTTTTTAATCCGTTTTTCTGCTAATAGACTAAACCATAACTCACTGCAATAGCTAGCAAAAGACTGTGTTGGTGTTTTTTACTCAATTACTAAAAGCACCATATCGGGTGGTAGGTGAAATTGGTGTTTTTCATACAAAACATACGCAATAAGTAATTCGAATTTCGTGATTATTCACTTTTTTTGTTTTTGGCCTCAATCCATTGGCTCATGTATTTGCTTGCCGTAAGCGATTGATGCCACAGCAGGCTTTGTAAGAACAACGAGTTTCGGTGTGAAGCAAGTTCAGAGTGCGTATGCAATAAGTGTGGTGCCAGGGGTAGGGCGCGCTCTTGTTTTTTAAATGCATTAATACAGAAAACGGCTTTTTCACTGGCCAATGTCCAAGCAGCTTCATCTTGGTACAATGATACTGCTGCATCAACGTAGTCACTAATAGCCTTTGTATCTGCGGTATCGGTGCCACAAATAGCGCCGGGCCAGTTGTTGTGCTCGGTTATGCCTTCTGTACCAATCCAGGTGGTTATGCTTGGGGTTGCACAGCGCATAGCGTCTAAAAATTTGCCTTTAACGCCCGCTCCAAATCGAAGTGGGGCAATAAGCACTTTGGCATTTAGCATAACATCATCAGCACTTTCAGCCCATCCTCTAACCAAAAAGCCCTGCTTGTCGTTATGCAATTGCGTCGCTTTCTTAGGCGGGTAAGCGCCGTAAATGTGTAGCTCAGCGCTGGGTAAGGCTTTTCGAATAGTAAGCCAAATTGTTTGCTTTAACTGTAACACCGCGTCCCAATTAGGAGCGTGTCGAAAATTACCAATGTGTACAAAGTGCTCGCGTTGCTCAAATGTCGGCATGCTCTTAGCAAGTGGCTTGGTTGGCAACGGGTAGTAAAAAAGTTGTTGGGCTGGAACTTTATAATGTTCTGTCAGTAACGCCAGTTCAGATAAAGAAATAACCAGCGTAATGTCGCAACGCAAAATAGCGGCTACTTCGCGCTGTGCCAGTTCCGAATTTAGGTCGGCTTTACTGGCATCGTTCGCGCTTTTAACCGCATTATGCCGTGCTTGTCGCAAGCTGTGTAAGTCTTCGGTATTAAGTACACGCAAAGCGTTAGGGCAGCGCGCCTTAACTCGCCAAGAAAATTGCTCTTCCGTCATGTAACGGTCAAATACAACAATATCGGGGGCAAGGTTTTCTATAACGTCATCAAAACTACTG
Organism: Alteromonas gracilis; assembly: GCF_036870955.2. Taxonomy (GTDB): domain Bacteria; phylum Pseudomonadota; class Gammaproteobacteria; order Enterobacterales; family Alteromonadaceae; genus Alteromonas; species Alteromonas gracilis_A. The sequence goes on from NZ_CP145482.2 coordinate 1,814,575, forward strand.
CAATTTAGTGCAATTTCTTGGCTTGATACACTCAGTGCGTCTAAGTCAGCTTTGTGGTGGCTGTCAGTCGCTGCAGTTAAAAATGTAACGTGGTGTCCAGCATCTCGCATGGTAGAGATGATTGATAGCATATTTTGGTTAAGCAGCAGAAGAATTGGGTTCTGGCCATACGTAACCAATGACAACAACGTTTAGATTCATAAAAGCAGCAAAAATAATAAAAAAGTATTACAAAACGCAATGCTACCACGAATGGCACCTGCACTATTACTGGCTTTTTTCTAAGAATATGTCTTATTTATTGATGCGAGTTGGTATAATTGCCCATACCTGTCCAACAAAGTGGATAAACAAAAGAGCATTAAAGAGCATACATTACTTTTTTGTATTTAATTTTAAGTCGCTGAATAGTAAGTAAATCATACTTTTTTACTACACATATTTTATTGACCTTACGTTGTTTTATGCCTATACATAGAAGAAATGCGGGCGAATGGATGGGCCTTTGTTGTCTGTTAATGAAGGTTGCATTGGAGATCGTGCAAGAATGAATGTAGACGAACTTGTTTCAAAAGCCGAAGACCTTTTTGTGTTACCAGACTCAGTAACACGCTTGAAATCCTGTATGGACGACGAAGCGTCCAGCATTGACGATATTGGCGATATCATTGCTTTCGATCCATCCCTCGCCACTCAATTATTGCGGGTCGCAAACTCTGCACTTTATCGCTTTCCAAACAAAATCGACACTATCACACGGGCTATCCAGGTGGTTGGTACCCGCTCTACCTACGATCTCGCGCTAGCTTACGGTGTAAGCCAAGCTTTCAGTGAAGTGGACGGCCAAATTATCGATTTAGATAAGTTTTGGGAGCAGAGTGTGTCATGCGGTTTGTTGGCGAAGTACTTTACCGACATGCGAAACATTCGAGAACCAGAACGTGCGTTTGTCTCTGGTCTGTTACACAACATAGGCGAGTTAGTTGTAGTGTCGCTTATGCCTGAGGCCGCGACGCGATGTCAGGCGTTTAACGCGCGAGTTGCACCGGCTGAGTTGCAGTTTGGTGTACTTGGATTTACTTACAATACGGTGTCGGCAAAACTTATTGAGAAGTGGGGCATCCCTGAAACAATCTACAAACCCATAGAGCGTATTCACGAGGAAGATGGGGAATTTCCTGAAGATAGAATTCTTCAGCTTTCTTACGTATTGGCGTTAGATAATGTTAATCCTGAGGTATACCCCAGCTACCATAACTTAAAGCCTGAAATGCATGATGCGCTAGCGCTAAATCGTGAAGACTTAGAAGATGCGCTGGATATCACGAATTTACAGTGTATATCAGTTATCTCGCTGTTTAACCCTAACGCATTTATGCTGTACTAGTTTTTACTGAAGGTATAAACAGTAAAAAGCCTTTTTGGTTATCGCCAGAAAGGCTTTTTTATTGCTTAGTCAAATACCGCAACGGTTTGACGGCTAATGGCAATCACTTCGTTGTCTTTATCCCAAATAGTCGCTTCAGTGTGTCCGTATCCATCGGCAGCTTGGCGTGTATGCGCCTGATAAGCAAACCAGTCTGTTGGCGACACAGGTTTGTGCGGGTGGATAAACTCTAAATTCCAGCTCACCGTGCTTGCTGGTGCAGGAAGTTTCATCATTTGAAGCAGCGTAGGCGGCCATGCGTCAATCATAGTAATGATGTGAGCATCAGTAATTTCTGCTGGTGGCTGCTTAAAGCGCATAAAGCCGCGATAATGGCTGGTTTTCTTGCGAGTGAACGGCACACCGCCTTCATCAATCGATAAATCAAAGTAGCGCAAGAACTTAGGCGTAATTTTGGGGATCTGCGGAATAAACTTAGCCTTGTTTGGTGTTGCCATGGTATGCGTTTCTGTGTTCTCAACGCGAATTGAAGATTCTCGCGCTACACCAAAACAGGCTTGAGAAAATACACAGCTTTTTCCGTCTTGTATTGCGTGCGCTGTAAACTGAGACACATTTTTGCCAGTGCGCAGTAAGGTTACTTCTATTGAAAAGGGGGCTTCAAGAGACAAAGGGCCTACAAAGTTAGTTGTAAAAGAGCGCAGCACTCTACCGTCATGCACTTGCTGCTTAACGGCGCTATACAACATTCCTGCTGAAATACCACCAAAAGCGGTTCGACCTTGTCCCCATGTTTTCGGGATAACAAGTCCATCAACCTTCCATGTATTGTCTGAAGTCTGCGTTAACGCAGGAATATTTAACAGTTCGTCTACCGTCATGATTGCCTGTCTGGTCTGATGAGTTGAAGGGAATACATCGTACCTTAAGCGCTAGGGAACAGAAAGACTCAGTTAGAAATTTTCGTTATGTTAACAAATAAGTAACAATTAGTTGTTAATTTTTTTACCTAATGCGTAGACTGGGATACCATCACCTAAAAGGACAGTTATGGCCCAAACTCACGTTGAAGGTATTCCTGCAAATGATGCGGGAGCATCTAGAAGTTATCGCAACTATGTGTTGTTTATTCTTACCCTTGTTTATGCTTTCAATTTCATTGATCGTCAGATAATCGGTATTCTTTCACCTTTTATTAAAGCCGACTTAGGGCTTGATGATGCCCAGCTTGGTTGGTTGAAAGGCATCTATTTTGCACTGCTTTATACAGTGATGGGTATTCCTATTGCATGGTTGGCCGACCGCTATAGCCGTGTCAACATTATTGCTATATCACTTACGCTATGGAGCGGCTTTACGGCAGCGTCAGGGCTTGCTGCTAGTTATATGCAATTAGCCATTGCACGTATTGGCGTGGGTATAGGCGAGGCGGGTGGTAGCCCTCCGTCACACAGTATAATTTCTGATTTGTTTCCAAAAGAGAAACGGGCAGGCGCACTAGCCATTTATTCATTGGGGATCCCATTTGGCGTCATGCTGGCGTTCTTTGCCTCGGCGTTTTTCTTACAGGGTGGTTCAGCTGATTGGCGAACCGTTATGTATAGTGTGGGTATCCCCGGTGTTTTACTTGCTCTGCTATTGAAATTTACGGTAAAAGAGCCCGAGCGCACTGCGTCTGTGCCAACGGCAACCGATGAAGCCAACAAGCCAAGCGTAAAAGCATCGCTAAAAACGCTATTAAAAATACCTACGTGGTGGGGAATGGCCCTTGGTATTTCGTTCGGTTCATTCGGTAACTACGCTATTTCTACCTGGATTATTGATTATTACGTACGTGCATTTGCCGGGTTAGACATTACTCAGTTACTTATTGTATTTGGTATTATTAACGGTACGGCTTATGCGCTTGGTGTTTGGCTTGGAGGTTACATTGCTGACAGATGGGGTAAGCACAATAAGAAAGCGTACGCATTGCTCCCTGCTATCGCACTTATTATTGGCGTACCTGCGTTTTACGTGTCATTACAAGTGCAAGATCTTTGGCTATCTGTTGGATTAATGGCACTGCTGCTGTTTACCAGTGGTTCGTATTTAGGGCCTAGTTTTGCTATGGCGCAAACACTTGCGCCCATCAATGTGCGTGCTATGTCTACTGCACTGTTTTTCTTTGTGCTTAATATTATTGCGCTAGGTGGCGGGCCTACTCTTACCGGTATTATTAGCCAAGCACTTGTGCCTTCACTTGGGGAAACGGAAGCACTTAGGCAGTCGCTTATTTATTTGGTCATACCGTATGCGCTGTCAATCGCGGTCTTTTTGTGGACAAGCACAAAAATTGTAAAAGATTGGGAAATGGCGGAAGCGAGAGGCTTGTAGTAGTATGACGGCTAGATTGGAATAAGGGGCCATTGCCCCTTTTCTTTTTTATATTCCGAGGTTTACGTGTCATCTTCTGATCTGAGTTTTCATTTCGCCCATGCCAATGGGTTTCCTGCTGGCTGTTACAATGCCATGTTTTCAGCAATGCCAAACACATTTAATCGCCTTCATGTAGAACGCTTTGGGCACGACCCACAATTGCCCGTAAACGGGAATTGGCGTAATCAGGTCAATGAACTTATTCATCATATCGAGAAAGAAAACACCGACCCACGAGGCGTTTTTGGCGTTGGTCATTCGTTTGGTGCTGTAATCACCTACATGGCGGCATGCGAAGCGCCAGAGTTGTTTCGAGGCTTAATACTGTTTGACCCACCGTTAGTCGTTGGCCCGTTAAGTCATTTTTTTAAGTTTGCTAAACATACGCCGCTTATCAACAAGTTAACGCCAGCTAAGTTAGCGCAAACTCGCAATACCAGTTGGCCATTGCACACTGATATGGAAGCCTATTTTCACGGTAAAGCATTGTTCAGAGATATGGATAAACGCTGTGTTCGCGATTATGTAAAAGCAGTTACTGCACAAGAGAGTGACGCCATATCACTTACCTTTCGCGCCGATGTTGAGGCCGCACTGTTTCGCAACATACCGCATAATTTGGGCAAGTATAAGGGCAAACTGAAGTGTCCTGCGGTGCTAGTGACAGGGGATAAAAGTAACGTGTGTAAGCCGCAGATGTATTCTCGATTAATGCAGCACAATAATATCGAGCATAAAGTAATGAAGGGTGGTCATATGTTTCCATTAGAACACCCAGAAGAGGTAGCAGCATTTGTTACTGCTACCTTAACGAAATGGAACGCTCAGCGTTAGATCTTTGGCGCTGATGTTTTAACGCCACCAACAGGTTGGCCTAACATTTCACGGGTGACTAGCACCACGCCTTTTTCAGAAACACGGAAGCCTCGTGCTCTGTCCTGGTCGTGGTCATAGCCTATTGTGGTGCCTTCAGGCACCACACATCCACGGTCAATAATGACGCGCTTCAATTTGCAGTGACGTTTAATTTCAACGTCAGGCAATATAACGGCATCTTCTATCAATCCATACGAATGAACACGCACGTTTGAAAAGCATATTGATGAGCGCAAGGTCGACCCTGAAATAATACATCCGCCAGATACTACCGAGTTAATGGCTTCGCCGCGTCTATCGTGGTCTTCCCACACAAACTTTGCTGGTGGAAGCTGTTCTTGATATGTCCAAATAGGCCACTTTCTGTCATAGAGGTTTAGCTGAGGCACGGGAGCAACCATTTCCATGTTGGCTTCCCAAAATGAATCTATCGTCCCTACATCACGCCAATACGCGTTATCACCGCCACTTTGTTCAAATGGGTAGGCGTAAACCGGGTGGTCTTTAATAATTGAAGGAATAATGTCTTTACCAAAGTCACGCTGAGAACCCATTTTTTCAGCGTCTTTGGCGAGTTGTTCAAACAAAAATTCTGTATCAAACACGTAGTTCCCCATTGACGCTAAGCAACGCGTGTCGTCGTGTGGCAGAGGAGCTGGCGAGGCAGGTTTCTCTTCAAAGCCATTAATACGATAATTCTCGTCGACAGACATAACGCCAAATGCGCCAGCGGCTTCTTCAATTGGTACAGACATGCATGAAACCGTCATTTTAGCACCAGATTCTTTGTGCTTAGCCAACATGTCACCGTAGTCCATGCGGTAAATGTGGTCGCCCGATAAAACCATGACATATTTGGGCAGTTCATCTCGGATGATGTCTATGTTCTGAAAAACAGCATCAGCAGTACCTTCGTACCAGCTATCTGAAAAGCGCTGTGATGCGGGTAGAATTTCCACCGATTCGCCGAGTTCTTTCTTAAAATGACCCCAACCGCGTACAAGGTGTCGTATAAGCGAGTGCGATTTATACTGCGTAACAACGCCTATGCGGCGAATGCCCGAGTTAACGCAGTTCGACAGGGGGAAATCAATGATCCTAAATTTTCCACCAAAATAGAGGGCTGGCTTGGCACGCCAGTTAGTGAGTTCGTGTAATCTAGAACCTTTTCCGCCTGCGAGTATTAGCGCATAGGTATCGCGTGTAAGGTTACTGATGTAACGAGAACTTTGATCTGCCATTTCCTAAAAACTCCTGTAATAAAGCGACAACGGTGTATCGTTAGAAATATTGAAAGAAAACGTAAGGTAAGCGATTGACGGCGCTATACATGATTGACCCTTTGTTGATGATGCGAGAACAATTAATCCAATAATCACGGCTCACAAACATCAACAGTCGCAAGGACTTCGTGATAACCTAACTTCATATTACACAAGAATATTTAGAATAACAGTGTCATTTTTGTTCAATGTTATTTTTTGGTAAAACTTTTTAAAGGATTGTTTCATTATGTCAGCAAACCAAGCGGTTATTTTTGATCACGACGGTGGTATAGATGACTTACTTTCGCTTCTTTTGTTGCTTCGATTGCCGCAGATCGACGTCATTGGCGTAAGTATTACGCTTACCGATTGTTATCCTGATGATGCGTTACTCAGTACAAAAAAAATTCTCAACTTAACCGGGAATTCTCATATTCCTGTCAGCGTAGGCAATATTTCCGGGCCTAATCCGTTTCCACCTGAGTGGCGAGCACAACCTAAAGTGTGCCATGCCATGCCACTAATGCTTCGTACTTCTAGCCAAAATATTACGGTGAGTGATAAACCAGCGCACATTTGGATGCAAGAGCTTATTGCTAACCATGCATCCAAAGTGACGGTTCTTATGACTGGGCCTGCATCAAATTTGGCGGCTGCTATTAGCGATGAACATACAGGTGATGCGGTTAAAAACAACATTGAACGCGTTGTGTGGATGGGCGGTGCTGTTGATGTAAAAGGCAACGTGGCTATGCATGATCACAATGGAACGGCCGAATGGAATGCATATTGGCACCCCGATGCCACGAAAACATTGATTGATAGCGACTTAGATGTGCTGCTTGTGCCCCTTGATGCAACCAATGCGCTGCCAGTCAACTGGTCGTTTCTTGAAAAGCTAGCACAAGCGCAAACACCGGTATCAGATTTAGCCGGGCAATTTTGGGCGGCAACAGTTACGGCCATTCCGTCGTATGAATTTACCTATTTCTTGTGGGATATTCTTTCTACGTGTGTACTAGCATTACCGAGTGACAGATGCACAATTACCAACGCATCGCTTGAGGTGGGCGTATCTACACCAAATGCGGGTCAAACCTATCGTAGCGACGCTGAAACTAACACTGTTTCTTGGGTCTCTACGGTAGATGCAGATTATGTCAGAAATATGGTTGTGCATTACTTGAGCGGCGATTTTAACCAAGCTCCCAGTGACTTTTGTTAATAAAATGTTATATTTGGAGTTCTAAACTTTAATGGAGGCGCACATGGGTGCATTAAAAAAGTTGTTGGTGATAGTTGGCGTAGTGATCGTCTTATTTGTTGCAACAAGCTTTTTTATTCCTAAAGAGTACAGTGTCGAGCGCAGTATTACTATCGACGCTGCACCAGCAGATGTATATCCATACGTTGTGGATTTAAGGGAATGGCAAAAGTGGGGCGTATGGTTCAAACGTGACCCACAAATGGTGTTAGATTACTCAGGGCCAGATCGAGCAATTGGCATGCGCTCTGAATGGAAAAGCGCCACAGAAGGCGATGGTGAAATGGAAATCACTGAACTTGAGCATAATAAAAGAGTGTTATACAGCCTGTATTTTCCTGACTTTGACATGGGGTCTACGGGGACCGTAGAAATGAAAGCAGTAAGTGATGGCACTCAAGTAACATGGCGAGATGAGGGCGAGGTAGATAATAATCCGGTCAATCGTTACTTCGTACTTTTCATTGACGACTTAATTGGCCCTGATTTCGAAATGGGGCTAGAGAACCTTAAAACTATTGTTGAAAACAAAAGCTAAATACGCCGTGTTGCCCAATACAAATGATCGCGTATGAACATGTAACCGTTCTAATACACATTACACCTGTATTGGGCAGTACTTATCTTGCTTAGCAACAAAAAACACCGACTCATAGCAGGCTTGTCGTTAAACAAGCTTGCTGACCTTCTTATTTCTGCCAAGACCACACTTCCCGCGCTTATGCTTTCGATTGGTGCACCTACATGGATGGTGGGCTGGCTTGTGCCTATTCGCGAATCTGGTGCGCTACTGCCTCAAGCGCTATTAAGTTTTTATCTTAGGGGTCATAGTAAAAGGCACATCGTGTGGCGTGCAGGTATGATCATCCAAACACTGTCTGTGGCATGCATTTTACTAGCACTCTTTATGTCAAGCAGTGGCGCAACTAACAGCGCTGTATCTGGCGCGATAGTGTTGATTGCTTTAGTACTGTTAAGCTTGGGGCGCTCAGCTTGTTCGCTAACGGTAAAGGACATGGAGGCTGACGTTGCAGAAAAAGGCGAGCGTGGAAACTTAATTGGCATGGCCTCGACAATTTCTGGAGTGGCAACGCTTGCAGTTGCCTTGCCATTACTTCTGGTCAGCGAGGCGTTGGATAAACGCATGCTAATGGGCATTATAGGTTTTAGCGCTAGCGTGTTCGCACTTACACTTGTATGTATGTGGCCAATAAAAACCGACGTCAGTGTAGGGAAAGATAGCGATAGTAATACAAGCGTGTTTAGCGTTAATTTCGACAGCACGGTTTATAAATTTATATTTGTAAGAGGCTTATTTGTACATTCGGCACTGGTTGCTCCGTACTTTATGATTCAAAAAGAGGAAAGTGCAGCGAATTTATTGCCCATTTACATTGCAGCTGAAGCGCTTGCCACATTACTTTCCTCATTAATTTGGGGAAAGGTTGCTGATAAAAGCGCAAGGCTTACCCTACAAATTGCAGGGGCAATGGCGCTTGTTGCCTGTATTGGATTACTCGTTAGCAACTCAGAGTCGCTTGTATTGTCAGCCGCGCTATTTTTTGTGTTGTCTATTGCCCACGCAGGTGTCAGAACAGGGCGAAAAACCTACAGCTTAGATGTTAAAGAAGGGCATGAGCGTACAGAGCTGGTGGGCTTCTCGAATACCTCTATAGGGCTCATTTTGTTGGCATTTGGTAGCTTGTATGCCGCCCTAACGCCTGTGCTGACGTTTTCTGTGGTGTATGTGATGGCAGCTATGATTGCCTTGGCAATTGTGACCACCTTGATTTTGCCTAAAGAAAAATAAAGCGCAGTAGGTAAAAACCATACTGCGCTTTAATATTGGTATTGGGCGTGCTTACAGCGGATAATGGCCGGATATTCGGCTGGTATCCGCACTCATTTGCTTACCTATTTGGCAAGCAGTGCCGTTGCTACCTTAGATACCGGCGGTCTGCCCAGCACGCTTTGTACAAAGCGCGATGTATCCAGCAGTTTATCCATGTCCACGTTAGAGGTAATGCCCATACCATTTAGCATGTACACCACATCTTCAGTTGCCACATTGCCACTGGCGCCTTTGGCGTAAGGGCAGCCGCCCAGACCAGACACGGCTGAGTCTATCACTGCTACGCCATATTCCATTGCCGAATACAGGTTAACCAACGCTTGTCCGTAGGTGTCGTGAAAATGTGCCGCAACCTTAGAGACTGGAATGGCGTTCAACACTTCATCCATCAAGGCTTTCGTTGCTCCGGGTGTACCAGTGCCTATGGTGTCGCCCAGCGATATCTCGTAGCAGCCCATATCAAGCAGGGTCTTAGATACCTCGGCTACGGCTTTTGGCGCTATTTTTCCCTCATAAGGGCAGCCCATTACGCATGACACATAACCGCGCACAGGAATATTGTGGGCCTTGGCCTTTTCAATAACTGGTTCAAAGCGGCTAAGGCTTTCGCTAATTGAACAGTTGATATTCTTTTGCGAAAACGATTCAGAGGCCGCACCAAACACGGCCACTTCCTCAACACCCGACTCAAGAGCAGCGTCTAAGCCTTTCATGTTAGGGGTGAGGGCAGAGTACTGCACACCTTGCTTGCGGGTTAATTGTTTGAAAATATCACCTGAATCGGCCATTTGTGGCACCCATTTGGGCGACACAAAACTTCCTGCCTCGATACGCGTTAATCCCGCATCTCCTAACATGCTGATTAGCGTTAGCTTATCTGCCGTGGTTACCAGTTGCTTCTCGTTTTGTAGGCCATCGCGAGGACCTACTTCAACAATACTGACTTGCGATGGGAATGCCATGGCATTTACTCCTCTTCGCCATCGGCGGTAAAGGCCAGTAGCGTTGCGCCACCATCAACCAGTTCACCAGCGTTAAAGTAAAAGCTGTCAACCACGCCATCTTTAGGGGCAACAATACTGTGCTCCATTTTCATGGCTTCCATGATCAGGATGGGCTGGCCTTTTTCTACTTTCGTGCCTGGCTCTACCAATAGGGCAACAATAGTGCCGTTCATTGGCGCATCAAAGTTGGCGTCGTGACCTGCATCGCTGTCATCACCCAGTGAAGGTAGAACAACATCAAAGCTAGCGTGAGTATCGTTGTTAAATAGCGTGAAGTGCCCGTCTTTTTCGCACACGCTATACACTGTCTTGTAACCGTCGATAACGCCGTGAAGTTGAGCGCTGTTGGCATCTAGTGCAGTTAATTCTCCTGAAACCACATGCGTAGTACCGTTAATGATGAGGTTCCATACCAATTCACCTTGGGTAGCAGTATGGTTTACGCTGATATCAAGCGTTTCGCCGTTTACCTGTAGCTGCAATACTTCATGATGAGTAAGGTTTGCACGCCACGCTCCCGCTGAACCCCAAACAGAAAGCTGTTTGTTATTGGCGTTGTTGCGCTTGGTTTGCATCGCCTGACGATGTGTTAAGGCTAGTAGCGCCATAGCAGGTAATGTCACGCGATTAAATTGGGCGTTTTCTGGTGCAGGGGCAAACAAGTCGTCATTGTGTTTTTCAACAAACGTTGTGGTTAGCGCAGCGTTGATAAACGCTTGGTTGCTAGCAACGCGTTTTAGAAAATCGATGTTCGTTGATACGCCTTCAATATGATAGTTCCCAAGCGCATGGAGTAGGCGTTTAAGCGCCACTTCTCGTGACTCGCCCCATACCACCAATTTGGCAATCATAGGGTCGTAGTACACGCTGACTTCATCGCCTTGTTCTACACCGGTATCTACGCGCACTACGTCACTTTCTGTTGGCGGTTGTAGAAGGTGTAACGTACCTGTCGAAGGTAAAAACTCATTGTTTGGATCTTCGGCATAGATACGTGCTTCAAACGCATGGCTAGTAAGCGTAAGCTCTTCTTGCTGCTTGGGAATGGGTTTACCTTCAGCAATTGAAAGCTGCCACTGAACAAGGTCTTCATTTGTGATCATCTCTGTCACAGGGTGCTCTACCTGCAAACGAGTGTTCATTTCCATGAAATAGAATGAGCCGTCTTCATCTAGCAAGAACTCAACCGTACCTGCGCCAACATAGTTAATGGCTTTCGCAGCAAGAATGGCCGCTTCACCCATTTTCTCGCGAATATCTTGCGACATATTAGGGGCAGGGGCTTCTTCAATAATTTTCTGGTGACGACGCTGTACCGAACAGTCGCGCTCAAACAAGTAAACGCCATTACCTAAGGTGTCACAGAACACTTGAATTTCTACGTGGCGCGGTCGTGTAAGGTATTTTTCAACCAGCATGTGGTCGTCACCAAAACTTGCCATCGACTCGCGCTTAGCGGCGCTAAGGGCTTGTGAAAATTCTTTTTCACTCCATACCTGACGCATACCTTTACCGCCACCACCTGCGGCTGCTTTAAGCAGTACCGGGTAGCCCATCTCATCAGCGGCAGCTTTTAACACGGCTTCATCTTGATCATCACCGTGATAACCCGGCACAAGCGGTACGCCGGCTTTCTCCATAATATGCTTTGCCGCAGATTTAGAGCCCATGGCTTCAATGGCAGAAGCAGGAGGGCCAACAAAAATGATGTTGTTGCTCGCGCAAAGGTTAGCAAAATCGGCATTTTCTGATAAAAAACCGTAGCCAGGGTGAATGGCATCTACGCCTAGCTGCTTCGCTTTTTCAATAATCAGTTCGCCGCGCAAATAGCTTTCTTTTGATGGTGAAGCACCCAAATACACGGCTTCGTCGGCCATTTTTACATGGCGTGCTTGGGTGTCTGCATCTGAATAAACCGCTACTGTTTTTACGCCTAACAGTTTGGCTGTTTTAATAACGCGGCAGGCAATTTCGCCACGGTTAGCAATGAGTAATTTATTAATCATCTTTATTTCTCCAACCCCGCTTTGTCCTGTGCGGCTGGCTTTATCCACGCAGCGCGACGCTTCTCTAAAAAGGCACCTAAACCTTCTTGGCCTTCTTCAGACGTACGTACTTGAGCAATCAGTTTACTGGTTTCGCCCAGCAGCGCATCGTTAATGGGCTGAGACGCCACCCATTGCACTAGTGCTTTTGACTGCGCGACAGCCTGTGGTCCATTTTTAACGATACCGCTGATAATGCCGTCAATCGTGCTATCTAATTCGTCTTCGGTTACCGATTCACTTAGCAGGCCTAAGCGTCTTGCACGACGCGCGGAAAACACTTCGGCAGTTTGGAAATAACGGCGACATACACGAGCGCCCATTGCTTCAACAACATAGGGGCTAATAGTGGCTGGAATAAGTCCAATTTTTACTTCGCTTAAGCAAAACTTGCTTAGCTTGCTGCCAATGGCAATGTCACAGCAGGCAATAAGGCCTACCGCCCCACCAAACGCTGCGCCCTGCACACGTGCGATAGTTGGTTTGGGCAAGGCGTACAGTGTTTGCAGCATGGTCGCTAGGCCCATCGCATCACTTTCGTTTTGCGCTTGGGTGTAGCTTGCCATTTTTTTCATCCAGTTAAGGTCTGCGCCTGCACTAAAGCTTTTCCCCTTGGCTTGCAGCACAAGGGCACGCACTCTGGTATCTTCACCAGCTTGCTTAAACAATCGGGTTAATTCGGTAATCATTTCATCGTCAAAAGCATTGTGCTTTTCTGGGCGATTCAACGTTACGATGGCGACATCACGCTCATCAACAACGTAGGTTACAGCTTGTTCCATATTCATCGCTCCTACATTCTGAAGATGCCGAATTGAGTGTCTTCAATTGGCTTGTTAAGTGCGGCAGATAAAGACAGACCCAATACAAGACGTGTATCGGCAGGGTCAATAACCCCGTCATCCCACAAGCGCGCTGACGCGTAATACGGGTGGCCTTGCTTTTCGTAAGTATCGATAACCGATTGCTTAAATGCTTTTTCTTCTTCGTCGCTCCAGGTTTCGCCTGCACGCTCTTTTTGGTCGCGTTTTACTTGTGCCAATACGCCAGCGGCTTGTTCGCCACCCATTACCGAGATACGTGCATTTGGCCACATAAACAGGAAGCGCGGATCGTAAGCGCGGCCGCACATGCCGTAGTTGCTTGCGCCAAAGCTACCGCCAATTAATACGGTAAGTTTTGGTACATTGGCACAGGCTACTGCTGTCACCATTTTTGCACCGTGCTTTGCAATACCGCCATGTTCGTACTGTTTACCTACCATAAAGCCGGTAATATTTTGTAAAAACACAAGAGGAATTTTGCGCATCGCACATAGCTCAACAAAGTGAGCGCCTTTTAATGCACTTTCGCCAAACAAAATGCCGTTATTGGCAACAATGCCCACTGGATAGCCGAAGATACGTGCAAAACCACATACCAGCGTTGTGCCGTAAAGCGGTTTAAATTCGTCAAAATCAGAGTCATCGACGATACGAGCAATGATTTCACGAACTTCAAAGGTCTGCTTACTATCAGCAGGTACAATGCCGTAAATCTCTTTGCTGTCGTAACGTGGTGGCTTGATGTCGGCCACGTCTACTGTTTCAGGCTTTTTGCGATTCAATCTACCAATGGCATTGCGCGCTAGCGACAGCGCGTGATGGTCGTTGTTGGCTAAATGATCAGCAACACCTGAAATACGTGTGTGAACATCGCCCCCACCAAGCTCTTCAGCAGTAACCACTTCACCTGTGGCGGCTTTTACCAAAGGTGGACCGCCTAGGAAAATAGTGGCTTGCTCTTTAACAATAATGCTTTCATCTGCCATTGCTGGTACGTAGGCACCACCTGCTGTACATGACCCCATAACGACCGCTATTTGCGGAATGTTTTTGGCTGACATATTGGCTTGGTTAAAGAAAATGCGGCCAAAGTGTTCACGGTCAGGAAACACATCGTCTTGACGAGGCAGGTTAGCACCGCCTGAGTCTACCAAGTAGATACAAGGTAGATTGTTTTGTTCGGCAATGGTTTGCGCGCGAAGGTGCTTTTTAACGGTAAGAGGGTAGTAGGTACCACCTTTAACTGTGGCGTCGTTCGCAACAATCATGCACTCAACGCCATTGACCACACCAATACCGGCTACTACGCCTGCGCAGGGTACATAGTCTTCGTACACTTCCCATGCCGCAAGTTGGCCAATTTCAAGAAATGGCGTGTCTTCATCTATCAGCGCATTGATACGATCGCGAGGTAATAGCTTGCCGCGAGAAACATGGCGTTCGGCGGCTTTTTCACCACCACCTTGTGTAATTTGATTTATTTTTTCGAGAAGATCGTCCACTTGCGCCTGCATAGCTTCGCTATTGGCAACAAAGGTTTCTGATTTCACATTAATCGTAGAGCGAAGAACGGGCATGACCCCTCCTTGTGTGACAGCCTCTTACATTAAGAGGCTGTGTTGTCGTTTGGTACTAAAAGAGAGATTAACGGTTTTATTATTTTGATTCGTTAAACAGCTCTCGGCCGATAAGCATTCTGCGAATTTCAGATGTACCTGCACCAATTTCGTAAAGCTTAGCGTCACGTAATAGGCGACCGGTAGAGTATTCGTTGATGTAGCCGTTACCGCCCAGTAGCTGAATAGCGTCTAATGCCATTTTGGTCGCTAGCTCGGCAGAGTAAAGGATAGCGCCTGCGGCGTCTTTTCGCGTAGTTTCACCGCGATCACATGATTTCGCTACCGCATAAACATAGGCGCGCGCCGCGTTCATTTGGGTGTACATGTCTGCCACTTTGCCCTGAACCAGCTGGAATTGGCCAATTGACTGACCAAATTGTTCACGGTCATGGATATAAGGTACAACAACATCCATACAGGCCTGCATAATGCCTAGCGGGCCACCAGAAAGCACAAGACGCTCGTAGTCTAGGCCGCTCATTAGTACGCGAACGCCTTCGCCTTCGCTGCCGATAACGTTTTCAGCTGGTACTTCACAATCTTCAAATACCAGTTCGCAAGTGTTCGACGAGCGCATACCAAGTTTGTCTAGCTTTTGCGCGCGGGTGAAGCCTGGGAAGTCACGTTCTACGATAAACGCAGTTATGCCGCGTGGACCTGCGTTAACATCAGTTTTCGCATAAATAACAAAGGTATGTGCATCTGGACCATTTGTGATCCACATTTTGTTGCCGTTTAAAATGTACTTATCGCCGCGCTTTTCCGCTCTTAGCTTCATGCTTACAACGTCAGAACCTGCGTTTGGCTCACTCATTGCTAACGCACCGATATGCTCACCCGATACCAGTTTAGGCAAATACTTTTCGCGCTGGGCGTCGTTACCGTTTTTGAAAATTTGGTTCACACAAAGGTTAGAGTGCGCACCGTAGCTTAAACCGATGCCCGCTGAAGCACGACTGACTTCTTCCATTGCAACGGTATGTGCAAGATAGCCCATGTCTGAACCACCATATTGTTCAGATACCGTGACGCCAAGCAAACCCATGTCGCCCAGCTTGGTCCAGAGCTCGTTTGGAAACTGATTGTCGGCATCTGCTTTTTCGGCCAATGGTGCAATTTCGTTTTGCGCAAACTGATACACCTGATCGCGCAACATGTCGATGTCTTCGCCAAGGCCAAAGTTTAGAGTAGGGTAAGCGGTATTCATGCAATTTTTCCTCGTTTGAGTTCTGCGAGTTCTTCGCGGCAACGTGCTTCAACATCATCAAGTTCCGTCATCAGCATTTGGATATCTTCAAGTTGTTGACGCAGCACGGCACGTTTTTGCTCAGTCATTTCCAACATGGCTTCTAACTGAACAGCCGAATTAGGGTTGCTGTCGTACATGTCGAACAAGGTTTTGACTTCAGCCAGCGAAAAACCAAGGCGCTTGCCGCGGAGAATAAGCTTGAGTCTCACTCGATCTTTATTCAAATAAACGCGGTTTTGTCCGGTTCTCGATGGTGACATTAAGCCTTGCTCTTCGTAAAAACGAATAGAGCGAGGTGTTATGTCGAATTCGCGAGCAAGCTCGCCAATGGCGTAAGTCGTTTCGTCGTCGTACTTGTTCATTACATGTACCTTGTTTTTAAGCGCTTTCTTGCTACCTCACTTTTCTTTTAAAAAGTGGGTTATGTAACTACGTTTATAGCACTAACGTGCTATTCAATTGTGGTGCACTAATACGTAGTGTTTTGTTGACACTGTCATAGTACAGGTTTACGTTAACGTTAATTACAATTTACGTTAAGGTAAAGTAACATTTTACTAACGTCAATTTTTCATGGTGTTGACGGAAAGTTGTCACACTTTAGGGTGTTTACTTTTGTATACAAGCAAGCATCTTTCGCTAGTTAAGTAATTAATTTTATAGAAATTTAAGGGCATGGTTATGAGTAACGAATCAGTAGTGATAGTCGCGGCTAAACGCACACCTATGGGTGGTTTTAACGGCAGCTTGTCAGGCGTGTCTGCCACAGACCTTGGTGAAGTGGCGATTAAATCAGCGGTTGAGAACCTAGATGTGTCAGCGATTGACGAAGTGATCATGGGCTGTGTGTTACCTGCAGGTCTTGGACAGTCACCCGCACGTCAAGCGTCATTAGGCGCGGGATTACCACTAAGCGCAGGCGTTACCACTATCAATAAAGTGTGTGGTTCAGGCCTTAAGGCTGTCATGCTGGCTCACGACTTGATTAAAGCTGGCAGTGCAGAAACCATTGTCGCTTGTGGTATGGAGAGCATGAGTAATGCGCCTTACATGTTGCCTAAAGCTCGCACAGGTTACCGTATGGGGCACGGACAAGTGCTAGATCATATGATGCTTGATGGCTTAGAAAATGCCTACGATGGCAAAGCCATGGGGTGTTTTGCACAAGACACTGCAGATGAAGAAAGCATTACCCGCGGCGACATGGACGAGTTTGCACTTAGCTCACTGTCTAAAGCACACGAAGCGATTAATAGCGGAACGTTTAGCGATGAAATCGTGCCTGTAACCCTGTCTACACGAAAAGGTGATGTGGTTGTTGATACTGATGAGGGCCCAGGTTCTGCGCGCCCAGAAAAGATCCCAACGCTTCGTCCTGCCTTTAAGAAAGACGGCACGGTAACTGCGGCGAACTCAAGCTCAATTTCTGATGGTGCAGCAGCACTGGTGGTAATGAGTGAAAGCAAAGCAAATGCGCTTGGCCTAGCACCACTGGCCCGTGTTGTTGCTCATGCCACACACTCTATCGAGCCCGAGAACTTTACCGTCGCACCTGTTGGTGCAATGGAAAAAGTGCTCGATAAAGCAGGTTGGCAAAAAGAAGATGTAGACCTGTTCGAAATTAACGAAGCGTTTGCCATGGTTACCATGCTGGCGATTAAGAAACTGGGTCTAGACGCTGAAAAAGTCAACGTGAAAGGCGGCGCATGTGCACTTGGCCATCCAATTGGCGCATCAGGCGCGCGTATTCTTGTTACCTTGCTACACGCATTGAAACAGCGTGGCGGTAAAAAAGGTATTGCGTCACTGTGTATTGGTGGTGGTGAAGGTGTAGCACTTGCAGTAGAAATGCTTTAATGTAAACCTAAACAAGTTTTAATGTTTTTAGTGGCACCAATGAGGGTGCCACTTGTGTTTTAATGACGTTAAAAATAAAAATTAATAAAACGAAAAAGCACATATAACATGGATAAAACGAAGGTTTCATTGCGCTTATTGTTAGCACTATTCATCTTCACTAGTACATCGTTGCCCGCCAGCGAGGACGAGCCAGATTTATCAGCCAGTGATCAAGACCAAAATCAAGCTCAAACGCGTTCTCCAATGCGCACGCAAGTTGGGTATGGTGAGCTACTTTCACTGGAAACTCGCCCTTCAGATAGCACAATTACCTACGGCGATGACCCGTTGCAGCGTGTTGAAGTATGGCGCACAAACGCACCAGCTAATACCGCATTGGTATTTATTCACGGTGGCTGCTGGCTTAATGCCTACGACTTAAATCATGCCAAAGGGTTTTATCATGCACTTGCTGAGAAAGGTATAACCACTTATGCAGTTGAATACCGGCGAACTGGCGATGAAGGTGGCGGTTGGCCAGGCAGCTTGCACGACGTAGAGGCGGGCATTACTGCTTCATTAGATGATGTGGCACGCAGTAATAGTAAACAAACTGTTGTAATAGCGGGTCACTCGGCAGGGGGACATCTTGCTTTGTTAGCGGCACAATCGCTAGGTGCTGTTTCTCTAGGTGCCGTATCGCCAGGTCCTATCAAAAGTGATAACGCGAATAGTGATCACGTGAATAACACTAACGTTCAGATTCAAAGTGTTCTTGGCCTAGCTGCAATTACCGATGTGGCAAAATATGCGATGGGCACAAATAGCTGCCAATCTGCTACAACGGCGTTTATGGGGGGCGAGCCTAGTACGGCAGAGTCTGCGTACACTGCAGCCACGCCAGATTCGTCGAAAAGTGATATTCCCATTCACTTGCTTCACGGTAGTAGCGATAGCATTGTGCCTGTGCACCACGCATCACTGACAGGGACTGCATCAACCATTGTACCGTCTGGCGGGCACTTTGATTGGTTACACCCTGAATCAACATCATTTCACGCATTATTAGAGGTTATTAATCAGCATGGTTACTAAGGTTTTTTCTGCTGAGCAGTTAGATGATAAAGACCCATTGCGCTTAAAACGTGACGAGTTTGCTCTTCCCAACGGTACTATCTATTTAGACGGTAACTCGCTAGGGCCACTGCCAAAAGCCGCCGAAGTGCGTGCACATGATGTTGTAAAGCGACAGTGGGGTGATGGATTAATTACTAGTTGGAATCAACATCAATGGATTTCGATGCCAACCCGAGTGGGAGATCGAATTGGTCAACTCATTGGTGCTGCGTCTGGCCAAGTAGTCTGCTGTGATTCAATTTCTATCAATCTGTTTAAAGTGTTGAGCGCTGCGTTGAAAATGAATCCGTCACGTAAAGTAATTGCTACTACCCGTGATAATTTCCCCACTGATATTTATATGGTTCAGGGTCTGTTAGACCTACTTGGCGATGAATACCGTCTTCACTACATAGATGAAGACAACATCTGCAATGAACTTGATGAAGACGTTGCTGTAGTTATGCTTACCCAAGTGAATTTTCGCACGGGCAAAAAGCTAGATATGCAAAAGGTGACAGCATTTGCTCAGAGCAAAGGTATTTTGACATTGTGGGATCTTGCCCACAGTGCAGGGGCTTTTCCTGTAGACCTTGATGCCTGTAATGTGGACTTTGCTGTGGGGTGTACCTACAAATATCTTAACGGTGGTCCTGGCGCGCTTGCCTTTGTGTATGTTGCCCAGCGCCATCAAAAAGATTACCAACAACCGCTCTCAGGTTGGATGGGACATAGTGCCCCCTTTGAGTTTTCACCTGACTACACGCCCACCGAAGTATTAAGCAAAATCTTTGCGGGACACCTGGCGTGATAGGTATGAGCATACTTGAAGCCTCGCTTACCGTATTTGACGGCGTATCGCTAAAAGCTATCGATGAGAAATCAAAAAAGCTTCAGGCATTTTTTATGGCCGAGGCAAAAAACAGTGGCTTGCTTGACGTCTTTACGCCTGTGAGCCCTAATGTTGATGACAGGGGAAGCCAGCTTGCTCTTGCGCATGATGACGCGTACGCCATTTGCCAAGCCTGGATTGCTCAAGGTGTTATTGCGGACTTTAGAGCACCAAATATTCTGCGAATAGGCTTTGCGCCTTTGTATTTATGCTTTAAGGATATTGAAGTTGCAGTACAAAAGCTAAACAAGATAATGGAAGATAAAACCTATAAACAGCCACTGTTTAGCCAAAAGCAGGCCGTTACTTAATTCACAACGACGACAAACGCTTTGGCAGCGAGGCTGCGTTTGGGTACGTGTGGCGTGCTAGATATTAATAAGATGGATGCTTTGTGCAACAATACTTAGATAAGCATGCCAAATTGTTGATTTATAGTGTGAAAATATTGATTTTTAGACGGCAAGCGTTAATACTTCGCGTCGTATAACGCAGTAGAGGCTGCGAAAGGTGTTTTGAAGAAACTGTGCATTGAGGCAGAGCCTGTTGCACGGTTCTAAATATTATAGCTATAAGGGGTATGTTTGAAGACTGTGATAAGGCAATGTTTTTTCCGTTTGCGAGTGTGGGTTGCACTAATTGTGTTAATGCCTGCCTTCGTATTCGCTCAAAACAGCGATTTATCAACAGATAATAAACAAAGCGATATAACCTACTGCATAGACCCTAATTGGGCACCTTATGAAGCTATTCGAAACGGCGCCCATATCGGTATTTCAGCGCAATACCTTCAAATAATCGCTGAACTTTCAGACCTCAACTTTAAACTTGTTCCCACTGATACGTGGCAGCAAAGTCTTGAATACGTCCAGCAGGGCAAGTGTAAAGTCATTCCAATGCTGAACACGTCGGATTACAGAAGACAGTTCCTAGATTTCAGTTTGCCATACTTTGAAGCGCCTAACGTGTTGGTTGCAAAAGTCGGCACACCCATGTTGCAAGGTTACGGTGGGGTAGGTAATCGCTCAGTGGGTGTTGTACAAGGGTACAGACAAGTTGAGTATATTTCGCGTTATTATCCCAGCTTAAGGCTAAGACTTGTTGAGTCTGAACAAACTGGGCTAGTTCAGCTTGCCAATGGAGATTTTGATGTCATGGTCGGCTCGCTACTTAGCGTCAACATGCATATTAACAATCTGAGATTAAAAGATTTGATAGTGGTTGGGTATGCCGAGCCCTTTGACTCTCTCGCGTTTGGTGTAAATAAATCTCATAGCGAGCTAATAGAAAAGCTTAACTACGCAATTGAGCGGATCCCTGAATCGCAAAAAGTTGAAATTTTTAAGCAGTGGAATAACGTTCAAGTTCGCTACAGCCAAGACTATATAAAACTGTTTTTGTCTGCGGCCATTGTACTTATGGGGTTGTTTGCCATTATTGCGCGCAAACGTTACCAAGGTCATTTTAAGCGGATTATTAAGCAAAAGAATGAGGAAATTAGCACGCTGCAATCTACGTTGTTAGAAAAGAACAAAACACTGGCATTTCTTTCGTCACACGACAACGTTACGGGTTTATATAATCGTAATCATATGATTCAGCGCGCAGAAGAAGAAATATCAAGGTTTCATCGTTTCCACACGACGGCGTCGCTTATTGTTATCGAACTTACTGCAATCAATGAAGATGAATTTAGTTTTGATTCGCACGCCAAAGAAGACGCGTTAAAGATAGTCGCTTCAAACTGTTTAAATACGGTGAGAGAAGTTGATGTGGTTTCGCGTTTCAGTGATGACCAATTCATCATTTTATGCCCTCAGACGCCCGTTGGCCCTGCAAAAACCTTGGCAGACAGATTGTTAGAAGGAATGCTAGGTAATTTGCTCCTCACAAGTACATTCAAAATTGCCGTCGGCATGTCACAAATACACAAGGATGAAGAGTTTAGTGAGTGGTTTGAGCGTTCCGTTAAGGCGCTCTATCAATCTAAGCGCCTTGGTTTTGGAAAAGTGTCTGTTGCACAATAAGGTAGTTCTGAAGCCTCGAATTTAAACGCTAGAATTTAAGCGATTGGCTCGTAGTGCCATTGGTGAGAGTCGTAGTGAATACGGGCTTTGTCATACTCGCGTTCAGAACGCCAGTTGCGATTGTTTAGTTTAACTGACACACCCGGATACAAACGCTTGTTTGCCACTAGTTTCACTTCCTGTTGGTAGCTTTCTTTAGCAAGTCTTACATCGTTAACTTTGTTTTCAATCCACTCAAGCAAAGCGCTTTCGTTATTAAACAGCTCAAGCGCTTCAGTGACCTTACGTTGTAGTTCTTTAGGCACTTTCTTGCTCTGTAGTAGTGCAATTTTTTCCTTATGCTTTAAATTATTTTCGCGCAATTGACGCAACAGCTCATCTAACGATTCTTTTCGCTCAAGCAGTAAGTTAAAACCCGGACTAAAGTCAATTTTAAGGGTGCTACCTGAGACTGCGCCCAGTGTACCCGCTTCAATTTTGTTTTGGCTAATAATGTCACATGCAAATAAATTACCCATGGGATTATCAATTTGCCCAACCGTTACTGAGCCAGCACAGCGCAATTTGCTGTAAGCGAGTTGTCTCCCAATGGTGACATTGCCTCCACACTGCACTTCGATACCTTGACCATGCTGTACGTGAACACTGCCAGCGGCTACAAGTTTGCAATGGTACTCACTATCGGCATCATTCACTTTACCCATAGCACCTTCGGTTACTATGATGTCGCCGCCAGATTCGATATACGCCGATTCGACAAAGCCGTTGATGGTGACATCACCCGCAGCCCTAATTTCCATTTTCTCTGTAACATCGCCGTTAACCAGTACAGCACCCTCATAGTTAACGTGACCAGAGCCAACGTTAACGCTAGGTGCAGATAAAGGTGTCATCTACGGTCATGGTTTGATCTTGATATTTTGGCATACCGGAGATGGATGAAATAAGAAGATTCGCGTCGTGGTCAGAAACGACAGTACCTCCTCCCATTTTAAACTCTACCCATTCGCCAGCAACGGCATCAATCTTATTTCCTTTAATGTCAAAACCAGTTCGGCCTTGTGTTGGCTGCGTTCTTCGCAGTACTGGTGTGTTTATCTTTACGCAAATAACTTCTCCTAAGTTGCGCATATCTACGCGTTCACCTTTGCCTGTTTGTGGCTTAAGTACGCGTTCCAGTGCATTAGGAACTAAAGGAATAAACTTTGAGTTTTTACCGTTGCGTGCGGGAAGGCCTTTGGCAATGGTTTTTTCGATAATCGTGCCGGGCTCCGCCGACTTCGCTTCTTCCAGGATTGCTTGAATAGCTTTAGTCCCAAGCCCTCGAACCACTTTGTTTTTTTGTGCTAATGTTTTAATTGCTGACAAAGAGGGCATTTTCCCACCATAAGGGGTGGTGAGAACAAGGTTGGCATACATGCCATCTTCTGGAATTCGAAACTCTACTTCAGCATTTTTTCGCTCGCCGATGCGTTCATTTACTTCTGAATCGTCATAGGTTTTAAAGTAATGGTTCGCTGTATCGCACGCTGACTTTAGTGCTTTTTCGGAGATATACAAGCGTTTTGTTTCGCCCGATGCGAGCAAGGCACTCACATCGCCAATGCTTACTTCTGAAGTAAACTCTGCAGGCTTTAGGGTTAATTCGATATAGGTTCTGGACTCATCAAAACTGATTACTACGCCATTCATCACTTTTATTTCCTTGCGCACTTGTTTTTATATTATCGGCGGCATGCATAAAATGCTTAATGTACTCTAATTTATGCTTATCCCCGTCGTGCGTCAAAGGTTTTCAGCATATTGATAGAGTGCTCTAAGTATGGCTTGTTTTTCGGGGTTGTCAGTGTGTTCATGGGCGAGTTGCTCAAGGCGCATCATATAGCTCTCAAGAGTTATCGACCCCTGTGAACTGGCGTCAGTAAGACGCGCCTGACGATGATATTGCCATCGCGTTAACTCATCTGCCGTAAGCGTATTGGGGAAGTTTCGCGCGCGATATCGAAAGAGCTGCTTTTTCAACCCTTCATTTTGTGTGCTATTAGCAAGTGTCGCCAATGCTTCTGGCGATGTTGACAGCACTTGCTCACACCAGCGTTTATCTTCATCGTTTAGAAAGCCGCCGCTATACAAGGCGTGATCTATATCCAATTCTTCATCGCGTTCATCAAGCGCGTATAACTGTGTTAGTTTGCTTGATAAATCTTGATATGCCGCAAGCTTGCGGTAGTTGTCTAGACATCGCTCTCTGTCCAACCCTAAGCGAGCCGCATTTTCTTCGGTCATGGCTTTAGCTGTAGTGATGAAAGGAGAGCGGTTAGCGTGGATCAGTTTTATGCCAGGACGCTCTAAAGGCGAGTCATATTCTTGTGACGATGCGTACAACGCGCTTTTGATATCTTCTGGTGAGTCATTAATTAGCATATCAATATCGTGTGCCAGATCGACAGCAATAAACGCGTTACTGTTAGTTGGGTGTTTCGCTACCGGCATAACCCAAGTACAGCAACCTTGGCTAGCAGGTAATTTAGACGAGATATGCAGTAATACAGAGGGCTTTGAGACATCAATTTGCTGCATTACGGTATGTTTGCTGCGAAGTGAAAACGCATAATCAAACAATCGAGGCTGCTTTTCTTTTATAAGTTTAGCTAGGGCGATAGTGGCATAGACATCACTTAGCGCATCATGAGCATTCTCATGACCAATGTTATTAGCCGCAGTAAGATTCTCTAGTTTAAAGCTTGGTGTCCCGTCCTCTCGTGTGGGCCAGTTTATGCCTTCTGGGCGAAGGGCATAGCATGCGCGGGCCAGGTCAATCACATCCCATCTGCTATTGCCATTGCGCCACTCTCTAGAGTATGGGTCGTAAAAGTTGCGGTAAAACAGGTATCGCGATACTTCATCGTCAAAGCGAATGCTGTTAAAGCCCACGCTGCACGTGTTTGGCGTCGCCATTTCTTGATAAATTCGCGCTGCAAAATCGGCTTCATTTGAGCCGTCTCTCAGTGTTTGTTGTGGTGTAATGCCAGTAACTAGGCATGCTTCAGGATGAGGGAGGTAATCGTTGGCAATTGCACTCATGATGTTGATAGGCTTATCGACGATATTGAGCGATAGATCCGTTCTTATCGCAGCAAACTGACAGGGAAGGTCTTTTTGTGGGCTAGTGCCAAAGGTCTCAAAGTCGTACCAAAGAAATGTAGGTGTATGCATGGTCACCAAAGTGCGTTTTTTCAAAATATGGACGCAGTTTACACTGGGCATTTTTGAATACCAAATGCTGTCCAAAAAACAAGCTTAGAGCATAGTAAAGCAAGCGATGCATGTGATAAGGCTTCTTTGCTAAAAACTTGCGAAATTACTTACTGCTGACTAATTTTTTATTAGTCAAAAGTATAATGGAAAGAGCAGTATTGTCTCCCGCACACAATGAGTCTTTGCTGATCAAAGCTAAACGCACCATGACGCTTGTTATTGTACTTTCGATTTCTTTAGCCCTAGTGATCATTTTTCTTTTTGAGCAACGTGTTCAAGAAAGCACATCGTCTCAAGTGTTCGGCGTTTTAGGCAAAAGCGCAGGTAATGTTGAAGATGTGGCAGAGGTGCTCATTCCAAAAGTGAAACATTGGCTTGTGGAGCAGATGAAAAAGTCGGGTTATAAAAATGACAATGTATCTCCGTTAGTCGATAAGCTAATGCACAATATTAGCGAAGAAGTTCAAAGCATTTCGGCAACACCCCCACATGAACGATATTGGGATAAAGAAAATGCTATAGCCTGCATGAAGGGGGATAAAGCATTGTTCTCTAGAGTGTGCTCACTATTTGCACATAGAGCGCCTGATAAAGTGAAACTGCTAGAAAAAGCCATTGCTCATCGTGATGTTGACCAAGCAAGAACGTTGACTTTGAAGCTTAAAGGAATCTCTTCAGACATTGGGACAGTGCATCTACAGAATGATTTTGAAAAGCTATAGGAGTGTGTTTCGTACGAGCAATGACAAGATGCACTTAATCATCTACCTACTATTCAACAAGACCTAACTACTTTCTTAAAAATTATGGATGTTGCTTAAGCGCCTATTGCGTTAATGTAGATGCATTAGTAAAAAAACAGCATGCTCAATAAGAATAAAGGAGAGTAACTTTGCAATTTGATTCTTTCGCCCCAATTCGCAGCATTTCTCGTCTCACACGCAAAAATATGGCTTCATTAGTTGTTTCTAGCCTGGCGCTGGTAAGCGTTGGTGTATATGCAGACTCCGCTTCGAATGCGTCGCCGGGTGTGGCAATTGCTATTCATGGTGGAGCTAAGCACTATTTTGAAGTCGTCTATGACGCCCAAAAAAGAGGCGGCATATAAGGAGACGTTGAAAAAAGCGGTTGAGCATGGCTATGCGTTGCTGAAAAAAGGAGAGAAGGGAGAAGTTGCCGTTGTCGAAACAATTAAAATCCTTGAGTCCTCTCCACTTTTTAATGCAGGTGTAGGTGCGGTTTATACCTATGACGGCGAGCATGAGCTTGATGCATCTATCATGCATGGCGGTACGAAAAACGCGGGTGCAGTGGCTGGCGTAAAAACGATAAAAAGTCCTATTGAGGCGGCATTGTTAGTAATGAATGAATCGCCTCACGTTATGTTGTCCGGTAAAGGTGCAGAAACGTATGCGGCAGAGAATGGATTGGAACAAGTAGACAACAGTATTTTTGATACTGAGTTTCGTAAACAAGCCCTCGATAAAGCAAAAGCGCGTATGGCTCAAGCTGCAAATGGATACGGTGCGCAGCAAGGAAATGAACGTTTTGGTACAGTAGGCGCTGTTGTACTAGACGCCCAAGGCAACCTAGTTGCAGGGACTTCAACTGGTGGTATGACAGCGAAGCGTTATGGCCGTATTGGAGACTCGCGGTAATAGGCGCAGGAACTTATGCTGATAACGAAAGCTGTGCAGTGTCTGCAACGGGACATGGTGAATACTTTATTCGTTATCATGTTGCTGCGGATATTTGTGCGCGCATGAAGTACCAAAACATTAGTCTACAAGAGGCTGCGGATGCAGTGGTTAATGGCGTATTGGTTGAGGTTAAAGGCGATGGCGGTATTATTGCTGTCGATAAAAAAGGCAACATAGCTATGCCTTTTAACTCTAAGGGAATGTATAGGGCGAGTGTCTCAACTGACGGAAAGGTGACGGTGGCTATTTATCGCGACTAGGTAGGCGTGAGTCTCCTTGTTTAGCGCAGTTTTGGTGAAGATTGCTATGTGTGAACATAAATGAACCAATGCGCTAAAACTTTAATGTCAAAAAATTGGCTTGCGATGGTTTCAAGGTCTAGTCTTTACGTGTGGGGGAAATGCTTTCACATGTTTTTACTATAATTGAAGTGCCGTAACGCCCAAACAGTAGCAGTATCGGTCATATTGAGCGCCACGGCTGGAGAAAAGAAAATGGAATCGTTGCAAGTCAGTGATTATATGAATACCCATCCGGTTAAGCTCAATGTTGATATGCCCGTTGCGCAGGCCGTTGAAGCTCTGCTATCTAGCGGCCAAAGCGGTGGACCTGTGCTTGATATCAAAGGAAGAGTAGTGGGCTTTTTATCTGAGCAAGACTGTATCGCTCAGATGATTGCATCTAGCTATTATCGCGAGCAAATTTGTCGCGTGGGTGAAATAATGAAAACGCTTAGGTGATAACCATCAAACCATACATGTCGGTGATTGAGCTTGCACAGTTACTCTTGAAAGACAAACCTCGCGTATACCCTGTGGTAGATGACGACGGTGTTTTACTGGGGTGTATTAACCGAACGCAGGTCTTGCGAGCTATCGATGTTCAGCTTAATGATGGTTACCAGCGCGCTGGCTAAGTGTATTTAAAACATATTGGACAAGCGCTAGAACTAAAAAAGAGGAGTAGATGCTCCTCTTTTTTATGGACTAGGGCCCGTCTTTAGCGCCAATGTTCATTAATGTTTGCTGGTTTGCTTGGTCAATGTTCTTATGGCATCAGCAAGGTGTGACCCTGACACGAGCTTGAAGTTTTGACGTTCAGTTGGCAATACATTCCTACCGTCTTGTACTACCCATAACCCTTCTTTGAAAACGCCTCCTAAATTTGCGTTAGTCGCGTCAAGCCCATCGGTTTCTGACACCCCATCAATCATAGCGATGTCGTTTTGTGCAATGTCGATTGAGCCTACGTACGTAAGGGTAATTGGTCGCTCACGGCCTGACGCAGCTATTGTTTGATAAATCGCATAGGTATTGTTCCCTTGACTCGAAGCAATAACATAACGCTTTTCATCCACGTCAAATAATGCCAGGCCTTCTATATCGGCCTCTACTGGGCTTTGTATTGGTGTGCTAAAAATCGGTAAACTGTTGTTATCGCTGATAGGAAGCTGCCAAATGCCCGCCGCCTCTTCTCCTAAATACGCAATGTGTAACGACGTATCTACTACGCATCCTTCAGGTTGCGAAGGTAATGAAAATTGCTGTAGTAAGCTGCCAGATACTGCGCCGTCTGATGCGATCGCAACAGCGTATCGCTCAAAGTGGCCGCTTGTGTCATTTACAATGACTTGTGCGCGGCCACCTTCCACAAACAAACACATGCCATATACGTCATTTAGCGACGTGGCTATATCACCTAAGTACGTAAGCGTTCCCGTCTTATCAATATGTGTGATCGATAAACTGTTGTGCGTTCTATTTGATGCCACCGCAATGTCAATTGTCTGCCCATCAAACCTTGTGTCGGCGACGGGAATTACATTAACGTTGTAGCCCACGTCAACGTTGTTAACTCTGCCTTGAGGCAGGGTCTGTAACAAATTTCCGTCTAAGCGATAACTATTGAGTGCCCCTTTTTTGTCTGTCCCTATGACAATGCTATCTGAGGGTGCTAAGTCATTGACCCATATGGCAGGGTCATCCGCCGCATCACCATAGTGCTCAACAGGTTGGGTTTCTGCTATTGCAGTTACGCTGACAATATCCTTATTGTCGAGTCTCCCTTTTGTGCTGTCGCACTTAAGTGGCAATGCGCGCACAGGAAGCGTGGTGCTATATACAGAGTTGGAGTTATCGTCATCAACTTGAACTAAAAGGTTTTCTGCGTCTTGACGCAACGAAAGGATGACGGTTTCAGGCGCTATTTGGCTTTGCCGTAAGGTGTTTTCAAGCAGTAACGCCCACGCTTTTTCACTGCAATGCGCTTTCAGCCACAGGGTATTTGTATCTGGGCTTACCCATGCAAGCAGTTCGCTGGACGTTGCTTTGCCTTCATAAGACGCAAGAGGGGCGGTAGTTACAACACTTATTCCTTCTACGGCGATATTCGCATTGTGATAGATGAGTTCACGAGAGACTTCACTTTCACTGTCAGCGTCTATTTGCCAGATGCCCGCGTACTCATCAGCCACATAAATAAGACGGTTTTGCGATGATATTGCGCAGCTTTTGGCTCCTGCACCAAAGGCAAATTGTCTTCTACTTACAAGCGAATTCTGCATTACGCTGTACTGGTTTAGCATGCCCGTGGCATCTATGTTGATTAATTGAAAATCGCCGTCTATCACACCAGCACATAGTGTTTCAGACCCTTTGACGCGAACCGCTATCTCGCTGTCAGGTAACGTTAACAACGAAGAAGCTGAAAAACGTTTTACCACCAGTTTTTGAGTATCCTTGTCAAAAAGTGGAACATCGAGTATCACATCACTTTCTAAATGGCGTATAGACGGTGTTGCAAGGGAATATGACCCTTTAATCAACGCGCCGCGACCTTGAGTGTTCTTAAGCACGATGCCATCTGGTGTATTAAGTGTCATTGTCACGGTATGCAACATGCCGTTGCCGTCGGTAAAGTGCAGTGTATGAGTGAATCCATCAGGCAGTTCTTTTAGTGGCAGTGTGTTTACACCAAGCGCAGTGTTTCTTGTAGCGACTTTAGTGTTAGTGGCGTCCGAAGCACGAGTCGCAGGCGCTGTCATCGATAAAATCAACGTAGCCGCCAAGGCAATAATAAAAAGGCGGATGTGTGAATGATGGAACATTATTGGCTTTGCTCCTTATTGTTTTGATTAGGGAATGTTTTTTGTCGGGAGTGCGAGAAAATGACCTCGCCATTGTGATCTATAAAATTCAAGGTAAGAGTGTTTTTGTTTAGACTAACTGCTACAAAGCCTCCCGTTGATTTGGCAAATCGTGTGAAAGGGTATTGTTTTATCGGTCTCACTTCAGAGCCTCCGCCTGAAACAACGTGAAGCAGTTTGTCGCCTTGTATCTGATTAAGTTGCAAGTCGTGTTCATGTCCAGCGATGTACACATCAACGTCGTATTTATGCAGAAGAGGGTTAAGTACGCTTCGAATGGCATCTGTTTTACCATAGCGTTTACCACTGGAATAAAGCGGGTGGTGACCAATAACAATCTTCCAAGTATGTTCAGACTGTGAGAGTTCGTCACGTAACCAAGACAATTGTGCTTCACGGTCTTGCTTGTAGGCGATTTCATATTTTTGTGAATCAGCATATTCTGGGTTTAACGGCGATGTATCTGCAAATACAACAAGCGCGGTAGCATTGTCATGCAGTGTTATTACTTTACTGTAGTATTGGCTGGGCATTTGCCAGCGTCTACTTTTCTCGCTGTAATCAATTTGAGCCTGCCAGTTTCCTCGATAGTCGTGATTACCTAAAACGGGGTGCCAATCTATGAAAAGGTGGGGATGATGGTAAACAGACTCATAAGATGAAATCCAATATGGATCATCAATAGATGCAACGCCATTGTCATAGAAGTTGTCGCCTGTGGTGGCTATAAATTCAGCATCTAATTGATAGCTGGCGATATCTAACCATTTAGCGACGGGGCGTTGATAAAAGTGCCCGTTGCGCCCCCAGTCGCCTAAAGTAAGAAATGAGATGGCATTGTCTGGAACGGTTAGGTTTTCTATTTTTGTCTTCTCATAGTAATTATGTGTAAGCGCTTCGTCTGTCTTTGTTGTCACAGCGTGAGCTTGCGCTATACCACTAATCAATAAATAAAGCGCAAGTATGCTTGTTAACGCTAGGGTGGAGCTCGAATCTCCAATAAGCGTTCTCGCATTTCGCAAGAATGTTAAAGTGTGCATGAATTACTCTCAATGTGGCCCTGCCTACGGCTAATGTGCGTAGATCAGGGCCCTAAATTTACAGCGGTAGATACGCCTGTTAGTTCATCTGCCAGGTAAAGCCTAGTTCGAATGTACGTCCATACGATTCGTACTGGGCATTTCTATTGCGGGTATCGAAATAGTTGTAAAATGGCTCATCACCGAGGTTCACGCCGTTAAAATACACTTGCATGCTACTGTTAATGTAATAACGCGCCATAAAATCAATTTGCATATGGTCGTCTTCAAATCGCAGCATATCGCCATCTATTTCTTCAAAATTGTCGCTTTTATAGGTGGTTGCTAGACGTACACTAAAATCATTGGCTTCATAACCTACAGTAAGGTTACCAATGCGATCAGATTGATTGGGAAGGCTGGTTTCAAATTTCTCACCGTCCAAAAATGTCGTTGCATCTGAGTCGGTGAAGGTGGCATTTGCAGCCACAATGAAGCCATTGTTAAACGCTTTTACCCATGAAAGTTCAACACCAGTAAGGTCTGCAGAATCGCCGTTAATTGGCTGAATGACTTCTTCAAAACCTTCCCATTCGGCCGTACCAGCTACGTCTGCATAAACCACAAAATTGTCGATTTTCTTGTAAAATAGTCCCGCTGAGATAACGCCTATATCGCCGGGGTAGTACTCAAGAGAAACATCAAGGTTCTGTGCTTCATACGGTGTTAATTCTGGGTTACCGACTTCTGCCTCGCGTTCAGTAACAAAAACACCGTCATCGTCTTCTGTGGTGCTTTCGATGATTTGAAATGCAGCCACATCTTCAAACCTAGGGCGAGAAATAGTTTGTGTGTAGGCTGCACGTACTTGAAGCTTTTCTGAGAAGAGGTATCTTGCGTTTATACTTGGCAGCCAATGATCATAATCACGCTCTGCTTGCCATGGTGTGTTAATGACTTCTTCTACGTCGGTCTGTTCGTTTTCGACAAGCTCTACACGCATGCCTGAAGTTGAAAAGTCAGTGCGCTCATAACGTATACCTAGCCACAACTCTAAGTTTGTCGATATCAATACTGCCCATTGCGTATGCAGCAAAAATATCTTCTTCATTGATATAGGTTGCTCCACGAGACTCAACTTCAGAGTTCAGAGTGTCAATCTCAAGGCCCTGACGATTGTCATTGAAAAAGCTGCGCATTGCTGAGCGATGTAAACCTGGGCCAAAATTATCCAGTGAATAGTCGGGCGTAGCGGCGCCAAATTGTGAAACGGAAACGTCATCAAAATCACCATCAAAAATCGTTATGCGGCTATCTCTGTCTTTTTCTCGACTGCGGTACTTGGTACCCATCTTAAATTCACCAACGTAACCCCCAATATTCATTGGGCGCGCTACATCAATTTTTACGCTAGATTCTGTATCTTTGGTGTAATTGTCTTCAAAGCTGATTTCATCAACCTCGTAGGTTGAGAGATCCTGCGCCTGCGCATTTTGCACAACGATAGGGCGTCGAGTATTTAAGTCGCTTTCGATGCTGGCGTTGTCTGTTTTGAACAGATAGTAAAGCGCGTTAGGCTCATCTTCATCTGACTTGGCGTATCCTAGCTGCCAGTCTAGCTGCCACGTTTTAAGCTGGTGCTCGCCACCAAGCGCTAGAGTAAAGATACTCTGGCTTTCATAGCGGTCTTTACTCTCTCTTTCAATTTCAGAGTCTTCGCCGTCAAAGGTGAAAATATTTGCCTGGCGGTATTCATCATCAGAGAACTCGCTGTAGAGAGTTCGAAGAAAATACTGGTTATTAAAATCAGGGCGGTAATCGATGTTAACCGCGCTGCCTAGGCGCTCACGGGTTATGGTGTAGTGACGCTGCTCTAGCTCATCATCGCCGTTACTTTCTACATTGTCTGAACCAAAATCTCTATCAAAGTAAGAAATAGCCGCTGCCACACCCCATTCAGGCGTTAGCTTTTTGGTAAAAGTACCTGAAACCTTGGGGCTGGTTTGGTCGCGCAAGTCATTCTGACTGGCTTGCACGGTTACGCTTGCGGTATCACGTGGCTTATCAAACGCACTGACACTTTTAACCGCTACCGAACCACCAATGGCATCACCGTCCATATCTGGTGTAACAGACTTTGAAACCTCAAGAGTTTGTATTAGCTCTGAAGGGATGACATCAAGTGCAACAGAGCGTACGCCAGACTCAGGCGAAGGAATGTTTAAACCGTTTATGGTGACATTGTTCAAATTTGGATCGATACCGCGAATACCAACAAAACGGCCTTCACCTTGGTCACGCTCAATGGACAAACCGGGAAGGCGCTGTAAAGACTCTGCCGCATTCTGATCTGGAAATTGACCAATGGCGTCGGCAGAAACAATAGAGGAAATTCGGTCTGATACGCGTTGCTGGTTAATTGCGCTGGCTTGCCCACTACGCTGACCTCGTACCAATATTTCATCGATAGTATCGCCACTGCCAAGAACCACCGCAGCGCGGGCAATGCCACTATCCTCAACAATAACAGAT
The DNA here is from genome assembly GCF_036870955.2 of Alteromonas gracilis. Lineage (GTDB taxonomy): Bacteria > Pseudomonadota > Gammaproteobacteria > Enterobacterales > Alteromonadaceae > Alteromonas > Alteromonas gracilis_A. The sequence goes on from NZ_CP145482.2 coordinate 1,847,906, forward strand.
TGAACAACGGTGTCTTCGCCTAAGTACGATATTTCAAGGGTGTAGGTCCCTGGTGGAATAGAGGCAAAGCGAAAGCTTCCGTCGCGGTTGGCTTCTGTTGTTAACCCTAGTTCTCGTATTTTAATTTTCGCGCCGTGATAACTACGCGCTTTAGCGGCATCTTTTACCGTGCCGATGACGATACCGTCGCTAGCGTAAGAGGGAGTAGCAACACCAAGGCCGAGTGCAGTAATGCAGGCCAAAGCAAGTGATGAATAAGCAGTTCTCGTTTTCATTATTGTCCCAAGTGAAATGTGTGTTGGTTAAGTGCGCATTTACCCTAGGAAGCGTGAATGACAGTTCTATGACAATTTATTGATGTAAATGAGTGGGTTAAGCGTTATTTGGACTTTTTAAAAGAGCGTGAGCTAAATTGACCCCTTAAATAACATGTTGAATTTAAATAACAATATTGGTGTATCTCGTTGTTTTGGTAATCTGTTGCAATGAAGTTGTCATATCAGTGAGCCAAACTGACCCTCGACAATAACAACGCTTTTAGGCAAGACTCCGGCCCAGACCTGCAATAAAGTGCGCCCTGATACTCAAGATGTTTACTGAGGCAACAGCGCAAAACTAACGAGAATTACTCATGTTTACATTAACCAATTCCACACAGTTTAAACGCCACAAGTTGTGGCTAGTGTTTACGTTAGGTGTGGTAAATGTGGCGGCGTTATTGGCTTTGTCTTTTGGCAATGCTAAGCCATTTGGTGTCATATCAGGCTTAGATGTCGTGGGTGAGGGCAGTATTGTATTGCTAACGCTCGCATGGATGTTAGCCGCGCTGGCAAGTCGTCCTCCGGGTAAGGTCACAAGCTCATTAATGGTGGGGTTAGGCTGCTTTCTCTTTTCGGTTTCCCTCGACTTCTTGGACGAGTTTCTTACCTACCCTGACCACGCCCATTGGATAAGTATGATTGAGTCATATCCTGCGGCACTTGGCATGTTGATAATGACAGGGGCTTTGTACCAATGGCACTTAGAACAACGCGCATTAAATCTTCAACTTCGCAGGCGTGAGTGGGACTGTCGTGATCATCAAGACATCGACGCTATCACTCAGCTGTATCGCGCCGAGTATTGGAAAAATCAAATTCATAAATTGCAGCAAAAGGGGTTAACCAGTGTTGTTGCCATTATTGATATCAACGGTTTTTCAGCGTTTAACTTGCGCTATGGTCAACGAGAAGGAGACCGTTACTTACATGAGGTGGCGCAACTTATCGTGATGAACTTACGAGAACAAGATCTCGTGTGCCGATATGCGGGAGACCGCTTCGCTATTTTATTGCCAGAAGTCACTTTACCCAAAGCCCAAGCCATTATTGATGAATTGAAACTAAGCATTGAGTATATGGCATTTAGAAACCGAACACATTCAGAAGCCATATACACAACCGCGAGAAGTAGCTTATCGGTTATTGAGCCTGGTGATAATTTACCTACCGTCTTGCGTGAGTTATTAATTCGCGTCGAACAGCACCCACAGCATCCACAGCATGTGGCGTAATATGATACTCACTCAAGAGCTAGGCAAAGCCTCAGATAGCCAAGATCAAGGCCCACATTACGGCTTAGATGTGAAGCGTCACGACGTTTCATCAATATCAGCGCCTGAGTTATTGTTTGACAACAAAAGCGATACATTGAGTCAAGAATGTGTTGCGTTGTGCACTGACAAAGTGATTTTGTCTTATGATTTGGTGCGCGCGGGTTTGGAAGTCGCGACGCCTAGAGGCGCGAATAAGCACAAGATACTGAGAGGTACAGGCATTTTCGATGATGCTATCGTACCAGATATGCAAATAAGTGTAGGCCAATACCTCGCTTTTCTTGAAAACATTCGCAGTCAAACGAAAGGGCATGACATTAGTTTTCTTATCGGCAGTGCTCTGGCGCATTCACTGATACAAAAGGGGGTAGGCTATCCACTTTGGTCACAAACTCAGCCTGATGCCTCTCAGTGTTTAGTCTCTATCTTTCGTTTCTTGTTTTACGGAAACGAAACAAAGTGGCGCGTTTTTCCACTTGTGTTTTTTCGTGAGTTTAACGTCAGCAATAAATGCATATTTATCGCCGAAGTTAATGTAGATAGTTCAAAACTAGCGCAATTTATTCTTGAGATAGGGCTATGCGCGCTGGTGGCGCTGCTAAAACACATTACAGGTAAACGTGTGCCTTTGCGCTATACGTTCAGGGTAGTGCGGCCTAGACATATTGCTGATTTTGAAACCCATTTAGGGCTACATAGTGCATTTCAAGCGCCGCTAAACAGCGTTAGCGTAGACACAAATTTTTCATCGTTTGAGCTAGGTGACTTCCGAAGCGGGATCCTTCACACATAAAGACGATATGCTAGTGACAGCGTCAGCAATGCTGTTACCCGACATCGTGCGCCATCAATTGTATCATTGTCAAAATGCCGCACTGTCTATCATCGCTCAGCGATGTAATATGAGCGTGGCGACATTTAAGCGTAAGCTCAAAGAATATGGAGCAAGCTACCGCGCACTGCACGAAGAGGTGCAATATCATCAAGCCATCGTATTGTTGTCACTTGCCAAACTCAGCAATGAAAAAGCCGCCAAAGCAATGCACATCTCTGACTTACCTAACTTTCGTCGGGTGGTAAAGCGACTGACAGGGAAAACGCCGAGTGAGCTTAGGGGCATTTAACGCTAATTCCCTTTGCAATACGCCAAAAAACTTTTATCCTTTTCAGCTTTATTTCGCCATTGCTTCAACACCTTGTCGCATGACCGAAACCGATGCCATTTTAAATCAGAGAGTTATTTGTGCACCAAAATCAAACCATAGCGCCAAACCCTTTGGGCCTTACTCCCATTTTGTTGTTTGTTGTCCTTGTTGTTGTAACAGGCATTACGACCAATGACATCACGGCAATGCCTATTCTTGTAGCGTTCTTTATTAGCGCGGGCTATGGCTTATGTTTGAACCCCAAAGGCGAAAAGGTGAGCTTTTCTCAAAAGGTACAGACCTTTTGTAAAGGGGGCGGAGATAAAAATATTATCCTGCTGGTGTTGATTTTTTTACTCGTAGGTGCGTTTTACGCCGTTACTATTGATATCGGGGCGCGCGACGCGACGGTGAACATGGCTTTGCAGTTTGTGCCATCGGCTCTTATTTTACCTGGCTTGTTTCTAATTTGTTGTTTCATTTCGTTTGCCATGGGCACGTCGATGGGTACTATCACGGCACTCTCTCCCATTGGTGCAGGGCTTGCCAGCAGCCTTGGTTTACTCGGTTGAAATGGCGCTGGGGATTGTGGTTGGTGGCGCAATGTTTGGAGATAACTTGTCATTTGTCTCAGACACCACGATTGCGGCCACACGCACACAAGGCGTGCAGCTTAAAGATAAGTTCCGCGCCAACCTAATGGTGGCGTTGCCCGCGTGTTTTGTCACCATGATATTGCTACTGCTGGTAGACGTGGATACCTCTGGCATTGTAGAAAGCGGTGATTATGATTTTTGGCGTATTGTACCTTACCTTTGCATTATCGCTTTTGCGTTAACGGGCTTTAATGTCATAAGTGTACTTGCGGTTGGCATAGCCAGTGCCTGTGTTGTGGGGCTATTGCAAGAAAGCTTTACACTATTGTCGATGATGCAAAGTATTCAAAAAGGCATGGGGTGGATGCAGGACCTTGCAATGATAGCCATTACCATAGGCGGTATTGTTGCCCTAATGCATGCGAACGGCGGCATTACGTGGTTAATTGAACGTTTAACGCGAAAAGTAACCACGAAAAAAGGGGCCGAATTTAGCATTGCAGGTTTGGTGAGTTTCTTAGACATTACAACGGCCAACAATACTATCGCCATTGTCACAGCAGGCCCTATCGCAAAAGACTTAAACGAAAAATATGGTGTTGACCCTCGTCGTACTGCGTCTTTGTTAGATATCTTTTCGTGTAGCTTTCAAGGTTTAGTGCCATACGGTGCACAGCTGCTCAGTGCCGCGGCTGTGGTAGGTATCTCACCTTTAGCCATTACGCCTTATTGCTGGTATCCCATGTTAATTTTCGTCTTTGGTGTTGCGGCGATTTGGTTCGGATTTCCGCGCTTCAAAGAAGCGCAAGACGACGAGTTAACCCAAAGCCCTTAATAAACCGTATTAGCTAGCTGCAAGCCACTTGCCAGTGCTAATCGGGGCTGCCTTATGCTGGCTTTTTTCGGCGGTATCTTCTAGGATCACCGCCTATTGCTGTTATGGCCAAACTATTCGCATTGAAAAATCGCTAATGAGATAACGCGCTAAATATGGTTATCCGCTTAAGGGGATTCGCCGTGTTTTCGGGCGCATGTTATCGCGACAGGCCTAGATGTTTTGAACTATTCTTTAGGATGCAATTTTGTCTTCACCCATTGCCATTAAACCCCTTTATACAAAACTTGATGAATGCTTAAGCGTAGATAAGTTTCGATTGAAGCGCCGAATTACCCAGCTCTCTCAAAAACTTAACAGCAAAGCCGACGGCCGTTCTGCCGCATCAGAAAAAAAGAACGAAAAAAAGGGTGAAATAAAGGGCGAAATCAAGAGCCAAAATGCAAATGGCAGCGATACGAAAGAAGGTGTACAAAGCGCAAAAGATAACGTTAGCGCTCAGTTTAAAAAGCTAGCGCAAGATATTGAAGCATCAATTGCAAAACGCGCGTGGCGCAAAGACAATCTGCCAGACGTAGAATATCCACCGCTGCTTGGTAAGCGACAAAAAAGAAGACATTAAAGCGGCAATCGCCAACCATCAAGTTGTAATTGTGGCGGGGGAAACGGGCTCGGGTAAGACCACACAGTTGCCTAAAATTTGCTTAGAGCTTGGACGTGGTGTGGACGGTATGATTGCTCATACACAGCCCCGCCGTCTTGCTGCGCGAAGTGTGGCAACGCGCATAGCCGAAGAACTCAACACCCCCTTAGGTGAAAAGGTGGGCTTCAAAATTCGCTTTAGCGATCAGGTTAGTGAACGAAGTTACGTCAAACTGATGACTGACGGTATGCTGCTGGCCGAGATGCAGCAAGACAGGTTCTTAAATCAATACGACACCATTATCATTGATGAAGCCCACGAACGCAGTCTGAACATTGATTTCTTGCTAGGTTATTTGCGCCAACTGTTAGATAAGCGACCAGATCTCAAGCTTATCATTACCTCAGCAACGATAGACCCAGAGCGTTTTTCTAAGCACTTTAACGATGCACCCATTATCGAGGTAAGCGGCAGAACCTATCCCGTTGAAATTCGCTATCACGCGCCCGAGGATAACGATAACGACTTCGACCAAAGCGAAGCCATTGTTCACGCAGTTGATGAGCTTATGCGCGAAGCGCCAGGCGATATTTTGGTGTTTTTAAGTGGCGAGCGCGAAATACGCGACACGCAGGATGCGCTTAGCAAGCAGCATTATCGCAATACTGAAATAGTGCCGCTCTATGCAAGACTCTCGGCGGCAGAGCAAAACCGTATATTTCAGTCGCACAGCGGCAGGCGAATTGTACTTGCGACCAACGTGGCTGAAACGTCGTTAACCGTGCCTGGCATTAAATATGTTATCGACCCTGGATTTGCTCGTATATCTCGATATAGCGCACGCAGTAAAGTTCAGCGTCTACCTATCGAGCCGATTTCACAAGCCTCTGCTAATCAGCGAGCAGGGCGATGTGGGCGTGTTTCTGACGGTATATGTATTCGATTGTACAGTGAAGACGATTACTTAGGGCGTCCTGAGTTTACAGATCCAGAGATTCTTCGTACTAACTTGGCGTCTGTTATTTTGCAGATGCTGGCGTTAGGTCTTGGTGATATTGCCGCATTTCCGTTTGTACAGCCACCGGATAACCGTAATATCAATGATGGTTTTAGATTGTTAGAAGAAATTCAGGCCATTGTTAAGCGCAAAGGGAAGATGCAGCTAACCCAGTTAGGACGACAAGTTGCCAGACTACCCATTGATCCGCGCTATGCTCGCATGGTGATTGAGGCGCAGCGCACGAATGCGCTTAGCGAGGTAATGATTATTGCAGCAGGGTTATCCATTCAAGACCCACGCGAGCGTCCTCAAGAAAAGCGTCAGCAAGCTGACGAGAAACACAGTGAATACCACGATAAAGATTCTGATTTTATCAGCCTTTACAATTTATGGGTGGTGTTTAGAACACAGCAAAACGCGCTGAGTCAAAACCAGCTAAGAAAATGGTGTAAGCAACAATTTATCAATTACTTGCGAATGCGCGAATGGCAAGACATTGTTAGTCAGCTTAAAAAGTCCATTGCGGAATTGGGCTTTGGTACCACCAAGCAAGAGGCCGACTATCAGGCTATCCATCAAGCTATTGCAAGTGGTCTATTGTCTCATATGGGCTTTAAGGACAAAGATCGCGAATATTTAGGATCACGCAATACGCGTTTTATGATCTTCCCAGGTTCTGGGTTGGCGAAGTCGCAACCCAAATGGGTCATGGCTGCTGAATTGGTTGAAACATCCAAGCTCTTTGCCCGCATGGTGGCAAAGATTGACCCGAACTGGGTTGAGCCTTTAGCAGAGCATGTGGTGCAACGCAGTTATTCAGAGCCCCACTGGTCTAAGAAACGCGGTGCGGTAATCGCGTTTGAAAAAGTCACGCTGTTTGGTTTGCCTATCGTGATGAAGCGCGCCAAGGTGTACAGCTTGATAGACCCGCCTATGTGTCATGAGCTGTTTATTCGAGAAGCGCTAGTAGAAGGTAATACCAAGCTCAACTACGACTTTTTACAAGAAAACCAAGCGTTACTTGCACAGGCTGACGAGTTTGAACAAAAAACACGTCGTAGAGATCTCATTGTGGATGATGAGGAGCTGATCAGCTTCTATGCGAAACGAATTCCCGTTGAGGCAAACAACGATGCCGCATTTAAAAAGTGGTTTAGGCATAATGGCAGCAACGATGCACTGCTCTTTACAGAGGAGGACGTATATCGGCAGCAGCCGGGTCAATCTGTGGCGAATGCCTTCCCAGATGCATGGCGACAGGGAAATATTACACTCCCTCTGAGATACAATTTCGAGCCAAATGCTGAAGATGATGGTGTGACCGTGGTTATTCCTCTGCCTGTACTTAATCAGGTGGATGATGTTGGTTTCGATTGGCTTGTGCCCGGCCTACGACAAGATTTGATTGTAGGTATGATTAAGACGCTACCTAAACGCTTGCGTCGCAACTTTGTACCAGCGCCAAACTTTGCACAAGCGTGTCTTGCCGATATCAGTGAAGTGGATAAAAACAACCGTCCTGTGGCTATTGTCGACGCGGTGAGCGATAAACTGCGCAAAATGACGGGCGTTGTTATTGAAGCCGAAGATTGGAACTTTGAACAGTTAGACAAGCACTTAAAAATGCACTTTGCGGTAGTAAACGACAACGGTGATGACATTGCCAAAGGTGATGATTTACATGCACTTAAACAGCAATGTGCAGGCCAAGTGAAACAAACCTTTGAAAAGGCCGCTACGCCAGAGCTTGAACGCAGCAATATTTCTCAGTGGGATTTCGAGAGTTTACCTGACACATTTGTTCAAAAAGTAGGTGGGTTTGAAGTACAAGCGTTTCCTGCACTAGTGCAAAAGGGTGATAGTGTTGATATTGCGCTAATTGACGAAGCCGAGAAAGCCCAAACCCTGCATAAGCAAGGGGTTAATGTGCTTATAAAAAATGCAATGCCATCGCCACTTAACTACTTGCAGAATAAGCTGCCTAATAAAGCCAAGCTTGGGTTGTACTTCAACCCATTTGGCCAAGTAAAAGCGCTTATTGATGATTGTATTTTTGCAGGCATCGATGCCATTGTTAGCGACTTCTGTAAAGCCAATAATACCGACATTAGAAGCAAGCACGATTTTGAGGCTTGTTTGGATATTGCTCGCGCTGAAATCAACGATAGGGTGCTAGAAATAGCGAAGCGCGTTGAGCAAGGACTCACGCTTGCGCATCAATGCCAAAAACAAATGAAAGGCAACGTGCCACTAACCATGATCAATGCATTGGGTGACTGTAAAGCGCACCTCGCATCGTTGGTATTCCCAGGTTTTGTGTCGGATATCGGTGAAGCTAGGCTTGATGATTGGAATCGTTACATAAAGGGGCTTGCACGCCGTTTAGAGAAGCTGCCTATTGATCCAAATAAGGACCGAATGCATCAGGCAACGGTGGAGAAATCGTTGAAAGAGTGGGAGAAGACCTGTGCTAAATATCCGAAAGGCAAAGTACCCGATGCGCTAAATGATGTGCGCTGGATGATTGAAGAGTTAAGAGTATCGCTGTTTGCACAACAACTTGGTACTGCTTACCCAATATCGGCAAAACGTATTACGCTTCATTTAGATGATTTTTAGTGGGTGAGCCGTGTTGTGTGCTGCGCTAAATTGCACCAAAGTAGGTGTGGCGCATGAGGTGGGGCAACATTAGCTTTACAAAGTGACAGGGTTTCATTTAAAGACTATAGTTGAAAATTGAAATGGCGAGCGACGTTTTGATAACGTTCTCGCAGTGATGAATATTTGAATAATAATTAAACAGTCTGATTGACAACTGATCATCAGCGCCCTATAACAACAAATGTAGTCGTAAGCGTTACGCTAATTTACGGGAGAAGTAGACATGTTGGGATACGACGATAAGCGAAATTTTTTCAGGATGATGGTAAATTCGCCGTGTCAGTTGCAGATTACTGACGATGAGTCGAGCCGCACCATGCAGGCAATGTGTAAAGATATCAGCGCAACAGGTATGTCATTAGAGGTAGATGAACCGTCTATCGAAGTGGGTACACAGGTAAGCGTTGCTATTGAGTCTTCGAGTTCTCAAATACCTTCTTTGGCCGCACTTGCAACGGTTGTACGTTGTGAGCCAGAGTCTGAATCTAGCTGCATAATCGGTGTTGAAATATCTCAAATGAAATAACTCCGTTTATTGGTCCAGAGAACGGTAATGGGCTGAATAAGGGCCATAACGCCAGTAAGAAAAAGAGCAGCGCTCTAAAGGGTGAGGCGAATCGACGTATTCGTCTTGCCACTAATCAAAAAACTCGAACAAGGTGTTCGAGCTAATCTATTTTACTCTTCTCTCATTATTAATAATAATTCTCATTAACGACTTACACGTCTGGTGCAATTGCGATTAGCAACCGAGCATTGTTTACGAGGATTAGACTATGAAAAAGACAGTAACGTTTGCCATTATGCACTTTACCGTTGCATTTAGTGTCGCTTACCTACTTACCGGGAGTCTTGTGGTAGGTGGTGCGGTAGCGCTTATTGAGCCAGCAATCAATACTGTTGCCTTCTACTTTCACGAGCTGGCATGGGCAAAAGGAGCAGAGTCAAAGTTATCAGCCACAGCTTAACAGTGCATTTTTTGTTTCTCTTCGACATCCATATTCATATTTGGTGTTGACATGAATGTTATAATATAACATTTATAGTGAGCATAAGTGTTTATGGAATTGATTATGAGCCAAAATTACACCAAAGAATCGATACTTGAAGCGTCTGAAGACAGTTATATGGACGAGGGGCAATTAGCATTTTTCAAGGATATGCTCGAAACGCTCAAGGACAGTACGATGTCTCATATCGAAGAAATGAAAGCCTCTCTTGGCCAACCGCCAGAGATTAATGATGAGGTTGATAGGGCACAGTACGAAGAGGAATCAAGGTTGTCTCTTCGCATTCTAGATAGAGAGCGAAAGTTATTGGTGAAAATTGATAAGTCGTTGAGGAGGATTGCGGATGGAAGCTATGGATATTGTCTCGAGACCGATGAGCCAATTGGTATTCCCCGGCTCTTAATTCGCCCAGTGTCTGAATACTGCGCTGACGTTAAGCAAATCAATGAAGGGAGAGAGGTTCACTTCTTCTCACAGCGTAAATAAGCAATTCATAATCAAGCTTAAATGTTGTAAGTCATTTGACGGCGCTAGATAAGCGCCGTCTGCGTTTTTTTCATTCAGTCGTCAGTGACTTCACACACCAACCCTTTTAAGTAATACCCCTCAGGATAACTGCCGATGATAGGGTGGTCAGAGGCCTGATTTAACCGAGCAATAATTTTAATTGTACGGCCAGCATCAAGCGCTGCATCGGCGACCACTTTTTGGAATAAATCGGCTGGCATTAAGCCTGAGCAGCTAAATGTGAGCAACAAGCCGCCTGACTTCACGGCGTGGATGCCATACATATTGATATCTTTGTAACCTCGCGCGGCGCGGTTTAACGATGCTTTGCTATCAACAAATTTAGGCGGATCTAATATCACCATATCAAATTGGGTGTTCTTTTGATGGTATTCACGTAAGGCTTTAAATACATCTTGGTTGATGTATTGGGCTTTGTCTTCCTCAAAACCATTAATGGCAACGTGGTGTTTTGCTAAATCAAGAGCAGGCTGAGATACATCTACATTGGTTACCGACTTTGCGCCGCCAGCGAGTGCATAGCAAGAGAACGTACCGGTATAGCTAAAGCAGTTTAATACGTCAGCGTCTTTCGCATAGTGAGCGGCAGCGGCACGGCTGTCGCGCTGGTCAAGATAAAAACCTGTTTTGTGACCGTTTTCAATATCAACGACAATGTTAATACCGTTCTCTCGAACGGTTACCTGCATAGGCGGTTCGCCGTGAAGTACGCCAGTCACTGGCTCAAGGCCTTCCTTTTTACGTACATCAACGTCGCTGCGCTCATACACGTGTACGTCAGGCATTAACTTGGTAATCGCCCACACTATTTTGCTTCGGTGTTTGTCAGCACCAGCGCTTAGTAATTGTACGACAGCGACGTTGTCATAGACGTCGATGGTAACACCGGGTAGTCCGTCACTTTCTGACGCAATCCAACGAAAGGCATTTGTTTTCTCTGAGTCGAAGAGGCGCTTGCGCAATTGCAAAGCCGTCTCTAAGCGTCGTAGGAAAAATCCATTATCTATGCTTTCGTCCTTCTTAAATGTCCACATACGAACACGGATTTTTGATTCTGGTGAAAATGCGCCACGTCCCAGCCAGTCGCCCTCAGCATCAAATACATCAACGGTATCGCCCATGCGCGCCCGACCTTTTACTTCAGCAACGGCACTTTCAAATACCCAAGGGTGCTTGCGGCGAAGTGACTTATCTCTAGAAGGTTGCAAAATGACGTGTGCTGACATGGAAAATCTCGTGTGTAATAGTAGCGCTAAACGAAGGCGCGATTATACGCAAATCCAAAAAGACTTAAATCGTTTAATGAAACGTACCGCAAAGGTCAACACGCTCTAGTCAAAATTTCTTTGTAAGTAACGCCGAGAAAAATTGAACGATTGTGGATTGAAGGCGTAAGTAACTGAATAATTATAGCCACTATCAAGCGTTGTGCTGATTACGAGCGCTTATTGACGGAGACGTTTATGCAGTATGTCGATTATGACAAGGGATGTGCACCTCATGCACTTACGGTAAAAACCTGCGACGATTTACTAACGCCTATAGATAAAGTTAAAGTGAAAGTGTATGCATTTGGTATTAACAGAGCCGACACGCTTCAGCGCCAAGGGCACTATCCACCTCCGCCTGGGGAAAGCAATATTCTTGGGCTTGAGGTGGCGGGCACCATTGCTGAAGTAGGCGATAACGTCAGTAAGTTTAACGTAGGTGATACGGTGTTTGGTCTTGTTGCTTAGGTGGCGGTTACGCAACAGAAGTTGTGGTTAATCCAGCGCATTTGATGCATATACCAAAAGGGTTACCTTTTCACGAAGCAGCGGGGCTCGCTGAAGTTTTTCTGACTGCTTTTCAATGCCTTCGCACAATTGCGCATATCAAACCTGCTCAGAGAGCGCTCATTCATGGTGGAGCAAGTGGCATTGGGCTGGCGGCAACACAGCTATGTCAATACTGGGGAGTACACTGCGCAGTGACCGCTTCAAGTGAAGAAAAGCTCGCAAAATGCAGTGAAAACGGTGCTGAACAGTTAATTAATTACACAACGCATGCTTTTGATGACGTATTAAAAACCGTATGGCCCGAAGGGGTGGATATGGTGCTTGATATGGTGGGGGGAGACTACTTAAATCGCAACCTGAAAGTACTCAAGCAAGATGGCGTTATAGTGTATTTGGCTATGCTTGCAGGGCGCTATGCCGATAACTTGGATATGGCTTTATTACTAGGAAAGCGAGCGTCTATCATAGGCACTACGCTGCGCAATCGAAGTGATGAATACAAAGCTCGTCTTATTGAGGATTTTTCTGGTGTTTGTCTTGAGGCTTTTGCCATAGGTGAGCTTAAGGTCAATATAGATACCCATTATCACATTAGCGACATCGACAAGCCTCACGTTCGGTTAGAAGATAATAGTACGCAAGGAAAAATTGTGGTGTCGTGGTAACGTAAACGCTATGCGAAGCCTTGGTCAACTTGAGTGGGCTTGGCTTCTGCTGCGCTTCGTGCCAATTCATCGCAGCGTTCGTTTTCTGGGTGTCCAGAGTGGCCTTTTACCCAATGCCAATTAACCGTGTGCTTTTGTACAGCCTCATCAAGCCGTTTCCATAAATCAGCATTTTTAACTGGCTTTTTATCAGATGTACGCCAACCGTTTTTACGCCAATTATGGATCCACTGATTAATGCCATTCTTTACGTACTGGCTGTCGGTGGTCATTTCTACAATACAGGGCTCGGTTAAGCTGTTTAGCGCTTCAATAGGGGCAAGCAATTCCATGCGATTATTGGTGGTATGGGCAAAACCATCACTAAGCTCTTTGCGATGTTGTTTATAAATAAGTACGGCACCATATCCACCGGGGCCAGGGTTGCCTAAGCATGAGCCGTCGGTATATATGTGTAAGGTTTTTTGAGCCATGAGGTTCCTTGTAACTGTCGCACGCGAAATTGCGGTTTGCGTAAACGAACGTATTTTGATTTATCTGATCTTTTCCCTTAGCGTCTGGCAAAGGGGTTGATATACTAACAAAAAACAAAAGCGTAATAATAGTAGAGGTTACATGCGCCAAATTGTTCTAGATACTGAAACCACAGGTATTGAACCCAAAGAAGGCCACCGAGTTATCGAGATTGGCTGCGTTGAACTTGTAAACCGTCGCCTCACGGGTAACCACTTTCACGTCTACATTAATCCCGGCCGCCATATTGAGCAAGAAGCAATAGATGTTCACGGGATTACAAATGAGTTTCTTGCTGATAAACCCACATTTTCTCAAGTAGCCCAAGAGTTTGTCAGTTTTATCAAAGGCGCACAGCTGGTTATACATAACGCACCATTCGATGTTGGATTTATGGATCATGAATTCAATATGGAGCCAAAAACAAAAGGCGTAGTCACCAATGATATTTGTGATGTATTAGACACGCTTGTACTTGCAAGACAAATGCATCCTGGGCAAAAGAATAACCTAGATGCATTATGTAAGCGTTACGGTATTGATAATAGCCACCGTACACTACACGGCGCATTGCTTGATGCCGAGATCCTCGCCGACGTATACCTGTTAATGACAGGGGGGCAAACTAAGCTTAAATTAGCCTCATCTGGAGGTAGCGATACCGATTCAACCGCTATCCGCCGAATCGAACGAAAAGCAAATAAATTAAAGGTTATTAAAGCTAGCGCCGATGAATTAACACAGCATGAAGCACGTTTAGATATCGTGCAAAACGCAGGTGGGAAGTGCTTATGGCGTCCTCAGGTAGATGAGGCGTAGCAAAGCACCAGTGACACCAAATTAAACGTCTTAAAAGCTAACCAGTGATTGCAGGAGCAACGTAGCGTGAGAGTGTGGTTTTATAGTTTACTTCTTCTAATAACTTTTATGCATTCTCACGTTGCCGCACAATCGCAAGCTGCACAGCAAGATGCGGCAAGACAGCAGCTAGAGGGGGCTATTAACAATACCTCCATGTCTGACAACGCACAACAAGCGTCGTCAGTGCCAGAAGAACCCAACACCGTGCCAGCGGGGGAGGCGCCGTCTCCACTAAGCAATCTGGGCGATGATTACACTAATTCTATCGAACTACTTCGAAACCGTTTTCGTGTTGATTACAACGTTGAAGAAATCACCATGGTGTTTTTCCGTGAATACGGCTCTGCGCCTGTGGTGCTAGTGCGCCCCGATGGGTCAAAATTGTTTCAGGGGCGGGTAGATGAAGAGCGTGTCGAATGGTATGACTCTGATACATACGACATGATCAAAATTAAGAACCCTGTTCCAGGCCCTTGGCAAGCCGTAGGCCAAGTGCTGAAAGGCAGTAGGGTTATGGTGCTTTCCGATGTCCAGCTTCATGCCGACCCTTTACCTAGCATTCTGTTTGCAGGGGAGATTTTAAAGTCGACAGCATACCTAACTAACGACGGTAAACTTATTGAAAATAAGCAGTTTAGGGATGTGGTTGATTTAGATATTGAGTTTATCAGCACCAATAACCCGAACTACGATAACTTTGGTGCGGACGATCAAAACATTGCCACATTCCAAGACAATGGCAGGGGAATGGATGAGCGGCCTGGCGATGGCGTCTTCACTGGTCAATTCAATTTGAAAGTGGCAGCAGGGGAGTGGAAGCCTATTTTCAAAGTAAAAACCCCTATGTATACCAGAGAACAACAGGGCGCCAATATCATCTTGTATAAAAACCCGGTGATGATTGACGTCCAACTTGATGGTGGCGGTGAGGGGTACCATAAGATAATTATCGATGTTGATAGAGAGCTTGTTGATATTGCATCGCTGCTTATTGATGGAAAAGTCAGGTTTCCCAACACTGATATGCAGAACTTCTCTTTGACAGAAGGCGGCAATGAGGCGAGAGAGCACCTGATTGTGGCATATGAAGAAGGGATCTTCAGAGTAAAACTAACCGCGTATGGGACTACGGTTGACGGTCGTGATTTTATTTTAGATGTACCCGAATACACGTTTTTAGCGGAAGGCCCTGTTGAGCCAGAGGTTGAAGACCCGTTGATTGACGGTAAAGACCCGATTGTAGATGGCAGCGAGCCGATGATAGACAACAAGCCACCTATGATGGCAGATGATATGGCTATGCAAGAGGAGAATGATGAAATAGACAGTGCTACTTTGACTATTTTATTGATTGCGGTGAATGGAACCATTGTTGTCATTGGCGTGGTCGTTGCGATTGTTATTATTATGAAACGTAAAAAAGGTGCAGCCAAAAAGCCAGCTGAAGCAAATAAGACCGAGGGTGGAACATCGGATGCATCGCTTACTATTGAAAACGAACCCAAAGGGGTTAAAAAGCTGTTTTCGATATTTAAAAAGAAACCCAAAGAAGGGGGCAATAAATAAAAGCGTGTTTTCGA
The DNA here is from genome assembly GCF_036870955.2 of Alteromonas gracilis. GTDB lineage: Bacteria > Pseudomonadota > Gammaproteobacteria > Enterobacterales > Alteromonadaceae > Alteromonas > Alteromonas gracilis_A. The sequence goes on from NZ_CP145482.2 coordinate 1,863,315, forward strand.
CACAAGCCCCTTTTATTGCGCTGTTTATTTATTCACTTTGAATTATATTTCGTCACAATGTCTAAATTACAGGCAAACAAACCGCAGATGACAATTTTATTAATAAAAAGCGTTGACTCCACATGGGGGAATACGTATTATCTGCGCCGCAGTCAGGGGACAGGGCAACAACAGCCAAGTCAAATGACTGATAACATTGAAGATGTGGAGCGGTAGTTCAGTTGGTTAGAATACCGGCCTGTCACGCCGGGGGTCGCGGGTTCGAGTCCCGTCCGCTCCGCCACTCTTTCAATGGTATAACTAAAAGGTCTTCGGAGCGGTAGTTCAGTTGGTTAGAATACCGGCCTGTCACGCCGGGGGTCGCGGGTTCGAGTCCCGTCCGCTCCGCCATTTAGTTATACAGCGCATTCTCGATTATGTGGAGCGGTAGTTCAGTTGGTTAGAATACCGGCCTGTCACGCCGGGGGTCGCGGGTTCGAGTCCCGTCCGCTCCGCCATTTATCGAAACAAGCGCACATCCCATTATGCGGAGCGGTAGTTCAGTTGGTTAGAATACCGGCCTGTCACGCCGGGGGTCGCGGGTTCGAATCCCGTCCGCTCCGCCATTTATCTTTGTTGCTGGTCCTCTATTAGAACAAAGGTAAATGGCAAATTATTTTCTTAAAGCATTTCTATTACTTCCTGATATTCAATTTGAACGACTTGTTCTTTTTAGTCTATTGCTTGTGTGTTTTTCTTATGCACATCCAAGTGCAACGATCAGACATAGCTTCAGTCGGTCACTACGCCATAGCCGTTGCTTCTTAATTACTCAGTTACAATAAAAAGCACGCTGCGATACTATTTTTCCATTGGTGTTGTAAGGGTTTAACGATACCATTTAGTTTTTGATGAACGAGAAGAAATGTCGTATGCAGGATGTGCTAGTTTGCCGCAATATCAGTAAAACTTATAATGAGGGTGATGCCGATACGCCCGTGCTTAATGACGTTTCGCTATCGATACAAGCTGGTGAGCATGTAGCCATTTTAGGCAGTTCTGGTTCGGGAAAAAGTACACTTCTGCATATTCTTGGGGGTCTAGACTCGCCCACAAGTGGTGTCGTTGAATTTAACGGAAAGGCGCTAAATGCCTTAAATTCAAATGCTCTGGCTAAACTCCGTAATGATGAAATGGGTTTCATCTATCAGTTTCACCATCTTCTTGGTGAATTCAGTGCACAAGAAAACGTAGCCATGCCACTTCGAATACGAGGGCTTAGCACCAAAGAAGCAAACGAAAAAGCAGCCCTGTTGCTCGATGAGGTAGGATTGTCTCACAGAAAAGAACATCTTCCTTCTGCAATGTCAGGCGGCGAGCGACAGCGCGTAGCTATTGCTCGAGCTTTAGTAACAGAGCCTACTGTCGTGTTAGCTGATGAGCCAACGGGTAATCTCGATGACTCAACCTATGAGCAGATATATCAATTACTTAAATCTTTAAGTGAAAAGAAGCAAACCGCATTTGTCGTCGTTACTCACGATATTGCGCTGGCACAAAGAATGGACCGCGTTTTGCGCATTAAAGATGGTGAGTTGATTGATACAGACAACGCCAAGGAGCGCGCGTAATGTTGGCATTGGAGTTGGCCAATCGGTTTCGAAAAACACGGGCGCAGCAGCGTTTTATTTCCTTTATTTCTATGTCTTCAACTGTAGGCATTGCATTAGGGTGCTTTGTGTTAATTGTGCTCTTAAGTGTTATGAACGGCTTCGAAAAGGAATTAACTCAACGTATTTTAAGTGTTGTTCCTCACGGTGAAATGTTTAGCATTGATAAACGAGGCATAGACAATCTAGAGGCCCAGCTCTATCGCTTTGAACAAGACCCACAAATTGCCAAGGTAACGCCTTACACAACACTTACTGGCATGCTGCAGTATAAAGGTGAGCTTAAAGCCATCAGCGTGACCTATGTGCCTATCACGAAAGAAAACAAAGCGTATAAAAATCAAGTGACCGATGAGCATTGGCGAGCATTTGCCAATGAACCAAGTGGGCTATTAATAGGTCAGGGAATTGCTGACACGTTGGGTTTAAGCATAGGAGATACCGTTCAGGCGTTGATCCCTCAAGCAACAAGCGATTTAACGTTTGAAGCACCGAAAACAGTTAGGTTAATTGTGACAGGTGTATTGTCAATTGGCGGTGAACTAGACAATCAAATCGGGCTCATGCACCTAGAAGCCGCAACACGTGCTGCGGGTATTTTAGGTGAAGCACAGGGCATCAGATTCGTTTTTCACGACCCTTTTATCGCGCATCAAAAAATACGCGACATTGGCTATACCTTTCCACAAGCTGTGTACATGTCAGATTGGACTCGTACTCAAGGACACTTATACAACGATATTCAGTTAGTCAAAGTTGTGGTGTATATCGCCCTTATATTGGTCATCGCAGTGGCATGTTTTAATATTGTTTCGTCGCTTGTCATGTCTGTGAGAGAAAAGCAGTCAGCTATCGCTATTCTTAAAACGATGGGGGCATCCGATGCACTGATTCGAAGTACGTTTATTTTTCAGGGTGTGATTAACGGTGCAGTGGGTGTTTTCTTTGGTGTACTTGCAGCGCTGCTCGTAGCACCAAATTTGTCTGGTATTGTAAAATTCGTAGAAAGTGCGCTTGGCATTGAACTGTTATCTGGCGATATATACTTTATCGATTTTTTGCCTTCGCTTCTCTACTGGCAAGACGTTGCAGTTACCGCGTTTGTGGCATTGGTGTTAAGCGTTGTTGCAACAGTTTATCCAGCGATAAAAGCGGCTAAAGTCAATCCATCCTCGGCGTTGCATTAGTGCGTTAATATCATCTAAAAAAGGCAGCCTAGGCTGCCTTTTTTGTTATTGAAATGCGGTTAACTCAGTTGGTGCGACCTCTAACTGTTTTGTTCAAAGTGCTTAAAGTCTACATCTTCTTCTTTCTGGCCTGCTTTAGGGTCGTTAAATACCGACTCATCTAATTCGCCTTCGCTTTTAGCTACTACACATGACACCATACAGTCGCCAGTAATGTTTACCGCAGTACGTGTCATATCAAGTAATCTATCGACACCGATAATAAGTGCAATGCCTTCTACTGGCAGGTTAACTTGTTGCAGTACCATTGCCAGCATAATGAGGCCGACACCAGGTACGCCCGCTGTACCAATAGACGCAAGGGTTGCGGTAAGCACTACCATCATATAATCGCCCATTGTCAGATCTACAGCGTAAACCTGCGCAATGAATACAGTAGCTACACCCTGCATGATGGCTGTGCCGTCCATATTTATTGTGGCGCCTAGCGGCAGAGTAAATGAAGAAACAGAATTACCCACGCCAAGTTTATTCTTTGCTGTTTCCATGGTGACTGGCAAGGTTGCACTGCTGCTTGATGTGCTAAAGGCAAACAACGCCGCGTCGCGCATTTTCTTAAACAACATTATGGGGCTTAGACCCGAAAGTAGTTTTAGCAAAATAGAGTAGGTTACTAAACCGTGAATGATCAGAACCGCAAATACCAAGAAGAAGTATTTGGCTAACTTGAATATGGTGTCGCCACCCACGGTTGCAAAAAGTTTCGCCATCAACACGAACACACCATAAGGCGCTAAATTCATGATGATGGTAACTAATCGCATAATCACAGTGTTAATGTCTTCAAATATTGCAGTAAGGCGTTTACCTGCGTCACCTGTCATTGCCATTGCGATACCAAAAAGTACAGCAAATACAATAATTTGAAGCATGTTGCCCTGTGCCATTGAATTAATGGGGTTGCTAGGGAACATATTTACAATAACGTCAGCCAGGCTAGGGGCTTCTTTTGCTTGATACGATACTTCGGTAGTAAGGTTTGCGCCTTCTCCGGGCGATACGAATAAAGCCATACTCATAGCCAGTGATATAGCAATGGCTGTCGTGACAATATATAAACCAACAGATTTTGCGCCCAGGCGACCTAATTTACTGGGGTCGGATAAAGTGCTGGTTCCACATATCAGTGAGACAAAAACTAGCGGTACTACCAGCATTTTTAAACTGGCGATAAATATTTGTCCTAAGGTAGAAAATATACCTTCAACAAGAATGTTATACGTTGAGAACTCGAAACCGAATATCGAAAAAGCGAAATCTCCGCTATCATCAAACAGTAGTTGGAGTAGGACACCGATAAAGATACCGGCAGCCATGCCGATAAAGATGCGAGCGGTTAAACTGTATTTGTGTGCAGATGAAGACATTAATGTTTCCTGTACATTTTTTATATTTTTTAATCTCACGTAGTGTGCCAGATTCAGTTGATTTTTAAACATAAAAAACGACGCAATTGTCAATAAAAGAGGTTCAGGAACGAATTATGTCGACATTCGCGAAGACGCTAAGCGTAATTAGCGCAATATTTATGCTAACAGCATGTGGTGGGGGCGGTTCTTCAGTCTCTCGTGTAGACACCGATAATGGTAATGATGGAGATGACGGGACGACCAACCCGACGTATACCATTTCTCTTTCTCTAGAAAATGCATCGGGCGCCAGTGATAACAACTTATCAGAAGACAACAGCCTCACAGTTGTTGCAACGGTGACAGATCAAGACGGTAATCCGCATGCTGACACATTGCTTACGTTTTCGCTTAGCAATGCCGCACTCGCTGAATTTGCTAATGACACGGGCACGGCTCGAACCGACGCTAATGGTGTTGCGCGTCTTGGTTTAAACGCCAGTACAGCGTCTGGTGATGGAGAAATTACAGCGACGTTAAGCACAGGTGAAACCGGAAGCACGACATTTTCTGCTACTGCCGTGACAGCCGTTCCAACCGAACTAACTGTTGCGTTAACGCTGCAAAATGCAGCGGGTGAAGAAGATAACGCGCTATCGACTGATAACGGTTTGGTGGCGCTTGCCACAGTGACCAACGCATTAGGTGAGCCACAGGCCGATTTACTGCTAACATTTTCATTAAGCAATGACGATTTGGCGTCTTTTACCAATGATACCGCGACGGCATTAACTAATGACGAAGGGGTAGCAAGCATTGGAATGACTGTTGGGGAGTCTTCAGGCGACGGTCAAGTAACCGTTACTACAGCGACGGGTGAGACTGCCTCAACGACGTTTAGCTCTGCAGGCAGAACAGCCGTAAGTGAAGAGCCTGCGTCTTTAGAGCTTTTCGCCAATAGCATTCAGCTGGCGTCAAGCGGAAGTGATGATGTTGAGCTTATTGCATTGGTGAAAAACGATCAAAGCGTGCTAATGGAAGGCGTAGACGTTAGTTTTTCTGCTCAAACAGGCTCGGGTGTTGAACTGCAGCTAACACAGCCACAAACTGAAGCCGACGGTACAGCTCGAGCTATTTTAACGTCGCAAAATGACGCGTCTAACCGTACGGTGACTATCACAGCTTCAACAGGTTCGCTGTCGCAAACAGTAGATATTACGATTACAGGCACAGAGGTGACTATCAACGGTGCCTCGTCAGTTATTCTAAACGATAGTGTAGACTACACTATTCGAGTGCAGGACTCTGATGGCACGTCGATTTTAAATCAAAATGTTGTACTAAGCGCCGCAAACGGCACATTGAGTGCGACAACGGTTAATACAGGGGCCAATGGTCAAGCTACGGTGCGCTACAGTGCGACAACATCTGGCCAAGATACCATTACTGCTAGCGCGCTAAACGCATCTGCATCATTTACTATTCAAGTTCAACAGGATGAATTTAACTTTGTAAATTTACCTACTGAAGAAGTACCCGTGGGACAAGCGCAGACAATTACCGCTCAGTGGAGACAAAACAACACACCAGTCGTCGGAGAGAGCATAACCTTTAGCGTATCGCGCGGAGAAATCGCGGGCAACGCAACTGTTGTTACCGATGCAGATGGTCAAGCAAGCATAGAAATCAGCTCTACGAATGCTGGCATTTCATCTATAACAGCTACGGCAGTTGACGGAAGTGGTAATGTCCTAGTTTCTGCGTTGACGCAAATTGAGTTTATAGCGACAACACCGCATACCGTTATTGTAGATGCCTCTCCTGATTTACTCGGTCCAGATGGACAGACAAGCACAATAAGTGCAGTTGTGCGTGATATTGACGGTAACCTTGTCAAAAATAGTGTGGTCAATTTTACGGTTTCAGATGTATCGACGGGTTTTGTATCTCCCTCACAAGCAACCACTGATAGTAAGGGAATTGCTACGACAGTGTTTACTTCTGGGTCTGTATCATCTCAAGATGCCGTCGTAGTAACCGCGTTTGTCGCAGATGACTCAACCATTGAAGACAATGTTGTGTTAACTGTTGGAGCACGTGCATTTGACATCTCTATAGGTACGGGTAATGAAATAGAAGAACCAAACTCTACATCTTACATCAAGCGATTTGGTGTGTTTGTATCAGATTCCGTTGGCCGACCTGTTAGTGGTGTCAACCTTACGGCTTCAGTTAACCCTGTGAAATACGTTAACGGTGGTGAGTATCGCACTGGATTTTGGGTGTTTAATGATGAAGATTCAATCTGGGTTCCAATTACCAATCAGAATTGTGAAACTGAGGATGTTAATGACAATGGGATCTTAGACACATCTCCAAGAGCAGAAGACACCAACGGAGACGGTCAGTTAACACCTGGATTGGTTGGTACAATTTCATTTGCAAACGGAGCCGTGACGGATGAAAACGGTTATGCAGAGTTGGAATATAGGTATCCAAGAAGTTATGCAGTATGGTATGACGCCGCCATTACTGTATTCGGTCAATCTACTGGTAGTGAAGCCAAAGCAAGTATGATGTACACCTTGGGTGCTTCGGCAGAAGACCTCACAAACGAAGGTGCATCACCACCAGCCAATCCATTTGGAGTGACTGACCAATGTACGGAAGTTACACCATAATGTAAGATCAAAAAAGCTAAGCAATATGCTTAGGCTTTTTGTTTGACTAAGCTAAGCTATCTTATCCTTGCTGGAACGGATACACAGAGCCAAGCTTTAACAATTGCGTTAGCTCATCAAGCGCAGTGCGTGACTCGATAAGTAGCTGTGGGTCACGAAGGTCATCTTCGCTTAATTGATCGCGGTAGTGCTTATCAACCCAAGCATTTAATCGGGCGAATTGCGTATCGTTAATTAAGGTATTTTGGTTAACCGCTGCAAGTTCCTGATCGTTCATCGCAACGCGCAAACGCAAGCACGCTGGACCACCACCGTTTCGCATACTCTGCTTAACATCAAAATAGTTTACAGATGTTATAGGCGTGCCCAACGTTACTAACTTGTCCAGGTAACGTTTAACAGCGTCGTTCTCTTCGCACTCAGTAGGTGCAATAATTGTCATGTCGCCGCTAGGTAAGGTGATGATTTGTGTGTTAAACAAGTAGGTCTTAACAGCGTCTAGCACAGAAACTTCATCAGTAGGCACTTCAATGAAATGTAGCGGCTGGTCGCCGAATTTTGCTTGAAGCTCTTTCAAGCCTAGCCTCTTTCTGATAGAAAGCTTGCTCGTGGAAGAACAGCACGTTTTGGTTGCCAACGGCAATTACGTCGTTGTGGAATACACCTTGGTCGATAACGTCTGGGTTTTGCTGCATGTAAACCACACCGTCATCATCAAGGCCATGTAGTCGAGCAACTGCCTGACATGCTTCAAGCGTTTGGCGCGCAGGATATTTCTTAGGTGCAGGCTTACTTGTGTCAAAAGCGTGTCGGCCGTATACAAATAGTTCAACACCAGCTTGGCCATAGTTGCTGCACAAACGGGTATGGTTGGCAGCACCTTCGTCGCCGAAGTGTTCGTTGTCTGGCAAATGTTGGTGATGCGCGAAGTGTTTTTCATTTGCAAAGGTGCCACGCAAAATGTTGCCCGTTACGTGAGGTTCAAGTGAGCGGTGAAACTTGTTTGTCAAGTTTGCAGGGGTAAAGTGTACCCGTCCATCGGCAGTATCGGCGCTAGGAGACACGGTAGCAGCATTTGCAGTCCACATACTACTAGCAGAGCAACATGCTAAGAAAATCTCGCGAGATTGCTTTGCAGCGCTTTCAAGCACTCTAGCGTCTGAGCCAGTGAAACCCAATCTTCGAAGTGCAGCGATATCAGGACGCTCTTGCGGTGCAAGTACACCTTGAACCATCCCCATATCAGCCAATGCCTTCGCTTTTGCAAGTCCTTGTTTTGCAGCTTGCTTTGGGCTGCTAACTGCATTTGCATTATTTAAAGAAGCAACGTTACCGAATGATAAACCTAAGCATAGTTATGGGTTGGACCAACAAGACCATCAAAATTGACTTCAAACTGCTTCATACTTTCCCTCATTCTTGGTGTTTTCACATTTGACTTCTATGCTGCATTGGCAATAGAGACACAAATGATGCACTTTTTTACCCGTTGGGCTTAGGCGCTTCTGTAATAAAATTTGCTGTGAAATTTAACCGCAAACTCATCACATTCAGCGTTGTAATGGCTGGCATTATACGGCTTTTAAAGGCAATGCCAATCGAGGTGGTTAAAATTTGAACTGTTTTTGTGTGCGTTTAAAGCAGTAGAAAGAATAAGTATGAAGAAGATCTTGTTTTCCATTCACTTTGTAGATATATGTTAAAAAAGAGCGAGTACCCTATATATAGTGCAAGGTTGCTCCAATTTTCAGTATTTGACGTAATAAGTCATTTAAAATCAATAGGTTTAGTTCAATTATATGGCAAAATCACTGGTCATAGTCGAGTCACCAGCCAAAGCGAAAACGATAAATAAATATCTTGGCAAAAATTTTATCGTAAAAAGTTCGGTTGGCCATGTGCGAGATCTTCCAACGAAGGCTTTAGGCAAAGTTGAGCCTAAAAAACCAGCAAAAGAACTCAAAACTTTGAGTGAGGAAGCGCGCAACGAATACCTTCGTCGACACGAATATCTAAAGCTTGTAGATCGAATGGGTGTGGATCCAGAAAAAGACTGGAAAGCGCACTATCAGGTGCTGCAGGGTAAAGAGAAAGTGGTGAATGAGCTCAAGAAGCTCGCAAAAGACGCTGACACTATTTATCTCGCAACCGATTTGGACCGCGAGGGAGAGGCCATTGCATGGCACTTGCAGGAACTGTTGGGCAAGAAGGATAAAACCTACCAGCGCGTGGTGTTCAATGAGATCACCAAAAATGCGATTCAAGACGCGTTTTCTGACCCAGGCGAATTGAACATTTCTCGCGTTAACGCACAACAAGCCCGCCGATTCCTAGACCGTGTTGTGGGCTTTATGGTTTCACCGCTGTTGTGGAAAAAGATCGCCCGTGGTTTGTCAGCAGGCCGCGTTCAGTCGGTAGCGGTTCGCCTGGTCGTTGAGCGCGAGCGAGAAATTAAGGCATTTGTACCAGAAGAATTCTGGGATGTTCACGCAGACTTAACTAGCCAGCAAAAAGCTGCACTTCGCATGCTAGTGGCTAAGCACCAAGGCAACGCGTTTAAGCCTAAAAATAAGGCCGAAACTGATAAGGCGCTTGCTGACTTAGAAGGTGCGAATTACAACGTCGAAAGTCGCGAGTCTAAGCCTACGCAAAGTCGCCCTTCAGCACCGTTTATTACCTCTACACTTCAGCAGGCCGCCAGCACGCGCTTAGGGTTTGGCGTAAAGAAAACGATGATGATGGCGCAGCGACTTTACGAAGCGGGTTACATCACCTACATGCGTACGGACTCAACCAATTTGAGCCAAGAAGCCGTAGATAGTGCAAGAGCGTATATTGCTGATAACTTTGGTAATAAGTATTTACCTGATTCACCTATCCGCTATGGCAGCAAAGAGGGTGCACAGGAAGCGCACGAAGCGATTCGTCCGTCAAATGTTAGTATCAGTGCTGCGAGTTTAGGCGATATGGAGCGCGATGCACAACGTCTGTATGAGTTGATCTGGCGTCAATTTGTGGCGTGTCAAATGACAGCTGCAAAATACGACGCCACTACAATTAAAGTAGCGGCAGGCGACTACGAGCTAACGGCAAAAGGGCGTGTTCTTAAGTTTGATGGATGGACTCGCGTTCAACCACAATTGCGTAAGAAAGGCGACGAAGAATTAATGTTGCCTGATGTACAGAAAGGCGATGTGCTGAACTTAAACGCGCTTGATCCTAAACAGCACTTTACTAAGCCAGTAGCGCGTTTTAACGAAGCGTCGTTGGTAAAAGAGCTTGAGAAGCGTGGTATCGGACGTCCTTCAACCTATGCGAGTATTATTTCCACCATTCAAGACCGCGGCTATGTGCGTCTTGAAAACAAACGCTTCTATGCTGAAAAAATGGGTGAAATCGTCAACGATCGTTTGATGGAAAACTTTGATGATTTAATGAGCTTTGACTTCACGGCAAACATGGAACAACAGCTCGACGATATCGCCGAGGGCAATAAAGACTGGAAAGATGTACTTAACGATTTCTACAGCGGTTTTTACGGTAAGTTGTTAAATGCTGAGAAAGACCCTGAAGAAGGCGGTATGCGTTTGAATCAAGCCGTGCCAGCCGGTATTGAATGCGACAAGTGTGGACGTGAGATGAACGTTCGTACTGCATCAACCGGGGTTTTCCTTGGTTGTTCGGGGTATAACCTACCGCCAAAAGAGCGTTGTACTAATACCATGAACCTTACGCCGGGTGATGAAGTCGTGAAGGTTGATGACGAGGAGGAGCTTGAAACAGAAGCGCTTCGCTCGAAGAAACGTTGCCCTAAATGTGGCACTGCCATGGACAGCTATCTCGTTGATGAGACTCGCAAGCTTCATGTTTGCGGTAACACGCCAACCTGTGACGGTACTTTGGTTGAAACCGGTACGTTCAAGATAAAAGGGTACGACGGCCCTATTATCGAATGTGATAAATGCGGCAGTGATATGGAGCTCAAAAACGGTCGCTTTGGAAAGTATTTCGGATGTACTAACGAAGAATGTAAGAACACGCGTAAGCTGTTGCGCAACGGCGAAGCTGCGCCACCAAAAGAAGATCCGGTAGATTTACCAGAATTGCCGTGCGAAAAGTCTGACGCGCACTTTATGTTGCGAGATGGTGCATCGGGTATTTTCTTGGCTGCGCACAATTTTCCGAAATCGCGCGAAACTCGCGCGCCTAAAGTGGAAGAGTTAGCGCGCTTTAGAGATAGAATTTCGCCTAAATTCTACTATCTTGCGGACGCGCCACAGAAAGACCCAGATGGAAACCCTGCTATTGTTCGGTACAGCAGAAAGACCAAGCAGCAGTACGTGATGTCTGAAAACGAAAGTGGAAAGGCAACAGGCTGGTCTGCATGGTACGACGATGGTAAATGGCAAGAGCAAGCGGCCAAGAAACCCGCGGCTAAGGCAAAAGCTAAAAAGAAATAGCCTTTAGTATTTCGCATTGTAAAGCCCGAGTATTCTCGGGCTTTTTGCTATCAGGCAAACGTTGTACAATGCCACAAAGCGTAAAAAGTATTAATAGAGAGTGCATTATGGCCTCATTACAGGACCAATTATTAAAAGCTGGGCTAGCAGATAAAGCCACAGCAAAACAAGCGCGTGCAGATAAACGCAAAAAGCAAAAGCAAAAAAATAAACAAAAGCAACCTGTGCTAGATGAAGCCACTGTTGCAGCGCAGCAAGCGGCCGAAGAGAAAAAGGCGCGCTCAAGAGAGCTTAATCAGCTTCAGCAGCAAGAACGCGAAAAGCGCTCTATTGCCGCGCAAGTGCGCCAACTTATTTCGGTGAATAAGCAAGAGCGAAAAGGCGATACGGTATTGAACTTCACTCACGACAATGTCGTGAAGCGTATGTACGTGAGTGAAGAAATGCACAAGCAAGTGACAAAAGGGCGCTTAACCGTTGTATTGTTGGATGATGCCTATGAACTTGTACCAACGCCAGTAGCAGACAAAATTTCGCAACGTGATGCATCTTCCATTGTGTATCGCGCAGATTTAGATAAAAGCGGTAATGACGGTGTGGATGAAGACGAAGAAGATTGGTACGCCGATTACGAAATACCAGACGATTTAACGTGGTAACTCGTACATGACCCGCACGGATAGCAAGATTTTAAGGGAAGTAAAAAAAGAAGGTGTAACTTACCGTTTAGTTACACCTTCTGCGTATTACGAATCAAGTTTTAGGCAGTATATTTCTGAGTTAGGTGAGGAAGAGCGTTATCCGTTTGTACTTGACTTAAAAGCGGATGATTTTGCTAACTATTTAGTGCGTCTTACACAGTTTAGAGACGGCATAAACATACCGAAAGGTTACGTCGACAGTTCAACATTTTGGTTAGTGAGCGACAATACGTTGTTAGGTGTATCTAACCTTCGGCATAGGCTAAACAAAGAAATAGCGCATGTCGGCGGGCATATTGGGTTAGGTATTAGACCAAGCGCGCGGGGCAAAAAGCTAAGTAAGTTATTATTAGCTTGGACCTGCGAGCTGGCTAGAGAAAAAGGGATCGGTGAGCCGCCAAACAACGCAATCCACATTCATTGCTATTCACACAATGCCCCATCCAAACGAATGATTGAATCGGTTGGCGGCCACCTGCAATCAACAGTAGAAGATGGAGATAGCAATGTCTCTCGCTATGTTGTCCTCCAACCCCCGGTTTTGTCGACCGCTGGCGAGTGTTGAATCAATTGATGCCGAAAGGGATAGCAATGTTCTATGGTTGTCGATTGAGTGATGTCAATTTGAATAAACCTTTCTGCCCCTTTAAATTCTGGCATGAGTTGTTTGTCCCAAATGATTGCAGCGCGGCCCTGTAAAAAGTGAAGTGTTCCGGTGTCATTATCAAAAAAACACAGGCCAACACGCTCATCAACAAGTATATTACCGATAGTGTTGAAGAATTTGTTACCGCTAAAATCTGGGATTGTTAGCATATTATCATCTACGCTAACAAAGCCTGATTTTCCACCGCGGTGCGATACGTCAATGCCTTCATTTACGTTTTCACCAAGGCGCGCGTGCCGCGAGGCTATAAAGAAAGTGTCTGCACTCTCTACTACATCACGCAACCTTTGACTTAGGCCTTTGGTTGTAGTCACTTGAACGTTAGTGTCAACATTTGAAGAAGTGGCTTTGGTAGACTCTCTTGTATGAATATACTGCGGGCAGTTACCAAAACTTTGTTCAACAGAAATATGCATATCCGTGTCTTTTAAGTGGTTTATTACGCCGTTCAGCCTATTGCGCCTTTTAGTGGCAAGCTCTAAGCCAAGCAGGCCAATTTTGCTGCCTGTGTTGATATCAAGACCGAGCTGCGTATCTATTAATTCAAAGGCAACGCTAGCGATAGACATTTGAAGACGAGTGTCCGATGGTGAACGAATATACCCCTCATCTCCCCAAACGGGTACGGCAACAGGATGTCCTGACTGGTCGAGTAGACCTAACATCATCAAAGGGCCAGACTCAAAAAATGCTCTGTGTTGTTGGGGCATGAATGGTCTTATGAATCCTTTTGTTCGCTCTGCGATAATCTTAGACAAACCAACGGTGTCACTAGTCGACATGTCTTGAGCAAGAACTTCACCCTGATGGAAAGCACTATTAACGTCATTTGGTAAGTGAGGGGTTTTCATAGTTTAGGCCCTAGCCTCAGCGATAGGTGAGCTTTGCATTGCGACAAAATTTGCCAACGATTGAATGTTACTGATCCATACATTGATGTTTGGATAGTTGATTAGCGATAAACCACCCTCTGGAGCGTGTGCAATATAGCTGTACATAGCAATATCTGCCGCTGTCAGTCGATTAGAGACCAAATACTTTTCGTTTTGTAACGACAAATGGCGTTCCATTGTCGTCAGCAACGACACCGATGCACTAAGAACACGATCTACATCAATGTTAGCGCCAAACACGTACTCTAATCGTGCCGCTGCAGGTCCTTTTGCCAATTCGTAAGCAGAGATAGAAAACCAGCGCTGAATATTTGCGATTTCTTTAGGCGTTTTCCCTAACCACTGTGATGGTTCATGTGTATAGGTATTAGCCAAATAGGTAAGTATGGCGTTTGAATCTGAGACCGTATTATTGCCATCAATGATAACAGGAACTTGGCCAAACGGATTCATGTTAAGGAACGCGTCACTTTTGTGTTCTGCAGCACCTAGGTCTGGATTGATGGCTTCAAAAGGAACATCAATTAAATGCATGAACAATGACACTTTATGACAGTGTCCAGATTTCGGGTGTTGATAAAGGGTAATGTGTTGGTTGTTGTCAGTTTGCATAATGTTATCCTCTTCGATTAAATTAAAGTGCAAGATCAGATAGGCTTGGAAAGTCATCGGGTCTTTTCGTGCCTTCCCATGTCAAACGGCGATCTTCAAACGTGATAGGGTGTTCGTTAATACTGGCAATTCGTCGTTCCATTAAACCTTCAGCATTAAATTGCCAGTTCTCGTTACCGTAGGCTCTGAACCATTGGTTTGAGTCGTCGCGGTATTCATAGGCAAACCGCACCGCAATGCGGTTGCTTTGGTGAGCCCAAATTTCTTTTACCAGCCTGTATTCCAATTCTCTTTGCCACTTGCGCGTTAGAAAGCTCACTATTTGTGCTCTACCCGAAATAAACTCAGCTCTGTTACGCCATTGACAGTCAAATGTATAGGCATTGGCTACCTGCACCGGGTCTTTGGAATTCCAAGCGTTCTCAGCCAAACGAACTTTTTCAGCGGCAGTTGCATCGGTAAAAGGGGGAAGTGGTGGTCTCATAAGTTTTTCCTTGTATCGCACGATGTGCTTTTCATCAGTTACTTGTTGAACATGTATTCATCATATTTGTTGTTTCTAATTAAATAATTGTGTAATTATGAAAAAGATAATTTCATTTTTTGTAATAGTCGGGATGTTCCGAAAAATCTGCTAATGCGTTTGATTTAATAAAGGTCGTCATGGATAAATTGTTTGCGATGAAAGTGTTTGTGGTAGTTGAAGCGCAAAACAGCTTCGTGCTTGCTGCTGAAGCGCTTTCTATATCAGCCCCTGCGGCAACACGGGCCGTTTCCTGGTTAGAGCAGTCGCTGGATACCAAGCTATTTCATAGAACGACAAGACGTATTCGTCTTACCGAAGCTAAGCAGTCAGTACTTGGTGGATGCAAAACGGATATTGGCGGACATAGAACATGCAGAAGCGCAGATAACGGGTATTCACTTTAAACCAAGCGGGCAATTAAACATTACTGCGCCAATACTCTTTGGTGAACGCTACATAACACCTATTATCGCGTCTTTTTTACAGGAGTACCCTGACATATCGATAAACGGGTATATGTATGATCACATTGTTGATTTAATTGAAAACAATATTGATGTTGCAATTCGAATAGGGAAACCGAAAGACTCTTCGCTTTATGCTACAACGGTGGGCTATGTGGGAAGAGTGACCTGTGCATCTCCTGCTTACCTAGAGTCGCATCCAGCAATAAATGTACCTGAGGACTTAAAGCAACATGAAATAGTTTACCCTACGCGTTTTAATGAGCCCGCCGTATGGACTTATCACATTGAGGATAAGCCAATAGCGGTAAAACTCAAACCGAGGTACCAATGCAATCAAAATAGAAGTGCTATTAATGCCGTAAAGCGAGGTTTTGGTATTACTCGATGCATGGCATATCAAGTTGCACAGGAGTTAGCCTCTGGAGAATTAGTGAGCGTGCTGGGGGCCTACGAAGACGCGGTGTTACCCATTCAAGCCGTGAGTTTAGAAGGGCGTCATAATCAAGAGAAAGTCAAAATCTTTATTGATTACGTAAAAAGTGCTCTAGCAGATAACGCTTACCTAAACGCAAAAACGTAGCGAGTTCACAACATTGTTGATCTCTATCAAAGCCTTGCAATCTAACGCTTGCTGCTTATGAGAACCATAAATAGAATCCGCCGCTTTCAGTTAAAGCGTCTAGTAGCGGTTTATTTATGCCAAATCAAATACCCAATATTGATTCACCCTCACGTGCGTCTTCACTTTTACCCGTAGCAACTCCTGAATTGTTAGCCCCAGCGGGCAGTTTACGTAACATGCGTTATGCATTCGCCTATGGCGCTGATGCTGTTTATGCAGGCCAGCCTCGCTATTCGTTACGTGTAAGAAACAACGAATTCAGCTTAGAAAACTTAGAGGTAGGTATAAAAGAAGCCCACGCAATGGGCAAAAAATTCTATGTTGTCAGCAACATTGCACCTCATAACAGTAAAATTAACACCTACCTTAAAGATATTGCCCCTGTAGTTGCGATGAAACCAGATGCGCTAATTATGTCTGATCCTGGGCTAATCATGTTGGTGCGTGAAGCATATCCAGAAATGCCAATACACTTAAGCGTTCAAGCCAATGCCGTGAACTATGCAACGGTAAAGTTTTGGCAAACCCAAGGTATCGAACGCGTGATTTTGTCCCGAGAACTTTCCCTTGAAGAAATCGAGGTAATTAGAGAACAAGTTCCTGACATGGAGCTTGAAGTCTTCGTTCATGGCGCGCTTTGTATGGCGTACTCTGGCCGCTGTCTATTGTCGGGTTACATGAACAAACGCGATCCCAATCAAGGCACTTGCACAAATGCGTGTCGTTGGTCTTACGATGTCAAAAGTGCACAGGAGAATGAAACCGGAGATATTGTTCAAGCAGGTGTAACTCAAGTAGATCCAAACACTGTTATTCCTACCCTTGGCGACGGTGAGCCAAGTACTAACGTGTTTATGCTTGAAGAAAAAGAAAAGCCCGGTGAACTTATGCCTGCATTTGAAGATGAGCATGGCACCTATATCATGAATTCAAAAGACCTACGCGCAGTTCAGCATGTTGAGCGTCTTACCCAAATGGGGGTACACAGCTTAAAAATAGAAGGTCGAACTAAATCTCATTATTACTGCGCCAGAACGGCACAGGTGTATCGCAAAGCCATTGATGATGCGGTGGCGGGCAAACCGTTTGATATGAACTTAATGGCCAGTTTAGAAACCCTCGCGCATCGTGGATACACCGAAGGATTTCTTCGCCGCCATGCCCATCATGCGTACCAAAACTATGAATACGGCCACTCGGTAAGCGACAAGCAGCAGTTTGTGGGCGAGGTGGTGTCGCGATGCGAGACCACAGGTTTTGCCATTATTGATGTGAAAAACAAGTTCTGTGTGGGGCACGCACTTGAATTGATGACACCGCAAGGTAACTTGCATTTCGTACTCGACAGCATGCTTGATAAACATGGCCGTGCTATTGATGACGCCAAAGGCTCGGGTCATCAGGTTAGAATACCCGTACCATCTGATATCGACTTATCATACGCATTATTGTTGAGGAACCTAAGCGAAGGCGTTGATACTCGCAATCCGTTTAAACAAGACAAGCCTCATGCAAAGGGGTAACACGTGGCCCTTAAAATATTAGCTACCTGCATAAATTGTGATATGTGCGAGCCGGAATGTCCGAATCAAGCTATAATTATGGGGGACAAAGTGTTTGAAATTGACCCTGCTCGCTGTACCGAGTGCGTGGGGCATTATGATGCTCCAACCTGTGTAGCGGTTTGCCCAATAGACGTCGTAAAGCCTGATCCACTTTACAGGGAAACCCTCGATGAATTGGCTGATAAGTTCATTGCGCTTACTAGCGAGCTTTGACTAAAAAAGCAGATGCGCTACCTTGCAAAGGCATACTAAGCGCATTTGCTTTTCACTTATGGAAAATGTGTCTTGAATATTTAAGTCAGTAAGGCATCATCAAGGAATAGAAGATTACAAAAATACGAGTGAGGTCATGCGGTTATGGAGACACCAGCTGCGGGGACAACAGGCACAGAGAACACAGTTACGTGGAAAGCGCTTACCTTTGACGAACTGAGCAATAATCAGTTATTTGAGTTACTGAAGTTGCGCGTAGACGTATTCGTTGTCGAACAAACTTGCCCTTATCCTGAGCTGGATGAAAAAGACCGTCACCCCCAAACTCACCACTTGATGGGCATTAAAGACACAGAGTTAGTGGCGTGTGCACGACTTTTACCAGCTAAGCTTGAGTTACCCGTCAGTAAGCATTGGGCGCGTGGCTACGTGTCAATCATTTAGAGGGAAGGGGCTGGTAAACTGCTTATGCAAAGTGCTATCTCACACTGTGAGAATCTGTGGCCAGGTCAAAGTATCGAAATTGGCGCGCAAGAATACCTTAAAGGTTTTTATGAAAGCTTTGGTTTTGAGGCGACGTCTGACATGTATCTTGAGGATGATATTCCGCATATCGATATGATAAGGCCAGCTCACAATGGTTAGTCCATAGTAAGCTGACCTTAAGTTTCGTGTTTTATCGTTAAACTACATACTTTGAGAAGGGCAGTGCGCCCCTGATTTTACCCAAGCTTTTGCAAGTGCTCCCGCTTCTTCCTGCGTGCCAGGCGCTTTCTGTCGGCCCTTGCCGGGATGAAAACCCCAGCCTACTAAGCCATCTTCGGCAATGTGCTTAACTACGGCATCAAGCGATTTTCCACCATTGCGATCAGAGTCTTTCAACTGCGCACAAATCTCGCTCAAGGATTTGCCTAACCATTTTTGCTTAATGGGGGCGGCTTTCCACGGCGCGTGACCGGGCATTGACCACCCTTCTTTCACATCCACATTTTCAGCTCCATGACAGGTACTGCACATCATGCCGGGCACACCAATATCCGCAACGCCACGCTGGACAGGCGGCATGTGAGGCTTTTGTTCATCACCTTGCAATAGCACATCTTCAACATGACAATTAACGCACCTTGGGTGCTGAATGACTTTCCCCAGTTCCTCAAATACCGCTTTGGAATAAGCTTCCTCTGACGTTAGATGTTTAAAATCCTCGGGCGCTTTTAACGAATCGCGCTCATCCTGACTATGATTGTGAGCGTGAACACGCTCAAGCAATGTCGCACCTAGCAGCGTAATTGTGATGAACAGAAGCGTTACTTTGATGTGGTTCATGATGCCTCCTGTGCGCGTCGTATCGCTTTGTTCATCGGGAGGTTGGTGATCATTTGACCTGTTAGTGAACGCCATGCGTTGGCCACAGCAGGACCAATCGGTGGTACGCCTGGTTCTCCGACGCCTGTGGGAGACTCCCCTGATGGAACGATAACCACCTCGACTTCTGGCATAGATGGCATTCGCAATGGGTGATAGGAGTCATAGTTACTTTGTTCAACTATGCCACCTTTGCCAAGCGTTATTTCTTCGTCAAGTATAGCGCCAAGTCCAAATCCAATACCGCCTTCCATTTGTGCTCGCACTATGTCTGGATTAACTGCCAGCCCGCAATCTACCGCACACCATACGCGCGTTACTTTGGGGAGGCCTTCACTATTTTTTGTCACTTCAGCAATTTGTGCGACATAGGTACCAAACGACTTGTGTACCGCTATACCTCGAGCATGGCCAACCGATGTTTTACCAGCACTGTCAGCAAGTGCAACGACTGCATCTAGTACGCCTAAATCTCGAGGTGAGTCTTTTAGCAGCTCTCGACGCCCCTCAACAAGGTCGATTTCAGCTCTTGATAAGGCGTGATCAATGGCTGTCTCTACAACATACGCAGTGTGTGTGTGACCTACTGAGCGCCACCACAATACGGGCACGGGATTGCTCATGGTATGCAACGAAACTTCGCGGTTTGCGACGGCGTAGGGGAAGTCACTCGCACCTTCTACTGATGTTGGATCGATTCCGTTTTGTATCATTTGCTCAAATGGCGAGCCTGCCACAATAGACTGAGTAGCAATAACATGGTGCCACGCACTAATATTTCCTTTGTTGTCGGTTCCCGTGACCACGCGATGCACGGTAAGCGGTCTATACCAACCGCCTTGTACGTCATTTTCGCGTGTCCACATGAGTTTGACAGGAATACCTTTGGGCTGCGTTTTAGCAATTTCTGCAGCTTCTTTAGCAAAGCCACTGGTAGGTTGAGCGCGTCGACCAAATGTACCGCCCCCTAACTGTGTTTTTATTGATACGTGCTCTGGCTTAACACCAAAAACCGACGCTACTGTGCCTTGATCGACAGTTTGAAGTTGACTACCCATCCAAACCTCGACGGTTCCATCTTTATTGGCTCTGACTACCGCGTCCAGTGTTTCCATAGGAGTGTGCGCAAGATAGGGAAAGGTATAAACAGCTTCAAACGTGCTTTGTGCGTTACTAAGCGCTGAACCTATGTCACCATGACTTGTAGCTTTTATTCCTGTACTTTTGGTTTTGTCCACATATTCTTGCGTTATTTCCTCAGTAGAGCGCCTTTCCGCTTTATCCGTATTCCAAGTGAGATCAAGCGCACCTCTACCTCTCATTGCCGCATACGTTGAAGTCGCGACGACCGCAACGCCGCTACTTATTGGGTAGACGCCCAGCACACCAGCAATTTGTTTTGCTTTTGAAGCATCTAGCTGTTTTAGCGTTGCGCCAAAATGGCTAGGGTGTGCTATTGCCGCATAGCGCATGTCAGGCAGCGAGATATCCTGTGTAAACTTGGCGTTGCCATTAGTTTTAACTGCCGTATCAATTTTCGGCACTGTTTTCCCAATATAAATAAATGAATCGGGAGATTTTAGGGCTGGTTTTTGGTTGGGCTCAATTTTTGATGCCGCTTCTGCCAACTCTCCAAAGGATGCTTTTTGGCCTGAGGCGTTGTGATAAACCATGCCTCTATCTACTTTGATACTGCCTGGGCCAACATTCCATTTACTTGCTGCGGCTCTTACCAGGTTGTCGCGCATCATGGCGCCCGCTTTGCGCATTTGCATGTAGCTATTTGCAAGTCCCGTAGAGCCGCCTACACCTTGAATGCCGAATGCGAAATTTTTGTATAGCTCAGAATTGGCAGGTGCATGTTCCGCTTTCATTTGTGACCAGTCTGCATCCATTTCATCAGCAACCAGTGTAGCCATGCCGGTAAACGCACCTTGGCCTATTTCAATGTGTTTTACTATAACCGTAATCGTGTTGTCCGGCTTCAAATGAATATAGGCATTGGGCTGTATAGGAGTCTCTTGACTTGCAACTGCTCGGTTTCGAAGAGGCAAATACAAACCAACAATCAAGCCTGTAGCAACACCGACACTTGCTTTTAAGAATTGGCGGCGATCAAAAACTGCTTTTTCTTGTGACACATGCATGGTTATGCCTCCAATTCAGCAGCAGCATTTTTGATAGCTTGACGTATGCGCACATAAGTGGCGCACCTGCAGAGGTTGCTTACCATGCCTGCGTCAATATCTTCATCCGTGGGGTTGGGCTTTTTCGTAAGCAAGTCTACTGCGCTCATTACTTGGCCTGACTGGCAAAAGCCGCACTGCGGTACATCTAAAGATTCCCACGCTTTCATTACGGCAGCTGCTGTCTTGTTATCTACTCCTTCAATAGTAGTGACAGTGCTATTGTTAACGGCACTGATGGGAGTAACACAAGAGCGAACGGCATTTCCATTAAGGTGCACAGTACACGCACCACATTGTGCTTTACCGCACCCATATTTAGTGCCTGTCATGTTAAGTTCATCACGCAATACCCAAAGCAGCGGCGTTTGACCGTCTACTTCTAGTTCGCGCTCATCACCATTTATGCGCATCGAAATCTTCATAATGTCTCCGGGCTTTTTTGTCAGACTGCGACAAACATTGTTTTGTGTGTGATTAGTGAACTGCTGCTAATCGAGGTAATACTAAAGCGCCCGTAAAGTATGAGCGCATTAGATTAGTAAGAAAGAAAATAACTTCTTAAAGTACAGTTAATATACTGGCTACGTGTGCACTGCATATAAGTTCATTGGTTGAGTGCATTAATCAAGCCCAAGTGCGCAAACCAAGGACGCCAAACCAGCCCAGGTAAATGACAACAATTGCATTTGCAACAATAAATGCCGAACTCACAAATCGTGTTGTTGTACGGTTAAACAGTGCATAGTGAGTTACCAGCTTCCAGAATGCGAACAAGGTGGTGGGTACAAGCAAAATACTGCTTATCATTAGTCCAACTGAAACAAAGGTTACCGAGCCTAAACGGGGGATTGGGGCGAGTAAGCCAGCAGTTAAGCATCCTATAAAGATCCATGTTATTAGCACACAACACACTAGGCTCAAATACAGGTTTCTTTGGTCTGGGGAGGTATAGCGCCCCTTGTATGCACGAACTAGCCATATAAGAGTAAATGGAAGGAGTAGCAACGCCAATAAAAGCCATATTGCGCCTACAAACTTATCAGACCATGCATCAAACGCTGATATTTTTTTAAAGACCCGATCTCCATAATGAAGCACATCACCCAGCACGGGGTCTTGAGCAAATATCGCAACCACATGCCCCTTATTATTGATAAGTCGCCCGTCTTGTCGATAGCGTAATTCGCGCTTCCAGCCAGCGAATACAGCGCTCGAAAACACGGTGTGTGTGGGTGTAATACTCAGTAGGTAAGGGGAGATGAGCCTCTCAAGAAACCAACGAACTTGATTTCGGGGGTTATGATAACGATAGTAACCCTCAAGCGTATCAGGTAAAACAGCGCCTTGGCTTTCTACCGTCGAATCGTTTGGTTTGACTGTAGTTACTAAGTGCTTATCTGCTAAGTACTTATGCAGCACATTCACAATTTGTCTAAATGCCGCGTCGTTATCGCTGTTTTGCAACACCACAAAACCTGATTGGTGAGCAGGCAAATAAGCGAGTTCAGAGCGCCATCCTCGAAAAGCGCCATCGTGACCGCGATAAAGCCAGCCATCATAAAAGCGAGCGTGATTAAAAATACCGTACCCAGACTCAAAATAACCCAAATTGGTAGTGTACGAATGCTCTACTCGTTCATAAAGTTCGTTACTAAATAACCTGTTATCGCGTTTAACCATGGCTTTGAGCAGCTCAGTCATATCTGCAATGTTCATGGTTACGTTTCCCGCGTACGACATCAGCACAGGCTTATACCTGCGAGGGTTCTGTTGATTGTCATACCCTAATGCGACGTTTTTCGGATAGTTTTCAAAACTCGTATTCTTAATGCCAATAGGAGAAAGAATGTATTGCTTCGCATAGGAAGAAAAGGGCATACCTGTTATGCGTTCAACAATTAACGCTGCCACGGCTGCAGCGGTGTTAGTGTATGCATGTCTCGTACCCGGCGGCCACCGAGAACTACGACTATTGGGGTTTACCGCTAAAGCCTCTTTCAGCGAAACATTCAACGTATTGTCAAAGGCGTACTCGCGTAAAGACATATCATCCCAGCCAGTGGTATTTTCGAGTAAGTGTTTGACCTTGAGTGGATGAGTGGTGCGCCATGCATTTTCAAATGCTAAGTCTGGCAGCAGCGTATTGACCTTGTCGTCCAAACTGACCTGCTGTGACTCAACCAACTGCATTACCGCTATGCCCACAATCATTTTACTTACTGAGGCAATCCGGTATTTGGTACTGCGCGTTGCAGGGTGTTGGTTTTCAATATCCGCGAAACCAATAGTATTAATATGCGTGTCGGTATTGGGCGTAATAAGCGCATACGCCACGGACGGTACGTCATATCGCTCAGCAATTTTTGCAATGTCTTTATCAAGCTTACTTAAATCTTGGGCGCTATTTGCTGACACTGATGTAAATATCATCAAGAGTAACAGCAGTATTGATGGTGTGTGGGTTGCCGGGGTAATTGGCTGCAAAAGTTTCTCCTTAAAGATTCAGGTAACAAGAGGCACTTTCACGGTAATAGGGGTAAGCGGAGATGTTGTAGAAAACTTTTGTTATCTCTTGTTATGGGGTATAACAAATGTAGTGTTCACAAAAAGTCACATCACTAACCTATTAATTTATGTATAAAAAATCAAAAAATAGTGTCGTATACCAATTCGGTGATTTTACGTTGTGTCCTGCAAGTGAACGGCTTTATCTGGGTTCACAGATCATTAAATTAGAGCCTCAGCTTTATTCGCTTCTGTGGCTTTTTGTACAGCACCCTACAGTTATCGTGTCGCGGGACACCATTGAACGTGAAGTATGGATGAGAAGGCTGGTTACCGATGAGTCGATACGAGCAGCGCTTAAAAAGCTCAGAGACTGCTTAGGGGATGATGCTCGCGCGCCAAGATATTTGAAAACCATTCCTCGACAGGGATACAAGTGGTTGTCACCCGTTACAATCACTGAACGCGATATACTAGACGATAAAGATAGCGATAAAACTAGTCGGCCTAGCAATGTGAAGCGAGTGACAATAGGCGTTTTTGTTTTATTTGCGGTTGGTTTTACCGCATTAACGTTGCTCGAAAACGGAAGTAAGCATGCCAACCCGAGTCAAACAGGGGTCACTGTAACTCAGATGACAGCCTTAACGGGCTCTGAAGTTAATGCAGATTTTCACCAACCCACGAATAAGTTGGCATTCTTATTTCGAGAAACTAAGTCAAGCCCACAGCAGCTTTATATTAAGCGTTTCAATGACAACAGTGTTACTAGGCTTAGCTGGGATAATGCTAATTACAGTGACAGCCATTGGTCTGCCGATGGAAGCAGACTCGCTTTTACGCGGTTGCTCGATGGTCGGTATGGTTTTCACATTTCTTCTTTTTCTGATAATGGGGATGTCGAGCAGGTCGAAACATTGCTATCAAGCGAGTTTGATGGAAAATTTATTATTGGCTGGCTGCATAATGACGCGGGCTTACTACTGGCTGAAAAACTGAGTGATAGTAAAGTCCATGGCATATTTGCTTATAACTTTGAACAAGAAACAATGGTAAAGCTTACCAGTCCAAATGTGTCTGGCCGCGGTGACTATAATGCCGCGTTATCTGAAGACGGCAAATGGCTCGCGCTGTTGCGTGAAGAGGTGGCTAAAGAAGCGACGCTCATCGTTATTAATCTTGAAACTGGGGATGTTGCAGGAAAAAGCGTACTTCCGTTTGTGCCCAGTCGACTTGTTTGGCACGAAAACGCATACGTTGTCATGACCAGTTTTTTTGGCGATCATGCCCGTTTTTCTCTAGTATCGAACAGCCTTACAAAGGCCGTGGCGCTACCTGAAAACACCCTTGATGTATTCGCTACGTGTGGGGCTAGGTGTTACGTAATGCGGCAACACAATGGAAATTTCCTTGATCTGCAAGAAATGCCACTTGCTGCTTTGGTAACAGACAGCAGCAGTAAGAATATCGCTCCACTACTTCAGAGTGGTCGGTTGCTCAAGCGAGCAGGGGCGCAGGACTTTCCTCAGTATTTTTCTAAATCGCAGGGGGTGTTTTTTGTCACACTAAAGGGCAGAGAACAACGCTTTCAAGTAATGACATCTGAACGGGCGACGGTAGACGTTGCTAGGTTAGATGCGAAATACACGATAAACGCGTTGGCTCTTTCACCAGATGAACGTCATTTTGTTGGCATTAGTGACGGGAGAATCTTTCACGGTTCAGCTCAAAACGGTTCACAAAAGGCGATTTCCGGCAAGGTAGACAAAACACCACCATTGGTGAAGTTTCTTACAACTTCATTAACACGATATGAGAATCCCTTTTGGGCTCAAGATAGCCAACATCTCTATGTCACTGAGATTACAGATAACATTCCCCGAGTGGTTAAACTGAATACGTCGTCACTCGAATCTATGCCTGTCGTTGATAACATGCTTGCGTTTAAGTTATCTGACGAAGATGCTTCTAAGGCGTATGGCGTTACGCCCACGCTCGACCTTGTAAGTTTGCAGCAACACGATGGGGTTTGGCTTACTCAACGCAACTGGGGCCGAGTCCCCTCTGCAAGTCCCAACCGTTGGCTTGTAAGTAAAGGTGATATTTATTACACCAAACATGCTATGCCAGAAGCATTTTTGTGTAAGAAATCACAAGCGCACGACATGGTTGAAAGTGAAGACACGTGTTGGTCTATTGGCGACAACCGCTTTCGATTGCAATTCGATTTAGATAGTCAGCAACAAAACCTTGTATTAGTCGAATCGTTGGGCGCTCAAAGTGACATAATAAAACTTCAGTGGTAAGTGTGATAAACACGCTAGCTAGCGGCTATTAATGTTCTGTTAATCTTCTATTAATGTTGCGCCAATGATTCTGAAAGAAGAGAGAAGTATAATGAACTCATGGATGCGAGAGTATTCATTAGTGTGTTCTCCTTGACCCAGACTATGTGGTCATTCGATACCCTATACAGGTCGTCCCAAGCCTAAAAGGGTTGTGTGTTAGCCCAGTATTGTGTACTGGGCTTTTTTTGACTAGCTTGTTGCGTCAATGACGAGAGTTTCTGAAATTTTATCTTGAATAGCTTGGCGGTTTGGGTCCCAGCAAATTTGAAGGAACCCTAATAAGCCAGTGGCAAGGCCAGCGCCATAGCCGCCATACCTGCCAAAGCTTTCCCACAATGATAAACCGCTACCATCAAGTTTTAGCACTCGTATATTCATTACACGTTTACCAGGCGTTTTTCCATTAAACCAAGCTGTGAACACGCTGTAGTATAGTGCGGCCCAACCAAACCCTAAGCCAAGTTCAGCAATTATGCCTTTTGTCCATTCGACAATGCTGTATGGAGAATTTTGGCTCGTTGATGGCATATCTGCTTCATTGTCTACGTAATCTATGTAGTCTGCGTTGATTGACGTGTCAGTTTGTAGGCTAGGGTTATCGACGGCAACATCTAGTGCGAGTAACAGCGTCCAAAACAACATAATGGTGCCACCCACTTTTAGACACACGCGGGTAGTGCGTCTGCTTGCATTGTGCGTCAGGTTATTACTTGCCTTATAGAAAGTAGCCGTGGCAATAATACAAAGGAACAACGCGTTTAGCGAGCTTAACAATGCCACACATAAAAGGTCGATACACTGCGCTGTGCCGCGCTGAAATGGTGTGGCCAAGCGTTTACCTAACAACGCGTCGGCTACACCAAAAGCATAGGGTGTGACTATGTCTTTTCTTTCTGCTGTGATAGCTGAATCGGCGCCTGTAAAGCCCATGGTAAGATCCTGAGTAGAGGCCTGTGTAGTCTCCTGACTGACACCGTGTTCAACATCTGCGTTTTCATTGGGGGGTATGTTTTTTACTTCTCGTGGCATAGAACTTCCATTTTCAACGGCAAAGAGCTAACCCCATTACTCTACACCGTTGTTCGTGCCAATTTAATCTTTAAATCGACTTTTAGCCTATGCCTATTTTGTAGCTAGGCGGTAGCCATTACCTCTTAACGTTTCGATATGAAGTGAATCGCATTCGCTGAGCTTCTGGCGAAGTCGACTAATATACACATCAACCACATTTGTGAGGGGATCGCTATGGCTTCGCCAAACACGACTTAAAATCCTCTCTCTAGAGAGTACTTTCCCAGCATTTTCGACGAAGTAGTATAAGGTATCGTACTCTAATTTCGTTAAGCTAAGCTCTTCGCCATTCAATTTGGCAATTCTAGATTCTTCGTCTATTACTAGTGGGCCAACGGCAAGTAGGTCTTTTTCAACTGAAACATTCACGCGCCTGCTCAGGGCTGCAATACGCGCTAGCAGTTCATCGAAATCAAATGGCTTGCACAAGTAATCATCAGCACCTTGCTTTAAACCATTAACCCGTTCTTTCACATCGTCAACGGCAGTCAAAAGGAGCACCATAGGGGCGTTTGGCACGCTTTTTATAGAGCTCAATAGCTCTACACTATCTTCATCACCAAACATGCGGTCTAGAACAGCAATGGCTTAGCGTTTCCTGCCTGATGCGTGTCACCAAGTTATGTAAATTGCTTTCCTCTACACACTCGTAACCCTCTGCTGAAAGTCCTCTTGATATGAAACGCAATAGCGGGGCTTCGTCGTCAGCGATTAGAATTTTCATTTTGGTTACTTCTCTTGGTTGTTGTCGACGTTATGCTGAACAGGTATTTCTGTTGGCGCACGTTGGTTTATTGGAAGGGAAAGCGTGAATACGGATCCTTTGCCCAGTGTTGAAGAGGCACTAAGATGACCTGAGTGGGCTTCTGCAATGGCCTTAGCTATCGAGAGGCCTAACCCCATGCCGTCCCCCTTACGCTTAAGCCTGACAAATCGCTCGAAGATATGGGCGAGGTCACTTGATGAAATACCGTCACCGCTATCAACAACATTCATATGTACATCACCTTTGCTAGTTGTTACTTCAAGGGTGATAGGTGCTTCGGGATGTGAATATTTGTGAGCGTTTTCAATTAGTATGGTTAACGCCTGGATAACACGGCCTTCATCAATAAATATGTGAAGAGGGGTGTTAGGGCCCCAATTAAGAATAAAGTCTCTAGGTTTGGTTACTTTCTGCCACAGATTGGTTTGCTGCTGAAGTAAGGCCTGTAAATCGCACTTTCCTATGTCAAGGTTAAACTCGTGCATCTCAGCGCGCGCGAGTAACAGCAAGTCATCAACAAGCTTACTTAAGTTTACAGATTGCTCTAATATGGTTTGAAGCGTTTCTTGGTAAATCTCGTTACTGGCAGAATGTTGTCTTAACGTTACTTGTGCTTCACCGCGAATAATGGTGAGAGGTGTTCGTAGTTCGTGGCTGACATCCGCCATAAATTGACGTCGTTTGGCGTCTATTTGTGTTAGTTTGCTGTTTGCTTCCTTTAATGCTCTGGTTCTCGTTTCAACTTCAAATTCAAGCTGTTTTCGATAAGCGGAAGCTTTATCTTCGTGTTCTGAAAGGCGTGCAATCATTGAGTTCAATGCCTTAACTAGGTCAGTAAATTCATCGTCGAGCGTTTCAGGAAGGCGGTATTCGTAGTTGCCAGAAGCAATCGCATCAGTACCCGTTCGAATAACAGTAAGCGGTTGATAGAGCGCGTTGAACAACCAATAACAACCCAACACAATAAATGGGCATGTGATGAGGCCAAGACTTATGGTAAACCACACAATGCTTGAATTAAGTGTTTCTATACGCGCATTTATGTCACTAACCACACGCGTTTGGCGTATTACTGCAGAGTTTATAGACTCCCTGAATTGATTGTCTATTGTCATCTCAAGAAGATTTTGAAGACGCTGCTGCTGATCAAGAGGAGTACGATCATTACTTAATGCAATTGCTCTGAATTCATCAACGATGCTTTGTATAAGCAATTCAAGTTCGTCGGTGTCTTCAACGCTGCCTTGTGTAATTTCTTCTCCCAACGCATCACGCTGCTCTAATTCAAGTTGTTTTATTCGCGCTATCGACTGATTGATTAGCTGCTGTTTTTTGCGAACCTTTGCCTGATTAGCGTTCTTCCCGAAAATAAGTTCATCGGTAAGCTGCTTGAAAAGGCGATAGGAAATGCTCGACAATTGTTGGTGCTCAGAGAGCAACGCCTGGGCGAGCTGACTTTGTGCAAGGTTAGTGCGCGTTAAATGTGCCGATACGGCAGCACTGGCTAGTGCAATCAGTAGAATAAATGTTGAAAGCAGGCCAAATAAATAGAGCTTGCGCTTGTACATAGTAAATTCTTAGCGTTATTGTTTTAACTTTATTTAATCTTGTACGTAAATAAAAAGACAATAGCGCACTATAAGGTCGTGAATTTAAGAAAAATTGCCAGCAAGTGTCACACGGCCTAGCTATCACTTTGGTTAATGCGTTTTAGTGCTTTGTTCGTTTGTAACTGCAATTGTTCATTAATCTTCCAATGCTGGGGGCTCCACCCAGCTAGAAAACGATGAAAGTCAGCACAAGCGACGCTATACAGCTCTCGCCATTCGGCAATAACGTTTTCAATACAGATTTTTGAACAAAGGTGAAAAGAAGATTGGAGGCTCTGAGACAGTGAGTCTGTTTTTTGTGCATCTCTTAAAAGGAAAGCTTCCTTTAACGCTTCGAAATAAACTGTCAGACAGTTCTCTGTATGGTGTTTCTGATCGTCAGCTGAAAGGGCACTTCCAATAAAATATGCGACATCTTTTACGCCAACCCCAAACCCAACATATTGAAAATCAACAGCAGCACACGCGTTGTAAGACTGCGTGAAACAAAAATTTGCTACTTTAGCGTCGCCATGGATAACAGTTTGATAAGTCGCATTTGACAATGACTTGGCTATTTTGAAAGCTGCCTGCTTGAGTGGACTTTCGTCCATAGCGTTGTACTCGTCCTCACGAGTGCCCAAATGCCAATAGCTTCCTTCGTCCCATATTTTGATTTTTCTTTGATTAATCGCGTCTTTTTGCCCTAAGAACTGCGCGTGAAATGCGCCAAGCCATCGCAAAACGACTTTTGCATGGTCAACTGACAGCTTATCTGTTGTTTCCGTGAACCCCACATAAGCCAAATCTTCCATAACCAATACAGTATTATCGCCACACTGATTAACTGCAATACATTGAGGCACTTTACAGTGATCATTGGTTAAAGGCTGTAAATGGCGGTAGAAGTCTACTTCGAATGCGAATGACGCTAACTTCCGCAAATGACCCTTTCGACCATTCCAACCTCTTGGGTGATGCATTTCGTTTGGAGGTGAAGCGCATTTAGCCACTATTCGATGTGGTCCTTCCGAGGCTTCTTCGTGATCTGCCAGATCTTGTGGCTGAAAGGAGTCTCGCTCTTTGGACAATAACGCGCGAAAACAAACGCCGTAGCCGCTCCACAAGGTTTGAATTATTTCCACATCGCTAAGCTTTCCGCGACATGCTGATTCGACTATCTGGATAAAACGACTGTCTACTTTGGCGTTCATAAAACCTTCTTATATCTTGCGCGTTAAATAGCAAGATGACGGTAAATAGAGAGTATGAATGAAAAAGCCGCTTTAAAAGCGGCTTTTTTGTTCGTCTAACCCGGTACCTGAATCAAAGTCCTAGATACCACTTGTTGGATTATTTCTCTTCTTCGGCAGCAGGCGCTTCTTCGGCAACAGTCGTTGCTGAAGGTGCAGTCTCATCTGCGCTTTTCGGCAGTGTTGTTGGCGCTGACGCTTTAGACGACACCTGTGCCATGGCTGCAGTTTTGCCCGAAACCACTAAAGAGGGACGTGCGTCATCAGCTTTTGCTGTAAGTGCAACATCAACGAACGCATCATCTACTGATGCAGGTAGCGTCATTGCATGCGAAGCTCTGCGCTTACCTCTACCGCTGGCCGCTAAACTTGTGCTTATAGCGTTTACTGAGGCAGCATCTGTAGCTTTCGCTGATTCAGACGTTTTTGTTGCTTCTTCGCCGGTTTCAGCTTCTTGTATAGATTCGTCTGCCAAGTTGATTTCAACTTGTTCTGGCGCTTTGACCTCTTCAACGGCGTCTGCCTTTGCAGTATTTTCCGTATCTGACGTATTAGTGTCAGTAGTTGAAGGTTCGTCAACTGGCAACGATTCTGCTTCCACTGAAGGTGCTTTGTCAGCTGAAGGCTCTTCATCCGCTGACGGCTCCTCCGCCGTATTTGCCGATGGGGCATCGTCATTAGACGTTTCGTCTACAGAAGCTTTTTCGTCAGCTGAAGATTTTTTGTCCGCTGAAGGCTCTGCAGCAAGAGGGGCTTCAAACTGAAGTTCATCCTGTACCGCTTCGACATCTACTTTTGCTTCTTCACGCTTCGCTTCTTGAGTAGCAGGCTGTTCATCAGCTGCTTCCAATTTGCCAGGCTCTTGTGCTTGCGTTTCTTCAACCACAGGTTCATTGGCTTTTTGTGGAGCCGCTACTTCTTGCGCAGCACTGGTTGCTGGTGCCTGTGGCTCAAGTGAACCAGGCTGCTTGGCTTGCGTCTCTTCTGCCGCTGCCTGATTGTCAGCTAAACTCTCATCGGTTTGCTGTGCCTCTTTTTTACGGCGTTGTCCAGCAGCACGAACGTGGCGTGGCGAGCGTCTAGAACGTCCACGGCCTTCACGCTTTTGAGATCCATCGTCACTGTTTGCTTCTTTTGAATCCACCGCTGGCGCGTCGTTTAGCGTCTCATCAGATGTGGCTTTTACATCATTGTCAGCTACTTTTTGCGCTACTTCTTTAGTGTCTTCTTTATGCTCTTGATTGTCTGCGGTAGCCGCTTTCTCCACCTTTGCAGGTTTTTCTTGCTTAGGTTGCTTGGCTTGCTTCGGCTTGCTACCTGCAGCTTTGTGTTGCTGTTCGGTCGCGCCGTTGTCTGTTGCCGACTGCTGTGCTTCAAGATTGTCATTGCCTTGCTGGCCATTGTCATCTTTCTTCACTCTTACGCTGCGGCGTTTATCGCGACGTTTTCTGCGCTCTGCAACTTCACGCTTTTTCTGCGTTTGACTCTCTTGCTGTTCGCCATCCTGCTTTTCTTGCTTAGGCTTTTGCTGTTCGTCTCGTTGTTGCTGAGGCTTGCGCTGCTTGCGGCCTTTGTTATTACGCTTGTCGTCTTGCTCTGAACGTTGTTCATTACGCGATTTGCGATTATCTTGCTGCTCGCCATCTTTGCCTTGCTGAGGCTGACCGTTACGACGGTTGTTCTTATTGCGTGGCTTACGACGACGGTCATCGTTGTTTCGATTACGCGTGTTGCTGCCTTTGTTTCTAGGCTGTTGCTTTTTCTCATCAGCAGACGTCTTTTCTTCTTCGCTACCGAAAAGATCGCTAATCCATTTCCCTATGCGAGCAAATACAGAAGGAACGTCGCTTGTACTTGCAGCAGCAGGGGCTTCTTTAGGTGCGACCACAGGTGCTGCTGTGGGCGCTACTAGACCTTTAAGCGCAGGCTCTTCGCGTTTAACCGGCGTTGCTGTAGTTGCTTCTACTTCTGCTTCAACCGCAGGCATTAATTCAACTTCATAACTTGCGTCAGAAACAACATCGTCCGGGCGACGACGTAATACTTGGTAATGCGGCGTATCTAGGTTTGCGTTAGGAATAAGAAGCAGATTTACGCCGTGGCGCTTTTCAAGTAGCTGGATAGATTTGCGCTTTTCATTGAGCAGGTATGTTGCTACAGGGACAGGAAGCTGTGCCTCAATTTGCCCTGTATTCTCTTTAATACTTTCTTCTTCAAGAATACGTAAAATCGATAGTGCTAGTGATTCAGTGCCACGAATTGTACCGTGACCTGAACAGCGTGGGCACACGTGGTGCGCTGATTCGCCAAGCGAAGGACGTAGGCGCTGACGCGACATTTCTAATAAGCCAAAGCGAGAGATTCGGCCTAATTGAACACGAGCTCTGTCACTGCGAACCGCATCTTTCATACGGTTTTCAACTTCACGCTGGTGGCGCACAGGTGTCATGTCAATAAAGTCAATAACAACAAGACCGCCGAGGTCGCGTAAACGAAGTTGGCGAGCAATTTCGTCTGCGGCTTCTAAGTTAGTGTTTAGTGCGGTTTCTTCAATATCACCGCCTTTAGTAGCGCGCGCAGAGTTAATATCAATTGACGTCAGTGCTTCTGTTGGGTCGATAACAATAGAACCACCCGATGGCAGGCGAACTTCACGCTGGAAAGCCGATTCAATTTGGCTCTCAATTTGGTAGTGACTGAAAAGTGGTACTTCGCCACGGTAAAGTTTAACGCGGTTAGCGAAATCAGGGCGCACAAGCTGAATGTGCTGTAGTGCTTGTTCGTAAATACTGGTTTTATCGATAAGGATTTCGCCAATGTCACGACGCAAATAATCGCGGATAGCGCGAACAATTACGTTACTTTCCTGGTGAATAAGGAAAGGGGCTTCACGTTCTTCTGCTACCTCTGAAATTGCTTCCCAGTGTTTAAGTAAGACCTTTAAATCCCACTCCAACTCTTCATAAGACTTGCCAACCCCAGCAGTACGCACAATTAGACCCATACCGTCAGGAAGGTCAAGCTTATTTAGCGACTCTTTAAGTTCAGTGCGCTCATCACCTTCAATGCGACGTGAAATACCGCCTGCACGAGGGTTATTTGGCATAAGTACAAGGTAGCTTCCTGCTAGCGATAAAAACGTTGTTAGTGCTGCGCCTTTTTGGCCACGTTCTTCTTTATCAATCTGAATGATAACTTCTTGACCTTCCTTGATAACATCTTTGATGTTAGGACGGCCTTCAAATTTATAACCTTTAGGGAAGTAGGTGCGGGCAATTTCTTTTAGAGGTAGGAAACCGTGACGCTCTGCGCCGTAGTCGACAAAAGCGGCTTCTAGGCTGGGCTCTACGCGGGTTATTTTACCTTTGTAGATATTCGCTTTCTTTTGTTCGTGCCCTGGACTTTCAATATCTAAATCGTACAACCGCTGCCCATCTACGAGGGCAACGCGCAACTCTTCTTGCTGAGTTGCATTAATCAACATTCTTTTCATTGTATCTAACTCTGTTTTAGTACAGCCGTTACGACACAAAATTAAAGTGACATGTGCAAACCCTCACCGCGCAACCTCACGGCTGGACGGGGACCTTGTTGTAACGTCGCATTATCCCTGGTGGGTGATCGAGGCACTCTTCTATAGTGCGTGTATCATACCAACGAAAAGAGGTGCAAACTTGCTGTCGGCACGTTGACATTGTCTCGTCACACTGCTTTAAGGATGTCGGGAGCGACTAGCCCTTATTACTCTGTTCTTTATAACAAGCGAATTTAATGCTTTTCGCTTATTTGTCATTTAATTCTGTTAGCTAAACGGCAAACTTATTTTATGTTCGCAAGCAATGATTTCGCTTTATTTACGGCAGTGTAGTCGTTGCCTCTCTAGCGGGGTCGGTATGAAAGTTCTTTCATTGCTGATGCCACCGACGCTCAAACCATGCTTTTTCGTTTACAAGTTAAAACAACACACAGTTTTTTGAGTGTTGTTGTTTCGGTCTTGTTATTGTTTTTATTGACGATGAATTTTACGTAGCGGTCAGTTGGTTTTTGTACCTTTTGCGACCGTAATTGTTACGTAAAGTTATCCGTGTAAAAAACATCGACAATTATCGCACCAAAATGCGCAGTTAAGCAAGGACAGCACTTGAATAAATCACACTTATTCTTATTAATGGGCACTAAAATAACCGTCTTGGTCAAAAAAAACGCTGAAACAATAATTTTACTCAAAATTGAAGTTTCAGTGTGTGGACGAATAAGCATTAAGGTATACTTGGCGAATGAAAGATGAAGCACCTCAAAAAGTTCGTTTTGTAACGATAGAAGCTGACCTTGTAGGTCAACGAATTGACAATTTCTTGCGCACACAGCTAAAAGGCGTTCCTAAAAGCATGATTTATAGAATTCTGCGAAAGGGGGAAGTACGTGTCAATAAAGGACGTGTTAAGCCTGAGTACAAACTGCGAGCTGACGATTTAATAAGAATTCCGCCCGTTAGGGTATCGGAAGGGGCGCCAGCGCCTTCACCAAAATTAGATAAAATTGCTGCGTTAGAGTCTCATATATTATTTGAAGACGACCGACTACTGGTTATCAACAAACCTTCCGGTATGGCTGTACACGGTGGCAGTGGCCTAAGTTTTGGTCTTATTGAGGGGCTTCGTGCCTTGCGCCCTGATGCTAAGTTTATGGAATTGGTTCACAGGTTAGACCGAGACACGTCTGGATGTATTCTGATTGCAAAAAAACGTTCAGCGCTTCGACATATGCATGAGCAACTTCGAACGGGTAAAATGGACAAACGTTACAATGCGTTGGTCGCTGGCGAATGGCCCAAAAACCGTTTCAAAGTTAAAGCGCCTCTTCGAAAAAATATTTTGCAGTCGGGTGAACGCATGGTGAGTGTGAGTGATGACGGCAAACCTTCAGAAACCCGATATCGCATTTTAGAAGAATATGCTGGGGCTACATTAGTTGAGGCATCACCTATCACGGGGCGAACTCATCAAATTCGTGTACATTGTTTGCACGCGGGACATCCTATTGCATGTGATCCCAAATACGGTGTCAGTGAATTTGACAATGCTATGCGACAAAAAGGGTTGAACAGACTGTTTTTGCACGCGCGCAGCATTTCTTTATTGCACCCTGCGAATGAAGATCGCGTTACGTTTACGGCACCACTAGACAAAACACTTTCCGCTACGCTAAAAGCACTTGAAGTATGAATATAAAGGCTAAGCAAAACACCGTTACAAGCAAGCTTGTTGCGCGTTACAAACTTGTGATCTTTGATTGGGACGGCACCCTGATGGACTCTGCAGACAAAATTGTTAACTGTATGCAAAGTGCGGCAAGGCTGTGCGATATGCCTATTCCCTCTTACGAAGAAGTGGGACATATTATAGGTATTAGCCTTAAACCAGCGATAAAGCAGCTTTTCAACATTTCCGACGATGCGTTAGCTGAGCAGCTTGTGCAAGCTTACAAAGATGCGTTTATCTCCAGCGACAGCACGCCATGTCCACTGTTTGAGGGCGTCGTGCCCATGTTAGACACGTTGAAAAACGCACAGTGTACTCTTGCTGTTGCGACAGGAAAAGCAAGAAGAGGGCTTGATAGAGCATGGGCACAGACTAATACAGGGAATTACTTTAGTGGTTCGCGTACCGCTGACGAAGCCGAGTCTAAACCGTCACCAGATATGTTGCTTCAGCTTTTGGATGAGCTGGGCTTTGCCCCTGAAGAAGCGGTCATGATTGGCGATACCACCTATGACATGCAAATGGCTAAAACCATTGGTATGGATAGAATTGGGGTATCGTATGGTGTGCATGCGCAAGTGCATTTAGAAGCTCTAGCGCCTGTCGCAATGGTTCACTCAATAAAAGAGTTAGAACGCGCGCTGCTTTGTTAACGCGCGGCCAATGCCAGCAGGTCTACCTCAAAGTGTGTTGATAGCAAATCATTGAGTAACATAATGGGTAGGCCGATCAGGCTGTTGGGATCGCGGCTTTCAATGCGCTCAAAGAGCAACACGCCCATACCTTCGCTTTTAAAGCTTCCAGCACAATCAAGCGGCCGTTCTTTTTCCACATAAGCTCGCAGCGCGTCTCTGGAGTTGTGCCTAAATACCACCTTTATTTTTTCTACTTCAGTGACGGTAGTGTTTGACGAAGCGCGATGAAGACAAATTGCCGTGTGGAAAGTAACGGTTTTCCCTCTGCACGCGACAAGTTGTTCTACGGCGTTGTCGACAGTATGGGGTTTACCTAGTAATTGTGGCCCCTCAGGCGTTTCGACTAAAGCGACTTGGTCGCTCCCCACAATAATGTGGTTATCGAATGTACCTGCATGCTGCTGTGCGACTTTTTGTGCTTTTTGCCGCGCTAAACGTAAGCTCAATGCGGTTGCGGTCTCTGAAGGAAGAGGGGTTTCATCGATATCAGGTGCGCAAGTTTCTGCATGTATACCTATATTAGCAAGTAACATTTTGCGATACTGAGACGAAGAAGCGAGAACAAGGCTAGTCACTGAATTTCCTTTGTGTAGTAACGTACTGATGCAACAGAATGTTGTACATCGTTTTCATAGCCATAATGTTACTTTATAACGGTTGGCGATTAATAGTGCTTTATTCCTTGTGAAATCACAATTTTGCTTTGACACAAAGGGGTTGACCCTATATCATGCGCGCCCTATGCAGAAAGTGAAACTCCCTCATTCGGTTGAACCGACTAAAAGTGCCATGAAACGTTCCGATTACCGGGGCGTGATTGCGTCTAAAGATATGGAACGATTGAGCGAGGCGGTTGTCCGATGCAATGACTATGTGGACGCAGAAGTACAGTTCGAAAAAGACGCGCAGGGTCTTACTGTCTTTCACGGCCGCTTAGCCACGCAGGTTACACTTATCTGTCAGAGGTGTAATGGTGAACTCGATTATCCCGTGCAAGCGGAATTCTGTTTTACTCCAGTGCAGGGAGAAGAACAGGAAAGCGATGACATCATTCCCGAGGCTTACGAGTCGGTAGAGGTCAACGACCATGGAGAAGTTAATCTGCTTCAAATTTTTGAAGACGAGCTACTATTATCATTGCCCATTGTGCCCCTTCATGCAGAGTCGGAGTGCAAGGTAAAGCAAGATGATATGTCGTTTGGAAAGATTGAACCGGAACAAGAGCGACAAAACCCATTTGCGGTTTTGAAAGAACTTAAGCGAGACCAGGAGTAAGTTATGGCAGTACAACAAAATCGTAAAACGCGTTCTAAGCGCGGTATGCGTCGCTCACACGATGCATTGACAGGCGCGACTTTGTCTGTCGATTCAACGTCGGGCGAAACTCACCGTCGTCACCACGTGACCGCTGACGGTTATTATAAAGGCAAGAAAGTAATCGGCGCTTAAGTCGGCGACTACATTTTGTCTACACTAACCATCGCGTTAGATATCATGGGGGGCGATCATGGTCCCCCTGTTATCCTTTCTGCCGCCATAAAGGCGATCCAACTTCACCCCGATGTGCATTTCACACTATGTGGCGATGATGCTATTATCCAATCTGGTATTCAGAATTTAACCAACGTAGAACGACGTCGCGTTACCATCAGCCATTGCTCTCAAATTGTTGAAATGGGCGAAGCGCCAACGTCAGCGCTGCGGCACAAGAAAGATTCATCGATGCGTCGCGTCATCGAGCTAGTTGAAAGTGGCGAAGCGAACGCGTGCGTTAGCGCAGGCAACACAGGCGCACTATTAACGCTTTCTTTTTATTTGCTTAAAACCTTATCAGGTATTGATAGGCCCGCGCTTATCAACATGATGCCAACCATAAACCACCATAATGTTTTTCTGCTTGATCTTGGCGCCAACGTTAACTGTACGCCTGAGATTCTGTTCCAATATGGCGTTATGGGCTCTGTGTTAGCGCAAGAAGTCGCTGGTATAGCGTCACCTCGCGTCGCACTTCTCAACGTTGGCGAAGAGGATATCAAAGGCAATGCACAAGTTAAGTCAGCCGATCAACTCTTTAAAGACGCCCCAGGCATTAACTACATCGGATATGTAGAAGGTGATGACATTTTCACCGATCACGCCGATGTTGTCGTCACTGATGGCTTTACAGGCAACGTGGCACTTAAGTCAAGTGAAGGCCTTGCAAAGCTTGTCATAAACGAAGTAAGGCGTCAGTCACAGAAGAATTTCTATACACGTTTACTTGCAAAAATTGCGTTCCCATTACTGAAATCTATCTATAACAGCGTGAACCCCGACCAGTATAACGGTGCGAGTCTGATAGGATTGCGCGGCATTGTTATCAAGAGTCACGGAAATGCACAAAAAGACGCCTTTTATTATGCCATTGTGCAAGCAATGAAAGAGGCAAAGATGCATTTACCGGAAAAGATAAAAACAAAGATAGAAACGGTATTGTTGGAGCAGCTTTGAGCAAATATTCACGCTTTATAGGAACAGGTAGCTATTATCCCAGTGAAGTGCGTACAAACGCCGATTTAGAAGTAATGGTAGATACCAGTGATGAATGGATCACCGATCGCACGGGCATAAAAGAACGACGTATTATTGGAGCAGATGAAACCGCTGCTACTATGGGGGCAGAAGCCAGTAAGAAAGCCATTGAGATGGCAGGCATCGACCCAAAATCTATCGACATGATTGTGTGCGCAACCACCAGCGGCCGCTATGCGCTACCCAGCACAGCATGTGAAATTCAACGTATTCTCGATTTAGACGGCATACCCGCATTTGACGTAGCGGCAGCGTGTGCAGGTTACTGTTATGCGTTAAGTGTTGCGGACCAATACATTAAGTCTGGTATGGCAAAACGTATTTTGGTTGTGGGGACTGACTGTCTTAGTCGCCTAGTTAATCCAGAAGACAGAACTATGGTTATTTTGTTTGGTGATGCTGCAGGCGCTACCATCATTGAAGCCAGCGATGAACCAGGCATTTTGTCAACGCACATTAACGCATCAGGATCACACGGTGACCTGTTATACGTTGGCAACCCGACCCGTGGTGACGAACAGTCAGTGCACGAAAATTGGGGTGTAATGCGCGGTAATGAAGTCTTTAAAGTTGCCGTGACAAAGCTTTCAGAAGTAGTCGAACAGACACTAGCTGCAAACGGGATGGAAAAATCTGATCTTGACTGGTTAGTCCCACACCAAGCAAACTTTAGAATTATAAAAGCGACAGCCAAAAAGCTAAATATGTCGCTTGACCAAGTTGTGCTTACCTTGGAGCAATACGGCAATACGTCAGCGGCAACCGTGCCTACAGCACTAGATACCGCAATCCGCGACGGGCGTATCCAACGAGGACAGCATTTATTGCTAGAAGCATTTGGTGGTGGTTTTGCGTGGGCATCTGCATTGGTGCGTTACTAAAACACGTTTTCAAATTTGGTTCTCTTGTTCCTAGCGACAATTAAAAATAATAAGGAATCTTCATGACAAAAACAGCCTGTGTATTTCCAGGGCAGGGCTCGCAAAGTGTGGGCATGCTAAAAGAGTTGGCAGAAACCTCTCCTGTAATTGAAGCGACGTTTAAAGAAGCGTCAGACGCATTGGGCTATGACCTTTGGGACTTGGTGCAAAACGATACAGACGGCAAGTTGAACGAAACACACGTTACTCAACCAGCTTTGCTAACGGCAAGTGTGGCAATTTGGCGTGTTATTCGAGAGCAAGGCATTGACGTAGATTATCTGGTAAGCCACAGTCTTGGTGAATATTCAGCCCTTGTTTGTGGTGGTGCCATGGACTTTGCTGATGCAGTCAAACTAGTAGAAGCGCGCGGTAAATACATGCAAGAAGCTGTACCAGCAGGTGCGGGCGCAATGTATGCGATCATTGGTCTTGAAGATGCTGCCATTGCAGACATTTGTCAGCAAACTGCCATTGCTACTGGCGATGTTGTTGCTCCAGTAAACTTTAATTCACCGGGCCAAGTAGTTATTGCTTAGGTGAAAAGAGCGCAGCTGAACAAGCCGCTACCGCGTGTAAAGAAGCCGGTGCAAAGCGTGCACTGCCGTTAGCGGTAAGCGTGCCTTCTCATTGTGAACTAATGCGTCCGGCTGCTGATAAACTCGAAGATGCACTATCTTCTTTAAATATTCACGAACCTGCAATCAACATCGTTAATAATGTTGATGTAACTATTGAGACGCAAGGTGAAGCAATTAAAAATGCTCTTGTTCGTCAGTTGTATTGCCCGGTTCAGTGGACTCGTTCGGTTGAGTATCTCGCTGCCGCTGGCGTGGAACGTATTATAGAAGTAGGCCCTGGTAAAGTACTAACCGGGCTAAACAAACGAATTAACAAAAGTCTTGAGTCTATTGCTGTTAATACACCTGAGGGTGTGGAAGCATTAAAACAATAAGGAATTGCAATGAGTCAATTAGACGGAAAAATTGCTCTTGTCACAGGTGCCAGTCGCGGAATCGGTAAAGCGATTGCAACGCAGCTTGCGCAGCAAGGTGCAACGGTAATTGGAACGGCGACAAGCGACAGCGGCGCTGACGCCATTTCTAGCTACCTTGGTGAATTTGGCGGTAAGGGTCTTGCACTCAACGTTACTGACAAAGACAGTGTTGATGCGGCTATCAAAGCGATAAATGAAGCGCACGGTGGTATCGACATTTTAGTCAATAATGCCGGTATTACGCGTGATAATCTGCTAATGCGCATGAAAGATGCAGAGTGGCAAGATATCATCGATACGAACTTGACCTCTATTTTTACTCTGTCAAAAGCAGTACTACGCGGTATGATGAAAAAGCGTTTTGGGCGCATTGTAAACATTGGGTCGGTAGTAGGTAGTGCAGGTAATGCGGGTCAAGCTAATTATGCAGCAGCGAAAGCTGGCGTTATTGGTTTTTCAAAATCAATGGCGCGTGAGGTCGCTTCTCGTGGTATTACTATTAACGTAGTAGCGCCTGGTTTTATCGACACAGACATGACAAAAGCATTAAGTGACGACCAAAAAGAAGCCATTTTTAAAGATATTCCGGCAAATCGTTTAGGTGAACCTGATGAAATTGCCGCCACTGTTGCTTTTTTAGTGAGCGACGGTGCTGCCTATATTACAGGCGAAACTATCCACGTAAATGGTGGGATGTATATGGGCTAAATTCGCAAAAATTGCGAATTTTCCTTAGTTTGGGGTGGTATTTACCCGAACTTGGATGTAAAAATAGTATTTTACGAATTTGGAATGTCGCTGGTTTGACCAGAAAAATTGTTTAATCTGGTGCTTGCAAGGGCTGACCTTGCAAAATAAACTAGCGGCAACTTTATTATCTAGTGACGTTTAAGGGAAACCTAGAATTATGAGTAACATTGAAGAACGCGTTAAGAAAATCATCGTTGAACAACTTGGCGTGAAAGAAGAAGAAGTAAAAGCAGAAGCTTCATTCGTTGACGATTTAGGCGCTGATTCACTTGACACTGTTGAACTGGTAATGGCTTTAGAAGAAGAATTCGATACCGAAATTCCTGATGAAGAAGCTGAAAAAATCACTACCGTTCAATCAGCTATTGATTACATCAACGCGAACAAAGACGCTTAAGTCTTAAGTAGCGAAAAAGCGGCTCTACTCTAGAGCCGTTTTTGTATCTCCTACCTTTTTTAGTTCCAAAGCGAGGACTTTTTGTGACAAAACGTCGCGTAGTGGTTACTGGTCTTGGAATGCTTTCACCGTTAGGTCTGAATAGCGAAGACACATGGCGCAAATTGCTAGCAGGCGAGAGCGGCATCGGTGAAATCACCCATTTTGATTGCAGTAATTATTCAACCCGTTTCGCAGGTCAGATTAATGACTTTGACCCGCAGGAATATATTGAAAAGAAAGAAACGAAAAAGATGGACCGTTTTATCCAGCTTGGCATTGCCGCGGGTAAACAGGCACTCATCGACTCGGGTCTGACTATTTCAGAAGACAATGCGCATCGCGTAGGTGTGGCAATTGGTTCTGGTATCGGTGGTTTAGAGCAAATAGAGCAAAACCATACGAAATTGCTAAATAGCGGTCCTAAGCGCGTTTCTCCTTTCTTTGTGCCTTCAACTATTACCAACATGATTTCAGGGTTTCTGTCTATCATGGAAGGGTTGAAAGGGCCGAACATTAACGTTGTGACTGCTTGCACCACAGGCGTTCACAATATTGGTATTGCAGCACGTACGATTGCATACGGCGATGCAGATGCAATGTTAGCTGGCGGCGCAGAAGCGTCTATTACGCCACTAGGCATTGCAGGTTTCGCTTCTGCGCGAGCGTTGTCATCGCGTAATGATGACCCGCAAGCCGCTAGCCGCCCATGGGATAAAGACCGTGACGGTTTTGTCATGGGTGAGGGCGCTTAACGTTGTAATGTTAGAAGAGTACGAAGCTGCTAAAGCTCGTGGCGCATCTATTTATGCTGAGCTAGTTGGTTTTGGTATGAGTGGTGACGCTTATCACATGACATCACCGCCTGAAGACGGCGAGGGTGCCGCGGCCTCAATGCAAAACGCTTTGGTTGATGCGAAGCTTGATGGCAAAGAGATTGGCTATGTAAATGCCCACGGCACATCGACGCCAGCAGGTGATGTTGCTGAAGTTGCTGCGGTTAAACGCGTGTTTAACGAACATGCATATGATTTGCTAGTGAGTTCAACGAAATCAATGACGGGCCACTTACTTGGCGCGGCTGGTTCAGTAGAAGCAATCTTCACTATCTTGGCGCTACGCGACAAGATGGCACCGCCAACAATTAATCTTGATGAGCCTGGCGAAGGCTGTGACTTAGATTTTGTTGCTAACAAAGCTAAGGCATTCTCGTCTGATTACGCTTTATGTAACTCATTTGGGTTTGGCGGTACAAACGGCTCATTGATTTTCAAGCGCGTTTAACACCTAAGTTCGTACGCACTCGATGTGTTACGTTCTTTTTTAAAAAAGGCAGCAATCACGCTGCCTTTCTTGTTTGGCTACAGCAACTTGGTATACTCGCCATATTAAAATTAAAAGAGCGGTACTGAAAAAGTAGTGCAAATACTCTCTAGTGATACCCCTGTCAGCGTCAGTGATAGAGCGTTTAATTACGGCGACGGTGTATTTTCAACTTTGCTGGTTGAAAACGGAAAAGCACAACTGCTCTCCTATCATATTAATCGACTGGTTCACGATGCCAATGCCATTGGTGTTCATGTTGACTCTGCGCCCTTAGAACAAGCGATTATCAGAGAAATAAGTTCCGTTGACGATAAACGTGTCTTTAAAGTGCATATTTCTAGCGGGGTTGGCGGAAGAGGG
Source organism: Alteromonas gracilis (assembly GCF_036870955.2). Lineage (GTDB taxonomy): Bacteria > Pseudomonadota > Gammaproteobacteria > Enterobacterales > Alteromonadaceae > Alteromonas > Alteromonas gracilis_A. Next base: position 1,907,369 of record NZ_CP145482.2, read on the forward strand.
TATGCGAGAGATACCGCAAACCTTGTCAATGTACGTTTTTCTTTTCATGTTTACCCAACTCACTATCGCGCATTAACACAGCGAGGAATGTCGTTGATTTGCGCAGAAACCAACCTTGCTATTCAACCTCGCTTGGCGGGTGTAAAGCACATGAATCGCCTAGAGCAGGTTTTAGTAAAACAAGAAGTCGATGCTCACAATGCCGATGACGCGGTTGTGTGCGATACACAGGACAATATTGTTGAATCAAGCGCAGGTAACCTCTTTTTTTACCTTAATGGCTGTTGGCATACGCCGTCATTAAAAGGAAGTGGAGTGAACGGAGTGGTAAGGCAATGTCTTATTCAGGCTTTGTTTAACGAAAATCACCCTCTTAATGTAGGAGAATACTCGTTAGAGCAACTTAAGCAGGCCCAGGCTATTGTAGTTACTAATGCACTTATGGGAGTTATGCCTGTGAAATCGGTTGTGTATCCTGACACCCAAGTTGTTGAGTATACCCTTGATAGTATGCCCCAGCGTCACCTCAGTAACCTTCTTCATCAGCAAATTAAATCAGAATGAACTGTGATTGTTTACACACTGCACCCAAGGAATAGATGTTAATGAAGCGGCTCTTTGTTTTTTTGCTCGTTGTATTGGTATTGACTGCTGTTGGCGCTGGTGCTGGCGTGCTATACATTTCAGATAAGGTAAACTCCTCGTTGTCACTGCAACAGGAAACCCTTTTTACCATTGATAAGGGAAGCAACGCTTATCGCACTATCAAACAATTAAGAAATAAAGAGTACACCAATGTAACGCCGTTAGTGGGCAAGCTCTGGCTTAAATTTTTTGCAGGAAATACATCTGTAAAGTCTGGAACTTACATGATTAAGCCAGGTGACTCTTTGGTGAGTGCCTTTAATACCTTTACACAGGGTGATGAATACTTATTTGCTGTGAGTTTAGTGGAGGGGTTAACGCTATCTCAATGGATTGAAATCCTTAACGGACACGGTGAATTGGTCTTTGATATAGACCGCAGAACACTTAATCAATCTATAGGCCAATCGACAGCGTCATGGTGTTGCGACGAGGTTGAACACAATGAAGGTCTCTATCTCGCTGACACGTATTTTTTCACAAAAGGTACCAAAGCCAGTGAAATATTGTCTCGGGCGCACAGTGCGCTAGTTGACTATATCGCAGTAGCGTGGCAACAGCGCGCCGTTGATTTGCCATTGCACAGTCCCTACGAAGCGCTTATTTTGGCTAGCATTATTGAAAAAGAAACGGCAGTACCTGAAGAGCGAGATCTTATTGCAGGCGTGTTTGTAAATAGACTCAATAGCAACATGCGCTTGCAAACAGATCCCACAGTGATTTACGGCATTGGGCCATCATTTGATGGAAACATTACGCGAAAACATTTGCGCACACCGACACCGTACAATACCTATGTGATTAAAGGGCTGCCGCCAACACCTATTGCCATGGCAGGAAAAGCCGCAATAGAAGCCGCGCTAAAACCTCGGGAAACTGACGCGCTTTACTTTGTTGCAAAAGGTGACGGAAGCCATCAATTTTCAACAACACTGGATGCACACAACGCTGCTGTGCGAAAATACCAACTTAAACGTTAATACGTGTTAGGAAGGGCTGAACTATTCGGCTTTTCACGTTCACCAAAGCTTATTAAAGAGATAAAGAAATACATGATGCGCGGAAAATTTTTGGTAGTTGAAGGTCTTGAAGGTGCTTAGGTAAAAGTTCAGTCATAGGCCTCATTGTAGACGCGCTAAAAGCACAAGGAATTACGGTCGAACAAACCAGAGAGCCTGGTGGCACGCCAATGGCAGAGGCTATTCGTGAATGTGTAAAACATGCTTGGGAAGAGCAAGTGGCTGAAGAGACCGAGCTGCTCTTAATGTATGCTGCACGCGTTCAACTGTTGACTAATAAAATAACGCCCGCACTTGAGAGTGGACATTGGGTTGTAGGCGATCGACATGACTTGTCTTCTCAAGCATATCAAGGCGGTGGAAGAGGTGTAAATTCAAACACGATGTCGGCTATTAGTGACATCGCGCTTAAAGGCTTTAAACCTGACATTACCATCTATCTAGACGTAGAACCCGCAGAAGGGTTGTCACGTGCTCGAGGTCGTGGCGAATTAGATCGAATAGAACAGGCAGGCCTTGCTTTCTTTGAGCGCACTCGAGCGCGTTACTTAGAACTGGCAGAGCAAGACGAAAATATCTTTGTTGTAAGCGCTATGCAGCCGATGGAAGATGTCCATAAGGATGTTTTGAGCGTAGTAGCCACGTATTTATCACGTAATTCTGATACCACTCACTAACTCGACATGAAGCACGAAAACTAATGTATACCTGGTTCACCGATTTATATGCGTCGCTGCTTTCGCGATACTTAGCTCGCAAACTCCATCACGGGCTATTGTTTAGTGGTGCAAAGGGAATAGGAAAGTTCAGTTTAGCTGAACAACTCAGTCACACATTACTGTGTAAACAGCCAACTGTTGACGGTCCATGCGGACACTGTCAAAGCTGCCATTTACGCGCAGCAGGCAATCATCCTGACTATCATATTTTAGAAAGTGAGAAGCAACTTGGTGTAGACAAAATAAGAGAAGGAATTGCAAAGTTATCGGGTACTGCACAAATGGGAGGCAATAAAGTATTGCTCATTCCTAAAGCAGATACGATGACTGAGGCGGCTGCCAATGCGCTGTTAAAAACGCTAGAAGAGCCTACAGCAAATACTTATCTCGTGCTCATCACTGATAGTATTAACAAGTTAATGCCCACTGTTTTGAGTCGATGCGAAAAGCATGTGTTGCCCTTACCATCCATTCAACAGAGTTTGAACTACTTGCATGAAAAGGGCGTAAAAGAGGCTGACGAAGCGCTACTTGGTGCCTATGGAAATGCACCGCTGCGCCTTGAAGAGGCCCTTGAGGGTGGTGATGAATTTAACTATCGCGTATTTAGTGATGGCATGCAGGCACTTTTGGTAAGCGACCCTAAAATGCAACCTCAAAATCTTTCCAGTAAATGGCAAGATGACGCTATCCAGGTAGCGTTGTGGTGTCAGTTGCAGGCACAGCAAAACTATATTCAGCACCAAAGCCCGCGATATTACGCGCATTACAGCGCTTGTGTAGAAGCCGTTAGAACGCTGCAACACCCAGGGGTGAATAAATCGATGGTGCTATTTGGTTTACTTAAAACGTTTCAGCGGTAATACGGGCCACGTGGTGTCAACGCATGGTAAGCGCGTATTACTCAATTAAATTTATAGGTGTAGTTTGTTTGTAGATTCTCACTGTCACTTAGACAGATTAAAACAAGGGCCAGACGCCCTGTCAGAAACCCTTAACTTTGCCAGAATGCGTGGTGTAGAGCACTTCCTTTGCGTTTGTGTCTCTGTCAACGACTATGACACCATGCTGGACACGGTAAGAAGTTTCGAGGATGTATCCGTTTCTTGTGGTGTGCACCCGCTTCATCAAGACGAAGCATGTAGTTATGATGAATTACTGGAAAAAGCGCGGCAAACTGAAGTTGTCGCTATTGGTGAGACTGGTTTGGACTATTTTTATAGCCCAGAGAGTAAAGCCGTTCAACTGACGTCTTTTGTTGACCATATAAAAGTGGCAAATGAAACCAGAAAACCACTCATTATTCATACTCGCGATGCGAGAGAAGACACCATTAATTTGCTAAAAGAGCACAAAGCGCAGCACACCAACGGCGTACTTCACTGTTTTACAGAGTCACTGGAGATGGCCGAAGCGGCTATCGAAATGGGCTTCTATATATCAATATCCGGTATTGTGACCTTTAACTCTGCTGATGAACTGCGAGAAGTGGTAAAAGCGATACCGCTTGACCGTTTACTTATTGAAACGGACTCACCATGGCTTGCACCTGTCCCTCACCGCGGGAAACAAAATCAGCCTGGCTATGTGGTTGAAGTTGCAGAGTTTATAGCTGAATTAAAAGGTATCGATGTTAAAGAGTTGGCTAAGGTCACCACAGAAAATTTTTACAACTTGTTTCCTTTGACGAAGAAGTCAGCGAGTTAACGTTGAGACATTGAGGAGTGTGCAGTTATGCCACGCTGGCGGCAAGAATTAACAAAAAGCCTTCACCAATCTCGTAGCATGCCAGAAAGCCGATACTTTCAATTAGCGTCAGTTGGACTATCTGGAGAGCCGTTTTGCCGAACTGTAGTCTACAGAGGACTAACTGATGACAATCATTTGATTATCATTTCTGATACGCGTTCTGAGAAATTCACGCAGCTTATGCACAACGCAAACGCCCAAGTATGTTGGTATTTTTCTAAAACTCGTGAGCAGTATCGATTTAGTACACGCGCAAACATAAAGACACTAGAACACGATGAAGCGTTTGTTCAATCGTATTGGGAGAAACTCTCAGATGCTTAAGCAAAAAGCAGTTTCTGTGGGGCGAGCCCGGAAGCGTGAGGAATGATGATCGTGCGCTCACCGTTAGTGGTGACTTCAAAACCGTTCCCACGCATTTTTGTGTAATCATGCTATCTATTTATGAGGTGGATTACTTAAACCTACGCGGAAACCCTCAGTACAGAGAACGCCATCATATTGATACAAGTGGAAATTGGACAAGCCAGTCACTTATACCATAGCGTGATAAAGCCCCTGTATTGGGGCTTTATTTATATACAACGCTTACATCGCTTCTATTGAAACACCTGTGCAATAGGCGTTTCACCTTTGAATAAATAAGTAATAACGTCATTGTTGTTTTCACGCGCGACGCTTTCAACAATAGCGGTTGCGACATCTTCTCTGGGAATGACCGCTTCATTTTTATTTGTGGGCATATCTGTGCGCACTAAGTGGGTGCCTGGCTCGTTAAGTAATGTACCAGGGCGCAAGATAATATAGTGCAAACCACTATGAATTAGATGTTCATCTGCCATATGTTTTGCCACGAGATAAGGTTTTATTGGCGACTCAACTGCATCTGGGTCTCCGGCACCAATAGAGCTCACCATTATAAACTTTGGCACTTTTGCTGACTTTGCATAATTGACTGCATTGCGTGCAGCCCAAAGGTCGATTAATAATGTTTTTTCAGCGCCAGTATTGCCACCTGAGCCAGCAGTAAATACGACAGTATCAACGCCTTCAAAGTGAGCAGAAAAGTCCTTCTCTAAATCCTGCTCAACCACGCTTAGGTGCGGGTGTTCAATGTCTGATAGTTTGTCTTTGTTGCGAACAGGTGCAACGACGTGGTGTCCCGCATCCAGTAATTTGCCAACGGCTTGTTTTCCAATTTGTCCTGAAGCGCCAATAATAAGTGCATTCGCCATAATACTCCTCCTTGGGTTAATTAAGTCAGTAATTTATAGGCTTGAACCCAGAACTAGATCACCACTGTCGCTGAAATGCATATGCTCTCGGCCAGTAACTTTATGTGTTAACTCACGGTAAATATATGGCTAAATACAAAAAAGCCTCGCAAAATGCGAGGCTTTATCGATGTTATGGGTTGTGTTGGTTAATCCAGTTTTTAACTACCAACCACACTGACGAGTAGCGTTTTGCTCGTCTAGCCACGTTTTCAATGGGGCAAAGTACGCTGCTATCGTGCTTGCATCCATTTCCGGAGAACCAGTCAGCGTTTCAAGTGCGTTTTGCCAAGGTTGGCTCATGCCCATCTCTAGCATTTTATTTAACGCCTTACCTGCTTCTTCACTGCCGTAAATTGAACAACGGTTTAGCGGACCTTCATCACCCGCAATATCACACAGCGCTTTATGGAATTGGAACTGTAAGATGTGCGCCAAGAAATAACGTGTATAAGGCACATTTGCAGGAACGTGATACTTCGCGCCTGGATCAAATGCGTCTTCACCACGTGCAACGGGCGCCATCACACCTTGATATTTTTCGCGTAGCTCCCACCACAGATCGTTGTATTGTTCAGGTGATACTTCGCCAGACATGACCTTCCATCGCCATTGGTCAACCATTAGGCCAAATGGGATAAACGCAATTTTGTCTAACGCAACTTGCATGAGCATGCCAATATCATTAGATGCATCTGGAATCTCATCAATCAAACCTATTTGCTTCAGATACTTTGGCGTAATTGAAAGGGCAATAGTGTCGCCAATCGCTTCGTGGAAACCATCGTTTGCCGATCCACGATAAAGCAGAGGCTGGTCTTTGTAAGCTCGTTGATAGTAGTTGTGACCAAGTTCATGGTGAATGACGTTAAACTCTTCACCTGTCTTTTGAATGCACATTTTGATGCGCAAATCGTCTTTGTCATCTAGATCCCACGCAGAGGCGTGGCATTGTACATCACGATCCTCTGGTTTTTGGAACATAGAGCGCTCCCAAAACGTCTCAGGAAGCTCTTCAAAACCGAGAGAAGAGAAGAATGACTCAGCTTGTTTAACCATGCTGATTTCATCATAACCTTGTGCATTTAATGCCGCAGTAACATCTGGCACCTTCATTTCTTGTTGAGGTTTTACTATGTCATAAACGTTGCCCCACGTTTGTGCCCACATATTGCCCAACAAATGCGCGGGAATTGGCTTATCTTGAGGAACTACATCTTCGCCGTAATGCTCGCCAAGTTTAGCGCGCACATGACAGTGCAGAGACTCGTAGAATGGCTCTACTTGCGACCACAATCTGTCTAGCTCTTTAGGGAATTCGTCGGCTAAGCATGTCATACTTACCACGCCATAGTTCACTGACATTAGCAAAGCCAAGTTCAGCTGCTCCTTCATTGGCTATGTTTACTTGTTCGGCATAAAGCGGTGCCATTGGTTTAGACACTTCGCGCCAGCCCTTCCAGTATTCAAGAAGTAAATCTGCATCGCGTACCGTTGCCATTTCGCCGCTCATTTCAACCAAGCTTTTGCAGACGCCTTCAGTATTACAGTATTCACCAGAGCCATACATAGCGCTTAGGTCAGAGCCAATTTTAGCCAAACGTTCTGCTTTTTTGGTATCAGACGGTGGCGGCATTGTCAGACCATTTTTAAGTAAGTCGAGTTGACGACGGGTATCAGCATCTACTTCTACGTCGTTAAACTTAGCAGCTTCCTTCGCTAACTTTGCAACCTTGGTTGAAAGTACTTCGCTAAAATATGCGCTTACTGCAGCAGTATCGAAGTTGATATTAGTGGCATAACTCCATTGCGCATGTGCTGCAGGTACCTGCATTTTTTCAATGTCGCGTTGTGCTTGTTCTAAGAATGCTTTTGCATCTTGTGCATTTAGTTCAGGTGCTTAAGCGCACTTTGCGTTGCGCTCTCCCCACAACCAAATAGCGACACGCTAACAAGAGCGGCCAAAAGAGTTCGTTTGTGCTTGATCATTGTCTGTCCTTATTTTTTGTGTTTTTACTGTGTTAAACAGAGACATGCTCAAACATTGTGAAACGCTGCTGACAATTTGTAAAACAATAAAAGAACACCAGGTACTTTTAGTTGTAAAAATGAACACACATCGTCTTCTCTGTTCCAGTTCCTTACTTTTGATTAATGTACAAATACTTACAAATTTTGCGTAGGCACCGTTCGTTTTTTGAGACTGATAGGGTTATTGTGTGAAGTCTTAGAGTAAACATTGTGATTACGGCAACTATGTCGTTCACGCTGACAAATTAAGGAGTCACCATGAGAGTGATACTGCGTATTGTTGGTACTTTGGGGTTACTCGTGGCAGCGTTGGCTTTCTATAGTATGGGAATGAAAACCTAGCGCACTCTTTTTTATCTTACTTGGCTTTATTTGTGAAGCGGGTTTTTGGCTAGGACTGTTTCCGTTAAAGCGGAAAAAAACAAGTTCCCCATAAAGCTACTCGTGCCCTATAGTAAGAGGGCAGGTCGGTTGGAGGTGAGAAATGGTATTGAATTCGTATTTAGAAGCCCTTCCAAAAGCGCGTCGCATCAAGTTACAGCGTTTGGCTGACCTAATAATTTCACTCTATCCCAGTGCCGAAGTTTCAATGAAGTACAAAATGCCTACGTTCTCTATAGACGCTGGCTGGGTGGCGATTGCCAATCAAAAAAATTACGTATCGCTCTATACTTGCTCCGCGCAACACCTTGAACAGTTTAAGCAATGTTACCCTACCATTAAAACAGGGACAGGTTGCATCAACTTTAAAGACAAGGATGATTTGCCCATTGATGCGCTAAAGCAGGTCATAACAAGTGCAATGGATTTTGGCCATTAACACCGCAAGATTTTAAACGCCTAAGTAATAGATATTTAACTATGACCTCAGACAATTTATTTATATATGGCTCTTTGGCACCAGGTTGTCCAAATCATCATGTCGTCTCTCATATCAAAGGCAATTGGGTTGAAGGAAAAGTGAGAGGTAGGCTTGTTGAAGAAGGGTGGGGCGCTGCTTTGGGTTTTTCCGGTATTATCTTAGACACCGAGCAACGTTCGGAGTACTTTGTTGAGGGGGGATCTTATGCTCAGCCTGTTTGTCAGATAACTGGCCTATGCTTGATGAATTTGAAGGCACTGGCTATGAAAGAGTTATCACTGAAGCACTGCTTGCAACTGGTGAAAACGTTGCGGTGCATGTTTATCAACTAAAACGCGCTACAGAGCTTTGAAGTGATGATAAGATAAACAAAAATATCGATGTGGTGATTAGTCCCGAAGTCGATTAAAGTATAAATAATACGCACAAAACAAGCATGATGTAGATGCGTAAGGTTTATAAAAATCATAAAAAAGGAAGCGATGTCAATGGAAGAAAAAATGTATTGGGGTATGACAAGTCGTACTTACTGCACGGTAATTCACCTTAGTCAGTTATCTAGCTTTATAATCCCTGGTCTTGGTTTGATCTTGCCAATTGTTTTGTGGATTGCCCACAAAGATCAAGACGAAGCAATTAACCAGCACGGCCGAGTAACCGCAAATTGGTTGTTAAGTTTACTCATCTATTCCGTAATTTGTACCGTGCTTGCTTTTATACTTATTGGCTTTTTGGGTTTTGCTTTGTTAGGTTTACTCAATCTGATATTTGCAATTGTTGCTGCAATGAAGGCGAATAACGGCGAGTTGTGGCCATATCCTTTGAGTATTCAATTCTTTAAAGGGTAAATGTGGCAACGCCAGGAGGCAAAGTGAATATCGGTATTTTTATCTATGATAACGCTGAAGTACTCGATATTGGCGGACCATTTGAAGTATTTAGTGTCGCCAAAAGGCTGTTTGAAGAAACATGGAACGTCTTCACAATAGCTGATACCAAACATACCGTATATGCTCGTGGCAATCTGCCTATCGTGCCGCATTATTCCCTAGCTGAACACCCTCCCATCGACATACTTTGTGTAGTGGGGGTGAACATTTTGCGATGCTAGACAACGAGCGTGTGCTTAGGTGGCTTAGGCATTGTAACGGTAACACTACCATTACCTGTAGCGTGTGCACAGGCGCCTTCATACTAGCGGCGGCCAATGTTTATCAATCCATGCTTAGTCACTACACATTGGGAAGATCAAGACGCGCTTGAGACCATGTTTCCACAGCTTGATGTTGTTCGAGACAAGAGATGGGTTCATCACGGAAAGTTTATTTCATCAGGTGGTATTTCAGCGGGTATTGATATGAGTCTTTATATGGTTTCAACCTTGATTAGCCTTGATGCGGCTAAAGGGGTAGCGCGACAAATGGAGTACGAGTGGTCTTACTCATGCGAATAGCGCGTATTGTTGATATGTCTTTGGAGCGATTCTTCATACAAGTTTTGCGCTAAAAATGCTTTGATGTAGCCATTGATTACGTCTTTGGCTTTATTCTTGGACGGATGCATTATAAGTCGAGCGGCTACTACACTTGTTGGTGACTCAAGACGGTAAAATGGTATATCTTTAAACATATCTTGTTGCTGTAATGCCCTCATGTTTTTCACATTTAACTCGGCAGCATCGCATCTGCCTAGCAACAACATTCTGAGCATAGTTTCATGATTAGATGAGTCTATCCGCACATAGTTACCTTTTTCAAACCATGGTTGAAGGCCAGGGTAGTGAAATCCGCGTCTCGTGCATATTCGAGCATGAGTACTAGCGTTAGCGCCAAAGCCTGCAGGAAAAGGTTGATGTGAATATAGGTAGCTTTTATGCAGAAATATGGGGTCTGTGGCAATAAATCTCCCAGGCTCATCCAGCCATTCAAGGCTTGAATAGAACATGTCTAGTTGCCCTTCAGCGACAAAGGTTTCACTTCTGCTTCGGTGAGAGTCAACATAAGTCACTTCGATAGCATTGTCATTTTCAGCAGTTGCTAATATGTCGGCAATGACGCCGACATAGCGATTTTGTGTGGCATCAAAATACAAATGCGGGGGAGTGCCTGGAGAGTTGATAGCAAGAGACAGCTTAATCGGCTTGGCGTTTAAATGATTGCACAGCAATACCAAAGAAAAAGCCAAAATCAAGCGAAACATACTTAAAACCTCTAATGAAAGTAATCCGCCTTGTTAAAAGGGGTGTAGCTTAAAATATAAAACAGTGTGCTGCCCATTTGCACTGCGTTTCAATTTTCTTCCATGAGAATGTAACTCGTCAAATTAATAGTGCCTTAAATGCGATAACGCGGTTATTAGCAATTAGGATGAATTTACATTTTTGCCGATGTATTAGGTACTTACCTTTGCTACATTCCGGCTCAGCGCTAATTCAAAAATAACAAAAAACGAAAAGGTATCTCGTGAAATTAACTATTGTCTTAATGCTAGTTATAGCATTAATTTTCCCTTTTTGTGCATCAGCAGGCTTTATCACCGTCATCGGCGATGTAAATGCTGACGAAAGACCCAATACACAACTTTATAAAAACCTTCTCGGCTCGTCCAATAATGTCTTATTTAGCCGTCTTCGGTATCTGGGGGTAGATGGAATTGCTAATCTTTACTATCAACTCAATGTTGAATCCGTTGTTATCGGAAGTAGTACCATTACGCAAGACATACTAGCCGATGTTGATTTACTAGTATTTAATCAGTTTCGACGCAATAACACGTTGTTTTATTCTCAGGATGAATTAAACGTAATCAATTCCTTCGCAAAGAGTGGTGGCAATCTCATCGTGGTAGCTGAAACTCAGTTCGATAGACACTATGACAATATTAATAGCTTTTTATCGGGCGTGGGAAGCAGTATCCGTTTTGACGGTTTCTCGGTCGAAAGCGCCATTGCTAATGCGGCAAAACACCCATTTACACAAGATATCGCCACCTTGGCTGTTAGTAGTTTCAATATGTTAACCGGGGAAGCGCGCTTTATACCACTCGCAATGGCCATACGGTTGTAGCGACCGAAGAGATAGGCGGCCCTACGTTAGCAAATGCCGCATTTTCAATATTAAATGCTTCAAATGGCAGCACGGCTACTTCGCTACCAAGCCCTTCAAGTTCGTGGCTTTTATTACTTGTACTGCCGCTGATGTTTACGCACAAGGGGCGCTCGAAATAGCCAGCGAAACAACGCAGATAGTCAAAAAGAGCGTTCTCAAAGTTGTCAGTATAGGGCTTCAGTGAAGTGCGCTCTCTTAATACATGAACAAAATTAAGCGCGAGGTAGCACGATACACGCGAGCGAATTCAACAGACAAACGCAACTTACTCGTTACGCAAATTATCTAACAAAACTGCACCAGTACCTTTTTTGCTCAGTTCGTCATTTGTATTGTATATAGGGCAATTTTCCATAGACAGGCATCCGCAGCCAATGCATCCGGTCATGTTTTCGCTTAAGTTCTGAAGAAAACTAATTCTTGAATCTAACTCTTTCTTCCAATATGTCGCTAAGTTATTCCAGTCTTTGTTCGAAGGAGCAGTTCTGAGGGGTAAAAAAGACATAGCTTGTTTTATTGATTCTAGTCCAACCCCCATTTTCTGAGCGGCTTTGATGACTGAAACTCGCCTGAGTACATCTTTCTTATAAATTCTATGATTTTGGTTATTTCTAAAGCTAGCTATAAGGCCTATCGATTCATAATAATGAAGTGTGCTCACCTTCACACCAGAGCGTTTTGCGACAGCCCCAACAGTCAAATTATCTCGCGACATTCATATCTCCCAAAATAAACTTGACCTCAAGTTAACTTGAGGGGGTAGAGTTGTCTATAAGTTTTATGGCTGAATAGGAGCAAGATGGATGTATGCGATCGTTATTGAATTTGATGTAAAAGCGGGAAAGGAAACTGAATTTGTTAAATACTGGAGCCAAACAACAGAGTATTTCTTAAACGTTCACAATAGCTGCGGTTCGAGGCTACATAAGTCGGATACTGGCCTGTACGTTGCATACGCGCTTTGGCCGAGTAAAGCTATATATGAAGAAGCAACGAGGAAAGCGCCTGAGGTTTCCGCACGTGTGCTTATGCGGAAAACGTTGAAGAACAGTTCCCCTAAGGTATTACAAAAAATGAATGTACAGTCTGATTACTTGGTGAATGTTTATGAAGGAAAGCAATAGACAATACTAAGAGGATGAGTTGCGCATCTTACTGCGCTTTACTTTAGTACAGAGCACTAACTTAACACTCAACTTTAGCGTAACTTAGTTGAACAACACTGTTTAAATTTCTTTTTGCTACCACAGAGGCAGGGAAGGTTGCGACCAACTTTTATTTTTCCGCAGTCATTGTGCAAAGCTCCATCGTGGTAGCGCCATACACCGTTCTCTTTGATGAAATTTGATGTTTCATGTAGTTGAAATACCTGCTTGTTCTCAAAATAATAAGCGGTAAATTCTACAGTGTCTCGCTCAAGCGTATCTCTGCTAAATTCAGGTAATGACGGTGATGATGCGTTAATAGCAAGTGCAAACCATGTTGAGCCTTGCGCACTTTCAGCAAGGTTTTCAACACTAAGCCCTGCTTGTTTTTCCTCTGTGTACGTTTGCAATACATAGCGGTAATTTCCCTGAGCATAAGCAGAAAAGCGCGAGCGCATGAGCTGTTCAGCATAATCAGGTATAGCAGCCCCAGTTAAGAAAGGTTCGCAACATTGATTATAGGGAAGAGGTGAACAGCAAAAACAACGCATTATGAAAGCCGCAAATAGTAGAGAATTAGTCGGCTATTATATTCCCGATGTAACACCTTTCCAGTACTTTTGCTTAATTCAACGGGCGGTTTACATCCAGTATAAACTGCGAAGGAAAGCTGGCCACGAGGCTGTTTACTTAATGGTCTTTACCCAGAGCTATTTAACCAAGGGCCATTTACCATGGGCCTATGGCTAGGCCATTGTTCAAACTAGAGTGGTCTACACGCACGTTAACTAGGCTTACAGAGTACATTTCACAGAGCTTTTTGATCATTTCACTATCAGTTGGCTGTAAGTCTAAATCAATATTTTCTACATATAGCGTTTTACACTGACCTCCAGTAATCAGTTTGCTGATCCACTCTGGTACTTTCTCTTTCTCAGGCTTCTGAATACGAATTGCGTGGTCAACGCTTTTAGAAAATGAAACTGTGTTTGCCAGTAGATAGTTCCACCCTTTTCCATTGCCGCCTTTTCCATCGCCGGGGAACCCTTCGAAGGGTAGAGGTAGTTGTACAACATTTGAAACCGATGTGCGAAGCGCGTTGAATCGTGAAACTGAAGATGTGCTCATAACTAGACCTCTTTAATAAACTGTTTGCCTATACAGTGTGTATGTTTATACAGTAGTTTTAATTAAATGGTTTTGCAAGCAAAAATTGTTTTTTTTTCAATCAATATGCTCGTGTGGCTGAAATTTTCATATTCCACGTGGCTTGTACAACAATGTCTGGTATAACGACTGCGCGCTTGAAGGCATTAAAAGCGCGAACAATGAGCAGTTTTAAAGGTTAGAAAAGCGTGCAACGACGCAGAGGATGATTCGTGGGTAGTTTGGCAAGTCTTGGGTATATTGGCATGTTTCTATCTGCCTTTTTGGCAGCAACCATTTTACCTTTGAGCTCTGAAGTGGTGCTTGCAGCTTTATTTGCAAGTGGTTTTTCGCCCCTACTGTTACTTGTTGTTGCCTCTATGGGTAACATTTTGGGTTCGCTTGTGAACTATGTCCTGGGCTACCGATACGGAAGAGTTGTTGCTACGAAATGGTTAAGAATCGACAACAACAGCTTTGTACGTGCGAGTCACCTTTTTGAACGATGGGGAAAGTGGAGTTTATTGCTGGCGTGGGTCCCCGTTATTGGAGACCCAATCACCTTAGTAGCGGGTGTATTACGCACAAACGTATGGTTTTTCCTATGCTGCGTGATTGTAAGTAAAACATCACGCTATGCGATTTTGCTGTTTGTATTAAGCTAATTGTGGTTTGGTTTTTCTTTTGCGATCTCTCTGGCGCCTGACCATCCACGCTTTCACGCGAGGACTTAAAACGACTAAACCAATGAGCCAATACCAAATAGGCTCTTGCCAAAAGGTTTTTTGAGACCAGCTGAAATGAAGTAGGGTTAATGGCAATATTAAATACACGGTGTTGTGCAGCGACTGCCAACGTTTCCCCATTTTTCTTTGAATGCGTTTAAACGACGTTGCCGTTAAAGCAAGTAACAAAATAAGCGCGATCATTCCCACCACAATATAAGGGCGGCTGACGATTTCGCTGAGCACCAGCGCCATGTCTAACTGTAATTCAAAGAACACATACGTAAAAAAATGGGCAAATGCATAGACAAAACTATAGACGCCAACCAAGCGTCTAAATTGTATAGGCTCAGGGCTGGGAAGCCATTTGGCCAACGGGCTAAGGGTTAATGTAAACAGTAAAATGTGAATGGCCCAAATACCTGTTTCATTGATAAGAACTTCGACGGGATCTGGCCCTAGAAGATCGTTCACCCCGGCGTAAAAAAGCCAAAACAAGTATCCCGATGCAACACTATGGATTATCGCTTTAAGTGTTCTGCGCTGCCAAATAGGCAAGCGCAGTGGTTTTTTTCTTAATGGCATAGTGACTACATTGCCCTTAATAATAGCGAGACAAATTCATGCCTTCATACATAGGCGCAACTTCTGTATAGCCATTAAACATTTGCGTTTCAATGCGGTTCCTTGCTAACAACCCGCCGGTGGTAATACGCCTCTCACTGGCTTGACTCCAGCGTGGGTGGGCAACGCTCGGGTTCACGTTGGCATAGAAACCGTATTCATTGGACGCCAGTCTATTCCAGGTTGTCGGCGGCTCTTTGTCAGTTAAGCGAATACGCACGATTGACTTAATGCTTTTAAACCCATATTTCCACGGTACGACTAGGCGAATAGGGGCGCCATTTTGTGGAGGCAGCGTTTTTCCATAAAGCCCAACAGCCATTAATGTAAGAGGGTGCATTGCTTCATCAAGACGTAGCCCTTCTACGTAGGGGTAGTCGATACCTCCACCCATAAATCGACTGCGTTGCCCTGGCATTTGATCTCGGTCGTACAATGTTTCAAACGCCACGTACTTCGCAGACATCATAGGATCGGCTTGTTTGATAAGAGAGGCCAGTTCAAAGCCCACCCAGGGCACAACCATTGACCATGCTTCAACACATCTTAGTCGATAAATACGTTCTTGAAGCGGAAAGCGTGCGGTGAGTGCGTCGTAATCCAGTGTCAAAGGCTTATTAACTAAGCCGTCTACTTTTAGCGTCCACGGGTTGGTTTGAAATTCAGTGGCGTTTTTTGCAGGGGCATCTTTAGATGTACCGAATTCATAAAAGTTGTTGTACGACGTAACCTTATTCTCTGGCGTTCTCGTCTCGTTAATTTGGTACTTAGGAGGCTGTGTAAACTCTAGAGGTTGCGCTTGAAACGGCGTTTTTTCTTCGTCATCACTCCAAAACCATCCGGCAGCGCTCGCAGGTGTCGAAAGTAATGTAGACGCCCCTAAAAAACCCATAGATTTTAATAAAGAGCGTCGATTTAAATAAACCTGCTCATCGGTTACGTCGTTTTCTGTTAATCGCACTGATGGTCTAAATAGCTTTGGCATTACTTCACCTTTGTTTATTTAACAATGCGGTGTATCGAGCATCCGCATTCTACGTACTGTTTTGCGTGCAATGTAGCATTGCATACGTGCCTACATCATAAATACGAAAACAGTACAATTTGGTTTCAAACAGCTATTCATTAAGACCAAGCGAGTTGAATTTAAATTTCAAAAATTACAGCTGTTTATCGCTTTTGACATAGCTTCACAATATCAGTAGTGTTGAATGTAATAAGGATATTATTGTTAGGCTTACAGGGAAAAGTCCATTATGAGAGTTTTTTCATTTCTCAGTATATTGATGCTAATCGGCGCTGCTAACGTGTCAAACGCGCAACCGCTGTACTCAAATCACGCTTTCCCGTTTATCGACCGCGCCTCACACACGAGTACATCATTGTACCAATCTTTGATAACTGGCGAGTTAGCTGGCAAAGAGAGTTCAACGCTATCCCAAATAGAAGACATACTACATTCTCCCTACGTGCAACTTGCCGACATGGTTGTTGCCACGCTTGCACTGCAATATGTTACTGAGCAACAACCAGTAGAATCTTCTGCAGTTATACTCGACAAGATAACTAACCTTTTTGAAAGAACAAAAGCGCGCTACATGCATGACAAACTTAAGCGACGCAATTTTCT
This sequence comes from Alteromonas gracilis, assembly GCF_036870955.2. GTDB lineage: Bacteria > Pseudomonadota > Gammaproteobacteria > Enterobacterales > Alteromonadaceae > Alteromonas > Alteromonas gracilis_A. The sequence continues at coordinate 1,924,045 of NZ_CP145482.2, forward strand.
TAGCTGCACGCTTTACGGCGACAAAAAGCGCAAATTTGCACTCAAGGCATTAGATACACTGGTAGGCGCAAACGATGCGTATTTTGAGCAAGTCCACGAGACCCGCTTTAGCAAAATTGATCAAGCGACAAAGCAGTTATCAGCCCAAATGTATGGTGTCGTGACAAAAGAATCGGTGTTCATGGCGCAAACACATCGCGCAATTCTCGATTTTCATAAGCGCTCACCAGAGGGAGTGTTAGACGAGCGAATTGATATTGCATTGCTTTTACGCAACTTGGCCGTGGCTTACAATCAAATTAGAGCGACGTCTTTTGAACAAAGTACAAAGGCGTTGATCAAACAACTTGAGCGTGAGGGCATTATTCCAGCAGCATCGCTTAAAGACAGAGTTTATAGTTATATTGAAGTTGAATATATTCCCTGGCTGGAAACAGCTTTAAGAGATTCCTGATCAAAACACACAGCCTTTGTGTTATCGCCTCTTGGAATCAAATTCTGAAAAATGAGTAGGTACGTCCGCTTTTACAACATTAAATGTGGTCTTGTACCAAGAAATGGGAGACTTAAAGCAAGATATCTCAGACAACACGCGTCAAATGCTAACTGAAAATATAAAGAGCAGGTTAAGGATAGTGCAAAATTAGCTATCAGCGTGGTAAGCAATTTATACACAGCGTGTGGTTCGCGCGAGGTAGCCATCAATATATTGAAAGACCTATCATATGGAGCACTACATATGAAAACTGTCTTGAATGCCGCCTTGTTTGGGAGAGAAAATACTGCCATAGAGGCGCGACGCAAATTCATCTGTCATACCTGAAATATAATCTGCTAGCACGCGCATGCCGTTACCGTGCGCCTGCTCACTTCGCCAGCGGACTTGCGTGTTTTCTGGCAGAAGGCGAGTTGGGTCGGACGCAAAGGCTTCAAATAGTTCCATTACAACCAGCTGACCTTTGTATTCAAGCAGTTGTACATCTGGACGGCGTATTACTTTTCGGTATACAAAGCGTTTAAACAGCTCAAGTGCTTCTGCAAAGCGATGTGGCATAGTGGCATTAAAGGCCAAAAGTGGGTGTGTGAAGCCTTCTACACCCTGTATGTCAATAGCCGTTATGAAGCTGTTTACTAAAGCGCCAATGGCATTTTTTCTTTCGTGATGTTGCGCACTAAAAAGCTTATCAGTCAGTATTTCAATATTGTCAGAAAGCCAAGGCACTTCTAATGCTTTTAGGGGGAGGGTTACATCATCAACAAAATGAGACTTGTGCACCATGTCCATAACAATGGCATCTTCGAGGTCATGAATCCCATAAGCGATATCATCTGATAACTCCATTATGGAGCAGTCAAACGACTTAAACTGTGTTTTGCTGTGACCGTTTTGTTTTGGGCTAAATTGCATTAAGCGGTCTTTATCACTTTGACAAAAAGGGTCGAGTAACCAATCAAATAAAGGTTCATCGCAGCGGAACAATCCTTTGGGCGGGTGCCAATCTTCGGCTTTGACTCTACGCAGTGATGTGGGACGCTCGGGTAAGGCTTCTTGACTGTGAAGTGCGTCAATGAAGTTTGGGTATTTCACTAAACCTAACACGCTTCGGCGGCATAAATTCATACCGTGCTCGGCGGTGTAGGGTTCTAACTTAGAGATTATTCGAAATGTTTGCCCATTGCCTTCAAAGCCGCCGTGCTCATGCATCATGTAATTAAGTGCTATTTCACCTCCATGCCCAAATGGCGGGTGGCCTATATCGTGGGCGAGGCACAGCGTTTCAATAAGAGTTGCATCAAGTGCTAGCGTGTCAGCTATATCAGGAAACTTGCCACAAAGTTGCGCAGTAATACTTGGTTCCAATTTGTGCTGCTTCCAATGAGTGGGTGAGGCGAGTTCGATAAAAGTCACTTAATCCAACACCCAATACCTGTGTTTTGGCCTGTAAGCGCCTAAACGCGGCACTGTGAAGCACGCGTGCTTTGTCGCGCTGATATGGGTTACGATGATCGCCATCGCGGCTCACACTTCTAGGTAAGCGTCGTTCGTGTAATGCTTTTTCCCACGTTGCTACCACTGTATAGCCTCCATAGATCCTTCTTTTTTCGAGATTATTTGATATTGCTGTGCTACTTTTATAACCGTTTGTTGAATGCGCTACAACCATTAGTGTATGCAGGCGGCTAATTACGCGAATTTAAGTGCAAGCTTCAGGTATCTCAGCGCAAGCGCAGAAATTTCAGAGAAACGCCAAAGTAACGACTTGGAAGCGAATTGAGCATTAGGATAAACAATCGGAAAAGACAATAAAGAGGTGTCATTGTGCGTTATTCAATACTACTTCGAGCCCTAGCAGTAACATGTACATTTTTTGTTTTGAGTGCCTGTGTTTCTACACCACCCGCAACGCTTAAAACTACCTTCGTTAGTGAATCGTTACCAAAAAACGTAAAGTCCTTCCTTGTTTTGGGGCTAGGCGAGAAGCGCGCCAACAGTATTGAATTCGAACAAGAGTTTATCAATGCGCTTCAAGACCAAGGCGTTGAAGCGTACAGCGTTCATAAAGAAATTGGTCGCAAACAAGAAATTACTAAGGCATCAGTGATCGCACTTGTTAAAAAGCTCAATGTAGAAGCCGTTTTAGTGACTAGGCTTAAAGACATTGAACTAGAGATTAATGAACAACGTGTATCAAAAACAAAAACGATACAAAAACCTCAATTTAGAAGGCTCACCGATATCTTTGTTTACGAATATGAAGAAATAGAAACGGAAAGAGACATGGGGCTTGCGGCAACCGTTACACTGACCACTGAAGTGTATTCAACGACATCTGGCGGCCTTATTGCTGAACTTGAAACAAAGAGCTTTGAGAAAACAGAAAAAGGCCTAGTTGAAAGCGAATCCATAAGCAAAATTGTTACTTTTCTTAAATCGAACCGCATTTTGTAATGGAACATATAACGACGTGATATAAGCTGTGCATTAATTAACGCAGCATATATTCGCGCACGCTGCCCGATCACAGTTGCGTCATAACTTCCAGAGCTTAGCAAGGCTGGGTGTTTCTATTTATCTCTTCGTTGTCTTAGGAAAAAACATGTGGTGGTAAAGATAAATGCGATAAAGACCACGACGGAGGCTTCTTTTCTTGATAGAAAGGATGACGACGCTAGCGCGGCAATTGTTGAAACAACAATAGTGACACATGCAATAGAAAGTAATGTTTTTTCTAAATGCTTCATAACTGTATAAACCGCTAGAGCGAAACACAATAATATTAAAATGACCATAATGATCTTTGTTTGAATAAATCTTTGGATATTGATCGCATTTTAATAGATGGGCGGTGCCTGTGGTGCGCAATTATTGTTCAATTGCGCAACGCATCTTACATTTCATCTAGGGTTATCTCATCTAAACTCAATGAAAAGCTTGGCACATAGCGTGTTAAAAAGTAATCAACCTCATCAGAGTGATATTCTTTGAGAATTTTATCTAACCGCTTCTTTGCAAGTTTGAACTCTTGATTGCCCGCGGCAAGTTCTTCTAGCGTTTTTAAGTAGGCGCACAACACATCGGCTGCTTTTACAATAAAAGCTTCTTCTTCGCTATGGTAATGGTGGTCGATAAGCGCAGCATAGTCTTCCCGAAACGCTTCTGGTGCCATTTCTATCAGTTTGTTTTCTGCAATTTTTTCTATCTTTTTATATTCTTCTTTTATGGCAGGGTTGAAATACTTTACTAGGTGTGGGTAAATCGCCAGTAAGTACTTCTGATACGTCATGAAACATGGCAACTGTGGCAATGCGGTCTGGATTTAGCGTACCACCAAAAAACTTATTCTTAATAAGCGCGAGTGCGTGCGCCACCATGGCGACTTGCAAGCTGTGCTCTTGTACGTTTTCTGTTCGCACATTGTGCATTAACGGCCAGCGATTAATAAGTTTTAAACGCGCTAAGTGAGCAAAAAAGTGGCTTTTATCAGACACACTACGCTCCTTGCTTGTACGTTCTAAAGAAGTTTCCAATGCGGTGTAGCGCAGGCACTAGTACATCACTGTGCGGTAAAAACACGAGTCTGAAATAAACCCCTTCGTTTAAATTAAATGCACGGCCATGTACAAGAAGAATTTTTTCGGAACTTAGTAAGTCCAGCACCATTTGCTCATCGTTATGAATATTAAACTTTTTCTCGTCGACACGAGCAAAGCAATACATAGCGCCCTTGGGTTTAACACAATGAATCCCGTCTATGCCATTTAGCATGTCAGTTGTCACGTCTCGCTGTATCCGCAGGCGACCATTCTCTCTTACTAAGTCATCAATACTCTGATAGCCACCAAGCGCCGTTTGAATTGCGCTTTGACAAGGTACGTTTGCGCACATTCGCATTGAGGATAAAATATTTAGCCCTTCAATGTAGTCAGATGCCAGACGTTTATTACCGCTAACTAGCAGCCACCCTGAGCGAAAGCCCGCGACGCGATAGTTTTTACTTAACCCACCAAAAGTGACAAAAAACACGTCATCCGCTAGCGACGCTATACTTGTGTGCTTTGCATCATCGTAGAGAATTTTATCGTAAATTTCGTCGCTAAAAACAACTAAGCCGTGTTGGCGTGCTATCTCTACCACTTCTTGAAGAAGGGCTTCGTCGTAAACCGCACCTAGGTTGGGTTGTTGGGATTAATAAGCACAATTGCCCGCGTCTTGCTGGTAATTTTACTTTTTATATCGTCTAGGTCCGGAAACCATCCGGCTTGTTCGTCGCAGCGATAGTGCACGGGTGAACCAGAAGAGAGGCTCACCGCAGCGGTCCACAAAGGGTAGTCTGGGCTAGGGATCAGCACTTCATCACCATGGTTAAGCAATGCTTGCATGGCCATCATGATTAGTTCGGATACACCGTTTCCAATATAAACATCGTCAACGCGAATCTCTTTAATGTTGCGCTGCTGGTAATACTGCATCACGGCAACACGGGCAGCATAAATTCCTGTCGAGTCAGAATATCCTTGAGACGTGGGCAGGTTATGGATTACGTCCTTTACAATATCATCAGGGGCTTCAAAACCAAATGGGGCAGGGTTGCCGATGTTCAATTTTAAAATACGATGGCCTTCATCTTCCATCTTTTTAGCCTGTGCGGCGATTGGGCCTCTGATGTCGTAACAAACGTTATCTAATTTATGTGAGCGAGATACAGTTTTCATGGTCTATCTGGTTGATTTACATACCCTGAGGTTATCGCAAACTAACGCACTATGCGATGGGATTCTCATCTATATTTACTATAAATGATGTGTTTATTCATGTTGCGGCTAATATTTAAACAGAAAGAGGGATATTTATCTCTTTTGTCATTAATCCATAAAAATATTGTTAATAGCTTGTGAACTTTTTAATCTAAGCCTATCGTAGTAATAAGGCGTGTATAAAAAATGCGCCAGTACTAGGTATGCAACTAGAGGTGATAAGAATATGTCGCACCATTTTAAAGAGACACCAGAGAACGCCATCACGCAGAGCGGTATCGCGAGAGTGATCCCTTGCAAGGAGCTGGATGTTGGCGATCCCATTAAATGGTTGTCCCTTGGTTTAAGGGATGCCATGCGCGCGCCGGGCTTAACGGTTTTTTACGGAATACTGTTCGCAGTTATTCCATGGTCAATCATGTATCTTGTACAAATGACAGGATGGCATCTCGTTATTTTACCTGCCATTGTGTGCTTTATGCTCGTTGGGCCTTTTTTAGCTGCTGGGCTTTACGATGTAAGTTGGGAGATGGAAAAAGGCCATAAACCAACGCTTCGTCACTCACTTCGCGCTATGCGCCGCAACGCATTCAATGAATGGGGCTTCGCCATTATGCTTATGGTGATGATGATATTCTGGTTGCGCGTAGCGTCGTTGATTCACGCACTCTATCCACCTTATATCGAAAACAATTTAGAAAGTCTGCTGCCGTTTCTTATGTTGGGCACTATTGTTGGCGCTATTTTTACTTTGGCTATGTTATTTGTGACAGCATTTACTCAGCCCATTTTGATGGAGCGCAAAGTCGACTTGGGTACAGCAGTGTTAACCAGTGTAAATGCGGTATGGCTTAACAAAGTCCCTATGCTGATTTGGGGGGCTATTATTTTTAGCGCAGTAGCTATTGGTTTTGTCACTGGGTTTGTCGGGTTTATCATTTTGATGCCGTTAATAGGGTATGCGTCTTGGCATGCTTACATTGATGCGATTGAGACTAAACGCGAGAGAAAGTACGAATAAAGTGTAATTTAATTACGTTTCTATGCAGCTTAATTGCAATAGAAGCACATAATAATGTGACCAGTTTTGTTAAAATTACAATAAAAGGCCTTTAACGAGGCCTTTTTTGTGTCTGTTCTTATAATAGTTTTTTCTTATTCGCTGTACTTGACTTTAAATATGTTATATCAGTTTTGTTTATAGTTATGCATATCAATAGCTTATAATTTTAAAGTTTTCGTAACATCCTGTTTTACCAAATATTTACTGTCCTTCCACAATCTTTAAACAGCAAAATTTTAGCGCTTGGTGCATAACTTAATGGTGTTCAGCAACAAGCGACTCACGCTGTGTTGACCACAAAAAGAAGCATTTAATTAAATACCAAGAGAGGACAGAAACATGAAATTATTTAAATCAACACTCGTCACCAGCGCTTTGGTCGTAACATCTGCCATGGCCTTTAATGTTAGCGCAGCAGCACCGCAAAAAGATGTTCGCTTTGTTGGCGAAACGCAGTTTGCTGGATTTTGTAAAGCGATTATCAACGATGACATTAAAGTACTTCGCTCTAGTTTGTCGCGTAATGTTGGTCGCATTGGTGCAAGTCAGCGCGAAGTATTGCGAATGGTAACGTCAGAAGAAGGGTTAACTTGTAATGGCAGTAGCCTTATTGAGTTTTCAGTTGAGCGAGATGCAAACGCTGTCTATGAATACTTAACGTCGCGCAGTTAAGCGAGTGGCTGTGTTTTACAAGAAAGGCAAAAAAAGAAAAGCGGGTTAGCACAACATTCGACGGTTCTGAATGTGTTGCAAACCCGCTTAATTAGTTCAAGATCTTTATCTTAATCAAGGTTTATTTAACGTTTATACCTTTACCCAACGCCCAACTCTGGCCTTGCTACTTCTAAACAGTCGCTGTGTTTTGAAACGCAGTTTTAGCAGCAGTACGTAAGCTAACGGTACTAAAAACAAGCTCGTTAGTGTAGAGAAGACCAATCCACCAATAATGGCAATGGCCATGGGTGAATATGGAGGGCCGTCACCACCAATGCGCGTACTCCCCATCGCTAACGGAATAAGCCCTAGCACAGTGGTCGCCACTGTCATAAGAATTGGACGTATACGGGTTACACAACCTTCTATTACAGCGTCATAAAGCGATAAACCTTCGTTAACCAATTGATTAATTCGGTCAACAAGAACAATACCGTTGTTCACCACAATACCCATAAGGATAAGCATTCCAATCATACCCATTACTGACATAGGGGTGCTTAGGTCACCATAAAGGCCCAGAATACGCCAGTGAATGAGAATAATAATGATGTTATTACTGACGTAGGCAGGACTAACGATTCAAACAGTGCGGCCATAACCACATATATCATACAAAGCGCCAGCAGCATGTTCATCTGCATTACAGCATTTGCCTCGTTTTGACGCGTGAAACTGCCATCAAGTGTCCACTTATATCCAGTGGGTAACTCAATGTTTGATAGCATTTTTTCTATACGTTCACGGGCTTGCTCTGTGGTGGTTTCACCTTCTAAGTTTGCACCGATGGCTAGGGCAGTTTGTCTGTAGTTGCGATTTATCTGCGAAAGCTGAGGCTTCACTGAGAAATCGGCAATCATATTCAAATTCACAGACTGTCCTTGCGCGAAACCAATATTGATATTTTTCAGTTCACTTAGCGAGGCTTGAACATCGCTACCAAACTTAAGCTGCACATCTACTTCATAAGCATCACCGTAGCGGAACGTACGCAAGTTGTTTCCACGAAGGGCTGTAGCGATAAGGCCAGCGACAGTGTTAACTTGAATGCCAAATCGATTAGCTTTTTCTCGATCAATACGTATTTGCACTTCATCACGCGTAGAACCTGTATCCGCCTTTACATCTTCCAAGCCATCAATATTGGCAAGGATAGGAATGATCTGCTCTGAGATAGCAAGAAGCGTTTCAGACGACTCGCCAAGCAACGTAAGGCGAATGCCGCCACCGTTACCGCTATCCCATTGAAAAGACGGGCGGGCGCGCACAAAAGATGGCATGCTCTCGCGAATGTCTTCCTTAATTTTGCTTACCTAAGCACCGGAAGCTCATCATTTAACGTGATCCCGCTCACAGCGTGACCTGCGGTAAAGTAAGTGTATACCTGTTTAATATGGAATCGCTCTTGATTGTCATATAAATAGGCTTCCATCTTGTCTACGGTTTTTTCAACTTCGTCTAACGTAAAGTTTTGTGTGATGTGGTAGTTCAACCAAATACGCTCTTGATTGTTGTTGCCCTCATCATCACCAGTGACAGCCTGCATTGGAATAATGGTAGACGCCAAAATGAACACAGCAATAAGGCAGGTTTTTCCTTGGTTCTTTAGCATCCATTGCAGCGCCTTGCCATAGCCTGCAATGTAACCAGGCGTTTTAGGTGTTTTGACCACAGGAATTGACACTTTAGTCGTCAGCAGTGGGATCAGTGTTTTGGCAATAAACAAAGAGGCAAATAAAGAAATACAAATAGCCACAGCTACGTGTTCAAGAAATATAGTGACATCTATTTTCACGCCAACGATATTGGGTAAAAAAACAATTGCCGTGGTCGCCGTACCCGCAATGACCGCCAAGCTTACTTTGTTAACCCCAATTTGAGTTGCTCTACCGACGTTACTGTCTTGCTGACGTTCTTGAAAAACACTTTCTGTGATAACAACTGCATTATCTACTAGCATACCGACGGCTAACATTAATCCCATCAAGGAAAGAATATTAAGTGTATAGCCCAATAAATACATAACGCCTAGCGTGATGCAAATAGAGAAAGGCACCGACAGTACAACGATGAGTGTGGTGGTGAGCTGTCTTAAAAATAAATACAACACAATGACAGAAAGTAGGGCACCGAGCAAACCCGCATTAAGCAAATCACTCAATGAAGACGTTACGCTTTTGGCGGTATCGTCCATAACAAATAAGCTTATGCCAGTAAACTCTGGGTCTTCTTCTGCTGCATCAATAACTTCCATCACGGCGTCTGAAACCTCAACTAAGTTACTACCAGACTCGCGAAATACGTTAAAGCCAACGGCAAATGTACGGTCGAGGTGGCGGCCTTCGTTGCGCTCTGGAAGTTCGTAGGTGACAGTTGCTATATCTGACAAGCGCACGCTGCGGGTAACCCACATGTTTTTGAAGTCATTGACATCAGTGAACTCGCCAGTAGGGTTAACCAGGATTTTCTCACCGTTGTTATACATGTAACCAGCGGTTAGTGAGAAATTGGCGCCCTCTAATTGCTGTTGCAAACGGGTACCATCAATTTGATAGGCCGCCATTTTCTTAGGGTCGAGGCGAATGGTAATTTGGCGCTTCATCGTGCCGTAAAGCTCTACCTTTGATACGCCCGGCACACGCTCAAGTGGGCGTTTTAGATTACGTTCCAAAAGATCGTATGCATTGGATAAGTCCCGGTCGCTAGAGACGCGAAGTTGAAAAATAGGCATGTCGTTGGTGTTAAACTTGTACACCATTATGCGCTCAATATCGTCCGGCAATTCATGCCGTATCGCGTCAACCTTTTCCCGTGCTTCAATACTTTTAGCTTTTAAGTTTTCATCCCAGTCAAACTCAACAATCACTTCAGCCATATTGTCGTAAGAACGCGCACGAAGACGTTTTATACCTGACATGGTGGCAATTGCTTCTTCAATAAGCCGCGTGATCATGGTTTCAATCTCTACTGGCGTAGCATCAGGGTAGGGGATTTGCACCACCATTTCAGGAATATCGATACCGGGAAACTTCTCAAGTGGTAATAGTCTGCCCGACACGACGCCGAAAAGGAGCATCGAAATGAATAACATACCGACGGTGACAGGTTTATTAAGCGCAAATCTCGCCAGTGCAGCACCAATGCCAGCTATTTTACCAAGCGGTGGGGTAGAGGTGTTATTAGATGGTGTGCTCATAGCACACCTCCTTTGCCCATATCGCCTTGTTGCGCAGCTACTTCTTTGTCACTGACAGGCGCTAGCATTTTTTTCGTGTCGAACAAGCTATATAGCACTGGCAACAGAACCAGAGTGAGTAAGCTTGCAAACAGCAACCCGTATATGACGGTTATTGCCATTGGCGTGCGAATCTCAGCACCTTCGCCCAGGCCAAACGCCATAGGAAGTAAACCTAAAATTGTGGTCAGCGTTGTCATAACAATTGGACGTAAGCGTGTTTTTGCCGCGTCAACAATAGCCGCTTGTTTTTCCATGCCTTGACGACGTAACTGATTAATGCGGTCCACTAAAACAATGGCGTTATTCACTACGATTCCGCACAGCATGATTAGGCCGATAAATACCACAACGTTTAATGGCGTACCTGTAAGCCATAAACCATAAACTGAACCAGCACCAGCAAGCGGAACGGCAAACAATATCAGTAATGGGTGCAGCAAAGACTCAAACTGTGAAGCCATTACTAGATAGACCATAAACACGGCTAACCCCAGGGCGAACTGCAAAGAGCGAAAGCTATCTTGCATATCTTCACTTTGCCCTGTTACATGCGCACTTAGTGTTAGCGGAAGCTGTGTTTCATCAAGTACTTTATTGGCCATCAATACGGCCTCATCAAGCTTGCCTCTTGCCAAGTTAGCTGACACTAGCGCTACTCGTTGTTGACCTACGCGCGTTATTTCGCTCGGACCAACACTCATGTAGACATCAGCAACGGCGCTAAGTGGAATTGGCTGTGTTGCACCAGGGTTTACAACAATGGCGCGTACACTTGCCATATCATCACGTTGACTCTCAAATGTGCGTACCAAAACATCTACTTTTCTATCTTCTACACTGTATTGGGTAGCAACACGTCCGCCAATTTTAGCCGCAATAAGTTCAGATACTGTGGCTGCATCAAGGTCGAGTCGGGCAAGTTTGGCGTGATGGAACGCAATCTTTAACTCTGGATTGCCGTCGCGAATGCTAGTCGTCACATCAGCAAAGTTTGGATAGCTTGCCAGCTTTGTTGCAATTGCGTCGCCGTATTGCTGCAGCTGATTAAGATCGTAGCCTGCTATTTCAATCTGTATTGGCGAGGCAAAACTAAATAGTTCAGGTTCTGAGAACCTAGCTTGTACCTGTGGTTTAAATGCAAGGTGGTCACGCAGTTGTTGCTTTACAGCAACCATTTCAGCCTCAGTGGCACTGGGTTTCATTACGATATTCAGGCGTCCCCAATGATCGCCACCCTGATTTGGCGCAGCGCTTATTAGGCTTCCTGTTCCTGACATCGCATATGTGCGCAGCACCAAACTTTCATTGTCACTGTTCACAGGGGCAACAGCAACTTGGGCCAATTCACTCATTACATCATCCGTTCTAGCAAGCGGAGACCCTGCAGGTAAGGTTACTTCAACAGAAAACTCGCCTTGCGACAGGGTTGGAATAAGCTCCATACCCAACTTCGGAATCAGTGTTACCGCTCCGGCCGCTAGGGCAAAAGCAGTGATAAGCACAAAGGTGCGTGCACGTAAACTTACTGCAAGTAGCTTTTCGTACCCTTTGGCAAGTAAGTCAAACCCTTTGTTGAAAACAAAAATAAGCGGTGCAAACATGAACCCTAGTAGCTTGCTCATCACTTGCCAAACGCCAATTGCAAGTGTTACCAATGATGCTAATAGCAAAGAGAGAAGTTTAAAAACTAAGCGAACCTAGGTAGGGTGATGAAATAACCAATTTTTCCCAATAATGTAGAGGGGCGAGGCGCTGGAGCGTGGTCAAACGTATCTTCATGGTCGAGTTGCTGTTTTTTCTTTTTGTGCGCCATGGCAGGTATAAGGGTCAACGCAACCACAAGTGATGCAGCAAGTGCGAAGGACACGGTGAGTGCTTGATCTCTAAATAATTGCCCCGCAATACCTTCTACAAAAATAAGAGGAACGAACACAGCCATTGTGGTAAGTGTCGAAGCAACAATAGCGCCAGATACTTCCTTTGTGCCTTCACTGGCAGCAAGTGTTTCTGTGTCGTCATTACCTAGAGCATGCTTGTGCTTTTTATGACGGTCAATGTTTTCAAGTACTACGATACTGTTGTCTACAAGTAGCCCCACCGCTAACGCAATACCTCCCAAACTCATCATATTAAGGCTGATGTCGTTGGCATACATTAAGTTAAAGGTGGCGATCACCGAAACGGGGATTGATACCGATATAATGACGGTAGCCCAAAAGTCACGTAGGAATAGATAAAGCACGAGCATGGCAAGGATACCGCCTATCACCGCTGCCGACTTAACATTGTCGATGGCCTGTTTGATAAATACACTCTGGTCATAGATTTGTGCGAGTGTATAGTCGCTTGGCAAATTCTGATTCACCTCACGTAGGCGCGCAGCGACTTTTTGAGCCACATCCACGGCATTTGCATCGCCTTCTTTGTATATCGCTATTTCAACCCCTTCTTTCCCATTAAAGCGGGTAACTACATCACGATCCTTGTAAGCACTTTGGACTTTCGCGACGTCTTTTAGCTGGATATTCTTGCCGTCAAAACGGCCTATAAATAGGTTTTCGATATCGCTTAAGCTTTGAAATTGATTTAGCGTGCGCACCAAAAATGCCTGGGCTGCATTATCAATTCTGCCTCCCGCTGCATTGATGTTCTCTGCACTGACACGGTCGATGATTGTCGTAATTGGAATGGAAAGCTGACTTGCTTTTTGCTGGTCGATAAGAATGTGGATCTCGTTTTCAAGACCGCCGCCAACACGCACGGCTGCAACACCCTCAACAGACTCTAGCGAGCGTTTAACTTGTTGTTCAGCATACAGACGCAAGCGTTTCATTTGTTCGACAGAGAGACTTGCGCTTTCAGTTTGCGCCGTTAATCCCATTTTAATAACGGGGTCTAGGCTTGGATTAAAGCGAAGCAAGCGAGGCTTTTCAATATCAAGAGGGAGTTGCAATACATCTAACTTTTCACGAACTTCTAAACTGGCAAAGTCCATGTCAGTGCCCCATGCAAAGGACAATACAACATCAGACTGCCCAGCGCGTGAAGTAGAGGTCACTTTCCTAACCCCCTTAACCACGCCAATAGCTTCCTCAATGGGTTTTGATACAAGCTGTTCTACTTCTGCAGGCGCTGCGCCATCATAATCAGTACGAATGGTAAGAGTAGGGTAGGACAGGTCAGGGAGAAGGTTCACCGACAACCTTCCCAATGACACCATGCCAAATAACAGTACAGCAAATGTAAACATGCTCACCGCTACTGGGCGTTTAACTGCGATATCGACAATACGCATGATAGTAACTCCTTGTCTCGCCAGCTTAGCTATTTACAACTTCAACAGGCGCACTGTCTTTAAGATTTTGGTGACCAGCAGTCACTACTTCTTCATTACCTTCTAGACCGCTAATAACTTCAATTACATCGTTATTCTCAAAGCCAGTGGACACATTTACTTTTTTGACTTTTCCGTTATCAACGACGAAAACGCTGTGGTTGTTGTCGATGGTTACCAATGCTCGGCGTGGTAGTAAAGTTGCATTGGCATGTGTCGCATATTCTAGTGATACATCAGTAAACATGCCTAGCTTTAAGGCGATTGTCTTCGTTAGGTACCTTCAAGGTCACTTTAAATGTTCCCGTGGTGGCATCGATAACCGGACTAATGCGTTCTACATTGGCAACAATGGCATGGTTTCCTAACGCTGCGACGGTTAATGTCGCACCTTGACCAACCGTGACATTAGGTAGTTCATTTTCTGGTAGATAAACCACACCTTGCAAGTTGCGTTGTTGAACAATATGGAACATGCGCTCACGTTGAAACGACTCTGTTAAATTACCAACTTTTGCGTTTCGCGATGCGACATAACCACTAATGGGGGCGGTTATTGTGGTTTCTTTCAGATCAAGTTCGGCTAAGCGAACCGACGCTTTTGCCGATTCATACTGTGACTTCAGCTTGTCATAGGTGTCATCACTGATCAGCTTTTTGGAATAGACTTTATTGACTTTATCAAGCTCGCTTTCAATTCCGTTAAGGTCGGCAAGTGCTTTTGATAAATTGAGTTCGTAGCGACGTTTGTCTAGTTGGGCAAGTACCTGGCCCTTCTCAACATAATCCCCTTCTTCTACAAAAATCTCTTCTATAATGCCTGAGGCTCTTGCAACGACAAATGCTTCTTCGCGCGCCTCTAAAATAGCGGTGGTATCGTAAGTAGAGGTAATGTCACCAGTGCGAATGTTTTGTGTTTCAACAGGAATCGCAAATACGACTTCTTCCACCGCTTCGTTATTAGCAGCGCTGTCTACTGCATCTGCATCAGAACAGGCGGTCAGTGACAGGGAAAGTGCAATTAAGCTGCTTCCTATCACAATATTGCGGAGAGTGGATGTGGCGAAAACAGGTGTTGTACGTTGTGTAGTATCCATGGTCAAAAGCCCTAACGTTGTTGTCGTTATATAATAATGACCATATACAGCAGCTAACATGCCAAAGATGTTAACTAATGTTAAAAGCTTTATAAATCAATTGGATGTATATGTAGCAAGGCATGTATAGCAAAAAGCCAACCTAAGCAAGGTTGGCTTTTTTAGCTAAGTCATAGCGTATTTGACTAATTGATGAGTTTATTACACTAAAGTATAGCTGGTGGTGATATCTACATTACCCGTAAGCATAAGCATCACCGAGCAATACTTTTCTGCCGAAAGTTGCACTGCTCGTGCTAAGGCTTTTTCGCTAATACCTTCGCCCGATACCTTGTAATGAGCATGAATTTTAGTGAAAACCCGCGGTGGTTCATCTGCTCGAACCGCCTCTAGTTCGCATTCACACGCTGTGATGTTGAAGCGGCCTTTCTTTATGATATCGACCACATCAACACTTGAACACGCGCCAACGGCTACCAATACCGACTCCATGGGGGAAATAGCGTTGCCATTGCCGTCCATAACCGTTTTATATCCGCTATCAGTTGTCCCTGTGAATGTGAGATCTTTGTCCCAAGAAACGTGCGCTTTCATTTTATGTCCTACTTTTCTGTCTTGTTTAAACGGATTGCATCTGGGCTTAACGTGATTTTTTTCTGTTTGTACAACGCACCCAGTGCTTTTTTATACGCAGCTTTACTTACGTTAAAGTGCGAGTATATAGCCTCTGGTGCACTTTTATCTGTAAGCGTAGAAATACCACCATGCGCAACCAAATCATCTAAAATGGCTTGTTGAAGTGCATCGCGACCACCTTTATCTACGCGCTGAAGTGCCACGTCCACTTTACCGTCATCGCGTATAGTCTTAATTACGCCCTCTGTCGCTTGACCCACTTTTAAAGGCTTGAATGCATCACTGTGAAAAATAAGGCCAAGGCTTTTTTCATTGATGACGACCTTAAAGCCAAGATCGGTTTTCGCATAAACTAAGCATGATACAGTGTCACCTTCATTAAGGTAGGCGCTACTTTCTTTAAGGAAGTAATGCAGCTTAGTTGCACCCAAAATACGCTGTGTTTTGTCATCGTAAAATGTATGAACTACATAGTACATGCCTAAGCGTTTACTCAGCTGAGCTTGGTAATCGTTTGGCACCAAGAGGTCGTTGTCTAGGCCCCAATCAAAAAAGGCACCAAAATTAGTCGCAGAAACCGCCTTTAGTACTTTGGTTTCGCCTACTTGTATTTTGGGTGTTTGCAACGTGGCATAAAGGTCACCTCGCTGATCGCTGCCCACAAACACTTCAACCTCTTGGCCTTCTTTTAACTCGCTGTTTACCTCTTCAAGCGCAAGCGTCACGGTAAGCTGTTCATCTTGATCAGCGTCGTATATGTTGTCTTGAGCAGGTGAGTCCTGTGGGATAGGCGCTAACGCATAGCCGAAGGGATACTGAGCAACTACGCGTAATGTATTAATTTTTCCAATATTTATCATTAGAACTGACTTTTTAAAAAGAACAGGTAACATGATACTGGATTGAGGGTAAGAGCTAAACCATTATGAAGTTAAATTGCGATTTAGGTGAAAGTTTCGGCGCATGGTCCATGCCTGTTGAACAAGACATCATGAAGTATATTGATCAGGCCAATATAGCGTGTGGTTTCCACGCTGGCGACCCACTTGTGATGAAAGCGTCACTTACGCTTGCTGTCTCGCATTGCGTGTCGGTTGGTGCCCATCCTTCTTATCCCGATTTACAAGGGTTCGGCCGCAGAAGCATGGTAGTTCCGGCTGACGAACTCATTGCTATGATTCAATATCAAATAAGCGCACTACAGGGTATGGCACAGCTATGCGGTACGTGTGTCACCTACGTAAAGCCGCATGGTGCACTTTATAATGACATGATGAAAAGCTCCGAAATACGGAAAGCTGTAATGGCTTATGTCGCAGAATTGGGTAAGGGTGATCTCGCGCTTATGGTTCAAGCCACTAATCACAATGACGCGCTGCGTCGTGAGGCGAGCACTTTTGATCTTCCAATATTATTCGAGGCGTTTTCAGACAGACGTTATACAGATGAAGGTCTGCTGACGCCTCGCGGTATAACAGATGCCGTGCTTAACCAACAACAAGCTCTTGAACAAGCTGAACAAATGATAAGTCAAAAAACGGTAACAACATTATCAGGTAAGGTTCTACCCATTGACGCTGACAGTTTGTGTGTGCATGGCGACACGGCCGATGCAGTAGATATCGCCCGTAAAATAAGGGCGATGCTGTAAGTATCACAACAATTCAATAACTTCGCCTCATTAAAAACACAATTTTCAAGGAAAGTACATGCAATCGTTTGGCGACATTAGGTTAATTACGCCAGTAGGTGCTGACGCTGTAATTCTATATTTCAACGGCGAATCGCTTGACGACGCCAATGCGCATTGCCAAAGGTGGTTGACGTTAATAAAGCAAGAGCTTAACGCCCAAAACGGCGGGCAAACATGGCTTAAAGAGTGTGTACCGTCTTACGACAGTTTAATGCTTGTATTTGATTTCGAAAAAATAGATACGCATGGTGTTTATGCTCACCTGGTGTCGCTTGCAAAAAATGCCCAAGCAATTGAAGCACAAGCTGCACATCAGTGCGGCGATGACATAAAAACAATTCCAGTGTGGTACGGCGCACCTAATGCAAGTGATTTTAGCGTCATTACAAAAAGAACATCGTTGAGCATTGATGAGATTATCCACTTACATACAAGCTCTATTTTTAAAGTGTATGCAGTTGGATTTGCGCCGGGTTTTGCCTATATGGGAGAAGTGCCAGAGGCGCTGGCTTGCCCGCGACTTACAACGCCGCGTAAACACGTCCCTAAGGGGGCGGTGGCGATTGCAGATAGGCAAACCGCGGTGTATCCAAGTGTTTCGCCAGGTGGTTGGAACCTTCTTGGATTATCGCCGATTGATATGGTGCGGCACATGGAGAATAAGAGCGAATCACTGCTGAAAGCAGGAGACCGCGTGCAGTTTGTTTCAATTACAGAAGAAGAGTATAACGCGTATCATGAAGGTTGAGATACTTGATAACGGTCTGTTTAGCATTGTCGTCGACAGTGGCAGAATAGGGCGACAGCAGGACGGATTCTGTCAGTCAGGTCCAATGGATGAAGACGCATATTCGTGGGCGAACTTCATGGCTTACAACCCTGATAATACCCCCTGTATCGAAGCAATTGGCAGCGTCACGCTGAACGTTTCCTCTGCCTGTGTAATCGCCGTCACAGGTAGAACAGTATTTCTTAAGGTCAATGAAAAGCATAAAGCGCCGTATCAAAGCGTTTTCGTAGAGTCGGGTGATAAGATACAATTTGGCAGCGAAAGCTTTGGCAGTAAGGCGTACTTGGCCATAGGCGGCGCCTGGCACGTAAGTCATTGTGTTGACAGTGCATGTACCGTTCAAAGAGAGAGTTTGGGGGGATTAGCCGGAGATGGCTCTCCAATAAAAAAAGCCCAGCAAATTGAAATACATGAGTTTTTGCCATCGCAAGAGAAGCGAAGAAAGTTAAGACGTTTAGACTCACATCATAGACCTGATTATGACCTTGGGTCTCCAATTCGAGTTGTGCCAGGATATCAGTATGACCATTTTAGCCATGTTGCGCAGCGCATCTTGGTTAGCAGTCAGTACAAGGTAACCTCGTCTATCGATAGAATGGGATATCGTCTAAGTGGGCCTGAAATAGCATGCAAGATTCAAAACATGCGGTCAGAAGCAATACACGTCGGCGCCATTCAAGTTCCGCCCGACGGGCAACCGATAGTGATGATGAGAGATCGCCAAACATTAGGCGGCTATCCAAAAGTAGGATGCATCAACCCTCTTGATGTTAATCGACTGGCGCAAGCGGTCCCTGGCGAAGAAATACATTTTAGTTACCAAGATCACGAAGCGGCGAGGGCCGACAATTTACTAGCGCTTTCCCGTCGGCGCCAATTACAAGGAGAAATGTTGTGACAATCGCGTTTTTAAATGGTGAATTTTTACCTTTATCAGAAGCGAAAATATCGCCGATGGACAGAGGTTTTTTGTTTGGAGACGGTATCTACGAAGTGATACCCACTTATAACGGTAGTCCCGTAGGTTTTAATGGTCACATGTCGCGCTTAAGCAATGGTTTAAACGCGGTTGAAATCACCAACCCTTTCGATGCGCCAATGTGGAATGACATCCTTTCTCAATTGGTTGAAAAAAATAGGCAAGCGATACCCAGCGGCAATATCGGTGTCTATTTTCACGTAAGTAGAGGAACCGACGTGAAACGCTTCCATGCTTACCCTAAGGATATTGCGCCAACTGTTTTTGGGTTTGCGTTTGAAATAGCGCCGCCGCAACCTACGGATAAATCGCAAGCTAAACCATTGAAAGTTGCGTTGCAGCAAGATAAACGTTGGCAGCGCTGCCATATAAAATCGACATCATTGCTGGGTAATGTAATGCATTTTCAAGCGGGCGTAGATGCAGGTGTCAATGAAACTATTCTGTTTAACAATGACGGAATGATTACCGAAGCGAGCTCATGCAATGTGTTCATCGTTAAAGAGGGCGCTATATTAACATCTCCCTTGAACCATGAATTGTTGCCAGGCGTGACGCGCGCCATAGCAATCGAAGCATTTAAACAAGCGGGTCTTGTTGTAACAGAAGCGTGGTTCAGTAAGGACGAACTATTGAATGCAGACGAAGTGTGGTTAACATCTTCAAGTAAAGAAGTCGCTCCAGTTATTGAAGTTGATGGTAAACCAATAGGCGATGGTAAGGTGGGTGATGTATGGCTTAAAGCGATACATGCCTATCATGCACACAAGTTTAATGCGTAAATAAAAAAAGGCCCGCTAGTGCGGGCCTATTCATAACACATGTTGATGTGTTCTATTCTGGTGTATTGTCGCAATTATCGTCGGTACACTCGCCATACAGATACAAGCTGTGATGCGTAAGCTTCATTTTATGTTGCTTGGCAATCATCTCTTGGCGTTCTTCGATTATCTCATCTTCAAATTCGATAACCTTGCCACATTTAAGGCATACAAGATGGTCGTGATGGTCTTTGTGGCTTATTTCGAATACCGACTTTCCACCTTCGAAGTGGTGGCGGTTTAGAATGCCTGCATCATCAAATTGGTTAAGCACGCGATAAACCGTTGCCAAACCAATTTCTTCACCCTGCTCGATAAGGATTTTATAAACATCCTCAGCACTGATGTGTTGGTTTTCTGGCTCTTGCAGAATTTGTAAAATTTTAAGGCGAGGCAGAGTGACTTTTAGCCCTGCTTTTTTCAATTCTTTATTTTGATCCATTACAACCTACTAAGAACGAGTAAAATCTAATTTGGGGTTATTATAGGTAACTTGAAGCAATTTAAAAGAAAAAGTATGGAAACTTTGGCTTACCGAGTAAATTTCAAGCACGCGAAAAAAATATCAAAAAAGAGGGGGCGCTGTAAGCCCCGTCATATCTGGCCTGACCAGATTGTAAGTGCTAGATAAACCTAACAAATATGCAAAATAAATTAAACTTTTGGTGAATTGAATTAACATCCTGTTAAACTAAACTTTAATAAGGACAGTGTGTCTAAATTTTTAGCATGTTTTTTCGTTGGACGTACCCATGCAATTAACAATAATAAATAAAATAACCCTCGGCTTCGGCCTGTTTGGATGCCTACTTTTATTAACAAGTATTCTCTCTTATTTTGGTCTGAGTGGTATTAAAGACTCCGCCCTCGATGTTGTTGAACAAAAAATGCTTAGGTGCAAACCAGCATGGTTAAGGTCAAAACTGAAATTCTTTCGCTGTCGGTAATCACGGCGAATGGGTATCACGTAGAAACAGCGACTGAGCTGCAACAAAACAAGTCAACATTCGATAATTTATCTGACACTTTCTCAAAAGACTTAGCCACGCTTAAGTCGTTAATGCCTAGCAATGCGATGGCGAGCAACGCTATTGAAGTAAGTACAAGTTATGTCAATAACAGTAACGCAATGTATGGCGCTATTGAAAAGCGCATGCAAATAGAAAAGGCGTTATCAGCGAAACTGGAGAGTGTCTTGATGGTGGCCGATGAAGCCAGCGCACTCATGCTCGACTTGTCTTACCTAGATTCGAACGACCCAAGCATTGAAACACTTATTGGCGCAGGTACGGCAATTGATAACAAACTTCTCACTATGAATGACTCGTTCATTGAGCTTGCGGAGTCGGGGAGTGCTGAACAAAGCGCCAATATTATTGAAGACCTTAAGTATCAGCTAAGCAACTTACAGGTGGATAAAGACTATGTAAATCGGCTCGCGTCGACCGTCGACGACGGTGGCACGGTGGCCGCGTTCAACGAACAGTTCGATATGTTGATTGATGCGGTAAATGGCACAGAAGGACTGATTGCACTGCAGCAAGACAAACTTGCGCAAATCGACAATGCAGCACAGGCTCAAAAACGCGCAAGCGAGTCCTTAACTAGTGCACTAGCAGATATCAATGCCCTATTTGCTGAAGTGCAAAAGCAGTCGCTAGACGGACAAAATGCTATTTTGGAGTCGGTACAGGCCAACTTAGTACGAAATATTGTGGTTGCGGTAGTAGGAATGATTGCCGCAATAGCGTTAGCCGTTATTGTCACCCGCAGTATTTCAAAACCGCTTGGTCGTATTAATAAAGGTTTATCGCTGTTAAGGCGAGGCGACTTAAGCACTAAACTTTCAGAGGAAGGTAATGACGAGTTTTCTGCATTGTCTGCAAAAGTAAACAGTTTAACTGATAGCTTACGCGAACTTGTTGGCAATATTTTAGCGCAAGAGAAGCGGCTGATTGAAATAACCAAAGAAAGCGTTGAACTGGGCGACAAGAGCCTTGCCGAGGTTGATAAACAGCGTGAGCAAGTCAATGTAACATCGACCAACACACAAAACGTACAAGATAAAAGCCGTAGCAACCTTGAGCAAATTAATGAAGCAATGCATGCGTTGCGTGATATTACTCAGCAGAGTAATGAAATTGGACACTTGGTACAACGCAACCGCCAGCAGGTAGAAGGTCAGGCTAAGCAGGCAGATAATTCGGCGTTGATCATAGGACGACTTGACGAAAACTCTCGAAACATTGGCAGTATATTAGACGTGATAAAAACAATTGCTGAGCAAACCAATTTACTTGCGTTAAATGCCGCTATCGAAGCTGCGCGTGCTGGTGAACAGGGAAGGGGCTTTGCAGTGGTGGCTGATGAAGTACGAACATTGGCGAATCGTACCCATGATTCAACCGAAGAGATTGAGCAGATGATTGGGAATTTGCAAAAGGATGCTGCCGAGGCTGTTAAAGCAATCAAATCTGGCCGTGAGCAAGCGCAAGAGGGCGTACAGATTACTCAGCAAGTGTCAGAGCAAGTTGAGAGCGTGAGGGAAATTATAGAGCGCTTAAGCACTATAAACGAACATATCGTAGCAGATACTCAGCAACAGGATGTGTTGCTTGGCGATGTCGCAGAGAGCTTAAACAAAATTGTGGCGCTAGCGGATTCCAGCGCCCAAAGCACGCGTCAGTCCAATGAATCAACCATGTTACTTGATGCGCAAACTGATAGTTTACGAAAAGCCGTTGAGCGGTTTCAGTTGTAGCTAAGTAATGCAGTAGCTAAAAATAAAAAAACCGCTTAATTAAGCGGTTTTTTTGTATAGAGAAGATTTACTAAGCCAGTTCGGCAAGGCAAAGTTCGTCATTAATTTGCTTACACCATGCTTTAACACGAGAGTCTGTTAATTCAGGCTGACGGTCTTCATCGATGCCAAGACCAACAAAGTGATTGTCATCGGCCATGCCTTTAGACGCTTCGAAGTCATAGCCTTCAGTAGACCATTGTCCTACCAAAATAGCGCCTTTTGCTTCAACGATGTCACGGACCATGCCCATTGCATCAAGGAAGTACTCTGCGTAGTCTTCTTGGTCACCGCATCCAAAGATAGCGACTAACTTGTCTGTGAAGTCGATTTGCTCAAGCTCAGGGAAAAAGTCATCCCAGTCGCATTGTGCTTCACCGTAATACCAAGTGGGAATACCAAAAATTAATAAATCAAACTCAGCGATGTCTTCTTTACTGCTCTTGGCAATGTCTTTAACATCAATTAGCTGTTTACCCAGTTCCTTCTGGATCATTTTCGCAACATGTTCGGTATTACCCGTGTCACTTCCGAAAAATAGGCCAACACTTGCCATATATAACCTCTATTAACCGTTACAAATTAAACGCCTGAGCTAAGCCAGAACCATTCAATGATACCCTTCGCAAGAAAGCCTAATGCACCTAAACCAAGTACGCCATAGGTTACCACCCGTCCAATAAGTGGAACGTCATTCTTACGTAATACATCGTGAACTGCGAAACCCATCAATAAAAACAAGATGAATAAGCCGCCGTACAACATAATGGACTCAATGAGTTCGTAGTTTTCTGCAAGCATAGTTTTGTTACTAAAAAAATCTGGCGCAACTATATCACACCTTGAACGTGTGTCAGAGAACAAAACGTTCAAAATAATGTAATAGTTGTTGCAATAAGCACAGTACTGATCTTCGGTTTAGCGCTTAAGCAACGTTCGCTCCACCACGGTATTAAAAGCCGCGGGTTTCTCTGCATGCAGCCAATGACCTGTGCCATCAATGATGTGTGCTTTTGCATTAGGGAAATACTGTGCAATAGCATCGCGATGTTGCGCTGTTATGTAATCAGATAATGCCCCTTTGATAAACAAGGTTACACCGTCAAACTGTTGATTGGTTTGTTCCCAATCAATAATACGATGATAACTGTCATATAACCCTTTGACATTAAAGCGCCACGCCCATTTACCATTCTCATTTTGGTAGAGACTCTTTAGAAGAAACTGTCTTACGCCGGGCTCTTTTACAAACTGGGACATGGCATTTTCAGCCTCTTTTCTACTATTGATAGTATCGAGAGGTACGGCATTTAAGCCATCAAATACTGATTGGTGGCTGTGCTCATAAGAGACAGGTGCTATGTCAGCGACAATAAGGTGAGACACCGCATCGGCATGGTTGAGTGCCAATTTCATTGCGACTTTTCCACCTAATGAATGACCCAGTACAGCGGCTGCTTTAGTGGGAAGCGACGTGATTACCGCATAAACGGCTTCTGATGCTGCGGTAATATCAAAGCCGTCAGTCCACGGAGATTCACCGTGGTCGGGTAAATCGATGCTAACAACATTGAATTCCGATTCAAAATGACGTTTTATGCCCGCCAAATTATCTGCATTACCAAATAGTCCGTGAATTAACACTAACCAAGGTGCCGAGTCATCTTTTTGGGAAATTTTATAATTTAAATTCACAATGTACCTGTAATGTACGTAACGTAAATAAAATAAGGTCTGTGACAACAGACCTTATTTTATAATTAGTCCAAACCCGTTTGTTTTTAATTAATCGAGAACGCGTCCAACGATTTTCCGCTGTCTAGCGCGGCTTTGTAAACTCGAGGCATACGACCAATTCCTGTCCACGGGTGCTCAATACCTTTTTCATCTACCAATCGATATTTAACAGGTCGTTTTTTTGCTGGCTTTTTACTCACTTGAGTAGAAAGTGCTTTTAAGTCGTCAACGTTTAAACCCGCTTCTTCCATTTGTTTTTGGATAGCGGCCAGCTTGTCACGTTTTTCTTGCTCAGCCTTTTCAGCTTCTAATTGCTTTTCTTTTTTCTTTTCAATTATGCCGCTCAGTTTTTCTTGAATTGATTCAAGTTCATCAATGCTTAATTCCTTAACTGCACCTTGTAAACGTCTTCCATGGGTTAAAATATCTAGAAACTCGTTCATTAATTAACCTTTTACGTTGTACTTTTATTTGGTCGAATAATAATTAAAGTTAGCATAAAAAAAAGCGAGCCACGCTCGCTTTTAAAAATAATAAGATTAATTACACGACAGAGTCATTAATTACATATTCGGATAATTCGGGCCACCTGCGCCTTCTGGCACAACCCATCGAATATTTTGGCTAGGGTCTTTGATGTCGCACGTTTTGCAGTGAACACAGTTCTGAGCGTTAATTTGGAAACGCTTTTCACCTTCTTCTTCAATAACCTCATATACGCCTGCAGGGCAGTAGCGTTGCGCTGGTTCAGCAAACTTAGGCAAATTGACTTGAAGTGGAATGCTCGGGTCTTTCAGTTGAAGGTGACAAGGCTGATCTTCTTCATGGTTGGTATTTGATAAAAATACAGACGAAAGTTTATCAAAACTTAGTACGCCATCAGGTTTGGGATATGAAATTTCTTTCGCGTCCTTTGCCTCTTTAAGTTGTGCATAGTCGTTATGCTCATCTTTCATGGTGAAGAACAAATTACCGTTGAAGAAGTTTTGCTCAAGCGTATTAAATGCGCCACCCCAGAAATTACCTAGTTTATGAATGGCAGGACCAAAATTACGAGAGCGGAATAACTCGTCATATAACCAAGACGATTTAAATTTCTCTGTAAAGCTGGTTAGTTCTTTAATAGGTGATTCCGTATTGTCACTGATGGCTTCAAAAATACTCTCCGCTGCCAACATGCCCGATTTCATCGCTGTATGGTTACCCTTAATCTTAGCAAAATTAAGCGTTCCAGCGTCACAGCCGACTAATAAGCCACCTGGGAAAGTCATTTTAGGCAAAGAGTTAAACCCACCTTTTGCAATAGCTCTTGCGCCGTATGAGACGCGCTTACCGCCTTCTAGATACTGCTTAAAGACAGGGTGATGTTTCAGGCGTTGGAATTCGTCAAATGGGCTCAAATAGGGATTGTCGTAGTTCAAATCGACAATTAAGCCCACAAACACTTGGTTATCTTCTGCGTGATACAAGTAGCTGCCACCAGTTGCATCGTCAAGCGGCCAGCTAAGCACTGTGAACAACTAATCCTGGTTGGTGTTTGGCAGGATCGATATCCCAAATCTCTTTAAAGCCGATAGCATAATGTTGAGGCGAGCTCTCTTTGTCTAATTCGAAGTGTGAAATTAGCTCTTTACCTAGATGTCCGCGGCAACCTTCGGCAAACACGGTGTATTTAGCACGAAGTTCCATGCCTGGCATGTAGCCGTCTTTAGGTTCGCCGTTTTCACCTACACCCATATCACCAGTTAATACTCCGCCAACGCTTCCGTCGTCGTTATAGATAACTTCAGACGCTGCAAAGCCTGGGAATACTTCTACGCCAAGCTGCTCAGCTTGTTCCGCTAACCACCGTGTAACATTCCCCATAGACACAATATAGTTGCCGTCATTGTGCATGGTTTTTGGGGTGATACCGTTTGGAAGCTTTTTCGCACCCGTTTCGTCTTTCAGAAGATAAATGTGGTCTTCAGTAACAGGTGTATTAAGCGGTGCGCCTTTTTCTTTCCAGTCAGGGAATAACTCATTTAACGCGCGAGGCTCAAAGACAGCGCCAGACAAGATATGTGCACCTACTTCGGAGCCTTTCTCGACCACGCAAACCATGAGTTCTTGGTCTTTTTCGTTAGCAAGCTGCATTAGCTTGCAAGCAGTTGATAATCCAGCTGGTAAGCACCGACGATGACTACGTCAAACTCCATCGATTCTCGTTCCACGGGAGGCTCCTTATGTTCGTATTTTTATAGTGCACTATTGATGAAACAAATAATGCGATGTGTCAAAAACATGTAAATTAATTATTGCTCTGAAAGGTAATGCAGGTTGACGTTTACGTCAACAGTAAGTACATTGCAGAGCAGTTTACGTTAACGTTAACTGGCGATGCATTATATATGCACGCGAACGTGGTGTTAATGGCGTTTTAGAGCTAGCCTTTATAACACGTACGCTCCACGGTTCCTTTTTTAACGTAGAGTACATTGTTAAAGTTTCAAAAAGCGTGGTGAAGTAAAACGTTTTTAATTTTTAATAGTTAATTATTAGTAAAACGTAATAGACACCGACGAACTCAACAATTGAGGTAAATATGAAAATACTCGTACCTAGGTCAAACGCGCGATCGACTACAACGTTAAGGTAAGAGTGAAGGCCGACGAATCAGGCGTAGATCTTACTAACGCGAAAATGGCCATTAACCCTTTTTGTGAAATAGCGGTTGAAGAAGCCGTTCGCCTTAAAGAAAAAGGCGTTGCCACTGAAATCGTTGTCGTTTCAATTGGTGATAAGAGCTGCCAAGAACAAATTCGCACAGCACTAGCCCTAGGTGCTGATCGTGGTATTCAAATTGATACCGACCAAAACCTTGATTCACTTCAAGTGGCAAAGCTTCTATCAAAAGTGGTTGAAGAAGAGCAACCTCAGCTGGTTATTCTTGGTAAACAGAGCATTGACTCTGATAACAACCAAACAGGACAAATGCTTGCGGCGCTTACCGGTATGCCGCAGGGTACTTTCGCATCAGAAGTGGTCGTTGACGGCGAAAAAGTTAATGTAACTCGTGAAATCGATGGCGGTCTTCAGACGGTGGCATTGTCACTACCAGCTGTTGTGACGACTGACTTGCGCTTGAACGAACCTCGTTACGCGTCGCTGCCAAATATCATGAAGGCGAAGCGCAAGCCGCTTGATGTTAAAGCTGCTGCTGATTTTGGCGTAGCGCTTGAGTCAAACGTTAAAGTACTAAAAGTAACGCCTCCACCACAGCGTGAGGGTGGTATTAAGGTAGCAGACGTTGCTGAGCTAGTAGACAAGTTAAAGAATGAAGCAAAGGTGATCTCATGAGCGTACTCGTATATGCAGAACACGATAATGCAAGCTTAAAAACTGAAACGCACAAGCTTGTTAACGCAGCACAAAAAATGGGTGGCGACATCCATGTACTCGTTGCTGGTGAAGGTTGCCAAGCAGTTGCTGAAGCCGCGGCGCAAATTGAAGGCGTAGCAAAAGTTATCGTTGCGGATAATGCTGCTTATAAACACCAGTTGGCCGAAAATACTGCTGACTTAGTGGTAGAACTTGCCAGCGATTACAACCATGTTGTTGCAGCGGCAACAACGACAGGTAAAAACTTCATGCCTCGCGTAGCGGCATTGTTAGATGTTGCACAAATTTCTGACATCATCGGTGTAGAAAGCGATGACACGTTTGTGCGCCCTATCTACGCAGGTAACGCAATTGCAACAGTTCAATCGTCTGATGCGAAGAAAGTGATCACCGTTCGCGCAGCGTCATTTGACGCCGCAGCTACAGGTGGTAGTGCAGAAGTGACAGCCATTGACGTGGTTAAAGGCAGTGAAAAGTCTGACTTTGTATCGGCAGAGCTTACAGAATCAGAGCGTCCTGAACTTACTGCTGCAGAAGTGGTAATTTCTGGTGGCCGCGGTATGCAAAACGGCGACAACTTTAAACTACTTGAAGGTATTGCCGACAAGTTAGGCGCTGCTATCGGTGCATCGCGTGCGGCAGTTGATGCTGGTTTCGTACCTAACGATATGCAAGTAGGTCAAACAGGTAAGATTGTTGCGCCTCAGCTTTATATTGCAGTAGGTATCTCAGGCGCTATCCAGCATCTTGCGGGTATGAAAGATTCTAAAGTCATTGTAGCTATTAACAAAGACGAAGAAGCACCAATCTTCCAAGTTGCTGACTATGGTTTGGTGGGTGACTTGTTTGACGTTCTGCCTGAATTAGAAGGCACGTTGTAACATTCTCTTCAGCGCTTTTTAATAAGCCATAACGAATAGCAAAAAGGCTGCCTAGAGGCAGCCTTTTTTGTAGGGAATGAGTATTATTATTTTTCGATTAGTCTACACGCGTACAACTGAGTTATCGTCAAGACTTACTTATGAGGGAACATAGGCATCAGCTTCCCAATCGTTCTCCCATTTTTCTCCATCAAGTAAATAACGGAATTGATACTCGTGGTCTGTCTCAAGATTGACAGTAAGAGTAAATTCGCCACTTTTTAGCTTCTTCATGGTAAGCGGTTGTGCTTTCCAATCAGTAAAATCCCCACAAAGTTCTGCTTCTTTGGCATCTCGTGCGGCTTCGGCGTCTAGTCGAAACGTTACTTTGCACAAAGGTTTAGATTTAAGGTATTGTTTTTTAAGACTCATAATGTGTTTTCCCTTCAACGTAGCGAATTCTCAAATTCCAAAACTGCAACGCTTATAAACGTTTAGTAAAACAGTTTTTGGTTAACTCATAATCAATGAGTGTTTAAATAATCAGCGAAAATGTGGGATTTATCAATCTTCGTTTGTAATCTTTTGATAATTTTTTATATTAGGGCGTGTTGATTTTGGGTGTAATGTTTTGGGGTGCAACCCAGTGAAAATATCCAGTGCAAAAAGAGCAACGCAACAATGCGTATAAAAAATATTATGCATGACGACGATGTGGGTTTTTGAATTGCTTTGCTTGATTGTTTTTCAATGTAAGGCATACACATTATTTAACAAAGTTAAATGAGCGCTTCAAACCTAAAATAAGTACACTAGTGTTGATACAATAATAATTTAATTTTGCTTGGCGTGGATGTCACAATTCTATTAACAAAAAGTCATTCTTTCAGTGGCTTACCGTCCATGTTTAGTTTTCCTAGGGATAGTAAATGAAAAACTCCGTTTTGATGAAAAGTGGTCTTCCGCTTGGCATTATCATTGTGGCTTTTGTCGCTGCAGGTGTAATGATTAATTCTAAAAAGCCGCCAGAGCAGGTACCTGTGGAAGTTCCGGCTTTTTTGGTTGATGCAAAAGCGACCAATGCCGAGCCTGTTAATTTTATTGTAAATTCGCAAGGCAATGTTGTTCCGCGTAATAAAACGTCATTGAGTGCTCAGGTAAGTGGCCAAGTTATTAGTCTTTCAGACAGTTTCATTGTTTAGGTGGTACGTTTAAAAAGGGCGATGTACTAGCAACGCTAGAGCAAGATGACTACAGAACAGATTTAAAATTGGCTGAGGCCGAGTTAGCTCAGGCACAAGCTGCGTTACAAGAAGAAATTGCTCGCGGTAAAGTTGCAGAACAAGAATGGCGCTCAGTAAATAGTGTTGCGCCACCTGAGCTTGGATTGCGCAAACCTCAACTTGCCAAAGAGCAGGCTAATGTTAAAGCTGCACAAGCCAAGTTAGAACGTGCAAAACGCAACCTTGAGAGAACCAAGATTACCGCACCGTACAATGGCATTGTGGTGGAGCGCAATATCGACTTGGGTCAGTTTGTTGCCACCGGGTCGCCAATAGGTACTATTTATTCGACAGACACAGCCGAAGTGCGTCTGCCAATTACAGACAGTGATTTGATGTTTGTTAACATTGCTTACCAGTCTAGTGAGGGCGCGCCAGTATCACTAAGTGCGTCAGTAGGCGGAGCAAATCGCACGTGGGAAGGTAAATTAGTTCGTTCGGAAGGTATTCTTGATACGGGCAGCCGCGTGGTTTACGCCATTGTTGAAGTAAAAGACCCGTACAATGTTAATGGCACACATCAAGCTCCACTGCGTTTTGGTCAGTTTGTCGAAGCGCAAATCACCTCTCGTCAAAATGAATCGCTCATGGTATTACCGCGCAGCATTCTACGATTAGATAACACCATTTTGACAGTAAACGGCAATAGAGAGCTTGAAATCAAGGCGGTAGACATTGCGCGAACAACCGCAAAAGACGTGTTTATTCGCGGTGGTATTGAAGAAGGAACTCTTGTTGTCATGTCAGCCGTACCAAATCCGTACAACGGAATGAAAGTGCGTCTTCCAGGCGATGAACCTGTTTTGTCTGAAGAAGCCGAATCTGATAAAGGCGAAGACAGCGACGCCATCGATACCACAACTGCTGGTGGAGAATAATCATGAGTCGTATAGATACGCAAAGCGGCCTGATAGCCTGGTTTGCTCGCAACAATGTTGCAGCTAACTTGCTTATGTGGCTGCTCATTGTTGGGGGGCTATTTGGCGCCGCCAATATTCAAAAGCAAGTCTTTCCCAACTTTGAAATTAATGTCATTAGTGTGCGAGTCCCTTATTTAGGTGCAGCACCGCAAGAAGTTGAAGAGGGCGTACTGCTCAAAATTGAAGAAGCAGTGAAAGACCTAGAAGGTATTAAGCAGCTTAACTCAACCGCTGTCGAAGGGATGGGCACGGTGAGCATACAAGTTGAAGAAGACTATGATGTACAGTCACTTTTAGATGAAGTTAAAGTGCAAGTGGATGCTATACCACGTTTTCCTGCTGATACCGAGAAGCCGGTAGTTTATCGACAAAAAATTCAGCAAGACGTTATTTGGCTGTCCGTATATGGTGATGCTTCAGAGCGTGAACTGAAAGAATTCGCAAAAGACTTAAGAGACGATATTGCCAATTTACCTGGCATATCAAGTGTGCAAGTTGTTGGCGCTAGAGATTATGAAATATCTGTAGAACTTTCAGAAATTGATCTGCAAAAATACAACCTAACTTTTGCCGATGTGGTGGCGCGTCTTAGTCAAACCAGTATCGATTTGCCTGGCGGCTCTATCCGAACTGAAAACGGCGATATCTTATTGCGTACGAAAGGTCAGGCCTACACTGGCTGGGACTTTTCCCAAATTGTGTTGGTGACAAACGCTAACGGTACGCGTGTAACTCTAGGCGATGTAGCCTACATTAACGACGGCTTTATTGAAAACAACCAATATGCCATGTTTGATGATAAGTTGACGGTGAGCCTACGTGTCCGCGCAGTTGGCGATCAAAACGCCCTCGAAATATCAGAACAGGTTAACAATTACGTAGACACCAAGAAGTCAGAGTTTCCAGCGCATATCACGGCTGATACATGGGGAGATAGCTCATTTTATCTTGCCGATCGTCTCAATATGATGCTTGAAAACATGTTTTTTGGTGCACTATTAGTATTCTTGGTGCTTTCCTTGTTTCTAAAAATAAAGCTGGCATTTTGGGTCATCGTTGGTCTTCCTGTATGTTTCCTCGGTACACTGCTTGTCATGCCGCTAGACATGATTGGCGTATCCATCAATATGCTTAGCCTATTTGCGTTTATTCTGGTGCTGGGTATTGTTGTTGATGACGCTATTATTATGGGCGAATCGGCTTACTCGGAAATAGACAAAAAAGGCCACAGTACAGATAACGTCATTGCTGGTGTTAAAAAAGTCGCTATGCCCGCCACCTTTGGGGTATTAACAACGATAGCGGCGTTTTCACCAATGCTTATGGTGTCAGGTCCGTTTGGCATAATTTGGAAGACCATTGGCATGGTCGTTATTGTGTGCTTAGTGTTCTCATTGATTGAGTCTAAGCTTATCTTGCTTAGCTCACTTAGTGCACATGAAGCTAAAGCCTTATGACCCATCAAAAGCAAATGCATTTCAGCGCTTCAGAGACTTTTTTAGTGAAGGCATTAAGACATTTATCAGCAATAAATACGCGCCGTTTTTAGCAAAGGCTGTGCGCAATCGTTATACCACCGTAGCGGTATTTCTTGCCATGCTCATTCTTACCATTGGTATGTTTGGCGGTGGTATTGTGCGATTTGTGTTCTTCCCAAGTATTCCCAGTGACTTTATGATCGCGAGTTTTGAGTTAGAGCCCGGCTCATCAATTGAACAGCGTGATGACGTGCTCGATACACTGCGAGCGGCTATGCATCGTATGGATGATAAAGTGGCAAGCGACACTAAGCGAGAACGTGATAAAACACGCGGTAACTTATGATAATGGTAATCTTGGCGGTGAAATTTTCGCTGAGTTAACAAAGGGCGAAACGCGTACATTGACTGATTTTGAAATTCAAGAAATGTGGCGTGAAGAACTGCCTGAAATTCCTGGCGTTAAAGTACTTAATATTAGTTCACCGGGTGGCCCTGGCGGTGGTGCAGACCTCAGCTTCGAATTTAGTTCAAGCGACATCAAAGCATTGCGTGCAATTAGCAACGAACTTAGGGATGCATTGAAGAGCTACGAAGGTGTCACTGATATTAATGATACGTTCTCAGGAGGAAGCGAAGAGATTCAGCTTGCGCTTAAGCCACAGGCCGACGCGTTAGGCATTACATTACAGCAGCTAGGTCAGCAAGTGCGCTTCGGCTTTTATGGCGCGGAAGTCCAGCGTATTCAAAGGGATGACGAAGAAATAAAAGTGATGGTTCGTTACCCTAAGAATGAGCGTAGTTCGATAGAACATTTAGAGAATATGCGTATACGCGCTCCAGGCGGGCAGGAGATTCCGTTTGAACAAGTAGCGACTTTCACGGTAGGACAAGGCTTTGACTCTATTATTCGGGTTGATGGCAAACGCTCAGTCACGGTTACTCGGCGTTGTTGATAAAGCGCTAATGGATCCATCTGAAATTACCAACGAAGTGATCGAGACTGTCATGCCTGATCTTCTTGACCGTTACCCTCGTGTAGAATTCCAATTGCAAGGTAACGCGAAAGAACAAGCAGATGCCATGTTTAGTCTGTTACAAGGTCTTTTGTTTGCGTTATTTGCCATTTATACGCTGTTGGCGATTCCATTAAAATCGTACAGTCAGCCATTCATTATTATGTCTGTTATACCTTTTGGTATAGTAGGGGCTATCGTCGGCCATTTAGTATTGGACATGGCGGTAAGCGTATTGTCTATTTGCGGGATAATCGCATTGTCTGGCGTAGTGGTAAACGATAGTTTGATCATGGTCGACTTCGTAAACCGAGCAAGAAAAGAAGGTCTTTCGTTGATGGACGCGGCAATAAGTGCAGGTACTCAGCGCTTTAGAGCCATTATCTTAACGTCATTAACGACGTTTATGGGATTAATGCCTATCGTTTTCGAACGTAGCTTGCAGGCTCAAATTGTTATTCCAATGGCCATCTCTCTGGCATTTGGTATTTTGTTCGCAACAATAATTACCTTGCTGTTGGTGCCTGCACTTTATCTTATTTTGGACGATATTAAAAAAGTGTTTAAAGGCCGCAAAAACGCCCAAGTCTCAACAAAGGCGCATGCAAATACGACAAGCTAAACGCAGTTTGTTAAGCCATTCAAAAAGCCGCTCATTAGAGCGGCTTTTTTTTGTTTGCATTTTAATCAAATAAACATATACTGTATAAATATCAGTATGGTTTA
This sequence comes from Alteromonas gracilis, assembly GCF_036870955.2. Classification (GTDB taxonomy): domain Bacteria; phylum Pseudomonadota; class Gammaproteobacteria; order Enterobacterales; family Alteromonadaceae; genus Alteromonas; species Alteromonas gracilis_A. Next base: position 1,957,867 of record NZ_CP145482.2, read on the forward strand.
TTTTGAGTCTAATCTTTCGCGGGAGATATCCAATGCAAACAGGAGTAAAAGCCGTTGATCAGCTTATATCCAAGCATGGAATAATGGCTGATTTTGGTTACGATTCTTTTCAACGCAGAGCAAGGCTAACGGGCGGTGATGAGCGCGCAAACGCGTTACCTTTTTGTATGTATCAAAAAGTAGTGAGTGCACCTTTATCTCGCAGTTTTACAGTGCATCACTTTTACATGCCAGGAAATAAAGGAAAGTTGGCTAGTTTTCTATTTGATGAAAAAGGCGAGTTGATCGAGCAAGTTTATTATCAGAGAGTCGCTCGATGGGTAAAGGTATGTCGTAAGCTACATCAACTTGTGCAAAGAACGTCGACAGATATGCAGCTAGCAGCATAAAAAAAGCGGCGGTACAGAAGTACCACCGCTTTTTATGTAACTGTATAGGTAGCGTGTCTACCCAGACAATGTCTTAGAAGTAAGTGTATTTAAACTCAACACCCCAAACGCGAGGCTCGTTTACGATACCTGTTAGGTTGTTGAAGTCGATAGCACCTTTTACGTTATCTTCATCAGTAATGTTACGACCGAATAAAGCAACAGTGTAGTTGTGCGCGAAGTTTTCATAACCGATACGCAAACCACCTTCAAAGTTGTTATCAGTTGTGAATTCTACAGCTTCGTATAAGAAGATGTTAGTTTCACCCTGGAACGCCCAGTCAGTGAATACAAAGAACTCACCATCGTCACCCATAGGTACCGCATAGCGTGCCGTAAAGTTAAATATTGACTCAGGCGCTTGTGGGAATGGGTTGCCGTCGATAGATGCTACGAAACCATCTGGACGAGGATCTGTAACTGTACAGTTACCAGTAGAGCCAAACGCAGGGTTTGTTCCACAAGGTGATACAGTAAGTGTGTCGTCTTTTATTTCAGTGTGGTTGTAGCTGTAGCCTGCTGTGAACGTTAGTTCATCAGTAGCTAGCCACTGTGCATCAACTTCTAGACCGTACGCTTCACCTTTGTCAGCATTTACTAGTGCTGTAAAGTTGTTACCACCACCGATAGCAGAGAACTGCATGTCGTCAACAGTGTAGTAAAACGCAGCAGCGTTAAGACGCAGCGTATCGTCAAGAAGGTCAGACTTAATACCCACTTCAAATGAGTTAATGGTTTCTGCATCAGCAACTGACGGTGCACCTTCAAATGCAACGTCACGGCCTTGAATAGTTTGTGCACGGAAACCGTTAGCAAAACGAGCAAACAAAGACATGTCGTCAGTAACACGATAGTTTGCGCTTAGTTCAAAACTCATTTGACCATCATCAACATCGATGTCTTCATAGTCTTGAATGCTTGCCGCGCCAATAACTACTGCAAAGCCGTCTACGTTCTGGTCACCAACAACAAGGCTCTTAGAGTCATGCGTATAGCGAAGGCCACCAGTAATGTTTAACTTATCTGTTACCTGATAAGAGCTTTGACCGAATAGGGCCCATGTTTGGTTATCGTGGAAAACCGTTGTCGCACCAAAGAAGCCGTCGATACTTGTTACGTTGAATGATGCGTCATAGTAGAACGCACCAACTTGCCAGTTAACCGCGTCGCGAGTATTGCTTGATAAACGGAATTCTTGAGTGAACTGTTCAAGGTCGTTAAGACGGTCTTGAGTCACTGCAGAGAAAGGGATGAAGCCTGGACCAGACGTACCGTCAGGGCGGTTAAAGCCACCGTCGATATCACCTAGGCTAGAACCTTCAGCCGTTTCAAGGGCAGAGATTGACGTGAACGTTACGGTATCCATGTCATACTCAAGTTTTAGTGATGTACCAAAACCTTCGTACTCTTGAGGGTTGTTATCGATGCCGTCACCAGTTAGGTCGCCATCATAAAATACAGTTTCACGATCGTAGTTCGCGTTTAGATCGTTGCTGCCTTTATCGAAAATGTTCGCACGGAAGATTGATGCTGTGCCTTCTAGGTCGCGGCCATGCACATTTAATAGTGCAGAGAAGTCCGCTGATGGTTCCCATAAAAGCTGTAAACGATACGCTTTTTCATCGTATCCGCCAATAGCGTCATTCTCACCCGTGAACGCGTTATCAATGTAATCGTCACGCTCTTGTGAAAGTACAGATAAACGTGCTGACAAATCGTCAGTTAAGCCGCCGCTAATAGCGCCTTCAAGGTTCATGGTTCCAAATGAGCCAAAGCCAACCTTGCCGTAGCCTTCAACGTCTTGTGTCGGCTTAACAGTATCAAACTTAATAATACCGGCAGTGGTGTTTCGACCAAATAAGGTGCCTTGTGGACCGCGCAGTACTTCTACTTGCTGAACGTCAAATAATGGGAAGCTCTTAAGAACCACGTTTTCCATTACCACTTCGTCCATGATAATCGAAACAGGTTGAGATGCCGCTAGGTCAAAGTCAGTGTTTCCAAGACCGCGAATGTAAAAACGCGGAGCAACACGACCGTTCGAAGACTCGGCATATAGGCCAGGTACACGAACTGCTAGTGCAAGGATATCTTCACCACCAGAGAATAGGCTTTCGAATTTTTCACCGCTAAGTGTTGCGACAGAAATAGGTACTTCTTGAATTGATTGAGTACGCTTTTGCGCAGTTACGGTAATCTGTTCAAGTGAGGCTTCTTTTTTTTGTGTTGCTTCGGCCTCTTGTGCAAGAACTGATGAGCTGAACGCGGCACTAACAGCAAGCGCTAGCGAGGCGATTTTATGTGTTCTCATGTTTCCACCAAGATGATTTGTAACATTATACTTTTGTAGTGTTTTAGGCATAAAAAGAATTACTTCATGCTTGGCGTTGCATTTTACACAAACTTTGTCATAAAAACCCCATATTTGTGCACAAATTGCGTAAATTTGGCGAGACCCTTTTATTTATAAGGGATCCAGGATGCCTGTAATTTGACCAATTGCACAGCTTTGAAGCATATTGGCCGTAACCCCCTCATCCTAAACGTTTAAATTTAGTGCGGTATTGTGAAGGAGAGAGCCCTGTCATTTTCTTAAATAATCGAGTAAATGAACTCATGTCTTCGTAACCAACAGCGTTTACGATTTTTTCTAGCGGCATGTTGGTTGTTTCTAACAGTTTACGCGCTTGTTCAATGCGTAAACTTTGAAGGTACTGCCAGGCGTAGTGTCACATGCATTTTTAAACCGTCGATTCAACGTGCGCTCGGTCATATTGTGCAATTTGGCGACGTCTTCAACACACAACTTGTCGTGAAGGTGCTGCTCTAAGAACGATTGGACTGCACTTATGTCTTTATCTGAATGAAAGTGGCGTTGTCTGCTGCTGGCGTAGATAGTCTGGCTGGTTCTTGATACATCGAGTACGTGTGATTTTGCTGTGTCAGTCGCCACTTGATGGCCGCAGTAGCGCTCAATTAGCAGTATGGAAAGATCAATCCACGCCATACCACCTCCTGCACAATATATGGAGTCTTTCTCGGTCACCATTTTGTCAGGCTGTAGTTGAACATTAGGGTAATGGTGTTTGAATTTATCCGCATACCCCCAATGCGTCGTGGCGGGCTTATGGTCTAGCAGTCCCGTTTCTGCCAATAAAAACGTGCCAGTGCAGTTAGCAGCAACGTCAGCGCCCATTTTGTGCAAGCGCTTTATATGGACAAGCTGAGACTTTACATCATCAAGCGCAGCATCGATGTCGCCACCAATGGTAGGTATCAGCAAAATATCAGTTTGTGATACATCTTCAATTGCAATATTAGGTTGAAGTGTAATTTGGTTTGAACACTGAAACGCTTGTCCATGGGTACTGGCAAGTTGTACGTTAAATTTGGGGGTTGTTGGCAACTGGTGAATGCGTTGCCAACTTACACCCGCAAAAGCAAACACGTCGAGTGCGCCAGTAATGGCAGATGCGAGCGCATGATTGAACCCGAATACCGTTACTGTGTGGGGAGCTTTATTCATAAAAGTAATTTAGTTTATTTTTGAAAATAACTTTGAGTGATTCATGGCTGTTTTGACCATGATTGTGTCATTAATGACAATGATGGCACGATAACGAATATGACACAATGTGTTAACAAGTTTTCGTGGAGGACACCATGGCTGACCAACTCATTCCCCGTCGTGAAATGCAGTTTCAAATGTATGAAGTATTAGATACGGCTTCGCTTTGCGACAAAACACGTTTTGAAGAACACAATGTAGAAACTTTTAATGCGGTTATAGATATGGCTGAAAAAATGGCCGAAGAACTCTTTTTACCGCACAACGCCATTGCCGATAAAGACGAGCCTACCTTTGATGGACACAAAGTGTCGATGATAGACGAGGTAAAAGTTGCGTTTGATACGTATCGTGAGTCAGGCTTTATTGCTGGGCACTTCGATTTTGAAGACGGCGGCATGCAGTTACCCGTGACGGTAATGAATGCCTGTGCTTGGCTATTTTCTTGCAGCAAACCCGTCGACAACAGCATACCCATTTTTAACCGCTGCTGCGGCCAACGTCATCAAGCATTTTGCGTCGAATGAAATAAAAGAGGCGTTTCTTGCAAAAATGCTAACCTATGAGTTCACGGGCACAATGGCTCTCACTGAGCCACATGCTGGTTCTTCTCTTGCCGACATTCGTACGTCAGCTAAGCCGCAAGACGATGGCACGTACCGTCTCAAAGGAAGTAAAATCTATATTTCAGGCGGTGAGCATGAGTTATCAGATAATATTGTTCATCTAGTGCTCGCAAAGATCCCAGGCGGCCCAGCGGGTGTGAAGGGCATTTCGCTGTTTGCGGTTCCTAAATACAGATTGGATGATGCGGGTAACCCAGACAAGCGCAACGACGTTACGCTTGCTTAGCCTGATCCACAAAATGGGTTATCGCGGCACAACATCAACGGCGCTAACGTTTGGTGAGAACGACGACTGCCATGGCTATCTAATCGGCGAGCCACACCAAGGTTTGCGCTATATGTTTATGATGATGAACGAAGCGCGAATTGGCGTTGGTTATGGGGCGGCGATGATCGGATATCGCGGTTATCGCTATTCTCTTGAATATGCTAAAGATCGCACGCAAGGGCGCGCAGCGCCAAATCTCGCGCCTGAAGATGATCCAACCCCAATTATTAATCACGGTGATGTACGTCGAATGCTGCTTGCACAAAAAGCGTATTGCGAAGGCGGTATGTCACTTTGCCTATACGGCAGTATGTTGATTGACGAAATGGAAACAGAGGCTGACGTTGATAAGCACGCCGAGCTATCACAGCTGCTTGATTTGCTGACGCCAGTGTTCAAGGCATGGCCGTCTGAGTTCGGTCCTAAAGCCAACGATCTGGCTATTCAAATACTTGGCGGTGCAGGTTATACACGAGAATATCCGGTAGAGCAGTGCTGGCGTGATAACCGCCTTAATCCTATCCATGAGGGCACTAACGGTATACAAGCGCTCGACTTGTTAGGGCGTAAATTATGGCAACACGACGGAAAAGGTCTTCAAGTTTTGCTTGCCCGCGTTACGGCTGACATGAAGCGCGCAGAAACGCCAAGAGCACAAGCGTTGTGTGGAAAGCTTAAACCGTATTTAGATAAGCTTGGTGCGCTTATTCAGCAAGCCGCGTCTGATTTGCGCTCAGACAAACAATCTGTGTTGCTTACAAATGCGAGTTGTTTTCTAAATATCTTCTCTGCCTGTGTGGTGAGCTGGATTTGGTTGCGCCAAGCTAACGTTGCTGAACAAGCTTTAGCTAGAGGTGCAAATGAACAAGATGTTGACTTTTACGAAGGCAAACTTGCCGCGGCAGAGTACTTCCTAAGCTGGGAGTTGCCGTTAGTAAGTCGCGATATCGAAGTATTGTCTTCACAAAACGCGACATGTGATAGTGTAAAAGCCAGTTACTTTTAATCGCTATTCTACGGCTGGTTGTTCTTTCAATTTTCGAGAACAACCAGTACCAACAAGGACACAGCAATGCAATATAAACAGTGGCAATTGGCAAAACGCCCAGTGGGTGAGCCAACACGTGAGAATTGGAACTTAGAAACGGTAACGTTACCCACCGTTGAGAAAGGACAAATAGCCGTAAAGATTAAGTACATTTCGCTTGACCCCGCAATGCGTGGCTGGATGAATGATGGCAAAAGTTATATCGAACCTGTGCAAATTGGTGAAGTCATGCGCGCAGGGACCGTGGGCGAGGTTATAGAGTCTCATTCAGATAACTTTGCGGTTGGCGACCACGTCTACGGACACTTTGGTGTTCAAGAATATGCGGTAGTAGGAGAGCAGGGCGTTCATAAAGTTGACCCTGACTTGGCGCCACTAGAGCGCTATTTGGGCGTGCTGGGCATGCCAGGAATGACCGCTTATTTTGGTTTACTGAATACGGGGCTGCCAAAAGCTGGCGAAACCGTGGTGGTGTCAGGCGCTGCTGGTGCTGTAGGCACGGTGGTTGGACAAATTGCTAAAATTAAAGGATGTCGCGTGGTAGGAATTGCGGGCGGCAAAGACAAATGCGACTACCTTGTCAATGAACTAGGGTTTGATGCAGCGGTCGATTATAAATCTGAGTCATTACATTCAGCACTAAAAGCAGCCTGCCCAAATGGCATCGACGTTTATTTTGATAACGTGGGTGGCGATATTTTGGACACGGTACTAACGCGCATTAACTTGCGAGCGCGTATTGTTGTTTGCGGTGCAATAAGCCAATACAACAACACAACGCCGGTCAAAGGCCCGTCAAACTATCTGTCATTGCTGGTTAACCGTGCTCGCATGGAAGGGATCGTTGTTTTTGACAACGTGAAAGAATATCCGGTCGCGGCGAAAGACATGGCGACATGGATTGCTCAGGGCAAACTGAAAGCGAAAGAGCACGTTGTACCAGGGCTAGAAAACTTCCCTGAAACGCTAATGATGCTTTTTAAAGGTGAAAACTTCGGCAAGCTTGTATTGAAAGTGGAGCATTGATGATGAATGTAGCGGCAAATGTAAAAGGTAAACATATCTTAATTACCGGTGGCGGCTCAGGTATAGGTGCGGCGTCGGCTCATGTGCTTGCCTCTCGCGGCGCGCTTGTCGGCGTAGCTGATTTAAATACCGACAATGCCAATGCGCTGGTTGATAAAATTATTGCCGAGGGCGGAAAGGCCTACGCAGTAAGCGTAGATGTCACCGAGCCCGAGCAGGTTAAATCGATGTTTAGCTGTGCCTTTTCACAAAATGAAAAGCTTGATGTCATTATTAATAATGCGGGAATCGATCATTTCCCCGCGCCGCTTACCGAAGTTGACGATGCTATGTTTATGAAGAACATGCAGGTTAACTTAGCAGGTGTATGGTACTGCATGAAAAACGCGCTTAAGCATATGACAGCAACGGGCGGCGGTCATATCATCAACATTGCATCGGTGGCAGGTTTACGTTCGGCGCCTATGATAAGTGCATACAGTGCATCAAAGCACGGTGTGATTGGATTAACCAAGTCAGCTGCAGTGGAATATGCTCGCGCAAACATTCGCGTAAATGCAGTATGTCCAAGCTTTGTTGATACGCCTATGGTGCAGGGTGTGCTATCTAAATTAGATGAACGCGGCCAAAAAGGCTTAATTGGTGCTAATCCAATGAAACGGTTAGGCAAGCCAGAAGAAATTGCCAATGCCATTGCATGGCTATGCAGCGATGAGTCATCGTTTATGACTGGACAATCAGTTGTGCTAGATGGTGGTATGCTTGCTTAAAGCAATCGCCTTAACAAGAACACGTACCTCAGAATTTTAAAAAGGATCCTACAATGAACAATCTCTTCGATTTAACCGGAAAAGTGGCGTTAGTTACCGGTGCTAGCCGCGGTATTGGTGAGTCTATAGCACGCCTTCTAGCCCAATATGGCGCCCATGTTATCGTTTCAAGTCGGAAAATTGATGGTTGTGAGGCTGTCGCTTCATCTATTCGTGATGCGGGTGGTAAGGCTACGGCATTGGCATGTCACGTTGGCGAAATGGAACAAATCACAGCAACATTTGAGACGATCAAACGCGATTTCGGCAAACTTGATATTTTGGTAAACAACGCTGCTGCAAACCCTTTCTTTGGCCACATTCTAGATACCGACCTAGGTGCCTACAATAAAACCGTTGATGTGAATATCCGCGGCTATTTCTTCATGTCAATTGAAGCAGGCAAAATGATGAAAGAGCAGGGCGGTGGTGTAATCTTGAATACTGCGTCAGTAAACGGTGTAACACCTGGCGATATGCAGGGGATATACTCTATTACGAAGGCTGCGGTAATAAGCATGACCAAGTCTTTCGCCAAAGAGTGCGGTAAACTTAATATTCGCGTAAATGCGCTACTGCCGGGATTAACCGATACCAAATTTGCTTCGGCGTTAACCACCAATGAACAAATACTAAAACACGCGCTTAAAGTTATACCACTAGGTCGCGTAGCCGACCCTGATGAAATGGCTGGCACTGTATTGTACTTGGTTAGCGATGCTTCAAGCTACACGACGGGCACGACAGTAGTGGTCGATGGTGGTATGCTAGCGTAATACATCGCTATAGAGAAATTACTATGCATATATGGGTAGACGCAGACGCGTGCCCTGCAGTTATTAAAGACATCTTATTCAAGGCAGCTCGGCGTACTGGGCTGCCTTTGTCTTTGGTGGCTAACCATTCCATGTCTGTCCCCCCAGACAAACATATAACGCTAACATTAGTACCGTCGGGTTTTGATGCTGCTGACGACTATATTGTTGAAAAATGTCAGGCTGGCGACTTAGTCATTACATCAGATATCCCTCTGGCATCTGATATCCTTGGTAAAAATGCAATGGCAATGAATACCCGGGGCGATGAATTTGATAAGTCATCTATTCGTGCAGCGCTCACTATGCGTGATTTTATGGACACCATGCGCTCTAGTGGCGAGCACACAGGTGGCCCAAAAGCATTTTCGCAGCGTGACAAACAGAATTTTGCCAATGGTCTAGACCGATTATTGACGCAAGGCTTGAGAGCGCTTGGAAAGTAAGCGTCACTTTGCTTATCGAGGCGAACCGATACGGGTTTTGCGTCTAACTATCTAGAGAGTTACAGCAATTATCAGCCCCTAAGACATGGGCTTACTCTTAATCACTAGCTAAATTAGCTGTAATCACCTAACCTATTGAATAGTTCAAGTATTGTGTTTATTCTGACAATACATTGTACTTTAGACTAATTCTTACCGAAATTTGTGGTACTCGCGCTTTGCGCTCATAGGGATGTGGTAAAAAAGCCCGTGACGCTTTCTTTAAATGCGCGCCTAACGCTAAGCAATTGCAGTAATTGATAATAATAACAAGTGACGCTGGCGATCACTTGATTTAAAAAGTGTGAATATAGATGCTGATTGATAGCAAATCGAAAAACAACAAACCAACATGGGCCGAGGACAAGCTTTCTCAGATACCCACAATGGTGAGTGAAATTTCACGCAAAATATCAGAATATCGACAAAGCTACCGTGAATTGGTGAGAGATGCTGAAGTATTTTTTGAAGAGTATCCTCAAGATTATCGTTAGCTCACGGTACTTAAACACAAAGTTAATACCTACCAAGAGCAAATCGAATACATTGAGAACTTTCGCAAAGAGAAAGGAAAGTACCCGTCTATAAAAGGACAACCTTCTGCGCAGCGCTACATGGCGCGATTAGTTGCACAACAAACCAATAGTGATAATGAGCTAAGAGCGCTAGAAGAAAAGCTACGCGTTCAAAGTAACAAACGTTACGAACAACTTGATCACCTTACCGATTACATGCTCAATTTGCTTAACGGTGAACGGACATTTAGTCAGTTTTTGGGCACAATTGCGTTATCCACGCCCTCTCCGAAAGAAAAAGTGCGGCATATTAGAAACGAGCGATACAAGCCAATCTACATAACTGCACTAACTATCGCGCTATTTGAAGAATTAAGGCGTAACGTTCAGTTTGAAACACCATTTTTGAAAGACGAATTGAAAAAGCTGTTTCCCGAAGGTGAGCAGTTTAGTCTAATGGTCGACAAAGCCCTTGGCGATGATGCGAATAAAAGCACAACTCAGCCAATGCCCGCTGATGTAAAAATGGCGTATCGCGAAAATGTGCTTAAGCCTATTGCCAAAGCGGCGCTATTACAGTCAATTGGTATGCACAGCCCTGAAGCTAAAAACGTACTTGGAGACGATCGCTATCGTAAGCTGGACCAAACAGAACGGTCTAAATTACTTGCGATTAACGAGAAGAAAACCGCAGATTACTTAAAGCTAGGCGTTGGTATCCCGACTATAAAGTTTACAAGCAAAGAGCATAAAGACGCGTTTATTACCCATGAAAGAAAACAGCTAGCGTTTATGTTAAAAATGCTAGAGTCGCTTAAAACCGGGCAGCATGAGTTGGGGGATTTACTTAGAATTCCTATGACCTACGCGTCTTTCTTATTATCGACGAAGGAAGACTTTGACTACCAACAGATTTATCGTGCTTACGATATTCTTGATCAGGGGCGTGTAGACAAGCAATACCGTGCTGAGCATGTAAACGCATTCCTTAACATGGTAGGACGGTTCCCATTAGGCTCAGGGTTGTATGTTATTCAGCAAGAGTCAGGCGAGATTGAAAAAGCTATTGTGTCTTCGCTCTACCCAGACAATGTTGATGAGCCTATCTGCAAAATTATTACGCGCAGACAAATTCAATTTTTGAGTCAGGCCGAATTTGTCATCTCTAAGCCATCTAACTTATTCTTTAAAGAAAGTCGCGCCAAAAGTCATTATGACGCTGAGTTCTTCTACTTACGTTATAAAGATGAATATACGTGGAATGCAACCGATGTGTGGGAAAACCAAGTTCCTGCTATCGAGTTTTGGAAGCGTGACGACAAGCGACGCTTTAACGGTGTATTTAACCCCGATTCATACTAGTACGTAGTATCACTTCGATATTAAAAAGATAAGAAAAAAGCATCACGTCATATACACTTATGGGTGCATTGCCAGTGATACTCTTTTCCCGTTTATGTCCAATTAACTTGTTTTCAATTTATTGAGTTGCTCAATGAGATTATGAGATGACGCGTAAATATCTTCTGCACTTTCTTCTGACATCTGTGATAGTGACGCAATCTCTTTTGTCGAATCGCCAATGACAACCATGTTCTTGTTCAGTTCTTCTGAAACGTGACTTTGTTCCTCTGCTGCCGCAGCAATTTGAATAATTCGATGATTTATTTCTTCAATTTGTGCCACGGTTTCCTTCATTTTTTCAAATGCAGCATTGGCCCTTGAAGCAGCATCTTCGGCTTTCTCAGTCCCTTTTTCTATAATTTCCACTGTGTGCGAGACCTCATTTTGTAATGCGGTAATAACGGTAGAAATCTCGCCGACCGACTCTGCTGTTTTTGATGCTAGTGCGCGCACCTCATCAGCTACCACGCTAAAACCTCGTCCGTGGTCGCCAGCTCTTGCCGCTTCTATTGCCGCATTCAGTGCAAGCAGATTAGTTTGTTCTGCAATGGAACCAATAACGTCGAGTATTTTTCGAATGTTTTCACTACGCTGCGATACGGCTTTCACTGCATCTGATGCAACACTTATCTCACTAGATAGCTCTGAAGCTTGTTTAGAGGCTACGGATACCTCAGCTTCTGTGTCTCTAATTGACTGGGTGGCTGCGTTGGTGTTTTCTGCAGCCGAAGATGCAGTATTAGCAACCTCTTGTGCAGTAGAAGACATTTCTGTGATTGCCGTGACAATTGTTTCGACTTCCGCCTGCTGAATGGAGATCTGTTGATGGGCTTTTTGTGCGTTTTCTTTACTTACGCCACTTAAGGTAATCACCTGAGAACCAGCTTGCTTGGCAGCATCCAACAGCTCTCTCACCGTTTCTCTAAATCTGTTGAAGCCGTTGCTCAAATTAATAAGTTCTGCATGAGAATGCACATTGATAGACTGGGTTAAATCACCGCCTTGCCCAGCAAGTTCAGACATACGATCAGATACCATCTTAACTGGGCGAATAATGCTTCGCGTGAACAGTTGGATAAGAAAGAGTGCACCCAGTGTCAATACAACCGCAATAATGAAGGTATTGGACAAAATACTGGTAATTTCATCTGAAATCATGTCTGAGACGTTCGTTACGGGTTGCATGGCGGAATCGACGTTAATGCCTACGACGAGTTCCCAATTTACGCCAGCAGATTCAATGGCGATGGGTTGCACAACATACAAAAAATTATCAATAGTGGTGGTGACGCTTTTGCCAGACGTTGCAAGCAAGTCGTCACTCCTATCAAATACACGCTTAAAGGGCTTAGCTAAACTATCGGCATGGTCGGTAGCGGCAGCGAGAAAGCCCTTATGGCTCACTATGTACACTTCAGCATTACCGCCATACAAAGACGCTTTAAGATCTTTAGCAAGCTTCTGAAGGATAGGGAGGTTTAGGTCAGCGCCCACCACACCTCGAAATCGTCCTTGTGCTACAACTGGTACCGCTAAGCTGGTCATAAGTTCACTATAACCGGGGCGAATCTCGTAGTTGTATGGGTTGGAGGCACAGGGGTTTAACGCGTCGGCTGAGCACAAATACCATTCGGCGGCTCTAAAGCCAAACTCATCAAGCGTTGTGTCGTGCTTTTCTGTATGGTCGTCAATGGGTTCTTGGGAAATAGCCCCGCTGTCTTCTTTTACAAAATACACCTCAAAACTGCCGTGTCCGTCTACGGAGTGCGAATAACCTTGAGTAAATTGTGCGTCGCGGCCGTCGAATTGATTATCTTCGAACTGCGCATAAAGCGAAGATACACTTGCTGATTTAAGTGCATTTCCAACCATTGCCTCCACTTGCTCGCGAGTCAGGGGCTGTGGAATATCACCCTCTATATTACCTTTTATCTGCGCGGCGATACCTTTGGGAACGGCAAAAGACTTCTCAAACAGGTTACCTATTTGTGCGGCGATGGCGCTGGCAAGCGAACGCACGGTCCCCTCTATTTGTGTCGATACCTCATCGCTAACTTGGTTAACGATGATGTTTTCTGTTTTATTCAATGAGTAGGTACTGACACCGATATAGCATGTAGACATAACAACAAACAGGGCACCAACAACGAGCAACAATTTCAGTGATAAACTTTTCCCTTCAAAAAACATGGGCTATCCCCGTACAAACTTTGATTGTGTAAAAATGGCATCGACTAGAATGTAAACGTATACCCAACTGTGCCTAACAGTTTGATATCGTCATCATAATTTAAGTCAGTTTTTTCAAGTCCTAGCGTAAAAGCTAATCCAAGCCACTCAAATGCAGCGTCAGCTTTTAAATGTAGGTAATCATCATCATTGATGTCCCAGCTAAAAATATTCGTGTCTAAACTCGTTGACTTATCTATTTGAAACGTCAACGTGAATGTGTCATTTAGCTGATAGCCTTGTGACAGGGCGATAATGTAGTGCCGTGCGCCCGAACCAAAATAGTCTTCTGTGTACCAAGCCTGAAACCGTGTGCTGTTATAGCTTAATGCTATGTAAGCTTCGGTGTAATCGAACTCACTGCTATCAGCACCGCCCATATAGGTATATCGCGCCACACCAATGTCGTAGACCAGTGAGGAAGTGAGGTTGTTGGAATAACCCACATAGAAATCAAGTTCGTAGTCGGTGCCTTGTCCGTAATCAACTCCAGACGCGAAGCTACCAGCATACCATCCTGAGTCGTCAAACCAATCTAGATTACCTTGTAAAGTAGGTTGTTCGTCGGTTTGAGATATTCCATTAAAAAGATAGTCAGACACGAGTGTTGTTGTGATGGACAAGTCACAACTGCCTGGAAAGGAAATTGACCAACATGCCAATACTCCCAGAGGACTCGCCACGCGTTTTCGCATAAACACACATATTAGGTTTTATAGATTTATTAAAAATAGTTTAGCGAGTGGAAAAATGAAAACGTGAAAGGGAAAAGTTAATGATAAAGTAAAAGGTAAAAGAGAAAGAAAAGGTTAAGTAAAAGGAAATGCAACGACAAATCAAGGATAAACAAAAAAAACGCCACCGTCATTAATGCTGACTAAGTGGCATTTTTCTAGTGCGCTATATGGTAACGCTGGTAACTATAATTAATTTATAGTACCGAAACCAATGCTTTGGCAAGGGTTTCAACGTTTTGCTGGTTAATACCTGCAATGTTTACTCGGCTTGAATCTACAAAGTAAACGCTGTGCTTTTCACGGACTTCACGTACTTGCTCTGGCGTAATACACAAGAACGAGAACATACCTTTTTGGTCATTCACAAAGCTAAAGTCTTTTGGAGAACCATTATCGTGCAGGTTTTGCACTAACATTGCGCGAAGTGCTTTCATACGATTGCGCATGTCGTTAACTTCTGATACCCACTCATTGTTTAGTGCTTCGTCAGCAAGAATAATGTCAACTAGCGCACCGCCATAGCTTGGAGGCATAGAATAGATGCCACGTGCAATAGACTGTATTTGACCTTGTGCGATTTTGCGAGTTTCAGAGTCAGCAGTAATGATCGCCGCTAAACCCACACGCTCGCGATACAAACCAAAGTTCTTCGAGCATGACGCTGCTACAATAACTTCAGGTAGGTTTTCTACCAATAGACGCATGCCGTAAGCATCTTCCTCTAGGCCTTCACCAAAACCAAGATATGCAACGTCAATAAAAGGTAAGAATTCGCGCTCTTTCGCTACGGCTAATACTTCATCCCACTGAGCGTTTGTTAGGTCAGCACCCGTTGGGTTGTGACAGCATCCGTGCAGTAGCACGATGTCACCTTTTTCGACTTTGCGAAGTGTATCCATCATCGCGTCAAAACGAATGCTTGCAGACGCTTTGTCGAAGTAGGGATAGGTTTCAATCTCAAGACCCGCTGAGCCGATTAACGGAATATGGTTTGCCCATGTAGGGTCGCTTACCCACACTTTTGCATTGTCGTTACAACGCGCAAGTAGCTCTGACAAAATGCGCAGTGCGCCGCAGCCACCCGGTGCTTGTACAGCGGCTACACGGTCAGCGAGTAAAACTGGGCTGCTTTTGCCAAGTAACAAAGACAACATGCCGTCGATAAAACCTTGGTTACCTTGTGGAGTAATGTAGGTCTTGCTTTTTTCAGTGTCCAAAAGCACCTGTTGTGCTTTCGCCACGCTAGAAAGAATAGGGGTATTACCTTGCTCATCTTTATAAACGCCAACACCTAAATCAATTTTATGAGGGTTGGTATCTTCACGATAAGCAGCTGACAGTCCAAGAATTGGGTCTGGGGCGAGATGGGGTAATACTTCAAACACGTTATGTCCTCGTTGGTATGCAAAAGATAGCAGGCAGGCATTATGCCATTGATGGTAGAAAAAACGACCCCTATTGGTTGAAAATATTTCAAATATCTAAAATGTAAACCTGTAAACGAAAGTTTCATTTCAAAAGCGGGGTGAATTTAACAAAAACATCAACACTCTTAAAAAAAGCCCCGCCACCACATTGTGGTGACGGGGCTTTATCAGACGGGGGAATAGCGTTTTCGTTAGGCGCTATTTAACAACCGTCATTTCTTCAATTAGATTTGTTGCCCCGTCTACATATTCCATTACCCATAGCATGTATCGGCTATCGACATGAATAGTGCGCGTCGTCTTAGGATCAAAGTCCCAGTCTGAATTGACGCTCTCAAACGTGCCATCAAACAATAGACCAATCAGTTCGGCATTCGCGTTTAATGTTGCTGAACCCGAGTTGCCACCAGTGGAATCCAGATCGGTAAGAAAGTTTACAGGTACGCTGTTTATCGACGCTAACTGATAAGGACCATATTGCTTGTCGTTGATTAAGTCGAGTTGCTTTTGCGGTGAGTCAAATGGCGACTCTCCAGTATCTTTCTCTGTAATACCTTCAAGACGAGTGAATGGTTCGTAGATAAGCCCGTCCTTTGGCGAACCACCCATAACATTACCATAGGTAACTCGAAGCGTGCTGTTAGCATCAGGGTAGGCAAGGCTGCCCATTGATTTTTGCCACTCGATAATTGCGCTCATATATTGAGGGCGCAGTGCGGTGGCTTGTCCATTAAGTGCTTTACGCTTATCTTCAATGGTCATTTCAGTGTCAAACAACGCAACAGCTAGGCGAATAAACGGATCTTCACTGTTTTCAAAGTCTTCTTTGCTTGCTGATAACCACTTAAGACGCGTTTCGGTATCGTTAAGCGACGTTTCGTTATAAAACGCGTCCAATTTTGCTTTGAGTACTTCATTTGTGGTTGACCCATCAATACCAAGCGCCTTATCAAATGCCGCAACGCGATTTTCCTCAGGCTGTGCTAGGTACATGCTGATCATCTTGTGCCAAACGGCCATATCCACAGTAGGATCAAAGCGACGTTCTATGCGCTCCATTCCTTCCTTTAAACGAATTTGATCACGTTCTTGGAATCCCGATTCTCTTTCTGCATCTGGTTTTTTGCGCTCAATCGCATTGCGATACAACGTTTGCGCAGACGAAAGCAACTGGGCTCTGTTTAAGTTGTTATACCAAAAGTTCTGCTTGTTCATCTGCATCTGCTGTGCACTTACAGCATCAAGATCAGCTAGCGCTTGTATTAGCTCTTTTTTGTCATTTTGCTCAAGCCATGCTGCTAGTTGTTTCTCGCGTTTAGCTCGACGAGGCACTAATCCAACACGTTTAGCACCAGACAGTTGGCCCAGTGTGTTTTTGTGGAAGTTATTAAGACCTGCAAGTAGTGCTTCATATTTAATGCGTGCATCACTGCCTTCTTCTGAGGCGCCCTCAATGGTCTTTATCCATTCATCTACCAATTCTAAATATGTGGGGTAAAGCCAATCGAACGTGTATTCGACTCGCGACAGGCGCGCGTATCGGTTAGTAGAGCCGGGGTAACCCGCAGCCATGACAAAATCACCATCGCTTAAGCCAGCTGCAGAAACTTTTAAGAAATGTTCAGGTTTAAACGGTACGTTTTCTTCGCTGTAGTCAGCAGGCTTTCCATCTTTGCCCACATAGGCACGGTAAAATGAAAAGTCGCCCGTGTGACGAGGCCACATCCAGTTGTCGACGTCGCCACCGTATTTACCAATTGAATCTGCCGGAGCGTATGCAATGCGGACGTCTCTAATTTCCATTTGCTTGATGAGTTTATATTCAAGCCCTTGAAAAAACGAAGGCACAGAACAGCGAAAGCCTTCTTCTGATTCACACTCAGCAATGAGCGCTTTGCGATTTGACTCGATTAAGTCGTAACGCTCGCGGCCTTTAATGTCTTTATCTATGCCACCAATGACTTTGTCAGTAACGTCAGCGAAGTCTACGGTAACAAACATACGTGTACCGGGAGCTGCAGGCAGTTCGTCACCGATTTGCTTTGCCAAAAAACCGTCTTTTAGATAATTGTTTTCAGGTGTGCTGTTATATTGAACCGATCCTCGTGCACAGTGGTGGTTGGTTACTGCAAGCCCTTTGTCTGAAACAAATGAAGCAGAACATCCACCAAGAGACACAATGGCACCCATTGGAAA
Organism: Alteromonas gracilis; assembly: GCF_036870955.2. GTDB lineage: Bacteria > Pseudomonadota > Gammaproteobacteria > Enterobacterales > Alteromonadaceae > Alteromonas > Alteromonas gracilis_A. The sequence goes on from NZ_CP145482.2 coordinate 1,975,448, forward strand.
CGCGGTGAGATCATTAATACTTTCTGCTGGGATTGCCAGGCCTGTTTTTTTGAGATCGGAGGCAATTGAAGGTAGTTGCTCTGGTGTAAACATGCCTTCTTTGGCACTAATTTGCATTGCGCTACCAAGCAGAGCCGCCGATAGGCAAATTACCGTTTTCTTTGACATTGATTATCCTTATGTTGTCAGTACTGTCGTAGGTTTTGTTATATTATAACATTTGAAGGTCGAAACTAAATGTTAAAGTTTCTTCGGGTATTCCTTTGGAAGAAAAGCGTCGTTCTTTGTAATGAACACAGTGGTGCTTGTCTACCAACAATAGCGTTGATGTGCGTGTACCGTATTGCGGCGTTTGAATAAAAATAGAAGAGAGGGCTTTTTCCCATTCGTAACCGATACCGGTGTCAGGTAGTGCGTTATCCTCAGCTTTATTTTCTTGCGCTAGAATGTCAAAAAGTGCGTTGTCGTCTATGCTATTTGTCTGCGCAACATACTTATTCAATGCCGAAACACCTTGCGTAACTTTGGGCCATGGCGTGACGAGGTCTGCGTTTGAAAGCCCATAAACACCCTTGGTTATTGCATGGGTTGTGTCGTTTACATTGTTGTACACACAAAGTTGGTTTACATCACCATAAACTAAATTGTAGCCATTATATTGGTGCCGATTTCTTCTAATCTGTGATAGATAATCGTCCCGCTCATTCTCAATTCCATCGTCCTGAAAATCAGTGTTTTGCATTAGCCAATTAGCAACCAATTCTCCTCGTGATACCGCATTTTTATTGATGTTATTAGGGTCTCTTACATTTGTTAACGCTGCAATTTTTCCGTTACGCGTTACGCCCATCCAGGTGCCGCCAGCTTCTAAGTCTCGCCCAGCTAATACGTCAGGCGCGCTCGGCCAGTATGAAGAGGGCGCCGTTGGCTCGATTGTAAAACTCATCTCTGTTTGCAGCAATTATTAGCGGATAATCATCTCGCATTTTGTTGGCAATGAATAGAATGCACATAAACTGTTCTGTCTGAATTTGATAGAAAAAATGAAAATGTTAATCAAATGTTTACATTGAATTTACATCGATTATCATCATTAACAGCTATATCGTCTTTATCTTTTTTGTAATGCTTTGTGTCGTAAACGTGTCATGTTCGGCTACTTGGCCTGCCTAAAAGGTAGCAGTAAGAGAATAATAATGAATACTCCTTCACAAACCAAATCTGAATCTACAGCGAATAGTAAGGCGGTGCGTCGCGCGCTACGAGATGTTGATATTCCAAGTTTGGTTCCACGAAAATGGCCCAACTGGCTATCTCGTTTTGCTTGTTGGCTGCTCACAACTCGCGGGTGGTGCGTTGAAGGAGAGTTTATCAACGAACGTAAATCCATACTGGCAGTGGCACCGCACACCTCAAATTGGGACTTTTTTATTGGGCTATTCGTTATTTTTTCATTCAGACTCAATCTAAACTTCTTTGGAAAACACACCATATTTACCCCGCCTTTAGGCGCCTTAGTAAGGCGTTTAGGAGGTATCCCTATTGAGCGCAGTAAAGCGCATGGCGTGGTTGGTACTATTGCTTCGCAAATAAAAGACGCAGACGATCTTATTCTGGCTTTAGCGCCTGAAGGCACGCGCAGCAAGATATTTCCATGGAAAACCGGCTTCATGCATATTGCAAAACAAGCCGAGATACCCATACAAATGGTTGGGATAGACTATGCCAAAAAAGCTATCGTCCTTGGCCCAATTATTCATAAAGTGACTAACATAGATGAACAAATGCAAACTATTTACGGGTTTTATGATACTGTTTGCGCAAAATATCCAAAAAATTGCATAACGCAGAAATAGCCAAAGCGCACACGCCCAGAAAAGCGTGATGACAAACGTGGTTATTCATGTCGCTTTAATTATTTCGGAGCTTAACACGTGACAAAACAGGGATTTACAACCCGACAGGTTCATGCTGATCGCATGTTAAATGCACCAGAACACGGTGGTGTTCATTCAAGTACCTCAAATTCTGTATTGTTTGAGTTTAAAGATGCACAGGGCATTATTGATGCGTTTCAAGGCAAGCGTGCTGCACACGTTTACTCTCGTTCATCATCGCCTTCAGTTGCGGCCTTACAAAATATGCTCAACGACCTTGAAGGTGGAGTAGGCGCGCTATGTTTTGCTACAGGCATGGCGGCTATTAGCAGTGCGCTATTTGCCCTTGTAAAAGCGGGCGACCATCTTATTGTTAGCCAATACCTATTTGGCAATACCCGCAGCTTTTTTGAGACAATAAAAGACTTTGGCGTTCAAGTTACCTTTACTGACGTAACCGACATTGAACACATAAAAGCAGCATATCAACCAAACACCAAAGGCGTTTACACCGAGACGGTGGCCAATCCAGTGACACAAGTTGCCGATCTACGTGCAATTGGACAGTTCTGCGAAGAAAAGCGCATATTATTTATGGTTGATAACACCATGACGCCCCCGCCGCTCTTTTACGCGAAAGATGTTAAAGCGTCGCTGGTGTTTTGTTCACTAACAAAATACATCGCAGGTCACGGTAACGTGTTGGGCGGAGCAGTAGTAGATACTGGCATATTTAATTGGCAGGCTTTCGAAAACATTAAATCGGCATACCGCGTAGAAGATGTTGCTCAGTGGGGACTGACGCAAATCAAAAAGAAAGGTCTTCGTGATCTCGGTGCGACACTTGCACCTCAATCAGCGTCAGCTATAGCACTGGGCATGGAAACGCTTGATTTGAGAATGTCGCGTAGCCAACACAATGCCATGCAGCTCGCGATATTTTTAGATAACCATCCAAAAGTCGCTAATGTTTTTTATCCTGGCCTTGCCGATCATCCCCAGCATTTTACGGCAAGAGAGCACCTCAACGGAGGCTACGGTGCAATACTCAGCTTTGCGTTAATAGAAAGTGCCGACCCTGTCGCTTTCTTAAATGAGATGAAGCTTGTGATTTGCGCTACTCACCTAGGTGATAACCGCACCCTTGCACTGCCTGTAGCACCAACAATTTATTTTGAAAACACGCAAGAAGAACGAGAAGAAATGGGAATTTCAGATACCATGTTGCGTATTTCTGTTGGCATTGAAGACACAGCCGATCTCATTTCTGATTTTGAAATGGCGCTGTCTACTATTTAACGACAGATAAAAAACGAAAAAGCCCGCATTCGCGGGCTTTTTTAATGTTTGCACTTCAGTGCACAAAGACACACTGAATTTATTCTAGCGTCTCGGTAATAACGCTATCAATTACATGGATAACGCCATTAGATGTATTGATGTCGGTAGTTGTCACAATAGCACCCTGAACCATAAGTGCAGTTTGTGGCAAGCTAACGTCATACCAAACATCACCTACGCCATCACCAACAGCATCTCCTGCTGCCGCGTCAGATACATAGAAGTACAATGGACGGCCTTGGAATGTAGCCTGCATGCTACCGTCAGCACGTTCAACCATGCCTAGGCCAGGTACGCCTGATGCCATGCCATCACTCACCATTACCGCGGCCAATTAGTCGCACAGGTATCGTTGCATTGGCTCATCGCGTTGCCAAGATCACCGTCAAAAGTGTATAGCGTAAAGCCAGGGTTCGCGCTTGCCATACCACCTACAAGACGACCATTAGCGCTATCGAAGGTCACTTCAGTTGATGCAGAGTCTTCGCCTTGCGTGAAATTCACAATACTAATTGCAACGTCATCACTCGCTGCTGTGTTTACGCTTGTGCCATTAGCTGCATATGCAGACACAGAATCGATTGCAGCACCACCAACCACATGTTGGAGTAGTACTTGACTTAATGCGTCAGTATCAGCAAGTAAGCCAGATAGCGCGCTATCTTCAATTTTGTCAAAAGCTGCATTAGTAGGTGCAAACACTGTGAACGTAGCACTTTCGTCATCAAGTGTTGCAACTAGGTCCGCTGTAGTAAGCGCAGTTACTAAAGTAGAGAAGTTTTCATCGCCCGCGGCAACCTCAGCAATTGTTTGTGAAGAGGCATCAACTGGCATTGGCGGAATAATTACCTGGTCAACTACGTGGATAACACCGTTGTCAGCCATAATATCGGCTTGTGAAACCAGCGATGTGTTCACATAAAGGTCTGAACCCGATAGTGAAAGTGCGACATCCCCGCCGTTCACCGTTTCAACAAGCTTGTCGTCAGATTGGGCAACCGTTACTGCGCCATCTTGTAAAACTGTGCCCGGCACCACGTGGTAGGTAAGTACGCTTGTCAGCAAATCTGCATCGTTTTGCAGTGCCGTAATGGTTGCTGGGTCTACCGCTGCAAATGCATCGTTAGTAGGAGCAAATACAGTGAACTCGGCACTGGTGTCTGCAAGCACAGTATCAAGGCCCGCTGACTGAACAAGGCTTACAAGCGTAGAAAAGTTTTCATTTCCTGCAGCAACATCAACAATGGTCATTGGTGGTGACGGTAGTTCAACATCGCCGACGATGACAGTATCAATAACATGGATAATACCGTTACTTGTTTGTATGTTGGCCATGGTTACCGTAGCGCCGCCAACAGTAAGCGTATCAGTTTCATCGTTAATGGAGATTGGAATCATCGCACCTGACGCGGTAGTAACGTCAGTGCCGTTTAAAGAAAATGCGGTCACTGAGTCAACCTGCGCATCAGCAACAACGTGCTGTAGCAATACTGCGCTTAGCGCGTCAGTATCTGCAAGTAGTGCATTTAACGTGGCCTCGTCAATCATTGCGAAGGCATCATTTGTTGGTGCAAATACTGTGAAAGAGCCGTCAGGGTCGCTTAATGTGTCAACTAGGTTAGCTTCACCAAGAGCAGTAACAAGAGTAGAAAACTGAGGGTCAGCAACCGCCACTTCAGCGATAGTAGAGTCGCTTGCATCGGTTGTCATTGGCGGCATAAGTACCGCGTCGATAACATGTATTATGCCATTATCGGTTTCGATGTCTGTCATGGTAACGGTAGATGTATTTACCAATAAATCATCACCTGAAAGAGACAAACCAATTGATGCTCCGTTAACTGTTTCTACCGTAGTACCTGCAGCAGCGATAGCAGCTTCTGCATCAACTTCAGAAGAAAGTACATGATAGGTAAGCACGTCTGTCAGCGCGTCTGTGTCAGCAAGAAGTGCGTCAATTGCGTCTTGGCCTAGTAGTTCAAACGCGGCGTCTGTTGGGGCGAAAACGGTAAAGCTTGCATTTTCATCGTCAAGCGTGGAAACAAGTCCCGCTTCTTCAAGGGCGGCAACTAAAGTAGTGAAATTCCCGTCAGCGACAGCAACATCGACAATTGTCGTTGCTTCTGGTTCTGGCGTTGGTGCTGGGGTAGGGGCCGGATCGTCATCGTCATCAAGCCAACACCCTGTGAGTGTAAGCGGCAACACAAGAAACGCTGCTTTTAATTTAAGGTTCATACTTATTTTCCTTTTTGTTAACAATTGCTGCACAACCATTACGCAGCCGATTAGCCAAAAGGATTAGAAAAAAACCTACATTAATATTGTTTAATAAGTGAACCAGATAAAAGCCAATTTATGTGAAGGATTTGGGACGTAAGGTCGGTGCCAATTCCATATACATTCTATAAATTAGAATGTATTGCGTCATTTATACTAATTTTCGTTAGAGCGCGACTGAACTAAAGTAAACCTACTCACTACAGGAGATCAGTCATGAAAACAGTATTAGCAATTCATTCAAGCCTAAATGGCGACCAAGGTAACTCATCTAAACTAGCTAATGAGTATTTGGCCACACTAGAAGCACAAGGTGACGTCACAATTAAACGTGTTGACTTGTCAACTATGGAGCTTCCTCACTTATCTAGCGATGAAATGCAAGCATGGATGACAGATCCTGCTGAGCGCACTGAGGCGCAGCACGTACTGGCAAATCGTTCAGATGATATCGTAGAATCTGTTAAACAAGCTGACGAAATTGTATTGGCAGTACCTATGTACAATTTTGGTATTCCATCTAGCTTAAAAGCATATTTCGATCGCGTTGCCCGCGCTGGTATCACGTTTAAATATACAGAGAATGGTCCAGTGGGCCTATTAGAGAACAAAAGCGCTGTGGTTTTTGCGGCACGTGGTGGCATTTATGCTTAGTACCGATTTTGATACACAAACGCCATACCTTCAGCACTTTTTGGGTTTTGTAGGCATTAGCGACGTAAAATTCGTTTACGCTGAAGGACTTGCAATGGGTGAAGAGCAAGCGAATAAAGCTTTTGCTGCAGCAAGTGAAAAAATTATTGAACTTACTCAATAAACAACACACTAACCTTATGCAATTAGCGAAAACATAGGAAGTTGTTTTGGCTAGTAGTGTGTTCCAAGTTGAGTGTGCTTGTTGCCCCGCGAATGTCGCGGGGCTTTTTTATGTGCGCGCTTAAATTATTCGTTAAGTAGCGCTTCTACATCGGCTATAAAGGCCGCATCAGTAGGTTTGGTTGAACTTGGGTAGTGCGTTATCTTTTGGCCCGAAGCATCTATAAGGTACTTATTAAAGTTCCATGACGGTGACTTGCCCGTGGCGGCTTTTAGCATTCTGAACATAGGGTCTGCGTCATCACCTTTTACAGACGTCGGTTCAAACATAGGGAATTTTACGCCGTAGGTAAGCTCGCATAGTTCAGCCGTTTTGCCCTCGTCATTGTCTTCTTGATTAAAGTCGTGCGAAGGGAAACCAAGCACAGCAAAGTTTTTGTCTTTGTAGTCACTGTATAGCGCTTCTAGACCCTCAAATTGTGGTGTATACCCACAATAGCTAGCTGTATTGACAACAAGCAGTGTTTTACCTGCATATTCGTCGCAAAGATTAACCGTTTCTTGAGAGTTGAGCTTGCGTTTCATAAATTTTAATACGCTAGGGCACTCGTTCGCGAGCAACGGTGTGCTTGTTAATGCTAATGCCGTGAATAACGCCGCAGCCATTCCTTTTACTTTCATTATTTTCGCCTCTGATTGATATTGTTTTGATTAAGCTACCTGTACATCAATGCATATGAGAGAAAACTCGCATTGACATTAAGCGGTATTGTTATTTTCAATAGCTAAACGGATTTAGTTTACGTTTGGTTCACAAACACTAACGATGAACGTTGACTATTTTACGCTGGCTCTGCGTATAATGTGGAAGGCTTTTATCTATAACGACTTAAAATAATGAAAAAATATTCTTCTTTACTTATCGCGGCCAGTGTCACGTTCGCGTTAGCTGGCTGTGTTAGTACCGCCAATGAATCATCTTCAACCGCTAGTGCGTCAAACGCCGCTGTGCCAGCGCAGCAAGTACAGCCTGATGTTGTAATGCCAACAGCTGCACAAGACGGCGAAATCACACTGAAGCAAATCATGGCCGATCCGCAGTGGATTGGTGCGCTTCCAACAGACATGGGCTGGTCTGTTGACGATTCCAAAATCGTTTTTGAAAAAGAACTGCCCGATAGTGCGCTGACAGAAGTTTACATTGCAGATATAAACAGCCCTCAAAATGCAGTTAAAGCACCGCTTGCAGACTTACATAAGTATCGCTTTGACGAGCGTGTAGTGCGAAACGACGGTGTCGTAGCCTATGCCTTTGAAGATAGTGTTTTCATTCAGTTCACTAACGGCAAAACGGTGCAGCTAACGCGTGGTGGCAACCCGTTATCAAATCTTACGTTCATGACTGACGGACGCTTAATGGCGCTCAGTGGCAGTCGCTTCGTAGCCATTAATCTTGAAGACGGTACACGCGAAGAATTGTTACGTTGGGAGTTTGCTGATAAGCCCAAAGCCGTTGAGCCTGCTGAAGACTATATTGCGCAAGAGCAACATACACTTATCGAATACATTGCACTTGAGCGAAAAAATCGCCAAGACCGAGAAAACGCGCATAAAGCATTAGCGTCAAACAGCGCCAGTGTTGCACCAGAGCCATTTTACTTTAATAAGTCTCATCGACTTGCTGGAATAAGTGTGTCTCCTGCGGGTAATTATGCGGTAGTGGCAACAACAGAAAGTAAACCTAGTCGCGATGATAGCGACATTATGCCGCATTACATTCAAGAAGATAGTCGCATTGCAGCTAAGCCAGTAAGGCAGCGTGTGGCTGATGCAGACCCAGTAAATCACGAGTTGTGGTTGCTCAACTTGAAAACAGGCGAAAAAAGCGAGCTGAACTATTTCAGCTTACCTGGCTACAATGATGATGTACTTGCCAGTGTCAAAACAGAGAACGCGAAAGCAAAAGGTGAAAACTATGAGGTTAACCGTTTGCCAAGACCGATTACTCTGTTGCAAAGCTGGTATTGGACAAAGCCATCTATTCGTTGGCACAAAAACGGTGAAGCAGTAGCCGTGATGCTAGAAGCTTGGGACAACAAGGACCGTTGGATAGCAACCGTCGATTTGGACAAGAAAGTGCTTGAGAATCAGCATCGTCTGCATGACGACGCATGGGTTAACTACCGATTCAATGCGTTTGATTGGTTGAACACTAGCGAAACCTTATACTTCCAATCAGAACACAGTGGTTATGCGCATGTTTATCTTCAAAAACCGGGCGAGAAGCCTGTTGCAGTAACAAGTGGTCAATACATTGTAGACGACTTAACGCTGTCACCTGATGACAACTTCCTTTATTTCAAAGCCAACATTGAGCATCCAGGGCTTTATGAAATTTATCGCGCTGATTTGTCAAACATGAACATTGAAGCGATGACCGACCTCAATGGTATGACGGATTATGCGTTAAGTCATGACGGTGAACAGCTTGTGCTTAGCCACAGCAAAGTTAACAAACCCGCTGAACTTTATGTAAAGCCAGCGCAAGCATCTGTGGCTGCTACGCAGATAACTAACAGTACGAGTGATACGTTTAATGCACTGCCGTGGGCTGTGCCAAACATCGTAGCTATTCCGTCTTCACACACAGATGCGCCTATTTACGCCCGTGTGTATTTACCCGAAAATTACGACAGCACAGCGTCAAACAAAGCCGTTGTGTTCAACCATGGCGCGGGATATTTACAAAATGCGCATCAGGGGTGGTCAGGCTATTTTAGAGAGTACATGTTCCACAGTATGCTAGTGCAACAAGGTTACGTTGTCCTTGATATGGACTATCGTGCAAGTGCTGGTTATGGTCGCGATTGGCGAACGGCAATTTATCGCCAAATGGGCACACCAGAAGTTCAAGATTTGCGTGATGGCGTAAACTGGTTGGTAGAAAACGCTAATGTCGATCGCACTCGCATTGGCACTTATGGCGGCTCGTACGGCGGCTTTTTGACATTTATGTCAATGTTTACAGCGCCAGATCTATTTGCAGCAGGCGCTGCGCTTCGACCTGTTACTGACTGGGCTCATTACAATACGCCTTATACGGCCAATATTCTGAACACGCCTAGTATCGACCCCATTGCCTACGAGCGCAGTTCACCGATTTACTTTGCAGAAGGGCTTGAAAAACCGCTCCTTATTAACGCACCTATGGTAGATGACAATGTTTTCTTCCACGATACTGTTCGTCTTGTTCAGCGTCTAATTGAGCTAGAAAAAGAAGACTTTGAAACGGCGATTTACCCTGTAGAGCCTCATGGGTTCGTACAGCCAAGTTCGTGGTTAGACGAGTATCGTCGTATTTATAAATTGTTTGAAGAAAACCTATGAGTGAAGGTTAGAAAACTAGCCGAACATTAAAAAATTAAACAAACGTAAGCCCAGGCATGTTTATCTGGGCTTTTTTGTAGAAGATTGGTATATAGAATAAGTAATGGTGATATATTAATTAAACAGTTTTATGTAAACAGGTCTTTAGGGCTTGTGTTATCTAAAAATTAGCAGCAAAACTATAAAGGATAGCGGAGATGGATCTTCCTACACTACTTATCTGTACAGCACTCACATGCTCGTTGATGATCATGTCTACTGGAGCGATGTACAAAGTTAATACTGGCGAAAATTATCTAAGGGACTGGATATTTGTTGGTGTATTTTTTCTCTTCTCCAATCTACTAGCCATAGCCGCAAACTGGCTTCAACTTAGTTCTCCTATTTTTCCGGCTTTGGGTAATGCGTTTTATATGGGCGGGCATGCCGCACTGTTAAGCGGCGTTAGCGTGTTAGTAAACAAACAGTCAATGTGGCGTGTAGTGCTTGTAGTCGCAGTACTTACAGTGTTGGCACATGCTATCCCCGAGGTTAGTGAGTCTGTTACCACACGCATATTAGTGTTTTACCCCATTATCGCGGCGTTAGACGGGGCTGCCTTGGTGCTTTTACTAAAACGCATGGGGGGCGAGCAGAGTAGAGGTTACTGGCCGCTTGTCCTGCTTCTGTCATTCTTTGTATTGCAGCTAGTTGTGCGTGGTGGGCTATTGCTCTCTCAAAATGCCGAATTGACACTGCTAGGTAATCAGTTTACCCAAACCTTTGGTCACCTTCTTGTTATTGGCTTTATCTTTTTACTCACAATATGCTTTTCCATTATCGTCACGTGGCGAAAAGAGTTGATGCTTCGTAGAGCATCTATTACTGATTATTTAACAGGCTGGTACAACCGAGAAGGCCTTGAAACAATTGCCTCTCGCGTGTTCAGACGAGATTTGCGCGGTAATACCTACAGTGGTTTTATTCTTTTAGACATCGACCATTTCAAATCTATTAACGATCGTTTTGGCCACGCGGCTGGTGACACCGCTATCAAGGCAGTAACTGCCCAAATTTCCGACTTGTTGCGCATACATGATTATGGCTTTCGAATTGGTGGTGAAGAGTTTGCGGTATTAGTGAGTAATACAAATACCGAAGAACTTAGCGACATTGCAGAGCGCATTAGAAGGGCGGTTGAAACTCATAAAGTTAGCACGCCCTTTGGCAGCATAGTGTTTACCGTCAGTGCTTAGGTGTGGCGCTTCGTGCCAGCACAGAAGAAAACTTCCAGCAAACGCTTAATCGTGCTGACAGTGCATTATACAAAGCCAAAGCAGGTGGCAGAAATAGAGTAAGTGTTGCGACAAATGCAATGTCTCAAAATACTATGTTAAAGGGTGGCGTATCGCCTGACCACTGCGAAGCCTAATTGCGCTTTGCGGTCAACAGCATCAATAGAAAAATAATGATGCCACTGCACGCACCAAATAGGTGTGCATCTACTGCAACTTTGGCGTTAATCAAAGCGGCAACTTGCTCACTGCTTCCATCCATCTGTTCATAACCTACTTTAATGGTAAGCCCTAGTAGCAGCAGCCAACCTGAATGGAGTTTTTCTTTAATGTCCATACATGCACCCCATGCAAAAACTCCGTGTAGTGCCCCTGACAGCCCCGCATACCAAATAAGGTCTGGTGCAAAAAAATAAAGCCCTGCACTGGTACCTATGCAGCACCATACAAATACTTTAAGGAAGAGTCCCACACGGTAGTGCTCGCCATGCAGTGCCCATAGCAAAATCAGCCCCGCAATGTTCAATAACAAATGGTAACCATTGGTGTGGACGATGTTACCCGTCACAATTCTCCAAGTTTCGAGTCCTTGAATAGCATAGCGATCATACGCTAAGTAATTGCCCGAAGCGGGTTCGAAAAAGAAGGCAATGATAGCGCAAGCGGCGACAAATAAAGGACCAGCGCTATACTTAAACGAAAACGGCAGTGACATCATTAGTGTTAGTTATTTTTTAATACAAGCCAAGGCGGCTATGATACAGAAATTGCCCCTGCGGTGAAAACCGAACTACGTTAATTGTATGAAATATCGAGAGTAAAGGAACGCTTATGTCTTACGTTACCAGCGAAGTCAAAAATCAATGTTTAACCATTATGATAGATCGTGTAGATAAGAAAAACGCACTGACGCGAGATATGTACCAAGCTATGGCAGATGCGATATTTGCGGTTAAAGACGACACGGCCACAAAAGTCATTGTTTTAAAAGGCGCGGGTGACTGTTTTACCGCAGGTAATGATATTAGCGATTTCGCCGAACAAAAAGACAACGCCCACGTGCCAGAAACTGCGGCATTTATGCGTGCTTTGGCTGAATGTAAAGTACCTGTCATCGCACAAGTGCATGGCGTTGCGGTTGGCATTGGTACTACGCTACTTCTGCATTGCGACTTTGTTTATGCTACCCCAGACACGAAGTTTGTTTTGCCATTTATTAATTTGGGGTTGGTGCCTGAATATGCTTCAAGCTATTTGCTGCCAAAGATATCAGGGCATATCAAAGCAGCCGAATGGCTTATGCTGGGTGAACCTTTCAGCGCGCAGGACGCCTATCAGTTTGGGTTACTAACGAAAGTTGTAGAGCAACAAGAGATTGATAATACGGTTGCCTCGACCATTAAAAAGCTTGTAGAAAAGCCGACATTTTCGCTTATGCAAACAAAAGCGCTTTTAAAAGGCGACGACGAGCGCATAACATTACAAATGAACGAAGAATTTGATATCTTCTTAGAAGCATTAGGGACGCCTGCAGCGCAAGAAGCATTTGATGCGTTTCTCAACAAACGTCCCATCAACCCCGAGAAATTTAAATAAGAGGAAATACTATTTTGAAATGTAGTTCATTGCTTAAAACTTCGGTTATTACGCTAGCATTATCTGCAAGTTTTGTATTTGGTGTAAATGCAAAACAAACCCGCGAGGTAGGGGAACCCGAAGCCGCAACAGGCTATATTGAAAAAAAGGCATTTGAAGCAGACGACTACATGGTAGTTGCTGCAAACCCTTATGCTTCTTGGGCTAGGTAAAAACGTGCTTGAAAAGGGCGGTAGTGCCATTGATGCTGCTGTTGCTGTTCAAGCAATGTTGTCTTTAGTTGAACCGCAATCGTCTGGCATTGGTGGCGGCGCGTTTATCCTGTATTGGGATAACAAGAATAAGGTTCTACACACGTTTGATGGAAGAGAAACCGCACCTACTTCAGTGAATTCACATTGGTTTATGAAAGGTAATAAGCCAATGCGCTGGATTGATGCTGTCGTTGGCGGCAAATCTGTTGGTGTACCTGGTGCAGTAAAAGCACTAGAGATGGCGCAGAGCGAATTCGGTAAATTACCTTGGAGTACATTATTCGAAGACACCATTAAAACCGCTGAGGACGGCTTTAAGGTATCTCCTCGTCTTGCAAAATTGGTGGCGCTAGATTATCACCCTGGCCTTAAAACCTTTCCTTCAAGCTCTGTCTACTTTTTCCCAGCGGGTAATCCACTGAAAGAGGGCGTGACAAAGAAAAATCGTAAGCTTGCTAAAACCCTTCGCGGCATTGCCGAGAAGGGAAGCGACTATTTGCTTAAAGGTGAGGTTGCACAAAAAATAGTTGATGCCGTTAACAGTGCAGAAATTAATCCAGGGCAAATGACTTTAGAAGATTTGGCAAGCTATGAACCTATAAAGCGTGAGCCAGTTTGCGGGCTATATCATGAGAAGCGTATTTGTGGCATGGCTCCGCCAAGTTCAGGTGGCGTAAATGTGTATCAAATTCTTAAAATGTTAGAAGATTTTGAGTTAAGTCAGTATGCGCCTGATTCTGTCGAGTTTGCTAATCTATACACGCAAGCTAGTGCTATGTCATACGCTGATAGAGAAAAATTTATAGCAGATAGCGATTTTACCAACTTGCCTTTCGCCGCCATGATAAACACTGCCTACTTAGAACGACGCGCTGAAGGCATCAGCGTTGATAAGAAGTGGCGCAGAGCTCGCGCAGGCAATCCTTATGCAGATGCAAACGTGGCGTTGGGCACGTCTATGGAGCTGCCAAATACCTCTCATGTGTCAATCGTCGATAAAGACGGTAATGCGGTCTCTATGACAACTAGCATCGAGTTTATGTTTGGATCGGGCATAATGGTTGAAGGGTTTTTGCTTAACAACCAGCTGACTGACTTCTCATTTTCGCCAACTAAAGACCGATTCCCAGTACCAAACCGCGTAGAGCCTGGTAAACGCCCTCGCAGTGCGATGAGTCCGACCATGGTATTTGACAAAGACGGTAGCTTAGAGCTGGTCGTAGGTTCGCCAGGTGGTTCGCGTATTGTTAGCTATGTTGCGCAAACAATTATTGGTGTCGTCGACTTTGGTCTGGATATTCAACAGGCGATTAACTTGCCGAAAATTACCAACAGAAACGACTATACTGCGCTTGAAAAGGGTACGCCTATCGCAAATTTAGCACCTGCATTAAGTGAGCTTGGTCATAATGTTAAAGTGGTAGATTTAAACAGCGGGTTACACGGTATTCAGTTTAAGTCAGGAAAGCTAATTGGTGGCGCTGACCCCCGAAGAGAGGGGATTGCGGTAGGCCGCTAATAGTTCGAATGTGATTTCTGTAAGTTTTTGGCTTTGCAGATGATTGAAGAAAAAAAGCAGCGTGAACGCTGCTTTTTTTGCTAATGAACGCTACTTTATTGAAATTTCGCCTGTTAAATAGCCCACGGTTTGGCCTGAAATTAATACTCTATCACTTTCGACTACACACCTTAGCACGCCACCGCGTTTTGACGCTTGATAGGCCTCTAATGCTTTTTTACCCAGTTGTTGCGACCAGTATGGCGCAAGCCCTGTATGTATAGAGCCTGTAACTGGATCTTCGTCAGTGCCATTTGCAGGCCAAAAGTAGCGAGATACAAAATCAAAATGCTGACCCGGCGCCGTTACTACCACATCGTAAGGCGCTAGCTTGCGCAGTTCGCTAGCATCTTGTTCAACTATCATGACGTCGTCTTCATTGTCGTAAATAGCAAAATAGGCTTGGCCATTTTGCAGCACTTTTTGGGGCGTGATAGACAGTCCGTCAAGCAGAGCTGAGGGAATATACTCGGGTTCTGTAGGCGCGCGATTTGGGAAATTCATTTGAATGAAACCGTCGTGTTTTTTCTCGACTTGCATGCTACCTACAGCATCAGCCCTAAACTCAATGCTATTGTGCTGAGTGTATTTTGCAAACACCACATGAGCTGAGGCTAGTGTGGCATGACCGCAGAAGTCAATTTCTGTGACAGGCGAAAACCAGCGTATATTGAACGCTATAACGCCGTTGTCTGCCGTGTCTGCCGCAACAAGAAAGGCGGTTTCAGATAAATTATTCTCCATTGCAATTGACTGCATAAGCGTATCGGATAACCAATCATCCAAGACGATAACCGCGGCAGAATTTCCTTTGAACTGCTTATCTGTAAATGCATCAACAATGTTTATAGCTAATTTCATTGTTATTCCAATAACCTATAACTGGTTTGCAATTATACGCTATCAGTTAGGGTTTTGAATCCATTTCATAACCTAGGTGATACCCACACTTCTATAGGGCGGTAAAACGCGCCGTGTTCTTTACCGGTAGAAATCGTAAGCTCTTTAAAAGAAACAACGTTGGTGCCACTGCGGCTTACCACCTCATCACACGACCCTACGGTGTCTGATGTTTCATAGATGGAAAGCACGCGACCGTGCAGTACTACGTCAGGGTGTTTGGCTAATCCGCTGGTGCAGGCCGCAAGAATGACAAAATTTAGCGCGTCGTTTTTTAACAAGCTTGAGGTAATTGCGGTTATAAAGCCACCACGGGAAAATCCAACCAAGTATATATTAGAGGCGGGAACGCCGTTCTCAATTAACGTATTAACCTGGCTAGCGAGTTCTTTTGCGTACTCAAAAGGTGGTGTGTCTTTCTTACGGTGTGCAGCAATAAGAACATGATCTTCACTCGATAATGCCTGCTTAACTGCCGGAAAGTCATACACTCCCCATCTCGGGTGCTGCGGAGTAGCATTGTCCCCCTCTACAATGTAGCCGTGCGAGTAAAATACATAGCGGGCAGTAGTAGAAATAGACTGAGGCAATGACGACTCAATAACACGTTGTGCCTGGGCCGAGAAAGACAATATTGCCGTTAAGCTTAAAAGAAAGATTTTGATCATTGTTTTATTCGATTAGGCTTTTTCAAGTAAGAAAAGCACAAGCGCTTTGTACTCATCAACCGACTTCAAGCTTTTAGTTACTGGCTTATACTTGCCGTTAACAATCAACGTAGGCACAGCTGAAAAACCCTGATCGCGAAGTTGCTGCGTGTTCTTTTGCATCTTTTTGGCTTGTGCGTTAACACCAAAGCTTGAAAAGACCTTATCAAATTTATCGCCATTTACACCATTGTTGGTAAACAAGCGTTTTACATCATCAATGTTGTTGAATGAAGACTTATCGACGTGAATGGTATTAAATATAGCTGGGATCACTTTGTCACCAACCTTAAGATAGTTGGCTGCGATCAATGCATTTGTGAGCAGTTGCTCAATAGCTAGCTCTCTACCTGGCATACCGTCTACATGGTTTTTCTTGAATGTGACGTCAGATGGTAAAGACGCCTTCAAATTATTCATGAAAGGCTCTTGTCGAAAACATGCGGGGCAATAAAATGAGAAGAACTCTGTTACCTGTTTCTTTTTCGTTAATTCGCCCTCAATTTCAACATAATGCGTCCCTTCTTCAAATTTTGCGGCACTCACCGAGAAAATAGGAAGTAGCAAAGCTAGGGCAAAAATATACTTATTCAACACAATAAATCCTTATGTAGTTCTTAATTGTTATGTTTATGGTTTCAAGTTGATTCGACTATTCTTCTCGTGAGTACACATCAAGAAGCGGGAATTTACGTAAGCCAAAGTTCACTACAATTGACAACGACTCGTTGGCAAGAAAACTTTGAGTAAATGGCTCAGGATGCAGGCGGGTTCCGTCAGCGACTAACGCCATTAGGTGTTTGTGGTTGAGAGTTCTTCGCCCTGACACTGAGTTTCGAAGCGTTACGACCGCCCAGCGCTCACCGAGTTCGTTGCTCATAGGTACAACGCTTTCCACCACGAAAGAACTTTCCTCGGGCTGAATGTTTGACTCATTAGGGAAGGCTAGCTGAAGGTTAGAAGGCAAGGGTGTTTCCACCGACAGTGCTTCATTGCCGTATGCAATGCTTGAAAACGATAGGGCGGCAAACAACATCCATTTATTCACAGTGGGCTCCGATATCCTTTGGAAAACAAGAAATTTTTGATATGAGCTAAGAGCTTACAAAAAACATAAAGTTCAATTCGACTATCAGAAAATAGATAGCTGAACCAATAAGTAATACCCTGAATACAACGAAAGACACGCAGTTAAGATAGCAATAATAACACGATAAATGCGCTGTGTTGATGGCGCGTAGCACCATATATAGCCGCACATTAAGGCATACATGATAGTTTCGCCCAGTGCTTTACCGACCAATGTGAAATGTGCAGCAGGCTGCTGCCAAAAGTGAGTAGGTTGAAGGCTAAAAAAATAAGACCAAACAAGCTGATATGCCACAGCCAGCGGCAAAAATACCACTATCACTATTATCCATAATTGTATGGCAGGGGGCACGTTTTAGTCTTTGGCTTAAAGGTAGGTATCAGGGTGGATTTTGTTAACCTTCCACTCGCCGTCTTCTTTTATTAAATCGAGGCTGCGCAAGTCTTCCACTTTGTCTTCACCATAGGTGCCGCTTAAAAAAACAGTGATAGTTGATTTTTCAGAAAATTCCGAACGCCCCACACCGCCGGTGCTTTGTGGAGTAATAATGACCGAGTCGTATCGCAGGTTTAGTAGGTGGCGTTGCACATTGCGATTTGAGTGGTATCGAGTGAGGATCCGTGACATTTTCTCACTAGAAACAGCAATGGCAGCGTCTAGGTTGTCGTCTTCATATACACTGCGTAAAAACATGACAGTAGTGTACTCGGGCGTGCTCTCATCAAGCATACCGTAACGACCAAGACCTTCGTCACTTTTCTCTCCACATGCTGCTAAAAACAATACTGTAAAAAGCCCGAGTAAGGCGTACCACTTACCTGTTTTCATTGTGAGAACCTTTATTTGACTTCCATTTCGTTGTTGTACATACCAATAACAGCATAATCAACGATTTTTCACTGTATTTCAATACTGTTTGCGTCAATACGGAATATTGCCCAAGAGAATAAAAACACATATGAGTAGGCGTACCGATACATAACCATGCCATAAGAACAACTACTCGCAGATGCCGTGGCTAGTTGTCTTCGCTGCCGTTACCAAATACTTCATCTAGTACCGCGTTTACTGTGCCTACCACGACATCAAGCCCTTTTATTTGGTTATCTGGAACTTGTCCTGAGCGTTCCTGCGCTTTTTGTCTGTCTTGCTGATTTGAAATCGTGTTATCAACAATGCCTTTAAACAAGCTATCGTTATTAGTCGTTGCGCACCCAGTGAATAGGGTAAGTGCACATAAAAGCGTTGAGACCTTAGATATAATTTTTTTCAAAGTTCGTTTCCATAAAAGACAATTTAAGCGTTGTTGGCGAATAATGTTTTGGTGCCATACAAATAAAACATGCCGTACACACAACAGGTGAGTGAACTGATAATCCAAAATGTTATTGAGTTTTGGTGTACTACAGGGTCATCAGTAAAAAACGGGCCAATTAAACCTGCAACACCACGCACTAGGTATACCGTAGTAATTAATACTAAGCAGGTTTTTAGTAGTGGCAATTTGAGGATAATGCCTGCCCCTGATAAAGCGTATAGGCCCCAGCCAACAAGAATGCTTAGCAATGACCAATGTGGCAACTGTTGGATATGGGTCACTAAACAGCAGCAAGCGTTGCCATTCTCTCGCCAGCACCAAAAAAGCGATACCACTCTGGCCCGCCAAAAATGCAGCTAATATGAAGTAGGGCGGCGACGAAACTTAAATACCCACCGATAATGAGCGGTGTATTCCTTGTCATAGAGTAATCCTTGCAGACCGTAATCTAGGAGAACTTATTATCAGTTTTTCGATAACAATTGGCGAGGCTTCATTTCCAAACGACTTTCGAGTTCTTCAACTTTTAGCAGCAATGCGCTGTTTGTTTCGCTGGCTTTGTTTAACTGAATTTGTAACGCATCCCTTTTCAGCTGGACTGCTAGATTAGCCTTGTTTTGTTGATACAGCACGTAAGATTGAAGGGCAATAACAGTAGCGAATGCGACAATAGACAGGGCGACTTTTGTATGACTTTTCATAATACTTCCTTGTTGAATTAATTGTTTACTAGTCAGTAACTTGATGTTTATTTAATTTCAATATTTAACAATTATTGTGACTGCACTCGTTGTCTAAAGTTCAACGCAAAAGTAACAATTACTATTGAACGGTATTCATCATTAACAAGAACCACATTGCCAATACCGCTAAAAAGTTAATAGAGAAAACAACGCCGCGTAGACGGATACTTTTGCCAAATATCTGCACGACGCTATGCAATACTCGGCTTAGCTATAAACACCCACGCCAAACCTAACATTGCGTTGCTTACTTCCAAGCTCGAGGTGTACAAAACAATGCATAGCATATGAAAGAACATGGGCCATTCAAATTGATTAGACAAGTTTGCACTTATACTCTGTTTGATGTGTTCAAACGGGTTCTGCCCGTTCGTATCAGCACCAACTCCCCAAACGGCAGGCGCTCGCGCAACAGTAAGAAAGGCATATAGCAGCGCACACCATACAATATGCGCAAATACGGGAATAAGAATGTTATTCATATCGTTTGAAGTGAATTTCTATTTTTGATTGTAGATGAGTATCTTGTCAGCAAATGACGAACTTTGAAACCAAGCAAACAGTATTTCAGTTATCAAAACTACGCATTGACCTGTCTACTGCTTTATAGTTTATCTTGCTTGGCGCATGGAAAATGTATGGAGTTTTATGTGTATCGAATCTCTGAACTAGCTTCGTTAGTCGGCCTGTCTAGAACAGCGTTGCTTTATTACGAAAAGCTTAATCTGATAGCGGGAAAAAGGCTGGAGAACGGCTATAGAGTTTATAGCGATAGGGATGTGCAACAAATTCGCCTAATTCAGCAACTACAAGCTGGGGGGGTGACACTAGCTGAATGTAAATCGTGCCTTGAAAGTCGGTTAGATAAAGCTGTACTTAGGTTGCGATATGACCAGCTAGAAAGTGAGATAAAGCAAAAAGAGCAGGCGTTGTCGTTATTGTCTTCACTGTTAGGCGACAAAAGCAGTAAACCCTGGCATGAAACGTTGAGTGAGATAGCGCCAGATGCACATATAGACTGGTTAAAAGTTCAAGGGTTTGATGAAAAGCAAGCCCTGAGAGTGAAGTGGTTATCAAAAGATATGAATGAACATGACAAATACATGCAAGACTTTATGACGGTATTCGAACCGTTAGAGTCTTGGGGCCCTAATAGCCAAGAGGATACAAGCAAAGCCTTTACATTGCTTAACCGTAATCCAAACAACATATTAGAAATTGGGTGCGGCAAAGGTAACTCAACCATAGTTATTGCTAAACTATCTAATGCAAATATTATCGCGACAGATAATGAAACTATGGCTTTAGGAAAGCTTGAAGAGAAGCTTGAACTTCACTGCCTGAAAAGCAAGGTAACGACGCAGTGTGTCAGCATGACCGAGTTAAATTTTGGCGATAAGCAGTTTGATGTCATATGGTCAGAGGCTTCAGCCTACATAATGGGAATTGAGAACGCGCTTGCCAAATGGAAGTCCTTGTTAAAAGACCGTGGGGCATTGGTTTTTAGCGATTTAGTTTGGCTAACCGATAAGCCAAGTAAGGCGTCAGTTGATCATTGGAAAAGTGACTACCCCGACATTCAGAGTGTTGACACCAGAATAGCCCAAATAAAAAAGGCAGGGTATATCCTTGAGCACACATTTACTGTGTCAGAGCAGGCATGGAAAGACTACTACGAACCGCTACAGCAGCGCTTAACCGATGTTGCCTCCGCTTTAGGAAACTCACCTAAGCACTGCATGATATTCAAAACGAGGTGAACCTTTATAAACGACACCTCGGCGAATTTGGCTATCAGTTTTTTATTGTGAGCAAGCGCTAGTGATAATAATAAATCGTTGTTAAATCTAGCCGTAATTGTGCACTTGATTGTAATAATGCCTGTAAACGGCGGATTGTCGGCGTCAAACGGTCAGCCGAACATGACAGCTTAGCGAATTAACAATAGCGGCGCAAAGCGCCGTTATTGCTGATGATATGGCGTTATTCTGCTTTACCAAAAATCATTTCTTTTAAACGCCTATAACGTTGGCTTAAGGCGTGAGCGCGAACCCTAAATACTGGGTCGTGTGTGCTATGGGCGATAACTTCAGTCGCAAGGTTTTCATCTCCACCAAATTGAGCAACATAATACAAACTGAACTGACGAACCCAAGTCGCGTTATGGTGCTTAGCGGCCCACGCTAGCATGTTTACCGTTTTGGACTTGTCATCCTGCATCCACCACGCCAATGTGTAAGGAATATAGGTTCGCGTTTGTTCTTGCGCCGATACAATTAACGCTTCAAACAGGGCATTTTGCATAGCGCTCTCGTGGCCTTTTACCTTTTTCCAAAATTCATCTCTTCGCTGATCAAAGTGGCTGTTTTCATCATGAGACAGTTGAATGTTTACTTCGCCAAAAGCTGCTGCCATTTTTACGCGCGTTGCTTTGTCTGGTGAGGTAAAACCACGAATAAGCTCGTCGGGTGATTCTCCATTTACAATGATATTGCGCACCAACGCGGCTTCATTGAAATAGTCCTTAGTTAAATTACCTGTAGCATCATTTTGTGCGCCAGTATCATTAGTGCTGGTAGCAGTGGCGCCGTATTTGTCAGACACATACTGAGCAACGAATGCGGGTGGTTTAGCAAAGACTATTTCGCTTGATGCTAACCCGCCTACGGTGTAAACCAAATACAAACTTGCCAACGTCATAACAGCGCCTGCAGCAAAACATGCTTTTTTTAAATTAAATCTGAAGCTCATGATTGTCCTTATTAGTACTTCATCGAATTAACAAAGTAATAGCGTGCCGATTCGACGTCTGATAAGCATGAAAAAGTGCTGACGTTTTGCTGATTTTATTAGCCTTTTTAGGTAAATAGAGTGTTTTAAGACTTGTTGTTGAGGGCGTTACTGTGGAATTATAGCGAGCAGGAAGGACGCGTAAAAAAGCCAATTTTGTGGTCATAAGTTTGGGACAGCGTCTACAACACTAGCTTTAAAACGGATTTTAACACCATGAAGTTTATCAAATATACCGCACTTAGCTTAGTTGGCTTAATTGTCATCTCAGTTGTCATTTTGGCGTTTTCTTATGAGCGTATTATCGCGGGTGTCTTATTGCCTCAGTACATAGACTGGGCATACGAAACAGACCGTAAAGGCTTAGAAATGGGAACGCCGCTTAATGAAAAGGAATTATTGCTAGCCGCCGAGATAGGTATAAAACACCCAGAAAAGGTAAGAATTGTTTATGTTGATGCTGTGCCTTTTCCTTACGAGAACTTTGCGTTAAAAGCATTTGGTGAGGCGGTTGGTCTTGTTGGTGAAGGCATTGTTAATAATGCGCAGGTATTTGGCTATTCCATTTATGCGAGAAAAGGGTTTGTATTGAACCGACCTAAACTCGCGCATGAGCTTGTGCATGTACTGCAGATAGAAAGGGCGAGCTTAGACAGTGTAGTAACCCAACACTTTTTTGATATGGCTGAATATGGATATGATGATGCGCCACTAGAGGTCGAAGCAGCAAAAGCCAATGTTATGTACAGTGGAGACTGGTAGCTAGAGTTAAAGCGTTTAACGCCTGTTATGCTCCGTGCTATGGATTCGCTAGATGGCTTTTCGCATTTTATCGAGTAATTCAAGACATGCTTGATAGAGTAGGGCTTCCATATCTTCATTGCTGTATAGCGGGCCCCACCGAAACAAACCCCGCAACGTAAATTGTTTTGCTACAAACTCACGCCATGTAACCGAAGACGTCACACTAAATGTCTTCAAAGTCTTGTTGTGTTGTATGTTGTAAAGTCGCGACACTAACTTAATCTTCGGGCGCCAAAATATTGGAATTCCTGCCATACCAATGTTTACGGCAAATGCGTCGCCACCGTGAAGCGTAACAATGACAACATCTAAGCCAATGTCTGACTCTTTAGGCTGAGCGACTGATGAAATACTGTGGAGACAAAACACTTCTTCAAGCTTCTCGCGCATGTGATCATGCAACGTGTTGCCAGTGATAGAAAAGAAGGTTTCTATTTTTGAGCGTTTGCTGTCGTTAGCTATTGCTAACGACCCTAAATACACGTTTGGTTTTTCAGATTCGAACCAATTAAACAGCAAGTTTAAAAATCCTTTTATTTAGTTGGTAGAGCAAAACATTGCAGAACGACTTAGCTTTTAACGTTTGCTATCTGTGTCACGCTGCTTTTTTAGTAGTTGAGACACTTTGTCCTTTTCCCAGTCTTCACCGAACGGCTGAAATACATAAATAGCATAGCCTATGATCATGGCAGAGAAGGAGACAAAAACCGCAACGAGCGGGCCTAGGTTTTCGCCATCATTATAGTTAGGCAGCATGAATAATAAAAAATTGGCAGCTAAAAATGCCGTGAACGCATAAAAGTACTTTACCGATTTTACCTTCTCTAAGGCTTTTGCGTGGTCCGTATTATTGTCTTTTGTATCGACATTATTTTGTTGGCTAGGTTGTTTTTCACTTTCAATAGCATGCTTTAGTTCGTCGGTGGAAATTTCAAATACTGCAGCCAGCGACTTCAACGTTTCCACGCCAACACTTTCGCCTTTTTCTACTCGTTGAATTGTTCGCACATTTAAATTACTCATTTGTGCTAGCTCTTCTTGAGACCAGTGTTTTTTTAGTCGAAGTGATTTCAAAGGTGCATCCCTATGTTGTCGAATTGATAAGCACTGTATACCACACGCTCGCTGTCGGTCATGACATTAAGCCGACAATTAGCCGACAGACCTTGATTTATATAACCTCAAGACTAGCAGGTCTTGGCTTGCGAAGTGTTACGTTGCCCAACGCTGGTGTTTAAATAATACATTAAATGTGCGTTTGATTGTCGACGCTTACGGTTTGCTCTGACACTACCGCTCCGGTATGAGCAGTACTTGCAGGCTCAATCATCATAAAATGTGTCTCTTCTTCGGCAACAGGGCAGTGTTCTAGCCCTTTTTTAACCACAAAGAGCTCTCCTGGATGAAGGGTAACAGCACCGTCACGCAATAGCAGCGTGAGTTTTCCTTTAAATACAATAAACAACTCGTCTTCATTTTCATGTGAATGCCAGACAAGCTTGCCTTCACCTTTAGCAATTTTTACCAATTGACCATTGGATTCAGCAATGATCTTGGGTGTCCATGTCTCGTCAAACAAAGAAAACTTTTCTTGAATGTTTATTTTTTCCATGTGGCTCGCCTGTTTTGAAGCGCTATAGAATTCTCAAATGCATTACACACCCGCTATTTTAAACAAGAAATAGAGAAAGCAGGAAAAAAATACAACCCCAATTAGTACCATTGCGGTGAGACCTTTTGATTTAAGCATAGAATCTATCAGCGCAACTTCTGTGTGCATTCGAAAAAGATCTAAAGCACCTGAAGATTCTTTCAATCTGCGCTTACTGTTCTTAGTTTCCATAGTAACTCCTTTTATTTGAGCGTTACGTCGCTAGTGTACGCGCGCCTGACGAGGCTATAGATTGATTAATTTTGTGCTGGAAGTAAATTACGTGAAATAAGCCACTTAGAAACGGATTAAGCCATAATTTATTGCCTTTAGTCACACTGTTTATGGTGTTTATTCTATTCCTAACTTTGATAATCCAAACTATATGAAAAATTGAAGACAGTAAATGAAGAGCTTTAGTGATAATCAATATTTCGGTTGGGGCAGGAAACGTTAAGTAGTAAACAAGGCCAACCAGTGAAAGTAAGTGAATAGAAACCGCTGAAATCGTGAAGGCAGGTGGTATGTGTTTCTCTGACCTTGAGTTTACTATTATAGTCAGTTGCCATAAGCGAAAGATTACGTACATTCCAAACGTAATTACGCAAAGTGCTAATACTGTGAAAACAGACTTTTTGTAAAAGGCATCAGCGGTCTTCAGCATTTATTCTTCCTTGAATTTGTTTTCAAGAAAGAGGTAAGGGCGGTTGAACGTTTTTCAAGCGTGAATAGTTTTAAAGGATGTTATGTTGCGGTACTACGAAGCTGCCAGCAAGTATTTGCTTAATCTAGTGGCAGCGAACGTTTTAATCTTTTTATTAAGCGTTAAAACACGTACCACATCGCCACAAGACAAACCCATGCACCCGAAACACCCAATACAATATTAAGAACCTTTGACCTAGGGTTTGTTTTTAGTAAAACATATGCTGAAAAAATCGAAGGCACAATGGCAGCGACACCACCGAAAATTAGCCCTTTAAAAAAACCTAAGCAATAGGCGCCCACATTCTTGACTCTGGGTCATCATAAGGTTGATAGCTTGTATGGAGCCAAACTACGCAGAACACGACTAAACAGGCAATAAATAATACTAAACTTTGTTTTTCAGCTTTTCGAACTCTTGTAGATTCCATGTGTAAACCCTAAGGGTAACTCCTTGTTTGTTGAATTGACTGTTTTACTATCTTTTAGACAGAAACCCAATAAGACACCCAGCTATTAAACCAGCGACAATAAACAAAATAGTATTGAGGCTTCCTGACCAACGGGAACGACTTTATTTGTTTGTTATGTGCCATAAAGCCGAAATTTCCAAAAGAAGTGAATAAGAACTTATAGCGCCAAATAAATTACAGTTAGTTGCGATAGAAATTACTTTCCATCCCTCTTTCTCAATTTCTTCAATCTGTTGATTTAAGAGCTTCAAATCAGGCTCGGCAGAGAACCAGCTCTTTTTCTTTGAAACATTGACTATCTTTCGCATGTTACTTTCCTTGTAATAAACAATAAGAACTTTCTATTTAAGCGGATAAACAAAAAACTTGGCACATAACTTTTCAATAACGGGCGCAGGCACGTAGGGCATAATGGCGAAGCCGCCCTGCGTGTATGCGTCCCAGCGAACGAAGTGAGTGACTTAATTTTTTGTTATATTGCTTCACTTAATACAACCACCTTTTTGCTACTACTTGATGATAAAAAGCCATTTAAACATATTAGTTGACCGTACTCGTCCATGTTGTTTTTACGACTGGTCTTAATTAGCCATGTCGAATAAAAATCATCAAAATCGCCATCCGCTATTGGTGTTGGTGATTCATTTAAAACAAAACTTGAATCTACATTTTTGATTTTAGGTAAAGAGCTGTTTGAAACTGACGAGTTGAAACAGTTAAGCAATACCATTAACTCCTGCTCTGACTGCAAACATATTGTTTCTTGAAACTCGATTCGTGACTCTAGATCATTTAGAAGTCTAAGATCTAAATTATCCAAGAGCACAAAAGAAAAATGCTTCACTGCTCAATTCCTTTAGGCAATATAACTTCCAAATATGGGGCGCAGACACGTGTGCAATAATGGCGAAGCCGCCCCGCATGTATGCGTCCCAGCGAACGAAGTGAGTGAACTTGATTTTTTTGTTATGTGCTGACGCAATTTAATAGTTACCTAGGTATTACAAAAAAGAAAGATAAAACCAATAAAAGTAAGACACTTACGGAGCTACCAATAAGCTTGCTACTTGAATGCGATTTACCTTTAGCCAGCAGAGCTTTTCTAACAAAAACATGGCCTACTAATACTGAAGCTACGGCAATTAAGCTTATAGTAAGTACAAAATTGGTGAGCGAGTTAAGTGTTTCTTCCATGTCTAAAATCCTTTTACTACCAAAGCACATAACTTCCAAATATGGGGTGCAAACACGTGTGCAATAATGGCGAAGCCGCGCACGTGTTTGCGCCCCAGCGAGCGGCAGCGAGTGCCATAATTTGTTTGTTATACGCGTTTTTCAACGAAGTGCATACCCCAACGCCTTGATGCTGAAAGCATAAACCCGAAGTAGACTACAGAGAATACGCAGCTTAAAAATGCTTCACTACCTGTGTTAAACAGTAGGGATTTAACGAAATTTATTACGAGGCAAAAAAGTGAGATAAACCAAACTGCTTTCAAAACGTTGTCGTAAATATGGTTTTTTAAAATGCCGCTGTGTTCTTGGAAACTGAAGAAAAAGGCTGAGAGTTTGCAGGTAAACCAAACTAGGAGAAGCGTCGCAATGGAAATGAAAATTGCTGCTATTTCTTGAGTAAGAATGCCAATTATGAGAGCTGAAGCACACCAAGCCAATGGTAATTTAAAACCTAACTCTTGTGTGACGAGAAGATATTTTGGTTTTTTAAGCTGCATTTCGATCCTTGATGCTCAAAGCGTATAACACCCGCATAACGGGCAAAAATACGGAGGCTACAATACCAAGTGAAGCGCAGGGAGCCTACGTGTTTTGTCCCTAGCGAGCGCAGCGAGTGTTAATGCGTTTGTTATACGCAATTTGCTACATTTGTAGCGCATTGCTACAATGTAATGGCGAACTATTAGGAGAAATATTATGGCAACCGCGAGCGTAAGACTAGACCAAGATCTAGTTGAGAAAGCTACCATTATGGGCAAAGCTCTAAATCGAACTATGCCAAAACAGATTGAGCATTGGGCAAAGATAGGTGAAATGATGGAAGATAATCCCGATTTGCCATACGAATTCGTGAAACAGGCAATTATTTCCAAAGCGGAAAAAGAGGCAGGAAAATTGGAGCCTTACGATTTTGGTTAAGATTACCAGTGTTTTACAGACAGCTAATTTTAAGAGAGCAGTAAAGAAATTACATCAGAATCAGAAAAAAGATTTGGATAAAGCTGTAAAGGAACTAATGGAGGATCCTCTTCTTGGAGAACAGAAGAAAGGCGACCTAGCCTTTCTTCGCGTGTACAAGTTCAAGATGGTCAAGCAGTTAACTTTACTTGGTTACAGCTACGAGGATGGCACTGTAATACTTGAATTGATAGCTCTTGGTTCTCATGAAAACTTTTACCGCGATGTTAAAAAGTTATTCTGACCAATTGCGTATAACGTCCCAGTGGGCACGAAGGGCACACGCCTTAATTTGCTTGTTAACTGCCATTTTCACTGTAGCTGACCGCAACGTTACCACTGTACTCTTTGTTTGCCTTAAATACTTTACCCTGATTGGAAAAGGTAATGCGCAAATTTGAGTTTGAGTGCCAGGCTAGGGAAGGATTGACGAGTGTTGCGCTGCCCTTAGAGATGAATGTGTTTCCCGCTTCATTTGCTAAATTGTCGTTTGAGTGAAGAAGAGAAACATGTGTTGAGAAGCTGGTAGTAGCACCGCAGTCCCTAGAAAAGGCCACAGCTTTAAATTCTCCGTTGGGGGAGAACGCTTGAGAGTAGATTGCGTTGGAGCACATACCTTCGGAAATAAAAGTACATGCTTTAAACATACAAACTATAAAAACAAGACCCCAAAATAGCCAGGAGTATAAAATTTTCTTCGGCATATCCATATGGCAGTTAACTTTTAAATAAGGGGCGCAGGCGCGTGGGCTATAATGCGCAGCAGCCCACGTGTATGCGTCCCAGCGAACGTAGTGAGTGACTTAATTTTTTTGTTATGCGTCATTGCTACCCCAGCCGATTTTGATGTCTGGAATTTTAGTGGTGATTAAGTTGGAGAGCTTGATTACTAATCCGCTGTCTAAGTCTGGATTTGCAGCAATATATAGCGTTCTAGCCTCACATTGGTCTAGCCCTTTACCCAAGCGAGAAACGAATTCACTTAGTAAAATGTCTTCGCCGTTTAAGTTAACTACTGTGCTAGATTTTAAAGTTATCGCATGGTGACCACATGTGGCTAACCCACAGATAACCCGGTCATGATTAACTGTGTTAACTGTGAGCGCTTGTTCTTTTGGCATGAAAGAAAGGTACGCAAAACACATTAATAAACCCAGAAGGATGGCTATAAATCCATATTGAGCATGGTTACTCATAAAGGTGTCCTTGACGCATAACTTTCCAATAACGGGCGCAGACATGTGGGGCATAATGGCGCAGCCGCCCCGCGTGTATGCGTCCCAGCGAACGCAGTGAGTGTGTTGATTGGCTTGTTAGCTGACATTGTTAATCGAAGAGAGTGTCGCCTTTTTAAGTCCACTTTAGTCATGAGTCCTTTTCTTTAGGTTTATCAGCATCTGGGTTTGCGAATAGGTAAAAGATAAAAACCAACCACATTGCTCCAAACACACCAACAGTTGTTACAACTAAGCGGAGAAATACTTCCAAGGCTGAGCCAGTAACATCTCTGGTTAGTATTGCATATAAAACCAAAAGCATAATTATCAAAGAAGATATTACGGCGTACTTTAAAGCCCTTCTTGGCAAAGACTTTTGAGTCATGGTCTACCTACTGACAGCTAACGCCCAACTAAGGGGCGATAAGACATGGGCTAAAATTAGGAACGAAGTGACGCAGCCCATGTGTTAGCGTCCCAGCGAGCAGCGCGAGCGCCTTTAGTTTTTTGTTAGGTGTAATTGCCAATAAAAGGACCGTACAATTTAAAACTGCCATCTAAGCCATTATGAACCAGTATATAATTTGATGACTCACCTTTAGGACTAAATAGAGTAAAAGCTAAACTATCTGAAACCAATTCACTTCTTAGTTCACACATTTCATTAATACCTAACGTACCTCTTTTAAATTCTCTGTTTGAAATGTTTTTTTGACTTAAATTACCGTTTTGAAGCTGCCGCTTTATATATTCAACTTCTAAATCTTCGCAGCTGCGCGCTTTCACTGCATGAGCATTAAAACTGCAGAACGTAGCCATAACAACGACAAAAGTAAAAATTTTCATCATTACACCTAACTTTTAAATAAGGGGCGCAGACGCGTGGGCTATAATGCGAAGCAGCCCACGTGTATGCGTCCCAACGAACGAAGTGAGTGCCTTAATTTTTTTGTTATGTGGCACTTCTAAAAACTACCTTGATATACATTTGCGCTGAATATAAACCACTTGTTGTCTATAAAATGACAGACATACAAAGAGCGGAAGTCTATATTTGAATTGCCTGCGTTAACACGCCAAGCAATTGTAACTGATACTTTGTCTTGTCCAAGTGGCTGCTCTTGCATAATTTTGAACTGAGCGCGTTGATAGCCAAAGTTGCGCATAGATTTACAATTTAACGCAAACTTTTGAATAAGCGCTGGTCTATCCGTAAATGTTTGAGTACCGTCAGCGTCGGAAACAGCACAGGGGAGGCGATAAAGATTAGCTATAGCTTCTGAGTTCAGAGCGTCAAAAGCTTCTGTGTACTTTTTAAAAAACTCTTCCATGGTTAATGGTTACTCCTGACACATAACAATTTAATGTACGGAAAAAATCCTTTTTACAATGCGGACTTGATCCATCTATCACTCAAATAATCCTTTAACTTTCTCACGTAAATAAATCCACATCAACGTCTTACAACAATTTGTGTAAATGGAGGAGGTGAAAGGCGGAAAATATCTCTTTTATTTATTCGCTTGCCGAAATTGCTGAGGTCTGTATTTAAATACAGCTTTATATTTTTGTTCCCACAAACAAAAAACGAGGCTAAAGCCTCGTTTTTCAATTAAATCAGAGTAGGTGCTTATTGCACTTCTTCTTGTTCGTCGAACGCGCCAGCGAACAGTGGGCTACTTAGGTAACGCTCTGTACCACTTGCTAGAAGTACTACAACAATTTTGTCTTTGTTTTCTGGGCGCTCAGCAAAACGCTTAGCGGCAACTACCGCTGCACCAGATGAAATACCCGCAAGAATACCTTCGTCGGTCATTAGCTTACGCGCCATGTCCATACATTCTTCGTTGGTCACTTGCTCAACTTCGTCGATTAAATCTAGGTCTAGGTTGCCAGGAATAAAGCCTGCGCCAATACCTTGAATTTTGTGCGGACCAGGGGTTAGTTCTTCACCCGCAAGCGCTTGCGTAATTACTGGCGAATCAGTAGGCTCAACCGCAACAGAAGTAATTGCCTTACCTTTGGTGTTTTTAAGGTAACGGCTAACACCAGTAATTGTGCCGCCTGTACCTACACCTGCTACAAACGCGTCTACTTTACCATCTGTGTCTTCCCAAATTTCTGGGCCAGTGGTTTTTTCGTGAATAGCTGGGTTTGCTGGGTTATCAAACTGCTGAAGCAACACGTATTTGTCTGGGTCAGAGTTCACAATTTCTTGTGCTGCTGCAACTGCACCTTTCATACCTTTTGGTGCCTCAGTAAGTACTAGGTTTGCACCTAGCGCTTTAAGTAGTTTACGGCGCTCAAGGCTCATGCTGCTTGGCATGGTAAGCGTTAGCTTGTAGCCGCGTGATGCAGCAACAAACGCAAGGGCAATACCTGTGTTACCACTGGTAGGCTCTACAATTTCTTTACCTTCAGTAAGGACACCGCGCTTTTCCGCGTCCCAAATCATGTTGGCACCAATACGGCACTTAACGCTGAAGCTTGGGTTGCGCGACTCAATTTTCGCGTACACGTTACCTGATGTAACGCGATTAAGTTTAACGAGTGGCGTGCGGCCAATCGATAGGGAATTATCTTCAAATACGTTCATTTTTAGTCCTTACCTTGTTCCTTAATTTCTAGGAAACCCCGCTCTGTCGTGATCTGTACGACCTTTTTAATAGTTAATAATTCATAGCGTGAATTAGGGGATTTCGTCATACCCCTATATCATTGGTCCCAAACGCATAAATGCAAAGTGTTTTTTAGCTATATGTTATTGTTAAAATACATGAAGACGAAGAATTATACGGAGTACAACATCCATGGCTTTTAGTGGCACGTCTAATTACATCGCAACCAAAGACTTACAATTAGCGGTTAATGCCGCCATTACGCTAGAGCGCCCGCTGTTAATTAAGGGCGAGCCAGGCACAGGTAAAACCATGTTGGCCGAGGAACTGGCTGAAAGTTTAGGCACTGAGCTTATTCAATGGCACATCAAGTCAACTACCAAAGCGCAGCAGGGTTTGTACGAATATGACGCCGTATCGCGTTTACGTGACTCGCAGTTAGGTGATGATCGTGTTCACGATATTGGCAACTACATTGTTAAAGGTAAACTTTGGGAGGCCTTTAGTGCAGAAAAACGCCCAGTACTGCTTATCGATGAAATAGACAAAGCGGATATTGAGTTTCCAAACGACTTGCTACTAGAGCTCGATAAAATGGAGTTCTTTGTGTATGAAACACAAGAGCGCGTTGTGGCAAAGCAGCGTCCCATCGTTATTATTACGTCGAACAATGAAAAAGAACTGCCTGATGCATTCTTGCGCCGTTGTTTCTTCCATTATATTCAGTTCCCGAACCCTGACGAAATGCAGGAAATTGTGAACGTGCATTTCCCTGATTTAAAGAAAAAGCTGCTTGATGAAGCGTTAAAAGCGTTTTTTGAAATTCGTGACGTGCCTGGGCTTAAGAAAAAGCCATCTACCTCTGAGCTTATCGACTGGCTTAAACTGTTAGTTGCAGAAGACATTCCACCTGAGGCGCTTCACTCGAAAGACGGCAAAGCAGCCATTCCGCCGCTTTACGGTGCACTGCTTAAAAACGAACAAGACATTCACTTGTTTGAAAAATTGGTCTTTATGGCGCGCCGCTAATGCTTATTCAGTTCTTTTTCACGCTACGAAAGTATCAGGTTAAAACCACGCTTCGCGAGTTACTTGATTTACTCAGAGCTCTGGAAAAGCATGTGGTTTATGCCGATATTGAGTCGTTCTACAGCCTAGCGCGCACCATCATGGTAAAAGACGAAACCCAGTACGATAAGTTCGATAGGGCATTTGCCGAGTACTTTGAAGGGGTAGAGTCGGTCGATTTGTTTGGTAAAGACATTCCAGAAGAATGGCTTCGCAAAGAAATAGAGAAAAACCTAAGCCCCGAAGAGCGCGAGGCGCTTCGTAAAGCGGGCGGCCTTGAAGAGCTAATGGAAACCTTGAAAAAGCGCTTGGAAGAACAGGAAAAGCGCCACCAAGGTGGAAACAAATGGGTTGGTACGGGCGGTACATCGCCGTTTGGCGCCTATGGTGACAACCCAGAAGGCGTGCGTATTGGCCAAAAAGGCAATAGAAAGTTCTCTGCGGTTAAGGTGTGGGATAAGCGCGAGTTTAAAAACTTAAGTTCTGACGTGGAACTGGGTACGCGTAACATTAAAATAGCCCTGCGTAAGCTTAGAAAGTTTGCACGTACTGGCGCCAGCGAACAGCTTGATGTACCAACCACCATTGGTGAAACGGCGAAAAAGGGCGGTTTGCTAGACATTCATATGGCGCCAGAACGCCATAACGCGGTAAAGGTGTTGATGTTTTTTGATGTGGGCGGCTCTATGGACCCTCACGTAAAAAGCACCCAAGAATTGTTTTCTGCTGTACAGTCAGAGTTTAAATACTTAGAGTATTTTTATTTTCACAACTGTGTGTATGAAGAGGTATGGAAAGACAACCTGCGCCGCAATAAAGAGCGCATTCCTATTTGGGATATCATTCATCGCTACGGTAAAGACTACAAAGTTATTTTTGTTGGCGATGCCACCATGGGGCCGTATGAAATTACGTACCCAGGCGGCAGTGTAGAGCACTGGAATGAAGAGCCGGGCAGCGTATGGTTACAGCGTTTGCTTAATCACTTCAATAACGCGGTATGGCTAAACCCGCAGGCTGAAAACTACTGGCCGTATTATTCGTCTATTAAGATCATTCGCGATATTATGGAAGACAGAATGTACGGTTTGACCTTAGAAGGGTTAACCGACGCTATTAAAGGTTTAAGTCGCAGCCGATGAGCTATCGATTAGGCTGTATTTTACTGGCAGGCGGGCAAAGTGCCCGCTTTGGCGGTAACAAGCTAGTGTCGGTTCACCCAGTATCTAACAAACCGTTAGTGGCGCATAGTGCCCAGCAGCTGCTGAAATTGCCTAGTGTGACAAACATCCACGCTACCCTCGCAACCTACGCAGACGTCATACACTGCTTACCACAACCTGTCGTGGTCACGGGCAAATGGGATCTTAGCGTGCGTGACGCACTAGCGCATTTACCCGTTAGCCTTGTTACTAACAGCCTGTGGCAAGAGGGCATTGCGTCAAGTATCCGCGAGGGCGTTAAGCACCTTGTAGGCAACGCATCACCAAGAACCGAAACTGGTCAGGCAAACCCCAGCCACATACTCATTACCCTTGCAGACTTACCCCGTTTAACGGCGCACGATTTAGCCAATTTGGTCGCGGCGTCTTGTGCTAATCCAGCGCATATTGTGTGTAGTGAATGGAGTGATGATGGGACTGGCGCTATCTCTATTAGTGCTAAGCCAAAGCTTACGGTTCCCGCTATATTCCCTGCGGCAGCGTTTAAAGCATTATTGACTTTAACGGGCGATGTGGGTGCAAAGCCTGTTATTAAAGACTATGAAAAAGAAGGGAAGGTTACTGCAGTGTCTATACCCAATGCGCAATTTGATATAGACACCCCTCAAGACTGGACGCCGCTGGCAGATTAATCTGCGTGTAGCGGCGCTTATAGGTTATTTTAATGCTATGCATGCGCGTTGTGGCAATGCCGATAATGTGGCAACACCGATACTAAGCGCGCAAAGTCGAACCGGGGCGCTGAATATAAAGCAAACGTGCGCCCAACATCACAGCGGCTGCACTTAGCCCTACAATAAACCCAATCCAGAAGCCGGCTGCTGCCATGGGCTCGGCAGTCACCCAGTTGGTTCTGCCTAAGATCACGCCCGTGGGTAAGCCAATCAACCAGTACGACACAAACGTAATGATAAACATCGCTGTCGTGTCTTTGTAACCACGAAGCGCATTGGCTGAAATAACCTGCACAGCATCAGACAGCTGAAACAGTGCAGCGTAAATCAGTAGCGCATTAGCTAGGGTATATACGGCTTCGTCGCTGGTATAAAGGCCAATAATAAAGCCCTTTGCTAATAAGGTGAACGTAGCGGTGCACGCTGCAGTGCAAAAGCCAATTAAAATAGCCGTACGTGCTGCTATTTTGGCTTGTCGCCCGTTATTTTGACCTATGCGATAACCAATACGAATTGCTGCCGCCATACCTATGCTCATCGGGAACATAAACATTAACGCCGAGAAGTTAAGTGCTACCTGGTGCGCGGCTACTGTATTGGCACCAAATGGGGCCAGCAGTAGTGCCACTAATGAAAATAGCGTTACCTCAAACAAAATGGTCATGGCAATGGGTAAGCCCATCTTAAACGTACGGTTTATGGTAGTGAAATTAGGTTTATATACCTTGCCAAATAGGTTGTATTTTTTAAGGGCAGGGGCAAAACGCACGTACACAAATGTTGCAATAAGCATTGTGTAAATAACGATGGCGGTAGCCACGCCACAACCTGCGCCACCCATTGCGGGTATTGGCCCAGCACCGTAAATAAACATGTAGTTCCCAACAACGTTAGCCAACAACCCAATAACAGTAATGGTCATGGTGGGTTTAGTTTTACCCAAACCTTCGCAATAGTTACGTAGCCACTGATATAAGGCAAAGCCCGGCATAGCCAGTAGCACATAAATTACGTAGTCTACGGTAA
Source organism: Alteromonas gracilis (assembly GCF_036870955.2). GTDB lineage: Bacteria > Pseudomonadota > Gammaproteobacteria > Enterobacterales > Alteromonadaceae > Alteromonas > Alteromonas gracilis_A. Next base: position 2,011,028 of record NZ_CP145482.2, read on the forward strand.
TGGTATAAAGCTCTGGTGCCATAGGAAATAGCGATACTATGCTTTTGGTAAACGGTAATAACGCGGTTACCACTACACCTACAAAAAAGACTAAGTAGCCAGCCTGCTGCGACGCATCGGCAATGCCTTCTATATTCTTGTTGCCCTGCAAGCGCGAAATAATAGGCGGCAAAGCCAGCGCTATGCCTTGAATAAAGCACAAAAGCGGTACTGTAATGCTAAAACCAAGGGCAACGGCAGCCATGTCGGTTGCGCTGTAACGCCCCGCCATAATGGTATCGCTTACGCCCATAAGCATTTGTGTAATTTGCGCAACCAATAACGGCCACGCCAGTTTTAATATATCTCTACCTTCCAGTAGGAAGCGTTTCTTGTTCACGAGTGTGTAGTCTCAAATAGTCGTCGTGTGCACACAATGTACTGCAACACGCTTTTAAGTTTGTATGCCGCCGCGCGCTTTTAAACGCAGTCTCTGCGGCTAATTGTTTATTTATAGATGAAAGGGCATCACCGGTACGCTGTCACCTTTGTTCAGGGTGGTAATATCTTCGTGGATCACCATTAAACAATTGGCCGAGGTAATTGACGTCATTACACCAGAGCTCTGCGATTTAAACGGTGTCACTTCCCATTCGCCTTTTTCGTTTTTCACCATGGTTGCGCGCTGAAAATCTCGTCGCCCTGCGCGGCGTTTTACATCTCGGGTAATGTTAGCGTTGATGTAAAGTGGTTCGTAGTTACAGTCTTGCCCTTGCAGCTTTTTAATTACGGGCACTACTAGCAGCTTTGCTGTAACAAATGACGACACAGGGTTGCCTGGCAAACCACAAAATAGTGTGTTACCTATTTTCCCAAGGGCAAATGGCTTACCGGGTTTAACCGCTATTTTCCAAAAATCAATGTTACCCAGTTCGCTTATAATGTCTTTTACATAGTCAGCATCGCCAACCGATACGCCGCCACTACTTACCATTACATCTACTTTGGTGCTGGCTTCAGTGAAAAGCGCGCGTAGTGAGGCTTCGTTATCTTCAACAATGCCAAAATCAATAATGTCCACGTTTTCATTACGCAAAATACTGCTTACGCCCACGCGGTTCGACTCGTAAATTTGTGTGCTGGTGCGCTCGCTGCCAGGGTGTGCCAATTCAGACCCAGTAGCTACCACGCCCAAGCGAAGTTTACGGAACACGGTAACGTCACTTTTGCCTTGCGAAGACAATAACATAAGGTGCTCTGCGCACAGCTGCGTACCTTGTTTTACTAGCACATCGCCAACGGCAATATCATTGGCTTTTTTACGAATATTCTCGCCTGATGAGGGCGCTTTCGTAATGCAAACTTTGTCTTTGCCACCGTCGGTGTTTTCAATCATTACCACGGCGTCGGCCTGTGGTGGCATAGGGGCGCCTGTCATTATCTTAAACGCATGGCCCGCTTGCAGTGGTGTGCTTGCCTCCATGCCCGCAGTAATCACACCTTGCACGTTAAGAGGCGTTTCGCCGTCAAGCGATGCGGTATTGACGGCGTATCCGTCCATAGCGGAATTGTCCCAAGGCGGTACGTCTACATTGGCCACAACTTCATCGGCCAAAATACGGTTGGTGGCATCAAAAATACTCACCTGTTCAGTCTCGCAAATAGGCGTAGCGGCATCGAGTGCTTTAGACAACGCTTCTTCTAACGAAAGCCATTTAGATGACATACCAACCACCTTATAAACTGTTGTTCTGTATATTAATGAACAGCGGATGTTACAGAAAAACCAACGTTATACCAAAGATTAATGTTGGTTTTAACATGGGTTTTGTGAAACTGCGTGAAAGGATGGAAAGTTGGTTACCCATTTAGAACTTCACTTTGTTCTGTTGGAAGGGGCATCACCAGCAATTTTAGTCTTTTACAACGTCAATAACTGGGTAAAACAATCAAACACCCAGTCGGGTTTATGAATGGCAATATCTTCGCCGTAGTTGTAACCGTAAGTTAACCCGACACACCTCATATTAGCGGCCTTGGCGGCCTGTATATCATTTTTTGAATCACCCACCATTATGCACGTCTCTGGCATCACGTTTAGGGTATTGCTAACGTGTAACAAGGGAAGGGGAGATGGCTTTTTCTCAGGTAAAGAGTCGCCGCCAACCGTAACCGAGAACATGTCATTTAATGAATATGCGTTAAGAATTGGTGGAATAAACTCCTCGGGTTTGTTCGTTACCAGCGCAAGGTTGTATTGCTTGCGTTTAAGCGTTGTTAGTGTATCGAATACCCCTTTGTACAATGCGGAATATTGGCATACCAATACGCGGTAATGCGCTAAAAATTTATCAAGCGCCGCGTCTACTTGTTCATTACTTTGGCCATGGGAAATGCTTGTACTTCCACTTAACCCGCGCTCAACCAGCATTCGTGCACCATTACCAACCCAATGTCTTATTGTGGTTTCAGGGTACGTAGGTAAGCCCATGTCATGTAGCGTAGCGTTTAGCGCGTGAGCGAGATCGGGTACTGAGTCGACTAAGGTACCGTCTAGGTCAAAAATAAATGTGGAAATAGGTTGCATTACTACCTTGTGTGTTGGTGGAACTTCGAAAGGTATAATACCGCAGCTTCCCTTCCGCGGTCAGTGTTTGTTTATGCGCTTGCTTTTTGTTTACTAGCGCAAGTACTATTTACTCAAAGTCTTGGTTACTTATCCAAAGCGTTTGGTAAGGCTTCAACTGCAAACTGCCACTTGCTAACGCAATTTCATCTCGAGAGATAAGATCAATCCAGTTATCGGTGCCAATTAAGTTAATATCTGACAACAATACGGTTTGGTCTTCATCGCTAATGTTACTTATGCAGAATACGCTTTGTTTTCGGTCTAGGCTTTGTCGCCAGTAACCAAATAGCTGTGTACCTAACTGCAGCGTAAACTGTGTCGCGTTAGGGTGAAACGCTGGTTGTGCTTTTCTAATGCGAATAAGCTGCGACAGGCGGGTTAATACTTTGTGGTGCTGCGAGAACGGCGAATCAAGCAATGCTTCTAGTTCTTTTAAGTCCCAGCGACGTCGGTTTATAGAACGGTTTTGGCCCGTATTGGCAACTTTCTCGTAGTCGTTTGAAGTACCCAACAAACTGTGAATGTAAAGCCCTGGGATCCCTTCCATACCCAGCATGATGGCATGAGCGCAAATAAAGCGATCGACTTGATATTTATCTGGGCCTTTGGTGGTGCCTTGCAACGCGTCGAACAAGGTAATGTTTATTTCATAAGGCTTTTGCTGACCGTGATCAGACGCACGCCATGAAATTTTACCCCCGAAATGTTGCATCGTATGCACCAACTCCGATATTTCTTCTTCACTTAGCAGCCCTTCAGCTGGCCTAAGCCCAATACCGTCATGCGAAGCAATAAAGTTGAAATACGCAGTACCATTTTGTGCAGGCGGCATGCTCATCATCCAGCTTTTCAAATACGTGCAGTCGCCTGTTACCAAGGTATTTACCAATAGTGGCGGTAATGAAAAATTATAAATGGCGTGCGCTTCGTTGGCGTTACCAAAATAGGTTAGGTTTTCGCGGTTAGGAATATTGGTTTCTGTAATAATAATGATTGAAGGGTCGACATGTTCAATCAAAGTGCGCAATAAGCGAATAACTTCGTGCGTTTGCGGCAAGTTAATGCAATTCGTGCCCACAATTTTCCATAAAAAGGCGACAGCATCTAGTCGAAACAACTTCGAGCCTTTGTCGATGTATAGGCGAATAATATCAACAAAAGCCAGTAGGACCTTGGGGTTTCTAAAGTCAAAATCTACCTGATCGTGACTAAACGTACACCATACGTGCTTGGTGCCGTTAGCCGTTTCAGTTTCACGCAACAATGGCGAAACCCGTGGTCGGGTTACCATCGACAAATCATCAGTCGGATCCGCTGTAAAAAAGTAGTCAGAACCCGGCCCTTCACCTTTAATGAAATTATCAAACCACACGCTTCTTGCTGAACAGTGATTTATCACAAGGTCAGCCATTAGCCCGTAGTCTTTGGCAATATCTTCAACATCGTCCCACGAGCCAAGCGCTTCGTTAACTGTCGAGTAATCAATGACAGAAAAACCATCGTCAGAGCTATACGGAAAGAACGGCAGAATATGCACGTTGTTTATTGTATTTTTGCAGTAGCGGTGAAGAAAGCGGTTAAGCGTCACAAGCGGGCGCTCGTCATCATCTATCACGCTGTCGCCATAGGTGATCATCACGATATCTTCCTCATCCCAATAATTGTGATGAGATTGAGGCGAGGCAATATCGGCATCTGACTTAATACCAATAGTATTCATTAAGTCGGTCGCTAACGTCTCATACGAGACGTTAAGCGCTACATCAGCATAAATACTTTCAAGATGGTGTTTTACTTTGTCATGGAGAAGGTCCCATGCCATATTACTTACTCCATAAATTCTGCAGTATCAGCTTCAACCGCCTCTAAAAGACGCTCTAAAATATCGGGTACCGCGCTGGTTACGCGGTTCCAGCTTGGTATAAACGGCGTTTCCATGGGGTTTTCTAAAAAGTTTTGACCCGCTTTCATAATGTTGCTGGCAAACATTTCTACCGCTTTTTCTTCGCTGTGAATGTCAAGGCTAAGCCCGTTCATAACGGCGTCATTGTGATAGGTTTCAATAAAGTCTAGCGCAATGCGGAAATAGGTTGCTTTAATCGAGCGAAACATTTCATTACTGAAAGTATAGCCTTGTGTTGCCAACTTTCTGAAAATGGCTTTGGTAATGTCGATAGACATTTTCGACAAACCACCTTGGTCGTTGTTAAGCGATAAATCTTGGTGCTTGTGGTCGTAAATGTCACAAATATCTGCCTGACACAGTCTGTTGTGAGAATAGTTGCGGTGCATTTCAGATAGTACGCCAATTTCCAAACCCCAGTCGCTGGGAATGCGAATATCGTTAAGCACGTCGCGTCTAAACGAGAATTCTCCCGCTAGTGGATAGCGAAAGCTGTCCATAAACTCAAGATACTCGTTGTCACCCATAATGCGTTTAAGTGCGCGTAAGAGGGGTGTTACTAGTAAACGAGAAACACGGCCGTTAATTTTGCCATTAGCAACACGCGCATAATAGCCTTTACAGAACTCATAGTTAAACTGTGGGTTAGCAACGGGGTAGATGAGCTTTGCTAGCAGATCTTTTTCATAGGTCACGATATCACAGTCATGCAGTGCAACCGATTCTGCACGATTCGACGCCAGTACATAGCCCATGCAATACCATACGTTACGCCCTTTACCCATTTCTTTAGGTGCAAGTCCTTGCGCTTGAAGCTCTTCGTCTAACGCTTTAAGCCTAGGGCCGTCATTCCATAATATGCGGTGGTGCTGTGGCAGTTTTCCAAAGAATTTAAGCGCATGCTTGTATTGTTCTTGGCTTGCTCTGTCTAAGCCAATAACGACTTCTGACAAGTAAGGTACTTCGGTGAGTTCGTTAACAATATGAGGAAGCGCGTCGCCTTCAAGCTCTGAAAAAAGAGAGGGAAGAATAAGCGCCATTGGACGCTTTTGTGAAAATTGTAGAAGCTCTGCTTCTAGCTCTTCGGTTGGACGACGAGCCAAGTTATGTAACGTTGTTACCACACCATTTTGATAAAAATCAGCCATGTGTCCTCCTGATCAAAGGGATAATAGTTTTGTTAGCATTTCATTCCAGCCTTCAGGGCTTACTAGGGTGCTGGTATATACCTCTTCTTTTTGTACTTCTGGTGGAGGGTTTACCGGTGATAAAATTCTTATAGGAACGTGCGCTGCTTCAAGCATTGCTACGTCATTTTTACCGTCACCAAGGGCTACTGTTTTTACTTTGGTCACGTGCTGTTTTTGGTATTCACTGGCAAGCCACTTAAGGGCTTGTCCTTTATCACAGTTTCCAGAGACGTGAATAAAACGTCCACCTTCAAGTGGAAATGCGCCTCGGTCTTTTACTGCCTGTAGAAAACGTTGTTTTTCCTCCTCTGTTCCTTGCCATAAAATGGGCTCGCCAAACTGACGCTTTGCGGCAAGTGACGCTGAATGCTCATCCAGGCCCGTGCTGTCTATAATGTCCTCAAGCGACATTTTTGAAAACTGCTGGTACTTGGTGTCAAATTCGCCGCCCATCTTCTCAAGCAACTTAATCCAGTAGTTCTTGTTCGATATAAATGCTTTGCACCAATAGCCGTCAACCCACACGGTGCCACTAGGCTTTTGCTTAAAAAATCCGTGTGGAATAAAGATGGCTGCGCCGTTTTCGACAATAAAAGGGCCGTCCAAACCGATTCGTTCGCGCAGTGGCTGTAATTCAGCAAAGGTTTTGCTGGTGGTTGGAATAACCGGAATGTCCTGTTGTCCTAATGCCGTTAAAGCCGGTTTCGCCGCCTCAAAAGAGTAGGTATGGTGGTCTAACAACGTGCCGTCCATATCGGTGAAAACAAGCGTTTTCGTCATTGTTTTATGTCCTGTTCTGTTATTGTTCTTGTAGAGTCTAGTCTAAAAACCGTGTCGCATTTGTCAGGCAAACTGCGAAGCGCGTGCTCGGTAATACGTTGGTAATGTTGCACAAAGTTTGCCACTTCTTCGTCGCTCATTATTCCTGAGCCTTCGCCCTTTGATGACGCCGCTAGTTTATGCTCTTGCTCTAAACGCCACTGATATACACAGTCGAAAGAGGGGGCTTTGAGCATGACGCTGTAGTCAATTTTGTTAAATAGTGTCTGGTATTGACCTACTAATTCGGTGTTAACAAAGGAACGCCAAATACCCAGAGGATCTTCTACTTCTTCAAGATGGTTTATCGGCGCTTTAACCTCTGCGCTAGACTGTGCAGGCACGCCTACACACCAACCTTCAAGAATGATGAAGTCTGGTGCTTGTTCAATGACTGGCCATTGCTCTTTGGGAAAAGGGTTGTCAGTGGCTTTGTTAAATCGCGGAAGCGCAGTGCGCTCGCTGTTATCAAGTTGCCGCAGCGTTGAAAGGGCTAAAGTAATGTCGTGGGTGCCTGGCACGCCTCGCGTTTTTAGCAAAGGGTGAACCTTTATGGCAAGCGCACTGCGCTCAGACTGGTCTAAATAGAAGTCGTCAATAGAGAGGGACACAACGCGTTTGTTGTATACCGATGTCAGCGTGGCTTCAATAAAACTGGTTAACGTAGATTTACCAGAACCTTGGCAACCGTTTATCCCGACGACAAAGGGTTTGTTTGCACCTTTTTGGTGCTTTAGTAGCCGTTCACATAATGGTGTGAACCATTTTTGTGCAATCTCTGCATAGCTACTTGGCAATTGATGTGTTGCTAGAAAGCCATGTATGTCCATGTTGTCACCCTAATCAATGCAGAATACTTACACTCTAGCAGACTAGGGTTACAACATTTATGCCAACAAAGAGCTAATGCGCTTTAGCAATGCACTACTTCTTGTTAGCGACGATCACGGCTCTTTGTGGTGCAGGGTAACCTTCTATGGTGCGCGTAATATCTTCTGGATCGAGAAAATCTTTCAAAGACTGCGTGTCCATCCAAGGTGTTGAGCGTTGTTCGTCTAATGTGGTGTGGTTTACATCCACCACGCGAATATTTTCAAAGCCTAGACGTGAAAGCCAAACGGTAAGCGCCGCTGTGCTGGGTAAAAACCATACGTTTCGCATTTGTGCATAGCGTTCACCCGCCATGAGCACCGTGTTTTCATCACCGTCGACAACTAGCGTTTCAAGCACAAGCTCACCGCCTTTTCGAAGCTGGTCCTTAAGTTGCGTTAAAAACGCCATAGGATCTTTTCTGTGGTATAGCACGCCCATTGAAAACACGGTATCAAATGCTTTTAGCGGCTGCATGTCTTCAATACCCATAGGCAAAAAGTGAATGTTGCTCGTGGCGGCGCTATCACTTTTCATGAAATGCTTTATGGCTTGAAATTGAATAAAGAATAATTGCGTGGGGTCAACGCCGATAACACGAGAGGCACCTTCACCCAACATGCGCCACATGTGATAACCACTTCCGCAGCCCACATCGAGTACATGTCGGTTTTCAAGTGATGCGATATGCGGAACTACGCGGTCCCATTTCCAGTCAGAACGCCATTCTGTGTCTATATGAATACCATGAACATGATAAGGCCCCTTACGCCATGGCATGAACTGCCTAAGCAAGCCTTCGATTTGTTTCTGCGTATACTCATCAATATCGTCTGATGTACCGATTGTGACGGTATGTTTTAAATCAACAGCGCTAACATCTGTTTTGGGCAATTTGCTTAATAGCCTGCACCATTTATCAAACTCACCGTGCTTACCCGTGCGCTGCCAGTTATCCATAAGGGCAGGAAGTGTTTGCAGCCAATGGGCTAGGGGGCTTTCTAACAACGATTGGTAACAGTCTCTAAACCAGGTTTGTTCTATTTTACTCATTCTTTTCTCAGTTCGTTGGCGCTAAGCCTTAATCGCAACCATTGACGTAAAGTTATAGCACTTGTACCACATTACAACGTCACTAAAACCAACCTGTTTGAGTCGTGTTTCGTGCTCGCTAAAAGTGTCTGTTAGCATCACCTTTTCAAGCGCTGCACGTTTTTGGCTAACTTCAAGTTCACTATAACCATTGTCACGCTTAAATTGGTGGTGTAAGTCAATAAGCAATTCGTTGCCAGCAATTGTTGGGTGTCTAATTTTTTCAGATAACACCAGAATGCCGCCAGAATTTAACCCACTAAAAATCTTTGCTAGCAATGCTTCGCGGTCGGCAGGTGGTATAAATTGAAGCGTGAAATTCATGACCACCATAGAAGCGTTGTTTATATAAACGTCTTGCGCAAGGGCCTGTTCAATGGAAATAGGGTTGGGTAAACTAAAGGCTTGTACAACTCGTTTACAGCGTTCGACCATTGCTTCACTGCTATCAACACCAATAATATTGCAGCGCTTGTCCTGTGTCGCACGCGCTACTGAAAGGCTTGCCGCGCCAAGCGAACACCCTAGGTCATACACGTTTGAATTGTCGGTCACAGTGCTCTTAGCAAGCTCACCAATAGTGTGAATAATGGTTTCATAACCCGGTACCGATCGTTGAATCATATCAGGGAACACATCAACCACAGACTCGTCAAATTTAAAGTCGGCTACTTTACTGAGCGGGTTTGCATAAATGTTGTCGTGCTTCTTCACATTAGGCCTTCATTTCATCGTTTGGGCCGCAATTTTAACGTTTGAATTGCAAATGCCAATCTAAAACGCCAAATTTCTTAGAAATTGCGCTATTTTTAAGGTTTAGGGCTTTTCGTTACTAAACGAAAGTATTAATCTATCAGGAAATACAATAAGGAAGCAGTAACGCTAATGACGAGAATTCTAGTAGCAGACGATCATCCATTGTTTCGCGAAGCATTAAGCGGCGCGTTAGAACCCTACTTTGAAAATGCGGAAATTATCGAGGCAGGAAGTCTCGAATCAGCGCAAGAAAAGCTAAGTGAATTCGACGGCGTAGAACTTGTCCTCCTAGATTTAAACATGCCGGGTGGTGAATACTTCAACGGCCTTATTACACTACGCGAAGAATATCCAGATATTCCGGTGGGCGTAATTTCAGGCAGTGACGGCGTGGAAGTGGTAGCGCAAGTAATGAGCCTAGGTGCACAGGGTTTTATCCCAAAAGTTTCAGCCACACGCGAAATTGCCCAAGCCATTGTAGATATCATTGCAGGCAAGCGTTGGTTACCTGAAGGAATGGAAGAGCAGCTTGAAAAAGTTGATGACGAATTGAAAGTGCTACTTCAGCGTTTCCGTGAACTTACGCCTAAACAAATTCAAGTATTGTCGTACCTACGAGCAGGTTTGATGAATAAGCAAATTGCTCATGAAATGAACGTAACTGAAGCGACAATTAAAGCGCATATCAGTGCCATTTTACGTAAGCTTGAAATCAATACACGTACCCAAGCAGTCCTGCTTATGGACAAGCTTCAGTTAAGCTAATCTAGCGATACTGTTTGCTGCTCTGCCAATAGGGCTGTGGCAAAAAGCGAATTGTAAAAGATACAAAAAACCGGAGCACACACGCTCCGGTTTTTTTATGTCTATTCGTAGCAGGTTATAGCAGTAGACACAAAAAGGCCGCTTACGAGCGGCCTTTTAATTTAATTGCTATACAAAGCGTTATGCAGCTTTACCGCTACGTTTCTTTGTTGCTTGCGTTGAAGAGTTAATCTTGGCAACAAGCTCTTCATGGTCGAAGTCATCAACGTTAATAGTGCGCAAGCGACCCGCTTCTGTTTTACGAAGTAGGTTTGCTTCATCTTCGTTAATAACACCGTCAGCCAACGCTTCATCAGCTAGTTTGTCCAGCTGTGTGAACGGAAGCTTCGCTTTCTTGTGCTTGCAGATGCGTTCGAAGACTGGCTCACTTGCCAATACGTCGTCTAGCGTCTGTTCTAAGTCACCCATTAAGCTGCCTTCTTCACGGCTTAAGTACTGACCATAACCTAGGCGGCTACGTGAAGAGCAAGGTGTTTGTAGCATCTGTGCAATTGCGTGTTCAGTTTTATCTGACGGCTTGCCAACTCGACGACCAAATGGAATAACCATAGCACGAAGGGCCACAGCAATTGCTTTGTTCGGGAAGTTAGCCAAGAAATCGTCAATTGCGGTTTCAATGTCGTGCAAGGTAGTTTGCATTGCCCAATGAAGAAGCGGTAGGTCTTCTTTTAGACGACCTTCTTCGTCAAAGCGCTTAAGCGTTGTGCTACCTAAATACAGACCACTTAAAATGTCGCCTAAACGTGCAGATAAACGCTCACGACGTTTCAAGTCACCGCCAAGCACACCCATTGACACGTCAGTAAGTAATGCAAGGTTTGCACTGTAGCCCTGAAGCAACTTGTAGTAACGCGCTGTTTCATCGGTAAATGGCGCAGCACTAAATGCACCATTGGTTAATGAGAACCAAATACTACGCACGGTATTTGCTACCGCAAAGCCAATGTGACCAAACACGGCTTTATCGAAGGCTTTAAGCGCTTCTTTTCTATCTTCAATAGATGCAGCTTCAATTTCTTTTAGTACGAACGGGTGACAACGCATCGCACCTTGGCCAAAGATCATCATGTTACGAGTAAGAATGTTTGCACCTTCTACCGTAATTGATACAGGCAGACCCTGATAACCGCGACCCAGGTAGTTGTTTGGCCCAAGCATTACGCCCTTACCACCATGCACATCCATTGAGTCATTAATGACCTGACGCATTTTTTCAGTTAGGTGATATTTACAGATTGCCGAGATAACCGAAGGTTTCTCACCCAAATCTACACCTACCGTAGAGAAGCGTGTAACGCCATCCATCAAGTAAGCATTACCACCAATGCGCGCTAGCATTTCTTCAACGCCTTCCATATGGCCTACCGGCATACGGAATTGGCGACGAATGCGTGCATAAGCGCCAGTTGCCAATGATACCGATTTTGCACCATAGGCTGCTGAAGATGGAAGGGTAATACAACGACCTACTGACAAACACTCAACCAGCATACGCCAGCCGCGGCCTGCCATTTTCGGACCACCAATAATGTAGTCGATAGGTACAAAAATTTCTTCACCACGAATTGGACCATTTTGGAATGGCGTATTAAGCGGGAAGTGACGACGGCCAATTTCAAGGCCTTTGGTGTCGCGAGGAATAAGGGCACACGTGATGCCTGGTTCTTTATTGTCGCTAAGAAGGCCGTCTGGATCTTGAAGCTTGAATGCAAGACCAATAACAGTCGCAATAAGCGCAAGAGTGATGTAGCGCTTGTTGAACGTAAGGCGCATACCTAACACTTCTTCACCGTTGAACTCGCCTTTACAAACCACACCTACATCAGGGATAGCGCCTGCATCTGAACCCGCTTCTGGGCCAGTTAATGCGAAACAAGGGATTTCTTCACCTGCAGCAAGACGTGGTAAATAGTGGTCTTGTTGCTCTTTGGTGCCGTAGTGCTGAAGTAGCTCGCCTGGGCCTAATGAGTTAGGTACACCAACGGTACTTGACAGTACAGCGCTTACGCCTGCTAGTTTCTGTAATACGCGAGATTGCGCATACGCAGAAAACTCAAGACCACCATACTGTTTCTTGATGATCATGGCGAAGAACTTGTGATCTTTCAGGTATTGCCAGATTTCAGGCGAAAGGTCAGCGTCTTTGTGGTTTATTTGCCATTCGTCAACCATTGAACAAACGGTATCACAAGGACCATCTAAGAACGCTTGCTCTTCTGCTGTAAGACGACCTTTGGGAATGCGATGTAGCTTGTCCCAGTCAGGCTTGCCACTGAAAATATCGCCATCCCACCATACGGTACCTAAGATCGATAGCTTCCTGCTCAGTGCTCGACATTTCTGGCATAACCTTGCGATAAAACGCAAGAAGCTTTGTAGAAATGTGCTGTTGTCTGATGTTCGTCAGCGTAAAGGGCAGCGTTAACGCTAGGTAGATTACCCAACCGAATAGGCCGATATCTCCAAAAAGAGTGCCTAAAATCATGACACCTGCACCCATGGCAACTGCTGTTACCAAGCTGGTGCGCTTATAACTAGCTACAGCTAGTGTTACTACCACCAGTAAAAACCAAATAAAATCTGCCATACTTCACTCCTGAAAGGCGTTGAACGTTACACAGGTCAATACTCAGTTGTGGCGAAAATTCACTCAATGACGTCACAATTTGAGGTCAGACCAGCATGCTGTAAACCTATTATTTAATAGGGCAAAGATCAAGATTTTTACATGAATAATGTGTTAATAGCTGTATAAATAATAGGGTGCATCACTAAGTATAGTCGTTGGTTATAGATACTTATTAAACAACTAGATAAACAGGGCGTTTTGGCGGTAATTTAATGAAAAGAATGGCAATAAAAATGGACAAATAATAAAAGGAAGGCGCGCGGTAGTTAAACAAATTGTTACAACAACGCACGCCGTTATTGGCTTATTGGGCAGAGAAAGACTTCAGTTTAATATCACCCTGTTCGTCGCCTTCTTTAAATTGCTGCAATCGCACTAGCGCATAATTTAATGAAGGGGCAAACCACGCATAAGTTTCGCGTTTTTTAGAGTCTCTGATGAGTTTTACTTTAACAGCATCAATTTTCCCATACGGCAAGGATAGGGTTTCTTTGGCAATAACATCTACACCGTACTGGCGTAATTCACCGCGGTAGTTCACAAAGTCGTAGGTTAACGATGTTTTGCCGTCAGCCAGTTGCTTTCCTAGATCTAAGCGGTAAATTTGATTATCAAACTCACCATTCCAGTCAAATGTCTCACCGTCTTCTACGCGTATTTTTCCGCCGCCTTGCTGGCTAAAAGTGACTTTCAACTCTTTGTCAGGGTTAGGTGCCCGAGCGGTTATAAAAATACTGAGAAGGTACCAGAGTATTGTCATTTACACTGAAAATAGAGTGTTCACTGCGTTTGTCGGATAAGAAAAACTTAGACACTTTTGACGTGTACAGCAGCGAATATTGATTATTGCCTAAATTGGATAGTTCGATGCTTGCTTCGCCTACATCATCATCCCATTTATATGCTGTGTACGTTGCTTTATAGGGTGTTAAGTTAAGTGATGTATCCTGACTATCTTGCGCCATTACTGACAACGAAAGTGTCAGTAATGAAACACCTAAGCAAGGGTTTTACTCGCTCGCATAACCAGATTCTGGAAGTTCTTGATCATCTAAAACAGCCTTATTGTTTCGCATCATAAGTCGTCCTTCGCTGTACCAAGATAGCACAAGCGGATAGATGCGGCGTTCTTGTTCCTGTACACGCTCGGCTAAATCGCTAGCAGTGTCATCTTCAAACACAGGAACGCGACTTTGAATAATGACCGGGCCACCATCCAATTCAGGCGTGACGAAATGAACGCTTACACCATGTTCGCTGTCACCGTTATCGATAGCACGTTGATGCGTATTTAACCCTTTGTACTTCGGCAACAAAGATGGATGAATGTTCACTAATTTTCCAGAAAAATAGTTTACAAACTCAGGGGTTAAAATACGCATAAAGCCAGCAAGCACGACACAGTCCGCGCCAAAAGCATCAATTTGTGCTTTTAGTGCGCTGTCGTAGTCGTTGCGGTCTTCATACTGTGTGTGGTCAATACACACAGCGTCGATTCCCGCTTCTTTAGCGCGCTCTAAACCATAGGCGTTAGGGCGGTTACTTACTACACCTGTAATTTCGGCATTCAAACGGTTCGCTTTAATTTCATCAATAATGGCTTGCAAGTTACTGCCGTTACCAGAAATAAGAACACAAAGTTTGGTTACAGGATTACTCACGCGTTGATCTCTACTTGCTCGTCGCCGTCTTTCGCTTCAATGTCACCAATGAGCCATGCATTTTCGCCGTGCTGCTTCAGGATGCTTAGTGCATTGTCTACGTCAGAATCATCGACAACAATGACTAGCCCTACACCACAGTTAAACGTGCGGTACATTTCGTGCCGCGTTACGTTACCGTTTTCTTGCAACCAAGAGAAGATAGCTGGCCATTCCCATGTTGACTCGTCTATAACGACTTTGGCGTCTTCAGGCAGCACGCGTGGGATGTTCTCCCAGAAGCCACCACTAGGTAATATGAGAAATTGCGCTAACCTGAACTTCTTCAAGCAGTGCCAATACTGATTTTACGTAAATGCGTGTTGGTTCAAGTAATTGGTCAATAATTGGCTTTCCGTTAAGGTTTTCATTAACGTCAGCACCGCTTACTTCAATAATTTTACGAACCAGTGAATAGCCATTTGAGTGAGGACCTGAAGAACCCAAAGCAATAAGTTTCTGGCCTGGCTTCACGTTTGTGCCGTCAATAACCTTGTCCGCTTCAACAACACCTACACAAAATCCAGCGATATCGTAGTCGCCATCGTGGTACATACCAGGCATTTCGGCAGTTTCACCACCAATTAGTGCACAGCCAGCTTGCTCACAGCCTGCGCCAATGCCAGTTACTACAGAAGCTGCTACGTCTACGTCTAGTTTGCCAGTGGCGTAATAATCTAGGAAGAAAAGAGGTTCTGCACCTTGAACAATAAGGTCGTTCACACACATAGCAACAAGGTCAATACCCACGCCGTCATGACGGTTTGCATCCATTGCTACTCTTAGTTTAGTACCGACACCATCAGTGCCAGAAACTAGTAAGGGCTTTTTATATTTAGTTGGGAGCTCGCATAGTGCACCAAATCCACCTAAATTACCTTTCACCTCGGGGCGGTGTGTTTTTTTGGTAACAGATTTAATGCGTTCGACAAGTTGGTTTCCTGCGTCGATATCAACGCCTGCATCTTTGTAACTTAAAGAGGTTTTATTTTCGCTCACGTTTGGGCCCTGGAACTAAGAGGTAGAAAAACGCGGATTCTACCAGTAAGTCGACACAAGTCCAATTTGTCACAGGGTTTTTGTGGTCTTTTTTTTGCCTAAACTTCAGTATCTAAACGGTATGTTGACCAAAAGGTTAACGCTAAACTGCTGGTATCGAAAAACAATGTGTCACAATCTTTTTCATTTTAAGGATGAAATTCACCAAAATATAAAAGAGAATAGAAAATTAATGCGTAGTACCCTTTTTATACAGGCAAAAATTGGGTGTGTAGATCAAATGGAGAGTGGATGTTGTCGATGTTTAAGCGCAATGCTGCACTACGAGTAAACCGCAAGACACAACCTTTAAGTAAAAGCACATTGTATGGCGTGGCGAATTCTATTGCCTTTGTAAGTGCAAGTTTGCTTTTGTCAGTATCGACACCAATGTCGGCGTTTGCTGCCCAGCGTGTAGTGGTCAATGAAGCGCATATTGAGGTGGATGATCAAAGCCAGCGCACTCAACAGGCCGCGTTGAAAAAAGCACTTCAACAAGTACTAGTAAAAATGTCAGGAAGTACCTCGGTGTTAGATAATGCTAGGTGTAAAGGCCGCCTTGCGCGCCCCTCAGTCTTTGCTTCGCTCTTATCGCTTCAGTTTTGATAATAGCCGTACTTATTATGTTGCCGAATTTGATCAGGCAAAACTTACGGAACTTCTTCAACGAGAAATGCTTCCTCTTTGGGGTGATAGACGACCTGTGACCATTGTGTGGGTAGCACATGATACAGATGAAGGTGAAAGGCTAATCTTAGATGAGTCTTTGCCAAGCGACCTAGGTGAAGCAATTAAGCGCAAGGGAAAAGAACGCGGTGTTCCACTTACCTTGCCACTTATGGACTTAACCGACAACGTCAACATTACGACCTATGACGTATGGGGGCGTTTTGTTGAGCCTTTGCGCAATGCGTCTGTGCGATATGCCGTTGATAATATTATTGGGGCGCGTGTATACAAAAACGACCCTACTATTATTCCCGAATTACCAGAAGACACAGTACCAGAAGACACTGTGCCTTCTGGCACTGTTGATGAGATTCTTGACGAATTAGCGCCCGCGACTGAATCAGTGCCTTTGGCTGGAACAACGCCCGTGGCTAGATCAGAAATTAACCCTTATGATGCTGCAACTGACGAGTCTTCAGCAAATTTAGGCAATATCGAATTAAACCAAACTGAGTCAACACCTCGTGACAATAGCGCATTGCCATTTGAAGAGGTTGCTATTTCGGGCACAGAGCAGACGTCCGAATTTGTTGCGCAATATGAAAGCGGCGAGGACCTTCAGTCCGTTTTACCATTCAGTATGGATGAATTTGCCGATTACGCAAAACGGGCACAGGAAGGTGAATATGCATTGGATTGGGTGTTTGTGGGACGCGGCAAAGTTAGCTACGGCAGTATTTATGGCGACTCGCCAGAATTACTAGGTAGACAACTTATCGATGCATATTCCAATTATTTGTCTTCACAATTTGCTGTAGTGGGTATAGAAGCATCACAACGTGAAGAGCTCGTCATTTCAGTGGCTAACATAGGCTCGATTGGTAGTTATGCCAATGCAAAAGCATATTTAAACAGCTTAAGCGTCATTGAAACCGCCACACTGGTAGAACAATCAGGCACGGTAGCAACGTTTTCTCTTACACTAATTGGTACGGTTGACGACTTGTTAAATAGCCTGAAACTTGAGTCAAAATTAAAGCCAGTGACGGACGCTGATGGTCAAACAGTCAGTGGCCAAAACTTCTATTGGAGTAACTAAAACGATATGCAATTACCTTTGCCAGTCACACTGCTTAGGTTGATGAGAACTTCGATAGTTTCGTCAATGTAGGCAATGAGGAAGTGGTCACGCTACTGCAAAGTATCGTGGATGCACTGCCTGACTGGCGACAGGCTAGCGCTTTGGGGCATTTGTCCTCGCTTAAACTCCCATTAGTGACGTTATTAGGTAGCACTGCCATCGGCAAAAGCCATCTTCTGTTTGCAACCTGCCATCAGCTTGCGAAGAAATCTGTCAGTCACTTGTACCTTAATATGAACGACTATCGCGCGTGGTCTTACGATATATTCGAAGGGCTGGAAGATTTATCTGTTATTGCGCTTGATAACATTCATGCAATAGCGGGTGATGCGCGTTGGGAGGAGGCCCTTTTTGACTTACTGAACCGCGTAGTTGAAACCCAATATACACTTGTGCTTTGCACCAGTCATTTGGGGCCGTCTAACCCCGCTTTTACGCTGCCAGATCTAGGATCACGCTTGGCGTGGGGTGTAATTTATCACGTTAATCAATTAGATGACGCAGGCAGAGAAGAGGCTGTGCGGCTACGTGCAGAAGAAAGAGGGTTGAAGCTTTCTAACCAAGCGCTGCAGTTTTTGTTGCATCACAGTGAGCGGGATTTAAAAAGCTTAATGACGCTACTTGCGCGACTCGATACGCGCTCGCTTCAGGAGCAAAAGCGTCTCTCAGTTGCAATGGTTAAGCGCGAATTAGGCCTTTAATATTCGTGGTCCCAAGGCACGTCTTCTCCCCTCAGTAGAACTAGCGTTTTTCAAATCTATCAACAACCTTCAATTCTTCAGCAATCGATATTGTATTTTCAATTAGCGTAGGCGTTTCACTGATGATCGCATCACCACTATTGTCGCTAGCGTTTCCTAGTTGTTGCTGTGATTGTGCAAACGAGACGGTGTCGCGCCAAGATTGCCCAGTGGGTAAAAATTGTGGAGAGGGCATGTTTGCCTGAATTTGTGGAACATTCAGATTAGGTAATAGCCTGTTTACGGCGTAGGCGACACGAGGCTGCACTAGAGGCGCGTTAACTCTATCTCGCTGTCCCCATGAAATGTTAAACGTACCGTTGTCGATTGCATCTCTGGAAAATACGCCTAAATCGGCGCTTACGCCAAGACGGTGCAGCATCATAAAGCGCTCAAAAAGAGTAGCGATATCTTCACGTTCGGTGAAGTAAGAGTAAAACGATACTGCTCCGTCTTGTTCGAACCAGCGTGCGATTTGCAGCGCAGTATAGTTTTGTTGCGTGTTAGTCGCATCATCACCGCCGTAGCGCACCTGTGCGATGGCATGAAGCTGCACTGAATTAAGGGGCAAGGCGCGTGAAAGACCTGTAGATATGGGAGATGTATCGTTATAGGCAGATAGTGGGCTATCGCTGTTCGATAGTTGTGCCCATTCAGTATAATCGAAAAAATCGTTGGCATGGGCAAGCTCGTGATACATCAACCAAGATAAGGCTGCTTCTACCTCGCTGTCGCTTCTAGATAAACGATCAGAAGGGTCGAAACTTGTGAGGATAGGAAAATAATAGGCATTGTCTTTGGTGTAGCGCCACGTTGTAGAAAAGGATAATTCATTGCCAAAGCCACTACGATAATCTGGACGCGTGTTCAGCGTATCTCGCTCTTCAGGTGTTCGCCAAAAGTTATTGGCATCTAGATATATAGCACCAGTAGCAACCCAATAAAAAGACGGGCGGATGTCATAGGAAATAACCACTGCTGTTGTCGCTCTCAACAAGTTGAGCATATCAGCTTGGCTCTGTGACGTTTCAAGGAACTGCTTAAATGCATCACCCATCCACGGGTGAGACACATAAGTCCGGTCTAGAATATCGTCTATCGTGGGGTTTTCCGTTACCTGCCCAATAAGGGGTAACGTGGAAAAACGGCAGCTGTTTTTCACCGTATTGTTATATACACATTGTGTTAGGGCATCTGCGTAGGGACTGTCAGCGATGTAAGGTTGCATATGACTAGTCACTGTTTCTATAGCAGCACCGTCGTTATCGACAAAAAAGCCTTCGGTGTCTAAGGCTATATCTTTAACAAGGATGTGCGCTGTGTCTTGGAGTTGATCTCCATTTGATAAGCTAAGTGTGGCGGTCATTGCAATGACACTATCAGCGCTTACTCTGGGCGCTTGGAAATAAACGCTGCGACTAAATTCTCCACTGTCAAAAGAGAGTGACGGTATTTGTGGCCCTGATGTTTGCTCCCATTCAATATCTGTTATCTCGAGATTGCCTAGTCTAATTGCGTCTACTGACAGAGACACTCGTCCGCCTTCTGAGGCCTCATGCCCAAGGCGCACAACAGCAAGTGCATCATTAGTTTCGTTAACGGAGAGCGTGGTTGAATCGGACAATAGCTCGCCTGTATCCAGCGTTACATCGACATTGACGACGGCGTCCCCGCTTTGTGTGGTATCAAATCCAATTGCCTGTGTATGCGAGGAAAGTGGAGACGTTGCTATGCCTGTTACGGTCCAGGTAATGTTGTCGATTTTTGTTCCGGCGGGTGCCGCTACGACAAAATCGACGCTGTCACCCACGTTGGCTGTTTGCGGCCCTTGAATGGTGATCGTAGATGGCGAGTCAACTGTGGGAGGTGAAGCTGGCGAATCTGAACCTGAGCCGCCGCAGCCACTCAACAACCCAATGATAAAACCCACTAATGGGAAAAATCGCCAGCTTTTCATAACGTCACCTTCTATTGTTGGCCCTCAAAGTAGGCTTTTTCTTCTTTCATTTCTTCTTTGAGTTTTTTAATGCCTAGTCCTAGCTCTCGTCCACGTTTGCGAGCAAAAGCGGCACAACCAATAAACATACCGGTACAAAGCACAATTTCTAATACCGCATACCAGCGTTCACCTGGTACCGCATAGGCAACAGTGCAACCGTGGATAAGGTAAAACAATACAACAAAGTTTGCCCAAGCGTGAGTATAAGGTTTACCTTTTAACACACCCCAATATGGAAGCAGTAACGGTAAAATATAGAAAAGCGCAATAAACGTAGGCGAATACGTATGCTCTTTAGTAAACGTGAATTGCCATAATGTAATCCATACGATTAACAGTGTATGGCTAACCAATGCTAGATAGCGAAAAAAACGCGTATCTGATGCCATATTATTTCTCCGAGATCGTTGTTTGGTTGAGCGCCTTAGCAAATTTCGCTAATCTTTTGCCTTGTGCAATGCACAACGCCTTTTCGTCAGCGCTCAGCTGAGTTTGGTTTGCTAAATCATAATGTGCCACGTGGGTAACGCCATAAGGGCTGCCACCTGTCGTGGTGTTGTGTAATTCAGGCTCGCTATAGGGTAAGCCACACATCACCATGCCGTGATGCATTAGCGGTAACATCATTGATAATAGAGTAGATTCTTGCCCGCCATGCATGGAAGAAGAAGACGTAAATACGCAAGCAGGTTTGTCAATTAGAGCACCTTTAAGCCATAGGCTACTGCTGCTATCAAGGAAGTGTTTCATTGGCGCAGCCATATTCCCAAACCGAGTGGGGCTGCCCAGTGCCAACGCACTACATTGTTCAAGCTCTTGCAAGGTTACAATTGGCACTGCGCTGCTTTGTGCTGACTCATCCTCGTCTGCATTTAGGCTCTTAACCGTGCGCAGCATAACGGGAACGTCTAGCGCATTAACACCTTGAGCAATGGCGTCTGCTAGTCGCTTTGTACTGCCACTTCGGCTGTAATAAAGAATTAGAACGGGTGACACTATAAAATATCCAAAACTGACTCTGGTGGGCGACCAATACGCGCTGCGTTTTCCTTAATTACGATTGGTCTCTCAATAAGCTTTGGCGTAGTCGCCATCGCGCTAAAAAGTTCATCATCGCTAACGCTGTCGTCGCCTAAGTTTGCCGCTTTATACTCGTCTTCCTTGATACGCATCATTTGACGAACTGATTCAAGATTAAGTTTTTTAAATATGTCTTTTAGCTCATCCATCGATAAGGGGGTTTTGAGGTATTCAACAACAACTGGGGTGAAGCCTTTTTCTTCAAGCAGCGCTAACGTTTGTCTACTTTTAGAACATCGTGGATTATGAATAATTGAAACTTGTGTCATGTCTACTCTCGTAATGTTTGTTTAACGCGCGTCATACGTTTGCTATTAATGAAAGGTACCAATTACCAGTACTAGTCTAAAGAACTTATGCGCAGCATCAGATGTGTAAGACCTGAGTTAGTTAAGGCCCTAATTATTTACACAACTTATAAAGTGGTTGATAGTATACCGATATTTAAATGGTTGTTTTTAACTAATTGCATCTGGCACTATGGAAAGCAGGGTGACTTAACCTACATGTGTTTTTTGCTAAAAAAGGTTGTTCGGTGAGTAGTTTACTTAAAAACTTGGGTTTTGCGGCTTTGATTGTCGGTGCAGGCGCTGCAGGCATAGCCTGCTATTACGTGCTTAATGACGGGCAAGAGCAGACAGTGCAAAACGACTTTCGCACTCTTTCCGGTGATACGTTTCAATGGAGAAATATGCAGGGCCAATGGACAATAATCAATTATTTTGCCCCTTGGTGTGCACCTTGTTTACGCGAAATGCCTGAATTAAATACATTAGGGCAAGACCTACCGGAAAATACACGGCTTTTTGCCATAAACTACGATATTAAAACTGAACAAGAACTTCACGAGATGGTGAAGAAGTTCGATATTGATATTCCCGTGATTGTGGCCGAACGCAATACGGCACTACCAATGAAACGGCCACCATATCTGCCCGCTACTTTTATCATTGGGCCACAAGGTAAGGTTGCCGACACTATCATGGGTGAGGTTACCGCTGACGAAATTCGCCAGCGATTGAATGTGCTGCAAAGCACTAAGCCTAGCAATTCATAAAACCACTAAGTTTGATTATTGCGGTGGTGCTAAAGCCGCTGTAATCGTTCTTCTTGATCTCTAAACTGTTTTATTCGCGCGCGTATTCTCTGTTTTTGTAGGTGATCGTCGCCCGCAAAATTATACGCGTACTGAAGTTCATCTACTGCACGATTGTAGGCACCGTAAAGCGCATACACCTCTGCTTTACTTTGATGCATTTGTGAAAACTGCTTTGCCTTTTGGTAGGCCTCACTCATTAACTGATGAGCAATTTGATAATCTTTCTTGACCAGCAGAAAGTCTTTTAGCAGTGAAATGGCGTCATCGTATTTTTGTGCGCTTATCAGCGCATTAGCTTGATTTAGCGCCAACACTTGGTTTCTTGGGTTTAGTCTTATATGTGGCTCAAGCAGCTGAACGGCCTTTAAAGGTTGGCCTAGCGAAATATAAATATCAGTCATAGCGTCTAGATAAAACAAATTGCTGCTATCGGCCGCAATTAACCGGGTAAGGATCTCGTGGGCTTTTTCAATTTCTTCTGAGCGCATATAAGCTAATGCAAGCCCATAAGTATTGGCTTCCTTGCTTCGTTGCACAGGCTGTGCAACGGCGGCTTTAAAGTATTCAACTGCGTAGTCAGCATCAAACGAATAACGGGCTTTGATGCGTGCTTTTGCAAGTTCAAATTGCTTGTTTACGCCGAGCGTGCGTCGAGGGTAGTCGTCAGCACGATTTCGTGCATCCGCAATACGGGTTTCTGTTAAGGGGTGGGTAAGTAATCGAGCAGGGGGCCTGGATACCATCCGGTATTCCTCTGCCATGGTCGAAAAGAAACTTGCCGCTGCTCTTGGGTCAAAGCCAGCGCGCGCTAACATGGTAATACCAATGCGGTCGGCCTCTTGTTCATTGGTTCGCGTATAGTCGATTTGTAACTGTGCCGATGCTGCCGAACCGGCTTGCATGGCAGCGATACCAGCTTCTGGGTTGGCAATGGCTATTAACAGCCCACCAATCATAGACGCGATAGCCAATGGTGAAGAGCGCTGTTGGGCTTGTATACGTCGTGCGATGTGGCGCTGCGTAACGTGAGAAATTTCGTGAGCCAGTACCGAAGCTAGTTCACTTTCGCTATCTGCCCTGCGCATTAAGCCAGAGTGAACGCCAATGTGGCCACCGAAAAACGCAAAGGCGTTTATCGCGTCGTTATTGACCCAGAAAAATTCAAATGGAAACTTTGCATTTTCTGCATGTATGACTAGACGATTTCCTAAATCTTGCAAATACTCATCAAGAACAGGGTCTGAAATTATTGGACTTTGGCCGCGCATTTGACGCATAACGGCATCACCCACAATCATTTCTTTATCAAGAGAAATGGCGTCAGACGCTACCACACCAATTTCGGGTAGGGCATTTTTGTTGCTGTATCTGGCATCTTGTGCAACAGCAACCACGCTTGATGTAAGCACAAAAGAGAGGGCTACCAGAGATGCTGAAATCTTTTTTATCATGAACCTACATTTTTATTCAGGTTGTTTTTCTAACTTCTTAGAGCGCTAAGTTGCTAAACAGTTTCAATTTTTATCGTTTGTTTTACACATACTGCCGCACCTAACCCTGTTATACCATCAACACGACAAATTGATAACAGGCCAGTGCGTAAATTGCATGCGGGGCGTTAGAGCGTGTTGACCTTTGCCGTACGTTTTTGCAGAAAGTGTTTAGCATTTAGACAAGGAAGTGCACGCGTCGTGTAGCCATCTACATAAGTGTGCGCAGACGCAGTATAAATGCTAAACAATTGCTGCCTGAAAGGTTCATCCAAGCGAGCCTCATGCGGCTTTACTCGTCGCTAATTTGGAATAACCAAACCACGCAACTCGTTCATTGCCTGATACTCGCTTGGAATGAACAAAAAGTGTACCGCAAAGGTCAACACGCTCTAATTTTTCGTAACATCATACCAGTTTGATTTTGAAAGATTCTTAGGTACTTCGTATTGCTAACATATAGCGCAATCAACTATGATGCCTGTCCTATTTTCTTGTTTTTCTAGGCGTAATTATGATTAGCGTTTTTGGTCGTTGGTACCGACGCAAATTTTCCGATCCCGATGCAGCTATGCTGTTGATCCTTATCTTGTTTACCACAGCCATTTTACTGCTGTGGGGCGAACTTATTATGCCCGTGTTGGTTGCAGCGGTTATAGCCTATTTGCTTGACTGGCCTGTAAACCGTCTAGTCAATGTGGGAGTAAGCCGAACATTAGCCTGTGCCGTAGTGCTTTTCGGCTTTATTACATTGACCATATTTACGCTCATCGGCTTAGTGCCAATAATTTCAAAACAAAGCGTAAATCTCATACAAGAGACCCCTTTAATATGGCAAAAAGCACAAGAATGGATCTTAACGCTACCAGATAAATATCCTGACTATGTGCAGGTGTATCAAATACATCAAATGATGGAAGGGTTAAATGACAAACTTGTTGAAGTAGGTGAAACACTGATTTCTGCTTCATTTAGTAACATTGCCAACTTAGCTGCATTACTGGTTTACATGATATTAGTGCCTTTGATGGTGTTTTTCATGCTGAAGGATAAGCTGTTTTTTCTCGATAGCATTTCGAGAATATTACCAAAAGAAAGACGACTTATCGCACAAGTTGGGCACGAAATGAATTCGCAAATTGCCAACTACATACGCGGCAAAGTAATCGAAATTATCATTGTTGGTGTTGTTAGTTGCGTAACCTTTGTTCTGATGGATTTACGCTATGCTATGTTGCTGGGCGTATTGGTAGGCTTTTCCGTTCTCATTCCTTACATCGGTGCTGCCGTTGTAACTATTCCAGTAGCGGTAGTGGCCATGTTTCAGTGGGGAATTACACCTGATTTTTGGTACCTTATTATCGCCTACGGCATCATTCAGGCATTAGATGGCAACCTATTGGTACCTCTACTATTTAGTGAGGCAGTAAGTTTGCACCCGCTATATATCATTATTGCAGTATTGGTATTTGGTGGGCTATGGGGCTTCTGGGGCGTATTTTTTGCTATTCCGCTTGCTACCTTGGTAAAAGCCGTGGTCACGGCCTGGTCGAGTAACCCAGTGGGGATGCCTGAGCAGCCTGAGTAGAAACCGAAAATACGAAAGTAAATAATAGATATACGAATTAATGAAAGAGGTGCGATTGCACCTCTTTTTAATTATGAGCAGCCCCATACAGAACGCTTGGAAAGAAAAAAATCTATAAACGCTTTTACTTTTGGTTGAGCGTGGCGAACGTTGTGGTAATAGATATAGACCTTGGCTTCTTGCCACCAATAATCTTCTAAAATCGGTACCAGTTCGTTGTTTAGTATTGCGTCTTGAATTTGTTGTATATCATCGCCTGCGTTAATCAGGCCTAACCCTGCTTTAGCGAGGTCAATAAGGCCACAAACACTTGAAACTCGTTGGTTCAATATTTTGTAGATGGGCTTCCCATTTTCCTGCAACACCAAAACATTCGATGGCTCATTGTGTAAGTAACCAATAATATCGTGGCTATCTAAACTCGTTAGATCCTGTGGCATGCCTTTACTTTTTATGTAACTAGGAGAGGCGAACACTCCATAATGAGAGGTCCACAGATCTCGTCGTTTTAAATTTGGAAAATTTTCACCGAGATAATCACTGACTCCCCAAAATATGTCATAGTCGTCCTTTGAAACATCAATCAAAGACTCTTTTACATCCATTTCCACATTTAGCTGAGAATAAGTTTCTAGAAATTCGGGCATCCAAGGAATAATAGTCTCTTCGCACAACAGTGATGACTGAAAAAGGACTCGAACAGTGCCTTTGGTGTGACCACTATTTCCCGCTAACCAGTTCACCAACGAAGCATGACTTTGCGCAACTTTTTCTGCCTCAATTTTAAAGTTTGCGCCAAATTCAGTCAGTGTTAATTGCCTTCTTGTTCTATTAAAAAGTGGTTTTTCTAACTGCGCTTCCAGTGTTTGCATCTGTTTGCTCAATGCCATGGGAGATAAAGACTTTTCATTTGCAGCTTGGGTAATGCTTCCAAACTTCGCCACTAGAAGAAAGGATTCAATGAGCTCGATCTTAATCATGATAAACTTTTAGTTTAGCTATTATAAAATACACTATTATTTATTTATCTTGGAAGGTCAATATGATGCAGGTATACCTTTATAAATTGAGTAACCAAAGATGTTTGCTATTGAACTACTTCTATTATTGAGCCTTTGCCTTTTTCCCGCTATTGAATTGCACAGTGGTGGTAACACTAAGCGTCGTATCCAAGAGGGAAAAATAACAAAAGTGCGCGCCTATCAAGAGACTATTGTCATGTTATTGCTACCAACGCTCTTGTTAGTTTTTCTACTCATATTCGGTGAATTACGGGCGTTTGATTTGGGGTTGGCCGTTAAGAATGAAATTTCGCAGACCATAGCATTTTTGTTGCTTTTAGTGGTGCTTTGCTATTACGCGACCAGTTTTTGTCTTACATTCAAGAATGAGCAAACTAAACGTCGATTGAGGGAGCAATTAGCATCGCTAAACTGGATGTTGCCCACCACATCAAAAGAAGTGAACTGGTTCGTTTTCGGTGTTTCTCTTGTGGCAGGTGTTTGTGAAGAGCTTTTGTTTAGAGGTTACCTAATCCACACAATTGACTCACATTGGGGTATGGCGATAGCGATTATCTTATCAAGCGCGTTGTTTGGTCTGTGTCATGTTTATCAAGGTTGGATTAACGTCTTAAGGACAGGGCTTGTTGGCCTTTTTCTAGCGATTGTATACGTATGGAGCGGCTCACTTATCGTGGTAATCGTTCTGCACATTGCACAAGACGCTTATGTTGGTGCGCTACATTTCGTTGTATCCAAAACAAAACAGCCCCAATAAAGGGGCTGTTTTGAATACATGTAAGTTGTGACTAGTTATTTAAGTAATCAAGCACAACGATGTGATGTTCTTTTGTTTTAAACTTGTTGAATACGTGCTCAACTACGCCATTTTCATCAATAAGGAAAGTCAGGCGGTGAATGCCGTCGTATTCTTTACCCATAAACTTCTTTGGACCCCAAACGCCAAATGCATCTGCCACAACGTGGTCCTCATCTGAAAGTAGGGTAAAGTTAAGGTTCTCTTTTTCGATGAATTTTGGAAGACGCTTTACTGCGTCGGGGCTTATTCCTAACACTACTACATTCTTTGACAGCAGCTCTTCGTTTACATCTCTAAGACCTTGGGCCTGAACGGTGCAACCTGGCGTCATTGCTTTAGGGTAAAAGTACACAAGTACCTTTTTTCCCGCGAAGTCAGCAAGGGACACAGTGTCATCATTTTGGTTTTGCAACGAGAATTGTGGTGCTTTATCACCAGCCTGTAACGTTTTCATTGGGATCCTTTTTCTGTTTGTCTACTACTTTACCTGTCACGTTTAACGAGTCGAACAGGGACATTAGATCAGATTCTAAAACATCTAGGTCATCAGAGGCGGGAAGGGAAACCACAAACTTGCATCGCATGTTGTCTTTGCTTAGGTTTCCTTGTCTTTGAAAGTGCGTTGTCTAAACGCACTGATCATTGCGTGGCGCTGCGCAAAAAATCCGGTGACTGACTTTATGAGTCCTGCTGCATCTTCACCACTAAATTCCACATTAAACAGATGCTCTAAATTTTGTTTTTCATGATGGCTCGTGCGCTTCATCATTGACAGCAGGTCAAGACGTTGAAACAGCGCGGGTAAAATACATTCAGCTTTGGTTATCGAGCTTTGAGTACCTTCTATGATCATGGTAAGCGAAAATTCACGCCCATATATCGCCTGTCGACTGTCAAGGATATTGCATTGTGCTTCTGATACTGTACTGGCGATTTCACTAAGAATACCGCTTTTATCTGTACCAAGAATGGTGACGATTAATTGGTGTTTAGACATCTAGTTTTCTTCAAAGCCATTAGGGCCTGATGACCTTTGTTATTCAATTATTTGTCGAATTCGTAAGATGGTAGCACAGAGTTTTTTTACAAGTCAGTGCTATTTTCAAAGCTTTGAGCAAGATATTGTCAAATTCTTGTCATTTTACGCATGCTATTACTTGTGTTTAGGCACTTACGTATTTAACATGTGCGCTCACATTTTGCGGAGAGATTATGTTTACTGGTAGTTACGTAGCACTCGTCACGCCGATGTTTCAAAACGGCGATATTGATTACAAGTCTCTAGAGAAACTTGTAAAGTTTCATATTGAACAGGGTACCCACGGCATTGTCTCTGTCGGTACTACTGGCGAATCTGCAACACTGCCTTTCGATGAGCATGTTAATGTGGTTAAAGAGACCGTGGCAATGGCCTCTGGCGCGATTCCTGTTATTGCTGGCAGCGGCGCAAACTCCACTGCTGAAGCGATTTTTCTTACCGAGCAGTTAGGTAGCGTTGGTATTGATGGCTTTTTAAGCGTCGTCCCATACTACAACAAACCGCAGCAAGCCGGCATGATTGCACACTTCAACGCAATTGCAGATGCAAGCGAACTTCCCGTTCTACTTTACAACGTTCCTGGGCGAACAGTCGCAGATATGCTTCCTGAAACGGTGGCTGAATTGTCTGCTCACAAAAACATCGTCGGATTGAAAGATGCAACCTAGTAGCATAGCCCGATTAAAAGAAACCCAAAAATTAGTACCACAAGACTTTGTGTTGTTGAGTGGTGATGACGGTACTAGCGCCGAGTTCATGTGTGAAGGTGGGCATGGTGTGATTTCTGTTACGGCGAACATTGCACCTAAAGCAATTGCACAGATGTGCGAAGCAGCGCTTAACAAAGAATTTGATAAATGTCGCGACATTGATAGCACCATTGCTTCTTTGCATAGCGAACTATTTATCGAGCCAAATCCAGTTATGCCAAAGTGGGCATTATATAAAATGGGCATGATGGAAAGTGCAGTTATGCGCTTACCAATGGTTTTACCGGAACTATCAAGCCAAAAACGTATCGAAGAACTACTAAAAAAATACGCATTGATTTCTGGTTAATAAGGAATACAGATGAAAAGAACGCTGGCTATAGCAAGTTCAGTGGCAATGGTCGCACTTGCAGGTTGTTCAAGCCAAATAGATAGAAAGACCGCGTCAGGCAGCTACGAGTATCTAAAAACGCAAGAACAAAAAGAAATACAAGTACCTGCAGACCTGGACAAACCCGAGTTTTCAGATGAGTTTGCGCTTCCGCCATTAGGCGAGCAAGCAGACGCTAATTTGCTAGGCAAAGAACTGTTAGTTCAGTCTCCAGCACTTGTCCTTCCACTTGTAGCGGGATCTCACGTTGAAGAAGGTAAAAACACAGCAACGATTTGGTTTGACCAAGTCGATGATAGTCAGCCACTAAGCCAAGCAATCTGGAATTCACTGCTAAGCTTCCTTGATGACAAAGGAATAGGCGTTGACCGATTCAGCCCTGAAGAGAAAGTACTTGTTACCGATTGGATGATCATCACTAAAGAAATCGATGGCGCTTGGTATAGTTTTGTTGATGATGAAAGTGAGATTGGTCGTCGTTTTGAGTTTAGCTTAAATGTTAAACCTCATGGAAGAAGTGCTGCGCTTACCGTAGAGCTAAAAGACTACATGCAAACGTTAGGCAATGACGTAATTGCTGATGTGTCTACGATGGAAGAACGCAGAGAAGAAGTTGAAGTACTCAATGAAGTGATTGGTCACTATGAGTACCAAATTCAGCTCGCAGCGACGCGTCGTATTGCGCAAATTCGCCAGGGCATTAATACCGAATTAGGCTTTAACGAAGACGGTGATGCGGCGTACGTGGTGGATGCAAAATATGATGTCGTATGGCCAAGAATGCTTCTAGTATTGAGAAAACTTGGTTTCGATGTGAAAGATTTAGATAAATCAAACGGCCTGCTGTTTGTGACCTATAATGGTGATCAAGGCAGTTGGTGGGATGGTTTATTTTCAGGTGATAAGCAACTCCTTAAGAAAGGTGACTATCGCTTGAAAGTTGCGAAAGCGGGCCCAGAGCGCACGTCAGTGACCTTCATGAGCAATGAAAGTGTCCCGTTTGAAGCAAATCAGGTTTCCGACCTATACAGTGCATTTGCTGAGGTCATGTCAGAAGATAACCTTGATATATAACTGAGACTGAGAATGGAAAAACGCGATGAGCTTTACCGCGGTAAAGCAAAAACTGTTTATTACACTGACGACAGCGACAAGCTAATTCTTCACTTTAGAAACGACACTTCTGCGTTTGACGGTGAGAAAATTGAACAGCTGGACCGCAAAGGTGAAGTAAACAACAAGTTTAACCACTTTATTATGACTAAGCTTGAAGAAGCTGGCATTGCAACGCAAGTTGAAGCCCTTGTTTCTGATACTGAGTCTTTGGTTAAAAAGCTCGACATGATCCCTGTTGAGTGTGTGGTGAGAAACTTGTCTGCTGGTTCACTGGTACGCAGATTAGGTGTAGAAGAGGGCAAAGAACTAAGCCCACCTATTTTCGAGTTTTTCTTAAAGAACGACGCGTTACATGACCCAATGGTGAATGACTACCATATCTTGTCATTTGGCTGGGCTACAGAAGCGCAAATTGCTGAAATGAAAGCGTTAACGTTCAAAGTAAACACCGTTCTTAAGGCGCTGTTTGATGACGCTGGCATGTTGCTTGTCGATTACAAACTAGAGTTTGGTGTAGATAAAGATGGCAACATCGTATTGGGTGATGAATTTACTCCAGACGGCTGCCGCCTTTGGGACAAAGAAACACGTAAGAAAATGGACAAAGATCGCTTCAGACAAGGTCTTGGTTCAGTTGTAGAGACGTATATTGAAGTGGCTGAGCGCTTAGGCCTTGCTCTATAAAGTCTCTGTTGCGTTTTATTGAAATGAAAAGAGGACCTTCACGGTCCTTTTTTTATAACCGATATTTTGTATAAAACCATGGTTTATAAGGAAGTTTATCGTTGAATGTAGTGGTGAAAATAGCCTTAGCTATGCTGGCATTTGCGGCAAACTCCCTTTTTTGCAGATTGGCGCTAGCACAAACTGAAATTACACCTTCGCTGTTTAATCTCATTCGGTTAATTAGCGGAGCTGCTTGTCTCGTGTTACTGACGTTGCTGGCAAATCGCAGTAATAAAAATCGTTCGTTCATTAGGTCGATAAAACGCGACGCCACGCCGTTGGGGGGATTGTCGTTATTTGTATACGCAATTTGCTTTGCGCTAGCGTACGTCAACATGACCACAGGAACCGGGGCACTATTGTTATTCGGTAGTGTCCAACTCACAATGATTGCCTATAGCGTCATTCACAATGAACACTTCTCAAAGATACAATGGCTTGGTTTCTTAATGGCTTTGGCGGGAATGGTCACCTTGTTATTGCCAACTGTTGAAACACCACCTAGTGTTTTCTGCAGTAATGATGGTTATTGCTTAGGCATGGCGTGGGGGGCATACTCACTATTAGGCAGAAAGAGTTCATCGCCGCTGATGGCTACCACCGGTAATTTTATAATTGCCAGCCTACTAGCGTTAATCACTTTACCCGCGCTCACATTTTTTGCGACGGTTAATATTGAAGCCCCCATGCTGGGTGTTTCCTATGCGTTGGCTTCAGGTATTTTTGCTTCTGCTATCGGTTATGCCATTTGGTACAGCGTACTACCTTCCATTACATCAACCTCTGCCGCGACAGTTCAGTTGAGCGTACCAGCCATTGCGACAATAATGGGGTGGGCATTTTTAGATGAATCATTAACTTTGCAGATTATTGCGGCGCTCATGTTAACGCTTGGCGGAATTTACATCGTCATCCGCAAATAATGAGCAGGAAAGTTCTCGCTATCCATTGAGAATCGCTTTACGCAAGAGAATGTAAAAGGGGTAACCTAGCTACCGAAGTCATTTCAAAAACGATTATCGGACTATAGTCCGACGATTGTTGGTGAACTTTTGTACAGAAGCCGCGTATTTGAATTATCTCTTATGTAAGGATAATGCTATGAATATGTCGGTGGATACACATATAAAAGCAGGCGTAATGTCGCCTGAAACGCTAAGCGATGTTGTTTTTTAGACACGGAACGATTTTACTTTTTGGAATGTGTTACCCAAAGCCGAATATTTCTTTGGTTTATCTGCAACACAACCAGACAAAAGGGGTAGTGTTGCACATTACTTGAGCGGCTTGCCTCATCACGTGCTTAACGAAATAAATGTCAGTATTCAGTCTGAAACACCTTGGCGAGGTGTTATCCCATTTACCGTTGATGGTGCTACGCACTGGAGAGATGCGTTTGTCAGGCCTATTTTTAGAAAAAATGAGGTGGTTGGCGTAAAGTGGTTACTGAACATCGCCGATGAGGCCTTGGTCAATACCGCACAAACTATTTATCAGTTACCCAGCGTACAAAAGAAAAACCATAAAGCTATGGGCTAGCTGTGCCGCCTTCTGATGTGGATAAGAAAATAGTCATATTTGAACAAGAAATTACACAGGCTTTATCCGGCAAGGGGGCGAACTTAGCGTAGATTTTGAGGACGATGCGCTTGTATTCCTACAGATGGCTGAGTCAGACTTATTGGCGCCTCTTCACAATATTGTTGGTCAGTACGAGCGTGAAAGCTTGGACAAAGTAAATGATCTGCGCCTCGCCCAGAGTGTGGTACTGGGGATCATTATTCTCACTATATTGATTGAAGCCTTTATCATATTTCGACCCATGGTCGATAAAGTCAGTCGCTATGCATCAAAATTGCAGCGCGATGCAAACTTTGATTATTTATCAGGGTTGTTAAATCGCCGTGCTTTTCAAATTATCGCCCAGCAATCTATTGGGGCGGGCCATCGTTATAATCGCCAGCTGTCGCTGATAATGTTAGATATCGATTTCTTTAAACGTATTAACGACAGCTATGGCCATGAAGTTGGCGATAGCGCCATCAAGCATGTATCGAACATTTTAAAGGCTGAATCGAGAGAGTCTGATTGCGTAGCGCGAATTGGCGGTGAGGAATTTGTACTCTTGCTCCCTGACACTGACCGCGATGGAGCAGAAAAGTTAGCCAACAAGCTTAGAATAAAAGTCAGTGAGTCGCCACTTGTGGCCAACAATGACGAAATAGAGATTACGCTGAGCGGTGGTGTGGCAAGTGTGAGATTAGAAGATAAGAATATTGAAATTGCACTTAGCGACGCTGATGAAGCCCTTTACAGGGCAAAGAGAAATGGTCGTAACCAGGTTCAGCTGGCGTAACGCTTGAACCTTATACTATATTCAACGTACATTATAAGAAGTGTCAAAAAGGGACTGCAGGCATTATTGTTGGTGGTGATCCCTTTTCAAAAATCTCAAAGGTTTGGCGTTGAAAAAAGTACCTGATATTAATAACGAAAAAGAAAGGCTTGAGGCGCTATATCGCTTAGATATACTCGACACGTCCCCAGAAGAGCGCTTTGATCGAATAACGCGTATGGCCCAGCGGTTGTTTGGCTGTGAGTATGCTTCTATTTCACTCATTGATAAAGATCGCCAGTGGTTCAAATCATCCATTAATCTTAACCAACGAGAAACGTCTCGTGACGTCGCGTTTTGTGCTCATACCATAGCCGAAGAGAAGTACCTGGTTGTACCCAATACATTAAAAGATTCTCGTTTTTCTACCAACCCCCATGTCGTCGGCGCCCCCCATATTCGCTCTTATGCCGGGGTCAATATAATGGTAGATGCGCAGCCAATTGGTACACTGTGTGTCTTTAGCTCGGCGCTTGAAGACTTCTCAGACGATAACATGCTGGCGTTAGCTGACCTTGGCAAAATGGTTGAAAGTGAGTTGAGACGACATGATTCTGAAGGTTTACTTCAAGAAATTCAGCAATACCAAGTCCAATTTAAAGAAAACCAAAAGCTCACTCGCGTAAGAAGCGCTATTTTAGAAAAGGTTGTTTCTTCCGAAACGTTAGACGTGGTGCTAAGAGAAATTGTTGGTGCCATAGAGCGAGAGTACAAGGGGTATTTTTGTAGCATTTTATTGCTAGAGGGTAATCAGCTAAAAATGGGGGCTGCGCCGTCACTACCTGATTTCTACAACGAAGCCATCCATGGTGTTGAAATTGGGCCTGGAGTAGGCTCGTGCGGAAATACAGCCTATACTAATGCGCTCACTGTGGTTGAAGATATCGCAACGCACCCTTACTGGTCTGCATGGGCCGATTTAGCAAAGCAAGCTAACTTAGGTTCTTGCTGGTCACAGCCTATAAGAGGAGCAGACAATCAGGTACTTGGTACTTTTGCCATTTATCATGAATGCTCATCCAAACCGTCAGGCGATGCTATTGCTCTTATTGAGCAGTTTGCGCATATTGCCAGTATTGCTATAGAGCGCGAGCGAGCAAATCAGTTAATTTGGCACCAAGCCAATTTCGATGTACTTACCGCGTTACCTAACCGCAGCCTAATGGAAGAGCAGCTCAAACACTTATTGTCGTCGGCTAA
The DNA here is from genome assembly GCF_036870955.2 of Alteromonas gracilis. Lineage (GTDB taxonomy): Bacteria > Pseudomonadota > Gammaproteobacteria > Enterobacterales > Alteromonadaceae > Alteromonas > Alteromonas gracilis_A. The sequence goes on from NZ_CP145482.2 coordinate 2,045,662, forward strand.
ACGCGATGAAACCAAAGTGGCAGTGCTGTTTTTAGACCTAGATAACTTTAAAGATGTCAATGACACCCTTGGTCATGATGTGGGCGACATGTTGCTTATTGAATGTGCTCGGCGTATCACACAGTGCATAAGGCAGGAAGATACAGCGTCTCGACTTGGTGGCGATGAATTCGTTATTTTATTAGGTGGTTTGGCTAATGTAGGTGGTATAGATGAACTTATACAGAAGCTGCTTAAAGAAATTTCCGAACCCTATTTACTGCATCAGCGACATATTCATACCAGTGTAAGTATCGGCGTTACTATTTATCCAAATGATGGCGAAGATGTCACAACGCTGCTCAAAAATGCCGATCAAGCCATGTATGGCGCTAAAGGGCAGGGCAAAAACAGCCATCAGTTTTACTCGCGAGCTATGCAAGAACAAGCGCTGAAGCGCCTCTCATATAAAAGCGATTTACGTGCAGCGATTGACAATGAACAGTTCTACATTGAATATCAGCCTATCTATGATATTCAATCAAATCGACTTACTAAAGCCGAAGCATTACTGCGTTGGCATCACCCTGAAAAAGGCATAATACGTCCTGATGAATTTATTCCTGTCGCCGAGGAATCTGGGGCCATTATTGAAATTGGTAATTGGGTGTTTGAGCAGGTATGCCACGACGCGCTCACATGGCGTGAAACCCTGTGCCCAGAATTGCAATTAAGTATTAATACGTCACCCTGCCAGTATTTTAATCGCGACCCAAATATAATGGACTGGCTTCTTTTCTTGCTCGATTGTGGGCTCCCTCCCAGTGGCGTACTGTTAGAAATCACTGAGAACTTATTGATGGACGCCAACTCTCAGGTGTCAAAAAAGCTTTTTCAGTTCAGGCAAGCAGGCGTAAGTATAGCGCTAGATGATTTTGGAACTGGCTACTCGTCTATTTCTTATCTTAAAAAGTTCCCTACAGATTTTATTAAGATTGATAGAAGCTTTGTTAATTCAATGACAGAAGTCAGTAACGATAAAGTACTTTGCGAAGCGATTATCGTCATGGCTAAGAAATTGGGCATAAAAGTGGTGGCTGAGGGAATAGAAAGCGAGGCACAACTTGCAATTCTCAAAAGCATGGGCTGCGACTATGCACAAGGCTATTTGTTTTCTAAGCCGCTATCGAAAGCTAAATTTGAAGCCTTACTTCAATCACGTAAGTAACCGCGGTGCCTGATAGGTGCACTTCCAAGTGAAACACTAGGTGCTAACGCCTGCTAATTGGTATAGTCAGGCGCTACTCACCGTCACACCATCGTACTTAAGATAGCGTCGCTAGGGCTTTGCCAGAATACTGTTCTAGCTCATCAGTGCGGTTGTCTTTAATTTTGTTTGCCCAATTAGGGTCTTGTAGAAGCGCTCGACCAACAGCAACCAAATCAAACTCACCGTCGTTCAAACGTTCAAGCAGGTCATCTACCGAGCGTGTACTTGAGCCTTGCCCCTTAAAAGCGCCGAAAAAGTCATCATTAAGGCCTACCGAGCCTACAGTAATAGTAGATTTACCTGTAATTTTCTTTGTCCAGCCCGCTAGGTTGAGTGTACTGCCGTCGAATTCGCTTTCCCAATAACGTCGCTGCGAACAATGAAAAATGTCTACGCCAGCGTCACTTAACGGCGTTAGAAATTGCTCTAACTCTTGCGGTGAATTTGCAAGGCGCGCCGTATAGTCTTGCTGTTTCCATTGTGAGTACCTCAAAACAATTGGGAAATCAGGTGATGTCGCGGCGCGGATAGCTTTAATGATCTCGACGGCAAAGCGACCGCGATTTTCCATGCTTCCGCCCCAACTGTCAGTGCGCTGATTTGTGCCTTCCCAAAAAAACTGGTCAATAAGGTACCCGTGAGCACCATGTATTTCGACGCCGTCCATACCAATGCAGTGAGCATCAGATGCCGCTTTTGCAAACGCGTCGATAACTGATTCAATATGCTTGGTGCTCATGGGATCTGCGCATTGTTTTCCAGGCTTGAAAAGCCCAGATGGTCCAGCACTAGGAAGGTCAGGAAATGGCGCTTTTTGTGCGACACGAGCCATACCAACGTGCCAAAGTTGAGGCATTATCTTTCCATCTTCTGCATGAACGCGATTTACAACCTCTTTCCAACCAGCAAGGGCCTGTTCACCGTGAAATTGCGGGATGTTGGCATCCATGGTCGCGACTTTGTCATCAACGGTAGTGCCTTCTGTAATAATGAGTCCTGTGCCACCCTTTGCGCGTCTTTCATAATAGCCAGCAACATCTGATGTAGGAATGCCATTCGGTGAAAACTGACGCGTCATCGGCGCCATAACGATTCGATTATTCAGAGTTAATTTATTGCTCTTATAAGGCGTGAAAAGCGTGGTTGTCATTACTAGTCCTTGAAGTATGAAGTGACCCGAGAAAGACAAAATAGTAATGACACGCACTAGCAAGTCAATTTTGAATTAATGATAGTGACTTATAAGCAAATTGCGTCCACGCGAGCTTTTTGCTGATGACTTTTTAACGCTGCATTGCTTTAACTATTTCTCTTTCTCTGTCGTTTGCATAATGTGAATCCCAATGCGCGAGCTTTTTGTCCATAATTCGAAACCACAATGGTGGTATAAGTGCTATGCCTATCGTTGAAATGTATCCACTTATCATTTGTGGTGAATCTTGTAACGACTTCAGGTTTTCGAAGGGAACCGCACCTTGGGCGTGGTGATGGCTATGTCTTGGTAAATTAAACATTGTCCAACAACTAACACGTCGATTTGAGTTCCATGAGTGCCGGGGGCGCACGGGCTGACGGGGGTCTCGAACAAGCCCATAGTGTTCCATGTAATTGACAACTTCTAGGATAAACTTTGCGCAGAAGCCGACGCTAACAAATATAGCTAGGCCCAAAACACCTGCCATTAAAAATGCGAGTAATCCTAACAAGGCACTCATTAGCCAACCTCTTATACAGGCGTTTTGCCAACTAAAAGGGGAGTGATTTTTCTTTTTCAATCTTTTGCACTCTATTTGCCAACCAGCGCGCTGCGTGCCTATATAGGCCAGCACGAAATGTATATACACGTTTCGGCCTCGTGGCGCTGTCGCAGGATCATCGGGCGTTGCTACCTTTACATGATGATTAAATACATGTTCGATAGAAAAATTGGCGTCAAAACTAAATGCCAGTAACCATCGTCCTATACAAACTGCAACGGGATTGCCAACACGGTGGACGAGTTCGTGGGCAACAACCGTTGCAACGCCTCCTAGCATTAAAGCAAGAAAGGGCACAGCAATCACTATCTGCAAAAGTGAAGCCTCTGGCGCAACATCATTGATATTAAGGCTCAGATGGGTGAGTAATATAGCTGGGAGTGTATCATTGACGGAGGCAACTAAAGAAAGGGCTGTCACATAGATACACACTGATAAAGGAAGTGCGCTGTAAAGCATATATTTAAGTAAACTCGCATTAAGGAGAGGCGGCTCAGATAAGTCGTCGCCCAATAATGCATCGCCTAAAACGTAAAACGCGATATATACACCAAAGCCAATGATTATAGCGTATCCACCTATCCAGATAGCACAGAGGCCAATAAGCACAGCGATATAGAAGTTGAAAAATTTTAAATAGTGCAGCATGACAACCACCCATACATAAACAGTATTTAGAAGTTTGCCTTAAATTAGCGGTGCTAAAGAGTGCGTAAATTGACAAAGGGGAATCATTTATTGCCATAGCGCTTACAGTAATTTAACATTTTATCGTAATCCTCTGTAACGACAGTGTGTGAGCATGGCTAGCAACCTAGAAATTACAGGTAATAATGTAAGCAGTGTGCCTACGTTTTATATTATGCAACTTGAAAAGGTGCTTGCGCGTAAGGGCGTGGCATTGGCATCTTGTTTAGATAAGCAGGGACTTTGCTATGAACAGTTCAAGCAAGCCGGTGCGAAGATGGCTGCTGAACACTTTATCATTCTGGTAAATACACTTGTTGAAGGCTATGGCATAAAAAGACCAGGTGTACTTCTAGGAGAAGCGTTACAGTTAATCCATCACGGCCCCTTTGGGCTTGCCATAATGAATAGCCCAACTGTAATCGATATTATTTCGCTGTTTGAACGCTTTATTGCAATGCGAGTGCCCGGACTGGAACTACACATTATAGAGAAACCGAACGACATAGTCGTAACCGTGCACGACCTATATTGGCGAGAACATGTACATCAATTTTTTATAGACGCACTTACCTCCGCATTGCTCAATTTACATACTAGCCTTATTAGCGAGGGCAACAGCCCAGTTATATCCCGTGTAATTTTTGATTATTCAACGGAAAAACGTGGTTGTAAGAGCTATGATCAACATCTTCACTTAGATAATAGTGCACACATTGAAAGGTTTTATGACCAACCGTATTGTGCGATTGTATTGGACAAATCAAAGGTCCATCAACCACTCGTTAATAGTGACAAAGTAAGTTTTGATTATGCCGTAAAGCTTTGTGAAATGGAGTACGAAGCGCTGGTAGTAGACAATATTACTGAAAAACTCAGGCACTTTTTACGGCAGCATAATGCAACTATACCTTCTCTTGAGAAGGCTGCCGACGCGCTTTGCATAAGCAAGAGAACCCTGCATAGGCAATTGGATAAAGAGAACACAAGCTTTCGAAAAGAGAGAGAAAAAACGCTGATGCGTAAAGCTTTGGATTTGTTGTTTGTAAAGCGGCTAAGTGTAAAACAAACCGCGTATCAATTAGGCTATACCGAGCCTACAAATTTTCGTCGCGCATTTGTCAATTACTACGGGCGACCGCCATCTGCTTTTTAAATGTAAGGGCTCAAAATAGTATGCCTAGTAAGCGTTTCTGGCATTCAAACGACATGGTTTTGTAAACTAATAATGAAGACCAGAAAAGGGGAACGCTATCTATACGTTCATCCAACCACCATCGACAACGAGATCTGCGGCCGTCATATAAGAAGACTCATCACTTGCTAAGAAACGCGCTGTATTCGCAATTTCTTGCATGGTGCCTGGTCTTTGTAACGGCGCTTGTGAAGCTACCATACCCACAAAGCCCTCAAAATCATCAGACGCGATGTTAGTGTTTTCTGCAAAGTTTGTTCTTACGATACCTGGACTTAACGTGTTTACGCGAATTCCTTTTGGCGCTAGTTCGGACGCAAGTGTACGGCTAAGCGAACGCAGTGCGGCTTTCGTAGCTAGCTTCGTCAATATTTTCAATAGGTGAAAATACACCAAGACCAGCATTTGCAAAAAGAATGTCTATTTGCCCGAAACGCATCGCGGTTTCATTCTAAAGGGTTTCAAGGTCGCCTAAATTCATGACGTCACCTTGAATGCCAACAGCGCGAGGGCCAAGTTTTGACACTGCTTCATTTAACGTAGTTTGATTTCTTCCGAACAAGACCACACGTGCACCTTGCTCAATAAAAAGTGTTTGCTGCGGTTAGCCCAATACCACTATTACCACCCGTAATTACTGCTACTTTGTCGTCTAGTGTTGTCATTTCAAATCTCCAATTAATGTTAAATACCTAAGCGATATTGATATCCTAGTAACACCCGGTTAATGTTTGAAATGAATTGGCAGTATAAGTGTTATGCACAATATAAATTTAAATGCATTTGACCTAAATTTGCTACGTGTCTTTGATGCAGTGATGCGTTACAGAAACGTCTCGAAAGCAGCAGACGCACTGTACCTTTCTCAACCTGCAACAAGTCATGCACTGAGCAGGTTAAGACATGCATTGAATGACGAATTGTTCGTGAAAAGCCCAAATGGTATGAAGCCAACGTCTAGAGCGTTGGACATCGCTCCTGCGGTGAGCAAAGCGTTAGCAGAACTCTCGCAAGCACTAGCGCCTGCGACATTCGATCCAAGTACATCTGAGGTGACGATTCGTTTAGCAACGCACGATTATTTTGTTTCACTTGTTATGCCTAAGCTTGCCCATTATCTCAGCTTACATGCGCCCAATATGTCTATAACAACGAGGCTTATGGAAGGAAGAGCCATTGAACTGCTTGACGATCAGCAAATTGATATAGCAATTAGTGCATTTGGTGATTTGCCTGAGCGAATTGAAAAAGTCACCTTAATTGAAGACGATTATGTATGTGTAATGAGGGGAGGCCATCCACTTTCACATTATGATGAGTTAACGCTACAACGTTACGTGGAAAGTCGTCACTTGTTAATCAGTCCGAAAGGGGATGTTCGTGGCTTTGTGGACGAAATGCTAATGTCACTGGGACTTAAAAGGCACGTGGCATTAATTGTTAACCAGTTTTCGTCAGCACCAGACATTGTTTCTACATCTGATTTACTCGTTACTTTACCGAGACATATCGCAAAGAAATATCAGAGCAAATACGACTTGGTCATCGTTGAGCTTCCTTTTGAATCTAATGTGGATTACACAAAAACTCACGCGATTTTTAATAAAAAGCTAGGACAATCTGCGTCCATGACGTGGTTTGTTGATACGCTAAGGGAATTATGTGAAGGGCTGTTTTTCGACAATGGTTAGCATGAATACACTAATACAAAAACGCAGTTGAACCCAAGTAGTCAACAGAAAATGTTTAATTTTTAAGGAAAGAATATGAGCGACATTACATTTAGTAGCGAAGAAAAGTCTGCGTTAATTGATAAATTACAGCGGTATTTTGACAATGAACTGGGGGTTGAGCTTGGCCAATTTGATGGTGAATTTCTTCTTGAATTTATAGCAAAAGAAATGGGCGGCGTGTTTTACAACAGTGGTTTGCGCGATGCCAGAGCGGTGTTTGAAGCGCGTCTCGAATCGATAGACGAAGATTTGTATGCCATAGAAAAAGAGGTGTAGTTGCTTACAAAGGCACTTTTATTTTAAGGGGAGATTTGGCTATGCAACAGCAGGGAAGTATTTCGTCGTCATCAATAAACGCGAGTGGGTCTGTTGTATATTCTACTTCTCCCTCTAAAAGCTTTGTTCTACAAGCACCACAAAAGCCCTCACGGCAATGGTAGTGAATATGAACATCACTTGCTTCTAAAGCGCTTAAAATTGTTTTATCGACAGGGGCGTCAATAGGCCCCACATCGACAACGTCGATGCGAAGCCCAGAATTGTCTTTGCTCATTTAGCTGTTGTTTTACAGCTCAAAGTCAGCAAAGTCGTCTTCGCTTACCGCAGAGTCAATTTGACCCACCAAGTAAGAACTTATTTCAGACTCTTGAGGTGCTACCTGCACGTTATCCGAATTCAGGTAGTTGTTCATCCAAGGCAGAGGGTTGCTGCTAATATCAAACGGCGCATCAAGACCGATAGCTGTCATACGCTGGTTAGCGATGTACTCAACGTATTGGCAAAGTATGTCTTTGTTAAGACCTATCATAGAGCCATTCTGGAACAAATAATCAGCCCACTGCTTTTCTTGCTCTACCGCATTCATAAAGATTGCGCGCGCTTCGTCTTTACACTCTTCGGCGATTTGTGCCATATCTGGATCGTCTTTACCTTTCGCCCATAAATTAAGAATGTGCTGGGTAGAAGAAAGGTGAAGGTTCTCGTCTCGTGCAATCAAACGAATGATCTTTGAGTTGCCTTCCATAAGCTTGCGTTCTGCAAATGCAAAGGTACAGGCAAACGAAACATAGAAACGAATGGCTTCTAGTGCGTTAACTGAGTTCATGCACAAAAAAAGCTTTTTCTTTAATTCGTACATATTAACGGTGTAGGTGCTGCCGTTTACAGTGTGAACACCTTCGCCTTGTGTTTGCCAAAGCTGCGTAGCAAAAATAAGGTCGTCGTAGTATTTAGAAATATCAGCCGCGCGGCGTTTTATTTCGTCGTTAACCACGATATCTTCAAAAATCTCGCTAGGATCAGAGAACAGGTTACGCAGAATATGTGTGTAAGAACGAGAGTGGATTGTCTCGAAGAACGACCATGTTTCTACCCAAGTCTCTAACTCTGGTAGAGAGATGATAGGTAAAAACGCGATATTCGGACTGCGACCTTGCACTGAATCAAGCAGTGTTTGGTATTTAAGGTTCGAGATAAAAATATGTTTCTCAGGGTCGGTTAACTTTTGAAAGTCAACGCGATCGCGCGAGACATCTACCTCTTCTGGACGCCAAAAGAAGCTTATTTGTTTCTCAATAAGTTTCTCGAAAATGGCATGCTTTTGCTGATCGTAGCGCGCAACGTTTACGGGATTACCGAAAAACATTGGCTCGACCAATGGATTTGTACTTTGCTGATTAAACGTAGTGTATTTCATGATGGCCTAACTAAAAACTTAATGATTAACGCGTGTTATTATTTGTGTTCTTGCTGCGAAACTTTAGATGGCAAGCCTGCATACATGCTGAACTTGCCATCTTACAGAGGGTGCGTTGTTATTTATATTTTACACGCACCGCCTGCACAATCATCGTCTTCCTCTACTACCACTTCTTCTTGACGTGGCATAGGTACATTGGCTTTAGCATCAAGTGCCGATGTGTCAGACGCGCCGTCGCGAGTGTTGTGGTAGTAAAGCGTTTTAACGCCTAACTTGTACGTTGTAAGAAGGTCTTTAAGAAGAAGCTTCATTGGCACCTTATTACCTTCGTAACGGCTTGGGTCGTAGTTTGTATTAGCAGAGATAGTTTGGTCGATAAACTTCTGCATAATACCAACAAGCTGCAGGTAACCATCGTTCGATGGAATGTCCCAAAGCAGTTCGTACTGGTCTTTAAGTGTCTCATACTCAGGTACTACTTGCTTAAGTACGCCGTCTTTACTTGATTTAATGCTGATAAAGCCACGCGGTGGCTCAATACCGTTTGTTGCATTAGAAATTTGAGACGAAGTTTCAGACGGCATAAGCGCAGACAACGTAGAGTTGCGTAAGCCATGTGTTTTAACGTCTTCACGAAGCGCATCCCAATCGTAATGAAGTGGTTCATTACAAACGCTATCAAGATCTTTCTTGTAGCTGTCGATTGGCATAATGCCTTGCGAGTATGTTGTTTCGTTAAACTTAGGACACGCACCTTTCTCTTTTGCAAGGTTGTTTGACGCTTTGAGTAGGTAATACTGCATTGCTTCAAATGTGCGGTGAACTAGACCGTTCGCGCTGTGGTCAGAATATTTAACACCGTTTTTGGCTAGGTAGTAAGCGAAGTTGATGACGCCTACACCCAGAGTACGTCTGCCCATTGTTGCGTTATACGCAGCTGGAACAGGGTAGTCTTGGTAGTCTAATAGGTTATCAAGCGCACGTACTGCAAGATCTGCTAGTTCTTCAAACTCGTCTAACGACTCAATAGCCCCTAAGTTAAATGCAGAAAGTGTACACAGCGCAATTTCGCCATTTTCATCATTAACGTGCTGAAGCGGCTTAGTAGGCAGCGCAATTTCAAGACAAAGGTTGCTTTGACGAACAGGGGCAACTTCTGGGTTGAATGGGCTGTGTGTATTACAGTGGTCTACGTTTTGAAGATAAATACGACCTGTGCTTGCACGCTCTTGCATAAACAAGCTAAACAGTTCCATTGCTTTAATTTGCTTTTTGCGAATGCTGTCATCGTTTTCGTATTTAACGTAAAGCTCTTCGAACTTATCTTGGTCGGCGAAGAATGCATCGTAAAGGCCAGGTACGTCTGATGGGCTAAACAATGAAATATAGCCGTCTTTCATCATGCGCTGATACATCAGTTTGTTAAACTGAACGCCGTAATCGAGGTGACGGACTCGGTTTTCTTCAACACCACGGTTATTCTTCAGAACCAGCAGCGATTCGACTTCCATATGCCAAATTGGGTAGAACAAAGTGGCTGCGCCACCACGTACACCACCTTGTGAACAGCTTTTTACCGCTGTTTGGAAATATTTGTAAAAGGGAATACAGCCAGTATGGAAAGCTTCACCACCGCGGATAGGGCTTCCTAGTGCACGAATGCGACCTGCATTAACACCGATACCTGCGCGCTGGCTAACGTATTTTACAATGGCACTTGCTGTCGCATTAATCGAATCTAGGCTGTCACCCGTTTCAATCAGTACACACGAACTGAACTGACGGGTAGGGGTGCGCACACCCGCCATGATAGGCGTTGGTAGCGACAGTTTGAACGTTGATGCTGCATCATAGAAGCGGCGAATGTAGTCCATGCGCACGTCTTTTTCGTAGTTCGCGAATAAACATGCGGCAACAAGAATATAAAGGAATTGAGCGCTTTCGTAAATCTCGCCAGTAACGCGGTTTTGAACGAGGTATTTTCCTTCAAGCTGCTTGACCGCTGCATAACTGAAGTTCATATCACGCCAATGGTCGATATACGTATCCATCTCGGCAAATTCTTCAGCGGTGTAATCTTTTAGAAGGTGCTTGTCATATTTTCCGGCTTCGACCATTTTTGTAACGTGGTCGACCAACGCTGGTGGCTCAAATTGACCGTATGCTTTCTTGCGCAAATGGAAAATTGCTAAACGCGCAGCCATGTATTGGTAATCGGGGGCGTCGGTAGAAATAAGATCAGCAGCAGACTTGATCAGTGTCTCGTGGATCTCACTGGTGTTAATCCCGTCAAAAAACTGAATTTGTGCTTTTATCTCAACTTGTGAAACAGAAACGTTATTTAGTCCCTTCGAAGCCCAAGTAACGACTTTGTGAATTTTCTCCAAGTCGATGGACTCTTTTTCACCGTTACGTTTGGTGACAAATAAATTGTTGTTCATGTTACTGACCGTATGTCTGTTAGCGCTTGAAGCGTGGGCTATATTGCCCATTTTCATTTTAAATTTTAATTCGTTTTATTAGCGAGTGGTTTCGTTAGCCTTCAAGTAAGTAGGCCACGTTATTGCACACGCGAAAGCGGCCTAAACTGCTACCTGTGAAGATAAGTGAGTAGAGACTGCTTATATATTTTGGTGTTGCTTTTATTTTCAGCGAAGTTGAATGGCGTATCACTACGCGATCTGCCGAGATCATTTTACTGTTATTGCTTTGTTCGATCCCGTGCTGAATTAAACACAAGATAGTGAGGTTTTGCCCTGAATGCAACCCAATATCTGGTGGTATTTCACGCACTCAAATTGGCATGAAATTTACGTTAGTAACAACTAACTTTTTAGCGTTCTACAAGCTTAAAAGATCGGGATTGCAAGCGTTTTTCACAAAATCTTCTTCGAAAAAATTAATTTATTCTTAGAATCTTATTTTTATAAAAACACGATATATGGTGTTTAAAATATCACCGCGACCCAATATCTAGTGTTAATTTATTTTAAACACACTGTATATAGTGTACATCTTTATTGGGAGTATCGTGTTATACGAACTCCCAATAAAAAGGCTGGTGGATTGTTAGTCTTGTGCAACGGTATACAGCAGATAGTTCACATCGACATTGGTAGGAGAAAGGTAGAAACCCTGCGAGATCGGATCCATATGAAGTCCTGTCATGTCGCGAGGTAAAAGTCCGGCGCGATCTGTCATTGTCATAAGTTCAGATGGTTTTATAAACTTGCTGTGATCGTGGGTGCCTTTCGGTACGAGTTTTAAAACATACTCTGCACCAACGATTCCCATTAGATAGCTCTTGAGGTTTCTATTTAGCGTCGAAAAGAAAACGTGTCCACCTGGCTTGACTAGTTTTGCACACGCCATAACAACTGAGGCAGGATCGGGAACATGTTCTAACATTTCCATACAGGTAACAACATCGAATTGTCCCGCATGTTCGTTTGCGTACGCTTCTGCCGTTGAGCACACGTAATCTACTTTCATCCCCGACTCTAAGCCGTGCAACTTTGCTACTTCTAGTGACGCTTCAGCCATGTCCAAGCCGGTTACCGTCGCTCCAGCGCGGGCCATCGACTCGGCTAAAATGCCGCCACCGCAGCCAATATCAATAACCTTTTTCTCAAAGAGCCCTTCGCAATGCTGATTAATGAAGTCGAGACGCAGCGGGTTAATAAGATGAAGCGGTTTAAATTCACCTTCTGGGTCCCACCAGCGAGAAGCGAGTTCAGAGAATTTGCTGATTTCTTGTTGATCAACGTTCGTCATGGGTAAAACAGTCCTTAACTTATCTCTTTTTAACATATCGCAAATTAAGGCTATGTTTTACTGTTTTTGGCTGATTTTATGTATTTTACTCAGCTGTCTGGATGAAAAATAATCGCTTACCTTTTTGTTGATTAATAAGCGTAATTAAGCGCTACATAATTCTGTCATCAAGTGGTACACTCGAAGCAACATTATGACCCACATAATAATAACAGTGCGCGCCTAAGAGCCGCTTTCACAGTTCATGTAAAGTGGCTGCAATGGATAACGCAGAACAAACCAAGATAAAGGGATTAAGCAGTTTATGTCTGATAACGCTAAAGAAATCCTCCCCGTTAATATCGAGGAAGAGTTAAAAAACTCCTACCTTGATTACGCGATGAGCGTTATTGTCGGGCGAGCATTGCCTGATGTAAGAGATGGCTTGAAGCCAGTGCACCGTCGTGTGCTGTTCGCAATGAACGAACTGAAAAACGACTTTAACAAACCGTATAAAAAATCTGCCCGTGTGGTAGGTGACGTTATCGGTAAATACCACCCTCACGGTGACTCTGCGGTATACGACACAATTGTTCGTATGGCTCAGCCTTTCTCATTGCGCTACATGCTTGTAGACGGCCAAGGTAACTTTGGTTCTGTAGATGGTGACTCAGCTGCGGCAATGCGTTACACCGAAGTACGCATGGCAAAAATAGCTCACGAGCTACTTGCTGACCTTGATAAAGAGACCGTTGATTTTGTGCCAAACTATGATGGTACAGAACACATCCCAGAAGTATTACCAACCAAAGTACCAAACCTTTTAGTTAATGGTTCTTCAGGTATTGCGGTAGGTATGGCGACCAATATTCCGCCACACAACCTGACTGAAGTGATCAATGGCTGTGTTGCGCTTATTCAAGACCCATCTATTACTATTGATGACTTGATGACGCATATCCCTGGTCCAGATTTCCCAACGGCGGCAATGATCAGCGGTCGCAAAGGTATTGAAGACGCGTATCGAACGGGGCGCGGTAAGATTTATCTTCGTGCTAAAGCAGAAATTGAAACTGATTCAAACGGCAAAGAAACTATCGTCGTTAATGAAATTCCTTATCAGGTAAACAAAGCGCGACTTATCGAAAAGATTGCTGAACTTGTTAAAGAGAAGCGTATCGAGGGTATTTCGGCACTGCGTGATGAGTCTGATAAAGACGGTATGCGCATCGTTATTGAAGTCAAACGCAACGAATCTGCAGAAGTACTGCTTAACCATTTGTATGCCAATACACAGTTACAAACGGTATTCGGTATCAATATGGTTGCACTTGATAATGGTCAGCCAAAGGTATTTAACCTAAAAGAAACGTTAGAGTGCTTTATTCTTCACCGTCGTGAAGTGGTTACTCGCCGTACTGTATTTGAATTGCGCAAAGCGCGCGACCGAGCACACATCCTAGAAGGTCTTGCGATTGCTCTTGCGAACATCGATCCGATTATCGAGTTGATTAAAGCATCGCAAAGCCCAGCAGACGCTAAGAAGTCGCTTGTTGCACAAGGTTGGGATTTAGGTGACGTAGCGCAAATGCTAGAGCGTGCTGGCGATGATGCAGCGCGTCCTGATTGGCTAATGCCTGAATTTGGTATTCGCGACGGCAAGTACTATCTTACTGAGCAACAAGCACAAGCTATTCTTGATCTACGTCTACACAAACTGACGGGTCTAGAACATGAAAAGATTTTAGAAGAATATAAGCAGCTTCTAGAAATCATCGCTGAACTACTTCATATCCTAAACAGCCCTGAGCGTTTGATGGAAGTAATTCAAGAAGAACTTGAAAAAGTACGTGATGAATTTGGCGACGAACGCCGTACAGAAATTACTGCAGCAAGCCACGATATCGACATTGAAGATCTTATCGAGCAAGAAGATGTAGTGGTCACGCTTTCTCGTGAGGGCTATGTTAAGTATCAGAAACTTACTGATTACGAAGCGCAGCGTCGCGGTGGCCGAGGTAAGTCGGCGACGAAGATGAAAGACGAAGATTTCATTGAAAAACTTCTCGTTGCAAATACTCACGACCATATTTTGTGTTTCTCTACCCGAGGTCGCTTGTATTGGTTGAAAGTATATCAATTGCCGTTTGCTAGCCGAAATGCGCGTGGACGTCCAATTGTAAATATTCTTCCTTTGGAAGAGAATGAGCGTATTACTGCAATTCTTCCAATCAAAGAATTCGAAGAAGGCAAGTTTGTACTGATGGCTACGGCAAACGGTACAGTGAAGAAGACAGATCTAAGCTTGTATTCTCGCCCACGTTCAAGCGGTATCATTGCAGTCAACCTTAATGAAGGTGATGAGCTAATTGGTGTAGACATCACCCACGGTGACGACGACATTATGTTGTTCTCTGACGCGGGTAAAGTGGTTCGCTTCAACGAAAAACTACGCGATAGCGAAACTGGCGAAGTGAAGCGCGATCCTGAAACAGGTGAAGAACTTCAAGCGCTTCGTCCAATGGGCAGAACAGCAACGGGTGTCCGTGGTATCAAGCTTCAAGACGGTCAGAAAGTGGTTTCACTGATTGTTCCTAAAGGCGATGGCCCAATCTTAACGGCCACTGAAAATGGTTTCGGTAAGCGTACGCCGCTAGACGATTACCCAGCGAAGAGCCGTGCGACACAAGGTGTGGTATCGATTAAGGTCTCTGAGCGTAATGGTAAAGTTGTTGGCGCTGTGCAAGTGGACGAAAGCAATGAAATTATGCTTATCAGTGACCAGGGTACATTAGTGCGTACCCGCGTAAGCGAAGTATCGGTTGTAGGCCGTAATACACAAGGTGTTCGTCTAATACGTACCGTAGAAGGTGAACATGTGGTTGGTCTACAGCGCATTGAAGAGGTTGAGGAGTTACAAGAGTTTGATGAAGACGGTAACCCGATAATTTCTGAAGATGCATCTGAACAAGCAGCAACTGCTGTTCAAGAGCAAGAAAACGCCGCACAAGACGGCGATAGCTCAACGACAGAAGAGTAGGGATAGCGCGCGACATTAACGTTTGCGCATTATCAGTGTTCTTTCAAACAAGCGGCTTAAGCCGCTTGTTATTTTTACAGGTGTTGAAAAACGCAATGAAAGAGGTTTTTAACTTTTGTGCGGGCCCAGCAATGCTTCCAAAAGAAGTAATGCAAAAAGCCCAAGCTGAATTCACAAACTGGCGCGATCTAGGCTGCTCTGTAATGGAAGTAAGTCACCGTGGCAAAGACTTCATTGAAATAGCGGCAAAGGCGGAGACAGATCTTCGCGATCTATTGTCAGTGCCATCAAATTATCATGTGTTGTTTACCCATGGTGGCGGTCGCGGTCAATTTGCCGCCGTACCGTTAAATCTTTCAAGTACAAACGACAAAAGCCTACATTTAGTGAGTGGGTCTTGGTCGAAAGGTGCAGTAGACGAAGCCAATAAGTACAATAACGCTGTAGTTGTGGGCAACGTTTCCAACAAGGATGGGTTGCACTATATTGCTAATCCTTCACTAAGCGAAATTGACCAATCAGCAGCTTATTATCACTTTTGCCCTAACGAAACCGTTGATGGCATTGCCTTTGATTGGCTACCTGAAGCGGGTGATGTACCGTTAGTGTCTGATATGTCATCTACCATACTATCGCAACCTATTGATGTGGCGAAACACGGTGTTATTTATGCAGGTGCACAAAAGAACATTGGGCCTAGTGGTTTATCCGTAGTTATTGTTCGCGACGATTTAGTTGGTAAAGCGCGCAAAGAAACCCCGTCTATTTTTGATTATGCATTGGCAGCAAAATCTGACTCAATGTATAACACACCACCAACGTTTTCTTGGTATTTGGCAGGCCTTGTCTTTGAATGGTTAAAAGACATGGGCGGCGTCGATGCAATGGCTAAACGCAATGCAGAAAAAGCAGCGTTGCTTTATTCAGCAATTGATAGCTCTGATTTCTATTCGAGCAAAGTTCACCCTGACAATCGTTCGAAAATGAACGTACCTTTCCATTTAGCTGACCCTGAACTCGACAAGCTATTTTTAGCCCAATCTCAAGACGCTGGGTTACTTGCGCTAAAAGGGCATCGTTCGGTAGGGGGCATGCGTGCCAGTATTTATAACGCAATGCCAGTTGAAGGCATTGTGGCGCTAGTTGAATTTATGCGCGAATTTGAAAGAGTGAATGGATAAAATGGAGCAGTTAACATTAGACCCGATTGCAAAAGTATCGGGAGAGGTCAATGTACCTGGCTCAAAAAGCTTGTCTAATCGTGCATTGTTACTTGCGGCACTGGCAGAAGGCCAGACAGAACTAACAAACCTGTTAGACAGTGATGACATTTCACATATGCTGAATGCCCTGACTAAGCTTGGTGTCAGCTATGAGCTGAATGAAGACAAAACACGTTGTGTTGTACAAGGCAACAATGGGGCTTTTGACGTTTCGGAACCCCTTGAGCTATTTTTAGGCAATGCGGGCACAGCAATGCGCCCATTATGTGCGGCACTTGCGGTAAGTAATGTTGATACCGTGCTTACTGGTGAGCCTCGCATGGAAGAACGCCCGATTGGTGACTTGGTTGACGCACTGCGCGAGGCCAACGCCGATATTACTTATTTGAAAAACGATGGTTTTCCACCACTTCAAATTAAAGGTAAAACGCTAAGCGGCGGCGAAATGTCAGTTGACGGTAGTGTTTCAAGCCAGTTCTTAACGGCATTGTTAATGGCTGCGCCACTTTTCACTGGTGATGTGGTTATTCGTATCAAAGGTGAACTAGTCTCAAAGCCCTACATTGATATCACACTAGACACGATGGCCAAATTTGGAGTGTCGGTAGATAACGATAACTACCAGACATTCACCATATCTGGCGATGCAAAGTATGTCGCGCCTGGTAAATTTATGGTTGAAGGTGATGCATCATCAGCATCGTACTTCCTTGCAGCTGGCGCAATTAAAGGTGGTACGGTACGCGTAACCGGAATTGGCCAAAATAGCATACAGGGTGACATTCGTTTCGCTGATGTGCTTGAAGCTATGGGCGCAAAAGTGGAATGGCACGACGAATACGTTGAAGTGACAGGTGCACCGCTTAAAGGCGTTAATATGGACATGAACCATATCCCAGATGCAGCTATGACTATTGCTACTACCGCCTTGTTTGCAGAAGGTCCAACGACCATTACAAACATCTACAACTGGCGTGTGAAAGAAACAGACCGACTAAATGCCATGGCGACAGAACTTCAAAAATTAGGTGCCAAGGTTGAAGAAGGGCACGACTACATAACAGTATGGCCAACTGACCAACTTAAGCATGCAGAAATCGATACGTACAATGACCATCGCATTGCTATGTGTTTCTCGTTAGTGGCACTAAGTGATACGCTTGTGACTATTAACGACCCAGGCTGCACGCGCAAGACATTCCCTGACTACTTCACACGATTTAAGACGCTTTACAGTGCGTAACGTCGCTACTAGGGCACACGAATAGCACTAAAATAGGCGTATTTCAGTGTTGCTCTGTATCAAAATTAGTCAAATGTACAATGCCACCTTATTCAGGTGGCATTGCTTATCTTGAAGTAAAGCGTATAATTGCGCGCGATTTTTGTAATTAGATGATGGAGCAGGTATGCATTCCACACCCGTAGTCACGGTTGACGGTCCTAGTGGTGCTGGTAAAGGTACGTTAAGTAGCTTATTGGCAAAGAAATTAGGGTGGCACTTTTTGGATAGCGGTGCAATTTATCGCGTCCTCGCAGTTGCTGCACTACACCACGACCTTCCGTGTGATGATGAAGAATGTGTTGTTCCTCTTGCAATAGGTCTCGATGTAAGTTTTGAGACGAATGAAGAAGCAACGCGCATCATTTTAGAAGGCGAAGACGTCACTGACGATATTCGCACTGAAGATGTAGGCGCAGTGGCTTCAAAAGTAGCTGCGTTACCACGAGTGCGTGAAGCACTGCTTCGTAGGCAGCGTGCATTCCAACAAGACCCTGGCTTGGTGGCAGATGGTCGCGACATGGGGACGGTGGTTTTCCCAGATGCGCTGGTTAAGATTTTTCTGACCGCGAGCGCTGAAGCCCGCGCTGAGCGTCGCTATAGCCAGTTGAAAGCTAAGGGCATGGATGTTAATATTGCGCGCCTTTTAACCGATATCAAGGCAAGAGACGAGCGCGATACACAGCGCGCGGTTGCACCTTTGGTACCGGCACAAGATGCTGTAATTATTGATTCAACAGATTTGGATATTGACCAAGTCTTTGAAAAAGCGATGGATATTATTTCCTCACGCCTTTAACGACGAGAGCTGATCGCATCCAAAGCAGTGTTGCTACAGGAAGTGGCGACTAATTTTAATAACCCCACGTTATCCGGATTAGAAGCGTGGATATCAACTTAAAAGTTTATTTGAGACTTATGACTGAAAATTTTGCACAACTTTTTGAAGAAAGCTTACAAGAACTAGAAACACGTCCTGGTTCAATTGTAAAAGGTACTGTTGTTTCTATCGACAAAGACATCGTTCTTGTTGACGCAGGCTTGAAATCAGAAAGTGCTATCCCAGCAGACCAATTTAAAAACGCTGAAGGCGAACTAGAAATCGCTATCGGTGACGAAGTAGACGTAGCACTAGATGCAGTTGAAGATGGTTTCGGTGAAACTATCCTTTCTCGCGAAAAAGCGAAGCGTCACGAAGCGTGGGTTGAGCTGGAAAAAGCTTACGAAGATAAAGTTACTATCAAGGGCGTTATCAACGGTAAAGTTAAAGGCGGTTTCACTGTTGAAGTTAACAGTGTACGCGCGTTCCTTCCTGGTTCACTTGTTGACGTACGTCCAGTGCGTGACACGACTCACCTTGAAGGCAAAGAGCTTGAGTTTAAAGTTATCAAGCTTGACGCTAAGCGTAACAACGTTGTTGTTTCTCGTCGTGCAGTTATCGAAGCTGAAAGCAGCCAAGAGCGTGAATCACTTCTTGCTAACCTTGAAGAAGGTCACGAAATCAAAGGTATCGTTAAGAACCTTACCGACTACGGTGCGTTCGTTGACCTTGGTGGCGTAGACGGTCTACTACACATCACAGATATGGCTTGGAAGCGCGTTAAGCACCCAAGTGAAATCGTGAATGTTGGTGACGAAATCAACGTTAAAGTACTTAAGTTCGACAAAGAGAAGCAGCGTGTTTCTCTTGGTATGAAGCAAATGGGCAACGATCCATGGCAAGAAATTGCTTCTCGTTACCCAGAAGGTACTAAGATCAACGGTCAGGTTACTAACCTTACTGACTACGGCTGCTTCGTTGAAATCGAAGACGGCGTTGAAGGTCTTGTACACGTTTCTGAAATGGATTGGACTAACAAGAACATCCACCCATCTAAAGTTGTTAACCTAGGTGACACTGTAGATGTAATGGTTCTTGAAATCGACGAAGAGCGTCGTCGTATTTCTCTAGGTCTTAAGCAGTGCATTGCTAACCCTTGGGAAACTTTTGCTGAGTCACACGAAAAAGGTGACAAAGTGTCTGGTAAGATCAAGTCAATCACTGACTTCGGTATCTTCATCGGCCTTGACGGCGGCATCGACGGTCTAGTTCACCTTTCTGACATCAGCTGGAACAAGTCTGGTGAAGACGCGGTTCGCGACTACAAGAAAGGCGACGAAATCTCTGCAGTTGTACTACAAGTCGACCCAGAGCGTGAGCGTATCTCTCTTGGCGTTAAGCAAATCGAAGAAGATCCTTTCAACAAGTATCTGACAGATAACAAGAAAGGTGCTATCGTTACTGGTACAGTAACAGCAGTTGATGCGAAAGGCGTTACTGTAAACCTAGCTGAAGAAGTTGATGGCTACATCCGCGTTGCAGATCTTGCTGTAGAGCGTGTTGAAGACGCAACTGAAGTAGCAAGCGTTGGTGATAGCATTGAAGCGAAGTTCATGGGCGTTGACCGTAAGAACCGCACTGTTAACCTATCTGTTAAAGCGAAAGATCAGGCTGACGAAAAAGAAGCTATCGATAAAGTTAACCAACAAGAAGATGTTGGTTTCGCTAACGCGATGGCAGAAGCATTTAAAGCTGCTAAAGGCGAATAATGCTTTTGTGGGTGTGCACATGCACACCCCATTCGCGATAGCTGTTTGAACAATAATATTGACAACGAGGTTAAGCATGACCAAGTCTGAATTAATTGAACGGCTCGCGGATCAAGCGCGTCATGTCCCAGCGAAGGAACTTGAGCTAGCTATTAAGGAACTTCTAGAACAAATGGCGCAAACTCTTCAAAAGGGTGAGCGTATTGAGATTAGAGGTTTCGGTAGTTTTTCACTTCATTACCGCGCTCCGCGCGTAGGTAGAAACCCTAAAACGGGTGAGACGGTGAAACTGGACGGTAAATATGTGCCGCACTTTAAGCCAGGTAAAGAACTTCGCGAAAGAGTTGATGCGTCAATCGCATAAAGATTTTAAAAGCCGCTAAACAGCGGCTTTTTTATTGTTTTCCTATGAATGCTCCACAACGACTCCACACCATCACAATGTAATTTATACGCATTTCAATGTGTTGTTCATAACTTATACTTTTGTTTAGTTGACTTTGTCTATTGACGGGTAGATTAATACGGTTATATATTATCCAGATAATAATAGAACGGTATCAATTGAAGTAATGTCAGCTTATGACGAAGAATCAATCATTAAGCAGTATCAGCCGCTCATCCGTGCTTTGATTCCCTACGAGCAGCAAAATAGGCTGTTAGAAGGTGTAAATAAATTCTCCAAACGGCTACCCAGTAGCGTTCGCAAAATTGTAAAAGATGAAGTGGTCCGGCTTACATCGTTAACCGACGCGCCTGCTGATAATTCCGCATTTGCTAAATTCCCCGTGATGAAGTTTAAACACTTTGGTGTGCAGATGCGTCTTGATAAAGTTGGCGCGCAAATTTTAAAGAACGAAACGTCACTCTATCAAGACCGCTATACCGTGGGTGTTTTTGAGTCGGTAATGAATTCCGACTTTTATCAATCCCAAATCAAAAAAGAGCAATTTAAAAAAATCGTCGACGCGTTTAATGTGGAAAGCCAGTCATTCACCGACATTGACTTTGGCGATGATATTGCTATTAGGCCCAATTTCACCTTGGCATCTGCGCAGTTTGAGAAAGGGCGTAACTGCGCCATTAGTTCGTTTTCTTACAAAGGTTTGGCCTTAGAAACGAAACGACCTCCCAATGCAACAACCTAGGTGATAAAATAACCTTTTCTTTGCCTGAAATTGCGGGGCTTACGAGAGAGCCTACAGACGTTACCTTGGAGCTTGAGGCCGTTAAGTACAACAAGAACCTTGGAAAATATGAAACTTACTTCGCGTTTCCAGAAGATTTAGACCCGGCACTGGTAACAGCTATAAAGCGCTACGTAAGTATTACAGCTTACAAGCAGCCTCTTCAGCGAGACTTAGAAATTGAGCGTGCGATGCAAGAGCTGGAGCGTGACCGCATTTTAGAGAACAGCCCTTGGCTTCCTGTGATGTTAGCGCCGGAGAAGGCCTCGCTAAAGCCTCTTATCGCTTTGTTTACGAAAGCTAATGTCGAACACAACAACACAAAGAAGGTACTTGCTAGCCTTCAAGATAAGCCCATTTTCTCTGCATTGGTTGAAGAGCTGAAAAAGTACAATGAAGCCTATATCTTTCATGGCAATATAAAAACCAAAGCTGGTAATGTTCAAATAACGGCAACTCATCGTCAGTTAATGCAACTTGGCCAACTTGGCGCGCTGGTTTATTTACTGGTAAAAACAGGCGATTTTATTTGTACGCATTGCAGGCTTGATGAAGTGACAAAGCAAGACAAAATAAAAGCGTTTGCTATTCACGACATCACAAGTAAAGACTTTGAGTATCTCTCGCATATTTCTCATATTCTTTACTGTAAAGATGTGACTGCATACCTAAACAATCTTTCACTGGTAGCAAAGTGTGATTTTAAACCACTGTCTAAGACGCTAAAAGCAAGCGGTAAGAATTGGAAAATTGACTATGTGATGGAAGAAGATTTAGACCGACGTTGTGAAACACGTTATGTGCTAGACAAAGCTGCTACGATTAAAACAGGGCTGCTGTCTTCTATCGATGCACGTGTGTCGGATTTAAGTGCAAGCGGGTTAAAACTTACCGTTGCACCTCAAAGTCAAATTCAGCCAGAAATTCGCGTTACCGTACCTGACTTAAAGCTGAAAAATGAGAAATACAAAGTAGTACATTACGAGCCCGACTCTGGTGTAGTCAGACTGTGTTTAGCTGAAGATACGCGGAAGGAGAAGGTGGGGTCTAGCGTAGGCAGTATGGTAGAAGAAAATTCTGCCTACTTTAAGCTTAACGATATTGCTCGTATACAACGCCTTACGCATCGATTTATTTGGGAACTTGCAGTTAGGCATATGCCGTCACTCTCCGTGCTATGTGTCATGAATCGCTTTACCCTTGATAGGCTTAAAACGGTGTATCAAAGCGATGCGTCTGATGACTTATATCCGTTCTCGCGCACGGCAAATATCATTCCGTTACATGGTTTTTTTGCAGACAAGGGACAGGCTAAGCCTAAGTCTCAAATTCTTGAAGCAATGTTTAAAGAAACGGCTCAAAAAGCATTGGTTGTGCATTGTGTCAGAAAAAGTGACAATCGATTGGTGTTCATAAAGGAACGTGATTTTCTTTATTCAAAGCTTAGAACACAAATAAAGACACAGCTGGATGAAAGTAAAATACAATTAAGTGCAACAGATGTTACTGCCGTGCGCTGTCACGGCGCCACTACGCCACTGACAAAGAAGCGCCTGGCACAGCTTTCCAAGTTAGACAAAGCTATGTACGACAAACTTGAAAGCATGCAAGCAGGCTACACGCACTGCATTGTCATAACTAATATGTCTTCATTGCACCATGATTTGGTGGTCAATAACCTTATTGCTAAGCTTCCTAAATCAGACGCGCAGGACGAGGGCGCAGCGTAAAACCTAGTTGTATCTCACGGTTGATCTAGTGCTATTGCAAACGCTAAAAACCCTTTATGAGATGTCTTTTCCTCTGCGCTTTTTCCTATTATCTCTTTGAGCAATTTGCTATTCTTGTAAATAAATCAATAAAAAGGGTTTAGTGTTGAAAGGGATCCTGACTTTTCTTTTCATTTTAGTGTTGCTTACCTTCGCATTCGTCGTCGGTGCACTTAATGAAACACACGTCACTGTAAATTACTTAATTGCTCAAGCAAATATTCGCATGTCTACGCTTATCGCAATTACACTGGCAATTGGTGTAGTGATTGGCATACTCGTCATGCTAATAAGTTGGTTGCGATTGCGCGTTCAGTTAATGGCAGCGCAATCTAAAATTCAGCGATTGGAACAACAACACTAATGCTTGAGCTGCTGTTTCTTCTTTTACCTGTTGCGGCAGGGTATGGCTGGATTATGGGCCGTAATAGTGTCCGCCAAGCCCAAAGAAAACAGTCTAGTATTCTTTCGAAGCATTACTACAAGGGCCTTAATTTCCTTTTATCTGACCAGCCCGACAAAGCCGTAGACACACTGATAAAGATGATTAACGTAAACAGTGATACGGTGGAAACACACATTGCTATGGGAAGCTTCTTTCGTCACCGAGGTGAAATAGACCGCGCAATTAAAGTCCACCAAAACCTCGTTAGTCGAGAAGAACTCCAGCCAGCCCAGCGTGAAAATGCCTTGCGAGAGCTAGGGCACGATTACACCCAAGCTGGTTTTCTCGAGCGTGCTGAAAACGCTTTTTTGCAACTACTTAACAGCGAAAAGCACTATTTAGTTGCGCAACAACAGTTGTTTAGCATTTACCAAACCACCAAAGAGTGGGAGCGGGCTATTGAACTGGCAGAGCGCATGGTGCAGTGTCATGGCGATAACGATGACGTTTGTGAACGTCTGGCCCATTTCTATTGTGAACAAGCCGCTGTTGAGCTTAAAAACGAAAGCCAAGGCGCTGCACTTACGCTTTTGCAAAAAGCTGTGAATGCTGATGAGCATGCGGTAAGACCTTGGCTGATGCTAGGTGAAATATCGCTAAACCAGAAACGCTATACCGATGCCAATGCCTATCTTACCCAAGTGGCAGAGCGAGATATTAACTGGTTTAGTGAGGCCGTTCCCAGTTTAGAGAAAATAGCTGAAGAAACTGGCGATTGGGAAGCGTTTCAACAAAACCTAGAATTGCATTGGCAGGAATGCGCGACATCTTATTTGGCCATGGTAGACGTGCTGCTGAAGCGAGGAGACACTGCCCAAGCCGCTGAGTACTTGCTAGAACAATTGCGAAAGCGCCCAACGATGCGCGGATTTAAGACCCTGATGGGGTTGTACATTGACCAACTGTCTGATCAGACAACGGCTGACAGTTTGCGTTTATTAAAAGAATTAGTAGAGAAGCAAATGTTGCAGCGTCCTAAATATCGCTGTCATAGTTGTGGCTTCTCTGGTCGAAAGTTGTACTGGTTATGCCCCAGTTGTAAAAAGTGGGGCGTGGTAAAGCCAATTAAAGGGCTAGACGGAGAATAAGTAAGCATGCAAGACCCACGCGTAATTGTTGCCTTAGATTATGACAATAAAGATAAGGCATTCGCTTTTATAGACAAGCTAGATCCAAGCTTATGTAAACTAAAAGTGGGCAAAGAAATGTTCACACTGTTTGGTCCAGAGTTTGTTAAAGCGCTTGTTGCAAAGGGCTTTGACGTATTTCTTGACCTTAAATTCCACGATATTCCAAACACCGTGGCCAAGGCATGTAAAGCGGCCGCTGAATTAGGTGTGTGGATGGTTAATGTGCATGCTTCTGGCGGTATCCCAATGATGCAAGCAGCAAAAGAAGCGATAGCCAATAGTCGCCATCCTTCTACTAAACTCATTGCGGTAACGGTGCTTACCAGTATGGATGAGGCACAATTATCAGACGTCATTTCAAATGTTACGCCAGAAGAACAAGTACTACGCTTAGCTAACCTAACCGCAAAAGCTGGATTAGATGGTATCGTGTGTTCGGCAAAAGAAGCAGAGGCTCTTCGAAACAGTCACAGCGAAGACTTTTTATTGGTCACACCGGGAATACGACCTTTGGGCGCAGATGCGGGCGACCAGAAACGTGTGATGACGCCACCGGATGCGATGAAAGCCGGCGTAAGTTACCTAGTAATGGGACGTCCCATTACCAAAGCTGACGATCCTATCGCTGTGTTAAAAGATGTGAATGCATCGATAAGTGCTTAATACGCTCAAGATAGACTTTATTAAACAAAGAAATTAAAAAGCTCGGACATGGTTACCATGCTCCGAGCTTTTTTTGGCGCTGTAGATGTTCAATCTATACGTAATTATTCGCCTTTAAGTGCAACTTCAGCTGGCGTGTAAGTTAGACCTAATTCTTCACCTAGCGCATCAACAACCGCTTTATACGTTACTTTACCTTCGTGCACATTTAGGCCGTTAAGTAAGTGTTTGTCGTCTAGCATGGCCTTCGCTGGGCCTTTGTTGGCAAGCGCTAGGCCAAACGGTAATGTTGCGTTGTTAAGTGCCATTGTTGATGTACGTGCTACGCCGCCTGGCATGTTTGCAACACAGTAGTGCACAACGTCATCAACCATGTAAACTGGGTCTTGGTGTGTAGTTGCTTTAGACGTTTCGAAACATCCGCCTTGGTCAATTGCAACATCAACAAGTACTGAACCTGGCTTCATTGCTGCAATGTGCTCACGCGATAGCAATTTTGGTGCTGCTGCACCAGGAATAAGTACAGCACCTACCACGAGGTCCGCTTTTGAAGAGTAATGTTCAATAGCGTCTACTGTTGAATAAACTGTTTTCACTTGGCCGTTAAAAATATCGTCTAACTGGCGTAAACGCGGTAATGAACGGTCTAGGATAGTGACATCTGCACCAAGACCAAGTGCCATTTTAGCCGCGTTTATACCAACAACACCGCCACCAATGACAAGTACTTTACCTGGAGCAACACCAGGGACGCCGCCAAGTAGGGTGCCGCTACCACCGTGTGCTTTTTCTAGATAATGCGCGCCTGCCTGTACCGACATACGTCCTGCTACTTCGCTCATTGGCGCAAGTAATGGAAGACCACCTCTGTCATCAGTAACTGTTTCGTAAGCGATACATGTTGCGCCGGATTCAACAAGCAATTTGGTTTGTGTTGGGTCTGGTGCTAGGTGCAAATAGGTGTAAAGCGTTTGGCCTTTGCGCAACATTTTGCATTCATTAGGCTGTGGCTCTTTTACCTTAACAATCATTTCTGCTTCTGCAAAAACCTGCTCAGCAGAAGATGCAATTGCAGCGCCTGCTTCGATATACATCTCGTCAGTGAAACCAATTGCGTCGCCCGCTTTCGTTTCTACCAGTACATTGTGACCGTGGCTAACAAACTCTTTTACTGCTGCAGGCGTTAGGCCAACGCGGTACTCGTGGTTCTTAATCTCTTTTGGTACACCAACTAACATGCGTAATCCTCTATTATTGTGTGAGCTTCTTAATGGCTCGTGTTGAATAAGTATCATGTAGGGACTGTGGACTATTACGCGTAGGGTGGAACGGTAAAAAATCACAAGCCCTCTTTTGACAAGGGTGTTTATGCGGCGAGTATACGATAATAAAAAGCGAACTATCTGCTGAAGAATGGCTATTGTTAGAATATAATATGGTTAATGTGCAGTTTTGGAATATAAAATATGCTGGTGAAAACGCCTAAGCACCTTGACCGAATAGACAGAAATATCTTGGTTCAATTGCAGAAAAATGGCCGTATATCGAACGTGGAACTTGCAAAAGAAGTAGGCCTTAGTCCCAGCCCATGCCTCGAGAGAGTCAAGCGTTTAGAAAGCCAAGGATATATAAAAGGGTATCACGCTTTGGTTGATCCTGAAAAACTTGGGGCAGCGATGTTGGTCTTTGTTGAGATTACATTAACCAAAACATCAGTAGATATATTTGCAGAATTTTCTGCTGCTGTACGCTTGCATGACGATATTCAAGAGTGCCACTTGGTTTCTGGAGACTTCGATTTCTTACTGAAAGCGCGAGTAGCTGATATGGGCAGTTATCGTAAATTATTGGGGGATACACTCTTGCGATTGCCCGGCGTGAGCGAATCTCGAACCTACGTTGTAATGGAAGAAGTTAAGAGCACGTCGTCGCTGCGCATAAATTTGAAGTAACGAAAGCGTGGCTGAATTAATAGGTTTTGTGGTAGGCTGTGCAAAAATACAGTGTTTGTATAACACCAAAGGAATACGGTGTTGGTATATGACACATCAAAGCTTAATAATAAAGCAGTAGAACAATAATAAAAGTAGGGAACACAGAAGGTTCGCTAAGCCTTTTGTCACTGTGTTTATTTTGTTTGTGCATGTCGACATGTATAAAGCAAAGCGTTAATTGAAGGTTTTTAGGGTTATGGCGCGATTAACAGGAGTCCAGCGAGTGTGGGAAGCAGGTATGATAATAGCCTGTGTTTTCGCCTTTTTCTTATTGCTGGCACTTGCATCTTTTCATCCAGGCGATCCAGGTTGGAGCCAAGCTGGTTTACAACTAGACGTTCACAATTGGGTTGGCGCCACCTAGGTGCGTGGATTGCTGACTTGCTTCTTTTTACATTTGGGTACCTTGCATACCTGTTACCTTTCGGCGCGGCGTTTCTTGGCTGGTTTCTTTTCCAACACATCAAAGAGTTGGACGAGTTCGACTATCTCACTATTGGTTTACGCATTGTGGGTGGCTTGCTAATGGCACTTGGCACCACTGGGATCGCAAGCATAAACTTTAATGATGTCTTCAATTTTTCAGCGGGCGGATTTGTGGGCGATGTCATTAGTTCTGCGCTTGTGCCTTATTTCAACACCGCTGGTACTATCTTATTGCTGCTTTGCTTTTTCTGTACAGGCTTCACTTTGCTGACTGGTATTAGTTGGTTAACTATTGTAGATAAAGTCGGCGAGGGAACACTCTGGTTTTTCAAAAAGACCGTATCGGTTCCACAAAGTCTCCTTGCGTTAGATATGCCTAAATTAGCACTATCTAGTAAGGAAGATAGTCAAGTGCCTCCTGCTGAACTTGATATCACTTCAATGCGAGCAGAGCCGCCGCTTGAAAGTGAACAACAAGACACAACCAATAGTAACGCTGAAAACCGCCGTACATTGCGAAGTGAACCGACGTTCTCTATCGATGACGCAGACGATGAATCACCGTTTTACACGTACAGTGAACCAAGTGCTGAGCCGACAAAGACTTCGGCGGCGACAAATGATGACGCTACTGCAGAGCAAGCAGAAGTCGATGACGTGCCCACGAAAAAGCCAGGCTTCTCATTTTCAAGTATGCGCGAAGCGGTCACAGGTAGCATAAAAGACAAAGTGGGTATGAATAAGCCTAATGAGGAAGTATCAATCGAGCTTTCTTCAGATGAAGCCAAAGTACAACAAAGCCCGCACATTAACTTTGACGACCTTGAAGAGTTTAATAAGGATATGCCTTATGAAACTGGGTCTAAGCCACAGCCTAGTGAGGTAGCAAGCACTGTATCTGAAATGCCAGATACACAAATCAACCAAACGAACGCGCCTGTAGCTGATAAAGATGAATCTCCTGCACCAGTAGCGGCGAATACCGCGGCAAGTTTTACTCCGGCAGCGTTGGGTGCAAAACCTGTTAAGGCGAGGGCAGGGGATATCGACCCTGATTTACCTCCTATGCCTTCGTTTGATCTACTTGAACGTGCAGACAAACACGAAAACCCACTAACTCAAGAAGAAATAGAGGGAATTTCGCGACTTGTAGAAGAAAAACTGGCTGACTTTAATATTGAAGCTACCGTTGTTGGTGTATTCCCGGGTCCTGTTATAACTCGATTCGAATTAGACTTAGCACCGGGTGTTAAGGTAAGCAAAATTACGGGGCTGTCTAAAGATTTGGCGCGTGCAATGTCGGCAATTTCGGTGCGTGTTGTTGAGGTTATACCTGGTAAATCTGTTATTGGGTTAGAACTACCCAACAAAAAACGCGAAATGGTGCGATTAAGCGAAGTCATAAGCTGTGACACGTTCCAATCGAACAAGTCCCCATTAACCATGGTACTAGGTGCGGACATTTCAGGTAAACCTGTGGTGGTTGACCTGGCGAAAATGCCACATTTATTAGTAGCAGGTACCACAGGTTCTGGTAAGTCAGTGGGTGTAAATGTCATGATCCTGAGCTTGCTTTATAAGAGCACGCCGGAAGACGTACGCATGATTATGATTGACCCGAAAATGCTTGAGCTTTCAGTATATGAAGGCATTCCACACTTGTTGGCGGAAGTCGTAACCGACATGAAAGAAGCGGCTAATGCCCTTCGCTGGTGTGTAGGTGAAATGGAACGTCGCTATCGCCTCATGAGTGCTCTTGGTGTGCGTAATCTAAAAGGTTATAACGCCAAAGTGACGGAAGCCATCGCCAACGGGACACCAATTAAAGATCCTCTTTGGAAGAACGAGGAAAGTATGGATGCTGAGGCGCCAGACTTAGAGAAGCTTCCCGCCATAGTGGTCGTGGTTGATGAATTTGCCGACATGATGATGATTGTAGGCAAGAAAGTAGAAGAACTTATTGCGCGTATTGCTCAGAAGGCACGTGCGGCGGGTATCCACCTTATTCTTGCAACGCAAAGACCATCTGTCGACGTAATTACTGGCCTGATTAAGGCGAATATCCCGACCAGAATTGCTTTCCAAGTGTCGAGTAAAATTGATTCTCGCACCATACTTGACCAGCAAGGTGCTGAAACGCTACTTGGAATGGGTGACATGCTTTATCTACCGCCTGGTAGCCCTGTCCCTACTCGCGTGCACGGTGCCTTTGTTGACGACCATGAGGTACATGCTGTTGTTGCGGATTGGCAAAAGCGTGGGGAACCTGAATATATCGACGAGATCTTAAATGGCGAAGCATCTGCAGAAGTGCTGTTGCCGGGTGAGCAGCCTGAAGGTGAAGATCAGGAATTTGATGCTTTTTACGATGAAGCAGTAGCGTTTGTGACCGAGACAAGACGCGCGAGTGTGAGCAGCGTGCAGCGTAAATTCAGAATTGGTTACAATAGAGCGGCTCGTCTAGTGGAACAAATGGAGATGAGTGGGGTCGTAAGTGCACAGGGGCATAACGGTAATCGCGAAGTACTAGCGCCACCAGCCCACAAAGAATAAACATGGAATAGAGCGATGAAAAAAGCAGTATCAGTTTTTCTTCTTGCCACCTTACCGGCTTTATATGGCGCAGCGTACGCTAATCAAACGTCGACATCTGTTGATGGCGCGATAGCGACAGAAGCAAATAACCAAGTAGCTGCTGCCGAGAATAATATTGCGAATACAGCCGAGGTAGCACTGCAGTCGCTATTAAGCGATATGAAGCAATTTAGGGCGGACTTTGCACAAACCGTTGTGGATGCAGATCAAAATATTGTCCACGAGGCTCAAGGTGTACTCACCATGACGCGTCCGAATAAGTTACGTTGGGAAACGACATTTCCAGATGAAACCCTCTTGATTGCTGATGGGGAATCGGTGTGGAATGTTGACTCATTTGTCGAGCAAGTCACCGTGCTATCGCAGTCAAAGGCTGTCGAAGACAATCCCATTGTACTGTTGACGGCAAGCGATATCGCCACGTGGAATAAATTCAATATTCGTAAAGTAGATACCTCTAGTGTTGAAGGTGATGACGTTGCGAAACAATTAAGCAGTTTTCAAGTAACGCCCAAAGAATTGGGCGGTCAAATTTCTGCGCTAACGCTGACGTTTAATCAGAACAATGAGTTAGCAGCACTGAATATGCTAGATGCTCAACAGCAAATAAGCACATTAGTGTTCAAAGATATCGAAACTCGCTTTCCTCTTGCGGCCGATACATTTACGGTAGCGATCCCAGACAGCTTCATTATTGATGACCAACGTTGATGCCCATTGCCAATGAGTCAATCTAATTCGTTATACGCGCCTTTAGCGGCGCGCATGCGTCCCACCTCTATTGAGGAATATAGCGGCCAAGACCACCTTTTAGGGCATGACAAGCCATTGAGAAAAATGCTTGAGGCTGGTCATTGTCATTCAATGATCCTGTGGGGCCCGCCGGGTATGGGAAAAACGACCCTTGCAGAGCTTATCGCGCAATACACAAATGCCTCTGTGCTGCGCATCTCGGCGGTAACATCAGGCGTAAAAGATATTCGTGCGGCAATGGACACCGCTGAAGAAAATGCGCGATATAACCAACGTACGTTGTTATTTGTTGATGAAGTACACCGCTTCAACAAGAGCCAGCAAGATGCTTTCTTGCCATTTGTAGAATCGGGCGTGGTTACTTTTATTGGTGCTACCACTGAAAACCCGTCTTTCGAACTCAATAACGCGCTGCTTTCGCGCGTACGGGTTTATGTGCTCAAGCCTCTTGAGCAAGACGCTTTGGATGCTCTAGTTGAACGCGCTTTAACAGATGATAGTAAAGGGCTAGGGCAGCGTACGTTGCGCATCGAAGATAGCGCTAAGTCTGCGCTAATCGAGCTTAGTGGTGGTGACGCAAGGCGACTTTTAACGTATTTAGAGCTTTCTGCTGACTTTACTGATGGCACGAGTATTTCAATTGCTGATATTGAGCAAGCCGTTGGACAGAAGGTGGCAAGCTATGACAATAAGGGCGACACCTTCTACGATTTGATATCGGCTTTTCATAAGTCAGTGCGCGGTTCAGATCCTGATGCTGCACTTTACTGGTATGCAAGGATCCTCGACGGTGGCGGTGATGCGTTATACGTTGGAAGGCGTTTACTGGCTATAGCGTCAGAAGATATCGGTAATGCTGACCCTCGCGCGATGCAGTTGTGCATTAATGCGTGGGATACATTTCATCGCGTTGGCCCTGCAGAGGGTGAACGAGCTATTGCCCAGGCTGCGGTCTATTGTGCACTTGCAGCAAAAAGCAATGCTGTATACATGGCGTTTAATGACGCTAAAGCGCTGGCCAGAAAAACATCAGATGCTCCGGTGCCAATGCACTTAAGAAATGCGCCTACAAGTTTGATGAAAGAGTTAGGGCACGGTGATGGCTATCGTTACGCACACAATGAACCAAACGCGTTTGCTGCAGGAGAAACCTACTTTCCAGAGTCAATTGGTCCTCAGCGCTTGTACAACCCTAACGAACGCGGCTTAGAAAAAGCATTAAAAGCAAAACGAGACTACCTCGATTCACTTAATGCACAAAGTACTAACAGAAAGACCTAATAAACGGTAAAGTGTTGTGTACAGGTATTGTGCGCTTATGTACTTTTGTGCCTAATAAACAAACAAAAACAAAAGAGTGGGGAGTAACATCGTGCCTCAAGGGATAGCCTTGTATTGTTTTATTGCCGCTGGCGGGGCAACAGGCGCTTGTTTGCGGTATTTTGTTACAACTACGGTAGATTCCTTATTTGGAAAACACTTGCCGTTTGGTACACTAGCCGTGAATGTTGTAGGGTCGTTCGCTTTGGCGATTTTGTACGGCTTTATAGAACGCCATGATTTGGCCGATTCACCGTATAGAGCGTTAATTGGCGTTGGATTACTTGGCGCGTTTACTACATTCTCAACGTTCTCTGTGGAAACGTTAACGTTACTAGAAAATGGGCTATGGCAAAGAGCTATAGCAAATGTATTTCTTAATGTTGGTGCCTGCTTATTAGCAGGGTTGCTAGCAATTGAATTAATGAAAGGATAATTAGAAACACATGTTAGATCCAAAGTGTTTGCGAAGCGATATAGAACAAACAGCTAAGCGATTGGCTGCCCGTGGCTTTGACCTCGATGTAGCAACTTTCAGTTCGCTTGAAGAAAAAGAAAAACACTTCAGTCCAGAACACAGGATCTGCAAAACGAACGCAACGTACGAAGTAAATCCATTGGTAAAGCGAAAGCACAAGGCGAAGATATTGCCCCTTTACTTGCTGAAGTTGGTAAGCTTGGCGATGAGTTGGATTCTGCAAAAGCAGAGCTTACCCAATTACTAGAAGACATTAATACGTTTACGCAAGGCATTCCTAACTTGCCCGACGAGTCTGTGCCAGAAGGTAAGGACGAGGACGACAATGTTGAGATTTCGCGTTGGGGTGAGCCACGTGTATTCGATTTTGAAGTTAAAGACCACGTTGATATAGCGGAAGGCCTTAACAACGGTTTAGATTTTGCCACCGCGAGCAAGCTAACGGGAAGTCGCTTTGTGGTGATGCGAGGCGATATTGCGCGCTTAAACCGCGCTATTGCGCAGTTTATGTTAGACACGCATACCCAAGAGCACGGCTACCAAGAAATGTATGTACCTTATTTGGTAAATGCAGATAGCCTTTACGGTACAGGCCAGTTGCCGAAGTTTGGTGAAGATCTTTTTCACACAAAACCTGCCACCGAAGAAGGCCAAGGTTTAAGCCTTATTCCGACCGCTGAAGTGCCGCTTACGAATATCGCGCGTGACGAAATTCTTGATGCCAAATCACTGCCTGTGAAAATGACGGCGCACACACCGTGCTTCCGTTCTGAAGCAGGTTCATATGGTCGAGATACTCGCGGTCTTATTCGTCAACACCAATTTGATAAGGTAGAGCTGGTTCAACTGGTTAAGCCAGAAGAGAGCTTTGATGCCCTAGAAGCGCTTACAGGCCATGCAGAGGTTATTTTACAAAAGCTAGAATTGCCATATCGCAAGGTATTGCTATGTACTGGTGACATGGGCTTTGGTGCATGCAAAACATACGACTTAGAAGTGTGGTTACCTGCGCAAGATACTTATCGCGAAATTTCATCATGTTCAAACATGTTGGACTTCCAAGCGCGTCGTATGCAAGCTCGTTTCCGTAATCCTGAGACGAACAAACCAGAATTGCTGCATACACTAAATGGTTCTGGCCTTGCGGTTGGTCGTACTTTAGTTGCAATACTAGAGAACAACCAACAAGCTGACGGTAGCGTGACGGTGCCTAAAGCGCTTGTTCCTTACATGAATGGCCAAGAAGTTATCAAAGCGCAGTAACACGGCGCGCCACTAAATACTAAAACGTGCTGACGTAATGTAACTCGGTTACCAGCACGTAGTGGATAATATTAAAGCTCATCGGATACACCGCTGGGCTTTTTTTATGCTCGTTGGGCCCGTTGTTGTGCTAATCAAAAATGTAGGCCGGGCATTGATTAGCCGTGTTTATCCTGCCATTGTGCTAACGTAATATTGAGTACATTGAGAAACGTTTTACGAGGGATTGAGTATGTTCGAAAACTTTAAGCGAAAGCGAACGATAAAGAACTTAGCAAGAAAGCTTCCTAAAAAACTAGTGGCGCTGTTTGGGAAAAAGAATACTACTCTCAAGGGCAGGTTAAACGAGCAGCCAGAGAGACTTTTCGTAAATATCGTAAGCCCAGTTCATCGCCGAACGACTTGGTTTTCGCCTACGCCATGTTTTGCACACCTACCGAGTTCAACACGATTCAACATGAGCTTGATGCGCCATGTGATTATAATTCGATACGAGAAGAAGTATCGCAAGTGTGTTTTAACAATACTAATGGGTTTAGTTTTTCAAACCTTGATGCGCTATCGACTTACGATAGCAGCTTTTCATCGATGGGCGATGGTGGCGGCTTCTCAGATGGCGGAGGTGGTGGAGGCGATTAACTATGTTAGCGTATACGTTAAATCCCATAAATTATGACAATACAAGCTCACTGTCGTGGCTATGGCAGGCTAATGTCGTGTTAATGTCATGGGCGTGTCGCTAGTGTGCCGCGCTTAGGTGTCAGGATCTAGGTGCTGAATTTCTATTAATATCGCTTTACTTTGAACCACCGAGTAAGGCAAATAAATGAGTAACGAAGTGAAACTTAACACAAGCAAAATCCTAACATTAAGGTCAAACAAATGCTGGAGCCAAGAGGAACTGGCCTCTGCAAGTGGCTTGAGTGTGAGGACTATCCAACGGGTAGAAAAAAGCGGTATAGCGTCTCTTGAAACAACAAAAGCATTGTCGTCCGTGTTTGGTGTTTCGCCCTTGGAATTACAGAACAATAGCTCTGTTGAAAACATGAGTTTAAATTTTATCGTTAAATATGCGTGGTTGTTTGCCTTTGCACTATCAAGTGTATTCTTCGGCATGTGAATAATCGATATCTTAATTCCCACATTAAAAGGCGCAAACTTTGATCAACAATACGAAATGCACGGTAACTTCAGGTACCTGGATTTTGGTGGGCTAAGCTTTTTCGCGGGTTTCTTACTTTTAGTGGTTAACGTGTTGTGGGAGCACATAAGTAAAAAGCGCCTTGTGCGGGCATCCAACTCACACTAAGCAAGTTAGCGTGTAGCAACCTAATTTAGATTCGATTAAAGTGGCGGCGCGGATGTTTGTACTAACGCCATAGTGCATGAGCGGTTTTGCTTATACACTTAAGAGTTGAAACAATGAAAATTTGCTATGAGGACAACTGGCCATCTTTCTTGTGGCCAAACAATAGCTAGTGATAATACCTATTATCTCTTCTTCTTAGGTACTAATCTGTGTTTTAATCTTCGCCACTACATTAGACAGTGATAAACGGGTTCAATTAAGCAAATGCGTGATACGTTAAGTACAGAGACAATTTCGGCAAAGGTTTCTCTGTTAGCTGATTCGGGAATTGATACGGCGGCATTCCATACTTTGGAATATGAGATTCATGTTGACGGTGAGGTCGCATTAACAGATATGCGTGCTGAGCTCACTAACGCTGCGCCAAGCACGTATACAAAAAGCATAGTGTTGCATGATGCCAATGTTCACTCTCTAAGAATGCGCGTCAGCAGCTATCTTTTCGAAAAAAACATGGATATCACCATGTTTTGGATTAACGATTTAGCGTCAAAGCACGACGCGTTTATTTCTAACTGGCGAGTAGTACTAAAAGCGCAGTAGAGAGGGAATGGGGGGCAATATGTGTGGATTTATTCAGCGTGTTACAGACTCTCCAGCCGTCATTGCTTTATTGGAAGAAGTAGGGTTACAGGAAACCATCCCGCTTTTTAATGATGAAAAGGCTAGTGGCAACGTCATCAATTTCTATCCTGCGTTTGGTAAAACTGCCAGTAAACGCATTACCAATCTAATTGTTAGCCCATCAAAAACGATTGATGCTACTTGGTGGTTTGATGCTAAACCTAATGGCGAAAATCTTGAAGTCGGCGAGCGCACTACGTTTAACGCGAGGAACATCGATAGCCCATATTGGAAAAAGGCGATAACTCATCGTAGGGGGATTGTAGTTGCGACTGCTATTGGTGAGTCTAACCCCAGTAACGCTAGGTAAAGGTAAGTCGCACTATTTGATAGAACCTAAAAGCGGCGCGTTTCTGCTTGGCGCTGTATATCGCATTTTCAGCAATGGTTTGTATTCTTGTGCTGTAATCACACGCCCGCCCATAGACGGGTTTAGCCAGTTTCATGAGAAGTCCATTCCATGCTTTTTACCGCATGATAGAGCTAAAATAGAAGCTTGGCTTCATGGCGATGCTAACTACGAGGTAGAACAACTTCTCGCAACACCTCGCATTTATTGTGACCTGAAAGTGACGAAGGTAAAAACCTTTAAAGGCGCAGAGCCTCTAAGCGAGCCTCATTCCTTAAGTGCGTCGTTGGAAATAGAGTGACTGCAATAGGTTATTCGTAACTATTTGGTTACACGTAACCTTTCTCTGCCTGCGTCTCATAAAGATAATGACCCGAATTACAGGCATTTAGCTGGCTTTGGGAGCCCTGCAAGTTTAGTGGCTTGTTTTGCTGGTCCACGTTTAAATAGTCTTTGAAGATAGCGGCTATTGCCTTTCTCAGGTCCAAACTTGTTTGCCATGGCTTTAACTAATGCGCGAATTGCCGGGCTAGTTTCGTACTCTTCGTAAAAAGCACGTACGAAACGTACAACTTCCCAGTGAGCATCAGTCAGTTCAATGTTTTCTTCTTGTGCAAGTAATTCAACCATACCTTCATCCCACTGCGTGTAGTCCAGCAGATAGCCAGCCTTATCTGTGGTGATGTTTTTTCCGTTATATGAAAAGCTGAAAGTCTCTTGCGTCATTACAGAGTTACCCATTGTTGATGTGCTGCCGACAATGCAGCGAATTCTTGATTTGAAATTGGAGTAATACCTACCGGTAAGATAGCACCTCGGCAGGCTACATCATCGCTAAGTGCATAGAGTTTAACACTAGCACTTGTCACGCTTAGCAGCGTTTCAAAAAAGGTGCTGTGCAACATGAGGGTATGCACGCCGTCACCGCTGCAGACCACCGACGTTGATTCGGGCTGAGAACATGCTGCCTCAAGCAGTAATTGATCTGCTGGTGTAAGATGAGTACGAGTGATTAAAAACAACATTAAAACGTCACCACATGGTCTGCGCTTTGAATAAGCGCTAGTTTTTCAGACGCGGACACCCATTGGCACTCAAGTTCTTCAAACAGTGCTCTATTGTCCACTGCGTTTACGATACTCAGTGTGTCGGCACTGTCTTTACACACATAACAGTCTTCAATATCGAAAAAGGGCATAGAGGCTAAACGCTTACTATGGTTTTTAAGTCCATTTGCAGATTCAGTTTTGACCAACTGTAGTACTGCTTGGTTTTCAAACAGTATTTTTACCTCGTGACCATAGTTTGTCGCTGCCAGGGCAAAATCTAAGCCGTCGTGGCTAGTCGCACTTGAATAGGGTGTTTGCGTAAATCGTATTAATAGAGTTGCCATTAGAACTGCACCAGTTTTTCACATTCATGGAGCGTAGTGAAAAACTCCCCCAAACCCGCTTGCTGAAAAGGCGCATTTAAATTAGAAAAGTTAATGCCGTTTGCATCTGCTTCTTGCTGACTGACTATACCGCGTTTGACAGCAGCGGTTATGCACACCAACAGTTGTATGCTATGGCGATTGGCAAGGTTTTCCCACTCGCCATAGGCGAAGTGAGAGTCACCAGTGTGCAACATAAGGCTGTTGGTGTGATACACGCCATCGCCATAAAAGAATACGTTATTAATACTATCGCCGTTGGCAATAGCCGCCTTTATGAATGCAAGCGCCCGTATGGCGGTATCGCCATGAAAGGGTGATGTGGTAATAAGTACTGAATATTCTGTCATACAAACAAAAACACCCCGATTAAGGGGTGTTTATTCTTAAACCTTAAACAAGCAATTAATCGTCGCCACCAAAAGCACCTAGAAGGTGAAGGATTGACGTGAACAAATTGTAGATGTTCAAGTATAGCGCAACTGTTGCGCGAATATAGTTGGTTTCGCCACCGTAGATAATACGGCTAGTGTCGAAAAGAATAAAACCAGACATGATAAACACAATTGCAGCGCTAATCGCTAGGCTAACAGCCGGTACTGCAAAGAAGATGTTTGCAATTGCTGCTACCAATACGACAACCAGTCCAACAACCAAGAAGCCACCCATAAATGAGAAGTCTTTCTTAGTGGTTAGTGCGTACCCTGATAACGCAAAGAACACAAGTGCAGTCGCACCTAGTGCTTCCATAATAAGGCCTGGACCACCAACAGCAAGGTAGTATTGTAAGGTATAGCCTAGTGAAGCACCCATCAAACCAGTGAATGCAAATACCCAGTAAATACCAGATGCAGAGTCAGCTTTTTTCTGCACAACAAAAAGTGTGATTAATGCGCCAATGGTCATACCAAGTGACATCATAGGAGAAATACCTACTGCCATTGCTACACCAGCACAAACCGCACTAAACGCTAGTGTCATCGCAAGCAGCATATAGGTGTTGCGTAGAACCTTGTTCGTTTGCAATACCGATGGTTGAGATGCACTAGAATACATCGAACGTTGATCCATTGTTTCCTCCAATAGGACTTATATGACCGAAATGGTACACAATTATTTAGTGTATGTTGTATGGCTTTTAGTTCCCATTTTCAAGTGGTTTCATATGAATTTGATGTCAGGTGACGATAAAAGCAGCTTAATTGTGTAACTTTTGATGTATTTGCTTGAAATATGGGCACTTAAACAACTTTTTTCATTTTTAGCTTTACAGTCATAAAAATATCATTAACATACGCAGCACTTCAGGAGAGTTGGCAGAGCCCGGTTTAATGCACCTGACTTGAAATCAGACGTGGGGTCAAACCCACCGGGGGTTCGAATCCCTCACTCTCCGCCATATTAAACAAAAACGCCTCGCAGCAATGCGGGGCGTTTTTGTTTTGTTTGAAGGAAAGTGCGGACTTGAAGAGAAGCCCGTGTTCGACCAATCGTCGGGAACGATTGGTGCCGCCGTAGGCGCCCGTAGGGGCGGGTACAGGAAGTACCCGAGCACATCCCTCACGCCACATTCGAAAAACCCGCACATTGCTACGGGTTTTTTTATGCCTAAAAAGATTTGTCTATTTTACTTGTTAGGCGAATACTTATGTAATAGTGTGACGGAAACTATTGATACACCAAGGGCTTACATGGATACGTTGCCTAATCCGAAAAAACTTCCCCTTTCTTTTGTGTTTCTTCGTGTATGTGCTTTTTTCGTCAGTCTCAGTTTGATCAACGGCTGTGCGTCAATTATTGCCTATCGTATTGCAAACCCGGAATCTCAACAGATTAAGGGTGATCTGAGCCAAATTGTCGACACTAAATCAGTGTGTAGTAACAAGGATAACTGTGTTTCCCTTTATGTCGTGCGTAATGCTTCAAATAGAATTGGCAAAAATGATATCAGTCTTGAGTTCGAGCTCTTTGATGAGAACAAAGGTATAAAATGGACATATGAGGGCAACGACGAACCGCTTATCACTCAAGTAATTCACGATGAGCTTATTATTGTGTTTCCTGGGTATATGATGGAGCCAAAGCTTGTTGTCCTACTAGAACATTGGCTGGCACACGTTAGCGGTGCGATGGTTGTTGTGGCTCCTAAGCCAGAGTCTGGTGAAAGCTTCGCATTTGGTTTGGGGAGTGTCGACCCCATAGCGCACTTTGTTAATGAACATCCTGCTAAGAAAATACATGTGGTTGGTTATTCAATGGGAGCCATTGCAGCAAGCCGTCTTACCGCAAGGCTCGATAATTCAAACCTCTACTTAGTTGCGCCAATGCTTAACTTTACTGAATCTGCTGTGGCTTTATTTAATAAATACAAAAATGACCATGCCCTTAGTTGGTTAGTAGACAGTGAAGACATAAAAAATGCTACTGATAATGTCCTTCAAAGCGCAAACCTGTCGCCATCTGACATTAACGTTGCCCATAACCTTGCGTTAAGCAGAGCTCATAAGATACGTGTTTACATGTCTTTAAACGACGAAGTCGTAGGCGGCAATATTGATTTAATGCATTCAGAGAAAAAGAATGCGCTTGTACGGCAATATAAATCGTTAAGTCATATTCAAATGATGGCTATGACCGATGAAGCGTTGTTGGCAGATTTCATCAGTGATATGACAAACACAACAATAGATCCGCAGGATACATCAATTGTTGGGTCTGTTTGCTTCAAAGGGCAACCTAATTGTGAGTTTGATTGATACCACTTCACTAAAGTATGAGGTCGTTGGCTGGTTCCGGGCATTACTTTTATCGTGCTATGTACAGTAATGGCGCTGATTGGCATGTTTACAGGTGTACCAGCCATCATGGCATCGTTTAGGTAGAGTGGTTCATTTGTCCCAGTAAGGTGTGCTTGCGAAATAGTCTTTTAGGAAATCAATAAATACACGCAACTTGTTCGAGACCAATTTTCGATGAGGGTACACGGCATATAGCGCAATAGCTTGTGGCACGTACTCCTCGAGAATTGGCACAAGCTCACCTTTGTTGATGGCCTCATAGGCAATAAACGTAGGTTGCAACACATAGCCATGTCCATGTTTGGCAACATCGGTTAGCACTTCACCGTTATTGGCGGTTAATCGTGGCGTATTTTTTTGCACATTCGCTTTAAGCGCTTGAATAAGTTCCGATGCTTCATTTTCGTAATTCACGTAGGCATATTCTAAATAGTGTTCGGGGTGAAGATCTGACGGATGTGAAGGCGTACCAAATTTCTCCAAGTAAGTAGGAGAGGCACAAAGCACGAGTCTAATATTGGTTATTTTAATTGCCACTAGTGAAGAACTGGAAAGTTGTCCTGCTCTTAACGCGACATCAAACCCTTCATCAATCACATCGACCTTTCTATCATTTAGCTGCAAATTTACTTGTACGTTTGGGTGGGCGTGCTGAAAGGCACCCAAGCACGAAGAAAGGTGTAATGTTGAAAAAGAGACAGGCGCACTGACGTGTAAAACGCCTTTTGCCTGCGTATTTAAGAGGCCTAACTGGCCCTCCATATCATTTATACTTTCAAGTATATGCTTGGCATGTTGTAAGGCTTGCTGGCCAGCCTCTGTTAAATGAATCTTTCGCGTCGTCCTATTGAAAAGTCTCACATCAAGTTGCTTTTCCAATTGCGCTATATATTTACTCACTAATTGGTTAGAAGTGTTCATTTTCTCGGCTGCTCTAGTGAAACTTCCCTCAGTTGCCACTACGGTAAAGGTTTTAAATAAATCTATTCTGTCCATACAGGTGCTTGAGAGTTAATTGTCAACAATATGTTGGTAATAATTCAATAATTTGACCATTTATTCAATATACGTTGGAGACTATTCTTTATCCATACCGTTAGCCAACCGGGCTAACAAACTAAATAACATCGAAATATTGAGGAAACAATTATGAACAAGCAATTACTAAACAAACTATTTTCTACAAACAATAGCGCAGCAAACCTAGCACTACG
This sequence comes from Alteromonas gracilis, assembly GCF_036870955.2. Lineage (GTDB taxonomy): Bacteria > Pseudomonadota > Gammaproteobacteria > Enterobacterales > Alteromonadaceae > Alteromonas > Alteromonas gracilis_A. The sequence continues at coordinate 2,087,678 of NZ_CP145482.2, forward strand.
TGTACCAACCTAGCATCATTTTAGCGGCACATGGCGCACAGAAATTGTTTGCATGGTTTGGTGGATACGGCCTTGAAGGCACGGGCCAGTGGATGGAAAGTATTGGCCTAGCACCAGGTTTCTTAATGGCATTGCTTGCGGGAAGTGCGGAATTTTTTGGCGGTATAGCGTTAATTCTTGGGTTTTTAACACGTCCAGCAGCTTTAGTGAGCGCCTTTACCATGGTTATTGCTATTTTTAGCGTACATATTAGCAATGGCTTGTTCATGAGTAACAATGGCTATGAGTTTGCGCTTTCGTTATTAGCAATATCTGTTGCATTAACTATTCAAGGCGGCGGCAAGCTATCTATAGACAAAGCCTTAGCAAGCAAATTTGAATAGTGCCCATATCCATTAATTCGGCAGAGATGTTTAATCTCTGCTGATTTGGGTTTTACTTTTCTACTTGCCAAGCTTAAGGAATGTGACAGTGTTAACAACTGCATATATTTCTCACGGCGGTGGTCCACTTCCACTTCTGGGAGACAGTCAACACGACGAAATGGTTTCTGTGTTAAAAAGATTGAGCCACGATATCGCGACACCAGACCTAATCATTGTTATTAGTGCGCACTGGGAATCACCATTTATTTCAATACAGTCCAATGACACGCCTGCCATGTATTACGACTATTATGGATTTCCAGAAGAGGCGTATAGAATTACGTATCCAGCTAGGGGAAACAGTACGCTAGCAGATTATCTCAATAACGTTATAAACGAACATGGTATAGCGTCTCGCTTAGACAAAGAAAGAGGGTACGATCATGGTATGTTTGTGCCGTTATCAATTATGTATCCAAACGCAGATATCCCGTGTATCCAAGTATCTTTAAAGAATACCCTTGACCCTAACTTGCACATTAAATTGGGTCAGACGTTACGACATGCGCTGAAATTTGACGGCGTTGATAATATTTTATTGCTTGGTTCAGGTTCTTCATTTCATAACATGACAGCGTTTTTTCAAAAAGACGAGCAATCGTACGAACGAGCTTTTCAGTTTGATGACTGGTTACAAAGGACAATGTGTACTAATGAGACGGTTGAAATAGACAGGGAGCAGGCGCTAGTTAATTGGAAGAAAGCACCGCAGGCAACCTTTGCTCATCCAAGAGAAGAACACTTATTACCGCTACATGTTTGTTATGGCGCAAACGAGCGAGCTGCTGATCAGTACTACGGTCTAACCCTTCTTGGCAAACCTGCAAGCATGTTTGTTTGGTCTGATTGAAGATTAAGTAGCATTTCAACGCAAATGGTTATCTTTAACTAGTCAAATCTTGTTCATATTGATTGTCAAATAAGCACTTGGGTGCTTTAGTTGAAATTAGCGCTTTACAGTGAAAATTATTTCATTATTATACGCAGCACTTCAGGAGAGTTGGCAGAGCCCGGTTTAATGCACCTGACTTGAAATCAGACGTGGGGTCAAACCCACCGGGGGTTCGAATCCCTCACTCTCCGCCACATTCGAAAAACCCGCACATTGTTGCGGGTTTTTTTATGCCTCGAAAACAGTATCCATGAGTGAGGGGTGAGAAGCCCGCGTTCGACCAATCGTCGGGAACGATTGGTGCCGCCGAAGGAACGCGTATGAAAGTAAACGCAATCTGTTTTAATTTTATACAGTTTACCCTTTGGACTGGTAAACATTTGACCACTTGATTGATTTAATTGAATTTGTACTTTACAGCGGCGATAAAACCATTATTATACGCAGCACTTCAGGAGAGTTGGCAGAGCCCGGTTTAATGCACCTGACTTGAAATCAGACGTGGGGTCAAACCCACCGGGGGTTCGAATCCCTCACTCTCCGCCACATTCGAAAAACCCGCACATTGTTGCGGGTTTTTTTTATGCCTCGAAAACAGTATCCATGAGTGAGGGGTGAGAAGCCCCGCTGTTCGACAAAACGGCAGGAATGCCGTTTTGCACAACCGAAGGTTGCCCGCAGGGCGAGCGCCAAGGACGGCGCGAGTGAATCCCTCACGCCACATTCGAAAAGCCCGCACATTGTTGCGGGTTTTTTATGCCTCGAAAAAAGTGTGAAAGAAAATCTGATCTCATCGTGTCTCTATTTTGTAATTACAAACATTCTACTAGTTGACCCAAAGATGTCGTGCTTTGTTCATAAAAGCCTGATAAAACTAAATTGTTTCTACACAGAGTATGTATTCCGCTTATCTGCAATAGCACCGTGATGGCGTTGTGTATAACAGCATCTTTTCATTTCTGCCTTGCTAACCAAGGCGCTTTGTGTGTTTAGCAATCGAACTATAAGAACCCGAGAGGATAGTATGCAAGCATTGCCAACGCTTAACCTAAGGAAGGGAACTGTCGAGCAAAAACGTGCCGAGATAAAGGCGTATTTTCTTGATTCATTCAATACCTATGAATCACTTTTCTCTTGTCTTGCTAATGATGGGGCTTTTTATGAGCGCCCTGAAAAGTTAAGGCATCCCCTTATTTTTTATTTCGGGCATACCTCAACATTTTTTATTAATAAGCTGGTGCTAGCAAAGACCATTAATGAACGGATTAATCCCAAGTTCGAATCGTTGTTTGCGATTGGTGTTGATGAGATGAGCTGGGATGACCTTAATGATGAAAATTATGATTGGCCCAATGTTGAAGAAGTTCGACAATATCGTAATCAAGTTAGAACATTGGTGACTGATCTTATCGATACTATGCCGTTCAGTATGCCAATTGACTGGGAAAACCCAATGTGGCCCGTCATCATGGGGATTGAGCATGAACGTATTCATTTAGAAACATCTTCTGTTCTGATAAGGCAACTACCACTTAGGTACGTAAAACCAAGTAACGATTGGCCGTCATGTCCACATTATGTTGTTCAGCGTGACCAGGTGCCTGCAAATAGTTTTGTTGACGTACCATCAACCAAAATAGAAAGCGAAAAAACGTGGGATGACGATTACTACGGTTGGGACAATGAATACGGCATTCAAAATGAAGAGGTTAAAGCGTTTAGCGCAGCCAAACATATTGTAAGCAACGGCGAATTTTTAGCGTTTGTTGAAGAAGGTGGTTACCAAAATGCTGATTATTGGGAAGAAGAGGGGAACAAGTGGCGCGAATACACGCAGGCTTCGCACCCTGTGTTTTGGGTGAAGACTGATACGGGCTATCGTTACAGAAGTATGTTGGAAGAGCATGCTCTTCCACTAGATTGGCAGTAGACGTCAATTACCATGAAGCAAAGGCCTTTTGTAATTACAAAAGTGAAAAGCTGGGCCGTGCTATTCGCTTACCAACAGAGAATGAGTGGTTAGCAATCAGATCGCTAGCGGGCGTTACGCAAGATTACTACGATAGTGGCTTTAACATTGCCTTGCAGAAATACGCGTCGAGTGAGCCTGTAAATGTAAACCGATCAGGTGATTTTTTTGATGTAGTCGGTAATGTGTGGCAGTGGACGGAAACCCCTATCTATCCGTTTGAAGGTTTTAAAGTGCATCCACTTTATGACGATTTCACCACACCGACTTACGATAATAAGCACAATCTGTTTAAAGGCGGTAGTTGGGTGTCCACTGGGAATGAGGCAATGAAAGATAGTCGTTACGCCTTTAGACGTCATTTTTTCCAGCATGCGGGCTTTCGATACATACAAAGTGAGAGTGTGATTAACGTGAACGATTTTGATTATGAGAGCGACACTCAAGTTTCGCAGTACAGCGAGTTTCACTATGGTGACGAGTATTATGGTGTTGCTAACTTTGCAAAGGCGAGTGCTGAATTTTGCATTGCCAAGATGCGACAAGTTGGTAAAGGCGGTAATGCAAAAGCCCTGGATTTGGGATGTGCAGTTGGGCGCTCTACATTTGAGCTAGCTACTTTCTTTGACCGCGTTGATGGCGTTGATTTCTCTGCTCGCTTTATTAAGACTGCCTTTGACATGCAGGAACGAGGAGAAATTCGTTATAACCTTATTGAGGAAGGTGAACTTACGTCATTCAAATCGCGCAAACTCTCTTCATTGGGGTTGGCAAATGTTACTGACAAGGTTAGCTTCGCCCAAGGCGACGCGTGTAACCTGAAGGAGCATTTCACTGGCTATGACCTTATTTTCATGGGTAATTTGATTGATCGAGTATACAGCCCTCGAAAAGTACTCAATGACATGGCGCTTCGCTTGAACCCGGGAGGACTACTTGTTGTTGCTAGTCCCTTTACCTGGCTTGAAGAATACACCGAGCGCAAAGAGTGGTTAGGTGGTTACAAAGACGAAAATGGTGAGACGCTTAGTTCTACACAAGCACTTGAACAAACGTTAGGTGACACCTTTGTAAGAGTTGGTGAGCCAGAGTCTATCCCGTTTGTTATTAGGGAGACTAAACGTAAGTTTCAGCATACACTTTCAGAATTTAACGTATTCCAAAAAGTGAAATAGCGTAAACGACATGGACGTTAACCAAACACCTAGTACTAGACATCTTAAATGACTTATTCACGCCATTCAGAGAGTTGTGGCAGTGGCAACCTCATAATAAGCAAGACAGTGAGCGACTTAAATTCAGTGAAATAAGAACGCGCTATCCCTCTGCACCACATGACTGTCTAGCCATGTGGATTGCGGATATGGACATTGCCCCTTCAAGAGACGTGCTTGAGGGTATCGCCGAACAGGTAGTCCAATGTACTGGTTATCAATCATTGTCTGTCGGTAGTACGGTTTCTAGTTGGCTTAATGCAAAGCGCATGTCGGCAAATGACACTGATGAGCAGGTATTACCCGAGCATGTTGTCGATGTGCCCAGTGTAATTGGTGCAATTAACGTCGCACTTACTACGTTCTGTAAATCCGGCGATGACGTTATGGTATTGTCGCCTTCTTACGGCCCGCTACATCAGGCTGTAACGCTTAATCATCTCAATGTAAATTGCGTCAGTTTGCAAAACGGAAAAGTTAACATAGATCAGTTAAATGCTGATGCCACTGCGTTTGTATTGTGTCACCCCAACAATCCTGACGGTGCTGTACTTTCAAAACAGTGTCAAAATCGACTGATAACGTTCTGCGAACAGCATGAAATTGTGTTGATAACTGACGAAGTTCATGCCGAAATTGGGTTTGATGATGAGAACAACCCCACCACAATACCTTTATTTGGCGCGCTGAGTGGTCAATCTTTGTCGCCTTGCTTGGTGCATATTGACAGTGTTAACAAAGCATTTAACTTAGCTAGCATTCCTGGCGCTAGCTACGCAATTATTGCCGATGAAGAAAAAAGGATAGCATTTAGCCATCAACTTAGCCTGCGTCATTTGCAGGCTAATACTGCCTCGAAGCAGGCCTTAATATGTGCCTATCAACGCGGTCTTCCTTGGCTTGAATATACAAAAAAGGCCATTGCATTTAATCGAAAGCTGGTAACGCGATTCTATACCCATCATCAAATTCGCCTAAACGCAACGATGGGGAGCGCTGGCTTTTTTCTTTGGGTGAATTTGAACGAACCTGTCATTTGTGAAGGAGAGTGGGCAAAATACTTCAATCCAGCAAAGCATGTTGAGCAGTGCATCGCTCGAGGTGTTATAGGTAACGATGGCGAGCAATTTAATGCTAGCGGCTTTATTCGGTTAAACCTTGCTTGCCACCCTCTATACATTGAGCGCGCACTCAACCGCTTGTACTTTTCAGCGTAGACTTGTTTGATGTCTAATACGCTGCCTGCCTCTCATTCTATTTATTAGAATTAAAGCTGCGATTTATTGAAATTTTATCCTATCAAATAGAGTTTATAATGGACTCATTACTAAGTCATCCCGCACTTGCCCTGCATAAAACAAGGTGACTAATCACTTTGGCAGCTGTGCACTTATTTCATTGGATGACAGGACTGGATAGGAGACAAATTATGATTTATCTAAGAAAAGCACAAACACGTGGCGCAGTTGATTTTGGTTGGTTGCAAAGCAAACATAGTTTCTCCTTTGGTCATTATTACGATCCAAAGCACATGGGGTTTTCAGCGCTTCGCGTTATTAACGACGATGTTGTAAAAGCTGGACGAGGATTTGAAACCCATGGTCACAGAGACATGGAAATCATTTCTTATGTGGTTAAAGGTGCACTTAAGCACAAAGATAATACGGGTAACGAATACATCGTACCGATGCGGGTGACATTCAAGTGATGAGCGCAGGTAAAGGCATAATGCACTCAGAATTTAACCCATCGGATAGTGAATCGGTTAATTTCTTGCAAATTTGGATAGTACCCAATGAGAGAGGCGGTGAGCCGGGTTATGCGCAAAAGACGTTCGGTCATGCAAAGAAAGCTGACGGTTCTGATATGCGAATGGAGCTTCTTGTGAGTAGTGACGGGCGAGATGATACGCTTAAGATCAAGCAAGATGCGGCAATAAGCCGATTACAACTTGAGGCTAATGACGAGTTTTCGCTATCAACCCAAGATGGAAAAGGCTATTTGCATATTGTCAGCGGAAGCGCAACCGTGAGGGTGGGGAGCGAGGATGAAAGCGTGACGCTGTCGCAAGGCGATGCTATCGGTGTTTATGAGAAAGACATTGTTGATATTAAAACAAGCAGTGGACTAGTGGCATTGTGGTTTGATTTACCTAGTGCTTTTTAGTAAACCAGCTTTATATCAATAATTTATTCTCAAAACGTGTAACTTCACTTCACGTTAGCGTATCTCGTGGTATGATGACTGACAAGTTATTAGGGGCGGTGTAGTTTTGCGTTATTTACGCTGCTTGTCGCCCTTAATGCTGTAATAATTTATAACTGTAGTCAGTGAGAAACGAGAGTGATAAAAATAATCCTAGCAGACGATCATGATTTGGTCAGAACAGGGATACGCCGCATTTTGGAAGATGTTAACGACTTTACCATTGTTGCTGAAGCAAAGAACGGTGAAGACGCAGTACAGTTGTGCCGAAAAGACGCGCCAGATGTGGTACTCATGGACGTAAATATGCCTGGTATTGGCGGTCTTGAAGCAACGCGAAAGATTGTCAGAATGTCAGAGAATACACGCGTTATTTGTTTATCAATGCACAAAGAAAGCCCCATTCCAATGCAAGTTATGGAAGCTTAGTGCGTATGGCTTTTTAACTAAAGATGCAGAGCCAAGTGAAGTTATATTAGCTATCCATAAAGTTATGGGTGGTCAAAAATACATCGATAGTGAAGTGGCAAATAGTATTGCTGTAAGTAAACTTTCACCGAGTTCTGAAAATCCTTTCAACGATTTATCTAGCCGCGAGCTTAATATTGCGCTTCGTCTAACCAAGGGGCAGCGTGTAACAGACATCGCGAATGAGCTAAGTATCAACGCCAAAACGGTCAACACCTACCGTTATCGTATGTTCGAAAAGCTTGGCGTAACCTCTGACGTTGAACTTACTCACCTTGCGCTTCGTCATAAACTGATCGACCCCAATCTTCTATAGGCGTTTAATACGCATTATGTCAAAGCGACAAACTTCAGAATTCGATTCAGCAGCGTTTCTTAAGAATTTAACGTCTCAGCCTGGTGTGTACCGTATGTACAATAGCCAGGATGAGGTTATTTATGTTGGAAAAGCAAAAAATCTAAAAAAGCGTGTTTCAAGCTATTTTCGAACCAATGTCGATAACGCCAAAACACGCTCTCTTGTCAGTCACATAGCAAAAATGGACGTCACGGTTGTTAATAGTGAGACCGAGGCGTTCTTGCTTGAAAATAACTTTATTAAGAAATATAAGCCACGCTATAACGTGGTAATGAGGGACGATAAATCTTATCCCTTCATTTTCTTATCAGATCATGAACATCCACGCTTGTCTTTCCACCGCGGGCCACAAAAGAAAAAAGGTGAGTATTTTGGCCCTTACCCAAGTGCGTGGTCGGTGCGCGAAAGTTTGCGTTCAATGCAGCGCATTTTTCCAGTAAGACAATGCGAAGACAGCTATTATCGCGCCCGCAGTCGTCCTTGTCTTCAATATCAAATGCAGCGCTGCAGTGCCCCCTGTGTAAAAGGGTATGTCAGTGACGAAGAGTATAAAGAGCAGGTTAATTTCGCTCGCTTGTTTTTAAAAGGCAAAAATCAGCAGGTGATTGGCAGCCTTGTCGAAAAAATGGAAAAGGCGAGTGAGCAGCTAAATTTCGAGGCCGCAGCACGGTATCGAGACCAAATAAATGCCTTGCGTAAAGTGCAAGAACGTCAATGGGTTGCTAGGTACGCAAGATGAAATGGATGTTTTTGGTTTTGCATTCAAAGGCAATATGGCATGCATTCAAGTAATGTTTATCCGCGACGGTCAGCTACTTGGAAGTAAAGCGTTTTTCCCAAAAGTGCCGAACACAGCTGATGAACAAGAAGTATTTGAGTCATTCTTCCTCCAGTTTTATCTTGCTGGGAACAAGATCATTCCAAAACAAATTGTACTTGCAAATACGCTAAGCGACCAAGACGTGGTAGCAGATCTGCTTGCTTATGAGGCAGGGCACAAAGTTACGTTTTTTAAAGGCGCTAGGGAAGAGAAACGAAAATATCTTGAACTTGCGCAGGCCAATGCAAAAACAGCATTAGAGGCACAATATAGCCAGCAAAAATCAGTCTTTGCACGGTACCTCGATTTAGAAGAAGCTTTGGAAATCGATGTCCCAATTCAGCGTATGGAGTGTTTTGATATCAGTCATACATCAGGACAACAAACCGTTGCATCGTGTGTGGTTTTCAATCGAGAAGGGCCTCATAAAAGTGACTATCGTCGTTACAACATTGAAGGGATTACGCCTGGTGATGATTATGCTGCGATGGCTCAAGCGTTAAAGCGACGCTATAAAACAGTAAAAGAAGTTCAAAAGATCCCCGACTTGCTTCTTATTGATGGCGGTAAGGGACAACTTGCGCAAGCTGAAGCGTTTTTTGAGGATTGGCCCCATGATAAAAAACCTATGTTGTTAGGTGTGGCAAAAGGCGTAACAAGAAAGCCAGGTTTAGAAACACTCATACTTGCGGGAAGTCATGAGGTAGTCTCGATGGACAGTCATGCTCCTGGTCTGCATTTAGTTCAGCATATTCGTGACGAGTCGCATAGGTTTGCCATTACTGGGCATAGAAACAGACGTCAAAAAGTGAAAACTACGTCGAGCCTCGAAAGTATTCCGGGAATAGGCGCGAAACGTCGACAACAGCTTTTAAAGTTTATGGGAGGCTTACAAGGGCTAAAAAAAGCCAGTAAGGATGAAATTGCCAGTGTTCCCGGTATTAGCCAAGAGTTGGCGGAAACTATTTATGACCACCTGCATCAATAAAACGCGCGCACAACAAGCATTGCGTTTGAAATTAAGGTAATGTGGTAAAAGAATGAAAGCTGAAAGGCTGCGCTAAACGCCCGTAGAGGCATAAAACTGAGATGTATTTTGTATGTGGACTGTTCCAAACTGTATTACTTTATTCAGAGTAATCCTAATTCCTGTATTCGTTGTTGTTTATTTTCTTGATTGGCGTTGGGCCCACGAAGCAGGCGCATTTATCTTTTGGCTAGCGGCCATTACCGATTGGTTTGATGGTTATTTAGCACGTAAACTCCAACAGTCTACGCCTTTTGGTGCATTTTTAGACCCGGTTGCAGACAAACTTATTGTCGGCGCGGCGTTATTAATGATTACTCACAGTTATGCAACGTTATGGATCACCTTACCGTCAGTAGCGCTTTTAGTAAGAGAGATTTATGTATCAGCATTGCGTGAATGGATGGGGTCGAACGGCGTTCGAGACGCTGTGAAGGTGTCATTTATTGGTAAAGCTAAAACGACTGTACAAATGTTGGCCTTAATTGGGCTACTTTCTGGTTTAGAAACATTTATGGGCTTTCCGATTTATTGGGTAACACTGGGGTATATTCTTCTTTATATCGCAGCAGTGCTGTCAATTTGGTCAATGATTGTTTATACAAAAGCAGCTTGGCCACACCTTCGAGGTAGTGCGTTAAAAGGAAATTGATCGTACATTAATCAATGTGAATAAAAAAATAGCAAACGATCATAAAAATACGCATTTATCTCAATTTAAACGTTTTTTCGTATTGACAGTTTTGTATTGGTAGGTAGAATGCACCCCACATTTCGAGAGGACATCACCGAAACGAAATGTACGATTAAGGTATGCGGGAATAGCTCAGTTGGTAGAGCACGACCTTGCCAAGGTCGGGGTCGCGAGTTCGAATCTCGTTTCCCGCTCCAATCTCTTTACGAGTTACCTTAATTAGCGCCAGTCGCACTGGCGGAATGGCAGAATGGCTATGCAGCGGATTGCAAATCCGTCTATCTCGGTTCGACTCCGGGTTCCGCCTCCATACGCTGCAACGCAGCATCAGGTACTACGCCTGACACCTTGCTGAAAAGCAACCCGATGCCCGGGTGGTGAAATTGGTAGACACAAGGGATTTAAAATCCCTCGAACGCAAGTTCGTGTAGGTTCAAGTCCGGCCCCGGGCACCATTTCTTAGTCTTACGTTGTCTTTTACAGTCTTTTAAACCCAGTAAAAACAAGCCTTTCAGGCAATTTATTGTCTTCGGTTGTCTTCCGTTGTCTATTGAAATCTACACCAAAGTGGTGCTACCGTTGGTGCTATCTGGGTTCAATTTTACTTGGTAGCACCACATGCCACTCACAGACCGCGCCATAAAAGCCATCAAGCCAGCTGATAAAGACCAATGGGTATCCGACAAAGACGGATTACGATTATTGGTTAAATCCAATGGTAACAAATTCTGGCGTTTAAAATACCGGTTTGCTGGTAAGCAAAAAACGTTAGCCTTGGGCTCTTATCCTGAAACACCGCTATCAAAAGCGCGTGAGTTAACTATGCAGGCCAGGCTTACGGTTAAATCTGGTATCGATCCCGCAGCAGAAAAGCGTGAGAAGGTGAGGGAAGAACAACGTTTAAACGAAGATTTGTTTATGAACGTCGCCAGGGAATGGTGGGAGCAGCAAAGCGGCGGCTGGACCGAAAAACACGCTAATAGAGTCTGGCTCCGATTGGAAAAGAACTCGTTTACGGCACTGGGTAAACGCCCTATATCCACGATACGCCCACGAGATGTAATAGAAACCGTAAGAGACATAGAAAAGCGCGGGGCGTTAGACGTTGCTCAGCGAGTACTCCAAGATATCGGCCGCGTGTGCCGCTACGCCGTGCAGACTGAGCGGATTAACTTTAACCCAGCGAGTGAATTAAGTGATGTACTGAAATCTCGAAAGGTTGAACACCGAGCTTCATTACCAAGAGATCAGTTACCAGCGTTTGTTAAAGCTTTATCCTCCTATGAAGAAAAGGGCAGGCTGCTAACCAAGTATGCTATTCAACTGCTCGTGCTAACCTTTGTTCGCCCTGGCGAACTTCGTGGAGCTCGGTGGGATGAGTTTAATTTTGAAGATAATATTTGGCGTATTCCCGCCGAGCGTATGAAAATGCGCTCGGAGCATATTGTGCCGTTATCAAAGCAAGCATCAGAAGTCATTGATAAGATCCGTCCTATTACTCACCAGTATCCGCTATTGTTTCCCTCAGAACGAGATAGAAACGAGCCCATGTCTGATAATACCATGCGCAGGGCAATATTTAAGATGGGGTACGATGGCACCAAGCCAGGTAAAGCGAAAGCCAATCCTCATGGTTTTCGCGCTACAGCGTCATCCATTTTGAATGAGCAAGGCTTCAATCCAGACGCTATTGAACGACAATTATCACATATGGAGAGAAACGGTGTCCGCGCCGCATATACTCACCATGCCAGGTATTTAGATGAACGTAAAGAAATGATGCAGTGGTGGGCCGATTACGTATTTGGCAAATCGATATACAAAATGGATAAACAAGAAAAGGAGTAAGGTTTTGAGTAAATCTCAAATTGAATCATTAAACGATTTTGCACGCGTTAGATTATCTAAGCACTTTTTTATGCGTGATTTTCTGTTCTCAGAAACGGCTTCAGTGCTTGGCCTAAACAACGTCCCGAACAATAAGGAATTAGCAATCGAGGCTTAGCAAGGGCTTATGTGAGAATGTGCTTGAGCCTATTCAAGCTGCATGGGGGCGAATACACGTACGTTCAGCGTTTCGTAGTGAAGAGGTAAACCAGGCAGGTAATGAAATAGGAGCAAGTTGCTCAACAAACGACAGGAATTACGGTGGGCATATTTGGGATGTAGAAGGAACTGCGGTAGACGGCAATAAATACCCTGGTGCAACAGCCTGTATCGTAATACCTACTTACCTTGAGTATTATGAGCAAACAGGAGACTGGACGTCACTTGCATGGTGGATCCACCATCACATTCCCGCAGTTCGAAATATGTATTTTTTCCCAAAGCTTTGTGCATTCAATATTTCATGGTTTGGATATGCAGACCAACCTAAAACAATTTCGACCTATATCGAAGACCCTAAAACAGGGCATAAAAAGCGAATATTGAATAACAATGTGGTGAGTAATTTTTATAAAGAACTTAAGCCTGAACAGCGTTATGATAAGTGTAAATTACTTATCGGGTAAAACTAACAATATTCAGTACTATACAAATAATTACAAGGTAATAGATGACCCTTATAAAACTAAAAGACTTGGAAGCACATTTATGGCATGCGGCACATATTATTACCGGGCCCATCGATGCTTCTGATTACAAAACATATATTTTCCCTATTTTATTTTTCAAACGTATATGTGATGTGTATGACGAAGAATTTCAAGAAGCATTAGAACAAGTGGGGGATGAAGAGCTGGCCAGAGGCGACATGTTCCACCGAATCCAAATACCTGAGGAATGTCATTGGAAACACGTCTTTAATCGAACAAAAGATGTAGGGCAATCACTCAAAGAAGCTTTCAGGGGGATAGAGTTAGCAAACCCGAAACTACACGGTATATTTGGTGATGCGAGCTGGACCAACAAAGAACGACTATCCGATGAGCTTCTGGCGACCTTGTTAAATCACTTCAACAAGGTAAATCTTGGTGTAGCTTCAGTACGTGATGACGATATGGGGCGTGCATACGAATACCTAATCAAACGCTTCGCGGATAAAGCCAATAAAAAAGCAGGTGAGTTCTATACGCCTCGAACCATAGTTCGCTTAATGGTTAACATTCTAGACCCACGAGCAGGTGAAAGCGTGTACGATCCTGCTTGTGGTACAGGCGGTATGTTGCTAGAAACCATTCATCACGTAAAAGAAAACGGTGGTGACCCACGCCTGCTCAAAATCAAAGGCCAGGAAAAGAACCTAACCACCGAAGCTATTGCTCGTATGAACCTCTTTCTTCATGGCCAGGAAGATTTTGAAATAATACGCGGAGATACACTCCGAGAGCCTAAGTTTATCCAAAGTGACCGCCTCGAAACATTTGATTGCGTTATTGCAAACCCGCCGTTTAGTTTAAAAGAATGGGGTTATGATCTTTGGGCTAACGATCCTTATGGCCGAAAGCAGTATGGTTTAGCGCCTAAAACTAACGGTGACTTTGCTTGGGTTCAGCATATGTTTGCCTCATTAAATGACAAAGGGCGCATGGCTGTGGTCCTGCCACATGGTGTTTTATTTAGGGGCGGAGCAGAAGGTAAGATCCGTACACAGCTTTTAAAAGAAAACCGCATCGAAGCAATCATAGGTGTAGCGTCAAACCTATTTTATGGCACAGGTATTCCTGCATGTATTTTAGTGTTACGCCAATCGCGTCCGGTCAGTCATCAAGATCACGTACTTATTATTAATGCGGAAGAAATCTTCACTAAAGGGCGTGCGCAGAATACTCTCTCAAACGATCAAGCGGACGAGATTTATCAAATCTATCATCATCTAGAGTCCGAAGGCCTCGTAGCAAATGAAATTGAAGGTGTCGCGCGGTGGGTGCAGTTGAGTGAAATAGAAGAAAACGACTACAACCTCAATATAGCTCGCTACGTGCAGAAGCCACTAGAAGAAGAAACTATAACGGTAGAAGAAGCTTTAAAAGAATTTCAAACCAAACTCTCAGCTCTTGAGAAAGCAGAGGAAGAATTAGAAGATTTGCTTATTAAGGAGGGCTTCGAAGTATGAAACTAGAAAAAGCGTATTCTATTGACTTAGAAAGAGACATTACAGCACAAGATGCGGATCATCATTTCGAAAAAGGTTCTATTGTCTCAAAGTACAAATTCGAATGTAGTGACGAAAACTGTTCTGCTCAAATAATCTGTGCAAACTTAAACCGACCTAAAGCACTCAGAAAACGTGACCCGTATTTTAAAGCTGTTGAGGAACACTCAACAGATTGTGAGATAGGGAAGGCAATTCGAGAGCGTCCATCACCTGTGGGAGAGGCAGATAGTCCTTACGGGACAGACGTACCGATCCAAGGACTAGTTAGACTCAATTTGTCAAATCCGCCAGCGGTGAAACCTAAATCATCTAAAGGAGGTTTAAGTGGAGGAGTAATAACAGGAAATGGTCCTAGTCGAGGAAGAGGGCAAAGCGGTGACGGCGAGAGAGTAGTTACCACTACAAAAACATTGAGTAGTTTGGTTTCAGCATTTTTAAATGAGGAAGAGTTTGATATCGAACTACCTGGAAGCGATAGCATTCGTCTAAGTGACCTATTCATAAAGGTAGATGAACAAGATATCAGTTGCTTAGAGGATGATTACCGTATTTATTTTGGTAAGGCGTTTTTCAATAAGCGTAACGACGGTAATGGTTTTTTCGTTAGGTTTGATAAGCCATTACAGAGTGGAGAGTTAATAAAAAGACCAACGTTCTTTATTTCAAATGAAGCAATAGAAGCATGCGTATTAAATAAATTTGAGTTAGCGAAGCTTGAAAGGTTAGCTGATCGGAAGCCTAAAAACATATTTATTCTTACTGATACGGCGCCCGTCCCTAACCCAACTGGCGAATTTATAAACTTTAATCTTGAAGCGCTTCATTACATGGATTATCGAGATGCGTAAAAAGACATTAGAAGACTTGCTATGGGGCGCGGCCGAGTTTTTGCGCGGCCAAATCGACGCTTCAGACTACAAACAGTACATCTTCCCACTGCTGTTTTATAAGCGCCTGTCGGATGTATATTTGGAAGAATACACCGAAGCCTTGGAGATCCATGAAGGCGATGCCGAATACGCCGCCATGCCCATGTTCCACCGTTTTGATATTCCCAAAGAAGCCCGCTGGGAAAAAGTGCGCCACACCAGCAAAAACATTGGTGAGGCTATTCAAAATGCACTGCGTTTAATTGAAGCCAACAACCCCCGTTTACATGGGGTGTTTGGTGATGCCCAGTGGACTAACAAAGAGCGTTTACCCGATCATCTGCTATCCGATCTGATTGAGCACTTCAGCAAAATTCCGCTGGGCATTAAATCGGTTGCTCAGGATGATCTGGGTGAGGCTTACGAATACCTAATCAAAAAATTCGCCGATGACTCCGGCCACACCGCTGCTGAGTTTTATACCAACCGTACCGTCGTGCATTTAATGACGCGCATCATGGGCTTAAAGCCCGGTGAAACGGCTTATGACCCCACCTGCGGCACCGGCGGTATGTTGCTTAATGCGGTAATGGATTTACGCTCTCAGGGCAAAGAATGGAGATCCGTGCATCTCCATGGCCAAGAGGTGAACCTGCTTACCTCAGCCATCGCCCGAATGAATATGTTCCTGCATGACATTGAAGAGTTCAATGTGCTGCGTGGCGACACCCTAGCTGAACCCAAGTTTATTGAAAACGATCAGCTCAAGCAGTTTGATGTGATTTTCGCTAACCCACCATACTCCATTAAAAAGTGGAACCGCGATAAGTTTGCCGCTGACCCTTACGGCCGTAACCTCTATGGCGTACCGCCGCAAGGCTGCGCGGATTATGCGTTTTACACCCATATCATCAAAAGCCTAAAACCCGACACGGGCCGAGCCGCGATGCTCTGGCCACATGGCGTTCTGTTCCGTGATTCAGAGCAAAGCATCCGTAAACAAGTGATAGAGTCCGACATTATCGAAGCGGTGATTGGCCTTGGCCCCAATCTGTTTTACAACTCACCGATGGAATCCTGCGTGGTGGTGCTCAATTGCAATAAGCCTGCTGAGCGAAAAAACAAGGTATTGTTTATCAATGGTTTGGAGAACGTAACTCGCGAGCGCGCCCACAGCCGCTTATCGGATGAGGATTTATCCGTGTTATGCGAGGCCTATTTTACACCAGAGCAGCAAAGTGAAATCACCGCCTTGGTAAATATCGATACCATTAAAGAGAACCTCTACAACCTGTCGATTCCGCTGTATGTGCAGGCACAAAACAATGACGAAGTACACGATATTGAGCATGCCATCGAGGCGTGGAAAGTTAGCCGGGTGCAATTGAAAAAGCAAACCAATAAGTTTTTTAAAAGCCTTGCTGAGCTGGTGTTTGAGACTGAAGTTAGCAAGGTGGAGCAGTAAATGACAGAGCAACAACTACCTGATGGCTGGCAAATGGTGAAGTTTGGCGACATCGCCAAACATATTTCAAAGCGTGTCGAGCCCAGTGAAACCGACCTTGAAATCTATGTCGGGTTGGAGCATTTGGATCCAGATAGTCTGAAAATAAAGCGTCATGGTGTGCCTAGTGACGTTGAAGGACAAAAGCTGTTAGTTAAGAAAGGACAAATTATTTTTGGTAAGCGTCGCGCCTATCAGCGCAAAGTGGCGGTGGCAGAGTGGGACTGTATTTGTTCGGCACATGCCATGGTACTTGAGGCAAACACCAAAAATGTCATACCTAAATTTTTGCCATTCTTTATGCAGTCAGATGTGTTTATGAACCGAGCTGTAGAAATTTCCGAGGGATCACTTTCGCCAACAATCAAATGGAAAGTCCTTTGCGAACAAAAGTTTCCATTTCCAAATAGAAACATACAAGAAAATTTACTCGAAAAACTTAAGAAGATTGAGATCCTATTAGGCTTGGTCAATAATTCTATTGAATCACTCGAAAATGTCAGATCAAAAGTATATTCCAAAATATTTGGTGAGTCGGATCAGAATTGCATGAAAAAAGGGTCGGATGTATTCGACATCTTTGGAGGATATGCACCTTCTAAAATTGAGTTCAACCAGGATGGAGACTTGGCATATTTTAAAGTTGACGACTTCAATAGCAATATTGATCACGCAAACCTAAGAATTCCAAGTGAAAAATTTAATTTTGCAGAACAAAACCAAAAATTAAATATTTTGGAACCTGGATATATTGTTTTTCCGAAGCGTGGTGCTGCAATTTTTAAGAACAGAGTCGGTATTCTTGCTGCAAAAGGTGTTGTAGACACAAATATTATGGCGTTGAGGTGCCGAGAAGTAGAGCCTTTGTATGTAAAAATATTTTTAGAATGGTATGGGCTTCATAACATATCTGACAACTCAGGCATCCCTCAGCTCAATAACAAACACATTAACCCATTAAGTGTTCCTATTCTCGAGGACGGATTGCGTCATATAGTTATTGGTTTTGAGCAGCAATTCAGCAATCAAAAGGTTCTGCTGAACAATAAACATGTTTCATTGACATTTATTAAAAAAGCACTGATAAATCAAACGGTAGAATAAATCATGTTTAACGAACAAACCGTCACAGAAAATGGAATTATTGACCGCTTAAAGGGTTTAAGCGGAGTAAAGTGGACTTACTGCCATGGCGAGAGCCTGCCAAAAAAAGCGCAGGATATCTTTGTCGATGAATGGCTTAAAGATGCGCTTTGTTCGTTAAACCCAGATATCGCCAAACAGCCGGATTATGCGGATGAAGTCATCCATAAGCTTCGAGGGCTGATACTTGAAGCACGTAATACCGGTTTAGTTAAAGCTAACGAAAATTTCCAAGAATGGCTCATGGCGGAAAAAAGCCTCCCCTTTGGTGAGAATGGCGATCACATCACTATTAACCTGCTTGATTACGATAATCTTGATAATAACCACTTTGTAGTAGCGCAGCAGGTGCATTACATCGCGGCTACCGAAGCCTATTTTGACATCGTGCTTTATGTGAATGGTATCCCTTTAGTAGTGGGCGAAGTGAAAACCGCTACCCGCCCGAGCGTTACCTGGCAAGATGGCGCCGCCGATTTTATGGGCGGTAAAAAGCACTATTGGAAGAACGTAGAGCCCTTCTTTGTACCTAACCTGTTGTGTTTTGCCAGTGAAGGCAAAACCTTTGCTTATGGTGCAATCAATGCCCGAGTGAAAGATTGGGGGCCATGGCACAACACAGATCAGCGTGAAGAAATTATGTCTGGAATGGCTTCCGTTTTACAAAGCGCTGAGGGTTTGCTAAATCCAACAACCTTACTGCAATTACTTGAGTCGTTCGCTCTATTCTCAGCGATCAAAACGGGCAAAAACACGCCCCCTAAACGAATTAAAATTCTCCCGCGTTACCCTCAATTTGAAGCTGCTAAGCAGATTGTTGATCGAGTACGTAACGGCTATCCGAAAAAAGGCCTTATATGGCACTTCCAAGGTTCGGGTAAATCTCTATTGATGCTCTACGCTGCAAAGATGCTTCGTGCTGACAATGAGCTTAATAACCCAACCGTATTGGTTGTGGTAGACAGGCGTGACCTGGACAGCCAGATCAATGAGACCTTTGGTGGTGCGGACGTTAAAAACCTAATCAAAGTACGAAGCTGCAAAAAGCTGGGCGAACATATTGAGCAAGATAGCCGTGGCATTTTAATTACCACCATCTTTAAGTTTAAAGATGTGGATATTGATGACAGTAACCCTAACGGCCTCAATAATCGGGACAACATAATTGTGTTAGTGGATGAGGCTCACCGTACCCAAGAAGGTGGTTTAGGCGAGAAGATGCGCTGGGCATTACCTAACGCACACTTTTATGGTTTAACTGGCACACCAATTTCAGGCATTGACCGCAATACTTTCAAGTTATTTGGTGCGGAAGAGGATCCCGGACGCTACATGAATCGCTACAGCTATAAGCAATCGATTCGTGACGGGGCGACCAACCCAGTAAAGTTTGAACCGCGCCTTGCTGAGCTTCGCGTTGATCGCGATGCCATCAACCAAGAATTTGAGCAGCTCGCCGAAAACAATAACCTAGATGAAGAAGAAAAAGCCGCGCTTTCAAAGCGTGCAGGAAAGTTAGCATTAATGCTCAAAGCACCTAAGCGAATGGCAGCTGTAAGTGAAGACATTGCAGAGCATTTTAGTAGTCATGTAAAACCGAAAAAGATGAAAGGTATGGTGGTCGTTTATGACCGTGATGCTTGTGTGCAAATGTACTATTTACTTGGTGAAAAACTTGGATTCGAAGCAGTCGAAGTGGTAATGAATGTCGACCAAGCTCCTGTAAAAGCGCTTGAAGGTGACAAAAAGGATAAGGTAAATAAGGACTGGCGAAAGTGGCATGATGAATTAGAGTTGCCAGTCAAGCAAAGTGACTTTGAAAGATGGCAGCACATTGATGCCGAAGAACAAATTCAGAATAATCTCATCGAAAGTTACAAGGATCCAAAGCATCCACTTCAGTTGATTATTGTTACTGCAAAATTACTAACCTAGTTTTGATGCACCAATATGTTATTGCATGTATTTGGATAAACCTCTTCGTGATCATACGCTTTTGCAGGCGATGTGCAGAACGAACCGCTTATATGAGACTAATGAAACCAGAAAAGATATGGGCCTGATAATTGATTATCTCGGTGTCTTTGAGAACTTAAGGACAGCTCTTGCTTATAACCCGGACGAAATCGATGGTGTTGTTGAAGGCATCGAAGCCTTTAAAGAGCTTTTACCGAGCCAGCTTGAAAGGTGTTTAGCATTCTTTCCAGATGTTGATCGTTCCCTGGAAGGGTTTGAGGGAATAATGGCTGCACAAGAATGCTTACCCACCAATGAAAAACGTGATGAATTTGCTCAAAGCTTTGGGGTTCTTTCAAAACTCTGGTCTGCCATTAATCCTGATGTTTTCTTAAATCCTTATCGCAATGATTACAAATGGCTTGCACAAATTTATGAATCCGTGCGTCCGGTAGGACAAACCGGAGCCCTAGTATGGGCAGCACTTGGTCCAGAGACCGTAAAAATGATCCATGAGCACACAGATATAAACCGAATTCGGGATGATATCGATGAGCTCGTTATGGATGAACATGCTATTTTCACGCTGACTGAAAAGGAGCAAGAGCAACGAGCTAAGCGAATTGAAATCGATCTGATGGGCCGTTTGAGAGGCAGTGACGATCCCAAATTTGTGGAGCTGGGTGAACGTCTAGAAAAACTACGCCAGGATTATGAGTCTGGGGTGATTAAAGCAATAGATTGGTTAAAAGGCCTTTTGGACACTGCTAAGGACACAGTGCAAGCAGAGCGTGAGACCTATGAAAAGATTGTCACAGAAGAAGATAACAAACAGGCATTAACAAAACTATTCTTAGAAACGCGCCCCGAAACAACACCAAAGCTAATCGGTGATGTGGTAGAGCAAATCGATAAAATCGTTAAAGCGACACGGTTCGAAGGCTGGCAAAACTCTAATAGTGGACCCAGGGAAATACAGAAGGCATTGATGTTAACCCTTGCGCAATTTGGTTTGGGTAGAGATAAAGAGCTATTTAAGAAAGCCTACAGCTACATTGAAGAGCATTATTGATGGACTTTTTTGTTATAAAGTACCCTAGTAAAATAAGTACTACGAGAAAGAGCGCTGCATATCTTGTTATTGATAGTTGGGATGATTACAGCTTTTCTACGCTATTCACTCTATTTGTTGTGGATGACGCATTACAAAAGACAGAAATAGGTACAGTTAAAATAGGTTTTCTGGGGCAAGATAGAAAACCAAAACCACAGACATCTGCATTACTCAATGAACCATTTCAACAGTTGGATGACCAATTTTTCTCATTAGGTCAAGATGTAGAATACTACAAGTCTCTTAATTCTTTAGATGAGGAGTTAAAAACTGAAATTCTCACAGCTCTTCGTGACATTCCGTATCTTAATATTCTAGAAGAAGTAGAGAACGAATCAGTTTTCGAAGATAGTTTATTGAGAACTGTGAGTAGGCAATCTATCACTGAACAATTCACTAGAGTGATCAAAGGGGATGCGGCTTTAACTAATTATAACTTCTTATTTGAAATCGTGGGTTCAACTGAGCAAGCAGGTTATAAGCTCGACTTTGATGTTTATGCCGAATCAAAACCAAGCACAAACATTCATGTGATAATTGGAAGAAACGGAGTTGGAAAAACCACACTCTTTCGTAAGATGATTGAGTCTTTACATGTTGGGTACGAGTCGAATGACGCAATCTTTAGAGACACATCTAGAGGAACTGAAAGAGAGCTGCACGATGAATACTTTGGCGGTACGGTCTCTATCGCTTTTAGTGCATTCGACCCTTTTGAGCCGCTAGAGGAACAGCCGTCTAAAGATAAAGGTTCATGCTACTTTTACGTCGGGTTGAAAAAACTATCAATTAATCAATTAGAAGACGGAGAGGATGCTCCACTAAAAACTATCGGTGAAATTAATCAAGAATTTACATCTGCTTTAGGTAATTGCTTTAGTCAAGTTGAAAAAAGAAAAAGATGGTTAAAAGCTATACGGATGCTTGAGTCAGATGAAAACTTTGCGGAGATGCAACTTGGAAGATTAGCAGAGCTGCGCTCAACTAAAGACGTAAAGGAAGCTGCGCTTCATCTAATATCAAGGATGAGCTCAGGTCATACAATCGTCTTATTATCTATAACTCGATTAGTGCAATTGGTTGAAGAAAAAACTTTAGTTTTAATCGACGAGCCTGAAAGTCACCTACATCCTCCACTATTATCCGCCTTTCTAAGAGCTTTAAGCGATTTACTGTACAGTAGAAATGGTGTTGCAATTATAGCCACTCATTCTCCAGTTGTTTTGCAGGAAGTCCCTCGCAGATGTGTATGGAAACTGAACCGAGTAGGACTAGAAATGGGCTGTGATAGACCAGATAGGGAAACATTTGGCGAAAATGTTGGAGTCCTGACTCGAGCCGTTTTTGGATTAGAGGTCTGGAAGTCAGGCTTTCATTCCCTATTGCAGTTAGAAGTTGATACAGGTGGGACGTTTGAAGATATAGTGGGACGTTTCGATGACCAACTTGGAATTGAAGGTAGAGCAGTTCTGAAATCTCTAATCTTGGATAGAGACACCAAGAGCATATGAAACGACTAACGTTGCCAAATATTCGATATGATGATGTATTGGACAAGATAGTCGCCGGGATCACAGGAATACCTGATTTATCCAATAAAGTACGTCAACAGAGTGAAGGCATCTTAAGTGCGAACCAAGAGTACAAGGCGTTGGGTAGGGCTGGTGAGTTGTATACAGTCCCAGCTGTAATCGGTGATGGAAACACCGACGTTGTAGGAACATTAAAGAAGCAGGACTTTCTAAAGCTTTATGAAAACTATTTTGTAAAAAAGTCAAAGCCAGCCAGATGCGTTTATGACAAACTCATGGTTGCAGCAAATGATCATTGTCCATTTTGTGGCGGCATCGGAAGACCCCGTAATTTAGACCACTATCTTCCCAAAGCACTCTTTCCCCAGTTTTCAGTGTCACCCGAAAATCTCATTCCTGCTTGCAGGGATTGTAACATGGATGGTAAAGCAGATGCTTTTGCAAGAGTAGCCGGAGATCAAGTTCTTCATCCATACTTGGATAATGAGAAATTCTATAATGAGCAGTGGATCAGTGCTACTTGCTCTATAGATTTTGACCATATTGGAGTCATTGAATATAAAGTAACACCTCCTGGTCATTGGTCAGACGACGATAAATCAAGAGTAAAAACTCACTTTGAATCATTTGATATCGCTAAAGTATATTCCAGAGAAGCTGCGACAAGAATTACAACATTTGCAACTCAAATTCGACAATTGCTCGAATTAGGTATTACTGAAGATGAAGCAAAGTCGATAATCCTAATTCCAGCTATAGATAACGCACCATTCATTAATCATTGGGAGAGGCTAATGTGTTTAGCCCTCTATGAATATCCACTGATCTGAATTAGAACTGTCCAGTAACTTGTAAATGCTGAGAATTCATTGTTTAGCAGACTAAGAACTTTTACACCTACATCATTGCCAAGCAGAGCCTGTCAAAGGCCTGTTTTTTCGAAAATGATTAGGAGGCGAATTATGCCAATTGCATTTATTGCCGGGTTCATTACCGGTGTGAGTCTTTTTGAATTTCTATTAAAGGAAGGACGCCAATGATGCCCATACCATCAACCAAACCATTGCTTGAGCTTTTTATCACTGGCGTAATCGCCGGGTACAATTGGGCTAAGCGAAGAATACGATAATATTGAACAAGGGACCGCAAGGTCCCTTATGCCGCATCCGTCATTTTTTTGCACCTACATTACCTATTGGCATTAACACCACTTGAGGAAATGACAATGTCAATTAGCCCACGTATAGCCGACACCTATTCTGAAACCGATATTCTGGCCTCTGCCGCTAATATTCTGGAAGAGAAGTTTACGCAATCACCCGCGTTTAGCTCCGCAGCTGAAACCAAGTCCTTTTTGCAGTTCAAGCTCACTTCATTGGGGCATGAGATATTTTGTATCATGCACTTAAACTCACAGCATCACCTTATTGAGTTCGAAGAGCTTTTTCGGGGTACCATCAATGCTGCAGCGGTTTACCCGCGAGAGGTCGTTAAAACAGTTCTCGCGCACAACAGTGCAGCGGTTATCCTGGTTCACAACCATCCCTCAGGCATCGCTGAGCCTTCCCAATCTGACAAAGACATTACGCACAAGCTCAAAGAGGCGCTAGCGTTAATCGACGTGCCTGTACTCGACCACGTTGTTGTAGGGCGTGAGTGCGTCTCCTTTGCCGAACGCGGCTTGTTGTAGTCAGTGGCATCAATGTTCTCAAATTGCTCAAACGGGAACATTGAAGGCCTTTAAAACCAAGGGGGTAGGGCAGCCACTGCCCGCTAACTTCCCAAAATGTCCGCATTTCAATAAAAAAGGAACATACCATGTCAGAAGTCTCGGCAATTAAAGATATAGAGACCATCAAGCTGGTGAGTCTGTTGCTTAAAAAGCGCTATGGCCAGCAGATGGCTGATGTCTGGGATTTGGGGCTTAACCTAGCACTTCGCATCTCAGACTTGCTCTCTATCCAGTTCTCACACATCAGCGGTAACCGCTTAACGGTAAGGGAGAGTAAAACCGGTAAGCAAGCGACCATCTTACTTAACCCCAAAGCGATGGACATCATCAACCGTATCCGACTCGATAATCCCTACCACCTTTATGTCTTTCAATCCCACCGCAGTCGCTATTCGCTCAATAAAACACCACGTCCGCTTACCCGGCGTGCCGTCAGCAAAGCCTTTAAGGAAATAGGCGATGAGCTAGGGCTTTCACTTGGGACTCATAGCATGCGTAAGACACGAGGCTTTCATTTGTATAATGCCACGAATGACCTTGCCAGGGTAATGAAGATGCTGCGCCACTCCTCAGAGGCTCACACGCTTCGTTATATCGGCATGACACAGCAAGACGTTGATACGGATTTTAGAGAGCTGGTGTTGTAGTCTAAACACCGCCAACGAATTGTGGTTTCGGTATACGACTGGTTCCATAGCAGCGAATACCATTACCTCGTGGTTTGGTGGCTACTTTTGCAAGATAGCTGAGGCGCTTATTTAGCTCTGAGATTTGGTAGTTTAAATCTGTTTTGCTTCTATCTAGCATGTAGCTGCAGTAATCTGGAAAGCTTACCAGGCCATCAGTAGGCCATAAAGCACCATCGTTAGAATGCGTATTTAGCGCGCTTGCCCATGCAGCATTCACTTTATTGGATAGACTGTTACTATCTGCAAACTTTCCTAATTTCCAATAAGCGTTGCCATTGAGCAATATACAAATATGGTAGTGGGGCTTGCCACTACCCCCCACCTCTCGAACACGTACAAAGTGCACCTCTGTAGGATGCACATAACCGTCATTATTTCTTTTTTTTGCATAATATTGTGCTTTTATCATTGCTTTGAATGAAGAAAAGAACCGTGTAATAAGATTGGTATCCAGATAGTTGTATCCATCGGGTAGCCTCAGGTCTACCCTAAAGGCAAATACCTTTGAATAGCACCGAAGTGCATACTCTATCAATGCCCAATTACTATCTAAGTATGCTGTGTACATTCCTTCCTCGTTAGGTAGTATTGGAAGGGTTAAATATCGTGTTTGATGTGTAATGTGTTGCATGACTATTATTCCTATGATGCTTATCGCATACCATAGGTAATAAGGTGATCTTATATTATTAATAACCTAGGGCTTTGAAGGGGAATTGAATTCCTGCATGTCTTCCCAGTTAAGGCCTGCAGCTACTCCTTTGATGAAAAAGTCACTCTTATATTATGTCGGTACATTGTTGATGGAGTAGAGGAGCTTGAGATTAAGAAGTATTGAAGAGGTCAAACATCACTTGGCATTACCAACCGATGAGGACGTGTTTCATCTGGCTGAAGACGAGTTGGTAAATATTTTACTTCCAGTGCCAGCAGGTTGTACCGTTTTCGCCATAAACTGTTCTACAGAATATGCCAATTCACAAAAAGTAAAACAGTTCGCATCTTATCGTGACATGGATGAATGCTTTCAAGAGCTAAGCATGATGACTCACTTACTCATTGATTTTCGAACAGCCAAAACATTAAGAGAGGGTAAAAAGGTAGGTCGCTTTTTTTACTCGGGTTATCAAGTGATAGGTGATGATCTTGCTGACGTAGAATCATTTTCTGTTGCATCCTTTCGGGAAGAGTTGAAAACCGAGTTTGCCCAGCTCTACATTTTCGGAGGCATTCAGCGTCAGATGACTCTTCGTTACTATCACGCCCCTCATTCTTTACACGAAATGAAGCATCCACCTGACACTGAGTATATTGCTTTTGTTCTAGTGGACTATGAAATGCTTAAACGCGGCGAAACGATTGAAAAATCTATTTTAAATCCCACGTTTAGAATGGCAGAGGTAAGAGTTGACATAGCTCGCGACATTGAAGAAGAAAAGATTGAAGGGCCGCTTGAACAAAACAGACAGCGGTATCTCAGTGATGAATATGCGACAGCAGGCCTTAAGGTCTTAATAGACGAATGGTTTTACTACTCAGTAGCGGCTGACAAAGACATTGAAAAATATATATCGGGCAGAATTAACCATGTTCGGGCAGCGCTTAAATCAGCTGGCAAAAAAGGTGGTGTTAAGTGCGCAGACTATTTGCTTCGTTTTGCCTTACCGCTTGATGCCAAGAAATTTCCTAAGTTCAAAAATAAAGAAAAGCTTCTCAAGGAACTTGAGGTCGCTGGTGAACCAGCAAATTCTGTTTTCATTGAGATTTGCTTACAATACTTACGAAAGCTGGCCAATGATAGTTCTGGAAGTGACGATGATGCCAAAGACTTAAGATATAAATTTGAAAGTAAAGGATATTTGACTGGGTTAGTGGTGAAGTATTTTGGCTTAGAAAGAACGGTTGCCGAGAATCTTTCTACGATAATTTTTGAATTTGAAAGAGATAATGATGGCGCCAAACAGATTAAGCGCCAATCACAGGGTTCCTCGGACTTTAAAAGGCTATGAAAATAAGGTGCCTATTCCGTGTTACATTATACTAGTACACATTATACAAAATTCAGCGACATCCTTGGCATGTCGACGCCACAGCTCACTCGAAGTGGTGATAAATTAACCATTTCGGGGTTTCTCCCCTCTTTATATAAGTAAATGATCCCTTGCCTTTCCATATCTCGTAGCAGCACATCAATTCTTTTGGTCTCGCGAAGGCTATTCGGACCGTAAGTTCTTACCATGTTTTTTTCAACGCTGTACTCATTGCGTTTTATCACCAATCTTTTTAGAAAAGCTAACAGGGTATCGAAATCTCGAGGATAATCATTGTTAGGACCAAACTTTTCGACATACTGTTTCGAGCAGCTAAGGCAAATTTTAATCGAATCACGCATTGCACCAGCAGTGACACATTTTGACTCAGGGTAAAAAAAGATACTGATGTTTGCTGCAACACGTAGCATGTTTTCTTCTGTTCTTAATGCGTGTGAGCCCATTTCTGCGTAGATTCCTTGTTCGTTCATTTGCCCTCTTATTTTTGATGAGGCAGCTTTAAAGAGTTGCGCCGCTTCAAAGTCTAAGTGCATGTCAATGCGTTTCATATATTTTGATGATTTATCTAGTAACTCCTGAATTCTCCGATCATACTTTTCTTTACCAATGACTTCTGATTTGTTTCCAACATAGCAATTTTGTTCCGGTAACGAATTCTGGATGAAAACCAGCTTTCTCTCGTTATTGCCGCTTTTCATAGCTTTTGATTTGGGCATGATTTCATCGAAGAGATCGCTTTGATACATCTCAAGGGCGCTCAAGCGCGAATCTTTCAGTGTTATCGTATCGCCCTTTCGACCAGTTGAATAGGTTACTGTTTCTCCCTGGTACAATGCGTTTAATAAAGAAGATTCGTCTCGTAATGTTTTGGATATATTGCCGCCCTCGCTTGTCGCAATGGTTGCATTATTCCCATTCAAATGCATACCAACTTTCAGCTGCGTTGCGGTGACCGACTCATATAAAACTCGGGTTCTTTTTGGCTGTACGGGTCTGTTTTTTAGCATCTCCTCAATTTTTTGCGTACTGCTCTCATTTTCATCTTTTTTGTAAACATGTTCTCTTTTTGCTTTCTTGAGATCTAACTCAAATACTTCGTTATGAACTTCAAATTCACGCATTGCGCGTGCATATTCTGACTCCTTTTGTTCTTGCCACTTTTGAACAGGGTCAAATGCAAATTTAAATGCTGTACTTTTCCCCGCAGCAGGTGGAGCAATCGCCATTAATTTCAATGTCAATGGTAGACTTCGGCCACACGGCGAAATAACGTTATAAGCCCCTTGGGTTGATGTAGCTATGGCCGACAATGTTGTTGGCAATATTAATAGTGGGTCGACTCCATTGGCTTCTGCTCCCGAACTTACCAGCTGTGCTAATTCTTTTGTGTCCAAATCAGCGAATGTTTGGTCATCTTCTGTAAGAATTGATGTGTCTTGATACATTTTTATCCTCCTTACGAGACTAATCCTCTTGTCTGTATAACCTTCTTCTCAATCCATTCATCGATTTCGGTCGATAGCCAAGCAACGGCACCTTTGCCTAACTTTATTGGCTTTGGAAAATCAGGATCGTAGCCCCTGGAATTTTTATCTAGCATTGCGTATAGCTTTGCTCTAGAAAAACCCGTTCTTTGGCTAACAACTCTCCATCTTTGAAATTGCTCTTCTTTGTAATTGTTTTTGTTCATGCTTTTTACCTCTCTCGCTAGTACAATTTAAATCTAAGCTGGCGGAAGAGTTACTTTCAAGGAATGGTTACTTTCGGAAAGTAATGAAAGGTTTCGGAAGTAAAAAAATCTGTTTAAAACAGTAGAGTATAATTTTGTTAAGGAGTTGGCTTTTCAGGCCAATGTACAAAGCAATTTTTGATAAATCAGACTTTACACACAAAAAAGCTGCTGCAGCAGCAGAAACAGCAACGAAAAAATTACGACTTATTTTTTTAGCATAAGGTGTACTGTGCAAACGTAGTAGGCTTTGAAATGTCATTGTTGTTGCCGACTAAACCATCCAGAACCAACTTCGTGACTTGCCTTTTCTTGTCTACCCTTGACCTGTTTCCATAATCTGACGGCATCGTACTGATAGCGTACACCTTGAAGAGGCTCAGCTCACCCACATCGGCATCAAGAAAACCTAGCTGTACCAGGCAGCCGCAATCGGCTTTTATCATGTTTCCTTCGCCAAAAGCTGCATGTTGAGCGAACTTGATTTCAAACCTGCTCTGTTGAACCGAGTAGCGCAAATAGGCAGAGATATCGTCCTCATGCGATGAGACAATCAACTGGCAATGTTTGAGTTCACAACGGAGTAGGTCGGTCAAGGAAGCAACGTTGATTTCATCCAAGGATTGCGACGGATCATCAATCAAGATGAGAGGTACGTCAGCATAGACCTTGTTGAGTGAGAGAAAGAAGGCAATACTAAGAGCTGACACTTGGCCAGAACTCATAGACATGATTGCGTCGTGTTCGGACTTCTCGGCAGTTAGAAATCTCAGCTGTTTACCTTCGCGGCTCTCGATAAAAAGGCCCAAACCACGCTGGTAGTTTTGGATCAGTCGGCCACTGTAGATATGGAATATGAGCTCAATTGCAGCAATAGTCTGGTCGGTATACCTTTGCTCCGTTTTCTTCAGTGTGTCGCGGAGCCTTTTGATTTTATCTTGTGCTTTTTGGGCCGCTAGAGTTTCATTTTCGATATGTTTAAGATCGAAAATACAGGTTTGGAGTCTGGCATTTTGAGCCTCGCTAGCTTTAATCGATATGTACTGCTCTTTATCCCTCAAGTCTTCAGCCGTGATTATGTAGAAGTCCTGTAGGTCTTTGAAGGCGCTGCTGGTTGTTTCTCGCCAGTCCTCCGGCAGCGCTAAAGCATCAGCTTCAACCTGTTTTTTATTCCTGAGAATCCCTTTGAGCTTTTCAAGTCGCTCAATTACTACGTCATCACGTTCCGTAAATGAGTCAGTAAATTGAATATTGTCGCTTTTCAGTTTCTTCATTAGCTGGGTTATTGCCGGGAGCCGAAGCTTAATTTTGGTCAATTCTGTATAGAGATTTTGTTCAAATGTAGGCTTGAGAACTTTCAAGCTGTCTTGGATATGGGTGTCGATGAGCTTAAGCTCAGCATTCATGGCGACGATAAGGTTAACTAAGTCCTTACCGTCCTTACTTAGTGATTCAGAGATCTGCTCAGTTCTTGCTTCAATTGCATCTACCATTGATTTGTGATCTTCCCAGTCCGCCCCACAGAGAGGGCACAACTGATCATCGGGATAGGACTTCTTATGTTCGTCAATCAGCTGCCTTTTCAGGCGTTCCAATTCGGCTATGGCGTTCGCATTGGCGCTGCTTTTATCACGGAGGTTGTTTCGGGATTCAATTTGTAACTCAAACCACTCAAGGCGCCCATCCGCCCAGTTTGGTAGTGATTGAGCTTCTTCGACCTTGATCATTGAGGCTCCGCGCTTGATGATAGCCGCTGAACGCTCCAGTTCATCAATCCCCTTCTTGATTGCTTCAAGCCCATCAAGCTTGCTAAGGTCTTTACCGAACTGAGCTAAGCTTCTCAGAGATTCTTCGTTACGTTTGATGTCGGCATCGATTGCCTCATTGTGAACCCTAGTTTTTATTGTGGCTTTGAGCGGTAGAAGGGCAATAATTTTGCGAACTGATTCTTGATAGGCAGCATGATCTACCGCTGAATACGTCGAAAAGATGTTCTCCTTGTCCCATCCAGGCTGGACAACAGTCGTCGAAAGCTTTTTGTACCCAACGATCCCAGCCTCAGCCTGTAATGTGTCTCTTAGGGTGGCTATCTCTTCTTTGAGTGACTCGACTTTTGCCTTACGCTCAGGATCGTTGATGTGCTTTGTAAGTTTACTGTATATGTTGTTGCAGCTTTCGATCTCGGCTTCGATATCGCTGATATTAAAGAGGTTTCCTAGCTTATCCTTACGTTGGTCTACCCTAGTATGCAACAATCGGTTTTGTCCTTGCTCCAGATAGTTAAGGAAGGAGAAGTTTTCCCTGAAATTTTTACCGAAAACTTCGTCAAGGAAATTGTTGTCGCGCAGATTTGCTTTTGTGAAGTCAAATGATTCGAATTCCGGTAGCTCGTAAAGCTTAAAATTTTCATAATTGTCTGCACGATTGTTCGCAGGCTTCTTGAATATTGCCGTTGGACAATGTCTAGCTAAAACAAGTTTACGATCATCATTAGTGAATTCAATTTTAATACAGAGGTCGTTCTCGCCGGAGCGATTATTCCAGAAGAGATTGTCTGCGTAGTTCTTTGTGCGATTACTTAGTAAAGTAGAGAATAGGTTTTGTATTCGACTAATCTGACTAGTAAGCAGTAGTTCGATGGCGTCGAATATGCTTGTTTTGCCATAACCGTTTGGGCCATCGAGAGTTAGCAACGCCGACTCGCCAAGGTCCAAGTAGATATGCTTGAATGCTTTGAAGCTAGAGACTTCAATCTTGGATATTTTCCAGTTCATTTTTAATCATTTCCTTAATAACCTCGTCGGCATTTGCGTTTGTGACTTGCTGAATAGTCGCATACGTATCGCTTCGGCCAGCTTCTGCGACGGCCTCAATTGCTTGCTGCCTCAAGGACACGAGGTTTCCTTGGTGAATAGGTAGCTCCAAGAAAGGAAGCTTGATAAAGGTCTTGGTAGCGAAGCTGTATTGTGAAGCGACAAGAGGATTTTCTTTGTAATTAATAAATTCTTTTTTGTCAGCAATCACAGATACAAGTTTGTCGTAGGTAAAATCAGTGAGAACGCTTTCTTCAGCAATACTGTAATAGAGGACATATTTTTTATAAAAATGTGGATCTTCTTCGATTGCGAAGATTTCTTCTTCTTGATCCTTGAAATCGGCCAGAACGTTAAGGCGATGAATACAAATTAAATCACAGTTTTTCTTGAAGCTTGGATTTCTGAGAAATTCCTTAGGAGCAAGGTTATTTATTCGGTTATTCAACTTGGCTGGGGCAGTAAGATCGTCTAAATTATGTACGACTGCGAACCTAATGGCAGATCCAGACTCGCGAATATAAAAGCTTGTAGTGCCCAGTTCATGTTTGTTCACAAAAGCATGGGCAATAAGCGCTTCATCAATTAGTTGTTTTATCATGCAGTCTCCGCTCGGCATCATCTTTTGTAATTACGCTAATGCATAGTGATTTTGTGATGTTACTTTCGAGATTCCCAGTGGCCAGTCTGTTGTTCAAATCATCTGAGTTTGTGAATTTTGTATTAAAGGTGAATGAGGCTTCTGCTTTACTAGCAATGAGATGATTGTACTCAAAAAGTAGTCTCAGCAGATCATCGTTGTTTTTCATTTCACGAATCATGTCAAACTCACACTCTTCGCTTTCATCTACGTCAAGCGCTGTAGGTACGTAGAACCGGTTTTCGCTATCTAGGTAGTGAGGTAGATGATTGAATATGGGCTCCACTGAAATAACGTGTATGAGCTTGGTATATCGCCTTATGTCGTTCGTCTGAAGAACTTGAAAACGCTCAGATGGTTTCATCATCTGGCATAGGGTTTTTAATTCATTGATGGGAGTATCGCGAATGTGCCCACATAAACGTCTAGCTCTTTCATAAGTGGCATCACTCATGTGTGGAAGTGCCTGATCCAGCATCTGTTCTAGGTATGTTAGGAGTTCAGCCTTTAGCTCAACTGCATAGTAGTCCTTATTTTGATACGGATTTTCGTCCAGAAGAGCATCTAAAATGCTTCTAGCCTCAATACGCCCCTCGTATGCGGCTCTATTCTCTGAAAGTCCCTCAACTTGATTTAATTTATGGGTATGTACTGCCTTGGTGCTTATTTTTTCTGATAATAAACAATAGTTAAAATTTATAAGGTTGTCACTGACAGTGATGGATTGTTTGTCACATATTTTTTTTATGAGTACTTTGGTCAGCTCTTCAATTTCATCCAGTCCGCAATGATAGTTTTCTCCGTAGCGATAGAATTTCACTGTTTCTCCGTTAGCACCTTTGTGATCATCTGTATTTTCTAGCGGGACGGATACGTGGAAGTAACGAGTTGTACCCTTGATTTTGTCGTGTTCTATTAGAGTCGACTGCTCCAACGCCGTAATATAGCCATTACGATATTTGCTAATCCTTGCCTTGACTTGATGGGCGGTGTGCAGCTTTCCACCTTTATAAATAGCGAAGTCGTCGCTACTATCTAGCTGAAGCTCGAAGTCTAGGTCGCCCTCAAATATAAGTTTGAGGGAGTGATATAGTGCAATTTTCCCTTGATAAACAAAACCGCTCCACGAGGATATGGCGCTAGCTGGATATTTCTCATCACCTTCTTGATTCACATGAACTCCTTTCACTTGGATCAACATGATCGATCCTACTGACCGTATTGGGTAGGAAACTGACCTTAATTCAGACGAATAGACAGGTACCAATAGATCTGTAATTCGTTAACTGCGGCTTGTTGTCTTCCTTTTCTCAATAATGGGCTGCTGCTAAATAGAGTATAAGGATACTAAGACTTGTTGATAATATCTAAAATATTATTCGTCAGAATAGTTTTAGCAAATCATGGTAAACCTATTAACCTAAGTACATAAATGCGTATTATCACGTTATCATGCGTGCTTAATGACAGTATTTTACGTATTATTGATTAGGGTGGAAATTTTAAATTGTTGATATTAATTGCTTTTTTGAGTTTTATGTTTTTCTGAGTCTAATTTGACAAAGCAAATACGATTTCCACAGCCAAAATTGAACTGTGCCATTAATTGATGTCTGTTATATTTAACGTATAAATATCAATGGGTTAGAAAATACATTTCTGTCCGGGTTCAAGACCGAAACTTCAAAAAAAGGAACCGGTGCTACGAGTGGTGCTATAACCGAAGTCTTATTTTTATTCTTTATTTAAATCAATGTAATACATTTAGATTCAAGTCCGGCCCCGGGCACCATTTTATCAAAGTTATCAAGCAACTTCCGCACTATCACTTAAGTATTGCAGTAATGTTATCCAAACTCTCTTGTTGATAAGACACCTCAATGTCTTTAATTTCGATTTTGGTTCGCTGCGGTGAAAAACGTTGGAACATTTCATAAGTGTCTTCTGCACCATAGACTCTCGCAAACTCTGTTACATCCATCCCGTTACAAACGAGGCCTTCTGAGATCTTTCTTAGCGAAATAGACGTGTGTTTGGTGTTTGGAAAGATGTTCTTGGTAGACTGTCTTACGCCGTGTTTATCATTCAGTGCTGCGCTTTTACATACCGAAATAAGATCGTTTTCTATCATGCTGTCATAACCGCTGTCTGCGGCAACTGAAAACGCGACAACCGGAACACACGCTATGAGCGAAAGTAGTTTTTTATTAACCTTGTTCATCATTAAATCCCTCGAAATTCAAACTCGTTTAAGCCCCAATAACCTTATTGGAGACTTAAATAATAGGCACAGAGACAGGGAATTCCGATGAAAAGGTCCGACGAAGTACAGACAAAATGTATGACGTTTTTTTGCAATGAAATTCATCGCTTTGTCGCGAATTAGTCGCTACTTGTCATGTTTATGAACGCGCATGTCATACATATGAACTAAAATATAGGGTCATGATTAACAGTGTTTGTGTACGGGTTTACGTATGGATAAATCAACGGTTACACTTACTTTTGACAGCCACTCTCATCTACTTCGCTCCAGTGATGGGAGGGAAGCCGTGTTGTCGCCGCATTGCGCGTCTCTACTCACACTACTCATCAAAAATGTAAATCATGTGGTCACGCGTAAAACAATTAAAGATGCTGTTTGGCACGGTAGGCATGTATGCGATGACAACATCAATCACACCGTATCACGTTTGCGCGCGCAATTAATAAAAATGGATGGTGCGCGCAGTTGGTGTATTGAAACCATACCCAGTGTGGGATATCGATTAGTGCAGCTGCACAATACAAAAAACTTGTCATTGCGCTTATGGATAAGCGATAGGATCACCACCATGAAACGCAAACTGCATCAAACTATCTCACGTTTTTAGGGTACTGATTATTCATTCACCTATTGCATTTGTGCGGCGTTGTCCAAGGGTTTGAGGGAAGTCTCTACCGCACGTTCTTCTTCTTGTGACAGCTTAACCTCCGCTGGCTTTGGTTTTCCATATAGATAACCTTGTAAGAAGTCTGCTTTTGCATCACGCAGCCATTCTGCATCCTCTTCTGTTTCAATTCCCTCAGCAATGACCTAAATCTCACTTACTTTAGCGATACGAATAAGATTAGTAACGATATTTTGTTTGTACGTTTCTTGATGAACGTTTCGAACTAACTCCATATCAATTTTTACGTAATCTGGGCGCAATGACTGTAATAGGTTCAGCCCTGACCACCCTGAGCCAATATCATCAAGTGCAACTTTAAACCCTGCATTGCTATAGAACGCTAATATTCCCTTTAGGTGATTAATGTCGCTAGCTCGATGGGTTTCGGTGACTTCGAAAACCACGTCTTCTGGGCGCATACCAATTTCATGAATAGACGCCGCTGTCGCCCGCAAACAGAAAGACGGGTCGTAGATACTGGAAGGATTGAAATTGATAAACAATTTACCGTTCAGCTTTGCCTTTGCCGCACACTCAACCGCAGACCTTCTTGCGACAAGATCTAAAGAGAACAAAAGATCAGATTGTTGAGCAAGTTTGAACGCCAACGCTGGCGGAACGATAGAGTTGTGATCGTCACGTATTCTAAATAGTCCTTCGTTTGCAAAGTGAGACTGATCTTTTGCACAAACAATGGGCTGATACCAAGTTTCAAAGCGCTCTTTCTCAACACTTTCAACAAGCCATTTTGCCTGAAAACAATGAATAAGCACTTCGATCGTAATCATACGTGCCATTTCATCGATATTCGGCATTTGATATTGGGAGGTTGTTGTTACTTTAGTATTCTCAGACTCTTTTGCTTCTAAAGCACCATTTAACGAGGTCAGAAAAGTCTGAACAGTACTTTGGCTTACTTCGCACGATATGCAATGAGTAGACTCTTGTTTTGCAGATAACTGCATGGACCCACATAATCCAGCTACTTTTTTGAAAGTCTCTACTGTAGGGACAAAAATCCAAAAATAGGTGGTCTGAAAAAGTAGTCATCAACAGATTCACAATCAGCGCAGTACATTTGGCATCTCGACAGTAATATCAAGAACAGACTATGTACGTCTAAAGCGGCCAATAAGATTCAAAAAGGTAACGATTATGGCTTATTCATAAAACGCCGCCATGCCATGGCTATAGAAATTTAAACGTTTGTGATACATTCACGCGCATAAAACGTTAATCAGTAATACCTACTTTGAATTCGATAATGTCTTTGCGTACCGAAGAGCTTAAAAAGGCGGTACGCCCATTTCATGCACGTGGCAGTAAAGTCATACGTTGCGATGCATGTTTACTCCCCAAACAACACTGTATTTGTGACTACAAGCCCGTATGTGGCACAGACGTAGCAGTATTGTTTCTCATGTATAAGGGCGAGTACTACAAGCCTACCAATACTGGTCGCTTGATAGCTGATGTAGTCTCAGATAACCATGCTTTTTTGTGGAAGCGCACTGAGCCTGATAATGCTCTTTTGAATTTACTTAACAGCGAAAAATACTTTCCCATTGTTGTATTTCCACACGAATATGCGCAGCCCGAGCAGTGTATTGATGTGCCTCCTACGTCAGCGGATAAAAAGCTTTTGTTTATTTTCTTGGACGGTACATGGCGTGAAGCCAAAAAGATGTTCATTAAAAGCCCTTATCTGCAAAATTTGCCTGTGCTCGGCATTAGCGCAGATACCGCTTCTGACTATTTGCTTAGAGAATCGGCGCACGCATTTCAACAATGTACCGCTGAGGTAGGCATTAACGTATTGGCGCTGGCGGGTGAAAAAGCAGGGGCTGAGGCGTTAGCGCGTTATTTTAGTATTTTTAGAAGAGAGTATTTAAAAGGTAAGCCTCATTTGCAGCATAAATTAGCGTTTGCCGCTGCACAGGTTAAAGACGTCGATAAGTAAACGTACCTTCGGCGTTTTCTGTATTGGCTCGCAGTGGCTATTTATTCTGCGTATTTACGCAATATAGTAACTTTTATTTGCGAAACTGTTGTTTTAGTTCCACTATTTCAACACAGACAACAAGGAGAATGAACATGGCGTCAATTACGTTTCAAGGCAATGAAGTAAAAACGGTTGGAGAATTACCTACAGTAGGAGCTTATGCCCCAGCTTTTACCTTAGTAAAGGCTGATTTAAGCGAGGTTTCGTTGGCCGAACTTCAAGGAAAAAAAGTGGTACTTAACATCTTCCCGTCTATTGATACAGGCACCTGTGCAATGTCAGTGCGTAAGTTCAATGAGAAAGCAGCGCAGCTTGATAATACTGTGGTTATTTGTGTTTCTGCTGATCTTCCATTTGCCGCGGGTCGTTTTTGTGGGGCAGAGGGAATAGAAAACGTGATCACAGGCTCTACTTTTCGTTCTAGCTTCGGCGAAGATTATGGGGTTACTTTTGCATCAGCACCATTAGCGGGTTTGTTGTCGCGTTGCGTTGTCGTGATCAATGAAGAAGGCGTGGTCGCATACACTGAGCAGGTAGCTGAAACAACAGAAGAGCCAGACTACGACGCAGCACTCGCCGCGCTCTAATTTAGTCAAAAAACTGTGATAGACGCGGGAGTGATCAAATGATGCCAGCATTGTTACAAGTTGGGCAACTTGCTTCAAAGATGCAGGAAACGCCTATATCGTTAATGCGTGCAGTAATGGACGACCCAGTGACAAGCACACCTGACACGCGAGAGTCATTTGTGCTCCCTGCGTCTGTTGATTTTGATTTAGACGGCGATGGAAGCGACCACAGTACCGGATTTCCT
Organism: Alteromonas gracilis; assembly: GCF_036870955.2. Lineage (GTDB taxonomy): Bacteria > Pseudomonadota > Gammaproteobacteria > Enterobacterales > Alteromonadaceae > Alteromonas > Alteromonas gracilis_A. The sequence goes on from NZ_CP145482.2 coordinate 2,125,370, forward strand.
CATAGTATGCCCTCAGCAGAAGCCTTAGGTCACTATTTGGGAAAATTGGGTATTACTAACAACACGCCTATCGCTGTCTATGACACGCGTGGAATCTACAGCGCACCGAGAGTATGGTGGATGCTAAAATCAATTGGCCATCAGGACGTTTACCTTTTGGACGGGGGCCAACCTGCATGGCAGCATGCCGGATTGCCACTTAGTGAAAAAAGACAGTTTGGAAATTTTACTTATCAAGCGCATACACGCTCTGGGTGGTTTGCAAACTCTAGTGCAGTATTACAAGCACTTAATACAGAAGCGCAACTTGTCGATGCGAGAAGTACGCCGAGGTTTAAAGGTGAAATACCCGAGCCTCGCCCAGGTTTACGTTCTGGCCATATGCCGGGCGCCTATAATGTACCTTTTACTGAGTTACTGCAAAACGGTCATTATTTGCTTGGTAGAAAAGCTTCGCGATGTGTTCAATAAAGCGGAAGTCGACCTTGCAAAACCTATTATTTGTACTTGTGGCTCAGGTGTCACCGCGTGTGTAGTCGGCTTTGCTGCATTAATGTGCGGTGCTACCCAGGTATCCGTGTATGATGGGTCGTGGTCAGAGTGGGGGGCAGATACGCAATATCCAGTAACGGTAGACGCGTAGATTAGGCTATTACATTATGATGGATCATACTACTTCTATGAATGTCGTTGTACTCACTGATGTTTAAGCATATCAGCCGAGTCTGGAATTAAAACATTTAGAGATAGTGATGGCCTTTGGGAAAACCATAACATTGAAGATGTTGCTACGCCTGAAGCATTCATGTCTAATCCAGAACTTGTCTATCGTTTCTACAACGCGCGTCGTGCACAGATTCAATTGCCATCAGTTCAACCTAATGCAGCGCATCGAGCGCTTGCGACGCTAGAGCACCATCTTGGCGACCAATTGCTATTAGTTACGCAAAATGTTGATGATTTGCATGAGCGCGGGGGAAGTTCACATGTCCTACATATGCATGGCGAACTTTTGTCGGCGCGGTGCAGTGATAGCGGCCATCGAACCAGATGGACTGATGATTTTGACGGTAAAACGTCATGCCCGTGTTGCAAAAACAACACATTACGACCTGATATTGTATGGTTCGGCGAAATGCCGATGTATATGGATACTATTTACGATGCATTGATGCGTGCTGATGTTTTTATAGCCATTGGCACATCAGGTAATGTGTATCCCGCCGCAGGTTTCGTTCAAGTAGCAAAAGAATCTGGCGCGAAAACAATCGAAGCTAACTTGGAACCTGGTGTATCGAACGCGCTTTTTGATGAGTCCAGAGAAGGCTTGGCTTCGCAAACGATACCAATATTGGTCGATGAGTTAATAAAAACTTACGCGCTGTAGGAGGCGCATTTCATGCAGTACTTAAATGAATTTTTGACAATCGCTATTGTGCACCTTGTCGCTGTTGCTAGCCCCGGTCCTGACTTTGCTATTGTCGTAAGAAACAGTGTTGCTTATGGACGTCGCATTGCCATTTTTACCAGTATTGGTATTGGCGGTGCAATATTGCTGCATGTGGCGTACTCTCTAGTTGGGTTAAGTGTTGTGATAGCAACTACGCCGTGGCTATTTAAAACGTTCAGTTATTTGGCGGCTTAGCTATTTACTTTACCTGGCCGTTGGCGCCCTGCGAAGTGGTCCTCCTACGGGCGACACTGTAGATATGAAAGACAAACCAAAACCAATGATCACGGCTAAAAAAGCGCTTTGGATTGGTTTTTTAACAAACGGCCTTAACCCAAAAGCCACGTTATTCTTTTTATCGTTATTTACTGCCATTATCAGCATTGAAACGCCATTCGCGGTAAAGCTGGGCTATGGAATTTATCTTTCGATTGCTACAGGTTTATGGTTCTGTTTTCTTTCTTTTATGCTAAGTACTAGTCGCGTTGCTGAACTTATTGGTAAAAAGGGCTATTGGTTAGACCGCGCCATGGGCGTTTTACTTGTAGGGTTAGCCGCGAAGTTGGTGATTGGTTAATCCAGCGAAATGGGCAAAGGGATAAGTAACTTGATATACTCCAGCCGATGCTAAAAGTTTCACTAAAGAGAGTTGTGTGAAAGACGTAAATTCAGATCGCTTGAGCCAAACATTGGCCAAACAATATCAGTTCGACATTAAGGCCCTTCTTTCAAACGGGGCAAAACTAGCGAAAGGCAATTTTAGTACGCTGTTACAAGGCAGTGTTGTGTTGTTTTTAACCTTTGTTGCAATAGGTATGTTTGCGACCCAGTATATCACTGTACACGATGACCAAACGTACACCTTTGAGCATCAATCAATTATTGAGATTGCCGCTATTTGTATTATTGCTCCGCTTGTAACCTACTCTGTACATGATGGGCGTCAACCAAGCACGGGGTATAAAAACGACCGTGTTTACCATTTTTCAGTACTTCCCATTGCTTTTTCTTGTTGCATTAACGCAACTTGTAACCAGTATTTTAGTGCAACTAGGCTTAGTGTTATTGCTGTTGCCGGGTATCTATTTTTATGTGGCTTCTTCATTTGCATTGATGCTAGTTGCTGATAGAAAGATGACGCCAATCAGTGCCATTATTCTTTCTTGTCGCGTATTTAATGCGTATTGGACGCAAATCTCGGCGATATTTGGTGTGTTCGTTTTGCTGTTCGCGAGCGTACCACTAACACTCGGTTTTTCTCTAATTTGGGTTTTACCATTTTATTTTAGTATGATGGGGTTGCTCTATCAGGAATTGGTTGGACAACAAGGTCTGCGCACGGACGCATCAGTTACTGATGTGAAAGAGTCGAGCTTCGATGCATAAACGAGAAACGTTAAAAATAGTACTGATCACCCTTGGTGTACTTGCTGTCATTGTTATTAATGCCATCATTTTTACTGAGGATGAACCTGATATCTTAACGGTCCCCCAAACCGTTGAGGCGAAAAAGCCTGTTCCGGACTTTTCTCAGTACACTAACGTTAAAGAAAAGAAAGCTGCGTTTTTTGATTATTTGCGCCCTGAGGTAGAAAAGCAAAACGCCTACTTACTGACATTGCGACACTATATCCAAACGCTTTATCGCAAGGTCTTAGCGAATGAAACGCTTACCGAAGATGACCAAGAGCGCTTAGCATGGCTTGAAGACGAATATCGTATTAAGCCAAAGCAATCCACCAACGCAAAATTACTAGCATTACTGCAAAAAATTGATGTCTTACCTGTAGAACTGGTTTTGGTCCAAGCCGCGAATGAGTCAGCGTGGGGGACAAGCCGGTTTGCACGTAAAGGATATAATTTTTTTGGATTGTGGTGCTTTTCTAAAGGTTGCGGTTTTGTTCCCAGCCAACGAAACGACGGCGCGTCCCACGAAGTTGCGAAATTTGAAAACTTGTCGCGTGCGACTTACACCTACATGCGCAACCTAAACCGCCATGATGCATACGAAGACCTGCGCGAGATAAGAAGTAGACTTCGTGCTAACCAAATACCCATTACGGGTGTCGCGTTGGCTGAAGGTTTGATGAATTATTCTGAGCGAGGAGCCGCTTATGTTGAAGAGCTTCAAACTATGATCCGTTTTAATGAGGAGTTTTTAACCGAATGATACGTGCCGCAATGTTGTTGGTATCATCACTATTTACCGGTGTAGCAGCCTGTGAAACTATTGATGTAGAGTACAGCCGTTTTTATAGCCATGTGAAGAAACTAGATAACGAGGATACGCAGGCGCTTCAGTTCGCGTTTGGCTTTATTCGTGTCGGAGAAGGGCGTTTATGCGGTATCGAGAAAGCGGATATTGTTACTGATAAACAAACCATGTCACTAGATGTGAGTGACGAAGGACGTTTTACAGTGCCTGCCGAAAAAGCACTAAAGTTAGCAAATGCTTTGGTGAGAATTTCGCTAGAAGAGCGAGCAAATGTATGTGATATGTCGGTTCAGCTTGAAACAAAACCCGAATATTTAAAGCAATATTACACAAAAGAGGAGCTGAGTTTTTTATACGATCAATATTCAGCATTCTTTAATGAGATGGGAAGCTTTCTATCTTTTATGATGCCGTCAGTAAAAGGGTTGATGGTGCAGTTTGAAGACAAGTTCTTAGACTTTACGACGCCGCAAGGCGTGACAATTAACAACGGTATTTTGCAGTTAGAAGAAGCGTGGATTAATGACGCTAAAGGCCTTACGTTGCCAGAAGCGCCATTGAGGATCACTGCTATGGCTTCAAGTTAACAGCTGATACCTAATTTGTTCTGCAACTCGGGCGATGGTCTCTTCGCCCTTTGTGCACAGCTCTTGTGCGCGGTGAAATTCCATAATCCCAACATCTGTAAGCTGTGGCTCAATTAAAATGTCTGGCGGATCACCTGCTAGGCGTGAACGGGTTACGCGCGCTTGAAGGATATCAAGAGAGCTACTCATCACACTCATTATGCCTGGTGGGTTACTTTTTTTCGCTTTTGCCGGGACTTCTGTCACTCCTTCCTCTATTTTTTCAATAACCTCTGAGGCAACAGATTCGTCAGTTTCGGACTGACTGTCTTTTTCTTCTTTACTGTCAGGTGAAAACCATTGTTTAAGTACATTTTGGCTCTTGGTAAAGAAGTCTTCGGTTTTACGTTGGTTTTCTTCGTGGTCTTGACGCAATTTTTCAATCATTAGCGGTCGAAAGTCAGCGTTTAAGTTAACCGCAATAACAAAGTCGGCGCCCAACTGTCGGCAAAGATTCACAGGAACCGGATTAACAACAGCGCCGTCAACTAACCAACGGTTGCCATGTGCAACAGGGGCAAACAACGCAGGTATTGCGCATGAAGCTTGGATGGTATCGCCGATAGGCCCAGAGTTAAACACCACTTCACGACCAGAATAGAGGTCAGTAGCCACTGAAGCAAACGGCTTTAACATGTCCTCATAGTTTTCAACGCAAAATTCGCTGGAGAGTTTATCAAATACTTTTTGACCGCTTGCAATACCACCGCGTCGAAGACCGACGCCCATAAGTGCAAGAACCTGCCAATCTGTTAACGAACAAGCCCATTCTTCTAATTCATCCAACTTACCACTTGCGTAGGCTGCACCAACATAGGCACCTATTGAACAACCGGCTACAACATCAATTTTTACACCCAATTTCTCCAGTGCTTTTATAATACCGATGTGAGTCCATCCTCTGGCAGCACCAGCGCCTAACGCAAGTCCTATTTTCATTTACTGTGGTTCCATTATATTGACGATTTCAATTGTATTTTCACTGTCCATAGCGTTACTTTCTGGCACGTCGGTAAAGCTGGGTTGATCGAAGCCGATATCACCATCCTCTACTGGGCCGTCTTGTGTAGTAATCGCTTTGAAATCAAACAGGTTACTGTCAACAAGGTGTGACGGAGCAACATTTTGTAATGCTCTAAACATAGACTCTATACGTCCAGGAAAGCGTCTATTCCAATCTTGCAGCATCGCCTTAATGTTTTGGCGCTGAAGGTTTTCTTGTGAACCGCATAAATTACAAGGAATAATCGGAAATTCAGCCGCTTGCGAGTACTTCTCGATATCTTTTTCTGTGCAATAAGCCAACGGGCGTATAACAATATGCTCCCCATTATCGCTAACAAGCTTAGGCGGCATAGATTTTAGTTTGCCACCGTGAAACATGTTTAAGAAAAAGGTTTCAAGCATATCGTCGCGATGATGACCAAGCGCTATTTTTGTGGCGCCAAGCTCTTTTGCGGTGCGATATAAAATACCACGACGAAGGCGTGAACACAGCGAGCAGGTGGTTTTACCCTCTGGTATTTTGTCTTTTACGATAGAGTAGGTGTCTTCTTCAACAATCTTGTAATCTACGCCGATGCTGTCGAGATATTCAGGCAAAATATGTTCGGGGAATCCGGGCTGCTTTTGGTCAAGATTTACGGCAATGATGTCAAAGTGAATAGGCGCAATCTTTTTCAAGAACAACAATATATCAAGCATTGTGTAGCTGTCTTTACCGCCAGACAAACATACCATGACCTTGTCGTTATTTTCTATCATACCGAAATCGCCAATAGCCTTACCTACATTGCGGCGAAGACGTTTTTGAAGTTTGTTGAAACTGTACTTTTGCTTACTCTGCGCCGCGCTTGAATGCGCTGCATCAGCACTGCTTGTGCCTAAACTCATAATTCACTAGCTTGGTTCGTCTAAAAAAATGCATTATACAATAAACAGGCTTTTCGAAACCATGCCTAGTGACGTTAAATTATCGGTGTTGCCGAATACCACAGCGCTATAAACACAAGCAAACCGCAATTCATTGGCATAAACTAATTAGATAGTGGTGAGACAAATCCGTCGGGTTTTAGTGCCAGAACATCACAGTTTAATTCGTCGATAACATGCTCTGCAGTATTACCAATCAGCGCCGCAGATATTCCAACACGACCTACTGTGCCAATGATGACTAGCTCTGCGTCAATGTCCTTAGCGACCTGCGGTATTACTTTTTCGGGCAGACCCTCTTTAACTACACACTTATTGTCGGGCACCCCGTATTTGAGTGCGTGAGCGCGCATCTCGTTTTGATGATGATTCTTAACGGCATCGTGATATGTGTCGGGATCAAATTCAGGTACTTCTATGGCAATGTTCAAAGGCGTGGAAGGATAACTATTGACGAGATGAACGTTGCCTTTAAGAAGTGCAGCATAGTCGTTGGCAATCACTGTTATTTTGTCATTTAGCACTGCGTGCTCATCGTCTTCACTTCCCACGTTGACCGCGGCAATAATTTCTCCTCCCTCGGGCCAATCGTGTTCTTTTACCAGCAACACAGGGCGAGGGCATTTACGCATAAGATGCCAATCGGTAGGTGTAAAGATAACAGAGGCAAGGTCGTCGTGTTTTTTGGTAGCTTTGACAACGAGGTCTACCTGGTGATCGAGCGCGTAGTGAATAACAGATTCGTATGCTCTGTTATGCCATTCTACAACGATATCTGTTTGAGAAAAGCCTTGTGTTCTGAGTGTCTCTGATAACCATTTTGCATGTTCTTTAGTGACAGCATCTCGCATGGACTCGCGTTCATCAGGGCTTAACATGGTAGTCATGTCGTAGGAAAGATCGTATACCACCATCATGGCGGTGACACTTGCGCCTGTTTTAGCTGCCAGTTCATAGGCACGACTTAATGCAGGTTGGTTATCTCGCTCGGCATCAACTACCGCTAGAATGTGTTTGTACTCAATCATAGCTACCCCCAAATAGACAAGCGCGTTGTGTCGCGCTGTAATCACATTGCTTAGGGTAAGTGTAATCTACAATGACAAAAACGTAAGTTGTTTTAGATCAATAAATTAAAAAGGCGCTCTTAAAGCGCCTATTTAATTTATAAATGGGGTATTTGAGTAAATTAGCCGTTACACACTACACTCGGACCATTGATTGACTCGAGTTTGGTGTTAAGGATATCGAAGTCCAGCACAGTAATGAGCTTGCCATTGACCTTGATAACGCCTTCTTTTTGGAAGCGGCTTAACAAACGACTGATTGTTTCGATGGTAAGACCTAAATAGTTACCGATCTCGTTTCTTGTCATCGTCAAATGGAATTCTCTGTGAGAAAAACCGCGCTCTTCAAATCGCTGTGAAAGGTGAGAAATGAAATACAACAATCGCTCTTCAGCGGTGCGCTTGTTAAGAAGCATGATCATATCGTGATCCTGCTTAATCTCAGCGCTCATGAAGCTCATTATCTGATGACGAAGCTTAGGGAACTGCACCGACATTTCGTCGAGCGTTTCATAAGGCAGTTCACATACCATCGCGGTTTCTAGTGCTTGTGTGTAACTTTGATGCTGATTTTCGCGAAGTGCGTCGAAACCAATAATATCGCCAGGAAAATGAAAACCTGTTATCTGTTCTTCACCGTCTTTGTTAGTCACAAAAGACTTAAAAGACCCGGTGCGAACTGCAAATAAGGAGCGAAAGGTGTCTCCGGTTTGAATAAGCGTATCACCTTTATGTAGCGGCTTTTTGCGCTCAATAATATCGTCAAGAGATTCGATTTCAGTTTTATTGAGTGCTACTGGGAGACACAAATGACTGAAACTGCAGTTTTGACAATGTATAGAAAATTCGCTTCCTTTGCTCATATCGCTAACTCACATTTAAAACAGGGATCACTTCTTTATAATACCGCATCATTTAACCGATTGCGCGATAAATCAGATAAATAGCATATACTGCCATGGTAATTGCAATGGTTTGTCTAACAAAAGAATATCGAAAGCCCGCTATCAACCAATGACTTCCCACCGCAGAAGCAATTAAAGTGGGAAGAGTGCCCAGCCCAAAAAAGAACATAATGGCGCTGCCTTGAAGTGCGCTACCTGATGCTAGTGACCACGTCAGTGTTGAATAGACAAGACCACAGGGTAGCCAACCCCATATAAACCCATATGGAAAAGCGCTCAGTGGTGATTTAAATGGAAGAAAACGCTTCGCAAGCGGTTGAATTCTACTAAACAAGCCTTTGCCTGCTTTCTCTAAGGCGGTAAGGCCTGTGTACCATTGACCCAAATAGCATGCGAGTAATAGCAGCATAATGCCACTTAACAAAGATAATAGGTAACTAGCAAGTGGCACAAAGTCTGCGGCTATTTTGCCCATCAGGCCCGTAATCGCACCTGCTAGCGTGTAACTGCAAATGCGGCCGATGTTGTACGAGAGAGTATAAGGGATAGGGAGACCCCCTTTGGCGTAACCATGCGCAATGCGGCAACAATACCGCCACACATACCTACGCAGTGGACGCCGCCAGCCAAACCAACAAAAAAGGCGGACAGATAGTTAATTCCGTCCATCGTTTTCGCTTATCTGATCGGGCTTGGTCGCCTTGGAAGCATTCTTGTGTAAATGAGAGCGCTCTTCCTCTTCTTGAAGCTGCTTTCGCTGTTCGGCTAGCTTTTTTTCTTCGGGCGACAAGTCGTCATCAAACAAGATGCTATAACCTTGTCTGTCTAAATCTTCAAATTGATTAGACTTAACTGCCCAAAAGAAAATGACAATAGCAACCGCCACAATGATGATCGCTATTGGAATTAGAACGTAAATTATGCTCATGTTATTTGCTCAAAAGGCGCGTAGAATTGGTCACTACAATAATGGAACTAAGCGACATACCCACTACGGCCATCCACGGAGATAGCAACCCTGACACAGCAAATGGTAGTATTAGTATGTTGTAGCCAACTGACCAGCCAATGTTCTGTCGAATTTTTTGCTTAACTTGTTTAGCTGTATTGATGAGTTCAGGCACTGACAATAATTGATCGCCAAGTAAAATAACATCCGCAGCAGTTTTCGCAACATCAGTTGCATTACCTACCGCAATAGCAACATCAGCACTTGCCAAAACAGGTGCGTCATTGATACCGTCGCCCATCATCATTACCCGCTTACCGTTATTTTGCATGTCTTGCACCTGCTGAAACTTATCTTCAGGTGTTAAGCCTCCCTTGCCGACATGGATAGGTAGCGTTTCTGTTAGCAGGTCTACATTATGTTGAGTATCGCCGCTTAATACCACTAGCATCTTGTCAGTGTTAAGAACATCAAGCGTTGCACGCGTATCCTCGCGAAGCGTATCACATACTTCAAAAGCCGCGAGAAGTTGTCCATTAACGGCTAAAAACACGTTTGCATTTATAGAAACACTGGACTCATCAATTCCAACAAACGACGCACTTCCCATTAAAAATGTAACATCGTTAACCTCGCCACTGATGCCGCCACCTGGGGTTACGCTAAAGTCTTTTACTCGATGATTTGATGGGCCTTTAAATGCTTTCGCTATCGGGTGTTCTGAGCGGGCCTCAAGCGCAATGGCTATGTCCATAACACTGTTTTCATTAACACCTTGTGCAAACCATCTATTTGCGACAGTAAATTTACCCTCGGTAAGTGTTCCAGTCTTATCAAGGGCAATAGTATCGATGGTGGTAATTTGCTCTAACGCATCTGCTCGCTTTAAAAGAATGCCTTGGCGATTGAGTTTTGCCATTGCGCATGTGAGCGCAGACGGTGTTGCTAATCCCAGCGCACAAGGGCAAGTAGCGACGAGTACAGATATTGTTATCCAGAACGCCTCATTACTCTCCTGTAACGTCCAGTAGGCATAAGTGAGCCCAGCTATCACAAGAACGGCGGTGACGAAATAGCGTGAAAAATTATCAGCTAGTTGCGCGGCTTTAGGTTTACTTGCCATGGCACTTGCCTGTAAGCGGACAATCTGATTTACAAGCGCATTTTTCAGCGTTTGAGTAACCGTTATTGTGAGTGCACCGTCCTGGCAAACCGTTCCACCATATACGGTGCTTTTATCTGTTTTAGACACAGGATTAAATTCGCCAGTAAGCATTGATTCGTCAACAGACGCGGTGCCTTCAACAACTGTGCCGTCAATGGGAATAGTTTCGCCAGGTTTTACAATAACGACGTCGCCGACGACAAGTTGTTTAGCAAGGCACTGGCTAACCTTACCGTGTACATCAATCTTTGTTGCTGACACTGGTACGTATTGCATCATGTTCGCTGAAATCTGTGCAGCCCTGTGGCGACTTCTGTGCTCTAAGAATCGACTTAACAGCAGAAGAAAAATGAACATGCAAATAGACTCAAAGTACACTTCGCCTTGTTCTTGCAGCGTTGAGCGAATACCCGCGAAATACGTTCCAAAAACAGCAATTGTGACTAAGTACGTCCATGTTTACCGTTTTTGCACTTAGTGCTTTTGCTGCACCAATATAAAATGTACTTCCAGAATAAAGCACTACGGGCGTAGTAAGGGTAAGGGCAACCCAATAAAAATATTGTCGAGTTTCAAGTTCAATGGCGCCAAACCAATCGAAATATAGCCCAGCCATAAGCATCATAACCTGCATCGTCATAATGCCAGCAAGACCGAGTTTCTTTAAAAAGGACTTTTGCTCGCGTTTATAACTCGCTTCGTGTTCATCGGGATGAAAAGGAGAGCCGAGATAACCAATTCGTTTTAAAGTAGTAAGAATTTGGCTAAGCTTTATCTCAAGCGGTGACCATGTCACGAGCGCGCGGCGCTCTTGAACATTTACGGCTACCTGCTTAATTCCTTCGACTTTAGAAAGCTGTTTTTCGATAAGCCAGCCACAAGCGGCACAAGTAATACCTTCAAGGGTAAGTTGAATTTGCTTATGATGGCCTTCGTCAAATACAAATTCTTCCTGTAGCGATGGTTCATCGTAGATTTTTAGGGCATCAAGTGTTTCAAGAATACCGTCATCAGATTTCTGCGCAGGCTCAGTTCTAAACTGGTAATAGTCTTCTAGTCCATTATTAACAATAGCTTCAGACACAGCCTCGCAACCCGGACAACACATGGCGCGTGATTGACCAAGAATAACGGTTTCAAACTTTCCTTCGTCACGGCTTTCTATGGGCAAGCCGCAGTGATAACAATTGTTTGCTGACATTATGGATTGAACTTAATAACGCCAGAGTAGGGAAGCTGTAGCGTATTTTGAATTTTCCAGCTCTCATCGAAAGGTGTTAACGATACACGCCACTTACCATCAAGATTTTGCTCAGTAAAACCACGGTAGATGCCGTTTGCATCGCGACTTAATAACACGCTGACATCGCGCTCTTGCAAGGTAACATGATAAAAACTTAGCTTAACAGCGTTGCCTTCTTTAGGGATACCTGAATGAAACTCCAGTGCAACACTACCGTCTTTTATCGTTAGAGCGGTAGTGATATTTTTTTTCTTGGCAATAGCCTGTTTATCAAGGGTCGCATTTATTGCTTTACCTTCTTTGTAGTAGTCATCTACCACTAAGCTATCTTCGGTCGAGATGGCCAGTTTTAGAAGTACGCCTCCCATTATTAGCGTGGCTACGGGAACCGCAATTAAAAACCACGGCCAAAACTCTTTATACCAAGGTCTATTCATGTAATTAAATTCTCTACTTTACTACTTAGCAATACATTTACCGACGCTCCCAAGCGCTGACAAAGAGTATAAAAACCTCGGTAAATGCACTGACATATTCATATAACCTTGTATTTATCAAAGGTTATATATTGCTGTATTTTCTCATAAAAAAAGCCCCGTGGTAACGGGGCTTTTTGTCATATTTTATGATTTACATCATTAATCATTTGAAAGGCTGTAAACGTATGCTGCAACGACGTGAATTTTGTCATCACCCAAAGTCTTCTTGAATGATGGCATTACGCCGTTACGACCGTATGTCAACGTTTCAGTCACTGCTCTGTGGCTTCCGCCGTATAGCCAGATATTGTCTGTTAGGTTCGGAGCACCAAGCATTTGGTTACCTTTACCGTCCATACCGTGACATGCTGCACATGCTGCAAAGCGAGCTTTACCAGCATCTGCAAGCTGCGGGTCTACATCGCGACCGCTTAGGCTAAGTACGTAGTTAACGACTTCTTCGATACCGTCTTCGCCCATCGCATCAAGCCAAGCAGGCATTGCTGCTTTACGACCAAGCGTCAGAGTTTCAACAATCTTTGCACCTGAACCACCGTATAACCAGTCGTCATCAGTTAGGTTAGGGAAGCCGCCATTCTGTCCACGTGCATCAGAACCGTGACACTGCGAACAGTTTTGAAGGAACAAACGTTGACCTACTTTGTTTGCTTCTTCATCTTTCGCAAGCTCTTCTACAGGTACTTTTGCATAAGCTTCAAAGATTGGGTCGAATTTCTCAGCGGCAAAGTCTAGTTCGCGATCGTATTCAACCAGCTTACCTTGCTCTTTCGCTTCGATACGCGCTTGTAGCGATTCTTCTATCGATTGCACGTTCTGGTTAGAGCTTCTCCAGCCCAATACGCCTTCCCACGCTCCTAAACCAGGGTAAAGTAAAAGGTAAAGGAAGCCCCAAACGATGGTCATGTAGAACATAATTGTCCACCAACGAGGAAGCTGGTTGTTCAACTCCTCGATACCATCAAATTCGTGCCCCATTGACTCGCCTTCTGGCACGCCTGTCTGATTAGATAAGCACCAGCGCAGAAGGAAGTAGCAACCAATGATTAACCCTAGGGTTATCACTGAAATCCAAATTGTCCAAAACATACTCATGAGTTCAAGACTCCTGCTAATCTTCTTTTGATTTTTCTTTTTCTTCGTCTGCAAACACTAGGTTCGCGGCTTCATCGAATTTCTTTTTGTTGTGGCTGCTAAACGCCCACCATACGATGCCGATGAAGCAAACAAAGACGATGACAGTAAAAATGCTGCCTACAATTCCCTGGTCCATACTATTTCAAATGTGTGCCAAGAGATTGTAGATAAGCAATAAGGGCTTCCATTTCCGTTTTACCCTGTACTGCCGCTTTTGCACCCGCGATGTCTTCGTCGGTGTACGGAACGCCGAACCCACGGAATACTTCCATTTTGTCAGCTGTTAACTCGCCATCCAGCGTGTTTTCCGCAAGCCAAGGGAAACCTGGCATGTTCGACTCTGGTACAACGTTACGTGGGTTTAGCAGGTGAACGCGATGCCACTCATCACTGTAACGACCGCCAACACGTGCCAAGTCAGGACCAGTACGCTTAGAACCCCATAGGAAAGGGTGCTCCCATACTGACTCACCAGCAACACTGTAGTGACCGTAACGTTCAGTTTCAGCTCTGAATGGGCGGATCATTTGGCTGTGGCAGCCTACACAACCTTCACGGATGTAGATGTCACGGCCTTCTAGTTCAAGTGCAGTGTAAGGACGTAAACCTTGGACTGGTTCCATGGTTTGCTGTTGAAACATCAACGGCGTTATTTGCACCATGGCACCAAAGCTGATAGCGATAAGAATTAATACCGTTAACAGGCCAACGTTCTTTTCAATTAACTCATGTGGATTTTTCATTATTCGTCTCCTTAATTACGCAGGCTGTGACGCTGGATCTGCAGCGATACTGCCTTTAGGGGCACGAACGGTTTTCCACGTGTTGTAGGCCATAACAAGCATACCTGCAACAACGAAAAGACCACCAATGAATCGAACTACGTAGAATGGCTTAGACGCTTCTAATGATTCTACAAAACTGTATGTAAGCGTACCGTCAGCATTTACTGCACGCCACATTAGGCCTTGAAGTACACCAGACATCCACATAGCTACGATGTAAAGTACTACGCCGATTGTTGCAAACCAGAAATGCACGTTTACAAGCTTTGTGCTGTACATAGCGCGCTGACCAAATAGCACAGGAATCAAGTGGTAGATAGAACCAATAGATACCATGGCTACCCAACCTAGAGCACCTGAATGCACGTGGCCGATTGTCCAGTCTGTGTAGTGAGAAAGTGCGTTAACGGTTTTGATTGCCATCATTGGACCTTCAAAGGTAGACATACCGTAGAAAGACAATGAAACAATAAGGAAACGCAATACAGGGTCAGTACGCAGTTTATGCCATGCACCTGAAAGCGTCATGATACCGTTAATCATACCACCCCAAGACGGCACGAATAGGATAACTGACATCACCATACCTAGAGACTGAGTCCAGTCTGGTAGGGCAGTGTAATGAAGGTGGTGAGGACCAGCCCAGATGTACAGTGAAATAAGCGCCCAGAAGTGAACGATAGACAATCTGTACGAATATACTGGACGACCTGCTTGCTTAGGTACGAAGTAATACATCATTCCTAAGAAGCCCGCAGTTAGGAAGAAGCCTACCGCGTTGTGGCCATACCACCACTGCATCATGGCATCTACCGCGCCTGCATACAGTGAATATGATTTCGTGAAAGACACCGGAATTGCCATGCTGTTACCGATGTGAAGAACAGCAACGGTAAGCATGAAAGCACCTAGGAACCAGTTCGCAACATAGATGTGCGATACTTTTCGGATAACTAGGGTTCCGAAGAAATTGATGATATAAGCGATCCAAACCAGCGCCAATAGAATATCGATTGGCCACTCTAATTCAGCGTATTCTTTAGTGCTGGTTAAGCCCATAGGTAGGGTAATTACAGCTAAAACAATAACGGCTTGCCAACCCCAAAAGGTAAATGCGGCAAGTTTGTCACTGAACAGTCTTACCTGGCAGGTACGCTGAACGATGTAGTACGACGTTGCAAATAGCGCACAGCCGCCGAAGGCAAAAATAACGGCGTTAGTGTGCAACGGACGCAAACGTGAGAATGTTAGCCATGGTGTGTCAAAGTTAAGCATAGGTGCAAATAACTGCGCGGCAATAAATACCCCTAGGCCCATACCAATGATACCCCAGACTATGGTCATGATGGTAAATTGCCTAACTACTTTATAATTGTAGTCAGGTTGTGCTTGGCTTATTTCACTCATTTTAATGAATCTTCCACTTCAAATGAACTATGGTTTCCAACTGCCAAAATAGTGCGATGTGACGCCTATTAATATAGGATTAGCGCTTCACACCGAGCCCGGAAAGAGTAATAATTATTGTCTCCAAGCCAGTTGGTACGCGGATGATAAGGTTTTTAATTACAAAAAGATACCATAAACTACCTAAGCTTGATCTCAGTCAATGAAGAAATACATAAAATTTAAGAAATGCTAAATAACGATAACAACAAAAGATCAAATTTTTTACATTATCAGCTACCAATGCTTGCCATTGTCGTGGTAGCTGGCTGCGTTTTTTTTGCTCATAAATTTCAGTCAACCGCGTTTACTGATAATAATGTAGCCAATGGTTTAGGAAATAGCTGCAATTTCGTGAATGAAACATGCGAATTTAATGTTAATGGTAATCTAGCTATAGCTCACTTTTCGGTGCCGCCTGTACCGGAAGAATCTGTGACTGTCTCTTTAACGCTGCCCCAAAATTTAATAATTGAAAGTGCGTGGA
Organism: Alteromonas gracilis; assembly: GCF_036870955.2. GTDB lineage: Bacteria > Pseudomonadota > Gammaproteobacteria > Enterobacterales > Alteromonadaceae > Alteromonas > Alteromonas gracilis_A. The sequence continues at coordinate 2,141,274 of NZ_CP145482.2, forward strand.
TTGAGGGAGTGAATATGTACATGGGTAAAATCCCTGTACTGCTTGAATCAGAAGATAACGTCAAATGGTCGGGTTGGTTTATGTTGGGAAGTTGTAGTGAACCTGTTATGCGCTGGCAGATTCGCCTGAATATCCAAGGTCAAGACACTCCTCACTACCTGTACTTTCTAACACAATCCTAGTTTTTAAAACAAAAAACGGCTAGTACGACTAGCCGTTTCACAATTGCTATATACAAATCACATTTGTGACTGTAGGTAGTTCTGCAACCCTAGGCGTTTAATTAGTCCCAGTTGTTGCTCTAGCCAGTGAGCATGATCCATTTCAGTGTCATCAAGAAGCACAATTAGCATGTCGCGCGTAACGTAGTCTTTTTCTGTCTCGCACAGTGCAATAACTTCGCGTAACTTAGCATCGACTTCATATTCAACACGAAGGTCACTTTCAAGCATCTCAGGCACGTCTTTGCCTACTTTAAACCCCGTACGCTTTGTCATATCAGGCGTACCTTCTAAAAATAGCATGCGCTCAATCAGCTTTGTCGCGTGCCCACGCTCATCATCAAACTCGTGATCGATGCGTTCGTATAGCTTCTTAAGACCCCAATCCAAATACATTTGTGAATGAATGAAATATTGGTCCATTGCAGCGAGTTCATAAGAGAGTAACTCGTTTAAACCGTTTATGATTGCTTGGTTGCCTTTCATTATTCATCTCCCATAACTTGTGCTTGTAGGTAGTTCTCAATACCCATAGCATCAATTTGGTATTCTTGCGTTTCAATCCAATCTACGTGCTCTTCTTCATACTCTAAAATGTCTTCGAGCAGATCTCGTGATACGTAATCTTGCTTTTCTTCACAAAGTGCTATTGCTTCACGCAAAAGAGGGAGCTGCTCTTTTTGAAAGCGCGCATCACATGACAGCATCTCAGGCGTGTCTTCGCCAATATACAATTTGCCTAGCGCCTGTAAATTAGGCAAGCCTTCTAGAAACAAGATACGTTCAATGAGGTCATCGGCTTGCTTCATGTCTTTAATCGACTTTTTATAGTTCTTCTCGTTTAGCTCAGAAAAACCCCAATTCTTGAACATGCGCGCATGTAGAAAGTATTGATTTATCGAAGTAAGTTCGCTTGTTAGCACTTCGTTCAATTTTGCTACAACTTGTTTGTCACCTTGCATTGTGAAAACCCTTATTCAACATTTGATCGAGATTGTAGTGGGTTAAATTGCTTTTGTCAAAAATTCCTTTTAAAACATGGGTTTACTAACGATAATGACTCTCAATTCACTCTTTGTTCGCATTTAGAACATTATTCTTGTTGCGCATGGGCGTAGGCTAGACTTTCTTCAGCAAAACCAAGACCAGCTTCTGTAAAGAAGTTAAATACTTTATCAACACCGTTTTCCAATAATGACGTAACTTCGTCTTCATAACGCGCTATAGCTGCTACCTTTCCTGTGTAGCCTGCGTTTTTAAGCTGCCGCGTTATGTTAATGGCATCTTGAATTGAGGGAAGGGCTAACAACACAAGTTGTACATCTTTAATGTCTAAGTTATCCCACAAATCGACATCTTCACCGTCACCACAGATTACATTTAATCCTTCATCTGCCATTTCTTTTGTTTTTACTCTGTCAGCATCCATGCCCCATACATTTACGTTAGAAAGTTTTGACAACGCATTGAATGCACCTCGACCAACGCGCCCCATACCAAGCACTAAAAACTCAGCGTTGTGTAAGGTGGGGTAAATATCTTCTTTTAAACGTCTATCTTTCTCGAAACGTTTAATAATATCTTTATAGCGGTGATATTGAGAATGAGAACTGCGATAAAGAATACTGGTTAAAATAAATGAGATAGACACAGCTAATGCAATAACAACGAGCCAGGTCTCAGCCAACAAACCAAGTGAAACCGCTAATGCGCCTACAATTAAACCAAACTCACTGTAGTTAGAGAGTACAAGACTGCTCAAATAAGATGTGCGCCCTCGCAGATGCAGTGTAGTGAACAACCCAAAAAACAGGGCAGCTTTAAGAGGAATAAATAAACAAAATACCAAGGCCATAATGACCATGGTCATGTCAGGCAGGGCAGTCAAACCTATGGTGAGAAAAAAACCAATAAGGAATAAGTCTTTAAAACTGAGTAGTGACTTCGCAAGCTCGGACGCTTTTTCATGTTGCGCAAGCATAATACCGAAGATAAGTGCACCTAGATCGCCCTTAATGTTGACTAGTTCAAATAAATGATAGCCACCAAGCGCAAGAATGAAGCCGGTTAAGGGCAATAGTTCACCGTGACCAGACTGGTTTATCACTTTTTTAATCAACGGCATGACAGGGACAAGCGCAAGTAGTGCCAGTGCCCAAATTGATGGAAGCTTTCCTGTTGCAGCAACAAGAAAGACCACAGCAAACACGTCCTGCATAACCAATATGCCAATACCTAGTCGCCCGTGACGTGTTTTACTTTCTCCGCTTTCCTCAAGTACTTTAACCACGCACACGGTACTACTGAAACTTAATGCAAAGGCGATTAAAGCGGCACTTTTCCAGGTTAGACCGTCTACAAACGTGGCGGCAATAGCGCTTAAGCCATAAATTGTACAGGTAATAATGCCAACCCAAATTAATGTATGAGACACGCTTCCTGCCCACACCTCGCGCCTAGCTCAAATCACGAATGTTTAACTTCAGGCCAATAGTGAAAAGCATAATAGTAATGCCTAAATTTGCGATTGCATTGAGATCTTCTGTAAGACTGAAACCGGAGAAATTAAGAAGAAAACCTAAGCAATTAGGTAGCCAACCAGGGGAGGGATTCCAATTAGCTTAACGCTAAGCCCACAGACAAATGCGAAGAGAAGAAATGCGTACTCCATGAATTACCTTTCTGACACTATTATTGTGATATGTATCAAAAGATGAACTGTACAATGATGAATAGTGTACAAGTCTATCTTTATATTGGGTTTTACTTAGCACTTAGACTAGCATGTATTGAAAGGCTGGCACACGATAAACATCACGTCGCGCCTTTTTTCGTTACGCGTAACCGGTGAGCGTGCAACGCAACCACCAATACCCAATGTAACATTAGCAAACCATTAGAATGCTTTGCTGTGCATCGCTTATAAGGAGAACGTATGCGGTCTACTATTATTGGAGCGTTGTTAGCGCTCGTTGTTTTCAATGTGATAGTAGCATTGATATGGACACCTATTTGGTGGTTTGCTTTGCTAAGCCTAACTTTGCTGGCATTTGCGATACATGATTCATTGCAAACAAAACACGCAATTTTGCGCAATTTTCCTTTAATCGGTCGCATGCGATGGACCGTCGAGTCACTTCGCCCTTATATTCAACAATACATTATCGAGCCTGATACGGGGGGCGCGCCAATTTCCCGGATGTTTCGCGCTATTGTCTATCAACGTGCAAAAAACAGCAGAGAGACGGTGCCTTTTGGAACCCAACTTGACACTTATAAAGATGGTTATGAATGGATTGGTCATTCGTTGTCAGCGCGAGAAGTAGAAAAAATGGATAACGACCCTCGGATATGTATTGGCGGGCCGCACTGTAAGCAGCCTTACGAGGCAAGCATCTTGAACATAAGTGCAATGAGCTTTGGAAGCCTTTCGCAAAATGCCATTCTGGCACTCAATAAGGGGGCAGCAAAGGGCGGTTTTTACCACAATACCGGTGAAGGCGGACTGACGCCGTACCATCTAGAAAATGGCGGAGATATTGTGTGGCAAATTGGTACCTAGCTATTTTGGATGCCGAACGAAAGACGGTAATTTTGACGAAAAACAGTTTAAAGAGAAGGCGAATCTAGATAGTGTAAAGATGATTGAAATAAAGCTGAGTCAGGGCGCTAAACCAGGTCACGGCGGTATTCTTCCCGCGTACAAAAATACACCTGAGATAGCAAAAATCAGAGGCGTTGAGCCTGGTACACAGGTAGATTCTCCTCCGCGACACAAGGCTTTTTCAACACCGCTTGAAATGGTCGATTTTATTTCACATTTACGCGAGCTAAGTGGTGGCAAACCTGTTGGCATTAAACTGGCGCTAGGGCGAAAAAGTGAGTTTATCGCCATGTGTAAGGCGATGGTTGAAAAAGGTATTACACCGGACTTTATTACTGTAGATGGCGGTGAAGGGGGGACGGGAGCGGCCCCCTTAGAATATACCAATTCCATTGGATTTCCTCTAAGAGAAGCGTTGGCTTTTGTAGACGATTGCTTAACCGGGTTCGACATTAGAGACAAAATTAAGCTTATTGCCTCGGGCAAAATTATTACGGCTTTTCAACTTGCCAAAAATATAAGCTTGGGCGCTGACTTGTGCAACAGTGCAAGGGGAATGATGCTTGCACTTGGCTGTGTTCAATCTCTCTCGTGTAATACCAATAAATGTCCTACGGGTATAGCAACGCAAGATAGAAAACTTGCAAAGGGCCTTGATATAGAGGATAAATTTGAACGGGTGTATCGGTTTCATAAAAAAACAGTTCACGCCTTAATGGATATACTCTCATCTACCGGACACGCTAAAACTAGCGAGCTTAATAGAACGCACATTTTCAGACGTATTAACCAGTGCAGTGTTGCGCGGTACGATGAGATATTTCCACTGGTTAAAAGAGGCTCTTTTTTGTCAAATGAGGTGCCTGACAGATTCAAACTGCATTTCGATGAGGCCAATTCAAACAGCTTTATGCCTTGTAGCCAGTTAGCACAAATTGAGCAGGAGACAAAGGCGGTATCTTGACGATACCGCTTCAAAATTTAGTCTTTTAGCGGGTCTTTTTCCGGGATGCGAAGCTGATATAGTCGATAATCACTGGTGCGATAAGGAGTAACTTTGTACTTTGGCTGTAAATAAGCCACCAAATTGATTAACTCAGTCACTGTCAGTTCATCGTTAACGATACGCATAAATGACACGCCATCTTCACTCGTAAAACTAGCTAGGTTGTCTTGGTGTTAGTTTATGAGATGGATTTATGATACTCGTTACCAATTCACCGTAGGTTTTTATGCGACCGCTACTGCCACCAAGTGGAACAGGTTTTACCAAAAGATAACGCGCGTTTTCATCCTCAGGCTCACCTGCAATGCGGTGACAGTCCTGACACTGATACTTTTTAAATACTTCATATCCTTTTTCGGCATCTCCTTCTGGCAAACTAAAGCCCCTTGGAGAATCTGCGCCTTGATCACAGGCCATTAAAAAGATACTGCTTAGCACGATGAGTACATATTTCATCATTTATACCCTTATAACGAGTTGTTTGAACAAATAAAGTATGTATCAAAAAAATAGCGAGTATGTTGACCTAGCGCAACTTCTGTTTCACAAACTTGCAATATAGTTAAAGAGTAAAATGAAATGGAGAATGATTATGCAAGGTTATGACACAATCCTCGTCCCCGTAGACGTCTATTCAGATTACGAACTCGTGGTTCAAAAAGCGCTCGCCATTGCGGGAAATAGCCATAAGCTTCATTTACTGTACGTTGCTTATCCTCAGGCAAACATGGAGCCCTACGGATTATTTCTTGAACGAGATTATTCACAAGAAGTTAGAGAACAAGCGCTTAGGTTGCTTAAAGATGTTGCATCAAAACACGATATTCCTTACACCCATCTAAATGTAGAAATTGGTAATCCATCTGATGAGATTCACCATATGGCAGAGAAAATAAACGCTGACTTAATTGTTGTGGGCACTCATGGCCAAAGTGGGCTTCGTCTGTTATTAGGCTCAACCGCTAATGCGGTTCTTCACGGCGTGAAAACGGATGTACTTGCCGTAAAAGTCTAGCGCTTACAACGAGTAAAGCCTAAGTAACAACACTGTCATCTTTTTAAGCTAGCGTAGGAAGTCATTTGCTTTATGCGTTAAACAATATTTGGCGCACAGTGACTTTTAGGGAAGAGAATGATACCCAAACGAACAGGAATAATGCGTTTAATCTACGCAACGCATTATTCTTTAAATGGCCTACGTGCTGCATTTTATAGTGAAGCAGCGATTAGGCAAGAAATCATGGCCATGGTAGTTTTAATTCCCATTGCGTGTTTTCTGGATGTAACGCATGTAGAACGCTTACAGCTTATCATGTCTTTATTCATTGTTCTTATAGCTGAATTGCTTAACACCGCGGTTGAAAAGCTTTGCGACCACGTGAGTACCGATATTCACGTATTAATAGGTCGGGCAAAAGATATAGGGTCAGCCGCTGTGTTTGTGAGTTTATTACTTGCCATGATTACTTGGAGTACTATTTTGTACTCTCATTGGAATTAGCGAAGTAGCTAACAAGTTAGCCAACAAGATTTGAGGTTAACTTCAAACACTAACAGGGGATGAAAGACTACCATAAAAGGTGAATGGATAAGTACAGACATAAGAGAGTAGGGGACAAGTTAAGTAAGCAGGTTAAAATATTCATTTAACTAGAACTTTTTCGTTACGCGTAACCTTTTATTTCCTTTCTTTCTAATGCAATCAGTGGGTTATCTTTTTCGCTTGCTAGATAGTTTTGCCATGCCACCACGCTTAACGTTTGCTTGTCTTGTATAATGCCCCGGCATTTCTGGTGAATTCCAACCTCCTGCCAATTGGAGTTCCGGTAATGACGCACCGTCTTCTGCAAGAGATACAGCACCACCTACACGACCACTATGTGGCGTAATGTTTTCCTTAATTCCTGCCCGATTTGCTATACGTTTCCATAGTCGGTAAACACTTGAGTAATTGAGGACATTTGAAAATAGCGCTCGTTGGCTCTCATCAAAAGGCAGCAATGCAGTTTTATGGTTGTTTACACGCCTAAATAAAATGCCTTTATGAAGCGCCCGCAAATCTCCTTTGTCTCGCGGTTGTTTTGTACGAGGCTCTATATTGGCTTCATTAATATAGTCGGTAACCATACCAATGGTACTAGATGATACGAACCTATATTGACCTTTACCGGTTTGATCGCTTTTAGATGTAACAACCAGTACGGTATTATTTCTGGCAGATAAATCTTCAACACGTACGCGTACGAGTTCATCGGCTCGAAGCAAGGCATCAAACATAAGATTTATGATCGCTAAGTCACGCAGTTCTAGTAAAGAGTCGGGGATTACCGTGTCATTAATATGCTCGAGGATATCAATTGTTAATGGCACTGCTTGTTGCTGAGACAACCTAAACTTTTGGTTTTCAATTAATGAAAGCCTTATAAAGTCTCGTAAATAGACAGAGCGAATGATTGGGTTAGGCAGTTTTGCAATGCCTAAAAACTTACTTAGTGCGGACAATAGGCGTTTGATTGTACGATAGGCAAGAGGAGATTCGCATAGCACCTCAACATAACTCTTGATGCATGCTTCGTTATGTTCAAAGTTATCATTGAAACCCGATAGACCGTGCTGTGAGCAAAACATTGCAAACTCATTGAAATCACTTATATAGGCACGCTGTGTATTGTACGGTAGTTTCGAAAATATATCGGAATAGTACTTATTAAGTTGATGTGAGCCTGTACCGTTCGCACCTGCTAAGTGAGTCGCCTGGTTATCGTTTTGCTCGCTAGGCCGAAGTTGATGGGAGATTGCTCTATGGATAGATTTGCGTGACATGCGATGCTGTTTTCAAATTGTTGAATTTATTGCTTTTCGTGCAACTACTACAATCTTTCACGCATGATAACTGTAATTATCATGCGTGAAGTTATAGCGAGCCACGTAGTTGATGGTTAAAACGCCCAACCGAAACAATAACACAATACACTGTGTATATATACAGCTTAATTGTTGTGGTTTGAACGAAACAAATCACCCACATGAGCCTTAATTCTGACAAAAATATCTATTTTTAGTACGTGCGCTACGTGAAATCTGCAGTAGTAGTACCCGCAAATTCTTTCAGATTTTACGTAGCATCGCCTGAATATTGAACAATAAAAAAGGGCAATAAAACACCTCACTTTTATTATTTCTTACCTTAAAGATAGATACGCCATCTTTTAATTTACGAAAGATGGTTTGTTTAAGGCAGCATAATTTTATCAAACTCTAATTGTATTTATATTGTTGCTTTTCTTTATCTATTAAGCCGCAGTTTTCTTCTACATCAATTACTCTAGATCTAAAAAAAGAACTTTCCAAATGAACGGGTAGGCAATTAAAGCTGAAACATGAATGTTTATAGTTAGGAGTATCTTAAATTTCAAATAACCTTTGTTTTTTAAAACATTCATTTCAAATTACCTTAATTAGAATCGAAAAATAATTAACCTGCGAGACTGATTATTAGCGTGGTTTGGTTGCATTTATATCTTTAAGCTAAAACAGGTCTTTAAGAAAACCCAAGTGCTAAACCGATAATTTAAAAAGATCGACAGCATAAATTAGCCGTTATCAAAGCGGCTTACATTTTATAAGCCTAAGAAGATAAGCTATCAAACAAGTGTATGTTTTATAAAACCAACGATTAACGGAAATAGAGCGCTAGATTTGCTTATTATTGATACCGTTTTGACATCTTATTTAACATAATATACATTATGCGTAATTTACTGTATGGATGATTAGGGGGCTGAGGTCACTCTTATCAGTTAGTTTGCTGGCTGTGATTACTTACAGACTTTTTGGCTGTGGTTGCGTTATTGCCATGCACGTCTGTGCGTGAACTTCACCCTTAAACCTGTCTTTTTAATTTAAAGTGGCTCAGATGATTTGATTTAGGCGTATTAAATTGACATGCAATAAATAGAATCATGCGCTACGTAAAATGTGCAGTATGGTTACCCCGATTCTTGTTTAGATTTCACGTAGCGTCACATTTGAAAAATGGAAAATTTTTAGCGAATTCTCCAGTATCTACCAAAAATAGTTGGATAGATTTGTCACAAGAATTATTTACTATGTCATTAATTAAACGCCTAAGAAAATGAATCAAGCAAACTACTTATCGTTCATTTAGGAAAACGTCAGTTTAGGAAGGTTTTTTGAAATTGTTATTTATAGAAGCCCAAATATTGTTAAAAAGTCAAAGCTCTTCGTTTTAAATAATAAACACAGTGTATTATTCCTTACTAATTATTTATCTTATTATCTATTTAATTTTTTAACTCAGTCTTTCCGGTACGTCGCCTTAAGTCTTGAAAGATCGTGTTCAAACGACATCGCTGCTTTGCTGCGCTCATAACTTAAATCACAATACTTAACTGCAGCATTGCATCACTGATATTAAACGCGCAAGTTACCTTATCGGTCTCTATTGGCTGGGTGACAAAAGCTATGGGTTTATCTGGTGTCACAAATTCACCAGGCAACATAGTAACGTTGATAAAGACGTCTTTATGGCTTGCAAGATATTGTAATTTTGCCATATCAATAAGCTGTATATACCATACTCTTTCACTGTATATGGCGTGTGCCCCCTGCACTGCTGCCCGATTCGCAGGGATTCCACCTAAGCTAGGTTGGTTTATTCGGTTGTTTATTGCGCGCTCGGTGGCACACTCAACTTTTTGAATAGTGGACCCAACTCTTCCCAGTCGTGCCACGCTATCAACCCATCGAATAAACGTAAGAACAACTGCGGTAAACGCTAAACATGTCAAACTAGACAGCAAAAAAACACCAGACTTACCAAAGAATGCATTATTCATTGCAGTGAGCGCGACAGCGCTGTAGATGAAGGCACCTATAAACACCGAGAGCGCGTTTTGAGGTACATCGTCTGAAATGATGAGGTTTAAACTTCTCGGTGTGGAAGAACGGCTGGCAGACGTATACGCATTTACCATGGTACCAGCAGAGAAGGTTGCGATAACCATCATACTTGAAGCCATTATCGACAACAGCGTTTCTACTGATTCAGCTTTTACCTCTGGTATATGTTCAGCCATTGATGTGCCGTCTGCAATTTTTGCAGTAAAAACTGCTGCTATTGAAAGCACACAAAATATAAGTGGTTTTAGCCACAATTTTTCTTTAAAGCGATAAACCAAAAAGCGTAGTTTATCAATGGCCGATGGTAATGGGCGATTCCATTCTTTACCTCAAGCGTTTTATCACAACATGGGTACGGCAAAATGGCGAAGATTGTTTAAGTGCTTGCGGAAAAATGTTCACGTTCAAGTTGAAGACTATCAATAATTTCTGTGAACTTCTTTGACGGCGACAGCCACTTTGTTTCAAATGGAATGCTCGTAAAGTTGGTGTCAAACCCCTTTCTTTTAACCATTTTTCACCTAGGTCTCGAAATCTTCGAAAATTTGAATGCAGAGCGATGGATTGGCGGCTTTTACTTTTTCTGCTTGCCATTTTGAGATTGGATGTTGATTGGCTACAACCGCATAGTGAGTCAACCCAATATTGACAAATGTATCGAGCGTTCTAATACATAAGCGTTCAGATTCTGGGACATTTACAAGCCAATCTCGCCAATCTGCTATCATAGCCCATGAAGGGTACTGCGAAAAATGATGGGGTATAATACGGTTCTGAGCGTTAAATAAACTACAATAGTGCTTTCTGTGATCCCAACCTTTATTGAACGTAAATCGCTCAACATTTTTGCTTACAGCAACTTCAAAAGGAACAGAATAGGTCGTGGGCATTGAGTAATCTCCAGCTGTTTGCTTAGAACAAAGATAGTAAAATATCAGCGAAAGTTCAAAAAATTACTCGCGCGTAACCACAATGTAACTCACTATTTTTGTTCACTGCGATAAGTCATCGGACTTACTTTATAAAACACCTTAAATGAGTATGAAAAATGAGAAAGCGATACAAAACCAGAAAATCGCGCAATTTCACTAATATTCATATCTGTGTTTCTGAGTAAGCTTGCAGCATACTCTAGGCGTTTTCTTTTGATGGACTCAAATATGGTTTCACCGAAAATACGCTTGTACTCTCTAGAGAAATGAAATTTTGAAAGATTTACTTGATTCGCTAGCTCGTCTAGGTGTAGTTTTTTGTCAATATTATCTTCTATATACTGGTAAAGTTTAAGCCATCGAGGGTCCTGCCTTGATAAACCCTTATGCACGCCGATATTGTTATGTTGCGACACATTGTATTGAATATTATAAAAAATAGAAATCAATAGGCTTTCTAAATATACATTCATGCTTTTTTGAGTCACGGCATTTATCAGTTCTTTCACTGTAAGAGCCAAAAATTTATTTTTCATCAGGATTTTTGGTGAATCAATGGACAACAGAGAAATTGGGGTATTCTCAAATAGCTCGCCCAGTCTAATGGTATCCAAAAACATTAAGTTGAAGCATGCATTTTCCCATGATGCGTTGTGCTTTATATTTGCTGGTGTCAGCTGAACAGTGCCACTCTCCAAAATACCTGAATATCTAGTCGAAAGTGAGCCGTCATCATATGTAAACTTATGAGATGAACCAAGGTTGATACCCAGTATTAGACATTTATCACAAAAAGTTTGTTCGCCAGAGTTGTTCTCTAGAGTAAGAGATCTGCCATAATGCCAACCTAACTCTCTTATATCAGGAGCCAAATACAATTTAATTTCCCTTTTACTCTTTCAGAAGGTGATAAGAGGTTATTCAATCAATTTAATTTTTCATATCGTTAAATAAGAGTTTTATGATATGAAAAGCAATTATAGGATAAAAAGGCAATTTTAAGACAACTTACTTTACAGTATCTGTATATATTTAGAAATCAAATCAAGTGAGAGTAATGGGTGCCTTATGGGTTATAAATCAATGCCTTCTTTAATTTCATTGCGAGCTTTTGAAAGTGTCGCGAGAAACGGATCATTTAAAAGAGCAAGCGAAGAGCTTTGCGTAACGCCCGGTGCAGTTAGTCAATTGGTCAAAAAATTAGAAGAACAAACAGATAAAAAACTTATTGTTAGAAGACACCTCAATTTAGGGCTTACAGAAGAAGGGACTTATCTCGCGAAGCAACTATCAAAAGCATTTGATTGTGTTAATCATTGTATTAATGAAATTAGAGATATTCCAGAACTAAAGCAGATATCTGTTGCTGCCCCTGATACCGTTATTTCGAGATGGATTACTCCTCATTTGTCAGAGTTTCTTCGTGGTCAACCGAACACTCATATAAATTTAGTCTCTGAATATAGGGCTGAAGAGCAAAGCATGAAGTCTCTTGATATCACTATTACCATGACTATTTGTAAAAAGATGGAGATAAATGAGCCGATCGTCACTGATGAACTTTTTGTGCTTGCGGCAAGCCATCAATTTGTTGAAGAAAATATGTCGGAAGGGATTGCTTCTCTGAATAGTATTCCGCTTATAGGGATTGCGAATAATTCTATCCTATTTGATGAGTATCCGCAGTGGGTTGAAGTTTTTACAGAATTAAAATTACCTTATAATACAAACCGACAATTTGTTGATTTTGGAGATAATATAGAAAAAGCTATTGAAGCTGCAGTAAATGGTATTGGGCTAATCATTCTTCCTTCTTTTCTCGCATCCAATGAGATTGAAAGTAATCTTTTGGTTCCTGTCTATACGAAGTTCTATAAGAAGAAAGCAAAAATAAAATTGTCGATATCGGTATTGACCCGTGAAGCAAATGAAGTTGATATATTTTATAGCTGGCTTCTACATAGACTCTCCTCAATTGATATTGATCATGAAATCGAAGAGAACAGAATTTTATCCAATTAATTATAAAGATGGCATTTGTGAAACTTGGGGGAAAGGTCAAAAGTCTAATGATGCTAAGGCGTTGTTAAAAAGCCTAATTCCTCAATATCAAAAATATCTCATGTAAGAGATTGAAAAGAAATCAAGCCCTGGGTTTGGTTTTCGAATACCTAAGCATTTGAATAATGCAAATAACGTACAGAGATGTGATGGTTACCCTCAGCTCCTAACGGGAATATTAGCCCTAATCTGTCTTCAAATTGTAGATGCGTGCTAACATCCTTACCTAAGCAAACGTCGTATCTGTTAACAGTGATATACCTATACCTAATTCGACGTAGATTGGAATATTTTCAATGCTGCCAATGGGGTAGGTAAATACGGGAGAAAGAGAAAAAGCGACATTAACGTCGCGCTGGTTCTGCGCTCCGTACTCCCACACATTTGCGCTTACCTCAACAAACATATGCCAATGTTCAGTGCGATTGCGTAACTCTTTAGTGTGGTACTGTAATGCAGCCCTTATTCCTTTTACGTCTCCTTCTCCCTGAATGAAGTCTGTCGAGTAACTTAATGGCTGACCAAATGACATTTGAATGGGCAGTATAAGTAGCGATATCGATAAGTAGTGCCATTTTGTCATTGTAAGTCCCCTGCCTCCGTTACAACACAACATCACCAAGCGTGAAGCCTAGCGTCATGGCGACAACTAACAGCGCACCTTCAATTTTAGGTGGTGCGGGCACAGGAATATCAAGCCATCTGCATACTGCACCGATAGTCAGGCCTAGTAGAACTCCAATGGTAAGTTCACTCATGTCCTTCCTCCTCGTGCTGTCTATCAGGGCGCGTCGTAGCTTGTCCTGACGGGCCACCGCATAGCGTTTTACTGTTTGCGGGTTTTTCAAGAAGGTAGTCGACAAGTCCGTAGCCTACAGTCATAGCGACGACTAGGATCGCTCCTTCAACAATGGGAGGCGCAGGCACCGGGATAGCGAAAATTTTGCAAAGCGCACCTATCGCAAACCCAAGTAAAAGGCCAATAATCAACTTCATTGCAATCTCCTTTGTTTAGATAGAAAAACATGAACAGCCAATAGCGCCCCAAAAAGCACTTTTAGACTTGTCATCAATAGGAAGCGGCGTTTGCCACGCAATGACGTGATTGTGTCCATGAACACTGCAAGCACTGTCACAGCAAGAATGTGTAGAAAATTGACGTGGCCGTTCGTTCTTCGATGTACCTGAACTAGGTAAATTGAACTGATTAACAGGAGACCAATCCGGCATAGCGGGAGGCAAAGGTGGGTTAAAAGAAGAGAAGTCACCACTACCGTGAACAATCGAGCCACCCACTACCGTCATCACTGAATTAATTGACGGTATTTGGGCCTCCTCCATTTTAAAGAAATCGTCAGAAAGTACTGCAAAATCAGCGTATGCTTCTGGCGCTATGCTGCCTTTTACTTCTTCCTCTCCAGAAAACCAGCTGGAGCCTTTCGTCCAAAGATAAAGTGCGGTTTCGCGGTCAAGTAGGTTTGCTTCGTCATAGAGCTGGGTATGTCCTATTGTGTTTCCTGAAACCATCCAATACAAAGCAACCCATGGGTTGTAGCTAGCGACTCGAGTAGCGTCAGTACCAGCGCCTACTGGAACGCCCATTTCAAGCATTTTTGATATAGGTGGGGTTTGTTTTGCCGCATCTTTCCCATAGCGATCTATAAAATATTCGCCTTGAAAGGCCATTCGGTGTTGCACTGCAATGCCGCCACCGAGCGCTTTAACACGCGCGATATTATGTTCGCTGATAGTTTCAGCGTGGTCGATTATAAATCTAAGGCCGTTAAATGGAGTTTCTCGGTCTACTTTTTCAAAAACGTTTAGAAATCGACTAATGGTTTCATCATAGGTTGCATGAATTCTAAACGGCCAACGTTTACTGACTAATAGTGAAACAATGTCCTCAAGTTCAGATTCCATTATTACGGGTAAATCTGGACGAGGCTCTAAGAAGTTTTCAAAATCAGCCGCAGACCAGGCAAGGTTTTCCCCTGCACCATTGAGCCTTAACATATCGTCACCATCCCCATAGTTAAGGTACTCCACCCAATTTTGGTAATCGTTGAGTTCTTCTCCTTTTTTCTGCGCAAATAAGTTGTAGGCAATTCTTACAGTAAGTTCATTGTTTGCATGCAACTGATTAATAACATCGTAATCGTCCGGGAATTGTTGACCGCCGCCGCCTGCATCTATAACCGAAGTCACACCAAGACGATTTAACTCTCTCATGAATTGTCGAGAAGAATTGTACTGGTGCTCTTTAGATAGCGCGGGACCTTGCGCCAATGTTGAGTAAAGTATCAATGCGGATGGCTTAGCGATAAGCATACCGGTTGGCTGTCCTGCGCTATCTCTTTCAATAACACCGCCAGGAGGGTTCGATGTCTTGCTGGTAATGCCAAGTACTTGCAATGCTGCGCGGTTAAGCATGGCGCGGCCATATAAGTGAAGTATGAACACAGGTGTTTCTGGTGCGGCAGCATTTATCTCTTGGATAGTAGGCATGCGCCGCTCAGAAAATTGAAATTCGCTCCATCCACCGACGATTCTTACCCATTGAGGTGGTGGTGTTACCTGTGCTTGAATTCGCAGTTTCTCAAGGGCGGTAGATAACGAAGGTTCTCCTTCCCAGCGCAATTCCATATTGAAACTTAGGCCCCCCTAATGAGGTGGGTATGCGAGTCGTTTAAGCCTGGAATTACCCGTTTCTTCTCTAAATCGATAAGTTTTGTATTCGGACCTAGGTGATGCAATACGTCGCTGTCACTTCCCACGGCAATGATTTTATCCGCTTTACAAGCAAGTGCTGTTGCTGACTTAACCTCATCGTTAAGCGTGGTAACAAGGCCGTTATAGACAATTAGGTCTGCTGCATCATCGTTAATCATTATCGTTGCCGTAGTAAATGTTTTTGATGAGACAACAGTACAAAGGTAGGTGTTTTAAGCCAAACGATTATAACTTCAGTAACGATTTAGCTATACTAAATCGCGGTTTATAGTTTTGATATTGTTGGGGTTTATCGTGATAAGGGACGTGTGCTACTTTTAAGTAGTAAGCCAAGGAGGGGGATTTACTTTTTGCGATGGTACTGGTTTAAAGAAATTGAATTGCACACATTGTCATATCATCGTTCAAGCTACGGCATTCACAGAAAGCCTTCATTTTTGACTCTACACTAGCAATAATTTTTACGGGGTCACTGTCAGCTCCTAAAAGCGCTTTTTCTAGAAGGTCAAAACCAAAATCTTCACCACGACTGTTTTTGGTTTCAATCACCACATCAGTATAGACAAACAAAACATCGCCAGGCTCGATAGCCACTTTATACGATTGCCATGTGTAGTCGCGTAAGACCCCGATGGGGATCCCGCCATTTTTGAGAGAAACAAGCGTATCACCTCGTTTTATGTAGGCGTGTGGATGGCCTGCATTGGCATAGCTAAGCATGCGCTCGTCTGCAAAATAGCGAAAAATAATGGCGGTGAGAAAACGCCCTCTTTCTTTTCGCGTGAAGAAATGTTGATTGATGTAGTTCAACACTTCCGACGGCCCTTCTGACTCTTCGCTGGGTTTGAAGGTTCTCAGTATTGCATCTAGCATTGCTGCCTCTACCGCAGCGCTAGGTCCGTGGCCTGTCACATCCGCAACAATGACACCAACATCATGAGCGCCCGAAGTACGCTCCTTAGTTAAGTCAACCATATCAATGTAATCGCCACCTGCAAACGTCATGGCATGATATGTATATGAAATGACTGAACCAGGAATATGTAAGTTTTTATCGGGTAATAAGAGCTGCTGGATGTTTGAAATTTCTTCTAGTTCATTTTCAATCCATTGCTTGGCTTTTATTAACTCTTTTTGTGTCGACCTCAATTGTTGCTGGCTAAACAACCACGCCTGCAAAAAATAAACATTTTGGAGGCTTTGAATCGACACTTCTTGCGGCATTGCCATTACCAATAACCATAGCTTCCTGTTTGGATGGCACAATGGTACCAACCAGCAGTCAGTACAAGGATCGAGTGCCTCTACAATCCTGCTACTTTCTTGGGCTGTTAAATTATATGGCTGTTTAACTTGCATAAGCAGTGCATTTACACCGTTATCTGAACGTAGTGTGGGACGGTGGTGAGAAGATAGCAGGTCAAACCTAATGGGGTTATCATCCTCCACCAGTACAATATGTGTCGACTCGGGAAGTTGTTTGATAATAAGAGCAAAAAGCTCTGTATCGGTTAGATCAGAGTTATCTAAAAGTGTATTGACTGTACTGAGCACAGAACTATCCATGAAATCTACTCTGTAGCGGCAAGCTTATCAGCGAGTTGTTTGTTTAAGCTTTCTATTCCGCCTTTCCTCAACACCGATTGATAGTCAGTACTGTATGAGCGAACCAGTGAAATGCCTTCTGCAACAAAATCATAAATCTTCCAGTTATCACCACGCTTTAGCAACTGATAGGTGACGGGTATCTCTTTACCACCCGATATGACAATGGTGTCTACTGACGCATATTTTTCCTTCTTTATCTTCTCGTTCTCAAATCGCACCTCTTCGTTTGTGTAGGTTTCGAGAAGCTTGCCATAAGTATTCGTCAGTACCTGTCTAAACAAGCCCATAAATTCAATCTTTTGTTCTTTAGTGGCTTTGCGCCAATGCTTTGCAATGACTCTTTGAGACGCGGCTTGAAGGTCAACGTGACTTTTTATTGCCACACCAAGATTTTCGTACTTTTGTTCGCTAGGTAGCGCATTATCTTGTGCGATTGCGAGGATATCGTCCACTGCAGCTTTTACCCGCTCAGTTGGCGTGTTGGGATCAGCGGCAGAACTGCTTGCCGTAAATATTAATGTAACCAATAACAAAATGACTTTTTTCATAATTTACTCATCGCTACTAAACATGTATTTGCTAATAAGTTCTTCAAGGCTAATTGATGGTTCTGTCTCAATCAGTTCCTCGCCATCTTCTAAGTAGAGGTCAGAACCGCCGGGGGTTAACTTTATGAATCGATCGCCAATGATGCCCGCCGTGCGAATTGAGGCAATAGAGTCGTCTGGTATCTGCACTTCGTTGTCTAAGGTTATTGTCACCACTGATTCATAAGCAACGGGGTCGAAAACGATAGACTTGGCTTGACCCACTCGCACGCTTAAGCAACTTCAACAAATGCACCTTCTTTTAGTCCTGATGTACTTTCAAAACGCGCCACTATCTTATATGAATTACTGTCTGTTAGCGTTGCTCCACCAATGGAAACAGACATGTAAATCAATACAGCAAAGCCCAGTAAAACAAATAAACCAACAACAAAATTAAGTCCGAGATTCTTCATATTCCTTCCCAGTTAAAGCATTAATGAGCTAACAATGTAATCTGCAATTAGCATAAGAATTGCGCAGAGCACCACCGCTCTCGTCGTGGCAACACTCACTCCTCTTGCACCTGCGTTTTTAGGGTCTAAATGCAGATAAAAACCAAACACAAGTGGTATCCAAATTATGAGTAGACTAAACACTAAGGACTTTACCTGCCCCATGAGCACGTCCTCAAAATTAACAGTGTCAAAAATACCTTGAACGTAAGCACCAGCACTTTCACCGTGGATGAGTACACCTACGGTGTAACCACCTGCAATGCCTACCATATCGAACACCGCGGTTAGTATTGGCACGGATAGTACTGAAGCAACGACGCGGGGTAGCATAACGTAGCGGAATGGATCTATTGCCATACACTCTAGCGCATCAAACTGCTGTTCGTTTCGCATGATGCCGACTTCTGCGCAGGTGGCAGAACTTACTCGAGCAATGACCATCAATGCCGTCATAATAAGCCCTAACTCACGGATGAGGCTTAGCGCGACAGCTGACCCCAACAAATCTACAGAGCCAAACCGCACTAAAGTGTCGTAGAACTGAAGCGCAACTACCATTCCCGTAAAAAATGAAGACACCACGAGCACGGGTAACGAGCGGGCACCAATAAAGCTGATTTGCTTTATGATTTCTTTTATCGGGGGCCATGTCGAAAATAAGCTGACTAACACTTTAAACATAAAGGTACATGCAAGACCAATCAGCTCAATTTGGGTACGAACTTTTTCACCAAGCGAGGTTATTCCTGATACTACCGAATTCATTTTTCGCCCTCTCCGTTCACCAATCGTTGTAGATAAGCGTCTCCGTGAAGTTGGTTTGAGCGAGGGCGACGATTTATTAGGTTTTGTATGCGTTCATCATCAGAGCGCTTTATTTCTTCCACCGTGCCGACTTGAACGACTTTCCCATCAAGTAACACCATGATTCTGTCTGCAATTTTAAATGCGCTATCTAATTCATGCGTAACAATCACCATGGTAATATTCATGGCATCCCTCAGTTTTAATATAAGTTCGTCAAGCTCTACTGAGGTTACGGGGTCTAGCCCTGCTGAAGGCTCATCAAAAAACAATACATTAGGGTCCATAATGACAGCACGCGCTAATCCCGCTCGCTTAAGCATACCGCCAGAAAGTTCGGCAGGCATGAGATGTCCAAACCCGCCTAAATTCATAAGTTCTAGCTTTAGCCTGACCATTATGTCGATAGTGTTTTGATCTAAATCGGTGTTGTATTCCAATGGTAGGCTTACATTCTCAGCTACGGTGAGTGAACTCAGAAGCGCCCCACCTTGAAATGCAACGCCCATTTTTTTGCGTAATTGCTTTAACTCTTTTTTACTTACATCGTGAAGTGATTTTCCGTGAACTAAAATTGAGCCGCTTGTGGGTACTTGTAAACCGAGAAGGTGTTTTAACAGGGTGCTTTTTCCAGACCCTGAACCGCCCATTATTACGACAATTTCTCCGGGCATAACGTCCAGATTAACATCAAATAGGACTTGTCTTTCTCCGTAATGTGCGTCGACGTTTTGGACAGAGATGACTGGATTGTTCATTCGCCATCCACCACATCAAAGCTGTCTTTCATAGAAAATACAGAGTCTAGCCGAGTAAGTTGAAGGACTTGTAAAGGCGCACCGTTTGCCGCAACAATATGAAAAAGGAGATCTTTTGTTTTGGCGCTGTTCAACGCCTCTATCAGTGTGGCGACGCCAGAGCTGTCGATGTAGGTCAATAGTGAAAAGTCTACCAACAGGTGATTTGAATCATTAATTTGATCCAACAGCACCGCGCGTACCTCTCTGGAATTATGGAGATCGACCTCTCCTACCAACTGTACAACTTTGTATTTATTGTAATCGGTCAATTCAATTTGCATGCTTACCCTTTTAATTTGATTTTTAACTCTAGTTGATTGCCACCCTCTTTGCATGGAATCAGAGATACTGAGTCCATTACGTCATGAATGAGCCTAAGACCCAGCCCTCCAGGTTTAAGAGGTTCATTTTCTAGGGGCTTCAAATCAGCATCAGCAATTTTGGGACAGTTATCTTTGATAAGGAAAATACCGAACTCGTTTGTTTTACGCGCCTCAATACAAATAGCCCCTTGCTTTGAATAATCGTAACCATGGCGTATAACATTGGCACATGCTTCGTCTACGGCCAGTACAACGAGGTTTGTTTTGTCTTCACTTAAGCCAAAGGCTTCGCAAGACGATTTAACGTATTGTCGAATGCTTTGCAGTTCAGAAGTACACGATGTACAGAACAGTTGTTTTTCGGCCTTCATTACGTATCGTTCACTTATGATTTATGTGTAAAGTCGAACTCTTAATCGATTTCGTCTTCTAAAAGAAGTTCTTCGTCCTCAAAAAACGCTTCGTCGTCAGATTGTGAATCGAAGACCGATGTGCCGGAATTCCCATCAGTTACCCTGAACTGGTCATTCTGAAAATAAACCTCTTTGACAAAGTTGTAGGGATCTAATGATTGGTTGAGCAGCGGTTCTTGTTCGAACAATTGAACGCGACTCTCTAAACCCGATAAGGCAAAAGTTAAGAAAATCTGAAACGGATTCATTATCGTCATTGGGTAAACAACGTTATCAAGCACATCACCAGCTATGCTTCTTGGCGTAGCAGGACCGTATAGTGGCACCATCAAATATGGCCCCTCGTTACCTATGCCCCAGGCTCCTAACGTTTGAGAAAAGTTTTCTCGTTTCGGTGCTATACCCATATTGGTTGCAGGGTCGAAGACCCCAAGAAGACCAACGGTTGTGTTAATAAGAAATCTGCCTAAATTGGAACCAGAATCGGACACTTTACCTTGCAGTAAATTGTTCACCGCATTTAATGGTTCCTCAATGTTTAACAATACATTTCTTATTCCATTGCGCACTGGCGTACCTAATTTTTCATACCCTACAGCACTGGGTCTAACTACATTTTTGTCTAACACATCGTAGTTGATTGCCCATAAGTCTCGGTTGGTGCTTTCAAATGGGTCTCGTTCGTCAGAAACAGAATTGTCAGGGACAGTGGCACAGCCGAATGACAAACTAAGCATTATTAGTAGAACAACATTTTTCATTTTTGCTCACTTAGGCTAATTGTTAAGGTCTTTATTTTTGTTTAGGACTTCATTTTTCTAAAAACAAATGCGTTCCATGTGTTAGCGCTGCACCTGCACGCAATGCCGCCGCTATAAATACGGTCTCCGCCAGCTCTTCATCAGTTGCCCCGGCTTTTTTTGCAGCTCGTCTGTGAGCCTCTAAGCAATAGCTACACTGTGTTGTTAATGCCACGGCCAGTGCCATTAGTTCCTTATATTTCTTTGGAATCGCGCCGTCAGATAATGCGTCAGCATCAAAAAGACGAAAGGCTTCCATTGTTTTGGGGTCAAGCTCTCCTATGTCCGAAAGCTTTTTTAGATTATTAAAGTCGTACACATTTAGCTCCTACTGTAATTCAAAGCGGTCAGCATTCATTACGTGAGTCCAAGCGCTTATAAAGTCATTGATAAATCGTTGTTCGCCATCATCTTGCGCGTAAACTTCAGAAATTGCAGATAGTTGCGAGTTAGCACGAAATACTAGGTCAACGCGGGTGGCTACCCATTTTGGCTTACCCGTTTCGCGTTCAACGCCGTCAAACAGATAGCCGTCTTCTTGAGGCGTCCAATCTAGAGACATATCAAGTAAATTCACAAAAAAGTCATTACTCAATGCTCCTTTCCTGTGCGTGAGTACACCATGATCAGAGTTCTTGTAGTTTCCCCCAAGCACACGTAAACCACCTATTAGGGCCGTCATTTTAGGTGCACTTAATTCCAGCAAATGGGCTTTATCAAGCAACATTTCCTCGTCAGGGACAGAAAACGCTGCAGCGCGATAGTTTCTGAAGCCATCCGCCTCAGGTTTGAGTTGTTCGAAGGCTTCAACATCCGTATCAACGTCTGTGGCATCTACGCGTCCTTGACTAAATGGCACCGATACAGACGCCTCTGCCGCTTCTGCACCATCCTCTATTGCTGTATTGTTTACTAAAACAATAAGGTCAGCCAGAGAAATATGCTTATTGCCATATTTTTTAGCAAAATCGGCTTTAATGTGCCGTAATGTGGTTAGTACCTTACTTAACTGTTCAGGCTGGTTTACTTGCCATTGGTTTTGGGGAGCTAAGGCGATACGCGCACCATTTGCGCCCCCTCGTTTATCTGACCCTCTGAATATTGAAGCTGATGACCATGCCGTATAGATACGCTCATGAACGGTTAGACCTGATTTTTTAATGGCGCTTTTTAAGAGAGCTAATTCGTTGTCATGCAACGGTTCACCTTGGCTTTCTGGAAGCGGATCCTGCCAAATGAGGTTTTCACTGGGTATCTCACTTCCTAAATAACGAGACTTGGGCCCCATATCTCGATGTGTTAATTTGAACCATGCACGTGCAAAAGCATCGGCAAACTCTTCGGGGTTTTCATGAAAATGTTTTGATATTTTTCGATACTCGGGGTCTTCACGCATGGCCATGTCAGCAGTGGTCATCATTATCTTAACTTTTCGAGAACTGTCCTCAGCATCGGGAGCCATATCACTCTCTTTTAGGTCAACAGCCTCCCACTGATGAGCGCCTGCTGGGCTTTTGGTGAGTACCCAATCATAATTGAACAATACATCAAAATAGCCCATATCCCACTGCGTTGGATTGGGTGTCCATGCGCCTTCAATTCCGCTTGTCGTGGTATCGCGTCCTTTACCAGTAGCATGAGTATTCTTCCACCCTAAACCCATTTGCTCAATGGGCGCGGCCTCTGGTTCGGGACCAACAAGCGATGGGTCACCTGCTCCATGAGCTTTACCGAAAGTATGTCCTCCCGCCGTGAGTGCCACCGTTTCGTAATCATTCATTGCCATTCGTGCAAATGTCTCTCGGATATCTTTTGCTGACTTTATGGGGTCGGGCTCGCCGTCAGGGCCTTCAGGGTTGACATATATCAGCCCCATTTGCACCGCGGCTAGGGGATGATCAAGTTCACGCTCCCCACTATACCTATCGTTCTCTAACCAGATTTTTTCCGCACCCCAATAAATGTCCTCCTCTGGCTGATAAACATCTTTGCGACCGCCAGCAAAACCAAACGTTTTAAACCCCATTGATTCCATGGCAACATTGCCAGCGAGTATCATCAAGTCAGCCCAAGACAACGCGTTGCCATATTTTTGTTTAATAGGCCATAACAAGCGACGTGCTTTGTCTAAATTTCCATTGTCTGGCCAACTATTTAACGGAGCAAACCTCTGCGTACCTGTTCCCGCTCCCCCTCGTCCATCAGCCGTTCGATAAGTTCCAGCACTGTGCCATGCCATTCTGACAAATAAAGGTCCGTAGTGACCGTAATCAGCGGGCCACCAGTCCTGGCTATCTGTCATTAATGTTGTTAAGTCCGATTTGACTTGGCTTAGATTGAGTGTTTTGAACGCTTTTGCATAATTAAAGGCTTCTCCGAGAGGATTAGAGGCTGGGTGATGTTGATGCAAAATACCGACATTGAGTTGATTGGGCCACCAGTCAATATTTGCTGTACCAGCACCGCGTAAGGTGGTTTGAGCGCCGTGCATTACTGGGCATTGCTTAGGTGAATTTTGTGGCATGTTATTTCCTAAGTTATTTCATAAAAGTTAACTTGCGGTTTTACTTTTTGAATCACTCTCTGCGTACAACAACAATAGAAAACCTACCAAAGCGAAGTTTTTGACAAAGTTTTGTAAGGCCAGCGCTGCGCCGCTACTCTCCATCGCCCAGAATGGGAAAAAAACCACGGTTGAACTTAAAGTAAAGACTAACAATAACGCTAGCGCCAGTTTAAGCCATCGGTTAAGCAAAAGAGCAGCAATGCCAAATAGTTCAAATCCAATCGATATGGGAAATAAGATGAACGCCAACGGTAAGCCCATGGCCTCGGCATCATTTAACACGCTGTGATAATGCATAATGTGAGATAGCGCACTTTCAGCAAACATAATCGCTAAAAGAACTCGAGAGAGCGTTAATGCTTTTTCTACACTGAGCTTAGGCATTGACATGAGTAATGCCTTGTTTAGTCCCCACTAGGTGCTTCACCTTAGGAGGTTGATTGCCACAATGAAATTCGTTGACGTATTGCTGATGGTTTTTATCGTCACCTGATGTTCGTTCGTGATGATGAAGATGCTGAAGCCATGAATGCTCGAAAAAATACTCAGTAAATTGGCTTGGTTCTGCAGTATCTTGCATTATCCCCCATTGGTATGCCCCATTTCGCTTTCGCGCTTCACCTAGTAACTCAATGGCATCTAAAAACGAGGGCCAATTTTTTTGCTCTACAGTGTATTCAATAGTGATAAGCACGGGGGCTAAGTCTTGAGCAGTATCGTTATCAAAAAAAGCTTTGTCTGTTATTGGTGTGGGCCAATGCAAGCCAGGTTCAAGGTCACGTTCGCTGCCAAAGTTGAGTTTAAATTTGATAGTGAAAAGCGCACCGATAACCAATACGGCGCTAGAGGTGTATAAGGTCGTCTGTAAGCTAAATAATGAAGCTATGTTTCCCCATAGTATACTTCCTATACTCATTGCGCCGAAAAATACCGTAAGGAATATAGCTAACCCCCTTGCTCTCACCCAATTGGGTAACGATGTCTGTGCAGACACATTCAA
Organism: Alteromonas gracilis; assembly: GCF_036870955.2. Classification (GTDB taxonomy): domain Bacteria; phylum Pseudomonadota; class Gammaproteobacteria; order Enterobacterales; family Alteromonadaceae; genus Alteromonas; species Alteromonas gracilis_A. The sequence continues at coordinate 2,166,110 of NZ_CP145482.2, forward strand.
ATTAGCCAAGGCTATAATCCACATGCTTCCAAACGCAAAGCAAATGACGAATAACACCCACACATTGAACGTCAATGCCAATAGTGTAAAAAGCAAAGCGTCAGTTACAGATGCTATAAAGAGTAATTTGCTGGGGTGAAACTTTGCTTTAAGTTTGGGCAGGAGAAGCGCGCCAAATAGCGCTCCAACGCCGACAAGCCCAGTGGCGATTCCAAAGATGCTCGCCTGAGCATTTAATCCTTTGCTGACAATAATCGGCAGCAGCGACCAAAACGCAGATGCGGCGATGAAAAACGCAGCAGCGCGTATTAGCGTAGCCTTCAGGGGAACACTGTGTTTAGCGTATTTTAGCCCTGAAATCATTGCTGGCAGTATATGCTCTTTGGGTAAACCTGATTGAGGTTGGTCTGTTGGTTTCCACCAGTAAAGTGCGAGAATTATCACCACAAAGCTTAAGCAATTGACCCAAAACGGAGATTGAATACCAAAAGACACGATGAGTGCACCGAGCTAGCGCTGGCCCTATTGCACGGCTTATGTTAATGCCAACACCATTGAGGGATACCGCTGATGACAGAGCGCTTTTAGGCACTAACCCAGGTACAATTGCTTGCCATGCGGGGGCAATAAAAGCCGCACACATGCCAAGTAAAAAGGTGCATAACAATAATACATGGGGAGTGACGCTATCGAGTTGCATCAAAATTGCTAGTGCACCTACAAGCCCTAAAGCAATAACATTTATAGTCAAAAGCAGCGACTTCCTATTAAACAGATCGGCTATTGCCCCTGCTGGTAAAGCAAAGAAAAATATGGGTAAAGATACTGCCGTTTGTATAAGCGCGACCATTGTGGGGTCTTGCGTCATTTGGGTCATTTTCCACGAAGCGCCAACTTCGTGCATCCATGTTCCAATATTCGATATGACTGTGGCAACGAACAGCACTGCATAGGCTTTATTCTTAAGCGGTGACCACATAGACAAGGTTGCTTCTTTTTTCACAATATTACGCCACACTCATTAGTTTAATCATTATCAAGTAGAATTCGGGCATCGGTTTTTTTGTTTAATATTAGTTGCCCTGTACTTGTTATCGTCTTTCTGCTCTCACGTGTATGCACATGAGCTTAAGAAATACAAAATCATGTCATTGCCTTAGTTTTGGTAAAACTACATTAATGCCACCTTTACACAATCGATTAAAACTTCAGCAACGCATTAGCATTTCTAAATCGACTAGTATCTATCTGATGCTTAGATGTTTTTAGAATCTTTAGTTAACGTGTCCACTTAAAAACAAACAAATTTGTATGCTGCTGTTTATTAGTGAAATTAGACACCATAGGCTTATGAAATAGTTAATCTAAACCGTCAGTGAAGATTAAATCGTTTGTCGATTTCCTTGCTCTCTCTATAGTAATTTTTTAACTCAAAAACACTTTTCTCATACTGCGTATTTGAGTCGTTTTAACTATTTTTCTCTTATTAAGGGTTAGCCATGAGCAAAGAAAAGTTAGAAGTTTTAACTCCGCAAAATTCACAACTTATTTTTATCGACCACCAGCCTCAAATGGCATTTGGTGTTCAGTCCATCGACCGACAAACCTTGAAAAACAATACTGTTGGCCTCGCAAAAGCTGCGAAGATCTTTGACATACCTACCACTATCACAACCGTAGAAACGGATAGCTTCTCGGGGCACACATACCCTGAATTATTAAGCGTATTCCCCGAACATCCCTTGCTTGAGAGAACGTCAATGAACAGTTGGGATGACCAAAAGGTACGCGATGCCTTAGCACGGAACGGTCGCCAAAAAGTCATTGTTTCAGGCCTCTGGACCGAAGTGTGTAATACCACTTTCGCCCTATCAGCAATGCATGATGCTAATTACGAGATATACATGGTTGTGGACGCATCTGGCGGTACATCGCAAGACGCACATGACTATGCTTTGCAACGCATGGTTCAAGCTGGCGTAGTACCAGTGACATGGCAGCAAGTGTTGCTTGAATGGCAGCGAGACTGGGCACATCGCGATACCTATGATGCAGTGATGGATTTGGTTAAAGAGCACTCTGGCGCGTATGGCATGGGAGTCGACTACTGCTACACCATGGTACATGGTGCAGAAGAGCGTGTGAAACACGGAGAGCGATTGGCGCCTATACACGCTGAATAAACCTACTCTTATTGGCTCAATGCGTTATTGAGCCACTTCTGTTCCATATTACAACAATGCCATATTGAGGAAGAGGTCTTTAGTCCTCTTACACAATCAGTATTACCACTACGGAGGCGTCTTCATGAATCTATCAAGAACAGCAGTCTGCATTGCAGCTTTTATCATGAGCTTTTGCGTAACAGCTGCACCAGAGCTGATTGTCATCAATGCCAAAATTACAACGTTCGATGGAAAGACGTTCTCTGGGTTCACTGTTGAAGATGGCAAATTTTCGACGCTTTCTAATGATGACCAGGCGCTGTTATTACTGCAGAACGACACAACCACTGTTATTGACGCCAAAGGCCATCGAGTTATACCTGGTATTAATGATTCACATCTCCATGTAGTGAGAGGCGGTAGGTTTTACAATTTAGAAACGCGGTGGGAAGGTTTGAGCAGCCTTCAAAAAGGGATAGACATGATTGCTGCGCAGGCTAAGCGAACGCCTCAAGGGCATTGGGTAAGAGTAATCGGCGGCTGGAGCCCTTATCAATTTGATGAAAAGCGAATGCCCACGCCAAAAGAGTTAACGGAAGCAGCTCCGAATACACCTGTATTTGTACTTCATTTGTATTCAGGTGGCGTACTTAATAAAAAGGCAATGGAAGTACTAGGTATAACCAAGGATAGTGTTCCTCCAAAAGGAAGCCGCTTTGAGCGCGACAGTAAAGGTAACCCAACAGGCGTACTTGTCGCGGACCCCAACCCAATGATTCTCTATCGTACCATCGGTGCGCTACCACATATGAGTTTAAACGAGCAGTATAATTCCAGCAAACAGTACTACCGCAAATTACTAAGTTTAGGTGTAACAAGCGTCGTTGATGCCGGTGGTGGTGGTCATGTCTTCCCTGAAAACTATCAAGCTAGCACCGTTTTGGCCGCTCGAGGTGAGTTGCCCATCCGCGTCTCCAATTATTTATTCCCTCAGACGCCAGGACAAGAGCTTAATAGTTTTGCAAAGTGGATGAGCAATTACAAACGAAACCAAAATCTGCATCTTCATCTTGATAATGGTTACGTCATTGAAGGCGGTGGTGAGCTATTGGCATGGAAAGCGTCAGATTACGAGAACTTTCGCGCCGCTCGTCCTGAACTTGCAAAAGATGCAGAGGAAGAGCTTGAAAAAGTTGTCAGGCTTCACCTTTTGCAAGGGTGGCCATTTCGAATTCATGCTACATACGACGAATCTATTTCTAGAATGCTCACACTGTTTGAAAAAATAAACGAAACACAGCCACTAAACAGCGTGCGTTGGATTATTGATCATGCAGAAACTGTGACAGATTCAAACCTTGACCGCATTAAAGCGTTGGGTGGTGCAATTGCAGTTCAAGGAAGAATGGCTTTCGCTGGAGAGGACTTTTTAGCCCGCTATGGCGAGTCACAAACTAAACGTACACCACCAGTAAAGACAATGCTAAGTAAAGGAATTCAGGTTGGTTTTGGTACTGATGGGACTCGTGTATCAAGTTTTAACCCCTGGGCGACGTATTACTGGGCAGTATCAGGTCGCACAGTCGGTGGTATGAAGCTTTATGATAAAGATAACATTTTGGACCGACTTACAGCACTTCAAACCTTTACACAAGGCAGTGCTAACATCTCTGGTGAGCAAGGCGTCAAAGGTCAAATTAAACCAGGCCAATATGCTGATTTTGCTGTTCTAAATCAGGACATATTAAAAGTGAATGAACGTGCTTTGTTGAACACGCAATCGTTACTAACAGTGGTCGACGGTAAAGTTAGATTCGCAGATAAAGCGGCTTACCCCAATTTGCACAAACCCAGAGAACCTGCAATACCATCTTGGTCTCCTGTCAATTTTAGCGAAGATAGATAGGTAGCGTAAGATGAAAAAATCAAAAAAAACTAATAGTGGCAACGCTAGACGCCACTTTATCAAGCAAGTTGCAGGCATTGCTGCGCTTAGCGGTAGCATTGGGTTTGGAGCAGGATTTGGGATCCCTCGCATTGCGAAAGCCATTGACTATCTTCAACCTGGTGAGTGGGAAGAATACCGAAAATATGAAGCGACACCTGAGCAGGCCCTACGTGCAATGCGTGAACGAAAAATCGTCACACGAAAACACATAGGCGATTTGACGGCACAAGAGTTAACAAAATTTAAAGCTGCGGTGGGTATAATGCGCGCCCGTTCTGACATCAATCCACTTGACCCTACTGGATGGACAAGCCAGGCGCTACAGCATGCTTTGTATTGCTCAAGTGCTGTTAGAAACCTGCAGGTACATTGGTGTTGGTTCTTTTTACCCTGGCATCGCGGCTACTTACACTCGGTCGAGAATATGTTGGCTGCGGCAATAGGTGATAAAGACTTTGCGCTCCCCTACTGGGACTGGACCAGAAAACCTTACATAGACCCTGCTTACTCGGGTTTTGGCAATCCGTTACATGATCAAACCCGCTTATACACCTCAACAGATCAAATACCGCTCGATTTTATGGATATTGAAGCGGCGCTGCAGGCGCCTAATTTTTTTCAGTTTGCAGGTTACCCTTATCCCGACGGACAAGGAGAGTTAGTTGAGGGCGTTATGGAACAGAGCTTTCACAACAATATTCATAATTGGATTGGCGGCAATATGGGCGCTTTTCCTACCGCTGCTTTTGATCCAATTTTCACAGGGCACCACGGAAACATTGACCGAGCATGGGATGCATGGATGGCTATTCACGGGAAAAAACTACCTACTGATGAGCGTTGGCTCAACACAGTGTTTACTTATCCAACGTGGGATGGACGACTCACGAGAATTGCAGTGAAAGATATGATTAAAACGAAAAACCTGGGGTATGAGTTTACTGATGTAGAGTATCGACAGCTTTCAATTACTCCCCCTGCCTTTAAGCCAGGCGCAACAAGCTTTGAGGTAAATGTTGTTGACAAACACAGGCAACAAATCGCTAATAAAATGAAAAGTGGTAGGCGCTATGGGCTGCTTAAGTTCGAAAGAGTTCAAGTTCCCACGCATCCACTATGCGTTCGCATATTCATAGGTACCGAAGGCAAATCGCCCCAATATATTTCAACCTTTACCATACTCCCTGTACAAACCTAGCGGTATAGGCTCGCTTAACAAACATGTCACCATGCAAGTTGCACTGCCTGAATCACTGGCAACTATGGTAGCCAGCAATCAGCCCCTTACCGTGCATATGTTACCTGTTCAGTTGCGTGGGCGAGATATACCCAAAGCGCCAATTCAACTGAGCAATATCTCACTTGTACCAAACGACCTAGCATAGGAAACAATGATATGAAGCGTAAACAACTCCCTTCTCTCGCCCTTGGCTCAGTTTTGCTTGCAATGAGTAGCTTTGCATCTCACGCAGCCATAGAAAAATATGCAATAGACACATCCGGTGCGCATGCTTTTGTGCAGTTTAAAGTGAATCACCTTGGATACAGTTGGCTCTACGGCCGCTTTAATGAATTTGATGGTAGCTTTGAGTTAGACCCAGCCGATCACTCTGATGCTAACGTTAGCATTACCATTAATACGCAAAGTGTTGATACAAATCATGCAGAGCGAGATAAGCATCTTAAAAGTAAAGATTTTTTGAATGTTAAAAAATACCCGAATGCCACATTCAAAAGCACAAAAGTCACGTTAAATAATGCGGGTAATGGCACTATTGTGGGAGATTTAACCCTTAACGGAATAACAAAGCCCGTTACTTTAGAGGTAAGCCAAATTGGGTTTGGTGTTGACCCGTGGGGTGGCTATCGACGGGGATATGAGGCAGTAGCAACATTCAAGATGGCTGACTTTGGTATGGCTTATGATCTTGGTCCCGCATCAAGAACGGTGGAAATGACATTATCAATTGAAGGTGTACGCCAATAAAACCTTGGTCGTGTGTCACTATTGCTCAACGATTTTGAGTTTCTAGAGACACACGCAGCCTCAGGCATTCTTCACAGCCTACTTTAACCATCCAGTGGTTAGAAAAAAGCCCAGTTGACGGTGAATTCCACAAACTTAACTGAGTCGGCATGATTATCAGATGTGGCTAATATACCTTTGGGATCTGAATACGTTGCCAAAAGGCTGATATTTGTTGCTTCATTTATTTCCCATTCAAAGCCCGAAGAAAAAGCCACATTCACTTTTTTGTCCAAGTTATCATTGGGCAATTGAATAATGTTCCCTGGAGGGCCATAAACACCGTCGTTTTGTTCTAACCTCCAATAAAAATTTACATCGAACTGCAGCCGAATTGTTTCGCTCGGATATAGATAAATGTAGGGATGAAAATTGTAAAAGTTAGCAGGCCCTAATTGGGCTGCCTCAGAGAAGTAGCTTCCACGAGGGTAAAGCGCATCGAATGTTTCAAGGCGCCCATCATTTCGGGTGTCATCCCCAGACGCTATATTAACTGACAGCATGAATTCTGGTGCCCACATGCCATCAAAACGAACAGCCGGTATTGGTGGCAATCGTCCAGGCACGAATATCATCGGTACCATGACGCCCCATCTGTTGAGCTGCTTCCCAATCCCAAAACCAACGCGTGGCGTCTCCTGAAAGCCTCACGCCTAACGTGTGCCTTAATTGGTCCGCTGTACCCTCAATAGCGTTTCGTTGCTTACGGTTTGTATAAAGGTAATAAAGCTCGAGTTGCGCGTGCTTTGTATGCACGAAATCAAGTGCCGTTAGATCCCCTGTAAAATAGCTACCTGCCAATAGGTTCTCTGAAGATGTATCATCGTTAAATACCCCGTTAGGTTCTACTTCGACCAGTTGCAACGCAAACCAGTCAGATTGCCAATGCGAGCTGTGCTCAATACCAACGCTAAATCCGTCCCAAGCGCGTCGAACGTTTGTTCCATCTCGCCAACCAATTAAACGTTGCGACCCCAGTTTGAGCGTTTGCCTTCCAAGCCTGAAGTTGATGGTACTGTTTTGATATTGAACAAAGGCCTCATAAACATCTAGATTGTTTCGCTCTATGGGGCTTGGTTCGACGCCTTCTTGCAACGCACTAAATATGGCGCCTCTAAATGACCAGGATTTTGTCATTTCAAAGTTAGAACCGATTATGATCCTTTGTGTCCAAAATAAACCTAGCCTCTTCACTTTCTTCGTCAAACTCTAAAGCCGAAAGATAAGTGACTCTCTCTCTAAGTTCACCATCAAAGGACACTTCATTACTAAGAGCAGGAATACTGGACAATACAGCAAGCCCTATGATCGACGGCAGAGTAAATTTCATTTGTTGAAACCATAGATATAACAGTAAATTACATTCAAGCATTGCAGAGGTTCAAGACTGTCTCAAACGATAAAAACTAAAGTGATGCTGCAGTTAGCCTAAACTTCTGCTGTATTTCTAAAGCGAAAACCAGCGTAATTTTACCGATAATTTCAATACATCAAATAAATAGATAGACCAAAGTATTGGCATAAAAAGTGAACACGTGGTCTATTATTGATAAGTACCTAATTACCTGAGAGTTCCCGTGTCTTTGTCTAGAGCCTTTAACGCCTTAATTGTGATGTTGATTGGGTGGACAACTCAGTTACATGCTAGTGATGTCATTGCTAGTTCAACTTGTGTTCCAGCTTGGCAGCAGTTCTCTGGTTCTGACAAACTGTCTAGTTCCATATATTCATCTATTAGAGCAAACGACGGTTTAATCTATCTCGGTGGGCGAGATGGTCTTTATCGGGTTGCTGGTGGTCACACCCATAGTTGGTTTCCAAACTCAACTAACCCGTCTGCACTTCCTTCAGGGCGCGTTAAAGCACTTTCTGCCGACAATGAATATCTTTGGGTAGGTAGCAATACCGGACTATCTAGATTAAATACAAGTAACGGTGTTTTTGAAAGAAACGATGCGATTAACCGTGAAATGGGATTTTCGCCCGTGAACAGCTTGTTACGCTTAGGTCAACACCTTTACGTTGCAACTGCCGATGGAGGGTTTGTTCTCGCATTAAATGATGGAATGCCTACGCTAAAGATAGTAAGCCGTTTTGCACAAGCTGAAAACGTATCTGAATTCGCGTTATATAACGGCTATGTACATGCTGCTAGTGAAAACGGACTGTGGCGTATTTCTGAGGATCTCAATGCACACAAAGTAGGCTTTGAAGATACAGAGCTAGTTGCACTTCACGTTTTAGATAACGCGCTTTGGGCAGCATCAAAAACTACCCTCTATCAAAAACCATCTTATAACCGAGACTGGCAAACCTATACGCGATTAGACATACCGTCTTTACCAGAATCAGATTTAACAAGCCTATCGTCTGATAAATACAAGCGACTTTGGATTGGCTCTACAAAAGGACTTTCTCGTTGGAATGTGAAAGAGCGTCAGCCAATTCGATGTCGACGGAGTACGATAAGCTCTGATCGGGACAAGGACATATCTGTCGGGCACATTTCCGGGCATCTCGGTGACTACATGTTCTTGGGAACTAATGGTAACGGTGCGGCATTCGCTCCTTTAACAAAAGCTGTTCGGCGCGTAGTACCTGGGGAAAACCTTAACTCGGGTTTGCCCTCTCACCCTATATGGAGCCACGCACTAGGTACAGACGGCAAACTATACGCAGGTACTTCAAGCGGTCTTTATAGAGAAACGCGTGCAGGAAGCGGGCTATTCAATTCCGTTGCACAAGAACTACTAGGTTCACTGCGTATTTACAGTGTGCTACCCATGTCAGATAACAGTGTGTGGATTGGTACTTCTGGCGGGTTATTCGTAGGTCAAAATGAGGGATTTTCTCGAGTTAACATGCTTTTTGATAACCATAATCAGCCTGTGCATAGCTCAGTCTTTGCAATCAAACAATTTGGAAGTCGAGTGCTTATTGCAAGTAGTCATGGCCTAGTGGTTTTTGATTTAGCGTCGCATGAGATTTCAAGTGCTTTCGTTACCAAAAGTCACCTGTCTCCCAAATTATCAGTACCTACAACTTTACTCTCAACAGCGCGTTTGTGGTCTATAGACGTGTTTAACGACCGTGTCTTTGTCGCAGGCAATCAGGGAGCTTTCGAATTAGATATCGAAAATACGGTGGTAAAGGGGTCATCTGTTAGTACCGAACACACAGAGCAACCGCTAGGATATATATACAACATTACGGTTGTAGAAGAAGACCGAGTGTTTATTGGCACAGAGTCGGGTTTTGTCGAAACCGACTTTATGTTTCGTAATCAAAAAAGAATAACAGACATTAACGGCAAAAAACTGCTTGCCGTTATGAGTGCAGGTCGAGATAGCAATGGGGCTATTTGGTTTGGTGTCGCTGGAAATGGCTTGTTTCAGTATAAATCACAAGAAAATGCATGGTTTCATCTGACGCAATCGAAAGGGTTGGTAACAAACGGTGTTAGCCAACTTGGCTTATCGTTCTCGCAAGATAGCAAAATGGCAGTTTCAAATGGAACAGGCGCATCAATCATTGACCTTACTTTGTTGAATCGTGACCAACAAACACCACTAACTGTTACGCTTTTTGATAGCGAGAAAAACGTTGCTATTGATCAAAACGAGCCGTTCGAAATAAGGCCAGATGCACGCAACCTGAAGCTAAGCTTTTTGGTGGATGAGTTAATTGAAGCCGGACTTTATAGCGTTGACTATCAACTAAATTCACCGACAGGGAATGTTACTAATGCGACTATACCAATCAATGAGGAATTGACATTCGTCGACCTAGCGCCGGGGATATATCGTTTTAGCGCGCTTGTGAGAGAGACGACCGGTGCCTCTGCGCTTCCACTATCGCTAAACTTCGATGTTATTCCTCATTGGTGGGAAACGACGGTATTTAAAACACTTCTAGCGATGACGTTGTTACTTATTGTTGTCTATTACTTTTACTTAAAAACTAAGCATGTTGAGCAGCGCATGACCATTATAGTCGATGAAAGAAAGCGTATAGCGCGGGAGTTACACGACACATCGTTGCAAGATTTGTTTGGACTAAAAATGTTAGGCAGGATCTTGTTTGAAGATCTTCCCCCTGCTTCTGAAAAACAAGCACGTCATTGTGGCGAATTGATTAACCATGCCATCGCGTCCCTTAGGAACAGTGTCAATTCATTAGATACACTATCTGATGTGCCTGAACTTCGTCTTGCATTCGAGAGCCTTCAAAAAACTATTCACTTGCCTGATAACTGTATGCTTCTGATTAATGAGTCAGGCAAAAAATGGACAGTTAAAAAACAAACAAGGTTTTTCATTTATAGGATAGTACGAGAAGCCGTGAATAACGCGGCAAAACATTCAGCGAGCAAAGTCATAAAGATAGATGCCGCATACACATTAACGGCACTTCATATATCGGTGTGTGACAACGGCAAAGGATTTAACGTCAACGACAATGTAACTGAAAAAACCTACGGGCTTAGTGCAATGCAGCACTTGGCTGAGCATGCTAAGTTGCCCCTTTGTGTTGAATCAGTTAAAGGCAAAGGAACACTAATCAAAATAACGGTGCCTAGATGGCTGTCGTTTTAGAAAAACTAACCAAACGACTAGGTCGCTCGTGTTATTTACGGTGTAGTCTTATCAATGTAAAAATCTAAGGTAGACGCCATGAAAGCCGATATGCCTGAGCAAAATGCAGTTTTGATAGTAGATGACCATCCTGTTGTTAGAGAAGGTATGGTGACCATAGTTGAGCGTTACACAGATTTTCACTGCATAGCTCAAGCAAGTGGTGCCCGTGAAGCGGTGGCCAAATGGCGCGAATTCAAACCCCAAATAGGGCTTTTTGATTTGCGAATGCCCGATGGTGATGCGGTGAGTGCAATTACGCATATTTTGGAGTTTGATCCCAAAGCCAAAATTCTAGTGGTGAGCTCTTTTGATGCTGACGAAGAGGTTTATCGCGTCATGAAATCTGGTGCTAGGGGTTACATGCTTAAAGACAGCGATCCTCAAGATATTGCCAGTGCACTTAAATCAATTCGTTCAGGGCTGCGTTATCTTCCCCCGCAGTTAGCGAGTAAATTGGCTGAACGCATTACACACACAGAACTCTCGCAAAGAGAAACAGAAATACTCACCATGCTAGCCATGGGAAAAAGAAACGCTGCAATTGCAGATGAGCTTTGTATTTCACTCGCCACAATAAAGTTTCACCTTAATAATATTTATTCAAAACTAGAAGTGTCATCTCGCACTGAGGCTGTTTCGGTGGCTGTAAAACGAGGAATAATTGCGCTTAATTAGATAGCTATCCAAATGGTTAGGTTTAAAAACCAACCTACTACCGTTATGCCCTTTAAGGTTTAGGGTTACTTTACTACATGAAGTCAGGTGGTTGAGTATATTTAATTCATTGGGAGGGCGATGTATGAAAACGAATAGATTACCTTCATTAATAGCGTTAAAAGCGTTTGAGGCAGTGGCTAGAGTCGGCAGTATGAAAGATGCCGCAAACGAACTATATGTTACGCCAGGTGCAATTAGTCAATTGATAAAGAAGTTAGAAGATGAACTGGATGTAAAGCTTTTCGAACGAAGAAATCGTGACCTTGAATTGACCAGCGAAGGTAAAATATTGAGTGAGGGAACGTGTGAAGCTTTTAATATATTAAGCCAAACAGTTCATGCAATTCCCTCAATCTTATCACAAAAAACGGTAGTTATTACTTGCGAAGCGTCACTGGCAACAAACTGGTTAGCACCTAGACTCAATGCGTTGTTTTCTCTCGTTCCTGACTCTAATATAGAAATTCTTGTACACCACAACTCCAGCGAACTGCAGCAACAGCGTTTTGATATAGCGATTTCTAACTGGGAATTAAAATCTTCAAAGTTCACTGCTCAGTGCATTGGCGATGAGACATTTTCTGTATATGGCTCGCCTGACTATATTGATTCTCATCGCGTTACAGAGTGTTCCAAAGAGTTGAACACAACACTATTAAACGTTTGCTTTGACAATCAATGCAAGTTGCCCACATGGCGCGATTGGTACAGTGATATAGGTTCGGAGTTTCAATTGCGACATAGGCAGGCAACATTCGGGGATCAAGTTGACCAAGCGCTTATGGCCGCTAGGTGTGGAGCCGGATTACTGCTTGCCCCTAATGCAGTGATGGAAAATGATGTCGAGAGAGGTTTGGTAAAACGTCTATCAAATCGAAATATAAACTCAAATAGGCATTACTGGTTAATTGAGCAATGCACTAGTGACGCCACAACTTCATGTATTAAAAACGCACTAGTAAAAGAGGTGAAGCAATCTCTTGCGCTCGTTGAAAGGTCAAATGCAACCATAGAGAATCAAAACGTTATTCAGCTAAGGTCAGATCCAACGGCGTACACTACATTGGCCTAACCATAATCCTGCCAAAAATAACGCAATATTAGTATTTTACAACGCAATTGATAATAGTTATCAATTGCGTTGGTGTATTTCCTATCAGCTTTAGGACGTTTGATATGGACACTGCAAAAATACTTATCATTGAAGATGACGTAACGTTAAGCCAACAAATCGCCACACTATTGACAGACAAAGGCTTTGAAGCCCGTCAATGCCATGATGGAGATCAGGGTTTGGCGACTGCGCTTCAAGAGCGATTCGACCTCATATTGCTAGACGTGTTATTGCCTAACATGAATGGCTTTTCCCTTTTGAGTCAGCTTAGAAAGCAAAAGCAGACACCCGTTATGATGGTTACCGCCTGTGGTGCTGAGCAAGAACGTATCAAGGGTTATAGCAACGGCGCTGATGACTATATGCCCAAGCCGTTCAGCTTCGTAGAGATGATGCTGCGTATCGAGGCGCTATTACGTCGTTCATTCACGTCTCAAAAACAGGAAACGGTTGTCAACGTGCTTAACGTTGACGAAATAGCATTGGATAAGAAAACGCTGAAAGCCTGCTTCGCTGAAAAAGACCTTGGTTTAACACCAATCCAATTTAAGCTGTTATGGGTAATGCTTGAAAATAAAGACGAAGTAATGAGCAAGCCGCTTCTTTATCAAACGGTGCTTGATAGAACGTTCAGTCGTTACGACAGAAGCCTTGATATGCACATGAGTAGAGTACGTAAAAAGCTTGTTGAAGCAGGTATGTCCCCTACTCGCCTTGCCACTCAACATGGCAAAGGCTATTTGTTTTCATGAAAAAGAAACTGTTCTGGAAGCTCTGTGCAACCATTGCGGTTGGCACCGTTGCCTTGATTTGGGTTGTTGATTGGCTAACAACCCAAACTGAAACCACAATGAGCCACTTGTCCATTGAACACCAACAACAGCTCAATAATTATGGAAAAGAAGCCGAACGCGTATATTTGGAAGAAGGCGAAGCGGCGCTAGCGACATGGCTTAGTACCTTTCAGAAGAGAGAGAAAACCTGGGCCGCAATTGTCAATTCAAACATTGAGCCCCTAGCAGAGAGTAAAATCCCTCAAATCTATATTGATGAATTTAGGATTGGTCGAAGTGTCGAGTGGAAAATACACCTTTATTTTGACTACAACCCTATTATGGAAGTCCCTTTTCTAGACTCAAAATCGCATTTTTTAATTCAATTACCACAAAGGATGCGGCCAGGTACTTACCTCACCTATATCGATATATTGCTTCAAATAGCATTGCCCTTCGTGATTCTGTGCGCCGTCAGTTTTGTCCTTTATCGCCATGTTATGACACCACTTAAAAAGCTGGAAACCGCAACAACCGCATTTAGTAAGGGCAAGTTTGATGTTCGTGTGAGTGACTCTTTAAGCAATCGTAACGATGAACTTTATACGCTTGCTGTGCATTTTGACGGTATGGCTGAACGAATTGGGAAGCTTATTTACAACCAGCGTGAATTACTATCAGATTTATCCCATGAATTAAGAACACCGCTAACCCGCGTTGATATGGCCATTGATATGCTTGAGAACGATATCGATAACAAAAATACGTTGTCGCGCCTACGTTATGAATCCCACAATATGCGCGCCTTGGTTGAAGATGCGTTAACGCTGGCATGGCTTAACAATGAATCGCCAGCGCTTAATAACGAGTCGTTTGATCTTTCAGAACTTATACAAGTCATCTGTGATGACGCGGCATTCGAATACCCAGACAGAACAATTAATTTAACACTGCCAGAATGTGCACCCATCGAGCAAAGTAGCCAGCAAGCGCTGGGACAGGCTATCGAAAATATTATTCGAAACGCATTAAAATACACGCCAGAACACAGTCGTATTGAAGTTAAACTAGTATGTAACGCGACTCACTATGCGCTGTCTGTATTGGATTTTGGTCATGGCGTACCAGAGAATATGTTGGGTGACATTTTTAAACCCTTTTTTAGAGTGGATAAATCCCATGGAACCCACGTGATTGGACAACAGCGCGGTGGTTTTGGTTTGGGGCTTGCGTTGGCACAGCGCCAAGTTACCGCGGTTGGCGGCAAAATTAGCGCACGAAATCATGCGCAAGGAAAACTGACTGGTCTAGAAATAGGCATCGTGTTACCGCGCTAGCGGTAACACATTGGTTGACTGAAAAAATTGAAACCTAAGTTGTACTGGTAATTTTCTTAGCGAGTTCGTTTCTGACAATTGCAGCACCGTCGGCTAGTGCTTTTAATTTTGCATTGGCAATGTCGCTCGCCAGCGGTGCCATTCCGCAGTTAGTACATGCGATAAGTTTATCTGGTTCGACGTATTTCAGCGCCTCTCGAAGTGTTGCTGCCACTTCTTCAGGCGTTTCAACGTCATTGGTTGCCACATCAATCGCTCCCACTAGCACTTCTTTGCCGTCAAGCAGTTTGATCAATTCTATTGGCACGCGCGAGTTATGACATTCAAGTGACACCGCGTCTATTTTAGAAGCTTGTAGTTTTGGAAATACTTCTTCGTATTGACGCCACTGCGCCCCTAACGTCTTCTTCCAATCCGTATTGGCTTTAATGCCATAACCGTAACAAATATGTACGACAGTTTTACACTGTAGCCCTTCAATTGCGCGCTCTAGTGCTGCTACACCCCAGTCATTCACCTCGTCAAAAAATACGTTAAAGGCAGGCTCATCAAACTGGATAACGTCTACACCCGCCGCCTCAAGTTCCTTCGCTTCTTGGTTTAATATTTTTGCGAATTCCCATGCTAACTGCTCGCGGCTTTTGTAGTGGTCGTCATATAAAGTATCAACCATCGTCATAGGGCCAGGTAGCGCCCATTTAATTGGTTTATCCGTTTGCGCCCGTAGATATTTGGCGTCATCCACAAAGACAGGTTTAACCCTGCTAACGCTGCTTGTCACTACGGGCACGCTTGCCTCATATCTATCACGAATTTTAACGGTTCTTTTATTTTTAAAATCAACGCCACTTAAATGCTCAATAAAGGTGGTAACAAAATGTTGTCTTGATTGTTCACCGTCACTGATTATATCGATACCAGCAAGCGCTTGGTCTTGAAGTGAAAGTCGAAGTGCGTCATTTTTGCCGTCGACAAGTTCGCCACCATCAAGCTTCCACGGTGACCATAGTGTTTCAGGTTGCGCTAGCCATGATGGTTTTGGCAAGCTGCCAGCGATAGAGGTTGGAATAAGTGTTTTCATAACGTTAATTCTTTTGCCTTAAGCGCATTGAGTTGAATAGGTTTGTAACAGTGATTTGTAAGGTTTGATAAACATTTCTTCGACAAATTTGCCCTGCTCTACGGCAAGCTGCGTGCGCTCCTCGCGGTCATACGTAATCTGCGTAAGCGAATGGTCGGAGTTTTTAAGGCTGGGTTTAAAGCATCTTCCCGCAGGTGCATTGGCGTTGTAGATTTCAGGTCGATAAATCTTTTGGAATGTTTCCATGGTACTGATGGTGCCAACCAGTTCTAAGTTGGTATAGTCGTTTAGTAAGTCACCAAAGAAATAGAAAGCGAATGGCGCTGCACTATTCGGCGGCATAAAATAGCGCACGCTTAACCCCATTTTTTTAAAGTACTGTTCGGTCAATGACGACTCATTTGGCTGGTATTCATGACCCAACACTGGGTGCTCATTTTCCGTGCGATAATATGTCTTGCTGTCTGACACGCTTAAACATATGACGGGCTTTTTCGAAAATGCGTTTTGATACGTAGACGAATTAACGAATTGCTTGAACAAGGAACCATGAAGTTCGCCAAAGTCAGAAGGAACACTAAACCCTTGTTTGTCCTTGTTGTGCTGTGCCAATACGACGCTGAAATCATAATCGCGTACATACGAAGAAAAATTGTTACCCACAATACCTTCATGGCGCTTGCCTGTTACCTTGTCCACAATAACGGTTTGCAATACTTCGATGTTAGGGAACGCAGTACCCTGCCCAGCAATTTCAACGTTTACCGATATAATGTTTAGTTCAACAGTGTATCGGTCCGCGGTTTGATTATCCCAGTAGGCCAAGGCATTAAAGCGATTATCAATCATGGTTAACGCACTGCCTACATTGCTTTTTCGCTTATCGCCTCTAGCAAGGTTAGCGAAGTTTGTTGTAATGCGCGTGTGCTGTGAGGGTTCGTAGTTTTCATCGAAACGTAAGCGACTTAGAGAAAAAGTGATGTCCTGTGCCATAAGAGTATCTTGCTGTTAGTACGGTATGGCATAGTTATACATGCGATTAATTATGAATAAAAATGGTATAAATTCATATTTGCATGAATCTTTTTCACGTAATAGCGAGGCGAACTGAAGATAAAAAAGGAAAACAGATTATCTTGTTTTCCTTTTTAAGCGCATTTTAAGCGAATACTTTTAAGCGTATATGAGCAGCATAATTTTGCGCTATATACGCTGCTTATGGGGGCGTTGTGTAGCTAATACCTATGTAATACACCTATGTATTTGATGCTACGGTACCGTTTTGCCCTTCAACCACAGATTGGCTTACCCTGTTATTGTCTTTGTTTCCAACGCTATATTGGTGCCACGGCAATACTAGATAATGACAAAGTAACAGAACAATGGCCATGGCAAGCAGCGTGGGTAGCATAGGTAGCTGCTGCAGGCCCACCAGCATAAGCCCCCAGCCAATTAATACCCACTGCACAACGTATAGCGCAGTCACGTATTTACCCCAAAATGCCAATAGGGTCACAACTGAAGTGTGTTGAAACCGACTCACAATAAGGTGTATGCCATAAAGAAACAATAAGACTATTCCTGTCATTAACACCACAATGCCAGGCCCACTTCGCAAATTAGTGACAATATGATAGTCCGGGTTTGTCAGTGTTAATGCCACTCCAAGCATGACGCAAACCACACCTAATTTTAAGCACCATAGGAAATCTAGTGTTGCGGCGTGTGGTTGTTTTACAAATCGACTAAAAGCCATGCCAACAACTGGATAAGCTAACCATGGGAATATTGGAAACATGGTTCCCGCATCCTCATCACCAATAAATAACTTCCAAAATTCATTGAATATCGTTGATGTTGTGTACTTATCCCATACAAAGTGAGATGAAAATGTAACCACAAGCGCAAACGCTATCCATACAAGCACCTGGTCGCTTAGTTTTTTTAATACAGCACAGATTATTAACGCTATACCTGCGAACTGAAACACGTCACCAATAAGAAATTCAGTAAGAGGCGTGTGCGGTGCTACATCATCATAAGTGACAAGCCCTAGTTGGATAGAAAGCCACATAGGAACGGTACCACGTAAAAGATTAAGTGCGTAACCAAGTGCAAACAGCATTAGCGCCCTTTTTATTTCTACGCCGAAACGTTCTGTACCCGAAAATCCAACAAAGATACCCATGATAAAAACAAACATGGACGCCGCTGGCCACCCCAATGCAAATTTAACCACAGTACCAAAGATACCAAAGCGAACCTCAGGTAAGCCGTAAAAATCCAGGACATGGATCATTACCATGAGCAGCACGGCAAGGCCTTTTGCTACATCAAATGTTGTTTCTCGACGAGCGAGAAGAGGTTTTGCGTTTTCTGGAATAAAAAAAAGCTTCATAGCGTGTGTTTCTTCTTATCGTTAACAGGTAAATGGCTATTCATCACTGAATGGTCTTTGATTTTTCAGATAAGTTTGCGCCTAGCCAAAATAAGAGACAGGTAAAGCAGAACAGTGTGAAAGACAACGAAAATGGACTGCTGTAGCCATTATTAAAGTAGTTAAATACCGACTTTCCGAATCCTATACCTTCGAATGTCAAAAGCAGTGTGAGTACCAAGGCACTTATCAAGGAGAACCGCGAGATCATAGTTAACACGGCTTTCGTGTAAAATGCGGCCAGCACAGTAATGCCGTATACAGCGAAAAAAGAGGCCTCAACAAAAAGTGCTCTGCTTTCTATGGTTGTACTCAAGGTTCTCTCTAGCAAAAATGCAAAGGCCGTAGCAGGTATGATGCCCGCGCACCCACCTAGTGTTAGTGCTGACATGGTTCGCTTTAAACGGTTTGAAATGTTTTTGTTATTGTGGAATTTGTTGAGCCACAACATATTGCCTACAATGATTAACCCGCATACGCTAAGGCCAAGAATAAAAAAGATAATACGCACATCGACACTTGCAAAGTGCCCGAAATGCAATGCATAGAGAAAGCGTGTTCCATCAGCAAAGGCATTTCTTTGTTCTGGGTTTATATCTTTTGAAAAGCCCTTATCCCTAACGCGGTATGTCATGTCTATGCGTTGTGCGAAATGATCATTATGCTGACCGACAATTCTAATTAACGCATTCTCATCACCATAATTGGTTAGGCGTAACGAAGATGCTTTAGCGTTCTGCTCAGTTTCAAACGAAGTGATAATCGCGTTCAAGTCGGGCATTTCACGCTCTATACCTGCATGTACCTCCGTTATTCTAGGGAACCCAGAATCGTTGAGTAACGCCGTTCTGTCGCCATTGTAAACAAAGAATAAAGTGACGACTTGTGAAATAAGGCCTAGGTTAAACATCAGCCCAGTCAACGCATACATAAAGGTATAAGGTAAACTCATTACCCCTACCACATTGTGCATATCGGTAAGTTGATAGCGCGTCGTCGACTGCGAACCTCGGTAAAAGAAAAAATGCGCAATAAGTTTCTTAAACTGAACAACAATACCGGTAAAAATCACAACCATGAAAAATAGGGTTATAACCCCGACGATGTGGTCGCCGAATGGTAAGTTTAAATCTATGTGAAGGCCGTAAAGGAAGTCGGCTAAGTGAAAACTGTCTATGGATGCAACTGTCTCGCCATTGGTTGGGTCAACATAAATTGATGTGAGTTCACCTTTGGGAGCGCTCTCTCCATTCAATGGCAAATACAGTTCATAAAGCGGCTGAACGTCCGTGGGTAGCACAATAAACATCCTTTCTTCGGCGTTTATGTCGTACTGTTCAAACTGTTTTGCAATGATATCGGTGGTTGGCAACGCGTGTGTCGCAGTTGCTACATCAGTGTGTGGTAACACAGACCACGCCTTAATCTCTGGATAGAATAACGTTAATGAACCAGCCCAAAAAACGATGAACAAAGGAATGGCGATAAACAAGCCTATCCATCCGTGCCCTTCTAATGCAGAGCGAATAACACTGGCCTTCATGATAGCGCTCCTAACTTTATTACTACGTTAAGCGCAACAGATACTAGTAAAACACAGGCGCATTGAATGAGTGGTCTTTTCACAGATTCAAAACAAAAGAAATAGGTCATTAATGCAGACCAAGTAATGAAACCTGCCACATAACCCACAAGCAACTTAACATCCACATCTAGCGGGATGAAATGATTAACATTGAGAATGAGGCTTGTACTTAGGAGCAACCCTATAAAAAACGAGGATAGCGTTTTACGCCACATAGTGACCTCCCACTGCACCAACCAAACCCACTACAAACGCCAATAAAAATGCCAAAACCGCGCCATAGGTGATGACCATCAGGCGGCGTTTTTCGTGGGCTGAAACGAGTGTTACCAATACAAAGTTCATCATTACAATGGTAATAATGGCAAAGCACGTAGCCCAGACGTTAAGCTGAGTACTTAACAACACTCCGCTTAGTAAAATAGCGCCGACAAACAGTGTGAGTGATACTGGTTTGGACATGGGGGAAGCGGCACTTCTTTGATGAGGGGAAGAGAAGTAAAGCGCAGCACATCCTCCCCATAACGCTTCATACGCAACGAGTTTTGTGAGTAAAAATACGGTCATCGCCTGGTTATATCCTTATAAATACTGTTTTACATTGCTTCAGCAATGGCCAATGACTGGCTTATTTTTTGAAGTTTGTATCGATCCTGACTAAGAATATTCTTGGCATTGTTGCCAAACCACTCTAGTGAAGAATCGATATTGCGAAGCGCGGGGTTCGAATAGAGATATTCAATAAACTTTTTGTAATCCACAATACCATCAAAAATGGGCACCATGCCTTCTCTAGAGCCCGCAGCAGCATAAACATTGTCTGGGGCGAACACATTTAGGTGTTCACTGCTGCTTATGTTTTTGAAATGGAAATGATTAATGTACGGTGACAGTTGCTCGCAAGCGTTTACTACATCCTCACCTGCTTCCCATACGTGTAGGACGTCATAGTTCAATTGCAAGTTTTGCCTTTTAACAGCATTAAACATTTCGACGGTTGAACTTACCGAGTCGGCGTACGTGTTGGGATGAGTTTCTATCACCAAATTTAAATCGTATTCGGCCAGCCGATCGCATACGGTTTGTAAACGCTGAAACAACAAAGCTTTACGTTGCTCGTTCATTCCGGCACTGGCTTCATTACTCGCAAACGTACGAATTTTGCTAGCCCCCCAGTGTTTGGCCAATCGACACAAACGATGTACCTTAAAATACAGTGCGTCGTTAGTGTCAAAAAGCGGCAAGTAG
Source organism: Alteromonas gracilis (assembly GCF_036870955.2). Taxonomy (GTDB): domain Bacteria; phylum Pseudomonadota; class Gammaproteobacteria; order Enterobacterales; family Alteromonadaceae; genus Alteromonas; species Alteromonas gracilis_A. The sequence continues at coordinate 2,187,178 of NZ_CP145482.2, forward strand.
TCGCTTAGCATTGTTACTCTGAGGCCGTAGTTGGCTATCCAGTCTTTACTGTATTCTGGTTGTTCTTCAAGGTTAGTCGCGTGAGCGCCCCATAGCTCAATGCCTTGAAATCCATTGCTCACAGACCACTTTGCAATTTCCGCAATTGAAATTAATTGATGCCTGAAGGTAATCGTACACACTGATAGGTTCATATCGCTGTCTCCAATAGCGCTTTTTCAGTGCCAGCGTTGCCAAGTTGATGAAACGCTAGCCATTGAAGGAAAACGCTATGAAGCTTTTGTTTAATCTTTTGCTCAGTCATGTCTTGTTTGTCTAATAACGCTAGCACTTCAGTGAATAAGTCAGACGTATCCATATTTTCTTTCGCTAATTCAGCGAGCTTTAAGCAGCGGTATTGAATGGTTTTGTATGTCGAGACTAAGTTTTCTATCTCATCACACCACATTTCAAAGGTAACTTCTGGGAATCCGATATCTCGCCAGAAATAGGCAAAACCGTGTTCGTACGCGTATTTTCTGATAGCGAGTACGGGTATTTGTTTTAACGCGTCGCCTAACAATGACGGGGGTGATTTAGCATCGTCCCTGTGCGCCAATACAATGTGTCGTATTGCTTCGGTTAACACATTGCGATCAGCGTAAAATACAGTATTGAAATACTCGGCTATTTGAGTGAGTGAAGAGGGCCTAATGTCATTACTATCAAAGACGTAGCCACCCTCAATGTGCTTTGAGGAAATCGCATTGATAATATCTTCTCGAGCAATCTCACCTTCCCACCTAAAATCAGGATCGAGCATAAGCCAGCGTGATGCATCCTGCGTTTTTTTCAACATAACGTAATGAGGAAAAGGGTTTTGGTTGAATTTGTTTTCTCGCTCGGGCAATAAATACATGTCCAACATAACCATGACGTTTTGTGTCGGTGAAGCCGTGTAGAGAAGTAATTCCAATGTCTTAACGTTGTCGGCTTTAGGCTTTGCTTTGTCATACCAAGACGTTAACTGAACACCATAGAGTGCCTTATACCACTTGATGAAAAAGTCATGGCTAATACTTTCATCGTGATAGGCCAGTGCATTTGCAGACGTTATCGCCACGTCAGCATCCCAAACACCAAAGTAAAAAGGTCGATGATCAACCGCTGATGAAGCTTTGATGCACTCGCACAAACAGCTAACAAAGCAATGTACCTTGATGTCTTCAAAAGGCGTTTCTAACACATCACCTTCAGCACTTGCGTTGTCTACTTGTTGTTGATTTATTAAGAAGCGCGCGAGACTGCCCACCGTTTGCACATCTTCTTGTGATATTGCGCTTTCAGGTACCTCGATATCATGAGAGAGCTCTAAATGGATAAGCATTTGCATAAGAATGACTGAGTCTATGTACAAGTCTTCATTCAAGCGTGCATCCTCAGAGAAAACAGACATATACTGGCATTCAATGTCATTGATAAGTACATGTTTAATCGCGTTAACAATGCTTTCTGTGTTCATGATGGCACCTTTTCAGATAGCGCCTTCTCAGATGACGCCTTCCCAGTTGCAGACTGTGTCACCCGTTTAGTCTGCAGCATACTGAGGGTATCGATTCTCGAAAGGTATGCGTTGGCAATCGCTTTTCTATTTACTTTGCCATTAGGTAAACGCGTAATTGAATCGACTTGTATAAAGTCAAAAGGCACTTGATAGGCAGCAAGGTGATTATGACACCATACTTTAAACGACGCTTTATCATCGGCTGTAAACTGATGGTTTGCACAATACTGCAAGTAAGCGCGGTAACCAGCGTGCTTAACGGGCATTTTGAACAATACCGCATCGTGAATATCAGGATGCGTTAGCACCACGTCTTCAACGTCTTTCGGGTAAACATTGAGTCCCGAGACAATGATGGTGTCATCTTGCCTGGCTACAAAATGCAGCTGTTTTTTACCCTTTCTATTGTCAAAATACCCTAGGTCGTTGGTGTGAATTTTAGCGCATTGGCCATCAAGGGGTTGCTTTACGTTAATTACTATCTCAGCGGGCGCTGCTAAGCTCTCGCCTGCCTCGACTTCAAGATGACCAAGTACCTCTCCTATCGTATTAGTGTTATCAACATATTCACTAATAGCCACACACCCTGCTTCGGAACATCCGTATTGTTGGAAGAAATGGTTAACCTTGGCTTTGGTACGCGAGAACACCGGTGCTGACATTAACGTTCCAGATGTCATTACAGCATGCAATTTACTGTTTTTAGGCCACAGCATACATACTGTCTCTATCATAGACGGTGAAGAGTAAAGTAACGGTTTGTCTAGTGTTAATAGGGTTTTTAATAAGTGTTTAGGGTTAATGCTTGTAAACACTCTCGGGTGTTTACCTCTTGCAAGGCCAACAAAAATGCCGCAGATAAGCCCATATGAATGCGTAATTGGGCAAGCGATCACGGGAGACATCGAATTGGGCGCGGTAAAATGAGCCACATACGCTGCCACTTCTTGGTCAATGCTGCGCCAAGAACGTTTAATACTTTTTGGCTCGCCAGTTGTTCCTGAGCTCATTTGTATTAAACCCGGTGCGGTATCTTGTTGTTCGTTTTCTGGTATACAGATAACATTCTCCAATGTCCCGTATAACAGTGTATAGCAGCCCGCTTTTTCGGCATATTTACGGGCCAAGCTTTCGGGGGTACTCGCGTGTATTGGCATAACGGTAAGGCCGTGCTCTTTTGCATAAAAACACAGTGAGAGCCAATCTACGGTACTTTCTATACAAACCGCCACACTGCCTTTTTCGGGATCAAGGTGTGGGGCGTTGCTAAAGCGTTCAAATTTTGAATTTATCTGTTGTGCGGTGATGACGTGTTCATCAATACTAAGCATGTGATTCTCCACAAGCGTTTTCGAAAAAGGTTGCTAACGGGTTGTCGATGGTGTGATGAAATTCGTCTAGCGCTTTGTTAGCACTAAGCTTTTTCTTTAGAAGTGACTCGGTAATAATACTTTTCTCAAACAAGTTGATTTTGTTTAAGCGTGCGGTGGCAGTCACTCCGCTGTTGTTGTAGCTTGCTATAGCGGCGTACACCTTTGACCAAAAGTGCGCTTCGTCACAGTAGTTGTGCAAAGCAAAGAGAGTGGATAGCTCAGTTAAGTTGTATACAAAGACGGTATCGACAAACAACTCGCGCAGCGCTTCGGTATTGTCCATCCAATAGTAATGATTTGTAGGTGCGTTGACGTAATCGACATGGATGTTGTTAAAGTTTGGTGCTGTTGCACGATTGTTCAAAAAGTCAGGTACGTACTCTAAACTTTCATGGAAGTCTCTTAAAACTACTTTTGTTGGTAACCCATCTCTTAGCACCAGTGACATATTTTGTGCGTGGGCTTCTACGGCAATGCCATGAAAAGCGAGAAGGTGCCAAACGGGAATAATGGCGGTATTAATGAGCGCATCAAGCCAAACATCCACGCCATACTTCTCTATCCAGCGAGCAACAAAAAGTTTGCCGTCCCGCTCTGTCGCTGCCAAAGCAGCAAACGGTATGGTGTGAACACCTGGCTCGTTTAGCACACTCGCATCGCGAAAAATGGCACTAAGGCTGGGTGAAAGTGTTGCAGCCCAATCCTGTTTACCACCATCATCAACAGTGTCACCACTATCCGGCTTAACTACCACAATACCTGCGTACTCTTTTTGAATAGACAACACGTTACGTTTTTGAAGCCATGCATCATTTTCAATAAGGTCGTGAAGCCAATTTGAGAGATGGGGCGCAGTGCATACTGAATGAGGCTCTACCGTGCGCAATGATGATGTGTTCACCACATTAAGTGGTAGTTTGATACTGGCTTTGTTTACGTTACTTGTATTAAGCAAGGTTCTAAGCGAAATACTTGCCTGATAATCGTCGCTAGCTTCACCAAGCCAGAATACATCGCCATTTGTTAGTGGTTGTATGAGAGACGCTTTTACGTAATTCCATTGCCATGGATGTATAGGCAGCAACCCAAAATGTGAAGACGAAATCCCTTTTTCACGCATTAAGTCGCACAGTAACTTAAAGGTTGATGTACCTAACTCCCTCTTCCAAAAAGATTGCTCACTTTCACCATCATAATGAGTGGCTAAAAACGCATGTTTTATTGCTAACCATTGCAATTTAAACGTTTTTCCACATTCTGGGCCATAAGCTTCATGATCCTTAACACTAAATCCGCTTCTTGATTTGAAGCACGGGTGATAAGGATGCCCTTCGAAAAGGGCAGACTCTAAACGAACGTGGCTAAGTGCTCTTCTGCTAATGACGGGCGCAACGTTATCGCGGTTCCACTGACAGAGTGTTAGTGTGTGGACGAGTTCATCAAATAGCTTTGTACGCTTGGCATCATCATAAGGTAGACAACGAATAATGCGCGCTACATCGTTTAGAGTTAGAGGTCTATCATTGAGGTAGAGGGTGTTATCATCTAATCGTACGCGGCTGAAAAAGGTGTATTTTCCCTTTGCGCGCAACGTCATATTTTTCATTTCTGCAGTGAAAGTGCTATCTTCAAATGTAAAATTAACGAGTTTTTCAAAAAGCAGCGCTTCTACAAACTGTTTTACCACTCTTTTTTCGTCATCACAGATAGCTATGTCACTGGTGGCTAAGCCACAGATAGCTGGCTCAGACGCCAGCCTTGCATCACAAAACCCTTGTATGCGCTTTTCATTAAGATTGTTAAAAGGCATTTTCAGTTACCTTTCTTGATTTGCTTTGCGCTTTTTCAGCATGTGAGGGCAGACTGTGTGTGGTCTTTGACAAAGGTAGCAGCGGGTTGTTTACCCAAACATATACCGCTAGTTCGTCTTCAGCCTCCAACTCATCCACGTCTTCAACTCGCGTAAGCAAATTGGCCTTAAAGGGCAGCTTTTCGCGCTGTAGTACCGAACGTACAAGTGCACTGCCTTGTGCGCCAAGCGTCGGCAATATCGAAGACAATCGTTTGTGAACGACTTGAAGTAATGACGATTCACTGGCGAGTTGGTCGATGCCAAGTCGATTTACTACTGCAAACAATTGGTTGAAAAACAGGTAATAAGTAAAGCGGTTAATAATCATTTCTTCGCCATAGAACAAGTCTTTACATGCCTTTAAGCGAGGTTCCATGGTTTCCAGAATTTGTTGTCGTTCCTTCGACAGGTAAAAGCCTTGATTGTCTCGGTAATAATATGCCGACGGGTATCCCTCTGTTAAGTCGAGTAACGAGTTTTGCTGGTGGGCTTCCAATGCGATGCCGCATTGATCAAACAATCGAATCGCTGGTTCTATTGCACAGTCTAAATACCGAATAAACCATTTTTCTGCCACTGTCTGTGGTGACGTCTGTTCGCGCTGCGCCAGCAAGTGTATTACTTCGGCGAGTTTAGAGTTATCGCCATCAAACAAAGGCTCTTGTACCAGTGCCGCAATAGACTGTGTACCACCAAGGCCAACATTCTCATTTTGGGTCGTAAACGGGTTGTCCCTTAAGATGAGTTCAAACCCACTTTCACCACCGTTTCCAAGGTCAAGTGAGATGTATGCTGGGTCATCAATGAATTTAAAGCTGGGAAATATCGAAGAAAAGCCGAGTCGCTTAAGCAATTTATATAGCGTGACACCTGCTTCTAGCTCATGATGCATATTCTTTCTAAGTGAATTGGTGACTTTTACTGGGATAGACAGTTTAACCATATAATCCTGGTCTTCGTTATAGACCGTTCTTACGGACGACGTAGGCTTGAATTCTGGTCCAAATTCACCAAGGTCAATCAATGCCCCTTCGGATAGTAGCGTTTTAATATGCTCGCTGGTTAATAGCCATGCTGCCTGTAATGGATGTACTGCTATTAATTTTAGATTTTGTTGACGCAATGTCTCAATCGTTGATCTTGTGGATAAATCGCCATCGCTAAGTGCGATATTCTCAAGAATGTCAAATGCACAGGTATCGGTTGCGCTATTTGAAACGGTTAGCGCTTGCTTTGCAGCGAAATAGTGCAGTTTGAATTTGCCTTGTAACTCTGGTGTATAAGCTTCATGCTGCCAACGGTGCATTCCCTGTCGAGACTTTGGCGTAGGGTGAAGCCAGTGGCCAAACAAAATTGCCTGCTCTGTATCAATAAACTTATTACTGTTAAGCGCTTCGTCCCCTTCTCTATTCTCTAAATAGAGCGACATTATCTGGTGACTTTCAATCGTTCTCGCGTACAGCTCTAGCTGGCGTTCTGACAGCTCTAGCCTGCGTTCTGATTGATGTTCGTCGCCTTTAGTGCGCGTATTGGTTGCGCTATAAATCTCATCGATGAGCAATAAAATAGCATTCATCAATGAAACTTCTTGCCAGTGAAAGCTATTTGGCAGCTGCTTATACACGGTAGTAAACGTGTGGCGTCCCACCACAGAGCGGTATGATGCTGAAAAACACACTCTTGTGTTACTTGACGTAAGATAGAGTTCTACTGCGTGTTTGTCGCGTTGATGTAATGGGATCCCTGTTCTTACGACCCATTCTTCATTGGTGTGCCATACACCAGAATCAATTTCTTTCAAATATGCGTTTGCGAAAGCTTGAAATGACGCATTGTTAGCTTGTTTTTTTGCGGCTGAAGTCATGCAAAGACCTTTGTAAAAGGAGCAAATTACCGCGACAATCTATTGAGAATGGTTCTCATTAGCAACTGTTTTTACATTTGTTACATGTGCATAATTTTCAAGCTTTACGTTGATAGTCTATTTCAGAGTTTTACTTTTTGACCTTCATCAAAACCGTCTTCAAGACTTTGGTTGGATTTGTAGCTTTTGCGTATAAGAAACATTGCGAAACACAATGTGAGCCACTCTGCAGCGGGCAGCGCAATGAGAAATGATATTGTTGTCTCAATATCGCCAAACAACCTGACTGACCATACAAAATGAAATGTTACGGCTAACAAGCTCACAGGTAACACAACACTTCTACACAATGCGATTGCCGCCGACTCAAAGGGTTTTTCAATAGCGGTTAAAAATACACTAAGTAAAATATTGCACCCATTGACGAGGAACAGCGGCCACATAATAGCGATTATGTTTATGGCAAAATAAGCGGTTTGATGATCGGATGAATCTAAAAAGACACCAACGATGACTTCACCGTAAAACACAAGACAAGCCGAGACTACAAGGCCCAGAAGTATTGAGGTACCCAATGCCACTGATAAAAAGTCACTTACTCTGTCGTTGTTCTTTGCCCCTCGGTTGTAACTCACCAACAAATGCATAGCATCTGCAATGCCGAAACTCACCATAACGCTCAAAAAAATAAGGTAATTAACAACACTATAAGCGGCAACACCTTCACTGCCAGCACGCATCACCATTAATGTATTGATGACGAGAAAAAGCACGCCCACTGACACTTCATTAGTAAATTCTGAAAGTCCATTTTTAACGACCCGAGCAATACGCCGCCAAGGCTTATTGAACAAAGAGAGCTTTAATACACGGTCTTTGTCGCTAAAATACATAAGCAGCAATAAGCACTGTGTACCTTGTGCCAACGCTGTCGCATAAGCTGCGCCGGAAATCCCGTAGTCGAGGTAACCCACAAACGCCATATCCAACACGATGTTTTCCAGAGCACCAACGACCAAAGCGACAGTGGCAAGTTTGGTGTAGCCATCGGCCCGCACTAAGTAATAGAGAACCATGCAAGGAAATTGAAGAATAAAAACCCACCTGATTATTGAAAAATACTCGCGGGTAAGAGGCACAATATCGGTGGGAATATACAGCAACCAAAATAAAACCGGTTCTGCAATGTAGCTCATCAAAGCAAGACATGTATTTAGTGCGACTGTAACAATGAGTACTTGCGTAAACAACGCACTGGAAGACTCGGTATCTCCCTTCCCCATGAAGGTACCTATGGAAACGCTAGCGCCTATAGCTAACATTAATGAAAGCGCTACAAGCAGCGTAATGTAAGGAAGTAGTAATGATATTGCTGCCAGTCCCTGTGCACCAACATATTTACCGATAAAAATGCCATCCACCACATTAGCTGTTGTAAGTGCCATCAAGCCAATAAGCGACACAAAAGTATGTTTAAAGAACGTGGTTATTACAGGGCGCGTCAGGATTTCTTCTTTTGTTAGTAGAGACATTCCAGCTTCTCAAATACAGTAGGCTAATAATCGTAAGTGGCTTATTGCCGTCATTCAATCAAGGTTACATTTGAGACGTTTGTTAACCATTTGTTACTGCTTAACAAAGCTGAATTGTAACAGTTGTAAAATCTATTTCTTTTTAGTGATCTATGTTGATAATACGCAAATGATAATAATTCACATTTAGATGCGAGTAACAAGGTCACAATGAAACACACGAACAACACAAGGTTAGCTTCACTGTCTATTGCCATAGCAGTGGCGTTGTCAGGGACACACGCTTTTGCAGCAGAGAGTAACAAAAACGTTAAGGAAGACGAGATTGAACGCGTTGAAATTGTGGGGTCAGCCACAAATTTAGAGGTAACCGCTGAAGATATTCATAAAATTCAAGCAAATGACTTAAATGATATCTTTCGTTTAGAGCCATCAGTTACCGTTGGCGGTGGTGGTCTTGGTATTACGCAACTTGTGTTTGTTCGCGGCTTTGAAGATACCATGTTGAATGTCACTGTTGATGGCGCTCCGCAGACAGGTACCCTATTCCACCATATCGGCCGATTGTCCATTGAGCCTGAACTTTTGAAAAGTGTTCAAGTACAGGCTGGTGCTTATGAGGCAACAGCAGGTTCGGGGGCCATCGGTGGTGCCATTCGATTCAAAACCAAAACGGCAAACGACTTACTTGCAGACAACGAGCAGTTTGGCGGTATTGTCAAAGTTGGTGGCGGTACCAATGACTTCGTTAAGTACAGCGCAACAGGATATGGCAAATTAACTGACAACTGGAGCGTACTTGCATCACACGTGCGTATCGATACAGACAGTTATGAAGATGGTAACGGCAATGAGATTGCTTTTGAATATACTGACGAAAACGGAAACCTTGTTCGCGAAACCACAGACACAGAGCAAGAGTTAAGCTTCGTAAAACTGAATGGCGAATTTGGCGACAATCAATTTGTATCGCTTAGTCATGAAATTCGCGAAGAGTCAGGTAACTTCCCGTCTAGACCTAACTTTCCTATTTCAGCAAGAAACCCTATCTATCCCATTGAAACTGAGCGTAATACATCGGTATTTAATTACCAATGGCTAGCTAGCCCTATGCTCAATCTGGAATTTACCTTATACAACACTGAGCAAGAGCTAATTGTTCGTGGTGATCGCCCTTGGCACCCGTATCAAGGTAATATCCAAACCATTGGTGGTGACCTACGCAACACATCATATGTTGCTGCGCATACGCTAACTTACGGCGTTGAGTATCGCGACCAAACGTCAGAAGCAGGCTCAATTGGTCAGCCCCTTAGCGGTAAAGAAACGGGTAAAGTGCTGGGCATTTATGTGCAAGATCACTGGGATATCACGCCAGACTTAATGCTAAGTTTTGGTGTGCGTTATGACGATTACGAGTTAGATACAACGCATAAGTTTTATGCTGAGTCTGAGGTGACCTTCGCTCAAGTAGCGGCACAAGTGCCTACCGTTGCAGACGCAGGCTTCTTTGTTATTGCTGATTTCTCTACCCTGACGCCATTGGGCCAAGTCGTCGGGCCAAATGGAACCTTCAATACGTTGTCGCGCACATCGGAAGATATCACCGTTGATAGTGACGGATTTAGTGGAAACATTGGTGTTGCGTATCAATTAAACGACGCGGTAAAACTTACAGCAGGTTATGCTCAAGCACTTCGTGGAAAAGAAGTGGGTGATACATTCACTATCGATTACAACGGCGTAGAGCCAGACATTCAAGCTGAAGATGCTGAAAACGCTGAAATTGGTATTGAATACAACAAAGATGGATTATTGGCTCGCGTAGCGGCCTATCAATCGCGTCTTGATAATGCCATGAACCTTGAAATTGGTGGTACTAACGTTCGCAATATCGGTGATATTGAGTCTGATGGTGTTGAAATTAAACTCGGGTATATTGCCGAAAACTATAGTGTTATTGCAAGTTACGTGCACAACACAACAGAGCTATATAATTATCAACCCAACACATCAACTATCGCGCTAGACGCTAATGGTGCGCCAATTGTAAATCTGTCATCATATAGCGCTGATTTTAATGCGTTCGATGTTGCTAAAATAGATGCGCCTGCGCTGGTTGACGGCGAACCGCTCATTTACAACGGGATAAAAGTGGAAGGCTACGAACAGCGTGCGCTGGGTAACTCTCGTGGTGACACTTACACCATTAACGCTTCCTACTATGTTACCGACGCGCTAGAACTTGGCTGGTTCTTTACGTATGTCGATAGTTTAGGTGGCATTACGACGCTGCAAAATGCTGCGGCGACGGGTGACACTTCAGATATCTTCACGTTGACAAAACCGTCATATGCAACGCACGACTTTTTTGCAGTTTATCAAGTCAGTGAAAACTTAACTGCAAGACTTATGGTGAAGAACGCGTTCGACGAAGCCTACCGAGACCACTCGAGTTTTGCTGATTACAGTGAGGTTTTTGAGGGCTTTGCGAGCCATTTAGAACCAGGTAGAGATATTAGATTGAACGTGGAATACCAGTTCTAATTTAAGCCATCATTTTAGCCATCTATAACAAAATTGGTGCACTACTTTGTTAATTCATTACTACAATACTGCACCGCTATTCTCAGCATCCATTACACAATATGGATGCTGAGCAAACGCTACACTACCTTCTGTTTTTTAGACGACGCGCAGCGTTTAGAGCAGTACTTTACGTTTTCCCAATCTCGTTCCCATTTTTTACGCCAAGTAAAGGGCTTACTACAAACGGGGCAGACTTTGGTGGGTAAGTTAGACTTCTTCATTATTACTTAGCTTAGTTAAAAATATCGTGGCGTCTTCTTTCATCGCCTCAATGTTTTCTTCTTTCATACGTGAATACGTTTTATAAATCATTGCCATGCGATGATTATTGCTCAGTTTTTCTTTTTGCTTATCAATAAAGTGCCAATAGAGGTAATTAAAAGGACACGCTTTTGGCCCGGTTTTTTTAGATACTTGATAGCCACAGTTCTTACAGTAATTGGACATTTTATTGATGTAGCTACCGCTTGCTACATAAGGCTTGCTGGCCAAATTGCCGCCATCACTGTAAAGAATCATGCCCGCGACATTAGGCAACTCAACCCATTCATAGGCGTCGGCATAGACTAACAGATACCAAGCCTGTACTTCTTCCGGGCTAAGTTCAGTCAGCAGACTAAAGTTCCCAATTACCATAAGACGTTGAATATGGTGCGCATATGCATTTTGCTCAGTTTCTTTTATGCACTGGCGCATGCAGTTCATATTGGTTTGGGCATCCCAAAAGAAAGATGGCAATGAGCGCGTGTTTCCAAAATAGTTGTCTGTCTTGAGGCCAGGCATAAAGTGCCAATAGAACCCTCTGACATACTCTCTCCAGCCCAGAATTTGACGAATAAACCCTTCGGCAGAATTGAGTGGAACCTGACCTACATGATACGCCCGTTCAGCGGCGTCAATAGCTTCTTTGGGGGTAAGCAAGCCGCAGTTTAAATAAAAGGCTATATGTGAGTGATACATCCATGGTTTGCCTTCCACCATGGCATCTTGGTATTGACCAAAGTTATGCAGTCGCTCTTCAATAAATAGTTCAAGCACTTTAAGCGCATCTTTGCGCGTGACAGCAAAAAAGAAATTGTCCAGCTCACCAAAATGATGCTCAAACTCACTCTCTACAAGCTTAATAACATCTTGCGTAATATCGTCAATATCAAACGTGGTGTGCTTGGGGACCTTGTGTGTCTCAGGCATGGACTCGCGATTTTGTGAATCGTAGTTCCATTTTCCACCGATGGGGTTTTTACCATCCATCAGCACGTGGTGTTTCCGCCTCATTTCTCGGTAAAAAAACTCCATCCGAAGCTGTTTTTTACCGTCAGCCCATTCACTAAACTCTTGAGGGGTCGACAGAAAGCGGTTGTCTTCGCAGATTTCAACCGGAACACCTAACTCGTTCTCCCACTGCTGCATACTTTTAAGCAGCCTGTGTTCGCCAGGCGTTGTGCATATCACGCGATCAAAGTCGCCATTGTCTAGTGCATACCTAACTTGACCAAGCAAACTACCTTGATTGTTGTCATCAAGATAGGACACATAGTCCACACGATAATTATCATCTTTCAGAGCCTTCGCAAAATGACGCATGGCGCTGAACAAAAACGCGATCTTTTTCTTGTGGTGCTTAACATAAGTGGCTTCTTCGCGAACTTCAGCCATCAGTATTGTGTCTTTGGTTTTACGCGCATTCGCAATAGCCGGAAGCGTTTCGGTTAGCTGATCGCCAAGTACTAATATGAGTGAAGACATACTCTACTCTTTTGTCTCTTGAAACGCGTCGAGTGCACGTTGGCGTGACGCCTTTAAATCTACCACAGGCTTGGGGTAGTCCTTACCAAGCTCTATGCCTGCATCTTTCGCAATAATGCCAGGCGCTTCCCAAGGTTTATGGATGTACTTATCTGGCAAGTTTTTAAGCTCAGGACAATATCGACGGACATAGTTGCCTTTCTTATCAAATTTTTCGCCCTGTAAAATAGGGTTAAATATTCTAAAGTACGGCGCCGCGTCCGCACCCGAACCCGCAACCCACTGCCAACTCGCGCTGTTGCTCGCAAGGTCTGCGTCAAGCAAGGTATCCCAAAACCAACGCTCTCCTTCATGCCAGCTCAGCAGTAAGTTTTTCACTAAAAATGACCCCACAATCATCCGAACCCGATTATGCATGTAGCTAGGTTTGCCATAGTTCGCGCATACTCTAAGCATCAACAATAGGAATGCTTAGGTGTTACCTGTTTGCCAAGCTTTAAGAGCCTTCGCGTCGGTTCTCCACGGGAATTTGTCAAATTTCTCATTGAAGTTCTTGTTGGGTAACGTTGGGAAGTGATAGAGCAAATAATAACTAAACTCTCTCCACCCTAGTTCGCTCATATAGGTGTCGATGTTTTTATCTTCAGTATCACCAAATTTGTCTTTTATCGCATACCAAACTTGATTGGGAGACACTTCGCCAAAATGAAGATGTGGCGACAGCTTTGATGTGCCGTTTACCGACGGGATATCTCTGTCTTCTTTGTAGCGCGTGGCGGCATTTTGTATGAATGATGAGAGGTTTTCAGATGCGCCTTCCTCGCCAGGCTTCCACATTTCGTTAATTGTGGTATCCCACTTATTGTTTGGTAATAGAGATAATGCGTCTATTCCGTCCCCCATATTTTTAACGTCTTGATAAGTTATCCTCGCAGGCGGTGCTTTCGGATAACGCGGTGCTTCTACCTGCAAACACCCTTTCCGGTAATACGGTGTAAATACGCGATAAGGGGTTCCATCTTTCTTAAGCACCTTCATAGGCTCCCACAGCAAGCTGCCATTGAAGCTTTGAGCTTCAAACCCGTCATCAATCAGCTGTTTTTTTATCTGCTTGTCGCGGTTTATTTGCCAAGGCTCATAACATCTGTTCCAGAAAACGGCTTTTGCCGAGAACGCTTCCATCAACTTTGGAATGAGTTCTTTTGGGTCGCCTTTGAAAACTTGAAGATGGCCGTTTAACCTGTCATTGAGTGACACCAGCGAATGGTGAAGCCACCATTTACTCGCCCCCCCAGGGACACGGCCATCGGGCGTGGTGTCGTCAAAGATATAAATAGGCACGATTTTACCCATATCGCACGCGGCGTTTAACGCGGGATTGTCTTTAACTCGTAGGTCTTGTCGAAACCACATAATGCTTACAGGAACTGTCACTTTGTTGCCTTTTTATTTGCACTAAATTTTATGAATCTACGTAATTTACTGTTTACGGAAATATGCGCGTTGTGGATCCGTAAGACATTCAAAAAAAGCATTGTGATTAAGTATGAAAAATCAACAAATTAAACCAAATGATCAACTATCAAATAGTCGCGGGCTGTTTTGGTTTCGCCACGATTTAAGGCTCCATGATAACGTTGCGCTCAACACGCTATGCGACGAAGTCGACGAGGTCACATTTGTGTACGTCATAGATAGTCGGCTTTATTCAAAATCAGCGTTTGGCTTTTCTCGAGCTAAGTGCACATAAACAGCGGTTTTTAGCCCAAAACTTAGTGGATTTATCAAAACGCTTAGCAGAGTTCGGGCACGGTTTAGTTGTGCTCAGCGGTGATCCAAGTCAGTGTCTTCACAGCGTGATAAATTCGGGAAATTACTCACATGTAGGTTATAGCGAACACAATGGTTTTTACGAGCGTCAGGACGCAGAAGCGTTAGAGCGTGATTTCCCTTCACTTACGTTTGTTAAAGAAAATACGTTTAGCTTGTTTGATGAGCAGTCGCTACCGTTTTCTATCGAAAACATGCCCGATGTGTTCAGCCCTTTCAGAAGAAAGGTTGAAAAATATTGTTCGCCACTCGAAGTCTGTGACGCTCCTGTGTCTCTCCCCTCAGTATTTATGCCTGAAGGTTATGCAAGTGCCACGGTTGCCGATCTAGGGTTAGATACCGATGTATTAAATGAGTCTGGTGACACTTTATTGTCTACCGTGGTGCTACCTAATTTGGGTGCTGAACATTTTGTGGGTGGTGAATCTGCAGCGTTAACACATTTGTCCCATTACCTTTTTGAATGGCGCGCTGCGTCGACGTATAAAGAAACACGAAATGCCCTAGATTCATGGCAAGATAGCACCAAATTTTCTCCATGGCTTGCACATGGTGCGCTGTCAGTAAGAGAAGTTGTAAGACAAGTTACTCACTATGAGCAAACAGTGGAGAAGAATGAATCAACATACTGGATTTATTTTGAGCTTTTGTGGAGGGAATTTTTCTATTGGCTACAAAAGAAATACGACGCACGATATTTTAGTTTTTCTGGGATACAGGGAAAAACACCCAACACATCGCACAATGAAGAAGTCTTTGAAAGCTGGTGTAATGGGCAAACGGGCTACCCTATCGTCGATGCATGCATGAACCAGTTGGCTCAGACGGGCTATATGTCAAACCGAGGCCGACAATTAGTCGCTAGCTGTTTTGTTCACGAACTACGCCAAGATTGGCGCTATGGCGCAGCGTGGTTTGAACATCAGTTAATCGATTTTGATGTAGGAAGCAACTGGGGTAACTGGCTGTACTTAGCAGGTGTTGGAAGCGACCCAAGAGGTCATCGCCAGTTCAATCTACAAAAGCAAACTGGGATTTACGACAGAGATGGGCGTTTTTGCAGTAAATGGCGAACGCGTTGAACAATACAGACAACATAACCGTAGTTTGGCTCAAAAGAGATTTACGCCTTCGAGACCATCAACCACTGTTTGACGCGGCTAAACGCGGTGAACTCATTATGTTGCTGTATTGTTGGGAACCGTCGGTGCTTGCAGACCCACACATGGATGAGCGTCATTGGCGATTTGTCAGCCAAAGTCTGGCTGATATCGACGCTCAACTCCCCGATGGTATTTCTGTACTTCAGCTTTACATGGAGGTTGAAGACGCGTTTACGCTCATATCTACATTTCACAAAATTGACCGTGTTAGGTGTTACCAAGAAATAGGCTTGCTGGTTACGTATAACCGTGATTTGCGTATTACTAACTATCTGAAAAAAAATAAAATAACGCTATTAGAATGCCAATACGGCGGTGTGGTAAGAGGGTTACCCAATCGGCAGTACTGGCAGCGGAATTGGGAACAGCAATTTAGTGAAAACACCAATGATTTTGAGATAGATGACGCAAAATGGTTCGACTGGAAACAGCATAGAGGCACACAGGAGAGTTATCACAAGATCTTAGATAAGGGCTTTGACAAGACCTTAAGTGACAGCTCGCATAAAAGCTTAGCGAACTACTATACGAACTACGCCACGATAAACCCAACTGCAACGGATTCGCCTTTAATGCAGCCTGGCGGTGAGAGGCGAGCTTGGCAAGTACTTAAGCACTTCTTTGAGTCGCGCGGGATTAATTACCATAAACATATCTCTCAGCCCCATGCTGCAAGAGAAGGCTGTACGCGTTTAAGCCCCTACCTTGCTTGGGGAAATGTATCAATCAGACAAGTGTATCACGCGGTATTAAACAATAAGATGCAAAAGCGAAATTCACTAAAAGGTCAGGAAAAAGCGCAATGGTCCCGTGCCCTTTCTGCATTAACGTCTCGATTACACTGGCATTGCCATTTTATTCAAAAATTCGAAAGTGAACATGAAATTGAATGGCAGGCAATGAATAGCGCTTATGAGATGTTTCCATTTATAGACGGGCCTGAGGCAGAACGAAGATTTCATTATTGGAAATTAGGCAAAACGGGTTACCCGTTGGTAGACGCTTGCATGCGTGCATTGGCAAATACGGGCTATTTGAATTTCAGGATGCGCGCTATGGTGACTAGTTTTCTTTGTCATCATCTAAACGTGCATTGGCTTAAAGCGGCGCATTATTTAGCTACTCAATTCTTAGATTTCGAGCCAGGTATTCACTATCCGCAAATTCAAATGCAGGCAAGTGTGACGGGGATTCATACGGTTCGACTGTACAATCCGCATACTCAGTCTAAAAAACTCGACCCTGAAGGTATCTTCATTAAAAAGTGGGTACCAGAACTTGCGCACTTGCCTGATGACGCCGTTCATGCACCGCATCTAATCCCGCCTCTTGAAGCGCAGATGCTCGACTTTGATATGAAGCGAGATTATGTCGAGCCTATTATAGATATCGCGTTACATAGCAAAGCTACGGCAAAGCGATTATGGGATTACAGAGAGCGTGATGATGTGCTAAAACAAGCGAGGCGCATTGTAAAAAGGCATACATTGGCTAACAGTCCAAGCCGTGCGTGGCTTAAAAATAAATCACGCAACGCCAATTAGCGGTTATTTTTACGCAGCCATTCGTTTAACAGCTTAATTTGCCCGCATTTGTATGCGGCGTACATCAATCGCATGGCATTGGACATGGCTTCGCTGTCTGTCCAATCAGTTTTTTCGCGGATTTCGTCATAACATGCTTTCGCTTCGGGGGTTACATAGCCTCTTACAAGCTTTTTGCTTAAGCATCTTTCTGGCGTTCGCGAAACCGACGCTGTTTGTCTGCATTCGCCTTGGCTTTTTCCTCTGGACTCTTCTCTTTGCGCTTTGCTGTTGTTTTTTCTGTCATAGTAATCACACATTTTTGCGTTACGGTTAGTCTAACATGCGTTTTTATTCAGAAAAATGACTGTTCAGAGTTGTTTGGCGTACAAGTGTTCGCTAAATTAGCAGCGTAATTACTTTACAACAACGAGTTAGGAATGTCAGAGAAGAAAAATAGCTTTAATAGAGAAGACTTACTTGCATGTAGTCGAGGTGAAATGTTTGGTCCTGGTAACAGTCAGCTACCTGCGCCAAACATGCTTATGATGGACCGCGTGGTATCAATTACCGAAGACGGCGGTGAACACGGTAAAGGTGAAATTATTGCCGAGCTAGATATCAACCCTGACCTGTGGTTTTTCGATTGTCACTTTCCAGGTGATCCCGTGATGCCTGGTTGTTTAGGCTTAGATGCAATGTGGCAATTGGTTGGTTTTTTCTTAGGTTGGAGCGGCGGCCCGGGTAAAGGTCGTGCGTTAGGTGTTGGCGAAGTGAAATTTACAGGCCAAATCTTACCTACAGCAAAGAAGGTTACGTATAAAATTACTATGAAGCGCGTAATCAAGCGCAAACTTTTCATGGGAATGGCTGACGGTGTTGTCGAGGTTGATGGCAGAGAAATCTACGTTGCGAAAGATTTAAAAGTGGGTCTATTTCAAGATACCTCTAACTTCTAGTTAATCTCTTTCTATATTTAAAATAGAAAAAAGCCCCTTTTCAGGGGCTCTTCCTTTTGCTTAATCAGTTCATAAAAGAGAAAGTGTTACTTAACACTCAAACCTAAGTGTCTATCTTCTACCGCTTCGCGCCACCCACCTAACCACTGTGAACGTGCATCGTTTTGCTGAAATGGACAATTTTCCTTCGAACGACCGCTGATACCAGCCTGATAGCCTTTTGCATGTGCGCGAGTCAGTTTATCTCTTTTTTGTCTTTTCATTGATTAGCCTCTTTTGTTGTTGACTGTACAACAAACTATTTTCACGAGCGCTCTACATCATCTTAGGTCGATAGTGCCGGAAAACGTTTTGCGTACATTACTGTGATAGTGCAATTGACCAATTGGTTCAAGGAAAATAAAAAATTAAAGGGCTTGACAAACTTTAAATTAATGAAGTTTAGATGAAATATTTGTTACATTTTTTGTTCATATATATTTCAATTTTTACTTCTTTTGAGTATAAAAAAAGCCGCAACACAGTGCGGCTTTTCAAGTTATGAATGATTCGTTAGCGCTTCATGCGTCTACGAACAAATACTGCTCCAAGTAACGCTAGTAGACCGAACCAAGTAGACGACGCACCCTGACGCTCGTAAGGTTGCTCATCTTCAGATAATTCACACTGTTCAACTTCGCCATTTGCCAATGGAGATAGCTTTACCGCAATAATATTATCAACAAGTTCAGTTTCACCATCGCTATTAATGATCTCAACCCCTGTCGCATATTTTGTTGTACGCTTCACCCTTGCATTGGCAATAATCTCGTTATCGTCGTTGATATCAACCGCTTCTAGTACTTCATATTCACTATCACAAGGCAACAAGTCGTTTAGATTGGTAAATTCTTGTGTGTCTATGTTGAACATAAAGCCAGCTGTCTGCCTTATTGTGTCAGCTGTGGCTTCAGAGTCAGCTTTTCCTACGATAATATTGTTGTTATTGATAGCATTTGGTGTAACGCCGCCACTAACGAACAAGCCTTCAGGGTAAAACTGTTCTTGGGTATCAAGGTTGAATGCAAACAACCTTGAACGTGCTATATCACTTCGAGAACGAAGAACAGCACCTGCTACCCAGTTATTGTCATTGATAGCAATAGCTTGGCTTAGAATGTTCTCGTCGCGTGGCAGTAACTCAATGGTTTCGCCATCACGATAAACAGTAGCAACACGCTCATTTTCAAGTTGTCCAGTGCTGTTAGGGCGCGTGATGGTTATGCGGTCGCCCGTAAGTGCCTCACCTACCGCTATACCTTGGTTATTAATACTGTACGCAAAGCTGTAGTAATGGTTGGTATCGTCTTCTTCTGGCTCAAACAAAAGCGGGAAAGTTTCTGTACTAATGACATCGCCTGTCACATCAAGTTGCCAGATAGTCGCATTGACTTCAGACGCAAGTAGATAGCTAGAAAAAGGGCGGCTATTTGTGCTGACGTTCACAAAGTATGAATCAATGCGAGGAACATTTAACTCACCTCTGTAAATATTGTAACGGCAGCGTCCTTCTGAAATATCTGTGCGTACTTCTGGGTCCGCACAATTTTCAACCGCGTCGTCGACAATATCTAAAAAGCTCACCGAACTGAAGCCTGCTACTTGTAGATTATTGTTGATGCTTCGCGCCGAACCATAACCCCCTAAGGTTTCATCTGCAGGAGCGAGACGTTTTGTTTCACTACCCACTTGAACAAACGCTTGTTGATTAGAGTTTGCATAAGTGTAGTTAATGGTGTCGCCATCTTCGTTTTCATAAGGGTCTAGCACCACAAGGCCGTCTGAATCCCCAACGATATAATCACCACCCACGCTGTCTCTACCCGTTGTTTCAACAGAGAACGTGTAATCGTCAAATTTGTCAGTGATCATATCTAGACCAGGAACCAATGAGAAATCCTGTGTATCTGATAAATATGTGCGTTGTAGCGCTAATTTCTGACCTTGTGTCGCATCGGTTGTGCCAGATAGAAAATTAACAACAATGGTATAGTCGGCATCAGTAAAAATGCCTTGTAATACGTCGTCTTCATTCTCGAGTGACTCGCCGAATTGCGAAAAGAACGTTGTGTCGTTTTCTAACTGATCAACATCAACAGGTGGGCTAAACTCTCTTTGAACTACTGATAACATCTGGCCCGAGTTATCTATTGAACGGGCAAAATTGTTCAAAGAGATATCCTTTAAAGGAAGAGGCGTCACTGAATAAGTCGCGGCCATTGCCGAAACACTTCCTGTTGCCAACAGAACGGCGGCGGCAAGCTGAGTTCGTTTCATTTAAAATCCTATTTACTGCTGATTATCTTCCAGCATACTTTCTAGTTCATCCCAGCGCGCATATTTCTGGGAAAGTAATTCTTCTTTTTCGGCCAACGCTGATAAGGCTTTGGCAGTAATGTCATTGTCTTGTTTGAAGAAGTCAGGGTCGTTAACCTGCTCTTGCATTGCCTCAAGTTCTTCTTCTAGTGTTTCGAGTTCCTTTGGCAGTGATTCAAGCTCTCGCTGATCTTTATATGATAGCTTTTTCGTCTTACGGGGAGAAGACTTAGCACTAGGACTGTTTGAAGCAGAATTAGTTTCATTCTTTACCTTGGCTTTTTCTTCTTTCTCGACCTGCTGTCGTCTGTCCTGCTGCTCTTTATACCAGTTTTCAACGTCAGTGAAACCCCCGATAAACTCTCTTAGCTGACCGTTACCCTCAAAAACAAGGCTGCTATTGGCAACATTATCCACAAACTCTCTATCGTGGCTAACCAATAACACTGTGCCCGTGTACTCATTTAACAGAGTCTCAAGCATTTCAAGGGTTTCAACATCAAGATCGTTAGTAGGTTCATCGAGTACCAGTACATTGCTAGGTTTAAGCATCAGCTTAGCAAGCATCAGTCTGTTTTTTTCACCGCCAGACAGTGATTTAACTGGTGCATTGACGCGCTCGGGTGTGAACAAATAGTCTTGAAGGTAACTTATAACGTGTCGTGGGTGACCATTTACCATAAGGTCGCGCTTACCATCGCCCACCGCATCTATTACCGACTTTTCTAAATCTAGGCCATGGCGATGTTGGTCAAAATAAGCCACTTCTAAGTTAGTGCCTTGTTTACAGTTCCCGGCATCGGGTTGAAGCTCGCCAAGGAGTAGCTTAATCAGCGTACTTTTACCGCTTCCATTTGGGCCGATAAGCGCAAGTTTATCCCCGCGCAGTACGTTTAAATTAAGCGACGAAACAATCATTTTGTCTTCAATGCTGTAACTCAGATTTTTTACTTCAAAGACCATCTTTCCTGAGCGTGCAGCTTGGTGTTGATTTACCACCGCACTACCCTGTACAGCACGTCTTGCCTTGCGCTCTTCACGTAGCTTTTTAAGCGCCCTTACTCGGCCTTCGTTACGTGTTCGCCTTGCCTTAATGCCTTGACGTATCCACACTTCTTCCTGAGCGAGCTTTTTATCAAACTCTGCGTTTTGAGCTGCTTCTACATCTAAATCGTGTTGTTTTTTCTCTAAGTAAGCTTCGTAATTACCCGGGTAACTTGTGATACCACCGCGGTCTAAATCAACAATTCGCGTAGCCATCGCTCGAATAAAAGCGCGATCATGGCTAACAAATACAATTGCGCCATTATAATTGCTAAGGCTTGATTCCAGCCAACGTATCATCTCAATATCAAGGTGGTTAGTTGGCTCGTCTAGGAGTAATAAATCGGGCGAACGCACCAAGGCTCTGGCCAAAGCAGCCTTGCGTCTCCAGCCTCCTGACAACGTGGATAGTGAAATATCAGGATCAAGTTTTAGCATGGTAAGCGTTTGTTCTATTTGTTGCTCAAATTGCCATGCATCTCGCGCTTCTAATGTTTCTTGCAAGCGTTGTAACTTGTTGAGGTTTGCTTCGCTGGGGTCTTCACCTACTAATTTCGTTTGGTGAAAATACGCCTTCAGTGTTTCGCCCACATCTGAAAGGCCTTCGGCCACATAGTCAAATAGCGTTACGTCGGTAGTTTGTGGAGGGTCCTGTTCTAAGCGCGCAACAACCGTATTATTTTCAATAATGCGTTGTCCGTCATCGGCAATAACATCACCTGCTATGACCTTCATCAACGTAGACTTGCCGCTGCCATTTCGTCCAACTAAGCAAACGCGCTCTTTGGGCTGAACGACTAATTCCACCCCATCCAGTAAGGGGGGATTACCGTAGATAACAGTGATGTTTTTTAACTGCAAAATACTCACTGAAGAAACTCCTCTAAATCAGCTGTAGTAAACGGCCAGCCAATTTCTTTTTTGTTATCATCGCGTTTTAGCACAGGAATACGCGCACCATATAGGTGATAGAGCTCAGTGCTTTGACGAATATTTACCATCTCCACGTTTAGCTGTGGGTATTGAGCAGTGTTTTTCAATTCTATATCAGCAAGGTCACACAAGCTGCATTGTGGCCCAGTATAAAAAAACAATTTCATGAAGTTAGCACCCAACACTGATGAATGTTTCCTTTACGCGCAAAATCCTCTGGAATGGTTTGTTTCGTGATATTGTCTGGCGCTAATCCAAGTTCTCTTACACCTGCATCATCAAGCTTGAAGCCACGCTTGTTGTTTGAAAATATTATTGTCCCACGTTCTTTAAGACATTGCTTAGCATCACTCAACATCTTTACATGGTCGCGCTGAACATCCCACGTACCTTCCATGCGTTTTGAGTTTGAGAACGAAGGCGGGTCAATAAAGATCAAATCATACTTACCCTTATGCGACGCGAGCCATGTGGTACAGTCAGCCTGAATAAAGGCGTGTGGGCTAGGTAAGTTTGTTTAGTGCGACATTTTTCTTCGCCCACTCAAGGTAGGTATTAGACATATCGACAGTCGTAACTGACTTCGCGCCACCTTTAGCCGCAAAAACAGATACGCTTCCCGTGTATGAAAACAGATTCAACACATCTTTATCTTTCGATAATTGCATTACTTTCTGACGGGTGTTGCGGTGGTCCAAAAATAGACCCGTATCGAGATAATCTGTAAGGTTCACTAAAAATCTAGCGCCATTTTCAAATACCTCCATCATCTCGCCACTCTGATTGATTTTTTCGTACTGCTTTGCCCCTTTTTGCTGGCTACGTACTTTTAACGCAATCTGTTTAGGAGAGACGCCCGTTACCGCAGGCAAGTGTAACAGTACTTCTTGTAGGCGTTTTCGCGCTTTCTCTTCCGACACTGTTTTTGGCGGCGCATACTCTTGAACGACTAGCCAATCTCCGTAGCGGTCTACCGCTACATTGTAATCAGGTAAATCGGCATCATAGATTCGATAACAATTTGTGTTGGCATTTTTGATCCACCCCTTCATTTTCTTGAGGTTTTTCTTTATCCGGTTAGCAAATTCGTGATTGTTTGCATCTTCACCGAACTGAATGGTGTTTTCATCATTCAATTCGTAATTGGCAAGCCGACATTCTAGTTTGCCGTTGTTCATGGCGTAGTCTTTTGTCGCACGAAGCTTCAAAACTCGCAGAAGGTCACGATTACTGCTAAGTAAAGAGACATGCCATCCTTTCCACGCTTCTTTAAATCGCTTGCCCCAGTCGCTAAACAATGGAATAAGCGATGTGAGCTCGCCCAAACGTTCACCATAGGGAGGATTTGAAACGACATAGCCTGGTGTAGATACTGGCGGAGACGATTTAGTTGCGTCTTGTTGACTAAAACTTATATCGTTAAATACGCCCGCAAAATCAGCGTTCGCCTTAGCGATAGCTACCATTTTTCGGCTAAAATCACCCGCATAAATACCACCGCAAGACGGTTTTTGCACCGCAATAGCGTCGTCAAGTAACTGTTCCCACGTACCTGCTTCATGACCCAACCATTTTGAAAAGCCCCAATAGTTGCGCTTGATACCAGGTGCGATATTACGAGCGATATACGCAGCTTCAATAGCAATGGTGCCAGAACCACACATTAGGTCCACTAAAGGCATTTGCTGGTTTTCAGTCCAACCACTGCGCATTAGCATTGCGCTTGCAATATGCTCTTTTAGGGGCGCATCATAGGTTTGTTGTCGATAGGCACGCTGGTGCAGGCTTGCGCCAGCTAGATCAATACCGATAATAACGTTGTCTCTATGTAATCTTGCATACACAGAAATATCTGGTGTTTTTCGCTCGACAGACGGTCTTGCTAACCCTTGTTCTACAAACGAATCAACTATTGCATCTTTTACCCTAACGGCGCCAAATTGAGTATTTTTTATGGCGAAGTTTGTACCTATGAACTGGACCGAAAGAGTATGACGCGAGTCCATCTGCATCTGCCAATCAATTCCCATTGCGGTATTGTAAAGGGCATCAGCATCGCCTGCCTTGCCATTGGCCAGCACCCAAATGACGCGATTTGCTAAACGGGACCACAAACAAAGTTTGTAGGCGTCTTCTTTACTACCTTCAAACTGAATTGTTCCGGGCCCTTGTTTCAGCTGTGCATTAGGACACAGTGTTAGAACTTCTTGTTTAAGTAATTCGTCAAGGCCGCGACTGGTCGTCACCAGGATTGTATTCATTCATGTACCTGTTTTGGATGGGCCCACAAGAGTGAACCCATAATAATATGGTTTGGAGTTATTATAACGCGTTTGCAATACGTTTAACGAGAGAAGGACCCTGGTAAATAAAAGCAGAGTATACTTGTACCAGAGATGCACCAGCATCGAGACGTGCTTTGGCAGCCTCAGGTGAGTCAATACCGCCAACGCCAATAATGGGGATTGCACGGTCTAGCGCCATTGAAAGCTTGCGAGTAACATCTAAGCTCATTTGCGTCATCACTGAACCACTGAGCCCACCCATTTCATCACAATGCGGCAACCCTTGTACCGCTTCACGCGACAAGGTTGTGTTTGTTGCTATAACACCATCCATTTTCGAATTGATCAGTGACTGAGCAATACTTTCAATTTCTATATCACTTAGATCAGGCGCGATTTTAATGAAAAGAGGAACATATTTACCGTGGGTTTGTGTCAACGTCTCTTGCGCGGCCTTCAAGCCCGTCAGCAGTTTGTCGAGCGCCTCACCGTACTGGAGGTTTCGAAGACCCGGTGTATTTGGCGAAGAAATGTTTATTGTGACATAGCTGGCATAAGGATAAACCTTATTTAAACATATGAGGTAATCTTCAAGTGCCCTACTTTCTTCGGTGTCTTTGTTTTTACCGATATTTATGCCAATAGGGCCCTTAAACTGGGCTTGCTTAACTTGTTCAACAAGGTGGTCTACCCCCTTATTGTTGAAACCCATACGATTAATAATGGCTTGTTTTTCAGGCAATCTAAACAAGCGTGGCTTCGGGTTTCCAGGCTGTGGTCTTGGCGTAACGGTACCAATTTCAACAAAACCGAATCCCATGCTTGCAAATGCATCTATGCAATCCCCATTCTTATCAAGACCCGCAGCAAGTCCAATTGGATTGTCAAACGTCATCCCAGCAATAGTTACCGGCTTTTTGATTGTGGGTGTGCTGTACATCCATTTCAGCGGTGTATGTTGGGTCTTATTTAACCAATTAATGGTGAAATCGTGACTTTTTTCAGGCTCGCACTGAAGTAAGAACTTTTGCACTAAGGATTGCATAACGGTAATAAACGCTCGTAAATATAAAAAAGCCCTGATGAACAGGGCTTAAATCATTAAGGTACGTCTATTCTAATGGCTAGACTTCACGCTTAAAAGCATCAATTCACGTAAAGCGACAGAAAATTTCGCAAATTCGTGTGTACTGCTTGTTTTGAACTCTGACATCATGTGATACCAGCGCTTCAACAATACCTGATTACTTTCAATCCATTCGTCAAGAATAGTATTTGCATCCTGTGTGTCTTCTCGTGACGAAAGCAAATTAGCAGTAATTGAACGTTGCTGCCAATCAAGCTCCTCGCGATAAGATGCGCGAGCCAATGCTTGCCAATGGTTAGCCACTGTCTGGTTATTAATTTGATCTAAGAACCAGTGTAATTCTAGCTTAGAACCCAACTGATAATACAACTTAGCGACTACGTCGGTATCGTGCTTATCTGCTTCAACAATTTGGGCAAGGTCGAAGCTAGAGAACATATTTGAGAAACTAGCTACTTGATAAGCGATGTCTTGAGGAACACCCTGATCAATGTATTTCTGTGTCGCTTTCTCTAACTGGCTGTATTCACTTTCAACAAGATAGTGCTGTAAGTTCTTAGACAAGATGTCGAACGTACCGCGGTAGCTTGCAATCGCCTCATCAATAGACTGGGCTTTGTTACCGTGACGTATGTACCAGCGTGAGGCACGGCGCATGATACGACGAGCTTCTTCCAGCATTTTAAGCTGTAGCTCGGCAGAAATTACGTTGTCCAGTTCTTCAATGCGTTCCCACAACGTATTCATGTTGAAAATGCCATGAACGATTGCATAAGCATCAGCAATCTCGCTCACACTTGCGCCAGTCTCTTCTTGCATTCTAAACACGAAATTTAAGCCCATATCGTTAACCATGTTATTGGTCAACTTAGTTGCAATGATTTCGCTGCGCAGTGGGTGCTGCTGCATGTGAGTTGCAAACTTCTTACGCAAAACTTCAGGGAAGGCTTCAACCAGGAGTTTTCCATGATAAGGATTATCGGTAATCTCAGGGATGTTTAACGCATCTTTAAGCACCATCTTGCCGTAAGCAATCAATACGCTTAATTCAGGTCTTGTGAAACCTTGATCCGTTGCGACGCGATCAGAAATTTCATCGTCATTTGGAATAAACTCAAGTTCGCGGTTAAGCTGCCCTTCACGCTCTAAACCGTGAATAAAGCGCAGTTGCTCTTTTAACTGCTTCACGCCAGAAAGTTCAGTGATGGAGATTGACTGTGTTTGACGATAACAATCTTTCAGTACAATACGCGATACGTCGTCTGTCATATCGTAAAGCAATTTATTGCGCTGTTTCAGCGTTAATTCACCATCGTTAACCAAGCTGTTAAGCAATATTTTGATGTTTACTTCGTTATCCGAGCAATCTACGCCACCTACGTTGTCAATAAAGTCCGTATTGACCCTGCCACCATTTGCGGCATATTCAATACGACCTAATTGCGTCAGGCCTAAGTTACCGCCCTCGCCTACAATTTTGGCTTGAACGTCTCGGCCATTAACGCGTAAGTCGTCGTTGGCGCGATCACCAACCTCTGAATGAGATTCTTTTTTACTCTTAATATACGTGCCGATACCACCGTTCCACAGAAGGTCTACAGGCATTTTTAGAATGTTGTGAATGAGTTCGTTCGGCGTCATAGTAAGCTGACGTGTGCCCAGCCACTTCTTCATTTCTGGCGTCAGTTTTATTGATTTAGCAGAACGATTGAATACGCCACCACCTTTAGAAATCAGTTTGCTGTCGTAGTCTTCCCAACTTAGGCTTGGGTTTTCAAACAAGCGCTTGCGCTCTTCGTAACTTGTCGCTGCATCCGGATTCGGGTCGAAGAATATATGCAAGTGGTTAAACGCCGCTATCAGGCGTGTATGCTTCGATAGCAACATACCGTTACCGAATACATCTCCAGCCATATCACCAACACCAGCACAGGTAAAATCAGTGGTTTGGCAATCAATACCGATTTCACGGAAGTGACGCTTAACTGACTCCCATCCGCCGCGTGCAGTAATACCCATTTTCTTATGGTCGTAACCAATGCTGCCGCCTGATGCAAACGCATCGCCCAACCAGAAGCCAAACTCTTCTGCAATGCCATTGGCGATGTCAGAGAATGTGGCAGTACCTTTGTCAGCCGCAACAACCAAATACGGGTCGTCATCGTCTAGACGAACAACGTCTTTTGGCGGAACAATTTCACCATTTACAATGTTGTCGGTAATATCTAGTAAGCTTGTAATAAAGGTTCGGTAGCAAGCCTGACCTTCAGCTTGAATGGCTTCGCGCCCTTGTCCTACTGGCAAGTTTTTACATACAAAACCGCCTTTTGCGCCAACCTAAGCACAATGACCGTGTTCTTTACTTGCTGAGCTTTTACAAGACCTAACACTTCTGTACGGAAATCTTCTTGTCTGTCAGACCAGCGAAGGCCACCACGGGCAACTTTGCCGCCGCGTAAATGAACACCTTCTACGCGAGGGCTGTAGACAAATATTTCAAATTTTGGCAACGGTAACGGCATTTCTGGAATGAGTTCGGGCATCATTTTGAATGACACGTACGACTTTTCATTACTGGCGTCATCTGCCTGATAGAAGTTAGTACGTAACGTCGCTGACATCATGTCCAGATAACGGCGAATAATACGGTCATCATCAAGGTTGCTAACGTTGTCCAACTGCGCCTTAATGGTTTCTAATAGCGCCTCTTCTTTCTTCTCGTTACGCTTTTTCTTAGGGTTAAAGCGTTGATCAAAGAAATCTACCAACAAGCGAGCAATGTCAGGATAGTTTGCTAGTGTATTTGCGATGTAGTCTCGGCTAAATGAGCTGCCTGTTTGGCGCATGTACTTAGCATAGGCGCGAAGTACAGTTACCTTACGACCCGTCATATTGGCACCGAGTATAAGTCGGTTAAACGCATCGTCTTCTAACGTTTTGTACCAAACTTTCGCGAATGCATCTTGGAAAAGAATTTGAGCATTTTCCATGTCAAAGTGCTGACCGCTCTTATGCAGCATGGAGAAGTCCATTACCCAATTACGCTCACCTTCCGAGCAAGTAATTTTATAAGGGCTTTCATCAATTACGCGCAAACCAAAGTTTTCAAGCATTGGCAAAACGTCAGATAAGTGGATCGGTTCTGCACGATGGAACAACTTAAGCTTAACAACCTGACTATCTGCGTCTTCTTCCTGTGGACGATAGAAAAGCATATCCAGCGTATGATTATCATCAAGCATCTCAAGCTTGCCGATATCAACTAATGCTGCAGAAGGCAGATTGTGTTCCATATAGCTACGTGAAAAAGCGTTGTTATACTTGCGCTCTAACGCTTTACCTGAGGCCTCGCCGTGCGCCGCAGAGATAGAGGACGCTAGGCGGTCGTTCCACGTTTTGGTCAACTCAATAATATTTTGTTCTATTTCCTTCACGTCAAATTCCGCGTTGTTGTCGTTGACTCGAGCAATGTAATGCGTGCGTGCATACACAGATTCAGAGAAGAACGTAGTAAATTCTACTTCTTCAGTAGCACCTAAAGAGGCTTTAAGAAGCGCTTGTGTTTCTTTACGCAATTGCGTGTTGTAGCGCTCTCTTGGAACAAATACCATGCAAGAAAAGAAACGGCCAAAGATATCTTTGCGAATGAATAAACGCGAAATACCGCGCTCCTGCATTTGGAAAATACCCATCACAATTTGAGCAAGCTCTTCAGCTGGTGTTTGCAATAGCTCATCACGAGGATACGTTTCAATAATATTGGTAAACGCTTTGAACGCGTGCGTGCCAGGCTCAAAACCTGACAATTCACATATGCGATTTATCTTTTCACGTAAAATAGGCAACTGCGTTACACTGTTATTGTAAAACGACGCTGAGTACAAACCTAAGAAGCGGTGTTCACCGACAACTTGTCCGTCTTTGTTAAACACCTTTACGCCAACATAATCCATATATGCTGGTCGATGAACGCGAGCGCGAGAATTAGTCTTAGTCAAAATCAAAGGGTTTTGACTTAGTGCTTCTGCACGTGCTGAAGCAGGAAGCTTTGAAAGAAGACGCTCGCGGTCGTTAATAGAGTTTTTCAATAAACCAAGGCTTGTTTCGTTTTGCGGGATCCAGCGGTGGTCACCCTCAATGGCTTTTACTTCATAATAGCGATAACCCATCATGGTGAAGTTGTGGTCGCCAAGCCATTCTAGGTAAGCTTTGGTTTGTTTTTTAATATCAGCTGACACGGGCCAATTAAATTTAGTGCTGCCCTTAATGACGTCTTGTAGCGTATTGGTCATGTCCTGCCAATCTTGTACGGCTAGTAATACTTCATCTACGACCGAATGAAGCTCTTGCGTTAGTGCTTCAATGTCTTTTTTAGATGTCTGTCTATCTACTTCGATGAAGATAACCGTTTCTTTTTTTGCGCCGTTCAAGGACTGCCCTGGCTCAGCGAAAGCTTCTACCTTGTTGGCGTTATCGCGTTTTATGCCAATTGGGCTATGTAAGAAGAGATGCGAAGTGATATTAAGGCGGTTTAACAGCATTCTTACTGAATCAACCAAAAACGGCATATCCGAAACAATGATCTCTACGATAGTGTGGCTAGAATGCCAACCATGTTTGGCAATCTCCGGATTAAAAACGCGTATGTAGGGTGACGTGTTATCGAACTTTGCTAAACCGTTCCATAAACTAAGTGTTGCACCATAAAGGTCGCTGTCGTTGCGATTTTCTAAATCATCGCTAGAAATATTTTTATACAACAGACGTCCGAATTGCTGCACAAGAGACTTCTGCTTTGTATCTACCTTTTTATCAATCAATGCAAATACGTTATCTAGCAGTACTGAGTGTCGCTGTGAGGTGACTGTCATTTGTTAACCTTTTTTTAAAGTGGTAATACCAGTCTCGTTGGTATAAGTGCCGAGTACCTAACTATTTTCTCTAATAAATGAGGCTATTGAAAGCCTAATTTTAACCTTAATTTAACAGGATAGATAAGTATGCAAAAAACACCAAAAAAAGGGCCTAAAGGCCCTTTTTTATGCGTAGCTATGCAAAAATAATTTATGCACCAGGGTCACACTTATTCCACCACAAGAATCTTGCTAGCGCTGGCAGTACAATAATTGCGCCAAGCATGTTCACAACGAACATAAACGTTAGCAAAATACCCATATCCATCTGGAATTTAAGCGATGAGAATACCCAAGTACTTACCCCAATGGCCAACGTAATCCCCGTAAAGAGAACGGCACTTCCACGCTCTTTAAGCGCGGCAAAGTACGCTTCCTGAACGGTGGCGCCCTGTTTCAGCATCAAACTCTTTGTAGAAAGAATATAAATACCATAGTCGACACCAATACCTACACCCAATGCAATAACAGGTAGTGTTGAAACGGTAAGGCCTATTTGCAAGTAGGTCATTAATGCTTGCGCCAATACAGATACTACATAAAGTGGAATAACCACTACTAATGTTGCTCTAATCGAGCGGAAACTGATAAGACATAGTGCAATAACAGCGCCAAAAACATAAAGCATCATTGGATCTTGTGCTGCACTCACCGCTTCATTGGTCGCCGCCATTACGCCAACAGGCCCTGAAGCCAAACTGAATTTCATATCGTCAGTTTCATATTCTGTTCTGTATTGCTTCACCGCATCGACAACGCGAGAAATAGTTTCTGCCTTGTGATCTTCCATAAATAGGATAATAGGCATTACAGAACAGTTGCCGTTAAGCAAACCTGACGACGTAGGAACGCGAGAGATTGCTTGTACCAGCGTTTGCTGATTTCGAGGCAAGACCTGCCACTTCACATTACCTTCGTTATAATAAGCGTTAACTATTTTAGCGACAGATGCAAGTGAAACGGCCGACTGCACTCCCTTAACGTTTTCCATTTTCCACTGGAAATCGTCCATAGCTTTCATCACGCTATGCGATGTACATGCTTCAGGAGTGGTTTCAACCAAGATTGAAATGTAATCAACCGTGACTTCGTATTTGTCTGTGATCAAAAACGTGTCCTGGTTGTAACGCGACGTTTCGTGTAACGCTGGAGCACCAGCATGCAAATCACCAATCTTCATGTTCTTAGCTTGGAAATGCCCCAATACGAACAACACAGCAGTAATTGCCAAGATAACAGCGGCAGGTTTCTTACGAGAGCACGCTGCGATCACTTCCCAGAATTTGCTATTTGCATTTTCTTTGCCCGCAAACTTATCCATGTATTTCTGGTCAAGTTTTAAGAAGCTCATAAGTACTGGCAACAGCAATAAGTTGGTAAGAATAATGACAGCTACACCCATGCTCGCGGTGATAGCCAGTTCACGAATGATACCAATATCAATAACCAACAAGGTCATAAAGCCAACGGTGTCTGATAGTAATGCTATACCACCTGGCACGAGTAGATTTCTGAACGCCGCCATCGAAGCACGTTTTGCGCCTATACCCGTGACTGCTTGTTTTTCTACCGCATTAATCATTTGAACGCCGTGGCTAACACCAATCGCGAATACAAGGAAAGGCACCAATATTGACATTGGATCCATACCAAAACCGATAGACGTAAGAAGGCCAAGCTGCCAAATAACCGCAATAATAGAACATACAAGCGGTAAAACAGTTAGCATGATGCTGCGCGAGAAGAAGTACACCATGATGGCTGTGATAGCTATCGCGATAGCAAAAAACACAAGCACGTCTTTAGCGCCATCTGCAACGTCACCAATCATCTTCGCAAAACCAATGATATGAATAGACGTTTTGTCATTTTCATATTGACCGCGAAGTTGCTCTTCAAGCTCTGCAGCTAAAGCAAGTGTGTCTAAAGGCTCACCCGTTTGAGGGTCAATATCAAGCAATTGCGCTGTCACCATTGCACAGCTGTAGTCACTTGAAACCTGACGGCCAACGATATTGGCTTTTTCAACGTTGGCAGCAACAAGGTCTAGCCCTTCTTGGCTGGCAGAGTTAAAGTCAGCAGGAATAACTGGACCGCCAGCGAAACCGCCTTCGACAATTTCTGTAAAACGAGTTGACGGCGAAAACAAAGAAATTACCAAAGAACGATTCACGCCATTAATAAAGAATAATTGGTCGTGTACATTCTTGAGGGTATCAAAAAAGTTTTGATTGTAGATATTTCCGTCTTTGTCACATACCGAAACCAGAATATTGTTTGCACCACCAAAGTCTTGGCGATGTTCAATATAGGTTTTCATGTACTCGTGATTAAGAGGAATGTTTTTCTCAAACCCTGCGTCTAAACGCATCTGAGAGGCTTGGTAACCCAAAACCACCGTTGCGATAGCAAATAATGCCACGACGATTTTTCGATTACCAAAGACAAGTTTTTCTAAAAATTGGGTCATTGTTCTTATACTGCCCTATTTAAGCGATAGCGTTTTGATACCATTTGCTGTAACAGCAAGGTTACTACCGTTGAATGTGGTGGCATTGAGAAGTGCCGCTTTATCTTTTATCTGCGATACTTCTATTCCTTCATCGGTCTGACAATCTGCTGGGTTAGCATAAGGGTCGCGCATGCTTGTTGGCAGAGGACGCTGTGCCGATACCATCATGCCGTTGTTACCTAATGCATATACCTTGTCACTCGAACCAAATAAAATGGAATTGAGCGTGCTTGTTGAACAAGTTTGAACATACTCCCACTCACCTTGATTGCGATTTACGAAAATGTTGCCTCGCAAACCTACAGCCAACACGGTGTTTTCATCGAGAGGTTTAATGTCAAAAAATGAGCCAGTGTAGTCAACGTAGTAACGCTCCCACGATTCACCCATATTATCACTTTTTGCCAGCAATCCTGCTTCACCTGCAAGGTAAAGCGTATCACCATCTAAGGTAACTCTGTTTAAGTGCGGTAAAATAGATTCGAGTTCTTGTTGGTAGAACGCCTCGTCCTCTTTGCGAATATCTTCAAGATATTCTCTATCCATTGGGTCGAGTAGACTAGCATGCCGCTCAGCAGACCAGTTTTGGCCGCCATCAGTAGTACGATAGAAAAGTCCGTAAGCACCTAAGCCGCTATTCCGTGCTTACTGTCGAAAAACAAAACATCTAAGAATGGACGCTCTAAGTCAGGTTGGTAATTTTGTATTTCCCAACTTTCACCCTTATCAGGAGAGTGAAGAATGACTGCGTCATGACCAACTGCCCAAATTTCGTCACCAACAATGGTGGTGGCAGTTAGCGTTGAATGTGTCGGTACCGCCTTTTGAGAAAAAGATTTACCGTCTTCTGAAACTAATACGTGACCGCGTTCACCGACAATAACGACAAATTTATCAGCGTCTATGTCTAACAGAACCGATTGCTCAACCAAAGGTGCGATGAAAGCATCTTCGGCGAGCACAGTCGTTGCTTGACTGACCGCGAAACTTGCGGCTATGCACGCTGCAATGGTTTTTTTCATAAGTAACCATTCCCCCTATTTATAATTGTCTGTATACAAAAACGGTTGGCATATGCCAACCGTTTGTTGTTCAAGGCGATTAGCGCATACCTTCTCGTCGCAACGCTTGAGGCGTAAACTCTACGTCTCGAGGGCGAACTGTGAAGTCATACATCTCTTCTTCGTTATCTAAGCCAATTGCCAAATAACGACGAGAGTTCAAGTCATAGTACGCATCAAGCGTAGACCACTGTGTTGGAACTTCGTAGTAATTTACGCCATAAGCTACACTAACGCGATAAAGTTCGCCACGGTTATCATACATATCAGCGACTTGAATCTGCCAGCTGTCCTCGTCAATGAAGAACACGCGCTTCTGATAAATATGACGGAAGCCTTCTTTTAATGTGGCTTCAACTACCCAAACACGGTGCTTTTCCCAACGAGTTAAGTCAGGGTTCACATGGTTAGGTTTGATGATGTCTGCGTACTTTGCATTATCAGAATGTAAAGCATAGTTATTATATGCAACGTACATTTCTTTTTTGCCAACCAGTTTCCAATCATAACGATTAGGTGAACCGTTGAACATGTCAAAGTCATCCGTGGTACGTAGACCATCAGCCGCAGTCCCTGGCGTATCGTAAGCAATGTTAGGCGCTAAGCGTACGCGACGTTGGCCAGTGTTATAAGTCCACGCTTTACGAGGCTCTTTAACTTGGTCAACCGTCTCATGAACGAGCAAGGCCGTACCCGCCAAACGCGCTGGCTGTGTTACTTTTTGCTTGAACATGAAAAGAATGTTCTCTTCAGTTAGCTTCTCAGGTGTCGCACCCTCTTCGGCGTACTTAATAAGCAACTGCTCATCGAAACCGATAACGTTGTAATCACCGCCAGTGGTTACAGCCGCTTGACCGCCATTACGTTGAACAGCTTCTCCACGATAACGAAGAATGTGATTCCAAATCGCTTCTAGCCCGTTCTGCGGGATCGGGAAAGGAATACCTAACACTGCACCTTTAATACCGTTACCGTCGTCAAGAAGTTCAGCACGAGTTGCATTTACTTTTGTTGCATCGTAAATAGCCTGAGGGTTAGACGCTGAACGACGTGTTGGGTAAACCTAGCATTTTGAAAGTATCAGGATATGCTTCAAAAAGCTTCTGCTGACCTTCAGATAAGAAATCTGCATATTCTTTATAGTTTTGCGCCGTAATTTCAAACAGCACTTTATCTTCTGGGAACGGATCAGGATGATGGTCGCCCACTGTGTATCCTGCTGGAGCAGATGTGATACCACCAGTCCATGCTGGGATACTGCCATCAGCATTTGCCGCCTTTTCAGCGCCAAGAGGAGTAAGCTCACTGCCTAACTTATTGGCTTCTGCATCAGAGACTTTTGCCATTGCGTTTGTACCTGTCAATGCAAGTGACAGCGCAGCGGCGATAATTCCTACTTTTCTAATCATAAAACCTACTCTTTAAATTGCGTATCGGATGTTGAACGAGATGAAGTCGCGATCAGCAAGTGCATTGGTAGTACCAATACCACCCCAGAATGCACTGTAAGATGCTGTAGCTTCAAATTTGCTCAAGTAGTCAAACGTGAAAGAAAGCGCTGCAGACTTAACATCTTCTGTGAAAAGGAACAGTGGATCAGGCGTTGTCCCTTCAACATCATGTGAAAATACAGCACGAACACGTAGGTTCATGCCAGCCAAAATAGAGTTGTAGTCAGCTACTGCTAGTAGACGATAACCCCATGCGTCGTCGGTCGCGAACGGATTCGTTTCTGGACCGTCAGACAGCGCTTGGTGTAGACCTTGACGTTGATTACCCGTTGGCGTTGGCTCTAGTGATGGCGTACGCGCAGTACCAGGCGCATTCAAACGCAAGATATTTGGATCAGGCATATCCATAATGTTGACATAACCCGCCTCACCAAGAAGAACGAAATTATCAGCACCGAACTTAGGACCAAAAACATGCGAAGCAGTAAACTGGATTTGATACGTATCAGAGAAGATAAAGCCTTCTGCTGTTTCACCTGGGCCAACACCACGACCAATGTTGTTAAGCTGAGAAATACCAGCAAGGTCTGGACGCAAACCTGCGTTCGCTAACTGCTCTGGCATACCCATGTAAAGCAATTCTACATCGTCGATTTGAAGTGGCTCGTCAACACGATAAGCAAACTCACCTGCAAGGGCTGTGGTGCCAATGTTGGTGTTAAAGCTCATACCGTATAATTTGATGTCTTCAGGATAGAAGAACTCTGCCTGAGTAAATGCACCAAGCTGTGTAATATTGTCGCGAGTTACTGTGTTTTGTGCCAAGAATGCTAAATCTTGACCAATACCTTCAGCAGTAAAGTCAGACGTTTTACCCGAAATAAGTGGGCGTTGGCTGTGATAATTAATGTGGTAGAAACTAAACTCAGTCTCATTCAAGGCTTCAGCGAACCAAGTTAAACGTAAACCGTACTGCCCTTGGTCGTCAGCATCGTTATGTGCAGCGTCGCTAAAACCACGTATAGCCACTTTGGTTGGGTAAGCAAGGTATGCTTCTGAAATCTGAGAGGCATCTGCGCCAGAACGCAACAAATCTCCATAGCCATTAAGCGCGGTCAATAGATGGTCCAAATCAATATCTGGGTTTCCACTAAAACCTAACTGAACGTTGTTGCGCTGACCGCCATCGCCAGCAAAATCGTTGGTAGCAAAATAACTGCCTGCAACAGGTAGCCAGCTTTCTTGCCACTCATATTGATAGTAACCAGATACGCTTACGGTATCAGTCAAACCGAGTGACGCGTAAATCATACCTGCTTAAGCAAAAATACTTCTCTTAGTTCAGCGCCTGGTGCACGCGCACGCGTTACGTCAACTGCGTTGGTCGTGTTGATACCGTGCTGAATAAACGTGCTCTCACCCCAACTGATAACCTGACGACCGATACGCACGGTAAGTGGTTTGTCGCCGATCCACCAGTCGCCATAGAAGAACGCGTCATACAGACGAATGTCTGTGCACAATAAGTCTTCTGCTTCTGGGTCCTGACAAAGGTCGTATTGATTGCCAGTTATAGCGTTAGAGTATGGACGGTCACCATCCATTTGCTCAAAGTCATAAAACCAAAAACCACGGGCAAAGAAACCATAGTCACCGAAATTAACATCTAGTTCATGAGTACCAGAAATTTGCGTTGCAAACGCGTCGCCAGGGTCGTGTGCAAGGTTACCCAAATCACCATTAGTTGAGTATCCACCGTCTGCTAACGCCCATACATCGCCACTAGGGTACAAAGGATTAAAAGCTGCGTGATAACCATTCCAATCAAATTGTGGATGGTTACTGTTACCAATCAGGTCATAATCCCTTGCTTCTGTACGGATACTAGTTGCAAGTGTGAATGTCGAGTCTAACGTGATACTCACATCCCCTACTTGCCAATTCGCAGCGTGTGCAGGTAGTGCTGCAGCACCTAGCAGAGAGAGAACTCCCACTGCCACATAGGTGACATTTTAAAAGCGCTAGGCCTGTTTTTCATAATTTTTATACTCCCAAGTCGACGCGAATGATTGCGTGACGTCATGACCAACCATTACGATTAACAAAATCATTACATCATTTTGCCAGAACCGCAAGAACTAATCCTACCAGTTAACAACTTTTACAACATTAACCGTATCAAATAGTTAATGGTTTATCATCAGTATAAAACGCATTTATATTGGTGCTGAAAAATCCACCCATTTGTGTCCAAAATTCAGACACCTTCCACTACTCGGCTGTTTCACTATCTAAGTCGTTCAAAAGACCGAATCTTGTTTTGCTTGTCAACGACCATGCGGAACCGCCCTTTTACCCCCGACGATGTGACAAATTGTCGTAGTCGCCCTGTCGGGATTTGTACATTGAGCCCTGACTCGCTTTGCATAACGACATTGGGGATGGAGGGCGAGTACAGTGCCTCACATTGATTGTAAGGCACGTTTATAGAAAAGAAATAAACAGTGTCGCTAAGACTAATGTTTGTCATATGCGAGGCTTTTGCTCACCTTCTCGAAAACATCTTTGCTTAATCCTTTATGATTTAACAATCGTCCAAGTTGCTGTTTCATCAATACTTGATGTTCCTGTGCAAAGCCCTGCCACTGTGTTAACGGAGTAACTATGCGTGACGCAACTTGCGGATTAATGGCATCTAACTTCAATAGGTAGTCTGTAACGTACTTGTAGCCGCTACCGTCTACTGCATGAAACTTTTCACTGTTGTAAAACGCGAAACTACCTATCACAGCTCTTACGCGGTTTGGATTGCCCATAGTGAACTGGGGGTGCTCACAAAGCATAGTAATAGTCGCAAAAATGTCTTCGCTAGGCTGCGTAGCATGAAGTGCAAACCATTTGTCTAATACAAGTGGATCATGGTTCCACTTTGACTCAAACGTAGTCATAAGCTTATCAAACGTGGCTTTGCTAGAATACTGAGCACTCTTCAATGCCCCCAATGTATCCGTCATGTTATCGGCATTTTCAAAATGCTCAACAACAAGGTTTTCATGCTCGGGTAGACGCGCTAAATGTGCCAGAACGACATTCTTACAACGCCTTTGGTTAACTGCCGTTTGCTCATAGTTATATGGAACACGTGCTATCCCGTTGAAGACATCAAGCAATTCACTCTTTAGTGCTTTTGAAAATTGACGACAAAATGCGTCTCGCGCCCTTGCAAGTTCGCCGACTTTTACTCCCGTACGAGTCTGGCACAGTGTTTCAAATGAAGGGATTACTAGACATTCGCCAAGTAATTCTACATTGTGCTTTTCATGCTTTATTGCCTGTTTAATTCCGTCCCAAATGGCGTCACTGATAGCACTTCCTGGTGCACTTTCTAATTGCTTGATACAGCGGTCATATAAAGTCTGCAAAGCGTCCCATCGATTAAATGGGTCTCTTGCGTGGGTAAATATTGTGAGCAATGACAATGTATCAAGCGCATTTTCAACTTTAACTGGTGCTGAGAAATTACCAAGTATGACAGGAATTAATGTTTTTTCAGGCGCATTGACCGTAAAGGTAATACTGGGCTCATTTAAGATTAGCATGCCATCTCTAATGACTCCCTCATTATCGGTATAATGATTACCGTTACTATCTATGAGTTCGATGTTTATTGGAATGTACAGGTCTAATTTTTCAGCCTGATCTGCCGTTGGAGCGGTATATTGCGACAACGTAAAGGTATGTACATCTTGCTCAACGTTTTGTTTAACGGTAACTGTGGGAGTACCCGATTGACTGTACCAGCGTGAAAACTGCGTTAAATCCAACTTTGACGCTGATTGCATTGCAGATACAAAGTCATCGCATGTCACCGCTTGGCCATCATGTCGCTTGAAATATTCGTCCATTCCTTTTCTAAAGCCATCAGCGCCAAGCAGCGTATGAAACATACGAATAACCTCTGCGCCTTTGTCATATACCGTCACCGTGTAGAAGTTGTTCATTTCTATCACTTCTTCTGGACGGATGGGATGGCTCATTGCACTAGAGTCTTCTGCAAACTGATGTTCACGCATCACTCGAACATGTTTTATTCGATTACTTAATGCTGATGTCATATCTGCACTAAACTGCTGATCTCTAAATACCGTTAACCCTTCTTTGAGGCTCAATTGAAACCAGTCACGACAGGTCACTCGATTTCCTGTCCAGTTGTGAAAATATTCATGTGCTATGACGGACTCTACGTTAAAGAAATCGTCGTCTGTTGCGGAGTTTTGGTCGGCTAAAACAAATTTACTATTAAAAACATTTAAGCCTTTGTTTTCCATAGCGCCCATATTGAAGAAGTCTACGGCGACGATCATATAAATATCTAAATCGTATTCAAGACCAAAAACGTCTTCATCCCACTTCATTGCGCGCTTAAGTGAGGCTAATGCAAAGTCTCCCTGTGCTTTTTTCCCTTTATCGACATAAAGCTCTAAGGCGACGTCTTTTCCACTTTTCGTGGTAAAGGTATCGCATAGTAAGTCAAAATCGCCAGCGACAAGTGCAAATAAATAACATGGTTTAGGGTGTGGATCGTGCCATTTTACAAAATGCTGGTTGTCCGGTAATTCACCCTTTTCGACAGGATTACCGTTAGACAACAGCATTGGAATAGACTTGTCACCAACCACGGTTACTGTATAGACAGATAGTACATCTGGGCGGTCCATAAAAAAGGTAATACGCCTGAACCCTTCTGCCTCACACTGGGTACAATAAGCACCGCCCGAAAGATAAAGCCCTTCAAGTGCCTTGTTGTTTTCTGGTGAAATAGTGGTTTCAATTGTAAGTTCGAACGCGTCAAGCTCGCAGTAAAGCGTAAGTGAAGACTCGGTTAGCTCATAGAACTGCGCTTCATTACTGTCATCGCTTATCGCAGAACCATTTATTTTTAAGGAATTAACTGGCAGATTATCGCCGTCAAGAACAAGGGGGTCAGTGTGACTCCCCTGTCTCTTTATTGAGAGTGTGCTAATCACGCGAGTATTCGTGGGATGTAGCGTAATGTGTAGGTCAACTGTCGCTATTGAGAAAGCGGGCGGTAGATAATCCGCCCGACGTTTAGCTTGAACTGACATAGATCCTCCTAAAAGAAAGCCTACGTTTGATTACTAATTCCCTTGGCTGCTTACTTCGACGGTAGGTGGCGTAATGCGTAGTATTTTGATACCTAAATACGCATAGATAACAGCAAGGATCGGATTGATAACATTGAAAAACGCATAAAAGACAAAATCGAAAGGATTCACAAGCAGAACGCTGTGCATATAAGCGCCGCATGTATTCCATGGAATAAGTGGAGATGTTAGTGTACCGCCATCTTCTAAACTTCGTGAAAGATTTAGCTGATCTAAGCCGCGCTTTTTAAACTCTTCTTTATACATACGACCAGGCATGACGATGGAGATGTACTGATCAGCTGTCACCAAGTTTGTACCAAAACACGTCAAAATAGTACGACTTACCATGTCACCTGCTGACTTAGCCCCTAACAAAATAGCTGACACAGCACGTTTTAGAAGACCAACACGCTCTAAAACAGCCCCAAATGACATCGCACAAATAATTAGCCATATTGTATTGAGCATTGAAGACATACCACCGCGTGAAAGCAAGCTATTTAAGTTTTCGTCCGGAGTAGAGAAGCTTACGCCATCAAACAACGCTGTCCATATCACCTTCAACGCACCTACATTTACAGAATCATCTGAATTAGCCATTGAGGTAACTACGTCCCATTGGAATACTACTGCCCAAATACCACCCAGCAACGCACCAATGAATACCGCTGGAAAAGCAGGCATTTTCTTTATAGCAAGCGTTAGAAGTACTACCAAGGGAATCAACAAATGCCAGCCAAGATCGAACGACGCATTTAATAGAGTTTGCATTTGTTCAATACGTTCGGCCTTCGCTTCACCCACTTCGCTAAATCCAAGGACTGTAAACAAGATCAACGCAATGACAAAGCTTGGAATTGTCGTCCAAAGCATATAACGAATATGTTCGAATAAATCTGTTCCAGCAACTGCAGGAGCAAGGTTAGTGGTTTCTGACAACGGTGAGATTTTATCGCCGAAATAGGCGCCTGAAACAACAGCACCTGCCGTGATGGCTGCAGACATCTCCATACCCGCTGATACACCCATAAGGGCTACACCCACCGTAGCAGCCGTTGTCCACGAGCTACCGATACTCATAGCAACAACGGCACAAATGAGACACGCTGCTGCATAAAAGAATGATGGATTCAATAACTCTAATCCAAAATATATTAGTGTAGGCACGGTACCAGCAAGCATCCATGTACCTATTAAAGAACCAACAGCGAGCAGGATTAAACACGCGCCAAGAGACATTGAGATCCCATCAACGATGCCCTTTTCAATGGTCTTCCAACTAAACCCGTTTTTCATCCCGATAATTGCAGCAAGACCCATGGCTAATAACAGGGCAATCTGGTTCGGACCATATGAGGAATTATCCTCAAATAGATAAACAGCGCTTCCCATCATTATTACCAGCGCAATAATTGGGATAAGGGCATCAAGAAGAGACGGCGTTCTTAATTCTTTATTTGTCATTATTTTTATTTAAAACCTTATTTTTATACTTTTGGGTTTATTGAAAAACCGAACGGTAAAACATAAGTGCGATGATAACTGGGCAAACAAAACGCACATACCATGGCCAAATCTTCCAGAATACGCTGTGTTCAGCGTATTCATTGCCTTGTTTTAATTCAGCCAAGATGTTGTCACGCTTCCAAACCCAGCCTGCAAAAATACACAACGCAAAACCCAGGAGTGGTTGACTGTACTCTGTCGTAAGGGCAATAACGAAACCAAACAGCGCTTCAAAATTGAGAATGATGATACAGCTAAGTGAAAATATGACCGCCGCCATGACTAAAACAGCTCGCGTGCGTTTAAGTCCCTTACTTTCAACCATGTAGGCAACAGGCACTTCAAGCATTGAAATAGACGAGGTAACCGCAGCAATTACCATAAGCGCAAAGAACGTGAACGCGACGAAAACACCAACAGAACCAATGGTATCGAATAGTGCTGGAAGCACCTTAAATATAAGCGTATCACCTTGAATCAATGCACCATCTGGAGTAAAAATCTCGACACCATTATTTAACGCAACATACATAGCCGGAATAATTAGCATACCTGCGATAACCGCAACACCGATATCTACCAGTGCCACTGACGCACCGATTGTGGGCAAGTTCTCATTTTTGCTCAGGTAAGAGCCGTAAACGAGCATGGTACCGACACCAAGAGACATAGAGAAAAACGCTTGCCCCATAGCATTAATAAGCAGCTCAGGGTCTAACACTCGACTAAAATCGGGCACTATGTAAGCGCTCCAACCTTCTACTGCACCTGGTTGCAAACTTACATAAACAATCAGTGCAAGGATAAGTATAACGAGTGTAGGCATTAAGCGTACCGACCACTTCTCTATACCCGCTTTAACACCACCCACTACAATGAAGGCGGTCAAGCTCATGAAAAATAAACAAAAAATTACGTTACGCGTAACCGAAGAGGTTAGCAACCAATCACTTGCAGAGGTTAAACCGACCATATTGACCGCGGCATCGGCGAAATATACGAGCATCCAACCGCCTACAATGGCATAGAAAGCCAATATTAAAGACACGGTTATACAGCCCCATATCCCTGTAGCTCTGCCTATCGCATTGCCGGAAATTTTGCCTAAGGCGTCAACCATATTTGAGCGCGTACTACGCCCTATGATGAGCTCTGCCATAAGTACGGGATACGCCAAGACGAAAGCCAGTAAAAGGTATACGAGCACAAACGCAGCTCCACCATTACTGGCTACTTTAGTGGGAAACCCCCAAATATTGCCAAGCCCCACTGCCGAACCGGCTGCCGCTAGCACGAACCCTATACGAGAGGAAAACTCGCCTCTGATAGCCATGTTTTTTCCCTTTATTATTGTTTTAATAATTTATAGACACAAAAAAAGGGCTGGCCATAGACCAGCCCTTTTCTCGTTATCACTTAATTTCTTGTGATTGCGTAGCGGCCTGTTTCGATCATGTCGAATGTAATATTGGCAGCCTCATCTAAGAATGGGTCTAATTCTTCCATATCTTCAGGTAAGTCGTCCAATGATGCGATAGTTTCTAATCCCATCCGCTGTAAACGTTCGTTAGCACGTGCTAGCGATTTAGCTTCGGCTTCTTTCTTTTCAGATTCTCGAACAGACTTCTCAAGCGATACAAAGTTTTTGTCTTTGTTTTCCTTATATTCATTTATATCTTGATAAATATAAGAAAACTCAGGGTTTTGCATAATTCGCTTATTGTGTTTTGCTGTAAGCACGTCTAACGCAGCCGTTCCGTCTGCGAACGTTGTGTAATTGGCACGGTTAATACTGTCCCAAGGAAGCGCATTTTCCGCTTGGCTTTCGCCCCACTCGGCTGGCTCTATGGCTGAAGGATATAGAATGTCTGGAATAACACCTTTGTGCTGTGTACTGCCACCGTCAATTCTATAAAATTTAGCAATAGTAAACTGAACACTACCTAACGGGTT
The DNA here is from genome assembly GCF_036870955.2 of Alteromonas gracilis. GTDB lineage: Bacteria > Pseudomonadota > Gammaproteobacteria > Enterobacterales > Alteromonadaceae > Alteromonas > Alteromonas gracilis_A. The sequence continues at coordinate 2,231,420 of NZ_CP145482.2, forward strand.
GTCATATAAGTCGTATATTTTACCCAAGCCACGATGTTGTTGAACTGTTCCTTTACCGAACGTTTGTTCACCTACAATTAAGGCACGATTGTAATCTTGCATAGCAGCGGCGAATATTTCAGAAGCCGAAGCACTGTATCGGTCAACTAAGACTGTTAATGGTCCGTCATAAGCTACTTGTCCGTCTGTATCGCGGTTAACGCTAACCTTTGACTGACCATAACGAATTTGAACAACAGGCCCTTTTTCGATAAACAGTCCAGAAAGCAGAGTGGCTTCAGTCAATGAACCGCCGCCATTGCCTCGAAGGTCGACGATAACGCCCTTTACGTCCTGAGATTTCAGACTCTCGATCTCTTTTGCGACATCAACACTTAAGTTGTTGTAAAAACTTGGTATCGTGATAACGCCAAGCGGCTCATCCGCATGTGGATCGGTTTTTGGTACGTAAACTTCAGATTTCGCTGCACGATCTTCAAGTTTAATTTTGTCCCTGGTAAGACTTACTACTGATGTAGTTTTAGATTCAGTAGCACCCTTTTCTACCTGTAGACGAACAGTACTGCCCTTTGGACCTTTAATCAGTTCCACTACTTCGTCAAGTCTCCAGCCGATGACATCAACAAACTCTTCGTCTTCTTGCGCTACGCCAACAATCTTGTCTTCTGGCTTTATCGCACCGGATTCATCTGCTGGGCCACCAGGCACTACGCTTTTGATAACCGTGTAATCGTCTTCGCTTTGCAACACAGCACCAATGCCTTCGAAAGACAAATTCATTTCCATTTGGAAACGGTCTGCATTTCGTGGTGAAAGGTAGCTAGTGTGCGCTTCAATAGTTCGCGCGAATGCATTCATGGCCGTTTGAAAAACGTCTTCACTCTTTGCTTGTTTCGTGCGTTTAATTGCGCGTGTGTAACGTTTCGTAAGAAGCTCTTTCGCTTCGTCCCACGTTTTATCTGCAAGAATCAGGTTAAGTGCGTCGTATTTAACGCGCTGGCGCCAAATTTCGTCAAGTTCACTCTTTGACGTAGGCCAGTCAGCATCTTCTCTATCGTAAAAAAATTTATCGCCTTTTTTTTCAAAGTCAAAAGGACCTTGTTCAAGAAGAGACAAAGCATACTCATAACGCTCGACTCTGCGCTGCGCGCTGACATTGTACATATCATAAGCAATAGACAAATTGCCCTTGCTCAACGCATCATCAAATAAACTTCTGTATTTTTCAAAGCCCACAACATCTGATAACAAAAGCACCTGTTTGTTGTGGTCAAGTGATTCAATAAATCGTTGATATACCCTAGCAGAGAGTGCGTCATCCAACGAAATTTCCTTGTAATGTGCGCGCGTGAAGAGCGCACTTACGCGCTTAGCCGCAACACTGTGCTGAGATTCCTGTTGCAAAATTGGAAGCTCGTCTACATCAGGCGTTGATGTGACGGCACAAGCGCCAACACCAACGGTTAGAAATGCACTAGCAATGGAAATTCGAAGGATGTCTCTCATATTTACGACCTCTTGGAGCGTGCCAAACGTAAAGCGTCTGCGTTTACTTTTACCACCATACCTGAATCTAGTTGGACGTGGATACCGTCCTTAGCAACCTCAGTTATTACAGTCAGGCATAGGTGCTTTACCTAGCTTTACAGTAACGAGTGTACCTTGCTGTAAATCACCTTCGGTTAATTTCGCAGGTGGTGTATTGTTTGGTCTGTTATTTTTCGGTTTAGTTCCGCGCTTGTTATCAGCATGGTCCGATTTTTCAGATTTTTCACCTTTTGGGCGATTAAATTGACGCTTTTCTTTGCGCTTTGGCTGAAGTGCTTGTTTGGCTTTGCGCTTTTCAGCAGCTTTCGCCTTGCTTTCTTCAAGCTGTTGCTGTGCGTGATCAGCGTGCTCTTTTTCTATCGCATCACCCTCGACACCGTCAAGGTCGACACGATGTGCGCCTTCTTTTACGCTGTAGAGATAGCGCCAGCTGTTGGTGTAATGGCGAAGTGTCGAGCGCAATAGCGTTTTACTTACGCGTTCGTCATCCTCTAAACGAGTGGCTAAATCTTGAAATATGCCAATCTTAAGTGGGCGGGCCTCGCCTTCAATGCTAAAACATTTTGGAAAGGTCTCTGCAAGGAAAGCTATAACTTCCTTACTTGTTGTAAACTTCTCTGGTGATTCCATTAACTTTCTAAATTATTCAGGAGATTTCATCGTTACTTGCATCATCCCAAGTTGCCAGCGTGTGGTCAACCCAATCGAGCAATTCGTCGTCATCTATTTCTAATAAATGCTTATCTTGTTGCCAAGATTCCCAAGCGTAGTGCAAAATTTGCTCTAAACGCTGTGTTTCTATGTCTTCTTCGGCGTTGTCGTAAATCGCGTGAAGAATAAAGTTTAAACGTTCTGATGCCTCGTCTGGGTCATCATGAAAGTCTTCCATATCTTCAAACGTTGAGAGAACGACGTGAATATCAACACTAGATTTCATAATTATTTTTGAGAATCCACAAGTATATTCGCAATTTCGACCAAGCCGTTCTCGTCTTCTTCGTTAAATCTCTCAAAAATTGGACTATCAATATCTAATACGCCAATTAATGTATCTTCTATCACAAGCGGAATTACGATTTCTGAATTAGAGGCGGCGTCACAAGCAATATGACCTTCAAACTGATGCACGTCCGCGATTCTCTGAACAGTACGAGTTGAAGCGCTAGTACCACAAACACCTTTTCCTAATGGGATGCGAATGCATGTAGGTTGTCCTTGAAAAGGACCAAGCACTAGCTGGTCCTCTTTAAACAAATAAAAGCCCGCCCAATTTACATCTTCTAGATGATTAAATAGAAGTGCACTTATATTTGCCATATTAGCAATCAAGTCTCGCTCACCTGATACCAAGCTCTTTGCTTGGTTGATAATCTGGTTATACTGCTGTTCTTTCAAACGGATATCCTGTTGTTATTGAACGATTTTAAACGATACACTCACCCGGGCTTCAACGCGCTGCTGACCAGGGAGAGACATCGACATATCTTTTGCAAATGCTTCTGCACGCATAACTGGAATCGGCATATTGCCACCACTTTCGGAGATTGCAACAACTTCGCCTACTTCAACACCCAATTCCTTTGCCACTAACTGTGCACGTCGCTTTGCATCTTGAATAGCCGCAACAAGGGCAACCTCGTAGACATTTTGTTCATTCAGTGCAATGAAATTAAACTGCTGAATACGATCAACCCCTCGTTTTAATACTCCGTCTAACACGCGATCATACGTTGATAAGTTAGTCGAGGTCATCACAACGTCTCTCGATAATGTAAAACCATCCTGCACTCTTCCTTGAGGGGAGTTAATGTAGCGAGGGTTTAATCGCACTTGCATACTTTGAATGTTTTTCTGTGCGACTCCTTGGCTTAAAAGGAATTCTACAACTTTGCGTAAATCAGATGCTAACTGGGTATTTAATTTACTGACAGTTTCTCCCTCTTGCTCAATAACAAACGTGACGGTGTACGCGTTAGGAGTGACTTCAATAGCCCCACTTCCCTGCACGTTTATCATACCGCTTTCTGCTTGCGCGATGCCGCAAACACCCACTGAAACAATTAACATTATTCCTTTAACAGCAAAGGCCGCATTCTTAAGCAAAGTTCGATGTAAATTCATAACATTCCTTTTTTAATACTAAATCGAGATTAACGCTAACATCTTATACTAGTTAACTGAATGCTCTGTGAATGTTTACGTTTTAGCCATATCAGCTTATTTGAAAGGCGTCATTAACTGGTTATATTACTTGTTATCTATGACCATGTAGATAGTATCCAAGATGAAACGTTAGGTTTTTGCGCCCACTAAAAAGCCAACCCCGAGGTTGGCTATAATTTGATAACACCTTACGATATCGCTTGCTTGAGTTTACCCAAGCGATTTATTGCTTTTTATTTCATCAGGCATTTAAAACTCGTGAGCCTTTGATAAGGCACTACCGATGTACTTTTTTACTTAAGTACTGCTTTTAGGGCAGCTAGACAGTGGTCGATATTACGTGGTTTACAGGCATATCCCATTAGACCGATTCGCCACACTTTTCCTGCATGTTCGCCAAGTCCAGCTCCAATCTCCAAATTAAATTCCTCAAGCAATTGCTTTCTCACAGCCGCATCATCAATACCGTCTGGAATTTTAACTACATTCAGCTGGGGCAGACGATACGCAGCGTCAACGGTTAACTCTAACCCTAGTTCATTTAGGCCGCTAGCTAGCTTTTGGTGACCTAATGCATGACGTTCCCACGCGTTTTCAAGCCCTTCTTCTTTTAATATAAGAAGCGCCTCGTACATAGCATACATACTGTTAATAGGTGCCGTGTGGTGATAAGCGCGCTTGGCTCCTTGACCCCAATAACCCACGATAAGATTCATATCTAAAAACCAGCTCTGAACCTTTGTCTTACGGTTTTGAATGACATTGACGGCTCTATCACTAAATGAAACGGGTGATATACCGGGAACACAGCTTAAACACTTCTGTGAACCAGAATAAATCGCATCAATATTCCAACAATCAACATCTAGTTCAACGCCACCTAACGACGTCACAGCGTCGACAATGGTTAAACAGTCATACTTTTTGCCGAGCTCGCACAATAATTTCGCTTCATTGCGCACACCTGTCGAGGTTTCAGCATGAACGAATGCTAACACCTTAATATCAGGGTTTGCCTTTAATGCATCTTCGACAGCGTTTAAATCAGTTTGTGTCCCCCACGCATTGCTGACTGTGATAGCCTCAGCACCACAGCGCTCAACGTTTTCGACCATTCGCATGCCGAAGACACCATTGATACACACTAAGGCTTTATCACCGGGCTCAAGTAAGTTGACAAAACATGCTTCCATTCCTGCGGACCCCGGTGCAGAAATCGGCATAGTCAGTGCGTTTTCCGTTTTAAATGCGTACTGTAGTAATGACTTTGTTGCATCCATAAGCTCAACAAATAATCGATCTAAGTGCCCTAGTGTCGGCCTTGCCATAGCGTTTAAAATACGTGGGTTCACATCGGATGGCCCCGGCCCCATTAGTGTTCTTTCAGGGGGAAGAAAAGTAGAAAGCGATTGCATATTCCATCCTTATTGTTTGTGTAGAGTAATGTTCGGCTCATACTACTAGGAAAGAAGGCACGTACAACCTTCTGTATTCAACATAAATAAGATGAATACAAATTGGGCTATGCATACAAAAAGAGAAAGTGGATAAAATGTGGACAGAGAGTGAACAACTACTGTATAAAATATATGCGATTATTTATAAAGATCCGACCAGTTTTTAGGCTATTGAAAAAGTTAGGTTATTTTTAAAAAATAAGCGTAACGGAAAGGTGTAAGATAAAATTCACACACAAACTGTTTATAAAATAATCAAATGTATTCTATAATCATTGTCCGTTTGAAGGATTTTACATACACTCTCCCTGTAAAAGTTAGCGCACGGCTCAGCAATGAGCCATTCCCCTAGGCCCGGAACGTTTGTTCTGGGCATTTTTTATTTAGGGGTTAGTGAACGCTTTTACAGAGGGTTGAGGTTGGCATTATAATGTTTTGCATTCTCGCAATAATGGTGTGCCGACGCTTCAAGTTTTGACGCAACGTCTGAAGGTAGCGTTTTTATCACCTTACCTGGCGATCCCACAACAAGGCTATAATCTGGAATTACCATATTCTCTGTAATCAGAGCATTAGCCCCAATAATACAATATTTGCCAATCTTCGCCCCGTTCAACACAACAGCATTAATACCGATAAGAGAATAATCTTCAATTTCACAGCCATGAAGCATAACTTTATGGCCAACAGTTACACCTTTACCCAAGGTAAGCGGAATCCCTTCATCTGTATGTAGTACACTACCGTCTTGCACATTTGACTGTTCACCTATGGTGATTTTGTCCATATCGCCTCTGATAACCGCGTTAAACCAAACACTACTTTGAGCCTTTAGTTCAACATTACCAATAACGTGAGCACCCGGTGCAACAAAGGCGTCTGATGACGCTTTTGGCTTTAACTGACCTAGTTCATAAATCACAACATGACTTCCTTTTTAACGGTTAATCTACTTTCCGCATCAATCCTTCTTGCGTTGTTGATGCAACAAGCTCACCTTTCTGATTATAAATTTGACCACGTACTAAACCCCTTGAGCCACCACTGAATGGACTTTCCATCGCATAAAGTAACCATTCATCCATATTTATGGGACGATGAAACCACATAGCGTGATCAATAGTGGCTATGCGCAACGATTTATCAGTTACGGCTACACCATGTGGTTGAAGTGATGTACTTAAGAAATGGTAATCTGATGCATATGCTAGCGCAGCTTGATGCATAGAAAGTGAACCACTAAGCGTGTTTCTCGCTTTCATCCAAATATAGCGTGTAGGGTCGCGTTTTACTGGTTGATACGAATTAGCTGCGTCTACAGTGCGAATATCTACTGGCTCATGGTAGCTCAATGCTTCTCGCATGGGACGTGCAATCTTGTCGTAGTGCGCTTGATAAAACTCAAGGTCTGACTGCACGTCCTCTGGCGGAGGAACTTCTGGCATGACAGGCTGTTGATGCTGCATTCCATCTTCAGGCACTTGAAAAGACGCCGTCATGTAGAAAATATTTCTGCCGTCTTGGATTGCTTTAACGCGTCGAGCAGAAAAACTTCTCCCGTCTCTAACAACCTCTACATCATAAACAACAGGCTTTTTGGCATCACCAGGTAACAAAAAATAAGTATGAAATGAATGTGCTACCCGGTCATCTGGCACTGTCTCATAAGCAGCGGCAAGTGCTTGGCCGAGTACTTGGCCCCCAAAAAGCGCACGAAAGCCCAAGTCCCAGCTTTGTCCCCGATAAATGCCCGCTTCAACGGTTTCAAGTTCAAAAAGTGAAGATAGTTTTATCTCAGACATGTTGTGTGTTCTCTTCTAATACTGCTTTTGGATTTCTGGGATAGTACTTTTCTGGCAATTTTGCTTTGTGCTCAAAAAAGCGTGTGTCTTTATAGGGTAACTTCATAAACCCTGAAATGCCTAACCCTTTTATTTTTGGAATTTGCTCAACCAATGTAGATAACAAAGCTTTGAAATTAACCTCTTGAGCATGGTCGAGCAACGTATAGTAGTTATGAATTTTCAAGTGAGTCGGTAACGCTTCAAATATAATACAACCTGTATGATGAATAGCATTTAGCTGTTTAATCGTATCGATAATTGCCTCAGGAAGCTTAAGCAATTCATCGGGGTCATCACCATCTTCAAAGTAGGAGTGTGTTCTTGAGTCATCTTTTGTCGCGGAGATGCGCGATAATTCATAAGGAATGGTCAACCTAGGATCAGGTATAAACTTTTCGTCTTCATTGTCTCTGTCAATGTGCAGCGTATTTTTGGCATTGAACATACAACATTTAAATACAGCTGGCTTGTGAATTGCTCTTGCAAGGTTGATGACATTGTTAACCGCTAGCTCAAACGCCGTTTTAAGCGTCTTATCATATAGATTTAGACTTGAGTCCACATAAATTCCCTCGGGTTCCCAACGTACCGCCATTCCGCCCACAACAGGGTATTTGCCCAGTCGACTAATTGCAGAAACAAACGCCTTTTCAGTGTCGCCCATACCCTGCAAATAGTTTTTGTAGTAGCGATCAAACTGCGCATCATCAATGTAACGCAGGTCTTGAACGTCTTGACTCCCTAGCACCGCTTGTTGACGAAGGTAGGATTTCCTTGAACTGTATACCACTGTTTCTATGCTGGTTGTTTGAGAAGACAGCCAAGTTGGAATTAACGGTGTATAGATAAAATCCTTATCTTGCGTGAAGACCATATTTTTAAGAACGTGGAGGTGGTTAATTAAGTAGTCTCCCCCCTGCCTTCTCTTCGCTGCATCATCACTCAACATATATTCCAAAATATTAGCCAGCATTTTGGGTAACCCCAGTGATGATGGTGTAATGACTTTACTACCGTAACGGCATGATTGACCTGACGCCAACGCATAAAGCGTGCTCGCTAAGCCCTGTTCGTCGAAACGCGGGCTAGATAGCGCACCATTTAATTGTTCTTCGCCGATAAAATAAACATCACCTAAACGCGCATTGGTTTGATGGAGTTCACCTGACATGAGATCCATCACATTGTTACCAACATACTGGCCATTCGTATCCGTCTGGGCGAACACTGAAGAGCCCCAATCAATAAGGCTTACTGTTTCAGTTTCGTGATCCCAAACTAAATTAGACGGTTTTATATCACCATGAACAATGGGTTTTATTTCACCGTTTTCACTGTATTGGCGAAAGCCCGCCAATAACTCGCCAACCTGTACGGCAATTTTGACTACTATTCGCGGTGCTAACGGCCCACGTTGTAAACTGACTTTTTCTAAATCATTCCCAGGTGCGCGAGCCATGACCAATATAGACTGTTTTCGAATCTGCTGGTATTCGATAAAACGAGGCACGTACTGATGATTTACGTGAGAAAGCATGAAGGCTTCTTCTTCTAACCGATCCTGCACATGTTGAGGCAAAGTTATACGTGAGAACTTAAATACACGTTCTTCGCCGTCTGGTGCAATACCCGCAAACGCAAAGCCAAACGCTCCTTTTCCTAGTAATTCAATCTGTCGATAACCGAGGTTGTGCAGTTGGCTAATACATAAATTTACCCAATCTTTGAGTTTTTTTGCATCGGCATGCGACAATAGGTATATCGACTGTTCATCAGGTATGTAGAAGTGTTTTAACCCTTTGAGTTGCGTCATTATCTCGTCTACTTAGGTAACTACAACCGCTTACGCATCACGCCTAAGCCACACTAGCGAACTTGAAGCGTGAGCCCCCATATGTGAGACCGCTTCTTGTAAAGCTGAATCGAGCTGCACGTCCAATTGCCATGGAGGGTTCAACACCATTACACCTGACCCATACATGCCTGCGTCTTCCGTATTGGGAGTAACACACACTTGTGCTTTGAAACATGGGACATCTAATGCGGCAAGCGCGTCACACATCGCTTCGCTCGCTCCATGTTTTGCTCCCGCTCTAGCTGATAAAAGTGGATACCAAATGACTATTTGCGCCTGTTGCCAACGTTTAAGAACCTGTGTTACGCCATTAACGACATCTTTGTATTCGCTCGCGCGTTCATAAGGCGGGTCGATAAGAATAGCGCCGCGATTGGGTTTAGGAGGCGTTAGCGCGCGTAAGCCTTCGAAACCATCTCGTTTGTGCACATGACAAGCATCTACCCTTAACGAATTGAGGTTATGGTTTAACTTATCGAATTCAGCAGGGTGTAGCTCCATAACGTGAAGCGAATCGTTATTTCGCTTAGTCATTGCACTAATCACGGGTGAACCGGGATAGCGTTCTTGTGCTAAAAACGTCGAGCACAAGTTTAAGTAGTCACTGAGTAATGATGATGAAGCATCGGTGTTATTTACCCGAGTAATACCAGATTCATACTCTTTATTTTTTGAAGACATCGCATCATTAAGGTCATAACAATAAGCCCCCGCATGCGAATCAAACAAGGTGAAAGGTTTATCTTTTTTCTTTAGCGCATTTATAACGCCTATCCAACAAACGTGTTTTATAACGTCAGCGTGGTTGCCCGCATGAAATGCATGTTGATAGCTAAGCACAATACCTCAGAATTTTTCTAAAAAATACTATTGGCAATATAATAGCGCGATAACCCCTTACGTTACCATAATGCCATTTGTTAGTAGCTAATAAAAAAGGCTAGTGCCCTAGGGAACTAGCCTTTTAAACAACTCTCTAGCGAGGTTATATTCAAGAGTTAACTCAAGAAGCTGTATCAAGTGGTAGACACAAGCGACAGATTCACAAGTCTATCTAAGATGCATCAGCATTTTTTCTGGCTGCATCAAGTAACTCATCCACAGATTGTTAAATCGCACCATAGTAGCGCCGTCTATAATTCTGTGATCTCCTGACCAATTGACCGCCATTATATGCTGTGAAGTGACGTTTCCATCGTCGTCAAATCGAGGCAGCTTTTGTGTTTTGCCAAGCGCAACGATAGCCGCTTCAGGTTTATTGATAATAGGTGTAGCCGTAATACCGCCGATGGCGCCAATATTAGAGATGCTAATGGTGCCACCTTTTAGATGTTCACCAGCAACTCGCCCTTCTCGTGCTTGGTTGATAATTTCTTGCATTTGTTTTGCTATTTCAAATAGAGAAAGGTGCTGCACTCCTTTAATATTTGGCACCAACAACCCTATTTTAGAGTCCACAGCGAATCCTATGTTGTGGTTGTCAAAATAGGTAATTTCAGACGCGTCTTCGTTTAATTGGCTATTGATTACTGGAAATTCATTAAGCGCAAGCGACATAGCTTTTACAAAAAACGGCATGAAACTTAGCTTTACGTTTTCAGCTTCAAACGCAGGCTTAAGCGCACTGCGAAGCGTCATCAAGTTGTCCATCACAACCTCATCACTTACCGTAAAATGAGGAATGGTATACACGGATGCCGACATTTGCTTAGCCATAGCAGCTTGAATGCCTCGTACCTTTTCTGTCCGAGAACTTCCCGAGGATGTCGTTTTTACAACAGACGTCGTCTCAGATCTCTGCGTTTCAGGCTTAACAGGTGCAGAAGGTACATTTAATACATCTGTTTTTAGAATACGCCCTTTTTTACCAGAGCCTTCAAGCGTAGTAAGGTCAATACTTTGCTCACGGGCAATTCGACGCACCGCTGGGCTTGCCAATACTCTTCCTGGAATGGCAATGGGCGGCTCGTAATCACCATCCTTAAATTTCGCATTCTCTGACGATGACGGGCGAACAACCTCACTCGGTGAATTAGTTTTGGTAGCGCTGTTGTCATTTGACGATGCGTGTACCTTCACCTCATCTTTTTGCTTAACAGGAACACTACCTTCTAGCGCCAGTGCAAACAGTGGGCTATGCACTTTTGCGGTGTCACCTTGACCGTAATACAATTTGTGAACAATACCTGGGTTTTTAGCCGGTATTTCAACCACAGCTTTGTCGGTCATTACCTCAACAACAGCCTGATCTTCTTCAATTTCGTCGCCTTCAGCTACGTTCCATTTAATGATTTCACACTCGACGATGCCTTCTCCGATATCTGGCAATATGAAATCTTCTATGACACTTCCTGCATCACTATCAGATGATGTTGTATTGGAGGCTTGTTGCGAAGAAGACTGTTCAACTGATTCGCTATCTTCATTTGTCGATTCTGTCTGTGTTAATTCGCCATCTGGTTTCATTGAAAACAGTGGTGCATGTACTTTAGCAATATCACCAACAGCGTAGTGTAGCTTTTCAACCACACCAGCATGCATAGCAGGTATTTGCACTGTCGCTTTGTCGGTCATAACTTCTGCAACAGGCTGGTCTTCTTCAATGCGTTCACCTTCCGAGACAAGCCATTCGAGAAGTTCGCACTCAACGATCCCTTCACCAATGTCAGGAAGAATAAATTCGATTGTCATTATTACTACTCCCTAAACCTAATAGTGCAACGTGCGTTTTATCGCTTCGTAAGTTTTAGTCTCATCAGGCATATATTCTTTTTCATGCGCTAATGGATACGGTGTGTCTAAACCACAAACGCGCGCAATAGGTGCCTCTAGATATAAAAAGCATCGTTCTTGTATGGTCGCCGCAATTTCGCTTGCGAAACCGCCAGTAAGCGGAGCTTCATGGTTAATCAGTAGGCGGCCTGTCTTCATCACAGACTGCATAACGGTTTCGACATCCCATGGCAAAATGCTGCGCAAATCGACAATTTCACAAGACACGCCGTCTTCTAACGCCATTGAAGCTGCTTTTTGAAGGATTTCAATCTGTGCACCCCACCCAAGTAGCGTGATATCACTTCCCTCTTGAACGATATCTGCCTTACCTATGGGGAGTTCATAGTCTTCTTCTGGTACATCAGCAACAGAAGCGCGGTACAAACGTTTTGGCTCCATAAATAAAACGGGGTTTTTATCGCGAATAGAGGCTAGCAAAAGCCCTTTTGCCTGATACGGGTCTCGTGGTATTACAATTTTTAAACCAGGACAATGTGCAAAAAATGCTTCAGGTGATTGACTGTGATAGTGACCACCTGCAATACCACCGCCATAAGGTGTACGGATAGTTAATGTACCCACATCAAACTGCCCACCTGAACGATAACGCCATTTTGCGGTTTCGTTTACGATTTGATCAAACGCCGGAAAAATGTAATCACCAAATTGTATCTCGGCGACGGGAACCGAGCCCTGAGATGCAAGACCATTAGCAAATCCGATAATACCTTGCTCTGTTAGTGGTGTATTAAAGCAGCGTGCCTTTCCAAATTTTTCCTGTAGATGGCTGGTAGCACGAAAAACACCACCAAAGTGACCTACATCCTCACCAAACACCATGACCTTTTCATCTTCTGTCATGGCTGTGATTAGGGCGTTATTGATTGCTTGCAGTAGGTTCATCTTTGCCATTACTTCACTCTCCCTGCGGTTTTAGGGTACATTTGCGGGTACTTTTTAATATGCGCTTTTAAGCTATTTAATTGCTCTTTGAGGTGCCATGGCGGCGTGTCGTAAACGTCTTCGACAATCTCGTCTACTTCGCAGATGTCAGTTTTTTCACAACTTTTGAGTGCAGCTAATACATCTTGTCGAGCCTTTTCGACTTTAGCCTTGTTATCTTTTTCGTCAAACCACCCTTTGCTCGCTAGATAGTTAGCCATGCGTGCGATTGGATCTTTAGCACGCCACTTATCTTCTTCTTCACGAGAACGGTATCCCGTAGGGTCATCTGACGTCGAATGTGCTGCCAGTCGATATGTCATTGCTTCAATTAACACTGGACACTTTTCTTCAATGGCGATCCTACGCGCTTCTTTAGTTGCAGCATAGATCGCAAGTGCGTCATTGCCATCAACGCGTATTGTTTTTATGCCATAACCTAATCCCCGCGATGCTATACCGTCCCCCGCAAATTGTTCTTCAGCTTAAGCGTAGATATGGCATAACCATTGTTACGGCAAAAGAAAATCACTGGGCAATTAAGTACAGCCGCCATATTTAGGCCAGCATGAAAGTCCCCTTCAGACGCTGCTCCTTCACCGAAATAACATATAGTGACTACGTCTTTACCTGACATTTTCTGACCATATGCATATCCAGATGCCTGAGGAATCTGCGTTCCTAACGGAGAAGAAATGGTCATAAAATTAAGTGCCTTATCCCCATAGTGGATAGGCATCTGGCGACCTTTATTCGGATCAGCTTTGTTGCTGAACATTTGGTTCATAAACTGGTCGGTGGTGTACCCTCTGTAAGCAAGAGCGCCTTGCTCTCTGTATTGAGACATGATCATGTCATCAGAAGACAGAGCTGCCGCACTTGCAACAGATGCAGCTTCCTCACCGGTACTTGCTAAGTAGAAGCTTATTCGTCCTTGGCGCTGGGCGCCTACCATTCGCTCGTCAAGAACGCGAATGTATTCCATTGTATTATAAATTTTTAATGCGTCGTCTTTTGAAAGCTGTGGCGCTTCTGCGCCATCAATCACATCGCCTTCTGAAGAAAGCACTTGAAGCATAGGGATATCTACAACCCCTTTTTCGATAATATTGACCTTGTTTGTTGTTTTTACTTCGGCCAGATGGTTTCTGTCTTTCACTATTTATCCCCTTATTCTATGAGGGCAAAAACGATTTAAATTCGTGACACTATGCTAGTTGAGGTTTTGAAGGAGTGTCTTTTTCATTCGAGATGAAAATGAAGAAGTGGTGAAACAGAATGACTTTCAATTGTTAATTATGGAGGATATTCGTCCTAAAAAAGTAAAACATATGTAAAAGATATGATAACTCAGTAGGATAATTATCATATCTGGCGCTCGAATCTGATCCGAGAATTGACGAAAAGCGGACAAAGAGTAATTAATAACTATGTTGCTGTTTTTACTTCCACTTTCCTGTGGCGTGCAATTAATACACAAAAATAAGCGTAGATTTCTTTGTCTTTTCAAATTAAACCTTTATGTCATTTGTAACAAAATATGTAAATTGTTTCATTCGGAAATACACATTACAAATCGTCATAAAGTGTGCTAGTAATAGACTGTCACAGCGATGACCTGCATAGATAAAGAGGCGAATGACCTTTATTGCGCGTCAGATTTAGAAAAGCTGGACTCCAGGGAACTATTCACACGAGAATATTTATGAAAAAAACATTAATAAGTACGGTAGTAGCTACCGCGCTGGCAGGCTCTGCATTTGGTGCGTTGGCTGTTTCAGACTCTTCACCATTTCAAGGCTTCAGTGTAGAACAAAAAAACGCAATCGAAGCATCTTTCGACAAGAAAAATATCCTTGCTAACGCAATACAAGCTAGCGAAAACAGCGTTCGCGTTATCATTCAGTTGAATGATGCACCAATGGCGCAGTTTAGCGGCGTTAATCCTAATGTAAGCAGTGCTGCTGCTCACAAAGGTCAAAAGGTTAACTTTAAGTCTAACGCGGCCAAAGAATACAAAGCATTTTTGAAAGCTAAACAAGACTCAGTTATTAGCTCTATTAAATCGTTCGATGCGTCATTCAAGGCAGATTTGACTTATACCGCAGCATTTAACGGCTTCGCGGGCGTTATCTCAAAGAATGCGTTAGACCAACTAGCGAGTCTTCCAACTGTTAAAGCAGTGTATCCTGACACTATTCACCACGCTCAAATGGACGCAAGTCTTGACTTGATTGGTGCGATTGAGACGTGGGAACAGTTTGGTGGTAAGGAAACTGCGGGCGCTGGCGTTAAGGTAGCGATCATCGACAGTGGTATTCGACCAGAAAACCCACTTTTCAGTGGCGAAGGTTTCACAGCTCCAGACGCTGCAACACTACCTACTGATGATTACTGTTCAGAAGACCCAGATTTTTGTAACAACAAACTTATCGTTGCACGTGCTGCTGAAATTGTAGACGGCTTCGACGTTGTTGAAGAGGAATACGAAAGCCCACTTGGTTTTAACGGCCACGGTACGCACGTAGCTGGTACTGCTGTAGGTAACTATGGCGTTATGGCTGAGCGTGATGGTTCAGAGGCAGAGATCTCTGGTGTCGCTCCAGCTGCATACCTAATGGTATATAAAGGTTTGTATGCAACACCTGCTAACCCAGCAAGCTCTAGCGGTGCAGGTTCAATGCTTCTTTCAATGCTTGAAGCGTCATTAGAAGACGGTGCAGATATCGTAAACAACTCTTGGGGTGGCGGCCCTGGCGGTACGCCAAGCAGCTTCTATGCAGGCGTTTTTGAAGCAATGAATGACGCTGGCGTTGTAACTGTATTTGCAGCAGGTAACGATGGCCCAGGCGACACGACAATCGGCTGCCCGGGTTGTGATGACAATGTGCTGACAGTAGCGAACACCACAACGGGTCGTTTGTTTGCAAATGAAATGACCATTGAAGGTGACGCCACCATTGGTACGATCCCAGCTGTATATTCAGTGGGTAACCCTAACATTGTTGTTGATAGTGCAATAACGGCGCCTGTTGTTTATGCATCAGAAGTTGACCCTGCTAACGTTGAAGCGTGTGTTCCTTTTGCCGATGAAACAGCGTTTGAAGGCGCAATAGCGCTAGTAAGTCGTGGTTCTTGTGGCTTTGTAGACAAAATTGCTAACGCTGAAGCTGCTGGCGCAGTTGCAGTAGTAGTTCATAACGTAGACGGTCGTGGCGAAGCGCCTTTCCAAATGGGTGGATTAAGCCCAGACCAGACGGTTCCTTCATGGATGATTCCAGCCACTACAGGTCAAGCACTTGCGTCACTTGTGGTTGAGTCTGATGATGCGGTTAATGTAACAATTGGCAATGAAATTGTACGTGTAGTTTCTGACAGCCTTGCTGACATCATGAACGAAAGCAGTTCACGTGGTCCAGGCGGTGATCCTACCTTCCTTAAGCCAAACATTGCAGCGCCTGGTACGCGTATCTTCTCTGGTGAATCTCCTGATGCACCTGGGCATGTTGGTGAGAACTTCTCGTTTAAGAACGGTACATCAATGGCTGCACCACACGTTGCGGGCGCAGCAGCGCTTCTACGTCAGATGCACCCTGATTGGACTTCACAGCAAATCAAGAGCGCACTTGTTACGTCTTCTATCCGTGACGTATTGAAAGAAGATGCATCTACACCTGCTGATAATTTCGACATGGGTGCTGGTCGTCTTGATCTTCCGCGCGCGACTAGTGTTGAATTAACATATAGCGACTTGAGCCTGGTTGACGCAGATTGTTACCTATCATGTGAAATGTCTATCACAGTAACTAACACTAGCGACTCTGATGTGACAGTTGATGCAACTGCAATGTTTAATGACCCACAGATCTCTGCAACGGTAACGCCAGACATGGCAACACTACCTGCAGGCGCGTCTGCTGAGATCATGGTTACAGTAGATGTTTCTACTGCATCAACAGGTTCTTGGTCTTTTGGTGGTATCAACTGGTCTGACACTGATGCTGCTACAACTGACTACTTTATTCCTGTAGCGCTATACCCAATTAGCAGTGACGAGCCTAGCTTGTTTAACAGCGATGTTAGTGCAAGTGTAGCGAGTGAAGGTGAAGTTGTTGTTACTGAAGCGTACGCCAACAATACTGACGTTACTGGCATGATTAGTATTACGGGTACTGTTGACCACAAATACAACATTAACCCTTCTACTATTTCAGCGGTTAAGAATGGCAACCAAGAGCCTGTAACCTACAACGCTGATACACGTGAAATCTATTGGGAAGGTGCTCTGAACACAGCATCATTCAACATGGCACTTAAGCAACAACAATTGGTGACCTGCTTGAAGGCTTTGGTCTGCCTCGCTATGTTCCAATGTCTTCAATTGGTGTAACGCCACTTACGTGTTCAAGCACATGTGACGACGCATCTGTACCAATCAACTTGCCGCGACCTATTACTTACCTTGGTACTGAGTACACTACCATGCAAGTATCGTCTAACGGTTTTGTTTCACTTGGAACAAGTTCGGGTAACACGACAACGCCGTTTGCCGAAATTCTACCTAGCTTAAGCGAGCCAAATAACGTTGTTGCTCCATACTGGACCGATTTCGACCTTGCTGGCGGCGCTATGCTGGTAGCCTTTATGCGGTAAGCCTAACTACAGGTCACTTTGTTGTTGAGTGGGAAAATGCGCAGATTTGGGATGAACCAGGTACGTCATTTAACTTCCAGCTTTGGTTCGATTATGAAACTGGCGATGTAAGCTACGTATACGGCCCTATGGATGCGCCTGTTTACGCTACAGTAGTTGGTGCTGAGAACCAATCTGGTAGCGTGGGTACAACATTCGCAGCGCTAACAGCGGCAGGTCTACAAGGGACGCTTCCGGTAGAAGGCGACGAATATGTGCTTACTACTAGCGCAGGTGACGAAGTAGAAATCAGCTATGCTGGTGAAGTTGTTGCTTCTGGCGCGTTAATGGATGACATGTTGCAAGTAAACGAAGATGCTTCGATTACAGCAAACATCCTAGCTAATGAGATGGAAAGCACGATTATCAATGATTTCACAATGTCTTCATTGTCTGGTGAATTCCGCACGTTCTCGCCTATCACAATTGATAAAGAAGCGCTTGACCCGTCAACTGTTGAAGTAGTAGCTCCTGCATCAAACGGTTCTGTTACTGTCAACGACGATGGCACAGTAACCTATACGCCGGATGCTAACTTCTACGGTGAAGATTCATTCACCTATACCGTTCGTGTAGAAGGTTCTACAGATGACGCGGGTGAGCCAGTACTTGGTGACGTTATTGGTGAAGGTACAGTTGCAGTGGCAGTAGCTGGTGTGCAAGATGCACCTGTTATTTCTATCTCTGCTCCTTCAAGCGTAGATGAAGGACAGTCTTACACTGTTACGGCTTCTGCAACAGATGCAGACGGTGATGATGTAACAATTACTGTAAACGGCCTTCAAACTACGTCGATTACTGACACTGCTCCAAGCCATGAACAGGCTTCTAGCATCACTGTAACGGTAACAGCCACAGACGGTATTGATACGGTAACTGAAACTGCGACTATCCAAGTAAATGATAAGAGCGGT
Organism: Alteromonas gracilis; assembly: GCF_036870955.2. Lineage (GTDB taxonomy): Bacteria > Pseudomonadota > Gammaproteobacteria > Enterobacterales > Alteromonadaceae > Alteromonas > Alteromonas gracilis_A. Next base: position 2,249,610 of record NZ_CP145482.2, read on the forward strand.
GGTTCAATGGGTTGGATAGCTCTGCTATTAGCTCCAGCAATTTACCTACGTCGTCGTGCTAAACGTGCATAATTTGTATTAGATACAATAAATAAAAAGGCCGCATTAGCGGCCTTTTTTATTGCTTTATATCTTAAATACCTTTTTCAACACATATGCAGGCTAGTCTTCTTCTAAACTACTGGTAGCAGAGACTGAATCACTTAAACGTTTGTTTGGCTGGACACCAAGCTCTCTGAACTTCTCGACTTGCTTAACCATATTTCCACGGCCCATTGTTAATTTATTCATAGCTAGGTCAAAACTCCCCTGAGCATTGTCGAGCGATTTACCTATTTTTTCCATGTCACTAATGAAACCCACAAATTTGTCATAGAGCTTTGCAGCTTGGTCTGCAATATGTTGTGCGTTTTGATTTTGATACTCGTATTGCCAAATGTTATTTATCGTACGCAGTGCTACCAATAAGTTGGTAGGACTTACCAGCATAATATTATTGTTAAGCGCCATAGTCACAAGTTCAGGGTCTTCCTCTACGGCTAAAAGAAACGCGGCCTCTATCGGAACAAATAACAACACATAATCAAGGGTCTTAATTCCTTTTAAGGATTGATAGTCTTTAGCGCCTAACCCTTTAATATGCCCTTTTATCGATGTTACATGTTGCGATAGATAGCTGGCTTTTGCCTGTGGCTCATCGCAATTATAATATCGCTCGTAGGCTGAAAGACTCACTTTTGAATCTATAATAACATCCTTGTTATTGGGTAAATGAACAACAACATCGGGTTGAAAGCGCCTTCCCTCGTCAGACGTCGCTGCAACTTGTGTTTCAAATTCATGACCTTCTCGTAACCCTGATTCACTTAAAATGCGCTGTAAAACCACTTCTCCCCAATTTCCTTGTTTCTTATTGTCACCCTTGAGGGCATTGGTCAATGCTGCTGCCTCCTCAGTTATTTTCTGATTGAGGGCTTTTAGACCAAGTATTTCTGTTTTTAGAGATGCACGCTCTTGCCCTTCCCTAATATGTTGTTCAGAAATTTGGCGTTTAAAACCCTCAAGTTCTGTCTTAAATGGGGCTAACACAGACTCGATACTGGTTTTAGTTTGTTGTGAATAACGTTGTTGTTTGTCTTCAAAAATTTTATTGGCGAGGTTTTCGAATTGGGTTTGCAGTCTGTGCTCGGAGGCTGCCATAGTGGCAAGCTTATCCTCATGCGCTTCCATTAAAGCATTTATCCTATTTTGTTGAGCGTCATTTTGTGCCTGTGTTTTTGCCAGCAATACGCGTTCATTGCTCAGCATCTCCTTTAATTCATTATTAGACGCGCTTAATTCTTTAATTTGTTTATTTTGCTCTTCTAGAAAATGCAGCTTTGTCTTAAGCGAGTCATTCTCTAAATGTGCTGTATTGAGTGAAATTTGCACATCTTCAGCGCGTCTACGAAAAATGTGATGACGCCACGCAAGTACACCACACGTAATCAAAAGCAATGAAATGAGAATTAGTATAGAAAGCGGAAGAGGAAGTAGGTTCGATGTCATAGTGCGCACTCGGTACTGTTATTATATACAGCACTATAAACAAAATTTTAAAATAAAAACAGGTACGCGAGGTACCTGTTTTCAATTAAGTGTAATAATAGCTTTTGATTTGATTATTTAGACAGCGATGCGTCCAAATCTTCAATCTTTGCTTTCCAGATAGCCGGGCCGTTTTTATGGGCATTTGCACCGCTGCTATCGACAGCAACAGTAACTGGCATATCTTCAACTTCAAATTCGTAAATGGCTTCCATTCCCAAGTCTTCAAAAGCAACAACACGTGATTTTTTGATCGCTTTAGAAACAAGGTATGCTGCTCCACCCACTGCCATCAAATAAACGGCTTTGTGCTTTGCAATCGAGTCAACTGTTGCAGGACCACGCTCAGCTTTACCAATCATGCCGATAAGGCCAGTCTTTTCAAGCATCATGTCTGTGAACTTATCCATACGAGTTGCAGTTGTTGGACCAGCAGGACCCACCACTTCATCTCCAACAGCGTCTACCGGGCCCACGTAATATATAAAACGATTTGTTAAATCAACACCATCAGGTAAACCTTCGCCATTCTCCATCATGGTTTGAATACGTTTGTGGGCTGCGTCACGGCCTGTCAACATTTTGCCCGACAATAGAACAGTTTCGCCTACTTGCCACTCTTGAATATCTTCTTTTGTCACTTCATCAAGATTAACGCGACGCGTATTTTCACTTACTTCCCATGTAACTTCAGGCCAATCTTCAAGTTTAGGCGGTGTTAACTCAGCAGGGCCTGAACCGTCTAGATAGAAATGAGCATGACGCGTTGCCGCGCAATTTGGGATCATTGCAACAGGTTTTGAAGCGGCGTGTGTTGGTACAGATTTAATTTTAACATCAACAACCGTTGTTAAACCGCCTAATCCTTGAGCGCCTATGCCAAGTTTGTTTACGCGATCAAAAATCTCTAAGCGCAATTTCTCATCGGTAGTTTGAGGGCCGCGTTCAATAAGCTCCTGAATATCGACAGGATCCATCAGACTTTCTTTTGCCAATACAGCAGCTTTTTCTGCAGTACCACCAATACCTATGCCCAACATGCCTGGAGGACACCATCCTGCTCCCATTGTCGGTAATGTTTTTACAACCCAGTCCGCAATATCGTCACTTGGGTTAAGCATTACCATTTTAGATTTGTTTTCAGAGCCACCGCCCTTCGCGGCAATCATCACTTCAATTTTTTCGCCAGCCACCATATCGATGTGCACAACTGACGGCGTATTGTCTTTAGTATTAGTTCGAGCGCCAGCAGGGTCTGCTACAATAGAAGCGCGTAATGGGTTATCTGGGTTAGTGTAAGCTCGGCGAGTTCCCTCATCGACCATTTCTTGAACCGTCATATCGGTCTTGTCCCACGTAACTCCCATACCAACTTTAACAAAACAAGTTACGATACCTGTGTCTTGGCAAAGTGGCCTTTTTCCTTCGGCAGACATTCTTGAATTAATAAGAATTTGCGCCATTGCATCTTTAGCGGCTTGGCTCTGCTCTTTGTTGTAGGCCTCTTCAACAGCCTTCACATAATCAAGTGGGTGATAGTAAGAAATAAACTGTAGGGCATCTTCAATGCTGTCAATGAAGTCTTGTTGACGAATAACGGTCATGACATCCTCTTTTTATTTGGCTTTCGTGGTCTTAGCTAGCTAAAAAAGCGTATACTAGCGCATCTAACGACATCGCACCATGTAAAACACAAGGCATCTATGCAATTGTGAAAATAGCGTGGTGCTATGAACACACTCTCTCTTTCAACTAACCGAGGGCAGAAATTGAGGGTACTTAGTTCTATTAGCACGCCCTCATGCTTTAAATATTAGTAGAAGTACAGTAAAGCTTAGTTTATGCACCACGCTCTCCAACAAGTAACAGTTACCAAATTAACATCAAATGCGCTAATGTCGTTATGCTCGCCAGAAACGAAGCATTCAGACCTGTTTAATGCCCTCTTTGAAAATGTTGCAGACGCGCCATGGTCACTCCTTCTAGATACCTCTGGGTCAAAGCAAAGCGATGGTCGTTATAACATTATGGCCTATTCTCCGGCTCTTGTTATCGAAGCCCTTAACGGTAACGTTACGTTGCACAATACAGCAGAAGGCTCGACGTGCATCATACAAGAAGCACCGTTTGAAGCGGCCGAAAAGTATTTACACGAAAAGATAAAGGGGATTTCTCTTAATAGCGAAGTCGATGTAAGCCATCTACCTTTCATTGTAGGCATTGCGGGTATGGCTGGCTATGATACGGGGCGTTTTTACGAAGCATTACCATCTACCGCACAAAGCGATTACACAAGCCCTGACTTTTCTGTGGGCTTATATTTGTACTCTTTAGTTGAGGACACTCAAACGGGTGAGTTTTATTACTGTGCATGCGATGGTAGCACTTTCCCTTCGTTTACCAGTGAAAACAAAAACAGAAATAACGCATCACCCTTTTGTCTTACCTCCTCTTTTTCGTCTAATTTAACAAAGACGCAATACAAGCAGAGCCTCGATAAAATTAATCGCTACCTAACAGCGGGAGACTGCTATCAGGTAAATATGGCGCAGCGTTTTTCTGCCCATTTTGAGGGAAGTCTTTGGAAGGCCTATCAGGAATTGAGACTACAAAACTGTGCCCCTTTTTCTGCTTACTTCAATTCTTCAAAGGGAAGCATAGCGTCAATATCACCGGAGCGATTTCTTCGCGTAAAAGATGGGATAGTAGAAACGAAACCTATCAAAGGTACACGTCCTCGCTTTGATGACATTCATGAGGACAGACGTAGCGCAGAACATTTAATGAATGCCGAAAAAGACCGTGCCGAAAATCTAATGATTGTTGACCTGTTACGCAATGATATTTCCAAACACTGCAAACCTCACTCTGTGAATGTGCCAGCCTTGTTCGCTTTAGAAAGCTATCAGGCGGTTCACCATCTTGTGAGTACGGTTGTCGGTGAGCTCAATAATACAGATTCACCTTTGACACTGCTTAAATCAGCATTTCCAGGCGGTTCTATCACTGGTGCCCCAAAAATAAGAGCAATGGAAGTGATTGATGAACTAGAGCCCCACAGACGGCATATCTATTGCGGAAGTATTTTTTATATGGGTTTCAGAGAAGACATGGATTCCAGCATTTGCATCCGTACCTTATTGGGTGAAGATAAAACCCTTTATTGTTGGGCCGGAGGTGGTATTGTTTTAGACTCGGTCGCAGATGACGAATATCAAGAAACACTAGATAAAGTATCAAAGATAATTCCCGTTCTAGAACATTTTGGGAAGGCCTAACACACGAAATCGATAGCACGATCATGACAAGAAACGACTTCATAGCGCAATTCCACCATTTTAGGGTACCTCGTGTTGAACCTGACTATCCGCTTCGTAAAGCTGGTAGACCTGCCGCTGTGCTGATCCCCATTGTAGATTACGGAAATACGCTTAATGTGTTGTTAACAGAGCGTGCTTATCACTTAAAACATCACCCTGGGCAAATTAGCTTTCCCGGTGGTGGTGTGGAAGAGCAAGATGCGACTATGTTTGACGCGGCTACTCGTGAAGCACACGAAGAAATAGGATTACCCCCTGAAAATGTAGACGTGATCGGTATGCTTCCGCGCTACCGCACAATAAGCGGTTACGAAATATCGCCTGTAGTAGGCTTTGTTAACCCTAACTTTAATCCCATCATCGATAAAAACGAAGTTGAGAGTGCATTTGAAGTTCCTCTCGCCCATGTACTCGATAGAAAAAACCATCTTATTCATACCACGCATCGAAATAAGCAAGCATTTCCCATTTATTTTATCCCATGGAAAGACAAAATGATTTGGGGGGCCACAGCAGCATTGCTACGAAATCTTTCTCATCACATTCACCCTTAATTTGCTTCGTTTTTACCAAATAGCGTTAACGCAACATATTGCCTATAAATATTTGTTTACAGGTTATTAGCAAAACTAATTACGTTATTAGCATTTCTGTATTGTAGTTAATGTTTTGCAGATGCATGATCTGCACTATTAAAACGTTCTAATGATGACACAGTTATGATCAGTGTATTTGATATGTTCAGTGTGGGTATTGGCCCCTCAAGTTCACATACCGTAGGCCCAATGAAAGCTGGGGCAGAATTTGCGAGCGAACTCGCACAACAACCCTCAGTTTTTGAGAAAATCGATAGTGTTAAAGTAGAACTATTTGGTTCTTTAGGTCAAACAGGAATCGGTCATGGCACTGGAAAAGCTGTCATTCTAGGATTACTGGGCAAGCTTCCAGACACTGTGGATGTAGATAGCATCGATGCCATGCTAGAAGAGGTTCACAACACCGAGACACTTAGTCTCAACGGTACGAAAGCGGTTCGCTTTCCCAATAAAAATGCGATTATCTTTCACCGCCGGAAAACGCTACCTAAACATGCTAATGCACTAACCTTCTACGTTTACTGTAAAGATGAACTACTTGCACAGCAGACCTATTACAGCATCGGCGGTGGCTTCATTATCAAAGACGAAGACTTTGACGCGACAAAAGCACATGCTGCTAGCCTTCAGGCTTCTGTACCATTTCCATTTAAAACCGCCGAAGAGTTGCTGGCATTGTGTAAATCTAATGGCCTGAGTATCAGTTCTCTTATGCTACGCAATGAGTCTACATTCAGACCCAAACACGAAGTTAAACAAGAGCTTCACAGCATTTGGCTTGTAATGAAAGCCTGCATCCAGCGAGGAATAGAGAGCGAAGGCATTCTACCTGGTGGTTTGAAGGTAGTCAGGCGAGCTCCAGGTCTTTACCGAAGGCTTCAAACAGAACACACCAACGACCCCATGCAGACCATGGATTGGGTCAATTTATTCGCATTGGCCGTTAATGAAGAAAATGCCGCTGGCGGAAGAGTAGTCACTGCACCGACAAACGGTGCAGCTGGAATCATTCCCGCCGTCTTACAATATGTCGATAAATTCATACGCCCAGTGGATGAAGAGGTCGCCAGTCGCTTTCTTTTGACAGCAGGCGCTATCGGCATACTTTACAAGGAAAATGCCTCAATTTCTGGCGCAGAAGTGGGATGCCAAGGTGAAGTTGGTGTTGCATGTTCTATGGCAGCAGGTGCCCTTGCTGAGATAATGGGAGGTACTGCAGCGTCAGTAGAAAATGCAGCTGAAATAGGCATGGAACATAATTTAGGCTTAACCTGTGACCCTGTCGGTGGGCTGGTTCAAGTCCCATGTATCGAGCGAAATGCAATGGGCGCTATAAAGGCGATAAACGCTTCTCGACTAGCGCTTCGTGGTACCGGTGAACAAAAAGTGTCACTCGATAAAGTCATTAAGACAATGCGTGACACTGGCAATGACATGAAAACCAAGTACAAAGAGACGGCTCGCGGCGGCCTTGCTGTCAACATCATTGAATGCTAACCAAGCAGTTATCATACATCTCGAACTAAAAAAGGGGCCAAAGCCCCTTTTTTAGTTATCTACCAGTTTGCTGATTTACGAACCTATTTCACAGGCAGGCTCACACCCTTAAACATTTTTTCAACTTCATCATTGTTTTTAAGCATCATGGCCTTCTCAACTTTATCCTTAGTCAAGTGTGGCGCAAAACGTTCAATGAAGTCGTACATGTAACTGCGTAAAAATGACCCTTTTCTAAAGCCAATTTTGGTTGTGCTGTAGTCGAACAAATGACTGGCATCAATTTTAACCAAATCGTCATCGAGTTCTTCACTTACTGCCATAGACGCAATGACACCTATTCCAACACCTAATCGCACATAGGTTTTAATAACATCTGCATCGGTAGCAGTGAAGACAATCTTAGGCGTTAATCCAGCTCTTTCGAAAGCCTGGTCAAGTTCAGAGCGCCCAGTAAAGCCAAAGACGTAGGTAACTAACGGATACTTCGCAATATCACTTATATCAATAGTGCCCTTTTTAGAAAGTGGGTGGTCCTTATTGACGATGACACTTCTATTCCAATGGTAACAAGGCAACATTACTAAATCGTTGTATAGATGCAGTGCTTCTGTAGCAATCGCAAAGTCAGCTTCGCCTTTTGCCGCAAGATCACTAATTTGTGACGGCGTGCCTTGATGCATATGCAAAGAGACTTTTGGGTACTTTGTCATAAACCCTTGAATGACATCGGGTAGCGCGTAACGCGCTTGGGTATGAGTTGTGGCTATATTCAGTTTACCTTGGTCAGGTAAAGTGTGTTCTCGTGCGACGGCTTTAATGCTTTCAACTTTAGCAAGGATCTCTCTCGCGATGTTGATTACATCGTTTCCAGCGTCTGTTACGTGGGTAAGATGTTTGCCGCTACGCCCAAAAATCTGAACCCCAAGTTCGTCTTCAAGCATACGAACCTGTTTACTAATACCGGGCTGTGAGGTGTAAAGACTCTCAGCAGTTGCTGACACATTCAGATTATTATTGAGGACTTCTACGATATAACGTAGTTGCTGTAGTTTCATATTTTACACCATTTACCGCACTTGATTTTCACTATACTCTTACCGTTATAACCAAAACCACCTTTTATTACTAGTTGATATTACAAAACTTGCATAATAAAGTTGAAAAAACACACAGTCATACGAAATAGCACACGATAAATTCACATGTAGTGCAAATCATCTACAGTGTAAAAAGGTTAATCAGGAACGTACATCATTATTATGGGCAGCAAACATGTTACTTCATCAATAGACTTCTCTTCAGTACTTGCCGCCGCAGTTCATGACATGAAGAATTCACTTTTTCTCCTCATACAGTCAATTGAAGCATTAAGTCATGCCCTACCCGTTGAAAACGAAGACGCGCAAGAGCAAGTAGCCAACGTGCATTACGAAGCTTCACGGTTAAACACGAACTTAGTCCAAATTTTGTCTTTGTACCGAGCGGAACTCGAGAGTCTCCCTATCACCGTTGATGAATGCTTCTTATCAGATTTAGTGGAAGATGTTTTGGGGTCTAATACGCTGTATATAAAACAGAAACACATTTCTATCGATGTTGATATAGAGGATGAACTTAGCTGGTATCTTGACGAAGAGCTAATTTACCTTCTACTGAACGACGCTATTATTAATGCAATGCGCTATGGCACGTCGAAAATAAAGGTCTCTGCAAAAGCTTCTGTAAACCAACATTTAGTGATTAAAGTTGAAGACGATGGTCGTGGTTATCCAGACGATATGCTCAGTAAAAGTGACGAACATCTAGCCGATTTTGAGCTTAGTCAGGGCCGAACTGGATTAGGATTATTTTTCGCTAAACTCATAGCTAAAGCACATTCACAAGGCGAAGAAAAAGGTTCTATTAAGTTGAGTAACGGGGGAACATACGGTGGAAGTGTATTTGAAGTAAAAATACCGTAGTATTGACCGATAACAATAAATGAAGACAAAATAACGTTTTAGGCACATACTGCTTTGAACGTTATAATAAAAAGACAAAAAGAGACGGATTACCCGCATGTACGTGATTATCATTATTCTGATTGTTGTTTTGCTAATCGCAGCAATTTTCATTAATGCAATGCAACAGCACAGACAAAAACAAGAAGCGGAACGACGCACCGAGCTCGCCAAACAACGCACTATTGTTGATGAAACAGAGAATGTCATTGCAGCAAGTGTCAACATGCCTATTTCTTCTCGTATTACGGGCATTCTTCACAACCGTATACTCAACTCATTAAAAACAATGAACGAATTGGCGAGTACCGCTGAGTTGAAGCAGCGTATCAACAGTACTGAGCAAGCTGCTTCTGTTGCTTTATCTGACAACACGCCCGCAGCCAGTGATTTTTCACTACCAGACAACGACAAAGTTATTATTCAATACATTCAGGCTGTGAAAAAGCTTCGGGTTATTTTGCGGGCAGAACATAGCAAGGGCCAAATCGATTCAAAGGTCTTTCTCGAAGAAGACAAAAGTTTGGAACGCCTTCAGTTAAAAGTGAACGTAGAGACACTTGTTAAACGCGGGCGCGCAGCGCTTCAAACCAATATGCTGGGCTCTGCTCGCCAATATTTTGAAAAAGCAAAAGCCGCCCTTGAGAATCAGACGCCACAAGATGAATACTCAACCTCGCGCCTTGCTACTATCAAAGAATGGCTTTATGAAATTCAAAGTAATTTGAAAAGCGTTAACGAAAAAGACCGTGCCAAGAAGCAAGAAGAAGAGCGCGACGAACTCGATGAATTGTTTGCACCTAAGAAAAAGTGGTAATTATTCAATGATTTAATTAGGGGGCAAGTATTCTGCTATGTTTAATCAAAAAGATAATATTGCAGCTGCCTCCTTTGCGCTTTTAAGCTGCTTATCTTGTCAGGCATTTGCCAGTGCTTTAAACATTCCAATCTTAACCTCGTATCAGATCACGCTTTCTGTTAATACTGATGATAGCCATGTAAAAGACGTTGCAGCTAGTGAAACTATGGCCTGTAAAGAAGTCATTGTTTCTGCTCATCCCAATTACGCTCCTTTTCATTGGGAAGAAAATGGCGAAATTGTAGGTGCCTCAATCGCCATTACTGGTCAGATCCTTGATGAAATGGGTATCGCGTGGCGTACAGAATATGTAGGCCCATGGAAACGCGTGCTGCAACGCGCCTACTCGGGAAAAGTAGACCTCATACCGGCATTAAAGCGTACCGCCGAAAGAGAAGAGTTTATCAGTTTTACCAATACTTTTTTTACAGCAACCCTGTAGCTGTTTATCGTAAGAACGAAGCCGATGCTATCGCGTTAGATTCGCTTGATGCACTTGATGGTTTAATAGGTTCAGTGAACGCTGGTGACAACCATGGAAAGACAATCGATGCATTTTTATCCGTTCAAGACGTCGCCCAAATAAAAGGGATAGAGGCAAATTTTGAAATGTTGAAGATGGGGAGAACGGACTATTTTGTTATTGGAAAGCATACCGCTCAGTCTTTCCTTAACAGCAATGCTTTGACTGACGAATTCAAAATTGTTTTAGAGCTCAGTAACGCTGTGGTGCATCACGGATTTAGCAAACGCTCGCCCTGCGCGTATTTAATGTCTGAATTCGATAGCCGTATGGCACGAAAAGTTGATAACGGTGACGTACAGTTTGCCATTGAACAATACAAAAGTATTTGGTTAGAGCGTAAATTACTTGATGAGTAAGTTGACCGTGTTGCGCTTTGCACGAAGCTACTCACGATAGTACTTAATCAGTTCATGCCGTCTACCCTGGTGAAATAAAGTCTAGTTATTAACAGACTTCCTGTGACTTTCTATATTTTTTAACCGAAAGCTCCCATAGAGAACGCGCTGAGACCGATAGGCCTTTTCTCGCATTTCGAATTAAACCAATATTTTTCATCAGTGGGTCTTTCTCTATTTTGATAACCGAAAGACCAAGGCCAATCATTTGTGGTGCGCATATGCTCGGCATAACCGAGATACCTAATCCGTGCTGGATTAATTTTCCGAGTGTCGACAACTGACCCGTTTCAGCAACAATATTAGGCTCCCCATATTGTTCAAGCTTATTTTGTGTCCAGTTACGAACTGCGGAGCCTCTATTCATCATAACAAGTGGCTGCGCGATACAGCTGATCCAATGTGGTTCTTGATTGATGACGTTAGCCTGTACGTCGTTTGCTACGACAACAAACTGATCCCTAAACAAGCTTTCGAATATTAATCCATCTTTTCTATCAGGCTCAAAGGAAAACCCCAACTCGCAGCGTCCGCTAGTGACTTCATTGATAACCTGTTCCATGACTATATCGATTACGCGAATATTTATATTAGGTGCGCTTGTGTGAAATTCACTTAACAGTAGCGGTAACTGAGATTCAGCAAAGGAAGGCATAGCACAAACCGTTAGTTGGCCTTTCGCCATAGCAAACAAGTTCTGAGTATCAGAGAAGGTGTTATCCCAGTCACGTATTAACCTTATAGCGTTAGGTAACAAAAGCTCGCCTTCGGGTGTTAAATTGACGTTGCGTGTATTTCTCTCAAATAAACGCCCGCCTAAGTGCTGTTCCATCTTTTTGATAGAACTTGATAATGCTGGCTGTGTTAAGTGCAATTTTGCCGACGCTTCGGCGAACGTAGACGACGTCGCTACTTCAACAAATGCACGGAGTTGGCGATAAGAAATGTCCATATTTTAATAAATTTTATTTATTAATTGAAAGATTAATTCGATTTTACATAACTAGCAACAAAGTTAATACTTGTTATTAACATAATAAGTGGAGAGATGATTAATGGCAGGTTTCAATAAAGTTGTTGCTAGCTATGAAGAGGCAATGGCTGGACTCATTGACGGCATGACAGTGATCGCCGGAGGCTTTGGCTTATGCGGTATTCCAGAAGGACTTATTGCACAGATTAAGGCAATGGGTGTAAAGGATTTGACCGTAGTGTCAAACAACTGTGGCGTTGACGGATTCGGTCTAGGATTACTATTAGAAGACAAGCAGATATCAAAAATGGTGTCATCTTACGTGGGTGAAAATGCACTCTTCGAGCAACAGTTATTAAATGGTGAACTTGAAGTAGAGTTAACACCGCAAGGTACACTTGCTGAAAAAATGCGTGCTGGCGGTGCTTAAGCATCCCCGCTTTCTATACGGCTACGGGTTATGGTACGCCAGTGGGCGAAGGTAAAGAAGTAAAAGAATTCGAAGGCCGCCCCTACATTTTAGAACACGCCATCACAGGCGACTTTGCCATAGTAAAAGCGTGGAAAGCGGATACCTATGGAAACTGCGTGTATCGCCATACAGCACAAAACTTCAACCCGATGGCAGCGACAGCAGGCAAAATAACAATTGTTGAAGCCGAGGAAATCGTCGAACCTGGCGAACTTTCACCAAGTGAAATCCACACGCCTGGCATCTATGTCAACCGCGTAATCAAAGGTTCGTTTGAAAAGCGTATTGAGCGTCGTATTGTAAGCAAGGAGACCGTGTAATGTTAACAAGAGATCAAATTGCAATGCGCGTGGCGCAAGAATTTAAAGATGGAGACTATGTCAATTTGGGAATTGGCATTCCGACACTCGCGGCAAACTACGTGCCAGACGATATCAGCGTTATGCTTCAGTCAGAAAACGGACTCCTTGGGATGGGACGCTACCCTCGAGAAGATGAGGTGGACGCCGATATGATAAATGCTGGCAAGGAGACGGTCACAGCGATAACTGGCGCATCCATTTTTAACAGTGCAGAGAGTTTTGCAATGATCCGCGGTGGTCATGTTGATTTTACTGTACTCGGCGCGTTCGAGGTTGATGTGTCTGGTAACATCGCGTCATGGATGATTCCTGGTAAACTCGTCAAAGGCATGGGTGGCGCTATGGACTTGGTAGCTGGCGCAAAAAACATTATTGTCACCATGACACATACTGACAAACATGGTAATTCAAAGTTACTACCAGCATGCACTTTGCCGCTTACTGGCGTAAACTGTATTACGCGAATTATTACCGATCTTGCAGTATTGAGCGTAGAAGACGGTGCTTTTGTACTTCAGGAGCGCGCTCCCGGCGTCACTGTTGACGAAATCATAGAAAAAACGGCTGGCAAACTTATTGTCTCAGATAACGTGGTAGAAATGTCACTTTAAGTCTTTTTGAGGGCATCTTTATGCCCTCTCCTTTCATTATGTCTATCATTAAGGGATAATATGCCGATTCGATTTATAACGAGGCATCCCTTTGCAAGTTTCCGATTTACCTGTTCATCACAAGATCATTTCAAAGCTAGAAAACAAGAACATTTCGACGCTTACTGAAATTCAAGAACGCACTATGTTACCTGCTATCCAAGGTAAAGATATTATTGCGTCATCTAAAACGGGATCGGGTAAAACCTTTGCTTTTTTGGTACAAGCTATAAACCGCTTAATGTCACAAAAAGCATTAAGCCGACAAGACCCGAGAGCACTTATTTTGGCGCCAACGCGAGAACTTGCTAAGCAGGTATTTATTGAAGCCAAATCTATGTGTACTGGCTTGAACTTAACGTGTTCACTGGTTGTGGGTGGTGAAAACTACAATGACCAGGTCAAAGCGTTGCGTCGTAATCCGCATATTATTGTTGGAACAGCGGGTCGCGTTGCCGATCATCTGTTAGACAAAAGCGTTTATCTAAACGGTCTAGAGCTGTTAATTTTTGATGAAGCAGACCGTATGCTTGACCTAGGTTTCGCTGCACAGCTTAAAATGATTAACTACTATGCAGACCATAGAAAACGCCAAACCATGCTGTTCTCAGCTACCCTCGATAATATCGAACTAAAACACATGACTGGCCAGCTGACAAAGGGTGCAGTGCGCGTCGCTGTGGGTGATTCAACTGCGCAGCATGGCGATATTGAACAGCTTTGTTACTTTGCCGATAACGTAGACAATAAAGACGAGATACTGCAGTTTGAATTAGAACGCCGTTCATACAACCAAGCAATTGTATTTACCGCTACACGTGAAGATACTGACCGCATTGCAGCCTTATTAAACGAGGCTAAACTTGAGGCTATTGCCCTTCGGGGCGATTTACCGCAAAACCAACGCGCAGCTATCATGAGTAGCTTTACACGCGGTCAACACAGTATATTAGTCACGACCGACCTCGCCTCGCGCGGTTTGGATTTGTCAAAAGTAGGCTTAGTCGTTAATTTCGATTTACCTAAAAATGCTGATGAGTATATTCATCGTATTGGACGTACAGGGCGCGCAGGTCAAAAAGGCGAAGCCTTCTCAATGATAGGGCCACGCGATTGGAAAAGCTTTGAGTCGCTAAAAAATCATTTACAATACGCGTTAGAGTGTGCGGCACACCCCGAACTTCCCGCCACGTTTAAAGGCTTTGCTAGTTCTAAGAAAAAAGTGCGTAAGCAAACAGACAAAAATGGTAAGAAACACGTTGCAAGGCCTGTTAAGCCACAGAACAAAAAGCGTGTCGATACTATGGTGGGTAAAGATGTTGGCATGGTGCCAATCAAGCGTAAGCCTAGAAAGTCGCCAAGCGAAGAGAATGAAAGCGACAATGATGGCTAAAAAGGCCATAAACAAAAAAAGCGAGCTCAGGCTCGCTTTTTATTTGGCTTAACGGCGTGTGGTTAGTATTCCCACCAGCACTCCTGCCACCATTCAAGAAACTCTTCAAAGTCAATAAAGCCGTCGTCATTGCTATCGATAAGCTTAAAGCCTTCTTGTACATGACTAGCTTTGGTTTTAGGAGAAATTACCGTAAGAAGTTCAATAAACTCTGGTAAATCAATTTGACCATTTCCGTCGCGGTCAAAGAAACTGAAATCTTTTTTGATTTCTTCAATTTTAGATTCTGAAAGTTGAGTGCTCACTCGCATTCCTTATATCAACTACAATGAATACGAGTGTAACGCCCTTCTATCCTACTGTCTACGCCTGATTTTCTTTTGCTTGAAGCGCGCGTAAACGCTGTGCTTCTGCCTTTTCTTGACGCTTTTGTTCCATAGTCAAACGCGCTTCTGTACCAACGTGTTCCTGGTTGCGTTCTTTGGCAAGATTGACCTGCTTTTCCCTCTCGCGAAAGCGCGCAATTTGATCATCGGTGTGCGTGCCAAAACAATGTGGGCAGCTTACACCCGGTTCATATTTATCGCTTTGCTTATCTTCTTCGGTTATAGGCAAACGACAGGCATAACACTGCTCGTAATGACTTTTCTCCAAGTCGTGGTTCACCGCAACGCGGTTATCAAAGACAAAGCAATCACCTTCCCACATTGATTCTTCTTTTGGCACATCTTCTAAGTATTGAAGAATACCGCCTTCTAAATGATAAACCTCTTCAAAACCTTGCTCTTTTAGATAAGCAGTAGACTTTTCACAACGAATACCGCCAGTACAGAACATAGCCACTTTTTTATTTTTAGCGGGATCAAGTTCTTTTGCGACGTACTCAGGAAATTCTCGGAATGTTTCCGTCTTGGGGTCGACAGCGTTTTTGAAAGTCCCGATTTCGATTTCGTAACCATTGCGTGTGTCAATCACGGTTACGTCTGGGTCGCTAATCAACGCGTTCCATTCTTTTGGTTTAACATAAGTACCAACGGTTTTACGAGGGTCTATACCCTCAACACCCATAGTGACAATTTCTTTTTTAAGTTTTACTTTTGTACGATAAAACGGTTGCTCTTCATGCAACGATTCTTTGAAAGAAATAGGATTTATGCGTTCGTCACTGTTTAGGTAGGCAAGCAAGGCATCAATACCTTCGCGAGTTCCAGAAACCGTACCGTTGATGCCTTCATGGGCAAGTAAAAGCGTACCTTTAATACCGTTGGCTTCCATAGCCTCAAGTAATGGCTGGCGCATTTCTTTGAAGTTTTCAAGCGCAACGAATTTGTACATCGCGCATACAATAAATTTTGACATAGTTTTTAACCTTTGCTGATTGGAGCGTAAGACCAGTGCAAAAATGCGGCGCGCAATATAGCAAAAATCTTTAATTAAATCTATGAAGTGGAAAAATCTAGTGCGTTAACTGTTTTTACACGCAGCAGCACCCTGTCAGACAAACAACGTCTATAGAGCAAATTGGTTGTCAAATGATGAGCTTGCGGATAAGACGTCGTACATTAACGTATTATCTTCTTCTATTTCATTAGAATAGGATGTTGATATGCGCTTCTGTGCTCCCAAACTACAGTTGTTTACAACGTCATCTGATAAGCGCGAAGCATCATTAGTTTGCGTTAGGGGTTGAGGGTTCATCACTTGATACAAGCGAGCAGTAGCTAGATCGCTTGTCATCAATTTAGAAAGTGTCGCCATTTTATCCCAATCATTGTTAGATGCCTCTAGTGACGCCTTGGGATAATGATTGAGTGAAAGTAATTCAGCGTCTAGACTGTTCGTGGAACTTTCACTTTCATTGTTTTTTATACGTAAAGGCTCTGCAATAGCATGTTGATGCATGGCAAGGTATAACGAGAACAACGCGCCTTCAGATGTCGCTTTTGATAGAACACCGCTTGTTTCCCAAAAAATACTAGGATCAATAGTATTTGAGTTGTTTAGCGCTGACGCGTCAGAAGACATTAATTGCTGCCATTACGTGCTTTGATTTTCATACTCTTGTTTTCGGCAAGATAATGTTTTTCTTGAGCTTATTATTGCTCTCTTGTTCGTAATAGATAATCATAAAGCAATAGGCTGTGCCAGCTCATGGATTGGAAATGCAATTTAGTAATAAACAAGTATTGATTGTAGAAGACCAGCGCCCTTTTTTACTGCTACTAAAGGGTCTTATGCATTCAATGGGTGTTTCTGATGTGGTAACAAAGTCTTCTGCTGAACAGGCAGTATCGCTAAGTAAGAAACACAAATTTGATATCATTGTGTGTGATCTGCACTTGGGTGCAGACAACAAAAATGGTTATGAACTGATCGAAGAGTTACGCACACGTCAGCTTATAAATCCAACCGCAGTGTTTATTCTCATCAGCGCAGACAGTGCAAGACCTGTTGTTTTAGGCTCTATCGACAGACGACCAGACGATTTCCTTATAAAGCCGTTCTCTCAGGTTCAATTGAAATCTCGCATTGTCCGCGCATGGCAAAAGCGACAGTTCTTGAAAGACGCCTACCGCCTTATAGAGCAGCGTGAATACTCATCAGCAATCGAACACATAAATAGCTTGTTGGCGTCACCTTCTCACTATAAAGGTCACTGTGAACAACTACTGATTGAATTGTATTGGCAAGTAGATCAGCCCGATAAAGCGTTAGACGTATTAAAAGAATACATCAATGGCAAACCGGTGTTGTGGGCTCAGGTTGCACTCGGCAAAACCTATTTGGCGCTTAATGAGAATGAAAAAGCCATTTCAGTAGCGAAACGAATTATTAAGAAAAACCGATTTAATGCTGATGCTCATGACGTTATAGCGCAGGCAAACCAAGCGCTGAAACGAGGTGAAATCGCCATAGAGGCCATCAAAGAAGCCATTAAACTTTCACCATTCTCGCTAACACGACACTTCAATGCCTGCACTATCGCTAGAGAAAATAATGACCTCGTTTTAGCCGCTGCCTCTAGTCAAGCCATTTGGGATCTTTCAAAACGTACCGTAAATCAAAATAGTCTTCACTGGTGCGGTATTATTCGCTCATTATTAGACGTGGCTGAGTTTTCGGACGACAAAAAACAACGCAATAAGTATCAGCAAGAAGCACTATTAACTCTTCAACGAGGCAAGTTTGACGACCATTTGCAGCGAGTAGACAGAGAATTTGACGTAGAAATTTTTGGAAAAATAGTCAATGCAAGAGTAAGTGCTATTGATGGCAAATTGATTGATGCAAAAAAACACCTATCTGAATCGCAAAGCGCGCTAGAAAACAAATACCCAGAGTTACCTACTGCATTTATCCCTGACAGCATAAATGTTATGTACAAGCTAGGTGAATACGATGACGCATTAGAATTAGCGAAGATTCTTGAAAACAGGCAAAGCAAACTTGATGTAAATAGTACATTGATGCTGGCAGAACAAGCTAAAAAAGCCGAAGAGAATTTGGCCAACTATCAACAGTTCAATCGGGAAGGTATCTCACACTACCAAAAACAAGACTACGAGCGTGCGAAAGCCTCATTTGCGCTTGCTCAAGGGTATGCGCCTGTAAATACCGGTGTTTCGCTAAACTTATTACAGTGTCTTTTGCAAATAGCGAAAACGCAGGACACCGTTGAGATGAAGATAATAAATGAGTGTAAAAGGTTATTTAAACTCATCGATGATATGAACTTAAAGCCACCCTATCAGGAAAAATACATTAACTTAAGGGAGGAGCTGGCTAAATATATTGGGTTTTAGCCAACTGCTTCTCGATGCCTTGTTATATTCGCGCTATCACTTTTCACCCAGTAAAAATACCAAAGGAACTGACAATCGTTCTGCCCAAGCATTTTCAGAATGATTAGTACCAGGGAAGAACTTAACTAATGTATTATCACCACCATATTTTTCGCTGAGCACAACATCAACCTTTTCCTGTAACGGCGGATAGAGCGCGTCTAGCGTTTGGTCGCCGTAATCGAAATACAACTTTTGAGATGACAATTTTCCTAAGTTTTTCGCTAAATAATCCGTAAAATACGCAGGAATGGGATTATTCTTTGCCGTAAAGTCACCCGGCCAATGTGTCGACAAACACGCCGCACCTAAGCAAATACTTCTGGGTACTCTAAAAGACCGTACCAAGAAATAAGGCCACCCATGCTAGACCCCATTAAATATGACCTTTTACTATCTACGGAATACGTCGATTCAATATAAGGCCTTACCTCGTGAACAATGAACTTTAAATAATTATCTGAATTGACACTCCGTGCAAACAAGCCGTGCCCAGCGCCTCTTGACTGTTCATAGAGCGTTTCTTGAAGTGTCTTCGGTAAATTTTCAAAAGGTTTTTGTGGAAAGTATTCATTGTGACGATGTGCATCGCCATTGAAGATACCCACCACGATAAAAGGCGCTACCGCACCTTCATCTATCAATTTTTGCGCGGTTTCATCCACGTGCCATTCTTGACCGTTCCAGGTTTTCGATTCGTCGAAAAGCATCTGACCATCATGCATGTATACTACAGCGTAGTCATTATCTGCACTGTAACCATCTGGCAGCCAAATCTCGACGGTTCTATCTGGTACTAATTCTGATTTAAATTGCTCGACGCGCTCTAAACTTCCTACGCTGACTTCAGCAAACTCTGCTTGCACAAAAAAAGAAAAAACGCTAAACCAAAACCCAATAATTTCACTGTTAAACCCTTCTACTAATCTTTTACAGCAATGTAACCTGACTTAGTTTAGCAACGTAGTAATCTGCACATGAATACGTATGTAGCCGATAAGTTACTATGCGCTAGCGCTGAAACTTTTCGACAGTGTTAATCACCTCATCAAGTTCATCAACAAGACGGGCTTTTTGTTTGTCTGACAATGTCGTCATCACTTCGGCAAACATAGTTGCCATTACTTTAGTATTGTGTGCGCTAGCTTGCAGGTATGCGTCACTGCGGTATTGATCGGGGTTTTGCATGAGTTCAGTGAGGTCATTGGCAAAATTTGTATTTGTACTTCGTGTGACAAAAAGGCGTCTCGCGGCATTTTGAATATTTTTACGATACGTGAGCCATTCATCTGATGTAGAAATATACTGTTCTACATACGTTTTAAGTATTTCTTTTTGCGCTTTTGACAAATCACCAATTCTTTCTGATACGCTTTTTTCCAAGCGTTCCAATCTATCTTCTAGGCGTTCTTGCTGTGTTTTTTCTAACGTCTGTGCCCTTTCCTCTTCTTCCTCTTTATTGTCTTTTTCAAGCGCGGCGAACAGCTGAACTACTTGATCGTCACTGAGTTCTTTAGCCAAAACTGCTAACTGAGGGCTTATTTCATCTCGGACCCGCTCCCAGTGTGCACGTACTTCATCAACGTGACCAGATATCGTTTTGTAATCCATCTCATCGTTAATGACCTGTGACTTAATCTTAAGTAGATGCGCTTTGTACCGTGTCAGTTCACTGCGCTTATGCCAACTCAGCCAGTTATCTAAATAGGCGTCGAACTGATCTTCTTGTTTGTTGTTTAACTCGATATAGTCATCAAGATACCAATAAACCCACCAGTCTAAATTATCGTACGCGAACTTAGAGCTGCATGCTGACAACAGTGACATGAACAGTGCAACAACAATCAATCGCATAGTGCTTTCCTTAAAAATAGATGTAGTGATTTAAGTCAAATTACGTCTTATGAAACCTATTACTATATAGACACCTAAAGAAGGATAAGTGCACATAAGTTTGCGCTTTACCTTCATCAATCTATGGATTACGTTAGATTAGAAGCTTTAACTGCTTTTTAAGAAGGATTTAATTGTGTCAAAACGTGTCGCAATACTAACCTCTGGCGGGGATGCCCCCGGGATGAATGCCTGCCTTCGCGCTGCTATTATAAAATGCCAATGCGCAGGCCATGAACTCGTGGGATACAAACATGGATACAACGGACTGCTTGAACAAGATTTCATTCCGTTAAATTATGAAACAACACATAACCTCATTCAGCAAGGCGGTACCCTTCTTCATAGTGCACGTTGCAAAAGCTTTAAAACTGACGAAGGTGCATTGAGGGGTGCACACAACCTTCAAAAAGCCAAAATTGATACCTTGATAGTAATAGGCGGTGATGGCTCATTTAGAGGCGCTTCTCACCTTAGCCGTTTTTGGAATGGCCAAATCATTGGGATCCCAGGCACCATTGACAATGATATTGCCGGTACTGACGCAACCATTGGATACTATACCGCGATAGATACAGCAATGAGTTCTATAGATAAAGTTAGAGACACTGCTGATGCCTTTGAGCGTATATTTTTGGTAGAAGTTATGGGCCGCCACGCAGGATTTCTCGCGCTTAATGCTGCAATTTCGGCTGCTGCTGACTACGTTATTGTGCCCGAGTTTTTTACGTCTGAAGAAGCCGAATTAAACAAGATAGTTACGCAGATTAAAGCGCGAAGAGCACAGAAAGGTGCCGTTAGCTTTATTATTGTCGTCGCTGAAAATGTATGGCCTAACGGGCTGAACGGTCTTAGCGAGGCGCTAAAGAGTAAAGAAATTGATGATGTAAGACCCGTGACGTTGGGACATGTCCAACGCGGCGGTTCACCGGTAAGTCAAGACAGGCTGTTGGCAACCACGCTAGGTGAATTCGCGGTCAGTTTAGTAGGCACAGAAAATACCAATATCATGGTAGGTGAAGTGAATCAAAAACCGGTAATCGTTCCGTTGCACGAAACCTGGGAATGTACCAAGCCCCTTAACGAGGCTCAAATAAGCACAATGCGAGCGTTAATGAATGACAGATACACGCCGCCTTCATAACGAAGGCTACATTTTCATTGCTGCTTTTACTTTGTCGCGATGACTTCGACTTACCTTAAGTTCAGTGTCATTTTGCAGAATCAAATGATACTCGCCGCTGATATGGCTAACCAACTTTTTAACAAAGCGAATATTTGCGATTGCAGAGCGGTGAACCCGTACAAAAAACTGTGGATTGAGCTCTTGCTCCAACTCTTTCATCGTCTTTCTCATAATATGCATACCATCTAGTGCATGCACGCACATATAATCGCCAGCAGCGTCAATCCATTGAATATCTTGTACATTTACGCGAGTTACTTCTGAACCGTCTTTAATCGCCAAAACATCTGGATAAGGATTGGTTTCGACTGGCTCTCCATTGGCTAGCTTTCTTAAGATTTCTTCGCAATCATCACCAGTTAATTCAGCAACTAGACTCACCAACTTTTGAGACTGTTCATCTTGATGTTGCGTCGTGTAATAGTCCCTAACCTTTTCTAATGCCGCACTCAGGCGTTCGTCATCTGCTTAGCTTTAACAGATAATCAAGAGCATGGATATCAAATGCCTTTATAGCGTAACTGTCGTATGCCGTCACAAAGACAATCATCGGAATGGGCTGTTTAAGCTCGCGGAGTTTGTGAATTACTTGAAATCCGTTCAAGCCGGGCATTTGGATATCTAGAAAAACAAGATCTGGGCGATGTTGAGAGATACTACTTACCGCTTCCAGACCATTTTGACATTCTGCAAGAACCTGTACATCATCATGACGTTCTAGCCTAGCGCGCAAACCTCTGCGTGCCAACGGTTCATCATCAACTACAATGGTCTTTATTACTCGCTTTGTCATGCTATACGTCCTTAACTTCGTAGGGAATTCGAATTCTTACACGAACCCCAGACGGCTGATTATGTTCTATAGAAAATGCAAAATTTCGATGATATAGCGACTGCAAGCGTTCTCTTATGTTCGCCAGCCCCACACCATTTTCTCGGCTTAATTGGCCATCCTTAATATCTGCACCAGGTCCATTGTCAGCAACATCCATAAGTAAATCGTTACCAAAAGTTCTTGCTGTAATAGAAATGCGACCGCCATTTTCCATCTTGGAAATAGCATGCTTAATCGCGTTTTCAATGATGGGCTGCAAAATCATACTAGGCACTAGCGCACAATCACATTGCTCATCAATATCCCACACTACCTCGAGTCGGTCGTCAAAGCGCACTTTTTCAATTTCTAAGTATAGTCTAAGTGCCTTAATTTCCTGCCCCAGAGGTACGCGTTTAATGGGGTCGTTGTCTAATGAATAACGCAAAAAGTCACTCAAGCGAGATACCATGGCTTCTGCGGTATCATTCTCTTTAAGTAGAATTAGTGTCGATATAGCATTTAGCGTATTAAATAAGAAGTGTGGATTAAGCTGATAGCGCAACATTTTTATGTGTGCTTGATGCGCCATCGTGCTTGCTTTCAGTGCGTTCTGTTTTTCTTTTTGCAGCATTTGAAAGTTTTTAATGCCGAAATACACCCCACTCCAACAACCCACCATAATGAGCGAGTTTATGGTATTGGTAAAATACATGTACCATTCGTCAGGGCGGTAGCCATGTTTATAGATTTCCCAATAGTTAATGTTCTTTACAACTGCCCAAAGCAAGGCAATGAGATAACACGACACGATGACAATAATGATCATGTTTAGCGGCGACTGCTTTCTCGCCCAACGATATATGTACCGCAAAGGTATGGTTAGCAACCAACCCGCATAGGCGTTTAGCAGAATGATAAAGACCCAGATTGGCCTCACGTCGTGAAGAAACGACCCGATGTAGTAAATGATCGCGAAACCTGCCCAGCCAGCACTGTGCAAAGTCCAAAATAGGCGTTCATTACTTTCGATTACACGCTGAAAGCGACTCACATTATTACCAAATAGAAAACTGATAACTTCGATTATACGCAAGCAACGGCAAGTCCAAAGAGACTTGGTCGTGCAAGCTGTACGTCTTATCGCAGGTTATCTAACACCAGAGAAGTTAAGCATACTGTTTTGATTAAGAAATGCCTAATATCCTATATTTAAACGCTTTAGCCAATGCACCCACCACCACGCGGGACCAACCAATAGAAAGCGCAAGTCTTCAAAGAATGAGGGCTTTTTTCCTTCAATCTTATGTCCTATAAACTGCAGCACCCACATAACCACAAATAATGATAAGCAGAATTGCCACACCGAGATTTCAAACCATATTAGAAGTTTTACTCCCCCAAAACATGCAATCGTCAACAAGGTCATCGCCGCGCCGATAGGACCAGACAAAGAAAAGTAGTAATACAAGACCGGAATAGCAATGATATGCGCCCACGTAACAGAGAACTGAGCAATGAACTCAGGAACTGGGATACTCCACAACAAGCCAAGCGTTACAAAATAGATACTTGGTACTGCAATGGCGTGTATCATAACGTTGGTTTTGTTTTGATGGCTTTCGCCATATTGCATTAACAGCCTTTCGATGCTTCTCATAAACTCCCCCGCTTTCTGTCTTTTAGTATTATCGGTTTGGGTATGTTGATAGCTAGTTTGATATTTGTATTTAATTAGCTCAGAAGCGTGTGACGTGACAAAAGGCTACTTACCAATTTGTCATCGCAATCAAACGCCAAGCCATAGTAGACGATATCTTTTTCTAGCTTGTGGTTTTTAACCTTAGCTTGTAACGAAACGTCTTTACCATCTAATGCATAAACTAAATGGACTAACGAATCGTCAATCATTATTTCCCAGTTAGGCTTCACCTGTAGTGCCACTTTACAGCCCTTTGGCGAGATATCGACAATAATGCCTGACACATTTTCATCGTCAGGATAGACTTCAGCCTCTAGCGTTACCGAAATACCAAGCTGAACACGCTTTGCACTGCGCAACCCGATGCTCTCAATACGTCTTGGGAAACTTGTAATGAGTATTCCTGAGGGCTTTGATAGCAATTTGAGTACTTTTACTCGAAACGCAATCACTTGACCTGTATCGCCCTCAAGCACTGAACGCACGACCACCTCATTGCCGACGGTAAGTGCATCTCTTGTCGTAATCCATTTTGCAGAGTTGGGAATATGAAACATTAAGCATTCATCTATCAGCATCCCTACGTACTCCGTTTTCACGCGTTTAGGTGCAGCTGGCATGGCGATTTGTAAATCGACAATATCGCCCGGGTCTAAGGTCCTTAGTGAGGCCAAACCTTCTGAATTAATTAGGTTACTTTGAGTCAGTTCCGGCATTTATGGTTATTTTTCTGGGTTTTATGTTCTTAGACCAATGTAACCTGTTTTTATGCAAGAGACAAAAGCTTCCTCACTTGTGATGTCATACCATCACGTTTTAACTCATTTCTCTGACGGGTCATTGGCTGTATAGTAGCGTTATTAAAGTTATCAAAAGGTTATTCTATGGGTACTCAGACTTTGCAATATACGTTAACGCTATCTAACTGGCGTGCCAACGAGTTTTCAGTTTCCCTTTTCATACCGAAACACGATAAAAACGAGCTTTTATTGACGTTACCAAGTTGGATACCAGGTAGCTACATGGTTAGAGACTTTGCCAAAAGCATCATTACCTTAAGTGCCGTCTCTGACGGTGATAACTCAACGCTGCCAATTGAAAAAATAGACAAACAATCTTGGAAAGTAAAAACTTCAGGTAACCCATGTAGTGTGTCTTACACGGTGTACGCTAACGATCTTTCTATTCGTTCGGCATTTATAAACGACGAATATGCGTTTATTAATGGTACTAGCGCATTTCTGAGTGTCGAAGGAATGCGTGATGTCGGCTGTACGCTTGAGGTGCGTGTTCCAACAGATGACCCTCATCTGTCAGCCTGGCAGGCTTATACGTCAATGCCCAAAAGTACCGATACGTCACCACTGGACGATACGGTTTACCGCGTATTTCATAGCTGGCATTATGCTTGTGAATGCTACGGGGATATTATTGACCATCCTATTTATATCGGGTTAGCCGATACACATACCTTCGAAGTCGATGGCGTGACATTTACACTATTGTTCTCGGGCAACAATGATATTGATTATCAACGCATAGCAAACGACCTCATCCCCATCTGTCGACATCATCTGACGCTGTTTCCTTCACCACATCCCATTTCTGATTATTTGTTTATGACGCTTTTAGCGGATAATGGGTTTGGTGGACTTGAGCATAAGTACTCTACTGCACTGCTCTATCCAAGATACGACTTGCCTTTAATTGGAGACCCTGAAGATAAAAGCGATGGATACATCACATTTTTAAGCCTATGCAGTCACGAGTTTTTTCACACCTGGCACGTAAAGCGAATCAAGCCTGATGTCATGGTGGAACCGGATTTGAGCCAAGAAACCTATACCAATCAACTTTGGATATATGAAGGCTTTACCAGTTTTTACGACGATGTGGCACTTGCAAGAAGCGGTGTTATTGACGCTAAGAAATATCTCAACATTGTTTCACAAAATATCAGTCGTCTACTTCAGAATGCGGGTCGGTTTAAACAAAGCGCTGCGCAGAGTAGTTTCGATGCGTGGACAAAGTTCTACAAACAAGACGCCAGTGCGACGAACAACATTGTAAGTTACTACACGAAAGGCGGCATTATTGCTCTTGGCCTTGATTTATTGTTACGAAAGCAGAGTGACAACAAATTTAACCTCGATAGTCTTATGAAACTGCTGTGGACACAGTATGGCAAAGACGAATCTGGCACGCCAGACGATGTTGTTCAATACTTGTGCAAAACGCATTTTGATATTGATGTCTCACAATACCTTGATAGCGTAGTGTATGGAACAGACGACGTCGATTTGTCTTCACTTCTTTCAATGATGGGCGTGGAACTTAAGACGCGCCCTAGGGTAAACGCTGAGGATAAAGGCGGCGTGTCGTCCCACCGACCTATCAAGCATCAGTTAGGTGCTACAACCAAAGCTGCGTCACTTGGATTGACCGTTGTCCAAGTATTTGAAGGCCTTGCCGCTCAACAGGCTGGTGTGCTTATCAACGATCTTATTGTCGCTCTGGACGGTCACGTTGTTAACCCTGCCAAGCTACAGCGACTTTTAGACTGCTGCAAAAAAGAGAGCATAGCGCTCACATTGATAAGGGACGGTAGGCTACTGAATGTCACACTACCAATTCTGCCTGCACGTTGCGATATGGCATATTTTGACGTAGTAGATGATGCAGTGCTTACACAGTGGTTAGCATAAACAAAAAGCGGTGAACCCAATAAGGGACACCGCTTTTTATTCGATGACAGCAATCGATAGGAATTAGGCTACAGGTCGTTAGGTGAACCAGAAACGACCGTTTGCGGGTCTAATCTCACTTTGCCTAAATTAATGCGCCAATCTAGGTGGGGGCCTGTTGAACGACCAGTAGAACCAATGGTGCCAATTTGCTCGCCCTGCTTTACCATATCGCCCACGTTAACGGTCATAGTGTCCATATGCAGGAATGTAGAAAACACTTTCATACCATGATCAAGTATTAGGGTGTTTCCTGAGTAATACAAGTCATCGGCAAGCGTAACCACTCCATCAACAGGTGCATACACTGGTGTTCCCTTTGGCCCGGCAATGTCAACACCGAAGTGAGGCCATTTGGGTACACCGTTCAAAATACGCTGGCTACCGTATACGCCAGAAATTGGCCCTTTTGCAGGCCATTGAAAACGAGTAAATAACGCATCTAAATCAGAGTTTTTACTTCTCGCTTTTGCAACGTTAACGTTGTCCTGCTTGATACGAGCGGTTACCTCTGCGGGAGGGGTTACCATTTTTTGCTCTAATCCGTCTATGCGCTGGATATTATATTTACGCTTTTCAAGCGTTATCTCACGACGTAGTTCTTCGCCTGAGGGCAACACGGCTTTCAGAACGTGTGAGAGTTGAGCTTCACGCTCAAACCCTACAACAAACTTTCCAGACGCGTTCGTCATGACTTCTTCGTCATTAAGGTAAACCGTTGAACCAACCTAACACTTGGCCTCTGACCAACGCACCTTGAGTGAACTTTCCATTGAGGATCAACGATGCGTCATTACTGCCTTGCTCAACAGATTGCGCCATTGCTGGTGAGACAAGACCTACACAGCACCCCGTGACTAACAAAGTAATAGCGCTCGCCCTAACGATATTCTTTATTGTGTATTTACGCATGATTGCCTTTCTTCCCTTAAACAAAAAGAGCATTAGCCCTTGACGGTAGCGCCCTTTCCAACACCTTCATAGGCAATAACTTGGCAAATCCCCTCAGGTGTAAGCTTTTTCTGCTCTTGTAATAAATATTGAGCTAAACACTCTACCGTTGAATCAGTATCAATAACTTCGCAATCTGACTTGGGTATTAACAACTCGAAGTATCCTTGAGAAGACTCGTAGGCAAAACAGTAATAGTCGGATGGTGTTTCCACCGAACCTTGAAGCTTGCGATCAGCATAGCTAATTTCATCTTCGCGCGTAGCAATATAGATATCTTCCCAGCGCTTAGCCCAATAAGCTTGGCTATCAAGACACGATTTACCATCAAAAAGGATATCGATTCGAGAGCGGTGTCCATGTGCGATTCGTTGACAATTTCCGTCGTGTTTCTTTAATCCGTGAGTGTAGTGATAGAAAGGCGTATTAATCACCTCTTCACGTAGCCCCAACGTAATATTATCGACATTCTCTGGCAAGTGCGTTGCGAGCACCTCTTTTAGATAAACACCAACAGAATCCATATCAATCACATCAGAATATACAAATGCATAGGCTTCAGCTGGGCAGTGAAGCATAATGCTTCGCTTGTCGCTACACGTAAACCTTACCTCAACTTGATCATTCTGTTCATCATGAATAACTTCGGCGCCACTGTATTCAGCAGGCACCAACAGTTTATGGTCAACATACTCATCTATTAACCGTTTTAGGTTCTTTTTGACGTGACCAAAGTCTTGAACCATGCTCTCTTCGTTAAGCTCACCGTCCAACACCACATCGACAATCCAGCTTTCACCTACCATACCGCGCTTAGGGCATAGGTAAGAGAAATCCATCACTGTCAGATCATTAACAAATAATTGCATAACACCCTTGTATCGAGTTTATATTCTTTTACTAGTATACGTTTTTTATTAACTGCGCGCAGTTATTAGTCCATTGAAGATTGGCGATTTAGCTGATCTTTTAAATTGGGTGGAATTCCCCGAATAGTTAACGTGTCTGTAGAGGGGTCATAAAAAATACGATCCCCCATAAGTTTACGTTCAAAGCTAAGTGACACACCGCCACCCTGCCCTGTAAATTTCGCCAATTGTTTTAAAGCAGCAGGATCAGGCTGTATTTCTTTTTCCAACGGCACGTCTAAAGATTGTGTAAACGTTGAAAAGTTGTCCGATGTATCTTCATTACTAGGAAGTCGATTAGCTAATTCAGAAACCGATAGACTTTCACCAGCGTCTATTTTTTCCTTAAAGTAGCTTTTTACTTCTTCACGATGCTGATGCTGCTCCTGAGGGTCAAGAGATTCACTGGCAAGGTAAGCATCAACTGTCGAAATAAGCTGCTTATTTTGTTGCTTAACATCAACAAGCTCTTCGCAGCCGACAAACTGCATAAAGAAATCAGAAACCTTACGTCCCATTCTTCCTTTGATAAAACTTACATAGCGCTGTTGTTCAGGTTGAACTTCCCATTGGGTAAGATCAAAGCGCACCGCTAGTTGCATTTTCGCCAAGTCCAAATGCTCACGGGCAGACAAATCAAGAGAATTCGTGACTTCAACGTGCGAGCGGGTGTTAAGCAATGTGATCATTAAGTACTGCGTCGCTAAGTATTCATATTGGCAAAATATGAGAAAGCCTGTTTCTAGCGTTCCCGTATCAGCCAGCGTTTTAACTAGGCGCCTTGTCGCATTAACTGAAAATGCGTGAAAGGCATCTTCAACGTTATCACCTGCTGCTTTTTGGATATCCATGTACTGCTTAAGCTCAAGGGCGAACTCAGAAACGTCCTGCGTGGTTTCTTTTGTTGTTGTTTCCCCTTCATCATTCTCAACTTGCGCTGAGCGAGTTACTTCTGTAACGAAATGACCAACACCTTTTCCAGGTTTGGTATTGAAACTGTGGTTAATTTGGTGAGCCAAAAGTTCAATTTCAGGTGTAACTGCTAAACAGTTGTCTCGAGGAATAGCCTCTATTTTCTCTTCTTTGTTAACGATTAAACGATGAACAACGAAGTGATGAATCAGTGCACTCATAGATTACCGGGTGTCCTGTTGCTTAAAAAGTGTCAGAAATATCCAAAGATTTGCGGGATTTTAGAATGAATGATTGTACTCATTCAAACAACGATTATAATCATTTTACGAGTAAAACCATTCTTTTTATCAAAGAAATCATAAAAAAGAGGCGTAACAATGCCCCAACAAAGCCGTTATACCAATGACGAATTCGAAGCGCTAATGAATAAAGTCATTCTCACTTTAGAAGAAAGTGGTGCAAACCGCGATCTATCACTGATGGTACTAGGTAACGTCATCACGCATATTTTAAACACTCAGGTTAGCCCAGAAAGTCGCGAGGCAATGGCCTCTCAATTTGCAGACGTTTTGAAAAAAGCGTTAAAACAAACTAGGGGTGTCGCATGATACTTGCCGAGTCACCTCGCCGCCAGCGCGTGACAAAACTCGTTAATTGGGGCCACTGGTTTGCGCTAGCAAACATCATCATTGCTATCGTAATTGCGTCAATTTTCGTCTTCTCGTCGCCGATGCCCGGCACAGGTGTTGGCACCTTGTACTTACTTGCCAATTGGTTTGGCCATATTGGCTTTATGACCTTTTTTGGGTTCGTGATCTTTATATTGCCACTGTGTTATGTGGTAAGTAACCAACGGATTATTAAAGCAAGCGCTTCAGTTATTGCAGCAGTTGGATTGGCGCTTCTTGCTTTTGATGCCCTTTTATTTAACCGAACAGGTTTTCATATTAGTTTTCATGCTGCTGATTTGCTAAGAAGCGAAGCACAAGCACAAATAGCGATAGATAATTGGCAACAGTGGGCGTTTCTTTTTCTGCTTTTCGTGGTCTGGCTTGGTTTTCAGTTAGTGCTTGCAAATGCGATATGGAAACGCGTCGAGCGCTTTACTCGGTACAAAATAGGCATTCCAGTAACGACGTTTTTCGTGAGTTGTTTTGTTACCAGTCATGCTATCCATGTTTGGGCTGATGCCAAACTTTATCAGCCTATTATCAAGCAGGATAATATGTTTCCACTGTCTTATCCGGCTACCGCTAAAACCACAATGTCACGCTATGGTTTGTTAGACTTGGCTGCTTATGAAGAACGCAAGCAACTGCAGTTTAACCCTGATATTCACAATATCACTTATCCTGCTGAGCTAGGTTTATTGCTCAATCGAAACCAGCAAAAATTTGACGGTTATCGTGCAAACAGATGACAGCGAAGTAGGAGTATTTGCCGACGAGAGAATGGCGGTAATCAACGACTATTATTCAACAGCAAGTAGCATCGAAGGACTGATGACTACAACCCTGTTTGGCGTACCCGAAATCTACCAAAACGCTCTGTCTAAGAAGCGCCCCGTGCTCTTAGCGCTCCCGCTGGGATCAGGCATGCCCGTCTCTATTCATAGCGAA
Organism: Alteromonas gracilis; assembly: GCF_036870955.2. GTDB lineage: Bacteria > Pseudomonadota > Gammaproteobacteria > Enterobacterales > Alteromonadaceae > Alteromonas > Alteromonas gracilis_A. Next base: position 2,280,817 of record NZ_CP145482.2, read on the forward strand.
AGTGACCTGCCCCTTTCACAGTTGTCAGGCTATCAACAACCTTTGTCAAACCAACATCAGGGGTTACATATCGCATTTTTAAAAGGCGATGACATTGCAGAGTATGCCAAAGACGCAATGTCACGTGGTCATAATTTGATGGTAGCAACTGGTTTTGGGAGCGAGTTTGGTAAAGGTAAGTTGATCAGTAATTTACCACTTAAAGCACAGTTGGCGAGTACAGAAGACCTTGCGCCAACTATCCTCAATGCTTTGGGGTGCACTGCGCCAAGTACCTTCTACTCTACTGGGCAAAACTTACTCGCCCCAGCTCGCCCATGGTTGGTCAGCACATCAGGTGAGCGTATTGTTGTGTTCCATGAAAACAAGCGTACTGATGTTTTAAGTAACGGCAGTTACGAAATAAGCGATATTAAAACAGGTAAGCGTAGCAAAGACCCACTGAATGTGGATTTGCTATCCCAGGCGATTAAGCATCTTTCTCGGTTTTCCAAACAAAACTGATAAAAAAGGCGCCATTATGGCGCCTTTCTTCTTTTCAATGTTAGGTAATTGTTTTTATTCAGGTTTTCTTTGCCGAACAGCATTAAAATCCCAGTTACGCGTAACCTATAAAGCATCATTTTCAGAGATTAGTCTTAGGCTATCACTTCAGTTAGCGATGAAACCTGATTAACTTTGTGGCCAGTACTTAGTAACGATGACATTGATTGCGTGACCGACGCATTATTAATGAAAATGCTTTCACGCACTCCTGCAGCGTCTGCAGCAACGATATCGCGCCAACTGTCTCCAATCATAATACTTGCTTGCGTATCTATGTTAAGTTGTTTAGCTGCTAGGTAAAACATACCAGGTTTGGGTTTTCTGCAGTCACATTCAATTGCATACTGAGAAACCTTGCCCTCGATATGATGGGGGCAATGGTATACGGCTATATCATTTGTACCATGTTCCGCGAAGTCATCTTGCACGCGGCGCATAAGCGTAAAAAAATCCGCTTCGGTATATAAGCCCCGGGCAATACCACTTTGGTTGGTCACGATAACGGGCATGAAACCTTTATCTTGAAAGTGACGAACAAGGTCAAAAATACCGTCTATGTATTCAAAATCGGCATATCGGCCCACGTAACCGTGGTCTACGTTAATAACGCCGTCTCTGTCTAGAAAAAGTGCCTTATTCATTATACTTTACGCCAAACTTGTATGTAAAAATCCGCACTTACAGCATCAAGTGACGCCACTATCTCGTTAATTCGTCCTTCTGGTAACTTCCAATAAAAAGGGGTCATTTTTATCAATGCTAAGCGCTGCTCTAGTGTTGGTAGTGCAATGTCGAAAGAAAGCCTTTCACTGCCAGAACGAACAAAACCATCTCTGATGTCATCGCGCATTTCATGTTTTTTCGGATTATCGTAAACACGCGCTTTTACTTCAAAAAGATGCTCTTGCGCTGGGTCAACAGTGATTAGAACGCCCTGTGTTTTCAATACCCTGCGATACTCTTCGGTACTTCCTGGCGCAAACACTTGCATAACGACATCTTGCGTATTATCGGCTAATGGCAACTCATAGCTACTTGCCACAACAAACTGGCTCTTTTTATATGCCTTGGACGCAAGTTCTACAGCAATTTTTGATATGTCACTACCTGCCCCACTGCATGTTAATCCATTATCCTCTAAACCCGAAAGTATGGCATCAAGGTAACTCCCCTCGCCGCACCCTGCATCGTATACTTTTAGCGGTATATTACTTTTTTCATCGTTGTTTAGTGCGCTCAAAAGTAATTCGACCAATTTGTCCTTAAGCGGCTTATAGGCATTAAGTTGGTGAAATTCACGGCGCGCTTTTACCATGGCTTTATCATCACCAGGCGCTTTAGATTTTTTAAATTGAACAGGTAAAAGATTTACATAGCCTGACTTCGCTTTATCAAAGCTATGATTTTTTTCACATTTGATAGCATTAGATGCCAAAGATATTGTTGTTTTGCAAAGTGGGCATTGCCACATATAGGGGTTCGTCTTACTTTAACTAATATTTTGATGAGTTTATCAAAAAGAAAGCCCTTGCAACAGCAAGGGCCAACGTAATGTCGTATAGAATGAAATGATCGCGTTACAACGCGTTCAATGGGTGTGAGCCCGATGCCCACGGCGAACTGAAAAAGTGTTCTATCACATCGCTAGGTACGTCATTGACCGTCGCATACTTCCATTTTGGCTTCATGTCCTTATCTATCAGTAACGCGCGAACGCCTTCTTGAAATTCGCCACTTTCGCCGCAACGGCAGGACAAGTTAGCCTCCATCTTGAAACACTCTGATAGCGAAAGCGTGGCGCCACGTCGGCACTGCTCTACAACGAGATGCATTGTGATTGGCGACCCTTTTGCCAACGTCGACTGAGCGCGAGTAAGCCACTTATCCCCTTGCATGTCAGCATTTAAAATGGCATGTACCACATCCACCGCTGCTTCGCTTTGACACAAGCTATTTATTAACGAGAGGTTTTTCTCGACGTTTCCAACGATGTTTTCAGAAGGTTTATCAAGTTGACTGATCAACTTGCTCACGTCATCTGACGGTGAAGCAGTCTTTTCCCAAGCGTGATCTTGAAGTGCATGCAGTAATGCATCTTTTTGTGTACTTGAAACCATGTGGTCGGCGAGGCCTACGAAACATGCGTCACTAGCATTCATTTGGCCACCTGTTAAGCCTAAGAAAACGCCCGTTTTCCCTGGTAAACGAGGTAAAAAGTAACTACCACCCACATCAGGATACAAACCAATAGTAATTTCTGGCATAGCTAACTTGGACGTCTCAGTGACAATACGGTGGCTTGCACCGCATAACAAGCCCATGCCACCGCCCATCACGATACCACTACCCCATACCAACACTGGTTTAGTGTAGTTATGGATCGTATAGTCTAACGTGTATTCGGTTTTAAAGAAGTCCTCTAAAAAAGGAGGAATGCCGTTGTCGCTTTCTAGCATGGCGTTATACATTGACACAATATCGCCACCCGCACAGAAGGCTTTATCGCCCTCTGCATCTATTACTACGGCAACGATATCATCTCTGCTTTGCCAACACATTAATGCGTCCAGCATGATAGTTGCCATTTCAAGATCAAGCGCGTTAAGTGCCTTTGGCTTATTCAGCGTAAGTCGTCCAATTAAGCGCTCACCGCTGCTCGTCGCTAGCTCATCAACAATGACTACATTTGCCATATCCTTCATCGTCACTCCTTTTTTACAGCACGCTGCACTCGTCTGCGAGTATCCGACGACCAATAATAACGCGCATAATTTCGTTAGTACCTTCTAGAATTTGATGTACACGTACATCTCTGAAATGACGCTCTAACGGGTACTCTTTTATATATCCATAACCACCATGAAGTTGTAGGGCGTCATTACAAACATTAAAGCCCACATCAGTAGCAAATCTTTTCGCCATCGCACAATAAGTGGTTTTGTCAGCGTCGTTATTGTCCAGTTTGCATGCAGCCATTCGAACCATTTGTCGAGCCGCAACTAATTCAGTGGCCATGTCGGCAAGTTTGAACTGCAACGCTTGAAAACCAAGCAATGGGCTTACCAAATTGCTCACGCTCCGTCATGTAATCTCGTGCCGTATTGAGCGCTTGTTGCGCCGTGCCAACTGAACAGGTTGCAATATTGATTCGGCCGCCGTCAAGCCCTTGCATTGCCATTTTGAAACCTTGGCCTTCGTCACCTAGTCGCCAACTTTCTTCTATCTGAACATTATCAAACGTAATCATACGTGTGGGCTGTGCATTCCAGCCCATCTTTTCTTCGGCCTTGCCATATTCAATGCCTTTTAGGTCAGCAGGTACTGCAAAAGCGGAAACACCGCTTGGACCTTCACCGCCAGTTCTCGCCATTACTACAAGAACATCGGTACTTCCTGCGCCTGAGATAAAAACTTTTGCACCATTTAACACATACCCTGCGTCGTTTTTGGTGGCTTTGGTTTTAAGGGATGCAGCATCAGACCCTGCGCCTGGCTCAGTAAGACAGTAAGACGCAAGTTTGTCGCCAGTAACAAGTTGGTCGCACCACATGGATTTAACGGCTTCACTTCCCCACGTCGCTATCATCCACGTTGCCATGTTGTGAATAGTCAACATCGCCGTCGTCGTGGTACACCCCATCGAAAGCTGCTCAAAAATGATTGATGAATCGAGGCGTGATAGTCCTAATCCGCCCGCTTCTTCAGGCGCGTAGAGCCCGCAAAAGCCCAGTTCACCCGCTTTTTTAATGGCTTCAACTGGAAAGTGATGTTCTCTATCCCACATTGCAGCATTGGGCGCCAGTTCTTGTTGGGCAAATTGCCTTGCTGTTTCTTCAAATGCAAGTTGGTCGTCGGTTAACTCAAAGTTCATAAAGCTTACCTATGGTGTATTTCAACAAAAATTTACAAATACATTACCGAATACTTACCCCTTACGTAAACGTAAAGTGCAAAAATTGTTAAGAAAAGACACGTCACGACGTAAATAATTTGTGACGAAATTCTTAGAAAGCTCGTTTTTTACGGCCTATAAGTACAAAAAAATATCACATACTCATACTGTTACATAAAACGTATCGTTTATTTTGTTCAGTTATCAAATTCTATAGTGCAACGACTATATTCGCCTGATAAGCTAATTTGAGTGAAAAAGTAAGGTTAACTATCTGTGGAATTTAGGATCGCCATCGTTGAAGATAATTCGACAGCACGCACGGCACTGCGTGGGCACCTTATGTCTATTGCTAATCTAGCGGTAAGTAGCTTTGCATCTGGCTACGAATTAAAAGGGGCACTAAAAAAGCAACATTTTGAACTTTTAGTCATGGATTATCACCTTGGCCAAGGGAAAAATGGTGTCGAATGGATTCAATCGCTTAGAGAGTCAGGTTATATACGCCCAAGTACTGGTATAATTTTTCTCACATCAGACGGGATCCCACAAACCATTGGCAGAATTATGGATATACAGCCAGACGTTCTGTTGATAAAGCCCTACACTATTGCGTCACTATCTCGCCAAATAAACCAGTATCTGCACTATAGAGACTACGTTAAAAACGTATTACATGCGCTAGACAATAAAGAGGTCGGGCGCGCTATCAGTATTATTCAAGCTAAAATCAAAGAAGGCGTGCCTGCGCGTTTAGTTGCCGATATTAGGCGACTCTATGCCAAATTACTGTTTGAAAGTGGCGATCCCCTTCGAGCGCTTAATATATACGAGGACGTACTTGCGCATTCTGACAAAGTTCTGTGGGCGCAATGGGGTAAGATAAAATGCCAATATGCAGCTGGTCACTGGCCTCACTGCCAATCGCAGCTTAGTGAGATGGTTAATTCAAGTTTGGCCAGAGACAAAGCATTTGAATGGCTAGCGTCGTTATCTTTCGAACAAAATGCGTTCGACGACGCAGAGAAGTACTTAGACCAAATTAAATTCAGTGAACTAAGCTTGCCTGCGGCTAAGCTAAAGAGCCTGACGTTTCAAAAACAAGATAAAGTTATTGATGCCATTGATCTTCTTCAAAAGAAGCGTGCCATGCATCGAAGTGCCAAGGACAGATTCAATGATTTCACTTTCGAACTGGCTGAGTTTTATCTCATGCTTGCAGAGGCATCACCGGAAACCAATCGAACTGAAAGCCTAGCTCAAGCCAGAAAGCTCGTTGGCATTGCGGGACGAAGCCAAGGTGATCACCAAGTGCTTCAGAAGCGTGACTACCTGCTTGCCTATTCCGCAGTTTTAGATAATGACCTAGACAAAGCTACGCATTTTCTCGAGCCTGAATACATAGATAACTACCACCGTACCGAACCTTCGACGTTAGTTATAGCGGCCAAAGTTCACCATGGACTGGGGGATGAGCGAAAAGCAGGTGAACTTCTTTTAATGGCAAAAGAAAAAAATGCGGAGCTTCAAACAATCTCTGAACAAGTAACCAATGAGTCTCTTATTTTTACAGGCGGAAAAACCCTGGGTTTAAATCAAGAGCAAGCTATAGCGATAAATGACACCTAAGCACACAGCTATTTGTAGACGGTCACTACAGTGCGGCAATGAAGCATTTTTACGATGCGTTCCATCTTTCACCCGAAACTGCCGCGTTCGGACTCAACTTGCTGCAGAGCATGATTGAATCCGATACTGGCGTGTACAGAAAGTACGATGTTAACCAACTATTTGATGTATTGAGAAGTGAGTCATTAACGCCGCCGAATAAAGCGCGCCTAGACCAACTTTCAGAACAAGTTCAAGCGCACAGCTAAGTGTGCGCCAATGCTTATTTTAATCTTGTAAGCAAACTTGATGTATCCCAGCGACCGCCACCTAATTTCTGTACGTCAGCATAGTACTGATCGACAAGAGCGGTTAGCGCTAATGTAGAGCCATTTTTTCGTGCCTCGTTCAGAGCAATGTTTAAGTCTTTTCGCATCCAATCAACAGCAAACCCAAAATCGAAACTGTTATCTAACATTGTGCTCGCTCGATTTTCCATTTGCCACGATTGCGCCGCCCCTTTACTGATTACGTCAACAACCGCATTACAGTCCAGCCCTGCTTTTTGGCCAAAGTGCAGGGCTTCTGCTAGCCCCTGTACCACCCCTGCTATGCAAATCTGGTTCATCATCTTGGCCAATTGGCCACTGCCGCACTTTCCAAGTAATTGGCTGTGTCGTGCATAGATGTCTAGTACCGGCTGCGCTCGCTCAAAAATTTTTTCTTCACCACCAACCATAATAGTCAGTTGCCCGTTTTCAGCGCCAGCTTGTCCACCTGATACAGGCGCATCCAAAAAGCTGACTTGTTTGGCTTTGCACAGTTGCTCTAACTCGCGAGCAATATCAGCAGATGCCGTTGTGTGGTCGACTAAAATAGCCCCTGCTTTCATTTTGCTTAACGCGCGCGTTGCAATCTCGCGTACATCGTTGTCATCACCAACGCACATAAGCACGATGTCAGCGTTAGCACTAGCCTCTTCAGGTGAACTTACTGCGTTGCCTTTATATTGCGCTAGCCATTTGTTCGCTTTTTCAGCAGTTCTGTTGTAAACCGTAACTTGCATACCTGCGTTAGCGAGATGCCCTGCCATTGGGTATCCCATTACACCCAACCCGAGAAAACTTACTTTTAAATCCGTCATTGAAAATATACTCTTGTATTGGTAATACAGCATGGTGATATGACACCCACATGGTTGGAATGTAACATAAACCGCGCGCTAAAAACTCTACATAGCCTGTAATAATAAATCTAATGTATATTGGCGTAGGTGTTATTAATAATAACGTTAATCGCACACGCCGTTATACGTGAATAAAATGAATACAAAGGAAACTAACGTGAGCATATACGAGCATGCTATTACGCTAAATACTGGTGAAGAAATCACTCTAGAACAATATAAAGGCAACGTACTATTAATCGTAAACACAGCCAGTAAATGTGGTTTTACTCCGCAGTATGATGGACTAGAGGCGCTTTATAAGAGTTACAAAGATAAAGGGTTGGCGATAATAGGCTTTCCGTGTGATCAGTTTGGCCATCAAGAGCCAGGCAATGATGACGATATTGCCCAATTCTGTGCAATGAATTTTGGCGTGACCTTCCCTTTATCAACAAAAATAGATGTAAATGGTCCTAACACACTACCACTTTATGACGAATTAAAGAATAAAGCACCGGGCTTACTTGGCAGCAAGCGAATCAAATGGAACTTCACGAAATTTCTAGTTGATACAAGTGGAAACGTCGTAAAACGTTATGCACCAACAGCAAAGCCTGGCGATATTGAAAAAGATATTATCGCACTACTCTAAAATGTACCGTCGCTTTTGGTGGTCAATTCGTTCATACATGTAAGTTCAGACCATGGACGAAGCACGAAGGTCCTCAACTATCAGTTGCAACAAAACATAGCGTTAGATGCAATTAACTTCGCAAAGGAAACACCGATATGTTAAGTGAACAAGACAATGAGCGCTGTATCCGTATTGCCTTCTTCAGTACCAGAGAATACGAAAGAAAGGTCTTTTGTGAGACGTTTGATGCCCTAGGTGACCAAAACGCTATGTTTTCTGTCACCTATTTCGATCATGCGTTGAATGAAGATACTGCGCACCTGTGTGATAACATCGACGCCGTTGTTGTCTTTGTTAACGATGATGTTAACGCGGCGACGATTAAAACACTTGAGAATTGTGGCGTGACGCATATAGCATTGCGGTGTGCAGGCTTTAATAACGTAGACATTAATGCTGCTAAGCAATGTCAAATAAGCGTGAGTCGAGTACCTGCTTACAGTCCAGAAACCGTAGCTGAGCACACACTTGCGTTGATTTTAACGTTAAATCGTAAGACCCATAAAGCATACAACCGAGTACGCGAAGGCAATTTTGCCTTAAATGGACTAATGGGATTTACCTTACATAAAAAAACGGTGGGTGTTGTTGGTACTGGCAAGATTGGAAAAGCAGTAGTAAGAATTCTGTTAGGGTTTGGCTGTAATGTGCTGTGCTTTGACCCGACTCAAGATGACGATGTGAATGCATGGGGCGCAACGTATGTAGAGTTATCTACGCTACTGAATAAAAGCGACATTGTCTCTCTTCATTGCCCACTAAACGATTCCAGTTACCACCTTATCAATCAAGAATCTCTAGATAAAATGCCTGATGGCGTCATGCTGATAAACACGTCGAGGGGTGGCCTTATTGACAACAATGCGATTATCAAAGGGCTAAAATCAAAGAAAATTGGTTACTTGGGCCTAGATGTGTACGAAAGAGAGTCCGAATTATTTTTTTCTGATCGTTCTGAAGAAATTATACAAGACGATATCTTTCTGCGCCTTACCACATTCCCAAATGTGCTTATCACTGGCCATCAAGGCTTCTTCACTGAAGAAGCGCTTAATGAAATAGCCCAAGTTACGGTAAGTAATATTCTTCGAAACGAGAATCTAGTAAACCCATGACGTAGGATTATGTGCGAAATATCCTTGAAACCTGGCGCTACTTTTCAAGTAAAAGATGGAAATATTTCCCCAGCCACATATAGGGCTCTTGCCTGCAGTATTGACGTTCCAAACTTAAAAGTTCGTCATATTTGCTGCTCTGGTGGCTTATGTCTCGCATATAATCATGAAAACAGCGTATCCCGGCTTTGTCACGCACGTTAAAGCCAAGTGACTTACAAAAAGCCTCAACTTTGCTTGCACTCAGCGGCTGTTTAGGGTTTAAACGGACTTGTTTCTTTGCTTTCATTCCCTTCGCAATGTACTCAAAGTTTCCATAAATAGCGTTGGCAAACAAGTTGGCGTCTTGGTTAAAAAAACTCAGGCTTAATTTTGCGCCTTTTTGCATTCCCTGATAAAGAAATGCGATTGCATCAAAGGGTGAGTCTAACCACTCTAGAACCGCATGGCACACGACTAAGTCATACTCTTTCAAGTCTGAGATTTCTTGCAGATACTGTTGCCGCAGTATGACGTTTTCAAAAGCCTCAACATTGGTTTTGGCCTGCAGAAGTACGTCTTTTGATGCATCAGTTAACACCACGCTATGACCAAGAGAAGCCAGATGGGCGCTCATTACGCCAGTGCCCCCTCCTATCTCGATAACATGCATTGGTGTTTCTATATATGGCGCTAAGGCATCACATAATAACGTATGACGAATGCGACCTTTTGTTGTGCCATAGATATTTTTTGAAAAGGTTTCAGCAATACCATCAAAAATACGATCGTTATTCATTGAAATATTAAGCTTATGCGGGATTGTCTATGTCGATAAAGTCGACGGTAATTTCAAATTGTTCAGCAAGGTGTTCACCCAAAGACTTTATGCCGTAGCGTTCGGTGGCGTGGTGGCCTGCTGCAAAGAAAACGATCCCCATTTCTCTAGCGGTATGAACCGTTTGCTCAGAAACTTCACCTGTAATGAATGCATCGACACCTAGCTCAGCAGCCTGCTCTATAAAGCTTTGGCCACCACCTGTGCACCAAGCAACGGTTTTGATGGGTTTATCTAACGGCCCTTCGGTTAGTACGGGTCTACCTAGCAGTGTCGTCAACTTGGCGTTTAGCACATTGGGAAGCATGCTACTAGACATTTTACCATGCATAACAACACCAACAGGTTTAACTGAATGAACTGCTGAAATATCTTCGATCCCCAATAAATTTCCTAGTTGGCGATTATTTCCGAACTCGGGGTGAACATCTAGCGGAAGATGATAAGCAAACAAGTTAACGTTATTCGTCAATAGTGTAGTTAGTCGTTGTTTTTTCATGCCTACTACAGCTTGAGCTTCACCCTTCCAAAAATAGCCGTGATGTACAATGATTGCATCTGCATTAGCTTCTATAGCGCTATCGAGCAATGCTTGAGATGCAGTAACACCCGTTACAATTTTGTTGATATGTTCGCCACCTTCTACCTGCATGCCATTAGGGCAATAATCATTAATCTCGCCCACTCGTAGTAATCCATCAAGATATGTTTTTAATTCTAAATTAGTAGCGGACACAAATCCTCCGGTCGAAAGTTAGACAAACTGGTCAAAAAACGTTATAAAAACACGCGAACGTTGACCATTATACCTTGTATTTAATGACACGTGTGTAGCAGTCTTTTTGAAATTCTGTCTACCTAGCTTATCAAGTAGGGTTCAACGCGTAATCAAGGTTTACGCTTTAGCGTACTCTGTTGTACCACGTCAAACGTTCGTCAATTAATTTTAAAAAAAGAGCAAAATAAGCATGGCAAACCTAGACAAAGACCAAGTTATCGCTGATTTCACTCAGGCCTATACACAAGCAAACGGTAAGGCGCCAGCCATTGAAGCAAAAAGTGGTTGGTATAGTGTTGATGGTGGCAAAAATGTTCGTCTGGCACAATTACAGGAAATGACGGAAGCAATTAAAGGCGACGCTAAACCATTAAAAAAAGCCGCCGACAAAGCGCCAACAGCTAAAACTAAAACCGCAAAGGCAACGAAAACGGCTAAAAAGTCAGAATTTTCTGTAAAAGCGTACTACGCAGAGCAACTTAAAAATAAGGCGCCTGGAGCAACATTGCCGAGATAATTCTGGCAGGCACTGCTTTATCAAAAAAAGCACACGTTACGTGTGCCTTTTTGTTATACCGAACTGTTACTCACATCCGATCCTGCAAAACCTTGTGCAACAAACGGCACAAGATGTCGCATGACTTCTTCAATATCAACATGCTTATGAAAATCAGACTCCGCTATTTCCGTAAGCGCTTGACTTGATGCCATCGAGAAAACGAAGCTTCCCATAGCAAAGTGCATGCGCCAAAACAGCTCTTCTTCTGACAACTTCGGTAAGCACTGTCTAATAGCGCTCACTAATGCGCGAATACAGTCTCCGTAGTCATTCATAATAAACCGTCTTAAATGACCTTGAGTTTCGTTGTAGCCTCGTCCCAAAAGCTTAACGAACGTCGCCGTGCCATTATCGGATAAGGTATTCAGCGACAACATGGGGGGAATAAGTGTGTAAAGCAGCTTCTCGATGCCAGCAGCGCCTTGGCCAAGTGTCGTAACCTCAAGACAATTTTGAACATTGGGCATAAGGCGATCGAAATAACGCTTAAATACTGCCTGAATGAGGTTTTTCTTACTGCCAAAATGGTAATTAATTGAGGCTAAATTCACGTCCGCCCTAGCAGTAATTTCGCGCATTGAAGTTTGTGTAAAACCTTGGTGCGAAAATAGAAACTCAGCCGCATCTAGAATGTCAGTCTTGGTATGCCTTGCCATATTCTTCTTATTATCGATGTTGAGATTTATAAAGACGTGCAGAAAGATTCTGCACGTCTTTGATTAAAACCAGTGTCGCGCTTTGCTCCATGACTTCATAAAGGCTTTCTCTACTACATTGGCAGCAGACATACCCAGTTTTTCGGCAACATTTTTCTTCACAGAGTATTTAACACTGAATATCTCTCGTGCAGGGTGATGAGACAATATGTAGTCGTCAGATGTTGATAAATCATCAATTAGACCCAAAGACTTCGCTTTAACCCCTGGCCAATATTCACCAGTCGCAACCTTGTCTATATCCATCGCTGGGCGTTGACTGTGTACAAAGTCTTTAAAGAGCACATGAATTTCTTCGATTTCCTCTTTGAACTTTGCTCGGCCTTCATCATTATTCTCACCAAACACCGTAAGTGTGCGTTTAAATTCACCCGCGGTATGTTGTTCAAATTCAATATCGTTCTTTTTTAATAACTTATTGAAATTAGGCAGCTGTGCGAGAACACCGATACTGCCTATGTATGCAAACTGTGAAGCAATCAGCTTATCGGCCACGCAGGCCATCATATATCCCCCACTTGCCGCAACTTTATCAACGGCAATCGTAAGACTTAAGCCTTTATCTTTTATACGCTGTAGCTGTGACGCGGCTAATCCATAGCCATGCACTACACCGCCACCGCTTTCTAAACGCACGAGAACTTCATCATCTTTCTCAGCCACACATAAAATTGCCGTTATTTCTTCACGTAAATGCTCTACTTCATAAGCATCCATAGAGCCTTTGAAGTCAATAACAAACAATCGAGAGCGGTTCTCGTCTTCTTGCTTTTCTTTTGATTTTGCTTTTTCTTCTTTCTTTTGTGCTTTCGCTAACTTTTTAAGTGCATCCTTACTTAACAGCACTTCTTTAGCATATTGCGTAACATCTTTCAGCTGGTCTGAAATTGAGGTTATTTCAAGATGCCCTTTGCCAGGCTTCTGCTTACTCGCAACGCCAACAATTGTCGAAACAATTACTATAAATGCTAAAACTATGGTTACCGCTTTAGCCACGAACAAACCGTATTCGTACAAAAACTCCAAACTTCACTCCTAGAAAATACGGGCTATTAAATAATGAGCCACTTGCGTAAATATGACCAAGCAGATTTTCTTATCTGCTTGGCCACTAATTTATTCACGCTATGATACCAGCCTGTTACTGCTGTGACGATAGGGTTACTTGCTCTATCGTATTGTCAGTGATTTCTTGCTCTGTGAAGAAAATCTCTCGCAGTGTTGGCTGCTCAGAGTACAAGCGGGTTTGATCTAAGAAATGCTCACTGTCAAACTTGCGAGATTGTGAATAGGTTAGTATCCCCCTTCCCTCTGGGCCTTGATCAGTAAAGTTAATCACCATTGCCCAGCTTGTACCATAGTTAATATGATACCCTTGGCCTTCAGCGCTGAGTATTGTGCTACTGTCTACAGGTGAATAAAGGTGACGTGGCAGTAAGGTCTCGTCGCGGCTTCTAATAGTATCAAAGACATTGAAACCACCCTCAACGTTGTGAGCACCACCCCAAGGTAACTTCTCTCCAGATGGCGTGCCATCTGGCATGCTACGCTCCACAAATTGAACATCACCAAACGCTGCGTCAAATGCAATTCCCGTTTGCTCAATGATTTGAACTGCGCGCGCCAGTTGCTCAAGGGTAGTATCATTTTGCATTAGACCTGACGGCGTTGTTACCGGTGATTCCAGTGAAAACGGAACTTCCCATTGTGGGTTTCGTGCAAACTGAAATGCAAACTCTCTAAACACATGTGCACCCGTGCTTGCGATATTCATTGTGCCGTCCCAGTCAGATAGCGCGTCGCACGCTGCAGCAACTGATACGTCAACGCCGCCTACAGAAACAGGCGTATCTCCCTGAGCCGTGCAAGTTTGTAACAAATCATCTAGAACATCTTCTGCAAGATAGCTTCGGTTGTTCAGCAATAATGTTTCAACTTCCTCTGCGCTGAACGTTCCATCACTCCCCGCTTCCGTTTCGATGAACTTTTGCCCCATTCGAGAACGCAAGGTCTGTTGATAATCGACATTACCGTAGAGTGGATTATCAACTCTAATTGGAGAAGACAGGTTAGTTAGCCAGTAGCTGTCATTAGAATTTTGAACAGAATCCGTTCCTTCGTATTTTGGCGCCTCCTCGTAAGGTACGGGACCATCAAAATCAAATTGCGAAATGTTGCCGGGCAGCACAGTGAAACCGGCTGTGGCCTTAGTTTGAATAAGCAAAGGGTTAGTAGTTAACTGCTCTATCGCTGTCTCTGTCAAGTTCGGCACGGTAGAGTCATCAATGTAGAACACCTCACCGTCGGCTGAAGCAGCCATAGTGTTATTGAAAATAACACCATCATAGTCTTTAAAGGCTTGCTTAAATTCATCCATTGAGCCTGCCATATTCATCGCTAGCCAGTGGTCGACAATATCTAAATTCGGCAAGTTTGCATCTTTTATGGCAAAAGCGTTTGTTCCGTCCCAACCGAAATTGCCAGGCACTTCAATCATTGGACCATAGTTGGTGTAATAGGCCGTTTTATTAAGCTTTATCGTTTGGCCTGGTGCAACCGCCACATCAATTTGAAGCGGCTTTTCAAACATTGTTCTACGATTTCCATCAACAAGATGTGTTAGACCCGATTCATCGCGCTCGTCAAGGGTGAGTTGATAGACAACAAAGTGTTCAGCGGTTGAAAACGTATGCGTCCAAGCGACGTTTTCGTTAAACCCTATGTTTACCGCACCGGGTAAGCCCACTAGCGAACTTCCTGTTACATTCATAAAGCCTGGAACTTTAGCGTGAAAATTCCAAAATCTCAGGTTTCCAGTATGGGGAAAATGAGGATTTCCTAAGACCATACCCTTGCCGTTTGTAGTCTTATCGCTTCCTAAGCCCCAACCGTTAGACCCCATTTCCTGCGGGTTTCGTTCAGGCAAGGTTACATCAGGCGTAAACTTTAACGAAGCTGCTACTGAATCTGGTACTGACTCTGCCACCGTGGGCAAGTAACTTTCTCCTTCAGGTGCAGCTAGAAACATTGGGGCTAAAAAGTTTGAGGCCCCTGGTAACAGGGCTACACCAAGCGAATATGTTAACAAGTCTACGCTGTCTATTTCTGTCACCCAAGGCTGTCCAGCGCACGTTGGGTCCTGCTCTGCAACAGGTGTTTCGTTAAGATAACGGTTGTATCCTGCTGTATAGCCTTGGAACATTGCCCGCGAATTCACAGACATACTAGCAAGGTTAGATTCTGCGATTTCTCTAATACCTAGCGTCAAATATCCAAAATCATTAATGACATGTGCTGAATCACCGCTTCCCGGAACAAGATCTGGACCGAAGTATTTCGCTCTCTCTGAATTGTATTTTACTATCTGATCTGCCAACACACACATGTTGTCTCGAGCAAAGGCAAAACCAACGCCATAAGCCATACTTTCTAAATTATCACCTGTAACATGAGGTACGCCATACGTCGTCCATTTGATATCAGCAGTGAGTTCGCCATCAGTATCAAAAGCAGGAATTGGCGCAGGCGGTGGTGTCACTACCGTCGGGGGTGGCGGCTCAACAGGTGTGACGTTACTAAAGTCATTATCGTTACCACCACATGCGGTAAGAAGTGTCGTTACTGAAAGTGCTACAACCGTGGGAATCGGTGTAAAAATTCTATTTTTTCTCATCAAAAACAATCCCTAAAAGATGAATAATTATCAGCCGTCCCTACTTGTGAATACTGCTTACCATGAGACAAAACACATCGTTTAGGCACAATCAGATCCGACCAATTTACATTACATTAACACCCCTAGATATTCAAACAACATTCTAATTTTAAAAACAAAAAAGCTAAGCTTAAAAGCTAAGCTTATATTAGTGTTTTTTAACTATTGCTTAGTTAGCAACTACTGATTCGTCCGAAATTGGAAGAACCAACGCGTCAGAGGCCAAGTAGCCTGCAACTTGACGCTGCATCTCAGTGGTAACCGCAGCACTTGCCGCTGGGCTTAAACTTGATGCGTGCGCACCACTATTAAACAATACCAATCCGCTGATAGGATCTGCGCCTGGACCTTGTGTTGTGGTTACTTGTTCAAGACCAATAGTCTGAGCAAGCGGCAGTTGGCCAGCGAGCGGTAGCGCTGTGCTTACCGGAATTACTTGGTCAGGAAGATTCTCTTCACTACCATCACCCACAACCGTCAACATATGCACAGGTGTGTTTTCGCCTAATGTTGTTGCGTAATTAGTTGGGTCACCAGCATCCATTACCGTTTGCGCTGCAAACGCAAACTCTGCGAATACAGCGTTAACTGCTGCTGCTTGCTCAGCAGTTAAATTAGCTTCGAATGTTGCTACCGCAGCTGCAAGCTCTGCTTCGCTGACGTCTGTTGTACCATAAAGCTGATTAAGCAGTCCCACAAAATCCTCTGATGCTTGAGACAGCAGTAGCCCTTTAATCAGCGGACCAAATGCTGGTGACTCAAGTAAGAATTGTGCTACACCGCCTCCAGGAGACTCTAGTGAAGCTTGTTTTATTGCAAACATGCCGTCTAGTGCGGCAAGATCGCCACCCATCGACGTGTTGGCAACAGAAGCAAAGTTACCGCCTGTGATAGCACCAAGTGACACACCCATAATAGAAACACGGCTTGTGTCAAACTTCACTGACTGACCTGCTGTAGTATCAACAACAGCATTTAATCCTAAACGCAAACCAAGTAAATCTGAAACACTTTGACGTAAGTTGTCACGTGCTGTTGGTAAGCTCGCTAAATTCATGTAATGCGTTGCGCTTACTGTTGTCGCGTTTAACTCATCAACACCGTCACCGTTTAAATCGAAACCACGACTACCGTGAATGGGTTGGTCAATAGCAACAGAAGCAATACCTGCTAACGAAAGCGTTCCCGTAATAGCCAGCATATCTTCTTTTTGGCTTGTAATACCATGAGCAAGAATTACCACAGGCCATCCAGCTTCAGGCATCGTAATAGGGAAACCAAGCGCTCCCGCTACCGCCGGATTAGGTACAGTGACCTGAACATCAAGTGTCTCATTACCCATGTTGCCACCAGTAGGCTGAGGAAATGGGTTAAACTTAGTAATGTTTCTTGCACTATCTAGCATCTCGCCATTTACGCGAACATCAGCTAAACCCAAGCCTGAGCACAATTGTGCATTAGGCCCTGGTGTCGCAGCCGCAAGTGCTTCTTGAGGCGCACCAGCTAAGACAATGCCGCTATCACAAGCTGCTTGCCAAAACGTGTTTACCGGTGCTAACGGATTTTCTGCACTAGGCACACCTGAGAAATAAGGTAGCGAAATATTACCTTCAAAACGCTGCGCTGCGCAGAATGGACCCGCTTGAGCCAAAATTCCCGTAGAAACGGCCACAGCAAAATCGTTTAACGCACCCCATTGACCCGCTAGCTGGCCAGTCACCGTACCCGTAAGGCCAGCACATGTTTGAAGTGCACTAAAATCTGTTGCATCAATAAGTGGAACAAGCGGTGCCGCCTCTGGTGGCAACCCTTGCTTTCCTAATGCAACCGCCCCTGCTACGACTTCTGCACTAACCAGACCTAGTGCTTCCATTGCAGTTGGTGCGACATCTACATCGCGCACAACAATGGCAGGTAATGCTTGACCCGCTGTTGGGTCGCCCGCTGCAGCACGCATCGCAAATTCACTCACCATGACCTTTTTGATTGTGTCGAGCGAGTTTGGTACCGATTGCGTCGTAAAAGCTGAAACGTACGTAATATCTTCACGTGCATAGCCCGCACCAAGAAGCGGGTTGACTAAAGAATTAACAAGCTCTTGAAGAGATAGCTGTGCATCGCTAGAAAGTGGGTTTGTATTAATGTCCTGGCGCGCTGAATCCCACGTTGTCGAACCCTGTACTGATTTGCCAGAAGAGTCCTTTAGCGCGGTCGTCATTACTAACATGTGCCCTTTTGCTTAGGCTTTAGCGGCTTAAGCGGTACTACGGTGATGGTGTTGCTATCAGCTAAGCTTAATACGTAGTCAACACCGTAGGTTAACTGGTCACCCAATTTACAACCTGCCGATGGCGTTGTTATTTGCGCGCAATCAGGGTCGCTTTGGTCAAGGCCAAGCGTCGCTTCAAATAACAGCACACCTGCTGATAGCGAAGATGCATCAAGTGAGGTGCCAGCTGGCGTCTCTACGTCAATAACGAATGGATGCTGCGTGGACCAACCATCAAGCACGTTAAGTGCATTTTGAGGGTCACCGAAATCTGTTGGATCTGCTACAGGAATATTAAGCGTATAATCGAAGAAACCGTCGTCGCCCGGAAGCATAAGAAGGTCGTTAGGAACGTTTAGGTTACCAGCGGCTGGATCAAAAACGATACGTGAAAATGGCGTTTGGACTTCTGTTTCGGCCTCGATATCAGAAAGGGTTTCATCAGAGCCACCACAGCCTGCTAGACCCAGGGCAAGGGCCACACTGGAACTTAATACGAGTTTTCTCATCTCTACTCCCTACAAGCATTTTTGTTATTCTTTGTCTAAAACTGAGCCTTTGTATTTTGACTCTATCTATGTCGTTCCTGCGAGCATAGAAAAATGCTTTAAACATGTTAGACCAGTTGTATCTTCCTCAATCTTATTGACTTTGTTGCAACTTTGCAAAGTTTTGTTAACCAGTTTGGTTAACTTTTTTTACGTTTCACGAGAATTTTCATTGAATGTTTTACTTGTGACTCAGTCTGAGTATGATCTCGGGTAATACAAATCGTAAAAGATAGTTAATTAATTCAGTCTATTCGAAGGATAATAATGAACGATTATAGTGCACCGCAAGATTTACTTCAGGATAAAATTATACTGATCACAGGTGCGGGTGACGGTATTGGCCGACAGGCAGCACTCACCTATGCAGCTCATGGCGCCACATGCATATTGCTGGGTCGCACAGTGTCGAAATTAGAAGCTGTGTACGATGAAATATGTGCCAATAAAGGCCCAGAACCGAGCGATTGTCCCTCTCGACATAAAAGGTGCTACACCAAGCCATTATCAGCAAATGTCCCAAACTATCATTGATCAATTTGGCCGATTAGACGGTGTGTTGCATAACGCTTCAATTCTAGGCCACCTAAGCGCCTTCAAAGATATAGACGCACAGGAATGGCAAGATGTTATGCAAATAAATTTAAACGGTATGGTATTTATGACGCAAGCGCTCATCCCTGCCCTTGAAAAAGCGGATTCAGCTTCCGTTGTGTTCACAACATCAAGCGTAGGAAGAAAAGGACGCGCGTTTTGGGGAGCTTATGCTGTTTCTAAATTTGCCACAGAGGGCGTCATGCAAACGTTGGCCGATGAATACCAAAACAAGTCGGTACGTTTTAACTGTATAAACCCAGGTGGCACCCGAACCCATATGCGTGCTCAGGCATTTCCTGCAGAAAACCCTGATACACTGAAAACACCAAAAGACATTATTCCTTTGTATTTGTATCTAATGGGCAAAGACAGCGCCACCGTTAATGGCCAATCACTAGATTGCCAACCAAAGTAATTAACGCTCAAAAAAAGCCGCTACAAAGCGGCTTTTTTGTTTTTACTATTTACCAGGCTACTCGCCTACTTTGGCCCACGTGTCCCTTAACCCTACTGTACGGTTGAACACAGGCTTCATATCGGTGCTGTCGTTGTCTACGCAAAAATACCCCGTTCGCTCAAACTGCCAAGCGCCAGCCGAAGGTACATTCTGAGCAAGTCCACTCTCAACCCAGCCTTGTTTGACTTCAAGCGAATCTGGATTGATTGCATCAGTAAAGTTCTCTTCAGCTGCTGGGTTAGGCACGTTAAACAAACGATCGTACAAACGGAACTCTGCAGATTGTGCAGTTGCAGCATCAACCCAATGAATAACGCCTTTCACTTTGCGCCCATCAGCAGGATCCTTTCCTAGAGTCTCAGCATCATATGTACAGTAAACTGTGGTGACATTACCGTCCGCGTCTTTTTCTACACGATTGGCTTTTACCACATACGCATTGCGGAGACGCACTTCTTTGTCCAGCACTAAGCGCTTAAACTTCTTATTAGCTGATTCACGGAAGTCTTCCGCCTCAATGTAAATTTCACGACTAAAACCGATGTTACGCGTACCCATACTTTCATCATTTGGATGATTTGGCGCGATAAGGGTTTCTTGCTTACCTTCTTCGTAGTTTTCAATCACCAATTTGATTGGGTCTAGAACGGCCATGGCACGCGGAGCATTAACATTTAAGTCGTCACGAATACAGGCCTCTAACATCGACATTTCAACTATGTTGTCCATTTTTGTAACGCCGATACGCTTACAAAATTCAACAATAGAGCCTGGTGTATAGCCGCGACGACGCAAACCCGCGATAGTCGGCATACGCGGGTCATCCCACCCACTCACGTGATGCTCGTCAACCAGTTGGATAAGGCGGCGTTTACTCAGTACCGTGTACTCAAGATTAAGACGCGAAAACTCATATTGACGAGGTGTACAATCAATACTGATATTTTCGATAACCCAATCGTATAGACGACGATTATCCTGGAATTCCAGTGTACACAACGAATGCGTTATACCTTCAATCGCATCTGAAATACAGTGCGTGAAGTCGTACATTGGGTAAACACACCATTTGTCACCAGTTTGATGATGATGGGCATGCTTAACGCGGTAAATTACTGGGTCACGCATACACATAAATGGCGACGTCATATCAATTTTTGCACGCAGGCTACACTCGCCTTCTTTATAATCGCCCGCAGTCATCTTGGCAAATTCGCGCTTGTTCGTCTCAATATCAGTATCGCGATAAGGACTATTCTGACCAGGCGCTTTTAATGTTCCGCGCATCTCTCGCATAACGTCTTGCGAAGAAAAATCGACGTATGCTAGGCCCTTGTCTATAAGTTCGTTAGCATAGGCATGAAGTTGATCGAAATAATTAGACGAATAGCGAGCCTCACCGTCCCAATTAAATCCTAACCATTCAACGTCTTCTTTTATCGAGTTAACAAAGGTAATGTCTTCCTTTGCGGGGTTCGTATCGTCAAAACGTAGATTGCAGGTCCCTGTATAATCCTGTGCAATACCAAAATTTAAGCAGATTGATTTTGCATGACCTATATGTAAAAAACCGTTTGGCTCAGGCGGAAAGCGCGTCTTGATGGCGTCGTGTAACCCGCTGGCCAGGTCTTTATCAATAATTTGACGGATAAAATTGGTCGGACGGTGTTCAGTCTCGGCCATTCGCATGTTCCCCTTATGCACTAATAAATCAAAAGAAATTTTCGGCAGTATAACACTGTCACAAATGAATCAACCATGTTTTATTCGCTAAAGCCTGACAACTGGTTGAATATAGAGCATTCGACATTACAAATAAGTCAGATACACCTCAAATGCCTACTACGCGATACCAAAATACAGGTAACCGCCAATTTTTGTGTTAATCTAAATTTCGCGACAACACTGTCGTAGTAGCAAAATATGGTGTTTATGAAAGAAAAAGCAACCTCATTTGATATCGCGCATTTAGCTGGCGTTTCTCAATCTACGGTATCCAGGGCGTTGAATAACAGCCCACTTGTAAACCAAGAAACTCGAGACCGCGTACAGCGCATAGCACGCGAACTCAATTATAAAGTAGACAAGAACGCGAGTAACTTGAGGAAACAGAAAAGCAGTACCATTGCACTGCTATTGTTTGAAGATCCAACCTCAGATGATTCGATGATCAACCCTTTCTTCTTGGCAATGTTAGGAAGTATTACTCGTGCTTGTGCACACGCCAACTACGATTTGTTAGTCTCATTTCAAAATTTAGACGATGATTGGCACGCCGAATATGAAGATTCTAATAAGGCAGACGGCATAATATTATTGGGTTATGGGGATTATACTGACTATCAAAACAAGGTCGCGCAACTAGAGTCACAAGGAACACACTTTGTCCGTTGGGGAGCACCAGATGCAGCACACCCTGGCGTGAGTATTGGTTGTGATAACTATCAAGGCGGACAACGGATCACCGAACACCTCATAGCGCTTGGTAAGAAGACGTTCGCATTTATTGGTGACAACGGTGACCACGCACCAGAGTTCAAGGCAAGGTTTGAAGGCTACTATAAAACCTTAACCGATAATAATTTTCACCAAGATAGTCTACAACGTGATGCCAATTCTACTGAGGACGCGGGCGCCTTAGCGGTAAAATCACTATTAGAAAGCGACACCCTTCCTCAAGCGATAGTTTGCGCATCGGACTTGATTGCAATGGGCGTTGTTAGAGCATTGCGACAAGCAGATATATCAGTACCTGACGAAGTAGCCGTTGTCGGCTATGACAATATAGCTGTATCAGCCTACACAACACCTGCGTTGACGACGGTTCAGCAAAACACAAAACTCGCTTAGTGAATTACTCGTCACAACCTTACTTAAAGCTATCAATAATGAAGAAGTCCAGGATTACTTAATGCCAGCAGACGTTATCATTAGACAATCATGTGGTAGTGAAAAGAGAACATAGCAAGCTTAACAATGGGGTCAGGCACCTCTTTGTCTAAGAGTTGGCTAACTACGAAGTAAACATAGGCTTAAGACAAAAAAAGCGCTTCGTCTAACAACGAAGCGCTTTTATTTTTAAGGCTAGAAATTGAAGAATCGCTTTACTGTCTTGCTAACTGAAACGACACTTGCTCAATTAGCTCACTATTTATCATTTGATCATTTAACAGCCACACTTGAACACCATTTTCAGGCACCTTGGTCTTTAATGCTTCACCCTCGGCTAGCGATAGCGTCTTGCCAGTGATTTGCTCAACCCAAGTTCCACTTTGCATATAATCTGAAACTAAAAAGTCTGCTGGCTGCTCTCCCTTGTTTAACAACACCAATGCAACTTGCGTCTGCCCTTCTGCTTTTAAAACGCGATAGAATGCAGCCTGATGACCTTCCATCTTTATGTTCACTTGTACGCCGCGCTGAAGGGCTGGTGTTTGTTTGCGTACATTTGCAATTGTAGTCAAAGCCTTAGCAATAGCATGGTTTTTCGCCTTATCTAAGACTTCCTGTCCGACATAGTTTCTATTGCCAGCATGCTCAGCAGTGCCACGCATGTAGCCAACTTCTGACCCCATGTATACCACGGGTATACCTCTTACTGTAAATAACCAGTTATGAGCATTTATAAAACCGCTGTCGGTGGCATTCATACGTGCCATGTCGTGGTTATCATAGAACGTGGTTAGTTCGTATACATTTTCATAAGGACCATGCGTCAAATGAAGCACCTTCTCTAGATTAGCAAAGTCTGTCTCTGAAGGTTTTTCAAATACCGACACCATTGCTTTTTGCATTGGGAAATCAAGTACGCTGACACCGCCATTTTTCTTTAATGTGTGTTGCGCTATGTTGTTTGCTTCATAGTCGAAACTTTCACCAAACATGAAAAAGTCAGGATTGTCTTTTCGTATTCGATCCGCTGCCTCGCGCCAAAAAGCATGTGGTACATGACGAATTGTATCTATTCTAAATGCATCGGCGCCTTGGGAAATCCAATACAAATAGCTGTTTATTAGATAATCCCTTACCGCTGGATTTTCATCATCTAGGTTAGATAACTTAACTAAATCGGGATAATCATGAAAAAACGCATGTAGCGGATTATTTTTTGGGTCTAACGCCTCGGGCGCTAGATTTTGATGATCTGCTACTAACTTACCCTGCGCATCATAAAGTTCACCATAGCCGGGTAAATCTTTCTCCATCGTAAAACTTGGGCTTCCATGATTAGCGACAATGTCAAAGACTGACTTAAGGCCATGCTTTTCACGCATTTGTGTTGTGTAATCCTTAACACTAAGGTCTTCGCTTACTAAATGCTCATCGGCTTTATAATAGTTTGTAGCCCAATAGCCGTGATACCCGGTTTTACCGCCATCTTTAAACGCGCCACCATAGGTAATAGGCTCATCCCCATTGAACGCATAATCTGGATTGTCCACAACTGGCGTCATCCAAACCGCTGTAAACCCTAGGTTAGATATATACTCTGCATTATTTAGAATGCCTTTTAGATCCCCTCCCATATAACCTACATAGGCTTTCTTTCCATCGGGGCCTTCTAGTGGAAGCTGCCATGTTGGGTAATCTCCACCTTGCGCCTCGTGGTTATTGCTAGGGTCGCCATCGACAAAACGATCGGTAACTACAAAATAAACCGCTTCGCTAGCAAAAGGCGTCGTCGTTCCGACAATCTGGTTTGCCTTAAACTCTTCGTTGTGGTCTTTGCTATGAAGATTCTCTTGGTTGGTAGCGCTGCACCCCACCGCTAAAATACTCGCCAATGACAATGCTATCGAGGTTGGTTTAAAGAACACTATATTATTCTCCTTTTGCTTCTTGAAGCACTTGTGTATCGGCTTCCTTTACAAAGAATACGGCAACGGCACCAATAAGCATTGAAACGCCAGCAACAACAATGATGTACTTCGCATCATTATCAAAGACACTACTGAGTATCCACCCTGCCGTGAGACCCGACACAATCTGGGGTGCTGCTACGGTAAAATTGAATATCCCCATATAAACACCCGTTTTGTTAGCAGGAAGCGCTCCGGCAAGCATCGCATAAGGCATAGCTAAAATTGCAGCCCACGCGATACCCACACCAATCATAGGAATAAGCAGTTTTACAGCACCGACGGGTACAGTAACTTGCGTAATCAAAAGGTTCACTTCAACCATCGTCAGGTCTTGGAACATCAAGAAACTCACGTAGCTAATTCCGCCTAATGCAAGTGCACCTGCGTAGACGGTTTTTCTACCAAACTTATCTGCTAATCGAGCCAAGAAAACAGAAAAGATAGCGGCAAAAACTGAATAGGCCGCAAATAAAATACCTACCCAATCACCAGCAGCACCTTTCGCCATAGTGATAGTCTCTGGAACGACTGGCGCTGCTGCAATAAACGCAGGGTCAAACCATTGTTTATCTACATTCCAAATGTGCTGGGTAATAGCAGGTGTGGTGTACACCCACATGATAAACAGTGCAAACCAAGAAAAGAATTGTACAACGGCAAGTTGCTTCATCGTTTTTGGCATATCAACAACCAAAGTAAAGAACTCGCGTAAACGCTGCCCTAAAGGCGCTTTTTCTTTGGTCATCTGGGCCACGTCTTCTTCACTGAGGCCTTTGTAGCGCGTGTAGTCTTCAGGCGAATATTCTTTGGTACGAATTACAGTCCAAATCACTGTACCAAGTAGTACTGTTGCACCGATATAAAACGCCCACATGACCGAAGGAGCAACTTCACCCATTTGAGCTGTGTTCTCAAGTCCAATAACGTTCGTTAGTAAAAACGGTAGAATTGAACCGATAACAGCGCCGATATTGATCAAAAGTGACTGAATTGAATATCCCACGTTTCGTTGTGAAGGGGGAACCATATCCGACACTAGCGACCTAAAGGGCTGAAAACAAACGTTAAACGATGCATCCATTAACGCAACCATCAATGCGCCCATTAACATGGGAGCCAAAAACGCAACAAATATAGGAGCATTAGGAAGCAATATCATGCCAACTACCGCAGCAATTGCCCCAGCCAAAATAAACGGTCGGCGTCTACCGAGCCTGTTCCAAGTTCTGTCCGACGCTGAACCTACAATAGGTTGAACAATAAGGCCCATAATGGGCGCAACGAGCCAAAATAATGACAGTGAATGAAGGTCTGCACCTAAATCCGACAGAATTCTGCTGACATTGGCGTTTTGCAGTGCAAAACCAAATTGAACACCCAAAAAGCCAAAGCTGACATTCCATATTTGCCAAAAAGACAGGCGAGGTTGTGTTGTTTGCATAGTTTGCTCTATTTATTGTTGTGTTGAAAACGTGCTATTTACTGCACTATAAAAACAGTTGCCGACATAGGTGCAAGTGTCAAAGTATCTGACGTATTGAACTTAGCACCATCATTTAATCGCGTTACTGACGAGTATCCACTCAAAATTTCATCGTATTGACCAAGCGTAAGTGAGGTTTCTTGTTTGTTTAAAACCACCATTAGCGCATTCTTTTTGTTGTTATTGTCTAATCTAAAGTATGTGTATACGCCATCTTTCGGCGCATAATGCTTCAATTCACCCTCAAACAGATGTGGGTGTGTTTTGCGCAGCGACAGCAATTGCTTAGTTCTCTGTTGTGCAAAACGCTCGTCCGGCGTCAAACCTTTGCCATAAAAAGCATTCTTTGCACCATCGTCTTTCCATCCACCAGGGAAGTCAGTCCGGATAATCCCATGATCCGTCGTCCCCTCGTTTTGCATTAAAATCTCTGTACCGTAGAACACTTGTGGAATGCCGCGTGTTGTCAAAAACAACGTCATCGCCATATTCCATTTTTCAATGTCGTGGCCAACCTGAGTAAAAATACGACTCATATCATGGTTGTCAGGAAAAATAACAAGGTTATTTGGGTCAGCATACAAGAAGTCAGTCGCCAGTGTTTCATAAATGCTTATGAAACCAGAATTCCAGCTTTCGTCTGCGTCTAACGCTTTAACGACAGCTGCCTGCAAAGGAAAATCCATTACTGAAGGCAATGCGCTAACATAGTCGTCGTGCTTATGACTGCCTCTCTGCCAGTAAGCGGTAATAGCAGGATTCACCGACCACTCTTCACCAACAATATTTAAGTGTGGGTATTCCTGCATGATGCGTTGTGTCCATTGACTCAAGAAATCCTTGTCAGGGTAAGAATATGTGTCAACGCGAATACCGCTTAAATTTGCATACTCAACCCACCAAATCGCGTTTTGAATAAGATAATTCGCTAAATGAGGATTGCGCTGGTTAAGATCTGGCATTGTCGGCACAAACCATCCGTCGCTGAACCCTATTTTATCGCTTTCTACTGCATGGGGGTCGTGCAATGCCTCTCGCTTGTGTGTAGTGCCTACAAATTTTCCGTTATTGTTTATCCAATCATCAGACGGTGTATCTTTCATCCAAAGATGATTGCTTCCGATGTGGTTCAACACCATATCCATAATAAGACCAATACCAGCATTGTTTGCTCTGCGACTTAGCGTTACATAGTCTTGATTAGTACCGAAGCGAGGGTCAATGGCATAGTAGTCTGTTGTTGAATAGCCGTGGTAACTGTAGCTATCCATCGCATTTTCAAGCAATGGCATCGTCCAAATTTGGGTAAACCCTAAATTTGAGATGTATCCTAAGTTATCTATAATTCCCTGTATGTCACCACCATGGCGGCCGCCTTTCTTTGAGCGGTCAACTTTATCAACGTAACCTTCAATATTGTCATTAGACGAATCACCATTGGCGAAGCGGTCTGGGGCAATAAGATATATAGCGTCTTTAGGTCCAAAGCCTTGGCGCTTTGCAGCGTCTTTTTGCCTTGCTAGAAGCGAGTAAGCTTTTTCACGCACGCTTCCATCTTCATCGGTAAACTGAAGTACAATTTCACCTGCTTTTGACGATGACACATCAAGTGTTACAAACAGGTAGTTACGGCTATCTAGTGCCTCGCTTTGAACAATAGTGGCATCACCCTTAACCACAGATACCGAATCATTAGCAATATCCTCAGCATATATCATCAATTCAACATGCGGCGCTTCCATTCCTGACCACCAGTTAGGAGGAGAAACAGTAAGTTCATTTGCAGAAACGGATAAAGAAAACGCCAAAGTAGGCGCAATAAGTGATGAAGAAAGACCTCGTTTAAACGACAACGAAGCGAAATTGACTGAAGAGAATTTACCCGAGCTCACAGAAACCTCATGTTAAAAATACGTTAAGTATATGATGGTAACGTGATACTACCCGTCTTCTGACATTAGACCAATGCAATGCATACGTATTCACGCAGCATAACAGAGGCTTCCGTCAATAAATGATTTTTATTTAGCCGTTTTCTAAAAACAAAAAAGCTAGGTTTGAACCTAGCTTTTTTATGGTTAAGCGACAAGAACGTTTTAGAACGCGAATACTTGTGTTTCTAAACCATCCAGTGTTAATGAAGCGGAATAATGTGCGCCGCTTTTTATAATTGACACCGTATCATGATCTAATAAAGCCGGTAGCTCTAATGCCTCGGTGTCTTTGCTAAACAGTGTTGTTGGCAAGGTAAGTACCACATCAGAAATAGGCTCTTCGCTAAAATTCGAAATCACAATAAAACCTTGCCCGTCTTTTACACGCGCAAATGCAAATTGCTGCTCAGAATACGCCGAGTCTTTTGTGTTCAAATTTAGTGAATGCAAATCCACATAGTCGCCATGTACGGCAGCATTGTTTGCTGCAATGCCCATGACATTTTCATAAAACGCACGAAGAGAAAGTTCACTTTTCGATGATTGTCCGCCATCGAATTTGCCTTCATTCATAAAGCGTTGATGGGCCGGAACACCTACATAATCAAAAATAGAAGTTCGCGTAGGGTCTCCAAACCCCGTTTCCTCACTGCCGTCTTCTCCTACATCTTGGCCAAAATAAAGCAATGTGGGTGAGGCACTTATCAAGGCACTTACCGCGAGTGCAGGCTTTCCTTTATTAGCGTCGCTTAAGCAAAGTCAGGGCTCGCAATGCGTTGCTCGTCGTGATTCTCGAGAAAGTGGAGCATATGCGGTGCAATATCCTTCACCTGTTGATGTACATTGACAAGATCGCTCACCTTCCCTTTACCTTGCATGATGGCCTTCAACGTGTCGTAGAACCCGACCTTGTCATATAGATAATCCATCTTACCTTTATGGATATAGTCCCTGTATTTATCTGGCTGATAGACTTCTGCAAGCAAGAACGCATCTTCATTTTTCGACTTAATGCTACTATTGAGGAATGACCAGAATTCTACTGGTACCATTTCTGCCATATCGTAACGAAAGCCATCAACGCCCTTATCTAACCAATAATGCGCAATATCTCTAAATTTGTACCACGAATCAGGAAGGTCTTGATCTTCCCAAAACGCAGAGTGCTCTTGATAGCTTTTACTCTCAAAACCTGCAGGTAAAGTAGGAAAATCGTAGCTGCCATCTGGTCTTACGCCATAGTTCACTTTTACGGTCTCATACCAGTCATTAATGTCTGGCTGTGGCGCCCTTGCTCCGTTTCCAGTCCACTTTGCTGGAAACTCTTCAAACTCGCCATCAGCTTTAGGATGCGCCTCGCCGCCAAGCACGCTGTAGGCATCTGATGTCGGAACTTTAAATGGCTGGCCAACAACATAATAGAAATTGTTGTCTTTTGCGTATGTCACAGAAACATCATCGTTCTCACCAAAATCAGAGACGCCCTGAGGAGCTGACAATGAACGGTAATCTCGCGCGACGTGATTTGGCACAATATCGATAATTACTTTCATGCCCGCTGCATGTGTCCGAGCGATAAGGGCTTCAAACTCTTCGAGTCGTTTTGCTGGGTCTGTGGCGAGATCAGGGTTAACGTTGTAATAATCTTTTACTGCGTAAGGAGACCCTGCTCTACCTTTTATTACGTCTGGGTCATCCAGTGAAATGCCGTAATCAGTGTAATCAGTTACCAGCGCGTGATGTGGTACGCCCGTGTACCAAACATGCGTTGTTCCTAGCGCTTTAATGCTGGCAAGGGCATCAGGTGTAAAATCATTAAACTTCCCAACTCCATTTTCCTCAAGTGTTCCCCACGGTTTATTCGTCGTATTTGTGTTACCAAACAGTCTGGTAAAAACCTGATAAACAACCGGCTTGCCAAGGCGTTCTTCACTAGCAGTTTTGATTGTTGTGCTGCGCGTGTCATCTTGCGCAATTTTAGATTGAGTGTTTGTTGTGTTCACTTTTGGAGGCTCGCTACATGCCATTACTGAAAAAGTCAGCATAGCGAGTGTAAGCGGTTTTATGCGAAATACGTGATTAAGAGAAAGCATTAGTTTATCTTGATTGTTAGCAATTCGTTAATAGTACGCATTAACCCAAGAGTTAAAAACATGCATACGTATTCAAACAAACATTTCTTTTTTCATATCAAACCCTTTCAATTAAATGAGAATTGTTTGCATTATCAAAAATCTCTCACGCTTCCCTCTATTTCGAAATTTTCGTCTTAATTTGTAACACAATGTTACGATTGTTTCTTTTTTGACTAATTCCACTAAATAAAATCTAAAAGTTTGGTAACAAACGAGTATGGAATGTTGATTGTAAAGACTTTGTATGTATAAATTGGCACTCGGGTGTCTGTACCCGACGACATAACAAATATATAAAACAATTAAGGAAGATCCAGGGAGACTTTCGATGTTTAAAAACAACAAATTGGCCTTTTCGGTCAAGGCTGCTTGTGCTTTTGGTTCCGTACTAGCACTTTCAGCTGGCAACTTTGCACTCGCACAGGACTCGGCACAAGACCAAGCCAAAGCAGAGGAAGCGGTTGAAAAGATTTCAGTAACCGGTTCTCGTATCGCTCGTGCAGAGCTTTCTACTCCAGCACCAATCGTTTCTATCGGTGCAGAGCAACTCGCTCGTTTCGACACACCTGACCTAGGTAGTATTCTTGCTGAGCTACCAGCTATCGGTGCAGGTTCAACACTAATCGGTAACAACAACAGCAACGCCAACGCGGGTCTAAGTTCACCTGATTTAAGAAACCTTGGTATTAACCGTACGCTAACGCTAGTTAACGGCAAGCGTCACGTAGCAGGTGCTCCAGGCTCTTCAGCGGTTGATACAGGTACAATTCCAGTGTCTCTAATCGAGAACGTTGAAGTTGTAACTGGTGGCGCGTCAGCGATCTACGGTTCAGACGCAATCGCGGGTGTAATCAACATCGTACTACGCGATGACTATGAAGGCATGGAATTCAACGCTCAAGGTAGTACTGACACTAACGGTATTGGCGCTGAAAGCTTCCGTTACAACTTCCTAGCAGGTGCTAACACTGCAGACGGTCGCGGTAACGTTACCTTCTTCATTGAAAACCAGCGTATTTCAGAAGTACTTGAGCCTGAGCTTCAACAAGCGCAAGCATTTGGTACTGTAATTAACCCAGAAGATACAGCAGAAGACGACGGTATTCCGGATCGTCTAACGCGTCCTTTCGTTGGTTCTGAGATGATCAACGGTTACACTGTACTAAACCCATTCGGTGGCGGTCCTCGTATTACGTTCTTACCAGATGGTACACCAGTTGACCAAGTAAGCCGTGACCTAACAAACAGCTTCGCGTTTGGTAACTTCGACCAGCGTTACGACAGTGTTTTCTTCGGTGAAGATTTCCGTAACTTCACGCCGAAACAAGACCGTATTACTATCGCATCTAGCTTCAAGTATGACCTAAACGATAACGTTCGTGCATACGGTGAGCTTAAGTATGTAGACACTGATATCGAGCAACAGTTCCAACCATCTTTCCGTTTCGGTAACATCAGCATTAATGTTGCAGATAATGCGTTCTTAGATGAAGCAACACGTCAACGTTTGCTTGACGGTGGTCAAACAACTGTAAGCGCAGCGCGTTTCTTTACTGATATTGGTAACCGCTCTGCATCTAACGACCGTTCACTATTCCGTGCAGTTGCTGGTTTCGACGGCTTCTTCGATATTGGCGATACGTCGTTTGACTATGATCTTTCATATAACTATGGTCAAACTGATAACACACGTCGTACATTGAACGACTTAATTCCTAGCAACTTCGTTGCAGCAGTTGACTCTGTTATCGACCCAACTACTGGCCAAGCAGCATGTCGTAGCCAAGTTCCTTCAGCACAGGGCGAAGGTTATAGCGATCCTGCGTTAGTGAACGGTGGTGACTGTGTGGCTTTCAACCCGTTTGGTTTTGGTCAAGCTTCACAAGCAGCACAAGATTTTGTATCGGGTAACGTAGAACGTACTGATATCATTTCACAAGAAGTATTCTTGGCAACTGTAAGTTTCGACACTTCATCATTCTTTGAACTACCAGGCGGTGCTATCGGCGTTGCAATGGGTTACGAGAACAGAACTGAAACGTCTGAAACGCGTACTGATGAATTCACTAAAGCTGGTTTCTTCCTAGGCGCAGCAACGCCAGACGAAGAAGGTGGTTTTGATGTTGACGAATTCTTCGTAGAAGTACGTCTTCCAATTCTAGCGGATATGGAGTTTGCTAAAGAGCTATCTGTTGACGCTGCATTCCGTACTGCGGATTATTCACACGCTGGTTCAGCTGACGCATGGCAAGTTGGCCTACTTTACGCACCAATCGAAGATGTTCGTATTCGTGCGCAGATGGGTGAAGCGGTTCGTGCTCCAAACGTAAGCGAAGCATTCAGCCCGCAATCACCAGGTTTTGCTAACATCAACGACCCGTGTGATGCAGACAACATTAACGAAGATCCAGATCGCGCGGCTAACTGTGCGGCACTTGGTATTCCTGAAGGCTTCCAAGCTAACGATAACGTAAGTATCGACATCATCTCAGGTGGTAACCCTAACCTTATCTCTGAGACGGCGAAGAGCTTAACTTATGGTATCGTTTATACGCCAAGCTTCCTTGAAGACTTCTCACTAACTGTTGACTACTATGATATCGAAGTTGAAGACGCTATTACCTTCATCCAACCTCAAGATATCCTAGATCTTTGTGTTGACGGTGCAGCAGGTCTTGATGACGCGTTCTGTAGCCAAATCACACGTGACCCAACAACGAATGACGTTGACCTAGTTACCTCTGGTTTTGCTAACGCAGGTGCTCGTACTTCACGCGGTATCGATTGGCAGATCCGTTACCTAGCAGACGTTGCTGACCTAGGTCTAGACCTTCCAGGTGAAGTTCGTTTCAACATCTTCGGTACACGTAACCTAGAGCTTAACTTGTTCGCGTTCCAAAACCGTCCAAACGAAGCTAACTTCGAAGCTGGCGAGATTGGCGATGCGCGCGACCAGTTCAGCACAAGCGTTGACTACAACGTAGGTGACTGGAACTTCAACTGGTCTAGCCGTTTCATTGAAAGATCTGCTCGTTTCGACGTAACACCAGAAGCATTCGGTGGTGCGGGTTCTGAGGAAGATTTCGACATCGCTTACGCAGGTTCAATCTGGACGCATGACTTAGGTGTGCGTTACAACTTGAACGATGACACGACTCTTTTCGTGAACATGCGTAACGTGTTCGATAAAGTTCCACCAGCATGGACTTTCAACCCACTATATGACCTAGTTGGTCGTCGTGTTACCGCAAGCGTACGCGTAAACTTCTAATTTAATCCCCTTGCCTTTTCATCTCGGTGTTAAGGCAAGATCTTAAATAGAAACAAAAAAGCCCCTTTATTGGGGCTTTTTTATGTTTGAATTATAGTAAGTTAGCGGAATTTACTAAACGTTAAAACCTTGTGTCAGCCAAGGTAACCTATCGCCTATGCTGCATTAGCAACTTTTCGTGAAATCTTTGAAGGAATTATGCACGCTGCATCTATTGATTGAAGGGTATCAGACAATCTTGCATCAATGTCGCTTTGAAATCGTCTCAGTGGTTTAGACAGTTCTCGAAGCATGGTATCGCGAGAAAGACGATAAGGCTTACGAATGCCGTTGTGCTCGATTTCTCGACCAACAGAGCGAAAGTTAATGCCGAATGTTCTCATCTTTCGCGCTAACTTAGGCTCCATTAATACATAAGCATGATTAATGTCGAGGTGAACACATACACTGGTGACCATTAAATACAATGCGGTTGATAAATAAGGGAAATGCTCTAACGCTGCTGCCCCCTCTCCATTGCTCGCATTGTTAAAGGATGTTCGAATTTTGGTTCGCATTTGACGAAGACGGAAATCCTTGGGAATAGCTAATCTAGAGATTTCACATACTGACGTAGGATGAAGATTTGAGGGAAGTAGACTGCTATTTTCAATTGCATCACCACAAATTTTCTCAAGCGGCAGTGAAAGCCCTCTTTCTGTGGGAAGTACAAGGCGAATTGTGCCCGCGCACTCGCCAGTTGGTAGATGCCGAATAAAACACGTAACAGCGCGCTCGTCGTATTGATCTATCTCGACTGCGTTTTCGTTTTCACGCTCAAACTTCATTTCTTCACAATACACTTTATGACGAGTCTTGTAGCTGATATCACGTTCTTCATTTGTACCAGCAACAACGAGTTCATATCGGCTAAAGAAGAATCGCGTAATAGCATCTTCATTATCGTGAGGCTTATTCAACATTTCTGGTAACTTGTTAGGAAGATGCTTAAGTCTTCTTGTTACTGCATCGTTAAGCGCACGCCCCGCTTTTACTGCTCTTTGTTTCAATGTAAGTTCCCCTAATATGTTTTGTAATAGGCGTTTGGGTAACTTCCTAGTTCTAGTAACACCCTAGCTTGACTTAATTTTCGTTCTGTTATTATTATCACGGCTATCTCTTATAAGAGCGTCGCCCTGCGGGTAATCAGACTTACAAAGCCTGTCATACAACAACACATTGGCTGTTGCTGCCAAATTCATACATGAGTATGTTGGTACGTAGACTACATGGTCACACCACGCGAGTACTTCTTCACTTATGCTGCCATCTTCGGGCCCTAATATATAAAATGCATTATCAGGGTGAGAAAATGCGGGCAATGGTGTGGCGCCTTCTACCAACTCGATAGCGACTACTGATGCTCCTTTCGGCACGACCTCTTTTAAATCCTCTACACCAACGGTTGGAATAGATTTATGGAAAGCTTTGGTGTCAGCATTAAAATCTTTCGCAAATCTATACCGTTGGCCCGTATAAAACACGCTAGCAACACCATAACAACCCGCAGCGCGCAATATTGACGCTACATTTACAGGATTTTTAGGGTTGACCAGACCAATAGAGATTTTTTGATTTACTGCGTGCACGTGACAAGTATGAATAGTTATTATTATATTGTTGATAGTGCCACGTTCTTTTACAGCGATCTACCGCTAGATCGCCCTTTTTTATAATGTTTTTGCAATTTTAGATAATTAGTCTATTTCAAAAGGGTTATTTTCTTTGTATCCCTATTTATACCTAAAAGACACGCTAGCCATCATCGTCTGCAACCTGAATTTATGCTCAGAAGACTTCAGCGTTTATATATTTATCTGTTTACGATTTTTGCACTTCTTTGCAAAGAGTATTTTCAGAGAGTTTTGCAAAGAAGATGCCAACACATGGCGTTTTGGATTGTAGGTTCAGGCAACACTACCCTGGCTATAAAAGTTTAGTAGGTAGAGATGCCCACCTCATCAGAAAAATCACCTATCATCAATAACCTATAAAAAGCACACCGATTGGAATTTGCTATCGTTCCAATAAGCTTTCTTTAGCTAAGATAAATCAAGTATATGCATTCGTTGCATAAATGCGGCATTTACATATGCATTGGAATAGCTAGATTCACAACGAGTCTCTAATGTGTATCAATATGCTCACACATGGCGCAAAACCTCTCAAAATGCAAAGTGGCTGTTCATAAATCAAGCTTGAATTTACGCAGCATGAAAAGCGATGCTTTAGGTGTTGCATAAGTAATACACAAAAAAGCCAGGTTAAAACCTGGCTTTATTAAATGGAATGCGTGGTTGTTTACCGTTTACTGACAGTAAGTACCGGAGCGTTTCCGTCTGGGCCAATGACAGTAAATCGATAAAGCCCCGCTTCTGGAACATCTAATAGTAGGTTATTGTTACTACCACCAAGTACTTTGCCCTCATCTACAGTAACAGTGTTAGATGCAGCGTCATTGGGGTTACCTAAGTTTACAGTAGCCCAATCTTCTGAAGCGACTTTAAACTCGACGCTGCCAGCGCTAAGTTCTAGTTCTGTAACATAGACACCTTCACCTTGATAGCTAAACACGTCAACCGCGCCCCAACCATTCATTGCGCCTCTCACAAATACATCTGTATCTCCCCAATACGCTTCTTTAAAGACACCGATAGTAGGTGAATTCAAATCACTAACATCAAAAACGAAGACGTAACGGTCAGATTCCTCTACGGTTAACACAAGGTTATCATTGGTTCTTGCCAAACCAAGTGTTTGACCAGGTGAAATGTTGCGATCGAAATCGTCACCAGAGACCGCACCAAAATTCACGGTATTCCAGTCACTTGATGCAACTTTAAATTCGTATGTGCCTGGTGATAGGTCTCGTGCAAAGGTATACACCCTAGCACCTTGATAGACAAACTCGTCGTCAGTTCCCCACCCGTTCATTGCGCCGCGTAAAAACACTGATGTACCAACGTAAGGCTCTTCATTCTCAACCGTAATAACTGGTGCTTCACTATCTGTGGCATCTACCGTAAACAAATATGTAGCCGTCAACTCTGGTTTAAACGAAAGATTGCTATTGGTGCGGGCAAGTACTTTACTCTCGCCTTGAGTTACCACACCATCATCTCCGTCTGCTGCTCCAAAGTTAATGGTATCCCAGTTTGAAGAGGCAAATTTGAATCCATAGACTGTATTGGCTTCTAGTTGAACCGCTACGGTGTATATTCCATCACCCTGATATGTGAAAGCATCGTCTGTGGACCAGCCGTTCATATCACCTCTTAAATAGGCAATGGTATCACCGTAAGGCACCACGTCAGGCGCTCCCGATGTAGCAAAAGCAGAGAGTCCATATCCTTGTCCACCTGATTGAGGCTTAACAAAAACAGCTATGGTCAATGCAGGGACAGTAAACGAACCGTTACCCTCATCATTCTCAGTAAAATAAGCGCCTCTTACAGCTTCATCTACAGAGTTCATTTGAACTGTATGAAGCATAAACCCAGTCGCAGTGTTGACAGAAATGGTTTTCTCTTCATAACCTATGTTAACCAGCACCATAATTGCATCATGCATCGCATCAAGGTCAGGCCGCGGTGCATCGCCTTCTGCTGCAAGGCCGTCATCAATACTCATTGCTATGAGCCCACGCTGTTGGTTTGACCCTATATTGTGAAAACCGATGCGGTCTATGATTTGCTCGCTTGACGTTAGCCTAAATAGTGGGCTTGACATACGTATACGCAAAAGCTCGCTAAATACATCTGACGCAAACATAATATCAGACATTGACGCTGCCCTTTGAGGGTCATAAATGAACTCCCCCATTTCAGCCCAACGTCCTTCATTGTCTTGCGCAATGGGAAGGCCAACATTCCAGTTATTGGTTTCATAGGTGAAATCTACGTAATTGAACCAGTCACCTGAATCATAGGTGTTTCTGTCCATTGATTTTGAGCGCAGCATATCGCCGCCCATTTGTAAAAATGGAATGCCTTGCGAAACAATATTAATGCCCATAGCGACATTTTGTGCTCTTACACGTTCTTGAAGACTTATATTATCGGGAAGGACGTAGTTAAGTTGGTCCCATAGTGTTTCATTGTCATGTTTTGAAACGTAGTTAATGATGTCGGCAGGATCTTCAGCATACCCCCTAAGTTACTTGTCGCGCCTGCGCTGCCTGCTGACGTTTCAAGCACGTAGTCTTTTAGTGTACCTATCATACCCATTTTGACTTTGTCTTGGTCACTTAATAGGGCATCAGAATCGGGCTGGAAAATGTTTCCTTGACGAATGGCTTCTCGAATACGGTCGTTGAACGTACCGATTTCTGTACCCGCCATATTCAACTGACTTGCTTGCTCATAACCTCGATCTATTTTTGTCCAACCTTCTCCATAGAAGTAGTTGTCCTCGTCAATGGCTTGCACTGCATTACGCAGGCGCACCATGGTGTCTTTAGTAGCTTGACTCATAATGTCGAATCTAAAGGCGTCATATTTGTAATGTTCAGTCCATATCAACAATGAATCCTTCATGAACTTTTCCATCATGACGTTTCTTGGCTCTGTATCATCACAGCAGGTTTCTCTGACAATTGCACCTGTATCAACTTCATATCGATGGTAGTAGCCAGGTACAACCTTATCTAGGACTGACTTAGTAAATACACCTGATGCGTTGGTATGGTTATAGACGACGTCAAGCGCTACACGTAAGCCCATTTCGTGAAGCGCTTGAATCATTGCTCTCATTTCTACAATACGTTCAACACCTTCAGCACTCGAAGCATAACTACCCTCAGGGGCATTGAAGTGGTGAGGATCATAGCCCCAGTTGAACGTATCCACATTGCGCAAATCATTGGTAAGTTGTTGCGCTTTTCCTGCTTGCGCTAAAGGATCGTAAGAACGGTATACATCAATCAATACACTGTTTTCGTCTTCTTCATTACATACCCCTGCGCTGTCGTTTAGGCGACATAGCGCTCCCACGGTATCGTAAAGGTCAATAGTATTGTTTGAGTCTTCGTCGATAGTAGCGATGTCGTTAGCTGGCAATACATGAAAATAGTTCAGACCAGCATCTACTAGCTTCTTCAGATGCTCTACAGGCGCTGTGCCTTCCTCAGTAAACGCTAAGTATTTACCTCGATTTTCTTCACTCGTTGACATATCAAGCACGCTAAAGTCTCGAATGTGCCCTTCGTAAATTACCGCATCTTCAGGGTTAGAAATAGTTGGAATATTGTGAGTGTCCCACCCCTCTGGTTTTAGGTCGTCGTCAGATAGATTTACAAAACGAGAAAAGCGTCCATTCGTACTCAACGAGACCGAATACGGGTCCGTAACTAAAAGCGTTTCAATGTTGCCCGTTACCGGATGATAGACCGTAATTTCAAAACGATAGAGTTGGCGGTCTAGCGTCATATCTCCTGTATGTTGCCAAACACCTGAATGTCTATCAAACACCATCTCCAAGCGCTGTTGCAGCGTCTTATTTGCGCCATAAATCAAAAGGTCTACGTTTGTGGCCGTTGGTGCCCATACTGAAGAGATAATGCCATCATCACTGTATACAACACCTAATTGGGCTTCGTCAGCGTCGTTTTCACCTTCGGTGTATATCGCATCAATCGCATTAGCAAGCTGTAAGCCTGTTGCAGCAACAAGTGTACCGTCAGCATCGTAACCGCCTACCACTGCTTGGGTTGTTAATACAGTCCTCGCATCCTCAAGAGTCCAATCCCCCTCCCACGCTTGCATAGCACTTAAATGAGGAGCGCGAACGACCTGTTCATCAGATAATTCGGTCGACTGAAGTAAAACACTGGTGCCGTTGATTCCATTCTCAAGCGTGCTTTCAAGGTCAGCTTGTGCTGAGTAATGCAATTTAACCTCAGATACTGCTTCAGGTACGTCCCACAAAATAGTATTCGAATCTAACCAGTGAGCGCCAAAGCCCTCTATATCAATAGGCTGTGGGCCAAGTGAGAGTATTGGAAATTCAAAAACAGTTGGCTCACCCGACAGCGTAAAATTCATCCTAGTGAAAGTTTCGTCATCTTGCACGAGAGACCCTTTGAAGTCTCCGCCACCCATCTCTTTACCAGCGTCATCAGTTCCTTTGTGAATAATGAAATTATGACAGCTTCCATAACCCTCTTTGAGGTCTAATATCCAATAGGCGCCGTAGTTTGGATCGATTCCAGAGTGAATTCTTCCATTGGCCCAATCTGTATTGGCGTCTGCATATGCGTCACAGTTATCATCATTCCAAGTATGTAAACGCCATCCTTCATAAACTGTATCGTTGGGACTATTATCGGCATCAACAGATGCGCGATTGTAATACAACACGGCTTGATTAGCTGCAGGTGTAAAGATAGGTGCGGGTAATGAAGGATCTGCTCCTACAACGCAAGCATCATTAGTTGCATTAGGCACCGTTGGCGCGTCGCACTGTATTGGTGGCGGTGGCTCACATGCAGTGCCAGAAGCATTCGGTACATTTGGCACGTCGCATGTTAACAATTCGTTGGTGCCTGACTCTACGCCTGAGCCCCCGCACCCATTTAATAGCATTGCGCTTGCTACTACGGTAGCAGCTTGCAATAATTTAACTTTACTAGACATAAAGCTCTCCTTGGAACGATCGCAGCTATCCGCATTCGTTTTATTATTTTGATTTTTTAGGGTGATGTTCTTCATAGTTGGTATGTCATCCCTAAGAAGTACTGTGTACCGAAATACTGGATAGTGCTAGGTCTGCTCTTGTGACGAGAAATAGCTCTTTGTTGGCTCATCCGTCAGGTTGTTTACCTGAAACAGAACGCTCCAGTTGTCATCAATTTCATAAGAAGCTTGATAATCAATCACTAACTCTGAGTCAAAATTGACTACCTGATCGTTTACTGCAACTTGCTGAGAGACGAACGCATCGCGGTATCGGCTTGAAATACGTGTCTCAAATCCTTCGTATTCCCAAAACACCGTAAACGTAGCAACGTTTTCAGACAGACCAGGTAAATTGGCGGCAAACACACCTTCGCCCAATGTTCTTTGAATTTCGCTTTCCGTATAAGAATAACTTGCACTCACACCTAGGCCCGACAACATACCGGGTAGCATGTTGTAAATCTGTGTGTAAGCCACTTCAATACCGCGTATGTAGCCACCTTCGGCATTGTTAACAGCTGTACTGTAGCTACCATTTTCTGTAGGCACAGTAACGAAAATAGGGTCGCCATTTGCATCTCGTGCTAACTCTGCCTCTTGCCCACTAAACTCAGGGGTAAGGAAAACCGGAACTTGAACGGAATCTGGTGTAACGATGCCGTTAGCTGCAAAGTCATAGGGATCTATTTCAATGTCTTCAACAAATGACTCAATATCTTTGTAAAACCCTGCAACCACCAATGCCCCTTCTGATTCAGAGAAATAATACTCCCAAGAAACATCATATTGCGTCGCATAGAACGGCTCTAAATAAGGGCTATTCCTCGCACTACCGTTTACTCTTGCAGTAGGTGTCGATAACGTTATCTCACCAGAGTCTCTATCTTGAAATGCTGTTACAACTTCAACGTTGGTTGATGCATTTGCAGCAAACCGGTTTATAGGCGCTCTTCCCATTACTTTCGCCGCAGCAACACGCAGTTGGGTATCGTCAGTTAACTTGAAGTTGAGGTTAATAGAAGGCAATACATCATTGTATTCATGCGTGATTATTGTTGGGCGGTAAAAGTTATTAATAAGGCCAACTTCATCGGCGATATTTTGTGCGCCAGCAACTGGGTCACTCAATTCAACCGTTACACCTGTTTCAGGGTCGCTAATAAGCTGAGTTGCTCTTTGAAGGGTTGTTGAACTTTGTTTACTTTTCACATAGCGAACACCAATGTTGCCCGTTATTGGTAAGGTACCAATCTCTGTATTGATGTTAGCCATCAGATAGGCTGAGTTGACCGTTTCGAAAACATCTCCACTTTCTTGCAAAGTCCATGCGGTGGCAGGCCCCGTGCCTGGTCCATTGATAACACCCGCTGCACCAGGGCCCCATGTTTGAGCCGGTATTGGTCTCCCATTGGGGAACCAAGCGTCAAGTGCCCTGTTAAGGTCTATCGATAAATAGCTCGGAAAGTATCCAAAATCGCCTGACCAGTCGACTTGTTCAACCATTTCAGGCGTTAAGCGCAAAGGAGGCTGACTTACTGAAAATGCGCTGTCATTACCATATTCAAATACGGAACGATCATTGTTGTATTCGCGATCTGAATAACGGTAGCCAAACTCAAAACCAGACACTATCGGGGTATCGATGTAGTATTGAAAATCTACGCGATAGGCATCGAGTTCGTCTTTGTTTTCAAAAGGATAAATGCCGTATTTGCTCACCATTACACGGTCGATATCGGTAAACGCACCAAGTTGATTAAACCCTAGATCAGGTAAATCAAGTCCATTTAACAAGTAGGAAATTTGAACATTCTCATCGAATACTGGACTAGCTGCGTTTGCATCATCACCCACCAATGACCATAAGAGACCATTTCTAAAATTGCTCTTTGCACTTGAACGAGAAACATCAAGCTGAACGGCGAAATCAGGCGTAACTTCCCAGTTAGCATTTACACCAAGGTTGGTAACATCATCGAAATCTTGGTTGTCGTCATTCACCAATTCAACACGTGTAAAACTATTGTCTGTGCGAGAAAATGTGCCCCCGATGACGCTGTTGTTCACAATGACGGGGTTTGTTATCCCCGCATTAATTCCACCCAATTTAACGCGAAATCCACGAGCGAAGGCCTCAGAGTCAAATTTCGAAATAAAGGCATCAGCTTTTAACGTAAACGTTTCTATTGGCGCCCATTCAAGAGCAGCAACATAGCCATCACGAGTTTCCTCGCCCCCTTTGTGCTGCATCTCGAAACCCTCAGAGATGAACTCACACTCGGGGCATGATTCTGGACCTTCAGTGTCACCAACCACACCATCGACATCCACAAGACCATTGTAGGCAAGGCCGATAAACTGAGTTGATACACTTGGCTGGAATAGCCTCGCATAACCTAGTGACACACCTAATGTGTCATCTAAAAACTTACCTTGGTAAGAGAAACTAATACGATGACCATATTCTTTGGCATCACTAATCTCAGAGGCGCGATCATTGTACATGCCGCGGACATTGGCACTAAATTTATGTTGCTCTTCGATAGCAAGTGGCGATGCTGTTTTTAGCTCTACAGTACCCGCTATTCCCCCTTCTATCAGTGACGCTTTAGGACTTTTATATACTGCTGCCTCACTTATCAGTTCCGACGGGTATTGATCGAATTCTATCGCCCGACTGCCGCTTGTTGATACTTGTTCTCTCCCGTTGAGCGTTGAGAAAACAAAGTCACCTGACAACCCCCGTATATTGATTTGCGCTGCTTGCCCACCTGTCCTGACTGCCGAAATACCAGGCAAACGCGTTAATGCGTCAGCCATAGACACATCAGGCAAACCGCCCAGGTCATCTGCCGATATCTGCTCAGAAACTGTGTCTGAAAATCGCTTCTGGTTAAGAGACTGGATAAGGCTAGTACTAAAACCACGTACTTCAATCCGCTCCAATTCTTCTTGTTGTATACGTTCAACTTCAATTTCGTCTTCAGTAACTTCAGGTGATGTCTGTGCATATAGCGGCATGGCTGATATTGCCATGCCGCTGCTTATCAACGCTGCCATTACTGAGTTGGGTGTGAATGCTTTCATTTATGTCCCATTCCTTGTTTATTATCGACATTTTTAGGAATACCACACCCAAAAACGCCACTTTTGATTCACGTTAAATAGTAATGTCTTGTACAAAAAGAGAGCAATCCATTGCATACGTATTCATTAACACAATGAAACATATTCTTAACAAAAATGGATAAATGGCAATAAACAGAGTGAGTTACAAATTCATAAACCACGTAAGACAAATTTGAAACGTTAACAGAATGGACTATTTGCAGATAATGGGTAGAACTCTATGCAAATAGATGCATAGAGTTAATATATTATACAATACAGAGTTGTATGTGTTGGTTTCTGTTGGTCGAATTCGCTAAAACAACACGTATTGATGCTGGAAAATCACACTCGCCAACCACGTTGCATTTTTCATGTGATGGTTGGGAGTGTTGTGATATCAGAAAATATGGCGAGGGCTATCCTACACCTAAAATTCATGGCTATTGGTATTGTTTTAACACTGCCTGATGGGCTGGGAAATTTAAGGCGCACCCATCGATAAACTGCGACACGTTTTGCTCTTTGTATAGATCTCCCTGCCCTGGTTGGTTGGCGGCTAATGCTGGAAATGCACCATATCCTGCTAATAAACAGTGCCACGACACCGAATCCCAATGCATGCCTATGTCTTGCTTTGCAATTTCTTGAGCGACATCTTCACGGCTAAACCAGCTATTTAACACTCCCATCAACGACGAAGATAGCTTTGTATTATTTCTATTGTCTCGCCAATACTGACTATCGTCTCGCGTGTTTAGTTTATAGTGTGCAACGATGTAATCGCGCACCCGGTCGAAACGCTCTTTTGCAAACGCGTTATAATTGTTTTGCTCTTTATTTGAGAAACTGCCTTTTTCATAAAGGTTTGAGAACTGTTCAATACAAATTTGAACGAGGTGTAGCGCCGTTGCTTCTAAGGGTTCAATAAATCCCTGAGACAATCCCAACGCTAAACAATTCCTGTGCCAGTGCTTTTCAACTTGGCCAACCTTCATTTTAAGGTGTCTAGCTTCTACATCGTCGCTTAGACCT
This sequence comes from Alteromonas gracilis, assembly GCF_036870955.2. Taxonomy (GTDB): domain Bacteria; phylum Pseudomonadota; class Gammaproteobacteria; order Enterobacterales; family Alteromonadaceae; genus Alteromonas; species Alteromonas gracilis_A. The sequence continues at coordinate 2,324,837 of NZ_CP145482.2, forward strand.
AGAAACGCGCGGAGCTCTGTTTCTGCAGCATCAGGCGAAAGGTGTGACGAACTAAACACGTAGCCGTTACCAGTGCGGCTTTGAAGTGGTATTGTCCAACACCACCCATTCGACAGCGCAGTAGACTGAGTCTCCACTGAAATAACATCTTGCACAGAAGTTGGCAGCACAACCGCAGCATCGTTAAACAAGTTATCGCTATACGAGTTAAACTGGATGCCTAAAGCATCTTGAAGCAGCTTTGAGGAAAACCCAGTACAGTCTATGAAAAAGTCGGCCTCTATTTTATCTACGCTATCTGTAACGAGATAATGAATGTCGCCATTGGGATGTAACGCAACGTTGGAGATATTTGCACTGATGTGTTCTACCCCTCTAGATACCGCAACATCGCGCAAATACCCACCTAAAAGGGCACTATCAAAGTGATAGCCATATTCCATTCTAAATGGAAAGTTTTCTGGTGTTACTGGCGCTTTGTTAAGCTTCGCCAACGCGCCATTTATCAGAAAGTCCTCTCCCAATACATGCGTATCTAACCCTAGTCTACGAGTACGGCAGTTCACCTCGAAGGCACGCTGCGTAAAGGTATCAGTTTGCGAAATAAACGGGTGTCGATAGCTCTTAATACCAGATGCTGGGCTCCAATCATTAAACTGTATACTGACTTTATATGTCGCATTGCATTTTGGCATCCAGTCGCTTTCACGAAGGCCAATCTCATTGAAAAACCGTTTGAGCGTTGGTGTAGAGCCCTCACCTACCCCAATAATACCGATATCTGGTGATTCCACGAGTGTGACTTCAACCTTGTCCTTAGGCCACTTATGAGCAAAATAATTAGCCGCCATCCAGCCCGCTGTGCCGCCCCCGGCAATGACGATGCGTTTAACGTTATTCATTTGCTTATTAACTTCCACAGTATTGCTTTAAGAAGTCATCATGACTGGAAATTTTACCTATGGGCTCATCTTTTATTCGCTTAATGTTTTGCATTAACTCCATTATTTTCTGCTCTGAGAGTGATTTTGCAAGAGGATGGTAGTCTTGTTGGTTAACGCCTTGGCCCATTAATACTTGAAGCCACGAGCTTTCTAAAAAGAGGTCATTTTGCTCTCTAAATAAATTTCCAGACGCTTTGAACAATTCAATTTTATGCGTAAGGCTCTCTGGCACTTCCATCTCTCTTACGTCTTTCCAAAAATGAGAGTCGTTACGTTCGTTAACGTGATAGTGCAAAATGATAAAGTCTCTAATTTGCTCAAACTCAAGTTGAGATTGTTTGTTATATTCATCAACTTGCTTTTGCTTTATGCCGTCGTGTGGGAAGAGATGAATCAACCTTACAACCGCCGATTGAATAAGATGAATACTGGTCGACTCTAACGGCTCTAGGAAACCACTAGAGAGGCCTACGGCAATTACGTTCTTGTTCCACTGTTTACGACGGCGTCCGGTTCTGAACTTTATGAAATTCGGGTCGGCCAGCGGTTTTGTATCTAGATTTGATGAAAGTAATTCGAGTGCTTGGTCATCCGAATAATAATTACTGCTATAAACCAAGCCATTACCGTTTCTATGCTGAAGCGGTATTCTCCATTGCCAACCAGCTGAATGCGCTATCGAGCGAGTATAAGGTAAGGTTTTTTCGAATCGTTCTGAAGGCATAGCAACGGCGCGATCACAAGGCAGCCAATGAGACCAATCCTCGTAACCAGTATTCAAAGTCTGTTGTGTAAGTAGCCCTTTAAACCCAGAACAATCTATAAAGAGGTCGCCGTTAATCACTTGACCATTTTTAAGCGTTACGCTTTGAATAAACCCGTCATCTGAGTGTTGCTGAACACTGGTAATAATACCCTCAGTCCTAACCACTCCCATCTCTTCACATTTTCGACGTAAAAAGCGCGCATAAAGCGATGCGTCGAAATGATATGCATAGGGCATTTCGATAATTGGGTCTGGTGACTTTATATGAGCAAATTTACCTGCTTCACACGCTAGATAGTTGAGATCGTAATCCCATATAGACCCCTTGAGGCCAAGTTCCTGTGCGCGCTTGAAGTAATGATGAAAATGGCAGAACGCATAACTTTTACCAGGTGCACCAAATGTATGAAAATAGCTTTCGCCCTTCACGCGCCAGTTTTCAAACTTTATCGCCAACTTCATGGTGGCGTTTGTCTCTCGCAAAAACTCTTTTTCGTCTAAGCCAAGAACATTATTTAACGTGATTATTGGTGGAATAGTGGCTTCACCTACGCCTACAGTTCCTATATCTTCTGACTCAATAAGATTTACATCAACGCCGTCACCAATAAGACGCTTAATCACTGCGGCCGAAATCCACCCTGCGGTTCCACCGCCCACAATTACTACGTTTTTCACTGCTTTATTCATCATATGCTTGTCATCACCATATAAGCATAGCGCTATTTTTGTCTTGTATTGTTGATAACATGCCACGTGGCGCTGTACAACAAAAAAGCCCCATTACCTTACGCTAATTGGGGCTTCTAATTACTATTTAATGTTTCTACTTCTTAACACAACTTAATGCACCGCCCAGTAAATTAGGCGGTGTCAGTTTAGCTTAGAATGTGTAGTTGAAACCTAGCAGGAAGTTACGACCGTATGTCTCATACTGAGTAATTTGACGACCATCACCTGGGTTAGCCTGAACTGTAGGTTCATCTGTCAGGTTTTGACCCTGAAGGGTAACACGAAGACCTTTAAGTGCTTCAATGCCAGATTCATCAAAGTCATAACCAATCTGCGCGTCAACTTGCTTAACACCCAAATCTTGGATTTGAGCTAGTGAAAGACTGATAGCACGCGTTTCTGTAGCGAATGCATCACGTTTAGTACCTGAAATACGGAACTCAAAGCCATTGCTTTCATAGAAAGCAGTCAGTGAGTAAGTCTCTTCAGACAAACCAGGTACAGCATCACCGTTATCTAGCTGACCATCAAGGAATGTTGCACTTGCAAATACACCGAAGCCTTCTAGCGACTCGTGAATCATATCAAATGGTAAACTACCTTGAAGTTCCCAACCACGAACGAAACCTTCAAGACCGTCTTCACGGAAGCTTACTACACCGTTAAACGTTGTAAGCGGTACGATGTCGTTGGCATCTAGTACACCATCACCATTGATGTCAGTCTGCCCAGAAGTCTGGTGGAAACCTTCGATGTAGGAATCGCTAAAGTCACCTACTGTTTGTCCCGCTACGTGCCAGTTGGTTAGGTCCTTATAGAAGAAGCTAACAGCGAAGTAGCCAGAATCTGCAAAGTAGTTTTCATAAGCTATGTCAAACTGGTTTGCTTCAAGAGGTTTAAGACGCGCATTACCCGAGCTCGCTGACCAAGGGCCATTTGCAATATCGCTAGAGATAATTTGCTGGTCGTTGAACGTAAAGCTTACCGTATTGTTCGGACGCATATCATCCATACGCGGACGGCTAATTACTTTACCTAATGCAGTACGAATAAACTGATTTTCGGCAATTTCAAAGCTTAAGTTTAGTGTTGGAAGTACGTCAGTATATGAATCACCATCAGTGATTGGCGTTACTGCGGTAAAACCAGTAGGTCCAGTTGTTGTATTGAAACCAGAGCCAGTTTGGTCAACATTTACAACTTGTAGGCCAAGGTTACCAAATACTAAAACATCACCAATTTCGGTCTCGATATCTAACTTAGCATAAGCAGTCAGGATATCTTCTTCGATAGTGTAAGAGTCACCAAAACGACCGTTTTCAAATAGCTCTGCAGGCGTCTCAATATAGTAGCCACTTTGATATAAGCCAAGGCCATCGTAAGCAATTACACCGTCAATACCTATAAAGCTTAAATCAGCTGTACCAATTGGATTTGGCACTAGTTCTTGATCAGGCCAAGTAGGTGCAGTTAGGTAAGCACCATTGTTGTCCTTAGTTTTTTCACGCTCTTGATAGTTAACCCCAGCAGTTAGTTTAGTGAAGATACCCCACTCAACAAAACCTTCTAGATCTAGACGAATAGCATCTAGTGACTCATCAAAAATTGGTTCGTTAACGAAACCGTCTTGCGCCGTATCAGGACCAAAACCTTCTACACCTTGGAAGCGCTCAACAGGGCCAAGTGAACCACCCCATGCTTGTGGACCTGCTAGGAAAATCGCATTAGGGTCGCCAAGATCAACAGAACCTAACGTTGGGTGGTCGCTATAAACAGCACCAGTAGACGTCATTGTCCATGCGCGTGGAGTAAGCGGACGGCCATCAATACCAGCACGGCCTACACCCGAATAGCTCTCGATATCCGTAATAGTCTTATCAACTTCGCCTGTTGATATGTCTAATTTTGCTGTCCAATTGTCGTTGATAATATACTCAACATTCAAACCAAACGTAGTAAGCTCTGCTTTTTGTTGACGTGAGTCATTGCGGATTACAGATAAGAATCCGTCATAGTAACCAGAGGTTACAAGACCATCTTCTACACCAGTAATGGTGTACGCACCTGTACCCCACTCTGCACCACCTTCTTCAACACCACGTCGTACATCATTCTCTTCGAAGTCAATGTAGAGCGCGTCGAATTGTAGTTTAAGCTTATCTGAAGGGGCGTACTCGATAACACTAAGCAATTGATGTACGCTCAAGCATAGCTGAACGCGTGAACGAGTCGTGACCACCTAGAATTACTGTACCTTCAGGAACTTCAACGCCTTCTGCAGCATTAGCTGGGTTTGCATTTGCATAGCCCCAACCACGGAAATGTTGAGCCTGACGAGGAGATTCCATGTCAGCGATTGCTAGAGCAACACCTAGTTTGTCATCTGCAAACTGATCAACATAGTTAAACGACAAACGATGACCGTGATTGTCGAAATCAGGGTTTCCAGAATCTTCTTGGTTTTTCTCATAAGAGCCGTTGAATGCAACGGTTTTCTGTGCACTTAGCGGACTAACTGTTTGAATATCAACAGTACCACCAATACCTTGGGTCATAAGACCTGCTTCTGGTGTTTTGTATACAAGAATGTTTGAAACAATTTCTGTTGGATAAAGGTCGAATTCAACGCCTCGGTTATCACCCATACCTAATAGTTCGCGTCCATTAAGGGTAGTACCTACGTAGTTTTCGTTGAAACCACGAACTGAAAGACCACTTGTACGGCCGTTACGGCGTTCACCAGCAAGGCCAGGAAGACGTGCGATTGACTCTGCAATACTTGTATCTGGAAGTTTACCAATGTCTTCAGCAGAAAGTGCTTCTACAATTGAAGTGCTATCCATTTTAATTGCTTGAGCACGTTGCAAGCTTCCACGAATACCACTTACCTGAATGACTTCTAGGTTTTCTTCATCAACTGCTTCAGTATTCGCTTCTTGCGCAAATGCAGGTGCAGATGCCATTGCTACACCGCCTGAAATTAGCGCAGCTTTGATTAGGTTGGGTTTAAATTGTTTCATAAAACGGGTGTCCCATACGGTTATAGTTGTTGTCTTTTTGTTGTTCTTATGACAATTAAATGACAATACATCTCGTCGGGATAATGCTATAGAGGACCGCGGTTTTGCACAATTGCCTGCATACGTATTCAATAAAAATTATGCAACACCCTATTAACATCATATTTTTTTCATTTTATGTAATTTAACAACAAAAAGGCGTGAAAATAAGGTTTGCAGCGGCATACGTTGTAATTTTGTTACACTCAATTCTTGTGGATTGTTAAATAGTAGGCAAAAAAAAACCGCTCATAGGAGCGGTTTTTTAACATCTTGCTTGCTAGCGCTTATTACCAATAGGTAGTTTCGCGTAGTGCTTTACCGATGTCAGCTAGTGAACGTACAGTCTTAACGCCTGCGTCTTCTAGTGCTTTAAATTTCTCATCAGCAGTACCTTTACCGCCTGCGATGATTGCACCAGCGTGACCCATACGCTTACCTGGAGGAGCCGTTACACCCGCGATGTAAGAAACAACCTGCTTAGTTACGTTCGCTTTGATGAACGCAGCCGCTTCTTCTTCTGCAGTGCCGCCGATCTCACCGATCATAACGATAGCTTCTGTTTGCGGGTCGTCTTGGAACATCTGAAGGATGTCGATGAAGTTTGAACCAGGAATTGGGTCGCCACCGATACCAACACAAGTAGACTGGCCGAAACCTTCGTCAGTAGTTTGCTTAACCGCTTCGTACGTAAGCGTACCAGAGCGAGAAACGATACCTACTTTACCAGGTTTGTGAATGTGACCAGGCATGATACCAATTTTACACTCTCCAGGAGTGATAACACCTGGGCAGTTTGGACCAATCATGCGAACGCCTTTTGCTTCTACGTATTCTTTAACGTAAAGCATATCAAGCGTTGGGATTCCTTCAGTGATACATACGATTAGCTCGATACCCGCATCTGCCGCTTCAACAATTGAATCTTTACAGAAAGGTGCTGGTACGTAGATAACTGTTGCAGTTGCGCCAGTTGCTTCTACAGCCTCACGTACAGTATTGAATACTGGAAGACCTAGGTGCTCAGTACCGCCTTTGCCTGGTGTAACACCACCAACCATTTGCGTACCGTAAGCAATTGCTTGTTCAGAGTGGAATGTACCCTGACCGCCAGTGAAACCCTGACAAATTACTTTAGTATCTTTATTAATTAATACAGACATTATTTGCCCTCCGCTGCAGCAACAACTTTCTGTGCTGCATCAGTTAGCGATTCAGCAGCGATGATATCAAGACCAGAGTTCGCTAGAACGTCACGGCCAAGCTCTGCATTGGTACCTTCTAGACGTACAACTACTGGTACTTCTACGCCTACTTCTTTAACCGCACCGATAATACCTTCTGCAATCATGTCACAGCGTACGATACCACCGAAGATGTTAACCAATACCGCTTTAACATTGTCATCAGAAAGGATGATTTTAAATGCTTCAGCTACACGCTCTTTAGTCGCGCCGCCACCAACATCTAGGAAGTTAGCAGGCTTACCGCCGTGTAGGTTTACGATGTCCATAGTACCCATTGCTAGGCCTGCACCGTTAACCATACAACCTACGTTACCGTCTAGTGCAACATAGTTAAGCTCCCACTGAGCCGCGTGTGCTTCACGGGCGTCTTCTTGTGAAGGATCTTGCATATCTTTCAGCTTAGGCTGACGATATAGTGCGTTACCATCGATACCTACTTTTGCGTCAAGGCAGTGTAGGTTACCGTCAGTTTTGATTACTAGCGGGTTAATTTCGATAAGCGCAACGTCAAGCTCTTCAAACATCTTAGCTAGGCCAAGGAAGATTTGAGTAAATTGCTTGATTTGAACGCCAGAAAGACCAAGAGCAAACGCCATTTCGCGTGCCTGGTAAGGCTGAGGACCTACAATTGGGTCGATTTCAGCTTTAAGAATTTTTTCTGGAGTCTCTTCTGCAACAGTTTCAATCTCAACGCCACCTTCAGTAGATGCCATGAATACAACGCGACGGGTTGTACGGTCAACTACTGCACCAAGGTAAAGCTCGTTAGCGATATCTGTGCAAGATTCAACAAGGATTTTGCTCACAGGCTGACCGTTTTCGTCAGTCTGGAAAGTCACCAAATTTTTGCCAAGCCAGTTTTCAGCGAAAGCGCGAATGTCGTCTTTGTTTTTAACTAGCTTTACACCGCCAGCTTTACCGCGACCACCCGCGTGTACCTGACACTTAACTACCCACTCTTCTCCGCCAATTCGGTCAGCGGCTTCTACAGCACCTTGAGCAGTGTCTGCTGCGTATCCTTCAGAAACAGGCAAACCGTATTCTTTGAATAGCTGCTTACCTTGGTATTCATGCAAATTCATGGTGTTTCTATCCGATTTTTAGTAAGACAAAAGCCGCATATGCGACTTGATTATTTAGACTGATATTATAGGGTAAATATCAGCGTTGCGTTAGGCGCTAAGCAAGATAACACAAGCCAAGCGCCCAACCACAATTAAGTGAGACGAAAGTCTTATACGTCTAGTAGTAGACGTGTTGGATCTTCAAGCATCTCTTTAACTGTTACCAAGAACCCAACTGATTCTTTACCATCGATAATACGGTGGTCATAAGAAAGCGCTAGGTACATCATTGGTAGAATTTCTACTTTGCCATTAACTGCCATAGGGCGATCTTGGATTTTGTGCATGCCCAAAATTGCGCTTTGCGGCGGGTTAATGATTGGTGTAGACATTAGTGAACCAAACACACCACCGTTGGTGATTGTAAAGTTACCACCTTGTAGTTCAGCCAGTGACAGTTTACCGTCACGACCTTTAAGTGCTAGTTCCTTAATTCCTTTTTCAACACCTGCCATGCCAAGCGTGTCAGTATCTTTAAGTACTGGCGTTACAAGGCCACGTGGTGTAGAAACGGCAATCGATACGTCGAAGTAATTGTGATAAACAATGTCATCACCGTCAATTGACGCGTTAACTTCTGGGAAGCGCTTAAGTGCTTCAGTAACTGCTTTAACGTAGAACGACATAAAGCCTAAACGAATGCCGTGACGTTTTTCGAAGCTCTCTTGATACTGTTTACGAAGGTCCATGATTGGCTTCATGTTAACTTCATTAAACGTAGTTAGCATGGCCGTAGAGTTCTTCGCTTCAAGAAGACGATTCGCAATAGTCTTACGAAGACGTGTCATTGGAACGCGCTTCTCAGTGCGATTACCCGTTGGCAAGTCTGCCACTGGTGCTTCAGCTGCTGCAGGCGCTGCCTTAGCTGAGCTGTCGCCGCCTTTAAGATATTTTTCTACGTCTTCTTTAGTGATACGGCCATTTTTACCTGTACCTTTCACTTTCGCCGCATCTACGCCTTTTTCAGCAAGTAGACGGCGAACTGAAGGACTTAGTGCATCGCTGCTGTCGTCGCTATCGTCAGCTTCAGCAGATGCAGTTGGCGCTGCTGCGCCGCTCGCTGCGCCTTCAACGAACTTTGCAATTACTTCTTCAGCAGTAACCGTTGCACCTTCTTCTGCAATGATTTCGCTTAGTGAACCATCAGCTGGCGCTACAACTTCAAGAACAACTTTGTCGGTCTCGATATCTACCAAGTTTTGGTCGCGTGATACTGCTTCGCCTACCGCAACGTGCCATGTAGCAATAGTAGCATCAGCAACTGACTCTGGAAGAACAGGTACTTTTACGTCAGAAGCTTTACCAGAAGCCGCAGGTGCAGTAGCCTTTGATTCTTCTTTTGGCTCATCTGATTTAGACGTAGCAGGAGCAGCGGCGCTGCCCTCTTCTAACTTAGCAATGACTTGCTCGCCTAAAACTGTCGCACCCTCATCATTTAGGATTTCACCCATTGTACCGTCCGCTGGCGCCACAACTTCTAAAACCACTTTATCAGTTTCGATATCAACCAGGTTCTGGTCTCGTTTAACTGCGTCATAAGCTTTAACGTGCCAGGTTGCAATGGTGGCATCGGCAACTGACTCAGGTAGAACCGGAACTTTTATCTCAATTGTCATTACTGTTCCTTATTTAATTGTGAGTGCGTCTTCAACCAGCGCTTTTTGTTGCTGGTTGTGAACGGAAACATAACCTACTGCAGGCGACGAGGATGCATCACGGCCCGCATATGTTAATTTTGCACCATCTGGAATTGCTTGCCAGAAGTGGTGTTGGCTACAGTACCAAGCGCCTTGGTTTTGAGGCTCTTCCTGGCACCAAACCCAATCTTTAACGTGGCTGTATTGTGCCACAACTTTAGCGCATTCTTCTTGTGGGAATGGATAAAGTTGCTCTAAACGAATGATTGCAACGTCTGTTTGCTCATTTTTACGGCGCTGATCCAACAAATCGTAGTAAACCTTGCCTGAACACATCACCACGCGCTTAACGTTCTTCGGATCAATATCGTCAATTTCACCGATAACATTGTGGAATTTACCTTCCGCTAATTCTTCCATTGAAGATACAGCAAGCGGATGACGTAACAATGACTTAGGTGACATAACAATAAGAGGTTTACGCATTGGACGCACAACTTGGCGACGAAGCATGTTGTAAACCTGTGCAGGTGTAGAAGGTACACACACTTGCCAGTTGTGGTCAGCACACATTTGAAGGAAACGCTCAAGACGTGCAGAGCTATGCTCTGGACCTTGACCTTCATAACCGTGTGGAAGTAAAACGGTAAGACCACACAGACGGCCCCACTTTGCTTCACCTGAGCTTAAAAATTGGTCGAATACTACTTGGGCACCGTTTGCGAAGTCACCAAACTGAGCTTCCCAAATAGTTAGGCACGTTGGCTCTGCCGTTGCGAAACCGTATTCAAACGCCATAACCGCTTCTTCTGAAAGCACAGAGTCGTAAATTTCAATTTCACCCTGCCCGTCGCGAATGTGCTGAAGCGGCATATAAGTAGAAGCATCTTTTTGGTTATGCAAAACAGCGTGACGGTGGAAGAAGGTACCACGGCCAGAGTCTTGACCTGTAATACGAATATCTTCATAGGCGTCAACAATAGTGGCATAGGCTAAGTTTTCTGCCATACCCCAATCGAGCAGCTTCTCTCCAGCAACCATCGCTTTACGGTCTTGGTAAAGCTTGTTAACGCGCGATTGAAGCTTGTGCTCTTCTGGAATGGTCGTAATAGACTCGCCTAGCGCTTTAAGTTTTTCAACTGACAGCGAACCATCATATGGCGTATCCCAATCGTGACCAAGATACGGAGACCAGTCTACACTGTGCTCAGTCATTGGACGCCACTCTTCCACAACGCATGCCCCATGATCGAGAGCAGCACGATATTCTTCAATATAACGGTCAGCATCACGCTGTTCTATGACGCCTTCCGCGATAAGCTGGTCTGCATAGATAGCGCGAGGTACTGGGTGTTTTTTAATTTTTTGATACATCAACGGCTGAGTTGCATTTGGCTCATCAGCTTCGTTGTGGCCATGACGGCGGTAACACACTAAATCGATTACCACATCTTTCTTGAACTTATTGCGATATTCAAGCGCAAGCTGAGTTACGAATGCAACTGCTTCTGGGTCGTCTGAGTTAACATGGAAAATAGGTGCCTGCACCATTTTCGCAATGTCAGTACAGTATTGCGTTGAGCGCGTATCTTCTGTCTTCGACGTTGTAAAACCAACTTGGTTGTTAACCACAATACGTACGGTACCACCCACAGCAAAGCCGCGAGTTTGTGACATATTGAAGGTTTCTTGTACCACGCCTTGACCAGCGATTGCCGAGTCACCGTGAATGGTGATTGGCAACACGGTATTAGTGTCGTTATTGCGTCGTGCTAGACGCGCGCGAACTGATCCCATCACCACTGGGTTGACTATTTCAAGGTGAGAAGGGTTAAACGCTAGCGCTAAGTGAACGTTGCCGCCTGGCGTCGCGAAATCTGACGAGAAGCCTGCATGGTATTTCACGTCACCCGCGCCTAGCGAGTCGTCGTGCTTACCGGAGAACTCATCAAATAACACTGATGGGTTTTTACCAAGAACGTTAACTAGCACGTTCAAACGGCCGCGGTGAGCCATACCGATAACTACTTCTTTCGTACCCGCGGTACCGGCTTTGGTAATCAAACCCTTAAGCATTGGAATTAGCGCGTCACCACCTTCTAGTGAGAAACGCTTTGCACCCGGGAACTTAGAACCCAAGTACTTTTCCATGCCATCAGCAGCAGTCAATCCTTTCAAGATGCTAAGTTTCTCATCTCGTGCAATTTCAGGTTTTGCCTGTACTGATTCTATTTTTTGTTGTAACCAACGCTTTTGGTCAGTGTCGGTGATGTGCATGTACTCAGCACCGATAGAACCGCAATAAGTGCGATTAAGCGACTTAAACAACTCACCTAAAGACATAGAGTCTTTACCGATGGCATAAGAACCAACGTTAAATACTGAATCAAAATCTTGTTCAGAAAGATTATGGTGAGAAAGCTCAATATCGCGAACGCGTTCTTGCTTCCATAACCCTAGCGGGTCAAGGTTAGCGTTCTGATGACCGCGAAAACGAAAAGCATTGATTAACTGGAGAACTTTAACTTGCCTGTCATCTGAGACATTTGCTGAAGGCACAGATGGACTAGACATACGGGCAGTAGGCCCTAACGCAGCAAGTTGCCTAAATTGATTTTTAATTGCTGTATGATTGGTTTCTAACTCTACGCCATCGACTTTGGGGAGGTTATCGAAGATTTGTCGCCAAGTTTCAGAGACACTTTGAGGGTCTTCTAAATATGCTTCATACAACTCTTCAACATAGGCAGCGTTGGCACCTGCCATGTGCGAGGAATCCCACCACGCTTTCATCACGCTTTCTTGCATTTAATTTGCCTTGCTACGTTTTATAAAATCTAGTTAACAATCAAGATGTATTATAAGGTTATTCTCAGCATAACCAAGTGTTATAACTGCGAATATATAAAAAAATAGCCATCCTATTGGGATGGCTATTTAGAGTATCGCTATCTGTAACTAGAAGAAGTTATCAGAATATAGTACTAAACAGCCCGTTGTAAAAGCATTGACTTAATTTGGCCAATCGCTTTTGTTGGGTTCAAGCCCTTAGGACAAACACTTACACAGTTCATGATACCGTGACAGCGGAATACGCTGAACGCATCATCAAGGTCGTTAAGACGCTCTTCTGTCGCAGTGTCACGGCTATCGATTAGGAAGCGATAGGCGTGAAGTAGACCCGCAGGACCAATGAACTTGTCCGGGTTCCACCAGAACGACGGACATGATGTAGAACAACACGCACACAGAATACACTCGTACAGACCGTCTAGCTTCGCGCGCTCTTCAGGAGACTGGAGGTGCTCGCGTGCTGGCGGCTGTTTGCTGTCGTTGATTAAGAATGGCTTAATCTTCTCGTACTGTGTATAGAACTGTGTCATATCTACTACAAGGTCACGCACTACTGGCAAACCTGGAAGTGGACGTACAACAATTTTACCCTTACCTAGCGCTGACAGCGGAGTGATACATGCTAGGCCGTTTTTACCATTCATGTTCACACCGTCTGAACCACACACACCTTCACGGCACGAACGACGGAAAGAAAGCGTCGGATCCTGCTCTTTAAGTGCTAGTAGGGCGTCGAGTACCATCATGTCTTGACCTTCCTCTAATTCTAGAGTGTAGTCCTGCATGCGAGGCTTCGCGTCTACTTCGGGGTTGTAACGATAAATCGAAAAAGTTAATTGCATGATCGTTGCCTCTCTTAATATGAACGCACTTTAGGTGGGAATGCTTCCCTAAGCTTAGGCGCCATATTTACTTCACGTTTAAGCATTTTATCAGTGTTCGGATCGTAGATGCTGTGGCATAACCAGTTCTCATCGTCACGATCTGGGAAGTCGAAGCGGCTGTGTGCGCCACGGCTTTCCGTTCTGAAGTTCGCTGCTACTGCTGTGCTGTACGCGGTTTCCATAAGGTTATCTAGCTCTAGACACTCAATACGCTGGGTATTGAAGTCTGCGCTCTTGTCGTCAAGACGTGCATGGCTAAGTCGCTCGCGAATTTCGCCAAGTTCCTTAAGACCATCCGCCATGGCTTCACCTTCACGGAATACTGAGAAGTTAAGCTGCATGCATTTCTGCAAGTCTTTCTTAATTTGTACTGGGTCTTCGCCCTTACCTTTCTCTGAATTTTCCCAACGATTGAAACGCGTCATTGAAGCTTCAAGATCAGACTCTGATGCGTCACGTGTTGGTGCCATTTCAGACAATGTCTTACCAAGGTGTAAACCAGTCGCACGACCGAATACAACAAGGTCAAGTAGTGAGTTACCGCCAAGACGGTTCGCACCGTGTACCGATACACACGCAATCTCACCACAAGCGAATAGACCGTTAACAACCTTGTCATTACCGTTCTCATCAACAGTTAGACATTGGCCGTCAACATTTGTAGGAATACCACCCATCATATAGTGACAAGTAGGAATTACTGGAATTGGCTCTTTCACTGGGTCAACGTGTGCAAATGTACGTGAAAGCTCAAGGATGCCCGGAAGACGCGATTCAAGTACGTCTTTACCAAGGTGGTCAAGCTTAAGCTTAATATGAGTACCCCATGGGCCTTCACAACCACGTCCTTCACGGATTTCTGTCATCATTGAACGTGCAACAACGTCACGACCTGCTAGGTCTTTCGCGTTAGGTGCATAGCGCTCCATGAAACGCTCGCCGTCTTTATTTAGAAGGTAACCACCTTCACCACGACAACCCTCTGTTACCAAGGTACCTGCGTAAGCAATACCCGTTGGGTGAAACTGCCACATTTCCATATCTTGAACCGCAACGCCCGCACGTAGCGCCATACCAACACCATCACCAGTGTTAATGTGTGCGTTTGTTGTTGACGCGTAAATACGACCCGCACCACCTGTTGCTAAAACAACAGCACGTGATTTGAAGTAAACTACCTCGCCAGTCTCGATGTCGATTGCAGTACAACCTACAACGTCACCATCTTGGTTTTTCACTAGGTCTAGCGCATACCATTCAGAAAACACTTTCGTTTTGTTCTTTACGTTTTGCTGGTAAAGAAGGTGTAGCAGTGCGTGACCTGTACGGTCAGCAGCTGCTGCCGTACGAGCGCCCTGCTCGCCGCCAAAGTTTTTCGATTGGCCGCCGAAAGGACGTTGATAAATTTTACCGTTTTCGAAGCGAGAGAAAGGAAGACCCATGTTTTCCATTTCAATGATCGCCTCAGGACCGGTTTTACACATATATTCGATAGCGTCTTGGTCACCGATATAATCAGAACCCTTTACGGTATCGTACATGTGCCATTCCCAGTTATCTTCGTGTGAATTACCTAGCGCAACGGTAATGCCACCCTGTGCAGACACAGTGTGAGAACGGGTTGGAAATACTTTAGACAGTAGTGCACATGATTTTCCAGATTCTGAAATCTGAAGTGCAGCGCGCATACCTGCACCACCAGCACCAATTACTACTGCATCAAACTCGTGAACGGGTAAACTCATCTTACACTCCCCACAATACGAATAGGCCAACAGCAACGTAGCCGAACGCGATGATATTTAAAATATATTGTAGTACTGCACGTAAACCAGACGCTTTTACGTAGTCTGTTAGTACCTGCCATAGGCCGATACGTACGTGGATCATCACTGCTACAAGTGCTGCCAATGTGAAAACTTTCATAGCTAGGCCAGAGAACAACCCTCGCCATTCAATAAACGTTATGTTATCGGTGGTGATAAAGAACCACGCCATGAAAACCGAGTACGCGAAAATAATTGCTGCGGTAGCGCGTAGTGAAACGTAATCTTGAACGCCATCGCGCTTTATGCTTGCTTGGTTGGTTACCATAATGCAACTCCCAATACTACGGTCAGTACAACCCAAAGTGCGATTACTGCTTTTGCACTTGTGTTGCCCGACTCTAATTCTTCCCAGTGACCTAAATCCATAACAACGTGTCTTAGGCCGCCTAGAATGTGATATGTCAGCGCTGAAGCTGTGCCAATTGCGACAAATTTTCCAAGGAAACCGTCCATGATTGCTTGAACGTTCGCGAAACCTTCAGGTGAATGAACAGAAACTGCCCATGCCCAAATAACAAAAAGTAGCGCGAAGAACATAGCAACACCGGTTACACGGTGGAGAATTGACGAAATAGCAGAAGGCGGAAATTTAATAGTATTGAGTTCTAAATTTACTGGTCTTTGCTTTTTCACAATGTATGCCTGTTTAATCCGTAGGGGATAATGAATTTCTTACCTTTATTATGTCCTGGGTAAGTGAATTCGATTCTTAACCTGTTAATTGCCTCATCCATTGAGTTGTTAACAATTTGTGAATTATTCTTTAATGCTTATAACAGAATAATTATTCCATATTCAAAGCACCGCTGAGTATATCCAGCGTAGTATATAATTACAATTTTTTGTGCCGTAGTAAGACTTTAGTCTCAGAATTCACATTTTGTAATTACTTTCCCTAAAAAGAGATCAAAATTGCCTACAACTTACGTATTCGACTGTGTAAACAGTGGTGTGAAGTTTACCAGCACGTACTAACAATAACTACGCGTATGCATCAGAAATTAACGACTTTTAATCTGTATGGGTAATTATTCCACATCAAAAGGTTACTTTTTAAACTGAGGTGCTAATATATTTATCGATCGGTGGTTTACCTTTGTTAAAAAGCCATTGATAATTGCACCGTATCGGGCGAAGTGAATTCCAAACGCGTTAAGAAATCGTTATCCGATTGCTAATTATTTTTTTGAGCAATTCGGAATATTTATTGTGCATATATGCAATTAAATTGACTTGTTAGTGCATAATAAAGTACAAATACGCCCACTTTTCCCAACGAAGCGGATATTTTCATCCGTTTTCGCTGCAAACAGAACCATTCTGAGGAGAGCATTATATGGCAGATCAGAAAGCCATTCTTAAAGCTGACGGTAAGGAAATCGAGCTTCCTAT
This sequence comes from Alteromonas gracilis, assembly GCF_036870955.2. Classification (GTDB taxonomy): domain Bacteria; phylum Pseudomonadota; class Gammaproteobacteria; order Enterobacterales; family Alteromonadaceae; genus Alteromonas; species Alteromonas gracilis_A. Next base: position 2,341,304 of record NZ_CP145482.2, read on the forward strand.
CTTGTCTGGCACCGAAGGACAAGATGTAATTGACGTTCGTACGCTTGGTCAACACGGCTATTTCACGTACGACCCAGGTTTTATGGCGACTGGATCTTGCGAGTCAGCGATCACGTATATCGATGGAGCACAAGGTGTGTTATTGCACCGTGGGTTTCCTATCGAAGAACTTGCTCGCGACGCAGACTACCTAGAAGTGTGTCACATGCTTCTTCACGGCGACGCTCCATCAAAAGAGCAATACGCTGAGTTTAAAGACACTATTACTCGTCACACCATGGTACATGAGCAAATTAACATGTTCTTCCATGGCTTCCGCAACGACGCACACCCTATGGCGATGCTTTGCGGAACTGTTGGCGCGATGTCTTCGTTCTATCACAGTGATTTAGATGTTTCGAATGAAGAACAACGTATTCGCAGCGCACACCGCCTAATTGCGAAAATGCCTACGCTTGTGGCTATGTGCTACAAGTACAATATTGGTCAACCGTTCGTTTACCCGCGTAACGATTTGAGCTATGCAGCTAACTTCCTGAATATGATGTTCTCTGTACCTGCAGAAGAGTACCAAATCAGCCCGGCTGTTGAGCGCGCTATGGACCGTATCTTTACGCTTCACGCCGACCACGAGCAAAATGCATCAACGTCTACAGTACGTCTAGCAGGCTCTTCAGGTGCTAACCCTTATGCGTGTATCGCAGCAGGTGTAGCATCACTTTGGGGCCCAGCACACGGTGGTGCAAACGAAGCATGTCTAAATATGCTTGAAGAAATCGGCACAGTTGACCGTATTCCTGAGTTTATTGCACGCGCTAAAGATAAGAGCGACCCATTCCGTCTTATGGGCTTCGGTCACCGCGTTTACAAAAACCACGATCCACGTGCTACCGTAATGCGCGAAAGCTGCCATGAAGTGCTTAGCGAACTAAACGTTAAAGATCCACTTCTTGAAGTTGCAATGGAACTTGAAAAAATCGCGTTAAGCGACCCGTACTTTGCAGAGAAGAAGCTGTTCCCGAACGTTGACTTCTACTCTGGTATCGTACTTAAAGCAATTGGTATTCCTACCAACATGTTTACGTGTATCTTCGCCCTGTCTCGTACAGTAGGCTGGATTTCACACTGGCATGAAATGATGAGCGATCCTAAACAAAAAATTGGTCGTCCTCGTCAACTTTACACTGGTCACAACCAGCGTAAGTACAGCCCAATCAAGTAATACTGAACTTAGTATTACTATCGACAGTAAAAATAGCGCCTTGCAGGCGCTATTTTTGTTTAAGGAGTATCAATGCCCTATTCAGCCGTTTTATTAGGATTAGCTGGTTTAATTCCTTTTATTGCCATGCCAATAGCACTTCAATTTAATCTATTATCGACAACACAGAGCGCGTCATACTTTATTCAGTATTCAGCGGTATTGCTTTCATTTTTTGGTGGCGTACACTGGTGGGACGCTGTGAGCAATCAGCGGTATGGTAAACAAATGTATATCGCCATGTTACCAACCATTATAGGTTGGGTGTGTTTGGTATTCTCTTACGACATTAAGGCACTTGGCCTTCTATCTGTGTCATACGTAGCCATACTTGTGTACGACAAGTTCACGTTGGTGCTGCCAAAAGAACAAATTGTCAGCTACATCAGCCTGCGAATGGCACTGACTACTGTAGTTGTTGTTACTCACGCTTGGATGATATGGCTTTTATCAGGCAACTAATAGTTACGCATAACCAAATGTAAACTTTGTTAACCTTCGTTAAGAGTACTTAATATAAACGGGTGAAACAAAAACGGGCCAATTGGCCCGCTTTTTATTTATGGTGTTACCTTGAGCCCTAAATTATGCTCTTATCAATGCAAGCAATTCTTCTGTCTTTTGTTTCATCAGTGGGATATCTCCCTTCGATTCAACATTAAGACGAATAACGGGTTCAGTGTTTGACTTACGAAGGTTAAACCTCCATGTGCCAAACTCTAATCCAAGTCCATCGGTTTCATCAACCACCTCTGCAAAGGGCTTATACTTTTCAGTTACCCGCTTCAACGCCGCATCGGCGTCTTCTAGTAAACTATTTATCTCACCTGAAGAAGGAAAGGCCTCTATGCGCGCCTTTACCATATCAGCAAGTGGCTGCTTTTTAACGCATAACAACTCGGCGATAAGTAGCCACGGGATCATACCTGAATCGCAATAGGCGAAGTCTCGGAAATAATGATGTGCACTCATTTCGCCGCCGTAAACCGCATCTTCTTTACGCATACGCTCCTTGATAAACGCATGTCCTGTTTTTGACTTAATCGGCGTACCGCCAGCGTTTTCCACAATTGCTTCAGTATTCCAGTACACGCGAGGGTCGTAGATAATTTTACTGTCGCGGCTCTTTTCAATAAATGCTTCAGCGAGAAGACCTACAATGTAATACCCTTCAATAAATTGACCATCTGCATCAAACAAGAAACAACGGTCGAAATCACCATCCCATGCTATACCAAAATCAGCGCCTGACGATTTTACGGCCTCTGCTGTATCTGCACGATTCTCAGGCAATAACGGATTAGGAATACCATTTGGAAATGTACCGTCAGCGTTGTGATGCACTTTGATAAATTCAATTGCCACGCCTTTATCTTTCAAGCCTTGCTCAATAGCATCTAATGCCGGACCTGCCGCGCCGTTACCAGCATTTACGACGACTTTAAGCGGAGCGCTATTCTTGAAATTATCCAAATTAACATAAGACAACATGTGCGACACATAATCGTCCATGCATGTTGTAGGCTGATATTTTTTGGTTTCGTTCAACTTTGCAATGTCAACGTGCGCTTTACCATTAAAAAATGCTTCAGCATCAATCACGCAACCATCAGTGTAAAAACCTAGTCGCTCGCTCACGTCTTTCTCGTCTAATGACTCAGCAGCGTCTTTGATTGCATTTAGGCCAGTATCACCGCTAATGGGAACAGAATCGGCCTTAACGAGTTTCATTCCATTGTAGTCGATTGGATTGTGGCTAGCGGTAACTTCAATGCCACCGTCAACACCTAAGTGTTTAGTCGCAAAATATATTTCCTCTGTGCCTGCCATACCGATGTCGAGTACATCAGCACCAGCATCGATTAGCCCTGCGCTCAAGGCAAGCTTCAATGGCGTGGACGTTAATCTAACATCGCTGCCAACAACGACAGTTTTAGCCGAAAGCGTTTTGGCGTACGCGAAACCTATGCGATAGGCCACTTCTTCAGTGAGTTGGGTATTGAGTTTGCCTCGGATGTCATAAGCTTTAAAGCACGTAATTGCAGTTGCCATTAGGTTCCTTGTTCCCTAAATAAATACATAAACAGTCGATTAAACGTCGTGTTTCGACACTTTGCTTCTATTAAATCACTTGGCTGTAGTAATTACTAATGCAAATTTAGTTCAGGTATTTGTGATACAGAATACTATTGCGACGCTGATGGGCATGATAATGCTTTTTTAAGTAACAAAGTTGCGCAGAGAAGCCACTATTCAAAAGTACTCTTTCTGACGCACTATTATTATCCATCACCTCGGCAATCAGTCTTTTTATCTTCATGCTTTTTGCTTCAAAACAGAGGTGCGAGACGCACAGAGACGCTACGCCCCTTCCCGTTGCGTGCATAGCTACCCTATAGCCAATCTCAGCCTTTTGCTTGATGATATTCTTAAGATTAGCCCTAGCAATAATCTGGTGACCATCAAACAACAATAAACTATGCGCGCGGCCACGTTGAGCATGATGATCTAGTTCGGTTATGTGAGAAGCTAAGCCTTCAAGAGAATAAAACGCATCCTCTCTAGGCGCGATATACTGTTCAAAGTAATGCTTGTTGTCCTCTTCGAATTCTAACAGAGGGATGACATAATTTAGGTTTACACGCTCAAAATGCATAATTGAAGACACCAGTTGTGTAATGCTCGTTAGATTATCACGACTGATTATCTCTACACTATAAGCGTGTTAGAGCAAGCGAGCCTTAATACAGCCTAGTTCGCTTTAATTTTGTAACTTTCATTGGTCAAATAGATAGACTAGGCACTTGCTAGACTTCCATTTTGATAATCGTTAAACGCCTGCATAATTTCTGCCTGAGTATTCATAACAAAGGGACCGTATTGCACGACAGGCTCGTTAATTGGCTTACCTGACACCATAATGAACTTAGTTTCGCTCTCTGTGGCTAGGTGTACTTTATCTCCCTTTTGCGTCAATACGCCTAGCTCCCCCTCAGTCAAAGCATGTGTTTCGTTACTCTCTAGTAGTGTGACGTCACCCTGATATACATAAATAAATGCACTATCCGTTGCAGATATAGGCAAGCTGACTTCTCCTGCAGCTAACGAGACATCAACAAAAGTAGGCGCGACTGCGGTTGTTTTAACTGGACCTGTAGCACCAGCCACAACGCCCGCCAATACTTTCACCATTGCGTCGCCTACGGCAACGCTTGGCACACTGCTTGGGGAGATATCTTGATAATTAGGATCAGACATTTTCTCTGAAGCAGGTAAATTAACCCAAAGCTGAAAGCCCTTCAGTAAGCCTTCTTGTTGCTCTGGCATTTCTTCATGAATAATGCCCTTGCCTGCGTTCATCCACTGTATACCGCCCGCTTCAATAACACCTTCGTTACCTACAGAGTCTTTATGCCTCATTCTACCTAGCGAGCATATATGTCACGGTCTGAAAACCTCTGTGCGGATGTGATGGAAACCCAGCTATGTACTCGCCTGGTTTGTCTGACCCAAAAAAGTCCAACATTAAGAAAGGGTCTAGCCTAGGCATAGTAGGCTGACCAATAATTCTTGTTAATGAGACCCCCGCCCCATCACTGGTTTTAATGCCCTTAATTCGCTTTAGAAGCGACCTGCTGTTGCTTGTATTGCTCATAGGTATGCCTCTAATACTGTCTATCTCTACCATGAGGCGAAAATAAATCTTGTTTAGGCCCAAGCGGAACTACCTGCGTTGGGTTAATCATAGTGTGACTGTAATAATAGTGTCGTTTTATATGATCAAAGTTAACAGTCTCAGCAATACCCTCTATCTGATATAGCTCTTTCATGTATCCAAATATATTTGGGTAGTCTGCAATTTGCTTGAGATTACACTTGAAATGGCCATGATAAACAGGGTCAAAGCGAATTAACGTGGTAAATAAGCGCCAGTCAGCCTCGGTAATGACATCGCCCACTAAGAAACGTTGACGGCTTAATCTCTCTTCTAAAACATCTAATGCATTAAACAGCGCAATAACCGCTTCTTCATAAGCGTCTTGTGTTGTAGCAAAACCTGATTTATATACACCATTGTTAACGTTGTGATAAACCATGTCATTAATGGTATCAATTTCTTGCCTTAGCGCCTCAGGATAGTAATCGTCACTATTTCCCGTGAGTGAATTGAATCTATTGTTAAATATGCGAATAATTTCAGCAGATTCATTGTTAACAATGGTTTCTGTCTTTTTATCCCACAGGATGGGTACAGTTACACGCGTTGTGATGTCCGACTTGGCTTTTGTATAGAGTTGATGAGCAAAGTCAAATCCATAGAGTGCATCACCTGTTGCTCCAGGATAGGTATCGAATTCCCACCCTTTATCGAGCATATCAGGAGAAACCACTGAGATGTCTATGTGCTTTTCTAGACCTTTTAATTTTCTAAAAATAAGCGCTCGGTGAGCCCACGGGCACGCTAACGAAACATATAAGTGATATCGACCATACTCTGGTGTAAATTCAGCGCCTTCCTCGCTTGAGATGTCAGATCTAAATTGAGAAGCTTGTCGCTGAAACTTCCCCCACTTTTACTCGTGTCGTACCACTTATCCTGCCATTTTCCGTCGACTAGTAAGCCCATGTCCTACGCTCCTCTCATTTCATCACTAAGTTGTGATTATTAAAGCATGTATCTAATAGAACGTATGTTGCTTAAATACGGATTTATTATTCTAAAAAAACTGTAAATAAAAGCGTTTAGTTGAGTTTTAGCTGTTTAGGCCATTTCCTTAATTATGGCTCTTGCTATAGGCATGGCACTGGTTGCGGCCGGAGATGGCGCATTGCCAACGTGAAGCACGCGTTCTGTTTTAACAAATTTAAAATCATGTAAGAGTTTTCCACTATCGGAGACAGCTTGTGCACGAATTCCAGGCTTAGAGTAGTCGCTAAAGTGCTCAACACAAACCGCTGGGCAGTAGCGCTTTACCAACTCAGCGTAATACCTTTTACTAAACGATGACGTTAATTCTGAAGCAACGCTACTTTTGTATTGCCACAATAGCTTGTACAACCCACCGTAGCTAAGCGTTCGGTAAATTTCTGATAGAGCCGGAAAGTTTGAATAGGCCTCGCGGCCTAAAGCCAAAGCTGCGTTTGGGCCGACAGTCGTGTAACCCCCTATCATTTTGGTTAGATGGACACCAAGGAAAGGCATAGCAGGATCTGGGACTGGATAAATCAGGCGCTTGCTTACATTGTTAAATTGCTCACTTAGGCGATGGTAGACGCCTTTAAAGGGCATAATTTTAAAGTCTGGTGTCAATCCCTGTGATCGAATAAGTGTGTCAGCGTAAGCACCTGCGCAGCAAATAAGTTGGTCACAATGAATATCGATTTCTTCTTGACCATCGTTGCTTCCTGTCGAATTTTGCAACACGGCAATAGACACTTCGTTGTGTTTTTCTTCTATGCTTTTGACAACGCAATTAAAGAGCATATCGACACGCTTCGTGTCATGAGCAAGGTTGATAAAACTTCGGCAAATTTGTGAATAATCGGTAATCCCGGTCATTTTTACCCAAATCGCTTCCTTGCCGACTATGTTAGGCTCCATGGATGATAACCTTTCACCACTAACCTTTGTGGGCTGTAACCCGTTTTCTTTACAATTTTGATAAAGCGTTTCTAATCGCTCTAGTTCATTGTCATTAGTAGCAACGATGAGCTTTCCACACTGCTCAAACGGAAGGTTGTAGGTTTTACACCAAGAAAGTGTATCGTGAAGGCCTTCAATACAGTATTGCGATTTCAGGGAATGTGGTGGGTAGTAAACTCCTGCATGAATTACCCCAGAGTTTCGTCCAGTCTGATGTAGCGCGCTTTGAGACTCTTTCTCTATTAACAATACCGTTTTCTGTGGGTAAGTTTCGACGTATTGATGAAGTGTTGCGGCGCCGATGATGCCAGCACCAACAATGACAGCATCATAATGTTTAGACATACAGTTCCCTCTATACAAAATAGGCTTAAGAGGCTATCAATTTTCTTAGTTTCGCTGTTCTACGCATTAGGAGGACTAAACTGCTATCCAACCTAGCCATTACCTTACTGTAGATGCAGTAAAAGCGACACCAGTAAGACTTGCATTATTGAAAATTTTTGCGATCATGCGCGGCGAAAATACACATTTAGACTTTGTACCATAAGGTCTCTCATAAACCATGAAAAGAGTCGAGAAAAGATAAGATGTCAGAAGATCCCCGTCTAGGTGGCATCGTACGTTTGTACGGTGAAGAACAAACCAACAATTTAGCGAACAGTCACGTTGCGATTGCTGGAATCGGTGGTGTAGGCAGTTGGACAGCAGAAGCGCTTGCTCGCTCTGGTGTTGGAACCATTACGCTAATCGACTTAGACGATGTCTGCATTACAAACACCAATCGACAAATTCACGCACTTGCTGACACCATAGGTGAAGCAAAAGTTGAGGCCATTGCAAAGCGTATCGCTTTGATTAACCCTAATTGCAAGGTGCACTGCATAGAAGACTTTGTGACGCCCGACAACGTCTCAGAGCTTTTTACCGATGCACATAATTGTGTTGTCGACGCTACAGATAGCATACGCGCAAAAGCGGCCATGATAGCGCACTGTAAACGCAATAAAATACCTATTGTGACGGTAGGAGGCGCTGGAGGCCAAATTGATCCCACGCAGGTAACCCGTGGTGATTTAGCGAAAACGACGCAAGATCCATTAGCCGCTAAATTACGAAGCGAGCTTAGGCGCAATTATAATTTTAGTAAAAACCCGAAACGCCGTTTTGGTGTTGAGTGCATTTATTCTACAGAACAATTGCGTTATCCACAGCCCGATGGTTCAGTCTGTTACAACAAATCTGCGATGGAAGGCGGCACGCGTCTTGATTGCGCAGGAGGGTTCGGCGCCGTGGTTACGGTTACTGCTACATTTGGCATGTTTGCTGCCGCTAGCGTAATAAATCGAATAACTGGACAAAAATAGACATTAGCCGATAACTTTCGCACAATAAGATAACAAATTGTAATGGCATCACTTTTACAGTGCGCTTTACGCATTACAGCCAACGGTGAAAAGGAAAATAACATGACACCTGAAGAGCTTAACAAACTCATGTCTGATTGTGCTAATGATGCAGCAGTGGCTGCGTCGACTGAGTTTAATATTGAGCTAGACAACTCGCCGTCTAGTATACGCCTTGTTGATGACATCTTGCTGAGTTTTATCGACAAATATCACGACCAGGCCCTTGAGGATGAAGCGGTATTTACTATTTGTAATGTCTTCGGCGCATACGTTGGTGAAGTACTAAAAGCACAAATTGGTGGTGACTGGGTCTACGACCAATCTAACCCTGATGCACCTTCGGTATTTTTAAAAATTGGTGAGAATACGTATGCATTTGCAGGAATTTGCTATGAACGACTGGTCAACGATAGTCAAATTAGCGTTTTCGCCTACTACGAACAAGCATTAAATAATCACAAATTTCTGCAACACTAGCCTGTCTTTAAGGCGCGTTAACCTTTGCAGTCATCCCTCGATAGCAAAGGTCAGCGCGCTTTAGTCAATTGCGTTTTTTTCTTGTGTCATCGTCCTGTGGATGAGGGTTAGCCCAATCTACAATCATCCACTTTAAATGTCGACTTCTCGATATGGCATAAAGTGCAACACCATAAAAAAGAAGTTTAATGCCAGTTACGTATTCAAACCCCCATTGATGGTGCATGGCGTAATAGATTTGAACCGCCAGTAAGGACAACACACCTAACTGAGTTGCAGGTATTACGATAAAGCGCCATGCTGTGACATCCCGTTTCCACAATCTCTCTCTTTGACTCACCAAAAGCAAACCTACTAACACAGGCAAACTCGCGGCAAGGCCTAGCCCAAGGCTTTCCTTTTGAGGATAGAAAAATTGTAGCAACGCTTCGGTTTGCGAGCGCGAAGCCAACGAAAAAATGAATGCGAGCCAATCAATGCATAACAAAATTAGTATAGTGTACAGCCATTTAGGCGGCAGTATTCGACCGGATTCATCGTAATATTTAAGGGGAAGCTTTAGCATGCTTTTTAGTATTTATCGTCGATTGCTTACCGTTAGTATAATGGGGCTACTATTATCATTTTAAAGGTGCAAGAAATACGTTTACGTTTGCGCCCACATCTCATAAATTAGTCGCTGTAAAGTACTGCGAAAACCATCCAGTTGCTGTATAATCCGCGGCCATTTTAAGCACAGTCATTTACCGGGTGATATTTTAGATGACAGTAGAAACGTTCAATCCAAATAAAATAGCCAATAAAACCACGACTCTTGAGACGCCAGTAAAGGTGCTGAGTGAAGGAAAGCAATCCACCGCAAGTACCGGTAATAGAATTGGCTTCGTGAGCTTAGGCTGTCCAAAGAACTTGGTGGATTCTGAGCGAATTCTTACGCAGCTTCGCACCGAAGGCTATGACGTGGTGCCAACGTACAATGATGCTGACCTTGTGATTGTTAATACCTGTGGCTTTATTGATGCGGCCGTTGAAGAGTCACTAGACACCATCGGCGAAGCGCTTAAGGAAAACGGAAAGGTAATCGTAACGGGTTGTCTGGGGGTCAAAGAAGACGAAATACGTGAGCTGCACCCCAACGTATTGGCTATTACTGGCCCTCATGCCTATGAAACTGTCGTTGAACAAGTGCATGATCATCTACCAAAGCCCAGCCACAACCCTTTCGAAGACCTGATCCCCGATCATGGTGTAAAGCTGACACCAAGGCATTACGCTTATTTGAAGATTTCTGAAGGCTGTAATCACCGCTGCACTTTCTGCATCATCCCATCAATGCGAGGCGATTTAGTTAGTCGACCCGTTGGCAATGTTTTAGACGAAGCTAAACGTTTAAAAGAAGCTTAGCGTTAAAGAATTACTCGTCATTTCCCAAGATACCAGCGCTTATGGTGTTGACGTAAAGCACAGAACGGGCTTTTGGGATGGCATGCCTGTTAAAACACACATGCAACAACTGTGTGAAAAGATGGGTGAAATGGGAATTTGGGTTCGCTTGCATTACGTTTATCCTTACCCACATGTGGATGACCTTATTCCATTGATGAATGAAGGTAAAATTCTTCCTTATTTAGATATTCCTTTTCAACACGCTAGTAAACGAATTTTGCGCTTAATGAAGCGCCCTGGCTCGTCAGAACGCGTACTTGAACGTGTTAAAAAGTGGCGTGAACAGTGTCCATCTCTGATTATTCGCTCTACGTTTATCGTTGGTTTCCCTGGTGAAACTGAAGAGGAATTCGAAGAACTATTAGACTTTTTGCGTGAAGCACAATTAGACCGTGTTGGCGCATTTGCCTATTCACCGGTAGAAGGTGCTAGAGCTAATGACTTACCAGACCCAGTACCTGAAGATGTAAAGCAAGCACGTCTTGCACGCTTTATGGAAGTTCAAGGTGAAATTAGTGCTGCTCGATTAAAAGCGCGAATTGGCAATGAGTATCAAGTGGTCATTGACAGTGTAGACGCGGAAGGTGCAGTGGGCAGAACGTATGCAGACGCGCCAGAGGTTGATGGCGTTGTGCATCTAAATGGTGTCCACGACGTTAAGCCTGGTGACCGAGTATGGGCTGAAGTAATACACGCAAATGAACACGATGTTTGGGCTGTACTATCGGAAGATCAGGACGAAGAGTAATCCCAGTAAAAAAGCCCAAATAGCTATTTTAGTGCAACCAAACGCAAAGAGGCGCATATTATTTTTAATAGCGCCTCTTTTTACTACCTATCTCAATTAATTACCACGGCAGCACATCACCGTTTGAATGAATAAAGCGACCGCAGTTAGAAAGGTTAAGCTCATCAATTCTTGCAAGTAATTTTTGTGCGCTAGTGTCTGCATCAATGTCCCCGGCACCATTTACCATTTCAGTTTGCACAAAACCTGGATGAAAAACGCCAACGGCAATGCCCTTCGGCTTTAAATCATTGGCCATAGACACCCCAGCCGCATTTAAAGCAGCTTTTGACATTCTATAACCATAGTATCCACCTGAGCTATTATCCTCCATTGAGCCCATTCGGCTAGAGATAAGTGCAATTTTACTGCCGCTGGTCATTCGAGGTAAAAGTGCTTGCGTTACTAGCAACGCACCAAGCGCGTTTACCCTAAATTGATAGTCAATTGTATTCGGATCCCAATCATTAAGACTTTCTCGCCCTAATACGCCAGCGTTATTTATTAATAAATCAATATCAACATCCATAAGAGGAGCAAGTTTTTCTGGTAGAGAATCAGGCTGTGATACATCAACACCGTTTATAATCGTCACGCCTGTATTATTCAGCTCGTCACAACTGTTTCTGCACGTTGTGAATACGTTTGCTCCTCGAGCTTTGTACTGTTTGGTTAATGCCAGTCCAATGCCACGATTTCCACCTGTTATAACTACATTCATAACGCTCCCCTTGTCGAAATCAATTTGATAATTAATTTATAGTGTTTAACAATCGCTCTAGATCTTCCGGTGTATCAATCCCAATTGGCGGCGGTGCTATCGCAACGTCACAGTGGATCTTGTCGCCATACCAAATAGCTCTTAGTTGCTCCAATGATTCAATTTGCTCTAGGGTGCTTGGAACGTAATCTACATATTGTTGAACATACTGTGCGCGATACGCATAGATCCCGATATGCCTCTTATACAGTTTGGTGTCTGCAGACGTGGGGTTAGTCATCATGCGCTCTCTTTCAAACGGTATTGGTGAACGCGAAAAGTAGATAGACTCTTTTGCGTTATTTACCAATACTTTCACAATGTTAGGATTGAAAACATCCTCAGCAGTATTTATCGGGGTTGATAGCGTGGCCATTTGGCATTGTGTCGCTTGTGCAAGATTTTGAGCTACTTGAGTAATGTTTTCTGCTGGTATGAAAGGCTCATCACCTTGTACGTTTACTACTATACTTTCAGGCGGAATACGCTTCTTTTGTATCACCTCGGCAATGCGTTCTGTGCCAGACTGGTGATCTGAAGAAGTCATACAAACGTCTGCAAAACCTTCCACGACATTTTGAATGCGGCTATCATCAGTCGCGACTATAACTCTGGTTGCACCAGCTTCATTAGCGCGCTCAACGACGTGTTGAATCATCGGCTTACCCTCTATCATCGCAAGAGGTTTTCCGGGGAAACGGCTTGAACCAAAACGTGCTGGTATCACTACAATAAATGACATGTGTATACCTATCTCGTTGCGTCTACTTCATCGAGTGACAAGGTGGTCGCTTTGCTTTCAATAAGAACAGGTATACCTTCCTTAATGTCATATGCTAAGCGGTCAAAACGGCAGATTAATTGACTGTTGTCATCGCTTAGAACCAGTTTACCTTTGCACACTGGGCAGGCAAGAACTTCTAAAAGCTTTTTATCAAAGGCCATGCTTATTATTCCTTAATTTCTTTGTTTAACCTTAATCCCGCATTAAGCAGTTTAGAGTCAATTAATTGATAAAAATCAGCTGAGATTTGAGCTGTTACTGGTAAATACCAACAATCATGATGTGCAAACGCCTTAACTTTTACTGCGTCCTTTTCTGTCATGATCACGGTCCCTGAAACGATATCTTGCTGCGAAAATGCATGATGATCAGGCAAGGCTTTCGTTTCCGCCAATTGTAATCCCATGGCTCTTAATTGCGTAAAAAAACGCTGCGGTGAGCCTATCTTAGGCTAAAGCACTGCATTGAACAGACTGCAACGACGCCAAAGACGTGGTCTCCTCACCATTTGCCACGTTAACAAATTCACCTGCTGAAAGTGACATCAAAAACTGTGGCGCCACACTTTGGTCAAAATCCGGTATCGACGAACCATTATGAATTACGGCATCAACATTACCTAAGCGCCATATCCCTTCTCGCAACGGGCCCATTGGCAGAAGATAGCCACTCCCAATACGCCTGTCGTCCATTACTACAAGTTCAATATCGCGACTTAGTGCATAGTGCTGTAACCCATCATCACAGATAATTAAGTCGCAGCCACAATGCGATTCTAGATATTTGGCACCGCGCGCGCGAACAGGGTCAATGACCACAGTGCATCCGCTCCGTCCCGCTAGTAGACGAGGCTCATCTCCAACCTCTGCTGGATTGTCATCAACATTAACAATGCGCGGGTAAACTGGTGATTGCGCACCGTAGCCGCGGCTTAATATGCCAACGGTAACGCCACGCTTTTTATAGTATTCTGCTAGGGCTAAAACAACGGGCGTTTTGCCGTTTCCACCTACCGATATATTGCCCACCACAACTACCTAAGCACATCAGGGCGATATGACTTTTTTAATCCCACCTTAAACAGTAAACGCCTGAAGCCAGATAAGAAGAAAAACAGCAGTGCAAAAGGCGATAGCAACCAAACTAGAGGATGGCCGTTGTACCACTTTTGCTGAAATGTTTGAGGTTGCTTAACCGTCACTTGGCCTCACCAAATTGAAGAGAATGAAGCTGAGCGTAGTGACCGCCTTTATCCAGTAACTCACTGTGTCTGCCCTGCTCGATAATTCGGCCTTGTTCAACCACCATTATACAATCCGCATTTTCAATCGTAGATAGTCGGTGTGCGACCACAATGCTTGTACAGCGCTTCTGCAATGTTTCTAGAGCATCTTGAATAAGTCGCTCTGATTCGGTGTCCAATGCCGATGTTGCTTCATCTAGAATCAAGATAGGCGCATCGGCTAATATGGCTCTGGCAATAGCAATACGTTGTCGTTGACCGCCAGAAAGCATTAAGCCATTTTCACCGATTACCGTGTCTAAACCGTCTGGAAGATTTGTCAGAAATTCTTCGACATGAGCCATTTTAGCCGCTTCTTCAATTTGCTTTCTAGAAACATTCTGGGTAGCACCGTAAGCGATATTGTTGGCAATGCTGTCGTTAAATAGGGTTACGTTTTGAGATACCACAGCGAATTGCGCACGCAATGACTTCAAATCAATGCTATTGAGCGGTGCGTCATCGAGGCGTATCTCCCCGGTTTGTGGTACATAAAACCTAGTAAGTAATGAAGATATCGTAGACTTACCGCTACCAGAGCGACCCACGAGGGCTATAGATTGCCCAGGATTGGCGCTGAAACTCACGTTACTAAGTGCAGGGTTTTGTTTACCCGGATACGAAAACGTCACGTTATCGAATTCTAGTTTTCCTTTCGCTCTCTTAAGTACAACATTACCATTGTCGTCTTCGTCGCGTTCATCAAGTATTTCAAAAATACTTGCGCAGGCCGCCATACCTTTCTGAAATTGGTTGTTGATGGTCGTTAACTGCTTAAGAGGCTTTAGCAGCATTACCATGCAAAATACAACGTTTATAAAAACATAGGCGGTCAGTTCTTCTAACATTCCCGGAGTGCTAGCTATGAATAACACAACCGCGAGGGCAATCGAGGCAATCACCTGAATTGAGGAGACGCTCAAAATAGACGTAACATTTAATTTCATCGTCTGCTGACGATTGTGGTTATTCTTTTGTTTGAATCGGGCTTGCTCGATTTCCTGCCCCCAAACATAATGACCACTTTGTGCCCCTTCACTGCTTGTTCAACAGACGATGTTAAATTACCCATCGACTGTTGAATATTTTTGCTAACTACACGAAAACGCTTACTCACGAATGAGACAATAATGGCAACTAGCGGGCCAATCAGTAAAAAAATCAAGGAAAGCTGCCATGAGTAATAGAACATTACACATAGCAATCCCACTACTAACGCACCTTCTCGAACTAAAGTTAGCAATGCTTTACCCGATGCATTGGCAACTTGTTCAGTGTCATACGTGACTTTACTGATCAATCCACCCACAGCGTGGTTATCGTGAAAAGCAACGGGCAAATGTATGTACTTGTCGAAGAGTTGCTGACGCATACGCATTACCACTTGAGCGCCAATCCAACTTAGCGTGTAACTACCAAGAAAATTGAAAAAGCCGCGCAACAAAAACAGCGGAACAATTGCATACGCCGCAAGACGTAAATACGCGTGGTCATTTTTGCCAAGTGATTCGTCGATCATGGGTTGCAGTTGAGCAAACACAAAAGTATCGACGGCGGAGTAACCTATCATTCCGATAATGGCAAAAACAAAGGGCATTTTGTACGCTTTTAAATACTCGAAAAAGCGCCTAATTTGTATGTCCGAATTGTCGGCTTGCTGCATGAATTTTTTATACCTATTTAATCTTATGCCAGACAGTCTCGTGTCTGTTCACTGTTACTTTTAGACAATCACTGATTTTCAGTGAATGAAGCAATGCGCACGAAAAGTCCAATACGCCATAGTGTACTCGTAAATAAACTAATTCACTAATCTAGAGACCTAATTGCTCATAGTTTCAACACGTTTAACAAATGTTGGGACAGAACCCACTTTTTAAAGGTGACGTGGAGAATACGCCTAAGATATACCAACGCTTCGCCATGTGAGCACGTTGCGTCTCAATTTTGAATGACCAATGGCTGATGTTTGTTGTTTCATGATTCTCCGTAAGGTCGCTTTGCTCAAACGACACACGAATGTATCCCGTAACGCTTGTTAAATATTGTTTTACCTTTCTTGCGCTATATCTTTCTACAACTTGCTTTGCCGGGAAGCCCCACCGATTCTCAAAACCTTGTGTATAGATGACGGCTTGTGGTGCTACCGCCTTTATAAATGCGCCTGTCGATGATGTGGCGCTGCCGTGATGAGGTGCAACTAAGACATCAGCCTTTAATTCTCTCAACTGTGCAGTATTGATATGCTCTGTTACAAGTGCGTATTCAGAAGCGCGTTCGATGTCCCCGGCTATCAGCACACTTTGATGACCATCACTTATGTGCAGTACGCAAGACTGCGCGTTTGAATCTTCCTTGTTTCCTTCCCTAGGCCACAACACTGTTATAGATAATTGTTGCCACATTATGATTTTGCCGCGTTCACACCCTGAAATCGGTGAATAGAAAACAGCGTTAGTGGCTAGCGGTGACTGTCTAACAGCCTCAAGTCCCCCGGCGTGGTCTATATCACTGTGCGTGTGAAAAACATGATCAATTGCTTGTATACCGTTGGCGCGCAATAAAGGTAATAAATGCGCTTCAGCCGTTTTTGCATAACCATTGTACCTTACTCCAGAATCGACAACGATTGCACGGTTCCCTTTGGTAAATGCTATTGCGCTGGCTTGCCCAGCGTCGAACACGTGCATTTGCCAATGCTTGTCGTTGTAAGGAAGCTGTATCAAAAACAAGGGGATAGCAAACAATATCACAAGAAATTTTTTACACTGAAAGTGCGGTAAAAAGCACAGTATCGCTATTCCTAAAATGCACCAAGACTGTGGCGTATTTATCGATATCTCAAAAATGGCAAAATGTTGCTCAGACAAATAATCAAGAAAGGCTAGTAACCATGTCAACACCACGTCAGCAATACTAAACACGACCGAAAGCCATGGCGTTATAAGCAGGGTCATTAAAGATAACAATGTAACGGGTAATATAAGAGTAACAATGGGTACGGCAATAATATTAGCGATCACACTGACAACGCTTGCACTGCCAAACCAAAGTAACGAGACAGGCACCAACAATACACTTAAATACCATTGGGTTTGAAACGCAGCGGCGTACCATGGTTTTTGTGAAAAGCGAAGTGAACGATGTAAATACCAAATAATGAACACCGCAATAACGCTCAGATAAAAACTTGCGCCAAGAGTACCCAATGGAAACAACACTATTAAGGCAAACAACATAATTAGACCTAGCATGAAGGGGTCGTGCAGTTCCATAGCCCAAAGAGAAAAGGCAAGCAATACATAATAATACAAACGCTCTAACTACAGGAAGTGCCATACCGCTAATGGCGGCATAGCAAAAAGCGAATCCCGTAACACTGAGCAAGACACCACTTCGAATTGGAGCAATATTAACGACACGGATAACGTTAGTTAATACTGTGCTGGCGTTAATAAGCAAAGTGCCGTGCTTAACAGCGCCCCATTTTGTTGTAGCGTGTTGTGTTGCCCTTGAACGGCCAACAAACGCGATATAAACCCACCTAGTCACCAGCACTAAGCTGTTAATTATGCAAAGCAATGATGCTGCAACTATGCCTAAGTGCATGCCGGAGATACTAAACAAGTGCCCTGTGCCCGTTCGCTGAAGCAACCGCCAGTCTTCAAATTTTAGCTCACTGCGTACACCGAGAAGCAGCGCCAGCCACCACTGACGGTTAACTAAATCAAGCGAAGCAATATGCTTTACTAATAGGCTGCGCAGAGACATTGAGGACTGGATTGAGTTCGCATCAACCCTTTTAATATATCCTGTGGCATGTATCCCCTGATTTACCAGCAGCTTTTGTTGGTTAAAGCCCAAGGGGTTTGCTACGCCATATGCTGGTTTAAGCTTGACGCGTGCTGAAAATACATCACCATCCTGTAAACACTCATTAAATGTGTCATGCGTTTTTATTTGGCCTCTCTTCGCAGTGTTGTGAGAAAGGCGCGCTTTGAATGCACTTTGAAGCCAATGAACTTGTGAACTGTTTAAAACGTCTTTTGCGGGGCGCTGGTTAAACTTATTAATTTGTACAACATAATAATACATGCGTTCATATTGAACTTTGGCTTGCTTGCCTAAACGGTCAGAGGTAGCGCAGCCACCACTCAAGACGCGTGCTTGTATTGTGACATCTTGTTGAATTTTGTCGTTAGGCAGTTGCCAAGCGTAGTGTAAATGCCCTACACTCGCCAGCCATAGCGTCCCGGTCATCAATCCGTGGAGTATGACGACGGATTGCGATAGTTTGCGTTCTGATTTCTGTCGGTGTTCTTTAAGTAGTGTAATTAACATTATTACACTAAAAATGATCACGATAGATAGGATGACTGCTATGCTCTCTTTACTTGGTAGTTGAGGCCAAAACACAGCGCTCATTGCGCTGAAGCAAAAACAACACAACCAAATTGTGATACGATTATTCATAGTGTTGTAACGCAACCCTTTTTATTGAGCTTTAAACGAGCTTGTTGCGAATGCTTTGTTATTTTTTATTGTCGATATGCATTGAGATTTATGCCTAAGAAATTTATTCGCCGTTTTTTGCCTGACCACCAAAGTATCAAGCAAAACAAAGCCTTAAGAATATTTGGTAACCTACTACATGAACCTAACTTATGGCATTTAAATCGTCGTTCAGCGGCAGGCGCGTTTGGTATAGGGCTATTCTTTGCGTTTTGGCCCGTGCCGTTTCAAATGTGGCTATCTGCAGGCCTCGCAATACCTTTTAGAGTCAACTTGCCATTGTCAGTCGCAACAGTGTGGGTTACTAACCCATTCACTATTCCTCCCATATTTTATGGTGCCTACAAGGTTGGTACTACTGTACTAGGGACCAAACCTGAGCATTTTGAGTTTCAATTTAGTTGGCAATGGGTTGTTGAAAGCCTAAACACGATAGGCCCAGCATTTTTGGTAGGATGTGGTATTTGCTCAGTATTCTTTGGGCTGCTTGGTTACTTTTCATTAAATTGGGTTTGGCGTTTTCAAGTTAAAAAAGCATGGGAACGCAGAAGACAGTTGCGAATGAAAGACGCAAGCTAATAGAAAACGCGCACTATTAAATATTCAAATAATACGCGCCAATCACAAGAGTGGGCAAAGTGGGCCTAGTCCCCCTCATATTGCGAAAGAAACGAAACTAACGCCGCTTCGTCCCACACTTCAACATCAAGTTCTTGTGCTTTTGTTAATTTTGAACCCGCTTTTTCACCTGCTACGAGAAAGTCGGTGTTTTTGCTAACCGACCCTGCAACTTTGGCTCCTAACAGTTGCAACCTTGCTTTGGCATCGGCTCGTCCCATCTCACTTAACGTACCCGTAATTACACAAGTTTTGCCATCAAGAGGTAAGTTATCTGTGTCAGGCTTTTCGATAGCAGGCCAGTTGATACCTTCTCTTAGCAAGGCATCGATAACGTCAGTGTTATGGCTTTCGTTGAAAAAGTTGAAGATATGAGCAGCAACAACCTCGCCCACGTCCTGTACCTCTACGAGCGCCTCAAGTGATGCGCTTCGAATTGCATCGAGAGTTTCAAAATGCGCCGCTAAATTTGCTGCGGTTGCTTCACCGACTTCTCTAATACCTAGTGCATAAAGAAACTTAGCCAATGTTGTTGTCTTTGACGACTCTAACGCACTGAGCAATTTACTGGCAGACTTTTCTGCCATTCGCTCAAGTCCAACTAGATTCCCTAACGACAAGGTGAAAAAATCAGCAGGACTATGCACTAAATCAGCATCGACCAGCTGGTCTACTAGTTTGTCGCCCAAGCCATCTACATCAAATGCCTTGCGAGACGCAAAGTGTTTCAGTGCCTGTTTGCGTTGTGCGGGGCAGATTAATCCACCTGTGCAGCGTGCTACAGCTTCATCCTCCAACTTCTCAACCCGAGAATCACATACCGGGCAGTTTGCAGGAAAGCTAATCTCCGACTCGTTGCCAGCGCGTTTGGCTTCTACTACTGATACAACCTGCGGTATAACATCTCCCGCGCGGCGGATTACGACTGTATCGCCTATCTTAACGCCAAGGCGATTAATCTCATCTTGATTATGCAACGTGGCATTAGAAACCGTTACACCACCTACAAAGACGGGCTCAAGCCGAGCTACCGGTGTAATAGCCCCCGTGCGACCTACTTGAAACTCCACATCAGTTAGAACAGTAATTTCTTCTTGTGCGGGAAACTTCTGAGCAATAGCCCAGCGTGGTGCTCTGGCCACAAAGCCTAAACGGTTCTGTAAAGCTATATCATTGACTTTAAACACCACGCCATCAATATCATAGGGCAGTTCATCGCGAACCGCTAAAATACGATTGTAGTAATCAAGGCACCCTTCTCCGCCCTGCGCTACATCTATCTCTGGACAGAGCGGTAAGCCCCACTCTCCAAGTTGCGCGAGGCGCTCACTGTGAGTTTGCGGCAGTGAAAAACTATCTAGTTGCACAACGCCTAATGAATAGGCATAAAACATTAACGGTCGTTTGGCAGTCACTTTTGAATCAAGCTGGCGAAGGCTGCCCGCCGCGGCATTTCTTGGATTGGCAAAGACTTTCCCGCCGCTTTCGCGTTGTGCGTCATTCAATTTTTCGAATCCATCACGAGGCATAAACACCTCGCCTCTAACTTCAACGCGCTGAGGAAAGCTCCCCGCTCGCAAAGTAAGCGGAACATTTAAGATTGTTCTAACGTTGGCCGTGATATTCTCACCCACTTGCCCATCGCCACGCGTTGCAGCTCGCACTAACTCACCGTTTTCGTACAAGATACTGACCGCTAACCCGTCAAGTTTGGGTTCACAACTAAACGCCATGGTAGCATCGTTTTTCAATCGATCTTTTAGTCGCTTTTCAAAGGCAAGCAACGACGCATCGTCAAATGCGTTATCCAGTGACAGCATTGGCACTTCATGGGTTACTTGCTCAAAAGCAGAGAGTGCTTCCCCCTACTTTTTGGCTAGGAGAATTTGGGCTTAGCAATTCAGGATATTGTGCCTCAAGCGCAATCAGTGCTTGCATATCGCGATCATAAACCGCGTCAGGTACAGATGGGTCGTCTAACACGTAGTACTGATAGTTGTACTCATTAATCGTATTGCGCAGTTGCGCTATCTCTTTGGTTGCTTGTTCTATGTTTTCAGACATGGAGTCTCTTTCACGCCATAAGGTTATTTAAAGAAGAGAGCAATACAATGCGTTATTTTGCCAATTACAGTTTACGCAATAGGTTTCGCATTGACTAAACTAAAAAAGGACCTGACAACGCCAAGTCCTTATCAATGATAGTTTTTTGCGTTTAGTTTAATTACGCGCAATGATTCGCTTACGTTCAAATTCGCGGATCTTCTCAACATATTGTTGAAGACCCTGTTTTGTCAATACGCTTCTGCGGCCGTCTAGCACTTGTGCATTAAATTCGTCAGCCAACTTACGCGCCGCATTGTGCATCATATTGAACACTTGGTGGGGATCACCTTCTATCGGCAATATCATAAACAGTGAAACGCCCTGTGTTTCAAAATTTTCAAGATTATCGATATCAAACACGCCTGGCTTGAACATATTGGCTAAACTAAATAAAACAGGCCCTTTGCCATTTGAGTTTACGTGGCGATGAAATATGTCTTGGTCGCCGAACTTAAAACCAAGCGTGAGTAGCATAGGCAAAAGCGCAGCGCCAGCGATAGGTGCGTCCTCTGGCGCGCGAACATTTAGCACTAAAACCTCGGGCTCAACTTGTTCACGCCCCTTTTCTACTGCATGTCCATCATCGTTAGCACTAAAGCCTGGATCGTTATCGTTTTCATCAAAATCGATACGCATCTGGTCATCGCCAAAATTTGGCTCTTCTCGTTTTCGAGTAGTTTGTTTAGCGCGCTTGGTTCGAGAAAAACGCTTCTGCGGCTCATTGGACTCTCGCGCATCCAATTCTACACGCTCGGGTTGCTCAGGCGCATCTAAGCTAAAGTCTGCCACTTCTTGTTGGTGAGCATTGTTACTTTCAACAGCTTCAGAGACCGTGCCTTGCGACGGCGAATCGTGTTCAGCATTACTTTCCTCTGCCCCCTCTTTTAACAAGAACCCTGGGGGTTCCGGAAAGTCGGCAACGTTATTACGTGTGTCCTGAGCACTATCCTGGCTTCCTCTCATAGAAGCCGCCATATGTGGTTTAGGGTTACTTACCACAGAACCGTACAGTTTGGGCTGTGGCTTAGGTGCTTCTTCTATCGCCTTACTGACATCATCGGTCGACGCAATATTTTTATCTACATCATCGCCGTCTAGCGCTTCAGTACGCTGGTCACTTTCATCTTCTATACCTTGAGATGCATCATCTGAGTCTGTGACATCGTGTGACGTGTCAGGGACGTCGCTGGCAGCAACGTTAACTTGTTCAGGATCTGAGTGATCAGTGCGGCTAACAACCCGCACCTCGCCAAGTCCAAGTTCATCAAACCCTTGAGCATCAGACTCATTGTCTGTGTCATCGTCAGAGATGTCTTCTTGCCATTGCCTAGGTTCTAATCGTGTCTTTTGCTCTGGCTTACTGTTCTTGCGAATCTTCCAAATACCGTGGGCAAGAACGCCTATGATAAAAACGGTACCGCCGAGGAGTAAAAATAGACGTAATTCATCTTCCATTTAATTTCTTTCGCCCTTTGTTATGCTTCTGCGAAGGCCACAGCTTCGTCCACGTCTACCGCTACCATGCGCGAAACACCTGGCTCCGCCATAGTAACACCTGTAAGGTGACTTGCCATTTCCATCGCTATTTTATTGTGGGTGATATAGATAAACTGCACAGTTTGTGACATCTCTGACACCAAATTACAAAAACGTCCAACGTTTGCATCATCCAACGGTGCATCCACCTCATCCAACAAACAAAATGGTGCTGGATTCAATCGAAAAATTGCAAACACCAATGATAAAGCGGTTAACGCTTTTTCTCCACCGCTTAAGAGATGAATCGTGCTATTTTTCTTACCAGGCGGCCTCGCCATTATGGTGACACCTGTTTCGAGCAAGTCATCATCTGTTAAAGCAAGATACGCTGAACCGCCGCCAAATACTTTAGGGAACAGATTTTTTAAGTCTTCGTTTACTTGCTCAAACGTACTAGAGAAGCGCGTTCTTGTTTCCTTATCAATTTTCCTTATTGCAGACTGCAGCGTATCGAGCGCTTGCGTTAAATCGCTGTGTTGCGTATCCAAATGTGTCTTACGTACAGACTGTGTTTCAAATTCTTCTACTGCCGCAAGGTTGACGGCGCCGAGGCGTTGTAAACCTAATTGTGTTTTCTCTAGATTTTCTTGCCATTGAACTTCATCAGCATTTTCCGGTAGTGTCTCCAAAAGCGTTTTAAGCGACTGTTGAGTATCGTCAAGTTGCTCTAAGATAGTATTCGCTCTGACACGATACCCTTCAATGTCGATACTAAGCTTATCAATATTGGCCTGCCTAGCTTGGATATCTTTATTAAGCGCTTGGTGACCTTTTTCCGCTTCCCTAAGCCATTGTTCAATATCTTCAAGCACTATTTGCTGTTCATGTTTGCGCTGCTCTAGTTCTTCCTTACTCGCTAATAGCATTTGCAACTCTGCATTTTGCTTATCCTGCGGTGACAGCAATTGCGTTAACTCATGCTGCAAACGCGCCTCGGTGGCGGCATATTCTTCGCTCTGCTGCCTGTTACGCGTAACCTGTTGCTCGTATAGATTTCTGTGATTTTCAAGCTGCTGCTTTTTGAGTGCAAGCTCATGATTTTGCGAAGTTAATGTTTCAACCACTGATCTTAATTCGCTAACAAAACGCTCATTCTGTTCACGTTTATTATTGACCTCGTCAATGTGGGCCTCATGCTCAAGAATTTGTGCTTCTTCTAATTCCAACTTTTCAGATAACTGTGCAAGTTGTTCTTCTTCTTTTGAAAGTAAAGCCTGCTGCTTGTCCAATTCGCTTTGCAGTTTTTGTATGCGCTCGGATTGCTGTTCATACTGCATAACAACAAGCGAAAGTTTGTTCTTCAACTGAAGAAGTGTACTTTCGCTCTCATTAAGCGATTTTTGCAAGCGCGTTTTTCTCTCTTCGCTTGTCGCCAACACCTCTTGAGCAGTCTCAACTTGGCCAGCGATATCTTCTTGTAAAACGAACAGCGTTTCTCTCTGGGTTTCTAGGGACGCAATTTTGTTCGCACGCTGAATAACGCCATCGTTTAACGCTCCTGGTTTTACAATCCAATCTTTACCGAGCCATAAACCATCAAGCGAAATCGCGCTTTCAAAGCCAACCATGCCGACTTCTTTATTCCCTTTCTCAAGTTCAGCGATCATATGTTGAATTTCTTGTTCTGATTCACACAACATCACGTCATTAAGAAACGAGGGAACAGCAGTATTATGTGGTAATAGCGCTTCGCACAGGCTACCTGCACGCGCTTCTGTGGTAAAACTAGACCTTGTGAAGACCTTATTACCATTTGGAAGCGCTACTAGGTTTGACAATAAATCATGCGTCGAGTGTGAAAGAGCCACCATCGGCTGATTCATATGATTTAAGATAGACTCAACGCATTTAGCTAATTGAGGTGGCGTAGATAAGTGCTGCCAGAGTTTTTCCACATCTTGCAATGTGGCATCGTTATTTTCTATGTCATCCTTTTGCAAGGCGTTAAGCGCTTCAATGGTTGATGAGATTGTTTGGTATTGACCTTCAGCCTCACGAAGTTTTGCTTCAAGGTGTTTCAGAGCTGCGGCATTTTTCTCTGTGATATTGGATTCTTTTTCTAGGGAGGCCCTATAGTCTTCAACGACATTTTCTGTTTCTTCCGCTTGCGCTTCAATCTCTGCGATTTGCGCGGAAAAGTCCTCACTATCTAATTGTTTGAGTTCCACATGAAGTTCACTAATCCGTTGTGAAGTTCTTAGCTGCATACTCATTGTCGACTGAATTTGACTATGACATTGCTGAACGTTGTTCTTGAGAAGGTGATACGCGCTCTCTTGTTCTCTTGCTTGGGAATTAAATGACCTTAGCTCGTTCTCAGCGTCTTCAAAACGCTCCTTAGCGTGGGCAAGTTCCGCCTCTTTGATTTCCAACTCAGGTTCAATATCGTTTAACGCACTACTCGATACATTTAAGGCCTCTTCGGCCTCACGCAGCGACGATATTAAGAGCGACTGTTGTTCAGAAAGTCTAGATAACTCACCTTCGAGTTGCCCTTTTCTTTGCTTTGCATGAAGTGCATTTTGTTCTAACCGGGTAATCGATGTGCTGGTAGAAAAAAGTTGCTGCTGTAAATCGTCAAGTAGCTGCTTTGTGTCAACTTGCTTCGTTCTATATTGCTCTACACCCGCCTCATCACCTTGCATGCGGGCATTCAGATCATCCACTTCTACTTGAAGTGCGCTACGTTGCTTTTCCAGTGTTTCAATATGCTCACTGTTTTTCAAAAATCGAATTGCGGCAAGCTGCCCTTTTAGTTCCCTAGCTTGCGCACGCAGCGTTTTGTAACGCGTTGCAGCAGCGGCTTGACGCTGTAGTTTTTCAAGCTGTCTGCCAAGCTCATCCCTTACGTCATTTAAGCGTTCTAAATTATCATGAGTGTGCTTTATACGATTTTCGGTCTCGCGGCGCCGTTCCTTATATTTGGAAATTCCAGCGGCTTCTTCAATAAATACGCGCAACTCTTGTGGCTTCGACTCAATGAGTCGAGAAATCATACCTTGTTCAATGATGGCATATGAGCGAGGACCTAGACCCGTCCCTAAAAAAAGATCGGTAACGTCTCTACGGCGACACTTTGTGCCATTGAGAAAATACGTTGACTGTGCGTCTCGTGTTACCAGACGCTTTACTGATAACTCGTTATAATTAGCGAACTCATAAACAATACGACCTGCACTGTTATCAAAAACAAGCTCGACACTACATTGGCCTACCGGTTTGCGCGACGATGAACCGTTAAAAATCACATCAGTCATGGCGTCACCGCGCAGATTTTTAGCCGAACTTTCGCCCAGCACCCAACGCACCGCGTCGATAACGTTCGACTTACCGCATCCATTCGGACCTACGATAGCAGTCATTTCTCCAGGGAAAGGAATTGAAGTAGGCTCGACAAAGGACTTAAATCCAGCGAGTTTGATCTTTTTAAGTCGCACTCATCCACCTTGAAAAACAAGTGTCCATAAACAAATAAGTGTTAAGACATGTTGGAAATGATGCAATCACGAAGGCAGTTCTTTTGTTATTATGTCTCGACTGTACCAAATCTAACAGCTTGTAACAATTACCATTTCAGTGTCGACGATACACAGCGTAATATGTGACAACACGCAGGTTGTGCTTGCAAAAAAAAGAGGAAAACAAATGAGTTCAGGTGGAGTGCACTATTTTTTTGAAGGTTTTTCGCTGATAAAGACAAAAGGACTTAAACGTTTTGTTTTTGTACCGCTTAGCATCAACCTTTTATTGTTCTCTGTCGCCTTTTATTTTTTATTCGGACAGATTGAACACGCTATTGCTTATGTCATTAATCTTGTGCCTGAGTGGTTAGGTTGGGTAAAAACGGCAATCAGTTTTTTTCTGTGGCCGCTTGCTGTTATCAGCGTTCTACTTATTTTTGCATTAATTTTTGGGACCTTGGCCAATTGGATAGCCGCGCCCTTTAATGGCGTACTTTCAGAAAAAGTTGAGCGCCACCTTACAGGCCAAGATTTAGGCGATGAGGGGGTTATGGCCTTGGTTAAAGATATTCCGCGTACCATTGGCCGCGAAGTCACAAAGCTGGTTTGGTACTTACCTAGAGCGATAGGTTATCTGCTGTTGTTTTTCTTTTTACCTATTATCGGTCAGGTGCTGTGGTTTTTGTTTAATGCATGGATGATGGCCATTCAATACTGTGACTACCCCTATGACAACCACAAAGTTGGTTTTACCAAAATGCGCAACCACCTTGGTGAGCACAAAGGAAAGGCTATGACGTTTGGCATGATGGTTAATGTGTTCTCACTCATCCCCGTCGTCAACTTTATCATTATGCCTGTTGCAATATGCGGTGCAACGGCCATGTGGGTAAACGAGCTCAAGCCATCTTTGAAATAAGACGTTGTTTTGTGAGTGAGTATTTGAAATCGAACGTGAACATATGCCGCACTAAAGACGCATAGCGAAAATAATCACTCGTCGTCAGCGCGACTTTCACCAATGAATGACTGGTATTGTGACAGCCAGTGCCCGGCCTCTTGTTGATTACCGCTTTGATGAAAAGCTTGAAAGAAGTTCATCGAAATGGGGCGCTGAATTTGTTGATTATTGAGTTGCTGTTCCCATAGCACCAGGTATAAAGGGGGTATCACACCACTATCGTGGTGCTCCATAAAAGTAATTCTACGGCTAGGTTTGTAGCTTTTCTTGCCTATTAATGCGCATGTCTTGGTTAGGTGCAACTATGGTTGCAGGGTCAATGTTCAACCAATTATCTACCGTTTCGTGTGGCGCGTACCAAAACTCGCTATCTACGATAATGTTTGGCGGTGTGAAGTCTCCAATAGAAGACTCATCACAGAGTCGGCGTGCCATTGCGCGCCCTATAGGGTACTCATCAGCAAACCCTGCAAAATGCGCCAACTCGTGAACAAACACGGAATAGGCATCGCTGACATCTAAATACATTACCCCATTTTGAACATTTGCTTTACCCTGCTCAGCAATAACAATAGCGTGAGTAAAACCACGGGTTTTAGCTATGCCAGCAAGAGGTGTCACTGAGCAGCCCAAGACGCCAGTTTTATTAAAGTTCTCCTCGCAATCGAGGACATTGCTTTTTAACCAAATAGGCGGAGCAATACAAAGTGAAAGCCCTTTCAGCCTGTCATCATTAACAAACTCACTGTAGATGCTTTGCGCGCGAGTGATAGTGGCTAGGCTAGTAGCAAATGGCTGGATACGTTGCAGACAGGCCTTGTCATCACTTCGTAATGAGGCCCAATCAAATGAAGCCACCTGACTCACAGCCATTGGAGTAAACTTGTTAATCACACTCACCGCGCGCTGAGCCCCCACATGGCCTAACTCGGCGGCGCGCAACAATTGAATTTTCGCTTCGTCAGTATTACCTTCATCCCACAGCAGCCTGCCGTATTTGAATGCGCTTTGCATGTCGAGTGACGCGGTAGCTGCAAGGAGTGGTTTTGCCAACGTATACTGCCCGTGAAGCAGATACCAATCTGCAAGTGCGGCTTGCGCCTAAGCACGTAGTTTTGAGCTGCTGCTCGCACCAACCATTTTTCTCGTTTTTCTGGAGAATCAGTGGACATGGCGAACGCCAACTGAGCTTGTGCAACATTACCCAGCGCAGCTAAACGCATAAATCGCTCAGAAGCGCCATCTTCCCCTAACAATTGATACAATAACCATGCGGCGTCCGCATTGTCTAATTGCACCAATTTTTCAAGCCAATAAATAGTAATGTCGCGACTGAGCATGGAATGACTTCCATCGTCGCTTTTTTCATAAGACAGCGTGTCTAAAATCGTAGTTTGGGCATCATTGCTACCCTGCAATGACGCAATCCACAACATCCCAAACGCGGAGTTGACGTGTCCGATATTGTCAGAGGAAACATGCGCTAGTGAAAAGCGAGCATTTAAAACGAGTTGCGGGGCATAGCGACCGCTATCCCCCGCAACGATGAACAGTGCAAACACTGCCAAAAACAATCCACGCATAGTGTAGGTAGTCTACTCTTCGCTAACTGTAGAGTCTTTGGCTTCTTCACGAAGACGATTCAACTCTAAACGTGCGTAGCGGTGTTCTACGTAGTCGTAAACGTTTGTGCTTAGCGCGAGTTTAAAGTAATTCGAAGCAATGCCTCTATTGCCGTTTTGTGAATGATATTTACCGAGGTAAAAATACGCTTCACACAGCCTATCAGTAAGGCCTTTTTGGCTTCTGACACCGTCCAATAATGAGTTGAGCACTGTATTTTCGTCTACTGTTCCAAGAAACAAATCTACAATACTGGTCGCCCAGTGTTCATTATCTAGTGAAGGCCGTTTTGTGGCTAAGTAGGCCATGCCTGCTTCGTCTGAAACCTCATAATGAGCAAAGTACGCCCATAACGCTCTAAACGGGTCAGTTTCGTCTTTTTCTAGGAAGATATTTAAATCAGACGTCGCCAGTTCAGAACGCCCCCCATAATAAAGTGCGATACCACGGTTTAGAAACGCGAAATCGTAATCAGGGTTTATCTCAAGCGTTGAATCGAAAGCTTCATACGCCTGAATAAAATCATTTTGTTGAATGTAGTGTATACCTATCGAGTTGTAAGCCTCAGCAAGGTCGGGTTTTAAGTTAATAGCTTGCGTATAGTCAAATTGAGCTAAACCCGAAAGACCAACACTGTCGTACAACATACCTCTTTGAAAATGCAGCTCTGCTTTGTCGACATCAGTTAAAGCTGGACTTGTTAACACCTGATTGTAGCGCGCTATGGCCATTTCCGAGCGCGGGTTAATCGGTGCAGGCTCAGCAAGCAAAAGGTTACCCATTTGGGGGCGTTCAGAAAGAGACTGCGTTTGGGCACAACCTGTTAAAATCGCTGCTAGAAGAGAAAAAAGATGAGACTAACGTTTCTGCACATGGTAAAAAAGTATTCTATTTAAAGGAAAAAACCGCCTGATTATTCAGTATACGCGTATTGCGGCTCGATTGCCGCCAACCTTCTCGCATTTAGTGGTAAAAGTAAAGCGCAATAGGAAGTTCACAAGGTCGCTATGATTAAAAACAAGTTAGAATCATTACTTCAACTTGCTCTTGAAGCACAGAAACACTCACATTCCCCCTATTCTCAATTTAAGGTCGGTGCAGCAGTGTTAACGCCGACAGGTGAAGCATTTGCTTATTGCAATGTAGAAAGTGCAGCATTCCCTCTAGGCCAGTGTGCAGAAGCTACCGCTATTGGCAACATGGTCTCTCACGGTCACAAACGTATTTCACACGTCGTTATTGCTAGTCCAAACAATGATTTTTGTTTTCCCTGCGGCGGATGTCGACAGAAAATAGCAGAATTTGCTCCTGATGAAACACCAGTGACTATGGTTAGTCAAAACGGTGAGACACATGAAACAACCATTGGAGAACTGCTACCCAACGCATTTAGAGCACATGATTTAGACAAATAGTCATCAAACGTAAAGCTGATAGCCTCGTTTTTAGCAAATTAGTGGTTTTGCAGAAGAACGAATGGACAAGATCTTTCCTTGTCTGTCATAAGCTAGCGAGACGGCGGTGCCCACTTTTATATCTCCAGTAATTCTCTCAAACGTATTTAATGAAGCGAGTAACGTTTGAGAGACAATCACCTTCTCGTTTTGGCAATTAACAAGTAGCCAATTCCCATCGTCTTCGTACAATGTCGCACGTTGTGTTGACACAGCGTTAGCAAGACTTTGGCGTTCATAATAGTGCTCGGTATAAGTGTTAAATTTTGCCCGGCTTGTCATCTCTTCGTAATGGTTTTCTTCCCCCTCAAACCCATGATAGTGGACAATATCGAGTGCCAATTCAGCAGTACCGTTGTGACCTAGTCGCTGCGCTTGCCACTGCCCGACATAATAAGTGCCAAACATAACCACCAACGCAAACGAGACTGCAGTAAGTTTTACGACCGATGTGTCAAACACCGACATAAAACGCTCATAGTAATACCCCAAACTGTCTAGCGAAGTCGTTTTTTGTTTTTTATTGTGCATTAACACACGTTGTTTTATATCTTCATCAAGCACGTAGCTTTGCTGACTTTTTTTATAGGCAGTTTGAAGCTCTTTATCTGAAATAGACATATTATGTCCGCTCCGCTAACAGTTTGAGATTGTCTTTCGCATAACGAAGTCGCGTTTTCACTGTCTCTTTTGGGATGTGGCAAATTTCGCTTATTTGTATCAGCGAGAAACCTTCTAACTGAAGAGACAACGCCTCTTTTTGCTTGTGTTCAAGTGCTCTGAGCAATTCAGTAAGGTTTGGAGTATCGACAGCTTTCTGTGTATTTTCTGTGCTTTGCTTAGCTGTAGCCTGCATTACTCCATCATTGTCGTATACAAATTTTGACGTACGGCGAAACTCATCCATAAGCAAGTTTCTCCCTATTGTGAACAACCAGGCCTGAAAATTTGTCGCCTCTGTAAAACTGTGCCTCTTTTCAATAACGTTGATCCAAGCTTTTTGCACAACATCTTCGGCGGTATGCTTATCCGACATGACGATTAAGAAATGAAACAACTTGTTGCTGTGAAGGTCATATAATGACGATAGCGCACTGTCGCTTGCTGTATCCCGGTATTGCAGCATTAACCGCTCACTCAACCCAAGCCCACCGTGCAACGTACTATTGTCTTGTTGCTGTGAACCAGACCGCTGATTGCTTTTCTCGGCGCGCGTGTTATTTCCAGCGCGCCGAAAAATCCATTGTAAGCTTGCACCTATACTCATAGGCTGATCCTTATTGCGCTAGCTTGAAATCCAATACTACAACCATGCCACGCTGTTCGACAGGTTTTCCATCAATTAATTTAGGCTTATATTTCCACTTCTTAAGTGCCCTGCGTGCCTCTCTGTTGAAAACATTTGATGGCTTGGCATCAAGTACACTGATGTCTGTTACCGTGCCGCTTGCAGAAACGTTAAAACCTAATTTAACCCATCCTTCAATTCCATCTCGACTTGCTTGAGGCGGATAGCTAGGGTCAACTCTAAATTGAGGCGTTGCCTGCATGTTTCCTTGAGCTGCATTAACGTTCACCTTTATATTAAGCTGCGTTGTGGGAATGACAGCATTCATAGCATAATTACTGCCGCTGCTGTTCGTATTGGGTTCTAACTTTTCGACCTTTGCAGGCGGCGTTTTAATTGTCTTTTCTATGGGTTTTATCGTAGGGCGAAAAATGGTTTTCTCTTCTTCGCTTTGGTAGATAATTGGGTCGATAGTAACCACAGGTACGGTGACAACGGGAGCATGCTCCTGCTTTATTAGATTAGCCATCATTGCAAACAGCGATAAGGTGACTACACCACCTGCAATAACAAGTAAAACGAAATGTAGTGTGCGTTTTCCAGCATGCTCGAACTGATATAACGTGGACTCAAAATAAACATCTTTGGCTAATTGTGTGTTTTGCATAGTTTTCCCCTTTTTTTGATAAACGCAGCAAAAAAGAAAAAGGGGTGAAACTTTATTTTTTATTTCTTTCGCTATCCTGACGTTGATTTAATTTAGCGGCAGCCATAAAACCCACAATAAAAATAAAAAAGATCACGACACCAACCCACATTAAAACATTGAATAAAAAGTCCATTAGTCGTCCTATTATTGAATTGTAAAGCTAGCCAAAAGCGCTCTAGCCCTATGAATTTCTTCAGGTGTTGAACCCGATCCAAGCTTATTTTGGTACCACGAAAACGCCAGATACTTTTTATTGTCACGTGATATTTGTTCTCCCCAATAGCTATAAACTAGAGCTTTTACATAATTTGGTTTGTTTATTCCATGCGCGTTTTGCTGCAGAGCCTTCACAAGTATCAGTGTTGCTACTTCGCTACCTTCAAGCGCAGCCATCTCTGTTAATTCAAGTTTCTTACATCTTCTTAGGTGCAAGCTTATCAATAGATGCAAAAAAGCGCGCAGTATCTTTTGGTGAAGTAAGACGAATCATAGAAATGTGTTCATGCTCAGGGCACTGACTATTAAAAAGTTTGCTGTATTTCTTTTTTGTGCCTAGGTAATTTTTAAGCATCCACAATATGACGGAATCTTTAGATAAAAAGCTGCGTCTAAAGGTCTCTTTGTTACCCGTATTTTTCCATAGTTCGTTCTTCGAATACGCTCTTTGGAATGACCGTAAGACAATCTGTTTAAAGGTGCGAAAAAACGAATAGTCTAACCATATAATAGTATCGACATATTGCCACTTGAGGGTGTTTGTTGCGGATTGGTTGCCGTCGAGTACCCAAGTATCACCGCTCAAATGCTGCGCCAGTAACTCAAGAAAATCCTCTGTCGATGAGGGCGTCCAGTTAGGCAACCAAAATAGGGCATCCATCTCGATATATGGCACAGCGAGTCTATCGGCAAGGC
This sequence comes from Alteromonas gracilis, assembly GCF_036870955.2. Lineage (GTDB taxonomy): Bacteria > Pseudomonadota > Gammaproteobacteria > Enterobacterales > Alteromonadaceae > Alteromonas > Alteromonas gracilis_A. The sequence continues at coordinate 2,374,337 of NZ_CP145482.2, forward strand.
ATTTGCTGAAGTGCGACTTCCCGCTACCACTGGTACCAATAACATTTATTCTTTTCATCATGATGTAAGAGGTGACTGTGTAGAGCGCAAGAACTCGTTCTTGAGGTCCTGTACGGTATGACGATACCCCTTCTCATCGAAATTCGCAGAATGCCTATTCATATACCCGTGATCGTATGGCATTGATGTAATTGTTACGTTAGGTGTGCCATTCAATGAATATGACACCGCGTCCACATCAAAGTGAGGCTCTTTTTGTGGAAAAATCAAATGAAATGGAACATTTGGAAGAATATTCAAATAATGCCGAATCTGTGCGCTGTAAATACCTATTGCTGCTTGAATCGGCGCCTCGAGCGTAGGAGATAATTTCCATAACGCAGACGCCCCAACACTAAACCCGATAATCGTCGTTGGCCCAGAGCAACGCACTAAATGTTCCTGCAAAATGGTGCAATAGCGCTCAAGCGTGACATGTTTACTGAAGTAGCTATATGCGTCACTTTCATTATTAAACGCCATAGAAGCACCGTCGTAAGGGTCTACAATCAATGTATTGCCGCAAATGCAATTTGCGAGTTCTTCAAGTGCTTGGGTTTTACCAAAAATATCTGAAGCAATAATAATTTTCATAGTGCGCTTTTATTTTCTGACAGTACGGACCAATTTGCTTTGTTTGTCTTGGCTTCTTAACATGACTGGCTCGTTTAAATGTTTGTTGGAGCACCTTTTTTCACACAGCAATAACCCTATTGCGTTACTACTACAATAACGTGCCGTATTACGTTTTTTGTTTACGCCGCTTTCGCACAAACTCAGCCTTAAAAAAATAAGCGCACACTTGCGAAAAGTAAGTGACCAGCAGCATTACACCAGAGATGAACAAGTCTAAGGTATCAGGGTCGTAAGTTTTTAGTGACAAGGCCTGTTGAATAACAATAACCGACACCGTGCACACTACCAGTAAAACAACAAAAAGAAGCGCTGACAGTATGTTGCGTGCCCCGTTGGGTATCAAAAAGAACCCAGACACAACGCCCGATAAAACAAAAGGCAAAAATTGCATGTAGCCTTGCAGTTCGCTGCCCATAATTTCTCCCTACCTGTCTGGAATATTGATATTTTCGCTACATCCCGTGATGACGCCTTATGTGCGCAATCTTGCCTTTCTCATTGAACTCAAGGGACATAATATTAACCGCCGTATACTCTATGGGATGAGTCAGATGGCTAGGCTGACCTTTGGCATGCTCCTTAAACTTAACAAACACGACATTTTTGCCAACCATCATGTCGATAATTTCCATGTGGCTAAAAATTATCTTGTCTTCTAGTTTTGCCAACATTCCCTCACGTAACGCCGCTTTATTAGTAATAGTGACATTAAACTTCACATGTTCATCAATGATATTGTCATCTAAAAATGAAAGAAATTGGTCTACATCGGCGACGTTTGAGTCAGGCTGTTGTCGAGCATTTTTAGCGGCAATAAATGCCTGAGTTGTCGACACGAGTTCTTCTTCCGTTAACTCAGCACGTGAAACACTAGAAATTAGAGAGAGTAAAATAACAAACGCGATTTGCTTCACAATCAAAGTCCTTTATACATAACCCCTTAGGCTTAATTTAGCTTAATTTACTGCTTGTTGTCTCATCCGCTGTTCGCTTCATGCAGGAACATCTGTAAAACCGCAGGTAGGAGCTAAACGTCACCGAAGATCTTGCTATCTTTCGTTAATCTTAGACGATATTCAAATTCGTCTTCATCAACAACTGAAAAACCAAGTACGCGATACAGCTTGTAAGCTGGATTATTTTTCAACACTTTAAGTTCAAATACATCAAATGGAGATAGGCGCATAATGTGCTCTAGTATTTGTCTTCCGTACCCTCTTCCTTGATACTCAGGCCTTACCTGAATCTGATGAATATAAGTTAGACTTTCAAAGTCTTCGTATTTTACGGCCCCTATAACGACATTTTCGTGTTTAACAAGATGGAAATGATGGAATTGGAATAGAACCCTTTCTTTGTGTTCATCTACGGATAAATATAGCCCCTGATTTTTCATGTGCTCATCCATCGTGTTGAGCCTTAAATCAACTAAAAAAGGTAAATCACTGCTTAACGCTTTTACGAGTGTAAACATCACATATTCCAATTTTTTACGCTTAAACTCTCTTACCTACATTCATGTGAAAAGGACTTTTTGGCCTACGGTTCAACAGATTTGTCTGACAATCCAGGCATAAAAAACCAACTGCAAAGCCAGCACACACTAATCTTTAGCTTCTAACAGTTCTCTTAATGACGCAGGCATCATTGAACGCGCCTTTGTCGTCAATGCTGCTTCATGCTTTTGCCACAAAATGCCAAAGTAAACCACAGTCAACCCGATTACACTAAGCGCAACTGGAAACAGCCAACTGTCCTCAAAAACGTTAGATGCTAGGTGCCCTAAATAACCGCAGCACCCCAGTGCGCCAAAGATTACAAACACTTTTCTAACTAGCAGGGCACCAACGCCAATCATGGCTAGGTTAATTACAAAATAGAGAAACTTTGACCATTCACTTTGAGATTCTTGGCTGGATAATCCTCCCCAAAAAGCGATTACACCAAACAAATAGATCCAAAATGCAAAGTCAGCTGATTTTCGCGCTCGAATATCAACCCACACCGCAAGCAGTGTCATGAGTAGGCCAAAATACATAGATACAAGCGCCCGTAACGCCCAGCTATATTCATTAGGCTCTAATACTGACACCACATCCATCGACATATACCACAGCGTAAGTGCTATAGGCATTACTAAGAACGGATATCGGTAATACCATGCCAACACAATGCCTACCATTAGGGTAGCTAATTCCATGTAAAGCCAGTGCCATTTAATGTAGAAATGATATTGAGTGTAAGTGACGTCGTTGTCTGGCCATACGCCTAACCACTGCTGAAAACCGTACACGGCAAGCGGTGTAAGGCAAACCACAAACGTTGCACAAATACCGCATGGGTATTAACAATTGTCTCTTGTCGAATGACCGCGTAAGGGTTAGGCCTGCACAAGCATATAACAGTGCAATGAAAACAATGCCTGCACCACCAAATGTTTCCCATCCCATGTTCATGAAGAGCGTCATCGCACCTATAGCAATCATGCCGCCGAGATAATACAAAATATGGGTAAATGAAAACGCTGGTTTATGCTGTACTTCGGCCTGCAGAAAATCAAATAGATTATCTGCCTGTGAAGAAGACAGTATGTTTTGTTCTACGGCACGTTTAAGGTGATTTTTTGATATTTCCATTACGGTGTTTACCTCTGTGTGTACTTAAAGAGTGCACGACCTGGGATATCGTTCGATTACGTTATATCGCACATTGTATTCTGCTGCTAAATAAAACACCCAACGCATGAACTCGACGCGCTATCAGTGAGGCAAACCTCCCTTTCATCAGTAGCTAGGTTCTAAAAATACTAAACGCTAACCAACAATTTTTATTTGCGATGCGTCCATTACTCTTATATGCGTTTGATAATAGTACTTATCAGTGGGCTTACCATTGGCAAAAAACCGTATTTTTGTCCGTTTTGCTTTGCCCGTTACTTCTATACTTTTGTTCACAAAGAATGCCTGAGGCGATTCTTCGAACTTTGATTTCAATCGAGAAAGCACTTTTGGGTGCAAAGCAACGGTCACCGCACGAGGATCGCGATAATCATCCTCAGTGTTCAGATAAACGAACTCCCCTTGTTTGCCTGTAGCAACAATCTTTAACGTATAGACTCCAGACACTGCATAAGGTGCGTGTTCAGCGGCGGCTTCTATAATTGCCATGGTATTGGTGTATTTCACCGGGCTTTCGGTGTGCTGAAGGGATGATACAGAAGAGGTCGACGCACATCCTGTAGTAAGCAAAGCTAATGTTATCAATAGATTTTTCATCATATATCCTTATAAAGAATGTTCCGTGATAGCTTAACGTAACGTATTTAAGACGAAAACGCACGACCTTCTAATATGGTTTATTTTATGGAAACTTCGACCTCACCCGCGTTAATTTGTAGACCCTCTCCTACGCGGGTAATAAGCGCATCATTCGCTATAAACCTGTTGTATTCTGACTTTATAGTAAGCTGACCTACTTGCGAGCTATTTTTGTTAACGAAAATCTCAAAAGACACGGTATCTGGAATAGTCATAACGACACTGCCGAGTAAATGTCGTGATGGTTTGATCCGATGATACTGCAACCGAGTCAGCCATCACTTCTATGCCAGTCGCAGCGGTTGTCGAAGAGGTAACAACTAACGTTGAAATCAGGCTGATAATTGCAAACAAATATTTTGCCGCTAATAGCTTTTGCTTTTGTGGCTTGACGGGGCGATGCAATAAGGTTCTAAAATCAGTATCAAATGCACCCGCGAGAGACTTAACTGTTTCTACCGAAGATTTACCTTCATTCTCTACCCGCTGCACGGTCCGAATACTTACCCCCGATACCGTTGATAGTTGCTGCTGACTCCATCCCCTATCCTTTCGAAGAGAAACGATTAATGCGGAATTAATTTTCATATCCATTGTGCTACTCCAATTTAGTGTTCGATTGATAACACTACTAGAGCACTCCTTATTTTCTTACGACAACAATACGCCACTTCACCGTCAAGTAACCGCCAGTGCGCATTCTACTTAGTAATTTGCTTTTTCCACTCGTCGGTTAGCATACCTGCATATCCCCAATTTTGCTCTTCAATTTCTTGGATAACAACATGAGTATGCTCTGGCTTTTTTCCTAGAACGCGCTCCAATGACTCAGTAAAATCTCTGACCAACTCCGCTTTCTGCGCTTTTGTTGCCCCTTTGGTAATTTGTACATTTACGTATGGCATTTTCTTATTCCCTTAAGTGATAACTTCTTTCTTAGTTTCATTTACCAGAATGTACTCTACGGCCAAAACCTTCTCCTAAACATACCCCCACTAAGTGGCAGTAATACTAAATTCGATGGTAAGAGATGGTGTCATATGGGAAGAAAAAGCGGTTTAATGTTTGAGTTGACACCATAGTCGTTTGTTAGCTTTAATTATTTGATTCGATCGCCGCTTTACGCGCTAATGCTTCTATTTCATCGTCCATATTATCGTCGAATGAAAAAGCATATACTCGCCAGCCACTTTTAACTTTAAAAAATTGAAATTCAAAACGAATTGGTTGTCTATCATAAGTTAATAAGTATGTGACATGTACAAATGTTCCGCCCACATCATAAGTGTGAACATGAGAAATATGGTGAAGTTCTCCAACCAACCCTGTTAGAGAAGATAGCTGATTTTTGACACCTTTTATCTGATCTGGAATAGATGACACATAACTATTTGTTTTATATATAGAGTCAACAGCTTTGTCTATTTGCCCTTCCTGATACAATGTAAAAACTCACTGATTTCGGTTTTGTATTCATTAGCCAGCAGGTTGCCTGAAAAAAAACTAATAAACAATATCAATACATATTTCATTTAATACTCCATTTAAAGCTAACTTTTAAATAAGGGGCGCAGACGCGGGGCTATAATCGCGAAGCGGCCGCGTTTATGCGTCCCAGCGACTGAAGGGAATACCAACAGCGTTTTGTTAACCGACTTTATCGATGCCAAATTTGATGCCGACCAAAATTAGAACAAAATACACCAGCATGAAAGCTAGTGAAATAATTCCAGTCGTAAGTTTTGAATGCCCTGAGTCTTCTATTTCTTTAAATGCAACTTTGTACGATGCAATCATATAACCAAAGGCAAATAAACTCAGAACCCATACTAAAGACTGGATGACTATTGGATTTGAATAGTCTTTGTTCATGCCTTCAGCTAAAACAGCGGCTGCAACAATCATTGCGGTGAGCGACACTAGGCGCGAGCTTGCTAGCGTCCTTATTGACGCGCTTGTTAGAAATCTAGCGCGGCAGAGATAGTAGGAAATCATCGGTCAATTCAAACAAGAAGTCTGTAGGATCTTCCCCTTGCTCCTTCATATGTAGCATTTTACATACAGTTTCATCATCCAAGGCTAGAATCAACTTTCCGTGCTCGCGCATAGCGCCCTGCATCATGCTGGTTGCATTTCTATCTGCTCCGAGCCGAGTAAACATTATCGCAACCTTTCTTAAACCTCGTTCAAGAAGATATTTCTCTGTCGTAAGAACCTGGCCTTGCTTAATCTTTTCCGAATAATTTTTAAATTCAAATACCACATAACGGCTATTTAGATGATCTACAATAAAGCGCCAATACTCTGTATTTGGACGAACCCTGCAAACAAAATCGTACCTATTAGCTCCACCATCAGTACTTTTTTGTTTATGCCATCCTTGGAGGTCATTTGGAAACAGATACTTGAGAATTCTTTCGCAGATATCCTCATATTTTGACCAAGTAGATCTTCCTCTTCTTAACGACTTTAGCTCTTCGCAAAGATCTGTTCCTTTTCTATCAATTGGAGGGCTAGAAGTCCCAGATAGTTTAACGCCTGAATCTTGGAGACGACGTTTGCTAGAGCTTTTCTTATCAATAAATTCCGGACCAAGCTCTAGCAAAGCATCTAGCTCATCAATCAGGGATGGTTTGGCAGCCGCAAAGTTTCTTAGGTCTATTTGGTCTACAAAGATAATATTAAATTTTTCTTCAAGTGAAAGCCTTATGTCACCCGGCAAGAAGCTTGATATAACAAGCATTCCTTTATCAGTTTGACGACCAATTCCATTATTTATTACCCGTGCAGCGGCAGACTCAATTAAAGAGGGTCTAACCCTCGCCGTTCTATAGTACTTAACCTCTATAGCCCAACTTTCACCACCGAATTGCCCTAAGAAATCAAATCCTCTATCACCCCTTGTCGAATTGATATCTATTTGAAAATTATTTGCTTCGAGAATTCGCTTTACTAAATCCTCAAACAGCTCCCACGTTGATAGTGTCTTTTCCATTTCGGTGCTCAATTTATTTCAGATTTCTAACGCCCCACTTAGGGGCACAAATATGCAGGCTATAATACGGAGCGAAGCGAAGGGAGCCTGCGTGTTTGTGTCCCAACGAGCGCCAGCGAGTGACTACAGTGTTTTGTTAGAAGTCATTGTTTACCACAACGAGCGGAATTGATACTCAAATTTGTATGATAGCCATCTTGCCTGTCGGGTGCTGCCATATCAAAAATGATTGTCTTTCCTAAATCTAATTGACTTCTTAAGGTGGGAGTCGAACAAACAAACGCTAATATGACAGGTTTATAGTAGGAAGCTTTCTCTGGGAGGCCAATAGCTTCAATTTTAATAGCTATGCTCTGCTGTTGTATTGAGTGATATTTCAGTTCTGTTTTTACACCCTCAATGCCAAATATTGTATTTTGAAATAAATCCTCTAGCACTTCTTCGTTGTTCGTATCTTTAAAATGGTAGTAGATAAGAGAGGTAATGAATGCGAGTAGGTAAATTCCAAACTTTAAGAGCTTTCTGTCCTTGCGCAATGTCTCTAACTCCTGACTTCTAACAGCTTACTCGTCCCCAGACCGTCATGCTAATCCACACCACTTTAGGGTATTTTTTCATTTTATTGCTCACTACTTTAAACTACAACCAGCAGAGAAATAAAGAAAAAACCGTGTTGTCGTTTTTCGCTCATATATTAAAAACACCAATTCGGCGAGCAGGTGATTTTGGTGTTTTTCACACAGCCGAACACAAAAAAGCCAGCTTTCGCTGGCTTCTTAAACTTACTTTTTCTGCCTTGCAGCTAGTTTCTCCAACTGCTCGTCAGTGGCTGGAAGTTGATGATTTTCCTTCCATTCTGAATATGGCATTTTGTATACCACTTCGCGCGCCGCGTCGTAGTCAATATCAGCGCCCTGCTCGCTTGCTGCTGCCGAGTACCATTTTGCCAAGCAGTTACGGCAGAAGTCGGCTAAAATCATCAGGTCGATGTTCTGAACGTCTTTATTCGCGTCTAAGTGCTCTACTAAGCGGCGAAATACCGCGGCTTCTACTTCTGTTTGCGTTTGCTTATCCATTGTCAAATACCTCAAAAAAAGCGCTTTTTCGTTATAGTCTAAATGTGTGGGTTAACGCGTAAAACGCAACCCAGCGTTGTCTTTTAAACCCCAAAACGAAAAAAGGGAGCCAAGCTCCCTTTTTACTTATATGTGACTAACTAGGTTTAAAACCTAATTGCCATTATTCTGCGTCGTCAGACTTAGGCGCAGGCTTTTCTAGAAGCTCTTTAATGCTTAGACGTACACGGTTTTGGCGATCGATTTCCATAACCTTAACGTCAACCATTTGACCTTCTTCTAGGTAATCAGTTACTTTGTTCACACGCTCGTGAGCGATTTGTGAAATGTGAACAAGACCTTCTTTACCTGGAAGTACTTCTACAAACGCACCGAAGTCTACAATACGTGTAATCTTACCGTTGTAAGTCTTACCAACTTCAATTTCAGCCGTTACTTGCTCAATCTTACTAATAGCGATGTCTGCTTTCGCACGCTCTGTCGCGAAGATTTTGATAGTACCGTCGTCTTCAATCTCGATGTTAGTGTCAGACTCTTCAGTAATTTGACGGATCATCGCGCCGCCTTTACCGATAACGTCACGGATCTTGTCTTGGTCAATCTTCATTGTGTAAATGCGTGGAGCAAATTCACTTAGCTCTTCGCGGTGACCGCCAATCGCTTCGTCCATTACGTTAAGAATATGCAAACGTGCTTCTTTTGCTTGTTTAAGCGCAATTTGCATGATTTCTTTAGTAATACCTTCAATCTTGATGTCCATTTGAAGTGCAGTAATACCTTCGGTAGTACCCGCTACTTTAAAGTCCATGTCACCAAGGTGATCTTCGTCACCAAGGATGTCTGAAAGTACAACAAAGTTGTCGTCGCTCTTAACTAGACCCATTGCGATACCCGCAACAGACGCTTTGATTGGTACACCTGCATCCATAAGCGCTAGTGAAGTACCACAAACAGAGGCCATTGATGATGAACCGTTTGATTCTGTGATTTCCGAAACCACGCGAACTACATACGGGAATTCTTCTTCACTTGGCATTACTGCTTGAATACCACGCTTCGCTAGACGACCGTGACCAATTTCACGACGCTTTGGCGAACCAATCATACCGGTTTCACCAACACAGTATGGAGGGAAGTTGTAGTGAAGCATAAAGCGGCTGTCGCGCTTGCCTTGAAGCTCGTCAATCATCTGTGCGTCACGCTCTGTACCAAGCGTAGCAGCTACAAGTGCCTGCGTTTCACCACGGGTGAATAGTGCAGAACCGTGAGTACGAGGAAGAATACCTGTCGCCACGTCTAGTGCACGGATCATCGCTGGGTCACGGCCGTCAATACGCGGCGCGCCAGATAGGATGCGTGAACGTACTACGTCAGACTCAAGGTCATGAAGAAGGTCTAATACTTCTTTCTTGTCTTGTTCTTCGTCTTCAGCAAGGATAGCTTCAAGTGCTTTTTCAGTTGCTGCAGTTACCGCGTCTTTACGCTCTAGCTTGTCAGAAATCTGGTAAGCCGCAGTCATTTCTGCTTCAGCTAGCGCTTTAACTTTATCTTTAAGTGCAGTGTTTTCTGCTTCTGGTGCCCAGTCCCACTTCTCAGTGCCAACTTCAGCCGCAAATTCGTTAACCGCGTTAACTACTGTTTGCATTTGCTCGTGACCGAACATAACCGCACCTAGCATAGTATCTTCAGAAAGCACGCTTGCCTCTGATTCAACCATAAGTACTGCGCCTTCTGTACCCGCAACAACAAGGTCAAGCTCGCTTTCAGCTTGCTCTTCTGCGCGTGTATTTAGAATGTATTCGCCGTTGCTGAAACCAACACGTGCCGCACCAATTGGGCCGTTGAAAGGAATACCAGAGATAGCAAGGGCTGCAGAAGTACCAATCATAGAGATGATGTCTGTAGGGATATCTGGGTTAGCAGACATTACAGTAACAACAACTTGTACTTCGTTTTTGAAACCTTCTGGGAATAATGGGCGGATTGGACGGTCGATAAGACGTGCAATCAAGGTTTCGCCTTCAGATGGACGACCTTCACGCTTGAAGAAACCACCTGGGATTTTACCCGCAGCGTATGCTTTTTCTTGGTAGTTTACTGTTAGAGGGAAGAAGTCTTGATCTGGCTTGGCTTCTTTTTTACCAACTACCGTTACCAGTACAGACGTGTCGTCCATGCTCGCAAGAACCGCAGCTGTCGCCTGACGAGCAATTACACCCGTCTCTAGAGTTACAGTATGCTGTCCATACTGAAATGATTTAGTAATAGGAGTCACTATTTGTCCTTTAATTTCAATCTTTATTTTATCGCTTTTAAACGCGGCGCATAGTATAGCTTTGAAGTAGCTGTAATGCCATTGCCAAATACAGCCCCGCGTGGAATTTATTTAGTGAATTTGCGCTAAATCGCTATCACCTTAAGCACCATGACTATATGAAATATCTGTGAAATTTCAATTATTGGCTATATTTTCATCATATTGACACAAAACAGCGTATGCTAGAACAAAAAGCGAACAAAGCAACAACCCGTAGGTAATGCTGAAAACGATATACGGGCGATAAAGATTATTCATAACAAGAACGTCTAATATTAGTGTGCTAAAGGAGATAACCATGTTGGTACTTCGACTTAATAAAGCAGGCATGCCACAAGAGTGGATAGATGTTGAACAAGCCGCAAAGCTTTACAGTCAGGACAAGGTGCTATTCGAGCTAGGCAGTGATGCCATAACCCTCAAAGGTGGCTGGAATCACGAAGGGCTGCAAAGCGAACTCACCCTATCAAGTATTATCGCTTGCGACGGAAAGGTAACAGATTTATCTGGAAAAGTGGCTCTTACTAACCGCTATTTATTTAGGCGCGATAGCTATTTGTGCCTATATTGCGGACAACAATTCACGCCCAAGCAACTTACTCGTGACCATATTGTCCCCCGTTCACGAGGTGGCAAAGATACGTGGACTAATGTCGCAACTGCTTGTCAGCGCTGTAATCACGCCAAAGGCGCAAAAACCCCAGAAGAAGCAAACATGCCCTTGCTTGCCGTACCATTTAGACCCAACGTTTATGAACGCTTTTACCTTATGAACAGGCGAATACTGGCTGACCAAATGGCATTTTTGCAAAGTCACTTTACTAGCAACCGTCGCTGAGCCTGTGATGTTTAAAAGCTACTATTGCTGGTTGTAACACTTTGAGGAATTTGCGCTGGAGATTGATCAACCTGTTGCGATTCAATCTGCTTTTGCTCTTCTTTCATAGCCTTAAACCATAAGCTTAGCCAATCGGAACACATTTTGTGTTCTAATTCGTGTGCCTCGGCAGTAGGACAAAACAGACTGACTTTGACCACTACTTTAGCAAGCTCATTAGTCTTTATTTCTACTTCAGGATCGATTCGAATAAACTCTTGCTCTAAGTGACGTTCTATTAAGCCTTTATATCGCTCTGCCACGTCTCGGAAATACTCACAATGCGCTTGTGCTCTAGCGTGAAATGCAGGCAACAAGCTATAAGCATTGACAGTTGGTTCGTTTACAATTTCAAAGGAGTGTAATCGGTAGCGACGCATAAAATTTAAATTTCTTACGGTCTGGGTCACCAATTGGCTATTTGGCACATAAACGTGCTTGCCCGTGTAATTGAACGTCTCTGCATCAACTTCTAGCAACGCGGTTTTGGCCCAATCCATTTCAACCACTTCACCAATTACGTTGTTCATTTGGATCCAATCACCTACCCTGAACGGCCTTGCACCCAAATAGTAAATGAACCCCATAAAACACTGAATAAATTCTCTGGTAGCCAGTACAATCGCTACCATAAACGCCGCAATAGAAATTGCCAAAGTTTGAATTTCTGACGACCACACCATCATCAACACAATAATAATGAATGCATTGCCGAGTTGTTCGAGGATGTTTATTTGATTGCGGCGGTCTTCACCGCGACGAGAACTTCGCCGTTTGATAAGGCGCAAAATGCCTTTTTTGATGTAGTGCAGAATGACCAAAAGCACCAAAGATGTGAGCAGCTTGTATTCATTAGCAAATGCAATGAGTTGTTGCCACAACTGTGCAGGGTCTATCACTATCTCCATGTCGGCTCCATCTTGTTGCGAAGTGCAGTCGTTGTTACTTTTGCGTAACAATAAACTTATGATAAAACATAAAAAAACGCCGACAATGGTCAGCGCTTTTCATTATGAAGCATGACGACTTTTGGCACAATCCCGACCAGTTAGACCGGGCAATTACTGAGCAAAAGTCGAATACATTTCAAACTCTTTATTCGCGAATTTGGCCTTCGCCATTCACTAGGTATTTCTCGGACGTCAAAGACTCAAGTCCCATTGGTCCATACGCGTGTAGCTTCGTTGTAGCGATACCAATTTCAGCACCTAGTCCAAGTTGGCTACCGTCTGAAAAACGCGATGACGCGTTAACCATAACGACACTCGCATCAACGGCGCGTTGGAACAACTTACCTTTCTCGGCGTCTTCGGTAACGATAACTTCGGTGTGGTTACTACCGAACTGAGCAATATGGTCTACTGCACCTTCGAAATCATCGACAACGCGAACTGCGATTTCTAAACCTAGGTATTCTTCACCATATGCGTCTTCTGCAATTACGTCAGCGCCATCGAAATACTGGCTACCTTTTTCGTTAACGTGAACTTTCACGCCTTTTTCTTTAAAGGCATCGGCCACTTTAGGTAAGAAGTCACCCGCAACGGCTTGGTGTACAACCAAGCCTTCAAGCGCGTTACATACACCAGTACGCTGGGTTTTACCGTTTAGAAGGATAGCCATGGCTTTGTCTAAATCAGCATCTTTATCTACATAAAGATGGCAAACACCTTTAAAGTGCTGGATGACTAGGTACCTTTGCGTTATCGGTTACATAGTTGATAAGACCCTCACCACCGCGTGGAATAATTACGTCGATGTAGTCGCGTTGTTCCATCAGCTCTTGCATCAGCGCTCTGTCTGGATTTGGCACAACGGTCACGAGTGCTTTTGGCAAGTTGTGCTTTTCAAGTACATCCTGCATTAGTTCAGCAATCGCTAAACTTGTGTCCAACGCTTCTTTACCACCACGTAAAATAACCGCATTACCTGATTTAAAGCATAGTGCTCCAGCATCTGCAGTTACGTTTGGACGCGCTTCATATATCATGCACACCACGCCTAACGGTATTTTCATCTTTTTGATTTCAATGCCATTTGGACGCGTACCAATAACGCGTTCTTTGCCTACTGGATCGTCAAGCTCTACGATGACTTCTATACCTTCAGCCATAGACTCAATTCGCGCATCATCCAAAATCAAACGGTCAACCATGGCCGCGTCCAAATTGTCGTCTTTGGCACGCGCAACTTCCTTCTGGTTTACCGAAATAATTTTGTCTTTATTCGCTCGAATAGCTGCAGCCATATCAGTTAACACCGCGTTTTTCTGGCTTTCGCTTAAAATTGCCAGTGTACGTGCAGCTTTTTTCGCCTGTTGTGCTAACTCTGTAATAATACTCATTCTTTCTCCAGATTTGCTATGTGCTGATCAGAAATAATTGGCCCTGTTTTTTCCTCAAACTCGTGGGCAAATTCTTCACTTTCCTGATTCGCAATAAAATTCAATAAACAGCTACTGTAGTTCGACTTGGCTTTCACCAATTTAGTGCCGTCTTCTTTACGTACCAATATGGTGTCGCCTACCGAGAACTCACCTTTCACGTCTATAATTTCGCTACTTGTTAGTTGCTCTGCATCGGTATGTAAAGAGTCGTCGAAGTCTCCTTCCACAATTACCTCACCTTGCGCGTTCGACGTATGGCGCATCCAATGCACATTCTCTTGCATTGGCTTGGCGTGAGGTTTGAAATGCGTGCCTGGGTTTTCACCGTTTAACAGCATATTAAACGACAGTTCGGTAAAGCCGTTAATAATAAAAGTATCTATACCATGCGACACTGCTTTCTCCGCAGCTTCGATTTTAGTTCGCATACCATAGGTTCCAACACCACCTTTCACGGCGCCACCAGCCATTGCATAAATACTCTCATCAATGGTATCCACTGTTTTTAACAACGTTGCGTCGTCATGTTCGTGTGGATTTTTATCGTATAGACCATCAATATCAGAACAGATAATCAATGCGTCAGCCTCAGCGGCAGATGCCACCATAGCCGAAAGATTATCGTTATCACCTACTTTCAACTTGTCCGTTGTCACGGTGTCATTCTCGTTTACGATAGGCAAAATGTTGTTGTCCAACAGGCTAAAAATAGTCTCTCGGATACTTACGTAGCGCTCTCTGTCTCGCAGGTCAGCATGTGTTAACAGCATTTGTGCTGACGGGAAGTCAAAAAGCCTGTCCCACGTCGCTATCATTTCCGTCTGACCCGCCGCAGCCATTGCTTTCTTAACGGCGATGTTTGACTTTTCCAGTTCCGGAAACAAGTGCGCGCCTGCTGCGACCGAACCTGATGAAACCAATACCACTTGGGTACCGTTTGCTCTACATCGCACGATAAATTGGGCGATACTTAGCAAATAATGGCTGCTACACCCCTGTTGATTGGGCGAAATCAGCGCACTACCAACTTTTATCACTACGCGTTTCCAATTTGGGTTACTCATAATAAACTTTTAAACCTTAAGATTGTTGATTCGCTAATTCTTCAGTGGCCTGCATAAACGTTTGCTCTACTTTTATCGATGGCTTGTCCGTCAAAAGACTTACGCCATAAAGCGTCAGAGCACTTACTGCAAACCCTGGAATAATTTCATAGACAACGCTACTAAGCGTTTTTCCGCCGTCCAGCACAGGCGCATAAATCCAAAACAGCACAGTTACCGCGCCAGTTATCATTCCTGCAAGCGCGGCATTGGCGGTTAAGTCTTTCTTGTACAAGCAAAACAGTACAAGTGGCCCGAACGCTGCGCCAAATCCTGCCCACGCGTTACTCACTAGTGATAAGATAGTGTTTGACGCATCTAACGCCAGCAATAATGCAACCACTGCAACACCCGCTACGCCATAACGACCAATAGTTACCGTTTGTTTTTCACTTACTTCTTTTTTCGCTACAACACGATAAATATCTTCAGTAAGTGAGCTTGCGCTCACCAGCAACTGTGACGAAATTGTACTCATGATGGCCGCCAAAATTGCCGCCATTAAAAAACCACTAATGAGCGGGTGGAACAACAATTGTGAAAACACAATAAAAATGGTCTCGGGATCATCTACCGCTAAATTAAATTGATTTGCATATGCGATCCCAACAAACCCAGTGGCAAGTGCACCTATAATTGTCACCGTCATCCATGACATCCCAATAGCCCGCGCAGTGCTGATTGCACGAACGGAACGAATCGCCATAAAGCGAACGATAATATGGGGCTGGCCAAAGTACCCAAGTCCCCACCCTAAACTCGATAACAGTCCAACTAGCGTCAACGACTTCCACGACTCGGAAAGACTCGGCACAGATTCATACGCTGCAGTACTCATTTGGGTCACACTTTCAAACTCGCTAAAGGCGACGATAGGCACAAGTATTAATGCCACAAACATTATGCAGCCTTGGACAAAGTCGGTCAGACTGACTGCTAGGAAGCCACCAAGCAATGTGTAGGACACTACAACACCAAGCGTAATAAATAGACCCAATTGATAATCTACCGCAAATGCGCTTTCAAACAATTTTCCGCCAGCAACAAGCCCCGCGGACGTATACAATGTGAAAAAAAGAACAATGATAACGGCAGAAACAATTCTCAGCCGCGAGTTCGGTGTGTTAAACCGTTTCGCAAAGAATTCAGGTACCGTCAATGCATCATCTGCAACTTCGGTGTACACACGTAACTTGGGCGCGACTAATAAATAGTTTGCAAGCGCACCTACCACAAGTCCAATTGCAATGTACAAAGCGTCAAAGCCTGTTAGAAACATAGCGCCCGGAAGGCCCATTAGCATCCACCCTGACATGTCAGATGCTCCTGCAGACAATGCCGTTACTTGCGGGCTGACTTGTCGCCCTCCCAAGATATATCCAGAGATGTCGCTAGTGGACTGACGATATGCGAATAATCCTATTCCCAGCATTGCTAAAAAATAAATAGCAAGCGAAATGTAGCTCTCTAATGGCATAACGTTGAGAAATTCCTCTATTGCTCATACAACAACAATCACTGCTTTGCGCTCTGCAATCGCTAAGTTCACGTTTGCAAGCACACTTGTCTCACGACCAAAATTAAAATGAACAGTAATCATTAGAGCTCTAACAATATAAAGCTTTTTAAAATTATTTCAAGTGCAAATATTATACAACTGCTTTTAAATAGACTTTAATACAAATAAATAGCCAAACTCGTTTCACACGCAATATGCCTATACCATTAAAATTAAATGACATATAAAACAATACTTTAAACAACCCAAAACAAACTGTGAAACATAATGCACATGACATGATTTAGAAGCTTTTATTAAAAGTAAGTGTAAGTTAAATCATTTTCACAGCATTTTATTAAGTTGTATTAATCAGAAGAAATAATATTCAATAGAATCTTTTCAAGAGCGCTGAGCTGCTTGCCCCTAGAATATTTTTTGGAAATCAGTGCACTCACGTCAATGCACAGCTTTTTGCACAAATCTGGCGACTGTTCTAAGTATAATAGCTTCGGATGAATGTAATATTTACGGCATACAGCAGCTGTATTTCCAAGCTCCTTTGCCACGTATTTGCAAAGCGTGCTTTGCCAGTTTCTACTTTTTAGCTGTTTAACGTCATGATTAACGCTATCTAAACACAACAAAGCAAACCGGCTTGCCGCCCATGTTCGAAAATCTTTGCAACTAAAATTACGTCCCATATTCTTATGAATGAAAGCATTTACATCTTCGCTCGTTACGTTGTGCCATGAACCGTCACGCTGTTTGTATCTGAATAAGCAGTATCCCTGCTGTTGAGCACTATCCCGAATATGTAATACCAACTTAGGGTCGTCTATGTGTAGACTACGTTCTTTGCTATGCTTTCCCGTATATGACAGGGTGATGCAGTCATCACATTCTGCGTCAATGTGTTTTCTTCTCAGCGTCGTTATGCCAAAGGTTTGGTTCGTTTTGCTATACTGTACATTACCGACACGCGCGCTTAGGTGTAGTCAAGTAGCAAACACACAAGTGAGCAAGCTCTTTCAATAGTCCACTCGGGCAAAACCAACATCGAATAGCAATACTCCCTAAACGCAGGCAGCGCGTTTCCGAATTCATTTAATCGTGCAAACTTCACTTTCTGTTGGTGCTCGTGCCAATACCAGTGATAAATGTATTGCTTTCTTCCCTTCTCGTCATACCCTACCGCTTGTACACTGGCTTTACTGTCTATACTAATCCTTGTTTCTTGCCAATTAGGTGGTATCGCTAGCGATAAAATACGGTTCAATACGCGTTTTCCTGTGACTTTGCGACCACTTGAATAAAAATAGTAGAAGCGCTTGGCACTCACTTTCTTACGACGAATAGATAAATGAGCGTCATCTAAATAGTGAAAGCATTTACCGACTTTTTCACCAACCACTGCCTACTTCCTTGTTTTACTGATGGCGCACTGTGATACGAGGTCGCGTAACCCAAATACGAGTTTGCCTACTTGTAAACCTTTCGCAGTGAACATGTAAAAATCTCCTAGTGATTAGCTTCTTTCACGTTAATTTAAGGTTTTTTCGCTTTTTGTCTTAGCGATGTCCTCACGTATTCAATCTTTACGCCACTTATTTACACGAACAAGACAAATCTAAACTGTTATTAATAAACCAAAATAATTCATTAATTACAGTTAGTTAAAATCAATTTTCATCACTTTTTGAGCGCTAACTGATTTTCTAGAAGCATTAAAAGAAATGCATACTCATTTAGGAACACTAATTGAATAGACCTTTGTAGATACGTTTAAGATTGAAGGTTAAAAAGAGAAGGCAAAGGTGTACTTATGAATAATCAGGTTTCATCACAACGACAGAGCTTACGTGGTGCCATCGTATCAAGCAGCAAACTACAAATAGCCGCGGTTTTTGACAGTAAGCAGCGCGCAGAGAAGATGCTGGACATTGTAAGTGACGAGACAAGGGTAGATAAATCCCATATGCACATTATTGACAAACACGATCCTCGATTTAACGAAAAGCTCGAAAAAAGCAGCAGCAAAATAGGTAAAAGCCTCTGGTCGTCTCACTTGGTACTTGGTGGCATAGGCCTTGGTATTGGTATGGTTGTCGCGTTTTTACTAACCCAGTTTGGACCAGCCTTAACGCAACAAAATACCATGTTTACGTACATTGCACTTATCAGTCCAGGCATTTTTATAGGGCTCTTTGTTGCGGGATTATTTGGATTAAGACCAGACAGAGATCATTTAGTACAGAATGTAAAAAATGCCGTTCGCTATGGAAAAGTTGCCTTGGTTATCAATATCCCTAAGTCGCAATCATCGACTGAAATCGTCACATTACTGGACCAACAAGCCAGCAGAGTCATCGAGTCTGTCAAATAGCAACCAATACCTCTATCACAACACCACAAGCACCAAGAGTGAAAAAGGTGATATGACGTGCTAAATCGAAAGTAAACAATATACGAGTAATCCCGTATCATACGTTATTGCATAAATAACATATGGTGCGGGCATTTATTTTTATGGATTTAATCTTCTTTGACCTCGATGGGACGCTTTTAAACAAGTCGTCACAAATCTCTAACTTCACCAGAGAAACGTTGGGCTTACTCTCACAGCGAGGGATTGCGTATACCGTAGCAACTGGTCGCACTATGCACTCAGCACAACATGTCATTCAAGACACGCCATTTATCCTTCCACACATTTATAACAATGGCGTTGCTATTTGGGATCCAACGGGAAATGCGCTCACACTGGAAAACCTTCTTGCGTCAAATGAAGTCAATACGATTTTAGCGTGCGCAAAAGACAATGGCATAACACCTTTTATTAACACTGTAGATTTAACGAGTGCCAACCATGACCATGTTATTTATCACTCTGCGCCTATGCACAGAGTAGAGCGCGACCTCATCGATAAATACTTCTCTCGCACTAAGGCAGTGCTAAAGCCTGCAGAACATATTCCTTCACATGCCCATATAACCAATATAAGCATGATAGGCGATGCGAAGGTCATCTATGCGATGTACCAAGAATTAAACGCAAATGACAGCCTGATAGCCTATTCAGGCCCTGCTATTGAGGGTGACGAATACCGTTGGATGGATGTCCATCACAAGTTAGCGAATAAAGGCAGCGCTGTTGAACTATTAAAATCTCAACTAGGCGCCAGCAACATTATTTGCTTTGGAGACAGCGACAACGATATTAGCATGTTCGAACTCGCTGACGAGGCGTATGCTCCAGATAATGCAAAGCCAATGATAAAAGACGCCTCTACATCGATCATTGGCCACCATGATGATGATGGCATTGCTCATTTTTTACGAGAGCGCTTTTCGCTGTAGCTACCAAGCAATTTGCGCTCTTTCAGCTAAAAACTGTCCGTTGGGTCCACCCTTTTCGTGAGTTGCCAGCCAAATAACGGTATCAGCACCCTCCTCTGGGGTCTTTGGCGCGTCAGCGCCTCCCATACGGGTATGCACCCATCCAGGCGACATACTATTGATGGTTACGTCAATATCGTCATCTTTCGCCGCTTCATCAATAACAGCAGCCATCTTTACGGTAAGCGCATTCAATGCCGCTTTAGAAATAGCGTAACAAAGTGGCCCTTGCAGCTGCTCGTGGAAACTGCCCCAGCTTGAACTGACATTTACGATCCGCCCAAATTTTCGCTCTATCATCTGTGGAAGCGCTTGCTGAATTAATGTGAGTGGCGCATTGACATTAACTTGCATGGAATTCGCAAACTGTTCACTATTCACGTCTCTCCAGTACGTGTCGTCCAAAACAGCCGCATTGTTGATCAAGATGTCGATGGGTCCATACACCGCTTCAGCCTGAACATAGGCATCAACAATGGCACTTTCCGAATCTAGGGGCATCTCTATTACATGAAGATCGTCGCCGACGACTTGGCTTTTTGCTTCATGCCCACTCTCTTCATCTCTGCACGCCATGAGCACTTTATATCCCTTGTGCATGAGGCCCCTAACAATTTCAAGGCCAATACCGCGATTTCCTCCAGTCACCAGTACACTTTTTGTCATTACAAATCACTCCCTGCATTTAAGCCTTCACTGTAACACGATCAAAATTCACCGATAAGTAGAAACAAAGCGGAAATATTACGCTCCAAACTATAGCGATGATTATATAAGACCACATTAAACTTACCCCTAATTCCACCGCACCAAACCTTGCTCCAGCGATATAACTCAAAGGTGCAAACACTGCTCCTCCCAAAGCCGCAAGCAGGGTTCTTCCCTTAAATATTGTTAGGCTGTGATAAACCGTACTAAGCAAATGCCGCCCAAAGTAAACTGAGCCAAATGGGAATAGGCCATAAAGAAACCAACGCATTTGTTTCATCAAAAATAAAAATGCCAAATAGAGTAAGAAGCGCATCGGTCACCGTACCTAAGATAAGTACAACCGCCATCAGTTTAATGTCAGGGACGCGTTTTGGAGAAAATACCACCCATAGAAAAATAAGGCCTACCACGGGTAAAACGGCATCGTTACGAAACAAAATTACCAACCACCATATAGTTTGAAACCACACAAAATTCAATATTTTCAAAGATGCACTTTTACTCATCGTACTGGCTCGCGCTTACATTCGACGTTTTTTGTTTAATGCAACAAATACGACAACACGCGTCGCTTAGTTCATTTTTGGACTTGTGTCAGGAAAGTAAAACACTGCCAGAAAAACAGCCTCAACAAAACTGAAGTAAACGAATATCAGACGTTGACGTATAGAAAGGTAAATAAAAGGCAAAGGAGTTGTTTTTCGTGAAAATGGTTAAGTACTACGTCTTGGGTGCAATAATTGCGCTAGCACTGTGTGTAGCGAGCACAAATACTTTAGTATCGGTTTTACTAGCATGGACAGGGTTCTCCTTAATCGCAGTAAGCAGTGCATATCTATTAAACTATCCAAGCTTATTTCGAAAACGCGATGACGGCTCTATTCCGCTATATATTCGATGGATTTTTGTCCCCTTTTTATTGGGCTCTTGGCTTTACAATGAATACGCGCGCAGAAATGATAGCGTACCTCCTCTTCAACAAATTGAAGACAAGTTATTTCTTGCGTGCCGAATGTCTACAAAACACGTTGAACTGCTACAAGAAAATAAAGTTAGTGCTATTTTAGACGTGACGGCTGAATTTGATGGACTTGATTGGACTGCCTATCAACAAGACTTTCGTTATCTGAACATTCCTGTACTAGACCACACTAGCCCTTCAAAAGAGCAATTGTTGCTGGCAATTAATTGGATAAAACAGCAGCAGAGCGAAGGTAAAAATGTTGTTGTTCACTGTGCTTTAGGTCGAGGACGCTCGGTATTGGTAGTCGCGGCATATCTCCTTGCGATGAACCCTGAACTTACAGTCGAAGCGTCGCTTAAAAAAATAAATGCAATTCGCCAAACCGCTAGGCTTAACAAGCGGCAATTGGGCTCACTACAAAAGATTAAAGACGGTGGCTTTCTCTCGTTAGGTCAGCGTCTTACTTTAATAGTAAACCCTGTGGCAGGTGGCGGAAAATGGGAACAGCATAAAGATGAGGTTCTGTCGCGCTTAAACGAAAAATTTAACGTTACAGTGCTTAAAACCACGCCAGATATCGACGGCAAAAAATTGGCAATAAAAGCCAAAGATGACGGCGCTACGACAATCATTGCTTGCGGCGGCGACGGAACGTTAACGGAGGTTGCTGGTGCGCTAATTAATAGCGATATTACGATGGGTGTCATTCCTTTTGGAACGGCCAATGCGCTAAGTCAAGTGCTACATGGATACCGAAGCAAAGTCATGCCTGTTAGTACGGCATGTGATGTCATTATTGAAGGTAACTGTGCATTAATTGATACAGCTATGTGCAACCAAAACCCCATGCTATTGGTAGCAGCAGTTGGCTTTGAAGAGCAAATGATATCTGCAGCTAGTCGTAATGAGAAAGATGAAGGTGGACAGTTCGCTTATCTTAAAGGCCTTTGGAATGCCATTTCGAATAATGAAAATATGACATTTTCAATAGCCATCGACAATGAAGTAGCGTCAACCTTACAAACACCAAGTCTTGTAGTCGCGAATGCAGCACCGATGACTACAGTACTGGCCCAAGGCGCCAAGCCACCTGATGTTACCGATGGTAAATTAGACTTAACATGGCTTACGCCCCACCCCGATGCTGACCGCCAGTTTCTCACGTTAGCAGAACTTGCTTTTAGCCCTTCTAGTGCGAAAAAACATAGTGAAACGATAAAACACGCACAAGGGTCGTCAATCACATTAACCTTCGACACAACGATCCCATACGCAGTAGATGGAGAGATTTTTGAGAGCGATTCAATTCATATCAAATCTCTCCCGAAAAGCTTGAAAGTATTAAGTAGTATGATTCAACAGGAGCACGGATTAGATGAAACAACTCAGTAACTTTGATGAAATTTATCAATTTTTAGCAACGCGCTTTGGCAACGAAAAAGAGTATTTACAAGCGGTACACGAAGTACTGCATGATATTGTTCCTATTTATAATGCGAATGAACAATACAAAGCCTTTGATGTTGTGCGTCGCCTGTGTTTGCCTGAACGTATTATCTACTTCACGATTTCTTGGTCAAACAGCGATGGTGATGTTGAAGTTAACCAAGGTTGGCGGGTACAACATAATTCTAATATGGGTCCGTATAAAGGCGGTTTGCGCTTTCATCCTTCTGTCAATGTGTCTGTTCTGAAATTCCTTGCATTTGAACAATGCTTCAAAAACGCACTGACGGGGCTTCCAATGGGCGGAGGTAAGGGTGGGTCCGACTTTAACCCACGGGGAAGAAGCGACCGCGACATCATGCTCTTTTGCCAAGCATTCATGCGCGAACTGCAACGCCATATAGGAGCGAACACCGATGTGCCTGCGGGCGATATTAATGTAGGCGCCAGGGAAATAGGATACCTTTATGGTGAGTACCGACGTTTGAACAATAAGTTTGAAGGCGTACTGACTGGGAAAGGACTTGAGTTCGGTGGCAGTTATGTCCGCACAGAGGCGACAGGCTTTGGTCTAGTGTACTTTCTGGATGCGGTTTGCGCTGAACACGACACGCACATTGAGGGTAAAACGGTTGTTGTATCAGGCGCGGGTAATGTAGCGCTTCATGCTGCGCTCAAGGCCACTCAAAAGGGCGCAAAAGTCATTAGTCTATCGAACAGCCGAGGGCTACTTCATAATGAAGCTGGATTAAGCGAGTCAGACATTAACTATGCGATAGAACAACACACTGCTAGCGACAATATCTTACGCGATATGGACAGCAAAAAAATGGGTCAGTGGCATGAAAACAAAACACCGTGGAATCTTCCCTGTGATATTGCCCTTCCCTGTGCAACGCAGAACGAACTCCATGAGACAGATGCCGAAGCATTGATAGAGAACGGTTGTACTATGGTACTAGAAGGCGCCAATATGCCATGTACGAACAAAGCACAAAGCCTGTTTTCAAAACATCGGATAACTTATGTGCCAGGAAAAGCATCTAACGCGGGAGGCGTGGCGCTATCAGGGCTAGAAATGTCTCAAAATGCCATGTTTAGCCAGCGCGACCCAAAATTGCTCGACGAGGAGCTTAACGACATCATGAAACATATCCACAGCCTTTGTGTTGCAGAAGGAAAAGAAAATGGCGACGATTACATCAACTATATGAAAGGCGCCAACATTGCGGCATTTAGAAGGCTTGCTGATGCTATGGTAGCGCAAGGGATATAACCCCTTGCTCAGCTACAGGTGTGAATTATTCACTCCTGCTTATGTAAGATTTTCTCTTTTCTGGTCACAATCAGCGTTAGCATGCTTTATTGATTTGATGTATAAAGCTAAAAATATCATATATATCATAGCGTTAATTAAAAATTTACAGTTGGAACGGTTCTCGCATCTCTGCTTGGTGTATTTAGAAAACCTGAGGATTGAAAGATGCAAATTTTTGAAGCACTTCGACAAGACCACGAAAAACAACGCTTGTTACTTAAGATACTTGCTGAAACCAGCGGTAATACAGCAGCAAGAAGAGAGTATTATGAAGAGCTGAAGGTTCAGTTAGAAAGTCACGCTGTGGCTGAAGAGCGTTATTTTTATTCTCAACTTTTAGAGAAAGATGCAACGGTTGACCTTACACGACATGGTATCGCTGAACATCATGAAATTGACGAGTTACTGGAAAAACTAGATGACACCGACATGAGCTCCCCAGCTTGGTTGCGACATTTGAAGAACTTACAGGATAAAGTGGAACACCATCTTGCTGATGAAGAACAAGAGTTCTTTCAGGTCGCAGGTAAGGTGTTAAACGACCGTCAGAAGTCGACACTTGCTGATGGTTATAGAGATGAAATGAAAACGTCGGTGGCATCAGCGACTGAAACAGCGTAAATGTGCTTTTCACCTTACGTTACAACTATTACGTAATGTCCTTTAGTGACAAAAAGAAGCGATAAGAAAAATGCCAACATGAAATATCATGTTGGCATTTTTTATGTAAAACCTTCCACTATGCTTTGTCGTAATAGACAATTTTTACTTAAACTACTTTTTGGCAATAATGTAAACCGCGTGAATAACACCCGGGAAATACCCTAAAATAGTAAGTAAAATATTTATCCAGAACTGCGCGCCAATACCGACTTGTAAAAATACACCTAGCGGTGGTAATAAAATTGACAGCAAAATACGAATTATATCCATAACACATCCCTTTTTAATTCAACGTTTTCTAGAACATCGCCAGCGTGAATCAACACGATTGACTTTACCCGTTAATACTCAGTATTAAAA
Source organism: Alteromonas gracilis (assembly GCF_036870955.2). GTDB lineage: Bacteria > Pseudomonadota > Gammaproteobacteria > Enterobacterales > Alteromonadaceae > Alteromonas > Alteromonas gracilis_A. The sequence continues at coordinate 2,399,442 of NZ_CP145482.2, forward strand.
CAATGCACTAAGAGTGCCAACTCTTACAATTGTATGGGCCACACTGTTGATGCCATACAGTCACTTGTTTCTGTGACCTTAACTAGCACTGTAAAACGAAAATTCGGCTATTGCTATGCGCCATAAGGTGTATTTTGTAGCCATGTCTCAAGGTCACTCAGCTTAAGTGGCCTACTTATAAAGTAGCCTTGAACGACGTCGCATCCCCACTCTCTCAAAATCTCTAAAGACGCCTGGTCTTCAACACCCTCAGCGACAACCTTTAAGTTAAAAGCGTTCGCTAAGCGAAGCACGGTATGGACAATTTGCTGATCATTATCATCGCTCGCAAGTGAAAGAATAAAGCTCTTGTCAATCTTGATAGTTTTTACAGGGAGATTCTTAAGATAAGCCAGCGATGAATAACCCGTTCCAAAGTCATCAATAGCAAAATGAAACCCACGTGCGGTGAGTTCAGACAAGTTCTCTATTGCAAGCGTGGCGTCAGCAACGAGATCGCTTTCCGTAATCTCTAGCTCGAGAGCCTCTGGCGATAGCCCTTTTTCATTGAGTTTGGCAACTAGCTTATTCAGTAACACCTTGTTCTGAATGTCTTGCGTTGACAAATTCATCGCTACTGTAAAATCGTAGCCCTTTTCACGGAAGTACGCTAAATCAGTAATTGTCTGTTGCATTACCCAAGTGGTGACTTGTTCAATTAACCCAGCTTGCTCTGCGATAGTAATAAACTCATCAGGCGGCACGAAACCCAACAGACTATTGTTCCAGCGGATCAGCGCTTCCATGCTTGATACCTTCATGGAAGCAAGGTCAACTTTCGGCTGATAAACCATAGACAGCTCATCTTGCTGGCTAGCCAATGCGCGTTTTAGTTCCGTTGTTATAGAAAGTCGTCTTGTGTACTTATCCTCAAGCTCTGGTCGATAATTAACACACCAATCTCCTGTGTGAATGGCTTCATCGGTAACGATATTCATTTTTCTAAACAGCTCTTCAGATGACGACGCATCTAAGGGGCAATTAATTATTGCCATGGCAACTTTAACTGGAATTGCAATTAGGTTACTTTCAACGGGTTGTTCCAAAATATGCTTCAGCGTTTCAAGTTGGTCGTTATTGAGCGCCTCATGCGTAATGTAAAGAATCTCGCCGCCAGCCAACCGCGCCGAAACTCCAGGCCATCGCTGCAATCTTACGGCAAGCGTCTTAAGCGTATTGTCTCCGTTCGAGTAGCCATACAGGTCGTTGATGGTTCTAAAACCCAACACCGTTATCGCAATGACCTGTACATTATTATTTTCGGCCATCTGGTTCTCAAAGTAATCTTCAACATAGTTGCGATTGTAGAGGCCAGTCAATACATCATGCTGTGCTTGGTAGCGAATATGTTTTTCACGACTCTTAATGCTGGCTTGCATGCTATCCACTGCATTCGCCAACTCAGATATCTCTTTTAGTTTTGATGGGTTATCAAGCGTTGCACCATAGGTGCCTGACGCGACTTTATTCACTGCAGCAACGAGGTTTGAGACTGGTTTACTCACGTTTCTAGAAAGTAACATTGATAATGCCAACGCAATGAGAATAGCAATTACAGTAAAAGCTAAAATGGTAATTTGAATACTTGTGAACGCGTCAAACGACACTGAAGTGTCCACCGCCAAGGTAATGTTCACAGGTAGACTTATCTCAGAAGAAAGATTAACCGTACGGGCAAAATATTTGTGCTCGTTCCCGAACGTTACTTCTAACCATGATGGGTCGCCTTTGGATGCAAGAACATCGCGCGCTATCTCGTTATCGAGCGTAGTGTTTAGTATGTTCGCCGTTGATATCTCAGAGATGATGATATCTGCATCTACCAGTGACTTCAGCTCATATAACAACTCTTGATCAAACTCTACGCCGATAATCATGTAATAACGCAACGTAGGTATTTCAACACGATACAAATTAAGCTGAAGCAATTGATTGTTCACAACGAAAAAGCCGCTATCTACTCCCTTCGCCGCGAGTTTTAGTGTACTTTCAAGCTGCTGTCCTTCTTCGAACAATGACGAGTGAGACACAACCACCGTGTGATCCAGGCTAACCAGTGCAATAATATCGGTATTTAAACGATTGGCATAACTGGTAAAAGCAGCATTAATAGAGGGAAGGTCTTCAGTGCCAACAGCACGTCTAAAATCAAAAGAGCGCGATAACACATTGGAGACATTGCGAATCACTTCTTGTCGGTCATCAACAACTTTATCGAATACTTTTTCGGCCAGTGCGATATCCTGATCGATATTTTCTACAACGAAAGAATTTGCCGATTTCCAAACGGCACCGATTATTAACAACGAGGCAATGACGATACCCAAAAACAGTGTTTGAAATAAGCTTTGACTTAGCGTTTTCTGCACTATAGCGCCTCTCGATGCATCTTGTTTTTGTTTGCAATACAAACCGATAAATAGAAGAATAGCCGATTCTAAATGTTTCGGACAGTACTAACACGCTGTATTTTCAGAATTTTAAAGCTTTGTTACAAATTGCCAGACACGTTGTGCTATTTTTTACCGCTCACGCTTGGATGTTCAGCTCCATTTTTCAAAATAGAGCATTTGTTACGCACTTGCTAAATGAAATCTGATACTATTATAACCGCTGCCTTTGGGGTACTGCGTAGAGGTCCAGATGTTCAAATTGCTCAGTGGTAAGCATTACCAAAGCTTACTTATTTTAATTCTGCTTACCTTATTATCTGTGTTCGCTATCACAGGTTACATTGCAATTAACAACATTGTATCTGAGCAAAGCCGCATTCAACAACAGGCTATCAGTCCTGTCTATTCCTTGGTCAACCAGGAATTATTAAAACCACTTAATATCGCTGAGACATTCGCCGAAACCATTACCTTTGAGCAATTGCTTGATAACAACATTGATGAGGCATTCTTGCTCGAAAGATTAGCGCGAATGGAACAAAGACTAGGTCTTATCTTCTTTGTTGCACTAGAAAAACAGCGTCGTCAACTTATGTCAGACGGCCGAGTATTTGACCTTATTGAGGGTAAAGTTTATTGGTACTTTGAAGCATTAAATACTGATAAGCGCATATTGGCGGACCTCGGGCAAGTCGGCAATGTTCACTTGTTTTTTGATGTGAAAATTTACAGCGATAGCGGAGAGTTCTTGGGGTTCGTTGGTGTTGGTAAACCTATAAAATCATTTGTAGAAACACTTACAGACTATCAAAAGCAATACGGCTACGAGTTTTTATTTGTAGATGAAAATAATCAAGTGCTTTTGTCATCTGTGCCAGACTTTATTGTAACTGATGAGTTTGTTCCCGCGCTTAGCAGCATTGAATGGTTTGAAGATACTTCGCTTGATATAGATGATTTAAACAATGTCATCGTTAATCACAATGATAATGAAGTGTTGATATCAGAAGTTAACATTCCTCAGTTGAACTGGCGCCTGTTATTGCTCACCCCTCTTGAAGCGCGCCAGGCAAAACTCACCCAGACATTTGCGGTAAATGCCCTGCTTGCCTCGTCGGTAATTATTGTGGTGATTACCGGAGTATTTCTTGCTTTCATAACGTATAGCCGCAAACTTGAAAAGCGCATGGAAGTGGATACGCTTACCGGTTTATCCAACCGAAACTACCTCCAAAAACGTTACCAGCGATTGCGCAAAAGGGCTGCAACGGTTTGCGTTGTTATGGTAGACCTTGACCACTTCAAACAAATTAACGATCAGCATGGCCATAATGCGGGAGATGAAGTGTTAAAGGCAGCATCGGCAGTACTAAAGCAAACGCTTCGTCGTGGCGATACAGTATGCCGTTGGGGTGGTGAAGAATTTGTTTTGTTAATACCTGCAATCCATCCAGATGATTGCCTGAGGCTTATTGAAAACGCGAGGGCTCAAATTGAACGCTGTACGGTTAAAACTGAGGCTGGCGAGATTAAGTTTACAGCCAGTTTTGGGATTACAGAGGGCGAAGCAAAAACCCAGTTGTCAAAGCATCTAGCTAATGCTGACCTTGCTCTATATGAATCTAAAAGAAGCGGCAGAAACAAAGTATCTTTTTATAAAAGATAGGGCTGTACATAGTTTAACGTCACGGAACATAAACAACTCAAATATCTCCCCTTTCTATTCACGCTTCACATGCACATAAATGCTTCTGTCAGATAGTAATCTAAGACTTTTCTTACCAAACTACGCGACTAGCGGGCTGCCTATTGAGTTACTTGTTTCGCTACTTATTTCGCTTTAGTGCTCTACTATTGTTCTATTTTTGAGTTGCTTCGCCAGCTACATGAATGAACCTACACCCACAATGAGTATGCAGTATCCTTACTTAGCCGAAAAAAAGTCTGACTGACACAGCAATTTGAGGCACAAAGCCTTTGGAAGCGAATTTAAGCCCAAAAAAAAACCGTAGCTGCTGCTACGGTTTTCTATTTGGTGCGGAAAGCGGGACTTGAACCCGCACGAGCTATGCTCACCACCCCCTCAAGATGGCGTGTCTACCAATTCCACCACTTCCGCAAAAACGTTTTATTCGTTACCGTCGTCTGACTTTGGAACGTCAGAGTCTTCGTTAGTCATAGCAGGTACGTCTGATTGCGCTTCAACGGCCATTGGAACGTCCTGATCTGCTGGCACTTCAATCGACGACTCAACCGCAGCAGGTACTTCAAGGTTTTCCCACTCATCTTGAGCGCTTTCGCGGTTTGCTGTCATCGCGCCTAGTGTAAGACTAATAAAGAAAAACAAACCTGCTAAAATAGCGGTGGTGCGCGTCATAAAATTACCAGAACCAGAAGAACCAAATACTGTATTTGAACCACCAGAACCAAATGAAGCGCCCATATCGGCACCCTTACCTTGCTGGATAAGAACAAATCCAATCAGCAAAAGTGCAACAATTAGGTATGCTACTAAAAGCACTTCGTAAATCATAAATACCTCGTCAGTTTGCCGCTTGGCAAATTGAAATAAAATCTTCAGCTTTTAAACTGGCACCGCCAATTAAGCCACCATCGACATCTTGCTGGGAAAACAGCGTTGCCGCGTTGTCCGGCTTAACACTACCACCGTACAAAATACGAAGGCCTTGCGCCAATTCTGCGTCTACTTTACTAAAGTATCCGCGGATAAATTCGTGAACGTCTTGCGCTTGTTCCGGGGTTGCAGTTTTGCCCGTCCCGATAGCCCAAATCGGCTCGTATGCAACTACGCTTTGCTTAAGTTCAGCAACTGTCATCACTGATGTTAATGCGTCTAACTGCTCTGTAACGAAAGACTCTACCTGCCCTGCCTCTCTTACTTCCAAAGGCTCGCCAACACATATGATTGGCGTTAGGCCAGAGCGCACACACTTTTGTGCTTTCTGTGCTACTAGGTGATTTGATTCACCTTGGTCTTCTCTTCGCTCAGAGTGGCCTACAATAGCATACTCACAGCCCGCTTCTTTCAACATATCAACTGACAACTCACCAGTGTGAGCTCCGTTGTCTAAATGACTTACGTTTTGAGCACCAACAGAAAAATGCGATTTATCAAGCGCGTGAATCAACACAGATGGCGTGCAAATAACAACTTGAGCGCGCGATGATAAGTCCGCGAGCTTTTGGTTGAAGTCAGCCGCTAATGCCACACTTCCGTTCATTTTCCAATTGCCAGCCACAAAAGGCTGTCTTTCGATTTTACTCACAACGTAGACCTTAGCCCTGTCTTTTAAGCGGGCGTGATATTAACTATTTAATTGATAAGTTACAAGCACAAAAAGCGAAAAATCCAGCTATGCCAACTAATTGGCGAGATTACGAACAGTTTCAGCAATATGCTCCGCCCATTTGGCAGATTGCTGTTCATCGTTGGATTCAACCATAACGCGTATCAAAGGTTCTGTCCCACTCTTGCGAAGTAAAACCCGACCCGTTTTGCCAAGAGCGGATTCCGCTTCCTTTTTCGACATTTGTACCTGCTCATGCGCCAAGTAATCGGTATCTTGGTTTTTATACCTCACATTGATAAGTGTTTGCGGGTACATTTCAAAACCGCTCGATAAATCATGAAGATCCATGTGAGAACGCAGCATCGCAGCTAATACCTGAAGGCCAGCTACAATGCCATCACCTGTTGAGCACATATTCAGATTTAGCACGTGACCTGAGTTTTCACCGCCAATTGCCCAACCTTTTTGCTGGAGCAACTCCATAACATATCTGTCGCCAACGTTACTTCGAGCAAAAGGCACGCCCAACTTGCTTAGCGCATTCTCTAACCCTAAATTACTCATTAGCGTACCGACTACACCACCTTGCATCTTGCCATTTTTCAGTGCGTCGCGTGCAATGATGTAAACTATTTGGTCGCCATCTAATACATTACCTAAGTGGTCGACCATCATTAATAAGTCACCATCGCCGTCTAGCGCAAAACCAAGGTCTGCCCCCGTTTCTTTTACTTTAGCGACAATATTGTCCATTGCCGTTGCGCCTACACCTTCGTTGATATTAAGACCATTAGGCGCAGTGCCAAGCTCAATCACCGTAGCGCCCAGTTCACGAAGTACGTTGGGCGCAATATGGTAGGTGGCACCGTGAGCACAATCGACAACAATTTTTAAGCCCGTCAGTGACAGCTCAGAAGGGAAAGTCCCTTTACAGAATTCGATATATCGGCCAGCGGCATCATTGATACGGACCGCCTTACCCAACTTATCAGATGCAACACATGTCATAGGACGCTCAAGCATGTCTTCTATAGCAAGCTCAATGTCGTCATCTAACTTAAACCCTTGCGCAGAAAAGAACTTTATTCCGTTATCATAAAATGGGTTGTGCGATGCACTTATCACAATCCCTGCTTCCGAACGAAACGTTTTGGTAAGATACGCAATAGCTTAGGTGTTGGCATAGGGCCTAGAAGGCCAATATCTATACCTGCGGCAGAAAGACCAGCCTCAAGGCACGACTCTAGCATGTAGCCAGATATACGTGTGTCCTTTCCTATAAGCACTTTATTTGTGCCTCTTCCAGCAAGCACCTTTCCTGCCGCCCAACCCAGTTTGGTCACGAATTCTGGGTTGATATCACTTTCACCAACTTTGCCACGGATACCGTCAGTGCCGAAATATTTGCGCTGAGTCATTATTCTTCCTTATTAGAGTGTATTCAGCATTTTTACGATATTTACTGCGTCGGCAGTTTCTTTAACATCGTGTACGCGTATTATTTGAGCGCCCATTTGAGCCACAATTGTAGCGAGGCAAATACTTCCCGCCAAGCGTTCATCAACTTTTCTGTCAAGCAGATTGCCAATCATTGATTTACGAGACATACCAGCTAACACTGGATAGCCTAGCGCCATTATATTTGGCAGATACTTTACAAGTGAATAGTTGTGTTCCAGTGTTTTGCCAAAACCATAACCGGGGTCGATGATTATCTGTTCTTTTGGAATACCAGCTTGTATACATGTCGCAACACGGGTTGATAAGAACTCTGATACTTCAGCCACAACATTTACATAGCTAGGGTTTTGCTGCATTGTGCGCGGTTCGCCTTTCATATGCATCAAACACACCGGAACTTTTGCATCCACTGCGGCGTTAAGCGCCCCAGGCGCTTGAAGTGCACGAACATCATTAATAAGGCCAGCATAAGCTCTCACCGCTTCCGTCATCACTTCAGCTTTACTGGTGTCAATAGAAATAACACATTCACTGTTTTCTGCTATTGCTTCAATAACTGGGATGGTTCTATCAAGTTCTTCTTGAAGCGATACATCCGGTGCCCCGGGTCTTGTAGACTCGCCGCCGACATCGATAAATGTCGCTCCATGCTCAATCATTTCTAATGCATGATTTACTGCAAGTTGGGTGGTGGCATGCTGACCACCATCAGAAAAGGAATCAGGTGTTACGTTTAAAATGCCCATAACGCGGGGTTCAGATAGGTCGATATAGTGGTTACCAAACTGCATGGTCAATTCACAATAAAAATTACAATATTAAAATGAAAACTCGCCTTAAGCCATATTCTAAAGAGGCAAAAATCTATGCCGTAATCAGTAAAATTTGTCAGGCGAAAATAAAAAAACGCCAGTAAAACTGGCGTTTTTTGACTAAGAGAGTTGGCTAGCTTGGAATATCACCAGGCTTGCCCACTGATGGCTTGTCTACACCATCACCTTTAATATCACCTTCTCGAACAGGCGAACCACCATTTGGCTTGTCACCACCCGTTGGACGGCTGTCATCCCAATCAGCTGGTGGGCGAACTTCAGTACGGTTCATCAAATCATCAATTTGTTTTGCATCGATGGTTTCATATTTCATAAGCGCATCTTTCATCGCCTCGAGAATATCAACATTCTCTTCCAAAATGGTCTTAGCGCGTTGATAGTTGCGGTTAATGATGTCTTTAACCTCTTCATCGATAGCTAACGCTGTTTGGTTAGACATACGAATCGAGTTAGATGTACCGCGCCCCATGAATACTTCGCCTTCTTCTTCAGCGTAAAGTAATGGACCCATTTTATCTGACAGACCCCACTGAGTAACCATCTTACGTGCAATGCTCGATGCTCGCTCAATATCATTAGACGCACCTGTCGTCACCCCAGCACTACCTAATGTCATCTCTTCTGCGATACGCCCGCCGTACAAGCTCGAGATCATGCTCTCCAATGCCTGCTTGCTCTGGCTATACTTATCTTGCTCTGGAAGATACATAGTCACACCCAAAGCGCGACCTCGAGGGATAATAGACACTTTATATACTGGATCGTGTTCTGGCACTAAACGACCCACAATGGCATGACCTGCCTCGTGATACGCCGTGTTAGTTTTTTCCTCTTCCGACATAACCATAGATTTGCGCTCGGCGCCCATCATGATTTTATCTTTCGCTTTTTCAAACTCTTCCATAGAAACAAGACGTTTGTTTCCACGTGCCGCAAACAGTGCCGCCTCATTAACAAGGTTGGCAAGGTCTGCACCTGAGAAACCAGGCGTTCCGCGCGCTATAAGCGACGGGTCGACGTTGTCGGCAACGGGTACCTTGCGAATATGTACCTTAAGAATTTGCTCACGACCACGAATATCTGGAAGACCAACCACAACTTGACGGTCGAAACGGCCTGGACGAAGTAATGCAGGGTCTAGTACGTCAGGACGGTTAGTCGCAGCAATGACAATAATGCCTTCGTGACCTTCAAAACCATCCATTTCCACAAGCATCTGGTTCAGCGTCTGCTCGCGCTCATCGTGTCCGCCGCCAAGTCCGGCGCCACGCTGACGACCCACCGCATCGATCTCATCGATAAATATGATACAAGGTGCAGCTTTTCTTGCTTGTTCAAACATATCGCGAACACGAGATGCACCAACACCCACAAACATTTCTACGAAATCAGATCCCGAAATTGAAAAGAAAGGCACTTTTGCTTCACCCGCAATGGCTTTTGCAAGTAGCGTTTTACCTGTACCTGGAGGACCTACCATTAGTACGCCTTTAGGAATTTTACCCCCAAGCTTTTGAAATTTTGACGGGTCGCGAAGGAAATCAACTAATTCAGACACATCCTCTTTCGCCTCATCGCACCCTGCAACGTCAGCGAATGTCACTTTGATTTGATCTTCACCCAACAAGCGCGCTTTGCTTTTACCAAAAGACATCGCGCCGCGACCGCCGCCGCCTTGCATCTGACGCATGAAGAAAATCCACACACCAATAAGCAACAACATTGGGAACCATGAAATGAAAATCGATGTCAGAAGAGACTGCTCTTCTGGTGGTTCACCGTATACCCTTACGTCATTCTTTACCAAGTCAGAAATCAACTTGTCATCAAAATAAGGCACGTTGGTTTGGAAAGTTTCACCTGAACGCTTCGTACCGCGAATTTCGCCGCTATTATTTATACGAACTTCACGAATATTTCCCTGTTCTGCTTCTCTCAAAAACGTTGTGTAGTCAGTTTGTGAGCGAGCTGATTCACTCGGTGAAAAGCTCTGAAAAACCGACATCAAAACAACGGCGATGACTAACCATAAGATTAAATTTTTTGCCATATCGCTCAATGCTACTAACCTCTATAAACCCGAACTGCTGTGTTTTTCAGCAACTTGATTACTGAACAACCAGACTCGTTCGCAACGAAAAACGCTTAACTCAAGCCTACTACACTTTATACCCACAAGCCACCAAATACACCTCACGAGAACGTGATCTCGACGAGTCTGGCTTGCGTGTCTTTATTGTGGTAAACGATTGTTTGAGTGCATTCATGTACTCAACGAACCCTTCACCTTGAAAGACTTTTATGACGAATGACCCGCCTGGCTTCAATACTTGATGACACATATCAAGCGCTAGTTCGCAAAGGTACATAGAGCGTGATTGGTCAACAGAAGCATTTCCCGCCAAGTTCGGTGCCATATCAGACAACACTATATCTACGGTGTTCCCACCGATTCTGTTCAACAGTGCATCAAGAACCGCATCTTCTCTGAAGTCTCCTTGTAAAAAGTCTACTCCGACGATGGGATCCATAGGCAAAATATCACACGCGATAACTTGTCCATTGTCGCCAACAAGTCGCGCTGCCAGTTGAGACCAGCCACCAGGCGCGGCACCAAGGTCAACAAGTGTCATTCCAGGTTTTATAAGCTTATCTTTTTTCTGGATTTCTTCCAGTTTGTAGATAGCTCGCGAGCGCCAGCCTTCCTTTTGTGCTTTTTGCACATAATGGTCGCTGACATGTTCTTGTAACCAGCGTTTACTGCTGGCAGAGTGTTTCTTTTTTGTCATTCCAATACAATGTCATTAGGATTGTTGACGAGATGGCGTTAGAATACGTTATTTCAAGCATAAACTAACAGATTAATTGTAAGAATTATTACTTCATGAAACTTTCAAACAAACAGAAACAATTTCTTAAAGGCCTAGCACACCCTCTAAAGCCTGTCGTGCAACTTGGTGCTAACGGTCTTACAGAAGGCGTGGTAGCGGAGATTGACAACGCACTAAACCACCACGAATTAATTAAAGTTAAGGTACCGACAGACGATCGCGAAGAAAAAGCACTTATTATGGACGCCATCGTTCGCGAAACCAGTTCAGTAAAGCTTCAGGTAATTGGTCACACATTGATCATCTATCGCCAAAGCGAAGACTGTAAAATTCAGTTGCCAAAATAACATCATAAAAGGTGTCGATATGCCGCGGCACCATAGTCTTTCCTCTTACTTCCCGTTAACATCACGTTAATAATAGTGAAACTTGGGAGTAAGAGAAAGCTATGACGTTAACGAATCTCACCGCCATTGTAATCGCAGCGGTTGTTCTGGTCTTGGACATGCCACGGCCATGGCACTTCGCGACGCTGGCGCAAACGTAAGCCTGTTCGATTTAAACGAAGAACAAGGAGCGCAGCGTGTAGAAGAATTGGGAAATGACAACACGCTTTTCACGAAAGTTGATGTTCGCGATGAACAACAAGTACAGCATGCAATTGATGCAACAATAGCGGCTTTTGGCACTATTTCATTGGTAGTGAATTGTGCTTAGGTATTGCGCCAGCCAAACGCTTATTAGACCGTGAGGGCAACCCTGCTCCATTGGGTGACTTTCAAAAAACCATCGATATTAATCTAGTCGGTAGCTTCAATGTTGCCCGCTTAGTTGCGGCTGCAATGGCAAAACAGTCACCTATTAATGATGAAGGCGAGCGCGGTCTTATTATTAATACTGCGTCTGTTGCAGGTTATGAAGGGCAAATTGGCCAAACTGCATATGCAGCAAGCAAAGGGGGGATAATCGGTCTTACGCTACCCATGGCAAGAGATTTAGCACCTCTAGGTATTAGAGTGAACACCATAGCTCCTGGGGTAATGGGTACGCCAATGCTATTAGCTATGCCAGATAAAGTTCAAGATGCACTTTCTGCTAACGTACAGTTCCCAAAACGCTTAGGCTTGCCTGAAGAATTTGCGAAACTCGTTATTCACATGGCCAACAACAGCTATTTAAATGGTGAAACAATACGTTTAGACGGCGGCCTGCGCATGCCGCCTAAATAAATGTTAAGCGGTACGTATGATGGGGAGCACACTGTTCCCCCTTATTATTTCACAGCCAAAAAAACACCAAAGAATTAAAAACGCTTAAATGTCGGGACATTTCCCTCCCGTTTTGAGGCGTTTAAAGCCTTATAATACCTTTTTCTTTATCATATACCCTAGTGTGCGCTCTTTGATTGTCTTTTGCTGAATATAATGCTTTATCAGCTTTTAATAATTGCGCAGCAATAACATCTGACTCTGTCAGTTCATCTTGTTCTAGTACCGCTACACCAATGCTTACGGTTAATGGATTACCATTTGGAAGTACAATGGCTGCGATAGCATTATGTAGCCTGTCGCTGAAAGATTTGATCGATCCAATATTCGTGTTATACAGAACAATCAAAAACTCTTCTCCGCCCCATCTGGCAACCACATCAGTTTCACGCACGTGCTTAAGGAGTAGGTTAGAAAGTTCTAGCAAAACCTTATCTCCCTCATCGTGTCCAAAGGAGTCGTTAATATCTTTGAAAAAATCGATATCTAAAAGTAGAAATGATAAAGGGAAAAAGGCTCTAGATGATTGGGTTATTAATACATTTATGTCGTCTTTTGCTGCTCGACGATTCAGCAATGGCGTTAGTGAATCTTTTCGACTAAGCGCTGTTAACTCTTCCGTCTTTTTTTCAAGCAAATCTTTTGCTTCTAGTAATTCCTGATAAAGTTTATCTCGCTCTTCGGCTACATAAATAGCCCAGTAAACGATATTGTCTGAAATTGTTAAATTCGCCACTGCTGGAACACGCCTTCCCCCTTCAGAAATCAGCGTAATTTGAACTTCTAAATACTTTCCGTTAGCGAGAATAATGGGTTTTATGTAGCTTTCATAAAAAATTAAGCTGGCTTTAGACACAATATTGGTTATTTTCGACTCAGCCGTTTTTTCCAAACCAAGGAAGTCGTGCGCAAATGGGTTCAACCAGATAATTTTCGCGGTTTCAATATCTGACTTTATCAATAAACAGGGAAAATCCTCCCCTACGCACTCACTCACCTAACAAACTCCATTAAGATTGAAGAAACATTGGCGGGATTCGTCATATGCAAACAATGCCCATGCGCATCAATAATTTTTAGCTGAGAGTGTGGCATTATTTTATTCATGTACTCTCCCACAGCGGTAGAAGCTAGATTATCGTGTTTGCTTTGTACAATTATTGTGGGAAGGGTAAGCTTAGACAGCAAGGCCCTGTCGTCAGCGAAAAAGGTGGCTTTGGCAAAGGGCTTTGCATATTTAGGATCAGTAGAGCAAAAACTGGACTCAAGTTCTTGAGTTAATGCTGAATCGTTGTCTAGACCCATAACGAGAGGCGCCAAGTAATTCGCCCACCCCAAATAGTTTTTGTCCATCAAATTAATTAATTCTTCTAAATCTTCTTTGTCGAAGCCACCTTCATATTCAGGAGGAAAGTTAAGAAAGCAAGGAGAGGGACATATCATAGCAAGCTTTGAAAAAACGTGAGGAGACTGAATGGCGGCATGCATACCAATCATGCTGCTTACAGAGTGACCAACAAAAATCACATCATGTAAGCTTAGTGCCTCGCAGATATCCAGTACATCTTGCGCGTAACCATTTAACGTTGAATAACGCTGTTTGTTATAAGCTGAATAGTCAGAAGAACCGCACCCCACATAGTCGAATAAAATAACTTTATATTGCGTATCGAGATACGGTAGCAGGTGGCGCCACATTTTCTGATCACAGCCAAAACCGTGAGCCAGCATTATTACCTTATCGCCTGAACCATGAATCGTGACATTATTTCTTGCCTCTACACTATGAGGATGTGGCATAGTATTACCTCAAAATATTTTACGTTCGCAAAATGAACATAGCGAACAAGACGACAATAATCGCTGCTGTTACTCTCCTAGTTACTTTAAACGTAGCACGATTACCTGAAAGGAAAGGTGAATATTTCATTTATTCGCCGTCACCACCGTTTACCATTAGCGCAATATTGTACAAGCGATTTACTGCGTGGTAGTTGATCGAGTTTTTAGGGTAGCGCCCCTTAGAGCTAATTTTACCCGCTTCCTGTTCCATCAAAATAGTTAACGCATCGTCAACCGTTTCAACCGTGTAGATATGGAACAACCCTTTCTTAACAGCGTCGACAACGGTTGTATCAAGCACTAGGTTAATCGCATTTGATTTTGGGATAATAACCCCTTGCGTACGGTCAATCCACGATGCTGACACAGGTCAAAAAAGCCCTCAATTTTTTCGTTTACGCCTCCAACGGCTTGCACCTCACCGTATTGGTTTATCGACCCAGTGATAGCCAGTGTTTGTAGACAAGGAATCTCAGTAAGTGCTGAGATGAGTGCGACCAATTCACCTAACGACGCACTATCACCATCGATGTGTCCGTACGACTGTTCAAGGGCGATGTTCGCTGAAAGCGTGAGTGGAAAGTGTTGCGCGTACTTGTTGCCCAAATACCCATTTAGCAACATAACGCCTTTTGAGTGAATTGGCTGACCAAGTTCTACCTCACGCTCAATATCCACAACACCGCTGGCACCAGCGAACACGGTAGACGTAATACGTGCAGGTGTACCAAAGGCTGTATCGCCAATATCTAATACCGTTAGACCATTTACTTTACCGACCGCTTTCCCTTCAGTGGCAATAAGTACATGACCTTCTTTAATATCGTTAAGTAACGTCTGACTTACCCTGCCTGTACGACGCTTCTTGGCGCTCAGCGCTGTGTTAAGATGGTCGAGTTCCAACACTTGCGCGTTTGACTTTTGGCAAAAGTAAAATGCCTCATTGACCAGTTCAATGACTTCAGCAAAATGCGCAGACAGTTTTTCTTTGTGCTCAGCCATTCTTAATGAGTATTCCACTAAACGACACATGGCGTTTGCAGTTATGCCCTCTAAGCCCAAAGTATGCAAATGCGCTCTGACTTTGCCGACAAAGTCGAATAACGCTTGCCGTGTTACCGGAATTTCTAAATCAAAGTCAACCAGTACCCGAAATAGCTCGTCAAATTCATCATCGTAGTCTTGTAGTGTGTAATACAAGTCTCGCGATCCTAGCAGCACTATTTTCACATTTAAATCAATAGGTTGTGGGTTCAGCGTAATGTTATTCACCATACCCACGTCTTGTTGAGGCAAATCCATGCGTAAGCGCGTAGACTTTATCGCCAGCTTCAAGGCGTCCCATACATAGGGCTGTTCAATAAGTTGGTCAACATCAAGCAGCAAATAGCCACCATTTGCACGGTGCAATGCCCCAGGTTGAATCATGCGATAGTTAGTGAAAACGCTACCATGAATATTGGTGTACTCAATTTTGCCAAACAGATTTTGGTAAGTTGGGTTGGGTTCATAGATAACAGGAGCTGCGTCATCAAGTTTGTTTGATACAAGCACGTTGGGAAGAAATTGTTCCTCAAGGAAGATCTTTTTATCAAAGTCGTCGCTTTTTTCTTCTTTTTGCTCTTCGCTATGGATAACTAACACGGCATTGACTAAAGCCGTTTTTAGTTGCTTTAAAAACTTCATCACACCAAGGTCTGACGAATATTTGTGCTCGAGTACCTTGATGAGCGGTTTTATACCCTGCTCCGCAGTTGTTTTGTCTAGTTCACGTAGCCTCTCTGAATTTTCACGCTTCCACGTGGGTAAACTCAACAGATTCTCACTAAGCCTGTTTTCAAGTTCATCGATAAGCGCGTAAAAACCTTCTCGCTCACTGTCGCTTAAACTGGCAAAATCGTTATCGCTTATTGGTTTACCGCCGATAATAGGCGAAAACGTTATTGAGCCACCTTCCTCATACAGCGCCACATTATTTGCTTGCGCATAACGCTCTACGGCATCGATAGCAGCATCGTATTTTTGTTCAAATTCACGAGATATCGATGTGCGCCTGCGTTGGTAACCCGGATTATCAAAAGCAATGGGCAAAGAGTCCAACACATCATCAATCAATGCTGCCATATCTTTATGAAATGCTTTGCCACCGCCCGGCGGGAAACGCAATACAATTGGTTCGCGCTCTTCATCAAAGTTATTGATGTAGCACCAATCGTCAGGCGCGGGTAATTGCGTGACTTGTCGTTCGATATAGTCTTTCACTAGGGTGAATCGACCTGTGGCAGGCTCACCCATTACATACAGGTTGTAGCCTTTGGTATTAATACCTAGCCCAAAGGTTAGCGCTTCTCGCGCGCGCTCCTGCCCAATAAAAGTGGCATTCAGAGCTTCGTTGTCTTTCAACGCACTGTTGATGGCTCGGCGATTTATGGTAGGCGTTAATGCTTCAATTTCTAACTCGTACAAGGTAGTGTCTACAGACATGCTTTTCTATCGTTGTTGCTTTAAAGTAAGTGAACCCCTAATTAACAATTGTGTCAAACGCTTATCCTTCATATCTCCCTTTATTGCACTCAACTGCGCAAGAATCGAGCACAACATCTTACATAAGATCAAAGCGCTATGGTGCTTAGCGCTAAATCTTACTAGTATGGGATAGCAAGGTTCTACGAATAACTCGCTAACAATAAAAAGGGATTGCAAACTATGACAACACCAGACAGTACTTCTCGACTCATCTCGCGCTGTGCCCCTTGCAGCCAAATACTGTTCAACTCGGTCGTTTTGCGCTCGTTACTGTTAAGTTCATTTCTCCTAGTATGCAACAGTAATGTCCATGCTGACGTCAAGTTTGCTACCGAAACAGGGTTTTCTATCACAAATGTGAGCAAGAGTAGCGCGCCTATCGAGGCGGTGTATTCACATTTCGTGCAGCACATAGACATGTGGTGGCCTAAAGATCATACCTGGTGGAAAGGTACACTTAGCATTGATGAGCGCGCAGGCGGCTGCTTTTGTGAATCGAAAGACAACGCTAGTGCTCAGCACATGCAAGTAACCTACATACAACCCAACAAAAAAGTTGTAATGACTGGTGGGTTAGGCCCACTGCAGGAAATGGGCATGTTCGGCGCACTGACTTGGCAGTTCGATGAGCAAGAAAACGGTGAAGGAACAACAGTGACACTTACTTACACCGCGTCAGGGCATATTCATTTTAACGGCAAACCCGCATCATTAGACGAAGCAAAGGGTTTGGTCAAAGTTGTAGACCAAGTTCAGGAACAACAACTCAGCGCCTTAACGTCATTTAGTGACAAAAACTAAGCTGACACACGCAAACATGGTTACTTTTCCAGCAACTAACAATAAAAATGTCCTAACCTAGTGTTAAGCTATTGAGGCATGGCTTCGCGCTGGGTTATTCTAATGGGCTATGTATATGTTCAATCGAGTCATTGCGCCAAAATTTCAGCAAAAAATGCTGCAAAGTGCTTAAAGACTATCGATATAAAAACGTTTTAACTCTTAATGCGGAAGCCTAAGTTTCATGGCCGATAATCAGTACAACCCTAAAGATATAGAACAACGCGTTCAGCAATACTGGGAAGACAATCAATCTTTCAAAGCAAATGATGAAGAAGGCAAAGAGAAATTTTATTGCCTGTCGATGTTCCCATACCCTAGTGGCCGTCTCCATATGGGTCACGTACGCAACTACACTATCGGCGATGTAATTAGCCGCTTCCAGCGTATGCAGGGTAAAAACGTGATGCAACCTATGGGTTGGGATGCCTTTGGTCTACCTGCAGAAAATGCTGCAATTAATAACAATACTGCACCTGCCAAATGGACGTATTCAAATATTGATTACATGAAGAACCAGCTTCGTTCATTGGGTTTTGGTTATGATTGGGACCGTGAAGTTACTACCTGTAAATCTGACTATTACCGCTGGGAACAATGGTTCTTCACCCGTTTGTACGAGAAAGGTCTTGTTTACAAGAAGAACTCTACCGTTAACTGGGACCCTGTTGACCAAACTGTACTTGCAAATGAGCAGGTTATCGATGGTCGTGGTTGGCGTTCGGGCGCCTTGGTTGAACAAAAAGAAATTCCTCAGTGGTTTATTAAAATCACTGATTATGCTGAAGAGCTGTTAAAAGACTTGGAACAGCTTGAAGAGTGGCCTGATCAAGTGCGTGCCATGCAGGCTAATTGGATTGGTCGTTCTGAAGGTGTAGAAATTACTTTTAACCTTTCAACGCCTGCCAATGACATCAATGACTTAACGGTATATACCACTCGCCCAGATACCTTTTATGGTGTTACCTATGTGGCGGTTGCTGCACAACACCCACTGGCTGAATTTGCGGCCCAGTCGAATCCTGAACTTGCTGCTTTTATCGAAGAATGCAAAAACACCAAAGTTGCAGAAGCTGAACTAGCAACAATGGAGAAAAAAGGCTGTGCAACTGGTTTTGAGGTTGTTCACCCGCTGACTGGTGAGACTCTGCCTATCTGGGTAGCGAACTTCGTACTAATGGATTATGGCTCTGGCGCAGTGATGGCTGTTCCGGGACACGACCAGCGCGACTGGGAATTTGCGACAAAGTACGATTTACCTATTAAGCAAGTTATTGCCCCTGTAGCGGGTGACGAGGACAAGTGTGACCTAACGTCTTCTGCCTACACGGAAAAAGGTAGCCTAATTAATTCTGATAAGTTTGATGGCGCAGATTTTGATGCGGCATTCAACGGCATTGCCGATGAGCTTGAAGGCAAAGGGTGCGGCAAGCGCAAAGTGAACTACCGT
Source organism: Alteromonas gracilis (assembly GCF_036870955.2). Classification (GTDB taxonomy): domain Bacteria; phylum Pseudomonadota; class Gammaproteobacteria; order Enterobacterales; family Alteromonadaceae; genus Alteromonas; species Alteromonas gracilis_A. The sequence goes on from NZ_CP145482.2 coordinate 2,418,236, forward strand.
TTACGCGACTGGGGTGTTAGCCGTCAGCGTTATTGGGGCGCACCTATTCCAATGCTTAATTTGGAAAACGGTGAGTCTGTGCCTGTTCCGGCAGATCAGCTACCTGTTGTGTTACCAGAAGACGTGGAAATGGACGGCGTTACTTCGCCCATTAAAGCTGACCCTGAATGGGCAAAAACTGCGTACAACGGTGAAGCCGCACTGCGCGAAACTGATACCTTCGATACGTTTATGGAGTCGTCTTGGTATTATGCTCGCTATGCCTGCGCGACAAATAACGACGCGATGCTTGACCCGAAATCTGCCAATTATTGGTTGCTAGGTTGACCAATACATCGGCGGTATTGAGCACGCTATCTTGCACTTGTTGTATTCGCGTTTCTTCCACAAACTACTTCGCGATGAAGGCCTTGTGAACTCAGATGAGCCATTCAAGCGCCTATTGTGTCAAGGCATGGTACTGGCAGATTCGTATTATCGTGAAGACGCTTCTGGCAAGAAAACATGGTATTCACCAACACAAGTCAGCACTGAAAAAGATGACAAAGGCCGCATTGTAAAAGCGTGGCTAACTGCCGACGGTGAAGAAGTTATTCACGGCGGCATGACAAAAATGTCAAAGTCAAAGAATAACGGTATTGACCCACAAGAGGTTATCGACCAATACGGTGCCGATACAGTGCGTCTATTTACTATGTTTGCAGCGCCACCAGAGCAAACTCTTGAGTGGGTTGACTCTGGCGTTGAAGGGGCAAACCGCTTCTTGCGTCGTATTTGGAAACTTGCTAGTGAACATGTTGAAAAAGGCGCGCCTGTTGCGCTTGACGTTAAAGCGCTTTCTAAAGACCAGCAAGCATTGCGTCGAGAAGTACACAAGACCATCGAGAAAGTGTCAGATGACCTAGGTCGTCGCCAAACATTCAATACTGCAGTAGCCGCAATTATGGAGTTGTTAAACCATCTTCAAAAAGCGCCACAAGAAAACGAGCAAGACATTGCAATCATGCGTGAAGCGGTAGAGTCAGTATTGTTGCTTCTTAACCCAATCACCCCTCACATTGCCCATGAACTGTGGAAAGTGCTAGGACATGAACAAGATATTGATGTGGCACCTTGGCCAACGGCTGACAAAGCTGCGCTAGTAGAAGATGAAAAACTCATCATTGTACAAGTAAATGGCAAGGTTCGTGCAAAGATGACTATTGCTGCGGATGCAACAAAAGAAGCCATTGAAGAAGCTGCAAAGAGCCAACAGAATGTACAACAATTTATTGATGGGAAAACGATCCGCAAGGTAATCGTTGTACCTGGCAAGCTTGTTAATATTGTAGCGAACTAGGTAAAACTGCATGAAAAAGTACTTTCAATTAGCGATTGTATTGCTTGGCCCGTTGTTAGTAGCAAGCTGTGGCTTTCACTTGCGAAGTGGTCCAAGTCTGCCTAATGATATCAACACGGTTGCTATTGAAAGTGCGAGAGCACACGCGCCGCTGGCGCGTGCGCTTGACAAGCATTTAAATGTTTACGGGTTACAGAGCGTTCCAAGCGACGACAACCCATCGACAAAGAACGTAAATATCTATTTGTTGCCCGAACAATTAGAGCGCCAGTTACTATCAGTCTACCCTTCAGGACAAGTAGCAGAATACGAGCTCATCTATATCGTGCGCTACCGTGTCCAATTCCCGAATAAAGAGCCTCTGATGGCACAGTTTGAAGTGGTTAGGGATTATCAAGACGATCCAGACCAGGTACTAGCTAAATCAAGAGAGCTCGAGTTAATGCTTGATGAAATGCGCGATGAGGCTGCCGATATCATTGTTAGACGCCTCTCTAGTCAAGCAGTTGCAGCATTAGACGCGCAATAATCAGGCTATGCAAATATACCCCAATCAATTTCCCCAAGACATCAAGAAATCATTGAGGTCTTGCTATCTTGTGTTTGGAGACGAGCCTCAACAGAAATTTGAGGTCATTGAGCAAATTCGTACGAAAGCAAAGTCCAGCGGTTTTGAAGAACGAACAGTATTGGTAGCCGAAACAGGCTTTTCCTGGAATCAGCTTATTGAAGCAACTCAAAGCATGTCGTTATTTTCAAGTCAGCAGTTCATTGAGCTTGAGCTTCCAACAGGTAAGCCTGGAGCCGAGGGCAGTAAGATGCTTCAAGAAGTCGCTGCATCACTGAATCCCGACATTCTTTTACTTGTCCACGGTCCAAAGATCGGTAAAGACGTTCAGCGCGCGAAGTGGTTCAAAGTTCTCGATGACGTTGGTGCCTCTGTATTGTGCTATCCCCTAGAGGGTAAACAGCTTACTAGCTGGATTAACCTGCAGTTACAAGCACATCAGCTCAACGTTTCATCGAGCGGCGTAAAAATGATAGCGGATTTCTGTGAAGGCAACTTGCTAGCTGCTAAACAAGAGATTGACAAACTTGCCCTGCTTTACCCTAATCAATCTATTGCTGAGCCTCAAATTGAACATGCGATGGTTGATCAGTCGCGCTATAACGTGTTCCAACTTGTTGACGTAATGTTAAGTGGCGACAGTACACGATGCGTGAAAATGCTGTACCGCCTTGAAAGTGAGGGGCTTGAGCCAAACATTATTATTTGGGCACTCATCCGTGAATGGGAACAGTTGTGGAAATTAAAGGCAACACTACAAAACCGAGAGCCTATTCAATGGCAACGATTTGGCATTTGGCGCAACCGTCAGGGATTTTATCAAAATGCCTTAAATAGATTGAGTATCGAGCAACTGGAAGATATTCAATCTGCGCTCAGTAAAGCTGACCATGCCTTTAAACAGAATGTTATCGCCAGACCATATATCGAGTTATGCCACCTTTGCATGATGTTTATGGGGCATGATTTGCGAGCCATGCCATTTCTGGAGTTGTCGAGTTGACCTGTACAGACCAGCTTTCGGTCAAAGCAGTATTAGGCGGTACCTTTAATCCTCCGCACATGGGTCATATAAACGCGGCCCTGAATGCTGCAGATACACTAAACATAGATCAAGTCCACTTGATGCCTTGTAAAATTCCACCTCACAAACCTGTCAGCGTGAGTGAGGAGCACAGAGTTCGCATGACAGAACTTTGCTGTGAGAATAACGCGCGCTTGGTTCCAGAACTCATAGAGCTTTCGCTACCTTCGCCGTCTTACACGGTAAAAACACTTCGGGCACTTAAACAACAAAGCAAACAGTCAATCTGTTTTTTCATTGGCGCGGATTCCCTGTATAATCTCGATAAATGGTTCGAGTGGGAACAACTGCTAAAGTACTGTCACCTTGTTGTTATGCGTCGAGATAGTGAGTCTTTCACCCCGAATGATGCAATAAGTGCCTGGTTAAATGAATATGCAGCGAATAATGCGCAAATCATTCATGAACAACCGTCTGGTTCAGTAATATTGGTGGACACACCACTCTACCCCGTTTCATCCACTGATATACGTAATGTGTTACGTGTGGGAGGGCGTGAAAACAACGCCAATACCATTAACGTTAATGAATGGGTACCTCGAAACGTACTCAACTACATTGCCGCTAATCAGTTGTACATAAGTTAAATAAGTGAGGAAAACTCTTGGAGAGTCAACAACTCAAACAGTTTGTAAAAGACAAAATTGACGATATGAAAGCACGCGATGTCATTGAACTCGACGTTCGCGGCAAGTCAACGATCACAGATACAATGATTATCTGCTCTGGTAACTCAAAACGTCATGTTTCTTCTATCGCTGAGAATGTAATGGTAGAAGCTAAAAGTGCTGGGCATGCACCTAGCAGTGTTGAAGGAAAAGAGACCTATGAATGGGTGCTAGTGGATTTTGGTGATGTTATTTTGCATGTCATGCAAGACGAAACACGCGACTTTTATCAACTAGAAAAACTGTGGTCATAATTTCAATTCGTTAAAGCACGTAACATCGCATAAAGCGACGCTGTTCCTCTTTTAATAGCGTCGCTAAGCGTTTGTAAGCAAGTAGTAAGGGAAACGAAGTGCGCATACAAATTGTCGCAGTGGGAACGAAAATGCCCAACTGGGTAAATGCTTAGGTGTAGACGAGTTTATTCGTCGCTTTCCCAGTGACATGCCGGTAAATTTTACCGAAATACCCGCGGGAAAACGCGGCAAAAATGCAGATATAAAGCGGATACTTGAGAAAGAAGGCGAGCTTATGCTTGCTGCTATCCCAAAAGGAAATCGTATCGTCACGCTTGAAGTTACAGGCAAACCCTGGGATACCCCCACCCTCGCCAAGCAGTTGGACCTTTGGAAAATGGATGGCCGAGATGTCAGCCTTTTAATAGGTGGCCCCGAAGGATTAGCCCCTCAGTGTATTGCTGCTTCTGAGCAAAAGTGGTCTCTATCAGCCTTAACATTGCCACACCCACTTGTTCGTATTATTCTCACAGAGAGCTTATACCGTGCGTGGTCTGTGACCCAAAATCATCCCTATCACAGAGAATAGGTCGCGAAACCACAAATGCAAAGGACGTCAATGCACCGAAAACGCCAAGCTATTCGCGACCACTCTGCTGAAGCAAACCTTTTTGCGCGTAGAGCAACCATCGCGTTTATTATTGTCATTGCAATGCTGGGTGTTGTCCTAAACAATTTGTATTCTTTGCAAGTAACTCAGTACGAAGATTACCAGACGCGCAGCAACGGCAATCGCATAAAAGTACTGCCTGTTGCGCCTAATCGCGGCCTTATTTACGACAGAAATGGCATATTGCTCGCTGAAAACCGCCCAGTTTTCAGTCTTGAAGTTATTCCTGAACAAGTCGAAGATATTGAAGACACGTTGGAAAAGCTCACGGCATTGATGGGCATCACTGACGACGAGTTAGAGCGTTTTCAGTCATCACTGAAAGGCACCCGCCGATTCAAGCCCGTAGCATTGCGCACGCAATTAAGCGAAGAAGAAGTCGCACTCTTTTCGGCCAGCAAGCACAAGTTCCCTGGCGTTCAGATTGAGGCGCGTTTGGCGAGATATTACCCCTATAAAGAGACGCTCACGCATGCGCTTGGCTACGTTGCTCGCATCAACAAACGCGATCTCCAAAAACTTGTCGAAGCAGGGCTTGAAGACAACTACGCCGCTACGCATGATATTGGAAAGCTAGGTATAGAAAAATACCATGAGGAGTTATTACACGGGAAAGTTGGCTATCAGCAGGTAGAAGTCAACAATCAAGGGCGCATTATTCGCGTTCTTAACGTTGAACCGCCAACCCCAGGCAAAGACATCGTACTCAACCTAGATTTATCGTTACAGCTCGAAGCGCAACGCATCATTGAAGGGATCCGCGGCGCTATCGTGGTAACAGATGTGAAAACAGGTGGCGTGCTCGCGCTCTACTCAAACCCAAGCTACGACCCTAACTTATTTGTTCATGGTATAAGTAGTAAGAATTACTCCGCATTACTTAATTCGCCAGACCGTCCTTTAATAAATCGTGCAACGCAGGGGCAATATCCGCCTGCGTCAACGGTCAAACCGCATTTAGGGTTACTAGGTCTCGAAGAAGAGATAATTACGAAAGATTACACCATAAAGGATACAGGGCGTTATCGTCTTCCTAACGTGAGCCATGTATGGCGCGATTGGCGTTCATGGGGGCACGGCGACGTTGACCTTACCAAGGCCATTGCGGTGTCGTGCGATACCTATTATTACGAGCTGGCTTATAAGCTAGGCATCGACAAAATTAGCGAAGCTATGTATGAGTTTGGCTTTGGCGATTTTACGGGTATTGATTTATACGAAGAATCTGATGCCAATATGCCAAGTCGAGGGTGGAAACGTGCACGGTTTAACCAACCTTGGTACATTGGCGACACAATACCTGTAGGTATCGGTCAAAGTTATTGGACGACGACGCCAATTCAACTCAATCACTCTGTAAATACCCTTGTCAATAGAGGCGAGCGTTTTATTCCTCAAATTATTAGGGGCTACATGAATACTGATAGTTCTATCGACCTTATACCACTTAAGTCGCTTCGCCCTATCGAGATCAAAAAGCAAGAAAATTTAGATATTATCTTAAACGCCATGCATGAGGTGGTAAGTGGTGAAGAAGGCGGAGCAAGAAATGCATTTGCGAATACTCATTACGACTCTGCTGGAAAGACAGGCACAGCACAACTTTTTTCTGTTGGACAGAACGAAAAATATGATGCAGAAAAAGTTGACGAAAGACTTCGGGATAATGCGATGTATGTCGGCTTTGCTCCTTTCAATGACCCTGAAATATCCGTAACAGTCGTATTAGAAAATGTTGGTGGTGGTAGTAAAAATGCTGCCCCGGTAGCAAGGCAGATTATGGATTTTTATTTCAGAGATCGTGTGTTTGAAACCGTGAACAACGATATTGATGACCAAAACGACCAGACGTTAAGTAATTCGCAATGAAACGAGCAATGTTAAACCCAAACAAAGTTAGCTTTTTACAGCGAATTCATATCGACGGCTGGTTATTATTGGGGCTATTGGTATTAAGTGGCGTGGGATTGGTAACCCTCTACTCGGCATCAGGCCAAGACATGGGGCAGATGCAGCGCCAATTTGTTCGCTTGGGGTTGAGCTTTGTCGTTATGCTAGCACTTGCCCAACTTCCTCCTGGGTTTTATCGAAGGTTGTCTATCTACGCGTTCGTTATTGGCTTGTTGATGCTTATCGCCGTACTGCTTTTTGGTGATATGGGCAAAGGTGCTCAGCGTTGGCTGGACCTTGGTTTTGTTCGTTTTCAGCCCTCTGAATTAATGAAACTTGCCGTTCCTATGATGGTGGCCTGGTATATCAGTAAATATACCATGCCACCTAACACAACCCATATCATCGTTGGTTTTTCTTTAGTGGTTGTCCCTACTATTTTGATTGCCAAACAACCCGATTTAGGCACGTCTTTGCTTATTGCCAGTTCAGGTATTTTCGCCATCTTTTTAGCAGGTATGAGCTGGCGCCTTATTTCTGTCGTCGCAGCTATGATTGGCGCTTTTGCCCCCGTGATGTGGTTCTTTTTAATGAAGGACTATCAAAAACAGCGAGTACTGACATTTCTAAACCCTGAAAGCGATCCGTTAGGTTCGGGTTATCACATCATTCAATCTAAGATAGCCATCGGCTCAGGTGGTATTGAAGGGAAAGGCTGGCTTCAAGGTACGCAATCTCAACTAGAGTTTTTGCCCGAAAGGCACACAGACTTTATTTTTTCAGTGTTTAGTGAAGAATTTGGATTGACTGGGGTTGTTGTTTTACTAGCAATCTACCTGTGTATTATTTTGCGTGGACTAATTATTTCAAGCAAAGCGCAAGACGCCTACTCCAAACTTTTAGGCGGTAGCATCACTCTCACATTTTTTGTATACGTGTTTGTCAATATGGGCATGGTTTCTGGTTTACTGCCCGTGGTTGGTGTCCCTCTGCCGCTGGTCAGTTATGGCGGTACATCCATGGTGACATTGATGGTAGGTTTTGGCATTCTAATGTCTATTGCCACCCAAAAGCGATTAATGTCCAGATAACATCATGTTTAACCTTTCATTTCATCATGTACATGACTTAGCGTTATTCATTGCTCGTGGTGTGATGGTAGCGGGGCTAACCTTAGCGATTGTTGCATGTCAAAGCACGCCTGAGGGCAGGTATACACAAAGACAGGATTCAGCGCCTAAGCATGTATCTAAAACCCCTGAAACATTGGATGCTGTTCCAAAGTTTGAGGCCTATCGCATGTTTAACAGCAGGCCCTACAAGGTATTAGGTAAGCACTACACCCCTATGACCTCAGGAAAAGGATATGAGGAAGTGGGTCTTGCGAGTTGGTATGGCCAAAAGTTTCATGGGCATTTGACATCAAATGGTGAAACTTACAACATGTTTGCCATGAGCGCCGCGCATAAAACCCTGCCGCTTCCTTCATATGTGCGCGTGACTAATCTTGAAAACGACAGACAGGCTATTGTCAGAGTCAACGACCGAGGGCCGTTTCACGACAACCGTATCATTGATTTGTCTTATGCCGCTGCGGTGAAACTCGGCTATCAAAGCAAAGGAACCGCTAAAGTAAAACTAGAGGTTATCCACTTTGACGAAAACAATAACGTTACCGTTGGCAACAAACCTACAGTAACCTACGACGAGTATCTCGGCATTGCAGTTGTACCAACGACAAAACCAGTACTAGACAACAATGAGGGTACAGCTTCAAATTCGAGTTTACCCACGCAAAGTGATGAACCAGCAATCTATATTCAAGTTGCAGCACTCTCTGACGCTCAAAAGGCTAAATCAATTTCTAACGTACTATCGGCGTTGTATCAAATTCCAGCACACCTTCCTGTATCCGATAATATATATAAGCTTCAGTTAGGCCCAATTTTTGAAGATGCTATTGCTTCTGAGGTTCTTGAGCAACTTAAGCAAAACGGATATCCAAACGCCTATAAAATTACGCAAACGCTGTAGCAATAACAAAGCAACCAGTTACAACGCTTTGTCTAAAATTGATACCTAAAAATGCCAAATGTGGCAGCAATGTGTCATTCAGCAGGCAATATCAGTATTTCTTCGCCAATTACCTACTCAGGTTTAAACTTTTTTGATACAACACACTCTAATAGAAGATATAGACCTTTGCAGTACGTTTTTACAGCAAAGGTCAACGTGCTCTATTTATAGCTCTGGCTTTCTATTCACCCTTTCGTTAGGATCATATGTAATAGCTGGGCTAACAGCTAAACTTGTGTGACCTAGATGCAGTTTAAAATTGCACCGCGTCACCTTTATAAATACACGGACACAACGGTCAAAGAAATTAGAACCATGCTTAGAAAAATTAAACGCGCTAAACCGTCTTTATTCACTTTTGCTTTTTTAATGCTTGGTGCATTACTGCAAATTGCCAACGCGGCGGTGGTTACACCACCCGCTCCCACAGTGGCAGCAGAAGGCTTTCTTCTTACCGATTTTGAAACTGGACATGTCATCGCCTCTAAAAACGAAGATATGCAGCTAGCTCCAGCCAGCTTGACCAAAATCATGACCATTTACGTTATCGGTAAAGAATTGCAGGCTGGCAATATTAGTCTAGATGACGAAGTGACGATTTCAGAGAATGCATGGGCGAAGAAATTTCCAGATTCTTCAAAGATGTTTATTGAAGTAGGTACCCAGGTTTCAGTACGCGACTTGCTGCGCGGTATTGTTGTTCAATCTGGTAACGACGCCTGCGTCGCGATGGCTGAGCACGTAGCGGGTTCTGAATCTGCATTTGCAAGCATGATGAATGCGCATACCGCATCACTGGGTATGACAGGAACAAACTGGGTGAACGCACACGGACTACACGATCCAGACCATTACACCACACCTCGCGACATGGCAACACTGTCACGTGCACTTATTTCTGAAACTCCAGAGATGTACAAAATTTACAGCGAGAAAGAGTTTACGTACAACGGTATTAAGCAATATAACCGCAACAGCTTGTTATGGGACAAGAGCCTTAATGTTGACGGCATTAAAACAGGCCATACATCAGACGCTGGCTACAGTCTAATCACCTCTGCTGAACAAGGCGGTATGCGTCTTATTTCTGTAGTGATGGGGACAGATAGTGAACGCGCGCGAAAAGTCGAAAATAAAAAGCTTTTGAAATACGGATTCCGTTTCTTTGAAACGCTTACGCCTTATGAACCTGGTCACAGCTTTGTTGCACACAGAATTTATATGGGCGATAGAGAAACGGTAGACCTTGGAATTAACCAATCTACCCCCATAACTATCCCACGCGGTCAGGCAGCGAACCTTGAAGCAAACTTCGAGCTTGATAAGGAACTTGAAGCGCCATTAGCGAAAGGCCAAGTTGTAGGTAAGTTATTTCTTCAACTCGAAGGCGAAGATGTAGCGAGCTATCCTCTTGTTACGCTTCAAGAAGTAAAAGAAGGCAGCTTCTTTAACCGCATGAAAGACTACATTATGCTTCAGCTAGGATTCGATGATGAGTAACGGCGTATAAAATACGTCAAAAACCTAGTTGTGAAGCGGCCAGATTTGTTACAATCTGGCCGTTTTTTTATATGAGATTACCAGTACCAAGGATATCGCCATGGATACCCGTTTCGACGAACTACTTGATTTTCCTACTCACCAAACCTTTAAGGTCATGGGCGTTGCTCATGAAGACCTACCTCAACAAGTGGTTACGTGTTTACAACAACACGCACCAGGCGACTACTCGCCGACGGTCAAACCGAGCAGTAAAGGTAGCTACCACTCTGTCTCTGTTAGCGTACGCGTGACCAGTAAAGAGCATATGGAAACCATTTACACAGAGCTAGCGAAACTTGAACTAGTTAGGGTTGTATTATAAGTGGACGAGCAGCCTACAAGCAGCCGAGAGCATAGCGTTATTATTCGCCAACTTGGTCGCCAGCCATATGAGCCTATTTTTAAGGCCATGCAGCAATTTACTGACCAGCGCAGCGAGAACACGCAAGACGAAATTTGGCTAGTTGAGCACGACGCTGTCTTTACTCAAGGGCAAGCAGGTAAAGCCGAACATATTCTTATGCCGGGTGATATTCCTGTTGTACAAGTTGATAGAGGTGGTCAAGTCACCTATCACGGCCCAGGTCAGCAAGTTATATATCTCATGCTGAACATTCGACGCAGGAAACTAGGTGTACGACATTTAGTCACGGCCATGGAAGATGCAGTGGTCGGACTACTTGCGAAGTACGAGCTAGACGCCTATCCAAAGCCCGACGCGCCTGGTGTTTACGTTGATGAAAAAAAGTTTGCTCTCTAGGCTTAAGAATACGTAATGGCTGCTCATTTCACGGCTTGGCGTTAAATGTTAATATGGATTTATCGCCGTTTCAGAGAATTAACCCGTGTGGTTACGCAGGTATGGAGATGATCGATACCGCTTCACTTCACGGGCCTACTTCGCTAGAAACCGCGGGTAGTGAGTTAACTGACTTATTGTTAGCAGCACTTTCCATTACCCAATCAACATACAAAGAAGGTTTTGATGAGTAACGCACGACCTCAAGCGGGGGTAAAGCTCCGTGATGATGAAAAAGTAAAACATATTCCTGTTACGATAATTCCTACAGAAAAGGAAGAAATGCTGCGTAAACCGGAGTGGATCAAGATTAAGTTGCCTCGTTCAACGGAAAAAATTGATCACATCAAGCAAACGCTTCGCAAGAACAAGCTGCACTCAGTGTGCGAGGAAGCAAGCTGCCCTAACCTAGCAGAGTGTTTTAACCACGGTACTGCCACCTTTATGATATTAGGTGATATTTGTACCAGACGCTGCCCATTTTGTGACGTTGCTCACGGTAAACCGCTTCCACCAAGCGCGGAAGAGCCTGAAAAGCTAGCAAAGACGATTGCTGAGATGAACTTGCGTTACGTGGTTATTACTTCTGTTGACCGTGATGACCTGCGTGATGGCGGTGCCCAGCACTTCGTTGACTGCATCAACGCCATTCGCGAACACAGCCCGTCTACTACCATTGAGGTGCTAGTGCCAGACTTCCGTGGCCGTATGGACCGTGCATTAGAAATCTTTAAAAATGGCGTACCTGACGTATTCAACCACAACCTTGAAACTATCCCACGCTTGTATCGTGAGTGTCGACCAGGCGCGAATTATCAGTGGTCTTTAGACCTGCTTAAAAAATTTAAAGCGCAACATCCTGATGTTATGACGAAATCTGGCTTAATGATGGGTATGGGTGAGGAAAACGAAGAAATTGAAGGCGTTCTGCGTGACTTACGTGCACACGACGTAGATATGTTAACGCTTGGTCAATACCTTCAACCGAGTCGCCACCACTATCCTGTCAAGCGATATGTGCATCCTAAAGAATTTGATGCACTAGGTGATTACGCGAAAGAAATTGGATTTACCCATGCCGCTTGTGGCCCAATGGTACGTTCAAGCTACCATGCAGACCAACAAGCTGCCGGAAAAGAAGTTAAATAATACATAATCAGAAAAAGCGGTGACTACACCGCTTTTTTTATGCCTGTTATTTAAACCTGCAAGCGTCATTGTGTTTCACCAAAAATGGCCATACAAGGGTGACAATCCATCAAGTATTGTTAGAATGCCGGACACAAATCAGTTTCTTTGTGAACCTTAAGGGCACTTGATGCGCAAACATATATACATTGCCTATACCGGCGGAACCATTGGCATGAAACCTTCAAATCAAGGGTATGTTCCTGCCGCGGGGTTCTTGGCAGATACACTAAAAAACATGCCTGAATTTCATCGCCCAGAAATGCCGCTTTTTACGCTTCACGAATATGACAATCTTATCGATTCATCGGATATGAATCCTTCTGATTGGCAACGCATAGCAGACGATATTGCCGATAACTATGATGCCTACGATGCCTTTATTATTTTACATGGCACTGACACCATGGCATACACCGCGTCGGCTCTGAGCTTTATGCTTGAAGATTTGTCAAAGCCAGTAATTGTAACAGGCTCACAAATTCCTTTGGCAGAACTACGTTCTGATGGCCAGGTCAATCTACTTAATGCCCTTTATGTGGCGGCTAACTACCCTATTGCCGAAGTAGGACTATTTTTCAACAATCGCCTTCTTCGCGGAAATCGCAGCAGGAAAGTAGATGCGGATGGATTTAGTGCGTTTGATTCGCCTAATTATCCACCACTTTTAGAAGCTGGTATTAATATTCGTGTTAAGGCAGGTCAACTAGCCACCAGTCCTTCTAACAGCTTGACGGTGTCAGACGTTAAAGCTCAGCCTATTGGTATGGTAAGCCTGTACCCAGGTATCGCACCAGAGGTCATAAAAAATACGCTTCAGCAGCCCGTCAACGCGCTTATTTTACTGAGCTATGGTGTAGGCAACGCTCCTCAAAATCCTGAACTTATCGCACAATTAAAGTACGCAAAAGCACGTCAAATCCCTGTGCTCAACTGTACCCAATGTATGCGCGGGCGGGTAAACATGGGAGGCTATGCAACAGGACACGGCCTTCAAGAAGTCGGTGTGCTCTCAGGAAGTGACATGACGCCTGAGGCGGCGCTGGCGAAGCTTCACTATTTATTAAGTAAAGATTTATCTTTCGAACAAGTAAGTACGATGCTGACAAAGGACTTACGCGGCGAACTAAGCGAATAAAATAGGTAATACTGTGACAACGACACACACTGGCGTACTACGCAAAATGCGTACACATGCAGATATAAATAATACGGTAAATTACACCTTGCCCATTGGTGATGATGAAGTTGATATCAACGCGCTAATTGGTCGCGAAATATCGCTTACTTATAACGGTGAAATTAACTGTGTTCATTGTAATAGAAAAACCAAAAAGAGTTTTAATCAGGGGTACTGTTATCCTTGCCTTATCTCATTAGCGCAATGCGATAGCTGTATCATAAAGCCTGAAAAGTGTCATTATCATGAAGGTACGTGTCGTGAGCCCGAATGGGGTGAAACTCACTGCTTCAATGAACACTTCGTATATCTAGCCAATACTCTAAGACAGTTAAGGTTGGTATCACTCGACAAATAACTGACGGTGTTTCTCCTCGTTGGATGGATCAAGGTGCAACGCAAGCCACCGTAATGTTGCGCGTACCAGACCGTCTTACCAGTGGCCTTGTGGAGACGATGTGTAAATCACATATTGCTGATAAAACTAACTGGCGCACAATGCTAAAGGGCCAGCCAGATAGCGTTGACTTATTGCAAGTAAGAGATGAGCTGCTAGACAAAATTTCTGATGAACTTGCAGCCTTGAAACAAGAAAAAGGCTTGCAAGCCGTAAGTGAGGTTTCAAGCACTACCCATGATATTCACTACCCTGTTAATGACTATCCCGTAAAAATAAAGTCGCTGAATCTCGATAAAGACCCGAGTTTTTCTGGGGTATTAAACGGTGTTAAGGGGCAGTATTGGCTTTTGGATAACGACAGGGTTATCAATATAAGAAAATTCGCGGGATACAAGGCTACACTGACATTTTAGCCGCTTCGCTTTAAGGGCAAAAACGGTAAATAAGCCGTTTTTGCTCAACCTTTTTAATTGTTGTAAGAATGGGCCTATCGCCAGTGCTCAAAAAAATCTGCTGTGTTTCGTTGCGGCTTAGGCGCTGGTTCAAATGCGGGTGTTCCTAAATAAAGAAAGCCTACAATTTCATCTTCCTCAGCTAAACCCAAACCATTTTTAACCGTATCGCATTGCGCATAGCTACCCGTGCGCCACATGCCGTTAAAGCCTTGTGCTACCGCGGCCATTTGCATTGCCATCACACCACAGCTTGCTGATGCAATTTGCTCTACCCGTGGCACCTTTTCGTGTTCTTGATACTTCGCAATGGCTACGATAACCATGGGGGCGCGATGAGGCAATTGAACAGCCCTTTCAATTTCTTTCTGCGACTTTCCATTCTCTATTGCAGACTGCTCGTAAAGCGCACCAAGTTTATCGAGGCCCTTCCCTTCACATACGATAAAGCGCCATGGCGTTAAACAAGCGTGATCCGGTGCACGAAGTGCTGATTGCATGATATTTTCAAGCGCATCATCACTGGGTGCAGGCGCAGTCAATCGAGGTTGGGAGCTTCTGTTCAATAATAACGTTAATGCATCCATGTGGAGTCTCCAGCGTTAAATCGTCGTTACGCGAGCAAATTGCTCATTACTATAATTGCTCGATCCTACGGCTCAGATACAAAAAAGACCAGAAAAATCCGGTCTCTTTTTAACTTCGATATTGCGCTTAACGATACCAGCTAGCGTTTTTCTTTTTCACTAGTTAGAAAATAATCAATGCTGACATAGCGCCCGCCACCATAAACAAATAGTACAAAAAGCATGACAAAATACGTTGCGGCAAACTCAATACCGTTGTTGAGCACCACAAAATTACCACTTGATGTTAACCACTCATAGTGCCCGTGTTCTTGTAACAGCGATTTAGCCGCAGCAAGCTTTTCGGGTGCAGCCATGATACTTTCATTAAGTAATAAGGTGCCGTCAGCCAACCAAGAAGATGCATCGGCGATAGCCAACCAGCCATTTTCACCATGAACACTTACCATGGCAACGATCATTGTTACCATTAAGGGAATACTGACTAAACGCGTTAGTGCGCCTAATAATAATAGTATCCCGCCTACAAGTTCGGCCGCCGTAGCTAAAAACGCCATAACGAATGGAAATGGTAGACCTAGACCATAGTCTTCATTCCCAAACCAGTCGACAATGCCTTCAAAGCTAGAGGCTTTATTCCAACCAGCTTGTATCATTACTGGCGCTAAGTACAATCGCAGCAATAGCAAGGGTATCCCATCAGCCAGCTGAAGTCTTTCAACCCATTGTGTATAGAGGCGTCGCA
Source organism: Alteromonas gracilis (assembly GCF_036870955.2). Taxonomy (GTDB): domain Bacteria; phylum Pseudomonadota; class Gammaproteobacteria; order Enterobacterales; family Alteromonadaceae; genus Alteromonas; species Alteromonas gracilis_A. The sequence goes on from NZ_CP145482.2 coordinate 2,433,660, forward strand.
TTTTTGTTATCCTTATAGTCATTCATAGTAAAAGAGAACGGCTTATCATGAAAAAAATTTCATCTGAACAAGACAAGCATTCACCGTTTTCTCGAATAATGCAAAAAGGTCACAAGAAAACGGGATACAAACAGACGTCAGGTAAGCTATTGCTCGCGTTGAGCGAAGATGATCACAAACGCATCGCACAGCTCGTCGCAAAGTGGCTTGAAACAAAGCGATAAACGTAGCGTTCCGTTAAGAACGTAACAAAAAATTACAATTATATTCGCGATCTTATTTGTTTTCGGTAACATAATAACAAGGCAAGCTGGGCAAGGTTTATGAACATCTTGTGATATACAAGCATGTGTCGTTTTTAGCGCACGTTTGATTAGACGCGAGCCCGTTGACGCAGACTATGCTGAATGTGGTTGTATAAAAATAACGACATTTATTGAATACATTAATAAAAGGTAGTGATATATGGCAGCCAAAGGAAGTTGGACGAAATCCTTGTTTATTGGCTTGTGGACAGTGCTTAACTTTACCCGCAAACTCTTTTTTAACGTCATTTTCTTATTGATTTTTGGCGGTCTCATTATCGCTATTGCAAATCAAGACAATGATCCTCTTAGTGTTAATGCTGACAGTGCGCTTCTGCTTACACTGAACGGGCAATTGGTGATAGAAAAAGAAAGCGTTGACCCTTTCGAACAGTTTATTCAAGAGTCTCTTGGTAGCGAACCAGAAAATCCAGAAGTACTCGTTCGCGATGTCGTTAAGGTATTAGAAAATGCCCAAAAAGACCGCCGTATCAAAGCGCTTGTTCTAGACCTTCAAGGCTTGAGAGGTGGCGGACTTGATAAACTACGCACCATTGCAAACGCGATAGACGAATTTAAAACCTCTGACAAGCCTGTATACGCAATCGGCGATTACTTTTCTCAAGATCAGTATTACCTTGCCGCGCATGCCGACAACATTTACCTAAACCCTATGGGCGGGCTAATGTTTGAAGGCTATGGACGCTACGGCATGTACTTTAAAGATATGCTAGAAAAGCTTAAGGTCACCACGCATATTTTCCGCGTTGGGACGTATAAGTCTGCCGTTGAACCTATCATGCGTAACGACATGTCAGAAGAAGCAAAGCAGGCTGAAAAGCAATGGCTTGATGGCTACTGGTCGCAGTATAAGGAAGATGTAGCTGCTGCTCGCGGTATTGACGTGACTAATTTTGACGAAACACTCGATGGACTTCTTGAGAAATTTGAAGCTGCTGGTGGCGATTTTGCGCAGTATGCGCTCGACAATAACTGGGTAGATGCACTTAAAACCCGTGAAGAAGTTCGTCAAGAGCTCATCGAATTAGTGGGTAAAGACGAGAACAAACTTGGTATCAATTATACTGCCTACAACACATATCTTAAGGTGGTAAACCCGCCAATGCCTGCGCTTGAGAACGAAATTGATAAAGTCGCTATCGTTGTTGCGAAAGGAACTATCTTAGATGGAAATCAAAAGGCTTGGTACAGTTGGCGGCGACAGCACCGCTCGCCTGCTACGCAAGGCGCGTATTGATGACAATGTAAAAGCGGTGGTACTTCAAATAGATTCACCAGGAGGTAGTGCTTTTGCTTCTGAAGTGATTCGTCAAGAAGTACTCGAATTACAACGTGCTGGTAAGCCAGTAATTGCCTCTATGAGCACTTACGCAGCGTCTGGTGGTTATTGGATTGCTGCTAGTGCAGACCGTATTATTGCAAGTCCTAGCACTATCACAGGTTCAATCGGGGTTTTTGGTATGTTTATGACATACGAAAATTCGCTTGATTATTTGGGTATACACAGCGATGGCGTTGGTTCTACCGAACTTGCTGGCTTTTCTGCAGTTCGCCCTCTTGCACCTGAGTTTGGTCAAATTTTACAACGCAACGTTGAAAATACTTATGGCAACTTCCTCTCGTTGGTTTCAAACGCAAGAGACATGTCTCTAGACGACGTTGACAAAGTAGCACAAGGCAGAGTTTGGATTGGCAATGATGCCCTTGAACTAGGCCTTGTAGACCAATTGGGAACGTTAGATGACGCAGTAACGGCTGCGGCTGAACTGGCTGAGTTAGAGAATTTCGACACGTTTTATGTGCAGCGCACATTGTCTGCTCAAGAGATATTCTGGAAAGAGTTCTTTGGTCAAGCTATGACATTTGTAGGTAAATGGCAGTTTGCTCATGCCGATTCAGCCTTGGTTAATGAGTTTAAGCGCGTGTTAAGTGAATTTAGCATGGTAAGCCAACTTAACGACCCTAAGGGAACCTATGTGCTTTGTCTTCCCTGCAATGTAGAATAAGCAATGCTAAGTTGAAACTGCGCTTAAGCAGTTTCAACTGCATGTATCGAAGTTTTTGCATTGCGAGTACACTGACATCGCCACTCAAGATCTAACAGAACAACAGCGTTGTGCCATTGCCGACGCTGTTTTTGCTTGTTACAGACAGGCTGAACGCTTTTTTAATCGCTCATTCCCTACTCCTACCATTACGTACCGTCGTTCAGGGAGAAATGCAGGCACAGCATTTCTTCAACAAAATCGCATAAATTTTCATCCTGTCTTATTCAAAGAGAACACAGAGGCATTTTTAAGCGACGTTATACCTCACGAAGTGAGCCATTTAATCGTATGGTGTTTATATGGAAAAGTAAGACCCCACGGACGAGAATGGCAGGGAGTAATGCGTCAAGTATTCGGCTGCGAGCCAAACACTACCCATCGTTTTGAAGTAACCAAACATACAAAAAGCGTGCAGTATCAATGCTTGTGTGCTGTTCACGCGATTTCCGTACGACGTCACAACAACATACTAAAAGGTGCACAGTATCGTTGTAAAAAATGTAATGGTACTTTGATCGAAAATAAGGTGGCAGGGGTAAACTGATAAAAGTTACGAGCGTGCGTTAAGCGTTCTGGTAAGCGTGAGACTCGCTTAGGCTAGCATGCTCTAATTAAACCACTGTTTTGTGAACACGCTGTCTAAATCGTTAAACGCCGTCTTTAACAGTTGAGCGAGTTCCCTATATTTTGGTTTTGACTTTGCTGAAGATACATTGCACCCCTGCGAGCGCATTTTTGCATGGATGTCTTGATACCAGCTTTTCAGCTGTGGAGGTAAATATTGATCAGAACGGTGCCCCAACCACAGAAGCCCTTGCATAGGTAAACTCAGAAAAAACGCACCGATCGCAATCGTTTGAGGTAAATAGTCGCTGCCAAGATGTTGCAACAGAAGCGCACAAGACAAAATGGCTGCAGGCGGCATAGTCTTTATGGCAAACTTAGTAGCTGAAATAACACGACATTCTGGAAAATACGTATAAAGCTCTTTTTTCACTGGCCATGTCTTCATGTACTGCTGACCATCTTTTAACAGTGTCATCACTGATTGAGACATGCCTCACCTCTAGCTGTTAATACATCATTAACGTGTCTGTATTTGTGCTTTTATTTAAAACTATCAAAAAACACGTCATCACCTTTCCAAATTGTAATACGGTTTTACGTTTATACAAGCGGCTTAGGTCAATTCATATGACGATTTTTTGAAGCGGATATTGCCAACCTTTCACAAGTTTAATTTGTTATGCGCCCTCACTTGCATGAGTGTATCAAACGACTTATTCACGGTACTTGTGCTGAGTAATTTCCTCTTTTGAGTATACCACAGAGGCCAGTTACAACTAAAAGAAGCATGACTCTTTGAGTGACATTTTCGTCGCTTAAAGGCATCATACCCCCTTTGAAAATATAACGACAAAAAGAAACGCAGGCGTTAAAGGTTGAAATACATATTAATGACCTCACTTAGCGTTCTAAGAGATTGACAAAAGTAGCCCGGATGGGTGAATTATTTGGAGACGAAAATGGCAGAAAGCAGACACGTCCGTCTACTTATCTTGGGCTCAGGCCCAGCGGGTTATTCAGCAGCAGTTTATGCTGCACGCGCAAATTTAGAACCGGTTCTTCTTACTGGTATACAACAAGGCGGGCAGCTTACTACCACTACGGAAGTAGAGAACTGGCCTGGCGATCCTGAAGGCCTAACTGGCCCAGATTTAATGGTTCGTATGCAAAAGCATGCTGAAAAATTTGATACGGAAATTATTTTCGATCACATCAACAAAACTGACCTGTCTAAGCGTCCATACACGCTGTACGGTGACAGTGGCACTTATACCTGTGACGCACTGATTATTGCTACTGGCGCATCGGCAAAATACCTTGGCATGGAATCAGAGCAAGCGTTCATGGGTAAAGGTGTATCAGCTTGTGCAACGTGCGACGGATTTTTCTATCGCAACCAAAAAGTTGCCGTAGTTGGTGGTGGTAACACCGCAGTTGAAGAAGCACTTTATCTTTCTAACATTGCGTCAGAAGTACATGTGATTCACAGAAGAGACACGTTTAGAAGTGAAAAAATTCTTGAACAGCGTCTCCGTGATAAAGCGGAAAATGGCAATGTCGTTCTTCACCTAAATCGCACTTTAGACGAAGTGATGGGTGACGACATGGGTGTGTCTAAAATAAGAATTAAAGACACCAACGGCGATGCAACTGAAGAACTGGACGTAATGGGATTGTTTATCGCAATTGGTCACAAGCCAAACACGGACATATTCGACGGCCAACTTGAAATGAAAGACGGATACATCGTGGTTAATAGCGGCACAAACGGTAACGCAACACAGACTAGTGTTGAAGGCGTTTTTGCGGCAGGTGATGTAAGCGACCATATCTACCGCCAAGCAATCACCTCAGCAGGCACAGGCTGTATGGCTGCGCTTGACGCTGAAAAATTCTTGGACGGCCTTGCGTCTGAATAAGACTAGCGCAATTTATCAAGGCCCTACGCTGAAGTGGGGCCTTTCTTAAAATGCTCGCTTTACATTATATTGAAGAAGGCGCGCCCTTCCCTTCCGTCGATACCGCACTCAATGAACCAAACGGCTTATTAGCCTTTGGTGCAGACCTTAGCCCTGCTCGCTTATTTTCCGCTTACTCTCAAGGTATATTTCCTTGGTTCAGTGATGAAGAGCCTTTGTTGTGGTGGTCACCAGACCCTCGTGCAATCATTGAACTTGACGAGTTTATTGCGTCAAAAAGCTTGAAGAAGCTAGCGCGCAAACAGCGATACCCCATTACATTGAATCATGCATTCGACGAAGTTATTGAAGCGTGCTCGAGTATTCCTAGAAAGAGCCCGAACAGTGAGGACATGTCTAGCGAAACCTGGATCACTGATGACATGGTTGAAGCTTACAAGCATCTCCACGCGCTAGGTCTCGCGCATTCTGTAGAAGTGTGGGATGGTGACGACTTGGTAGGCGGGCTTTATGGCGTGGGTATTGGTAAGGTTTTTTGCGGTGAATCTATGTTTCATTCCAAGAGTAATGCATCAAAACTCGCGATGTTAGCGCTTGTTGAGCATATGAAACAACACAATATGGCGTTTATAGACTGTCAGCTTCCTACTGAACATTTAAGTTCATTAGGCGCTAAGGCAATTACTCGACGTCAATTTACTGAAAAACTGTACCGTAACAACCACACTTTAAATGATGAAGGTGCATTGTCGTCTGATTACCTTGCACGTTGGCAGCCCAAGGTTATTACGCCATGAAGTTTGGGATAACACAGTCCTTTAATTGTAGCTACTTGCCAGATGAGCAAGAGCGGCTCTTGGTCTATGCTGAAGACAGTGTCTTTCAAGCGTGGCAATACTCACAGCTAATACAAGCGGGCTTTCGGCGCAGCGGAGAACAAATTTACCGACCTCATTGTCTTAATTGCAAGGCGTGTAAATCTGTGCGCATTCCCGTGGCCGATTTTGTCCCTTCTCGCAGCCAGAAACGGATATTACGCAAGAACAAAGAGTTTTCGGTAAAGTTTGCTGACAAACCAGCCCCATCCTATTCCCCCCTGTATGCGCGTTATATTACACAAAGACATGCAGATGGAAGTATGTACCCGCCATCTAAAGAGCAATTTGATAACTTCGTATTGTGCGACTGGATGAAAACGCATTTCTTAGAGGCATATGACGGGGATAAGCTCATCGCTGTTGCGGTGACTGACGTGGTAGACGAAAACGAGCAGTCGAATGCTCTATCGGCGCTTTATACCTTTTTCGAGCCTGAATTGGAACACGCATCGTTGGGCACATGGATGATACTGCAACAAATAGAACAAGCTAAACATCTTGGCTTCCAATACGTCTATTTGGGTTATTATGTGGAAGGCTGTCAAAAAATGTCGTACAAACACAAATTTCTGCCATTTGAGCAATTTATTGATAATCAGTGGCAACGTGTTTCTACAAACACACTATAAACTAGGTCGCGCGATACAATTAATGTAGTTCACCAACATATTTGGTGGAAAAGACATTATTTTCTTTACACTGAACCCAAGATTGGGTAAGGTCTGCGCGGCAAAAATTTTGAATTACTGAGGTAACTGCTTTACATGGCAAAAGAAGATTGTATTGAAATGGAAGGTACTGTGCTAGACACACTACCTAACACTATGTTCCGCGTTGAACTAGAAAACGGTCACGTAGTGACTGCACACATCTCTGGTAAAATGCGTAAGAACTATATTCGAATTCTTACTGGCGATAAGGTCACCGTTGAGATGACTCCTTACGATTTGACCAAGGGTCGTATCGTTTATCGCGCAAGATAATGAGCCATTGAAGCGGTAACGCATTGCAAAAAGCCCGGTCTAGTACCGGGCTTTTTTATTGTTTTATCACTGACTCATATTGTCTTATATAGACAAGCAATAAAAAAGGGCTGTGTCAGCCCTTTTTCAAGTATCTTCAATCTAATGACAGCGATTAGCTTGGCTCAGCCTCTTCTGACGTGGCATCAACACCTGTATACGAAAAGGTTAACTTGTCATCTTTGCAGTCAACCTTGACGTTGCCACCTTTAGATAGCTCACCGAACAAGAGCTCGTTTGCCAACTCTTTCTTAAGCTCATCTTTGATAAGTCTCGCCATAGGTCTTGCCCCCATTGCCTTATCGTAGCCCTTCTCTGCAAGATAAGCTCTCGCATCACTGCTGACTTCAAAGGATACACCTTTCGCGTCGAGCTGGGCTTGCAGTTCAATAATAAACTTGTCTACGACTTGAAGAATAACTTCTGCATCAAGGTGGTTAAACCAAATGATCCCGTCGAGGCGGTTTCTAAATTCAGGCGTGAATACCTTGTTGATCTCGCTCATGGCATCATGACTATGGTCTTGCTGTTTAAAGCCAATAGACTTACGGACGGTCTCTTGTACACCGGCATTCGTGGTCATCACCAACACAACGTTTCTAAAGTCTACCTTGCGGCCGTTATTGTCAGTGAGTGTACCGTGGTCCATGACTTGCAACAGGATGTTGTAGATATCGCTATGTGCTTTTTCTATTTCATCTAACAGTACAACAGAGTACGGGTTCTTTATGACGGCGTCAGTTAATAGACCACCTTGGTCAAAACCCACATAACCTGGAGGTGCACCAATTAGACGGCTCACAGCATGGCGTTCCATATACTCGGACATATCAAAGCGTACTAATTCTACGCCCATGATTTTAGCGAGTTGTTGGGTAACTTCAGTTTTACCTACGCCAGTAGGGCCTGCAAACAAGAAACTCCCTATCGGCTTGGTTTCTGTGCCTAGACCAGAACGAGACAATAGTATTGCGTCATTTAGCGTCTCTATCGCTTTGTCTTGGCCAAACACCACCATTTTAAGGTTGCGACCAAGATTTTTAAGAACTTCTTTGTCAGACGCCGATACCGACTTTTCTGGAATACGCGCCATTTTGGCAATAATTTGCTCAATATCACCTACGCCAATTGTTTTCTTGCGCTTTGAAGGTGGTAATAGGCGCTGGCTAGCCCCAGCTTCATCCATGACATCAATCGCTTTGTCAGGAAGGTGACGTTCATTGATGTACTTAGCTGAAAGTTCAGCAGCAGCCTGAATCGCCTTTTGTGTAAAGCGCACGCTGTGGTGCTCTTCATAACGGCTCTTAAGGCCCATCAAAATTTTAGTCGTGTCGCTAACGCTTGGCTCGGTTACATCTACCTTTTGGAAACGACGAGCAAGCGCACGGTCTTTCTCAAAAATTCCTTGGTACTCTTGATAAGTCGTAGAACCGATACAGCGCAACTCGCCGCTAGATAACTTAGGCTTAAGCAAGTTTGACGCATCCATAACGCCACCAGATGCAGCGCCTGCTCCAATGATGGTATGAATTTCGTCTATGAACAAAATAGCGTTCTTGTCTTTACCCAGCTCCTTTAAAATAGCTTTTAAGCGTTTTTCAAAGTCACCGCGGTACTTTGTACCTGCCAAAAGGCCGCCCAAATCCAACGAGTAAACCGTACTTTCTGAAATTACATCCGGCACGTCTTCATTTACAATACGATACGCTAGCCCTTCGGCAATAGCCGTTTTGCCCACACCAGCTTCACCAACCAGCAGAGGGTTGTTCTTACGACGGCGACATAAAATCTGAATTGTGCGCTCGACTTCAGAGTCACGGCCAATTAACGGGTCAATCTTACCGTCTTTCGCATACCGATTTAGATCTGTAGCGTATTTGCTCAACGCAGACCCACCCTCTTCTCCAGATTCGCCTTCTTCAGAGACTTCTGGATTAGCTGGTTCGTCATCGTCTGCTTTGCTCACGCCATGGCTGATAAAATTCACCACATCAAGACGGGTCACATCGGCTTTTTTCAAAATATAAACCGCTTGCGATTCTTGCTCGCTAAAAATAGCAACAAGAACGTTTGCATAGGTTACTTCATCTTTACCAGATGACTGAACATGAAAAACAGCGCGTTGTAACACCCTCTGAAAACCAAGCGTAGGCTGAGTTTCCCGATCGTTTAACTGGTCATCCAGAATAAGCGGCGTAGTATCTTTTACAAAAGAGAGAAGCTCGCTCTTAATCGCTTCTATGTCGGCGCCACAAGCCTTGAGCGCATCTCGAGCAGCTGAGTTATCAAGCAGTGCCAACAGCAAGTGCTCTACCGTCATAAACTCGTGACGGTGCTCTCTGGCAAATACAAACGCACTATTTAGCGTTTGTTCTAATTCTTTATTTAACATATTGCTCGCCCTCTACAAAATACCTTATGCCTGCTCCATCGTGCACATCAGCGGGTGCTGATGCTTGCGTGCATATTGATTAACCTGCATTACTTTCGTCTCTGCTATCTCAGCAGTGAAAATGCCGCACACGGCTTTTCCTTGATAATGAACGGTCAGCATAAGTTGGTTGGCTTTCTCAGCGTCCATATTGAAAAACTGCATGAGTACTTCAATAACGAAATCCATTGGTGTGTAGTCGTCATTGTTCAACAACACTTTATACATGGGAGGCGGCTGCGGCTTTTGTCGCTGCGCGTCTTTCAGTTTTTCCTTTTCAATACTAATAGCGTTGTCTTTACTCATAACTTAATAATAGTGGTTTCATGACAGATATGTGTACAAACTTTCGGATAAATTTATTCACATTTGTCCTTGACATAATATGGTTAAAAAATCTACATTTTGATAGTGGCCTTGAGTATGTAATTTCATATACGGGCTGGCCACTGTGCCTCTGGTTCTATAATGGGGGCATATACGTGTGAGTTCAAGGATTAAGAGGAAGTCGAAGTATGGCGGTTGGCAAAGTTAAATGGTTTAACAACGCGAAAGGTTTTGGGTTTATCGTACCAGAGGATGGCGGAGAGGATATTTTTGCACATTACTCAACGATCCAAATGGAAGGGTACCGTTCGTTGAAAGCGGGTCAAGAAGTGACGTTCGAAGTACAGCAAGGCCCTAAAGGGCTACACGCTGAGAACATTGGCTTCAAAGAAGAACCTGAACGTTAAGAAAGAATTTTAAAGGCCTGACTGACAACAGTCGGGCTTTTGCTTTTTTAAGGCAAGAATGTTACGAAAAAAAGTATCTGCACTGTCTGGTACTTGGTTTTTTGTTTGCCAAAATTCAATCCAATTCCTTCCTCTTTTATAATTAAGTTTCGTTTAGTAATGCGTTCGTTTTACAATTCTGTTCAAATTGCCCCCCTGCATGACTAGTTTCGGCTATTTTTTTCAACACCGTTCATCTTCATTTTTCTCCTCTATCGCCAACTTAAGTATGTATACCAATAAGTATTAAACGTATTGCTTTTCGGCCAAAAACGAAAAAGCCCTGCAAGAATATCCTTGCAGGGCTTTTTTATTTCTTAAAAAAATGAATCTCACTCAAACGTAAAATTCATTGCTTTTTTTACTATGCACTAAGAATTGCTTTAAGCGTCGCACTTGGTGACATTGTAGCAAAAAGCTTGTCTTCATCAGGGTAGTAGTAACCGCCAATTTCTTGTGCGCTACCTTGTGTTGCATCTATCTCAGCAATAATGCTGTCGATTTTCGCTGACAACTCTTCAAATACCGGTTTGAACTGCGCCGCTAGGTCTGCATCTTCCGTTTGATTCGCGACTTCTTCAGCCCAATATAAACCTAGGTAAACGTGGCTACCACGGTTATCTAGTTGGCCAGCTTTACGAAGCGGAGACTTACCATTGTTAAGCAGTTTTTCAGTTGCTTTATCAAGCGCTGTCGCAATGACTTTCGCTTTTGTATTGCTGTGTTTGATAGCAACATCTTCAAGTGATACCGCTAGTGCTAGGAATTCACCCAGTGAATCCCAACGCAGGTGGCCTTCTTCAACAAACTGTTGAACGTGCTTAGGTGCACTGCCGCCCGCGCCCGTTTCGTAAAGGCCGCCGCCCGCCATCAATGGAACAATTGATAGCATTTTAGCACTAGTACCAAGTTCTAAAATTGGGAACAAGTCTGTTAGATAGTCACGAAGTACGTTACTGGTTACTGAAATAGTATCCAGACCGCGAATTGCACGTTCCATGCTGTAACGAATAGCGCGTACCGGAGACATAATTTGAACGTCTAGACCGTTTGTGTCGTGGTCTTGTAGGTACTTTTCAACTTTCTTAATAAGTTGTGCGTCGTGTGCACGCTCGTCGTCTAGCCAGAATACCGCTGGCATACCAGATTGACGAGAACGAGTAACCGCCAACTTAACCCAATCTTGAATAGGTGCGTCTTTCACCTGACACATACGCCAGATATCACCTTCTTCAACGTCGTGAGAAATAAGTACATTACCGTCTTGGTCAACAATAGACACTGTCCCATCAGCTTCTAGCTCAAACGTTTTGTCGTGTGAACCGTATTCTTCCGCTTTTTGCGCCATTAGGCCAACGTTAGGTACCGTACCCATAGTGGTTGGATCGAACGCACCGTGTGTTTTACAGAAGTTGATAACTTCTTGGTAGATAGTTGCGTAAGTACTTTCAGGAATTACCGCTTTAGTATCGTGCGCCTTACCATCTGGTCCCCACATCTGACCTGAGTTACGGATCATTGCAGGCATAGATGCGTCAACAATTACGTCGCTTGGTACGTGAAGGTTAGAGATACCTTTATCAGAGTTAACCATCGCAATTGGCGGACGGTCTGCATAGCATGCATTGATGTCTTTTTGAATTTCAGAACGCTGACTTTCAGGCAGGCTGGCAATTTTGTCGTAAACACTGCCAAGACCATTGTTAGGATTAACGCCTAGTTCTTCAAACAGGTCACCCCATTTGTTAAATAGGTCTTTGTAGAATACTTTTACACAGTGACCGAATACGATTGGGTGAGACACCTTCATCATGGTCGCTTTTACGTGTAGTGAGAAAAGAACACCTGTGTTCTTAGCGTCTTCAATTTGCTCTTCGAAGAAGTCACACAAAGCCTTTTTGCTCATGAACATGCCGTCGATGACTTCGCCAGCAAGCAAGTCTACGCGAGGTTTAAGCGTTTTCTTGCTACCATCTTTACCAGTGAATTCAATGCTAACGTGGCCGTCTTTTTCAACAGTCACTGATTTTTCACCAGAGTAGAAGTCGCCCCCGCGCATGTGCGCAACGTGAGAACGTGATGCTTGCGACCACTCACCCATTGAATGTGGGTGTTTACGGGCATAATTCTTAACTGCTGTCGGAGCACGACGATCTGAGTTACCTTCGCGCAAAACAGGGTTTACCGCACTACCTAGTACTTTTCCATAACGTTCACGAATTTCTTCTTCTTCTGCGCTTTTCGGTGAATCTGGGAATGCGGGTACGTTGAAGCCTTTATCGTTAAGTTCTTTTATAGTGGCACGTAGCTGAGGAATTGAGGCACTGATGTTTGGAAGTTTGATGATGTTGGCATTAGGGTCTTGCGTCATCTCACCTAGTTCAGCAAGTGCGTCTGGCACCCGTTGCTCTTCAGAAAGATACTCTGGGAAATTTGCCAACACACGCGCAGCAAGAGAGATATCGCTTAGCTCAACGTCGATATCTGCCGCTGCAGCAAACTTCTGGATAATAGGAAGCAATGAATACGTCGCCAACATTGGCGCTTCATCAGTCTTCGTATAGATGATCTTAGACTTGGTCATTATATACCTCAATTTTGTCCGGCAGCGTACTACCGTTTTAGTCCATTGGGTCGCAACAACTCGCAATATGTTTATACTGCGCCCATAGTCATTGCGATACGTAATTGATGCTTTCCACTAAGTACCGAAAGGATACTTAGCCACTTGCTGATTTCGTCCTCGTACACCACTGAGCTCCATTCTATCGCCACAACACGCCTTTCATGCTCCACACATGAACTCGCATTTCCCTACCGATAACTGCCTAATAAATGTACGAATGCACAGTCTTATCGATTTGACTGCGTTCATTAGTATAGGGTCGAAAGTTTTAGTTACAAGTCATACCATTGTCTTAACATATAAGATCAACGAATTTATCGACTAACTTTGCTAAAACTAAGCAAACGTTCTTTCTTTTTTAGCTCCCGACAAAGTGTCATCCGCGTGTTAAAATAAGCGTGTTTTATAAAACTTTTCACCTCGGTATCATAAATGTCATCAACGTCCACTGTTATTCTTTTCAACAAACCGTATCAAGTCCTTTCACAGTTCACTGATGCAGACGGCAGAGAAACACTCAAAGACTATATTGATGTGCCTGGTGTTTATGCAGCAGGCAGATTAGACAGGGATTCTGAAGGCCTTTTGGTTCTCACCAATGACGGAAAGCTTCAACATAAACTCGCCCACCCCAAAGCGAAAACCAGTAAGACCTATTGGGTACAAGTTGAGGGCATACCAGATGATGCGGCCATAGCCTCTCTCACAAAAGGCGTTGAACTAAAAGATGGGATGACCCGGCCAGCCAAAGTTAAACGTATGGAAACACCTGATGTTTGGGAAAGAAATCCTCCTGTTCGATTTAGACAGTCAATACCGACTAGTTGGCTTTCAATAACCATAAGTGAGGGCAGAAACAGGCAAGTACGCAGAATGACTGCACATGTTGGATACCCCACTCTACGCCTTATTCGTTATCGCGTAGGTAACTGGACCATTGACGGTATAGAAAATGGTAAATACATTTCTATTTAAGAGTTGAGATAACATGTGAATTAACCAGCATAATCTGTTAAAATGCGCGTCCTCAAAAAAGGGTCCTCCTGAAAAACACTCCTTCCGCTATCGTTCCGGTGAGCGAATCGCGCGTGGAGTGACTTGAAAATGTAATTTTGACCCTTACTTTTCAGTTCCTTTTAAATAAATGAGTGTGCAATACGTAGTGAGTGATATCGATTCCAACGCAAGCAAAAAAGTAATCGTCGGTATGTCCGGCGGCGTCGATTCGTCTGTTTCAGCTTACCTGTTACAACAGCAGGGTTATCAGGTTGAAGGGCTTTTCATGAAAAATTGGGAAGAGGACGACAATGATGAATACTGTGCTGCTGCTGAAGATTTAAAAGACGCTCAAGCCGTCGCGGATAAGCTTGGTATTGAACTTCACACTATCAATTTTGCTGCAGAATACTGGGACAACGTATTTGAGTACTTTTTAGAAGAGTACAAAGCGGGTCGCACCCCTAACCCAGATATTATGTGCAATAAAGAAATCAAATTTAAAGCATTTCTAGAGTTTGCTGCTGAAGATTTAGGCGCAGACTATATTGCAACTGGCCATTACGTGCGTAGGCGCGAAGTTGATGGCAAGTGGCAAATGCTGCGCGGTTTAGACAATAACAAAGACCAGAGCTATTTCTTATATACGCTTGGCGAAGAGCATGTTGCAAAAACGCTTTTCCCTGTCGGAGATATTGAGAAGCCGCTAGTGCGCAAAATTGCTGAAGAGCAAGGTCTTATCACGCATGATAAGAAAGACTCAACAGGTATCTGTTTTATCGGCGAACGCAAGTTTAAAGACTTCCTAGCCCGCTACCTTCCTGCTCAGCCTGGCATCATCGAAACAGCTGAAGGTGAGGAAATAGGCCAGCACGAAGGATTGATGTATCACACGTTAGGCCAGCGCAAAGGATTACACATTGGTGGCCTCGCTAAATATGGTGATGATCCTTGGTACGTAGTAGATAAAGATGTAGCGCGCAATGTTCTTATCGTCGGTCAAGGCGCCGACCACCCTCGCCTATATTCAAAAGGTTTAATTGCAAAACAATTACATTGGGTAGACAGAAAAACCCTATCCGAGCCTATGCGCGCGGTAGTGAAAACGCGTTATCGCCAGGCTGACATTCCTTGTACAATTACGCCAACCAGTACTGACACTATTGAAGTTGTCTTTGACGAACCTCAAAAAGCAGTAACACCTGGTCAGTCTGCTGTGTTTTATGCCGATGAGGTGTGTCTAGGTGGTGGTATTATAGAGAGCTATATCCGTTGATGTTAGATTCAGATATTGAAAGCAATTTAGCGCTCGCTGGCGTGTGCCAAGCTGCTGCCCTTGTTCAGCAGCTCGCGCGTCGAGGTACATCGGACAACGAAGCCGTTGAAGCAAGTTTATCGAGTATCTTAGTCACTGATCCAGAAACACCACAGCAAGTTTTTGGAAAATTGGGCAATCTAAAGCTAGGGTATACAACCCTTGCTTCGCAACTTTCCGATAAGCAGGCTACCAAAGACTCGGAACTCACGCGATACGTTGCCAGTATATTGGGTTTAGAGCGCAAACTTGCTAGCAAACCCAAAGCCATGCAAGAGCTCGCTGAACGCATTTCACATGTACAACGGCAGCTCGCTCATATTGATTTCCAAAACCCCCAAATAATATCCTCGCTGGCCAGTATTTACAGCGACATTATCAGCCCCCTCGCCCCTCGTATTCAGGTAGCAGGCAACCCAGACTACCTAAGTCAACCTGCAACACAACATAAAGTGCGCGCTATACTCTTAGCGGGCGTGCGTGCAGCGGTTATGTGGCGACAGATGGGTGGAAAAAGAAGAAACATATTATTTAAACGCAAACACATTCTAAACAGTGCTGTTAAGGCACTACGATTAATAAACTAGTGAGGAGCTTTAAGGTGGAACTGAGTCAGTTAACTGCAATTTCCCCTGTCGACGGTCGATATGCTGGCAAGAGCGTAGAATTACGCAGTATTTTCAGCGAATACGGCTTACTAAAATACCGTGTAGAAGTAGAAGTACGTTGGTTGCAAATGCTTTCTACTAACCCACAAATTGAAGAAGTTCCTGCCTTTTCAGATACATCTAATGCCCTATTAGATAGCATTGTAAGTAATTTCAGCGTTGACGATGCCATGCGCATCAAAGAAATAGAGCGCACAACTAATCACGATGTCAAAGCAGTCGAGTACTTTCTTAAAGAGAAAGTAGCCGATAACAGTGAGTTGTCTGCAGTTAACGAGTTCATCCACTTTGCATGTACCTCTGAAGACATCAACAATCTATCTCACGGTTTAATGCTGCGTGAAGCGCGCGAGACCGTTATTCTTCCTTACTGCGATAAGCTAATTGAAGCGCTTATCGAACTTGCTAAGCGCTATCAAAACGTGCCAATGATGGCGCGTACTCACGGTCAACCTGCTTCACCGACCACGATGGGCAAGGAAATGGCTAACGTCGCTATTCGCCTTAAGCGCCAGCGCAGCCAAATTGCTGGCGTCGAGTTACTCGGTAAAATAAACGGTGCTGTTGGTAACTACAACGCACACCTATCTGCGTATAAAGAAGTAGATTGGCATGGCGTTTCACAAAATTTTGTTACATCTCTTGGTCTGACGTGGAATCCGTTCACAACACAAATTGAACCGCATGACTATATCGCTGAAATGTTCGATGCAATTGCTCGCTTCAACACTATTCTTATCGATTTTGACCGCGATGTGTGGGGCTATATTGCACTAGGTCACTTCAAGCAAAAAACTGTTGCTTAGGTGAAATTGGCTCTTCAACTATGCCTCACAAAGTGAATCCAATTGACTTTGAAAACTCAGAAGGCAACCTTGGCCTTGCCAATGCGATTTTTGACCACCTTGCGGCTAAGCTACCTATTTCACGCTGGCAGCGTGACCTTACAGACTCAACCGTTTTGCGTAATTTGGGCGTAGGTGTTGGCTATGCGGTCATTGCTTATCAAGCAACACTAAAAGGAATTAGCAAGCTTGAAGTAAATGAAAAGAGCCTTCTAGACGAGTTAGATAATAACTGGGAGTTGCTTGCAGAACCCATTCAAACAGTCATGCGCCGTTACGGTATTGAAAAACCATACGAAAAACTGAAAGAGTTAACGCGTGGTAAAAAGGTAAATGCACAAGTTATTGCCGAATTTATTGATAATTTAGACATGCCTGACGCAGCTAAGACTGAGCTAAAAGCACTTTCACCAGCAACTTACATTGGTGATGCAATTAGGCTTGTTGATCAGTTATAAAACCTCATTTGGTTTAATACACTAAAAATGCGGTCATTGAACCGCGTTTTTTTATAGCTATTACAACGTCATCTGCAAAGGATATGCACCATGGTAAAGGAATACTGCAATACAACGCTCCGTGACGCGTTGAGCAATAACAATGAGGGCTTAAGGCAACGAGTACTTTCCTCTACTATTACTCGTCCAAGAAAGCCCTTGCAGCACAGTGATTATCGGCGTGAGCTATTACCTTACTGCGCGGTTATTTTTGCTGATTTATCTGGTTTCCAAACACTGAGTCGGCTTTATGGTGATTACTGTGCCTTTGTGACCATGACTCAGCTTACTGCCTATTTCGAAAAATCAGCCCATGAGTGTGGCGCTCGTATTATAAAAACAAACGGTGACCAACACATTGCAATTTGTCATCAGCCTAAAACAAATACATGCGGGTTGGCAGCCCCTGACTACGCAAATGTTCAAAACGCATTGTTCTACGCCGATGCGATTCACTGTATAAGTAATCAACATGCGATTCTAGGCCCGCTGCAGTTAGGGATGCGAGTTGGTATTGCTTTTGGTGATGTTATTGTTAGTAACTCGCTCTGTACCGAAAAGCAAATAGACATATGGGGTAGCACCGTTAATTTGGCCGCCATGATAGAGCACTACACACAACCTTTTACAACTGCGTTAGATGAACAAGCGTTTGGAGTATTGAGCTGTGCACAGCCTGAGGCATTTATGCCTTGTGAGCTAGATACAAAAATTGGACGCTTTCGCGTTTATTGCCGTCTACAAAAGCCTATTACAAATAGTCTCATTGGTTGTAACGTTACACATGGAGACATGCAATACCAAGCCTTCAAGCAGTTAACTGGAAAATATAGTCCCTATCACTGATAATAAGCGCTTTAATTATTCGCACCTTTGAGACTACATGACTAACTACTATCTTGAGCACTTCGACATAGATCTTTTTCTTCGAGAATATTGGCAACAAAAGCCCGTTGTGCTTAAACGTTTTTTCCCTACATTTGTTGATCCTATTGATGAAAACGACCTTGCTAGGTTTAGCACAAGAAGCTGAAGTCGACGCCCGGATCATTAACAATATCAACGGAAATTGGCATGTGGAACAAGGGCCAATAGAAGACTTTGATAGGCTATGTAAAGGTAAATGGACCTTGCTGGTTCAAGGCGTTGACAAGTACATCCAGGATGTTTCGCCTATACTCGCCCCGTTTTCTTTTATTCCAAACTGGCGACTTGACGATTTAATGGTGAGTTTTGCCACAGAGGGCGCAGGCGTTGGCGCTCACATTGATCAATACGATGTTTTTCTCGTCCAAGGAAAAGGAAAACGACGCTGGCGTGTGGGTATGCCCGGAGAATACAAAGAAACATTCCCACATCCTAAACTACGTCAAATAGAGGGATTTGACGCTGTTATTGATGTAGTTGTTGAACCTGGCGATGTGGTTTATGTTCCTCCAGGTTGGCCGCACGATGGTGAAACAGTAGAAGATAGCTTGACCTACTCGGTTGGCTATCGCGCACCAGACAACCTGCAGCTTGCTGAAAGCCTTGCGATGATGTTAGA
The DNA here is from genome assembly GCF_036870955.2 of Alteromonas gracilis. GTDB lineage: Bacteria > Pseudomonadota > Gammaproteobacteria > Enterobacterales > Alteromonadaceae > Alteromonas > Alteromonas gracilis_A. Next base: position 2,452,117 of record NZ_CP145482.2, read on the forward strand.
TAAAGGCGAGCATAATTTCAGATATACAGACCCTCAGCGTACACTACAAAATGCTGCTTATACCGTAACCCCTAACGATGTTGCATCACTCAAGCAACAACTTATTGAAGCAATCAATAGCGAAGGGTTTACTCGAAGTTTACTTGAAGCAATGAGCGAACAAGGAATACCGGAATATCCTCTTGATACCGACGTGTCTCTCGAGCAAATTGCCAATGAATTTGCAGCTGGGATTAGTTTTGCCCCTGCTGCGGGTGTCCGTGCATTAGTGAGTTATGGTAAGCAGGGTTTACCAAGAGCCCTATTTGTTAATGGATCGCAGTTTGAATTCGCCAACAGCGATAGAGAATGGATTGAAGCGCTTGCAAGCGGCGACGTGCTCAATGCTACATCATGCCAAGATGCCCCCTCTTTTACATTTTTAGAAACCTTGACTACACTCATCAATAATGGCTATTGGGAATGGTATGAGGCATAGATATAAACAATGGGGCTCACAGTCATCAGTGTCGACTGGGAAAAGGACAAACATCGACTAAAAGCACTAAGGGAACATGTATTCGTATTAGAGTGGCGGGTACCAGAAGCTAGTGAGTTTGATGAACAGGACGACTCAGCCTGCCATATATTGATTCTGAATGACAATGATGAAGCAATAGCCACTGGACGTTTGACCAAGCGTGGGGAGCTAGGACGAATAGCGGTAAAGCGAAGCCACCGAACCCTGCCAGTATATCGCGCTTTGTTTGCAGCATTGTTGAGTGCTGCTAAACAAAACGACGTTCCAACCGTCAAGGTCATTTGTAACCTTGAAAGTGTATCCTACCATCGCTCGATAGGTTTTATCCCAGATGGACAGGTGTTTATGGATGCTGGCGTACCACGCCAGCGCCTTAAATGCTCTGCAGAGCGGTTTCCGTTACCCGATGTAACACAGTTACACTAACTGGCATTACACCTGTTCTTGAGCAGCCCATAGCTCATCATAACTCTGTATTTTATAAAGCCCTTCTGCACGAGTCTCTAAAAGCGTGGCCAATTCATTGGCTGCTTTGTCCGTAGGAGAACTCGCTCGCAAGTTTGCCGCTTTCATCTGCCACATCATAGAAAAATATTTCATAGCTTCGCGAGCGTTTGGTGCATTGCCCTCAGGCGTAAAGTCAGCTGGAAGATCGCCACTCATGACCCAAAAACGTTTATTGTCTTGTGCTTTGATTTTCCACACCGCAACATAAGGTACAAGGTAGCGACTTTCTGACGCTACAACGCTATCAAATAAAACACCATTCTCTGCAAGGTGTTTGTTAGCACGTTGAAACTGCTCTCTTACCCACTCTGCGCGCTGTTCTTCACTAAGTTGCTGATTTTGAGGTTCTGCCATAAGTATTCTCTTTATTGTTCTTCGTTACTCGCGCACTCTGTGTATTGCGGTAAACAATACGATGATGCACTCGCTTATAGATAAGCTTCTTTGTACTTTATTTCTTTGCGGTGATCTAGAGTAAAACCACACAAGAGCTTCAAACTCGGCGCAAGCGACTATTTATTGACCAATCAGCATTACATTGATTACTTACCATCGTCAGCCTAGTGAGTAGCGAAAGACAAATCGTTACATTTTAATAGTTGGCAAATTTGCAGATATCTTCCATTATGTTAAGACTGGTTGCGTGTGTAATGAACAATTGGGAGAACACCATTTATGCGAACATTACGACTTACATTTGGCGCAATAATGTTACTCAGCGGCATTATATTAACACTGTTGCCGGGCTCAATACTGCTAGTCGTCGGCGGATTGGTGATGCTGAGTTATGATTGGCCTCGTGCCAGAGGCTGGCTTAAGTACAGCCAAAAAACAATGACGACCGGTGCGCGTAAGATTGACCGTTTCTTGTTGTTAAGAAAACTTCGATAGTAAACCTTCTACAACAATGAAAGGCTCTTGTATTGTAGAGTCTTTCCCTTCCCTCTTCTCGCTTGTCGCAGAACTCTTGCTACTAGTCTTAAGTCAATGCGAAAACATAACTCTCGTGTTACGTTAACATCCCCATACTTATAATAATCATACGAAGCCTATAATAGTAACAACAACGGCTATCAGTGATGGCATTACTTTTGATAAAGGCCGAGTTCAACAAAGTAACTTCCACAACTATCGTGTACCAAGAATGAGCGATTCACCATTAGACGTTGAGGTTAAGGTCGTTGAGAGCGATGCCCCACCCGCTGGCGTAGGCGAACCTGCCCCCCTGTCTACGCTCCAGCATTGTGCAATGCTATTTTTGCTGCCTGTGGCAAACGCATCAGGCAGTTACCCATTGGCAACCAGTTGAAAGCGTAATTCGCATTCATCTTAAAGCAAAAATAAAAAAGGAGGCAATAAGCCTCCTTTTTTGTGATGACTAACGTGCCAATAGGTTATTCACATTAGCACTTATCATGTAAGTCGTAATGTAAGTCACAATGTTAACTTTCAATTTAATGACAAGAAATTACAAAAAGAGAAAGATTTAGAGAGTGACAAATACGTTATTCGTAATTGCGTTCCATCCACATGATTTTCATTTTTAGGTCAAGAATTTCTTTTTGTGCATCCGCCAACTGCTCCGCTACAGAAGGCTGCTGCATGTTATGTTCTTCGCTATTTTTTACTGAAACAGTGCTATCGTTGTACGCCATAATAAGTCAACCACGCTAGTTAAAAATTCAATGATCAAAATGTGTAACCCACCCTGAAATATTACACCGATAACAACAAAAAGTCATTGAGCAAAATCGATAATCACTATGTTTTTTATCAATAATGTCGGTAGATGGCGTGATATAAACGTTTATCTCTTTAACATTATGGCTAGGTTATAAACGCTCAAACAAAAAAGAGGCCACCCTGGCCTCTTTTTTAATGAACAACTATCTTGATAGCGCTGTTGTTATCCGTGCTTTTCCGCCAGATATAGCCATGTTTCCACTACGGTATCAGGGTTTAAAGACACTGAATCTATCCCCTCTGCCACTAACCACGCTGCAAAGTCTTCATGGTCTGAAGGACCTTGACCGCAGATGCCAACATATTTGCCACGCTTCTTAGCAGCTTGAATTGCCATTGATAGCAAGGCTTTTACTGCTGCATCACGTTCATCAAACAAATGAGCAATAAGGCCACTATCGCGGTCTAGACCCAGGGTTAATTGCGTTAAGTCATTTGAACCAATCGAGAAACCGTCAAAAATGTCGAGAAATTGATCCGCAAGCAGCGCATTTGAAGGGAGCTCACACATCATGATTATGCGTAGTCCATTCTCACCCTTTTTCAGTCCCTGCTCTTCAAGCAATTCAATGACTCTGCGACCTTCTTCAAGAGTACGCACAAACGGGATCATAATCTCTACATTTGTAAGACCCATTTTATTGCGAACGCGTTTAATTGCTTCACACTCTAGAGCAAAACAATCACGGAAGTCTTCCGAAATGTAACGGCTTGCACCACGGAAACCTAGCATTGGGTTTTCTTCGTCAGGCTCGTATTGATAGCCGCCAACTAAGTTAAAGTACTCGTTGGACTTAAAGTCTGACATGCGAACGATGACTTTCTCTGGTGAAAACGCAGCACCGATAGTCGAAATTCCCTCGACGAGTTTTTCAATGTAAAACTCCGTTGGAGACGCATAACCCGCAATCATATCTGTGATTTCTTCTTTCAACTCTTCTGGCTGACTGTCGAAATTCAGTAAGGCTTTTGGATGCACCCCAATCATTCGGTTAATGATAAATTCTAAGCGCGCTAAACCAACGCCCGCATTTGGTAATCTCGCGAAATCAAATGCACGGTCTGGGTTACCGACGTTCATCATGACTTTTAGCGGTAGGTCTGGCATAGAGTCGATGCGTGACGTCACAACATCAAAATCAAGCTCATCACCATAGATATAACCAGTGTCACCTTCAGCACAAGACACGGTAATCTTGTCGCCTGTAGTAATGCTATCAGTGGCATTTCCACAACCCACAACGGCTGGGATACCAAGCTCGCGTGCAATAATTGCCGCGTGGCAAGTACGGCCGCCGCGATTAGTCACAATCGCTGACGCCTTTTTCATGATTGGCTCCCAATCAGGGTCCGTCATATCAGTGACAAGTACATCGCCAGCTTGAATTTTGTCCATCTCTTCAATGGAGCCTAATACCTTGGCAACGCCCGCACCAATTTTATGACCAATAGCGCGACCTTCCACAACAATGTTGCTCTGGCCTTTTAGCTGAAAACGCTCAATACTTTGCGAGTCTTCGCGGCTGCGCACAGTCTCTGGACGCGCTTGAACAATGTAAAGCTTTCCGTCGACACCATCTTTTGCCCACTCAATGTCCATAGGACGCTTATAGTGGCTTTCAATGATTTGAGCCTGCTTTGCCAGCTCCATCACTTCTTCGTCGGTTAGAGAAAACGTTTTGCTGTCGGCGACATCGATATCGACAATAGACACTTGCTTTCCGTGCGACTCATCATCAGAGTAAATCATCTTAGTCAGCTTACTGCCCAAATTACGACGAACAATCGCTGGCAAACCTTTGTCTAGGGTCGGTTTGTGAACGTAGAATTCATCAGGGTTTACCGCACCCTGTACTACCATTTCACCTAATCCATATGAGCTGGTGATAAAGACGACATCTTCAAAACCTGATTCAGTGTCGATGGTAAACATTACACCCGATGATGCAATGTCACTTCTGACCATGCGTTGTATACTAAGCAGACAAAGCTACACCCTTGTGGTCGTAGCCTTGGTGAACACGGTAAGAAATTGCGCGGTCGTTAAAGAGTGAAGCAAACACGTGCTTTATTGCCACTAGGACAGCGTCATAGCCTTTTACATTAAGGAATGTTTCTTGTTGACTAAGCAAAAGATGCATCCGGCATGTCTTCGGCCGTAGCTGAAGAGCGAACAGCGAATGATGCTTCATCGCCAGCATCCCCTTGCAGAGTAACAAAAGCCTCTTTAATGGCTTCTTCTAGATTCGCTTGGAATGGCGTATCGATGATCCACTGGCGGATATTCTTTCCCGCTTCTGCTAAGGCATTGACGTCGTCAACGTCCAGTGCGTCTAGCACATCGTGAATCTTTGCTTCTAGGCCGCTTTGTTCTAGAAACTCGTTAAATGCTTCGGCGGTGGTTGCAAAGCCACCTGGCACCTGCACACCGGCGTTAGCCAGGTTTGAAATCATCTCGCCTAATGATGCATTTTTGCCGCCAACGCGACCCACATCATGCATGCCCAGTTCTTGATACCAAAGTACGTATTCTTGCACAGCCCAAGCCTCCAGCTTTTTTTATGTGTAGGGTATGAGGTATGTCTCGCGTTTTGTCTTTTTTAGCGCGAAACACATCAATTTTTGTCGACCAGTGGTAAATAACCACGTTCGGATTGTCCATTACGTTTGACAGCTAAGTATAGCTAAATACTGCCAATCACAAGAACCATGTAGCTTTTCGACGAAATCATCTTAGAATGGGGAAATTCAGAAAGTAAACTCTTTATTACTTTTGTAATAAAATTACAACAATGTTAAGGATATGTTGTGCGTACAGCTTTTTATATTTCAGATGGTACAGCCATAACTGCAGAGGTCTTTGGCCACGCCCTGCTTTCATTATTCCCCGTTTCATTCAATCACAATACCATTCCCTTTGTTGAAACTGAGGAACAAGCGCACAGAGTTCTTGAACAAATTTCTGAAAGTTTTCAAGACACCGGAGAAAGGCCGCTCGTTTTTTATACAATTGTGAATGTAGATATTCGCAAAATTATCGCAAAATCAGTGGGTATCAATTATAACTTCCTCGACCAGTTTGTGGCGCCACTAGAAAAAGTTCTGGGTGTGCCTTCAAAACCAGAAAAGCATCGAACGCATAGTATTCATGAAACAACGTATGACATCCGTATTGAGGCGGTAAACTATGCGCTGGCAAACGATGATGGCTCAAACCTTAAAGACTATGATGAAGCCGACATTATTCTAACCGGAGTCTCACGCTCGGGTAAAACGCCAACGAGTCTTTATCTTGCGCTTCAATATGGCATAAAAGCGGCAAACTATCCGTTTACAGAAGAAGATATGGGAGACATGCTTAAACTCCCGCCTGCATTGCGTCGCTTTAAGCCCAAGTTATTCGGTCTTACTATCGCAGCAGATAGGCTACATCAAATACGTTCAGAGCGCCGTGCAAATAGTAAATACGCGTCGCTACCGCAATGTAGGATGGAGTTAAGAGAAGTAGAGAATTTGTATCGCAAAGAAAAAATACCCTTCCTAAATAGCACTAAATATTCTATTGAAGAAATATCTGCAAAAATTTTGGCGGAAACAGGGCTAAAACGTCGTAAGTACTAATTTGATTCCTGTGTCATTGATGTCGCATTTACACGAGTTGAAAGCTCGCGTAATCGCTTAAATTCACTGGCAGGTAAGTGGTTAAGATCGGCTTTGCTTAGCCATTCCCTAGCGCCAGCAATGTCATTTTGCATGTGAGATATTTCAGCAAGACGTAAATGCAAAATACTTATTCGAACAGCGTCAGAAGAAGAGATTGCTAACGACAAACCTTGTATGAAAGCCTCTTTTGCCTGGGCAATCTTTCCGATGTTTCGCAGTGCGACGCCATAATTATTGAACGCAACACCAATTTGCTGCTTATCATCAAGCTGCTTTGCCCACTCAAGTGAAGACAGTCGATATTCAACATGCTTTTCGTAATTATCGGTGCGATAGGCTATATGGCCTAGCTCAGCAAAAACTTCGCGATAGAACGCTGGATCACTGTATTCATACTCAACAAGCCCTGCGACGAATGCTTCCGCTTGGGCTAATCTGTTCAAGGCAACCAGTAAATTTAGGACTTCTAATGCTGTCTGTTGCGCTGGTTTAGCCTCGTATTGCTTGGAGTACCCCTCAAGCGCCAATTCGAATGATTGTGCCGCTTCATCATTTCTACCGCGGATTACTAACCATTTACCAAGCAGTTTTGAAATAAGAGGCTCATAAGAGGATGGAACATCGGTACTATTAATCCACGGTCGTAATGCCGCATACAACTCATCTTCCTGATGAAACTCGAACAACCACGTTAATCGCGTTGCTTCTAGTTCCCACCAAGATTCACTACCGACATCGTGTTTACTTTGTGCAGTATTTAACAACGCAAGGCATGAACTGGGGGTTTTATCACACAAGGTGTCGAACGCTTGAGCGTATGTAAATGGCGAAGTAGAAAATAACGTACAACAAACCAAGCACATTGCGAGTGCTTTTGCATTAGGGGCGCGCAGAGAATCAACAGAGAAAAACAAAATTACTGATATGAGTTAAGGTTGGTTGTACTTTTACTAGTATAACGCACCAGCATGTAGAATCGCTATTGTTATCAGCAACAGTGGCCTTTTCTTTGACAAGGTTGAGGTTATGCTATTCTATAGTTAAAGATTATCGTATAAAGCAAGGTTGCGATATATGAAGTTCGTTCGAAGCATTCAGCTTGTAGCAACCCTTTTCATTTTCTGTTTTTCACTGAGCCCAATAGGTTCAGCAGCAACGCTATTTACTCCAGGCCCAGACAAATCAAACGACAGAACACACGCATTTTTTCACGAGCTACTTACACAGATTGTTGGCGATAAATATGTAATAGCAAGTCGACCGCATCAAACGCAAAACCGTTCTATTGGGCTGTTAGCGACAAAAGCTTACTATGACGTTATCTGGACAGCAGAGAGCTCAGAGCGTGACGAAACCATGCTACGCATAGACTTTCCGATTTTTAGAGGCGCGCTAGGTATACGAGGCAGTATTATTCGCAAAGACTATGAGCCCTATTTCAACGCCATTACATCTATAGACGAATTTAAGCAAGTAAGGCTATGTCAGGGCCACAACTGGCCAGATGCAGACATTTTAGAATACTCAGGGTTTCTTGTTTATCGCGCAGTACATTTTGAATCTATGCTAGAGATGGTTTCGAGAGAACGCTGTGATGCCATCGCACTTAGCATTTTTGAAGGCTACGGTGAAATGGAAGCCTTTGAAGCAAAGTATAGCGAGTTGACGTTCAGTACGTCTGTGCTACTTATCTACCCCCAGTCTTATTACTTTTACGTCAAAAAAGAAAACAGTGCCCTCGCATTATTGTTAGAAGAGCGGCTCCGTCTACACCATCTATCGGGCGACTACGACTATTTATTGTCTAGCCACCCTCTCACAAGAGATGCTTTTCCTTTGAGTAAATATGACACTGCTTCTAAGATCATCGTGCAGCCAGGCAACGCTTTTTTTGATGACAACGACAAGTAAGTGACATTAGGACACTGTTTCTATTAATGATGTAAGGAAACGTTCATAGGGTTTCCATTGAGCCATGCCCGACTTGTATATTGGCTGTCGTACCTGTTCTGAACTGGGCGTTTTAATAACGCGTTTTGTTTTATAAAAATCGAGACACTGTGGTTCAAATTCTAGTCCACAAAACGTCAACATTCGTCTTACTTGCCCTTCCAGATCTTCAAGCACATCCTCATGTTGAACCGTTAAAATGTCACCCTCAAGTACATCATACCAATGACTCATCAAGACGCAGTAGGCGTTGTAGTAACGACCAATATCTGACAGCCCGTAGCTAAACTCCTGCCCTTCACCAAACAATTGCTTGAAGCCACTAAAGCAACAGTCCATGGGGGCACGCCTAGCGTCAATAATTTTTGCTCGCGGTAATATCTTTTTAATCAATCCAATATGGATGAAATTATTGGGCATTTTATCAATAAAAAACGGCGCACCGCGTCGATACGCCTGAGTCTGCGCCAAATAGCGCTCGCCTAGGCTTTTAAGTGCATCATCATCTAGTTCATTAACATTAAATGGATAGGCGGTTTGCCCATGGCTTAACGACGACGCAATACCTAAAATATCGTGCAGTTCCATAGTACCGTCGACAAGAGAATGTGACGCTAATATCTGCTCAAGTAAGGTCGACCCAGCACGTGGCAAGCCAACAATAAAGATAGGATCAGGGGCTTGGCACCCCTTCGAGGCGTCAAAACTCTTTGGGGTAAATGCTTTTTGCTGTGCGGCAAGTGCAGCTTCTGTGCGAGAGATGTCAAAGTTCAATGTACGCTTTTTAAGCCCATTACCTTTTTCGTAGTAATCAAAAGATGTTTTCGCATCGCCCGCATCTTCAAAGCCCTTACCTAGCGCAAAGCACAAGTGAATAACATCATCTAGCTTGGTAGCCTCATTACTTACATAGCGCTGCATTTCAGTAAGCATACTCTCATCAAAACGGTAGGTTTTGGTATTAGCCAGACTCCAATAGGCGTCGCCAAAGTCTTTGGCAAAGGCAATAGCCTGCTGGTAAGCGTTAACAGCGCTCTCTAAGTTACCTTTTGCTTTGAATGCATGGCCTAACGCCACCCATATTGCAGGCCTATCTTGATTTTCTTCAAGAAGCGCATTGTAAATAGTAATAGCATCGTCAATCTCACCCACGCCTACTAAAGCATGTGCTAGACCCACTTTGACCGTGAAACTGTCAGGGCTTTGTGCTAAACGATGGCGTGCAACCTCAACAGCGCGAGGAAACTTGCCCAACTTAGCTAACAAGCTTTGATAAGCAGCCGCGGCACGGTCATTATCTGGATAGAGCGCTACACAACTTTCTAGCAAAAACTCAGCATCGCCATACACCTTAAGCTGTACACCAATTTCTGCAAGCAACATCATGCCTTCTGGATGATGCTTATTGTCTTTAAGGAACGCCCTACACACTTGCTCGGCTTTGTGAAGTTGCCCTTCATGCATAAGGTCAGTGGCTCCTAGAATAGGCTTAGGTAGCGCTTTTAAAAAGTCGATTTGTTGCTGACACAGCAGCAAGGCTTGTTCTTGATTGTCTGCGATGTAAATACGCTCAAGTTGCTGCCATGCGCTCAATAATGCAGGGTTAAAGCGGGTTGCTTGATAAAACCCATGAGCAGATTTTTTCTTATCAGAGTTAGCATAGCAATACCCCAACTCCTGAAACGCGCGACCATAGTCTGGGAAACGTTCAATGAGTTGATTAAGCGATATAATTGCCTCTTGAATTTTTCCCATTAGCCTGTGAGCGACAGACCTTAGATACATGGCTTCCCGAACCGTATCGTTAACCATTTTATGCCCAGGCTCGATGTTGATAATGTCGTTACACAGACTAATAGCGGCTTGATGTTGAGACTGCATGAGCAGTGTTTTGGCTTTTTGAAGCTGTTGTTGTTCTTGTTGGTTCATTGACGTCTTAACTAATTGCTACACGTGAAAATAATAAACGGCAAACTCAAAGAGTTCGCCGTTTATTATTAGATAACGATTTAACGGCGTTATAAAACGCCGCCATGCGCTGCTTTTAATAGTAGTCGTACGAGAATCTGAACCCTATGGTTCGTGGTCTATTAGTAACGACTTTCGGCGTAAACTGCTGCGTATCAATATTGAGAATGGCGCGTTCGTCAAACACGTTATCAATATACAGCTCGGCTTTCCACACATCGTTAGTAACACCAATGGCAAGATTTGCCAACACATAAGACTCTTGGACATAGCGGCCACCCCGGAAGGTATCACCGTTTGAAGCGGCGTAGGTTACCCCCTCGTAAACTGCAGCTTCTTGTTGAATCTTCAATCCAGACCCTGTGCCATAAATCAGCTGTGTAGCGTCTTCCATTACAAAGGCGTCCATGACCATTCCAGCCAAGCGATCATAGGTATAACTAACAGAGCCATTAACATATCCGCGTTTGTCACCTTCCATTTCGAAGAAATAACGCGCATTAATGTTGCCAGAAAACTCAGCAGAATAAGGTAGTTCGGAGCCTACACCTGCAGCAATACCTTCTAGCTCAGAATTAATTCGAGTTAATTCTGTATCCAAAATACTAAACGCTGCATTGATCACCAAATCGTCGGTGGCTAACCACGTCATATCCGCATCAATACCTTTAATTTCAGCGTCGCCAACGTTATCGGTGAACACCAAGAAAGAAATATTTGTTGGGTCAAAACGAGACGTTTGAAGATCTTCAATTTCGGAATAATACGCCGTGGCATTCACGCGAACCTGTCCATCGAAGAAATCGCCCTTAAGACCAAGCTCATAGTTGTCTAAGGTATCAGTGGTGGAATAAACAGGAATACGGAAGTTTTCAAACTTACCCGACTGATTTGTTGCTAAGCCACCACCAACGCGGTTTGTAACAGGTGGACGGAAGCCCTCTGAATAGTTGGCAAACAATAATACATCATCTGTTGCTTTCCAATCGATGGAGAACTTAAAGATGGTATCGTCTACAGTAAGAACGCCATTATCGTCAAGCAAGTCAACTTCAAGCTGACCACTTTGAATTGCCGCAGCAACAGCATCAGGGTCTAGGCCCACAGCGGCAAGTTCGTCAGGGTCTAGAGTACCAAAAGCGCGAATTCGACGAGTTACGTCTACGGTCGAAGTAGAGCCAACGTAAATATCATCAATTTCGTACCAACGTGCGCCTATACTGGCCGTCAGTCGGTCGGTGATGTCGTATTCGAACTGACCAAATACGGCAATTTGTTCGATTGTGTGCGTTATGTCATTGATAAAGCTAACTTCTGAAGGGAACGGCCCACCGTTACTGTTTATACCTTCATTGCCCACTAGTGTGCGCTGCAAATTGTCAAAGCCAAATGTCGTCATTTCGGTATTGGCAATTTTGAACTGCCCCACTGTGGCTATTTCTTGTTCATCATAGAACAAGCCTGCTGTTACGCGCCAAGGCGTATCCATGGTTGTATTAAAACGAATCTCGTGTGTATTACGCGTGGTAGAGGTATCTTCGCTGTAGAACTTGGTAGGGTCTAAGCAACGTTCGTCTGCTGTATTTTCAGGCGTGTCGTAGTGATTACACACGTAGTATGCTGAGAACAAGCCACCGTTCGTGTAGCTAGGTGTAATCGGCAAGTGTGTCAATCTCTCTATCTAAATAGCCACCCGTATAAACAATATCGAGTTTTTCTAATCGGCCTTCTAACGTCCACGTAGTAAGGCCAAATTCGTCTTTGTTTTCCTCTTGTTGGAATCGGATTGCTGAACTTTCACCTTCCAACGTTGGGTCATATGCAAATACACCCTCGGTATCAAGCGTTTGCTGCGTGTGCTGAACAAGCAACTCCCAATCGTCATTGATAAGGTATGAGAGCCCGAAACGCGCACCTGAATAGGTCGCATCGTTAAAATCTTCTTCAACCAATGCATCGTTTTGCGGTGAAACAACTGCCGCTTCGGTGTTTGAAGTAATATTAGGGTTGGTGATGCGATTTGCGTCCATGCCAACAGGGTCAGCAAGAGGCCCACCCGAAATGCGGTCTATTACGACGGCACTTCCAATATAACCACCCTCGCCTGGCACATTGCGCACATTATCAATCCAGCCACCTTGCTTGTCGTTATACGCTGCAACACGAACGGCAAGATTGTCGGTAAGTGGCATATTGAAATAGGCTTCTACCGCATTACTCATTTCACCGTCTTTCGTAAAGCCAATGTTGGTATCAAAACCTGCGGCAAAACTTAAGTGATCTGGCTTATTGGTAATTAAGCGTATAGTACCAGCCTGAGAGCTTGCACCAAATAACGTACCTTGAGGTCCAGGCAATACCTCGACACGCTGCACGTCAGTGGCATATACGTCTAAATTTCGACTTACCATAGACACGGGCATTTCATCAAGATAGAACGCAACCGAAGGCTGTAGCGCTTGAACTGACGACAGCATAATATTTGATTGTGTGGTAGCAGCACCGCGAATATAAATTTCGTTTTGTCCAGGGCCTGTACCTTGGAACACGACGTTAGGAAGGAATTCTACATAGTCTTGAAAGTTATCAATACCTAAATTTTCAAGCGCTTTGCCATTTAACGCTGTAACGGCCACAGGCACATCTTGAATAGATTCTGCACGTTTTGTTGCAGTAACCTCGATATTTTCAAACTTTGCAGCGGTTTCGTTTTCCTGTGCTAAAAGAGAAGAAGACGCCAATGCAGCGACAATTGCACAGCTAAGCTGAGTTTTTCGCATTTCGTGTGTTTCCTTTGTTTGGATTTTTATTCTTTGGACAGTATTTACTCAAAATACATATCGAAAGGATCATATATAACGATACACCAAGGAAAAATAATTTCTACTCTAACGGTTAATAATTAAACTAATTGGCGAAATTAGATAAAATAACAATGGATATTAATTATTTACTTTGACAACAAACACAAAAAATACGCAGCACGATTCATTAAACAAACATCACTAATAATTTCATCTGATATTTAATAAAACTGCACCTTAAGGTATATTGCAACGTAGAAGTAGCTGTTTTGAAAAATGGAAGGAAATATTCTGCGTGAATGAGAATCAAAGTACGTCGCCGCTTAATAAACCCGTATTTATTACGTCATCAACGCTAATATTGTGTTTGCTTTTGTTCGCTGCGAGCGCACCCGATGCAGCTAATGCTATCTTCCAAAAACTCCAAAATGCCATTGTGACGAACGGAAGCTGGTTTTATGTGCTTACCGTTGCCGTGATTGTATTATTCGTTGTCTTTTTAGGCGTGTCTCGATATGGCGAGATAAAGTTGGGCCCCGATCACGCAGCACCGGAATTTGGCTTTGCTACGTGGCTAAGCATGTTATTCGCGGCGGGAATGGGTATTGGGCTCATGTTTTTTGGTGTCGCCGAGCCATTAATGCATTTCTTAGCGCCCCCAACTGCCCAGGCTGAAAGTGTTGACGCTGTTCGAGAAGCAATGAAAACGACCTTCTTTCATTGGGGAGTACATGCATGGGCTATTTATGCTGTTGTGGCATTAATTCTTGGCTATTTTGCTTATAGACAAAACTTACCGTTAACACTTCGTTCAGCACTCTACCCGCTTATTGGCGATAAGATATATGGGTGGCCAGGCCATATAGTCGACATCTTTGCAGTTACCTCGACAGTATTTGGCGTTTCTACTTCATTAGGCTTTGGCGCATCGCAAGTTAATGCAGGCTTTAACTATTTATTTGGCTTGCCTTCAAACACGGCGGTGCAAATAGCCATCATGGCAGGCGTTGTAGGTCTTGCTGTGATTTCTGTGACAACAGGTCTTGAAAAAGGCATTCGACGTTTGTCAGAAACCAATATGATTTTGGCAATTCTCTTACTGTTGATTGTGTTGGTATTGGGCCCCACGGTCTTCCTCTTGCAAGCCTTTATGCAAAACACAGGGGCATATTTATCTGACCTTGTTCGAAACACCTTTAATTTATTCGCGTATGAGAAAACAGATTGGCTTGGTGGCTGGACCATTTTTTATTGGGGCTGGTGGCTAGCATGGGCGCCTTTTGTTGGTTTATTTATAGCGCGTATCTCATATGGTCGAACCATAAGGGAATTTGTGCTTGGTGTTTTGCTTATTCCTTCTGCTTTTACTCTGTTCTGGATGACCGTGTTTGGTAACGGCGCCATTGATCAAGTGCTAGTACAAGGCAAAGATGTACTTGCGAACATGGTTAATGAGGACACATCCGTAGCGCTATTTGTTTTCCTAGAGCAATTTCCATTCTCTTCAGTACTTAGTTTTATCGCCGTACTGATGGTCATTGTATTCTTTGTCACCTCATGTGATTCTGGCGCGATGGTTGTCGACATGCTGTGTTCGCACGGAAAGAATGATACGCCGCTGTGGCAGCGCGTGTATTGGGCGGTTGGCGTTGGTGTTGTCAGTTCTGTTCTGCTTTATGCGGGAGGACTTGGTGCACTTCAAACCATGACTATCGCTGCCGCATTACCTTTCGCCATAGTATTACTTATTGCAATATCCGGGTTGTTGAAAGCCTTACGTGTAGAGGCGTACAAACGGGAGAGTTTGCAAGTGCTAGCGGGTACACCACAGCATAGTGACGCGGACAAGAATTGGAAAGAACGGCTTGAGAACATCGTTACATTTCCAGATGAGAAAGCCGTTAAACGTTACATTAACAAGGTGGTAAAAGCAGCGGTATCTGAAGTGGGTGAAGAGTTCAAGGCACAACAGTTTAGTGTTGAAATAAGTGAAGAAGACGAAGCGTTAATACTTACCGTCAGCTTAGGGAATGACCCGGATTTCGTTTATGCCGTTTACCCTGTACCCACAGAGCAGCCTGAATTTGGTCCAAGTGAAACACAAGCACTAGACGAAAACGAAAAGGCCACGTACTATCGCGCCGAAGTGCACCTCAGTGAAGGCGGCCAAAATTATGATATTATGGGTTGGTCAAAGATATCAGTGATAAATGATGTGATAGACCATTATCATAAACATCAACACTTTATTCATTTGCTCAAGTAGCTACGCGCTACGCATTTGTTGGAATTAAGATGCGAAAAGAAGAAGAACTATTAGTGGCATTGCGACGTGTTATTCGCGCCGTAGACCTACGCAGTAAGCAACTAAGCAAGCATGTCGGGCTTACTGGTCCTCAGCTGCTTGTGATGCAAAACATTGAAGAACGCCCAGGTATTATGGTGCGAGAAATTGCAGAGAACATTAATTTAAGCCCTGCAACGGTTACCAACATTCTTGACCGTTTAGAATCTAGAGACCTTGCTACGCGTATACGAAGTACTCAAGACAAACGTAAAGTGGGTGTATTTCTAACTGAGCGTGGTAAGGAAGCCGTCGTCGATGCGCCGCGTCCTCTACAGGAGCACTTTGTTGAGCGTTTCTCACAGCTAAAAGAGTGGGAACAAAGCCAAATGGTGGCAACTGTTCAGCGAATTGCCAGCATGATGGACGCTGAAGACATTGATGCGTCTCCGTTTTTGGAGCTGGGCAGCATTTCTGAAAAAACAGTATGAACACAAATGGTACGTAGATAGCACCATTAGTCTTATGCACTTGGATAAGAAAGCAAACTTACTACCAACAAAAAACGGCCTTTCGGCCGTTTTTTAGTTTTAAACAGTTGGTAATCAGCTAAGACTTTGCTTTAAGCGGGTTTAACTTTCCCCCTGTGACCTTATCTGCACGCCCCTCTTCTTTCGCCTTTTCAGCACGACGTTTTCTTATCTCTTTAGGGTCGGCGATAAGTGGGCGGTAAATTTCAATACGATCACCATCGATTAGCGTGTCGCGAAGTTTAACCACGCGACTCCAAATACCTACCTTCGTGGCCGTCAAATCGATTTCAGGAAATTGCTCAACTATATTGGAGGCTGCAATGGCTTCTTCTACCGTTGCACCTGCTTTAATTGCAATATCAACAATCGCTTGCTTGGTAGGCGTGGCATACGCAACTTCAACGTTAATGAGTGGTGAACTCATGCGTAAACACTCCTTGCACGTTCAGTGAATGCGGCAACCATGCTACTCGCTAGGCTATTAAACACTTTACCAAAGGCCATTTCAGCAAGTTTGTTGGTAAACTCAAACTCAAGATTAAGCTCAATTTTACACGCATCTTCCGACAAGGCTGAAAATGTCCAACCGCCTGTTAAAGAACGAAACGGACCATCTACCAGCTGCATATTAATTTTTTGCCCTGGTACTAATTCATTATGTGTTGTGAACCATTGCTTTATTCCAGCTTTTGCCACCAACAAAGACGCCTTCATGCTTTGTGCTGAAGAGTCTAAAATTTTACTATCAGTACAACCGGGTAAAAATTCGGGGTAAGACGCAACATCGTTAACTAAGTTAAACATGGCTTCTGCACTGTGAGCAACCAGTGCACTTCTATGAATACTTGGCATTTATTCCACTAAACTAATAACTCTTGTACAGCATTGTATCACAGAAAAATTAGCTCGCTTCTATTCGCTTTCTCATATTCGCCCTCATTATGGAATTTAACGATTCATTAGAAAAAGCGCTTTGCAGAAACGAAATTGTGCGTAGCACATAAAGACATTTCTTCACACTATCAGTATAATAGCGACTATGAAAAAGAATAAAGCCAACAAAAACACCACCGGTAATATCGCGCTCAATAAAAAAGCGCGCCATGATTATTTTCTCGAAGATAAGTTTGAAGCTGGACTAGAGCTTCAAGGGTGGGAAATAAAAAGTATTCGTTCTGGTAAAGTAAACATTACCGACGCCTACATCATTATTCAAAATGCCGAGGCCTATTTGGTAGGCTGTCGCATTAGTCCGCTTAACCAAGCATCTACCCATGTGGTTGCGGCTCCAGAGCGCGCTCGTAAGCTTCTGCTTAATAAGCGAGAGATTGACTTGATTGATGGGGGCACGTGACCGTCAAGGTTACTCAATTGTCGCCACTTCCATGTACTGGAAAAAGTGCTGGGTGAAACTTGAAATTCACTTAGCGAAAGGTAAGCACGCTCACGACAAGCGCGATACGCTCAAAGACAAAGATTGGCAGCGCCAGAAAGAAAGAATGATGAAACACAGCGTTTAACGCTGTGTTTTCTTTCCCCTCATAAGCGCCAGGTTGTTACCCCACGTCCCGTTTTGTCATTTTCTTGCGATGCAGCATATCTAAAATTAAGCTCCACAGAGGAGATGGATTGCGCAACGTTGTTAGGTTATTGCCCAGACGCCTAAGTTGTCGCCTTACCATCGCCATATTCGCCAAGCTTGCTAACGATTTATCTTTCCAGCTACAGTGTGGGATCGTTCCTGAATAAGTCCATTCCTGTTGCCACTTTTTAGCTAAGTCAGGCGTTATTGCCAAAGCACTTGCTAAACCAACCAGTACGCAGCCTTGTTCGATAACGCGTTCGGCCACTTCTGCACGCTTAATGCCGCCTGTCGTCATTAACGGAATATCCGTTTTGCTTTCAAGTACCCGCGCAAATTCAAGAAAATACGCTTCGCGCGCAAGCGTCGTATCATCTCGAGTCTGCCCTTGCATGGCAGGCGCTTCGTAGCTACCGCCTGACAATTCGATAATATCAACACCCAACGCTTCTAAACGGTTAACCACTTCACACGCATCATCAAAAGAAAAACCATTTTTTTGGAAATCGGCAGAATTCAGTTTTACCATCACGATGAAGTCTTTTGCACATACAGCGCGAATTTGACTCACTATATTGATAAGTAAACGGGCACGGTTAATGATAGAGCCCCCCCACTCATCTTGACGCTGATTGGTTAAAGGTGATAGGAACTGCGTGAGTAAGTAACCATGTGCGGCATGAATTTCAACGCCATCAAAACCTGCGAGCTCGGCTTGTTTTGCTGTTTCAACGAATCTCTTGCATACATCGTGAATGTCCTGACATGTCATTTCTCTTGGGTTAGCGAACAACTTAGAATGCTTACCCATATCAAGGGGAACCGCTGAAGGCGCAATGGCTTTACTCTGCATTGCTTTAAATACTTGCCTTCCAGGGTGATTTAATTGCAATACCGCCAGTGCACCATTCGACTTAATAATTTTTGCCCACTTAATGAACGGCGCTAAGTCAGAGTCTTTATCTAGTGCTACCCCACCTGGCCCGGTCATAGCACTTTTATCTACCATCACATTACCTGTGATCACCATGCCTAAATTGCCATGAGCCCAATACCGATACAATGAATACAACGACTCACCCGGCACGTTGCCCAGGCTAGACATGTTCTCTTCCATAGCAGCTTTCACTAGGCGATTACGCACAGTCACGCCACATGGCAAGGTATAGGGAGAATACAAAATAGAATCTGAAGACATTTACACAACAAGCCTTATTAAGATGCCGTGTACTTTAATCGTTATTGCGCATAAATGCATCTTTTGAAAGCAATTTATAAAAGAAACGTTTAACAAAAATTGAGTTGTGTTATAATCCGCTTTCACACTCGGGGCTGATTAGGATTCGACAGGATCTAGGAAGCCGGAGGTGCATGCAGAGGTGCGGTTTGCCTCTTTAAAAAGCCGCATTTAAATAGTCGCAAACGACGAAACTTACGCACTAGCCGCTTAATAACCGGTATAGGCCCTTCCACCCTAGTCTTCTCCTGCTAGCGGGGATTCGGAAGGTCATCCAAGTAGGATAGCGAGGGAACCTTGTCTGAGGGTGAACCGCGAAACAGTATCAGGCCAGCTGCAAGGAAATCCTGTTTGTCGGAGTTCCAAGCAGTTAAATAAATGACAAACTAAGCATGTAGTACCAAAGGTAGACATTTTCTGGACGCGGGTTCAAATCCCGCCAGCTCCACCAATTCAAGAAAATAAGACGTCCTATGACGTCTTTTTTTGTGTCCACAATAGATGAAAGTTATTAGTTTTGCGCATATTTAACGGTCATTGGCACTCAGTGGCCGTAAAAGTAAAAACTAACAAATCATATTTTTCACACTTGAACATCTGAAAATTACGAACAGCTATGCTACCAAAGCTGTTCGTCACAAACTTCGACTCTTCATTAAATAAATGTATTGGACTGTAGCGATTCTTGCGGGTCGTCCGCTAGAGTAATAATTTCTTTCATCTTTGCATATGCTGCGTAGCGAGACTGAATCAACATAGCGTCTTCACGGTGTATACCTTGTTTAATATTCCACTCAATCGCAACTCTTTCGAGTACTTCCAAAGGTTCCAATGCATTTTTTTGTTGAACGGTTTCGGCATGTGATAAGTTGCAAGTACCGCAACTGACTGAATAGGAGTATTGGTTGCAGATCCATCCTCCACTCTTGTAAAAAACTGGCTTATTACCACACTGTTTACATCTTCCGACAAATATCGTGTCTAATTCGAAATAGTCATACGCTGTTTGTTGGTTTTCACTCATTATTTAGCACTCCTTGCACTTATGCATATTCCTGTCTGATTATCTACTGAGTTATAGACATTACGATAAACACCAGCTGTTTTTCTAGTAAAAATTAATGCACACATACCAATGTGTTGACAATAATTAGACCGCTTTTCATAAAACGGTCAGTGCCGCGTGACTTAATGCCTTTGTAGTTATTAGGTTTAAGCCGTTTCGTGTTGCTGTTACCGACCAATTCTTGTCAAAAGCTATTCGTGCATCTTTATAGAATCAATGAAAGAACGGCGGACATAAAAACAAATGTAATAGTGTTTTACTACAAACGAAGTAAGACACTATCAAAATAAAATCTACAAATTTAAAGACGAATAGACAAAGCGTTTGTGGGAGGGTTTAAAAGAATGCTTGCTTTCTTGTATGTCTAATCAAACAAAATCCCATACCGAAAGGCATGTTTTTTTCTTTAGGCGACGATTTGTAGCCGAGGAGATATCTGGTTTCGCCCTCGAGATTTAGCATTGTACAGTTCGGTATCTGCACGATTAAACAACGAATGCCATGTATCTTCAATTGATGTTGAGAATGTCATTCCAATGCTAATGGTAACAGAGACCGACGCATTACCTTCTTTGATCTCAAGCGTTTCAATTTTCTTTCTTAACACGTCTGCCAACTTAAATGCCTCGAGCTTAGACTCATCCGACACTAAAATTGCAAACTCTTCGCCACCTAGCCTTCCGATAATATGGCTATCATCAAGTTCGCTATGTAACTCTGACGCAATGACCTTCAGCACGCTGTCGCCCGTGGGGTGACCATATTCGTCATTTATAGTTTTAAAATGATCAATGTCTATCACCATAAGTGAACAGGACATAGCATCTTCCTTTGCTAACCTCTCGTTGGCTTGACGGATGAACGCACGACGACCAAAAATCCCTGTCAGTTCATCAATGTTGGCCAAGGTTTCCCATTTAAGCTTTTGCTGAGTAACTAAAATAAAAGGAAGGAGTACAGAGGTTGTGATACACAATGCGATATGTGCGGCAATGCTTCCCCCTGTAAAACTTTGCGTAACACTGCCTAATTGCGCCCATTCGTTATATGCCAACGTAACCGACTGGCAGGCCATAACCGCAGCATGCACGGCCAACACTGCACGAAAGAAACGTCTGAGCCCCGGAAGTACATGGTTTTGTGAGGCGTTAAATACACGAAAGCAGAGTAGAAAAACCACTGCGATAGCGGCACTGGCAAAAGCTTGATGATATTGAGTAAAAACTGCCATCAATACGATGACCGCTACACCTGCAGTGGGAATAACCCTAGCCCATCTGCGAATATTCGACTTCGTACTGCCACCGTCTAAGCGAAGAAAACCGACGAGCAGCAAATAGCTAGCAATAAAATAAAAGACACTTGAAACGTCGGGCAATACACCAACAAGACTAAAAATTAGACCCACACAATAAACAAAGCAGGATGAAGCCCACAACGAAAACACTAGGTACTTCTATCTTGTTTTTTGCGAGTATGAGGAAGTAACTTCCTACGGCAATGTTCACACCAAATGATGCAAACACCAGAAACATCATTACAGATATCACAGGTATTCCGTCACGTTTTAAAGCTGCAATTCTCGCACAAAAGCCTTTCCCTTAGACAATACAAAGGTATTAAAAGTTGGCGCTAGGTGTCTTAAAACATACTTGTTTAACAGTGTCATGATGAAAATGAATTTTTATCTTCCGCATCAAATTGCAAACAGCGTCAAGTCGCTTTTTACATTCTAACCAAGAAAACGTTTTCATATCACGACTGTAATAGTATAACATATCGCAAATTTTTTATCTTAAACGTCGTTACATGCAAAACACATCTGTGATAACCGCTAACAACCTCACTGTTACTATTGGTCAACGCACACTGCTAAACAATCTGAATTTCGAAGTAGGCAAAGGCGAAGTGTTTGCTTTGCTAGGCGGCAATGGTGCGGGGAAATCAACTACCCTCAAAACGTTTTTAGGGCTTATGAAGCCAAGCATCGGACAAGCCTCTGTAATGGGCTTTGACGTGACCAAGAACATTAATGATGTCCGTAAATCAGTTGCTTACCTACCCGAGTCAGTAACGCTTTACGGCCACTTATCTGGCGTAGAAAACATACGTTATTTCTTGTCTGTTGCAGGTATAGAAAGAGACGACACATCAATTTTTGATGCATTAAAGAAAGTAAAGTTACAAGAGAATGCATGGCATTCTCACCTTAGTAACTACTCGAAGGGAATGCGTCAAAAAACAGCGATTGCCCTTGCCCTACTTCGCAATGCGCCCGTGTTGTTTTTGGATGAACCTACATCGGGTTTAGATCCAGCCGCCATTGATGAGTTTAATAACTTAGTGTCAGAGTTATCCACTAACGGCGCCACCATTTTTATGGTAACCCATGATGTCTATGGTGCTTGCCAAGTTGCCCACCGTATTGTGTTGTTAAGTAACGGTACATTGACTGGCGCATTTGAACGCGAAGGCAATACGCCTATTGATACAGAGGCTGTGCATGCTGCTTTTGCGGGGCGCGCATAATGACAGACAACGTGGTAAAAACGATTTGCGCCGACCAATGGCGCTATTGGCTTAGAACGAAAGTAGCCACCACCGTACTCTTGTTCGGTGCTATTTTGACCTTAGCCGCGTTAGTAGTAAATGCGTTTCACATTCATGAAACTGCTCACGCCAGAGAACATTTACAGCAGGAAGCAGAACAGCGTTTTTTGTCTCAGCCAGATAAACATCCTCATAGAATGGTTCACTATGGGCACTATGTTTTTCGCACACCTACTGCGCTTAGCGTGATTGAGCCCGGCGTCGATACCTACACTGGCAACGCCATTTTTCTTGAAGGGCACAGACAAAACAGTGCAATGTTTGCTGAACAACGTCAATCAGTAGGTCTAACGCGCTTTAGTAGCCTTACCCCTAGCTTCTTGGCTTTGGTACTCGCTCCCCTTTTCATTATTCTTATAGGCTATGGCAGCGTATCCCGCGAACGTGAGGCCGGTACGCTCACATTATTGCTGTCGCAAGGCGCCACGCGTCAACAGTTGGTGTTTGGCAAACTTATTGCCCTTACACTAGCCAGTGCCGCGTTACTTCTACCCCTGATTATTGCAAGTATGTACGTTGCGTTTTTCAGCGAAAGTGCTGCTGTCGTCGCGTTGTTTTGCGTGGGCTATGTGCTTTATTTTCTTTTTTGGGCTGCATTGGTAACGGCATCTTCCGCTATTTTCAGCCGCAGTAATGTAAGCTTTACCGTGCTCATTGTGATGTGGATGGCGACATGTGTGCTGCTTCCACGCTTAGGTAGTAGCGTAGCGACTAACGCCGTGCCTTCGCTTGGGAAACTAGAGTCTGACTTTAAGGTTGAGGAAAAGCTGCGCAGCTTAGGCGACGGCCACGATGTAAACGACCCAGCCTTTAAGAAACTTCGCAGCGACTTGCTCGCCAAATATAACGTTTCTTCTGTAGATGAACTTCCTGTTAACTTCAGAGGGATAGTGGCGCAATATTCTGAAGGTCGCCAGGCTAAAGTGCTAAACGAGTTTGCTGAAAACCGCATGCAAGAAGAGCTTGACCAAGCGCAAATTGCCCGTCAATTTGGCTGGTTATCTCCTACTGTCGCCTTACGCGCGTTCTCTACTTTACTTGCTGGTACCAGTATAGAAACTCACCATCGTTTTTTGCGTGAAGCCGAAGCGCTACGCCTTGAGTTCGTTCAAGGCTTAAACAAAATTCACGCCGAAAAGCTCGATTTTAAACTTGATATGAACCGCAATAAAAGCGAAGAAGCCGCTGACAAAGCGGTGGTAAATGCTAGTAACTGGGCCATTTTATCCTCTTTTCAATTTGAACCTGAAAGCCCGGGTGCGCGCATCCACAGCGCAACCGTATATGGTTTTCAGCTGCTACTTTGGCTCGGTTTATCCTTTGCGCTTCTGCAGTTGGCGGTAAGGAGGCTGCACCCATGATCCGTTTAAACGATATTAAACGCGAAACCCGTTTTGTATTTGGACATAGGCAGTTTATCTCTACATTGCTAGTTATATTGCTGCTAAGCACAGCAGCGTTGTGGTCCGGTCATGCTGAAATGCAAGAACAACGGGCCACTATTGAACGTTTGTTAGAAAAAGACCGCATAGAACGAGAGGCTGCGCTTGCCCACCAAAAAAACTTTGGTAGTGCAGCCTATTACACATTCCATCTTACCTATGCGCCACCATCACCCTTAGCATTTGCGGCTATTGGTGAGCGTGATGTATTTCCATGGAAGCACCGCATTCGCATGCTCGCGCTTGAAGGACAAATTTACGAGAGCGACACCGACAACCCTGAACTCGCATTTTTGGGGCGTTTCGATTTTGCATTTGTAGTTAGCGTTCTACTTCCACTTTTCATCATTTTGCTTCTTTATGACTTAAAAGCAAAAGAGCGAGAAGCTAAGCGTTTTGACTTACTCAACGTTACAGCGACAGACAGCCACGCGGTATGGACAACACGCGTGTTGGTAACCCTAGTGCTTATTGTGCTTGCCACATTGGTGCCATTCGTGATTTTTGCCGCAATAAATAATGCCTCTGTGGGCTCAATCTTAGCGGCCTGCGGCGTCGTTCTGGGCAACGTTATTGTGTGGACTGTCATTGTACTTATGATAGGTGCAGCATCTCGTTTTGCTACATTTAGCGCAACCCATTTAGCATCAATTATGTTAGGTATTTGGTTGTTAAGTATCGTTTTAGTGCCCGTGGTAGGACACACGGTAGTGAACGCCACAGTTGAAACGCCGCAAGGCGGTGACATTGTACTTACACAGCGTGAGGCGGTGAATAGCGCATGGGACAAGCCTGTATACGATACGTGGGCGCCCTTTGTAGCAACGCACCCTCAATGGGCTGATTACACAGAATACGACCCTGAGCGCGATAGTTCGTTTAATTGGAAATGGTACTACGCTTTTCAACAAGTTGGCGACCAAATGGCCGAAGCGCTATCTCGCGATTACCAGCTCGCCACGCGTCAAAAAGATGAACTTGCAGGCTATATCGCCCTTTTGTCTCCGTCACTGCTTACGCAAAGACTACTTTCAGATATCGCCGATACCAACGTCGATGCCATGGTGGGCTATGAAAATCGCGTACGCGAATTTCATGCTTCATTACGCCAGTTTTACTATCCCTTGTTTTTCAAAACGCCCGAGTTTTCACCTGCGCGCTTTGAGCAATTACCGCAATTTGCACCAACAATAAAGACAACATCACAGGAACACACCGATGAAAACTAATTGGGTAAAGTCTACCCTCGCAATCAGTATTGCCACACTTTTGCAATCTCCAGCAATGGCGAAAAGCAGTGACAGTAATAAAGAAGCGGACGTTGAAAAAATCACTGTACACGGTATGCACCGAGCGTATCAGGGTGCCTTTGAGTACAAAGAAGTACCTGCCGCTGCACAAGACATCGATTTGGGCTTAATTAACGATGCGGGAGCCATCAACCTTAACGATGCGCTTGATTTATCTGCGTCAGTAGCCAGACAAAACAACTTCGGCGGTTTGTGGAACAGCTTTGCTATCCGCGGTTTTGCGGGTGATGAAAACCTGCCAAGTGGTTTCCTGGTAAATGGGTTTAACGCAGGTAGAGGGTTTGGTGGTCCTCGTGACCTTTCTGGCATTGATCATGTAGAAGTATTGAAAGGTCCGAAAGCAGCATTATTTGGTCGTGGTGAACCAGGTGGTGCGGTTAACTTGGTTACTAAGCGCCCTCAGTTTCGCGAAGGTGGCGAAGTTAAGGCCACCTACGGCAGTTGGGAACAAGTGCGTTTAGAAGCTGATGTACAAACCGTTACTGGTGGCTCAGAAAACGTTGGCGTGAGACTAGTCGGTTTCTATGAGGATGCTGAGAGCTTCCGTGATACGGTAGAAACAGAACGCTTTGGTTTCTACCCTTCTGTAACATGGGAAGCATCAGATGATACTAGAGTGACATATGAACTTGAGTACACTGAACAAAAAATTCCTTTTGATCGCGGCGTTGTCGCTATCGATGGCCAATTGGGTCATCAACCTATTGAGACCTTTACTGGCGACCCTAGTGGCGACACCATTGACACAGAAGTGGTTGGTCACCAGCTAGAAATTTCACACAGCCTAAGTGAAGATTGGAACCTTTTGTTAGGTGCAGGCCTTCGCGATACCACGTTTGAAGGTAATGCACTTGAGAACAATTTTGGTGGCCGTCAAACACTTTTCATCGACCCTGATCAGGCACTACTTTCACGCTTTAAGCGCTATCGTAATTTCGAAACAGATTACCTTGTACTGCGCGGTGAAATAGCGGGCCAATTTGATACAGGCTCACTGACACATCGCGTTATTATTGGCGCAGATTACGATAAATTTGAAAATGACCAAGTTATTTTGCGCTATCGTCCGCCGTTTTTCTCGGCAGATACGGATATAAATGATCTGGACCTAGACCAGTATCTTGTGGTTGATATTTTCAACCCAGATTACTCCCCTTTGCCAGAGGTACCGCTCTCTGACAACCTTGACAGGTTGGAAGTACAGGAGGCTTGGGGCGTTTACTTTCAAGACCAAATTAATATTACAGACAAGTTCCAACTGCGCTTAGGCGGGCGTTTTGACAAGTTTGAGCAGGAAATTGATAACCGCAGAGCCGATCCGGTTAGCACCACCAAGCAAGACGATACGCGCTTTTCGCCGCAGGTAGGTGCTGTTTACTTGTTTAACGACAGCACAAGTATTTACGCCACGTATGGCGAAGGCTTCCGTCAACTTACCGGTTCTGACTTTGCAGGCAACCCTTTTGAGCCAAACCAGTCTGAGTCGACTGAAATTGGTATTAAAGCTGACCTAACGTCAATGTTTGATAATGTTCGTGGTGACATCACGTTCTCTATCTTCCACATTGAACAAAGCAATATTCTTGTATTTGACGATAGCCCTGAAGCCGCTGATGGCTTTTTCTTAACTCCAGCAGGTGAAGCACGTAGCCAAGGGGTGGAGCTAGATGTAAATGCAGAATTCGAAAATGACGTTCAGCTTTGGGTGTCATATTCATTTGTTGATGCAGAAAGCACAAACAACACGTCTGATCCAAATTTTGTTGCGGCTATCGAAGCGGGTGATCCACTTATCAACGTGCCAGAAAACCAGCTGAGCATACAGCTTAGTAAAGGGCTTTCAGTGTCTAATATGCCTGTGCGTATTGGCTCTGGCTTGTTGTATGTTGATGAGCGTCTTGGTCAAACAGGTACAGACTTCTTCTTACCAAGCTACACCACTGTTCGCGCGTTCGCTGAGATTGAACCAATTAACAACCTAACTGTGCGCGTTGCGGTAGATAACCTTTTTGACAAAGAATTCTACACCAACTCCTTTGCTGACGTATGGGTAGAGCCAGGTGCACCACAACGCTTTAGGCTTACAGCGGCTTACCGTTTCTAAACAATAAACGGTAAAGCTTAAGCATATAAGGCTCGCTCGATTTTCGTTGCGAGCCTTTTTATTATCAATATTTTCTAAAAAGAGTCTCAACAGCGCTCTACTGTTTTACCTCCCCTACTCTCTATAGACTAAAGGCTAATGTCATAGGCTAGTACTACAGCACCCGCCATGATGTATATGAATGATTAACCATTGTAGAAAAGGAGCGCACGCCACTATGGCAGTAAAGAAGTACACACATTCAACGTTTCTTGGTTTAATTGCCCTGTCACTTGCCTCATCGTCCTTTAGCCTTCACGCGGCCACCAAAATCGTTACCGCTGATGAAGTAAACTGGGGTTATTTAAATCCAGCGCGAGGCGAAAAGAGCCCTGGTGCGGCAGACCTATGGGGAGACCGCACAAAGAACACGGCTACTCGGCATGCTGGTGCGTTTCAAAGAAGGCTTTTCGTCTCCGCCACATATTCATAACATCACGTACCGCGGTATCGTTATTGATGGTGAAATGCATAATAGTGACCCCGATGCCAAAGCCATGTGGATGCCAGTAAATTCATATTGGACACAATACAGGTGAAGTGCACATTACCGCGGCTAATCAAAGAGCCAACATGATTTACCTTGAAATAGATGAAGGACCTTATTTGGTACTGCCTTCATCGGAACACTTTGATAACGGTGAACGCCCAATTAACTTGCACCGAGACAACCTGATTTGGCTTCACAACACTGATCTCATAAATGTTGTGAATGATGGCGTGAAGGCCGTATACCTTTGGGGTGACACGCAAGCTAAATATGGCACTATGATAAAGCTACCGAAGGGTTTTGATGGTGTACTTGAAAGCACAGGCAATGAGTTTCGTAGCGTGCTTATTCAAGGTGAAGTGTCGCTGAAAGCAGAGCATGACAATGTAAAATCGCTGCTGCCCGGTAGCTATATTGAGTCGGACGCACCATCGGTGCACCACATCAAAAACACCAGCGACGGTGACGTAACCTTGTATGTTCGCACTAACGCACCGCTTAGTATTAAATAAGCAAAGCGAAAAATTTCAGATGAAAGCGCAGCATTAATACTGCGCTTTTTTTGTTTTCACTTTGACGACAAGTTAATGTTGCCCAGGTACCATGTGCATAGTAGCCCTATTGCTATGGTAATGGTAACGCTGGTTAGGGTCCCCAACAGCACATACTCAGTTAGCTTTCTGTCTTGATGTTTTGTTAGATCACCAAACCTAAAAATAGACTTAGCGGCAATCAGAAAACCAATAGCTGAAAATTGATTTAGGAGCACAAAAGTAAGCATCAGTATACGCTCCAAATAGCCAATTCGCTGACCAGCCAGCGCTAAGGTTTGTCGTGCTTCTAAGCTTAATGTGAGTGCATCAGCAGGGCTGGCCCCCGCTTGCTTGTCGACAAGACGTCGTTACTCCACGGCGATAACAACTGCTTAATCACAATAGAACTTGGCTTCAACACCGCCAGATACGCTAACAACACCGCGACATGCTGACTTTGAATATTGTTTGCGTAATGATGAATCAACTCAGTTTGGCCCGTCAAAAACACAAAAACGCAAAAGATAATGAACAGATGAGCAAACTGATCGAGCAAGAAAAAAGCGGTATTTTTGGGGCAGTACGACTTTATGATGTCAATGACATAATGTGATACCGCAATTGCGCTACAGCCAAGTATTAAGGTTGTGTTACTTACATTTTTTGCAAATAGATACATGGCGATGCTAGCTAACAAACCATGAATTAGTGCGTGAGCGTAGACATGTGGTGAACGGGCATGCTTTTTATTTCGACTTTCAACCCAAGAATAGGGTTGTAAATAAAAGTCGGCCAACAAATGAGCAACCAACAAACCCAAAAGTAATAGGGGCTGCATTAAAGCAATATCATCGTTTACCTGTGTAGTTGATGCGACAGATGCTGTGACAAGAGGTACAGTATTAACACTAAGCATTGGCGTCCTTTGCAATCTTATTAAACGTCTTGTTGAGAAACTCGCAGTTCCTGCTCCATAAAGCCCACATAATCAGCCAACAATTTATAGTGGCTGGCATTTAATATACGGGTGATATTGCTTCTATTTTTTCCTAAAGATGTTGCCACAGTATCATGGTTTTTGTCTGATGAAATCAAATAAGCAAGAACGGTTTCAGACTGGGTTTGAGTTAGGCCGCTTATGTGCGCATCTGCAAATTGGGTGAGTAATTGTGTCTTATGTAAAAGCAACTTCACTCCACTGGCCAATGCTATGTTTTGGCCCTTTAGGTTATCAAGGCCTCGTCCTGACAGTACAAAGGCTTCACCTGAGCCTGTTTTTACTTCATGCTGCCTGAAACTAGCACTGCCCACACCACAACAAAGCTTAACGTCTACACTGGGTGAAAAGGCTTTCATCGCAAGGCGTAAACCTACTGTCACATGCATTCCAGCAGCAGCATCACGTGTTACGAACTGAAATGCGTCGCCTCGGAAAATGTCAAAAAAGCCATCATATTGCAATGCGTAAAACTTAAGTTGCTTTTCAAGTTCTTTCATAATGGTGGAAAAATCGGCATCAGAGAACGATTGCGACTTTACGATATCCCCAGTTACCACAGCTACGAAAGGCAATATATTGGCTTTATTAGATGGTGGTGTTGTCAAAATCTCTCTCCCGCTAATGCTCAGGTTTTCTTATTTAATTGAAAAAACCTGTGTTACCTAATATACACACAAAAGCAAATAACACCAAAAACAATCACATTTTACAAAGTTACTCATTTTAGTAACATAAAACAGTAACTCTTAAGACAAAACCGAGAACGCGTTAGTCGCTCATACGCTTAACGGAAACGCTATTTCTTCGATACAGGTTTAAAGGGCTGTAGTAACAGCGCTAAAATACTGGCATTTTCTTTGGAGGCAGGCACATCTCTTTGACCAATCGGCAAGGTTTCATCGCTATATGCAGCGCGAGATGTAAAGGTGTTAAACAACCTATCCCACCAGCTTACGCTAAACCCATAGTTGGTGTGCGATTCACTTTTTGCTTGGCTGTGATGAATGCGATGAAGTCGTTGGGTAATCAAAACCAGCCCTACTCTGTCGTCCCACTTTTGAGGCAATCGAATATTGGCATGGTTAAATAGCGCAAAACCGTTCAGCGCTATTTCAAAAATGATGATAGCGGCTGCTGGAATGCCAAAAATAACAACTGCAGCCGTTTTAACACCTAAGCTTATGGCGATTTCGATAGGATGAAAACGTAGCCCTGTGGTGGTATCCACATGGCTATCGGCATGATGCATCTTGTGCACTCGCCAAAGCAGAGGAATAGTATGAAATAGACGATGTTGCCAATAAATAACGATGTCCAGCAACACAACACACACCACCACAACAAGCGCTGTTGGGAGAGTACCAACAACGTTAAACAAACCTATACCATTAGCGTGCGCCCACGCAGATACACCAATTAGCGTTGTGGGTAGAAGTATTCTTGCAACAACCGTCCCGGCAACAACCATAGCAAGATTGCCTACCCATCGGGTCTTTCTATCGAGAACGGCTTGCCGAGCTGGTTTGTAAGCTTCAAGTATTGCCATTACAGCAAATACGCCTAAAAACACACTAAGCCGAATAAAAGAAGCATTGTCCATGGTTGTATCAACTATTACCGTTGTCTAATTCAACACGTTGCAGTGTTTTAAATCCACCCACTATGCGCGTAATGAGTGTTATGAAGCACGCAGCAGCAAACAAGTAAGCTAATACAGGAAAGTAGTTTGGCCATATACAAAACGCTAAAAACACTAAAATAGTCTCGCTACCTTCTGTTAGCCCCTGCATGTAATAAAAGCTTTTATTTTTAAACTGTGGTCTGTCTATCTGAAATTTTTCAGCCGCGATAGCAAACGCAAGAAAACTACTCCCCGTGCCAATAAAAGTTGCCAGTAACACCATAGCAGGCACGCCCCACTGTGCTGGCGCAGCAATACCGAATGCAAGTGGAATAGATGCATAGAACAAAAAGTCTAAACAAATATCTAAAAAGCCACCCGCACTGCTACTGCTTTTTTGATAGCGCGCCAGTTCACCATCCAGTCCATCACAAACCCTATTACCGATAATGCAGGCTAGCGCAATGTTCCACCAGTTAAGAATAATAAAGGGGACGGCACATAGCCCTATCAAAAAGCCTACAACCGTAATTTGATTTGGCGTAACACTGTATTTGTCCAACCCCACAATAAACGGTCTTAATATTGGTTTAATAAACGGGGTTACTTTTGCATCTAGCATGTTGTTAACTCTATAATTTCGCCACCTGCAGACACAGCATCATCGCTATCGTGCGTGACAAGTACTGCAGGAATATTTTGATGTTTTAGCTGTTCAAAAGTCCAGCGTCGAATTTGCTCGCGTAAATTGCTATCCAGCTTACTAAAAGGCTCATCGAGCAAAATGGCATTTGGCTCGGAACTTAGGGTTCTAAGTAATGAAATTCTTGCCTGTTGACCGCCAGAGAGTGAACTAACAGCGCGCTTTTGAAGCCCTTGCAAACCTACATTTTCAAGCATGGCTGCAATATATTCATTTCTTGCTTCTTTGCTGCCAAACTTTCCCTTGGGCATGGCAAAAGCAATATTTTCTTCCACTGTCATGTGTTCAAACAACAGCGAATCTTGAAACATCACGCCAACACGACGCAAGTGCGCTGGCTTATCTGACAGATCGCTGCCATTTAGCATCACATTACCTGTAAACTGAAATGGTGCACTTAGATGCCCAGAGATAGCGCGCAATAGCGTTGACTTGCCAACACCACTCCGCCCAATGATAGTGAGCACGGTGCCAGCTTTAACTAACGTATCAATACAAAAAAGACGCTTACCTTCGTTGAAAATCTCAAGATTATTGAGGGTTAGCTCATTTTCACTCTGCAACATGGTTTCCCTCTCTATGCTTGACGGCTTCATGGTTGATGTCTATTGCGTGGCCTTCGTCTTTGCTACTCAAACGGTGAGTCTTCCGAGGATTATAAACAACACGCGGTAGAGTCCAGGCTACAACGAAGCCAATAAGAGGCATAACCATCTGAACAATCACGTACGCAGCAGTAAGCCTCGTGCTGCTACCAGACACTGACGCCACAGCTTCGGTTGTCACTGTGGGTATTGCCCCGCCCGACGCTAGTAAGGTAGGCAAGTATTGACTTAAACTAATTGCAAACCCTAATGCCCAAGCTACGAAAATAGGCCCTATCATTAGTGGAAGTTTTATAACAAAAAACACCTGCATGGGTGTTTTCCCCAAACTTTGTGCCACCATGGTGTACCGCGGGTCAAATCTGCGATACACCACCGCCAAAGAAAGAAACACATATGGCAACACGTAAACCATATGGGCAATATAGGTGTGAAACCATGTGGCAGACTGCAAGAAGAGTTGCTGAAACCACACTAAACCATAGAGAAACGCGACACCAGGCACTAATAAGGGTAGGAATAACGCCAGCGACAGTATTGTCATCGTAGACTTTTTACCTGGTCGCAGTACTTCTGCTTCAAGCGCCATTAATACCACGACAATCGATGACACACTGGTTAATAACCCCAATATCAATGTATTTATAAAGGGCTGCGAAATAGTACTAAACAGAGTTTGCCAGTGAATAGTGGTTAAGCCATCAGGTATCATGGCAGGAAACACCCAATATTCTGCAAAAGAGTACGTCACGACACTGTAAACTATCGCCCCTACCAGCACGATGTACGCCGCTATAATTGCGTACGAAGCACCTTTTACTGCACGGTCAGCAAAATGTCTGCGACCAGAGACCATTAACACTTGCCCCATTACCGACAAACCGCGCTCGATAGCCAAAAAGAGGCACAGCGCAAAACATGACACGCCCACCTGGACAAGCGCACCAGCAGACCCCAACAGCCGCATAGACAAATCGATATGATTAAACCAATGCAGTACCGCTACTGCCAATGTGCTTGGGTTATTCGCCCCTAGAATAAGCGGTATTTCTACATTGGACGTGGCAAATACCAGCACCGCCAAAAGCGGCAACCGAATTTTAGGAAATAGCGTTGGCAGTACAAGAAGAAAAAAACAGGCTATACGACTGTACCCTAGCGATGTCCCTACCCTTGTATATTGCGTCAACTTAGAATGAATGGAAGGTTCGGACATGGCGCTCAGCGCCATCAACACAATAAAAGGCAGCTCTTTTAAAGCTAGCGCTGCTAAAACACTGAGCCCATATGCATCAAACGGTAAGCTGTTTGATGTGGTTGACACTAAAGCGCTGCCATCAAGCGTAAACAGTCGAGCAAAAAAGCCTGATGGACTAATCACAAAAACGAGTGCAATGGCCGCCGCCGCGTGCGGTATAACCAACAGCGGGCTTAACAGTGCCTGTATTTTTTGCATGGCACGCGTTTGATAGAAAAACGCCAACAAACAAAAAGCACCCAATGTCGCCAAAAGCGTTGAACCTACCCCCGTGAAAAGCGACAGCCCAGTCATTGTCATCATGTCTTCAAGCGCAAAAAACGACAAGAAAGGCTTAATTGAGAACTGCACCTCACCAATAGCAGGAAAATAGCCAAAGGCGGGAAACACTACACCGATAATGCCAGCCAACACGGGAATGCATAAAAGGCTCAGCATCAGCCAGCGCGCCGTTACCGTAAATGTAGAGAACATTAGTAACGTGCTCCATAACGCGCATACCACGCTTCTCTGATGGCGTCAGTCCAACTTGCATGCGGCTCGGCTAACAGTGTTGCCGATGCGTTTTGTTGCAATGAAGACGCGTGCCTTTCTTTTTGTTCAAACAAGGTTTTTTCTTGTTCATTAAGCAGTGATATATCGAGTACGGTATCGTCGCCCCATACACTTAACTTTTGCTTTTCTGCTTGCGCAACCGGAGATAGCAAAAAATTCACCACGCGCTTTGCGGCAGCCTTAGAAGACGAGTTGTAAGTTAGCCCTATAAAATGCACATTAGCTAAACTGCCATCGCGCATCACATAAGTTCTGATATCAGTGGGTAAGTCAAAACGGTTGACCGCGCTTGGAATTTCAGCGGCCGTAAATGAAAACGCAAGTGACAGTTCACCACTGTCCATAAGACGTTGCAATTGCGAGGCTTGACGCAGCATAGTTTCGCCGTCTCGCCACATAAGGGGGTGTAAAGCGTCTAGATAGCGCCACAGTGCTGGCAGCACCATGCCAAGAGCACGATCATCAACTGGCTGATAAAACAACGCTTGCTTGTCTTTGTTTAGCGCAATAATGGCGTATTTTAAAAAGGTAATACCCAAGTAGTCACTAGGTACTGGATAGGTAAAACGTCCTGGGGCTTGCTGACTTGCGCTGAGCAGTTCATGTATGTCTGTGGGCGGTATAACACCCAGCTTTTCGAAATGAGACTTTCGGTAGTAAAACACCATAGACGCTTTGCCCCAAGGCGCTTCCATTCCGTTCGTCTGCTCCCCAAAGTCAGTGACCATTGCAGTGTTATTTTGAGGGTTGGTCAGAGCAAAATGTTGTAACGAAGGCACCCAATTAGGTGTCAGCAAGCCATGTTTTTTCATGGCTGCAAAGTTTTCGCCGTTTATCCAAATAAGATCAACGCTGCTTTGAGTGTCATTACCCGCCGCCTTCTCAGCAAGTACTCTCGATACCGCATCACTGGTATCAGCTAGCTTCACATGTTGAAGCGTAATGTTGTACCTCTGCTTTACCTGCTCTGCAACCCATTGCAGGTAGCCGTTGACCTGCGCACTGCCTCCCCAAGCGTAAAACGCCACTGTATTGTCGCCATTTTTTTGCGAAATTTCTTTAGCAATAAGCGACGGCGAAAACACAAGGTGTGCTACGGCAATACATAAGTAACAGAGTAACGCGCTCACCAAATACCGTTGATGGCAATAGGCTATCATTTTACTCGCCAATTGGTGCGCAGGTGATCGTTCACTTTTATGTTAGCCTCTTCGCCACGTGTGGAACTTTTCAACATAGCCTAAGAGCTTCTCTGGCGCATTTGCGCGCTTCCAATTACCCGCTGCGTATTTCGCCCCTTCAGCCCACGTGGGATAAGCGTGAATAGTGCCCAGGATCTTGTTTAACCCGAGGTCGTGCTTCATCGCAATAACAAACTCAGCAAGTAAATCATAAGCATGTTCAGATACAATGGTCACACCTAAAATTTTATCTTTGCCTGGCGGCGTAAGTACTTTAATAAACCCCTTACGCGCGCTTTCTGCTACCGCTCTATCTAGCTCGGCAAATTCATAACGCGTTACTTCAACCTCAATACCTTGCTCGGCAGCATCGCGCTCATTTAGCCCTACGCGCGCCACTTCAGGGTCGATAAAAGTAGTCCATGGGATAACACGATAATCCACTTTGAATTTCTTGAACGAGCCAAACAACGCATTGACCGCTGCATACCACGCTTGGTGGGCGGCTACGTGTGTAAATTGGTATGGACCTACCACATCATAAGCTGCAAAGATATTTGGCATGAGTGTTTGCAGGTATTCATCTGTTTCAATGGTACGGTCAAACTGAATACCCAAGTCTTCAAGACCAAAACCGGTTAATCGCGCTTTGCGACCCACTGCGACAATGACTTCATCATACTCGATGGCAAGCTCTTGGCCTTCCTTTTCAGCAATAAGCAACTTAACGCCGTCTTTGTTTTCAAAACGAAGGGCTTTGTGCGACGTAAGTACGTTTACACCACTGTCTCGCAACACAGATTCCGCGTATTCAGCAACATCTGAATCTTCACGGCCCATTAAGCGCGGTGCTAATTCAACTTGAGTCACTTGACTGCCCAGACGTGCAAATGCCTGTGCCAGCTCGCACCCAATGGGGCCGCCACCAAGCACAATTAACTTTTTAGGCGCAGTGTCCATATCAGCAAACTTCGTCCACAACGTGTCTGACGTTACATAGCCACTTTCTTTAATGCCAGGTAATTCAGGTACAAAAGGCGCAGCACCCGTTGCCACCACAATGTTTTTCGTCGTAAGAGTTTGTGTTCCGCCGTCATTTTGTTTTATTTCGACAGTCCAAGGGTCAACAATTTTTGCGTAGCCTTTAACCACATCAACCCCAAGGCTAGTGTATCGTTCAACACTGTCGTTAGGTGCAATTGCAGCAATCACCTCGTGCACTCTAGCCATGACTTTCTTAAATGACATGGTGGGCGTAACCGCATCTAAGCCATAGCTGTCTGCGTTTCGCATTTGATTGGCGACTTTTGCAGATTTAATAAGAGCTTTACTAGGTACGCACCCGTAATTAAGACAATCGCCACCCATTTCCCCAGCCTCTACCAGGGTAACTTTGGCTTTAACCGCTGCCGCAATGTAGCTTGTCACCAAGCCGCCAGCATAAGCGCCAATGACAACTAAATTACGATCGAATTTTTTAGGTTTGGTATAACCTTTATAAACACGACGGCGGTTAACAACAGCGACGATAGCTTTTGCTATCCATGGGAAAATGCCCAGCAGAACGAATGAAAAAATTAATCCTGGAGACACAATACCTGAAAGGCTATCTATTTGAGCAAGTTGAGTACCTAAGCATTGACATACACGGCGGTGCCCGCCAACATCCCTACTTGGCTTACCCAATAAAATGTCCAGGTTTTTAGTGAGGTCAATCCCATCAGTAGGTTGATTAAAAAGAACGGAAAAACCTAAGCACTAAACGAAGTGTAAAGAGATAGAAAGCCCCTTGCTTTTCTACACCTTCATCAATTTTTTTCAGTTTCTCTTTAAACTTGTTACGCACCGTGTCGCGCAATATGAAGCGCGATACAAGAAATGCCAGTGTCGCCCCAATGCTTGAGGCGAAAGACACTATAATAAGGCCTTGCAGCAGGCCAAACAACGCACCCGCCGCGAGTGTTAAAATAGCAGCTCCTGGTAAGGACAGCGCCGTAACCGCCACGTAAACGGCAAAAAATACGCCAACACTCAGTACTGGATTTGCCTCGATTTCGCTTTGAAAAGTGTCGAGAGAACCTTTCATTCCCTCCAACGTCAAATAGTTATTCAAATCGAAATGAAAGAAGCTCACTATGGCGGCAGCAATAACTGCCAGAAGCGCTATTTTCTTTAACATACCTTATTCCTACCCCTTAAAACGCGTATTGCATAGTGACTTGTGCATGTCTTGGCATATTTGGCATGACCAAGGTTGCTCCAAAGAAACCGCCTTCAAACAGTGGCTGCCAATTGTCTTGATCGGTAACATTGATGATATCCAAACGTAATCGCAAATCATCATTAACGAAATAGTCTGCATTCAGGTCAATGGTGTATTGGTCTCGAATATGCACCGTCTGTAAGAAATCAAGCGGGAAAGATTTTGTATACAGTGCACTCGCGCCTAAACTTACATCATCAGTTACCTTCCAGCCTGCATTCACCGAGAAAATTTGAGGTGGGATACCTTGCACACGAGAATCCGAAGGTGCAAACGCTGCAAACGAAGGCGAACCAACGCCCGTTCCCTCTATTATATCAGGACGACTATTATCAAAAGCATCGGCTACCTGCGCTGTGCCTTGGAATGCCGCTGAGTCATCAAAACGTGCATCAAGATAACTGTATGCTGCATTTACCCAGTGATCGTCTGCCTGATAGAACATTTGAAGCTCTAAACCTTGCGTTTTCACACCACTGTTACTGCCATCACGATTGCGAAGGCTTCGCGTTTGGTCAAATAGCGACGCCTCTGCATACCACGCATTGTTCGGCGCATATTTTACACCTACTTCATAAAGCGTGTTCTCAGTAGCGAAGTTAAGTGGGTTTATTTCGTTGTTACCGCCTAATACAGTGCCCCCACCCATACTGTTCGACGTCGCATCGTTTTCTGAAAATGCCGCGTAAACATTAACGGCGTTAGTGAGTTTATAAACAGCACTAAGCTGATAGCTTGTTAGCGTATCGCTATACGTATCGGAGGCCGCTTCAACGCCTTGGGGAGCAAGAGGATCGCGAGCTTCAACATCGTAGTAGTCTACACGCACACCTACAATTGTAGAGAAATTATCCGTCCACGTTGAGCGCTGTTGCAGTGCAACACCGGTTTGCCACGTCGTTGAATCAGTGGTGTCAGACAGGTTAAAGTCTCCCGCACCATCACCATCAAGGTCATACTGGGCGCCAGGTGAGACAAACACGCCGGGACGAAGTTCAACTAGACGCGCTTTTTGTGCATCAGTTAGTGGAATTACGCGGTTTGAAATAGGACCAGTAAGGTCAATAGGGTTATCGGCTTCTGTAGTAAATTGGCTGTAACCCAATACATCGT
Organism: Alteromonas gracilis; assembly: GCF_036870955.2. GTDB lineage: Bacteria > Pseudomonadota > Gammaproteobacteria > Enterobacterales > Alteromonadaceae > Alteromonas > Alteromonas gracilis_A. The sequence goes on from NZ_CP145482.2 coordinate 2,490,801, forward strand.
TATAACGCAAGGCAACGCCAACGGTGGTCAGCTGATTGTCACTCCACTTATAGTCAATTTCGGTGCGGTTCTCAAATGTATCAGCGCCATCGATGATTTCCACAAAGCTGTTTTGTGCAATCTCTTCACGCTCCAGATATTGGTAATAAGACATATTTCTGATGCTGATATTTTCAGCATACTGATAGTTAATATTACTTCGCAGTACCGAAGTTTCGGCACCATTAATGTCATCGGGATTAGTGAATACGCGATTTCTTGGGATAACCACTTCGCCTGTTGGAGAGATTATCGCGCCAGCCCCCGGAATCGTGCTTCCATTAGGCTGAACGCCTTGACCAGTAATATAGATACCATTATCAATCAAGTTTTGTGTAGGACGGTTTATACCCGCGTTATCTGGATAATCAGTATCGTAATACTCCGCACTCACATCCCACGTTAGCGCCTCGCTTGGCGTGTAACGATAGGCTATAAACAAGTTCGTGCTATCTCTGTCGGCAAAGTCGTAGAAGCTCCCATGATCAAGGTATTCAGCACTAATTCGAACCCCGCTTTTCCCTTCTTCAATGGCAGTACCATAATCGACCTGCGCTGAATACTGATCCCATCTGCCTGCGCGCAGAGTGACTTTACCTTGGCTTTGTGAAGTTGGTGCCACTTTCGTTTGAAGATTGACAAAGCCGCCATTGCGCTGCGTGCTGCCAAACAGCACCGACGATGGGCCTTTTACCACGTCAATCTGTTCTACACTGTTGAACGACAGCGGCAAACCAAAACCATTATTACCCGCTTGTCGACGCACGCCGTCTTGAAAAAGTTCTCCCAGCTGACCGCGAATACTCGGCAAACTTGGCGTACCAAATCCGCTTGAAGCATAGGCGTTTGGCGCAGCCTTTACAATATCGTGCAGGTCGTCAATATTGAGCGCTTCAATTGCCTCGGCTGACAATGACGTTACGGAACGCGGCGTTTCTGCTGCACTTAAGCCAGCGCCGAATAATCCTTTTAACGTATTGTCGCCTGGATAAAGTGTATCTAAAGACTGTTTATTACCTTTTACCTCGACAACTTCAATCTCTGAAAGTTGTTGTGCCGCAATTCCCTGACTTACAGCTAGAGCAAGCGCACTTACCGCCATGCCTATCATTTTATTCATTTATTTTTCCGTGTTTTTAATTCTTGTTCGACAAGACCGATACGCTGTCTAAAAAATTTCAGACCACACGCTAATTTTCAAAATAAATAACTTTTTGAAATTATTTTTTTGAACACTCGTTCTATTGTGGTCACATCCTTTAATACTTGGAGTTTACATGCAACACACTCAATCAGATATTTCTAATCGCCTCAGCTGGGCACTACTCGCATTGCGCGTGTCTATATTTATCGTAATGTTCGTATGGACACTTGATAAATTTGTTAACCCCGCGCATGGCATGAAAATATTTGAACATTTCTATGGCATTAGCGGCTTGGCTGAGACCGCCGTATACGTTATGGGCTCATTTCAACTGGCGCTGGTGCTTGCGTTTTTAGCTGGTATAGCGAAGCGTTATACTTATGGTCTTGTATTCTTACTGCACGGTGGTTCGACATTGTCGTCATTCCCACAGTACATCGATGCATTTAACAACCTACTATTTTTCGCAGCATGGCCAATGTGGGGTGCATGTTTTGCACTTTACCTTCTTCGTGACGCCGACACACGATTCGCGTTATCAAAGTAAAACACGCGCAATACCGCTATTTGGCGGCAGTATAAAGCTGCTGCCATTCGCCCTCGCTGACTGGCATAATACTTAAACGGCCCCCCTTTTTAACAAGCGGTAATTCCGAAATTGATGGCATTGCTTTAATCTCTGCTAGCGGCAGTACCCTAGTAAACTTCTCAACAAATTTTACGTCTACGCGAAACCATCTTGGATTATCTTGTGAAGACTTAGGGTCATAATACTTAGATTCTGGATCAAACTGAGTTGTATCTGGATAGCCTGCTTTTACCACTTGCGCCACGCCAGCTATACCCACTTCTTTGCAACTAGAGTGGTAAATAAACACCTTATCGGACAACGCAACACTATCGCGTAGAAAGTTTCGAGCTTGATAATTACGCACACCATCCCAAGGCTCTGTCTGCTCCACTCTGTTAGCTAAATCATCGATTGAAAATGCGTCAGGTTCCGTCTTAAATAGCCAATACGCCATATCATCCTCATTGTTGAATTCGCACTTGCCTAACAGGAAATCAAAAAAAAGCAGGCGTTCATATAAGAAACTACTTACACAAGTATACAAAGCCTATCAATTTAATGACAGTGCTATACCGCCGACCCGTTAAGACTGTTATAATTAGTGATTCAAATCTGAAATTCGACTTTTGAACATTTCAGCCACTTTCTGTTTTATCTAGATGTGAATACTATGCAAGCCACCATTAAAGCTGACCGCGGTCTGTTTTCTTACCCTAAATACTGGCCGCACTGCTTTGGTACTGCGCCTTTCCTACCAATGTCAAAGGAAGAAATGGACGCCCTTGGATGGGACAGTTGTGACGTTATTTTGGTCACTGGCGACGCGTATGTAGACCACCCTAGCTTTGGTATGGCAGTAATAGGACGTGTTCTTGAAGCACACGGCTTTCGTGTTGGCATTATTTCTCAGCCCGACTGGACCAGTAAAGACGACTTTATGAAGTTGGGTAAGCCTAATCTGTATTTCGGTGTCACTGCCGGTAACATGGACTCGATGATTAACCGCTACACATCGGACAAGAAGCTTCGTCATGACGATGCTTACACGCCAGGCAATGTGGGAGGCAAACGCCCAGACCGCGCAGTCACCGTGTATTCGCAGCGTTGCCGAGAAGCCTTCAAAGGTGTGCCCGTTATTGTTGGCGGCATAGAAGCGAGCCTTCGCCGTATTGCTCACTATGATTATTGGAGCGAAAAAGTACGTCGTTCAGTGCTGTTTGACTCAAAAGCAGACATGCTCTTTTTCGGCAATGCAGAGCGCCCGCTTGTGGAAGTAACACATAGACTTGCCGCAGGAGAAGACATTGCTGATTTGCGTGATATTCGCGGCACAGCAATCATAGTTAAAGAAGCACTACCAGAATGGCAAGGAGTAGACTCGACCTCGTTAGACAGGCCAGGAAAGATTGACGCGATTCCAAGTCCTTATCAAATGGAACCCGAGTGCGACTCTCAAGACAAAGATAGCAAAAGCAGTGAAGCCCCTGAGGCCTCACCGATTGTTATTCAGCCTGCTCAGAAAGAAAAGGAAAAGCGAAAGCCTTGGGAAAACGTCTACGTAAAATTACCTGCATTCGAGACGGTAAAAGATAACAAAGTACTTTATGCCCATACCTCTCGCATATTGCACCAAGAAACAAATCCCGGCTGTGCAAGGGCGCTTATGCAGCGCCACGGTGATAGGCATATATGGATAAATCCACCTGCAATGCCGCTTGAAACTGACGAAATGGATGCGGTATTTGATCTGCCGTACCAGCGCGTTCCTCACCCGGTATACGGCGACGCTAAAATTCCAGCGTACGACATGATACGTTTTAGCATCAATATTATGCGTGGCTGCTACGGCGGCTGTACGTTCTGCTCTATTACTGAGCACGAAGGTCGCATAATACAAAGCCGTTCTGAAGACTCTATTATTCGAGAAATTGAGCAAATACGCGATACCGTACCGGGCTTTACAGGCGTAATTTCAGACCTAGGTGGTCCGACTGCGAACATGTATCGCTTGCGTTGTAAAAGCCCTAAAGCAGAAGCAACCTGTAGGCGCCCTTCTTGCGTATACCCCAGCATTTGTGCACACATGGACACCGACCACAAACCTACCATCGATTTGTATCGTCGTGCGCGCAACTTACCTGGTATTAAAAAGATATTGATTGCCTCTGGCGTTCGTTATGACTTGGCTGTAGAAGACCCGGAATATGTAAAAGAGCTGGCGCTACACCACGTAGGCGGCTATTTGAAGATCGCGCCAGAACATACTGAAGACGGTCCACTTTCCAAGATGATGAAACCGGGTATGGGCAGCTACTACCGCTTTAAAGAGTTGTTCGATAAATACTCTCAAGAAGCGGGTAAAAAGCAATATCTAATTCCTTATTTTATCGCTTCCCACCCTGGTACGACCGATGAAGATATGCTGAGTTTGGCAATTTGGCTTAAAGAGAATAAGTTTAAGCTAGATCAGGTGCAGAACTTTTACCCGTCGCCAATGGCCACGGCAACAACCATGTACCATACCGAGGTGAACTCTTTACGTAAAGTCACCAAAGACAGTGAAGACGTGCCGTCTGCTAAGGGTGAGATACACCGCAGACTGCATAAAGCGATGTTGCGTTATCACGATCCGAAGAACTTTGCTCAGATCCGTGAAGCATTAGTAAAAATGGGACGAGAAGACCTGATTGGTCGAGGCCCTCAGCATTTAGTTCCACCAGAATCTGCAGACGAGAAGCGTCAAAAAGCGTCTCGAGGTAGACGAGGAGAACGAGCGCTGACTAAACACACTGGTCTTCCACCCTCGTTTCAGCGAAAAAGTGCGAACAAAAGCAAACAAGGTACAAAGCAAAAGCGCAGCGACGGTGGGCAAGCTAACCGCCAAGGTCGAAACGGCGTCACTTCATCTCGTGGTAATGCGTCCAAACAAAAGCAAAGCAGTAATAAGCGATAGAGAGCTTGAATGTTTCGCACAAAAAAAGCGCCTTTATGGCGCTTTTTTTAAGAGTATAGACAGCGAGTAGTTACTCGTAGCTTGCGGTACATGACAGCCCTGCTACTTCCTTTTCATCACCCGTTTGGTTATTGCGTAAAATACAACGCTCTCCATGTTTTAAAAGGGTAAAGGTATAAGCAGGGTTGTTGTGACGTCCCTCAACAGGTAAGCCTCTATTATCCATATGTGCTTTACGTTCAATGCTAAGTTCAGAGGAACGTGTAAAAGCATCATCTGCAAGCGTAACTTCAACGTCGCCAAACCACTGGCTAATAGTGCTAGCAATGTTTGCCTTTTGCGATGCTGATACCGACGTCAGCGTGGCAGGAACAGGTTCGTTTGCATATGTCATCATACAGCCACTTAACAACGAGGCCACAACTATTGATGCGCCGAGGTGCTTAACCAAGGTCATTAATTGCGCTCCGTAATAATGGGTTCGTTAATCTTATTGTGTAAGAACAAACTGTCTTTTGTCTCGTCCATTGTTTTTATAGACAACAATTGCTCGTTTGACTCACTTGAAACACGCTCAACAATTGGTTCAGCAGACGTTGCGACTACCGGACAACTACCTGTCTCAGCATATTGTAAAGCAGCTGCCAGCATACCCTCTTGCGGATCACCAAGGGCTTTAGTGAAATCATCGTCAACGTCACAACCTGGCAACTCAAAATCAAAATTAGGCGTGGTAGTCGGCATAAAGCCATCGGCATAATCACCAAAGCCTTTGTTATTTACACCTTGGAATTGGATTGTGAAGTATGTTTCGCCACAGTTATCTGTAGGATAGAAGCCATACGGCTTACCACAAGTTGTAGAGCCAATCTGAACCACTTCTACATCAATTCCACTTAACGCGTTCATTACAGCTTCACTCGCCGAACATGTGGCACCTGTTGTGATCACATATACACGTGTAAGCGAAAGACTAGGCAAAACATTATCCGTCAGTATGCCTGCATTGTAGTCAATTTCATTGCTATAGAATGGCGTGGGTCGAATTGTGCCACCCGTAACAGGATTTGTATTTGGGTTTTTATCATTAAACCTAAGTGTTTCAAATGTTGCATTATTAGTCTGGCTCGGGCCTGCAACCATGTAAGACATTTGCGATGCTAATGCGAGCAAACCGCCACCGTTATAACGTAAGTCAATAACAAGCTCAGTCACATTTTCATCTACAAATTGATCAAATGCGCCAATCAGGTATTCCTGCGCCGTGCGAATAAAGGTGTTGAATTGAAAATAACCTGTTTTGCCGTTAGCAGTGTCCAAAACTTTTACATTTTGTACGGGAGAAACAGCAATATCGCCAGACGTTATCTCTGTCGCTAACGTTGTACCATCTTGAAGCTCGAACTCGAAGCTTACGGTTGTGCCCGCGCTTTCGGGGAACAAACCTGCGTTAATTGAGTTAACGCCAGCTTGGGTATTGTCATTGACAAAGTCTACACCATTAACACGCGTTACTTTTGCGCCACGCGGAACGCCTGCAAGGGCAGCTGGAGAATTGTCTTCGGTATATCTTACTACCAGCTCACGAGGCGGTGTATTATTGACAAACTCCCAATCAAAACCAAACCCAGATGACACTCCAGATTGAGACAGTTGATTGTATTCGTCTGTCGCTTGTGAGAAATGGAAATTGTCCTTTGGCGTATTACTCAGCGTTAATTCTGTCGTTTTTAATTGGTCGAAGTACGCCAAAACTGAGAAGTTATCAGGATCATTGTCAGGAACTTCGTCGTACCAAAGATAGGTGTCGTTCGTCCACGAACGTAACCATAATTTTTCATCTAATTCTGTACCTTGAGTATCGGGATAAGCTTCGCCTGAAAATGGGTCGATACCCGTCCGAGGGCTGGCACATTTGGCAATAAAGTTAGACTGAGCCTCATACACTCCTGCTTCCCACTCACTGGTCACAGGCGTAGTAGGTGTAGTCGGTGTGGTAGGCGTTGTAGGTGTAGTCGGCGTAGTCGGTGTAGTTGGCGTCGATGAACTGCCACCGCCTCCTCCGCATCCTGCGAGAAGAGAAACAGTTACCGCCAGTGCGACTGAAGAAAGCTTGCACACTTTTATCATTGAAAACGTCCTTTATAATTTGTTACTAAATGATATTGAGGAAATGCCGAGCAGTGATAGTGCCATAGGGCTTATCACGTCGCCACCGCACTTTTTTCAAAAGTGTTTCTAAATGTGTATGAACGGATCGTAGGTCACACACCATCATATAGACCTTTCAAAGGATAGTTTTTATTCATTAAGTTTTATTTACACTTTGTTCAATGCTTTACAGACTTAGCTCTTGGAAAAGGTAAAAAACCAACATGTGTCGCTGTCAGGCTGCTAACATAATACCCGTCTTCGACCTCTATAGCGCCAGTGACAAATGAAAATTCGCCACTTGGGTCTTGATAATTTTCAATAACACGACCAGCAGTATCAAGCTTCATTAGGTGCCCATAATCTTTTGCAGAAGGCCGCATAAAACTAGGCAACCTTTGTATCATACCGCGCACGAAGGGGTATGGTGCCAAGACGTCGGCAGCATGTGAACGAGGAGACGCAAGACCAACAAGAAACCCGTCTTTGGTCGCCGAAACATTGTCTGGAAACCCTGGTAAATTTGCGACAAATTCCTCACAAGACCCTTTTGCCTCCCCTTGTAAATGACACCGTAGGATACGGTATTTACCTGTTTCATTAACCAAAAGAAAGCGCCCATCGTGGCTAACAGCTACGCCGTTTGCAAAGACTAAACCATCTAGCAGTAGCTCAGCGTGTTGTACGTCTGGCTGATAGGCATATACCCTACCGTGACCTTGGTGCTCGAATATTTCGAGAAAACTGGCCGCGAGCGTGCCGCCATAGGCTTGTGCGGAAAACTTTGTTGTCGCATCAGTAAAGTAAATGGTGCCATCGCGAGAAATGTCGACATCGTCAGCGTATACAATGGGACTGCCGTTAACACTATCAAGCAGCACACTGACATTTCCATCAGGAGATATGCTCAATAAGCCTCTCACCGCATCGGCTACAATTAGATTATCTTGGCTATCGAATTCAATGCCAAGAGGGCGGCCCTTAGTATTTACCCAGCGCGCAAATCCAACGTCACCTTTCCTTTGCAACAAGATATACCCAGAATGACTAGATGTAGCGATATCGCCTTGGCTATTTATGGCAAAATCTTCTGGACCGAGGTCTTTACCCATAGACAGCTTTTCAAGGTTGGCTAATCGCTGATTAACCTCAAAAGGGCCCGTGTAGCCTTTATTTGTATCGGGTTGCCACGCCACTGGCGATATCGAGGTTGGCCAAAAAATCAGATAACCCAGCATAGCTAGTCCTACTGTTAGCATAATCTTCATTACTTTCCCTTTTTCCACCATGTTGCCACCACCGCATCGTACATATTTGCCGCGTAATTCGGCCAGCGCTTGTTGAATCATTTCTGACCAGGTCATCGCTAAAATAAAACGAAGTCCAAAGCGAATGCAATGTCGCTATTACGTTAAAAATGCTTTAAGAACAATCCAAAGTGCGGCATTGCTGGGTAAATTAAGTATGAGTGCAGGCTTTTATTGAGCCCGAATATGCAACATTGTAGTTAATTAAGGCGGATACCATGCTCAGTGATGTCACGACAACGCGAATCTCGTCGTTAATGGACAAAGAACTAAGGGCTAGCCATGCAGGCGAGACCTAGCGCGGTCTGGATATACCGAGGCGCGCTTGTTGCTGACGTATTGTGTTTAGTAGTTTCCTTTGGCAATACCCGCAATACTAAGCATAGGCAAGCATTGCGCAATTTCGCACTCACTCACCTTGCAACCGAGCGCGAACATCTGCGCACGTTTGAAGAGGACATGCCACCGTTTAGGGGGAGTTTTGCCCTATTAGTTTGGATTGTGGCTGGTTTTTTAACTGGGTTTCTCCCACGATTACTAGGTTACGACTGGTTTTACTACACCATTTATCACGTTGAACAATTTGTCGACAAACATTACGCCGCCCAAATTGACGTATTAAAAGCACAAGGCAATTGTCACGACGTCGTTGTGAAAATGTGCAGCATGCAATGCGATGAACAAGAACACCGTGATGAAGCGTTTGCTAATATGCGGTGCAGTCCTTCGGCATTGATGAATGTATGGGGCAACCTTGTCGGCAAAGGTTCGCATATAGCCGTACTTATTGCCAAGCGAATATAAAAATAAAACAGCGATATCGAATAATGGGAAAGCGAACAAGACAACGACCAGCAAGAGCTTGTGATAGCTGTGGCTCACTCGCCCCAATCCAATTTAGAATTACCACGGGGCAAGAATGGAAAACGGTGTGCAAAACATGCCAAACCAGCTCCAAGCACCACCCTAACTATGCGTATGGTGGTACTTGGAAACAAGACAAACGCAACTAAACGTTCATTGTGTTGCCTTGCGCGCCCTCTTACGTTTTGTCGATAGCGGTGTGATGCACAGACGTTTGCAATTTAAACAAGTGCTTAGCACGCCAGACACTCCACATGACAAACACCGCCATTGGCACATTTAGCTGTAAAGAAGCTACGCTAAATATCGCACCTAAGCATGAACTATTGAATAGGTAGCGAGCAATAATAAAACGCTAACGCCTGATAACATCAACCACATTGCTTTTGTTAACTTTGGTACGGCAATAGTAAGCACAATGTTGAGCAACATTACCGCCCAAAAAACACCCGCTAAAGGCAGTGTTAATGATGCTGTGGCTAGCATGTCAGCGATTGCCGTAAGCGATAATGCACTTACACTGCCCCACACTGTTGCATACCACAAGCGCGTAGCCAGTGGTGGGTGTGCTTTTTTAGACAACCAAATTTCCATGCCCGAAACACAAAGCATGGTTAACATAACGCCGAGCACGAAATACAGCCATTTGCTGGTTAGCCCGGCAAAATCACCGAAATGCAGCCGATACATTGACCACACTAATTGTTTGCCCCACTCGCCGTGTTCATAGCCCGCAACGCCGATAAAATTGCCCGCGGTGTCGAAGCGATACCCTTCCGCGTATATCATACGGTTGGGCGCTTTGGCATAAATTTCTATAAACTGCTCGGGTTTTCCAACCTCGTGTACGGTAAGAAAAATAGGAGATTTTTCTGGCGCTAAAGTCTCCATCTGCCCAAATGCTTTGCCGATGGCAGGTTTGCCTTCTTGCACCTCAAGCACGGGATCTGGTGTGAATATTTGTTCGACTATTGCGTCTCGATCGCCGCCATAGTTGAGTGACGCCACTAACACTAGAATGACTCCAGCCAAGCCAAAATAAGCCCCCGTTATGCCAATAATCAAATGAAATGGCGCTGCCCATAAACCAAAACGGTTATGTAAATCGATTTGAGCCTGTTGACCGTTTCCTTTACGGCGAAGTTTAAATGCATCTTTTGTTATACGCTTGTGAGCAATAATGCCTGAAAAAACCAAAGCACAAATTACCGCGCCCAATGCACTGACTAAGATCATTCCCCAGCTATTTGGGAGATTTAAGTACAAATGCAGGTCGACTAACATTTGAGTAAAGGCAACATTTTCCTTTTCGAGTAAATTGCCATTATTGTCTGCAAAAAATGCAGCATGATCGTTTTCCACCACAAGACGAGGTATATCAGAGGTAGGAAACACCACATAGAGGTGATTGGTCTCTTGCGTGTTATCAGCCAGGAACGTGTCCATCGCTTTTTCAATGGCTTGGGGCGTCACGCTCTCCATTTCTTGAATATGAGGCTGTTCCCAACGCTCAAACTCAAGGTGAAATACCGCTATTGTGCCTGACAAACACACTAAAAATAAAAGCACACTTAAAAATACACCAGCCCAGCTATGCGCATTTAGCGCTTGTTGCTTTGTTGTTTTGTCCATTTTTAAATTCCCTGGCTATATTGGTAGTACCAAGAGTACTGGCACACTTAAGGTGGCTACTGCAGTGTAAATACCCAACGTCAAACCTTTTCTTGTGGTGGCAAGATAATGATAAATCGCGCCTCCCCACAAAATAGGAAGCAATACCGCCGCTAGCGCTAATTTACCTGGAGTAGATAACGGCATGGCAGCGCAAAATGCTAGCGTTATCAACACACTGCTCAACAATAACGCCACAAGCACCACTAGCACGTTGCCTATATTTGCCCACGTATTGCGCATAGTGAAGTTTAGCGCCCTCGGTTGTGGGGTATTTTTCGGAAGTGGCAAGACCGTCTGATTAAGATAAATAAAAGGCCATACCAATAAGCCTGGTAAACATAAGGCATAAAGCACACCAAACTCCCAACCTTGTGCATACGACCATACAATTGTTGAGATAAGCCATACCAACAGCCCAATAACAAAGAAAGCCAGCGTTTGAGAACGCCAGCTTTTATAGACCGTTGCTACAGCACCAAGTGTTAGTGCACTTGCGAATACTGTAAGCATAAAAATTCCTAGAATGAATAAGTCAAAGATGCATTAACGGTGCGTCTTACACCCGGGAAGCAATCGCCTCTGAACAAGCAAGAAGTTAAGTACTCTTTATCCGTGATATTTCGAATATTGAGCTGTAGATCTAAATCGTTTGAGACTTCATAGCCCAACATGAGATCGCCTAATGTGTAGCTTGGTGTCTCATATCGAATCAAACCATTTTCAGACACGGTTTCTCCAACATAGCGAACCCCCGCGCCCATTCTAAGACCGGACAATGCCTCAGGTGCATAATTCACCCATAGTGAAGCATTGCTATCTGGCTGTGCTGATAGAGCAAAGCCGTTTGGATCTTCTGCGTCCATGGTTGCTGCGGCAAACTGTGCTGTCACTTCACCAAAATCAAGGCGACCTTCAACCTCGAATCCTTCGATAGAGGCAACGCCCTGTTGCTGTGCGGCCTCTGCTGGCAGCGCATTTGGATTAGGTAAGTTTGATACTTCTATGTCGTAGTAGGCAAAGGTAATATAACCAGGCAGCATAGAAAGTTCATACTTTATACCCGCCTCATACTGGCGACCTTCTTCGGGTTTCAGTTGATTGCCGTTGATATCCAACCCAACAACGGTTTCAAACGACTCAGCGTAACTCACATAAGGTGATACACCATTATCGAAACGATACAAAATACCCGCAGAATAAGAGGTTTGCGTGTCGTCTTGCTTCGAAACGCCGTTATCGTTTTCAACGCGATCATGACGAAGTCCCAACGTAAAGCGCCAATTGTCGAGTGAGATTTGGTCTGATAAATACAAACCCGTATCCGATACGGTTTGTTCTGGTGCATCATTGTATATAGCGTCGAACACCGACTGGTCAGGCGCGCCTGTGTAGACTGGATTAGCCAAATCAAGGATGTAAGTAAAGTCGCCTGCAAAGGCACCACCACCAGCGTAATATGCAAAATTAGCGTCGGTATCAACATTTTGGTATTGAACACTAAGCAAGTAGATCATGCTCCAACGCACCCGTTGTAAATAATTTGCTTACCCGTACGTCAAGTGCATGTTGATTGAACGCATTATCTGCTTGATAGAAAGTCCGTGGAACAAACGTGTCTGTCGGTGCTATTTGGGCACCAGCAAAAGCATTGACATATCGTGAGCCGCCCGTAAATGTCGGCCACGCTTGATGATAATCAGCCTCTCCATCACGCCACAGCGCGGTGAAAGATACCGAAGTTGTATCATTAAAGATGTGCTCGCCTAAAAGCGTAACCTGACTTGATTTCGTATCAAACTTATTAAAGCCTGGTTCGCCTGCATACACATTTTGGTCAGGTAAGAAAGTCCCGTCGGGGAGCGGCAACAGTGTACCTTCTACTGGAATGAACTGTGCACCAGTATCGCTGTCAGTATCTTGGAATAGACCGATTAACGTTAGCGTTGTGTTGTCCGTTGGCATGTACGACACTGAGGGCATAAGCACCTGTGTGTCGTCAGTGACATAGTCTACCTGAGAATCGGAATCACGGTACAGACCAACAAAGCGCCCTACCCACTTATCGTCGTCTGTAAGACTACTGTTAATATCTACGCCGATTTCGGCGCGAGAAAACGTACCGTACGAAACGACAATTTCACTGCCTTTACCAAGCGTTGGTGTTTTAGAGACGTAGTTAATTATACCGCCTGGTGAACCTTGACCATAAAGCACTGACGCAGGGCCTTTTAACAGCTCTACTTGCTCCATGGTATAGACCTCGGCGCGCGTAGAGTTGTAGCTGCCAAATAACTCCTGAATAGAGTCACGATAACGAGGGATACTAAGTCCGCGGGAAGAAACAGAGTCGACACGCGTAGCATACCCGTAAGACTCTCCTGTCACACCAGCCATGTACGTTGCTGTTTGAGAAAGATTCAACGCACCTTTTTGTTTGATATCAAGCGCGCTTTCTATCGATATCGTGCGTGCAAGCTCCACAATGGGTGTATTGGTTTTCGTTGCACCAAAAGGAGAACGCTTTTCAACAATTTCAACTTTTTCAATAGAAGCTTCATCAGCTTCCTTGGCTTTATCTTGCGCATTTACTTGTAAAGAATAACTAATAGCGATAGCTATCGTTAGCGCACTCAACGTCAATGTTTGTGTGTTCATAGGTATTTTTTAGTTTGTTGTGTGTTTGGAAGTGCGCATCCTAACAAATACATATGAAAATGATAACCCTTATCATTTAGATTTAAAAAAATATTTTCCACAAAAAAGGCCTCATGATGAGGCCTTTGAAAAAGTGATTGTTAATCGTTACGCTGCGGCAGATTCACTCTCAACGTCTACCACTTCGTGACTGAGCAAATATTCGAATGCTGCAAGAGATGCCTTAGCGCCCTCTCCCATCGATATAACAATTTGCTTGTACGGCACAGTGGTTACGTCACCTGCTGCAAAGATACCAGGTTCTGATGTGTGACATTTACTGTCGATAACTATCTCACCGTAAGGTGTCATTTCGACGGTATCTTTCATAAATTGGCTATTGGGTACTAAACCAATTTGTACAAACACCCCTGCCAATTCTCGCGTGTGAATGTCGTTAGTGGCGCGGTCTTGATATTCAATCGCGTTCACTTTGCCATTCTCAGCAGTTATCTGACGCGTTGCGGCGTTCTTGATAATAGTGATGTTGTCGCGTTTTTCCGCTTGATCAATCAACACTTGGTCGGCTTTTAGTTCTGGCATGAATTCGAACACAGTGACCGATTTAACGATACCAGCCAAATCTAGCGCAGCCTCTATACCAGAGTTACCCCCACCGATAACCGCAACGTCTTTTCCTTTAAAGAATGGGCCATCACAGTGTGGGCAATACGCCACGCCATTACCGATATTCTCACGTTCACCGGGAACGCCAAGTTCTCTCCATCGTGCACCAGTGGCAACAATGATAGAACGCGTCTTGATTTGTTCACCCGATGATAGCGTAATGGTTTTTACGTTACCTTTTTCGATACTATCGACACGAACATGCTCTTTTAGCGTGATATCGTAGTCTCGAACGTGTTCCATTAAGTTACCAACAAGCTCAGGACCCGTCGTTTTTGGCACTGAAATAAGGTTTTCGATGCCCATGGTATCTTTAACCTGCCCACCGAACGTCTCTGCTACGACAGCAACTTTTAAGCCTTTTCTCGCGCTGTAAATAGCCGAGGCAACGCCTGCAGGGCCTCCACCGATAACCGTAACGTCCTGCAGGGGTAAAGCATCACTTTTATTCGCAGACTTTAATGTTGGATCACGCTCTAGTAGTTTGTTGATTAGCACCGAAGCATCAACTTTACCGTTAGCGAACAGTTCGCCGTTAAGGTATACACTTGGCACACCTTGAATATCGCGTTCTTTGATCAAGCTCTGATACAGGCCGCCATCAATCATCTCTGTCTTGATATTCGGATTGAGCAGTGCAAACTGATTCAGTGCTTGCACAACTTCAGGACAATTATGGCAGCTCAAGCTAATGAACACTTCGAAATTAAGCGGCTCATTAACGGCTTTGACCATGGCTTTTACACTGTCATCAAGTTTAAGTTCAGTGCCAGCGCTGTGCAGCATTGCTAAAATAAGTGAGTTGAATTCGTGACCGCCAGGAATACCCGAAAAGCGGATTCCTGTATCTTCGCCGTCAGCTTCAATTAAAAAGCTAATTGCACTGCGAAGTTCGCCGTTTGTTTCACGCTCTTCAACGTTGAGTTTGTCGCTTACACCTGCGATGTCGGACAGAAACTTCACAAGCTCTTCGCGCTTGCTATGTTCACCGGTCTGTACGACAAAGGTCACGTTTTTTTGCATTGTTTCGGTATAACCCTTCAATGCTTGTAAAATTTCTTTAGTTAACACGGTTGTTCTGCCTTATTTTCGACACGCCGATCCCCGCCAACCTATTGAAGGTCAACAACAAAGCGGAAATTGGAATTGTTTAATGAAGGAGCGGATACCCGCTCCTAGTATGGAATATGCCTCACGCCCAATTGATAAAACATGCGTAAGGCATGCTAAGCCTATCGCTTAGATTTTACCTACAAGGTCTAGAGAAGGAGCAAGTGTTGCTTCGCCTTCTTTCCACTTAGCTGGGCAAACTTCGCCTGGGTTGTTCGCTACGTATTGTGCAGCTTTTACTTTACGAACTAGGTCGTCTGCGTCACGACCAATACCTTCAGACGTAATTTCCATTGCTTGGATAATGCCTTCAGGGTCAACAACAAATGTTGCACGGTCAGCAAGGCCCATGTTTTCGCGCATACAATCAAAGTTGCGTGTAATTTCACCTGTTGGGTCGCCGATCATTGCAAACTTAATCTTGTTGATTGTGTCTGAAGAATCGTGCCATGCTTTGTGAGTAAAGTGCGTGTCTGTAGATACTGAAAATACCTCTACGCCGCGAGATTGAAGTTCTTCGTACTTATCAGCAATATCGCCAAGCTCAGTTGGGCAAACAAATGTGAAGTCTGCTGGATAAAATACGAAAACTGCCCATTTACCTTTGATGTCTTCGCTGCTTACATCTACGAATTCGCCGTCTTTAAACGCAGTTGCTTTAAAAGGTTTGATAGCAGTGTTGATCAATGCCATGTTTAATTCTCCATTTATGGTTTTAAATTAAATTCGCAAGCGGCTTGCATACGAATATAAACTGTACGGTTATTATCGAGACTTGGTTTTACAATAAAGTGAAAGCACATCACTTCAGATAAAACGGTTGTCTCGTCAATGTGGGATAAAGAATAGCGTGGACGGTTTTAAAAAACTAATTGGTAAATATGAATCGCTTAATCAGGTTATTGAATTGAACGATTAATTTTTGTGTAAGAGGGTCTTATGCGCAAGCAGGAAGTAGCAAAAGAAATTGCTAGAGTTGATGGAATGCCTCCTTCAGCCACATTAGGAAAACACATCAAAATGGCAAGCAGCCCCTTCGTATTTTATCGCGGAAGTGCCTCGCTGTTTTACAAAGACATCAAGGATGGCATCATCTGCTTACCAAAGAGTTTAGACCGCATCCCGCTTACTAGCATTGTCGGCGACTGTCACGCTTCAAACTTTGGGTTTCTTACGGAAGAAGGCTCACACGGCGATACGGTAATTTTTGCTCCCAACGATTTTGATGATGCATGCGTTGGACGTGCATACTGGGATATCTTTCGCTTTATGACCTCGCTACGCTTAGTATTCGAGCATTGCAAAGGCATTTTGGACGGCCGTTTTTTTGTAGACGAAAAGTTATTATCAAAACCTATGATCAATGACGAAGACGTCAATTTTGCTCATTCCGCCTTTCTTACTAGTTATATTGATACCTGCAGACGCGTCGTAGACGCCCCTTCTGTGATCAATGAGGCACAAGATACTCGTCCCGATAAGGTACCAAGCAAGCTAGCAAAATTATATGACAAAGCCGCCGCCCGCAGTGCAAACGGAGGATCATTTACGACCAAAAGCGCATTGGCAAAAGCGGTTTCGTTAGAACCCGAAGGTCTAGCGTTTAGGTCAAATCGCAGTAAGTTTATTCCCTTACCAGAAGACAGGTATGACGAACTTTTACAGGCGTTTTCTCCGTATATGGACGACAATGTCGTCGATATTGTTCAGCGAATAAATGCAGGAACGGGCTCGGTGAACTTAGCCCGCTACTACTTTCTTGTAGGGCCTAGTAAACCGCATTGCGAAGAACATTTTTCGTTTTGCCACATCGTAGAAGTTAAACAACAGCGCACGGCCGCGCCACTTTTCTACTTTCCCTCACTAAACCCGGTAAATCGACTCAATGCGGCTCACCTAACGGCTCGAAGCCAGAGACGAATGCAGCGCAGTCCCGACCTTCTTTTGGATGAAGTTCATTTCGAAGATGAACACTATCTCGTTCGCTCGAGACACCACGCAAAGGTTGGCATTGACCCTCACGATATTGCCATGGGCGCTAAAGCCGCAACTGGTGGCTTTGTCTATTTTGCACAACTATGCGGCTACACGCTTGCACTTGCTCATTGCCGTGGCGACCGCAGAAGTACCCGATTTGCGAGAGCCTCAGTGACGCAGATAAGCGCGTGTAGCGATGCACTAATCAATAGTGCTAACCAGTACGCAATGCGCGTTTGTGAAGACCACCGATGGTTTACCCAGGCTATACGGCAATAACGCAGCGTGTTATAGCCTTTTTTATTTATAGCGCTATCCATTGGTTTAAATAACATTACCTATAAAACACAAACCATTGAATTATATAGACTTATAAAAAATCAGCCTGAATCAAATTAAGTCATTTCTACCCGTGTAAAAAGCATCTACTCTGCGTTCATAATTCAACAATATCACTGTCATAACATACCCATAGAGAGTGACAATAATTTTTTAAGGGACGATAAATTGAAAGCTTCGTCAACAGTTTTAACGGCGGGAATACTATCTGCGCTTATCACTAGCAACTGTTTTGCTTCTGATACTGCAAAGCTACAAACCCAAGCACAGGCTTCATTGCACAAGGCGTGCAGCAAAGTTGAACAAGAATCTCTAACGCTAATTAGCACAATTCAGGGCGACAACGGCACATCGCAAGCGCAAGCAAAGCGCCATACGGTAAGGGCGATTATCACTGGCAAGCGCAACTCGGGCTTTTTTATACAAGAGGAGTTTAGTGATAGTGATAACAACCCAGCGACCTCTGAAGGAATTTTGGTCATTGGGCAAACTGATATGCCAATTGGTCATAAAGTTGTCGTCTCTGGCACCGTTAACGAAATCGAAGATATGACGGTTTTCATGCCCGATTCAGATGTAATTAGTTGCGGCAAAAGCGAAGCCATTTCTCCTGCGTTGATTACCATTCCTTTTGAAGTCGACTTAGAATCTCTAGAAGGTATGCTAGTGAGCATAGAGCATGCTACGGTAACAAGCACCGCGAATTTGTGGCGAGAAGGTGAGATTGTTGTCAGTGACGCAATAAAGCGTCAGCCTTCTGATATAGCGGCTCCGTTTACGTCACCCTATTTGCAGGCGATAGAGCGTGCAAAAGAAAACCTGTTGATTGTTGAAGACAACAGTGACGAACAAAATCCCGCATTGCTTAGCTTTTACCCCGAATATGGTTACAACCAATCAATCCGCATTGGAGATACCTTGTCAGCGTCAGGACCTCTTTTGCACAAAAATGGTACCTACTCTACTCAACCCTGTTACACCAGTATCTATCGTTTCCACCCGCAGTGGTGCACCCAGTGTAACCGAAGGTAATTTATCAATTGCGACTTTCAACGTGCTCAACTATTTCAATGGCATGACGACACGTGATGGTAGCACCACGTTTGATTATAAAGCGAATCGGGGTGCAAAAGATAAACGAGCATTCTTATTACAACAGGAGCGCATCGTTAGCGCCATATTGGCCATGGACGCTGACGTAGTAGGTCTAATGGAGATTGAAAATGATGGTTTTTCTCAAGATAGTGCCATTGCCGCACTTTCTAGCGCAATAAATGCCTCACTTTCAACAGATAGACAGTACCAGTTTATTGAAACTACCAATGGTAAAGGCATTGGAACTGACGCGATAACGGTTGGCTTACTTTATCGAAGTAATGTGGTTGAACCTGTTAGTCAGCCTCTTATAATCCCGATGCCAGAACAGAAAATGCATAACGGTAAATTGGCACGCATGCGCCCATCACTGGTTCAGGTATTTAATCACAAGGTGTCAAACAAAGACTTTGCGGTTGCAGTTAACCACTTTAAGTCCAAGGGGTCTAAATGTGCAGAGGACATTGCAGAACAAGTGTCCAAACAGGATGCTGTTCAAGGCAGTTGTAATGCACTTCGTGTGTCTGCGGCTGTCACTTTGGGCAATGCATTAAATGACCCCGCGCTTCCCGCACGAAAAGTTATTTTAGGAGATTTAAATGCTTACAGCGCTGAGGACCCTATCGCCGTGCTAACCCATTTCGACGATGTAAAACGCGGTTATACCATTATGACAGCGAAAAATACCGAACATGACAAAGGACAACCTGTGCCTGTAAAAGCAGGATTCGGTTATCACAATCTTGCCAAGGCTTTTGACCAAAACGGGTTTTCGTACTGGTATTACGGCTCTCAAATGGTAGGAAGTTTAGACCATGTTCTAACGAGCACGGTTATGCTTCAAGAAGCTGTAGATGGCACACACTGGAACATTAATTCTGTCGAAGCCTATCAACTGCAATACAACCAAGCATTACGCTACTTTAATGACGAGAAAGGATATGAATTTACCGGTGTAGGCCCATACCGAAGTTCTGACCACGACCCGTTTATTGCAACATTCAATTTATAAATTGTCCAATAACAAAAAAGCGTTTATCTCACAGAGTAAACGCTTTTTTTGATGTTATGCTTTGGCAGCCACAACGCCAACTAATTCAGATGCGTCGGACAAGTCGATTTCAATACCAATTCGCTTTATGTATTGATCTCTTTTGCTCGTTTGCGTGGGTGAAAGCGTATTTTGCATCAGTACTTTTGCAGCTTTTTGGGACGTCTCTAACTGTTCAGATGTTAAATCGTCGGCAAGACAAATTTGTGCTGACACCTTCAGTAAACTGAGCGCAATCTGTTTATCACTAGGTGCCAACGTAAGCGCTTGGCGCAAGTTATTATAAGCAGGCAACAGTCGGTTCTCTTTATAGTTTACCGTTGCCATATGCTTCAGTTCTTTTGTCGTGAACTGGATTTCATTGCGCTCTATCGACTCTTGATTTAGATATTCATTGACCACTTGAGAAGTAAAGGTATCCCCTTCTATCTTCATTCTTAACTTATCTAAAATGCTTATACAGTGCTCACGCATACCTAGTTCGTGAAAGGCCTTCATCTTATCTAGGCTGTCTTCTAACGACAGTCCGTCTGTAGTTAGGTTTTGGCACTTCATTAACGATTCAGCATTACGTTTATCATCTTTAAGACACAATACTCTTGCCTTAATTACATCTAGCTGGTTATCGAGTTGCCCTTGAATACCTTTCTGTGCACGCAGCTCTTCAAGCTCAGATTCTGCGCGTTTGATGTACCTTTCACCATCGGTCCCCCTAAACTTGTAGCCAAGTCTATGGTTGCACGAATGACGTTAAGGGTAAGCTGTGGCGAGTCATGAATAGAGTTTTTGGCATACTTCGCCATATTCTGAACAGCCGTCAACTGCCCTACTTTGTCATGGTTAAGGCGCGCTAAATCCCATAGACGCTTATTGCGCTCTATATTTCGCGGCGCTAAACGACTCGCTTCTTTCATTTGCTCGTAGGCAACATCAAATTGTTCTTTTTCAATAAAGTACTGTGCAAGCAGGTCGTAAGTTAAAAAGCGCGTATCTTTGCGCTTTAACAAATCATCAACCAATAGCTGAGCTTCTTCCAGCTCATCTTGGCGCAGAAGAGCTCGCGTTAGCCCAATATGAACCCATGCGTGATCCATACACTGTAGTAACTCACGAAAATAGTTTTCTGCGGTTTCGTAATCACGAAGCAACAACAGACAATCGCCTATAAGGCGTTTAATGCGTGGGTGGTATTCACATAGACTTGGGTCTTTTAATTGGCGCTCTGCATAATACATAGCCGTCGAATAGTCTGCTATTTGCATGCAATACAACATTTTATGCAGCTTGTAACGCGTCTGAAGCAAATGCTCGAAACGCGACTCTATTTTGTTGCGCTGAAGGGGTTTCACCCAAAAATCGTCGGGCTGCAGTTCAACAATGCAGTTCACAAGTTCAGGTGACGTCTCTGCGCTAAGAAAGATAACAGTTGTTGTATCGCTGATATAGCCCAAATGTTTAAGCTCTTCAAACAAATGGAAACCATCTTTATCGTGACTTACGTTAAATGACAACAATACAAAATCAAACTGGCGCTCTTCGCAGAGTCGCTTCGCATGATAGGCATTAAACGCACTTTGAACGTACTTTATACCTATTTGATGTAATGCTGATGTTATGACCTCATGCACTAATCCCTGGTTATCAATAACCAATACATGCATGTCTTCCCTTGGGGTAGGAGTAGGTATTTTCTGAGACATTTACCAATCACTGTTTGCGTCTTCCTGAAGTGAACAACGCGTTCCTGGCAGTAATCCAAGAAACGCTGCACGACTTTACTGCACGTTAAAGGAAGGCCCACACATCATTTTTTCGATGGTGTAGAGAGAAACTAACGTGCATACAGGCGACTTTTCTTATTACTATAAATCCTGTTGAATTAATAGTAGCACTTAGTCGCCTTTAAACGCTAGAGTAACTTAACAATAGCGTTGCTTCACTTTTGGCTTAGAAACACAATTGTACCTAAACAGGAACGTCCACTCAGTATCAAGGTTACAAATTGATAGGCTTATTTAGGTGGGTCAATGTTGTCGTTAACACTGCCGTTAACTCTAAACCAGCCAGCAACTGAGTGCCTTGGACGCACCGCGGGCAATACTTCATGCGGAAATTGCTCGCTTAAGAAAACCACAAATGTGCCCAGTTGCGGTGTTACTGATATACCGCGTATATCCTCTTCATCACGATACAATATTAGTTCACCTCCATCGTCAGGCTGCCAATCTTCATTTAAGTATGCCACTAAAGAAAGCACTCGATTACTTTGCCCACGAAACGCATCTACATGGCGTTTGTAAAATTTACCGGGTTCATAACAAGCAAAGTGGCTTTCAAAAGAGAACAAGCCCATAAAAAGTGTACGATTAATATAGAGTTTTAATGCGTCACACCATGCCAGCCAGAGCGCCCCTTCTTGGGATGACCCGGTTATCCAGCAAATCGTATCACCTCTCACTTCACTGACATGCTGAAAATCATCAGCACGACCAATCCCTGCCGTTTTATATTCTTTGTGATGTAGTGTTTCTTGGCATGTAGCAAGCGCATTTAAAATAAAATCAGGTAGACCGTTTTTCTGAATGGAAAACCCTTTATTGACGAGGTCTTCTACGATGTTTTCAAACAGCGATTCTTCAAAAACATGCAGTGGCTGATGTAATGCTAATAGGTCTCGATTCATTGTGTATTAAGCCAACCTTAACGTATTTGTGGCGATGGGAATAGAAAGGCACCATTGAACAGAAGTGCTCACGAGTTTGTAGAAGCGCGTTATACCGACCTTTAACCAACGGGGCAATAATTTGCTAAAGCATTACTCTCGCTATTTTTTTGTCGCGACGAACAAAATTCTTCATGTTTAAAAAAGTCGCATGTATTTTGCTTATATTTTGTCGAGTTAAGGGAGTGTAATCAGCTAATTAATTAAACTGTCGAAGAGTATTAGCAGTACGAAGTATCATCATCGAATGACCTTAAAAAGTACTAAAAGTTTTATCACGCTCTACACTTAGTTTATCGGCTTTATCGTGTGCGATAAGCCAATGTGACATGAAATGCGATGTAAAGCGCAAACACTTCCCAGTGACAAAAGTGTTGGGAATAACGAATAGAGGTAGTGAGTAATTCATGAGTCAAGATCAAACACAAATAGAAGAAACAGAGCATCATTTAGATCTACGGAATCTTCGCCTAGACGACTACAACGACGTTAAAGCGTTGATGGACGAAGTCTATGTAAATGTGGGAGGAGCATGGCCCTACAGCAACTACAAAGCGCAGGTGACTACCTTTCCCGACGGCCAAATATGTATCGAAGATAAGGGAAAAGTGGTTGCCTTTGCCATTTCAGTAATTGTCGATTATGACCAATTTGGAGACAAACATTCTTATGATGAAATAACTGGCGATGCGTACCTGACCACTCACGATCCTAACGGTGACGTGCTCTACGGCGTTGAAGTTATTGTATCACCGGAATACCGTGGCCTCCGTTTAGGACGGCGCCTATACGAAGCGCGTAAAGAACTGTGTCGTAATTTGAATTTAAAATCAATTATGGCAGGCGGTCGAATTCCAAATTATAAAAATTATGCCGAAGACATTTCACCCTATGAATACATTGAGCAAGTAAAATCAAAAGACATCTACGATCCCATACTCACATTTCAGCTATCCAACGGTTTTGAAGTAAAGCAAGTAATGTCTGCTTATCTGCCAGAAGACGAAGCATCGAAGGGTTATGCCACGCTACTTCAATGGCACAATATTTATTACGAACCGGGCACCCCATCACTGATTGCAAGTAGAAAGTCCAACGCTCGTATCGGCTGTATACAGTGGCAAATGCGCTATTTTAACAACGTGGATGAACTGCTTCAGCAGGTCGAGTATTTTGTTGACGCCCTGTCCGATTATTCTTGCGATGTTGCGCTGTTCCCAGAGTTTTTCAACGCCCCTCTCATGGGATTGAGTCCATCCGATTCTTCTATTGACGCAATTTGGCATCTAGCGACTTACACTGATGAGATTCTTACCTCTATTTCGCATCTCGCTGTGTCATACAATATAACCATTATTGCTGGCTCTATGCCTGTGGTTGAAGAAGAGGAACTGTTTAATGTCTGCTACATTTGCAACCGCGATGGCACCATAGAAAGCCAATACAAACTTCACCCGACGCCACATGAAAAAGAAGACTGGATCATGAAAGGCGGCAACCGTCTAAAAGTTTTCGATACTGATTTTGGTAAAATTGGCGTGCTGATTTGTTACGACGTGGAATTCCCTGAACTTGCTAGAGTGCTTTCTGACCAAGAAATGCAAATATTGTTCGTCCCCTTTTGGACTGACACAAAGAATGGTTATTTACGCGTGCGCCGATGCGCACAGGCACGCGCTATTGAAAACGAATGCTATGTCGCTATAGCGGGCAGCGTGGGCAATTTACCCAAAGTTGATAATGTGGATATTCAGTACGGACAAACCGCGGTATTTTCACCAAGCGACTTTGCATTTCCTCATGATGCCATTGTGTCAGAAACAACGCCAAATACCGAAATGACCCTCATTGTAGATTTAGATTTAGACAAACTTACTAAACTTCAAAACGAAGGTTCAGTTAGGAATTACCTTGACCGCAGACGAGACTTGTATCGCGTTGAGTGGCTGGGAGAAAAGTAGCTTATTTGGAGCAAAATTGTGGTTGCGGCTCACCATAGCCGCATGCACCTTTCGATTACCCTTGGCAATTAACGCGAATTAGCGATAACATGAGATTTGCGCGAAAATAAAAAAGGTTTTTGAGTAAAAGAAACCACCAAACGAGATCATCGAATAGCTATGGCAAACAATTCAAAAAACGACGAATTTCCGACTATCAGACTGGATGAAGAGGATCGT
Organism: Alteromonas gracilis; assembly: GCF_036870955.2. Taxonomy (GTDB): domain Bacteria; phylum Pseudomonadota; class Gammaproteobacteria; order Enterobacterales; family Alteromonadaceae; genus Alteromonas; species Alteromonas gracilis_A. The sequence goes on from NZ_CP145482.2 coordinate 2,515,299, forward strand.
CGCGATTATCAAACCAAACGACAGGCCACGCCTGGAAAAGCGTCGTCTACACCATCTTCTTCTCTTTCACTCAATAGTTCCTCACCCAACAATTCAGGTGGTGGCAATGGCGTGTGGTTAACCTTAATTGCGTTAATTGCACTAGCAGCGTGCGGCGGCTGTTATTACCTATACACCTTGTTAGAACAGCAAAAGGTTATTGCCCAAGAAGCGGACAAGCGCATCGTCCAACTGGAGAATAAACTATCAGCCACTGGCGAAGAGATTGGAGAGTCTACGGTTGCACTTCAGGTCAAAGTAACTGAGCTTAGCAATAAAACTAACGAGTTGTGGGAGCAAATGGATAAGCTTTGGGCTTCTGCGTGGCGCAGAAACCAAAAAGAAATTGCCGACCTAGGCGACCGTGTTAGCAATGTGCAAACTTCTCTTGATAAAAGCATTGTTGGCGTGGCAGACGATGTTAAAGCGCAAACTGCAATCATTGGTTCATTGAAAAATCAGTTGGCCTCACTGGCAGATGAGCTTTTGGCAGTTAATGTACAACTTGAACAAGCGCTTGGCGATAAGCAAAGTGCTCAGCAAGATGTTCGCACGCTAACAGACAAACTATCGGTCTTAGAGCAACGTAACGCCACGCTGTCGGGCCGAATTGCGAGCTTAGAAAATGAGATCCGCGATATCGCCACTAAAGTGGTTACTCGGGGCTCAAGCAACTCTACTCCTCCTCCTTCGCCTTCTTCGGCAGGTACGTCGTAGCGAAAACCCCAATAGTCAAAAAAAGAAGGGGCTTATCGCCCCTTTCTTTTTGTCGTGATACCATTACAAACAAGCTCAACTAATTTCCAAGGACATCTCTCTCGATGAGTGACAATACGCTCAAGCGTTTAAATAAATACATCAGTGACACTGGCCTGTGTTCTCGCCGCGAAGCTGACAAACTTATTGAGCAAAACCGCGTTACTATTAACGACAAACAACCAGAACTTGGCACTAAAGTAGGCCCGTCGGACAAAGTAAAAGTAGACGGTAAAGTGATTGGTGCGGTAGCCGCAGACAAGTCGGACCGTGTATATATCGTTTATAACAAACCTATTGGTATAACGTGCACAACAGAGAGACACGTAAAAGGCAATATCATTGACGCCGTTGGGCACAAAGCCAGAATATTCCCCGTAGGTCGATTAGACAAGCCCTCTGAAGGGCTCATTATTTTGACGAGTGACGGCGATATTGTTAATAAAGTCCTCCGTGCTGAAAATGCTCACGACAAGGAATACCAAGTCACTGTCGATCAGCCCATTAGTGATAGGTTTGTCAAACGTATGTCTAGAGGGGTTCCCATTCTCGGTACTGTAACCAAGCCGTGCGTGGTAAAGCCAACGGGAAAGAACACTTTTACGATAATATTGACTCAAGGCCTCAATAGGCAGATCCGTAGGATGTGCGAATTTTTGGGGTATGAAGTTACAAAGTTAAAGCGCACCCGCATTATGCATCTAGAGTTGAAACACTTGAAGCCGGGGCAATGGCGAAATTTGACCGAAAAAGAGCTCACCACGTTACAAAATGCAGTGCGTCATTCAAGCAAGACAGCTTAATTCGTCATACATCTAAAGCTGTAAGCCGTAAACGTGTAACTATCAGCGAGCGCTAACACCGATAAGTTAGCCCCCTTTATTCTGGTAAATGGCTGGTACAAATTTGCGAATAGACTACATTTATAGTATGTCGTCTTATTCATAACCCAAGTCGTGGAACACAGCCATTACTCATTTCCTCTAGCGAATTTCGATACCAACACGCAGATAATGGCCACCTACGATATGGTATTTGTAGTGATATCAGTGCTTATTGCTATAGGTGCTGCGCTTGTTTCTTTTTCATTATCTGCACGCACAGCACGGGCAGACTTTAAAAATGAACGTGTTTTCTGGTCCTTTGCTTCATCGTGCTTTCTCGGCTTGGGTATCTGGGCCATGCATTTTGTGGGCATGCTAGCTTACCGCCTTCCTTTAGAGGTGTCTTACGACCCTGTGTTAACGGTTTTATCTATTGTGCCTGCGATACTCGGCAGTCTTATAGTAATAGCCTACCATCCCAAAAACCATAAGCGACTGTGGCTCAACAGTATCTTGATGGGCAGCGCAATTGCGAGTATGCATTACACTGGCATGATGGCGATGAGAATTGAAGCGGCTATAGTATACAACGGTTGGCTCTTCTTACTTTCAATTGCACTTGCCATCGCGTTATCCGGAATTGCACTTCATATTCACCAGAGTGTGATGAATAGGCAGTTCAACATCACCCAGCAAATACTGCCAGCCGTCGCAATGGGTTGTGCTATTTCCGGTATGCACTATACCGGTATGATTTCCATGCATGTATTTCCAATTTCAACAACCGTTTTTTCTGATAACCAGCCCCATAAAGACTTGGCTTATCTTGTCGTGTTTATGGTGGCCTTTTTTACTGTTCTATTTGTACTGCTGTTTGAGCTACGCGCTCGCACATTATCTTCAGACAGGTTTACCGCCGTATTGAACACTGTACAAGAGGGCGTCATTACATTTGATACAGATGGCAGGCTTGAATTTGTAAACCCAGCAGCGCTAGCCATGTTTGGCTACACTAAACCAGAAATAAGACACAAACGTGTCAGCGAACTTCTTAGCCCTAGTAAAGAAGGCCTTGCCTCACTGCTTAATGAAGTAATAAAGGCAGCTAACTGCCCAGAACCTCGCAGCACCCCGCTACGAGTAAAAGGCCTTAAACACAATGGCGATACATTTGCACTCTCGCTTCTTGTTAATAAGTTGCCTGGAAATCATAAATCGTTCGTATGCACAGTAAAAGATTTGTCGGATGTGCAAAATCAAGAGGTCTTTGCGCAAACCGTATTTGACACGTTACCTGATATGTTGTTTGTAAAAGACGCAAGCGACCTTTCCTTCACTCATGTAAACGATATGGGCAGCAAGGCACTTGGGATAGACAAAACAGAACTTGTTGGTCTAACTGATTTTGACATATTTGAACGAACAGATGCTGAAAGGATTATTGCCTCTGATTTAAATCTACTTGAACAACCGATAAAAGAAAGCTGTGAAGAACACCCTTTTACCCTCAATGGTGAGGAACGCTTTTTACAGACAAAGAGGGTCGTTATTAATGATTCAAGCGATAAACCTAGGTATATACTTTCCCTTTCTGAAGACGTAACGGAGTTGAGAAAAACGCAACGCAAGCTTGAGTCGCTAAACAAACGTATGTCTATGGCAGCAGATGCAGCACATATTGGCGTTTGGGAATGGAATTTAGAATCCAATGAATTGATTTGGGATGATTGGATGCACCGCATCTACAGTATTCCAAAGGATGAGTTTGATGATAACTACTCAGTGTGGGCTAACACCGTGCATCTTGATGATTATGAGTCAGTAAGAACCAAGATTGACAATGCTATTAGTAATAACACAGAGTTTCATGCTCAGTTTAGGATTCAATTGTCCAGAGACGTCATTAGGTACGTGAGAGCCGATGGGCGCATTGAAGGGAACAAAATGTTTGGAATCAATGTGGATATTACCGAACAGGTTGAAGCCGAAATAAGAATAACCGAGCTTGCTAATCACGATACATTAACAGGTCTTGCCAATCGAAATGCCCTATCATCGTTTGTAAAACAGGAGTTTTTACGCATAGAGCGAACACTGAAAAAGTGCCTGTGTCTATACCTAGATTTGAACAAGTTTAAGCCTATTAACGATGCCTATGGACATGGCGTGGGTGATGAAGTCCTTATTGAAGTCGCTAGGAGGCTGAAAAAATTATGCCGTGTTTCTGATTTGGCTGCACGTGTTGGAGGTGATGAGTTTGTCGTTGTTGTTACTGATGTTGACGCGCACTTCTCACTTGAAGAACTCATATCTCGAGCACAAAATACAATTAAGCAGCCTATTTATACAAGCGTCGGCTTTGTCAGCATTAGTGCCAGTGTCGGATATGCGTCGTATCCTGATGAAGCGTCAAACCTTTATGAGCTTATTAGAATGGCAGACAAAAGGATGTTTGAAGTCAAAGGCGTAATAGGAGAAAAAATTCAATAGGTATAAAAAAAGCGCCCGATGGGCGCTTTTCTTGAAACCTAGTCTTAGCGACGTAGACCTAGACGCTTGATAAGGTCAAGGTAACGCTGAGCGTTCTTGCCTTTAAGGTAGTCTAGAAGCTTACGGCGTTGGCTAACCATACGTAGAAGACCACGACGTGAGTGGTGATCTTTCTTGTGATCAGCGAAGTGACCTTGAAGCTTGTTGATGTTGTGAGTAAGCAAAGCAACTTGAACTTCTGGTGAACCAGTGTCGCCTTCTTTAACGCCATACTCAGCAATGATTTGTGCGGTTTCTGCTTTAGTTAGTGACATATCATTCTCCTTAAATAATGCTTCGCCGATCACTAATTCAGCAAAGCGGAATGAGCCGCGTATTATAATGACGTTTGCGCACTTAGCAAGTCGCTATCTAAAGTATTTTAATAGCAGTAATCGTCCATTGGTTTTTTATCGTCACTTAGACGTTTTTCTAGCGCATCTCGGTACGTTATGCTTTCTAAAAATTTCTGCGCCTTAGATTCACCATTATCAGCGTCAGATGCATAGGTTCTATAAACCTGAAGTGCTAATTTTTCCTTCTGCTCTTGATTAGTAATTGCAGCAAGCTGTTGTGCAACAAAGTCTGGCTCTGAAAATGCACCGTATTGCAAAGTCATAAACACAGCTTCGTCAGTATCAATACCACTTTGTTCCCGCACCCAGCGTAGTGCAGACTCGGTATCTCTTCCAGCCCAACGCTGCACGACCTTAGTCACTGCATTTTCATAGGACTCAGCCGATGCCCCATTAACGTACCAATTTGCTGCTTGTTCAGGTTTGCTGAAAATATAATTATTGAAGATTGCATTTCGAGCATTGCGTTTCATATCCCCCTCACCTGCAAATGAATACCAATCTAGTGCCGCCGTTAAGTCCTTATTCGCCCAGCTAGCAAAAAATGCATGGTCAATACTTTCATTATTCGCTGTATTTACCACGTTCAACATTTGCTGAAAGTCATCAGGTGATTCTAACGATTTTGTTATTTGAAGAATGCCCTTGGTTCTATCATCTTCAGAGGTAAAACGCTCCAGTAAATTGAGGGCATTGCCTACCCCATTTTGAGACAAGGATGCAAAAATCCGAGAGACAAGAAAAGTATTATCAACATCAATGCCGCTGTCTTTGTCATGCGCCAAATACCAGTCAATAGCAGCATCAGCATCACGAGCAGCCCAGCTTTCAAGCGCTGATACAGCAAGAAAATAGCCATTTTTATTGTTATCTTTTTCTTCCATCAGATAACCAATGGCATGCGCAGGGTCTAATTCAGCAAGTCTTACTGCAGCAGCATGGACAATGATATGACTAAGCAGGTTGTTATCCCTAATATCCCAGTCATCAACGATCTTTTTCAATGTCGCTGCATCAGCGTTAACAATTAGAGATATCGCCTTATTGAGGTACGAGATATCGTGGGCAGGGCCCGAATTCAAAAGCTGCCATAGATCTTGGTCATGCATTGATACAGACGTAGAGACACTCTCTTTTTTGTGAATAACATCCGTTGCACCAGATACTTGACCTAACGGAACGCTTAATTCAGAAACACGATTGTTTTCGGGACCACTGCTAGTATCTGTATACCCAGTCGTATTGAATTCGTTGTCGTTTATTTGCGTGCCGAAAAAAATGCCAAGCCAACGCTTACTATCCAAAGAGAAACTAAAAGTATTTTCATGCAACCATCCTTGTCTACACAGTACTAACGACATAACCTGTTTGAGAAAATTCACCACAAACCGATGCGAGATTGTGTAGTGATTGAAACATCGTACCCCATCAACGGGTTAAATGCATAAAAAGCTCGCCAAACCCAAACAGGCGAGCTTTATGAGGGACTTACGAGTAAACAACTCGCCTTTTGGGATTAACGAATATTTCGTTTTTTGGTATGCCTTGATCTTTTGGATCACGAACCCCTTCCCCAACGCCTAGAAACAAGCCGTTAGTATCAGTGCCGTGGTAGACGCGATATGCCGTGCCTTCTTCAAGGTCGGTATTGCAAGTGCCTTTTACCGACTGCCCATTGTCATAACGCAGACGTTCACTGTCACTTATTGTGACAAATGGTAGGCGACTAACTGCAGTGTCCATAGGAATAAGCAAGTCGTCTAGCGCTTTAAAGTCGCCTTCTTCCAGTGACTCTTGAATTTCAATCAGCTTATCCAGAGATACCATTTTATCAGTGGGATAATCTGCAACTTCAGTTCTGTGCAGGCGGGTCACATAAGCCCCACACCCTAAGTTCTGACCCAAGTCATCGACAATCGAGCGAATATAAGTACCTTTGCTGCATTTGATACGCATATCGACATAAGGCAATGCAATACGCAGAACGTCAAGCTCAAATACTTCTATGTCACGAGGCTCGCGCTCTATCTCAATGCCTTGACGAGCATAGTGATAAAGTGGCTTCCCCTGATGTTTAAGTGCAGAAAACATGGAAGGAATTTGCTTACTCTTGCCTAAGAATGCAAGACACGCTTCGCGAACTTGCTCTTCGCTAACACCTACGGGTTTCTCTTCAACTACTTCACCATCGGCATCTGACGTTGTTGTTCGAACACCCAGTTGCGCAGTCACTTCATAGGTTTTTTCTGCATCAAGCAGGAATTGAGAAAACTTCGTTGCCTCGCCAAGGCAAAGTGGAAGCATTCCACTAGCAAGTGGGTCAAGTGCACCCGTATGACCCGCTTTTTGCGCTTTATACAACCAGCGGACCTTCTGCAGTAGCTGATTAGATGAGCCACCAAGCGGTTTATCTAGCAGTACAATGCCGTTTATCTCACGGCCTTTACGACGTCTTGCCATCTACTCCTGCTCTTGTGAATCGTCTTGCTCACGTTTTGACTCATCAGATGCAATGGTCTGTGATACAAGATTAGAAATGCGCATACCCTCTACAATCGATTTATCTTCAAAGAAATGAAGGTCTGGTACAGAGCGCATACGAATTCGCTTGGCAAGAATACTGCGAATAAACTTCTTGTATTCAGCAAGCTGCTTAATTTGTGCTTTACCTTCTTCTTCGGTGCTGTTGTAAATCGTCACAAAGATCTTTGCATGCGCTAAGTCTCGAGACACATCAACATCAGACACAGTAATCAGAGGGATATCACCCACACGGTGCTTGTATTCGTTTTGAAGAATGCTCGCTACTTCTTTATGAACTTGCTGAGCCACTCTATCGGTACGTGAAAATTCACGAGCCATTTTATTCTCCTTTCCCGTTTCATCACGGCTTTTCTATTAAACTCGTATCAAGCTAAATAGACAAAAGCGGGAGCACTCGGCCCCCGCTTTTCACATGCCGAATAAATTCAGGCAATTAGATTTCGCGTTTAACCTCAACGATTTCGAAGACCTCAATTTGGTCACCTACTTTCACGTCGTTGTAGTTCTTAACGCCGATACCACATTCCATACCGTTACGAACGTCTTGAACGTCGTCTTTAAAGCGACGAAGTGACTCAAGCTCACCTTCGTAAATTACTACGTTATCACGTAGAACGCGGATAGGATTGCTACGCTTAACAACACCTTCAGTAACCATACAGCTAAGCAATTGCACCAAGTTTAGGCGACTTAAATACGTCACGTACTTCTGCAAGACCAATGATTTCCTGTTTGAATTCAGGTGCAAGCATACCGCTCATGGCTGCTTTCACTTCATCGATTAGGTTGTAGATTACGCTGTAGTAACGCAGATCAATTTCTTCAGCTTCTAGAACGCGACGTGCTGTAGCATCTGCACGGACGTTAAAGCCTAGTACAATAGCACCCGACGCCGCCGCTAGCGTTGCATCAGTTTCTGTAATACCACCTACACCACTACCAACAATATTAACTTTAACTTCAGACGTAGAAAGCTTAATAAGTGATTCAGAAATTGCTTCTACTGAACCTTGTACATCAGCTTTAAGTACAATGTTCAGCTCGCTTACGTCACCTGATTCCATGTTTGCGAACATGTTTTCAAGCTTCGCTTTTTGCTGACGTGCAAGTTTAAGTTCGCGTTTCTTCTGATGGCGTTTAGCGGCAACTTCACGTGCTTTACGCTCGTCCTTAACAACCGCAGCATCTTCACCTGCAACCGGAACACCAGATAAACCTAGTACTTCCACTGGCGTTGATGGGCCAGCAAGCTTCATCTCTTTACCATTTTCGTCGCGCATAGCACGAACACGGCCGTACTCTTCACCACAAAGTAGGATATCGCCTGCACGCAATTGACCTTCTTGTACAAGTACAGAGGCGACTGGACCGCGGCCTTTATCAAGGCGAGACTCAATCACAATACCACGACCTGGGCCTTCAGCGACGGCTTGTAGGTCAAGAACTTCAGCCTGAAGTACGATAGCTTCAAGTAGTTCATCAACACCCATACCCGTTTTAGCAGATACGTTACAGAACTGGTGCTCACCGCCCCACTCTTCTGAGATAACTTCTAGTTGAGATAGCTCAGTTTTAACGCGATCTGGATCAGCAGTCTCTTTATCCATTTTGTTAACTGCAACGATAAGTGGAACGCCAGCAGCACGAGCGTGCTGAACCGCCTCTTTCGTTTGTGGCATTACGCCATCATCTGCAGCAACAACAAGGATTACGATATCTGTAGCAGTTGCACCACGTGCACGCATTGCAGTAAACGCGGCGTGTCCAGGTGTATCAAGAAACGTAATTTCACCGTTGTCAGTGTGCACTTTGTAAGCACCAATATGCTGGGTAATACCGCCCGCTTCGCCATCGGCTACTTTCGCACGGCGAATGTAGTCAAGTAGTGACGTCTTACCGTGGTCAACGTGACCCATGATGGTTACAACAGGAGCACGTGTAGTTTTCTCACCACCTGTACCGTCTGCCAACAATTCATCTTCAAGGGCATTATCGTTAACTAGCTCGTATTTATGGCCCATCTCTTCAATCACTAGTACCGCGGTATCTTGGTCTAGTACTTGGTTGATGGTTGCCATTTCGCCCATCTTCATCATCGTCTTGATAACTTCGTTAGACTTAATTGCAAGCTTACTTGCAAGTTCACCTACCGTGATGGTCGCGCCAAGTTTAACAACACGCTCTACAGGCGCAGCTGGCTTATTAAAGCCTTGCTTAAGGTGCTCACCTAAGCATTTTTCTTAGATTTGCGACGACGACGTGATGAACGCTCAACTTGCATATCTTCTTCGTCTTCCGCTTCTTGCGCATAACGGTTTGAATGCAAGTGGACTTCTTCTGCTTCTGCTTTCTTACGACGCTCTTCTTCTTCTTTCCAGCGACGCTCGTTTTCTTCAGCAAGCTTGCGTGCTTCATCAGCCGCTTTTTTCGCGTCTTCTTCAAGCTTCTTCTGCGCTTCTTCTTCTTGCGCTTTACGTAGACGCTCTTCTTCCTGACGCGCTGCTTCTGCTTCCGCTTTCTCAGCTTCTGTCATCTCAGGCTCGTCTGCCTTACGCGCTTCCGCTTCTTTCTTAGCTTGTTCGGCACGGCGTGCACGCTCTTCATCTGCAGCTTTCTTAGCTTCAGCTGCTTTGCGCGCTTTTTCCTCAGCCGCTTTTTTCGCTTCAGCTGCTGCTTTTTCTTCAGCCTCGCGCTTCAAGCGAGCTTCTTCTTCAAGACGCTTTGCCTCTTCTTCGGCTTGGCGCTGTTGCTCCTCGACGTCGCTGCGCTTAACGTAAGTGCGCTTCTTACGCACTTCTACTTTAACCTCTTTCGACTTGCCCACGCTTAATGTGCTTGTCGTTTTACGCTTCAACGTCATACGCGTCGGTTCGGCTGCGCTACCGTGTTGCTTACTTAAATGATCCAATAGTTTTTGTTTCTCGTCTTCGTTTACCTGATCGCTAAGCACTCTTTGTGATACCCGCGTCTTTAAACTGGCCAACCAATCGGTCAACGGTCGTACCAATGTCGCTGGCGAGCTTTTCAATAGATACATCTGCCATTACGTAATTTTCCCCCTGTTGACCTTACTCTTCTTCACTGAACCATACGATGTTACGAGCGGCCATAATTAGCGCGCCAGCTTTCTCTTCGTCTAGTTCTTCGATATCACTGATATCATCGGTACCTTGTTCTGCTAATTCTTCTAGGTCGGTAACACCGCGGCTGGCCAACACATAAGCCACGTGCTTACTCATACCTTCAAGATTTAATAAGGCTTCTGTAGGTTCTGCACCTTCTAACGACTCTTCGTTCGCTAAAGCGCGTGTCGTAAGATAAGCTCGCGCTCTGTTGCGCAGCTCTTCCACAGTTTCTTCGTCTAACCCGTCAACAGCAAGCAGTTCACTTGCTGGCACATACGCCACTTCTTCAAGTGTGGTAAAGCCTTCATCCACAAGTACAGATGCGAACTCTTCGTCAATATCCAGACCTGTAGTAAACAGATTAAGCACTTTTGCGTTTTCTTCTTCGTGTTTCTTGTTGAGGTCTTCAACCGTCATCACGTTAAGTTCCCATCCTGTTAGCTGGCTAGCCAAGCGAACGTTTTGACCACTACGGCCAATTGCTTGTGCTAGGTTGTCAGATTCAACTGCAACGTCCATAGTGTTGCTGTCTTCATCAACAACAATTGATGCAACTTCAGCTGGTGCCATCGCATTGATAACAAACTGCGCTGGGTTTTCGTCCCAAAGTACGATATCTACACGCTCACCGCCTAGCTCACCAGATACTGCCTGTACACGAGAACCACGCATACCAACACAAGCACCCACTGGGTCTAAGCGCTTATCATTAGTTTTAACCGCTATTTTTGCGCGTGAGCCTGGATCGCGAGCTGCAGATTTAATTTCTAGTGTTTCTTCCGCGATTTCTGGTACTTCTAAACGGAATAACTCAACTAGCATGTCTGGGTGAGTACGGCTAATAAATAGCTGCGCGCCACGTGCTTCTGGACGGATAACATAAAGAAGACCACGTACTCGATCGCCCGGACGGAACGTTTCGCGAGGAAGCATATCGTCGCGATAAATAACACCTTCAGCGTTGTTGCCAAGGTCAATGATAATGTTGTCGCGGTTAACTTTTTTAACTGTACCAGTAACTAACTCACCAACTTTATCTTCGTACTCAGCAACCATTTGCTGACGCTCAGCTTCACGCACTTTTTGTACGATTACTTGCTTAGCCGTTTGCGTTGTAATGCGGTCGAACTTTATTGATTCAATCTGTTCTTCCACATAGTCGCCTAGCTGAATTTCTGGTTCGTCAACTTGCGCTGCAGACCATGTAATTTCGGCAAATGGATTTTCCTGTTCTTGATCATCAGGAATAACCAACCAACGACGGAATGTATCAAAGTCACCTGAAGTTCTGTCAATGCTCACACGAACTTCAATCTCGCCTTCGTTTTTCTTTTTCGTTGCGCTTGCAATAGCAAACTCTAGCGCTTCAAAAATTTTCTCTCTAGGCACTTGTTTTTCATTTGAAACGGCTTCCGCCACTAACAAAATTTCTTTATTCATTTTCGCCTCACTTTTGCTTTCGTCGATGAAAGCAGAGCTGTTCCGTTAATCGAACGTGGGAACAACGTTACCTTTTTCGATATTCGCCACAGCTAACTGGAACTGCTGGCCATCCACTTCAATACTTACAATGCCGTTTTCGCATGCCAGTACCTTGCCTTTAAAATTACGTCTGTCGTCCATTGGCATAGACAAACGAACTTGAACTACTTCACCCACAGACTCAATGTAATGCTTCTCTTTGAAAAGCGGTCTGTCCATTCCTGGTGATGACACTTCCAAGTTGTATTCAGTGCTAATTGGATCTTCAACGTCCAAAATCGCACTGACTTGATGACTCACATCTGCACAATCATCTACGGTGATACCGTTTTCATGATCAATAAAAACGCGAAGAATCGAATGCTTCCCCGCTCGAACAAACTCGATGCCAACCAATTCAAAGCCCAGCGCTTCTACACCGGGTTCAAGCATTTCGGTTAGTTTCTCTTCAAGTTTTGCCAATGCAAACCTCCAAAAACGAAAAAAGGGCCTTAAGCCCACCTGTCATCACCCGGCTCAGCGAGGCTGACTCCAGGTTTTAATACAACAAAAAGCCCCGGACTAGCGGGGCTTTTATTAAAATTCTGAACCCATACCTGCCAACAAGGCAGTTGCAAGCCCATGGGTAAAACCACCACAAAGGTGATAGCTTGCTAATAACGAGTGCGTTACTTTCCTAAACACTGAGGGAGCCCGACCTCGTCATTCAATGCGCATATTATACTGGTAGGCGGCATAATAAGCAACCGACAAAACTCTTGTATGCGTCGTATTGTGTTGCAAAAGCTACTCTTCGTCTTTAAACGTCGCTTTTATCTCTAAGATTTTCGGTAAGTTTTCGATAAGCAAATCCACTAATATTGGTTCAAAGTGTTTGCCTTTTTGGCCTTTAAGGAAGTCCACTGTTTTCTCTATGCTCCACGCTTCTTTGTAAGGCCTTTTGCTAGTCAGCGCGTCGAACACATCAGCGATGGCACATATCCTTCCTTCTATAGGGATATCTTTTCCAGCTAAACCGCGGGGATAGCCGCTCCCATCCCATTTTTCATGGTGAGTTAACGACACGGATTTTGCCACTTTTAATAGCAATGAATCACCGCAGTCGCCAATAATCTCAGCGCCGATCTCGGGATGATGCTTCATTAATGCAAACTCTTCATCAGTCAACTTGCCCGGCTTTAGCATAATACTATCAGCTATACCTATCTTTCCTATATCGTGCATGGGAGCAGCATGAAGCAGCGTTTCGGCCTGCTTGTTAGACAAACCGTAGGCCAGCGCTAACTCTCTTGCGTAATGGCTCATCCGCATAACATGCATGCTCGGTTTCGTTATCTTTATATTCTGCAGCACGCCCCAAGCGCTGTACCACTTGCAAACGACTTTCGAGTAACTCATCCGCTTGAACAAGACTTAGGTGGTTCTTCACCCTAGCCTTTACTATGGCAGGTGAAATAGGTTTGATAATGTAATCAACGGCGCCTGCGTCAAACCCTTCAGCTTCATCGTGCTCATCATTTAAGGCAGTAACAAAAATAACAGGAATATGCTTAGTTTCGTTTTTCGCCTTCAATTTACGACACACCTCAAATCCAGTAAGCCCTGGCATCATAACATCAAGGAGAACCAAATTAGGTTGGCGGGTAAAGGCTAGTTTCAATGCTTCTTCACCGTTTTTAGCAAAGACAAGTTGGTAGTCTGAGGCAAGAAGCTGCTTAAGTACACGTAAGTTTACAGGCTCATCATCCACCAATAGAAGTGTTGGTTTTGCTTCTTCGATTTCTAACATGACTACTCTCGTGATCTTTCTAGTTCTTCAATTAACGTATGAATACGCTGTTGTGCTAACTCAAACTCAAAATCGTCTATATCTAATAATATCTGAGATACTGCTTCTTTGTAGTTGCTCACCTCAATGTCTCTTAAAAAGATAAGTTCGTCTTCATCAAGCATATTTTGTTCGACGCTGATTAACATGCGCCTTAGGTGAGACAATAATAACTCTTTATCTATGCTTTCATTAATCGCGCGCTCTCCGTACAACGATGAATCGCTGAGCATTTTCTCAATTAAATCAATAGCGTCTCGTAGACCATTTACGTCTTCCACGCTTATGTCATTTTTATTAGCCTGAGCTTCAAGCTGAACCGTTCTCTTATAGAATGTGGTTAAACACAAATTTCCTGACGTGCCTTTTAAACTGTGGGTAACTGCGACCGCTTTTTCATAGTTTTCCGAAATCAAGGCACTCATCAAATCATCAATTTTGTCTTTACTGTCGGTGACAAACTTATCGATTTCTTTCAAGACTAGTATTTCACTTCCCCACATTTTTACAGCTTTTGGCATATCAATAATGTGGGGGCTATTGATTGACGGCACGTCGTTATCAACTGTTTCGTCAGTGCTTGAAATCGAACCAGTAGCAATTTGAGAAGTAAAGGTATTTATATCGAATTCTAGAACCCGCGCTACTTCACTCATCAACAATGGAAAATCAACAGGCTTGTTTGCAAAACCTTGCATCCCCGCATCCTGTGCGGCGTGCTTGTCTTGAATTAGAACGCTTGCGGTTAACGCTACTATGGGTATTGCAGGTAAACTGTTTGATTCCTCGTAGGCCCGTCTTTGTCTCGCGGCTTCCAAACCATCCAGTTTTGGCATCTGCAAGTCCATCAACACAACGTCGTAGTTGTTATCGCGCATTTTTTCTAACGCTAACTCTCCGTCCGTAGCGCTGTCTATGCTATGACCCGCTCTTTGCAATAGTAAGCTTAACAGTTCAATATTTTGGAGCACGTCGTCAACTATTAATACGTGAAGTGGTGGTAGCGCTAGCGATGTGCTTTCATCGCCGGATGTATCACTTGCTGGGGCAAGTGATACAGGTTTTAGTGGCAATCTAAAAGTAAATGTAGAACCTCGCCCTTCAACACTTTGCGCAAATATATTCCCCCCATTAGCTCAACAAGTTGTTTGGAAATAGTTGTGCCAAGACCAGGTGCCACCATACTTGCGGCTCATTGATGCGTCGGCTTGGGAAAATGGGTCAAAAACACGTTCAACTTGTTCGGGGGTCATCCCTATTCCGGTATCCGACACCTCGAAATACACTTGCTTATTGTCACTATAAACTCTCGCGAGTACCTCTCCTTCATGGGTAAATTTTACGGCGTTGCCAATAAGGTTATTGAGAACCTGCCTGAGTCGCTCGGGTACACCGTGGTAACCTTTGGCAACGGAGTCATCGACCTCTAATGTAAGCGCTACTTTCTTTCGTTTTGCTTCAAGCCAAAAGGTAGAAATAACTAAATCAAGTTCTTCACGAATACAAAAATCACGATAATCTAATTCAAGCTTCCCTTTGTCGAGCTTGGCGCTATCTAAAATGTCATTAAGAAGATGCAGTAACGACCTTGCCGAGCGGTTGATTGTAGTGAGGTGCGATTTCTGCTCCTCTCGAAGTGACTCACTTAACATTAAATCGCTAAAGCCAATGATGGCATTCATTGGCGTTCGGATTTCATGGCTCATATTAGCAAGGAACGCTGTGCGAGCGGCCGCTGCCTGCTCTGCCTTTTCCTTGGCGATTTTTAACTCTTCTTCCATCTGTCGACGAGCTGTTATATCAGTAATAAACCCGTCAATGAATAGCAGCTCACCGTCTTCTCCTTTTACACACGTTCCTTGTTCTATCACCCAACGAATATCACCCGACTTACTGACAAGTCGGTACTCTATGGTAAACGTATCTTTGAATGCCGCGACATCACTAAGCATGGCTTTATCATCAGGGTGATATAGTTCAGAAAAATGACGCTTGGGATTGGGAAGAACAAAGTCCTCTGGTGGGTATCCAGTAATTTCTTTGATGGCTTTACTAATAAACACCATAGGCCAGCCGTCTTTACACAAAGCTCGATAAGCAGCGCCGGGAATATTTGAGATCAAGCTACGAAATTTGGCTTCACTTTCTCGAAGTGCATCTTCCATTTTCTTTCGCGCTCGTAAGTCTGACGCGAAAGAGACAAACACGGGTTTATCATCTATCTTGGTATAGCCAATACCCACCCTAGCCGGAATTCGTATTCCGTCCTTGCGATAAATCTCTACTTCGCGCCCTGCCCCGATAATTTGCTCGGTTGGTACTACTCGCTGATCAAAAAAGTCATCGTCATACAAATGACGACGTTCAGGGGGCACCAAATTTGCGGCGGGCATACCTATAATCTCGCTTTGCGTATATCCGTATATGTCTTTAACCGCTGGGTTTGCAGTACGAACAATGCCTTTACTATCCACCGTCAAAATGGCATCGACAGCAGTATCCGTAATCGCACTTTGAATACGCTCACTTTCTATAGCTCGCAACATGACATCTTTGTATTTAAACAACAATGTGATACCCAGCACGATAGCAATCATAGTCACCGTAAAGATAGCAATCGAAATCGCCAGAACTGATGAGATTTCAGAAGTCTGATTGGATGTTTCAAGTCCTGGCGGTAATACAAATCGGGCTGCCGCCATCCCGGTGTAGTGCATCCCAGCAATAGCCAACCCCATAATCACACTGGCTAATACAACGTGTTTACCCAGTAAATTCTGTGTTTTCGCTGCCGCAGCAATGCCAAATTTAATCCATAAAGACAGCATCGCAAGCACAACCGCAACAACAATTGATAACAAGAAAATAGATAGGTCGTACCTTAGCAAGGTAGCCATTTCCATTGCAGCCATGCCGCTGTAGTGCATAGTACCAATACCTGCGCCGACCAAAACGCCACCAATGACAATTTCAGTTTTTGATATTTTGTATTTAACCAAAAGGTTTAGTGCAACCCATGCTGCGGCGATGCCCGGAATGGCAGAAAGCGCGGTAATAGTGACGTCGTAATCAACAGGAAGGCATAAATCGAACGCGGTCATGCCCAAAAAGTGCATGGACCAAATACCACCTCCAAGAGCAAGACTCCCTGTCCCCAGTAGAATATTTTTTCTGCACTTGTCTTCGGTAACCGCGGCTTGCCCTGCAACGTTAAATGCCATGAATGCCGCGAAGATTGCAACGATGAGTGAGAGTAAAACAAGGGGAAGGTTATAAAAACCATCAATAAGCCTTGCGCGTTCTTCAATGGAAAATAGTGTCGACAACATTAAATAAATGGCCTTGTGTCGTGGCGAACAACAAAATAGAACGTGTTTTTATGTGCCCATAACTCGCCAAAAATTCGTATTTGAACAAGTTCGTTATATAAGAATTAACGCAATATGCATATAACCTAGCACAAGTTTTAAGACCCATAGCAACTATATATTTAATTTGTGCTAATAAGGATTACACGCGCTGTAAATAAGCGCGCGAATACTACTAAAGTCTAAAATTTTACCGAGAGATATTAGATGCAGTACCAAAATTTTGAGCTGAAAAGAAAAAACCCAGCCTAAGCTGGGTTTTTTATGTGGTTGCGGGAGCAGGATTTGAACCTACGACCTTCGGGTTATGAGCCCGACGAGCTACCAGACTGCTCCATCCCGCGTCTGAACGGTTTGACACGCATAATGCATATCTAGAAATTCTGGTATCATTTTCTGTGGTTGCGGGAGCAGGATTTGAACCTACGACCTTCGGGTTATGAGCCCGACGAGCTACCAGACTGCTCCATCCCGCGCCAGAAAATTACTATTGAAGTGAATTGCTTTAGCGCCTCGCCTCAATGTGGTGCGTATTATACATAGGGACTTTTCTAACACAAGTGCCTAACATCGAAATATTTCAATTTTCTGACTGTTCGCGGTTAATTTAACCAAAACGAACAAACTTAATACAAAATATGTACAAAAGTGAACGTAACTTCCCGTTTCGCACTCCTTTTCTACTTAAATTTTTCCATTTTTTCAGCAAGCACGAAGTCCAATTCACTTAAACCGTCTACATCGTGAGTCGTCAAGCGCACTTCTACTCTGTTATAAACATTAAACCATTCCGGATGATGTTTTAGTTTTTCTGCCCAAATGGCAATCTGTGACATCCATCCAAATGCTCTAATAAAACTTTTGAACTTGAATGTCTTTTTGATGGCATCACCATCTTGCTCCCATTTGACATCATCAACTACTAAAGCGTTAAGTTTATCAAGCTGAGTCTGAATTTCTTCGTTTGATAGCTTTGTTGGCATGTTGGCTTCCTTATTCACTGTTTTGTTGCCTACTGTAATGAAAGAGGAAAAGATTAAAAGAAGTGTGGATGATAAAGAATTTAATGACTGGCGCTAATTCTTTACAAAAAAGCTTACCTTCATATAGGGCTTAGCTTATTCACTTTTCACACAGCAGTGCGGTGTAGGTTAGAACTCCACCGCTAACCGAGCATAGATTTGACGTCCACGAGGGTCATGAACTTTTGAATCAAAACCACTGTTGGTAAATACTTGAGGAGGCTCTTCATCAAACAGATTGATACCGCCCACCGTCAATACGTAGCTTTGTTCCGTATCAAATACACTGCCAAGGTCAATGTTGTACTGCGCATCCACCGTTACTATGCTGTCGATCTCATAGAAACCGTTGGCACAGCCAGCAGTGTTAGACGTCCCATCAGCACAGTTTTGATCATCGTCATACGACGAAATATAACGTAAGAACAAGTTGGCGGCGTGAACATCATGCTGCCATGCTAACCCAATATTCATGCGCAGTTCAGGCGAAGACACACCGATATTGTTGAAGTTTCTGCGCCCTGCGCCGTCTATATTACCTGCCTGAGGATCAGAGAGGTCATACTTAGTGATGTAGGTCGCATGGATAGATGGTGTGAAGCTTCCAAGCTCGGTTTCCATCTTGTAACTAGTAACAAAATCGACACCTGATGTTTCCAGTGAACTCGCATTCACATACGTGTTGTTAATTTGCAGTACAGGCCCTGTTAGCGGGTCACCCGCACGAACTATTCGGTCAGTGTCGGTTGGGTCTGCATTTAGCAAGGCTTGTGCGTTCTCTTGAATAATCAAGTCTTCAAATTCAAAGTTCCAGTAATCAACTTCGATAGATAGATCTCTGAATGGCTCATAAGAGAAACCGAGGTTGTACGCTGTTGATTCCTCTGGCTTTAAGTCCTCATTACCCACCGTGCGCACTGCCACAAAGGCTTGTGCACCTTGAACAGGGTCAACCACTTGCTGCAGCGACGTTGCGCCACCTTGTGCTAAGAATACCGTAGGCGCTCTAAACGATGTGGAGATAGAGCCGCGCAGAGAGAATTCATCGGTTGCACGCCATGACACCGCTAATTTAGGGTCAACTGTACTACCGATGCTGCCACCGTAGTCTTCGTAACGAACCGCAACTTGCACATCAAGTTCGTCATTTATCGGCAACGCAAGTTCACCAAATGCAGCCCACACGTCTTGGCTACCGTCTAGATCAGGGTTACCGATAACAAAAGTAAAGCTATCTTGATTTGACAGTTCGTCATAGTCTTGCGAAAGCTGGTTTTCTCGATATTGAATACCAAGTGCGAGCGCGGCATAACCACCGCCCATTTCAAATGCATCGAACGATGTAAAGGCCTCGAAAACCTCTAAGTCTGCTTTTGAGTCAATAACCTGACGACCAGTGAAAGAATCTACTACATACGACGAGTTAGGAGCAGTTGTATATGATGTAGCGAAAGGATTATAGAACTCACACGCACCTTGTCCCGGCGCACCTGTCACTGGGTTACAGTCTGAACCACCAAAACCAAGTAAGGCCAGTTGGAACTCTGTATTTAGCACATCAGGTACAGAGAACTGAAAGTCGTTTACTGCACGCGTATAGCTTATCTCCCAGAAACCACTGTCAGTTACGCCCTGAATGTTGGTGCTAAAGCGGAATGTATCTGATTCAGTATTTGCAGGGTCACCCGGTTGCCCGTTACCCTCTGCACGTCCAAAAAACGATACAGAACGACCAAATGGGTTTTGCGGATGATAATCTGGAACCACTGGCGCAGTGAGAATTGGGAAGCTTGGCGCACCGCCCCGCTCTGCCCGGTTTCTTGCCATGCCAATCTCGGTTGTCCAAGTGATATCATCTGTGAATTCGTATTCTGCTCGTGTGTACGCGTTGATGCGGCTTTCATCAGGCACATAAGAATAGAACGGGCCAAAATCAAATCCGCATAGACCTACTTCAAGCCCCGGCACTGTGCCACTAGGGGCAAGAACCTGCGGATACCCTCCAAATTCTTCACATCCGTACGGATCAATAACAGGAACCCCTGGCGCAATAAAGTAACTTGCTGGGTTACCAAGTGCACTTGTATCATCTTGCGGACGGCTAAGTCTTCTATCACTAATAAAAAGTGGAGAGCGGTTGGTGTAACTAATAGCGGCAATTACATTGCCTTTGTCACCTGTAGCGCCCCAAAGACCTTGCAGAATATACTCTTTATTATCACCGTGCGCGCCGTCTTGGTAATCAACACTCACCATTGCGCCATCATAGTTGCGTTTAGTAATAAAGTTTACAACACCTGCTACCGCATCAGAGCCGTAAAGCGCTGATGCACCATCTTTAACCACTTCCATTCGGTCAATGGCTATCATGGGCACCAATGAACTTGTGTCGACAAAATTCAGACCTTCATTTGTCGGCTGCGCATTGACCACTTGGCGTTTGTTATTAAGAAGAACAAGCGTTGATGCTACGCCGAGGCCGCGAAGGTTAATATTGGATGTACCTGCAGTTGCATTCTGAGTAAATGCATCAGGATTATTTTCTGCACCTGTATTGATGGTGAGCGTTTGGGTTATGTCGGCAATGTTTTTTGCGCCGATGGCGTCTATCGCGACGCTGTCAACAACGGCAAGGGGAGAAGGAGATTCAAAGTTTTCGCTACGGCGTACAAAACTACCGAGTAACAAGAATAAGTTCTACGTCTTTTTTAGCTTCTTTCTCGCTTTCTCCGTCAGCATCCTGAGCTGTTGCAAGAAAAGGAGAACAAAACAGTGCGGTGCCAACCATTGCAGCAACCGCGGTCTTACGCGTTTTCAATTTCATAGTGTGATTCCAAATCTGGGCTTATCACTACCTACTTAACTACACACACGCTCCGCTAGTAACAGGCTGTTCGATTTCGTGTTGTTATTGTCGAGGTAACCGCGTATCGGTGACCTACCTAATTGATACTATGCCCCATTTTTAATTTTGTAAATTTATTGTGAATAATATGTTCACATTAATTTTACACATGGTCTGACCACCCATACTTACGTCGTAAGCCGATAGCCCATCGTATTTGGCTGCCTTTCTTTTCAATTCACTATGAATAACTTGCGCTGACTGTGAAATATGTTCATGTCAAATGCTACCTATCAACAAATGAAAAATAAAAAAGCTCGTTGTTTCAATCAATTAGGATACTGATAAAGAGGAACGTTTCTTGTTTGTATAGTCTCATCGCAGTTAAGAGATACCAAAGGCATATATGACGTTTCCTAAGCTAGAAGAAATCTATTCACTACTCAGCGAAAAATTAGAAGCGTGGGTTGAGGGCGCTATAACGCTTATTCCAAACATTGCTGTAGCCTTTATTATCGCTATTGTTTTCGGAGCTCTTGCTAAGTTTGTTGGCAACATTGTTGGCAAACTCATGCGCAGAACGTTTGAATCTAGACAAATTGCTTAGCCTGCTGACTTCTATTATCAAGTCGATTGTTATTATCGCGGGTATCTTTATTGCGCTGGATTTTGTTGGATTAAAAGGGACTGTCACTTCATTACTTGCAGGTGCAGGTATTGTGGGCCTCGCTATAGGTTTCGCATTTCAAGATATGACAGAAAACTTCATTGCTGGCATTGCGATGGGCATTAGAAAGCCCTTTGATATTGGCGATGTTATAGAAGCGGAAGGCGTATTTGGCAACGTCAAAGAAATTAATCTTAGGAATACTCTAGTAGAGACGTTCTATGGTCAACTTGAAGTCATTCCGAATAAAATTCTGTTTAGGAACATATTAACTAACTATTCCTATCTTGGTTATAGAAGAATCGAGGTACCCGTAGGCATATCTTACGCCGATGATATTGAAAAAGCTGCAGAAGTAATAACGTCGGCAATGAATGACAAAGACTATGTCATTAGAAAAGACGAAACCGCTGTATATGCTGAGTCTTTTGGTGACTCGAGTATCAACTTATTACTGTGGTTTTGGATTCGATACCCCGATGAACCAGGGTTTATGTATGTACGACATGATGCCATCAATACGGTAAAAACTGTACTCGAACAGAATGACATCCTTATCCCCTTCCCCATTAGGACACTGGACTTCAACGCTAAGGGCGGTGACAAGCTTAGCACTATGCTGGATAAAACCAGTCAGCCTGGTGAAGATGAGAATCATGAAGACGGTCATGAAGAACAACATTAATTTTAGTAGTGAAGCACAGTAGTGATGTTAATTGTATGTGCGATCACTGTATAGACGAAAAGAGTTTTTGACACCAACGCAACACGAGGAAAGAGACATGAAACTACAAAACTTAATTAAACTACGTTACCTGATAGTTGCATTAGCGTTCGCCGCTGGTTTGAGTGGTTGTGCAACAATAGAAGGCGCTTATGAGGATATTCAAAGTGCGGGAGAAGCAATCGAAGAAGGGGCAGAAGAGGCTTCAAACTAAAATAAAGTGCCTCTCATCGTGGCTCCGTTTGGGTTGTTTAGGAGTCACGATGATATAGGTATATAGGCTAGGGCTTTAGGACTGCAAGCATAAGAAAACTTCCTACCAGCGCAGGGTTTCCACTCGACTTAAGTACACAACTACCATCCACTTTAAACAGTTTTCCCTGGGGTTTATCAATCACCTCTTTCAGTGTAAATGTGTACTTCACCGCATCGCCACTTTTCACGGGTTCCAGAAAACGCAGTTTATCTATACCGTAATTGATCATAGACGCAATTTTATCACTCGGTGCAATGACCTCGCCAAACGCTTTCGGCATAAGGCTAGCGGTCAAAAAACCATGAGCGATGGTGGTCCCAAACGGGCTTTCTTTTTGGCAACGCGTTTTATCAAGATGTATCCATTGATGATCGCCTGTTGCATCTGCAAACTGGTTTATCATCTCTTGAGTGATCGTTGACCATTCTGGTTGACTAAGCACATCACCTACGGCTAAATCTATGAGTGTTTTCATTTTTCAGTCCAATTAGCATTTATCCACGATAAAACTACTATTATTCACTTGAATGTTTCAATTAACTTTTAATAATAGGTATTTATAAATATTCTTGTTACACTAACGTAAATTATTCGTAGATGCTATGTAGCAATAGGTAGCTCAGCTATTTTTGCAGCAATACCTTCGCCGCGTTTCCCTGTTTCGGCTCTTACAAGGTATTTGCGCTTAAAGGATTAAATATGAATCTCAATAGAATAGATCTGAATCTCTTTGCCGTCTTTGACGCCATTTATACTGCGGGAAGTTTAACCAAAGCAGCCGATGTTTTATGTATAACACAGCCTGCAGTAAGTAACTCTTTAGCGCGTTTGCGTGAAATGCTCAATGACCCTCTTTTTGTCAGAACGGGGCACAGCATGACACCTACACCTGTCGCACAAAATATTATTGTGCCCGCTCGACAAGCATTGGCTTTGCTTCGCAAGAGTGTTCAGGAAAGCCATACGTTTGACCCGCTAACTGCAGAAAAGTCATTCAATTTTGCAAGTAGAGATTTGTTAGAAGCTAGCATCATGCCGCGACTAGTAGCTCGTCTACAGAATTTAGCGCCGAATATTTCCCTGACGAATTATGAAATTCCGCGGAGTCAGGTAGTCTCAGCAATGGCCGCAGGAACACTGGACTTTTTTGCAGATGCCTCAACATTTACCGACCCGCATTTGTGTAAAGAGAAAATTGCTCAAGACCGCTTTGTTGTGCTAGCCCGCAAAAATCACCCTGCCCTCAAAAACGGTTTAAACCTAGATACATTTTTACGCCTCGGCCATATTAATGTGTCTCAACGTAAGTCGGGGGCGGGTCCAATCGATATCGCATTGGATAAAATGGGTAAACGTCGTAAAGAAGTAATGCGAGGCCAGCACTTCTTAACTGTCCCCAGTACCATTGTAAAGACTGACCTTATCGCTTGCTTACCGTTTCATTTAGCGAAACATTACGATTTGGCGATTTACGAAATGCCGTTTGACTTACCACCTGTCGAATACTACCTCTATTGGCACGTGAGTGCTGATCATGACTATGCTCATATGTGGATGCGTGAGCAGATCATGGAAGTAGCTAGTAATTTCAAGCCTCACTAAAGACGCAAAAAAAGCCCTGAAAAATCAGGGCTTTTTTATATTTTCGCGTTAGTTCAATGTAGTAAAGTGAATAGCACTTTGTAGCTTATCCGTATGGTGGATAGTGTGAATCGCTTTCGTAAAGTCACTTTCTTTTGCCTCAAAAATGTTCTCTACGTAGTTTTGTGGATTCATATCTATGAACGGGAACATACTACTTTGTATTTGAATTTGTAGCTTATGACCTCGTTTAAAGGTATGCAGTACATCGTACAACTCAAAATTTACTAAGCTTGGTTCATTTGGAGTAAAAGCCTTTGGCTCAGACATACTTTCTCTAAATCTGCCTCGAATAACACCCCAACGCACCAGCTCGTGACGATTTCCTTTATCCTTATCGACTTTATTTGTGTTGGCATCCACTGATGGGAAAACATCAACCAGTTTTACAACAATATCAGCGGCTGATTTGTTGGTAGAAAACCATAGGTCTAAATCAATTGCGCCCGCTAGAGTCAGATCATCTTCTAAGATATCAGTTTCAAATACCAGCACATCAGGACGGCGCGCAGCAAAACGCTGGTCTTCAACCATATACGGTCTATCCCACCCGCGACCAATTTTAGCCGAATGAGGAACAGGTTTTTTAGGGTCGCTGATGTAGTCCACACTGCCTGCGTTGCCCTGCTCTGCTTTGAGCTTTTCATTTCCAGACAAATAAAGGGTGTGTTTTTTGGTGTTTTTCGGTGGCCAGACGTCGAAGTGTCTCCAACGGTTACTGCTAGGTTTCAAACATAGTCGCGGTTGAAATAGTGCTCTCACCTGCATCTTTTAAATGCTCAGTAAAAAAGGGCAGTAAAATTTCATGCTGGAACCACTCGCTGGTATCAAAACCGAAATGTGCCTCGCCTAATTCCGTACCGCCTTTTTCACTGTTCCATTGACCGTGATACCAAGGCCCCATTACCAGCTTGATATGCTCTTCTTTGTTGGCTTTTGACATTGTTTGATAGGTATACAGCGGCCCGTATAAGTCTTCAGTATCGTACCAGCCGCCGACTACGAGCGTTGCAGGTTTTGTATCTGACAGGTGCTGAAGTACATCTCTCGCTTTCCAGTAGTCATCGTAGTTTGGATGTTCTGTTAACTCATTCCAAAATGGACGTTCACCGTGGAAATAGTCTTTGTTAACGTTTGACAAAGGCCCAAGCGATTTAAAGAATTGGTAGCCATCTGGCGTCTTTGACTTCATGCCTTCAGGCCAATAAGCAAACTCTCCATCACGTTGCTTATCGAAGGTATCAAAAAAGATGAATGCCATTGGTGTGACAAACGCACCATTTCGGTGAAAATCATCAAAGAACCAATCGGCAATAGGTGCTTGAGGTGAGATTGCTTTCAGTGCGGGGTGGCTGTTAATGGAGCCTACTGACGTATAGTAGCCGGGATATGACGTTCCCCACATACCTACTTTGCCATTGTTACCTTTAATGTTGTTTACAAGCCACTCGATAGTGTCATAGGTATCCGTTGCGTCATCTGTGGCGCGCTTCCCTCTGGTATACGCATCCTGAGGTCGCATGTTAACGAACTCCCCCTCAGACATGAACTTGCCTCTTACATCTTGGAAAACAAAGATAAACCCTTCTTTTTCAAAGATTTCACTTGGACCAAGACGCGGTTTGTATTTGTCACTTCCGTAGGGCGCAACACGATATGGCGTGCGTTG
Source organism: Alteromonas gracilis (assembly GCF_036870955.2). Lineage (GTDB taxonomy): Bacteria > Pseudomonadota > Gammaproteobacteria > Enterobacterales > Alteromonadaceae > Alteromonas > Alteromonas gracilis_A. The sequence continues at coordinate 2,540,974 of NZ_CP145482.2, forward strand.
AAACATTATTGGATAAGTTTCATTTTTATCATTGGGCACGTAGACTGATGTGAATAGCTTGATGCCATCCCGCATCGGGATCTTGTATTCGTATTTCGTATAATTGGCGCGTATGTAAGCTTCTCTTGGGCTTACTTCCTTTTTAGTTTCAGCGTGCACCGCACCGCTGGTCATTAAAAGCAGCATGAGCGCTACTTTTAGATATAGAGCAACTTTCATCTCTTGTCCTTTTTTATGGTTTTATATGACCTTTAATGACATGTTTTTCGGTTACATGCCACTTATTTAAGTATCTCATCAATAACATGAATTGGATGTTTTGGCTTTGTACCTTGAAACCTAGCAACTTGGCTTCGACACGAAAACCCAGTAACAAGTACTTCGCTTTTTTGCTGGTCTTCAAAGGCAGACGACCAACTCATGTCAAATAGCGAACGGGATGCGTCTAAATTTGATACCTCGTGACCAAACGTTCCTGCCATACCGCAACAACCTGACGCACGAGGCAGCAATGAAGCCCCCAATTTCTTGAAAATACTCACCCATCGCGCCGACGTTTGCGGAAGTGCTGTTTTTTCGCTGCAGTGCGCCATGAGCGTGTACGGCCGCGACGTGATGTTTACAACAGTCCGTGCGATATTCTCGAACTCGGGCAGTTCATTCAGCCATTCATCAATGGTGTGAACGTGAAAGTCCCCTCTCTTTTCACCAAGGGTCTTTACATACTCGTCTCTAAAGCAAAGTACGAGCGAGGCGTCGGCCCCCACCATCGTTATCCCTAACTTATGAATCGCGTTTAACTGCGCGGCCATGTTCTTGGCCTGATCGTTAAATTTATCAAGAAACCCCTTTACGTGCGCGGGCTTACCATTAGGAGTAAAAGGCATTAACACGGGTATAAGACCCACTTTTACAATGACACTCACCAAGTGCTCGACACACTGTGCGTCATAAAAGCTAGTAAACGGGTCTTGTACTATCACCACGCGTTGCCTTTGCTCATTGGCGTTCATGTTTCTTAATGCTTGCATGTCAAAGGGCTCAACCACGCCAGCAGTTCGCTGCGCTAGGGTTGGCGATGACAGTAACGGCATATCAACATAACCTATCGTGCTTTGCATAACGCGCTTGATTAGTGCCGACCCCATTATTTTATTGTGAAGAGCAGGAACGCTAGCAGCAAGTGGCGCGATTCGCTCAACATTACTGACTAAAAAATCTTTTAGCGGGCGCAAATAACGCTGATGGTAAATAGACAGAAACGTGGTCCGAAACTCTGGTACATCAATGTTCACCGGGCACTGGTGTGTACAGGACTTGCACGCCAAACAGCCGTCCATCACTTCTTTTACTTCGTGAGAGAAGTCTTCCTTACTACCAAACCATGTGTTTAGACACTTTTTCCACAAAGGCGTTTTAAATGCATGAGCCGTGAGCGTGGTTTTATCAAGTGTTTGTGGAGATGTAGCAACAACGAGTCTTACCCACTCTCTCAGCATGCTTGCTCGCCCTTTGGGAGAATGGCGTCTGTCTTGTGTGACTTTACTCGACGGACACATAGGCGAAGTTGGGTCATAGTTGAAACACAAGCCATTACCATTACATTCAAATGCTGGTGCGACAGCGGCTTTAACCTCAATGGGTATAACTCGCTCTACCGATGCACGCTTTTTGTCTTTCACGCTAACAAGCTTAGCGTCACTGTTAAAAGGCGTACATATTTTACCTGGGTTCATCTGATTATGAGGATCGAAGGCTGCTTTTATCTTCCGCATTTCCTCAAACAACACTTCGCCAAAAAACGCTGGGCCATATTCGCTTCGAAACCCTTTACCATGCTCCCCCCACATTAACCCGCCGTATTTTGCCACAATCGCCACAACTTCATCTGATATCTTGTGCATTAACATTTCTTGAGCAGGGTCTGACAAGTCCAGCGCTGGTCTAACATGCAACACACCTGCGTCTACGTGTCCAAACATGCCATAGGCAAGGCCGTGGTTATCCAGTAATGCTCTGAATTCTTGAATGTAATCAGCAAGGTGCTCAGGCGGTACCGCCGTATCTTCCACAAACGCGATAGGTTTCTTACTACCTTTTGATTTTCCCAACAAACCAACCGCTTTTTTTCGCATAGCGTAAATACGCTGAATGTCAGCTTTGCTGTAAGTAATTGCATAGCCAGAAATGCCGCCCTCGCCACTTTCTATCGATTGTTTAATGGTCGTTTCAAATTGTTGAATATGTGCTGACATCTCTGTTTCAGAGTTTGCATTGTATTCAACAAGGTTCAGGCCAAGAAGTTCACTTTCAGGTACATCTGCAATGAGTTCGTGAATGTCGTGCCATACAATGTCTGTCTTTGCAAAGTTAAGTACCGTACTATCTATGGTTTCAACACTCGTTGCGCGAGCTTTCACCAGTTGCGGTGCATGTCTAAGCGCATCGTCAAACGAACGGTAAGTGATGTTTATTAACGCTTTGTATTGCGCAATGTCATCTAACGACAAGGTTGCTTCAGTAATAAATGCAAGTGACCCTTCAGAGCCCGCAAGTAGTCGGCCAATGTCAATATGACCATCGTCATAAGCGTGCGCTAAATCATAACCTGTGAGGAAGCGATTCAGCGGCGGAAATTTCGTTAATATTGCATCACGGTGTCCAACACAACTCGCTAAAACCTGCTGGTAAATTTGACTTTCTTGACTAACGCCCTTTGCTTTTTGCTTGGCCTCGTCTATCGGTAATGGCTTAGTTTCAACAAGTTCGCCATTAGCGAGAACTGCCGTGAGACCAAGCAAATGGTCGCTTGTCTTTCCATATACCAATGACCCTTGGCCCGAGGCATCGGTGTTAATCATTCCACCCAGTGTGGCGCGATTGCTTGTCGATAAATCAGGGGAGAAAAACAACCCAAAAGGGCGAAGAATGTCGTTTAGCTGATCCTTAACGATGCCCGTTTGTACTCTCACCCATTTTTCTTCAACATTTATTTCAAGCACATGGTTTAAGTAACGGCGTATATCAACCACGATCCCTTCCGTAAGGCTCTGTCCATTGGTTCCTGTGCCGCCGCCTCTCGCGGAAAACGCCACTGAGGGGTACTGCTGACCAATTTCTCCTATGATTTGGCAATCTTTGTTGTCTTTAGGATAAATAATAGCCTGCGGCAGTTGATAATACACTGAGTTGTCTGTGGCATGTACGAGTCGCGCACTGTAACTCGATTCAATATCACCAGAAAAATCGCTGACTTTCAGAGCATTAATAAATAAAGCGTATTGTGGGGATAGATTTGATTCTGGCGTTAAAACGGGAAGACTCAACGTGGGACCTTTTTGTGTTATTCACTATCGGACAATGTCTTTTGTTAACGCTATAGCGTTCGACAATGTTGTTTTGACCAATACTACTGTTATAGAGAATAGCTCCTTCAACATATTGTTATAATATAACATTACTTATTTTATGTATAGAAAAAGGCCTTGTGGCATAATAAAAGCAATACAGGCGTTAAAGACAGTATTAAAGGCGCACGAGGTTTACATACAGTGCGCTTTTGAATAAACAAGTAGGTCAACATGATTAAAGCAGTGCCCACCAACATCATTACTGGATTTCTAGGCGTAGGAAAAACATCTACTTTACTTCACTTGCTGAAGCAAAAACCTCGTTCAGAGCGATGGGCACTGCTGATCAACGAATTTGGTGAAGTCGGTGTGGATGGTGCTATCGTGTCTGGCTCAGTTAATCACCCATCAGCGCCTAACACCAAAGACGTCTTCATTAAAGAAGTGCCAGGCGGTTGCATGTGTTGTGCGGCAGGTCTTCCAATGCAAGTTGCACTGAACCAATTGCTTGCGATATCTAAGCCCCACAGACTCCTCATAGAGCCAACTGGTTTGGGGCATCCGAAGGAAGTACTTCAAACGCTGTCCGCTCCTCACTATCGGGATGTGCTTGAAATACACAATACGCTCACACTTGTTGACGCCAGGAAACTAACTGACAACCGATACACAACCCATCCCACATTTAACCAGCAAATTGATATTGCCGATGTAATTGTGGGCAACAAACACGATTTATATACCGAAAAAGATAAGGTATCACTATCAACGTACATCAGCGCGCGAGGCAAAGAACAGACGCCTATTACCTTTACAAGCCACGGCGCAGTAGATATCTCGCTTTTGATAGGACAATCAAAGGTTGTAGATTTGATCAATGCGCCGAAAGCAGAACACTTACATCATCATGAACACGCGCAAGCTGAACCGCAAATACCTCAAGCTGGTTTTTTGAAAATTGAAAATGAAGGTGAAGGTTTTCACGCCGTAGGCTGGCGATACGCACCAGATATTGTATTTAACCGACAAGCTCTTCTTAATTGGATAGCACAATTAAACGTGGAGCGACTTAAGGCGGTGGTAATTACGACTGACGGTATTTTTAGCCTTAACCTGGCCGAAGGTATGCTAAGTGAGCGAGAGCTCAATGAGTGTTTAGAAACACGCATTGAGATCATCGCAGCTGAAACTAATTCAGAGTGGGACGCACAATTAGCACAGTGTAAGCTTTAACGCACCGCAAAGATTAACTTGCTCTGGTATATACCACGCTGCCATCGACCATAGTCAACACAGTTTCGCCAAATAAGGTATGCCCAATAAACGGCGAGTTTTTTGACTTAGAAGCAAAGTAATTGTCAGTGACATCAAAAGGCGTTTTTAAATCAAAAAGCGCCAAATCTGCTTTTTCTCCAACCGCAATACGCCCGCACGATATGTTAAAAATCTGGCCCGCTTTTTTACTCATAAGGTCAATACATGTTGAAAGTGATATCTGTCCCGATTTTACAAAGTGGGAATACATAAGAGGAAAAGCGGTCTCCAAACCAATGATACCAAAAGGAGCGCTCGCGATATCTTGCGCTTTTTCATGGGGCGCATGTGGAGCATGATCGGTAGCAATTGCATCAATGGTGCCATCCAACAGTGCATGTCGGCAAGCCAACATGTCTTCCCGAGAGCGAAGTGGCGGGTTCATTTTCCAATTTGCATCTAACGTACCGTCTTTTTTCACTGCGATATCTTCGTCGCACAACAAAAGGTGGTGAGGAGATACCTCTACTGTTACATTTGCGCCCGCTGCTTTCGCATTTTTAATTGCTTCAATCGATGCCTTGGTAGACACGTGAAGCACATGATAGTGCCCGCCTGTTAGTTGACTTAGGCGACACCCTCGCTCTACATGCACTGCTTCTGAGCTTGATTTTATACCCGGCACCTTGAACTTTTCAGAGACTATACCTTCATGAATGGCGCCATTGTTAGACAGTGATTCATCCTCGCTATGATCTAGTACTGGAACATCTAATGCTTTGGCATTTGACAGCGCTTGAGCAAACAGGGCATCGTTTTGCACACCTTTGCCATCATCGGTAATGGCTATAGCCCCTGCTGAACACAAAGCGGCAAAATCAGTAATGGTTTCGCCAGCCAACCCTTTGGACAATGCACCTGTTGGGTAGACCTTGCACAACCCCCGCTCTTTTGCACGGTTAACCATAAATGTAATAACATCTGCCGTGTCTGCCGTAGGTGACGTATTAGGCATAGAAACCACCGCCGTAAATCCGCCTTTTACTGCCGCCCTACTCCCAGACTCAATGTCTTCTTTATACTCCAGGCCGGGTTCGCGAAAATGAACTTGGGGGTCAAGAAGGCCGGGTGACAAAAAGTGGCCATTGGCGTCAATAATAGTGCATCCAGAATCATCCAATGGTGTCGCTGATACCTTTCTAATGACACCACCTTCTATTAAAAGCGATATTGGTGTTTCACAATCTTCACTTTCGCCCATTAAACGAGACATGGTAAATGCATTATTAATAATAGTTTTCATGGAGAATACTTCTTAAAAACGAGTAGTAAGAAATGATGTTCATGGCACCGGAGGCGAACATCACAAAGAAGGCGTTAACGGCAAGATTCGCAAATTCCCTCAACCTCTAAATGTGGGGTTACGACTTCATGACCAATGTCGCTGGCATGGCGTTGTATTAGTGCAATAATGGCATCATCTAGCGGTGATTCATGCACCTTATTACACTTTGTACAGATGAAAAATTGAGACATACCATGCTCGTCGCAGCAGGATAAATGTGAACAACTCACGTACTTGTTGTTGTAGTTAAGACGATGAGTTAGATCTGCATTCGAGAGATAATCTAGCACCCTATAAACAGTCATAGCCTGAATGTTTTCCGCATAAACCTCTTTGTAAACTGAAACTATGTCGTATGCAGAGAGCGGAACACTTGAATCAACGAGAATTGATAATATGCGTTGGCGAATCTTTGTGAGCACAAGCCCTGTCGTGTTGCACTTTCTTGAAACACTGAGCGAGTCATCCTTACAAGTAGTTGCCATTTATCTAACCTATCCGCAAAACACAACTGTTATAATATAACATTACTTGTCAGTACAAAAGTTCAAATGATGATAAATGTGGCATTATCAATTGCGAATTGATTTGCTTTTCTACAAAAGTAATATGTCAAACAGCAACTAACCTATTGATATTTAATTTCAAAACCAAAGACACTATGTCATAAATATACCTATGTATATTTATTGAGATTTCCCACCATCGATTTCTGGCGTTTAATTCTTATCAAGCAAAGAAACACCCTTTTGTTGATTAAGGAAATTACCATGTTGAAAATCGTTAAAACTATTGCTGCTGCAGGCGCTTTATCATTCACAGCTTTTGCTCATGCTGACGTGAGCGAAGCACTCGCTAATATCTGTACTATCGTGCAGGCAGACGACAAAGGCGAACTTCGCAAGAAAATGCGTGCTGTAGAGTCTGACTATCGTTTGAAGCTTGGCGACTATTACTCTGGTATTAGCTGCGGTGGAAACAGTCTTATCCGCACGGCGATGTTGAGTAATGCTGTAGAAACAGGCGAACTACTTGTGAAAAAAATGCCAAAAAGTGATCTGGAAGCACCAGAGGCTGACGGCAAAACCCTTCAAGCTTGGGTAATGGAAAACGGCCTTCAAGACAGCCCTATCGCCGCTGTAATAACGGCGCGCATGTAACTGGTTTCACGCCATGTGAAGTAAGTTCAACATGGTTGCGGGGTTCGCTCTGCAAGGTAAGAAGCGGCTTTCGGGCCGCTTTTTATTTTTTGGGGCCTGCATAACGCGGCCATCTTCTAAATCACAGCATTCCAAAACAAGAAATAAGCAATAATTATCAATCAGTTACAAAAATCACGTATAAATCTCTATACCTCGTTATTTAACGTTATGTTTTTTAAAACATAAATTTCGGCTTTAATTTGCGGCGTCGAGCAAACAAACGTTAACCACATTACGAAGGAATTTAACCATGTTGAAAATCGTTAAAACTTCTCTTGTTATTGCAGCTACATTGGGTGTGTCAGGCATGGCACAAGCAGACGTAAACGAAGCATTAGCAAACATTTGTACTATCGTTCAAGCGGACGATAAAGGCGAGCTGCGTAAGAAAATGCGTGCGGTAGAGTCGGATTACCGCCTTAAGCTGCGCGATTACTATTCGGGCGTAAGTTGTGGCGGGAATAGCTTAATCCGCACAGCGCTATTGAACAATGCGGTTGAGGCGGGATCACTGCTTGTTAAGAAAATGCCGAAAAGCGACCTTGCAGCGCCAGAGGCAGATGGTAAAACCCTTCAAGCATGGGTAGCAGAAAACGGTCTTCAGGACAGTCCTATTGCAGCAGTAATCAACGACCGTCTGTAAAAGAATTCACGCCATGTGAACCAATTCAACATGGTTGCAGAGAAATCTGCACTTTAAGAAGCGACCTGCGGGTCGCTTTTTTCTTATTTGTTTTAAAATAATTTGCATGACTATAGCATGCAGCACTAAAAACCATCATCGAATTTCGTTATAGTGCGTGCTTGATGTTTACTGTATGAAATGGATTTTATGAAATCAGTTTTAGCCATGATTTGGATGGCGCTTTGCTTTATTACCATTGCTCCTTTTTTCACCTTCGCTGCGCAATTTCACACTGCTCCCACACCGGACTGGCCAAAAGTTCACAATGTTGACGTTAGCACAAGTGTCCCTGTTGACCTTATTTCCAATGGTGTTTATTACCGCCTTGTTGATGACCAAATTAAGGTAGAACCCAATGGGCAACAGCATTACTTCTCTAGAATTGCACAAACGGTTGTTAATGCTAAAGGCCTAGATGATAGCTCTCTCATTGAAATCCACTTCGACCCTACTTACGAGACACTGATTGTTCACGACATCAGCGTTGTTCGAAATGGAAATCGTGCTAGTAGACTAGAGAGTGCGGATATATCCATATTTAACAGCGAACAAGACCACGAACGCAGGATCTACGATGGCACCGTGACCTATAATGCAATCTTAGGTGATGTATTGGTAGGCGATACTATAGATTACAGCTACACCATTGTTGGAAGCAATCCCGTTTATAACGGTTTATTCTCTACTAGCAGAACGCTTTTGTGGGGTGTTCCCGTTGAAGATCAATACCACCGAGTATTATGGGGAAAATCTGTCCCTCTTTACGCCAATCAAATAAACGGAAGTACGGACGTACTCATTGAAGAAAAGGATGACTTTACTGAATATAACGTTCGCATAGCACAGGCAGCTCCATTTAGATATGCCACTCAGACGCCTGAATGGTACTTGCCACGACACGAAATTTTTTACTCTGAAATTGCTCGATGGGAAGAGGTTAATGACTGGGCGTTGTCACTTTACAGTGAATTAGGTAGCGACGATTCTATAAAGGCGATAGCTAACCGTATAAAAAGTCAGGCAACTACACAGTCTAGTCAGCTCGCATTGGCACTTGATTATGTTCAGCACAATATTCGCTACATCGGCATTGAGCTAGGTAATAATTCCCATGTGCCAACACCAGCAAGTGAAACCCTTCAACTTAAATACGGCGATTGCAAAGATAAGAGCGTACTGCTTCTTGCGATCATGGAAGAACTTGGCATTACTGGGTTTCCTGCGCTTGTTCACACAAACATTGGAAAATCACTAAATAGTTTGCCCCCTTCCGTCTCGCGCTTTGACCACGTTATTGTTAATGCAATTATCAATCAAAAGTCCTACTGGCTCGACCCTACGATGACAGATCAAATTGGACCTTTAGAGAGCCTTTATCAGCCCGATTACGGTTATGCCTTAGTTGTTAGCGAAGAAACCCAAACATTAACCGACATGAATACAAGCAGTATCTCTAACGTTGATGTTATCGAGGCTTATACAATTCCAGCGAACATTGAAGAAGCCGCCGAACTTAAGGTGACGTCGAACTATTTAGGTCGACAAGCACAATACATGCTTGCGAGCGTTGAACAAAAAGGCGTTGCAGGTATGTCTAAACGGTATCTGGAGTACTATCAGCGAAGCTATCCAGATGCCGTATCCATCGCCCCTCTTACATTTTCGACTAATAAGAATACTGGGTGGGCGACAATGGAAGAGAGTTATTTGCTAGAGAATGCTTTTACACAAACAGAACAAGGCTACGAAATGTATTTCTATGCCTCTGATATCAGAAATCAACTCGTAAAGCCCGAGGTTGTGAAACGAGACTCGCCCTTTGAACGGCCTCACCCAAGGCAGGTATCTAACGCCGTTAAGCTGCAATTTGCAGATGATAGTTGGGCATTTGATGATGAATCATTTACTGAAGACAACCCATATTTTCGGTTTAGTTTTGACGCAAAATTTGAAGATAAACTGCTTACACTTCAATACCAATATACGTCAAAGCAAGACCATGTACCTGCTGATGAAATAAACGCGTATCTAGATGCCATTAAACGCGCTAGAGACATGTCTAGCTACAGCATTATTTGGTACAAAAACAATCACACGGATACGCCGGATGAATCAACGCCTGGTTCAACTGACGTAGATGTGATTGATGAATATGAATATATCGGATGGTACGTAATAGCCAGTATCGTGTTTTTTGCCCTTATGGTAATTGATTGGCGTTTTGCTGCTACAAACAGAAAAGATAGTGAAGACCTCAGGTTTCAGCCTACCCCGCTATCAAAATTCATCATACTGTCAACAATCACGTATGGTTTATATGCCAGTTACTGGGTGTATAGGAATTTTTACCTCATTGAAAAGCAAGATCGAAAAGGTACTTGGCCTATTGCTCGAGGTATATTTTCTCCATTCTGGCTGTACGCTCTGTATCAAAAGCTCGCCCTTTTTGCGGCAAATAACGGTGCGACAACATCCAGAAGTGAAGAAACACAGAGAGGCGCATTGCTTTTTAATAACGCAATAGCGGTGATATTGGCGCTTACTTATTTAGCACTGATCATTACCGTCAATGTTGTAGAACATACAGCTATCAGCTTATTGATTACGCTTCTTCTGCCACTGCCGCTTGTGCCATTTGTTTTGCAAGTAAACAAGTGGCATGCATCGGCTAGTCAAGATTTTAAAAATGGAGCGCGCATCGGTTTTAGGCATATTTTTATCAGTCTGATATTTTTACCTTTGCTACTTCTTGAGTGTGCTAAGTCTTTGCATCTTGCACCGCCCGGCGACATCGTTGAAGGGAGCGATTTATGGTCTGGCGATATCGCATTTATGTACCGTGAAAAAATCCTATCTGGTAACGAGCGCATTCAATATTTCTACAGCGACGCTATTTTTTCTAATCAATTAGATGGAAATGGTTTTACCGAAACCAAAGTGTTCTCATATTGGATTGACGATGAGTCGGGCTTGGTTTGGGAATATGCAGACTATGAAACAATTAAAGATATTCAAGTCGAGTATGCAGAAGACGACCTAGACAATACATTGATTACGATCGTAAGAGACGATGAAACGGACTTCATACTTTTTGTGACGCCATATACGGGCAAAGACAAATTGTTTGTCAGTAAATTGAAGTCAAACTGGGCGTCCAAAAGAGGAAACAAGGTAAAATAGCCAGTGTTAAAGTCGAAAAACAAGCACAAATTTTACGCATTCACTGCTCACCTTTTGCGCATGAAAAGGTAAAGCAAAACTCTCTACAGCCCTTATTCTGCCTATGTTTAAGGCTTCTTTTTTGAAAGAAGCCTTAATGCATAACGTATTTAAAACAATACGCTGTTATTTGCCTGCATGTTTTTTAAACGCTTTGGTTGTTTTTTAATTAATCCCGAACAGACAAACAATTAATAACCGAAGGAACTTTAACCATGTTGAAAATCGTTAAAACTTCTCTAGTAATCGCCGCTTCATCTTTAGCTTTCTCTAACGCAGCTCAGGCTAACGACATTAACGAAGCACTTGCTAACATCTGCACCATCGTTCAAGCTGACGACAAAGGTGAGCTTCGCAAAAAAATGCGTAGTGTTCAGTCGGACTTTAAACTAAAACTTCGCGACTACTATTCTGGCATTACTTGCGGCGGTCAAAGCTTGATTCGCACGGCACTTAAAAACGACGCAGTAGAAGTTGGTACGCTGCTTGTTAAGAAGATGCCAAGCAAAGACTTACAGGCACCTGAAGCAGACGGAAAAACGTTACAAGCGTGGATTGCCGAGCAAGGCCTGCAATCTTCACCAATTTCGGCAGAGCTGAACGACAGAATCTAGGACAGATTCACATAGCCATGTGAACCTCTTCAACATGGTAGCAGAGCAATCTGCACAGTAAAAAGCGACCCACAGGGTCGCTTTTTCTTTTTCAGTCACATAAATGTCGAATATTCGAGAATATAGACACGATCCGGGCTATACGCTTTAGCTCTTCTACTTCAGTTTCCCCCCATTTGGCATATTGCCCTACTGACTCACAACAAATAATGCCAAACGGCGAAAATGTATTCTCGAACACATAGTCCATCAAAGAAAACACTGACTCACTTTCAAAATAGCTATCAGCAAAGCACGAAGTATCAGGGTGGTTTCTTGCATCAATGGCTAATATAGAGTGCCGCTCGAGTATGGCCTTGAAATATTCAGGATAACGCTTTGACGAATATACAACGCTTGTAGGTAAAGAAAATTCCTGATTAACCCGCAATGCTAAACAGGTGATATCAGATTTATCTTGGCTAAATTTCCACAAGCTGACACGGTCGGCATTGGGGATGATTTTGACCACAGCGACACAAACTGCTTTGAAAAAGTCAGGAAGCGTAACCTCGGGATTTGCCAAGGTGATACTTAACTCAGTAAATGGATCGAGCATTCACTTCCTCCCGGTTGGCAAATTAAAGCTACACGTCTTATAGGTATTTACTATTTACGTTCATAATGCTCAAAAATGCCAAATTTTTAAGACCATGAATGGTTCGCCTAGCGCTAATAAATAGAAAAAAGTGTGTTTTTCCTTTATTTATTGCGCGCAAAACGATCACTAGAACAGTTCTGAAAAATCCCAAAAAAACACATAAATTCAATATATTAAGCTATCAAAATAACTATATACAGTAATTAATGGTATTGAAAGCAATACCCTGTTATCTCACTGCATGTTTTTTAACCGGGCATAGTGTCCTTTAATAGAATTCGAACAGGCAAACAAATTAACCGAAGGAAATTTAACCATGTTGAAAATTGTTAAAACTTCTCTAGTAATCGCAGCTTCTACTTTAGCTTTCTCTAACGCAGCTCAGGCTAACGACATTAATGAAGCACTAGCTAATATTTGTACAATCGTGCAAGCAGACGACAAAGGTGAACTTCGCAAGAAAATGCGTAGTGTTCAGTCGGATTTTAAATTGAAACTTCGCGATTACTATTCTGGCATTACTTGCGGCGGCGAAAGCTTGATACGCACAGCCCTTAAAAATGATGCGGTAGAAGTGGGAACACTTCTTGTAAAGAAAATGCCAAGCAAAGATTTGCAAGCACCAGAAGCAGACGGCAAAACATTATCAGCTTGGATTGCTGAGCAAGGCCTTCAGTCTTCTCCAATCACAGCAGAACTAAACGAACGTATTTAATAAGAATTCACATTACCATGTGAGAAGATTCAACATGGTGGCAGTGAAAACTGCACTAAAGGCCCCTTTTTAGGGGCCTTTTTCTTTTACACTGAGTCAACGCAAACACTATCGCGTGCGCTTCACTAATCAAGCCAACCAGCATCTCCTCTTACTATTCATCTCGCATTGTCTTTGCTTTAGTGGTTGACTGGCATTGCATCAAATTGCATATACCAGATATTACCAAAGGCACGTGACAAGCTATTTCAGCGGCTCCGATAAGTGATTACCCGCCAAACAAAACAAATAAGGTATCCATTCACATACGTCGTTATTTCAGTGCATGTTTTTCTTATTGTGCAGATGGGGTTTAATGCATCTCAACGAACAAACACAACCTCTTAACAACCGAAGGAATTTAACCATGTTGAAAATCGTTAAAACTTCTCTAGTAATTGCAGCATCATCTTTAGCTTTCTCTAACGCGGCGCAAGCCAATGACATTAACGAAGCACTAGCGAATATCTGCACTATCGTTCAAGCAGATGACAAAGGTGAGCTTCGTAAAAAAATGCGTAGCGTACAGTCTGACTTTAAAATGAAGCTACGCGATTACTACTCTGGTATTTCGTGCAACGGTCAAAGCTTGATCCGCACAGCTCTTACAAGCAACGCAGTAGAAGTTGGTACACTTTTGGTTAAGAAGATGCCAAGTAAAGATTTACAAGCACCTGAAGCAGATGGCAAAACACTATCTGCTTGGATTGACGAGCAAGGCCTTCAAGGCTCACCGATTACGGCAGAACTTAACGGCCGAATCTAAGAAACAGTACATGTATTGTCACGCCATGTGATACACCAGTTCAACATGGTAGCGGCAGGATGCCGCTCTGAGGCCTCTTCGGAGGCCTCTCCCTTTTCTACCCTTACCAAACCTTCTTTCTACATATCGCTAAACAACAAAGTTATCAATATGGTCTGCGGCCCACTGTGCTTGCTCGCGATGGATCCAATGCGTTGCGTTTTCATGTTGATAGACAGTAAGTTTTTCCACATAGTTGGGTAAACCATCAAGTATGCTTACATCGAACGCATCGTCGTTTTTGCCCCATAACACCAGCGTCGGTATCGCAATTCTAATGCTCGGAACACGTAAAGCAGCAAGTTCATTGTCTTCTGCATCGGTTAAAGGAATAGCTTGCGGCATATTTTTATAGTAATTCAGCATCGCTTTTAGCGTGTCGCTGTTTTTCCAGCCAGACAACAGTGTATCAGCATAGCGTTTGTCGCATGAAAACAAGGTATCGCCTAGCATGTTTCTTAACAACGAAAAATCTGACTGAACTAGCGCTTCATGAGCATCGTCAGCAATAAGTTGATGTATATACTGGCTCTTTTGTCGCTGCGTTCTACTGGTCTTTAAAAGTGATGTAAATGTAGAAGGATGCGCGGCATTCATAATGATAAGTTTGGAAAACAATTTCGAATGAAAAGCGGCCAAAGGCCAGGCAATGGCGCCGCCCCAGTCATGACCTACAAGCACAACTTGTCTTTTACGCCCAACTAATTCAACAAAAGCAGCAATGCGCGCTAGCAGCATGGGAACGCTATAGTCTTCAATGTAGGAAAGAGGTTCAGATTTGTAGTAACCCGGTAAATCTGGTGCAACAATATCGAAACGCTCAGGAAGATGGGTAATAAGCCCCTCCCAAGCATGTGCGTTTTCTGGAAAGCCGTGCAAGAAAACCAACAAAGGGCGCTTACTCTCTGTATCGACAGTACTCTCATAGGTATTACTGAGATAATGAATACTATGACCCTGCACTTCTATGAAATGATCGTATAATTTTCGCTTTTCCATATGCTGCTTTCCCATACACGTGTTTCTGTACATTTCCGTGTTACCGAAACAAGTAAATTAAAGATATAAAAAAGCCGAGCGCTTAAGACAAAACATCGTCAGCAGCCCGGCTTATTCACGCGCTTATTTACACAAGTGCGTTATTTATGTAATTAGCAATTACTCAATTGCAAACATGCTTTCTGGCATTGACATAAGGTTGTCAGCACCTGATTGCATTGCAGACACAAGTGAGCGAGTGCGAGTTAACAAGCGGTCGAAATAGAAACCTGTCGTCAAGATTTTGCTCTGATAGAACTCAGTTTCTGTGCTACCCGCATCTAGCTGCTCTTGCGCTTTAACTGCCATTTTCAGCCAGAAGTATGCCACTGTCACATAGCCAGAGTACATCAGATAATCAACAGACGCTGCACCAATTTCATCTGGATTAGACGCGGCGGCCTTACCGATATCCATTGTTATCTGTTGCCACTCATCAAGGTGAGAACTCAATGCATTCGTCCAAGCGCTAAACTGCGCGTTGTCGCGAAGTGAATTACAATAATCACGCACTTCTTGTACAAACACGTTAAGTAATTCACCGTTAGAACCCATTACCTTACGGCCAAGCAAATCAACAGCTTGGATACCTGTTGTGCCCTCATACATTGTACAAATACGGGTGTCGCGAGCCAGCTGTTCCATGCCCCACTCTTTGATAAAGCCGTGACCACCATAAACCTGCATACCATAGCTGGTTGACTCTTGCGCAGTCTCAGTAAGGAAAGCTTTAACAATAGGTGTTAGGAATGCAAGCTTAGCATCTGCCATTTGTTTTTCTGCCGCATCGTCACCATAAAGCGTCACATCAACAAGCTGCATGCAGTAAGCGGCTAACGCACGATTACCTTCTGCAAACGCTTTTTGTGTAAGTAGCATACGGCGCACGTCAGGATGTACGATGATAGGGTCAGCTGGACCATCAGGGTTTTTACGCCCTGTTAGTGAGCGAAACTGAATGCGATCTTTCGCATAGCGCAGCGCACCTTGGAAAGATGCTTCTGACGCAGCCAAACCTTCAAGGCCTGTACCAATACGCGCAGTGTTCATAAACGTAAACATGCAGTTAAGGCCACGGTTTGGAGGACCAATTAAGAATCCCTTTGCACCGTCAAAGTTGATGACGCAGGTCGCGCTCGCTTTGATACCCATCTTGTGTTCAATGCTGCCACAGGCTACTGCATTTCTGTCTTGCTTCTCGCCGTCTGCACCTACGTTAAATTTAGGTACAACAAACAGTGAAATGCCCTTTGTGCCTTCTGGTGCATCAGGTAAACGTGCAAGCACAATGTGAACAATGTTATCTGACATATCGTGTTCACCTAAGCAGAGATGAAAATTTTTGTACTCGGTTAGGCTGTAGCTGCCATCTTCCTGAGGCTCTGCACGGCATTTCAACATGCCTAGGTCTGAACCACAATGCGATTCAGTTAAGCACATTGTACCTGTCCACTCGCCGCTAATTAGCTTTGGTAAGAACTTGTTCTGCTGCTCTTCAGTACCGTGTGCTTTCAGAGTTTCCATACAACCTTGACTTAAGCCCGGGTACATTGCCCACGAGTGATTAGCACCCGAGAACCATTCAGCAATAATTGACGATAGCGAGTAAGGGAGAGCTTGACCACCGAAATCTTCAGGATGAGACATGCTAGGCCAACCGCCTTCCACGTACGTCTGGTAAGCTTCTTTGAAGCCTTTAGGCGTAGTAACTTCACCATCAACCCACTTACAGCCTTCTTCATCGCCAGAGGCGTTAATCGGCGCAAGTGTATTTTCAGAGAACTTAGCGGCTTCGGCGAAAATTGCTGTCACCAAGTCTTCAGAAGCTTCATCGAAACCCAGTTTTTGATAATGACTTTGATAATCTAGTAACTCATGCGTAACGAACATAGCGTCACGTTGAGGTGCTTTATAACCTTCCATACTAATACCTACTATATAACTTCAAATAGACCAGCAGCGCCCATACCGCCACCGATACACATGGTGCAAACTACATATTTCGCACCGCGTCGTTTACCTTCGATGAGTGCATGACCCACCATACGAGCACCGCTCATGCCATAGGGGTGACCAATTGAAATAGCCCCGCCGTTTACGTTTAATAATTCATCTGGAATGCCCAACTTATCGCGGCAATACAACACCTGTACCGCAAACGCTTCATTGAGTTCCCACAGACCTATATCGTCCATGGTCAATCCATGTTGTTTTAATAATTTAGGAATAGCGAATACTGGACCAATGCCCATTTCATCTGGCTCACAACCTGCAACCGCAATACCGCGATAAATACCAAGTGGTTGCGCACTGCCCTTCGCGGCTGATTGCTCGTCCATTATTACCGTTGCGCTTGCGCCATCAGAGAGTTGACTTGCGTTACCCGCGGTAATGCAACCACCTTCAATCACTGGATTTAGCCCTTGTAGTCCTTCCAAGGTAGTTTCTGGGCGGTTGCCCTCGTCTTTTGACAGCGTTACTTCGCGCTCGCTAGTTTCGCCAGTCTCCTTATTGAATACAGCTTGCACGGCAGTAATAGGCACAATTTCATCATCGAACTTGCCTGCTTGTTGCGCGGCTGCTGTACGCATCTGGCTTTGGTAGCCATATTCATCTTGCACATCACGGCTAATGTTGTAGCGCTTGCCGACTACTTCAGCAGTTTGAAGCATAGGCATATAAATATCTTTATGCTTCGCAACCAAAGCTGGGTCCACCGCACGAAACATATTCATGTTTTTGTTTTGAACAAGCGAGATTGAATCTAAACCGCTAGCAACCATAATGTTGGTGTCACCTGGTTCTAATAGCATTGGCTGCGGTGGCAATAGCGTACATACCTGAGCTGCATTGTCTATCTAACGTCATGCCAGCCACCGTCACAGGCAAACCACCTGCAAGTCCTGCAAGACGACCGATGTTCATGCCGCCACTACCTTGCGTTAGTGCGGCGCCCATAACGACATCATCAATACTTGCTGGGTCAACACCTAACACGCGCTACGGCGTGCTCAATCGCATGACCACCTAACGATGGAGCGGGTAAATTATTTAGTGCGCCTTTATAAGCGCGGCCAATTGGCGTTCTAGCGGTACTTATAATAACTGCATCACGCATAGGGTTTATCCTTTTCGTTAGCTTATTTCTTATAGTGTTTAAAGCTGCCGCCATCTTGCGCCAGTTTCACCAATAACTCACTCGGCTCTAACCACATTTTGCCGTAGTCACCAAGCTGATCACGATAAGTCGTCAGCTTGTCTAAAATGGTGCCCAAGCCGACTTCGTCGGCATATTGCATTGGACCGCCGCGGTACACTGGGAAGCCGTAGCCATACACATAAATCACGTCAATATCGCTTGATTTAGCAGCAATACCTTCTTCAAGAATGGCTGCACCTTCATTGATAAGTGAGTACATTACGCGCACCAAAATTTCTTCGTCGCTAATGTCATCGCGTTGAACGACCCCTAATCGCTCAGCTTCTTGCTTAGCAATTTCAAGTACTTCAGGATCAGGTACGGGAACGCGGCTGCCCGGCTCGTAGTTGTATGCACCACGCCCCGTTTTAAGACCATTGCGCCCTTTTTCGACAAGGCGGTCTGCTACCGCGCCATAGGCAGGGTCGTGAGCGATGTGCTCTTGTCGAGACTGGCGCACATAGTAACCAATATCCAAGCCTGCCATATCACCCATGGTAAATGGCCCCATTGGCATACCAAATTCGGTGAGCACTCTGTCAACCTGCTCTGGCGTTGCACCTTCAAGTAGTAATCTGTTTGCCTCGCGGCCGTAGGGTTCAATCATACGGTTACCGACGAAGCCAAAGCATACGCCAACGAGTACTGCGACTTTCTTAATTCGCTTCGCCATCTTCATGCATGTCTTGATAACTTCAGGTGATGTTTTGTCTGCTTTAACCACTTCAAGCAAGCGCATGACGTTTGCAGGTGAGAAAAAGTGCAAACCAATGACATCTTCAGGGCGTGATGTCGCCGTGGCAATCTCGTCGATATCGAGCGTTGATGTATTCGACGCTAAAATCGCGCCCGGTTTACATACTTTGTCAAGCGTTGAGAAGACTGTCTTTTTCACTTCCATCTTTTCAAACACAGCTTCAATGACCAAGTCCACATCAGCAAGATCGTCATACGACGTAGTCCCTGATAACAGCGACATACGAGCTTCTACCTGATCTTGAGTCAGTTTTCCTTTCTTTGCGGAGTTTTCGTAATTCTTGCGAATAAGCGCTAAGCCTTTCTCAAGCGCCTCTTCTTTTAGTTCCAGCATAGTGACAGGAATACCAGCGTTGGCAAAATTCATGGCAATACCACCGCCCATGGTGCCTGCACCGATAATGGCTACTTTCTCGATACTACGTTCAGGTGTTGACTTGTCGAAGTCACTGACGTGACCTGCGGCGCGTTCGGCGAAGAAGAAATGTTGTTGAGCACGTGCTTGCGGAGTGTTCATGCACTCCATGAAAAGCTTACCCTCATTTTTAAGGCCAGCATCAAAATCTAGCGTATAAGCACCATGAACCGCTTCAATACATTTCAGCGGTGCAAAAAAGCCTCGTGCTGCTTTTTTCGTTTGCGCTGTGACAGCGTCAAAAACCGCTTGAACATCATCGGTCATAGACAACGTGATATCGCAGGTACGCTTAATGGCATTACTTGGCGTTAGCGACGCTAAATATGCTTTGGTGTCGTCAAGCAAGTGTTCTGGTTTGTCTGAAATCTTATCAAAAACGTTTGGCAGCTTTAGTACCGACGTAGGCTTGCCACTTGCTATCATAGTAAGCGCCGTTTGTGCATCAGCCAGTCGTGGTAAACGCTGTGTACCGCCAGCCCCAGGCAAAATACCTAAATTAACTTCGGGTAAACCCACTTTATTTTCAGCAAACGTAATGCGGTGATGACACGCTAATGCTACTTCTAGGCCGCCACCAAACGCAGGCCCAGGAAGAACGGCTACAACGGGCTTTGTCGCGTTTTCAATTTTATCTAACACTTCGGGCAGCATGGGCGAAAGATCACCGCCAGAGAATTCACTGATATCTGCCCCGCCTGAAAAAATGGGTAATGATGATGAAATCACAATAGCGTTGACGCCATCATCATTTAACGCTTGCTCAATGCCATCGATAAGGCCAATGCGCAGTGCGCGAGATAAGGCATTAACTGGCGCGCTTTGCATCATCAGCGTTGCTACGCCTTGTTGTACGCTGTACGCCACTGCTTGATTTTCCGTCTGTGTCATAACCATGTCCTGTTTATCACGTTAACCGGATGTTATTGCAGTGTTGTCAATCATCCAAGTTTATTGGTGTTATAGACATTTATCACAATATTTAATATTGACCGCAAAGCCTTTCAAAACCGCATTTTCCCTTGGACACTGCGCCCTCCCTCAGCTAACGAATGTTTGACAGTCAATCCAACCAGTGTTTTTGTTAATACACTCATATATTTATTTACATTTTGCTTACAAAGGACATTTTGCTATGCAAGTGTTAAAAACGCCTGAAAGTGCTTTCACCAAAATCGTTGATTTCCCCTATTCACCTCAATATGTTCAAGTTACTGATACGGTGAGCAGTGAGATTGCCATGGCTTACTATCAAGCTGGACCCAAGGACGGTCATACTATTTTACTTATGCATGGAGAGCCCACTTGGGCCTATTTGTACCGAAAGATGATGCCGGTTTTAGCTGAAGCGGGGTTTAATGTATTGGTCCCCGACCTTATTGGATTTGGACGCTCTGACAAGCCTACAAGACGAGAGGACTATACATATGCGCGTCATGTTATTTGGGTAAAAGAATGGTTCAATCAGGTAGTAAAGGGCCCTGTTACTTTGTTCTGTCAAGATTGGGGGGACTGCTTGGCCTTCGACTTGTGGCAGACATGCCCGAACGTTTTACTGGCGTTATGGTATCGAACACGGGCCTCCCGACGGGGGATCAAACACCAAGTGACGCTTTCATTAAATGGCGCCGCTTTTCCCAGGACGTTCCTGTATTTCCAACATCAAGCATCATACAAGGCGCAACCGTTACCGAGTTATCGCAACAGACACAAGACGCCTACGATGCGCCCTTTCCTGACGAAGAGTACAAAGCAGGAGCTCGCATTTTCCCCCTCTTGGTGCCAGCAAGCGCTGACAACCCTGAAGCGCAGGCAAACAGAAACGCTTGGGAAAGTTTGAAGCAATTTGGCGCGCCCTTTATGACTGCATTTGGAGATAGCGACCCTGTGACTGCGGGGGGAGACCGTATTTTCCAAAAACTCATCCCCGGCTGCCAAGGCATTGAGCATGTCACTATCAAAGGCGGTGGCCATTTTATTCAAGAAGATAAAGGCGAAGAGCTCGCCGAATTACTTAAACAATTCATTAGAGATACGCATAATTTATAGGAACCAAAAATGGATGCACTTTTAGATTTTACCTAAGCAATGTTGTTTTAATAACGGGAGCTGGAAGCGGCTTCGGAAGGCTACTCTCACTTGGTCTTGCCAATCGTGGGGCTAAGCTTGTGATTACTGACATCAATGAATCAGCGCTAGAAGAAACAAAAAATGACGTTAGTAGCCTTACTGACGTCGTATCGCTTGCAGGTAATATTGCTAGCGAAGCACTCAATCAAAAGCTCGTCGAACTAGCAATAGATACCTTCGGCCGCTTGGATATTGCGGTAAATAATGCAGGTATTGCCCACAACCCTGCTCCCGTGCACCAAATGACAGAAGAAATAATGGATACGCAATTTGCGGTAAACGTAAAAGGCGTTATGTTCGGCATGAAGTATCAAGTACCCGTGATGCTGGCGCAAAAGCAAGGTCATATTCTCAACGTCAGTTCACTTGCAGGGTTAGGCGGAGCCCCTAAGGGGGCGCTTACGCTGCTGCAAAACATGCTGTCTCGGGAATAACTCGCACAGCCGCTGTGGAATATGGCAGAAAAAATGTTCGCGTGAATGCGATTTGTCCATTCTACAGCCCTACCAACATTTTAAATGTGGATGGCTATAATACGCCCGAGGCGAGAGAACAATTAGGACAAGGAAGCCCAATGAAGAGACTGGGTGAACCACAAGAAATCGTCAATACAATGATGCTGCTTCTATCCCCTGGAAACAGCTACATGAATGGTCAAACCATCGCTGTAGATGGCGGAGTAACAGCCTGGTAGCTCATTAAGTATAAACCTCCATACCAATGTATAAGACCGTATGTTTTGTTCTTTTTCTTAATAAGTTTTAATTAAGGTGAACAAACAAAACCGATGAACGAGGCGAGTGCAACCGCCTCAATCATCTTAACTTTATTAATACAGTCTTTAGCCGAGGTAAAAGCATGAAAAACGCAAAAACACTTGCTTGTGCATTGGTATGCTGTCTTGGGATAGGTGCTGCAATGTCAGTTGCTAACGCCAGTGAAGTTAAGCAAAATACCGGTTTCAAAACGCTTCAAACAAAGCAAACAGTCAAAAAAGCACGTAACGACAGAATGTCTTCTTTGGTTGTTTCCAAGCGTGTGGCACACACCTCAGTGTCACATAACGCTACTACAGTTCGCCTTATTCATTCTTCTCTTCCAAGCGAACAAGCCACTGCACAATAAGTAAATTAACAATCAACGCTTAGCCTGGCGCAGAAAAGGCGCTGTAGCACTTTTTTCGTTGTTAAACACTTGGTTTGGCGTGCCTGAGCAAACAATCTGACCACCTTGTCCCCCTGCGTTAGGCCCTACATCAATGATGTAATCACTGTTGGCCGCCACATGCATATTGTGCTCAACCATGATGACTGAATTTCCCTTTTCAACCAATCTATTTAGGTGCGTTAAAAGTAATGAAGTATCTGAGAGATGCAGTCCAGTTGTAGGCTCATCTAACACATAAAGTGTATTGCTGCTTTCTGCTCTTTTAAGCTCAGTGGCTAATTTTATCCGCTGTGCCTCGCCACCGGATAATTCTGTTGCTGGTTGACCCAATGTTATATATCCCAACCCGACACTTTCTAGGGCATCAAGTGCTCGCATCACAGCACTTTCCCCTACAAAAATATCCCTTGCGTCACTTACACTTTTTGAAAGGACGTCAGCAATGCTCAGCCCTTTGTATTTTACTTCTAATATTTTGTCTTTGTATCGTTTCCCACCGCATTCAGGGCAAGGGGAATATACGCTTGGCATAAAGAGTAATTCAACTGAAACAAAACCAACGCCCTCACAATGAGGACATCGACCTTTAGCAACGTTGAAGGAAAAGTGACCTGCATCAAAGCGGCGTGCTTTTGCATCAGCAGTCGCTGCGAACAATTTTCTTACTGCGTCAAACAACCCCGTGTAAGTAGCCAAATTAGAACGAGGAGTTCGGCCTATAGGTGATTGATTTACGACGACCAGTCGTTCAACATTACTTCCTGCATTTTCTATTGTGCCTTTGACGCTTTCCATCGGTTCGCTGTCTAGTAACCTCTGAGCTGTTAGCAACTTTGTATCACCCTCTCTAGGCTGTTTAAAATCACGTTTTAAATGTCGCTTTACTAAGCCTACTAATGCTTGACTCACTAAGCTAGACTTGCCAGAGCCAGATACCCCAGTAACGGTTACCATAACGCCAAGCGGAATATCACAATCCACACCTTTTAGGTTGTTTTTATGCACGTTCCGTAGCTTTAGAAAACCAGTGGGACATCGAACCTCTTTATTTTTTATGTGAAGACCGCGTTGCATAAACTTCGCAGTTAGTGACGATGACTGATTTTGAAGCTCACTAGGAGGGCCACTGTAAACTAGCTCGCCACCGTTAATGCCTGCTTTTGGGCCCACATCTACAACCCAATCCGAAAACTGAATGACACGCGGGTTGTGCTCAACAACAAACACTGAATTACCTGAATTTACTAGTGCTTTGAGTGCCTCAAGTAATGATTCAACATCTTTAGGATGAAGTCCCGCTGAAGGTTCGTCCATCACATAAACGACACCAAAGAGCGTCGATTTTATTTGCGTTGCTAGTCGCAGACGCTGTAACTCACCAGGAGATATAGTGGTTGTGCTTCGTTCTAGTGACAAATAGCCGAGACCTAAATTTATGATAGGCGCTAACCGTGAACGAATATCGCTGGCAATACGCGTTATGACCTTAGCTTTTTCACTATTCTCATTTGCTACCGCGTCAAGTAAGTCTGACATGCACTGGTCAACTTTTCCTAGAGACAAGCGAGAAAACGTTACAATATCCATCTCTGCAATTTTGACTGAAAGAGATGCTTTTTTTAATTTCTTACCTTCACAGACAGGACACGTAGAAATAGATAAAAAAGGAGTGATTTTTTGTTTCGCTTTTTCTTTTTGTGATGACTTAAACGTGTCTAACACATGGCGACGTGCGCTAACAAAGGTGCCCTTATAACTTGTTGGTTCGCCCTCACTTAATGCCTGTTGAGTTTGCTTCAAATTATAATTGCGGTAAACACCCACCTGTGGCGCTTCATCCGTATATAAAATCCAGTCACGGATGGTTTTTGGTATCTCATGCCAAGGTACATCAACGTCAATATCCAGAGACAGCAATACCCTAACGAGGTTTTTCCCTTGCCACGCCCCAGGCCATGCCGCTATCGCGCCTTCACGAATAGATAAGGATTTGTCGGGAACCAATGTGCTTTCATCCACATCAAACACCTTGCCAATGCCATCACAATGCTCACAAGCACCTTGCGGGGTATTGGGTGAAAAAGCATCCGCATAGATGATACCTTGCCCTTCAGGATAGTCGCCTGCTCGTGAAAACAACATTCTTACGCTATTGAAGAGTGTTGTAATGCTGCCAACAGAAGAGCGAATAGAGGGCGTACCTCTCTGTTGATGTAGACCAACGGCAGGAGGTAAACCTTCGATAGATTCAACCTCAGGCTGTTCTATTTGATCAATAAGACGGCGCGCATAGGGTGACACTGAATCTAAATACCGATGCTGCGCCTCGGCATAAAGCGTTCCGAAAGCAAGTGAAGACTTCCCTGAACCCGATATACCTGTAAAAGCGACAATTTTATCGCGAGGTATATCAACGTCGAGGCTTTTTAAATTGTGTACTTTGGTACCTCTTACGCGTACGCAGTTGTTAATGTCTTTCACCATCGTTTCCCATTGCCTGTGGTCAGTCACAGTATGGGTATGTTAGACCACCCACTTTTGATCAACTAGGCACCAGACACCGCTCACCCATTTTATTGAATACGTATGCACCACGTTTAAAAATTGAAAACAGAATGTAAACATGATGTTGATGTAATTTTTATTTCAACAGGACACATCAATGAACATTGAACGTATCAAAACTCGCTCAACAAGTGCACTTGCCGCAAGTTTGCTTTTGAGCACCCTTAGTTTTCAAAGCAGTGCAGATGTCATATTGCACGCCTTCAACTGGCAGTATGATGATGTTGCCGCAAGAGCCCAAGAAATTGCTGATTTAGGCTATAAAAAAGTTCTAGTATCCCCTGCTTATAAGTCAACAGGCGATCAATGGTGGGCACGATATCAACCACAAGACTACCGCGTTATCGACAATCCATTGGGTGACACGGATGATTTTCGCGATATGGTCAATGCGCTAAACGCAGTAGGTATCGAAACATACGCTGACATTGTATTTAACCACATGGCAAATGAAGCCTGGAAACGTTCAGACTTAAACTATCCTGGTAGTGAAGTGTTGGCCCAATATGCCGCCAACGAAACCTACTACGATAGCATTACCTTATTTGGTGACGTAAGTAATGGTCTGTTTGGTGGGGGCGACTTTCACGGGACATTCGACCAAGGCGGCCCAAAGTGTATTAGTAACTACAGCGACGTAGGCGATGTGCAATACAATCGTCTGTGTGGCGCACCACCTGATCCAGGCCTACCTGATTTAGACCCTAACAACTGGGTAGTAAGTCAGCAGAAGGCATATTTGCAGATGCTAAAAAATATGGGCGTCACTGGTTTTCGTGTCGACGCCGCAAAACACATGACGAATTATCACATTAATGCCGTATTC
Organism: Alteromonas gracilis; assembly: GCF_036870955.2. Taxonomy (GTDB): domain Bacteria; phylum Pseudomonadota; class Gammaproteobacteria; order Enterobacterales; family Alteromonadaceae; genus Alteromonas; species Alteromonas gracilis_A. Next base: position 2,566,938 of record NZ_CP145482.2, read on the forward strand.
GACAGCACCATCAAAAATGGCGTACATGTTTTTGGCGAGATAATTACAACAGGCGGTGCTGGCAGCGGCGAATACGATAACTTTCTTGCTCCCTACCTCTCTGACACTGGGCACTCAGCGTACGACTTTCCGTTGTTTGCACAAATCCGAAGTGCCTTTAGTTTCGGCGGCTCTATGAATTCACTGGTCGACCCTGGCGCATACGGTCAAGCTCTCGCGGGTGATAAAGCTATTACTTTTAGCATCACCCATGACATCCCCTTAAACGATGGTTTCCGTTATCAATTGATGGATCCAACCGATGAGTTTCTTGCCAATGTCTACGTGCTTGGCCGAAATGGCGGTGTGCCTCTGATGTACTCTGACAACAATGAAAGTGGTGATAACCGCTGGGTTGATTTGTATAAGCGAGATGACATTAAAGGCATGATCGAGTTTCACAATGGTACACAGGGAAGCGGTATGCAGGTCATTAACTACAATGACTGTCTCATCTTGTTCAAACGCGATCACAAAGGTGTAGTAGGCATTAATAAATGCGGCAGTGGACAAGACGTATGGGTTAACACGGCGACCGACAACCTTTGGTGGTACAGAAACTACCGTGACACGCTAAGCAATGACGTACAAACCATTACAAGCCAATGGCACAAGTTTTATGTTCCCGGACGCAGTGCGCGCATGTGGCTGATGGAATAACTCACGCTGAGCGCAGCAAAAAAAGCCCGATGGACATTATTCACATCGGGCTTTTTTTGCTGCGCTCAGCGTTTTAAGGCAGGATTTTTAGCGAATTAACTCTAAGGTGCTCTTTCTAAGGTAATATCACCATCTTGCCTTTTACTTCGCGATTCATGACTTTAGCCATGGCTTTTGTGGCTTGTTCAAGAGGTAGAGCTTCGTCAACGACAACTTTCACTTTGCCCTGCACATACCATGTCAGTAGCTCTTTCATGTTGTCGGCAAACCCTTTGGGGTCGTGTTGAGTGAATGAACCCCAAAAAACACCCATTACCGAATAACCTTTTACTAGCGCTAGGTTGACAGGGAATTTAGGTATTTCGCCACCTGCAAAGCCCACAACAAGCAGACGCCCTTCCCATGCCATGCTGCGGCTACATGCATGGAATGTGTCACCGCCCACACATTCGTACACTACATCAGCACCTTTGCCACCTGTCACTTCTTTAAGGGTCTCTTTTAAGTCTTTCTCTTTGTAGTTAATAAGCACATCTGCGCCGTGTTCTTTCGCCAACGCTAACTTTTCTTCTGTTGAACACACCGCAATGACCTTGGCTCCCATGATTTTGCCAATTTGTACCGCGGCCAAGCCCGTTCCGCCAGCGGCACCAGTAACCACTAAGGTTTCGCCTGGCTGAAGCTTAGCTCTTTGCTTTAGCGCGTGGTGCGCAGTCGCGTGAGCCGTAACTAGCGCCGCACCCTCGGTAACATCAATGGGATCGGGTAACGGCATTACGTGTGTGGCAGGAATTAATGCCTTTTGTGCGTACCCTCCTAAATTGGATAATGCGATGACTCGCTGCCCTTCTGCTAAATGCGAGACGCCCTCACCTACCTCAGCGATGGTACCGGCTACCTCGTTGCCGGGAATGAACGGGAATTCAGGCTGCATTTGATACAAGCCTTGTACCAAAAGGCCATCGGGAAAGTTAACACCTGCAGCTTGCACGTTAACAACGACATGGCCTTTCTTAACTGCCGGATCAGGTACATCTTTACACTGAAGCTCATCAATTGGGCCAAAGGCTTCACATACGATTGCTTTCATGTTTTCTCCCTAAAAATTTAATGCGCTAGTCGCGCTGATATTCTGTTATGCATCTTGATGTATGGTTTGGTTCGCTATTTGCGCCAGTGGACGCACCATTGCACCTAATTGCATTGCCTTTTCACTCGATGCATTTCCGTCATGAGCGCGCTTCACCACGCCCTGCAAAATAGCCGCTAAACGGAAAAAGCTAAACGCAAGATAAAACGTCCAATTTTCAATGCCAGCGATGCCTCTTCGCTTGCAATAACTCTCGATATACGCCTTCTCACTTGGAATACCTAACGCAGCCCTGTCTAGTCCGCCTAGTCCTGCGGCATGGGCTATGTCACTGGGTAAACGCAGCTGCATACATTGATAAGCAAGATCTGCATAGGGGTGCCCTAATGTAGAGAGCTCCCAATCCAGCACGGCAACAACATGCGGGCGAAGCGCATCGCTCATGTCAAACATCATATTGTCTAATCGGAAATCGCCATGCACCAAGGACACCTGGCCATCGTCTTCTGGCAAGCTGTTCTCTAAATAGGTAATGAGCGATTCAATCTCTTCGATATGCTCAAGCTCTGAAGCGCGATATTGCTTAGTCCAGCGACTTAACTGACGCTCAAAGTAGCTTCCCGGCTTGCCGTAATCTGACAGACCCGCCTTTTCAATATCAACACTGTGCAGTGCAGCCAATACGCGATTCATTTCATCGTACATTGCGGTACGTGTTTGTGCTGAATCAATTTCTGGCAGCGCACTGTTCCAATAAATGGCGCCTTCAACAAAGGCCATAATATAAAACATACTGCCAATGACACTGCTGTCTTCGCACAAATGAAACGCTTTAGGTACAGGTACATCACTTCCCTGCAGCGCGTTAATAACTCGAAACTCTCTATCAACTGCATGAGCAGACTTAAGCAGCTTACCCGGAGGCTGACGGCGTAAAACAAACACGCCCTTGTCGGTCGTAAGTTTAAACGTTGGGTTTGACTGGCCGCCCGCAAACTTGTCGGCAGCAGTAGCGTGCCCCACTTCTGGGCACGCTGTTGATAAGTATTCATTCAGCGCAGATAAATCAATGGCATGCGCCGCCTTTGCGGTTTCCTTAGACACACCTTCTCCTTACGCGTTCTTTTCAGCAATGAGGTTACGGCCTAACTGCATCATATGTACTTGATCAGGGCCATCAGCCAGCTTGATGGTACGAGCATAGGCGTACATCGCCGATAATACAAAGTCCTGGCTTGTGCCTGCTGCACCGTGCATTTGAATAGCTTCATCAATCACATTGCAGGCCATAGTGGGTGCAACAATTTTAATGGCTGCAATTAAGTCGCGAGATATCTTGTTCCCATAGCGGTCCATTTTATCTGCCGCTTTTAACGTAAGTAGCCTTGCTTGCTCAATGTCACAATACATTTTGGCAATGCTTTCTCTTACAGACTGCTGCTTGCTTAATGGTTTACCAAAGGCAACGCGTTGTTCAACACGTTCACACGCCATATCAAGCGCGCGTTGCGCACAGCCAATAAGACGCATACAGTGGTGAATACGACCTGGCCCCAAACGCCCCTGCGCAATTTCAAAGCCGCGGCCTTCACCCAGCAATAGATTTTCTGCAGGAACACGAACATCTTCAAACAACACTTCAGCATGCCCAACAGGCTCATCGTAGTAGCCCATAGCAGACATGGGTCGTACTATGGTCACTCCCTTTGTATTCATGGGCACTAAAATTTGAGATTGCTGCTGATGGCGGGGCGCATCAAAGTCGGTTTTCCCCATCACCACCATAATTTGACAGTTCTCATTCATCGCGCCACTGGTATACCATTTTCGTCCATTGATAACGTATTCGTCACCATCACGCTTAATTGACGTTTCAATATTCGTTGCATCGCTTGACGCCACAGCAGGCTCGGTCATGGCAAATGCGGAGCGTATCTCGCCGTTCAATAGAGGTTCTAACCACTGTTTTTTGTGCGCATCGCTACCATATTTTGCAAGCACTTCCATATTACCGGTGTCTGGCGCACTACAGTTAAAGATTTCTGAGCTAAACAGTACGCGGCCCATTTCTTCACACAGTGGCGCATACTCAGCATTGGTTAGCCCCGCACCATACGGCTTGTACTCTTCTGGTAAGAACAAATTCCACAGCCCGGCATCTTTCGCTTTTTGCTTAAGCGTTTGCATCATGTCGGGCGTTTTCCAGCGTCCCTCTCCTGATGCGCTTTCTACGGCATGAATGTACTCCTGTTCGATGGGATACACTTCCTGTTCCATAAAAGCCTTGAGTTTATCCAAGAGCGCTTGTGTCTTTTCGTTATATTCAAAATTCATAACTGCCCCATTTAGCTGTAGGTAATGGCGTGTAACCTGTCCGTAACATCCAGGTGCGGTACACTATTAAAATTATTCAAGTGAAAGCCTTTAGCATTGGCATAACACTGAGAAAAGCTCGCATTGCGAATTTGAAGGTTCATATTAATAACAGTAGCATCGTCATAGCCTAAAATTTGTTTAAGCATCATGGCAATTGCGCCACCCGAGCTCACCACCAAAACACGCTTAGCGTCGAGCTGTTGAAGCTGTTTAAGCACCGCAGAAACGCGGTCTTCGAATGCACGCCATGTTTCATCCAAGTGTGCATGGTCAAGCGCGTCTTGCGACCAAGCAAGCATGGCTTTCTTAAGTAAACGGTAGTACTCAGAGGACGGTGCACCTTCTGGAACTTGTTGTTCGGGGTAACGGTGCAAATAGGCCTTTGCGACAGCCTGAAAATTAAACTCATTCAGCCCACTGTCAACGTTGGACTGAGGCAGTACATGGTTACTCGACGCAATGCCCGCGGCAATACCCTCTTGCGTCTCTCTGTGTCGCACCATGTCACCCATGAACACTGAGTCAAATTCAATATCGCGATGCCTAAAATAATCGCCAAGCCAGTAAGCTTGTTGCGCCCCTAACTCACTTAACTTGTCGTAATTTGCTTTTCCGAAGGATGCCTGGCCGTGCCGAACCAGATAGATATCAGTCATTTAGTGCCTTGATGTTATCAATATGTTAACTCTCTAAGGTCATAGTAAGGAAAGTGGCCTTATAAGTTTAATTGATATTTTGAATGGGCATGCATCATGTGAAGCTATGTGAAAGTGCCATGACTGTCGAGCCTGCGCAGTTTATGAACAACTTTCAGCATGTTAAAGTCAAAGTCGTGCAATATTGCTGCAATAGGTTATATATTATCAGTACACTAAAGGTGAACAGCGGTGCCATGGATGCACACACTTTGATGGAAAATGCATTGATAGGCTCTATTTTGATTAGAAGAAGAGCTTTTGCATTCGTGAATAGATTCGCAAACGAAAAAGAAAAACAATGAAGTTATCAACACACACACAACCGCTCCTTGCTATTTTGTCAGTTAGTGCACTTGTCTCACCAATTTATGCACAGAATATAGAGAGTGATGAAACCGCCTCTCTTGAGCGCATACTTGTGCAGGCACAAAAAACCACACAAAACATACAAGACGTTCCTGTTGCGGTCACTGCCCTATCTGGCAAAGACGTAGTGCAGACTGCAAGTCGTGATATTTTTGACTTACAAAATTACGTACCTGCATTCGCTGCTTTTCAAAGCCAAAGTGTCACAAATTCTGGTTTTTCAATACGTGGCATAGGGACATCTGCACAAAATTTTGGCTTTGAATCCTCCGTGGGTCTTTATGTCGATGGTGTCTATCGCTCACGCCAAAATGCGTTGATTAACGATTTAATTGATGTGGAATCAGTTGAAATATTGCGCGGCCCGCAAGGTACACTGTTTGGCAAAAATACTGCAGCGGGAGCAATGACGGTGACTTCCGTAGCACCTAGCCATGAACAAAGAAATGGTTTTGCAGAGGTCATGGTTGGCAACGATGACTTAGTAAGACTCAGCGCAGCATCTTCATTTTCTCTTATTGACGACATACTCGCGCTACGGCTGTCTGGCTTTTCAGCCAAAAGCGACGGTTTTATCGAAGACGAAGTTTCTGGGCAAACCCTGAACAATCGAGACCGCTCTGCGTTTAAAGCACAGCTGCTCTATACACCAAACAATGCAGTTAGCATGCGGTTAATAGCGGACTATGGTGAATTAGATGAGCGTTGTTGCGGCGCATTGACGTACCAAAGCAATATCCAAGCAAATGAGATTGAGGGAAAATTCGGTACCGATGCCTTGTTATCGCTTCCTCCCTTCAATGCAACCATTTACAACAGAAGCCAGTTTTATGACTTTAAGACGTCATTATCACAGGCGCCTCTATCTCGCATGGAAGATAAAGGCCTGTCACTGCAAGTCGACGTTGCGATTAACTCGGACTGGGATCTGGTAAGTATTTCTGCATACCGCGCATTTGATAGCCTAGACACCGTCGATACTGACTTTTCTAACGCAGATCTTCTTACGGCAACCAATGATGCGCGCCAGCAGTCTTTTTCTCAAGAATTAAGGCTGCACTATGACAGCGACAATGTACGCGCCATTCTGGGTGCCTATTACTTTTCGCAAAACCTCGACCTTACTTTTGACACCACAACACAAAGTGACTTCGACGCATTTTTCAACGCCGCAGCAGCCGACATACTGCCTCTTGCCAACGGGATAAATCAGTTGAGCGCACTAAGTGGTGGACTTATTGCTCCCGCGGCGGCGCCAGCGCCTGCGGGGACGGAATTTAAGCACAATGCTTATCAACAGCAAGACAGTATCGCGGTTTTCGCGCAAGCAGATTGGACATTAACCGACACGCTTAGCCTAACCACAGGGCTTCGCTTCACTCACGAAGAAAAAAGCATTGAAGGGCAATATTTCGAGCAAGGCTCTGGTATAAATGGTTTGCCTCAAGACCAAGCGCAATGGCCCAACGTGCCAGCCGCAATAGCCGGGCTAGAAAGCATTGGTGTGGCGCTGTTAAATGGTGGCTCACCAACCGCTGAAGCGCTTATGGCTATTGCGCCGTTTCAACAAGCCGGCTGGGGCTACTTCTTTTTGGGTTCGTCGGCAGTGTTACCAAGGCCAGACTTAAGCGAAGACCTTGAAGATGAACAGTTAACTGGAACGCTCAAGTTATCGTACTCTCCGGATGAAAATACCCTCACTTATGCCAGCGTAGCAACAGGGTTTAAGGCCGCGGTACAAATACAGACCGTATTTTGCCGTCTTTAGACCCGCTTTTTGACGCTGAAAAATCGCGCAGTGCCGAAGTAGGCATAAAACGTGATTTTCCCGAATACAGATTGAGAATAAATGCTGCAGCGCACTACACACGAATCACGGATTTTCAGGCGACTACATTTACAGGCAGCGGCTTTAATCTGCAAAACGCTTGGTGACATCGTAGTAAAAGGTCTCGAGATTGAAAGCACCTGGCTAGTGTCTGACAATACAGAGGTACATATCAATGCAGCGCGCACGCTTGCAAATTTTGATGATTTCGACAAAGGGACCTGTTGGGTTGCTTACACCTGGCATACTGGTATCGACGACCCTGGTCGTCAGCAGCCTTCAGATCCATTTTGCTCAAGAGGTGGCGATCGCGTCGGCTTCGAACCAGAAAACACCTTAGCAGTAATGGTTAACCATCACTTTAGCGTCAAACAATATCCGTTAACTGCCAGCCTAGATTATCAATACGTTGGCGACGTATTTTTAGACGACGCTAACGACCCTTACAAATATGCTGATTCGTATACGCTATTTAACGCGAGGATCAGCATGGCTATCCCACAATGGGACAGCGAAATCATAGCATGGTCGAGAAACCTATTTGACGAGCAATATGTGGCTCGAAGTGGGTTTGATGTGCCTGTACAAACTGGAAAAATCATGGCCTATCCAGGCACACCAAGAAGTGTTGGTGTGACCTTTAGAAAACGTTTTTGAGTCCTTACTTTTGAAGGTGTGCGGGTTTACTATGGAACAGTGCATGGCACTGTGAAATCACTGATAAGGCGATATGCTCAGGCAGTTCGCCACCTATATCAAAGCCCGCCGGACTGGCAAAATAATCGCAAAAGTTGGTGTGCGTTATACCCGCCAAATCCATGATTTCTTGTTTTCGATGTAATGGCCCAAGCATAGCAACGTAATGCACCTGCTGCTGACTCAGCACGTTGAGTGCTTTAGCATCTATTTCACGATGGTGCGACATAAGTACCGCAGCCTGAATGTTGTGCTCAGCCATGTGCAAAGCCAGCCCAGAAGGGTCTGTATCTTCTATAAGATAGTTAACTTCTGGGAAGTGCTCTACACGGGCTTGTGCGGGCCTTGGGTCCCACAGACTCACCAACCAACCTTGTTGATTCGCCAGGTAGGTCATAAACGTTGCGTCAAAACCACCACCTACGACGAGCAAGTGAATAGGTGGTCTCAATGGAACGGACAGCATCTGCGACTCGTTTTGCTTTGACAAGATGGCTTTGGTTGCTGACTTAACACCTAACTCAGCATCAGACGCTACCGATTCGCATGTAGCGACTGTACCTGCCACATCTGTGCGCCATTCACACCGTTTTCCCGACGAAAGTAAGTGGTTTACTTGGTCTAATGCCAAATACCCATTTGAAGCATTAAGCGGCACAAGGGATAGATGCACAACGCCGCCGCACCCCACGCCAAGTTTAAAGGCAATGTCCTCTTCATCTTCGTCATCGTAAACCGCGGTACGGCTGACACCATCAGCCATAACGCGGTGTGCTTTTTTCACGATATCGCTTTCGAGACAGCCGCCGCTCAAAATGCCTAGTTGATGCCCTGCATCACTGAACAGCATCATCGCGCCCGCTTTTCGATAACATGAGCCTTCTGTTTTAAAAATAAAACCAAGCACCCATTGGTGCTTGTCTTTCAGCGGCAGCCACTGATTTAAAAGATGGTTAAGATGATTACTCATAGACTTTCCATCACGCCCTATTGCTGTGCGCTAGCGGCTTGCTTGATAAACGCCGCCAAGGTTTCTGGCTCTTGAGCACCCGCTACCCCTTGATTACCTATAACAAACGTGGGAACGCTTTGTACGCCGCGTTGAAGCCAAAGCGTTTCTTCTTCTCGCACTTCAGGCGCATATTGCTGCGACGTCAACGCGTCTTTCGCTTCTTGTGCATTAAGGCCAATCTGTGATGCTTCTTCTACCAACACATCAATACTGTTGATATCTTTTGCGTGTGTGAAATAGGCGCTGAACAGCCTCAATTTCATGGCTTCTTCCAGCCCATTTTGTGCAGCAAAATGAATTAGCTGATGCGCCTTAAATGTATTTTGCATACGACTTTCGTCACTGAAAGAAAAGGTGAAACCTAAATCGTCACGGCTTTGACGAGCCTTGCTCTATTTTCTGCACTTTGTTGCTCGCTGATACCGTATTTTTCCATAATATGCTCGCGCAAATTTTGCCCTTCTTCTGGCATGGATGGGTTCAGCTCAAACGGGTAAAACTTGATATCAACATCGATGCCCTCAACCATTTTGATGGCTTGTTGTAGTCTCTGATAACCAACAATACACCAGGGACAAACTACATCGGATACCATATTTACCGTGACTTTTTGCATATTCGCTCACTTGATTGTGGGATAAACGCCAAAACAGCGCTTAAAAAATTGACAGTTGCGCAGTACGTTATCCATTTAAGTCCTGAACAGAAAGATAAGGGTACTGGCAATGCATACATTAAGTTACTTTACTACACCACAAGATAAGGTTACAAAAAGAAACTTCAAGTATTTTCTGGCCTAGAAAGACAAGACGCGCAAATAAAGCGATAAGTTTATGTGTATTTTTTAGTGTTGTCCGTATTCTTCAATAACACTCACCACCTGGTTTGCCCAAATAGCATATCCTGCTGACGACGGATGAAATCCGTCTTCCGCCATCAAACCGCTTTGCTGCATTTCACGCATGGTAGATGCCTTGTCCATGAGATTTATGGTAAGCATGCATGTGTTCGGTGTATCGCTGACATGTGCCTTTAATGCGTGGTTTAACAGCGCGGCGCGATAGCCTAACAATGCCCTCAAGGGTTGAGGGATCACGGGAAAAAGGTGTATCGGAGGCAACGCGGTGTAAATAATATGCGTATAGTTAAGCTGGTTTGTCAGGTGCTCAGATGTCGCACACAAATTCTTTTTCCAACTTGACAGTGAGGCAAACCGCGTTACGTCGTTGACCCCCATCGACACTAATGCAGAACATGTCGAGGGCGTCTGAAGCGAGGGCAAAAGCGACGCCACATCGCTACTAGTAAAGTAGGTCGTTGCGTGCAGCGAAAGGCCAGAAAAAGACAATGGCGTTAGCTTTTCAGACAGGTAACCACTTAAGGCATGTCTTTGTGTAGTGGCGCCAACACCTGCCGCGGCCGAATCACCGATAATGAAAAAATGCGCCTTATCTTGTGATTTTTGTTCGACGAATTCATCGCTATCGAAACGATATTCACGAGCCCCACTCGGCTCATCTAAACGCAGCGCTTTCTTTCTTACCCATACAGCTTGAAGCGCCAATATCGGCAACAACAACACAATAGTCATATTTAACAACATAAGTTTGAAGTAGATCAAAGCCTCTCCCCACCATCTCTGTAAAATTAGTTCTAGCGATACCAATCCCTATTTCATTGATACAAAAAGATCATCAAAATGACAACACCTGTACTGACAAGCCGTTCATCGTCGTTTATTAAAAAATACGCTCAGCACGCACCGCGATATACATCCTATCCTACTGCTTTAAAATTTGAGCCTGTTGATGGCGATATTTTGTTTGACGCAAGTACATCTAGTGGTGCAGACACCTTAAGCTTGTATGTACATATTCCATTTTGCAAAACACTTTGTTACTACTGTGGCTGCAACAAGCTGGTCACGCGTCATAATGAAAAAGCAGATGATTACTTAACGTATCTTGAAAAAGAAATGCTGGCGAAACACGCTATCACGGGTAACAAAAAAGTTGTTGCTCTGCATTTGGGAGGTGGTTCACCGAGCTTTCTAAGTGATACACAGCAAACGTTTTTGATGTATTTATTGAAAAAGCACTATACCTTTGCAGCCGATGCAGAACTCTCTATCGAGCTCGACCCTCGAAACGTCGATAAAGCGTATTTAAAAACGTTAAAAAATTTGGGGTACACCCGATTGAGTTTTGGACTTCAAGATACCGACTTTAACGTACAACAAACGATAAACCGAGTACAAAGCACCGCGCATATTGCAGATTTGGTTTTTGAAGCCCGTACGCTTGGCTTTAAGTCTATAAACCTTGATTTGATATATGGCTTACCCCACCAAACTCGCGACACATTTAAAACCACTATTGCGGCGACAAAAGCCATGCAGCCAGATAGGATCTCGCTATTTAGCTATGCACATTTGCCTGAGCGTTTCGCCGCACAACGCAAATTTAGTGATGCCATTTTGCCAAGTGCTGAGCTTAAAGCTGAGCTTTATAACTTTGCCGTAGATAGCTTTAAAGGCATTGGTTACGAGATGATTGGGCTAGATCATTTCGCAAAATCAAATGACAGTCTTGCTATCGCGAAGAACCAGGGTGTGCTGCACCGTAATTTCCAGGGCTATACCACGCGAGGCGAAAGTGACCTCTTGGGCATTGGTGTGTCGTCCATCAGCACAATAGGAAATGCTTTTGCTCAAAACCCGAAAGAACTTAAGGCCTACTATGCTCGTGTCGACGGTAATCTGCCAACAGCTACCATTGGGCTCAAACTAAGTCATGACGACCTTATTCGCCGAGATGTCATATCCGCGTTAATGTGTAACCTAATGCTCGACAAAACCGCTATTGCCCAAAAACACCACATCGATTTCAATAGCTATTTTGCACAAGCACTTTCTAACCTCGCCCCTCTGGAACGTGATGGATTAATAGCGCTTAACGACGATAACATTGTTGTGCCAGAACACGCGCGAATATACATCCGCGCTATCTGCGCACGTTTTGACGCTTATTTAAACAGTGATGAAGTACTTACGCGTTACTCCAAAGCAATTTAGAGGGCAGCACCGCGAGCGCAAGCAAGTGAGCGAAAGGAATCGGCTAAGGCAGTTTAAACCGAGCAAGCACAGGGGTACCAGCGCGAAGCGCTAGGCGCTCAGCTGAAAGTGCACTAACACTGGCGTACAATAATTGAGGGTTATGTGTTGCGCCACTACCTTCTTTAATTTGCAGCGTCAACAATACCTTGGCTTTTTTGCTATGGTCTTGCTCAACGAAGCCATCTACAGTCGTAATAGTACAAGGAAGTGTGTTCAAGATACTTGAGGTTGAGGTTTCATTAATCAACTGTACATTGGTGTCTATGCTGACATCGCAGGCTTTGACCGTAAACTTTGCCAGTTCAATGCCATCAGCGTCTCTTTCAACGGCCAGGCTATCTAGGCACACAAAGAGCTCTTCGTTGGCCACGCTTACGTGCGCAATATTGCCACTGCTGTCGCGCTCGCTTAACACACCAGTAATCAGTGCAGACGGCACCTCAATGTCACCAGCAGAAAATATCTGTTGAAGAACGGCACTAACTTCTCCATTTGATGTCACCTCACCATCTACAATGTGAAGCATTTCGTCACTAAACAGTGCCAAATCTTCGAGGTCGTGAGAGATGACCACACATTTCATGCTTCTTTTGGAACAGCTCGCTTTAAGAAAGCGATATATTTTGCGACGTGTCGCGACATCTATCGCGCTAAGAGATTCATCAAGTAACAGTACATCAGGACCATTCACCAGCGCTCGAGCGATAGCAACACGCTGCGCCTCGCCGCCAGAGAGTGTAGACACAGCGCGGTCCAACAAGTGTTCGCAGCAACACCCTTTTGCAGCCTCATGCAACGACATGGCATTCGCTTTTGCATGGCGGCTAGCCAGTGAAAAATTACCGCGCACATCTACGTGTGGAAACAGCATGGGCTGCTGAAAAACAATCCCCACTTTTGCACTGTGCATACCCCATTCTGCGCTGACTTGTGCACTAGGCTCAACGCCCGCTAGCGCGCGTAGCAGACTGCTCTTACCTGCCCCCGACGGGCCAGTTACACCTATAAATTGGGTACCCTCACTTAGATGAACCTGTGCCCTTATACGAGATGATAGTGAAACTGAGAACTTCATATTAAGTGCGCCGAGTACTGTCTACATGGCCAAAGTGCCCGGACGAGTAACCTATAGTTTTGCTATTGAATTTATAAAGTAAAGCAAGCAACATGAACGAAAACAAAAGTAGCCCCAAAGAAAGGACATGGGCCTGTTCATAGGCCAATGACTCCACTTGCTCATAAAGGGCAATAGATAACACTTGAGTCTCACCGGGTATATTCCCGCCAATCATCAATACCACACCAAATTCACCGATAGTGTGTGCAAAACTCAATGCAAATGCCACCATGATTGGCGCTTTACTCATTGGTAAAACAATGCTCGTAAAACGTCTAAAAGGCGAATAGCCGAGAGTTTGCGCAACCTCTAAGAAGCGCTTATCTAGCTGCGTGAAATTGCTATACAGCGGCTGTAATGAAAATGGTAACGAGTAAATGAGTGAACCAATGACGAGGCCTTCAAAACTAAATGCTAGCGTATGACCGGTAAGTGACTGCCACACCTGGCCAAGCGCCCCGTCAGGGGAAAATGCAATAAGTAAATAAAACCCGAGCACCGTGGGTGGTAATACAAGCGGCAGCGCGAATAACGCCATTAAATAGGGCTTTATACGTCCTTGCCAATTTGCCAACCACCACGCCAAAGGCAATGTAATCAGCAACAATATGGCACTGGTTATCACCGCAAGTTTTAGCGTTAGCCAAATAGCGTCAAACGTATCAGCGGAAAAAGACTCAAATAGCGTTGTCATTGCTCCCCTCTTTTACCGATTGCATCATTTGCTTTAGCCGCTAGCTCAACGCCAAGGTATCCCCACGAGGATAACTGATTTTGCACATGCTTTGAGAGTACATATTGCACAAACAAGTCCACTATCGCTAGGTTTTGTGTAGCATGTTGGAAGTCTGGTGTTTTTGCGTCAAACACATTGGGGTAAAGCTGTGCCCTGTGTTTACTGTTTATTGCCATAGACTGCACGATAGGTTTGTGAAGGTGAGCAGGCACCAAAGCCGTGGTTATCGTCTCACTATCACTATTGGGCGCTTTGGCAATGTCCGGCGTGAGCGAATAGGCAATGAAAGCGCCGCTCACGCTTTTTGTAGAAAAAAACTGATAGGTTTGCAGGACATTCTTGCCCGTCACTCGCTGGCGCGTTGCTCTATTCCATAAACCTAAAGACTGAAGCGTGTCTTTCGCGGCCTCACCATAAGGTGCAAGTTTTGGGTTGGCTATAGCAATCCTACCCGTCGACAGCGCCGTTTCTATCTGAGATGACAGTGAACGGTTCTCCTCACTTAGCTCTTTTGCGCGGTGCACAAACGCTAATTGTCCCACAGCGTAGTCCACTACGTTATCGGCGTGGATAACACCTTGGTGCGCTAACGCTAATGGACGCCGTTTGTCTGCAGATAAAAACACGTCGAATTGCGCACCGTGTTGCAGTTGTGCAAATAAGGTTCCGCTAGATGACACCGTAACGATGACATTAACTCCTGTAGCGCCGGTAAAACCTTCCGCAATTGCGCGAAGCGGCGCAGCAAAATTAGCAGCCACCGCCACGCGAACAGGTTCAATATCGTCGGCCTGAGTACGCGCTTGTGCAAAAGGAGTGCACATAAAGGTAGCCACCAGCAAGCTGATGTTAATGAATACAGCGCGCAAAAGCTGCATCAGTCTTCACTCAATGAATCTGCGTTGTGCATCCACTTTAACGCCGCTTTATCGTCAGAAGCTTTGGCTTCAACCCATGTTGATGTATTACCCTTAAACTCTTTTTTCCATAAGGGGACCGACTGCTTTAACATGTCCATAAGGAAGTTAGCAGCGTCAAATGCGGCTTGTCTATGCGGTGCAGCAGCCCCAACCCACACAATTTGCTCGTTGTTATAAATGCGCCCTACGCGGTGCACGGCGCTTAAGCATTCGTTAACGAGAAGCGCTCTGTAGCTTGTTCAACCAACAGCAGTAATGCGTTTTCCGTCATCCCTGGGTAATGCTCTAGCTCAATTCCTTCTATATTGCCGTCTTGATTGAAATCGCGTACTAGGCCAGTAAATGTCACCATTGCCCCTGTATTTCCCGGCGACGCACTCTGAGCACCTTGTTTTAGCTCGTCATAGAGTGCATTTAGTTCAAAGCCCTCTTGTTGAACCCTAGCAAACATACCTAGCCCCCTGTCACAGGCGGGAACAATGCAACTTCGTCGCCATCTTTAACTGCAGTATCCGCGTCGCATAGCTGCTGATTAACCGCAGTCAACACGCTGCCTGACAACGCAAGTTCCCATTTTTCACTGCGCTCTCGCAATGCATTTATTAAACTGGCAACCGACGCGCCATCAGAGATTGCTAGTGTAACCTTGTCTTCACCGGTTATTTCGCGGGTTTGTGCAAATGTTTTAACTGTTATGTGCATGCTTTATTCGCTAATTAGTCTGTGCTTTTCCAATGGCCTGTTTTGCCACCTTTTTTCTCTAATACACGCACCCCTTCTATGTACATGCCCGGGTCGATAGCCTTACACATATCAAACAAGGTAAGTAGAGCAACATTAACTCCTGTGAGGGCTTCCATCTCTACCCCTGTCTTTCCGCTGAGTTTGCAATAGCACGTGGCTTTAATGCGATGTTGCGCCTTATCAATATCAAAATTAACGTCAACTTTTGAGAGCGCAAGTGGATGGCACAGTGGGATAAGGTCACTACACTTTTTAGCGCCCTGAATTCCGGCAATGCGCGCGACCGCAAAAACGTCACCCTTGGCAATGGTTGCCTCACTAATTTGTGTGATCACTGACTCACTAACGTAGATAAAACCCTCAGCAGTGGCTTCACGCTGGGTCACGGCCTTATCACTCACATCGACCATGTTTGCCTCACCGCCAGCGTTTAAATGGCTAAACGTACTCATGCTTCCACCAAGTGCTTAACAAAGTTGCACGGTCGAAAATCTGCATCAAGTTGGCTGGCAATAATTTTTTCCCATGCCGTGCGACACGCCCCCGTTGAACCAGGCAAGCAAAAGATGACGGTGTTATTTGCAAAACCAGCAATGGCGCGAGACTGAATAGTAGACGTGCCGATTTCTTCAAAACTGATCTGGCGAAACAACTCGCCAAAACCATCGACCTCTTTATCAAATAAAACGCTAATTGCTTCAGGCGTAGAGTCTCTGTGCGTAAAACCTGTGCCGCCAGTGATGAGAACGGCATGGATGTCGCTTTGCGCAATCCATTTTGATACCACTGCGCGCTGCTGATAAATATCATCTTTGACTAGCGCTCTGTCTATCAGGTTATGACCTGCAGACATGAGCGCGTCTTTAAGGTAATCACCTGACTTATCGTTTTCTAATGAACGGGTATCTGAAATGGTAAGAACTGCAATATTCAGAGGTTGGCTGACGACAGACATATAAATTCCTAATTTGCTATGCGACATTGTGGCAGGTTTTGATAAAGTACCCGCACAAAACACTTATTGGTTAACACTTTATAAGGGTGCACACCATGAATTCAACATTTAAGTTGGCATAACCTATGTCTAAGCGCCTAACGCATCAACAGGCTATGCGGTACAACCGACAAATTGTGCTGCCAAAAATTGATTTAGAGGGTCAAGAAGCGCTCTTAAATGCTCACGCCATTATCATTGGTGTTGGTGGACTTGGTACAGCTGCCGCCACCAGCTTATGTTCAAGTGGTGTAGGCAAGATAACCCTTATTGACTTTGATAACGTTGAAGAAACGAATCTGCACCGCCAAACGCTTTTTAGTGAAGACGATATTGGGCGCAGTAAAGCCCACGCAGCAAAAGCCCGATTAGCCGCGCTCAACAGTGACTGCGAGATCGCCGTTGTTGACAACGCTTTTTCTTCTGAACACGAGGCGCTTATTGCATCGGCAGATGTGGTACTGGACTGCACTGACAATACACACAGTAGAGATAGCATAAATACGCTTTGTTTTCGCATGGGCACCCCGTTGGTATCTGGCGCAGCAATTCGCTTTGAAGGCCAACTTTTTGTGGCTATTCCGGGAAAAAGTCGGTGCTATGGGTGTCTGCGCACCCTGTTTGAAGCCCCCGATTTAAGTTGTGTTGAAGCGGGCATTTTCTCACCTATGGTCAATATGATAGGCACTTATCAGGCCATGCTTGCCATGCAGGTACTTATGGAGTTTGACGACCTGCCGCTTAATAAGCTGATTACCTTTGACGGATTGCGGCACGAATGGCAGCAGTGGGCATTACCCAACACGCTGTCTTGTGAACTTTGCGCAACAGACTAATCAAGAAACACTATAAGAAAATAAGACAGAATTTAGGCTAACAGTGACATGACAACACAAGTAGTGAAAAAACACATGGTCGTAGCGCAGAATGCGTCAGGCCGGAATATGAATGTGCCAATATACAGAATGAAAGGCACAAGACCTGGCCCAACGGTTTATATTCAAAGCTCCATTCACGGCGCAGAAGTCCAGGGCAACGTTGTTATTTACCACCTAATTCAACGACTAAAACAAATGGATATCTGTGGCGAAGTGATCCTTGTGCCTAACTGCAATCCTATTGGCACTAACATTAAGGCTGGCGAGTATACGCTCGGTCGTTTTGATCCAGTAAACGGAACAAACTGGAACCGGGGGTACTTTTTTGACAAAGACGCCGTCGAGCAGTTCGCAAAAACAGTGACGCCAGAGGAGTCGCTAGACTGCCTTAAACAGCGGTTCCGTGCTCACTTAAGTCATGCCATTGACAATAAACTCGCACAACCATGGGGGCTGGGTCTAGCTCAACAGCTGAACCTGAAGTTACAACAAATGGCGGTTAACGCTGACTACGTGCTTGATTTACACAATGGGCCAGTGTCCACCCGCCATATCTACATTCCCGAATATGCCAAAGACAGCGCCGGACTGTTCAATATTCCTCACTGTATATTCATCCCCAACGTATTTGCAGGCGCTTTAGACGAAGCGACATTTTGCCCGTGGTGGACCTTGCAAGATAGTATCAAAAATAACCTAGGTCGCGACGTTAACTTCAACGTAGAGGCCTTTACGCTGGAAATGGGAAGCCAAGAAGTGATCGACTTTACCGAAGGTGATATCGATGCAACCAGTATACTAAGTTATCTAAACGCCAAGGGAGTATTGCATCAGTGTGATATTACGCCCAAATCGATGTCACGCTTAGGGGTATATTTGAAAGATTACAAAACCATGTTTACCGATTGGGGAGGTATGGTGGAATACATTGCCAAACCTGGCCAAGAAGTTAAAAAAGGCGAACCCTTGGCGCAAGTGCTTAACATTGATGATTTGGACAATGAGGATGGCAGCAAAACGCTTTACGCACCATGCGATCTTATCCCAATTTTACACTTCCCATCCGCTTCAGTACTTAGCGGTACTCAGCTATATAAGGTATTTACCAACTATCAAACGCTTAAGTGATCGATGTACTTTTGGTTGTAATATTGGCTTAAGCGCACGTCTCTCAACGGAAACAAAAAGCGCTGCCGACGACGGCAGCGCAATCAAATAACGCTTATATCTTAGATAGGAGAACCAGGCGGCAAAGGCTCTACGTCAAAGCTACCGTTCCAGGTTCCATACTTCCAATAAGACTTAAATTGGTCGTAGATGACCTCATAGCGTCCATCATCGGCCTCATCTTCTAACCATTCGGTGAACTCTAACAAAGCATCTTGCGCCGCTAATTTTACATCAGGCGCAAGTGCATCGCTATTAACAGCTTTCATAATTGCATTTAGCGCAACAAGTTTAAGCCTTTGATTCAAAGGGCTAATCGCCTCGTTTTTGTACCAGTGGACATTGAGGATTTGCTTAATAAGCAAGGCTACATCAACTTTTCTACGTCGGTCTTTACTGCTATAAGCCTGCCAATGCAAACGGTTAAGCCTTTCTGGGTGTAAAAGTAACTCAAATGCAAAGTTAGCCGCTGAGCCAGCAGCTGATACCGGGTCAAGCATTAACCCCATTTTCCCTTTGAAGTGTTCGCGCGTAACATCATCGCCATAGGCGGTTGGTGGTATTAACGCCAATACAGCCTCTGGAAACGCCAGATACTGAGCCGTTGTTGCAGTGATTAACTGCTGCATTGCTCGTTCTTGCTCCGCTGGGGCAACAAATTTCTGGCCCTGTGGCGTAGTATAATCCCCTTTCCTTTCGTACTCGTAGTGTAGCCCCCCAACCTGTTTTGCTACCGCTTCTAGCTGGTATCGATGCAATAAGTAAATTGGTACTAGCGCATTTTCAAGTGACGATAAGCTGCTTTTTTCAGGCAATGTGTTAAGCCCTAAATTAGTCAGCGCAAGTTCGCGAATAGCTGAAATTTCATCAAACGCATCAAGCGGGTTACTGCCGTTTTCCCACATGTGCCCGTTAGAAGAACCATGCCGGGCACTACGCGTATCTGAGTCAGACTTAAACTTAAGCCCTTTATTACGCGTTTGCACAATAAGCTTTGCTAAGCCCTCAGCTTCTGCGCTAGCGACATTATCACCGCCACTGAAGTCTTGATAGCCATACGCAATCGCATGCTTGTCCCACTCACCAATGCCTTTGTCGTAAGCACCCTCTAGTGAAATTTTGCCATTGACTAAACTAATTCTTGGGTGGGGGTAATCCATTACCGAGGCACGGTCGTTTGCACTTGCCGCAAAATTGTGAGCAATACCCAGTGTATGACCTACTTCGTGCGCAGACAGCTGTTTTATTCTGTCCAATGCCATGGCTTGCTGTGGCGTGGTATCTTGGTTCCCTTCTTTAAAGGGGCTCGTAAGTCCAAGGGCAATTAGATAATCTTGCCTTACGCGAAGAGAACCCAGCGTAACATGCCCTTTCACTATTTCACCTGTGCGCGGGTCGACCACTGACGAACCATAAGACCAGCCGCGTGTGGCCCTGTGAACCCAGTTAATTACGTTGTAGCGCACGTCCATAGGATCTGCCCCTTCAGGCAGAACTTTCACTTGAAACGCGTCTTTATATCCTGCAGCTTCGAACGCTTGATTCCACCAGCTCGCTCCCTCGCGTAGCGAAGACAGAACAGGTTCAGGAATACCTGGGTCCAAATAGTAAACAATAGGCTCCACCGCCTCGCTCATAGCGGCATGCGGCGACTTCTTATGTAAACGGTGACGCGTAATGAAACGCTGCTCAGTAGGCTCACTAATTGGCGTTGAATAGTCGAAATACCTAAATTTCCAATACCCAGAATAGGGATGATAAACCCGCGGCGTATAGTTGCTATCTGGTAAGGCAACAAAGGAGTGATGAAGGTGAACCGACACACTTTCGGCATCTGGGGTCACTTGTTGTAAGTATGCACCAGGTGATTTACCCGCAAACGTGACAAGCGCTTCAAGCTCGGTATTTTTTTCGAACCCTTTTGTTTTTGGCAAGTAAACACCGCTGCGCATTTTATCGACGCTAAAGCTCCCTTGCTTAGTACGAGAAAGCCTATTGGCAATGCCATGAATATCACTTAGCAAGAATGGCGTATAATCAATTAGCACAGCACTCTCATCCTTTGCAACAATGGCAAAACCGGCGATAACAGAATCGGCAAACGCCTCATCAATGCTTTGCTTCTCAGCCGCGCTGCCATAAGTTGCTCTGTATTCGGTATTATGTTGCTTCAATAACAGTTTATTGCCAAAACGGTCAAAACTCACCAGACGCGTTTGACCGAGTTGTCCGCGATCTAACCCTATATCGTTCGACCCAACGCCATAAGGCATACTACTTTGAAAAAGATACTGCTCATCCGTTGTCGGCACAGCCAAGTACACCCTGTCTTGGTCTTCATCATAGTACATAGGAATAAAACCTGACTTTTCCGTCATGTTTTGCGTAAACGCCTCAATGGTTGGCGTTTCAGCGTGAGCAACTGACAACATAGAAAAAAGACAGGCGATTAGCCCTGCCCAAAACAACCCTGTTTTCAATGTATGTTTTGCCAGTGATCTACGCTGACGAGTACACGATTGAGCGTGCTTTACGTGAAGCATTTAAAATTCCTTATCTTGTATTTGCGTACAAAGCGGTATGACACCAATAAAGTAGCGGCGTGATGAGTGTTATCACATGATTTAATTTAACTTTGCGAAACAACGCCTTGGGTCATTGTCACTAGCCTACCCCAACACGCAGCCTTTGCCTATGCCCATTCATCGCACAACAACACACTAGTCAGTGAGCCTTGTGCTACAACAAACTTAACAATTATATACAAAAACAATAAACTCATTATATTTAGCAAAGGATTATCAAAAAATAGCACCACTGATAATGTAGCTTTTGTGTTAACACACGTTAAATACACCAATCAACGACAAGGTATGAAAAATGACTTACGAAGGCTACACTACATTTAAAACGCGCCAAGACGGTGCTGTACTAACGGTAACGTTTGATTTCGGGCCAGTGAACGTGCAAGGGCAAGAAATGCTAGAAGACTTAACCTACCTTGCAATGCGCCTTGAAAGAGACAGAGACGTAAAAGTAGTTGTATTCGATTCTGCTAACCCCGAAATCTGGGTATGCCACTACGACACCAATCTTCTTAAAGATATGTCAATAGAAGCGGTATCTCGACAAGACGCTAAATTACTTGATTTACAAAGCGTTCTAGAGCGCATTAGTCGCTTGCCACAGGCCACCATTGCCAAGCTAGAGGGCGTGGCACGCGGTGGTGGTCATGAATTTGCGCTAGCGTGCGATATGCGTTTTGCCGCACGTGGTAAGTTTAAGTTTATGCAAATGGAAGTTGGCATGGGAATTCTACCCTGTGGCGGCGGAGCATCACGTATGGCAAGGCAAGCGGGCCTGGGGCGCGCGCTTGAAATAATACTCAGTGCAAGAGATTTTGACGCTGACGAGGCCGAAGCTTACGGTACCATCAACAAAGCGTTAGAACCCGATGAAATTGGGCCTTACGTCGATGCGCTTGCGAAGCGAATTGCACTTTTCCCTGCTGAATCGATTAATGCGTGTAAGCAAGCGGTGTATGAATCTATCGACCGCCCTATCGACGATGCGTTAAAAGCAGAAGCGTATTGGCTGTATCAAGCGACCAGTAAGACACCCGCAATAAAACGCTTTGCAGAAGCTGACGCACAGGGTATGCAGTTTGATATTGAAAATCAGCGTAATTGGAATGATTTAGTCGTCGCTGTCCAAGACATAAACTAAAGGAGGTTTAGCATGTTAGGTGAAAACCACTCGCTTTTGTGTGACTTTCCTCAGCACAAAGACACCTTTAATCAACTTAACGCTACAGATAGTGAGTTTGCTGAGCAGGCAAAACGCTATCACGCGTTAGATGAAGAAATCAGGCAGCTTGAGGAGTTAGGCTCGCCAACAACCGATGAGCATCTACACACCTTAAAACACGACCGAGCCGTGTTAAAAGACGTACTATACCAAAAGTTGAAATAACAACTCGGGCTCGTGGTAATCTGTGCAGTAGCGATTTAACTTTTGCGCATTAAGGAATAAACGTGAAGTTTGCAACACGTGCTACTGCCATTTCTCCCTTTCTCGCCATGGCCTATGGCGAGAAAGCATCAATGCTTGAGCAACAAGGCCATGACGTTATTCGCCTTAACCTTGGCGAACCCGATTTTGGTGCACCAGATGCGGTGCTTGAGGCATTACAATCATCATTAGATACACCAGACTATCCTTATACGTCTGCCCTTGGTTTGCCGCAACTTCGCCAAGCCATTAGTACGTTTTATAGCACCTATCATCAATGTCACATTGACCCTGCCCGCATTGTAGTTACGGCTGGCGCCTCAGGCGCATTGTTGCTGACGAGTGCAGCGCTGGTTGAAGACGGTGACAATATTCTATTGGGTGACCCCTCTTACCCGTGTAATCGTCGGTTTTTAAATGCGTTTGGAGGCGATGTTACCCTCATTCCTACCTATGCCGATGCTAATTTTCAGTTGACACTTAATGACGTCAAGTCTCACTGGAAAGACAATACCAAAGGCGTGCTTATAGCCACACCGGCTAACCCAACTGGCACAGCAATCACTATTGAAGAATTAACAGCAATTGCAGCATACTGTCAGCAGCATGAGGGCTTTTTAATTGTCGATGAAATCTATCTCGACCTCGCTTTTTCAAAGTCAGTATCAACTGATAGCGACCGCTCTCACGCAAAACTGCAAAGTGTACTTGTGCATGAACAATACCAAGACACGATAATTGTCGTTAATAGCTTTTCAAAATACTTTGGCATGACTGGTTGGCGGCTAGGCTGGTGTGTGGTGCCTCCGACCATGACACCGATTATGGAACGCCTGTCGCAAAACCTATTTATATGCCCCTCTGCACTTGCGCAAAAGGCCGCGCTGGCATGTTTTACGCCAAGTGCATTGTCGCAATGCGAGCAAAATCGAATTACGTTGAGTGAACGTGCCCATAACGTCTTAGCTGAAATAGAAGCGATGGGACTTCACGTCGATGCAATTCCACATGGTGCTTTTTATGCTTACATCAACATTGAAAAAACCGGGCTAGATGCAACGACGTTTTGTGACGCGTTGTTGTCTGAATATCACGTGGCATTAACCCCTGGCAATGACTTTGGCCATCATCGCGCCCACTGTTACGTGCGTTTGTCGTTTGCCACCGATGAAACACGCTTGAATGAAGGGCTAAAGAGGCTGCGTATGTTTGTCCAATCACTACACTGATTTCATGAATACACACCTATTATCTAAAAAAATAATACATATGATCACTTATGCGTATATTGACATGACAGATAAGACAACAGGACATAAACATGAGTAATGTACGTGAGTTTGATGTGGTCATTTTCGGCGCAACGGGTTTCACTGGAAAACTAGTCGCAGAATATTTTCAGGCGCAATACGGTAATGATGAGACCGTAAAGTGGGCAGTAGCCGGGCGCAATGAGACTAAGCTTAATGACGTGAAACAGTCGCTTGGAATTAGTGAGAACATTCCTAGCATTGTGGTTGATGGCGACGATGAAAGCGCGCTAAACGCGATGACAAAACGTACACATGTTGTACTCACCACAGTAGGTCCATACCAAATTTACGGTGAAAAGCTGCTTAGCGCCTGTGCTGACAATGGAACGGGTTATACTGATTTGTGCGGAGAACCCGCATGGATGCACCAGATGATCAATAAATATGAGGAAAAAGCGAAAGCAAGCGGTGCTAACATCGTCTTCTCGTGTGGCTTTGACTCTGTGCCTTTTGATTTGGGCGTACATTTCCTACAGACCCATGCTAAACAGCAGACCTATGAACCCATTGAGTATGTCAAAGGCCGTGTGCGCGGTATGAAAGGCACATTCTCAGGGGGCACAGCGGCAAGTTTAAAAGCAACTATGGCGGCAGCGCATCAAGACAAATCAATTATGGCGGCGTTAATCAACCCATTTTCTCTTGCGGGCAATGAGATGATTCAAGCGCAGCCAGACGGCAACAAGCCCTACCTTGATGAACAGCTTGGCACCTGGGTGGCGCCGTTTATTATGGCAGCCATTAACACCAAAAATGTACATCGTTCAAATTACTTAAGCCAGTATGCCTATGGCAAAACGTTTCAATACGACGAAATGATGATGACAGGTCCAGGTGAAAAAGGTAAAGCCATGGCCAAACATGTTGCTGGTGACAAGTCTTTGGCAAGCGATGACGGCCCTAAGCCTGGTGAAGGCCCAAGTAAAGAAGAGCGTGAATCAGGTTTTTACGATGTTCTTTTTATTGGGACAGCTGCCAACGGCGAAATGCTGTCGGTTTCAGTAAAAGGCGACAAAGACCCTGGTTATGGCTCAACCAGTAAAATGATTGCGGAATCTTCAATTTGCTTGTGCAAAGACGTGTCTTTGAGTGGCGGTTTTTTCACTCCTGCGGCAGCGTTGGGCGATAAACTTATCAGCCGACTGCAAGCAAACGCGGGGCTCACTTTCACTATTGAGCGCTAAACGACCAACGCTTACTGGTTTGTTTTTATTAGAAGTGGCGAATTTCTATTCGCCACTTTTTATCCACCCTCTACATTAATTCCACACTTTATCGCTATTTTCTCACATTGAATTTTGCACTAAATAAATGTTGGAGCGGTAATGTTGTCTATATCTACATATGTAAAATCACTTTTGCTACTAATGGTGCTTATAGCACCTGTCAAAACCTACGCGGGTTTTATACTTTTCACAGACCGCGATGCGTGGGAAGCAGCGGTGACCTCACCGTTTGCGCAAAGTACGGCGCGCCAAGACCTAGCGCACCTTATGCTTTAGTATTAAGCCTGCATGGCTAATTCGTCATGAGGCCCAAAGACTTCATAGTGGATATGTGCTTCTTTTACCCCTTTCTGGACAAGCTGGGATTTGACGAAAGCCATAAATGCGACGGGCCCACACAAATAAAAGTGACCGTCTTTTACAGGAAGTGAAATACAGTTAAGATCAATCAAGCCAGCATTGACACTGTACTTTTTGGCATCGTCACTATTTTGATACCAAGTATGTACTGACCAGTTATTTTTCCAACACACCTCGATAGAGCGATGATAAAAAGAGTGCTGAGCTCTACCTTCACATGCATGTAGAAAAGTCACGCTTCTATTTTCTGATCTTTGATTAATAGTCTCTAGCATTGCCATCATCGGTGTAACACCAACACCAGCAGAAATAAGCACTACAGGAGTATCCCTTTCGTCGAGGAAAAAGTCACCTCGTGGTGGAAATAGCCTCAGAATGTCACCCTCATGAACATTGTCATGTAAATGGCTAGACACCACGCCTACAAACGGCGTTGATTCTCGTTTAACCGATATTCGGTAATGTGTCTCACACGGCGCATCAGATAATGAATACTGCCTGATTTCCCTGTATTCGTGGTCTTCTGGGTGAAGTTCAACTCCAATGTATTGACCTGGCTTATACGAGATAACTGGCTTTCCATCTTGCGGTGTCAATACGAAACTAGTGACTAATTCAGACTCCTCGCGTTTCTCGGTGACGACAAAGGCACGCTTGCCTATCCAGCCACCTACCTGCTGCTCTGTGGTTTCATATAAGGTTGCTTCTTTATCAATAAATACATTTGCCAACTGAATGTAGGCATTAGTCCACGCACGTTCGATATCATCGGTAAAGCCATCTCCGAGCAACTCTCTGAAGGTTTCAATGAGATGGTGCCCCACAATGTCATAGTCGTTGGGCTGTATATTCAAACTCGCATGTTTGTTTGAGATGCGATTAACCGCTTCCTCAAGCACGTCTAAATTATCCAGGTGATTAGCGTACGCAACGATGGCATCAAACAACGCTGTTTTCTGCTTTCCTGTTTTTTGGTTTGTCATATTAAAGGTATGTTGTAACTCAGGGTTGTGCTTGAACATGCGCGCATAAAAATGTTCTGTTACGGCGCTTCCCACTGCTGTAAGCACAGGTATAGTATTTTTTACGGTTTTGATGTCTTGCTGAGATAGCATAAATGCTCCTGTAATTTGTGTTGAAAAGCAGTGAAATCGTTATCAAAAGAGAGAAGGACATCGCATTTAGAAAGACTTTGCGCCAAGACTATGCATGCCAACACAGCGCACGACATAACCGACTTTAAACGCTCCTGCGCTAACGATGGTTAATATATGAGCGAATACTTGTTGCGTAAGCGAGAACTGTTCTGACACGCCGTACGTCATCACGAGACATGCCAAAAAGATAAGCATATTGCTCAACATCAACCGATTGCCTGCGGTTACGCACCTTTGCGCTTGATGTAGATGTAAGCCTGTTTCGCTCAGCGTCTGAAAAATGTGATTTTGCATGCCTTCCTCCATTTAACCTTGCGTTTACTCATCGTTTGCAAACGCGCTTACAGAAGACTTATCAATTTGGATGCCAAAAATTTAATTAAATAAAATCAATAATTTAAAAATACACTCACTTAAAAAAAGTCATAATGACTCACCACAAAAGAGAGTCATTATGACTCATATGATGTAAATTAACTCAAAAGAAGCTACACTCTAGGTTGTTCGCGAATCTAAAATTTTCACCTAAGGGGTCACGGCATGGCACTTTCACAACGCGATTTATTAAACTTTTGTGCTCAGTTGCCAAGGCTAATTGGAAAACCTGGCGGATATCAGGACTGTATAGAGCAGTTATCGCTATTACTTCATTGTAATACTATTGCCTTTTTAAAACGCCAAGGTGATGTCTTAATCCCCACCGCCTTAAAAGGATTAAGCCTAGACACAATGGGGCGTCAATTTCATATTTCGTCTCACCCCAGATTCTTTGAAATTGCCCATGCTTCTAGTTTTGTGAGGTTCCCCAAACATTGTGAGCTTCCCGACCCTTTTGATGGACTACTACTTGGCCGAGAAGGCAACCTTCCCGTGCATTCTTGTATGGGGTTCTCCATACATAACAACTCGCGACTTATTGGCGTTGTGACCTTTGACAGCTTGGAACAGGGCATATTTGACGATATAGACAGCGAGTTGCTTGAAACCTTGGTACAAGCGCTCACACACTTTTTCGTTGCCGATATGCAGCAGCATCAGTTAAAAGCGCAAGTTAAGCAGTCGGCACAATTAAAAGCGGCATTGAGCAGGCCTGAAAACTTAACTGACGTTAACGACTTCATTGGTCAAAGCGATCAAGTTAAGGCATTGAAGAAGGAAATAGCTATGGTTGCCGCGACAGATTTTGCAGTTCTCGTTGTCGGAGAAAGTGGCACAGGAAAAGAGCTTGTGGCCCATGAAATTCACCGATTGTCTAATCGAAGTAATGAGCCGCTAATCTACGTTAATTGTGCTGCATTACCGGAAAACCTTGTTGAAAGTGAATTGTTTGGTCATGTGAAAGGCGCATTTACTGGTGCAGAAAATTATCGTGCAGGTAAATTCAAAATTGCAGATGGAGGGACGCTATTTCTCGATGAAATTGGAGAGCTTCCCCTACCCTCGCAAGCAAAATTGCTGCGCGTGTTACAAAGCCAAGAAGTACAACCTCTTGGACAAGATAAGGTTGAGCAAGTCAATGTGCGTGTTATTGCTGCAACGAATCGACAGCTAGAAAAAGAGGTCGATTTCGGTCACTTTCGCGCAGATCTGTTTCATAGACTCAATGTCTACCCTCTTGTCATTCCACCGTTGTCCCAGCGTCAGGGTGACGTGGTATTGCTCACTGGCTTTTTTATTGAAAAGCTGCGCCGAAAATTAGGACTACGGCAGCTTCGCGTTGAGCAAAGTGTGCTTGAAGAAATGGAGCGCTATCGTTGGCCAGGTAATGTCAGGGAATTGGAACACTTTTTAACAAGGGCTGCGGTAAAGGCGTCATCAGAAACATCGCATCATATAGTAAATATCAAGCTACGCGACTGCGAGGCGCTTGGCGGGCAACTGGAAAAGAATACGCTCGACATTGAAGACGAAACACCACCGCCCCTCTCCATTCCCTCGCAATTAGCCTTGAGAGAAGAAGTGGATAGATTTCAATATGATCTGATCAAGCGTGTGTTATCAGAAGAAAAAGGAAATTGGACTAGAACCGCCAAGCGACTGAGCGTAGATAGGGCGAACTTAGCGCGCTTAGCCAATCGCTTGGGCATTACTGTGAAGCGCGCAGTTAACTGAGCAGTATTTTGGTTTGCGAGCTTAACAGGGACCATTTAAGTTGTGGTTATCTATGCAATAGCAATGTACACATCAATTGCATTACCATTAGGATAATGTTCAAAGTCTACGGTAAACAACCTTTGGTATTCGGGTGAAGTTTGGGAGAAGTATTGCCAAACTTGCGTCCAAGCATCAATCGCAATTTGCGGCATGTCTCCTGTACGGCTGAAGACAAGATACTTTCCTGCAGGTACCGTTATGGTTTCAATCTTCGTGTTGGCCTTGTCAACACTGCCGTCAAAGCCTGCAAGGACCGTGAAGTCTCCCGTATGATCCGATTCATAGTCATAATAAACGCCATAAACACGCTCACCACCGCGGTAGTCCACAGGCACCTCTGCATCAAACTTTTGCCATAACGCGGGAATTTTTCCCTTATCGGGAGACATTTCTGCTGCATTATTCGTTACGGTAGAATATCCGCTTACCGAGACTTCTTGTACGTGTCTAACTTCCATATTTTATTCTCTACCCTGTTGTTAACCTATTTGTAAGTAAGCAGTGTAGCAATGCACTAACGACATCGTCTAACTTAATTTTGCAAAGGTAGGCACATGTGAACACGTGTCCCTACATCGACTTGGCTGTCAATGCTTATGGTCCCTTTTAACTTAGCCGTCACCAAGTTATGCACAATATTCATTCCCAAACCAACACCGCCTCGTCCTCGTTTGGTCGTGAAAAACGGCTCGAATATTTTGTTCACCGTGATAGGTTTCATACCCTGTCCGTTATCCTCAAAATCAATGTAAACCTGCTCACCATCTTCCTTTACGCTCACCTCAATGTGATTGAGGTTTTCGCCAGAGAACGCGTGGTTAATTGCATTGCTAATGAGGTTATTGATTATTTGTGTCAGAAGACTTGGATCAAGAACGGTTTTAGGGTTATCTCCCGTTACTGACCACGTCACCTTGTTTCTCACCATAGAGACCGATAGAGTCTGCATAAGCTCTTCTAGATAAGTCTTCACGTAGATTTGGCGTCCCTCGGCAACGACTTGATCTGCGGAAATTTGTTTAAAATTGCGGATTAATTCAGTGCATCTGTCTAAGTTATTTTGGATAAGCTGGTCGGTATTTTTCAGATTACTTAAAAAGCGATGTAATTCACTTTTCTTTATTGCGTTATCCTCTAGTCGCGCAAGAAATAGCTCGGCTTCATCGCCAATAGTACTAGAAGAGGTAACAACAATGCCAATAGGCGTATTAATTTCGTGTGCAACGCCCGCTACCATCTCGCCCAATGAAGCAAGCTTTTTGGACTCTATTAAATGCTCTTGCGTATCCCTTAACGTTTCCAGAGTTTTCGCTAGCTCTTGGTTAATCGCTTTATTTTTAAGGAACATTCTTGTGATGATAAGCGTAGACAATGAAAAAATGAGCAATATACACAAGCCACCGAAAATAATGACGTATTGTTTGTCGATAACTTGTGCTTGCTGCGCAACTTCAGATGACTTGGCGTCTAGCGCTTTTGAGGTATCGGACAACTTCAAACTGGTTTCCCCAAGCAATACGCTTTGAGCTTCCACCTGCTGTTTTAGCGATGCTAATACCGACATTTGCTCATCAATACTTGCCTGTGCTTCTTTTTGCTGCCGCTGGGCATCGGCTCTAGCAAGCACATACGCTTCATTGGTCTGTGTTAGTCTGTTGGCTGTCTCAGCTAATGCTACATTTTTTTCATCCAGCAGACGTTGTCGCTCCTCCAATAAGCTTTGATTAAGCTGTAGCTTGTTAGACAAAGCGGCATAATCGCTTTGCACGTCTTCAAGAATTGAACGTTGTTTTTCTAGCTCTAAAGAGGTGGTTTCAAGGCTGCGCTTTGCTGAAGTATTTTCGTCTAGTAGTCGTTGAATGGCGGCTTCTGTCTCGCGATAAAGACTTGCAACATCAAGCTCAGTTCCACCATATAAAATTAGCTCGGGTTTAATGGTCAAGCCTTCGTAAACTATGTTGGGCTAGGTTTATCTGAAACGATATTCTGCCACGATTTGTTTCATCTGTAGTTTGAGTGACAATATCGACCATTACGTTGTAGCGGGTGTCGCTGTTTTCAGTAACCACTAATACGCCTTTGCCTCTCAAGCGTTCAAGCAAACGGCGCTTTTGACGAGAGTCTACATTGGACAAGTAAACAAGGTGGGCGGTATGCATCGCTTGCAGGTCTTTAGTATTTGATACGTTTAATGGTTTGCCTTTTATGCGTTCTCCTTCTAGTGATGCCAGCGCAGAATGCATTTCATCGTCATAGGGAACAATAACGGAATAGGTGTCCGAACTTTTATTCTGAGGCCACGTTATGTTTTTTATAAATTGGGTGACGAGTACCGCTTTAACTTGAGATTCGGCATATTCCTGAGCAACAGTGAACTGACAAAAAACCAAAGTGTACGCTATTAAAACGATGACTCGTACGAACAAGGTCCGGTGTATAAACAGAAACATAAAAAACGTTCCCTTAGTTCAAAAAAGTGTTTAGAACAGATAACTTATTGAGAAAACAACATTTCTTCCTTCCATTGGAAAATCGTTCGGAAAACCCAAGCCCAGCGAAAAAAGCGCAGTGTTTGGTGACGGTTCACGAATATCATCGTTAAATACATTGCGTGCAGTCAAGCGCGCACTCCATTGTCTGTCTGGCTCCCATAGCAAGGTAACATCAACTTTGTGATAATCGTCTATTGTTGGACGAGCATCAACTAGTTGTCGCTCACGACCCGTTATCCAGTTACTTTGCACAGACATCAACCATGTTGGCGCAAACTGATAGCGCAAATCAAGAAAACTTGAAAATCTTGGAACTTGGTCTTTGTCTGCGTTGCTATCCGTAAGTTGCGCATCAAGAAACGAGACATTAATTCGCGTCGTTAACTTCTCGCTAACCCGCCAATTAAGTTCGGCTTCTATCCCTTTGCCATCTTGTTGACCAATATTTTGAAATATGAAGGTATCATCTAATTCAATAAGCTCGTCTGATTCATAATTGAAGGCGTTCAATGAGCCCTTTAACTTTGAGTTAAACCGATAATCAAAGACCAACTCAAACGTTTGAATTTCCTCAGATTTAAGGTCTGGATTACCCAAAGTTGTTGGGTTGTTAATAAAAACAAGCTCGGCGGCTTTAGGGGCACGAAAGGCAGAGCCATAAAGGGCTTTGAGCGTGAGTTTGTCAGTCGCACTGTAAACCAGCGCCAAACGTGGATTCACCGTGCTTCCAAAGTCAGAGTATTTGTCGTACCTGACGCCAGCCGTCAATGCCCAATCATCAGACACTTGCCATTCACCTTGAAGAGATACGTACCAAATGTCTCGTTCGAAATTTGGCGTGTAGACAAATGGGGTTCCACTGACGTCAATGATTTCATCTGAAACCAGGTCAAAAGGCCTTGTGTCCACATCGAGAACGCCGGGGCCAAAGTTCTTAAATTCGCGAACATCTTTTAACCCTGCCCGCTCTGCACCAATGCCGAGTCTTATGCGATGATTGTCAAATCCAGAGAAAATAAGGGCACTGTTTAGTCTATAGCGATAACTTTCATAGATAGGGTTGCCGATGACACCGTCGGGAAAGTTCACAGGAGTAAAGGGGGTAAAAACAGGTTACCGTCATCTCCTACAGGCCATGTTCCCTCTGGGAATAATTGAAACAAACCGTCAAGCTTGTGATTCGTATACGATGCATCCGTTTCAAAGCGAGTAAACTTGTCAATGTCGGTTACCCAGCGCAGTTGGGCGGAAATTGTCTCGCTAATATCGCGATCGATGTCATTGCCAATTATACCAGCTCCACTGCCCATCTCTTGTTCGGAGCGCCAATACCAGCCGTTGAACGTGAGTTCATGATATGTCGCATTAACGTGAATATTATCAAACTCCCCGTCCCGCTGGAGCACTCCGTATTGGGTCACGCGCTCACTGTCATTCCCCTTTCGTTGTCGCGTAATAGACAAGGCCACCGATAAATCATCTACAGAAAACTGGCTGTTAATCCAAGCTTCAGAGTACTCGAATGAGCCCACATTGACGCCAGCGCTGGTCCCCGCCAAATCGCTAGGAGATTGGGTAATGATATTGATTACCCCACTGAACGCATCGGCACCATACACCGCCGAACCAGGTCCTCGAATAAGTTCGATCCGTTTAATAAAGTTAACTGGGTATCTAAATGCATAAGGCACCGACAGTGCAGTAATTTCGGCTATGTTTACGCCATCAATCAAAACTAGAACGTTCGGTGTATTATTGTTGCGAATACCTCGTATTCCGAAGAGACTGGTTAGGCGGTTGACAGAATTTGAAACATGAAGACCGGGAATTTGTTCTACTGCTTCAGCTAGTGTGGTGGCCCCCATAGCTTTGATATCTTCTTGTGTAATAACAGAGACAATGGATGGCGCTTCAGAAATGGCATTTGATGTACCTGTAGCGACATTAACTTTTAGAATTTCATCAAGATCCATCTCAAGTAAATTTTTAATATCTGCTTCGGCAACTACAGAGCCTACAAAACAGCAAGTAATAGCAACAGACACTAATTTACGTACCATCGACCTTCCCAACCTTGAATAGGTAACAATACTCAGTGCATATGTTCATCTTTAAGAGAAACTTAGCACAACAGCTATATTATTACATTTTCTTTAACGTTGAGTATGAACACAAAAAGACAAGAATACTAGACTACTTTTGGTTATTCGGTGCGTGGTGAAACACTATTTCTATACAGCGCTTTATCTATTTGAGCCGCTAAGCATTGTTGCCGTCAATCAGCTACTCTTTGATTAGACTGAACACATGCTTGTTATAGAAAGTGCCGTTTTTGAATATGGCCTGATTCAGAATTGCCTCTTCGACAAAGCCACATTTCTCTAGTAGTCGCATAGAAGGTGTATTGCCGGAAAAGACGGCGGCATGAATACGAACAATATCACTCGTGGTAAAAACCTCTTCGCACAATTGCACAATCGCTTTTGACATTAGTCCTTTGCGCCATGCTGATTGCGCTAACCAGTAGCCAATTTCTCCTGAGCGTTTGTACTCAAATTCACCCGGCATAACACCGATACATCCGATGCAGATATTATCAACGGCGATAGCGCGCACGATACCGTGATGACTCCCTTCCTCTATCCACCATTTAGCATCTGAGGCCGTATACGGCGAGGGAATCTTGGTAGAAAGATAGTGCGTAACGTCTTCATCGTTAAGAATTGAGACTAGTGAGTCTATGTCACATTCTTTAAAAGGCCTGAGTACTAACAAACGATCTCCTTATCTTAATCAAAGCGCAGCGCATAGGTCAGTTTGCAGTCTATGTATTTTAAAATTTTATTTACCACACGAGGCACTGACACTTCGCTAGCCTTATTGTTTTTGGTTGCTTCGACAAAAATATCGCAATCATCATATTGTACTTGCTGGCGAATAACATAGTCGTTTAGCTCGTCGAATATCGCTTCGTGAAGAGGCACTACTCCAACAAAAACACCGTCGACGCTGCTAGGATAAAAATGCGCCCCCCTAATGTCTTTTTTCAATGTATAGGCTTGCATCATATCTAGCTTAAGCAAGCGAAAACTCACGCTGACAGTAGTATTCTTCACAATAAAAACAAGGCTCCTCAATGTGCTAAAATGGGCCGATTTTCATCGACAATTAATGTTCTTGTTTGCTCGACAAACGTGGTCACGACGCCTTACTTTTAAAATAAATACGACAGCACGTGTTGTAGTGAGCAACACGTACTAAGTCTATAGAATTAAGAATAAAGTTGCAGCTGTTGCCGCACCCATCGTTAAATTGAATTGTTTTCTTCTCGCTGGCGAGCTTAACCATAAGCGCAGTTTAGCGCCTGCCGCTGCCCACAGTGAAATACACGGAAATCCAATAATGGCAAATGCCAACACTATCGCAAGACCAGAGTAAAAGTAGTGTTCCCCGGGGATGGAAAACGTTCCGACACTTGCTAACGCCATCATCCACGCTTTTGGATTTACAAGCTGAAACAAGGCCCCTTCCCACCATTTAAGCGGCCCTCTGCCTGATGCTTTACTCTCTTCAAGCTCACTTACAGGTGCTGTTGCTATTTTGAATGCCAACCACAATAGGTACGCTATACCAAGCACTTTAAGCAAGGTGTAGAGAAGTGGGAACAAGACGAAAAGCGCTCCTAACCCCAATAGTGTGCTAATCATTAGTCCTGCAACACCAATGACAATACCCAACATGTGTGGCAAGGTTTTCGTGTAGCCGAACTGAGCCCCAGACGCCAATAACATCATATTGTTCGGTCCTGGCGTTACAGTGCTGACGAAAGCGAAGCTACACAGTGCTACAAATAACGATATTTCCATAATTAAGCCTCTCTCGTGCAAAACAAATTGAGAAGCCAGAGTACGCTAACACATCTGTACTAAACAGAATCAATAAAACACATAAACAACCATACAGATAACCAGAATCACTCACTGTATGGTAGTATTTTCACCAAACTGTATGGTTAGAAAGCGATAAGAAGTGCGTTATATTAAAGTGTATGGGCAAGTCTTATAGGTTTAAACGTGCTATGTCACTATATATGCATTTAGCGAATGAGCTGAAAGATCAAATTCACATTGGTCGGTATAACATCGGTGATAAATTGCCATCTGTTCGTCAGTTGGCCAAAGAGCACAAAGTGAGCATTGCTACGGTTCAAGAAGCATATCGTGTTTTGGAAGCTCAGCTCTATGCAATAGCTAAACCAAAATCGGGCTATTTTGTTGCCAATACCGTGCCCTTTGAAAACACACCAAAAATGACAAAACCGCCGCAACGCCCTATGGATGTCTCTCAATGGGAAGACGTGCTTGATATGTTACTTAACACATTTTCTAAAGAGGATGATGTTAACGTACGCTGCCAATTTCAGCATGCGATGCCAAACATGCACGCGAAAACGCTAAAGCCCCTTATAAAGCGGCTTTACGAGCTAAACAAAAATAGACCTCTTGATGGCATGATTTACGGCGACGTAAAAGGCGATATTGCGCTTCGTAAACAACTTAGTAGAGTAGCGGCTGCGTCGGGCTGTCACCTGCATCTTGATGAATTTGTGGTTACTTCTGGGTGCCAAGAGGCGCTGTCGGTGTGTCTTCGCGCTGTCGCTAATGCTGGTGACATCATTGCTGTTGAATCTCCAGGCTTTTACGGTGCGATGCAGGCCATTAAGGGCGCGAATTTAAAAGCACTGGAAATTCCAACAGACTCTCATTCAGGGCTCAGCTTAGATGCATTAAGACTAGCCGTTGATCAGTGGCCAGTTAAAGCTATCCTCGTTACCCCCACAGTAAACAATCCACAAGGGTTTGTTATGCCTGACAGTAAAAAACAGGCTCTGTATGCCCTCGCACGAGAATATGATATCGCCATCATCGAAGATGACATATACGGTGACATTGCTTATTCATACCCTAGGCCACGCACCATAAAATCTTTTGACGAAGATGGACGTGTCTTGCTTTGCTCTTCCTTTTCAAAAACGCTCGCGCCGGGTTTTCGAGTGGGCTGGATTGCCCCTGGTAGTTTCAGAAACAAAGTACTCCACGTTAAATATGTCAGTAGTTCTATGTGCCCTACTTTGCCTCAGTTGGCCATTGCAGATTTTATCGAACAAGGTGGTTACGACAGGCACTTACGCGCAATGCGACAAGACTATAGAAGCGCCAGAGATACGTTGTTAAAAGATATTAAGCGACACTTTCCTAAAGAAACCTGCGTGAGTTACCCCGAAGGTGGATATGTGCTTTGGGTTGAACTGCCACCCCATTACGATTGCGTCAAACTGGCTGACAGAGCACGAGAGCACGGTATTTTCATTGCGCCTGGCCAGCTATTTTCAGCCACGGGTAAATACCGCAATTGCTTACGCTTTAACTTTATCGATAGTACGCAAGAGGCGCGAACCAACGCCATTGAAGTATTGGGATCTCTTATCCAATCACAGTAAAAACGTAATATTAGTGTAGGTTGATCCACATCAACGCAAGCGTAGGCCATATTGACCACAATACATTTAACTTATTCAACGTGTGAACGTGCGTATGCTTACCCTTGTAAACAATGTTAACGCCAATGATGAGATTATGCCTGAAGCTCATGGTCTCTATCGATTGTCTTTGAAACCAGATGTTCAAATAGCAATCGAAAGCAAACCCGTATTTGGTGCTAACATAACCTTTCACGAGAGCGTGTTAGTCCACGCAAGTTTCATCGCTAAGCCCGAAAACATCATTGGTTGGGTGGATCACGGTGGTCTCTCTTATTTCAATGTAAGTTCAAGTAATGAAAAAAGTGAAGCCGTAGCCACACTGCTGCCCTCGCAATTTTTACACGTTGACGGCGGAATACTGCGCGTATCTAGTGATACGCGTGTCTATCTCATTGCCAAAAACACTGAGGATATTCAGCAACATGGTCTCTGCTTTTTTCTCCAGCGTAATTGTTTATGGGCAATCGATTAGTGTGTTTCCAGACTAATTCCTGTACTCGCCATTCTCGACTTTTTCGGCTCTTTCGGTAATGGCCGACGCCAAACCAGAATAACGTTTGTCGCGGTTTTTAACCATGTTAGAAAAAGTGTCTTCATTGGATATCATCAGACATCCAGTTTTTGCGCGCGTCAGCCCGGTATAAACGAGACCACGATGAAATAAGTTTGCTGCATTGTCACTTTCTGGTGGCGGCAAGAACATTACCACATGGGCAAACTCTGAACCTTGTGACTTGTGTATCGTCATAGCAAAAACGGTTTCATGCTGTGGAAGGCGCGATAACGATATACTACGCAACTCCCCTGTTGAGGCTTCAAACCACGCCTGGAGCTTTCCGTTGTTATCTGGCCAAATAACGCCAACTTCACCATTGGATAGACGCTGGGGGTGATGGTTTTTCAAAATCATAATCGGCTGGCCTTGGTAAAAGCGCCCTTCTCGCCGTTTTATTTTGTCTTTTAAGGCGTTGTACACAAGCTCATTTAGACCTTCTACGCCCATTTCGCCTTTGCGAATTGGTGTTAGCCATCTAATACCATTAAGCGCAGACATCGCGCTACGAGCACTTTCTGCATTAAACAATGAAGAGAAACTTTGTCTCGCAAGGTCGGAAAGTTCACGTTTGGAAAACGAAGAAGCAGCAAGCAATTGAACCCCTTCCTTCAAGAAGTCGCTACTTTTTGACATACTTGTACTGCCGTTAGTAGGCGCATCGCCTATTGCCAACAAAGCTGCATTCGCATCACCTTGCTGAATTGCTGTTGCAACTTCAGCCACCTGTCCCTTAAATCGCTGGGGCGCTTGTAGTGTTGCCACCCACGATTTGGCACTTTCATCGACCTGCAATAGAGGTAAATGAGGACATAAGGTGGCAATATGTTGTCGCATAACAGAAGGCACAGCTCCTATGTGGGAACTATCCACCGAAGCGGTTTGTTCAACCAACTGTTCAAGCACATTACCCAATTCGACGGCTAAGCAATTGGTCTGCATCACCAATAAAGTATAATTTCGCATGGGCAGGCAATGCTCTCACTATTCTCGCCATGAGGGCTAAATCAACCATGCTGGCTTCATCAACAATGAGCACATCGATATTGAGCAGACGATGGCGATGATATTGCGTCTGCACTGTGTGTTCACGAAGCCCAAGTAATCGATGAATAGTAATGGCATCGGTCGGGACCCTTGCCAAGGTGTCGTCATCAATTGCCCCTCTCAGCCCTTCAATACTATTGAGAATCGACTCCGTCATTCGCTGCTGAGCTTTACCCGTTGGTGCAGCCAACACAATGTTCAGCTCGCTATCAATGGCTTGAAGCGCAAGCAACAAACGCAAAACCGTATAGGTTTTCCCTGTTCCCGGGCCGCCATTAATCACTCCAAAACGCTGAACTAAACACTTGGCTACCGCCACCTGCTGCCAGTCTTGCTGCTGTGTGGTTTCAGTGGGAAACATAGAGGCCCAAATAGACTTAAGGTTCACCACCGCACTGTCATCAAGCGGTTCGAACAGGGTTCGTTCGACCACGCTCTGCGCTATCTCCTGTTCAAAATCGTAGTATCGCCTGCTGTATAATCTTCCGTGTTCATAGACAAACAACTGAGCGGCGCGTTTATCCTCTAAGGCACCTTTTACTATGCGAATTAGCGAGGTAAGTGAAGGAAACATGATTCCTTCTTTTGCAGACTTTTCTTCAATTTGGCTTGCCTGTTCACCATTAGCGTCCTGCGTTACGCTTTTGTCTTCAAAATATCGAGTATTGGCTATGTCACAAAGCGATACACAGCTATGACCATTTCGCTGCATGTAGGACAAGCACACTAACAGCGCACTCCACAGCGCAGCCTCGTCGTCATTTAACGTGCTAACTTGCGAAAACTCTTTGGCAACAAATTTATCGATTGCTTCGATACCAGCCAGCTTATCCAGCGTCAGCTCTATCGCAGATTGATGTAACAATGTTTTCACTCCAACTCCCAGTCATCGCCAAAACTAAGTTGTTGCTGATTAGGTGTTTTCTGCGATGCCTCAGAATGCACGTCGTTCTGTTCATTCATTGAGTCCGCGGGGTTGTTGCCGTTTGCGCCAAATATATTGTCTAACCGTTGCAAGTAACTCATCTCGATTTCTGTATAAAAAACCCCCTCACCTTGCGTATTGTCTGGATGCATACCGCGTAAATAAAGGTAATAAACACCACCAAAATGCCGATGTGGTTCATAATCTTTTAGCGTATTTTTGAGGTATCTGTGTAATGCCAGGCAATAGATCAGGTACTGTAAGTCATACAGGTGATGTTGGTTATTTTCACAGAGCATCGCGCACTGATAGCTGGTCATGCTATCCCCTAACCACGTCGATTTATAATCGGCTACGTAAAACTTTCCTTCGTATTCAAAGATAAGGTCGATAAAACCGTGCATCATACCCTCGAGCTCTTGCATCATAAGGTCTGGAGCTTCCTGAGCTTGCGATCCAAGTGTCTGTGCCAACCGCGCTCTGTGTTCCATCAACAGGTCGCGTAAGGGCGCCCATTTGCTTTGCTTAAGAGGAAAGTAAAATTCTGCTTCACGCAACGTTTGAGACAAAGAAAGGTCAGATAATGACATCGCCATATTGGGAAATAATGGGGTGCACAGCACCTCGTCTAACCATTCATAAAGCGCTAAGCGCGTCTTCTTCGTCAAGCCCAAAACGCGCGATGAGCTCAGTCCCCGTATCTTCCCAAGTCGGTGAGCTAAAATCGTTGTGCTCCAACAAGTCATGTAGCAAGTTACCTGCACCAGCTCCTTTTTGTAAAGTAAATCGAATTGCCGTTTTGGTGTCTTGCGCCGAATTGAGCTCAGCACCGGAGCCCAAGGATAACGAAAGATCTGAAATCAGCTCTTCGTCTCGAACGGTTTGCATAACGGGAATACTCGGCACAGAAGAAGCTGCGTCCACGACACGTTGAGAAACGCTGGTAAGCCGACTTAATGCTGAAAATGAAAAAAGTCGCCAATCTTCGCTACTTGTTCCCGTAAACTGAAGCGCATAAAGCGACGGTAGTGTCTCGCTATCATCAAGTCCGGTATAGGTTTCAATCACGTCATCAACGTTTATATGGCTGGCGTGCGCATCGTCTTCATGCGTAATACGTTCTAATGTGTCGTGCCAGTATCCCTCATCACCCTCTACGTTCATTGCCCGAGCCAGTGCACTTTTTTCGTTCCCATCTAACGGCAAAATCCCCATATAACAACGATGGGCAGCTCGCGTAACAGCAACGTACGCAAGTCTCATATCTTCGGCTTCCCCTTCCGCGCGCACGCGAGCAATCGCTTGCTTGGTTTGTCCAAGCTGTAATTGCAAATCTTGCTTCTCTTCATCGTAGAAAGTGAACACATTCGACATGGATTTTCCGTTTCGCGCCGCATCTTTGTAAGCGGTAGCAAACGGTATAAATACTATAGGGTACTCCAGGCCTTTTGACCCGTGTTGCGTAATAATGCGAATGAGCTGGCTATCGCTCTCCAGCCTTAGAGTCAGCTCTTCATTACTATCGGGCTGATGGATCTGATGATTTAACCAGTCTAACAATTGCTCAGGTCGTGGGTAGGTCGTACTCGCCTTCTCTAATACTTCCGCAAGGTGCAGATAGTTAGTAAGCGCCCGTTCCACGTCATGACCAATAAGCTGATAGCTTGACTGCATCAAGTGAAGTAACACACTCATACAACCTTTTTGCAACCAAATCTCTCTTAACATTGTGACCTTGTCAAAGGCACTATCCCATAATGCGTCGTTTTCGTGATAAAGCAGTTCGATAAGGGTTTGCGGGCTATATCCCCATAGCGGTGAGGCTAAGCTTGATGCCACCTTACTAGTATCTGAGGCATGCCATATTCCGTTGAGCAGTCGTAATACGTCTTTTGCTTCCACAGAGGTGAATAGGTTGCTTCTGTCGCTTAAGTAAACGCTAGCCAGGCCCTTTTGCTGAAGCACATATTTTACTATGTTAGCCTCGGTGCGGTCTTTTACTAAGATAGCGATATCAGCTGGCTTTACTGGGCGAGCGGCCTCCCGCCCCTTGAACGAAGCTTCATGCAAAAGGCGGTAAATTTCTTGAGCAATCCATTTGGCCATATTGCGGCGCATAGACGTTGCATCTTGTTTGTTTTCAATGTGCATGCTGACGTAGTTCATCGCGCTACGTGATTGATTGTCGACACTAAGCGAATCGAACAAAGGCGTTTTCGCCGCACTGGCTTTATCTGTGTAGGCAACGGGGTTGTATTGTATTGAAAACCCAAACACGTCTGGTGGAGCTTTTGACGTCAATGTTGTACCGTAAAAAAGCCTGTTGTACGCTTTTACCATTCCTTCTACAGAACGCCAGTTAGTATTCATTACCCAGCGATAGTCGGCTTGTCGGCCAGCTTTAAGATAAGTAAAAATATCACCTCCGCGGAAGCGATAAATAGCCTGTTTTGGATCGCCTATCATCAGCAGCGCACTTTCAGTACAACTTGAAGACACTGCTTCAATTTGCTGTGCACTTAGTGTTTCATTGTTTTGTGTGTGTTTTTTGGGGTAAACCGCATCGAGTATGGCATATTGCTTAGCGTCGGTATCTTGGAACTCATCAATAAGCGCGACGGGGAATCTTTTGCGTAATTCAGCAACAAGCGTATTGTTCGGCTTTACCACTTCATCTGCCAGCATGCGAATAAGATCATCAAAATCAATAACGCCAAGCTGTTTCTTTTGTAGCAAAACACGAGCCTTTATAAACTCAATGCCTTGTGTGACTAACTTAAAAGTAGGAATTTGTGCAAGCCCCGCATCCCTATCTGCTGCCGCTTCCTCAATAGACTTTGTCAGTGCCTTAATAGGTGCAAGAATTTCCTTCACCCCAGACTTATTTCGCGCATATCGACGACCGTCTAAGAACGCCAGCGCCTCGGCGGGAGCGACAAGGTATTCACCATTTTCTCTACATCCGCGCAGCCAAGCCTTCAACGCAGCAAGCTCCTGAGGGCGCTCTTTTTTGTGCGCAGGCGTTTTAATAAGCTGCTCGGTCAACAGCGTTTCATTGTCTTCAATTTGCTGTAAGTGCTCAGAAAACCGCTCAAGCGTCGTTTCAGGGTTATCATTTAATGCGGCTTCAAACGCCTCTCCTATGCTTTTTTCATCAAGCATAATAGGCGTAAGTGTACTTTTTATACTGTTACTGAATTCTGATAGAAATCGCTCGGGAACGTGCCATC
Source organism: Alteromonas gracilis (assembly GCF_036870955.2). Lineage (GTDB taxonomy): Bacteria > Pseudomonadota > Gammaproteobacteria > Enterobacterales > Alteromonadaceae > Alteromonas > Alteromonas gracilis_A. The sequence continues at coordinate 2,609,384 of NZ_CP145482.2, forward strand.
CAGCTTGAGCCAGTAGTAAGAAATCCTCTTCGTGCTGACTTACTTTGCGAATGTAATCCTCTGCCGCCTGAAGATAAAGCTCACTAGTGTCATTGCCAAGGTTTAACGACATGGCAAATCCGCTATTAAAGGCAAGTTGCGCAATAACGTGCTGACAAAAGCCGTGAATAGTAAACACCGAAGCGTCATCAAGCTCAAGCTGCGCAGCTTTTAAGCGCGCTAAGCTATCGTCAATGTCATTATTATTAAACAGATGCTGATATACTGGGTCACAATCTTCAGCGAGTATACCCTTGTTGTCCTTGGCAGTTTGCCATACCTTGGTCGCCTCTCGAAGCGTATTTGCCACCCTTCCTTTGATTTCTTCCGTTGCCGCTTTAGTAAACGTCATGACCAGAATGTCTTTAACGGTCAACTTTTTCTCAAGCAAAAATCGTAGATACAAACGCGTGATATTGAATGTTTTGCCAGTGCCAGCGCTGGCCTCGATTAAATGCCTGCCGTGAAGAGGCATGTTCACTACATCGAGCAATTGTACTGTCATAGCTTCTCCTCCTCACTTGCATTTGCCACCATGGCAAACAACGCGAAACCCTCGGCATATGGCATATCCCGCCAAGCAATACCTTGTGGAAACAACCATTTGAGGTAAGGATTATTCACCATGTCTGCACTAAAAGGCCCTGACGACTGCTGCCAATTTCGTAAGACCCGAGCCGCTTCATCGCCGTCAAACAATGTATGAATGTCACGCGTTAGTTTTGTGACAAATTCATCTGATGCGATGTCTTCATCCTGATGGCTAAGCAACGCGCTAACAATATCGTAAAAGCGTTCTGGGGTTGCTTGACTTACTATTGCTGCACTTTCGGAACGCCGTTTTCCAGGTACCAGCTCAGCCATAAGGCTACTATAAAGTGGTGTGGGCACTGTATAAACGGTGCTAAACAACACTTCGACAAATTGCAGTAGTTTTTGTGCTGTTTCCTTAGGAACGGGCATAAAGCGGCGCTTCATCAGCGTGGTCTCTCCCTTCTCCCAATCACAGAAGAACACATCAAGGGGAAGTTGAGCATGACTTGTTGCTTCTTCACTGCTACTGAATATAAGTTGAGAGATAAAGTATCCAAGTGCTCGTGTATCACTAATCTTGCCAGCACAAAGCTCAACTAGGGCCCCACTTGCTTCAAATGCGCTAGTAGAAAAAACACAATGTTGGCCCTCATAACTTGCTGTCTTTGGCTCTGCATCATGTGGGCCCATTGCATGATTTAGTGCAAGTGCGCCTGCTTTCCACATTTCAAGCTCTTCCTTTGCGACTGGGTTATCTGGAATATCACCACGCAAAGATGCAAATTCTACGACCTTATCACCATACCCGTGATTGGCAGTATTCTCGTCAACTGTCTGCGTACGTTCTGGTGCACAAAACAAGGCGTCAAGTACCTGATAGCGCACCAATGCATTAGTCTCAAATGGCTCGCTGTTCTCCAGCAAGGTAAATGACTGCGATAAATTGACGCCTAACCGCTGAATGGAGAAGTAAGCAAGAGGGTCACTAAACGCCCTCGCAACCTGCATTGCAGACAATCGCAGTTTATTCGCCCCTGTGCGAACGCTATCTTGCTGATCTGACATAGCCAGCGCCATCCGCGTTTTATCATCTGCGTGTTTGTCACATGCGTTCTCTTGTAAAGGCTGCTCGTCGCGTAGCTGCGCTTTACGCAATGAGTCAGCTAATCTAAGCCAGCCCGTTTCATAGCCCGGTAGCTGGCCTGTAAAACTGCTTTCGCTGAACGGATGCAAAGGCGCATGTGTAACATAATTGTCCAAATCAACGCCGTAACCAGCCTCCAACATATCAAGAAACTCAGCAAGCACTAAACTAGGTTGGCGCTCGCTGTTATTGGTTACACTATTGCCTTGATAACTCAGATACAGACTTTCTCGCGTTGATATAATTGCCTCGAGAAACAAGTAGCGGTCTTCCAATCTTCTCGACCTGTCGCCGATTCTGCGAACGGGCCCGGCCATTAAGTCAAGGCCAAGGGGCGTGGATTTACGCGGAAACTCACTGTCGTTAAGACCAAGAATACACACCTTTTTAAAGGGAATACTTCGCATTGGTAACATAGAACATACGGTAACCTGTCCTGTCATAAAATGGTTGCCCGCATCGGGCGACGAGAAGCGGTTAAGTAGCAACTCCCTTACTTGTCTAAGGCTTAATTCGTGCTCGTAGCTGGCCTCGTCACAGCGAGCAGAAAGATCCGCTGCGACTTTTGCAATAAGATCCCAGCTATGTTCTTGATCTGATGTCGGTTTAAAGCATGCATCTCGTAAAGCAATGAGATCTTTAGCCCACACTTTTGGCGTTCTAGGTTGCGTCAACTCTCGAGAAAAAGTGCCTAATAGGTCGACAACTTCAATTAATTTGCCCAGCGTGAGAGCGTTTTGTCCTTCAACATCAGGAATGCTTAACATACCCTCAACGATGGTTTCATTGTCGGGTGCAAACATGCCAATTAGCAGACGTCGAATTCCCCACCACCAGCTGTAAGTGTCTTGTGAAGTAACCCCATCGGATACAGCGTTTTTATGCTCGCTGTTTAATCCCCAGTGAATATGTGCTTGTTTAAGCCATACGACCATTTGATCTATATCGTCCTGACTTATCGAAAACCGTTTCTGAACCGCATCAAGCTGCAAGTAGTCCATTACGTTAGAGACACCAAAACGGCTATCTGGCAGTTGCAATAGTGCCATATAGGCAGCAATCAGGGGTTCTGCATCCATCGGACTTCTATCAGCAATGGAGCAAGGCAGCCTTACAGGGCCATTACCCGCCATGTTTCTTGTCCCAACACGATGAAAAACTGCATCAACGAAAGGAGCATAGTTCTCAATAGCAGGACACATAACAAGAATGTCCGATGGTGTGCGTGTCTTGTCTTGAGAAAGCCAATGCAATAAATGGTCATGCAGAACTTGAACTTCGCGAAGCGCTGAGTGTGTACACATGATTGCCACACTATCGTCGTTCTGCTCTACTTCGTGAGACACTGACGGCGTCCCATCACCCGCTGAGTGGAGAGGAGCTAAGCGCTTTCGCTTGCAGAATGTCATCATGAATGTAGTCCAGCAAAGGTAATGACGATACATGCTTTTTTGTATCTTCCTCACTGTCTAAAATAATAGGGGAATCAAACGCACTGATTTCAAATGTATCGAGTTCAGTCAACAGATTGAATAGCTCCCTTCCTTGCTTACCTAAATTACCTAACAATGGGTTGGGTTGGGCCTCACTCATCCACTTTTCTAAGCCTTCCATTCGCAGTTGCTTAGCCTGTTCACTACTGCTTTTTGCATCGCCCCAATAATTGACGCTTGGGTTTAGGTGAAAAATATGAATATCTATGTGTTGTGCTAGCGCATCAAAAAATGAAATTAGCTGAGGGGCCATCGTGTTTATCGCAAACACAATAATACGGCTAGGTAAGGTATCTATGCTATTACATTCTGAAAGTGCTTGTACCGTTTGCTGATGTAACCGAGCTGGATGCAAAGGTTGTGTCGCGGTTAACACCCGCCAAATCTCACTCTGCCAGATTTCCATTTCATCAAATACAACTCGCTCATTACGCTCCCACGCAAACAGCCAATCAGGGCGATAAAGCAAGTATTGTTCATAAACATCGGCCAGCGCAGTAGCTAATTGTAATCGCTGAACACCCTGTTCAGTAGGGTTGCTAAGCCCCTTTCCAGTATCGATTTACCTGAGTAAATGCATCGGCGCTAATCAGTGATTCATCCTGAAGAATATTGTCAATTCTCCACGTTAGTACCTCTCGACGATAAGGTGACTGCTTAGGCACTTTGTCGGCGCCAAGTACCTTTCGCGCGGTATTCCACATAAAACGAACCTAGCAGTGGAAAGTCGATGTTCATCGCAATACCTTGCGTATCTGCCAGCTGCATACTCACCCAGTGTTGCATTCCTGGACTTTCTACTAGGATAGTTTCTGGTTCAAACACACCGCCAGGCTGTTGCTGAAGCAAAGTCGTAAGAAGAAAACTTAAGTGCTCAAGTTTGTTAGATGGGTAAAGCGCAAGCAATCCTGAAATCCTTTATATATCAAACTTTAACGTTAACGCGGGTACGCCTTCTCGGATATGCAGATTTTAATGATAATGAATGGCATAACGCAAAGGTAAATGAAGGCTAATGGAATGAGTGTATCGCAATGAAGGGCGCAGTTACATCATTGTGTTGTCGGGATTTGGGCAAAAAAAACCCACACAGACCTCAGGACACGAAAAATCTGTATGGGTAAGGTTTACGGGCTGCCCAGTAACAACGTGAATAAGCGTTGCCTGGCACTCATTCACGTTAGCGCTACTGATCAGCACAGTTAACACTATGGTTTTTGCAGTAACGATGCCAAAAATTTAATCTAATAAATTCATAGACCTATAAAAACAAGCATAAAGTATAAAAGACATTGAACAATAAATATGGTGCAAGTGCACCAATAAGAAGCAACTGACAAGCTCGCATTTTACTACTTCCCAAGAAGCGGCTTTTCGCAAAGCACTTTTTCGAAACAGCCCATTGCAGTACAATTCAACGCATAACTTATTGCTTTACTCATCATTACCTAGGAGTTTCGATGTTAACTGCACAGCAGCTGGCAACCATGCTAAATCTACAAGATAAAATGAATACGAAAGTCAACCCAGATTGGCTAAATGCTGGCTACGGCTACTTGCGCGCAGCAATGGTGGAATCAGTTGAGGCCATTGAACATCACGGTTGGAAATGGTGGAAAGCTCAGCAAAAGGACCTTCCTCAACTTCAAATGGAGTTGGTAGACATATGGCACTTCGCATTAAGCGCCTGCATTATTGAATTTAAGGGAGATGTATCAGCATCAGCTCAAAGCATTGCCGCTGAGTTAGCAAGTGGAAACACCACTGTTGAGTTTGACGGTAATAAGTATGATGCGTCTAACCAGTCGCTACTAGATAACCTCGAGTTAATGACCGGGCTTTGTGCCGCAAAGCGCTTTAGCGTTCCTTTATTCATGTTTATCGTGGGTCAGTGCGAAATGACTGCGAATGAATTATATCGACAGTATGTTGGAAAGAATGTATTGAACTTCTTCCGCCAGGACAACGGTTATAAAGAAGGCAGTTACGTAAAAGTGTGGCAAGGCCGAGAAGACAACGAACATCTTGTTGAGGTGATGGACGCGCTAGACTTATCTAAGCCTGAATTTAGCGATTTGGTCTATGAAGGATTAAAGTCACGTTACCCAACGGCTTAACACCCATAAATTAAAAAGGGCGCTATCGATTAGCGCCCTCTTCACTTATGTACTTTGTGTAAGCCTATTAAGCGTTCACCCATACTAACTTTTCACTGTAAGAGCCCTGAATGATATCTTCAAATCGCTCTTCTAATACATGACGTTTAACCTTAAGCGTTGGCGTTAACAAGTCGTTCTCGATGCTCCATTCATTTTTCATCACTACAACTCTGTCCATCACTTGGTGACTTTCTAGATTTGCATTAATAGCTTCGAACGTTTTCTTCAAGCTTGCTTCAATTTCCGCTTTGTCCTTCTTCTGAGCATCTTCACTTAGCACAAGTAACGCAACCGGCTGCGGTAAATTAGTACCTGTCACACAAACCTGCTCAACAATGGGGTTTTCCATAAACTTCGATTCAATAGGCGCAGGTGTAACATATTTACCCTTCGCCGTTTTAAAGATGTCCTTTAATCGACCGGTAATCTTAACGTATCCATCTGCATCAATAACGCCTTTATCTCCGGTACGAAGATAACCGTCTTCAGTGAAGACTTCCGCCGTCTTTTCAGGCTCTAAATAGTACTCTAGCATGTTGCAAGGAGACTTAACCTGGATCTCGCCCTCTTCTGACGTTCGAATATCTACACCATCATAAGGTCTGCCTATACAGCCAATTTTGTCGTGCCTAAATGGAACACTGCCCGTGCCATAGGCACTATTTTCGGTCATACCCCACCCTTCAGAGATATTGATACCGATTTTCGCAAACCACTCGATAACCGCGGGCGCCAGAGGCGCCGAGCCGCTTGCCCATAGTCGCGCGTTGTTGATCCCTAATCCGTTGCGGATTTTCTTTGCCACAATTTTGTTGAGGAATGGAATTTTCAACAACGTATCAAGTTTCTTCTGCGGCATTTTAGCCAATACGCCCATTTGAAACTTGGTCCATAAACGGGGGACAGAAATGAATAACGTAGGCTGACAATGGCCAACATCGCGTTGAAATGTTGTCAGGTCCTCGACAAAGTGAATTTTACCGCCGCTGTAATAACTTGAAAGTTCAACCAGCACACGCTCGGTGATATGCGCCAGAGGCAAGTAGCTCATGGTGCGGTCGTTTTCATTAATACCCAACTGGTCAAGTGAACGACGTGCCGCCCAACATGCAGTGTTATAGCTATGTACCACGCCCTTTGGCTGACTAGGTACTACCAGAGGTGTAGATGATTGTCATGATGTCATCCATATCTGGCACAGGCGAGTCTGTTATGGGCGCTATATCCATAAATTGATCCCACTGTTGCTTAGTCGCTATATTTGGATAAGGAAACGCAACAGTGAGGTATTCAGAAGGAATAGAAGCAACTTGCTCCGCCGTATTATCTAGCTTTCCAACAAACAACAGTTTTACATCAGCGTGCTTGAGGACGTACTGCACTGTATCTGGACCAGCTGTCGAAAAGATGGGTACAGAAACGTGCCCCGCCATCATGATGCCCAGATCGGTAATAAACCACTCGGCACAGTTTTTTGAAAAGATGCCAATACGGCTGCCACTAGGAAATGCCATTTCACGTAAACGAGCAGCTACTTTGCGTGCCTGTTCAGCGACCTGTCTCCATGTAAAATCGTGGTATTCGCCTTTAATAGGCTGCGTTAAAAAGACGTCGTCGCCACGGGAATGCTCCCAATGGTATAACATACTTAATGGCGATTTAATTACTTCCGTGCTGTTGGCATTTGCTGTCATATCTAGCGGCATAGTTCACTCATTTGTTGTTATAATGTAGCTCATTTTTACAATGATTTCACAGACTTCTAATAAGCCTTATTTTTTAGCGAATGACAAGCTTTTTAAACAAGCGTTTACATTCTATGCGACGAATAGCGTGGCATCGAGGGTAAGATTTAAATTTCTTATAGTACTGGCTTTTGTTTTATGATGGTCTTATCACTTGAAATCTATACCTAAATGCATGCCGAAAAAATTGCAATCGTGGCTTGTCAGTCCCTGCAATATGCGGCCAACTTTAGGTTTAGCGCTAAACCTGCCAATCTTTGAACAAAAGCGCAGTAACAGCGTCAGCATCACAAGGTTTGGCGTAGAAGTAGCCTTGGTGAAAATAGCATGCCTTGCTCAATAGAGCCTCGGCTTGCTCTTTTGACTCAACCCCTCTGCAACACAGTTCATTTTCAAACTCGACGCGAGTGAGATGGTTGTTGCGACCAAAGCTTCATTTGCGTTCCCTGGCGCCATTTCATTAACAAAACTCTTATCAATTTTGAGCACTGACAATGGATAACGTTTCAAGTAGCTCAACGAAGAGTATCCTGTACCGAAGTCATCGAGCGCGAGCACAAAACCTTCATCAACAAAACGCTGTATTTGACGAAGCGCGTTGTCGGTATCGTCCATCAACACGCCTTCTGTGATCTCAAACCGGAACGCTTCTTTGGGAAGGTCAAACTCATTTATCAAACCAAACACACTGTTTAAATCAAACTCAGTCTTGAAATGCATGGCAGACAAATTAATTGACACATAACCATCGAAACCCGCTTCGTACCACCGCGATAAGTCCTCTGCCGCACGGCGCATAGCCTTTCGAGTAACTTCAATGATGTATTTGAGCTCTTCAAGCACAGGAATAAATTGGTCAGGGTACAGTGCCTCATCATCGAGTTTGCCACGCAACAATAACTCTACACCGACGGTTTTGTGCGAGCGGGCATCAATAATTGGTTGATAATGGTTAAAGAAGCTGTCGTCAGAATAGGCCCGTTTTACCTTGTTTTCTAACTGCAGCCTTGTCTTCGCTCGCTCATTCATGTCTCGCGTGAAATAGGTAAACCCACTCAACGCATCTTTCTTGGCCGTGTACATAGCCACATCAGCCTGTTTTATAAGCTCAGCAGGCTCAGACGCATCTTCGGGATAAAAAGCCACACCAATACTGCAAGACACACGCAGCACTTCTTCAGCAAGAGAAATGGGCGTTTCGACCGACTCAATGATTTGCCCTACAAATGAGCTAAGGTCGTCCTCATTGGTAACCTCTTCAATAACAATGACAAATTCATCGCCACCAAGGCGCGCCACGGTGCCAGAATCAGCGACTAAATTGCGCATACGATTTGCCACAATGCGCAGCAATTTGTCGCCATAATCGTGGCCCAGCGAGTCATTAATGCCCTTGAATCTATCTAAATCGACAAACATGACGGCGACTCTGTGTTCGTGATGCCTCGCTAGAGCGATAGCATGCTCCAGTCTGTCTAGAAGAAGGGTTCGATTGACTAAACCAGTTAAGCTATCGTAGGTCGCTATTTTAAGTAACTTACGCTCGGCATTTTTCTGCTCAGTGATATCAGAAATCACGATGAGATAGTGTTCTGGCGTATTACTCTCACCGCTAACAGCAGTAATATCGATAAGCACGTCGTAGCGCTTGCCGTCAGCACCATCAATGACTCCTTCGTCTTTCCAGAAATCACCACCTTGTAAGTCTGGTAGCTTGGCTGACAACTGGCGATTCAACGTTGGGTAGCGAAGATATAGTTTGGCTAGCTGCTTAGGAAGAGGCTCTTTCTTATTGAAGCCAAAAACATGTTCAAAAGCTGGGTTTGCTGCCACCAAACGTTTTTCGGCATCAAAGATAAGCACCCAGTCTCGAGTTTGCCTGAATGCATCGCTAAACAGAGTAACTTGGTGCTGTGCTTTATGAAGCCTGAATAACTGTTTCTGTCTCGATAACAAATACGCGATTAAGAGCGCCACCAAAAGGCTTGCATAGATACCGTACGCCAACGGTGAACGAAGCGGCGCATAGGGCATTGAAAGGGTGATTTCTGCTTAGGTAACACGGTAAAGTCAAAACTACCTGGTGTAGGGGAAACAGAGAACACATAGTCGCCAGGTTCAATATTGGCAAAGGTTATCTTGGCATCTTCAGTTAAGCCTTCGGTGACAATGCGCTGGCCTTTAAGTAGCTTGTAATAATACTTTACTTTGCCAATACCAGACATGGCCAGTGAAGAGAATTTTATGGTCAAGCCAAAATCTTCGTGCCCTAAATCAAAGTGATGACCATTGAGGTTCATAAGAGGCTGTGCAAGCTCACGATTATCCACTGCCACTTCAGTAATTGCCGTTTGTTTACTGACAATGCTTCGGCTTGTTTCAATGTCCTCAAGCTGCGAGGCAGAAAAGACAACTGCACCGCTAGTAGAGCCGTACGCAAGTCGACCATCGTTTAGTTTAAGTGAAGCACCTTGATTGAACTCCGAGACACTGAGCTCTCGCCCATAAATATAATTCTTTATTTGCCCGGTGGCGGGGTCATATTTGTGCAACCCTTTGTGAGAGCTAAACCATATATTGCCTGTATCATCTTTTTGTAAACCATAAATGGTGTTTGATAAGAGCAAATTCGAGTCATTTAAGTTATAAAGCGGCTCAAACGTATCAACATCTAACCCTACCAGTCCAACACTATTGTATGCCAACCAGAGAACGCCGGTGTCATCAACCACCCAAGAAGAAATTGAACGGTTGCGCCCCCGCTGAGATTCTGGGAAGCGATAGACAAGTTCGTGCTCTGATGTTGTTGGGTTTATCAGCCAGAGCCCGCCCTCTGTCGCCAAAAACAATCGACCTTCGTGATACTCTGATTCGCCTAAGAAACCATGAGTAAAATTAATATCGAAAACCCGAGGATCTAAGTCGAGAATTCGCAGAGACTTGAGCTTGGTATCATAGGCGACAAAACCTTCGTTCCCGACGAAGTAAAGTGTACCGTCTCGTCCAAGAGTCGTGCCTGCACTATACGCATCAAAAGCCTCTTCAGTTCCCCCTGTTGACACTTTAGGACGCGTTGTTTCCTGAGTGCCTGGATCAAACAACCGAATTCCTTCGTAAGTTTGCAGAAACAATTTATTGTCAACTGTTGGAATAATGCGTTCAATTGTACCTTCACCGATATAGGTTTGACGCGAGTGTGTCGCTAAATATTGCTCTGCTTTGCTTAGGTGCTGAAATCGTAATGGTTTAGCCCATTAGACGTCCCAATCCACAATTTATTCGGCTCGGTTTCGGCAAACGCCCAAGTCACGTGACTGGTTAAAGACTGCTCTTTGCCAAACCGTTCATTTTGTATAGTAAAAATGTCCGCACTTTTTACGCCAAAATACAGCGCCCCTGCATAGATTGAGCTCAACCAAATATTGCCCGTCTCATCTTTCGCTATTGCTGTTATTTTTTTATCAGAAATGGCGGTAGTGCCATTATGCGGTTCTAAGATGTGCTCATGTTCCCAACCAGCTGCTGTCTTTGTTAATGAAAACAACCCTCTATTGGTACCAAGCCAAAAACTATCGTCTTTGGCTTCTTCCATAGTCCAAACATTTGTTTGGTCTACTACACGCTCAAATGCACCGCTACTCGCGCCTCTAAGTTGTGCAAGCAACTTGCTTTTATCAGCGACAAATACGTTTTCAACGGTAGATAGCCAAACTCTGTCACTGTTATCGAGCATCAAAAACTTCGCATTGGCATTGTCTAAGTTTGTTTCAATACCATTGAGGTATTCAACTGGCGTCAAGGATAGATCTTTATCGTTCAAGTCGTTAGCAAATAACCCAGTTGTGGTAGCCACTAACAGGTAATTATTTACCGTTATCGCTGCTCTAATACTGTGAAAGTTTTCGATCTCTGTCTTGCTTAACGTTGCGATGGTTTCAAGCGTATTTGTTTGTGTATTAAAACGCTGTACTTCTTCGCCAAGTGCAATAATCAAATTGCTCTCGTCTTGCCAATGAAAGAACTCGGCATGCTGAATGAAATCCTCAAGCTCGTGATAAGGTTTTGGTTCAATCTGAATAACCTCTTGTGTAGACAAATCGAGGTAAAAGACACCTTGTCCATATACACTAAACCAAAGCGCTTTGTTTTCTTGAAGCGTTAGTTTGTAGATTGAAGAGTCAACAAGCGTATTGTTAGGGCCTGTGATACGACGAGTATTGACGCCATCCCACCGTACCGCACCTCCCTCAGTCGCTATCCAAACAAACCCTTCTTCGTCCACAACGATGTCATTCACAACGTCTTGTGGTAAACCGTTCTTAGTTGAAAGAGACTGGAACACTGGGTTTGACAGACGCGGTGAGGCTTCAGCCGTTAGAAAGGCAAAGAAAAGTAAGAAAATCAGGAGGGTAAAGCGGCTCATACCAAAGGTCGTTACTGTTAAATTTTTTATTATGCGCTCAAGTGTAACAGAATGTTTTTAACATGGGCAGCAAAGAAATTGCTCCACTAATGACCACACGCTTTTTATTTAACTCTATGATTTTATGTGCTTATTGTGAAAACGTATTACCTAAGCAAAGAGCGCAAATCGTTAACTCAACGATTAGTCTTGTTCTATGGGTATTCTACCAGTAGCGACGACTTGCCTGCGAATACTTGGTTGTGGAGATAGGCGATATAGATCACCATTTCGGCCCACGTAATGTTTCGTTATTCCGCATTCACGTGCAATCTCTGCATGTACTTTTAAATGCTCTTCTTCACCGTGAACGGGAATTGCAATTTTAGGTTTAACCCAGTGGTACATCAATTTAAGTTCTTCTGCACAGGGGTGACCACTGGCATGTATAGGTAGTGTGCTGTCTGCACTATGAATGACCTTAACGCCTTTTGCGTCTAATGATTTGGTCAATCGCCCTACCGTTTCTTCATTACCTGGAATGACAATAGACGAAAAAATAACCGTATCACCTTTTTCAAGTTGCAAGTGAGGATGTGCGTCTTTAGCCATGCGCGACAGTGCGGCATTTTTTTCCCCCTGGCTACCCGTTGCTACCGCAAGCACTTCATGCGCGGGAAGATAACCCAAATGTTGAGGGTCAGCCAATGTTAGCGAATCAGGCCAGATCCCCTGTTGTTTTGCTATGCCATACATATTGATGAGTGCACGCCCATATAGTGCAAGGTGGCGTCCTGTTTTTTTAGCGATGCGGGCAAGTGAAATAAGTCGCGCAATGTTGCTACCAAAACACCCCACCACAACCCGACCACTCAGAGGGGTAATTGTGCTAAGCAAACCATCATAACAACTGCGTTCAGAAACAGAGAAACCGGGTTTAGGAGCGTTAGTAGAATCTCCGACTAACGCCAGAATTTGTTCATCGCCAAGTTTTTTATATAGCGCTGCATCAAAAGGCAAGCCTGTGATCGGATTGGCATCGATTTTCCAATCTGCAGTGTGCAATACTTTACCAACGGGCGTATCAATTTTAAGGGCAAAAGGTTCTGGTAGGGAATGAGTAATAGCTAACCACGTCACTGAAAATGGTCCTATGTGATGCGTTTCATCAGCGTGTACTTCTATTATAGGCACTTTGTTGGCAAGCTTGCTTCTTGCCAATTTTCGTCTTAGCACTTCTGCAGTGAATGGGGTCGTATAAATAGGCTTTTGAAAGCGTTGCCACAGGTATGGAATTGCCCCTACGTGGTCTTCGTGAGCATGCGTAATGACTATGCCTGCAAGTGCCTCTTTCTGATTAGCAATAAATGAAGGGTCCGGTGCCACAACCCTATGCACATGTTGATGGCTAGCAGAAGTGGTATTGGTCCCCTCGTCTAGGTAAGGTGCTTTCAGCGGCTCATCAAATGATACGCCGCAATCAACCATAAGCCAGCTGCCATTGTGTCCGTACAAATTGAGATTCATTCCAATCTCGCCTGTTCCGCCAAGAGGAACAAACCATAAATCATCAACACCTGGATACAACAAGTTTACCCTACCCCATCATTTACGCGTTTTTAGCTTTTGCAGCAATAGCTGTTAAGAAGCGCCATTTTTGGCCTATCGCAATTGCTTTTCATAACGTTGTAAACGGTACAATTACAATCAGGATCACACTACAAGTAATCAGCAAATTCTTCTGGAGTAATAACCTCTCCTTCCTCGGCAGGAACAGGGCAAACAATAACCATAAGCTCATCTTGCGTCATACCTGGTACCCACTTAGTGAGAAACTCTTCGCTTGATAGTGACATAGCCTCACAGTGCGACCAATCATCGGTCGCCCACAGAAGCGCCAATTCAGCGTCAGGCCATACAGGAACACCATCTTCTTCATCAGTGGTTAACATTACACAACCATGCTCATCCTTGAGGATAAACAATTGCTGTGTTTTCTTGATTGTCGCTAAACTCACTTCTAAACGTTCAAAAGCGTTTTTGTCTAACAAAGGGTGCATTTGAGACATACAATTCCTATAAATTTTGGTTATTAGGCTTACGTGGTGTTGGCTTATTGTTTCGTGACACTGTCAATAATTTCAGACAGTCCGACCCGCCTTACTTGTTTCATTGTATGCACGTAAACATTAAATGAAATACTGTCCAAAGATGCCAGCATGGTCACTTTGGCATGCTCGGGGAATTGCGCTTCAACGCCTACAGGAAGAACCGCTATTCCGCCCTCACTAACTAGATTATTAATAGCAAGATTGAGCGAGTTGGTTCTCAGTTTTGCATCCCGCAGCTGAGGGTATGTCGTTAGCAACCAATCTCGCGCTTTTGCCCCCCAATCTATGGCAACAAAATCAGCCGAATCAACCGTCTCTGAAGCTTCTCCCACGCGATATAACGCCAATTTTTTTTCAAGCATTATCTCGCTGTTCACCTCTTCTGATTTTAGCGGCTCTGTGGAGAACGCAATATCAGTGACTCGCTCGTGAAGTTGACGCGACAACGAGTCTAATGTCAACACTTCCGCTTTCACCGACCAGTCAGGAAAACCATTATGAAGATGGCTTAACATTTGGGGTAACAGCAACTCGCTCGCTAACTGTGTCGCGCCACAAACAACATATTCAGATGACTGGATTTGCAGCTCTTGTTTCGCTTCATTAAGCGTTGAGCAAAGCTGTCTAGCATAAGGCAATAGTTTTTCGCCCGACTGCGTTAGCTGAATGCTATTTCGTTGGCGAATAAACAGTGTCGTGTGGAAATACTCTTCGAGTAATTTTATTCTTGCACTCACCGCGGACTGAGTTAAATAAAGATTTTCCGCAGCTTTTCCGAAATGACGTGTTTTGGCCACCTCTATAAAGGTGGTAAGAAAGCGTATATCCATGCTTATATAAAAACCGAATTAACGTAACGTTAAAATTGACACAGATAATACGGTAAGTAAACACAAAAGCACAGAAGCGCACCGTCGTAAACGGTACGCTTAATCAAAAATTCACCAAGTCGCTTATTTAGTACTCTTCTTGGTGCAGACGACGTTGCTTGTCACGGCGTTGCAAAGCTCTTTTTTGCTTTGCCTTAACATTACTTTGACGCTTGCCATTCGACTTTTTCGCGTGAAAGTCATCCTCTTCTACCGAGTCCCATTCTTCACGCTGGTAACGATAGTCTTTACTCATTGATTTCTCTAATTGTTAGGGTTGTTGACACCTTTTAATTATTGACCGAACCACAAAAATGAAAAACGAATTTTAATCATCGTAGCGATAAGAAATTTTTATTGGTGAAGAAATTCAGTACAGCAGATGTAGTTACTACGATGAATATCAGTAAAATCGGGGGCTCTATGAATTCTGGCCTTTCCTTTTTTGGAGCTTTGATATTGTTCAATTTTTTTTATTGATAAGAGAAAAATCTTTTGTTTTATCTTCTGCTCATTTTCACTTAAAAGTGCGCTGAACATAAAACAACGTTGGGTACATCATGAAAAGTCTAGCTATTCGACTCTCAGTAAAACCATTTATCGATCGCCAGAAGTTTCCTTATGGCTTTCGTAAGTCTGGCGACTTCAGTATCACTGAAGCCGATTTACTTACTCGTTATGGAAAAACATTATTGGGCCTTGAAAGTGGAGAACTAAGCCCTGAAAGTGAAGACGAACGTCATTTCGTAGACTTCATAAGCGGTAAAGCACAAGCAGAAAACAGTGTTGAGAAAGCGTGGGTAAAATACGTTCGCTTGGCGCGAGGTAAAAAGCATTTCTACACATTACACAGTAGTGCTAGCAACCAGTCTGACTATGATGATGACTATACTGACGAAGAATTTGATGTGGCGTAGTCCAACATACTAATTGCCATTAACAAAAAGCCCACTCGTGAAAATGAAGTGGGCTTTTTTTTGCCTAAATTGATCTTGATGGACACAGCACAAGAACAAAATTGAGAAACAGTAAGGAATGTCTACACTTAAGTTGTGTGACGCTAGCTATGTTGAATCGCGCCAATGTCGAGCGCTGGATTTATGCCACACAGGCACGTAAAGGAGGCCGTCAAGATGATTATTAGTTCAAAACAGCTTACCCATTTTGCAATTCATGCGACCGATGACAAAGTCGGAGGAATACGGGACATACTCTTTGACGACGAAACCTATACCGTTCGCTACCTTGTTGCCGATACCAATACTTGGCTGCCGTTAAGTCGCAAGGTAGTTATTTCACCCATCTCAGTGGTGAACTTAGACACAGATGGCGGTTCGATACATATTGATATGACCGTCGAGACCTTGAAAAACAGCCCATCAATAGATGAACACAAACCCGTCTCTCGTGAATATGAAGAAAATCTCTTTAAATATTTCGGCTATGGTTATTACTGGATTGGACCAGGTTCGTGGGGAGAATTTGCGCACCCCAATGAACTGGTTGAATTACAACGTCAAGAGAAAGATGACTCGACAGCCATTGAAAACAAAGAAAATCACTTGAGAGCATGCGGCGAAGTGACGGGCTATGAAGTTGCGACACAAACGGATAATGTGGGCCACATCAGCAACTTTATTATTGATAATAACAGTTGGGAGATTGTCGCTATTGTCGTCGATACCAATAACTGGTTACCCGGCGGTAAGCATCTTGCGCTTCTTCCATCAGACATCACTAATATTGATTGGGCAGCACATCACGTTACCGTTTCGCTAACGCAAGAAGCATTAATGAAACGGCCGGAGATTGACCAAGATAAATTATCAGAATCTGGATATATCGAAGCACTATGCAAAGATATTAAAAACGCTAGCTAGCACGTAAAAAATACTCGCCTTATTACTCGCAAAAGAATTCGTACATTAGTGCAATAAGGCGCTTCACCCTCTCATCGGCAAGGCGATAGTAGATGGTTTGACCATCTCGTCTTGTTGCGACCATCTTCGATTCGCGCAATAACGCTAAATGCTGTGAAATCACTGGTTGGGAAACACTGACAACTTCTAGCAATTCACTCACGGACTTTTCTTGTTTAAGTAATGAACAAAGCACCATCAAGCGTGTCTTGTTGGCAAACTGCTTCAAAAAAATTTCAGCCTCTGATGCATGCTCCATCATATCATCTGAACCAACTATCATTTCCTCTGACATAACCACTCTCAGTTTGTGTTAACCTTACTCAAGGTAAGCTGATACTATACTAAAGTATAAGGCTTTCTGCTGAATTGCCAATAAATGCGACGAAAAGACATAGCTTATATTGTTTTCAATGCGACACAAATATACATTAGGCTAAACTTATATGATTTTAGAACCAAAGGAAATAGCATGCTTATCGACTTAAAAACACGTATTGATAATATCGATTACGAACTTCGAACCATAACAGCCAAGCAAGCTGCAGAAGAGATAACACTCAATAAGGGTATGCTAGTTGATGTGAGAGAGCCTTCTGAAGTCGCCAATCAGCTTAATCAACGGTGCTGTAAACATACCAAGAGGCGTGCTTGAAATGAAAATGCTAGAACAAGTAAAAGAAGCAGCAACCCCTATTTATCTTCACTGCGCCTCGGGAATGCGAGCAAAACTTGCTGCTGAGCAGTTAATTAATATTGGTTATGAAAATGTCAGCGTCATTACGTGTTCGATTACAGATATTAATCAAGCCACAGCGTAGTGATTGCTCCCCGTGCTAGTGTCAATTCACAAGACTATGCTATAACTGCGTAAAAAGTCCCAAAGGAACAAAATTCAGATGCTCAAATCGACATTAGAGCAATGGCGAATGTTCAAAGCCGTCGTTGACGCTGGCGGGTTTAACCAAGCAGCCATCGAAGTACACAAAAGCCAATCAAGTGTTCATCACGCCGTTCAAAAGCTTGAAAATGCCATTGGTGTAGTACTGTTTGAAAATGAGGGACGTAAGGTTAAATTGTCACCGCAAGGTGAACTTATGTATCGACGCGCTTCGTTTCTCCTCAATGAGGCACATAAGCTTGAGGCTGTTGCAACGAGTTTGCAGACGGGTACAGAAACCACACTTCGTATTGCCGTAGACATCATCTTTCCATCTGATCTCTTGTACAATGTTTTGGCAAAAGTTTCAGCTGAGTTCCCACTGCTAAGGATTGAAATAGAAGAGACTGTACTAAGTGGCGCAAATGCGCTTCTCAGTGAAGGCAAAGTCGATTTAGGTATCTCTCCTTTTGTCTTTCCCAATGGCTTCAGCGAAGACTTGTGCGAAATCGCATTTGTAGCAGTCGCCCATGCCGATCATCCTCTACATCAATTAAATCGAACCTTGACCCTTGAAGACCTTAAAACGCACCGCCAAATCGTTGTTCGCGATTCCTCTGCCGAGCGCAAAGCAGACGTGGGCTGGTTAGGTGCCGAACAGCGCTGGACGGTAGGACATGTTCGAACATCGCTGGATATTATTGCGCAAGGCTTGGGCTTCGCCTGGTTACCAATAGCAATTATTCAAGAAGAGCTTGATAACGGTACATTAATCCCGCTACCAATCGACAACGGTGCGGCTTTGCGTAAAGCGTTGCTGTATTTATCATTTGAAGACGGTGATACGCTTGGACTGCAGCGGCCAGAGCTTTTATGGGCGAGTTGCGCTATCAAACGATGAGTTTACCCTCTTCCGGTATGGTAAGTGAATAATCAGAACCGGTTTATGCTGCCACTGTTAATAACTGCCTAAACCCTAACGTAAAACCGAAAGCTGAAATACTTACTCCAATTAGCGCAACTGCGCCGTCATCAGCTGCCATACCGATGGCCATAATAAATACCGCCAACGCAGGTATGAATCCCATGAAAGGGATAAGCTCTAGTGGCACCATGATAAGGCCACACCCAATACAACATAACGCTATTAGCGATCTAAAAAGCGTATGTCGCATAAAGAAACAACGTGGAACGAGAAAGCGATCGATACGCGTTGCGTAAGGTTTTGCTTTTTCTACCACGCTTCTAAGCTGATCTGCTTCACATTCAATAGACATTATTTTTTGAGGTAACCACGGATGGCGACGACCGAGTAATATTTGCAAAGCAATGAGTAAAATTGTCGCACCCGCCAAAGATGGTACGCCAGGAACCGCTCCGATGGGCGTGCATGCCAAAAATGAGGGAAACGCAAGCATTGGACCGAACCCCCGCTTTTCCATTACATCCCAAAAGTCACTGAACGCAAATACATCTTGTTGACGACGAGGCTGCATCTTCGCCAGCATCTCGTACAGAGTCATTGATCTAACGGGCTTTTTGTTCCACATTCTTCCATCCTTTGATAACAATGCCCCTCTCCTATCTACTGCATTTGCAAGGGGACATTCACACAAAAACACGTTTGCCTAGCGCACAAGAATCTGAAGTTTGCGCGCGCGGACGACGGCTGAAAACCTACGTATTGAGTGAAAAATGTGCGAATAATATGCCATTCAAATAACTGAACGCTCTTTTTTGATATCGGAATACTTTTTGCAATCCCCAAGGATAACCCATGCATACTATGCAAAAACGCCGCAAGCTTATGAAAATTTTGCTCGTTTCGTTGTGACTGAACGCCATTCAGTGAAACCAGTTAAACAGCTCAAGGCGCGTTAACATGCACAATAAGTTAGCGTATGATTAAAATAATGTATTGATATTGCTCTATTATTTAAAACTATAGAGAAAATGAGAGGGACACCCGCGTGCTTACCGTATTACTTGTCGATGACGACTCAGAATTCACAGAAGTTGCCTGTACCATAATTGAATTTCTAGGGCACGAAGTACTCACTGCAGCTACGTTAGAAGAAGCACGTAGCTGGTTAGAAAAAGAAACCTTCGACCATATACTACTAGACTTCATGCTGCCTGACGGGAGTGGCGCACACTTATTCAATGAGCTAGATGCGCTACCTAAGCGACCACGCGTCACGCTTATCACAGGTCACCCATCGGTAAAAGGTGTCATCAAGGGGCTGTGTGGGCCGAACATAGACTACCTTGTAAAGCCTATTCAACGAGAAGAAATCGAAGCAGTATTATCGCAAAAGCCAAAGGCCTCAGAGCCGAAAGAAGAAAAGATTGAAAAGCACTTCGACCTTCTAATTGGCGAGTCGCCAGTCATGAAAGACTTGTATAAATTGATTTCACGCGTAAGTAAAACTAGCGCAAACGTCATGCTTTTAGGCGAAAGCGGAGTGGGTAAAGAAGTGGTGGCAGCAGCCATTCACAAAGCGTCGCAAAGTGAAGGTCCGTACATTGCCACAAACTGTGGTGCCTTCTCTAAAGAACTCATCGGCAGTGAGCTATTTGGACATGAAAAAGGCGCATTTACTGGTGCGGTTGGCAAAAAAGAAGGCGTTTTCGAACAGGCTGAAGGGGGTACGCTATTTCTTGATGAAATAACAGAAATGCCCATTGATATGCAGCCCAACCTGCTTCGCGTGTTAGAAAATAAAGTTGTTATTCGTGTGGGTGGAACGAAAACCATCCCCGTTAACTGCCGCGTGGTTTCTGCAACAAACAGAACAATGGAAGAAATTGCGCAAAGCAAAGTGTTGCGCGAAGACATCTATTTTCGCCTTGCTGTATTCCCTATCACCATTCCCCCATTGCGAGAGCGCAAACAGGATATCCCGTTATTAGCCAAAACCTTTATTGAAGAATTTAACAAAGATAATGACGCTAACTTTAAATGGGAAGAAAGCCAACTCGACACGCTGCAGGCTTATGATTGGCCAGGCAATGTTCGAGAGCTTCGTCACTTTGTGCATCGCGCCGCCATCATGAGCGACCCAGAAAAAAGCGATATCGAGTTACCTAAAACAATTGAGTCACCGTTTGCACAAAAGCAAAGTACAACTCCAGCATTACAAGCAGGACGAACCATTGAAGACGTAGAAAAAGAACTCATCTACGCCACGCTCGAAAAAGTTAATGGTAATAAAACCCTTGCGGCCGAAATGCTTGGGATTAGCACCAAAACCCTATACAACAGACTTCACGCTTATGGCGACTTGAGCAAAGAAGACTAATTAAGCACTAAAGAGGTAGTGGTTATGACTGATGAAGAGTTCTCTAAACTGAGCGTGTTCGTGCACGATGCACGTAAACCCCTTAACAGAATCTCTATGCAAGCGGAACTGGTAAAGATGGCTATCAATGGCGAAGTGTCTCCTGACAAGGCTGCCGCGGCGCTTGATAAAATAATCAGCAGTGCAAAAGATTGTAGTCTTAAGCTGGCTGAATTGACGACATCAATGGGCCAAAGTGTAGCGAGCGACAAGAATGATTAACCGACTATTGTCATCGATATACAGTTGGATAGTCATTGTCGTCACCGTCATTGTTATTATGACGGCAAACGCTTTTTATGTAGTGAGTACACTTAACGACTTGTCCTCTCTTGAGGCTCGGTTGTTTACCACTAACCGCGTGATAAATGCGGTTAATCGGTTACATGTCGCAGTGCTTCGTGTTGAATCTGGTCAACGTGGTTTCTTGCTAACTAACAACACCAACTATCTGTCCGATTACACCGAAACGCTCAGTGTTGTGAATGAGTTCATGGATGAAGTTGAGGTAAGCGCTTTTTCATCGGATATAAAAGAACAATCCAAACATATTAGTGCGTTGCTAACGCTGACCAAACTAAAAATTAATAAAGTTATAGAAGCAGTAGAGCTGACAAAAGCAGGCCGACGGGACGATGCTTTAGCGCTGGTTAACAGCGATAAAGGGTTTGAACTTTATGAACAGTTTGAAAGTTTGTTCAGAGAAATCGACGAATCTGAAAGGGATATGCAGGGAACGCATCTTGCCAACCTCATGGAGCTACGACGCGACTCGGTGAACACGTTAATTATATCCTCAGCGACAAGTGTATTGCTCATTATCGCGGTTTTTATATTACTTAAAATCAACTCTCGCGAGCATGAAAAATATCAAGCAGATTTGGAATCGATCAATGAAGCGCTTGAGTCACGCATAGAAGCGCGAACGCAAGAACTCAGCATGTATTCTGACGAACTAGCACGAAGTAATAGAGAGCTTGAGGATTTTGCTTTTGTGGCTTCACATGACCTGCAAGAGCCTCTAAGAAAAATTCGGGCTTTTGGAAATAGGCTTGAATCTGGCTACGCAGATGTTATCGACGAGCGTGGGCAAGATTTTCTTGCGCGAATGCTAAATGCTGCAGAGCGCATGTCCATGCTTATATCGGACTTACTCGCATTTTCTCGCGTATCTACAAGGGGAAAAGAGTTTGTAGATGTTGACTTAAACACGGCGCTAGCCAGTGTTGTCAGCGATCTCGAAATTGCCATAGACGAAAAATCGGCAACAGTAACAATAGATGATATGCCTACTGTTCGCGGCGATCGCTCTCAGTTGGAGCAATTATTTTTAAATTTGATTTCAAATGCTTTGAAGTTTCAACCAAACGATGTGGCTCCTGAAGTGAATGTGAGCCTATCGAAACCAAGTGACGATGAATTAGCGTCCCTTTTGATGTCAGACGAGTTCGAATGGATAAAGATTGACGTGAAAGACAACGGCATAGGGTTTGATCAATCCTTTGCTGAAAAGATTTTTGCGCCTTTTCAGCGACTACACGGCAGAAGCCAATACAAGGGCACGGGAATAGGTCTTGCGGTATGCAGGCGTATCGTAGAAAGACACAATGGTCAAATATCGGCAACTAGCATCTCAGGTAAAGGCGCCACATTTACTATTTTAATGCCCATTGACAGTGAACCCTTTGGCACGACAAATACAAGCGGAGAACAACAAAATGACGCGTAA
This sequence comes from Alteromonas gracilis, assembly GCF_036870955.2. GTDB lineage: Bacteria > Pseudomonadota > Gammaproteobacteria > Enterobacterales > Alteromonadaceae > Alteromonas > Alteromonas gracilis_A. Next base: position 2,631,749 of record NZ_CP145482.2, read on the forward strand.
ACAGACACAACCTATCAATATACTCATGGCAGATGATGATGAGGATGACCGCTTACTCACCGTAGACGCATTAAAAGAAAGCCGCGTACTTAACAATTTATTTTGTGTTGAAGACGGAGTGGAATTACTCGAGTTCTTGCGACATGAAGGCAAGTATGAAGATGCTGAGCAATACCCTCGCCCATCGCTTATTTTGCTTGATCTCAATATGCCAAGAAAAGATGGGCGCGAAGCACTACAGGAACTTAAAAACGATCCTAAGTTGCGCAGCATCCCCGTTGTAATCTTAACCACGTCGAAAGAAGAAGAAGATATGCTCAGAGGATACGACTTAGGTTGTGCCTCATATATCACTAAACCTATGAACTTCGAAGGACTTGTAGAGCTAATGAGGGCACTTGGACGCTATTGGATTGAATTTGTTGAGCTACCACATGAATAGCGAGGTTGCCCTATGACTGAGGTCATTAGAGTCCTTTTGGTAGAAGACGATGAAGACGATTATTTGTTAACCTCGGACTACCTAACTCATATTGAATCGCCAAAATTTGAGCTCACCTGGGTCACCGACAGCAGTGAGGCAATGGCTGCATTAAATACGCACACCTTCGATTTGTGCCTCTTAGACTATCTATTAGGGGCGGAAAATGCCCTCGACGTCCTGGCAACATTGAAATCGAATCAGATAAATCTGCCTGTGGTTATTTTGACCTAGTCAGTCTGATGCTGCGGTTGATGAAATGGTGATGCGTGCTGGTGCGGCCGATTATCTGCAAAAATCTGAAATTGAAACCCCGCGATTTATGCGCACCATTCGTTATGCACTAGTACGACGTGACATAGAAAATGAGCGCTTAGAGCGCAATAAAATTGAACAGAAAAATAAAGCGAAAGATAAGTTTTTAGCTCATCTTGGTCATGAATTAAGAACGCCCCTAACCTCTATTCTTGGTTATACAGAACTGCTGATAGACGATACTAAGAACAAAGGTATTGAGCAGGAACTGGCAATCATACATTCTAATGGCAAGCACTTACTTAGCCTGCTTAACGACTTGTTGGACATGTCGCGTATTATGGCCGAGAAGCTAGAGCTCAACGTTAAAGACGTTAATTTATGCGCATTCCTCACTGATATTCATTCATTGATGCGCTTAAATGCGAAAGACAAGGGTATTAGCCTTGACCTTGTATCCAGCACGCGTATTCCAGAGTTTATAAAAACCGACCCGACAAGACTGCGTCAAGTACTGCTTAACCTTGTATCAAATGCAGTAAAGTTTACTGATAAGGGCAGTATCACTCTTACTGTATCTCTTGATGAATCCGCAGATAAAAGCAAGAGTACACTGAAGTTTTCTGTAGCAGATACTGGTATTGGTATGCCTCCCGATAAACTCAATAATATCTTCCAACCTTTCGAACAAATTGAAGATGTGATGAGAGCGAATCATGGTGGAGCCGGGCTGGGACTTGCTATTTGTAATGAGTTGGTCAGCAAACTGGGAGGCGACATTAGCGTTGAATCTCGCTTAGGACAAGGAAGTACATTTACTTTTACTATCGACCCTGGCGACATTTCTTCTCAACCACGAGTTGATTTAACACTTGGACAAGTAACGGCGGTTGAGCCCAGTATCATCAATCTACAGGTACAAGGCCGCGTACTAATTGTCGATGATTTGCGTGAAATAAGACGCTTAACAGGGTATATTGTCAGCCAGTCACAAGCAGATATAAGCTTTGCTGAAAATGGCGTAAAGGCGCTAGAGGCAGTGCTACAAGCGGAAGAAAATGGAACCCCGTTCGATCTAGTTTTAATGGATATTCATATGCCAGTTATGAATGGCATTGAAGCGCTTCACGCATTGCGGCGCCATGGACAGTCTTTGCCCGTGGTTGCGGTAACGGCAGCAAGCAGAAAAGGCCTAAAAGAATCGCTAATTGCCGAAGGATTTAACGATGTAATCGGCAAGCCAATTGACAAATTTGCGTTAGTAAAACTGCTGACGCAATACCTTTCTCCAACCCATGCCATCACATTCGCCAGTGTTGAGAAACACATTACGGATATGCCGATAATGGCCTCCTCTGCACTTGAGCAACAACAAAAGGAAACATCTTTACAAACAGATAACGCCGAGCTAGACGCAGCTAAAACCCAATCTAACACCAACGACGTGCTGGTGATTGAAGATGACGAAGACGCCGCTGAGCTTTTGCAACTTTTTCTGACTCATTTAGGGTTTAATGCATGTATAGAAAATAGTGGCGCCAGTGCGTTACAGCAAGCCAGTGAAAAAGCGTTCGGCCACATACTAATGGATCTAACGCTCCCCGATTACAATGGCTATGATTTGGCTGCACTTTTAAAAGCCGCACAGCCAGATGCCTGCCTCACCATTGTGAGTGGGCATGAAGCCGATAAAGACGCCATGTCTTCAATAGGTATTAGTAATGCATTGCTTAAACCTATCACTAAAGACGATTTGGCTAACGTACTATCATTTAATTAGGCCTACAAACATTGCAGGCCTTTAACGCAATGCATTCACTACTTAAAAGCTACATTATCGTTACAGCCAACACGTCCTTTTAAGTGCGAAAAATTTACAGTCTTTTGCAGCAAACCCTGTGACAGTTTCCCACAGCACATTTAGCTTAGCACTCCATCGCTTGCCTAAAATCAAAATAAGGCAATATTTTCATATAGTTACCAAAAACCTGAGATTGGTACGGGCGTTGCAGCCTAAACTATGAACCCATAAAGTTTAAGGAGAATATTATGGCTACGCAAACTACAAATAAGTCTCAGGCCAACAAATCAAATGGTGCGACAGCACCAGGGCATCCGCTGACAGACTCTATGCAGGCATCGCTGCACGCCTCAGTAGATAAGCTAGCTGACAGCGCTGGTATTGTGGAAGAAAACTTACGTAAAACCGCAACGTCATCCGCCGAAAATATGTCCGCGCGTAAGCGCCTTGCTGAAAAGAAATGGCACGCGTCAAAAGTGCGCGCCTATGCTGTTGAAAATCCCGTAGCGACAGCAGGGATTGCATTTGCCGCAGGCATGCTAGCTACCGCGCTATTTCGCAAAAAATAAAAGGTCGGTTACCCTTCATGGTTACTTTACCTGACTTTAGCAGGGCTCACTATGTCTTGAGCCCTGAAAATCCATATAAGCTCACACCACCCAATGCCTCTACTTTGTTTATGCTGAGCGAAAGACATTATGCATCAAGCAAGGATTCTGCAGCCTATGGACAACAGGGCTTCAAAGACAATGACACTTTCGAAGACCCATCATACGACGAGGTGTTTAACGCTATAAAGAATGCGTACAAACAGAGGCAGGCACAATATTTTGCTTTTGCGGATGTGTTGGATGGCGAACTACAGTTGATTAAAAAGTCATTTGTTGTGTCTGCTTTTTCGGCGTTGGCAGTGTTCGCACTAACCATAGTGTGCTGGTTACTAATCAATGCCGTGCTCGCGGGCGCTTTATTCCATTTTGGCGCAGGCTTCCTAACCATTTGCACCTTACTACTTATCGGTAATATCGCGCTAACACTCGTCTTTGTAAATCTTGCGAAAAGCGCATATCAGTACGCAGGCATTACTCGTATTATGAAGTTTATTAAGCGCTGTTTTGGTTAGTGAGTAAGTACAGATTGTTTGGATCAACTCATAGATTTAAAGAGATGGATACCATGAATATTTTTTTAAAACAAAACATTAGCGATATTTCAGAAAAAGAGCATACTTATATAAAGCAGAAGAACAATGCCGACGTTGCATTAAAACATGCAAAACATAAATGCGCACTATTGATGGGAAAGCCTGAAACGCTCATTACTATAATGGGAATAGGCGCATACAAAGGGGCCACTGATGCAAACCCAAAAGCACGGCGACACCAGGCGCTACTGTCGATGGGACGCACTGCGTTGCTGTCTCTATTTCACTGAAAATCAGCAAGAAGTATAAGGAATTTGTCTGATGAGCTATAAAACGTATTTCTCCACTTTCACAAAGCGCTTGGCCGTTATAAGCGCAGTTGCTTGCACGCTTGGCGTGTTGGCAGCATGCTCATCAACCCCCGTAGCGGCACCTACACCTTATAAAGAAGCGAATGCAAAAGGAGGCTACGGCTATTTCAGTGAAAAATTAGCTGATGATCTTTATCGCGTTCGTTTTAAAGCCACAGATAAAACGCCTGCCGATATTGTGCAGCAATATGCATTGCACAGAGCAGCAGAAATTGCGCAGCAAAATAACTACGCCTATATTACCGTTCAGAAAACTGACGTTGATAAAAAGCCGGTACTTGCAAGAGAAGTGACGCCCAATAACGATAAGCCAGTTATTTTGCTAAACGACAGACAGTGCACTATGTCAGGCTGCGAAGAAGTAGCGCAACCTATGGCAGGGGCCACGACAAACGACGTCGTCAAAAAACAGATTAACAATATTTATTTCACTATCACGGTAAAGATGAGCCGCACAGACGATGGCCTAAACAAAAATGTTTTAGACGTTTCAAAGGTATTGGCAAAGCCACTTGAACCTAAGAAATAATCGATATTGAGTAAGGGAGCCGAGTGCTCCCAATACTTTCCCTTACCCTTACTTTCGCTTACCTTCCGTTACCTTCCCTTACCTGCCGTTACCCGTTAAGGGGGCGCATTTGCCAATCAAGGCGCGTCTTTTTCATAATGATTCCAATACATTAAAGAAACATCAGCATGTATTAACATGCCGTTAATGCCTTTTTAATGTTGCGCAAAAGTTCATGTCATCCTTTCTATATATGCTTATCACTATGCACTGCCAAACAATGAAACCATTGTGCAGTGAACTAAAACTACGTTTTATTTTGCAGACTTAAGGAGTCCAGCGATGAAAGCATTATCAACATCTATCTCAAAGATTACTCTAGTTCTAACTGCTGCGCTTGTGACAACTGGCTGTAGCGCTGTTGCAAAACCACAAATGTCTAACGCCACGGCAAGTAGCGCGACTTCATTACAAGCCAAAGCCCTCGACAATACCCTTTTGTATTCTGACGAGTGCATAACTGAGCGAGAAGTAGTTAACGCTCAAAAGATGTGGGGTAATGGCATAGTTCGCATAGGCTCAGTGTTCACTAACAAAGGTGATTACTCAGCAGAGGCTGCCGACTTTATTCAAGATATGTATGGCTATGACTTGAGCAGTGTTCTGTTTAAGCCTACGTTAGCAACTAACGATCAGTTTCGTTCCAGTTTTGACGCAGCGTTGTCTTATTTCGTGGGCGGCAACGACGCATATGCCGAAGACAAGGGTTTTGCTATAAAACCCTACACTAACGTTAAATTCGACAACGTGGGTATTATTAATAATAGTTGTCGTATGGCAGTCGCGATGGGTAACTACTTCTTTACTGATACGTCAGGCGGCGAGACAAAAGTTGAGTACACCTTTGCTTATGTCAAAGATAGCGATGGTGATTTGCGAATTGTCGCTCACCAGTCATCACTTCCTTACAACCCCACTTCTAACTAAGCAATAAAGGAGTAAAGCCAATATCTGGCTTTACTCCTCTTTCAAAACACCAAAAAACACACCATCCACACGTTGAGATTATTATGGACATTAAACCCTGTGCAGCAATCCGCGCACTCGCGCTAACTTTATTGCTTCAGTTCAGCACACTTACATTGGCAACAACAAACGACATACAGTCGTGGAATGCAATAACGCTTATAGGCGATGCTAATGAACGAGGCGATTGGCAGTACTGGTTTGATGGACATATGCGATTTAAAGAGGATGCGTCACAGCTTGGCGTTTCTATCTTTAGACCGGGTGTTGGCTATCGTATGAACGAAGACCTAACGCTATGGCTTGGCGTGGCAAGAGTCACCATTGATACAAACGAACAAACGATAGAAGAAGACCGACTGTGGCAACAGGCAACCTATTCCCTTGCGAATTTTATGGGTGGCAACGTAGTCGCAAGAACCCGTCTAGAGCAACGCTTTAGACGCGATGAAGGCGACGACACCGGGCATCGAATTAGACAATTCGTTCGCTGGTCAATGCCCTTAACTGATCAGTGGTCGTTAGTGGTATGGGATGAGTTGTTTATCGCGCTCAACGACGCAGACTGGGGGCAGCGTAGAGGGTTTGACCAAAATCGTCTATACGTAGGACCCGCTTATCAACTTAGCAACCAATGGCGCGTTGAAATGGGATACATGAATAATTACATAAACCCACCCGGTAACAGCGCACAAGCCCAGGTAAACCATAACCTGTCTATCGCTTTCTTCGGTAGCTGGTAAACTCCCGCATCAAACACGCCAGCTTGCTATTGGCATTAAGCTGGCGTTTCTATTAGCTGTTATCTAAATGTAGTGTATTCGCTCGCTCTATCCATTCGAGATCTTTGGTTTGTTCATCAAGCGTACCCTTAGCATCCTCAAGGAAAATTTGACAAAAATAATCGACGGCTTTTAGCCGCGAGCGATAGCCCTTAAGCTGAATCTCCATTTCTTGCATCGCATTTGAGAACTCACAGTTAGATTTTGCCAACTCATAGTCACATTTTAGATAGGCACAAAGCACATCTGCCGCTTTTGCCAGTGTGACATGTTCATCTTCCTTATCTTGCTCGATAAGTGGTGTGTATCGTGCCTGCAATGCTTCTGGAAGCGTTTTAATGAGCATCGCTTCAAAGCGGCGCTCAAGTTTTTTAATAGCAGCAGTGGTCTCAGGATCGTGATACTTAACTGGACTGGGTATATCACTCATACCCGCTATCTCACTTCCCTCGTGAAAAATTGCCATTGCCGCAACCCGGTCAGGGTTAATGTTTTCGCCAAAGACATCACAAGCAATGGCACCCAACATATGCGCCACGACTGATGCTTCGTAAATATGTGTAGAAAGCATCTCTTCTTGAAATTGTGCCATCAGGGGCCAGCGCTTAACGTTTCTTGCTCGCTGCATGAGGCCAATGAAAGCTGAATGTGTATTTGCCATAGCGCGTTCCATTATTTGTCGTTGTTTATTACTTCTAAGGTAAGTGACCTGTGTAAAAAGTGCAAAAAAACCTGTAAAGCAGAAATTATCCATACCTAAACAGCTCAGCCAAAACTATAACAAAAATACATTTAAACAATACAAATCAAACACTTAAAAAAACAGGCACAGCACTCGCATGACTCATTGTGACATTAAGGAAGCAATAAGAGGATTTAGCTATGTTAGGTTGGGCAATTACATTTTTTATCATCGCCATTATTGCAGCAGTTTTTGGTTTTGGAGGCATCGCAGGTGCCGCTACAGGTATAGCGCAGTTTCTGTTTTTTGTATTCATAGCGCTACTGGTTATTTCACTTATCGCTAATGCACTTCGTGGTAAAGCACCTAGAGCATAGATAAGCACCCATTTTAGGAAAAGGAGAAAGGATATGTTTTCATTTAAAAATTTATCAAAAGTACTTGTCGCTTCAGCATTTGCACTTTCACTAGCCGCATGTGGCGATGGCGAAGCTGAAGACGCAGGCGAAGAGCTAGACGAGATGGTTACCGATGCAGGTAATGCAGTAGAAGACGCGTGCGAAGATGTGAAAGAAGGCGTCGATGCTGAAGACAAAGATTGTTAGGCAATCAATGTGAAAAAAGCCAGACATTACGTCTGGCTTTTTTATTTACGAATAAACAAATTCGCTACACTTCTTCCCCACCCAATTCTCGGGCAATATCATCTAACGTAGAGAGCGTTGAATCAAACTCACCAACGACATATCGATACCTCACGCTAACGTGATGGTCACTTCTACCAAATTTAACTTTCAAACCCTCAGCATCAATGTGCTTCACCGTGTTCAAAAACCGATAGGCCGTCATCTCACTTTCGAATAGATACTCGATACTATTCTCCATTTAAGCAACGACCTCAGGGTGAGAAGCAAGTACATTGGTTACGCGCGAAACCAATGCCTTTTCAGCTTTTTCGATAGGCCCGACAAGGATCCAATCTGACAGTAGTGCCGACGCGTCTGGCGCTTCCCCTTGCTCGAGTTTCGCAGTCATAATTTGTAGCTGCACACTAGAGCGAATAGAAGCATCGCTTTGCGGGCTAGGCATGTCTGTCGCCACTTCCAGCGCTACAGTAAGCCACTGACGATCGTGGTGAACATGAGAAGATGTCTCATCGCCTGCTTGTTCAAGCAATGACGTCCATCGCTTCCCCACTTTTGCTTTCAGCGTTTCCAAAGATTCATCATCTTGCTCCGACGCATTACTAAGCAAGGCATTCAACGCATCAACACGCTCCCTCTGTGATGCTAACATTGCATCACGAGCTTGCGCCTCTTGTCGTTGTTCAAGCTCAGTCACTTTCCGTTCAATTTTAGCACGGTGTGCGTTGGGTAACGATTGCAACGCTTCTTTGATTGGTTGGATCGCGTCTTTGAACGCACTGTCAGGTAGGTTTGTATCCAAACCTTGTAAAGACGCCATTAAATTCTCGACTTGAGCGTTAAACGCATGATTTTGCGATTTACGCTCTGCTTTTAAGCGCCCGAAAACGGTGTCGTTCGCACTTTTGAATTCAGCCCATAAACGGCTTTCTTCACGCTTACCTGCATGCCCAATTTGCTTCCATTGTGCTTGAAGCGCTTGGGCTTGTGAGGCGGCTTCTGCGACGTCTTCAGCCCCTGATAGTGCCTTTACATCATCAACAAGCTTGCGTTTTTGTATTTGATTTTCTTGCTGCCATTGGTTGATTTTCGCTACCAATTCAGAGGATGCTGATTTCCATTCTTGCTTTAGCACTTCATAATTGCTGCGCTCAACTTGACCCGCAGCATGCCACTGCTTGGCTAGCTTGTCGTAGGCTTTAGCCAGCTCACCAGTCGGCATATCACTATCAAGCGCCTTAACATTCGCAATTATTGATTGGCGAGTTTCCAAAGCAGCGGTGCGTTTTGCGTCAAGTTCAGCATAATGCGCTCTACATGGTTCGAATGCACGCTCAAGAGCCTCATCAAATGCGCTTTGAAGAGAGTCTTTCTCTCCAGCATCATCGCCCATTGTCGTAAGCGATAGCCACTGCTTCCTAAGGTACTTAATCGCGTCACTTCTGGCTTTGATATTATCAACCTGCGTTGCTGCTAGCTGTTCCGCCTCCTCAACTAACGCGGGCTTTCTTGGCGCAGCCAAGTAGTCTTGCCAACCAGCAAGACGAGATACATCGTCCTGTGTTTTTTCAAAGCGTTTGGTTAAAGATGACTTTTCATTATCTGGAAGTGCTACAAAGCTATCCTTCACCTTATTAAACTTGACGATGGCTGCGCGAAATTTCCCTTGAGCGATGAGGTTATCAATTAAAGTAAGTTGTTTTTTAACTGCTTTTATCGCACCAGCTCGTTCGGCCTTCGCCGCTTTGGTAATCGCACTTACCTGCTTGGTAGCGTTGGCATAGCGAGAGCCGAAAGTTTGTGGCAGTTGAATCAACGCGTCTTTGGCTTCGATATACGCACGCTTGACATCTGCGAACTCATCTAACATAGACGTAGCAACATCGTCTTTGCTGGCCGCTATACTCTCAGCCAAGGATTCAAGGTTTTGCAACCTTACCAGCAACTTTTGGCCGTACTGTTGCTGCATTGAAAAATCATCAAGTTTTGCATTGAGATTTTTAACCGTCGTATTGAGGCGCTGTAGATAAGAGGCCTCAGAATCTTGTGTTATTTGTCGAACAAGTTGTTCGATCGTCGCTTCTAACCCTCGCACACTCTCGTTCACCGTAGCTACATCGGCAAGAGTGGCATCGCACAAACGTTCGCCAAACAACCAATCGACCTGTTGAGTTGCATGTTCTACTTGCTGCTGTGCGAGTGCCTTAGTGTTGGCCAGAGACTGAGCTTGTTGCTCTGCCTCCCAAGCTGGACGGATCCGTGCTAAATATCGCGCCACCTGCTCAGCAATACGAGCTTGCTTCTCTTCAAGCGCTGCACGTTCATCTTCATTTAATATATCTGCCTGGCTAAAGAGGCCAGCCAATTCGCTTTCAAGCTCATCTTGTCGCTGTATGACTAACTCTACATCGGTTTTATCGAGCAGAGCTTGATACTTAGAAAGACTTAACGTGAGTTGCTTTCTTAACTCAACAGGTTTCTGCTCAGCGAGTTTGATGGCCTCTATACGCGCATCAATATGGGCCAATAACGCTGGTTCACTGACTTTTTTGGCAAGTTTTTGAAGCGAAGCTATATCAGATTGCTCATTTACCATGTTAGCGCGAAGTGCTTCACTCGCGCCATTTAAGAAAACAAACTGCGTAAAGGACGCCTTATCAACTTTTTCTATAAGCGCACGGGCAAGGTTATCGTCACCCAATAAACTCGGATCCTTTTGAACGATTTGCGTCACTTGTTCGTTATTTGCCGACTCGGTTAGAAACGCGGCTTTTTCCTGACGAGTCAGTGCAATATCGCTTTGTCCGTGTACAGCTTCACTCACCTTTTTCTCACACACGCGTTTAACTCTAGGTGACTTTGCGATTTGCGTCATTTTTAGCCACAGCGCAAATACGTTGAGCTTTTCTAGTGCCGCCAAACTCACATCATCATTGTCGTCGTTGAATGCCAACTCGTGAAGAATCGTTTTATCAGAGGCCTTTTCTGGTGAAAGGTTTTCGATAGCCTGCATCCTTTTCTCAGGCTTTGGACTTGCGTGCGAAGGCGCAAATAGTCGACTAAATATCATCCTGTTTAAACCGCGCTATAGTATTTTTATCGTCTTGAGGTTCATTAAGAGAACGCTTGAATTCTGATTTACTCTTGTGAACAATTTCACCGCTTTCGCCAATAGTCATATGTTCAGAAGACTTTTCAATTTTTGATTGATAAAGCATAACGGCTTGCATACTGCTCGCCTTTTGCTCTTCATTAAGTGGCGTACCGTCTGGCCACTTTCCTGTTTCAACAGCACTGCGCAGACGCTCGTATATCTCTGGCGTCATGCTGGCCAATAATGCATCTATATTCATTTAGGAAAACGCTTAATGTAAACAATACGCGCGCGGTTAATGAGGTACCATACAAAGCCCACTACCGCACCCAAAATTGCTAAATTGTGTTGCAAATCACCAGGACGCGTTCCGCCCCAGTACATAAAGCCAAAACTGGCTACAAAGATCAGCATAGCAAGCAATGATTGATTTTGAATACTCTGTAATTTCTGAAATTTTTGTAAGCTTTGTTTGCGCTCAATATCTTCAGAGGTAGCGTCGCCAATCTTAAAGCCGCAATGGGGACAAGTTTTCGCCTTATCAGACGTTTTCTTATTACACGAAGGACAGTCAACTAATGCCATACGTTGCTCCTGTTTAGTAGGTGCGAATGAGAAACGAGAAACCGCTTTTCGTCTTCTCGTTTAAACGCGGACGGCTATCATACTTAAGATTATGTCAACAATGAAGTCGATTGCCGTCTTTAGAAAACAAAAAATGCGTGCCTAGCACTTTTACAAAAAAGGCTGAAACACGCATTTATTAATGGGCTACGCTACGTTGTCGTTGCCCTTAGTGAAAGTTTGACTATTTTTTATGTCGACTCCAATAGTCGTTTACTGTTTCTTTCATTTCTTTGCACAGCAATACAATACCGAACAGGTTAGGAAGTGTCATTACCACAATGGCAACAGCAGACAAGGCCCATACCAATGTTGTATCAGAGAACGCCGCCCAAACAAAACCTGCTACGTAAATTACGCGGTAAGGCATAACAGAACGCGGCCCAAACAGGTATGTCATTGCGCGGTCGCCGTAGTAAGACCAGGCAATGGCTGTTGAGAATGCAAATAACATAAGACCAATCGATACAATGTATTGACCGAATTCACCAAAAAAGCCTCGAGTAAATGCAATGGTGGTCAGCGCAGCAGAGTGCACCAATGACTTACCGCTAACTTCTAGATTTTCTTTAACCTACTTTACCATCAACAATCTTCAAGGTACCGGTGAAAAGGTCTTCGCTCCCCACAGAATACTTAACGTCTTCAGCAATTGAGCGTGAGTTAAGTAATGTGAAGCCATCGCTTACCGCAGTACCATTTACTACTGTGATTGACCCTGTATAAGCTTCTACAACGTTACCTTCAACTTCGTTAAGGTATCCGTAAAGCTTATCGACGTCAGCTTGCTTAGAATCATCGTACTGCCCTGCAACAAAGAACATGTCCGAACGATCAAATACGTTTTCATGCTTTTCTTTCCATACGCCTGATGAAAGAATAACAAGACCTAGTAACCGTACAAATTAGGATCGTATCAATAAAAGGCTCAAGTAGTGAAACCATACCTTCAGATGCTGGCTCTTTGGTTTTCGCCGCTGCGTGAGCAATGGGCGCAGAACCTTGACCTAGCCTCGTTCGAGAACAAGCCTCGGTTTACACCTCGGTTGAAGGCATACGCAAGCGATGCTCCAAGGAAGCCTCCGGCTGCCGCAGACCCTGTGAACGCGTCGCCAATTACGCTGGCAAATGAAGGCCCAATGTTTTCTAGGTTCGCAAGAATAACCGCCATCGCACCAATTAGGTAGATAACTGCCATTACCAGCACAACACGCGCGGTGAATGCTGCGATGCGCTGGATGCCACCTAAAATAACCAGTGCCAAAAGAATGCCCAATACGCTACCCACCATCCATGGTTCAAAGCCAAATGTAGCCTCAATACTTTGCGCAATACCATTACTCTGCGGAAGGTTGCCAGTACCAAATGAACTCACAACGGTAGCGATTGCAAATGCCACAGCCAACCATTTCATATTTAGGCGACGGTCCATGTAATACATAGGTCCACCTGCCATAGTGCCATCTTCAGTTTTAACGCGATACTTGTGAGAAAGTGTCACTTCGACAAATTTAGTTGTCATCCCTAAAAACGCTGTAACCCACATCCAAAAAAGCGCAGCAGGGCCACCAAGAAAGATAGCAAACGCAACACCTGAAATATTACCCGTACCTACTGTCCCTGACAGCGCCGTGGTGAGTGCGCGAAAGTGAGTGGTATCGCCCGGGTCGCTTTCTTTATCGAACTTACCCGTAACGACTTGCCACGCATGCTTGAAAAAACGAATTTGCGGAAATTTAAGATAAACAGTGAAAAATAGACCGACACCTAGCAGCACATAAGGAAACCAAAACGCGCCTCCTAAAAAGCCGTCTAACATTGTTAGAAAACCGTATAACCCTTCCAAGGTATTTCCCCTTTTTTATTATGATTACTTTATTTATTGTGATTATATTTAGACATTGCTTGCTACTGTATCCTTTCTTACCGCTCATCTACAGTGCAACAACGCCTTATTTTCTTGCGAAAAGGCCTCTTATTGAGGCCTTTGATCTTGAAGCTAGTGCTTCAACCTGGTTTTTAATCGCCTTTCAGCTTTTTTACTACTGCATTAACGCCGATGAGTAAATCTTCACCTAGCTGCCTACTGCGCTGTACTGACCACCCATAGATGTCATCCGGTACGTCCGCGTTGTCTTTAAACGGCATTTCAACCGTATAGGCCATACAAGTAAACTTCTCGCCTACAGCGTTTGACGCAACGGTTAGATTAGCTTTACCAGGCTCATCCTTGTCGTAGCCAAATTCATCTTGGAATTCAGGCGTTGCACTTAATAGTGCGGCTTTAAACGTATCTTCCAGCGCTTTTATTTCATCACAATAGCTTGGGTTGCCTTCGCTCCCTGCAACAAAGTTGTACGGTAATGCCTCATCACCGTGCAAGTCTAGATACATATCAACATAGGTCTCGGTCATGGCGTCAAGTACGTAAAGCACTTCTGGGCTTTTCTCTGCCGTTGGCGTTGCCCACTCACGGTTTAAGTTAGTGCCTACCGCATTAGTACGCAGGTGACCACGAGCACTTCCGTCTGGGTTCATATTCGGCACAATGTAAAAGACAGCATTATCAAGCAACTGCCGCGCCAAACCATCTTGTTCATCAAGTAGTCGATAAATAATGCCTTCAGCACACCACTCTGCCATCGTCTCACCTGGATGCTGACGAGCTGTAATCCAGACCTTTTTCTTTTCAGGTGTCTCTTCACCAATGACAAGCAACGACATATCGCGGCCATCAAGAGTAAGACCTAAAAAGCGGTGCTCACACAATAAGGACATCTGCGCATCGTGGACAAGGTCAAGATGGCGCTCGTAGCTATAAGGAATAAAGTACGCAAAATAGACACTTGGTTGCTCTAGAGTCAGTGAAAATGAAAGATTGTCACCATCAAAAGCGCTTGGAATTCTGAACCACGTTTGGCGATCATATGACGCAAGAACGTTATACCCTTTCCAGCCTTCTGGATAAGCAGATTTCGCCAAATTTTCAATTGTCATTTTATGGGTGACAAACGTTTCGCCAACCAACCTAAAATGGAACCACTGCGCAAATTCTGATTGATTGTCTTTTGGGATAGCCAGACGAATGTCTTCGGGTGATTGTGCGCTAACAACTTCAATGTTGCCGCTGTCGAATTGACTTGAGATATGCATAGACTGTCGTTTTCCTCATTATTTGTGCGCTAATTTAGCATAGACACCATCACAAATACCACGCGCACAGGAGGGTTTTATAATGCAAAAAGTAAACATTCTGTTTACACCATGAAAAAACCGACCACTTGGGTCGGTTTTTTCATCACATTGTTGTGTATCGCTTAAAGCGGCAGTGTTGGAAAGCTCAAGCCAGCCATGTCGCGCACTACGCGAAGTACCTGACAGCTATAACCAAATTCATTGTCATACCATACATAGAGTGTAAGTCGATTGTCTGCAGCAATGGTTGCTTGAGAATCAATAACAGATGCGGCACGAGAACCGACCAAATCGGTTGATACAATCTCTTTACTTGCTGTGTAATCGATCTGATGCTGAAGTTTTGAGAACAGCGCGGTATCACGCAAAAATTCGTTCACAGCAACACGGTCTACCGACGACTTGAGGTTTAAGTTAAGAATAGCAAGTGAAACATTCGGTGTAGGTACACGAATAGCGTTCCCTGTAAGCTTACCCGCTAACTTAGGATAGGCTTTAGCAACCGCTTTAGCTGCGCCAGTTTCAGTAATTACCATGTTGAGAGGTGCACTGCGTCCGCGGCGATCTCCTTTGTGGTAGTTATCGATAAGGTTTTGGTCATTGGTGTATGAATGCACCGTCTCGACATGACCATTATCAATGCCATACTCTTCATCAAGCGCTTTAAGTACTGGCGTAATTGCATTCGTTGTGCAACTTGCCGCAGATACAATCGTATCTTCTGGAGTCACTTCTTCATCGTTAACGCCGTGCACGATGTTCTTGATGTCACCTTTACCTGGCGCAGTTAAAATCGCTTTTGCAGCGCCTTTTGCTTTCAGGTGAAGACCGAGGCCGTCTCGATCACGCCAAATACCTGTGTTGTCGACAATAATAGCGTTGTCGATGCCGTATTGTGTGTAATCCACTTCATCTGGGCTATTAGCATAGATTACCTGAATATAAGAACCGTTTGCCTTAAGTGCATTGCGCTCGTGGTCAACGGTAATGCTACCGTTAAATGGGCCATGAACAGAATCGCGACGCAATAGGCTGGCACGCTTTTCTAAATCACCGTCACGGCCGCCACGAACTACGATGGCACGTAGACGCAATTTGTTGTTTTGTCCTTGACGCTCGATAAGCAATCGAGCAAGTAAACGACCTATACGGCCAAAACCATATAGTACAACGTCTTGAGGCTTCTGATCGTCCTCTTTCCCTGCAACGTCGTTTAGTTTTTCGTTGAGGTAGGCCGTAAGGTCGCTGTTGTCAACCGCTGAACCATAGTGGAAATCGAAGGCCAATTTACCAATATCAATTTGCGCCATAGGTGCAAGTTGCATGGTGCTAAGGGCTTCTAAAATGGGGTAGCTTTCACGTAAACGTAGTTTAATACCTTCGTGCAGGCGCACTTTTCGATGCGCTTTAATAACATCAATGGCACTGGCGTTTAATAGCGAGCGGCCATACACAGAGATCTCAACTGCCTTATTTCGGTATAGTTTACCGATAAGGGGCAACATCATTTCTGCGTATTCCTGACGCTCTTGCCAGCTGCTTTGTAATTCCTGCTCAAACTGTTGATTCATGCTTCTGCCTTCGTCGATATAAAATTGCGTTAATTGCACGTCAGCTTATTATTATTGTTAGGGTACACTAGGTGAGGTATCGTCTGACGGTGACGAGCAGTATCTTAATTAAACTCACAAGGATGACCAAATTGTTGATAAGTTTCATAATGCTAATAAAAAGCGCTTTTAACGCCGCATTATTTAGTAAGTTTCCAACAAAGCGGAACTCAAAGCTTGGCACTGCTATCTTATGGGCTGTTTTGGTTAGCTTACTGCCTGGGTGTGGCGATTTGTTCGAACCGACCATAAGGGAAATTTGTGAAGAACAAAGTGAGCTGTGCTTAGATCTCAGTCTAGATGCCCGTTGTCGCTTTGAGCGCGCTGACATTATTCGCCAGCGTTATTACCATCAAAACAGCGAGGATGATGCCTATAAATATCCATTGCTGCTGCATTTCGAAGAATATTTAGAATGTGTTGAAGAAGTACAACACATAGAACACGTGAAGCGAAAAGGAAAGGAAGCAACCCGCCTAAAAGGTGTAATTACAGCAAGGAACGAAATTAAGCGTTTAAGTAGAGAAACCAAGACATCACTAGACCCTTATCTTTCCTACTATCACTGGACAAGATATAACGATGAACAAGCGTTTCATCGTCTAGAACGCTTTGTTGCAAGCGACCGCGTTAGCGACCCAGAGTTACTTGTTTCAGTTGCGTCAGCACAGATAAAATCAGATCAGGCACGGGCCATGGCAACGCTCTATCGAGCGTTGGGCCTTTATACCGATAGCGACGATATTGATGTGGGTATCTATCATTCTCTTGCTTCTATTGGCATGGATAGTGAAAACTATCGATTGGCATACGTATGGTACGGTGTTGCAGAAGAATTTGACGATTCACTACCCGATATACAACGCAAACAACTCGGGCAGTCATTCAACTTACCCGTGGAGATATTGGACAGAGTTGTTGAAGATATCGTCAGTGCATTAAATAGTAATACGTTTAATGCTGAAAAACTTATGCTCAATAAGCTTTAATTTCTGAAATTTACTTTCATAAAAAAACATAATGAAAACGCAAAAAACCGTCAAAAATCGACGGTTTTTTTATTATTTCTGAAAGCGACCACAAAACAAGGTTAAATTTTAACCAGATGTTTACCTTAATAGCATCGTTTCAAACTGTGCCCTAGCCCTTTACGGTGCTGGCATCATCCCCTTTAAATGTCATTGATACTGAATTTACGCAATATCGTTGACCTATTGGCTCTGGTCCATCGGGAAAAACGTGACCTAAATGCGAGCCACATTGCTTACAGAAAATTTCAACTCGGCGCATGCCATGAGATAAATCTTCGCGATAATCCACATTCCCCTCATCTAACTGCTTGTAAAATGAAGGCCAGCCACAGCCTGCATCAAATTTTGTGGTGGAGGGAAATAATGGCGCTTCACAGCATTTGCAGACGTATAGGCCGCTGCGACTTTCATCAAGTAACACACCTGTAAATGGTCGCTCTGTGCCGGCTTCGCGGCAAATGCGGTACTCTTCCTCGCTCAGTGTTTCACGCCATTGGCCATTATCATGTGACATACATTACCTCTTGAGAATAAAAAAGGTGTATTTGCTACCAAATACACCTTCATACATAGTTTGTTACAAGTCAGACGTTACTTATCAGGGTAAGTGACTGCCGCAAATCAATTACTTTTTGATAGCCGTTTGTGGCCTAGAAGGATCACTCCATTCAATATGGTACTTCTTACCTGCTGGCTTATCGATACGTTGATAAGTGTGTGCACCGAAATAGTCTCGCTGGCCTTGAAGCAAGTTGGTAGGTAACACAGCGGTGCGATATGAATCATAGTAGCTTAGTGCAGACATCATTGCAGGACACGGCACACCCGCTAGCGTTGCTTGAGCAATAGACTCTCGCCAATCGGCCTGATATTGGGTAATTTGCTCTGCGAAATAAGGGTCCATAAGCAAGTTCGCTAGATCTTCATTATTTTCGTAGGCCTTTGAGATAGACTGAAGGAAGACCGCACGAATAATACAACCTAGCGCGCCAAATCTTGGCAATTTCACCGAATTCAAGCGCCCAGCCATGCTCTTTGCCCGCCATGGCCATAAGTTGGAATCCTTGCGCATAGGCGCAGATTTTCGAGCAGTACAGGGCTTGCTCAAGCTTATTAATAATAGACATCTTCTGTTCATCACTGAACACAGGAGCGTCTGGGCCTGCCAATACCTTGCTTGCCTCTAAGCGCTCATCTTTCAAACTAGAAATGCTACGAGCAAATACTGCTGAGGTAATGGTTTGAGCTGGGCTTCCAACTTGTAGCGCGCTGACCGCTGTCCATAGCCCAGTGCCTTTCTGTCCTGCCCTATCAAGAATAACATCAACCAACGGTTGTTTAGTCTCAGGGTCTAATTGCTCAAGCACTTCTGCACTGATTTCCATCAGATAGCTATTAAGTTTACCTTCATTCCAACGGCGGAATACCTCGGCAATTTCAGCAGGTGCCATATGCAGAGCTTGTCTCATCACATGATAAGTTTCACAGATAAGCTGCATGTCTGCATATTCAATACCATTGTGAACCATTTTTACATAGTGGCCCGCACCCACTGGACCAATATAGGTTGCGCAAGCCTCACCCTCTAGAACAGGCTGCCCAGGTGTATGACTTTCAAGCGGCTTACCCGTTTGAGGGTCAACTTTGGCGGCAATTGACTTTAATACAGGCTCAATGCGCGTCCACGCGTAAGGGTTGCCAGAAGGCATAAGTGAGGGTCCAAAACGTGCACCGACTTCGCCACCTGATACTGCTGTAGAAAAGAATATGAATTTACCTTTGTATTGCTCTTCGCGAGCTACAGAGTCTGTCCACAAGCTGTTGCCTGTGTCTACTACGATATCATCTGCATGAATACCTGCATCAATAAGGTGGTTACATACATGGTCAACAGGGTCGCCAGCAGGCACTGAAATGATAATAAGATGAGGGGCTTTAAGTTTGCTAAGAAGCTCGGTATACGAACTGCAGCCTTCAACGCGAGGTTCCGAACCAGCGCTTCGCTCGCTTTCGTCTTTTGCTAAAATCGATTCGACTTTATTTTGGTCCAAATCGAAACACGCAACGCGATAACCGTGATCAACTAGGTTCATGGTGAGATTGCTTCCCATCACACCCAAACCGATAAATCCAATATCACACGCATTGTCGTCGTGCGAATTACCACCTTTATTTTGCATAGGAACACCCTCACATTTCAGATGGGAGCGCATGATACCACCTGAAGTAATAAAGAACAGCCAAACATCGATAAATTAGTACGGTATGCCGTATTTGTCGCCAATGGTAAATGTAAAAGGCGCGTATTAAAAACGCATTACCCTAAATATTGCCCTTCTGCCCTGTAATTCAAGCAACCTGCGGGCTAAGCCATATGCACATTGTTAACCATCAAAACTCGCAAAACTAAATAATGTTAACGATGAGCTTGCCTGTAAGAACACTTTCTGAATGCAAATAGAGGGCTGCTCCTCTAACGACGCATAACGCGTATCCAAATGCATTGTCCAACCGCCTCTTGGTAAAACAGAAGGCAAATGAAAGCGTACGTCGCTATCACTGGCATTCACGCACAAAAACCAGTGCTCTGCCTTTTGGGAGCCTGTGGAACACCCTTTAATTTCAACGCCAAAGGCCTTGTTGTGCTGCGCATTCCAGTCTTCAGAGGCTTTATCCGAGCCATCAGGCTTATACCAATTAATCTCCTTCACGTTTCTTGAGAGATTATAGGGGTCGTCATGTAGCTTTAGTTCGCTTAACAGTGAAGATGACTGCCTGAGGCGAATGACATACTGACAAAAACGCAGAAAGTCTTGTTTGCGCTTGTTTAACTCCCAGTTTAGCCAACTTATCGGATTATCTTGGCAGTAGGCATTATTATTGCCGTTTTGAGTTCGACTTAGCTCATCTCCGCCTAAGATATGCGGCGTACCTTGAGAAAATATCAGGGTCGCAAACAGGTTGCGTTTTTGCCTTTCGCGCATTGCAATAATACCGGGGTCGGCGGTTTCACCTTCTACACCATAGTTAGCCGAAAGGTTGTGACCGTGACCATCGCGATTGTCCTCTAAGTTATCTAGATTATGACGCTCTGCGTAAGTCACCATGTCATGAAGCGTAAAGCCATCGTGATAAGTCACGTTGTTAACCGACGTACTGATATGCCGTCGGCCTTTATGGAAAACATCGCGAGACCCCATAAGCCGGGTTGCAAAGTCGGCTGTAACGCCGTCATCGCCGCGCCAGAACGCCCTAACCGTGTCGCGATACTTATCGTTAACTTCTAGCCATGGCGCTGGGAAATTACCTACCTGATAACCGCCAGGGCCTATGTCCCAAGGCTCAGCGAGCAGCACTCTATTTTTCAATACTGGATCGCTTCCAATCGCCCGCAACAAACCCGACTTTTTGTTGTATTGTTGAGGCTCTCGACCAAGACTTACCGCCAAATCAAACCTGAAACCATCAATACCAATAACTTGCACCCAATGTCGCATTGCATCAAGAATAAGCCCCATCATGAACGGCTGTGCAGTATTGATGGTATTACCGCAGCCAGAGTGGTTGGAATAAAATAGCTCGCCCGTTTTTGACTGTTCAATCAAGTAGGCTTGATAAGGACAAAACCCTTTGTATGACAAAATTGGGCCACCTTTACCAGCTTCTGCGGTATGGTTAAATACCACATCGACTATCACTTCAAGCCCGGCTTTATGGTATGCAGAGACCATCTCTTGAAGTTCTGCAAGTGCATCACTGACGCCATACCTAGGCTCAGGTGCAAAAAAGTTAACGGGATTATAGCCCCAGTAATTCGTCAACCCTTTTTCTGTGATAAATGGCTCGGGCATAAACGAGCAAAGTGGCATGAACTGAACCGTGGTAATACCCAATGCTTTTAAATGCGATATCACGCTTGGGTGGGCTGCACCTATGAACTTCCCTCGATGGGCTTTAGGAACGTCTGGGTGAAGTTTTGTCAGGCCTTTCACATGCGCTTCATAAACAATTCGTTTGTGTTTGGGCACGCTGGGAGATGATACGGGGCGCTTCGCATACGCTGACTCATCTATCACTATACATTTAGGTATCATGAATTGAGAGTCATGCTTGTACTGTCTTGCGTCCCATTTAATCGGACGACTTAATTTTCTTGCGTACGGGTCAATAAGTAACTTGTGCGTGGGAACAGCGTGTAAGCCTCCCTCACCGCGTTCAACGCGATATCCATAGTACTGACCTAGCCTTTATCCCATTAAAGAAACCATGCCAAACGTCACCTGTTTTCTCAGGCAACATATATTCCACCGTTGCTTCTTCGGTGTCCTTGTTAAAGAAGCAAAGAATCACGGCTTTTGCGTCCGGTGCATACACCGCAAAATTACATCCATCAGAGGATAGCGTTGCCCCTAGAGGAAACGCTTCACCTGCGCTTGGTTCAACTGCTTTTACGGTATTGCAACTTTCGTTCACAAGTCTCTCTTAATTTGTAGAGTGTTCAATGACGTTACACTTCTTCTGTGACATAAAACACAGTAGAAAGAGGAGGTAAATTAATTTCGATTGAATGTTGCCTGTCATTCCATGGGGTTGGCGTTGAAGCAACATGCTCAACCGCATTGAATCCGCTTCCCCAAAATATCTTGTCATCCGTGTTAAGTGCAAGACTTAATCGACAGGCATTATCTACACCTATTCTGAAGTTATTGCGTGGAACTGGCGTAAAATTCGATACCACGTACACTTTTTGTTTGCTTTGCTTCGCATTGCGAACAAAAGACACAACGCTTTGCTCTGAATTGTTGTGGTCAACCCAAGCAAAACCCGCAGGTGTATGATCTTGCTCGTACAGCGCGGGAGTACTGCGGTACAGCTGATTTAATGCTTTATATAGAGCCTGCATGCTTAAGCATGCTTTTCATAATCCAGCAAATGCCAATCCAGACTGCTATCGTGATTCCACTCTCTAGACTGGCCTAACTCATTGCCCATGAAGTTAAGCTTTTTACCTGGGTGACCATACATAAAGCCAGCGTAGCAGCGCAGATTAGCAGCTTGTTGCCATTCATCGCCCGGCATTTTGCGCAACATACTGCCTTTACCATGCACTACTTCGTCATGAGAAATGGGTAGAACAAAATTCTCATCAAAAGCATAGACCATGCTAAACGTAATATCACCGTGGTGGTAGTTGCGATAAGCCGGATCTTTAGCGATATAGTGGAGTGAGTCATGCATCCACCCCATATTCCATTTAAATCCAAACCCTAACCCGCCATCAAATACTGGACGCGATACTTTTGGAAACGATGTCGACTCTTCGGCAATCGTCATCGCATCAGGAAAGTGCTTATACACCTCCTCATTCATCCATTTCAACAGGCTTATTGCTTCGTAGTTTTCATTCCCACCATCAACATTGGGTATCCACTCGCCATCATTACGCGAATAGTCAAGATAAAGCATGGAAGCGACGGCATCAACGCGCAAACCGTCCACGTGAAACTTATCCAGCCAGTACAGCGCATTGGCAACTAAGAATTGACGTACAGTGTCTTTACCGAAATCATAAATACAAGAGTTCCAGTCAGGATGCCAGCCTTTGCGAGGGTCTTCGTATTCATAAACACAAGAGCCGTCAAATCGCGCCAGGCCGTGGCCGTCCTCTGGAAAGTGGGCGGGAACCCAGTCAATAATAACGCCAATGCCAGCTTGGTGACATTGATCGACGAAATACTTAAAGTCGTCTGGATTTCCAAATCTGCTGGTCGGCGCAAACATGCCTACTGGCTGATAGCCCCATGAACCATCGAATGGAAACTCAGAAATAGGAAGCAGCTCTAAATGGGTATAGCCCATTTCACTGACATACGCTATCAAGTCATCAGCGAGTTCACGATAAGTCAGGTATCGCGCGTCTGAATCATCACCTGGGCGCTTCCATGACCCCAAGTGCACTTCGTAAACGCTCATTGGATTTTCATATTTATTGATGCTTCGCGCAGCCATCCATTTTTCATCATTCCACTTATAGGCGCTGTGGTTATAAACTTTTGATGCATGTGATGGGTACTGCTCGGCACTGAAACCAAGAGGGTCGGCTTTGTGCGGAAGGTCATGGCCTCTTGCATCTTTGACCTGATATTTATATCGCTCACCAGCTGTCATACCGGGGATGCATAGCACCCAGTAACCCATCGATGTTTTTTCCATCGGATGGACACGTCCATCCCACGCGTTGAAATCTCCGATTACTGACACTGCACTGGCATTAGGGGCAAAAACACAAAACCTAACGCCCTCAACACTCGTTCCATGTGAATCTGATAACGAGAGCAACTGTGCACCCGCTTGTTTGTACAAGTTTTCTGGGCTTGAGTCGATATAGTGCACTGCATGATATGCGCTATCTTTGAATTGATAAGGGTCGACATAATCGTACTGCACGTCGCCATTATCAATAAAAACGCGATACAGTGCCTCTGCCTGAGCTCTCGATATTGCCCCTTCGAAGAGACCGTTAGACTGGTTTGAAATAAGAGAAACGTCTGCAAGCGCTGCATTTTCCCATTTGACTGTTACTGACTTAGCATCTGGGCGATAAATGCGAAGTAAGTATTTTCCTTTGTCTTCTGTTATACCTAGTTGAGAAAATGGCTGTGAACATAATACCTGTTCTAACTGCTGCGCTAAATGCATTCGCTACTCCTATTAAAAACCCGCACTAAAGCGGGTTTGTTTTAGTAAAGCGTCACTGTCGACGCTTTATCTTACTCGATTAAGAAGTCGTTCGTCACTCCCTAATCAATTCCGACTTTATGACACGCTATTTATTGCTGCTCGCCTGCTTTCTTGCATGTGTAAGCTTAGACGCTAAATCATTTATATCATGTCTGTTGAACATAGACTCGATATTCTCAGTTAGCTTACGACGCCAGTTAGGATATTCGTCAAAAGTGCCCGGAATGTTTACTGGCTTATCCATTTCTAACCAATCTTCTAACTGCAAACTAAGTAATGCGCTAGAGCCACCTGCCATATGAACTTGCATACCGTTATTTAACTCACGATTCATCCCGGTATAATTAACATCGCGGCCTAGATGTTCTGGCACAGAACCATGACCGTGAAGCGTATCAAGTATTGCTTGCTTGTTCTCATGACGATCGGCATAAAGCGTTTGCAAAATCTCTTCTGTAGGATAAAGACCAATGTCTCTACCTAGTTCCAAATCTAAACAGTGCCAATAGCCAATCAAGGTCGGCATATCGTGCGTTGTCAATGTAGACATCGACTGCACCGGATAGTGGCTTGGCGAGAAAAAGCCTCCATCTTCTGCTTGCTCAAAAAAGAACACGCGATAAGAGTACACACCATTTTCTGCAAGCTTACTACGAATTTCTTCAGGTACTGTTCCGAGGTCTTCACCAATAACAAGGCTTTGGTTACGCACACTTTCTAGCGCAAGAATGCCGAGCAGATCGTCGACTGGATAATAAATATAGCCACCGTCTTTCGCATTATCGCCTTTGACTACCCACCACAAGCGCAATAACGCCATAACGTGATCAATACGCAACGAACCTGACGATGCCATATTCGACGCAAAAAGGTCGATAATAGGCTGGTAACCTTGCTCGTATAGTTTTCTAGGATCCATCGGTGGAAGACCCCAATTTTGACCCAACGGACCAAGAATATCTGGCGGCGCTCCAACGCTTGCATCTGTACAGTACAAATCTTTATTACCCCAGATTTCGGCACTACCTTCACTGACGCCTACTGCTAGGTCGCGATAAAGCCCGATAGTCATTCCGGCATCTGTTGCTTTGTTGCTGGCTATTTCCAACTGCTGCGCTGCAATCCACTGCAAGAACAAATAGAATTTAACGTCCTGTTCATTGGCTTTTTTGAATTTAGCCACTGCCGGGTTGTAATAGTCTTTGTATTCTTTCGGGAACACAGGCCATCCCCAGCTTTCTTTGCCCTCTGCTTTTAAATGTGACTGCAAAGCGTCATACACAGCAAGCATATCAAGGCTTTCACCACCAGCTTCCACAAAGGCTTTAAACGCTTTGTTTTGCTTTGTGTTTTTGCGAAGGTATTTTGCGTCGTAGACATCAAATACGGCTCTTAGTGCCGCTAGTTTGATGTGCGCTACTGCTTCGTAATCAACATGCTCTGCATCTCGCGCATGGGCAAGCGTCGTATTGAAGTCATCACTACTGACTACAGCTTGAACCGAATCATTGTCATAACCTTCAATGGCTGTCACATCGATGTATAGATAGTTTAACCAACGTCGTGAGCTTGGACCGTATGGTGAACAGGCGTTTGGATTTGCAGGATACAAGGCGTGAATTGGGTTCAAACCAATAAAGTCTGCCCCTACGCCTGCAGCTTTTTCGATAAGCAATGCCAAGTCAGAAAAATCACCTATTCCCCAGTTGTTTTCACTGCGCACGCAATATAGCTGCACACTAAGGCCCCATATTTTCTTACCGTCTTTTATTTCTTGAGGCGTGTAGCATGCTTGCGGTGCGCGAATAATGCGAGAAGTGCCTAATTGGTCATCATCGGCCATCAAAGAAACACTGTGGTACCCGAGTGGTAAATCCAATGGGAGTGTCACTACGTATTCATGAAACTCGACATCGTCGATGTGCGCCATCGTAGTCATTTCTTGGTCAACAGGCGTGAATCGGTGTTTTAATACGTCACCGTTTTCACACGTTACTACGAGTACGTGCTCGTCGTTGACGAGTTCTATTGGTAGACGAACAGCAAGATTAATGTCTTCGTGACTGCGAACAACTTGGACTGGATCCAGCACAGACAACCAAACTGATTGGACATCTTGTGCTATTTGCGACTGAATCTTTTCGTCGCTTTCGGTGTCATAGCCAAGCGCATTAAGTAATTTTGCTTTGCTTGGTTCTGCGATGGTTGCTGGTTTTCCCCATGCGTCAACGTATTGGGTTTCGATTCCCCGCATTTCAGCCAGTTGTTGCAGAAGTTGTTGTGTCATTGTGTGTTATTCCTGTTATTCGGTGAAAAACGCTTCACGAAAAGCAAAGTGCGTCTACAAACAATTTTTTAACATTATTCTAGAAACAAGGCGTTTTCGAAATCTGAATACGATTGCAAAGGCTGCTGTTCGTAATTTTGCAACACTTTAGCTTTTTATTTTGCTAATTATGGCATTTTGATCCATAATTTATGTAATTTATTTTCATTTTATTTAAATAATCGGGGTACGTTATGACAATTCGCATCGGTATCAATGGGTTTGGCCGTATTGGACGTTTGGTAATGCGCGCAGCGGCAGAGCGTCAAGACATTGAAGTTGTAGCTATTAACGACTTGCTAGACACTGACTACATTGCTTATCTATTGAAGTACGACTCGACACACGGTTTATTCGACGGCGATGTTACGGTAGATAACAATAGCTTGGTTGTAAATGGCAAAACAATCCGTATTACTTCAGAAAGAGACCCAGCAGCACTAAAATGGGACGAAGTAAATGTAGACGTGGTTGTTGAGTCTACTGGCCTATTCTTAACCAAAGAAACAGCAGCGAAGCACCTTGAAGCTGGCGCGAAGAAAGTGGTTATGTCTGCGCCATCTAAAGACGATACGCCAATGTTCGTTATGGGCGTAAACCAAGACAGCTACGATGGCGAAACTATTGTTTCAAATGCATCATGCACAACCAACTGCCTTGCACCGCTTGCAAAAGTACTTAACGACAAATTTGGTATTGTCGATGGCTTGATGACTACGGTTCACGCTACAACGGCAACACAAAAAACTGTTGACGGTCCATCAATGAAAGACTGGCGCGGTGGTCGTGGCGCAGGTCAAAACATCATTCCTTCATCAACAGGTGCGGCTAAAGCAGTAGGTAAAGTTATTCCTTCGCTTAACGGTAAGCTTACAGGTATGGCGTTCCGCGTACCGACTCCGAACGTATCAGTTGTTGATCTTACGGTGAACCTAGCGACGCCAACGAGCTACGAAGACATCTGTGCAGCAATGAAAGAAGCGTCTGAGGGCGAACTTAAAGGTATTATGGGCTACACTGAAGATGCAGTTGTGTCTAATGACTTTGTAGGCGATGCACGCACTTCAGTATTCGACGCAACAGCAGGTATTGCGCTTACTGATACTTTTGTAAAATTGGTGTCGTGGTATGACAACGAATGGGGTTACTCAAATAAGGTTCTAGACCTTGTTGCTCATATTTCAAAATAATTACTCAAATTAATGTAAATATCTCATTTACTTGTAGATAAGTTGAGTTAACCTAAAAGGTGTAAGCGTAGTGTTTACACCTTTTTTGTTTTCAAGCATCCATTATTTTATAAACTTTCTATAATATAAAAATCTGATGCTTATTTTCAGTGGCTACAGTATTTTCGTCGCCATTCAAACCTTCTCTTTTTGTCCAAGGAGGGCTTATGCCGCCTGCTGATTCAGTTAACGTTAGTGAGTCTAACGGACTGACTTTTTTAGAAATAGAAAATTCAATGGCTACTGCTAAAGTGAGCTTGTTTGGCGGTCACGTACTGTCTTTTGTACCTAAAAAAGATAATAAGGAGCGCCTTTGGGTAAGTCCACACGCTTATCTCAACGGTGAAAGACCAATACGAGGTGGAATTCCCGTATGTTGGCCTTGGTTTAGTGATGACCACGGCAGAGACAAAGGCTCCCTTCCCTCTCACGGTTTCCTTCGAACGCAAGTATGGAAGTTTGTTGGCTCTCAAGAAACGTCGAGCGGTACCGAGCTAACTTTGACTCCAAGCTTTTCTCGCGCAGAAGGATTTGAGTACGACTGTAATGTAATGCTTGTTATCAATGTTGGAGAAACCTTAGAAGTATCGCTGATTACGGAGAATACCGGCGTTGTGCCCTTCACCTTTAATTGTGCATTGCATACGTACTTTCACGTTGGTCATATTCAAGATACACGACTAGATTCTATGGAAGGCGAATACAAAGATAAGCTGGCAGATTGGGACATCAAAGAAACACCTTCTCCCTATACCATCAATAGTGAGACAGACCGCATTCATTTGACTCCTATTGAAAAGGCAACCATCAATGTAGAAGACAACGACTTTACTGATGTGTCATCAAGCGGGCACGATTCTGTCGTGGTGTGGAATCCATGGCAAGGCGCTGCATCAATCTCGGATATGGATCCCTTTGGTTATAAGCATATGCTATGCGTAGAAACAGCAATCACAAAGGGAAAAAGCCTTGCACCGGGCGAGCGACATGTAATGACGCAAACGGTTAATCCTTGCTGATGTTCATGTCGCGCTGTTTTGAATAACGCATAAAGTAACTAGTGAAAATCATTTGCTAAGAAAATAAAAAAACCTGCTCGAGGCAGGTTTTTTTATTTAAAGAAGACGTATTGAACTACTGATTTGCACCAGCAACCGCTTCCTTCGCCAGCTGCGTAATACGAGCCCAATCACCCGCTTCTATAGCATCATCTGGCGCTAACCACGAACCACCTACACATTTAACATTTTTCAGTGCTAAGTAATCGTTATAGTTGTTCGGACCAATACCGCCCGTTGGGCAGAAGGTTACGTCAGGGAATGGGCCACTTATTGACTTTATAGCTTTAACGCCACCAGACGCTTCTGCTGGGAAGAACTTCATGTGGGTATAGCCCGCATCTTTGCCTTTCATCAGGTCAGATGTCGACGAAATACCTGGAATAAGTGGAATGTCAGCATCCATACCCGCTTTTAGCAGGTCTGCCGTCATGCCAGGGCTGATAGCAAACTTTGCACCCGCCTCGACTACCGCTTTTAACTGCTGAGCATTGGTTACAGTTCCAGCACCGATAAGTGAATCAGGTACTTCTTGTGCGATGCGCTTAATGACATCAATAGCAGCAGGCGTGCGAAGCGTAACTTCCAGTACTTTAATTCCACCTTCCATGAGCGCTTTAGCCAAAGGAACCGCTTTTTCAACGTCATTAATCACCAATACTGGGACCACTGGACCGGCTGCAAAAATTTCCTCTGGAGTGTATTTCCATTTCGTTGTCATAATTTAGCTCGCTGTATTTTGATTTAGATAGGCAGCAGCACCAAGAAGGCCATGGTCAGGCTCTGCTATCAAATAGGTGGGAATGTCTTTAACGTAATGCTTCATTTGGCCTTTCGCTTCAAAACGCGCTCTAAAATCGCTGTTTTGAATAAACTCAGGGAAGCGGTTTGCGATGCCGCCGCCAATGAAGATACCGCCGGTTGTTGCCATGTTCAGCGCCAAATTACCAGCAAAGCTCCCCATGATGCGGCAGAATTGCGTCAATGTCGCTTCGGCCACTTTGCACGTCCCCGCAAGAGCCGCATCAGTAATCTGTGCAGGCTCAGTAAACGCTACAGGTTCACCTAAGCATGTTTCGCCAATGCTGTGTAAATGTTGTGTAGGCCACGGCCTGACATTACTTCTTCCGCAGAGGCGCGGCCAAATGTCGCTTGAAGATGGCGCCATACAATGATGTCGGTCTCATCAACCGGTGCAAAATCAATGTGACCACCTTCGCCGTCAAGTGTCTGCCAACCGCTCGACGTCATGGTAATGTGTTCGACGCCAAGGCCAGTACCTGGACCAAATACAGCAATATTACCGTTTTCTTTCGCGGTGCCTTCACCAATTTGAACAACTTGCTCTTCACCAAGTACAGGTAGAGAGTGGGCAACTGCGGTAAAGTCGTTAATAACGTAAAGAGCATCTAACTTAAGCTGCGAGCGCAATGCGTTTTGCGAGAACGCCCAACTATGGTTGGTCATTTCAACCTGATCACCGAGTACAGGGCAAGCAATACCAATACAGCCTTCGGAAAATACGTAGTCAGGCATATCTCTAAAATACTGCGCAATGGCAAGATCAATACTCGCAAAGTCATTACACATGTACTTTTTAATGTCTGCCACACCAGATTCAGTAACCCGTGCTAAGCGAATATTGGTGCCACCAACATCCGCTACAAACTTATGCCCCATTACGCTTGCTCCTGTTCGTAAAACAGTGAACATGCACCCTCTTCAGCACCAGTTAAAATTGCACGAATGCTTAAGCAAACATTTCGCGGCCCATGCCCACGTGATGTTTCGCCAAATTAGCTGGCTGTGCTTCGCGAGATGCTAATGTCGCTTCATCAACATGCAGCGTAAGCTCGCCTGTTACTGTGTTAAGCTCAATCAAGTCGCCATCATGTACTTTGGCAAGAAGTCCGCCTTTATACGCTTCTGGGGTTACATGGATAGCTGCAGGTACTTTACCTGATGCGCCCGACATACGGCCATCAGTTACCAATGCAACTTTGAAACCTCGGTCTTGCAGCACACCCAGCGGTGGCGTTAAGCGGTGTAGTTCAGGCATACCAATTGCCGATGGGCCTTGGAATCGAACAACAACGATACAGTCTTTATCCAGTGCACCAGACTTGAAGGCTTCGTCAAGTTCGAACTGGTCTTCAAACACAACCGCAGGCGCTTTCAGCGTACACTGCGGCTCGCGCAATGCAGATGTTTTAATAACACCGCGACCTAAATTACCGTCAAGTACGCTTAGACCACCGTCAGGCTTAAACGGTGTTTCAACCGTAGCGAGTACTTCTTTGTCCAGTGACTCTGTTGGGCCATCGCGCCATTCAAGTTCACCGTCAACCAATACCAGCTCTTTGGTGTAGAAATCTAGACCTTCACCACAAATGGTTTTCACATCATTATGCAGTAATCCAGCATCAAGAAGCTGTCTAATTAGCAGTGACATACCACCAGCAGCAACAAAATGGTTAATGTCCGCTGAACCATTTGGATAAATACGTGTAAGAAGAGGTACTGCACTCGAAATATCTGAGAAATCATCCCAGTTCACAATGTAACCTGCAGCGCGCGCCACAGCGATTAAGTGCATTGTGTGGTTAGTTGAACCATAGGTGGCAAGAAGACCAACAAGGCCATTCACAATCGCTTTAGCATCAACGATGTGACCAATTGGGGTGTAGTTGTCACCTAAATCAGTAAGACGTGTTGCTTGTACTGCAGCAGCTTTCGTTAACGCGTCGCGAAGTGGCGTGCCTGGATTAACAAACGATGAGCCTGGTAAGTGTAAGCCCATGATTTCCACAACCAACTGGTTAGAGTTAGCTGTACCGTAGAAAGTACAAGTACCTGCGGAGTGATAAGACTGTGACTCGGCTTCAAGTAATGCATCGCGACCCACCTTGCCTTCAGCAAACTGCTGTCTTACACGTGCTTTTTCTTTGTTTGGTAGACCTGAAGGCATTGGACCTGCAGGCACAAATACCGTGGGTAGGTGACCAAAGGTCAATGAGCCAAGCAGTAGTCCAGGTACAATTTTATCGCAGATACCCAGCATAAGCGCGCTATCAAACATGTTGTGTGAAAGCGCGATCGCAGCGCCCTGAGCGATGTTATCACGGCTCATCAGGCTTAAGTCCATACCTGATTGACCTTGTGTTACACCGTCACACATTGCAGGAACACCGCCAGCAAACTGCGCTACACTGCCCACTTCGTTCACTGCTTCTTTGATGATAGCAGGGTAAGTTTCATACGGCTGGTGTGCAGAAAGCATGTCATTGTATGCAGAAACGATAGCAACGTTAGCCTTCGTCATTGAACGTAGGTCAGCTTTGTCACTGGATCCGCAAGCAGCGAAGCCATGCGCAAGGTTACCGCAAGACAGAGCACCGCGGTGCGGGCCTTGGCGACGAGCGTTCTCAATCTTTTCTAAATATGCTTTACGCGTCTCTTTACTACGCTCAATAATTCGTTGCGTAACTTCAGCAATTTTTGGGTTCATAATCGTCTCCTATGGCGCCCACATCAGAGTAACCTATGCGCGATTGACAACGGCAGTGATGGGCTTTTGCGCTTCGGTCGCGTTCTCAATAGCATCAAGTAACACTTGCTTTTTCTTTTCGCCTGTAAGGTGAAGAAAAATATTTCGGCTATTTAGCAACGCAGGTAGCGTTAATGAAATACGTTGGTGAGGTGCTGTTGTAGGTTGAACAGCGATGCATGTCTTACCGCTGTTCATATCTAAGCCGTCTAGCACTTGTTCTGAGCACGGGAACAACGATGCAGTGTGACCGTCTTCACCCATTCCCAAAATTAAGGCGTCGAAAGGTTGTGACATGGTAGCAAGAAGCTTTTCGGCTTCGCTAACACCGTCATTCGCATCATCGACGTTACTTTTAAGCGCCACAAAGTGCGCTGCTGCGGCTTTATTTTGAATTAAATTTTGCTTAACAAGCGTGGTATTACTGGCCTCATGACCTTCTTCAACCCAGCGCTCGTCTGCCAATGTGATGTCAACTTTATCCCACTCAAGCTCAGTCTCGCTGAGCTGTTTGAATAAGGCTAAAGGCGTGCGCCCACCACTAACTACCAGCGATGCGCGACCACGGGTTTTAATACCCGCTTTAAGAATACTGACCAAGTCTTGCGCAAACGCATTCGTAAGGGCGTCAGGCGTATCAAATGAAAGTGTAGTAAGTGCCATGTTATTTCTTCTTCGCTGTTTTACTTTCGTACCAGCTGCGGTTTTCACGCGCAAGCAAACCGATAGAGTCAACTGGACCCCATGTACCAGCCTGATACGGCTCCGGTGGCTCACTAGACTGTTTCCAAGCTTCTAGAATTGAGTCAACCCATGTCCAAGCCTGTTCAATTTCGTCACGACGCACAAATAGCGCCTGATTACCTAGCATCACTTCTAACAGCAGTTTTTCATAGGCATCAGGAATACGCTCATCAGCGAACGCTTCTGAGAAGCTCAAGTTAAGCTTTGACTTTTGAAGATCCATTGAGCCCGAGCTTGTTAAACCAGGCACTTTATTCATTACTGTGATCTCAACGCCTTCATCTGGCTGCAGACGAATAACAAGCTTGTTTGGTGGTAAGTTTTTGAAGCTGTCGCCAAACAGGTTGTGTGGCTGACGTTTGAAGTAAATAACAACCTCGCTCACTTTAGTTGGCATGCGCTTACCCGTGCGAAGGTAAAATGGCACGCCAGCCCAGCGCCAGTTATCAATTTCAGCTTTTATCGCGATAAACGTCTCTGTCTTACTCTGCGTGTTGGCGCCTTCTTCCTCTAAATATCCAGGAACTTCCTCACCTTTAACGAAACCAGACGTATACTGGCCTCTTACCGTGCTCTCGTTGATATTAAACGAGTTAATTGGACGTAGCGCTTTGAGCACTTTTAGTTTTTCGTCTCGAATACTGTCGGCATCAAGCGTTGTTGGCGGCTCCATTGCCACTAAGCTCAAAATTTGAAGTAAGTGGTTTTGAACCATGTCACGCATCTGACCTGCATCATCGAAATAACCCCAACGGCCTTCAATACCTACAGATTCGGCAACTGAGATTTGTACATGGTCGATACAGTTGTGGTCCCAGTTCGTTGCAAAAATTGAGTTAGCAAAACGAAGAGACACAAGGTTAAGTACCGTTTCCTTACCTAAGTAATGGTCAATACGATAAATTTGTTTTTCGTCGAAGTATTCGGCGACTTGCTCATTAATGACTTTTGACGATGCCAAGTCATGACCAATTGGCTTTTCAAGCACGACGCGTACACTTGAGTCAATAATTTTACAACTGTGCAAACCACGGCAAATATCGCCGTAGATCGCCGGAGGAGTAGCAAGGTAGCATACCATTGTACGCGTAGGGTCAACGTGGTCATCTAGCACACAGTAGCTTTGGATGTCCTTCATATCTACGCATGCATAGTGAAGACGTGCTTTCATGCGTTCCCATGTTTCTTCACACAGGTCTTTCTCACCGAACTTGATAAGATTCGTATGCACTTCTTCGATGTACTCGTCTAACGTCATTTCATGACGCGCGACACCCACAATAGTGGTGTCTGGGTGCATCAGGTTAGCTTTTTCTAATTGATATAATGAAGGCAATAACTTGCGTCGTGAAAGATCACCCAATGTACCGAAAAGTACAAAATCACAGGGTTCGTAGGAATTATCCAATACCATATTCGTCGACCTTTTAAATGAATGTGTCCGCGGCGTATTGTACAGTTATTTACAACACTAACGACTATTTTTACCGTATAGTTAACACCAAATGTAGTAAAATTACAACTTGAACCAACTACAGGATCTGAATCTTTCTAGTTTCCCTCAGTTTACCCTGATTTAACCTTGCTAAAACAATAAAAAATGTCAAAAAATTACATTTTTCTTGTCACAGACGTCACATTGGGTACTATTACAGGGTACCTTACAATAATTTGCGTTACTTATATTGCTATCTCTGTATGAACATATTAGAAAAAATCACACAAAATAAAGCTGCGTTTAGTAAATCTGAGAAAAAGGTAGCTGAAGTTATATTGGCTAACCCTCAAACCGCCATACATTCTAGTATAGCAACACTCGCTAAAATGTCGGACGTGAGCGAGCCAACGGTAAATCGTTTTTGCAGACGTCTAGATACAAAGGGTTTTCCTGATTTTAAACTTCATCTTGCGCAAAGCTTGGCGAACGGTACACCGTACGTAAATCGCCATGTAGATGAAAACGACAGCCCAGACGAATACACCAATAAGATATTTGAATCCACCATGGCGTCTCTCGAGGTAGCAAGGCAATCTGTCGACGTAAACATTGTAAATCGCGTGGTAGATTTGCTCACACAAGCACAAAAAATTTCATTCTTTGGTCTTGGCGCCTCTGCCTCTGTGGCCCATGATGCACTGAACAAGTTCTTTAGGTTCAATGTCCCTGTCGTGTACTTTGAAGATATTCTTATGCAGCGTATGAGCTGTATGAATTGTTCTGATGGTGATGTGGTTGTGCTAATTAGCCACACAGGACGCACCAAAAGCTTGGTAGAGATTGCTCAGATAGCGCGAATGAACGATGCAACCGTAGTTGGCATTACTTCAGCTAAGCAGTCCGCTGGCGCAAGAGTGCAGTTACGTGCTGTCTTTGGAGGTTCCTGAAGATACGGATATGTATATGCCGATGGCGTCGCGTATTGCTCAATTAACGCTAATCGACGTGCTTGCCACTGGCTTCACACTTCGCCGCGGGAACAAGTTCAGAGAAAACCTTAAACGCGTAAAAGACACACTTCGCGGCTCGCGATACGAAAAGCGCAACGACTAACAAAAACATAACCACGCTGCCATTTGAACAATTCAAATGGCAGCGTGGTTTTCAGTTTTACTGTTTTTAAACGCCACTCATAGATTTTGTTGTCACAAAATAACAATCGACGATATCAAGACTTTGGCGCAGTATTTGTACAAATCGCGGTATTCTGTGCCCCAACTGGTCGAGCCAGTTAGTAGATTTTCTTTCTTTCATTCACATTTTTGTCAAATTCAACTACTATTCTGTAATAAAATTACGTAAAGCGATTACAGGCAGCCCCATTAGGTGCACTGCCTAACACTCTTTGTCTTTCCTAACTACAGAAACAGCGACGGAATCTCATGACTAGAAGAACGAAAATTCTTGCCACCCTAGGTCCTTCAACCGATTCATTGGAAAAAATTCAAGCACTAATTGCTGCGGGCGCGAACACCGTACGAATGAATTTCTCACACGGTCAGGCGGAAGATCATATCGAGCGAGCCAAGCGCGTTCGTCAAGCAGCGAAAAACTTAGGCAAATACGTCGCTATTTTAGGAGACCTTCAAGGCCCGAAAATTCGTGTAGCTCGCTTTGCAGATGGCCCGGTTCACCTTGATATTGGTGCAACTTTCGTTCTTGATGCAGAACTTGGTCGCGACGAAGGTAATGCACATCAAGTGGGCATTGATTACAAAGCCTTGCCTGATGACGTATCTGCTTAGGTGACATTCTTCTTTTAGATGATGGTCGCATTCAGCTTAAGGTTACTGGCGTGGAAGGCCGAAGAGTTATTACTGAAGTCACCGTAGGCGGTAAGTTATCTAACAATAAAGGTATTAACCGCCAAGGTGGTGGTCTATCAGCTGACGCGTTAACTGAAAAAGATAAAGAAGACATCAAAACCGCCGCGAAAATAGGCGTTGATTATCTTGCTGTTTCCTTCCCTCGCAGCGGCGCCGACCTTGATTATGCGCGTGAACTTGCTGAAGCAGCGGGTTGCTTTGCCAAAATATGCGCCAAAGTAGAGCGTGCAGAGACAGTGGCTACGGATGAAGCAATGACCGACATCATCAAAGCTTCTGATGCAGTTATGGTTGCACGTGGTGATTTAGGCGTTGAAATTGGTGATGCCGAGCTTGTAGGTGTTCAGAAAAAACTGATTGCGCGCTCTCGCCAGCTGAATAAAGTTGTGATCACCGCTACGCAAATGATGGAGTCGATGATTGACAGCCCAATGCCAACACGTGCAGAGGTTATGGATGTTGCTAACGCGGTTTTAGATGGAACTGACGCTGTTATGTTGTCTGCTGAGACAGCAGCCGAGTAACTTCCCTATCGAAACAGTAGCCGCTATGGCCCGTGTATGCGAAGGTGCAGAGACGCATCCAAGCGTTAAAATTTCAAAGCACCGCATGGATGAGCAATTTTCATCAACGAGTGAGTCAATCGCGCTATCAGCGGTATACGCGGCTAATCACTTACCCAGTGTAAAAGCTATTGTAGGGCTTACAGAAAGTGGCAGCACGCCAACGCTAATGTCTCGCATTACTACTGCCCTTCCAATTATTGCTATGTCTCGCCACGAATCAACACTCAATACTATGGCTCTTTGCCGTGGTGTTAAGCCTGTTTTCTTTGACTCTTCTGAGAGTGAGCCAGGCCGCCTAAAATACGACGTTGTGGCCTCGCTGAAAGAAAAGGGCCTGGTATCAAGTGGCGATAGCATTATCCTAACTTATGGCGATGAGATGGAAAAAGTAGGCGCGACCAATACGCTCAAGATTGTTGATGTTGAATAATCAACTTCATAAGGTAGCGTTTACTAATCGTGCATGTAAGGTGTGCCGATAGCAGTTATTGGTTCCATTATCCTTAGCAAAACGAATGTAAAAAATAAAAGCGAAGCCAAATGGTTTCGCTTTTATGTCTTAACTAGAAGATAACGTGTAGGTTTGAGACTCTTGTGAAATATGAGTCGCATATTGTGTTAAGTGATGAGAGAGAACGTTTTCAGCACGTTCCACGTAATCATCTCGCTTTCTATCCCACCCTCTTAAATCAGCCTGTTTAGCTTGAGTAATGAACTGCTCCATTCGCATTTTACGTAACAGGTGCGACTTTCGCTTGAGGTCAAATTCAACCCCAGCAAAGTGCTTTTCTAACTTAACTATCTCAGGGTGAAGTTTACGTTCTTTGTCATCTGCACTCGCCTGACTTAACAACGTATTGCCACTATTTGCCATGCCAACCAGAGCGATGAAAAATGAAAAAACTAAAGCTGAAAAAAACCAACGTAACATGTTCATAAAACTCTCCTTGCAAAACTAACCCTGTATTATGCACCAAGGTTACTCATCTATGTGCAACGATAGTTCTGCAGGGATTAGGCCACAAATAAAACCCATTAAAAACAGATGGATAAGTTCAAGGACAGTACAAAGTGGTAAGCGAGTGAGAAAGTTCTACACACATGTTTGAACAATTAACGATGTGGTGCTATTCAAACTTTTTTAAAAGTAAAAGTGTAATTGTGTTTCGCCATCAGCGTCTTGCTGTTTTCAATAACGTCTTGGTTTACTCAATATAAATTTTAGGCACAAAAAAAGGGGCTAGCGCCCCCTTTTTAGCAACGTAAAGACAGGTTAGTTCATCGCAGTTTCCGTTACAATGCGCAGATTATCTTCGACGTCTTTAACATCAGACGCATTCTTAGCAATTTCAATGACTAAATCGCGCTCAGCATCTGAATCGACTTCACCCGTGAGAGTAACGTTTCCGTCTTCTACATCAACATCAATATCGAAACCTGAGATGTCAGTGTCCATGAGAAGTCGCGTTTTGATCACTGTTGCGATTTTAGCATCGGTAAGTTCACTCGTGCCTTCGTCGTAGGTCGACTCCATATCGTCTGAAACACTTGAGTCGCTCTCATTGTTGGCGATTATCGTTAACTTATTGTCAACTGACCTCACACCATCAATGTTTGCAATGAGCTCTTCAGCAAGTTTTTTATCAACCGAGTTTTCAACTTTACCGAGTAAGAATAACATTACCGTTTTTAACGTCAGTGTTGATATCAAAGGAATCAAGGTTGCCATTGAACAACAGCGTCGCTTCTGCTTTGCCGTCAATCCATGCGTCTTTGGCTCCCTTTTCCCATTTATTGTCATTATTCATATCACCTGCATAAGCAGCAGTCGTTAATGATGTAGCAACAATCATAGAAAGTAGTGTACGTTTCATAACATTTCTCCTTTGTCGAAACTCGATTTTACTAATGCCAAATTGATGCCACACATATAAGCAATTGTTTAGTAAAGAAATTAACGAAATTTAAGGATAGTAGGCTTTTCAACTATTTGAAATCTTTGCTTGAATTTAGAAATTTTTACTCAATTCAAAACCTCGGGCTCACTAATGCGTTTTACCAATGCAGTTAAACTTATCCATTGGATACCCCGTAATCAAACTACATCATCTGCACGCTACGAAAAGGCGAGCTTGCGAAAATACTCGCTAGCTAATCATTCAAAGGAAACGAGCGCCATGGACACTATTTTCTATGTTTTTTCTGCTGTTGCGATTGCATTAAGCTTTGTCCCTTTGCTTCCCTCCTCTCATTGGACAGTTCGTGTGTGGGAATTTCCAAGGCTTCAGATTGCGGTAGTGCAGTTTTTACTACTATTGTTAGGCATCGTTTTGCTCGCCGACAAAGGATTAACAGGCTTGCATACTGGTTTATTGGTGGGACTAACGATTGCGCTCATTTATCAAACTGTTTGGATTGTGCCTTACACACCACTTTATAGAAAGGAAGTGAAATCGTGTGAAACGGCGCAGCGCACTACCCTGCGCATATTGTCCAGTAACGTTTATATGCCCAACAGCAATTTCGAGGCGCTACTAGCCCTTGTAAAGAAATTCGATCCTGATTTTCTGGTAACCCTAGAGTCAAATAAAAAATGGCAAGACGGACTTTCTGCGCTATCTAGCAACTACCCGCACCAGCAGAGATGCCCGCTGGAAAACTTGTACGGAATGCACCTATACAGTAAGCATCCATTTCGCAATATCGAACTGCGCTTTCTTGTAGAAAAGGATGTACCGTCTATTAAAGCCGATGTTGAAGTTAATGGTCATAGCATTACGCTATACTTTGTGCACCCGAAGCCGCCAAGCCCAACTGAAAATCATTACGCGGCGCCCAGAGACAAAGAATTGCATATTGTGGGAAAGGAAATTGCCTCGGATATTGAAAAGCATCAATCTATTATTGTTGCAGGTGATCTCAACGATGTTGCTTGGTCACCTACGACTCGTAAGTTCAAGAAAATAAGTGGGCTTCTTGACCCAAGAATAGGCCGTGGTTTTTACAACACATTTCATGCCCACTACCCGCTTGTAAAATGGCCTCTTGATCACGTATTTCACTCGCGTCATTTTGCACTGTCACGCATAGAGCGTCTTGAAGACATAGGGTCTGACCACTACCCCCTATTCACCGAACTGTGTATTTCTAGCGAAGCTTAGCACTTTGCCTTACACACCACATAACGCTCTCGCACGCGTCTTCTCTGCGTTTAAAATGCGCTAAGCCAATCAGTTTAGCGGCATGAGGCCACACAGCTTGTTTTAATACAACTTTGTCTTTGTCGCTTAGTTTTTCGTTATCTAACAGAATTTCAACCGCTTTTTTATTCGGCTTAATGATGCCGGGTTTCGCTCCCGTCACTAGATGTGCGTCTACGCATATGTACTCTCTGGCTACCGGGTCTTTAACAACGCCTATGTATCCTTCATCACAAATAATAGCGGGCCACCCCTCAGAAATGCGGCTTTGGCCAAACATAACAAGGGTAAATGCAACGAGGACAAAAAGTGTCAAACCTATAAATTGCGTACTTAAATCTGGTGCGACGGCAACAATAACACCCACCACTGCAGCAAAGAATATCCAGCCTCCGAAAACACGACGCATCGCATTAGGAGAAATACCAGAAATGACATCGACTGATTTCAGCGAATGTTTATCGTAATGACGAAGAACTACAGAAGATTGCTCTGACACAGTGTTTACACCACTTATGAATTAAACGACCGACTTTATATACGGTTGAAGAAAAGCCATGGACTTACAATTACTATTTTAGACGATTTTTGTGCACAAGAGATTTCAAAGTTAAT
Source organism: Alteromonas gracilis (assembly GCF_036870955.2). Classification (GTDB taxonomy): domain Bacteria; phylum Pseudomonadota; class Gammaproteobacteria; order Enterobacterales; family Alteromonadaceae; genus Alteromonas; species Alteromonas gracilis_A. Next base: position 2,672,347 of record NZ_CP145482.2, read on the forward strand.
TTTAAAAACAGTGAGTTACGCGCACTGCGTTAGGATAGCAAAACAAGCACTCCTGGCAAAGCAATTAGATAATCTAGATGTGTAACTCTTTCTCAATTGTGGGTCAGTTATACCGACTCCCACGCAAGTTGTGATAAAGACTAAAGCATTAAAAACCCAATAAAACAACTAAAATCAATAACATAAATAAGGGGCGCGATATTTGCCTACTAAGGTTTGCGGATAATGAATGCGAGCACAATGACTTACGCATTGCTAGACAGTAAAAGTAAATTGACGTTCTGTATGGCAAGCGACTCGTGTTTTTATCGGTATTAAATAAGCGATAGCGAGCACAGCACACCTGTTTTTAGTGTACCTGAGCGACAAATTACTGATGACGAAAGGAGAAGCAAATGACATTGCCTATGAGTGCTATCACTATAGTCAAAAATCGAACGCAACAGCTTTCATCGTTAATCACTCAACTTGAATCAAGCAGCGCGAAACCAAGTGAGTTAATTGTCGTTTGGATGTCATCCCCGTCTGATTTATCGCTAATACAAAGTAGCCACTTTGACGTGATCCACAAGTTTGCTAACCAAGACGAACTCCCCATTGCAAAGGCAAGAAACAAAGGTTTTAGCGAAGCGAGATACAATTCAATTGTCTACTTTGCGGTAGATGCGGTGATATCCCCCACGCTTATTGACGAAGGTTACCGTACCCTTGACGTAAATACGTTGGTGAGTACATCTGTAAAACTGCTTCCTATTGACCTTTGTGATGCCCTTGCTTCATCGAAATCAATTAATGCGTCCAAATCGCAGGCACTATCAAAAGAGAATGATTTAAAGGAAAACTACTATGGAAAGCCTAGTTACGCTAGCACTTGCTGTTCAGCTTTTTTTATTTGTAAGACAGACTTTGAAAACGTCGGCGGTTTCGATGAACACTTCCAAGGTTTCGGGCTAAACGATGAAGACTTCATTACCCAGTGTAAATGCAGCGGGTTAGTCTTAAAAAAGATTTCCACAGTGACATTCACACCGTATCGCCAGCAGCATCGTTGCCCGACAAATCATTTACTTAACTATGTATTAAATGCCAAGCGCTTTTACCGTAAATGGGGGAGTTATCCGTGTAAAGAGGTACTCAGCGCTTTTGCATCCAAGGGATTGATCAATAAAGACTACGAACATTCAGGCCTGAAAGTTACGCGTATGCCCGCACACTCACACAATGAAAAGACAACACCTATTGCAGACAATTTACTGCCAATAAATAGTGTTGAGCGCATAAGCACTGCGAATTCAGCAAAGCATGAAGCTCAAGCGCACGTATAATGGTAGCTTACGGGTTATTCGCGCTTAGTTAACCTATAACGTTCAGAAAATACTTGGAATTTCCCACAAGCGTTTGCGTTACCCCTGTGCATCTATTATCTTGATATGAGTGCTAACAAACTCTCATCCCTATGTCGATTCGCTTTCGCTACATTGTTGCATTATTGCTAACTGCAGCGCTCGTCACGCTATCGTTTTTTGTCGTTCGCAGTTTAATTAACGAACAAAAATACGATGCTGAAATCATCAATATTGCAGGGCAGCAACGTATGCTTTCACAGCGTATCGCCATGCTCATTAAGTCAGGCGAAGCATGTAAAGGCGCCATTGAAGAGATTTATCTTGAGCGAGCGCTTGAAACCTTCACGGTAAATCACCTGAGGTTGACCTCGCTAGACAACCTGCCAAACGCAGTCCAAGACACTTATTTCGGGCCCAGGCAGCTCGACAGTAAAGTTAACAAATACATTAACGAAGCGCAGAATGTGCTTAAAAGCCCGATGTGTGACAACACATTGAGTTTCACTATCGAAGATGTCACAGACTTACTCCAAGACTTAAACAAAGTAGTAGATTTGTTTGAGCAAACAGCATCAGAGCGTGTTACTGATGTCGCGCATATCGAGTTTCTTATATGGTTAGGCGCCTTACTGTTGCTGTGTATTGAAGCGCTCGTTATTTTTTGGCCTTTGGAGAAATTCATCAAGGAAGCGTTTGACCAACAAGTCGCGCTAAGAAACGAAGCCCAAGCGTTAGCAGCACAAGCGGAAAAGGCCAGTAAGGCAAAATCAGAATTTCTGTCGAGTATGAGCCACGAGTTGCGCACACCGATGAACGGCCTATTCGGAATGATTGAACTCGCGCTAGACAACCCGGAAAAAAGCAATATTTATCTTAAAAAAGCACGGGCATCAGGTAAGCAACTCCTTGTGCTTATTAACGATATTCTTGATATTTCTAAAATTGAAGCAGGTAAAGTGATTGTAGAGCAAGCGCCTGTAGATTTACTACAAGTGCTCGATGACGTGGTATCGCTGCAACGCGTGGCTTGTCAAAGAAAGGGATTGGTCTTCAACTATTACAAAGACGCAGCCCTCCCCCATGTCATTGCGGGTGATATTACCCGTATATCACAGATTCTGCACAACCTGCTGAGTAACGCGATTAAGTTCACAGAAAAAGGCAGTGTGACACTACAGGTTTCCTACCTTCGCGATACGCGAAACAACATGCTAACATTTGAAATCACTGATACTGGTATCGGTATTGAGGCGTCTAAAATTGAAGGCATTTTCAATAAATTCGAACAAGCGGATAGCTCCACAACACGCTCATTCGGCGGCACAGGCCTTGGCCTTAGTATAGCGAAACAACTTGCGCAGTTAATGAACGGTGATATTGCGGTTCGCTCTACGATAGGAAAAGGCAGCACATTTACTTTTACCATGTCAGCGGAAGAAACTCAGCTTCCACCTTTGACTGTCAAACCTAGTGCAAACGTGACCTGTGCGATAGTGGATGATCTGCAAACCAGCCGCGAATACATTAAGCATGTAGTATCTACGCTTTCTATACCCAGTAAGAGCTATTATAGCGCCACGCAATTTCTGGCCGACGACCCCTTATCCTATGACGTGATTATTCTGGATATTGCCATGCCCGAAATGAGCGGCATTGACCTCTTGCGCGAGCTCAACAAATCTAAACCGGTAACGTTTCCACGGGTGTTACTGATTTCTGCCGAATTAGACCGCTTAGATTATGAAAATGATATTGCACCGCTTATATGGAAAACCCATGCCAAGCCCATTAATCGTCGCGAACTGGAATATGACTTAACATCTTTACTTCAAAGTGAAGAAGCAACGCCATCGAACTCGCAGGAAGACAATCATAATAAGCGTATACTATTAGCGGAAGACAATGACATTAACGCGGAAGTGGTGAAAACTATGCTTAAGAGTGAAGGCTATAAATGCCTTCATGTGAAAAATGGAAAAGATGCAATTGACGCGTGTAAACGCCATACCTTTGATTTTGTTCTAATGGATTGCAATATGCCCATTATGGACGGTATTGAGGCGTCTAGTATTTTGCGCAACACGATGAACCTGACAACGCCAATTGTTGCACTTACCGCAAATGCATTTTTAGAAGACAAGGAAGAATGTTTGGCCGCTGGTATGAGCGACTTTCTTACAAAGCCACTCGACAAGAACACACTACTCACATGCATACAAAAACACCTAAAGCCGTCACAGTAGTGACACTATAGAGCTCTGCGCATTTTCAGGACACTTTTTGTTTATTCCAATCAGGTTTTAAGCAATTATTGGTAAGCCGTCTGTTGCGATATATATCCAGGCGCTATGGCGAGATTGTCCGTATTATCAAGCGAGCCTTGGTTGCGCAACCACAGTTGATACTCACCAGTTCTTAAGCTGGCATGCTTGGTACAATCCACATTCCAACGACGTAATAAATAGCTAAGCCATGGCAGCACGAACTTCGAGCGTAAGTACCCCCTCCTCCATTGCGTAATCAAGCTCTATCGCTGTCGGATATTTAATGTTTTTTGGGTGGGGAATAATTTCCAAAGGAATTAAGCGTTGCCATTGTTCATCTAGCTCAATACATTCATATGACTCTGGTTCAGACTTCACTGTCACTTTGCTAATTCGAGTAAGGACAAAATCCCTAAAACTCTGAGATTTTCTATCGTACGCCCTAACATGCCATCGCTGCCCGTTATCAACAATACTATGAGGCACGATTTCCCTTGCGGTACTGCCGCTAGACAACGACGTGTATATAACGCTGATAGCGCGCTTGTTGACGATAGCTTGTACTACCTTTGCTACGACGAAAATGTCGGGCACATTCAGTGATGACGCACTTTCAACAGGAAAATGAATATCGCCAATTGCGTCAAAACCATCAGAAATGTCATTTGCCAATTTAACCAGCGTGCGTTTTGCATCATGTTCAAACAAAGGGGCAAACTCGTCGGTTTGAAAATAGCGTTTTTCCCGAGGATCATAATACAAATTGTTGGGTGCGAGCTCTTTGTAAAGGGTAAAGTCCCGAGACCCCGCTGAAAGTCCAACTTGAAAACGGTTTATGAGGTCCTGACGGTGGATAGCACCTTTAAACATTAGGCAAAAATCGATGTAAGCCAAACGTTGGCGTTGCGAAAAGGAAATAGTATCTAGCATAGTAAGCGCGTATTGTTTTTCTTTAGTGTGGTTTATTTTAAGCCGCATGTAAAGTGACAAATATATCTTCAAGAAATGAGCCCTATTTTTTTAAAACATACTCCCTGACAATTACAAAAAAGCCCAAGCAAATTGCTTGGGCTTTTTACGTAGTTTAGTGCTATTTATCTTTTGCTTTGTAGACTACGTAGGGTTAAACCCACCAGCGCGAGTAAAACAATAGCTAACGAACTAGGTGCTTGAGTACCTCAGCAATGGTAAAGCTTACTCCTTCGTTCCCCACGCCTACAAGAGGAAAACCAAACGCGTTAGATAATTGTGCCTCGAAAAGGCTTAGTTCAACCGTCCCCACATCTAATGCCATTAACTGGAAAGAGAACAGAGAAATAGCGTCAAGGCCTGTCTGCGCGGCTTCCGCTCCGTTAAAGAAAGGAATAAACATCGCATTAATGTTTTGAATAGCATTCAAAGACACAAAGTCAAACGCGTTATTACTTAGGTTAAGTTCAGGCATATCACCAAGCGCACCCAAGTCCTGAATAGAATTAACGTCGTACGATATTAATGAACTATTAATAGCGATAGACGAATTAAATCCATAGAAAAAGGTTTTAACGCCATTAGGCAGCAAATCTAAAGCGTTTACTGTCACGTTGATTGTATCACCCACATTATACTCAGCCTTATCGGTGGTAAGGGTAATAAGTGCAGCATTTGCATTAAATGTCATTGCTGCTAAAAGTACTAAGATTAGTTTTTTCATTATATCTATTTCCAAAAATTAAACTGCACAGCCAGCGCGTGAGCACATAGCCATTAATGCTTGAATATCGAAGAAGTTAACCACGCCATCGCCATTAAAGTCGTAGCGTTCGTCGTTTGCTTGACCTGAAATAAAGGCTTGATAGAACATCATAATGTCGTCGTAATCGACGTCGTTATCACCATCCAAATCGCCTACCATTACTGCGTCTGGGAAGTTCATTACGACAACAACGGGGTCGTGGTCTGACGAACGATAAGCGTCGCTGCCGTAGTAGCTAGCAAGCTGAGTTTCAGATTTAAACTCTACGTTGTAATCAAATACACGCGGTTCGTCAGCATTAATGTGCCATACCGTAGTGTCTACAACGTATTCAGTGAGCGAGCTGCTTGTCAACGCATGATCCAAATAGCCTATTTCACCGCCGAAGCTATAAGAATAAGCATTTGAGCCATCAAACAGCTCTACCAAGTTAGAATAGCCCTCTGACTCCAGTGTCAGAATTGGTGTTTCTTTGGCATAAGCGTTAAGGTCACCCATGATGAGTACGCGGTCAGATAACACTTCACTGTTCTGTGCAATTAATGCAAGCAAACCTTGCGCAGCTTCTGTGCGAAGCTCATTCCAACAGCCTTGGCCATCGCCTAAGTCAGCATTATTGCCTGTAGCACTACTACAGCTGCCTTTTGACTTAAAGTGATTAATAGCAAACGCAAAGCTTTCGCCATTACCATTAACACTGAAGTTTTGAACGAGCGGCTGTCTGTTACCAAAATCAAATGGCGCAGCATCAGACGTAATTGGCGAGCCAGTTGGCGTAACAACAGCTGGTTTGTACAGCATGCCCACTGCAATTTCATCGCCACCAAGCTGTGTCTCTAGCGCTACGTAGGCGTATGCATCACTGCCTAACTCAGCGTTTACGCTGTTAACTAAACCAACAATAGCAGAGTCACTGCCGTAACCATCATTTTCAATTTCGACAAGACCAAGCACGTCAGCGTCCATAGCAACGATTGCAGCTACTGTTTTTGCTTGTTGACGCGCAAACTCTTCGGCACTGTCTGCGCCGCGAGAGGTTGGGAAGTCAGGCCCATTGAAATAGTTAAGCACGTTAAAGCTTGCCACTTTTACGTCGCCAAGCGCATTCAATTGTGGTGCAGGAGTTCTAGCGTTGGTACGAACGGTTTGCACATCTCCAACCGGAATCAGGTTATAAGCCCCAAAAGCGAAGTGCACCACGCCTTGCAGGCTTTCTACACTGTCACCTAAGCGCAGCGTGTTGTTGTGCGAAAGTCCGCCCACTGGGAACTCAAGACCGTCACGGTTTTGAGACGTATAGCCATCATCAACTAATAAAGCGTCACGTGCGTTTTGCTGCTCCAGCGCTAGCGCTTCTTGTGAATTTGCTTCAAATTGATTTGTAGGGATCATCAAGCGCTGCGACGATACTGCAAATTGACCGTAACGGCCTAGATTGTAGATGTCAGTCACTTTTAGCGTTTGCTCGAAGCTAACTTGCATGCCTTCGACAGCTTCTAAATCGGCGTCAGCTTGCAATGGTAGAGAAATCGGTGTGTATAGCACTGTGTCACCAGCACCGATAACTTCAACGTCAGCGGTTGACGTTAGCTGCGTTGCGCCAAATCGCTCACCGACTGTAGCGGCTACACGGACCAAATCACCAGGTTGTGGAAGTTGGCCTGAAGAACCTGCATAAACAAACACACCCTCAGACGTTGCGGCGTTGTCATCAGAGTCATTTGCTTCTTCTTGAACGAAGAAACCATCCATGCCAGGCACGACTTTCGTAACAACCGCTTCAACAACCACATCAGTGCCTACCATTGCAGACGCATCACCTTCACCTTGTATAGCACTAATAAGCACTACCGTCGGCGCTGGGTCCACTGGATCAGTTGGGTCTGTTGGATCTGTTGGGTCTGTTGGGTCTGTCGGTTCAGCAATAACACCATTGTGTGCGCCAAACTGATCAAGGGTATCTTTCGCATAGCTGTCCCACTCAGCGCTTGGGTCAAAGCTACTATTGCGATTTGGATTGCCCCCGGTCACCGTGCTCTTGCGCACTAGCGTAACGTCTTTACCCCAGTTTGTTTTTACTGAAAACGTTCCCAACGCATCAACCACTTCACCGTTGTACGTCAATTCAATGTAATCATCACCATTAAAGTTAATGACAAAGTTACTAATTGTTGAGCCGTCTGTCAGCAATGCGTCTGCTTGGCTATTTGCATATGTTGCAACGCCACCAGAAGCAATAGAGCCTTCTAGTTCTAGTACCTTACCGTCATTTTCACCAGACGCACCGTTGCTATAAAGAACAAGGGCATAACCAGATAAGCTTACCGATTCTGACGAACTATTGAAGAGCTCAATACCTTTATTAAAGCCACCACCCTCTACGTACTCTGAAATGTAAACACTGTTGCTTGAAGTGGGTTCGCTTGGGTTAGTATCTGGATTAGTACCGTCACCTAGGTATCAGGGTCTGTGCCACCTGTGTCAGGATCAGTACCACCTGTATCAGGGTCAGTAACGCTTCCATCACAGCTTTCATTGTATATCAATGAAGCTAGTTCAGGCTTGTCGATGAATGGGTTACGGTTGCCTTGGAATTCAAACACACGCTCATTACGACGACGCTCGAAGTCATCTACTGGGTCACTCTCATGCCACTGAAGCAGCACACATAGCTTGCCAAATGCCGCTTCGTCGGTCGTTGTTAGACGATTAAGCAACACTAGGTCTTCTTCTGTATCACCTGCGGTGTTACCGTCGTATCTTACATCCATGTAAAGCATTGAACGTGCAACATCACCTTTTACAGCATCACGAGGCTCAAACGAGTCACCATCTACACGATTAGCTGGTGCTTCACTAAGCGCGCTATCACTGAAATCAAAGTCTAGATTACCGCGTGAACTGTTGACCGAGATATCCGTTGGGCGCAAATGCAAAATATCAGTATAAGCAGTTAGGCTTGAACTAGAAAAACCGTGGCTCTTAGCCCACACGTGCTCTCTATTCCAGTTGTCTTGGTTGGTACTTTGAGAGCCACTTCCGTTTGTACTTTTCGCTTGAGACGTTCCTTTGTAGAACAACAACACATTGTTTGTGTTAGCTGGGTCTTCATCTGTGTATGTCAATGATGTCCAAACTTCTGAGTAGCTCAGCATTCTGTGACCGTTTTCGATGATGTCGTGAGCGGTTGATTTAAGCGTGACCGCATTTTCACTGTTGGCAATAGCCGTATTTAATGCCGCGTAATAGTCAGACTCAACATAGTCACTCGCCAAATTAATTGCTTGTAAGTCAGGGCAATTGAAGCAACTGCCTGATAAAACAAGTAACTCTGTTGATGGCTCACCGCCATTGTCCGGCGTGTCTCCACCATTATCTGGGTTATCGCCGCCTGTGGCGCCCGATGCAACAACTTTAACGCTGTCTAGGTTATAATATTCACTGCCTGCGCCGTTAAGCAGTGCCACACGGACAACCAAGGAAGAACCAAGCCCCTATATTGGCCGTTACCAGTGTATTGTCGAAGTCATCATTAACCGTGTTGCTATCGCCGTTGTTTTGCGTAACTAAATGGAACGCACCACCGTCAAGTGAGTAAAACACATTGATGTAGTCATCATCTTCAAACGTCCCGCTTTCTGATAGCGCAACCTCTAAACTGATATCACCTTGACCACTGATATCAATACTTTCAGTTTCCCAAATAGCTTCTCCGTCAACATCACGCGCCTGCATCGCGTTGTTGTTAACTCTGAACCAGTCGCTAGAAGCTGTAATTTGTGCATTGGTCACATCGATTGACCAGCGATCTACGCCGTCTACCACGACATTATCGCCAACAGGGATTGGGCCTGTTGCCCCTTTACCTTGAAGCGATGCTGCCTCAAAGTTCTCTTCCCATATCGTTGTCGCTGATGCATTTAACGAAAGTAAGCTAAGTGACAATGCGCCAGTAAGAAGGGCATTAACAACTTTAGCTGACTTCCTCAATTGAAGCTTGTGTGTGTTATTCTTGATAATCATTATTTTGGTCGTCCGTTGTATAGGAAGGTATAAAATCCAATACATACGTATACACAGCAAGCACTTAAGCAAAATAATAATATAATCGTCACACTGCTTTAAAATCAGCAACTTGGCGCTTTAAAATAAGTTTATTTATTAGTTAACTCTGCTGTACTACAGGACAGGGAAAGCTGAGTTGTCACAATGCCAATTCACTCAAACGCGATACACTCTTGCGCCTATTTGTTTGCAATTATGTGGTGCACAATGCGAAAGATACGCACAAAAAAAGAGCACCCAAAGGTGCTCTTTTTAGCGTTGCGTTTTTATTTTTTACTCGGCATATGTGCTAAGAAATGCGTCAAAGTCAGACTGAAATGCATCTTTCAAACGCATACATTGCATTGACTCGTCTTTCATTATATCCACGCCTCTAGACATCCCTTGATGCGCTTCAGCGATAGGCGAATAAAATTGCGTTGCCAATTGAAGGTTTGCCTTTTTGCATGTCACTGAGACAAACTCCGGCATACGCGACACGTGGTAGTCTGGCATTTTAGCAATAAGCTTATCTTTGTTTTTGTTCAACCATTCGTACAACATGGAATGGTCATCTAAGTTACGGGCGACACGCACCACCATGTAAAGCGTATTTGCTGGTGTAATGCTGTCAGTAAGCGACAAGTCAAGCATCTTAAATACCGTCGGCTTGTCACTAAAATGCATTGAGTAAATCAAAGTGCTTTTCACATTAGGAAGTTGCGCCTTGTTGAACGCCTCTTTAATGCTCGCAAACCATTTTGCGTTATCTTCACCTTCGCTATACTTAGTGGCAATAGCAATCGCAGTACCAGCAATACCCGACGGCACTGTGCTGGTGTCGTTAATATAACGTTTCGCAATATTCCGGCTTTCATCAATAAGCGCCTGGTTGTTGGCGTGCATTCCAATTAAGGTGTACAGCTGGTTGCGCAAGCGAATAACGTCCGCAGAATCACTGTCGCTTTGCTCTAAGGTGAGTGCCTTCAATAACGGTAAATAATCTTGATTGAGTAATGCGGCAAACTGCTTATCGTTATTTTCATTAACAAGATAATCGAACTCTGCCAACACACTAACCGCTGCACGAATAACGGCAGGGTCTTCATCTTTCGCAAGCGCGTTAAGCACGTTTATTACGCTATCGACACCTACCTCATCAGCATTAAGTAAGGCTTGATAGTTATACAGTACGTTTTTCTTTTCTCGCTTATTTAGCGCATTAATATCGTTTAAAAGCGCGTCTAACTGCTGCTCATCCACTGACCAACGGAAATAACCTGTTGCGTTGTCATTAGGATAAACCCACTTCGCTTCAGCCAGCTGCGGTAATAACGTCGTTTTTTCATCAATAAACACAATATCGTGCTTAATCTCATCGCTAATTTTATAAGTCAGTTTAAGCGGTACGGCCCAAGTTTGCTCTTTGACCTCAGCACCAGCTAGATGAAAACGCGACTGCGAAACTTTGCCATCTTTGCCAATATGAATCAGTGGGTATCCCGGCTGCTCTAAATAAGCTTTCATCATGGCACTTAAGTTGAAGTCTGACACACCATCCAGTGCAGCCCATAAGTCGTCTGCTACTGTGTTGCCCCATGCGTGCTTATTCATGTAGTTGCGCACGCCTTGGCGGAACTTGTCAGTACCAATCAACGACTCAATCATTTGCAAAATTGACTCGCCTTTGGAGTAGTTTAGCCCTAGCCCATCCATCACATCAGGTTGGCTTTTTACCACTTTCTTAACGGGTTTAACTGTGGGGCTGGCATCTGCACCAAATGCGCCTTCTTGAACAATACGGTCAGCATAATTCAATTCTGGATACAGGGTTTTCATAGTATGGCTGGCCGCCCATGAAGCAAACGCTTCATTTAGCCATAAGTCGTCCCACCAAGCCATAGTAACCAAGTTACCAAACCATTGATGCGCAAGTTCATGTGCAATAACGTTCAGTGGACGCGAGCGCTCAGTCACACTGGGGTTATCTTCCAACAAAAGTAAGCTGTCGCGGTAGGTAATAAGCCCAACGTTTTCCATCGCACCATGCGTGAAATTGGGAACTGCCACGAAGTCCATTTTCTTGTAGGGGTATTTGATGTCGAAAAAGTTTTCAAGGGATGCCAATATCTCTGGCGTATGTTTGATAACAAATTTGGTTTTATCTACATACCCTTTTGGAACATAGATACGACCAGGAATTGGCAGCCCAGTCATTTCTGCACTATCAAATGGACCAACTGTGTAGGCAATCAAGTAAGTCGGCATTGGTTTTGTTTTCTCAAACAAAACCGTTTTAACACCGTTGTCTACGGTTAGCTTTTCAACTGGCGTATTTCCCACCACCACTTGGTGCTCTGGCGCGCTTATTGTCATTTGATACGGTATTTTAAATATAGGCTCATCAAAGCTAGGAAAAGCCTTACGCGCATGCATATCTTCAAACTGCGTGAAGATGTAATTTCGCTCTTCAAAGCGTGATAAGTACATACCATCTGACGACGTGTTCACTTTACCTTCAAAGGAAATTCGAAGTGTATACTGCCCCGGCAATATGGGGGATTGTGACATTCCCCAGTTTATGTCGTAGTCGCCTATCGAGACTGTTAATGTTGTTTCTTTGTCCTCTGACACAAGCACGGCTGACGTTACTGTTAAGCCTTGTTGATAGAAACCAACCTTTTTGGTGGTTTCATTCACGGTTACCTGAATATCTGTCGTACCAGAATAAGTAGGAATATCTGGGTCAAGGTTTAGGTGAATGGATTGAAATGTAGGCGTTACTGACTGTGGTAATCGGTAATCTACGTCTGTTGCATGCACAGGTGTGCTAAGCAGCGATGCAAAAGCCGTCATCGTCACTACAGCACGTAGGAGCGCAGTAATTCGTTTCATGTTTTTTATCCGTTATGCGGGAATTTTCCCTTTATTTTTTCACGCGTAAGGATAAAGACGTCATAATGCGATAGCAATCTGGAGCAACGTATAGCGCGCTCCAAATTGTTACTAATCATTTCAGAGCGGCCACCTCAGGCTAAAACTGATAGCGGCGGAGCTGCATTTGCATCTGTTTTATCTGTGAAACCAATTGCTCACAGCTAATTGCGACATCATTGGCATACGCTGTATTTGCATTTCCAACGGCATGAATAGAATTTAACCCCTGTTTAACTTCATCGGCCACCTCTTTTTGCCCTTCAGCCATACTCGTCGCCTCCTGATTTAGCGCAGTAATTCGCGCAACAGCATTTAAAGCCTGCTTCAACGAGCTTCCTGCATGCTGAGTTACTTCCACAGTGCTGAATGCCGTTTCTTTGTTTTGCTGCATTTTATCTGACGCAACTCTACTCCCCTGTTGCAGGCGCTCTATCATGTTCCTGATCTCTTCCGTTGAAGTTTGAGTCCGACTTGCTAGCGACCTCACTTCGTCGGCCACAACAGCAAAACCTCTGCCCTGCTCTCCGGCTCTAGCCGCTTCGATGGCAGCGTTCAAAGCAAGTAAATTAGTTTGTTCCGCGATGGTGCGGATAACTTCCATAACGCCACTTATTTCTTCGCTCGCTTGAGCAAGCTCTGAAATTACTTGCACAGACTCATCCACATCGTGGGCTTGTGACTCAATGTCTTTTATCGTTTGACCTAACACTTGTACACTATTGCGAGTGTCACTGTCGGCAGCCATTGCTGCTTCACTAGAGCTGCGAATGTTATTAGCAACGGTATCCGCATTTTGTTGCAATAACGCTATTGCAGAATCAATTTTTTGTGTTTCGTTAGACAGCTCATCCACTGACGCCTTTGACTTACCCGCAGTAATGTTCAACGTTTCTGACTTGGCAAGCATGCTCTCAGTGGCTTCATCCACGTTTTGTAGTGTTTCCTGCAGTTGACTAAGTAACTGGTTGAAAGCGCTAGCCATAGTTCCAAATTCATCCGCACGCGTAGCCTGAAAGCGAAACGTTAAATCTCCTTCGCCTGACGACAAGTTGTTTACGACATTTATAAACTCTTCCAGTGGTTTGCCTACTATGTGCTTCACCAAGAACCAAATAGTAAAAAGTATGCCCGCACTTGCCAGTATTATTTTGATGATCACTGCCAATACCGCTTTGGTGATAAGCGCAGATTTTTCATCTGAGGACGCAGCAAGAATGATGTCGTAACCCCAGGGAGTGAAAGGTGTTACGGTTACCAGCCAATCTTCGTTGTTGGCAAGTGCTTTGCGCACATCGGCATCACTAACATGCGAAGAGTGCATACGAATGTTTCCTTTAGCATCTCTTAAGGCAACAAAACCATCGTCAAGTACATGACTTTGCGTTATAGCTTCTTCAAGCACATTGAGGTCCGCTGAATAGCCAACGTACCAAATACCGACAACCTCGCCAGCGCTGTTAAACATAGGCTCATATCCTGTTAAATAAGGGCTACCAAGGATATCGACCGCACCATAATAGGCCTGTTTTTTCTCAATTTGCTTGATAGCCTTGCCTTCTGGCGCAAGTTTTGTCCCTATTGCTCGTTGTCCATCTTTAATCACATTTGTGCTTACGCGAATAAAATCATCACCCGTCTTGCTAAATAAGGTTGCAGTCCCTCCCATTACCTCTGTCAATCCATCAACCAACAAAAAGTTATTCGCCTGTGGGTTTGTCCCTAGTAATAACTCGTTTGCTTGGGTTGATTTAACTGTTACTCGGGAAGATTGACGTGGTGAGCCAAGAGCAGCTCCGCGCAGCTTCAGCAATGCCATGCTGCTTTTCACTCGCTCTAACATAATGGCGTCGGTAACCGTGAGAATATTGTTAAGCCGATCAGCGGTCTCTTTTTTCTGTTGCACGATTTGCTGGGTTATTGCGGAGGAGGTTGTAAAAACGGTTATAAGGGCAATCACAAGTGCAAAAAATGCAATGACAGCTGTAACTGCCAAAAGAAATTTTCGTTGAATTGACATGTACTTTTCTCACTTATTATCAAGCGTAACGTGCCAGCACAGCCATGTGAGTTAAGGTGATGAATCCTTTAAGATTAAATTTAGGTCAAAATAGAAGAAGAGCAAACTTTTGCTCTTTATACTGGACAAATTATTTCATCGTTACTTTGCCGCCGATGATTTTTAGTGAGGGCTCACCGCGTATCATAGCGCTGCGCGCAAAATGGCCGCCACAAGATGGGCACACGCCTTCCTCACGGGTATAGTTTTCGACAATTCGCGATTTAAAACATTTCACCAGCGCGCCCTTACCCCCTTTGCGGTATTTGTATAGTTGTCCCTTACATTTTGCGCAGTAAATTTGAACGGTCTTCACTGGTCCTTTGGCATTTGGCTTTGCCATTTCCTCTCCTTTAAGTGCTCCAAGCCCATAAATCACAATCTAACTGCTTACGGTCACATGATTGAAATCTTGACAATTTTTAATGTATCGACTTCTTTTAAAAGGCAACAGCTTAACGAAAGCCTGTTAATAAGAAAATGCATTTACTAATGTTAATGTCAAAGGAAACACACATGAAAAAACTGGCAACATACTGTACGGCAGCCGCTGTACTAATCGGTCTGCCTGCGTTTGCGCAAGCAAATGATGATTTTCGAATCTCCGGATTTGCGTCACTCGTAGGTGGCACAGTGGTAGACGGAGATGGTTATTGGGCAAGACTTCCAGAGGCAGCTGGACAATATGATTCTGGGCTAGAATTTCAAACTGAATCTCGACTTGGCTTACAAGCACGATACCAAGCTTAGGTGAAAAGCTATCTTTAACTGCGCAGGCTATTTTTAGGGGAATAAACGACTTTGAACCCACGCTGGAATGGCTTTACGCATCCTACGAAATAACACCCAGTTTAGAGGTCAATGCTTAGGTAGAATGCGATTGCTAGGTTTATCATTTCTCAGACTATATGGACGTGGGCATTGCTTATCCGTGGTTGCGCGTTCCTTCTGATGCTTATTCTCTTGCGGTAACCAACTATCACGGCATAAGTTTACGCTACATGCTGGATTGGGACGCAGGTACAACAAACTTCCTTCTTTATGGTGGGCAACAAGATACTGATCCAAACGATCTCATTACCACCATCGAGCAATACAAAACGGAGCAGCTCTACAACGAAAATGGCGGATTTAGAGGCGTAAGAGGTATTCGCACGACCAAAGACTACGAGGATATGAAAGGGATAGTCGTCGATACGCAGATTGATTGGTTTAATTTGCGCCTTTCCTACCTTGAAGGCAAAGAGAATTTCACGTTTTTCGCTGAGGGCGACTATCCATCAACCCCCTTTTCGGTGATGAGTGGGTAGATACCCAATTCATCGACGTATCCACGTCGATTGACTATAACAACTGGTTCTTTATTGCAGAGTGGAACGAATACGATACCATCTACACATCATGGTTTGCGTCTTTGGCAAAAACATTTGGCGATTGGACACCTTATGTTTTCTATTCAAATTTCGAAGGCGAATTCAGATTTATCGCGCCAGGCGGTATCTCAGCGGGCTTTGAGGATGGTGCTACAGGAACGCTGGATGACGACTATAATTCAATAGGGGTTGGGCTTCGCTACAACATTAATCCACGAACAGCACTTAAATTTGAAATAACTGACTTTAATGATGACGGTGATGCTGCTGTCTTTATTGATGAAGACCAGGACGGTGATACTGATGCTACTGCGGTAGCAATTTCTTTAGACCTCGTTTTTTAAAGGCGTAATAATTATGAAAAAACTCGCACTTTTATGCCTTGCTCTTGCTATGCCAGTAAGCGCAGCCAATGTTGTAATTGTTAATGCAAACAACGCTTCTGCAACAGACATGGACGCCGTTCAGCGTATATACCTTGGAAAACTAAAAGCCTTCCCTGACGGCAGCAAGGCGCTGCCGCTTACCTACGACCAAGGAGACGGTACTAGGGAGTCTTTCAACAATACGGTGCTGGGTAAATCTGAAAGTCAGTACTCGGCGTTTTGGTCAAAGCTGGTCTTCACAGGGCGTGGCACTCCTCCTGAGACTGTTGCATCTCAAGAAGAAATGGTAAAGCTCGTAGGGACTAACCCAAATACCATTGGTTATGTTGATGAAAGCCTAGTAAACGATACGGTGAAAGTCGTGGGCACATTCTAACGTTGATACTATGCACATCAAAAGGAGGGCTTGGGGCCCTCCTTTTTTATCGCTTCAGACAAAAGTTAGTTAGGGTATTCAGTGAGATAGTTAAGATTAGCAAATGCCATTATCACGTCTTTTGCGAAACCTACCCGAGGGTGCCTTAGCGCTCCCTTTTTCCAAACAAGATAAATATCATTTTCGGGCCCTACATCGCCCAGCGATACTAGCTCCCCCTGTGCTATGCCTTCTTTACATAAGTAGTCCGGCAATACTGAGTATCCAATCCCTGCCTTAATAATGGTGCTGATAGCTCGAATGTCTGGACAAACTGCCGCTACTGGCGATTCGCACGGCGCATTAAACACCGCTGAAAAGTACTGCCTAATTAACGGCAACTGCTCATCGTAAGTTACGACCTTATGCTTGTTTAGCATCTGCGCGGTTATCTCTTTTTCCCTTAGCAACTTGCCCTGTACCCTATTCATGACAAGTATTAGACGCTCTCGATCCAACTTTTGGTATTCGTACATAGCATCACTGGGTTCTGATGCCGTAATGGCCAATTCGACAACATCCGTTTCTAATAGCTTATATGTTTGGGATTTGTTGCCTATGTGCAATACCAAATTCACTTTGTCGGCCTGCAGTAAATTAGCAAGCGCAGGACCTGCGACAACACTTAAATACTCTGCTTAGCCCTGCTAAATGAAGCGTACCGTGATCGGTCGACGCGCGACTTCTTATCGACGCAACT
Source organism: Alteromonas gracilis (assembly GCF_036870955.2). Taxonomy (GTDB): domain Bacteria; phylum Pseudomonadota; class Gammaproteobacteria; order Enterobacterales; family Alteromonadaceae; genus Alteromonas; species Alteromonas gracilis_A. Next base: position 2,689,603 of record NZ_CP145482.2, read on the forward strand.
TTTTGTTCCAGCACGTCGATATGACTAGATACTTGAAGCGCAAGATCATCAGCGATAGCCGTGGGCTCGACGCCCCTTGCTTTTCTAATAAAAAGCTCTTTTCCCACAATAGCTTCCATCGCTTGGATATGAGAAGTCACAGCAGGTTGTGACATATGAAGACGAGAGGCAGCACGCGTAATATTACCGCTGCGATAGACTTCTACAAAGGTTTTTAACTGTGTTAAGTAAGACATGGCCCCTACCCATCAGATTTTTGATGACTCATAACAATTTATCTGAGTTCTCCAGATACTCCAAACGGCTTAAGATGCTTGCACAATTTGATGCGACAGGAGTATGTCTATGAAATCAACATTATCAATTTTATCACTCGCAATAGCTGCAAGTATGTCTCACAGCGCTATCGCTGATATTCAAAAACTGGCAAAAGGCGAAGTACTTGTCTTGTTATCAAGTGAAAATATGATGGCACTGTCAGAGGGTAAGCAGGAACCCACAGGCTATTACTTAAATGAGTTTGGTGTTCCTGCCAAAGCATTGGTTGAAGCAGGCTACAAGTTGGTACTTGCCACTCCAAAAGGCAACGCACCTTCGGTTGATAAAAAGTCTGTCATTCCTCAGTACTTTGATGGCAGCGAAGCCCAAATGAAGAACATAGAGGCATTTGTAGCATCGCTAGACGGAATAGATGACACACTTTCATTCTCTGAGGTAATAACTGCAGGTTTGGAAGACTACGAAGGGGTATTTATTCCCGGGGGTCACGCGCCGCTTATTGATTTGGCAAACAACCCTCAAGTAGGACAAATACTTTCTCATTTTCATGAGAACGGTAAACCCACTGCCGCTATCTGTCATGGGCCGATTGCCTTACTTTCTGCGCAGCTCAACCCACAATCTTATGAGATAGCATTGAAAAACGGCGAGCAAGCCACATCCTCTGATTGGGTATATGATGGCTACAAAATGACGATTTTTTCAACGCCAGAAGAAGAGTATTTTGAAAGCACTCTTGATGATGCTTCATTGCTCTATTATCCCGCTGATGCTATGGCTACCGCGGGTGGCAATATGCAGTATAAAGAAATGTGGGCGCCTAATGTAGTCGTAGACCGTGAACTCATTACAGGGCAAAACCCATTTTCAGATGACTTGTTAGCACAAAAGCTGATAGAGCAACTCAACACAATTAGTCAATAAGGACAGGCAAAACTATGCTTAATTTTACATTTAAAAACCAAACCGAAATTTTATTTGGTAAAGGCCAACTAAGCGAAGTGTCTACACGCTTACCGAAAGACGCAAAGGTATTGTTCTTATATGGCGGTGGCTCTATCAAGAAAAATGGCATTTACGACAAAGTTATTGCCTCTCTTGAAGGCGCCGATGTCGTTGAGTTTCAAGGCGTCGAACCAAATCCAGAATTTGAAACATTGATGAAAGCGGTTGATGTGGCGCGAGCAAGCGAGGTTAACTTTATCCTTGCTGTGGGGGGAGGTAGCGTTATTGACGGTGCGAAGTTTGTTGCCGCTGCGGTCAATTTTGCAGGTGATCCATGGGAGATTTTGACCAAAGGCGCTGCTTTTGAAAACCCTCTGCCTATTGGCGCTGTTCTTACGCTACCGGCTACAGGTTCAGAGAGCAATGGAAACTCGGTGGTCAATCGCAAAGAAACGCAACAAAAGCGTGCGTTCTCATCAGAAACAGTGCAGCCCGTATTTGCCGTACTTGACCCTGAGTTCACCTATTCACTGCCGCCTCGTCAAGTGTCGAATGGCGTAGTAGATGCTTTCGTACATGTTATCGAGCAATATCTGACATACCCTGTCAACGCACCTCTTCAGGACCGTTTTGCAGAGGGTATTTTACAGACACTTATTCAAGAAGGGCCCAAAGCATTAGCGACGCCACATGACTATGATGTGCGTGCAAATGTCATGTGGTCAGCCACAATGGCGCTTAATGGTCTGATTGGAAAAGGTGTACCTCAAGACTGGGGGACACATATGATTGGTCATGAGCTTACTGCTTTGCATGGGCTTGATCACGCTGTGACCCTCGCCATAGTATTGCCATCTTTGATGTTCGTACAGCGCGAGAAGAAGCAAGAAAAAATTCTTCAGCTTGGGGAGCGTGTATTTGGCATTAAAGAAGACAACCACGAAAAAGCGATTGATTTAACCATCAAAGCGGTTCAAGACTTCTTCGAAACGATGCAAATTAAAACGCGACTTTCAGATTACGACATTGAGTCATCAGCCATTGACGGTCTTATCGGCAACCTAGAACGTAACGGATTAACCGCTCTCGGTGAACACGGTGATATTGACCTTGAGAAAGCTCGTCAAATCCTGACTTTAGCAGCGTAACTCTATCCCGTAACAAGCTACGCGCGATATGCCTGCACCTTATGCGCACTGGCTGGCTCGCTATGATCCCTCTAACGAGCGATAAAAGCGTTGGTCTTTTAAAGATACAAAAAGCGACATCATGAGTGTCGCTTTTTTATTTTCCCATCGCATATGCACTGTAGAGCTAAAAATACCTTTCAGTCGCGCTAACTTGCTTTTTTTCCTATTGACGGTATGGTTTTCTAAGTACAGTTGTAAGAGTAGAGCATGCTGGAAACTGAAACTCCCCCGATGACCGTAAAGCGCGATGAGCTTGGTAACCTGCGTCGAAAGCGCATTTTACAGATAGGCAATGTGACAAGTGTTGGACTTGGTGTTTGCTTGTTTGTTGCTAGAGGAGTTACGTTTGATATCTTTGCCCTCAGCCTCATTTCCATCCTTTTCGCCACGTTGCTTGCCTATAAATTTATTACCTCGGTAAGCACTTACCTATTGCTAGGCTCTTTGTCGTCAATGCTCTTTGCACTAGCTGCGACAGGCGCGGGGATTTTTGATATGGCGATGCTTGGCTACCCTGGTGTCATCATCTTCGCTGCGCTCTTGGGAGGTCGTACCTTATTTGCAGGTGTGCTCTCTTTTGTATTGGCGCAGTGCGCCCTTATGACATGGTTAATAATGGGAGGAACTATCACACCGCATAGTCCCTTCCTTAGCTGGTCTCATCTCGTATTCATAATGGTTATATTTTGCGTAATAGGTTTTGGCGTGTATGTACTGGTACAAGATATTCGCCGCTTAATGGTCTCGCTTCAGCAAGAGAACGCAAAAGTTGAACAAAACCGAATCCATATCCAACACCTTGCCCATCACGACCCATTAACCAACTTACCGAACCGAATTTTAGGTGAACGCCTTTTTTCAGAAAAGCTAGAAGAAAGTGAGCAAAAAGGGCTTCAGTTAGCATTATTGTTTATAGATTTAGACAACTTCAAGCCCGTTAATGATGCTTTAGGCCATGCTGCTGGCGATCGTTTTTTGCAGAAAATCTCGCAAACCATTACTGATAACCTATCAGTCAATGAACGGCTCATCCGATTTGGTGGCGACGAATTTATAATACTGGCCTCAGAAATACAGGATAAATCACAGATAGACAGTCTATGTCACAATCTAATCTCGTGGTGCTCATCTGAGTTTGAAGTACTGCAAACTAAAATTGTTGTTTCTTGCTCCATTGGCATAGCTCAGGCTCCATATGATGGTATCAAGTTCAAACAGCTTTGCCGAAAAGCGGATATTGCGATGTATGAAGCCAAAAGAAATGGTCGCAACCGATTTGAATACTATGACGCAAAGTTCGATAAAGAGAGCGACGAAAAATTCAAACTTATTCAGCGCCTCAGGCCCGCTGTCGCTAACGGTGAGCTTGAAGTCTATTACCAACCGCTTGTCGACTTGGCTTCAGGCCATATATGTTCGGTAGAAGCGCTAGTCAGATGGCCTCAAGCGGATGGCACCGTTGTGTCGCCCCACAAATTCATTCCTCTTGCCGAGAGCAGCGGCCTCATTACGCCATTAGGAGAATGGGTGTTAAATGAGTCCTGCGAATTTTGTGCTCAGCAACATCAGTTAGGTAACACCGACTTAACCATTGCTGTAAACCTGTCTTTTGCGCAGTTTAAAGATGGTTCTCTACCCAAAGCCGTTGCAGCGGCATTAGAGAAAAGTGGACTTACCCCTGGCGCATTGGAGTTAGAGCTCACCGAAAGCATACTTGCCGAGTCGACCAACAATGTTACGCAACAGCTTGATTATATAAAGGCATTGGGGGTTAAATTTGCCATTGATGATTTTGGTACCGGTTATTCAAACCTTAATTATTTGCGAACATTCAGCGCACACAAACTCAAAATTGATCGTATTTTTGTAAAAACGCTCGGCCTTAACAAAAATGAAGAGCCTCTCGTTTCAGGTATTATTAATATGGCGAAAAGTTTAGGAATGGTCACCGTTGCCGAGGGAATTGAAAACGAAGCGGCATTGGCAAAGCTCATTGAGCTGGGTTGCAACATTGGACAGGGCTACTACTGGAGTAAACCCGTCCGTCATGCTGAAATAAAAACCTTGCTTTACGTAAATAGACAGCGCGCAAAGCGCTAAAAACCATGATAAGTGACGAACTCGCTATTATCAGCCCGGGTAGAACGCACATCATTCGCAGGAAAGTCAGGGTCGGGATAACCTAACGCTATACAGATCATTATGGCTTCATCATCGGGAATGTTGGCATGTTTATGTACTACGTCTGATTGCATGATACCTTGACCATTGATGACACACCCAAGCCCTAAGTCCCATGCTGCTAACACAATGCCATAGGCCAATGAGCCTAATCCAAACTGCGTTATACCCGCAGGTTCCAGTGTTTTATCGTAAGTCAGTACTAATGAAACGGGTGCATCAAACTGCCTAAAACCTCGCATCATCCAGTCCATGCGTTTTTCTTTATCTTCTCGCCCTATTCCCATGACCTCAAAAAGCTGAATAGCCACATCAATTTGTCGTTGTCTGTGGACACCCTCATAGTCCTCTTTGTAGGGAAAATCGCGTTTGTGGGGTTTTCCGGCCAACGTGTTTTCAGTGTTACCTTGTCGAATATTGTCTAAGACATCATAGAGTAACCACATGAATCTTCCAAGTTTGCGTATTGTAAGACGATGGCGCCCATTTCGCCGCATTGATAATTGCATCTACCGTCTCTTTTGTGACGGGCTGCTTGGTAAACCCACGGACACTTTTTCGAGATGCAGCAAACTCAGCAAAATTCATAGCTTTCCTTCTTTATTACCCAAACCAAATGTTAATGTAGAGTAAACAGAGGTACCAATCGATGCAATGGCGGGCGCGGACAATTACAATTGTTTGTTCTTATAGTTATGTATAGCTTAACGAGCGCTATACTTTCGAACAAAATTTAGCTTCTGATTTGCGAGTTTTCACTTTGTGTCATACGTTTTAGGTAACCGTATTGTTTGACTTTAGGTGTGTATGCCACTTTTCAACGATTCTGAGCAGTCATCACAATCGTCAAATCTTGATCCCTGGAAAATAGCGATAATTGACGATGAAAGCGGCGTACACGACGTCACAATATTAACCCTAAAACGGTTCAATTTCGAAAGGCGCGGCGTTACTTTTTTATCAGCACACAACGGGGAAGAAGGCTTAGCACTCTTCAAAATGCACCCCGATATCGCGCTTGCCTTTGTCGACGTTGTCATGGAAACCGATGACGCAGGACTTAAGTTAATTGATAAGATAAGAAACGAGCTAAATAATCACAGCACACGATTAATTTTACGTACTGGTCAACCCGGGCAGGCGCCTGAAGAGGATGTCATTCGCCAATACGACATTAATGATTACAAAGCCAAGACCGAACTCTCATCACTTAAATTAAAGTCATGTGTCTATACCGCAATCCGCTCCTATCGCGACATAACAACTATTGAGAAAAGCAAACAAGGCATGGAGGATGTATTGCGTTCTTCGTCCAGTGTACTGGAAAGCCAGTCGCTATCTCAATTTGGTTCAGCCGTATTAAAGCAACTCCTCACTCTGCTTAACCTCAATAGCTCTGTACTATATCTATCTACTCAGCATACCGATTTGTATGGCGACACGAAAATGACGGTGTTAGGAGCAAGCGGTGACTTAGTGAGTTTATGCACACCAGGAATTTCAGCAGAAATCCCAAAGCCAATAGAAGAAGAAGTAAAAAAGGTACTGCAAAGCCAAACGCATTTTCAATCTGAAAAACGTTTTATTGGTTACTACCCTACAAGTAAGGCAAGCCATAACATCTTATACATTGAACTTGATGGGCCTCTTGATGATTTACAGCGAAAAACGTTAGAAATGTTTGCCTCAAATGTTGCTGTCATTTTTCAAAATTTGACGCAAAAAGAAGACATTCAGCAAACGCAAAAAGAACTCATCATGGTGTTGAGCGACGCCATAGAAATGCGCAGCAAAGAAACCGGTGGTCACGTGAAGCGGGTTATCTTGATGACCGAGCTACTCTCAGAAAAATTGTTCATGAGCCAAGATTTTATAGACACGATTCGCTATGCGGCTGCGCTTCATGATGTGGGAAAAATAAGCATTCCAGAAGCAATACTTCACAAGCCAGGCAAACTGAATGACGAAGAGTGGGAAGTGATGAAAACACATGCCCAAAAAGGCTATGAGTTGCTATCGGGCACAGACAGGATTGTGGCAAAAATGGGCGCCGTCATTGCAAAAACACATCACGAAAAATGGGATGGCTCCGGTTATCCAGATGGCCTAGCAGGCGATGACATACCTATTGAAGGGCGCATAATGGCCATCGTTGATGTTGTCGATGCTCTGTTATCTAAACGATGTTACAAGTCTCCATGGGGCGTTGAGGAGGTTAAGTCATACATAAGAGAAAACGCTGGAAAGCAATTTGACCCTATCATCACGCAAGTTTTGCTGGAAAATTTTGACCAAATTTTGGCATTGCGTGAATTGGCACCGGATGACGACGAATGAGAGATACCTTAGAATCGATATTGCTTCAGGTAAGCCAAAATGCGGATATCGATAAAGGCGAATTGTCTATTGCCTCTAGACTCATCATTAACTCAGTCTGTGAGGGATTAACGATCAGCAGAGCTGGTATATGGTTGTATGACGACGCTATGTCCCTGATAAAGTGCCAACTGCTTATCGACCAAGGTAATCACCTAGACAGTGAAAGCCTTGCGCTTACGCGAAAAGAATTTCCGCACTACTTTAAAGCGCTAGACACCGAGCGCAGTATTGCAGCAAACGACGCCCTCACCCACGCGGCCACATTTGAATTTGCAGAAGTGTACTTAACACCTTTGGGCATAGCCTCTATGCTCGACGTGCCAATAAGACACAGAGGGAAAATGATTGGCATTATATGCTGCGAGCACCAAGGCGAAATGCGCCAATGGCACGAAGATGAAATTGTATTTGCAGCATCATTGGCTGATTTGTATGGACGAGCAGTCAGTGCCAATGAACGTGCGGTGTATGAAGCCAAGCTTATCGAGGCTAACCAGACTCTTGAAGACAACGTAAAACAACGTACTTTGGAGCTTGAAAAAACGTTGCAAACACTAAAAACCGCGCAGGAAAAGCTCGTAGAGTCGGAAAAAATGGCGGCTCTGGGCAATTTAGTTGCAGGTATTGCGCATGAAGTAAATACGCCTTTGGGCATTGCGCTAACGTCAGTAACGAACTGTCGAGACGAAGTTAATGCTATACATCGCGATTTTGAGGCTCAACGTTTATCAGAACAGAGCTTCAAAGAATTCACTCAACATTGTGCGCAAGGACTTGATTTAGCTGAAGCCAGTCTAACAAGAGCGGCCCAGCTTATTCAGGACTTTAAACGCACATCAGCCGACCAAACTTCTCTTGAAGTCGAAACATTCAATTTGGACGATTACATTCCGCGAATCTGCAACCCGTTAAAACCCATGCTCAAAAAAGAAGGAATACGGCTAGAGCTGGACATAACACCAGATTTGGTTATCGAAACATGCCCGGGCACTATCGCACAAATCATAACCAACCTTATTTCCAATGCACAACGTCATGCATTTAGTGAATCACGCGATAATACAACTCCCCAAATCGAAAAGCGGGTTGTGGTGACCTGTAAGCATACTCCCTCGGGTATCGCGCTAAGCGTTAGTGATAATGGCAAGGGCATCCCCCTGGCTATGCATAAGAAAGTATTTGAACCTTTTTTTACAACTGCAAGAGACAAAGGAGGCACTGGGCTGGGGCTTAATATTCTTTATAACTTGGTGACTCAAAAACTCAATGGCGAAATAACGCTCACGTCCCAAGATAACCAAGGTACGACAGTGGGCATACTCATACCCGCCACTTAACAATTGATTGACAATCTGTTCCCACCTCTCTAAAACTGTAGCTCTTATAGCGTTGTCAATTCATAGGTAGTTCGTTGACGCACAACAAGGGAGAAAGTTATGGAAGACGTGAGTACGCATACGGCGATAGAAGACGCACGCAACGAAGACATCCTCATTTACGTTAACGGTGATATTGTGCACCGCGACGACGCTAAAGTGTCCGTTTATGATAGCGGCTTTATGCTTGGCGATGGTATTTGGGAAGGATTGCGGCTTTACAGAGGAAAATGGGCTTTTCTGGATGACCATATAAACAGGCTATTCGAAGCATCGCTTGCCATTGACTTAGGTTTGGGCATGTCCAAAGAAGAGGTAGTGAGCGCACTTGAACAAACGCGCAAAGCCAATGACATGCACGATAACGTGCACGCGAGACTTATGTTTACGCGCGGCGTTAAAAGTAAGCCTTTCCAACATCCTGCCCTTTCAAAACAAGGCCCAACCCTAGTAATTATTTGCGAGCATTCCAAAGCGGCAATTGCACGCCCTATCAAACTAGCTACTGTGCCCCATTTACGTGGCTTACCGATGACGCAAGATCCAAAGCTTAATAGCCATAGCAAACTAAACTGTATTTTGGCCTGTATTGCTGCTGAAAAGTGCGGTGCCGATGAGGCACTTATGCTGGATATCAACGGGTTCGTTAACACCACTAACGCCTGTAACTTTTTTATTGTTAGAAATAATGAAGTGTGGACATCCACTGGTGATTACTGCATGAACGGCATAACACGACAAAAAGTCATCGACGTGTGCCGGGCCAATGGCGTGACAGTGCGAGAAAAGAATTATTCGCTGGTTGAAACCTACAGCGCAGATGAAGCGTTTCTAACCGGGACATTTGGTGCGCAAACTCCAGTATCACATATAGATGGGCGTCAAATAGGCAACGCTCATCCAGGCCCTATGACACAAAAAATAAGGCAATGGTACTTTGACTTAGTTAACCAGACACAATAACAAAGGACGTTGCTATGCGAATTGCCATGTGGTCAGGCCCAAGAAACCTCTCAACCGCCATGATGTATGCTTTTGCAGCACGTGACGATTGTGCAGTGGTAGATGAGCCTTTTTACGCCGCCTATCTTACCGAAACTGGTCTTAAACATCCTATGCAACAGGCCATACTCGATTCGCAGCCTCATGATGCACGGGCGGTCGTATCACAGTGCTTGGGCGATGTACCCGGCAATAAGCCGCATTTTTATCAAAAGCACATGACACATCACATGCTAGCGCATTTCAGCCTTGGTTGGTTAGAAAACACAACCAATGTATTTTTGATTCGCCACCCTGCCCGTGTGGTAGCAAGCTACCAAGCAAAGCGTGAAAACCCAACGCTTGACGACATAGGGTTTGTTCAGCAGCTGCGAATTCTTCGATACGTACGCGATACTCTTGGCCAGAAACCTATTGTTGTAGACAGTGACGCCATTTTAGAAAATCCATCAGCAGCGTTGAATACATTGTGTGACAACATTGGCATACCTTTTCAAACTCGAATGCTTTCGTGGCCTGCAGGCGGAAACGCTGCTGACGGAGCATGGGCACCTCACTGGTATGAATCGGTATGGAACAGCACTGGGTTACAGGCTTCACGGGTAAAACCATTGCCTACGTTGAACAAACCTTTAACCGACATTGTTGAAAGCGCGTTGCCTCACTACAATGAAATGGCAAGCTACTGTTAAGCAAACGAATATAAACACAAGCATGGAAGACGATTTGAACTTTGACCTTACCGACATTCAGTCAGGCATTATTCCAGCTGCCAGTTTTGCCCATGTCAGTATGCGCTTTGTTGGCGTTCCTCAACCGCTTATCCCCTTTGTCCAATCACTATGGTTTTTAGAGGGCGCCAAAGGCAATGAACAGTACTTTACCGAAAAGCTATATCCCAATGCATCATGCAGCCTAACATTTCAACTTGATGCAGCGGGATGTGTGGTGAGAGCACGTCAACACTACTGCCTTGTACGTCAACAGTGGGACGCCAGTGCTTGCTATATTGGTGTTGTGTTCAAACCCGGTGCATTTAAGTCACTGTTCGGGCTTTCCCCGGCAAGTGAAAGTGACGACAAATTACCCTTTATTCCCCTGCGCTCGCACCGGTTTGCGCACTACGATTCGCTCAATACGTTGTGCGACACGCTAGAAAATATGGACGCTACGTTGAGTCCTTCCGTGACATGCGGGCGCTCTGCGTTAAAACAACAAGTATTGATGGTAAAGAGCTGGCTATTGGAGCTAATAACGAACGCGGATACAGTTAGCTTTAAGTGGCAGCCCCTACTCAACATCGCCAACGCTCAGTTATTGTCTCCGGCGCAGTTAGCCAAGGAATGCGCAATGAGCAGAAGAACGCTAGAACGTCACATGCGCAAGTATTTTAACGTTACGCCTCATCAGTTTTTTCAATATTCCCAGCTACGCAAGGCAAGAGAGTTATTGTTGTCGAACCACTACACGTTAAGTGATATTGCTTTGGCCTGTGCATACTACGATCAGGCCCACTTTACCCATGTTTTTAGTCGCAGTACATTTGAAACCCCAAACCACTATAGGCGCCGTAAATTGTCGCAAATTTACAATTAAACAGGCTAACTGCTGATTACACTTTGCTAAATTTTTTAGGAGAGTGCCATGAACAGCGCAATAACACCCAATGAGCTTTATCAACGTTACCCGAACATAGTTACCAGCCTAGCTAACTTAATAAACGACGAAGCACTGCAAAAGCTGCCCTCGACACTTACTCATTTGATAAGACTTCGTGCGTCACAGTTAAACAACTGCAAGTTTTGCCAAGCAATGCATATCGAAGAAGCGCTAAAGGCAGGCGAATCACAAGAAAGAGTTGATGCGGTGTCAACGTGGTTAGATTCGACGCTTTTTAATAAGCAAGAGCAACAGGCTCTGGCATGGACAGAAACCCTCACCCTTCTTCACGCTGAAACTGACGTTACCCTTCAGTTTAACAACACGCTTTCAGTATTTGGTGAGCAGAACCTGGTAGCATTAACATCTATTATTTTGCAAATAAATAGTTGGAATCGCATAGCCATGGGCTTAGGTTTCAATAATAACTAACACGTTTAAACAATCTGCATAAATAAAAAAAGCGGCTCTCGCCGCTTTTTTTGTGTTTATTGACTGAACTCCAAGTTGTCAATAAATGCGCTATCTTCTCCGTTGCTTACGCTACCATCTTTATAGTAACGCCACTCCACAACTGTCTCTCCTTGAGAAATTGCTATGGAATACGTTGACCAATCGCCATTTTGCACTTGCAGAACTTGTTCGTCATTGACATACACCCTAAGAACATCACAGCACGATTCAGAGGAAACTTTTGCATCAAATGATAAGCTACCATCTGCGAACAGGCCCGTTAGTGTAAGTGAACTGGTTTGGTTGTCGTCGATGTTGCCCGAGCGTGCTACCTGTTCACCATCTTGTGGTTCAAACGTACTGACTTCCCAAGGTGCATCGCTAGTGTCTGTTGTACCAAATAAACTTGATAATTCATTTCCTTCAAACGACTCGCTGAAACTTGTAATCGCTTCTGGCACCGAATCAGGATCAAGAGGGTCGGTTTGGTAAAGTAAAACTTCGTCACCATCACTAAACGTATCATTGTCCGTATCTGACTCTATTGGAGAAGTACCATAGGAGTTCACTTCTTCACCGTCACGTAAGCCATCATTGTCTGTGTCGGCGCGCACAACATTGGTTAAGTGTGTATTAACTTCAGCACCATCCGTGAGCCCATCACTATCGGTATCCTCATCGGTAGGGTCTGATTTATTTGTGTATTCTTCAATGTTAGTAAGCCCATCCGCATCGTTATCATCAAATGCATCCATGGCATCTTCATCAGATAACCCGTAAGCTAACTCCCACCATGCAGGCATACCATCACTGTCACCATCACCCATTTCAAACAGCGTAAAAGTAAATTCGCCATTATCACGTCCTACCATGACAAGTTGATTTTCCCAGCGGTACGCAGCCATAATGCTCTGTTCTAATGGTTCGAAATGCTCAAGCGCAAAGCCCTCATGGCTGTATACATTTAAGGTCTGATTACCATCATTGTCTTCACTTATCGCTACAAATACATCATCAAAACTCGCGGCATCGACAATATTGATAGCGGTGTTAAACAATAGTGTTAAGTCTGTGGCGTCGTAAATTGCACCACTACCCAACAGTACTTGGCTACCATTATTTATCACTGTGATTGGGCCAGATATGTACTGATTTGTGTGATATGGGGATTCACCTGACTCTGTGATCATTCCACTGTTTTGGTCGATGGTTTCATAGTGCAAATCATTTGGCGATTGACTATCTCTAAAGAAATACACTCGACTATTCGTTGGGTTCCACGCGTACGCTGTAGAGTAGTAATTCCAGTCCTTACTGTCAGTAAGAACGCCATTCATATCAAGAATGTAGTGTGTACTCCAAGCACCACTTCCATCTTGAGCAAGGATATAGTCTCCTGTAGCGACAAGCCCACCAACAGACAATGGAAGCCGATAGAAATGTTCTTCGCTCGTATTGCTGTTGTTCACATTACGTCGTTATACTCAAAGCTATGAAACTATCTCATAAGCTATTGATTGTCCTTATAGGGTTTACTTGCCTCTCCTTGCTCCTTTCGCTTGTGATGGCGCGTATGAGCTTTGAAAGTGGCTTTAACAAGTTTATCGTCGGTCAGGAGGAGAAACGTTTAGAACATCTCAGTGCTCGTTTAGTGAATGACTTTGTTACCAACGGAAACCGCTGGGACGGCATTGTACTTAATAACGATGGTAGCAGAAGGGCGCCACCATCACGCAGAATGGCGCCTCCAGGTCCACCACCGCATCGTGCGCCATTAAGAAGCGTGGCGCTGCACCCTCCAACGGCAATCTTTGATGCCAACGGCAGTATAGTATCGGGCGTTGTTGATACCAGTGACGAGCATATTGAGGTTTCGGTGGTGCTGCGCTATCAAGAGGAAACCATCGGAACACTTCGAAGCTACCCACCTAAGACGCCGAGTTCAAATTTAGAAACCACGTTTTTAAGCGAGCAACACTCTGCCTTTATGATGATTGGCGTTGTGTCGTTGGCTATTTCGCTGCTCATTGCCCTATTGGTTATTCCCAAAATGCTAGCCCCTTTTAAAGAAGTGCTTAGCACAGTAAAAAACCTGACTGCGCGCAACTATGATGTAAATATCGACACGCAAAGAAAAGATGAATTTGGCGATTTAATGACCCACATTCACGCGCTTGCTGTCGCGTTAAAAAAGCACGAAAGAACGCAAAAACAGTGGTTAGCCGATATATCGCACGAACTTAGAACGCCATTGTCTATTCTTAAAGGTGAGATAGAACTTGTGCAAGCTGGTGCAAGGCAGATGAATGATGCCCAGCTGGCGTCGTTTGACCAAGAAGTAAATCGCCTCTCTAGGCTGGTTGACGATTTGTATCAATTGTCGCTAGCCGATAATGATGGCTTGCACTTTGATTTCACCTCGATTGATTTTTCGGAGCTAGTGACAACGGCACTTGATACGGTTGCAGTTAAGCGTGAAGACAAAAGGCTTACCTTGACAGCCACCATCACACCTACTATTGGGGTGAAAGGCGATGCACAGCGATTGTCTCAGGTGTTGCTAAATATATTGTTAAACGCTATTGAGTATACAGATAGCCCAGGCCACATAATGGTGTTGCTTGGTGCCGATGAAAAATCACTCACATTAGAAATACATGACTCGGCCCCCGGCGTGCAGCCTGATCATTACGAACGCTTGTTCGACCCGCTTTTCCGAGAGGATGCCTCGCGTCAAGCAAGAGCAGAAGGCGCGGGCTTAGGGTTGGCAATTTGCCGAACCATTGTAGATGCGCATAGCGGAAGCATCATTGCTGCACCGTCTTATTTAGGTGGGTTACAAGTGAAGATAATATTGCCCATAGACAAACGTCATTTAAATAGTTGAGGCCTATGACACATCAGCATCATATCCTTATTGTCGAAGACGAAGTTAAAATAGCGAAAATCCTTGCCGACTATTTTGCGCTAGAGGGCTTTACATCAAGCATGGTCCATTGCGGCGCTAAGGCAGAAGAGAAAGTTAAATCGCTTTCACCATCGCTCATCATTCTTGATCGCATGCTGCCTAACGTTGATGGCGTCACGCTTTGTAAGCAAATTCGACGTTATTCTGATGTCCCCATTTTAATGTTGACGGCCAGAGTCGATGAAATTGATAGGCTTATTGGCTTGAACGCAGGCGCAGATGACTATGTTTGCAAACCGTTTTCCCCCAAGGAGGTGGTGGCAAGAGCCCAAGCTATTTTGCGTCGTAGCCAGCCCAAAGCGGCGCCGAGCAGTCTCAGTACATTATCCCATGGTGACTTACATTTAGATTTAGATGCTTATGTTTGCCAGCACAACAACACGATGATTGAGCTTACGCCTGTCGAATTTCGGTTTTTGAAAACACTTATGCAAAAGCCTGGAAAAGTATTTTCAAGAGAGCAACTAATGGAAAAAGGTTACCTTGACGATCGTATTGTTAGCAACAGAACCATAGACAGTCACATGAAGAACCTGCGCCAAAAGCTTGATATTGCGGGCAATGATAGCCCTATTCAAGCAGTATACGCGGTTGGATATAAACTTATCTAATGCCCGAATGCGTAAACTGCGTAAAAGGCGTAAGTCGAATTAATTGCGTTAATACACGCGTACACAGATACCATGTAAACAGGGGGACATTTTGAGTCAAGAAAGCGTGTTGATGCTACGTAAGGTAATGGAAACCTACGCCCCTTTGTCTGATGACACATGGCGCGATATAGCGCTGTTATGTAAAACGCGCACTATTGCCAAAAATACCAGCATTTATGCTGCAGGCGATATCCCCACCAGCTTTGCCTTTGTCGCAAAAGGGTTGATACGCTGCTTTACCTTCAATGAGAGCGGTCACGAGTACAATAAAAACTTTTTCAGTGAAGGACAATTTCCAGGGGCAATGACAGCGTTACTTACCGCTACGCCATCGCGATTGGTATTTGAGACGATTGAAGAAAGCCACGTAGTGACAATAGATTTTGCTGGCTTTCGTCGCTTGTTGTTTAGCAATAGTGAACTGATGGCATTTCAAAT
Organism: Alteromonas gracilis; assembly: GCF_036870955.2. Classification (GTDB taxonomy): domain Bacteria; phylum Pseudomonadota; class Gammaproteobacteria; order Enterobacterales; family Alteromonadaceae; genus Alteromonas; species Alteromonas gracilis_A. The sequence continues at coordinate 2,705,126 of NZ_CP145482.2, forward strand.
ACACTACTTAGAAAAAAACTGGTTGCTGCACAAAGATGCGCGAGAAATCGAATTAGTCCAAGATGACGCAACCCTGCGCTATCAACAATTTACTCGGGACTTTCCTGCCCTAGTAGACCGATTACCGCTTTATCATATTGCGTCACACCTTGGCATAACCCCAACACAACTTAGCCGAATACGCAGCAAGCTAACTACATCGTAATTGCCTTTCACGTTTATTTTTTGAAAATCAACCTATGTAAAGGAAACCACCCTTTCATCTCGATAATCTAGCGCCAACTTACGGCAAAAATGAAATATCGAGGTAGAACTATGCATGTTATCGACGCTCTTAACTGGCGCTACTCTGTTAAACAGTTTTCTGACCAGACGTTGCAGCCATGGCAAGTAAACCAACTGCTTGAAGCTACGCAACTCAGTCCGTCCTCGTATGGCTTACAGCCTTATAAAGTATTGGTGGTAACTTCACAAGATGTTCGAGAACGCTTAGTGCCGTTTGCTTTTGGGCAAAAACAAGTGGCAGAAAGTTCACACCTTCTTGTTTTTGCTACCCGCACTGACATTGATACCCCGCTTGTTGACGAATACATTTCACTGGCTAAAGCAAAAAATGGTGCCTCACCAGCGTCTTTGGCCGGATTCGCAGAAATGGCGAAAGGTGCAATTAATGGCATGAATCAAGCTCAAAGAGCACGTTGGGCCGAACAACAAACGTTTGTAGCCCTAGGCAATATGATTACCAGTGCCGCCATGATGAAAATAGACACCTGTCCCATCGGCGGATTTGAGCCCGACGCATTTGACCGCATTTTGGGGCTTAAGGAAAAGCAGCTCACCTCATCGGTTATTTGCCCCATTGGAATACGCGATGAAAATGATAAATACGGTCAATACGAAAAAGTTCGTTTTGATGTAAGCCATCCTTTAGCGGAGCAGTAACATGTGGGCCTTTCCTATACTTGCGGTATTTGCGGGCGCCGCCATTACACTGCAAGCGGGCATGAACGCGCGGCTAGGTGTATTGTTTAAAAACCCATTACTTGCCACGGCCATTGCGTTTTTGTTGGCATGTGTATTTACGCTGATATTCATGATGGCCACACACCGACAGCTCCCCTAGCCAGTGACTTCAAATCCATACCTACATACTTGTGGTTTGGCGGCATTTTAAGTGCGTTTGGCGTGGGCAGCTACTATTACCTTATACCCAAAATGGGCGTAGGAAGCCTAATGTCATTTGCCCTTTCTGGACAACTTATTCTAGCCGTGGTTGCGGGACATTTTGGCTGGTTTGAACAGCCTATCAAACCCATTACCGTGAAAACAATTGTTGGATTGTTTGCAATGGTAGTGGGTATCATCTTCATAAACGGGGGAACAACCAATGCTCATTAATCAGTTAAACCTACACAACTTAACCTCATTGTGGAAAAAATACGGCGCTTCAACTGTCGCTGAAACATTCAGCAGTGCACTATTGGCATCGAACAGTTGGCCTTATCGCGCGTGGGTTGAGGGCAAACCAGACCTAGCGCTTCAGGTGACCAAAACCCCACATAGCCACCGTTTATTTATGCATTCTGGCAACCCTCAAAACCAGGCAGTACAACAAGACCCAACCACTCAACTTAACAGTGATTGGCAACTTGAATTTGAGCAAACTGCGATGTATTTGCCGCTGAAAAATTATCAAACCAAACCGATAGAAGACAGCAGTTTCGTGATGTCTAAAGTAACGGATTACGCGCATCTACAAGAGTGGTTAGCAATAAGTAGCGAGGCCTTCAACTACGAAATGGACGAGAACGTGTTCACGCCGCTTTTAAACGACCCCGATATCGAAATTTATTTGGGAAAAGTAAACGAAAAGCCAGCGGTAAGCGCCCTTCTCTATAAAACACAAAATGTTACGGGCCTGCACCAAATGGGGGTGAAAAACGCCTTTCAAGGGCAAGGTCTGGCTAAAAAAGCTATGTACTTGTTGCTAGACAAAGCCGTGAAGCACGGCTCAGATTTTATGGTGCTTCAAGCATCACCGATGGGCCTTCCTCTTTACCAGAGCTTGGGCTTTGACAGTATTTTTGAGCTTAAATACTTAAAGAGAAAATAAGATACGCTAACGTAATGTAAGTAAGATGGCTTGGCGTATGATTATTCAAGTAAAAAAAGCACCATGAAGGTGCTTTTTTACATACTTTCAAAAACGTCTTACTTAACTTCCCGCAGGTTTAACATGCAAGACACCTACTTCTACTCTGACAACTTCAACCGTTGTACCCTGCGTGATAGGTATCGCAGTTTTTACCGTCCACATAACGCCTGAAAAACGTGCCGAACCTGGTGCACCTGGCGCAACGTCAGATTCTAAATCAAAGGTCGTACCAATCCAGTCAGATTTTACCTCTTTAGGCGTCCGGTCGCGTTGCAGCATTTTAAGAGGTCGCCAGACAATGACAGTAAGCACCGCATCAACTGCGGCTATAACCACAAATGCGGACAATAACGACTCATCAATAATCCCTACATACATAAGCCCAGACGTAAGCATCAGAGAAATGCCTAAAGTCAAAAGCAAAATGGTAGTGAACCCCATAATGACTTCAAGAATGAGCAATACAAGCCCTACCCCGAGCAGAAAGTGAGGCAGATTGGTTAGCATATTGTCCATGGCTACGCCTTCTTTGCCAATGGTATTGGCAATGGTCATTGCCTGTGCAACCACATTACCTATTTCAGTGCTGCTATCTGGAAGCAAAACTACCGAAGATTCTTTTGCTATCTTCTCTTTCGCCACAATAGCCCCTTTCGCTAAGTCTAACTGCACGGCCTTCTGCCCTTCTTCGGTAGCAGCTGCTCTACCTACAGTTTCAAGGGCTTCGGCGTCGGCTTTTGCCACGCGAATAATGGCTTGAGCCTCACCATCGGCTTTTAATATTTGTTGCTCTCTGTCAGCCTCAGCGGCTAGGACAATAGCTTGCTTATCACCTTCAGCGCGATTAATGGCTGCCTGTCGGTCACCTTCAGATTCCAAGATTTGTGCACGCTTTAAACGCTCCGCTTTCATTTGCTGTTCCATCGCATCTAGAACAGAGTTCGGCGGATTGATATCTTTAAGCTCATAGCGCAATACCTGCACGCCCCACGGCGCTGCTGCTTCATTAAGGGCAGAAACAATATTGGTATTTAACAAGTCGCGTTCTTCAAAGGTTTTGTCTAATTCCATTTTACCTAGCTCTGAACGCATTGTTGTTTGCGCCAGTTGAGTAACAGCAAACACGTAGTCTTCGACCCCATAGGTTGCTTTATAAGGGTCAACGACTTTGAAATACAGCACCCCGTCTACGCTTAAGGTGATGTTGTCTCTGGTAATAGCAGACTGTTCTGGAACGTCACCAGCTTGTTCTTTCAACGAACGATTGGCTGCAACCGTATCGATAAAGGGCACAATGAAGTTTAAACCTAGCCTCTAGGGTGGTATTGTATTTGCCAAATCGCTCAATAATGAATGCGCGGTTTTGCGGTACAAACTTAATTGACGATTTTAGGCCAACAACAATTAGCACCAGTAAGATGACTTGATACGAAAATACGTAATCTAACAATGTCTCTAATTCCATTTACAAACTCCTACAATGGGAAAACAACCAGGTTCATATGTTTTTATACCACAAAACAAATTTAGTTTTGTGCACAATAAAGCGCACTATTTGCAAATGCGGTTTTGCGCTACTACATCAACGTTTAGCTCTACACATAAAGAACAATATTAAAAAGAAGTGAAACAACTACACTAAAAGTATAAATAGACAGATAAAAAGATGGGCGACAAGGAACATGAACTGGTACAAATATGCTTTTATTGTTGGTGCTTATGTTCTATGTGTTTGTGATGTTGTCGCTAATGCGCAAAATGATAAAGAGAATGTCAGTGTTCAAAGAATAAAAGTACTACAAGATAGTACCAATCAAGACGGCAGCATTGATTATTTCCATACGCTATTGTCCCAAGCGCTTGACGCCACCACCAAGGAATTTGGTGACTATAGTTTTGTTAGAATAAGCTTGCCCTATTCTCAAGAACGTTCTTTGCATTTTTTGAATGAACGCAACCGCCTTGATGTCATGCATACTATGACCAATTCAGAACGAGAAAAAACCTATAGAGCAGTCAAGGTTCCCTTACTAAAAGGCTTAATGGGATACCGAATGTTGATAACCAATAAGCGTACTCTCGCGAAAATACAGAAGATAACTAGCGGTGAAAGCCTAAAGTCGTTGGTCGCATGCCAAGGCCAACACTGGCCAGACTCTGACATTTTAGAGTATAACGGGTTTCAAGTGGCCAGGGTCGTCGTTTTCGAAGCAATGTACGAAATGCTTTCAAAAGGACGGTGTGACTATTTTCCCCGCGGGATCCACGAAGCATTTTCAGAGTACACGACTTTTATCGAACAATACCCCAACCTTAAGCTTGTCAAAAACGTGCTGCTACATTACGACGCACCAGTGTATTTTTTTGTTGGCAAGACAAACCAATACCTAGCCCAACGATTAGAAACTGGACTGAAACGCCTTGATAACACCGGGCGTTTAGACGCATTATTGAAAAACAATTCCACTACAGCCCGCATATTTCCGCTTGAGCAATGGCAAGGCGTAAGAGTGATCACGCTAGAAAACCCGAAACAAGACAGATTAATTGATACTTCACGCTTCATTAAGCTAGGGAGCCGCACAGCATCACATTGACAAACATCTATGTTTTAAAAAAATGATGCTAATTGAGCGCTACTCTACTTCAAGGTAGAGCGTCGTGAAGGCCAGAGAATCGACAACACCATGAACTAAAATCACTGGCCATAAATTTCTTTTCAATAGTAAGAATGAAATACCAAAGGATAACCCTATTAAACCTGTCGTAACCAAGCCTCTAAAGCCTTGGTAGTGATAGTGTCCATACCCGAAAATGAGTGCAGGAACTAAAACGGCAATAATCGTTGCCAATCGCGAACGTGGCAGGGCTTCTTGCAACCGAGTAATAAGGTATCCTCGGAAAAACATTTCTTCACCAAACGCTGCTGACACCCACACAATACCTAACCACATAAGGAAGTAAGGTAGATTGCCCCGTACTTCACCAAAACGCGCTTCAACACCCTCAGAAACCTTGACTAGGGCTTCTATTTCAAAAACATTAGCAAATACCAGCACACTACCGACTGCCGCGGCAAAACCGATTGCAACCAGTAACGCCTGCGGTACTACCATCAACTTGGGCTTCACGCCTTTTAATGGTGTAAGGCCATAGTGTTTCCATTCCATGCCGCCTCGGCGCATGTAAAGTGTTAGAACAATCAAGGTACCGATAAGTGTAATGGGCCCTGCATATTTGGGTGTCCACTCCAGCACTAACGCTTTTGTCCCAAGCGCAAACACAACAAAAAACAGTATCTCTAGCAAAACAGCAATGCGACTTGAGAAAGCCATAGTGTTACCTCATAGGTGAAAATATGGGCTGACCAACAATGGTGCTTCAAGTATAAAAACGCCCTATTATTCTAGGGCGCATGAAGAAGCACAATTAAATTCAAAACAGATGTGCTCTACCACATCTTCTTTTTGTCTACCCAAGCAATGGCAGCTGCAAACCAGCCTGTCGCCATCAAAAACAAGCTAAGCCAGAGAAATGCAGACGGCTTGGTAGGCTCGCCCCACCCGCCGTACACATAAAATATTGCGCCACAAACAAGTAACATGATAACACTCAACATTGCTTGTTTTCGCTCCTTGAAACCAAGTAGCCCAAACGACACCCACATTGGCACTGACTGCCAAACTTCAGATTTTTTATCTATCATTTTCACTCTCTCTGTTAGTTTAGAAATATCAATTTCAAAAACAGAAGCTAATGATTTTAGTGTTTCTTTACTGGCTGGGTTGCCAGCTTCCACTCGTTGAATTGTTCTAAGACTAAGCCCAGCCATATTAGCAACCTGCTCTTGTGACCAGTGCTTTTCCTCTCTTAAATTCTTAACAATCATAAACTCTGCCTCTGCGGGGTAAAAATTAGTGAAATAATTCGACTGTCGGTGACGACCTTATAGCGCCACCCATGCGTCAGTTCATAAAAATCAAATAGTTAACTAGAAAACACTTTTTTCATGCTAGCCATCTTGGCTACTTGCGCTTTGCTTTCTTCGAAACTCTAAGGTAAACAACCATCAAGATTATCCAGCCCAACGAGCCTACTAAAATGGGAATTACCGACGCATTAATTGCTTTATTCGAGAAGATGAAATCTGGCTTACCGCTTTGCCACAATACCCATTCAAAACCTATTTCAGACGCCAAGGTTTTGTGACCTGAGAACAATGCAATGTAACCGTCGCCAGTAATCGGGTTTACCCTGATACTGGTATTGATGGCAGGGTCATTGCTGCCATCGTGCCCTATGACAAACTGCCCATCTGATAAGGGGGCATATAACATTGCGCCCTGCCCCCAAATGGGTGCCCCCATCACTGTTGCCATTGGCGTAGACAAGGCGTTAACTAATTGAGGTTCAGCAATAATAGATTGAAGCAAAGCCACCAAATCATTGGCCGATGTATTAAGTGCTGTTGCGGCAGACGAGGCATACTGAAATGCAGCTACTTGTTGACCAGCGCTATCGTAAATTGGTGTGCTGTTTTCAGACGATGCAATGAAATTAAAATTAGACCGTGCTAACCCTCTGGGTTTAAGAATATTGTGCGTAACCCACGACTCGTATCTGTCACCCGTGATGTCTTCTACAAGCAATTCGAGAAGTAAATAACTTCCGCCTGAGTATTTAAATTCTGTACCTGGAGAAAGCCCCACTGCAACTTGCTTTTCGTCATTTGAACTGCGGGGGTTATTTAGCGTCTCAATAAGGCCGGGTACGCTTTCATCTTCTGTATAATCACCAAAACCTAGGCCATCGGTTAGCCCTGCAGTATGACTCAACAAACGAGCAATGGTGACCTGCTCATGATCAAATGCACTTTCAGGTAGCTTCCAGCGTTTGATGTAGCGCTCCACGGCGCTGTTTACCGAAATCTTTTCTTGTTGCGCTAGAGTGTGAATAGAAACGGCTGCGATAAGCTTACTCATAGACGCTGCAGGGAATAGCGTATCTCCATTTACTGTTAGAGCGGTGCTTTCATTATTGGCATTATTGGCATTATTGGCGGCTGCATTGTGATAATGACGACCTACTACCTTCCCCTCTTCTAGCAATATCAAAGCGCCATTGCCTTTCAAGTTATCTGACACCGCCATTTTTGCGTATGCCATAAACTCATTATGATCATTTGGTTCTGCCACTGGCGTCATCCAAACACCTTCAAACGACAAGAATAGTGCAACGGGAACCCATAAAATTGCGGGTAATAGCACAAGTGTAATTTTGGCAGCTTTACTCATCTTGAAGCACCTTCTATTTAGTCTGTAACAGTAAAAACGAGTCAACGTTTAAACATTAAACCAGTGCGAGAGTTTTGAATTGATGCCGAGTACAAAAGTTGTTGCAAATCGTGCGGTGTTAGCGTTTTTTCGGAGTTTTCTGCGGCTGTATTGGCACTAGTATGAGATTTAAAGTTTTAGGGTTGAATCAGTGTGATGGAGGAAGAAGCTCTCTGCGCGTAAGCGCATTCCATTAGCGTAATGCTGTATAAGCCAGTAAACACTTCTAATGAGTGTACGTTTGCTATTGGAGATAATAAGTTTATGAGGATAAGGAAGTTGGTCGGTGTGAGAGGATTTGAACCTCCGACCCCTAACACTCAATGAAACCAGAAAAAATAACCAACGACCCCAATTTTTCAATAACTTAAGCCCATAAAACATCGTAAATGTCGGCAGGCTCTACGAACATTTTCATTCGGCCAATGCCTTCATCACAGTAGCAACCCAGTGAGGGTTAATATTGGTTGGCACGGTAAGTTGTGCACTTCCAAGTTGCAAGAGAAGTTCACCACCCATTTCCTCGATGTAGGACTCAACCTTCGTGACTTCGCGTTTCACCTGAAAGAACTTGCTACTTGTTCGTTGAAGCCGAATATCACGGCGCCTGGTATAGTAGGTTTGAACGTTAATCTGCTGCCGACGACAAAACTCCACCACAGTGAGACCGCTTTGTTTTTGTTGCTCAAATAGATTGAGCCAATCTTACACTTCTCTTCGTTGATGTTGCTGCACGGTCATTCTCCTTTGCATAAAAGAACACCATGCCGTAGCTAATTTATGAATTGAATGTGGGGATTACCGGACGCTCACAGAAGAGCTTCAAAAAGATCTGGACGTGTGGATGGATTACTACAACAACGAAAGGACTCATCAGGGCAAAATGTGCTGTGGTAGAACGCCACTGGAAACATTAATCGATGGGAAACAGGCTTGTGCTGAGAAGAATCTAGCTCAAATCTAATCTAACAGCGGCACTTAAAAAACGGGTAACTGTCACATCAAGTCTGAGCTAGTACACATCATTTCAAACAAAGTTCCATTTGCACATCACACCTCGCATAGGGCGATGTCGCCCCTTTGATGTTTTTAAAACCTAACTTTTCATACAAACTCACCGCTGGAGTTAAAATTGAGTTACTCTCTAAATAGAGTCTTTTTAATCCCAAGCACTTAGCTCTTTCTATAATACTTCTACCTAAAAGCATGCCTACTCCTTTACCCTGAGCTTTCGGTGACACAGCCATCTTTGCTAATTCATAGGTAAAAGCGTTTTGTTTGATAAGAGCACAGCAGCCTATCGGCTCCCCCTTCTCTATCGCAATTAAAATGACACCCGAGTCATTTAGAATATAACCTTCAGGATCGTCGAGTGCTTTAAAATCAGGCTCTTCCAATTCCCAATATCTGCTTATCCACTCAACATTAAGCGATTTAAATGCCTTGCGATATTTTGGTGCATAATCAATTACTTTAACCTCAGGCTTGTCACCGTTAACTCTTGCACTAATAGGCTAGGTATCTAAGATGCCTCTCAACTACTTTAACCGTTTCCCATAAATCGAAACCTGTTTCTTCTTTTAATTCATGCATGGCAGCGTCTATGGCATCACACTGTTTTTCCATTAGGGGTACCATTGCTTTGGCCTTTTGATTTAGCGCGACAAGTGTAATCCGAGAATCGTCGGGGGACTTGTAATTAACAATTAAATCCCTCATTTTCAATTCCTTCACGATTTTACTTACTGATACATGTGAATGGTTTATTTCCTTAGCAATATTCACGACAGAATTAGCACCTTTAGATGCGAGCACATAGAATACTGGGAACCATTTAGGCTCTATCTCAAAACCAAACTTCGCGTATGTACTTTCCGCATCTTTCGACACTGAAGCGGCTAATTGCCTTAAAGCAGTACCTAAGGCGATATGCCCCAATTCATTATATGATTTCACTAAAACAAAACTCCGTAACCAGTTACGGATATGGTTAAATAAAACTCTCAACAAGTCAAATGCATTGATACTCAATAATCAAAAAACTCGAATTACTTAGTACATGTCAGTAAAAAAGAACAAACCTCTAAACGATTAACTTTTAGTTGAAACTATTGTCGATACGCCAAATCTCAATTCAAGTCGAATCATAGTTGGGTAAGCTGTAAGCGTCCGGTAATCCCACCTAGCGCTTAGCAGACAACCATGGTAGCAGTAGCTCAACACCGACGTTAGGCTTGCTCAGTTCACCAAGACAAGCCATCACATACTCGAACACATTGAGGTCGTTGGCCTTTGCCGTTTCGATGTTGCTGCACGGTCATTCCCCTTTGCAGAGAGAACACCATGCCGTAGCTAACTTATGAATTGAATGTGGGGGTTACCGGACGGACACGCACTTTCTGCGAAGTTAAAGCCATTAATTGGAGGTGAAAAAGGCCGAAGGCGATTCAATAAAATTAGTGGCGTAATGTTTTTAATGTTTGGAATAGTTTTAGGGCTAACTACCACTAGTTGAATGGTAGCTAGCCCTTCCTAAACAAAGTCGGGGCAATGTTGTTAAAGTGCTTGAAAGTCTTTGGCACGGAGAAGCCGTAACTATCTATATATTAAAGCTCTCAGGCTTTCTAGAGCGATAATGGACGGGCGCTCAATGCTCAATTCATGCAAAAGCTATTAGTCACTTTGCTTCTTCCTAGCAAAAATAAGCCTTCAGAATCATAAGCTTACATATATTTTAAATTAACCATAAATATATTCTTTCTGCAATTCTAGATGCTCTTGTTGCAACCACCAAGATGCGCTTTCTGTTTAACACAAGGTTCTGACTCAGAATATTGTAGTAAAGAGAAACCGCATTGTTTTCCACGCAAAAAAACGTCGGCCAATTAGTTCGGTGAATATGTTTTCGCGTTATTTAAATGGAATGTTTAGTTTGCGCATTCGGCTTCGTAGGGTATTGGGGTTAATTTTTAGTAACTCAGCAGCACCGTTATTGCCATGGATTTGACCATTACAAAACGCAAGTGCGTGTTTTATGTGGGCTTTGATCGCATCATCCAGGCTAAGAATATTGTCTGGGGTAGAAGAATTACTCGTTGTCATTGATTGCGCCTGATTAGGTTGCTTTAGCTCTGGAATTGACAACACTTCTCCTTCATTGATTATCAATGCTCGCTCAATGACGTTTTCAAGCTCACGCACATTGCCGGGCCATTCATATTGGCAAAGCTCTTCAACTAGCGATGGCGTTAATCTGGGAGGCTGACCCAGTTTCAGCAATTGAGCTTTGCGTTTTACGAAGTAGTCTAACAGTGCTGGAATATCTTCTTTTCGTTCACGAAGAGAGGGTACCTTAATGGGAAATACGCTGAGTCTAAAGAAAAGATCTTCCCTAAATGTTCCCTGTTCAACCATCTTATTAATATCTCTGTGCGTCGCTGCGATCACTCGTATGTCGACTGGCAAAGTTTCAGTCCCACCGACTCGTTCTACTTCTGAATTCTGCAGAACTCTAAGCAGCCTAACTTGTGCTGCAAGTGGTAATTCTCCTATTTCGTCCAGAAAAATGGTGCCGCCATTAGCACGCTCAAACTTACCTCGCTTCAGTCCAACTGCTCCTGTAAATGCTCCTTTCTCATGACCAAAGAGTTCGCTGTCCATAAGTGATTCGGGAATAGCACCGCAGTTAACCCTGACAAAGGGGCCGCTATTTCGAGCCGAAACGTTGTGAATATAACTCGCAATGACATCCTTTCCGGTTCCTGTTTCACCTAGTAAGAGTATCGGACTGTCATGCTGAGCAGCTTTGCTTGCGAAGGAGAGAGTTGGTGCCAAACCAAAATCAGCGCCAATAATGGTTGAATTGGCGTCTGCCCCCAATTCCTGTTGTAGCATCCTATTCTCTTCAGCAAGGAGGTCTTGCAAATATAATACTTGGCGGTGCTTTAATGTATTACTGATGGATATTGCGCAGGGCCTATCTAGTAACGCAAAGATTTCGGCGTCCATGTCTGTGTATTTATAGCCAGACTCGCAAATGATAACCATACAGCCTAACACTTCATTTTCTAATGCTGGATTCAGCACCATAATGCTGCAATCTAGCGTACCACCGTATGAAAGCACCATTTGTCGAGCAACGTCGTTGTTGGTGAGATCATTAATGATCAGAACAGATGGAGAATCGATATCGGCATTTCGAGCAGCGACATAACGCTTGAGATCAGCGCCTATGGGCACTTTCCTATCAAGTTGAACTCCTCCATTTTTATTGGCTTCTGCCAGTACATGTACAACACCTAAATCGAAGTCATAAGCCTCTAGGAAAGTCCGATCAATAGGGATGTGTGATTCCAACACCTGAAATGCCGCAAAAAGGGAATCTTTGGGATGCAAGTGTCGGCAAATTGCACTGGTGAAGTTATAAAAAAGCTGATGTTTATTGGACATATCGCTCTCACTTGATTGTGATATTTAACATTATTAAAGTTCTCGTTGTTAAATATCACAACTTAATTTGTTAAATAAAACAACTTTAATTAATGTGCTTTTATAACTTATTGATAAGTAATGAATTATAAGGTTGGCACTAAATCTGTAATAACTCTTGCATCACAGTAACGGAGTAAAAGACAGTATGTGGCTTGAAACACTAATCCTGCAAACGCATCAGTCATATCGCGATGAGATAGAAGCAATCTGTCATGAATTATTTGGGTGTGATGAGCATCTAGCTTCTGCACTCGAAATCTACCTGTATGAAAGTACCGTGCTCAACGTCACTTGTCATCTGCGACATGAGACAGGTGACCATACAGAGCGCTCATTGCAAGCAACAAGGCTAATGGCCGTACTTCAACATTATGGCCCGGTTCAGCACCGTGCTTGGCTACCACTCTGAACCAAATGACGTGATTATTAACATATTGAGGAACTTACTATGCTAAGCCGTAACGAACTAATTACTTCAACTCCACGCATTGGAATCAAAGGTCATTGGGACAAATTCATTGGTCCAGGCGCAAGCATGGCTGAAAACCTAGTGGCTCTTGTTCCTGCTGTAGTATTTGGCGGGTTTGTAGTGGCAATGGCCTTTTATCAAAATGCGGATTGGCACTTAGGTCTATATTTTGCGGCGTGTTTTCTAGCATTTGATATGGTAGGCGGTATCGCCACCACGGCAACGAGGGCGGCAAAAACCTGGTATCACAGACCAGAACAGAATTGGCAACAGCACCTTAAGTTTATCGTTCCACATACTGCTCATCTAGCGTTGTTTGGTTGGTTGTTTGTTGGTGACAATCTTCTGTTTTTTGCTGTTTTTTTAAAGCTTCTTCTGATTGGTAGCGTGGTAATTCTTAGCTCAAGTTTAAGAATTAGACGCAGCATTGCTCATCTTTTGGTTTTTGTCGCAGTGATATTAGGTCAGCTTGATTTTGATATTGATCCGCTGATGCTTTGGTTTATTCCTGCGCTCTTCATCAAGCTGTTTGCAAGCTACCTTCCTGCTGACGGGTTCCAAGAGAGGGATAGCAAATGAAAAACATCGCGGTAGTGGGAGCCACAGGCTATCTGGGGGTATTTATTTGTCAATCTCTGCGAGAGCAGGGATATAAAGTTCGGTGTCTCGCACGTTCAGAAAAGAAGCTTATTGATGAAGGTATTTCGCCTGAGTCAATTCGAGTAGTCGACTTCACTTCACCTAGCTCACTGGAGGGACAACTTGTCGACATCGACTGCGTTATTTCATGTCTGGGGATTACCCGGCAGAAGGATGGGCTCAGCTATATGGATGTTGATTATCAGTGCAACGCAAATGTACTTGATGAAGCTGTGCGAGCAGACGTTAAAAAGTTCATCTATGTATCCGTCTTTCGAGGCGAACTTTTAAAAGACGTCGATCTGTGTAATGCGAAAGAACATTTCGTCGATTACTTAAAGCAGTCCGGCTTAGCGCATTGCGTCGTTAGGCCAACTGGCTTTTTTTCAGATATGCAGGAGTTTTTAGATATGGCGCGAAAAGGTCGTGTCTATCTTTTCGGGGATGGCTCAAAAAAGCTCAACCCTATTCATGGTAAAGATTTGGCTGATGTCATCGTTGATAGCATCAATAAGGGTGAGGCAGTTATGGAGGTTGGAGGTCCACAAGTTTTTAGCCACAAGGAAATTTCAGAGCTGGCTTTCGATTCGTTGGGAATTAACCATAAAACTGCGCTCATTCCAGATTGTTTTCGGAGATTGGTACTGTGGGCAGGTAAACGACTTCTCTCTGAATCGACATTTGGCCCTGTCGAATTCTTTTTAACTGTTATGGCGCATGACATGGTTGCACCAAGTCACGGGCACCGAACGTTGGCAGAGTACTTTGAGCAACTAAATACCAAAAGCGCGGAGATAAATTTATGAGCAAAAAAATATTGATTGTAAACGCTAATCCTAAAACAGAAAGTTTGTGTAAGGCGTTAAGTGAAAAATATGCGGAAGTAGCTGGTGAGAGAAATGATGTGCGTATCCTTCACTTAAACGAGCTAGATTTTCAAATTGATTTAAAAGAGGGATACGACGAAGTTATTCCGCTAGAATGGAGTCTAGAATTTTTCCAAAAAGAACTTACCTGGGCAGAACATGTTGTGATTGTTTCACCTGTGTGGTGGGGAAGTATGCTTACTAAGTTTAAAGGCCTGATTGACAGAACATTTTTGTCAGGTTTTGCCTTTAAGTATGTGAAAGGTAAAACCATACCTAAAAAGCTGTTAAAAGGACGCACATCAGAGATGATCATTACGATGGACACGCCGCCATTTTGGTATAAATGGATGCAAGGAAATGTGATTTATCATCAACTGAAAGAAACAATTTTATCTTTTGCAGGTATTAAGAATGTATCTAAACAGTACTTTGGACCAGTCATAAGTGCTTCTGAAAAGCAGGTACAAAAGTGGTTTATACAGACTGAAAAGTTGGCAAGAAAACATTAAAACTTTTGCTACTTTACTAACAGAAAGAGCGGCCTTGGTTATTTGGGCTGTTTAATTCCTGCTCATTCGGGAATGATCTTTAACTACAATGGAAAGGTGAGTTAGTAGTTTATGTTTATCTTTGAATCGAATTTTGGGTGAAACTATATGATGAACGTCCTTATGTCTTATGTTCTTTTGCTATTGGTAGCTTTTAATGTCCAAGCTAACGACTGGAGAGAGGCTCGAATTGAAGTACAAACTCTGTTCAATAACGCACTATCAGAAGATGATATTTACAACGCGTCTTGGGCAATTTACTCACCTTCAAAAAAGATTGATTGGCACTTTTCTGGTGGACAGTTTAGTAGTGGAGAAAAGGTTACCGGAGCTAATCCATTTTACACTGCGAGTATAGGTAAAACATTTACTTCGACAGCTATTGCCATGCTTTATGAGCGAGGCTATTTAAAGCTGACTGACGAAGTTACCAATTATCTACCAAAAGAGGTAGTTAGCGGATTACATCTGTTTGAGGGGAAGGACTACTCCAGCGAGATAACTATAGAGCAATTATTGCAGCATACCTCAGGTCTACCGGATTATTTTGGGGATGAAACGTATGATGACCTTCCAAATGCAACAGCCTTATTGTTTGCAGAAACAGACAGGATGTGGACGCCAGTAGAATTACTGAACATATCAAAGAAAAGTATGAGGCCGCATTTTAAGCCAGGGGCAAGCTATCGATACAGTGAAAATGGCTACGTGTTGCTAGGCTTAATAGTTGAACAGGTTAGCGGGCTCCGTTTGCATGACTTTTTTCAACAACATATTTTTACGCCATTGAATATGAACAATACATATATGCATTTGCGAGCTAAGCCTAGATTTGCCACAAAGAAAATGTCGGAGGTCTACGTTCAAAATACCAATATATCTACGTTTAAAAGCTTGAGCTTGGATTGGGCTGGTGGTGGATTAGTCTCAACAGCAAGAGATCTGAATAGATTTCAAATGGCACTGCATACCTTTCAGCTGGTAACAGCCGAAACCTTGGAAAAAATGCAGCAATGGATACCAGAAAGCAAAGGCCTTTATTACGGTTTTGGCTTACGTAAAGTGAGTAGCGCGGAAAGGTTTTCATCGAACTTCAACCTCAACATGATTGGACACACGGGAAGTACATCTTCGTTTATGTTTTATTGCCCTGACTTAGATATCTATTTGTCAGGCACATTTAATCAGATCAATCAGGCACAAAAATCTATAACCGCTCCATTCTCCATATTAACCTATTTACAAGGGGATGAATCAAATGAAAAGTAAACTCGTTCTTGCGTTAATTCTTATATCTAACGTTGTCTTGGCGCAGGGCAGTCGTACGGAACAATGGAGATCAGACTTAACAAGCTATCATCAGACATTGGAGCAAAACCATATAGATTTGTATCACCAAATCAACAGAGCTGAGCTTGAGAAGGAGCTCGATACAATTCATGACGCTATTGAGCATTTATCGGACTGGGCTATTGCAACAAGGCTTATGAAGCTCACGCGACGAATTGGCGATGGTCATACTGCCGTTTCCCTTGCTAATTGGGACACCCATGCGTTCCCAATAGGCGTAGAAAAAATCAGTAATCAATGGCGGCTCGTTAAAGTACCTACAGATCAAAGTAAAATGTTGGGAGCGAGCATTGAAACAATCGATGGGGTAAAAATCTCTGATATTGAGCAAACGCTGTCGCATGTCGCTCAATATGTTGAAAACTCTTATTCTGAAGTCGTTCGAATAGGAAGCTATATGCCAATTGGTGAATTGCTTCATGCGTTGAGCATTACCAAGTCACCCAAAAAAGCTGTATTTGGGTTACGGACAATTGAAGGGAAAGAGTTGAATCTGACATTGCCAGCTATATCCAAAACTGAACTAGAGCAGCGCAAATATAAGTACTTAAACGTTACTAGTGAAGCTATTGTTAAGCCTCAAGATGCTGATTTCGAATACTTGTGGTATGCGCCCATTAAAGATACAAAAGCCACTTACATTCGGTTTGACAGCTATCCAAGATTCGAAGAAATGGTGCCTTTTGCTGAAAAATTATTTATGTACACCACTCAAAATCAAAGTGAGCAACTGGTTATTGATTTGAGACACAACGGTGGTGGCGATCTTTATATTGGTTTGGTGTTAGCTAATGCACTAAACCTCGTTGATACGGTCAATTGGAAAAATGGAGTATACGTATTAACAAGTGGTGTTACTTTCTCTGTAGGTGCGAGCAATGCAGCGCTGTTTCGCCAGTTACTTAACGCAACAATAGTTGGCACACCAACAGGCTCAAATCCAACAGGTTACCAAGACATGGGCGAGTTTGTTTTACCTAATTCAAAGCTGCGTATTACTTATTCAAAACGTCTGTTCAGACTTCAAGAAACGTCGACTAATGGTGTTGTACCAGATATCCTAGTTAACCCTGAATGGAATGCGTATGCAAAAGGGGTCGACAATGTGCTAGAGGAAGTGATCAACAAACTTAATTGATCGTAGCTACTGAGTGGGAACTTCCTCTCGCATACTTGGCGGTTAGCTTAACTATGTATGCGAATCGTAAAAATAAGAGAGCCTTAAAACGTTACTTTTCGACAAGCGCAAAGACCCCTTCTACCGAGGAGGGCTTTGCGCTTAGCACTAAATAGCGTGGAGGGAGATTTCACGCTAGTTGTAACGCCAATTTCCTGATGATGTCAATTAGCGTAAGTAACGTAGGAAAACCCCTTCAGGATATAGAGTAATGTGTTGGAAATTGTTGAAAATCTAAAGCAAAGACACTATGCGTAAAGCTGTTTCCATTTCTCCCAGCTTGGCTCATCACCTCCAAAATGATCGACAAGGAATTCTAAGAAGACCTTTACCTTTTTAGGCACAAACTTTCTGTCGGGATAAACAGCGAATAAGTCTTTTGATGGCATTGTGTAATCAGTTAAAACCGGAGTGAGCGATCTGTCTAGAATGAGGCTGCTAGCTAAGAAAGTGGGCAGCCTTGCCAGCCCTGCGCTTTCAATCGCTGCGTTAACTAGTGCATCACTCACATTTGTTACAAAGTTTCCATTAATTTTGATTATTTCTTTTTTAGATTGTTTCATGAAAACCCACTCAACGATATTTGTGTGATGAGCGTACAATAGGCAGTTATGGTCCATTAGAGCCGTAGGAACGGAGGGTATACCTTTTTCTTTCAAGTAGGTTTCTGATCCACATACAACGCTATTTAGGGAGGCTAACTTCTTCGCAATATACGTTGAATCAGGCAAATCACCTGTTTGAAGTGCTAAGTCAAAGCCCTCACCAATAAGGTCTTTTTTAGTGTCACTCAATACTAAATCTACGCTCATACTCGGATACATTCGCAAGAACTCCGGAAGGATTGACGATACTTGAGATATACCAAATGACGTTGGGACATTAACCCTAAGATTACCCTCAGGAGAAACCTGTAATGCCTTTATCTCTCTTTCTGCATCACTTATGACTTCAAGGCTTGATAGCCCTGCTTGATAATATCGATTGCCCGCTTCAGTTAGGGTTAGCTTCCTAGTTGTCCTATGTAAAAGCTTAATGCCGAGACTCTCCTCTAGCTGGTTCACCCGTTTACTAACAGCTGACTTTGTAATGTTCAAGCGTTCAGCCGCTTTTGAAAAGCTCCCACATTTTACAACTTCGATGAAAAAAGGCAGGGCATTTAAAAGTGAATTGGTTGCAGATTGTGTAGTTATACTCAACATAGCGTTTATCAAGGTGCTGTTTATGTACATTAAGTATACAGTTTAAACTGTATAAAACTCAATTGAGATATTTAGTTCCTGTAGGCATAGGTAGTAAGAACAGAGGAATATCTTTGTTTGACAGTTTTTAAACAACCACTGGAGATAGCCATGAGCAAACACGAATTGATTATTGATCTTTATAAAAATGCTGTAGACAAAAAAGATGCTAATTATCTAGCAACATTATTAACTGAGAACGTAAGATTTCGTATTGGAAATCATGATGAAATTGTAGGATTAGATAGTGTCATCGATGCTAATAAGAGCTTTTTTACGACAATCGATACAATGAGCCATACCATCGAGAAAATAATGGTCGAAGGTGACTACTCCGTATGTCACGGGCATGTCGATTATAAGCGTTTGGATGGAAGTCATACTTCTTCTATGTTTGCTACTGTCGTCAAATACAAAGGAGATAAGATCTCAGATTATTTGGTTTTCGCTGATTTATCTGCTTTATAACTTTCGAACTGGAGAATAACATGAAATCAAGCATCAAAATAGTCGCACTTTCTGGTTCAATCCGCAGTGGTTCTAACAGTTCAAAACTCATTAACGCGTTCAGGTTAGAAGCCGAAAAGAATGAAGTAAACGTCAAAATTGTAGACCTTTCTCAATATGAGCTGCCGATTTATAACGAGGACTTAGAGACTCAGGGGGGCTTCAAGAAAACGCTAAACTTCTGAAATCAATCGTGACCGAGGCTGATGCAATAGTGATTGCAACACCTGAGTACAATGGACACGTCCCACCACTCTTGGTAAATACGTTTTGCTGGCTATCCAGAGCCGAAAACAATGAAGCTCCATGTGATGTATTTAACGGTAAAGTAGCCGCAATATTGGCATCTTCTCCAGGTGGTTTTGGTGGCATTCGTGTTATACCTCGCCTTAAAGACATGCTTACAGAGCTGGGCTGCACCTTGTTGTCAAACTCGATTAGCGTACCCGCCGCACATGAAGCATTTCTTGAAAGTGGTGAGCTAAAAAGTGAAGAGACAACGAAGCGTATTCACGCGCTTTTAAAGGCGTTACAAGCTCTTGCACCTCTGTCTTAACTTATCATGTAACAATCCAAGCCACAGTAGGGATACGATAACTGTGGTTTGGATTTAGGGGATACAATGTCTAACTACATTAAACTTTGGGTGATGGGGTGTTTTTTGGCTGTATCAGTCATTTTGGCAAAGCTCTTAATGCAATTTGGCATCCACCCCATTCACCTTGCGATGCTTCAATCGATTGGAAGTGCTATTTTTATCGCAGCTTTTGGCCTTAGAGGCGCACTGAAAAGCCTTAAAGCGAATATGTCTTACTATATTTGGGCATCATTATTGGGATTTACGGTTCCTCAATTGGTAGTGTTCTATTCTGTAGAGCATGTGGGTGTAGGCGTCGTGTCCCTTGCTTATGCTTTCCCACTTATACTTACCTATTTTTTGAGCTCTGCTTTCTCAAAAGTGAAAATGCAGGCAAAACCTGTCTTTTTCCTATTTTGTGCGTTTAGTGGCTCATTGTTATTTCTTTACAAACCTGACGTAATAAATATCAGCCAAGAACACCTTATATGGTTATTACTGCTCAGTACTGCGCCTTTGGTTATAAGTTTTGCAAACATTTATCGCAGTAGCTATTGGCCCCAAAACGTTCCTACACATCACGTTGCACTGCTGACAAATGTCATGTCATTTTTAAGCTATGGCTTATTTGCTGTATTTAAATCACCTGAACTGCCAGAGTTGAGTGAGATTGAACTTGCGCACTATACTTCGATATTTGCCTTAATGATCATCGCCTCAATAGGCCAGTATTTACTATTCTCTTTACAGAAGGTTTCAACTCCCGCTTTTGTCGGGCAAACAGGGAGTATTACAGCATTTTGTGGGGGCATCCTAGGCTTTCTTATATTTGGAGAGAGCTATCAGGTGTCGACACTTATAGGGTCAATGCTGATATTGTTTGGCGTTGCCAAATTTAGCCAATATCAAATTGGCCAGCAAAGCATCGTCGAACGGAATAGTTAAAGCATCAGGTTTAGTGCAAAAATACCTTGCTAGTTTACTATCCTCAATCGAGATTATATGTCTGACTTGGTTGTATGTGTGTCATATATGTCTTCTAGAGCATGGATATACTCTTTTAATCTAGTGTTGCATGTATTTTTATGGCGTGACTCAATCATGAACATGTGTACAGCAATTAGTTGTTAACTTTAAAAATGAGATTGTTAATCATGAGATATAAGCATGTCGTATTTATTTTGCCTTTACTATCATTACCCTTAGGTTTGAACGCTGAACCACTAACAAACAATCAGGGAAGTATTCCCTATAGTCAAAATAAAGCTGCGGGTTATTCGGTTTCAAAACCTGAAAATTTTGTGCTTGGTGAAAGTGTTGAATATATTAAAAAAGAGGCATTAAAGGTCTGTAAGTCGATAGAAGAGAGAGAGATTGCTCCTATTACAGGTCCTCTTGCTAAACTAAGCCAAAACCAAATTGATTGTGAAGGCCTCTACTATGCCGGAAAACCAAGGTCTGTTGAGTTGGTTTTTCAAGATGATCAATTAGATTTGATTTGGATCTTAATTCCTGAACTTGAAAAAGAACATATCAACAATGCAATGACTAAAACATACGGTGCGCCTACTATGGTTATAGATTACGGTGCAATTTATTTGCAAGTGAACGCAGCGGTAAGAAATAAGCCATCTGAGGTTTTATTTGCCTCTTCTAGGCAGACTAAAGTAATGCTTAAAAAGCTTAAGGAAGAAAATTAAAAGCCAATAAAAAGATGCATAAAATTTGATGGTTGGCTAGAGCTTTTAGTTGTAGTCATTCATACTGAGAATCTTATCCTAGTTAGTTCGGGCACCACTTATATTTATTACTGGTAGCATAGAAATAAAGTGATTTTCATTCCGCCATTCAAGTCGAGAATTATCAGGCTTTTGGTAAGCTTCCGGTAATCCCACCTAGCGCTTAGCAAACAACCATGGTATCAGTTGCTCAACACCAACGTTAGGCTTGCTCAGTTCATCAAGACAAGCCATCACATACTCGAACACATTGAGGTCGTTGGCCTTTGCCGTTTCGATGATGCTGTAGAGCATTGCACTGGCGTTTGCACCTGTAGCGGTTTGGCTAAATAGCCAGTTCTTTCTGCCTATGACGAACGGCTTAATCGCGCGCTCAGCGCGATTATTATCGATATTTAGTTGGCCGTCTAGCGTGTAACGCGCTAGCTTTTCCCATTGGTTCAAGCAGTATTGTATCGCTTCACCTAATTTAGTTTTCGGTAACACTTGTTGAACTGATTTCATTAGCCATGCGTGAAGCTGATTGAGCAACGGTAGGCTCTTTTCTTTTCTTGTCTGGTGAGATAGCGCACCTCCACCGTTCTATCTTTTAACTGGGTTTCGATGCGGTAGAGTTTTTGGATGTGATTGAGTGCCCAGTCTGCTTTGTCACTGCCTTTTTTACCCGCACCTTTTTTGGCTTCCATAAACTTACGATGTGCATGGGCCCAGCAACCGATAAGGGTCGCTTGCGTTTGCTCGTAACCTTGATAGCCATCCACTTGTAAGTAGCCGTTATAGCCATTAAG
The DNA here is from genome assembly GCF_036870955.2 of Alteromonas gracilis. Taxonomy (GTDB): domain Bacteria; phylum Pseudomonadota; class Gammaproteobacteria; order Enterobacterales; family Alteromonadaceae; genus Alteromonas; species Alteromonas gracilis_A. The sequence goes on from NZ_CP145482.2 coordinate 2,727,009, forward strand.
GAAGTCTACTGCGCATTGCCCAGCGCGACTATTGTGATAATTGTACAACACGATATTAGGTGTCTCGGTATCGGGGATACTACCGCTAGGTGAGTCAGCGCCACTGGCGTACAGCCACATATAACTATTCACTTTTTCAGAATCAACGACTTTCAGCGTGGTTTCATCCGCCGCGATAACGGGTTGTTTTAGCAGATGTTGATGAAGCTGTTCATAAAGCGGTTTAAACAACTCAGCGCAGCGGATTATCCAGTCAGCCATCGTCTTACGGCTTAATTCGATACCATGCTGCTTAAACATAGCTTCTTGGCGATAAAGCGGTAAGCCATATTGGTATTTGCTGGTGATAATTTGGGCTAACAAGCTTGGGGTGGCGTAACCTTTTGGGAACACTGATAAGGGGTTTATTTTACTCACATCACAAGGCATCAGAGAAGCTGAGTTTCTGTTGAATAGAGAGCTGCATCTTCGTTCTGATTCGAGCAGAGTCAATGAGCGAAATCTTATACATGACCTTTCAGTACAAATAGTGATTTTGGATTTAGCGAAACGTCAACAGATTACCGGATTCGCATCAGAGAAAGACCTCGCGATACTGCTTGAAAATCGGGGCAACAATCCGCGATTGGTCGATGGATTAGTTGTAGATGCTGACACAGGATGCACTGTCGCCATTGAGATGGAGACATCAAATGCAAAGAATAAGGGTAACGGCAAGCTCCGAGAGGGCATCCTCACAAAATATCTACAAGAGCTTGAAGACACTGATGGCTTATATGAGTTTGTTTACATGTATAGCCACAGGCAGCGCTTTTTGACTCAGATCGAAAAGGCTCATTCGAAGTTGTTTTCAGCTAATCGCTCACAGTTCTCTCGTGATCAACAAGCCCTGCTATCGAGCCGCATTAAGTTTAAAGCACAAGAGTGTAATGTGATTTACGAACTCATGTTCAACAGTAAACGCCAGCTAGGCGACGATAAGTTAGAGCTAGTTAGGAAAGATTCGTATCTGCAACAGTTGGAGGAACTTGAAAAGCTAGCTCACACCACTGAAGACAGAGTTGTTCAAATCCGCCGTGACGGATTCATAGAAGCAGGAAAGCTAATGGGGTTGATCGAATAACAAGCACTCTGTTTGACCTGTAGGGAGCCTGATGGCTCCCTTTTTGTGTCCTCTCTTGCTTCGACAACAAACGCCAATCGCGATGATTATTGCTCATCATCTACAGCCAGCACCTCTTGGCTGGCTGCGAACCGTGGCAAAAGCGCAGTCGAGGTTTACCGCACTTTCAATATTATTCCCATATAACTGAAGAATATGGCTAAAGAAAGTAAGACTGTGGTTCTGCATACATAAATAGATAGTCACCGCCCTGGATAAATTTCCGTTTACAGCGCTTTGTGTATCCCTTTCTGCCAGAATTTTTCTGAAGAATGAAGCTGCTGATAAATTAGATGAATGGCTAGCAGAGATTCGAGCTACCAGGGCCTATAGCAGCACGTTACGAAAGTTGGTAGATAAAAGAATAATTCCCCTATAAAGCTCCTAGTTAGTTACAGGACTAACTAGGAGGAAAATAAATGAGAATATACTATGAAAGCCTTTTTAACGCGTGCCTGAAACTTAGCGGGAAGTGGGTGTCGCTGAGCAATGCAATAATTGCTATTGCGACAGTCAATACACTCTGGAACGTTGCATTTCTGTTACTGGATTATCCAGAATTCATAGAATACCAAGCCCTTTCAATCAGACTTTACCTGATTTCTTTCGGGTGTCTTGGGGTTGCGCTGGCTTTGGGGCTAGTAGCATATGTAATTATGCGTAAGTTAGAAAGCGAATAATATTGAGCACCCGCGAGGGTGCTTTTTTTATAGATATTAAAGTGTAACCTCATGAGGCGTTGAGTAGGTTTATTAAGAGTGGATATTGTGCAAGTAGGCAAACCAAAATTTTCAGGGAAGCAAATCAAAAAAGCGGGGAAGTTCTTAGCTTTTGGAGACTATGAGGATAACAGCACGTTCAACCATTGCTTTGATGTTTTAGTTTTCTGGAGAAGCGAGCATTCCGACTCATTAGAAATTGCCTTCACTTTATTGCAAAAGGTAGTGTTCCCTATAGAAAAAGGACGCTATCGCCCTATTTAAAATCACACGCCCCTTCTAGTCTTGTCTCCTTCCTATTGAAACTCTTTTGCTTTATCTGTATAAAAATAAATCAAAAAAGGATTTTGATCATGCAGGTAAAGCTCTTCGTAATACTTACAACGTTCTTGTGCTGTGTACTTATAACCCCTGTTCACGGACAGGACATTATCGAAGTTTCAAAGAGTGACTTCCATGAAAAATATGCGGATAACGTTGATGTTAGTGGATCAGTTTTGGCCGCATCCTACGTTCCTGGAAGCCTAAAATATGCATCACCTGATCAGCTATATGTATATATCCCAGAATACAGACCGTTTTTAAATATCGTACTGTCCAGTATCGATGGGAAATATAGTGCTGACGCCTCGTTTGAATTATCAGCAAAACAAACAGGCTGGATTCAGATCAAGCTCCCAACTGAGTATCAGAGCGAATATAAGAAGTACCTCCCCAATAGGCTAGTAGCCTTTTCATTTGCCGATAATACCGACATGTTTGGCAATTATATTCAAGAGGTGTTTCCGACCAGTTGGGGAACACCTGCTTCAAATAGATTTACGCTCTTGGTTAACAGTGCTGGCAGTAACCCAAACATCACATTTAAAGATAACAAAGGCAATTTGGTAACAGAGGACTGTCAAAGTATTCGTGAGAAGTTCACGAGAGTATTCAACTACACCTGTAGCCTCAGCGATCACGCTGTAGACATCGCCACAACTTTCACTTTTAGCCCTGATTATCAAAGTAGTGGTAAAGACTACATAATCTGGCCGATTGGTGAGTAAACAAATGAACTCGCCTCGCCGAACAGAATTGGACGTAGAAGAATTATTAAAAGAACTAAACGTTAAAAACCTCTATAAGCCAGCATTAATACTGGGCTTATTAGCAGTTATTGCGATAGTTTTTTTTATTACCATTTTGATTCACGCAATTTTTACTAAACTCGACGCTAATACTGAATATTCAATAAACGTTGCTACTCAAGTAGTGCAATATGAACCTAACGATTCGGCAATTCCAACTGTTAACTTGCCCTCATTTTCTGTTATTAAAGGCTCTAGCCAATGTCGGGGAATTGAAGAGAATGATTGGATAAAAAATGGAGAGTTAACATTCTACGAAAATAGCCATGTGATTTTTCGTGTACATAAAGAAAATGAAATAAAGTTAAGCCTAGAGCCACTAATTGAAAACACCAGGATTGCTCAGCTTATTTCTCCTAAGGGGCGCTGCGTTCTCAAAGAAAAATTCGCATTAACTATGCGCCTAACTGAAGCTGAGCCAGATTTTATTAGTATTCTGGTAGGTAAAGTGACATTAGGTAAAACGCTGAGTTACGCCACCGAAACGATGCCAGCCCTATTACAAAACGGTAGTGTCGAAGTAAAAGATTATAGTTTCTGGTTTGAAGATCCTATTAGCTTGTCGTCCATTACATTGAGTATGGGAGATACTGTACTGCTCCCCGCTGATGAGAGAAACGCCGCAACTGGACTGCTGACAATTAGCCAGGACGAAAATGCGTTCACAGGTGTATTTAATAAGAAAGGCGGGGAAGTAAGAATCACTAAACCTTTCGCTTCAAATCAAGGCAACCCGATCTCCGTTAGTTTCTTTGAACGCCTTTATAACGACAATGCACTCACAATTACACTAAGTGTTAGTTTTATCGTAATACAAGCCTTGATGTTCCTGATAACAACATTAATCAGACTCACATATATCCCCAAAAATTCAGATTTAGAAAAATCTCATTCCGTCCCCAGCAAGGGCGAAGAAGCTTTAGATGATATGGACACCACTAATGAAAAAACTAACTAAGACACTGACTCTGCTATCGATACTGTTTTCAATTCCAGCTTTCGCATCAGACGCATATGTCAGAACTCCGCACCAAGAAGGTCAAGGCATACTGCGACCCATTGGTGATAGTTGTTTTCTATACACTCCCGCCCACGTGGTCACCCGTGCCCAAGGCGTATTGATAGAAACTCGATTAAGGAAAAAACTACAGGGAGAGTTAATCAATACCTACCCTCAAGATTTAGCTCTTGTAAAACTGAAAGATTCCTCTGCCTGTGAAGAAAGTGGTTGGAATGGAGGAGGTGAACGCGTTGATGCAATATTGGATGTTATATCTAGTGGTAGGTTGAACTACAAACATCAGCAAGGCCGTTTAGAGGTATTTGATTTAGAGATTACTAATAAGGCCGTTGATACAACGTTTAACATTAAATTAAAGGATGGTAAGAAGTTTCGGAAAGGAATGAGCGGATCAATAATAACTGTCGGCGATTATCCAATTGGAATGCTGCTATCTGTAGAGGGGGATATAGGTACTGTGCTCAGGATGGACACAATGGCAGATCTATCCAGAAGAGTAATTCTCAGATATGCAACTGATCTAGAAAGAATTGAAATGGGAGATACAAAAGTCAGAAGTGAAAGTAACATTGCTACAGAACCACAAAAACCTGTCGGAATAGAAAACGCTCCCCCCAAACAAACATATGAAAAAAGAGAACAAGTATTCAATGGTCGTATTTCTGAGGGTAAAACTACAGACCACAAAATTCTCGCTCGTGGCAATACTGCATACCGTATAATCGGACAACCACAACGAGATAGCGTAGATATAAGGCTTGAATTTCTCGATGACGCTGGTAATCGCTTATTCTCTGAAACTCATAGAACGAGTAACAAATTAGACTGGGGAGTCGGTGTAACATCGCCAGGAGAATATACCTTGAGAGTTATCGGTACAAGCTATGCCGGACAATACTCGCTTGATGTCAAAACTATTGCGACTCCTGAAGAGCTTACTTCTCCCAGCAATATTGTTGGCACTAACGATTCTGTCCGCGGCTTTATTTCCAATGGGACTTTTGCTGACTACAAAATTCTCGCTCGTGGTAATACTGCATACCGTATAATCGGACAACCACAACGAGATAGCGTAGATATAAGGCTTGAATTTCTCGATGACGCTGGTAATCGCTTATTCTCTGAAACTCATAGAACGAGTAACAAATTAGACTGGGGAGTCGGTGTAACATCGCCAGGAGAATATACCTTGAGAGTTATCGGTACGAGCTATGCCGGACAATACTCGCTTGATGTCAAAACTATTGCGACTCCTGAAGAGCTTACTTCTCCCAGCAATATTGTTGGCACTAACGATTCTGTCCGCGGCTTTATTTCCAATGGGACTTTTGCTGACTACAAAATTCTCGCTCGTGGTAATACTGCATACCGTATAATCGGACAACCACAACGAGATAGCGTAGATATAAGACTTGAATTTCTCGATGACGCTGGTAATCGCTTATTCTCTGACACTCATAGAACGAGTAACAAATTAGACTGGGGAGTCGGTGTAACATCGCCAGGAGAATATACCTTGAGAGTTATCGGTACAAGCTATGCCGGACAATACTCGCTTGATGTCAAAACTATTGCGACTCCTGAAGAGCTTACTTCTCCCAGCAATATTGTTGGCACTAACGATTCTGTCCGCGGCTTTATTTCCAATGGGACTTTTGCTGACTACAAAATTCTCGCTCGTGGTAATACTGCATACCGTATAATCGGACAACCACAACGAGATAGCGTAGATATAAGGCTTGAATTTCTCGATGACGCTGGTAATCGCTTATTCTCTGAAACTCATAGAACGAGTAACAAATTAGACTGGGGAGTCGGTGTAACATCGCCAGGAGAATATACCTTGAGAGTTATCGGTACAAGCTATGCCGGACAATACTCGCTTGATGTCAAAACTATTGCGACTCCTGAAGAGCTTACTTCTCCCAGCAATATTGTTGGCACTAACGATTCTGTCCGCGGCTTTATTTCCAATGGGACTTTTGCTGATTACAAAATTCTCGCTCGTGGCAATACTGCATACCGTATAATCGGACAACCACAACGAGATAGCGTAGATATAAGGCTTGAATTTCTCGATGACGCAGGTAATCGCTTATTCTCTGAGACTCATAGAACGAGTAACAAATTAGACTGGGGAGTGCGTGTAACATCACCAGGAAAATATACCCTAAGAGTTATCGGTACAAGCTATGCTGGTCAATACAATTTAGAATTTGTAGAAAGTAGTCATTGATACTGACTTTGCTGATGTTTGCAGAGATAGTGGGGAAACTATCCACTAAAACACTAACAATTTAGTTAAAGTTGACATGTGCTCATTATTAATTTTAGCTCTTATGATACAAGTTACTTTTTACTACAATATTTCCCATGCTAACAATGTAATCATATCAATAAATCTAAGTATGTAAAAAGGGCTGCAAAGCAGCCCTCAGAGTTTTTCGATATGCTCACCCCATTCATCAATAGCTTCCACTGAGAAGTAGCGTTGCTTCGACAACCCAAACACATTTTCAAATTTGTATTCGTCTGCTTCTTCAGAATTAATGAAGTTAGTAATCTGAACTTCGAAAAGCAGAAACAACAAGCATCTTTCGCCAGGGTCGAAATACTTCTTCCTAAATTCTTCAGGTAGTTGTTCCTTAAGCCCATCCGACAGAACAAATCCGTTGGTGACAAACATTTCATTCTTATGTTCGTAGATATAGTCCAGGGTTTCTGGATTGAAATACCAGCAAACACGAAATTTGTCAGGCCATTCGGTACGTGTACTGCGTTTGAACTGATGAATAAACGTGATTTGCAGATCAGTGTTATTTGTCTTCTTTTTCATAGTTAAGTCCTTAGTTAGTAAACCTCAGAGATAACTAGTTTCGTACAAGGAGAAATTACCTAATTTAGACCTGCATACATTTCGAATACCTACAAAATAGACCTATTGGATTGCAAGTTTAATCTTGAGAACAATGATGTGAATTGTAAGACTAACGACTACTGTATAATGTGACAATTATGGGACAGTTTTGGGATGCTCATTTCGCGAGCAATCAACGAGAGGGGTAAGTCATTGAAAAACAGGAGAAGTTGGTCGGTGTGAGAGGATTTGAACCTCCGACCCCTGACACCCCATGACAGTGCGCTAAATGCGATTACAGGTCCATATAAATCAATAACTTAGAAAAATTATGTGGACCTAAAGGTGGACCTTTCGGTGGACCTAAAGTTATTTTATTCCATACGTCTAACCGCTCATAATTTGCACAGCTAGATATAACCCTTAAGCTAGCTACGTAAAAAAATTTAGGCTTAATACAAGGGATATTTCGGGCTAAACCCTTAGGCCTCCTCTCTAAGTCACCACACATAACGATCCACAAGGTCCCACTTGTAGGATTATCCTAAATAAAACAATAAGTTAACTCATTGACACCCATCTTATACTTTAGTTATTTTATCCCACGTAGCTACGTAACCTTATGTTTTCAATGAAGTAACGAGATAAACCACAATGGACTTAAAACAAATCGACTTGATCCTAGATAATAATCTTTTAGCTTACCTATCGGACCACGCTAAGGACGACCTAATGGAAACCTTATTAGCGTCTAACGAAATAAAGCTACCCGAAGAACTAGACGGGTTATGTGTCGAAGCAATCCATAATTTAGACCCAAGGGAACTAGGTTTACATACGTGGCGCTTCGCTATGGAATCGGAAGTAGATAAAAACAGGCCCTACATTCATTTCTTAGGCGATTTCTACGTTAGTTAATACGTTTCCCTACCTGATACGTTAAGTAAGCTTTAGGGGCCTTAAACGGCCCTTTTTATCGCGTTAATTACCCCACAAATCTTAAAAAAAATAAAAATACCTACAGCCCAGTAAATACGGGGCTTTCCGCAGAGTTCCCTACACTTAGGAGAGAGGTACCTTAGGTAAGCGACTTAAAGGCCCTACCCTGTAGAAAAAATCAAAGTATCTACAGGCCAGTAAATACGGGGGTTCCGCGTAGTTGTCCTCGTATAGGAGAGAGGTACCCAAGATAAGCAACCTAAAGGCCCTACCCTATAGAAAAAATAAAAACGCCTACAGCCCAGTAAATACGGGGCTTTCCGCAGAGTTCATGCCGTATAGGAGAGAAGGATTCGTAAAGTGAATTACCTTAGGTTTAACTTAAGATAAAAATCAAAGTACCTCTAGGCCAGTAAATACGGGGCTTTGCGTAGAGTTGTGTCCGTATAGGAGAGAGGTAGCCAAAGTAAGCTACCTAAAGGCCCTACCCTATAGAAAAAATCAAAGTACCTCTACGCCAATGAATACAGGGGTTTACGTAGAGTTGGGACAACCTAGAAGAAAGGTACCTTAGGAAAGCGACTTAAAGGCCCTACCCTGTAGAAAAAATCAAATTACCTCTAGGCCAATAAATACGGGACTTTCAGCAGAGTTGTTGGCGTATAGGAGAGAGGTACCCAAGATAAGCAACCTAAAGGCCCTACCCTATAGAAAAAATAGAAACGCTCGAAACCCAGTAAATACGGGGCTTTCCGCAGAGTTCCCGCAGTATAGGAGAGAGATACCCAAAGTAATCAGCCTTGAAGTCACATGCTACGGAAAAAACAAAAGTACCTCTAGGCCAGTAAATACGGGGTTTTCCGCGAAGTTGTCGCCGTATAGGAGAGAAGGCCCCCATAGAACCACCTAACACAATCTCTTTTTTTAACGAATTTGCAGCAACGTTAAGCAAACATCAGCACTAAGGAAACTTAATGAACAACCTAATACCGCACCGTGGTAATTACGGGGAATCCCGGACCCGTATAACACTTAACGCAGACCGGGAAACTTACGACCTAATTCTAGCCACACAGCGTCACATAGAGCAGTTAACAGAACTCCCCCGAGTCTAACCGCAGCTATGACCTATCTAATTAAAAACGGTGCTAAGGCTACGAATATCAAACCTTAAGGACCAACCATGGAGAAATCAAAACGGAAACCGTCCCTTAAAACCAACGTTTACCCGGCGTCTAACCTAAAGCATTACCAAATGCTTACAACGCCTAGGTACCAAGGAATGCTTCAAAAGGCACGTCTAAACAAACACAACGACTACCTAATGAAAGCTCGAAAGAAAGTCTAATAGACCCCCACAACAACAATTAGGAAGCCTAAGCGTTTCCGAAAACCAACAATTAGGACTAATACACGGTCCGCTAACAATCTAGGGCACTAAGCCCACACCAAAACCCTTTTAAATCACCTCAAAACTAACCTGTATTCAATCTTTAGGGCCTACCTAAGGCATACCTACAGCCCTAGCCCTTAAAACCTCTTATGAATACTTAAAGTTAATATTTTACCAATAGGAAATTCTATGAACGAACAACTTCAAACCGCATACCAAGCGCGTAACCTTCAAGACCTTATCGAAAACGCTAAACCAGAGCAGATCCCAAAGTTCGACGATAAAGGCGATTACAAAGGAATGCGTACAACACCACCCGCAGTCCTAAAGTTTGGCCTTGATGATTCGATTGTTACCAAGGAAGAACTAGCCGCCCTACCCGAGGACCTTAAACGCCACGTTCGAACCGCTATGATGGATACCGCGAATAGTTCAGACTTAACAGGCACAACACCACGCAATAGCTTTACTTGGCGTCATGTCATTGTATCAGCGAACGTCTTACGTAAAGCGGGTATGTCTATCGATACTAGCGGTACCTTCGAGGGTAAACCTTTCATTGGTGGTTTCGAAACGCAAGTAGCTACTGAATGGTTAGGGGAAAACGCAGAGATACCCGAGTCTAGCCCGGCTACCGTTAATTTCCCTTATGAAATCCATAGTATCGGTGCATTTACTGTAGTAAGTCGTCGTCTACTTAAGCTAGTCCCGGGTTTTATCCCACAACTACAGATCGCACAAGCTAACGCCATCAAAGAAGCTACCGAAATAGCTTTTATCAAGGGAGACCCTGACGTTAACCCAAACCAACCAAAAGGCTTACTGAACCTAGTAGAGAACGCCTTTAGTGGTGCTGGTCAGACTGGTCGCTTGATTACATCCAACGTCTTATATGAACTTGAAACCAATGGTTTAGACCTGTCTGAAATATCAATGATTATGTCCCCTGATGTAGCGCGGAAATTCCGCCATGAGATTGATCTATCCATATTCCCAACGTTAGATGTGAATAAATTGGGGGTATCTAAACACATGCCGAACGGTACACTTGTAGGTGGTCGTTTTAGTGATTTCGTGGGCGTAACAGGTAAGGAAATTGAGTTCCTAGCGCATACCTACACACCTAAGGGTGAACCCGAAGCAGGTAAAACGCGTGTACGCTCTATTTTCGACGTTGATTGCCTTCTATTGAATCAAGATAGCTTCGTGAAGGTTACGAATATCGGTTAACCCAAAGGTAGCCCTAAGGTTTAACTTTGGGGCTAAACCTTTCATTACTTAAGGATGATTCAATGATAATAGATAAATTGACCTCACTAATACCTAACGGTGAGAACCTACAGGTAGCTTTAAATGAAATCCGTGGGGCGTTCTTTATAGAACGTAGCGACGGTCGTGTAGCTATCGACGGTTTAGGCAACTATACGCCGTTTATCGTTACCGAAAATACTAAAGACTGGCTTAGAAGGGCCTACGAGTTAAAACCTAGAGAAGCGGAACGAGCCTATAGACTTCTAATATCTAGGATCCGTAGGTACCTCGAAGAAAAGCGTTACTACGAGGACGCAAAGGACCGTAGGAAACGTAGTAGCTTTTTAGGACGTTCAGACTTCGAGCAATGGAAGGCGGATAACTTTAGGTAACGAAAGACAAGGTATCTTTAGGATCCTTTGGGTTGGGGGTAATAATTTGCAAAAATACCCCTCCACCTTTAGGTGCAGCGTCTTACTACTTTAGGTCCTTTTAGGCCCACCTTTAGGATCCCTTATATATTACAAGACAAATAAAACGTCTTATTACTTTAGGCCCTTTTAGGCTTACCTTAGGTCCCCTTATATATTGCCAGACAAATTACCTGTCTTACTTACCTTGAGGTCTATCGGGCCTACCTAAAGTCCCCCATAAATATTACCAGACAAATAAAAGTTACCCCCTAAAACACCAATATGGATATAGAAGTAATCGAGGAATCCATTAGGGTTAACGATTGTTACTACCTTGGACAAAGCGCCAACGAAAAGCGTAAAGGTAGGCCCCCCTTACCGTCATTAACCCTCTTTCCAACCAACCCGAACAAACCTATAGAACCCCCGAGGGCAACCCTACGGTTTGGCTAGACGATTTAATAACCGGGGCAATACGAGCCTTTAACGAGAAGGATTTACACCGAGGCCATAACAAGAACTACGTGAGTTTCCGCAAGGTCTGTTACGTCTTGTTTTGCCTTGAAGGTAATTTGACGTCCACCCGCATTAGGTACGCCTTAGGTATATCTAGGGATATGTCGTGGCGCTTACTAAAGGTAATAGCCTTCTTAGCCCCGAGTATCGAAAGAAGCCTAAAGGCCACCCAAAGAATTCACAGCTATCAGTTACCCCTGAGGTTCTAAATAATCGCAAGGATTAACAAATGACTAACTACAACAACTTAATGAAGAAATACGAAAACGAATACTACTGCCCAAAGAATACCGATGGGATCCACGTCCTAGTCAATCATGCCGCGTGGAGTGAACTAAAAGGCCGCCACCACGACGGCGCACTAGTACACATAGAAAGTTACGATAAAACAGGCGAAAAGCTCCTTTTAACGATGACTAAGGGGTCAATACGTCTTTTCAATAATCGCCTTAAATTGGCCTTTAAACTTAGCGGAGAATGGGAAAAATCCTTAGCGGACGATGGGGGTTTCTTAGTGTTTGACCCTAAGGACTTACCTAAGGTTACCGAAGCGTTCCAAATCAAACGTAAACAACAACGTAAACCGTTAAGTGAGGAACGAAAGGAACAACTAAGAGCGCAGCTAGCGAGGATCAAACGATGAACGCAAAAGTAAATACAATTTTATCGTACCGTTTACCTACCCAAATCTACGTAGACGGTGCCTGTAGAAATAACCCCGGCCCCCTTGGGTGTGGGCTGGTGGTTTTACAATACGGTGAGCCTACTCTTAAACAATACGGTTTGTATGACGGGAACGGAACGAATAACCAAGCGGAACTAAAGGCCCTTAAGGAAGCTTTGAAGGTAGCGCAAGGTATCGTAAAGGAAGGTAACCCGGTGGAAATCCTAAGCGATTCAGAGTATGCCCTTAATGCTGTCTTTAAATGGTCTGACAATTGGAGCCGTAACGGTTGGCGAACTACTAGTAAAAAGCCTGTACAAAACGCGACTTTGATTAAGGAATGTATTGAACTATTAGGCCCACTAAAGGGAATGATTCAGATTAACCACATCGAAGGACATTCCGGGAACTTAGGGAACGAACTAGCGGACCAATTAGCTAACCTAACGATAGACGAACAGGAAACCGAATGGGTAACCCTTAGTTAATTTCCATAAGCATTTTTTAATAGCCCCCCTACCTTCCACCTATAGCCCCCTTTAGTAATATTAACTCTACTCAGTTTGTACCCGTAGACCGCTTAAGGACTGGCAGAGGGGGAAACGTAACGTTCCGAACAGTACGTAAAGTGTTAGCCGAAACGCGTAAACGTAACGGGTCTTACTTCATGGGTACCACCCGCGACGGTAGACCGATGATTTACCAGCGTTACGCCAAAGGTAAAGTTAAGGCGGCCTTTATAGGCATTAAGAACGCCGACTATGATAAACAGATAGACTTTAACGGTACGATACAGCGTTACGTAAACCTTAAGTACGAGCGGGCGCTACTACGTAACTTAGACAAGTACCTACCCCCGAGCGATAACGAAAGATAGCCCCCGAGTCTATACTTTTTGTACCCCCGGGCTATCTAAGTAAACCCCCACGTAAGCAAAGCGAAGACCCCGAGTTAAACCCCAACGCATACAAAGCGAGAACCCCCAAGTAAAACCCGTATTAACCCCTAAAGGCACCCGAAAGGACACCGTAAGGAGTGTAACGGCATTCTATTCGATTTACCCAACGTAACCCGGCGTAAACCTAGCGCGGATTGTCAGATATTCCGCCCAAAGTATACGCCCTTGTTTCCCCACGTTAGGAAGTCGAAAGAATAGACGAGCGTAAAACCGCGTAGAAGGCCCCCTAAGGGCCTACAAATGCGACCAAAGGCAAACGGATTGCCACAGCCGCCAGAAGCGCACAGGAGGGCATAGCGGCGCAAATAGAGCGTATGACGACTACGAGGTAGCCGAACCGTCCTACCTTACGGGTCCTTTCTAGGGGTTTCACCGTGGGTAATTCGCGCCCCGGGGTTTCAATTGTGGGAGGGGTTTTTGAAGCACTTTCTTTTTATTATAACCAAAAGGAATAACAACCTATGATAGTAAACTTAGAGCAACTAGCCGATATACTAGGCGTAAGCCTACCGACCTTAAGAACTATGGTTAAAAAAGGTATGCCGTACCTTGAGGAGGGGTCTAAAGGTGTACCTTGGGAATTCGATAGCGCCGTGGTTATCGCGTGGCTACTAGCTAAAGAACGCGAAGACAACCAGCCGCAGCCCGAAGATCAAGACCCTAACGCCAACACCGCGAAAGAACTACAGCGCCGAAAGCTACAGGCAGAAACCGAGATAGTCGAAATAGAACTAGCCAAAAAGAAAGGCTTAGTAGTCCTTATCGAAGACGCCGTAGCGTGTATTAGCGATTCAGTAGCAACCGTCCGCGCCCAACTCTTAAACCTACCGCGCCGAGCCGCGCCCCTAGTCGTAGGGGAAACCGACGAAGGGACCGTAAAGGACACCCTAGAGCATGAAGTTGACGAAATCTTACAAGAACTACGTAAAGGGGCTATTGGGAGAGCCGACGAACTTACAAATAGCGATTAACCAAGCGATAGCCCACCTATTGGAAAGCTATGAATATTATTGATATATACGTTTTATGAACGATTCCGCAATATAAGGGTCATACTTACAGATAACACTGGATTCTAAGCAAATAGTCGTGTAGACATAGGTAACTTAAAGGATGTACAAGCATCCTTAATCGTAAGTTCGAATTAAGACATCCTAAAAAGTAGATTGGCCTAAAGAACAATAGTAGTGTAGGCTAAATAGTATACGATGTAGATTGACATATTGAAGCTGCTCTGGGAGAATGCGCGTCCGGATTTTTAAGGAGTAGTTTCAGTAATGGATTTGGATATCAGGGATCTTTATCAACGGTTATTCCGAGTTGCAAACGAATTTCTTGCGTTGTCAATGAGTTTATCAATAAAGGATCTACAAGATCATGATCCTTCTGTATCAGAGATAGCTAAAGCGGCAACCATGCTTGCTGCACTAATGGATGAGTTAGCTGATGATGAATACAGTGAAAAAAGGATAGCTATGAATGCGGCTCAAGCAGCCCTTTTTATGCGTCAAATAGCTATAGCCGTGAGAAAAGACGACCAAGAATTACTGGATAGGTCAATTGCTGATCTAGAAAACATTAATTTTGTTTAAATTAATAATAAGAGTTCCATTAAGGCAACCATATTTAAAATTTTCACTCTTGCAGGAGTTACAAACATGAAAAATACTAAGCTTACAACGGAAAGAAAGCAGTTCATTATAAAGCAAGCTCATAAATGTCTTGATGTGATCGAAACAAATATGAGTATTATCAAAGCAAGTTACAAAAAGAAAGCTGCTTAATTAGCAACAATTCTTGACTAAAGGCCGCATCCATGTGGCCTTTTTTATTATCTAACCCAAGGTCCCAAAACCTTAGCTTTGTGTACCTTCTCTATGTAGGGCCATAGCTCCCCCGTGTGCTTATACTGACTGTAAAGGTCATACGTAAGGGATAACCTCTTATGGCCCGCAAGGATAGCCGCAAGGTGTTCGGGGCACCCTATTTCCTCTAAGGCAGTCGAAAAGTTTTTCCTTAGACTATGGATACTAGCCTTATACCCTTCGACCTTACTAAAGGTACCCGTTATTTTACTTATACGGCTAGAAATACTATTAACGTGGGTTTCGTTGCGTACCTCAGGGAATAACTGAATATCCCCCTCAGACCGCTTTAAGGCGTCTTCTAATAAAGGTTCTATGATAGGGCTTACTGGTAACACTCTTTTCGCGTTACCCGTCTTACCCTTTCGTATCTCGATAAGGTATCTACCGTCTTTCTTTAGGACCTGTTCACGCTTGGCTAAAGCTAATTCGCTAAGGCGGCACCCAAGGAACGGTAGTAATCGCATTAGGTAATACGTGGCGTAAGCGTAAGGGTATGTATCGGTCTTTAACGTTTTTAAGGTTGTTTGCTCTAGTAATGCCTTTCCTTCATCGTTAGTTAGGATCCTAAAGTGTTCGGGTTCGCTCTTGGTTAACGAGGGTTCTACCTTTGCGTCTTTCCATACGTTAGACCCGTCGAACTTTTCCCGGGCTAATCCCCAACGCCATACCTCAGCGATTTTAGACTTATAGTGAACTACAGTGGCTTGCGAACGACCTTCATTAAGTAACGTGTCTATAAACATTTGAGCTATACCGGGCGATATGTTCCCCGGGTAGTCGTCAGCTTCTAGGTAGTCGATAAGTTTAGTCTTAGTGGTCGTAACCGTACTTATATACTTTTGCGGTTTCTTGTCTTTGTTGGCCTTTAGCCAATCGTCGAATAATTCGGATATAGATATTTTGTATTCATCGGGAACGTTACCAGTAAAGACAGCTTTATAGGCTTCCTCATGTGCCTTATCGCTCTTAAAGGTATTGTTTTCAGGATCCGCCGCGTAGGTAAACATGTTTTCCGTACCGTTCGCCTTGGCTTTAGGTACCCTACGACGATACAGCCAAACACCTGTAGGGGACTCTTTGAGGTTTTTTGAGGTTTTTAGTATCCATATAAAATCCTTTAATGTGGACCGAAAAGCGGGCCTTTTTGTGAACCTGCTGATTTGCTATGGATAAGAGTTATATTGCCGTACAGGCTAGAAGTCAAGCGGGGTAAGGAATTGGTCGGTGTGAGAGGATTTGAACCTCCGACCCCTGACACCCCATGACAGTGCGCTACCAGGCTGCGCTACACACCGACCGAAAGAGCGAGTAAGTCTACTTAATTTCAAATACTTTGCAATGTAAAAAACCAAATAACCGCTTAAACGATTATTTGGTAATCAAAATACGTTTTAATTGTGCAGTTTACAGCGCGTTAGCACTTACATCTTTGATTTTTGGCCACTCTTGGTCAGCCTCATCAATGTGGGTAGGAATGCTCTTTGCCCATGCTTTATACACGTTTTCGTCTTTATTAACGTAAAGCACACCATCTACAATTTCAAATGCCTTACCGTTAATTTCAAACTTCTTACCGAACGTTGCACCATAAGCACAGAATCCGCCATATGCTTAAGCGCATATTTGTCAGGGTTGCTGACAAACATGTCTCGGTTTTCCTCAGATGAAAAACGATAGATAGCGTCATTGTGAACAGCAGTAAAATTTGCTTTGCCTAGCACAGGTTTGCCCTGTGTAAAGTAAGCAACTGCATCGTGCCCCGCTAAAATAACGCCGTTTTCATCTGTTTCGGTATCTACACCTAGCCCACGCTGCACCACTGGCAATAAGTGATACCGCCAATACACTGCTCTTTAAAAATGATTTCATACCCCACCCTCTCAATATGTTATGCAGTTAAACACAGTTGCAAAAAAAATTCGAATGAAATACTACGTGGTAAGGTCTTATTCAAACATGTTCCAAACACTTAAATTCTTGTCCCAAACGCCATGAGTAATGTAGAACTACTTTTTGATAGACTTCAAATAACTGCAAATGTGTTTCACAACGGCCAGTATTGCGGCAATTGGCAAGTGGATACCGTAGGCAGTGGGTTTATTAATTTTCACGCCATTACTCACGGCTAGGTGTTTCTTGCACCAACCCGACGGTAGTGTCATTGTGTTGAATAAAGGTGATGTGGTGTTGTTACCGCTCGATAGCCCTCACTTTTTAAGCCCAAACAAACACGACACAAAAAGAAACACATCAATTGTGTCTGTACCCGTTGGCGAAGACATTGCCGAAGAAAGCGCGGTATTGCTTTGTGGCTACTTTGAATACCAACACCCTTTAATGCGCGTAATTGCAAAAGAATTACCTGAGTATTGGGTAATAAAGAAAGATGCAGAGGGCAGTAATGTACTTCACGAGAGTTTGCAGCTGCTCATTAGTGCGTCATTAGAGGCTTCAGACGAGGTTATCACTTCGTCAGTTATTCTTAATAAAATAGCTGAAATTACACTGTTATTTATCGTGAAGCATTTGATGAAGGAACACTCATCAACCGCTGGCGCTATGTTTCACCCCGCTATTGCCAATAGCCTTGAAGTACTGCACGGCTCGCCTGAGAAAAACTGGAGCATAGACAAACTTGCTACGATTGCGAATATGTCAAAGTCGAACTATGCGGCCAAGTTCAAAGACTTTGCTAGGTATTACTCCCATGAAATACCTCACCCAGTGGCGTTTGCGATGTGCAAGTAACGACCTAAAATCCACCGCCGCCCCCATTATTACCATTGCCAATAAGTATGGCTACGAGAGCGAGGCATCATTTTCAAAAGCCTTTAAACGCGAGATGGGCGTGTCCCCCTCTAAACACCGCTGAACGGCTTTTAATAACATTGCCCTTGAGCCCCTGTGAATGCCTATGCCAACGTAAGGTAACACACGCCCGTTACCACCAGCGCGACCAATATATTCAGTACAATGCCTTCTCTTGCCATGGTTTTGATATCAAATTTATCAGTTGAATACGCAATGGCATTAGGTGCGGTAGCAACGGGTAACATAAACGCGCAGCTTGCGCTAATGGCCGCAGGGATCATCAGCAATTTAGGATCTACACCTACCGCCAAACCTGCGGCGGCTAGTATCGGCATTAAGAGTGTGGATGTAGCGGTGTTTGACGTAATTTCGGTCAAGAATGTTACAAACAGGCATATACCAAGTACCAATAAGATAACAGGTAATGTAGACAGGCCAGTCAGCCAAGTTCCCATCAGAACACTTAGCCCTGATGCCGTGAACGCTTTTGCTATACAGATGCCTCCAGCAAATAACAATAGCATGCCCCATGGAATATCGTTTGCCGTTTTCCAATCGAGTAGCTTATCGTTATTACCTTTGCCGTCAACGTGCCCCTTGTCGTTGCCACTGTTCGTTAAAAACATAGCGGCAACACCAGCCACGGCAATTGTACTGTCGCTGATAGTAGAAACATCAATCCATGCCGTCCAGAACGGCCGGAAAATCCACGCCATTGCAACCGTACCAAAAATCATCAGTACACGTTTTTCTGCAACGCTCCAGGTTCCGGGCACTGGCAAATTAATAGTACCTACCTGCTTTATGCCTCTTGAAAGCCACAGCGCCATTATAGGTACACCCACTAAAACAATAGGCACACCGGTTTTCATCCATTCAATAAAACTGTATTCAACACTCTGTGTTTCCTCGTAAACACTCATAAAAATGATATTGGGTGGTGTACCAATGGGAGTGCCTACCCCTCCCAAACTTGCTGAATAAGCAATACCTAGAATGAGTGCAACGCCAAACCTTGGGTTATCTACAGCATTAATTATGGCAATGGCCATAGGCAGCATCATTAAAATTGTCGCTGTATTGCTAATCCACATACTTAAAACGGCAGTGGTTATCATGAACCCAAGCACCAGCTTTAACGGGCTTCCGCTCCCGGTTAAGCGCAGCATATAAATAGCAAAACGTTTATGAAGATTTGCTCTTTCAAGGGCTTTAGAAAGCATAAATGCAGCCATCAGCAATACGATGACGTGGCTACCTAATGAGGAGGCGGCTTCGCTATGTGAAAGCACGCCAAACAAGGGAAATAGTGCAAACGGTAGTAACGATGTTGCTGGAATAGGCAGTGCTTCTGTGACCCACAGCACGGCAACAAATAGCGTGATAGCAGCCGTAAAGAAAATGTCGCTGGGCTGACCGACTGCCCATAGTGCTAAGGCACTGAGCACCGCAATAACAAATGCAAACAAGATAATGCTGTTTTTGCGTGTGGGTGGTTTAGGCGCCTTATCGATTGGCGTTTGAGGGGATGAATGCATCGCGCTTCCCTTTACTGATAGCGTTTATAAGTTGTTATTGTTTTAACTTATATTTTCTACCAGTAATGAAAGGAAAACGCACTAGGCAATTGGAAATTTATTTGTTCTCGTCATCCGATGAAATACGGCTTGCTACTGCGCCAGCTTGGCCTTTGTATTTGGCATCAACGCGAGCGTTGTAGGGTTTTTCAGCAGGTGCCGATAAAACTTCAAAACTCAAGGCGCCTATTTTCATTTTTGGGCGAAGCGCAAGCGGTAACTTCCCACTGTTGTAGAACTCTAATACGATGTTACCTGACCAGCCTGGATCGATACGGTGTGCAGTCACATGCACCATAAGACCAAGACGAGCAAGTGATGAGCGCCCATCTAACCAACCAACAATGTTATCGGGTAACGTCACAGACTCATGAGTAATTGCGAGGGCAAGTTCACCAGGGTGTAAGAAAAAGGCCTTGCCTTCTTCCAACTCAATTTCGTCACTCATTACCTGATCGAGCGCTTCTTGCACTTGCGCTTTGGGGCCGCTTAAGTCAATAAACGGCGCTTGGTGATCTTCAAACACGCGAAACTTATTGCCAAGGCGAATATCAACGGTAACTCCGCTAATTTGATCATAGCTTGGCGCAGGCTCAATATTAATTTTGCCATCTTGCAGGTATTGATAGATATCGCGGTCGCACAAACGCATGGTGTAGTCCTCTATTTCGTAGGCGGCTATTATGCGTATCTCAAGAGCCCCAATCAACTGCGCAAATACAGGTTTTGCCTGCTTTTGCTCAATTATTCGGTTAATTGATTAACTATTTAGCAAAATGATGATTAATCTGACTTACCCACAAACCCAATTGGGTCACCTTTGATGTGTTTTACACCAGCACGTCTTGGCTCAACTGACAGCGCAAGCTGCATTGATAACGCGCGTGCCGCTTCTCGATAACTTTCGCTCAACGGACTATCGGGTGTGCTAATCAAAAGCGGTGTCCCAGCGTCGCCATGCTCTCGTATATGAATATCAAGAGGTAGCTGACCTAAAAGCGGTAAGCCATGGCGTTCTGCCAACGCCTCACCACCGTCTTTAGCAAACACATAGTCTTTAGTGCCGCAGGCTCGGCATTGGTAATAACTCATATTCTCAATAAGCCCAAGTACAGGCACATTAACCTTTTCAAACATGCTTATCCCTTTTTGGGCGTCGGCGAGCGCTAAATCTTGCGGCGTGGTAACCACAATAGATGCCGTTAGGGGCACCTGCTGTGCCATAGTCAACTGGATATCACCCGTACCCGGTGGCATATCCACGATTAAGTAATCAAGTACTGGCCATAAGGTTTCGTCTAACAACTGTTTAAGTGCTCTACTCGCCATAGGTCCTCGCCACACCGCTGCATCTTCCTGAGGCACTAGGTAACCGATAGAGTTGGCCACCAAACCATGCGATTTCAGTGGTTGCATATGCTTGTTGTCTTCGCTTTCTGGATGCGCGTCGGGGTTACCGAGCATAATGGGAATAGATGGCCCATAAATGTCTGCGTCTAAAATACCGACTTTTGCGCCTTCCTGCATAAGAGCAAATGCAAGATTAATACTGGTAGTAGACTTACCTACCCCACCTTTGCCCGAGGCTACAGCAATGATGTTTTTAATATTGGTAACGGGCGCAACCTTAGTTTCACCGCTGACAACACGTTGTTTGAAGGTGAGCGAGACCTCATCAAGCTTACCCTTTAGCTGCTTGAGGACTTCTTTTTTCATTACGTCTAGCTGTGTGGCGATACAAAACGGCAGAGTAACAGTGATACCCGCATCTTCATTTTCAGGCTGGCTGTAAGCGCACCACGGCAAGGTATTCTCTATGTCTAATGATAAATACGTGGCCAAAATAGCAGCAACTTTTTGTGGTAAAGGCTCTGCTTTGCGAGAAAAGAACATAAAATGCCTTACTAGTAGTAGAATTGTGTGAATTACGTAATGCAAAAAACGCGGTTTTCCGCTAGTATTTGCAGCCATTTTGAAACGCAAAGAATCAATAACGTCATTATGTCAGAAAAACGCCGAATTCTGGTAACCAGTGCGTTGCCATACGCAAATGGCTCTATTCATTTAGGACATTTGCTAGAACATATTCAAACCGATATCTGGACTCGTTTTCAGCGCCTTCGCGGAAACGAATGTTACAGTGTTTGTGCCGATGATGCACACGGCACACCGGTGATGCTTAAAGCCCAAGAACTTGGCATTACACCTGAAGAAATGGTGGCAAGAACGCGTGCTGAACATCACCAAGACCTTGTTGATTTTCACGTTGATTACGACAACTACTATGTTACTCATTCGCCAGAAAACAAGGCGTTGTGTGAAGAAATTTACACGCGTTTAGATAACGCAGGGTACATTAGCAAACGCACCATTAATCAGCTGTTCGACCCTGAAAAAGAAATGTTTCTGCCAGATCGTTTCGTAAAAGGCACATGCCCAAGTTGTGGCGCAGAAGACCAAAACGGCGATAGCTGTGATGTGTGTGGTGCTACGTATAGCCCGACTGAAGTAAAGAATCCGCGCAGCGTAGTATCTGGTGCAACCCCGGTACTTAAAGAGTCTGAGCACTTCTTTTTCGACCTGCCAAAGTTTGAAGGCATGTTAAAAGAATGGATCCGTTCTGGCGCTCTTCAAGAAGAAATGGCAAATAAACTACAAGAGTGGTTCACTGAAGGTCTTCAACAGTGGGACATCAGCCGTGACGCGCCGTATTTCGGTTTTGAAATTCCAGGTGCGCCTAACAAGTTCTTCTACGTGTGGGTAGATGCACCTGTTGGCTACATGGCAAGTTTCAAAAATTTCTGCGACAAAAACAATCTAGAATTCGACGACTTTTGGAAAGCCGACTCAGACGCTGAGCTTTACCACTTTATTGGTAAAGATATTACGTATTTCCACTGCCTATTCTGGCCTGCAATGCTTGAAGGTGCGGGATACCGTAAGCCTACTGGCGTTAACATTCACGGTTTTGTAACGGTAAATGGCGCGAAAATGTCAAAATCGCGCGGTACGTTTATTAAAGGCCGTACTTACCTAGACCACCTTAACCCAGAATATCTGCGTTACTACTTTGCGTCTAAGTTAGGTGATGGCGTGACCGACATCGACCTTAACTTTACTGATTTTGCGCAAAAAGTGAATTCAGACTTAGTAGGAAAAGTGGTAAACATCGCTAGCCGCTGTGCAAGCTTTATCACAAAACGTTTTGACGGCAAGCTATCAGACAACGTGATAGAGCCAGAGCTAATTGCAGAATTCCAAAACGCGTCAGACAGCATTGCCGCGCTATTTGAGAAGCGTAAGTATCACCAAGCCGTGCGCGAAATTATGGCCCTTGCCGATAAAGCGAACCAGTTTATCGACAACAACGCACCATGGGTAACCATTAAAGACGAAACCAAGCAGCAGTTCACTCATGATGTGTGCTCGCTCGGTATTAACATGTTCCGTCTATTGGTTATTTACTTAAAGCCAGTGCTTCCTGTGCTTGCACAAAAAGCCGAAGAGTTCTTAAACGACTCGTTCGACTGGAATTCACTGCAAACCCTATTGAAAGGCCACGCCATCAATAAATTCAAGCCGATGATGCAGCGTGTAGAAATGGAGAAAATAGACGCCATGGTTGAAGATTCAAAAGAGAGCCTAGCGCCAGCAGCACCAGCTATCGACCCAGACAGCCCGCTAGGTAAAGATCCTATCAGCGACACTATCTCGTTTGACGAGTTTGCCAAAGTAGATTTGCGTATAGCGCGTATTGCCAAGGCCGAGCACGTTGAAAAAGCTGACAAACTTCTTCGTTTAGAGCTAGATTTAGGCGGCGAAACTAAGCAAGTTTTTGCCGGTATTAAGTCGGCCTACTCGCCTGAAGCCCTAATCGGTAAACACACGGTAATGTTGGCAAACCTTGCGCCGCGCAAAATGCGTTTCGGAATGAGTGAAGGTATGGTGTTAGCGGCAGGCCCAGGCGGCGACGAACTCTATATTCTAGAGCCTCACGAAGGCGCTAAACCAGGTATGCGCGTTAAGTAACGCCCAAACCCGTACAAAAAAAGCCATGTAGCGCATAACGCGCACATGGCTTTTTTATTGTCTTCAGATTATGTTTGTAGCTGTTTAGCGCGTAAATGCCATTAGTTTCGATTCGATATCTGTGCTAATTGACGCAACCCTCTCACCGTTTTGTGCCACATTGCCCGCCAGTGCTTCTGTGCGCTGTGACACATTTTGAATTTTATCGATATTGCGGTTGATGTCATTTACCGTTGTACTTTGCTCAGACACCGCAGCGGCGTTTTGATGCCCAAGCGATACCAGTTGATTGACGGATTGTGAAATTGTGCTGAAGGCTTCTTTCACCCCTGACGAAATCTCCATACTATCGTTCATTTTTGACTGGCTAGATTGAATTGAAGCCACCGCACGTTTTGCGCTCTCTTGTAGCTTAGTTATCATGTCATTAATTTCTGCCGTAGAGGTTTGCGTGCGTCCGGCTAGCGTTCTAACCTCGTCGGCAACAACGGCAAAGCCCCTACCCTGCTCATAAGCGCGTGCCGCTTCAATAGCAGCGTTAAGTGCAAGTAAATTTGTTTGCTCAGCAATGGCACCAATAACGTTCACTACATTTTCTATCGAGTCTGTATCAAGGGCCAAGTTATTGATAACTGCCACTGCATTTTCAATCTCACTATTTAAAGTAGACAGTGTATTGACCGCTTGTGTTATTTGGTTAACCCCAGCGTTGGCATCGTTTTCTACCTCAGAGACAATGCTTGCCACTTGCTCGGCGCCTGTTGATACCTCTTCAAGAGAGTAGGCTAGTTCGTTAACCGCTGAAGCAATCATGGTAATTTCATTGTTTTGCTCTTCGGTTGCAGTTTTGCTTTCGCGACTGGTAGATTTTAGTTCTGACGCCGCACAGGCAAGATCCTCGGCCGAGCCGTCAACCGCTACGACGGCGTCGCGAACTTTACTTACAAACACGTTAAAGTTTTGTGCGAAGGTAGACATTTCATCGCCACCATCATCCACCAATTTAGCCCTTAAATCACCACTGCCACTAGCAATATCAATAAGCGCATCGTTGATGTGCGCGATGGGCAGTGTTATCGAGCGAATAACGAGAAAAACCAAAGCGCCAACTACACCTAATATGAGTAATAGCAACACAATATTTTTTGTTAGCTCCGCCCAGTATTCTTCCTGAACATCGTCTACATACGCCCCTGTTCCAATTACCCATTCCCACGGTTTAAAGGCTTTAAGATAAGAGAATTTAGGTAGCGGTTCAGTTCCACCCGGCTTTATAAAGTAGTATTCAAACGTTCCCTCTCCCACCGTTCTGCCAATGCGCGCAAACTCTACGTAAATATTGGTACCGAGAGAATCTTCAAAGCCCGAAACGTCTGTACCATCTAATTCGGGCTTGAGGGGGTGCATAACTACATAGGAATTGTAGTCACTGATCCAAAAGTAATTGGTGTTATCGTAGCGCAACTTTTTTACAGCAGCTTTTGCCATTTGTTGGGCTTGTTCTCTTGTAAGTTCACCCGACCTTTCAAGCTCATAAAAATAGGTAAATACGCTATGCGCCACTTCAGAAAGGTTTTGGTTCTTTTCATTCTTGGCCCCATACATACTGCTTTCAAGCTGTCCCATTGAGGTGAGCATAATCACCACGAACGCGAACATTGAAATAATCAAAATACTCCACAGGCGGTACTTAATTTTAAATTGACGCAAAAACTGCATAACAAGCTCCAAGGGCAAACATGTAAATATCTCAAACGTCGGCCACTTAGTGACATATCCAACGTGTGAATTAGGCATGATTTTTTATATTTGCAAATGCCTTTTTGATAATGAGTAACATCAAAAAGGTAAATACACTTAAAGCCCTTTTGCAGACCTGCTTTGTGAAGAGGTACAGGCACTGGCGCCCACCGCTGAAAATCTCGGTTTCAGCTTTCGTTTTGGCTTAATTACGGTCATAGGGAACACGCGCTTTTTCGCCAAAATCACATAGACCGCACTACACCATGGCAAATAGGCCGATAAGTATTGCTGAAGCTTAGCAGCGCCTTGCCATTTTTGCTGAAAAAAGAGCGTAGAAAACATCACTTGTCGCTGCTCTACAATCTCGAAACCTAATAATTGAAGCCAATCTTTAATGCGATAGCTGGTAAAAAAACGGGCATCGTGTAGTACGTTATTGCGCTTCACCTAAGCAAAAATTTTGCAATACCAGCTAGGCTGAGCGGGTTAAAACCACTGATAATGACATAACCGCTTTGTGTAATGACTCTATCGACTTCACGCAGAATTTCGTGGGGGTCTTGCGCAAAATCCAGTTCGTTTGCTAACAAAAAGCCGTCAATACTGTTTTCAGCAAAAGGCAAACAGTGGGATTGTCCGACTACATAACTCTCATCATCGAATTCGTTGCCTGAAATACCTCCATCTGCATCAATACAGAATGGAGTGTGGTTAATTTGATGACGAATTGGACTTCTATCCAGTTTTATTGCTGAACTGAGAGAGCCAATCTTTGCGAAGTGATATCCAAAGACACGCTCAGCATAGTCATTACAAACCTGAGCGACCGCTTGCTGGATATGCTCTCCCGCAGGGAAATCTTCCCACTGCGTGGGGTATCTTATGGGTTTGCCTTTAAACGCCGACTTGATTATCACTAAGCGCGCACACCTGTTGCTCTGTTGTTAACAAGCTCTTATAGTAACGCATAATTCTACCTACACAAGCAGGTACACAATGCACACAGATACCCTTCCCCATGGTTTGACGATTTTTCCCATACCCGCGTTTACCGATAACTACATTTGGTGTGTGCACGACCAAAGTCATGCCATTGTCGTCGACCCGGGTGATGCACAACCTGTATTGGACTATTTAAAAGCCAAAGGGCTAGCGTTATCTGCCGTGCTTATTACGCATCATCACAGAGATCACACGGGGGGAATTGCAAAACTGGTATCAGCACATCCAGAACTCACCGTTATTGGACCTAGAGGCGGACACATTAGGGGTCTGACAAAATCAGTCTCACAAGGTGACACGGTCGCATTACCTGTTTTAAATATGTCTCTTCAAGTAATGGAAGTACCGGGACACACTCTTGACCATATCGCATTCCTGGGCCATGGTATTATCTTCTGCGGCGATACCCTATTCTCTGCAGGGTGTGGCAGACTGTTTGAAGGTTCTCCCGAGCAGATGCACCATTCGTTGAATAAAATAAAACGGTTGCCAGATAGCACAAAGATTTACTGTACCCATGAATATACGCAGGCCAATGTAGCCTTTGCGCTGACGGTAGAGCCAAACAACCTCGCGCTGCAACAATATTCAAAATGGGTGGACGAAATGCGAACCGCTAACACGCCCACGCTACCCAGCACGCTCAAAGAGCAGAAAGAAATAAACCCCTTTCTGCGTGCCCATGAACCCAGAATAAAAACCGCTGCAGAAGCTTACTGTAAAAACACCCTAGTTGACGATGTGGCCGTGTTCGCTGCTGTTCGTCGCTGGAAAGATGAGTTTTGATGCAAAAGCACGCTGATTATCGTAAAATAACGGGTTTGCAGTGTTTCAAGAGGTGTCTTCATTTATGAAGTGGACGTTTTACCCGCTTTCGCCATTAATATTGGCATTAGGTTTAACTGGTTGCCAGCTAACCAGTAATAATACCGACAATACACAGTTGGAAAATGACGAAAACACTGTAATTGAAGCCTGTGATGAGCTGCATAAAAATAACGAGGCTATTGCCGATTGTGAACTAGCTCGTGACGGTGTTATTGACGTTATTCATCCGAATGATGATGTGCTTGAAGAGATTGTCGATACAGTCATTACTCAAGAAACAGAGGCTGAAGCGGTAATTACCGACGTATGGGAACGTGCAAGCAAAGAGTTTGCCCTTGCAGTGCCCGATGACCCGCGTATCAACGCGCAAAAGTCATGGTATTTGAAACACCCTGAATACATGGCGAGAGTTGTAAAGAGAGCCAAGCCTTTCCTGTACTATATTGTTGAGGAAATAGAAAAGCGCGATATGCCAATGGAGCTCGTACTGCTTCCCATTGTAGAAAGCGCATTTGATCCGTTCGCTTATTCACACGGGCGCGCTGCAGGCATGTGGCAGTTTGTTCCCGCCACTGGCAAACGCTTTGGCATGCCACAAACATGGTGGTACGACGGACGACGCGATGTTGTTGCTTCAACACAAGGCGCACTTGATTATTTAACATACCTCAACAACATGTTTGACGGCGATTGGCTGCATGCCCTTGCCGCGTATAATAGTGGTGAAGGCCGTGTTATGCGCGCTATTAAAAGCAACAAACGCAAAGGCAAGCCTACCGACTTTTGGAATTTGAGCCTACCTAGAGAAACCCGCGCTTACGTTCCTAAACTTTTAGCGCTTGCTGATATTTTGAAAAACAAAGATGAATATGCGTTTGCTTGGCCAGAAGTGGAGAACGTTGCGGTAATTGACGTGGTTGATATCGGTTCTCAAGTTGATTTGGCATTTGCGGCAGACCTCGCTGGTATCACGTTAAAAGAGCTCCACGGCTTAAACCCTGGTTTTAATCGCTGGGCGACATCGCCTGACGGTCCACACAGGCTAGTATTGCCTATTGATAAAGCGTCAACGTTTTCTCAAGCACTTGCCCAAATCGATCAGAAAGAGCGACTTAACTGGGTGCGTCACAAGGTAAAGTCTGGTGATAGTTTAATAAAGATTGCCAACAAGTATCACACCACCGTTAATGTCATAAAACAGGTCAATGAATTAGACGGTTCAATGATCCGCGTAGGGCAAGCCATCATGGTTCCTGTTGCATTGCAAGAACTTGATTCCTACTCTCTTTCAAAAGAGCAGCGCCTTGCAAGCCTTCAAAACCGTGCATCGTCAAAACAAAAAGTTCGCCACACTGTGAAAGCTGGTGATACGCTTTGGGATATCGCCCGTAAATACAAGGTGTCTACCAAACAGTTAGCGAAATGGAACGGAATGGCACCTGGCGACACGCTAAAGCTAGGTAAGTCGCTTGTCATATGGCTAGAGGGTAAAAGCGACGCTGGCATCACAAAGCAGCTCACGTATACGGTTCGAAGTGGCGATTCTCTCTCACGCATTGCAAGTAAATTTAACGTTAAGGTTGCTGATATAGGAAAGTGGAATGGCCTTAATACCAAGCGTTATTTACAACCTGGCCAAAAGCTCAAGCTGTATGTTGACGTAACACGGTTGAGCTCATCTGGCTAAGCTACCCACGCTTAATAAAGACGGAATACGGACATGCTAAAGATTAACCGAGAAAATTTGCGCAACAGCCATGAAACCCTTTGGTTAATTTTGGACTTGGTCATGCTAGGTGTACTTTTTATCAACCTGGCGTGGCTTATTTTCGATTCGCTCTATGCCACCGACTTTATATACGGACAACTTGGTACATACTTTCCCGCGCTTATTACCGCCTACGACCCCATACATCACAATTTTTTGTTTGTTGACTTAGTCTTCATTGGTATTTTCTTCACCGAGTTCTGTGTTAGGTGGGCTGTCGCTATCATCCGCAAAGAACACTTGCGCTGGTACTTCTTCCCGTTCCTTCACTGGTATGACTTAGTTGGCTTAATTCCTACTGGTGCTACGCGTTTGTTTCGCTTTTTGCGGATATTCTCCATTCTGCATAGGCTTCATAAATACAAAATTATCGATTTAAATCAGACCGCTATTTTTCGCTTCTTTGCATTTTATGCCGACGTATTTGTCGAAGAGCTTAGCGACCGCATCGTAGTGAAGGTATTGAGTGATGCACAAAAAGACATTTCTGCTTAGGTTCACCGCTACTTGATGATATCAACGAGCAAGTATTGGCACCCCGACGCCCTGTCATTACACAATGGCTTGCAGGTGTTGTGAATCATTTAGGCACTGCAATAAGCAGTGATGAGCACGGCGAAGCAATAAAAGAGCATGTGAGAAACAGCGTAGGAAAAGCGGTAAGAAGTAACGCCCAAGTCTCCACACTCAATTACCTACCTGTAATAGGCCGGACCATCGAAAATACACTTGAAGAGTCTGTTACTGATATTGTTACGGCCTCATTAGTTAACTTGCTTAGCGACTTAGATTCTGAGCGTATTGACCACTTTATTTCTGTTGGAATGCGTGATTACACCCCAACAGCAGATGCACTTGATAAAGAGGTATTAAGCGTAGTTAACGAATGCTTGGAGCTAGTTAAAGCACATATTGCACAGCAGCGATGGAAGTCTCACTTGATGGAGAAAGAGTCTGCTATGCCCGTGGATAAGCCTGATATTAGCTAACGAGTATCAACCTTCCTGTACACTTTATTCATCGCTGTGTTGTCGATAATATAATGCTGGTTTCGCTGTTAAGCACTCCTTTTATCGCACGTACTGACTTCAATATATCGTCAAGATGCGCCAAGCTATCTGCGACAATAACGATGAGTAAGTCCCAATTGCCATTTGTTGTATGAAGTCGCTCTACACCGCTTACCCGTCTTAGCTTGCTGATAAGTTGGGTTGTACTTAACCCTTCTAATTCGACCGACATTAGCGCTTTTATTTTATCGGGCTGAAGCTGTTCATTTACGCGTATGGTAAACGCCTCTATTACCCCTGTATTCACCAACCTGTCTATGCGCTTTTGCACGGTGTTACGCGATAGCGACAGTATTTCGGCAAGCACAGTAACGGGCGTGCGAGCATCACGCTTCAAAATATCGAGTAGCGCTCGGTCTTTGGTATCTAAGTCAACAAACACACAACCTCCAATAGACACACTGTGTTGTCTGCAATTTTTTAAAGCTTAAAGGCTCTGGGCACTTCATGGATTAATCATACAAAAGCACAGAGAACAAAAATAAAGCATATTGACAATAAATTTGAGCATATTACTCAAATTAAAGCTCATATTGTAGCACCTTGTAAATAGTGGTTTGAACAACGCAGTTTTAAAATAGAGGAAACAACGTATCACCTGCACAGTCGTTTTTTACTTAACGTTTGATGGGAAGAAAGTTATACCCAACGCACAGGTAGATATGTGCTAATCCTCAGCTTAAATTTTTACTTACTTCTGAGATGTACTATGTCAGCTATTCAACATTCAAATGCGCCGCTAAACACACCTCAACATGTGCTTATGGTGCGTCCTCTTGCCTTTCGCCCCAACGAACAAACAGCCCACGACAATACGTTTCAACACGCTTTGCCGCTAACACAAACTGAACAAAACGCCCTTGCCAAACAAGCATTGGCAGAGTTTGACACAATGGTTAAGGTACTCGATGCTAACGACATAACGGTAAGCGTATTTGACGCGATCGACAAAAATACACCTGACGCCGTTTTTCCAAACAATTGGTTAAGCACACACCCCTGCGGCATGCTTGTTACCTACCCCATGTTTTGTGAAAACCGCAGAGCTGAGCGCAGAAATGATATTGTGAACTACCTGGAAAGCCACTTTCAGGTAACACAGCACATTGACCTTTCTGAGTGCGAAAAAGAAGGGTTATTTGCTGAGGGAACTGGCGCTATGGTCATTGACCATGCCCATAAGTTAGCCTATGTGTGCTTATCACAAAGGGCAAACCAACAAGCAATAGAAAAAGCGTGTAGCGCAATTAAGGTGACTCCCGTTTTCTTTAATGCGTTCAACAAAGAGGGAGTGCTTAGGTTTATCACACCAATGTGATGATGTGCGTTGGCAGTGACTTTGCCATTGTTGCCAGTGACATGATTTCTTCAGAAGATAAACCCAGGGTGCTATCCACCTTAGAAGAAACGGGGAAAAACCTCGTATTTATTGACGAAACACAGGTAAACGCGTTTGCAGGAAATTGCCTTGAACTCGTAAACTACCGCAATGAACGCTTTTTAGTAATCTCTACAACAGCATATGCGTCGCTGTGTGAACATCAACGTGCTGCATTACCTGCTGATTTAACGCTGTTGCCTATCTCTGTCCCTACCATAGAGATGGCTGGAGGCTCAGTACGATGCATGATGGCGGGTATACATCTACCTATAACGAAGCGTTAGAGACTGAACAAACACCAATTACCTCAAGCAATAAACATAAAAAAGCCCACAACTTGTGGGCTTTTTTAAATAGTAGATTGGTTCAGCGTTAACTGACGGAATTAAGCTTTACGCCATGTGGTTCCGCTTGGGCCGTCTTCAAGTACCACGCCTTTAGCCGTTAACGCATCACGCGCAGCATCTGCAGCAGCCCAGTCTTTAGCGGCACGCGCGTCGTTGCGCTGTTTGATTAGCGCCTCTATTTCAGCCACTTCGTCGTCGTTGCCTTCACCACCTTTTAAGAATGCATCTGGATCACTTTGCAGCATACCTAGTATAGCGCCTAGCCCTTTAAGTACAGCACCTAGCTTACCTGCTTCATCCACATTGTCTTTTTGACGGTTCAGTTCTCGCGCTACATCAAACAGCACCGAAAACGCTTCAGGAACATTTAAATCGTCGTCCATTGCAGCTTGGAAGCGCGCCAAGTAACCGCCGTGCGATAAGTCCGTACCTTGGTCTATTTCAACCCCTCGCAATGCAGTATACAAACGCTCAAGAGCAGCTTTTGCCTGCGTTATGTTGTCTTGCGAGTAACTTAGCTGGCTACGGTAATGTGCAGACATTAGAAAGAAACGCAGGGTTTCTGAATCGTGCTCTTTTAACACATCACGCAGTGTAAAGAAGTTGCCCAATGACTTTGACATCTTCTCATCGTTAACTTGTACCATACCCGTGTGCATCCACACGTTTACGTAAGGTGTATCGTAGGCGCAGCACGACTGTGCAACTTCGTTTTCATGGTGTGGAAATGTCAAATCTGAGCCGCCACCGTGAATATCAAAATGCGCGCCCAAGTGCTTATGGTTCATTGCAGAACACTCAATGTGCCAACCTGGTCGGCCTTCACCCCATGGCGATGCCCATGCAGGCTCTCCTGGCTTAGTTGATTTCCATAACACGAAATCGAGTGGGTCGTCCTTTCCGGCAGCAACTTCAACACGCGCACCAGATTTCAGCTGCTCCAAGTCCTGCTTGCTGAGTTTTCCATAATCATCGAATTTACTAACATCAAACAATACGTCGCCACTTTGTGCCTGGTATGCATAGCCCTTATCAACAAGGCGAGCGATGAGTTCAATGATCTCGTCCATATGGCCGCTAACTGTAGGCTCTACATCTGGCTCAACAAGGTTAATGGCGGCAAAATCTTCGTGCATCATACCAATCGTGCGTTGGGTTAAAGCTTCAAAGCTTTCACCGTTTTCATTGGCACGAGCAATAATTTTGTCATCAATATCGGTGATATTGCGCACATACTTCACGTCATAACCTAAATGGCGCAAATAGCGAACTAGGACATCAAAACTCAGATAGGTTCTTGCATGGCCCATGTGGCTGAGGTCGTATACAGTGATACCACACACATACAAACCCACTTTCCCTTCTTCAAGCGGAACAAACTTCGCTTTTTCACGGGTTCGGGTATTGTAAAGATGTAGCATGTCTATATTTCCTGTATATGTCGTTTTGGGGCGCAAAGTTTAGCACTGTCGATGTTTAATTGGTATTGCAAATGGCAAGCCTTTTACTGCTAACCTCGCTTTTAGGCTTGGATTTGCGCTACTATATACCCACTTTTACGATTCATATTTTTCCAGTAACACACAGGACAATGCACAATGGTTACACTAAAAACAAACTTTGGTGACATCAAACTTGAGCTTTTCGAAGACAAAGCACCTAAAACCGTTGCTAACTTTATTTCTTATGTAGAAGACGGTTTTTTCGATAACACTATTTTTCACCGTGTTATCAACAACTTCATGATCCAAGGTGGTGGTTTCACTCCTGATATGGAGCAAAAAGACACTAAAGATCCTATCGAAAACGAAGCTGATAATGGCGTTGCTAATGAAGTAGGCACGATTGCCATGGCGCGTACACAAGATCCACATTCAGCTACGGCGCAGTTCTTCATTAACGTAAATAACAACGACTTCCTTAACCATTCTGGCAAGAGTGTTAATGGCTGGGGATACTGTGCCTTTGGTAAAGTTGTTGAAGGTATGGACGTAGTTGAGAAAATTAAAGCCGTTAAAACAGGCAATCACGGCTATCACCAAGACGTACCTGTAGAGTCTGTGGTTATTGAGTCAGCGACTGTCTCTGAATAACTGACTATTGCGTGAAAATATGTAAAGCCGTATCAGATGATGCGGCTTTTTAGTCTTAAGCAACAGCACCATCAAAAAGAAACTCTATGTCGTTTACCTATTTTATCGCTGATCTACACTTAAGTGCCGACCGACCTGATATAACATCATGTTTAATGAGGTTTTTAGAAGAAGAGGCTATAAAAGCAGACGCGCTGTATGTGCTAGGCGATCTGTTCGAAGTATGGATTGGTGATGATAACGTAACGCCATTTAATACTGCCATTGCCGCAGCATTTAAAAAGGTCAGTGCCCTCTGCCCTATTTATTTTATTCACGGCAATCGCGACTTTGCAATACGCCATACGTGGTTAGACAAAGCAGGTATGACACTACTGAACGAGCAAGAAGTGATTGATTTATACGGAACGCCCACATTACTCACACATGGTGATGAACTGTGTACTAAAGACGTGGCGTATCAGAAGTTTCGAAAGAAATCTCGCGGTTGGTGGTGGCCTAGGTTAATGCTAGCGTTGCCGTTGTGGTACAGACAACGCGTAGCCGACAATGGGCGCGCCGAAAGCAAAAAAAATCAAAAAAACCTGAAACCAGACATCATGGACGTTACACCTGAAGAGGTAGTCAAAGTTCTTGAAAAATGGGGCGTTCAGCGCATGATTCACGGGCATACACACCGCCCAAACATACATACTCTTTCTGCCAATGGTAAGACAGCGACCAGAATTGTTTTAGGCGATTGGTACGACCAAGGCAGTGTGCTGAAAGTAACGCCGACCGATGTACTGCTTCAGTCTCATAGTTTTAAGGCAAATTGATCAGGGCTTACATAACACCGTTTTGGCATCTATCCTAAAGTACAAGAGGGATTCACTAGCTTAAATTTGAGTCTGTGGTATAAAAGAAACTAATTGTTACTCATCACGGACGGTGTAAATGACAGATATCCTTCTATCCCCCGCTAATTTTTGGTTCAGCATAGCCCTTTGTGCCGTATTTGTCGTGCTTGTACTAGAACTGGTCAGCATGTTGTTTGGCATCAGTTTATTGGGTATGGGAGATGACCTAGGCGACATTGATAGCGATGGCTTACTTGGGTCTGAGTTCGCAAGCTGGCTTAACGTAAACCGTGTGCCATTTCTTGTATGGCTTATTGTGTTGTTGACCACCTTTAGTTTAGTAGGCTTTGTACTAAATGGTGTAAGCTCACTTATCATCTCTTCAGCACTACCCGGCTTACTCTCTGTTCCATTGGCTTTGCTACTAAGCTTATTTATCACGGCCAAAACTGTGTTAGTCATTGCCCACATACTGCCCTCCATTGAGTCCAGTGCTATTAGCAGTGACGAGTTTGTTGGCGCAGTGGCTGAAATTACTATTGGCCGGGCTTCTCGAGGAAACCCCGCTGAGGCAAAATTTACCGATAACTATTCACAACCTCACTTTGTGCTTGTCGAGCCATTTGAAGAAAAGGAGCTTTTTGCTCAAGGTGAGCGTGTCATTCTTGTTCAGAAAAATGAACGCAGCTGGTTGGCTACTCGCTACCAATAACTTAAAAAAGAGATAAAAGTATGGATACACTTCAAGCGTCTAACTTGCCGTCAATACTCTTTATTGTTTAGGTGCCATTGTCGTTGGTCTAATTGCCATTGGACTTATTTTCGCCAAACTCTATAAACGAGCCACTAAAGAAACCGCCTTTGTCAGAACAGGGTTAGGTGGCGAAAAAGTTATCAAGGACGGAGGCGCGTTAGTGCTTCCTGTGGTACATGAAATTATTCCCGTCAATATGAATACACTTCGCATTGAAGTGGAGAAAATTCAAAAAGATGCGCTTATTACCAAAGATAGAATGCGCGTCGACGTTAAAGCCGACTTCTATCTAAGGGTCGCGCCAAACACAAATGGCATTTCGATGGCCGCGCAAACACTTGGTACAAGAACCACGCGCGCTGAAGAAGTGAAAAAGCTGATGGAGTCGAAGTTTGTTGACGTGCTACGTGCGGTAGCAGCGGAAATGAGCATGACAGAAATGCACGAGCAGCGCGCTGATTTTGTACAAAAAGTACAGCAAAGTGTCGCTAACGATTTGGAAAAAAATGGTCTAGAGCTTGAGTCAGTGAGCTTGACAGGTTTTGACCAAACCGACCTACAGTTTTTTAACGAGAACAATGCATTTGATGCTGAAGGTCGCGCTCGTCTTGCCAAAATCATTGAAGAAAAGCGTAAAGAAACCAACGATATTCAACAAGAAAATCGCATTCTCATTGAACAACGTAACCTTGCTGCAGAAAAGCAATCTCTTGAGGTAAAACGCGATGAAGAAGAAGCCCGACTTACGCAAGAGCAGGTTTTAGCCTTTAAACGCCAAGAACAGAAAGCAGAAATTGCAAAGCAGCGTGAAATGAAAGAGCGCGAAGAACGCGAAGCCGAAATTGCCAAGAACCGTGCAATTGAAGCTGCGGAAATCGAAAAGTCTCGTGAAATCGAAACACAAGAGATCGCAAAACGTCAGGCACTAGAGCAAGCGCGCATTCGACAACAGCAAGAAGTTGAAGTGTCTGAGCAAGTGAAACAGATTGCCGTTGCTGTTAAATCAGAAGAAGAATCGGCAGCAAGAGCAAAAGCTGCTGACGCTGAGAAGCAAAAAGTTGAAAAAGAAGAAGCCGTTAAGACAGCTCGCTCTGTGGCTGAAGCTGAGCGTAAAAAGCAAATCGAAGTTATTGATGCGCGCAAAGAAGCCGAGCGTGAAGCAGTAGGTATTACTGTTGAAGCGCAAGCCAAGAAAGAAGCTGCTGAAAACTCTGCTGCGGCTATCCTTACGGAGGCGAAGGCAGCCGCCGATGCCAAGATGCTGCAAGCTGATGCTGACGAAAAAGTATTAGCCGTCGAAGCGCAAGGTAAGCAAGCGCTTTATGAAGCAGAAAACACCCTTAAGACTGAGCAAATTGAGCTACAAAAAGCGCTTGCAATGCTGAAAGTATTGCCTGAACTTGTAGCGCAAGCCGTTAAACCGATTGAAAACATTGATGGCATTAAAATTTTACAAGGTTTTGGTCAAGGTGCATCAGGCAATGGTGAACACTCTGTAGCCACTTCGGGCGCTGGTTTGGCCGACCAGGTTACGCAGGCTGCGCTTAATTATCGCGCCAACGCGCCCCTAGTCGACTCAATGCTAAGAGAGGTGGGATTGGTAAATGCCGAAAACGGTACACTAGAAGATTTAGTGACTGGAAAGAGCGATATCATCTCTCGCACGACTAAAGTATCGGCAAAACCTGTACAAACGGAGCCAGTCCACTTAAATGGAAAGTCAGCGCAAGACGAAGCCGCTGCCGAATAACCTTTCTAGGTTGACTAAAAGCCCCTTTATGAGGGGCTTTTTTGTATCAAGTGACCTGTCCTAAAAAACGTAATGGATTACTGTACCGAGGAATAGCCCGGAATCTCTTTACCCGCAATGTCAAAACAAGCGTTGTCTCTTAGTATACAAATACGATGCTCCCCCTTTATCGAGGTAATATCATTGTATTCACTGAGCGAAACACTTGTCGCGGTTACGCCGTCAATATGCGTGACAATATCACCTACTTCAATATTAGCTTCGCTAGCAGGCAAATTTGGAAACACATAGCGCACAACAAAGTCACCACTGCGTATCTTGCGTAACTCTAAGCCGAGCAAGTTGTAGTCTGTAACAAATGGGGCTTGTGGCTCTAAATAAAATGCATCGTTGTTGTAATCGATCACCGTTTTGAATTGATTCATTAACGCATTACCAAGTACCCACCAGTCATCTTCGTCGTCGCTTGGAATAAGATTAACTTTCACATTGTCGATTTCAATATCGCCGAGCGACAGTGAGGGTAAAGTAACCCTGTCATGCTCTACTTTACCGCTTAATCCAAAATCGGCAGCGCGCACGCGAGCAGATGACATTTCGATTTCATTTGATGTGATGTAAGCAGTGCTTAACTTAACGTAATGACGACTACCTGTATCAATGACAAACGGCTCATTAACCGTCACTGAGTCATTAAATGTAAGCGAACCATCAACAGAGATTTTGTTAAACAGCGAACTCATCTGAAGACGCGTAGCGTCAGGGGATGGCGAATATGGCTGCTGCGATAAATAAATTGCATTTTTACTGGCGTCGAACTCCCATGTAAAGTGACGCATCATGTCGTGCCCTATCACACCGTCATATATAGCCTCATCTTCGCGTAAATAATAATGCGTTTGAGACACGGGTATTAGCGCTGCTTTCATGTCATCGAAATAAACCCCGCCCAAGTCGATTCGAGCAATGTCAGTTTGATAGGCTTGGCTGTTGCCGTCTTCGCCCCACCCGCTGAGAGCTAGGTCAAAGCCCCTTGGTAGATTGAGTTTCTTCACGTTTGGTGTATCCATCAAAATAAGGAAACGTGCACCGGTATCAAGAAGAAACAAAAGCTTCTCCCCATTTACAGTCGCATAAATATAAGGTTTTTCACCTTCATATTTTGATTCAAGAGAAATGCGTCCTTCTGCGGTCATGACAGGTTCAACATTGTCATTAATTTGCATCATTCTAAGAGAATTAAAGACATTGCAACCAGTAAGGCTACAACACGTGATAACAACGGTAATTAGCGAACGCGTAAAGTTCTTAAACATATGATGTCCATGGTTTTGTTGGCAATATTCCAACGTTAACCGCCTTACTGTGAAGCAAATGTGAAATACACAGCATGTCCTTTTCACATCCATTTCACTCTTTCCTCTTTATGTTGAGGAGTAACATAACTAGGAGTAAGCACCATGCCCAAGCAGATACGTTGGCAAACACAACAATCAGTGATTGAGCTGCAATCAGTCTCACAATCATTTAAGAATGGCGATCGCAATATTGTGCTATTTGACGATCTAAGCTTTGGTATTCATCAAGGAGAGTCTTATGCCATCACGGGCCCGTCGGGCTCTGGCAAGTCCAGCTTATTAATGTTGGCATCAGGCCTCGAGTCTCCAAGTAGCGGCACAGTGAAATACTTAAGTGCAAAAAAAACGCTAGAAGTTAATGCTATTCGCTCCGACATAGGGTTTATTTTTCAACAATTTCATTTGTTACCTGAGCTAGACGCGCTTAACAATGTTGCCTTACCGCTCAAACTCCGCGGTTGCAAAAATGCCCTATCCACAGCAAGCCAGTGGCTTGAAAAAGTTGGTTTGGGAGGCCGACTTCAGCACAAACCGTCTCAATTAAGCGGCGGAGAACAACAGCGCGTTGCCATTGCCAGAGCCTTGGTTTTCTCACCTAAATTTATTTTTGCCGATGAACCCACGGGAAACTTAGACGCAGTCAGTGCTAAAGAGGTCGCCAAATTACTTTTCGAGTGCTGCAATGCTAACGGCGCAGGTTTAGTGCTGGTCACCCATTCAGAGAGCCTTGCTAAGAAAGCGAACCATAAACTTCATTTTCAGGATGGGCATTGTGCTTGGGTTACAGACAACGAGGTGTATCGTGCGTAAAACAGTTTTCTCATTGATGTGGCATTTGCTACTACAAGACTACAAGGCCTCTCATTTTCGCTTGCTTCAGTTTATCCAAGGGCTTTTGCTGGTATTTTTGATTACGCTTACGCTGGCAAGTGAATCGGTACAAAAACATTTAGCGCACAATATGGCTAACTTGCTTGGCGCAGATGTGGTGGTTTCCCAATACGGTCAAATGCCAGTCAACCATGTAACACAATTGGAAAACCTCAGTAGTGCCCTTACCTTCACACAGAGCATTAAAACAACGTTAACCCAAAACGGAAATTGGCAGCAGTTGACCCTTAAAGCGGTGGATAGCCGTTATCCTTTACAAGGAACGCTTCAGGTTTCCGACACACTAGAGACCCCCCTTATGCTACAGGCCAAACACCCACTATCGGAAAAATTTGGGTAGGCCCTCGCTTAGCGGCGAGTCTTGGCGTGCGAGTGGGGCAAACAATCACCATTGCTGATAATCACTTTTCTGTCTCTCGCATTTTGCATCACGAACCTGACAGACTGATGGAAGGCCACAATGTCGATATGCGAGCGATACTGCATAGAGATGATTTTACTAAACTTAAATTTAGTGATGATACGGTTCGGTACCGCTACCTTCTAGAAGCAACACCATCGCAAATCAACGAAATCATTGCATTTCAAAAAGCAAAGCTTATAAGTGCCGACCTTCGACATCGTCATGGCGCTCACCCGCTCGCGTTGTTTTGGCAGCGAACTGAGAATTTTCTGGGTTTATCTTTCATCCTCATTCTATTTATGGCGGCTATTGCCATCTATCAAATATCCCGTGTCCAAATAAAAAAAGAGCAGTATTTTACCGCCGTTTGCCTAAGCTTAGGTGCTTCACGGCTTCAAGGGCTTGTTGTCTCTATTGGTAAGTGGCTACTGCATACTGCTGTATTACTTCCCGCAGTACTCCTTGTTAGCACTCTCTGCCATTGGGCAATCATTCACTGGCTCTCTAAAACATTGCCGTCGCTTCAATGGCAGCCAAGCGTTGTGTCTGGGCTTATTGCATTTATCCAATGTGCAATGCTGCTTGCGCTTTTCCAATTACCCGTTTGGTTTTCTATTAAGAAGTCCAATGTAAAACAGCTTATCTTCGCTAAAGGAAGCAAACAAAAGCATGCGTTCACGTTTATATGCTTTGCTGTGGCACTTGCCATGGTAGTTTTCGTTTACTCCGATAACAGTATTCTCACCGCAATGCTATTAGGGGCCATGTTTTGCTGTATCGCCCTAATCGCGTTATTGAGTTGGCTATGCCTAACCGTGGGCGAAAAGCTCACGCGGCGTTATTCTGGTTTGCTAGCATTTGCTACTTTTATGATGAAGCAGCGCTTAGTGAGCAAATCGACACAAATCATGGGCGTTGGACTGTGCACTTTTTTGCTCCTTTTTACACTCATGTTGCTGCGAGATGTAGGCAATACTATGCAGTCATATAATCGTCAATTCAACGGCAACTTAGTCATATCACAAGCCAGCAGTGCACAAATGGACTCAGTAATACAGTGGGCCGACACGCACCAAGCGCAAATACGTCAACAAAAAGCGTTTATGTATGCCAAATTGTCGCGAATTAATGACCAACCTGTCGATGATTTTGTCACCACACCCAGTGAAAGTTTATCGACATTTCAACACGCGATAAGGCTTCACTGGACTGATCGCCTACCTAAAAACAATCGTGTCGTCGAGGGACAATGGTGGGACACGCAGCCAGCGCATTGGCAGCAAGTCTCTGTCGAGCATGAAGTGATGACCGATCTTGGATTAAGTGTTGGAGACGAACTGACCTTTGTCATTGCTAATACGGCCATCAACTTCAGCATTGTTGCAAGCCATGAATATGTGCCTGGTGCTGGAACCATGACCTTTTGGGTGCAAATGCCATATAACGCTGCACAGCAAGTAGAAGCTCCCCGCTACCATATGGCGAGTTTGGAAGCCGGGTCTGGTGCGCTTCTCGCGCTTGGTGAACTATGGCAAAAGCATCCCTCGTTACGCATGGTGTCATTACAAGAGATGACGAAGCGCTTTGACGACACCCTCTCGATGATAACGCAGGTCATTGGCGGTTTTGCACTTATTATCTTGAGCCTTGCCTGCATTGTGATCATGTCTTCTGTGTTGACATATGAGCAGAACGAAAGAAAGAAAAACAGCCTAATTATAAGCTTTGGATTGCCGCGAAGACTGTGCTTGAGCATTAATCTTATTGAATGGGCCCTTACAGGTGCAATTGCCGCGACGGGGGCAGTTTTAGGTACATGGGTCGCTGGTACGCTCATCTATCAGTCACAATTTTCTATGACATACCGCCCTAGCGTAGTTTGGACGACACTCGCTCTAAGCACGATGATAATGTTTGTTATCGCGGTTGGATACCTAGCAAGTAAACGCACATTATCAAGCTCTGTTCGGGAATTGCTCACAGAGTAGCTGTCATTTCACATCTGTTTCACGTGGCGTTGCATAGAGTGGTAAATACTTTTTAAGGAGATATTTTATGCAACGTCTATTCATGCAAGCTATCGTTTCAATTGTGCTTTTTAGCATGTTAATAATGGCGCACGCTGCGCCAAACGGCCCTGCCCCTCGCATTATCATGGTGCTTAGTAGTCATGGCGAAGCACAAGGGAAAGAAAAACCTGGCTACGAATTTGATGAGTTTGCCAAAGCTTACCTAGTGTTCAGCGCGAATGGCGTTGAAATAGATGTGGCCAGCCCTAAAGGCGGCGCAGTGGAGGCCGACGAGTATGATCCCAATAAAGCATTTAATTCTGACGTATTAAATGATGCGTCAGCAATGGCTAAGCTCAACAATACGATCGCTTTAAGTAATGTGCGCGCAGAGAACTACGATGCGGTATTTGTTGTTGGAGGAAAAGGGGCTATGTTTGATTTACCGTTTGATGCATCGCTACAACAACTTATTTCACACGTGTACGAAAACAAAGGTGTGGTTGCCGCTGTTTGCCATGGCCCTGCCGCGCTTGTTAATGTTAAATTATCGAATGGTGACTATCTCGTTGCTGGTAAAGCAGTTAATGGTTTTACAAACAATGAAGAGCTACTTTTTGGCAAAAAGTGGGCTAAGCAGTTTGACTTTATGCTTGAAGATAAACTCAAAGCGATAGGTGGCAAATTTCAATCTTCTGACATTATGCTTGAACATGTTGCTGTTGACGGCCACTTAGTCACAGGACAGAATCCTTCATCGACAGTGGCGGTGGCCAACGCCACGCTTAAGGCGCTGAATATCGCTGTACAGCCAATCCCTGCTTACAAGGATGACAGAACCTTAGCCAGCATCAGCGCATTTATCGAGGGTGATGACAGCGCGCTCCACGCCATTTCAGCATCACCGGAAAATCACCACCTTGCACTTGCTGGCATGTACGGTTACTACTATCTTCAACTTGCTTCGACAGAGAAAAAACAACAGCAAGCGCTTGCGTTAATGTTGCTTGCTCAAGAAGAGATAGATAACCCTGCTCTTGATATTCAAATAGCAAAAACACAATTTCAACTGGGTGATATTATGGCGAGTAGAAACACACTAGAAAAAATAATAGACAAGCACCCTGACTTTGAGCCAGCGCAGGCGCTCATGGCAACATTAACCCAGTAGTCAATATCACTGACTATGATTTGGTAAAGGAAGGTATGATGACAATGTCGAAAGGACTACACATACTGCTTATTGAAGATGAACCCAGTATTGCCAAGAATATTGCGCAATATATGGAACATCAGGGGCATGTATTGGACTTTGCTATAAGCGGTGATCACGGGCTAGAGCTTGCACTTAACGCTTATTATGATGTTGTCATTCTCGACCTTAATCTGCCTAACATGGACGGGCTAACTGTCT
Source organism: Alteromonas gracilis (assembly GCF_036870955.2). Taxonomy (GTDB): domain Bacteria; phylum Pseudomonadota; class Gammaproteobacteria; order Enterobacterales; family Alteromonadaceae; genus Alteromonas; species Alteromonas gracilis_A. Next base: position 2,769,967 of record NZ_CP145482.2, read on the forward strand.
GCCAAACAATTAGACAAAAAGCAGACCGTCATATTCCAATTTTAATGCTAACAGCCCGTGATAGCATCGACGATAAAGTATCCGGATTTAACACAGGTACCGATGATTACCTAACCAAACCCTTTTCATTGCAGGAATTAGAAGTACGCTGTCTTGCTCTGTCAAAAAGGCATTTACTGCAAAGTCACGATAAAATCGAACTTGGCCCCATCGTTGTTGACCGCAAAAGCAGAACAGCCTGCAGAGATGGACAAGCCTTGGTGTTGAGTGCCATGGGCTTTAAGATCCTTTCCATTCTGGTACAAGCACATCCTCAAGTGGTTAGCCGCTCTCAACTTACTCAACAGCTTTGGGGAGATGACCCCACCGAGTCAGATGCCCTGCGCTCACATATCTATCAGCTTCGCGCCATCGTTGACAAACCGTTTGCCAAGCCACTTATAAAAACTGTTTTTGGTGCGGGGTTCGCGCTTTCCATTGATGATAGTAAGTAGAACATTATGCGTTTAACTGGTACTTCTTTTCACAGTTTAAGTAGTCGTATTATTTGGCGTTTTTGCTTGTTTACACTGGTAATCTCATCCATTTATGGCCTTATTGCACTGTCTCTGATGTATACCATTGAAGATAATTTTATCGAGCGCGGGGTGTTACAAGAAGCCGAATATCTTGAAAAGGGTTATTCCGCTACAGGCAGTTGGCCATCACCAAGAGAAACAAGTATGCAACTGGCTTTTTCAATCAGTGAGCTACCGCCTGATATACAAGCACTTGCCACGGAAGAGCCTCGCAGAAAAGAATTTTTCGGCCAAAATGGGCTTCATTATCACCTATATCGTTTCGATAACTTCCCCGATACTTTCTTGGTAGCCGAAGTAAGTGAACAGTTAATGGTGCGACCAATTCGCGGTGGTGTCATACAATTTCTCATCATAAGCGGGGTAACTGTCACGGTACTTGCATGCATGATCGCTTGGTTTATAGGTCGACGAACCACCCGTGGACTCAACGAGCTTGCGAGCGCTGTAGATGGCGTTGACGTAACAACCTTATCTGAACAGTTTTCGTCTAAAGGCCTTTTACATCACAATGCTAACAACTCTCCCAATAACGAAGTAGGTATTTTAGCGCACGCATTGGAGAAGACACTCAAGCGTATTGCACTTGCCATGGAGCGAGAGCGCAGTTTTACTCGCGACGTTAGCCACGAACTGCGAACACCGCTTGCCGTAATAAAGAACACTGTCGAAGTCGCACGGCTTAATGACAATAATGACAAGGAGCTTTTGCAGCGCATTGAGCACGGCGCAGAACAAATGGAAAGAACGGTTGAAACATTGCTTATGCTGGCTCGCGAAGAACACTGTGCATCTGACAACCATACTGTCGAACTCATGCCACTGCTTGAAGCCTCAGTCATCGACAACCGACTGTTATTAGATTCTAAACCTGTAGAAGTGAACATTGACGATAGTTGCAACATCCGTGTACTTGCTGAACCAAATGTGTTGAAAGTTATTTTAGATAACTTAATCAGCAATGCATTTAAATACACATTAGAGGGGAATGTGTCTATGACCATAAAAGATGGCGCTTTGCGTATCACAGACACTGGCCCCGGCCTTCAACAAGATATTGCCCAATCGGTAACTCAACGAGGTGTTAAGGGAGCGCAAAGCACTGGCCTCGGATTTGGTCTGTCTATTGTAAATAGGCTGTGTGAACAGCAAGGGCTAGCGCTAGAAATTACTAGCTCGTCAGGCACAGAAGTCACGTTGCACTTTTTGCGTTAGCTTAGTGGGAGTCCATTGTACTGCCTACATACTGATAGTCTGAGTAGACATCAGACGAGGTTTCGTTGATTTCACTAAACACGGCGAACTTGCCAACCATATCCATCGTAATAGACACGGGTAATACCGCCTCCTCCTTCTTGGTAAATGTCATACTCACCTTTAAATTATCAATCGTGGCTGCAAACATTGGTGAGAAGCTCGCTTTGTTAACGATGGTTAGGTGCCTAATGAACCTCTCGTCGAGATCGTAAATTAGCGTGCCTTGTAAATTTGACGAAGCTTCGTCACCCAACTTTTCCAGGAACACATCAAAACCAAAACGAATGGTGTTGTTGTCCCTTGCTATTTCGTGAACACTTTCCAGAATGATCAAATCACTAAGTGCTATAGCAGTGCTATTTTGTTGTTCTTGCTTTTGTTTAACAAACGCTCGCTGTTCTTGAGGTGTGGGCGGCCTATTATTTTTTTGCACTAATCTCCACTGATTAGGGTTGCTGGAATGAGGAGAAAATACTTCTATACTGCTGGTTTCAGTTCCTTCTTCGTTTTCGTAACGGGTTACGCGGTATGAAAACGCCTCTATCGGCGTATTCTCAAAATTTGCAATGGCATGAGCAAGCAGTGTTTTAGGGTCATTTATACGAACGACACTGTCACTTTCGCTCCCATCGCTTTGTGCATAAGAATAAAAGGTAGGCAGTGTAACTAAGCACGTACTCGCCAAAGCAAAAAGCGATTGTATTAACCTTGTTTTCATTGTTCAGGCCCTTGTTCAAAAGTGTAGACAAGTGCTCAATATCTAATAAGCACGGTAAACAGGATGCCAGTAGAGATGTGAACCCCCTGTGAAATAACGCATAAGCACCATTTCGAACAACTATTTGAATAGCGCAACGTCGCTGGGTACACTTTGCGAGAGCTTGGCAATGAGGTGAAACAATCCGTATGACCGCAAACAATACACACAAAAATCTGGATTTGCCCCCCGAACCGGAAAAACCCTTGCGTGATGATTGTTGTGGTGGTGGTTCGTGTTGCCCATGTATATGGGACGTATACTACGAAAAATTGGCCAAATGGCGGGAAGCAAAAGACGCATTAGAAAAGTGCGATCCGATGCCTGACGAAAATCAGCAACGGCCACTATAAGATGTTGGCACACATATAGCATCTATGCCAAAGCGAACACGCTAGCGATTAGTAAGTTGCTAGCGTGTTTCATATTGATTGTACTGGGCGAAAACGCGTTTTAGAAACCTTCTAATACCAGCTTACCAATAGCACTGCCCTCTTCTAGGATTTTATGCGCTTCAATCAAATTTGCCGCGCTAATTTTACCTAAGTGCTTACCAACGGTTGTTTTCACTTTTCCTTCATCGATGAGTTTAGCCACTTTATTGAGCAACTGGCTTTGTTCAAACATATCGTCTGTTTCAAACATCGAACGCGTAAACATGAACTCCCAGTGCAGTGACAAGCTCTTCTGTTTAAGTTTGCTGATGTCTAATGACTCAGGATCATCAATAAGAGCCAATTTACCTTTGGGCTTCATAACTTCAACAAACGCGTCAAGGTATGCACCTGTATTATTCAAACTGGCAACATGCGTTACCTGACCAATACTCAGTGCTTCAATTTGAGGGGCTAGCGGTTGACTATGATCAACCACATAGTCTGCACCTAGCGACGTAACCCACGCTTTCGAACTATCCCGGGATGCGGTAGCAATAACTGTAGCACCAGTAAGCGTTTTTAAAAGCTGTAGCATAATTGAACCAACGCCACCTGCGGCACCAACCACGAGCACCACGTCATCGCTTTTTTCGCCTTGCTGTGCTAACGCTAAGTGATCAAAAAGGAGTTCATAAGCCGTAATGGTGGTCAAAGGCAGCGCTGCCGCCTCACTGTCTGAAAGTGTCCTGGGCGCATGGCCAACAATGCGCTCATCCACCAATTGATATTCTGCATTGGTACCTTGACGCGTTAAATCACCTGCGTAATACACGCGATCGCCAACCGTGAAGTTAGACACATCAGCGCCAACTTCAACAACTTCACCCACTGCGTCCCACCCTAGCACTTTGGGAATACCGTCCTGTGGTTCTACTCTTTGACGAATTTTGTAGTCTACGGGGTTAACGGCAATAGCACTTACTTTTATCAGCAGGTCGCGTCCCGCTGTGGTAGGTTTGTCCAACTCAATATCAAGCAGTGCATTAGCGTCGTTAATCGCAAGTGACTGTGTATATCCAACCGCTTTCATCAATCTATTCTCCTTTTCATTACTAGCGGTATGATACCGCGCTCCCATTGCTTTTGAATATCAACTAAAAATAGAAACAGAATTTTGAATAAGAAAAAATTGAACAATAACAAGCAGGTAGTGCTGTTCTATCAGTCTATCGGAAACTGTTGTTCATCATCCATCATTTCAAACATATCAAGTACGCGCCGTTCTGCCGGGTCTAAATTAGCTTCAGATTGGGTCAACTGTTTTGTTGGCAAAGCGCTGGCCGTCTCTAAAACAGCTTCAAAAGATTGCTGCAGTTCGTCGATACGCGCTCTAAAAATGTCCATTTTGCCAAATCTAACAGCACCAAACCTGCCACAAACCATCAGTCGGTCGTGCGAAGTGGTGATACTTTGTAAGTGATTTCCAATGCCCGTAGACACCTGATACCACTTCTCGTTAACTCGAATAACGAGTTCGCCAGACTGACCGCCAAACCAAAACCCTTTTCTTTCGTCTTGGGCAAACGCACTGACCTCTTTAGTAAGCAATTTACCTGCGTACTTTGTTGGCATCTCAATATTTTCTACATCGCGAAGACCGTTAGCCTGTAGCACGATCATTCTGTCATAAGGCTTGGTGCTATAACGTCTCATTACTTTACCCGCGAAATAGGCATCTTCCGTATTTTGTGGAATAGCACCACGTCTAAGCTCGTCACCAACGTCAAATAAAATCTCAGTATCGCCAGCGACCAAATGTACCTGTCCATTGTAACAAACAGCGCGTATACCCTCATTGACGATCGACAAGTCGACAATAGGTGATGGCAGCGGCTTTTCTATCAGTTCTGTCAACGCAGAAGAAGATAATTGTCTAGATTGCAAATGGCGAGCTGGAATTGACAGAATTTGTCCGCCACTCGTTCCTAAATACAATGTTTCATCATAATAATTTGCAGTAGTGAAAACATAATTAGGCATTGAAAAAATGACCGGAGATTCAGACTCACGCCACAATACGATGGTCTCTACGCCTGCCAAACACATTAGGTTGCTATCTATTTCGACACTGCATAAAAAGTCCTTATTGACGGCTGGTGGCTGTAAATCTACGACGTCAGATTGCTGTTCTAAGACACCTATCGCGCCATCTTGACCACATATCAAAGAGCCAGAACGTATTGACGATGCGCTCCACCAGGTTGGCGAAGAAATGGAATACACTTCGGTTTGTCCACTGCCTAGGTCAAGCCGCTTTACTCGCCCCCATTTGTGTCCAACATAAAGAACATCGTCTTTGGCATCAGACATGCTGGTTATCTCACTGTATGAACCAGAATGCTTTTTCACAATTTGATTATTACTATCAACAAACAGAACGCTTCCTCGCGTTCCACCGAGTATTAAGTGCTCATCTGAATATGTCCCATAACTAATGGTTTCGCCAGCTGATATCCAGTGCTTTTCAATCTCAACGACCTTTTGCCACTGCTTCCTTTGGTTTAAGTCAGTTACAAGCCATACAGCTTCGCGGTTGATAACCCAAATTTTATTATCTGAAGCCACAATAACATCACTTTTCGCAATATTCAGGCGAACAGCTTTATTATTGTCTAAGTCAACAAAATAGGTTTTTAGCGGCTTGTTGTAACCACCGGATAGCCTCGCTAAAAACGTTGTTTCGCTTAGCACGTAAAGTGCTTTAAAAGTGAAGTATTTACTGGAGCTACTTGCACTCAGTAGTGATCTAACGCCATTAATTTCAGTTACGGTGCCACTTGACCACTTTCTAATTGCGAAATCGCTACACCCCAGGTACACATCGTTTGTAACTGGCACACCACAAGTAGCGTCCCAGTTTGCCTGTCCGATATCCTCGCTGAGGTAGGTTAAATCGCCATTTGCTTGAACTGAAACTTCAGCAATGTAGCCGTCATCGCCCGCAAGCAGAACATTTCCGTTTTCAAGCCCAAGCGCGAGATTAACGTCGCAGTGACAAGGAAGGTGTTGTTGGTAATCTCCACTTGAAGAACGAACGATTATGTTTCCCCCACCACAAGAGGCAACAAGACTTTGGTTGTCCAATTTAGCAAGTGTTAGCGTTTCGTTCACTCGTCCGTTGTACAAAGAGGTCCAGCGATTGTCTTCTAGATCATAGCTAAGCAATCTACCCATCCAGCCTACTGCGATAAACATATTGCTTCCACAAAACGCGACGCCCTCCAAAAAAGGCCTAGACGTTATGCTCAGTCTTTTCCATATACCATCTTTGTAGCGCAAAAGCCGCCCGCCCCAGCCCACCACAATAATGTTGTTTTCATCGATAGCCTCAATGGCATAGAGACGATCGTCTTTCTTTACAATACCTTCAGCTTCTTTGGTAATTTGGTTGCCTTTTATGCGGCACAGAGTGCCATTGCCACCACATAGCAAAAGTTCATTTGTATCGGGGATTCTTTCAATGGCATTAATGAAAGGCGTATCTGTTGGAGCATCTAATAACTCTGGGTCTTCACCAGGTCTTATACGTACTACCCCGCCTTTTTTTTGACCATTAATTGTTATTGGGCTACCCACCGCGTACAAGGTGCCATCGTCCAACCCCGCCATGGAATACCACCTATCAGGATAGGTTTTCTGACTTACTCTGTCCCACTTGATTAAATAGCGCCATTCACTGCCGTCAAAGTGAAGTATTTCAGAGTTATCTCCACAAACATATAGATCGTCAGAACTGCGACCCCACACAGCCTCAAACCACGTTGGGTCATAATTGCCTTCTGTTGGGTTGTTCTCAATGGTGTTCCAGTTAGTGCCATCAAAGCACCAAATGGCGCCGAATGTTCCCACCGCCCATACGTCGTTAGGTGCAAAACCATGTACATCATAAAAATCCGAAGTAGTGGGCACACTTACCGGCGAGACCACACCGCCGTTGATATGGAAAAACGTTCCCGATTCTGCAGCCGCTATCGCGTCTCCGTTGCCATGGCTCCATACCGCGTAGCATGTTTTTGAGCGGGTATGTGTGTTAGCGGCTTGAAGTGGGTTTTCACGTAGTTTTCTGGCCATTCCCTTTCCTCTTATGTTCCGGCAGTAATATCAATGGATATGATGTGAGCTACCGCGCAAAGAGACGTACCACTGCTCATAAAGAAGCGTAGTCGGTTTTTAGGCGTTGAGCGACTTTGTTTGCGTTGAATTGCTAAACATTGAAGTGAAATGAAAAAGAAGAAGGTGGCGAACGCTCTCCACCTTCACATACCATCAAAAATAATTTGTACCTTAACGGCGATACATTGCAGGCTCACCTACAGCTGGTGTGCTTGCTTTGATAAACTCTCGTAAATCCTGATTAGATTGTTTTAGGTCATCGCGGCGCAAATACATCATGTGCCCACTTCTATACCCTTTAAAGCTTAAACGGTCTTTCATTTTGCCGCTTTGATCAAGTTGCCACATCGTATACTTGGCATCAAAATAGTTAGTTGCACCATCGTAATATCCAGCTTGGATCATGACATTTAAATACGGGTTTTGCGCCATGGCTAGGCGTAAGTTCTCACCCGTTTTATTGTTTGTTCTATCCCAAGGGCGAACGGGACCAAACATATTGTATTTGATGTCTGTTTTATAGTTCAGCTCTTCACGCAAATAGTAGTTTATTGCAGGCGTGAAAGAATGAAGCCAAGACGTCAGTTCCGCCCAGTAATCAGGTCGATCGCCGCTTTGCTTCTCGTCTATTCCAAGATATCGACTATCAAGACGCCCCAGAGTTTTGCCTTCATCTCTTAATAGTGCTTTCCAGAAAAATGCGGTACTCACGTCAAGATTGTTCTGCGAGATATCTTGTTCAGACAACCCTGAATAGCGCGCCATTTTAGCCAATATGTCACGCTTTTCCTGATTACCAATAAAGCCACCTTTTGCTAACGCTGGAATAAGTTCGTTGATAGTAAAGTCTTCAACCTCGGGAAGAAAATCGGTAAGGTCTTTGCTCTGTAATTCGCTGTCTAATTTCTTGTGATACCACGCTGCCGCTGCAAAATACGGTAAGCGGTTAGCGGCCTTAATAAGCCCATCACGCTCTATGCCGATATCTGTGGGCGATACAAGTACAACGCCATTCAAGTACATCCATTGTCGACTTTGTAGTTCTAGCGCTAAACCCGAAACACGAGTAGTACCGTAGCTCTCTCCGATCAAATATTTGGGTGAGCGCCAGCGGTTATTTCGTGTCACAAATGTATTCACCCAATCAGCAAGGTATTTGATGTCAGCGTTTACACCAAAGAACATTTTTTGCTGTTCGTCTTTTGACGGCATATTGCCATCAGCATCTTCCAGTACACGGCTGTACCCGGTATTAACTGGATTGACAAACACAATGTCGGCGACATCTAAAATAGAGTAAGGGTTGGTTTGCACACCGTAAGGCTGCACAGGATACCCCTCACTGTCGATATTCAAAATGCGTGGGCCCGTGTAAGCAACGTGCATCCACACTGAAGCCGAGCCAGGTCCACCGTTAAATGAGATAATTAAGGGGCGAGCACTTTTATCTTTAATATCTGTGCGTTGGTAATAGGTATAGAACAGCGTAGCGACTGCTTCGTCGTTATTGTTCCAAACGGGCTGTGTACCCGTTGTTGCGCTGTATTTAACGCGTTTGCCTAAAATTTTAGTTTCGTGTTCGGTCACCACATTGCTGTCAATTTCGATTTGACGATCATGTGCACTCGAATCAGCATAGGAAGTGGCACTACACAGAGTAAGTGCGGCTAGAAATACCAGCCAAATTGAGCCTTTGTTCAAAGTAAGCATAGATTTATTCATGTTGGATTCTTTTTATATGTTTTAACGATTGTCACGATGTTTACAGGATCACTATAACGCTACCTTACACAACACTCAGGTTTGCTCGATAAACACGCCAAAATAGTCGACAGGTACCGAAAATGAACATAGCAATCAAGACGGTGAGGTGTTGTTTTCAGGACTGTGAAGGCGAACATGGCGATGCAGCTCAGGAAAAAATTCGAGAAACTCTTGCTCAATAATGTTGCGATTTACATCAATATCATCGACGGCGCGATAAAAGGTATTTTTAAACCTAATGCGTTTCGATACCACGGTTATTGCTTTTGCAATGCCGTCTTCAGTAGCGTAATCCTCAAACCAATTATGTGTAATCATATGCCCGATACTGTGCTGCATTGCGCGAGGCATTTGTGAGAGCCTGCGTTCCAGTAAAGTAAAACTTCGCTGAGTAAATGAATCGAAAGGCTCATCACAAAACACAGCCCAATGTTTTATCAATAAATGATCAAAATAGATATCCAGCGCTACAGGCGCAAAACGTCGTCTACTAGGCTCAAACAGGCCTTTAGCATTGACAACGCTTTGATGGGTGTCGGTAAACCTATCCACCTCATAGTGATTCGCCAAACCTCGTTGAACCGCTTCCGAAAACTGAGAGGTATCTACTCCTCGCCTAAAATCGCCAAGCAAATTACCGAAATGAGAATCTTCGGTGGCTTTTGCGAGGAATAAGTGGGCAAGGTAATTCATGAAAGTCGCCTGTTTATTTTTTAAGTTGAACGCCACGCCACCAATCGGGTAGTATTGCGCCGCATCGCAAACGGTGCGCTGTAAGCTTACAAACTTTTGGGGATAAGTAACACCATGTCTGTCATTTCTTCGTCTGAAGCTCTTTCTCTTTTGCAACCCATTAACGCTTTTTTGCAATGCGAAACGCCACAATCGTGGTTAGACGAAGCGAAGAAAGAAGACAATCTTAGGATATTGCTTACTGACCATCTAATTTGTGAACTTAAGGCGGCGCAAAGTGCCATGTACCTGTTACGCCGTTATGTTGCAGATGACGATACAAGTAAAATTCTACTTGGCTGGTTAAAGCCCTATGAAGACTTCACTTATCGCCATGAAGGTGACTGGGAATCTCTCAATACGAAACACCTATCAAAAAGCGTGTTCAATGTTGAGGGTCTAGACCCTTTCAAAAAAGATATGCTGGATAAAATGGTTATGCTTATAAAAGAAGAGCTACATCATTTTTATCAAGTACTCGAAATCATGCACAAGTTAGGCTTTGATTATAAGTCAGTTACATCTAGTCGTTATGCAAATGGACTGCTTAGGCATGTTCGCACCTATGAGCCGGAGAAACTGGTCGATAAGCTTATTTGCGGCGCTTATATAGAGGCCCGTTCATGTGAGCGCTTTGCGAAACTTGCTCCTTATGTTTCTCAAGAACTCGGTAAATTCTATGTTTCTCTGCTTCGTTCAGAGGCTAGACACTTCGAAGACTACTTAACGCTTGCTGCCGCTATTTCTCCTTTAGATATACAAAGCCGCGTAGACCACTTTGGAGAAGTGGAAAAACAGTTAATTGAAAGTGACGATGATACGTTTCGATTTCACTCTGGCGCTCCAAGCGCTGCCTAGCGATAATAAAGGCACAGAGCGAACGCCGATCATTATTTAATCAAATTTATTGACGCACCTCAGTTAATCCTGCACACTCAAATTGTAAACATATTGTTAACGGCAGTTCTAAGGTGCATTCACCTCATTTCTGTAGTCATAGTGCCTAGGTTTACATCTTCACTATGCATTTTCGCGTATTTTCACTGCCAACAACAATATATCCATAATAAAGACAATAACCGTGGTTATATAAGGCAGGTTCTATGATTTTGAATCATCTCGTCGGTATCTACACTCACCCTAAGGAAGAGTGGCAAACTATTGATATCAAACATGAAACGTATTTTTATGCGCTCACTCACATTGCTTTTATCGCACTTATCCCTTCACTTGTGGCGTATTACTCGAGCGCACATACGGGTTGGAGTATAGGCGCTGGTGACGTAATTAGATTAAGCGAAAGCAGTGCCATTATGATGGGCATTGGTATGTATTTCGGACTTGTTACGGGAGTCATTGCCCTTGCAGTGCTTATTCATGAATTAGCAAAAGCATTCGATGCATCGCCATCGTATACACAATCACTGGAGCTGGCAGCATATACTGCAACGCCTTTGTTTATGGTTGGCTTCGCAGGTCTGTATCCTGAACTTTGGGTAGTGATGACAGCACTACTTGTAGGTATAAGCTATTCCGTGTATTTGCTGTATTCTGGCGTCCCTATCATGTTGCACATGCATGAAGACAAAGGTTTTATCTATTCAAGCTCTGTGGTCACTTGTGGATTAGTTCTGCTTGTTATACTTATGACTAAGCTCTGTACTACTTTGGGGTTTGTATGGCGGTCCTGTTTTCGTGCATTAAGCGAATCTCGGCGTGATGCCGACCTGATTTGATACAAAAAAAGCCGCTTTTGAAAAGCGGCTTTTTAGTTTGATTTAATGCGACATATCAGTCGTCTGCCGCACCAATATTATGTACATCTAAGTTACTAAGTTCGGCTTGCACGACAGGGGCATTTCGCGATTTCTCTGAGCGTGACATATCGATACGCTCTAGATACTCTTGGTCGATATCAGCGGTAATGTAATTTCCATCGAATACCGAAGTTTCAAAACGTTGAATTGATTCATTTTCCTCACGTACCGCATCAACCAAGTCTGAGATATCTTGGAAAATTAGCCCGTCAGCCTGAATAAGTTCTGCGATTTGGTCAATCTCTCGACCGTAAGCAATAAGCTCATTAGCTGAAGGCATATCAATGCCATACACATTTGGGAACCGAATTTCTGGCGCTGCTGAAGCAAAGTACACTTTCTTCGCTCCCGATTCTCTTGCCATTTCGATAATCTGACCTGACGTCGTACCGCGTACAATGGAATCGTCGACAAGCAAAACGCTCTTTCCTTTAAACTCAGAGGAAATGGCGTTCAGTTTACGACGCACCGACTTCTTACGCATGGTTTGTCCAGGCATAATAAAGGTGCGACCAATATAGCGGTTTTTAACAAATCCTTGGCGATACGGTAAATCTAATGTGTTAGCGATTTGCAGCGCGACGTCCATTGATGTCTCTGGAATTGGAATAACCACGTCGATATCTAAATCTGACCATTCACGCTTGATCTTCTCTCCCAACTTGCGGCCCATGTTTACGCGTGATGCGTAAACTGAAATGCCGTCAATGAAGCTATCTGGACGGGCGAAGTAAACAAATTCAAAAATACAAGGCGATGTCACAGGGTTATCAGCACATTGACGAGTATGAAGCTGGCCTTCTTCGGTAATGTAAACCGCTTCACCAGGTGCGACATCACGGACGAACTGAAAACCAACAGCGTCAAGTGCCACGCTTTCAGAAGCCACCATCCACTCTTCACCCAACTCTGTCATTCTCTTGCCTAACGCCAGCGGGCGAATGCCATGAGGGTCACGAAATGCAACGATACCTTGGCCGATAATGGCAGCAACGACCGCATATGCACCGCGAATTTTCTTGTGGACTTTGGTCACAACTTCAAAAATATGTTCGGCACTAACGCTCAAGCCTGCTACTTGCTGTAGCTCGTGCGCTAAGATGTTAAGCAATAATTCTGAGTCGGACGTTGTATTGATATGGCGGCGTGCAATGCGAAAAACCTCTTCCTGAAGCTCATGTGCATTAGTGAGGTTACCATTATGCGCAAATGCAATACCAAATGGAGAGTTGACGTAAAAAGGTTGCGCCTCAGCTGAACTAGACGTCCCTGCTGTCGGATATCGCACGTGGCCGATCCCCATGTTTCCGGTAAGCCTTTTCATATGACGCGTATGGAAAACATCTCGAACCAAACCATTTGCCTTGCGCAAATTAAACATATTTTGGTCGATAGTCATTATGCCTGCGGCATCCTGTCCACGATGTTGAATGACCGTTAGACCGTCATACAAAGACTGAGCTACGGGCGTTTTACCAACTATTCCGACAATACCACACATGTGCGTTACCTATTTCAAGCGGGATTTAAGAAACTGGAGGAGTCTTTCACATAACTGAAAAACCACTCAATAATGACCCCAAACTCGGGGATAAGTACTGAGGCTTGCCACCATGCAGAGGAAGCAGCACCAGTAAAGGTGTCCATAAAAAAGAGCAACGCGCTAACAATTAATGCACCACGCAATGCACCAAAAACAATACCAAGGGCGCGATCGGTCCCCGACAAGCCCGTGGCTTGAACGAGTTGACTGATTGCAAAATTGATCATTCCACCAAGAATAAGTGTTGTGACAAACAATGCCGCAATAGCTGCGCCATTTTTTAAATATGGGTCGTCGATGGCTGTGAAATAAACTGCGAGGTCTGCATAGAAGTTGCTAGAAATAAAGAGTGCAGCGAACCATACCACAAGCGAAATGGCTTCTTTAACAAACCCTCTGATAAGGCTTATTAAGGTAGATACCGCAATGATACCCAGTATGGAAAAGTCTACCCAGTTCATCGTCTCTTTATTGCGTTAATGCCGCTTAAATACATAAAAGCAGCGAGCCGTTGGCGAGATGGCGCGCATTCTAACAGAAGCTAGAAATATTGCTAGTGTGTAATAAAGTTGCGTTAGTTTGGGGAGGGGTGGTAACACCCCCTACTCCACTTTAAACGTCGTTACCTTGCCTTTAAGGCTTGGTAAGTTCTTTAAGATGCGGTAGCGCTGCATCCAGTTTTTTCTTCTCTAAATCTGGCCCGACGAACACTTTATTTAGTGGGCCAGAACTTGTTTGGATTTTTCTGCTAAATGCGCGATAGCTAGCTTTCTCCAGCTTGCCTAATAACGCTTTGACGTTTTTATCATGCCTAAAGCTACCAAGCTGAATAACCCAACCAGCATCGTCGGCCGCATCACTTTTGTTCTCGATAACGGTTTGTGTTGCGAGATCATCATCTGTTCGGGAATCACTCGTCGTTTGCTGAGGGCTTTGTGTCACCTTGCTAGGTTGTTTCAGTAGACGCGAGTTCATCGTCCAGCGCTTTTTCATCTTCAATTTCCACAGCAGGAACAGCAGCCTTCGCTACGCGCTCACTGGGAAAAGGCTCAGGTTCAACGATGGGCTTGACCGAGCGGGTTCGTCGGAACAGAAACAAACGGCTCTCGGTTAGTTTGCTTTTTGCCATCAAGAAAGTCTGGTAAAAAGATAACGGCAAGAGCCACCACGATGATGGTTCCAACCAGTCTATTCTTTAATGCCGATGTCACTAATCTCTCCTGCTTAGATTGCTATCTATCAATTTAATGACTAAGCAATTACTGGGCTTCAAGCACGTCTGCTACGGTAACAAATGAGCCAAATACAAGGATTAGTTCACCATCTTGATAGTCAGCAAGCGCGCGTTGGTAAGCCGTTAATACGTCATCAAATGTGTCTATATTGTCTATGCTTGCTCCCGCATTAACAAGTGCATTTTCAAGAACACTTGCTTGGCAACCTCTTGGGCCTGAGGTGGATGCTGCATACCAAGAGGCCTGAAGCCCACTTAATGGTTCTAAAGTTTCGGCAATAGACTTATCTTTTAACATGCCGACGACAACGCGCATATGACCCACAGAATAACGTTCTAACCATTGCTTCATAGCTTGGGTTGCCTGGGGGTTGTGAGCAACATCAACTACCACTAGTGGCTTTTGGCTAATGACTTGCTGGCGCCCTGGCATTGTCGTTTTCGACAAGATGTCACGAAGCACTGGTTCATCAGGGAGTAATTTTAGCACTTCAAGCGCTGCTAACGCTGTGCTCGCATTTTGTAGCGGAATATTCGGATAGGGTAAATGCGCAAAGTGTTCCTCTTTACCTTTCCAAGACCACTCACTGTAGTCATCCGCAACTTCAGTGACAAAGTCCTGGGTGGCCCAGCGCGCAGAAACGGTGAGCTCATTAGCAACATCATAAAGTGAAGATGGTGGGAAAAGTTCACCAATTACCGCCTTTCCGTCTTTACGCATGATACCCGCTTTTTCACGCGCGATTTTTTCACGGGTGTTACCCAGCCAATCTTGGTGATCTAAATCGATGGTGGTTATGACTGCAAGGTCGGTATCTATGATGTTAGTTGCATCCAAACGACCGCCAAGGCCCACTTCTAAAATAGCGACATCGACGCACCAATCTTGCATCATCTTCATTGCCGCTAACGTACCAAACTCAAAGTAAGTTAGCGTGGTATCGCCGCGAGCACCTTCAACAAACTCAAACGCGTCAACAAACGCTTTTTCGCTAGCAAGTTCACCATTGTGTCTTACCCTTTCGCGGTAATCTGTTAAATGTGGTGAGCTATACACTGCAACGTGTTTACCTTGAGCCAACAACGCTTGTTCTAGCAAACGACAGGTTGTGCCTTTGCCGTTGGTTCCGGCTACGGTGATCACTAAAGATTCGTTTAGATTAAGCGACATACTTGAGGCGACAGCTTTGACTCTGTCGAGCCCCATATCAATAGCGCTAGGATGAATTGACTCGAGATAAGAAAGCCATTGGCTCAGACTTTTAGAAGGTGATGCGTTCGCATCCGCTGAGCCAACGGTAGTAGTATTTTTATTGTTCACTAATTCTTGTTATGCAACTTGACCAACAGGCTATGTAATCTATCACGCATTTCTCTGCGGTCAACAATCATATCGATTGCGCCTTTCTCAACTAGAAATTCACTGCGCTGGAAGCCTTCCGGAAGTTTCTCACGTACGGTTTGCTCGATAACACGAGGACTAAGCGAAACCAATAAGCGCTTTGGGCTCAGCTACGTTAATGTCACCTAGCATGGCTAGACTCGCTGATACACCGCCCATTGTAGGGTCTGTAAGCACAGAAATGTACGGTAAGCCTTTTTGCTCATTCTCGCCAGTGCTGCTGATGTCTTCGCCATCTGCATTAGAGACATTAGCGCTTCTTGCATACGCGCACCACCACTGGCAGAAAAACAGATTAGCGGTGTGTTATTTTCAAGACAAGCATTCACTGCTGCAACAAAACGCGCGCCAACAACTGACGCCATTGAACCACCCATAAAGGCAAACTCAAAGCATGCCACAACAACAGGCATACCTTTTAGCTTGCCTTGCATAACCACTAAGGCATCTTTTTCATTTGTGAGTTTTTGGGCTGCTACAATTCGGTCTTTGTAACGCTTTGAATCTTTAAACTTAAGTACATCCTGAGGCTCGTGCTCAGCGCCTAACTCGATGCGATCACCGTCGTCAAGAAAAGCATCAATTCGACGGCGTGCAGTGATGCGCATGTGATGGTCACACTTAGGGCATACTTCCTGTAGTTTTTCCAGTTCACTCTTATATAGCACGGCCTGACATGAACCACACTTCGTCCAGATACCTTCTGGAACGTTACCTTTTGTTGAGGTTTGTGTGCGTGGAAGAATTTTTTGAATCCAGCTCATGGAAATCGAATCCTTTTTTATCGGCTGCCCGCCACCCGCGTGAACTCTATTCACCGACAAGGCCAGCAACACATTAATTTTTAAGTTTCTTACTGAATTACCAAGAAAAAAGTCGTAAATCAGCAGAACAGCTACCTAATATAGCGCGCTATTAGACCACAATACAACGAAATGGAAAAAACAAAACTGGTCTAAGAAGTTGGCACTAGCCTCAATCAACTTTGCTATCGGCAGCATCTCGAGCCCATCGAGTTTGACCAATAAATTTAGTGAAATCAGCATTTCCCTTTAGGAAACTTATGCGTACCTGAATGTGTTTGAATTGATTTTTGAAGTGCACCACTCTTTCTAAAACGCGCCATAGCGGCTCGAACACTATGTTGAAATTCCACCAGTTCAGGGCGAATTACGAAAACCAGATCAACATCGCTAATGCTATTGGATGACTGATAAAATGTGGTATCGCAGAAGCTTTCGTCAAACATAATGGACTGGGCGTTTTGCTCACTCATGATGGTATAGTCACAGCGACCTCTGGCAAGCATCATTGCCATTGTCACTTGGCTATTTGAATTAACACGCACTAAACCACCGTTATTTTTGTAGAAGAACTCTTGTAGAACAGGGTAAATAAACCCGTAACGTGTGCATACACTGGCATTGGGGTTATCCTCTGGAACAAAGGGCCCGTAAAAAGCCGACGTTGAGTATATGTAACTCGAATGCGTCATTAATACATCACTAAAAATGAAGTAATTAGGATTATTGAGCCAGTCGATAGCAGACAAAAAAACATCCGCCTCTTTTTGCAGTAGGAAGTTTTCACTTCTTACACGATTAGAGTCTAAGTAGGTGATAGCAAAATCGCTTTCTGACTCAAGAAATGAGAAAAAGTCGACTACTACACCACGATAATCTTGGCTAACGTCATCAAAATACAGGTACGGTTTAGAACCTGGAGCATTGATAGCAAACCGGATTGACGCCGTTGCGTGTGATGATACAAATGTAGATACAGTGACAAGACTCATACATGCTAAAAAAGCCTTTTTAAAGCAGTGAGATAACGCCATCATGGTGACAATTCCTTTTATGTAACCTCAATATGTGTCGTGTAGTTTTATTTTAACTATAGAAAACACAGCGCAGTAATGCGAATTATTAATTACTAATCAGAAAAGTGAGAGGGCGTGCGCATGCTGATAAATGCAAACGCACTGCGTTGTTTAAGCGTGTAAAGAAAGTCTACTAGCGCAATGCGCACTGCCTCTGTTAGTCGTCAGGCAGAAAAAGAGGCCCTAAGGGTGGTTTTGGTAGCCCAAATGTTTCGGGGTAAGTTACATCAACGAGATACAGACCGTTGGGTTTTGCGGTAGCCGCAGATTGACTTCTGTCTTTTAAACTAAGTAGGTGAGCAATCCAATCTACAGGCTGCTCACCTAAGCCCCAATTTCAACGAGAGCCCCTGTAATATTGCGTACCATATGGTGTAAGAATGCATTAGCGCGAATGTCTATGATGACGTATATACCTTGCTTAGCTCACACTGACGTTCGTCACATTGCGAAAAGGTGTATTGCTTTGACATAGGGCAGCTCTAAATGACGTGAAATCTTGTTCACCAATCAAAGCTTGGGCGGCTTCGTGCATTTTTGCTTCGTCTAACGCCCGATGTACGTGTGTAACACCATGGCTAAGGATGGCAGGACGCATCTTGGAATTATGGATAACGTAGCGATAGCGACGGTGTGTAGCGGAAAAGCGAGCATGGAAGTCATCTGACACCGATTTTGCCCAAGTCACGGCGACAGAGTCAGGGAGATTTGCATTAACACCTAGCGTCCAAGCACGCTCGTTTCTTGGCGCATCGCAATGAAAATGGACAACCTGTCCCGTTGCATGGACACCCGCGTCAGTTCTACCCGCACATTGAACTTCAATCGGCTCATTAGCAACGATTGATAATGCTTTTTCTAAATGCTCCTGAACACTTGGCACTTCTCGTTGGCGCTGCCAACCAAAAACCGCAGCACCATCGTATTCAATGCCTAAGGCAATTCGCCCCATTTTTCTGATACCTCTAAGCTAAAAGGCGCTAAGTGTAGTCATGTCCCACTCAACATGCAATTAGCCGATAGATTTCAAAATAGACTCGGCTTCCATCTTTTGCTCATCACTGCCTTCTGACATTACTTCTTCTAGTAATTCTTTTGCAGCATCCACGTCTTCCATTTCGATGTACGCTCGGGCCAAATCTAAATTTGCGTTCTGTCCAGCATCCTTATCAATATCTATCACGGAATCTTCATCAGTAACACCTGTAAAATCAGACAGGCTTACATCTAGGTCGAGCTCTTGACTATCAGGGTCGACGCTGTTTGCATCATCGCCATCATCCATTAGCGCCTCTACGTCGAGGAACTCTTCAGGCGGTGTTATCTCACCATTTGACGTGTCGCTTAGACTATCATTAAGCAAGGCTTCAAGGTCTAAATCAGGGTTATCAAGTTGAAGAGGCTCATCCTCTAACGCTTTTTGTTCACTGCTTTGAGATACAGAAGAGTCCACCTCACCTTCCACCTCGTCAGGAATGTTTAGATCGTCGAGTTCATCATCGTCTTCAAGAGAGAAAGTGTCGTCCTCTTCATCATCACTTTCAAAGAAGGCTTCAAGTTCGTCGTCAACGTCTGTGTCATCAAGCTCAAACGTGTCCTCGTCAGCAAACGCGTCGTCACTGTCAGTATTGTTCTCTTGTGTCGTATCGTCGCCAGCTTCTTCGAGAGAAAATGCTTCCTCTGGCTCTGGCTCTGGCTCTGGCTCTGGCTCTGGCTCTGGCTCTGGCTCTGGCTCTGGCTCTGGCTCTGGCTCTGGCTCTTCAGGCTGTTCTAACTCAGATTCCGACGCAAGCTCTGATGTATCGACAGGGTCTTCAGACTCTAAGCTCTGCAGCAGTTCATCAAATTCCGCGCTGTCTAACTCGTTTAGCAACGCATAGTTTTCGGTGTTCTCATCATCGCTACCCGACAACCAATCGTCTAGGCCGGGCACATCATCAAGTTCGTTGATATCTTCAGCAGGAGCATTATTGCTCGGCGCTTCTTCTTCAGCAGGCTCTGTTTGTTGTGCTTCTTGCGAATTATCTGGCTCTACGCCATCAACTTCTTGTTCCAGCTCAAAGGTGTCAACCTCATCAAAAGCATCGTTGAGAATACTGTCGTCAAACCCTTCGTCACTCTCAGTTTCAGGCTCTGATGACTGTGACTCGACTTCACCAAATGATGGAATGTCGTCCATCATTTGTTGTTCAAAATCTTCAATCGCATCATCCAGAGGGTCAATAGACTCTGCTTCTGCTTCTGCTTCTGCTTCTGCTTCTGCTTCTGCTTCTGCTTCTGCTTCTGCTTCTGCTTCTGCTTCTGCTTCTGCTTCTGCTTCTGCTTCTGCTTCTGCTTCTGCTTCTGCTTCTGCTTCTGCTTCTGCTTCTGCTTCTGCTTCTGCTTCTGCTTCTGCTTCTGCTTCTGCTTCTGCTTCTGCTTCTGCTTCTGCTTCTGCTTCTGCTTCTGCTTCTGCTTCTGCTTCTGCTTCTGCTTCTGCTTCTGCTTCTGCTTCTGCTTCTGCTTCTGCTTCTGCTTCTGCTTCTGCTTCTGCTTCTGCTTCTGCTTCTGCTTCTGCTTCTGCTTCTGCTTCTGCTTCTGCTTCTGCTTCTGCTTCTGCTTCTGCAAAATCGTTTGCTAGCTCGTTATCAATGTCAAGTGTTTCTTCTTCAAAATCAGAATCTTGCTCCACTTTTTCTGATTCAACATCCGCATCATCGTGCATGATATCATCGCTAGCAGCATCCCCCTCCAACGCGGACTCACCAAAGTCAGCATCGTCAATATCTGCCTCTAACTCTGACAGTAATTCGTCAGCTAATTGGTCAGGATCGTTCGAAGTGTCTGTTTCTTCTGCCTCTAACTCAGCAAGCAACTCATCCGTCAGAGGGTCGCTGAAATCTTCTTCACTCTCTTCAGTTGCCTTATCTACATCAGTCACTGACTCAGACTCTGCTTCAGGCTCTGCAGGCTCATCTTCGAGATCAGCTTCAAGCTCAGCTAACAACTCATCAGTAATCGGATCATCAAAGTCTTCACTCGTATCTAAATCGGCCTCAGCTTCCGCAGGATCTTGTTCATCAACAGCTCCTGATTCGAGCTCTTCGTCTTGTGCCTGTAATTCTGCGATTAACTCATCAGAAAGTGGGTCACTAAAGTCAGCTACGCCTTCAAGGGTTTCTGCGTCAATCTCGTCTAACTCGTCGGCGATAGCGTCTAAGCTTTGTATTGACTGAGGAGACGGCGTGCCTGTACTGATTTCTTCTTCAATATCGTCTTCGTCGTCTTCATCACCTAAACCGCCCATCATTTCAATTTGTTCAATTTCATTGAGCAAATCGTCGGTGATCTTATTTATCTCTTTGTTTTGTTGATTTATCTCATCATCTAGCTTTTCAAGCATTTCTTCATTGATGAGGTCATCGTTACTATCCAGTTCATCCGTCAGACCAGCATCAACACCATGCTCTTCTAGCAAATCATCAATGCTAATTTCTGGCGTGTCGTCTTCATCTTCAACGTTAGGGAGACTGGAAGTCGTTTCGGAAGACGGCTCTTCATCGGCAGTATCAACCGCATCATCTGCTGCGCCTGCTAGTAGCGCATCAATATCATCCTCGTCGACATCTTCGTTAGCATCATCTGCAGAATTTTGCGCTTCATCACTAGTGTCAGTCTCAAACTGATTAAGAATATCGTCAGGGTCAACGTCTAATTCATCGGCCTGCGGCTCTTCACTTTGACTTTGGACATCGTTGAGGATGTCATCCACGTCAAAATCGTCATCTTCTGACGCAGTTTCATCCGAATTATCTTCAGACGATGGTTCCTCGCTTGATTCCTCGAAAACATCGTCATCGCCAGATAAATCAAAGCCCTCTAAGTCAGACGATTCATCTTCGCTTAACATCTTGTCAGACAAATCATCGTCGTCGAAGAGACTGTCTAACTCACTTTGATCAAGTTCATCACCTCCCTCTTCGAATAAGTCGTCCGTACCTTCATCAGGCACCAACATGTCATCTTCAAGGTCAGCAAACGTATCTAATTCGTCATCAAGACTATCTTCGAGGTCTGATGTTAGAACGTCGTCTAACAAGTCGTCATCGTTAAACAAGTCATCGTCAGACAACTCAGATTGATCGCCTAAGTCAGGCGCCAATGAATTAGATAAATCACCAATATCAGCATCCGGTACCTAAGCACGTCATCATTGTTAGAGCTAATGGGTGGCGTGGTTACTGGTGCTTCTTCAGGCGCACTATTGCGCTTTAACAACCAAGCTATTAACCCACCTACCAGTAATAGCGTCAGAACGCCTGAGCCGATAATTAAACTCATTGGGCTAGTTAGCGCATTAAGAAATGAGTCTTGCTTCTCTGCTTCTCGCTGCGCCTGCTCGGCTTTAATCATATCGAGAAGTTCTTGTTGAAGCGCAACTTGCATGTCCAACTGCGATTTCACATCGCCTTCGACCTGACCTCGTAACGTCTCTAGTTCACCGTTGACGGCCTCGACGCGATCGTACAATTTTCTATTTTCATTCAGCAGCGCTTCAACGTTTTCAAGGGACGCGGCAAATTGCATGCGCAACTCATCAAATTGTCGAGTCTGCTCTTGATCTAAGCGGGTAATCTTTTGTTCGATATCGGTTTGCGTTTGCGTTAGATCATTTTGATTAACCAATGGGGAAGCAGGTTTGATATTTCTAACACTACTACCAGGTTTGTTGAGTAGCTCTGCAAATTCTCTGTCATCTTGCTCGGCACGCATTTGTGCTTTTTGCTTATCGATGCGAGCAATGTAACGTTCTGAGGGCAACTTAAGAACAGCGCCGTCGACAAGCAAGTTAAGGTTGCCATTCTCGAATGCGTCAGGGTTAAGTTCGTAGATTGCCGTCATAACCTGGTAGACACTCAGGTTGTTATTCTGACGATACCGTTCGGCGATGCGCCACAATGTGTCGTTCGCATCTATCGGGCCATACTCAAGCCCAGAATACTGATTGCTGGCGTCTTTTGGACCCTTTAGTAATGTAGCGCGCTCCTGTGCGTCGACAGGTGCGATTGGGGCAGACAAACAAAGTGTGAGTAAAAGTAAGCCCGTCAAATGCAATTTCATAGCAGTCCTATATGCCCTTAAGCGTCTTTACCGCCTGTGACGTCGAGGCGGATTTTTAGCCAATCATTGTTATCAGAAGTCTATTGGCTTTTATTCTTGTTCTTAAGTCACTCGCAGCCCTAACATTCTGGAGTAACCTTGTGGCTTCGCGTTACACACTGAAGCACTGTAATTCGATTCTGTTTGTATTGTCTAAACCACTGAAGAAAAGTAGTTTTTTTAATTTTTCAAAACGTTAAAAAAACGTTGTTACTCAAACTATAAACCAGTTATTCGGGGCGATCTAGTGAGTGTTGATTATTTGCAAGCTCACTCTATTATGTAAACTATCGGCAAGCACAGAAAAATGTTTACTTTTTCTGTGCTTACTCGAAAGACACGGGTCATCTATTCCCGTAATTTACTACAAGTAATCGCGAATCAATGTTTCGGCAATTTGAATGCTATTCGTCGCAGCACCTTTGCGAATATTGTCTGACACTACCCATAAATTTAGACCGCATGGATGGGTTATGTCGTTACGAATCCGCCCCACATGCACAATGTCGTTTCCGCTGGCATTACTCACCTGTGTTGGAAATTGCTCATTGCTATCATAAACGGTTACACCAGGTGCATTAGCAAGCAACTCTTTAACTTGTTGCGCATCAATTGGCGAACGCGTTTCAAGATGAACGGACTCGGCATGCCCGTAAAACACTGGTACTCTCACAGCCGTTGCGTTAACAAGAATACTCTGGTCACCCATTATTTTCTGTGTTTCCCACAACATTTTCATTTCTTCTTTAGTGTAACCATTATCTTGAAACACATCGATTTGTGGGATGACATTAAAGGCAATTTGACGACTAAATGCTTCTGCTTTGACCTCTCGGGCATTCAGCAGCCCAGCGGTTTGTTTGGCCAACTCTTCCATAGCTTCTTTACCCGCACCCGACACAGACTGGTACGTGCAAACATTTATACGCTCAATTCCCACAGCGTCTTGAATTGGCTTCAACGCAACCAGCATTTGAATAGTGGAACAGTTGGGGTTAGCAATGATATTTCTATTGCGAAAATCGGCCAGCGCGTGGGCGTTAACCTCAGGCACAACAAGAGGAATATCTGGCTCGTACCTAAACTGAGAGGTGTTATCTATAACAATACAGCCTTCATCAGCAGCGCGCGGCGCGTACTTTTCAGAAATACTTCCCCCTGCTGAGAAAAAACCGAATTGTACTAGTGACCAGTCAAATTCATCGGCATCTAATACCTCAATGTCTTCGCCTTTAAACGATACGGTGCTTCCTGCTGAACGTTTACTGGCAAGCGGATATAGTCGATTTACGGGAAAATCTCGCTCTTCTAATAGTTCAATCATGGTTTGGCCCACAAGACCTGTGGCACCTAGAACCGCTACGTCAAACGCTTGCGACATAATATTTTATGCTCCTAACAAAAATCACAGTGTGATTTATTTATGATGATATTAAAAAGTAACAACAGCGGCGTTTCGACGTTACGGCTTTGAAAACAACGCCATGTTCTGCTGTGTTATTGTTGAAAAAAGTATTTCCTTACTTTGCTCTCGTGCTCTTTACACGTAGTGCGTGTTAACTACTCGCCTGTCGTCTCTAGTGTAAAACCCAGTTGTTCCAATGTTTGCTGTATCGGAGCACTGATTTGCTGAGACAAACGCAGCGTATATGCGCTGCATTCCCGACGCGTTCGATAGTGTTTGCGCATGTTGGCAAAACCTTTGCCTACATCAGCGCTGTTTGAGTTTACCCCTTCACTACCTGCTAGCAACGTTTCTCTTGTATGCTTATCGTCAATGGCAACATCGTACACTTGATGAAATATGCTGACAGCATCTTCCATAGCGAGGCGAGATGCTCTTGGACTATGAAGCAGAACATTGATTGGTTCCACCTAAACGAAAGAAAGCTACTTAGCTGCTTTTCCACTGGTTTACCTACGACCTCGCTTATTTGTTCGTAGATCATTTGGGTACCACGCACTTTCCCTTCAACAGAGTGGCCAGCAATATGGGGCGTAACAAACCACACATTTTTAAATAGCGCTGTATTTACATTGGGCTCGTTATCAAAAACATCTAACACAACGGTAGGTGCTTCACCTTTGTCCAATCTTTGTATTAATGCAGCTTCATCAATCACCTCACCGCGACACGCGTTAATCAACAGCTGCTTTGCATTCAATGAATTTAAGAAGTGGCCGTCGATAAGGCACCCGGTTGCATGAGGGCCTTCTTTCACAAAAGGAACGTGCAGAGATATGACATCACATTGTGAAATGCGCTCAAGCGAGACAAAATCACGCCCATCCCCCGACGCTTCAAGCGGTGGGTCGCACAGTAGGTGCTTAATATCTAACGCCGATAAAATTGTGCTTAGGGCACTGCCTACGTTTCCAGCACCAACAATGCCAACGGTGCATTCAGGCAATGCTAACTTGCCATCGCGATAGGCATGCAGCAATACACTTAACACATATTCTGCTACCGCGACGGCATTGCACCCAGCAGCAGATGCATGTGGTATTTCACGCGTATCAAGGTAGGCTTTATCAAGGTGGTTTGTGCCCGCGGTAGCCGTTGTAACAAGTTGAAGCTTGTTAGCGCGTTCCAACAATTTTGGCGTCACTTTCGTCGTCGAACGTAACGCTAAAATGTCCACATCACACAGCATATCGGGTGTGAATGTTTGCCATGCATAGGTTGTTACCTCGCCAAGGTCGTCAAGGTAATCACGTCCAAACGGAATGGTATCTTCAAGGAGTATCTTCATAGCGAAGATTGTACCTTAAGTTAAGTCTTGAGTAACCCACAGACTACTGGTGTTTAAGGTAAAAGAGGACCTAAAAATAACAATTAAGCGGGTTTGTGCAGGTAAACGCCGTGAACACATTGATAAATCAATGACTGGCGTAGACCAAACCCGCTTGAATGGCGTGTGACTATAAAGAAAAACCCGCCTTTTCCACGTTACTGGTCAAAGCCCGGGAATCTGCGTTCAACACGACGCTTAATACCGGGCCATGCCAATGTTCCACCTGCCTGCTTCGTCACTTCTGAAGCCTGCGCGCGAATGCCTTGTAATATGGCTGAGTGGATAGGTATTAATTTTTGCCCCGTGGCCTGCGCTTTCAGCTGTATCTCACACGCCCGTTGTAGAATGAACATAAACAAAAACGCATCAGGAATGTTGTCTGCACATGTGAGAAGCCCATGGTTGCGCAGGATCATAAATTGGGTATCACCTAAGTCTCTTACTAAACGTGCTTTTTCTTCGGGGTTTAAAGCGACACCTTCGTACGCGTGGTATGACAGCGATGCTAAGGGAAACAAAGATTGTTGCGAGTAAGGTTGTAAGCCCTCTTCTAATATCGATAGCGCCACACCTTCCGCGGTATGTAAATGCAAAACACACTTTGCATCGTCTCGTGCATCGTGTACGGCGCTGTGGATGGTGAAGCCCGCAGGGTTGATATCGTACTCACTCTCCATAACTTTGTTGCCGTTTAAGTCAACTTTCACCAAGCTAGATGCTGTAACTTCATCAAACATCATGCCGTAAGGATTAATAAGAAAGTGATGCTCTGGCCCAGGTACACGCGCTGAAATATGCGTAAAAATAAGGTCATCCCAGCCATACATTGCAACAGCCCTGTAGCAAGCAGCCAAATCTACTCGTGTTTGCCATTCTTGTTCACTTACTTGCGCTTTAACTGACGTCGTCATACCAACTCCAATGTCTTTTTGTATTGTCTCTACAATACGTACAAGATGTGCTATACACTGTCGGATATCCGACAGTGTAATGAATTTGTTAAATGGAAAAGTACAAAGAAACCCTGGCGAGTTCAATTTGGTTCAGCGGCATCGAGCCACATTTACAGCAGGTGATGTTTGACAAGATGCGTCTTAAGCACCTTAAGGCAGGCCAACAACTGCATGCTAAAGGGGAAGAAGGCGTTGGT
This sequence comes from Alteromonas gracilis, assembly GCF_036870955.2. GTDB lineage: Bacteria > Pseudomonadota > Gammaproteobacteria > Enterobacterales > Alteromonadaceae > Alteromonas > Alteromonas gracilis_A. Next base: position 2,796,564 of record NZ_CP145482.2, read on the forward strand.
TTTTACGGCGTATGCGAAGGGCGTTTACGCGTAGTGTCAGTGGGTATTGATGGCAGAGAAATGTTGTTTGCTTTGCTAGGTCCTGGTACCTGGTTTGGTGAGATTTCAATGTTTGACGATTTGCCCCGTACGCATGACAATTTTTGTGAAACTGACTGCACTGTGGCCATAATACAAAAAAAGCCATTTAAAGCGCTTCTTGCAGACTATCCTGAGCTATACCCACATTTCACCCGTTTACTCTGTACTCGAGTACGCAGCGCTTTTCAGTTTATAGACTCAAGTGCAGGCCTTAGCCTCAAACACCAACTGGTCAAGCGATTACTCATGCTTACCACCAGTTACGGCCAGCATATGCCAAAGCACAATACGATCACGTTATCGCTATCACAAGAGTCACTGGCACAGATGATAAACAGCAGCCGACAAACCGTAAACCAGCTATTAGGAGAGCTTCAGGAAGAGGGACTTCTTAAGCGTCACTATGGGAAAGTGACTATTCCCGACCCTGACCTTCTGTTTAGAGAATATCAATTTACCTGAGGCCTTAAGTTGTATAGGCCTTTGCGATACATTTTCAGCACCGAGCACCGAAAAACAGCACGCTATGGCACTTACGAAACAAAAAAACGCGCAATACGTGAGCATTGCGCGCTTTGTTGCATGATAAGCTTGATAGACATGATAAGCGTAATAAGCATTTTTCACAGGGTGTAATCGAACACCTTCGCTTACCTATTGGGCTAAGATCAGCCCTTGTATTTTTGCATTACCAAGGTTGCGTTTGTACCGCCAAAACCAAAGCTGTTAGACATAATCGTGTTTAGCTCTGCATCTCTAGCTTCAGTAACAATATCTAAACCTTGTGCAGCATCGTCTAGCGTGTCGATGTTGATAGATGGCGCAATAAAGCTATTTTCCATCATAAGTAAGCTATAGATAGCCTCGTTAACACCAGCAGCCCCCAACGCGTGACCAGTTAGTGACTTGGTTGCACTGATAGGCACGCCAGATTGACCAAACACCTCTTGGATAGCAGCAAGCTCTTTCACATCACCTACAGGTGTTGATGTACCATGTGTATTTAGGTAATCGATTGGCCCATTTACGTTTTGCATCGCCATTTGCATGCAGCGGATTGCGCCCTCGCCAGACGGTGCTACCATGTCGTAGCCATCAGAGGTTGCACCATAACCCACTACTTCGCCATAAATCTTAGCGCCGCGTGCAAGTGCATGCTCAAGCTCTTCAACGACAACCATACCGCCACCGCCAGAACTAACAAATCCATCTCGCGCTGCGTCATACGTACGCGAGGCTACCGATGGGTTATCGTTGTATTTCGAGCTTAATGCGCCCATAGCGTCAAACTGGCTTGATAATGACCAATGAAGCTCTTCACCGCCACCTGCAAAAACAACATCTTGTTTGCCAAGTTGAATGAGCTCTAGAGCATTACCGATGCAGTGTGCGCTTGTTGCACACGCTGAAGCAATAGAATAGTTAACCCCGCGAATTTTAAACGGTGTGGCTAAACACGCTGATACTGTAGATGCCATACAGCGCGGTACCATGTATGGACCAACGCGCTTCACACCTTTTTCGCGAAGAATATCTGCTGACAGTACCTGGTTTTCAGAAGACGCACCGCCAGAGCTAAGCAATAATACCCGTACGCTCGTTAGAAATATCACTTTCTTCTAGGCCTGAGTCTGCTATCGCTTGTTGCATTGCAACATACGCATAGCCTGCCGCATCACCCATAAAGCGCATCGCTTTGCGGTCGATGTGCTCTTTCAAATCAATATTAATGTCGCCCCAAACTTGGCTTCTTAGGCCCATTTCGGCGAACTGTTCCGAAAATGTAATACCTGACTTGCCCGCTCTTAATGAAGCAAGCACTTCTTCTTTGTTTACGCCGATACTTGATACGATGCCAAGACCTAGGTGATGACTGCTCTTCTCATAGTTTACCCTTTGCGTTAGTGCGGCTTATGGTAACGATTTTGAATCGTAAAGTGGTCTGCTTAGCGCATATCGAAGAATGCGTTTCCACTAAATCGTTGCACAACGACAATTTATACAAAAACTCAATTCAGCGTACACTTGTAAGCAAACAAAATCAATGACACGAAAAAGTGCTTAAACATCCACCTATTGGTGCAATCCTTTCACACATACGGCACTGTCATAGACAAGCCTTGTGCGAAGATGAGCAGTGAAACAAAACACGCTCATGCTGACTTTTTCAAGCAAACACGAATAATGATGGTTACAATACGCCATCGATCACCCGAACTCCCTGATACTTAACTGGATAAAGCAGCGAAAAATATGCCAACTACTTTCAATGCCGAAAAAAAGCACGCTCCGCTTCCTTGTCGTTTCCTTCGAGTTTTTGTCTGCACTTTGTTTGCCTGTGCAACAGCCCTGAGCGTGCAATCAACAGCCATGAGCGCACAATCAACAGCCGTGAGCGCTCACAATACGAACCAGCTAACAAGCAAAACGGCTGCCACGCCCTCTCCAATGATGCTCCCTTCATTACCCGAAGGCACGTCTAACAATGCGGTGGCAACGTTAAACATTGATGACACCGTGTATTTGTTTAGTTTTATGGGCTTGGGTAGTGGTAAAACTCACCATGACGTTCACAACAATGCATGGCAGCTTAAGATAGTTGATGACAAAACTTCGCAGTGGCAGCCCCTCCCCCAGGTGCCGTCTAGCTTGGCACTTAAAGGGCGGCTGGCATCTGTCGCCGTAGGTGTTCAAGATAAGGTATACATTTTTGGTGGCTATACGGTAGCAGAAGACCACAGTGAAATAAGTACACCGGATGTTTACGAATACGATCCCCTTGATATGACGTATACACTTCTTGCCCCCATGCCCATTCCCGTTGATGATGCCGTTGCCCTTGTATACCAGTCTCGCTATGTGTATTTGATCTCCGGTTGGCACAATGACGGCAACGTAAACTTAGTACAGGTTTACGACACCCAAACCAATACATGGCAACAGGCGAGTCCATTTTTAGGTAAGTCCGTTTTCGGTCATGCTGGCGCACTGGTTAACAATACCATGATGGTATGTGACGGTGTGGCCGTTATTCCTAACGAGGATAGACGACGCTCTTTTCAAGCGGAAACGGCGTGCTACAAGGGCGAGATCGACGCTGACAACCCGTTAAAAATTGACTGGCGTAGTGTGAAACACCCCACAGGAACAGCCCGATATCGCATGGCCAGTGCCGGCAATGAGAAAGATGGCTTAATGTATTTTGTGGGTGGCTCATCAAACCCATACAACTACAACGGTATAGGCTACAACGGCGTGCCGTCTGAGCCTGACAATCAAATATGGATATACAAAGTCCAGGACAACAGCTGGACAATCGAAAAATCTCGCCATAGCACAATGGATCATCGAGGCCTGCTCAATATTAATGATCAATGGTTCACAGTCGGCGGTATGGCAGAAGGCCAAGCGGTAACTGGCACCGTATCAACTCACTACCTCAGCAACAATTAGCACATAACTGCAACGGAGAGACACCATTCGTGAAATCTAAACATGCACAGGTTCATTTTAATGACAGCGGTACACCTGTGGCCGATCATTTCGACGACGTTTATTTTTCTAATGACAGCGGCATTGACGAAACGCAACACGTTTTCATCGAAGGCAATGACTTATCATCAAGATGGCTAGGCTGGTCTGAACCTTCATTTGTTATTGCAGAAACAGGTTTCGGTACGGGTCTTAATTTCTTGGTTGCTATGCATCAATTCAGCGCATTTAGGCAGGCCAATCCCACCCATCCGTTGAAACAGTTATTTTTTACTACTACCGAAAAATTCCCGCTTCCCCGAGATGATATGCAGCGCGCGTTGTCTGCATTCCCAGCACTAGGGCGTGAATCTGAAGCGCTAACTTCGGCATATCCAATGGGCCTAGAAGGTTGCCACAGACTCGATTTTGCTGAATTTTCTACCACGCTTGATTTATGGATAGGCGATGTACACGAGCTATTGCCACAATGGCATACGCCTATAAAAGGGCTTGTTGATGCTTGGTTTTTAGATGGCTTTGCGCCCAGTAAAAACCCCGACATGTGGACCGAGGCGCTGTTCAGCCAAATGGCTCGCCTATCAAAGACGGGCACAACTTTTGGTACCTTTACAGCTGCAGGTATTGTTAAACGCGGCTTGCGAGACGTGGGCTTTAACATTGCAAAGCGCAATGGCTTTGGTCGCAAGCGCGACATGCTCACTGGTGTATTTGATAACAACAATGACGGGGTTCCGCATAAATTACGCCTACCACCTGGCCCTTACTACCGATATGCCAATTCGCCGTTGACCAATCAACATACGGTGTTTGTAGTCGGTTCTGGTTTAGCGGCGGCAAGTGCCTGTTTGGCTTTAACCAAACGCGGTATTCGCACAACCCTTCTTTTTGACGGCGAGACGTTAGCCACAGGTGCATCAGGCAACCCTCAAGGCGGCTTCTATCCTCAGCTTCACAGCGAGGCAAGCATTGCGAGTCGGATTCAGGCGCATAGTTTTTTATACGCCAAGGCCTGTTATCAGGATATCGTACAAAAACACCCTGAAGTAGCGCACGACTTTTGTGGCGTAGTTCAGCTTAATTTCAATGATAAAGTATCGGCGCGGCAATCAAAATTAGCCCAAGCTGAGGTTTGGCCTGAAGCATTGATAAACGCGGTGGACGCCAAAGCCGTTAGCAAGATTGCCAATGTTAGTTTGCCCTACTCGGGTTTACATATTCCTTTCGGTGGCTGGCTGTCTCCACCCGATCTCGTTAAGGCTATGATTGACCAAGCAGCATCAACCGGGTATTTGGAGATAAAAGCCAACCACAAGTACATTAAACACGTTAGCGATGTTAAAGAAAAGGACGGCTCAGAAGGTCTCGTTGTTAGTTTTGTGACTAACGGCGCAGAAAAAGCGTATCATGCCGACCAGCTTATTTTGGCGCTAGGTGCTCAAGCAGTTAACGCCCCAGAGTTTGATAGTTTATCGCTACGTCCTGTGCGTGGTCAGGTAGAAGCTGTTCCCTCTCAAGCACCAATTGCTTCGCTTAACACCGTACTTTGTCACAAAGGCTATATGACTCCTAGCCTTTCGGGGCGACATGCCCTAGGCTCCACTTACGTCAAAAACGACATGGCGACGGATGTACGTAGTGAAGAAACGCAAATGAACTTGGATACCCATGCGCAAGCTCTTGCCAATACTGACATTGTAAGCGTGCTTGAACATGATGGAGACGCGCGCGCTGCCATTCGATTAGGCTCACCCGACCATCAACCTAGGTAGTAGGCTTGCTTCATGACTTTTCGACACTAAAGACCCAGTATGACGCGTTGGGCGTTGGGAAACCATTGGAGGCGACACCTACACTGCCTGCCAGCTGCTGCGCAACATTGACTTGTCTAGGTTCTAGGGGACTAACCACGGCGCCGCTAATGGCCGAGGTGTTGATAAGCAGTCTCTGCCATGAGCCACTGCCATTGAATAATGATTTATTGAATGCAGTAAATACAAGCCGCTTTATGACCAGAGAGGCCATTCGCGGCGAGTAGTGTTAGTGCATATTCACGTTGGCAATTTTGTTTAAATCCATAACAATAAATGCGGGAATATACACATTAGCACTGGCTACCACTTGTTTATTCTCTAGTGATACGATGCGTGCGTTAACGCGCACGCCTCTATCGTCTTCAATAATGGTTCCGGTAACAACATGGTCCATTTCCACTTGTTCTGCGAGCGCTTTGCCATCTCTTGTTAAAACAAAATCCCCAACCGGCGTTACAGTAATGCCCCCCGCCAGTTTGAAGTCGACAATTGCCAGCCCAAAGTCTTGCAGTTCAGCAATTAAGTATTCAGACAATTGATTGCCTAAAACCGTACTGTCATTCAGCGAATGATTAAGGCGAACAAAACTTGCCACGCCAACCATATCTTGATGCGTAAGTCGGGTTGCGTTGTCCATCAGCTTCATTGCCAGCTGCGATGCATAGTCATTTAAACGCTTATGCGTCCTTGAGGGGAAAAAACCTTGATGAAGCGGGTCTTTGTAGCCGGGTTCTTGTGCAACATGCTGTTGATACTCTCTATCTCTAGAATCTGGCGTGTAAACCAAACCAGAACGCCTTGGCACGGGCACAGGCTCAGCATCGTGCGTGATGTCGCCATCTTCACCTAACCAAAAGGAGCCAATTGAATCGGTACTTGAGCACCCACTTAACGAAATAGCCCCTGTAAAAACTAGCGACAAAACAACGCTTGGTAGCGGAATTCTTTTTAGCATGACAAACCTCTTGCTGTACTAACCGCGACTTAATTTAACGCCGTCACGCATACCATTTTGCTCACTACCATCACTTGGAATGAGTGCATCAACCACATAAAACGGCACCAGCATTTGCGCACTCGCCACCACTGCACGCGACTCCATGCCCAGTATTCTTGCATTAACAAGTACACCGCCTTGGTGTTTTGTCATCGTCCCCGTTAGGACATACTCAATAGGCAAGCTACTGCTTAACTCTAGATAGTCACGGCTCAACACGAAATCACCACCTTCGGTAATACGAATGTATTCCGTCGCTTTAAAATCAATAACGGGTACACGGAACTTGTGAAGTTCATGTACAAACGATTCGGCCATTTGTCGGCCGAGCAGGTCAGTTTGCTGAAGGTTTGTATCAAGCAACGCAAAATGCGTTACGCCTATGGGCGTTTTGTCATTGACGTATTCCATGTTCGCAATCAGGTCTTGCGTCATGTTTTTCACGTAGTCACCAATGTGTTTAGTAAGCGGTAAGCCTTTGTATGCACCTTGCACGCTAGAATAAAGAGGAGGCTGACCAATGGCACCGTAAGCGTCCATCCCGCCAACGTCGCTATCTTCTTCCATCATTTGAGGCTTAGCTGGCGCTCTATCTTGCGCGGTAATATCAATGACATTCATTGCAGGGCGCTGAGGAGATTGTTCTGCGATCTGCTCCTCGTCCATCATCATTGAGCAACCGCCCAAACTTGTTAATGAGGCCGATAGCATGAGTGCTGTGAAGTGTTTTCTGATTTTCATGTTTTTACCTCATACCTTCGGTTCTGTATAGCTTGCCATTACGGGTAGTAACGCGCTCTTCCTGCCAAAATAGTTCTGCAGGAAAAAAACGCGTTGCAGCAGCAACAATATCTTTGTTTCGCGCATTAACAATACGTGCATTTACGACCGCCCCCGACTCTTGATAAACAAGTGTGCCAGTAATGTAGTAGTCGACACGCTCTACGTTAGATAGACGTTCAATATCCCGCGTCAGTATTCTGTCGCTCTCGTCACTAACAATAATATCGTCTGAAAGCTTAAATTCTTGAGTAGAAAAGCCGCGTTTCGTGGCTTCAGTGATCATACCTTGCTCAAGTTGATGCCCCAACAACATAAGGGGGTGCTGGTGTTCAGGCGAGTATTTCATAGTATCAACAGGCACGAAGCCAACAACTGCGTAGCGTGATTGCCGCGAAGGACCCGCGCCAGCGAAGAGTTCATTAGCAAGCAAGTAGGTATAATATTCTACGTTACCCAAAGCATTTATGGATGACGTATCTGTTTGAGATAGTTGATTTTTCTCATCTGCCGAGGAAGAACACCCCATAAGTAGGCCCCCCACTAACGCAAACCCACATACGACGTACAAAAGTGGTGTAAAAAACGCTAAGCTGAAATTGTGTTGCAAGTGTTTCATTTCTCTAATCCGAGTAGAGAGCCAACCTTATCAACCATATAGTGCAAGGCTGCTCCATGCCGTTCGAGCAATTCATCGGCCGTCATTAAACCGACGTTTGCTGAATCAAATAGCATGATTCTGTCAATGACTATGCAAGTCACAGCAAAATTCACACCAACAATTGGTTCAAAAGCTATTTTGGCTTAGCTGCTACATAGAGAGTACTAGGTAGCAAGCGTGCCACCAGTGTCACCGTGTTAAATGGTGCTTTAAATTTTGTCGTCTACCGCAAGCAAAATGATAACAGGCTTACTCTGCTAAACGGTTTACCTCCGCGATTTGACAAGGCAAAGCGGAATAAAATTGCCGCTTAAAAACGTTTATTTCGTCGCTTTAATATGTATTGACGTTTCTTACACCTCATTGCATGCTTTATACACACCGTACTCCATCTGTATGCGCTTCCTTTTGTGTCGCTCGGCAAGGACGTTGATGTGCACGGTTTGGATTTAATACAAGAACGAGAATATTATGAAAAAGCTTTCCTTGGTAACGGCAGGCGTTCTGTCGGTAATGTTAAGTGGGTGCGGACAAGGCCCAAACTCAGAAGCCCAGTCACAAGCTTCTTCACCCGATACGGCGAAGATAGTTGAAGCTGCAAGCAATGTAGACATGGATGTAGGGTATAACGTACCTGTTGAATATTTCACCCTAGATAATGGCCTAAAAGTAGTGTTGTCGAAAGATGATACCGCACCAGTAGTAACGGTTGCTGTTTATTACAATATTGGCTTTAGAAATGAGCCTAAAGACCGCACTGGATTTGCTCACTTATTTGAGCACATGATGTTTCAAGGTTCAGAAAACCTTGGAAAAATGGAGTTTATCAAACTCGTCAACGATAACGGCGGTGTATTAAACGGCTCAACCCGATTCGACTTCACTAACTACTTCGAGATCATTCCTGCCCATAAACTCGAGACATTCTTATGGGCTGAAGCAGATAGAATGAAAGGCCTGGCCATAACTCAAGAAAACCTAACAAACCAGCAAGGGGTAGTAAAAAACGAAGTCAAGGTAAACGTCTTAAACCGTCCTTACGGCGGTTTCCCATGGCTTGATATGCCGCAATATGCCTTCAACAATTGGTATAATGCACACAACTTTTACGGCGACCTCGCCGACTTAGACGCCGCTAATCTTAAAGATGTAGACGCATTTTTCAAAATGTATTATGCACCTAACAATGCTGTGCTTGCAGTGGTGGGAGACATAGACGTACAACAAGCTAAACAAATGGTTGAAAAATATTTTGCGGCCATCCCATCGGCAGAACTATCGCCTCAACCAGACTTGACCGAACTTCGCCAAGAAAAAGAAAAAGTCTTCAACAAATTCGACAAACTCGCACCTAAACCAGCTTACGCCTTTGCCTACAAAATGCCGCCGCGCAACACGCCAGAGTATTATGCGATGGGCATTATTGACCAAATTTTGGTTCAAGGTGAAGACAGCTTGTTGTATCAAGAGCTTGTTAAAAATCAGCAAATCACTGGTAGCGTAAATGGCGGCATTAACTACTTGCTTGGAAACATGTTCAACTACAACGGCCCCATGCTTTGGATGAGCTCGTTTACTCACGACGATACCGTAAGTCGAGACACAATTACCGCAGCCATTGATAACGTAGTGAACAAACTTCAAGAAACACCGCTTACCGAAGATGAAATGGCGCGCGCTATTGTGAAGATTCGCTCAAGCTTGTTCGATGCCGTTGACGGCTTTTATGGGTTTGGACGTGCCGACTTGCTGGCGAGTTTTGCGCTTTTTGATAACGACCCAAGTAAGATTAACGACCTTGAAGCTAATTTCAAGAAAGTCACTCCAGAGGTAATAGCCCGCACGGTCAAAGAGTATCTTCGCCCTACTAACCGAACTATTTTAACGGTCACTCCAGGCGTTGATCCAAATGAAGAAGCTGAAAATGGCGGAAGTAAAGACAAAGATGCCACCACGGAACAGGGAGAATAACAATGACATTTACTAAAAAGCTTCTCGTTACCTCAATTTCTGCACTTTGCGCATTGGGTGTTTTTAGTGCTAACGCTAAAGAAACGCCACCAGCGGGCGGACAACCAAAAGATTTCGTGGTTCCACAAACCGATACCATGACACTTGCCAATGGACTGAAAGTCACTTTTGTACCTTACGGCAAGACACCGAAGGTAACGCTACAGTTAAGAACAAATACCTAGCAATATTGATGATGGTGAGAACATCTGGCTATCGGACATTAGCTATGAAATGTTGCGCCAAGGGACAACAACTTACACAGCAAAAGCGCTAGCCGAGACTGTGGCGAGTATGGGAGGCGAAGTCAATACATCCGTGGGTATGGATGCAAGCTTCGTCGGGATGAGTGTATTGTCTGAGTTCGGTGACGATGCCGTAGGTCTTATTGCCGATATGGTTATGAATGCAAAGTTCGAAGCGAATGATTTGGCACGTATTAAGACTGACACTGAACGCCGACTATCGGTGGCATTATCGAACCCTTCTTCAATCGCCAATGAAGCTTTCTATCACTCTGTTTACGGCAACCACCCTTATGGTCGACTTTATCCAACAAGCGAAAGTTTAAAAGCGCTGAGCGTTGAAAACACAGCAAACTTTGTTAAAACCCATATTGTGCCAAACCGCAGTCATCTGTATGTGTCAGGGGTTTTTGATAAAAGCAGTATAGCCAACGCGGTTGAGTCTGCTTTCAGTCAATGGGAAAAGGGGCAGCCTATTGAACGCAAGACGGTGTTGACGAAGTCTGGACCTTCTTTTGAATTGTTAGAGCGCGAAGATGCGCCACAATCTACGTTGCGATTGGGCCTTGCGACATTAGCGCCCGCACACGAAGACTACATGAAAATGAGTTTGATGAACACGTTACTCGGTGGCGCGTTTGCCAGCCGAATTACGTCTAATATTCGCGAAGACAAAGGTTACACCTACTCCCCCCGCTCAGCCATGGTAGACCGCGTTGGTACAGGGGTATGGTATGAAGCAGCCGATGTTACGGCAGAGTCAACAGGGGCTGCACTTGACGAGATCATAAAAGAGATCGATCTACTCGCTACCGAAGCACCGACTACTGAAGAGCTGGAGGGGATTAAAAACTACATGGCTGGTATTTTCGTGCTAAGAAACTCGTCACGTACTGCCATCATCTCTCAACTTGCGTTTACGGAGCTTCACGGTTTAGATGAAAGCTATTTAGCCGACTATGTGAAAACCATTTACGCTATCACACCAGAAGAGATAAAAGCGGTCACCGCGAAATATCTCGACGTGAATAAAATGCACTTGACCATTGTTGGTGACACTGAAAGCGTGATGCCGCAACTAAAAGAAGTTGAGGCACTAAAGCCGTTTATGTAATGTAAGATATGCTGACGTTGCTCTCGCGACGTCAGCTTTAATTCACCCCATCGCTGTATTGGCAGCTGAGTTGCGAGTAACGGTGAAAACCTCATCGAAAGTCACACTGAAAAATACGCTGAAAATCTCACTGCAATCTACATTGGATCTAACGTAAGCAATACTCGTTTATCGTCGGCTTCAACCGGGCAAGAACGGTGTACCGCAGCAAACTCCTCGTGGCCTTGCCATGCCTTACCTTTAAGCAGCCCTACATCAAATGCGCGCATCTGATGCACATCACTTTCCTTATAATACTGACCCAATCTGTTTTTCTTAAGCGAACCTGAGACACCCACTGAGGCTTGTGAAACTATCACTTCTTGCGGTAGCCACTGTGTGCCCTCTCCGAGATACGTATTCACCAGGCGCACAGGTATGTTGTCTACATGAAAGCTCGGACACATGGCTGCGCTAAGTGGAACAAGCCTCACGCCAACACTCTCGCAATCAAACAACGTCGTAAGCATGTCTGAAAGTAGAAAGATGTCATCAATTACTGCTTGTTTGCCGTCGCTATCTGGAAGCAGTGGTGCAAGCTCTTTTTTTAATGATGCCATAGAAAACACGCCACGCACGCCCATACCTAAGGCTTTGAAAGCAGCAGAGAAGTAACCTTGTACTAGCGTATTATTGGGTCTTTTCCACACTACAACGCTCTTTCCAACGTCAAAGATATCGCCCAAAACCAAAGGCTCGCTCCCTTCGCGCCACGACGCATTTATTGAGTGAATATCTGTGATATTAAGTGCTTGGGTACTCATGGTCATCTTAATGCCCCCAAGACGGGAATGGATCAGGTAACTCAGCCCACACAGCGTGACCTTGCATTAGCATTTCATCATTTAGTAGACATGCATCTAATCGCTCAATAATGTCATCTTTGTTTAGCCCCTGGCCAATAAATACCAGCTCTTGACGCATATCACCAAAAGGCTCCATCCACTGTGCCTCGATGGCTTTTAGGTAATCCGGATCGTCCGGCCATTGTTCTTTGGGCACGGCTTTCCAAAACAAACCTGCTGCGCCATAGCGTGCCATACCGCCCGCTTGGCTCCAACTTCCTGCCAGCTGTGGCCTTGTCGCCAGCCAGAAGAAGCCTTTTGAGCGTATTAATTTGCCAGCGATCTCTTTACTGTGAAGAAAGTCGTAGAACTTTTGAGGGTCGAATGGGCGTCGAGCCTCATAGGTAAAGCTGCTGATACCAAACTCTTCGGTTTCTGGTACATGCTCACCACGCATCTCTTTCAACCAGCCTGCTGATTGTTGCGCTTTTTCAAAACTAAAGCGGCTAGGTATTAAGGACTTCACCTAGCGGTACTTGTCCATGTTGAATGGGAATTTGCTTTGCTTCTGTGTTCAGTGTTTGCAAAATGCTTTGCAAACGTTTTAGGTCATTTTCAGCAATAAGGTCGGTCTTGCTAATAAGCAAAATATCTGCAAATTCAACTTGCTCTACTAACAAATCGGCGACGCTTCGTTCGTCCTCTTCGCCTAAACTTTCTCCCACTTCATCCAATCCTTTGGCCTCGTCGTAGTCCTTCAAAAAGTTAAGCGCATCGACAACGGTTACCATGGTATCAAGGCGCGAAATCTCCGATAAACTCTTACCGTCTTCGTCTGCAAAGGTAAAGGTTTCAGCAACAGGGAGCGGCTCAGAAATACCCGTAGACTCAATGACTAAGTAATCGTATTTACCTTCGTGAGCAAGGCGCTCAATTTCAAGTAAAAGGTCTTCTCGAAGAGTGCAACAAATACAGCCATTACTCATTTCAACAAGCTTTTCTTCTGCACGATTAAAGCTTATTTCGTTTTTGACAGTCGCGGCATCGATATTGATTTCACTCATGTCATTAACAATGACCGCAACGCGCAGCCCTTCCCTATTATTGAGAATATGATTGAGTACCGTGGTTTTACCTGCGCCTAAAAAACCAGAAAGCACGGTAACAGGTAGCTGATTAAAAGTAGACATTTCGCCCTCACAGAAACTTTTCAAAACGCTTTGCGTAAGTCATTTACTAGCTCACGCACTTTACAGATGTTATATCATAACATTTATGATGAAAAGCGGTATCTCAGCCATTCTCTTTTACTATGATGCCGCCAAAAAGAGGCAGCATTACTCCGTTATCGAAATACAAAGTGATGTTAAAAAGACACGCTAGCACGTGTCTTTTTTGCGTTACAAAAAGCGCAACACCAAGGCAATGATCACGCCAGTAACAACGAGCTGTAATAGGCAAAACCCCATGATGTCTTTGGCTTTAAGTCCAGCGATAGCCAAAACAGGCAATGCCCAGAAGGGTTGAATCAAGTTTGTCCATGCGTCTCCCCAGGCGACCGCCATAGCAACGCGAGAAACATCAGCGCCAAGCTCCGTGGCCGCAGGCAAAACAACGGGTGCCTGAACTGCCCACTGCCCGCCTCCAGACGGCACAAAGATATTTACAATGCCTGCACTGATAAAACTCCACACTGGCAAAGAGTCAGCACTTGCCATGCTAATTAACCATTGCGACATTGATTGTGCCAAGCCAGATTGCACCATGACCGCCATAATGCCAGCGTAAAACGGGAATTGGATAATAATGCCGCTACCGCCTTGTACTGCCTGTTGTAAGCTGTGCAACAAACTTCTTGGCGTACCGTGTAACACAATAGCCAAAAATAAAAAGAGCGTGTTAACAATATTTAAGTTAAGCCCGCCCTCTTGAATAAAATAACTGACCAAATAGAAAAGACCTATTGCTCCCACTAACAAAGAGAGCACTCTACTGGTTTCTAGTTTGTCTGCGGGCCTTTGGTTGGTTGTAACAGGTGCTTGTGTTTCGCTTAGCTTGTCTGTATCAACAAACACACTGTCATGCTCAGTGGGCAGCATTAGCCTATTAACTAGTGGAATAACCACAAACAAAATCGCCAGTAAAGACAGATTAAATGTACTAAAAATCGTCTCGCTGGTAGAGATAACGCCTATTTGAGCTTGGGCAAAATGCCCCTCGGTCGCGATAGTAAGAGGAACAGAGCCTGCCAAACCACCATGCCAAACCACAAACCCAGAATAGGCGCTTGCCACAAGCAAACGGTAGTCAACTCGAGTATTACGCGCTAATGCTCTTGCGAATAATGCCCCCACCACAAGCCCAAAGCCCCAGTTTATCCAACTCGCGGTTAACGACACTATAGTGACAAGCACGATTGCCTTGCCTGGCGTATTGCCCAGCATAGCAAGTCGCGACAAAAGCGCTTTCATCAACGGCGTATTGGCGAGCATAAAGCCTGTGACCAACACAAGCAGCATCTGCATCGAAAAGGTAAGTAGGCCCCAGATACCACTGCCCCATTGCTCTATCACCGTAACGGGCGATTGCTGCTCGTTGATGACCGCAGCGGCGAGTGTGACCAGTGTTAATATGAGAACAAAAATGAAAGGGTCAGGTAGATAGCGCTCGACTAACTTAACAAATGGCTTAGACGCACGATTTAGCATAACTCACTCGCAACATGTTAATAACTTGTTGCATGGTAACGCATTTTTCATGCTAGAGGTACCAACGGCAACACACTGACAAAGCGTATGCAGGTTGCCGTTTATAATTAGAGGGCTTAGTTAGTACAGAGCTTGCTAGCCCCTTCAAAAAGCCTATTCCACAACGCTTTAACTAACTCTGCGTCTTGCGCGTCAAGCTCATTGTTGTCAAAAGCCCGCTGAAGACTGTCAGTCATCTTATCGTTTAGCATCGACAAACTTGCTCCTTCAACCATTTCTAATTGACGCGCCTCAACAGCAAAGTGGCCTTGCAAATAGCTGGCGATAAAGAGCTCGTCATCGTTGCCGTGGTTAACGACATCGTCAAGTAGTGCTTCAATTTTTGCAATAGCATCAACCACGTCTTGTGGCGCAGCAGCAGGTGGTAACAAGGTTTTCTCCTAACTCTTCTTTTTAAACAATTCAATGAGGTAATTGTGGCTAAACCGCGTTATAAAGCACTTTGTCTTTGTAACCCGTGATAATGGTGAAGGCACCAGCAAGGCTTTCATCTAGCTGGCCGTCACCGGAATCTAGACGCAAAGGCTTTCCTTGAAGCGCCTGAATTTTTTGTTTGGTGGCAACCACAAGCATGTTTGGTTTGCCAATTTGGCGAATAAATGCGGGGCTTAACTGCTGGTTACCGCGACCTAGCACATGTCCTTGCCCCCCAATGACCGTTAGTACCACTTTTGTTGGATGGCCTTTGGTAATATCAATAAGTGCCTGCGCCGTAACGTCACTGGCCACAAGTTCGCCGCCTTTAACAATATCAACACCCAGCAATGTATTATCAAACCCAAGGAATTCCATCACAGCGCCAACCGTCGACCCAGACCCCATTACAAAGTAGGTATCAGGCTCGTCATCCATTATTTCGCTAATGTACGCTGCAATATCGTCAAGTACCAAGGCTTCATCTTCTTTGCCGCCCATTTTAACAGCTTGTACATAACTCAGTTCAGCGGGGACGCGCATTTCACCATAGTGTTTTGCAATGACTTTGCCGTTTCTGAACGCGTCTTCATCAATGTCTCTTACCTCAGCATCCATTTCGCTGACCAGTTCACCCGCAATCATTTGACTAACGACCTGTCCTGCCGCAGAGGGGGAAACACAATAAACGCCCGAGTGAATTTTGCAGCCGGCTGGCACGCCCAAAACGGGTACGTCGTTGCCTACCATACGGCATATATTACGCGCAGTGCCATCGCCGCCCGCAAATAGCAGTAAGTCTACACGAGCCTCTACCATCGCCTTGGCCGCGCGTTCTGAATCTTCCCCTTCAGTTTGCTCCTGCTCTGGCGCGTAGATGACCTCAAACGGAATACCCAACGACTCACAAACACTTGCGCCCATGTCGCTTGCAGCAGTGACAACGGTAAACTGCCCAGACAATGCATCAAGTATGCTTAATGCGCGCGCCATTTTTTCGTTGGCTTTTTTTTCAGCGCCCATCGCCAAGGCTTTTTCTCTTATTTCGGCCCCGTCACTGCCTTTAAGTGCTAACGCACCGCCAATGCCCGCAAAAGGATTTACAATAATACCAAGTCGAAACAAGGGTTGGGTCATGCAGCATTTCCTCCTACTGACGTGCTCGTGTGTTGATTAGGTGCCGAGTTTTCAGCGTGGTGAGGTGATTTAGATAAAAATGTTTGTTCTAATGCACGGATAAAGCGCGCTGCTCGCGGTGGAAACCCTTCGGCTTTATAACGTTGCAACTGCGCTGCTACGTTACGTGTAAACCCTTCTCTGTCAGGCTCTGCGCCATTTAGGTTATCGGTGCTGACTTGGAAGGTACGCCCAGCCGCTTCTGTCATGGCCCACTCGATAGCCTGTGGCTTTATTTCCACTTTCTCAAAATCAGCCTGCTGCTGTTCGTCGCGTCCATCAGGACAATACCAATATCCATAGTCTTCTAGCTTACGACGCGCCTCTCCAGCAATACACCAATGCGAAATTTCATGAAGCGCACTTGAGAAAAACCCGTGAGCGAACACAATTTGGTGATAGGCACATGCCTCGTTAGCAGGCAGATAAATAGGTTCGTCGCTTCCTAATACTAAACGCGTATTAAAGTCAGAAAACGTTTCATTGAACAGCGAAATAAGGGCTGGCACGTCGTGGTCTACCTCCACGGGCTCGTTATCAATACCAATGCTATTACTAATGCTGCTTTGCAATGACGAACTACCTATTGGTTTCATATTTCGTGGTGCTAACCTTTTCAATGAACTGCTAAAGATTGGGCGCGAAGTATACCAGTAAAAGCCAAAGGGATTAAACTTGTCCCTTGAAAGCAAAAGCTTGTTGGGTCAATCTAGGTTTACTCTTTTTCACGTCGGAGCTTATTTTTGGCACAAGAAATCATAAAACACATCCACAGGGTGAATGCACTTCGCGACCTTGCCACTAAGTTAGATGTGATGCACAAGATTCATGAATTACAGCATTGGCAGTGCCAAAGACTGTTGGTGAGCCATGATGATTTAGCACAACAACAGCGATATCAAAAAGCCATGGCGTTTTTTGTAGAAGAGTTATATGGGCCAAAAGATTTCAGCCAACGAGATGCTGATTTAGTGCGCGTTATACCCAAATTAGCCAAAGTATTGCCCGACAAAGCAATGAATGCCATGGACGATGCACTGTCGTTAAATGCCCTGTCGTTCGACCTTGATATGGCGATGGCGCAATACCTCAATGCGCATTTTGCAGACCAACCAATAGATAGACACAGCTACGCCGAAGCGTATCGCCATATAGGCAGACGCGATGACCGACAACATCAAATTGAAATTATCTCACACCTTGGTGACCAACTCGCCGATGTCATCAAGATTCGAGGAATTGGTATGCTCATTTCGCTGTCTCGCCGACCTGCAAAACTGGCAGGCTTGCTAGCACTTCACGAGTTTCTCGAAAGAGGGTTTAATGCGTTTAAAGCCATTGGCGATGTGCAGAGTTTTATTCAACCTGTGCTTGAACGTGAAAGCGCGCTAATGCACCGCTTGTTTGATGACACAATAACGCTGCCGGATGACAATCCGCTGCCTAACGTTTTATAACCTTAAGGAATCACATTGACCGACCTAGCGCTACCTTGGATCCATGATGCGCCATTTATCGAGCAGTGGCATATAGATGAGACGCATATTGATCACTATCAGCACGTGAATAATGTGGCCTATTTAACCCAACTTGAAAAACTCGCCTGGGCTCATTCAAACGCGCTCGGCCTTCACTTTTCAGACTACCGTTCACTTAATCGCGGTATGGTAATTAAGCGCCACGAACTGAATTATCATTTGCCCACTCATTTAGGCGATAGCTTATATTGCGCAACGTGGATTGTGCACTGTGATTCAAAACTAACCCTTAAACGACAGTTTCAATTTATTTGCCCCAAGCGTATGAAAACGGTGTTTGACGCGGTTACCACATTTGTATGTGTAAGTTTAGATACAGGCGCCCCCAAGCGTATGCCTGCGCAATTTACCGAGGCTTACGGCAAAGCGTGTATTTATGTGGAGCAGCCTCAATGAGGGCCGCGCTGGCAGTGCTACTTATCGGTCTTTTAGTGTTATCACTAGGGCTCAACGTTTACTTATGGTTTGCATTAAATCAAAGTGACAGTCTCTCGCGTTTACCTACTTCAAAAAATACAGAGAATAGCACCGCTTCGCTGATACCTCGTGAAGTAAACAACAATAGTGGTGAAACGAGTTGGCAAACAGACGTAGCCACAACGACAAGACAAGTGAATGAAAAGCAATGGATGCAAACGCTGCTTAATGACGGCGACTACGAACAGTTGTCTCAATACCTAACAGAACAGCTAAAAGCCTCCCCCTTTGACGAATCGCTATTGTTAATGGAAGCTGAGCTTATCAAGCTCACCAAACCGCTACCGACAGCACTGGTTCACTACTACGACCTACTGGAACTTCCCCTTTCACTTGAAGCTCAAGAAGACATAAGAGCAAAAGTGACACAGATGTACCAACAAGCCCAAGCGCAGTTAAGTAAAGAAGCCCAGTGGGAGCTTGTAGCCATGCTCAATGAGCCTTTGTTTCAACGACTGCCTGATGTCCGTCTTTTTGCACTCAATTTGGCCGAGGCTTACGCTCATCAACAAAAACTTACGCTGATGGAAGACGCACTTGCTGCGTTACCTAGCTTAGACGTTCAAGCAGAGGCCATTCGAGATTTAGCCTATGCCACAAACAATGAAGAGCCTGAACAACCATCACCTTTTAAATCGCCATCCATGCAAGGTAGTGAAAAACGCATTGCACTCACTCGCGTAGGTGACCAATACCGTATTCAGGCAAAAGCACTGAATCAGAAAGCGGTGATGATTTTAGATACAGGCGCCACGACAACCGCAATTTCGTCGAGGTTGTACGCGCGACTAGGCCGTGCGCGCAGGCTTACCTTTCTAGGTAATTTTAATGTTGGTACGGCATCAGGCACCATTGAAGCCCCCTTAGTGCAAATACCGCGCTTTTACTTTGCAGGTTATGAATTTGAAAACGTTTCAGCCATCGTTTTACCAGAAGCGGCATTGCCTGACACCGATGGTTTACTGGGTATGAATGTATTGGGTGAATTCGACTTTTCCATCAAGCCACAATCTAGCGAGCTTTGGCTTTCCAAACGATAAAAAAGCGCTTCATAACGAAGCGCTTATTACCTTTGTACTTTTTAGATTACTTTACACGCTAAACTTCAGCACATACTCGCGTGCCCTGATCGATAGCGCGCTTGGCATCAAGCTCTAATGCTTCGTCAGCCCCGCCTATCAAGTGGTATGGCATGTTAAGGCCTTCAACAATGTCTCGCATTGGTTCTTGACCCGCACAAATGATGATGTTGTCTACGGGTAACACTTGGCTATTGCCCTCTACCGTAATATGTAAGCCTTCATCATCAATCTTGTCGTACGACACGCCTGGGATCATAGTAACGCCTTTCGCCAATAACCCTGCGCGGTGCGCCCATCCGGTTGTCTTACCAAGCCCAGCGCCTACTTTTGATGATTTACGCTGTAATAAGAAAATCTCTCGTGGCGATGGTTCTGGCTGAGGTTTAACACCTTCAATTCCCGCACGAGCAGAGAATGTCATATCAATACCCCACTCTTTCATAAACGCAGGAATATCTTGGCTTGGCGTTTCTTTTCCATGAGATAAATACTCAGCTGTATCAAACCCAATGCCGCCTGCGCCAATAATAGCTACTTTATTGCCTACCGGCTTTTTGTCTTTTAATACATCAAGGTAAGTCAGTACTTTTTCGTGCTCGATACCTTCGATAGCAGGCGTACGCGGTTTGATGCCTGTTGCAACCATAACCTCGTCAAACCCTTCATCATTTAGCGCAGCGGCATCGACATAGGTATTAAGTTTAAGCGTAATATTTTTGTGAAGCTCTATCTGACGGGCAAAATAACGCAAAGTCTCATAAAACTCTTCTTTACCTGGAATTTGTTTAGCCACATTAAATTGGCCACCAATTTCACTCGCAGCATCGTAAACGACAACGTCATGGCCTCGCTGAGCTGATGTCACCGCTGCAGCTAGTCCAGCAGGTCCTGCACCGACAACCGCGACACGCTTTTTCGTTTCGGCAGGCTTCACGTTAATTTCTAACTCATGACAGGCGCGCGGATTAACCAAACAGCTTGTCATTTTGCCGTTAAATACGTGGTCTAAGCAGGCTTGGTTGCAGCCGATACACGTGTTAATTTCGTCTGCTTTATTTTGCTGCGCTTTGCGCACAAACTCTGGATCTGCTAAGAAAGGACGCGCCATCGAAACCATATCAGCGTCACCACGGGCGAGTACTTCTTCAGCTACCTCTGGCGTGTTGATACGATTTGATGTAATTACAGGGATGGACAGTGCTTCTCTGAATTTCGCCGTTACCCATGTAAAGGCCGCGCGAGGTACCTTGGTCGCGATGGTAGGAATTCGCGCTTCATGCCAACCAATACCCGTGTTGATAATAGTTGCGCCAGCTTGCTCAATCTCTTTACCTAACTGAACCACTTCTTCATACGTTGAGCCACCTTCTACCAAGTCCAGCATTGATAGACGATAAATAATGATAAAGTTTTTACCTACCGCTTCGCGCACACGGCGAACCACTTCGATAGGCAGTCGAATACGGTTTTCATATTCGCCACCCCATTGGTCATCACGGTGGTTGGTGCGCTTAGCAATAAACTGGTTTAGGAAGTACCCTTCTGAGCCCATGATCTCAACGCCGTCGTAATACGCGCGCTGCGCTTGAGTCGCTGCAGTAATGAAATCTTTTATTTGCTTTTCAATCTCGTCCGCTTCAAGTGCTTTAGGCTTAAATGGATTTATAGGCGCCTGCACTGCTGATGGTGCAACCAGTTTTGGGCTGTACGCATAACGACCGGTATGCAGTATTTGCATGCAAATTTTGCCGCCAGCAATATGCACGGCATCGGTCACTTCTTTGTGGTTTTTTACTGCTTCGTCAGTATCTAATCGAAATGTAGAAGGATGCGTAGCGCCCTCTTCATTTGGGCCGATACCACCGGTAACGATAAGGCCAACACCACCTCTGGCACGTTCACCATAGAATGCCGCCATTCGCTTATGGCCGTCTGGCAATTCTTCTAAGCCTGTGTGCATAGAGCCCATTAACACGCGATTTTTAAGCGTCGTAAAACCAAGATCGAGTGGACGAAATAAATGCGGATAAACAGAGTGGTCAGTAACGGTCTGGTTCATGAGAAATACCTGATAATTTTATAACGTTGTATTTTTAAATGTGATGTCGCTTTAACGCGACGACGTCAATTTTTATTGTTATGAATTCATTTTCTTTACCGCGCCATGTAGCGGTGGGTAATCGGGTAGCACTTTTGTCTTTTGTGCTTCCATGGCCTTAAATACGTCTTCCATTTGAAACATGCCCGCTTGCCATGTCGCCATGTAATTGAGACTTTCTGCCACGGTGTGCTCAACCGCATAGTTAATCATGGTTTTGGTACCCGATACGGCGAGTGGCGAATTGCCCGCAATTTGCTTAGCAATGGTCATGACTTCTTCAAGCATGCTGGCTTGGTCGTCAAAGACGCGATTAACAAAACCCAGTTGCTGCGCTTCCTGAGCACCAAAGTTGCGCCCGGTGTACGCTAATTCTTTTACGATGCCGATGGGAATAAGCTTTGGAAGGCGTTGTAATGTCCCTACATCCGCGGTCATACCAAGCTGAGTCTCTTTGATTGTAAAGAACGCATCGTTAGTGCAGTAGCGCATATCGCAAGCGCTCAGCAAATCTACCGCACCGCCAATTGCACCACCTTGCACAGCACCGATAACGGGCATACGGGCTTGTTCTATGGCAGTAAAACTATCTTGAAGCAGCATGACCATACGGCGCATTCGTTCTGCGCGACGTGAAGGGTCGCCTTTAAAATCCTCTTTCATATTCAAGAAGACAGATAAATCCATACCCGCTGAGAAATGCTTTCCTGTAGAGGAAATCACAATAACTCTTGCCTCGGCGGCTTCGTCAATGGCACGCACCGCAGCCGGTAATTCGGTCCAAAAAGCAGGGGTCATACTGTTCATCGCATCTGGGCGGTTTAACACAATATGGGCAATATGATCTTCGGTTTTAATCTCTAACGTAGAGTAATTCATGGTTTGCGCTGTCTCCATGGCGAATTCCTATTAACAATTTTGCAAACTAGACAGCGTCAAGATAAAAGGCTATGTTGACAGTGTCAAGATAAAAAGTAAGGTATAGGACTGCGGTGTATTGACCTTGTGCTTTTTAAAAGGCATTGTCCGTGCACCTAGGGTAGTCTCAACACTGCCTGTGGACTCAATAGTGTAGTCAATGTTTTCGGAATTCGTGTTTACTTATGGCATCAGCAGTACAAACTTATCACCACGGTGATTTGCGCAGCACCCTACTAGAGGTTGCAGCAAAGCGCCTTGCACACCAAGGCGTAGACAGTCTTTCATTAAGAAAGCTTGCTGAAGATGCAGGCGTTTCACGCACAGCGCCTTATCATCACTTTAAAGACAAAAGTGCTTTGCTAAGCGCAATAGCCGCTAAAGGCTTTAGTGATTGGCATAACGCTGCAAAACGTATTTTTGAACAAGAAGACAAAACACCACAGGCGCGTTTTAGAGAGTTTGTACACGAATATGTCGGGTATGCGGCAGATAACCCTGAAATGTACGAATTGATGTTTGGTCGCACCATCTGGCGCAACAACGCTGCGACAGATGATTTAAAAGAGGTGGCTTTTCCGTGCTTTCAATTCCAGGTCACCATGACGCGCTACTGGCAAGAAAAAGGCTTGTTGCCAGATAACAAAGATGCCTTGCGATTGGCCCAGGTCACATGGGGCACACTACATGGTATTGCACGACTTCTTATAGATGGGATATACGCCGACAACAGTCACATTGAGGAAATGTGTGACTGTGCCGCCGATCTGTTTATGCAAAAACCCTAGCGCTTTTCGCAGTGAACTTATCACACCTTAGCTTGCGATAGGAATTGGTTGCCCTTCGTGGGCCGCTTTTATAAATTCAGCGGCGCGCTCTGCAATCATGATGGTAGGCGCATTGGTATTACCGCCAATTAAACTTGGCATCACCGAGGCATCGACTACACGAAGCCCTTTTATGCCTCGCACATTTAATTGATTGTCCACAACCGCCATCGGGTCATCAATGCTCCCCATTTTGCAAGTGCCTATGGGGTGATAAATCGTTTCTGCGCGCTCACGCAAGAAGTCGAGGATTTCCTCATCGGTTTGCGCGTCTTCACCCGGATAGAGTTCACTGCCACCAAATTTCTCAAAATCTGGCGCTGAGAGTAACTTTCGGGCAATTCTCACACCTTCAATCATTACCTGCTGATCTTCTTCAGCAGAGAGATAATTAGGGTCAATTAAGGCTTGGTCAGCAGGATGGTTACTCTGCAGTGAAATTGTGCCCCGACTTTTAGGATATAAACAGCACACATGTAACCCGTATCCATAACCAAATGCCAGTTGTCGCCCGTGGTCGTTTAAAATAGCGGGCAAGAAATGGAACTGAATATCTGGTCCCTGTGTTGCAAGACTAGAACTCACAAATCCGCCAGACTCGGCAATGTTTGAAGAGAATATACCTTTACGCTTAAACGCATAATCAGCCGTAGCCTTAACGTAAGACGGTAGTGCACCCGCTGCAACTGCATACCCTTCGCGGGCTTTACAGGTGTATTGGACAATGGCGTCTAGATGGTCTTGTAAGTTTTGGCCTACGCCCGGCAAATCTTGTTGTACAAAGATCCCCTTTTCTTCTAATTCGGCACGTGGACCAATACCAGACAGCATTAATAGTTGCGGTGAATTGATAGCGCCTCCGCACAATATCACTTCGCTTTTGGCAAAATAGCGATTAACAGCGCCTTTTTCTCTAACCTGAACACCAATTGCCCTACCTTCTTTTAGCAGAACTTTTTCAGCTGCAACCTTAGTAAGTACCGTCAAGTTGTTGCGATGTTTAGCTTGGGTCAAATACCCTTTTGCCGTTGAACAGCGTTGACCGTTAACCTGAGTTACGTGGTAATAGCCAAGTCCTTCCCTGTCATCTCTATTAAAATCATCAAGTTGTCGGTACCCTGCAAACGATGCTGAATTGACAAAGGCATCTGACAGCACACTGGTATGGCGTAATTTACTGACGTTTAACGGGCCACCTGTACCATGATATTCATCAGCGCCTTCTTCGAAATTTTCAGCACGCTTAAAGTAAGGCAGGACTTCATCAAATGACCATCCCGTAGCCCCTTCTTCATTTGCCCACCGGTCATAGTCTTCTTTTTGTCCCCGTATGTAGCACATAGCGTTTACGGAACTACTACCGCCAAGTGTTTTCCCACGCGGCCAGAACAGCTCGCGGTCATACATCTCTTTTTGTGGTGCGGTATGATAACCCCACCCAATACCTTCAAAGCGGCTCAACAATGATAGGCCAAAGGGGATATGAATAAACGGGTTGGTGTCTTTTGAACCAGCCTCTAGAAGCAGAATATCTAACGCTGGATTTTCAGATAGTCGCGTGGCAAGTACTGCGCCAGCTGAGCCGCCGCCGACGATGATGTAATCGTATTTATTTAGTACTTCACTCATTACGCTTACTCCTTGCCACTAAATAGTAGTGATATACTTAGGGCATCAACTTGTTAATAAAATGTTGTGGTACGACCAGATTACCAAATAACACTACAGCGAGAAAAGTTTTATATTGTAAGTTTTAAAAAATCTAATAATCTTGGTAATTTAGAAGCTATACGTTCAAAAAAATGAACTGTTAAGTATATGTGCTCTTATCGAGCATATTGGTAACGTTTCAACTTACCATCTTATGTACAACCTAGTGACGGACAGCGGTCAAAATAACTATGATAACAACGCAATTAACGCTTAAAGACCGCATAACACTCTTCATCGCCACATGGCTGGTAAAATTTGGAAAACTCAATCACGACGACTTTACCCAAGCAGAGCTTCAAGCACTGATCGAAGATGCCTTTCCTTACCAATTCACTTTCGATATCCCAGTTGGCGTGGGAACAGTAAATGTGCTTGAAGGCAAAGTGACTCTGGATAACGCCGCCAATCGCGTTGGGTTGCAATGCTTAGCTGCCGTTCATATTGAAGTGGCTGCAAGCACTATTTATCGCGCCCACATCGTATTTGCATTGAGTGCAACTCCGCACTACGACGCTAATGCCGAAACCCTGTACCTAACCAATTTAGCCACCGACACGCTCACGTTGATTAACGACGACTATGCGTTTATTCGTGATACGCAATTTCTGTTATCTAAGTTTTTTCCAAAAAGCTTAAACTCGCTGTTGGGCAAACCTTTGCGCTCTGCCCTTTCTTTGTTTACGGCAGGCACATCAGATATGGCATCAGAGTATTTGAAGCTTTATCTTTCAGGGTCAAAGCAAGCTATTCTTGATTATCACAAACCACAAATAGATAACGCCATTACACGACAACTCACTCAAGACGATTTAAGCCACCGTATGCGCGATACCCAATGGCGAGAAGTCTTGTTTGCTCGCCTGGGTAAAAACGTGCGCGTTGAAGATAACGTGCTTCGTTTTTACCTTAATGATCACTCACAATAGACACTGGCATTACCTCTACTTGTTCACCAATGTCCTCTATGTTCAATCGAGGATCATCAACACTGGCTTCAAGCATATCGAATGCTTCGCTAACGTATTTTGCAAGAGGCTGTAAAGACTCAATGTTCTTGTTACAACACACCAGACCTACGTTAGCCGTGCCAGCATAGGTCATGAGGGTAATGTTTACGCCGCCTCCGGGCGTCATCGTTGATATGGGATAACACGCAAGTAACTCTGCATCTTTTAAGTAACGGGTATCTTTAGGGCCTGGTACATTAGATATTAGAATGTTGGCGATGGGTTTAACCACACTTGAGAGCCTAAGCCACTCAAATACAAGGGCTAATGACTGAATGGCGATAGTATAGCCACTAAACGCGGCAGGTCTTGCGTGTTGCGCTGCGTGTTTCACAATCCGGTGATTAACCACAATTTGTCGAAGGCGCAGATACGGGTCGGTTTCGCCATGGGCCAACTGCACGGGCACAATGGCAATTTTATTGCCTGTGGTTTTCTCGCCAGGTTTTCTTAAGTTAATGGGCATGTTGGTAAAAAGGGCTTTTTTAAACACCTGGCCATGGTCTTGTAATAGCTTGTGCACGCCAATATCAAACGCACAAAGTAGCACCTCATTGGCAGTAGAGCGCGTACGGCGGGCTAACTGTTTTACGCGTGTAAAGTCTAAGTCCATAGTGGCGACCGCCCTGCCCGCTTTAACTTGACCCGTAAGCACCGTTTTCGTGCTGGTAAAGGGTATAGGCATATAGTGTGGGTTAACTCTTAGAAGTTTCATGAATATGCGCAAAAAGATAATACACAAATCAAGCACGGTTTTTAGCGCATATCCCACGCCCACCAAACGTTTATAGAAACTGATTGGGTCTCGCTTTTTATGTCTTAGGCGTTTAACGGCCCACACAGGAGTAAATTTGGTGTCATGAGAGTGTGGCACATAGCCTGATTGAAACCATCGCACCAAAGTCGCACCATCGCCATACATGTGATGAACCCGCGCATAAATGGCAAATGTGTCGCTGCTTTCGTCGAAGATAAAGTGGTATTGCCAGAGCGGCTTGTCAGGGTCAAGACGTGAGGCATGCAATCGTGCAACGAAAGCATCCAGTACTTCGCGGTTTGTCACATCAGCTACTTTGTGAATTTGCACATGGTAATCCATGTTGAGCTTTTTTACTGGCGAGAAGCCAACTGGGTAACCAAGTACGGTTTTAATGTCACAATTAAACGGCGATGTTGCTCGTGCAAACCCGCGAATCTCCTGAAAGAGTTCAGGTACGTATTCAGTGCTTTTGGCCCCTTTTGGCATGGCGAGTAGCTGCAAACATGCAACGTGTTTTGGATTCTCGTCAGACTCGGTTATCCAAAAAGACTTATCTAAGAAACTGAGCGTTTTTGCCATCATTATTCCTTTAAGCAAAGTCGAGTGGCGACTGGGTTTTGAAATCTTTTACAAAATCGTGCGAGTTGAGCGTTTGCTCCAACTTCAGCTTTTCATCGTCACTTAACGCTAACCTTGGCAAAATGGCTACCATCATAAATGACAGAGCGTGATACTTCTGTAAGGTGTCATCAAGATGACTGCTAAGCTCATCAAATTGGCAAGATTGCGTGATGATAAGAGCAACCAAGTCTACAAGTAGCGTACTGTCGGACTTGTTTGCCAACAACACGTTTCGTTCACTCAATGAATCAAAGAGAAAATTAAGCTGTGTACGCAGGCTAGACAGTATATTCTTGTGTGCTCGCAAGATAGTCGGATACTTTTCAACAAGGTCAGCAGGGCTGCGATAAAAAAACCTAAACACATGAATACTATCCACCAGCAAATACAGATAATACATAATATCTTCAGCGTGCAAGGTATCGAGCTTGTCTTTCACAAGCAGCTTCTGCATTTGCTGTTCATGCATTTTCATCAGTGCCGTCACTAGGCTGTCCTTGCCCTTAAAGTGGTAATATAAATTGCCCGGACTGATGTCCAGCTCAACAGCAATATCAACGCTCGTTACGGTATTCTCACCATGCTCGTTAAACAGGGTAAGCGCCGCCAATAAAATCCTTTGTGCGGTTTTCATAAATACAAATTCAACACCTATTGCACCTCAACAGAGGTAATTCTATCTGTGTTTACTCACCCAATCGTACCGCTAATTTATCTCGTTTGGATGCTCGATTACTAACTATCACATAAAAACAAAGTACAGCTGCGCAAAGCCTGCAACCATGCCTAATATTGCACCTGTTACAATGAGCTTCCACTCATCTTGTTGGTACGCTGGGCGCAATACGCCTTCAAACTCTTCAGCAGAAAGGGCCTGCATACGTTCACTCAAGTCTTGACCTACGTGCAAAGCACCATTGGCATAGTCAAACGCATACATAAGATACTTGTCTGAATTATCAAAGATTTGCTGCACAGCTAATGCTTTCATTTTATGGTAATTTTCCGACCCTACCCCAAGGGCAAAATACGGCTGCGCTATGGCAACGTAACGCTCGATGGCGTCATTGACATGCAGCTCAATAAGCTCAAGCAGTTGTGCTGAACCAGAGCCGTGTAAAATAATATTAGTGATGTTTTTAGGGGTTATCAGCTTTTCTTCAATAATTGATGAATAAACCTCAGACACTTCCTTTTGCCGTTTGAGAAACATACCTTGTATGGTCATAGGGCCGAGCTTTCTAGGACGCTTCGGCTCAAAGATAATTTTGATGGCTATCCAATTGGTCGCGTACCCCACCAGAAGCCCGCCTAACGGCAATATCCACCAGGCCTGATAGAAATACCACAACAACATGGTTGGCAAACCAAACAGAAAGCCAAAATAAAAACCCGAGCGAACGATAAACGGAAATTCTTTACTGCCTGCTGTCAGAAAGATTTCATTGATCAGCTCTGGTGAGTTAACGAGCTGTTCAACAACAAGTTCTTTAATGTCCAAAATTTCAGACACATTATGCTGAAAGTCGTCCACCATTTTGTGAACCACATTAGGAATGTCGTTTTCAATTCGCTGGTATACCAAGTTTTTGCCTTGCACGGGCAGCGCTGCCCACAACTGAGGGGCTGACTCAGCCATCACGTTATTAACGACTTTTCGTATCACTTGGCTTAAGCGACGCTCCATTGCCTTAGTGAGCTCATCAGGGTCCAGGCGCTGAGCTAATTCTTCAACGCTTAGTAACTTACCCAACACCAATTCAACTTCAATCTCTGCCATTTGGCGGCGTTTGGCTAGTATAAGCCCCTGCCATCCAAATATAGGTTTAATGCCGACAAACTCTATAGGGTAAAACATCATTTTTACCGCTAAGTAATTTGTCAGCCAGCCTACTATAGCGCTTATCAGCGGGATAGATAGCAGAGTAAGCGTTTCAAAATTCCATTCCATACTGCGAGCAAGTGGTCCGATTTATTATTTTCTTTCTCAGGCTACTGAGTGCATAGGAATTGGTCAATGTAAAAGTTGAATTTAGTGCTAATTGTTGATTGAAAACAAGCGAATGTGCAGTTAAAACGTCATAATGATAGAGCACAGATAACACAAAGATAAATAGCGCCATTCTAGGTAGTAGATTCTAATAATCGCGCTTACACTGAAGCATGTTGACATGGACGTGAAACGCGGCAGATGTGCTTGAAACACGTTGCTTGTCTTTAACACTGAATAGGTAGTTGCCATGGCAGTATTCGATTTACGTTTGAAAAAACTCGAGCATGATATAGAAAATGCGACGAGTTGTGATGAGTATGAAGCCGCTTGTTTGGCGCACGATGCCTTGTCTGGTGCTGAAGAGTGGAAAGCAAAAGACGCCAGCGATGACTACGACTACAAGCTTATTCGAAAACGCGTCCAGCGCCTTCAGATTGCGCGCGGAAAAGGCGACATCCATGCACTAATGTCGATTCTTCACGAGGGCCTTCACGGCAATTTGGGAAACATTGCAAACCCAGTACTGCTCAGCAAGTGTAAAATTGGTACCAAATATCTTATTGAACAGTTTATTGACGAGGTTATCACCGCGCTTGAGCAAATTTATCACGCTGATGAAAACGATGTCGATTTCTACGAAAAGCTGTCATTTTTTGAAGAAACTGCCCACGCATTCGGTCGAAGCTGTTTAATGCTGTCAGGCGGCGCAGGGCTGGGATTTTTTCACGCGGGCGTCGTTAAATCGTTAAATGAGAAAAACCTGCTTCCAACGGTAGTATCAGGCGCAAGCGCTGGTTCAATTATCGCCGGTATGTTGGGTACACGCGATCACGATGAATTGCTTGAATCGTTGAGCGCCGAGTTTATCTACGAAACGTTCAAACATTGGCGTAGCTTTGCGGGCCTTGGTAAGAAGAGCTTGTTTGATAGTTCGGTGCTAGAAAATGCGCTGATCGAGTTGTTTGACCTTACCACATTTGAAGAAGCCTTTAAGAAGACTGGGCGTCACATCACGATCACCGTTTCTCCAGCCGATTTGCATCAACACTCAAGGCTTTTAAACGCAAAAACATCACCTAACGCCATTATTACACAGGCAGTCAGAGCCTCGTGTGCTGTACCTATTATTTTTAGCCCAGTGCAATTAAGGGCGAAAACCCAAAGCGGTGAGGTGGTTCCCTATATCCCTAACAGACGCTTTGCCGATGGTTCGCTTATGGCGGACCTCCCCTTTGAGCGCTTAGCTAGGCTTTACGGCGTTAATCACAGTATTGTTAGCCAAACTAACCCTTTGGCGGTGCCGTTTATATCGTCTAGTCGCATAGATCCCAATTCTTTATGGGACATGTCAGCCCGACATATTGGCCAACTCGCAAAATCAAACAGCATTTTTGCCATCGACTTCGTAGAAAGACTCATAGGAAATAAAAGCGCAAAACTCGCGATTCATAAAGTGCGGTCTATTATTGATCAGCAGTACGTGGGCAATATTAATATTCTCCCCAAACGTCAGATTAGGAACCTTTCACAAGTGCTTTCTAATCCTACCTTGGACAGCATTCAGCAGCTTATTACCAGTGGAGAAAGAGCTTCTTGGCCTCAACTTCACGTTATCAAAAGAAATACCAAAATAAGTGAGAATTTGAGGTATCATTTAGCACAATTGAAAAAACGCGAGGCAGTGGAATTGGGGCATCTTGTCAGGTAATTCTCCAAGTAAACTCTCTGTCTATTCCTGCCGTACAACCTTGACGGCATCGCAGCTAAATTAGTAAGGACGACGGTGAGCACAAACCCCGACAATATTTACACGCAACAAGTAAAGCAACTGATCAATATGGTCTACCCCCACGAGGTAGGCTATGGCTCGTTGTTTGAGGATGCCAATCATTATTTCTCACTAACCCCGTCACTAGAACAGCATACTGAAGATCTCAAAACTCAATTAGAAAAGCTTAAGGGCATAAAAAATAAAGAGGTACTGGCTGAGCAGCTGACGGCGCAGATTAAAAACAATACCGAAAAGCTGGAAGAAGAGCGATTGGCTAGGTTAGAGCGACTTCACCAAGTCAGTGAAAAATTGTTTGAGTTGTGTGAAGGTGATAACTGGCAAGAAACACAGCACCTAAGTGCCAAATTATTGGGCACGTTAATGTTACTAACCCCTGGGGCTGGTAGCAGGTCGCCCCGTATTCACCAGCGATATAAGCCACTTTACAAAGCCGTACTCACGTTAAGGCTGGTTGATAAGCTGCTCGAGCACGACACCATTGCTCATAAGTATTTATCAAAATATCGTGAGGCGTCTGCTCGCTTTAGTAACGACAAATATTGGCGAGCGAAATGGAAAACTGAGTTGGGCATTCCTCTTGTTACCGCCTCTCTATTGCAAGATATCGGGCTTCAATGTCCTGCTGCGATCACTATATTAAAAGGTGAGAACGGTGATAAGGACGAATTTCGGTTATTGGAAGAGTCGCAACGCCGAGATTTATTGAAGCTAAATTTTCACTTTACGCTTAAATACCTTTCTGACGGCTTAGGCATACCCAAGTACGTGGGAAATGACCGCTTAGAACGCGATAAGTTTGTACAAACTCAGCGCGAGGCTAATGCCTTTATTCTTCAACTGGTAAAAGACGCGTTTGTGTCCAAAACGGGGCTTGGCGAAGTCATCAAAATTCCTCAGATATATGCCTCAATCGTGTTTTCTACAAAGCTCGACTACAGTCGATTAAGCCTGCCGAAAGGCTATATGCTCATTGAGCAGTTGGCGAAAAAAGGAAGCCTAAACGCCAACCTGGCACAAGATTTTTTAGATATCGTTGGCTATTTCCCACAAGGCTTTGGCATTACTTTTATTCCTACTAATGAGAACGACCAAGAAAAAGATCAATACGAGTGCGCCATTGTAACCGGTCTTAACCCAAGTAAGGCGGCCGAGCCTTTGTGTAAAGTAGTGACACGCAACTTAACCTATATATCGAGCGGAAGTACTGAAGTAGTGCCTAGAACGCGAAACCTTTACTTTCCTGCAAATCGAAAAAAATTGATGCGTATAGGTAAGGAACGACTCATGGAAATAATGAGTGGGCTTTCCAGTGATTTCACGCCGGATGCATTAGATGATCTTGTGCCGAGTTATTGGGAGCCCTACGACTTCTTTAGTTTTAAGAATCACCAAAATATTTGGGCTAAGAATAAATAAAAAGCAAACCGAGGTTTGCTTTTTTTATATCAATTCGCCCTTAAAGACCTAGGCTTCATTTTTACTTTCATCTATCTGTCCGCTATTTTTGGCAGGACTGCTCGATTTAGGTGTAGTTGCCGTTGAGCGCTTTGCAGTTGTTGTTTTTCCAGCGGTGGCTGACGCTGAGGTCTTGCGCTTAGTCGTGGTTTTGGCTGTGCTACTTTTTGCTGTCGTTGTTTTCGCTGTTGACGACGCAGCTTTGCTTTGTGTCGATTTTGAAGCTGTTGATTTAGCAGCTGTACGTCGTGTGGCAGCAGGCTTCTTGGGCGCAGCAGCTTTCGATGTCGTAGTACTAGCGCTTGCTTCGGAAGATTTTTCAACCTTAGCGGCGGCTTGTTTTGCCGCTAACAGTGCAACTTGCTCGACAAGTAAGTCTACCTTTGCATTCAAGGCTTCCAACTGCTGAGCTTTCTGCTGCTTTTTCTGGCCTCCAGAAAGTACGTTAAAAAGCGGATTTTCGGTAACAAGTTTCTGTGCCGAATCAACCAGCGCGAATGGATTCAACGTACGTTTTAGCTCGCTTTCCACTTCAGCCCCCTTCGCCTGCATCGACATTATCGTTTCATGGGTATCATCAATCTTTTTGCTCACCATTCCTGCCGCCTGGTCCAGCTTCGCTGACAATAAGTCAGAACCCGCAAACAACCAACCAAATAGAGGAGACGATTTTAATGATGAAGATGCAGAACCATTAAGATTAGCCAGTGATGTGTTTGTCACTGATTCAACAGATTCGGTGCCGCTAGGTGTCGTTTTGTTACTCATGATAGCTCCTTGTGAGGAGATTTTAAGGGAGCGATCTAGAGCGAAATGATAGGTGTATAGCTTTATACCACGTCTAAGCTCTAGACCGAACACGTCACACATTCATGTGACGTGTTACAGTATGCAGCTTATGCTATGACAATTTACTTGCTTGCAGCTAGTTTTGCTACAGCTTCTGTCAATGCATCAATTTTCGCTGAAAGCTCTTCAATACGCTGGTCAGCTGGCTCAGAATCTAGACCTAGCTTCTTACGTACATCAGCTACACGGTTTTCTACATCATTCGTTGTAGATTTGAATTTGCTGCGTGCGTCGTCTTCTAGCGTTTCACCTTTGCTTACCAAATCGTCGAACATTTTGCTCGCTTCTTCGCTAAGCTTTTCGTAGCGGCCTTGTGCCTCTTCTACGCTTTTTCCATAAGCGCCAAGACCTGCCAACCAAATTTTACGAGCCATTTCTTCAGCTTCGTTGATTTTGCCTTTAATTGTATCTGTAGTAGTCATTTTCAGCTCCTATGAATGCTAAATGAAAGTGTCTTATCAACACCATGAGTACAATTTACGCCCAACAATTAGAAAGCGCATACTAAAAAGCAAAAAAGCCCGAAATAATTTTCGGGCTTTGCTGTTAATAGACTTGATACACCAAAGTCAGTATCAATTTACGGCGTTGGTATGAACACAATGTTTATATCGCTACACCTGCTAAATGCATAACAAACGCATATTCAAGCGCGGTAGACTCAAAACGCTTAAATCGTCCAGAAGCGCCGCCATGACCAGCTTCCATGTCTGTTTTGAACAGAAGAAGGTTGTCGTCAGTTTTCATTTCTCGCAGTTTCGCAACCCATTTCATCGGTTCAAAATACTGCACCTGCGAGTCATGAAGACCTGTGGTTACAAGCATATGAGGGTATGCTTTAGCTTCTACCTGATCGTATGGCGAATACGCCAGCATGGTCTCATATTCATCTTTATTGGCAGGGTTGCCCCACTCGGTATATTCGCCTGTTGTAAGTGGAATAGACGCATCGCTCATGGTTGTCACTACATCAACAAAGGGAACGTGCGCACTCACACCTTTGTAAAGCTCTGGTGCCATGTTAACAATCGCACCCATCAACAGACCTCCAGCGCTTCCGCCCATGGCAAACACACGAGATTTATCGGCGTAGTTTTTGGCAACAAGACCTTTGGTAACATCAATAAAGTCATAGAAAGTATTTACTTTCTGATGCATTTTACCGTCTTCATACCAGTCACGGCCCAACATTTGCCCACCGCGAATATGTGCTATGGCCACCACAAAACCACGGTCCAGCAGCGACACCCAACTACTTCTAAATGTTGGCTCTATGGTGGCACCGTAAGAACCATAAGCGTATTGGTAAAGTGGGTTAGTACCGTCCTTTTTAAATTTATCTTTACGATAGACCAGAGAAACCTAAGCACCTGTGCACCATCTCGCGCTTCAATCATCACACGCTCAGACGCATATATATCTGAAGAAAAAGTGTCAGATACTTTGGTTTGCTTCATTACTTGTGTTTCAAACGTATCAAGATTGATGTCGATAATTGAAGCAGGTGTTGTTAGCGAGCTATAATACAAGCGAAGTTTATTGGTATCTAGCTGCGTGTTACCCGTAAAATAAGCACCATAAATTGGGTCTTGAGTTGGTATTACTTTTTGCTCGCCCGTAGTCAGATTATGAACAACTAAACGCAGCATGCCGTTTTCTTTTTCTTTTACCACCAAATGATTGTTCATCACTTCCATACTTTGGATAAACACATCAGGTCGGTGTGCAACCATCTCTTCCCATTTAGATACATCATCAGTCGCATCAGCAGGCGCCTTCATGATCTTGAAGTTCTTAGCATCAATATTGGTAAGCACAAAGTAAGTGTCGCCTAATTTGGCAACACTGTACTCTTGGCCATCTTCAATAGGCAGAAAAACTTTGGTATCAGCTGTTGGATTATTAGCATCAATTAGCGTTAAGCCTGATTTGTCTGTATGACTGTGGTAAATATAGATATCTTCGTCGTCTTTGCTTTTGCCAATGAAGGTGTAGAACGTTGGGTCTGTTTCTTCAAACATTAGGACATCTTCGCTTTGCTGCGTGCCCAACTTGTGTCGATAGACTTGGTAACCCAACAACGTTTGCGGGTCTTTCTTAACGTAGAACAAATGTAAATTATCGTTAGCCCAAACAATTTGACCTGATGTGCCCTCTAGTACGTCAGGTAACATTTTACCGTCACTAAGCTTCTTTACGTTAATGGTGTAAATACGGCGGCTCAATGTATCTACTGAATAAGCTATTAGGTTGTTGTTACTACTTACTTCATAATCGCCGATGCTAAAGTAATCGTGACCTTCAGACATTACGTTAGCGTCCAGCAGTACCTCTGGCTCACTGTCTAACTGTTGCTTTCTCAAGTAGATTGGGTATTCGTTTTCACCTGAGTAGCTCGTGTAATACCAATAACCGTTAGAGAAAGCGGGAACTGTAGAGTCGTCCTTTTCAA
This sequence comes from Alteromonas gracilis, assembly GCF_036870955.2. Taxonomy (GTDB): domain Bacteria; phylum Pseudomonadota; class Gammaproteobacteria; order Enterobacterales; family Alteromonadaceae; genus Alteromonas; species Alteromonas gracilis_A. Next base: position 2,832,522 of record NZ_CP145482.2, read on the forward strand.
TACGAGAAACCAGCTCGTTGTATAGGGTTTCGCGCGCCTCTTTCAGCGGTGAAAGTACACTTTCGACATACGCATTTTCTTTTTCCAAGTGCGCGAGTATATCTTTGTCTGTTCTTGAGTCGTCACGCATCCAATAGTAATTGTCTGTACGCGTAACGCCGTGTGCCGTCATATCATGCGGTACTTTCTTGGCAACAGGTGCGGGAGTTTGAGTATTTAACGTGACCGTTGCTGCTACACTCTCTGCTTTATCCATTGGGGTGTTTGCTACCTCTTTTTCAGCAGTACAACCTGATAACAGGCCACCTGCTGCTAGTGCAATCCATATGTATTTCATTCTTATTCCCATTGTAAAAGGTTATTTTTCTTCCTACCTTTTGAGTATATCGAATTACATCATCGGGTCTAGGCTAAAGCGCCATAGCGACCAATTTAAAAGCGTGAAAAGTGTTACAAGATATGAGGGTGATAAAAACCCCATAAAAAAAGCGCCGTCTGAGGCGCTTTTCAACTGTATTTTTTAGCTTTTTGCAGGCTGAATGTGAGGTCTGGTTTAGTCCACCAAGTCTTTTGGCATATCGTGGCGGATTTCCTGCCATACCTTACCACTCTCAATACCGTATTTTCTTACCACTAGTGGTACACGGTCATACTCGCCTTTCTCAGCAACATCAAGAAGGTCTGCATAGTATTTGTTTGCAACATCTCGCGCTTGTTGATGGTCGAAGAAATATCCACCAATGCGAGAATATAGTCCTCTAAAGCCATTCATCATTAGGACGAAAACATTATTGTTTGAAGCCAGTGCCAAGTCGTGTGACATCTGATAATCAAACTGTGCAAAGGCCAAACCTTCTTGTTCAACATCTTTGTAGCGCGCAATAATTGCTGCCGATTCCTGCGGATTATTTCTAATTGCGCCTCGAATAAATACGGCGCTCAAATTCGTTCTAGCTGCTAAAAGGTTGTCTACTAGCTCAGGAATGCCTTCTTGGTCAAGACGCGCTAGCGTTTCTAGAATATTTAGACCACACGTTTCCCAAAAATTATTTACCTTGGTAGGTTTGCCGTGTTGGATAGTTAACCAACCGTCGCGCGCTAAACGCTGAAGCACTTCTCTCAGTGTGGTTCTTGTCACACCGATTAGCTCAGACAACTCGCGCTCTGCAGGCAGAATAGTGCCTGGTGGGAATCGTCCACTCCAAATTGATTCAACAATGTATTCTTCGGCGAATCCAGCCGGACTCTGAGCCTTATAAATCATAACTAATCGCCTGCACGTTATTGTTATTCTGTAACTGATTGTACCAGATGCTCATTTATTATCACACTGAAATATGCCACGTCCAGCAAAGCTTTCATCATTACTGGCACTTATTGGTAACCAATAAGTACTTTTCGCTTGCTAATCGTGCAAAAAAGGCTATGTCCAAATGCTATTTCCTTAGAAAAAGGATGGCTTTTGATTATTAATCAACCAAAACGACTGCATTTTGGTCATTAATAATAAACATCAGCAAAAATCGATAAATATTCAGTGACTTTGCTATGGTGGGGGCTGTGATTTGCTTTCTCAAGACGTTAATATCATGTACGCTTAAATTCCGTCTATAATGACAGCAGCAAAACCGCTAGCGGGGAAAACTTCCCTGATAACCAGCAGTTTATGTATGCAATACTCGGAACTACACAGTATAAAAGTCTGCAACTACGCACGCTTTGTTGTAAAAGGAACAGGAACTCATGCAAACCTCAATGATCGCGGCGATCTATAAGAACTTCCTGGGACATGCGCCCGACTGGTACAAAAAAACCATTATTGCCTTCCTCATTGTTAACCCCATTCTTTTTATGGTGGACCCGTATATTGCAGGCTGGACGCTTGTAATTCAGTTCATTTTTACACTTGCAATGGCATTAAAATGCTATCCATTGCAACCGGGCGGGTTGCTTTTGATTGAAGCCATGTTCATCGGCATGACCTCGCCAGGTCATATGATGCACGAGATAGAAGTAAACCTCGAAGTGCTATTGCTACTTGTGTTTATGGTGGCGGGTATCTACTTCATGAAAGACCTTCTGATGTACTTGTTTACCAAACTCGTCATCAAGGTACAAAATAAACTCGTCCTTTCTTTGTCTTTCATTTTTGCTTCCGCTTTTTTGTCTGCATTCTTAGACGCGCTGACCGTTGTGGCGGTTATCATCAGCGTGGGACTGGGCTTTTACTCAATCTATCACAAAGTGGCTTCGGGCAAAGAGTTTCACTCTGACCACGACCATACCAGCGATGACGAACTAGGGAGTCACGACCTAGAAGACTTTAGAGCCTTCTTACGCAACCTTATGATGCATTCAGCGGTAGGTACTGCGTTAGGTGGTGTAATGACTATGGTAGGCGAACCACAGAACCTTATTATTGCTGATAAAGCGGGTTGGAACTTCGTAGAGTTCTTTATTCGCATGGCACCAGTTAGCATCCCCGTGTTTGTATGTGGTTTGCTTACGACTGTTATACTCGAAAAAACCAAACTCTTCTCATATGGCGCACAGTTGCCATCGGCGGTTCGCCAAATACTTGTGGAATATAATGACCACATGGATAAAGGTCGCAGCAAACGTGAATCAGCGAAGCTTCTTGTACAGGCACTTATTGGTGTGTGGCTAATTGTTGGTTTGGCTACCCATATGGCGTCAGTAGGCCTTATCGGGCTCTCTGTTATCGTTCTTGCCACATCGACTAGCGGTATTATTGAAGAACACGCGCTAGGTAAAGCATTTGAAGAAGCCCTCCCTTTCACTGCCCTGCTTTGTGTATTTTTCGGCGTTGTAGCAGTTATTATTGACCAAGGCTTGTTCCAACCAGTTATACACTGGGTGTTGTCGTTTGAAGGTGAAACACAAATGGTTATGTTCTATCTAGCCAATGGTGTTCTGTCGATGGTGAGTGATAACGTATTTGTGGGCTCAGTATACATTACCGAGGTTACGGCAGCTCTGGAAGCAGGCCAAATTACCCGCGATCAATACGATATGCTTGCGGTTGCTATCAACACAGGGACTAACTTGCCAAGTGTTGCAACCCCTAACGGACAAGCGGCATTCTTATTCTTGCTTACCTCTGCGATAGCGCCATTGCTTCGCCTTTCTTATGGTAAAATGGTCATAATGGCTTTGCCTTACACCATTGTTCTTACGATTGTTGGTCTTGCCGCTACGTACATTGGCTTGGCAGACGCTACGCAATGGTTGTATGAGATGCACCTCATAAATCACCATAGCGCAGCAGAAGCGGTATCAGGCGCAGTAAGTCACTAAATTATGCGAGCATTAATTCACTCTATTAGTCAGTGGGCTGAGCACAAGTCATCATGGCTTGTGCTTTTTGCCACATCTTTGGCACTTGAAATAGCGGCATTGTATTTTCAATACGGAATGGGCCTAAAGCCATGCATTATGTGCATATATCAGCGTACTGCTATGTATGGCATCGTATTGTCTGCGCTTGTTGTAGTTATAAAAAACAATGGGCTAACCCGCATGTTAGGTTTTGCTGGCTGGGCCGTTTCTTCAGCATGGGGCTTTCTCATCGCAAAAGAGCACATTGGCATCTTAAACGCTGCCAACCCCTTCTTTGCTAGCTGTGAAATAGTACCAAACTTCCCATCGTGGCTTCAGCTACACGAATGGATACCTGCAATATTTGCTGCCGAGGGCGATTGCATGGAAGACAGTTGGCAGTTTTTATCTATGGGGATGGCTGAGTGGATGCAGCTTATCTTCGCTGCATACTTCATCGTCTTCGTCGTTGTTTTTTGTAGTCGTCTGTTAGATAAGAAACCCTTTTGATCGACTTATCTATCCTTCCCTCTAGGCTTCCGCCTATACACACGGAACAAGGCCCGGTGACCATTCAACGCATCGCTAGTAAACACTGCGATGCGTTGTGTGAAGCTGGTCAACAATCTATCCATCACGTCAAACCTTGGTTTGGCGCATCAACGTGCCCTGTCACTCCAGCATTAGCAAAACAGTGTATAGAAAGCATGGAAAAAGCGCGTGAAACGGGTTATGGATTAACTTACCTTCTTATGCATGACACTAAGTGTTTAGGCATGGGGATCATCAACTATATCAACCACACTCATTTAACCGCTAATTTGGGGTACTGGTTGCGACCTGATGCATGTGGAAAAGGATTGGCGACAGCCATTTGCGAAGCATTGAAAAAACTCGCTTTTTCTCAAATGAATTTGCATCGCCTTGAGTGCTATGTGGAACCAAATAACAAAGCAAGTATTCGCGTGGCAGAACGCATCGGAGGAAGTAAAGAAGGGCTGTGCCGCAAACGCATTTTTGGCAGAGATGCCCTTCTGTATGCCATTGTTGAGAACTAATTCGCCAACAAGAATGTCGTTTAGTCTAAGTCTTCTAATGGCCAAATAGCGATATAATCTTCAAAGTCGTGTAAGTCGACATCACTTTCAAATACCGTTTTGTTTCTCACTGACATACCCGCAGCATGCATAGCATGCTTTTTTCCTTTATTCAGTAACGGATGCCATGAAGGCAGCCCCCTGCCCTCATAAAGCCTTCTATATGCGCAACTGGTGGGCATAAAGAATATATCCTTGAGGTTGTCCTTGGTAAGTTTCACGCAATCAGGAACAAGCTCAATGCGCCTTGCATACTGAGTGCATTCGCATTTTTTTGTATTCAAATACGAACATACGACATTGGTGTAATGAATTTGTTCATTAGCCTTTATATGATCGGTCGGAGAATAGTTTTCTGCACTCTCATCATCGATAAATTTGTGTAGGCAGCATTTCGCACATCCATCACACAGCGACTCCCATTCGCTTTGAGTCATCTCTTCTAATGACTTAGTTTCCCAAAAAGCGTCTGTCATTGCCCTACGACCTTTGTATCTAGTGTAAAGTGGCCTTGCAGTGAAATAGACACGTTATCACCCGGAAGCAAAGGCCCTACGCCTTTTGGCGTCCCCGTTAATACCACATCACCAGCATCAAGCGTAAATATAGTCGACATATGCGCTATTAACGGAATAATTTTGTTTAACATTAACGAAGTGTCACCTTGTTGCCTTACTTCACCGTTAATCGTTAACGTGAAATGCAGGTCGTCCAAGTCGTTAATCGCACTGATTGGAACAAATTGAGACAAAGGCGCACTGTTGTCGAAAGATTTTGCCCTCTCCCACGGCTGACCATCTTTCTTCAAAGCAGCTTGAGCTTCACGAAGCGTTAAATCAAGACCAAGCCCAATTCCCCAAATAGCATTTTTAGCCTCTTCTTCATTGGCATTTTTGAGTTCTCGATTTAGCAGTACTGATACTTCAAGTTCGTTATGGCATGGCCCCATAGTCGTGGGTATAGCTACCGCGTTGGCAATGTTGCACATTGCTGCTTTTGGTTTCATGAAAAGCAGTGGAGCTTCAGAAACGGTAGAGTTCATTTCATTGATATGATCGAGGTAGTTTCTACCAACGCATACAACTTTGTTTACAGGAAGCCCTATGTCTTGACCTTTATCGTTTTGATGGTAATAAGTCATTAGTATCCTCTTTTAATGCGTTCTGATAGATAGCCAACCGAAACCCCGAAGTACGACGAACGGTTCCACTTCATTAGCGTATGAAAATTGTCATAAACGAGGTAAATTCGCCCTTCCTCTCCGTCAGGCATGATAAGCGATGCCTTAACATCGACCTTTGGTAGATCACGACCATCAAAACGTTTCACGCCATGATTATGCCAAAATGAAAGCGGCTTCATATTAGCTTTAGAGAGGCCTGACACAGGGACAGGCTGTGTGAGCTTTACTTGTCTGCCCCACGTCCCTGCATCACTCCAGCCCTCAGAAGAAAGGTAGTTTGCAATAGAAGCAAACACATCAGCTTTGGTATTCCAAATATCTTTTTTACCATCGCCATCGTAGTCGACCGCATAATTCAAAAACGATAACGGCATGAACTGGGTTTGTCCCATAGCGCCTGCCCACGAACCTTTGAACGCACTGACATTTGCATGCCCTTCATCTAAAATTCTGAGCGCAGCAAAAAAATTGTCCTTAAATAGTTTCTCTCTTCGCCCTTCAAAGGCCAATGAAGCCAATGCGGATATCACACTGTAGTTACCCTGAATTTTACCAAAGTTAGACTCATTCCCCCACAGTGCTACGATAAAGCGAGCCTGAACACCATATTGCTTCGCTATTTTATCTAGTAAGCTCTTGTTGTCTTGGTAAAGCGATACCGCTTGCTTAACCTTCCAATCTGGAACACGAGTCTCCAAGTAACTATCAAGCGTAATTTTTCGCTCAGGTTGATTCTTGTCAGATTTGACTACAGTAGGCCTAAATTGAATGTCGGCAAACGCTGATTCAATAACCTCTGCATTTATTCCTTTTGACTCAGCTTCGCTTTTCAATGTCGAGACATAACTAGCAAATGCAGCCAGTGTCTCCACATCTGAATTTTGCGCAAGCGATGGTAAAGGCAAAGCAACAAGCAAAGACATGATTACAGCGCGGCAGGCCTTTAATGCCTGATGCATATGACGTTTGCTCTTGTACATTGGGCTTATTAGTCGACGACTTCTGATAATGTAAAACATACAACTTAGAATTTTTTGTCTGGGGTCTTAGATAAACCAAGAGACTCACGATGCTGCTCTAGCATGTTGTCTTCCTTTGGAGGCATTTGTAGATAAAAACCTTTGTCGTTAAGTTCGTCAATCAACTTCTGCTTATCAACAAGCCCTAAACGCTCTCGTTTTTCAAGCGCGATAATTGTTACAAGCTCAGGCGTACCAAATCGCGCCATTAGAGGCTCGGGTACGTCACCGAACTCTCCTTTTTTCGGTACATATAAATACATACCTTCCTTTTTTCTGGTTTTATAAACCGCACATAGCATATTGCGTCTCGCCTTGTGTTGGAATGTTAGACCTAGCTCACATTACTGTGGAATGTCGCCCAGTAGCTTTGTCACATGAGGGGAAAACAATGACTTTCGCCACGTTGAAAGTACGTCTGGCGCTAAGCCCTGCACACGGGTTTCGTCAACGGGAAACCAATACCACTTTAACAGTTGATTTAACTGCTTCTTCGACGCTATCACATCACTACTTACACCGTTCTCATCGGCAATGCGCTCTGAAAGCAATTTTAGCTCGGCCAGTGTCTTTTTGTATTTTGGAATGTCAATTAAGCGAAGTACAACGGGAAGCCTAAGTTTTTCTGGTGTTTGTGCAAATTTCGTTCGCGCTTCTTCTATGATCGCCACGATAGCATCGCCGTAGCGTCGAATAGATTGATGATTCATGCCATTAATTCGGGATAGCGCAGACTTGCTATCGCATAAACGCTGGGCCGCTTCAAACAAGTGCCCTTCTTTAAATACAAAGTTAAGGGCTAAGTCTTTTTTCCTGGCAGTATGTAAACGCCATGCAGCTAACGCTTGTAACACGGTGAGTTGCTCGGAATTTAGACGCCAGTTATTTTTAATCTGGAGGTATGCAAAGTCTTCGGGCATCTGTGCGCGTTTTTTTGCTGCCAGCAGTGCTATCTCATCGAACACCCATTTAGTTTTATCTACTGCATTTATTTCGCTTGCTAACTGTTGATAGCAAGGTAACAAATAAAGCACATCGTTTGCTGCGTAGCTAAGTTGTGCTTCGCGCAACGGACGTGCTAGCCAGTCTGTGCGCGACTCGCCTTTATCAAGCTCAACACCACATAGCATTTCAACAAGCTTGGCATAGCCAAGTGTCGCTCCTTTCCCAAGCACACTAGCTGCGAACTGCGTATCAAAAATAGGAGCGGGTATGGTACCAAATGCCGTGAGGAATGTTTCTAGGTCTTCTGAACATGAATGTAAGACCTTCACAACAGACTGGTTTTCAAGCAGCGCAATAAATGGCTGCATATTGTTAATGGCAAGCGGGTCAATCAAAACGAGTTGATGACCATCGTATAACTGGATCAAGCCCAAATGTGGCGTGAGAGTGCGGGTTCTGACGAACTCGGTATCAAGGGCTACCGCTTCTTGGCGTTGTGCCGCTACACACACTTTTTCTAATTGTTCAAATGTTGTAATTAATTGATATTGCATAGTCTTGCACAGTAATAAAAAAGCTAAGCTTACGCTTAGCTTTCAAAAACTAACTTCTCAATTAGTCTCTAAGCTCCCGACGCAGAATTTTTCCTACATTGGTTTTAGGTAAATCGTCTTTGAAAACAACTTGTTTAGGTACTTTATAACCTGTTAAGTGATTACGACAATGCGCGATCACTTCTTTCTCTGTCAGCGCGTCGTTATTGCGAACCACGAATAGTTTCACAACCTCACCACTTACTTCGTGAGGTACACCGACTGCCGCGGCTTCAACAATACTTTCATGCATTGCAGCCACTTCTTCAATTTCATTAGGGAAAACATTGAAGCCAGATACCAGGATCATATCCTTTTTGCGGTCAACAATATACAGGTATCCTTCATCATCGATGGTAGCGATGTCACCTGTTGCTAACCACCCGTCCTTAAGTACTTCCTCTGTTGCTTCAGGACGATTTAAGTACCCTTTCATTACTTGTGGGCCTTTCACCCACATTTCTCCAGGCTCGCCTTTTTCAACTGGATTACCGTCATCGTCTAATAGCTTGATGTCAGTTGATGGAACAGGCATGCCAATCGCGCCTTTATACGCTTCAATTTGAGGTGGGTTAACAGCAACTACGGGTGAACACTCTGTTAAACCATAGCCCTCTAGTAAGACAGTACCCGTGACCTTTTCCCACTTTTCTGCAACAGGACGTTGCACAGCCATACCGCCACCGAGACCAAACTTAAAGTTACTAAAGTCCAGTTCGTCGAACCCTGGCGTGTTCAATAGCCCGTTAAACAACGTGTTTACTCCAGGCAAAATAGTAAATGGATATTTCCCAAGTTCACTAACAAACGCTAAGCATATCACGTGGGTTGGTAATAAGAAGATTACGACAACCGTACTTAACGAACATCAAGCAGTTCGCTAGCAATGCGAAAATATGATAAAGCGGTAGCGCTGTGACAACAAAATCTTCGCCCTCTTCAATCACAGTTTCGAGGATACCTGACACCTGCTCTAAGTTGGCAACCATGTTACGGTGAGTCAGCATTGCCCCCTTCGATACGCCAGTGGTTCCGCCCGTGTATTGCAAAAATGCTAAATCGGTATTTGAAATCTCTGGTCTTGTGTATTGAAGTGACTGGCCTTTTTTTACAGCAGCGGTAAACGACGTAGTTTGTGGCAAGTTAAACGCAGGCACCATTTTCTTCACGTATTTAACGACCGCATTTACGATCCAACGTTTTGGTGCAGGTAACATGTCACCTAATGCAGTGAGAAACACTTCTTGCAAGTTTGTTTCTGCGATAACTTCTTCTAATGTGCAGGCAAAGTTTTCGACGATGACAATGGCTTTGGCATTAGCATCGTTCAGCTGGTGCTTGAGCTCGCGAGCCGTGTACAGTGGGTTTACATTAACCACCACCATGCCCGCTCTTAGAATACCAAACATTGCCACTGGATACTGAAGAAGGTTTGGCATCATGATAGCTACGGCATCACCGCGCTTCAATCCGCTAGCTTGCAGGTAAGCCGCAAACTGTGCCGACAACGTATCGAGCTCTTCAAATGAAATAGAATGCCCCATGTTGATGAAGGCTTCTTTATCTTTAAATTTTTTGACCGACTGCTCGAAAATGTCTACAACAGACGCATAGCGATCTGCATCAATCTCTGCGGATACGCGAGGGTCGTAATGCTTAAGCCAGGTTTTTTCCACCAAAACCTCCTCTACTTTATTCTTATACTACTTTTATGGCCGCAACAGAGCCGCGACACATATAACTGGTCTGATAACTTGCGAATAGTATAGGATGTGTAAAAAAAATAAACGCCACAATTTACAATTGCTCAACAAATTGCTGAATTAATAGCCCTACATCCTCACTATTTTCCATGTGAATGTGGTGCCCGCCTACGAATTGTTCATATCGTGCATTTTTAAACCATGATTCTCTAGACGGATAAACCTTATCTAATGCTTTAAAACTTTTGGAAGCACCGATAAATAATACGGGACATGTGATCGCACGCATCAAATCTTCCGCTTGCGCCTCTGTGAGGCGTAAAGTTGACTTTGTTCTTAGCCTTGGGTCTGACGACCAAAAACAATGTCCACCTGCGTCCTGCGTTAGGTTGCGACTCAAAATTGCTCGTGCGTCGTCGGCGTTAATATCAGATACCTTACAACGAGCTTTAACCGCCTCATCAAGCTCAACGGTGCGCAGTTGGTTGCGACGTTTTGCATGACGGCTAATAATCGCGTCGCGCATCTGTTGGGATGTCGTGTCCTCTTTTAACGTAAGCGGGCCACACGCATCTATGCTTACCACTGCCTTGACTACCTCTGGAAACACAGCCGCAAATTGCGTGGCTAAAATGCCCCCCAAAGAATGGCCGAGTAAAATTACAGACCCCCAAGCGTTGTCTTGTATGAGCGCATACAAATCTTGTAGAAAATCAACTTGATTATATTGCGCGCCAACAGGACGATGTTGAGATTTCCCATGCCCAGCCAAATCAATAGCAACAAAGTGAAACGCTGTTAAGAACGGCGCCAAAGGCCTTAAACTTTCAGCGTTATCCAAGTAACCGTGAAGCCCAATTATAACAGGTCCTGTTCCTTGGTTATCAAGCGCTGCCAATTGCAGTGCTCCAGCACTAAACTCTTTTTCAAGCATCCTTTTCCCTCGCGGCAAACAGAAACCGCCTTTATTACAATTACTGCTTAGGTCTATACGAAAAAGGCGGCAAATGCATGCCGCCTTTACTGCTGGAATTATTTTCGTTTCAGGTTTGAAGGCTCACCAGAACGCCCCGCATCATTGCTTTGCGTAATACGGGTTTGTGAACGACTTGGCATGGGTGAGCGACTTGGCGCATTGTGGTAGCGAATAACGCGTGTACGACTAAAGCCAGGGTGACCCCATCCCCAGTTACGCCAGCCCCATGGGTGGTAGAAAGGTCCCACGCCCCCCAAAACGGTGAATACCAACCTGAAAAACTGTTAAAGGCAAAGGTATCAACGTCATAGACATCGCGTCTTCGCCACATATGATAATCGTCCGCAATGATGGTCGGGTAAATATAAGGTTGCTCGCCCACCATCCCCGCAGTAGGTGTAGTCAAGGCTCCTAGAAAAGTCGCTTCTCTGCCTTCCTCGAAAACGATAGGGTCAACGAACCCGTCAATCTGTACTTTAAATCGGCCGATGGTTTCGCCATTTGAATTAGGTTTGCCATAGTGGTTGAGTGGAAAGTGAGCTAACTCAATCAAGGTCTTATTGGGTTTATTTTCCACTCCAACAATTAAACCACCCCATCGCGCTTTTTGCCCTTGGGCATTGGCACCTGATGTGACAGCTTTAGAATAACTCACTAATTGAGTTCCATCTGGAACATCAATGCTTTCAGGCACGATGGCACAACCTGAAAAAATCACTACTGACAATAACAACAAGAAACGAGACATCTTACTGCTCCTCGGCGATCCCTGGAAAAATGAACATGCTTGTTTTGACCGTGTTAGTAGCAGAGGTCAACAAACAATAAAGCTAAAGATAACACTAGCACTGATACGTGCCAACAACCACTAACGTTCTATTACAAATGCATAATTTACAATGGAAACTTAACATTTTGTACCTCCATTAGAGAACGAAAGATACGATTTGTTCAATTCGTATAGAAGGTGTAAGAAAGTAACTCGTGTCTTATGCGTAAATATCTACACCAAACATTGATTGGATAGATTCGCGCTGTTGCTGCTTTTCGAAACTCGTGTATGACGCAATAGCCTGTTGTGAATATGCATTACCATCTTCCCTGATAAACTGTTGGTAGGCTTTTGCGTTATCCGCTCCTTGCTCATCAGGCGCAACAACCATCGCCTTGATTGACGACGGATCTTGACCTTTTTCTTGCTGTTGCGGGTCTTTGTTTACCTTATTTACACGCCCTTGTTCCGAGCCTGTAGAAGGTATTGAAAAGTTGTTCGTGATATTCATACAACGAGCGTAGCTGCAATAATTATACCAGCGCCACTAATATGGCGCTGGTAGGCATTGCCCGTTATTCTCTTCCGGGCAGCTTTTTCCATGTCACTTTATCGCGCAGATAAACCGGCTCTACGGACGTTGCCTCCGTCACAGTACCGTTCTCGTGCGCATGTTGTGCTAACTCAAGCATAAATCGCGCATTGGGGAGAGTCACTTGAGCTTGCTCTTGCGTTGTACATTGCTGTAACCACTGTCCAAGTGCATCGTAAGCGCTCCAGCCTGTACCCGCAGCGATAACATTCTGTTTATTCAGGCCTGCTAACTCATTTAGCTGCTCCACGGCATCGTGCGGTGGGCACACCTGTTCGGCAACGACTAAGGTAATGTCGCTTTCAGATTGCTTAAAGACAGCAAAATACACTTCATCCATACGTGCGTCTGACGCTACAGCAATGTATTTATTGGTCACACCGATGCTGCTCTCAGCATCTCCCAAGCTGGCCACTTCGTGGGCCATTGCCTCTAGCGTGCTAACACCAGCCACTTTTAGACCTGTGCCTAGTGAGAGCCCTTGAATCATACCAGTAGCAATCCTTACATAGCCAGTAAAGCTGCCTGGTCCTCGTCCAAATGCTAAAAGATCTAATTCAGATAACGTCAAATCAGCATCTTTAAGTACGTCATCCACCATTGGCAATAGGCGTTGGCTGTGCTGCTGAGGACACACTTCAAAACGAGAAGTAATGATATCGTCGTGTAACAGCGCGACTGAGCATGCTTCTGTAGCGGTATCAATAGCTAGAATTTTCATAATTTTCTCTTACAGATTAATCTTCATCGATAGCAGCAAGAAACTGCTCTACCTCATCTAAGCTTCTAGTGCGCTTCATATCGGGTAAACTACCAATGAACGTCTTTGCATAAGGTTTGGTTACCAGTCTATTGTCACAAATAACCAAAACCCCTTTATCTGATGGATCCCGAATAAGCCCTCTCGGCTCCTTGTTTAAGTGTAATAACTGCCTGCGGTATTTGAATTACACCAAAAGGGTTCGCACCTCGCTTCTTTACATCTTCCATGCGCGCCTGTAATAAGGGGTCATCGGGTGAAGCAAACGGTAATTTATCAATCATTACACAAACTAAATCATTACCGCGAACATCAACCCCCTCCCAAAATGCTCCAGTGCCCATTAATACGGCTTTTTCATCAGCAAGATAAGCATCGAGGAGTGCCTGTTTCGTTGTGGTACCTTGCACCAAAAGCGGATTATCAACTTCATCTGCAAGTTTTTCAGCAATCTCACGAAGCATCGCATGGCTAGTAAATAACAGGAAACAGCGTCCGCGGCTGGCTTTTATCAAACGTTTAGCCGTGTGCAAAAGCGTTTCTCGCATCTTAAAACTGTTGGGCTCTGGCAAGTAACGAGGCACGCATAGCATGGCTTGCTCAGGATAGTTAAAAGGACTATCAAGCCCTAATGTCTGTGCATCTTCTAATCCCATACGCCGCTGAAAGTGCTCAAAACCACCATTGACCATCAGCGTTGCAGAGGTAAATATCCACCCTCGTGGAGGCGACGACACAAAACGCCTAAATTTAGCCGCAATGGATAATGGCGTCAGATGCATAATGAGGTGACGCTGAGTTGTTTCATACCACAAGCTTACATTGTCTTGCTGATTGTCGCTTAACGCATCAAGCTGCTCTCTTGCTGCAACAACCCGCTCATACATATTGTCTAAATCTTTATCTCGTCCAATGTGCAGCTTGCACACTTCGTGCAAAACGCCCAAAGCTTCTGCTAACTTTCCAACGTGCAATCTAATATCGTCTCTATCAAGGGCTTCTGCCCAGTTGCCGCGCTCTGGTGTATCAGGAAAAAGTAAACGTAAGTCTGATGCAATCATTCGGCACTTATCGGCGGCTTTATCAAGCTGTCCGGCGTCTTTCAGCACCGTTCTAAACAAGAGGGTGATGTCTTTCGCCATATCGTGTATTTGACGCGTAGATAACGACTCACCAAAGTAATCACTGGCGATATCTGGAATTTGATGTGCTTCATCAAAAATAATGGCATCAGCCTCGGGAATGAGTTCACCAAACCCCGTATCTTTAAGCGCCATATCAGCAAAAAACAAATGATGATTCACCACAATAATATCGGCATCAAGCGCCTTTCGACGGGCTTTGACTAAATAACAGTCCTCGTAATCTGGGCAATCTCGTCCTAGGCAATTATCAACCGTTGACGTCACCAAGGGCAGAACGCGCGCATCTTCGGGTAACGTTTTAAGTTCTCCCATATCTCCCGTTTTCGTTGAGCTAGACCAGCGCTTTACTTCTGACAACTGACCAAGTACTTCTTTCTCTACCAGTGTTGAGTTTCCGCCATGCTGCGCTAAACGATGCAAACACAGATAGTTAGCACGCCCTTTGAGCAACGCCGTTTTACGTTTGCTCCCCAATGCTTTTTTACCAATGGTAGGTCGCGGTGAAACAATTGCTCTTGAAGGTTTTTTGTTCCGGTAGAAACAATCGCTTTGCCGTCGCTTAACAATGCGGGCGCGAGATAAGCAAACGTTTTTCCTGTTCCTGTTCCCGCTTCAACAATAAGACTCCCGGTTTTATCGATAGCATGCTTTACCGATTTTGCCATTTCAGTTTGTGCTTCACGAGGTACAAACCCTTTAATGGTATTGGCGAGCAAGCCATCTGAAGAGAAGACATTATTGATTGTTGGCATGATGTAAGCGCTTTGGTTTCTTTTTCGACTATCGGGCGCGCATTATGCCAAAAAGCACTTTGAATGCCCAATAGCGATTTTTGTATTTGCGCTGACACACCAATTTTATGATGCACGCTTCGCTACCCTGTGATAAATAGATTTTGTCTTCTGGAGCAAAAAATACGCTTTGTTATAACGGTAAGTAAGCGCACTATTCAGCCCCCAAGTATCTGTGCTTGTCTTTATTGTAGAGGTTGTTATGAGAAGTGTGTTTCTAATTGGATGTAGCGTTATGGCTTTGTCGGTATCAGCAACTGACTCAGAAACTGCGCCAGCTGAGCTTATTGCTGAACTACAGCAATATTGTACTGAAGTTGCAGAAGGTGAAGGTACACAAGGTAAGCCTATGAAGGCATTTGTCTTAGAATGTGTAAATGACGAACTAGAGTCAGAGGGATACCAGAAAATAACGTCACTCGACTAGCATCTGTTGAAGTAGATACAAATCAGTATGTGGGCTTACAGTGTTTTGTAGGCCCTTGTTACCTCTCAAAATAAGCGTCGACTAAATCAGCAAGCGCTTCGTCTAATTCTTCTTCAAAAGCGTCAAGATCGATATTAAAACTGTCCATATATTTGGCAGCGTTATCGCGCGACAAGAACGCGTTTTTTATTTGAAATTCGAGCTCAGGCAAAGATTTGTCATAGCGAGGCTTAATAGTCCATCTTAAGCAATGGCCATGAAGATCTTTAAGTTGGCGCTTGGCGTATTCACAAAACTCTTCCACATAGTCTGCCCCTTGCGGGCCGAGACAACCTGGTTCAATTCGATACATCACTAGTAGCTTTTTGTAGAGAGGAAGTCGCGTTTCCATCGTATTCGCACGTTGTCAAAAGTATGAGTATGGGAAAGTTATGACATTTTTGCCAGTACAAACCGCAGCATTGGTACTTTTGGCATTAGTCTTCTTCAATGTGATATCTCATGCGTTCTGGCACGCCGTTTCGCTCCATTGCAGGGATATACAGGCCTTCTTCGAATCCCAATTCAATTGCTCGATTGACAATTTCCAGAGCGTCTAGACTGCTTTTTTGATGCTTAGCAAACGCGATGTGTACTGTGCGCCGTTCAATGGTATTTAAATCAAACTCAATCGAACCATCATAATGTGACAGCTCGGTATCTAACAAATACTCACCATAGCTTTCAGACATGATCATACGGTCAACTTTCCCTAAATGTAGCAACCGCAACCCCTCTTGCGCTGTGGCGACTTCAAAGACATCAACTGATTTGTAGTGTGACAACAGCGTATCGTGGCTACCAAGTCGAATACTGGCAATCATCGAATTGGCATCGGGAAAGTTAGTATTATAGAAAGTGCCAAATATACCGTAACCGAGTACATGCGAATAGGCAGCCCATTGTTCCCTACCCTCTAAATTTGCCGCCAAGAATAACCCATCAGCGATACCGGCTTGTACCAAATTTTTTGCTCTCGCCCATGGTGCGACGGTCACATTTACGCTATACCCAAGCCTCTTAAGGCTTTCATTTACAAATTCCCAATTGGCGCGATAGATGGGGTAATTCGCGCTAAGCATTTTTTCGTGGTCGTGGCCTACGGCAAGTGTAACGTGCTTAGCCTCAACGCGAGATAGCGTCATCAGACAGATAAAAATAAACAAAGAAAGCCAACACCAATTCCGTCGACTTTCAGTAATTTTGTGTAGAAAATGCAAAGTAAGTACTCTCTAAATCTCTCAGCTGTGCCATTCTTTCACTACAAGTATACTACACACAAACTACAATCACAGTAGGTGAGTAAGACTCGTCTTGGCGAACATTTTTATGAAAACAGTTCGCAATATTAAAGTACGGCGCCCGATATCCATATCTCAAACTGCCAAGGCGCTAGCACTCTGGTTGTGGAGGGTGAAAACACTAGTTTCTCACTAGAAGCCCAATTGGTATATTGCCCTTGAAAGAGCGGCTCTTCAAAAGAGACTTCCACTGCCTCATTCGAAAAGTTAATAACAACGA
This sequence comes from Alteromonas gracilis, assembly GCF_036870955.2. Lineage (GTDB taxonomy): Bacteria > Pseudomonadota > Gammaproteobacteria > Enterobacterales > Alteromonadaceae > Alteromonas > Alteromonas gracilis_A. The sequence goes on from NZ_CP145482.2 coordinate 2,849,424, forward strand.
AGACTTTTTCATCGCGATTGTGACGCACAAAGCTAAAAATACGCTTCATTTGTGAATTTGGAACTTGAATCATGCGCGCTCCATATTCACCATTACCTAATACAGCCATGGATTTTTTTAGCGTAATCAGTGATGCGTAAAGGTCGCCAATCGGGTGAGCCTGCCATTCGATAGGATCGCGTTCGAAAAAAGCCAATCGCTTAGTCTCACCCGCTTCTTGGCCATTGTGAATTAAGGGCATACCTTCGCCAATAACCGACAGCACAATGCAGGCTTCTAGCGCATCTTTAAACTGCTCCCTTTGCGTTCCATCCCATGCATTCTTGTCATGATTACTTACAAATGTCATGCGATACGCGTTAGTTGGCCAGCTCCTCTCGTTCCATGAGTAATACTTTCGCAGCCTGTCTAAAGAGCATCGTCCGTCTGCGAGTTCATGAAGCGTTTCATTCCAACTCCACGCATACGTCATATTGAACGCTTTCTCGTGGAGATCTCTATTTTCCCATTCAGCTAGCATAAACATGGGCTTCACCGCCTCAAGCGCCTGCCTTGCTTGCTCCCAAAAGTCATTGGGAACGTAACCTGCCACATCACAACGAAAACCGTCGATATCAAATGTTTCGACCCAGTACTTCATTGCCGAAATCATGTAATCTCGTAGCTCACTCTGGTTATAGTCAAACTCGATAATGTCGCTCCAATCCCACCAAGGAGAGGGTCTGAAATCTCCTTTATAATCTTTGGCATACCAGTGTGGGTGTGATTCTACTAAAGCGTTGTCCCAAGCACTGTGATTGGGAACCCAATCGATAATGACCTTAAGCGATAGTCTGTGTGCTTCGCTTACGAGAGCATGCAGTTCTTTTGATGTACCAAACTCAGGGTTAATTGCTTTGTAATCTTTTACTGCATAGGGGCTTCCTAACTCACCTTTCCGATTTTTCTCACCAATGGGGTGAATCGGCATAAGCCATAGAATATCCGCACCCAATGCCTTTATCCGTTCTAGCTGCTTGGTCACGCCTGCAAAATCGCCTTGTTCAGAAAATTGACGCGTGTTGATTTGATAGATCACACTATCAGCCGACCAAGAAGGTTGAACTAGGTTATAGCGACATTGCACGGAAGTTGCTTTATTCATAACGGACTCTTTTTGCCTTTAAGAGTGGCGTTGTTCGCCTCTCGTTGACTCTGGCTTTTTAAAACAAGGGTAAACTTGTAACGCCAAGTACAAATACCCAGAAACCGAAAAATAACTTTAAGCGTTGCACAGAAAAAGCGAGTACTAGATATTTAGCGAGTAACCCGCCAATAACTGCGCCCATTCCAGCAAAAAGCACCACCTCCCACACAATACTATGAGTGACAAGCGCATGGAATGGCAAAGCGGACCACACCGTAAACGCTGATAACACCACGGCAATTGCGATAGACATCGTTACATTGAATCCGCGGATAATGAGATAGACTGCTACCATCTCGCCAACACCTACAGACAGCCACGCTGTTATCACCCCACCCGCAAACGCGATAAAAGGAAGTGCAACGATATCCGCACGTCGAATATCTTTTTCAAAGTGTAGACGCTTCATTAATGGAATAGAGGCAAAAATAGCGAGAGAAAGCAGAACCGAAAATCCACCAAAAAGTGTATGAAGACTATTCGCACCACCTAATACGTGTTGTAGCAACATGGTTCCGTGGTCAGAAAACTGGGCAAACCACATGCCGCATAGAGAAGCGGGCACGGTGAGCATCAAGGTGCTTGGCAACGCATTCCAGTAGCCATCTTGTTGATGCTGCACTCGATAATAGCGCCACCATGTCAAAGCACCTGCGGTCATACCGCAACATTGAATACCAAAACTCGTCGCAACGATAGATTGAGGAGAGAAAGATAGATAATTGAAAAACGGAACAAAAACTACACCACCACCAGCACCTGTGGAATTGGCAAAGATAGCCCCTATAACGCCAAGAAGAGAAAACAGCCCAAACTCACTGGCCAAATCGAAAGGACCAGGCTGCAAAAGCCATACAGCTGTCCAAATTATAAAAAGCGCTATCATTACGACTTTAAAAGATAGAAATTTAACCAACGACCGTCCTCTTCTTTAGACATATATTCTATTTTTCGAACTATTTACGACCCATTGTCCGTATAAGGTCACGCGCTTAAGACTATCAGTAAGTAAACGCAAAGTGCAGACACAGCGGTATTTTGTCAGCTATTTTTAAAAGAAACCTAAGTATATTGTCTATGGTAGAAGTATCTGCGTCTAACGAAAACACGACAGTGAGGTTGTCTCCAAACCGTTCAGCGACTTGGCAACAAACCAAAGTGCTGATGATCTTTTTTACCTGCTTTGTCATCTCCATTGCCATGGCATGGTCACTCGTTGGCGCATGGCTTATTTTGCCTTTCGCTGGTGTCGAAGTGTCTGCATTGGCATTGGTCATGTACCTTGTATCAAGAGCGACTTATCAATGGGAAGAAGTGCAGATTGACAATGAATCAATAACCATTAGCAGTTCCAGAGGTTCAGCGCTCACTTTAACAAGGCATCATACGTATCTTTTTTTTGTTGAAGATAAAGAAAACAGGCGTATACCAAAACTCGTTTTCACGACGCCCCATGCAAAGTGTGAAATAGGCTCGTTTCTCAATGAAAAAGACAAAACACAATTAGCTAACCATTTATCTGATATAGGAATTATTATCTGTAAAAACAAATGGTGGACTAGTTAGCGCACATTGCCACGGGATGTGAAATTCAGCTTTCATTAACTCTCCAAGCCACGCGTGAAACAAAATTAATGATCGTTTCCCAGTACATGCACTAAAAATTAAGTAGTAGGTTAACCAATGAGGCCACTACCATGAACTTGTATATCGAATCTTTAGAAGGTGGAAATTACCTTGCGTCGACTGGAAACGGTGCAACGCGCACGCTTGTAAGAGATAACAAATCACAGCCAAAGACTTTCCATTGTCTAAACGAAATACGCGAGCATTTTGACCGCCAGCCGTTCGAACAGGTGTGGCTGCGACAGAATACCCCCTATGAAGAAATGGTCGGCCAACACGAACGAGCGAGACCACTCGACCTTGAAATAGAGTGGTAGTGCTCAATCATCGAATACTTTTTGACCAGTTTGCATGTTTGCATGCTTCTTGCGTATATCTTATTAAATGAAGATTCGTTTGCTTCACGCACAAACGCTGTGGTTCTGCGGTGGCAAGCGCAACTAAGTTATTTAAAGGAGAATCGCATGAAATTACACGTAAGAGCAGTAAAAATGGGTGTTTTGATGTCAGTGCTTATGTTTGTGGGCTGTGCATCAATGGGTGACGGCACTGTCGCCGAAAAGCGACAAGCAATATTAGATATGCAGGCTAATGCACTAAGTCGATTATATGTTGAGAAACCCGATACTCAATCCCAAGTGCGAGACGCAGCGGGCTACGCCGTATTCACCAATGCAAATATTAATGTCATCTTCTTTGCCGCCGGTACAGGTTACGGAGTTGTGAACAACAATAATACGGGCACAAAAACATACATGAATATGGCTGAGGGTGGTGTGGGCCTGGGACTCGGCGCAAAGGATTATCGCATCGTCATGGTATTCCATACGCAGCAGGCTATGCGCCACTTTATTGAAAACGGTTGGACCGTAGGTGGCAACGCAGACGCCGCAGCAAAGGCTGGAAACAAAGGAGCCTCTGCGCAAGGCGAAGGCTACATAGGCAATGTAACGGTTTATACTATGACCGAAAGTGGCCTTGCACTTCAGGCAACGGTTAAAGGTACGAAGTTTTGGGTAGATAAAGAACTCAATTAAGTTTGTCCCCCTACTGCATCAGTTGGGGGATTTCTTTGATAGGGTTGTGGCTTTCAAGTACTGTGCATAGGTGCAATGGTTTAACATCGAAAATATTTTCATTACATTATCAGAGCCAATAATGAATGGGTTTTGCTCACTCAAATCCAAGTTGATAAGCTTCTCATATGAATTATCACGTTTTGGGTGATTGGACAAAAACACGTCGATGTCATTTTCTTTAACAATGCGTTTCATCCTGTTAGTCGATTCAACGTAGCTAAGTATTCGAGCCGCGTTTGGTCCATAGTTTAGGCCTGTTCCTCCCCATAACACCGCTGTATGTTTCACGTTCATTGCATCGACAACAGGAAATAGAATTGATAGTGTTCCCGGCGTGTGCCCTGGCGTATCTAAGAAAGTAATTGTTGTATTTCCGACCGTTATATTTTCGCCATGTACCGTTCCTTTGTCTCGAGTAGGACGCTCTCCCCAATTTGGACTTGAAAAACCATCGCCGCCCTTAGAAAGCCAATTCCATTCTTTTTCGCTCATGATTACTATGGGGGAATACGTCGAGTCAATTAAAGATTGCCCGCCATAATGATCTCCGTGGCCATGTGTGATGATAAGGTGTGAAATCGGTTTATCTTGGAGACCTAGTGATTTCAATCCATCAATAATATAGCGTTGTGCTTGTCTATTGTTATTGAGGGCATCGACCAAAACAATCGACTCCCCCGTATCTATGGCCCAACTAGAAACATTATCTGCGCCGACATAATACAAATTGTTAAAGACTTTCGTCGCTTTTAGCTGTTGACGCCTTTTGTTTCTATTCACTTTTTCCTTAGATTCGGAGCGCGAATTATCCCTGCGCTTTCGCTTCGACATATCTCGCAATGGCTGTGATACGTCACACAAATCTGCCAAGCCTGGGAACAAAGATGAATAAGCCATTCCCTTATCAACATTTTGTTGAATTTTCGTCTCAATGCTTTCCACTGCGTCAACAAATGGGGATGTAAAAACACACATTGTTAACGTTATCATTGATATAGAACGACACAAATTTAGAATGTCCAATTCAGGCCTAGCCACAGTCTTCTCCCGTCTTCAACATACCCAAACTCTTCATATCTTAACGTTTTGTCGAACACGTTATACAGGCCAGTTTGCAACTTTATATTGCGTGTTAATTTAGTATTGTAGCCCAAATCTAGCAACCCTACACCAGGCGACAAGATCGAGCGTGAAGACACCGAAGTTAATGCTGTTTCTCTGCTTCTTAATGTCCATCGCGACCACAACTCAGAGTCGCCACCTAGTTTATATGCAGAATTCATGGTGAAGAGATGCTTTGGCTGCTGCACTAGAGGTAGACCTAAGCATTTGAACCTAGTTTTCTGTTCAGAGCGCGTAAAAGTATATGCAGCGTTGAGGGAGAACCTATCCCAAGACCATCGAACGGCTATCTCTGAACCATACGATATGGCTTTATCTATGTTAATGTTGAATCTATCAGTATCGTCTAAGCATTCTGCCAATTCACAGTTTGCAACTGCAATTTTATCTTCAAAGTCATTGTGAAACGCAGTGATACTGTATTCAAGGTCACGATCACTTGAATAGTAAACTGCTATTTCAGTATTCTGTGTTGTTTCGGGTGTTAGATTTGGGTTGCCATAAATATCGCCTCCTCTACTTTCTTGTATCCAACCTGATGCCATGTCACGCAAATCGGGAGTTCGATAGCCTGTAGACACTCCAGCTTTGACAACCCAATTGTCATTGACATTGTATACTGCATAGATTCTTGGACTAACCTGGGAATTGAATTGCTCATTGTCATCGAGCCTCAACCCCATTGTGATGGCCAAAGCTTTTGAAGCAAACCATTCAACTTCACTGTAAACTGACCATTGTGAGTTTTCGATGTCCGTCGCATTAACACTATCGGTGCTCCCATCTTGCAAAGCCTCACGCAAGAACTCCGCTCCGGCGGTCAATCTATAGTTGTGCCCTGTAGCAAAGGACCATTGTGTATTGGCAATTGTATTTTCTATTGATATATCACGACCGAGGTTTTCTACAGTCTCTTGCTGAATATAGCTGCGAGCGCGACTTTCATTATGGTGCCACTCATGTGTCAGGGCATAAGACTCCCGCTCATTCTGAGTTTCTGTTGCTGAGTTTCGCGTTGGTAGAGATTTCCCTGGATTTGCTCGACGGGTTTGGTCTTGAAGTGAGTACTCGAGTGTGAATATATTGTCGTTGTTAGGTGTCAGATGAAGGGCTGTGCGAATATTGTGCAGAGTTTTATCAGCATAACCACGCTCAATTTCATCCTCTTCGCGGTTTTGATACAGTCCACTCGCAGTTAAACTTAGCAGATCGTTTACCAATGGTCCTGAAAACGCTAACTGTAGCTGACTATCCGAACCACTCTCAGAATGGTTCTGCAGTCTAGTTTCGGCCCTTAAATTACCTCCCCATTTTTTGTAATCTTTTCGTGTAATGATGTTAATTACACCTCCCATAGCATCAGAACCGTATAGCGTAGACATCGGGCCTCGCACCACTTCAATACGATCGATACTATCTAAAGGGGGAAGCCAATCTTGCTCAAAACCACCGCTGCCGTTAGGTTGTGACTCTCTACCGGTTTGTCTTTTTCCATCTACTAGGATTGTCGTATATTGAGCAGGCAGTCCTCGAATACTTATGTCCTGTCTATACCCGCCCCCTGTTACCGTTACACCAGGGACATCTCTTAACGCATCAGTTATATCTTTATATGCCCGCTGACTAAGTTGCTTCCGGTCCAAAACACTTATTGATGCAGGAGCTTGAGAGAGCAATTGCTCAAATCCAGATGCCGTAACCGTTATATTTTCTATATTGGTATCTTGGGTTGGTAAAGGAGCAGCATTCGCAAAAAAACTGAATAAACTTATAAAAAGAGGGGTAGTTGTAGCAAAAAGGGACTTCATATTGCGCTTTCAAAAAACAAAGTTAACGCAGATGATAATCATTATTATTAACAAGTAAATAAAAAATTGATTAATCAAGCAAAATGGATTTGCATAAAACTACTGGCTTGGGCATATTTTGTACTACTCGGCTAAAAGGACTTTGTATGATAAGTGTGGTTTTCAATCAAAAAGGTGGCGTAGGCAAGTCTACGATAAGCACAAACCTTGCGGCCCAAAGTGCCAAGCTGGGATATAGAACCTTACTGGTAGACTTAGATGCCCAAGGCAATAGCACGCACTATGCAGGTGTCGATGTTGATGATGCAACGTTAACGGTTGCAGATATGTTTAAGCAGGTAGTTGGCATATTTAGGACACCTAAAAAACCCATCGAGTTTGTTCATGAAACCCCTTTTGATAACCTCTTTGTGATGCCATCTTCGCCCGCACTGAGTGATGTGGAAAGAGAGTTGGAAACTCGGTATAAAATCTTTAAGCTTCGAGATTCACTTAAAGACCTTCGTAACAACTTCGACTTTATATTCATTGACACGCCCCCCAACTTTAACTTTTACTCCAAGGCTGCATTAATTGCCTCAGATGGGTTTTGTGTGCCGTTTGATTGCGATGACTTTTCAGCTCAAGCTATACATCGACTGCTCGACAATGTCATGGAGCTTCGCAGCGATCACAACCCTGAGTTAACATTCCAAGGTGTTGTCATCAATCAATTTAATAGCCAAGCAAGACTACCTCACCAACTTGTGGCCGAGTTGAAAGCACAGGAGTTGCCCGTATTAGAAAATCACATTGGAACGACAGTGAAAGTAAAAGAGTCACACTCAAATCGACAGCCACTACCCTATTATTTGCCAAATCACAAAGTGTCCAAGCAAATCGCTGCCCTGTTTAAAGAGCTATACCTCTAGCGCTAAACGTCGATATCGATATGCTTTAAACCGGGTTTGTCGTCGACATCCGCATCGCCCTTTTCGTTTGCTTTCGCTGATATGTTATCAATAGCTTCGGTTCGCTTTACGTCTTGGAACGGGTCTTTGTCATCTTCGCTGAAATGATCTGATTTTTTTGTTTTTTGTACTTTTTTCACGCGCTCATCAACTTCAAAAGGCACCTTGGTGTTGCGCGGTAAAATCGGAAACAAAAGATCGTTACTCATACATTCCTCAACGTTAAATGGGACCTTTTCACCTAATCTTTATATCTGCTGAATAGTTCAAAAACATTAGGATCACAATCATTCATATCGAAAAGTTTTACTATATATACTTTTATTTAGACCCATTGACTAAAAAGAGTTCACTTTGGCCTTGCAAATCGCATGTCAAAACGATAATGTTTCAGCCGTTCAGAAATAGGAAGTAAATTTTTTAGAAATGATTAACTGCGCAGCGATTCATCACCATCACCACAAAGCATAACCTTTCAGGTTCGTGCTGGAAGGTCTATAACTCCTTCCAGTGGCGCAGATAGAACAAATTCTCGACCCTCGGAAGGAAACTTCCGAGGGTTTTTTCGTTTAAGGCGCAATCAAAAGTTTAAATACAACGTGTAAGGAACGTTTCAATGAGTAACAGCAAAAGACTTCGAATTGCCGTACAGAAATCAGGCCGATTAAGCGATGACAGCATCGCTTTACTGAAAGCTATTGGCATCAAATTGAACATTCGTGATCGCCTGCTGATTGCGCATTCAACGAACCAGCCTATCGATTTACTTCGCGTGCGTGACGACGATATTCCAGGCCTAGTTATGGATGGCGTTGTTGACCTTGGCTTTATCGGCGAAAACGAGCTTGAAGAAAAGATGCTTGAGCGTAAAGCAGCTTACAAGCCATTTGAGTATGAAGTACTGCGTCGCTTAGATTACGGCGGTTGCCGACTATCAATCGCGGTACCTAATGAAATGGAATATGAAGGCATTCAGTCTTTAGAGGGTAAAAAAGTGGCCACCACCTACCCTTACCTACTTGAGCGCTATTTCAAAGACCAAGGTATCAATGCCAAAGCCGTGATGCTTCAAGGTTCAGTAGAAGTTGCTCCGCGCGCGGGTGTAGCCGACGCTATCTGTGACTTGGTATCAACAGGCGCAACGCTAGAAGCGAACGGCCTTGTTGAGAAAGACGTTATTTTCCGCAGTAAAGCAGTATTAATTAAACGCGCTGACGGCGAATTAAGCGACGAAAAAGAAACGCTGGTTAATCGCTTAATGCCGCGTGTTGACGGTGTATTGCTAGCAAAAGAAAGCAAGTACATCATGCTACACGCACCAAAAGCCTATTTAGAGCAGGTAAAAAGCTTGCTTCCAGGTGCTGAAAACCCAACCGTATTACCTCTTGCTGGAAATGACGAACAAGTGGCTATCCACGTGGTGTCTACAGAAACGTTATTCTGGGAAACCATGGAAAAGCTTAAGGCACTTGGTTGTAGCTCGATTCTTGTAATGCCAATCGAAAAAATGATGGGCTAAAAGGCAGGCAATTATGATTACTTGGTCATCTCTTTCTACAAATGAGAAAAAACAGGCGTTAGCCCGCCCGGCTATGGCCAATAGCCAACAGTTAAAGCAAACCGTGGGCGACATTATCGCCCGCGTTGAGGCAGAAGGCGATGCGGCAGTGCTTGATTACACGCGTAAGTTCGATTGCCCAGAACTCACCAGCTTGGTGCTTTCGCAAGACAATATTGATGCCCTTGCAGCTAAGGTGACACCTGAAGTAGCAGATGCTATCGATACAGCGTTTAACAACATAAAAACGTTTCACGAAGCGCAGACGCCAAGCGACATTGCATTAACCACGACACCAGGGGTTAAATGCGAGCTTCGCTTTACTGCCCTTGATGCCGTAGGACTTTATATTCCAGGCGGAAGTGCGCCATTACCGTCTACAGTGTTAATGCTGGGCGTGCCTGCATTGGTGGCGGGTTGTGAAAATAAACTGCTGTGTACTCCGCCAAACAAAGAACAGCTTATCGCGCCTGAAATTGCTTATGCGGCAAAAAAGTGCGGTATCGAAAAGATATTTTTGTGTGGTGGCGCTCAGGCCGTTGCCGCTATGGCTCTTGGTACAGAGACCATTCCACAGGTCGATAAGATTTTTGGCCCGGGTAATAGCTTTGTGACAGAGGCTAAACAACAAGTAAGCCAGCGCGCTGACGGTGCCGCTATCGATATGCCAGCGGGTCCGTCAGAAGTGTTAGTACTTGCTGACGACAATGCAAACCCCGAATTTGTAGCAGCTGACCTGCTCTCTCAAGCCGAGCATGGTCCAGACTCACAAGCGATTTTGGTATCAAACAGTGCCAAGCTTATTGAAGAAGTCAAAGCTGCCGTTGAGCGTCAATTGTCAACGCTCTCACGAGCAGAGATTGCACGCCCAGCAATGCAAAATGCGCGTTATATATTAGCCGACTCTGTTGAACAAGCCATTGAAGCAAGCAACGCTTATGCCGCTGAGCACTTAATAGTACAAATAGAAAACGCCCGTGATTATTTGCCCAAAATCAAATACGCAGGTTCTATTTTCTTAGGTCCTTGGTCACCTGAGTCTGCCGGCGATTATGCATCAGGTACAAACCACGTATTGCCCACCTACGGCTATGCTAAGAATTATTCTAGTCTTGGCCTGTTAGATTTTATGCGCCGCTACACGATTCAGGAGCTAAGTGCAGACGGCATGCGTAATTTAGGCCCTGCGATCATGGCACTCGCTGCAGCAGAAGGCTTAGACGCACACGAACAGGCCGTTGCACTTCGCATGCAAGCGCTTAAGCAAGGAGACGACTAATGTCGGTACTTATCGATAACCTAATTAACGAGAACTTAGTGCCGTTAAAGCCCTACGAGTCGGCACGTCGCTTGTTCTCTGGTGGTCAAGACTGGCTTAATGCTAACGAGTCACCTTTTGCTAATGAATACAGTGTTGATAGCGGTAACTTTAATCGCTATCCATCATGCCAGCCTGAAGCGGTAGTCAATGGCTACGCAAGCTACTCTGGCCTTGATAAGTCACAGCTTATTGTCACCCGCGGCGCCGATGAAGGTATTGAACTACTTATTCGTACCTTCTGTACGCCGGGTAAAGATAACATTCTTATCTGCCCGCCAACCTATGGTATGTATGCAATCAGTGCTGAAACCTGTGATGTGGGCATTAAAAAAGTGCCCCTTAACGACGACTTTAGCCTTAACGTGAATGCTGTATGCGCAGAAGAAGACGTTAACGTGATCTTCATTTGTGCGCCAAATAATCCAACCGATACATGCCGGTTGCCCGCGAAGACATTAAAACCGTGCTCAATCACTTTGCTGATAAGGCATTGGTAGTGGTAGATGAAGCGTACATTGAGTTCGATGCTGACAATACATGGGCGAATGAGATTAACAACTACCCGAATTTAGTGGTACTTCGTACGCTGTCTAAAGCGTTTGCACTTGCTAAGCCTTCGCTGTGGTTTTACACTTGCTCAAGCACCAGTCATTCAAGCTCTGCTGAAAGTAATAGCGCCCTATCCTATTCCAGAGCCAGTGGCGCAGATTGCCGCACAAGCATTGTCGGCAGAATCGCTAACGCTACTTGAGCTTCAAGTGGCAACCATCAATCGCGAAAAAGAGGCCTTAGCCGAAGCGTTAGACGCAGTTGAAGGCTTTGAGTTAGTGGGTGATAGACGAGCAAACTTTATCTTATTTCGCTACGCAAAAGCGCAAGCCCTAATGCAGTACTTGGTAAGCCAAGGCATGCTCATTCGCGACCAATCAAAACAGCTTAACTTACAAAACTGCTTGCGCGTGAGCATCGGTACTGAAGAGCAAAATCAGCGCTTAATGCAGTTAATTAACGAATTTAAAAATAATGAGGACGCGGCATGAGTCAGCAAGCCATTTTATTTATTGACCGCGACGGCACACTTGTTGAAGAGCCGCCAGTAGATAAGCAGTTAGATAGTTTAGAAAAGCTTGTTTTCGAGCCAAACGTTATTCCTGTGCTACTTAAGCTTAAAGCAGCTGGGTTTAAACTCGTGATGGTAAGTAATCAAGACGGGTTGGGTACAGACAGCTTCCCACAGGAAGATTTCGACAAGCCTCACAACGCCATGATGGCCGTATTCGAAAGCCAAGGTGTAGTGTTTGATGACGTGTTGATTTGCCCGCATTTTGACGAAGACAACTGCACATGCCGTAAGCCGAAGCTCGGCCTAGTGCAAGAATACTTGCAGCAGGGCAAAGTGGATTTCACTCGTTCATTTGTGATTGGTGACAGAATTACCGACGTTCAGCTTGCCGAAAACATGGGTATTCGCAGCTTCCAGTACAACCGCGAGAGCTTGAACTGGAACGACATTCAGAAAAGCTTGCTTGCGTCTTCACGTATTGCAGAGGTCGTGCGTACCACCTCTGAAACCGATATTCGCGTTCGTGTAGATTTAGACTCGCAAGCTAAGTCGACCATTCAAACTGGCATGGGCTTTTTTGATCACATGCTCGACCAAATTGCTACCCACGGTGGTTTTGAGTTAAATCTGACTACTGATGGTGATTTGCACATTGATGATCACCACAGTGTAGAAGATACCGCGCTTGCACTAGGTGAGGCCCTAAAAAAAGCTTTGGGCGACAAACGAGGTATTGGTCGCTTCGGATTTGCTTTGCCAATGGATGAGTGTCGTGCGGAATGTATCATGGATATTTCTAACCGCCCTCACCTTAAATTTGATGCTGAATTTAGCCGCGACCAAGTAGGCGAAATGGCCACAGAAATGGTGCCACACTTCTTCTACTCGCTTGCGCAAAGCATGGGGCTATCGCTGCACCTTTCCACCAGCGAAGGCAATGCACACCACCAAGTAGAAAGCTTGTTTAAAGTATTTGGACGTGCGCTTCGTCAAGCTATTACGCGCCAAGGCGATGCACTACCAAGCAGTAAAGGAGCACTGTAATGTCAGTGGTAAATACCAGCCAGCGACAAAAAATCGTTATAGTGAATACTGGCTGCGCCAACATTTCATCTGTACGCTTTGCGCTTGAACGCTTAGGTGTTGAAGTAGACGTATCTGACGACGTAAACGTAATAAAAAGCGCTGACAAAGTATTTTTGCCCGGTGTAGGTACTGCCGCTGCAGCCATGGCAAGCATCAAACAAAAAGCGCTAGTGGAAACCCTTCAATCGCTTACCCAACCTGTACTAGGCGTATGTTTAGGCATGCAGCTTATGGTTGAAAGTAGCGCCGAAGGTGGCCTTCAAGGTACAGGCAACATCGACTGTTTAAACCTTATGCCCGGGCACGTAGCGCGCATGGAATCGAAAGGCGTGCGCTTACCTCATATGGGGTGGAACACTGTTTCTCATAACAATGAAAGCTTGTTCAAAGGCATCCCACAAGATACGTACTTTTATTTTGTGCATAGCTTTGCTGTACCTGAGTACGAGCACACGCTTGCAAGCTGTACTTACGGCAACGCATTTTCAGCCGCTATAAATAAAGACAATTTTTACGGGGTACAATTTCACCCAGAGCGTTCTGGCGAGGCCGGAGCACAACTACTGACTAACTTTGTGAACCTATAATGATTATTCCAGCGATTGATCTTATTGACGGACACGTAGTGCGCCTTTATCAAGGGGACTACGAGCAGAAAACCCAATACGAACTGGACCCTGTAGATGTGGTTCACGACTATGCCGACCAAGGTGCAACTTGGTTGCACATTGTTGACTTAACTGGCGCTAAAGACACAACTAAACGCCAGCTTTCACTTATCAAGTCTATGGTCGACACCAAGCGCATGAAGTTTCAAGCAGGCGGCGGCATTCGTAGCGAAGAGGAAGTAGCGCAGCTGCTTGAGACTGGCGTAAGCCGTGTGGTTATTGGCTCATTGGCGGTGAAACAGCCTGAACTGGTGAAGTCTTGGGTAGAAAAATATGGGCCAGAGCACATTGTATTGGCCCTTGATATTAATATTAGCGAAAGCGGTGAAAAGCTTATTGCCACGCACGGCTGGCAAGAAAACTCTGGTGTCGCCCTTGAAGGCTTATTGGAAGACTTCTCCTCAGTTGGCGCAAAGCACGTGCTTTGCACCGACATCAGCCGCGACGGCACGCTTCAAGGCGCGAACACCGAGCTATATCAAGAAATGGCAGCCCGCTTCCCACATGTTAGCTGGCAAGCGTCGGGTGGTATTGGCAGCATCGCTGATATTGAAGCGCTCAAACCCACAAACGTTGGCGGCGTTATTTTAGGCCGCGCATTGCTTGAAGGTAAGTTTACGGTGAAGGAGGCAATCGCATGCTGGCAAAGCGCATAATACCGTGTTTAGACGTACGCGACGGCAAAGTCGTTAAGGGCGTTCAGTTTAGAAACCACGAAATCATTGGCGATATTGTACCTCTTGCCGAGCAATACGCGAAAGCTGGTGCCGACGAGCTGGTATTTTACGATATTACCGCAAGCTCTGATGCCCGCGTAGTGGATAAAAGCTGGGTAAGCCGTATTGCACAGGTTATTGATATTCCGTTTTGCGTTGCAGGCGGCATTAAAAGCATTGAAGACGCTGGGCGCATTTTGGAAATGGGTGCAGATAAGATTTCAATTAACTCACCTGCCCTTAACAACCCAGACCTTATTAACCAACTGCACGATGTTTACGGTCAACAGTGCGTGGTGATTGGTATCGATAGCTTTTATAACGAAGCCACAGACCAATACGAAGTTTACAAGTTTACCGGCGATGAAGCCCGTACACAAAAAAGCCAGTGGCAAACCATCGACTGGATTAAAGAAGTGCAGTCGCGCGGAGCAGGTGAAATTGTGCTTAACTGCATGAACCAAGACGGCGTGCGCAAAGGCTACGACGTAAAGCAGCTGAAAGCCGTACGCGATGTATGTGAAGTGCCGCTAATTGCATCAGGAGGTGCAGGTGAAATTGCCCACTTTACTGATGTGTTTCAACAAGCTGACGTAGATGGCGCACTGGCGGCATCGGTATTTCATAAAGGCATTATCAATATTGATGAGCTAAAAGCAGAATTAACCAGCAATGGCGTTGCCATGCGTAAGCGTCACGGATTAACGGCGCAAGCAGAAGGAGTAAACCCATGATTATTACTAATGACAATAGCAATAAGCTTGCGTGGGACAAAATGGATAACCTATTGCCTGCCATTGTGCAAGACGCACTATCAGGCAAGGTATTGATGCAGGGTTACATGGACCAAGACGCCCTAGCAGAAACCCTTGAAACGGGCAAAGTGACCTTTTTCAGCCGCTCAAAGCAGCGCCTTTGGACTAAGGGTGAAACGTCAGGTAACACGCTAGATTTAGTGAGCGTTGCCTGCGACTGCGACCAAGATTCACTGTTGGTACTTGCTAACCCTAATGGCCCAACATGCCATACTGGCGTTGAAAGCTGCTGGTTTGACGGGAACACTCCGGCATTTACCTTTCTTGCAGACTTAGAGCGAGTATTGGCTGCCCGCAAAGATGCCGACCCAAAAAGCAGCTACACCGCAAGCCTATACAACAAAGGCATTAAGCGAATAGCACAGAAAGTGGGTGAAGAAGGCGTTGAAACCGCATTGGCTGCCACCGTACACGACAAAGAAGAACTGAAAAACGAAGCCGCTGATTTGCTGTATCACCTAACAGTGTTACTTCAAGCTAGCGACATGTCGCTAAACGATGCACTTGCTGTACTTCGCGAGCGTCATAAATAAAGGCTTTACCTAGCACAACCTTGTACAGCCATATGGTAAGCATATACGATGGTCTTTACAGGGTTGTGCTAACAACTTTACCCGCAGCATTATTTAAACGCGCTCCACATGGATAAGTTTAGCTTATTTCCAATATACGCTAAATATTCACTCATACGCTGTCTAACTTTAAATCTATGCTCGCTCACAAGCGCAATAAAACGCTTAGCACCTTTAAACCTGCCTACCTTACTTTTCATACCACTCAGCACACTAGTTAACATTGTCACACCTACCTTTTGCCTATTCATCGTTTGCTCAGCATCCTTGATTTGTCTTTACTTCACCAACGATAAAACCTAACCTTTTATATAAGGTAAACTTATATAAATATTCATATGGACAGACGTCTACGATGGTTAAACAATTTACTGTGTTTTGAAGTAGCAGCGCGGCATCAAAGTTACAGTAAAGCCGCTGAAGAACTCTTTGTCTCTCAAGCCGCAGTGAGTCAACAAATGCGCTTGCTCGAAGAAAATATTGGCGCGGCTCTATTTAGACGACAAGGACGAAAAATGGCACTTACCTCACAAGGTAAGACATTACTTCTCGCCTGTCAGACGGGCTTTTCAGAAATTGTTAATGGGTTGAACCAAGTTCAGGAAGAGCCTATTCAAGGGAGCCTAACTATAAGCTCAACACAAGCCTATTGCGCGTTATGGTTACTGCCCAATCTTTACGACTTTTTTAACATTCACCCCGAAATAAACATCAACGTGCAAGCGTCAAATCTATGTGAAGACTTACATGAAGGTAACGTCGATGTCGCCATTCGATTTAGCACGTCTACTTCGGCGCTTCAAAAAGAAGGGTTAGTTGTAGAGAAAATTGGTGAAAATGGCGTCGTTCCAGTTTGCTCTCCGTCATTTGCAAGAGACAAGCAAATACATAGCACTGAAGACTTAGTAAAAACGCGTTTGCTGTCATTGCCCATGAGTGACAAGGTAAATTGGGAGACGTATTTTGAACACGTTCAAGTAGATACAATGAAAAAGCCTCTCAACAAAACCGAGGTCTCTTCAAGTGATCTGGCGCTGAGTGCAGCACTGTCGAGCCAAGGCGTTATGCTGGCTTCTGATATGATGATTGGGCAATACATCAAGTCAGGCCAACTTATTGTGCCTGTCGATATACCTCACCCGGTCAGGTGGAAATCACACATCATTTATCTTGAACACTCTTCTAAGCACAAACGCATAACGCTTTTCTGCAATTGGCTTAAAAGGAAGATGTGGCAACACGAAATGGGCCAACCTGCCCATTGAAGTAACAGCGTGTTGCCCTTTGCAATACGTTTTTGCAGTGGTCAACACGCTCTGGTTAAGCGAAGGCTTGCAACTTCAATTAAACGTGCACAATTACGACATGTGCTAAAGTGCAACTATCGAGCATGCCTTCGTATGCGCTTTTACTCTTCAGTTTCGTTTAGCAATACAGGCTCTCCTAATCCGAGCGCCTTCAGACGCTCAAATTGTGTCGCCTTATCACCAACCACCAAATAAATCATGTTATCTGGATGGACATAGTTTTGATACAAGCGCTTCATATCGTCAACCGTTAACGCTTTAACTTGCTGCTCGCGTTGCATTACGTAATCGTCAGCAAACCCAAGGTCGCTAATGTTACCCACTACATTTAGTTTTGCGCCCAATGTTTCAAAGGCACGCGCGTTAGACTTAAGCGTAAAGCCCTTTGTCACAGACAAATCCTCAGATGAATAGTTGTTCCCGAAAGACAACAAAATATCGCGTATGGCTTCAATGGCTTCCAACGTTACGTTTGAGCGTACATTGCTTCTTAATGCAAATACGCCTGTATTCTTATCACTAGAGAATCCAGAATAGATTCCGTAGGTATACCCTTTGTTTTCACGTAATTCCTGCATTAGTTGAGAGGCAAAACCACCACCGCCTAAGCGGTAGTTCATGACACTGGCAACATAACTATCTGGGTGAGACACAGTTGGTGCTGGATGACCAAAATATAGCACTGACTGCTTCGCATCAGGCACGTCATAAAAATAAATCTTGGCTTTTTCAGGTAGCGTAACTTGAGATACTTCAGGTAACGTTACCGCTTTCGCCTTCCAATTTGTGTTTAAATTAGCCAGTGCGCTACTTACCTTCGACTGCGAAATATCCCCCGCTACATGAAGCTTGGCTAAAGTAGGCGTAAAGTTTCGCTCAAAGTACTGCGTCAAATCACTCACCTCAATGGCGGTTACGCTGTCGAGAGAACCAATAACAGGTTGCGCCAATGGATGCTCTTCTCCATAGAGAAGCTCACCAAACTCCACCGACGCGATTGCACCTGGATTTGCTTTAATCTGTTTAATCTCATTGATGACATCATCTTTGGCAAGTTCGAACTCTGTCGCGTCGAATCGTGGGGTAAGTATGACTTGAGATACAATATCCATCACTTTATCAAAGTGCTTTGACAGTGAAGTACCGCTGATAACAATGGCGTCATCGGTCGCTTGTGCGTCAAGTGAAGCGCCAAGCATCTCTATTTCCTGCTCTAACACTTCAGGCGTCTTGCTTTGTGTACCTTTAAGCAAAATACCAGACAGTAGATTAGCGACGCCTGTTTTATCTTGTGGGTCAAGCAGCATGCCGCCATCAATCTTAAGCTCAAACGCGACAAGCGGCACTTCATCGTTTTCTATACCTGCCACGTGAATGCCAGAGTCTAGCGTAGTTTGCCACACCACCGGCGGTGTAATGGTAACTTGCTCACCATATGGCGGCTCTTTACTTCTGTCGAAATTAGAAGGTGTACGTTCGTAGTCAGCCGTGATAGACGCATCAAAGCTCTCTTCAGCACCTGCCACAATTTGCTCTTCAACCACTGCCGCTTCTAATGAGTTATTAAGCACCAGAGATTCTTGGCCTTTTGGTACAAAGCTTGTTGCAACAAAAGGCTTATCTTTTATATATGTGTTGTAAACACGCATGACATCGTCAGCACTTACTGACAATATCTTCTGCACATCTTCACTGATGTACTGTGCCCCGCCTGCAAAAATTTCGTATTGGGCCAGTTGGAATCCCTTACCAAGCACACTTGATAACCCCTGATAGAACCCTGTTTCTTGCCCAGCTTTGATACGAGCTAAATCTTTTTCAGCAATACCGTCTTTTTCAAACGCTGCAAATGCTTGGTTAATCGCCTCTGCAACCTTATTCAAATCAATGTCGTTGAACGCCATGACTTGTAGCTGCATTTGACCTGCTATTTCAGAATCATAACCATACATATAAACATTGCTAGTAAGTTTTTTCTCATCAATCAGCACCTTGTTTAACGGCGCGTTTTTCCCCTGCGCTAAGTACTCTGAAAGGACTTTTAATGCATAATAATCTGGGTGATATTCTGGCACCGTTGGCCACACCATAGTGAGCATTGGCGCTTGGGCAAAGTTGTCGACGTGAAAGCGTTTCACTGTTTGAGTTAACGCAGCAGGCTGCTGTGCTAAGGGCTTAATACTTTTGCCAGCAGGAATTTCACCAAAATAATGCTCTACCCACGCCTTGGTCTGTGCAATATCTATATCCCCAGCAATGGTTAGCACTACATTGTTGGGCACATACCACTGATTAAAGAATTCTTTCACATCAGCTAGCGTGGCGTTTTGAAGGTCTTCTAGCGAACCAATTACCTGCCAACTGTACGGGTGACCTTTGGGATACAAGTTTTTATCAATGACATATTGATTGTGGCCGTAAGGACGGTTATCAACACTTTGACGTTTTTCATTTTTGACCACTTGTTTTTCTTTCGCAAGTACAGGCTCTGTCACGGTATTAATGAAGTAACCAAGCTTATCGGCTTCTGCCCAAATCATTTTTTCTAAGGCATCAATAGGCACGGTTTGATAATAGTTTGTACTGTCTCTACTGGTCGACCCATTAGCACCAGAACCACCAATGCGCGCACTTAGTTTATCTAGTCCGCCTTTTCCTAAATTCTCTGACTCCAAGAACAACAGATGCTCGAACAAGTGTGCAAACCCCGTTCTTCCCTCTTTTTCTCTAGCAGAGCCTACATGCGCTGTTAATGCCACAGCAGCGACAGGATCAGAACGGTCAACGTGTAGAAGTACAGTTAAGCCATTATCAAGAGTAAATCGTTCAAACTCGACATTGAACGTCGCTGAACTTTCAACGGTGGTTTCCACTTGAGAGATTGGGGTTTTAGACTGTGATTGATCAGAGGTTAATGGTTTGGAGGTATTTGAGTGACTACAGCCTGCTACTGACGCTACTAATGCTACAGCCGCTAGCCCGGTAAAAATTTTTGAGCGTTTAAACATGGTTCCGCTTCTTTTGTCCATAAAACAATAAGAAGTATCACAAAGCTTGATTTCACGCCATACCGTCAGACTCCTAGACAAAACGAGCAACCGGACCAAGCGTTTTCCACGACACTTGAAGGCCTTCGTAAAGGCTTGTTTTTTATTAACTTTAAACAAGCTATAGGTTAAAAAACAAATGACGCTGCGTGACCTACATCGCCCAGAAGAAACATAGTGTTACATTTTGCGTAGGAACACCCTCAAGCTCTTGGGGTCGAATCTCAGTGTGTCTGTCCATAGAGAGTCTATTAAATGTTATCGCTAAAAAAACAATTAAAAGAAAATCTCCCTTTTATTTTACTCATTGTACTGATGTTTTCGTTTAGAAGCAGCGTGGCTGATTGGTATCACGTTCCGTCTGGTTCCATGGAGCCGAATATACAAATTGGCGACCGAGTAGTTGTTGACAAAATGGCTTACTCACTAGATGTGCCATTTACCAATTATGAACTCATGAGTACTGGCGACATAGAGCGAGGCGATATTGTTATCATTGATAGCCATGCAGCGAAAAACCGACTAATAAAGCGCGTTGTAGCAGTTGAAGGCGACACCGTGTCGCTTAACAATAATAGACTCATTATCAATGGTGAGCCCGCTCGCTTAAAAGCAATAAACACGGCTCTCTATAAAGAAGAATTTAGTGACACTAAAAGAACGATAGCGCTTAGTGCAACGCCAAGTCCCGCTTCAAGTTTTAACGAAGTCGTGGTGCCAGAAGGACACATTTTGGCAATGGGAGATAACAGAAACAACAGTGTAGATTCGAGGTATTACGGCTTTTTCCCGATCTCAGAGGTGCGAGGTAAAGCGACATCAATTGCATTCTCAGTAGATAGTGAGAACTACTATTTGCCACGCAAAGAGCGTCTATTTGTCTCTCTGGAGTAGTTTCACTGCTTACTTATTTTTATGGAGTAGTTTCACTGCTCCTGCCTTTCCCCTTCTCCAGCATGTATTTCAATTACTTATTAGTAAGAAATGATTTAGACTTCACGGGTGAATATGGTTACCCAAAGCACCGCTGGCTGTTCGTAACAACCTGGTCAAAAGGTGCGTTTGATGCCAACCTGAATATTAGCTACATAGGCGAGTTTGAAGATACGCCAGATATTAACTTTGATGGCGTACTCGATTTTGAAGAAAACACGTCACGCATGGTTGATTCTCAAATGCTAGTAGACCTTCAGTTCGGTTATAACTATAGCGACAACCTACGACTTGTAATCGGCTCGAATAATTTACTTGATGAAGATCCACCGTTCGCCATTGGTAACGGAGATAGTGACTTATACGGATATGTAGGCGGGGTTCACAATCCTAGGGGACGTTTTGTGTATTCAAAACTTACCTATCGCTTTTAGTAAATAGTGCTATGAATTAAAAAACGCCCTTGATTGGGCGTTTTTTTGTTCTTCACCTTTTACATACCAAAGTGAATGAGTATTAGGTTCCCCACGGCAGCACATAACATAGCTACAAACGTCAAAATCATACCTAAGCAAAGCGCTGCCAACTTACGCCCGCATGCTTACCAAGCCCATAGGCGTGCAGTACCCGACCAAAAAGCAAAGCGCCAGCAAGCGCATGCACTACCCACATTTGCCCAGTGTTTGCTTCAAAACACGCAATCATAATGAGCGTGATCGGCACATATTCACTAAAATTCCCATGAGCTCGCACCAAGCGACTTAGGTCCTCATGACCCCCATCGCCGATACCCACTTTATTACGACGGCGTGCGCCAATAACTAAAATTGAGAGATAAAGATAACAAATACCCAGTAAGCTTGCGTAAAAAGCCGTAATTGGCAAAACCATGGTCTACTCCACATGTTATTGTTATTCAGGAATTCAAGTGCTAGCAAGCGTCACAACATAGCACGCTCACCCTAAGTATTAAACGCTATTGATTTACAAGATACAAGATACAAAAAAGGCCGCTTTTAGCGACCTTCTTAATTAATCTGGACGAATAGTTAGCCCAGACGCTCAGCAAGCTCAGCACTTACTTCTTCCACTGGACGTGTACCGTCAAGCTTGTGATAAGCACAGTTGCCTGCTGCCGCTTCTGCACTGTAATAATCTACCAGCGGCTTTGTTTGCTCGTGGTAGATTGCTAGACGTTTGCGTACTGTTTCTTCTTTGTCGTCATCACGTACGATAAGTTCGTCGCCCGTCTCATCGTCTTTACCTTCCACTTTAGGAGGATTGTACACAACATGGTATACACGACCCGATGCAGGGTGCACTCGGCGACCGCCCATACGTTCAACGATTACGTCATCAGCAACGTCAAACTCTATGCAATGGTCAACTGATACGCCTGCTTCCTTCATCGCATCAGCTTGAGGAATAGTGCGAGGGAAACCGTCTAGCAAAAACCCGTCTTTACAGTCGTCCTGAGCAATGCGCTCTTTAACCAAGCCAATAATGATCTCATCAGAAACCAATTTACCTTCGTCCATTACGCGTTTTGCTTGAAGACCTAGCTCTGTGCCTGCCTTGATCGCTGCACGAAGCATATCGCCTGTAGAGATTTGAGGAATGCCGTATTTGCCCATTAGAAACTGAGCTTGTGTGCCCTTACCCGCGCCAGGAGCGCCGAGAAGAATGATTCGCATGAGTGCGTTCTCCGCTTATGATTTTTGAACTTTTTTACTTCGGGCACTTTACACATTGTCCTGTTGAGTGACAAGTGTTCCAAGCACCGTTAGGTGAATCTTAAGACTAATGGCGAATATATGTTCAGCTTATAGGCAACCTATGTAAGTCGCTTAAGTATTATTCGCCCATGTGAAACTATCATTCCACGGACCGTCATTAAAACCAATAATCAGCACGAATATAGCACAATAAAAACCACAAACTAACACAAGTGGCGATTAGGCATAAAAAAACGGGCATTAAGCCCGTTTTTCACTGTAAACCTATTGGGTCACTTGCTTATTTTGCCAGCTTCATTAGCAAAGTGTTCAAGTTCTGAACAAAGGTTGAAGGGTCTTTTAGGCTACCTTGTTCTGACAGTGCAGCTTGGTCAAACAACACGCCTACCCATTGATTGAATAACTCTTCGTCTTGTGTGTCGGCAAGCAATTTAACCAAGCTATGCTCAGGGTTAAGCTCGAAGTGGTACTTCACGTCTGGTACGGTTTGTCCAGCCGCTTGCATCAGCTTCATCATCTGCGTGGTCATGCCGTTGTCATCAGCGACAATAACCGCAGGCGAGTCGGTAAGACGGTGTGTAAACTTAACGTCAATTACCTTATCGCCAAGTGCAGTTTTCGCTCTCTCTAGCACACCTTCAACTTCTTTTTCTGCTTCTTCCTGCGCTTTCTTGGCTTCTTCGTCTTCTAAGTCGCCTAAATCCAAGTTTGCTTTTGCAATAGAAACAAATTGTTTCTCATTAAACTCGGTAAGGTGTGACATTAACCATTCATCGATGCGCTCACCCATAAGAAGTACTTCGATGCCCTTCTTGCGGAAAATCTCAAGGTGCGGACTTGATTTAGCCGCCTGCAAGCTGTCTGCAGTTACATAGTAGATCTTGTCTTGGCCTTCCTTCATACGCTCAATGTAATCAGCTAGTGACACAGTTTGAGCATCTGAATCGCCGTGTGTAGAAGCGAAACGCAGTAAACCAGCGATTTTTTCGCGATTACTGAAATCTTCGGCTGGGCCTTCTTTCAGCACGTTACCGAATTCATTCCAAAATGACTGATACTTCTCAGCATCATTCTTCGCCATCTTTTCAAGCATTTGCAACACACGCTTAGTGCACCCCTGGCGCAGTGCCTGTGTAATCTTATTGTCTTGAAGAATTTCACGAGACACATTAAGTGGAAGGTCATTACTGTCTAACAAGCCTTTCACAAAACGTAGGTATGTCGGCATAAACTGCTCTGCGTCATCCATAATAAATACGCGTTGCACATACAGTTTCAAGCCGTGGCTCTGGTCGCGATTCCACATATCAAACGGTGCTTTCGATGGTATGTATAACAGGCTTGTATATTCTGTTTTACCTTCGACTTTATTGTGCGCCCACGCTAGCGGGTCGGTGAAATCATGCGAAATGTGCTTGTAAAACTCGTTGTACTCTTCTGCAGAGATATCAGACTTTTCACGCGTCCATAGTGCTGTGGCTTTGTTAACCACTTCCCACTCACCAGGCTGCGCTTCAATTTTCTCACCATCAGGGCCTTCACTTTCAGGCACTTCATCCTTCCACATTTGCACGGGAATGCTGATGTGATCTGAATACTTGCTCACGATAGAACGCAAACGCCATGTATCCGCATACTCTTTTTCTTCTTCACGAAGATGAAGGGTTATTTCAGTACCGCGGGTCGGCTTGTTGATTTCTGAAATAGTGAATTCACCTTCACCATCTGAGACCCACTCAACACCAGCAGAAGCGTCGGCTCCTGCGGCACGAGTGCGCACAGTTACTTTATCAGCAACGATAAACGCAGAGTAAAACCCTACGCCAAACTGACCGATAAGCTGTGAATCTTTCGCACTGTCGCCCGACAACTTGCTGAAGAAATCTTTCGTTCCTGACTTAGCAATTGTGCCTAGGTTCGCGATGACTTCATCACGTGTCATCCCAATACCATTATCAGTGATGGTGACAGTGTTCGCTTCTTTGTCTACGCTAAGTTTAACGTTAAGGTCGCCATCATTTTCGTAGAGGCTATCGTTTTCTAATGCGCGAAAACGAAGCTTATCTGCTGCATCGGCGGCATTTGACACTAACTCACGTAGGAAAATCTCTTTGTTCGAATACAAAGAGTGAATCATTAGATGAAGAAGCTGTTTTACTTCTGTTTGAAAACCGTGGGTTTCTTTCTGGGCTGCTTCAGCCATAATCCAATATCTCCTCATTGAATGGATCTTGATACTGTAAGCGAGGTAGGGACACTGAGGCCATTTTTCAATGTTTAGAAAGAAAATTTATTAGTTAGAGCGGAAAAACTATCATGACGTTCGATTTGCATTGCACAAACCGACATCATGTGATGAACTCATTTTACGAGCGCGTGTTGGGCTTAAAGTTTGCGGCGTCCAGAAAAGGCATGGGTAAGCGTATTGCCATCGATATACTCAAGTTCCCCACCCACCGGTACACCATGTGCTATACGAGAAGCTTCTACGTTATGCGATGCGCACAACTGCGCAATATAATGCGCGGTGGCTTCGCCTTCCACTGTCGGGTTTGTCGCAAGGATAACCTCATTGATACCCCCTGCTTGCAAGCGACGCTCAAATTCATCTAGCCCTATTTCATTTGGCCCAACGCCGTCAATAGGTGACAAATGCCCCATTAAAACAAAGTACTGGCCTTTGTAACTAAGAGTTTGTTCAATTGCCAATACATCTTGCGGGCTCTCAACTATGCACAATAACCCACTAGCTTCGCGCTCGGGGTGCCGACAGATATCGCACAACTCATCTTCGGTAAAGGTCCTACAACGCTTACAATGATGAATATGTTCCATGGCATTGTGCAGCACATTGCTTAAATCGAGCGCACCAGTGCGATTGCGCTCTAGCAAATGAAACGCCATGCGCTGTGCGCTTTTGTTTCCGACGCCAGGTAAGCAAGTTAACGCTTGAATTAGTTCTGAGAGTAATGGGCTGAACTTCATAGTTTTCTACTACTTCACTTATTGTTTGTCTTCAGTGTCTTTCGCGTATTTAATCACGTTCCGCTTTACTTGGTCGAGCTTAACTTCATAGACATTTCCGCCAACAAGCCCTTTAAATTCCTCGTCGGTGAATACCAATGTGTTGTCATCATAGAAGGTTACGGCTTCTTTTTGCGTCACAATACCAAGGTCAATGCGAGACACATCACCACTAAAAAAATTGTCGCCTTCAAAATTCTCGAAAAGCCACAAACTGGTCGAATCAAGCAACACAAGTTTGGTTCTGTCGGGGCTTATCGCTGCAGAAGTAATCCAACACAACTTTTCTAAAGTGGTACAGGTCTTAAACTCCCCGATTAGCTGAGCATCAAAATTTGCTGCATGATCTCCTACTTTGTAGAGCTTTGTAATACCATCGAATGGTTTAGTCCGGTTTTTGGTAAACAGATAAAGATGACGATTAAATTCCACAAACGCTTCTAAGTCGTAGTTCTTGTCGTGTGGCGCGACTTTATCTTTGGACATTTGCGGATATGTGAACTTGATAATTTCAGCTTCAGTAGAATCGCTCTTTATATCGATAGGGTTTTCAATTTTGTAAATAGTTAACCAACGGCGGTCATTATCATTATTGCCAAAGTCACCTAAGAAAAAGTGCCCAAAACGATTTTGCGTCATGTCCTCCCAATCAACATTTTTTGCATTGCTAACGCTCACTTCGCGCGCCACACTGCCATCTTTATTAAGCATATACAAAATGGGGCCGTCTCCACCATCGTTTATTGCCCATAAACGCTTGTATTTATCGAATTCTATACCGGATATTTCTTTTAACTTAGCGTCAACAGACACAGTTTTCATGCTAAAAAGCTCATGAACACTTAAAAATAATGCTGCGGCCGCAACAGGCAGCAATAAAACGGTAGTAGAAACCAGGCCTTTCCTTCGCAAATGTAATGCCTCCACGGCGGGCCATGCCATTGATAACAAAGCCATCATTGATAATAAGAATCGACCGAGCCAAAAGCACCAATGGTCAATTAAAGCAGTATTGTATAACGAGGATTGCGCTAAAGCAGATCTTTTAAGAAGTCAACAATTGCATGATAGACAAAGTTGATGGAATATTTGCATGGTTCACCCTGCGTTTACCTATCATTGGCTAAGGTATCCATTAAATAAGTATTATTGAAGGAATGTTTCTATGGCTCAAGCCTCTCTCTCAGTACTCGTTATTGAGGACAATCACGCCTTAGCTAATCAAATTTGTCGTTTTCTAGAGGGCGTGGGTTGGTGCATCGATTACGCAGCCAATGGTAAAGAAGGCTTAACACTGAGTGAGCATTATCAATTCGATGTCATTGTTTTAGACCTAAACTTACCCGATATAGACGGACTGCAAATTTGCGAACAAATAAAAACATATCAAAAACGGACAACGCCTGTTCTTATGCTAACCGCTAGAGATTCATATGAAGATAAAGCAAAGGGGTTTGCCAAAGGTGCAGACGACTACCTTACAAAACCCTTCGATCTTAGAGAGTTAGTTTTGCGCTGCGAAGCTCTTTCGAGACGACCTGAGTTACACCTTGATACCAAGTTAGAAAAAGGCCAAATGGTATTGGATACACGTGCCCATCAAGTGACATGGGCTGGAACTCCGATAAAGCTCACTAATGTAAGCTTTCAAATTTTACATAAGCTGCTGCTGAGTTATCCTTACCCTGTAACGCGAAGCGATATTTCTTTGCTGTTGTGGGGAGAAACTCCTCCTGAAAGTAATGCACTGAAGTCTCACATGTATAACCTACGAAAAGCACTAGATGCGGTTACCGATAGCCCAAAACTTCACACTATTAGCAGTGTTGGCTATCAACTCAAGGATCTTTAGGCAGCCACACTCTAGTCGCATTTCGTCATAACAGTCACACGATAACTACTTTCACTTTTGTCTATATGTACATGCCAGTTGAGTGCATCAGCAATGCGCTGTACAAGGTAATTGCCATGCCCTAACCCCTGATATAAGTTGTTCGCTTTTGCCACAATACTGTTTTCAAAAATAAGCTTGTTTGGTGCACTACGTACTGTTACCGACTGGGTGCCACTATGGTAAATACCATTACTGATAAGGTTTTGAAACAACAAACCTACCAGCACTTGGTTGCCATAAACGGTAGACTTTTCATCGAGCGCTAATGTTGCCTCAATGCACGTGCCCGGCATATTGTGGTGTAACATGACAATATGTTTCTCTAAAAGAGGTTTTACCTCGATATATTGCATATGGAAATTTTCAGAGCGGGCGAGTGCCAACAATACTTCAATGGTATTTTTTAAACTTTCACTTACTTGCGAAAGTAATGCTTTATCTTCATTTCCGATAGGCTCCTCACCTGAAAGCAACAATGTATTTTGCAACAGTGCAATAGGCGTTCTTAGTTCATGGCTAACGTCACGAGTAAAGTTTCTCTCCCGTTGTAGCAGCGCGTAGTTCTCATTGAGCGCCATAGCAAATGCCTCTCGAAGCAAGGACGTCTCATCTTTGTACTTTGCCGATTCAAATGGAAACACGGTGCCTGCTTTATGGCTCAGTACATCCGAAGTGAGCTTTTCAATAGGTTTAGCAATACGATTTGAAATGAGCCAAGCAATAGTGAGTGCAATTGTCATAACAATAAGCGTAACGACCGATAAAAAGCCGTTGAGCAAAGCGCTTAAACTGCTAATAACTGCAAGTTTAGAGTCTTCAATTAACAGTAAAAAGTGGCGACCGTCGTGCGTGGTATATCGGTCAAAATGATAGTTAAATTCAGCTACTGTGAACTCTTTTTCATGATCAAAGCGTGCTACACCTTTAGCGATATCCTCAGGTAGGCTGTCTTCATCAATGTAAAGCGTAACGTAATCAACTCGGGGGTCGACCAGCTCACCTTTCGTAGCATAAATATTTTTGATGTAGCGCGCTTCGGCGTGCATCACTCGTTTTACTACATCGTCTTCAGTCACCACCGCAAACAACCATGTGATGGCGCCAAAGAGAATACACAATACAGAGGTAAGTACACCAAAAGAGATAAAAAGGCGATGCTTGATAAAATGTGTTTGCATAAGTAAATCTGTCTAGTGCCCCCAATAAAACGAAAGCTGCGAAGCATTTAAAATATCCTCACAGCTAATGCCAAAATGATGTTACAGCGGACCGTTTACAAATTAGAGTAGCCGTCGATATGGTTCATAGGGAGAGTAACGCACCTTTTGCTTTCAATACAGAGCGAAAGCGGTATGTCGACGTTAGCAATACTGAGCCACTCCTCTTCTGACAAACTTTGAGCAGGCATTTGGTTAATCCTGGTGATCACATCTCCTACTTCAATATTTTCGTCTTTCGCAGCAAACCCGTCAGCGACATGCCTAACAACAAAATTGCCGTCAATAAGTTTTCGTATCTCTAAACCTGACAGGTTGTACTGTGACCGGAATACACTATTTTCATAGGGAGTAAGCGCAAACTGTGATGTATGGTAATCAATAATAGAGACATACTGGTTAATAAGCGCACTACCAATGATCCACCAGTCATCCTCGTCATCGCTTTTAATGACATTCGACTTTACGTTGTTAAAAGTAAGTTCGCCAATAACGAGCTTATCCAACGTGAAGCGATGATGCATGGCTTTGCCATTCATGCCAAAGTCAGCGGCACTTATGGTTTGCGGGAGTGTTATATCGTTATTTTTTATGAAAGCGGTATTAAGTTTGAAGTAGTGTCGACTGCCAGTATCTATCACTACCTCTCTTTCATACTGATGTTCACTGTCAAAGTGTACTGATGCTGGTATGCTCAATTTTCCCCAAAACGTAGTGAACGGAATGGCTACGTGGTTGGCAATTGGCAACAGAGGCTCTCGAGATGCAGAAATTACGCCTGACTGCTTGTCAAACCTCCAAGCAAAATGGCGTAAAATATCGTGGCCTAGAACACCGTCAAAGCGGGCCTCTTGTGGTGTATGGTAATAATGACTTTCTGAAAGGGGAATATATGCAACTTTAACATCGCTAAACGTTATGTTTCCAAGCATCAGAGTATTGATAACCGTTTGATAAGCTGGTGTACTTGCGCCTTCTCCCCACCCTCCTACTGAAAGTTCATATCCTTTGGTTGAAGACACATTCCTTCCTTTCTCTGTGTCAAAAAGAATTGAAAATGATGCTCCAGTGTCAATGAGAAACAACAAGTCTTGTCCATTTGCATTAACGGTTATATAAGGCTTATGCCCAATATAGGTTGCATCAAAGTGCTGTATCGATTGTGCCTTTGCCCACAATGGCACGATATCATCGTTTGCACTTTTCATTCTCAATGTGTTTACAACTGAGCAACCGGATAGGCTGATCATGCAAAGAAGCATGAATACTCTTACCATAAAGATTTCCTCGCTTAGTGAATGTAATGCGCAGGCTATCTTGGACAAGGTGAAAATTGGGTCAAAATTATGGCTAGGTAAAGAGCCATTGTTGGGAATGGAAAAATATATAGAATTTGCCTTGCACTTTAAGGCATCCAAGTAAGAAGTGTTGCTTTCCCAACATTCTACTGGGGTCTTAGCGCTCTTTCCTATCGCTCGGATGCAACTTAAGCTGCTTTTCACGCGGCTCGCCTGGCTGGACAAATTGGTCGATTATTGCCTGTTCATGTTCAGTAAAAGCAGAAGAAAAATTGTCTTGTCCAATGGCTACCTTTGCTTTTTGTGCGGGAGCTATTCGCGCATTGGCGCGCGCAATTTGCTTGGTGAAATCCTCAATTGAGATTCGGTTATAGATGAATATCCCTGGCTTATTCGAGGAAGAAATTGGAGCAAGTAAATCATCATGCTCTAGCATGAAAGCATGTTTAAATATGGCTTGCGACTTTGTAAAACATGCACTTGGGCTTCGCAGCGCAGCCGCTTCAGGTAAAGCTTTTATACGCACACTATCGCCATTATCTGACGTTTGCCACGTAACGCCGCACACACTGACGCTGAACGCATCGGTTTGATTTGCCACTTCCTTTCTTGCAAGCGGAGTCTTTGCATCGACACTTTGAAGTTGATGCAAGATTTCAGGTAAGTCATCTAATACTATTTTTTCTAGAGTAATGGCGCTAAGCATTAGACTGATAAGTAAGCTTGAGGGTGTTTTCAAGGTAGTACACTTGCCCTGTGTCTTTCCATATTGACACGGCTCCGTGCTGTTGACGTTTTACCACACCGCGACTTCTGTCCTTTGCCTGTAATCGACCAAATATTTTTGCTAACACTATACTCAGTACTTTTTGTTTACCCTTCTATAGTTTTACTGTGTACAGGCCTTTCTTCGCAAGTCGAACGACCTATTGTGACAACATTGTAATGTCTTGTTTACCACGAGAATATGCAAGGCGAATTGTCCTAATGTAAGCAAGACAAAACCAATTTACTCACGTTGGAGTAGTAAAGATAGGAACATACCAAATGTAATGAGAATTATTTTTAATAAAAAGTATGTAAGATTGTCAGCGATAGTCCATGAATCAGTGTGACAAGCAGGAGAAATAGTGCGAAATTTAATTAACGCAACGGTAACAGCCGTGCATCATTGGAACGACACCTTATTTAGCTTTAAGACTACCAGAGAAACGTCATTCACGTTTGAAAATGGCCAGTTTGTAATGATTGGGCTAGAGGTTGACGGCAAACCGCTCATGCGCGCATACAGCATCGCCAGTGCTAACTACGAAGACGAGCTTGAATTCTTTAGTATTAAGGTGCCAGACGGCGCACTAACTTCAAGACTGCAAAATATTCAGCCTGGCGATGAGATTATGCTAAATGCGAGGCCTACTGGAACTCTGGTGCCAGGCTATCTCCTGCCTGGCAAACACCTTTATTTACTAAGCACTGGTACGGGACTTGCCCCATTTATGAGTGTTATTCGTGATCCTTTCATTTATGAACGCTACGAAAAAATTATTCTTGTTCATGGTACGCGTTGGAAAAGTGAACTTGCTTATCAAGACGAAATTGAAAACCAGCTACCTCAAAACCCCTATTTTGGCGAAGCGGTGCAAGACAAACTTATTTACTACCCTACGGTAACCCGAGAGCATTACACTCACAATGGTAAGGTGCACGAAGGCCGTATTACTGATTTGCTAGCGAGTCAAAAGCTAATTGATGATATAGACATGCCATCGTTAAACAAAGAACACGATCGATTCATGCTTTGTGGCAATGATGCCATGCTTCAAGACTTAATGAGCATGCTAAACGATCAAGGATTTACTAAAGCGAACTCTCGCCAATTGGGGCATTACGTTATTGAGCAGGCTTTTATTGAAAAGTGATGGCAATAAAAAAGCCGACATCAAGGTCGGCTTTTTTGAATATTCTAGATTAAAACGGCATTTTGAAGCCAGGAGGAAGCGGCATCCCACCCGTTACATCGCCCATTTTTTCTTTACTGGTTTCTTGCACTCGACGAACTGCATCATTGAACGCTGCAGCCACCAAATCTTCTACCATATCCTTGTCGTCATCCATCAATGATTCGTCAATATCGACGCGACGAACATTGTGATTACAGGTCATAGTAACTTTAACCATACCCGCGCCCGCTTCACCAGTTACTTCTAGTTTAGCTAGGTCGTCTTGTACTTTTTGCATGCGCTCTTGCATTTGCTGCGCCTGCTTCATGATGTTGCCCATTCCACCTTTAAACATATTCTTGTCTCGCTTCGTTTTGGTGTTAATAAAACTACTATCTTGCTTTAACCGTGTCGGTTAATACTGAGGCATCGAAGGTCGATAGCAGTGCTTGAATTGTATCGTCGGTATTTACAACCGAGTGCGCATGCGCGTGGCGCATGGCATGTATTTCTTGTTGTAGCGCAAATGGCGTCGTTGACGGCTCCCCCAACGTGATATCTACATTTACGTTTTCACCCAGTCCATGATGCATTGCATCAATAAGCTGTTGTTTTGTACTATCGTTTAATAAATGCGACTGACTGTGGTCAATTTCAAGGGATACCGTATCCCCATTTCTAGCAAAAGACGCATGCAATACTAGCTGCTTTAGTAAACCAGCAACAGGCATTTGCTCTACCAACTGGCTCCAGCTATCAATTTGACTGGCATGAGTGAGTTTGTTCCCGTCATTGAGATAAGCCTTAAGGCTTCCGTTATACGTTGTGGCAAGCGGCGTATCGAAATCAAATGCATCGCGAGCAAAATCAGCGTCAGATGATTCAGTTTGCTCCTCGCTATGGCCGAGCTTAGTATTGTCATGATTTTGAAGCGCAGCACCTTCAACGGGCATATCACTTTCCCAATGAGGCAGCGGCTCATTGTCAGCCTCTGCGTATTCTGCCGAGCTGTGTTGTTGGCTTTCCCAAGGTGGCGCATCATGCTCAACTGTAGATGTCTCTTTACCTTTTTGTGCTATTGAGGGCTCGACTACTTCATTTTGAACTTCTTCAAAGGAAGGCGCATGGGCCTCACTTTCAAAAGGCGCTGAAGCGCTGGGCTCATTCGCGTATGGGGCATCAGAGTCGAACTCGTTAAATGAAAAATCGTCGTTTGATGTTTCGTTGCTAACTTCATGCTGTCCAGCGTTATGTTGTTCCGAACTAGGGAAAGCACTTTTCACTGCGGTATCGGCAGCTGTAGATGCATCGCTAGTAACCTGCACAGCATCCTGTGCTGCCGAATCTCCAGCAACGCTGGCCTCGGCAACCGTATCAGCGCTTGGTACGCTATCTTCGTTGGATCCGCTGGGTTCATTATCTAATGCAGATGGTGTCGCTGTTTTTACAAATCGAGCCTGAATCTCGTCTGCGCTTGTCAGCCCCGAGTTAGCCCCACCGTCAGTTGCTTTGCTGTCTGCGTCTTCGGCCTTGCGCTGTTTCAGCTTTTGACGAAGCGCCAGCATATCAGCCGTTGAAGTCAGTTGTTCTTCTGCCGAAAGCGCATTTGTGCTGGCTGCTGAATTGTGTTCTTCAGGTACTTTAGCTTCAGAGTGAACCTAGCAAGTCGATATTGTCGATGCCATAATCTGCGTCATCATCTGACGACGCTGGCATATCATCCATGTATGCATCTAACGGTGGTCCATCAAAACCCGTGTCTGAGGCAGACGTATCCGACTCTGTACTTTCTGGCGCAGTTTGAGCTGACTCTGGGATCGCTTGGTTTGATGTGGCCTGCTCAGAAACCATGGCTTGTGGCGATGGTGTATCTAATGCGTCATTTTCAGACTTTTCATCTGGCTGTAAATGTACCGGGGTTTCTGTCTCATCAGAAACAACATGGCTGTCGTCGATAGCGTCTTGCGTCTTTATTGAAGTTGCAGAAGTTTCGCTTGCATGCGTATCCTCCTGCTTACTGACGTTTCCCGGGCCACCACTTGGGTCAGTAGGCAATATCGCTGTATTACTCTGATTAGCCTTGCCACTAATCGGCAATGCAACGCCGCTGATTCCCGACGCTATATCGGAAGCCGTATCAGCAAGCGGTGCAGATGGCGCAAACGTCATCATGCGCATTAACGTCATTTCAAAAGCACTTTTACCGTCTGCAGCAAAAGGTAAGTCTTTTCTGCCTTGTAGTGCAATTTGATAGAACAGTTGAACCTGCTCTGCTGGTATTGTTTTGGCTAGTTGATAAATAGCTTTAGCAGACGTCGTCTCTAGTTTGCACGCTTCTGGAACCCACTGTGTAAGGGCTATTTGATGCAAAAGACTCGCAAGCTCACCATGTACATTGTCATAATCAGGCGCTTGCTCAGCAATGTCGTTGACCAGTTGCAGCACGTCTGCCGGGCTTTTGTTCACCACGGCATGAATGACTTTTAACAGCTGGTTTTTATCCATCAGACCAAGCATATCTGTCACGATTGACGCGACGACTTGATTACCACCTTGCGCAATAGCTTGGTCAGTCAAACTTAATGCGTCACGCATACTACCTTGTGCAGCTCGTGCCAACAAAGCAATTGCCTGGGGTTCAAACGGAAGCTGTTCGTGTTCAAGGATATGAGACAACTGCCCTACGATCTGCTCACGTGACATGGCTTTTAGATTAAACTGTAAGCAGCGCGATAAAATCGTTATCGGTAACTTTTGCGGATCAGTAGTCGCCAGCAAAAATTTGACGTGCGGTGGTGGTTCCTCAAGCGTTTTTAACAACGCATTGAAGCTGTGCTTTGATAGCATGTGTACCTCATCGATGAGGTACACTTTGTATCGGCCCCGTGTGGGCTTATATTGCACATTATCAAGAAGCTCACGTGTATCTTCTACCTTCGTTCTTGATGCTGCGTCAATCTCGAGCAAATCAACATAATTACCCTGCTCTATTTCTTTACAGGTATTACATTGACCACAAGGGTTTGCACCTTGTCCTTCTTCGCAATTAAGGCTCTTTGAAAAGATACGCGCAATAGTCGTTTTTCCTACACCGCGAGTACCCGTGAATAGGTACGCGTGATGTAAGCGATCGTTATCCAAAGCATTCGAAATGGCTGACACTACATGCTCTTGCCCTACAAGTTCACTGAACTTGCCTGGGCGCCACTTCCTTGCTAATACCTGATAACTCATTATTACGTTTTTAGCCTTATATGCTTTGTGGACAAAGTATGAGGCGTTTACTCGCCGTCAAATTCGCAAATTGAATAGCTTTCAATATCTAGCGCAGTAAGTTTCTCACAACCGCCCAAATCCGGAAGATTGATGACAAAGCCTGCGTGATTGACTTCTCCGCCTAGAGAGCGAATAAGCTTTGCAGAAGCAGCAATTGTGCCGCCAGTCGCCAGCAAGTCATCGATAAGAAGTACTTTATCGCCTGGCTCGATAGCGTCTTTATGAATTTCTAATGTATCGGTGCCATACTCAAGCTCATAGCTTTCGCTAACCACTTCGCGTGGAAGCTTGTTCGGCTTTCTTACAGGAACGAAGCCGATGCCCATTTCGATAGCCAAGGGTGCACCGAAAAGAAAACCACGCGCTTCTGTACCCGCAATTTTAGTGAAGCCCATGCCTTGATATTTTTCAACAAGCAATGAGATACAGCTACTGAACGCTTTGTGATCTTCCAAAACGCTGGTTACATCTCTAAATAAAATACCTGGCTTTGGATAGTCAGGTACGGTTTTTACTACTGATTTAATATATTCTGCAGTCACAATATTGCCTTGAATGTCTGCGTTATAACCAGAAGGTAAACCAGTCGACGATGATATGCATCAACGGAAACGCGATTAGAGTTACGAGCGATGCTAGAAAGTACCACTTATTATAGACTTCTTTGAAATCTGAATTGTCAGCCATTTGCACTACCTAAACAATTTTATGAACAAAAAAATGGTGCTAAATGTTAATCGAAAGCAAGCGCGATTGACAGCGCTAATGTAGTTGATCGCTCACTTTCGATACAGATCAGGGCTAAAGTTTAATATAAAGCGAATAAATGAAGTGTGTTTAACCTAGCAAAAGCTAAGCATTATGATGCCTTTTTGCAGCATTTCAGACACGGTTTGCTGCATTCCAGATTTTAGGGCTTCCTCAGGTATTTGAGGAAGTTGGTTTTTAAGCAACTCACTAAGGCCTTCTAGCGTTACACCATTGTCTTGCTGTTCCAATGTGTTAAGCAGTATTGCAGTAACCGGGTTGATATTGGCAAATTGAACATTGCATTGCGCATCACGGTAAACTACATAAAACTGTTGCTCTGGCGCGGTCGTCTCTGGCATATAGTCATCGCCTATTAAATGGACCGCATAGGAATAGCCTGCTAACGAGGCGTAGGGTGATACTCTTATTGTACTTACACGCTGACCTTCTTCATAAAAAGTTGCCGTGTCATCATTCGAGCGAATGCTTACATCTAATTCAAGCCATTCATAGTGCGCCAGTTCAGCGCTAAATTCCGGCAACGTTATAGTAAGTTCGGGCGAGCGAGAG
Source organism: Alteromonas gracilis (assembly GCF_036870955.2). GTDB lineage: Bacteria > Pseudomonadota > Gammaproteobacteria > Enterobacterales > Alteromonadaceae > Alteromonas > Alteromonas gracilis_A. Next base: position 2,885,986 of record NZ_CP145482.2, read on the forward strand.
AGGTACTCAACAAACTCTTTACTAATTTCTGCAAAATAAGGTGAACGACATTCGTGTTCTATAAAAAACTGTCTCACTAACGATTCCCACCCTTTCTCACCATAGAGTTTAATAACTATAGATTTAAGTACGGGAAAGGCAGTGCTCACAAAGTTGTCGATATTATTGAAAAACAACGACTGATATATCTCCATTCTTCGCGATTCTTCATTGCTGCGTCGCTGATACGAAGACGGATCTTTTATTGCACTTACAAATTCTGACTGGACAGATTGAAACGGTTTATTCACGCCACGCTCCCGTTAAGCGCAGTAACGTCAACGCTAACAAACTGTTCTTGAATTTGTTTAATACGACGTACCTCAGATAGCAGAGTATCGATAGAAGGAATATTAAAATCCCGTTCCAATAATGTTGGAAAAACGCCATGCGTTGCATAGGCATGTTCAAGCAACTTCCATACGGGCTCAATAACGTCGGCTCCGTGTGTGTCAACTTTTAGATCTTCTGCTTCATCATAGTGCCCTGCAATGTGGCCGTACACTATCTTGTTAGAAGGCAAACCTTCTATAAACTGACGAGCATCATATTTGTGGTTAATACTATTTACATAAACGTTGTTTACATCGAGTAACATTAGACAGCCAGATTCTTGTATTACCGCGTTGGTAAACTCCAGCTCCGTCATCTCTTGACCCGGTGCAATATAGTAAGACACATTCTCTAACACCAAAGGGCGCTCAATAATATCTTGAACCTGTTTGATTCGAGCAACCACATGACTCACAGCGTCCTCAGTAAAAGGAATTGGCATAAGGTCGTACATATGTCCATTGCCTGAGCAATAGCTTAAATGCTCACTGTACAAGTCGATATTATTGGTATCTAGGAAGCGCTTTACGCTCTTGACGAATTCAACGTCTAATTTGTCACTACTCCCAATAGAAAGCGACAAACCATGCGTAGTGAAAGGAGCTTGTTTTGAAGCTTGTTCAAATTGTTGTTGATAGCGACCACCCAATGGAATCCAGTTTTCGGGAGCTACTTCCCAAAAATCGACTTCGCTTGGTAAAGACGGTAAAAGCTCGTCCAGCATTTCTCGTCTAAAGCCTAAACCAGCACCTTTGATGGCATTCATACATTCCCCACTACTTCATTACCATTTAAAACAAAAATGGCCATCGAACGACGGCCATTTTAGCAACGCATTTACAAGATAACAGTTTGGATCACACTAGTGTAATTGGTGTTATCTCGCTAAATGAGGCCTTAATTACATGCTGCCGCACTTACCTTCGCCACATTTACCTTCTTTAGCTTTTTTGTCGCCGCCGCACTTGCCTTCGCCACATTTACCTTCTTTGGCTTTTTTATCGCCGCCGCACTTACCTTCACCACACTTGCCTTCGTGAGCTTTTTTGTCGCCGCCGCACTTACCTTCGCCACACTTGCCTTCTTTAGCTTGCTTGTCGCCGCCACATTTGCCTTCGCCGCACTTGCCTTCTTTGGCTGACTTATCGCCGCCACACTTACCTTCACCACATTTGCCTTCAGCTGCAAATTGGCTGTAACCTGATTCTAGTGACTGCATGCCAAAAGGATTAATTTCAGCAACGGCAACCGTAGACGCCAAAGAGCCAATTACAACTGCACCAAGTGCTGTAGCTACAGATGATTTTTTGATTTGTTTCATTGATCTACCCTCAATAATATTAGTCATGTTTGACGTACGGTAAGCACGTGTATTAAAGAAGACCCAGCGACGCCGTTTGATATTTCAAAAATTATTAAAATTTTTACAATTTTCATCTACATAGTTGAATTAATTGAAATTAATATGACTGTAAAAATAACATCACAGGTGATCTTTTATCATTTACAGTAAAAGTAAAGTACAGTGATGTCAGAAAGTACAGAAAATAGGGATTCGGCATTGAACCATCAATTTTATTTGGGTGAATGGCAAGTAGACGCTACAAGTAATACGTTGTCGTTAGGGAAAACAAGACGTACGATTGAACCCAAAGCAATGGACGTGCTGCTGTTATTGTGCCAACAGCAAGGCGACGTGGTGAGCGCGGACGATATTGTTGCGCAGTGCTGGCCCACAAACCCTGTGGGTGACAACCCAATTCACAAAACCATTACTCAGCTGCGAAAAGCGCTAGATGACAAGGCAAGTAGCCCTACTTTTATAGAAACTATAAGAAAACGAGGCTATCGCATTATCGCGCCCGTTCAGTTCATCAATGATGAACAGGCGCAAGCAACACAAGCTAACTGGGAAGGTGCTTCCCCTTTTCTGGGGTTGAGTGCTTACTCGTCAAAAGAAAGCAAAGTGTTTTTCGGAAGAAATGCTCTGACCAGAGAACTTATAACTCGCATTACAGAGCAATTCAAAAAGCGCAGGCCTTTTACGCTGGTGATGGGGCCCAGTGGTTCAGGGAAAAGCTCCTTAGTACACGCAGGGCTACTCCCAAGATTGCTTGACTATAAAGGTACAAACGGTATTCGCGTATTCGATTATGTCAGCATCGATATGGCCGATGTCAATGTGGACACCCATAGTTCACACAGCTTGCTGAATGAATTAGCGGCACAAATGCTAGATTGGGGTAACAGCGAGAAAGGAGTATTTGAAGGATATAGCGTTGAAAGTTTAACTAACACCTTACTTCATTCTCCAGACGACCTTGTATCACATGTAAAACACTGGTTTACGGTTGAGAAGTTTGATGAAAACAACACGAGCTCAAGCGTGGGTACTCATGTTCCTTATCCATGCTTTGCGTTGATTATCGATAGATTAGAAGCACTTCTTGCCAGTACCACTATTACAGAAGAAGCTAAATTAGGTGTTTTTGAATTATTGGAAGCGCTGAGTGAGAGTAATTTTTTTCTTGTTGTACTGGTATGCCGAAACGACTTTTATCCTCTTGTTTCACATTACTCCCCTTTAATGAAATACAAGTCACGCGGTGCTCATGTGGACATTGCAGCGCCTACACTAAGCGAATTGGCGCAGATTATTAAGCTGCCTGCCGTAGCCGCTGGTCTAGAATGGGAGTGGGATGAAATCACGAATGCGTCGGTTGACGACATCATCCTGGCTGATGCGGCCAAGGAACCCAATTGTTTACCCTTGCTACAATACACACTTCAAGAAATGTATTTACAGCGTCACCACAATACATTGCAAATTGACACCTACAAGAGACTGGGTGGTATCGAGGGTGCGATAGGCTATAAGGCGGAAGTGTTGTTTAACGCCTTAACCAAAAAGGTACAGGACGCTTTTGATTCAGTAATGCCACTGCTGGTAACACTAACCGAAGAAGGCAAAAACTTAACAAGTAAAAGCGCAAATTGGGACGCTCTTTCAACTGACGCTGAGCGAGAGTTTGTAAAGCAAATGGTGGATAACCGCTTGTTTGTTTCTTACCTGAACCAAGGCATTGCCAACTTTAGGGTAGCGCATGAAGCAGTGCTGCGAAAATGGGAGCGCGTGCAGCAATGGATTAGCCAACATCAATCTACTCTGGCCACTAAGTCAAGCCTTTCTAAACAGGCTGAACTTTGGCTATCAGACGAAAAAAGCAACGCCTACCTGCTTGCAGAGGGTAAGCCACTGGTGAATGCCCTGGCGCTAAGAGACAGTACTCACATACGTCTATCTGAAAACGAAGAGTTACTTATACAGGCTTCATCACGAAAAGCTAAACAAAAGCGATTGTTTAAGGGCGTGACGGTAGCGCTGTTAGCATGCCTGACTCTTGTGTCGTTTACTGCCATGTTAAGCAGCCAGCAATCACAAAAACTTGCTGAACGAAAACGGGTTGAGGCTGAGAACCTTATGGGTTTTATGATTGGCGATTTTGCTGACAAGCTCAGAAGTGTTAAACGCATGGATTTGCTTGAAGGTATTAGTGAACAAGCATTAGCTTATGTTGAAGCCGCACAAGAAGAGGAATCAGGTTGGTTTGGCTCAATCGGTCAAGAGCCAAGTTTTGAGTTGCGTTTTCAGCATGCTCTTTCGCTGCAGGCGATGGCTGAGGTGCGCTATTACCGCGACGATGCCAACACCGCTAAGAAATTGTACGAGCAGGCCGATAAAGGTTTAAAAGCATTGCTAAGCGAGCAGCCCAACAATTTCGAGCTATTAAAAGCCGCAGGGGCTAATGCATTTTGGTTGGGGAACATTGCATTTGAAGCTCATAACTTGAATTTAGCTGGCAAACAATTAAAGCGTTACTTAAATTTTAGCGAAGAAATGCTAACGTTAGAACCAGACAATGATACCGCGTTAATGGAGGTCAGTTATGCCACAAACTCCATGGGGAGCGTGGCCTTTCGTCAATTAGAGTTTGCACATGCACTGTCGTACTTTGAGTCTTCTTTGGCTTACAAGCAGCAGATACTTGAAAAGTCAGGCGAATCAATTTCGGCTGTCACTGCTTTAGCAAATAGCCATTCATGGATTGCCTCTACCCTAATGAACCTAGGAAATATAAGCGACGCCATAAAAACATTAGAAAGCGCTGAGGTTATGTTAACAAAACAACTACTGTCTACGCCCGGAAATGCAACCATTATTGAAAATCTTAGCTTTGTTAAAGTTAATATTGCCGAAAGTAGCTTGTTTACTAGTGACATGGCCAAATCAATCGAAAAGCTCCAAGAAGCGCAAAGCTTACTGGGTAACATTCTCGCCCAGGACCCTGATAACAGCACATGGAAGTCTCAGCATATAAATATTGGAATCTTGTTAAAATACTATCAATCGCAAACTCTTTCTTCATTAAACATTAATAGCACTGACTTAAATATAAGTATTGACGAAATTCAGAGCGAAAATTATTTTGTTACTACAAAAGGTTACGCCACACATTATTTTCAGAACGTAGGAAAGTGGGAACTTAGTAAAAGGCTATTAACCTCATTAGAAAAAACAGAGTCGATGTCGGAAAGTATAAGTGATGCAATACGCATGAATATACTTAACATCGAAAATATGAAAAAGTACATCCCCTACCAGCTAGCTAGTATCCGTCAATCACTGCATGAAAACAATCTTGATATCAATGCCATAACAAAAAAGTGTGAAGACCTATTTACCCTAACTAGTAAGGTTATAAATCAAAGTCAGCACCCATCGTATTTACAAGCCTATGTATTCTCGGGCTACTGTTTAAACAAGCAAAATACCGTAAACGAAAAACGTGCGCAGCTTGCTCGAATGAAAGTACCGCTGCCACACTACTTTTCCATCATCAATAAGGAATTGATAAATGACAACACCACCCAACTATAATTACAGTGTAACCGTTAGCGCAGAAGGTGCGTTCACCATAACACCAGAGGGCAATGCGCCAGAATCGCCCATTAAAGTAACCGTGCCTAACACAACCATTACCTATACCCTTACACCAGATACCGCAGCAGCCATGGTATTTTTAGCACCAGAAATATCCAATGACCCCGAGGGAGACCTAACTTGGGAAATAGTAGATTCAGGCAGAAGTATTGTGATCACCGATTCAGACGCTGACGACGAAGACTGCATTTGTGTAAAGCTAGTAGCTGGCTTTGTCAGTCCAGACCCAGAGATACAAAACAAACCTACATAATATATGAAACTTTCTAGCTGAACGAAGTTATAGACGTTCAACCACATCAACTTTTAGAACACGTTGAGCTTCTCGGCTCACGTGTTTTATTACCTTCCAAAAACAAGCAAGACTGCCCGTTTCGATGAATACTTACCGAAGACAATCGGCAGTAATATCACGGGCTCTTTCAACCATCTTGTTTGCAATACGCATAAAGAAATAACCTTGGCACTGCTTTACTTATATTGACCAAGGCAAAAATGGTTATTAATATCACTAACGCGCCTGAAACCTTGCGCAACAACAAAAATTTAATAAGGATGTAAAATGTTTACTATGAAGATGGTTGCTAAACCCCTGTTTTTTTGCTGATATGTTTTTCATTCAGCGCGTTTGCAACAGATGACAATACGGCTACTTTCACCCTCGAACTCTGGGCGCCAGACGAGGTTCCTCCCCACGACGCCAAGCATGCCGAAATAGGCAACAGTTACTACTATCGCTACACCCCTGAAGTCGTTCAATTTAATTCCAACCAAAACCGTAAATTGAATATTGAGTTTCATGAAAACACTGAAAGCCGTTATCAATTTCGCTGGGTAACCGCAACCAGCCCAGGTGACGTTACGTTGCTAAGTAAGTCAAACTCGCTTATGGAAATTGCCATTGACGACGGTGACGACGTTTCTGATTCAATATACATCGAAGTATGGGTATATGACACGCTGACCTATGAGCGGTTTATGTGTGACCCGCAAATACAAAACAGGCCGACAACATAGGCGTCCAACGACATCGACCATTAGAACACGTTGAGCTATGTTAGCTCAGCGTGTTTTTGTTTTACTCATTTTACAAATAACAAATTTGGTCACGTCCTTTCGACTTGGCTTGATATAATAACGTATCTGCGGCATGCAGCAGTGCATCACTCGTCTCATACCTATGACTTTCCTGCGTAGCTACCCCCATACTGACCGTTAACCCTACGCTGGACATCAGGGCAAAGTGTTTCGCACTTAACTGTGCCAAGTGACGCTTTATACGTATTGCTAAAAGCTGAGCGGTTTGAGCAGAACAATTCGGCAATATTAATGCAAATTCTTCACCGCCATAACGGGCGGCCAAGGTGTTTCTATTGGGTAAGCTTAAATTCAGAGTTTCCCCTATTCGCTTTAAACACCTGTCTCCCATAATGTGTCCATAATCATCGTTAAAGCGTTTAAAATGGTCAATATCAATAAAGATAATACTTAACGGCAAATCATCCTCTTCACACTTTGCCCATTGCTGAGACAAATAATCCGCAAATTTGTGTCGATTTGCTAAGCCTGTTAAAAAATCTGTTTCTGCTTTACGCTTCAGTGACGAGTACTCCGCTTTGTGCACTGTGAGGTCGCGTAATATACAAAGAAACAAGGCACTGTCAGCACTGAGTGCTTGTGGCAATGACGATAGCGTAAGCTCAACACTGACGACGCTATGAGAAGGCCCTAACCGACATACAGTTACTTCTAAAGGAGGAGTATTAATAATTTCGCTGGACGCTTTGTCCAGACAATGAATGATCTGGCTGTGTGACCGCCCAGTTTCGTCACGCAAGAAAGCGAGTAAGTTTTCCCCGGCTAGCTGGTCTTTTTTACCATCGAACAATAAGGCCGCCTGTGAGTTGAGCATTTCAATATTGCCATTGATATCTAAAACCATAACGGCTTCGTTGATGAAATTGAGCATGGTGGCCAATGAACTGTCTTTATAAAAACCAACGTGGCCACTTGTGTGTTGAAAAGGTGTGTTGTCTTTGATCATAGCTGCATACATCTTGTTATACCTAGAACAGGAGTTTTGATGTATACAGAATAGAAAATTCTTTAATGAATTAACTTCTGGTTACCTTCCGATTTAACCCTTTGTTTTAATTAACCATTTTAAATAAGGTAGGGTTCAATTCAGACTTATTCATTGCTAGTTTGCATCTGCTCAATGACCGTATCACTATCGGATAACGCAAAGAGCGTTGTTAGCTTATTGAATAATTCTACTTTTCGATCACTCATATTTGAAATGGCAAAAAATGTAGGAATGTTGCGACGCATTGACACTGCGAGTTCACTTATATTATCAGGTACTCTTTCGATGTGATAACGATAGGGCGCTTCATACGTTGCTAAATGTGTTGTTCGGCCAAATTGAAAAAGTTGAATTGCATCAGTACTGTTTGGCATATCGAAAAAGGTATAACCCTGCTGTTCGAGTTCTTGTCTTAAGCCAACATAGTCGTAGCCCCTGATGGCTGCTACGGTTTTTTCTCCACTCAACCCAGAGTTTGTCATTAAAACGAGTGAAAGGTAACTAAAAGGTTTTTCAACAAATGTAACATTATTGTCTAATGCCTTCGTTCCTTTAACATTAACAGTAATGTCTATTTCACCTTTACGAACGCGCTCAAAAAGGCGAGCCGGAGGCGGACATTCTATTTCTACTTTGTATCCTGCAAGTTCAAGTATTGCGCGTGAAATCGTTACAGCTTCTCCATGACAGCTAACACCTTCATTATCTTTGATAATAAGGGGCGGAAACTCAACAACGCCAAGCACTACTGTATTGTCTTTCGTGAATTCTTTTTCTTGTGAGTAAGAAAGACTAGTAAACATACACAAGAGAACAGCGATACTACACTTTAGAAACATTTATCAACACTATCTAAATAAGATGAACATATTTGTTGTTACTTATACTTTATATAGAAACTAGTGAACAAAAGATAGTTTAGCAAGGAAGTTGCAGATATAAGTAAGTATGAATTGCTTTACGTATGGTGATAAAGCAAAAAACCCGCCGTAAGGCGGGTTTCTTTAATTGGGACCTGGCAGTGTCCTACTCTCACATGGGGAAGCCCCACACTACCATCGGCGCTAATACGTTTCACTTCTGAGTTCGGAATGGAGTCAGGTGGTACCGTATCGCTATGGCTGCCAGGAAAAACTGGTAACAATTTGGGAAAGATAATATTAATTCAATCAGTGAGTAACTACTTTTCACTCTACTTACTTTAGCTTGTCTACAACACTCAAAAGCCTAAAGCTTTTTGGGCGTTGTATGGTTAAGCCTCTCGGGCAATTAGTACAGGTTAGCTTAACGCCTTACAACGCTTCCACACCCTGCCTATCAACGTCATCGTCTATAACAACCCTTCCAGAACTTAAAGTTCAGGGATGACTCATCTTTGGGCTTACTTCCCGCTTAGATGCTTTCAGCGGTTATCCGTTCCGAACATAGCTACCGGGCAATGCCATTGGCATGACAACCCGAACACCAGCGGTTCGTCCACTCCGGTCCTCTCGTACTAGGAGCAGCTCCCATCAATCATCCAACGCCCACACCAGATAGGGACCGAACTGTCTCACGACGTTCTAAACCCAGCTCGCGTACCACTTTAAATGGCGAACAGCCATACCCTTGGGACCGACTTCAGCCCCAGGATGTGATGAGCCGACATCGAGGTGCCAAACACCGCCGTCGATATGAACTCTTGGGCGGTATCAGCCTGTTATCCCCGGAGTACCTTTTATCCGTTGAGCGATGGCCCTTCCATACAGAACCACCGGATCACTATGACCTACTTTCGTACCTGCTCGACGTGTCTGTCTCGCAGTTAAGCTAGCTTATGCCATTGCACTAACCTCACGATGTCCGACCGTGATTAGCTAACCTTCGTGCTCCTCCGTTACTATTTGGGAGGAGACCGCCCCAGTCAAACTACCCACCAGACACTGTCCACAATCCCGATTAGGGACCTATGTTAGAACATCAAACATACAAGGGTGGTATTTCAAGGACGGCTCCACACAATCTAGCGACTGTGCTTCAAAGCCTCCCACCTATCCTACACATGTAGGTTCAATGTTCAGTGCCAAGCTGTAGTAAAGGTTCACGGGGTCTTTCCGTCTAGGTGCGGGTACACAGCATCTTCACTGCGATTTCAATTTCACTGAGTCTCGGGTGGAGACAGCGTGGCCATGGTTACACCATTCGTGCAGGTCGGAACTTACCCGACAAGGAATTTCGCTACCTTAGGACCGTTATAGTTACGGCCGCCGTTTACCGGGGCTTCGATCAAGAGCTTCGCATACGCTAACCCCATCAATTAACCTTCCGGCACCGGGCAGGTGTCACACCCTATACGTCCTCTTACGAGTTTGCAGAGTGCTGTGTTTTTAATAAACAGTCCCAGCCACCTGGTCACTGCGGCCCCCATCTGCTTACCACGTAAAGTGTTCACAAACAGGGGCGTACCTTCTCCCGAAGTTACGGTACAATTTTGCCGAGTTCCTTCACCCGAGTTCTCTCAAGCGCCTTAGTATTCTCTACCTGACCACCTGTGTCGGTTTGGGGTACGGTTCATATAATCATAAGTTTAGAAGCTTTTCCTGGAAGCAGGGCATCAACAACTTCACCACCTTAGTGGCTCGTCTCGCGTCTCAGCTTTAAGTGTCCGGATTTACCTAAACACTCGGCCTACTCGCTTTCACTTGGACAACCAACGCCAAGCTTGCCTAGCCTTCTCCGTCCCTCCATCACTGATTATATAAGTACGGGAATATTAACCCGTTTCCCATCGACTACGCATTTCTGCCTCGCCTTAGGGGCCGACTTACCCTGCCCTGATTAGCATGGGACAGGAAACCTTGGTCTTCCGGCGTGGGAGTTTTTCACTCCCATTATCGTTACTCATGTCAGCATTCGCACTTGTGATATGTCCAGCAAGCTTTACAACTCACCTTCATCCACTTACACAACGCTCCCCTACCCAGCAAGTAAACTTGCTGCCGCAGCTTCGGTATATTGCTTAGCCCCGTTACATCTTCCGCGCAGGCCGACTCGACTAGTGAGCTATTACGCTTTCTTTAAAGGGTGGCTGCTTCTAAGCCAACCTCCTAGCTGTCTATGCCTTCCCACATCGTTTCCCACTTAGCAATATTTTGGGACCTTAGCTGGCGGTCTGGGTTGTTTCCCTCTCCACGACGGACGTTAGCACCCGCCGTGTGTCTCCCGGATAGTTCTCATTGGTATTCGGAGTTTGCAAAGGGTTGGTAAGTCGGGATGACCCCCTAGCCTTAACAGTGCTCTACCCCCAATGGAATTCGTCCGAGGCTCTACCTAAATAGATTTCGGGGAGAACCAGCTATCTCCCGGTTTGATTGGCCTTTCACCCCCAGCCACAGGTCATCCCCTAACTTTTCAACGTTAGTGGGTTCGGTCCTCCAGTTGATGTTACTCAACCTTCAACCTGCCCATGGCTAGATCACCGGGTTTCGGGTCTATACCTAGCAACTAAACGCGCAGTTAACACTCGCTTTCGCTACGGCTCCGTTATTCACTTAACCTTGCTACTAAATATAAGTCGCTGACCCATTATACAAAAGGTACGCAGTCACCCCACGAAGTGGCTCCCACTGCTTGTACGTATACGGTTTCAGGTTCTATTTCACTCCCCTCACAGGGGTTCTTTTCGCCTTTCCCTCACGGTACTGGTTCACTATCGGTCAGTTAGGAGTATTTAGCCTTGGAGGATGGTCCCCCCATATTCAGTCAAGATAACACGTGTCCCGACCTACTCGATTTCACTGTAAAGAACTCGTCGTGTACGGGGCTATCACCCTGTATCGCTCCTCTTCCCAAAGGATTCCACTAAATTCTAAACAGCTTAAGGGCTGCTCCCCGTTCGCTCGCCGCTACTAGGGGAATCTCGGTTGATTTCTTTTCCTAAGGGTACTTAGATGTTTCAGTTCCCCTCGTTCGCCTCGTTACACTATGTATTCATGTAACGATACCTGTAAACAGGTGGGTTTCCCCATTCGGACATCTGTGGCTCAAATGCATTTTGTCGGCTCACCACAGCTTTTCGCAGACTTACACGTCCTTCATCGCCTCTAACTGCCAAGGCATCCACCGTATACGCTTCGTCACTTAACCATACAACCCCAAACAGCCTTTTGACTTCTGCCTGAGTTATGTCGCATGAATGACAAGCTAATCGGAAGAATTGCCTTGTTATCAAATCATCGATTGATAACAAGCAATTCAGTCAAGTAGAGTAAAAAGTCATCTTTCGATTTCTCAGTTACTCAATTTTGATTGATTACTATTAATATCAGCTTTCCAAATTGTTAAAGAACATTCGTAAAATGACGAATCATTTCACTTTAGAGTAAAAAACCCTAATCAATGCTTACTGAAACAGTAAATATTCATTAGGATTTAAATTCCGTTTTGACACATATACTGCCATCTATTTCTTGCTTAGACAAGGCATCTGATTGCGTAGCGTGCTAGTAGCACGTGAGCGATACGATAACGCAGTATAAGTAAGAAATGGTAGGCTTGGGCAGACTTGAACTGCCGACCTCACCCTTATCAGGGGTGCGCTCTAACCAGCTGAGCTACAAGCCTGTGGTGGAGCTAAGCAGGATCGAACTGCTGACCTCCTGAATGCAAATCAGGCGCTCTCCCAGCTGAGCTATAGCCCCATAAACTTGTGTCGTTCTTCGTTTTAAACAAGACTATCTGTGTAGGCACTGCATCAAGGCGTCTATCGACGTAATGGTAAGGAGGTGATCCAACCCCAGGTTCCCCTAGGGTTACCTTGTTACGACTTCACCCCAGTCATGAAACACAAAGTGGTAATCGTCCTCCCGAAGGTTAGACTAACTACTTCTTTTGCATCCCACTCCCATGGTGTGACGGGCGGTGTGTACAAGGCCCGGGAACGTATTCACCGCAGTATTCTGACCTGCGATTACTAGCGATTCCGACTTCATGGAGTCGAGTTGCAGACTCCAATCCGGACTACGACATTCTTTAAGGGGTCCGCTCCACATCACTGTCTCGCTTCCCTCTGTAAATGCCATTGTAGCACGTGTGTAGCCCTACACGTAAGGGCCATGATGACTTGACGTCGTCCCCACCTTCCTCCGGTTTGTCACTAGCAGTCTCCTTAGAGTGCCCAACTTAATGCTGGCAACTAAGGACAAGGGTTGCGCTCGTTGCGGGACTTAACCCAACATCTCACGACACGAGCTGACGACAGCCATGCAGCACCTGTGTCAGAGTTCCCGAAGGCACCAATCTATCTCTAGAAAGTTCTCTGCATGTCAAGTGTAGGTAAGGTTCTTCGCGTTGCATCGAATTAAACCACATGCTCCACCGCTTGTGCGGGCCCCCGTCAATTCATTTGAGTTTTAACCTTGCGGCCGTACTCCCCAGGCGGTCTACTTAGCGCGTTAGCTTCGCTACTCACGATTTAAAATCACAAACAGCTAGTAGACAGCGTTTACGGTGTGGACTACCAGGGTATCTAATCCTGTTCGCTACCCACACTTTCGCACATGAGCGTCAGTCTTTGGCCAGGGAGTCGCCTTCGCCACTGATGTTCCTCCAGATATCTACGCATTTCACCGCTACACCTGGAATTCCACTCCCCTCTCCAAGACTCTAGTCTGCCAGTTCTAAATGACCATCCCAGGTTGAGCCCGGGGCTTTCACATCTAGCTTAACAAACCGCCTGCGTGCGCTTTACGCCCAGTAATTCCGATTAACGCTCGCACCCTCCGTATTACCGCGGCTGCTGGCACGGAGTTAGCTGGTGCTTCTTCTGTTGTTAACGTCACGGATAGCAGGTATTAACTACTAACTTTTCCTCACAACTGAAAGTGCTTTACAACCCGAAGGCCTTCTTCACACACGCGGCATGGCTGCATCAGGGTTTCCCCCATTGTGCAATATTCCCCACTGCTGCCTCCCGTAGGAGTCTGGGCCGTGTCTCAGTCCCAGTGTGGCTGATCTTCCTCTCAGAACAGCTAGAGATCGTCGCCTTGGTAAGCCTTTACCTTACCAACTAGCTAATCTCACTTGGGCCTCTCTTTGCGCCGGAGCCTAAGCCCCGTTTGGTCCGAAGACATTATGCGGTATTAGCAGTCGTTTCCAACTGTTATCCCCCTCGCAAAGGCAAGTTCCCAAGCATTACTCACCCGTCCGCCACTCGTCAGCGATGTGCAAGCACACCCTGTTACCGTTCGACTTGCATGTGTTAGGCCTGCCGCCAGCGTTCAATCTGAGCCATGATCAAACTCTTCAATTAAATATATCGAAATATGAATCGTCGTTGTGACACTCTTAACGAGTGCCCACACAGATTGTCTTGTCTAAATTTTTAAAGAACAATGTGCAGAATCATCGAATATGATTTCTGCGCAAGGAGGACCAACATTACTCTCAGTTGGTTCGTTTCCTTGCTCGACAGCTTGATACTAATCTTTGCTGCCAGCTGCCTCTTCCGAAGCGGATGCGTATCTTACAGCGCATCTTTTTTTTGTCAACAACTTTTGTTTATTTATTTTTAAACTTGGTTTTCGACACCCTCATCAGTTGTTAGCTTTTCGCTGTTCCCTGTTGAGGAGGCGCGCATTCTACGCATTCTTTCTTTGCCGTCAACACCCTTCTTTAAATAATTATAAAAAAAGCGACCGTTCGGTCGCTTTTTAAACTATTCGGTTAATAACGCATCAAATCAGCGTTATTTCTTATCTTCTTTTTGGTTCTCGCAGTCTTCAACGTGAGAAGATTTGAAGTCGGCATCTTCTTCATGGTCTCCTACTACATCGTGTAGAGTCACCTTATCGACTGTGCGAAACGTATTTATCGGTCCTGCAAGTGCATATAGCGCAAACACTAGGAATAACACAAGGGCAGGTTCGGTAGCCACCACTACGAATATCAGTAGTACTAGCAACAAAGCAACGAATGGAACCTTACCGTGCCAGTTCACTTCTTTGAAAGAGTTGTACTTAAAGTTGCTTACCATCAAAAGACCCGCTAATCCTGTTACAGCGGCAACAATAAAACCATAATCAGTACCGACAGCTTCATACTCAACACCAACCCACACTAAGCCAGCAACAACCGCAGCAGCAGCTGGACTCGCCAGTCCTTGGAAGAAACGCTTATCAGCAATTCCTACTTGTGTGTTAAATCGGGCAAGCCTTAATGCAGCGCCAGCAACATAGACGAATGCAGCTAACCATCCAAGTTTACCAAGTTCGGTCAGCCCCCAGTTATACGCCACCAGTGCAGGCGCTACACCAAACGATACCATGTCTGCCATTGAGTCATACTCGGCACCAAAATCGCTTTGCGTGTTTGTCATGCGAGCAACACGCCCATCAAGCCCGTCAAAAATCATAGCAACAAAAATCGCGACTGCCGCAGCTTCAAAGCGACCATTCATTGAAGAGACTACTGCAAAAAAACCAGAAAACAATCCAGCAGTCGTTAATAGGTTCGGAAGTAAATATATTCCTTTACGCTTTTGTTCAGACATATGTCCTCGTAATATTACTCAATCTCTACCGTGATTATTTCACAGTTAAAGCTTCAGGCATAGCCACCCCTTCTTTCAGTTCGTTCAACATCCTTTATAAGTAATAACTATGTATGCGAGTACATACCGAACTAATAATCCCGCTAGGTTACATTTCCAGGACCATGTTGAAGTTCCTCGGGCATCTATGCTTGAGGGAACTTTTCCCTATCAATTAAACAGGAAAAATTGAAATGCGGTTAAGTTCATATATCGTCGGTCTTAGCGCGCTAGCGACCATTGTATTTAATGGGGACGCAGTAGCTGGCTACAATTCTAGTTATTACAAGAGTAACTGCGGCAACTACGCGCAGTCGACCAACCCCAAATGTGATTCCCCTGTGGGCGAGCATGTTTATAATCTTGTAAACAGCGGCGTTTACGAAGGAACATCGTCAACCTCTTCTAATGTCTCTATAGGTGGTATTAACGTCTCAATGACCAGCTGGGCCGATACATACGGTCAATTAGACGACATTGTCGTCGGAGCAAACAGCTATAAAATATCAAATTATTATGGTTATGGAGTAACGAACCAGGATTGGGAATACAGCAATAGTTATCCGGATCATGCTATCGATAACGTAAACTCCGTACGCGGAAATTGGCAAGACTTCGATTTTGTTCTTTTTTCGTTCAGTGAAGCAGTGACCCTCCAAGGTGCTAACTTCTCGTGGGTGTATGATAAGAGCGATACTCAGGTTTCAGTTGCGGCATTGACAAGTATCGAAACGTTGACTTCAGGGCGCAACACCTGGGATGACATTGTCGGCAACGCAATTACATCTTCTTATAACGTCGAAAAGTGCGATTCCAGCGACGCCCACCTAAAGTACAAATCAGAGTTTTCATTAGATACAACAGCTAAATATTGGCTGGTTGGAGCTTATAATAAGGTGTTTGGTAACATTGGGGGATCATCTACCAATGACGCATTTAAATTGACGAGCATCGGGTTTGAGACTAAGGGAGGAACCTCGCCACCTACGCCAACAGAGGTTAGCGAACCTGGTACAATTGGCATTTTGTTCGCAACAGGGTTGCTAATTGCTTGGAGGCGTAAAACTTCACCTTAACCCAAATCATACTTTAGTCTATAAAAGCTGATCTTTACTTGTCAGCTTTTTTTACATCCAATTTCAAAAAACAAAAAAAACTATTAAAAAACAGCCGTTAAAAAAACTGGCACGATTCTAGCTTTACCTCTTTCAATTAAAAGTTGTTAACAGTAAGGCTTTAGTCCATGAAGTTTATGTCTAAATTTGTCGCTCTGACCCTAGTGTGTGGTATGTCACAAACAGCATTCGCTGGTGATTCAATGATTGAACATTACAATTATAACATGCTTACACAAAACGTTTCTAAGGGCTTCGAACCAAACAATAATTCAATTCAGATTAACGGCAGTGACATCTACGTTTCTTACACAACATGGTCTGACACAGCAGGTAGCAGCGACGACCAGGTAGTTAGGCAAAACGGCTTAGATTATTCCTCTTACTGGGGTCTTGCCATGACGAATAAGGATCATGGTGGGAAATTGTCGGATTGGCATACGATTGATAATAATCCCGACGATTGGAAATATGATTTCGATATGGTTTTATTCTCATTTAGTGAATCCGTCGCGCTCACCAGCACGAAGTTTCAATATCTGACAGGTGCGGGTGATGAAAACCAATTAACAGTTGTTGGCTTCGACAATATTGATATTTTCAGGAATACGGCAAATACTGCAACGACTTGGGATGACATTGCTAGGTTCAAATGCAATTACATCAGTAACGCACAGAAACATTTCGCCCAACCCTGCAGGTCGCGGTAATTATGAGGTGACATATCCTACGCTTACTGAGGCCAAATATTGGTTGGTGGGTGCATACAACACGCACTTTGATCCAAGCACCAGCGTGTCTGATATCGACGGTTCTGGTTTTAAACTGGCAGCATTGGGTTTTTCCCAAACCACAACGAAAACTACGCCTCCACCAAAAGAAGTATCCGCCCCAAATACTTTAGCGTTTATGGGTCTAGGGTTAGGTTTTGTAATGTTTAGGCGCAAACGCTTGGTTTAATTGTTTAAAAGTAACCCAAAAAGACGTATCTTTGAAAAGGTGGCAATGGCCACCTTTTTTGTTATCAAATCCTCTACCTCGGTGAATTTTAGTTAGTCATGGAAAGTTCGAATAAAAATAAATCTTCAATAAAACGTACATTGAAAAATCTTGTTGCCACACTCCTTTTTGTATCAACACAATCTATCAGCTATGCATCTACCTCTGAAGATTATGAAAAAGCACTTTCCGCTTTCAATAAAGATGCGTTCGATGAAGCATATATCCACCTAAAAAACAGTCTTCAAAAAGACCCAGAGAACTTAGCAGCCAAACTTCTAATGGGTGAAATATTGTTAATAAATGGCTATCTAAAAGCTGCTGAAATGGAGTTTATAGAAGCGCTCGAAATGGGAGCGGACATCAATCTTCTAGCAGAACCTCTTGGCAATACTTGGCTTTTTCTCAATAAATACGAAAACATAGTGTCATTTTCAGAAATAAAAAAATTAACAGGAACAAACAAAAGAGAATGGCTTTTAATCAGAGCAACCGCTTGCCTTAGGCTTCAAGATGAAGAGTGTGCTCTTAGAGACTACAATTCAATTAATTTAGATTACCCTAACTTTGTTCCGGCAATTAACGGCTTGGCATCTATTGCATTGCAAAACGAAGAGCTAACCAACGCGAATGAATTGATAAACCGTGCAATTGCAATTTCTCCGAAAGACCCTATTTCGTGGAGACTTAAAGGCCAGCTAGCATACCGCCAAGGTGATACTGAAAAGGCGACATCATTTCTTCAAAAAGCGCTTTCATTCAATAGAGATGACCCTATAGCCCTACGCAACTTAGTAGATCTCTACCTTGAAGCAAAAGACTATGACACAGCGAAACTCTTTGTTGCAGAGATAATTGAAGACACCCCTAATGATCCCTTAGCCATTTTGCTTAACAGTTGGTTACAGAGCAGAGATAGCCAACAAGCTATCGATAACAGTAAGCTCAAAGAATTGAATGACTTTATGGCGCAACTTGACCCTGGGCTTATTACATCACAGCCCATGCTTTTGTATATAAGCGGTTTGACGAACTTTTTTAACAATAATATGGAAACCGCTGCGAAAGAGTTTAGCTCTTATTTACAAAAAGAGCCTGGCGATCTGCAGGCTGTACTTATGCTAAGCCAAGTTTACATTGCTACACAACAAGATAAGCAAGCAATGATTCTATTAGAGCGCCACAAAGATGAAATTATAGAAGACATAGATTCAGCGTTATTGCTTGGTGACCTATTCATAAGACAGAACAAAGCTTTTAAAGCGCAACGTCTGCTTCAAGAGCTGCAATTTAAGTACAAGAATGAAAGTAAGTTAGAACTCTTTAAAATTAAGTTAATGGCGGCGAGAGGCAAACAAGACGAAGCATTATCAATTCTTGATAATAATCTCGAAAAATACAAGGAAAGCGCTTAGCTTTTTGTTTACTTACGCATTAATGAATCTTCAAGCGGGAAAGTTCGAAAAAGCATTGAAAAGTGCCGAAATGCTTTCTGATATATTTCCTGATGAGGCAGAGGTATATAATTTAAAAGCGGGTATTTTGATACGCCAAGGCAATCTAAACGAAGCTAAAACCAACATACTTAGAGCGCTTGAAAAAAGCCCGACTCTGTTCTCTGCAAAATTCAACCTTGCAGCAACGGAAAGCAGATTAGGGAATACTGAGATATCCAACAAGTTAGTCGACGAACTTTTGATATTATCCCCGCAGCACAATGAAACATTGCTTTTAAGAGCCTTTAATCTTACTAAGCTCAACAGGTATGAAGAAGCACAGCAAATCTACCTCGATATATTGACTCTTAATCCTTCTAACATCAATGCGCGAGAACGGGTGTCTGAGCTCTATCAACAGCAAAGAGATGTTAAGAGTGCGCTGTATCATCTAGATCTATTATTAAAGGATAATTTTGACAACGCGAGTTACCTGTTGAGAAAAGCGCAGCTCTTGATCGAAGACGATCGAATTTCTGACGCTGAGAAAACATTAAACGTTGTGAAAAATTTCATTTCGAGTTCTCCAGATAAATTAATCCTTTATTCCGAGCTAATGCGTTCAGTTGATAACAACGATGAAGCCAAGGCTGCTATGGCAAGAGCCCATGATTTGTCAGCCTACAACGTCTTTATTACCCTGCGATATGCAAGCCTTCTGCTTGATTTAGAGCTTAACGAAGATGCAGATAAATTACTTTCATCAATAGGCGATGATAAACGAGGCACACCAGTCTACTATTTTTTGAAAGGAAGGGTCTGGGCGAATAAGGGTGAATCACTCCGAGCAGTGAGATTCTTTAAAGAGGCTCTGGAGCTGGATCCGAGGTTCGCTCAAGCTATTATCGGCATGTATAACTTTGCTTTGAATCAGCAACATGTCGAGCTTTTTCTTGAGACCACAAGGTCCCTTGTAGATAAAGACAACACTAATTTATTGACTAAAAACCTTCTTGCACAATATTTGTTTTTTATAGGCGAATATGAGGAATCAATATCGCTTTACAAACAGTTAGTCAGTGAGCCCAACTTAGTCAATCCAGCGGAAGCATACAACCGATTGGCGATAATGAGTATCGATGCATCCCTCGAGCAAGCCAGTGAATATGCCAATAAAGCGTATTCACTTCAGCAAAATTCAGCAGATATACTTGATACACTAGGCCATGTGAAAGCACTTCAAGGTGAATATGAAGAAAGCTTAAAACTGCTGAGAGATGCCTTCGCCAGAAACGCAAATGACCCTAAAATTCGATATCATCTTGGATATACACTTGCGAAGTTAAATCGTGTTGAAGAAGCAAAACAAGAACTAAATTATGCAGTTAACGTTGAGCGTCCTTTTTACCTGCGACCACAAGCGCAAGCTTTGTTGGATTCACTCTCAGTACAATAATTCGCGGCTTGTTGACTAACGAAGCGCTTCGTATATGAGTGCTCCAAAGCGGGTCAGCGCATTAAAAAAGGGCGACAATTCATGTCGCCCTTTTTTGTTCGCATTAGCGCTATTGGCTAACGACAAACAAACCGCTTTCATCAGCATCAATACGAATTGTGGATTCAGGTATCAATTCACCTGCCAACAATTGATGTGCCAATGGATTTTCCACTTGGACTTGAATTGCACGTTTTAATGGACGCGCGCCAAACACAGGATCAAAACCAGCTTCTGCCAACTTATCCATCGCTGCAGCAGACAGTGTTAATTTATACCCTTTCTCGGCAAGTCTAGCACGCAACGATGCAAGTTGGATTTTAGCAATAGACTTAATTTCTTCTTTACCCAAAGGATGGAAAACAACAATATCATCAACGCGGTTGATGAACTCAGGCCTAAAGTGTTGACCTACAACACTCATAACGGCAGCCTTCATCTCATCGTATTGGTTGTCGCTATGTTTATCTTGAATAACATCTGAACCCAAGTTAGATGTCATAATGACGACAGTATTTTTGAAATCTACCGTACGTCCCTGCCCGTCAGTTAAGCGCCCGTCATCTAATACCTGAAGTAATATGTTAAATACATCAGGGTGTGCTTTTTCAACCTCGTCAAGCAAGATAACAGAGTATGGCTTACGACGCACCGCCTCTGTCAAATAGCCACCTTCTTCATAGCCTACATAGCCAGGAGGAGCACCAACCAAACGTGCCACTGAGTGTTTTTCCATAAACTCAGACATATCAATGCGTATCATTGCATCTTCAGTATCAAACATAAATCCCGCGAGGGCTTTGCACAGTTCGGTTTTACCTACGCCAGTTGGGCCTAAGAACAAAAACGAGCCTATGGGACGTGCAGGGTCAGCGAGTCCTGCTCGTGACCGCCTTATTGCATTTGAAACCGCTTCAACCGCTTCTTCTTGACCAACCACTCGCTTATGTAAAACGTCTTCCATACGAAGGAGTTTATCTCGCTCTCCTTCGAGCATTTTGGCAACAGGGATACCCGTCCAGCGCGACAGCACGTCTGCAATTTCTGCATCCGTAACTTTGTTTTTTACTAGCTTAGTTTCGCGAGTTTCATTTTCTGCCGCCTGCTCTAATTTAGCTTCTAGTTCTGGAATGCGGCCATATTGCAGTTCAGACATACGATTTAAATCAGATGCCCTTCTTGCAATTTCTAGATCTAATTTCGCCTGCTCTAACTCCCCCTTAATGGTTTGCGTACCTTGCATGGCGTCTTTTTCATCTAGCCATACTTTTTCAAGCTCTGCATACTTCGTCTCAGCTTGCTCGCGCTCAAGTTCTATCATTTCTAGACGCTTATGGCTTGCATCGTCTGTTTCTTTTGCAAGAGCCTGTTCTTCCAACTTAAGCTGGATAATACGGCGCTCAAGTCGATCCATGTCCTCAGGTTTAGAATCAATTTGTAAACGGATGCTTGAAGCCGCTTCATCTATAAGATCAATAGCTTTGTCTGGAAGTTGCCTATCGCTAATATAACGGTGAGACAAACTAGCGGCCGCCACTATCGCGGGGTCAGTAATATCAACCGAGTGATGAAGTTCATAGCGCTCTTTTAAGCCACGCAGAATAGCAATGGTGTCTTCTACACTGGGCTCTTCTACCAAGACTTTTTGGAAACGGCGTTCAAGAGCAGCATCTTTTTCTATATATTGTCTGTATTCATCGAGCGTAGTAGCTCCCACACAGTGAAGCTCGCCGCGTGCAAGAGCTGGTTTAAGCATATTGCCAGCGTCCATTGCACCGTCGCCTTTACCTGCTCCCACCATAGTGTGAAGTTCATCGACGAATAAGATCACGCGGCCTTCTTCTTTGGCTAACTCATTGAGTACAGCTTTAAGGCGCTCTTCAAATTCACCACGGTACTTTGCACCCGCAACCAATGCGCCCATATCTAATGCAAGCACACGCTTATTTTTCAAACCTTCTGGCACTTCACCATTAATAATACGCTGCGCCAGCCCTTCAACAATCGCAGTTTTACCGACGCCTGGCTCGCCAATCAATACCGGATTATTCTTTGTACGACGCTGTAAAACCTGTACCGTGCGACGAATTTCATCATCACGACCGATAACAGGGTCTAGTTTGCCTTGTTCTGCGCGCTCGGTAAGATCTGTTGTGTATTTATCTAGTGCTTGCCTTACATCTTCGGCATTTGGGTCGGTTACCGTTTGTCCGCCCCGCATGTCGTCTATTGCGGCCTCGACAGTGTCTTGGGTAATGTTTAAGCTCTTGAGTATTTCACCCAAGCGCCCTTTGTCTTGTAGCGCCGCCAGCACAAAAATTTCTGACGTGATGTATTCATCTTTGCGCTGCTGCGCAATTTTGTCGCACAAGTTTAAGAGTATGCCGCTGTCTTTGCTAAGCTGAACGTCTCCGCCTATGCCTTCAATTCTCGGCAAACGTTCAATTGCCTGACTAAGCGCTGAGCGCAGCGCATTCACATTAATGTTGGCTTGATCTAAGAGCGGTCTAACTGACCCACCCTGTTGATTAAGCATCGCGGTCATTAAATGAACAGGTTCGATGTACTGATGGTCTCTACCCAATGCGAGTGATTGAGCATCGGAAATAGCGAGCTGAAATTTGCTGGTAAATTTGTCTAATCTCATAATCTCAACCTAAAAGGGAAACATTAAAATGTTTTTAATTCGTTGCAGTAGTTATGGGATCTGGTGAATTATGATTCAAGTAGTTAAATGCAATCTTAGTCAAAAAGATAACAAAAGCGCATAGAAATTTGATTTAAAACAAATTCAACGCTCTGTAATACCGATGACACTGACTATACGCCCTGTTGCGCGTTTTCCTCGATGCGTTGCCAAGCGATGGGAGTAGAATTGCTCTTGCTCACAGTACGTACACAAATTACTACTCACTACATCAGTTAACCCTAATGCAACCAACTGTGCTTTCGCAATTGCAGGTAAATCTAAGAGAAATTTTCCAGTACTCGAACTTTTCAGAAGCGCGTCTGGATACGCTACAAACACCTCGGCAAGGTGTTGGTCGACTTCATAGCAGCGCTGACAAATCGCAGGGCCAATCCATGCCATGATACTGCTTGGCGCAGCATTAAATTGTGAAATCGTATTAGCAATCACGCCACTTTCAAGTCCCTTCCAACCGCCGTGTACCGCAGCCACTTCCTTTCCCTCATTATCACACAGCAGAATTGGCACACAGTCTGCCGTCATCACTGCACAAAAACATGCTGAGGATGAGGAGTAGGCCGCATCTGCTGTGGTATCGGCAGAGGGCAGCACCACAACTTTGTTTGAATGAACTTGCTCAAGCCAAGACAGTTTTTCATGATAGGGAAGCAGCGCTCTGTTTGCTTTAACTAGTAACAAGTCATCACCAACATGCGCCCCAACATTAAGGCCATCAAGGTCACCAGTACTCACCCCGCCCTGGCGCGTACTGGTATATGCGACAATATGCTTTGGGCTATTCCATTGGGGCGTGATGACTAAGCTAGATTCAGACATTCTATTACAACATGTCCTGGGGATTATCCTCAGTATCTTTCTTCACTGCTTTTAGCAATTTTTGCATATCTTCAGGCAGAGGTGCCTTCCAGGTCATCCACTCTTCAGTTTCAGGATGAAACAGTGATAGTTGTGCAGCATGAAGCGCTTGTCTCTGGAACCCTCTCAGTGTCCCTATGAACTCTTCTGATGCGCCTTTCGGTAAGCGTGGACGACCACCATAAACTTGGTCACCTAACAATGGGTGTTTGATATGCGCCATGTGCACACGTATTTGGTGGGTTCGGCCTGTTTCTAGCTTCAAACGTAAGTGCGTATAAGCTCGGAATTTTTCAATAACACGATAGTGAGTAACAGTCAGTTTGCCCATTTCACGAACGGCCATATGAGTACGTTTTGTTGCATGTCTTCCAATAGGGGCATCAACAATACCACCAGCAACCATGGTTCCCAACGCCACCGCTTCATATTCACGACTCATTTCTCGACGTTGCAACTGGTCCACTAGATGAGTTTGGGCAGGCACTGTTTTGGCCACTACCATTAAACCTGTCGTATCTTTATCAAGTCTATGAACGATACCAGCACGGGGGACTTTGTCGATTTCTGGAACATGATTTAACAACGCGTTTAGTACTGTCCCACTAGGGTTGCCAGCGCCAGGATGCACAACAAGGTCAGACGGCTTATTGATGACTAAAATATGATCGTCTTCGTAAACGATATTTAAAGCAATGTCTTGTGCTTCACTGGTTACTTGAACATCCATCTCAGCCTTTACTGTTACCACTTCGTCCATCTCCATTTTATGGCGTGGTACTGTAATGACTTCCCCGTTTACCGCTACATTACCTTCTTGAATCCAAGTTTTTAACTTAGAACGCGAATATTCCGGGAACAAATCAGCTAAAACTTGATCTAAGCGTAAACCAAAATGCGCAGCTTCCGTTGAAGCTTCTAATTGTATTGTGTTGAGTGACTGTGTCATAACACCATTGTTAACGTCTAAAAAAGAGTATTATAACAAGTATTCACGCTGTACACTGCCTTGTTTACGTTTTTGTATGGTTTTTCTCACCGTTAGTGCGTTAGAATGCAATTAAAGTGTTGTTGTTTAACACGTGAGCTTAGACAGCGAAGTATTAAACTGTTTAGCAGGAATCTAGAATTATTATGAAATCATTTCGTTTACTCGCACCAGTATTGTTAGGTGCAGTGATATCTGTCACAGGCTGCAGCTCTTCAGATAATGAAGAAAAAGCAGTTTTAGCGAACATGGGCGCGCAGCAACTCTACGACAGCGCCAAACAAAGCATGGAAGTGGGCAATTTCACAGCCGCTTCACAAACACTGAGTGCGTTGGATTCACGCTATCCTTTCGGTCCTTTGTCGCATCAAGTTCAGCTTGATATGATTTATAGCTACTATAAGTCAGGAAAAATTGATGAAACATTGGCGACCATAGATAGATTCATCAGGCTAAATCCTAATCACTCTGACGTGGATTATGCGTTTTATATGCGCGGCTTAACCAACATGGAATCTGATAGCAATCTGTTCCAAGAACTGATGAATATTGATCGAACAGACAGAGATCCAAGTAAATCACGTCAAGCCTTTGAAGATTTTCGTCGCCTTATCCAACAGTACCCAGACAGCAAGTACGCTGCGGACGCCAAACAACGTATGGTCTACATCAAGGACCGTTTGGCGCGTTATGAAATTGCCATTGCGCGTTTTTACATGAGAAGACAAGCGTACGTTGCAGCAGCTAATCGCGGTCGCTACGTTATCGAGCACTTTCCAAATACAACCCAAGTTCAACAAGCGCTTGAAATCATGGTATCAAGCTACGAACAATTGGGACTTGATGAACTAAGAGAAAACGCACTGAAAACACTGAGACTTAATTATCCAGAAAGCGAATTCTTAAGTTAGTATCTAGAATAAAAAACGCACTTTTAAGTGCGTTTTTTGTTTCAGTATATTCTATGCGTTATCTGAAAAACAAATGACTGAAGGGGTTTAGCAGCCTTGCAAGACCCGATGTGAAATGAAGTGGTTGATCTACGATACTAAAAACCAAACACCCTTCTTTTGTATCGGCGCGAGGTGTATGCGTTTTTTCACCGTCCATGAAAATGAAGTCGCTAGGTGTCATAGTGATTTAAACCGTCACTAAATTCACCATCGATAACTAAGGTGTATTCTGTGCCGCGATGGGTATGCTCTGGTACGCTTCCACCTTGTGCCATATAGATAAAGTTAGCTACGCCCTGATTTCCTAAATCTACAGGCGCCTGCCACAACTTCCCTACCAAGCTGGACCACCCGCCAGTTTTTTTCGTGTACCTGTGTAGTGTCGACGGTAATTCGAATCTACGACCGTCAAGCTCTATCGACGTAACGTCTTTTGCTTGAACACCCACTTTATTTATAGGGCGCTCAAATAACCTATTGTCGTCTTCAATACTTCCTTGGATTAGCTCAGAGGTACTATTTTTAGAAGGCGAGCTCGTAATATTAGCTAACATGTCGCCAAAGACCATTTGGCTATCTGCGCTTGACGGCGCACTACTTAGTAATTCTTCAGCCAACGCCTCTGTTTCCAGCTCGACACGAAGACGACATTTTTCACACATGTCGCAGTGTGCAGCAACCATCAAAGAGATTGCAGGAGAAAGACTTCCCTCGACAAATTCACTCAATTGTTGATGCGTTGGATGAAACTTAATCATTGTCGCTTAGCATTACCTTAAGACGCTGAAGTGCAAGACGAGTGCGTGATTTAACCGTTCCAAGCGGAATCAGCAGCTCATCAGCCACCTCCTGTTGAGATTTTCCGTCAATATATATTGCTTCTACTACCGCTTTTTGTTTTAAAGGCAGTGACTCAAATAAATGACCAATTTGTTCAAGTGTTACTTGCTCATCAAGTGACGTTTCGTTTTGGTCTGGCGTTTGTTCACAAAGAACAGGCCACAGGTCATCAGAACACACATCTTCTTTTCTATTCTGTAACTTTCTTAGCATATCAAAACGGATGTTACGCGCAATCGTGAAGATCCATGTCGAAGGTGAACCTTTCTCAGCGTTGAACAAATGCGCTTTTTGCCACACGTTCGACATTGTGTCTTGAACCAGTTCCATCGCTAAAGCCTCATTGCCCATTTGCTTCAGTGCATAAGAGCGCAGCCGTGGAGCGAAGTAATTGAATACGCTAGCGAATGACCGTTTGCATCTGTCATTAGCAACCGCTACAAGATAATCAGACATTTCAGTTGCACATTCTTTAGGTTTGATTGTGCTGTTACTTTGTTCCAGTGGAATTCCAACTAACATACTTATCGTCCGCCTTTCTGTTTTGGTATTGTCATTCTACGGTGAAATGGCTTTGATTGTTCGCTATATTCAATTACGTTTTTGTAATGCTCGAATTTTTGCAGTTATTTAACTTGACACACTCTAAGCAATTAGAGCAGACAAATAGTGCAACAAGCCAGTACATTCTTTCTGTGCTAAGAAATGTTGCTTTTGAGCGCCGTCTACAGGTAATAGTTCTAACCATCTATTTAACACCCAGTTCGGGCAATCAAATTTAGGCGCATCATACAATAGAGCTAATTCTTCGTAATCACTGAATATCTCTTTCAGCCTCTCGTCCATAGGTGCGAGTTGTTGAGGCGCTAATGCACAATCCCATTGTGCTATAGATTGACAGCTACCTGTCCGCAAACCGTCTTTCTCGGTTTTAATATCTGACACTTCAACTAGCTGAGAACCAGCAACCTTTATGCCAAGCAGGCCGTCATCCAACATATCGAAATCAATAACGCTCGCCATCGTACCTATTTTATGAATGTGCTCATTCTTATCTTTGTCACCGTTTGCGTTAAGCATACACATGACAAAGCCTTTGTTTTCGGCGCATGCTTCTTTAACCATCCTTAAATACCGCGGCTCAAAAATACGCAACGCCATACGCCCCTCCGGTAAAAGATGGGCAGACAATGGAAATAATGGAAAACGTTCTTCAGTCATAAAATTCACTTCCGATTACACATACCTGCTTACGAAAGTGAGTACGTATTGGATCGAATGTGAAAAATTTTCACACTTAATCACTGACACAATTGATCTCTGGGGCTAATAAACTTGTAAATGAAAAGACTAGAAAAAATGAAATAGTCAAATCAAAGACTTGCGAGAAGAGCAAAAAAACATCACTCTTGAAAAAAAAGCAACACTGGTTTTCCGTTCTATGGGTGAAACATTAAATTTTTTGTTTTTTTACGT
Source organism: Alteromonas gracilis (assembly GCF_036870955.2). GTDB lineage: Bacteria > Pseudomonadota > Gammaproteobacteria > Enterobacterales > Alteromonadaceae > Alteromonas > Alteromonas gracilis_A. The sequence goes on from NZ_CP145482.2 coordinate 2,913,880, forward strand.
AGGTGAAGGAAGTCTGCAATGAATGTAATCAGTCGCTTTTGTAAAATTTACACGGATATCTGTCAAATCTCACCAGATGACTTAGCCACTATCTATGCTGATAACGTGCTATTTATTGACCCGATTACAACACATCACGGGCTTAATGAAGTAAAGGACTATTTTGATAACCTTCTTATACAAGCAAAAAGCTGCAAATTCGATATTGCACATGTGCTTTGTTGTGAATCAAATGACTCAAAGGTTACACATGTCGTAAATTGGACGATGGCACTAACCCTTAATAAAGGTGACAAGCTCATCACATTAGATGGGACAACACAGTTAGGCGTTAAAGATGACATCATTGTCTATCATAAAGATTATTACGATGTGGGCGAAATGGTATACGAGCACGTACCTCTGTTAGGTTTTGTGATTAAAAAGATAAAAGGAAGGCTCGCCTCGTGAAGACAATTTTAATAACTGGCGCAACATCCGGTATTGGAAAAGCACTAGCTGAACATGCGGCGAGTAGCAACTATAACGTAATTGCATGTGGACGAAATAAAGACGCATTATCAAGCCTCGCCGAGCACCCTAATATCGAGGCCTGTCAATTTGACGTAACCGAACTTGAAGAAACACGCCAAGCGTTGCGATCACTAGAATTCGATATTGCGGTACTAAATGCAGGGACCTGCGAGTATGTCGATGTCGATGATTTTGAGCCAGAGATGTTTCGACGCGTTTTCGAACCTAATTTTTTTGGCGTAGTAAACTGCGTAGACGCCTTAATTCCTAAACTGAAACGAGGCGACAAACTTGTTATCGTCGACAGCATGGCGCGGCTTCTTCCCTTCACCCGCTCTCAGGCATATGGAGCGAGCAAAGCTGCACTGCACTATTTTACCAAATCACTTGAGGTCGACTTACACGACAAAGGCATTCACGTGCAGGCGGTTTCGCCGGGTTTTGTTGAGACGCCTTTAACAGATAAGAACGATTTCGAGATGCCGATGAAGATAACGTCTTCCGAAGCTGCTGAGTCCATGCTCAAAGGAATAGAAAGTAATAAACAAACCGTTTTCTTTCCTCGCGTATTTGGATTGATTTTACGGTTCATGAATATTCTGCCAACACCCATCAAGAAACGGTTGTCTTTGGCAATGAGAGAAGAAAAATAAGAGACAATTTAATGACAAAAAAAATAGCAATTGTTGGAACAGGTGTATCAGGTTTAACGTGTGCATACTTGCTCAACAGAAATCATGATATAACCGTTTATGAAGCTAATGACTATATCGGCGGTCACACGGCGACTAAGCAAATTGAAGATGACGGGCAAACACATCACATAGATACAGGTTTTATAGTTTTTAATGATTGGACCTACCCTAATTTCATCAAACTTATCACAAAGCTAGGCGTAGATTTTCAACCGACCGAAATGAGTTTTTCGGTTACAAGTAAACCTGCAAACTTAGAATACAATGGCAATAATCTAAACAGCCTTTTTGCCCAGAGACGTAATATTCTGCGCCCGCGTTTTTGGCGGATAGTCAGGGATATACTAAAATTCAATAGAGCTTGTAAGCAAATGGTTGCAGATAATAAAGATACCTCTACGCTCACCCTGCAGGATGTCATTGAAGAATTGAAGTTAAGCGATGACTTCGCACGCTATTATATTCTTCCGATGTGCGCCGCTATATGGTCAAGCAGCCTCGAACAAACACGACGTTTCCCGCTCACATTCTTCCTTCAATTTTTCAATAATCATGGACTACTCAACATTACTGACCGCCCTCAGTGGTACACCATTAAAGGAGGTTCTAGCCAGTATATCGAACCATTAATCGCGGATTTCAAGACGAAGATTAAGCTATCCTGCGGTGTAGTGTCTGTCGTAAAGCAGGAACAACAATGGAAGGTTGTCGATTCGCAAAACAACTCTGCTTTGTTTGATGAGGTAGTGTTTGCATGCCATAGCGACCAGGCGCTCAAAATGATTGACGCACCTTCTGATGCGCACAAAACGGTACTCGGAAATATTCCCTATGCGAGCAATGATGTGGTAATGCATAAAGATGTCGGTCAATTGCCAAAGCGAAAACTAGCGTGGGCAAGCTGGAATTATCGGTTAAAAGAGGATACTAGCGAGGAAATGCGCCCGGCCTCCGTCACCTACAACATGAATATATTGCAGCGTCTGAATGTTCCTAATACCTATTGTGTGACATTAAATAATACCGATGAAATTACGCCAGCGAGTATTTTAGGGCGATACGACTATGCTCATCCACAATACAGCGCAGAAATGGTTGCTGCACAACAACAACGCAGCAAAATTTGCGGTGTGGATAATCTACATTTTTGCGGTGCTTATTGGTACAACGGTTTTCATGAAGATGGTGTTCGCAGTGCACTAGACGTTTGCGAGCGGTTTGGTGAATCCCTGTGATAGAGAGTGCTATCTACAAAGGCAAAGTCTACCATGAGCGATTTAAGCCCACTCAACATAAATTCGATTACGACATTTATCTGTTTTGGTTAAAACTCACAGATGGAGAAATGGCGGAGCTAGACGCCTCATTGTCACATTTCTCTATCGGTAAAAAAGCAAGAGTACGTTTTAAACGAAGCGATTACTTAGGTCCTCAAAACTGCTCATTGTCAGACGCCGTTCTCAAAAAAATGAAAAGCCTAAATAATGGTGTCGCGCTTACTGGTGACGTCTTTATGTTGGGCCAATTACGTATGTGGGGCATGTACTTTAGTCCCGTGAATTTTTATTACCTTCGCAACAACGAAGGGCACTTCACACACATGCTGGCCGAGGTCAGCAATACGCCATGGAACGAACGTCATCACTACCTGGTTGATTTAGCGATACAAGCTGAGACGCCAAAAACGTTTCACGTGTCACCTTTCAACCCCATGGATATGACATATAAATGGCGAATTTCGCAGCCAAATAATAGACTATCATTGGCAATGGACTGCGTGCGAAGTGACAAAGAATTTAGTGCTGGCATCAACTTAACTAAAATTAAGCTAGATAATACAAATCTATCCGATGTCATGAAACGTATACCAAGTATGACAATAAAAACAGTGGTTGGGATATACTGGCAAGCGCTCAAATTATTCCTTAAGCGAACTCCACTGTATTCACACCCAGAAAAAAGTCAGGAACAATAAAAATGTCTTTCGGTGAATCTGTACTACTAACGACTTCAGAGGTTTCATTTGTTGATAAGACCTGTAGAACACTATTCCTACAATGTCTGAAACACCTTCCACATGGCAGCCTTACAATCCAAGAGTGTGGCGATGTGATTGCGCAATTCGGCAATAAACATGACGAGTTAGCCGCAACTGTTAATATTAAGGATGTGAGCGCTTATAGACGCCTTTTACTCGGCGGCAGTGTGGGTGCTTATGAAGCGTTTATGGATGACTTATGGGATAGCGATGATGTGACAGCTGTAGTGCGCATCTTCGCGAGGAACCTCCCTACCCTTGACGAGTGGGAAAGTAAATTTAAGTGGCTATCAATGCCAATCAACAAATTACAACACTTCACTCGACGCAATACTCGAGATCAAGCGAAAAAGAACATTGAAGCGCATTATGATTTAGGTAATAAGCTCTACACACGCTTTCTAGACCCAACCATGATGTATTCATCAGCTATCTATCCAGACGTCAACAGCACGCTTAATGAGGCGCAAAACTATAAGCTGAAAAGCATTTGTGACAAGCTTCAGTTGAAGGAGTCAGATCATCTCATAGAAATTGGTACAGGCTGGGGTGGACTTGCCGTTTATGCAGCGAAGCATTATGGGTGTAAAGTAACGACGACGACTATTTCTGAAGAGCAATACGCTTGGGCTCAGTCGTGGATTGCTCGAGAGGGGTTGTCAGAGAAAGTTACACTACTCAAAAATGACTACCGACTTCTCGAGGGACAGTTTGACAAACTGGTATCTATTGAAATGATCGAGGCGGTGGGCAAACAGTTTTTAGGTAATTTCTTTGAAAAGTGCTCGTCGTTATTAAAAGACAACGGCTTGATGTTATTACAGTCAATCACCATCGATGACCGTCGCTACGACAGTTACGCCAATAGCGTTGACTTTATACAGAAATATATTTTCCCAGGTGGCTTTTTACCCTCCCAATACCAACTTAATGCGCACCTCAAAAAGCATACAGACATGATGATCAGAGACCTTCATGACATAGGTATTGATTACGCAAAAACCCTTAATCATTGGTATGAAGCGTTTGTATCTGCAAAAGACGAGCTAATGAAGGATGGGTATGATGAACGATTTATGAGAATGTGGACGTACTACCTAAAATATTGTGAAGGTGGTTTTCTAGAGCGCACCATTAGCACTGTCCAATTGGTGATCTCCAAACCGCATTACAGAGCCCTTCCAACTCGCTAGAGCTTTAGCACAACAGAGTATTTCTAAACTAAAAAAGGCGCCAATCATCAACGATCGCGCCTTTTTTTGTGTTGTAAGAAAAGGATTACTCTTCAACGACAGATATGGGTTTGGACAACATGGGCTTACCCTGATTAATATTTATCTCTACCCGTCGATTTTTCGCCCTGTCCACAGCGGTAGTAGCGTTTTCGACAACGGGATTAGTATCCGCTTTCCCCACTACAGACATTCGGCTTTCATCAAAACCTGGGGCTGTACGCATCGCCTCAGCTACCGCTACAGCCCTTTGTGAAGAAAGGTCCCAGTTAGAGCGATACAGCTCATTCGCGATGTGTTGCCCATCACTATGCCCAGATATTTCAATTTCGCCGGGAACGTCAGCCAATAGCACACCTATTTTTCTCAAAATAGGTTGAAATTGGGGCTGAAGAAATGCGGACCCCGCTGAAAAAGAACCATTTTCTTGAATGCGAATAGTAATTTGTTGTCCAAGCGACTCTAACTCTATTGAACCATCTAATATTTGTTTTTGCAGTTGCTGTGCAATCTTTTTCATTAACTCAGCGTTTTGGGATTGGTCAGAACTTTGCTCAGCAGAAGATGCAGACTCATTTGCAGTTTGTTGCGACTGACCTCCCCTTTGTTCTCCCCGCTGTTTTTGACGGCCTCCTGCAGAGTCCTCATCACCCGCTTGAAACTCAAGCATCTGCTGGGTCATTTCAATGGTTTGTTGTTGGATTGACTCTATGGGTGTGGGGTCAGGCTTGCCTGGCCTAAACTCCATTGCGATAACGCTAGTACCTTTCGGTATATCCTTAACTTCAATCTTGTTCTGTACGCCGAATGCGAATTTCATTGACCCCGCTATTTGTTTAAACTTGAGCACGTCCATTTCGGAAAAAGACAGCAACAGTACAAAGAAGCACATAAGCAGAGACATTAGGTCTGCGAATGTTCCCATCCAAGCGGGTAGCCCTTCGGGGGGGCATTTTGGGCATTCTTCTTCGGCCATTATTCTTCCTCGGCAGCGCCTCGTTTACTGGCAGCAAGATAGTTTTTCAGTACGCCTTCGATAACGCGAGGGTTCTGGCCATCAGCAATGCCGACAATGCCATCAAGCACTAGACTTTGATTAAGCTTTTCTTCCCCTGCACGTACAGCAAGCTTAAACGCAATTGGCAAACACACTACGTTTGCAAAGAAAGCACCATAGAGCGTGGTTAGAAGTGCCACAGCCATCGCAGGACCGATTGCTTTAGGGTCGTCCATATTTGATAGCATCGCTACCAAACCAATCAGGGTACCAATCATGCCCATCGCTGGCGCAACATCTCCCATACCCTTGAAGATTGAAGCACCAAAGTCGTGTCGCTCACTGGTCATCGATATATCCTTAGACAGTGTTTCTCGAACTACTTCTATATCGTGACCATCAACTAACATGTCTACGCCTTTTTGCATAAACTCATTGGATATTTCTGCTTCTTCTAACGCTAGAAAGCCACCTTTACGAGCCGCATCCGCCATCTCTACAATTTTTTCAATAAGCTCTTCGGGCGACTCAATTTTGAACATAAACGCCTTACCCGCCACTTTCCCCGCGCCGAAAAACTGGCCAAGCGTGAACTGAGACAAAACAACGAATAAGGTTCCACCGAAAACGATAAGTATTGATTGCACGTCTATAAACATGCTCATGCTGCCGCCCAGAATCATAGCCATAACTATGAAACCAATGGCGCCCAACATACCTATGACGGTTGCTAAATCCACTCACTCTTCCTCATTTATGTGCAGACAGTGCTATTGATGTACATGTATTCTATCGGCAAAGTGTTAAAATTCTAAAACAACATTATTGAAAAATATCACATTTATTCAAGCGTGACATTAGACCCTCATGGCCTTCGCCACACTGATTCGCCTCTTTCACGACTATAGCATACAAACATGATGACGCTTCTTTGCGTTTATGTTTGATGTAAATGCCAACAAGCTAGTTGATTTTCTATATTAACCAATGCCAGGCCCCAGAAGCGCGTTTGAAACGCGTAAAATGTGTGCCAACAAGGCCTACTAGCATGAGTTATGAGCAATATACGGACAAACCATTTGACCCTTTTGCACCCCTCGGTTAATGTGCGCGTACATGTATTTTGATGACCACATTGAGTGATTTTTATGACGAATGAAAAAGATGCTCCTTCATTTGAAGAGACGCTATCCGAATTAGAAAGCATCGTAAATGAAATGGAAAATGGTGATTTACCACTCAATAAAGCATTAGAAAAGTTTGAGCGTGGTATCGCGCTTTCTCGCCAAGGTCAACAGTCGCTAGAAAGTGCTGAGCAAAAAGTGAAAATACTCCTCAGTGAACATGGCAATGATACATTAAAAACACTCCCTGAAAGTGAACAGCCCTAACGCATTCATTTTTGAATAACAGGTACCCTATGAATTTTTCTGTTTTGCATCAGCAAATAAAGCAACAAACTGATGCATCGCTTCTTATGCTGATTGATAACCTGCCTAATTACGCTCCGCGTTTAAAAGACGCGATGCGACATGCATTGCTTGCTGGCGGCAAGCGCATGCGTCCACTACTGGTACAAGTAGTCGGCAATACGCTTGATGTACCAAAGAAAGACCAAATGGCAATTAGCATGGCAATAGAGTGCATTCATGCCTACTCATTGGTGCACGATGACTTACCGGCGATGGACGATGATGATCTCAGAAGAGGCATGCCTACGTGTCATATTGCATTCGACGAGGCCACAGCAATACTTGCTGGTGATGCTTTACAAGCATTAGCCTTTAGTGTTTTGGCTGACGCTGAACTCAGCGAGTTCGCCCAAACGAAGCGTTCTGCGCTCCTGTCTGTTCTGGCCAAGAATGCTGGATATGCAGGTATGTGTGGCGGACAAGCCATTGACTTGGCAAGCACTGGTAAAGCGATATCTCTTGACGAGCTTAGACGTCTTCACACTCTAAAAATAGGTGCATTGTTGAAAGCTTGCGTGGAAATGATCACCATAGCAAGTGAAGGGTTATCCGAACAAACTAAGGACGACCTAATGGCCTTCGCAGCGGATATAGGACTGGCATTTCAAGTTCAAGACGATATTCTTGACGTTGAAGGGAGCAGCGAACAACTCGGCAAACCAGCTGGTTCTGATCAAGCGCTAGGCAAAAATACCTTTCCGGCCAAGTTGGGCCTTGGCGGTGCAAAAAAAGAGTTAGAATTACTTCACAATAATGCACTTCAAGCCTTGTCGCGTTTACCCTACAATACAGATAGTTTAATTGCGTTTAGCGAGCTTTTGGTAAAACGTGACCATTAGCCACGCGCCATGTTGAAAAAGATAATAAGTACATGAGTTTAGATCTCCAACATTACCCAACGCTTGCGCTTGCGCAAACGCCAGAGGCTTTAAGACAGCTACCACAAGAAAAGTTACGCGAGCTATCTGACGAGTTACGTGAATACTTACTTACCTGTGTAAGCCAAACCAGTGGGCATTTCGCCTCAGGTTTGGGGACGGTTGAACTTACAGTCGCACTGCATTACGTCTATAACACGCCTTTCGACCGTCTGTTATGGGATGTTGGCCATCAAGCTTATCCACACAAAATCCTTACGGGACGAGCTGAACGCATGAGTACCATCCGTCAAAAAGACGGTCTACATCCGTTTCCTTGGCCGCCTGAAAGCGATTATGACACATTTGCCGTTGGACATTCGTCGACATCTATTAGTGCTGCGCTAGGAATGGCTGTTGCCGCAGAAAAAGAAGGCAAAGATCGCAAAGTCGTTGCTGTTATTGGCGATGGCGCAATGACTGCGGGTATGGCATTTGAAGCGCTTAACCATGCGGGCGATATTAAAAAAGACATGGTTGTAGTACTAAACGACAACGAGATGTCGATTTCGGAAAATGTCGGCGCTTTAAACAGTCACCTTGCACGCTTACTTACTGGCAACTTTTTCAATTCTATCCGTGACGGTGGTAAAAAGCTGTTGAGCAACGTACCGCCTATTAAGGAGTTCGCTAGTCGCGCCGAAGAGCATCTCAAAGGTATGGTGGTTCCCGGCACTATCTTTGAAGAGCTGGGCTTTAATTACATAGGCCCTATCGATGGGCACGACGTTAATGCCGTGGTCGATACACTTCGCAATATGCGTAAATTTGAAGGTCCTCAACTTTTACACGTGGTAACTAAAAAAGGTAAAGGCTACGCAGTAGCGGAAGAAGACCCCATTAAGTTCCACGCCGTACCTAAGTTCAACCCGGCTGACAATGCGCTACCAAAATCAAAGCCTTCTGCACCTACCTACTCGGCAATTTTTGGAAAGTGGTTATGTGATATGGCTGCGCAAGACCCCAAATTAATGGCAGTTACGCTTAGCCATGCGAGAAGGCTCTGGTATGGTTGAGTTTTCACAACGTTTTCCAGAACAATATTTTGATGTTGCAATAGCAGAGCAACACGCCGTGACGTTCGGTGCAGGTCTTGCGAAAGATGGAATGAACGCGGTTGTCGCCATTTATTCATCATTTTTACAACGCGCATACGACCAACTTATCCATGATGTCGCTATTCAGGACCTTCCAGTACTGTTCGCGATAGACAGAGCAGGTATTGTTGGTGCTGACGGCCCGACGCATCAAGGCGCATTTGATATCGCGTTCCTACGCTGTATACCGAATATGGTAGTAATGGCACCTTCAGATGAAAATGAATGTCGCCAGATGCTTTATACTGGCCATAAGCTTCAAAAGCCTGCTGCTGTGCGTTATCCGCGTGGTGCTGGTATGGGTATAACGCCAGATGAAACGATGACAATGCTAGAAATCGGTAAGTCTCGTACCTGCAGAACATCATCAAAAGAAAAGGCTGAAAGTATTGCCATCTTGAACTTTGGATGTTTGCTTCCTTATGCGTTAGAAGCAGCAGAAGCCATAGATGCTACTGTTATTGATATGCGTTTTGTCAAACCGTTAGATGGTGACGCTGTATTAAAGGCGGCAGAAGAGCACAACGCAATCATTACTCTGGAGGACGGTTGTATTATGGGCGGTGCTGGAAGCGCTGTACTTGAGCACCTGCAACAAAATGGCGTATTAAAAGTCGTCAAAATGCTTGGCTTGCCAGACAGTTTTATTTTGCAAGGAACACAGCAAGAGATGTACAAAGAGCATGGTCTTGATGCTGAAGGTATTATCAAAGCAGCAGACGCGCTAACTTCGTAGCCCGTTCACTCTCAATAACACATAAAAAAGCCCGCTTCAGCGGGCTTTTTTATAGAACTTGTAGTATAGCAGGCCAAAAACTCATCAAAAGATGCAAGCAACCACAGGCCATAGCACCAGCAATCAAATCGTCTAACATAATGCCCGTGCCACCGTGTAAGCGCTTATCGATGATACCGATTGGCCAAGGCTTTAAAATATCGAACAACCGAAACAAAACAAAACCAAATAGCAGCGAGGATAGCGAAATAGGTACAAATAAGAACGTGACGAACATACCCGCTATTTCATCCCACACGATGGAACCGTGATCATGAACTTGCATATCGTCAGCTGTTTTTCCACACAAATAAATACCGACAATTGAGAAAATCAGCGTAAGCGCCACAAAAGACACAGTTGATACGTCGGCACATAATACGAGAAAAGGTATAGCCGCGAGTGAGCCAAATGTACCGGGCATAATTGGAACGAGGCCGCTACCAAAACCGAGTGCCAGAAAGTGTATAGGGTTTTTCATACTGACTCTGGCGCGATACTCTGCTTGCATATTGATTTCTCTTGTCCTGCTCGCTTTAGTAAGAAACACAGTACCACTAAAGAAAAAAAACTTTAAAATTAGAAACTGTGTTCGTAGCCCGATAAATTATTTGGCGTGTACTTTTCGTTATCTTTAAGCAACGACAATGACCCAGAGTGTCCGGTCAACTGCCCTATACATGTTGCCTTTACATTAGTACTTGCCAATGACGTTTCGAGACTCCCTCTTTGCTCTTCACCAACGGTAAAAATAAGTTCGTAGTCGTCGCCTGCTGATAGTGCATACTCTATGGCTTGCTCTGGAGACACGGCACTGGTGAGCGCCCGAGACAATGGAAGCCTATCAACGTGTACATTTGCACCACAAGCAGATGCCTTTAGAATATGTTCTAAATCAGATAACAACCCATCTGAAACATCAATGCACGACGTTGCTATTCGACGAATAGCAGTACCCACGGCAACGCGAGGTGTTGGAAAGTAATGACGGTTAATTAAGACGTCTCTTGCCTCGCCTGAGACATCGATATTATTTTGTAATATATCAAGCCCCGCGCCTAACATCACCTAACGTACCAGTAACATATACCCAATCACCAGGCTTCGCGCCGCTGCGCGTCAACTCTGAACCTGGAGGAATAAAGCCCTGAGCCGTAATAGTCATAGCCATTGGACCTTTTACGGTGTCACCGCCAATGAGCTGCACAGAATAATACTGAGTTAACTCGTGTAGTCCACTAACAAAATCGTCTAGCCAAGCTTCATTCACTTGTGGTAGCGATAGCGAGAGACTGATCCAAGCCGGTTCTGCTCCCATTGCTGCCAAATCACTTAAGTTTACAGCGACAGTCTTATATGCCACGGACTTGGCAGGAGCTCCCTCTAGAAAGTGCACGCTTAGCGACGAGCGTATCCGTAGTAACGGCGAGTTGTTGATTTTCAGGAACCGTTGTTACAGCACAGTCATCACCGATACCTATAACAACATCTTTACGTTTGTGGCCGCTGTTTGAAAAATAGCGGCCGATAAGATCAAATTCTTTCACGGTAATTTTTAAACCCTTTCAGCGGCAATCCTTGCCGCCATGGTAAGGTTAGTCGCGCTCATCTTTGCGCAATGTGCGCACCGCTTTGTCTAGTGCGCCATTAATGAATTTATGACTTTCTTCGGCACCAAAAGCCTTTGCAAGTTCAATCGCTTCATTAATAATTACGCGATAAGGTACATCGATGCGCTCAGTCAGCTCTAAAGTAGCAATACGAAGAATGGCCTTTTCGATAGCATCTAATTCTTCAGGCAAACGGCCAAGATACGGTTTAATAGTCGCATCAAGATTACTTGCGTTGTGTGCAACACCACGCAATAGAGCTTGGAAATACGCCATATCCACCTTTTGCATGTCATTACTGGTTGCTAATGCCAGTTCAACTTGCTGGATATCGTTGTGACTCATTTGCCATGAATATACACCTTGAAGGGCTAATTCACGGGCTTTGCGACGAGCTGAAACTTTCACTTAATGTTTACCTTAAAGCTTTTCAACAGCATCGATAACGTTAACCATTTCAAGCGCACCTAGTGCAGCTTCTGCACCTTTGTTACCTGCTTTGGTTCCTGAACGTTCGATTGCTTGTTCAATTGAATCTGTTGTGATCACGCCAAATGACACTGGCACACCGTACTCAAGTGATACCTGCGCAAGGCCTTTGTTACATTCGCCCGCTACAAAATCAAAGTGAGGTGTTCCGCCACGAATAACCGCACCTAGTGCAATAATCGCGTCAAATGACTTTTTCTCGGCAATTTTTTGTGCCACTACAGGTAACTCATACGCACCAGGAACACGTACTACCGTGATGTCGTCACTGTTTACTTCACCGTGACGCTCAAGTGTATCTAACGCACCTTCTAATAAGCTTTCTACAACAAAACTATTAAAGCGTGATACTACGATAGCAATCTTTTTACTCTATTGCTCTGATATTACCTTCAATTACCTGCATGGTTTCATTCCTCGAGAAAAAACGGCGCGAAGTATACCACAACTGCGCCTAAACTAAATCGATTGTTTCTGTAACTTCTATTTGTACATTTGACCTAGGCTGATTGCGGGGCAGTAACCTCGGATGTGAACACGCGGTAAATACATCCCTGTACGCTCCGTCATCGCATCCATGCGGTGGAGGGTTCACAACCGAAATTACTCCCCCACTCTGATTCATCCAAAGTTCGTGTCGGGCACGCCCTCTCTGCGCTTTTTACTCCCGCGCTTTAACTAAATACACTAGTCGTGAACGTACTCCACGACTTCAAGGCCGTAACCTGACAAGGCGTGATATTTAATGGGTTTGCTCAACAAACGCATCTTATGTACACCCATCGATGCTAGAATCTGGCTGCCTACACCAATGGTACGAGAAGAGCCTTGCCAGTCTGCACCGGTAGGACGCTCCCCCTATCTTCCGCCGCAAAGCGACGTACTTGATGTTCAATATGTTCCTCTTTACCCAAAAGCACGAGCACACCACCCTCTTCCGATATCTTGCGCATACCATCCGCTAAAGTGAGTGAGCGATGAATACCGCGTGTAGAACCAAGAAGATCACTAAAAGTATTGTGCAAGTGAACGCGCACTAGCGTTGGCTGATCTTCTTTGATTTCGCCTTTCTTCAAGGCAAAGTGTAGTTGATTGTCTATGCTATCTTTGAACGTATGTAGCTCAAAATCGCCGTATTCGGTAGGCATGTTGCATTGGGCAACCTTTTCAATCGTTGTTTCATTGAGGTTTCTATACTCAATAAGGTCAGCGATTGTGCCAATTTTAAGATCGTGCTTTTCGGCAAACTTCTCTAGTTCAGGTCGACGGGCCATGGTGCCATCTTCATTAAGAATCTCGACAATTACGCCCGCTGGCTCTAAACCTGCTAAACGTGGCAAGTCAACGCCTGCTTCGGTATGACCTGCGCGATTGAGTACACCGCCTTCTTTCGCAATAAGCGGAAAAATATGACCCGGCTGAACGATATCTGTAGCCTTAGCGTCTTTTGATACTGCTGCAAGTATAGTCGTCGCTCGGTCAGCAGCAGAGATTCCTGTGGTAACCCCTGTCGCAGCCTCAATCGATACTGTAAAGTTTGTGGAAAATTGTGCTTCGTTTTTATCAACCATCAATGGAAGATTCAACGTACGACAGCGCTCTTGGGTCATTGGCAAACACACAAGGCCTCTAGCATGGGTTACCATAAAGTTTATTGCTTCAGGTGTAACATGCTCTGCCGCCATAATCAGATCGCCTTCATTCTCACGATCTTCGTCGTCCATCAGAATAACCATCTTACCCTGACGAATGTCTTCAATAATTTCTTGTGTAGTGTTAAATGCCATAATTTATGCTTCTTGTGGGGTTATTTTTTTAAAAATCCGTTCTCGGCAAGAAATGCCATATCGATGCCTTTGCTCTTGGGCTCTGCCGCTTTTTCACCCAACATAAGGCGCTCCAAGTAACGTGCAATAACATCAACCTCTAAATTCACCGCAGTACCCACTTTATAGGTGCCCATTATGGTCTCTTTCAAGGTATGCGGAATGATCCACAGCATAAATTCAGAGCCGTTGACCTCATTAACTGTCAAGCTGATGCCGTCGACAGTAATGCTTCCTTTGTGAGCGATATACTTGGCAAGTTCTTCTGGCGCTTTAACCCAAAACTCAATGTAGTCAGCATGCTTTATAATTTGTGTTACCGTGCCAACACCATCAACATGGCCTGAAACAATGTGACCACCAAAGCGGTCAGTTGGACGCATCGCTTTTTCTAAATTGACAGTTGAACCTGCAGAATAATGCGCGAAGCCAGTTAGCTTTATAGTCTCTGCAGACACATCTGCACAGTAAAAGTCATCACCCATATCTGTAACCGTCAGACAGACGCCATTAGTTGCAATACTATCGCCAAGTGCCACATCAGCCATATCCAGTGACGGTGACGACACAGTAAGGCGGATGTCGGTTCCGCGATTATCTAACTTTTGAATCGTACCTAAAGCCTGAATAATTCCGGTAAACATAATTTTCCTCTTTTACGCTGTTAGCGAGCCTCGTGGCTAACATTAGGACGGAAGATAAACTTAATATCGTTGCCGACTTGACGATTTTCAATAAGGGACAGTGAAATAGACTGTTCTAGTGCTGTAAAAGTCGGCAACGTTACCATACTGATGCCTTTATCCCCCAAAAGCTTAGGTGCCTGATAGCAAATTAATTCATCCACTAGACCAGTATGTAACAAGGCTCCTGCCAAACCGGGTCCCGCCTCTACCCACACTTCATTGAACTGTTTATCGCCTAGAGCTTGTATAAGTGCGCTTAAATCAACTTTTCCTTCATTCTGCGGCAATGTTAAGCAGCACTCGTCTTCAGCGGGTGAATGTGAGTTTACTGTCGCAATCAGCGTTTTGTGACCATCACTACGTATTTGATAATCTTCACCTATGACATTTTCACTATCGACAATTACTCGTGTCGGTTGCCTAATATCATCAGTAGGATAATCACTAAAATCAGCTTCGTTTGGCCTAACCAGTAGACTTGGATTGTCGGCTTTTACGGTACCAGACCCGGTTAACACAACGCAGCTTTGCGCTCTGTAGCGCTGCACATCACGCCTTGCTTCAGGCCCTGTTATCCACTGACTAACTCCATTTCCCAACGCTATTTTGCCGTCTAAACTTATCCCCAATTTGACGCGGACAAATGGCCTACCTGTCAGCATACGCTTAATAAAACCTGGGTTTAGCGCTGCTGATTCCGCGGCCATTACGTCACTGACAACCTCAATGCCATTCTCCTGTAAGATTCGGATGCCGTTGCCGCTCACAGTAGGATTAGGATCAGTCATTGCAATGACCACGCGGCTCACTTGAGCCTTTACCAGTGCTTCAGCACATGGTGGCGTTCTACCGTAATGGCTGCATGGTTCTAGTGTGACATATGCGGTAGCTCCGCGAGCTCCCTGTTTTCTGTTGCTAGCAGCTTCGCGTAATGCATGTACCTCGGCGTGGGGCGTTCCGGCTTTTATGTGAAACCCCTGACCGATAAGCGTGTTGTTTTCATCAACAATGACACAGCCTACACGTGGGTTAGGTGACGTAGTAAAACGCCCTTTTTTGGCAAGTTGAATAGCTTTCGCCATCCAATGATAATCGTTCTCTATGACAGCGTGGTCCACTATTTATCCTATGATAAGGTATACCGCTCTAGTCGCCTAAGCGCGCTATTTCTTCTCCAAACTCTCGGATATCTTCAAAGGAGCGGTATACAGAGGCAAAGCGCACATAAGCCACCTTGTCGAGCTCTTTAAGTGCTTTCATGATCAAATTGCCAAGCAACTCGCTTTCAACCTCTCGCTCACCAGTAGCTCTTAGCTCAGATTTCAGCGAAAGAATACATTGCTCGACTTTTTCGGTACTGACAGGGCGCTTCTCGAGCGCGCGTTGTAAACCTGCACGAAGTTTGTCTTCATTGAATGGTTCTCGCGAGCCATCGCGCTTGATGACGCGGGGCATAACTAACTCCGCACCTTCAAATGTAGTAAAGCGCTCGTGGCATACAATACACTCACGACGTCTACGCACTTGATGCCCTTCCGCCACAAGGCGTGAATCAATCACTTTTGTTTCTTGCGCTGAGCAAAAAGGGCAAAACATAGAATTTCCTTAACAATTGCGTACTTAGGTAAGCCTTATGAACAATTTTGCATTACTACCAAAGTACGCAACAAAACACAAACCTATTTATAAACAGGGAATTGTGAGCAAAGCGATACGACTTCGTCTTGAACACGTTTGATAACTGACTCGTCACCCATGTTATCAAGAATATCACAAATCCACGTTGCGACTTGTTTAGCTTGCTCTTCTTTAAAGCCACGACGTGTAATCGCTGGGCTACCAATACGAAGACCACTGGTAACAAAAGGCGAACGGGGGTCGTTCGGTACTGAGTTTTTGTTCACCGTGATGTTCGCTGCACCCAATGCTGCATCAGCATCTTTACCAGTAATGTCTTTATCAATCAGGTCTAACAGGAATAAGTGGTTATCTGTACCGCCAGAAACAATCTTGTAACCGCGCTCAATCATTACCGCTACCATTGCTTTGGCATTTGCAACAACCTGCTGCTGGTACGCTTTAAACTCTGGCTGTAGCGCTTCTTTGAACGCCACTGCTTTTGCTGCAATAACATGGCAAAGAGGTCCACCTTGGTTGCCTGGGAATACCGAGCTATTTAGCTTTTTGTAGATAGTTTCATCGCCGCATGCAGAAAGAATAAGACCGCTACGTGGACCTAGCTAGCGTTTTGTGCGTAGTCGTGGTTACCACATGTGCATGTGGAAGAGGATTAGGGTAAACACCTGCCGCGACTAAACCAGCGACATGCGCCATATCTACGAGTAAAAAAGCGCCAACACTATCAGCGATTTCACGGAATTTAGCCCAATCAACAACGCCAGAGTATGCAGAAAAACCACCAATGATCATTTTTGGTTTGTGCTCTTTGGCTAGCGCTTCCACCTGCGCGTAGTCAATTTCACCCGTTTCATTGTTTAATCCGTATTGAACCGCGTTGTACGTCTTACCTGAGAAGTTCACGTGCGAACCGTGAGTAAGGTGACCACCTTCAGAAAGACTCATACCCAGTACTGTATCGCCTGCATCAAGAAGCGCCATGAATACTGCTGAATTAGCTTGAGAACCCGCATGCGGCTGCACGTTGGCGTATTCTGCACCGAAAAGCTCTTTCGCACGATCGATAGCCAATTGCTCAACGACATCAACGTGTTCACAACCGCCATAGTAGCGTTTGCCCGGATAACCTTCTGCATATTTGTTGGTCAACTGTGAACCCTGCGCTTCCATAACTCGTGGGCTACAGTAGTTTTCAGAGGCAATTAGCTCAATGTGATGTTCTTGACGCTCAACCTCTTTTGCCATTGCATTGGCTAGTTCTGGGTCAAAGTCAGCTATGTTCATTTCGCGAGAAAACATGGGGGCTCCTTAACTGCGGTTTTTATGTGGCGTAAATTAATACTAATCTGCATAAGTGACTGTGTGTGCCAATGACCTATGCAGGTTAGTATTTACGCCGATAGCTCAATTTGAGGCCATATTCTAGTCATTTTCAGCCCCGTGTATACCGCTTTATGACGAAATTAATACAAATGGCGTAGGTTTAACGATATACCTACGCCTTTAACGTATTAGCACTGTTTTTCGAGAGCTTTAACGCGGTCAAATAGGCTTCCAATCTTCTGTAGTCGAACCGCATTTTTACGCCATTCGCGATTGGTTTGTGCCTAAGCTGCCCCGAAGAGTAAACGCCAGATTCTGTAATATCTTGTACGATCATGGTGTACCCGGTGACCTGAACATTATCACAGATGCTGATGTGTCCATTAATACCTACGCCCCCACCGATGATGACGTGTTTACCTATGTGGCAACTCCCTGCAATGCCCGTAGCACCACAGATACACGAATGGTCGCCAATTATGCAGTTGTGCCCAATTTGAACTTGATTATCAATAATGACATTAGTGCCTAGAACTGTATCTTCCATTGCACCACGGTCTATGCTGCTACTCGCCCCAATTTGGCTATCGTCCCCAATACGCACAGAGCCCGTTTGAGGAATCGGCAGCCAAACGCCCTTATCGTTTGCGTAACCAAAACCTGCTGCACCAATTACCGTTTGGCTGTGGACAGTAACGCGCTTTCCAATGATTACGTCATGATAAATAGTTACATTTGGATGAATAGTTGACCCTTCGCCGATATGAGTGCCTTTTCGTACCACGGTGTTAGCACCTATGGACACGCGTGAGCCCAACACCACATTGTCCTCAATAATCACGTTGTGCCCCAACGAAACGTCACTACCTATACGCGCTGATGGTGCTATAACGGCTGACTCAGCCACTCCTGTTGCTACAACAGGAGTGGTATCGAATAACTGCGCAATGCGAGCAAACGCCGCATGAGGATTGGCAACGACGAGAGCTGGCACAGGACTGTCACCCTTTAGGCTTTCATGTAAGATAACAGCGCCCGCCTTTGTATCTTTGAGCTGCGGCTTGTACTTAGGGTTGGTCAGAAAAGAAATCTGGTGCTCAGCAGCTCCTGAAAGCGTTCCGACCGCAGAGATGACTACACCGCCCTCTCCTTCTACTTCGCCACCAACATGGTTAGCAAGTTCTTCCAAACTGTATGTGCGTTTGTTCATAGCAGTCATGCGATTTACCTGTTCGGATGTTTAATTGATATATGGAGCATGCCCATTGCATTTCAATACAACGCTGGCAATCATGCACCTACTTTTGGTGACTAAGTTTACATTAATTCAGCACACGCTCCGACGTTTTAATAGCGCAATTCAACGTAAGTGCGCAAAATAACAGCAAGAATATGGGTAAATGGCGTTAGACTCTGGCACAAACTATAGTGTTACGAGTAGAATACGGCATCATAATTTTTTGATTCGAAGACGCGGGTAAATACCCAACAACCTGATGCGCTTTTCGATTTGACTAACTTTTTATTACCGCTTTCAAGCGAGGATCGAGCATGGCTCAATACGTATACAGTATGCATCGCGTGGGCAAGATTGTTCCACCGAATAGACACATTCTTAAAAACATCTCTCTTAGCTTTTTCCCCGGCGCAAAAATTGGTGTTCTCGGGCTTAACGGCGCGGGTAAATCTACACTACTTCGCATTATGGTAGGTGTTGATACTGACATCGAAGGTGAAGCTCGCCCGCAGCCAGGATTAAAAGTAGGTTATCTTCCACAGGAGCCACAGCTCGATGAAACAAAAGATGTTCGCGGAAACATAGAAGAAGCGGTTGCTGACGTTAAGCATGCACTAACGCGTCTTGATGAAGTATATGCAGCTTATGCAGACCCTGATGCTGATTTTGATGCCTTGGCAAAAGAACAAGGTGAACTAGAAGCAATTATTCAATCTAAGGATGGTCACAACCTAGAAAACGCCCTTGAGCGCGCCGCTGATGCTCTGCGTCTGCCACCATGGGATGCTGACGTAAGTAAGCTTTCTGGGGGCGAACGTCGCCGTGTTGCGCTTTGCCGCCTACTTCTAGAAAAGCCAGAGATGCTGCTACTTGACGAACCGACTAACCACTTAGATGCAGAGTCTGTTGCGTGGTTAGAGCGTTTCTTACATGACTATGAAGGTACCGTGGTAGCTATTACCCACGATAGATACTTCTTAGATAATGTTGCAGGCTGGATCCTTGAGCTTGACCGCGGTGAAGGTATTCCGTGGGAAGGTAACTACTCATCTTGGCTAGAGCAGAAAGAAAATCGTCTTCAGCAAGAAGAGCGTGCAGAAACAGCACGAATGAAGAGTATGAAACAAGAGCTTGAGTGGGTTCGATCTAACCCGAAAGGTCGTCACGCGAAAAGCAAGGCGCGTATGGCTCGCTTTGAAGAACTGTCTACCAGTGACTATCAAAAACGAAATGAAACCAATGAGTTGTTCATTCCACCAGGTGAACGCCTAGGGGATAAAGTTATTGAGGTTTCAAACCTTAAGAAGTCATACGGCGACCGTGTACTCATTGATGACTTATCGTTCAACGTGCCAAAAGGGGCTATCGTCGGTATTGTTGGACCAAACGGTGCGGGTAAATCGACGCTGTTCAGAATGTTAACGGGTGCTGAACAACCAGATTCTGGCAACATCGATTTAGGTGATACCGTTCAAATTGCGGCGGTTGAGCAGTTCCGCGACCATATGAACGAAAACAATACGGTTTGGAAAGAGATTTCTGATGACTCGGACATCATCCGCATTGGCAACTTTGAAATTAACAGCCGCGCGTACTGCAGCAGGTTCAACTTTAAAGGCACAGATCAGCAGAAGTTCATAAAAGACCTATCTGGTGGTGAGCGCAATCGTGTTCACTTGGCCAAGCTATTAAAAGCTGGCGGTAACGTATTGCTTCTGGATGAACCAACCAACGACTTGGATGTTGAAACATTACGAGCGTTAGAAAATGCCCTGTTGGAGTTCCCAGGCTGTGCCATGGTTATATCGCACGACCGTTGGTTCTTAGACCGAGTAGCTACACATATCATGGACTACCGCGACGAAGGTAATATTAACTTCTTCGAAGGCAACTATTCTGATTACGAGAGCTGGCTGAAACAAGAGTTTGGGCAAGACGTTGTTGAACCGCATCGTTTGAAGTATAAGCGCATGTCGAAATAACGAAATAAATTCGTCTTATTTCGCTGCTCTTTTAGTTATCTAAAAGCCCTCTTTTAAGAGGGCTTTTTTATTGCTAACTGCACGTATTTGGCTAATACTGATCGGAAGTAAAGTGAGAGGTAGCAAGGCATGACCGACAAACGGCAATTTCAACGTGTACCATTGAACGTCAACGGCAAGCTTGCGCATGGAAGTACCGAGATTGACGTTTTGGTTAGTGATATATCTTTACAAGGCATCAAGCTTCAAGCAAATGAGCAAGCATTGGGGAATTTGCCTTTTGACAGTCATGAGCCTTATATTGCGAGATTTCAAGCCAATGATGATAGCCCTCTCATTTCGCTGTACATTTCTCAGCTATATCGGCACTCAGACAGTCGCAAAGACGTAGTGTCTTTAGGCTGCAAAGTCGAAAGTATGAGTGTGGAATGTGTAAGCGCACTTCGCCGACTTATCGCATTAAATAGTAAAGACGCAACGATTGACGAAAAAGATCTTAACGCGCTCGTAAACGCGGTTTATCAATCGCCAAGATAAACCGCAATACTCATTATTTTCACTCCAATGCATCCAAGGCTTCTGAGAGCCTCGCGACGGGTATGACCTTCATGCCGTTTATCGCTTGTTTAGGAGCATTCGCTTTAGGCACAATGGCGCGCTTGAATCCGTGCTTAGCAGCTTCAATAATGCGTTCTGTTCCATTTGGCACTGGCCGAATTTCGCTTACCAAACCTACTTCACCAAAAACTATCAAGTCACGCGGTAATGAGCGATTGCGAAAACTCGATATCATAGCAAGCAATAGCGCTAAATCGGCTCCTGTCTCAGCGACTCTTACTCCGCCGACGACATTAACAAACACATCTTGGTCGTTCATTTGAACATTGCCATGCCTGTGTAACACGGCCAACAACATGGATAGTCTGTTCTGATCAAGCCCCACTGCAATGCGACGTGGGTTTGACATTTGTGAGTAATCGACAAGGGCCTGAATCTCAACCAACAAAGGTCTTGTTCCTTCCCAAATCACCATAACACTAGAGCCAGGTGTTTCGTTGTCACCGCGACTTAAAAAGATAGCCGAGGGGTTATTGACTTCCTTCAACCCTTTTTCAGTCATCGCGAAGACACCTAATTCATTCACAGCGCCAAATCGATTTTTGTGGCTGCGAAGAGTACGGTAGCGACCATCGCTTTCACCTTCTAACATCATCGAACTGTCAATACAGTGCTCTAGCACCTTAGGACCTGCAAGATTACCGTCTTTGGTAACGTGACCGACAATAAACATCGCGATGTGATTTTGCTTAGCAAAGCGCGTTAAATACGCTGCGCTTTCCCTCACTTGAGACACGCTGCCTGGTGCAGATTGGACGTCAGAAACATGCATAACTTGGATAGAGTCAATCACCATGATTTTTGGCTTTTTGGTTAACGCTAAATCGCAAATTGTTTCAACGTTAGTTTCTGCCAACATCATTAGCTTGTCGTCAGGCAAATTTAGACGTTTTGCTCGCATCGCGACCTGCTGAAGAGACTCTTCTCCCGTTACATAGAGCGCACTTTCAGTTTGTGCCATTTGACACATGACTTGCAGCAGTAATGTACTTTTCCCTGCACCGGGAGAACCGCCGATTAGCATAGCAGCTCCAGGTACTATTCCACCGCCGAGTACTCTGTCAAGTTCCTTGAAACTCGAGCTGAACCTAGGTAACGATTCTAAGTCAATCGCGTTAAGCGTTTCTATTTTAGCTGCTGTTTGGCTAAGCATATCCTGATGTTGACTGACGCGTGGCCGTTTTGGCACTGGCCACGACAAACTCGCTTATGGTATTCCACGCTTTGCACTCTGAGCATTGCCCCTGCCAACGCGGAAATTCTGCACCGCAGTCAGAACATACATAAGCCGTTTTACGTTTTGCCATATTGCTATTTTATCCGTAGCTCAAAAGGAGTATTCTATCACTAACATCAACGATATAAGTACACTCCTTCAGGCCTTTTTAAACGGATTTATTATCAGGAGTAAAAGTAGGTGTGAACGCCGTTACAATAGTAGCTATTTTGCGGTTTACGGGAGTATAAGGTCGCAAGGCTTCAAATTAATGAGTTTGGCTATCTAGCCGATAACAACTAAAATAATGATACTTAAAGACAAAGTTGCGTATTCATGAGTCAAGATTTAAAGCAATATGCTGACATAATAGACCAGCTCAAACCTATGGTTAATGAGCCTGAGTTCAATCAGGTGTTGCTGCAAATTGCGTCTGACGTCCCTAAAGAAAAGCGTTTTCTCATAAAAATGGAGGTCAAACGACTTGCCAAACCCTGTATGAGAACCATTGACTTGCGCGGGCATGTGGACGGGGATTGCAAGAAATACGTTTACGAGGACCGCACTCATTACATGGATAGCATCGCGGTTGACAAATTTGAAGAACAACTACGCATTTTCGGTCGCTACACCTACGGCGTGTATGAAGCAGTTCAGAACACCGAAAACAATTTTCGCCTGATGCGCGAAAAAGAATTAGCGCAAGAGCGCGCAGATAAAGAAAGCCCAGAAATCAAAAAACGATCTGCGGTACTCGAACAATTTAAAGTTCCCACTGTTAATTTGCTCGACTATCAACAGCGTAACGCAGAGCGTATGAACTTTGCAGTTGCGGTTGAAATTTTCGATAAATCAGGTCAATCCGTCAGGGGACTTAGCGTTGATATTTCAATGAAAGGCCTTCAAGTCAAACTTTCAAAAGACACTTTCTTCCGAAAAGACGAAACACTGTTTATTTACTTTAGAGGGTTAGAGAATGAGTTCGCCCTTGATAAGAAAAATGGCATTGCTTATAAGCTGGTCAAAATAACAACCAAAAATGACGTAAATTATCTGGCGCTTCAGCGTGATAAGGATTATCCAAACGTCGCGTTTGACAAATTTTTAGACAACTTTATTACGGGAAATAAGCGCCGTTATAAAGTGAACATGACTAATACGCTCGATGCCATAAAAAGTAAAATTTGCGAACAATATTTTTCACCGCGAAGCCCTACTCTGCCTGTTTTTATTGATGTTATTAATGGCACCATGGTTCCACGATTTGCCATGATGAATGAGGTTAACAGAGAAACAATTCAGTATTGGCAGGATGAGCAAGACACGTGTAGATTGAACTTTCTTTTGACACAAGAGCGACTGACGCGGCTACTCAACAAATCAGAAGAAGTCAGAGAAATCTTTGTCTTTAGTTTTACTCACTTTCAAAATGAGAAAGTGTATTTTTACTCAGCCTCCTATGAAGAGCTACTTCAAAAAGAAGTGCTGAAACGCGTATTCCTTGGATTTGGGTCAAAGAAAGTTAGCTGGCGTGTCTTTAAAATTACGCTTACCGATATTACGCCAGAGCAAGCGCACATACCACTTTCTATTCCCGACTCGGTAGGCAATAAAGTTAAGAAGCTTAATACGCCCCCGTCGGCAAGATTAATGTCACGTTTGAAAAACTTACGCTATCTTGCACATGTCACGGATGTAACGTCTGTTACCGGACAAGAAACGTACAACGAGTTCAAATTCAATCGCGACAACTTAACCCACCTACGAAATTTCGGTCACCCTCGTAACCGTGCACCGTCAAATATTCAAATTGTTCGGTTTAAGTATGAAGAGCAGCGTATAGAAAGCCGCTATCAACTGAGAACGCAAATAGAGGCGCGCTTTAATTGTGATGAAACGGTTCATAAGGGCGTAAGTGAAGATATCTCCGTTCACGGGCTCGGCTTGCGCATAGAATTAAGTAAAGAATACAAAGGGACCCTTGATGGACGTGTTGAAGTAGCATTTCCCAAGCTACAAGAAATCACCACCAGCTATGACGTGATGCACCTTCAATATGACGTCATTTATCATAACGTCGATAAGAATATACTTCATCTCAAAGCGGTAGCTGGGGACGAAGGCAAGAGTGCTCGCCTCTTTTTTGATGAGCTTATAAAGAAAAATAAAAGCAGCTTAAAAGTTGAGTCTGATGAAGAAGAAGTAGAAGGAATGGGACACGCATTGCGGTGCATCAACGCTCGTAACGCGACTTCTTTGTCGTTCTTGCTCAATAAAGAAGGCATTCGCTATACCCCTCAGGCTTGTATGATTGGAAAGCAAGATGAGCGAGTAACAACATTAACGACTCAATTTGCTGAAACGGGAAAAGTGAACCTAGAGTTCTTTTTCCGAGACAGAAAGCAAGAATCACCGTTTGTTCAAAGCGGAATAAAATCGGTAAAACTTGAAAATATGCCATTAAGGGAGGAATTGTTTATATCGTTTGATGTGTCTCAAAAAGACTCCCGCATGGCAATCATCCCTCGCTATTCGCATAAGTTTGAAGATAACGAGCAACGTCGGGCATTCATAAAAGAAGCGATGACGCGCGGTCAGTTTATTGCGATACATGTCATGCTCACTACAACGGGCAAGCCCGACATGACCATGCTTCAAACTGAAATTAACTATGTCACTATGTACGCTATGCACAGAGCTCGCGAATTAGAAAAACAAATGTGGGGTATTGCTGCGTGCTCACACTTAATCGATGTCACTGATGAAGTATTAGTTCGCTACGGGTTCTCTGTCGAAGATGTCACCGCAAACAAAACACTTAAAAGTAGCGGCTCAGCATCTTCATTGATGCTAAACCAAGCGTAAAATGAAGACGCGCAGAACAGCACCTGCGCGTTTAACCCTTGCGGAACACTAAGCGTCTAAAAGGTACAAGAGGCTGTGTAAGCTGCCAACACGAATAGCCACATCAGCCTTTTCATTCACTAACGGTTTGCCATGACACGCAACGCCAAGTGCAGATGCTTCCATCATAGCTAAGTCATTGGCTCCATCCCCCATTGCGACAGTCTGTGTACCTAGGATATCCCACTGCTTAGCGAGCTCATTCACTGTTCGCGCCTTTACCTCTGCGTTGACTATCTCACCAGAAACCTTGCCAGTCAGTTTGCCCTCTTCTATACACAGCAGGTTAGACACCGCGTAATCTAATCCGAGCCTATCTTTTAAATGATCTGCGAAATAAGTAAAACCGCCAGACGCGATGGCCAATTTCCAACCGCGTTGTTTTAGTGTAGCCAATAGCGCTTGAATACCAGGCATAAGCGGAATGCTATCGCGAATTTGCGAAAGATGAGCAACAGATACATCTTCAAGACACGCCACCCGATGGATCAGGCTGTCATTAAATGCAATTTCACCACGCATAGCCTTTGCGGTTACCTGTGCGACTTTGTCTCCAACACCAGCTAGTTTTGCGATCTCGTCAATACACTCAATAGCAATAACCGTACTATCCATATCCATGACTAACAAGCCTGGTCTTGACAGCGTCGGCCTTTTGCCTTGAATGGCCACATCGACATTAAAGGATAAGGATACACTACTGCACAGCGCGTTGAGCAGCTTAGGTTCGGCTTTGAGCAGTTTTCCTCGAACCTCTATAACATCGTCGCCAAACTGTTGATGAAATTGATTGAATGCT
Source organism: Alteromonas gracilis (assembly GCF_036870955.2). Classification (GTDB taxonomy): domain Bacteria; phylum Pseudomonadota; class Gammaproteobacteria; order Enterobacterales; family Alteromonadaceae; genus Alteromonas; species Alteromonas gracilis_A. Next base: position 2,939,944 of record NZ_CP145482.2, read on the forward strand.
GCACTTTCGGCAACAAAAAGTTCGTCTAACTGCAGCAATACGTTTCTGAGCATGTAGGGCGTCAATGCTTGTCCAGAAACGGTCAATGTATGACTGAAGTCTAATTCTCTGTGCTCAGTGTGGACATAAGAAGCTAAAGTAGCTGAACGGTGAAATGAATTGTCTACTTCAGCGCGCAATAGCGCATGAATATTAGATTGCACAAGCATAGTTTTCCAAAATCGAGAGTACGCTAATGCTAACTAATTAGGCTCGTTAATAAAATATCCTGTTTTAAATAAATTACAGGAAACTTGGGGCATCATGATCATTGCGATTTGCTTTAGTTCATATAGGCTTATACTAACGAGCATCATCATAGATAAGGCTGCACTATTGGCAATAGCAACTCCACCAAAACGACTGGGAAACGATCCACACACTGTTTATACCGCTGTGAAACGTTTATTTCACTCAATAGTCGTATGTTCAGTTATTACGCTTATTGTTGCCCTTGTTTTGTTATTCCAACAATACCAGCAAGACTGGCTGACGATACAGACGCGCTATTCCGGTGAAAGTCTCGCTCGACAATACGCAAAACTACTTCAACCTTCCTCGAATGCATCAACCGCAGCAAGCGCAGTATTAACGAGAGAACATATGGAAAAAATAACTGCCGTACTTGCACAAGAGCCTCATATTCTCAGTCTCTCAGTGTTCGATAAAGACGGACGCTACCTCGCACCTCTCCCTAAAGTAGAAAGTGTTGTAGCAATGAGCCAATCGCAGGGCATGACACCACTGACTTTCGTAGAACCAATCATAGATGATGGTGGCGCATTAATGGGCTACGTCAACATACATATGGATACGCAAACAGTACTTGAAAGCCCATTGTCTCTGCGCTACCAACTTGTATTGATTGCCTGTATTTTGGTTTGTCTCGCGCTATTGATGGGCATCTATATAACGAGGGGGTTTTATAAATTTCGTCCTTGGGTTATTGAGACAATAGAGGCAAAGCGAGTAAAAAAAACCTCACGTATACAGTAAGTTAATTAACTTTTTTTAAGAAAAGTCTTTGATAATTGTGGCTCGTCGCCTCAATAAGTGAGTCACCTTCAATTCCACTCAAAGCTTGTAGTGTAGAAACAACATCTGGCAGGAATCTCGGTAAATTAGGCTGACCCTGACGCCCCTGCATTGGCATGTCAGGCGCATCGGTTTCTAACAAAAGCGCCTCGAGATTGTGCTCGATAAGATGCGTTACCGTTGTCCGGGTCTTTTGAGCGCGCTCATAGGTTATTGTTCCCCCAATGCCTAAGCAGAAACCTTTATCTATATAACGTTTAGCGTCATCTATGCTTCCGGAAAACGCATGCACTACCCCGCCGCACAGTGGCGGTGTCAGCTTTAGTGCCTCAAATAACAAGTGATGACTTTTTCTGTGGTGCAAAATAACCTAAGCAACTTTACGCTATTGGCGATAGATAACTGAGCCTGTAGAGCGCGCTTCTGTATCTGCATAGGCACATCAATATGCCCATCTAGCCCTGTTTCCCCAATCGCCTTCACCGAAAAATGAAGATTAGAGGCGGCGTCTTCTAGTTCATTAATCTGATGACTAAGCACAACATCATGCTCTGCCGTTGTTTTTTGTGATGGTGTAAGGAAATAAGGGTGTAAACCGAGTGCGGTATCAATGGGAAACGAACCTCGATACCTTTCACTAAATTGCTGGAGCGTTTTCCATGACTGGACGGTTATGCCAGGCGCCATTATACGCGTAACCCCCGACTGCATGGCACTACCAATCACATCGTTAAGCATTTCGCCTAATGGAGATAGATTTAGGTGACAATGACTATCAATCATGACGATTCGCTGTTTACCGTCTACTTTAAGGCATCAAGCGCTGTGTAGACCAAACTCCGTCTTCACTTTTGTTGTATTCAAAGCGGTCGTGAAGCCTGTCTTCCCCACCTTGCCAGAACTCAATTTGGTGTGGCACGATCCTAAAGCCGCCCCAAAAATCTGGAACGGGCAATTCTTTGTTGGCAAACTTATCTTTCAACTGCTTAAATTGAGTCAACAATAACTCGCGACTGCTAATCGGTTTACTTTGCTTGGACGCATAAGCGGCAAGCTGACTGTCTTTAGGACGAGAAAAAAAGTAGCTCGCATTTTCAGACACTGTCAGTTTTTCAACACGTCCGCACACCCTAACTTGTCGTTCCATAAAGAACCATGGGAAGTGGCAAGACACTTTTGGATTAACGGAAAGTTCCTGTGCTTTTCGACTCCCAAGGTTTGTGAAAAAAACAAAACCTTTGTCGCTAACATCTTTTAGTAGCACGATTCGCTGCGAAGGTTGCCCTGATGCATCAACCGTTGCGACCGTCATTGCAGTTGGATCAGGAATACCCGCATCTATTGCATCTTTTAGCCATTTATCGAATAAGGAAAAAGGGTTAGAAGTTAGGTCAGACTCACTCAAAGTAGCTTTTGAATATTGTCTGCGCATATCAGAAATTGCCATATCACGCTCCAGCGTTTAGCCGATTATAATTGTGTGAAATGATAACGAGGAAGAACGGTGCCAAGATCACACTCGGCACCAGATTGACGAAGCCCTCGGGGCTTGACGCGCTTAAAAGTTACTGTCGTCACCATAACCAAGCGAGCGCAGCGCACGTTCATCGTCTGCCCACCCTTGTTTAACTTTAACCCACAGCTCTAGAAAAACTTTGTTATCAAACAAGTTTTCCATATCTTTTCGCGCTTGTTCACCAATTGTCTTAAGGTGTTTACCACCTTTTCCGATGATCATTCGCTTTTGCGTTTCGCGCTCTACTAAGATAAGCCCACTTATACGATAAACGCCATTGTCAGCCATTTTAAACTGTTCAATTTCTACCGTTGTTGAATATGGCAGCTCGTCACCCGTGAAGCGCATGAGTTTTTCGCGAATAATTTCAGCGGCCATAAAGCGACTAGAACGATCGGTAATATAGTCTTCTGGAAAGAAAAACTCGCTTTCTGGTAGTGACTGGGCGACAAGGTCACGAATGCCATCTATCATTTTTCCCTGTTTTGCACTAATTGGGATGATATGTTCAAACGCGTGCTTTTCACCCAGCTTTTGCAAGTGCACCATGAACCCTTCCTTGTCTTCCACTTTATCCATTTTATTCACGATAAGGTAGCAAGGAAGGTTTGCTTGTTTTACTTTTGATAGCACCATTTCATCTTCACTGTTGAAGCGGTCGCCTTCAACAACAAACAGCACCAAACCAACTTCGGCAAGCGAACTTGACGCTGCGCGATTCATATAACGATTTATCGCGCGTTTTTCATCTTGGTGAAGCCCTGGAGTATCAACGTAAATTGCCTGATAATCGCCATCCGTATCAATACCTAATATGCGGTGTCGTGTGGTTTGCGGCTTTCGCGAGGTAATACTTACCTTTTGACCAAGCAGGCGGTTTAGCAGAGTCGATTTGCCCACGTTAGGTCGACCGACAATAGCAACCAATCCACAGCGAGTTTTTACAGTGGGAATGTCACCGTGCCCATCTTCGTTATGTGTTGCCATCTAGCTTCTCCAAGGTTAAACGTGCAGCCTCTTGTTCTGCTTTACGACGACTATTTCCAGAAGCCAGCACGGCTTCAGCAAGGCTTTCCACTTTACAACTCACTTCAAAAGTTTGCGCGTGGTCTTTACCTGAAATCGACAAGACTTCGTAGGTAGGTAACGCTAATTTACGGCCTTGTAGAAACTCCTGAAGGCGTGTTTTGCTGTCCTTGGGATGAGCATTAGGATCTAACTTAACGATACGCGTTTCCCATAGGCGGTCAATAACACCGCGCACGTCATCCATGCCAGAGTCTAGATATATAGCCCCAAGAATGGCCTCAACGGCATCAGCTAATATTGAACTTCTTCTATGGCCACCGCTTTTTAATTCACCTGGTCCTAAATTCAGCAGCTCACCGACGCTGGTCTCTTTTGCAAGTTCAGCGAGTGTCTCACCTTTAACCAAGGTAGAACGCATACGAGTTAACTTTCCTTCCGGGACATTAGGAAAACGCCTAAACAAGGTTTCACCTATTATCATGCCTAAAATGGCATCGCCCAGAAACTCAAGCCTTTCATTATGTTCTTTGGCAGCACTGCGATGAGTCAATGCTTGCTCTAGCAATGCTTCATTGTTGAAGGTATAGCCTATCGCTTTGTACAAACGACGATATTTATCAATTCCTTGCATTAATGGATGCCACCTGCACGCTCAAAGCGAACTCCTGTTGGGATCCACGTTGGGAGAAAATCAGAGGACTTGCGTTCGAATTCAAATGAAATCCAAATCGCTACTGCTTTACCCACCAGATTTTCATCTGGCACAAAACCCCAGAAACGACTATCACGGCTGTTGTCGCGATTATCACCTAATACAAAGTAGTGTCCTTCAGGCACAATCCACTCGTTGTTTCTGGTACCAGGTTGAGTATAAAAATTGACTGGTGAAATTTCGCGCACGGGGTGACGTAAGATATCGTGTTTAACGTTACCCAAATCTTCGGTATAACGCATCAGCTGCGCCATATCTTGAACAAACTCACCGCGTTCTTGAAACTCTAGCGGTACCGCCTTTAATTTCGCACAGTTTGTGCCAGACTCGCATTTAGGTTTTATGTATACCTGCTTGTTTTGATAAACAATCGTATCGCCTGGTAAACCTATAACGCGTTTAATGTAATCAATTGATGTGTCTTCGGGGTATTTGAACACCACCACATCGCCACGCTCAGGTACGCCGGTCTCAATGATCTTGCTTCTGAATACAGGGTCTTTTACCCCGTATGAGAACTTTTCTACCAGAATAAAATCACCCACCAAGAGTGTAGGCATCATTGAGCCTGAAGGAATTTGAAAAGGCTCGTATAAAAACGAACGCAACACCAAAACAAAGGCAATAACAGGGAAAATTTGCTGAGAGGTATCTACCAAATACGGTAGCTGCGGATCTTCTCCATAAGCTGCACCTTCGGCGGTAGCCGCAGCTTGAAGTCGCGCCTTGCGCTTCGGTGCAAAAACCAGGCTGTCCACTAGCCAAATAAGCCCCGTTGCCAAGGTGAGAGCCACCAATATCAGGGAGAAGTAATTCGCCATTATTTACCTACCTTGAGTACTGCGAGGAATGCATCTTGAGGTAATTCTACATTACCCACTTGCTTCATTCGCTTTTTACCTTCTTTTTGTTTTTGTAGCAGCTTTTTCTTACGACTTACGTCACCGCCGTAACACTTTGCGATTACGTTTTTACGCAGCTGTTTAACAGTGCTTCTTGCAACAATGTGGTTACCAATAGCGGCTTGAATGGCAATATCAAACATCTGACGAGGGATTAGCTCGCGAAGTTTTTCTACTAATTCGCGACCACGCCCTTGCGAGTTTTCTCTGTGAGTGATTACCGCTAGTGCGTCTACGCGTTCACCGTTAATAAGGATATCAACCCTTACCATGTCTGAGGTCTGGAACCTTTTGAAATTGTAATCAAGAGACGCGAATCCGCGGCTAGTAGACTTAAGCCTATCGAAGAAATCAAGCACCACTTCAGCCATAGGAAGTTCGTACGTTACTGCAACCTGCTTGCCGTGATACGTCATGTTGGTTTGCATACCGCGCTTTTCAACACACAATGTGATCACGTTTCCAAGGTATTCTTGTGGTACAAGAATATTGGCTTCAACCATAGGCTCGCGTATTTCAGCGATGTCGTTCACGGGAGGAAGTTTAGCTGGACTATCAACAGTTAGTATTTCACCTTTAGTGGTCTCTACTTCATAGATTACCGTCGGTGCTGTTGTAATAAGGCCAAGGTCATATTCACGCTCTAAACGCTCTTGGATAATCTCCATATGAAGCATACCAAGGAAGCCTATACGGAATCCAAAGCCAAGCGCTGCTGAGCTTTCTGGCTCATAAAACAAAGAAGCATCGTTTAGGCTCAACTTTGCTAAAGCGTCTCGGAAGTCTTCATAATCATCAGAGCTAATAGGGAAAATACCCGCATATACCTGTGGTTTTACTTTCTTAAAGCCTGGTAGCATTTCAGCAGCAGGCTCTCGCGCTAGTGTAATTGTATCGCCCACAGGCGCACCTTGAATGTCTTTGATGCTTAAGCAATAATAAATCCAACTTCACCTGCGCGAAGAACGCCGGTATCAAGTGGCTTAGGCGTAAACACACCAATCTTATCTACTTGGTGCGTTTGTCCATTTGACATAATCTGAATTTTGTCTTTCTTAGACAGCTGACCTTCGACAATGCGTACCAAGGAAACAACACCCTGGTAATTGTCAAACCAAGAGTCAACAATTAGCGCCTTTAGCGGTGCATCTCTATCACCCTCTGGCGGTGGGATCTGGTTTACGATGACTTCTAATACATCTTCAATACCGATACCGGTTTTCGCAGAGCAGCGCACAGCATCTAGGGCATCAATACCAACAATATCTTCAATCTCTTCTGCAACGCGGTCCGGCTCTGCTTGTGGCAAGTCAATCTTGTTAAGTATCGGTACCACTTCCATATCCATTTCAATGGCGGTGTAACAGTTAGCTAGAGTTTGTGCTTCTACACCCTGCCCTGCATCCACAACCAACAATGCGCCTTCACAAGCGGCAAGAGAACGCGATACTTCATAGGTAAAGTCAACGTGTCCCGGGGTATCGATGAAGTTTAACTGGTAAGTCTCCCCATCTCTTGCGTTGTAATTAAGTGTTACGCTTTGCGCTTTGATGGTAATTCCGCGCTCTTTTTCAAGGTCCATCGAATCGAGTACCTGCTCAGCCATTTCGCGGTCGGAAAGCCCTCCGCAATGCTGAATTAGGCGGTCTGAAAGTGTAGACTTACCGTGGTCGATATGAGCGATGATACTGAAATTACGAATGTGCGATTGTTGCATAATGCTGGAAATTACCTGCAGAAAAGTTCATTAAACAAAATATAGCTACGACTTATACGCAGCGCGTGCGGATTTTACCCATTTATTGAACGAAAAGCGAATTAGCGTGATGTAATTTTATTGTTTGTCACTGTGAGTGTTATTTCATATTTACGATGACGAGACGGCGTGTTTATTTTTCAGGCACTAAGCGCTGATTTATTTATGGAATAATCAAGTGTCACTCCAAACTTTCAAGTAATACGGGCTGATACTTTCCGCTTTCAGTCACCTGCAGCTTTCTCGAAATGACCTTATAAACCAAAAACGTGATGGTTACGCTTGGCAGCAGTGCCCATAGCTCTTGTGTCAGGCCTAATGTTGGCAAATAAAGAGATGCGAGGATAAATGCAAGAATAAAGCTAGTGAGCGGCATGAGGTACAGCCACGCAGATGCACTTAAAATTCCGGCCTCAGGAATACCCACTGTCACTTCCTGTCCAAGCTTGACTGACATTGGCGAACGAAGAGTTAGCTGCTGCGTTCTGGGCGCCAAAGCACGAGACACTAAACCCGTACCACAGTCACTTTGCGCCTGACAACTATTGCACGTCGACTTAATGGCTGCCTCTACCGTAATGCTGTCACCTTCTATGGCTACTACAGTCGCCTTCTCTCTAATCATGGTCTATGTGCTCGTTACTGGCAAAAACACGTAAGTTAATCAACAACTTTCGGGCCTAGTGATGTGGCTATTGCTTTAGCCGTTTGCAAAGGAATTTCCCCCACAACGGTGACTTGTGCTTTTCCATCAGTAAGGGTCAAAAAAGTACTCAGTTCGTTACGCAGCGCTATATCACCGCCTATAGCATCTTCGGCTGGCTGTACGTAAACCGACACGTCAACTAGCCCATCGGTCAGCAGTTTATACTCTACGACTTGACCAGTTAAGGCTAATCGCCGCGTATCTTGTTTAATTTCTCGCATGCCTAGAGGTAGAAACCCGATATCCCAATTGTGTTCTCGCGTTTGTTGTCCACCCATCGCCATAGGTTTAGGAAGAGAACCAGGATTGATCCTTGAAAAGTACTCAGAGGGCTCTGGGTTAATGGTGTAAGCCGTTACTTGAATCTGCTCAAGTAACGCCCCTTGCAAATCCAGCATATTGAGTTTTAGTAACATTCCCGTTTCTTCATCAAGCCAAAGCTGATAACTAAAACGCGTGTTATCACGACTTACAATGCGTATTTGTTGTGCCGGACGACCCGCGACACGCGCCCGCCCAACGGGTACAAATTCATAGGCTTTTAATAGTTGTTCGGGATGGTATACCAATGCACTGGGAATAGGTCCGTTTATATGATTTGAATGCAAACTATACGGTTGAACATCTGGCTCAAATACACTGACAACATTATTGATACGGATTAACTCTCGACCCGGTCCATTTTGTAAACTGAGCTGCTCAACTTCCGTACCATCATCTAAAATACCGTGGCGCCACAAAAATGGGACTGTCTCTTTACCAGCGACACTTTGCACAAACGTAACTTGGAAATTAGCTTGTGTAATTATGTTTTGAAGCTGCACCAACCATTGCGCGGTGGTTGAAGGTTGTGATTGGGACGCTTCCAAATTCTGAGGGGGTTGTCGGTTTCGACCACATTCTGAACTTCAGCTTTTGACGTATTTGTGTCGTCCTCAGCAGTCTGTTCAGTAGACTGAGCATGTGATGCACTTGAAATGAATAACAAAAAGAAGAGAGTACTACAACGCATTTTCCCTGCCCTAGAAACAAACAAACCAGCAGAAGATGCTGGTTTGCACTGTAAATTTATCTGCTGCCTCTTATTATGACATAAGAGGCCACAATTTGTTGACACGCGAAGCGATGTGCTCGGTGGACACCAAAACCGATTACTCTGGACGCTGTGAAGCTTCCTTATCGGTATTGCTTTCGCTACTCGCTTCCTCATCCTGCTTCAGTCTGATTTGCTGTTCGTGATCGGCAATCAATGCATTGATTTTTCGTTTGGTCTCAAGCACTTCATTCATGTCATTGCGCGGTAATGCGCGGGTTTGCTCAAGACTCACTGGTGCTAGACCACCTTGAGGACGAGCCGTCGAAAATGTTTCAAACGGTTCTGTCGGCACAGGTTGGTTGAATTGCTGAACACCTATAATCACTGCCAATGCCACCGAAGCGGCCACTGCGAACTGACCAGACTGCTTCGCAAATGGGATAACGCTACCAAGCGCAGGAATTGAACGCCATCGAGAGGGCTTAGGTGCCACAATCGCAGGTTCGTCCGCTAGAGCAGCTGCTACGCTGGCAGTTATATCTAACTGCGGAGCGACATTTGCTTCTTTTCTCATTGCACCGCGGATCACGTGGTATCGCTGCCATTTGGCCTGAAGCGCTTCATCGTGCTTAATTGCATCAATGATGTCATTGCCTTCTATCTCACCATCCATGAATGCGGACAATTTTTCTTGCTGTTGCGTCATAAATTCATTTCCAGATCAATTTGATCGTTTACTACCCTAACACAGCTGTTAGTCATCTACGAAAAAAGAAAGTTCATCTTTTTTTTAATTTATTTCGATTAATTTTCCAGCAGCGGCTGAATAACTTTATCTATGGCTTCTCGCGCTCTGAAAATGCGAGAACGAACAGTGCCGACAGGACACGCCATGACACTTGCTATCTCCTCGTAGCTCAGTCCCTCAATCTCGCGCAATGTAATTGCCATACGCAAATCGTCAGGTAACTTTTCCACCACTTTAAACAAAGTATCTTCTATCTCTTCTGATAACAGGCTTCTCTCAGGGGTTGACTGTTCCTTTAATGCGTCGCTGCCTTCGTAATAGTCAGCCTCTTGTGCATCAACATCACTTGAAGGAGGCTTGCGCCCCTGTGAGACAAGATAGTTTTTCGCACTGTTTACCGCAATGCGATAAAGCCACGTATAAAAGGCACTGTCTCCGCGAAAATTAGGTAACGCGCGATACGCTTTGATAAACGCTTCTTGTGTTACGTCTGCCACATCGCCTGTATTCTTCACGTACCTAGATACCAAATGCATCACCTTATGTTGATATCGAGTTACCAACAAATTAAACGCATTCTTGTCACCACGCTGTACTTTTTCGACCAATTGTTGGTCGGTTATCTGCTCGCTCATTCGAGCCGTTACTCCCTACTTCAACTACACCTTAGCTCTCATAAGCAAGGATGTAGACGCGTTCTTTTTCCAAAAGTTCTGTTCTAGTATTAAAAATTTTAAAAAATGCGTGTATCTGCACCTAACAAACATTGTGTTTTGCCACTCATCCTTTAGACTTGCCGAACCTTTGCTCGTTTGAATTGATATAAAAATACATGAAATCTGTATCGTCTTCACTAACTTCCACATCAAATGCTATAGAACATCGTTGTGACGTGTTGATAATAGGGAGTGGCGCAGCAGGTCTGAGCCTGGCATTAAAGCTTGCAGACCACTGCCAAGTTATCGTCTTAAGCAAGAGCGATAGAAACGAAGGCTCCACACGCTATGCACAAGGTGGTATTGCGGCAGTATTTGATGAACAAGACTCTATTGATGCTCATGTCAAAGACACGCTAAAAGCTGGCGGTGGATTATGTGAAGAGTCAGCGGTTAGATTTACAGCTGAACGCGCTAAATCAGCACTAGAGTGGTTAATAGGTTATGGCGTTCCTTTTGATACTGAAAAAAGTGAAACGGGCGAAGAACGCTTTCACCTTACAAGAGAAGGTGGACATAGCCACAGACGGATTTTACACGCGGCCGATGCTACGGGTGAAGCCCTGCAGATTACGTTAAACGATGCAGTTTCAACACACCCCAATATACATGTGTTCGAACGCTACAACGCCATTGACCTTATTCCCTCTAAGTCTAAAAAGAATCATTGCGTCGGCGCCTATGTTTGGAATAGGCAACAAGAACACGTCGAGGTTATCCGCGCACCTTTTATCGCACTGGCAACTGGCGGTGGCAGTAAAGTATATCAATATACGTCAAACCCTGATGTTTCCAGCGGCGATGGCATTGCAATGGCCTGGCGTGCTTAGCTGTCGCGTAGCAAATATGGAATTCAATCAGTTTCACCCCACTTGTTTATTCCATCCTCAAGCACGTAACTTTCTTATAACTGAAGCATTACGAGGAGAAGGCGCAAACTTGTGTCATGCGGATGGCACACGTTTTATGCATAAGTTTGATGAGCGCGGCGATTTGGCGCCAAGGGATGTGGTGGCGCGTGCAATTGATTACGAAATGAAACGCCTGGGTGCTGACTGCATGTACCTTGATATCAGTCACAAGCCCGCCGACTTTATTGTTAAGCATTTCCCCAATATTTATCGCAAGTGCCGTTCTCTGGGTATCGATATAACTCGAGAACCCATTCCCGTTGTACCAGCAGCACATTATAGTTGCGGTGGTGTTATTACCGACTTTAACGCAAAAACTGACTTAGACAATGTGTATGCTATTGGCGAAGTTGCCTATACAGGTCTCCATGGTGCCAATCGCATGGCGTCGAATTCATTATTAGAGTGTATCGTTTTTGCCACTGCAGCTGCTGACGATATCATTGGGAAGTTACCTACGGCAAACTGCCAAGAAACAATTGCTCCTTGGGATGAAAGCCAAGTATCAGACTCAGACGAAGAAGTCATTATTCAGCATAACTGGCATGAGTTACGTCTATTTATGTGGGACTATGTCGGTATTGTTCGCACTGATAAACGCCTAGAACGCGCCATGCGCCGCATAAAACTGTTGGAACAAGAGATTGCTGAGTACTACGCGCACTTTAGGGTGAGCAACAATTTACTTGAACTACGAAACTTGGTCACGGTTGCTGAATTGATTGTTCGTTGCGCTATGGAAAGAAAGGAAAGTAGAGGTCTACACTTCAACATCGATCACCCAGACCAAGTCAATGATCCTAAACCAACTATATTAGTTCCAAAACGACAGCTATCGGGCGCTGACGTTGGCTCACTGATTACTGAGGGTAGCTTTCTAGAAAGCGAGCAATAAGATTTTTGTTTAGATACTTAAGGGGGCTGTAGTGCAACTTTATAAATGCCTGCCCCCTGCCCTTAAAATGAGACGCTCATCGCTAAGTGAGTCACCGTCTCTTCTTCGTTAGTCACATCAATTAATGCTTCTGTGTCTGTTTTACAATGTTGCAAGATGTGGATGTGGTTGGGCAAGAAGACCGGTTTTTTGAATTGGCATCGAATGTCCGTAATATGACTAACGCCACTATTCTCTTGGTGAGCAACGAAGGCCGAAACCGCTCTGGCTAGTGTCCACATGCCATGAGCAATAGGCTTTTTAAAGCCAAAGGCTTTCGCAGAGACACCTGAAATATGAATCGGGTTGTAGTCTCCCGAAATTTTTGCGTAACGACGACCCGTATTCGACGAGGCACTTAACTCACTAATGAGCGCTTTTTCTTGTGTATAACACTCATCAGCAGCTTCATTACTCGCCACGCGTGGCGCAACATGAACCGCTTTTACCTTAACTAAATAACTACTTGTTGCACGATAAACAACTTTTCCGCTTTGCCAAGCTTCAAGCAGCACATCAACTTCCCACCCTCTTTGATGAGGTCGCACGTCATGAAAACGCACGCGGCATTCAAAAGCTTCACTTAAGCTGCATTCACGCTCCATAGAGACATGATTCGCTGAGTGAATCAACCCTAGCAGTGGAAAGGGGCTCTGTTTATCGAGTAAACATTGCATTTGCAAAGGCAAAGACAAGGTTTGTAAATACAATGGATGCATACCGTCGCTGGCAGGCCAGTCAACTTCTTGGCAATATTCACTGTAATGCACATTGTCGATAGACAGAGTTTTTGTGTAGATACGCTGTGGCAGTGTTGGCGGTTTGAATTGCATCAACTGATTTGCATCAACACGCTTAAACAACGCTCTTGTATACTCACGAAGCATCTAATTAATTCCTTGAAGACGTTCCCTTGCTTGCGAAAATTACGGCACGCGCCAATCTTCGATAATCAGCTTCAGAACATTCGTTTTTTAACACCCACGCTAAATGGGAATGGTCTTTGTCAAACCAACGGCGCTTAACACTGACAACCTCTAAACAAATTCCCCATGGAAATACTTGAGAGGAAGAGTGGATTTGCATGGGTGCACTACTGCAATGGCTAGAGAGAGGCGGCGTTTCACTATCAATGCTGCTTATTCTACCACTGTTTGTGAGTGAAAACGTATACCGCCGTGGTAACACTTTGTTACTAAATGTAGCGCTTTGACCCTCGCCTGTAAGAAACCCCGCTAGCAACACTGTCATAAAAGCACAATATACAAACGCCACAGTATGAGGTTGCACCCATGTCCACAAGGAGGGCGACATACTACCAAGCGATATCATTGAGCAGCTCACTATGCCAAGTGCACTAGCTACAGGCCTGCAATTTGAAGTCTTTACCGATATTCTATACTTTGACACGGTTCACAATGGTAGACACCATCGCGGCAAGCTCGGGGTCGTTGCATTTTTGGTGGCCCATGATCCATGCAAACAAATCTGGATCATCACTGGTTAGCAAGCGCTCAAACGTCACTTGGTCTTCATAGCTGAGTTCGTCAAATGCTTCTTCAACAAAGGGAAGTAAAAGTACATCTAATTCCAACATGCCTCTACGGCAAGCCCACTTTAATCGTGCTAGTCTTTTTGGTTCAAACATAGTGTCTTATTTTTTATTTAAATTACCTTTAAAATAATACCATGCTCAAGGTGTGAGGATCACTGCTCTTTTGGTCTGATATTGACATTCTAATATGGCGATATATTGACTCGTGTCAATCTGCCCTTGATTATCAGGTTTTACACCATACCTTACTCACATATCGTTGAACTAATGAGAAACAACATGTCGCAACTTCTTTCTTTAAACAGTATGCCTGACAACTATATCATTCGCTTAAATGAAGCTATGATCATTTCGCTAGAAGGTGAACAGGCTGATAGCTATTTACACGGCCAGTTAACTGTAAACATTAATAAGCTAGAAGGCGATACCGCTCGTCATTATGCGCATTGCGACAATAAAGGCAAAACCTGGTCTCTTGGCTATGTAGCCCGAGAAGGAAATCGTATTTTGATGATAAGTAACCAATCATCAGGCGCGCATTCTCTTGCTCAACTAAATAAGTACGGTGTGTTCTCAAAAGTAGATATCGTTGATGATACACAGGCTTACACTACGCTCTTCGTTTCATCGAGTATTGCACAAAAGCTGCTTTCGAAGGTATTTCAAGACACTGACTTTGTGGAACTGCTTGCAGAGGCACCGTCTCAAGATGCGCTTAGATGTGCTTCGTCAGAGGCGGGGATAATGTTTAATGCTGGATTACAGTCCCCAGGCCTTATTGTTGTGTTACGTAACGACGTTGCTGCAACGCTGCTCGACGCATTGAACGATGACATTGCGGTTTATGACCAAACAGTCTTTGACGCGCTTCAAATCAAAAGTGTACACGCTGCCATCGATGATAATGCAGTAGCTGAATATGTTCCTCAGATGATGAACGTCCAAGCGCTAGAGGGTATCGATTTTGATAAAGGCTGCTACATGGGCCAAGAAGTCGTCGCACGCACACGATTCTTAGGCAAAAACAAACGCGCAGCTTTTAGCTTTACACTGGACAGCGCTGTTGTGGTGCCAACAGGTTCTGCTGTTGAAAAGCAACTTGGCGAAAACTGGCGCATTGCAGGAAAAGTCATCCATAGCGCGATGCTTGGCAATGAAACATGGTTTTTAGCTGTGTTAAACAATGACACTACCACAGAAGATTTACACAGATTGGCTGATAATCATGATGTGACCTGCTACCCTAATGCACTACCGTACAATATTGAGCAACAGGCGAGCAATATTGTGAAAAAACGCCGATAGTATTTGAGCATGACAGCCTTTGAGCCTAAATGTGACGCAAAAGGCAACACGCTCCAAGTTATTTGTTTAAATGCCCTTATTAATAGGGCCTAAATAGGAATTGATATGACAATTACCTCTGACAGCGTAGTGACGCTGCACTACACCGTTTCCACTGAAGATGGCACATCCCTTGATTCATCTGAAGGAAAGTCACCTCTGGTAGTGCTTCTAGGGCGCCGCTTTCTAATTGAAGGGCTGGAAGATGCGTTAATCGGAAAATCTAAAGACGACAGCTTCAATGTTTCTGTCGAACCTGAAAAAGCTTACGGCGAACGCGCCGACGAACTTGTTCAAACAGTACCTCGCTCGATGTTCGAGGGTATGGACGTAGAAGTTGGTATGTCTTTTAGAGCAACCACCCCTCAAGGAGAGCAGTCAGTTATTATTATCGAAACCACTGACGAAGACGTGGTTGTAGATGGCAATCACCCATTGGCAGGTATTCCGCTTACTTTTGATGTAAAAGTAATTGATGTGCGAGAGGCAACAGCAGAAGAACTTGAACATGGACAAGCTCACTCGGAACAATCGAGCTGTTGTGATCCTGATACTGGCGAGTGTTCAGAGGATAAACACTAATTTTTTGCACTGGTATTAAAAAAGGGAGCGTTTGCTCCCTTTTTTTAAATAGCGTCTTCGTTTTGCTCGCCCGTTCTTATACGAACTGCTGTTTCGACGTTATATACAAAGATTTTTCCATCACCAATTTTGCCTGTTTTTGCAGAAGATTGGATAGCTTCTACAGCTTGCTCAACGCGATCGTCGTCAAGAACAAGCTCAATTTTTATCTTGGGAAGAAAATCCACTTGATACTCTGCACCACGGTAAAGTTCTGTATGGCCCTTTTGACGACCAAAGCCTTTTACCTCTGATACTGTCATCCCTGCAATACCGACTTCAGCTAGCGCTTCCCTTACATCGTCCATTTTGAATGGTTTAATGATAGCTTCAATTTTTTTCATGGCTACAACTCGTCGTAAATTGTTGGAATAGGTACACGTTTATGTTGTGTACGCTCATAAATATAGAGCAATTTTTCTTCTACTTCTGCAGAAACCGACTTACCCTCGAGGAAATCGTCAATTTGATCGTAGGTCATGCCGAGTGCTTGTTCATCCTCTTTTTGAGGTGAGAGGCTCTCTAAATCGGCTGTAGGCGCTTTAGTGATAACGTGATGTGGTGCACCTAAATGGGCGGCTATAGCGCGCACTTGGCGTTTGCTTAGACCAAAAAGTGGCGCTAAATCACATGCCCCATCACCATATTTTGTATAAAAGCCGGTAATATTCTCCGCCGAGTGGTCAGTGCCTAACACCAAGCCGTCGACCATTCCCGCAATTTCATACTGAATGACCATTCGCGTGCGCGCTTTAACGTTACCTTTGACGAAGTCTTTTTTAGCGTCACTATCTGGTAGCAAGCTTGATTGCATCAAGGCCTCTGAAGTCGACTCATGAATAGCATCTGCGCCAGGTTTGACGTTAACCGTCACCGCATGAGTTGGCTTTATAAAATCGATTGACTGTTGAGCATCAGCTTCATCAGCCTGCGTGTCATAAGGAAGGCGAACAGCGATAAACTGGTAACTTTCATGATTTTCTTGGTTTAATTCATCAACGGCTAACTGAGCAAGCTTACCTAAAGTACAAGAATCAATACCGCCACTGATCCCCAACACCAATGAGTTGAGTCCAGACGTTAATAACTGCTTTTTAATAAATGAGACTCGACGAGCAACTTCATATTCCAAGTCAATTTCAGGCAGCACTTTCATTTCTTCAATAACTGCTTGTTTTTGCATCATAATATCCACGTAATGTTGAGGCGTCCTGTAGATTGAGTTTACGATAATACACAAAGAGTTGTTAGTGTTATTATACTGTCGGCACAAGATTCAGTATAAAGTGTATATTCGCCTATGCGATAGCGCGTTTATACATACCTTAGTCTTACAAAAATAGTTTATCTTTACTCATATACCGATAGTCAGGAATCATAGCAAAGCATGAGTGCCAAATCAGTTTCTTCATCACGTTTCACATCGTTGAGATCTCAGAAAGGTCTAACGTTGCTAGAAATGCTGGTTGCGGTATCTATCTTGGCAATCGTATTGACTTCTGTCGCCCCAAACATACAAAGTATTCTTGTCAAAAATAAGATCACTTCTGACTTAAACAACCTTAGCGCTCTTGCTCAGCGCGCTCGATTTACCGCTGTCGATGAACAAACGTCTGTCGTATTGTGCCCGACAGAAAATTATTCTACGTGCTCAAACGATTGGAAAAGTGCAAAAATGGTATTCATTGACGCCAACACCAACGATCAACGTGATGATAGCGAGCCCCTCATTGCGACAAGCGACCCGTTAAATTCGGCCAATATTATTTATGGCATCAGTGGCCCCATTATTTTTAATGAACAAGGGGGGATTGATACGGCGGCAACGGTGACTCTGTGCCCTAAAACTAATGATAACAATTATGCATCAGCTCTACTCCTCTCCTTGTATGGTCGTATATCAGTAGCGGTAGACAGCGATGGTAATGGTATTAAAGAAGACCTGGCTAAGCGCAGAGCTAAGTTGTAGTTAATACTTCTAGCTGCCAGTTATTTACTAGCACATCTGAGGCGAAATGCCTTGTTCGGTCAAGGTTTGTGTTTTACAGACATGGCTTGTACTCAACCATGACATAACAACCTTAATTTCGTATTCATTATTAGTGCTTTTATTCTCTTCAACCGATACGCCTTTAATCTCAAGTATCGGTAACGCCGAAAGTGGTAAATACATCCCTGTTTGAAGCCAATGCCTCGCCTGAATTGCCTGAAGCTGCATAAGATAGCTGGAAACCTTCAGCTGATTCACTTTTCGATTTGCTCCAACAGTATTCACTACTATTGCTACCGCTAAAATACTTATTACAGCCAGCGTACATAACATTTCTATGAGTGTAATTCCTTTACTACGTATCGACTCCACGAATGCCATTAAATCCCCTCCTTAGTACAGCTTCATAAATTAATGTTTGCCAGTACATTTACGCTATCAATTTAGCGAAAGAGCGTTAACCGAACCTGCGTATGGTTTTAATGAAGTCACGGAAGAATCTAAACACCACTGGTAAAAAAACAAGGAATTGTGAGCGCCACAACAGTGGCTACACTCTTCTCGAGCTTATGATTGTTGTCGCGTTAATATGCACTGTAAGCGCGTTATCAATTCCTTCTTTTTATCATTGGAAACAAGAGACAGAATTTAAGTATGTATTGCGTGCTATTACAGACATAGCGCATAGGGCAAGAGTAAGTTCAATTACACTGAATAAGCCGATTCATCTGAAAATAGGTTTGGAAGATACTCGCTGTATAGCAATTAGCGAAAACGACAGCTGTGATTGCACTACAAAAGAAAAATGCAGTGTAAATGGAAAAGTTTGGGCTTTTGATTTTGTTGATACAAAGAGCAACGTGAGTATTAGTACGAATTCTACCAAAAAGTTGAAAGCACACTCCATCACGTTCAATTCACAGGGAACGCTACACTTCGCCAACAATAGCACCTTGTACGTTCAGAGCTTACCGCTTAAAGCAAAAGTGACCATCAGTGTATTAGGGAGAATAAAAACCTGTACCAGCGAGCCAATGACAGGATTCTCTAAATGTTGAAGACGGAAGGTATGACGCTTGTCGAGTTATTGATCGCAACAGCATTAGGTGCCTTGGTATTGTCATTGAGTACAAGCCACATCGCCTTTTTACATCACTCATTTCAAAAAATGAACCGTCAAATTGCGCTGAAGGACGAAATGCGCATGTTACAACAGCTTTTAACAGCACAGCTGCAGCAGGCAAATTTTGTGATGCGCACAGCCACCGCATTACCAGAAACAAGCGAACTAAAAAGTTCTGTTGCTATCAGTCAATTTGACGGCGAGTTACCTAATAGCTGTATCACGTTTACTACCGACAAAGACCATAGCGGCGACATTGAATTAACGGGAGCCGAGTTTGTTGGTTTTCGACTGCGCGACAATGCGATTGAGCAAAGCGTCTCTGGAGCACTATGTGACAAAAAAGGATGGCACGATATTACTGATGCAAATACAACGACTGTAGAAAGCTTCAATGTTAGCCCGCTGTCACTCACGTCCCTAGGCGCCGTCTTTGCTGTGAACATGAAAGCGTCGTGTAAGAAAGACAGCACTATCAAGCACACACTAAGCTTTACGGTAACTGCACTGAATGTTCGCTCGTGAGAATGAATATGCCTGTAAGTTTCTTGCCCATTTATTACGTTCAATAAACAAAGAGTAGCCTAATCATGACTTATGGTAGAACGAGCAGAAACGTAAAAGCGCCTACTGAAGCGCAATCAGGTATGGTGGTCATGTCAATTGTCATTATTCTTTTGGTAACGACCACACTATTGACAAAATTTACTGCACAACGCATTCAAGCATATCAAGATATGACTAAGGCGATTAACTCTACAGTCGAAACCGAAATACGATTAGTTCAAGCGCAACGAGACATTGGAAGGCAATTGCGTACTAAAAATGTTGAAAGCATAATACTTAGCGAGACCGACATTAGCTATGACATAGTTTCAACACAGCTCGAGGGTGACAAGCAGCAAGCACTAGCCCAATATATCGTCTCGGTGTCGACAGCAAATTATACTGCAACGTACACGGAGCAATATCTCCGCTATCCGGCAATAATTAACACCGCACAATTAGCACTGCCCATTACATCTTTTGACGATATAACTGACCAACTTTTCAACCGCCAGTTAGGCGAATTAAGCCCACTTTACTTCCCGGATATCGTGGCTCTAGATAACTGCGATACATTGCTTGCGGGCCAACATTACTGGATAACGGGCGATTGCAAGTTGAGTAGCTCAGGTTTGAAGGGCAACTCTGCGAAATCACCTATGCTTATCATTGTAGAAAATGGAGATATTCACCTATCAGCCAGTACTGCTTTTTATGGGTTATTAGTGCAGATATCAGATAACGGAAGTAACTATTCGCTAAAGGTGGAAAATGGGGCTTCGATAGTTGGTGCGCTAACGAGTAACAAAACGCTCAACACAATGTTAATGGGCGATGTAAATCACTCACAAGAAACATTGAACATGCTTCAGCAACAACCAGCATTACAGAAGGTCATTCCGATACCCGGGAGTTGGTATGCTAGCACTGAATAAGCCGACAACTTGTCGCGGTGCAATATTGATAGAGGTACTTGGTGCTGCGTTTTTTTTCATTGCAACGGCTGCATTGTTATTGCACTGCCAAACCAACATTGCACTACAGCTACACGCTATTGAACAAGAGGAAAAGCTACAGCAACATCAACAGGATAAAAAGCAAAAGGCCTCAGTAGAGACCTTTTATGAACAGCAATGGCAGGACATAAGTAGGTTTGGCAACTTAACCGTCAAATCTGCGCAGCAGTAATAACTTACGTCGCAATTAGCCCTGGTATTATAGTGGTTTCAATCGCTTAACAAGACCAACAGTATTCGGTAGATTCTAAGCTTCCGTTATTATTTTGATCCCAGCCTTTGCGACCATCACTAAAGTAAAAAAGCGCACCATCTGAAGCTTGTGTTGAACCACTGACTGGGGTGGCTTTTAGCTGATATGTATTTGCCCCAGATGCCACTATCGTTAAGTCATATCGCTTGTTACTGACAGGCTCTGAAGAAGGAGAATGGGTTGCGAATATGGTAGGTTCCCCTGTGTCACTGCCACCGCTACCTGCCCCCTCGTAGCTAAATGCACCGCTATGATGTCGTTCCATAGCCGCGGCAAACGCCAATAGGTCAGCTTGTCCGGTACCACGGTAACTATCTGCTACTACGCCCTGATAAGATGGGTAGGCAATAGCGGCAATGATGCCAACAATCGTAACCACAATCATAAGCTCTATAAGTGAAAAGCCGCTGTGCCGATTAGTCTTCATAAGGAATTACTCTCTCTCTGTCTCAGAATGCCAACTACCGCGTTGAATGCGCTCAAATCTACCATAAATGTTTTCAGCAAGACATTCGAAAGCTGATAAACAGTCTTCGTTGTTGCCGTCTTCATCAACATCGATTACCGCAGAGACACACTCTGTACCCAAGCAAACTACCGGACTAACGATGTCCTCTATGAGGATTTTCGTCTCAGGAGCAATCCCTGTTTGTTTAAGTTCAGCAACCCTATCTCCATCGTCAAGCACCCCGTTATTATTTAGGTCTGTTACTGCATTTCCGTTGAATAAACTCACCAAATAAGCGCGACTGTTTCCAGTTGGCGGTGCACAAGCGCTGGTGCTGCTTGAAGCAGGTACATAAGTTGTAAAGAACACCTTGTAATCAAGAATGAGCGGTGAAGCTAATACTTTTTCACCATTGGTTGTGAGGTTAAGATACCACCCAGCCTTGTTTGCAAACGTTGATGACGCCAACTCTCGCTCAGACTCATCGCCACTGGTTAATGCATGGCTAGTAGCATTGTACATATCACTCTCGTACACCGTAGGCATAAACGTAAATTCGTTATCGATGGTTCTTTGGAACACGCCACTGTCTTTTAGCATATAGAAATTATCTTCTACCACAGTATCTAGTGGAGAAGCGCGCCAACCCGTGCCTAGCGCTACGCCGTAATAAAGCTCATCACCCAAGGCGATTTCAGTCACATCAGGGCCATAATAGAAGCGACGATTGGTTTCTGCGGTATCTCCTCCAAAGTCGGCAAGTCGCGCGCCTTTGATAAAGTTCGAACCTGATTTACCGTTGTAAATATCCAATCTGAAAAGCTGGCCACCTGTGTCAGCCACATACATATGGTCGGCAAAGCCGTCGTTATCTCGATCAATCACCGAAATACGACCTGGGATACTGTATGTCATGTGTTCAAGGTTCAAGTTTGCGTCGGCATTACTGGCCTGCCACAATAGGCTTCCGTTATCTGCGTCAAACATAAATACTGCGTTGCCTATACCATCATTGGAACGCACAGCTCTATCATCTTGAGCGTTGTCATAACCGCCACCTACAATCATGACATCTTTCACTTGGTCGCCCATACGCACCTTAGTGATAGTTGGACGTGACCATGTTTGTCCTAGTTTAGCTAATTCACCGCTGCCACCTTCAATTTTAAATTTGAGCGTTGGCGCCGTTTTATTTGATACATCAAATACGTAGTAATTCTGCCCGCCTCGTCGCATACCGACATACAAATACAATTTATCTTCCACAGTGCGAAGTATTAAATCACCATCGATACCGTATTTGTGTTCGAAAGATGAGGCATCTTTATAGAAATGGTGAAGGTTTTGCAGCAGCTCTTTAGGCATTATTGCGAAATTTTCTTCGCCCGTCTCAGTGTCGAACGAATGCAGCATCCCCTGATTAGTTGCAACGAAAATAGCTGAATCGTTTGTCCCGTAGTTTACAATGATGGGCTGCGAATGAATGGGATCCCCCATTTGAGGACGGTAGTCAGACGTACTTCCATCGCCATTGTCATCCTTTACATCAACACCGCGCGCCCATTTTAATATGGCATCTCTTAGCGCTTCTGCATCAGCTTCATCCTGTAACCCTAAATCATTTACGGTTATGTTGCTGTTATCCTCATGAAGCGCATTAGCTGTTTGCACTATTCCACCAGCACCATCAAACACATAGATATTTCGATTACTGCCAAGCTTACTTGCAGCACCGCCTTCACTAACTTCACTTCCATCTGCCAGTGTGGACCAATAGCTATGTGAGTTCTCTGCGAAGAACCCTGTAACACTATCCACCGCACTAGCGCTGTTTTTATCGAGGATTTTGTCACCACTTAAACGATAACGTTTTAAGTTCCCTGGCCAAATAGCGCCTTCACTTGGCTTAAACAAAGCGAAATACAGCTCATCACGGTGCGTTAGACGGTTAAGCTGGTTGACGGCCACACCAGGCGACACAAACGTTGCATTGATGTCTTTTACCGAACGTAGAATAGTATTGAATGCTTCTAACAAGTCTGTGCTGTTATCCGCTTGATAGAAGCCACCTCCACTTTGCAGCGCTAACTGGTTAAGGAAGTTGTTTGCTGTACTGTTAGCAGCAAACCCAATGGTATGTGTAATCACGCGAGGGCCGATTACAGAGGTTTCCGACTTACTTAAATTCTTAACGAGGTCTAAACCACATTTTTCACCGCCACTTCCCGTGCACGATTTACCTAACAGCGTCTGAATTTTACTAACACTATGGTTGTTATTCGCTTCACCATCAGACAATAAGACGATGTGGTTGTTGGTCTGACACTGTAAGTCAGACACAGGGGAAATATACGTCGCTCCGCTAGGTATGGCTTCATTAATACACTTGCTGCTAGAAAGATTATCGACAGTACAGCCTGAGGGTAACACTGAATCTTCACCAATGTAGGAGCTTCTATGGCTTACGCGGGTGCTGCGACGCACAGAACTACTCACACTGCTCTCACCACGTTTTAAGCCATAGTCGACATCCAAGCCCCCATAATAATTTGTTGCTTCTAACAGCGTATCTACAATAGGCGTAAAACCATTAGCACTGAGCTCATCTATTTTGCTTACCAAGTGTTCCCTTACTGTAGCAGAGGCTCCCGGAGTTGCTGAGCCGTTAAACTTAACGATGAGTCTAGGGGCCTTTGACGGAGACCCTCCATACGTGTAAGCCCCTCGGTAAGAAACAAAATTATCCAGAACAAATGCCATATTATTGCCAGGCACCCAACCCGGGCGGTCTACAATACTTTTAACGATAGAGCTTATGTCCGGAGACTGGTAATCGCCATTGCTATAGAAATCGGGCATAGACCAGTTTATTCCGTCAGTTTTGGGTAAATTGTGAATGCGATACCGCTTATTAGGATGGAAATCTTGTGCACTATCGTCAGCAACACCGCGAATTCGCATACTTGGGCTGCCATACGTTCTAGTGCTGTATCCGGTGAATTCCAAATAAGCCTCAGTAATTTCAGCGCCCTGAGGAATATTTACATTTCTGAATCGAATACCTACATAATCGTTGTAGTATGCATTGAATGTAAGCTCATTCCCGGTATTTGGGTAGCCGTTTGTGTCTTCTTCAGAGTTATCTTTTGAATTAGCGACTTGATAAATCCCCTCACCTTCAATACAACCCGTCGCCGTAGAATCATCATAAGAAACCACAAGCTGTGGCGCCCCACTTTGGCCCACATCACTGGCTCGCGCTTCTCTGCTGCTCGCCGAGTCGGAGCTACTACCTTCAATAAGGATATTTAAATCTTTTCCGCCACACCAAGCACTTAAATCGACGATTTCTTGAATGACAGAGCTGATATCGGGCGTCGTGACGACTTCACCCGAAGAAGGAAAACTGTTATCTGTAGACCATTCAATGTTGGCAGCCGTCTTTGTTCTTGATGTAAGGTTGTTATTGGTATTTGAAAAAGCCGTGCTTGAGGCGTTCGCCTCGCCTGAAATAATTAACGATGTCCCCGCAACATTAAACTTCTCTGACGTAAACCGAATACTCGCGCTAACGATAGTCGCACCTTGAGGTATATTTAAGTCGGTGAAACGCATGCCAGAGGTAACGGTCGCTGTCCCCTGACTCAAGACTAAGTCATTGCTATCGGTGGTTACTGAACCATTGATTTCATGTGCATCATGGTCATCATCATTGGTAGAGACAATAATTTCGGGTCTAACTGCATCATCAATATCGCGAATGGGATAAAGAATAGGGCCACCGAAGTCAGAAAAACGCATTAACCCCGCGTTGATATTGGTTGCCGAACCGAGCGCATCCTTCAATGCATTTTGCACCCGAAGCATACGGGTTTGTGAAGTTCCATCGTATGCCCCCATGCTGCCCGATGAGTCCATGATGAACAGTACATTAGGGTTGTAGGTAACGGCACTATTTGCATTGCCGAGGTAGATGTCTAAGTCATCCCCTACCGCTGAGAAGCCAATACAACTGAAAAGCGTAATGGAAGCAATATAACTCGAAATTTTTTTCATAACGCCACCTATTGAGATGCTGGACCAAACACTGATGCTGCAAGCGTATTCGCCACGACGGACGATTTACCAGACACCTTTCCACAACCGCGAATAACAAATACGTGACAGTTAATGTTGCTGCCACCAATGACATTACTCGAACCTCGACAAGCCTGTTCCCTGACAAACGCCGTACGAGACCAACTTTTTGATGACGCTTCAGTTTGGTAAGTTCCATCTGTGACATGTCTGTCGCCAACGGCTAACCCTCCTACTGTCATGTATCTATCTGTCCAAGCGCCTTCATCAAAACAGCTCATGGAATCCACGGTAGGGTCAAACACATTTCCCTGACGCGCTTCTGACAGCGGGTCAGTTTTTGTTGCATCGCTTAGCAAAATCTCATCTTCCGATTCGAAAAACACGCCCGCGATTGCAGATTCTGCAGCGTCAAACGCAAGGCCACTTTGCTGCATGGACACCGCCATTTTTGATTGGGACAAACTGCTCGTCACAGCACTAACGCCCAACACTGTGATAGACAGCAGCACCAAAAGCGCAAAAACCATCACTAAACCTTGCTGCTTCATTGCGAACTCCTAACAAAATTCTTCATATTGCGAAGGGCTAATGTCTTTGAAAAAACCTGATAATAATGAGATGTATCCATGGTTTTTGCCGCTTCATTAAGCAGCGCATACTGCTGCGCTTGCGTTTGCTGCACTTCGTTTTGATAGCTTTTGAGCATTAATGCCCATCTAATTGACACGACCTGTTGATTATCATCGCGTAATGCTTCAACAGCATCTGCAGTCACATAACGAATTGCCTGGCCTCGAGAAGAGGTAATAACGTCTGACACACCGAACTGTATTTGAAAGCTCTCTACGTTATCCAGCAGAGTCACCGTTTCTGGCGTTTTTACTTCGGTTTTTAACCCTCTTAGCACGCGACCGTCGTACCCGGTACACTTAAGAGCACTACCGCTAACAAAGTAGTAATTAACCACGTGAAATTCGGCATCCGTAGCATAGCCGTGATTGCTGCCAGTACAGTCTTTTGTTCCCTGTAAACTGACGGCTAGCTTGTCGCTGCCGCCTGAACCGGTTTGCACACTGCCTAAACTTGTTTGTGATGCAAAATCACCAGGCAGCGCTATTGGATTGTTATGAACATAAGCAGCCTCAGCGATAGTATCTACCGAATCATCCACACTAGCTGTAATAAGGTCGTAGCGACCCACTTCGTAAAACTCAGCGGAAAGGCGCCCCATGATAAAGCGGCCGGACTCTTGTACTTGTGCCACGGCTTGGTTGAGCTTATTCGTTACACTACTACTTACCAGCACCTGGATAACCGCGGCCGAGATAATCAAACCCAGAGTAAGCGTAATCATTAGCTCAACCAGTGAAAAACCTTTCTGATTGTGCATAACGCAAGATTGATTTCTCATAGTGTAATATCCTTGAAGACGCACGCATTGCTGTCTCCGTCTTGTGTATTACACCTCGTGTTAAGCGTATATTTCTGATTGCCCGAAGAAGTAACAGGCCAAGAAAGTAGAATGGCGACACGTGAACCAGCACTGCAGCTATAAATATCTGCGTTATTGTTATCATCACAACTTACGCTTACTGTCGTTTGTGGGTTCGTCTGTACCGCTGAACACGATAGTGCCCAGCCATCGTACTGTGCCATCTGAACTTCATCACAGTCTTGGCCTTCACAATTTGGGATGCCAGCAGGCCGAGTTAAACAAAAACAACGATATGGGTGACTTGACCCTGCACAGCTCAGCCCAGAAAAATTGTAGTTGGATGCCGTAAAATAATTGTTAGGAACAACCATGCCATCGCCGACCGTCGCAGGTCGTGCTGCGGCTCTTAACCGCTCAGCCACTTGAGCGGCAACCATTTCAGCCTGAGTTCGACTGATAGCATCCTTATTGGCAAAAGAGCCAGTGAATTGCAATGCCGCAACACCTAAAAGGCCGACCGCAAGAATAAACAGAGTAATGAGGATTTCAATTAACCCTGCGCCTCTTTGTTTTTCAAAGCGGTTATGCACTACGCTCTTCATAGTCACCTTGCTTACCGTCATTAACCTAGCCATATGATTACGCTTACTTTTGGCACTATCGCCAATATAGTATAATAAGACAAAATAGAATGAGACTGGGTATTATTGGTTATTAAAACGTATAATTTTAATAAGAAAGTCTACGCAAAATAGTATTGAAATGGTAATAAAGCAGGGCTTTAAGGTATTGGTTTTTATTCGCTATTGCTCACTCTACAACGAATAGCGCTAATGTACCCACCTGAACTAAAAACACCGCAACAGAGTGCGGTGTTTTCATTTATTGGTTTTTTATCGTGGGGATACTTGTTCTATATCACTTGTTTGACACGGAGTTCTTTAGGAACGGCAAACTCTACGTTCTCTTCTCTTCCCAAGCGCTCTGATGCCGACACAGCTCCCCACTCGTTCAAACGATTCACAACACCTTGAACCAACACTTCAGGCGCTGATGCCCCTGCGGTTACGCCAATGTGCTCTACGCCTTCAAGCCAAGACTTTTGTATGCAGTTTGCGTCAGCAATTAGATATGCTGTGGCACCAATTTTTTCTGCAAGTTCTCTCAAACGATTAGAGTTAGAGCTGTTCTGTGCACCAACCACTAACAGCACTTGGCAATCCTGCGCTAGGTCGCGTACTGCATCTTGACGGTTTTGTGTTGCATAACAAATATCGTCTTTTCGCGGACCATTGATTTGTGGGAACTTAGCACGCAGCGCGTCGATAACGTCCGCCGTATCGTCAACAGACAATGTCGTTTGGCTGCAGTAATAAAGGTTTTCAGGGTCTTTTACTTCTAAGGTAGCAACATCAGCTTCAGACTCAACAAGATAGATTCCGCCTTTCTCGTTGTTGTATTGTCCCATTGTACCTTCAACTTCTGGGTGCCCTGCATGTCCAATTAACACGCACTCTGTGCCAGTTTTACTCGCGCGCGTGACTTCCATGTGCACTTTGGTTACTAAAGGACATGTCGCATCAAACACTTTTAGGCCGCGATCATCGGCTTCTCTTCGCACGGCCTGTGAAACCCCGTGAGCTGAAAAAATGACGATACTACCATCTGGCACTTCATGCAGCTCATCAACAAACAATGCGCCGCGTTCACGAAGCCCATCAACGACAAACTTGTTGTGAACCACTTCATGACGAACATAAATAGGTGGCTCAAACATTTCTAACGCGCGCTCTACAATGGTAATGGCTCTATCGACGCCAGCACAAAAGCCTCTTGGGTTTGCTAAATGAATTTGCATAATTAGTTTCCGCCCTGCGCACTCGCGCCAGGTTTTACATCTACAATCTCAACATCGAAAACAACCGTTTGCCCAGCAAGCGGGTGATTAAAATCTACAGTAACCGAATCGCCAGCTACACTTCTGATAATACCCGGAATTTCCGAGCCATCTGGTTGAGCAAAGGCCAAAATCATGCCCTCTTCAATACTCAAATCAGAACCAAAGCGGCTTCTGTCCATGTAATGAATGTTATTTGGGTTGGGCTCACCAAATGCATCGTTAGCTTGAAGGGTGAACGCTTTTTTATCACCTTTTGAAAGGCCCAATAAACACGCTTCAAAGTTTGGTGTAAGGCTACCATCGCCCATCACCATTTTTGCAGGTTTATTGTTCACGCGTGTACTGTCTGCTGCTGAACCATCTTCTAACTTCAAATCGAAGTGAAGAATGACTTCACTGTCAGCACCAATTACTAAAGAATCTGTCATGACCGTCCCGGAGATTACTTTGAGGTTTCACTATTGTCGGCTGTGTCTTGCACATGGCCTTTAGATTCTGAACCTTCGCGCTTTTCACCATTTTTGATCATATCTATGATCAAAAGTGCTGCACCAATAAAAATAGCACTATCGGCAATATTAAACGCAGGCCAGTGATAATTGTTTACGTAGAAGTCAAGAAAGTCGATGACATAACCATGTACAAGTCTGTCATACACGTTTCCTAACGCTCCACCTAAGATAAAAGCAAACGCAATGGGCAACATTTTTTGCGACCGAGGAGATTGCTTTAACCACCACAAAATAACGACACTTACTACCACAGCTATACCTAGTAAAGAACCATCTCTGCCAGCCACCAGCGCTATCCAAAAAGCTAAACGCCGCGCCGTAGTTATGTACATAGGTGAAGTTAAAGAAAGGTAATACTTGAATCGACTGATATAACGACATCGAATCAATTACCGCGTACTTGCTCCACTGGTCAAGGATAAACGCAATTGCGCTTATCCATAAAAATCGTAAACCCGTTTCGCGAAATAGCTTAAGCATAATGGCGCTCTTCTCCATCACCATCGATGTTAGTCACACAACGACCACATAATTCTTCGTGGCCTTCGTGCGTGCCTACATCATCACGATGGTGCCAGCAGCGTACGCACTTCGCGCCACTTGCTTTGTTAACGGTTAGCCACAAGCCTTCTACGTCGGTATCGTTTGCACCTTCTGGTGCACTTTCAACTTTCGTCAGCGTAACACCTGATGTAATAAGCACGAAGCGAAGTTCATCTTCAAGTTTTGACAATACATTGTATAAAGATTCAGATGCATACAATGAGATATCAGCTTCTAATGAGCCACCAAGTTCACCGTCCTTACGTGCTTGCTCCATGGCTTGGTTAGCCGCATCTTTAACACTAAGTACCTGATGCCAAAAATCATCATCAAAGGCTTCACTTTGCGTAAATGTTGCAAAACCTTCATACCAAGTTTCAGTAAATACGAATTCACTGCGCTCGCCAGGTAGCGTTTCCCAAATCTCTTGAGCAGTAAAGCTCATGATTGGCGCCATCCAGCGTACTAATGCTTCGATAATGTGATACATAGCGGTTTGGCAAGAGCGACGCGCTAGGCCGTCGGCTTTGGCTGTGTATTGACGGTCTTTGATCACATCAAGATAGAATGAGCCAAGTTCAATAGAGCAGAAGTGCATTAACTTTTGCGTCACCACCAGCAAATCATACTTCTCGTAGGCCTCAACCAATTCCGTTTGTAGCGCTTTTGCACGTGCAACAATCCAGCGGTCAAGTGCGACCATATCGTCTTCGGCAACGGCATCTTCAACGCTAAACCCATTAAGGTTAGACAGTAAGAAGCGAGCCGTGTTACGTACACGGCGATACGAATCGGCCGCGCGTTTTAAAATTTCATCTGATACCGCAATTTCACCGCGATAGTCTGTCGAGGCAACCCAAAGGCGCAAGATGTCCGCACCGAGTTTATTGGTGACTTCCTGTGGAGCAACAACGTTGCCCACAGACTTAGACATCTTGCGGCCGTGCGCGTCTACCGTGAAACCATGTGTTAGCACTTCTTTATATGGCGCATGTCCGTGCATCGCTGTTGAAGACATCAATGATGACATAAACCAACCGCGGTGCTGGTCAGAGCCTTCAAGGTAAAGGTCAGCAGAAGCGGGAATGTCATCGCGCTGGTCGACAACAAAATAGTGCGTCACGCCCGAGTCAAACCATACGTCTAAGGTATCGGTCACTTTCTCATAGTGCTCAAATTCACCGCCTAACAGCGCAGAATCGTCAATATCCCACCAGGCCTGAATGCCTTTAGACTCCACTTCAAGCGCAACCTTTTCCATCAATGCCGCAGACTCAGGGTGAATCTCGCCAGTGAGTTTATGCACGTAAAGTGGAATAGGCACACCCCACGTACGCTGACGCGAGATACACCAATCTGGTCGCCCTTCTACCATTTTTTCGATGCGGTTTTGGCCCCAATCAGGGATCCACTTGGTTTGCTTAATTTGTTCAAGGGATTCTGCACGCAATCCTTTTTTGTCCATGCTGACAAACCATTGAGGCGTTGCACGGAAAATAATTGGCGTTTTATGGCGCCAGCAGTGTGGATAGCTGTGCTCGTATTTAACGTTTAGAACAAGGTTGCCCTTTTCTTTAACGGTTTCGATGATTTCGTCATTCGCTTTAAATACAAACTTGCCCGCAAACAGCGGGGTGTTTTCAAGATAAACACCGTTGTTGCCAACCGGGTTATACACTTCAATGTCGTACTTCTTGCCCACATTGAAATCGTCTACACCGTGCGCAGGAGCAGTGTGAACACAGCCTGTACCTGACTCAGTAGTTACGTGCTCACCAAGAATGAGTGGTACTTCAAGGTCAAGGAAAGGATGATTAACCTTCAGATTTTCTAGCGCCTCACCGGTACAAGTCGCAACTTCGCGGAAATCTTCAACACCATAGCGGCTCATGCAGCTTTCAAGCAGGTCTTGTGCAACCACAAGCCACTCGTTTGAAGGCTGAACTTCAACAATGGCATAGGTTAATTCAGGGTGTAAGCTAATTGCGCGGTTCGCAGGTAGTGTCCATGGAGTAGTCGTCCAGATAACCACGCCCGCTTTATGTGCCGTTAGGTCATCTTCAGTGACACCAAAAGCCTGTGCAATGGCCGCAACATCAGCAACCGGGAACTTCACATCGATAGCTGGCGACACTTTATCTTTGTACTCAACTTCTGCTTCCGCAAGCGCAGAACCACAATCTGTACACCAATGTACCGGTTTAAACCCCTTCTCTAGATGGCCAGAGTCAACAATTTTACTTAGCGCGCGAATGATGTCGGCTTCAGATTTGAAGTCCATGGTTTTGTACGGGTTATCCCAAGCACCGAAAATACCTAGGCGTTTGAAATCAGCCATTTGTCCGTCAATTTGCTTTTGCGCATATTCACGGCATTTTTGGCGAAACTCTGCCGCTGTTACTTTCTTACCTGGCTTGCCTACTTTCTTTTCTACCATTAATTCGATAGGAAGCCCGTGGCAATCCCAACCCGGAACATATGGGGCATCAAAGTCAGACAAAGACTTTGATTTTACAATGATATCTTTAAGAATTTTATTAACCGCGTGACCAATATGAATGTCGCCATTTGCATAAGGAGGGCCATCGTGAAGAATAAAAGGCTTTTTACCTTGTTTTGCTTCACGAATTTTGTTGTATACCCCTTTTTCCTGCCAGTCTTTAAGCATTTTTGGCTCGCGCTGAGCAAGGTTACCGCGCATAGGAAACGCAGTTTCTGGAAGGTTCAATGTGGCTTTGTAATCACTCATAAAATTGTATTATCCGGTTACCTTAGGTTTCATCTAATGCCTGATGGGCATTGTGAAGGCGTTCAATTTTTTCTACTGTGAGGCTTTCACCGCTATCTGCAGTAAACAATCCTCACCGCACGTTAATTCACACGTATTCGTTTTGAGACTTTATCACGATTAACTACGCCAATAACAGACGCGCTTGCGCTGCATCAGCTTGTATTTGGTCTTTTAATGCCTCAAACGAGGCGAATTTAATTTCATCTCTTATTTTGGCCATTGGGAATACCGTAATTGGCTTCCCATACAAATCAGTAGAAAGGTCAAAAATGTGCACTTCTAACTGATTTCTTTCGCCGTTTAAGGTTGGTCTTCGGCCAATATTGGCAACACCGTTGTAGTGTTTGTCTTCTATATCTACACGCACTGCAAACACACCATGAATGGGCGTTTTTTGCCGTTTAAGCATGACGTTAGCAGTGGGAAACCCTATCGTTCTGCCCTTTTTCTCGCCGTGAACCACGCGACCATGGATAGCAAAAGGTCTGCCTAACATTTCAGTCGCTAGCCCAAATGCACTATCAGAAAGTGCTTCTCTGACAGCTGTTGAGCTAATGCGATGAGCGTGCATTGTAAAGCTCTGCGTACTAACAACCTCGAAGCCGTACATTCGACCAGCGGCTTTGAGCATCTCAAAATCGCCTTTACGTCCATTGCCAAAGCGAAAATCATCACCGACAACAAGAAATTTCACGCCGAGTTTGTCAACCAATAAGTCTTGGACAAACGTATCTGCGCTCTGTTTAGCAAAGTCCGCATTGAAACGCACTGCAAGTAGTCGGTCTACACCCTGCTGTTTTAGTAACTCGTATTTTTCGCGAAGTGGACTAATTCGAGCTGGTGCCTTTTCAGGCATAAACACTTCTTCTGGCTGAGGTTCAAAAACCATGACCGTTGCGGGCAATGATAGTGACTTGGCTTTTTCGAGTACATTTGCCAATACGGCTTGATGACCACGATGCACGCCGTCGAACTTGCCAATAGTGAGCACACACCCTTTATGATGGGGTTTTACATTGTTGAGCCCGCGGATAAATTCCACTGTTAGCCACTACCTTTTAACTGCTAGAAAATCAAAGCTCGCGATTATAGCCGACCGCGAGCACAATACCAAGCGCAAGGCCTAAGCCCTTTATTACTTACCCACCTTGCTAAGTAATGCATTAGCCACCGCCACTTCTAAAGTGTCGAGGGCGCATGCCTAGCACCACCATGCTTGCTAAGAACAGTGCAACCGACATTCCAATAGTGACAGCAACTTCAGTAATTTGGGCAGATAGTGATAAATCAAAGAAAGCTAGGCTAGGTATCGCGATAATATATCAGTCCGCCCATAGCAGCGCTTGAGAGCAATACACGCACAATAAAAAGAATTGACGTGCGACTGAGGGCAAATACGCCTTGCTGGTGAAGCGTAAAATAAAGCAGCGCTGCATTTAATGTTGCTGACATGCTAGTGGCAACAGCCAAACCAATATATCCAAAAGGCACCGCTAACACGATATTAAACACCATGTTGGCAACCATGCACCAAATACCAAATTTAACGGGTGTTTTAGTGTCTTGACGGGAGTAAAAACCAGGTGCGAGGACTTTGACTAACATAAAACTTAGTAGGCCGAATGAGTACGCCGTTAACGAATACGACGCCATAATAGCCGTGTCAGCCGTAAATGCGCCGCGTTGAAATATAACGGTAAGTATAGGCCGAGCCATTACCCCAAGCCCTACGGCCGCAGGAATGCCCAACAAACAAACCATTCTAAATGCCCAGTCGATATTAGCGGCAAACGCTTTGGGGTTATTACTTACATGATTACGAGATAATGTAGGCAAGATCACTGTGGCAATCGCAATACCAAACAACCCCAACGGAAATTCGAGAAGGCGGTCAGAGTAATAAAGCCAACTAATGGAGCCCGTGACCAGAAAGCTAGCAATAAACGTGTCGAACAACAGATTAATTTGCCCTACCGACACACCAAACAGTGCGGGGATCATTAACGTACGCACTTTCACAACGTTTTCATCGTGCCATCCCCATTTGGGTTTAACCAATAGCCCTGCCCGAAATAAGAAAGGAAGCTGAAACAAAAACTGTACGATGCCACCAATAAACACCCCCCATGCCAGTGCATAGGCTGACTGAGACAGTGCAGGAGCCAAAAAGATGGCACAGGTGATAATACACACATTTAATAACACAGGCGTAAAGGCAGCCACGGCAAACTTGTTAAGCGTATTTAAAATAGCGCCTGCAAGTCCAGTTAACGAGATAAATGCCAAATAAGGAAAGGTAATCTTGAGCATGGTAGAGGCAAGTACAAATTTGTCACCAGCTTCATCGCCATCTAGCCACGCCATAAACCAGCCTGTACCAAATAATGCAGCAAGCACAGGCGATGCAATAACACCGATTATCGATACCACAAACACGATAGCGCCTAACGTACCGCTCACTTTTGCAACAAATTCTCGAAGTTCCCGCTTATCATCATTTTCATGAACTTCGGTTAACACAGGAATAAATGCTTGTGCAAAAGCCCCTTCAGCAAAAAGGCGACGTAGAAAATTGGGAATTTTGTTAGCAAAGAAAAACACATCGGCGGCGGCGCCATCACCCATTAGGCGAGCGACTACTACATCGCGAACCAGCCCTAGGATGCGTGAGACCAGCGTCATTACACTGACGATAATTCCAGATTTAATTAATTTGCGCGACACGTAATACTTCCGTTTTGTAAGCGCTCCAACGCAGAGGTATTAATGCGCAGCACTGAAACAATAAGAGTTAAGTAAATAATGATAACGAAAGGCGTGTATGGGTGAAACGATTTATTCAAAATAGTTGTGCACCTTTAATAACTTCTTGCTATAATCCGCGCCCGATATGGGATGCCATGTTTGAGCATAGCTCATTCCAAATGTCCGCTAAAAATGTCGCAAAGAATGTGCAACGTGTTGAGCATACTTTGTGTTCAATAGCTTGCGCGTTTAACGCGGTACGATTTAAGTTTTAAATCGTTTGACATTTGGGCGTTTGCTAGGCACAATCCGCACCCTCGTTTTTGACATGAATTTATTTTGGGAGTTACACCTTGGCTAACATTAAGTCTGCTAAGAAGCGTGCAATCCAAGCCGAAAAGCGTCGCCAGCATAACGCTAGCCGCCGTTCAATGACTCGTACAAGCATCAAAAAAGTAGTTGCTGCTATCGCTAGTGGCGATAAAGAAGCTGCACAAGCTGCACTTACTGCTGCTACTCCGATTCTTGACAGAATGGCTACTAAAGGCTTGATTCACAAGAACAAAGCTGCTCGTCATAAGAGCCGTCTAGCTGCACAAATCAAAGCACTAGGTTAATCTTAAAGATTAGTAGTAAAAAAGCGCCTTTCGGCGCTTTTTTTGTATCTGTATGATTTAGACAGTTCGAGCTTATGTTCATTCGAGCTTATGCTCACTAACTCATTTTTCGAATACTACTCGCAGGCATCACACGCATAACCCAATGCAGCACCGCCCATGGCCAGCTTGGTACAAACGCATTGGCTTTTTCTTTATTTATTGCACTAACCATGGCTCTGCAGCCTACATCGGTGTCGACAATAAAGGGTACTTTTTCTACCTTCTCGTTTATCTCACTGCGGATAAAGCCAGGGTGAATACACGTCACTTTGATAGGCGTATTCATAACATCCATACGAATACCCTCTGTCATCGATGTTAGCCCGGCTTTGGTTGCAGCATAAACCGTCATTGCTCGTCTGAAGCCACGCACCGCACTAATCGATGAAATAGTAACAAGGTGTCCACTGTTTTGTGCTCTGAATATGGTCATCGCTGCTTCACACTGGGCAAGCGCAGAAACAAAGTTGGTTACCGCAGTTTGTTTATTGGCGTGAAAAAAGCCGGTACCTACTGATGCCCCTTTTCCCATTCCTGCATTAACAATGACGCGGTCGAGTTGCCCCATATCTGCTTTAAACGCGTCAAACACATCAAATACTGCATCGTGATCGTTAACATCGAGAGAGCGAACGTACACTTCTATATTGGGGTTTAACTGTAGCAACTCCTGTTTAAGTTGCTCTAGGTTATCGATGCGACGAGCACAAAGCGCTAGATTGCAGCCTTGTTTGGCAAACTCAATAGCCATTCCCTTTCCAAGTCCTGAGCTAGCACCTGTGATCAGAATATTTTTTCTTATTGTCATTATCGTTTTCCTGAAGCTTTTATGGCTTTGTTACAGCGCCACATTAAATAGTGAATGAAAATCCAAAAATTTTTGAAGGCAGGATTATCCGTTTGCCCATGGTGATAGCGATAGTATATTTGCTGGGCTATTCCGGCTAGCCTAAAGAGTCCGTACACTTCGTAGAACGTAAAGTCCTCTACATCCACTTCCATCTCTTTGCAGTAATACGCCACGACCTCTTTACGCGTGAGCATACCGGGTAGGTGTGTGGGCTGTCTGCGGGTTGACTGTGCTAAAAAGTCGTCATCGGCTTGCACCCAATACGCCAACGTATTGCCTAGGTCCATCAGCGGGTCGCCTAATGTGGCCAATTCCCAGTCCAATACCCCTATTATTTCGGTATAACTACTTGGGTTCAGTACGACGTTATCAAAGCGAAAATCGTTGTGAGTAATGCATATGCGCTCGTTAGCTAAGCATATGCTTTTCAAGCCAACGCATTATTTTTTTGCCTGAAGGTACGTTCCAGGTTTTCGCTTTGCTATAGCGTTCACTCCACCCGCTAATTTGCCTTTCTATATACCCTTGACCTTTGCCTAAGTGCGAAAGCCCCGCGCGCTCATAATCAACTTTGTGTAGTTCAATTAAACTATCAAGCACGTTTGTGCACAGTTGCTTAGTCTGGGCCTGCGTTGTGTCCAGGCCTTTGGGTAAATTCTTTCTTGGAATAACATAGAGTAAGCTTTTCCATCACATAAAAGTCA
This sequence comes from Alteromonas gracilis, assembly GCF_036870955.2. Classification (GTDB taxonomy): domain Bacteria; phylum Pseudomonadota; class Gammaproteobacteria; order Enterobacterales; family Alteromonadaceae; genus Alteromonas; species Alteromonas gracilis_A. The sequence continues at coordinate 2,977,099 of NZ_CP145482.2, forward strand.
GTACCAATAACCGTCTCGTCATCGCAATACCCAAGCATCTGCGGAACGTAGCGATATACAGGCTTAAGTGCGTGCTGCAAGCGAAATTCTCTGCCCATGTCATGTGCACCTTTAGCTTTCGTTCCAGCGGGCGCTCTGCGCAGTATTAACGATGTATTCTTATAGTCTAGGCAGTAAGTCCAGTTTGAGGCGCCCCCTGAATACTGGGTTACGGCTAAGCGTGCCCTCAAGCGCTATTTTGGTATTACTTTCAGGCTCTGAAATCGATGATTTAAGCCAAGCGTCAACGACCTCAATATTGAGCTCTTCACCGCTTCGTACACTGTCAGCTTTATCTACTACACTGTGTGACATGTTTACTCCACTTATTACTGTTAACGCTTTTCCATTGCGCGTTTCATAGATTTTGTTTGGCCAAGCATGCTGGCTATATAACGCTGCGAAGGTAGGAGCTTTTTAAGCAAGAACGCTTTTTTGCCTAGTTTGTGCGTAAGAATTAAAAAGCGCTTGCCTTTGACTTGCTGATAGATAGATTCCGCTACCTCTTCTTTAGTGATATCTGCTTTACTGAAGAAGCGATTTATCATTTTATGGGCTGCAGGGTTGGTGCTACGCATTGACTCATCCAAATTGGTCTTAAAAAAACTTGGGCATACAACGCTCACATCAATGCCATCTGGTGCTAGCTCTAGCTTCATGGTCTCTGAAAACGCTACAACCGCAGCTTTCACCGCATTGTAGCTTCCCATATAGGGAATAGGCGTCAGCCCAGCTTGCGAGGCAATATTGACAAAATAGCCACTGCCCTGCCTACGCATAAGCGGCACTAGGGCGCGACTTACCCTTACCATCCCAAGAACATTAATATCAAACACCCACTGCCACTGATCAATAGTCTCGTCGAGCAAGCTCCCGCCTGTCGCCACACCTGCATTGTTAAATACATAGTCGATACCCTGCCAACGCGCGTCTAACTTATGGGCTAGCTCGTGCACGTCATCGTCTTTGGTAATATCGCACTCGACATAGAATGCTTGAGCACCCAAGGCATTAAGCTGCTCAATCGTCTCTGCTGCTCTTACGGCATTTATATCTGCTATGCAGATTTTAACGCCATCATGTTTTTGTGCCCATTTTAGCGCCAGGGCCTGGCCTAAGCTAGGTTGCTCCGCCAGTGATGACTATGCGCATACGTGCGTTCTCTCTTCTTCCAATTTCATTGTTTTTTTGGTTTTTGCATGCTTTCACTTGTTATTGATGTCGTTAACTATGGTGTCGTTAACTACATAGCACGCTGTGTGTCTTGCTTTGTCTCTTGTTGCGATTTTTGTTGCGTCTCTTGGCGCGCGCGATAACGCTTTGCCCATATTGCTAAAAAGGCTGGGCCAATGTACATGGCAATACCATAAACGCCTGCTGCGATAGCGTAATCGGGTGCTTTTAAGAAACTAATGCAAATCAACATCGCAAGTGCGGCATTTTGAACGCCAATTTCAATCGCAAGCGTCAGTGCATCTTTTACATTGAGGCCAGTAATTTTCGACAACAACAAACCTAAGGACACAGACAGCAGATTTAGGGTCACACATACTAAAAACGCGCTGTCGAAAGAAGCCGCCAAACTGTCTTTTTCTGATACCAGCACGCCTACAATCATCAACAGCATAAAATACATAGAGAACTTTCTAAAAAGTCTTCCGTTCGCTGGGCGAACATTGGTTTTCGCGCTCGAATTACCATGCCAATGATAATAAGCACAATTGACACTCCTACTAAGCCCACTACAGTTTGGATTATAGAGAAGGCTTAGCGCGTTTTCTTCTACAAAATAATTAATAGCAAACTGAATGATAAACGGGGTAGAAAATACGCATACGATAGTTGAAACCGCGGTAAGGCTTACCGACAGGGCTAAGTTAGCGCGCGCAAGATGGCTTATAAGGTTACTGGTGGTGCCGCCAGGGCATGCGGCAAGTATCATAACACCTACAGCTATGTAAGGCGGTAATGCAAAAGCGATACATAAGGAGAACGCCAACAGCGGCAATAAGAGAATTTGCCCAATAACGCCTGAAAGCACGGCCTTTGGCGTTTTAAGTAATCGAGAAAAGTCTTGTAGAGTAAGGGTTAGCCCCATGCCAAACATAACGAATGCCAACGCCAGAGGTAACAACACCTCGGTAAGTACAGATGCCTGCATAAACACGCCCCTTACAAAAGATACCTTTTATTAACATTTAATGCAGTGTACGCTGTTTAAAAATAAATAAAAATGATGAGTTATTATGGAAATCCATAAATATGATGCATGGCAAAATTGATCTCAATTTATTTATTGTACTAAGAGCAGTATATGAACAAGGCAGTATTACTAAGGCAGCACAGCGTCTTCATCTTACGCAGCCCGCCGTTAGTCATGCCCTAGGCTTGATTACGAGATAATTTTAATGACGATTTATTTGTGCGTCACGGCTAAGCAAGTGGTGCCAACCCCTTTTTGCCAAAGTATTATTGCTTCGGTTACCGACGCCGTGGATACGTTAGAGCAAACGGTAAGTGGTAGTGTGAGCTTTGATATTAACGCTACTTCACGTAAGCTCACTTTAGGGTTGCGCGATATTTTAGAATCGACGTTTTTGCCTACGCTCGTCCCCAAACTTATCACAGACAGCCCTACTATCACGGTACACAGCCAACAAGTTACATGGCCAGAAATAGAGCCTTTACTGGTGGCAAAAGAACTAGACTTAGTGATTGATGTGCTGGTGCCCACCAGCAAAGAAATTCAGTCTCAATTTATTTGTAACGAACGCTTTGTTGTCATATGTGCATCGAAAAACCCCTACCTTAAGAAGGTCAGCATGCAAGCATATGCCGATGCTTATCACACTTTGGTTATGCTGAAAGACTCTAAGCTGGATAGTGTTGAACTTGCGCTAGCGCAGCACAATTTGCAAAGAAAAGTGACACTCCAATGCGAGCATTATTTCGCAGCAGCAGACGTGGTAAGCTTAGGTGTAATTTGTTACTCACTATGCCAGAGCGTTATGCCCACCAGCTGACCCAAAAATTTGATATCACCGTAACCCCTTTGCCTTTTGAAGTCCCCTTGTTGTAGGTATACATGTATTGGCATAAAACGGCAGAGGAGGATTTGGTCAACAAATGGATGCGTCAGCAACTCACTCAAACTGCCAGTGATTTGGGGTTAAGTTAAGGTTCTGAGTTACCCACAAATAAGGCTGATGCAAGCATCAGCCTTATTTTAAGTACCGTAACTAAGAGTACATAACTACTGTACAGGCAATGTCAATGTACCCGAGTCATTAACACCATCCTTGGTCTGATACTCATAAAAGAAAGTTACCGACGAAGGCATTTCAGCGGTGTTATCTCCCAAAGTCAGGAACGCATTCTCTGTATAAATGTAAGTGCTATCTTCAATTGCACTACCACGAAGTAAACTAACGTAGGAGTCAGTGTCTACACTTTCATTCGCTGCAACTGCAAGCGCAAACCTGCGACTGACTCTCACGTTGCCGTTTCTTACAATTTCCAAACGTCTTACATAATCGAAAGAGTCTTCACCTTCAGTATAACTTTGAGTCGTAATATTTAGAAAGTTAAGTGATTCCACAGAGACCGGGAACATAAAGCGCACTGAACCATCGTTATTGTTGGCAGTGTTAGGCTCTCCCGCCGAGTTCTCACTGATAATGATGACGCCGTTTGAATAGAAGTTAGTATTGTCTATAGTCACATCATTTATACTAAACGCATTCTCTTCACTGGGTCCCGTGGTAAACGATAAATCATCATTATAAACTGTTGTAGACGCGCCACCTACAAGCGGCATCACTTGCCCAATATTAAACTCATAAGACGTATTTCCACGCAGAGTCTCTACTGGCGAGAACGTTTGCTTAATTCCTCCTAATGATGGGCTTGATGTAATGGCTACTTCTTGAGTGACTCTTTCAACATAAGTATAGCCCAAAGGAACGCCGTCACTGTCCGAATCATTACCACGTGTAACTGTAATATCTTGGAATGTAAGGCTTACTTCTTCATCCGCAATACTTACCGCTTCGTTATAAAAAACAGAATATTCATAATTATCTCTATCAAGAGTATTAGTAATGACTTCTACTGATGAGAAAGGCTCCACTTCTCTAGCAACAAGAACCAGGTTTAACGATGCTTCATCATTTACGTAAAAAGAGGTATTGCTATCAAACCCATAGCCTGAAACTCGGATACGCGTTTCGCCAGTCCCATTTACGGTATCTCGTCGCAGAGTTATGTTTCCAGACGAATAAGTGGTATCACCTATCGAAAAAGAGGGCATTTGTAAATCTACATAATTGTCGAACGGAACCGTCATTTCGTGGAATTGACTTTCCGTATTAAAAGAAGAGTCAAACGCTTCGTCGTCAATGTTTGCGGTAAACGTCGCATCGCTTAACACGTTACCTGCACTATCAATAAGTGTTATTGCTAACGACTTTTCCTCTGGCAAAACTGGCACATTGTCTCTAAGTTGCAACTCAGGTTGCTGGAAATTACTTGCTCGATAAATAAAGAGGCTCTCACCAGCAATACCAATGCTATCCGAAGGTGTAGACAAATAATCGGCAACGCCATCATCGTCAAAATCAATGTTTGCTTGCAAAGTTACATTGAAATCTCTAGGCAATGTAATTTCATATTCTTGTGTTTCTGTGTTGTACGTTGATTGGTGTGCGAATTCACCAACGTTACTTGTTGCGTTACCTAAATATGAAAAACCAGTGAATGATAGCCCAGCAATATTTTCCCCTGTGTCCACATTTGTGATGTTGAATTTAACATTTACAGGTTTAGAGATTGTTAGTGTACCAATGTCATCGAAAGCTTCACCAGAGCTAACTGAACGCGTGGTAATAAAGAACGCGCGACTAAGGTAACTTTCATCAGAAGTCGATGCTACGATGGTTAAATCAGAGTTCGCAGGAAGGCTGTCAATTTCAAATCGTCCTTCCTCTGCTTCAAGATTTTCAACAAGTACCGAGGCACCTTGATATATAGTTAACAATAAATTATCAACTGGCATTTCTGAATCAGCGCTTACCACCAAGCCAGAGAGCGTTACTGCAGTTTCACTATTCTCAAGCTGTTCAGCCAATAGGTTGTTCTGTTCTTCTAGTACGGCATTTTGTTGATTTAGCGCATCAACAACACCATCGTTGCTGTCATCATCAACCTCAATACAGCCTGTAAGTGCAAGTGAAACAAAGAGAGGGATAGGAGCAAGTTTTTTATTGATCTTCACGATACATCCTTAATATCAGATTTAACTAACGAAAAAACAAAGGATGAAAAAAGAAAACGTCGAGCATGAACAATACTTGAGAGAAACTGTACTACCTTGTACGTGACCACATTCATCCTTGAAGCGCGCTAGGGTACAGAGTTACAAATTACTTTTCACCCTTTTTATTATTAAATCTTCAAGATAATTCAATATTCCCAAAAAATGTGTCACACAATGGTCAACCTAGCGTCACCTAACTGTCAATTAGCTCTTCTATAGTGGCGTTCCAAGGCAATGCTTTGGGACTTCGCTAATGAAAAAAACACACTACCGCACGCTTTGGCTTTCTGATATCCATTTGGGTAACAAAGATTGTAAGGCCGAGTATTTACTCTCCTTTTTAGACAGCATTTCAGTAGACACTTTGTATCTGGTTGGCGACATCGTCGACATGTGGCAAATGACCAAGCAGTTTCGCTGGCCAAAAACACACAACCAGGTTATGCATAAATTTATGCAAATGAGCCAAGAAGGAACCCGGGTTGTCTATTTGCCGGGTAATCACGACGAGCCCATCCAGTCATATGCTTAGGTATGGCATTTGGCGATATAGAAATAGAACGCGAACTAGTTCATACCACAGCACTTGGAAAACGCTATCTGGTGTTACATGGCGACCAGTTTGATGGCGACGTTACCATGGGTAAGTTCCATGCATGGATTGGTGATAAAGGATACGACCTATTGCTGTTCCTAAACCGTGAATTCAACCGCTTTCGAGCGTGGCGCAAGCGCGAGTATTGGTCCTTGGCAGGCTATATCAAGAAACACATTAAAGGCGCTAACGAAGCTATCTCTCGCTATAGACAAGCATGCTGCAGCCGAGCTAAGGAAATGGGGCTAGATGGCGTGGTATGCGGCCATATTCATCACCCAGAAAGCACGTTCGAAGACGGTATTCATTACGTTAACGACGGAGACTGGATTGAAAACTGTAGCGCCCTAGCTGAGGACAAGGAAGGCAACCTCTCGCTCATTCATTTCTTAGACACCGTTGAACACACCAATGTAACGCAGCTAGACGTGAAAAACGCACGTTCTAAAGCTGCTTAAATAAAATCATGATGGCGCTTTTTCGCAGTTACAAGTTGTTAACATTGTCAAATAACTGCCATTAAACTGTGTAAAAAGCGTCATATTGACCTGCTATTGTTCGCCAAAATGTATAAAGATAAACAGGCACTATGTTTACTGTAAACGATGTACTGAACAAACATTACCCTCAGGTAGCGAGTAACCCTATCCTCTTTAAATCACTCTCGTTTGTATTGAAACACCTGCTTCACGAACAAGAGATAACTGAGTTTGGTGAAACCTATCCGCACTATGAAGACATCGATTTTGTTGAGCAAGTACTAGAGTATTTCAACATTAGCTACTCGACGCGTGATGTCGAGAAAGAACATATTCCCAGTGAAGGTCGAGTAGTGATTATTGCCAATCACCCAATCGGTTCTCTAGACGCGTTAGCATTGATTAAGCTGGTCAGTGAAGTACGTCATGATTTAAAGGTAGTTGCCAATCAAATGCTAATGGCGATTGAGCCATTACATGACATGTTACTACCTGTAAACAACATGCAAGGTGGTACACCCAAGCAGCATTTATCAGCTATTCAGTCACACCTAAATAGTGATGGGGCCATCTTGATTTTCCCAGCGGGCGAAGTATCTCGTCTTCGCCCACAAGGCGTAAGGGATACACGCTGGCATTCAGGTTTTTTGCGAATTGCGCGCCAAGCCAAGTCCCCTATTCTCCCCGTTTACATTGATGCGAAAAATAGCCCTTTGTTTTATGGCGTGTCTATGGTTTATAAACCGCTGGCAACGGCGCTACTAGTAAAGGAAATGTTTAAGCAACGACGTAAACACCTGCCTATGCGCATAGGTGAGCTGATTCCATTTGAGTCATATAGCCAGACAAACATTCCACTTAAAGAACAAGTTAAATTGTTTAAGCGGCATCTATACAGAATAGGCAGTAATAAAAAAGGGGTTTTTGAAACACAAGCCTCTATTGCTATGCCTGAAGACCGGAAAGAATTGGCAAGGGCCATTCGCCAGTGCGAACACCTTGGGCAAACCGGCGATGGTAAATCAATCTATTTATATCAACACAAGAACTGCTCCCCCATCATGCGGGAAATAGGTCGCTTGAGAGAAATCGCATTTAGAGCTGTTGGTGAAGGCACCAACAAACGCCGAGATATAGACCAATATGACTCCCACTACTACCACCTTGTATTATGGGATGACTCTGACCTTGAAATTGTAGGTGCCTATCGCTTTGGCGATGCTGAATTACTTACTCAGGCAGACCATCCAACGGGGCTCTATTCAGCAACACTGTTTGATTACAGCGACAAAAATGACACACTGTTTTCAGAAGGATTAGAACTAGGCCGCAGCTTTGTGCAACCTCGCTATTGGGGCAAACGTAGTTTAGACTATTTATGGATTGGCATAGGCGCGTTTTTAAGTCGCTACCCTAAGTACCGCTATTTGTTTGGTGCCGTTTCGCTGAGCAACGCTTATCCGCAACACGCCAAAGATCTCATCGTCCAGTTTTACTCAACTTACTTTCCCGCTAAGTTCGGAGAGGCTAGTTGCAAACGCCCCTATCAAATTACCCAAGACGTTCTCCACACCTTTACAGGTAACGACTATAAGGCAGAATTTACCCAGCTTAAACACTTACTTGCCAACATGGGTGTGAACGTACCTACGCTTTACAAGCAGTACTCAGAAGTGGCCAAAGAAGGCGGGGTCGCTTTTTTAGGTTTTAATGTAGACCCAGATTTTAACGATTGTATAGATGGATTAGTGGTTGTAGACATGCTCGCGCTTACCGAGAAAAAGCGCAGGCGCTATCTAGAACATTGCGACTTAAAACAAACTGCATAAGATCTAACTACTCAAAGAAGCGCTTGTAGTTGCAAGCGCTTCTTTAATCGCCCAGTTCTCTATTTATTCAGTGCTTTATTTTGCGCCTCTACACAAGGTGTCCATAGTAAAGCCCCCTAGTTTTACCATCGGCAATAACAAGCTTTAATCAGTGCAACGTCCTATTTGGCGTAAAACGTCAGTGTAGATATCTTCAAGCGTTATCAAATCAGAAAGATGAATATGCTCGTTAATCTGATGAATAGTGGTATTGGGCACACCAACTTCGACTACCTGAGTCTTATCGCTGGCAAAAAATCGACCATCAGATGTGCCGCCAGATGTGCTAACCACAGGGTATTTTCCGGTTGTTGACTTTATCGCTTTTTCTACACTTGTTATTAGACAGCTTCCCAACTCACGAGGCCGACTTAAATATGATTCACAAGGTCGTGAAAACGATATTGTCGCGCTGTCATCTGCTTGATGAATTAGACGCTGTAGCAATTGCGCTAAGCGCTCTTCATCAAACTGCCACGAGTAACGCACGTTAAACTCTATCCTAACTGCACTTGGAACAATATTGTCGGTAAAACTGCCTGTGTCCATATGTGTAATTTGCAGTGTGGTTCCAGGGAAATCATCAGTCCCTACGTCGAAGGCGTAGTTGGTTAATGCTTGTACTATGTTGCTGGCTTTGTGTATGGCGTTCACCGCGGTTTTTGGGTAGGCCACATGTCCTTGCTTTCCTACGACGGAAACGGTGGCAGAGAGAGAGCCTCTTCGTCCAATCTTTATTGTATCGCCTGTTTGCACCGTAGAAGTTGGTTCTCCGATTAAACACATGTCTAGTACAACGCCGCGTTCATCCAAGGTATTCTTAATCCAGCGAGAGCCCCACTCTGCCTCACCTTCTTCGTCGCTGGTGATCAGCCACCAATACGTTACCCTATCGGAACTCATTGAAGTAATGGCCCGTTCTGTAGCCGCTAACATTGCTGCAATGCCTGTTTTCATATCTGCTGCGCCTCTGCCATAAAGCTTATTTTGACTAATGACAGGACTAAAAGGAGGCGACTTCCATTTATCCAAAGGGCCCGGAGGAACGACATCTGTGTGGCCAGAAAAAGCAAAATGACAGGGCCCATGACCCCAGCGCGCAATAAGGTTTTTCACGCCATTTATATAGTGTTCTTCGCAAACGAACCCCAGCTTCTCAAGTCTATGCATTAAGTATGTTTGGCACCCAGCATCAACAGGCGTTATAGACTCTCTTGCTATAAGAACTTCAGCGAAATGTATGCTTCGAGCGAGCGGAGCTTGCGGGAGTGATTGAATTGCCATAGCACCTAACAGAAGAAGTATTAACTAGCTCTATTACATAAAGACTTGGTGACAGCGCAATAACACTTTTACTACAAAGCAATGACAGATGAGCATAAGGTCAAGAGAACTTAATGGTATTTGACGCCATCGCTTGCTATAACTACTAGCAAATATGCGTAATCCATTAAGGCATTGATATGATGAAAATTATTGTACTTATTCCGTTACTACTTTCCTTGTTATGGTTTGGGTATTTGCAAGCCAATAAATATACACTTGAACAAGGTAAGCAAGGTTTTTTGTATATATTCGTATTATCTGGCGTTATTGCAGCCTTCTACACGTTAATGATGTTCCTTACCCATTAGGAACCATTAAGGGCTGCTACCCAAACGCAAGCTGCAAATTGCTATTGGCAACCTTCCCTCGCTTTACACATTAACTTTGGTACAAACAAAAAAAGCCCTTCTAAACAGAAGGGCTTTTAGGAAGTACACATAACGTGTGCACGTTGAGCGTCTTACATTACACTTAAGTGTTTTGTTATAGCGCTGCAGACACAGTTACGTCGGCTTTTGCACGCAATGCTTCAACATATTGCTGATACAAACGCTGGCCTTGAACCTGCGCAAGACGCTGCTTAAGGCCTTCGCCAAGGCCTGCTTCAAGCACCGGTGCAGCATTAACCGCAGCCAACTCTACTACCGCAACGTCACCATTTACCGTTGTTGCCACGTCAACTTTGTTATCGCCTTCAGGTGCTAACGAGAACAGGGTGTCTACAATGGCGCGTGCTAGCGTTCCACCCGCTCTTGGTACATCCTCTGCCGTTTCCCATGAAACAGACTTGGCATTAAGTGCCTCTTCTACGCTTTCACCTGCACGCACCTTCTGTGCAATATCAAATGCCCACGCTTCTGCCGCTTCTCTTGCCTTTTCAGCTTTTACCGAAGCCTCTATACCTTCGCGTACTTCATCAAGTGACTGCGTACGCTGAGGCAGATGTTCAACAACTCGAACGACAACAATATTTTCTTCATCCAATTCAATGATATCGCTGTTCAGGCCTTCTTCAACTAGCTCGGCTGAAAACGCAGCATCTAGCAACGCTGGAGCACTTAAGTCTACAGGTGCGGTATTTCTGCTGAAAAGTACTGACTCTTGCACAGGAAGATCAACAGCGCTCGCGACATCTTCTAAAGTATCAGGTACCTCAAATGCAATTTCCGCCATGGTATTTTGCAATTCGAAATATTTTTCCATTGCTGCATCATACAGCAGAGCGTCACGTATCTCACTTGCGACTTCGTCAAAAGCCTTCACCTGTGCTTCGCGTAGATCGGTGAGTTTTACGATATGAAAACCGAAATCAGTTTCAACAACATCTGAAATATCGCCTACGCTCTCAAGCCCGAATGCTGCTTCATCAAACGCCGGGTCCATCATCTCTGGTGTTATAAAATCTAAGTCACCGCCGTTTTCAGCAGAAAACGTGTCGTCTGAATTAGCTTCAGCTAACGCCGCAAAGTCAGCGCCATTATCAAGTTCAGCTTTTAGCGACTGCGCCTTTTGGCGAGCAGCATCAGCATCATCGCCTGCTTCGATAAGAATATGCGATACGCGGCGCTCTTCTTCTTTACCGTAGCTGTTGATATTGTTGTCGTAGTAAGTGCGCACGGCATCTTCATCAACCGATACACGACTCTTCAAGTCTTCTGCACTTAGTTTTACATACGCTAACTTAACCTGCTCTTCAGTATCGAATGACGCAATGTTGTTATTGTAAAAAGCCTCTACATCTGCTTCAGTCACTTCAACAGTGTCAGCGAACGCATCAGCATTAACCATGGCATATTTTGCGTTACGAGTTTGACGCTGCAATGCGTTAGCTTGTTCAACTTCTCCGTCCAACGCGAACGAAGAGTTTGTCAGTGCCGCAGTAAGTTGGTTCTGCGTCATTTGGATTCTTAGGTAATCACGGAAGTCCGCAACTTGAAAACCGTTCTGACGTAAGATTGCCTGGAAGCGCTCATTGTCGAACTGGCCACCAAATTGGAACTCTGGCATTTGAACAATCGTTTCACGAATTTGTTCGTCACTTACGCGAAGACCCATTTCAGCTGCTTGCTGTTGAATAAGCTTTTCTGCAATCAAACGGTCTAATACATTTTTGCGAAAGTCCGCCAAGTACTGCTCGCTAGAGAAAAGCTGAGCAATGCTCTCACCGTACTGTGACTCCATTTGTGCACGTTGGTTTTGATACGCGCGTTCTAGTTCTTGTGCCGAGATTTCTTCGCCGTTTACGGTCGCCACAGCTGTTGTACCTGAAGAGGTAAGGTAGCTACCTACACCAGCGAAAACGAAACTCAAAACGATAAGCGCGATAATCGCCATCGCCCATGGGCCTTGAGAACCTTCTCTGATTCTTTCTAGCATGATTGTTCTTCAACTCCGTTGCTTACTACAGTTATCTCGCGCTGACGACGCATCGTGTGCGTGAGATAAAATAAGCAGTGATTATAACCCAATGCCAATGAATATAAACGGCCAAAACTCACTATTTGCACTTGTTATCACGGGATTTCCATTACAAAAAGAGGAATTGGATGCGTTGTTTGTCATTGCAGGTTGGTTTGGTAAGTCGACAAGGGGTTTGACAGAGGTGTTTTTCCCCTACCTTCTAACCACAAATAAAAAAGGCGATGGACTAGCCATCGCCTTTTTCTATAATTTCTTTGCTTAGTTACAAGCGTCTTTCAGTGCTTTACCAGCTTTGAAAGAAGGAACTTTCGCAGCTGAAATCTGAATAGTCTCACCAGTTTGTGGGTTACGGCCACTGCGAGCTGAACGTTCGCGAACTGAGAAAGTACCAAAGCCAACTAGTGCAACTTGGTCGCCGTCTTTTAGTGCTGCAGTTACTGAGTCAGTGAATGCGTCAAGAGCGCGGCCAGCAGCTGCTTTAGAAATGTCTGCACCAGCAGCAATTTGGTCGATAAGTTGAGACTTGTTCACAATTATGATCCCCTTCGATTGTTATTATACTGTTTGTCCAAAACGATTTTGCTTGAACGTTATAGCAAGCTTGATTGTTAACATCAAGCCTCGGTCACAAATAATTAACTTTTTGTTTAATCGCTGCAATCCCTTTTGTGGCAAGGCTTCAAGCGAATACCACTTAAAGGTAACACAACTTTTGCGAGTTGAAAGCCCATTTTTGAAAAAAAACGACATTTCTTTAACTCAACGAACAATATTTAATCAATTATTTCAAAAAAATGGCTACACGCCTTTAAAATTAGGCAATGTAGCCATCGTAACTAGTTAGTTTTTCACCACTTGAAAGCTTTCTACAGGCTCTTGCAATGCAATATCTAAGACATCATCAATCCACTTAACTGGGTGAATCGATAAATCTTTTTTCACATTGTCGGGTATCTCTTCCAAATCTCGTTCATTATCTTTTGGAATCACTACCGTTTTTATACCACCGCGGTGTGCAGCTAGCAGTTTTTCTTTCAAGCCACCAATAGCTAACACTTCACCACGTAGCGTAATTTCACCTGTCATTGCCACATCACATTTAACAGGGTTACCCGTCAGCGATGACACTAACGCGGTGCACATCGCAATACCAGCACTTGGGCCATCTTTAGGTGTAGCACCTTCTGGTACGTGAACATGGATGTCGCGCTTTTCATAAAAGTCATCGTTAATACGAAGCTTTTCAGCACGGCTTCTGACCACAGTCATTGCAGCTTTGATGGACTCTTGCATAACATCGCCAAGCGAGCCTGTTGATGTCATCTTACCTTTACCAGGTACTGACGTTGTCTCGATAGTTAATAAGTCACCACCTACTTGTGTCCAAGCAAGCCCGGTTACTTGACCTATCTGGTTGTCTTTGTCGGCTTTACCGTAGTCGAAACGCTGAACGCCTAGGTAGTCTTTAAGGTTGTCTTGGGTAACTTCAACCTTGCCTTTGCTCTTCTTAAGCAAGATGTCTTTCACCGCTTTACGACACACTTTAGACACTTCGCGCTCAAGACCACGTACACCCGCTTCTCGCGTGTAGTAACGGATCATGCCAATTACTGCTGAATCAGTAATTTCTAACTCTTTCGCTTTGAGACCATTTCGCTCCATTTGCTTGCCAATTAGGTGATTCTTGGCAATGTTGAGTTTTTCGTCTTCGGTGTAGTAAGCCAAACGAATCACTTCCATACGGTCTAATAGCGGGCCCGGGATATTCATGCTGTTTGAAGTAGCAACAAACATGACATCAGACAGGTCGTAATCCACCTCTAGATAGTGATCACTAAAGCTATTGTTTTGCTCGGGGTCTAGTACTTCTAGTAAGGCTGATGCTGGGTCACCGCGCATGTCAGACGACATCTTGTCAATTTCATCTAACAAAAACAGTGGGTTTTTAACCCCAACCTTTGCCATTTTTTGCACTAACTTACCTGGCAATGAACCAATGTACGTACGGCGATGCCCACGGATTTCCGCTTCATCGCGCACGCCACCTAGCGCCATACGGACATATTTGCGCCCAGTCGCTTTAGCAATAGACTGCCCAAGCGAAGTCTTACCCACGCCAGGAGGCCCAACAAGACACAAAATAGGCCCTTTGAGTTTTTTCACGCGCTGCTGAACCGCAAGGTACTCTAAAATGCGCTCTTTGACTTTCTCAAGTCCATAGTGATCTTCATTCAATACACTTTCAGCACGAGATAAATCTTTCTTTACTGGCGAGCGTTTGTTCCACGGCACATTGGTTAGCCACTCAATGTAGCTGCGCAGTACGGTCGCTTCAGCAGACATAGGCGACATCATCTTGAGCTTTTGAAGTTCAGCTTTTGCTTTGTCTTCAGCCTCTTTTGGCATTTTAGCGTCAGCAATTTTTTTCGATAATACTTCAAATTCATCAGGAGCATCATCTAATTCGCCCAGCTCTTTTTGAATAGCTTTCATTTGCTCATTCAAATAGTACTCTCGCTGACTCTTCTCCATTTGTTTTTTGACGCGAGTGCGAATCTTCTTTTCGACCTGTAACAGGTCTATTTCGCCCTCCATCAACGCCATTAAATACTCAAGGCGTTCGTTAACACCCTGCATCTCAAGCACTTTTTGCTTTTCAGTTAGCTTAAGTGGCATATGAGCGGCCATGGTGTCAGCCAATCTAGCTGCGTCTTCAATACCGTTTAATGACGTGAGTACTTCAGGTGGGATTTTTTTATTCAGCTTAACATAGCCTTCGAACTGCGACACCGCAGAGCGAATAAGCACTTCCTGCTCACTCTCTTCGATGGCTTCGTCTTCAAGTTGTTCTACGTTAGCAACAAAATAAGGCTCAGACTGTTGATAGCTATCTATCTGGCCTCTTACACTACCTTCTACAAGTACTTTGACCGTACCATCAGGCAGCTTAAGCAACTGCAGAATGGTAGCGATAGTACCCACTGTATAAATGTCATCTGCTTCTGGCTCATCGACACCTGCGTCTTTCTGCGCCACAAGGAATATTTGTTTATCATTCTCCATTGCCGCTTCAAGGCAACGGATAGATTTTTCACGCCCAACAAATAGGGGTATGACCATATGCGGGTATACCACTACATCCCGCAAGGCAAGCACAGGAATTTCAATGCGATTTTCACGCTCAACTGTCATACTTGTTCTCAATTAGTTTGAAATGTCATTTTTATATGGGGATGCAAGAGCAAAGTTCAATCGAAACTTATTAAAGTGCGTTAATTCCTTAACCTTACCTTCCCTGCTCTACCTATAACCATTATCGATTTTTCGCTGTAAGGCAATACTTAACTCAAAATTCTGATAGAAAGGATAAGATACCTTTTATCAAGTGAGCAAAAATCAAACATATCTTGCAAGTTCAGCGTCGTGAACGAACTGGGTGCAAGGCGAAAGTTGATGAAAAACCGCGTGACCCAATGTTTATTGATGAAGTAAGCCAGAAACAACGAATGTCGTTTTTAGGCCGCGTCAGCGAGCATGGTTTAGACAAGGCGGGAAGTTTTGGGGAACCGGAGTTTACGTATGGTAAATGAGGATTTCACAAAATTTACCAACGCGGTATAAATCAGCGCAGTAGCGGTTTAAAAATAAAAAAGGCCCCAGCGGGGCCTTTTTTAGCTCTCTAGATTACTCAGAGGCTGCTTTCTTTTCATTACTATCATATATCAATATCGGCTTCGATTCCCCGCGAATCACGGTTTCATCAATAACCACTTTACTGACATCTTCCATCGATGGAAGGTCATACATGGTATCTAACAGAACAGCTTCTACGATTGAACGAAGTCCGCGGGCACCTGTTTTACGCTCCATTGCTTTTTTGGCAATTGCGTTAAGCGCATCGTCACGGAATTCTAGCTCTACATCTTCCATAGAGAATAGCGCACCATATTGCTTCGTGATGGCATTCTTAGGTTCGCGTAGAATTTCGATTAACGCTTCTTCGTTTAACTCTTCAAGACTCGTTACAACAGGAAGACGACCGATGAATTCTGGAATCAATCCATACTTCACTAGATCTTCAGGCTCTACCTGCTTAAACAGTTCGCTGATTTGTTTGCTGTTGTCTTTAGACTTGACCGTTGCGCCAAAGCCAATTCCGGTATCTTTTTGCGCTCGTTGCTCAATAACTTTATCAAGCCCTGCAAACGCACCACCGCAAATAAACAAGATCTTTGAAGTATCTACTTGTAAAAACTCTTGCTGCGGGTGCTTACGTCCACCCTGTGGCGGAACCGATGCAACTGTACCTTCAATCAGCTTAAGAAGTGCTTGCTGTACACCTTCACCTGACACATCACGTGTAATTGAAGGGTTGTCAGACTTACGTGAAATCTTGTCAATTTCATCGATGTACACAATACCGCGCTGTGCTTTTTCGACGTCATAATCGCATTTCTGCAGTAGCTTTTGGATGATGTTTTCTACATCTTCGCCAACATAGCCAGCTTCCGTAAGGGTTGTGGCGTCCGCCATGGTAAATGGTACGTCAAGTAGGCGCGCTAGTGTCTCTGCAAGTAGTGTTTTTCCGCTACCTGTAGGGCCAATTAACAAGATGTTACTCTTGCCTAGTTCAACACCATCATGCACGTCACCGTTGCGAAGTCGTTTGTAGTGGTTATAAACCGCTACTGATAAGACTTTTTTCGCGTGTTCTTGACCAATTACATAATCGTCAAGATGCGCATGTATTTCGCTAGGTTTAGGTAAAGCGTCCTGCTTTTGCTTTGGCGCAATTTCCTTAATTTCTTCGCGAATGATATCGTTACATAACTCAACACACTCGTCGCATATAAATACCGACGGGCCTGCTATTAATTTTCTTACTTCGTGTTGGCTTTTGCCACAAAACGAACAGTACAGTAGCTTATTATCACCGTCACCGCTTTGCTTATCACTCATTACATTTTGCCTCTGCCATACCCGAGTCAAAAATCATTATGTGCGATGCACTGACTCAGGTTTACTATAACTATACTACTTAGTTGCGGCTACGTCAGATCGATTTGCTAAAACTTGGTCAACTAAGCCGTATTCTTGCGCTTCAGTTGCACTTAAGAAATTGTCTCGATCGGTATCACGTGCAACCTTCTCGTAGTCTTGACCAGTATGGTCGGCCATAAGACGATTTAACTTCTCTTTAATAGACAGAATTTCTTTCGCATGAATTTCAAAATCTGATGCTTGGCCTTGAAAGCCACCCAATGGTTGGTGAATCATCACTCGAGAGTTGGGTAGACAATAACGTTTACCTTTTGCTCCTGCCGACAATAAAAAAGCGCCCATGCTGGCTGCTTGCCCCATACACACTGTGCTTACATCAGGCTTAATGAAGTTCATAGTGTCATATATCGCCATACCCGCAGTCACAGAACCGCCAGGTGAATTGATATATAAGAAAATATCCTTTTCTGGATTCTCTGCTTCTAGAAACAGCATTTGAGCAACGATGAGGTTGGCCATGTGGTCTTCAACTTGCCCTACCAAGAAAATCACGTTTTCTTTTAATAGGCGAGAATAGATGTCGTAAGAGCGCTCACCTTTTGAGGTTTGCTCTACAACCATTGGGACAAGTGCATTCATAGGGTCAAACGGGGTATTAGTCATAGCTACCTTGATTATCTAGCGTTAAAAACAAAAATGCTCGGAAGGCTCCGAGCATTTAAGCAGTTGCTGACAAGTATTGTCAATCAGACAGTAAAAATTTACGCCTGTTTGTTCATAACCTCGTCAAAAGCTTTAGTTACTTCAGTAACTTTTGCTTGCTCAAGAACCCACTCAATAGCTTGCTCTTCAAGTGCAACGTTTTGCATTTGCTGCATAAGCTCTTGGTTATTGTTGTAGTATTCAATAACTTCTTGTGGATCTTCATACGCAGACGCTGCAGTTTCGATCATCTCGTTTACTTTCGCGTCGTCAGCTTTAAGCTCGTTGTTTTTGATAACTTCGCCTAGAAGTAGACCAATTGAAACACGGCGCTTAGCGTTGTCAGTGAACAAGTCAGCTGGCAGCTCTGGAAGGTTCTGACCACCGCCCTGTTGGCTGAAGCGCTGCTTCGCTTGCTCGCGAAGTGCGTTAACTTCTTGGTCGATTAGCGCTTGAGGAATATCGATTTCGTTAGCGTCTACTAGTTTAGCGATAACGTCTTCTTTTACCTGCGCTTTAAGCGTTTGGTCTAGCTCACGCTGCATGTTCTTGCGAACTTCTGCTTTAAGCGCGTCTACACCGCCTTCTTCCACACCGAACAGTTTCGCAAACTCTTCGTCAACTTTAGGTAGAGATTGACCTTCTACCTTCTTAACAGTTGCTTGGAAAACAGCGTCTTTACCTTTCAGGTTTTCTGCGTGGTAGTCTTCAGGGAAGGTTACTTCGATAGTTACTTCTTCACCTGTTTTCGCGCCAACAAGTGGTTTTTCGAAACCAGGAATCATACGGCCTTTGCCTAGCTCAAGTGCGAAATCTTCAGCTTTTCCGCCTTCAAACTCTTCACCGTCGATAGAACCAACAAAATCAATAATTACTTTGTCGTCTTTCTTCGCTTTACGCTTAACTTCTTTCCAAGTTGCGTGTTGCTTTTGAAGCGTTTCCATCATGTTATCAAGATCTTCGTCAGTAATTTCAACTACTGGCTTTTCGATTTCGATATCGCTAACACCTTTCACTTCTACTTCTGGGTAAACTTCAAAAGATGCTGTAAATTCTAGGTCCTGACCGTCTTCGTCTTTAGTCAGTTCAAACTTGGGCATACCAGCAGGCTGAATCTTTTCTTGAATAACCGCTTGGTAGAAATTCTGTTGCATTACGTCACCAGCAACTTCTTGGCGAACTGCTTGGCCGAAACGCTTTTTAATTACACTAACAGGTACTTTGCCCGGGCGGAAACCGTTAATACGCTGTGTTTTCGCCAACTGCTGTAGGCGTGACTTAACTGCTGAATCAACCGCGTCAGCTGGAACGGTGATAGTAAGACGGCGTTCTAAACCCTGGGTCGTCTCGACTGAAACTTGCATTATGTTACCTCAACTATACGCCTTTACAGGCGTTTTGTTCTCAATCCCCCTCCCGTCATGCACTTTTAGCATATCACTCCGGGGAAGAGGTCGTTATCTGACGTTTATACAATCATGGTTGGGACAAAAGAATGTCAAAAAGCCAACCTGAAACAAACGTACTGGTTAAAAAAAGACGCGGTAGTATACAGCCGCACATCACAAGAGTCGAGAGGCAAAGGCAAGTTTGTAAGGCGCATTTGAACATAATACGAACAAACGAGGAATAAAATTGAAAATAAATGCGTTGAGAGCTTAGAAAGGTAAGAAAAGAGAGATAAATGGTCGGTGAGACAGGATTTGAACCTGCGACCCCTTGTACCCAAAACAAGTGCGCTACCAAGCTGCGCCACTCACCGACAGAGATATCTTTGAAAAGCTTTTGATAAAGCTTGAAAATATGGTGCGGAAGGAGAGACTTGAACTCTCACGCCGTGAAGCACTGGAACCTAAATCCAGCGTGTCTACCAATTCCACCACTTCCGCAAAAAGTGGGGTGGACGATGGGACTTGAACCCACGACAACCGGAATCACAATCCGGGGCTCTACCAACTGAGCTACGCCCACCATAGAGGTGCTTGCATAGTTTACATGTGAATTGTAAAACATGTAAACTTGAAAATTCTGCCATCCTGTCAGGACCTACCTGACCCGCATGGCGCGCCCGGCAGGATTCGAACCTGCGACCCACGGCTTAGAAGGCCGTTGCTCTATCCAGCTGAGCTACGGGCGCTCGGCGAATCTTCGCTGCAAAAAGTGGTCGGTGAGACAGGATTTGAACCTGCGACCCCTTGTACCCAAAACAAGTGCGCTACCAAGCTGCGCCACTCACCGACAATTGTAGCGGCTTTCTGAGATGTTTTGTCTCTGTGCCGTTACGGGGTGCGAATATTACTGACATGACCCCACCTCGTCAAACACTTTTTTAAATAAATTTTCCAACCGCTCACAAAGCGCACATAATCGCGTTTTTTTGAACAAAAAGAACAATAAACAGCCAGATTTACGCGTCATCTACAACCTACATGCCCCCTTTCAAACCTAAAACAACTGTAGCAGTCGTTTTATATAAAGGGGGAATCTTCATGTTTTTTTAAACTACTAAGGTTATTTTCTCTAATTTTTTGCCTCTCGGCAGTTAAAGGCTGGTTTAGCAATGGCGTTTTATGAAACAATATAGGGCACTTGTTGACCACTACACTACAAATAACACTATGACCGCTCACCTTATTGACGGCAAACTTATTGCCAAACAAGTTCGCCAACACGTTTCTTCTTATGTTGACTCACTTATTCAAGCCAAGAAAAGACAGCCAGGACTTGCTGTTGTACTTGTAGGCAGTGATGCTGCTTCACAGGTTTACGTTGCAAACAAGCGCAAAGCATGTGAAGAAGTTGGATTCGTTTCTCGCTCATTCGACCTTCCGTCTGACACAACAGAGGAAACGCTACTGGGTCTTATTGATGAACTCAACGATGACAAAGAAATCGATGGCATCCTAGTTCAGCTTCCCTTGCCTGCGGGTTTAAATGCTGAAAAGGTACTAGAGAGAATTCAACCTCATAAAGACGTTGATGGATTTCATCCATATAATATCGGTCGCCTAGCGCAGCGAATTCCAGCCCTTCGCCCTTGTACGCCAAAAGGTATAATGACGATGGTTGAGTCAACAAAGCGCCCTGTAAAAGGACTGGACGCAGTTATTGTAGGTGCTTCAAACATTGTAGGCCGCCCGATGAGCCTAGAACTTTTGTTAGCTGGCTGCACAGTAACAACATGTCACAAGTTCACACAGGACTTAAAGAGTCATGTGCAGCGTGCAGACTTACTTGTTGTCGCGGTTGGTAAACCTAACTTTATTCCTGGTGATTGGGTTAAACGTGGCGCCATTGTTATTGATGTTGGTATCAACCGACTCAACGACGGTTCACTCGTGGGCGACGTCGATTTCGAAAAAGCGCAAGAACGCGCTGGTTGGATAACGCCTGTTCCAGGTGGTGTTGGCCCGATGACAGTAGCAAGCCTTATAGAAAACACGTTAGAAGCTTACGTAAAATACCATTCGTAGTATCTTTAGACTGGGCATCATTGCCACCATGATGCCCCACGCTTTAGAATCTATTACTGCACACTATGGAAAATAATAGCCAGCCAATGCCAACTTCAGATTCCCATTACATTCAGGCAACCATGCAATGGGTGGATGATATCGTAATTGCTCATAACTTCTGTCCGTTCGCAAAGTATGTTCGCTCACCCAACAGAATACGCTGTGAGGTAGTGCAAGGTGATGTGGGAGATATCCTTGAAACTCTCTTTACTGAGCTTCAATTTCTCGAAAACAATGAAACAACGGCGACAACGCTTCTCGTGTTAAAACACCCATTGTTATCTGATTTTGGCGAATATCTTGATGTTCTCGCCATATCAGAGAAGATGCTGCAAGACTGGGGATATGCAGGTCGCTACCAACTTGCGAGTTTTCATCCAAACTATGTTTTTGACGGAAGCGATACTGACAGCAGTGAAAACTACACGAACCGCTCGCCCTACCCTCTCTTTCACTTGATTAGAGAAAGCGATATTTCTCGCTACATGAAAAATGAAGAAGACGCAGAGAAGATATACAGTCACAATATCGAAAAAGCGCAGTCGCTAGGTTGTCCGTACTTTGAATCACAATTATTAAAGATAAAAGCGCAGACATAAAAAAAGCCCGCTAATAATAGCGGGCCAAAATGGTTGGATCCAGGGTAACCACATATTCCCACCGCTGATAACCATCTAAATTGCTACCAACCGATTTATGAATGCGGTACAAGCTTATTTGCTTGAAGTGACAATTTAAACGACATTTGTGAGAGTTATATGACAGTTAGCCTCTTTTCGTCGAATTTTTTTCAATTCTAACGGTTGATACTCATGATGACTGATAATTATTCCATTTCGCCCATTGCCACCATAAATACGCCGTTCAAGCAAAAATTCGCAATTCCTCGTCAACCTAGTTTAGCAAATGCTAAAGGCTCGATTTCGTTTTTACCTGGGTTTGATGACCCTGCCATGCTTGAAGGTATAGAGGGCTTTAGTCATTTATGGCTACTTTTTATTTTTCACCAAACCCTACCTCGCGGATGGAAAAGCAAAGTCAAAGCCCCCCGTTTAGGAGGAAATGTCACTACAGGTGTACTGGCAACGCGAAGTACGCACCGCCCTAATGGCATAGGTATGTCTGCGGTAAGAAACCTTGGTATAGAGATAAAAAAAGATAGGACAGTCCTTAACGTTGGGGGCGTAGATCTTGTCGATGCAACCCCGATCGTTGATATTAAGCCGTATCTTCCTTATTCAGATAACGTCGATGATGCTACGGATTCTTTGAGCACACATTCTGGAATACCGGCGCGACGCGTTGAGTTTGAGAAAATACTTGCCAGCAAACTCTCAGAACTCGAGAGAAAATATGTGGGTTTTAAAGCGCTTTGTAAAAACGTGTTGTCACAAGACCCTAGGCCTGCGTACAAACAGCATATCGATGATGATCCTAAAACCTACAAAGTTGCGCTTTATGATGTAGACATTGGCTTTGTTATTCATAAAGGCGTTGTCACTGTAACGCAGATAAATCAGCTTTAAGCGCACGCGTTTGTAGCGAAATTGCTCTTAGTTATTTAGAATACGCCAGTTCAGATAAATTTTTACAGGAAACCTGCTTTACATGCGCACTAGTCAATATTTGCTTGCCACGCAGAAAGAAACCCCTGCAGATGCAGAAGTTATCAGCCACCAGCTAATGCTTCGTGCTGGTATGATAAGAAAACTAGCATCGGGACTATACACTTGGTTACCGTCTGGTCTTCGCGTACTCAATAAAGTAGCGAATATTGTTCGTGAAGAAATGAATAAGGCAGGCGCTATTGAAGTACTTATGCCTGTAGTCCAGCCAGCTGACCTTTGGGAAGAGTCTGGCCGCTGGGATGAATATGGCCCTGAATTACTTCGTGTTAAAGACCGCCACCAGCGTGATTTCGTGTTAGGTCCAACACATGAAGAAGTGATTACTGCCCTAGTTCGCAACGAAATTAGCAGCTACAAGCAGCTTCCTTTGAACCTATACCAAGTTCAGACTAAATTCCGTGATGAAGTGCGCCCTCGTTTTGGCATTATGCGCGGACGTGAATTTACGATGAAAGACGCGTATAGCTTTCACATAGAAGACAGTTGCTTACAAGAAACCTACCAGAAAATGTACGATGCTTACTGCAACATTTTCTCGCGCATGGGCTTGGATTTTAGAGCTGTTATTGCCGACTCAGGTTCGATTGGTGGTAGCCACTCTCACGAATTCCATGTACTTGCTGAGTCTGGCGAAGACGCCATTGCTTTCTCTAGCAACAGTGATTATGCAGCCAATGTAGAGATGGCAGCAGCGGTAGCTCCTGCAAAAGCGCAAGCTTCAGGGGCGCAACAAGAAGTGAAAGATGGCAAGGGTAAAGACTTCAACGCCATCTTAAAAAGCGTTAATGTATCACCTGAAAACGCGGTAAAAGTTGTCGTGGTCAAAGCGGCCAATGGCACCGATAGCAAGGGCGAAGCTGTAGAATCTGACAACTGGGTGGCGCTAGTACTTCGCGCAGACCACGAGCTTAATGACGTGAAAGCAGAGAAGCTTGAAGGCGTGGCCTCACCGCTTGTTGAAGCAACGTTTGAACAGGCAAAAGACATTTTGGGCGTTTCAGTATTGTTTGCTGATGCAACCAACCTTTCTATACCTTCATTCGTTGACGCAAGCGCTGCTGCACTTGCTGATTTCGCTACGGGTGCAGGCGTTGGTGGTAAAGTCAGTGTGAATAATAACTGGGAAGACGACGTACAAACTGCAGATATTCGCAACGTGGTAGCAGGTGACGCTTCACCTGATGGTCAGGGAACACTTGATATCAAACGCGGTATTGAAGTAGGTCATATATTCCAGTTAGGAAGCAAATACTCTGAAGCAATGAACTGTGGGGTATTGACCGAAACAGGGAAGCACCAGACCTTGACTATGGGGTGTTACGGTATTGGTGTATCTCGCATTGTGGCAGCGGCGATTGAACAGAACCACGATAAATTTGGCATTAAGTGGCCAGATCCTATCGCACCGTTTAAAATTGCTCTTATACCAATGAACATGCACAAGTCTCATCGCATCAAAGAAGCCGCTGAGAAACTTTATGAGGAGCTTGTATCACTTGACGTAGAAGTGCTATTTGACGACAGGAAAGAGCGCCCAGGTGTGATGTTTAACGACATGGAACTAATCGGTATTCCTCACAGTATTGTCATTGGCGAAAGAAACTTGGATAATCAACAAGTTGAGTATAAAAATAGACATACTGGCGAGAAACAGTTATTAGACCTTAGTGCCGCAAAAGATTTTGTAGCCGCTCTCTAACATCTGAACTTGCCCACTAGGTAAGAAGAGGGGCGTATGCGGTTAACATTTTATGGCGTAAGAGGTTCTATCCCGACACCGGGAGCAGATTTTGTTCGCTACGGAGGCAACACCGCGTGCGTCCACATTGAGCTTAAGGACGGTACGGATATCGTCCTAGACTCTGGTACCAGTATTCGGCTACTGGGTGAGAAGCTCGCATCAAAAACCACCCCCATCAATATTTTGCTGAGCCACAATCATTGGGATCATATTCAAGGTTTTCCTTTTTTCGTTCCTATCTACCAAGATGGCCGAGAAATAAATATTTTTCCGGGGCAGACCTTACTTAATGAACCAGACCAAATACTGCGTCAAATGGAAGGTTCGCTATTTCCCGTTCCCCAAGAAGCGCTAAAGGCCAATATTGTCATAACATCACTGCCAGAAGATCAAGACAGGTTTACCATAGGTGCAGCGGTCATCAAACGCTTGCGTATGAACCATCCAGGGAGAGGCAGCGCATATTGCATTGAGTCAGATGGGTGTAAAGTCGCTTATATCACCGATAACGAACTCTACCCTCCTTATAAAAAAGAGACTGACTTCCTAGACTTTGTCATGTTTGCACAAGATGCAGATTTACTTATCCACGATGCACAGTATATGTTGTCAGATATGCTTAGCAAAGACAGGCTGGGGACATTCAGTCGCAGAGGAAGCGGTGAAATTGGCAATGGCCTGTAATGCAAAACAATTGGCGCTGTATAGTCATGATCCGGATCGCACTGATGAGGATATAGATAACGTGGTGGCGCATTGTAATGAATATGTCACTATCGCAGAGTCTACTTTACACATCATTGCATCATCAGAAGGCCAAACACTGGACTTCAGTTAAGCACAACTTACAACCCTTATATGGAGATACCTAGGTGTCAGTGTTAAAGCCTTTACTACTTGCTGTTATTTTTGCAGCTTCGCTTCCCGCGCATGCACAAACACGTCCTTCTGATTACGATAAAGCCAATCAGCCCACACCCACAGAAGGGAAAAAGCAAACAGAAGAAGCACAAACAAAAGGTATCGAAGTTATCGACATCATTAAACGCGATACCACAACAGAAAGCGCATTAGATGAGCGTATGGAAGGCGACAAAGAAGCCCTCGACAACGTGTTTGCAATTACTCAGCACAGACGAAACTATATACTGCCCTATACCTATGTTTCTTCTCCCAACTCAATGGGCAACGAAGACTTAACTGACGAAAATGTGGATAACAGCGAAGCGAAGTTTCAAATAAGTACAAAGCTTCCACTTTATTTAGAAGACAGTGGCTTTGACGGGATGTATTTTGGTTTCACGTTAACGTCATTCTGGCAATTGTATAACAGCGAAGTCTCTAAACCATTTCGTGAAACTAACTATGAACCTGAAATTTTTTGGCAGGAAACCGGCGATTATTCGGTTTTAGGCTATAAATTCAATACGTTTCAGGTTGGCTTTAACCATATGTCTAACGGACAAAGCGGCATTCGTTCAAGAAGCTGGAACCGCATATTTGCTTCTATTGTATTCAGTGATAATGATGATATTTATTATCTTAAAACCTGGTACCGCATTCCTGAGGACGAAAAGGAAGACCCTGCGGATACTTCAGGTGACGACAACCCTGACATCCAAGACTTTTATGGGCGTATCGAATTGGGCTATGGACGCAAAATCGGAGCGTTCAAAATGCTCGCGCTGCTTCGCAACAACTTAGACTTTGATTCAAATAGAGGCAGCATTCAAGTCGACTTGACCTACCCTATCTCTGACAGGTACGAAGTATTACTGCAATACTTCAACGGTTATGGAGATTCACTGATTGATTACAACCGCTCTCAAGAGCGCATTGGTATAGGTTTTCAGCTTCACTTTCTTTGATAGCGCAAATACGTAATAGCCTATGCAACTACGCCTGCTGCACGGTACAGTTGAATGTGCACATCAACAAGTGCCGCTATATCGCGCTGGTAGCCCCCACCAATAACTGCTGCTATTGGCACGCCTAGGCGTTCGGCCAATGCAAAGACTAAGCAATCTCGCTGATAAACCCCTTCAGTGGAAATGTTGAGGTGCCCAAGGTCATCGTTTATGTGAACATCAACGCCCGCATCATAAATTATTGCATCAGGTTGAAATTGGCGCTGGGCTAACGCTAGCGCTTCCTCTAACGTTGACAGATATTCATCATCTCCGGTGCCCTTTTCTAGACCAATATCTAAATCAGACTGCTGTTTGCGGTAGGGAAAGTTTTTCTCACCATGAATTGAGAGCGTAAAAATATCATTGTCATTTTCAGCGAGCTTAGCGGTTCCATCACCCTGATGCACATCAAGGTCAACAATAAGCACATTTTCAATGTTTTGATCTTCTTGCATGGTTTTAGCTGCAATATACAAATCATTAAACAGGCAAAAACCAGAACCAAAATCGTTGAAAGCATGGTGGTAACCATAGGTTAAATTCAACGCCCTCCCCTCTTTGAGGGCTAACATTGCTGTAAGCTGCGTGCCCGCAACTGCAGTGCGAGTGCGTTCAATCAATTGTGCAGACCATGGAAAGCCGATGCGACGCATGGCTTTCTTGTCTAAGTCTCCGCGAGTAAGCGCACTGACATAGTCAGCGCTATAAAATGACCGTAGCACTTCATCATTCACTGGTGTGGGTTTTATAAAACGCGATGGGTCGACGCCTCGTCTGATTAATTCATCTCTTATCCCCACATACTTTTCAATGGGGAAACGATGTCTTTCGGGTAAATCAAGCTGGCTGTAGATGGGGTGAAAAACTAACGGCGTCATTAACTCACAGTACCTATACAAAAAAAGGAGCTCGCTGCTCCTTTTTATAATACTGTCAAAGCAGACTTAACGGGTCAAACTGTTAACGACTTTTTCGACGTTGTGCGACATGCTTTTCATTGAACGTGACATGTCATCTTTTTGCGCTAACTGGTGATAGCGCTCAGATGATGAAACCACGTTACTAATTATTGCTTCTACCTGATGCAATACCGCTTCTTGTTCATCTGCCGCTTCGTTTAGTGCTACTACAACACTGGCCGTTTCCTGGATATCTCGTACCACATTATTTAGGGTTTCAAGTGCAGTAGCCGCTTCAGCTGCGTTATTATCTGACAGCTGTTTTCCCGACGCCATGGCAGATACCGCACCTTTTGCTTCAGACTCAAAGCTGCTTAGAATATCGTTTATCTCTTTAGTCGACTGCTGGGTTTTGGCAGCAAGCGCGCGAACCTCATCGGCAACAACCGCAAAACCTCTTCCGTGCTCACCTAAGCACGTGCAGCTTCAATTGCCGCATTTAAGGCTAACAAATTGGTTTGGTCAGCAATCTCATTAATAACATTAACGACTTTCAGTATGTTAGTACTACGGCTTTGAAGTTCAGATACTATATTGCTCGACTCTGTCACTGTTTTAGCAAGCTGTTTAAAACCCAAGTTCGCTTTTTCAAAGGTAGAATAGCAACTTGCAACGTTTTTCTCTGAGTTGTTTGTTGCAACGGCAACTTGGTCTGTGATCGCCACTAAACTTTGTACAATCTCTCGAAGCTTGTCTGTGCTGCTGTCTAAAGAGTGTGACGCATCACGCTGCTCATTTGCGCCTTGCATGATTGACTGACTCACACCGCCAAGCGTGCTAAACGCATGCTCCATTTCACATTCAGCCTCTTGTAGCTGTGCCACTGATTCATTTAGCTTGCTTTGCAATGCGCGTGCTGAATCGGCGAGAACGCCCAGCTCGTGTTTACTGGTGTATTGAAGTTGATAATCATATTTGCTAGTCGCTAAATTTGAAATGCAAGCAGCAACTTGCTTAGTCGGCTTTATCACCTGCGAACGCAAACGAGAAATCACATAGGCCACTGACGCAATAGTCAAAACAATAGCAGCCAACAAAATAAGCCAAAGCATGCTGCGAGTGGTAGATTTTAAATTTGCTATAGCATTGGCTGATTCAGTAGCAATATCATCGGCAATACTCGATAGTAATTTAGCTGGCTCTCTGTCAATACCTCGAACATAGCTATCGCCTACCTTGGGGTCAAAACCAGCGGCGACGAAAGCCTCGTACCCTTCTCGGTATTTGGTTGCCATGAGTGCGTGTGCTTTTTGAAATTGACGAATTTCAGACTTAGCTTTGTCGCTAATCACATTGTTACCGAGCATTTGCTCAAACTGGCGAGTGATGTCTGCTTCTCTTTCTTTAAATCGGTTCCAATATTTTTCGCGGTTTTTCTGGTCATGGCCACGTAACAACACATTTTTCCATTCTTGAACCTGTGTTTTGAAGGTACTTAAGACGCTGTTAACATCGCGCTCTGACTGAACGAGGGTGTTTTCTAGCTCATCAAAAGAGCTTAATACCGAGAAAGATTTTAGAATTGATGCGCCATTGAGTAATACAAGTAAGAACAAACTGGCAAGGACAGGCGTCATGACAAGACGGCTGATGCTAGTGTAGTTGAACACAATATGACCTTTTATAAGGAACAAAAAAGATGCCGCTATTAAATGGTATTTTTATGACACTAATGTTACACACACATAAATACCTTTTAATTAAATGCTCTTTTTAACATGATGTTTTGCTCGTCGATTTGATTTAGCCCGCTGAGCAAGCATGCCATCGTCAGCGGCATTTTTGCTGCTCTTCAACAATCCAAACCATACTCTGTGAAGTAACAATATTGCGACAATAATCGCCCAAGAAGTAACGTCGTTACTACCCGCTTTCTCACTCATGCCAAAATGATAAAGTACGACTATAGCAAGTAGATAAATGCAGCGATGAATCTGTCTCCACCTGCGCTTCAGCACTTTTTGAATGACATCAGGGCTTGTTAGGGCCAGCAGACACAACAAACCAATACTTATCCACCCAAGCGCGATAAATGGTCTGGTATTGGCATCCCATACAATATCTTGCCAAAGCCAGTCAAAATCTAACCACAAGTAAAAATACAAATGGACCAATGCGAAGAACGTGCAGACCATGCCTAAGCTACGACGAAGCTTTATCAGCCAGTTCCAATCGCTCAAACGCTTCCCATAACTTAACTTGCACTGCTGACAAGCAATGACAGCCCACCGTCGAAGTGGAGTTATGGTTAGCACTATCACCAAATAAATCAGTGCATATTGACCAGTGAGTTTCATCAGTAATTGATAAACATTGTTAGCAGAAGAGAAATAAACCATGCAAAGATAAACACTGAGAAGCATCGCTACCAGGTAAATGCTGTTACTAAGAAATGCATGACTCTTTGAGAAAAAGCGCAGCCAATGCTCCACAATGCTACTCGCTGTAAAGACTAGCCACCTGCTCCGCAAATCCATTGAAGAGTTTGGTCGGCCTTTTTTGTTTTTCTCCCAAAAACAATTCTCGCCTTTGACTCCATCTTGGATGAGGCTCTTTAGGATTTACGTTTGCATAAAAGGTATATTCACTTGGACTTGCTTGTTCCCACGCCCCTACAGGTTGTGATTGAGTGAGCTCAATACGCGTAATCGCTTTAATGCTTTTGTATCCATATTTCCAAGGCACTACCAACCGAATTGGCGCACCGTTTTGCTTAGTCAGTGATTTGTCATACATTCCTGTAGCCAATATGGTAAGCGGATGCATGGCTTCGTCCAATCGCAATCCTTCAACGTACGGCCATGGGAAGTGCTGTCGCCTCTGCATAGGCATTTCAGAAGGGCGAAAAACACTATAAAATTTAACATATCGCGCAGTTTCTTTTGGCGAAACTAGCGACAAAAGTTCGCTAAGAACAATTCCTTGCCACGGAATAACTGCAGTCCACCCCTCAACACAGCGCATCGGGTAAACACGGGACACGGTTGGTGTTAATTGAGATACATCTAACGTTTTCGGTGAACTTACTTCACCATCGATTCGCAATGCCCAGGGCGAAGTGGTCAATTCCTTCGCAAGATGGTGTACGACTTTTTTATTGTCAGAAAATTCATAGTAGTTGCAGTAAGTAGAGGCCATCCGCATGGGTGTAATTGCATTCACGTTGTTAGTATGGCCGCGGGCAATTCGAGGTGTTGCTGCCAAAAGCCCTGAGCAAAGTGCTTGCTTTATAAAATACCTTCGATTGTGAAATATTGACTCGCTCGTTATTTCCGATGACGTAAAGTACTTCATTATTTCCTCAAGGACATCACGTAGCTGACCACTTGATTAATCTCTTGCTCGTTGAGTTGATCTCCCCAAGGTGGCATTTGTCCAGAGCGTTGCATGGCCTCTCCTCCTTTAGTCACAATATCAATGAGGTAAGCTTTCGGTAACCGCGAAAGTGTTAGGTTATAGGGAGGAGGTGATTTGATGATTTTACTCATCCTCCCATTACCTTCACCCGCTGGGCCATGACACAGTACACAGCGTGTTTCATATATATCCCTACCTAGCAAATACGCTCGTCAACTGCGAACCATTGTCGCTTTCATCCTTTAACAAATTGAGGCTTTTGGGAGTGTCGGTTTTTAGGAGCATCAGAAAATCAACAACACTCTCTAGCTCCGTCCAACTCAATTCAGCTCCCATTGGTGGCATAAAATCGGAGATGTTGTCTAGTGATGCACCATGGGTAACGACGCGGTGGATCTCTTCTCGACTTCTCTGCCGAATACGCTTTAGAAGATTGGTGTTGGGATAATCTTTGAGTTTCATGGGCAAAATCCCTTCGCCCATCGCTTGCATACCATGACAAAGTACACAACGCTCCTGATATACACGCGCACCTATTTCAACTGTTGGCTCAGTTTCTTGTTGATTAGCCATTACTGAAAAGGCCAGCATAGTGACCAAAAATAAACTACTCAATGAATAAGCTTTGAGTAATTTCATTGTTTAGCCCTCGGGCTCTTCTACGTGAATCACCATCCTCATAGAAGGATGGATAGCACACTCAACTTCTACTTCTCCTGCCGTATCAAATTGAATATCACGGTGTTCGCCTTGCGGAAAAGATCCCAAATCAAAAAGTGCCGCGTCAGAAAGGGAGAAAACGTTGTGAAAAAAAGAGTCCTCATTAACAAACCGTACCGTATCTCCTACTTTTATCGAGACTTCACTTACTGTAAATGCTTTGTCTTTTTGTCCCACCACAACAGGCCCATTAGCCAATGCTGGTGTTGAACTCAAAAAAAAGATAGCAATAAATAACCTATACATGGTCTTCATCCTCAAAGTGGTAAAATAGGCAGAACAAATGCTTTAGGAGGCGTAGTGAGCGACTCCATAAATGCGACAATGTCTTCCTTTTCTTGCTGTGATAAGTTCAGCGTTTTCATGTTTGGCGAGCGATTCTCCTTAACCACACCGCCAATGGCATAATGTTCAACGACGTCCATCAACGTTTCTGCGCTACCATCATGAAAATACGGGGCGGACAGTGTGATGTCTCGGATGGTTGGTGTCTTAAATGCGCCTTTCATTAAACGCAAAGGCCGCTGGGTATAGCGCCCTAGATCTGGGTTCTCTTGTCCATAGGAGGCAAGGCCTAAATTGTGGAACCCATTGTCAGTAAAATTGGGCGCACTGTGACAAACCGCACAATTTCCTTTATTCGGGTCGACAAATAATTTAAAGCCCCTAACCTGTTGCTCACTAAGCGCTGTTTTATCTCCCTTTACCCATTTATCAAACGGAGAGTTTCTGCTGACAATAGTACGTTCAAATGACGCAATAGCCTTAGCAATTTGCTCTACGCCAATAGTTTCTTTAGGAAATGCCTTATCGAAATGCTCTTTATAATCAGAGGTACGTAAGAAATTGCGCAACTTAGGAATGTCCATATTCATCTCTGCGGTATTCCGCATTGGTCCTATAGACTGGTCCTCTAATGTTTTCTCTCTGCCGTCCCACATCTGTATGTCGTTATACCCCGTATTTACAACCACAGGCGATGCACGGCCCAACACCATACTTTTATGACCTCGGGCAGTCTTCTGACCGTCAGACCAGCCAAATAAGGGAGAGTGACAAGAAGCACAAGACATATTGCCATCACCGCTGAGACGTGGGTCGAAGAAAAGCATTTTCCCCAATGCGACTTTTTCCGGTGTCAGTGGATTATCCTTCGGTGTAGGAACGTTTTCAGGAAGCAACCATTCTTGAAGGGACGCGTGCCCTGCTTCAAAAACATATTCCGTTGCCACTACGTGAAATGAAGTTAAAAATAACGCGATTAAAGCAAGCTGTTTCACTTAGTACCTCCTATTAATGTAAAGTAGGACACAAGCGACTGCAGCCTGCTTGATGATTTCGCAAGACTGTCGGACAAGCCTTCCATATCTGCGACTGAAAGCGTTGTTGAATCAATTACGCCTTTTAGTTTTTCCATGGCCGCGATAATAGCCCTGGTCTCTTCAAGCTGCTTGTCCCCCAGTAATGACGTTTCCTCTATTCGTTCTTCGCTATTTCTTATCAGCAATTCTGCATTCAGAATGCTCTCCAGGGTCGATTCAAACTCTTGGCCTTGTTTTTCAACTTTTTCACTTGTCTCACTCATTTGAGAAACCATCGTTGAAACACTGTCAGTTAGTTGTTGTGCCAAAGACGCTATTTCATCTACCGATGCATTGGAACGAGATGCTAGATTCCTGACTTCATCTGCAACGACAGCAAAGCCTCGACCACTTTCACCAGCTCTCGCTGCCTCTATAGCAGCATTCAGAGCAAGCAGATTAGTTTGCTCTGAAATAGCCGCAATGGTTTCAGAAATCGAAGTGATGTTTTGAACGGCAAGCCCCATTTGCTCTGCACATTGATTAGATACATTTATAGCGTTGTTTACTTCAGCAATGTTTTGCTTAGTGACTTTCGCCTGCTCCAATGCTTTTAGTGCTGTCGCACTTGCTTCTGAACTTTTAGTTTGTGCAATGTGCAACTGTTGTGCGGTTTGTTCACTGATGTCTATGTTGGTTTTGGCGCTTTCATCTATACGTTCATAAGTAGTAGTGAGAGCCTTTACGTTATCTATTGATTGCTCTGTCGCTTCTTTTACAACTTCAGCATTCCTATATAGACTCGATGCCCTGTCAGATATTTGATGTACTGTTTTTTCTAGTTTGGCTATTGTGATTGAGATCGAGTCATTAACTTCACCAATTTCGCATTTACTGCGTTTTTCAACTCTACTTGTTAAATCGCCCTCACTTACTTTGCTAAGGACAACTCGGACATGATTGAGTCTGTTTTTTAACGTCTTACCAAAATAGAGCGCTATTCCTAGCGATATAGCCCCCCTACGCAAGAAAATATTATTAAGGTATAAACTAGACGAGTGTTCTGAGAAGCATTGGCTTCTTTTAACTGAGTAAGCTGCTCTGATTCTCGCTTTACTAAATCAAGACTAATTTTTTCTAGTTCTGAAATGAGTGGCTTCATTTCTTTGGCAATTACCATTGCTTCCGCATCTTGATTTCGCTTTGCTTTACCAATGACTTGCATTTGCTTAGGTTTAATCTCATCGAACAGCCTTCGCATATCGATTAGGCTAGGCTCGCCGCTAAGCGTTGCGTTCAATTTTGTTAGCTCTTCCTCTACCGTAGAGGTCGCTTTTATTGTCGCAATTGCACTTTCTCTGATGTCTTCTTTCGACGATGCCGCAATCAATGATTTTACTTCTGCATTTAGTGCTAGATTTGCCACCATGAATGAAAGCGACATATCTTGACGGCTTTTTAAGTCGTCAATCGCGTTTTGAAGAGACTCGCTTTGCGAGAAAAGTGTATTAGATGCTAGTACAACAATAGACAAGCAGACCAAGATCGGAACTGCGCCAACGAGGTAAAGCTTAAACTGCCAACTTGCCATGTTTTGCTTCAAAAACATCCTGTCAATTCTTCTTAAGTTTAATTTTTACAATCACTAAAAAAAGAATAGTCCAGTTCAAAAAACGTGCAAAAGAATTTTTAAGAAAGTCAATTAACTACAATATTGTCGCAGGAGATAGAGATTTGACTTGCTGTCTAAGAGTGAGAATAAGTTATGGGTCAGGGAAGACAAAAAAGGCCAACAACTTGTGCTGGCCTTTGCGCTGTCACCCTATTTGGGGAAAGAGAAAGAATAGTGGTGTAACACCTATTATTCCCATTCGATAGTCGCCGACGGCTTACCAGAAATATCGTAAACCACGCGGCTAATGCCGTCGATTTCGTTGATGATACGGTTAGACACTTTGCCCAAGAAATCGTATGGCAAGTGGGCCCAATGTGCCGTCATAAAGTCGATGGTTTCAACAGCTCGTAGACTCACTACCCAATCGTATTTACGCGCATCCCCCATTACGCCTACCGAACGTACTGGTAGGAACACAGTAAATGCCTGACTTACTTTCTGATAAAGGTCAGCTGCGTAAAGCTCTTCAATAAAGATAGCGTCAGCACGACGTAGTAAATCGCAATAGTCTTTCTTTATTTCGCCGAGTACGCGAACACCAAGACCTGGACCAGGGAACGGGTGACGGTAAAGCATGTCATACGGCAAACCTAGCTCGAGACCAATTTTGCGTACTTCGTCTTTAAATAGTTCACGCAGTGGCTCAACAAGACCTAGTTCCATATCTTCTGGAAGGCCGCCTACGTTGTGGTGCGACTTAATGACATGCGCTTTGCCCGTTGCAGAACCGGCAGACTCAATCACATCAGGGTAGATCGTACCTTGCGCTAGCCATTTTGCGTTCTCACGCTTACCAGCTTCTTCATCGAATACACGAACAAACTCATTGCCAATGGCTTTGCGCTTAAGTTCAGGGTCTTCAATGCCTTTAAGACGCTCAAGGAATCTATCCTCAGCATCAACGCGAATAATGTTAAGTCCGAAATGGTCGCCGAACATTTCCATTACTTGGTCAGCTTCATTTAAACGCAATAGACCGTTATCGACGAAAACACACGTCAGATTTTTGCCGATTGCACGGTGAAGAAGCATAGCGGTAACTGATGAATCAACACCACCAGAAAGGCCAAGAATAACTTCTTCATCACCCACTTTTTCTTTAATGCGTTCAATAGCATCATCAATAATTGCGCCAGCGGTCCAAAGCTTCTCGCACTTACAGATATCCATAATGAAATGGGTAAGTAAGCGCATACCTTGGCGTGTATGTGTTACTTCAGGGTGGAATTGTACGCCGTAGAACTGTTTCTCTTCGTTATACATTGCCGCGTGCGGGCACGATGGTGTTTGTGCAACAGTTTCAAAACCAGCTGGTATAGACGCTACTTTATCGCCATGGCTCATCCACACATCAAGTAATGCTGAACCATTGTCACTAATGGCGTCTTCAATTTTGTCTAAAAGCGGGCTTGGCTTGATAACTTCAACTTGCGCATAACCAAACTCACGCTTGTCAGAACCCTGTACTGCCCCGCCTAATTGTTCAGCCATGGTTTGCATGCCATAGCACACACCTAGCACGGGTACGCCCGCTTCGAAAACGTATTGCGGCGCACGCGGAGAGCCTGCTTCAGTCACTGACTCAGGGCCACCTGACAAAATAATGCCTTGCGGATTAAATTCACGGATTTGCTCTTCGGTCACATCCCAAGCCCAAAGCTCACAGTAAACACCGATTTCGCGAACACGACGTGCTATCAACTGTGTGTATTGCGAGCCAAAATCCAAAATAAGTATGCGTTGAGCGTGTATGTTTAAACTCATAAAAAGCCTTTTTCTTTTTCCAATCACTAAGCAACGAGTCGCAAGTTAGCGTGGGCAAAGTGTTTGTAAACAACCTGTCCGAGGCATGGATGCCGAGGCCAAGCTCCCATGGATGGGTTTACAGCGTGGTTGTGTCAAACACTTTGACCACGCTGAGCGGTAACTCGCCTTAACCTAAGCGGTAGTTTGGCGCTTCTTTGGTAATGCTTACATCGTGCACGTGACTCTCGCCCATGCTTAGCTGCCGTTACACGTACAAACTGTGCTTTAGTGTTAAGCTCTTCAATTGTTGCGCAACCCGTTAAGCCCATCGCCGAGCGCAAGCCGCCCATTTGTTGATGAATGATGTTCGCAATTGGGCCTTTATATGCAACGCGTCCTTCAATACCTTCAGGTACTAATTTCTCCGCGTTGTCAGATTCTTGGAAATAACGGTCAGATGAACCGTGACTTTGATCCATTGCACCGAGTGAGCCCATACCGCGGTAAGACTTGTAATAACGACCTTGGAAAAGCTCCACTTCACCTGGCGCTTCTTCTGTACCGAGCTAACATGCTGCCCACCATTACGCAGCTTGCACCAGCGGCAAGTGCTTTAGCGATGTCACCTGAGAAACGAATACCGCCGTCTGCAATGACAGGAATATCAGTATCTTTAAGCGCTTCAACAGCGTCTGACACTGCAGTAATTTGTGGCACACCACAGCCTGTAACAATACGTGTAGTACAAATTGAACCAGGGCCAATACCTACTTTAACTGCATCTACACCTGCATCAGCCAGCGCTTTTGCACCGTCACCTGTTGCCACGTTACCTGCAATAATTTGTACATCTGGATAGTCAGCTCGCACTTTCTTAACACGGTCGATAACACCTTGTGAGTGACCATGTGATGTATCGATAAGCAATACATCAACACCTGCATCTACCAATAGCGCGATACGCTCGTCAGTACCTGGGCCAACACTTACTGCTGCACCCACGCGAAGACGACCTAGCGAATCTTTACATGCGTTAGGTTTATTTTCAGCTTTCTGGAAATCTTTAACGGTGATAAGGCCTGTAAGCTTGAATGCATCGTCAACCACAAGAATTTTTTCAATGCGGTGCTCATGCATAAGGTCTAGTACAACATCAGAGCTTGCGCCTTCTTTAACGGTAACCAAATCATCCTTACCTATCATCACGTTGCTAATTGGCAATTCAAGACGTTTTTCAAAGCGTAGATCACGACCTGTCACAATACCGATAAGATTATTATCTTCATCAGTTACAGGGAAACCTGAGTAACCAAGGCGCTTGGAAAGTGCAATGACTTCACCAATAGTTGCGTCTTTTGATACCGTTACAGGGTCAGACACCACACCACTTTCGTACTTTTTAACTTCACGTACGTGCTTAGCTTGCTCTTCTGGCTTCATGTTTTTATGAATAAAACCAATACCACCCTCTTGCGCTAGCGCGATTGCTAGGCGGGCTTCAGAAACCGTGTCCATGGCTGCAGACACCATTGGAATATTTAACGTTACGCCACGCGTAAGGCGTGTTTGTAAGTTGGCAGTGTGAGGGAGGACGGTCGAGTGGCCGGGAACCAGCAACACATCGTCGAACGTCAGGGCTTCTTGGATGATACGTAGCATGCAACAACACCTATTCAGTTGAGGGTTAATTGCGGCGCAATTGTAGTGTTTTTTAGTTTTCAGGTAAACTCTAAATGTATTAAACCCAGTGATTTTTTTTATGTTTACAAATTCGCCATCTACCTCTCGACAAATTTTAACAGTTACTAAGCTAAATCGCTTAGCCAGAACCGTACTAGAAGGTGAAATTGGCCTTATCTGGCTATCGGCAGAAATTTCCAATTTTGTTGCCGCAGCGTCGGGGCATTGGTACTTCACGCTTAAAGATAATAAAGCGCAAGTTCGCGCAGCAATGTTTAAAGGCGCTAATCGCAATGTGCGTATTCGCCCGAAAGAAGGTGACAAAATATTAGTCCGCGCCTCTGTCGGCTTATATGAGGCACGCGGTGACTATCAGCTTGTGGTTGAGCACATGGAAAGCGATGGCGAAGGTGCGTTAAAACAAGCCTTTGAAGCGCTAAAATTTAAATTAAATAATGAAGGCTTATTTGATGCCGCTCGCAAGCGCCCGCTTCCAGAAAAAATACATCGAATTGGTGTCATTACATCTTCTAGCGGCGCTGCCCTTCACGATGTGCTAAGCGTTTTAAAACGTCGAAGCCCGCAGACGGAAGTCATTGTCTATCCATCAATGGTCCAAGGTGATACTGCACCGACACAGCTTATTCATGCACTACAAACTGCAAACCAGCGCAATGAGGTTGACGTTATCTTGCTCACGCGTGGTGGCGGCTCTCTTGAAGATCTTTGGTGCTTTAACGACGAGCAGCTAGCACGAACGGTGTCAACAAGCGCATTACCGGTTATCAGTGCAGTGGGACACGAAGTAGACTTTACTATCTCAGATTTTGTCGCTGATATGCGAGCCCCCACCCCGTCAGCTGCTGCTGAGATACTTAGCCAAGATTCAACAGCACTGGTAGCCTTTATCGCGCAACAACGGCAGCGTTTATCGCGCGCCATGTCGCATTATTTGTCAGCGAGTAAACAACAACTCATTTTAAAAAAGCAACGACTTGACGCGCTCCATCCCGAAAGCAAGATTCAAGCACAATGGCAAAGCTTGGACCGGCTTCACTTAAGGCTAACTCATCAAATACAGCGCGATTTGTCAAAAGCTGAGAAACAGCTGAATTCACAAAAAGCGACACTAGCGCAATATTCACTTAGGTGACAAAAGTAGCGCGAGTGAAAGATAACGTAGCGACGCTGAACAAGCGCCTTTCACATGCAATGCACACATATTTAAAGAACAAAAAAAGTGAACTCGGCGGTCATGTATCACTCTTACAATCTGTGAGTCCACTTTCAACTTTGGCACGCGGCTACTCCATTACCATGAAAGAAAACAGCACAGTTAACCATGTTGATGATGTCGAAATTGGTGATGAAGTGAAAACACGAGTGACTGATGGCGAAATAACCAGTAAAGTAGTAAAAATTAATCGGCAATAGGAATGCTACGACCACAATGTCATTGCGCACATACAAACAAGTCTTCGCTTTTCACAGGCAGTGCGCTGGCACTTTTGCTGGCAAATCGCTTTTGAAAACCATACGTAAGGCATTATATCTCGGTACTACATGTGCAATGACAATGAGTCAGATTGTTAATAGTGCCTACGCGGTTAGCATTCAAAATCCGGTATCTATATTTTCAACTTACCCAAGTGACGCCTTAAACGCACTATGCGAGGCTGAAGCTCAAAAACAAAATTGCATCGAAGATGCTATCGCACCCGCAGCTTTTGTTAATGCTATTCAAGCCACTCAACTATTTTCTTCGCTCGCCCCGTTTAATGAAGGAAGTGACTACGAAGTGCTAATTGCCAACTTGGGAACGACCACAAGTCATGGTAATGCCCAGTTTGTTGAATTTACGCTTCAATGGCGCGGTATTGAAATTGATAGTGCGACCTTTACCGAATGGCAACAGACACCTTCTCAAAGCAAAATTATAGACACTTTGGTAGCCAAATGGGTAACGCACATCAAACAGCAGAATGTGTTTTCTAGTCGATATCTTTATTCAGCGCTAGAAGCAAGTAATTATGAAAATAGCCTGACGGTTCCAGACAGTATCGGCGAGTTTACTAAACTGGATACGCAATTATATTCTGACCCATTTAACGGTGCCATTACGCGCTATACGCACCCTGCATATGAGGATGCATTAGTAGATGTGACTGTTTATCCAATTTTGGGATCACTAGAAACTGCTGATAACGTACTCTTAAACAAACAGCTCAATGAGGACTTGGAAAAAGCCAATTCTGTCGCTCAAGCCCAACAACTCACGCTTAGCCTTCCTGCTCCTGCCTCACCTTATACCGTTAACCCTGCCATTCAAGGTTGGCGACTCGGTCTTAAAGCTGAATCAGATACAACGCCGACAATCTACGCATCAACGTATGTCTTCCGTCAAGAAGACAAGATTGTCAAAGTTGCGACCACGTTCCCCACTGACTTTTCAGACCCCTTGGTTAATGAATTACTTGCTCATGTTCAAGTACCTAAAGAGTCTGCTTTAATGAAAAATATCCGCGCTATGCTCTCGGAATCTATTAACTAGCGGGAATTGATATTTACAGAGCACCTCTTAGTTTGATGAAACGCTTTACCAAACTTGGTTTTGTGTAAGCGTTATGGGTCAATGTATATACGCGGTTTTCTTCTGTTGTCTTGTACCTATCAAACCAATTGTATACTTGGTTTTTCTGTAGTGAAGCACTGACTTCTTCATTTTTGTTCACTGACATATTAATCCTTACTGTGTTTTTCCTAAATCTAACTTTAGAAATGAAACGTCCATGAGACTCGAAGGGCAATGTCGCTAAACGCGGCGACATTTAATTTCCAATGAAACATGCACCAATGTCTTATTTTAAAAAAGGCGGTGTCGCTTTTTGCATACAATGCATAGGCAACACTGCTGTTACTTGCACTCACAAAAATTGCCAAAACGCGAAATGACTCACTATTTTGCAACTAATGCCAATTCGATATCACGCTACACCCTTAAAATTCTGCAGCACGTTGTAGCTAAAGTAAGAACGATGCAAAAACAGTGCACAAACGAGAGTACTAGGCATTATCCATTTATTATCAATAAGTTATGGGCCGACAACTACTTAGCTTGCATACCTTTATGAGCTTTACATCAAGAT
Source organism: Alteromonas gracilis (assembly GCF_036870955.2). Classification (GTDB taxonomy): domain Bacteria; phylum Pseudomonadota; class Gammaproteobacteria; order Enterobacterales; family Alteromonadaceae; genus Alteromonas; species Alteromonas gracilis_A. Next base: position 3,018,222 of record NZ_CP145482.2, read on the forward strand.
TAAGAATATTTGCGGAACAATAGTTACAAAGCGTTGTAAATATCACTTTCTCGCGCTCCTTAGTTTGGATTAAAGAAGGTGCGCGAGTTGTTAGACAAAAAGTATGCCGCCAAATGTAAAAAAGCCGCTAACGCGGCTTTTAAAAGACACAGTCAGGTGATTTCAAAGCGCTACAAGCGCAATGAAACAACGATGAATGTGGTTATTTTTTATCTTTATAATAAGACATCATACGACGGCGTTTGCGCTGCTGCGCTAACGTAAGGTTATTCTTTTTACCTTCAAATGGGTTGTTACCCTCTCTGAACTCTATCTTAATAGGTGTTCCCATAATCTCTAATGCTTTTCTAAAATAATTCATTAAAAAGCGTTTATATGAGCTAGGAAGGTCGTCTACCTGATTCCCGTGGATAACAATGACAGGAGGGTTATATCCACCTGCGTGTGCATACTTCATTTTAACGCGTCGCCCTCTCACCAAAGGAGGCTGATGATCGTCTTGCGCCATTTCCATAATTTGAGTAAGTAATGCGGTATTAATGCGCTTAGTAGCACTGTTATAAGCTTCTTGAACTGATTCAAATAAATTACCAACGCCAGAACCGTGCAATGCGGAAATAAAGTGAATACGTGCAAAATCAATAAAGCCAAGGCGTCTGTCCATCTCGCGCTTAATTTCATCTTTCACGTCGTTATTTAAGCCATCCCATTTGTTTACTGCAACAACCAGCGAACGGCCAGAGTTAAGAACAAAACCTAGCAGGCTTAAATCTTGATCTGTTATCCCCTCTCTTGCATCAATCACTAACAGTACAACGTTAGCTTCTTCAATAGCCTGCAATGTTTTTACAATAGAGAACTTTTCCACGGCTTCATTAATTTTCTTGCGTTTACGAACACCAGCTGTATCAATGAGGATGTATTCCCTATCGTCACGTTCCATTGGAATATACACGCTGTCTCGGGTTGTGCCCGGCATGTCATAAACCACTACGCGCTCTTCACCAAGAATGCGATTAGTCAACGTGGACTTACCCACGTTTGGCTTACCTACTATTGCGAGCTTTATCGGTAGTTCTTGCAGTCGCTGACGTTGACTTTCAGCATCTTCACTTTCTTGTGGTTCTTCTTCAACCACTTCCATATCAGGGAATTCAGCTTCTAGGGGCGCTAAAGCATCTTGCAGAAGCTGGCTTACACCGCGACCATGCGCAGCGGCGATTTGTTTAATATCACCTAAACCAAGTGAGTAAAACTCTGCACTTTCACTATCACCGTCAATACCATCGACTTTGTTTGCAACAACAAATACCTTCTTGTTTATGCGGCGTAAGTGGTCAGCAATCCCCTGATCTGCAGGCAATAAGCCTGCTCTTGCATCAACCAGAAACATAACGACATCGGCTTCTTCAATAGCCAACAATGACTGTTGCGCCATTTCAGCATCAATACCTTCTTCGTCCCCCGTGATACCCCCGGTATCCACAACGATGAATTGGCGCTTATCAAACTTCGCTTGACCGTACTTACGGTCACGCGTCAACCCCGGGTAGTCTGCAACTAACGCATCACGGGTGTTTGTAAGACGATTAAACAAGGTCGACTTGCCAACGTTTGGGCGGCCTACCAGAGCAACAACGGGTAACATTTATCAGATCCTAAGGGTCATGAGAGCAAAAGCACTAAAAAACCGAAACTAGCACTGCGCTTATCGGTGTCATAATGTGCAGATTTTTGAAAGGCTGCATTATACCCTGTTCACTTTCTAATACCAATCGGCATAAAAGTACGGGATATACCGCAACATTATTGTCTTACCAAAAACGAAAAACGGCGACATAGTGCTAGCACTACATCGCCGCTTTGTATCAGTGTAACTATTATTGTGGAATGCTTACCGAAGCAACCGTTCCTGTTCGCGTCACTGCTATAACATTATTATTGACGTTAAGTGGCGCTGCGAAAATAGCGTCATCTTCGTCATCGCCACCGACATCTAGTCGAGCAACGATTTTACCGCCGTCTTTTTCAATCCAGTGTAAGAAGCCCCAGTTGTCACCAACAACCACATGCTCACCTACAGGTGTTGCCGCGGTCAAAGAACGAGACTTTAAACCACCTTGTGACCATAGCTCAACGCCATTTCGTCTATCAAGTGCGTACACATTAGAATTGTTGTCGACAACAAACAATTTGTTGCCGTCCAAAGTGAGGTTTCTAAAAGACGCATATTCACGCTTCCAAATTACGCGGCCAGAGCGCAATTCAACTGCCGCTAACGTACCATTGTACGATACGGTATAAATGGTGCCGCCATATAAAATAGGCGTTGTATCAATATCAACAATACGCTCTAGCTCGGTTGCACCTGTTGGCGTGGCAATCGCCGTCTCCCAAGCAAGAACGCCAGAATCAATCAAATTAACCTGAATTTTGCCTGTCGGGGTACCAACAATGGCTCCGCCGTTTGACGCAATTGGGCCTGAAATACCGCGTAGTGTTAATGGCGGTGTGTCGCCTTCATGACGCCACATTTGCTCGCCGCTACGGGTACTAAATCCAAACAAGCTTCCCGCACCGGTGTTTACTACCAAAATGCCTTCGTCAACGGCAGGTGCTGCAAGCACTTCACCCGGTACCGTCGCGTCCCATGAGAGTTCACCCGTTTCGGCATCAAGCGCAGCAACATAGCCGTTTTCAGTGCCAATAAAAACCAGTTTATCGGCTACCGTAATTCCGCCAATACGCGCAGTTTCACCGCTTTGCCATAAATTGGTCACCGAGCTCATCATGCCTTCGCTTTTGAAGGTCGCAAAATTCTTTTGCCAAATGACTTTTCCTGTATCCGGCTCCATAGCAACTACGGCACCGTGGCGGTCAGCCGCATAAAGTTTGTCGTACGCATATACAGGGCGTAAGCGAGAGAAAAAGTGCTCTACACCATCACCAATATCTCGTTCCCAGTTTATTTTGGGCTCGAACTCGGCCTCAATAGGCTTAAGTCTTCGTATTTCCAACTCTTCTTCGTCGGCAAACCAATCTGAGATGGTAGTACAGCCTGACATAGTCATAGACACGGCGAGTGCCATTCCTACCGTGCGAGCAAAACGACCTTTTCGGCCACACGTCTTGTGAAACAAATTGCGTACCTCTTTATTTTTTATACCAGCCTATCGGCCCGCTTATTAATTGGCAGCAGCCACAGAGAGATTATCAAGCTTCATCTGTAAAAGCGGATTATTGGCATTCTTTTCTAACGCACTAGAGTAAGCCAAGCGAGCATCGTCAAACTTATTTTGTTTTTGATATACATCGCCTTTCAATTCAGAAGCTTCCGATGAAAATGCGTCGTTTGTTACGTTGCTAAGCGTAGACAACGCTGCGTCCAGCTGGTTCATTTCAATTTGCACACGAGCAAGTCTTAGGGAAGCTAACGCTTTTAACTCTTCGCTATCGGCAAATGTAACAACGCTATTCAAATGTGATGCCGCGCTGTCTAGGTCGCCAGAATCAACCGCTTGCTTTGCAGCCAACAGGCTCGCCACACTTGCATAACCGCTATCTTTGTTGTCTTCGATAAATGCTTTAACCTTCGCTTCGCTGCCCTCTGTGCCGAAGGTCTCAACCGCATCTTGATAGGCAACCGACGCCGCTTCTTTGCTTTCAATCTGCGACTCTGAATATGCTCTCCAGCCATACAGGCCGCCTAACCCTAGCAGAGCGCCAACGATAATAGCCGTGCCGTGCTCTTTCCAAAAACGTTTAATCGCTTCTACTTGTTGTTCTTCTGTTGCGAACTGTTCCATGATGTCCTCTTTATATTACGCGCTTAGCATCTCTGACACTTTTTCTACTAACGTGTCGAAGCTTGCGGTTATCTGCTCTTGTCCATCGCGAAGTGGTTTTATGCCCACCATACGTGACTGCATTTCGTCTGAGCCTAGTAGTAGCGCTAGACGAGCGCTGGCTTTATCCGCACGCTTAAGTTGTTTCTTAAAGTTCCCACCGCCGCAGTGCATCATTATGCGCACTGTTGGCAATGCATTACGAAGGTGCTCAGATACTTCAATGGCATACGACTGGGCATCATCTCCCATGGCCGTTACGTAGATATCTGCAAAACTGGTGTCCTGACCTTCATCAGTCAATGTGGTCAGTAACAGTACCAAACGTTCGATACCCATGGCAAAGCCTACTGCCGGAGTAGCCTTTCCACCAAGCTGTTCAACGAGGCCGTCATAACGACCACCCGCACAAACTGTACCTTGGGCGCCTAAACTATCAGTTACCCATTCAAACACTGTGCGGTTGTAGTAATCTAGGCCACGTACCAGTCGAGGATTTATCTCAAATTCAATACCTGCCTGTTTAAGTCTTTCGCACAGTGTCTCAAAGTGTGATTTCGACTCTTCATCAAGATGGTCTATCAGTGATGGCGCGTCAGCAATGGCCGCCTGTACATCAGGGTTCTTGCTGTCTAATACGCGTAATGGATTAGTTTCTAAACGACGAAGTGAATCTTCATCTAATTGATCTGCTCGTGCTTTTAGAAATTCAACTAGCGTGTCTCTGTACGCGGCACGCGCTTCATTCGAACCAAGTGTGTTAATTTGTAGCTTAACGTGCTTTTCAATGCCGAACGCTTTCCAAAAACGAGCGCTAAGTAGAATGACTTCTAAATCAATATCTGGCCCGTCCATGCCATAAGTTTCCACACCAAATTGATGGAACTGGCGGTAACGGCCTTTTTGTGGACGCTCATGACGAAACATTGGCCCCATATACCACAAGCGCTGTTGTTGATTGTAAAGCAGGCCGTGCTCATTACCCGCACGCACGCAGCTTGCTGTGCCTTCTGGACGTAACGTTAGGCTATCGCCATTTCTGTCTTCAAAGGTATACATCTCTTTTTCGACAATATCGGTTACTTCGCCGATAGAACGCTTAAAAAGGTCTGTGCTTTCAACAATAGGGGTACGTATTTCTTGGTAGCCGTAACTCGCCACTACTTGACGAAGTACAGATTCTACTTTTTGCCATGTACCGGAAATCTCCGGTAGGCAGTCATTCATGCCTCGAATTGCCTGAATAGTCTTAGCCACGTGTAATTCTCATACTGCTATATAGTGAAAAGCCCCGCATTATAGGGGCTTTGGAAGTAAACAACAATGAACAAAAACTGACTCAGTCTTTAACCGAAACCTGTATCTTGTTTTCTTCGCTCATTCGGGCGGCTTTTGCTCGGATCTTAGCTTCCAATTTGTCCACTAGATCATCGTTAGCAAGGCGTTCTTTTACGCGTTTACCATCTTCGTAGAGACCGCTCATATTGCGCGCGCCAGTAAGACCTAGGTCAGAAACCTCAGCCTCGCCAGGCCCATTAACCACACACCCAATAATAGATACATCCATTGGTGTCAGTATATCTTCTAAACGCTGCTCTAGCGCGTTGACAGTGCCGATAACATCGAACTCTTGGCGCGAACAACTAGGACAAGCAATAAAGTTGATACCGCGAGAGCGAATACGCAGCGACTTTAAGATATCAAACCCTACTTTAATTTCTTCTACTGGGTCGGCAGCAAGCGATACGCGTAATGTATCGCCAATACCTTCAGCTAACAGCATTCCTAAACCAACCGCACTTTTCACAGCACCTGCTCGCTGCCCACCTAGCCTCGGTTATACCAAGGTGCAGTGGCTGGTCGATTTGTTGTGCAAGCAAACGGTAAGCACCGACTGCCAAAAACACATCTGACGCTTTTACACTGACTTTAAACTGATCGAAGTTAAGCTTATCTAGGATATCGACGTGGCGCATTGCCGACTCAACTAAGGCTTCCGGTGTCGGTTCACCGTACTTTTCTTGTAAGTCTTTCTCGAGCGAACCGCCGTTTACGCCGATTCGAATAGGGATATTTTTATCTTTCGCACAATCTACCACAGAGCGAACACGCTCCATGTTGCCAATATTTCCAGGGTTTATACGTAGGCAATCTACGCCATATTCAGCTACCTTCAATGCAATGCGATAGTCAAAATGAATATCTGCAACCAGCGGCACGCTTACTTGCTTTTTTATTTCCTTAAACGCTTCTGCCGCTTCCATGGTAGGCACTGAAACACGCACTATTTCACCGCCAACCGCAACAATGCGATTGATTTGGTCTACAGTAGCAGCCACGTCAGTGGTACGTGTATTTGTCATTGATTGAACGGCAATGGGCGCACCATCACCAATAGGCACATTACCTACATTAATGCGCGTGGACTTTCTGCGCTTAATGGGACTTTCTGAAAACATCTAATTACCTACATAGGAAGTGTAAAGCGAGCTGTTCTACCATTTTGGTAAGAAGAAATATCAACAGGCTCGCCATTTACCGATATACGCACATTATCCGGTGCACCGAGCGTAACTTCAACAGGAGGTACGCCTTGAATCTCCATTACTCGACCTTTTTGCTTCACGCCATAGGCAATTGCTTCGCCTGAAGCGTCTTTGATATTTACCCAGCAATCATCATCAAATGTGAACGCCATGGAAATCGCAGCTGCATTATTGTCTTGAGTAAGATCAGGCAGCTGAGGCGAATCGTCCTCTGCGATTAGCTGTGTAAGGTTATTACTTTCATTAACGTCGGTATCCGGGGCAGATATTGCACCGTCTGCTAAATCACCATCTTGGGTAAATCCGCTCTCTTCTAAGCTAGACGGCTCTATCAGAGTATCAGTACTCAACACATCCCGTTCAGTTGCAGTGTCATCACTCTCATAAGACTCAGAAGGGATAGGAGCTTCGTCCTCCGGCAAGGTCACCTGACTTGCATCTTCAGTGCTCGATGGGATAGGTGTATTGCTCGCTTCTCGTTTTACTGCTTCGGTAAGAGACACATCGGAAACGGCTTCATCACTGGGTTGCTGATACCACCAGGCAACAACACCTGCGATAATGAGCAAAAGAATAATGTAGGTAACCATCATCCAGCGGTCATCGTGTGTCTGTTTTGCGACACGCTTTGAAAAACTTTGTAGTTTTTCTGATGAAGGCACAGACGTTTGGTTATGAAAACGCTCAAAAGCCTCAATAACCTCTTGAGCATTCATGTTGAGTTGTTTCGCGTAATTTCTTACATAGCCTTTCGTGAAGGTTACAGATGATTTCTCGTCAATAACATCGCACTCCAAATCATTGATTTGATGCGCTTTTAAGAAAAGTTTATCAGCAATATCCTGTTGTGTAAGGCCGAGCGCTTCACGTTGAGCTTTCAGCATGGCACCTGGACTTGGCGTACTTTCTTGTTGTTGCGAATTTACGTCTTGGTTCGCGTTTTCTTCTGACACCATTAACCCTTATTCCTCCTGCATATCTGGTGGTACTAACCAAATCGACTGACCAGCAATAATAGCGCCAGTATTGTCTAAATTATTCCACTCTCGCAGTGTAGCCATCTTGATATTGTGTAATAGAGAAATACGATATAAGTTTTCGCCCGGTTTTACTACATGGATTTTAACTGTTTGTTCAGATAATTCAGTATTTTGATCTTCTTTTGAATTCGCTGAACTTACCGCTTGAGCCTGTGTATCTGAAAACGCCGTCTCGGTATTGCTCACTTCTGGCTCTCTAACAACACTTTCACCACGCGGTGCAGGAGTTGTAGCGTTACTTGTTTTGACCGTTTTTACCACTTGACGCTGCAAAGATTGACTTTCATCTACGTAACGCTTGGTCAGCGGGTTATCAGGATAAACCGACTTCAGCATGTCTCCATAGCCTTTAGCCGTTTCAAGATCCCCCTGCCCTTTGGCAATCTCATAAGCAAGCCATAAAGAATCTGGCGTTACTCTCGCCACTCTCTCATATTTGTTTAAGGTTGTTTTTGCGAGCTCCCACTGCTCTGATACTACGTAAAGCTCGGTAAGGAGAAAAAGACTTTTTCCTCTTGCGGGTTGATGTTTAAGCGCCTCATTAAAATACCCAATTGCCTCTTCTAATTTCCCCTGACTTTGCGCGCACAGGGCCAAATTTTCATAGGTTTGAGCGGCATTAGAATAGAGACGATTGTTAATGGCATCAAAAAAGTAAGCTTTAGCCTGCTCATATTGACCATTCTGACATTTAAACGCCCCATAGCTATTGGCGATATCGCCATTGTTGGGCGATAAATCAATCGCCGCTTCGTAGTATGTTTCAGCACGCTGATTATCGCCTACTAATTGATAGTAATACGCCATGGCATACTGAACGTCAGCAGAACGCGGATTAAACTCTAAAGCTTTGTCGAGGTTTTTCTTTGCTTGGGAATAATTGTTATTTTGCAGATAGGTAAGACCTAGCGACATGCGTGTTTTGGCTGCTTCTTCCCGGTTAAAGTTTCCGCCATAAGCCCCTGACGGGTCGTTGCTGACACATCCTGTAGTGGCTAATACCGCTACTAGTGCAGTGCCGAGCACCGTTTTCTTAAGCCCAAATCGCAATCCTGCTAGCATAGTCTTACCCTATTATCTTAATGATTATTGGGCTATTTTTACCGAAATTGCTTCGCCCTTCATCTGTTTTTTTAATAATCTTTTTGTTCTGTCGACAACATCGCCAACTAATTGGCCGCACGCGGCGTCAATATCATCACCGCGCGTCTTACGCACAACTGTAGTAAACCCATATTCCATAAGCACTTTTGCAAATCTATCGATGCGTGAATTGCTCGAGCAAGTGTAGGGTGAACCCGGGTATGGGTTAAAAGGTATTAAGTTTATTTTACTTGGTGTGTCTTTTAATACTTTTGCTAATTGATGCGCTTGTTCTGTGCTGTCATTGATGTTTGACAACATAACGTACTCAACAGTAACACGACCTTGGTTTGCTTTTGACTTCGCCAGATAGCGACGCACACCAGCCAAGAATGCTTCGATGTTGTATTTTTTGTTAATAGGCACAATTTCGTTGCGTAATTCGTCAGTTGGCGCATGCAGCGATATTGCTAGCGCCACGTCTATTTGGTCGCCCAACATATCAAGTGCAGGCACAACACCAGATGTACTTAATGTAACGCGGCGTTTTGACAATCCGAAGCCAAAGTCGTCTAACATAATGTCCATAGCCGGCACTACGTTTTTAAGGTTAAGCAACGGCTCACCCATGCCCATCATCACTACGTTAGTAATTGGGCGTTTGCTAGAATCTTTTGATAATCCAAGGAAGGTAGCAACACGCCAAACCTGACCAATAATTTCGCTAACGCTTAGGTTACGGTTAAAACCTTGCTGCGCAGTCGAGCAGAATGTGCACTCTAGTGCACAGCCAACTTGTGATGATACGCACAGCGTTGCTCGGTCTGTTTCAGGGATCCAAACAGATTCAACTTCCTGACCACCTTCAAGGGTAAGCGCAAACTTAATAGTACCGTCGCTCGCTTCTTGGAAGTACGCTATTTCAGGGGCTTTAATTTCGCAGTTTTCAATGAGCATCGCGCGAAGGTTTTTATTTAGGTTACTCATTTCCTCGAAATCGCTAATACCGTGCTGGTAAATCCACTTCATTACCTGGTCGGCACGAAATGGTTTCTCGCCCATTTCCTTAAAGAAATTGCGCAAGCCTTCGCGATTTAAGTTTAATAAGTTAGTTTTTGCCATGAATAAGATGACCCTTTTACCTTCGAGGGATACCCCTCTTACTACTGAATATGGTGTAAAAAACAGCGATTCGACTATGTCTTGAGCGACATTTAAGAAAATGAAAAGCGCTGATTAAAATTTGCGCGGATTTTACCACAAATGAGATTTGAGAAAAAGCCGATTTAACGCAGAGAAAGGTTAAGTTTGGCTATGGGCGAAAAGCGTAGTTTAGTATGCCTAAATAGAAACAAAAACGGGGCCTATAGGCCCCGTTTTGCTGCTTCTGTAATCTTAGCGAGTACGTGGGCAGATTTCTTCTTCAGAGAAGAAGTATGCGATTTCGCGTGCTGCTGACTCAGGTGCGTCAGAACCGTGAACTGCGTTTTCATCGATAGATGCTGCGTAGTCAGAGCGAAGTGTACCTGCAGCTGCATCAGCTGGGTTAGTCGCGCCCATGATTTCACGGTTAGCTAGAACAGCGTTTTCGCCTTCTAGTACTTGAACCATAACTGGGCCAGAGGTCATGAAGTCTACAAGTGCACCGAAGAAAGGACGCTCTTTGTGTTCTGCATAGAAACCTTCCGCTTGCTCTTTGCTCATGTGGATCATCTTAGATGCCACAATGCGAAGACCTGCAGATTCGAAACGGTTGTAAATTGCACCGATAACGTTTTTAGCTACCGCATCAGGCTTGATAATCGAAAAAGTACGCTCAAGAGCCATGTTCTCTCTCCAAACAAATAGTATGTATCTTTAAAAATTTTGGTCGCGAATTATAGGCAATAAATACCAGCTTGACTAGAGCCTATGTGAAATGAAACTTAAAGTATTGTTTTTACGGGCAAAGCTTGCGCTAGAGTAGCGCATGATATATGACAATATGATGACAGTGTACACATTACATTGCGCTGACAGGCACTTAATGAGAAATACCTGTCAGGCGAATACCAGTGTTTACAACCTATGCGTTGGCTTTTGCAAGCTCTTGAATTTTACCCACGATGGCACGCAAACCGTTACCTCGTGTGGGGGTAATATGACGCTCTAAATCCAACGCTTCAAAGTAACCATCAATATCAAATGCAATGATATCGCTGGGTGTTTTATCGTTGTAGGCCGCCAACACGAGGGCCAAAAGACCTTGAACGATCACGGCGTCACTGTCGACATCGAAGTTAATTTTGTTGCCATCGTAAGATTCAACAAGCCACACACTGCTTTGACACCCTTTTACTAAACGCTCTGGTGTTTTTGCATCTTCAGATAAACCAGGGATCGATTTACCCAAGTCGATAATGTATTGATAACGCTGTTCCCAATCGTCGAAGAACGCTAAATCATCAATAATTTCATCACTGCTAGGTAATTGCATGGTTATTTCCGTTTAATATGTCAAAAGGTAATTTGAAAGTGTTGTGAGAATACAGCTTAGAAAAACAGTCCGGCTTCAAGCTGCGCCTCTTCACTCATCATTTCGCGTGACCATGCTGGGTCGAAGACTAACTCAACATTCACATTATTCACGTGAGGCACCATAGCAACGCGATATTCCACGTCACCGACAAGTACTGGCCCCATACCGCAGCCAGGTGCAGTGAGCGTCATATCAATGTTCACATCACCTGAAGCTTGGTCGATGTCTACCTTGTAGATAAGGCCAAGAGACACCAAATTAATAGGGATTTCTGGGTCAAAGATGGTCTCTAACGCATCCCACACCTGCTGTTCGCTGATGTTTCCATCTTCTGGTGCTTCGAAGCTCAGCGTCATAGCTTTGCGACCAATGGCGCCCGCGTCCGTACCATCAATACGGTACATGTTTCCACGCCACGTAACCGTGTAATTACCACCGAGCTCTTGCGTGATATTCACAAACTCGCCTTCAGGAATAACGGTTGGGTTACCCGCGGGTACTAGGCGCGCTTTACAGTCACGCTCAGTAATCACCATCTTTTGCTTCATATACTACTTAGTGCCTATTTTATTGCTGGCGTTAACCATTAACCTACGTTAAAGCTCTCGCCACAACCGCATTCGTCAACCACGTTAGGATTGTTGTATTTGATCACGCCGTTAACGCCTTCCATTACATAATCAATTTCTGTATTACGTAAAAGCTCTGTCGCGTCTGATGCTACCGCAACATTAAGCATTGGTGAAATCTCAATAATCTCATCATCTGCCTTTGCGCTGTCTGCAAAATCAAGTACATAAGCGTAACCTGTGCAGCCGCTTACTTTTGTCGATAAACGAATTAACTGACCAGGCTTGTCTTTAAGCTTACTTTCGAAATGCTTAACGGCACTGTCAGTTAGCGAAATGAGTTTTGTACTTGGTACAAAGGTTTCAACACTCATAATGCCTCCTTAGGCCAACATCATTTTTGCTTTCTTAAGTGCAGCAAATAAGCTGTCGACTTCTTCAAGCGTGTTATAAATTGAGAACGACGCACGCGCCGTGCCCGGAATACCAAAACGCTTCATTAATGGCTGCGCGCAGTTATCTCCTGTGCGGATCGCCACGCCCTGACGGTCAAGAATAAAACCGACATCTGCCGGGTGCGCGCCGTCGAGCAAAAAGCTTAGTACCCCAACCTTGTTTGGAGCAGTACCAATGATACGCATTCCCTCGAGGGCCTGTGCTTGTTCGGTCGCGTAGGCAAGTAGCTGTTGCTCGTGTGCATGAAGCGCTTGTACATCAAGTGCACTAAACCAATCTACAGCCGCCCCCATGCCGATGGCTCCAGCAATATTTGGCGTACCAGCCTCTAGACGGTTTGGCAATGCACCCCATGTGGCTTCATGATAGGTAACGTCTTTAATCATTTCGCCGCCTACCTGCCATACTGGCCATGTCTCAAGCACGTCTTTTTTGCCCCACAGGCAACCAATACCCGTCGGGCCAAAGAGCTTGTGCCCTGAGAAGGCATAAAAATCACAGCCAATGTCTTGTACGTCAACACCACCGTGAGCAATACCTTGAGCACCATCAACCAACACCCAAGCACCAACCGCTTTAGCTTTTTCAGTAAGCTGTTTAATAGGGTTTACCGTACCTAATGCATTAGATACATGCGGGAACGCCACCATCTTGGTATTGTCAGACAGCAGTCTATCGAAAGCGTCAACATCAAGCTCACCACTATCAAAAATAGGCACAACGTTTAGCGTTGCGCCAGAGCGGCGACATGCTTGTTGCCAAGTTACTAAGTTGGCGTGGTGTTCAAGTTCAGTAACCATCACTTCGTCACCTTCATTGAGAAGTTGACCAAGTCCATTAGCGACAATATTAATGGCTTCTGTGGTACCTGAAGTCCAGATAACCTCTTCGCGGGCACTGGCGTTGATAAAACTCGCAACGCTGCTTCGTGCATTTTCATAGCGGCGCGTGGCTTCATCAGATAAATGGTGCGCACCGCGGTGCACGTTTGCATTCGTACCCGTGTAGAAGTCCATTAATGCGTCAATCACAGCCTGAGGCTTTTGTGTGGTAGCCGCGTTATCAAGGTATACCAGCGGCTTGCCGTCTACCGTTTTAGATAAAATGGGAAACTGGGCACGAAGTGCTGCAACGTTTAAGCTCATTTCACCTCCATTTGGGCGAATCGCTCACTTAAAATTGGCGCTAGCCATTCACGTATAGCAGTGTTTGGTACGTCGTTAATAAGCTCTTGAATAAAGCCAAAGTTAAGCATTACTAGTGCCTTGCTGCGAGAAACACCGCGAGTTAGCAAGTAATACAAGGCCTCTTCTTCAATTTCTGCCACCGTTGCACCGTGGGCACATTTTACATCGTCAGCATAAATCTCAAGCTCTGGCTTAGTGTTGATAACACCGCGGCGAGATAGCAACAAGTTGCGGTTGTTAAGTTCAGCCAATGTCTTTTGGGCATCGCGATGAATATGGATACGACCATTAAATACAGCGCGCGCCTTATCACCCACGATACCGCGCGCGTTTTCTTCTGTCGTGCCATTTGGCATAGCGTGCTCAATGGTTGAGTGAAGGTCGAATAGCTCGCCTTCTGCCAGAAGATAAATGGCGTTCATTTTCGCATCGGCAAACTCGCCAGCGTGATGAATATCTACGTCTAAACGCGAAAGCTCACTACCGTAACCTACCATAGTGCTATTTAGCGTGGTGCGGTTATGCAGCTTAAAGTGGCTACCACCTAGCTGCTTTGCTTTACCAGTAAACATAGCAAAACGATAGTGCTCAAGGTGCGCATCGTCGGCCAAGTCATATTCAGCAAAAGCAGTAGTTAAGCTTTCGGTATCACCAAAGCCTTGCTCAATAACCGTGGCGCTTGCGCCTTCGGCTAGCTTTACTACTACACGCGTGTGGGCATCTACATCTTGTGATGTCATATTCACAATGCGAACTGGTGTGTCAATTTTCACACCAGCTTCTACATGAATGAATATACCGTGTTGGCATAATGCATCGTTCACTAGGCCAAACATATGACGTGTAGGCTTAACCTGACCGTATACGCTGCTAATGGCTTGCTGGGTAGCCGCGTCATCGCTGTTTAGTGATGTAATGGTCATGCCTGCTGGCACGTCTAGGGTATTAACCTGCGTTACCAAGACACCATCAATAAATACAAGGTCGATAGCATTTAAATTGTCAATTGCCGGTACTGGCAAATTGTCTGCCTGAACGACTTGCTTCGCATCACGCTTTTCAAGTGACGTAAGTGGCGTAAACCGCCAGCTTTCGTTACGGCGTGCGGGCCAGCCATCGGCTTTTAACTGTGTTAAGGCCTGTTGACGCACGGGCGCTAAATAATCGGAGATTTGCGCCGCATCAATGACCTGGTCTAGCCATTGACTCATGCCTCAGCCTCCTCATAGCCCTTACCCAAGAAAGCATAACCGCTTTTCTCTACTTCTAGCGCTAGTGACGCGTCGCCGCTTTTCACAATTTTGCCGTCAGCAAGGATATGTACGAAATCAGGCTTAATGTAGTCTAGAAGGCGCTGATAGTGAGTAACAACGATGAAGCTGCGCTCACCGTCGCGTTGGCTGTTTACACCGTCTGCAACAACTTGTAGTGCGTCGACGTCAAGGCCAGAGTCTGATTCATCAAGAATACAAAGCTTTGGCTCTAGCAAAATCATTTGCATGATTTCGTTACGCTTTTTCTCACCACCAGAGAAACCTTCGTTAACACCACGCTTTAAGAAATCCAAAGGAAGCTGTACTTGTTTGCACGCTTCTTTTGCTTTCTTTAAAAATTCCGCAGCGCTTAACGGCTCTTCGCCACGTTGTTCACGCATAGCGTTAACCGACTCTTTCATGAATTCCATGTTGCTAACACCTGGAATTTCTACCGGGTATTGGAAAGCAAGGAAAAGGCCTTCACGAGCGCGCTCTTCTACTTCAAGCTCAAGCAGGTCTTTACCGTTTAGCGTGGCTTCGCCTTCGCTTACTTCGTAGCCGTCGCGGCCAGATAGCACGTAACCTAATGTACTTTTACCTACACCGTTGGGGCCCATGATAGCGTGTACTTCACCAGGTTTAACTTCAAGGTTAAGACCTTTAATGATGTTTTTCTCTTCCACGCTGGCATGTAAATTATTGATACTAAGCATTGATTACCCCACTGAACCTTCAAGACTAATTTCGAGCAGCTTGCTGGCTTCAACGGCAAATTCCATAGGCAGCTCTTTGAATACTTCTTTACAGAAACCGTTAACAATCATAGAAACGGCCTTTTCTGTGTCTAAGCCACGTTGCTGACACAGGAATAATTGTTCGTCGCTCACCTTCGATGTTGTTGCTTCGTGTTCAACAATGGCTGAAGGGTTACGGCTTTCGATGTACGGGAACGTGTGTGCGCCACACTTGTCACCAATGAGTAGCGAGTCGCACTCGGTGAAATTACGAGCGCCGTCTGCGCGCGGCCCCATTTGAACCAGTCCGCGATAGGCGTTGTTACTATTACCCGCTGATATACCTTTTGAGATAATGGTCGACTTGGTATTTTTACCCACGTGGATCATCTTAGTACCGGTATCAGCTTGCTGACGACCTCGCGTAAGCGCTACTGAGTAGAACTCACCTACACTGTTATCGCCTTTAAGAACACAGCTAGGGTATTTCCACGTAACCGCAGAACCCGTTTCTACCTGTGTCCACGAAATTTTGGCATTGGTATGCGCTACACCACGTTTAGTTACGAAGTTGTAGATACCACCTTTACCGTTTTCGTCACCCGGGTACCAGTTTTGTACCGTTGAGTACTTGATCTGCGCGTCGTCCATTGCCACTAGCTCAACCACTGCCGCATGAAGCTGGTTTTCATCACGCTGTGGTGCTGTACAACCTTCAAGGTAACTTACGTAGCTGCCTTCATCAGCAACAATTAAGGTACGCTCGAACTGACCCGTGTTCATTTCGTTAATACGGAAATAGGTAGAAAGCTCCATTGGACAACGTGTGCCTTTTGGAATATAAACGAATGAACCGTCGGTAAATACAGCGCTGTTCAGTGCAGCAAAATAGTTGTCTGTGCGCGGCACTACCGAGCCAATGTATTTCTTAACAAGGTCAGGGTACTTCTGAAGCGCTTCAGAGATTGGACAGAAGATAACGCCCGCTTCTTCCAGCTTTTCACGGAACGTGGTCACAACAGAGACCGAGTCGAATACTGCGTCTACCGCCACACCTGCCAACATTTCCTGCTCATGTAGCGGAATACCAAGCTTTTCGTAGGTGCGAAGAAGTTCTGGGTCTACTTCGTCTAGAGACTTAGGCTTGTCTTTCATACTCTTTGGTGCCGAGTAATAAGAAATGGCCTGATAGTCAATTTTTGGATAGTCGACGTGCGCCCAGTCTGGCTCTTCCATTTCTAGCCAAGCATGATAAGACTTCAAACGCCATTCAAGCATCCATTCAGGCTCGTTTTTCATTGCTGATATGCGGCGGATAACCGACTCGTCCAGGCCGCTTTCAAACGTTTCCGATTCGATTTCAGAGTAGAAACCTGCTTCGTACTTTCTGTCTAACGCCTGTTCGATCTGTTCACTCATGTTGGGATCTCACTTGTTTGCCTGCATTTGCTGCCATTTGCTGTTTACTCAGCACAGTAACCACCCCACGGTCTTGATGATTACTGGGTTTCTGTGTATTTGAGTGCGTTTACATTCAAAGAAATCACCACGCAAAACTCAAACAAACCACTTGCCACAAAAAGGGCAGCCTAAAAAATTGGTGCGGTATTATATAATACCCGACTAATTCACTCAAATATTCAGCCGTTTATTTACCGTCACCAAGCTTAAAATTTCTTTAACACGCTATAACCTTTATTTATGCTGCCGCCGCGTCTCTTAATCGAGTCACAACGTCAGTTACTTTCGTTATTACGTAATCAATGTCTTCTTGGGTTGTAAATCTACCCACACTAAAGCGAATACCGGCGTGAGCAAGTTCATTGCTTCGACCAATCGCTTTTAGTACATAAGAGGGTTCAAGACTGGCTGACGTGCATGCTGAACCTGATGACACCGCAATGTCATTTAAGCCCATCATTAAACTCTCGCCGTCCACGCCAGCAAAACTGACGTTCAAAATTCCAGGGACGCGCTGTGTTTCATGGCCATTTAGCAGCACGTCATCAATTTTACTTAGCCCCTGCCATAACGATTCACGAAGAGAAGTAACGCGCTTACTTTCTTGTGCTAAATTTTGGTATGCCAGCGCTATGGCTTCCCCCATACCAACAATTTGGTGGGTAGCAAGCGTACCGGAACGCATACCGCGCTCGTGACCGCCGCCATGTATTTGCGCCGCTAACTGAATTTTAGGACGACGACGGACATATAACGCCCCCATCCCCTTTGGCCCATACATTTTATGGGCAGAGATTGACAGCAGGTCGATAGGCAAAGTGGACAAATCGATGTCTATCTTGCCGACACTTTGTGCGCCATCAACGTGAAACAAAATGCCTTTCTCGCGACACATTTCACCAATAGTTTGAACATCCTGAATAACGCCCAATTCATTATTTACGTGCATCACAGACACCAATATTGTGTCTTCGCGCATGGCATTTTTTAACTCATTAAGGTTAATCAGGCCATCTTGTTGTACGGCTAAGTAAGTCACTTCGAAACCTTGACCTTCAAGATATTCACACGTGTCTAACACCGCTTTATGTTCAGTGTTAACCGTAATGATATGCTTACCTTTCGCGGCATACCCTTCTGCTACACCTTTAATAGCAAGGTTGTTTGATTCTGTAGCGCCAGACGTAAGTACTATTTCACGCGGGTCGCAATTAAGTGCGTCGCTTACTTGGTTTCGTGCAACGTCTACCGCTTCTTCAGCCATCCAGCCAAAACGATAGCTTCGAGACGCTGGGTTGCCAAAGTTTCCATCTAAGGTAAGGCACTTTGCCATCGCCTGTGCCACAGCCGGATCTACAGGCGTTGTAGCAGCATAGTCGAGATAAATTGGAGTTGATAAAGCCATGTGTGACTCGAAACCTGTTTAAAGTTGGATACTAACTTCAATATCGTTGGCGATATTGCGAAGGGATGTGGCGCTATCTTGACGACCAGCGACTTCTTGAACATCACGTTTAGCCATGAGTTCACCCAACGTAATTGAGTCTAAAAATACTGAAATCCTATCGCTTAAATCTTGCCACAAGCTATGAGTGAGGCATCGATCACCGCCCTGACAGTCGGCTTGCCCTTGGCAGCGGGTTGCGTCAATCGATTCGTCTACCGCGCGTATAACCTCACCAATGGCGATGTCACACGCTTCTTTGCCCAGCAGATAACCGCCACCAGGACCTCTTACGCTATCTACCAGTTGCTCTTTACGCAATCGAGAGAAAAGTTGTTCTAAGTACGATAAGGATATTTCTTGACGTTCTGATATATCGGCAAGAGGTACAGGACCGCGTTTGGAATGTAGAGCAACGTCTAACATTGCTGTAACTGCGTAGCGACCTTTAGAAGTGAGTTTCATTGAATTCTCCCGCCATTCTTTAATGACGCGAATTCTCACATACCCGACTAAAATGGTCAAGTATAAGACCTAGTATTTTAGTCAGGTATTGTATTTTCCAATCCAAAGCTGGAACGGTTTCTAACGATTATGGAATCCAAGACCTTTTAGAATGCGGTTTCAAAAGAAACCAAATTTAAACAACACTTCCTGTTTCCAATAGAAACGTCAATTTAGAAGGTTTTTATGATTTAATTCAAATAAGAAAATATGGTAATAGCAGCCTGATTTTCTTATTCCCTGACAGGCAGATTTGGTCAAACAAGACTGACAGATTTGGACCTCTTCTATCTGTCAGATTGTCAGATTTTGACTTATCCAAGTTTTGAACATGAGTACTTATTTAGTCTTTAGGCGCCAACTTTTTTGCTATCACAAAAATACTGTTTTCACTTGGAGTCCATGCAAAAACTGCATCAAACCCGGCTTCAGAAACCAAATCGAGGTATTCTTCTCTCTTGAAGGAGTGTATTTTCGGCACTAGCCCTATAAATTGAACAAATTTCACAAGCCACCTCACGATCACAAATTCATTTTGTATAAGTGGTGTGCTTGAGACAAACACGCCCCCCTCTCTTAATACTCTATGGATCTCGGTCAAAGTAGACGAGGGATTCTCAACTAAATGCATAACGTTTAGCCCCAAAACAGCATTATAAGAATCAGGTTTGAAGTTAAAATCTTCCAACGCACCTACTTCAAAAGATACATTTGAAACATTGGCGGCACTCGCGCGCTCTTTGGCTATTTCAATCATTGCTGGCGAGATATCTGTGGCTTCAACCCTTTCTACTTTTGAAGCATGCATAATTGCAGTGCTACCTGTACCACAGCCAAACTCCAATACGGAATCACTGGAAAGAAGATACGCTTGGGTAAGCTCTACTTTGCGCAGATAAATCTCCTCGTTAGGCACAGCTTTCTTGGCATACCTTTTTGAAATCCGGTTCCAAAAATTCGCTGCTTTAACGTTTGTCTGCATATAGCCACTTCACTCTTCGATAAATTTGGTGTCGTCGAAATTAGCATTAGCTATGGCCAGATGCTCATTTTTTCCGTGTTGACTCAGTATACAAATATGTATACTGGAAATACTAAGCGATGAGAGGGCCACGTATGGATTTCGATTGGAACGATGCTAAAGCGTTTCTGCGCACGGCTGAGACAGGTTCTTTAACAGCAGCATCAAAGATACTACGCACTAGTCAGCCAACTGTAGGCAGGCGGATTTCCGCTTTGGAAAAAAACTTAGGGATCGTATTGTTCGAGCGCAGCAAGAATAATTTATTCCTGACACCGCAAGGAGAGCGAATTGTTGAGGTATTGCAAGGAATGGAGAAAGTTGCGAGTGAGACTATCATAGTAGCCAAAGGAGCTACGTTAGCTCACATTGGAACAGTTACTATTGCAGTTAGCGAAATTGGTGCAGTATTCACCATGCCTGCGATGATTTCTGAACTAAAAAAACTGGAGCCGACCATTCAGATAAGGTTAGAAGTTTCAAATGACACGGCCGATTTACTGCACAGAAATGCTGATATCGCGATAAGACACTATAGACCTGAAGAAGAAGCGCTAATCATCCGTAAGATAGGTAGTAGACAAGTAAGTCTCTATGGGACTCCTGAGTTGTGCAAAACATTTCGTAACGCCAATTTAAATGGGCAAAAAATTCCTATTATTGGCTTTAACGATACTGACTTTATGACACAAATTTTAGTGACTGGAGGTCTAAACGAGAAGCAGATTGACTATGTATCAATAAGTGATTTTCAGCTTAGTCAAATTGAATTGGCAAAACGTGGCTTAGGTTTTATTTTGCTGCCCGTTAATTTTCACGGAACAATAAGTGAACTTGAGTGTTTATACCCTGATAGCCGTTCATTATATGAATACAGTTCATGGTTAGTTAGCCATTCAGAACTCCGTAAAAACAAGCGAATACGCTTCGTATATGATTTTTTGTCGACTCAATTGGAAAAGTTTTAACGCGACCTGCCTAACTCAAATAATATCCAGCGTTAATATTTATTTTGAAGTTGTCAGGATGAAGAAATGCGCTTTCAATTAGGTTCATACCGGATTGACGCGTTAAAGCAACATCCTGTAATTTGAAAACGTAAAAAGTATCTGCCAAAAAGGATAGAAAATTTTCATCGCATTTCCTTTTATACTCATCAGTCCGAGTAAATAAATTCTAGTGTCTATGAAAGCGCCATTTTCGTTGTGTATTATTCATAAGGTGCGATGGATAGTAGGTGTCAAATGGTGGGTGATTGCCTCCTCCTTATGATGTCGACAATGCGATCATGGATAATTTGTGAAAGTAATAAAGTATCGTTTCCTGTAGTGTTCACGAATTGGATGACAATTGTGTCAATATCTTGATAGTAACGTGCTCGACTCCAGTAACCCAGAACCCAACCGTCATGTTGGAATTCATATAGCTCTTTGTAGATCTCAGCTTCTTTTCGAGTAAATAATGAGCCTTTATTGAGTGCTCCCAAGAACTGGCCAACGTCTTCAGCGGTTGATACCATGCCTTGATCTAGATGCTTAAAGTCTTCCGAATATCCAACATAATACCCACTCATCAACTTGGTTTGATCAACTTCATTTACAGACATATAGGTATCTGTTATGCCCAGTGGAGCTAACATTTCTTCTTTGATAAACCGTCCATAATCATAACCGAGTACCTTAGTCATTATTCTTTGGAGTAAATAATAATTGGAATTTGAGTAGCGGTAGTCAGAATTCGGTTCGAAGTCAGCTGGTTGGTCAAGAATTAACTCCAGCATATCTAAGGAAGACTCCCCCCAATTGAAATTTTCATTATCGGTAAAATTCGGAATACCACTCCTGTGTTGGATCATCATGCGCAGCGTGATCCTGTCGGAATTTTGAATTCTCCGACTTAGTTCGGGAAGATAAAAAGCGAGAGTGTGGTCCAATGACAACTGACCTCTAGCTGCAAGCTTAACCGCTGCGGAGGCATCATAGAGCTTGGCAATACTTGCTATCTTAAATAGAGCTTGCGGATAAGCTTTAATTTTCTCATCCCTGTTGTGGAAGCCCTCGGCATAATATTCAGGGTCTTTGTCCTTCTGAACTACATAAACTATAATGCCATCCAATCCTTCACTAACAGCACTAGACAGCTCTTGTTCAATTGTCTTTGGTATCGGCTTTAGGTAATAGAGGCCAAACTCCCATGGTGCGAATAAGTAGATACTTGAGATAGTTACAAGTGCAGCGCCCATGCGCAGTATTGGTTTGAGAGAAATTCGTTTCATTGTGATTCTACTAGTTGACTATTTACTTAATATCCAAAATCAAAGGCTATACATATTGTAATTATCCTTTTAATAATACTTTCGTAAGTAAAAGAGGAATTGTTGCCAAATATGGACATAATTCGAAGTAAAACATAGCTGAAACTGCTAAGTCGCAACGTCGTATAAAACAGGCATTTTACCTTTCCACTTTTCTTATAAACCTTCTTCTACACTTAGTCGAGACATAAAATTTGCAGCATTGATTCGACTAGATTTACTTACCGAAAAAATTGCGCCTAGAGTTAGGCACGACAATATTTCATATTTGGCTATAGAGACTGTTACTAATCGAACTTCCATAGTTTCAAGCTTAAATTTCTAATTCCATTACAAACTTGCAACCATCTTGAGAGATGACTTTGAAGCCATACTTTTCATAAAGGCGAATCAAGTGCTCTTCGCAACGGAGATGTAGAACGACTAAATTTAAAGCTTTAGCTTCTAAAATAGCGTATTTAATCAAGGCATCCGAAACACCAATCCCTCTATACGGCTTTAGTACATAGATACCATCTATCCAGTTTTTACAATCAGGACAACTAGACGACTTAACAAAACTTATCTCTGCCGCCCCAACTGGCTTACCATTGATATGAGCAACAAAACCAATTCGCTCGTCAAATTTGGTAATTTGATCAATAGTATCTAAGGCTGTAGCTGTAGTGTTTCTGCAATCCCACTCTTGGTAATACCAATGAGCAACTGTCTTTATGTCACCTGGACATTCTTTCAATCTCGAGATTACCAATGTGCTTATTCTACCCACGATTTTATGCCTGTTTCCTATACATAATTAATGCGCACAACGATTCACTAAAAACCAAATTAAAAAAACGGGCCACTTTTCATTAACGTTTTAAAATTATAATTCGTGAATACATGAGAAACATTCCGAATCAAAGTGTCATATGCAGGAGTGGAAATGGCTTGCCCATGTCATCCAGCGGTGAACGGGATTCTACTTTAAATCCCATATGTTCATAAAAGCCGACTGCTTGAGGGTTTTGCTCGTTCACATCAACTTTGTTAGCATTAAGTTCTTCTATTGCATATTTGAGCAATAATGCTCCAAAGCCGTGCCCTCTTGCCTCATTTAAAATAAACAACATTTCTATTTTGGAACCATGAACTCCCACAAATCCAAGAATTGAGCCACTTTCACTTTTTACACACCGTAATGAGACAGCTGGAAACGCTTGTTGGACAATGATGGGTTTATAAAACTTAATGTCTTCGTCTGAAATAAAGTCATGTGTCGCTCTTACTGAACTCTCCCACACTTCCAGCATTTCGGAGTAATCCTCTGGTACTACCCTTTCTACAATCATTGCATTTCCCTGATATTTAAAAATTGCCGAATGTGGCTAAGAAGGGGCTATCCCCTATAGCTTCCGCAGACCAGATTGGCAATTAGCCTAAATCCACACATCATTCTCAGCTGTTAAATCACAGCCTGCCTCACCTGTATTCACTACACCTTTCGGTTCAACAAGTAAAACCTTGCACTCTCGTGTAGCCGAAGGTTTATGCTTAACGCCCTTTGGAACAACAAATATTTCTCCCGGAGTAAGATGAACTTCTTCGTCCATCAATGAGATTGTCATTTCCCCCTCAACAACGAGAAAGGTTTCGTCAGTATCATCATGCTTGTGCCAAATAAAATCATCTTTGAATTTGGCTAACTTAAATTGATAGTCGTTCATTTCAGCAATCACTTTGGGTGACCAATATTCGCTGACACTTGAAAACTTTTCCTTCAGATTTATTTTTTTCAATCCAAAATCTCTTTATTCTCTTCTACGAAATTAAACGTTTGCCCCTGCCTGCTTACCTTGTTTGAACAAGATGTACCCGTTTATTGCAAATCTGATTCTAATATCATTTCTTTAGCTACTAAGGCAGCAGATGGCAAAAACATAGTGGATACAATACGTTCATCGATTACCACGGAATGTTTGTCTTCTAACGAGTCCTTGTTTAACGCAATAGCGCCATTTTTGTTCAGCTGGGTTTCAATGAGAAAAGGCAGTAAGGTCCCTTGTTTAGCCCAAGACTTAGATGTTTCTGTAGAATTTGGAAAACCAGCAACCTTTTTTCCTCTTACCATAAACTCACCGTTAGACAGTGTAACGTTGGCAATTCCAGCAGAGCCGTGGCCACCAACACCAATAATTCCACCTGACTCATAGACCTTTCTTATGATTGAATGAATCGCTTTATTGTTGGCAACATCGAACATGACGCCATATCCACCTCCAATAAACACGCCCCAATAA
Source organism: Alteromonas gracilis (assembly GCF_036870955.2). GTDB lineage: Bacteria > Pseudomonadota > Gammaproteobacteria > Enterobacterales > Alteromonadaceae > Alteromonas > Alteromonas gracilis_A. Next base: position 3,042,479 of record NZ_CP145482.2, read on the forward strand.
TCTTCGGGTTTTACTTCCATTGGTCGCAGCGTTGCGTTCGCTTTGTCTAAAAAACCTTCATACTTGATGGTGTAGCTGCTTATACCATGTGGTGACATCATAAATTCTACTTTTCCACCTTTTGGCGAGACAAAATCAACGTCAAAACCATGACTGACAAATACATGGTAAGGAGGAGCGAACTCTAATAGATTGTTTCTCGCTTCATGCTTTTCTGGATCGCCCATGTCGACCATGTTAGAAGCGATAATCAGAACTTTCTTTTGGCTTTCCGCGTGGGACGCCATCGATATTAGCGCTACGCTAATCAATAATAGTTTTATTAGTTTCATAAATAATCCTTATAAAATGTGAACGTTGCTTGCCTAAAAGTTTGGTTTTAAATTACACATGAATTTCAAAAAACCTTTATTCGACCCGTTTTTAAAAAGTCTATATTGCAGGTAGTTCGTGCTTTTGCATCTATGTCTGTATTGATTCAATTACATTATTTACCACTGTACCTCTTTGAATAGTTGACTTATCAAACTTGACGCAATCTATTGCTATGTTTTCAAACTTCAAAGGCAGACCGACTGAGCTGTAGAATGACGGTGTGTCTTGGAGGTGAAAATGCAAATGAGGTTCTGTCGTACTACCTGAGAAACCACACTTACCTATGAATTGACCCGCAATTACCTTGTCGCCAACCTTTAATGGAATTGAATCTTTAATCAAATGCGCATAGAAGCCATACTCACCTTCTTCGTGCTTAATTATTAAGTGATTTCCAGCAGCTTGTTTTGACATAGCGTTAATAAAGAACCAACCAATAAAAGGTGAATCTTTTACTCCATTAACGACTTTAATTACTTCACCGTCAGCCGCTGAAAGAATATCCTTGCCGTAACATTTGTAGTCGCTTACGTCAAAGCCTGTCCCTGTATGCCTTTTGTAGGTATTATCAGAAACAACAAAATCGTAAGCATATCTCTGATTAAGAACATTCCAAGAATGAGACGTTTCCGGAGTTGTACCTCCATGATAAATCAACCATCCACCGCAAAATGGTAAGCGATAGCGAGCTTTTACCTCATAGTTCTTGATGTATTCTTCACGTCCTCTAATTCGATAACTTACGCAGATCATCCCGAAAGTGAGTCTAATTTGCTGAAACAAAAGAAAAGGGTTGAGTAGAGAAAGCAGATTTGAAAGTACGAAGACAATAGTTTTTACACCAATGCCTAGTCTCCCTTTTAAACCCGGCATAGGCCACGAGTAAGACGGGTGTTTGCTCAGCTGCTTTTTACTGTTTTTTTGTCGCTGCCTAAATATGACTATTGCTAGTGAATAGCAGCCAAAATAAAGTCCCCAGCTGTAACTGCTTTGCCAGTCAACTGACGTAAGTCGGGTTATTGATAATTTAACCAGTGTCGCAACAACCATTGCGACAAGTAGCGGGTATAACCATTGAAAACTACTTGTAGTTTGTTCGGTGCGTTGATTATTAGACATTTCGATTATTGCCCTGATTAAACTCTAGGCACATGTTAACAGTTTTCCAAGGTTATAGAGCCAGAATCGTTGTGGTATCATTTAGTGAAACCAACAGAGACATTTAGTGATACTAAAAATGCAGAGATATCAAGAGAACACGTCAACATTGAGTTTATCTATTCAGAACGGATTGACACTAATAAAAAAAGAACTGAAAGCCAAAGGCATTAAATATTCAGTACTTGCCGATTTAATGGATACCTCCGAGGTTACTGTCAAACGTATGTTGAACAACGCAAATATTTCATTGTCTCGCATGATGTTTCTGAGCGAGCTATTAAATTTGGACTTGGCAGAATTGCTTGTTCCAAAGGGAAGAACGAAACCAACGCAGAGTTTTTTTACAGAGGAACAAGACAAGGCTTTTTTTGAAGAGCCTAAGCTTTGGTCGTATTTTGTAGAACTTTTTTATAACTGTAAATCACCTCAAGAAATTGAAAAAGAACATGAATTGACTCAACTTTCGACCTACATTTACTTAAGAAAGCTCGAAGGCGTTCAACTCATTAAACTTAATCCTAAAAACAACGTTGAGATTTTGGTAAAGGCGCCGATCGGATTTGACAAAAAAAGTAAGGTCATAAATCGGCATATAAGCCACATGATGGAAGTAAGTTATAAAGCCGTTATGGTTGATGACAAGGAAGATGAAGATTATTTTTTAAGAGTTAAACCTATGCGACTAACACAGCCTGTTTATCTTAAACTCGTCGGCGAGCTTAAAACCGTAATGGACAAATACGCGGAGGTGTCAGAAGTGGCCTTTGCAAACTCGAATGAAGCAAAGGATTATCAGGTTGTTTTTACTGGACATCGTTTGATTGTTGAGGATTATGAGACTAAAAGTTTATAAAATACTAGACTTGGTGATTGTCCGATTAAAGTATTATAGCTAGGTTCTTACCTAAAGAGCACTCTCCAAACAAATCTTAAATTAGTCGATTTTCACAAAACTAGCTTTGCACATTACACCACTGCGAGCTATGCTTTCTGCCATAAGTTGAAAATATTAAATATCAACGTGAGTCTTTATTTTATAGAGACATACCGATTCCAAAACGGTTCTGCAAGTATACCCTCCATCCAGCCAGATTCTGAAATTCTGCAAAAGGGCTATTTGAAACTTTGCCCCACAACCCCAATTAATTCGAAGATCATCATTCCAGCTTTGGATTGGAAGCTACAGTATTATCGATTAATTATATCAAGTTTACTAAATAGCAGGATCGAATGATGAGTGGGCTTTTTCGCGCTGCTGAGAATCTGTTAGTTCAATGCCCGTATCAGCAAAGTCTTCAGCGCTAATATTATGCAAATTATCGGTACATACGTCGCCACCAAGCGACTGGATAACCTTGCACATTTCTTCGACTTTTGTGTCCATTTGATGCATGTGCTCCAGCATGATCCCCATTGCATTTGCCACCGGGTCTGGATTATCGGGCGCAACAGCATAGGCATCAAAACCATACTTCTGCGCTATTTTGTCGCGCTGCGGATTTGTAGCCGCCGAGATTTCCTTTTGCTTGGAAATAATAATACGACCAGGAATACCCACCGCCGTCGCGCCATCAGGAATGTCTTTTACCACAACAGAGTTAGAGCCGACTTTGGCATTCTCTCCGATAACAATAGGCCCCAATACTTTTGCCCCGGCCCCCACGACCGCGCCCTTCATTAGCGTTGGGTGCCGTTTACTGGCTTTCCAACTGGTGCCGCCAAGCGTCACGCCGTGATACAGCGTGACGTCGTCACCAATTTCAGCGGTTTCACCGATAACAACGCCCATACCGTGATCGATAAATACGCGTCGTCCTAATGTGGCCCCCGGGTGGATCTCAATGCCCGTTAACCAACGACTGAAAGTTGAAAGCGTGCGCGCTAACCATTTCCAGTTTGCACGCCATAGTTTATGGCTTACACGATGCAGCCACACCGCGTGTAGTCCCGGATAATTCGTCAGTACTTCAAACGTATTACGTGCGGCGGGGTCACGATGGAAAACCCCCTGAATGTCGTCTTTAATTCGGGAGAACATAACGCGTTACTCTTTATCAGTGTCCGCTTGCTTTACCGACTTATCGATAGACGCCAAAATACCGCGAAGAATGTTTAACTCTTGCGACTCAGGGCGGGCACGGTTAAATAAGCGACGTAGCTTTGTCATCACCACACCAGGATGACTCTTACGAATAAACGACGTGCTTTCTAGCGTTGACTCCAAGTGCACATAAAAACGTTCTAAATCTTCATTAAGCGGGTATTCTTCTTCTACGCTCGGGTATGATTCGCGATTAAGGAAAGCCATGCGGATCTCATAGCATAAGGTTTGCACTGCTGCAGCCAAATTCAATGAGCTATATTCAGGGTTCGCTGGAATACACATGTGGAAATGGCACTGTTGCAATTCTTCATTAGTCAGCCCGCTGTTTTCGCGGCCAAATACCAAAGCAACAGGGTATTTTTCAACTTCTTGAACCAGTTTTTCACCACAATCACGAGGACCAAGCATAGGCCATGAATGCGTACGCGAGCGCGCCGAAGTACCTACCACCAAACCGCAGTCTTTAACCGCCTCTTCCAACGTGCTGACTATTTTCGCGTTAGCAAGTACATCGCCTGCACCAGCTGCAAGCGCACTCGCTTGTCCATCTGGCTCGTTAACGGGGTCAACAAGATACAGGCTACTTAAGCCCATGGTTTTCATGGCGCGTGCCGTTGAACCGATATTGCCCGTGTGAGAGGTGTTAACCAAAATAATGCGGATGTTTTCAAGCATGGGGGTGATACCTACGTACTTTCTAAAATGAAATAGCTGCTATGCTGCAGGCTTTCTTACTATTTTTACCGTGCGGCGATTGTAGCATAGCGGCAGTATAGATGGCTATTCACCGCTTTTTCTTTCCACTTCTATTTTAAACGGCGAACAACGTCGAGGTAATTTCATTTGCATCACAGAATGATTCTGGTAGACTCCGCCCGTTTTCGAAAACAATTAGCTATTTTTTGTACAGCTAGTTAGTTTCATTGGTCTTTTACAATTGGTGGTTTATCTATGCATCCTATGCTGAATATTGCGGTGCGCGCTGCGCGTGCGGCTGGAACAGTTATTGTTCGTGGTTTTGAAAAACATAATGAAGTTGCAACTGAGTCTAAAGGCTTGAACGACTTTGTTACACAAGTTGATAAAGAAGCAGAACAAGCTATTGTTTACAAAATTCAGCAATCGTACCCAGAGCACTGCTTCTTGGGCGAAGAAATGGGTGAAATTCACGGGAAAGAAACTGATTATCAGTGGATTATCGACCCGCTAGATGGCACCACCAATTTTGTTAAAGGCATTCCTCACTTTGCCGTTTCTATTGCACTTTTACACAAAGGTCGTTTAGACCAAGCGGTTGTATTCGACCCTATCCGTAGCGAACTGTTCACTGCAAGCCGTGGTCAAGGTGCACAGCTAAACGGTTACCGTATTCGTGCCTCTAAGCCTCGCGACCTTACTGAAACTATTATTGCAACGGGCCTACCGTTTAAGAACAAATCTCAGTTTGGCGAGTATGCGCTAAGCCTGAACAAGATTTTCCATGAAGTGGGTGACATTCGTCGCGGTGGTAGTGCTGCACTTGATCTTGCCTACGTTGCGGCTGGTCGCCACGACGGTTACTGGGAGCGCGGCATAAAGTCTTGGGACATCGCAGCAGGCGAGCTTATTGTTCGTGAAGCTGGCGGCCTAGTAACAGACTTTAAAGGCGGTAACGATCCATTACACAAAGGCGAAATTGTCGCAGGTAGTGTGAAAGTTGTTCAAGGTCTTGTTAAGCACCTAAAATAAGTGACCTAGCTCAGACAGCTATAACACAACGCATAAATCGAAAGGCGCTATCAAAAATAGCGCCTTTTTTGTAAGTATCACCATGTTGTCGAAAGACAAACACATTCACTTTCACTCGGCTATTTAACCCGTTTTTTTCTACTTACTCTTTGGGGCATGCTTTAGCTTCAAGCCAAACAAAAAACGCAGCACCAAAAACCGTTTAGCAATCTCATAGGTAATTGCGCACCCAACAAATGTTACAAGCGTGATACCGATAAACTCTGCCATGGTAGAGGAAACGCGGGAGTTCAAATAAAACGCAGCGACCACGATGAGTGTTTGATGAACCATGTAGTAAGGCAGCACGCCACGGTTTAAGTAGCGAAGAAGTTTGCTCGGTTTAGATAAGTACTTTTGGGCAAACCCTAAAATTGCCGCAAGCCATGCCCAGTGATTAAGCACAACAATAACGCCGACTAACACGCGAAAGCTTAAGGAGGATTCCATTAATTCTCCTGTCGCACCAAGCATGTCATGGCGGTCTAGTATAATCACACTATACAGCGTTATCGCCATAGTAAGGCTTATATAGCGAGCTTTCATAATTGCCTTGTATAGCGCAGGTCGAAGCACGATCACCATGCCCACCAGCATCACCAAAAAGTATTTTGCATGGCTGTACCAGTCGCTGACAAGATCATGGGTTGTCGGGTAAGCCATGCGCAGCTCAAGCCAGATATAAGTCATCAATGCCACCGCCACAACACTAAACAACGCGAGGCTATCAAGTAAGGTAGATTTGACCTCGCTTATGAGTCGTACAAATGGAAACAATATCAATACAAATACGCTATAAACAAAAAGGTAAGGCAAAAACCACAGGTGGTTCCAAGTAAGTAAGCCAATTATCGACTGTTTGTCTGTAAACAATTCGGTATTGGGGTTGATATAAGCAAGGTAGAAATCAATAAACGGCATTTCGAGTATGCCACTCGCCGTCCACTCAACGAAGACTTGTGGTGCCACGATAACAAACATGCCAAACAATAACGGTACCATTATTCGCAAAATTCGCTTACCTAGTACGTTAGCCGAAAACACCCAGCGAGACTGGCGGGTGTGATAACCTCGGTTCAATACAACAGTAAACACCATGGAAGAAATAAGAAATAGCAACGACATACGCCATTGATTAGTCAGGATCATAACGTCTTGCAGCCATGAAAATTGTACATCGCTTTTTATATGCCACCCCCAGTCAAGAACATAAAACATGCCAATGTGGTACAAGATCAAAATACCAAACGCGATAACGCGCAACGCATCCAACTCAACGTAGCGCTGTGATAACCGCGTTTGAGCTGTTGCCTTTTCTGGTGCAAACGCACCTACTTGCTCAGAAACTGATCGTGGCTGATTAACAACATATGCTTGCGTCAATGCCCTCACTCCTATTCAATAGTGACAAATTAACTTGGTATATCTAATGCGTTTCGTTTTTGACGACCAAGGCCTAAGTGACGAAAAACAAAGGATTTAGGGATAAGCGGTGAATAGTTGGGATGAAAAATGGAGCCAGTATCTTCGCGATACTGAGCCAAAACATAAATACGCGGCATTTCTTTTACTCGTCGTGTATCTATTCATTAATAACTCAATAAATGCTGCATCTAGCTGGACGGAATTTTCGCGAAGTGAAACTAATAACGTGGCACTGTGGGAGCCTTATGTATGGGAATACAGCAGTGCACTAAGTACTGCGATATTGGTTATTCCCCTAATTTTTGCCATACGTATTCTTGATAAAAGTAAAAAGCCCAGCGCCGTTTGGTTGGGATGGCACTTCGTATTTGCCAGCGTATTTTCAGTTGCCCATGTCGTTATCATGGTTGGCCTGCGCAAGCTCGCCTATTTGATGTCTGAACGTAGTTACGACTTTGGGGCGTGGCTTAGTGAGTTTGTATACGAATACCGAAAAGATGTGTGGGGATATATTACGCTTGTAACCTTTTATTATATCGCGCGATTTGGCTATCAGCGACTAATAGGCGAAGCGTCATTGATTAAAAGTGATACCTCGCTTCCCGAAGTTGAAAGTGAAGCTCAAACACTGCCTGACTACTTACTGGTAAAAAAACTCAATAAAGAATTCTTGGTTAAGGTATCTGATGTTCAGCGAGTGGAAGCCTCAGGCAACTATATCAACTTACACACTCACCTTGGCGTTTACCCACTGCGATATACGTTAAGCAGATTTTGCAAAGAAGGAGCTGGGCAGAGCTTTATGCGCGTTCACCGCTCGCATGCCGTTAGAATTCCTTCTATACAATCTATTAGTTATGGCGAAACCTATGACGGCCTTATTACGCTAAACAACGGCCACACTGTATTGCTTTCGAGGCGCTACAAAGACAGCTTAAAGCAGGTTTTAGCACCATAAAGAGTGTGAAAACGCTCTATCCTTATACAAAAAAACCGCATCATTGATGCGGTTTTTTTGCTTTATTGCTATGCAAGTGCATTAGGGCATAGGGTCTAAATCCGCACCTTCTTTTTCCACCTGAGGCGGCATCAAGTCTTCTTTACTGATACCCAACGCAAGCGCTACTGAACTCGCGATATAGACTGACGAGTAAGTACCTACTACCACACCAAATAACAATGCAGTCGCAAACCCGTGAATTAGCGCACCGCCCTTATAAAATAAGGCTACCAATACTAACACCGTAGTTAGTGATGTAATGATGGTACGGTTTAAAGTTTGCGTCAGTGAGATGTTGATAATCTCTACGGGTTCACCCTTACGGATTTTGCGGAAGTTCTCGCGAATACGATCAGATACAACGATGGTATCGTTCAGTGAGTAACCGATAACCGCAAGTACAGCGGCAAGCACCGTTAAGTCAAATTCAATCTGTAGCACAGAGAATAGACCTAAAGTAAGAATAACGTCATGAGCTAGCGCTGACACTGAGCCTAATGCAAAACGCCATTCAAAACGCATTGCAACGTACACCAAAATACAAATTAGCGCGACAAGCATAGCTAAGCCGCCCTGCTCTGTAAGCTCTTCACCCACATTAGGTCCGACAAACTCGATACGACGCATATCAACCGCAGTGCCATCTGCGCGCAGTGCTGCTAAAACTTGCTCACCAATAGTGGCAGCTTTAACGCCATCACGCGGTGCAATGCGAATAAGTACGTCTTGACTGCTACCGAAGTTTTGAACAATGGCATCTTCAAAGTTTGCATTGTTAAGCTGCGTACGAATACCCTCTAGATTCGCTGCATCTTCATAACCCACTTCAATTAGAGTACCGCCAGTGAAGTCAAGCCCCCAGTTTAAGCTATTCACACCTAATGAAATGAACGAGCCAAGAATAAGGACTGTAGAAAGCACCATCGCAGGAATGCGAAGGCGCATGAAATCGACGGTATCGGATAGTTTTAATAATTGCATGTTACGCTCCTTAAATCGCCAATTTCTCTACGCGCTTACCACCCCACACAGCGTTAACAATAACGCGAGTGACCAAAATAGCGGTAAACATTGAAGTAGCAATACCAATCATAAGCGTAATTGAGAAGCCTTTAATTGGTAGGTTCCCACTGCGAACAAAATTAATCCCGCAATAAATGTGGTGATGTTGGCATCCAAAATAGTAGAGAATGCACTGTCGTAACCGTGGTGAATAGCTTGCTGAGGGCTGCGTCCGTCACGCAGTTCTTCGCGAATACGTTCAAAGATAAGTACATTGGCGTCAACCGCCATACCTACCGTTAACACGATACCCGCCATACCCGGCAACGTGAGTGTAGCCCCTGGAATCATAGACATAATGCCGACAATCATCACAAGGTTAGTCACTAGTGCGATATTCGCTACAACGCCAAATGCTTTGTAGTAAATCAGCATGAAAATAAGTACTGCAGCTAAGCCATAGATAATGGCCTGCATGCCTAGCTCGATGTTCTCTTTACCTAAGCTTGGCCCTACGGTACGTTCTTCAACAATTTGAATTGGTGCGATAAGTGCACCTAGCGCGAAGTAGAAGTGCCAAATCACGCGCTTCTTTCGGTGAATCTAACCCAGTAATCTGAAACTTGCTGCCAAGCTGTGCGCGGATGGTAGCAACAGAGATAACCTGTTCTTGCTTTTCAAAAACCAGTTTACCGTCTTTATTACGCTCGCCAGTCGACTTGTATTCAATAAACACGGTTGCCATTGGCTTACCAATGTTGCCACGTGTCGAACGCGACATCTTGTTACCACCTTCAGAGTCTAGCGAGATGTTTACATTGGGAAGACCGTATTCATCAACACCACTGTTCGCATCAATAATGTGACTGCCTGTTAGCATAATTCGCTTTTCAAGCAACTGAGGAATACCTTGCTGGTCTTCAATCAATTGTGACCCTGGCGGCACACGGCCATTTAACGCATCGCGAATATCATTTTTCTGATCCACCATACGGAACTCAAGCGTTGCGGTTGCGTTAAGAATTTCTTTTGCACGCGCGGTGTCTTGAATACCTGGCAATTGCACAACGATACGGTCGGCGCCTTGTTTTTGAACTAAAGGTTCAGCAACACCTAGCTGGTTAACACGGTTGCGGATGATGGTGATGTTTTGCTTAACCGCATTATCGCGGATTTCCTGCAACTTGCTTTCAGCAAACACGGCGCGAAGTGTTAAGTCATCAACTTGATTGAAGGTTAAGTCGCGGCTTTGATTGCGTAAGAAAAACTCTGCTTTATCAAGTGTATCTTCATCACGAAACGTAATATCAATGTGATTGTCTACTTGCTTTACGCCACGGTAGCGAATGCCTTCTTCACGTAATGATGTACGGAACCCGCTTTCAGCATCTTCGAGTGACTTAGTAATAACCTCAGTCATATCCACTTCCATTAAGAAGTGAACACCACCACGAAGGTCAAGACCGAGCTTCATTGGCGCTCCGCCCAAACCCTCTAGCCACTCAGGTGTGTCAGGGGCTAGGTTCATCGCAACGAAATAGTCATCGCCAAGCTCTTTCTCAAGTGCTTCGCGCGTCACTAACTGCGTGTCAGAATCAGAAACGCGAACAAGTATTTGCTCGTCTTCAAACTCGATTCGCTTAACCGTGATGTCTTTTGCCGCCAGCGTTGCTTTAACCTGTTCAACCGTGGCATCGGTCACCACAGCATCTCTGCCCGCTGAGATTTGAACGGCGTGATCTTCGCCGTAAATATTAGGAAGCGCGTAAAGTGCACACATCGCTACGACGATTAGCGCACTTAACACTTTCCATATAGAGTTTTTGTTTAGCACTGGATAATCCTTTCGTGCCAGTACCGGGTAGCTTCCCGGCCCCGGCGGTTGTTACTTACAGTGACTTCATAGTGCCTTTAGGCAGCACAGCAGTTACTGAAGACTTCTGAACAACAATGTTGTTTGAATCGTTAAGTGCCACTTCAATGAAGTCTTTCTCTTCAGACACTTTTGTGATTTTTCCTACCAAACCACCTTGCGTTAGTACTTCATCACCTTTGCTCAGTGATGAAACAAGGTTTTTATGCTCTTTAACACGCTTAGCTTGCGGACGGTAAAGTAAGAAGTAAAAAATCAAACCGAATACGGCCAACATGATAAGCATTTCCATGCCACCACCTTGTTGAGCACCGCCAGCAGATTGCGCGTACGCGTTTGAGATAAATAGGCTCATAAAATTCCCCAAATATTATCGTTGTTATAGTGCCGGAACCAAGCAACCCTTTTTGTTCATAGAATTCTTGTACAAACTCATCCAGCGTGCCTGCATCAATGGCATCGCGAAGACCTTGCATTACACGTTGATAGTAACGAAGGTTGTGAATGGTGTTTAGGCGTGCACCCAGAATCTCGTTACATTTATCCAAATGATGTAGATAAGAGCGAGAATAATTTTTACAAGTGTAACAGTCACAATTCTCATCAAGTGGAGACGTATCGTTGCGATGTTTGGCATTGCGGATCTTCACAACCCCTTCTGTTACAAACAAGTGACCATTTCGTGCGTTACGCGTTGGCATTACGCAGTCGAACATGTCGATACCGCGACGCACTGCTTCAACAAGATCTTCTGGTTTACCCACACCCATCAAGTAGCGTGGCTTGTCTTCAGGAATCTTAGGCGCAGTGTGATCGATAATGCGCATCATGTCTTCTTTTGGCTCACCAACAGACAAACCACCAATGGCATAGCCGTCAAAACCGATAGCTTCAAGGCCTGCTAGAGACACATCACGAAGGCCTTCATACATACCGCCTTGAATAATGCCAAAGAGCGCTGCTGGATTGTCGCCATGCGCCTCTTTACTACGCTTGGCCCAGCGCAACGACATTTCCATAGAAACACGGGCTTCTTGCTCGGTAGCTGGATATGGCGTGCACTCGTCGAAAATCATAACAATGTCAGAGCCAAGGTCGCGCTGCACTTCCATTGACTTTTCTGGTGTAAGAAGAATTTTCTCACCATTGATTGGAGAGCGGAATGTTACTCCCTCTTCGGTAATTTTGCGCAAGTCACCCAGACTGAATACTTGGAAACCGCCAGAATCAGTAAGAATGGGTTTGTCCCAGTTCATGAAGTCATGCAAGTCGCCATGCTGACGAATAATACCTGTGCCAGGGCGAAGCATTAGGTGGAACGTGTTGCCAAGACAGATATGTGCACCGCTGTCTTTAAGCTCTTCAGGGGTCATACCCTTAACGGTACCGTACGTACCAACTGGCATAAACGCTGGTGTTTCAACTACACCGCGTTCAAATACCAAACGACCGCGTCGTGCACGGCCTTCGGTTTTTAACAACTCAAATTGCATGTGAAAGCATTCCCAATCTAGCGCGCTTTTGCGCCGGGTATAAAAATAAATTGGCGGGGATTATACCAGTAATTCAGCTGAGATCATGCCCCGTATCTATGTTTATCTCAAACTCAAGAGGAATAAAGCAAAACGGGGCAATTGATATGGACTCACCTTGCGTTTTTACGCGCGCTCAATAAACATTGAGTCGCCGTAGCTGAAGAAGCGATATTCTTCATCTATAGCTTGTTGATACGCTTGCATGACGTTGTCTTTTCCAGCAAACGCGCTGATCAACATCATCAAGGTTGACTCTGGCAGATGGAAGTTCGTGAACATGGCGTCAACGACTTTGAACTCGAAGCCGGGATAGATAAAGATTTCGGTATCTTCATAAAACGGGGCAATAACGTCAGCATGGTTTTGTTCACTGCAAGCTTTTGCCGCAGATTCTAATGAGCGCACGGAAGTGGTACCTACGGCAATAACTCGCTTACCATTGGCTTTTGTTTTTAACACCGCGTCTACAACCTCTTGCGGAACTTCAGCGTACTCAGCATGCATTTTGTGTTCTTGAATATTATCAACACGTACAGGTTGAAACGTACCAGCGCCTACGTGCAGAGTTACAAACGCTAGGTTTACGCCTTTTTCTTTTAGCGCCGCAAGTATTTCGTCGTCAAAATGAAGCCCTGCCGTTGGCGCTGCCACTGCCCCTGGCTTCTCGTTATAAACCGTTTGATAACGCTCTTTATCTGAATTCTCATCGGGGCGGTCGATATATGGCGGTAAAGGCATGTGACCGTGTGCCTCTAAAAGCGACAATACCGTGTCATCGTGCTCAAACTGAAGGATAAACAACGCGTCGTCTCGCCCAGTTACCGTAACGTGCACCTTATCCTCTAATATTAGCTTAGTACCAGGTTTAGGGGCTTTGCTGGCTCGCACGTGAGCAAGTGCCGTATTGTCAGAAGTAATGCGTTCAATGAGCACTTCAACCTGTCCACCCGTCTCTTTTTTGCCTAACAATCGAGCGGGAATAACGCGGGTATTATTGAAAACCAACAAATCGCCTTCGTCTACAAGTGATAGCATGTCAGCGAACATGGTGTGCGCTACGTTCCCCGTTTTGCCATCTAAGTGAAGAAGACGGCTTGCGGTGCGTTGCTGTGTTGGGTATTTTGCGATTAATTTTTCAGGTAGCTCAAAGCTAAAATCAGATAGTTTCATAAATACAGTACTGCTTATTTTCACTTAGTTAAACCAAACCTTCGGGTTAAACTCACCACTTGCTGGACGTTTTAAATACACTAAACGCGCAACAGGTATTAATTTAGATAACCCATTATGAAGCTGCATACCTTCTGGTGCACATCAACCATAGCAGCCCAAGACTTAAACGGTTAAGATATACACAGATAGTGATGATGTTCTCCCATAAACATTCCGTATCATTTTTATACCTGGCACTTTGCTGGGTATTTTTTTGCCCAAAAAAGGATAAAACAGGGATTACACGCAACCTCATTGCTGTTTAGGTATTTTACGCGGTTTATTCGTTAAGATCAGTTAAGATTTCTTCTAAAAGTGCACTATCTAACGGACGGGCCTTCAACACGTAAAGTATCTGCAAAAGTAAATCGGCACCCATTATTCCTTTATTTACTTTATTTCTTAAGTTATCGGCACTTTGTTCAACACCAATTTCTTCAAGACGCTGACTTAGGGCTTGGTATTTAACACCACGTACCGACATTTCAGATTTAACGACCCTCGCAACGGCTTGTCTCCACGCATTTTTGGCACTCACGCAACACTCCAAAACCACCCAAATGTGATATATATTTTACAAAAACACACTTTTTTACACTTAAAAAGCAAATTCATTATTGACGATTATGGCATATCCAGTCTACACTGCAAGTCAAGATATTGGCGTATGTGAAAATTGTCGTTACAGTGGAAAGGTTGAAAAACTCAACGCGACATTCATATACGACATAATCGCTTCAATATTCAAAGGAGAAAGGTATGAGCTGGGAACTGGGAAGCATCGAAGCCCTATTCAAAGAGCACGATGACTTTGTGGTAACACAAGAAGAAAACTGCTTACTTATTGCTAATCAAGACGGCATCGACGCTTGGCTTGCGATTAGCGGTGAGCAAATATTAGTGGAAAGCTTATTGTTCGCTGCGTCTGAGGTAAAGGATAAACCAGCACTAGACCACGAAATTTTGTCATCTCACATGGTATTCCCATTAACAACAGTGGGCATTTCCAATATTGGTGGCGAAGAATACTACACCGCCTTTGGCGCATTAAGCGCGCAATCGAAAGGCGAGAGTATTGTAATTGAAGTCGAAACCCTGTTTCAGAATGTTGCATCATTCCTCGATGCCTACGAAACACACCTTAACTAAAATTTACTTCTAAGGAGAAGCGAATGTCAGTGTGGAAAAAATTAGTAACTGCAGTAAAAGGTGGTGCAACCGAGGCTGCGCAATCAGTGGTAGACAGTCAAGCGATTCGAATTCTGGAACAAGAAATTAGAGAAGCCAAAGAAGAATTGCGTAAGTCAGATCATGCTCGAACACAAATTTTAGCGAAGTGTAAACTATCGCAACAAAAAGTGGACAGCTTCGATTCATCGATTGCCGAATATGAAGCGCATGCACGCAAAGCCATTGATACCGATCGCCAGCTTGCACTTGATTGTGCACAAAAGGTGTCTGAACTGAAAGAAGAGCGCGATCAAGAGCAAGCATACCTTGATCAGTTTCAACAGTCAGAGAAGCAGCTTGCACAGAATATTCAGCAAGCAAAAGCCAATCTACGTCGTCTAGAACAACAAGTAGATATGGTAAAGGCCACTGAAAGCGTGCAAAAAGCACAAGTTGCTGTTTCATCTCGCCACATGGGAGCTAACAGCAAAATGAAGACGGCGACAGAGTCACTGTCTCGTATTCAGGAAAAGCAAAAAATGCGCAACGCTGAGCTTCAGGCTGCCGAAGAACTGGCAGGTGATGAGTCAAGCAGCGACCTTGAGAAACGCCTCTCAGAAGCAGGTATTAAGGGTGGCAAAACATCGGCTGATGATGAACTTGCTCGCATTTTAGGTAAGTAATACAAAGGGAGCGCTCTGCTCCCTTTTTCTTTTTGTTGATTACTTTCAACGCTTTGTTACACATGAATCATAGACAAGAAAGTCGATTAAAGGCAGAGTAACTGCTCGCATAACAAGGGCTGTGAGTTGAATGTCTCCATGGATTAAACTGCGTAAAATAATGCTGCAATACTTTGCAGAATCACGGTGGTATACCATTTTAGGTGCTACTGCATTTTATGCTGCTTCAAGTTATTGGCTGCTATTTGCAGCCGTACGAAGTCGACTTGATAGCGAATGTCGATTTTATTTACTGGCTTGCGGTGACCGCCTCTACGGTTGGCTATGGTGATTTGTCACCCGTAACATCTGCAGGAAAACTCGTTGTCGCATTATACGTCATCCCATTGGGCTTGAGCATTTTTGCCATGGTCGTAGGGCGCATTGCGTCATGGGTTTCACAGCAATGGAAAAAGGGGTTATTGGGAATGAATAACTTGCAACTCGATGAACATATATTAGTAATTGGTTGGAACGGTCAACGCACCATGTTGTTGCTAGACCTGCTGTTACGTGAACGCGATGCCATGCCTGAGCGCCCTACCATTGCGCTTTGTGTAAAGGCAGATATTGCCAACCCAATGCCAGGTGTCATTGAATTCGTTAAGGTTGATTCATTCAATAAAGACGAAGATATGGATAGAGCCTGTATCGCGAAAGCAAGAACCATCCTTATCGATAACCCTCAAGATGACGTCACTATGACAACCGCACTTTACTGTGCCAAACGCAACCCAGATGCACATCAGGTAGCCTATTTCGATGATGAAAGCTTGGTTGGTTTGCTTCAAGATCACTGCCCCAAGATAGAATGCACCCCAAGTGTGGCAGTTGAGATGCTTGCAAAGGCCGCGTTTGACCCTGGCTCGAGTATGCTTCATCACGATTTATTGAGCGTAGAAGAAGGCCAAGCGCAGTTTTCCGTCAAAATACCAGACACTAGCCCTGCTATCTCAGTTGCTAAACTGTTTATTAACCTTAAGCGCAAGCATAACGCCATATTTATAGGCTACGCTCCTGATGGTCAGGTAAAGGAGATGGTCGTCAACCCTCCTCTTGATACTACCCTCAATGCGGGCGACACACTGTTTTACATTGCCGAGCGACGTATCAATGCCATTAATTGGTCGTCACTTGACGCAGACTAAGAGGCCCTGTTTATGTTCAGTAAGCTTTTTAAAAAATCAGCACTTAAAAAACCTAAAGCCCCCGAAGTGATGGGCCTTTATTTGGGAGGCTCATTTGAATTAGACAACCTTAAATTGTCTTTACTCGAACCAGAGTTAACCATTGAAGGTGCAGCGCGCTCTCAGCTTATTCAGGCTGTCGGTGAAGCGCCTTTAGATACAGGTGGCACTTTGCTTCGCTTTTACACCGACGACGATGCTTTTCTACAGGTCATTTTAGACGGTGGTATGACGGAAAATCACATCACTGATGTCAAGCTGTGGCACTTTTATGAGACCAAGACAATTGGCAGCACGGCGCAGTGGAATGACTGTATCACAAACATTATCAGCCAGCCCACTTACGAACTGAACGGTAATGTCTTTGAACGTGTGTGGGAAGCCGTGGGCGAAGAGTCACCACCTATGGCAGTAACAGAAACCACTTATGAAGAAGACGGCGATGTCAGCAAGACAGACCAATTTATGATGTTGTACGAACGGCCGCTTGATAATGACAGAGTAGAAACCCTTTTGGTTGTCGGCGAAGAAAAACAAGTTGGCAATAATTTAGACAGATGCCTTGTCATCTCGACAGGCTTTGACATACAACCTACTGATATAACAATAAACGGCTAAAAAGGAATTACTATGGATACTATTTTGCATTCACTGGCAGGCCTTGGAAATTTTGCACTGTATTTCGGCCTTTCCATTGTGTTTTTATTCGTATTCAAACTGGTTTATGCGTTGGTGACACCGCATGACGAGTGGAAACTGGTAAAAGAAGAGAAAAACGTTGCTGCTGCTATCGGCTTTGGTGGCGCAATCATTGGTTTTGCTATTGCGCTAGGCAGCGCTGCATCAAACTCTGTTGCCATTATTGATTTTGCTATTTGGGCGCTCGTTGCGGTTGTCGCGCAGTCTTTGGCTTTTGCTATTTTACGCTTTAGCTTTATGCCTAAGATTGCCGAGAGAATTAACAATAACGAAGTGTCGGCGGGTGTAATGCTAGCTAGCATGTCAATTGCCGTGGGCCTTTTAAACGCAGCATGTATGACCTACTAAGGGGGCTGTAATGACTAAGGTAAACGACACGCCTCGCACAAAGCGCAGTAAGCACATTGACTTAACTCGAATGCGTAAAGCATTCAGCGTAAAGCCTATTGCACTAGGTGTAACAAGTGTAATGTTAAGTGCATGTGGTTCAGAACGCGAAGATGCAAAAATATATACGTCGCTGGATGATTGCAAGCAGGACTACCCTGATGCTGTTGAGCGCTGTGAAGCGGCCTATCAAACGGCAGTAGACGAAGCCATGCGCACTAGCCCTCGCTTTAATTCTGAATATGACTGTGAATATGAATTTGGCCCTAACCAATGCCAGTATGTAAACAACAATAGCGGCAGTTTTTTCATGCCATTTATGGCTGGCTATATGGTGAGCTCTTTGCTGTCGCCAAGCCGCTATTACTCACAGCCGCTCTACACATCGTATTCTTACAACTCGCCTTTTCGCTCGCGCTGGATCACGGCGGACGGGTATGTGTTCGACGGCGATATTCGTAAACGCAACTATCGCGTAAACAAAGATGTTTACAAGCCTAAACCAACGGTAAACCGCACCATGAAGCGCGGTGGATTTGGCAGCAGTGTAAGAGCCAAATCATCGTGGGGAAGCAGTAGCCGTAAAGGCAGCTGGGGCGGTTAATTATGTTCAGAATGCCTTGCCAGCCAAGAAAAGGCTGGCAGCAGCTGGCCAACGAATATGGCTTTCACTTTCACACTATGTATGGCGAACCTTATTGGGACGAAAGCGCATACTATCAGTTTTCATTACAGCAAATAGAAAACGACATTGAAGACCCCACTGCAGAGCTACATCAAATGTGCTTGGCGGTGGCGGATGAAGTCATTAACAGCGAATCGCTGCTTACTCGTTTTTGCATACCTGAAAAGCATTGGGACACGGTAAAGGACAGCTGGCAACAGCGTGACCCCAGTCTTTATTCGCGCCTAGATTTAGTTTACAACGGAAAAGGCCCTGCAAAACTACTTGAAAACAACGCTGACACTCCCACCAGCTTGTATGAGTCGGGCTTTTGGCAATGGCTGTGGCTAGAGCAAAAGGTCAACAACGGTTCACTCGCTCGCCATGCCGACCAGTTCAACAGCCTTCAGGAAAAGCTGGTTCATCGTTTTCGAGAAATTGCGCTGCATTACAACATTAATCAACTTCATATGGCGTGCTGTAAAGATACTGTGGAAGACCGCGGAACTGTGCAGTATCTGCAAGACTGCGCCAGCGAAGCAGGGCTCACTGCCGATTTTGTGTTTATAGAAGACATCGGGCTTGCTGACACTGGCGTTTTCACTGATCTTCAAGATAAGCCAATAACAGACTGTTTTAAGCTGTACCCGTGGGAATTTATGCTTCGCGAAGAATTTGGTGATGTACTAGGCGATGCGGGTGTCAACTGGCTAGAGCCAGCGTGGAAAACAGTAATATCGAACAAAGCACTATTACCTCAGCTTTGGAAAATGTTTGAAGGGCATCCCAACCTATTGCCAGCATTCTTTTCCGAAGACGTCGGTTCACATGATTTGTCTGGAAAATGGATTAAAAAACCCTTGTTTTCGCGCGAAGGCGCCAATGTATCAATGATTGAAGATGGTCGTGAGCGCGAATTAAGCGCAGGTCCCTACGGTGAAGAAGGTTTTATCGTCCAAGCTTTTGAGCCATTACCTGTCTTTGAAGGTAATCATACGCTTATTGGCAGTTGGTTAGTTGATGACATGCTTAAGCAGGTATTTCTGTGCGAGAAGACACCTCTGCTATAACGCAGGATTTATCGCGCTATTTACCGCATATCATCCTTTAGCATGAATTAGGGGTTATATATGAAGCCTTTCGCTTTTCAAATGCGCGTAGTATTAACACTAGGCGCCCTATTGATTGCCATTGAAGTAGCCAATTTACTTACGGGCAATACCCTTAATCAATTTGGTGTTGTGCCGCGTTCGCTTTCACACCTACCCTATATTTTTACTGCGCCATTCCTACACGGTACGCCAACCCACTTAATGGCCAATCTTGTCCCCTTATTGCTGTTTATGTGGCTAACCATGCAGTGGGGAAAGCGGCCCTTTATTATTGCTACGTTAAGCGCATTACTCATTGGGGGCTTAGGCGTGTGGCTATTTGGGCGCAGCGCTACACATATTGGCGCAAGCGGCATGGTATACGGCTACTTTGGCTTCCTCGTATTGGCAGGGTTTCGCAGCAATAAAATACGCTACTTGGTTATATCTCTTGTGGTTGCGGCTTTGTATGGCGGTATGCTCGTGGGAGTGCTTCCCACCTCAAGGTTTATTTCCTTTGAATATCATCTATTTGGCTTTATTGGTGGCTTATTTGCCGCATGGCACTGGGCACGCTAGTTTGTTTTTGTATAATTAGCATCACAACAAGACGTTTAAAGTAACTATGTCAGCAGTACAGCAACCGACTCAGAAAAACCAAGGCTTTTTCGGCAACCTTGCGTTTAATATTATTATCCCCGTCGTACTTATGAGCTACGCCAGCTCCGAAGACTATTTAGGTCCAGAATGGAGTATTGTCGCCGCGCTGAGCTTTCCAATCGGCTATGGTTTGTGGGACCTGAAAGCATCGGGAAAGGTAAATGGCTTTTCCGTTCTTGGAATAATTAGCGTATTGCTCACGGGAGGCTTTAGTCTACTCAAGCTTCCTGCGGAATATATCGCTATTAAAGAAGCGGCTATTCCTGGCATTATCGGCATTGCCATTCTTGTCACCCAGTATTCCAACAAACCGCTGGTAAAAATGTTGGTGCTTAACGACCAAATCATAAACTGGCCGCATTTAAATGAGGTTCTTGATGCTAAAGGTAAGCAAAACGAATTTAAAAAGAAAATTGCCGTTAGTTCATACATTGTTGCGAGTTCTTTCTTTTTATCATCTGCACTGAATTATATTTTGGCCAAAATGATTTTGGTGAGCGAACCGGGCACAACCGCATATACTGAAGAACTCGGGCGCATGACGGCACTGAGTTACCCGGTTATTGTGATCCCAAGCATGGTGCTATTGATTGCAGCGCTTTGGTATTTATTTGCTCAGATCAAGAAGGTTACTGGCGAAGAGCTTGACGATTTCATCAATCAATAAGCACATCTACGCTACCTGATTACAATATGAGTTTACAAAAGCGGCACAAGCAAGTAGTGCACTTTTGTTTTTATCATTTGGTTTTTAACCAAAATGCGGTTCTGTTGCGTATACTGAAGACACTGTTTTGTTAGCGTTTTTTGAGTTTACGCATTTATGCTTACCATCAATGCCCTGTCTAAGTCTTTTTCTCCTAATGCACTGCTTTTAGACCGTTTATCATTAACGGTCAAGGCAGGTGAATCAGTCAGCATTCAAGGTGCATCAGGGTGTGGAAAATCGACCTTACTCTCGCTTATAGCCGGTTTCGATACACCTGATGAAGGTCAAATTTACGTTGGAAACGAGTGCATTTTTGATAACCACGTAACTGCCAGCACAAAAGCATCTATTAAAGAGTCAGCCACCACAGGCAAACTTGATGATTTTCGCAAGCAGCACCTTGGCATTGTATTTCAAAGCTATAACCTCTTTGACTGCTTCAACGCCTATGACAACATTGCCTTTACGTCACGGCTAAAAGGCAATTTTGATGCAGAGTATCAGCAGCATTTAATGCAAGAGTTGGGGATCGCTCATCTTGCCAAAAAGCCAATTCACTTACTATCTGGTGGCGAGCAACAGCGGTGCGCCATTGCTCGCGCATTGGTGCACCGCCCTGCTTTGGTACTTGCTGATGAACCCACGGGAAACTTAGACGAGGCAACAAGTGATATGGTCTCAACGCTATTGTTTGATGTTTGTCGCAGTACTAACACAGCGCTTGTCGTAGTAACCCATAGCCAAGAAGTGGCAGAGAAAGCCGTTATGAAAACCAAACTTCACGGTGGAAAGCTGGTTTCACTTACCAATGACCAAAGTGCATGCTGATGAAAAGCGCCCTGCACACTTTCGGAATAACATTAAAAACGCTTTTTGCAATGGCAAAAAAGCGCTGGCTCGAGCCGCTTCTCATTATTGCTGCTATTGCAGTAGCCAATGCAGGTCTAATAACAGTATTGCTTATCAATGAAGGGGCAGAGCAAGGCGAGTTATTAGAAGCCAACGACAAACTCTTTACTGACAATGTATTGGTCCCTATCAACAGCGAGCTGTCGCTAACTAAAGAAGATTATGTAAAAGCTAGATTGGCGGGGTTTACTCAACTAGCCGCGCTGGCTCAGCGTACTGTTCGTGTGTCGTGTGGCGACACGTCATCAAGAACATTTAGTGTTAACGTCATGGGCGTAGACACCCAAGTATTGATGAGTCACTTTGCTAGCGTATCTAACTTACAAAACGGCGGCGCATGGCTTAGTACAGAAATGCAGGGGCAAAACAATACTGCTGTCAGAGGTCTCATGCACCCTGCTACGTTAGGCGAAATAGCATGTGAAAACCTTGTGTCGTCAGACGTAAAATGGCCATCGCCTATCAATCCTGTTGTGAGTGCTGCTGTCCCCCAAGACACCTTGGTTATCGCTATTACCGACTTTTATCGGCACGACGTTACTGTGCAAGATACGCCGCTTTCTGGTTTGTTATCGCTCATGCCATTGTCCAGTCAGGACATTGAAGCGCTAAACAGCATTACGTCAGTCCCATTAATTAAACCTCAAAATACGCTTGCTCAAGAAACAGGGTCACTCCCAGATAGCTTTAAGCTTAACCTTTGGGCAATGAGTGCACTTATGGGGGTTGTTGCGCTGTTCATTGTGTTAAACGCGCTTAACCTGATGTACCGCACGCGTTTGCCCAATATGATTCGACTAAGACAGCTAGGCATTCAAAGCTACATTCTATCGTTAGCACTTGTTACTGAGCTTCTGATCTACTGTGTCTTTGGTATCCCCCTTGGCATGATTGCTGGTTTTAATGCGGCATCCTGGCTATCCCCAGTGATTAGCGGTACGTTTTCTTCTTTGTTTAGCGCTGTATTCATAACGCCAGACGTCAATTTGCTCTCGATATTTTTATTTGCGCTTACTGTGACCTTCACTTCGCTGGTTGTGTTTTCACTCTTGCCAGTTACCCAACTAGCCAATGCCCTCTCACACCATAAAATAAAGCAAGAAAGCCAGGCTTCTCTAGCGCAAGCTAGTGTGATTTCATGCATAGTGCTTTTAGTACTTTATCTGTTGTCACACTTCGTCTCTTCCACAACACTCGCACTTGGCTATGTTGCCGCATTACTGCTTAGTAGCTGCGCATTGGTCTTACTTTGGTTGCCTATATTGACCAAATGGCTTGCTAAAGTTACGCCAAAGCGTTGGGTGGTGTTATTTTTTGTTGTTTCAAATATGCAGTCGTTGTCATCTAAGTCGCGATTGGCCGTTTGCGCATTTTTTATCGCACTTACCGCCAATATTGGTATGAATACCATGACAAGCAGTTTCCGAGACGCGACGGTTGACTGGTTAAAACAACGCCTTTATGCCCCCGCGTACCTTTATACCGATATGCTGTATTCATATATCGTGTTGCCAGACAGCCTCAATGCAACCCCCTTGATGAGGTTAAAAGCCACGTTTAATGAGCAAACCATTTCTGTCTCTAGCTACCCCCTTCATACCGAGGGGAAAATCGCTTTACTGCTTGATAATGCGGTGGATGATGCGTGGGAGCAGTTTTCAAAAGGCCAAGGGGTTTTTATTAATCAACAATTGGCACTGATGAACAACGTACGCATTGGTGACACACTTTCTTTGTCGAACTATTCATTGGCAACAAATAGAAGCGGTTTAGATAAAAACATCACCACCCTTACGGTTGATAGCGACACTCTAGACAAAACCCTATTTGGTGAAAAACAAGCGTGGCGTGTACTTGGTATATACCCTGACTACGGTAATACACAAGGGCAAGTATTTGTCCCTCTTCCCCGTTTATTGTCAGCTCGTCAGGAAAATAGTGGGCTAAATGACATGTTGTTTTCTGGGGCGATGGCACTGTATCCAGCCACTCAAAAGTCTGCTTCTTCAAGCACACTAACAGGCAGCACACTAACAGACAGCGCGATAACAACGCTGGCGGCGCCATTTGGCAGTGCCTACTCAAAAACACACTTACTTAACCAGTCGCTTAAGGTTTTTGATCGCACATTTTTGCTAACCGATGGACTCAATATCACCACGCTTGTCGTCGCTAGGCATTGCCTTTGCGGTATCGTTAACGGTATTAGCTTTAGGTAACGCTCCGCAATTGAATACATTGCGGGCACTAGGTGTCAGTCGCCTACAAGTGAAAAGCGCGCTGTTTACACAATATTTTTTGCTTTGCCTAGTAACCGCGATATTGGCCATTCCCTTTGGTATTTTCTTAGCTTACGTGTTTATTGTTATGGTAAACAGGTACGCATTTAACTGGGTGTACCCCATTGTTATTCAGACGGACGTAATCATGTCCAGCGTGGTGCTCTCACTTGCCATTGTGTCACTGGTTTTACTCTTGCCACTTGGGAAGCTTGAGCCAAAGGTAGACCTTCGTCAGGAGGTACAGCTATGAATAAGCCATTGAAACGCCGAGGTCTGTTGTTGGTGATCGCGTGTATTGCCTTGTTTTTAGGCTCTTTGCTGATACCAAAAACAAAAAACACGCCTAATGAAGAACATTCACCTTTGGCCCAAAACGACAGGCCTCGACAATTTTTTGGTGGCATAACCGCACAAGATGCAGACACCGCCGCGCAAAGTTTCGCGCAGGTTATACAAGATAAGCCATTCACCTTGCCTACCGATCACAAAAGCCACCCAGATTACCAGTTAGAGTGGTGGTATCTCACCTTTGTGCTAGAAGATGACAACAAAAATGAGTACGGCCTTCAATATACGCTGTTTAGATTTAAGCCCCCTGGCAGTAGTGAAGTCGCTGAAAGCAATTGGGCTAATACACAGCAATGGATGGGGCATGCTTCATTACACACAAAAACACAGCACTATTTTGAAGAAAGATTTGCAGCAGACGGTGTGGGTAATGCTTATGTAAACGGCAGTCCGTTTGAAGCTATTATAGACGACTGGTCATGGCGTACCTCGGCTTCAAGCAAGAATCACGCTATGTTCCCGTCATCCCTAAACCTGTCACTGAAGAATAAAAATGCTTCGGGAAATAGCTCGCCATCACGAGACCATACACTTGCATTGGGCGAATCAGTGTCTATTGATTTATCACTCGATACTTCAGGCCCATTTGTAAAGCAAGGCGATAATGGATATAGCCGTAAAACGCAAGATGAGCGACTTCGCTCTTACTACTACAGCCAACCGTTTATCAACGCAAAAGGAAACCTACTGATTAATGGAAAATCAATTGGTGTTAAAGGGCTTGGATGGTTTGACCATGAATGGACCAGTCACTTAGCCAACAGTGAAGCAATGGGGTGGGATTGGTTTTCAATTCATTTGGACGATGGGAACAAAGTCATGGCCTTCAGAATGCACTCGGAGCAAGTAGTTCAAGGAAAGGAACAATCACAAACTGAAGATATGCAACAACAATTGGATCAGGAAGGGCTTGATGAAAGTCACGCAACTTACATAACCGGAACGTTTATTTCAAAAGAAGGTGAGACCACAACACTTGATGACGCACAACTCACCTTAACCCCTACTCGTTATGAGACAATAATGACAAAGCGTGGCGTGCGAACGATGCCCACATCATGGCGGATTGCTATTCCTTCAAAAGCCCTCGATGTAACGGTGACCCCTTTTAAAGATAACCAGTGGAACGATGGTTTCATGCCCTATTATGAGGGGAGGATCACAGTATCAGGCTCGCACACTGGCCGTGGCTACATGGAATTAACAGGTTATTAATCTAAACAGCTTGTTAGTGTCAAAAGCTTTTACAGCTTGCATCACAAGCTGGTCAAACCTCTTTAGCAAACAATAACTTAAAAACTGGCACAAAATTAGCTTAACCACTAATACAGAGCGTTCTAGCAGTTAATAATGTATTAGCATATTTGGAGTGGTTATGCGTTTTATTAAAATTTTAAGCACCTTTTTATTTATTGCCTTGTCAGCTCAAGCAAGCGGCAGCGTGATATATCTAAACGACAATACTGTTGTAAACCCTTATAAAATTGATGCTTCAGTCGATTCATTCGAAACGTTCTATGGCTATAGCACAACGAACAAATGGTCTACTGCATTATCATTTGCCAAAAGTAATACCGCCGTATTCTTTTTAGCAGAGCTCAATGACCAGCTGGCGCTTTTCGCACTTTTCGACGCGTTTTCACAAAACAAGACTGGAAACGGAAAGTACAACTTTGGATTCAACGCGTTTAAAGGTAATGCTGCATTTAGTCTAATTGACGACTCAGGCGAAATGGTAGGTAGCAACCAAGCAAACTTTTCTTGGGGAAACAAATACGGTGACGGGTTAGTGTTGACCTTTGACCAAAGCGACTTCTTTGGTATCGATTTAAACGGTTCGAATGCAAGTGGTCTATCAGGCGGTTTCGAATTCCTGACGTTCGACGCTTCAAACCAAGCGACAACGATAGCATTGGCAGATGGTAACTTTCGTGTAGAGGCGGTGCCTGCTCCAGCAACGCTAGGCTTGTTTAGCCTTGCCATTTTTGGTCTAGTACTTCTGCGTACTAGAGCATAAACATCGATTTTCCAGTAAGCACAGCGCTGTTTTATGCGGCGCTGTACTTACTCTACCTTTTCAATGACTCTCACACTTATTCGTTAGACGTGACGCCACGTTCAAAAACCTTCAGTAAATAGACCAGTTAATTCGTTCACTCAACGAGGTTAATGCAGCAACGCCTAGCTGCGAGTTGCCTACACTATTGAGTGCAGGAGAGAAAACACAAATTGAAAAGCGACCTGGTACAACGGCAACAATTCCGCCACCTACCCCACTTTTCCCAGGTAAGCCGACTTTAAATGCAAAACTGCCTGCCTCATCGTACATACCGCTCGTCGCCAATAACGCATTAACTTGTTTAGTTTGGTAAGGTGTTAAGACTTGCTCACCTGCACAGGATGAGAACCCTGCGTTTGCCAAGAAGCTGGTAGACCGTGCTAAATCTTCGCAGCTCATCTCTAATGCACAATTATGAAAATAGTTGCGCAACACATCCTCAACGTCGTTTTCGAAGTTACCATATGCTTTCATTAAATACGCCATAGCTGCATTGCGCGACCTATGCTCGTACTCCGACTCTGCGACGACTTTGTTCACTATTATGTCGCCATTGCATGAAAGCCGTCTGACAAAATCTCGCATTGCAATATGGGGGGACGCAAAACGAGATTGCACCATATCACTTACCACCAGCGCCCCAGCGTTTATGAAAGGATTTCGCGGAATACCGTTTTCATACTCTAGCTGGACAAGTGAGTTGAAAGGTAAGCCTGAAGGTTCACACCCAACGCGTTCCCACATTGGTTCACCATAATGATTTATCGCAAGCACTAGGTTAAACACCTTTGAAATACTTTGAATAGAGAAAGGTACGCTGGCATCGCCAATCGACGTGATATGGCCTTGTGTGTCACAAATGGCAATACCAAACTGGCGGGGATTTACACTTGCCAAAGCTGGAATGTAATCAGCAACTTTCCCCATACCTAACATGGGCTCTACTTCATCAAAAATGTTTTGTAGTAACACATGCATTTCACTATTCATGAGTTCATCACCTTTTCTTTGTGCACATAAAAATAAAGCGCCATAAAGGCGCTTTATTTAGCCTACTAGACGCTACTTTTTGCCAAGCAAACTAAAAATATTCTTTGCGATATCAGTATTATCAATTTGCCCCATAAAGTGCGTGTATCCCGCACCAAAAGCAAATACCTCAACATCTACCCCAGTATGACCACCAGTTGTCCAACTAGGTATTGGTCTTTGTATCTAAAAACCCTTTAACCGCCATAAAACGTGTTCTGTCATCTTGATTTGACACACTGTCTAGCGTGGCAAGTTCTTCATCGGTCAAAGACAGCCCCAGTTGAGCAGCAACATAATCCCCTGGATTTTCTTCATTTGGCATTGCCATCGCAATGGTCATTACCGATGCTTGCATGTTCTTGAGGTGCTCTGGGCTCCATCTGTAGTCGCCGTTTGCACCAATCGTCAACCCACCCGTACTGTGGTCTGCGGTAAGCACAACTAATGTATCAGGGTTAGCCTTAACGTATTCTCGCAAGTATTCCATCGTTTGCGCTAGGTCGTGCATCTCAGCCATAGCAGATGCAATATCGTTAGCATGACCCGCCCAATCGACCTGACTTGCTTCAACTAGTAAAAAGAAGCCTTTATCGTTTTCTAAGTGCTTTATGGCATGTTCTGTTAAAAACTGTAGGCGATTTTTGCGTTTATCATCCAGAGCTGCAGGAAGCGCTACTGGTGCAAACAACCCTAAAACATTACTTCCTTTTGGCACAGTATCTAGCTGGTCATATGTATCAGCATGTTGGTAACCAGCCTCAACAAACTCGGCCAACACATTGCGGTCATCACGTTCAAAATAGGTTGTACCGCCACCTAACATAACATCGGCAACAAACTCGCCGTTTACGCGGACATCATAAAAATCTTCCGCAATTTCATTGTAGTTTTTACGACTTTCGTTGTGAGCAATATAGGATGCTGGTGTGGCGTGAACAATTTGTGAAGTCACTGCAAGCCCTGTGCGCATGCCTTTGCTCTTTGCATAGTGCATTACTGAGTTGACTGGGTTCTTATCAACGTCAACCCCAATTGCGCCATTGTATGACTTAACCCCCGTAGCTAAAGCGGTAGCGGCAGCAGCTGAGTCTGTGACATAGCCTGAGACTTGCGCAGGATAAGTTGATGCGTTACCTACTAAAATATCATCAAAGACAACGGTTTCTATTTGCGGCGTTGACGGGTCGTCAACGTAATTACGATAAGCGGTGGTGTAAGCAGGGCCCATTCCATCGGAAACGACCATAATGATATTTTTTGGTGTTTTACTTTCCCCAACGTGTGACTGTGCGACGGCGTTTTGGGTATTGTTTGTGGGTGTAGCATTATCTGTGGCACTACAACTTGCAAGAAGTGTCACTGACACACACGCGTATAACGACGTGCGAACAAATTGTTTAATCATTTAAACTACCTTGAGTACAAACACACCAACCGCTGCAATTGGTTGCGATGGCGCGCTTTTAAAACATTTACTGTCCCTGCTAATGTTACAACACAGGGCTATTTAAATTAGTAACTCAAGTGTAAATCACCTAGCCCTCTATCCTCAACGAATTACGCTAAAATAATGTAAATTAACATGTTATTTCGCGCTAATGAGGCAGCCAAAACCTGACCAAATGGTCACCACAAGGGTAAGCGTTGAATTTAGAACGCGCGATGGGGGCGCTATGCTAAGTACTCACGCAATCGCTGCTGTGCGACATCAACAAGCATGTCGGGTTGAAACTTCGAAATAAATCGATTACACCCAACCTTCTCAACCATGGCATCATTGAAACTACCGCTGAGTGATGTATTAAGCGCTATAAAAAGGTCGTCCATACGAGGGTCGTTTCTTACTTCAGAGGTCAAGCGGTAACCGTCCATTTCAGGCATTTCCGCATCGGTAAACATAAGTAGGATCTCATCAGAAGGCCGTTTGCCCTCATCCGCCCACGACTTCAATAGCTTCAGTGCTTCTGCGCCATTCTTGCGCTCGATAATCGACACCCCAAGCTGCTCTAAGGTATCCCTTATCTGTTTGCGCGCGGTACCAGAGTCATCAACGATAAGAATTTTTTTGCCGTTGAAATGATTAACAATTTCAGTGTCGAGTACTTCTTCAGAAATCGATGTGTCGTAATCGATAATTTCTGCCAGCACTTTTTCAACATCGATTATCTCAACCAGCTCTGTTTTCTCGTCAATATTCACCTGAGTTATAGCGGTTAGATAGTTTGATTTACCGATACCACTTGGCGGCGGCTGAATATCACCCCATGACGTATTCACAATGCTTTTCACTTCACCAATGATGAAGCCCTGAACACTGCGATTGTACTCGGTAATGATGACATTTTTTGCGAAGTCTTCGGCAACATTAGTGCGCATTTTTATTGCTTGGCGCAGGTCAATAATAGGGATAGATTGACCGCGGTAATTCATAACACCTTTAAGGTTATAGTGTGAACCGGGCATTACATTGAGTTTTGGAACGTTAATAACTTCTTTGATTTTAAAAACATTCATAGCGAATACGTGACGCGTGCCCAGCTGAAACATCAATAGCTCTAGCCTGTTTTCACCGACAAGCTTTGTTCTTTGATCCACGGACGATAGGACACTATTACTCATATCACTCACTTTTCTTTTAAAATCAATGCATTTCACAACACATAAAGCATTATCGCGACAATCTAACCTGCACAGCCCGTCCTTGCAATTACTCTTTTTGGTATAGCACCGTTAAATATTATGCCGCCCTAAGAACAGCATAGATGCTAATTACCTTACTTTCCTTACGCATAGCAATTAAAATAGGACTTAAAATTTGATTTAAGTCGGCACCTAAGCAAAGCACAAACACCTCACCTAGCAGCGCATACAGTAACAACACTCAACAATTCACTTCCCACTTTAACGAAACACCTCTCACAAACATTCACAAAATGAATGACGGCAATGTTAAATATATATTTCTATTATTCAACTTTGCGCACTAGGATGAAATGGAACTAACGGGAACGCCCTACAGCGTAAACGCTAATAACGTTAAGTATTTTAATTATAGTCGGGAGAGACGCTCATGTCGCAATATCAACAAGACATTGATAACTTCGCCACATTAAAAGCAGCACAAAAAGGAACATGGGAAGGTATCAACCCAGAGTTCGCTGCTCGCATGAAACTTCAAAACCGTTTTAAGACGGGTCTAGACATCGCTCGCTACACAGCAAGCATCATGCGAAAAGACATGGCTGAATACGACGCAGATTCGTCTCAGTACACACAGTCACTAGGTTGCTGGCATGGCTTCGTAGGCCAGCAAAAAATGCTTTCAGTTAAAAAGCATCAAGGCACAACGAATAAAAGCTACCTTTACCTTTCAGGCTGGATGGTAGCAGCACTTCGCTCTGAGTTTGGACCACTTCCAGACCAATCTATGCACGAGAAAACGTCAGTATCAGCGCTTATCGAAGAGCTATACACTTTCCTTCGCCAAGCTGACGCTCGCGAGCTAGGCGACCTTTTCCATAAGCTAGACGACGCGAAGAAAAACGGCGGCGACGTAGCGGCTATCCAAGCAGAAATTGACAACTATGAAACACACGTAGTGCCAATTATTGCTGATATCGATGCAGGCTTTGGTAACGAAGAAGCTACTTATTTATTGGCTAAGCAGATGATTGAAGCTGGCGCATGCTGTATTCAAATTGAGAACCAAGTATCAGACGCTAAGCAATGTGGTCACCAAGACGGTAAAGTAACGGTTCCACACGAAGACTTCCTAGCTAAAATCAACGCAGTACGTTACGCATTCCTTGAGCTAGGTGTAGATGAAGGCGTGATTGTTGCGCGTACCGATTCACTAGGTGCTGGTCTTACTCAGAAGATCCCTGTATCGACGTCTGAGGGCGACTTAGCTGCACAATACAACGCATTCCTAAAAACAACTGACGTTGCTGGCGCAGACGACCTAGCTGAAGGCGACCTAGTACTTAAGCAAGGCGGCAAGCTTGTTAAGCCTGAGCGTCTTCCCAACGGTTTATTCCGCTTCAAAGAAGGTACAGGTTTTGACCGCGTAGTACTTGACTGTGTGACTTCACTTCAACACGGTGCGGACCTACTTTGGATTGAGACTGAAAAACCTCACGTGGGCCAAATTGCGGAAATGGTTAACGCTATCCGTGAGCAAGTACCTAACGCGAAACTGGTATACAACAACTCGCCATCGTTCAACTGGACGCTTAACTTCCGTCAGCAGGTATTTGATGCATGGACTGAAGAAGGCAAAGATGTTTCTGGTTACGACCGTGCGAAGCTTATGTCTGCTGACTACGACGACAGTGAGCTTGCAGCGGCAGCGGACGAGAAGATCAAGAGCTTCCAGGCTGACGCAGCGCGTGAAGCTGGTATCTTCCACCACCTTATCACGCTTCCGACTTACCACACTGCGGCGCTGTCTACTGACAACCTTGCTAAAGGTTACTTCGGTGAAGAAGGCATGCTTGCATACGTTCGCGGTGTTCAGCGTCAAGAAATTCGCCAAGGTCTAGCGTGTGTTAAGCACCAAGCAATGGCAGGTTCTGACCTAGGTGATACGCACAAAGAGTACTTCTCTGGTGACGGTGCGCTTAAAGCATCTGGTGAAGACAACACCATGAACCAGTTTGACGTGTAAGCTACGTTGAAAACAAGTTAACTGGAAAGCATCCCAACCTTTCCAATGGGCACCTTCGGGTGCCCTTTTTCGTTTACTTCAAAAAAAACGCCTCACTATTCACATGATTTATCAAGAAAATGAAAAATAATTTATTACATATTTTACAAGCAGGCATAAACCACAAATATAAACCAATAAATACAACAACTTAAAATAAAACGCTCATCTGCATTACGACTAAACGCTTATCTGACATTCAAACTAAAAACACGTACAATAGGTTTGTTTAATTAGGTTTAATAAGAGCATTAGAATAATGAATATAGCGAAGGTCGACCTGAATTTATTAGTGTACTTAGATGTTTTGCTAAGAGAAGGCAGTGTAACAAAAGCAGCCAACCAACTTAGTATCACTCAGCCAGCTATGAGTAACGGCCTTAAACGCCTGCGCGATTTATTTAAAGATCCTCTATTGGTGCGCACCAGTGACGGTATGACACCAACAAAACGCGCTTTGGAGCTCCAGCCAATTATCCGTGACGTTCTTAGCCGCCTTGAAAGCTCTATTCAACCTGAAACTGACTTTGACCCACTTACCAGTGATAGAACCTTTCGCATAATGACCAGCGACTATGCTGAGAGTACGCTTTTGCTTGAATTAGTTGGCCGACTTGCTGATTTGGCACCTAACATAACGCTAGATTTAATCACCCCCAGCGATGTCACGTTTCATGACGTAGAGCAAGGCAAAGTGGATATGGCTATAAACCGCTTTGACGAACTACCGCTTTCATTCCACCAAAAAGTAATTTGGTACGACACTTTTAGCTGTGTGATGAGCGCTGACCACCCGCTTGTCGCAAAATGTGATTTAGAAGGCTACCTACGTGCACAGCATATATGGGTAAGTAAAACTGGATTTGGTGTAGGCGTAGGTATCGACCCTAATGAAGTGCAAAAGCTAGGTTGGGTTGATGCAGAACTGACAAAAATAGGAAAACAGCGTGCTATTCGCGTGTTCACGCGCCACTATCATGCAGCGCTACAAATTGCCAAAAAGCAAAAGCTTATCGCGACGTTACCGAGTAAAGCGGCTCGCTTATTTAAACACGACCCAGATGTTGTCATTAAAGAGCCGCCTTTCGACATTCCTCCTATTGCGCTGAAAATGGCGTGGAGTGCACTTTTACACCACGACGCGGGTCACATTTGGCTGCGAAGACTGATTAGTGATGTAGCAAGCGACATGAATGCAGGCTAAGCGCAGCCAAACATTCACAGGTTTTATGGCAAAGATACAAGCCATAAATTAAAAAACTACCTCTATACACACTACACTGAAGACACTAAAAAATGTATAGAGGTAGTTATGCAAGGATATATCACTCGAGGCCGTTTACAGGTTGCCGACCAACTCGACAACTTCATTAATCAACAGGCACTCCCTGGTACAGGCGTAGATCAAGACGCTTTTTGGAAAGGCGCAGAGGCCCTCTTCGCAGAATTCATTCCTCAAAACCGAGCATTGCTAGAAAAGCGCGACCAGTTACAGCGCGCGATTGACGACTATCACAAAGCCGGAAATCCGGTTAATGGTAGCGAATACAATGAATTTCTAAAAAAGATTGGCTACTTGGTAGACCAACCTTCACACGTTGACACGAACACCACTAACGTTGATGCCGAGATTGCTACGATGGCGGGCCCGCAGCTAGTGGTACCTATTAACAACGCACGTTATGCACTTAACGCTGTTAACGCGCGTTGGGGCAGCTTATATGATGCGCTTTACGGTACAGACGTTATTAGCGATGATGGTGGAGCAGAAGCGGGTAAAGTATACAACCCTGCTCGCGGCGCAAAGGTCGTTGCCAAAGCGAAAGCATACCTAGATACCATGATCCCACTAGCTAAGGGTAGCCATGCCGATGCAACAGCTTATAACATCAACACAGGCAAACTTGCCGTAACGCTAGCAGACGGTGACGTCACCACGCTTGCCAATACCGAACAATGGCAGGGTTATCAAGGCGATGCTGCAGCACCTAGCGCTCTATTATTTGTACACAACGGCCTACATTTTGAAATTCAGCTAGATCCTACGCACCCTATCGGTGAAAGTGACCCTGCTAACGTGAAAGACGTACTTGTAGAAGCAGCACTTACTACCATTATGGACTGCGAAGACTCTGTAGCCGCCGTAGACGCCGAAGACAAAACCCTCGTTTACAGCAACTGGCTTGGCCTTATGAAAGGTACGCTTAGCATTGAAATGACAAAGGGCGGTAAACAACTTGTTCGCGCCATGCATGCAGACCGCGTTTATTCACCTTCAACACATGCAGACCATCAAGAGCAACTTAGCTTAAGCGGTAGAAGTTTGATGTTTGTGCGCAACGTAGGTCACTTAATGACAAATGACGCTATGTTATTTGACGGTGAAGAGGTGCCAGAGGGCATTATGGACGGCCTCGTTACCTCGCTTATTGCTAAGCATGATTTGCTTTGCAACAGTAAGTTTAAAAACAGCCGAGCAGGCAGCATTTATATTGTTAAACCTAAAATGCATGGGCCTGAAGAGGTCGCCTTCTCAAACGCATTATTTGGCAAAATTGAAACCATCATCGATGTGCCTGTAAACACATTAAAAATGGGCATTATGGATGAAGAGCGTCGCACTAGCATAAACCTTCAGGCGTGTATTGCCGAGGCGACGTCTCGTGTTGTGTTTATTAACACCGGTTTCTTAGACAGAACGGGTGATGAAATTCATACATCAATGTTAGCGGGTCCATTTGCCGAAAAAGCAGCGCTAAAAACCATGCCATGGATAAAAGCTTACGAAACAGCGAACGTAGCAATTGGCTTGCGTTGTGGTTTATCTGGTAAAGCGCAAATAGGTAAAGGCATGTGGCCAATTCCTGATGAAATGCAAAACATGATGGATGCAAAAATTGGCCATCCCAAAGCGGGAGCGAATACCGCCTGGGTTCCCTCTCCTACTGCGGCTACACTGCACGCCTTGCACTATCACGATGTCGATGTATTTGATGTTCAAAAATCCTTGGACGCTAATTTCGACGGCTTAAATGACATTTTAACGATCCCGCTTTTAGAAGATGTATCTACCTTGACCCGCGATGGTATTAAGCGTGAAATCGACAACAATGTGCAAGGCATACTGGGCTATGTGGTTCGTTGGGTACACCAAGGTGTGGGTTGTTCAAAAGTGCCTGACATCAATGACGTAGGTCTAATGGAAGACCGCGCAACACTGCGTATCTCATCGCAGCACATTGCGAACTGGTTAGAACATGGCATTGTGAGTGTTGACCAGGTAAAAGAGTCATTAGCACGAATGGCTGTGCTTGTTGACGAGCAAAACAGCGCAGACCCTGAATACATTCCAATGACACCTGATCTTGAAAGCTCTATTGGATTTTTAGCTGCCAGTGACCTTATTTTCAAAGGTAAAGAGCAACCAAGTGGTTACACCGAGCCACTGCTTCACGCCCGTCGCCGTGAGATGAAAGCAAAATTGGCGCAGCAGTAAAGTGCGCTAACACGAGGTATGAGCAACATATCTCGTTTAATGGGTTCGTGGTCACCGAAGGAAGGATTATCCATCGGTGACCAGCACCTCTCTTCAGCACATACACTAGGCATTGCTTTAAGACTCGCTAGCCCACGTTAGACTAAAGTGCCCCCCAAGTTTTTTGCCGTCTTTGGCACTATCTACTAATCTTAAATGATACAGCGCGTGTCATGCTACGTACTAATGACTATCAGACGTTATGACTATCAGACGTTAACAAGCCTCAACAGGTAATATGACGACCTAACTATTGGAGTCGAAATATGCAGTTAGCCACCACGGTCCCAACTACTCAGCCAATCAATATTGTGCCGATATTTTCAGGTGGCGGCACCAGACTAAGTGCACACATCGGAATTATTAAAGCGCTGCACGACATGAACTTTGCGTTTGACACGCTCGTAGGCGTCTCTGGAGGGTCAATAATTGCGGCCCTTTATGCTAAGGGGTACACCGTTGAAGAAATGCGCGAATTGGCGCTTGCTACGGACTTTAAGCAGTTTACACAGTTCTCCTTAGTAAGGTTGCTAAGAGAAGGCGGCTTATCGTCAGGCGATGTATTTCAAACGTGGATTGACAAGCAACTAGATGGAGCGTGCTTTTCAGATTTACCACTGGATTTAAATATCCTTGCCACAGATGTGAATGGTGGCGGGCCAGTACTATTTAATCGAAAAAGTGCGCCAGATATGAAAGTGTCTGAGGCCGTGAGGTATTCCATGTCAATACCACTAATTTTTTCCTTCAAGCCATTTAAAGAGCACTTATTGGTTGATGGCGCAATACTCTCTGAGGACGCCTTATTTGAAGACTGGCGAGGTGACGGTACGCCTTCGGTCTGTTTCAGACTGCAAAGTACCATGCAAAAACGAAAGGCGATCAAGAAAAACTTACTGCAGTTACCTCAGTATGTCAGCATGCTCATTCGCACATTTATGACAGCTATTTCACGAGAATATGTTAACGCCAAATATTGGCACAACACCGTTGTGATAAATACTGGCGATATTTCAGCCGTTGATTTTTCGCTAACACCGGAGATTAAGAACTCACTGTTTGATTTAGGCTATCACACCACCAAAGAGTTCTTACCTAAGAAGTGTGCAAGTGTAATGAGAACGAGCGCGCTCTAGCGCTCGGCTCATAAACAGAAACGTGAAGAATCTGTCCTATACGTTGTAAAACCCACGATACCACTCAACAAACGCTTTTATGCCTGTGGTGACATCAGTGCTTGGCTGATAACCAGTATCGTTAACTAAAGCTGACACATCTGCATAGGTATCTGGTACATCACCTGGCTGCATGGGTAACAAATTCTTTTTCGCCTCTATGCCTAACGCATCTTCAAGTGTTTCAATGAACTTGAGTAGATGCACTGGGGTTTGAGCGCCAATATTGTATACCTTATAAGGCGCTTTACTGGTACTTGGGTCAGGGTTACTGCCATCCCACTCTTCATTTGGCTTCGCCACATTATCAAGCGAACGAATGACACCTTCTACAATATCGTCTATGTAAGTAAAGTCACGGCGGTGATCACCGTAGTTGTAGACGTCTATCGTTTTACCTTCCAAAATAGCCTTTGTAAATTTGAACAACGCCATGTCAGGTCGCCCCCAAGGGCCGTACACCGTAAAGAAGCGTAATCCTGTTGTTGGTAGGTTATATAAGTGACTATACGTGTGCGCCATCAATTCGTTCGCTTTCTTAGAAGCGGCATAAAGACTAACTTGATGGTCGACATTGTGTTGTTCTGAAAACGGCATAGTCTCATTGGCACCATACACCGAACTTGAAGATGCATACACCAAGTGCTGTACGTTATTGTGGCGGCAACCTTCTAGAATATTACCAAAGCCCACAATGTTTGAGTCTATGTATGCACTGGGGTTTTCTAGTGAGTAACGAACGCCCGCCTGCGCTGCCAAATGAACTACTCTATCAAACTTATGCGTTGCGAAGAGATCACTCATTTTTTCTCGGTCTTCTACTCCCATTTGTATAAATGAAAATAGTGAAGACGCTTTTGATGAAGATAGTTGCGCCAAGCGAGCATGTTTTAAGTTTACATCGTAATAGTCGTTGATATTGTCGATACCAACAACCTCATCACCTCGATTGATAAGGTACTGTGAAACTGCCGCACCTATAAAACCGGCTGCGCCAGTGACTAAAATTTTCATGATAATATGTACTTAAACGTCAAGATAAAGTTATGCTTCCACTATACTTAAATTTTTAGTGATGGAAAGTTGCATGAGCAAAAGTCTTATTGAATCGGTATTGAGTAGTAAATCTGTATTAGTGACGAATAACGACGATGTTACTCCTTACCACAACTCACCTGAAGGCTTTTCATCACAAGTAAAAGGGGTGATAAAAATAGGTGACAGCGCTGATATTCAGGCTGTTCTAGCGCTTGCCAACCAATGCAGCAACACAGATGAAGAGTTTGTTGTTTATCCCATCAGCACAGGTAATAACTGGGGTTACGGCAGTAGTGTTCCCCCAAAAGACAAAAGAATTCAGTATCTACTAGATTTATCACAGCTCAATGACATCTTATTTTTCGATGAAAAGACTGGACTTTGCACTATTCAGCCAGGCGTAACACAAAAAATTCTCTATGATTTTCTTAAAGAGAAGTCATCTGATTATATGGTGCTTAGGTGACGGGTGCAGGGCCAACATGTAGCGTGCTCGCCAATGCACTCGAGCGAGGTTACGGAATTACCCCTGTTGCAGACCATTTCTCTGCTGTAACTTCAATTAAAGGGTTTCTACCCACAGGGGAATATTATCAGTCAGGGGTTGCCGAGATGGATATGACACCTGAGCAACTGGCAGACAAGTCATTTAAGTGGAAACATGGCCCTTATCTTGATGGGATATTTACTCAATCGGCTAATTTAGTTGTGACCGAAGCCACAATTTCACTTGATAAAGCAGGTGACGGTTTCACATCGTTCTACATGCAATTCTTTGATGAATCGTCATTTACTGACGCTTATGAAGTTGTATCGGAAATATTCGATAGGGTTGGACGAAACGTTGGCAGCATGAACTTGATGGACAAAAGAAGAGTGTCAGCCATGATGGCCGACAATCCTAATGGTGCTTAGGTTCACACCAAAACATGTCGTTACAACAAATAGAGAAAATCAGCAAACAGAAAGATATTCCTGAGTGGACGGTAATAGGGACAATCTATGGAGCAAAAAACGTCTCAAAGGCCGTGAAAACAGAGATTAAGAAAATTGCGAAGAAAAGAGCATCAAGGCTTTTCTTTTCAAATGACCTTCTAATCGAAATTGGAAAGCTAGTTACTAACTTAGCACCAAAGTCTATTTTACAAGCACCTAGACAACAACTTGCCACTTTAGAAGAAGGCATGGCAATTATGAGAGGGATACCAAATCAAGTTGCTCTTCCTCTTGCTTACTGGCGTAACTCAGCAACGACACCAGACAAAGCAAACCAGCTTAACCCTGCAGACGATGGATGCGGACTTTTGTGGTATGCACCTTTAATACCGACCAAACCAGCCTCAATGTTAAGTTTTATAGGTTTAGTTAGAGAAACATGCCAACAGTACAATATTGAGCCCATGATTACGTTTACAAACTTCAACCAATTCTGTACTGACAGCACTATTCCTATTGTTTTCGATATCAATAATCCAAAGGCAAAAGAAGATGCAAAAGCATGCCTTGCGTCACTCTACGAAAAAGGTCTAAAGCTGGGCTTTGTTCCATATCGATTAAACATAGAACAACAAGAAAATCTCGACACGTCAAAAACGTTCTGGTCGACGTCGAATAAAATTGCACACGCCCTAGATCCAAACAACATTCTTGGGCCAGGTCGTTATGCGAAAGGACGTTAACTTTTGCGTAAGACCATGGATAACTTTCTAAACATATGTGGCACAAGTACATGAACAGGCATCTTCATGAGATGCCCCCGCAAATAAGCTATGAATCGGCAGATTTTTAGAGAAACGCTACTGCAAGCACGAGTATCCGGCACCAAAGCACGCTTCATCACAAACCGCGTAATAGACTGCCGGACTCTCTGAAAAAGGTTTAAATGGCTTTTCAACTGAGTTTTGGTTTCTAAAGGACAATGCAACTGAAAAAAGAATTCTGACAAACAAACTACATCGTAGAGAAGAGGTGATAAGTTCATGTTTTTTGCAGTTTTGATTATTGCTTCCCAAAACTGTTCTGATGCACTGTCGTTACAAAGGCAAGTAAAATCGTACAAATCACGAAGTGATGAGCTTACGTCTTCGTTCCAGTATAGGTGCACGCAAGTATGTAATGCCTGCATGTGCTTTTTGAAGACGAGTTTATTTTCCGAAGATGCAATGATGTTCTGCCTTAAAACAGACTCGTCGGGAGCCTTTCCGCTAACCTAGCAGATATAAGTTGTGGTGAATATCTAACGTCGTGCCAGAAATAGGGTCAAACATTGGAGGAATTTCGTGTGCAAACTCTCGATAATATTTTTCATCATAATTCGACAGCTCTTTTGCCTGCCACCCCAACGAAAGTAGTCTTTTTTCTGTCTTTTTGATTTCGCTAGAACTAACAAGAATATCAATATCAGACATCGTTCTGCCTTCCAGCGAAGCTACTTTTTCAATATTGTATGCCGCGCCTTTTAGAAAAACAGGGGTAATTCCAGCGTCCTCTAAAAGAAGGTTAATCCTGTCTATTTCAATTCCAACTTGATATTGCTGTCGTTCAGAATAATTTATATTTGACGTTATATGCCATCGAAAGTTTTCAGGCAATTCATATAGCATGTCTTCGCGCACTACTTTATGAGCAAACAGACTCAACATGTTTGCAGCGCGAAGAAAAACAAGTAATTCAGATAGCGTTTTCCGCGACTGAGCTGATACTAAGCTTACATCGTTGAAAATCTTGAGAAAGTATTTAGCTTTAGCGAAAGCGTTCACAGAAGCAACTCCGTTAGCGCCTCTTCCGCACTATCAATATCAGAGTACTCTAACGAAAAGAATTCTACCCTATCAGCAAGATTAACCAATGCTTCAAACCCTTTCTCGGCCATGACATGGTAGTTAAAAGCATTCCTAATTACCTGGAGGATACCTTCAGCAGACGTAACTTGTTGCACCCTAGTAGCTTCACCGCGTATATATTTAGGGAACACAACAGCGCCAATTGGCATATCTTCTAAAAGCTTGAACGACTGTTGTGTATGCACCCGTTTATGTGCAACCGTTCCTTTCTGAGTGTCATAAAACTTCTCTGTAAAGACGCTGTTGCTAAAACTAGACTTAACGATATCGATGGCATCGTTTTTCAAGCAAACTGGCCTATTTATAGGTTTTACATTCAGGCTATCAAGCTCAATAATCGCCATTTCATCAGAATATACCGACCAGCCCATTTCAGACAGCAAGGCACTGAGTGTACTTTTTCCCGACCCAGGTAAAGCAGGAAACAAAATAGCCTTTCCATTTTTTACTAATACTGCTGAGTGTATGACCAGCCGTGAGTACTCATGTGCAGCAATACACCAATTCATACCCCACTCAAGAAGTGGGTAACTTTGCTTTCGAGGTAAAGGAAAAAAAGGAGCTTGTTTGTCGCAGTAAAAACTAATTTGGGGGGCGATGAAGCGTCTTAAGGCACTTGGAGAGGTAACAGAGATAGCGAAATCGTAGCCGTCTGTTTCTAAGTGATGGTCACCATACATCTGTTCTACTGACCTTATCACCTTCGAACATTCACAATCTAACTTGAAAACATATGGCCCAGTATTTATAAATAGAGACTTCAAACTTTCTCAATAATCTTTAGATCACAGGCTTTTTTAAAACCAATTGGTTCGAATTTTAACGCCGACTCAAAATGATTTCTGTCATGCGCTTTATCAAGCAATTCTGCCGCCAGCTCAGCATGGCTACATTCTAAAGCAATAGTATCGCCTGAACGCATGTCGAAAAGCAGTAAATGACTGCCCGATTTTAATAATCTCGCTTTGACCGAGCTACTAAACCTGAACATAACGACTTAGTTTAATTAACCTTACTGCTTGGAGCGTTTAGTTTCCGTTTCCATTTCCGTTTCCGTTTCCGTTTCCGTTTCCGTTTCCGTTTCCGTTTCCGTTTCCGTTTCCGTTTCCGTTTCCGTTTCCGTTTCCGTTTCCGTTTCCAGAATCATCGCTTGTTAAATCATCCTCAGTCAATCCATGCGGCGTTGTTCTATTGATTTCATTATCTTCAGGGTCTGAAATGGTATAATTCGTCGAAGCCTCAGACTCGAAGTTGTAATTGAAACTAACCAACTCAGTACCTCCAAACGAAGCTGGTGAAGACATCGCAATTCTGGCTTCGCTAAATAAATATATAGCAATATTGTTAACTAACTCGTTGGCGCGATCAATTCTTTCCTGCTCATTAGCATCGTGCGCTACGATAGAAGGATAAAAACCAAAATATACGTTCAGCCAAACTGCCGCCAAATTGTAATCCATACCGCCCGGATCACCCAATGCAGCAGCTAAGGGAACTCCTCCATTGACAAAGATTACGCCGTTGGAAAGCACACGTCGGTCAATTTTCATCGAGTGAGTTCTCACTACTTCCTCTAAGTGCTTTTCATAAGCGACCCAGAGTATCGAACCAACTTCAGCAGCAGGCAAATGAGTCTGTTCTTTCAAAATGGGGAACATAGCCTTAATTTTTTGGCCATTCATCGCCCCATCTAATGTGTCTTTCCAAGAGCCCGGAGAGCGACCACCGCTGATTGTCGGGGCTACACATTTATGAGTATTCTCGACTCGAGAAACGTTGCCTGACATGGCGCCAGAAACTGAACACGCGCCCCACACTGACCTACCGGGTACTGACAATGCAGCAGAACCTACTACGGTTTTTACAATAAATTGTCTCCGTGAGTTTGTTTGCTTTGTTGAATTGTCATTGTTAGTGAGTTTTTGGCTCATTTGATCCTCGAAAAATTAAATACTTTGAAAGCGAATCTATACACACTAATGCAAGAAACAAACCAATTAAAAAGCCATTGATTTTCAATATGATAAAAACAAAAAAAATTTACTTGTAAAAA
The DNA here is from genome assembly GCF_036870955.2 of Alteromonas gracilis. Classification (GTDB taxonomy): domain Bacteria; phylum Pseudomonadota; class Gammaproteobacteria; order Enterobacterales; family Alteromonadaceae; genus Alteromonas; species Alteromonas gracilis_A. Next base: position 3,085,201 of record NZ_CP145482.2, read on the forward strand.
AAAATGACACTTTATTTAACTGAGTTAAGTTTAACACTCGAGCGTGTTTGAGTGACGTCCCATGTCCACTAAATTAATGATATCAAAATTACGGCGAATTAATAGAAAGAAGTTTAAATTTGAATTTGGTGTCGTAGTCCTCTGCTATTAAGAATCTAATCGCCAATTGCTATTGTTTTCAAAACTGCTTACTGTTTAGTTTTGGTTGCGGGTTAATATGGTTTGGTTTTGATAAAGGCACTTGTACTAGAACTCATTTCTCCACTTAAATTAAGTTTCTTTCTTATTATACTGGCACTGTTCATGCGCTATTTCTTTAAACGTGCGAGACTGTCTAATTATCTTGCGTTAGGCTCTATTGCCTGGCTTTTGATCTGGTCTCAACCTTATTCTGCAGACTTATTACTTTACCCTCTTGAGCGAAGTGAAAAAGCAACTAATCAGCTATACAAAGCAAACAGCCAACCTGATTATATATTAGTACTCGCATGCTACTACAACACTAAGGGGGATGTGCCCGAGGTCAGTCGTTGGTCTCACTGTTCACTACAAAGGCTGGTGCAAGCAGCGATTTTGCACGCACAGACTAAAAGTAAAATAGTGTTAACCTACGGCTACTTCCTAGAGAACGAAAATGTAAACTACAGCCAAAAAGCAGAAGCATTTTTGATTTCTCTAGGGGTGCCCTCACAAGACATAATAAAAACAAATGAAGGCACAACCACTCAAGAAGAAATTTCTTCGGCAAAGAATGTCATTAATAACAAGGATATTTTAATAGTCACAACCGCTACTCATGTAGTTCGCGTGTCAAAAGAAATAGAAGGAGCTTCGAAGGCGGTGTCTTTCTTTCCTGTCGATTACCACAGTGGCGGAGATTTAACGCCTTATTTAACATTACCATCACTCGCAGCTTTAGAAGGAAGTCGTTTGGCATCCTATGAGTATTTAGCCTTGATAAAACAACAATTTAATTGAAAGTAATATTACTCTGAGATATTAAACTATTGTTTAAATCAAAACAGTTCAAAACATTTTCTTTTTTGCTAAACTCATAAGTATCTTAAAAAGTACGTGCGTATTATGCCAAACTTAAAAAACACTAATGTTTTAGATGTGGTTACCAAGCTTGTTGGTAAAAATAATAAAATAGGTAAGCTCCTTTCCGGGTATGGAAAGCTACGAGAGGCTAACTATATTTCTTCGCACTTTTCATCCTATCTAGCGCCTGTTGTCGCTAGCACAAACAGCCTTAGGGACGAAGTTTTCAAGATACGCCATGGCGTATATTGTGAAGAACTTGGTTTTGAACCAGTAAAAGAGAGTGGAATGGAGCTCGATGACTTTGACGACTTCTCAGTTCATTGCTTGATAAAACACAGTCGCTCGTCCAGCTTTGCTGGCACAGTAAGAATAGTACGCCCTACTGAAAGCCACCAGCAGCTACCGATAGAAAAATATTGTTTAAATTCTATTACTGATGACCAGCTAAACCCTTCTAATTTTGACAGAAAAGACATTTGTGAAGTGTCAAGACTAGCAGTACCCAAACATTTTAGACGTCGTCAAATGGATAACCACCAAGGCGCTGCTGTGGGTACTATTAACCAGGATACCTATTCTGAAACCGAATTACGTTGCTTCCCATTTATTGCCGTTGGTCTCTATTTTGCTGCAGCAGCACTAGCCTTAGAAGAAGAAATCAAACATGCATACGTGATGATGGAACCAAGGCTAGCAAGAAGTATGGGGTTTGTTGGAATCAAATTTCAGCAAATCGGCCCAGTGGTGGACTATCATGGAAAACGTGCACCTTATTACATTAACCAAGAACTACTAAAGACTAAGCTATCTCCTAGTTTTCTTAAAATGCTCAACGACATTAGACAAAGCATTTCTGAACAAAAATAAACGTTCTATAAACAAGTACATTGAGGTTTTAATTATGCATTCGTTATTAAAACCGTAGAGACTTGTATCCGACTTTTCAGCAATAAATGAATCTTCAGCTTGAGCAGACGTTTTTAGAAAAACACTTGGCATGAATCCGTTGCACCAAACGTATCGAGAGACCGTAACAATACCGAAACCAGAACTCTCATAACTGTCAAATCATAAGAGCCAAGAGGAAGTAGCAAGGCCAAGTCAATGTACTTCTCCAATTTCAACAGATAGCACCTTGATCAAAAAAAACGCCCAACTGAGTTGGGCGCTTCATTCGTTTTTTAGCCAAGCACAGTCCGCCGTGCTTTGTACCGCGTGTTATTTGCGCTTACGCGATAAACCGCCAACTGCAAATAAAGCAAGTCCCATAAGACCAATCGTCGCTGGAGAGCTCACAGAAGTGATAGATGCAGTCGCAGTTTGAGAGTAGTTCTGATTGTTGATTTGGGTTTCAGATGTAAAGAAAAAATCAAACAGATCATCACCAAAGTTAATGGCTTCAACCACCTCAGGAATGCCACCCACTACATTCAAACCTGCAGAAGCAAAGCCCGCTCTGAAAGGGTCAGCGGGGTCATCTGGAATGAAATCAAAGAAATCGAAATCGAACGATGCCCATAAATCGCCATTCTGCGTAGAAGAAAAACGCTCGTAAGAATCTTCGTCTGCTCCTGCTCCGAAAATATCAGTTGGATTGGTGACTACGTTGTTTGTCAACGAAACAGTATTATCGAAGTAAACATTTAACCAACCGCTAGAAAAATCGAAGGTGCCATTAGGTTGTGGTACTAAACCACCGAATTCAAACGTTAACTCACACGAGAAAAAACCATCAGCACAAAATGATGGAATAGTGTTAGAACGGCCATTTGAGAAAACCGTAAACACACCAAGACCTGTAAGTACACCTTGACCTGGAGTTACGCCGTTGTTTGAATCTTCGTTGATGACGAAAACATCATTCAATGCGTCGTAGCCATATGCTCCTGTTGTAAACCACTGTTGGTAGCTAACTTGAGCCGACATTCCAGCGTTACCGTTATTGTCAGTGGTATCCCACTCGATGCCACCTGCGCTAACTGTGTCAGCAGAAACAGTATTTAGGGCGCCCATGCTCATCAGAGCAAGTGCAGATAATGTGTTTTTTACGTTTTTCATTTTCATATCCGTTAGTATTTAAGGTTACCACACCCAATAGAAAGCAACATGTATACCATAATTAAAAAAAGCCTAAATTACAGATGGTTAAATAAAAATAACAAATTAAAGAAACCTTTACTGTAAAACAAACTGACACTAATCTATGAGTTCCCAATTGCTCTTGAGTCTACTGTTCTCTGATGATTGAAAAGCTTGCTTAAGTTTCAATGCAGATGCCCTATCACCCTGTTCAATATAGATTTCAGCAAGATGGACTGCTGCAGCTTCGTAGCGGGGCTGACTTTCGAGTAAAGACTTAAATGTACTAACTGCGCTTTCCACTTGACCAGCTTTATATTCAGCCCAGCCTTTTGTATCTAAGTAGGCAGGATTCTGACGAATATTATACGCCTTGTCCGCAAGCTCTATTGCCTCAGTAAACTTCTTTTTCTCAATCAAAATATTTGCTTTGTTGTTGAGCGCAATATGTGATTCCGGGAAGTTTTGAATAATCTTGTCATAGTAGGCTTGTGCTCTGTCAAAAAAACCTACCGAAGCGGCGTACTCTGCAAGGGTATGCAAATCTTTTTCGTTATTCGAATCAATAAAAACACTCTCGAGAGCATTTAATCCTGTCAAAGGCTCTGATTCTTTATTAATTTGCGCTACTAACAGAGCTGTAGGGACACTCGGATTGATAAGCAATGCCTGCTCTAATTGTGATTTAGCAGATTTAACGTCACCACTACGAAGGCTTACAAGCCCTTTGAAGTGAGTTACTAACCATTTCGGTACATCGTTATTTTTTAACGAATTGATGGCAACCTCAGCTCTTTCCAGCGCTCCAAGGTTAATAAGGCTTTCAAGCTTCGCAATCTTAAAGCTCACTTCGTCAGGAAACGCATTAAGCGCGCTCTCGCTGGCGCTTAATGCTTCTTGATTAAAAGAGTTCATTAGGTAAAACGCAATGATATCAGCAAATATCTTGGGGTTTTCACCAACGTCGTCCTGTGTTAACAACTTGTTTGTGTAGCTGAGTATTTTGGCTTTATCACCTAGCTCGATGAGTGTATTCAGCCAAAGACGATTTTCTATAAACGACAATGCAGCTTCATTACTTTGTGCAATTTCAAATGCACGGTCAGGCTCACCTTTGTAAATGTAAAGATAAATTAACCCAGCGTCATACAGAGCTGGGGAGTCACTTTTCGCCTTCCACCTTCTCAGTGCGCTCTCTGTATCAAGATTATTGTTCTCTTCAAGCATTTGTAATAATTGAAGTACGCTAGCAGAATTTTGATTCAACTCAACAAGCCTTTTCGCAGAATTAGTTGCTAGATCGAGCTGGCCTGCTCCGTATGCACTTAGCATTTTTAAATTCAGCAAGTCGGGGTTTTCGTCATCTTCAATTTTTTCAATTTCATCAAGCGCTTTTTGATATTGTTTATTGTTAACTTGAACAGTTGAGTAAAGTAGAGACAATATTTCGCTTTCATCTGGTGAAACGTTAGTTCTATTTTCTTCTATCAAAGCGATTGCTTGTTCATATTGACCATCCTTGATTAACTTTTTCAGTTTCACTGCTAAAAGTTGCAGAGAAGGGCCACCAAGATTTTCCAGGCGTTTAATATCAAGCTCGAAACTATCAAAATTTTCATTATCGATGTTGTGAGCAATCAACTTGTATAGTAGCGATGCATTTGCAGGGTCTCGAGAATGGACTTCTTTTATCAACTCGCCTGCCTCTTGATTCTTTCCAACCTGACTCAGGTATTCACTGGTATTAGCAATAAAGGCAACATTGTCTGCATTTGAAAAATCAGCCGCTTTCATGAGTTCGATGGATTCGTCGACATAACCTAATTCAATGCTGACCCCAGATAGAAGTCTCATCGTATAGGCATTCTGTGGATTTTTAGCATAGGCCTTCTTAAGGTATTCATAAGAGGTTTCGTTTCTACCGAGTTTAAAAGCAGCGGTACCTGCGATTATAAAGTTATCTTCTATCGACAACCCTTTATCAATAGCTTCTTCAGCAGATTTCAATGCACTCTCATTCTCATTTTTTCTAAGATAAATCTCGGCAGAGATTTTATCCAACCATGGAGAACGAGTGTCAGGAGGTACTGAACCAATAATATTGAAAGCTTTATCATACTCACCGTTTAAAGCAAAAGCATGTGCTGAAGTGATCTGTACAATCGCAATATTAGGCCAAATGCCTAAGATCTCTGTCATATACTCAACGGCTTTTTCATTTTCTCCCGATTTCATGGCAAGTTGCGCTTTCAAATCAGTAATTAACGGAAAAAGGAAAAACGGGTGATCTACTTTGTCAATATGGCTTTTTGCATTCGCGAAGTTTTTATTTACATAGTTAGACACGGCTAAGAAGAGGTCAGACTCTTTGCTCGCTAATGTTCTTTTTACGCGAGCAGTTTCAATTCGTGGGTTACTACCATTTTTTATCGCAGCTACATACGCCACAATAGCTGCTTCGTCGTGTTTCTTAGCTTCATCGCTACGTTGATAAAATAGTATCGCGTCCTCGTAACTACCTGTAAAAAGGTAACTCATCAAAAGCATCCCTATACTTTCTTTACCTTTTAAAGAGACGGATTCCTCAACTAGTTCAAGCTCTTTTATCACGCCCGATAAATTGCCAATATTAAAATAAACTTTTGCAAGTTTTTCTCTCGAGACCATATCTGACGGCTCAGATAAGACTATGCTTCTTAGTTGTATCAACGCATCATCATACTTTCCGCTTTCGGAAGCAGCATCTGCTATAGCTAAACGTTCTTCTTTACTTACCTCACCACACCCACTAAGAACCATTGATGACGATAAAAATACGGCGCACATTAGCTTGCTATTTAAAATACCATAGCGATTACTTATGGATTTACTCACTTGAATTCCCCTATTCCAATGTGACTTTGTCTATTTAACATTGTTATTAATGCATTCGTTTTTGTCTTTTAAAACTTTATCACTAGTCTGATTAGTTTGCTTTCAATTTATGAGTGCTTAACTCCGTTTGTTATGGCAAACTAATTTTTGTTTAAAGTCATGCTACTGATTTCGCTAATTTATATTCTCAATGCTTCATTTTCTAGCTGCTTCAAACCTAGTTTTATTCGCAGCTGAGTTGATAGCACTCAATATACATGACAATTTACATTGAATAGGTATTTTAACTTGGTTCATGCAAAGGTTGTAAATGGCTGCAGCCATAAAGAATTCTGTCAATATATTGAACAGTTAAGCGCACAGTTCAAGCCTAGCAATCTTTTTATAAACGCAGCGTGGCTTCATTCTTGGGCAACTTCCACTTCCCTCCAAACACTGGTTCTTTTTTTCAAAGACAAAGACTTAATAGGACTAGTTCTCGTAGGCACGGTTCGAAAACAGAATGGACCAGTCAAGTGGCACCATGCTTTAGTCAATCAATCAGGTATACCTGAGCACGATCAAGTCTGGGTAGAATACAACCGAATTTTTTGCGCTGCAGAAAATGAGCAAATGTGTATTAAAGCATTGATAGAAATTCTCGACCGAGAAAAAATAGACGAGTTAACGGTATCGCTTGCGCCATCAGCATCTGGCTGGATTAAAGCAGCGGAAAAGAACTGGTTTATAGAAGTAGAAAGCTGTTTTGGAGCGAAAGTTTGCTTGGCGTCAATATCTGATGAATTGAGTTATCTTTCAAAAAACACCCGCTATCAGGTAAGAAAAGCATTTAAATTATTACAAGAGGACTTTGGCGAACTGTTTGTTAGCAAAGCACGCTCTGCTCAAGAACAATTAGACTATTTTGACTTACTTTCAAATCTTCACATTGAGAAATGGGGCAATAGCGAGTTTGGAAGCGGCTTTAATAACCCGACTTTTAGAAAGCATCTTTTAACATTAATTTTAGAATACCCAAATAATGCGGAGTTAATTGCTGTTTTTGCTGGAAGCACACTAATTGGTGTTAGCCTCAACTTAATTGATGAACATCACGTCGGATTTTATTGTTCTGGCATAAACTACAACATACCTAATAAGAAGATTAAACCTGGTTACATCTTCCACACGCAAATGATTAAGCACTATAAAAGTCTGGGTAAGCAAGAATATGACTTTTTAGCCGGGTATGCGCAGTATAAACAGTCCCTTTCAACGGAAATTTACAACCTAAAAACACTACGACTTACCAAACGCAATTTGCGTGGTACGATTATTCATTTGCTCCGCAGCCTGAAACACTTATTTTTAAAACTTAAACAAAAAACTTAGACATGAAATCACTGCCATTTAAGATAACAAATACGTCAGCTTTTTCTGGCTTGGGGTCGTTCAAACAAGGTATTCCGGTTACAAAAGGTTTTTTCACAGCCAATGAACTTCTTGCTGTTTTCGACGGACAACAGCAACTCTCAGATGTATATATTTCGGTAGAGAAACTTTGGGAGGATGGCTCAGTAAAATGGCTTCTTGTAGCGGGAATAGTACACCTTCAAGCGAACGGTTCGGCAGCATTTTGTGTACAACCTATAAAACCTGATGCACGAGAAGAAGAACTAGTGGTTTCAGAGTCTTCTAGTACATTGACAATTAAGACAAGCCTAGAGTCTGTTTATCGAGTGTCTCTTCAACAGCCTGCTAAGCTAGAACTTCCTCAGCGCGCAAACATATCAATGCATTTTAATGGCCAGGCAATTGACCAAGCTGATTTAAAACATAAAGAGTATGAGTACTTATCAAATGGGCTTTCACATGAAGCAGTAAAAACATCTCAATCATTTGAAGTTGTGAACGAAAACCAAAAGATAACTATTTTTCAAGAGCTTCACATATTTCTTAGCTCTGGCACCGTGCTGTGTACTTTAACGATAACCAATCCCTCAGCTGCTGAGCATCCCAATGGTACGTGGGACTTGGGAGACCCGAATTCGATAGCGGTATCTGAATTAGGCTTAACAATTCAGTTGCTCCAGGGCGAAGCAATGATCTGCGCTTCAGAACTGGAAGGGGCACAACACCCTACAACCATTTTTCAAGCTTCCAGTGGCGGTGAGCAATGGAAAAACAGTATCCACGTTGATCACTCCAACAACGTTACATTGCCTTTTAAGGGGTTTGAAGCACTTGCCAACGACAAATGCTTATTGAAAGGCAGTACTATTCAACCAATGTTAACCTGCAAAACAGAAGCTAGGAATGACTTGGTGATAGAAGTGGCCGACTTTTGGCAACATTTTCCGTCATCACTGATTGTAGAAGGCAAAACCGCCCAATATAGTTTGCTTGGTTCTGCATTAGCGCCAATGCAGGAATTGCAGCCAGGAGAACAGCTTACTAGACAGTTTTCAATTGGCTACGAATCGATTTTAGAATTCGATGTTGAGATAGCGCAATCTTTGACAAGTTCTCATCAATTTTTTCCATTATTCTATGCACCTCGAGATAATAACCCGTTTGATTCATTAATAAGAAAAGCCGTTGACGGCAACAATAGTTTTTTTGAAAAAAGAAAACGAGCAGATGTTTATGGGTGGCGTAATTACGGTGAACTATACGCCGACCACGAGCGGGGAAACATTCCACACGATGAGAGTTTTGTGTCGCACTACAATAATCAGTACGACCCCATTTCAGGAATGCTTTGCCAGTGGCTTTGCAGTGGAAACATAAAATGGAAAAGGCTTGCCGATGACCTAGCAAAGCACGTCGCTAATATCGATGTCTATCATACTTCCTTAGATAAACCAGAATACTCTGGTGGCTTGTTTTGGCACACTGATCACTACGTTCAAGCGTACACCGCTACACACAGAACCTATTCATCATTGCAGCCGAACGATGTATATCAAGATCACGCTGGCGGAGGTGGGCCCGGCGGGCAACACTGCTACACCAACGGACTTTTGCTTCACTATTACTTAACCGGTAGTAAAGTATCAAAATCAGCTATGCTGTCTATTTGCAGTTGGATAGAGCGTTATTACGAAGGCGACGGCACAGTTATTGGTGCTTTGCTTGCGCTCAAGAATGCCGGAAACATAGGCCTCAAAAATGTACTTACGGGCGCCTACCCTCTCGACAGAGGCACAGCTAACTATTTACAAGCTTTGATGGATCGATTCGATCTACTGGGCAACACTGAGGACCTAACCAAATGCGCAACAATAATAGCAAACACTGTATCGCCTGAAGACGATATCGCTCAAAGAGATTTGCAAAATGTTGAGCTGACCTGGTTTTACACGGTTTTCTTACAAGCGTTATGCCGTTTTATCCATATCAAAGAACAGCGTTTGGAAAGCGATTTTGACTATAGTTACGCGGTACAATCACTATGCCACTATGCCAAATGGATGATAGATAATGAATACGTTTATCTAGAAAAACCAGATATACTCGAGTTTCCAAACGATACATGGACGGGTCAAGATTTACGCAAACTGTGCATATTGAGTTTTGCAAAAGCGTATTTAAATTGCAGTGAAGATATAGATAACAAGTTGAGTACTCTCACAAAAGGAATACACGAAAGACTGTCACTAAGTACTGAGACAGATTCAACACGAGTACTATGTCTAATGATGCAAAATGCCCATTACGACGTTTATTCAGAGCTTCCACAGCCAATGGAACAGGTAAAGTTCGACATGAAAGAGCACAGGAAAAGCGCGTTTACTGCATTGTTATTTTATACAATCAAGAACTTCTCAATCAGCAAAGAGAGAAGCCAATTGGCAAAACGTTTCCCACAACTTCAAAAATGGATAGGAAAACCGTGACGGTTAAAGTAAGTTTTATTATCCCGCACAAAGGGCGAGAGGAAATGTTGATACAAACGCTTCAGAGCGTGGGTATGCAAACACTTTCCGAAGATGAATATGAAGTTATAGTGGTAAGCCAAAACAAGACATTTTCAAATGCGCTTTATGAGCTAAAAAAGCAAATTCCTTTAACTCTCATGTTAAATGATAGTGAGAACACTATCTCGCATTCACGTAATCTAGGTGCATCAGCGGCACAAGGTGAATACCTTGCCTTTTTGGATGCAGACGTTGCACTTGAGCCCAAATGGGCACAGGCCATGGCGGAGTTGTTGGAAGAAAACGAAGATATAGTGTTATGCAGTGCTATGCAGAAATGCGCCGAATCAGCGCCACCGCTGGAAAAGATTAGAACCGCTCTAAGCAATGCTGAACTAGATCAAACAGTCACGTTTTTGCCTGGGCGTAATTTATTTCTTTCAAAAAAAACGTTTCAGGAGGTGGCTGGTTTTCCAGAACACCTACATACCTGCGAAGATTATTACTTTACCCATAAAGTGGCTCAGACTGGTAGTTTACTTTACACCTCGACATCAAGTTACGTGCATCTAGGAGAAGACAAGGCTTTCTCCCCTATGTTCAAAAAAGAGGTTTGGCGCGGTCAGTCAAATTTAGCCTCAATAAGTGGTCGGAGCATTCCTCTAAGAGAGCTTCCTAGCTTCTTTGTTCCATTTGCTGTGACGTTTGGTTTTATCTTTTTGTTGGTGTCGTTGCTGTACTCGCAGACAAGTTTAGTTATTATGGCTAGCGTTATGACACTTTTACCGTTAGCCGTGTATACAGGTCGATTAAAAAAACTCACAGGAAGTAGCGTGAATATTGGTTATTGTCTGTTGTTTTACTGCTTGTATTTCCCCGCAAGGGTTCTTGGCACTTTATTAGGAATAAAGGGTGCGCTAGGTACACCTACACACAGATAATTACAATGAAAGTACTACAGTTTATATGCTCGACAGGCTTTTACGGAGCTGAAAGATGGATTTTAGCGTTGACCAAACATATGCCTGATGATGTTGAAAGTCACTTGGTTGTCACGCTTGAACCTGGAACAGAAGATTTAGAGTTAGTAAAACAATTTTCAGCTCTCGGAAAAACACATCACATAGAGATGCGAAATAGGTTTGATCTGGGTGCGATAAATAAATTAGCAGAGCTTATTAAGGCCAATGGCATTGACTTGATCCACACACATGGCTACAAGTCAGATATTTTAGGTGTTTTTGCAGCACGCAAGGCAGGTATTCCCTGCGTGGTAACACCTCACGGTTTCGAAAACGCTGCAGACTTCAAGTTACGCACTTTTATTTGGCTTGGCTGTCAATCAATGAGACTGGCTGACAAAGTCGTACCTCTTTCAAAACAGCTCATGCAAGATGTCAAAAAATTTGGTATTAAGGCACCAAAATTAGAATATATTCAAAACGGCGTCGACCTTTCGGAAGTTGAAGCGGTCAGGCAAACGAAAATACCAAAGCCCACTGGCACAACAAAGCGTATAGGCTTTGTAGGGCAAATGATAAGTCGCAAAAACATTAAAGCAATATTGGACTGTTTTAATACACTTTATTCGTACAGAAAAGACATAGAGCTAGTTCTGTTGGGTGACGGAGAAAGTAGACAAGAATTGGAAACGTATAGCAACACGCTATCAAGTAAAAATGCGATTCAATTTTTGGGCTTCAGGGATGATAGACTTGAACTTCTTAAAGACTTTGACTTGTTCGTAATGACTTCAACTTTAGAGGGCATTCCACGCTGCTTAATGGAAGCGTGTGCAATGGAAATACCTGTTTCTGCTTATGATATTGCGGGTATTGATCAACTTATTACACATAACAAAACCGGTCTGTTAGCTCCGCTTCATGACATTGACCAACTGCAAAAAGATTGGGTTACGTTATTAGACGATAAAGAATACGCTCAACAGCTAGCCGAATCCTCTAGGCTATTTGTCGAAGATAACTTCTCAGCCAAACGTATGGCTAGCGAATACTATACGCTTTTCGACAAGACACTAAACGAGTAAGCTATGGATAAACAGGACGTTTTATTTGTACTGAGTATTGATACTGAAGAAGAGTGGGAATGGAGCAATGACTTCCCCGAGTCTGACTGCTCGGTTAAGAACATCGAAAAGCTTCCTGCTTTTCAAACGTTTTGTGAGTCTTTACATATAAAGCCGACTTATTTTGTAGACTTTGCCGTAGCAGATGATGACTATAGTAGCGAGGTGTTACGCCAATTTGCTTCTCAACGAAACGTAGAAATAGGTGCACACCTCCATCCATGGTGTAACCCCCCGTTTTTTGGTAAAACAGACGAAGCGAAATCCCACGTAGTAAACCTTCCTAGAGATCAAGTAAAACAAAAATTAGATTGTTTAGTAGAGCGATTAATTACCAATATAGGGCCTACACCGGTATCTTTTAGAAGCGGACGCTGGGGCATAAACGGCTCGACAATCCAGCTACTTGCCGAACGTGGTTTCAGTGTAGACAGCAGTGTTTATCCGTTTTACGAAAACAGCTTTTTTAGTTGCAAGAATAGAGACAGCACCCCTTATTGGCCTAGCTTCGAAAACGCAGATTTAGACGGAGTCCAGCGTAATTTACTAGAGCTTCCAGTGACCGCGGGGTTCAACCGTTCACACTTTAAACGCGCAGACAGTATCCACTCGTTACTCGCAAAAAGCCCATTAAATTTGGTGAAACCTGTTGGCCTGCTATGGCATACAAAACTGCTTCGAAAGCTGTATTTAAGCCCAGAGTTAACCGATAGCACGTCAATGAAAATGCTGATTGATATGTGTTTGGAAAAACAATACCCCGTCATACATATGTATTTACACAGTTCAAGTCTGCTTGACGGTGTAACTGGACTATTACAAGTGGACAACGCATATAGTCGCATATGCAAACGCATGACAGAGGTTATTCAGCATTTGAATGCTAAAGCTAACGTGAGATTTTGTACCATTTCTGAAGCAGCTACTCTGTTAAAGCACAAACACAACTCATGTTTCAGTTTGCAGGATTGAAAACGACAGTGAATTTGAACGACACACTTAAGTTAGTACCGCTCAACGAGAAGACATTAGATGACTGGAATCAGTATGTTTCAGCCCACTCTCACGCAACGCCATACCACAACGCCGCATGGCAAATAGCTTCTCTAAAGGCATATAACATGCAACATGCAGGGGTACTTGCCATGCGTGTAGACGATAATTGTGTTGTAGGCGTGCTACCAGCTGTAAAGTTAAAGTCTTGGATATTAGGCGAAAGGCTATGCGCACTCCCCTACTGCGATGTGGGCTTTCCTATTGCTAACTCTGAAGACATAGCGCAGCATTTATTAGCACACGTAAAATTAGAGCACCCCAATGCAAAATACTTAGAAGTGCGCGATCGCATTGTCGAGGTTGCTAGTGATGAGTCTTCGCTTGACGGAAAAAAAGTACAAATGCGCTTAGCATTACCAAAGTCAAGTGACACTCTTCTCAAGTCATTTAAATCAAAGCTGCGCAGCCAAATTAAAAAAGCGGATAAAAACGGGCTCACTTCAAAGGAAGGAAACTCTTTACAGCTAATTTCCGATTTTTACGCGGTTTATTCTAAAAATATGCGAGACCTGGGCTCACTTAAGCACATAGCCTATCTTGGTTTGAAAGCATCGCGAGCAATTATGCAAATTCGTGCTTTGTTAGTGTCGTTTATTTTGAAGACACGCCAATCGGTGCAGGTATTGTGCTGAAAAATGGAAACAAAGCATCAATACCATGGGCGTCGACACTTCGAGAGTTTAATAGACTAGCGCCTAACATGAAGCTTTATTGGAATGTTTTAGCCCATTGCGCGGACAATGAAATATGTGAATTTGATTTTGGTCGCAGTACATATAATGAAGGTACATTTAAATTTAAAAAACAATGGGGGGCACAGCCGTATTTGTTAGATTGGTATTGCTACCCGCGCTCCAAATCAAATGAACGCGAAAATGAAAATTCGGAAGGAAGTTTAAAAGCGTCGATTAAACCAGTTGTAGAGCAAATTTGGCGGTCACTTCCGCTAAAACTTACCGTCGCGCTAGGTTCAAAAGTCAGACCGCATATTAGCTTATAGGAAATCAATATTGTGTGTGGAATAGCAGGTTTCAGTTTATTTAACCACGTAGAGGGAAACGAAGCCTCATTAGAAAGAATGGGCAATGCGATCTTTCATAGAGGGCCTGATGCAGGCGGTACCTACATTGATGAGTTTGTAGGCCTTTGCCACAGAAGACTGAGCATTATTGATTTGTCTGAGGCTGGAAACCAGCCAATGTTTTCTGGTTGCGGAAATTTAGTCATTGTTTTTAATGGTGAAATTTATAACTTCCTCGAACTTCGAGAAGAGCTAGAACAGCAAGGTATTGTATTTAAATCTCATTCAGATACTGAAGTCATTCTTGAGTTGTATAAAAAAGAGGGCGTCGATTGCTTAAAGCGTTTAAATGGCATGTTCGCTTTCGCGCTGTGGGATAAGCAGAAAGACTTATTATTTATAGCTCGAGACAGACTGGGCAAAAAGCCCCTTTATTATTTCAGTAAAGATGGCCGCTTTGCGTTCGCTTCTGAAATCAAAGCAATCCTAACTTTAGACAACATTCCGCGTAAAATTAGGCTGGATGCCGTTTACGATTTTTTCGCATACCAGTATGTACCCGACCCCAAGAGTATATTTGAAGACATTCACAAGCTGCCGCCAGCGCATTACATGTTAGTAACCAAAGATGGTATTAAGCAGCGTCAGTACTGGGATTTGAGCTTTACCAATACTTCTAGTGATTCGATAGAAGACAATAAGGACAAACTACTCTCTTTGCTTAACGAGACAACTCGTCAACGCATGATAAGTGATGTTCCACTCGGTGCATTCTTGAGCGGCGGCGTAGATAGCTCTGGTGTAGTTGCCCTAATGGCCAACAATAGCGACAAGCCAGTTAAAACCTGTACCATTGGCTTTGATAACAAAAAATACAACGAAGCAGAATTCGCAAAAGAAATTGCGCAAAAGTACAACACCGAACACCATGAGTTTACAGTCCATCAAAATGTTGCTGAGCGCCTTGAAGAAATAGCAAAATACTTTGATGAGCCCTTCGCTGACCCCTCGCTGGTGCCCACATTTTTTGTATCTGAATTAGCCCGTAAAGAAGTCACAGTTGCCATTGCAGGTGACGGCGGTGATGAAATGTTTGCTGGTTATGAAAAGTACGCTATTGATGACATCGAAAACAAGTTAAGAGATAAGTTTCCAAAAATTGTTCGGGAAAAACTTTTTCCACCTTTGGCTAAGTTCGCTGGCACAATCCCTTTAAACATAGCTAAAAAAGGCAAGTCGCTGCTAAATAGCTTAAGCCAGTCACCTGCCATGGGTTTTTACATCACGAACAGCCAAATGACCGACGAAACCTGGTGCAAGCTTGTTAAACCCAACGTAGCGCGAGCGCTCGGAAATTATCACCCTAGTCGTATTACTCTTGATAACTATGAGAAAGCGGATGGTCCAGACCACTTAAGTAAACTGCTTTATACTGATATTAAAACCTACTTAACTGGTGGAATTTTAGTTAAAGTAGACAGAATGAGTATGGCTAATCACTTGGAAGTTAGAGCACCATTACTCGACTACCAAATTGCAGAATTCGCAGCTTCTATTCCTTCAGAACAAAAGTTTAACGAAGGAGTAAAAAAACGCATTTTAAAAGAAGCCCTCGTTCCGTTTATTCCAACCGACCTCCTTCACAGAAAAAAAATGGGCTTTTCTGTTCCACTAGCGCAGTGGTTTAGGGGAGAGTTAAAGCCGCTCTCGGAAAAGTTCATGGTTAATTCAGATTATGGGGTTTTTGAATACTTGCAAAAAAGTGAAGTTATGAAGCTTTGGCAAGAGCATCAGTCGTGCAAACACGACCATAGTAATGTTCTATGGAGCATACTTATGTTCCAGATGTGGTTTAGCACCTATATAGCTGCATCGGAGACAAACCAATGAAGGTATTGCATGTAACATACGATATGCGTATCGGCGGTACCGAGATGGTTATTAAGAATATTATCGAGGGAAATACCGATCCTGATATCAAGATGTCAATTTTTTGCATTGAGAGTCCACTTGGCCCTTGGGGTCATGAACTACAAAAAACAGCATTAATTGACATCACTGTTGCTAATCGCAAACCTGGTTTTGATTTTGAACTCATTCAGCAGCTTCGGAACCACATTAAAACCAATACAATTGATATTGTTCATTGCCACCAATACACACCTTGGGTTTACGGAGCACTCGCAGCCATGGGCTCTTCCGCTAGAGTAATTTTTACTGAACATGGACGCTTTTACCCCGACACCTCTAGTTGGAAAAGAAAAATCATAAACCCTCTATTAATGCAACTGACGCAACAAGTTACTGCTATTTCAAGAGCAACCAAAGAGGCGTTAAAAGCCTTCGAGAATATCCCGTTAAATAAAATAAAGCTTGTTTATAACGGAATCCTTCCCCTTAGTAGCCCAAAAAGCGATGTTGAGACACTTAAAGAAACATTGGGTATACCCAATGATTTTCTGGTTTTTGGTACTGTTTCAAGAATGGACCCAATCAAAAATCATAAGTTAATGGTTAGAGCTTTTGCAGAGTTCAATCAAACTTTTCCCAACTCTATTTTGTTGTTAGTTGGAGATGGAGAAGAAAAAGAAACTATAGTGGGGCTAATTGAACAGTATTCATTGAGCAGTAATGTCATCTTGACTGGTTACATCAAAAAACCTGTCAATCATATAGCGGCACTAGATGTTTTCTTATTACCGTCATTTAGTGAGGGAACATCTATGACATTACTAGAGGCAATGAGTTTAAGTAAGCCATCCATCGTAACTGATGTCGGTGGAAACCCAGAAGTTGTTCAGCATGCAGAAACTGGTATAGTAATAAAAAACAATAACTTAAAAGATTTAGTCAGTGCTATGAAGACATTGGCAACAGACCGACAAAGCAGAGAGCTCTTAGGAAGGAATGCTAAGCTGCGTTTTGACGACATGTTTTCGTTAGATAAAATGTGTAAAGCCTACAAAGCGTTGTATCAAAAAAGATGAGTCTCGCACGTTCCCTCTTTCACTCTTTCAGCGAAAAATACATAAACCTAATAGTTCAACTGTTAACGAGTGTGTTAGTTGCGCGAATACTATCACCCGAAGATTTCGGAATTTATGCAATTTCGTTCTTTATATTGCTTATAGCTAACATACTAAGAGAATCAGGAATAAGCTCATATATTGTTAAAGAAAAAGAGCTGTCACAAACAAAAATAGATACGTGTTTTGTTATTCTAATGAGCGTTTCTTTTATTACGTTCATTGTGATCACTTTAACCGCTGGGCGAATAGCCGACTTTTATGCAGAACCCCAACTGAAACTAGTATTACAAATATTAGCCGTCAATATCTTAATTTCTTCTTTCGGAAGCATTAATACAGCACAGCTGCATAGAGCATTAAGATTCAAAGGCATTGCTATTAGCTCCATCGTTTCAAATATCTCAGGCAGTGTTGCCACCATATTACTTGCAGTGTATTTGGGTGGCCCTGAAGTTCTTGCTTTAGGTGCATTAATTACCACGGTCACCTACCCCATTTTTTTATACTTCTTAGAGAGAGAATTCCTTGAATGGAAAGTACGGTTTAAGTTCAAGTTACGAGAAGCACGATCGATTTTTTCTTATTCTAAATTTGTTTTGGCCTCAACGTTGATTTTTGAGCTAGCAAATAGCTTGGCTCAAATGATAATCGGCAAAACACATTCTATGTCACAGGTAGGGCTTTATAATAGAGCGGTGACGACGGGGGGGCTACTGAATAAACTACTGACAGAGGGGCTTTCGCCAGTAATTACACCCTTTTTCTCTTCAATCAATCGTGCGCAAGAGAACTTAACTTCTCCGTACTATACCTTAACAAATATTTTCAACTATATCAGCTGGCCGTTTTTCACATTCGTTTTCTTTCATTCAAACGAGATAATTACCCTTATTTTCGGAGAGCAATGGAAAAGCGCGGGTATTTTTTTACAAATAATTTGTATTGATCGCATTCTTGGAACTTTCGCCCCCATGTTTGACCCTGTGTTTTTAGGATTGGGCAAAGCAAAACAGTTAATGAACTTAAATCTATGCCTAAATACTTTGAAAATATGTGTCATCGTCTCGACGATACATTACGGGATAGATATTATGCTACTTGCTGTTTCTACTAGCATTCCACTTTTAGGTTCAATCGTGAGAGTTTGGTTGTTGGCACAAAATAACCTCATTACCTATAAAGGAATATTCATTGCCAATTCACGCCCTTTTGTTGTTGCAATATCGATTGCCATTTGTCTCAATTTGTTCAAAGAGTCATCTGACTTCGATATCATCGAATTGGTACTAAGCGCACTATTGTGTTTTTTCATTTTTCTGGTTTTTTTGATTAACAGTGAACTGCTAAAGATAATTCGAACACTTATGGAGAAGAAAGCTTGATTTTTCTTTTGGATAAACTTCCCACTTTTTCAGAGACGTTTATTTCGGATATCATTGATGCTATATCCAAAAGCGAAAAGGTAATGCTTGCTTCAATGGAAAGCGGCATTCAAGCATCTCGTTTTAGTGACCAACTAATCATCGACAAGTTCTGTTATCCGTCTATTAAAAAGAAGGTTTCACTAATTGTAAAACGCCCCTTTCATTTTTTAATGACATTGAATGAGTATTTGAAAGTAAAAGGAAAGGAAGAAGAGGTAGCATATTGGTTTGCTTTAAACTTAACTTTATTCAAAAGCATGAGAGCGGCTAAGTATGTTCATGTTGAATTTGCCCATAAAGCAGCATATGCGGCATATATGCTTCATAAAATGCTTGGAACAAAATACACAATAACCGTACATGGATTTGATCTTCGAGCCCCTTTATTTTCAACACCAAAAGTATTGGGCAAAGCAAAGGTGATTTTCTGTCCCTCTGATTTTCATCGCAGAAGAGTAATCGAGATATCATCAAAGTCAAACACTCAGATTTCTTATCTGGGTGTTGATACGAAACTTTTCTCTCCAGAAAAAAACAAATGCGCAACAACCAGCTGCAGATTTATTCATGTTGGAAGGTTCCACCCTATAAAAAATCATCAGCTGTTGCTAGAGGCCTTTTGCCAGGTTGCAAAAACAGAAGGTGTGGATGTTTCATTAACTCTAGTCGGTGATGGCGAAGAGATGCAAAAATGTATTGAATATGTTTCCTCGCAGAAGCTAGAAGATAAAATTCATTTTGTTGGGCAGAAAACACCTGCTGACATCAGAAAACTCTACCGCCAGCACGATGTATTTGTGCTTACAAGTAAACATGAAGGCTTATCAATTGCGGCTACAGAAGCAGCATCTTGCGGTCTTGCAATTGTAACGACCGACGTTGGTGGTATGAGAGAGTTGGTGCAAGACGAAGAGAATGGAATCATTACAAGTCAAGCTGACTGTATTTACCAGTTGTCACATGCATTAAAAAGAATGATTGAGGATGCTGATTTGAGGCGAGCCATGGGGGAAAGATCACGAGAGATCGTTTTATCAAAATTTGATTTTCAAAAGAACCTGCAAGACAAAACACAAGTTTGGAACGAAATTAATGGTAACTGATTTTTCAATTGTCTTCGCAACATTTAATGGCTCTGACACGTTAGAACAAATGCTCACATCTCTCGTAGATTTAAGTAGGCACAGCTCCATTAAGTTTGAAGTTTTAGCCGTCGATAACAACAGCACAGATGATACTCTCGTAATACTCGAAAAGTACGAGACTCTATTACCTCTGAAAATTCTGCATTGCGAAAAGCAGGGAAAGAACCACTGCTTGAATATGGCGCTACCATACATAAAAAGCGAGCGCGTTATATTTACTGACGATGATGTGATTTTTTCACCTAATATTCTCGAACAATACAAGCTTAGCTTTGACAATAATTTAGATTACGATATTTTTGGAGGTCACGTTTTACCTCACTTTATGGAAGCCCCCCCACTTCACTATTCAAGGCCATTCCATCTTTAGTGGCTTTTGCTTTGACTGATAGTGACGTTTATGAAGAAGGTGAAATTGCCCCTGAATCATTGTTAGGACCAAATATGGCAGTAAGAAAAAGAGTGCTCTCATCACTGCAATTCAACACCAATATTGGCCCGAGCGGGAACAATTACGTTATGGGTAGTGAAACAGACTTCTTGTTCAGAGCCAAAAAGGCTGGCTATAAAGCGTACTTCACGGAATCATCCGAAGTGAAGCATATAATTCAACCTTCTCAATTTACAAAAGACTGGTTAAGCAATAGAGCTTTTAAAGCGGGGAGAGCACTCGTACACGAGCAGAAGCGAAATGGCGAGCTCGTTAATACAAAAACATTCTTTGGTTATCCAAGGTGGGCGCTCAAGAGACAGCTCACAAGCTTTATACAGTACTTTTTTTCCTCAAAGCATTCATACCGCCAATTTTACTACCTTTGGGATTGTTGTTTCATGAAGGGTTACAAATTTGAAAGCCGAAAGTCTTTAAAAGAGAGTAACTAAAATGCATGCTCTCTTATTTGTTTCCTCGATACTCTACTCGGTTGTAAATACATTTAAGCAGCAGCCTATTTACGCCTTTTTCTTGTATCAACTTGTCTACTTTTTTAATCCAAATTATCGATGGTGGAATTATCAGATACCAGATTTTAAATACGCATTTAGTAGCTCTACTTTTCTGTTATTAGTATGTATATTTTCTAAAAAATATCGTGAACGTAGCGGCAACCTTTTTAAGTCGACGCCACTAGTATTGCTAACGCTGTTTTCTGCCACCTTTTCGGCCACATACTTTGTGGCGTATTTCCAAGTATTTCACATCATGGCTGTGGAAGATCTAATAAAATCACTTATTGTCATATTCTGCGCTTATAAACTTTGTATCAACAGAGAATCGATTTCTATCATCAAAAATGGCTACGCAATCGGAGCTACTTACCTTGCCTTTTATACTTACCAAATAGGGAGAAACGCTGGGGATAGAGTGGAAGGTGTTGGTACGGTCGACGCACCAGATGCGAACGACACTGCGGCAATGCTCTGCCCTGCGCTGTTTTTTGCTGCACATAACTTCTACACTGCCAAAAGCCTTAAAAGTAAGGCTGCGTGGTTAGTAAGCTGTGGACTCCTTGCAAATGCACTTATTCTTATTAATAGCCGGGGTGCATTTTTAGGCGTAATCATTGGCGCGCTAATACTTGCTAAAAATTTGCTTGTAATTAAAGTTGATATCTTTAAGCACAAAAGAAAACTATTTGCTATTGCATTTGTGGGTATTATTGGATTGTTTTCGGTTTTAGATAAAGCGGCACTGGAAAGGTTCTCCACTATTACCCAAGAAGCAAAAACAGAAGACCGAACAAAAGAATCAGGTAGCACCCGAATTGAATTTTGGAAGGCCGCCATCAATATGTCACTGGATTACCCTATGGGGTTGGGTACACTAGGATTTAATGGTCTATCAAGCCGCTACATCCCGGAAAACGTCGATACTGGTGGCAATCGTTCAAAAACAGTGCACTCGACTTGGTTTGAAGTTTTGACAGAGTCTGGCTATCTGGGCGCGTGCTTTTATTTGTCGCTTTGTTTCTATATCTATAGAAAACTGATAACTATTCGAAGATATGCGAATAAAGTAAAAGATGAAGCGGCCTATTTATCCATATCATTTCTGCACTCAGCAATTATCTCATGGTTTGTTTGTATAACATTTATAAACAGAATGAGAGCCGAAGTATTTATTTGGCTTGTTTTAATTGCAGCATGCACATTTTTTGTTTACAAGGTTGATAAAAATGCTGTTATGGCGAATAAAACAGAAGTTGCTTAGTGTTGTAAACGCTCTGCATTATGCGAAAAATAAAGTAAGGCATAAAAACAACGCATCAAAGCATACTGTATTGATGTACCCTTCTTTTGATGGACTAACTGGGGGCTCACTCGCTTTTTACTCAATAGCCGAAATGATATCGGAATATCAAAGTGTAGAGCTTTTTACTCATTTAGGCGCAAATAGAAACAAGTTAGTTAAGCCGTCGATAAATCTAATTGTCAAACTGAATGAAAATACTAACTACGATCTTATCATTGTTGATGACACTACAGACGCTAAAACAATAAAGCAGCTTAGATATACATTCCAATGCCCTGTGATAGTGTCTTGTCACTGCCTGCTGCATCACTGTCACGGCAGAAAACCTAGCGATTTATTAGCAACTTTAGATGCATCTGACCACATTCATTTTGTAGATACCTGTCAATTGGACGACTTTCCAGAATACAAAGATAAAGCGACAGTTATACCCAATCGCGTAGAACAGGTCGGAAAAACGCGATTTCAAAGCAACTTGGGGTCTGTTGGTAATTTTAATGAAAAAAGAAAGAACTTAAATGGAGTGTTACGTACGTATGAACGCACTAACGCCGAGCATTTATTCATTTTTAATTATAATCAGACCGTTGAGTGTTCAAAACCAGTTACGATAAATAGACAATGGATTTCGAAAAAAGAAGACATTTACAACAATATCGACGTGTTTGTATTTCTTAGTACTCATGAAACGTTTGGTCTAGTCGTTGCAGAAGCTCTAAGTGCTGGTATTCCTTGCGTTATTTCTAACATAGCCGCTTTTCAACACTACAAACGCTGTGAAGCAGTAAAATTAGTAGACCACGAAAATGTGCAAGACGCGGCACAAAAAGTTAACGAAATCCTTGAATCAAAAGAAAAATACAATGGCGTTGCCAAGCAGTTTTGGGAAGACAACTACTCAGACACGGTAATAAGTAAAAAGTGGAATCGCTTGGTGGGTTCGAAGGTGGGTGAACATGTATAGTGCCAATGCAAGAGTCAGCAAATTACCGCTCCTATTCCTAACCATCATAAGTAGTTACTTCTTAATAAGTACTCCCCAATTTTGGTTAGCATACCCTGACTCAGGTTATTACTTAGGAAGTGCAATCGAAGTATTAAACAGCGGAAGATACTACTTCAACACACTGCCAAACTTGCAATATTACCCGGGCACTAGCAGCGTTATCACTCTAGGCTACATGTTATTTGGTACAAGTATTTACACAACGCAACTTGTCTTCAGCGTATTAACTCTGGGCTCACTGTATGTAGGGTATTTGTTGTTCTATCAAATTACCTCTTCAAAATTGAGTGCTTTTGTCGCTACAATTGGCTTTGGCTCTTCGTACGTTTTTATTGAGAGCATACACCCTGTTTTATCCGACGGTATTTTTGTTCTATTTACTTTTTGTTGTTTATTACTATTTCGTGTTTTTAATAAACACCAAAACAAAAGCACACTAGTTTTACTTTGCCTTGCTGTTTCGTTTTGCGCCTTGGTAAGATTTCAAGGGTTGTTTTTAGTATTTGCAATGGGCATTGCCCTTCTATGGTTCTTATATAAACGTACCATTGATGTAAAAATGTTCTTTATTACAGGCTTCTTGTTAGTATTTCCTTTTATATTGTGGACGCTGCGAAATTATATTTTGCATACTCCTGACGCATATAATATGGCCAATCAGTTCTTTTTCTCTCTTTCGGGACAACGCTTATATGCCCCTGGCTTGAATGGTGATGTAGACAGTAGCTGGGTGAACGCTAGCTGGAAATACGCCGTCTATCGTCCTCTTTACAGTATATCGACTATATTAGAGAGTTACTTTGGATATATTCCTTTAGACTACAAATTCGTTTTTGCTCCCCTTTTTGTGATCATTTCTATTTCTGGTTTTATAAAATGTATAAAGAAGCTGTCATTGTTGGAGTTAACATATATTGGCTTTTCGACCGCTTATATTGCTGTGGATCTACTGACTAAAAAACACCTGTACGTATTAGGTAGATATTGGTTGCCATTATTACCTTTTATTTCACTATTTTTTGTTATGGGTGTGGTTTGGTGTTGTCAAAAAATGGTAAGCTCGATGAATCTGATTACAAAAAAGGCGCATCTAACTCGAGTCGTGAGTGTTGCGTTGTTAGTTGGTTTTGTTATAGCAGGCTTTTTGAATACCACGCTTTATTACAAAAACATTAGTATTTACGAACCTATAAACCAAAACTTAGACAAGCTTTCGGCTTTTTCTACAAACACAATCCCATTAGGCGCCGTAGTTGCTGTAAATGACTGGGGGGTTATACCGCTTACATTGAATCGATACGCTATTCCGCTGCTCAATGACGACAGCCATATTCACTCTGTAAAGAAAATGATTAAATACTCAACCGATTACATGGTGATCGTGGAGAAATTTAAACGAAGTGGCGAACCAGCGCTCAAGTTAGCAGAGGACAGGCCTGACGTATTCCAGCTGCTACAAATTTTTAGTTCAACGACACCCGAGGCGAATACTTTTATATTTAAAATTGATAAAGAGAAAATGCCACTTCTTTTAGATGAGCTAGAACAAGCAGGCGTAAATTAGGCTGTTAGATAGTCCTTAAGTGCAATATGTTACCCTGTAAAAGCCAATACTCACATTAGTTAGATAGGAACCACTAAGATGAAGAAAATTGCTAGTATATTATTAGCACTGAGCACGGCTTTCAGTGTTAACGCTGACTACAAAGAAATATCGCTTACAGATGACATACATCTGAAATACCAAGGAGCATTTAGGTTTAGCGTAGACGACGTTGGTGCCTCAAGAATGCCATTTACAAATGGCGTTTTTACCATTGCGCCGAATGGAATCGACTTTTTTGCTTCAGGTCATGCTCAAATGCAAGGTATTGCAGAGTTCTCCATGCCTTCTTTAGAAAAGACGCAATCAGTAAAAAAATTACCATTTGCGAAAATTAAACAACCTTTTGTTCAATACGTTAAGAACCCAAAAAAACTTAAAAACTCACAGAACTTAGATACCATCTCAGGTATGGAATTAATCGAAGGTGAACTTTTTGTGAATGCAGTAGAATATTACGACGCGCCTGCTGACAATACCCATACAACTTTCATAATAAGAAAACCGTCTAATTTAAAGAAATCTAAAGTAAATGGCTTTTTCAAATTGCAGGGCAGAGTTAATGCTGCGGGTTGGATGAGTAAAATTCCTGATTCTGTAAAATCGGAATTTCCAGGCTCTTATATTGTTGGAAACGCAAGCAATGTCCCTATCAACACAAGACTAAGTATTGGCCCAAGTGCTTTCGCTTCTAACATTGATGCTTTAGCTGGCCTAGAAAAAAAAGGCGGAGTCATACCTACCTTTGAAATGATGAACTTTTCTGTAAATTCACCGCTTCACCCTGATCAATACAATAAAAGCAAAAAAAATGATGTTTGGACGGAAGTATCTTATGCGGCATACGGGTTTATTGAACCGAACGGAAAATACTACATCATAGTTGGCCATTCGGGTGGTCATAACTCTTCAATTGGTTACAAGATAAAGCAAAATAATGGAAAGAAATGCGGTGGACCTTGCTCTAGAGATTATAAAGATAACTACAATTACTATTGGATTTTTGATGTAAAAGACTTACTTAAAGCGAAGAACGGCGAATTACTTTCAACAAAAATTAGACCAATTAAATACGGCGAACTTGATATGCCGTTTCAACCTAAAAACGGTATTTTACGAAAAGTGATAGGCGCTGATTTTGACCCTAAATACAATAACCTATGGTTTTTGTTAGAAAATGTAGACCATACCCAAAGCAAGTATGAAGCAGCTCCTGTAATGGCAGTATACAAATTAAGTATCGAGAAAGCATAAACGTTACGGGGGTGAGCTAGCATGCTCCCCCCATTTTTTCGTTTGGTTACTACCTCGTTTACTCTATCGTCTTTTTGATTTCTTGATTGCCCCAAAACTCATTGATCAAACTCATCGCGCCATTATGTGAAACATGACCATAGTCAAATTGCATTGGATCTCCATTAGGCGCATACAGTATGCACCTGTCGCTAGTTGGACACATTTTATGTAGTAACGATATATAAACTGCGCCTCTACTATCAACAGCCTGACCGAGTACATAGTCTAATTCAGAACTCTTCGTATAATTTGACATTGTTTGAATTGCATTTTCTGAAGCCCTAGCAAGCAACCATGGTAACGAACTCTGATATTCAACAAGAGGACCAATTACAGCAATTTTCGGCGTATATTGTTTTAGGAAATCCAGCATATTAACCAGTCCGTCAACATCAGCTTCTCGCCACCGAGCTGAGACTAAAACTAAATCAAAATTCAAAGTTGGTATGACATCTTTCATACCCCAATCTAATAGCTGGGTGCATCTTTTCTCTCCTACTAAAGGAATCGTAGGTTTGCAACCGCTAGCGGTTAATTGCGAGAGCGTTACATTGTTAGGTAGCGTTGTTTCAAGCGAAGAT
Organism: Alteromonas gracilis; assembly: GCF_036870955.2. Taxonomy (GTDB): domain Bacteria; phylum Pseudomonadota; class Gammaproteobacteria; order Enterobacterales; family Alteromonadaceae; genus Alteromonas; species Alteromonas gracilis_A. Next base: position 3,111,595 of record NZ_CP145482.2, read on the forward strand.
ACCCAGTGTGCAGCAAAGCTATCACCAACAAGCAAAATATTTATGCTTCCATCGATTACGTTTATACAGCTATTGGCATTGTAGTCGTCAACCCGATTAGCGGAAGTAATAAAACATTCGCCACGTTTGAAGGTTTTGCCATGATCAACATTCTCAAATTTTTCCAAAAACACCTTGTTAGGGTCAACACCTTGCTTTTGGAAAGGAATTAAAGCAAAAATGCCTGAAGCTAAAACCGCTGAACACACTAAAAATGTGCCACTTGTTTTGATGGATGATACCGAAAGATGCTTTTTTCGAAGTGGTGTTTCAACAATAAAGTAAGACAACGTACCAAGTACGATCGAGACAATTAGGACCAGCAATTTATCATGTAAAACATAGCTTCCTATAAATATAGTTTTGTAGAAAACGATAACGGGCCAATGCCAAAGGTAGAATGAATATGAGATATTCCCAAAAAACTGACTTAGCTTATTGGCAAGCGCGTAATGGATAACACCTTTTTCTATACGTGCATATATAATTAATGCAGTAGCAATGGTAATAGGGACAGCATTAACACCGGGAAAGCTAGTGTTTTCGTTAAAAACGAAAAGCAGCGTTATTGTTGTAAATAAACCAGCTAAAACCAGTGCGATTCTGACACCGTGATTTAATTTTGTAGCGGGAACTATTGCAACTATTCCGCCAATCATAAATTGCCAAAAGCGCGTTGGCGAGGCATAGAAGCTGAGCGAACTATCGTAAGATAACACCCACTCGCTCAGCGAAAAAAAACAAACCGCAATAACTAACAATATGACACATGCTTGTTTAGTGCTTTTACAATATTTTGAGACGCCTAATAAAATTAACGGAAAAAGTAGATAAAACTGCTCTTCTACTGACAGCGACCAAGTATGTAGAAGAGGAGCAAATTCTAACTTAGAATCGAAATAGCCTGAATGTGAATAAAACCAAAAGTTTGAATAGTAGAAAAGCGAAGAAAGCGCGCTGTTTGCAAGTTGTTCAAATTCGCTGGGTAGAAACAAACAATAAGCAACAACACTACTCACGGATATCATAGCAATAAGAGACGGTGCCAAACGCCTGAACCTGTTTGCATAAAAATCTGCAAAACTGAATTGTTCACAAGATAGTTTTCGCCAAATCTGACCTATTATGAGGTAGCCAGATATTACGAAGAAAATATCTACTCCCAAATATCCACCCGGAATGTGACGCGGGGAAATATGAAAGAAAACAACGCTTAAAACGGCAAGAGCCCTCAGCCCTTGAATATCTAGCCTAAAACCTTTTTCGATCATTACTGATAATAGCCTTCAAAATCTTGCGCGTTAACGTATGTTTCACAACGCTTCGTTTTAAAAAGTAAGAATCAATTTTTGATACCTTACAGTTTCGTCAGAAAACGTATACTATAAGATTCCATTGCAAAAAACATTGTAAATATCAAGAACAAGACAAATGAAAACCACTCTAAAAGGCCATTCAAAATATAGGCCTGAGATAGATGGACTTCGTGCCATTGCAGTATTATCCGTTGTAATTTTTCATGCCCAAGCTCCATTTTTATCTGGTGGATTTGTTGGTGTTGATATATTTTTCGTTATTTCAGGTTTTCTTATAACTGGTATTTTGGTTTCGAATTTTGAAACTAACATTTTTTCATTACCGCTGTTCTACGCTAAACGAATTAAGCGCCTGTTACCAGCAGCTCTCACACTTACATTGGTTACCCTACTTTTCGGCTACTTCATATTAACGCCGGATAAATATCTGGAACTCGCAAAAAGTGCAGTTATGTCTTCTGCCTTTGCCGCTAACGTTTGGTTTTTTTTAAATTCTGGCTATTTTGACCAATCGACTGAAATTTCGCCTTTGGTGCATATGTGGTCGTTGTCTGTTGAAGAGCAGTACTATTTTATTGTTCCAGTCCTGATTTTTTTATTATTGAGGTACGGAGGAAAGAAAGCCCTAAATATTGGATTAACTATTATCACACTAGGCTCATTTGCTATGAGCGTACTTTTAACACCAAAACATCCCGACGCCTCTTTTTATCTTCTTCATACTAGAGCTTGGGAATTATGCGCTGGTGGTTTACTGTCATTAAACCTTCATAAACTCAATTTTCTTTCAAGTAGAAATATAAACGTACTCGCCTGCTTCGGCTTGTTAATGCTTGGTTATTCATTATTTTTTATAACCCCTGCTATTTACTTTCCGGGGTGGATTGCAGCAGTTCCAGTAATTGGGACTATCATAGTGCTTGCTACAATTAAAAACAGTCAGGTTGTAGGCTACGCACTTTTAACCACACGCCCTATGCGCTTTATTGGTAAAATTTCTTACTCGATGTACCTTTGGCATTGGCCAATAATTGTTTACTACCGGATATATGTTTCAGAGCGACACTTTAACGCTACTGAACAGGCGACGTTAACACTGCTAAGCATTATCGCTGGCTACGTTTCTTGGAAGTTTGTAGAAGAGAAATTTAGGTATAGCAAGTACACTCCTACAAACACAATTTTAAAAGGCGCTTCAACGTCAATTTTTGTAATGATGGTATGCTTCGCTGTTTACTTTTACCAAGGGTTTCCGTCAAGAATTAGTGAGCAGGCAAGAGCGATTACCGACCACAATTTAATGCAGCAATGGCCATGTAATGAGAAGGTACGACTTTTTGAAAAAATAGAAGAGGAATACTGTGTTGTTGGCGCTAGCTGGGCTACCACTAAGTCTAAAGCTATACTGTGGGGCGATAGCCATTCAATACACTGGTCGCCAATCTTTCAGCAGTATTTGCACAATAAAGATATAGCATTGGTTATTGCCCCTAGAGACTGCCCTGCCTACCTTGATGGTGTTTTGATAAAAGAAAGATACAAAAAGTTTCCGAGTTTTACTGATATGTGCGCTAGAAAACATCAAGCAACGCTGGAATTATTAAGAAACGAAAAAAATATCGACTATGTTATTCTCGCGGCGGCTTGGGCTGGGCATTTAAGAATGCTTTATGAAGACGTTAACAAAAGTGGTTCGGAAAAACCTTCAAGTAAACAAGAGTTGATGAAGCTAGGGCTTACAAAGCTTTTAAAAGAACTTCAAGGTTTGAATAAACAGGTTTTGGTTATTGGCGACATTCCTAGAAACGAAAGTGGCGTTAATATTGCGGAATGTGAGTTCAATACTATGACTGAATTGCTGCGAAGAGAATGCGACAGCGACCATACCTACCTAAACAGCGAAGATGTTAAGAAAACGCATAAACATTCTGAGTTGGTAATGGCGAACACCACAAAACAATTCGACAATGTAAAGTTTGTTTCATTCGTGGATACAATGTGCAATTCGAGTAAAGGTAAATGCATTACCACTTTAGACGGCGATATTTTATATCGAGATGGGAATCATTTGCGTCAGAATCTGACGCCCACAACGAACAATTGGTTTATAGAAAAATTACAATTATTAGATTTTTTCAAGAAAAGTAATACTATCGATTTATGAAAACACAAAACGAGTGAATCGACCAGACTTTACTAGACAGACTTTCGTTTGAATTCTTCTGGCTTTGCATAAGCCAGTGGGCGCATAACAATCGAGTCAGCGCTACCGAAATTAGCTTTGGACTTTACTTTTGATCCAATCCTAACTCTACAAAAGCAACTGTCATATCGGGCCTCTTATATATCGCACCATATAACCACCACATTAGAGCCTTTATCTGCGCAACTTCAGGTAGGTAATGGCTAACCCTAATCCGGTAACGCTTAACTTCACGACTGATAGTGCTTTGTCTCTTTTTCAGCCGCTTTTCAATTCCATCTGTAAACTGAACCCCTCGCGCAAGCTCTACTTCTATCATATATATTTTTCGTTTAATCAAATCCTTGTAACTCTTGTTAATAATCCTAGTTTATTTGCTTCAGTGTTGTAACATTCAGCCAGAGAGTGATTGTATCTTAATGGTTGAGGTTTCAGGCCGATTATTCAAGGAGTAGTTTTTGAAAGTTCTTCATCACACAATGCAGTTTTTACCTGTTTCACAAACTTTTGTTATCGATCTAATAAATGAACTAGGCGAACAAGATAGTTTAGAACAAGCAATTGTAACTCATGAAGTTATTACAGGTAATATTGCTAGAGTACCAGTCTTTGATATATCTCTAAATTATTTGTCAAAATATGTTAAAAAACTGGTCAATGCGAAAAATAAGTTAATATCTGGATTGGCGCACAATACGGACTACGTTAAAGCTAATTCAATTATTACTAGTTTTAAACCAGATGTGATTCATTGTCATTTTGGCACGGCAGCCTACATGAACTTCTATATACAAAAATATTGCAAAGTTGAGATACCCTTAGTCATATCATTACATGGTTACGATGTGTTTGACGTGGATAAATTATTTAGTGGATATCGAGATTCCATAGAAAAGTTGGCACAGCGTAACGTGGTTTTTACATGCCCAAGTCAATATTTGGAGCAAGAAATTCATAAAAGGCTGTCAATTTCAGCGGATAAAGTCAAGGTTGTTCCTAATGGGTTTAATGCAGGGTTATTTAAGCCTGCTCCTAAATTAAGAACGTTGAATAAAAAGTGTAATATTGTTCATACGGGACGCTTTGTTGACTGGAAAGGCCAAAAGTTTCTCATAGAAGCTGTTAGTACATTAAAGAAGCGAGGGTATGATCGAGTAGAATTAGTATTGGTTGGTGGTGGCGAGACAATGCAAGAAAACAAACAATTAGCAAAAATCTTGGGGGTTGAGAAGTCAATAATATTTAAAGGGGCGGTTTCTCATCAAACCGTCGCTCAGTTGTTGAATGACGCTGATCTTTATGTTCACCCCAGCTACACCTCATCTAAAGGGAATGCGGAAACTTTCGGTGTAGCAATTCTTGAAGCATTGGCGTGCTCATTGCCAGTTGTCATAACAGATTCAGGAGGAATGAAAGAGATCATAAGTTCACCAAATGAAAATTATGTAAAAGTTGTCCCCGAAAAGTCATCTGAAGTTTTAGCCGATGCTATACAGTGTTTTATAGATGATAATGCTTCTTTTGACGAAGATCAGTTTGCCAGATTTAGACAACAAGTGGTTGATGATTGCAATATAAAGCTAACCAAAAACAAAATTTACTCGATATATGAAACGTTAGTAAAAAGCTGATACGTTAACACAAAATTATTTTACTTAATTTCGGTGCTGGTAATTTTTGATCATATGGGTGATTTTTTCTTGACCAAAAGTACTATCACTATAATATTGTCAGGACATCCCTTAAGTCTCACTAGCGGCCAAAATGAGCTCAGTATCATTAGAAAATCTCGATTTCAACCAGCAATTTGAAACTTTTTCTGCAAAGGTGAACTCCTTCCTAGATGACAGCAAATCTGTTGTAGTATCATCTTCATTTCAGACTCAAAGTCTTCCTCTTTTGCATATGATTTCGAAGCTCGATACCAAAATCCCTGTTGCCTTTATTGATACGGGCTTTCTGTTTCCGGAAACTTATATATTTAGGGACAGAGTTGCCGAAGAGCTTAAACTTCATATCATCAACGTTTCTTCTAACGTAGAATATGGACAACAGATCGATAGCAGCAATCGATTTTTGTTTTCTACGGCTCCAGAAAAATGTTGCAATCTTAATAAAGTTGCATCGTTCAATGCGTTTCTTAAAGGTTTTGATGTTTGGATTAGTGGGGTTAGAGCAGATCAGAGCACAACTCGAAGTCAAATGAAAGAGACTCAAAAAAACTCTGACGGCTTATTGAGATATCATCCAATGCTTAATTGGAGCAGTAAAGACATATTTTTGTACCGCAAGCACAATGGGCTGCCATCACATCCGCTGGAAGAGCAAGGGTATTTGAGTGTTGGATGTATTCCATGTACTCAAAAATATATTGATTCAATTGGATCTGAGCGAGGTGGCCGCTGGTCTGGATTGAAAAAAGATGAATGTGGTTTACATACTGATCTAGCAAAGTGAGAATGAAATAAATGCGTATTTTGGTCACAGGGGGTGGAGGGTATCTTGGAGCTAATTTGGTCGAGATGTTCTTAGATTTGGATGAAGTGGAATCGGTTATTGTTTACGATAATTTCTCTAGGAAGTGTTTCAGTGTTTTGTCTTTATTGAATGACATTCATCAAAGTAAATTGGAGATACAGTGTAGTGACTTACTTGACAATAAGTCCTTGCACCAAACTTTACAAAATGTAGATGTCATAATTCATTTAGCCGCAGTATGCAGGACTCCGTTTAATGATGAAAACCCACAATTTTTTGATCAGGTTAACCACTGGGGAACCGCCGCTCTTGTGGGTGAACTTGATAAGATCACAACGTCAAAAAAAGTACTCTTCGCAAGTAGCGGCTCGATTTATGGTCGCACAGATTCTGAAGCTACAACTACGACGATACCACATCCAGTAACTTCCTATGCTAGGTCAAAACTTGCTGGCGAGACACAAATGAAGCGCCTTAAAGGCAAGCACAGTGTAGCCATTTATAGGTTTGGTAATGTTTTTGGTATTGGAAAGTCTATGCGTTTTGATGCTGTTATTAACAAGTTCTTTTTAGAATCCATTTTCAGTAAACCTTTAAAAGTTGAAGGTGATGGTACTCAGCGTCGACCATTTGTTCCTTTAAATAGTGCGATTTCTATGATTAAAAAGTATGTTTTTGAGGATTTTCAAGGTGTTTTTAATATAAATACACACAATTGGTCTATCAATGAAATACTCGATGGTTATCGGAATATTTTCAATCAAACCGAAATCATTCATATAAACCAAAATGAGGTTTTAGGGGGACTGAATATGACACCATCTCAACTTGTCTTAGATAGTCAAACTGAATTTATGAATAAAAGTTTTAGCTATTATCTGAATAGCATGGTTGATGAATTTAAAGTTGTAAACTGTGGGCTCTAACAGGGGCTTTACTTCCTTCAATTTTGATAATGTGCGTTTGTTTCTATTTGTCGGTTGAATAAGTTTTATGCTGCTAAATTGGTTAATTGAGTGACTAGTAAATCAAAAATAATGAACCGAGATGAAATTTTTTCAGTTCGACACCTTGAATCAAACCTCAAAGAGCATTCTGTTAAAAGTGCCGCTGTAACAATTATTGCGCAAGCTTTTAAGGTTGTTCTTCAAATTGGTTTTATTGCACTTTTATCGCGCTTATTGTCGCCTAACGACTTTGGTCTGATAGCTATGATTGCCGTTGTGACGGCTCTAGGTATGACGCTTTTGGATGGTGGACTGTCAATGGCAACTGTTCAAAGAGCGACTATTACTCACACACAGGTATCAAATCTATTTTGGATTAACATATCATTGGGCATTTTGCTTACATTGGTTGTCGCAGCAGCGAGTCCATTAATGAGCTGGCTGTATGGTGAAGACAGTTTGCTATTCCCTATGTTGGCCCTGAGCAGTACATTCTTGATTGGTAGTTTTGTTGTACAACACGAGGCTATATTGAAAAGGCGCATGCAGTTTAAAGCGCTTTCGACAATTGATCTATGTTCGGTAACTGTTGGAAATACTGTTGGTGTTATATTTGCGTACAAGGGGTTCAGTTATTGGTCTTTGGTCTTCGCTACAATTTCGACTTTTGTAGTGAGGGTTGTCATGACTTGGTGGGTGGTAGGCTGGATACCTTCTTTTTATCAGAAAAGCAGCGAAATCGGTGCTTTGGTTGGATTTGGAGCAAATCTAACGGGCGTCAATTTTGTAAATTATTTTACCAATAATATTACCCCTTTTTCTATTGGTATAATTGGTGGTGCTAATGCGCTTGGTTTGTTTGACCGTTCATTCAGACTTGCTTCAATTCCCAAAAACCAAGCCTTGATGCCAGTTTTGAAAGTACTTCAATCAACTCTAGTCAGAGTTGCTGTCGACCCGCAAAAACTGGAAAATCTTACGATCTCGCTAATGTCTAAACTGTCTTTAATTACTTTTCTAATATCATTGGTGATGTTTCTTTCCGCTGAATGGATTGTTTTAACTTTACTTGGAGAGTCTTGGGTAGAAGCTATTGCCATTTTTAAGCTGTTATCAATCGCAACAATTGCTACACCAATAACAACGTTAACTGCAATGTCGTTAGTTGCTATGGGGCAGGCAAAAGCGCTACTGAAATGGAAGATAATTACTTTCAGCATACTGTTAATGGCCTTGATTATAGGAAGTTTTTGGGGCATGTGGGGGCTTCTTTTCGGAGTAACTTTGTCAGCTCTATTTATTAGAGTTCCCCTGTTTTTTATTTATGCTGCACATTATTTACCAATTAAAGCCAAACAGTTATTTTTAGCCATCGCCTCCCCGTTGCTAATTTCACTATTCCTCGGTTTACTATTTGAGCTTTTTGTAATAAATCTTCTCCCTAGTCATTCTCTAGTTTCTATTGGGTTATATGTTTTTTTCATTCCTGCAGTTTATATTTTTCTTTGTTTAATAATAAAAAGTACACGACGCGATGTTATCGAGTTAGTAGGGTTGATTCGAGATAACCTCAAGCTCTCTAAATTTACAAAATAAATAGGTATTTAACATGGATCTACTTGTTATCGGGATTGATGGAGGCACAAAAGAAATTATTGATAATTTGCCCATGCCCTTCACTCAGTCGCTGTTTAAGACAGCAAAATCTAAAACCTTAACAGAAGATTTAATTAGTAGAGGATGGGCTGAGGTCTTAACGGGGCAACATGCGGCTGATACTAAGGCTTTTTATTTAATGCCTTGCGCCGACAAAAGCTACGATTTCAGTGCTTCTTACTCAAAGAAAGATATGGTTAATGAGAGTCCTTCAAAACCGCTGTGGGAAGTTCTGAACGAAAGCGGTGCGAGTGTTGGCATCGTAAATGTGCCAACGACCGGGCCTGTCGATGAAGTAAACGGATTTTTTATCATGCGGTGGCGGTGGAGGTTTAAAAGCGGGAGGAGGCATACCAAAGGGAATGTTTTATCCTGAGAAGTATGAAAAAGTTCTAGAGCGTAACGAGTATGTATTTGATGTAAGGTTACCTGGTGGAACGAAGACTGTCTCTGAATTTATAAAAAAAATAACCGCAGCAGAAGAATGCCAGAAAAATACGTTTATTGAATTAAGTTTAGCTGAGAAGCCTCACTTTGGGTTTCACTGTTTTAGGATTACGACTGAAATTCAATACTTGTGTCGTTATGAAATAAACAGATGTATGGAAGGTTTGAAAAAAGCTAAGCAGGAAGGTGTTGATTTTTTACCAACTACGACGGTTCAAGAAAGTATAATTCGACACTATCAAAAGTTAGATCAACATATTGAAGATATCTTTAAGGCTTTAGCTCCGAAAAACTTCTTATTTATTGGTGATCACAGTACATCTTCATTTGAATATGAGGGTAATGCGGATGTTTGGTTAGCGAATAATGGCTATTTGAACAAAGAAGGAATGTATAAGGCGTTTAAACGCAGGTTGACTAAATTCTTATCGAATAAGTTCGGAGTAAATATAGCAAATACAGCAAAAACTCCTGCCAAAAAGGGTTTGATTCGTAGGCCTATTACTAGGTTTGACGCAGACACAACGAAAGCGTTTGGTACATTTTACGACACAGGGAATTTTGCGGGGATTTTTATCAATGATGAAGCTCGTTTTGGCGGCGCAATAAATTCTGAAAACGAAATCAACGAGTTAGTAGATAAAATCTGCCAAGAGTTTAATTCAGATGAGACGAATATAAAATACCAGATTAGCGCGGAACCTTATAAAAGGAACTTTTTGAATACCAAGTTTTGTGAACTAATGCCGGACATTAAATTGCAAAAACCAGACAATATTTATTTTTCAAGTCGAAGGTGGGAGTATTTGATCGAGAATCCGTACATGAAACCTATCGATGAGCCTATTGAAGGTAAGAAATATCCATTCACTGGCGCTAAGGGAAGCGACCCTTTGTTTGTTTACAGTACAGAGCTCGATAAATTTATCCACAGTGAAGATCCCAACGATCTCAGGATGACATATCGACTAATTAAAAGATACTTTTCCAACGGAGCACCTTAACACAATGAAAGTAGCTATTTTGACTCAACCTTTGGGGCACAATTATGGAGGCTTGTTACAAGCTTATGCGCTTCAACACGCTATTTTAAAGTTGGGGGCAGATGTAGTTACGGTCGACCGCAGAAAGTTAGATGTGAAGCTGACCATCTCTGAACAATTAAAAATTTGGGTAAATGATACAATCCGTCTTGCAAAAGGGAAGATTAAAAATCGACCATCTATACATAAAGTTAGATATGTATTGACTAATCTTCACTCGTTTAAAGCTAATCATATTCAAATTTCTCCTGAAATTACTAAACAAGAAGAGTTGATAGAATACTTTACACAGAACCCAGTAGATTTGTTAATTGTTGGCAGTGATCAAGTGTGGCGTCCTAAGTATTCTCCTTGCATAGCGAACTACTTTTTTGATTTTTATTCCAAGATTGAAAGTTCTCCTAAGCGTATTAGCTACGCTGCCTCATTTGGAGTTGATACATGGGAGTTCAATGAACAGGATACGAGAAAGTGTCGCTCTTTAATTAGTGGGTTTGATGCTGTGAGTGTGAGAGAGGACTCAGCAATTGAACTTTGTAAATCCTATCTAAATGTTGATGCTGTAAAAGTCGTCGACCCTACTTTATTGTTGGAATCATCTGATTATAAAGCGCTTATGCCAAAGAGCGATGTTTTAGGGGCTAGCGGAAGAGTACTAAATTATATATTGGATCCAGCCAAGGAAAAGCAGGATATTGCAAAAAAAATTGCTAGTTTACTTTCTAAGGAGAGCCTAACTATAAAACCAGATGATTATATAAAGGTTAAACCAAAGCATATTGATAAGTGTATTTATCCTGGAGTGGAACTTTGGTTACAGAGCTTTTTCTTTGTGATTATGTGGTAACTGACTCTTTTCATGGTTGTGTATTTTCTATTATTTTTAATAAGCCTTTTATCGCCGTTGGTAATGTAAGCCGAGGTTTAGCTCGGTTTAATTCGCTGTTATCAATGTTTAACTTGGAGAAAAGGCTTGTTGATTCAGAGCTAAATATTGATAAAGAGATTCTAGTTTCCGAAATAGATTGGAATCAGATAAATATTAAGCGTTCAGAGCTTATCAAAGAAGCAAGTAGCTTTTTACAAACTTATTTATCTGGAGATAATTAATTGGAAAATTCACAGCTTGTTTCTATAGTAGTACCCGCTTATAACGCAGAAAAGACATTAGAGGCAAGTATTTATAGCCTTATCGAACAATCATTGAGAAAAGTTGAGATTGTTATTATTAATGATGCCTCGGATGATAAGACCTTAGATATTGCAAACCTACTAGCGAAGATAGATTCTAGGGTTAAGGTAATTGATTTGCCATTTAATCAGGGCGTATACAAAGCGAGGGCAGTAGGTATCGAGGCTGCGACAGGCAGCTGGATTGGCTTTATGGATGCGGATGATTTTGTAAAGCCTACTATGTATGAGCGAATGCTTAAAGTAGGAGAGGCTTATTCAGTTGATATTGTAATTTGTAATGCGGACAGAGTTACACAAGCTCGAGAGTTTTTGAATCATAAAGTTTCGTTAAATAAAGAAGGTGTGCAGAAAAAGGATATATTTGAGTCTTACTGTCATCTCGAGCTAGGTACTGGAGCGCTATGGAATAAACTATACAAAGCGAGCAACATAAAAAAATGGGGAACAATTAAGCATCCAATCAGACAGGATACCCATGAGGATGCCGTAATAAACTTTGGGTGTTTTTACGAGGCAGAGTCAATCTACTTACTAAAATCAAGTTTATACGAATATGTATATAACTCAGCAAGTGTTACATCAAAAATTACAAATGATCGTGCCTTTTATAAATTGATTTTGTCCTATTTTTTAGCACTTTTCATATACAAAGATTTAGACAAAGACAGTATTATCTTACTTACAGACCTTTATCGCTCAAAGCTTGAGTGGTCTTTATACCAACCATTGAGCTTAAATTTATCAGAACAAGATTTACAACAGTTGACTCCCCTTATGGCTCATGGTCTAGAAAGTAGTCCAGAGGCAATTTTAAAACTACTTTTAAGGCAACCGACTCAAAAAAAGAAGCTTGGTCAGTTGGCTGAAAAAGTGGGTCGCGAAATGAAGATTGACAAAATTTGATCTCCGCATGTTTTCGCAAATTTAAGGTTCACAGTAATGAAAATAAATAGTTCTTGCAGCTTAAAAGAAAATGTATTGGCTATGATTTATGGCGAAAAAAATACCAAGTTGGTTGTGCTAGGACATCAAAAGTCAGGTACGACGGTTATTGGAAACTTGATTTCTAAAGCTACAGGCCTCTCGTACTCTAATGACCCGACATATGCTGTCAAGGTTGGGGATAGTGAAATAATAAATCAGTTTTATCACTCGCCGTCTTCATTTAATTCCTTAAGCAAATCCAAAAAGTCTTTTTTTTATCAACAAATTGTAAAAGATCCAGAATTTACATTGAATTTCGAACTAGTTGAAAAATTATATCCTAATGCCGATTTTGTCTTTATAGCACGTAGCCCACATCAGACGATACGTTCTATATTTAATCGACTGAAGTTAGACGGGACACTCGACTCTCAGCATGTCAAAGTATCTGACATGTATAATGGAAATCAACTTTGGTCGTTTATTTTAAATGGTGAGGAAAACGACTACACAGTCGTTGAAAATTTAGCTAGGAGAATCGAAAAATGCACAGAGAACTATTTAGAAAACAAAGACAAAATGTATTTAGTTCGCTATGAAGACTTCGTGAAAAATAAATCGGAATCTATATTCCAGATTGTTAATGACCTTTCACTAGAAAAAAAATATGATATTGATTCATTTGTCGATATTCAATATCAACCTAAAGGGCATATAGAAACTGATTTGAATAAATTTTTTGGTAATAAAAACTACCAGAAAATAGCTAATTTATGTCCTAAGACAATGGAAGCTTTTTCCTACACTCACTGAAACTAATTGGTGAATTTAGCAGATACCTTGTTTTTGAGGTCGATACTTCTTTGCCCGCTGGCTGTATCGTGCGCGAGTTAGAACAGCTTAAGGCTGAGCGAGGATTACCAACTCAGCTGCGCATGGATAGTGGCCTAGAGCTAATTTCAGCGAAGCTGACAGATTGGAGTGAAACCAATAATCATTTGACGTTTTTCGAAGTTAATACAATATTGAATAATTACTTGGACTAGCAGTAGTTAATTAAGTCGCAACTTTAAACAATCTGTAAATTGTTTTTGACAACAATAATCGACAGGTAGATATTTTGTTTAAGTATTTAAACATTAACCAGAAATCTTTCCAGTTAATCGCGATTGAATAATAAGTTTGCTTGCTACACAACGCATACGCTAAATACTTTTCTTGTTGGTATTCAGGGTATTTTTGAGTAAATATCGTAATCGCTTTTTCTACCGATACAGGGCTTTTGCTGATCCGAATGTCAGCGCTCCCGTCCATGATATAGCTGTAATTATCTAGTAGAATCGCGGGTCCGAAGTTTTTGATCATTCGAATCCACATGTCGTAGTCTTGCCAAGCGGGTAAGGTCACATCAAATAAACCCGAGTCTACAAAAAATCGTTTTGGCGCAAACACTTGATTGTTGATGAAATTCCCTTGAAAGATGATGTTTTTGTCAATTTCTGAATAGTTACAACGGCGCTTTTTGCGTTTATCAGTTTCAACGTAGATGTAATTGGTAAACAGGCACGCATCACCGTGTTTTGCGGTCCAATTATAAAATTCTGCTAATCGCTCTGGTGTGAACGTATCGTCGTCATCTAAGCCCGTAATATATTCACCAGTTGCCGCGATAATTGCTTTGTTTCTGGCTACACAAGCTCCTTGTCGCCCTTGTGTGCTCAACTGAATCACATTGTTGTTTTTTAGATAGGACAATATTTGTTCTGGCAAAGTATCACCGTCGTTAACAACAAGAATTTCAACGTTTGGATATGTTTGGTTTAGCACCGAGTCGACCGCTTTTTGTAGTTCGTCAGGTCGATTAAACGTTGGAATATAAACCGAAATTAAAGGTGTTTTAGTTTGTGCTTTCATTGTTAAATCGACCTAACTAAACTTATTTAAGTAAGCTGTTATAAATAAAATATGTTCAAACATTTGATCAGTCGTTTCAATAAAGCGAGGTCTTTTTAGCAGAAGTGCGCCTCTTAAAGTGTCGAACTTTTGAGCATTTGGCAGTGAGTTGTAAATCTTACGTTCGAGACTATTCAACATGAGCGTTTTTCATGCGCCTTTTGATGATTTTGAACACTTCGTTGACAATAGGTTGAGAAAAACTACGCAGCTTTAGTGCGCCTGCCAACTTCTGCTTCTTTGACCGTAACCAACCTTTTAGCAACCAACGTGCGGCCAATTGTTTCAGCTGCTGCTGACTTTTTGCATTGAGTTTTTTTGTTTTTGTGACTGAATCAAGCAAAGCGTTAAAAAGTCGTGTTGCTGAGTCGAAGTCTTTGGCGGTTAGATAATTATGAGTAAACAATACGTTCATCGTCCCGAGTAAATCTCTGGCGTAATGTTTTGCCAAATCTGGGAATTCTCGTCGGATATTGTTTTTAACGATTTCTGCTGTTTTTGCCATTTGCGCTTCAAATTTGGTAGCGGAAATATTGTTGTCATGCAAACGATATTCAATCAGAGGCTCTTGTATTACGTGAATCTCACCGTAAGCCGCCATTCGTGACCACATATCAAAATCTTCCGCTGGAAACATATCGTCTTTGTAACGCAATCCATGCTCGGTTATAAGACTTGTACGGAACATGGCGGATGGATGCATTAACACGGGACGAAACAGATTTATCCAATACACCTCCCAAGCTTCGCCTGCTTCAATCGTAAGTTTGTAACGTTTGTCATTTTTATCGATTGTGTAATAACCGAGTGCCAACCAAAACAATTTCTGCTTGAGATTGAAGGGTGTTAACTTGTTTTTTGAAGCGGTCTGGGAAGGAATAATCATCACCATCCATGCGCGCGATATATTCTCCGCTCGCTTGCTCTAATCCTGCATTTAAATTGGGTAGCAAACCTAGATTTTTTTCATTTAGAGTTAGTTTTATGCGTGGGTCTTGTTGCGCATACTGTTGCAACTTCTCTCTGGAACCGTCAGTTGAGCCGTCGTCGAATATCAGAAACTCAAAATGCTCATAACTCTGCGCCAAAATGCTGGCGACGGCTTTTTCGATATAATCGATATTGTTATATACCGACATGACGACACTGACCAGCGGTGTTTGTTGAGTCATGTTGTTCATATTACCACTTACTCATTTTGGCTTGTAAGTAACCCCAAACATAAAAGGGCATTAACAGCAATAGAGCAAAATAATCCCAACCATCAAACTTTCCGCCACCATTGCTTGGCTCAGGTTTTCCGCCGCGCAATGCACGAGAGTAACCGCCGTAATAGATGCGTTTGGAAATCCATTTAAAGCTAACTCGCTCAGGCATGACTTGATGTTGGACCGCTGCGGAACCAACATATATAACGTCTAAACCTTTGTCGTTGGCATCTGAACATAGTTGGGTTTCTTCACCGCCCAATAACTTACCGTTTTGGCGGCCAAGCTCTTCATCAAAATGCGCCAAATCGCCTAGTAAGGCTTTATTTATTGCGAAATTTGCGCCAATCACTTTTTTAACTTTGAAGGTAGTTTCGCCGAGGTTTAGCATTGAATATTGGTCGAGTACAAAGCGACTCTTCTGCAACAAGCCTGGGGGTTTATGCCATTTGGGAACAATCTTTCCGCCAGCAATTGCGGCTTGAGTTTTGCTCATTTCTACATAGAGCTGTTGCGCCCAGTTCGGCTCAGCGACAGCGTCGGTATCTATGTAAAACAATAAATCTGTTTGGCACTGGCAAATCGCTTCGTTACGAGCATAGGACAGACTTTTGGCCGGAATGACTTGGTAATCTAGATAGATGGAATCCGATGAATGTTGTTGGCAAAAAGTTCTTATTTCCTCGTTATTTTGTTGGTCCAACACAAAAACATGAGCACGAATATTTTTCTGTTGAGAAAGGGATTCCAATGTTTCTAAAAACAACCAGTTTGGCTCGGCGTAACGAGTCAGCGTAATACTTACATCAGGTGAAAAGCTCATCCTAAAGATTCCCAAGCGATAAGGTATTTTCGGTAAACTTTTGCCAACTGAACATTTTGCGGTAATCGACAATATGTTTCGCCATTTCATCGGTGTTACAGTTGTGAGTGAATTCCATTAACGATTCGGCAACTGACGTGGCGGATACGGCGCTGCCGATAAAACCAGTTTTACCTTGTTTTATTACCTCGTGAAATGCTGGTAAATTTGTCGCAATTACCGGTTTTTGGTAATGATAAGCCAATGGAATTACGCCCGTTCCAGTCATGCTACGGTATGGTAGTACAACCGCATCTGCGCGATGAAAGTATTCTGCAGCTTGTTGATCAGAGACGTAGCGATCTACAAATTCGATTTTGTCAACAAGTCCCAACGCTTGTGCCTGATTTTTGTATTGATTTATATCGCTCCAACATTCACCGACAATACTTAAATGATAATCTATGTCATCAGGTAACTGCGACAGTGCCTCTAAAAGGATATCCAAGCCTTTGTAATCTCTAATAATACCAAAAAACAGTAGTTCGAGATTTGCTCGTTTCTTTAGTTCACCTAGCGCTTGAGGGTATTGGTCAAAGATAGGATGCGGAGTAATTACAATCTTAGGGGTTTCAATCACTTGGTTTATATCATCTGCAAGTGACTGATTGTGGCAAACAAAACTTGTAGAATTAAGTAGTTGGTACTTCATTAGTACATTCTTAATATGGCCTGCTTCATGGTCAAAAGCGTTGTGCACAATAGAGATTACATGAATACCTGAGCGTCTTAAAGCGCGACTAATCCAACCTAAACACGGTGCAACAAAAAATGTCCATGCAGGAATAATGACTATATCCGTATTGGATCTTTTAATGCTAACGATCACTTTTTGCCAAGTTAAGGGATTGAGGGTATCGATCCAAAATTTGGCACCAAGTTGCTCGGGCGGCCGTAGATACTTATCGCGGTCGCCATCACCGGGAAACAGAATTTTTGGATACAGACGTTTGAACGAATAAACCTGTAACTCGACATCAGCTCGATTACACAGCTCAAGCGCTATCTGATTAGAATGCTTGGCAACTCCACTTCTAAATGGTTCTATGGGTCCTATAAAAGCGACTCTTTTTTTCTTTTCCATATCGCCATTAATTCCTGTCGCTTTCGCCGCATTCTTTCTTTTCAATTACACCTTTATCAGATAAATCAGAACTCAATCGGCTACTGCCATACTCATTATGAATAACCAGTTCCATTCGTCGTACTTTTTCCAAGGTTTGCTCGATTAACTGACGATTAAAGTTTATTAAGTCTGCAATTAATGCTATGAGGAATGTGAATGCGCCGAGTAGCGAAATAACGCTACCCAATATTAATGATTGAACATGTCCATCACCTTCACCCATGAAGTAATAAACCAAAAATCGAACGATAGGAATTAAGCCTACTAATGTAATTAGTGCACCGAGCAATACAAACACTCTTAACGGTTGATACATTGTGTACATACGTACGATTGTGGTCAGCTGTCGCTCAATAAATTTGGGAATACTGGTGAAAAGGCGAGATTCTCGGGTTTTGGCATTGGTCTCTACCTAAGCACATGAGAAACTGCCATGTGCTTTTTACCCGATTGTATTAGTGCTTCAATGGTGTAACTAAACGGGCTGATTATATTCAGTTGCAGTGCAGCTTCTCTGCTGTAGGCACGAAAACCACTTACTGCATCTGGCACCTGTACTCCAGACACCTTCTTTACAACGTAACTACCAAGGCGCTGCAAGAGCTTTTTAACTGGCGAAAAATGCTCAATATTTTGTGTTTTTCTGTCACCAACAACCACATCGGCTTTTTCATCTAAAATAGGTTGAATTAGCTTTGGAATATCCCACCCCGCGTACTGGTTATCACCGTCTGTGTTAACAATAATATCAGCCCCAAGCTTTAAACACTCATCAATTCCTTTTCTGAAGGTTCGCGCAAGGCCGCGATTGTTTTTGTTGCGAATAATATGGTCGACGCCAAGAGACTTAGCTACTTCAACAGTGTGGTCTGTCGAGCCATCGTCGATAATCATGATTTCAACCGTGTCAACACCCTCAATTTTTCGTGGAATGTCTCTGTATGTATCAGGGAGTGTATGCTCTTCGTTGTAACAAGGAATTTGTACAATCAGCTTCACGGCTTTCCTTCTCCAAAAATAATGAATATTGAGTTTTGGTAGTTTGACAGATTTACTCTTTAATGAGCAAGCGCAAATTGGCAATTGCCGCTATGCAAGCCAATATTTATTCCCAGTTAATTAAAAAGTCATGGTCAACTATTTACACTTCAATCATGCTTGCCCAACATGTAGACTTATATTTTCATCGTAAAAACAGAGTGAAAGGCTTTGAGCAAACGGATTTTAGTAGTAAGTCAACGTGTTCCTTATCCTCCTAATAAAGGGGAAAAGATACGCACGTTCCATCAAATACAATGTTTAATCAACGAAGGCTACAAGGTCGATGTTTGCTGTTCTATTTCTGATGATGAAGAGAAAAAACAGTTAAGTGATTTGAATGAAAAAATTAATGGAAGTACGTTTGGCTTTTCTTACAAAACACCTAGGTGGTTGCGATTATTCAAGGGCTTGTTTTCTTCAAAGTCGCTGTCTGAGGCAAACTTTCACAACATGGCGCTGCAGCATTGGCTGACAAATTACGCAAGCGCAAATGAATATTTGGCCGCACTATTTACCGCTTCAAGCTTATTTACATATGCTAGCGCACTTGAAAAAGAGAGCAACCGCAAAAGATCTCAGCATACACCACGCATTTTAATTGACTTTATGGACGTGGATTCTGACAAGTGGCAACAGTATGCCGCGCAAAGCAGTTGGCCGATGACACAGCTTTACCGACGCGAAGCAAGCTTAGTAAGAAAGCTTGAAAAGGCCTGCGTGCATATTGCAGACAAAGTATTTTTGATAGCACAATCCGAAATTGCGTTGTTTAGCAAAACTGTGGTCAGTTCATCCAATGTTGTGGAACTTGGCAATGGCATAGACGCACATGAATTCAAGCCTGCTGCATCAAACTTTTCAACAAAACCGTCAAATTACAATTTATTATTTACTGGTGTTATGGATTACAAGCCAAACATTGACGCGGTGCTATGGTTCACGAAGGAAATTTGGCCAAAGGTTGTGGACAAATTTCCAACCGCCACATTCACCATTGCAGGCATGAATCCCACCGATGCGGTTAAAAAGTTGTCTGAGCTGCAGGGAATAGAAGTAACGGGGTTTGTTGACGATATAATGCCTTACTTTCAAAACGCTTCTGCATTTGTCGCGCCCTTTCAAATAGCCCGTGGAGTTCAAAACAAGGTACTGCAAGCTATGTCATGCGGGCTGTAGGTTGTAACAACAACCATGGGAGCAGAAGGCATTATGTGCAAACATGAAACGAATGTGCTTATTGCAGATAAGCCTGAAGCATTTGCCCACGCATTAATAAACGTGCTCAACTCTACGACGATGGCGAATTTACTTGCTCAAAATGCGAGGCAGACCATACTCGACCACTACTCTTGGGAGAGCAAAATGGAGCCTTTCATCAAAACCTTAAAACAATAATAAGAAGTTAACGACTATGAAGTTTATGATAAAAAAATGTATTCATGTCATGTCCCTCATTGTAGTTTGCCCTCTTTTTTTGCTTTATTTCGCTTTGAAACTTTTTCCATCAAGTAATTCTTTTGCGGCATTCAGTCAATTTTTGAGCCTATTTCCTGGCAAGCTGGGGAATTTTTTAAGAGGTGCGTTTTATCGACTAACCGTCAAAGACTATTCTCAAGATTCTTTTATAGGGTTTGCAACATTGTTAAGCCAAGCCAATACCACTATTGGGCAAGGCGTATATATTGGACCGCAGTGTAATATAGGTGCTTGTATAATTGAGAAAGACTGCTTATTAGGCAGCGGCGTACACATATTAAGTGGAAAGCAGCAACATAACTTTACTGATCTACAAACGCCAATAAGAGACCAAGGCGGCACCTTTACTCCTATCACTATAGGCGAGGACACTTGGATAGGGAATGGAGCGATTGTAATGGCTAATGTAGGTAAGAAATGTGTTATTGCCGCTGGTGCAGTAGTGACAAAAGATATTCCCGATTTTGCGATTGTTGGTGGAAACCCCGCAACTATTATAAAAATGAGAAAGTAACAATGAGAATTTTAACCTTCATTGCCGTTTTATTTACGCACTTCTGTAGCTTGGCGTCGGTAACGGTCGACAGTGTTGAAGACTTATCAAGGGCTATTACTCGGCCCGACACTCAAATTATTGTTCTACCCGGCGTATATAGGCTTAATCATCGGCTGCAAATAACCGCAAACAATGTTGCTATTAGCGGGTCTACAGGTAACCCCAACGATATAATTTTTCAGGGAAGCGGCATGCGCGCCCCTATTCCACATAGCGGCGCAGAAGTACTTATCGATGTTCATGCGGACAACTTTTCACTATCTGGCGTTACACTTGAGCAAAGCACCAACCATCTCATTCAGGTAAGGGCAGAAACTGGAGCAGACAACTTTACGTTAACTAACAGTATACTGCGCGATAGTTACCAGCAATTACTTAAGGTTAGCGCAAGCGCTAAAACCAACTCTTTGTTTTCAGAAAGTGGAACAGTTCAGAATTGTCTATTTACATACACCGCTGGCATTGGACCGAATTTTTATATAGGTGGAATAGATGCACATCGTGCAAAGAATTGGCGAGTTGAAAACAACCGCTTCGAGAACATAGCAAGCCCATCTGAACATGTTGCTGAGCATGCGATACATTTTTGGCGACAATCACAAAATACAGTGGTAAAAAACAACATTATTTTCAATAGTGATAGGGGCATTGGGTTTGGTCTGGACAATACTGAGAACGAGCACATTGGCGGCGTTATCGAAGGCAATATAATTATTCACAATAACAAGAACCATCCTTATAGAGATGCTGGCATTATATTGGAGAGCGCCCGCGCTACCAAAGTGATTGCCAATAATGTTTTGCTAACATCAGGCTACCCTAACGCAATCGAATTTCGATTTGTACACACACAAGACGTAGAAATTAGCAGCAACACTGTGCTAGGTAAAATAATGCCTAGAGATGGCGCTTCGGGAGTGATAGATAACAACACACAACTTAGTGTGAACGCCGAAGAGCGCTCAGTGTGGTCCAAGCTTCTTGGAAAATAAATATGAGCTGCCCACGATAGACTTTTGGCGATAACCAAAACATGTACGAGAAAGTTAAAACAATGTAAACCGCTCCAAATACAATAGAGATTATAGCAAGCTTAAACGGCGCCCATAACAAGGCGATGTGGCTTGCCACGAAAGCGGCCGCTTCACCAGAACCGACACTGATAAAGGCAAATGCCAATAAATTAACAAAAACGCCAATCAGTGCCTTCCATTGCTTTGAGTACAAGATGCCAACAGCAAGTCCGGTCAGCAAGAAGCCTGCTCCAACGCGTGCTTCTATTACCCACAAAATATCCATCTTAACTTTCAATGCTACCAGTAAAACAAACGCAATAAATAGCAAGGAAAGCACATCAAAGAAAAACAAAAAGCTAACTTTCCCCTGAGAAATAAGGCCTTGTTCGGTAATTTGCAGTACTACCCAATAAAAGAATAGAAAAATGAGATAGGGCATAAAGCTCGAAGCTAGCGCCCACTGTTCGCCCAGTAGAGCCAATACAACAATATCTGCGAAGTAGTTGACGAATACTGTGATCGGCGTAGCAATAAGTAAAGCAACGCAATAACTTACTGCTACTTTTTCCAACAACGCTTTCCCTTGTATTGTTTCGCTTCGAAATGAAGCAATAAGGGGTTCTATTGCGGGGCCTAGCAAAAACCGACCCGGCAACATTGCTACATCCCTTGCCATATAATAATGACCAGTAACTGTTGCTGAAAAGAATTTTGCTACAAGCAGCGTATCTAGCTGAGACCGAAGGTAACCTGCAATTTGCTTACCTAGAAGCCACTTTGAAAACATCCATTGCTCTTTTATTTTTACTAACATAAATATGGGGCGTTGCTTAGAAATTAGGTAACTTGCCCCCAAAAGTAAAACAGCACCACCTATATCTGCAAAAACAAAAGCCCAAACATTTTCATATAAAAGGGCACAAGAAATCAGCAATATTGTGGCACCAGCACGCTCTATTAACGTAGCCAAAGTAAGCGCCCCATACTTAAGGTGTCGCTTTAACTTCAAAAAATGAACCGAACATGAGGCCTTAAGCGGTAAAACTAGCGTTGCAGCCTGAAGCGGCGAGGTTAATGATGGCTGTTCAAAAAACGCTGCCGCAAACGGGGCTAGGGCAATCAACAACAGACAACAACCTGTTTTTATGACAAGGTTTAAAGACCATGCACTGTGAAGGTCGAAATACGAAACTCGTCTTTTCTGCAGTATATAGGTTTCACTTGCTACGTCCCCTAGAACATCTACAAAGTAAAGTGTTATCGAAAGCAGTGCAGCAACTGCAAACACTTCTGGAGCAAGAACACGCGCTACAACTAAAGTGCTCAGTAATCCGAGCAGTTTACTGAGTATTTGTGCCGCGCTAGAAAAAGCTGAGCTAACTAGCGTTTTTTTAGTCAGTGAAACTGTCAAACAGAGCCTTTGCTTTTTTCACGTGAACGTCCCAAGAAAAAGTTTCTTTTACAAAAGAACTCGCAGAGGCACTTAATTTTGGAAGCTGATGCATGACCAGTGAAAACCCATCAACAATTTCTTCTGGCGAATTACAGTCTATTACGAACCCCGTCTCACCAACATTCATGGTTTCTCTCGTGCCACCAGAATTCCCAGCCACGACATATTTGCCGCATGCCTGGGCTTCTAGAAGAACCATTCCAAACCCTTCTATATCTCCCCCTATGGTCCTATTGGGCAAAACAAAAAGGTCGCACTGTTGATACATTGCAGCCATTTTATCGTCATCTGCATCTGTAACAACTCGCGCGCTTTCAGCTAAACCTAATGTATCAATTTGTTTGTTTAGTTCGTCTTTTAACTCGCCCCTTCCAATAATGGTGTAGTGCAAATCAGGGAAGCGTTTTAACAATTCAGGCATTGCTTGCAGGAAATAGTCTTGCCCTTTTCTTCGTTGTAGGCGCCCAACTGTTATAACGGCAAATTTATTGTTCCATCCAAAGGAGCTTCGTATTTGTGCATTTGGTGGCGCGGGGCAAAATTGTTGCGCATCAAAACCAGGGTGAAGAACCACACATTTTTCTGGCTTAGCAAAGTTCAAGGTTTGTACAAGGCGCTTGCTATTTTCACTATTGCAGATAAGAGTATGAGACTTATGACAAACTCGCTTTACCAAAAAACTGTGTTCGCGACTTATTGCGGCAACTTCAACATCTTCACCATGCACGTAACATACAACTTTCACGTTGGTGAACTTTGATACTAACCAGGCTATCACTCCCTCGTGAATCACTCGCCCACAGTGTATTTCTTTTATGCCGTGTTTCTTTATCAGCTTTAAAACGTGCCTAACGCTTTTGAAATAAAACGAAAGGTTTAGCGAGGCTCTTAACCCCCACTCTGCACTTTGCAAAGGTATTCGCTCTATTATCATTCCATTTGGTGAAGCAGCGATTTGTTCGTCAGATAAATTAGTAGCAATCACTACACTTTCGCTTGGCAATCTAGAATAGAGTTCCCAAAACCATCGTCCACTTCCTCCTTCTACTGGAGGAAAGTTCTCAGTAAGTACTAATGTTTTATTCATAATATTCGGTAATTTGAAACTCTATAGTGTTTGCTTCTTGAGGCACGGCTAGCATCAAAAGGCGACCACCGTTGTATTGACGCGTCATTTTTAAGAAGGTTACATATAATTTGGCTTTGATATTTGAAGTGAAAACTCGATTGTTAACTTCATACCATTTGGTTACCTTAACTTTTTGTTCTGTTGGCGATGTCAAATATATAAACGAAACCATGACCTGCTGGTCACCAATTTGGACCTTTTCACTTTTAGTATTTTCTAAAGACCATTCTTTTTCAGAGTAAAGCAGTGTTAGTCCGCTCACTAATTCGCTGTCTTGACTATAATAATTGGCCTGAATTAATACCGCCTGGCAGATATCACTTATGAGATACTGCTTTCGAGAAATCCCGTCAGCGCCCTCAACTACGGGTCGCCAACCAACATTATGCTTATTGCATTCTAAGAGCGATTGAATTTCCTTTTGACTAAAAGCGGCTTGAGTATTTTCTAGCCCACTTAAAGAATAGCTTGTTCCCCACAAACCAAATAAACACAATACTGAGAATATTGCTGTTGGCTTCTTGAGGCTTATATCAGCTGTCTGGTTTACATTTGCGTTTTGAGCCGTATCAACAGGTATGTTCTTATCGCGCATTAGCTCGCCGATACCCAGTAGACAAACGATAACAAATGCAAAGAAAAACCAACCATAAATAAGATGATCAGCGCCCGCCGCATACTCCATATCAGTTTTATGTGCGATATAAATAATGCCAAAAACTCTAATAACATTAGCTAAAACAGGCAAAAATACCGAGATGGTTACGAAAGCCAGCTTTTTCTTAATAGAAACAAAGCTCAAATAGGAAAACAGCGAGCCAATTACAATACTGACAATAAAGAAGCTAACACCTGAACACGCCTCTGCGACTAAAAAGCGACCAGCCGGAATTTCGATGTACAACCCGCTCCTATATAGAGGGATGCCCACGGCCTTGAGTAATGCTACTGAGCCATCTGCTGTAACTTCCTGAAGGTGAGGAATCAATTGCTCCCCTATCGGTATCGCAAACAATAAGAAGAAAAGAGGGAATATAATTACTTTAGAAGCGTCATGACCCAATAGAGACCAAATTAGCAATGGCAATATGGTGAATACAGCCACATGCATAAAAAGCTGGATATCACCGACTTGGCCTACAACATACAGAAAACAAAATGGAACAATACAAGCTAGGGGTAACAGGGTGGGCTTAATCGAGCAAGTAGGCACTTGATTGCGTTTTTGATAAATAAGATAAGCTGACGTAGGAACGACAAATAGGCAATGATTGAAAATTTCATTGCCCCACCAAATGTCAAAAGCGGTAACGATGCCTTGCCAGAAAAAAAGCGCCCAGAGAGCAATGGTTATCGAAAGTAACGTTACAAACTTCCTATTTGACTGCTTATCCATAAAGCTCATAAATTACACCACTACACCGTTTTTATATCGTAGGCTGCGCTCATTGTTGTCCAGTTATAGTCCTCTAAAAGTCGAACTACTTTCGACTCCATCTTTTTAAGATTGATGAAATGACGAAACTTAGACTTTAAATATGCTCCCTTAACACTGGGGTGTTGTTGATCTATTTCCCAAGGGTGAAAATAGAAGTTGTATGGCGCCGACTCATTAGCAAAAAAAGTTTCTATTCGGCGCTTCGAGTACCAGTATGGATATAGCCTAAAGAAGCCTCCCCCGCCTATTCCAATGTTTTTGCCCGACTTTTTGATTGTTGGAATTGGAATTTCCCAAAGCCCTTCAACTCTCTGGTATTTGAATCGAGGCCAATCGGGCACTCCATACAAATCATGTTCTATCGGGTATGTACTTGAGGAATATAAAAAACCAAGCTCTTTAACAATGTCAAAAGCCCACTCATTGGCGCTATTTATAGAAAAACTAGGAGCTCGATATCCATTAACGGCAACACCACCAATATCTTCTAGAATTTGCTTACTCGATCCAGCATCTTCTTTGAACTCTTCGGGCGTCATTGTCGACACTCTTCGGTGCGCAACACCATGACTTGCTAGCTCGTGGCCTTCGCTTACAATTCGCTTAATCAGTGATGGGCATTTTTGCGCTACCCATGCCAAAGTAAAAAACGTTGCTTTAACATTATGCTCTTCGAAAAGGTCTAACAGGCGATTTGTGTTGTGGTCAACTCTAAGTGGTGTTTTATCCCAATCATTTTGCGTAAAAACGTTTTCGAATGCTGATACTTGAAAGTAATCTTCAACATCCACCGTCATGGCGTTCAAACGACCATCTTTCATCATCGCCCCTTGCCAAATAAAACGACCTCTACGGTGCGCACTAAAATTAGGATATCTAAAAGCAAGCTCTGGTGCTTTACGTAATACAAATCAAACTTAAGCTTTTCCATTGAGTCTTCGACACTCGCTCCGTATGGATAGTTAAGCTGTGCCCATCCGGCCAACCCTGGCTTAACATTGTGACGTTGATTGTAATATGGCACTTCTCTTACCAATTGTTCGACAAACTGAGGGCGCTCAGGACGTGGACCGATGAACGCCATTTCACCTTTGATAACATTCCAAAGCTGGGGTAATTCATCAACGCGGTATTTCCGCATAAAATTACCAATACGCGTTGTCCTGCTGTCATTTGCAACAGCCCACTTGGCGCCAGTAGCCTCTGCATCTGAACGCATACTTCGAAACTTGATAATATTGAAAAGTTTTCCGTTTAGCCCTACGCGCTCCTGCTTATAGAAGATAGAGCCTCCGCCTTTTCTTCCATCATCAAGAAAAATACATACCGCGGCGACCAACATTATTGGCCAAACGAATAAAAAAATCACGAACGCCAAAAATGCATTTAGGCTATAATCTAAAGCATCTCTTAAGTAATTTTGTGATTGAAACCCGTTTGAATAAATTACCCAACTTGGGTACATAAGATTAACCACAATTTGACCCGTTTCACGTTCCATAAAATCGAGAAGCTCTGTGACTTCTATACCACGCAAACGACATTCAAATAGTACCTCTACAGGCAAAGTCCCTCTTCGCTGGTCACAGGCGATGATAATCTCTTCAATGTCGTTATCTAAAATGAATTGAAGGAAATTGTTCGCCATATTTACGTGGACAATTCTTTCTTTTTTGATGCCATCTTCTCTGTTGTCGCCAGGAAGAGGAATAAAACCCATGAGTTCGAAACCAATTCTGTCAACGTCTCTTCTCATTCGCTTTTCGATGATTGACGCTCTTTCACCAGCCCCTATAACAACAGTTCTGACCTTCCCTAAACCAAGCAAACCCAGCCTGTGCGTGAAATAACGAAAAACGACGATGACAATAATATTGAAGCCCACTACAACTGGCAGAAAATAGGAATCCATTACCAGTTCATCGAAAAAAGCGCGGCTTCCTAACTCTACAACGAAATAGCTTAAGCCAAGGCTGACAAATATTCGTCTAATGATTCCACGAAATGTCTCTCTCAATTTTGCTTCATATAAGCCTACAGACAGCGAGCAGACCAATACCGACACAGTGAACAAACCAACGTTCACTATCAGTTTTTCAGCCGATACAGTAGGTGAAAGGCCTAAGCTCGAGAGTACAAAATGGGAAATATAACCAACGTAAGCTATTAAACACGCTTCAGTAAAAACCAATACGTTAGATCTTTTCCTTTGTCTGCGTGTATTTTGCGCCACACTAAAACTCCGTTTCAAAAATTATCTATTGCCATCATAAAGTTTTTTAAAGCCGTAGACTAGAACTTATGTTGGCGTTATAGTTTTTACTAATGTAGTGTTTGATTGCTACACTTTGAATTTCTTATGAATCATAGAATATAACTAAACGAGCGCAGGACGAACTCTTATGCGATGCAGTAAGCCACTTGTTGCGATAACTATAGCTACGGCACTACTATCAGGATGTACTAATACTTCAACTCTACCAGAGGCGACTACAAGAGCATCGCTAACCACTGATGTTAATAATTATCAGTATTTGATTGGGCCGGGGGACAGACTAAATATCTTTGTTTGGCGTAACCCTGAACTGTCGACTCAAGTCGTCGTTCGCCCAGACGGAAAAGTCACAACGTCATTGGTTGAAGATTTAGACGTGGCGGGTAGAACGCCTACCATGCTCGCAAGAGAAATTGAAGATGCATTATCCACTTACGTGAATTCACCTCGAGTTACGGTTAGTGTTAACAATTTTTCGGGCCCACTTAGCGAGCAAGTGAGGGTTATCGGCGAAGCATCGCAGCCTAGAGCCGTCAATTACTCTGAACATATGACATTACTCGATTTAATGATATCGGTTGGCGGCCTCACCAATTTTGCAGACGGAAATGGTGCGAAACTAATACGTGTAGTAAATGGTAAAAAACGCGTTTTTGAATTAAACATCGACGATTTGATTCGAGATGGAGATATTACTGAAAACGTGGATATGCTGCCAGGCGATATCGTAATTATTCCAGAAGCGTGGTTTTAGGGATTAGATGTAGTAGTAATGCAAGAATTACAATCAATTGTTACATTAGCGTCTGATTACCTTAAAGGTATTTGGATAAAGAAGCGGTACGTTATTATCTGCAGTTGGCTAATTTGTCCTGCAGGTTTTTTATATGTGGCAAATCAACCTGACTATTACTCTTCGAATGCGACCGTTCACGTTGACACGCGCTCAATGTTGCAGCCTTTGTTAAGGGGCTTGGCTATTCAGACAAACAAGCAACAAGAAATACGGTTAATGGCCAGAACCTTTTTCACCCCTGACAACGTAGCCAAAATAGCTCGTAACTCAGACCTCGACCTCACTACCTCATCAGAGGCCCAGTTTGATGCGCTGGTTAACCGTTTAAAAAACACCATTCGACTTAACAGCACTCCTCGAGACAATATCTACAGAGTTTCATATACAAACCGAGACCCTGCTGTAGCACAACGTGTAGTTCAAGAAACGCTCAACCTATTTGTAGAAGGTGCGTTAGGTGACAACAGGCGTAATACTGACAGCGCCGAACGCTTCATTGATAACGAAATCGCAGAGTATGAAAATAGACTCATGGAGTCGGAACAGAGGCTAGCTGACTTCAAACGGAATTATTCTGATATTCTTCCTGTATCAGGTTCTTTCTATGGCTTAGTTAGAAGGAGAAAAAGGTAAACTTGCAAGTATTGAATTAGAAATAAAGCAAACTAAAAAGAGACTTGAAGCTTTTGCCAAACAATTAGCTAATGCCAAAAACCAGCTTTCAAATGGTAATTCTGAAAATGCTGGCTTTTCTACTCGTTATGACTCGAGAATTCGAGCTTTAGAACAAAAGCTTGATGAATTGTCGCTTCGCTTTACTGATCAGCATCCAGACGTGATAGAAACGAAAGAGCTAATAAAAGCATTAGAAGAACGTCGCAGTGAGGAGATAGCAGAACTTGTTGAAAACACTGGGGAGGAGCCAGTACCGCTCAACGCTTTGAGTAGGGATTTAAGTCTAGAGATGTCAAAGCTAGAGAGCCAGTTAGCATCGCAAACCGTTCAGCGCGACGACATTGCTTCTAGAATTTTAGAACTGCAGTCTAAAATTGATCTAGTTCCTCAAATTGAGGCTGAGTCTACTGCGCTAAATCGAGACTACGGCATCCTAAAGAGTAAATACAACTCACTTCTCAGCAGAAAAGAGTCTGCGGAGTTAGCCAAACGTGCCGAGCTATCTGGCGAAGACATTCAATTTAAAATACTACAGCCCCCAAAACTTCCAACTAGACCTGCAGGTCCAAAGCGTATCATTCAATACGTATTGGTATTGATTGCAGGCTTTGGTGCAGGTTTAGGTATTGCATTCATTATTAGCCAATTTTCGCCAGTATTATTCCGCTCATCTCAGCTTAAATCGATTACTGATTACCCTGTACTTGGCGTTGTGGGGCACCTGGAAATAAACAAAGTGAAGAAGCGTAATCGCTTCCGAATTTTGGTTTTTGCCATTTCATCTGGTGTTATTTTAATGATGTTTGCAGCCGTCATTGCTATAGACATAACTAATAAGACGATTCTGCAGGGGTTATTTTAGTGAAAAATACAATTGAAAAAGCACTGCAAAAACAAGCAGAAGAAAAGCAAGCAGAGCTTGAAAACGCTCCAGGTAAAGCAGGTGTTACACCATCGCCTAACTCAGAAGAGTCGAAAGAGGTAATGGCCAATACTGAAGACAATGCGGAGTCACAACCGTCAAATGCTGAAGCAAAGCATCCGAAACAAGCTCTAACCGAAACCGCTAACTATACTCAGAAGCCGAAGTACAAGCTAAACTTTTCACAACTTGAAGAGAAGGGTTTTGTTTCAACGACAGGTCAGCGCAAGCAAATTAATGAAGAGTATAGAGAAATAAAGCGTAAGCTACTATCGAATGCGTTTGGTCCAATTGCAAAGACGCTTCACAACAGCAACGTAATAATGGTTACAAGTGGCCGCCCTTCTGAAGGCAAAACTTTCACTGCAGCAAATTTGGCGCTAAGCATTGCATCTGAACAAGACAAGACCGTTCTTTTAGTTGATGCCGATGTCTTAAAACCGAATGTTTTAAGAACATTGGGTCTTGAGAGGCGAAAAGGTCTTATGGAATACCTAATGGGCGAAGTAGAGGAAGTTGCTGATGTTCTCTACCCTACCAACATAGATACGCTTAAGATAATACCAGCAGGTAAATTCGATCATAGGACTACAGAGTTATTAGCAAGCCAGAGAATGCATGAGACTATTGACGAGTTCGCCAATAGATACAAAGATCGTGTTGTTATTATAGACACACCGCCCCTCATTGGCATTACTGAGTCGGCTGTACTGGCTAACTTTGCGGGCCAGGCGGTTGTTGTAGTAGAAGAAGGTCGCTCAAAGCTTAACGACATCAAGTTCTCGATAGAGAGACTTAACCCTGAAATGGCAGTGGGCTTTGTTGTCAACAAGTCCGTCGACAGTAATTCACTAAATGGATATTATGGATATTACTATGCTGAAAGAAACGACTAAGCTACCAAGACTTTCAGTCACACGCGCTTTAGTATTGTCAATAATTGTTTTTTCACTGTCTACTCTTTCTTATGCTAATGATATCCGAATAAATGGCAGCGTAAGTGTTGAAGGGATATATAGAGATTCTGATAGCAACAACTCTCGATTCGACGAAACAGTAGGCCAAGTTGCTCCCACTTTTGGTATTTCTTATCAAAGCGCAAGAGTAAGCGCTAGGTTAAACGCTAGAGCAACTCACTTGGAGCGCGATAATAGCGATGCCTTGAACACTCAACGTAATACTTTTGGTAGCTATAATTACAATAGCCGAGTCGAATTACTAGAAAACCTTCTTTTTCTTACCGCGGATGGAGGATTCAGCTATCGCGATGGCAATCCTCTCAATTTTTTGACGTCTGATTTTGTAAACAACTCAGATAATCTAGTTAAGACAAGAACTAATAGCTTAGCCGCTAATGTGGTAACACAGAATAATAGGCGCTTCCTGGTCAACGGTGTAGCGCGCTTCTCACGAACGGAAACTGACAATACACAACGAAATGAAGGCAGGATTGAAGATAATAACTACTCTTTAACTGGAAGCATTCAAAGCAACTCTCTAAGAAGCAATGTGATTTGGGACGCGAGAGGCAGTTACATTGAAACGGAGCGTGGAGGAGCTAACCAGAACAGCCTGATGACTCGCAATTACTTAGCCAATGCTGAAATTAAAGTTTTCGATAATTTTGGCGCTTTTGTAACAACGTCTCACGATGCTTTTCAGAATGAAAGCCAAGATGGAAATGTCAATGTCCAACAGTTTTATAGCTACGGCGCGGGCATCACTTATAGACAAAATAGACAACGATTTTTGAGGCTTGCGTTCAATAAGCAGTTTGACTCGAATATAGACGTAGAATTGGCAGATGACCAGGACATCAATGATGACGACTACTTTTTGAGTGGCGAACTGAATTGGGCTATTTCGCAAAGAAGCTCGATTAGGGGGTTGTACACAAGAAGGTCAACAGGTAGAACTGGGCAGTTAGCTCTAAATTACAACACCCGACGCATTAGAGCCCGCGTTGACTACAATGACTCAGTAACGAGTTTCTCTCGTTTAATTTCATCACCAGAAAACTTAGGTGTATTTGTTTGTCAACAAGGCAGCAGTGATATCGCAGACTGCTTCCAGCCAGCTAGCTTAGACTACACTTTGGATGCAGATGAACAATTTGTTAATTTCTTATCCCCAAATTTTGAGGTATCTAACGAAGTTATTAATAGAGAGTCGCTTATTGCTCAAATAGGACTACAAGGTAGGCTTACAAACATTTCATTTAATACCCGGTATTCATTGGACTCTTTTATAGACTCAGGAAGACAGACTCGAACAATATCAGTTGGTTCTACACTTTCACATAATATTGGAGTCAGAAGCAGAGTATCCCTATCTGCTACATACGCTAGAATACAAAACAATTTGTCTGATACTGTAGGTCTTGATAGCGAGAATGATAATATTAATGCCTCGTTAGTGTTTACTCACTCCTTTCGCAGCCCATTAACTGCAAATCTGGGCATGTATTATATCGAGCGGGACGCTGGAGGCTCAATTAATCAGAACTTTGGTTTGCAAGAAAGAAGGCTACAGCTAACCATCAGATACACTTTCTTTAATAGAAATGGAGCAAGAAACCAAGGTGGCAACAACCAAAATAACGGTACACCGAATGTAGGCAATCAAAACGTGGGTGGTTTCTAACGCGACAATGGACAATTCAAGAAAGACACAACTCAGTTTGTGTCTTTCTTATCATCACTCTTCAATCTTACATACGTTTTAAACTTCTTTTTCATCAGCTTATCAACGTATTGCGTCATTTTTACTTTTTGTGAAATGGCATCGTCTAACGCGTCAACCAATTCAGCAAGCATATCTAGGTAGTACTTGGTATCGCGAATAACGTTACCTTTAGGCGTCATCACTGTTTTACTTTCAGGGCTATCTGCAAACCCCATATGCTCGGTAACTTCAGCGCCCGACACCTCAGGCTCAAACATCTCAGATTTTACTTCTTCGATAACTTCATTTACCGCATCTGCAGAAAAGGTCTCTAGCTCTTCAAGAAAGCCATAAAGCATGACGCGGTCCATCAGCGTGTTGATTTTCCGGGGTATGCCCCGTGTAAACATGTGAATGCGTTCATGGGCTTCGTCGCTAAACAGCTGAGAGCCGTTCCAGCCTGCGTGATGCAGACGGTAATCAATGTATTCTTTACATTCTTCAAGGGTCAACGGCGCCAAATAGCAAGACGCGACAATACGCTGTCTAAACTGCTCCATATTAGGCGCTTTCAAGATAGGTTGAAGCTCTTCTTGCCCCAATAAGAAGCTTTGAATAAGCGGTTTGCCATTAAGCTGGAAGTTACTCAACATGCGTAACTCTTCAATAGTCTCTAATGGCAGGTTTTGTGCCTCATCAACCAGCAGCAATGCACGACGTCCCGCTCGGTTTAAGTCGTATAAAAATATCTCTAACGCTTTTAGAATATCGGCTTTCGAGCGCCCTTCCGTAGCAATATCAAATTTCGCCGCAACCATTTTGACAAGTTCATCGGGCGATAGCTTTGGCGTCACTATTTGCGCCGCTGCAATATCGTCTTCAATTTCTTCAAGTAGACTGTTTGCTATTGTTGTTTTCCCGGTGCCTATTCCGCCGGTAATAACAATAAAACCTTCTGCTTGCGAAAGCCCATACTGCAAATAAGACATAGCGCGTTTGTGCCATTTACTGGCAAAGAAAAACGCTGGGTCAGGGGTTAACTGAAACGGTTTCGAGTTAAGTCCATAATAACTTTCGTACATGCAAAATTACCGTTGAATATCGTGATTAAAAAGCGCGCAGCTATAGTACCCAACTACGCGCTTATATCGAAGTGTTAAATGTGCGCATATGATGATTTTGCGCAATTCATAAATTAGCCAAGTTTATTTTTGGTGATGCGTTCGATGATCCCTGTTGTCGAAACACCATCTTCAAAACTCAATACTTTAACTTCACCGCCATTCGCGAGAACTTCTGTTCCACCCGCGATGTCGTCTATTTTATAGTCGCCCCCCTTTACCAACACATCGGGTAGCAAGCGTGCAATGAGACGTTGAGGCGTATCTTCTTCAAAAGGTACTACCCAATCGACCGCACTTAACCCAGCTAATACTGCCATGCGACGATTAACATTGTTCACAGGACGGCCAGGGCCTTTCAACGCAGTTACTGACGCATCAGTATTTACGGCAACAATAAGTCTATCGCCAAGCTGTGCAGCTTCTTCTAGGTAGGCAACGTGGCCTGAATGTAAGATGTCAAAACAGCCATTCGTCATCACTACCCGCTCGCCTCGCGCTTTTGCCGCTTTTAGGGCAATGGCAAGTTGGTCTTCTGTCATCACGCCGCCATCTAAATGAACAGATTGCTCGCCAAGCGCCAGCGCAAGTTCAGTGTTTGATACAGATGATGTACCTAGCTTACCAACCACAACGCTAGCCGCTAGGTTTGCCAGTACACATGCTGCTTGCAAAGGCAGTTGGCATGCCATGGCCACCGCAAGCGTTGACACAACAGTATCGCCCGCCCCGGTAACGTCATACACTTCTTTAGCTTTTGCTGGTAAATGAAATTCAGTATTGTCACTTTCAAACAAGGTCATGCCGTCTTCTGAGCGAGTCACCAACAGCGCATCTATGGCCAGGTCACTTTTAAGTGCCGTCGCTTTTTCTACTAGCGCTTTTTCATTTTCTACTTCGCCTACAATGCTGCGCAGCTCATCCATGTTAGGCGTAATAATGGTAGCCCCAGCATACTTTTTGAAGTTGCTTCCTTTCGGGTCAACGACAACGCGTTTTCCCTTAGCTCTTGCTCGCGCAATTAGGGTTTGAGGGTTGCTCAAGCAGCCCTTTGCGTAATCGCTAAGAATGACCACATCTGCGTTGTCTAGCGCGTTATCAAACGCCGCTTCAAGTTCCTGCTTGCCCGTATCGGCGAAGCTCTTCTCGAAATCGAGTCTTAGCAACTGTTGGTTGCGACTCATTACACGCAGCTTTGTAATAGTGTCAAAACCAGGTACCGCAAGAAACTTGCATTTAATATCGTAGGTTTGCAGGCGCTCTTTCAGTATGCGTGCATTGTCGTCTTCACCGCACATTCCTAGCAGAGTAACCTCTGCCCCTAAGGTTGCTGCATTCACAGCCACATTGGCAGCGCCGCCAGGGCGGTCTTCAGCATTGTTCACATTCACCACGGGGACGGGGGCTTCTGGTGAGATGCGTCCCGTACCACCGCTCCAATAGCGGTCTAACATCAGGTCGCCAACAATAAGCACTTTTGCTTTTGTAAAATCTGGTAATATCATGCTGAAAATAACTTTTAAGACATTGAGAACATTGGCACAGAGTATAACAGCCAACACGGGCAATACCCACAGCAGCGAGGCAAATAACCCTTGGTACCTCTACCTGGTAGAGAACAAATTAGGGCAATTGTATACGGGAATAACTACCGACCCAACGCGAAGAATTGCTCAGCATCGAGGTGAACTAAAAGGCGGTGCAAAAGCACTAAAAGGAAAGTCACCTTTAACGTTCCGTGCTATTTTTGAAGTTGAAAATAAGTCGCAAGCGGCAAAACTAGAAGCCTTTGTGAAAAGCTTAAGTCGCGCTCAAAAGGACAAGGTCATCGCACTGAGCATGCTTAATGACCTGCCCTGTATTAAGTCAAAATTTCTTACTTAGCCGCCCTAACTTAGCCGCCTAAGATAGCGTTAATAATCATTGCGTTGCCAATACTTAATGTAAAGCCAAGCGCTGCAACGCCTACGTTATGTTGCTGATCTACTTCTTGGCGGTAGTTCATACCAAACAGAATAATTTTCTTACTCACCAACACTAATATATGTAAGGCAATAGCCATACATACGCTAACAATCAACCACCCGGTTACGTTGCTCACGTACCCTGACGGTGAATAAATAAGTAAATTCTTTGCCGCCGACACTATCATTGCCGTGCCCAGCAAATTCCCCGTATGTTCAATCGCAAGGGCTAACTGCCCTTTTTCCAGTGCACCTTGAAACGAGTCGTTTTGATTATCTTTGGCGTACCTAAATTCTAAGATCCGAGTCATAACAAGCAGCATGGTTAGCACTACAGAGAAGCTGAGTAACAATTGCGATCATCGCATTCATATCACTTCCATCTACCCACAGCATAATGTTACGAAGTACTATGGCGCTGGCTACCAAGCTGCCAGCGTCAACAAGTGCAACACTTACACTGCGCTCTGCAATCATTTCATGCGTGTCGATGCGATTAAGTACTAGCTTGTCGTGAGCAAACCGTCCTAACTTCACAAGAAGAATGCCCACAGCGCCGAAGGTTACCATGCCAATGGCAGCTTCTTGGTAACCTACTCCCACGTGCCGACCAACCACCGAACTCAATACTATGCAAAGAGATAGCATGCCGCTAAGCTATGCTTATCCCAAAAGCAAAATTGTCTTTTACACCCAGCTCCTCAGTAACTGAATATTTGCGAAGGGCGCCCGTTAGCCACTTCATAATCATCAACAGTACTAGCGCAATACCCACATCCATTGCCAAATAAATCAACAACTCTTGTGATAGAGGTACTAGTTTTACTAAGGCTTCCACGTTATCTTTGCTCCCTGAACCTGTTTGGTTCGTGTGTTTTTATTGAAGGCCTATCGCCTTCTTTCGGCTACTTTTAAGTGATAAGCGAGTATTATGCCAATAGACAGCCAAAATAGCATGACAAACGTAGAACACGGCGAAAAATTGTGGCAGCAATTGTTGTCAGCGTGCGACGCTAACAATACTGGTGAAACTGCTCACCTCATACAACACGAAGCCGAATTAAAACGTGTGTTTTCTCGCTCTTATTTTGTTGCCGACACGCTTATCAAATGCCCACAGTTTATCGAGCGCGTAACACAGCCTGCGCCACTTAATAACCACGACGCGTTTTATACCTCTGCACTCAATGAACGGCTTCTTAAGGTTGAAAATGAAGACCAGCTTATGAGTGTGCTGCGTCATTTTAGAAACAAAGAAATGGCGTGCATAACGTTTAACGACGTATTGAATAAACAGTCAATAGAAGACTCGTTAAAACAAGTTTCTGCGCTTGCCGACGCGTTAATTTGCGGTGCCTATCATTGGCTTTATCAAAATTTAGCACTACGCTACGG
The DNA here is from genome assembly GCF_036870955.2 of Alteromonas gracilis. GTDB lineage: Bacteria > Pseudomonadota > Gammaproteobacteria > Enterobacterales > Alteromonadaceae > Alteromonas > Alteromonas gracilis_A. The sequence goes on from NZ_CP145482.2 coordinate 3,148,912, forward strand.
AAAGCCTGTCTCTCAGTCTGTTGATATGCATATGTATATTCTGGGTATGGGCAAGCTTGGTGGGCGAGAGCTCAACTTTTCTTCTGATATCGACCTTATATTTGCGTACCCCGAAAAAGGAAGCACAGAAGGTGGTCGAAAGCCAATTGAGAACCAACAATTTTTTACCAAGCTAGCGCAGAAGCTTATTCAAGCTCTGAACAAAATAACCAACGACGGGCAAGTGTATCGTGTCGATATGCGCCTGCGGCCATTTGGAGATTCAGGGCCCCTTGTTATGCATTTTGCTGCCTTAGAGGACTACTACCAAGACCAAGGTCGACATTGGGAACGTTTTGCGATGGTAAAAGCGAGGGTCATAAACGATGACGATTCGAGTAACGCAAAGTGGTTAAAGAGCATTCTGCATCCCTTTACCTTCAGACGCTATTTAGACTTCACAACGTTAGACGCGCTACGCAATATGAAAAAACTTATTGCCACCGAGATTCGACGACGTCGCCTTAGCAACAATATAAAATTGGGTGCAGGCGGTATCCGCGAAGTCGAGTTTTTTGCGCAAAGCTTTCAGTTAATTCACGGTGGAAGAGAACCATCCCTTCAAAGTAAGTCACTACTCACTACCCTTTCAGCGCTTAATGAAATAGGTACCGTAGAGCAAAGTGTTACTGACGAACTAAAAGCAGACTATTTGTTTTTACGTAAAGTTGAACATACTCTTCAGCAGTATAACGACCAGCAAACGCAAACACTTCCTGATGCTCATGAGCAGCAGCAAGCGCTCATTGACGTAATGGGTTTTGAAAGTTACCCCGCATTCTACGGTGAACTTGAAGCCATAATGGCTAGAGTGCATCGCCATTTCAATGAGCTTGTAGAAGAATCCCATGAATCTCACGACGAAGAAGACGCCCTGTTTTCAGCATGCCAAGATGCTTGGCGACTGTCCCTGCAAGAAGATGAGTTTGTTGATGCATTTTGCGAGCATTTATCAAAAACAGAAATTAAGGGCATTTTCGAGACGCTATATGAATTCAAAGAAAAGCAACGTCATTACAGAATGGGCCAAAAAGGCGAGGACACACTAAACAAACTATTGCCTGAGATTTTGTATGTATTGGTTGTACAACACCCCACCAATTCAATACACGTTTTAAAGCGTATTCTCGGTGTTATTGAAGCTATTACTTAGCCGCACGACCTACTTAGACTTACTTCTTGAAAATCCTGACGTGTTAAAACAGCTGGTTCGACTTTGCGAGCGAAGCGAATGGATAGCCCAAGAGATCAAACGCTTTCCGCTTTTATTGGATGAGCTGCTTACACCTTTATATTTGGGTCAGCAAAATACAGATATTGTCACTAGCAAAGCAGAATACGAGCAAGAGCTTAGAGAAACTATGCTTCGCGTGGAGCAAGATGATGTTGAGATGCTCATGGACACGTGGCGACAGTTCAAGCTATGCCAGCAGCTTCGAATTGCCGCTAGCGATATTAGCGATTCATTACCCATTAATAATGTCAGTGACAAGCTTACAGCGTTAGCAGAAGTCATCATGCATAGTGTGGTGAATGCGGCGTGGACGCAGATGCAAACACGGTACGGTATTCCGCGTCATATACAAGAATCGCCTGAGACAGATGTAACAGAAAACCGAAAAGGTTTTGCTGTCATTGGGTATGGCAAACTTGGCGGCTACGAACTTGGCTATGGGTCTGATCTGGATTTAGTGTTTCTTCATAATGCGCCAAGAGGAAGCACAACCGACGGCAAGAAATCGATTGAGTCTCAGCAATTCTATATAAAGCTGGCGCAGCGCATTATGCATTTGTTAAACACCAAAACGTTATTTGGCCAGCTTTACGAGACCGACTTACGGCTACGTCCATCCGGTAACGCCGGACTATTGAGCTGTCATATTGATGGCTTTGAGAAATACCAAAAAGAAGAAGCCTGGACATGGGAGCATCAAGCACTCGTCAGAGCACGTGCAATCTGCGGCGACCAAGACTTAATTCAAGATTTTAATCGAGTCCGAAATACGATTTTACGTCAACCAAGAGACAAGCAGCAACTGGCAGAAGACGTTTGTAAAATGCGAATAAAAATGCGTGAACATTTATTGTCAAACAACACCGACAAGGTCGATTTAAAACAATGCGTGGGCGGAATCACTGACATAGAATTTATGGCGCAATACTGGGTGCTCGCCCACTCACACGATGCAGAGGCGCTTACCGTATATCCTGACAATTTACGAATTTTTGATGCGGTGACGACTTCGGGACTGGTGGATGAAAAAACCGCGCATAAGCTTCAAAAAGCGTACTTAGCGCTGCGTGAACAATACCACCACTTAACGCTTGCTGATACCAAATATGCTGATCAAACCGAAGAATTAGAAGATATAAGAGCGAAAGTAACTACTTACTACAATACATTGTTTAGTCATTGCGCCACGTAAAATGTGGCGCTGTAAGAAAGACGTTTTTTCCAAGCGACTAACTGTGCGTGAACATTGTTATCGCACCAACTGACAGTTCTCTGTAAGGAACTCCGTTTTTGTTTCAGTAACAATTAATGAACGCTGATTTGGGCACATGTATACCCTTACCTTGCCCTCAAAGTTACTGTCTATTGCATTGGCGATATTAGCTAGCGATCCCGCAACCGTGTTCTCTAACTGAAATTGATACTTGATGACGAAGTCTTGTTCAAGGTTCCAAATAACCTGCATGCCTTCAGCTTGGGCATACTGAGAAATGACTTCACGCAGCGTACTGCCTTCTTTAAAACTGCGATATTTGTGTTCACCCGTCCAGCTATCTGCAACCGGGCGAGTTTGGCTCGACATATTCGCCAGCTTGCTATCAAGTTCTGGGTCAACCCCTTCAATATCAAGCACAAAGTCACCCTGCTCTTCTTCTTCTGGTGACGTTGAAGAACTTAAATAATCACGATAGAAATTCCCTAGACCGCTTGCAACGCTCTTTTCTTCCACTTGCGATTCAGGTACTGGCTGCGTATCTTGATTCTGTAACAAATAAATGAGCAGGCCTGCTATTAGTACAAGCGCTACCGCCAGCCCAATTTGCTTTGCCCAGAATGAGGAACTTGAATACCCTGTTTGCGCCATAGTCCGTTTTTACCTACTGCAAAATAGTAATGTGAATAACCGTGTGTCGAAGTAAAAACATAAGACACCTTTTTGTATAGTTTAGCCGAATTGCCTCTACAGACACATTATCCAATTTATCTAATTAGCCTAATAAGCAAATCGAAACCCTTACCCCTAATCATAAAGTGACGCAGGGTTGTCTGTAGGTCGTGTTTTGAAACGCTTGTGCATCCATAAATAGCTTTCAGGCTGCTCTTTAACGGCGGCATCAATATGTTCGTTAAGGCGCGTTAGCGCTTCAGCATCTTCCATCTCGCCTAAACCATCTAGCGCTGGAAAAAATTTAAGCTTATAACCGCGTTTGGTGTATTGCGATGTTATGAGAATCGGCTCGCAATCACTTCTTCTTATAAACATTAACGTTGCTGTTGTGGTTGCCGTTTCTTTTACGCCACCAAAGGGGACAAAAATGCTCTGCTTAGGTCCATAGTCTTGGTCTGGCAAATACAAACACAGTTCTTTGTCTTCAAGTGCCGCGAGCAGCGCTTTTGCATTGCGCTTATCTATCATATATTTGTTAGAACGATTGCGTCCGTGATACTGCAGATAGTCAACAAGCGGGTTGTTGTGCTTTCTGTAAAAAGCGATGCTGGGGTGGAAGAACCCAATACCACGACAAGCAAATTCTAGGTTCATGTTGTGCAGCGCCATGCCAAAGACACCTTTTCCCTTGGCGAAAGCCGCTTCAACGTGTTCCGCCCCTTCTATTTCAAAAGCACGCTTTATACGCCATGAAGGCCACCACCACCCCATCGCGGTTTCAAATAGCGCCATCCCTGTTCTGCGGATATTTTCTTTAAATAGAGTATCGACTTCCGCTTCACTTAGTGAAGGGTTCCAAAGCTCGAGATTTCTTTTAGCTACGCGCGCTCTTTTAGGCACAATCAACGCAATAAGCCGTCCTGCACCAGCGCCAATGCGGCGTATTATTGGCAATGGCAGCCAAGTAATCACATACAAAATGAACACGCCAAGCCACACGGGCCAAAATTTAGGACCAAGAAACGCCAGTTTAAATGTGGGAGCTTTTATTGCCGCAGCCAATGTCGAAATCCTTATAATACTCGGGCTGCATAGTGTATCAGAAGGAGTTATGGGGGGCTATTGAATGCACGCGCGCAGAGCACGTACTTAGTAAGTCTTGTCGATTTGCTTCAGTTTCTTTTCAAATGACTCGTAATGCTCACGGCTATCATAGTCAAAATGATACTGATTGTGGAATCCAAACTGTAGCTTCACGTTTACGTCTTCAATGTAAAGTGTATAACCATCGTGATCGGTAAAAGCGGTTATGCCCAGTAATTGGTATTGGTCGTTTTCTTTGTTACCGTGCTGGCGAATTTTATCGAATACTTGAAGAAGAAACTTGCTGTCGAGTTCGTTTTTCATAATCAATCCTTTATTGTCACGTGCTTATTTGTACACGCTCTTACTCAATTTGGATTTACATATAACGATATCTTGATGATCTAGCGAAAGCGCATGCAGTTATTAATGCAAAGCGCCTGCTAATATTATTACCTAGAAGTTATAGCGAAACCCTAAGTTTACGATGTGTGCAGAAAAGTCATCTTTGCCACCAAAATAGGTGTACTCAACCCTAAGCATTGACTGATAACCCAGATGATAATCGAAACCAAGGCCCGCCATTCCCGCAATAACACTTTCGTCATATCCGCAGAAATCAATTGACTCGCCGCAAACATCTGTTGAAGTAAAAGTCTGTTCTATATCAATGCTCGCAATACCTAGTTTGTAGTACAGCTCACCATCAGTACTGCTAGCCTTTCCGAGCAACGCTAAATAGGGTCCGCTGCTAGAAAGTGATTGGTCATCATTGTCCGCATCTATCAGTGAAATATAGCCACCTTCTACATACCATTGACGATGAAATTGGTATCCAAGAGCAGCTGAGTAGCTCACATCACTTTCGCTATCGAATTCGGTGTCGACATTTCCATATCCTACATTTACAACCGCATAACTCTCAGCACTCACGTTTGCTGTAAACATTGTCGCTACAGCAATGCCAAAACCTAGTGATTTAGACAGTGTGCTTATCTTCTTAACCATTAACTTGCTTCTCCATGTAATCAAGCGACAACTATAAAAGAGAATGGCGGGAAATCAAATAACTGACACCGCTTTGTTGTTAGCTCATTCTTATTGAAAGATTAAATTGGCGTAATATTAAACGATTGTTTGAATTAATTTCCCCTCTACCTGTCTTATCTTATGAGTAAGTTAATGAATATTAATTAATTTTTACAAAATTTGATCTTTTTCAAATCTGGTGTAGTATTAATATACACAACTGGTCAGATGAGCGGATGAGTTATTATGAGTATCAGAACTAGCTTAAAGAAAGTATTACCCCCAATTTCAATCACAGAACAAGAAGCCCTAGATGCGGGTGACGTGTGGATTGAATCTTCTATTTATCAGGGTAAGCCTGACATGCAGGCACTACGCGATATCCCTCAGGCAAAACTGAGCGCAGAAGAACAAGCATTCATGGACGGTCCAGTAACTGAACTACTGAACATGGTCGATGACTTCGAACTAGGCAACGGCAAGCATATTCCTCAGGAAATTCTAGATTTCCTAGGTAAAAACCGTTTCTTCTCAATGATCATTCCAAAGAAATTTGGTGGTCTTGAATTTAGCCCATATGCAAACTCGACGATTGTTGCAACGATTGCAGCTAAAAGTGGCGCGATCGCGGTAACCGTAATGGTTCCTAACTCGTTAGGCCCAGGCGAGCTACTAATGCATTATGGTACTAACGAGCAACAAGATTATTGGCTACCTCGCCTTGCTGACGGCCGCGATATTCCGTGCTTCGCGCTAACAAGCCCCGAAGCAGGTTCAGACGCAGGTGCAATTCCTGACGCAGCTATCGTAACGAAAGGCGAATACAACGGCGAAGAAGTACTTGGTCTACGCGTAAGCTGGGACAAGCGTTATATTACGCTTGCACCAATTGCGACGGTACTTGGTCTTGCGTTTAAAGTATTCGACCCAGACCAACTTCTTGGTGACAAACTAGAGCTGGGTATTACTTGTGCTCTTCTACCTAAGTCACACCCAGGTGTTGAACTTGGTAACCGTCACGACCCAATGGGCGTACGTTTCTATAACGGTACTACTCGTGGTCAAGACGTGTTTATTCCAATGGACTTTATTATCGGTGGACAGAAGAACATCGGTCGCGGTTGGCAGATGCTAGTAAGCTGTCTTGGTGCAGGTCGTGGTATTTCACTTCCAGCAATGGGCGTGGCAACTGCGCAGTCAGCATTTAAAGGCACGGTTGAATATTCATTTGTACGTGAGCAATTTGGTCTTCCAATTGGTCGCTTCGAAGGTATTCAAGAGAAAATGGCAGACATTGCTGGTAAGACATTCTTGCTAGAAGCGATGCGTGTGCTAACAACCGAAGGTCTAGGCCTAGGTGTTAAGCCATCTGTTGTGACGGCTATCGCGAAGTATCACATGACTGAACTAGGTCGTGATGTAATGAACTCTGCAATGGATATCCAAGCAGGTAAAGCGATTCAGCGCGGTCCACAAAACACATTGGTAAGCGGCTACGCAGCATTGCCTATCGCTATTACGGTAGAAGGTGCAAACATTCTAACGCGTAACCTAATGATCTTCGGTCAGGGCGCAATGCGTTGTCACCCTTACCTGAAAGACATGGTTGACCTAATTCACAGCAACGAAAGTTCTGCTGATAAAGAGTTCAACAAAGTGCTTCGTAAGACTGTAGGTTTTAGTGTAAACAACGCGTTCCGTAGCTTCGGTAAGGCATACCTTCCGTTCCTACGCGGCAGCGAGTCTGCTCTTCCAGAAGTACGTAGGTACGAGAAGCGCGTTAACAGCATCTCTGCGAAACTTGCACCACTAGCTGACCTGTCACTTGCGGTACTTGGTGGTGACTTGAAGAAAGCTGAGCTTCTATCTGCTCGTTTAGGTGATGTAATGAGCTACCTATACGGCGCGATGGCTGCAATTCGTTTCTACGAGCAGCGCATTGAAGATAGAAAACTTGCACTTCCATACTTTGAGTATGCGATGCAGTGGTCACTACAACAAGCTGAACAGGCAATTGTTAATTTCATCAACAATTTCCCGAACACAGCAACACGCGGTCTTATGCGTCTGCTAACAAACACGTACTCTAACAGCGTTGCTGGTATCAGTGATGACCTAGTGCGTGAGCTGTCAATTGCATCTATGCAAGACAACAGCGTTAAGGCACAGCTAACGCACCTTGTGCGCGTAAGCCCAGGTGACGGTAACGATATTAACGAGCAGGCGTTTAAAGCTAAGCACGCTGTTGCTCACCTTCTTGGTAAAGTGCAAAAAGCACTGCGCAAAGAGCTAGTTGTACCGTTTATCTCTTTCGAGCACGCGCTTAACAAGCTTCAAGAGAAAGGTGTGGTTAATGCCGATGAAGCAGCGAAGCTTCACGACTATAACGAAAAACGCAAACTTGCAGTACGTGTAGACGAATACACATTTGATATGGAACTTGTTCCAGCGTCACAAACGCTTAAAGCGATTGATGGCGGTCAAAGCGCAGCTTAATTGAAACACCAACGAAAAAGCCCCGACCAAGGTCGGGGCTTTTTTTGGCTTCAGTTTATAACGCCCATCCATCGCATTCGTTTGGACATTTGCGACATTCTGGACTACTTTGAAGATGCGTGTTTTTTCGATTTTCAGGGAAGTAAACGTGAAACCTACGTTACGCAACATGGCCTTGGCAGTTATCAGTCTCTTATTATTTATCTCAGTCACCTTCGCAGACGAAGACAGATTTATTATCGGTTATGTCAGCCACCCGCGCGTCACGCAATTTTATAAGCCGCTTATGGAGCAAGTGTATGCTGATATTGGTATTAAAGCAGAATTTGTAGAAGTGGGTGGCGAAAGGGCCTGCGGCTGCTAGATGAAGGCATGACCGATGCCGATGTTATTCGCTATAACGTTGTAGCAACACCTGATAACAACGTTATCGCCATAGAGCCCGCCTTTTCAATTGGCGCGTCTTTTTTACTTTGTATTCGCAATGCGATATGCAATAAAGATGTAACCTATAACCCTACTAATGCAATTGCAGTAACTACACGATTTTTCTCAAACGTAGGCGAAGCCAAGGCGAACATCACAGCGAATATTTTTGAATTCGATGATTTCAACCATGTGCTAGAACTACTCATTAACGGTAGATTCGACTACGCTATCTTACCCAGTGACTTTACACAAAATAGCGTATTCGAAAAGCAGGGCATTGAATTTGTGCCCATTGTCGAACACAGACTCGTGCACGTCATTAATAAACGGCATGCTTATCTTTATAGCGCGCTTTCAAACGCTATTGCAAAGAGATTGGCGGAACTTGAAAGGGACGACGATCAACAAACTGACCTACCGAATTGACTCCATAGAAAGACGGAAGGAACAAAGTATTAGAAAAAGAAAACGCCCGCATTTTACGGGCGTTTTGTTATAAGTTACTCGAACATATATTTAAGTGACAGTACTGTAGTACGACCGTTTAACGGACGTGCTCGCACATAACTACCTACCGCTGCAGAACCCTCTTCCGATTCTGTAATGATAAATTCATCAGTAGCGTTATTCACGTTAAGTGAAACCGAGAATTGATCGTTCACCCAATAGGTCGCAAAAAGGTTAACCAAGTTGTAAGCCTCTTGCTCTAGGTCATTATTGTCTTGAACGTAGTAATCAGTAGAGCCTTGCAGTGACGCCCCAACAGACCAATCATCGGTCACATATTCAGGTGTGATAGTCCAGATAAAGTCAGCTTGACGACGTGGAGTATTACCAACAAGTGCTGGATTATTTACGTCTCGGCTTATTTCAGCATCGGTCCACGTCATATTACCCGAAACAACAAAGTTGTCAGTCGCGTTCCAACGCCCTTCTAGCTCAAGCCCACGCGCTTCGTACTCGCGCATAAAGGTTAAACCACTGGTCACTTCAGCCTGTGTGTCTTCAGTAACAGTATCAAACAAGGTAGCGTTAACCATTAGGTCTTTTGTGCCATACTTGTATCCAACTTCAAACTGCTTTGTCGTATCGTAACCAGATGTTGTACTGGTAAGACTGCCGTCTACATTAAGCGTCCCACCTATCTGCAGTAAACGGTCAGCAATAGCGCGGCCACCTTTAGAGTAGCGAGCAAAGAATGTTTGGTTGTCGCTTAGCAAATACGAACCACCTAATGAATACGACGTATTGTTTGCCGAATAGTCGACGATTTGAGATGAAGCCCCTGCACGATTTAGATTGATAACGCCACCGCTAATAAAGCCGCTGTTCGTTGCAGACGCGTCTTCAATTTGTTCTATTACGCCGTTACCGTTAAGGTCGAAATCGGTGTTACCACCACAGCACGAACTGATCAATTCGCCAGACGCTTCTGTAGTATCGTGACGTACTGATGCATCGATAATGATGTTATCAGATAATTCGAAACCTACGTTCATGTAGGGTGCTTTAGTAACGTAGTTTAAGTCCCATTCCCATGACAAGAAGCTCGCCGATAACAAGCCGTCAGACACCAACTCGACACCATCAGCATCTGTAATGTTTAGAAGCTGAGAGTTGTCTCCGTCAAGCGTCTGAATAAAAGTCTGCCAGCTCGACCAGCTTGTCGCGATGTCCTGATTTGAATAGTAATAACCAACGGTAAGATTAACACCGTTGTCGAACTCTTTGCGCAAGCTGAAATCGTTAATCATGTTGCCAAGGTCGTTGATGCGTGTATCAAACTGCAAGTTTGTGAATGCTTGACCTGAATACACTTCGCTTAAGCACCAGGGCCATTGGCTAAAGTCACTGTGGTGCTGTCACAGTTTAGTGCATTGCCATCGCCGTCTGTTGCTCCTGCGCACAATGCAGATGCAAAATTAGACACGTCGCCTGGGCCTGCTGGGAAGCCATCAGTAAACGGCGCGATAAAGCCACCCGAAATATCTGAAATGCGGAATTTGTTCAAAAGAAACAGGTTTTCAGCAACTTCTAAGTCGACTTCTACACCAAAAGAACTCACTTTTGACTCAATACCATCGCGAACATCGCGATTTTCTGGGTTGCCAAAACTATCAAACGTTGAAATGTTTGTGTTGTATGCTGAGTTCAGCGCCTGCGAACTTGCATCGTAACCTGGTACTGGGCCATATTCACCGCCGCCTTTCACTAAAACAGGCGAAGGAAGATAGGTAGACACTTTGTCATCAAGGTTTTTGTAATAAAAACGAATATGACCGTTGTCTAACACTTTGGTCAAATTGAATTTAACCTGCCCACCTTGGTCGCCGTTATAGCCAGTTTCTCGTGGCCCCTCGCCTCCTCTGGCGAAACCTGCAATGTGATAATACATGTCATCGCTAATTTCACCGCCATAGCGAAAATCTAAGCGAAACTCTTCATAATCAACGCCAAATGAAGTCCCAATTGCACCACCGCCAATTTCGCCAGTGTTGCTGATCATGTTAATCACACCACCAGGTGAGTTACTCGCGAAGGTGGAAGCAGACCCCCTCGTACCGCTTCTACATTTGCCACAGACCAGTCGTAGCGTAAAAAGTTATCAGCGTTACCAAAGTTAATATCACCATATTCTAAAACCGGTAGACCGTCTTCGTGAATTTGAAGGAACTTAGACCCGCCCGTTGCTAGCGGTATACCACGGATAGTAATGTTGGCATTACCGCCGCCACCTGAAGATTCTGCGCGAATACCCGGCAATGCACGAAACACTTCTGCCGTTGAACGCGGTGCTAACTTGATAATATCTTCTTCATCGAACGCGCTAACAGAAACACTTGCTTCTTGCATGGTCGCGCCGCCCGGCGCAGCAGTAACCACAATTTGTTCATACTTTTCTTTGCTTTGTGTCTCTTCAGATGCCGCGTCTTGTGCAACAGCATGTGTAGATAGTGCAGTGCATACTGCCAGCGTGAGTGAATGTACTCTGTAATGTTTTTTCATGTTTTCTCCAGCGATGAACCAAGGGCGCCGTTAATCATTTGTGTGTTTTTGGATTATTTCACCCGCCAAACTTAATCGTTTAAGAATTTAAACCAATAAAAACGTGTTGTAAATATCTTGTGAAGAAAAAATAACTAAAAATCACATAGAGGAATTGATTTCAAAAAAATTTAACAGACCAACATCAATTAAAGGCACGCCACAAAAAAACATAATCGATTAAGATAATTTCATTTTCGACATCCATAACAAGTACTTTTTGAGCATAAAAGTGATTAAGGGCAAGGATTAATGGAAAGGTTATTTGCATTAAATAGAAGTCGAACGTCGCTGGTATAAATTTACTCTGCTAATCTAATAAGGTATACAGAATATATGTGAGCTGAACACCCTCTTGGTGGCAGTGAAGCAAGCAATATAAAACATAAATAATTTTTGCTCGAAAGTAGACTGGGTACTTTAACCATTGCAATTTGAAAACAACACAATATCCACTACCGAAATAAAGCGCGATACTGCAAACATGCTCGTTGGCAATAGCTTCGTTGGCTTATTAATGACCATTTTTGCGTTTTCTGGACTTGTTTTCTTCTTCGAAAGTGAATCAGAGACCATCGTGGCGTTAAAGTGGCAAGTGTGGCTTGTCATGATGGCAGTGTGTGTGTTGCGGTTTATTGATGCATGCTACTGGCGTTTACATTTAAGTGACAAACATTTCGAACCTGAGCCTGTGGTTAAACGCTTTGCTTTAGGGGTTTGTGTGACTGGAAGTGTATGGGCGGCGTATTCCATTATTTTCTATTCTTCTATGAGTGCTGTAGAAATGTCCGCTACCATGGTGGTGCTGTCGGCCATGTCTGGTGGCGCTGGTACTGTGCTTTCTCCTAGTAAACGACTGGTTTCATTCTATTGCACCGCGCTATTAGTTCCTATGTCTGTGTGCGCCTTGCTCGACGAGTCTGGCGAGTTTTTTATTTTAGGTGTGCTTGGCTTAGTATTTTGGGTTGGCATTTTTTTAAGTGCATCTCGATACAATCGTTTTTTTATCAACACGCTTTCACTTAAGTCGAACAATGAAAGATTACTTGAGCAAATGCGCATTGAGCGCACAGAGACTGAAAAAGTTAATCAACTGCTCATTGCTACTAACGAAAAGTTAGATGCTTCGAACGCTAATTTAGAAGAGGAAGTTGAGCGCAGGACCGAAGATCTATTTCGACTTTCAAATCGCGACCCACTTACGAATTTACTCAACCGCAATGGCTTTTTAAAACACCTAAACGGGCTGTTAGACACCACTGATGTTCTTCAAAACTCTCTCGCAATCTTATTTATTGATTTAGATGGGTTTAAACAAGTAAATGACAGCCTAGGGCATAAAGTCGGCGATATTGTATTAGCTGAAATAGCATCTAGGCTGAGAAACTATAGCGAGAAGAACCACCTTGCACGCTGGGGTGGCGATGAGTTTGTGGCAGTTATACCCTATGCCACCGTCGACACGGCTAAGGCAGTCGCTCACGCCATGAGAAGTGGTGTCACCATTCCAATTGTAGCTAACGACAATCAAATAACGCTGGATGCCACTATTGGTATTGCCATGTACCCGGAGCACGGAAACAGCGCCGTTGATTTAATTCAGCAAGCAGATCTAACCATGTACGACCAAAAGCGTAAGCAACGTGGATCTGTGGGTGTTTTTAATGAATTACTGCACGCTGAGATTAAACGAGACCAACGCCTATGCGAGCGTTTACGAGGTGCTATTAGTAAAGGAGAGCTCAGCGTTTTCTATCAACCTATCATAGATGTTCAAACTAACTCAGTTTCATCGGTTGAAGCATTACTTCGTTGGACGTGCGACGATGAAATGATAACACCAGATGTGTTTATTCCACTGGCAGAACGAAGCGGTCTTATGCCTGAGATAGGTGCTTGGGTGCTCAACCGGGCACTGATTGACTTATCGCACTGGCAGTTTGCCAGCAAACTGTGCATGTCGGTCAACCTTTCAATTACACAATTATTGGACGATGGGTTTGTAAAAGTGCTCGATAGCGCGCTCAAAACAACAGCGGTGGAACCTCGACGTTTGTTCCTAGAGGTCACCGAAAGCGTCTTTGCAAATAACGCAGAGCTAGTCACTCAACGATTGTACGACCTTGTCGACCGCGGAGTAAAAATTTCTATTGATGATTTTGGCACTAGGTTACTCTTCGCTACACAGACTACAGTCTATTCCATTTGATTTTATAAAAATTGATCGTTCTTTTGTACAGAACACATCTGAAGAGAGTGATACCATTATAAGAGCGACGCTGTTGATGGCACGAGAGTTTCGTTGCAAAACCATTGCAGAAGGTATTGAAACCGATGCCCAGCGAATTCACCTTTCCGATTTGGGCAGTGATTATTTGCAAGGTTATTACTATGCGAAACCGATGAGTGCCAACGACTTTATCTCTTGGTATAACAAAAATTATTAGAGCCCCCGAGCATGGCACAACTTTATTTTTATTACTCTGCAATGAATGCAGGTAAATCTACGTCACTTCTACAATCTGCATACAATTACCGCGAACGCGGCATGCATTCAATCATTTACACAGCGGCCCTTGATGACAGATATGGGGTGGGTAAAGTGACATCGCGTATTGGCCTTAAAGCTGACGCCCAACTTTACGCAAAAGAAGACAACCTTTTCACGTCTATAAGCAATGACCACAGCAAGCAAAAGCTTGACTGTGTTTTCATTGATGAAGCACAGTTTTTAACAAAAGAACAAGTAAGGCAGCTTGTCGATGTGGTTGATGAACTAAGAGTGCTTAGGTACTGGCTTATGGACTTCGAACTGACTTTCTTGGTGAAACATTTGAAGGTAGTCATTATCTTCTTGCATGGGCAGACAAGCTGTCAGAACTAAAAACCGTATGTCATTGCGGCCGCAAAGCAAGCTTTGTTGTCCGACTAGATGAAAATGGCAACGCTGTGACAGGCGGTGATCAGGTGCAGATTGGTGGCAACGACACCTATGAATCTATGTGTAGAAAGCACTTCAAAGCCTTAGTTTGGCGCTAATACCCCCAAATTAATGTGGCGCATGTATCATCGTGCGCTATGCTTTCGCAAGGCTATTTCTTTTCTTCTCACTTCCCTCACGGCAAAACTTTTCTACCTTTCAAATCAATGCATACAATAGCAGAAATGCATTAAGCAAAGGCTATATAGGCAGATATTAATACTTATAAACCAAAAACAAACTCAAACTTAATCAATTAAGAAAGCCCTTGCAAACGTTCAAATATCGAACTATTGTTAATTTAATGTAAACAACAAGAATAGCCTTTTTTCTTACAGCAAGGTAACGCATATGAAGCACACAGCACATTTCAAGCTCGGCATTGGTCGCAATGTCTATTGCTGCAGCACTCAACGGTAGCATCGCATACGCACAAGAAACGCCCGACGAAGATAACTTAGAAGTTATCCAGGTTTCAGGTATTAGAGGTTCATTAATGCGAGCGCAGGCCGTTAAAATGGATAACGACTCTATTGTTGAAGCACTTTCCGCAGAAGATATCGGTAAGCTTCCAGATTCCTCTATTGCCGAATCTCTCGCTCGGTTGCCGGGTTTATCGGGTGAACGCGTTGGTGGACGCACATCGGGTATATCAGTTCGTGGTTTCAAAGAAGACTTTACTCGGTACCTCGCTTAACGGCCGAGAGCTAATTGGTATTGGTGACAACCGCGGGGTTGAGTATGACCTCTACCCTGCCGAAATTATGACAGGGGCAACCATTTACAAAACGTCAGATGCAACACTGCTCGTTCAAGGCATAGGTGGTACGGTCGATCTTCAAACCGTTCGCCCTCTCTCTGCACAAGAAACCTTAACCGTCACGGGTGTATATGAACTAGGCGGTAATGATTCTGACAACCCAGAATTTGACAACACCGGCAATCGCTTCGCCCTGTCATTTGTCGAGAAGTTTGCTGACGATACCATTGGATTGGCACTCGCTATTGCGTCGACAGAATCGCCCCGTAACGAGCGAAAGTACGGGGTTTGGGGTTATGGCGAGAATGACGAAGGGCAAGTGTTGCCATTTGGCCTCGATACGCAAGCTATAAGCCGCGTGTTGGAGCGCGACACCATATCAGCCATATTACAATGGCGCCCTACCGACAGACTTGACATCGTTTTCGATGCTCTTGATATCGATTATTCTGATTCCGGCGTTATTCGAGGTTTCATAGAACCTTTTGCCGCAGCTAATGTAACGGGAAGCGGCGTCAACAACTCTGGGACACAAATCAACGCCAACCCAGTGCTGCGTACTGACCCCGCGCAAAAAGACGGTGAATTGCAAACGTTTGGACTAAACATCAGATACGACATTAACGATGAGTGGGCATTAAAAGTAGATATTGCCGATAGCCAGTCATCTAAACGCGATCTGCGCGGCGAATCTTATGCTGGCCTCGCTCGCTCAGGCGCACTCAACAATGACCAGCTTGGTTCACGTCAGTTTCAAATGAGCGCCGACGGTATATTCTTTACAGACAGCACAGGGCTTGATGCATTTGCAGACCCGAATCTTCTACAACTTGCTGGGCCTCAGGTGTGGGGCGGAGGTATGGCAAACATTGCCGATCAGTTCGCAACCGATGTATTGCAGGCAAACGGGCAGCCATATAGCTATTTTAATGCGCAAGATGGCTTTTTGAACTTTGCTGACTTTGAGGAAGAGCTAACCACAGCACGACTCGAAGTTACAGGATATGTGGAATGGAGTATTTTCAATACCTTTACTGCGGGTGTGAATTACAGCGATCGCTTTAAATCTAAAGACAATAAGGGCTTTTTTGCGACAGCGTCTTCCTACCCCTTTTCCGACTCTATTCCTTCTCAATATCTTTACAATGGGTTGGCAGACCTTTCGTGGGCGGGGCTTGGCCAAGTTGTAGCTTACGACGGCTTCGCGCCTTATAACGATGGCGAATATACCTTAAATGATGCGGGGCTATTGGAACCAGACCGCTTAGGTGACACGTTCACAGTAGATGAAGAAGTCATTACGCTTTATGCCCAGCTGGATTTCGAAACTGAGATCAGTGGCTTTAACGTAAAAGGTAACGTGGGTGCTCAATACGTAGAAACCGATCAAAGCTCTTCTGGATTCATCGGCATCGTTGGCGGCAACTTTGCTGTTTGTGATGATGATGGGAACCAGGTTGTTGATGCAGACTGTATTATCAACGACGGAGACGATTACTCGCATTTTTTACCTAGTCTAAATCTTAGCGTCGAGTTAACCGAAAACCGCTATCTGCGTTTCGGCGCATCCAAAACCATTAGCCGAGCACGTATTGACCAAATGAAAGCGTCTGGTTTTGTGAAGTTCGACCAAAACATCGAGCTAATAGCAACGCCCAACACACAAGCTGCGGTAGAAGAATACGGTTCACCTTGGTCTAAATTTACCGGTAACCCTACACTTCAGCCTCTTGAAGCCAACAACTTTGACTTGTCGTTTGAAAACTATTTTGAAGATGAAGGCTATGTTTCTATCGCGCTATTTTACAAAGACTTAGTCAATTGGACTCGCGATGGAAATCAGCTTATTGACTTTACCAATGATGAAACTAATGGCGGCGCCAACTACTTCATTCCAGGGTTTCATGACCGCGTTATAGATGTAGACGGTAACTATGGCCCAGAGGACACACCTTACCAAGCTGAGCGATTTAGTGACGCCGCCTGATTTCGGATTTTACTCGTTCTTTGAGGATGGCTTAACAGGCAGCATGAAAGGGGTTGAGCTTACGGCCAACATTCCACTGAGGATCGTAAGCAACTCGCTGGATGGGTTTGGCATAGCAGCTTCAGCTACCATTCTCGACGCTGAACTAGAAGACGGTACCGCCATACCAGGTCAATCTGACAATACCTATAGCGTAACGGCTTATTATGAAATGAATGGGTTTGAGTTTAGGGTCGCCGCTACGGATCGCTCTGAATTTTTGACTTACCAACGAGGCGGTTCAAATAAAATAGAAGCGGCAACGCGAGACGCTGTCACACAAGTTGATGCTCAAATTAGCTACGACTTCGCGCAGAGTGGCATTGAGTATTTGGAAGGCTTACGCATCGCACTACAAGGCGTTAATTTAACCGATGAAAAAGAGGAAACCATTGACGGTAACGGCATTGTTACCCTTAGACGAGAATTTGGGCCATCGTACATGCTTAACCTAAATTACTCTTTTTACTAAGCACTTCTAAATAGCGCCGTCTTTGACGGCGCCTTGCTTTCTTAAGGTTTAACTCGTTGAAACGGTTTCACCTTGCCTTAATTCAAATGGTAGCACCGCTTTGTCTTGCAATTGCTCAAGCAATGCCGTTGCTGCGCGGACACCTTTTTCGGTACTTGATTGGCAGATTGTCGTTAATCGTGGGCGAACTCTTTCGCCCTCTTCAATGCCGTCAAATCCAGTTATTTTAAGCTCTTCAGGCACTTTTATCCCCATGTCCAACGCCATCTGGAGCAGCTCAAGTGCAATAATATCACTCATACAAAGCACCACGTCTGGACGCGGTGAACTGGTTAGTACTTCTCTAGCCGCTTGTCTTGCGAAGCTGCGATCACTTTCCGGTAAATGCCAAACTCTTTCATTACTTACGGTAATGTTTTTTTCATGCGTCGCGCGCAAATAGCCGTCTAATCGTCGGTGTGAAATTGACGAATCCACGTCAATAAGTGGGTTGTCATAAATACGGCAAGTAGAGGGAGAATCGATAAGACGCAAGCCCAAGATAGCAACTTGATCACCCTCTGAAAGAGCGAAGCGCGCAACCTGATAGGCTGCTTCTTCGTTATCAATATTAATAGACGGCGTATCTTCTATATCAAAGTCCACAGTAATCACAGGCTTAACTGATGTAGAAAGCTCGTCAACTAACTTTGGATTTCTCGGTGCGCCATAGCAAATAAAGCCATCGACAAAATCAACCACATCAAGAATGCTCTGCGAGTCACCTGCATATAACAACAAGTGCTTGCCTTGCTCACGCAATGCATGTGAAACACCTTTGATAAAAGTACTCGCCACAGGGTCGCTCACCATATATGAAATGCTATCAGCAAGTACCAAGGCAACAATATTCGACGTCCCTTTTCTCAGAATTTGCGCCGCTTTATTTGGCCCGCTATAGCCAATTTTTTTACATTGCTCTAGTATTTCTTCGCGCTTAGCTTTAGAGAGTTGATCGGGGCGATTGAACGCGTTGGAAATGGTCGCAGTTGACACACCAAGTTGCAGTGCGACATCTTTAAGGGTGAGTTTGCTTTTATTCATTATTACCAGCTCTTATCACGCAACACATCAGAGCCTGCTTCGTTAATTGTGAAATTAAGCAAAAAGAAACAGGCTTAAGTTACCGTGCAATATTACTACTCAAGAACTATAACACTATCTTAAACGTTTAACCCGAGTAATTTATCTACCTCCGTGAGCCTGAGTAAAGCCCGGCGACTAGCGAGTACCAAAGATTTTATCGCCTGCATCACCGAGCCCAGGCAAAATGTAGCCGTTTTCATTTAACCGTTCGTCAATAGCCGCGGTAAAAATGTCCACATCAGGGTGAGCATCCACAACGGCGCGAATACCTTCAGGTGCGGCAACCAAAAACAGCCCCATAATTTTTGTACAACCTTTTTTCTTAAGTAAATCGATGGTCGCAATTAGAGTACCACCGGTAGCTAGCATGGGGTCTACAATCAATGCCGTTCGCTCGTCTATATTCTTAACGACCTTGTCAAAGTAAGCTACAGGTTGCAGCGTATCTTCATCTCGATATAAGCCAACGACACTAATTTTGGCGTTTGGGATAAGTTCAAGCACCCCATCAAGCATGCCCAAGCCAGCTCGTAGAATGGGAACTACGGTAATTTTCTTTCCTTTAATCTGTCTGACTTCAACTTCGTCGCCCGACCAACTCCTTATTTTTGCTCTTTCGGTTGGCAGTGTTCTCGTCGCTTCATAGGTCAGAAGGTTACCCACTTCTGAAGCCAGCTCTCTAAAGTCTTTGCTGCTTATCTTTGCATTGCGCATCAGTCCTAACTTGTGTGCAATAAGGGGGTGCGTAATCTCATGAACAGCCATGCTCTAACTCCAATTTAATCAATTATATCTTCGCATCATCAAAGCGTACGTTTAAACGCGCTTTCACGAAAGGGGAACGTTAAAAGTTTTTCTTCTCGCTTAAAACGTGCGCAAAGTATAGACAGCTCTCTTTTTTCATTTACTCTAGGGCTTAGCGTCATTATGACGTTGCCGCATAACACCACTTACCTTTTACTTTATAGCTTATTAACTGTGCACATTTTGGATGTAGTGCACGTGGGAAAGTAGTGGCAAAAAACCACGACCTCTTTAAACAAAAAGGATTTGTACCATGATAACACCGCGACAGTGCCTTAGAATATTGATAAGCACTACTCTACTATTTTTTTCGTCTCACTTATTTGCCCAATGGGAGCAAATTACTCCACCCTCTTTGTTTTCAGTTTCGCTTCCTGACGGCACTGAAAAGCAAATTTCCCCCTCTTGTGCGCTTCCAATACTAAACAGCCCTGCTGGCTTGCAAGCGAACCCTTTCTCTTTCTACTTCGAACGAGGAGAGAGTGACAACCTAGTTATCTATTTCAACGGTGGAGGAGCCTGTTGGGATGGCGCAACATGCTTGAAATCACTGCAACTAGAGGTAGATGATAACCCTCTTACGCGCGCTGCATTTAATCCATCTGCAGTTATAGAAAATACCCCTGCTGCCGCAGGCGGAATTTTCGAAAGCCGCGATGACAACCCATTCAAAACATGGTCAAAAGTCTTTATTCCCTATTGCACTGGCGATCTTCATTTAGGGGCAAGTGACAATAGTTACATTGACGAATTAGGCATAGTGTCTGACGTTCCTGGTGGCGAAGTGACAATTCATCACAGGGGCAATGACAACGCACTTGCTGTCATACATTGGCTTAAGGAAAAATTAACGCAATCGTCACTTTCACCAGACAAGGTATTGCTTAGCGGTAGCAGTGCTGGCGGGTACGGTGCCGTATTCAACTTCCCTACTATTCAACAACTCTTTGGCCGCACCAAAGTGGCACTGTTTGCAGACGCATCGCTAGGTGTCATCTCAAAGGGCTTTGTACAATCGGTTTTAAACTACGGCGGGCCATGGGCAATTGAAGATACCCTGCCCCGCAATTTCCAATCTTTGATTGGTAACTTCAATCACTTATCTTTAAACAAACAAGTTATGATGCGCCTTGCTTACCAATACCCATGGAATAGATTTGCGCAATATTCCACTGGTACTGACATTGTCCAAGTCCAATTCTTAAAAATATCCGACCAAGTCGCGAAGGGAAACCTCGACCCAACATCGTGGGGAGTCAACGAATCAGATCTTGCTTATATTCTAGGCTGGCAAATTCAAGCACATGCTTCTTTGCATGCGCTTTCTGCATTTACCTGGAATTACCAGTTTTATCTTGGCGAAGGTACCTGCCACATGGTTTTAAATGATTTTTGTGAAGACAATGCATTTCCAACATCATCTCCCAGCCCCTTTTACAACGAAAACAGCGCGAAAGGTGTTTCGTTTAATGAGTGGCTTTACACATTCGCAACGTCAAGACGTTTTAGTGACCGCAGTGTCGCTTATTATCACTAAAATGTGTTGAAATTGCTGGTCAAGCAGAGCGCCGCTACCCTACATGCAGGGTAGCGCCATCTGGCATAGTAACCTCAATTTTCACGTTGCCGCCCACCGCAGCGAGATAAGCGGCCGCTCTTTGTAATGACACGTCTTGAATACGTTTAGATTCTAGCTTGCTAACCCCTGACGCGGTCACTGACAACGCCATAGCAACCACTTCCTGTTTCACTCTATGCTGCTTTCTTATGTCACCTAATGTGAGTTCTTTCATTGTTCTTTACCGAGAATAACGGGCATTAAAAAAGCCCAGATGGTTAAACCTTCTGGGCTTTTGCAAAACGTTCTACCTGCGTGCCCAGAAGCCAAAAACTGCCCCTGAACACCGATGGTCAGGTGCAATCAGTAATTAAAATTATAAAAGTAGCCTGTTGAAACGTTTCGCATAATAATTCTCTTTATCACTCTATAAGTAAGTGTTTGTGCACCAATACCCGCGCACATCTATGTTATTTATCCTTTACCATACCAGCAAAATATTCAATAGCAATGACTTTCCAAAAAGGAAAGTCATTTGTGGCGCTAACGCCTATTCAGTGGCGTCGTTTATTACAGCTGCACTTTGCCCTTCCTTCACGGCTTTTAAGTGCTGTAAGAACAGTGGCACGTCTTCACTACCTTCTGGTGGCGCCCATGGTGCAAACCCTTTATCGTCAGTCACCTCATAAGGCCCTTGTTTTACTTCCATAAATACAACGGGCGCTTCGCATACGGTGGCATGCCATACATTAGGTGGGATTTCGAGGCCTCTGCAATCTCCAGTAGCATCTAACATGACACGCTTGGTTACCGTACCGTTATCATCGAACAGTATCAGCGTAAGCTTACCTTCAACCGCCATAAAAAACTCCCATTTATGCGTCTGGGTATGGCGATGGGGACGAACATAGGAGTCGGGCATCATTGCAATAAACAAGCGCTGTACAACGTCTTCATAAGACGCATGCACATTCAGGTTGGCACGACGCCGCTCGCTTTGAGCAGCTTTACTTAACAGAGCATCAAAAGTCTGCTTATCAAACTGCTTCACAGTATCCATTGGCACCCCCTTCCTAAACAGGTTAGTTTTATCGCCGCGCTTTTTTCATTCTACGGCTTTGTTCCTGACGCTTTTCTTCGCGTTTTTCTTTGCGATCTTTTTTGTCTGGTGTAAGCGACCCGGTTTTAAACTTTTGTTTTCGCTTAGCTTTCGCTTCCGCTTTTTTCGCTGCCGCCAACACCATTTCTTCTTTTTCTTTTTCCAGCATCTCTGGCGTTTCTAGAGTTATCCGCCCTAGTTTGCCGGACTGGAGCTCTTTCAAAAGAATTTCACAGATTTTGTGAAGGTTAACTCGGCCACCTGCCTGAATGGCGCCTCGATTTTTGGCTGCAGCTTCCAAAAACTCGATTTCCGTCTCCGGCAACTCATCAAGTTTATAGCGCTCTTTCATTACTTCAGGATAGGCTTTAATCAGATAATCTGCGGCAAAAAAACCAACATCATCATATTCCATCGCGGTATTTTTCACCGCACCCGACGAAGCAAGACGATAAATTGAATGTGGATTCTCAAGCTTCGGCCACAGCACGCCTGGGGTGTCAAACAAGATGATTCCACTGCCAAGATTTATACGCTGCTGACTTTTAGTCACCGCTAGGTTCGTTACCCGTTTTTGCAATTATGCGCTCTGCCAGAATATTGATTAGCGTTGACTTACCGACATTAGGTATACCGGTAATCATGGCTTTAATCGCTTTGGGCTGAGCGTCTTTTTGCGCACAAATGCTTCGGATAAGCTGCATAATTTGCTTACTGTTACCCGGATTATCGCTAGACGTGGTGATCGTTTTTACGCCGCGCTCTTTCTCCAAGCTCTCTTGCCAACGGGCCGTAATTTCTGGGTCAGCCAAATCATACTTATTGAGAATTTTAATACACGGTTTATCGCCGCGAATTTTCGCAATTTCTGGGTTCTCACTTGAATAAGGAATGCGTGCGTCAAGCACCTCAATAAGAATATCTACTTGACTTAAGGACTCTTTAATCTCTTTGAGGGCTTTGTGCATATGCCCTGGAAACCATTGTAATGCCACAGTTTAATCCTGTATTTTGCGAATATAAAAACGAGTTTTTAACACAAGCTAGCGTGAAAGCTCATAAGCACACATGTTCACGGCGCTGGCTAAGTTAAGTGAATCAATACTGCCGTTGCCAGGTATGGTATAAGCCTTGGCGTTCAATTCAGTCAATACGTCAGTGGGCACACCACGCGCCTCATTCCCGAATAAATAACACTGATGCTGTTTAAACGTTGGCGATTTTACTTCTTCACCCTTCATATCGAGATAGGCAAACCGTTGAAACCGTTGATTTAAAGACGCAAGCGGCACATTAAGTTCCATGTTGACATGAAATATTGCCCCCATGCTAGACCTAACAACTTTAGAATTGTATGGGTCAACGCTATTAGGGCTCATCAATAGCGTAAAATCGCCAAACCACGCTAGCGTTCTTAAAATAGTGCCAAGGTTACCAGGATCTTGCGTCTCATAGAGATAGACATACATTCTGTCTAATGGCGTTTGTACTTCAGAAGCACTGGCCCCTTCTTGAGGTAGCGGCACTCGCGCGATAATCCCTTGGGGGGTTTTGGTATCACTTAACGATGCCATCTGTTGTTCAGATAGCACGTCAACACGACACGGTTGAGACAACTTTTCGTTTAACCACGTTGCATATTGCTGTGTCACGTAGAAGGTTATGTTGTTCAGGCTCAATGTTTCGGGGCGTTTTGCGACGGCATTTAATAGCTCTAAGACTAAATGCTCTCCCTCAACCAAGTAATAACCGAATTGCGATCGGTATTTCTTTTGATGAAGCTTTTTTACATCACTGAGTTTCATTAAACCTGCCTTTGTGTCAATTGCGGCGCAAGTGTAAGGCAACCATCCGAAAACTCAAGTGATGCTTTACATTGAATCCGTCTTGCAACCTATGATTACTCTAGCGCACTGCACGTACGTCAGCTATGCGCTGAGGCAACGTGAAAGCACTTTTACCAAATGCTAACGCATAGCCTAGCCCTTCATTGTCAAGTACATGACCAGGTAAATAGAACTTTCTTACGCTTTGAACTGTGGCAAGTGCTGCATCAACTCTTACCCACTTATCGTCAATGAACAATTCATTCCACGCATGACCATAAGCTTCAATCGCCTCTGCACTCTCCACAATGACAGTACCAACGACGACGCGCGATGGCGTACCCAGTGCTCGCGCAAGCGCTGTCGTTAGTACAGCAAATTCCGTGCAATCACCACTTTTTGTGGTGGCCACGGTTGATGCAAAAGCAAAATCATGGATATAAGTCGGTTCAGTAATATAGCCAGATACAAAGCCTTCTAACGCATCACCTATCGGTAGTGTCGGTGACGCTCCGTATTGTTGCTTGAACTGCTCTAGTACCGTTTGTACCTGAGGTTCGTCGTAATCAATAACAAAGCTACTTTTGCGATATTGGTCAATAACACTGGCTATTGAAAGGTATTCCTCTTTAAGAGCGATGGAGAGCGTATTCTGTGTCACCTTATTAACGCTCACGCCTTCCCACTCTCGTAACAGTTCGCGATATTTTTGCGGCGTGTCTACCGTCACTTCAAATTCAATGACTGGCCCTAGTGGCAGTACCTGCCCCGCTTGACGGGTAATTGATATTTGCGCAAAGGTGGGCGCACTTTGTCCGAAAGAAAAGTGCGACACCAAGCATAAAGCTAGCGAAAGAAGGAGCCTCATAACGCGGTAGGCTTTCCGGTTACATAAAGCGGTGCCATTTTCATCGACACTGGCCCCATGCTCATTGTGGCAGACTGCATAACAAGGTCCTCATTAGACG
Source organism: Alteromonas gracilis (assembly GCF_036870955.2). Lineage (GTDB taxonomy): Bacteria > Pseudomonadota > Gammaproteobacteria > Enterobacterales > Alteromonadaceae > Alteromonas > Alteromonas gracilis_A. The sequence continues at coordinate 3,173,773 of NZ_CP145482.2, forward strand.
AGTACTTCACTTTAAAGCCCGCCATGTCAGCGGCGTACTGTAGCAACCCATCTTGCTTGCCAAGTTTCTGCATCGTTGTGGGTGTCGGTGATGTAGGATCTGTGTCAGCCGACCAAGTCACATACGTCGTCGTATCTTGTTCTGAATCATTTAAGGCATCTACGACTAAATAGCTACCGAAGTTAGATACAAACTCACCGTCATACTCAAGTTGCATGGTCACAGGTTTGCCCTGCATTTCGCCCTCAATTTCCCATATTCCCTCAGATGCTGAGAGAGAAAATGTTGACGATACTTGTCCATTTTCAACTGAATATGTGTGCGCGTTGATTAAGCTACCATCTGGGCTGCTCCAAGACTGGGTAACCGTATCAGTGGCCGCTACATTACTCGCATCGACAGGAAGGATCATCGTGAGCGCTTCTCTGATTTCCACATCACCATCTGCATCTTTGGTAAATGTCTCAGCTGCAAGCCCCACCAGTTGCTGGTTAACTTCTACTGAATTAATTGAGTTGAAGAAAGGTGATGATTGCGCTGATGAGTCAAGTGCATTAACAAATGAGGTAAAGACTTCCTTAAACGTCTCTCTATAGCCCACTTCGTTGTGCATGCATATCTGCAAGCCACTTGCCGTTTCGGCAGACAAACCTTTTAGAAGACCACTTACTTTTTCGCTACCTTCTCCAAGGTTATACAATACTTGATAATCAAGCATCATCGCATCGTCAATGTTTGATGCATCAAGTGAATAGTTAAACTTACTTGAAAGCGCTTTGTTGTGAACAGTCGCAATGTTATTAGTGGCATAATTCATCATATTGACCAAGGAATTAGCCGGGCCGTCATACTCTTGGAACGCCCAACACTCAACCGGAGTATCACTACCAATGTTTACGGTGTAGTACCAGTAGGTGTCAGCTTTTTCAACATCTGACCATTTGCCTTTTACTGTGCCGTTAATGGGAAAGTCTGTTAATGAGATTGCGCTAGTCTCAGTCACATTCATCTCGCGTTTGACAGCATCATTGAACCATTTGGGAAGCTGGTCTGCACTTATATAGTCTGTCGCAATAACTGGGGTGGCAGAAAAAGCCATGACGAGGCCCAGTGCAGATGCATTAAATTTTGTCATTTTTAACTCCATACTCTAATGTTCTTTCCTTAAAAAGCGTAATGCGCTACGAAATACGCGTTCGCTATTTTTATTCTTCCACCACGTATATTTCACCGTCGTAGATACCTTGTACTGTCAACTTCTGACTTGCCAGCGCCTGTAAATAATCAATATGAGCTTGCTCTATGATTTGCCCTGGAACAATCAATGGAATACCGGGAGGATATGGGGTAATGAGACCCGCAGCCGTTCTTCCAACACTTTGTTGCCACGCAATTGCTTTCGTTTTCTTAAAAGCGCTATCGAAGTTAATGATAATACTAAGGTATGAAACCTATATACCACGATATAGAGTGTACCTCTGAATTGGTCGATTGTCGTGTAATGTATGCACGCTCAATAATCTTTATCAATCGCATGTCATCACTTTCGCAAAGTGGGCAAATACCGTTAAGTACGGTTATGATATATACACGTTAATTATTGAATGTTACTAACACTTTGAAGCTAGGACAAAGCATGGCTTTTAATTTGAAAATAGAAAACGATGTGGCGGTTATCACGTTTGATGACGGCAAAGTCAATGCCGTTGGATTTACACTAATTGATCAATTTAATGATGCATTAGACACGGCAGAAAAAGAGGCTAAAGCGGTCGTTCTGCACGGTGGAGAAGGTAAGTTCTGCGGTGGATTTGATCTCTCTGTGATGAAATCAGGCGATAAGACAAAGCAACATGAACTCGTGCAGGCAGGTGCTGACCTGATAATAAGACTCTATAGTTACCCGCTGCCAGTCATTGTGGCCGCAGAAGGTCACAGTATTGCCTTAGGCGCTATTATGCTGATGGCAGCAGATTTGCGTATAGGTAAGGACAGCGATACCAAGTATGGGCTAAATGAAACGGCGATTGGAATGGTCCTTCCACCTTTTGGCATGGAGCTGGCAAAGGCTCGACTAGCGAATACTTCTCAAACTGAAGCCTTATTATTCTCTCGTATCTATGAAGGTAAAGAAGCCGTGAAAGCTGGTTTTCTAGATGCAGCGCTGCCACAAGAACAAGTTTTACCCACCGCATTAGGCTACGCTGACAAGCTAAAAATGCTACCTCGGGATGCATTCGCAGAATCGAAACTACAGCTGCGTAAGTCAACGCTTGAAAAAATGAAGGGGCGCTAGCAAGGCGCTGTGCATTGGGTATCACAACGCAACTGCGCTTAGATTAACTAGCCTTTAAAGCACCACACTCACATTTAAGAGAGTGTGGTGTTTTCATATTATCTTACTGGGCCTGAGCGAGTTTCGATTTCATTTTTAAGCTGAGAGCGCAGCCCCAATTCAAAACTCACCTCGGCAAGCACAAACAGTGGCCCTATAACTAACCCCATAATGTCGTCAACAAATGCGGGCTTTTTCCCTTCAAAATGATGACCAATAAATTGCAATGCCCACCCACCGATAAAAATGCCAAGCGAAATAGATAACCACGCAGCCACACCCATTGCAGCAACAGGTTGAGCAAAGTACACCATCGCTCCAGTGACAAGCGCCATGACAGCCCCTAGTCTGCTATCAAGCTTAAGGTAGAAAATATTCCCTAAAACCCACACGATAACAGCTGGACTCATTATCACGTCTCCCAAAAACGGAAGTGCAACTAAAAACGCAGGCTTACTTAGCAAACACAACACAGAGAAAACAATTAGTGGAATGCCCACATAATGTGTGTAGATATTTCGCTGATCTCTATGGTAATGCGCGTACTCGCTTAGATACTCTTCTATCGACTTCATAAGATAAATCACTCATCAATTGCCATTCTCACAGTGTAAGGCGACACCAACAATCAAACTGTCGCCTACAAGACATTTCTACACATCAACGTATTACCGACAATTAATTAGACCCCTAACTAAAAAACTAATAAACCTTATGAGGTGAATTCTTACTCGAGTTTTTATTTGTCTTGTAAAAACATTTAATGTTTTTAATGAGTGGCAATAAAAACTTTGTAAATCAGAATAATAAGTAAATCTGATGTACAAGGATATCAAAGCAATCGCGCACACAACTTTGCTTAAAGTTGAAATAATAGTTAGAGCACTATACAATTTATTTTATATTGAACAATCAATCAAAATAAAATTTTAAAAATTTTACGTACTTTGAATGGTTAAGTGCTTAACTTTTAAACAGATATTCATCAAACCGTAGTGTTTGTTGTGTTTATAGAGTAGCGCGTCAATAAATATCAATAATGCATAGGAGTTTTACATGGCAATACCGACTTATCAGAATTTCATACACGGCAAGCCGCTGGCGAACAAAAGCGGAGAAACCTTCGCTGTGACCAACCCAGCTACCGCAGAAGTGATTTATCACGTTGAAGTTGCTGATGAGTTTGTACAACAAGAAGCCATAGAGAGTGCAAAAGAGGGTTTTGCAACGTGGTCAGCCATGACGCCTATTGAAAGAACACGTATTCTTAATAAGGCTGTTGCGTTACTAAGAGAGCGTAACGATGAACTTGCAAAAGTAGAGGTGCTAGATACCTAGCAAGCCCATTCAAGAAGCAGACTGCGTCGACATTGAAACGGGCGCTGACGTTATTGAGTATTATGCAGGCCTAGCGCCAACCCAGCTTGGTACTCAGCAGAGTGTTGGCAGCGACTTCTTTTACACACGAAAAGAGGCTCTTGGGATCTGCGCGGGCATTGGCGCATGGAACTACCCGCTTCAAATTGCGTGTTGGAAGTCTGGGCCAGCACTAGCAGCAGGCAATGCTTTCATATTTAAACCATCAGAAGAAACGCCTTTAGGTGCATTAAAACTTGCCGAAATCTTTGCTGAAGCTGGAGTACCTGCGGGTGTGTTTAACGTCGTTCAAGGCGCAGCCGAGGTAGGTCAGTGGCTCACATCGCACCCTGCAATTGAAAAAATCTCGTTTACCGGCGAAGTCGGTACGGGCAAAAAAGTGATGCAAAGTGCAGCGGCATCAAACTTAAAAGATGTCACCATGGAGCTTGGCGGAAAGTCGCCTTTGCTTGTGTTTGAAGACGCTGACATCAGCCAAGCCGTAAGCGCAGCAATGCTAGGCAATTTTTATACGCAAGGCGAGATTTGTACTAATTGTACACGCGTTTACGTGCAGCGCTCTGTTTATGCGTCTTTTATCGAAGAACTAAAATCACGTACTGAGCAAAACATTGTTTTGGGCAATCCTATGGATAGTCAAGTAAACATAGGGGCGCTTATCTCCAAAAAGCATCAGGAATTAGTCCTTAGCTACATAGAGAAAGGTAAACAAGAAGGTGCCACGCTTCTTACAGGTGGTCGCGCTGTCTCTCCAGAGTCTGCACCCAACGGATTTTTTGTAGCGCCTACAATATTCACTGATTGCACCGACGATATGACCATAGTGAAAGAGGAAATATTCGGACCAGTGATGAGCGTTTTGGTGTTCGACGATGAAGATGAGGTTATCAAACGCGCCAATGACACAACGTTGGGGCTTGCAGCTGGTGTATTCAGCCAAAATATACAGCGCGCTCATCGCGTCATTCATCAGCTTCAAGCGGGCATTTGTTGGATTAATGCATATGGAAACTCCCCGCAGAGATGCCAGTAGGCGGTTATAAGCAGTCTGGTATTGGCCGCGAGAACGGCGTCGAAACGCTCAACAGCTACACGCAAACCAAGTCTGTGTACGTTGGCATGGTAGATATTGAAAGCCCGTTTTAAGGAGTAGCTAAACCGATGACATCACAAACATACGATTACATCATTGTTGGCGCAGGCTCAGCGGGCTGTGTATTGGCAAATCGTCTGTCAGAGTCTCCAGAACACAAAGTTTTATTGTTAGAGACTGGCGGTTCAGACAAAAGCATCTTCATTAAGATGCCAACAGCATTGTCGATCCCCATGAACACTAATAAATATGCATGGCAGTTTCACACTGAGGAAGAGCCATACTTAAACAACCGCAAAATGCACTGCCCGCGGGGCAAAGTGCTGGGCGGCTCTTCTTCAATAAACGGCATGGTGTATGTTCGCGGTCATGCCAAGGACTTTGACGAATGGGAAGCGCACGGCGCTAAAAACTGGAATTACCAAGCATGCCTACCCTACTTTCAAAAAGCCGAAAGTTGGTATAGAGGCAACGATGCCTATCGCGGTGGCAATGGTGAGATTGGCGTAAATAACGGCAATGAAATGGAAAACCCACTTTATACCGCCTTTATCAAAGCGGGCGAGCAAGCGGGTTACGACATCACGAGCGATTACAATGGTGAACAGCAAGAAGGCTTCGGCCCAATGCACATGACCGTTAAAGATGGCGTTAGAAGCTCGACGAGTCGTGAGTACTTAGATCCGGTAAAGTCGCGCAAAAACCTTCACATAGTGACAGGTGCACTTGTGACCAAAGTTATTCTTGATGGCAAAACGGCCACGGGAGTGGAATATCAGGTGAAAGGCAAAACCTGCCAAGTACACGCCAACAAAGAGATTATATTGAGCGCAGGCTCGATTGGTTCACCACATATTTTGCAGCTGTCCGGCATAGGTGAGGCACACGCGCTCAACGCAGCAGGTATTGACGTTAAGCACCATTTGCCTGGTGTTGGGCAAAACCTTCAAGACCACTTGGAATTCTATTTTCAGTACAAGTGCAAGCAGCCCGTTTCGTTGAACCGTAAGCTGGGTCTAATATCAAAAGGACTGATTGGTGCACGTTGGTTACTTAACCGCTCTGGTCTAGGTGCTACCAACCACTTTGAATCCTGTGCATTTATACGTTCAAAGCCCGGTATTGAATGGCCAGACATTCAGTATCACTTTTTACAAGCGGCTATTCGCTACGATGGAAAATTGGCGTTTGATGGTGACGGATTTCAAGTGCACGTCGGTCACAACAAGCCGAAAAGCCGTGGCAGTGTAACCATTCAATCTGCCGACCCGAAAGTGCCGCCCAAAATACTGTTTAACTATTTGCAGCACGAAGAGGACATAGAAGGCTTTAGAGCCTGCGTTAGACTGACGCGAGAGATTATTGAGCAATCGCCCTTTGATGCGTTCCGCGATGGTGAAATTCAACCTGGTGAGCATATTCAAAGCGACGCTGAAATAGACGCGTTTGTCCGCGAAGCCGTAGAAAGTGCTTATCACCCATCGTGTTCTTGCAAGATGGGAGAGGATGACATGGCAGTGGTTAATTCAGATACACAAGTTCATGGTATTGAAGGATTACGAGTCGTTGACTCATCGATATTTCCCACGATCCCCAACGGGAATTTAAACGCGCCCACTATTATGGTCGCAGAAAAGGCAGCAGATATTATTTTGGGTAAGCCTCGCTTGCCTGAACACAATGTCAACGTCGCCATCAACGAACAGTGGCAAACCGAGCAACGCTAATACGCGTTTGTCGTTCGTCGGCATGTCTGCCCCTATGCGTTGCGATGTTTCACCAACATTGCCGGGCAGTGTGCTACAACAAACAATAAAAAGGAAAATCATGTTACATTTTTATCAATATTGGGAGGGTGACAATGACAGTTTGGCTTAGTGCAGGCATTATATTCACCCTACTTTCGGTAGCCTATATTCTATTTAAATGGGGCAACTTGAAAGTTGTCGGCGTAATGCTTAGTAAGAACCCTAACTTTTATTGCCATTTTATTTACCTCTGGTTTGGATGTGGGCTTGATCATGTTCCCACTCACCGAATTTGCAGGTTATGCTGACATAAGCGCAAGCCCTGAATATGCTTTTACCAATCCTCTGGCCATTGAGTTTGGCTTCTGGGGTTTCTTGATTTGGGGGTTTTACTTTTTAACTTGTTTTTATTTCTGCGTAATCGAGCCTAAAGTAAAGTTTTTCGAACTTCCTGTGGTAAAATTCGTTAATAATGTAGTCATTATCGGCACGTGTGCATTTACTGCATTTTTGCTCTTGTCCAATCTACCTTGGTACCTACCGAGCGTTGGCGACGGCGAGTCTATTGTTCCAACATTTTATGCCATTGTTTTTGCTGCCATCGCATTTGCCGTTTATTCAAGTACCAGCATTAAGTTTGTTCGCATTTTAAGTATCACAACAACGTGGGTATTTATTGCGCTTATCGTAGGTATGTGGGCAGGCGCGTTTATCTTTGGTGAAAGTGAAATGGCAAGCTACTTCACAAATTTAGGGCTTATCGGCGGCTACTTTGCCAACATCGACAAGTTTGTATTACCCATCAATGAATATCACGAATTCTATCTATTTTGGTGGTTTAGCTGGAGTATCATGATTGGCCAATTTACTTCACGGTTTGTGGGTGGCCTGAAAACCTATCAGGTGCTCATTGCCATGATGGTAATACCGTCTATTCCTATCGCCGCATGGTTCTCGGTATTGTACCACTACCATAGCGCTGGCATATCGACAGATGGACTGGTGAACTTTGCCATGGTGTTTGTGGGCATTGTATTTGTTATCAACTCACTGGACTCACTTATTCGTTTATACACTGACAACTTAAACATAACGGTTGAACGTTTAGGGCGTGTTAATTACATGGCATTAAACATTGTTGCGCTGTCGCTTTTGACCTTATTGTTCAAGCTCGACTTCCTACAAATACAATGGGTAGGTGCTTTGGTTATCGCTATATTCTTTGGCTGCTTCGGCTTTATTCTTAGCCAAAAATTTAAGTCAGTGATGGCAATTAAAACCTCGCCTAAAGAAAACAAAATCGATTTCACTAAAATCGAAAATCTGAACTAACTCATCAATTCTTATTGCGAAGACCACGGCTCATGCATTGAGCCGTGTCTCCGCGCGCGTCCGGCATTTGTGACGCTAGCAATACTTAGAGATAAAAGGCTCTTAAACAATGACAAAAACCATTTACATGTTTGCTGCATGCGCAGCACTATTTACAACTTCATCTTTGGCTGACTGGACTGCAACGGTATCTGGCGTGTCAGATTATACGTTTAACGGACTCAGCCAGACCCGAAATAACCCAGCGTTACAGGTGGGCGTGAACAAGACCTTAGACGATGGGTTTTACGCTGGAACGTGGGCGTCAAACGTCGACTTTGGCGGTGACACGAATACTGAGTGGGACTTTTACGCGGGTCGTTACCAAATGCTAACTGATGCTATAAGCATTGATTACGGTATTGCTTACTACTCTTATCACGGAGCAAGTAATTCGAGCGAGGGTAACTACCCTGAAGTCTATACAAAATTTGGCTACACCAGTGAATGGGGAGCGTCAGAGCTTAACTTTTGGTACACCTGGGATTATTTTGGCACAGGTGCAAGGCACGCGGTATCTATGATCGCCCATACTTTTGAACTTGCCCCCAACCACACACTGCGCGCAAGCTTTGATGTATCTAACTCTATGGATAGCGAAAAGTGGTTGTGGCGCGGCGACAACACCTCGTTTTACCACTATCGACTTGCATATCAAACCAACTACCACGGGTTTGATATAGAAATTGCGGCTGAGAATACAGACTTGGATAGGGGCACTGCAGATGAAAGGATAGTGTTTGGTATTTCAAAGACCCTAGATTTCTAGCAGCACACTGTATTGCAAATAAGGGGGCATTGCCCCCTTCACATATTACTTGCTTTCAATCTGTTTTAATAATCTTTCTTGTCTATTTTTGTATACCGCATAACCATCATAGTCTTCATTGGCTAGCGCCAACGCTTTATTAACGTGCACAAGTGCTTGGTCGTATTTACCCGCTTGTTCAAAACCATATGCCAAGCCGTTATTAGCATCTGGAGAATTGGGGTAATGCGCTATACCGTATTGAAAGAGTTGAATGGCGTGTTCATGGTTGCCTTGGTTCACGTAGTAATAGCCTAACTCCCTAATCACCCATTCAGGTGCAAGTATTTCAACGCCGCGCTGCGTCGATACGTTTTCATAGTATTGTTCGATAGACGCGATATCACCTGAATAATCTTTGGGCTGCATATACTCAGAGAAAAACAAATTGAAGTACGCGTTAAAACTGCCCGCAGCTGACACCAAATTATGCGGAACGTCATCAAACTTTTCATTTACCCAGCGCAAACCTGTTGGTTTATGCGCTTCAATGCCTTTGATCATGTCATCGTAGTATGGACGCATTGGTGAGGGCTCATTGCCGATTGCTGTGTAAACAAAGCGATCCAAGCTGTCTGTGTTTTTGAAAAACGACACCGTAGATTTTCCCGACGCGCCATATGCCCACCACACGGCGGCGCTATAGGTTATTACGGCGTGAAAAAGGTCAGGACGTTTTTGTAAGGCATACAAAGAAAATACACCTGCCGCTGACGCCCCCGCCATAATGCGATAATCATGGACACGGTATTTCGACTCAATAACGGGCATCAGTTCTTTTGTAATGAACGACAGAAAGTTGGCACCACCACCTCCCAAACCTACTGGGCCATTGGGGTCTTGGTTTACAGTGGGATACAAATCTCGCAGCCTGTCTGTATTTTCAATAGCTACAATGATGACTTCAGGGGCATTACCTTGTGACTGAAGACGCTCTAGAACAGCGTTCAACATAGGAAGGTTCCCAGCACCATCTAAACGATAAATGATGGGGTAGTTTTTATTTTCGTTTTCTTTATATGACTTGGGTAACTGCACGTTTACGGTACGTTGTTCACCCAGCACTTCAGAGGCAATAGTTTCAGTTATTAACGTGTAAGCATTTTCATCACCAATTGCCGGATGAACCCGCAAACACGCAACTAATGCCCCAATTATCATGATGAGGTTTCTAGAACTAAGCTTCAATTTATTCCCTTAAAACAAGAATGAAAAAATTAAGCTAACACAGAATTTACAACTTGGATACGTTCTAATATTACGGTAATCAATTGAATAGTATTAGAAATTTACTGTGCAAAGGTAGTTTTCGAAACGTTAAATTATCTGAAGGACCAGGCTACAAAACGGCTTAACTTGTTGCCCTGCCCCATTTCTACAACCTTGAAATGTGTGGCTTTATGATAGCGAATACTGGTTTCAATAGGTTTTAGATGCGCGCTTTTAGAGACTAGACAAGTAAACCACCCTACATTCTCTTTATATTGAGTACTTTCTGTAATCATTCGCTGAATAAAGGCCAATTCGCCGCCCTCACACCAAAGCTCATTCGCTTGTCCTGCAAAATTAAGGTTTGCTTTTGCTTGGCTTGCACCTTTGGAGCCACGTTTTTCCGCGTTGCGTTTGAGATTTTGAGTTTTACGCTGGGTACCCTGCAACGCCTCTTTTTGCGATTTGTGAAAAGGCGGGTTGCACATGGTAAAGGTAAAATACTCATCGTCTGCAATGATGCCATCAAAAATAGCATTTTTTGTACCCTGCTTGCGTATGCTTAAAAATGGTTGCAGATGTGAATTTTGTCTGGCTATTTCCGAGGCGTTACGAAAGGCAACATCATCGACTTCACTGCCAACAAAAGCCCATTGATAGCTTACGATGCCAATAATAGGGTAGATAGCATTGGCGCCGACACCAATATCAAGGCCTTTCACTTGCGTTCCCTTACAAAAGTCGGTGGTAGATAACAAGTCGGCAATGGCGTGAATATAGTCTGCCCGCCCGGGCACAGGTGGACAAAGATAGCCTTTAGGCACTTTCCAAAATTCGACGTGATAATAGTGTTTTAAAAGTGCTGCATTCAATGCCATTACAGCATTGGCTTCGGCAAAGTTAATGCTTTTTTGCCCACTTTTGGCGCGAATAACAAAGGGAGTGAGATTCGGGTGCGACTTACATAGCGCGTCAATGGGATAGCCGTTTTTATGAAGGTTTCTTGGGTGCATTAAAAATTACTAGTTTTATCATGTGTCAGCGGAAATACTACGTTGTGCAAATCGCGAACAGATTTAGAAAGGCATTGCTATATCGTATTTATCGTAAAGCGAGCGAAGCATACCAGACTTATTAAGTTGATCCAGCGTGTTGTCAAATTGATATTTAAGCCGTTTTCCTTTTTCATTTTTTGCAAAAGACCAATACAGCTCGAAATACCCCACTTCAGATGTTTGCATATCACCTTTTGATATGTTCTCGCCAAACACCCTGCTGATGAGTATCTCAGTGTCGACATAAAAGTCCACTTTGCCCTGAGTGAGAAGTGCTAAACCTTGCTCTACATCTTTCACTTCAATACCAGCAACATTATCAGGTAACGCTGCGTAAAATATCACATCGTCATAGCCAGCACGATACGCGCCTAACTTATGCTCTAAATCTTCAACGTGTAGTTTATTGACACTTACGAGTAAAATTTTCTCACTTAACACTGGCTTTTTCGACTGATAAAAATCTGGGCTTTTGGGCATGCCGCCTGTCATATCAATGTCAGCTTGTGAGAGGTGCTTAATAGAACGTTTCCAAGGGAAATAACTTACCTCGAGATTGAACTTTGGCGATGGAAAAATCTGGTTCATCAGGTCATGGTAGAAGCCAATGCCGTCTTGGTTTGTGAATCCGTTCCATTCATCTGTACCCCACTCCACAGTGACTGCGCTATTTGCGCTTACTGAAAAGGAAAAGAGGAACAGCAAGAGCCCAAAATACTTCATGAAATCATTTCACCAAACCAAAACAAGTGTTAAAACAAAACACGATCAATCAAAAATTTGCCTAGGTCAATCCAAATACGACAGACAACGGTGCTAGCTATCTAACAAACATAATGGCCAGCTTAGGCGTTTTTTTGGCCTAAATATATAAGTCATTAGTCAAAGTACAAGGAAAAATCAATGTTGAGAAAACTATCTGTATGTGTCGCGCTAATGTGGTTTTCAGCTTTTGAAATATACGCAGAGCCCGTTTTGAACATGAAAGAGCGCAGCATGCTTATTGATCGCATGACTGAACAGCGTGTGCAAACGGTGTTGCCAAAAATAATGGCCAGAGAAGATATCGATATGTGGATCATCATGTCGCGGGAATATAACGAAGACCCGGTATTAAAAACGTTACTTCCATCCACTTGGCTTTCAGCACGACGACATACCATGTTAGTCATTTATCGACCAAAAGAAGATGGCCCATTGGAAACATTGGCAGTTGCCCGGTACGCCGTTGGCAACTTATTCAAAAAAGCATGGGACAAGGAAGCCCAACCCGATCAATGGCAAGCGTTGATAGACATCATCAAAGAACGCTCTCCTAAGCGCATCGCAATCAATACTTCCAATGCTTTTGCGCTAGCAGATGGTATGACATCTACTGAATATACCAAGCTAATGCAGGTGCTGCCGCCAAATCTTAAGTCTCGTATTGTGTCGGGAGAAAAGCTGGCCATAGGTTGGCTTGAAACGCGAAGCGAACTTGAAATGACTCACTACCCGACATTAACGAGAATCGGCCATAATCTTATCGCAGAGGCATTCTCAAATAAGGTCATCATTCCTAATAAAACAACTACTGATGACGTAGTGTGGTGGCTAAGAGACCAAACTCGTGCACTGGGGTTAACTAACTGGTTCCATCCTACAGTGTCAATTCAGCGCGCCGATGACGAGGCCTTTGACCAAATTAAAGCCTTCAGCAAACGTCCCGGTGAAAACATTATACGACATGGCGACCTACTTCATGTCGATTTTGGCATTACTTACCTTCGCTTAAATACTGATCAGCAGCAGCATGCCTATGTACTAAGGCCTGGGGAAACTGACGCGCCCGAGGCCCTTAAACAAGCGTTGGCAAGCGCCAATCGTTTACAAGATATTTTAACTAATAACTTCCAACGTGGACGCACAGGTAATCGAATATTAAAAATGTCGAGGGAACAGGCAATTAGCGAGGGCATCAAACCTTCTATTTACACTCACCCATTAGGCTTACACGGTCATGCAGCTGGGCCAACGATAGGTATGTGGGATGCGCAAGAGGGCGTTCCGGTTCAAGGAGATTATCCTATGTACGAAAACACGGTGTATTCAATAGAGTTGAACGCTGCCAGCCATATTAAGCCGTGGAATAAAGAAATACGGATTATGCTAGAAGAAGACGCGTATTTTGATGGAAAAAACGTTACGTATTTGGACGGCAGGCAAAAAGCCTTTCATTTGATAGACGCTACACAAGAGTAACGCTAGGTAAAGTGTCAGGCCTCTCGCCTTTAAGAGCGAAAGGCCATGAAACTGTACAAATAGTTTAAGCAGATATCTGCTTAGTGCTTACTCTGCGTTAGAGCGCACAATCACATTTTCAGCACTGTACTGGCGCACAAAGTCTGAAATGTTTTGGTGGTTACAGATGATGTTTTCACCTTCTAAACCATATTTTACTAATGCAGCGTCTTTACCAATCGTAAGTGCTTCTAGACACGCTTGTGAAGCCGCATCTTGATTCTTCGCGACTAATGCAACTGTTTTTGCATTTTCAGTAACTTGGTTGTTTTTGTACATATAAGCGAATGTACGAAGCGATTCACCGTTACAACGAACAGAAGCACTGAACTCTTCTGCGTTAAAACCGCTGTTGCGAATAAAACGCAATGCTGGACCAAAACCCTCTTCAGCAGCAGTCAAACATGCTTGGGTTTCAATATTGTTGTTTACAGGCTTAAGACGTACGTCTTTAGCGAAAGGTTGAGTTGCAGCAACAGATAACGTTAAAGCAATAGCAAAAGTAGACAGTTTCATTTTTGAATTCCTATTTTGTAACTTAATTAGATATCACCTCAGTGATGTGTACATTATGAACAAAACTTTCAATAAATAAAGCATTTTTCGTAATTAAATTACAGAAAATACAAATAAAACATCCAGATCACGCCAAAAGTGAAAGTAATTTACAAAAATGGTGTAATTTTATCTAAAAATTTACAAATAAGACGAAATGATGACAGCTAGAGGTGTGGAATTACCTGTTTGCGATAGCATGGACAATGCCATGACCTCATAGAATGAGGTCATGGAGCCAGTTAAGTGAAGGTAAGGGTTGTTCAGGTTGGTAGAAAAGTCTGTTAAGTCGTCCCAGCAGATTGACAGAGCGAGTTGGGTCATGCGCTTTAACCCTATGCTCACTTTCGGTAAGCATGAACTCCCAGGGTTGCAAACTCAGTGCATCTATTTCTTCTTGTGATACCCCTAACGAAGCTAGTGTTGAAAGAATACGCTCCGTTTTGCTTTCAGCTATGGGAATAATTTCATTGCAATAGATGTCATCCAGAGGCGCATTGATAGCCTCTAGAGTATGATTAATTGCATGCCAAACGGCATCATGGTCGAAGGCCCAATCTCTCGGCGCATAGTAGCCTTCTATTTCCCACTCAAATTCAGCATTACTAGTGGCAATTGAACTCTCAGCTACAGGTGAATAGGACAAGTCAGGCTTTGCCCCTATGTTGTATGCATCGACGCTCATCGCGATACATATAACCAAATCACCGCACTCTTTATGCGTATATAGTGCTTCAAAAGCCGCCCGTTTCACTCCCATCCACCCGTGTACTTTTGACGGTTGCTCCACAAAATGACGCACTTCATTAGGTAGGTCTTCACCGTATAAATCAATAAGAAGCGGTAAAGGATTCTGATCAGGCGCTTCATCTGGCATCCAAACCTCATACTCCAAACGGTTATCCGCTTTACCACGACTTTTTATTCCGTACGACAGGTTTACTGGACGACAAATACTTCGGTCTTCATCAACGCGGTGAAAATACTCAGAGCGCATTCGTTTGATAAATGGTGCATCGAGACCCGCTAGCGCTGCTGTAGGATAGCGATAACCGATTTCGCTATTTTCCACCAAGGTTAACGTTGGAACCGCCGTAGTAAGCTTATGCTTTAAACCTTTGAGGACATTAACAGAAGGTAGCACTATGCTGCGCTCAGGCTCGATAGTCAGTCTTGAACCGTCTTCAGCTATAAATTTTGGCGTTTTGTGGAATTCATAGTCGCGATATCCCAACATATCTAATGCAGTGCTTCTGTATAGTGAGAGTTCGCTAAATAAAGCAGTATGGTTTCGAATGTGTTTAAACAGTGGTCTATTAGCGCTCATAGTTACGATTTCATCCCTTTTCACACAGTGGTTTCAGTAACAGTAGATATGCTTGAACTAATACAGCCAATACACATTAATGTAAGAACTGAAACCAAATTTGCGTTCCTACATCATCAAAATGTTTTACCAATTCACTATATCGCTGCCTGAGTGCTACGTCGACTAAGGGAGAAGGTAGCAGCGGATCGAAAACCACACGATGGATAGCTCTGTCTCCAACCTCATAAGAGGTAATCAATGCATCCTCTAGGGAAAGTGTCGAGAGTAAATCTAGGCAACGCTCTAGCTCGTCTATACCATTTCGGTAATGACTTTCGAGGTTTTTACTCTGCCATAGCCGATTAGCTGTAACATTATGAAGGTCATCAAAATCTCTGGCAGTGAAAACCAATGCTTTTTCAGCCAACCCTACGTTGTGTAGCTTTTGACGTGTTTCATTTAACGGCGTTTTTAGATTGTTAGGCCTGATGTACATATCATCAATTAGCTTTTCCATACCTAGAAGTTTCAGCGCCCTTGCGTTATGGCGTTGCTGCTTCTTGTCGCTTTTAGCCAAACTGCTTGTTTGAACAGCAATCCAGCTACCGTCCCAGTCACTTAACAACGACTCAGCATGGCGCCACTGGTTAATTTCTCTGGCGAACTGTTTGCCTGCTGGCCCCAATTGATAATAGCCCCTCTCTACCAGAGTGAGAAGATTACTACTGTGAAGACGGTTCAACGTTACACGTACATTGTTCTCTGATATGCCAAATAACGCCCCTACCCTTACTGCTGTCGCAGCATTCATTTCAATGTTTTCTCTCGAACCCAATAGTTTCAGAAGCAATTTGCGCGCTACTGGTTTGTTTCTTTTATTTTGCGTCATGACTACTTATTTACAACCGTTTCGAAAAAGAACGTATCTGTCTTGCCATAATACACGAGCATTGTGCACATCCCACCTGAAATGACATGACATTACTTTATTTGATCAAATATACCGTTGCATGTAATGTTTAAATATTCCAGTAGCATGACTTTATGAATAAGGTACGCCATCATGACCGAACTCAATCGTTTTGAAACCCATGTTGTTGAAAACCAACCCTATCCGATACGGCCCTACAATTTATGGGAAAACGATAGGCTGCTTAAACATTTCACGACCTTGTTTTTGAAGGAGGGAGAGTCGTCAGCGTGCACTGAACAGGGCCTGGGATTACTGCAACAATACGGTGATATAGCTGGAGATGTGCTTATGCAGCACGGAGAACTCGCCAACAAACACAAGCCTGTTTTCGTCCCCTTCGACCGTTATGGACGTCGCTGTGATCACGTTGACTTTCATCCTAGCTACCATGCGCTTATGCAAGCGGCAATGGATAATCAAGTTCACTGTTATTCTTGGCGTAATGGTGAATATGATGGCGCTCACGTCATTCGGGCCGCGCTAATGTTTATGCATTATCAAGCAGAATCAGGCACCGCATGCCCCTTAACGATGACCCATGCTGCTGTACCTGCATTAAAAGCTGCGAAACACTTGCCTTCCTTTTGGCTAGATAAAATTATTAACGGCAGTTACGACAACCGCAATATTGCCGCTCAGCATAAGTCTGGCCTCACTCTCGGTATGGGCATGACAGAAAAACAGGGCGGGTCTGATGTAAGACGCAACACGACCACGGCTACAAAACAAACTGATGGCAGCTACAAGATTGTCGGTCACAAGTTTTTCTTTTCTGCGCCTATGTGTGATGGTCACCTAATATTAGCCCAAACCCAGTTAGGTTTGAGTTGCTTTCTGCTACCTCGCTATTTGGAAAATGGTGAGCTTAACAAGGTAAGAATTCAGCGACTTAAAGATAAGCTCGGCGATTGGAGTAATGCGTCTTCAGAAGTCGAGTTCCAGGATGCAACGGCGTATTTAATAGGAGAAGAAGGAAGAGGCGTCCCTGTGATCCTTGATATGGTCTCGTTAACGCGCCTCGATTGTATGATTGGCTCTTCAGCATTAATGCGCCAGTCATTGGTTCAAGCTATACACCATGTAAGTCATCGTAGCGCATTTGGAGATAAGTTAATAAATCAGCCACTTATGCGAAACGTTTTAGCCGACCTTGCACTGGAGTGTGCAGCAGCAACAGCATTGACTATGCGTGTCGCCAAGGCTGTCGATGAGGCGCCAAACGACCCAGTTGAGGCGGCTTTTGCCCGCATCGTTACCGCTATTGGTAAATTCTGGATTTGTAAGCGCACGCCCACTTTTGTTAATGAAGCGCAAGAATGCCTTGGCGGCATTGGGTATGTTGAAGAAAATCCCATGCCCCGTTACTACCGCCAAGCACCGCTAAATTCTATTTGGGAAGGAAGTGGTAATGTGCAATGTCTTGATGTTTTGCGGGCATTGGCAAAAGAGCCCAATGCCAAAAATGCGTTGTTCTTAGAGTTAAAAAAACAGACTGGTAAAAACAAGCACTTCGACATACATCTGGCAGGTGTCCTTGACGCTTTCACTGACACAAACAATATGGAAATCCGCAGCCGCGCTATTACAGAGCAAACAGCACTGGCACTGCAAGCGGCTATTCTATTAAGTGATGACGGCAATCCTATAGCTCATGCATTTTGTAATTCACGCCTGAATAATGCGAGAGGGGTGACCTTCGGTACGTTATGCAGTGAAGCAGACTTCGAGGGTATTATTAACTTCGCATGTTTAGATTTTCAATAGTTGGACTAACTACTGAAAGAGGTCTTTAAGGCGCCTTTTATGGCTGTTTTCGCGCGACAATGTTGCCTTGTGGCTTAGGTAAGCTACCGCGCCAAAACTCCTGCTGCTTTTGATAAATTGGCGTATTTAATACGTTAGGAAGCGCTTGATTTATCCTCTTTACTACGTCTTGTCCCCACGCATTGTTAGTACACCCAATAGCGCCCGCAACGCCATTATTCGCCAATTCAGCCGTCTCGTAATACACCAAAGTACTTGCACCCTGCGTCATGTTGTAATACTGCAAAATTGAGGGGTACTCAAGTGTGTAATCTAGTCTGCCCATGTCTATTTGCTCAAGCACTCTTACCGTTGCGTTCTCACCAGTGAGCTCTGCAAAATGACGAGTTTTGCTCACGTTATCTACCAGAGGCTGTAGCAAATCGGGGTAACGCCTTGCAAGAGGCTTCCCCATGCGCAAGGGTGCCGAGCTGACCAGACTCTCCAAAGCAATTCGTCCATCTTCGTTGAGAAATGGGTCGAGCACTTCAGGTCGACCAATTATCCCTAAGGGAGCGTGTACGACAGTCTCATCCGTGTATACCCAAACATCATTGTCCTCTCGCTTTATTAAGCAGGGAAAACAAAGGTTTTCTTTTTGTTTTGATAACATGCGAACGCGGTTTTGAGGCATTAAAACCGTCTCATGGGTTGTGTGCGTCATCGTGTCTTTTAAGGAATCTATCAGGACGTCGCATATACCTGAATTTTGATACTCGCCCTCAATCACGTGGAAAGGCGGCGCATCGTTTATTGCCCAGGTTACGGTTAACTGTCGCTCTTCATCGGCATACACAAGGCTTTGGCTCATGTACAGGTACGACATAATTAGCGAAGCTGCACGTAACGTTTTCATTAAATTCAACACATCCTTATTCATTTATAACTTAAAGTTAGTGCATTGGCGCTAATATACAAATTAACACTTCTAAAGACATATTGGTTTGTACTTTCGTTATACAATAAAGTTTAATGTTTACTTGCTAGTCCAAAGCTACGTATCAAATTCGCAGAGCGTCATTCTTTTTCCTCAAAACAAGAAGGTATTGTTATGTTAATGCCACAAGAGCCAAAAAACTTGTGTGTTCGCTTCAAGACCACGGCGTTAATGTTGCTTGCATTAGCACTTTGCGCGTGTGCTTCAAATAACAAAGAAATCAGCGTAGATAAAAATCATAACTTTTCAGAGATCAAAACCTTTTACATTCAACTTCCAGTGAACCCAATTAATGAGGCTCTGCAAAACCACCTGAATTATAAGATCGCACAAAATCTTACCGCCAAAGGTCTTGAGCTAGCTAAGGAGAGCGATGCTGATATTACCGTAGGCTATCTACCAACTACGCTAACAAAAGATGACGGCGCTACGCTTAATCTAGGTTTAGGAACGGGGAGCTATGGTCGATCAGGGGGAATTTCTCTGGGAGGTATATTTAGCATTCCTGTGGGAGAACAAGTCTCTTTTTATCAAGTACTAGACATTAATATTATGCGCGATGGCCATTTTATCTACAGTGCCTCAGGAAGCATTGAACTAGAATCAAAAGATACCATTAGCGTGCAGGCAAAATTAGATGAACTGGTTGATAGGTTGCTCTTAGAATACCCAACGAATTAGGAAGTTATCTTCGCTCTTACTGCAGTAACCACCTGCAGGTGCCTTGATTTAGGCCCTATTGTGAACACTAAAATTCATTTTGAAGCGTACAAACGAGAAACTTTTCGCTAATCACTGAAATTTAAGGAAGTCTGAGAAAAATAGCGCTATGCTTGGCATCATGAAGAAGTTAGAAAAAGTGCAATGACAGCGCAACAACCGCTCTCGGTCCAACAAAACTTGACCATTCGCTTATTACGCGTTTTGAGATACAACAAAGCGCGCATTGAGCGTGCCCTTACGCTTCTTCCTACCAAACATCAACCCCTGTTTCATGTGCTTCCGTTTCTTGTCCACGTTAACCATGAACAACTCCCAGGGTATGTGCCCCCTTCTGATAACGGTGAAACCGTTCCATTTGGTATTAACAACTATTCCTTCAGAACCGACGTTGAGAATGCTTTGTTACGCTGTTTTCCTGAACAAAGTAATTTATTTACCGACATTAAACAGATTTGGCCTAGACAGCGCGCTATCTCATCTTTGGTACTAATGGGAAGTATCGGCACCATTGCGCAAACCGATGAATCTGACTTTGACTATTGGGTATGTGTCGACGGTAAACAATGCTCGCCAGAGGCCTTAACCCTGCTTCAGCAAAAACTCTCTGCCATCGAAAGCTGGGCTGAGCAGCAATTTGATATTGAAGTGCACTTCTTCTTATCTGAAATAGACAAAGTAAAGCAAAATGACTTTGGTGTTGCCGATGGTGAGAGCGCAGGCTCGGCACAAGCGTTATTTTTGAAAGCCGAATTTTACAACACGAATATCGTTGTTGCGGGCAAAGCGCCGTTTTGGTGGCTGACACCTGAAAAGACGACTGACAAACAGTATCAAGCGTTATACAACAGCCTAGAGAAAGGCGGTTCGCCAGATGTTGACTGGTTTATGGATCTTGGAAATCTAGAGCGACTTGAGGCAAGCGAACTTTTTGGCGCCGCCATTTGGCAACTAGGCAAAGCAATGGACTCGCCATTTAAGTCACTGCTTAAAATGGCCAAACTTGAAGTGTACCTTGCCAATATTGAACATGGGCAACCCTTATGCAATGCCCTGAAAAAACACGTTCACCATGGCAGCGAGGCGCCAGGACAAGTTTCTCATATTGACCCCTATGCATTTATGTTCGATGAACTCATTGAACACTATAAAGTGCACGGTCAACCCGAAGATGTGCTTATTCTTCAACAGTGTCTCTATTTGAAATGTGCATACAATCTTAGTCAGCCACTTGCAGAGGGCGAGCCGTATAATTTTAAACGTAAAATATTGGCGTCGTATGCAAGACAATGGGGATGGAGTCGCAAGCAACTCTATCAATTAGACAACCACCAAGAATGGTCGTTTAGTGAACGTGTTCAGCTAAGCGCGCGTATTCATCGATTTTTGCTCAAGTGCTATCGTCGCATTTCCAAGCAGCTTGGCCAGTACAAACAAGCGATGGACGAAAAAGACATGACCGTATTAGGGAGAAGGCTAAGCACTTTTTACGGCAAAAAGCAGCACAAAATAGAATTTCTACGCCGGGCTTTTGATGAAAGCTTGTACTGCGAGAAAATCACCATTGCTATGAAACAGCAAAAAAATGGCACTGAAATCTGGACTGCCTATGCTTATGACTTGTTAAGTAAGTCGGGCATAATGGACGACACTCAAAAGATAACTCAAGCATCAAATGCACTAGCCCTTATGGTGTGGTGTGTATCCAGTAAAATTATCGACATAAACAGTAAGGTCTACCTCGACTACAATTATGGTGAAATAAGCGAACTTGACCTTAACGATTTACTGAAACACCTTTGCACGTACTTCCCTCCTGTTAAGGTTTCGTCGCTCCCAAGAGAAGACTTACTTGCGCCTGAACGAATAACCGCATGCTTTGCCGTCGTCAATTTTCCTACATTGCGTCAAAAAGCGTCTGTAGAGCATATTAGTGTGCTGTATACCACATCATGGGGTGAGACATTTCTCAAGCATGGCAACGACGTATTGGATGAACTATGGTTTGAGCTACGAGAAGTGACGCCCGCCCCTAAATGCTACGTTATGGTTCCTAGAGGCAATCAGCAATCGCGCATTGTAGGAGAGTTTTTAGAAGAGAACGACCTAAATTTCAACGTTCTCTACTAGCGCTACTGATCTTGTAAGCGGCTTCTTTAATTAAGTACCTGCATTGACGAATTCGGTGTCATTACATAAGTATTACGTATATTGTGCTTCTTATCTGACACCGCCAATTCAAAGCGCTTCTCTACCCTAGAATCACCAAAAAGAGACATTGAAAAACCTAATGTATTAAAGCTGTTTTGCTTAACTTCATATTTTCCCGTGATAACAATTTGCTGTTCGTCATGAGAAAGCTCAGGAATAATTTGAAGCCCCATTATTTCAAAACCCTCTTTGTCGTAATCAGCATTATTTTGAGTGTTATTCACAAGCGAAACGTTGTTGAGTACATGATTTTTTATCGCCTGACGGGCGCGGTTAAACTCAATCATATCGACCTTTCCATTGGCATCGGTGTCAAGCACCACAACATCATTGGTAAACGCAGCAACGGGCACTGACAACACCATATAGATGTCGCCATCAACAAGGTTAAGCGTCCCTTTTTGGGCGACCATGTAATGTGCGCTGGCAAAGGGAGAAAGCATAGCTGCCAAGGCTGCACCTAAAACGAGACTTACACGGCTCTGTATTTTACTGAATAAATAGGCTTTCATTGCTACTGCACTCCCGAAATACAACGTTGAAAGTAGGGATAGGTATCAGTTGCGAAGTAGTGAAATATGCCTTCTGGAAACTCTGGAGTAACGCCAAACCGCCCGTTACATTCATCCAAGTCACCGCTACCCTCTACATATTCCCAGTCTTGAGAAAACGTTCCTAAGGCGTAAAGGTCTGTTGAAGGTCGTGAAGCACTCACTTGGCTGGTTAGCTGATAGCTCCCTTTTATTTCAACAATTTCAGAGGTTTCATCAAGAGGGTCGCTATAGCCATAACGCGCATAAACAGGGAATCCGTCAGCTGCCCACCCAATAAGCGTCATGGTATTAGAACTTCCTCCTCGAAGTGCCACTAGCCCTTCAGGCATACCGTGATAGTGATAAGCGCCGCCTGGTTGCACATGGGCGTTGTTTTCATCGGTCCCGAAATCAAAATACGATTGGCCTAGCGCCTCAATGCTCCAACCGTAACTCGGATCGCCAAGTGAACATGTCGCGCCACTATCATCACAACTTCCTCCTGTACCTGCATCCACTTTCACGCCATTGAGCATATAGGCAATAACCCCGCGTGGACCGCCCAATTCGGTTGCGCTTGTACCCTCAACCTAGGTGTAAGCGTAAACGATTCAGATACCCCCACCTCTTCAATGGCATTAGGGTTGTTCGCGTTGGGAAACGTTCCTACTTCATGATCAGGTATGCCGTTTGCTGATAGGTCACGGAAACCGTTAGAGCATGACCAATACGCCGTGCTATATGCCTGAACTGACGAAGAATCATTATAGGTGTCGTTGCTATAGTCACACATCACACCCTCGGTAGAGACTGTGTCTTGGCCTCCAGTATCCGTATCCGTCTCTGTTTCATCAGGCGTATCATCAACAACGGTGGACGCGCTATCGTCAATACTATCGCTTGTGCTACCACCGCAGCCTGTTAATCCGACAACGCCTGTCAAAACAAACAACCATACTGCTAATTTATTTGAATTCATGACTCACACCTGCTCATTACACATCATGAAAATAGAGTAACCAACAAATGTGCAGAAAATGTGCAGATGGTGTGAAGAACTTGGCGATTTAAAAGGACACAGTCAGCTTAACTTGACTTCATTTACCAACAACTTTAGTGTGCCCAACGCTATTGAAAATATGGATATTACAATGAAAATACTAATAGGATTTGGGCTCATAGCATGCCTTATCGCAACAGCCTACCTTGCTTTTCACAAAAACGCTGAAAGCCCAACTGCTTTGCAAGTGTCTAAAAATGAGCACGCGACTGAAACAGGCAAAATAGATGAAGTCCATAGTCAAAAAGGGACTAAACCCAACATCACGCCATTTCCTGAAACCACACTAACCTACGACCAATGCGAAGCCGTTGACGAAGAACGCCGCACAGATTTGCAAAAACGCAGTGAATTGGCAATGCAAGCTGCGATGAACGCATACTTGGCGGGAGAACCCAAAGAAAAGATTGCTGATGCAATTTGGCTGGACGTCACGGCATTTACCGCACAACAATGGTACGACACCATGGCTTTTTATGAAGCAACCAAACGGCACAAATTAGCCATAGAGAGTTTAAGCCCTGCGCCTTTTGTCGCGCAAGAAATTAACGAATTTCACGATGCTATCGAGTCTGGTGCATATCAACAATTTAATGTACGAGTAGAGCAACTTTTCACCAATGTCGACCTTAGATCTATCAATCAGGCGATCTCTGAGAAACGCGAACTGGACGACATTCTTTCCATTGTGGATAGCGCATTGGCTCATATACGCTAGCGCAGTTATTGCACGACCCGCTACTTTCGCCTGTAAAAGGCCTAATAAAAAGCGCGTTGGAGCTTCACTATTACGACTTGTCTATTACACTTATTGAGCTCTACCCATCAGCCGTTATTCAAGACAGCAAGTATTTGAACCGCTTTATCTCAACCTTGTTGAGTAGTTTATATCAATCTATCGCTAACGAGCCGGATAAAGGCCGCCTCCAGCGCATAGTGGAACTTCTGCAAAAAGAAAACGCCACCATAGTGTTAGAAGACATGCTTACCATGTTTGGACCTGCATATGCGAGTGCAGCAGCATCAAAGCTTAATGCGCTAGGCATCAACATTGACTACACAAAGTTGGAAGACTTAAAGCCCACGGTGGTAGAACTTGACCTCGTAGCAAACACGCCTGCACAAGGCGCTATAGAAGAAAAATACGAACAATGCAGGGCACCTAAAAAATGGCTGGCGTCTCGGCGATACAGCCAAAGCGAGTGGCAATCGTTTTCGCCTACACCACTGACACAAAAAGCAGTAGATTCATTCGAGTTTGCTTTGTGTAACGTGAACGAAAACACCGGGGACTTTGTGGGGCAGTCAAGTGCAGTACAAAACGCAGTGAGAGATATAAAGGTGCAGCTTTCATCAAAAGGCCAATCGCTTTTTGATGTATTGCCAAGCGAGTTACCTATCCCTGAACTCACCAAAGATGAGCGTGCTATTGTGATTGCCCTTATCGCAGACGGTTACCTAGAAAACCCAGCTTACAGCGAAGAAGAAGTTAAAACACTTATGGTGAGTGCTAGGTTTGCTCCCTGAGCCTGTAAGTATGGAAGCCAAACAAGTTTTACTGTCACAGCGTAGCGCTACGCTTTGGCTGGACATACTAGATTTTGATGATCATCCAACAAGTTACATGGCGTTGAATCAACTCGCCTATGATGGGAAGTTTGAACTATTCAATGCGTTAAAAAGTAAGATAGATGTCAAAGATAAAGCCTTATTCGACCCGCTTTACTTTTTCCTACTGGGGTACAGTGAGCTAACAACAACGGGCGGCAACAGCTTTGCGTTTGATGATACTGACAATGCACTTTTCGCCAGTTACTTTAAAGAAAACGGCTACGAGTTTCTCCCCCATCACCAGCGATTAATGCTCGAAAAAAAGCTCAATCAGCAACCATATTTTGAAAAAATAACAACGCTGCTCCCCAAGTTTGAAGTATCAAAACCTGAGGACTTCTTCTCTATATCGTGCAAATAACCTCTCTCTCAATTCGTGGCTCTGCGCCCTGCGTCTGAAAAACGTCAGGGCGGCAGAAATACTGCACCCCCTAAAGCCTAAAAAACATGCAAACAAAACTTGCAAAAACTAATTACAAGTGTAATCTTAAATCAAGACTACATTTGTAATCATCCTATTGGTGTACACAAAATGAATGCAAAAACGCAGAAGAATGATATCTCCAATGCTGAATTTGACGTGCTAGATGCATTGTGGGAGGGCAGCCCAGCCACCTCAAATCAAGTTATTGAGCGACTGAATAAGCGCAAAGATTGGCACGAGAAAACCGTAAAAACACTGCTTGGCAGATTGGTAAAAAAAGAAGTCGTTAGCTTTGAAAAACAACAGCGCCAGTATTTGTATTACCCGCTCATTGCCAGGGAAGAGTACGCCAAACAAGAAACCAACAGTTTTGTAAGCCGCCTTTTCAAAGGAAAAATCGCCCCTATGGTTGCTGGTTTTGCAAACCAGAATTCGCTCTCGAAACAAGACGTACAGGACTTAAAAGCGCTTATCGAAGAGTGGGAGAAAGACAATGACTGATTGGCTCATTGCACAACAGGGTGTGTTAAGTGCAGCTTTGCTTTTTCTTCTTTTGGCAGAACGCTTTTTAACGAAACGAATGGGCGCCGTAGGGACCTACGCGTTGTGGTTGCTCGTCCCTTTGACACTTATTGCCAATAACCTTCCTTTTGACATTGTCGCCGTTGAGTCAACCTCAATAACCCGCTTTGTTGTTGGTATGACACCCAACATCGCTAGCAACGACATCAATATTCTATTTAGCGTATGGGCGATAGGAGCAAGTGCGATAACATCCTTTATACTGGTTCATCACTTTTACACATGGCACTCGATAAGTCGCCAAAAAGCGATTCATACTGACGCCTACTATTCCAGTAAAGCCGCAACCCCAATGCTGTTCGGCTTTATCGCACCTAAGGTATTACTGCCCTACTCGTTCAAGTCAGTTTTCAGCCAATCTCAGCAATCATTAGTGCTTGAACATGAAACCATGCATCAAAAGCAGTTTGATCACGTTTGGAATACCTTGGCCCTAGTGCTAGCTGCTATGTTCTGGTTCAACCCGCTAATATGGCTGGCACTTAAATCGTTTCGTATCAACCAAGAGCTAGCGTGTGACTACCACGTTCTAAAAAACAAATCTGAAGTTGAAAGAATCACTTACGCCAAAGCGCTAGTGCAATGCGCCGAAGCGTGTTCAAAAAACATAACCCTGTACCCAACGTTTGGAGAAAAAACAACTATGATGAAACGCCTTAACGCAATTAAACAGCCCGCAAGTGGTAATCGATTGATAGCAGCCGCAGCGTTATCAATTGCGACACTTTTCATGGCAAATACGGTACTAGCCAACGCACCTCAAGCTGAAATAAAAAAAGCTTCCGCTAAAATAAACGAGGCCTGGCCGACAAAACGCATAGAGCCCAATTACCCTGAAAAAGCGATTGAAGAAAACATTGAAGGCTATGTGGTATTAGAGTTCGATATTACTGAAACCGGCGCGACTGACAATATACAAGTTGTACAGTCTTCACCAAAAGGTGTCTTTGACAAAAATGCACTGGCAGCCTTTAAACAATGGGAATACAAGCCAGCGATTAATAATGGTAAAGGGGTAAGGCAACAGGGTCTGCTCGTTCAGCTCGACTTTAAACTTGCGCCAGAACCGTTGAATGCAAACGCATCATCAAAAATGTAAAACATTGATTTAGTAGTAAGAATACTAAAAGGAGCTGAAGCTCCTTTTAGTGTTTTTTTCAAAATCTATTTTTGAATATGTGGCGCACAAGTATCGGCCACCCGTGACGCATTAAAAATTTCTATCCAGTAACCATCAGGGTCTTTAATAAACGCTATGCCTTTCATTGCACCGTCGTTAAGTCCTTTTTGAAAGGGAACGCCCAGCGATGAGAAGCGCGCACAAGCGGCTTCAGCGTCAGGCACATGAAAACCAATATGGCCAAACCCTTTGGGTTCGCTATTACCATTGTGATATTGAATAGAATCGGGAGTATCTCCCCAATTGTGGGTTAGCTCTAACATGGCGGGCCGACCAAACGTTTGCTGTGTGCGGTCTGCATCATCGCGACTAATATCAGAGAAGTCATCGCCTGCCGCAAGAAAATACAAACTGAACTGCATTTCTGCAAAATCTAAGCGTTTTATGAGTGTCATTCCCATGACGCGGGTATAAAAATCCAATGAACGTTTGGGGTCGGCTATACGCAGCATGGTTTGATTAAATACAAACCCTTGCGTTGCGTTGTCTTTCTCTTCACACAACCCTTCGGCGTTATCAAAGTGTCGACTCATACTTGCAACTCCTTTATTTAGTACTATTACGTCGTTGTTTCTATCTCGTGGATGCGGTGCTTACCAGTTCACCGAGTGGGTTTGGTGATCTTTCCCCACACCGAATTTGCCTTCGCCCCATCGCGGTTTGCGGGCTTTGAACCTTGGCGATGGTTCTCTTTGCTACAAGAAGCATTATCACGAGACGGCTTACCCTTGGCTTCTTTTCTGAGCGTGCTTGCGCCAGTATTACTTTTGCTATTTCTATTGCCTGATGCCTCAGGACGGTACTTTTTCACCATTCCCTGCAACAAGTTGCGCACAACTTGGTCACCAGCAGGTTTAAAGTTGCGATGATCCGGTTTTCTAAAAAACGCTGATAACTCGCCTTTACTGATACGGAAGTCCGCCCTTTTTAGCGCATCAATCATATCGTCATCTTTGTAGCTCAAGGCGATACGGATTTTTCTTAAAATTTCGTTGTTACTCAAGCGCTCACCTGCATCTAAAACGCGAGGTTCGCTGCCTTCTTGTTTTCCGCGATTTTTCACAATTAGCCCGTCGAGGAACAATGAAATAATCTTGTCTCGACACGGCAGATAGCCAGGTTCACCCTCTTTTTTCATTACGGCATGCAAATAGTCCATCTCCATGTCGTAATCGACAAGTTTAAATATGCTAATGGCTGCGGTGTCGTTAATGGCAAGTGCGTAGCGCAAGCGACGTAGAACATCGTTGTGGATCATGAATAGCCTATGAATAGTAGAAATGTGAAGGGATAATCAAAATGTGATTATACAGTGTAGCACAGCCCTTCGATACGGCTATTGCAGGTTAAGGTTAAGATCAAGGTTAAGACTAAGGCAATGCTTAATACCAGTCGGCCGCGACTTGCAATGGCGTTGGATCTTGTCGCGCGGACACCCATAGCACTAATGCTCGTCTCGTGGTTTTAACATCGTCATTTTCAGGAATAGGAAGTGATGCACCGTGCTTTCCCTCTAATTCACCCATGGGTGCTTTGACATAATCAATAACCACAAAGTCATGACTCAAGACCCTGTTTGCATTCTCACCGCGCTTTACAGAGGTTTTAACACCAAACCCTAATAACGCCGCGTGTGCGACTAAGTCACTTTCTTCAAACGCATCCTTCGATTTAACATACAGGGTGTCTATCTGATTGTTTCCTACCTCAGCCTCCAAGTGTCCCGCTAACATAGGTACACGTTGAGGTATTGGCTGTCCTCTAAACCAACCGTTCCACCCTTTGCCATTAAGCGCGAAGCCTGGTGTACCTACTGTTTTTGATTTTCCCACGCGTTTGTAATCGCGCTGCCTCATGCTAAACGCGCTTTTAGCAAACGGGTCTTTCCAACCCAAGTAATCCCAGTAGTCCACGTGAAAGTTAATAGGTACGAGTGACTGCCACAGAGAGGTATTATCCACCATTGTCGACAACCATTTTTCAGCAGGCGGGCAGCTGCTGCAACCTTGTGAGGTGTAGACTTCTAGTACCGTCGTTGGCGACGTTGAGCTGTAAAGCGTTATTGCCTTTTCTTCGCTTTTACTGCCACCTTCACCCTCTACTTCAGAATTATACGCATTTATGGTGTCTGTTGAGTTAATGTGCCAGTCATAGTCAATAAAGCGTACTTGATAGTCGCTCGGTATAGGCGTTGTAAGGTATCGATTAATGTACTGCGGTAAATCTCGCGCTTTGCCAGAGTCGACAAAGTCTTCTGTGTAAAAGTCGAGTATTTCAGAAATATAGGCACGTTTTGCTTTATGATCTAAATAAAAATGCTTAGGTTTAGCAAAGAACTCCACTGTTAAACTTTCAAGCACCTCATCTAGATTATCGGCATAAAACGGCTCTTGAGGTAACCTTGGACAGTCTTTTACCATGCAGTTAAGCGCGAAGTGAACACGAGGCTCATTAAGTGGGCGAATCACGTCATTCTCGTAGTCGTATAAATTCGTCTCGTTGCCACCAATAACAACATCGCGAAACTTAAAGAAGCTAGCCCGAGAAAAAAGCTGGTAAAGCCATCCGGTATATCTCGTTCAATAACCCCGTACATCGCCAATGCATTGTAGCTATTGATATGGTAAGCCAGCACAGCTTCAGGTGTTGGAAACAATGAAGGCGTATTGCTAGGGCTCACCGCGCCAATAAATGAAACGACATTTTCAAGCTTTGCCATGTCCTTTGATAACGCTTTAAAATTTGTTCGTCCTTGGTCATCTACGTAAGTTTTAAGCACATAGGCCCAGCCCTCTAGTGCTTTTTGATAGTCTTGCTTCATTTGCAAAGCAGTATCATTTGAAGCGGCAACACTAACGTTTGATGCCGGAAGCAAGTAAACCAGTGTGAGAGACAAGAAAAGTAAAAATGATGTCGATACTTTGAAGGCGACTTTAGACCATGACGATGTTTCGTAAGGTTTAATCATAGGGCTTTTTCCCCGGTAAAATGTGTTTGTTGCGTGCTCTCATTGGTGTCTTTTGACACAGCTGTTGGCGAATCGCCACTAAGAACGGTTATTGGAATAATGTTTTCATCGTTATAACGCTCGCGTTTGTAACGTTCGCTCAACGGTTTGTACTGCTTAACCTGGCCTCTGGCATTAGTATAGGAAAGCGGCTTTAAAATGTAGTCGTCACGCTGTGCATTGTGCTGACACATTGATACAGGTCCATCTGCGGTCATAACCATAAAAGAACAGGCATCAACGCGTTCCTTAACCAGCCCCTTGGCATCCATGAAATTCTGAACAAAAAAAGACAATT
The DNA here is from genome assembly GCF_036870955.2 of Alteromonas gracilis. GTDB lineage: Bacteria > Pseudomonadota > Gammaproteobacteria > Enterobacterales > Alteromonadaceae > Alteromonas > Alteromonas gracilis_A. The sequence continues at coordinate 3,204,252 of NZ_CP145482.2, forward strand.
TATGCACTTTGCCCGCACTACATATGAGGCTAGAACGCATTTCAAAAAGTTTTTTACACGCAGCTTTTGTCAGGCGACCAATCCACCGCGGTTGCGCCAGCAATGCCTTGGAGTAGTCTGCAATGATGCGCAACGTGCCATCCTGTCGAGTCGTTTGAATATGCTTAAAGTCTTCTATAAATTGGGCGAACAGTGCAGCATCATCAACCACAGAATACACCGTGTTGTTTGAGACCAACGTGGGCATATAACTATGACAATCACTGTGACCAATGCGTACCTTTTCCCAAGGAAGAGACTTATTAATTGCACTTTCAATTGCGCCTTTAATCGTTAAGGGGTCTACCACATCGTTTCTAGCCCCCACTCTCCTCGCCCAGTTTCAGCCTGTAGCTGAAGTGAAGCAAAACTCACCGAGTCAGCGTGTCGAACGAAAAAGTCCACCAGCATGGGTAATTCTCCAAAGTTGCCGTTGTGAACTGTGGTATTAAAAATGACCATTAAGCCCAACCCTTTTGCGCGGGCAATGTATTCTTCTCTTATGGCATTAAGTGAGCGCTCGTCGTCATACCCCTTTCGCTCTTGCGTGGTATCGACATGGAAAGCAACATCGTTAAGCCCTGCTTTGGCGAGTTTTCTTAACAGCGCTCGAGAGGCTTCAATACCGTTGGTAAATAGCGCCGTATGCAAACCAAGCTTGTTTGCATAAGCCACAATATCTATAAGCTCGCTGTGCTTGCGCAACGTAGGGTCGCCACCTGTAATTTGCACACTAGTGCCCGGCCCATAGTGCAAAAGGATATTGTCTAGCCGTTGAAAAACTTCCTGAATAGGAATATCACGAACCGCTTGCGAATGTTCAGACAAATAGCATAAGGTGCAATCTAGATTACACTTTTGTGTGATTTCTACAGCAACGCACCCTATGGTATGTGTGCGCCCAAGTAACTGATTAGGAGTGAAATGTTCACCCATGCGTTGTTTGGTATGGGCCAGTTGTTGTTCTCTTGTTTTAACTGGTGAACACGCCATGACGAAGCGCCTTTAAAAACTGCAACATAATCAAAAAGACCTTTTACTATGAGAAATTCTTTCACTGCTTGGTGTTTTTTTACGCTGCTGATTACACATTTTTACTGCAGCTCGTCGACGAATAGCCAGTCGAAAGACGCGACAGAGCGTTATTATGACCACGCTGTACAAGAAGTGTTTTCAGACCCTTACCCTTTTCTTCCACAGTATGAAGTGAGCCGCGACCTCTTTGACAAAGGCAGAGAAAACATTCTTTTGAAACACGCAAAGCGCACGCTGTCGAGTAACGCTGATTTTGTTGAATTAGAAACCAAACAAAAGCTGCTGCAGGCAAACGGTATTTGTTTTGCGGGGACTTGGCGTATAGCAAACGATAGTCCTTATTCAGGGCTTTATGCCAGTAGCACCAACGCACCGGTTATAGTGCGGGCCTCGGTTAGCTTAAGCGGCACAAAGCAAAAAGACAAAAGAGCCTTTGGCATGGCAATAAAGCTGTTTCCAGGCTCGCATGCAGATGGCATATCGACAGAGAACCTTTTTGTTATGCACTCTCTGGGTGGCACAAAAACAAAGCAAGTTTTGCGTTTAGCCATGACAAATGAACCTGCACTGGGTGAATTACCGCCATTTAGCCAATTGCTGACAGCTTACCGTTTGGAAAGCGACTTAGAACAAGCCGACCAATTGTTCAGCAAAGATAGGGCTAACGCGAGGTTTAGACCGGTTTCACACTTAGGAAAAGTAGATGTGCGCAATGCACCAGTAAGTACTCAAAAGACTGAAGCCCCCTCTTTTTACGCGCCCCACTGGCTAAAACTCATCCCTTCACCAGACACCGTGTATGTCGATAAAGACGACTTTCGAGAAGAACTCAATGTGTCGCATTACCCTAACCATGAAATCAAATGGGAAATACACGCGGCTGATGAAATTGAGGCTGGCGTTGATAGCGCGTTATGGCAGCATATAGGGACGCTTACCGTTACAGCGTCAGTGGTCTCACTCACTTGTGATACTCGTCTGCATTTCAACCACCCAGCAATACCTTAGTGCAAATGAACTAGAACGACGATTTACTGCGCTTTACCGACTAGAATTTTTACTCAAACTTGGTTTTGCCTTATAGTAGTTGCGGTTATTTAAGGTAGTATTACATGTCCTCAACGCTTCGAAGATTAAGCCGCAGCCTGCATTTGTGGTTGTCTTTAGTCATTTTTATCCCTGTTGTGATTGTTATCGGCAGCGGTTTATTGCTGCAGGTAAAAAAAGAATTCGACTGGATCCAGCCTCCTACCCAAAAGCTGCAGAGTGCAGCGCCATCTATGAGCTTTGACGATGTGCTTCAAGCTGTACAAAAAGTGCCGCAGGCTAACATTCAAACATGGGATGATATTGACCGCCTCGACGTTCGCCCAAGCAAAGGCATCATAAAAATAAGAGGGCGTAATCACTGGGAAGTACAGATAAACGCGAGCACGGCTGAAGTGCTGCAGGTTGCCTATCGCCGTACCGACACCATTGAGGCCATTCACGATGGTAGCTGGTTTTTTGAAGGTGCAAAACTCTGGTTATTTTTACCTGTTGCAATTGTGCTCTTTATACTCTGGCTAACAGGGTTGGTAATGCTGTACACCACACTAAAGAGCAAATATAAAAAACGTTACTATCAACTCAATCGTTAACGATGATCACAATAATAGCGTAGCGCCTAGCTGTATTCGTCGTCCTTGCGCAAAAGCGGCTCTATCGTCAGTACTTGCGTAAAAGAGCTGATTGGATACATTTTGAATACTTGTGTTTACCGTTAGGCGCGGTGATAGTGCGAGTGTAATGCCCATATCTAGAGTAGTAACGCTATCAAGAGGGCGTTCTCCGTCAGCTACATCCCGCTTGCTCGCGCGATAAATGACAGAGCCGAACCATCGCCATTGCTGTTTGTCGTAGCTTACCGTCAATCGTTGATTATGCGCGGGAATATCAGCAACGGGAACATCATCATCGTCTTCACCCTGCGTCCATGCACCTGCTATTTGGGCCCCCCATGGGCTTTGCGAAGGTCGCCATGCAAGTTGATAGGTCACGCCTTCAATTGTGGCGCTATCTAGATTTTGATACTGAAGGGTATCTGTATCTTCTCCTGTCGAATCTACAACGTTTTTTCTTTCGATGTAGTCATTTATGCGTTGGTGAAACAGCTCTATTGAGCCAGTAAACGCGTCATCTGAAAAATACAACGTCGCTTGAACATTGGTTGCTTTTTCTGTGGCAAGCGTAGTATCGCCAAGCACCGTGCCACGAGGCGTTTCCCCATTGAAAAAACGTTCAGTTAATGACGGGTTTCTAAACGCACTGGATAAGTAAACACTTGCGCTAAAGCGTGATGAGATTGCATAGCTCACCCCCGCGAATGCACTGACGTTGGTATTAGTAACATCATTAGATAAGTGCGATTGCTGCTGCCAATCTACTCGCCCTCCACCTGCAATGGAGATAGACTCAAAGGTGCGGCTTGCATCTAACACTCCCGCAAGGTTTAGTTCACTGGCGTCAAGTGTACGAATGTCGTACGCCAAAGACTCCGAAGGCAATGAAAACTCACGTTCATCTGTTATTACCCCTTCTCGAGAATTCATTTGAAGCTGCCAATTCGTTAGCCAGTGTCCAACTAATGCTTTACTTCCAATGCTCGCGCCAAAGTCCAGCGCTTCGCTGTTGCTCTCATTAATGCGTTGCTCTGGCCTCAGCGTATTCGTATCAAGGGTATTGTGATGCCACCACACGCTTCCCTTCACACCAACATCAATATCATTATTGCCTTGGTCATCGCCTGATAATGAAAAGCGCAATTTTCCTAAAAAGTGCTTATTTTGGGGGTAAATAGTTATTCTATCGTTTGGAAAGTCACTGCTTGATTTACCGATATCACGATTATCTGAATAGAGTGCCCACGCTTCTTCTACTGCACTGTCTTCTGACCGATGACGGAGGAAGAATGAGGTTTGCTCAAAACCGTCAAAAAGCTCACGACCGTTTGCATCTTCGCCGTTTGCCCCGTGGCGATGAGAAACATGCCAGTCCATGCTACCCAACGCATCTGCATAGCTATATTCCTGCATATGCTGGTTGTCACTCAAGCTCAACCGGACGTGAGGTTCAATGAAATCACCAAAGTGCAAATTTACCGCACCACCTATAGCACCCGATCCAAGGTAAGTTGACGTTGCCCCAGGCACAACTGACACACTCTCAATTAACGACGGCGGAACAAACCCAACGCTCGAACCCGCCCTGCGATCACTAATAACAGGTACGCCATCAAGAAGCGACTGCACACGCCAGCGAGAAAACCCCCTTATATTGATATTTTGCAGTTGCCCACCCTGGCCATTAAGGTTCACCGAAGGGGACTGCAGCAATATATCGTTGATATGGTTTGGCGTAACAATATTGGCTTGGTGGTATCGGTATTGAGGGAATATACGCTCTAGAGTGTCGTCGTAAAACGCGCGCTCAGACGTCACTGTGTATCGTTCAATAATGGTATCTGTCGTCGCAAAGGTATGAGTGCACAGCGCGACACTGCAAAAGGCAATAGTAAATCTAAACAAACTGGATAACTTAACTTTAATAACGTAACGCAGATAAAAGGGTCTGGTGACTAGTTTACCGAAAAACAAAAAACGGCAGAACTAAGTCTGCCGTTTTCTATCATTTTCGCTATTACTCAGCGATTACAGTAAGACCTGTAGTCCAAGGACCACCTTGATCTACTACTGACTGCTGTAACGCAGGTACGGCATTTTGCTGAAGCGCGCTGATACGTGCGCTCACCTCTGCCAAACCTTCACTGGCATAGCCAAGTTGGTCTTTGTGCTGCTGCGTTGGGCCGTAAGAAGACCACAACGCAGAACGCGCGTAACCAAGGCGGCTCATTACATTAGCCGGTTTAGCCCCTTTGCGATTGCGCGCTTCAAGACCGTAAAGTACGTTATTCACGTCGTGAATTTCGCGCTTAATGGTCGCATACTTGGCTTCAAGATCTGCCACATTGCTCGGTGTACGCGATATCGCCACGCGAAGCAGTTCCATTGTGCTCTCTAGCTGCTTTAACACTGCAGTTGAAGACATGGCTCGCTTTTGTGCCTTATCAAGTGACGCTTGGAACGCCTTGATATCTTGCGCAGAAGGCCCTTCCAGTGCGCCCGGGTAGATAGACTCTAAAACGAACTCTACTGGATCAGCTAGCTGAGATACCTCTGCTCCCTCACGTTTAAACAAAGTCGCGGTATATGTACCTGGCAATGCCATAAAGCCGCTATTGCTGCCGTCTTTCTTGGTAACAGGGGTCGTCAATGCGTAATCCATTTCCCACGTTACGCGATGCAGACCTTTCTTAGTGCTACCGTCAACACGGTTAACAATGTCTCCATTTGCATCACGAATTTCCAAGTAAACAGCAGGCTCTAACTCTTCAAGTTCAGCTTCAACCGCTTCCCAGCTCGGATATTTAGGATACTTTTCATCGTCAAGTAGCTTCTTCTCTGCTTCTTTACGCTTATCCTTCGCTGTCATCAAACTTTCTTTTAGATAATAAGTCAGCGTTGCACCATGCTCAGGGTTCTCAGCAACATAGCGATCATCACCGTCAGAATCGGTATGGTTACTGTCTAACTGGAACCACTTAACAGGGCGACTTGGCGCAAATAACAGCGCATCTTGTTCCATTGACTTCTTAGTCAACTGGCGAAGTGGTGCATAGTCATCAAGAATATATATACCACGACCAAATGTACCCGCGACTAAGTCGTTCTCGCGGCGCTGAATTTTAACGTCGCGTGTAGAGATAGTTGGCATACCACCATCTAGTTCAACCCAGTCTTTACCACCATCAACAGTAAAGAAAATTCCGAATTCAGTACCAATGAACATTAAGTCTTTATTCACGTGGTCTTGAACAATTCGCCATACTAAGTGCTTTTCAGGTAAATCGTCGGCCAATGAAGTCCACTTTTTACCTAGGTTTGTCGACTTGATCAGATACGGCTTATAGTCACCATACTTGTGGTTATCAAGTGCCACATACACAGTGTTAGGATCATACAGGTCGGCACGAATATCATTTACATATGCAGTAGCTGGAATACCGCGAATGTCATCAAGTTCAATTTTCTTCCAGCTCTTGCCACCGTCAGTCGTGACTTGGATGATACCGTCGTCGGTACCCACCCATAGAATGTTTTCATCAACTGGGCTTTCAGCAAAGTTAGCAATGGTGTGGAATTCAGACATTGCGTATAGGTCCCAGCCCGCTTCAACCGACCAGGTTCTGCCCATCATAGGCATGTGCATACGGTTTTTGTTTTGGGTTAGGTCTTTTGAAATAGGCGTCCAGCTGTCACCGCGGTCATCACTTCGCCATACACGCTGTGAAGCGAAATAAATGCGCTTAGGATCATGTGCCGACACATTGATTGGCGCGTCCCAATTAAAACGCTCAGCAGGGTCGCCTGGCAGTGGCTGTGGCTTAATGTAAACCCCATCTTTATTGGTGCGGTCAACCCTTACCAAATTACCTTGCTGCCACTGAGAGTACATAATATCTGGGTTGCCTGGCTCAACAGCCGCTGATGCCCGTCACCGCCTAGTGTTAGGAACCAATCTTTGTTTTTAATCCCTTCTTCTCTGTTGGTACGAGAAGGGCCGCCTTGCGTTGAGTTATCCTGAGCACCTGCGTACACAGTGTAGAAAGGCTTGCCGTCATCAGGCGCTACTTTGTAGAACTGAGTCAGTGGTAAGTTAGCCATGTAACGCCAATTCGCCATTCTGTCGTGCGACATGTAAATGCCACCATCAGAGCCCATTAGAACGAAATCAGGGTCTGTTGGGTGGAATGCCATGGCATGGTCGTCTACGTGCTTACGCTTGGTATTAATTGGCGTCCATGTCTTACCGCCATCATCTGACACCTTGCTGTAGTTACTAGCAATATAGACGCGGTCAAACTGGTGCTGGTCTGCAAAGATTTCTTGATAATAATGAGGGCCAGTTCCACCGCCCACTTCGTCAGACATTTTTGTCCAACTTGCACCTTGATCGGAAGAGCGGTAAAAACCACCTTTGCGGTTATCTGTTTCAATTGTGGCGTAAAGCACATCTGGGTTCATTGGCGATATCGCCATACCTATTTTACCCATGTTACCGCTTGGAAGGTAGGTTTTAAGCTCTGTCCATGTCTCGCCGCCATCATCAGAAGTATGAATACCAGCACCTTCATTCGTCCCCACGTAAGCAGCAATAGTACGCTGGCGAGACCATGTCGCCGCGTAAAGCTTATCCGGGTTGCGCGGGTCGATGAGTAATGACGTTACGCCAGTCCACTCATCAGCGCCTTTCAGTACATGTGTCCAGGTTTCACCGCCGTCGGTCGTTTTATATAGACCACGCTCGCCTCCGCTCAGTCCAAAGAGGACCTTGTGCTGACACCCACACAATGTTGGGGTTAGTAGGATGGATAATAATGTCAGAAATATGCTCCGACTTTTTCAAGCCCATGTTTTTCCAAGTTTGGCCGCCGTCCGTTGACTTATAAACACCGTCACCAAAACTGATGTGTCTACCACCGTTGTTTTCACCCGTACCCACCCATACGATATTTGAGTTACTCGGGGCAATGGTAACGTCGCCTGTTGAATACACAGCCTGTTTGTCGAAGATAGGCGTCCACGTGGTTCCAGCATTAGTGGTTTTCCATACACCGCCTGAACCTACTGCCGTGTACCAAGTAGATGGGTTATTTTGGTCAACCGCTATATCAGCAATACGGCCTGACATGTAAGTAGGTCCGATGCTTCTTAATTCCATTGCTTCAAATGTTGAGCTATTGAAAACGGTTTCTTTGTCTGACTTGTCTGCCATTACTGGCATTGAGAGTGCCATCGACACTGCTACCGCCGCTTTAAGGAGCTTGTTCATTATTATTATCCAGTGTGTTTTGTATTGTTAGGATCCAATTGTGTGACTTTATAGCATTACTTATATTTTCATTAAGTTGCAATCGCTCGTACGACCAACGTACCAAAAAGAAAGCTCAGTTATCGAATACTACTTTTTAATATTTTGGTTAAGTAGCGACTATCGTCCATCCAGCGCTTAAAAGCACTATCGTTGGTGCTCGAAGGTTAGTCACATTACAAAGTTTTAACAAAGATAAAACCCACAATATTAGACTAAAGTCTAGACTATAAATATATATCCAAATGAAATAACCACATAGATTTTGTGGTTTAGTGTTAACGATGAAAAAACTTAGTCTTAAACTTCAGCTTCGTCTTATTTTCGTATTTGTTTTGGTATTAGTGTTAGCGACCTCGGTTGTCAGCTTCCTCAGTATAAACACTACCCAAAATACCTTTGAAGGGTTTCAGCACGAAACAGCAAACGCGGTAATCATCTCAGAGGTTCAGGAAGGCATGTTGATGGCCCGAATTCAGGCGATCAAATATTTTTCAGAGAGCAGTAAAACCCATGTAAACAGTTTTAAAACCTGGGCTGATACCGTCGACAAGAGGTTAAGCCAAGCAAGGCGTCAGTTTACCGATAAAGAAAATTTAGCCAACATAGCCAACATGCAAAATGACTTCACTGATTACGAGCAGTCTTTTTTACGTTTGGTTGAAACAGACAATAATCCTGACTTGTCATCCCAAGAAATTACTCAAATTAAAAATCGTATCATTAGTGACGAACTTAATGTTATTGGCCCTCGCATGGCCAGTAAGCTGGATCTTGCAAAAGAACGAATAACCACGATTCAATCTGAACTCGGTCAAGACGTATTAGCCGTGGTCAAAACATCAACCACCCTTGCTGTAACGATAGCCATTTTAGCAACCGTGATTTGCACGTTTATTGCCGTTGTATTTCCTAATTTAATTTTAAAGCCCGTAGGTGGCGAGCCCAACGAAATAAAACACATTGCTGAAAAAGTTGCGCAAGGTCAGGTAAACGCCATCTCTACAACCGTTGATAATAAGTCAGGGATTTATCGAGCGCTTGCAAAAATGGCATCAGAACTTAAAAGCGTGCTTCATGATATCAATAGTGCGTCTGGCTCAGTCAACTCACTTGCCTCATCGCTAGAGAATATGGCGTCAGATACTTCCTCTGGCGCACACAAACAAATGGATACACTAAGCCAAATTGCGACCGCGATGGAGCAAATGGCAACGACAATTTCACATGTAAATGAAAACGCACAGCAAGCAGCTTCCAGTGCTTCACAAGCCAAAAATAGTACGCTGTCAGGCAGTCATTCTATTGAAAATAGCGCACAAAGCTTGTCACAACTAATCTCTCACATTGATGACGTGTCCCTGTCAGTAGAACGCCTCACCACCGAAGCACAAGGCATGAGCAGCATTTTAAACACTATCAATGAAATTGCCGAGCAAACTAACTTACTTGCATTGAATGCCGCAATTGAGGCCGCAAGAGCCGGCGAACAAGGTAGAGGATTTGCCGTTGTTGCCGACGAAGTGCGCACACTTGCATCGCGCACTCAGCTCAGTACTGATGATATACAAAGCAAGCTCACACACCTTCAAGCTGAAACCCAAAAAGCAAAAGCTTTGATGCTGGAGACAACTAAAAAAGCTCAAGACACAAGGGAGGCATCGGACAATGCGCAACAAGCATTTGAAATTATTAATGGCGCTATAACGCAAATTGATTTGATGAACCAACAAATTGCGTCTTCCTCCGAGGAGCAGTCGGCGGTTGCCAAAGAGATCAATAATCTTGTCATTGGTGTTAACGAGCTTGCCCAGAGTACATCTCAACGGGCGTTAAACACCACAAACAAAGCGAAAACCCTAGCAAGCACAGCAACAACTTTAGAGAGCAGGTGTGCCTATTTTAGTGTGTAGGGTCACCGTTGCTCTCACAACAACGGCGACCCTACACATACAATCAAGGTATGAACTTCGCCACATAGTTTAAAAGGTAACAATATCGTCGTTAACCAAGTGACCCACAATATCGCTGTTCTCTGCGTCAGCAAAGGCACTATCGATAGCTTTAAAGCGACCTAGCTGTCACTTTGCGATAATTCGGGTGCGTGTATATATAGGTTTGTTTTGAGTGTAGCGCTTCAATAACTCTTTCAGCCAACATGGTTACTGGAATACCGGACTCAACAGCTCGTGCGGCAGCTTGGGCACCGGCTTTTAGTTTTTCTTTGTCTACAGGTTTGTCTGATGCGACTGCATATTTTTGTTGGCGATTGCGATACGACTCATGAATTCGCGTTTTAACAAATGCTGGGCACAACACAGAAACGTGAATATTGTGTGGCTGCAACTCAGCAAACCAGCTTTCTGACATAGAAACCACTGCCGCTTTCGATGCGCAATATGCTCCGGCATAAGGCATGCCCATCATGCCTGCCATAGAAGCAACATTAAGTACCCAGCCTCCTTCACCATGCGCTTTAATGGCAGGTACACAAGCCTGCGTACCATAAAGCACACCCATAACATTGACATCCATAACCCAACGCCAGGTTTCGTGTTCTGTATCCTCTATTTTTCCCGGTGTACCACCGACCCCAGCGTTATTGATAACCATATGTACTTTGCCAAATGTATCTTGTGCACGAGAAACAATGTCTTGCCATTGGGCGTAGTCGGTCACATCAAGTGCACACGTTAAGACGTTATGCCCGTCCTTGCGCAATTGCTCTGCTGAGGCATTCAGTGCATCTATGTCAATATCGCCCATCACAATATTCATGCCCTGCTCGGCGAGTGCCCCTGCGAGTGCAAGACCAATTCCCCCTGCTGCACCTGATATAACAGCAGTTTTTCCTGAAAAGTCGTTTGGCATGGTGCTCTCCTGTTTTACTTAAGCTTTTTAACTTCGACAACGATGCATAAAGACTAGGCTGGCACCTTAAATTGGAACACTTTATTTAACGAATTTGTCTTACTTCATGAAATTGATAAATAGCGGCCGAAGAAGATGTGAAGCAACAGCCTGTTACTTGGTAGGCATGACGTATACTTCTCTCACGCAAGATGAATCGCTCGCATTGAGCGCAAACACCACAGCATTTGCAATATCTTCGGGTTGTAGCTTTTCTTCTTTAGGTTCGTCAAAAAATGGCGTGTTAACCATACCTGGGCAAATCGTAGTACAACGCCCGCCCCATTCACGCATTTCCTCTGCTAGATTTAGACCAAAACCATAGGCAAACCATTTGCTTGCACCGTAAACCGAACCTTTAAGTGCGACGCGCCCCGCAACAGAACTTGTAATAATGAAATGTCCCTGTGTTTTGCGAAGTGTCGGTAAACTGGCTTTAGCCGTGTAAAGCAGACCGTTTACATTAGCGCCTAGCATCGTGTCCCAGTCTTTTACCTCTCCCTGCTCAATACCAGATGAGCTCGCGCCAGTGCCAGCATTAGCAAAAACACCGTCAATGCGTCCAAAACGTTTTTCTATTGCCTGAAACGCCTGCTCTAGTGCTTCATAATTACTGACATCGGCGACAAAAGGATATGCAGAACCTTCACCCAATTTTTCTACCAACTGAAGAAGTTTTGCTTCAGTCCTGGCAATAAGCGCCACACTAAAGCCCTCGTTAACCAAACGCTCTGCCGTTGCTTCACCAATGCCACTAGATGCTCCAGTTATCGCGATAACGCCTTTTTTATCTGCGTGCTGTTCATTCATATCACTCTCCTCTCGAAACCAAGTAATAGGCGGAAATCCAACAATAGCTCTTGCAACTAACAAGCCATCACCATGAAGAGTAAGCCATTGATTTTATTTAAAAAAGAAAAAAGAAATTTACTAACGCAATTTAAAATGTCAAAAAGACAAGGAGTATGAAGGTTTTACAAAAGGTGCTCAGCGCCAACTGGCAGATAAACTAACCCATTTCAGGCTCATCGCTGCTGGTACTGCTTTTTACTTCCTACTAGCTGCGTTTCCTTTAATGGCTTCAACAATTTCGCTTTACGGTTTGATAGTAACTGCAGAGCAACTTCACCAACACATGCAGCTTCTTATCAATGTCATCCCGGGTGAAAGCAGATATATTATCAATGAGCATTTGACCTCTTTGTCACAAAAATCATCCAGCACATTAGGCTTTGGGTTCATATTCACATTAGCGCTCTCATTATGGAGTAGCAGCAAGGGCGGCAATGCGCTTATAACGGCATGCAATGTGTCCTATATCGAGCCGCAAAGTAGAGGTTTTGTGGCCGGACTGATAGCTAGACTTGTTTGCACCCTACGAATGCTGTCTGTATTGATTATCGCCTTGGTATGCGTGTCGTTTTTGCCAGAAGTATTGGGTGCTGTAACGAGTCGAAGAATGCCCCCCAAAATGCAAGCTGGATAACATGGCCATCTTTGCTTCTCTTGTTCAATTTATGCCTGTCTTTACTGTATAAGTACGCGCCAAACCGCAAATCTGCAAAGTGGCGCTGGGTAACTCCAGGCTCATTTATCGCTACAGTGATTTGGATACTAGCGTCGAGTGCCTTCTCATTCTATTTGGATGAATTTGCACGATATGATGAAACCTATGGTTCAGTGGGCGGGATCATCATTCTCTTAATGTGGCTTTATATTAGTGCGTATGTCGTATTGATTGGTGCAGAGATAAACGCGGCAGCAGAACTTGAGACAGCAGCTGACAGCACCATAGGTGATGATAAACTTATGGGAGAACGTGACGCAGTTGTTGCGGACAATAAACCTAGGGACTTGTGAGTTCTTGCTCAAAATCTTGAACGAATTTATGCGCCCACGCCAATGCGGAACGCTCATCAACGAAGCGACGACGATGAAAACTGTCATCATCAGGCGGAAGGATCAATGACGTTAAAGGAGACAAACCTTGTTTTATCAAGGTAACGACATAATTAGAAAACATAGATCTTGGGCGCTATTGAATTTATGCAGCGCCTGACAGCCATGCTTCAAAGTCTTTTTTAGCTAACGGTTTACTGAAGTAATACCCTTGAAATAGTGTGCATCCATAAGATGCCATTAGTTCGACTTGCTCAAGCGTTTCTGTTCCTTCAGCAACGTTCGTTAAATCCATTGCCTTACTTATCGCAATTATTGATTTCACCAGTTCTCTATTGCGTTCGTCATGAAGACCATCTACAAATGATTTATCAATTTTAAGTACATCCAACGGCAACTCGCTAAGGTACGAAAGCGATGAATAGCCAGTCCCAAAATCATCTAGCGCCACCGCAATGCCAAAACTTCTAAGCGCATTCAACGTCGCAATGGCTTTATGGCGCTCAGTTAACAAGCCAGACTCAGTAAGTTCAAGTTCAATGAGACTAGGTGATATTTCGCGCGACTCAATTGACGTCATTAGGTGCTGAATAAATTCACTGTCTTCAAATTGAGATGCCGTGGCATTAATGGCTACTGGCACTACGTTCAACCCTGTAGATTGCCATCTTGCCATATCATCAAGTACGCGCTCTACCACCCACTTCCCTAGCATGTGGATGACGCCGGTTTCTTCTGCCACCGGAATAAACTCAGCGGGAGAAACGAAGCCTCGCTTTTTACTAAACCAGCGTACCAGTGCTTCAGCGCCAACAATGTCGCCGTCGCGATTCACTTTAGGTTGATAGAAAACATCGAGACCGTCTTCGCTTTGTAATGCCGCCAATAAATCAGCCTCAAGCTCACGGGCATGCTCTACATCCATAAGCAAGGCTGGGTCAAAGAAAGAAAAGCGGCCTCGACCTTGCTCTTTTGACACCATCATTGCCTGCTCTGCCGCGCCAATAACGTCAAAACTGGAATCCAATTGGGACGGAAATACAACGGCTCCCATCGTGCAATTTATGTTTATTCTTCTATTACCTATTTCGCACGTTTTGCTGACAATAGCTTGAATAGCGGTCCAGTGAACGTTGGTAACTTTAGCAATATCAGCTTTTATGTCAGGTATCACAACGGCAAACTCATCCCCGCCGCAGCGTGAAATAAAAACCCCCTCATTTGAGTAGCTTTGTAATCTGTCACCCAACACCTTCAATACTCTGTCGCCCACGTCGTAGCCATATTTGCGATTTACCTCACCGAAGTGGTCAATATCAAATAGCATGAGTAGCGCTTGATTATGGTCGGTGTAAAAACGCGAACGGATGTTATTGATAAACCTCAGTAGCTTGATGCGGTTAGGCAAACGCGTTAAATAGTCAATGTAGGCCGTTGCCCTTAATTCATCTTGAAGTATTTGCCGTCTAATCTCAGCGCTGATTCTTGTGGCAAATACATCGGTAACCGTTTTAACAGTGGCATCGTTTTGTAGCGGCGTTTTATAAAGTAATACCAGAACGCCAATCGTGCACTGCTTGCTTCCGACAATAGGGTATCCAATATAGGCTTCAATGCCTTCTTCACGCAAAAATGCGTCATCAGGATAATCGTCAGCGACATGAGATTGATGCACGCAGGCATCAATAGATAAGACGTTTTCGCAAGGTGTACCTTTTCTATCGTAAGCAAAGTTTTCTATTCGAACTCCACCCTTAAAGGCAACCTTGGTCACAATCTTTTGGTCATCGTTGGCGTCGACCAAACCAAACAGCACATAGTCAGCTTTGGTATAGCGGGTTAATAGCTCTACACTTTCTTCATAAAACGCATGCTGCCCATCTTCATTGGATATCTGTGCAAGCTCAGCAAACACATGCTGAAGCGCACTTTTTTGTTCAAACTCCTTTACTAATTCATTCGATTTTTCTTTGAACCCACGGCTTATCATGCCTAGAACAAGTAAAGACAATACAGTAGAAGGCACGCCGCCCACATAGACCCAATTCAGGTTTTGCTGATCTATTTGAAAGCCCACAACACTGGATCCAAATTGAAGGGCAATAGTAAGCAGTAAGGCTCCAAACAAATACGTTTGCTTTTGCTTAAAAAAGCGAACTACGCAGTACATCATAAATAGAGAAGACAAACCGTAGCTCAAATGAATAAGTGGAAAGTAAGCTCCCCCTTCACCTTTTAAAACCGAGGCATAATCTCCAAAGACTGTCTGGTAGGAGACGAGCTCGACATTTTCACCGTAGCGAATAGAAAAGTCTGAGAATATATTGATAAAAAGCAACGGTAGTGAAAGCAGACACCACGTGTAGAAGAGCGCATTGACATACTTAAACCTAGTCCATAAGCCCAATACAAGAATTAAAAACGGATGGCCTAAGATAATACACAAAAGGTGCAGCTTGCTAATGAACACGGCGTCATCGACGCTAGTAGCACTGTGCAATGACAATGAGCACCAGTGGAATAAAAAGAGGATGACGTTAAGTAAGGCCAGTACTACAAAATAAGGTCGTTGTTTGTCTATACCCGACAGCAAAATACTAATGGCGCACACTGCGTTCATTGTCATTAGCACACTGTAAAACTCTGTCATGTAAGGGTTCCTTTGCACAAATGCATCAATCCACTCCCTTCCATCATAACCTTATAAAAACCGCTGCACATTATTTAATCATAGCGGACTTTTTTGATAAAACGTCTTTGGATTATTAAAAATAAATAAAAAATGCCGAGTAAGAACTCGGCGCCAAAAATAGCGAATGATTTAAAAGGAGCGCTTAGTTATTACTTTGGCGCTGAAGACATTGGGAAATATGAAATTTCGTCGCTGCCTTCTCGGCTTACCACAATACGTTTTTTGTCTCCAAGTACCTCAATACTCAATAAATTAGCATACCCGTCTGCGGCATATTTACCGTTGCCGACATGCACTAACTCACCTTGGGTCTTGTCGCTCCAAAGCATTAGGCGACCATTGTAGATGAGCTTTCCATCCTGCTCTTCAATTGACAGCTTTTGGTCAAATATTAGGTCATACGTCCCCACCATAGCCTGTCGCGCCTTCAATGCCTGCTGACTGTCTGCTGGCGTAATAGGTTTTTCCCAATTCAATTGAGCCAATACATCTGCTGTTAGGGTTTCAATAACGGGTATACGCGACGGGTTTCCGCCATTACCGAATATTGCAATGCCACGCCCCCTTCCATCGACCCCATGATATGACCTCCCGTGCCTGTATTAGAACCGCCATGAGAGAACCAGTCTATATTGCCTTTTGCCTCAACTCGCATCCAGCCTAAGCCCCAACCGCCTGTGGTATGTAACGTTTGAATTTGTGTTGTTGCTTTAGCTACATTCTGAGTAATGACATTGGTTTGCTTACCAGCTAATGCTTTTTGCATTTCGATGATTAAGGTTGCCATATCACTCGGCGTACTCCACATTCCCGACGGCGCTATTTGTGGACATATTGGCAACCCTGCACCTATCACCGTTAAGTCATTGTGATGAACATTGGCTACATTGGTAAGAAACGCCTTGTGGTTAGGCTGATACATGGTTGTTCGAGTCATACCTAGCGGCTTGAACAACATGGACTCAGCAAGTTCAGGCAACGACTTTCCCGTTAGATCCTCAAGCGCAATTTGTACGATGACATAGCCACCGCCGCTATACTCCCAACTAGTACCTGGCTCGAACTTCAAGCTAATGGGTTTGTCATAGCGTGGAACCTTTACGCCGTTTAGACTATCTATCGCCGTTGGTACATCGTCACCGTCATAATAATCGGCAAACCCGCCTTGCGTTGTCCCTGCGGTATGACTCAACAAGCGTCGAAACGTAATGGCGTCAGGCTCTGGAAAGTCATTGGTATTCAAAGTCCAGCGCTTAAGATATTTGGCAACAGGATCATCGATAGATAACCTTCCCTGCTCTTCCAACATGGCCACCAGCAATGCGGTTACCGGTTTAGAAATTGACGCGGTAGAAAAGGCCGTATCATCGTCAATTAGTTCACCAGAACCGAAACGCTTTTCGCCACTTGTTGCCTTAAGTACCACCTCATAATTGTCGATAACCGCTAGACTCACGCCAGGGAGTTTATGTTCTTTTAACAGCTTATCGAGCTTATCTTGAGTAATATGTAAACCTGATGGTGACGCTAAAGCTGACTCCTCAGCAGCAGCATGGTTAATTGCGGCTATTTGAAAACCTGAAAGTGCGAAGGTTGCACCAAAAACTAGCGTTTTAATGAGTGTCATCGTTGTATCTCCTCGTAAAGTAGTTCATACCTTAACCAGAAGTACACAGCGATTTTGTCATCAATTCCCAAACGGCATCCAGACATCCCCAACGGCACCAAGGACGCTTCAATAGCGCAAGAAAACTGTGTAAGGTAGCCATCTGTTAGTACGTTTTTTGTTTTATAGAATGTTGTCGCGCTCCACGACACTAAAACCCATAGGTATCCCTTTTTGTGCGAATAGTTAACTGGTTTTATTTAGCACTCATGGCGTTTGTCATTTGGGGCCTCGTACTTATGCACAAACCAGCACTGCAGACGCTTGTTGAGCCCTCTTCGTTTTTTGTATTGCAATCAGATCAAACCGCTTTACCGTCTGACAGTGCAAACTGGCAAGCCCAATCCATAAAGAGTCTCGCGTTATCTGACACCCCCATTTGGTTAAAATTCACATTGGACTTTGATAATCCGCTGGAAGACGCAGGTGCGAAAATAACCAATATAGATGACCCTATGTCACAACCTATGGACGCAACTGGTTTGTTAATTTCGGTACTTGGTGCATATACCGTCTATTTTAACCAAGAATTCATCGGTTCAAACGGCCAACCCGCTCATGCTGGTTATGAAGAAATACCCGGAGACATCGACAGTGTCTTTTTGCTTCCACCGCATCTCATTCAGCCTGGCACCAATACGGTTATGATGCGTTTTAGCAGCCAGCATCGGCCCAAAAACCTGTCTTATAGTGGTGTCTGGGTATTAGCCGATCAGTATGTTCGCCTCGTCAACATTAACGAAGAGCGAGTGCGCCTACCTATGATGATGCTAAGTGCCTTACTGCTCGTATCTCTGTACTCATTTATGGTGTATTTCTCCTCGCTTAAAAATGTCAGTTACCTGTGGTTTAGTGGACTGAGTGTGGCACTAATGTGCCTCATTGTTGCTGAATCTTGGAGAGGGCTTTTTGGCTATACCTATCAATGGCACGTGTTTAGAATGGAAGTTGTATTGTGGCTAACATTAGCCATAAGCCTTCTGCTGCCTATGTTTTTTGTTGCCTTATTTGGTTTTAGCAAGCGCATATCCCTGATTTGTCTTGCGATAATTGCTCTGTCTTGTGGTGCGGTTATGCTTTTTGTCGGGGGCTATGATTATCGCAGTTTTATCTTATTCAGTGTTGGGCTAGCAAGCAGCTTCATTGTTTGTGTAGCCAGCTTAATTGCTAAAAAGCAGCATGCGTGGATCATGACAACAGGGTTAATGATATTTGTATCACCGGTACTGCTGAGCCGCTATTCCTTTATGGATCAGTACTTTTTTGTGTCGTTCATAGGCCTAGCCTTATTAATGCTTATGGTGCTCAATCAAACGCAGACTGAACGCCAAAAAGCGCTAACGCAATCTATGTTAACGACCCAAAGGCTCGAGCTGGAGCTTGTCAAAAAGCAGCTTCAGCCCCATTTTATTTTAAACACGCTAACGGCAATTGAAGAATGGGTAGACACTGCTCCAAAAGAAGCTGTGATTTTTATTCAAGCGTTAGCTCAAGAATTTCGACAGATGGCGCAGCTAAGCAGCCAATCGCTCGTAACACTCGCCCAAGAACTGGCCCTATGTGAAACTCACCTAAAAATAATGGGCTATCGCTTCGACGCCACTTTCACATTGGAGACCATCGATGTGGACCCGCAGCACTCTATTCCACCCGGCATCATACTAACGCTTATTGAAAATGCATTTAGCCATAATTATTACGACTCTCAAGCCTACACATTTGCGTTGTCATGCAAGGTGAACACTAGTACAGCGGACAATAGTAAAAAAATGGCAACCTATACATTTACATCAAAGCGCAGCACTCTTACAAATGAACATGGTGAAGGTAATAGCAGCCCTAGCACTCGAGGCCTAAATACCGGTGTAGGGAACAAGTATATCAAGGCCAGACTTCGCGAAGCGTATTCAGACGCTTGGGAATTTGAGGAAATCGTCAGGCCCGATGCATGGTCAGTAGTAATCAGCCTTCCGGCAGGAAGTGAAATAGATACCAACCAAAAGGCAGAACTCTAATGCAAATTGTACTGGTAGAAGACGAACCTATGGTTGCAAGGCGGCTTCGTCGATTTATAAGCGAGAGTACGCAAAACAAGGCCACAATTCGTCAATTTAGTAACCTAGACGATGCACAAGACAATTTAGCGACCCAGCCTGCTGATATATTGTTTCTCGATTTAAATCTTCATGGCAAAGATGGCTTCACCTTACTGAATGAGCAGCTTGCGCAGCCGTTTCATACTATCGTTGTGTCTGCTAACACAGACCGAGCACTTGAAGCCTTCGAGCTAGGTGTATTGGACTTTGTCGGAAAACCCTTTACTCAAGAGCGCATCGATAAAGCGCTTAAGCGCTATACAGACAAAAACTATAAAGGGCAATGCAAGCAACTTTCATACAAGAAACAAAACAGCGTTCACTTTATCAATATTAACGACATTCAATTTGTGCAAGCAGCTGGGCACTACAGCGAAATCACAATGCAAAACGGTGACGTTATCTTACATGATAAACATCTCGATAAACTTATGCAGATATTGCCAAACACCTTTGTAAGAGTGCATCGTTCTTACGCTATTTCATTGCACGAAGTATCAAACGTTTCACAAAAATCAGGCGCTAAATATATAGCTCATCTTAAATCAGGTGCGAGTGTGCCTGTGGGTAGAACCAAATTCAGTGAACTTGTAACCCAACTCGAAAACCTTTCTTCGACATAATTCTCCACCACCTTGCCATAAGTTATCACCGCATAGCGCCTTATTTATTGGCGTTAATAGCAATACCCTTTGCTTACACTGTGATATCCCATGTTATTTTCAAAAACCCCAAAACGAGAAATCTTTGATCCGTACCGCGAGCAAAAACCTTGGTTCAACCAACCAAGAAAAAAAAACACTACGCCACATATCACATTGTTCTTAGTGGGGTTGCTGTGCTTCTTGTTAGGCGTGCTATTAAGCCCTGTCGCGCGGGCTGACGCAGGTGAACTGCTTATGCAAAACGATGATGGAAGCAGTTCGCAAGCCCTGTTACTGCACACCGATATCAAACTCTCGGTCAATGGCATGATAGCGCATGTCACGTATAAGCAAGTTTTCACCAACAATAGTGATACGTGGAAACATGCCATTTATACCTTTCCACTGAACGAGAAAGCCGCCGTAAATGATATGGAAATGGTAATTGGCGAACGTGTCATTCGTGGCCATATAAAGCCAAGGGCCGAAGCGAAGAAAGCTTATGAAAGCGCACTTAAAGCAGGAAAAAAGGCGAGTTTGACTGAGCAGCAGCGGCCTAACCTTTTTACCCAGCGCATTGCTAACATTGCCCCGAATGAGAGCGTCACAATTACCCTTAAGTACATACAGGAGGTCAGCTACCGAGACGGTGAGTTCTCTTTTCACTTGCCGACTACGCTAACGCCTCGCTATATCCCTGGCAGTGTTCTACAGCAGGTATCATTAAATGAATTAGAAGCAAGTGAATTAAAGGAAAGTGAAAGCATGTCAGCCTTATCGAGTGGCTGGGCAATGCCCACCATCGAAGTGCCTGACGCCGACCAAATAACCCCTTTTATGTTTGACGCTGACAATGCTCGCAACACCCATCACTTGTCGTTCAATGCGTCGTTAGATATTGGCATTCCAATCGAGCGAATCGACAGCCGCTACCACGATATAACGCGACAAGATAATGCAGGTGTAACAACAATTAGCTTGCGCAACAATCAAACGCGCACGAACCAAGACATCTTACTTTTATGGCGTGTCGCTCCTGCGGTCACTCCGCGTGCTGCAGCGTTTACGGAAAGGTTTGAAGATAGTGACTATGCCATGGTGATGCTGATGCCTCCCCAAGTTAGCGCATCGGCGCAGCATGACTTTGCTCGCGATGTCACTTTTGTTATCGATACCTCAGGCTCTATGGGCGGAAGACCAATAGAAGATGCTAAGTCTAGTTTGCTAATGGCAATCGAACGTTTAGATGCAAAAGACAAATTCAATGTCATTGCGTTTAATAGTAACTACTCACTGCTTTTTCAACGCGCTCAGCCTGCCGACCTTCAACACAAACGCTACGCGTCTGGCTTTGTTTCACGTTTGTCTGCCAATGGCGGTACGGAAATGGCGGGCGCGCTCAAGGAAGCCCTTAACGCTCCATCCGATGAAAACTATCTAAGGCAGGTTGTGTTTATTACCGACGGTGCTGTTGGCAACGAGGCATCGTTATTTGCCCAGATTAAACAAGACCTTGGGTCTGCGCGACTATTTACGGTAGGTATTGGCAGTGCGCCTAACAGTTACTTTATGACACGGGCCGCGCAGTTTGGAAAAGGAAGTTATGTGTTTGTTGGAGATAGCGACGATATTCAATACGAAATGCAGCGCCTCTTTCACAAGCTCGAAAGCCCTGTACTTCGAAACCTAACGCTTACCCTTCCCCCGCATTTGCAGCAGTCGGCTGAGATATTTCCAAAACGCGTGCCCGACTTATACGCTGCCGAGCCACTTCTCATCAACCTTAAAGCTGTGCAAGATGCCCCGCGAAATGTCCCGCTTAGTGGTGAAATAACCCTATCCGGTAATATCAAAGGAAATGACGGGAACACTTACCCGTGGTCTCGTGCTATTTCCATCCCGCCAATTACCACATCAAAAACTGAACACAAAGGAGTAGCCACAGCATGGGCTCGCAAAAAAGTGGCGGCACTGATGGATGAAAAAATGTTGGGAAGAGACGAGGCACTAGTGAAAAAAGACATTCTAAACGTCGCACTTCCCCATAAGTTAATAACCGCCTATACGAGCTTTGTTGCTATAGAAGAGCGTATCTCTCGCCCCAAAAACCATACTGCAACCTCGGAAGTGCTGAAAAATGCTATGCCAGAGGGAATGCAAATGCGCGCGGTGAGTTTTCCACAAACTGCTGCTTGAGTATAAACGCACACTTATTTGTTGGCATTCTTGCTCTGGTTGCTTATTTGAGTTTAAAGGGTTTTATGCTAATAACGCGCCTCCCGACAACGTCAAAAACACGCAAGACAAAAACGAGAAATGCGACATGATTAAACGTTATATCGCCATTTTGCTAATAGGTGTATCGGCGTTAAGTTTTGGCCAGGCGCTTTGGATAAGCGTCAAGGCTGAACTTGCTCAAATCTTAATAAAGAATGCATGGCAAGACAGCATAGACTCGCAAACCATAGAGAAACCGTGGACGTGGGCAGATACCTGGCCAGTTGGAAGGTTAATGCATCCAAATAGTGAAACTGACCTGTACATATTGGAAGGCGCACAAGGCAACGCACTAGCCTTTGGTCCTGGCCGCCATTCAGATTCCGCCTTATTAGGAAAAGGCATTACTGTCATTGGTGGTCATAAGGACACACATTTCGCTTTTCTTAAACACGTGGAGCTGGGTGATATGATGCAGCTACAGTTACTTGATGGCAGATGGTTGCCCTATCGCGTGGCAGATAAGCAAGTCTACGACTCCAGCAAAGGGCCTCTACCTGTCGCAACTAGCGGCTTTTATGTGTATCTGGTGACCTGTTATCCATTTAATAGCCTAGATAGCTTTAGTTCAGGAGGACCACTGCGACTTGTGATTACCCTATCGCTTAGCTGAGCAAGCCCTCACTAAATAGGTTACACTCGAACAAGGATGTTCATAAAAAGCGTAAAAAGGAATGAAAAAGTCAGTGCTAAATCACGAACTGCCACTAGGTTTGTCAAGCGGTGCCTACCAGCGCCGCGCAATGCCCATTTACAAAGGTTTCCGCCTTGCCGCCGCGGCATTTTTTATATTTGCAGGCAATGCGAGTGCTGATGTTACGCCTCTATCAGTGTCTCAATCGGCCTCTGGAATTGAGGCGTCTGATTTACCAGCGTCAGGGACAGCAAGCAACACAGCAATCATAGAGAAGACATTCACTATTGAAAGCTTGGGCCGCGAAAGAAAAGTTCGTATTTATTTACCGCCCAACTATCAACAAAGTCACGCACGCTACCCCGTTATTTATATGCACGATGGGCAAAACCTTTTTGACGATAAAACCTCTTACGCTGGTGAGTGGCATGTGGATGAAACGCTAAATAAACTCTCAGCATCCCAGAACCTTAATTTTATTGTAGTAGGCATTGATAACGGCGGCGAGCATCGAATGAATGAGCTTTCCCCATGGCCACACAAGCGCTTTGGAAATGCCGAAGGTGCCCAGTACTTGGCGTTTATCACCAACACCGTTAAACCTTACATTGATAACACCTATCGTACACTTACCGATGCCCAAAACACCGCCATGATAGGCAGTTCGATGGGCGGCTTAATGACGCATTATGCGGCACTAAAACATCCTGGCATCTTTGGTAAAGCGGGCATATTTTCTCCTTCTTACTGGTTTAGTAAAGACGTTTTCACCTTCACTGATGATGCAGTTATCCCTAACGAAAACCGTTTTTTCATTACTGTGGGCGGAAAAGAAGGTGAGTCTATGGTGCCTTATGCCATTCGCATGACCGAGGAGCTCACCGACAAAGGGCTAACAAAAGCCAACCTGTTTTCCCATGTGGTCGAAAACCAAGAGCATAACGAAGCGTTTTGGACTGATGAATTTGAACAGGCGGTAGTATGGCTGTTTAAACGTTAATTGTTTAAACGCTAATCATTTAACGCTAATTATTTTATGTTAACCAGTGTGCTTGCCCGAGACTGCAAAAATGCAATAAATGCAGACACTTGCTTTGCAACACCTAGGTGCGAGAAGGCAATAAAATTGAAAGGGACGCCCGTTGTGTGTACCACTGTGGTAGCACGTTCGTCAGCGTTCCTTCTTCTATATCACGCTGACAAATATACGCAGGTAGCGACACCACCCCACGGCCTTGTTTACATACCATTTTAAGCGTATTCATATCGTCTGATATCAAGCGTGGACTGTATAATACGTCTTCCTTTTCGCCTGATGCTTTGCGTAACGACCACTCACGCTTTTGATTTTTCCAACCAAAGCTAAGCGCTCTAACACCGCGTAAGTCAGACGGCTGCACAATAGACGATACTTGAGATAAAAATTGTGGGCTTGCAAACAAGCTCCACTGAACGGTAGCCAGCGACTTTTGAATTAATGATGAGTCAGGTAAATTTTCTACATGGCCCCGTACCGCGATATCCAAGCCTGTAGAGATTAAGTCAACATAGTCGTTTGACGCATGCTGACAAATATCCACATGTGGATGCAGGGCCATAAACTCATTAATGATATGTGAAAGCAAAAAGGTCGACACACCAAACGAGCTGCTTACGTTGATAGTGCCTCTGAGTTCCTCAGATTGATTATTAAAAACGTTTTCTGCCGACTCCATGGCGTGCATCACTTTTTTGGCCTCGCTATAAAACGCTCGGCCTTCCGCGGTCACGGCAAACTGCCTTGTGGTGCGCTGTATAAGCTTTGTCTCCAACCTCTCTTCTAAGCGCTTGATGTGCCTGCTTACTTTCGATTTTGGCGCGCCCATGCGCTGTGCGGCTTGGGAAAAGCCCTTACTTTCTACCACGTAAACGAAATAGATATAGTCGTTTAAATCGATCATCCATCAAACCCAACCGCCATACACTAGCGCCATGTTTTTGCCAAGTACTTGCCACATTTATGCCATCACCATTGTTTCAATATTAGAACAGTATTTTCATTTTTTGACTATTTTTTAAAACAATAAACACCACTATTGTTAATGCGTAGACATTAAACGAGGGCAATATGATGCGCACTACAGAAGGTAACAACAATCCACTAGTTATGAACAGCAATGTAAGCCAACCTGTTGCAGGTACGCCTTTTAGCGTGGGGCAAGGCTTTAACGCCCTGTCATTTAGACATCACGCGTTTCAATCGGGCTTTGACCCGCTTATTATGGTTGATCACTATCACATGCACGCACCCACGTTCGGTGCACATCCACACGCGGGACTCTCAGCCGTAACCCTATTATTTGAAGATAGCCAGGGTAAATTCCACAATACCGATTCATTAGGCAATGACTTTGATATGTTGCCTGGTGATCTTTATTGGTTAAAATCAGGCGCTAGCGCAGTTCACGACGAACGCCCGCGCGAAGGTGGGACTGCACACGGTTTACAGATGTTTGTAAACATCCCAAACGCGCAAAAAAACGACGCCCCCGAAACCATGCATGTTAAAGCCAGTGACATGCCAGTTATCACAAAAGACAGTGCCAGAGTAAGAGTAGTGTTAGGAGAATACCTGCATTTACAAAGCGCGGTTTCCCCTAGCGTGCCAATGACCATATTAGACGGCAAACTGTTAGAGTCAGGGCGTTTTGGCTATCACGCAAAGGCACAAAGTAATAGCTGGATTTACGCGGTATCTGGCGCGCTGACAATACACATCAATGGCGCTGAAATCGCTCTTGCTAAAGGTGAATCTATAACCCTTGAAGCGAATGAGCACACGCTTGACGCAGAATTTTTAAACGCGCAAGGTGAACCTACTCAGTTTGCTGTGGTGTCGGCGACACCGCTTAATGAAACTTTTGTGCAGCAAGGCCCACTCGTTGCCGCAAATGACAAAGCAATGAAAGAAGTGATAGCTCGTCTGAGCAAATGAGCGCGATAACGAAGGTGGATGAGTTGCTATTTAACCTGCAATATACCCTTTACGTTTAACGCAACGACTGCTGATATCTAAGTGGCGTAATGCCACGCCACTTTTTAAAGGCATGAGTAAATGAAGACTGCTCTTGAAAACCTAACTCAAGCGCGGTTTCAGCAATACTGTATTGGGTGAGCAAGAAATCAACTCGCGATTGACGCTCTAGGTTTAGTAACTCCATAAATGAGACATCTTGTTGTTTTAATTTCCGCTGAAGAGTTCTTGGGCTAACAAAAAGTGCCGCCGCGATACGAGTTTGATTGCACTGGCGTAGAGTCGCTTTTGCTTTTAACAACAAGGTTACCTGTTCTTTAATATCTCTGTGCGTAGTGCGTGCTTGTAACTCATTCTCTGTTACTTCAATTAACGCCCTAAACATCGCTCTATTTTCACTTGTAAAGGGGATAGACAGTAACGCTTTTGAAAAAATAATGCTGTTCGTTTTGGCACGAACGATCACGTTACAGCTAAACCAATCGGTTAGGAGTGTTAGCTCATCAGACGTTAATTCAAAAGCAAAAGTGATTTCGTCAGGCCTATACGATTCACCTAAAATTTTTCGTACGGTTTCAACCCATGCTGTGGTATTTCGCAGCACCATTTGTTTGCAGTTGGTGCTCTTTGGAACCCAATCAAGCTTAACTTGATTCGCCAAAGGATGAACATGTGTATCCCCAATATCTGCCACCAGCGAGTCAAAGCGTATTAGTGCATCAATTGCTTGCGAGAGGTTTTCACAACTTTCAACGAGATATCCTAATACTCCATAATCTTTTGCCTGAATACGCTTACCTAGCTCAAAACCGAATAAGCTTTGTCCACTCAACTCAGCGCCTAAATTAAGTAAATTAATGTAGTCTTCCATTGCTATACGCCCAGCATTTTCAACATAGTTGCTTGCTGGAGGCGTTATATCGAGTTCATTTAGATAACTCGAAACACTGTGTAAATATGCAATCGAAACTGAGGCCATAACACTGTCGCAAAATAACAAAACTCATGACGTATTAGCGCAAGATAAAGATACAAAGTCAAATTAAGCTGCGATAAGTCGCAAATAAACAGCAGTGTTATGATTTCAGTTAGTTATCAAAAAACGATAGGGGCAACGCCAGAACAACTTTTTACTACGTTGACTGATCACCACAACTTACATCAATTATTTAATGCAAAATTTGACGTGGTGAAAGAGCAAAATAGTAATGAACCTAAAGGTGGTAAAGGCTGTGTCAGGCAAGTATCTATTCTTGGCGTGTCGTTTTTAGAAGAAATAATTGCCGCAACACCCCAGGAAATTCGCTATCGGGTCATAAATAATTTTCCGGTAAAGCATCATTTAGGAGTTATTTCGTTTCAGGCCCAACATCACGCTACAACGGTTAATTACACCATTAAATGCCAATCACCTTGGTATTTGCCGAGCTTTGTTTTGCGCAAGTTACTTTCTAATGACATTCGCAAATGCTTAGCGAAATTAGGAGCTATGTATGATCTCCGCTGAGCTAATTTTGTTGGGGTTGAGCCCAATTTTTATTTTTTGTGTTGCTGTAGAGTTTATCAAGGCACGTAAGCATTACGATATAAAAGACAGCATTAACAACACCGCACTTGCGCTTTTGCATCAAGGATCTGATGCGATTTTTTTACTGTTGCTCATGCCGATGTTTAACTGGCTCCATCAATTTGCATTGTTTGATATCAAGCTTACGGCTGTGTCCTTGTTTGTCGGCTTTATTTTACAAGATTTTCTGTATTATTGGTTTCATCGAGCATCACATAACATTCATTGGTTTTGGCTTGCCCATGTGGTGCATCATAGTTCGACACATATGAACTTTACTACCGCTTTTAGGCAAAGTGTATTGTATCCGATTGTGGGTATGTGGCTATTTTGGTTACCGATGATCTTGGTTGGTTTCTCGCCAAGTTTAGTCTTTGCCATTGTGGCAATTAACTTAGCTTATCAGTTTTTTGTGCACACTCAGACTATCGGCAATCTAGGCTGGTTTGAAAGCATTTTCAATACGCCAACTCATCATCGTATTCATCACGCAACTAACAAGCCCTACATCGATAAAAACTACGCGGGCGTGTTAATTATCTGGGATAAGTTGTTTGGTACCTTTGCGCCAGAAGATAAATCCCTAATCATCAAGTATGGAATTATTGGCGAACTGCCAAAAGACAACCCTGTGAGCACAAATTTTAAGCAGCTCTCGGTGATGAAGCAAAAGCTCAAAGCATCAAACTCTCTAAAAGAAAAATTAAGAGTGCTATTTGGCTACCCTAGCCATTAACAGGGAACAATTAATCTTTGCCATACAAGCGAGTGTATTCACCGACTATTTTGCTGAAAGCACCTCGATTATACACCTCACCAATCGCAGCATTTGAAGGTGTTAATAGGCGTTGCGAAGTAGTGGTTCTCTGTGTGACGGGTACTTTGCTATATGAAACGAAAAAACATGGAAATAACAATAAAAAAGGTATGCTATGAAACTAACAAGACGAAGCTTTCTTAAAGGCTCTATGGCAGGTTTCGGAACCGTTGTTGTGTCGACGGGTCTGTCAGGCTGTTTTTCAGATAGCAGCGACAATGGCCCCAACCAAGACCCCTACGTGCCCCCAGAAGCCGATTTTACACACGGTGTCGCCAGTGGAGATCCCACACCGTCAAGCGCGATTATCTGGACCCGCGCAACGCCAAGGGATGCTGGTGTAATTGCCGTGGCCGTTGTCTGGGAAATTGCAACTGATGCTAACTTTACCAATATCGTACGTAACGGTGCATCGCCTGTAGTTGCAGTGAACGACTTTATCCTCAAAGTCGATGCCCAGCAGTTAGATGCTGGGATGACCTACTACTATCGTTTCAGCGCTGGTGCAACGGTGTCGCCTGTTGGCCAGTTTAAAACCTTGCCTCATGGTTCAGTTGAACAGGTAAAACTCGCGGTGTTCTCTTGCTCTAATTATCCCGCTGGTTACTTCCATGTCTATGCTGAAGCGGCTAAACGTGATGACCTTGATGCGGTCGTGCATTTAGGGGATTACATCTACGAGTATGAAAATGGTGGTTATGCAACGGAAGATGCTGAAGCACTCGGACGAACTATTCCCGCTGATAATGATGTAGAGACGATTTCTCTCGATGATTATCGAAAGCGTTATGCGCTCTATCGAAGCGATCCTGATTTACAGTCGCTGCATCAGAAAGCCGCCTTTATAACCGTATGGGATGATCATGAAGTCGCCAACGACGCTTACCGCGATGGCGCGCAAAATCATGATGACGGCGAAGGTGACTATGAAGCACGTAAAATGGCTGCGCTCCAGGCCTACTTTGAATGGATGCCAATTCGTCCGGTGGCACCGGATGATCAAGAAACCATTTATCGGCAGTTCGATTTTGGCAACCTGGTGAGTCTGTACATGTTAGATACGCGGATTATTGCACGGGACAGCCAGCTCATACTAACTGACTATGTCACTCAGGATGGCATTGATGCAGATCGCTTTGTTGCTGATGTAACTGACCCCAACCGTGCATTGCTTGGGTCGCAGCAGATGGGGTGGTTAACCGATAGCATGATTTCATCGTCCGCAACCTGGCAAGTGTTGGGGCAGCAAGTTTTGATGGGGCGAATGCTGCTACCCGCGGAGATTATGGTTGTATTGGGACAGCTTGAAGCCTTGGTCAACGCTGGGCAGGATACATCTGCATTAATTGCACAGGCCAACGTACTGTTTGGTGAGCTGGCGACCATTAAGGGACGTCTTCTGGTAGTGATCCTACTGTTACTCCTCAAGAGCGTGCGCGCATAGAAACCGTTATCCCTTACAATCTAGACGCCTGGGATGGCTACGCTTACGAACGCGAAGTGCTGTTGGGTACTGCGGCTACCTTCAATAAGAACCTTGTGGTCCTAGCTGGTGACACCCATAATGCTTGGGCAAACAATTTGGTTACCGATGCAGCTAATCCTGTTGCGCCGGGCGTAAAGGCAGGCGTTGAGTTTGCGACCTCATCGGTATCATCACCCGGACTGGAAGCAATCTTTGGACTAAATCAGGCAACACCTGAAGCCGCAGCTCAGTTTGAAGGCGTTCTCGAACTGCTGGTTGATGGACTCGACTACACGAACCTGGTTCAGCGAGGGTATCTGGTAATGACCTTTACAGCACAGGAGGCAACAGCCGAGTGGCAGTTTGTCGATACTATAAAACAACAGCAATATAGTTTGCTGGAGAGTCGTCAAACGACACGCCGGGTCACCGTAGGAACCAATGACATCAAGGGCTGATGTCGCAGACAAGGTATATCAGCTTATGAAGACGTTAGCTGGTATGCCTTTCTCACCTCGTTGGGGCTTTTCCCAATGATTTTCTTAAACGCCCGTGAAAACGCGGCTTCAGATTGATAACCAATATCTAACGCGATGGACAGCATTGAGTCTTTGGATAGCTGCAGCTTTGAATAGGCCAGCGACATGCGCCACTCTGCAAGATACTCCATGGGTGTATTGCCCACTAACCGTTTAAATTGCTGCGCAAAGCTGGTGCGTGACATTCCTACGTTATGTGCCAATTCTTCAAGCGCCCAATGACGCTCTGGACTTTCGTGAATTAGGCTAAGTGCTTGGCCTATTCGATCATCTTCTAATGCGCCCAACCACCCTACTTGTTCATCGTCTAATTGGTTTAAATGTTGCCGCATGGCACTGATGACTAAGATATCAGCTAGCCTTGCAATAACCGCTTCTGCGCCTATGCCCACACCACTGGTTTCCGCTTTCAGTAATTGACTGATATTGCTCACCACATTGGTGGCAGGCGCTTCCGCCTGCGCGCTGTTTTGTCGAATGAGAATATAAGAAGGCAGCACGCCAAGTAGCTTTATGGCTAAAGGGTGTTGAAACAACAACACGCCACATACCATGTCTGTGGTTTCTCCGCCGCCACCAAATTCAAGGGTCTCAAAACGCTCTGTGACCGCTTTTATCGGCAATTCGCCAAGTGGAGTAAAGTGGGTACAGTCTCCATCATGTAAGTTGTGGCCTTCACCTTTTGGAAACAAAATAAAATCGCCAGACTCAAGCTTCACTGAACTAGCGCCAATGCGAAAAAAGGCACAGCCTTCCACCACCATATGAAACATCATGCAGTTATGCATTGGCGGCATACTCATGGCCCAGGGCTTACTTAACGTCGACTGCGTGAAAAAAGCACTTTCCATGCGCAAACTATCGAGTAACTTGCCTATCGGCTCATCGTGAATAGGGGTTTTAACCCGTGCCTTGTAATCGAAACCCATAATTGGTTCTCCGCAATGCCCTTAAAAGAGCATAGCATTAAAGCGACATTAGAAATCCAGAAACTATACCCGCCGCCGTTCTGCAGTGGTTCCACAATACCCATTTCGACAAATATTCGGCCCATACAGACGCCATACTCTCTTTTTGTGCCGCTTTTAACTTGTTGTTTAATGGAACATTAAATACCACTGTCACGACCGTAGTCCCCATGAAAAAAAACAAGCCAGATAGTGCTTTTGCACCGCTTCCAAAATAAACAAAGTACATACTGGCTAAGCCTGACACAAAAAAGCATGTCAGAAACACGGGGTTTAGGATCGCAGAGTTGATCTTATTCATAACACTGGCTCCGTCATGCTCCTTAGCGAGGACGCGCATGATGGTGTTGCTAAAAATAAAGTAAAGACCAATCATGACGATCATTGATAGCTGCAGCAGTGCTTCAGCTATCGTTACCCAATTGGTTAATTCAGACGTCGTATTTCCTTCAAGCATGAGACACTCCAAATTGTGAGTGGTTGTCTCGTACAAAGTCGCTAAAACGTTTCGCCGGGCGACCCAACGCTCTGAAAACCCCATCCGTCAGGTGTTCATTTCTGCCATCGAGTACTACGGTAAACAAATAGGACAACATTTCAATGGCACTGGGGTCGACCTGATTAGCACTAAGCCCGTCGACGAAACTATCAAGCGATATTTGCTGGAAACGAATGGGTTTATCTAACACCGTTGAAAAGGTATCAGCAAGCTGAGGAAAGCTAAGTAACTCTGGTCCTGTTACTTCATATAGCTCACCGTTGTGTTTATCATCAAGTAGCGAAGCAACCACAACATCGCAAATGTCATCCACATCAACAAAAGGCTCTGTCACATGGCCCACTGGCAGCGCGATGGTGCCCGACTCGATATACGCCTTGAACATTCCCTCGCTAAAATTTTGATTAAACCAGCTTGCTCTTACTACTGTGTTGCTTAACCCTGATGTCTGCACTATTTCTTCGCAAATCTGTGCAGCTGGTTCGCCTCTACCTGACAGAAGCGTGATATGTTTTACGCCTTTAATTTTGGCTAAAGCGCAAAACTTGGCAATATCTTCTGGCGCTTCGGGAATAGCTAAATCGGGATAGTAAGTCAAATAGACTGCATCTACGTTATTCAATGATATGGCCCACGTTTCTGGCGCCTGCCAATCGAAGTGTACTTCTCCATGACGACTCGCGCCTTTCACGTTAAGGCCCATGTTGGACAGCGTTTGATAAACACGAGAGCCAGTTTTACCTGTCGCGCCAATAACTAAATATGTATTTGTGTTGTTAAGCATTTTTCTCACCTTATTACCTTGTCGTACAAACACTGTAGCCAAACAAAACCGCTCTTTTTTTGCTCAACGTTTGTGATTTTTTACTTAGCGTCCGCAATTCACTGAACGGCCAGAGTATAAATAGCCGTTGCGTCTTCGAGGGTGAGCAAAGCCGTTAACGTACCGCCGTTTGATATATAGCGAGAGGCAAGCTGGTATCCAACCCAGTAGCCCATATCTACTGGCATTGCTATCTCTTCATTAAGCTCAGGGGACTGGGTGTAAAGCCACGGCGCATAGTCAAAGGTATGCATGGTTTTTGAAAAGGTATCTAACAGTAACGGGGCTAAAGGTTGCCCAAATGCCACACGTTCATCGTCTAGCACAAAAGCTTCATCAAGCAACAATGTAGCAACATAGTCGGCAGTTCCCTCTAGCAACGCCATTTCAAGTAAGTTGAAGTGAAAATCGGTACGCGTGGTAAGACGATATTGAGTCACGTGCACCAGTTCATGTGCCAGGTAGTTTTTAAGTATTTTTTCAATGTCTGCTGATTGCTCGAGGTTTGACGCTGTCGACCCGCAAAGCATTTCTAGGCCCAGCACAACCGCGTGAGGTGAAGCGGTAGCCGCCGTGTTACCCGCCCCAATTACACCGTATGCCGTTACATCATGAAGCGGTACCCCAGTAATTTCAGTAAGCTGCTTTTTGAAAGAAGAGAAAGCGGGGTTGAGTGAATTTAGTATTCCTGCGCATTGCTGGTAAGCCTTCATATCGCTGTCAGAGATTGAGGTATAAGCCTGTTTGAGCGTATCGACGGATTTAAAGCGTCCGCGCAACAATGCTAACCCACCCGCGTTCTCTGAAAGAAACTGCAATTCAAACTCTGAAGAAGTCAATTTACTCACATCAGTGGCAACCAACTTATTAACTGCAGACACATCAATATTGGCTTGTGCTTTTGCGGGCACTAACAGCCCGCCCGCCAGCATTGCCCCTCCTACTAACCGCAATAATATTTTTGTCATTTCATGCTCCGCACAGTTTTTGGTTTGTGAATGTGCAGATTAATCTTTTATAGCGCCCCTTAATGTGCCAAGCGTACGCTTTATCTTGCAGTTAGTACCTGCTTGTTCGTGGTCAATAGCGTGTCGAAAGAGTTTGTCAAAAAAGCCTGTTGATGATAGCTAAAGATTTTGAAACATCTTCTCGCTTGATGCGCTTTTTCAGCATGGTTACACTGAAATTAGAGAGCTATGGGTGCAATTAAGATGATGTTACACAACCTACAAATTGTCGTGCTGTTAACATGCCTTTGGCTGATGTTTGCCCAGTTGGTTGTAAAGAACAAACGAGCGACCCACATTCTCTTTGCCATATTCTGTGGCTCGGTCGCCATGTCGATTGCAAAAACGCTATCAGGTAGCACCATCGGCCCTTATCAATATTTGATTGGCATGGGAGCATGCATTACCTGCAATGGCTACTGGCTGTTATCTCGTTCACTATTTAGAAAAAGTGGCGCCATCGGGCTTCCCCATTTAGTATTCGCAGGCGCTATTGCCGTGCTTATCATGCTTAACCAAGGCATGTTGTTTGCGAGCAACAGTGGTGTCATTGCCTTCAATGAACAAAGTGTAATGGGGCATGTTTTAAGAGAATTCACTGTGTTGCTGTCTTCTTCTATTCTCGTGCTTTCTTTTTGGGAAGGCGTGCGGGGGTTTAAACAGGCAAACCATACCGAAAAAGCACAGCGAATATTGTTTCTAGCCACCTTTGGCGGGGCTGTAGCATTTAGCAAAGTACTACAAGGTGCACTTGCCGATACCCCTGTAGCCAAAGACCTGGCCATAGCGTGCATTACCCTGATTGTCGTCACGAGCACGCAAGTGCAAATACTATGGCATGACAAAACGCGAAAACACGCGAACAAAACATTGCCGTCTTCTGTACCGTCCGTCGCCTCTACAGCACATTCAGTTGCAACAGCATCACAAACAAATGGCGCTGTTGATGAAAGTCTGCTTGCTAATCAAATTGACGCGCTTCTTATCGATGACGCACTGTATTTGCAATCAAACCTGAGGCTCGTCGATGTTGCACAAAAGCTTGGCGTACCGGAATACAGGGTAAGCAATGCCCTTCGCTACAACCTTAGGGCGCGAAACTTTAATCAATACGTCAACGCGCTTCGCATTCAGCATGCGCAAACGCTATTGGCTGATGAAGATAAACAAAAATGGACGGTGTTAGTGGTTGGTTTAGAAAGCGGCTTTGCCTCAGTTGGCCCATTTACCCGAGCATTTAAAGCAACAACAGGTTTGACGCCAAATCAATATCGACAGCAGCTGCATCAGATGAAAACGGCATAGCACCATATCTAGCGACTTCATTTAAACTTCGACGCATCAGCCCCCCACTCTTGCACCAGAATCATTGATCACAGGACTGTGACTCTGGTGCATGTCAGGTAGCTTGGCTCTCACTTAGTTTGGCTCAAATGGATTTAATTACATGGATTTGAGCACAAGGCGGTTTAAAGCCACTTTTTCGGCATTTTGTTAGGCCAATTTCCGAATTCGGCGCGAATTCTCCCCTTATTCTTCGCACACTTCACTCACTTGAACTAGGTAAGGAACAGCAATGAGTGAATCTATCTTACGCCACCCGATATGGGTTTTACCCAACGCAAAAAAAGCGTTAAACATAACATTAAAAAGCTGGTTTGTAGTGGCGCTGGCAGGTCAATGGGCCTTCGCAATATACATATTGGCGATATACACGTTGACAGCATTTAACGATTTGGCAGTAACGGACTTCAGTCCATCGCCCAACTTAAAACATGCAACAGGGCATATCCTGTTTATCTTTTTTGCACACGTTTTGCCTGCCGTTTATCTGTCCATGTTTGGTTTACTACAACTTATTCCAGTGCTGCGCAGCAAGTACCCTCGCTTTCATCGTATTAATGGAAGAGTGTTTCTGCTGCTGGGTTTGACTGGTGCGCTTACGGGGCTCTATCTGCAGTGGTCGAAAGGCGGGCAAACAAACATCTCAGCCTCTTTAGGCACCTCGCTTAATGGCATCCTCATCATTTGTGCAGTATTTTTTGCATGGCGATTTGCGCTACAAAAACGTTTCGATTTACACAAGCGTGTAGCAGTGCATGCATTTCTTCTCGTCAACGGTGTGTGGACTTTCAGGCTTTATCTAATGGGATGGTATATGGTCAATCAAGGACCCAATGGCAATACGCCTAATATCGATGGTCCTATGGATATTTTCTTGTCATTCGCCTGTTATTTATTGCCAATGTTAATAGCAGAAGCAGTGCTGTTGGCACAAAAACAACAAAGTATAACCCGAGTGTGGGTAAGTACAGCGGTGTTGGCAAGCGGCACACTTATCACACTTATCGGGGTTATTGCCGCTGCCATGATGATGTGGAGCCCGAGAATATTAAATGTAATTAGTGCAATTTAAATGAATAGTGAAGGTATTGGTGCCATTCAGGCTATCCAAGTGGATAGCCCAATTAAATTGTCAAATTGAGGAACACATAGCGTTTTTTAGTAATCTAAGAAAACACTTACGCAAGTCACTAATAAGCGTCGCTTAATCGCTGCTATATAATGCTGTACCTGATAGACTACGCGTTATTCAAAGATCTCTTTACTAATAAGCCGAAGATTTTTGGCGCATCGCTAAAAAATAATAAAAATGCGTCGAAATTAACGCAGGAATACCATGGCACTGAAAGCAACCATATTTAAAGCGGACATATCTATTACAGATATGGATCGTAACTATTACAACGACCATAACCTAACCATAGCTCGCCATCCTTCGGAAAACGACGAGCGCATGATGCTGCGCGTTATTGCCTTTATCGTCAATGCACACGAAAGATTGCAGTTTACCAAAGGGCTGTCAGACGATGATGAGCCAGATCTATGGCAAAAGAGTTTTGCCGACGAAATAGAATTATGGATAGAGTTAGGTCAGCCTTCAGAACAACGCATTAAAAAAGGCTGTAACCAAAGCCAGCAAATGATGATTTACGCCTACGCTGACAATAGTTTTGACGCATGGTGGAAAAAAGAACGCAATAAACTTCAAACTCGAAGCAACCTTTCGGTGTTTACCTTGCCAGAGGCACTTGCAACAACACTCGCCAACGCCGTGCAGCGTTCAATGCAAATTCAAGTCACTATTCAAGATGGGCAAATGTGGTTAACCATAGAAGGAGCAGACGTTACCGAAAGTGTTGAAATTAGCATAGAGAAGCAGATGTAATGAAGAAGCTTTCAGCAGTGCAGCTTAAGCAGCAGGCACTTATATTTGATGTTGCAGATACCCTAGAAACAAAGGCTCGGGAAGAGCTTAGCGGTATGGTGCAATGCTGGTTTGACGTGGAGTATCATCAGTTTCCAAGCTCGTTATTACTGCGCTTTCAATTCGAAAGTGAACAAGCACTTACAGCTGCGCTAGCAGAAGAAAAAGCGTGGCAAAAACGACTTAGTGCCGCGCTATTAAAAAAAGGGGTGGTGTTCAAAGACAAACGGAAACACCTCATTTTTACAACAGAAGCACCGCAAACATAACCCTTCGTACTATTCACACCCTGATAGGGTTACAGAGTTTGATGTGATGGTAAGTGGCGCCACGCGAAGTAAGGTGTTAATACCCAAAATATTGCTTCCTTTGGGTAGCACCGCCACTTCTACTGGCCCTACTTCACATGTATTGCCAATGCGTACAGAGTTGAGTTGATACTGCGACACCGTGAGAATTTTGCCATTGGCCATTCTAGCCGCTGACGTTCTAGTCGCAGTTAACTTTTTATTACGAGTCAGCGCATCAAACGTAGCCTGATTTAAGGTAAGCAGACTTGAACCCGTGTCGAGTAGAAAAGAGGTCTTAAACTTCGACTCCAGAGTTGCTTCTAAATACAGTGTTCCACCTTTACTTTGAGACAAAGGAATGTTGTGCTCGATAGCAAACACTGGCGCTGTAAGGGCAAGTGAGGTAAGTAGCAAAACAGAAAATAGGCGCTTCACTGGCGTGTCTCGTAAACCACAAGGTAAGAGAAGACAGCAAGATAAAGACCAATTCAGTAATTGCTTGATTTGGCAATAACTTTAGAATTTATGCCTACTTTACTTGCACCACGCCCGTGCAAAAAACCAGCAGTCCTGCACTCTAATCGCACATATACGCAATTCCCATCGCTTATCGTGGCACCTTGATTAGTAAAACATAGTTTACAAAGCTAGGTGATAGATAATGCCTATCGCCAACCTGTATTGTTTAGAACTTTTTGAGTTATACAATAGTATAAGTATTGAGTGTATTAGTAAGCATGTATTACGTAGCGTATAACATTTGAGGGTTTAACATGAAATTACGTTATTTAGTGGGTTCTCTTATTACGGCTGTTTCGATGAGTTTTGCGGCAAATTCTGCACAGGCAATGACAAATCCTACGGGTGAAACTGTTGATGTACAGGTTGTTGATTATTCAGGCAAGCCACCGTTTAAACGCACGGTAGTGACCATGTCGGTTGACGACGTTGCACAGCTTGAGTCAGTAGGACAGGAAGCAGTTGAATACGTTGAAGTAAAAGAAGTGGTTATGCGTGGTAAGCCACCGTACCGCCGAGTGACCAAAACAATGCCTGTATACGATGTAGCGCAGCTTGAAGTACTTAAAGAGCAAGACACTTCAACAAAACGTGGAACACGTCCTCCATTTAAACGCCACAATTAATTATATAGCTCCTTATTAAAGCGGTTCACATTTAAAAGTGAGCCGCTTTTTTATAGTTTAAGCCGACTCAGGCTGACATGTGCTGCACCAATACAACCGTCTGCCGTTATAGGTTTGTCTTCGAATTGGCGTGGTGCACACCCGGCATGGCAAAGCTTCGCGATCAAAAACCATAAACCGAGTCCGCTCAAAATCACCGTCTTGAGTTTCGAGCACTTCACGTAACTCTGTATAAACCGTGTATCCACCAGTTTCATAACTGCGTTTACATATTTCTAAGGTATGTTGTGCCAAACGTGCCAGCTCAATTTCGTTTAACTGAGCAGGTTTACGTGCAGGGTGAAGACCTGCCGCAAACAGGATTTCACTGCGTAAATAGTTCCCCAGCCCTGCCATAAAGCGCTGATCAAGAAATAAGGCACTGAGCGCACGATTGCGAAACGTTTTAGAAGATAAGCGCGCTTCAACATCCGCTGGGGTAACTGTTTTATCAAGCACATCTGGCCCAACGCGCTGTAGGAATGGATGCTCACCAATAAGCTGCGTTGGATGAATGCTGATATCTGATGCGCTGTACAGTATGGCGCTATGCGTTGCCGTGTGTAGCCCAACTCTAAGCTGTCGAGCGGTTTCTGGCAGCTCACCACGTTTACACGTGTGCCAAATGCCGTACAGCTGGTTGTGAGAATACATCGACAACCCATTACTAAAATGTGTGATTAGGGCCTTGCCGCGAGTTTCAATTCGTAGTACTTGCGTGCCTTCCAATTGCTCAGCATAAGGTTGTAGTTGAGCTAAACCGAACTCGACACGCTGCAAAGGCTTGTCTATCAACACTGCTTGAACTTTGTCTGCGGCTCGGCGAATTTCTGGACCTTCAGGCATTCTGCTCTCTATAAAGTATGATGTTTTTGGAAAAACAACGTGTTTTTAGTTAGTCGCAGTTAATAGTGTAAAAATCGACACTGGGATCGCTATTGCCGCAAACCCCGTGTAAAATTTAACGCTCATTTCCAAGTTTCTTTGAACGAATACTAAGGACAACTTCTTCAGTGAATAAGACTCTATCTCTCACACTACGTCGCGCGGTGCTATTTATCTTTTGTTCGCTTGCAGCTACCTCAGTGTATGCGGCTAAATCGATTGAAATAGCAGGAACCCTTGTGCCAGCGGGCACTAAAAAAGATATCACTATAAATATTGCTGCCAGTGACAATGACCCAGCAACGTTTATCCCCATTACCGTTATTAACGGTAAGCACGATGGCCTGACACTGGCCACCGTAGCTGGCGTTCACGGGTACGAGTACATTTCTATTGCAGCAACTGAAAAATGGGCTGCGTCACTATCTCCCGATACACTATCAGGGGCATTAATCATCGTCAGACTGGCGCATATACCTGCTTTTGAAGAACGCTCAGTTTACGTAAACCCCTATGATAGAAAAAACCTTAACCGCAGCTTTCCAGGTAGCAATAACGGCACACAAACCGAGCGAATAGCCCATGCTATTTCAACACAAATTGTTGCCAATGCGGATTTCCTTATTGACCTTCATAGCGGCGACGGTGCGGAGTGGCTAGCACCTTTTGTAGGTGTTTATGGCGGCCCTCTGGCCACCGACTATGAAAAGGCAATGGATGTCGCCATGCATTTTGGTTTTCCGAATATTGTGACCTACCAAATGAAAACACAAAAACAGGTTGATACACGACGCTCGCTAAACAGACAAGGCGTGGCCCAAGGCATTCCAACACTGTTAGTAGAAATTGGGGAAAACGGCTCAACAGATAGTGCGTATGTAGACGCATTAATTAGCGGGTTGAACAATACACTTGTAAAGCTTGGTATAAGTGCGAATACACCTGTCTCTGAAGCATCATCTAACGCTATTAATACGTTTGTAGGCACAACGTCAGTGCCTGTTACTGCATCAGGCATTTGGTATCCACGTCAAAGCATGGGGCGTAAAATTACGAAAGGCGAGGTACTAGGCGAAATTAAAGACTACTTTGGCAACCTTGTTCAAGAAGTGAAAGCGCCTGCTTCGGGATATGCGCTATATGGCCTAGCGGGATTGCTTAGGTTAAAAAGGGTGAAAGTGTAATGACAATTGCGATAGAACAATAATTAGCTGCACGCTCGTCATTGTTTGTTTTTGCTTTCTTGGTTTCTCGCTAACTGCAAACCGAAAAACAGACGCAGAGTAAAACGATACGGCTTGTGACAACCCCCTCGTTGTCACAAGCCTATTGACCAACTTATTACAAACTTATTAACCTTTGCTTGGCACAATCAGGTATTTTTCATAGGTTTTCTTCGCGTTGTACAGGGCCACATTATCAGGCTGTAACGCTTCTTCAAGTGAAAGCTCTTTGGTATATGACGACGCAAATGTAGTGTTAATTTCCATCGCAACCTTTTGATACAGCTCGCCCACGCGCTTACGGTCAAGCTTGCCTAGGAATCGCATAAGCAACCAGCCACCAATTCCCCATGTCATACCATACGCTCGGTTTAAGATAGTGGGTGAAAAGTCTAGACCGCCATAGATATACACTTGTTTATTGCTGTCAGAGCCATAAGTGTTGAAACCTTTCGCATCTTTACTTCCCGATGCTTCCATCATGGTTAAAATATCGCTAACCAACTCACCGCCACCAATTGCATCAAACGCAAGCGTTGCACCTGTGCTATCAATTGCTTGATATAACTCTGCTTTAAAGTTCTCACTGGTCGAGTCCAACACAATTTTAGCGCCAATACCTTTTAATAGGTCTACTTGCTGTTGGCTACGCACAATATTGACCAGCTCAACACCTTGTTCTAAACAAATTTTGTTAAGCATTTGCCCCAAGTTTGATGCAGCAGCTGTGTGCACCAGCGCTTTGTGTCCTTCCATGCGCATGGTTTCTACCATACCCAAAGCGGTGAGCGGGTTCACAAATGAAGACGCGGCCTGCTGCGCAGTTGTACCATCCATATGCGGTAAACACGCCTGCACCTAGGTACACAAGCATACTCTGTGTACGCTGCACCTAGGTCAGAATAGATACTGTTTTTCCCATTAACGCTTGTGCTTCCGGACTGTCGCCAGTCGCTACCACAGTACCTGCCCCTTCATTGCCAATTGGCAGTGTTTGATCAAGACGTGACTTAATACGCATCAACATAGATTTATGGACAGGTGCAACAAGGGCGTTTTTATCCGCATCAAATGTTGCCTTTTCTAAGCTGGCTGGGCCAAACATAGGCCACATATCTGAAGGGTTTATCGGAGACGCCTCCATACGAACAATCACTTCGTGAGGCTTAGGCTGTGGAACATCTACTTCTTTCAATGAAACTTCTAGTTCGCCTGATGAGGTAATAAGCGTAAATAACTGTTTAGATTTGTTCATAGTGGTAAATTCGCCCTGTAAATGAATCGCTAAGTGTAGACGTAAGCTAACATGTCGCCACTATCAACGTTATTTATATTACGAATATATATGGGTAGCCATAATTTATAGAAAACACCTCAACTGAAAACAACATAGTAAATGATAGCAAACTAATTTATAGTGAATTCAAGAGGTAATTCGGTTAGCAAAATTGAACAGGACGTCATGGAAAACGCCCCAAAAGGAGAGCTAGTCATTGTTGGTACCGAGCATAAGTGTGGCAGGCCAAATGACGTTAGCAGCCAAGAACCAAATAGAAAGTGCCGACATTGTGTTTATGGGTATCATGAACAAAGTGGGTGAGCATGCGGTAAGAAAACTAAACCCTAATAGCGTTTCACTGGATGACCTTTATCAAGACGGAAAATCTCGTGCACTAACCTACGCGCAAATGACTGATCGCATCGTGCAAGCGGTGGTCGAGGGCAATAAAGTGTGTGCGGCCTTTTACGGACATGCAGGTGTCTTCGTTACTCCTTCTCATGAAGCTATAAAACGCGTTCGCGAATTAGGCTTAAGCGCAAAGATGCTGCCTGGTGTCTCTGCTGAAGACTGCCTTATTGCCGACTTAGGCATAGACCCCTCAAAATTTGGCTGCCAGTCTTATGAAGCCACACAATTTCTGTTTCGCGACTATCGCATCGACCCCTACATGACACAAATTATTTGGCAGATTGGTCTGGTTGGTGAAGCATCGTTAAGCGTTCTTGACGCGAAGCACAACAAACCGGGTTTGGCGTTGTTAACTGAAATTCTACTTGAACACTACCCTGCCGATCACGAACTCATAATTTACGAAGCACCAACGTTGCCTATTTTGCAGCCAGACATTCAAAGGCTCGCATTACGTGATTTAGTGCATGCCAACACCAATTTGGTTTCAACCTTGGTTATTCCGTCATTAGGTTTACCTGCTTACCGCAGCGACAGACTAGAAAAACTGGGGTTAACAGAACAACAAGTCATCAATTACAGAAGCCCGTCCACCAACTAGAAGGAAGCTACAATGGCAAAATCACTAGAAGATTTTTTAATTGAGTTAGACACCAATAGCGATCTAATGAAAGCGTACGAAAAAGATCCTGTGGGTACTGCAGAGCAATACGGCTTGTCTGAAGAGGATGTAAAACTGATAAAAGACAAGAATTGGGAAGAAATTGAAAAACGCTTTGCCGACCAAAACAAAGCGCCTCGCGTAGTACATTGCTAACCGCGCTTGATTTATCACTATGCGTTATCTGTTCCGCCTAGCATGCATCACCATTATGTTGGTGGTGCTGCCTGTGCTTGCGGTTCAATCAGATATTGATAATGGCGCTCATGCCAAAGACATGTTGGATGGACTTAGGGAACGCATTCAGCAAGGCGACCCTACCATCGATGATGCATTTCAAGCATTAGACAGCTTTTTCGAGTCAACCCCTGAAAACGACGACAAGGCCCGCTTTTTAAATTTAAAATCGTATAGCTACATACTTCGGCAAGACTACCTTGGTGCCTATGAAGCCCTTTTAGCGGCGCGTGATGTAGCTGCAACAAGCAACAATACCCGTGCAACGGCAGAGTCATACCGATTAGAGGGCCTGATACTCGACTTTTCAGGCGAGCATGCTAGTGCGCTTGAGGCCTTTAACCGCGCACTTGAATTATATAACGAGATTCAAAGCGACCGCGTGTTAATGGTGTATAGCTCAATGGGAAATGTCTTTTCGTCATTAAAAGACTTTGAGCAAACATTAGACTTTGGAAAAAAGTATCAATCGACAGCGCAACGCCTGTTTAGTCAAGAAGACGAGGGTATTGCCTACTTCTATCAAGGCTATGCCCAAAGCCAGTTGGGGCTGTATCAAGAAGCACAAGTGAATTTACTACTTGCCGAGTCGCTGCTTAGTGAAATTCAGTACCCGTTTATTGGTATTGTCTACAGCGCCATGGCAGATTTACACATTGCACAGAACAATTTTAATGAAGCGCTTAGAAAACTGAATGAAGCGGTCGAAGCAGACCGTAAAGTGGATTTTCGCTACAACGAAGGCGCCTACATTCTGCAGTTAGCAGAGATATATAAACGCCGCGGCGAAGTTGACTTAGCGATAGCAGAGCTAACTAACGGGCTTAACTCTGATGCCATTCAGAACGACAAATTGTTAGTGCTTAGTGCACTGGAGCAACTTATCGCGCTTTCAAAAACGAAAGAAGACTACCGCTCAGCGCTTAGCTATTCCGAAGAATATAAAAAGGTGTATGAGCAAAGTTTTAACGAACAACAATCTCGCTCGCTGGCACTTAACCGTATTCGCCTAGCAATATCGGAAAAAGAAGAAACCATAAAACTGCTAGAAAAAGACAACCTACTTAAAGAGCAGCGCAACCTTATTCAGCAGAAGCAGAATACCTATCAGCTTTACTTTATTGCGGTGGTGTTTCTATTTTTGCTACTTGTTATTGGCCTTTGGCTGCGCACGCGGCAACAGCGCAAAGCACTCAATACCATTACCCATGACTTGCAAAAAGCAACCGAAGCTAAGTCTGACTTTCTTGCTCGCATGAGTCACGAAATTCGCACCCCGCTTAATGCAATTATTGGGCTAACAAAGCTGTCTCAGCGCGCTGCTGAAAATGAAGAACAGCAAACTAATTTAATCCAAATAGAATCAGCTTCACACACACTGCTTGGCGTCATCAACGACATCTTGGACTTCTCAAAAATTGAAGCCGGAAAGCTAACGATAGAAAAGACGCAATTTAACTTAGACACTTTAGTTAATCAGACCATCCGACTGCATTTAGGGCGCGCCGACGAACACCATATTGAGCTTATCCAATATATCGCTAGAGACGTTCCTTTGCATCTCATTGGCGACCCGCTTCGCATACAACAAATCTTAAGTAACTTAGTGAGCAACGCACTAAAATTTACCGAAGAAGGCCTTATTTCAGTAAGCGTGCGTTGCAAAGAAAAAGAGGATGACATTGAGCTTGAGTTTGAAGTAAAAGACACGGGTATAGGGCTAAGCAGTCAACAAAAAGAACAACTTTTCAAACCTTTCAATCAGGGCGACGAGTCTATTTCTCGCCGATATGGCGGCACAGGATTAGGCTTGGCTATTTGCCAACAGCTTGCCGGATTAATGGGCGGTGAAATTTGGGTAGAAAGTCAGTTAAGCAAAGGCTCTAGCTTCTAT
This sequence comes from Alteromonas gracilis, assembly GCF_036870955.2. Lineage (GTDB taxonomy): Bacteria > Pseudomonadota > Gammaproteobacteria > Enterobacterales > Alteromonadaceae > Alteromonas > Alteromonas gracilis_A. Next base: position 3,249,143 of record NZ_CP145482.2, read on the forward strand.
TTCACAGTTCAGGTTCAGCGAGACCCTGCAAAACGGCTAGTGTCTCCGTCAAAACAACTGTCAGCGCTTAAGGTGCTGATAGCTGACGACGTTAGCCTATCAAGACGCGCCATTGGTGAAGCCTTATCGAGCGCCAACATCAAATCAGATACGGCTTCTGGCGGCCAGGAAGCCATTGCGATACTGCGTGACGCCGTTGCTCAAAACAAACCTTACGATGTATTGATACTCGATTGGAAAATGCCCGATATTGATGGTTTGGAAGTGGCAGCTATTATGAAGCAGCAGCTTTCAAACAAAATGCCTAAAGTTATCATGCTATCGGCATTTGACTCGCCGCGCATGCATGAACAAGCAAGGCAGCTTGGTATTCACACCTTCATTAAAAAACCCCTTGGTACCAGTGAACTCGTCGATAGGCTACAAGAGCTCTGCCTTAATATTCCTTTGCGCCCTGTTCAGACAGACGAGTTTAAATTGCCTAACTTTAGCGACAAAAAGATTTTGTTTGCAGAAGATAATGCACTAAATCAAAAGGTAACCTTAGGTCTTTTAGCCGATACGAACGCAAAAGTAACTGTAGTGAATAATGGCCTAGAAGCCGTCAATGCACTTCGCGAAGACCCATCCTTCGATGCCGTTTTGATGGACATTCAGATGCCAGTAATGGATGGTCTGGCTGCCACTAGAGCAATCAGAGAAGAGCTTGGTTTGTCTCTACCCATCATTGCCATGACGGCGCACGCTATGCAGCAAGATGTAGAAAAAAGTTACAAAGCAGGCATGAATGGGCATATCAATAAACCCATTGAACCCAAGGTGTTTTTTGATGCGCTAAACAAAACGCTGTGCGTTGAGTCTTCACTTACAGCACCAGAACACTTAAATGACACCAGCATTCAGTCGGCCATTTCCTACAAACACAGTGTACTTTCTGTGATAGATAAACCCAGGGCAATGCGCAAGCTTCGAGGTAATGAAACGCTGTATAACGAGCTTCTTAAAGACTTTGTAGAACTTAAAGGCGAGCTTTACGCGCTACGCAAAGCCATTGATGATGATGACTTCGCGACTATTTCGAGAATAGCGCATATTTACATTACAGCGCTTAAATACATTGGTGCTTTTGCGTTAGCTGAATTAACAAATATGGTTGAACTTACCATAGTGCGAAATGAACATGGCAATACAAAAGACTTTAAAGATCAGCTAGAGTTACTGCACAGCGAATTGTCAAAAATGAAAGAGAAGATAAAGACGCAGGTAAGCTCGATATAGCTAGTCATGCTTTGCTCTCTCGCGCCTTAACCTTCTGAGACTCCAGCCGAATTTTTAAAGTGTATGAACTTCGGATATCGCAGGCTGCTGACTTAGATTTCGTAAGTTTTGTTAAAGGCTGAGATAGATGAACACAAACGGTGTTCATCTATCTCGCACGATTTAGTGCTGATACTTAAATCGATACAAGGTGTATGGTGCTTTCGCGTTGCCTAAACCTTGACTAAAAGCAGGGTGCTGATGAAGTTGGTCTTGAGTGACATAAATATAGCCGTCACTAATTGCTAAGCTATCCGGCCACGACAGCCTTTTGTCACTGATAAGTGTTCGATATTCTCCTTTGGTTGTTAAGCCAATGGCGTTATGTTCTAAATCAGTTGCAAGTATTCCGCCACCGGGAGCAAAGGCAATACCATCGCTTGGCTTTTTGGGGCCAAAGACTTCGATGTTCTTCGACAAGGTAACATCGGAAGCATCACTATTACTGATTACTGCCGTAGGAATTCGATATACTGTTGTTCCTGAAAAAGCGCCAAAGTATAACCATTCAAATGTATCATCTATTGCTATTGGGTTCAGACCAAAACGGAGCTTATTTGTTTTCCCCTCTTTCGTCTTCGATGCCAACAAAGACGCTTCGATAACAATATCACGCTCTTCTGGCATGAGTTCGTTTGCACTTTCTAGTAATCGTTTTGATGCACCTGTCTTTAAATCTACGACAATAATGGCGGGCTTAGTGGCACCTGCAAAATTCCCAAATGTCATATCGGCGATATAAATTTTTTCGTGTTTCTCATCAATAGCAAAATCTTGAATAAATGAGTTTGGTTTTAGTGAAGAAGGGGCGATTTCAATAATATTGTGCAGCTTATTTTTCACCGTATCCCATGCAACTAACTGAGCGGGTGATGACTCGCTACCCATGTCCAAAATCCACACTATACCTTTGCTATCACTGTGTACGCCAATAACCGAGCTAAAGCCAACTGCCCCTGTTTCTGGGCCATCTGCCCAATCGAGCGTTGGGAATGGTTGCTTTGTGCCGTTTGCCATAACTTCGACAACACGCAGTTTTGGTGCATCTAGCGGATGCATGCTGATAATAATTCGCCCTTTGGGAGAAATAGTGATACCGCCACCCCGTGCATCGTCAAACGTGGTAACAGCCTCTAACTCACCAACTTTCGGTTCAGGCGCTTCAGCGGCATTTGTAGAAGTTGCGTTAAGCGTTACCGCACCGACAAAAGCGGTGAGAAGGCTTTTCGTGAATAGCTTCATGTTAATTCCTCTTCTAGTTGTTTGGTTAGTTTTACTTGATGGTATTAGCTAGCTATACACACAATAGAATTCTTATTAACAAACAAAAACAGCCTTACTTTCGAAAAATTATCAAATTTATTTTGATAATTAGCATTTTATTTTCGATAACCAACGTCCATACTTTAGTGAACCTAACCGCTAAAGGGCCTGTAATGACGATTGAAGATCTTATGATTGTGCTTAAAGTAGCTGAATTTAAAAACATTACCGCAGCTGCCGAGAGTTTAAACATGCGAACCGCTACGGCAAGCGCTGCACTTAAGCGGGTAGAACGGCAGCTTGGTGTCGAGCTATTCACAAGAACGACTCGGCGACTGAAATTATCCAGTGCAGGTGAGCGATTTATTCCGCGATGTAGAGAAGGTATTCACACCTTAGAAATCGCTAGACAAGAAATGTTGAGTGAAACGAATGTGATTCGCGGAGAGTTAAAGCTCTCTGCCCCCTCAGATTTAGGTCGTAACATCCTTCTGCCATGGTTAGATGAATTCACTACAACGTATGACCAGATAAAGCTGAACTTGCATATTGCAGATAGAAATATTGATTTCTATCGTGACCCCGTGGATGTGGCTATTCGATACGGCGCATTAACCGATGAAAATCTTTACGGATTTAAAATTTGTGACGTACGCCGCGTACTTTGTGCGTCTCCTAAGTATGTAAAAAAGTACGGAGTACCTCACAAACCTGCTGATATAAGTAAACACAATGCGCTGCTATATCAACTACATGAGCTTATAGATGATGAGTGGTGTTTCACGAAAAAAGACAAAAACTATAAGGTGAAAACAAAGAGTACTAAAGTCTCTAACGATGCTGATTTAGTAAGACGATGGTGCTTATCTGGCCAGGGGCTGGCTAAAAAGTCGAGCTTGGATATGTCGACAGCACTATTAAATGGTGATGTTATACGGCTTATGCCAGAGTTTGAGCCAACCCCAACTGAGCTATGGCTTGTCTGCCCTAGCAGGCAAACCATCACACCTGCCGTTCGACTACTAAGAGACTTTCTGCGAGAGAAATGTGAGCACGTGATTAAATCGCTCGTAGCGAACGGTATATTTTAATGTGACAAAAAAAGAGGCGTGTTTTGCTAGGTCAGAAAAAACCTCCTCCGTTTTACCCCATATTCTCAATATGCTTAAGAATGCTACCAAAAGCGCGGCTGCCCACGTTTTGCACTTGTTTATCGAAATACAGACTTCCCAAAAGAAAAATCGAGATATGCCCTACTGAGCGCCAGGTGACATGGGTTTTACCGTCCTGTTCTTTCAGCGTTACCTCGCCAAGCTCATGATTATACGGCAAAGGCTTTGATTTAATGATCTTGTATCCCAACTTGTAAGGTGGCTCGTAGGCGACGATTTCTTCATGTAAATTGGCACCACCTGCGATAATTTCGCGCACTGCCCCCAAGCCGTTTTTATCTTCTTTACCTTCAACAATAAGCGTAGATTTATCTACCCCTTTAAACTGAGAATAGTTTGCGTGGTCGCTTAATGCTGCGAATACGTCTTCAATGGGCTTATCAATGGTCCGCTCTACGTGTATTGAGAACATCGTTTTCCTTACATCTAACGTTAATCATGACTACCACGACATACTATCTTAATTAGATGCTACACAAGAATTGATATTGCTGAGTGAGGGCAATAAGAACGCATGATTATACAACAAGGTGTTTAAACACTTGCGCTCAGAAAAATCTTATCAATCAAGGCTTTCATGGTCGATTTTACTTGGATTACTAATACTTCATTTCGTTTAAAAAGCACTTATGCCCTTTGCGGTAGCGAGACTAAAGCCTGATGAAGCGCAGCTTTTTTTAATTCAAAGGTTTGATTGGGCTGCGCATAAGCGACACCGTGTTTCGCGAAATGAATAGCATCATCGGGGCAACTATAGTGATACGCTACCAAACGATTAAGCACGCCTGGTTCGTATTCTCTTGTTAAGTCATCTAACCCAGAATGACTTGGGTTTCCTTTAACACTGCAATCATGAAAAATGATTTCGTGATTATTAACATGGTGATTAATGATTTCAGGAATGGGTCGCGTATCACTAGGTGTAAAAGAAAGCGCCGGGCATATGAAGTGAAAATGCGCTAGTTGGCGCGTGATGTCGAACGGGATAAATATGCAGTTTAATGCCTTGGTGAAAAAATGTATGTTGGACAGGCACTATGTTTAGCACGTCCCACACATTCTCATGGCCTTCTGCAAGTAACGTGTTTCCAAGAACACTCACAAGCGTAGAAACCAGCAAATGTGATATGTAGATTACTGGTTTTTTATTTGCGAAGCGCGCGAGAAAGTATAACTGCTCTAGCCCGCCAATATGGTCGAAATGACAATGCGTAATAAATACTGCGGGAGGTAGAGAAGTAGGGTAGCGTGCTTGATACCTATCTAACGTATCAAAACCGCAATCCACCAATAACCAAGGTGCATCGTTGTGTTCGATGATCATACTGGCATTACCCAGGGAGGTAGCTCGTGCGTTGCCTACACCTAAAAACGTAGCAGTTAAGTCCACAAAGCCTCCCATCTCATGTAGCGCATTACAATGAATAACGCGCTTTAATGGCAAGCAAGTGTCTAAACAATGATGTTTTTGTTACTGTTTACCAATTGAACTACATGGCTTAACGTAATGACTTATACATTCGATAACAAAGAGCGAATAAGTTAAATGGAGTTTTTAGATACCTCGTGGCGCACAGCGCTTATGCTGGCGATGGTGCTGCCCATGTGGGTTATCGCTCTTGCGTTAGCCATAAGAGACATAGAAACCATAGCTCACCGTTTCTTAGCTGCTTTTTTGTTTTTATTTGGCCTTAATTTAGTACCACAGGTAATTGGGTTTTCTGGCTTTTATCAGGCATTTCCTTGGCTTACCTTCGCGCCTTTCAACAATGAACTGTGGCTTGGCCCCTACTGCTTGCACACACTAGCGCTTTATTGAAAACACCAAAACACCGTTTATTCAAGTGGCTGTTTGCCCCGGGTGTTTTGCAAACCGTGTATTATTGCATTGCGTTTGTGGCTATGCCTGATTACAAAGACAAATGGGCATTTAACGATGCTGTGCACGAGCCCTACATTGTGCCTGTTGAAGTGTTGGTAGGAATTACACTTAGCATTTACTGTGTATGGAAAAGCTGGCGTTTGATTTCCATATATCAAACTAAGTTAGTTGACGTTCAAAGTAGTGTGGAGTCATTTAGCCCAACTTGGCTTAAGCGAGCCATCAGCCTGTTTTCAGCGCTCATGGCAATGTGGATAGCATTTGAGGTATACAATCAACTTATCGAAAACATGACCTATATTGATCAGTTTGGGTTTTATCTTTTATTTGCCACTATTGTGCTATGGAGTGGCATACAAGCCCTTTCCCAAATTAGAGAGCCCTACCCCGGCATAAACTGGAAGAAATACACGGAAAAACCTGATGTTGCACAACCTCAAAACAGCGATGAACAGTTAAGTGCCTTAGCGGTACGCATTGACAAAGCGTTAACAGAGCAACAGTGGTTCAGGCGCTCCAAACTAAGTATTAGCGACTTGGCGCGAGAACTTGGTACTAACGAGTCTTACGTGTCTCGTGCGCTCAACAACCATTTAAATAAGAACTTTAATCAGTTGGTGAATGAAGCGCGCGTTGAATACGCAAAGCAGTGTTTAACGCAACAAACCAACGGTAGTGTATTAGATATTGCCTTTGACAGTGGCTTTGCCTCAAAAGCCAGCTTTAATCGCTGGTTTAAACAATGCACTGGGCTCTCGCCCAGCGCTTGGCAATCACATCAACAAAGCATTAATGATGCGGCGTAAAAAGGCTGTGAGCCGTTTGCATCGCTCTGTCTTGCATCGTTAAGAAATCGTTCAGTTGTTCTGGTACATATATGTCAGGCATGGCCCCCACCCCGTCCAACGCGTTATCGATATTGTAGTGGTTACGAATAAGTGGAATACGTACCACTATCTTTGAGGTAGGAAGCGTTAAAAACGCCATAATGGTAGCGGTTGTTCCACCTTGATTGCCACCTGTTGCCTGGCCCACCAGCGTAACATTGGGTTGCTGCTGAATATGCGAGAGCAATGCTGCCGAAGCCGACGCATTGCTTTTACTTGTTAGCAGTATAATATCACCTTTAAAAGCATGCTTGGCAGGTTGCTGTAGCTTTGCATTAACGCCTAACGCATCTACTGGAATAGCCCGGCCTTTGGGCGTGAGCGGTAGCTGTGATTTATCAATATCAATGGCACTTCTATCCCAACTGTTAAGTTTGGCCGCTAGCGAACCTAATGGCTTAGCAGACAACCAGGCCCCGTCAACTAGGGTAAAAGGCACTTGATACAAATGACGTAAAAGCGCCATTTGCGCATCGTCACTGCCCCCGCCATTATTTCTTAAATCAACGATAAGGTGCGTAACTCCCTGCTTTTCAAAATCTGAGAATATCTCCTCGAATACGTGAAATGCATCAACAGGGTTGCGGTAGTTAACGAAGGTATCTACCGTGAGCACAGCGGTATTACCTTGTACGTTTACCTTAACTGCATCACTGAAATTTAGCCGATAGGGACGACCACTCAGACCAATCCAGTCATCAAATGAAATAGCCGACATGGAGGCCTTTACTATATTAGAGCCTTCGTTATTTTGTTTATACGTAACATCAAACTGGGTAACAAATGTATCTTGCTGTAGTACTACAGAAGAGAAAAATTGCTCAAAACTGGAGCCGAGTAAATCAAAGTTTTGCTCTAGTAATGCGGTAGTAGCATGGTCGGTGTAACCGTCTCGCTCAATGTAGGGAAAAAGCTGGCTGATGATTTGTTGAATAGGCACATCGTTAATTCTTAGCACCTCATCACCTCGTGATAAGCCAGAGGTGTCATGGGCAAATTCTACAAACATACGGTTATCGAAAATACGAAAGCGAAACGGCATAAACGCCTGTTTCTTTTGTTTTTCTAAATGAGGAGAAAACTCTGCTTTGGTATGTTCGCAGCGAAGGCCTACCAATAATTTAGACACCGCACTATAAAACGTCAGCTCGGAGGGCGCTTTTGCAACTACCATTTCGAGCTCTTTAAAAAGGCCGTCCTTCTCTGCTTCAGTTAAGTATCGGCTATAACCTGGGTGAGCCGTTTCAAGCGCGGTTTTTAACAACGACACATCGGAAGCGTAGTCTTTATTAGCAAAAGTAAACGCGCTGAAACAAGTTAGCAAAGCACACAATAAAATTCGTAAAAGCATAGTGGTATCTACATGTAGAGAATTGAGCTTTAAGCATGGCGAAGATACCAAAGACTAGCGACTCAATACCTGTAAAGCCTTGAAAATACGTATTTTGAGACGGTAAGGAGAAATAATTTTGGCACTAACAATAATAAACACAAGAAAACCGAGAGAATGACTTACTGTTCACAAATCAAATTTCTATTGATGACTCGACGCAAGTAGAAGCTGAACTATACTCTTAGCTTCTAAACTTTAAGAAAGGACTCACCATGATAAATAAACTACTCATAATAATTGTAACTTCCTTTGCTCTTATCGCCTGTCATCACACAGACAATGATAGAATAGCATCGCCCGATAAGAACTCAATTAAGCTTTCATCAATAGTAACCCAACTTCAAGTTGCCGTAGATAGCATGAAGGAGGCAGCAGCTCAAAACCCGACACTTCCCCCATTTGATAACGCTGAGGTAACTCTTGCGAATGTGATTGAACGAAAGTCTGAGGCTGGAATTGATGTTTATGTATCAATAGGTGGTTCGTTTTCATCAAGTATAGAGTCGTCTATAAAACTTACGCTCAAAAATAAGACCATTGAAGAAAAGGCGAAACAATTTTCTCCAATGCTTACAGAGAAATTTATGAGCTTGCCTGATTCAACTAAAAGTAAGGTTAAAGGTCCAGAAGAACTACTAGAGAAGTTTTATCTTGAACAAGAGCAAACAATGGATGACAAAATCCTTGCGTTTGAGCTCTACGCTTCGCAATCTCAAAAAGCTGAAGCTAGTAGTTTACGTTCAAGCTATGAAGCTTTCTCCGAATTCATAAATAACTTTTACGCCAGTAATGTAGCACCTGGCCGCGAAATTTCTGAGCAAATCATAGCAGCTCTCAATGCTGTGGCCAGCAATAGTAGCTTCGAAGCGAATTCTGTTGTAATCAACTCAAAAATAATTAAAACCAAAGAAGGGAACATCGGCCTATCAATTGGAATTTTGGACAAGGATGGCCTTTTAATTGATCACACTAAATCATCTAAGAAAACTGATACAGTGGCTCTAACATTTAAAAAGAAAGCCCCTAAAAACGAGTAAGACTAGCTTTTAAGCTATTTTCGCCTACTTGCTAAACTTTTGTTCATAAAAAGATGCATGAAGGATTAACAACTCATAAACAAAAATTAAAAATTATTGTCTTAAAATCAGCCGCATATCACTAAAAACTGCTGTCTATATAAAAGTATAATTTCCCTAGCAGTTTAAGAGGTATAAGACATGAGCAAAAACAGAGAAAAAGTGAGCAAAGAAACCGCCAAAGTTGTAGCAACAATGATGATACCAATGGTGGGGCTAGGCCTATTATGTTTATCAATAGGCGTTTATTTGATGAATAATGTGTTTACTGGAATTTAAGATTACAACTTAGCCCATCGCATACGACAGTATGCGTTGGGGTTGTAAGCACAGTGAGTTGCAGTAAATACACACTACCCAAAGAAGTTAAAACACACCTTGTTTCCATCTAGGTCTCGCACATACCCACCGTAAAACAGTTTTGGAACACGCTGCCCCGGTTCACCGTCGCACGTAGCGCCGAGAGACAGCGCTTTTTGATACATGGCGTCTACTTTTTCTTTGCTACCTGGCGCTATTGCAAACATATTGCCGTTACCCGGATGCGGATCTTGTTCGTCATAAGGAATACACACGGCCACCATCGGCTCTTTCATGTTCTTCCCAATGTACTTGATTCTGTCCATATTAACCAAACGCTTAACGCCAAAATCTTCTAACAGTTTCTAGTAAAACTGTGCAGCAGCTTCAATGTCTTTTGTGCCTAATGTGATGTAATTAATCATTGTGAACCCTTGTTGATTGCTTTTGTCATTTGCCAAATAGTTACGGAAAACAAGGGGAAAAGTTCGCACTGTGAGCTTCAATCACTGGGCGCTTATTTATAACAACCAGTCATTGCCATCAAAAGAGTGCTTGCTTTGCTACTACTGCATCGCAGCAGATTAATTGACGGGGTAGCTATAGCAACGTAGTCTGAAGTTACTTAAAAAAGAAAACGCGTAATGGAATACTTCTGATGAAACCAACCAAGACACTTACTGCCTTAACACTTTCTTTTTGCCTTTCATCACTTTTAGGCTGCGTGGAACCTGAAACCTTAACGGCCTCCCCCTCGCCTGCCGAAGAAACACAAGAAGCCAATCTTTTAAAAACGGGGCTAGCAGGTCGAATTCGCATTGAAGGGCAAGCGGTTGATTTCCAGTCTTTAGAACAACGACAGGCGCATTACAAGGTGCCAGGGGTGTCTGTCGCATTTATGCGAAATGGACAGATAGCCTGGACCATGCAAAGTGGTGTTAAAGACGTAACCTCAGAGTTGGCGGTTGATGAAGACACAGTATTCCAAGCAGGCAGTATTTCTAAGCCCGCATTTGCAGCAGTATTGATGAAGTACCGCCAAGATAATCCTATTGATTTAGATACTGACGTTAACAACTTGCTTACCAGCTGGCAATTACCCGAACACGAATGGACTGGCCAAGAAGTGGTGTCGTTACGCCGATTATTAAGCCACACGGCGGGTACCACAGTGCACGGCTTCCCTGGTTACGCCGCTGGTGAGCCAGTGCCAACTTTGCAGCAAGTGTTAGAAGGCACAGCGCCTGCAAACACCAGCGCAGTAGTTGTTGATATTAAGCCAGGCACGCAAATGCGTTATTCAGGTGGCGGCACTACACTAGCTCAACTTGCCTTGCAAGACGTAGCTAATGAACCTTTGCCGACTATGTCGCAACGGCTTTTGTTTAAACCTTTAGGTATGACACGTTCAGGATACGAACAACCCCTAACAACAAACCTATCGAACAATATGGCTACCCCGTACGACGGTGACGGTTCGCCAATTAAAGGGGGTGCACATACCTACGCCACACTAGCAGCGGCAGGCATGTGGAGCACCCCATCAGACATGTTGAAGTTGGCAAACAGTGTTCGCAGTGCGTATTTAGGGCAAAAAACAGACTGGATATCGCAAGCTACTGCACAAGAAATGTTAACCAACAATACGCCAAGTATTGAGCCACCTAATGTAGGAATAGGCTTTTTCATCAATATGGATGACAACGGGGAAATTCTAGGCTTTGGCCATGGTGGCGCAGATGCAGGGTTTATGTCGCAGCTTTATATTGAGCTAGATACTGGCAACGGCTACGCCATTATGACTAACGGCAATAACGGTAGGCAGTTAATAACTGAACTAGAAATACGTTTAAAAGAAGCATTAGACGTAGGCTATTCGGAAGCTGAAATAAAAACACTATTACCTATTAGCCAAGACGAACTAAGCCAGTACGTTGGCACCTATGCAGTGACAAAACCAGTTATTGTTGATGTGGTGTTAGAAAAAACAGCCAATGGCTTTGTGCTTAACGCATTACCTTACGTTGAAAACGAGGAGTATTTTCATGAGGGTGAAGGGCTATTTTTTGCGAAAAATGGCAGCAGTATTCGTTTTGAAATGGATGAAGAAAATGGAATGGTTAAGGCGCTTGTGATGGATGGGAATATTCGGGGTGCTAGGAAGGAGTAGTTTGTAGGGTGTGAACCGATAGATGGCTCTGGACTTTTTTGTGCAAGCTGGCGCCGTTAATACATTCAAAGTCAGTAGGCTTCTATGTGCGTAAAACGGCTGCTGGCTAATCGTAATTTTAAAACCAAGTATGAGTTAAAAGCAGCCCTAGTCAAAAGGTTTCAATCCACTTCAAAGTATGGCTATTATATGTTTACAGAACTGGTGGCATTCATTCTTTAATTCGGAGAAATATGCGCAGTATTTTTTACCTAGACACATCAGCTCTAAATTTTCTTGCTGACAACATAAAGGACTTTAGTTTTCTTGCTGGGATGAAAGAGAATTTAAAGTTTGAGTTGTTTTTGTCTCCGGTAAGCCTCTGGGAAGTGCTTCTTAGCTCGAATGCTAAGCGTAGAGACTACCTTATTTACTGGGCTCAGTTTAATTGTGCTAGCAAGCTAGTCAAGTCCCCCACGGAAGTTATCATTGAATATATAAAACAGGGCTGTCCTGTTAAGGATAGAAAAATATTCCTAGATGCCCCTTACTCAAATTCGGAGATGGGGGCAACTTGGGAATACATTCATGGAAAAATTGACCGTACTATTCCAGTAGATTTTAACGAGTTAAAAGAGAGAGCTGACGGAATTAGACAACTTTCAAAAAATTTGAAGAGAATCATTAATGATATGAGTAATGACTCTCTAAAAAATTATGAGAACGATCCATTTCATGTCGCCATGATTATGGCATTGGGAAAACTAGAACTTCGCCTGGAGATAGATAAAAAAGCCGAGCGCACCTACAAAATAACACTCGTATTTATCTTCTTTTTCGTTTGTACTGGCTTTGAGCTACAGAACGGTATTGTTAGCGAATTTTGGAATGAAAAAGGTATTGAAGACCCTTTTGAAAGACTGGATTTCATAATTCAAAATCATTCTGTGCTGATGTAAGAGGGCCCGTTTTGGAAATGGCTGTGATGGCTGAAACTCAACTCCAAATGGATAACTCCAAGAGTAGAGGCCTAATTCACGACTGTATGCATACGATATATTGTTACTATGCTGACAACGTAATAACCAGCGATATTCACTTTGAACGTCTGCGAGATGATGTAAATCACCCAGTATTCGAAAGAATTATTATGACCTCTCAGATTCAAGAAATTTGGGAGCTGGCTATGAACAAACTAACAAATCAAAGCACGCAGAGAGCGTAAACACTGCCGTTTTTTAAAGTGTTAGCCTCCAAAGGAATATAAGGCCTTGTATAGAATAATTAACTATTTGGCTTTCATCGGTTGTATTATTTGGATCTTTCTAGATCAAAGCCCAGAGCCAGTAGTAGTACTTCTGCTTACAGTTGCAGGTTTTTTCCGTGATGACATTCATGGCGTTATAGGTAAAAACGTTTTTACGCTAACTCCAAAGAACCAGCTTATTCGAGACCTCGAATCGGCTAGATACTCCTTCATTAGTCCAGAGTTCATCAACCCTCAAATATTGAATGATTTATCTGGTTGGCTTAGTGATACGGGTGACCAAATCGTATCTATCAATATTTCCGAATCAAATGATTCAAACCGGTATTATGGTGATGTTACTTCGGAGGAAACAGATGGTTATCCTATTGTCACTTCCTCTGCTGAAGAAGGCTGGGTGTCGTATAAGTACATCGGTAATTCATTTAGTGGAGTTCACATTGTCCAAACTTGGAGTAATGGTGGTGGTTCTGGTGTCTATACTAAAATTTTACTAGTCACATTAAGCTCAGATTCAACACTGGAGTCAAATGGAGTTAGTTACAGTAAAAAACCTCGATACGTCATAAAGTTAGTGGGCTCATTACCTCTTGGTGATAGGTATCAAGGGCAAGTGAAGTATAGGTTTGGCATTCTTTCAATATCTCCATGTGAAGGCATGAAATCACTCAGAGAGTCAGGCTCGAGAATTCTCGTAATATAAGGCTTACAGAGCACTGCTGTCGGATAAATTTTCCGCTGCACTCAAATTCTGGCACCTAACGTGACGTTTCACCGTCTGCTGTTAGTCTCTTGATGCCAGCTAAAGCTGGTTGTAGGTCAACTGTGTACCTTGAGCTCAATCAATGGGTACAAAACATCGGTTAAATTTCTGTGCTGGTGTTTCATAGTCTAACGTTTTTCTTGGTCTTTCGTTAAGTTGTCTCGCTACATTGCTAAGTTTTTGTTGGCTGTGTTCTGAGCTTAGGTATGGGTACCAAATGGTGAGTAGAGCTTGTTTACGAAAATTGGAAAAAGCCACCAGAATATTGTAGTGGCCTTTATATACTAATACGGTACTTTAACGGGAATGCTCGCGCCGAAACTTGGTGTTGTGACATTCATTATTGCACCGGGCTCTGGCTTAAAGTCCGAGTTATTAATGTCAATTATCAACTGTGTCTGTACCAACATTTCGCAATCGTCTCTTGGTGATGTATCTACGATACTGATTATATACTGGGGAGGGTTTGACTTTCTCATTTTGCCGTCGCACTCAACTTCAAAGTCATGTTGGAGACACCCACCTGAATATTGAAGGTCAACAATGAGATGACCGCTCTGTTCGTCGATACTCGCACCTACCGGCGTAACCATGTTGAACGTTGAATCTGAGTATTTCTCAATGACACCTACCTTCATCAAAACGACTTCTTCGATAGGCTCATGATCTTGTGGGAAAAGTATTCTTACGCCATTCGCATCTTCTTCTGGCATCTCTGCATAGACTGAAAATGGTGTCAGCATGGCAGGAACAAAGGGTGCCATTTTATAGGTTATGGCATAGTCATATATACCATTGGCAGGTTTGTCAATATACACCATAAACGAAACAAAAACTTCCGTTCCACCATAAGCGGTATGGCCGCTGATGACTACTTTGTTTTTATCGGTAATATCAATTGATGTTACATACACTATAGACATTAATCTTTCCTTTTAATGATGTGATTCAGATTGCCATGGATTGGCAGTACCACAATAAATTACAACTGGTTAAAATGCGAGCAATTGTTTGTTTCATGAACAGCAAAGAAAGGGGACAGTCAAAGTTCTGTCGTTATAGTCGGCTGTGTACGTTTTCCGGACCTTCAGCATTGCTTTATCAGCTAATTTGTAACTAACAGAGACGCGCTAAGGAAATTAGTAGCGATCAACATTCGTTTTAAGTAAATGTCTGTTGATAACACACTATTCCAAACACTTAGACTCGTTGAGATAACCAATCAGTATCTTTGCCATTCTTCCACGCATTTTCCAAAATTGATCGGGTACATAGTTCGTCGCGAAGGCAATAGCAGCTTTGCATTGAGGAATAACGAGTAGATAAGCTGTTGATGCCTTATCAGTTACGCCTCCGTGGTGAAGCACGGTAAACAAGTTCTCATCTGACTCATCAAGTTGTAGCTTGCCTACCCGCCATCCAAGGGAGTAATTATCATCGTTTACCTTTCCACTTCTCAGTTTCACGGGGGTTGATAGAAGTCTTTGTGCTTCTTTAGAGAGATATTCTTCGTCAAACGTTGCGCGTGCCATATTAACTAAGTCTGTTGGTGTTGAGATAAACCCACCCCCACCAAACAAAAAGCTGCGATCTCTTTTCTTTACCGACTCTGTGTAGTGCTGGCTGTCTTGATAGTCCTGATAATAAGTGGCTTCATTGTCCTTTCCAGCAAAAGATGTATCGTGTTCAGTGCTGTTCATATCAAATGTTTGCCACAAAGATTTGTTGAGAAAATCAACATAGCGTTGCTGAGCTGCATTCTCTATTACAGCAGATAAGAGAATGTAACCATTCGAGGAGTAGAGGTATTCACTTCCGGGACTTGTTAGTAATGGATGTGAATCAAAAACATAAAACGCGTCCTTAGGCCTTTCGTGATCCTTCACCTCTTCAAATTCGGCAATAGCTCGTTCAGGCGTATTATGAGGAATGCCTGAGATATGTGCGGCAAGTTCTAGAACGCTAAATGAATCTGCATATTCAAGAGCATCCACGTAGTCGCTAACAGGGCTAGTTAAGTCAATTTTTTTAAGGTCGGCGAGTTTAACAAGAGCCAATCCGGTCATGGGTTTTGCCAGACTTCCCACGGAATATTGTGTCTTGATAGTTGCAGGACGGGATGTATTTACGTCAGAAAACCCAATTGCCTGCGCAAACGCAATCTCATTGTTTAAAGATATGGCAACAGACAGCGAGGGAAGCGTAAATTCATCCCGCAACGCTTCCATTTTATCTAAGGTACTGTCATGTTGCGGTTCACTACTTATCCCGCTGACTGAATAGATAACTGTGCATACAAACAATAGTCGAACAGCCGTTTTCATAATGATTTTCCTTTTAATTTTTAAATCTACTGCTTTGGTTTGATAAGCATGAGTGGAATGAGTATTATGCAGCGCCAAACAAGAAAAACGACCTTTGAATGATGAATCGCTCAAAAAAATGATGAGTAGCTCAAGTTTTAAAACCAATGGCTCGGTAAGTATTTGGACATTCTTACTCTCAATCGCAATGGCGTATTCTGTTGGTTTGTTTATTTCACATCTGGTTACCAAGAGTGAACCCGTTTTTTGGTCTGGTAAATACCTTCAGATCAAAAATAAGGAGGGGGAATGGGTTAACCGACACCGGATAGAAATTGGCAGTGAGTCTGCCCTTCAACAGGTTCGTTTTACCGTGAACATTGATGATTCAGATGTGTGGAAGCAACCGATTTCCCTGATATTGGGAGGGCCGTTTTCTGCACAAATTCTTTGGGATGAGAAGGAAATAGGAAGTAAAGGAACTGTTGGCGAAACACGAGAAAACGAAAAAGCGGGTTCAATAGACTATTCAGTTCAAGTGCCACAACATCTTCTATCGCCGGGCCAGCATGTTATTCAACTAACACTTTCTACGGCGCAT
Source organism: Alteromonas gracilis (assembly GCF_036870955.2). Classification (GTDB taxonomy): domain Bacteria; phylum Pseudomonadota; class Gammaproteobacteria; order Enterobacterales; family Alteromonadaceae; genus Alteromonas; species Alteromonas gracilis_A. Next base: position 3,265,516 of record NZ_CP145482.2, read on the forward strand.
ATTACTGCTCATGACAACTCAGTATTACATTACGTTTGGCTAGCCCCCTATCGAAAAAGTGGGCAGCGCGACATACGGTATTATCTAGTACCGCTGTTGATTAGTAGCGGCCTGCTAATTTTAAGCTTTCAAAGCTTACGGATAGGCAGAAGTGCTGGAAATATTGAACACACAGGATTAGGTATTTATGGCTTACTTATTGTTATGGCGCTGCTGGCAGAAACCTCGCGTGCAGGCATAAACTACGCTTATACCTTTCATGAGCTTCGCAGTTACATAAACTGGTTTGGGGTAATAGGCGGTGCGCTCGCACTGAGTTATACATGCTATAGAGTTGCTTATACGACCTTTTCAAAAGTAGTATTGCTTTTCAGTCTTTTGGCTGTACTGTTAATACACATATTGCCTTTTCAAAGTGAAGACACTCAATTAGCACTCGCATTTTTATCATTACTTTTTGCACTTTCAATGGTTTTTGCTACACGGTTAGTTAAAAAACAATACACGTACTTATCAACACTCCCAATTTTTTGTATTGCCAGTACGCTATCTGCCAACCTTTCTGTAGGCGCATTTCTCGACAGTTTTTTGTTTGTTGGTTCACTTATCTTGATAGGTGGAGCATGGCTGTGGACGTATGTCGCGATTGAAAAAGAGCCTCGACTGAAAACATCGGAAAATGACATTCGGTTTCTTCACATAGTATCTGATGGAAAAGAGCAGTGGATTGCTGCGTATGATTGTTATGTACTTAAAGCAGAAGGAAACTATACGGCAGTACAATTGCAAAATGGAGAAAGCAGGCTCCATCAACGCGGTATTGGTGCAACATTAGAAACTGCGCCACCTGAGTTTGTGAGAGTTCACAAGTCTTATGCAGTCAATGTAAATGTCGTATTGACATTAAAATCTTCGACAGGCAGCAAATACTGGGCAGTTATGAAAAACGGACAACGCATTCCTGTTAGTCGTTATCGTGTTGCGGAATTACGAGGAAGGCTTAGCATCACTTGACAGTGATTGATATCTAGTTGGTCTGATATGTTCCGTAGCTGATTGATACAAAGTCCGACCGACTCTTTGGTATCGATTCAATCGAACGTCTGCTCTTTGTCTTAAGCGGACGTTGAAAATTCAATAGAAGAAGCTGTACTCAATGGTCACAGCAGCGGTTTAAATACTAGAACTTAAAAACCACAAAAAAAGGCGAACCAACAGGTTCGCCTTTCAAATCAATCAAGTTTTAGCAGCAATACTATAAAACCAACTGACGAATTATAAATAAGTCTGTGAACACAACCCTTATAGAATAAAGGCTAGAGGTCAGTATCAAATGGAATAAGTTTGTGAACACCAAAAATCAAACAAAGAGCTTTATAAAGCTCACAAAAATTAGTTTGTGAACAGCTGAAAAAACAACAATTTATGTCAAACTTAAAATAGTAATATACTGATTATATTAATTTTATAAATAATTAACCTTGAATCCTAAGGCTAGTATCAAAAAGGGATATTTACAAGAATTTATGTCTACTAATTTAAAAGTCTGACACGTCGAATGTCACGGCAGGATATTAAACCGTGAGCGAGGTTGTTATCTGAATAACGCTAATTGCACATTCGTGTAATATTACGCACGAGCTGTTCTGGTCTTACTACGCTTAGTGACATCTTGGTATTTGAGCGGGCAGATGGTCATATAACCAAACTTTGTCGTGTTTATACAACCACATGTATGCTGCTCCACTTTTCAACTTTATGTCATTGCGTCGCGGGTTGTGTAACTCATTGATGGTAGCTATAAGTAATGAGCGCATCAGCTCGCGCTTGCGATGCTTTCGAAGATCTGCTCTTGATTCAACAATATCAGGGTGCTGGCTCAAAATCGTTTCAATGGCCCCTGTTGAGCAATGAAACTGCGCGGCAATATCTTGTGTGGAGTATCCTAGAGTCAGTTTCTCAATGATTTCATCTTGCTCCGCACGAAATATCCTCTGAGGACGAAGGTCGAGTTCAATTTTGTGTATTACAGCGACCTTTTTAACAAAGCCGACAGATACGTGAAACTTACCTGAGACTTTTCTTAAGCTCAGACCACTTTTCAATTCCTCTACAATTGCTGCCTCAATATCGGCTTCTGGCTTTTGACTGATTGTCGAATGCGAATACTCCTGCTCTCGACATGAAGTACATTTGAACGACAACATAGTAGCGATATCACCAAACAAGAATCCAATCAAAAGCAAGTGTTTGATTGGTTGATGACAAGCATTTTGATAAGCAAAAAGGTTAGAGGGAAAGCCAAGAGAATGCTGCGTAGAAAATGCATCCTGAAAACACGGAAGATATGAGACCTCTTTCCAGAAGGTCGCCATTTCTGCACGAAGCAGTTGCAACCTGAGATGCCCGCAGGATGTCATAAACCCTCTTGCTACCAGCCTCGCAAAGTATCGTTCATATAAATCCGGGATTGAACCCATAACTTTGCCTAAGATATACGACTCGTTGATCAGCGACGATAAATGCCGTTCAGCTTTGTTACCTTGGGATGCGCCTATCGCGTCGCTACTGCTGACTTCAGGCCAGACATCGAATTGCTTTCTACTAAGGCGCATAACAATCAAACGTTCATGATGAAAAACACAGTGGGTTAAACCGGGTAACTGATGTCCGATGTGCCAATACGCTAATCCTAAGTTCTTCTCATCCGCCTGTGCACACTGCGGGCAATATTTCGCTATAGGCGTAAGCTTTTCTCTAGATGCTGTAATACCTAGCACTTTAAATACATGATTGCCTTTGCCATCTTTAAGCGCCTCAATTGCACTCTCATACTGCTTTTTAGGGGTAAAAAGGCGATACATCGGCAACACAGTGTGTTCTGTAATCCAAGTATCGCAAGAAATATTACTTTGGCATGTCAAATGAGGTATGACCGAAGGAAACTGCGAGCAAAACTGAAGAGAGCGTGAGCCAAAGAGTGTTGATAAGATGCGCTTGTCCTTCCCTCCCCCGTGCGTAAGGACGACCCTCTGGATCACGCTAAATATAGCCTCATCTGAAAATGGCCTTGGAAAAAAGCGACCTAATTGAACACTATACATATTTAGCCTCGTTATGCTCAATTGCCTGCGATTCGATAAAGTCAGGGCCTAAAAACATCCATACTAGTAACAGGTAAAAAACAGGCGAGTACCGTTTTCGGTGTACCAGAATCTGCGTAAGGTCAAACTTAGGATCTATCTTTATATCTTTGATGGGTCGAGTACCCCGTTTTAGAAACGCCTCATACCCAGCCTCTTTAACCTTTATAGCGAACGCTCTTCTATCAAAATCCGTCCGTGATGAATTTCTTTTTCTGGCTTGTCGAATATCTTCAGGCGTGCCTAAAAGCGAAATGAGATGCTTAATAATCGAGTTTGCTAACCCACGGCACTGATACAGCTTTACATCTAATGCCAGCGTTTCTAGCCATTGCTGAAAATCACTAAGATCGCTAAATGAAAGCGACTCCTCGTCCCCTAAATCGGTAATGCCATTAATTTCAACTAAGTATGCACGGCGCAGCTCAGCTGTTGCCTTTTGATAAGCGATTAATCTCGTGTTATGGACAGGACACCTCAGTAGTAACGGTGACTGGTGAAGCGTTTTCCAAAAACCAAGCCCAGACGAAGACACGCTTTCCCTCACACAGACAGGGCAATATCTGAGGTAACTAAGCGCTGTCTCGGTGGCAACAGCGTATTCACCCGGCAAAGCGTGGGTAAGCGGTCGGCGTTCATTAAAAAACGCGTTGTAGAGAGGCAATTGAGTAGCTTTTTCTAACACAGAACCATTTCGGGTAAAGTCGACAGATGTCATGTTCGAAACAACCTCAATCCATTTGCCACTGATGTCTACGGTTGCGTTTTTTGTTCTTACCTTCCTCGAATCAATCGGTTGCATTTTAGGGACGGCCGATTGAGTAGTGGCCCACCTTGTTATCGCGCCATATAAAAATTCGCCATCAAGTAATACTGGGAAAAAACGGGGCTTTGAAGACGTCATAGTCATAGATTTTTCAGCTCCTTCTCCGAACACACTCTTGGTCCTTTTACACTAGTATGTAAGGTCCGCGGTTCAAGTGGTGCATTGCTTAATTCAAGCTTATCGTCTTGCATCTCAGCTAATTCGTCATATTTACGCGGTGTGTGTTTCTCCACCTCATTCTCATACATTTGCGCGTTCTTGTTTTTTAACGCTTGAAGCGCTGGTTTGAGTTTTCCAAACTGATTATCAAAAACGCCTTTAAGTACATCGCTGTATTGACTAGGCTCTGGCCGTTTGCGATGAACGTTATCCAGAAATAGTCGCAACAGTTTGTTCAATACCTGATGCACACCTTGACTGTAGTCGTAGAGTTGACCCTTGAACTCCTCAGAACGAGCAGGCGTGCCATTGAATAAATACAAAGGAAGAAAGCAATCAATGAACTGTTGAAACTCATCATCAAAAAAAGACAATCTCTCACACCGAATATCACGCCCAGAGGTGAGACGCCGGGTTGTAGGAAACTTTTTAAGCGATTCATCATCGGAATGACTGTCGGTATCAAAAAGCGCGACCCCCTCTTCAGTGCAAGTCATGATAATGGGCACACCTACGTTGTTGAAAAGCGATTCCAGATAGTGGATTGTAGGCGAGTCGTCTTTTTTGGCCTCTGCGAGCAGCTTTTGGCATTCATCAATATGTGTAAAACCAACACCAAAACGCTCAGCAAGTAGCTGCATCTCAACAAGAAATGCATAGGTTCCCTGTTTGCCCTTGTACCACTGTTGCGTATAGTTCGTGCCCATGAGCTTATCAATGGCCCTAAAAAAGTTAACGCCAAGCGCTTTAACACTTTTTAGGTTTGATATTTCGAAGGACACTGTGGGCACTTGGTCAATAATCAGTGGATGTCCCCGATACAGCTCATGTCGAATTACGGGCTGAAACATTTTAAGGATAAGTTGGACTCTTTCGGTCTTTCCAATACCAGAGATTCCAGATAGCAGGGTACAACTGCCACTCGCAGTCTGTTTGTTCTTGTGAGGATTGGGCAAGAATTGCCCTCGTGCGACGCCAAGCATCTTCGCCTGTTGCATGGGTGTTATAGGGTTTCGGTGTACATACCCGTTAACTAATTCGCTGTGAATATGACGGTATATTTCATAATCTAGAGGCGAAGGGATATAGGCCTTTTCTAAACGCTTTATACAGCGCTGTGCATGTTCAAACGGCATGCTGAAAAAGTGACTTGGCAGCTCTGGCATGTTGGTAATAAAACCCAGAAACTCCGCTTCACTGTATTGAGGATACAGTGTTTCGATGAGTGGATTTCCCTGACATTCAATATCAAAGTGCGTGCGATACTCTGCTGGATACCATTCTTGGGGTTCGGCAAATGACATTAGTAAAACTCCCTTGATGATTTAGGTTTGGTCGGTAATGTAGATTCCGATGAAGTAGGCTCTGAAGCATATGCATCCTGCTCAGGAAAATCTGGTGACATGAGCTCATCTGCTCTGGATGCATCTTTATGGGCTTGTTCGCCACGCATAATGCGATTGTGTTTTTGGGTTTCCTTTTGATAAGTCCGCTGCGAATTAACAGGCACGCCTGCTAATTCTTTTTGGTTTGCCTCAATACGCGCCTTTTGGCGTCGCTTGTTATACACACGTCCTGCCTGCTGACTGTTTTTTCTATCGCGCTGCATTTGCTCACGAGCCTTCACAGACTGCTCAAGTTCAAAAAAGCTCATATCCTCATATTGCGAATTTTGCGTCTTCAGGTCGAGTGGGTAGATTGTGTTGTTGTCTCGGTAATAGACACGCTTAATACTGCCACTGGCAACGGCTACTTTGATTTCAGTTTTCGCACCTGAAACCTTATGCTTTTTCTGCAAATACCAATTTTCTAGCTCTTTGAAATCACCGTCATATTGCAGCTGAGGGTATTTTTTTAGAGTGATCCCGTCGGCATCAATGCGTGCTATGTGTTTTGGTAGCAACGTGTATCGAAGTGCCGGAATTTGCGCTTTAGGCACTGGATTTCCACCCGACATTTGATGCTTAATACTGTAATTCCATTGGGCAAGTGGCGTAGGCTCAACATTTGCTGCAAGCATGTCTTGGTCTAATGAACACTCGCGGTCTGCTGTTTTGTTCATCAACACAATTTCATCTATTAACTGTGCTGTGATGTCTTCAATCGTTAACAGCGCTTGTTGACTTGCGTCTTGCTCCATAGCATCTTTGTCTGGATTAATACCTCCGGGGTTGTTGGAGATAATTCTGTTAAGTTTTCCGAGCGTACTTTCCGAATCAGCCTTGAGATCGCCGCGACCTTTTGCTACCTGCTGACTCCCCTGAAAATTAAAAGGTGATGCCATGATTTCGGCCTCCTGCTCATGTGGATATTCTACGCCATTATCAATTTTATAAATCATGCACAGATGACGCGATGGCCAGTCTAGCTCCGTTAAATCGACGCCATAACGGGCAGCAAACTCGACTTTGTTCTCTACGCAATTAATGATGCATTCCGCGATATTATCCCAACATGGTGGTCTGAAACTGATGTGAAAGCCGAGGATAAATTTAGTGTAGACGTCTTTGGCGATAACCAGATAGAGGCGGCCCGCAGAGTAACGCTTGTCATGTACACCGGGCATTCTTGCGTGCAAATCTAATTGCGTGTGGTCGAACTCAACGACATGACCTGCACCTGCGACGCCATCTTTTGCGTCTCCGCGCTTTGGTCTGTGGTCCTTATCATACTTATGCTGACCATCCCTAAATATCACAAACGGTTTTAGCGGCAAAAGCTGTTTGAAATGATACCTAAACGTATCCTGCGATATAATTTCACTTTGCGGATATGAAAATTCATAGTCGCGTTGCTGATTAATTGTTACGTGAGGTAGGTTGAATTTATCTTCATAGCGAACAACATACTCATCGTAAAGCCGAGAAATATCTAATTTTCCACCTCGATGAGACACCCTGTTATCACGAACCAAGTCTTTAATGATCCTTTTGTCCGACTCGTTCACCCCTCGGTAATCTGAATAAATGCCGGGGCGCCCACGTTTCCGGCGATTGTTTTTCTTGTTGCTTCCGTTCTTGCTATTTCTCTCCTCCTTTTCAGTACCACAGAATTCAAATCCAAATGGCAGCAACGCATTCACAGTGAAACCAAAGACAATGTAGAGATTCAGTTTACGTGTGACCGTTGTCGTAGAGTCGTAACCATTCTCTTCACAATATTTTTTTATTTCTTGATGCACTTCTCCTCTGAGGTATCGCGTCACAAAATAACTCAGCTCGTAGGGGTCTTGCGGAAGTAAAGGCCGTATAACTTCAAACGCCTTATCTCGGCGGCTTAGCCATTCTTTCGTCCGAGTTTTGAGTAAATCCTCATCAGACATCCCTAAAAATTGCGGCATCATGATGGTTTGTGTATCGCCATCTTTTTTAACGATATCGAAGGCATCGGCGAATGCAGAGCGACTAAAAAGACGAGGTTTAGACGGCTGTGCCTGACGGTTTTTTACTTCGAAAGTCTCAGTATCATGAGAGTACCCTAAATACTGGGTATAGTTCGCAACACCAACACTGAGTGTTTGTGAGTCGACATAACAGATGCTGAACACATCGTCTTTTTTTCCAAATCCAGTGGGAATATCAAACGTATCTTTAAATTTGACAAGTGTAAGTCTAACTGGCATGTACCCCCTTAAGCCAACAAAACGGGCTTGTGGTACACCAGTGGCACCGGTGCTTTGAGAGGAATAAGGCCAGCCAATGTCGCGTTTTTAAACACTCTCTCTGCCGTGAATTGATGGACGTCTATCAATTGCGCAATTTGAGCAAGTATGGCCCGCAGTGGTAGTTTTGGTGCTTTAGCCCAACACTTCGCAAACAACCCACTAAATTGCGTTAATTCATGACTGGATAGAGATGGATCATAATGCATCGATAGAAAATCAAGATGTTTTATCCAATTTTTATCAACACGAACAGCGCTGATCGGTTCGCATGGAATATTCCGAGCCGTCCAGAATGCCGCTTCAACTTTAAGCTTATTATTAGTCCGTAATTTGGCATTCGAATCAATCTCAAATTTGACAGGGTGTGCTCGTTTAACCAACGCTCCGTTTCGGTTTATTGTCACAATAAGATCGGTGCTCATAATGTGGTGAATATCGCGCTGATACTCATAGGGGTGATGAATCTTGAGTTCCTGACAAATCTTCCACGTCTCATTGATATTAAGGGCGTACTGCTCCTCGATTGACACCACATCCGGACGCCAAATCAAGTCCTGATACACCCTGTACTCACTGTCAGACATCAAATGCACAATTCGCTGCTGCTTTGGACAGAAAAACTTGTGTTTGCGCCCCGTCGAATGAAGTTGATGGGTTTCAAAGAAAGGTCGGTATGGACCTACCTCTATGTCACTTCGCCATTTTCGATAACGTTTCCACTCTGATTTTGGAAGCAGGATCCGTTTTCTTGCTTCCGGGCGAATTTTTCTTTTTTTCGATTTGCCTTGCATGTTTACTACCTCTTCTAATTTCGTCGTAGGTAATAACTTGTAGACGTCAAATGAGAAGGCAGCAAACTTTAAAAGATTTTTAAAGCATTGTTTTAATTATCTTTTTTTGTATTAAATAGGCAAGGTTACACAACATTTTATTCACTCTCGTTCATATTTCACGCTATACTTTGGAAAAACATATAAATAACATAAAGTTATAAATTATCTTTTTATTGATTAATTAACTTATAAAAAATACTTCATTCCAAAACCTTTGAAATCACACATTTTTAATTCGAACAAAATATAAGCAACTTGTCGTATGTCCTCACCTAAATCTGAAAATTTGTATCATGGATCAAGAAACAAAATACTTGGAGACTTCCTTCGAAAACATCGTGAGCGGTTAAAAGCGACAGTAACTGGCGAAGCTTCATTACTCAAAAATGAACCTCAGCTTGAAAAATTTACCCAAGCAGAGGTTGCGCGTTTTCTTGGAGTAAAGCGCAGCTTTATAAACAAAATTGAAACCTAGCCGATACAAGCCAGCGAGAGATTTTCTGGAGCGGCTCTGTCAGCTGTATAATATCGACGTTGAACGGGCACTGTTTATTGCTGGGTATACGGATATTGATATGCTGCAAAAGGTGGCTAAGTCAGATTCGTTCTGGAAAGTCATCTCTGGGCTAAGCTTACGACGCCTCACGAATAAGGAGCTCTCGCAAATTATTGAGCTGTTCGAATTAGATGACTAAGTGCTAGGCGCATTTGGTTGAGCGTACTTTTTCGCTGAGTGAAGAGTTTCTTGGTGATTTTTTTAACTATGTCGATAGAGACTTGGATATTGAAAGGTGTGACTTCAGATTCTCATTAACGCAGTAGTTTTCAAAAGAGTGAGGTCACTCAATCCAAATACCATTTTTCTCACCCCCGAATTTTTGGGTTGATCATGCGTCTGTACTCTATAGTTAAACGACCTTTCATGATTAGAGAGATGCATGACAATGATTGCACTTAACGCAGAAACGCGTTTTCAGCTGTGGTTAGAAGAAGCTTATCCTGCTTTATATACAACTTTTGACTGGTCAAAAAACTGCTACTGCAAAATGGATGTCGACAAGCTACTCGATTATGCGGATGACGGAACGTCCGCATTTATTAGATTTGCTCTTGGCGTGTGGCACCACGAGAATAAATTTGAATTTGACGTAATAGAAGCAGCATCTGTCATGAGCGAAAAACAGTGTAATGCAGTTATAACTTGGTTACGTGACCCGTTTTGGCCGTAACCCTCAAAGATAATCACCTGCATATCGACTTTGTGATGCTAACGCGCTTCAATGTATGCACTCGCTTTAAGCAAACTGCGGCGACGAATGACACTATGTGGAATGACAATTGACTACACACGCCTCACCTTCTATCCTCCGATTCAGATAAGAGGGTGATCAGTCGGATTGAAAATTCCACCCCGCCCGCCGACTAGGTTGGCACTCATGCGGACTTTGGTCTGCATGTGTGTACGTCAGCGTTTGCGCAAGACGCATAGCGAGAATAGGTAATCTGGAAGCAACACTCGATGTGCCAACGTCCGTTGGCACATCACTTACGCAATCCAAACGCATATTCACGCATAGGCCAGACAAACGTATTTCTGTAAGACCATCTTGATACCAGTTGAGTTATATAGGTCTGTGGTTAAAATGCTGGCCAACAATCAGCAAATATTATGATGCGTTGGTACTTTGGATCGACGTTGAAATGCCGTGTTTCGAAGCAAACGCCAACAGCTTTTTCTCGTAGAACGGCAAGTCCACTTTATAGCGACAAATAAACTCTACGGTTTCACTGTCTTGGTCGTAGCGCGCACGTATATCGTTTTCCCCTGCATCAATCGAATATGTGCCTCCCTCTAATTTATATGCGGCTTGCCCGTCGACAAAGCATTCTTTTGAAAACGCTGATAGCACGCTATCAACATCTTCAGCTGCGATCATGTTGAACGTTGTGTTACAAAGTGGCATAGGACAATCCTGTTTAACCGGGAATAGTTTGAGTATAACCATGCTTCCGCGTTCCTGCTTGGCTGAGAAGTAGGCACTTTTCGTTTGATTAAAAATCACACAGCCGTGTTATAATTTGCACTAAGCATTCAAGCACTAGACGTTATCGCAATGAAAATATACGACATCATTTCACGCACCTCAGAAAAACATCGCATCGGCGTTAACGTCACCCAATATGACGATATAGCCGGAGGCAAAAAAATCGAGGGACTTGATTATGCATTGCTATCTTCGTTGATTGATGTCGAAGTTGACGAGCTAGTTCAAGAAGATATTGATATGAATTTTCGATATAGAAAGCTTTTGCAAGTCAGCTGAAATCTGAAAGCCCCTCCTTCATGAGAATTACGTGTTAAATCACTCGCCTCGTAAAATTTTCTCATACTGATAAAGCATACAATGACTGTTAAGTCACTATGGCGCTTACAGGGTCATACCGATTTTCTCCTTTTACGTGCTCCGTTGACGGTATGTGCTTTTTTGTTATTGCATAGCAGTGGCTTTTTGATAACGACGTATTGCCTCAGCCATTATCGCGCTTTCTTCTTTGTCAGCGTGTAACAAGGTTGAAGCTGAACCATTGACGGTGGGGTCCATAGCATCCGCAATCTTACTCGCCCACACCATAAAACGTTTTTTTCTTCTTGTGTGAAGTCTTGATAAGCAGGTGTGGCAAGAAGCGCATCTATAAACGCGCGGCAATCATTGGCACGTTTCCATTGCGTAAACAATCCTGTGAACGTGTTAATACGCGCGTGCTGAGTTCTCACGCGCTGCTCTATCGCCTCTTTTTGACGACGCTGTGCTTCCCAGCGCTGTTTTTCTGCCTCTCGCTCGGCCCTCACCACTTTCGTATGCTCAGCAGAAGTTTCTAAAGTAGTGAGTACATGCGCCAATTGGTTTTCAAGCGTCAGTGTAGCATTGTCTTCAAACAGGCCCCTCGAACCGCGTGGCAGTGCACCTTCCACAATTAGCTGTAAACAACCGCTCGGCATATTGATTTTTTCGTGCCAAATGGGTTTGCCCTTGGCTTTCTCGTCCTGCTCTTTTTTGTCTAATTCGCGAGGCACCTGACGAAGGCGTTCACGCAGCCGAAATGTTACTGACTCGTCGTTAATGTTCACAATATTTGTTAACCGCTTGGCATAGCGATGCTTGTCCACAGACACGGTCCATCCTTTATGCTTAAAATGAAAGAACAATGTGTGCAAAATGGCAATGGCTCTTGACTGCATCGCTGGTGAGACATCCAACCTCGCCACTGCGTCATTGTTATGGGCTTGCACCATCAAAAAATCATAGTTAAACGACGGATGTTTCATCGAGGCTTTTATCCCCTTTAGTAACGGATGGGCCCGCAATGAGGTGGTGGGTGTGGCCAGTGGCGCGGGCGTTAACCTTGTTTTTTCCCGTTTTTTCGATTGTAGTAATGTCAAATCAATGATCCGAGTGGGTGACAGTGTGTCTGGCATATCACTTACCGTCAGAGGTTTACCTAACACTTTTTGGGTCCAATACCCGCTTTTAGGGCGAGGCATGCCAACACTATCAATGAGCTGGCCCAGCGCGTGTGCGTTCACACGCCAGCGTGTTGCAAGGTGACTTAAAGGCGTCGACCAAATGGCCTCATACAATTCAGCGGCAGTCAGCGTGGATAAGGACATAACAAGGGCTCCGAAAGAACAGTCTTGCAAGCATAGTTCCTCACGAGCGCCTCAGAGACAAAACAGGCAAATAACTCTCTTTGTTATGCCGTCTTTTTACTCAACATAAGAAAAAGCTGCTATTCGTCTAAAATCAAAATAGGTGCGTTGTTATTCCAAACATGAAAACGGACAGGCCACACTGTGCTTTGCTTACTTCCCCAACAGAATGAGAAACGGAAAACGGCGCTTTTCCATTTCTGCTTTGGTAAACACTTGCTGTACACTTATGAACATTACTCATTGTAATGTGAGTTTTAAAATGGATGAGCAAGACTTAACGTTTGAAATCATTCCGTCTCCTCATGACCCTAAAATTGGCGCGTGTGTCGGTGTTAGGGTTCGCCATGCGTCGAAGAATATAACAGCAGAAAGCACACATGAGAAAACGCAACACGCGAATAAAGTCGTGGCCGTTGAGAGGTTGAAATTGCGTTTACGGAAAGAGAGCTTTCGTTGCCAGTGATAATACTTTCGTAATTAACGGTGGACCTTCTCTCAAGAGTTCTGATTAAAAAATCTTTTGGCATAATTGCACAGACAAACCATCAGGATAGCTAAAGTCAGTGCCGTTCGGGAACTCTATACAAAGTTACAGTTAACCTGAGACCATGTCGCTGTTGCCAAAAACGCACGCATCGTGTAACTACAAAAAGTGCAACCTTGGTTACTTCAATGCAAATTGTTCGACTTGAATAATGCCAGCTCAACGCTGTTTGGAGATTTATTTCTAAATTGCCTTAAACTATCGCGCCTAGTGATCACTAAAAAGTCACATCCGAATGGAAGTTCGATTTTCTTGTGGTTGCTAATTGTATTGTACGCTTCGAATGTATACCGAGAGGACTTTAGTTCTCTATTGATAGTTTGAAGCGCAACACTAGCCTCTGCTTGACTCATATTTGTGAAGTCTAACATTACATCGATATCCGATGCTTCAAGAGGAGATGATAAATACGAGCCGAACAGATAAGACTGGTTTGTAACACCAGCTTTATCTAAGACTTTGATAACTTTGGATAACATATTTACTCTCATATCGTTAGGGATTTTACAAAATCAATCTGTTTGTCTAACTCTGGGAATAATGCGCCCTCATGAAATCTGAGTAACATTAGCTCGTCGAATATATCCCTTTTTCTTTCCGCTGGAATAGTATACTCCTCAAGAAAGGTCTTGTTCGACTTTTCTTTAAGTTCAAGCATCGTAATGGGTTCACATAGTGGTCTTTCACCGTCTTCTTCCGTCGCTAACTTTCCTCCGTGAAGTGTAAATAAGCCATTCTGATTACGAATTCGGTGGTTTACTTGATTGGGGAAAACTGCAATCGGAGTACTCAATACCTTTATTTTATCATAATCACTAAATGCATCTGGCCTCTCTACTCTCGTGATCAGTTTCATTGCTTCGACGTTAATATCATCATGCTGCCAATCGAAACTGTCCAATAGATCTTTACTTTTATTTCTCCATTCATCGGCTGAGTCAGTATAGGCCATGTTTACTCTGAACCTAGTCCCAAAACTACTATGAATATGCATGTTAGTCGGGCCTTTACGCAAGCTAGATACATCGTTCAACATTTTAGCATTCAGGACAAACATCTTAGAGTTTTCCATAGGCGAATATTTGACAGCGAAATAAAGCGCTACTAAAGCAGAATCAGTCCAATCAAGTAGTCTTGTTGGAATCCCGTAGTGCTGCATGTGACACAGTTTATCGAATTCGGAATTCAGGGACCTAAGAGTATTGTTCTGAGTGGGAAGGTAATTGTTTATTGCAGTCTCGTTTAGATATTTATTCCCTGATTGCTCACGAAAAATAGAAGGAGTGAGGCATTGCTCGCCAAAATCAACTTCACCTCTAAACCATATTCCTAGATTTAACAGGTCTCCATCGAGGAACTTGGTGAACGAGTCATCGTCTTTACCGAGATCTATCCTTTTTCTTATATTTCTTAAAATGTTTAAAACACATTCAATGCTCTCAATGACGCCGTTCAATTCGAGATTCTCCAAATTACGCTATACTTAAAAATTGATTTAGTTATCTTTAACGCCTTTCAATAGCATAGTCTCGTAAAGACATCCTATTTACGGTACGTTTTTTACTGAATAGGCGGACAAACTACCTCAATTTAAAGATACTCTTCTAAGCTACAATCACCAACACACTAAGCACACACACCTTCTTTAGTATATGGTCTTCCGATTAGCTCATTAAATTCCTTGTACCAGTTATGCCAGTCTTTGTTAATAAAACAAGCTTGTACAAAGTACTGCTCCACGCATGATTCACCTGCGCCATTACAAAATGCGAAGTCAGTCAAACACCTCCCATAACTCTTTCCGATGTTTTCATCTCTGGTTTGTATAACTATTAGGTCTTGGTCGTTACGCTTTTTTAAATCACACAAAAAGTCTTTCGCAATTTTGTGATCACTATAGCGACCAATGGTCTTGTATTGTATTCCATTTAAACTTTGGACCCGTTTTTTCGGTTCTTTTGCAAAGTGAGCATAAAGTGGAGCTCGAGCTCTATCTTTTGCTTCAAGATCTGCAACTTTAGCAATAAGCAGTGTATTGGTAGCCTTAAGCGATTCAATAGTTTCGTAGTCAGACTCTGATTCTTTAATTATCGCCTGATTTTGCTCTACTTGGTCCTGATACTTAGTCTCAAGTGCTTCAAAGCGGTCCTGCGTATAGACTTTATCTACTGGCCCAAAGTTAGCTAATGTAAAGTTCCATTGTTTGTCTGAGATCGTTAAATAAACGGATATAACTGCGATGGCGACGAGGATAGAAGAAGCAAACCATGCCGGGGCCACTAGTCCGCTTTGAGAAACTTCAACGTGTGAATGCGCATCACTGGCTTTAGGGTTATCTGATGAATGCTGTGCGTTTTGAGGTGACATTTCCTTTGCTCTACATTTCCTTTACAAAAAGTGTAGCAAAGAAATACATGTCGTCAATCGTTTCTAACAAAGCCAAATTATCTGCATGAATGTCTGTACTATTCTGAAGCAGAGTTTTTTTAATTTGTATGGACTAGATTAAAGCACAACCAAGTTTATGCATTATTCTGATGATTAGAACATCCGGTGTTATGTTCAATGCCCTTCACATCCGCCTGATTTAGCGAAGTTTTCGCTCAACGGCGTCAATGTCGAAATAGGCATCGGGCTCGGTTTCATTTAGTTCCGTCAGTCCGGCCTTACGGGCTTGTCGCGCCGCCACGCTTTCGCCAAAGACCGCCAGACGCTCTGTCTCAAGCATCTCACTGAGTCGCTTGGCGGATGTCAGCCCGATTAATCGCGCCGAATAGAGAAGGCCTTCAGCGCGGTATTTGAGTCAATCATCCGGCATGCCTGCCCACTTACGCTCAAAGCTTTTTTGCAGTTCTGCTTGGCAAAATATAAGGTAGTCTTCTGGATTCATAATGCCCTCACGGTCATTTGAGTAGAAACTCCGCTAGTTTCCTTTTCCAGCTAGGACGTTTTCCGAAAGAAGCATAGCTATTGTCAAAATCCCATTCTTGCCTGATATGAAAAGGAGTCCTCTCTGCGATAACTTGTTGTGCCTTAGCAACACTTGACTCAAGATTGAGTCCATCTAGCCATTTGGTCTTATCATATGTGACCGAGTCAATTGGTAGCTGTATAACTCCGTTTGCCGAGCGATTGATTATGACCCACTCTCCACTTTCCATGAAAATAGAGTTTTTGTCGCCAAAGTGAAGCAAACTACTGCAATAGAGAACATCTGAAACATCAAACTCGTGATAGATCTGAATATCAGACAAATGGCTATATGCGCCGTTTTCGCACGAAAAAGAGTTAAGTGTATCCATTTCGAATTCAATATAATCAAGACCCAATATCTCAGCGCAGTCTCTTATTCCCATGATTGTCTGTGCATAATCGTTATCTGTTGCTGCAATGTGACGAACTAACTTTACTGTTTTCAAGCCAGCTTTTTTCAGCTCAGTTTGAGTATGCGCATAGATCGTCGTCACTTCAGCAACCAACTCATCAATCTTTTGTTCGGTGAGCTGATTTAAGATTGCATTGATAATAGTTTCGTCATTGCATTTAGAACTGAGATAACTTCTATCTTGGCACCAAGGGAGCCTTTTAAAACCTAAAGCAAGCTCAGTTAGATATGCTAATAATTGATAACCGTTGTCCTTGTTGTAACTAAATCCCACAATTGGCTTGTCTACTGACTTTAAACTACCCGCCCCAATGCCGATGCAGTTTGCTAATATCTCGTCCTTGATCTCGTAACGCTGTCTTTTCTGTTCCAAATGAGTGTAGTGGTAACCCCAAATATCAGATTGTTTCGTTAATTCCATAGACTATCTTTATCCTATTTTCTGTGGGGCTATCCAGAACACCAAACTTGTAGCTCTGCCATAGTCGTCTTCTTGATGAATAATTCTGTTGTGCCCAGAAGCTTTAGCATTTCTTCAGTGATTGAAGGTTTAAGGACACCCGGTTGAACTATCGTTACCTGAAACTCAATGGGTGTTGTTCGCGCTCTATTTTTCAGATTTTCAAATGTAGCAATGTTACCTTTTAGAAATCGACTTTGCCCTTTATCTCGCCAAGCTGACTCTCGCTTTTTAACATGCCTATAGACATATGCTAAGCCAACATGTTTCCACCGTACCGAACGTTGAGCTTGTCCACACACTTCATATAAATCATTCAGCCTTCTACCGGGGGTGGCCCCATGAGAGTACTTGCAGTGGTATAGGCTCAATATTATCTTGTCTGGTAAAGATTTAAGAGCGACAAGGTCAGCAGCTTCCCCACTGTCGTCATCATTAATGATGATATCGAAATCATCTTCAATTATTTTCCAAGTCTGATATTGAACAGTATCTGTTTTCTGACTAGCTCCCATCGATTCACTCGTAATATCAACCGTCCACTCGATAGGCGTTAAGTGCTCTGCGTCAAACATACCGATATTGTTTTTCACTTCGACCCAGTAACAGTTGTAGGAAAATGACCCATCGGCGTAGTATATAAATATTGGGTCTTTAACCATTTCTTCGATTAAAGAGACTTCTTCCGAGTTGCCTATTTGTACCTTGATTTCTTCGCCTTCCTTAAGCTCATACTCGAAGCCCTTTAGTAGTTCTCCATCAATGACCAGTTCGTAAACAGTTTTGTTCCTTTCAGACTGAAAAATCAAAAGGGGCCGCTTGTTCGATTCATCCCAATTGACCTTTAGATCCACTTCGTACAAGTATGTAGGTTCATTGCCAAAATGAATCTTTACGCCATCCTCAAACCTTTGCTGGAGCTGTTCCCCCCACTGAATGGATACAGGTTTGAAATTGTGAGGCTTATCAATTCTCGTTGGACGCAAAAAATCGCGGGTGATGTTGGTTTCATCAGCCTCTCCATTAGCTACTTTATCCCATGCATCCTTCACCCAACTGAGCCAATCCGCTACAGTGCCAGCCTGTGGCGACCATACTTTGCCTTTTCTTTCCGAGCATCCCCACAAAACCTTTTCGCCATTTTCATAACCCAGTGCGGCAATATTACTTAGTGTTGATGCAGATCTTTCGACAGCACTTAATCCATCAGTAACGTTAGGGCCAAAGAACTGGGTAAAGCTTATGGCACCATTTTGAGCGGAGCCTAAGTTTGTCACCAGAGGGTATTCAATGTTGTTCAATACATTGAAGATTTGTTTTCCAGACATTACCGAAGCAGTTTCACCACATATTTTTACGACCAACTCTTCTACTCGAAAACGCTTGTAGTCATTGGAATAAACAAAAAGTGCGCTGCGTGTGTTATCCCAATGAGCAATCAGTATCTTGTAGTTAGTATCGTTAATTTCTTTGAAGTGCCCCCATTTTACCGCCGTGCTTTTAACTGCTAATAGCACCAGAATGTTCTCTTTCGTTGATATTGAGTGCCAATATCCATCGAAGGAGAGATCTAATTCTGTAAACCTATCTGGTTGCCAGTTGTCACAGTCGGTTTTAAAAAGCATCGCTGAGTGAGATGGTCTAAGATTCCACAAAGAGAGCTGGTCATGAAGATCGCCTTCACTTTTAAGTGAATCGACAACTTCCTGTAAACGCACTTCACGTTCGATTTGGTTTTCTGACAGACGCCTTAATACAACATCCCAATCAGCGCCTAAGGCATACAGTTTTTGCAAAGCGCCTTCTACACCGGGGTCTGCGATATTGACCACGACTTTAGCCACATCAAGATTCTGCTCTCTAGATACGCGCGTGAAACGACCAATAAACTGCAATGTAATCGCTAAACTCTTATGGTGATCATGAATTGCAGCCACTTTTAAATTGGCAAGATCATAACCTTCACCGAGCATATCGACGCAGACAACTAGTTTAGAAGTCTTAGCTTTAAGAAGATTTAAGCGCCTATTCTGCTCAGTTTTAGATAAATCTGAATGAACCAATATTGGATTTAACTCAGGCGCAAGACGCTGATATAGCTTATACACAAGCTCTGCTCGCGCTTTACTACGAACTCTAGCCATCATAAGGTGGTCATAGCCGTCTTTGAGATCCTCATTCAATAAAACAAGAGCTTTTTTGGCAATTGCCTCGTCCATTTGCTCTTGGAAGTACTCTTCAACAGGCTCTAACTGGACGCTTGTAAAGTATCCAGCTTGCTGTGCCTCACCCATGGTGTAGTTGTATATAATCTTGGCACCAAGGCTCTCTGTATCATTTCTAAAAGGCGTTGCTGTGAATTGCAAAACGCGCTTTCCTTTAAACTGTTCCTTGATTTCATTCCATTTCTTAGCCGATATGTGATGAGCTTCATCAACGAACAGGTAATCGCAACCCTCACAAAGGGTGGTCAGCACATCAGGCTTAGAAAATTTTGAATTGAGAATTTGTGGCGTGGCTATGATGACATTTGAGCTATCTAAAATTTGATTTGCGTCATCTACAGATTTAATGCCCTGCTTAATCTTAGTGACCGCAGGGTATAGCGTATCTTGCTCTATAACGCCCAGCTCTTTCAAGCAGCCAAGCGTCTTAAACTTTTCGCCTATTTGGTCCCTTAGTGAATTAGAAGGAACCAGTACCAAAACTTTACTGCATCTATGATAAATAGTTGTAGAAAGCATGGTTTCCGTCTTCCCGGTGCCTGTTGGCAGAACAACGGTACAAGGTTCAACGTTACTTTTTGAAAACTCAGCCGATATCGCGTGTAAAGCTCCTACCTGAGGTGTTCTAAGACCACGAATTAGTAGTTCTTCGTTTTCTTCTCTGAAACTGAATTTATTAACCCATGATTTTGCTACTTCAGATGGAGAGAGTTTAGGAGTAAATTCCGACGGAGACTTTAACCACGACAGTTTCGTGTCCTTTGAAATAGAATCAAAATCTGATGTTTTTTTTACTTTTAAGATAGGTAAGTCGGGATATTGGCTAGTATCGCATTTATTATTTTTGATGATTAAATAATCGCCGTGATTAGCATCATCAACTACTGTTGCCTTCAATACACCCTTTGTTTCTGTTGGGATAATTGTTACTTCACTTTCTTTTTCGGTGAACAGCAACCTCTCTACCTTGTTGCCCTCAACTTTAATCTCTTGAGACCAAGCCTCCGGTATAAGGATCCTTGCTTTATATGACACATTCATAATTTACAATCCTTGTATTTTTGATATATCAGTTTGCAAAGATGCGACAAGTTCAACGGCTAACAACATTGCAGAATAAACCATCTGCAAATTCATATTTTCACCTTCTTGATGCTGACCAAAGTCTCCGTATGGGTATAACGCATTTAATGCTACGCAAGTCGATCTTGAAACCACCTTAGCAAGCGGATCAGACTGGTCATGCCCTGTCAATACTTTAAGTAGTCTTATCCGCTTGGCTCCCTGCGGAAAGCTTGTCTTAAAGTCTTGCAGATCTCTGCCTTCACCTTGGTGTCTCCAGATATCAAAATGCCCATCAGGTATGGACTTTCCACCAAACTCGACATTCCAAATAATATCGAAACACTGGTCAATTATTCCTCTTATTCCGCTCAAACAGACGTCCGGGTGATTTGGTAAGTCCTCTAAGCTTCGCTGTAAGTACCTGCTTAAAGTTGGATCGATATCTCTTATCTGCTCAATTCTTTTCGCTATGACACCGTTAAAGTTCTGAGTGAAGGAATCCGGCATCTTGAAAAGCCTATCTATAGCGCTACTTTCATTTTCCAAGGTTGATAGATACATTTTTACCAGATGACTTGGCTTGACTAGTCTGTTATTACTCTTTCTGGCGAAACCTTTCTCTGTAATACTGATCTCATCGTTTTGACATACTCTGTCAACTTGATTTTCTTCAACTAAGAGACGCACAGTATCTTGAGTGGAAGGCGAGCAATCATTCCAAAGATCCGCAATACAATTCTGATTAGATTCGAATGATTTAGTTACTGCGTCCTGCACCTCTGAATGTGATATGGCGCCTTGTCCTTGCCTATCCAAAAGATGATTCAACACTTCAAACAAAAGAACAGGATTGCCATTTGTACTGCTAAACAGCTCGGTCAAAGCGCCCTTATCAAATTCCACTTGGCAATGATTGGTCAATATTTCTGAAATTTCATTTTCATCAAAGCAGTTTATACGTATCGGTGTAGACAAAAATATGTTCCAAAAATCACTGGTTTGAGCATCAGGATTTCTTATTAATTCTCTTAATGTCTTTCTGCTAGCAGTTATCAATGTAAGTGACTTGTTTTGTGCCAGCTCTCGTAGTTGATCCCACAAATTTCTGGTCAATTTGTCACTTGATAGGGCCTTGTCGAATCCATCAAAAATGACGAGGATTTTTGTTTCGTCATTGAGAAGCTCTAAAACTTCAGCAATATCTTGTTGAAAGGTGCCTCTTGATTCTCTCAAGTGCGAAGCATAATCGGGAAATTTATCGCAAATTGCATCTGCTAGGTTTTTAGCGAATTGACTTAGGAATTCCTTGTCTTCGCATGGTGTACCGTGCCCAAGATCCCACAATAGCACCGATGAATATACAGAATTACCCTCATGGATAATGATGTCCTTCAGCCTATTCAAAAGTACCGTTTTACCAGCGAATCTAGGGCCTACAACTTGTATATGATCGGGAACCGTTTTGGTAATTGCTGATAATATTTCGTCTAATAAACTGGAGCGTCCGACTAGTTCAATGTTTCCAGTTCCTAGAATGGGGAATCGTCTAGTAATCATTAGTAGGTCCCTCTGCGTTCGTTGCGTTCTTAAATATCACTTCATTGTCTTGATGGTGACTTATCCATTTAGCCATCAACGGCACCTCCAAGGTGTAATGGCCTGAACCCAACTCTCCACAAAACTTTACAAGTTCTAACTCCCTCAGGTATGCGATATCTGTATCAAGTTCATCATCAGAGATCCTAATTCCTCTCTGCGTAAGTTCCTCTTGTAACATCCCATAAGTACATAATGTTTGATTGTCAAAGTTACATGCCAATGTATATAACAAGCAGAGTCGTCTGTATCCACCTGAGACTGGACCAAGCTTTGCGTAATCCCATAAGCTAGCAAAATGTTCATCAGCCTTGACCAATTCATCGGCGATTAAAAGTACGTCACTGGTCTTTATGGAATGAATTGTGTTTCGAGCGGCATAATCAAAAATGCGGTTGCAAACCTTTTGAATTAGGTAGGGTTGCTTAGCCGTCAAGTCCAAAATCAAGTCTATAGCTTCATTCGAATAAGCGATGTAGTCTTTGACAGGCTCGATTACAACCTTAACTGCATTTTCTCTGTCCAATGCTGAAACAGTAAGATTAGTGCCAAGCCCATATAATGCCGACCAATACTCTTCTCTGAGCCTTTTAAGTCTTCTAGACCCCGTCAAAATCGCAGAAAACTTTGGATAGTTTTGAATTAAATACCTAATATTCTCCGGGAGTTGAGGAGAGGTGACGCCATTATCGATACCTTCCTGTAATTTATCGAATTCATCCAACATCAGAACTATGCCCAAACGTTTTTGTTCCAATAAGGTGAGCAGAACTTCTAAATAGTCCCGAAAATCAATAAACGGAGAGTCCTCACTAATCCCTGCTTTACAAGACCTAGCAATCCCCAACGGCGTTTTTCCAGCTATAATTACTTTACCATCTGGAAGAGGGACATCTAATCGCAGTTTAGTTAATGCAGATGCTATTGAACGTGCCATTTCTCTGAAAACTTCTGCTGTTGGAACGCCAACTTTGTCCGATGCGCCTTCTGCACCTTGCAAGCTCGAATATACCGCCAACCAGTTGGGTATAGTTTCACTACCTTCAAGATGCTTTAAGATAGATGTCTTACCCGCTCTCCTATTGCCCTCTAATAAAATGACGTTGCCATTATCTTCTACTTGTCGAACAATTTGTTTCAACAGGCTATCCCTACCGTAAAAGACCAACGCACCGTTGTCTGGCTCCAGAGGGCTTCCTGTAACATATGGATTGCTAGCTGTTGCCAAGCTTTTGAACTTAGTACCATCAGAAGTGAGTTTTATTGCTATTTCGGAGCTGCCATCAACTTGCTTTCCTGCAAGCGTTTCAGCTCTCCATGTAACCTTAAAACTAATACTGTCGCTGTCTGGGGTCCGGCAAGAAAGCGGCACATCCATTTCACCATGGTCTGCTAAGTAGTAATTTTCATCAGAACCATAATCAGGGGAAGTTTCCACAACTACATTTTTCAATGGAAGAAAACTTTGGTTTTCTACCGTGACTGTAAACTCGACATCTGAGTCGCTTTGCAATTCCGCGATCGACGTTTTGACAAGTACTGCGACATGGCTCAGGATCTTGTCTATAGTTCTTTCGATTCTCGCTTTGAGCTTACCGAATACAAGCACAACCCGCTCTTCCTGATTGTAGTTTCCGGGGGTCGAATTAATTAACCCAAATATCTGCTCACCTGCGTCTTGTAGCATATTCAGAAGGACAGGCCCCGGTGGAATTTTATGGATGTCCTTCAACAACCGAAGTATTTTCAATACTCGCGGATACCAATCTTTTTTCTGGGACTGAAGTTCTTCTATAGCCTCCTTTACGTTAAGTGCCTTCGAAGCGATTTCGCTTACAGAATACGCCGACTTTTCAACAGTAAGGTCGTTACCAACCAACTGATCGACAGCAAGCTCCATTGTGTCTATAAGGTTTTCAATATCGCTGCGTCGAGACTGCTGACTACTTTCTTTTAAAAAGGTAATGACGTCTGTGCCTTGTTGACGAAATTGCGCAACTGCTCGTTTTTGCATTTCTAAAGAAGGAAGCAAAATCGGCAGAGACTTGATCACGTCCACATTTATATGCTGCTGGACCGCTCCTCTTTTGCGACTATCAAGCCAGTCCTGACAAAAAGATGTAGCCAAGTAATAGAGCAGATATTCAGGTAAGGCTTTGGCTTGATTAACTCTGAGAACGAAAAAGTTGCTACCTGCGAAGAACCTTTCTGACTTTTTATCAATGAGAGCAAGTTTTCCAATTGTGCCCGTTTTGGATAGTAAGATACTGTTTTTAGTCAATTGGTGTTTTAAATGGGTAATTGCTAATTCATCCGATAACCATTTCGTTGGTTGACCGACTCTATAGTTCGCCACATCTCGAATACGTATATACCCAAACGGGGTTTCAGTATCCAAAAGGTCTATAGCTCTAATTGTTCTCCCTGTGTTTATTTGAGCCACCTTCGGTAAGTTTTCCACCTTTACTTCGTCACCGATAAGCTGACTTATGTCTTTTAAAAGAGATGTAAGGGCATCGTCTAATACTCGATGTGGAGTTAGATCCCAATTATTTGATGCAATTTCTTCATAAGAAACATCCCAGAAAGCTCTTGTTGACACTCCAGTTCCCGGAATTCCTTCTTTCATACCAGAAGGAAGAGGTCTCGCCTCAGGTAGCTTGTCGCAAAACATCCTGTCAACGATTTCGTTCAGTATAACAGCGGGTAAGAACTGAGATGGCCTGCTTCGCGATGACTCAATATAAGTTGTGAGGTCAGCGAAACGCACCTTCCGAGTTTTTCTTCCTTTGTTTAACAGTAACAATGCGCCACGTATACCTGAGTCTTGAACTAAAACTCTGGGAGGAACTCTCACTATTCCTTGAATGTAACCGTGTTCAACTAAAAAGCGCCTTAGCTCAACTTGAGCTTTATTTTGGCCAAATAAAATACCCTCAGGAACAGCAATGACCGCTCGTCCATTGTTTTTAAGAGAAAGAAGTGCCTGCTGAATAAACATTCCCGAAATGTCATTAGTAATCACTGGGAAGTTTCGCTCATAGGCCATTTGTCTGTAGTCGTTTCTCTTTACACCCGCTGGAGGTTGGGCGAGTACGACATCAAACTGCTTTTGATGAACAGAATTGTAAACGTCAAGAAAACCGCTCTTACGAGTTAGATGGAAGTTATTGGCTCCTGATAGTAGTAACCTTACTGTTGAAATAAGAAGAGCTTCTTCTGATAAGTCATATCCGATGAAAGAAGTGTCATAGAAAAAGTCACTATTGGCAGATTCAATTGTCTTCTGGGCTTCAATAAGAAAGCCCCCCTCACCAACACAAGGGTCTAAAACTTCTTCTCCACTTTTGGGAGCAGCGAAGGCAACTACTAGTTGAGAAAGAAGTTTACTAGATGAAAATTGTGATGTTTGAGGTGATTTGGTTTCATTGAGAAGTACTTCAAATAGCCGCGAACAGTCTTTTCTTCCACCCGGTAAAAGCCCGCCCCAGTTTTTAAACCAAAAAAGAGCTTCCATTACTACTCTTTTATCTTTAAAAAGTTGGTGTTTGGACGAAACTTCGACTTCCCTTAACGCTTGAATGTTTAATCCATACTTTAAAGAATGCAGGCAGTCTTCGATGACTCGCTCAATATTATTAATACTAATTTCGGAAGAGAACAAAAGGTTAAGCTTGCCTACCAGATTTAGACTTTCTTCGTCATTACTATATTCAGCGAAGCCTTCCACCTCGTCACGCATGAACCTCAAAAGAAAAAGACAGACGAACAAGTGTCGAACGATTTCTCTGTTAACACCAAACGTATGAACACGTGTCATAACTGCTTTAACCGAACTTATTATTTCTCTGTCTTCCAAAATTCAAATCTCTCTTAATATTCTTTTATGAGCGTTGCATATCATGTACCAGATCCAATGAAACAAATTTCCCATTTATTATCATGCACTTAAATTCACCCGCAAAGTAGTTTAAATAAATTAAATTACTATTATGTAATTTTTATTACCATCAGTATTAAGCATTATTTACTTATAAAGCAAAATGTAATGCTCATTACTGTTTTGGGGAGAGACGATTTATTAAATCTACCAGTTGCGTCGGCCCCTGATCATTCTTAACCATGTCGGTAGTGCTGGGTCTGAAAAGTGTTTGGAGGATAAGTTGTCGGTCTTCTTCCTTCGGCCCTTGTCCTTTTCTTGTTAACGCCAGATAGGTGTGGATCATAGTCCGTCGTTCTTGCGCATCCGTCGCGAGATGCAGGTGTGACATAAAGATATTGGCGAGAATCTTTATTGCCCATAATCCAAACGTCGTCAACGCGGCCGCAGTTACCAGCTTACTGACTGCAACTTCTTTAATCGGCTTGTCTAAGCCATATAAGGCAAAAACAATGATTGTGGCCAACACGACCACAGTCGTAATTCCCAACGCCCATGCAAACCCTTTTGCTTTACTTTCGTGGCTATCGTGTTGGAGTCCCCAATACTTGACCGATGCATGTAAAGCCAATTTGTCATCATAGGTTTTGGTTAAGTTATCCAGCTCGCTTGAGGCTTCGACCAACGCATCATCATATTGCTTTTTGAAATCAGCTTGATGATCTGTAAGCTCTTGCAATTGGGTTTCCGTCTGCTGCTGCCAGTCTTCTATTAACGATTCAGCTTTTTTATTAAGGCGTGATGCTTCGTCAATCTGTAACTGATAGTCCGACGCCCATGAATCATGTTGCTCAGTAAATTCGTTATCCCATCTTTGTCTAAGCTCCTGAAGGCTTTCTCCTTCATCAGCGACACGTTCTTGATTTCCCTCGAAATAGGCATCGGCTTCTTGAATTGCCTTATACATTTCGCGATCCAATGGCGACACGTTCGAGTCAAGCGCTACTGCTAGGACTGCCAATCCTAAGACTGCGTCTTTTTGAGCTTGGCGTTGTAAGAAATCGTTAAAAGGCGCTTCGTCAGTAAAGAGCTGTTTCTTATCTAAAAAATCCTCAAAGCTTTTAGTAAACTGCTCTGCACGGGTATTGTAATTATCAACGTCGTTATGAAAACGCTTTAAGCCCTGCGTCACTTGTTGTTGCAGACTGTTCCAACTCTGATCAAACGAATTAAATAACTGATGCATTTGGTAACGCTGACTATGCTGCGTATGAAAGGCATATAGCTGGCGCTGGTGATGAATCCAAGCCAATAACTTATCAGGATCATCAAACCACTTGGTCCCATTTTCTGTTTTAATGGTAATGCGTTTTAATTTTTTTCTTCGGGTTGCTCCGACATATCTTACATCCTTGTAGAGTTACAGCTCTCCTGCAAAGGCTTTTTGGCTTAACGATTGGAAAATAGGCTGCCTCTCAACCTCGCCATATTTATCTAAAAGTCTATCGATTTGCTCGATTACACAATCAAATTTTCTTTGCAACTCTAAAGGTGGAATAGGCATTGAAATTTGCAAGAGGTCCACTTTAGTTAGACTTGGAATAGTCACTGCTTTATTAAGCTTTTCAAAATCAAAAAACTTACAGAACCAGAATAAAAAATTGTGACTCAATTTACTTCTAACTGGCTCAAGACCAAACGCAGTGTCAACATTCCAAAATTTCTTCTTCATTAAAATTGGGTTATGGATGTTTCCTTTTCTCCCGATAATTACTGAATTTTCTTCAGTCAACCAATTATCAGCATAGGACATAATCCCACCACTACCACAAATGGGAAATTTTCCCTCTGGATGCTCAACGGCTTTTTGGTTTTTGCCATTAACAATTTTTAGTACATCTCTCCAATACTCAACATCCCACCCCTTCGGATTTATCACCGGATCACCAAACATATCTAAAAACACGCTTTTGAGAAAATCATCGGCGAGTTGGGTAGCTTGCTGGCGTTTGCGGCGGATGGCGTCGGCTTTGTCCAAAATCGCCGCAATGCGTTTTTGCTCGTCGAGTGAGGGGAGTAATATTGGGTAACTTTTTAAAGCATCCATATCAATTCCACTTTGTCCTGCTGTTCTCTGTGACAAACCATCAATCAAGCGGAACAATTTTTCTTGTTTCAGAAAGAAATAAAGATAATCACGGTCAACCTTCTCACTTGGCTGAGCCTTCATCAAGGCAACATTGTAAGCTCCTTCTAACCCCCTCAAAATCTGGAAAACAGGCGGACCATACCTGCCAATCATGACGTCATCTTTTGAACAAAATTTCTTGGTTGAATCAATGGGAATGTAAGTTAAGTTTTCGTCAGATTTATAATCCCTAATCTGTAGTAAGCGGACATAACCGTCTTCTAACTCATACTTAAACGTTGATTTTGGTGGCTGAGAACCACCAATGAAGGTAACAACAGAACCTAGTTCTACTTCTCGCCAGCTCACAGCATTCCCTCCAGTGCCTTCAGGTCTGCCATAATGCCTTCTTCCAGTTTGACCAGCTTATCAAGAATGACCTTGGGTTCTTCGTACTCTTCCGCCTCGTACACCGTTTCTTTGTAGCGATTAATGGAAAGATCATATTTGTTCGACGCAATCTCATCCTTGGTCACCCAAAACGCTTTCTGGGTTTTGTCATTCTGTTCGGTGCCTAAGCAATAGCTTTATCACGTGATTTATATTTGGCGACCATATCCGGCAGGTCATTGTCTTTAATGGGCGTGCGCTTATCATCCAAGCTGAAGCCATCGGCCTGCACGTCGTAAAACCACACGTGGTCGGTTGAGCCACCTTTGGTGAAAATAATGATAGCGGTAGATACACCCGCATAAGGTTTAAATACACCACTAGGCAGTGAAATCACGGCTTCCAGCTGATTGTTCTCCACCAGCATTTTGCGTAGTTGCTGGTGCGCTTTGGAAGATCCAAACAAAACGCCATCAGGCACAATGGTCGCGCTTTGCCCACCAATGCGAAGCATGCGTTCAATCAATGCTACAAACAGCAGTTCGGTTTTCTTGGTTTTGACTTTGCGCAGTACATTGGGGCACACGTCTTCTTCGTCCAAGCTCCCTTTGAACGGGGGGTTGGCTAAGATAATGTCAAATCCTTCTTTAGCCTCACGAGGAAACTTCTCGCTGAAACTTTGGCTTAGCGTGTCTTGGTAGTGAATATCCGGCTCTTTAATGCCATGCATGACCAAGTTCATCGCCGCAACACGTAGCATGGTGGCGTCAAAGTCAAAACCGTGGAACATATCGGTGTCGATAAAGGCTCTGTCATCGGCCTCCAGCAAATCACCGGAATACAGTACGTTTTCGACCGGGTTACCATTCGCATCCAGAAGCGGTTTACCGCTCTCATCAAATAACGGCTCACGCTCAATGCCTTCTGGCGAGGTATATTTCTCTAGCAAATATTCGTAAGACACCGTTAAAAACCCGCCCGTGCTAGGTGCTGGGGTCGCACACTCGACTGGTTTTATTCATGTCGACCATTTCTACCATCGTACGGATAATGTGACGCGGCGTTCTAAACTGGCCATTGATACCGGCGGTGGTTAACTTGCTCAGCAAGTATTCATAAAGGTCGCCTTTGGTATCCGAGTTTTCCAGTGGCAAGTCATTGATTAGTTCGACCGCTTTCACCAACAAGCTTTGTTTTTGGATCATCAGTTGCGCGTCTTTCATAAACTCACTGAATAGAGCGCCTTTGCCTGAAGTCTCAGCAAAATAAGGAAAAAGCTCATCCCGTACTGTCTTGTAAAGCTCTTCAGCCCCCAAGTGCCGCAAATTCTGCCAGCGCAAATGCTGCTGCTCATCGCTGAATCGGCGATTAAACGGTTTACCGGTGCGAGCGCTGCGCTTTTCGTCAGACTGCTCCGCCATATCTAACATGCGTGCGTACATCAAAAAGGTGACCTGCTCAATCACTGTGAGTGGATTGGTGATCCCGTCGGTCCAAAACTCTGTCCAGAGTTTGTCTATTTTGCTTTTTAACTGTCCTGTTATCATTCTTTTCTCTTTACTGCTTATATGTGAGCCACGCGCCTGTAATTAATCCCGTGGCTGTTGATTATTCTGATTTCGATTACCTAATTGCACGCCAAACTGTTGTACAAATTGCGCAATCACGTCAGCTTGAGCTTCGCTGAATACGCCATCCAAGCCGCCATCGTGAATTTGCGTAAACGGTGCTTCATATAACTGCTCGACTTGGATGGTGCCAAAGCGTACTAAGTGATTTTTCAGCAAAGTGATAAAGCGCTGCTGTTTGCTATTTAAGTGGGTATGCACCTGTTGTACAAAATCAGTAAACGCCTGCTCGATGGCAGCTCTATCCATGCCCACGATGGTACGCAGAATCTTATCTAGCGTCTCTGTCGACTCCGGGAAGAATTCTTTCAGCGTGTTCAGTTCAACGTTGGGGTTTTGCACATGAACCAGTGCGTTTAATTGCTCCAACTCGGCTTCTGTCACAGGTTCGCCACTGCGAATTTTCTGAAGTACCGCATCGGTTTCAAACAGTGGCGTCAGCGTTTTTTCTACTTCACGACGAAAAATTTCGTAGTCGACCGAGACGATTTTGGCTTTGCGCTCCTGCACCTGAATGCCGTCGGTCTCCTCCGTTACATCAATAAAGACTTCTGGCCGAGGCTCATAGGTGTCCTTTTTACGCAGGTGAATAATGCTGCGTAACGCTTTGCGGCTTTCCTCTAACTTGAAGAAGGTTAAATCCTGCCAGTAAACGTCCTGCTGAATTTCATTAATCGCATCAGCCTGTGCACGTACTTCGTTTAGGTGCATTTGCAGTTTAGCGATTTTGATAATCAGGGCCTGCTTAGCCACATCAATCTTGCTTTTATTGGTGAAGAGCATGAGCTGTAACTGCGCCATGTCATTGTCAAAGCGTAAGGCCTCGCCCAGCCCCATGACATTTCGCCATTGCATCAGCGGTGCAATCGTTTCATGAAGTCGCGTTTTGGTTTGTGGTGCGAAGGTTTTAAGACGGTCTAAGTCCTTGCACACTTCTACATCCTGCCAATTATCGCGCACGCTGATCGTATTCATATCAAGCGCACAGATGTCTTCATAAATTAAGTCAATGACCTCTTCAAAAGCATCCATTTCAGCACGTTGTAGTAGAGTTTCGGCAAGCGCCAAACGGGTTTCAAAAACGCGCTGACATAAGGATTTGCTCTGACTGACATCGTCCTCATCCGGATCTTCGTCGAAATACTCGAAATTTCCCCAATGGTCAAAGATTAGGAAATGCGACTTATCCTGCCCATCACCATAAAGATTGGGGCACAGGCGTGTGCCTCGACCAATCATCTGCCAAAATTTCACTTTTGATTTGATTGGCTTGGCGAAGACCAGATTAACCACTTCCGGCACATCAATTCCGGTATCCAGCATATCGACTGAAATGGCAATACGAACGCTGCTCTCATCGGTTGATTTAAAATCATCAATCAGCTCTTCCGCTCGCTCATATTTCGAGTGGATAACGCGACAAAAATTACCGCCGAGCTGCGGATAGAGTTCAGCAAATAGCTCTGCCAGCAGCTCCGCATGCGCGATATTGCGGGCAAAAATAATAGATTTTCCGGGCAATTGACCATCTATATCGCGAAGCCCTTTTTCCATGAGGTTACGCAAAATATGACGGTTAGTGTCTTTGTTTTTTACCGCTTCATCAATTTGAGAGGCTTCAAAATCCAACTCGTTAGGATCGATGCCTTGATCTTCCAACTCTGCGATCTGCTCTTCGGTCAGCTTTTCTGACTTAATGCCATCGCGTAAAAACTGCGTGGTATACGACACCACCTTATAAGGCACCAGATTACCGTCAGAAATTGCCAACTCTAGTGGATAGTTGGCGGTGGGCTTTTTGTAATCGCAGCCAAACAACTGACACGTTGAACGTGACACCATCTCCACCGGTGTAGCAGTTAACCCAACTTCCAGCGCATCGAAATATTTAAAGATATCGCCGTAAATGTTGTAGATAGAACGGTGCGATTCATCAGCTACTATAAGGTCAAAATAACCCACGTCGTACTGCTGAAAAATACGCATCATGCCGGGATAGGTCGCGATAAATACGCGGGCACTAAGCAGCGGCGTCTTTTTTACTTTTTCCAACGACATAGAGCGGTTCGTTCGTGTGCTCATTGAACGCATTGCCCGCCTGCTTGCGAAGCTCTTTTCTGTCGCAAAGAAACAGTACGCGCTTCGCCCAACCTGCTTCCAGCAGGCGTTTCGCCAGTGCTATTGACACCCGTGTCTTGCCCGTACCCGTCGCCTGCACAACGAGTGCTCGACGATGCTTATCGGTAAAGCGCTCACATACACGTGAAATAGACTCCATTTGATAGAGTCGGCCCGCAACATTGGTATCAATAGGGGTTTTATTCAAATCTTTTTTCAGCGAGCGCTGCTTAATGAGGTATTGCAAACTGCTTTTGGAGTAATACCCATATAGCCTTCTACTGTTATAACCCTGCGCATCATCGAGAATGCGGATATCATAACCGTTTGAATAGAAGATCACCGGGCGTTGGCCATACTGTTTCTCTAACGCGTTTGCATATAGGATTGCTTGTTGACGACCTTTTTCCACTGACTCACGGGTGCGCTTGGCTTCAATCAGCGCCAATGGCTTACCGTCATCGTCCCAAAGCACGTAGTCAACATAACCGATGCCGGTTTGTGTCGGTTGGCCAGTTACCTCAACTTCCTTACCGACTTCCTCAGTACTGCTATCATCTAGTGAAACATCCCAGCCTGCGGCACGTAAATCCATATCAATGATACGTGCTCGTGTTTCAGCTTCATTGAAATTAAAGCCTGAAAGTGACTCAAAGCCTGACTTGGCAGCTTCCAACGCTTCTTGGTTAACAGCTTGTTTTAATTTGGCCGCTTCTTTTTGTGCTTCGGCTTGTGCCTGCTCTGCCGCTTTTAGTTCGTCTAGCGCCTGCTGAAGACGTGCTTCGTTATCCTGTAACTTCGCTTTGAGTTTATTATTTTCTCTCGTGAACGCCGCACTGGTTTGCTCAGCGGCTTTTTCACAGTCAGGTGCAGTAAAAGCGGCTAAGTCTTCTTGCTTGCCACCTGCATAGGCAACGTAAAAATAACAGGAGACAAAGTAGCTTTCTTTTAATATCCACACCGCCTCCTGCTGACTGACTTTGCCTTCATGCGCGGCGCGGTTACCACTTTTACGAATAGCGTGTAGCTTGTCCTGAATAGGCTTGGGCACCACACTGCGGAACTCATCCGCAGTTAGCTTATCGACAATACTGGAATTGGGGTAGACGGGAAGCTTGAGTTTGGCATAAATGACGCCGACAACCTTCTCCATTAAGCACCGCATTTTAACCAACGCACTTTGCGGGTCGCCACATGCATAGTCTTCCGCAAATGCAGCTAATTGATGGAGCTCAGGCCAAGGCTGTAAATGTTCAAAACTCATAGACTGCTTCATTCCGTTATTTCCTTGCTGTCACTATTGCGATATTAGTGCCAATTCAAAGCACTGCATTATTTTGTTTCATCAATATCGAGTTTTCTCATCCAGTCTTTTAATCGTTGATGACTTTTCAAGCCCAGCATGTCTGCGGCTTTTGAGTAATTATTACCGCAGGCTTTGAGCGCTGCCACAACGTATTTTTTCTTATATTTATCAACCAATTGCTCAACATTAACAGACTGTCCTATTGATAAGAGGATCTCTTCTCCATCATCGCTATGCTCGCGATAAAGCATTGCATTTGCAATATCTTTAGCCTTAATCAATGTTGCTTCTGTCTGAATAAACGCTCGATTCAACGTATTCCAAAGTTCACGAATATTACCCTGCCATGGCTGTTTTTTTATAAAATTTATTGCAGTATCGCAAATTTTCTTACTTTTGAAGTCTGGATGCCGTTCAAAAGCCAAATTGATTTCACTCGCGAGACTTTCAACTAGATAAGGAATATCAGAAAGACGCTCTCTTAATGGCGGAAGCTTCACAATGCCAACCGCCAACCGATAAAACAGATCTTCTCTAAACTGGCCGCTGACAACCATTTTCATGAGATCCCTATGCGTAGCACCTATCACCCTGACATCCACATTGATAACTTTGTCATCACCCACTCGCTGGACCTCTCCCTGCTGAAGTGCTCGAAGCAACCTAACCTGCACGTCCAGTGAAAGTTCGCCAATTTCATCAAGAAAGAGCGTGCCTAGATCAGCTTGCTCAAATAACCCTTTGCGCTCAGAGTTTGCGCCTGTGAAAGCGCCTTTAACATGCCCAAACAAAATTGAATCAACCAAGCTTTCCGGTAGTGCTCCACAATTGATTGTACGAATAGGTTTATCTGCTCTTACACTGGCATTGTGGATTGCATTAGCCATTAACTCTTTTCCGGTGCCGGTTTCACCCAGCACCAAAACCTAAGACATCTGTCTTCGCCAGCCGCTCTGCCTGACTGATAATAGCCGCCATAACAGGCGACTCTGCTGTTATTAAATCAAAAGATTGTGCTTTTCCCGGTTTAGACACTGCTTTTGACGCGACATTTTTTGATGCTGAGCGAACATATTCCTTGCCGAAATCAAGCGGAATATCGACGAACAGTACTTTGTTTTCTGGTGTTACCTGATAGAAATGCGTGTTGGATTTACCTTTTCCAATCAGTACCGTCATCGCAATCATTGCAGGTGTACCTGAAGTTAGGTTTATTGCAACGTGCTCACTACTGTTAGATAACTTGTTTAACCAGCGTTCTGCTTCAATGTTGATGCTTGTGTAATCAATAGGAGAGGTAATCTGGGCAGATATGATTTTGATATCGTGACATGGACGCCCAGCGCGCTCTAATGTGAGTTCCAGCCACGATCTATACTTATCCCATTCACCTTCCCACGTATTTGCCATGACAATAATCTTATCGAAAGGCACTTCATGATTCAGAGCAAGGCTGGCAATTGCGGCAGGAGCACTTTGCTTCATTTTGTCTAAATCAGTACGTCCCAACCAAGAGAAAAGCGCGTTCATAGGATTTTTAATGTGTTGGACGAAGACTGTAATTATATTTACATGAAGTAAATATAATTACAATTTTGTTCGTAACCTAAGATAGACCCAATAGAGGAGATCACAATTTTTGATTCACATATTGAGACCAACGAATACGCGTTATTGACGCGGTACAGTCATGAAGGGCACAACCTCCTTGTCCATTAGCCCATGCGTAAGGTGCGAGGATAACGATAGCCCAGTCCATCCGTTTTGCCTCACTGAACTTCTCGTAGAGTGTTTTTGCATCGTGCTCTGTCTCAGAAAGAAACGTGGCAGTATTGATACAGTCCAAATCTGACAAGTTGAGTGCTTTGATGTCGAGCTCCACGCTATAGTCAGATAACACTCTCACAGTTTTGACTCTTGACACAGTCCGAAACCCCATTGGCATATCACTATTTAACTTGTCGATTGTGACATCGGACGCTGACACCAGAGTCGAAGCTTTTCTAATCGCCTCGGTCATTTTACATCATATCCTGTCGCTTTCTTTCTTGTTGCATGAATAACGAACTTTTCAGGCCATAAATTATGCACCTCGTTTTGCCATGCTCTCTCGATCCTGCCTTTCTCATTAAGCTTTAACCAATAAGGCCAATACTTTTTCACTCTTTTCCCGCTAGGATAAAGCTCTACAGGTTGGAAACGCCGAATATATGTGTCGCCTTTGAACGTTACTTCATCATTACTCTTAGCATCGGAATACGTGTCGTTGAGTTCATCCATTATTAGCTCAAGTTCTGTATATGGTATATCTCCTTCCTTTTTAGCTTGCCGAGTCAGCAACACAATACGAAATCTCAATTGGGAGGTCTGCTCTTTGATTATGTCTGCTTGCGTCTGAACATGCCCATGAATGAACTTTAAGTCTCTGTCGGTGTGATTATCGACAAGATAAACCAGTCTATTGAAATACTTCTCGTATTTCGCTTTCATGGCATCAATAGCAGTTAACCGGACTGTATTGTTCATATTTAAAAACTCAACTTAACTTCTTTGGCGCCATGGTATTTTTTGATGGCATCGACAAGCACTTCGAGCCTTACGCCAACTAGATCGTCAAACGTGATTGCAGTGACATCAGCAACCCGATCAATCAAATCAAGCACCATCTCGACATCGAAATTAAAGAGCAATCGCGTCGGCTGGCCTCGTCGGCCAATTTTAAGCGTTGCAATTTCTGAATCAGAGGACATGATTTTCATGATGTGCAAAGCTGTAGCTCGATCACATTCAAGCAGTTCTTTGACCTCATCTATAGTGATGCAATCAAGTATGTCATCGCCATTACCGCAATGTTCAATAATGGTTTTAGCGGACTTGTTTTTCTGTACAAGTGCGAGTGCACGATACTCGGTACTCATTTCACCATAACTCCCAATCAGTGATTTAAAGAAATAGAGAGAAGCTCTATACAAAATAAAAATATAGAGTATATTTTTAAAAAGAAAAACGCAATAGAACTCCACCCTTTAAAAATTAGCTCTATAGAACCCTTCTCTATATTTTTCATATCAAGAGATATTTTCAACAGGAAAAGCGACGCAACCTATCGCGTGCAAATGAGTATTGATGTCGATCGAGCCAACAATTGCCTTACCCCTACGAACAAACTCATTGAAAACTTGCTATGTAAATCTAATCAAGTGGACAATGGTATAAGTTGTTCCGAGGCAGAGGACAGGATGATTCAAAAGGTCTGTTCAACTTTTTCACATTGAGAGATGCAATCGCGGATGCTTACCGTTTCAACATCTTATTCAGATTGCTCCTGCATATCCCTCTGATACAGCCCGAGAAGGCATACTGGGCAAGGATGTCCTCGGATACTAAAGTGGTCACGTAGCCGCTATCACTGTTGTTCGCGCAGAAAACTCAGTACCCAAGGGTATGTTTGATCGAGAGACCAAAAGAGCTTTGACTAGATGGAAATATAGATCGACACATAAGTTATGAGAACTTTCTGAATGTGAGTTTTTTGCCTTTATTCCTTTTTTCTTTATTCGGTAGGGCAGATTAATTGTTAAATAAAAAGCGTTGCTTATAACAGCTCAAAAAACGGCTCAACCCATTCTGCACGCTTTTTACTGCCTTTTACTTTGACATTGTTGATATCACGGTAATGTTCTGAAAACACTTTTTTGCCGCGATACCAAATATCTATCATATACGCTCGTTGCCCCGGGTAGACTTCGGCGCCAGAAAAAGGCGTCGTGTAAATCATAGAGAAGTCACCAATACTTGCCTGATGCGCCAACCCGGGTAGATTATCGACTTTTAGTGGTTGTCCATTTTTTTCTACAAGCTCAATGACTTTCAAAATGATATCGTATTTCGTGCGCATTGCTTTCTCTTAGGGTGGTCTATAAAAGGAGGTGGCGGTTGTAATACATTGTTCAAGTTGGATAACAGCGTTGAAAAGTCCGTTTTTTCAACGCCCGCATCGATGACACAAATTTAGAACAAACCAAAATCATGTCGTAAGCATTACAGTCGAGGTCAGACTACATCGGTAAATAGCTTTATTCGCTCTTCAAGGTTTTTTTGCACCTGCTCAGACAAGAGACGACTGTCTACACTCCTATATTCAGCGTACTCGCTGCCATGTAATGAGGTATCCCAGACAATCTGACCATCAGGCTTTATGATAAACAAATTTAAGTCATACAGCGTATGCGCATCTGAGCGCAGAAGGAGTCCATTGTCTGGCGACATATCCATTCCTTCTTTTACTGGTATGATATGAGCAGCTTCAAGCGCCGCTTCTACTCTGCAACCTGTCACAACACATGTTCCATTATATTTTTCGAGTAGCTGCTTTCTAAATTGCCCTTGCCCGCGACGTTCAAGTATGTCTCGAGTCACTCTATTGGGTTGATGCTTTGTTGCCTCGATTATATCGGGTGACAAGTTCGCATCAGACTTTATTTGTTCGGTGATGGCAATGTCAGTATAGATGCCAAGCGCCATGTGGAGCATCGATGCCAATTCCTCAGATGACAAGGATGCTCCAATTTCGAAGTGAGTTTCAAATACGCGGTGCGGTGCATCCAGCGCCTCATCTAGACAAGAGGTAAAGCCCGCCGCTCGTATATCCTCTTGATATTTTCGTGCAATTTCTTTCGCCTGTCTTAAGAGCACCTTATTCGCCGCTTCCTTACTACCCAGCTCATTTTTTAACTTGGTCATTCCCTGCGCCAACGACAGTGTAAAACGTCCTTTTTGTTCTGCCGTTTTCGGCAGAATCGACAGCGCGATATACATCCCCTCATTGCCAGATTTGCTTAACTTTTTATCTCGAAAATAGACAATAGGTTTTTCTGGGAGCCTCCCTGAACCAAGACTGACGTTGATTTCAATATTTTCATACGCACACAACGCCTGTATCGACGCTTCTAAGCCCTTGAGCTTTGGCACTATATCCGGATTATTGCTCTTTCGTGACTCATCGTCTTTTGTGCGGAGCGCATGATACTGCGAAATAATATTTTCAATTTGATTGACTATATCCATCGGTTTCCATTCTTTTGAACATTAACTAGATAAGCGCCAACGATGTAAAACATCGATTTGCGCTCGTGGACGACCTGCGACGTCAACGACGGCGGCTAGTTACAGAGCAAAACAAGCATAGCAAAAAACTCTTTGAGTTGATATTTTCAATTAACTTCATTAAGCTCATTAAATATGAAATATTATGAAATAGAAACATGAAAATCAATCTCACCATCGAATGCAGTGTTGAGGAAGCGACACAGCTCATTAAGCAAGGGTTAAATGAACAGCAAGCCGCTGATTTCATCAATGCGGTCTCAACATCGTTGAAAGATTCAATGAATACCTACCCTTCCGATGAAAAAAAACAAGCCATATTGACCGCTATGGAAAGAGCGAACTTCAGCGCTGTCGCCATGATTGCGCAAATTGTTGCTGATGAAACATCACTTAACGGAAATAAGTACATTGAAGATTTTGACGACGTCGCGTGTTTCCATGAATTTCTGGAGACACGAGACACTGCAATTAAGCGCAAGATAAGTAGTCGCATTGGTGGGTTGCGCAAGATTACCGATTCAGTGGATGCCCCTCCGCTAGCAACCATCGAGCGCGGTTTGGATAGTAAAGTCGTCGAAGTCAACTCGTGGGCAAAACCCCTCATCATCGAATATCTTCAACATCATCGCAGCAGCTGGGCGCAATATATTGAGCGCTATCTCGTTATAGATCCATTGGATATCATCACATAAGGCGCAGAAATATGCAGACTCCTTTTGACCCTAAACAGTTTAATGAGCGTGTACATCAAAGCCCTCTGTTAAAAGCGTTATTGATGATGCTGGATGCCGAATTTGACAAGCCTATTGAAGGGTTACTTTGCCAAGACATCATTCGAAAGTTACACCACTTAGCTATCTGGCCGGACGGTGATACTGAAGAAACTCTTAATCAACTATTACAAAGTATGGCGACATGGGGAGTGGGGAAATATTTTGATGGCAGGTTTTCCCGTTTCGTGTTTCTCGTTAATACTGATGATCTTATTGCCGTCGGGCTATACAACCACTTGGTCGAGGTTCGACGATGCCATGATGAAGAAAACAGCCTCGTCAATCACATGCTGGCACCGACGCGTGGTATTGACTGGGTTGAACATACCTATCAGCTTCGAAAATCGTGCTGCCTGACGTTTACACTGCCTTTCGATATGCCTCAATTTGTTATTGAAAGACTGTGTCATCTGGTGCAATCCGCTGCGTTTTTAGATGTCTTTGAGCCTCAACCGAGTGAGAGTAATCACGTCGAGCTATTAAAATACGCTTTTCGTCTCGATAGCCATCTTAATATCGACATCTATTTACCGAGCGACTTACATGCGCTTGAAGCGGAAAAAATCAGTGAATTTTTACAATCACTGGAGCGTCAAGCACTGTTTGACTCTGAGAGTAGCTACTTTTAATGGCGCAGAATATCTATACCCGTATGCCAATGTATCCCTGCACTGTGTGGGTCAGTTTGTATCACAGCGAAAAGCGCACGATGTCACCTGATCACATAAAGGTAACGGCAAGTGTCGATAATACGCTTGTACACACTGGAATATATGACTACGCGGATAATTCAGACAGTGACAAGCTTGTCGTTATTGGCAACGAACTCAACAAAATTCATGTCATTAATGACACGTCCGATATTCCAACGATGTTGGTTTTAAATACCTTCTTAGATGCGCCACCGATTGCAGGCACCTAGGTCTAAATTTCGAGCTCCCCAATAGCGAATACCTCTCTCTGTTTATTGACGTTGTGACGTATGACATTTCAACAGGGCAATGCAATGTCTACGCTGACACCTACATAAAAACGGAAGCGCACCGTGATGCCCTTGCGGACAGACTGTTTGCTGCTGGATGGGAACATCCATAAGCGACGCACGTTAAAGCAATAGGAGAAATCGATGAATGATTCGCTGAAAATAAACGGCGAAAACCTGTTTTCGTATAAAGACGCCGTAAAAGCAGGCGTCATCGAGCACGGCATCAGGCGCATTTGTGAATTATTATATTTTATGGACGCGCTGCCGCTGTCTAGCTGTGAAGGCCACCTTCGAAAACCCGGAAGCAAGGATTATGTGGGTAATCCATTTGTCATGTTTCATTCAAGCGTAGAGACAGCAAAATCAATTAACGACGCTGTTGTTAAAAAAGGAAAGATAGACTGGATGCTTCGGGGGCGCTTTCACGACAGTTTGGACATATTAGTCTGGACGCTCAGACCTGCACATAGTCACTGTCATTCTGCTCACTATTCATCAGAGCAACTCGACAACGAGCTCAAAGCTGTCGAGGTTGCGCTCGAGGGTTGTCTTACAAACGTGCCGGGCAAATGTGACATTACTGACGAAAAGGTGACGATAAGCCCTTAGCAATTGCAAGACTCAAGCGACTCACAATAGTGATTGCAACTCACGACAAATGTTGTCGAAAAGAGCCCGAAGTTTCAATTAAAAGCCAGCAAAGCACCGAACCATAAATGCAATCGCTGACCACGTCTTTTAGTTCAAAAAAGTTTGTTAAGGCCTATGCTACCAAATTGGTATGCCTGAAAGTCTCATCACTATCAATTTCGAAATATAGAAACATGAGTATCCAGACTTTTTGCACAGGCAAAGCATTACAACGGAAGTGACGAAAAGTTTCTGGTCAAAGCGACAGCCGAAGCGTTGATAGACTATTTGGGGATATTGAGTCAGATTTACTTACTTTTTGGCAGACCACAGCTCGGAAGTCGCGAATATAAGCCCTATAAATTCGTCAAAAGAGGGAT
Organism: Alteromonas gracilis; assembly: GCF_036870955.2. Taxonomy (GTDB): domain Bacteria; phylum Pseudomonadota; class Gammaproteobacteria; order Enterobacterales; family Alteromonadaceae; genus Alteromonas; species Alteromonas gracilis_A. The sequence continues at coordinate 3,306,455 of NZ_CP145482.2, forward strand.
AAGAAAAGAGGACGTTGAAAACGAATTGAAAGACACAAAGCGAAAGTTTGCATTTAAATTAGAACTCACACAAATCGCGCAGACACAACTCCCTATGTTTTTTAGGATAGTGGCTCAAGCCAGTGAAATTGACATCACGAATGATAATCTTCGCGATTAAATAGAAAACGATGAGGACAATAGCACTCATTTTGCAAATGAGTAAGTCGTATCAAATTGGCGTTTTCGAAGAGTTACTCGATTTACAAAACCGGCTGGAAACTGACGGCCCGTCAATTTTTTTATATCAACAAATCGGGGAATGCTCGCTTGCACTTTGTGAAGTAAACCAAGCGGTTGAATCACTCCAATTGGCAACGGCATCGATGAAACAAATTGCGTTGCATGGACGTTAATCGCCAATAAGCTGAGAAAGGAACTTAAAAGCATGAGGCAGTGTCAGCACTCTGTGCTTGCTATGGCAGATTTTTCTGGTCCCGCAGACCGCCCGGTCATCTCTGAAGAACAGTGGATAAATGAACGCATCGATACAACGCAGAGGTCAGGTTTCTGTTGCTACATACATAGACTGACTTCGAACAGTTTATCTAACCACTTTGTGGCCAGAATACGGTCATGTAAAGACTGAAAAGAAATATGAATAAGGAAACTATTAAATTTCGATGTCGAGAGATTTGATAGTAAATAATCGCATTTTATTGGAAACTATGAGGTTGACCACTGTTCACTAAGCTCTCCAGCCCACGCCATATATGACAACCAGATCGCATCTTATTGGAAACCATCGCAAGAACATCTAAAAACGACAACAAACGCTGGCAGATGCTGAATTTTTTATACACAAAATATTTTAATGTTTTTTTGTACAGGAATTTGAAGTACTGCTAGTTGTATTTTTCAGAAAAGGTCGAGATGTAGACGTTATCTTGAGCTGGTCAATAGCTATAAAAAAGCTGCGATATAAAATCGCAGCTTTTTATCGAAAACTAAGCCCTGTCCACAAACTAATTTCATTCACAAACTAATTTAAGTCGTTCTCCAACTAATTTTATTCACAAACTAATTAATCTATTCACAAACTTATTTTCAAATCGTCACCAACCTATTCCTCAGAATAGCTCTCAATGCTGGGGCAAGAGCAAATTAGGTTGCGGTCGCCGAATACGTCATCAATACGGTTCACCGTTGGCCAGAACTTGTTTCTGTGTACTTCTGGTGCTGGGTACGCTGCTAGCATGCGGTCGTAGCTGCGGTTCCAGTCGCTGTCACAGATGTCTGCTAGCGTATGTGGTGCATTGTGTAGTGGATTATCTGTGGCATCCCACTCGCCGCTTTCTACTTTCGCTACTTCTTCACGAATGCTAATCATGGCATTAATGAAACGGTCTAGCTCGTACTTCGCTTCCGACTCTGTTGGCTCAATCATAAGCGTACCCGCTACTGGGAAGCTCATAGTTGGCGCGTGGAAGCCATAGTCGTTTAAGCGCTTCGCAATGTCTACTTCGGTAACACCGCTTGCTTCTTTAAGCGGGCGCAGGTCAACAATACATTCGTGCGCAACACGGTCATTATTACCTTTATAAAGTACCTTGTAGTGCCCTTCTAGCTTCTTGGCTACGTAGTTAGCATTAAGAATAGCTACTTCGGTTGCACGGCGTAGGCCTTCGCTACCCATCATTTTGATATACATGTAGCTGATTGGCAGAATAGATGCACTACCCCATGGCGCTGCCGAAACTGCACCACAGTCTTTACCCGCTGTTGCTACGTCTACCACTGTGTGGTTTGGTAGGAATGGTGCAAGGTGCGACTTAACACCAATGGGTCCCATGCCTGGGCCGCCACCACCGTGTGGAATACAGAAGGTTTTGTGTAGGTTAAGGTGCGATACGTCTGAACCAATGAAGCCAGGTGACGTAATGCCCACCTGCGCGTTCATGTTCGCGCCGTCCATGTAAACCTGACCGCCGTGCTCGTGAACAATGTCACAAATCTCGCGTACGGTTTCTTCGTATACACCGTGGGTAGACGGGTATGTGATCATGGCACAAGACAGGTTCTCACCCACTTCTTCTGCCTTCTTACGAAGGTCGTTAAGGTCTACGTTACCGTTTGCATCACAGGCAACAACCACAACTTTTAGGCTAACCATTTGCGCAGATGCTGGGTTAGTACCGTGTGCAGAGCTTGGAATTAGGCACACGTTTCTGTGGCCCTCGCCGCGGCTTTCATGATAACGCTGAATAGCCAATAGACCTGCGTATTCACCTTGTGCACCCGAGTTAGGCTGCATTGAAAGTGCGTCGTAACCCGTTACGTTAATTAGCCACTTCGCTAGCTCGGCAATCATTTCTTGATAGCCTGTTGCTTGGTCTAGTGGTGCAAACGGGTGAAGCTGACCAAATTCAGCCCATGTTACTGGGATCATTTCAGCTGTTGCGTTTAGCTTCATGGTGCACGAACCCAATGAAATCATTGAGTGATTAAGCGCCAAGTCTTTATTCTCAAGGCTCTTGATGTAACGCAGCATCTCTGTTTCTGAGTGATACTGGTTAAATACTTCGTGGGTAAGAATGTCGCTTGTACGAACTAGCACTTCAGGAATAGACTTCACGTCTTGCGTAGTCACTTCAGCGTCTAGGCCTTCAACCGTTAAACCGTGGTCTTCACCTAGGATAACGTCGAATAGCGCAACAATGTCTTCACGGGTTGTGGTTTCATCTAGTGCTACACCTACTGCGCCTTCTAAGTCAGCACGTAGGTTCATGCCTTTCGCGTATGCTTTTGCAAGTACGTCTTCCTTGTTGTCTACCATTACAGTTAGCGTGTCGAAGTACGTGCTGTGCTTAAGGGCAACGCCTTTTTCTGCGCCTTTTTGTGTTAGGCCAGTAGCAAGAATGTCAGCAAAACGGTGAATGCGCTCAGCAATGGTTTTAAGACCTTGTGGACCGTGGTACACCGCGTAGAAGCTTGCCATGTTGGCAAGTAATACCTGCGCTGTACAAATGTTCGAGTTCGCTTTTTCACGGCGAATGTGCTGTTCACGGGTTTGTAGCGCCATACGCAGTGCTTGACGGCCACGGGTGTCTTTACTTACACCAATGATACGGCCAGGTAGTGAACGCTTGTAGCTGTCGCGCGTTGCAAAAAATGCGGCGTGCGGACCACCGTAACCCATTGGTACACCAAAGCGCTGTGCACTACCAAGTGCAACGTCTGCACCTAGCTCGCCTGGCGACTTAAGCATTACCAAGCTCATTAGGTCAGCCGCTACTGCAACAATACCTTTTTTCGCTTGTACCGCAGCAATGATGTCGCTGATGTCTTTTACTTCACCTGTGGTCGTTGGGTATTGCAGTAGCGCACCAAATACGTCGTGCTCTGCCGCTTCTTCTGCTGCACCTTTGATGATTTCAAAGCCAAACATTTCCGCGCGCGTTTCAACCACGTCAATTGTTTGAGGGTGAACGTCGTTAGCAACAAAGAATGCGTTGGCTTTTTTATTTTTAGATACGCGCTTGGCAAGGCCCATCGCCTCTGCCGCCGCTGTCGCTTCATCTAGTAATGATGCCGACGCTAGCTCTAGGCCAGTTAGGTCAATGGTAACTTGTTGGAAGTTAAGAATAGCTTCTAAACGGCCTTGTGCAATCTCTGGCTGGTAAGGCGTGTATGCTGTGTACCAACCTGGGTTTTCTAGCACGTTGCGCAGAATAACGTTTGGTACGTGAGTGTCGTAGTAACCCATACCAATAAAAGAACGGTTAATTTTGTTCTTTTGCGCAACCGCTTTTAATTCACTTAATGCTTCAACTTCTGTCGCACCTTCACCGCACTTTAGTGGCTCTGGTAGCGCAATACCTGCTGGTACAGTTTGCTCGATTAAATCGTCTAATGAGCTTGCACCAATGGCAGACAGCATTTCTTCAATTTCGCCTTTACCCGGGCCGATGTGACGGCGGATAAATGTATCTTTTTGCTCTAGTTGAGCCAATGTAGGGGAAGTATTCGACATAACGTTGTTAAGCACTCGTAATGGTTGCCGCAAAGGGCGCGTTAAATCTTTAAGTTAAAAAGGGGCGCTAAACCTAGGCCCCTTTTTTAAACTGTGAATCTGTAAAACTGCGTAACGAATTACTCTTCGTCAATGCTGTTTTCGTAGCCTTCTGCATCAAGTAGACCTTCTACTTCTGCCGCGTCGTCAGCTTTAATTTTGAACATCCAGCCGTCACCGTATGGGTCAGAGTTCACAAGCTCTGGCGAATCTTCTAGGTCTTCGTTAACCGCAACAATTTCACCAGAAATTGGCGCGTATACGTCAGACGCTGCTTTTACAGATTCAGCAACACAAATGTCGTCGCCAGTGCTAACCGCGTCGCCAACATCTGGTAGTTCAACGAAAACCATGTCGCCAAGTAGGCCTTGTGCGTGCTCAGAAATACCTACAGTGAAAACACCGTCACCTTCAGGGCGAACCCATTCGTGCGTAGCGGCATAGCGTAAATCAGTTGGGATGTTGCTCATAATCGTTCCTGTTATTCTCTGTTAACTTATAAAACACTTTTTCCATTGCGTACAAAGGAGGGCTTAACCACATTTACTGTAACCCACTTTTTGCGCATTTCCACTTCAACTGTCTCACCAACGTCACTTGGTACTCGCGCCATCGCAATTGAATGGCCCAATGTTGGAGAGAACGTACCTGAGGTGATAACACCTTCGCCGCTTTCAGTTTTCACTTTAAGGCCATGACGTAGCACGCCTTTTTCAGTCATTACCAAGCCTACTAGCTTGTCGGTACCCGCTTCACGCTGTGCTTCTAGCGCTTTACGCCCTACGAAGTCACGCTCTGCTGGTTCCCAAGTAATTGTCCAGCCCATGTTAGCGGCTAGTGGCGATACGGTTTCATCCATATCTTGGCCATATAGGTTCATACCCGCTTCAAGACGTAGCGTGTCACGTGCGCCTAGGCCGCATGGCTTAACACCTGCGTCAAGTAGTGCTTGCCAGAAGCTTTCTGCTTGCTCAGCTGGCACCATAATTTCGTAACCTGCTTCACCCGTGTAGCCTGTAGTGGCAATAAACAAGTCTTCTGCTTGTACGCCAAAGAATGGCTTCATGCCTGCAACCGCTTCTTTTTGCGCTGCACTAAATAGCGTTGCCGCTTTTTCTTTAGCATTAGGGCCTTGCACGGCAATCATGGCAAACTCAGGGCGCTCGGTAATGGTTACGTCAAAGCCTTCTGCTTTGCTCATTAACCAGTTCATATCTTTTTCGCGCGTTGCTGAGTTAACTACCAAGCGATAGTTAGTTTCTTCAAAGTGATAAACGATAAGATCGTCTACTACACCGCCTTCTTCATTTAGCATGCCGCTGTATAGCGCTTTGCCTTTGTCTTTTAGCTTGGCAACGTCGTTGGCCAATAGGTATTGAAGATAGGCTTTTGCTTGCGCGCCTTTCACATCAACAATGGTCATGTGAGACACATCAAACATACCCGCGTCTTGACGCACAGCGTGATGCTCTTCAATTTGTGAACCATAGTTAATTGGCATATCCCAGCCGAAGAAATCGACCATTTTCGCACCGGCTTCTAGGTGCTTTGCGTGTAGGGCGGTGGTATTAGACATTCCACTTACTCTTTTTAATTGAAAGGTAGAAAACGACACTGAGTATAGTGAGCTAACGTTTGTGCAACAAATTGGAAATATTTATCAATACATTTAAAAAGCAAATGTATTACTGCCTGAACATCAGAAAATCAAATATCAAAGAACTAAACACTGTCTTTTGGCAACGTTGTTAAAGTCTATCGAGAGGCGCAACTTGGTACAGAATTCGCCTAATACTGCTTTTCTGTAATTGTTTGACCATTTTGAGGAATGTTAATGATAGTGTCTCAAGCCGACTACGATCGCTGGCAAGCCATGTATAGTGAGCGAAATAACGATGGTGTTTCAGGTGAAGGTGGCAATGTATCTGAGGCAAACGACTATGCAGATGGGCACAACTTCGCCACCAAGGCGGCAATGGATGGCGAACAAGTTACCTCTACCACAACTGAAGAACGCCCCAAGAGCTTTCTAGAAGAAGCTTTTGAGCGGGTGTTATTTAATAGGTTAGGCGTAGACCAAGAGAAAATGGATGAGCTTAAAGAGGAAATCGAAAAAACCAAAGATGCTATTGAAGCACTTAACGAGCAAAAGCCGCACAATGAAAACCAGAAAAAACAGCTTGATGACTTGCAAGCTAAACTCGAAAAATTAGAAGAAGCACTTAAGGCTTTACTTCGCCAAGCTAATGAGCGTGCAAATGAAGAGCGTACATTAGGACAGCAGTCGAAATTACAGTCGGCTGGCGTCTATTTGTCCGTATCCCAATATAATGAATAACATATTGGCAGAACGAAACTGCTAAATAGGGAATAAAGTCGGCAGTAGATCCTTCCACTGCCGAAAGAGGGCGCAATACACAAGAATTGCGCAAAACAGGAGATGCCCAAACAATAAGCCTGAACATGATTAACTTTATAGGCGTTAACTTATTTTGTTTGAACCAAAGGTCTCAAATAGCATGCTAATCGTCTTTAGTGCCCAACTGTTTACTTTTATTCGAAATAAACTGCTCAACTACCTCTTTAACAAACTGTTGGCAGTTTACCGATGTGGTTGGGTCGTAATGCCCACCATTGGTAATGTTGTTAGATAGCACACGAATACCTAAAAAAGGCACGTCGTATGCCAGCGCAATTTGTGCCGCAGCCGACGTTTCCATTTCTTCCACGCTAGTTCCAAAATGCTGGTGTAACCACGCGATACGGTCTAGCTCGTTATTCCAAAAGTTGCCGCTACCAATGGTACCCTCTACTACTTTGCCCCGGGTGTAGTGCTGCTTTACTGACTTCGCTATAGCAAGCAATTGTTCATTGCCTAGGTAGTAGCGAATTTTTTCGGCGTCTGCGGCACTGTCGCCCTCTCCGGCACTTCCTTCTGAAGCCATAATATCCATAGGCACCCATTGCATAGGGTCTGAGCCTTGTCCTTGCGCTAAACGCGCCGTTTTAAAGTTACTCGCATTTACCGCGCGTTTGCCTAGCACTATATCGCCCACGTTTAACTTAGGATCATGCCCGCCCGATGTGCCTTGATTGATGATGGCTATGGGGCGATAACGCTCAATACCAATAGCCGTTGCCGCAGCGGTATTTTCTAGCCCCTTCCCCGTTTTGGCTACCACCACTGGATAGTCGTTCAACCTTCCAATATAAAACGTGGCATTCCCTGCTTTTTCTATGCGAACGTCGGTGAGTAAACTTGCGAAGAATTCTGCTTCAATGGGCATAGGCCCTTGGATCATGATGGGCGATTTTGGTGCATTTGCAGAGGTCACCGACACAGATTTAAATTGGCTCTGCTTGCCCAAACATACGCTACTGACCAGTAACGCCATAACTACAACCACATATTTCAACAGTACACTCCCCATATTTAACTGCATAAATTTACGAAACCCGAAAGCAGCAACTGCGGTGCCAGCTTTTAAAAACGTAAGCCTTTTCTCGTTGCTATTCCAAATAGTAACACCGATAACGATTAAGAAATTATTTTCACCTAACCATAAAGATTCTTTAGCTGAAGCCGATAACACAGTTGAGCAGAGTTGTACCTTGAATTAACGTAAAGATAGGGCCAACACAATGATAATTGCACAAAGTCAGATAACGCTTGGCTATAAGCATAGTTACAACGAAACTGTCTCGGTAAAAGAATCGCTTGCTACTCGGCCTACTGCGAATGCAGATAGCGTCCCCTCTGGAAACATAACCACTGATAACCTTTCGCAAAACACGTTAGATGCCCCTGCCGATAGTGAAACGCAACACTTGGATGTTAAAACGGCTCAACTGAAGATGTTGGTTGAGCAATTAGCCGGGCACAAAATTACGCTCACAAGCCCTTCAAACTTTGATAATGAACCCGGTACACAAAATGATAATCAAGGTAATGCGCAGGCGCGCCAATCGACTACCGCAGACCTAATATACCAGTATGAGGAAAGCTATTTAGAACACGAATCAGGGCATTTTAGTGCCAGCGGGCAATTACTCACCAACACAGGCGATACCATCAACATTGCGTTGTCGCATTACTCAGAACGTCAGTATTACATTCAAAACCGCTTTGAGATGAAAGTGGGCGAAGTAGAACTTACAGATCCATTGGTGCTTAATTTGGGCCACTCAACGCATTCAGGCCTTGACCTTACACACAACAAAGTAGCGTTTGATATTGATGCCGACGGAAAGACAGACAGCGTGCACTTTGCAACAGGAACATCAGGTTTTTTGGCTATCGATACAAACATGAATGGAAAAATTGATGATGGCAGTGAACTATTTGGCGCCCGCACTGGCAACGGTTTTGCAGAACTAGCTCGGTTCGATAGTGACGGTAACCACTTTATTGATGCAGGCGATCCGATGTTTTCTAACCTAGCGTTTTATCAAAGAGATACTTCGGGTAGTGATGTCATTACGCCGCTTAGCGCACTGGGTATAGGCGCGCTGTATTTAGGCAATATCGCGGCGCCTTTTGAAGTAAAAGACGCCAACAATCAGCTGCAAGCTAAAGTACGCGCCAATGGGTTCTTTCTGTTTGAGGATGGACGCGCTGGCACGTTACAACAAATTGATTTAGCCGTGTAAGCGTGCCTGCCATGCATTAACTGGCACTGGGCGCTCGCAATTCAAGCGCCCCAAGGCAACCTTTCAGGCATATTACATTGGCTTAGAGCGCCTATTAAGCAAATCCATCATGTCTGTTTTATAATCTCTAAAGTACTGCTTTATATCTTCAAGGATCAGATAGTTTAGCGGCACAATAAACAACGTAATGACGGTCGCAAACAAAATTCCAAAGCCAAGGCTTACCGCCATGGGGATCAAAAACTGCGCCTGTGTCGATTTTTCAAATAACAGCGGCATCAAGCCTGCAAACGTCGTCAGTGAGGTTAAAAGCACAGGCCTAAAACGCCTTCCGCCAGCTTCATAAACGGCAACACTCAGCGCCACGCCTTGTTTGCGTTTTTGATTGATGTAATCCACCAACACCAGAGAGTCGTTGACGACCACACCTGACAACGCAAGCATGCCCATAAAGCTGAGTAACGTTAGGTCCATCCCCATTATCCAGTGACCCAACACAGCGCCAACCAAGCCAAACGGAATCACCGACATAACCACTATAGGCTGCGAGTATGACTTAAACGGTATTGCCAATAGAATGTAGATTAGAATAGCTAAGCCAATACCACCAACCATCAAACCTTGCGATGACTCTTCTTGGTCACGAGCCTCGCCCGCCATTTCATACGTAACGCCGGGGTACTGCGCAAGCTGTGAAGAAAGCCACTCGCCCACTTCTTTTTGCACAATGGTCAGGTCGCCATTTTGTTTATCGAAATCGGCGGTAACTGACAAAGTACGCTGTCGGTCAACACGTAAGATACTGTCTGGGCTAAACCCAGGCGTTACCTCAGCAACTTGCCAAAGCGGTACTTCCTGATTAGGACCAATGCGTATCATCATCTGTTCTAGGGTTTCAATAGACTGCCTAGCTTTTAAGGGGTAACGAACCATCACTCGCACCTCCTCGCGCCCGCGCTGAATGCGCTGAATCTCAAACCCGAACACTGCCTGACGTACCTGCCTTGCCACGGTGTTAAGGTCTAGCCCAAGTAATCTTGCTTCAGGCTTAAGTGCTAATTGAAGCTCTTCTTTACCGTCAGAAAGCGAGTCTTCAATATCAAAAACAGCCGCATACTCACCCAGTTTAGTTTTAAGCTTTTCACCCAAGTCATTAAGCGCTTGCGTGTCTCTGCCTTTAAGCTCAACATCCACAGGCGAACCGCCCCAGCCTCCAATTTCGGCACGGTAGTTAAGCTGCTCAGCCCCTGCTATTTGACCAACACGTTTTCGCCACTCGTTAACAATATCTCGCGTCGACACGTTAACCGTGCGTTTTTCAGGCGGTACTAAATCTATCTGCACTCGACCCGTGGTTGAATTACGACCGCCGCTTACCGAGTAGATATTTCTGATAACCGACTCATAGGTCTCTTCATCATAGTATTTACTTTTAAGCGCTTGAGCATGCCCTGTAATCGACTTAACAATTCTATCGGTACTTTCAAATGCAGTACCTGCTGGCATTACCAGCGTTGCTGTTGCCACTTCACTTTGCACTCGCGGGAAGAAAATAAACTTAGTTTGGCCGCTGGCAATAGAGCCTACGATCACAATAAGCGATGAGAGCATTAACACCCACGTGGCGTATCGCCATCTCATGGCAACCGCCAATAATGGCTGATAAAAGCGCTCGATAAGCGTTTCAAGCGAGTTAGCCACCTTGCGCTGAATCTTCGATAGTCGAGAGTCTTTTTTGTCAGCCTTCGCTTTAACATGTTTAAGGTGGGCAGGAAGAATAAACTTCGACTCGATTAAAGAAAACAACAGCACAGGAATAATGACGAAAGGAATTGCTGAATACCAGCTGCCCCTGCCCGTTTGAAATGCCAGAGGCAAGAAGGCTGCTGCGGTGGTTAATATGCCAAAGGTTACCGGTACCGCCACCTCTTGCGTGCCTTTGATTGCGGCATCTAGCGGGCTTTCGCCACGTTCAAGGTGTGCATACACGTTTTCGCTTAGTCACAATAGCATCGTCTACTACAATACCCAGCACCAATATAAAGGCGAACAGACTCATTAAGTTAAGGGTTACACCAAATACCGGCATTAGTAAGAAAGCGCCCATAAAGCTCATGGGAATACCCAAGCATACCCAAAACGCCACCGAAGGGCGTAAGAATAGTGCAAGCAAGGTAATAACCAGTAACGCCCCTTGCCATGCACTGGTCGACAAGGTTGCTAGTCGCGCTTTAATGGGCTCACTTCTGTCTCGCCAAAAATCAAGGCTAAGACCATCGGGCATTTGTGTTTGCTTGTATGCGATATACTCTTTAACGGCTTGCGTAACCTCTATAATACTTTCATCGCCTGTCCGAAATACTTCGACTTCTGTGGCGGGCACGCCGTTAAAGCGCGTTTTAAGTGGCGTCTCTTCAAACGCATCAGATATGTTTGCGATATCGCCCAGCTTTATCATGGTGCCATCTTGCGCAGTAAGCACGGGAATATTGGCATATTCACTTGCACTGTATGCCTGGCCTCTGCTGCGTATGAAAATATCACCGCCTTCAGTTTTTAGGTTATAGGCAGACACGTCAGTCGCGTTTTCACGAATAACCAAGGCCACTTGCTCAAGTGTCAAATCGTACTTGCGTAGCGTTAGTTCGGGGATCTCAATTGAAATTTCAAAGGGCAAGGTACCCCCTACTTCCACCTGAGATATTTCAGGCAGCGCGGCTAGCTCGTCGCGAACAGTGTCGGCAAGGCGTCTTAGCGTTACGGCATCGTATTCGCCGTAAAGCACAACGCCAATGGCGTCTCGACGCCATTGTGGTACTTGTATCAGTAAATTCTCAGCATCGACGGGAAAGTTGTTAATAGCGTCAACTTTAATTTTTACGTCATCAAGCATTTGCCTTACGTCGTATCCCTCTTCCACTTCTATGGTAACCGACGCACTGCCCTCACTACTTGAAGAGTTGATTTCTCGAATACCTTCAAGGTCTTGTATCGCTTCTTCGATACGAATAGTGATGCCTTCTTCCACCTCTTCTGGCGACGCACCCGGTAACGACATAGATACGCTAACACTGCGCTGCTCAAATTCAGGGAAAAGGTCTACGGGGATATGGTTAGACGCCACATAAAGACCCGATAGAAAAATAACCACCAATAGAATGTTGGCGGCCACATCATTTTTAGCAAACCATGCAATCATCGACTTGTCTCCTATCGTGACTGGCTAGCATTTGCTTGCAGTGCTTTTTGGGCAGAAGCATCTGAGGACTCAGGTAAACTTTCAACAAGCGTTTTTACCTTGGTGCCGTCTGGAATATTGGCTGTTGGCGTAAGGATCACCTTGTCATCTGTTTTGATGCCATAACCCTTTGCCGTATCAACATTAGATTGCACGGCCGAAACAATTACACTGTTGCTGTCAGTCCAAAGTGGAGAGATAGCACGCTTTCTTAATACGCCGTTATCAACAACGCTCACTTTGTTATTTTGCGATACGGCTTGGCGAGGAATAACAAAAACATCGTTAAGTGTTTGGCCTTCTATTTTGGCATTAAGAAATTGGCCGACACGCAGCGCTGGGCGCTGAGCGTTACTTTCAAAAGGTGACTGCACCTGCGCGACTAAAAACAGGGTTCGTGTTGCAGGGTCAAATGCCCCTTCACTTCTCACAACCTTGCCTTCCCAGGTGTAGTTACTTACGCCCAAGTCGCCACTTAAATACACATTTGATTGCGTTTCTGGCGCCTGACCATTCAGCAAACTCAAGTACTCAAGTTCTGTGGTCTTCACCGGAAGTCTTACTTCAATGACGTCGGTGCTATAAATAGATGCAATGGTTTGATTAGGCGAAACTACCTGACCAATATCTACCGACTGGCTAAGTACCATGCCGTCGAATGGGGCTTTGATGGTCGCGCGTTCTAAATTAAGTTCAGCCCCTGCCAAGCGCGCTTCTGCTGCGCGAAGTGCTGCTTCGGCAGCGGCCACTTGGGGTTTGCGCAGGGCAAGTAATTTAGCTGCTTCGCCTTTAGGCTGCTTATTCCACTGCTGAGCAGAAAAGTCTGCCTCTGCCAGTTCTTGCAGGTAGGCTACGTTTGCCTGAGCAACCTCAGACTTTGCAATTTCTACTTCAATTTTGAAGTCGCGATCTTCAAGCTGAACAAGCACGTCGCCCTTTTTGAATGCACTTCCCGCTCTAATATTTGGAGAAATCGCCACCACACGTGCGGACACATCGGCGACAAGCTCGGTTTGCGTCAAAGGCTGAGCCGTGCCGTAGGATTCAACCCATACTTGATAGTCTTCAACCGTTAAATCCATCACATCAACAGCAACGGTAGGGGCACTCTGCTGCCCTCCCCAGCGTTTGGCTTCTGGTTTGTTGGAAAACATCGCCATCACCGTGAACACCGCTATCACTAAAATAACGATTGATACCAGAAGATGGGCGATCCAAGGGACCTTTCTATTTAAGTGGGGGTAGTCTTTATTATTATTTGCCACTGCTCTCTCCAATTGGCCGTGCTTATGCCGTATTAGCGTCTTATTAACGACGTTACTTTTAAACTCGTCGAATGTACGTGAACGTGCGTCGAAAAGTTTATTCAAAAGCGACAAACGGGCGATGAATGAGGACAAACGGAGGCAATGATCACAACACCTGCTGTGATCATTGATTTTTACGAAAAGATGAAACGATAAAAGTAAGGAAGAAACGCTACCAACGCGTTTTTTTACATCCCCACAGCGCGTAATAAGCGATAAAGCAATAGCACGGCAACATTATGATATAGGCGGTTTGCCCGCCAATAGCTTCGCTAGCAATACCGTAGACCATGGGCAGGATAGCCCCACCTGCTATTCCCATAATAAGCAATGCTGAACCTTGCGCAGTGTATTTACCCAAGTTGTTCAATGCCAGTGGCCAAATAGTAAGCCACACCATGGCATTGGCTAAACCCAATAGCGCAATAAAGGTTACCGTGTTCGGCAACGTCTGCACGCCCAACCAGCCCCATAGCGCAGATGAAATACCCGTATCTGTATTTGAACTAAGCAATATACAAATGGTTAGCACTAAGCCAAGTAGCGCTGAGCTTAGAAGGGCCGTTTGTTGCGATATCAAACGGGGAATACACACTAAGCCAACCGCGTAACCTATTACCATTGCCACCATTGTGAACGAGGTTAATGTTGTTGCATTTTCAACACCAATAGACGAGCCATATAAGCCAATTGTGTCTCCTGCTACTACTTCAACGCCCACATAGAAAAACAAGCTTATTGCGCCTAATACCAAGTGTGGGAACTGCAATATTTGCTTGTTGCTGGCTGGCGTATCATCAATGCGCTGACTCAGTTGTTCGCCTTCTGCTTCAGTCTCATTGTCGATAGACGGAAGCGATATGCGCATAAACACCATTGCTAATATGCCAAGCGCAATGGCCATACCTACGTAGGGTTGAATAAGCGACACCGACATATCGTTAATAAGCGCGACGCGCGCATCGCTGGGCATTGCATTAAGTGACTCTTGATTTACATCTGGCAAACCACTTAGCACCAAGCTTGTAAATACAATGGGCGCTAGTACGCCTGCGGCTTTGTTTAATAACCCCATAAAAGCAATGCGCGCAGCGGCACTGTCTTCGTTACCCAAGCGCACGATGAAAGGGTTTGATGCGGTTTGTAAAATAGTAAGCCCACTTCCCACCACAAACTGCGCCAGCAAGAAAATAGGAAAAACAGCGGTAATTGCAGCAGGTACAAAGAGCAAACATCCCATTGCGATAATGCCCAGCCCTAAACTCATGCCCTTTTGATAGCCTGTTTTTTCTAGTATTTTTGCCATAGGCAGTGCCATGACGACATAGGCAATGTAGAAACAAAACGCTATCAGCAAGGCCTGTATTTCTGTGAGCTCGCATACCATTTGTAAAAAAGGAATAAGCGCCCCATTAAGCCAGGTAATAAACCCAAAAATGAAGAACAATAGGCCAATACTTAAGATGGGAATGAACCTAGCTTAAGCCCTGCGTGTTGGGTACATTGGATTGAGCTTGTGTTGTCATGTCAAAAGTCTCTTATTCTTGTTTATTCTCTTGATTCACTTAAAAGCGACTTATCACTGTTATGAAGTTCAGCAGAATAAGTAAAACGCTTTTTACCTTGCAACCACACTTGGCAAAGCGTATTTGTGCTATCTAAAACCACAAAGTTGGCTGCCTTTCCAATAGCAATATCACCTACCCTATCATGGATTTTAGTAAATACCGCAGGTGTCGTGCTTGCCATTACACTGGCATTGGCAAGGGTCACTTTTATGTCGTTTACACTGTTAACTAGGGCGCTATGCATATCTAAACAGCTGCCTGCAAGCGTGCCATCAGGCGTAGTCAATTTGTCGCCTTCGCGCGTGATATAGGTATCAAAAAACGCAATGCGATCTTCACTTGCCCCAACATGCGCCATGGCGTCAGTGACCAGCATAAGCTCATTGGGCCCTTTTACTTTGTAGGCCAATTCTACGGTTTTAGGGTGTACGTGCTGATGGTCTACAATAATGCCGCAGATACTATTGTTAAGCATAGCGGCGCCCACCATACCAGGCTCTCGCGAGGTCAGCGGCGACATAGCATTGAACAAATGGGTAAAACCAGTCGCGCCCGCCTCTAGCGCTTGTTCAACAACGTCATAAGGCGCGTTAGAGTGCCCCAGCGCCACTATAACGCCGTGATTAACCAAATCGCGAATTACGTCAACCGACACATTCTCCGGCGCTACGGTAATCAGCACTTGGCCAATATCTTTGCGCGTATAGGTTGCCATTTCACGGTCGGTAAGAGCGCGAATGTAACGGGGCAGGTGCACGCCCTTCTTTTCAACCGACAAATGCGGCCCTTCGAAGTGAATACCGGCAATGCTCGAATGATTGTCTGCAAGTGCCTCACTAATGGCATCAGCGGCGCGTTCAATGGTGTGAATATCGTCGGTAATTAACGTAGGGAATAGTGTTGTCGTGCCGTACTTAAGATGCGCGTCGGCCATCACTTTTAGACTTTCATAGGTAGGGGCATGATTAAACATAACCCCACCGCCACCATTCACTTGTGTATCAACGTAGCCAGGTATCACCGAGCCTTTGATAGTCTGTGAAATGCTTGCCTTTACCTCGTCGCTTGCAAACGGGTAATCGGCAATACCTTTAATGATGCCATGTTCAACGCTAAGCACTTGGTTGGGTAACCAAGTGCCGTCCACCAGCACCTTTTCAACGAGAAGATGTGTGATCATTGGGTTTTAGTTACCTTATTTAGCCCTGGCGGTGTGTCAGGGTTTAAGCCCCACTCAATGGCGATGTGTTCTATATCCAGATAAAAACGTTGCATCAATAACAGTGCAGAAAGGCGCGGATGCACATTGCTAACAAACGCATCGGCGTTAAAGCCTAAGTCTAGGCACTCGGCTCCTCTCGCCCTCACGTTGTTCACCATATCGGTATGAAATGATGCACTCTCGTCTTCTATATTAAGCGCGATAAGCTTCAGCTTTTTCTCAACCAGTGTTACCGGGCCATGAATAAACTCAGCACTGCTGAAAGCTTCGGCATGAATGCCCAACACTTCTTTTAACTTAAGCGCCACTTCTCGGCCCACCGCGTAACCAAACCCACGACCTAGCACCACGGTATTACGCGTGTCTTTTAGGTAACTAGCGCTAAGCTGGTTGGGCGACTCAATCACTTTTTGTAACGATTCAGGTAACGCGTTTAATGCGTCAAACAAGGCGTTGTTATCGCTCCAACGTGCACACAAATGAAGTAGTGCCGACAATGTGGCTATAAAACTCTTTGTTGCTGCTACCGCTTTTTCTTCATAAGCACTTAATGGGATCACCGCATCGGCTAGTTCGGCTAACGGCGAGGTTTCATCGTTAACAAAGGCAACCGTAAACGCGCCGCCCTTCTTTGCCGACTCGGTTTGTTTCAATATGTCGGGGCTTCTTCCCGATTGAGAAATAACAAACGCCACTGCACCATTTAAGTTAAGTTGCTTGCCAAATATGCCCGCAATAGAGAGTGCAGCACTGCACACCGGGATCCCCATTTCGGTTTCAAACAAATATTTTCCGAATACCCCTGCGTGATCTGATGAGCCGCGGCCAATAATATAAATAAGACGAGGATTTAACTGCTTTAATGAAGCAACAAGCTCTTGCATTGCACCTTCATTTTTCTCTAATTGTTGCGCAACGACTGCTGGTACTTCTCTGGCCTCTTTGGCCATTATTGATAACTTCATTTCTCACCTTTTAATTGATAATAAGCCGCTTTGGCGCAATGGATAGCACCTTCTTGAGGTGTGGCCTTGCACGCCACTAAACGCGCTTTAACTGAATCGGAAAAATATGTTGAATACACACTGCTTAACCCACCAATCATGGCTAGCCCATGGCTGTGTTCGGTCAATAGTTTGCCAGCCATGCGTTCAATGTACTGCGCCCCTTCTTGAAACAGCGCCGATACACGCGCTTGCTTGTTGTAAAGCAAAGGCAGCATGTGTTCGACTAGTGCAGCATAGTGATGGGTGTTAAAAGTGGCGCATTGACTAACAATTGTGTCGGTGTCGTTTGACTGAAGCGCAGCGCAAATTTGCGTAGCAAGACTGTCCATAGGTTCAAGATCATCTAAACATAGCAAGGTGTGCTGAACGGCTTTTAGCCCTAGCCACGCGCCACTGGCTTTGTCACCAATTGGAAAGCCATGTCCACCCACATCTTTAAACGCATTGTCTTTCCACAGCGTACCGGTTGAACCTGTACCGATAATAATTGCCGCCCCTTCCTTACCGTCGTGTGCGCCAAGGCAAGCAGCGTGCAAGTCGCTTATCACATGCATGGAATGAAAAGGGTGAGACCAAGCTTCGAACTGTTGCTTCGCGCTGGCAATATTCGCCCCCGCGACACCGAGCCCCAACTACACATTGCGACAAGCTTATTGCGCCAGCGCCTTGTGCAGCTTGGCTTGAACCTGACTGAGCCTTTTGGTCATTACCGCACTCACAGGGTGAGGCCACGCCTTGGCTTGTGTTAGCGGCATTAATAGCAATTGAAATCGCCTCTAGTATCGACGTTTTAGCTAACTCGCTATTGCGCATGATGTTGGCGGGGCCGCTTATACCTTCACCCAGCAGCTTGCCGTTGCTGTCTTCTAGCCTTGCGCGGCATTTAGTTCCACCGCCATCAATGCCAATAAAAAATAAATCAGAACTCATTGAAACTTCTCGTTTTGAATAATTAGGTCAAGCACGATAAAAACATGACAACGCTGTCATTTTTAACTATAAAAAACAGACACTTACAAGTGTGCCTGTCTGCTTATTTTTTGCGTACCCTCAAGCCTTGCACGTACTTTTATTTGTGCGTCTGCGCTTACTGCAACAGGCTTCACATAGTGCTCCCAACTGCCCTGCGATACTTGATACTCTGCTTGCAAACCAGCTTTAACATACATATGTAGTACGCCGTCACGCACCACCGCAGCGGGCATTGGCACACGCACGTTAATATCTTGCTTTACAAGAACCGAGTAGATGTTGGGTTAACATCGCATGCTCAAATGCTTGCCAGTCTTGATATCGCGTTTCTTGCAACTGGCTTTCTTTATCAAGTTCGCGCGCGTTTTGCTGCCATGGGGCTTCGTGCCAAGCGCGCTCTGCCAGCGCCAGTAAGCGTGGGAATACCATGTACTCCACCGCATCTTGATTTACGGTGACTTCGCTCCATAGTTGCCCTTGAATACCCACTACTGACGATGTATTCACGTTGTCGTTGCTGGTATAAGCTTTCCCCATACGATCAGTCCACTCCTGACTGTGTAAAGACAAATGATTTGGCATCAGTGAAAACACCTTTTGGGTACTGGTTGCTCTTGAGCCCCAGTAATAGCCCGGCTCATATGGGTTGCTTTGATATGGGAAGTCAAAATAAAGCACATCAGGGAACGACAGCACGACCGGAATGTCGGTTTCAGCGAAGTGCGATACGGTGTTTTCACCACCTGCGGCAAGCAAATGCCAAACATTGGTATACGCCTTCTCGTTATCCAGAGTCGCTGCGGCTTTTTCCATACCGTCACTCCAACCACCAATCGCAATATCGTGTTGTTTTGCAATTTGCTGTACGCGTGTGACAAATGTAGGAAGAATACGTTCTACGTCTTGCCCTTTGGCTTTACACTGTGGCGATTCCACCCAGGCGCCAGCGGTTTCATCAGCACCTACATGAAAATACTGAAGCGGCACGTTCGCTTGCTCGTGCAGTTTTTTGACCGAGCTCATAATGGTGTCAATAAAGTGATAGGTGCTATCTAGACACGGGTTAATGGTGTTGTCGCGATAAAATTGCACACTTTCATATTGCGTCGTGTCTTTTGTATCAACTAACAAAAATTCACTGGCCGCTTCATGTTGGCCCGCATCTGTCAGTCGCTTAAAGCGTGCGTTCATCGAGACAATAGCAGCGCGAGCGTGACCAGGCATGTCTAACGACGGAATAACTTCAATGCCGCGCTGATGCGCCATGTGAAGAATATCGATGTAGTCTTGCTGCGTAAGAAAGCCATTGCCTTTCGCTTGCTTAAACGGCCCACTGCCAAGCTGCGGTAACAAGCAGGTTTGCTCTGACAAATCATGGCAGCGATAGGCGCCTATTTCTGTCAACTCAGGCAGGGCATCAATAGCTAAACGCCAGCCTTCATCATCACTTAAGTGCAGGTGAAGTTTGTTAAGCTTATAGGTAAACATTTGTTCGATTACCGAGGCAATGGCGTCTTTGCCCGGAAAGTGGCGCGCAATGTCTAAATGCATACCGCGAAACGCAAAGCGCGGCTTGTCATGAATACGAGTAACAGGCAATGTGCGCGTGGCTTTGTTATACAATTGAGCCAATGTCAGTATGGCGTAATTTGCGCCTTGAGTGTCTTTTGCGTTTATTTCAATGCCAGCCTCGCTTACGCGCAGTTCGTATTCACCCTTTTCAAACTTGGTGGAATCAAGGCTAATTGCGACACTTAACCCATCATCTTGCTGAGTTAAGCTAAAATTAGCCGCTTGTGCTAATGCGGGCGCGAGGGCGTTAACGACCTCTTCAGTGACACTGTCATCAAATGCGATTCCTGTAATCGCAATGGTGTCGCCTGTATTGTATCGTTTGCTAACTTGTGGAATAACCCGGCGCTCGTTAACTTCAACCAAACTCGTTTTAGCAAGTTGCGCTTTGCTATTTTTTTCTATCCCTTTTGTATCAGTTTTGGGCTTGTTGCTCGCTTGCAGGTGTGAAGACATTGATGCCAAATACGCGCTATCCATCAATGGCATGTTGTCTTCAATAACGCGTTTGTATTGTGCTTCACTCGTCCATGGAGCGGTATGTTGGTTTACCAACAAGTTACTGCCTTCTTCTTTTACACGCGTTGTTGAATCAACCAGCACTGGCGAAAGATTTGGATATGTCAGGTAGTAGTTAGGCATAGCATCCGAGCGAGAGGCGTGCCAAAACGGGGCCGATAAGGTAATGGTGACTTTGGTATCTGCGGCGATTACCTTATCAAAGGTTAAGCGATGTAAATCGCCATTAATATGTTCAATCGATATCGGATGTGGCGTATCAAAACCGCGCACGGGTGCGATATGACTAAAAAACAAGGATGTAGATGCAGGTATTACGCTAGTGCTACTTTGCAACGTGATCTGAGAAGAGAAACAGTTGCCGTTGGGAATATGGACACGGCACATATCATCATCGGTATTGCTCAATACCGCATATTGAACATCAAGTTGCTTTCCTAGCCTGTCCAACTGTGGTTGTTCAATGCCCGCACTCGTCTCTTGTAATGGCGAGCAAGCCACAAGCAACAGTGATAATCCCAAAATACTTCTCACGACACACATCCTTCGGTGGTTTTTGACAAAAATTGGTGTGCAAAAAACAAGGGTAGAGCTTGTGCTCTACCCTTATGCAACGTAAAAATAGCGAACACACAAGCTATTTTTACTCTCCAGCAATTAGAACTTCATGCTAGCGCCGATGAAGAATCGACGGCCATTGGCGCTTTGTGTACCGCCAAGGCGTTTACCGTCACTACTGCGAACGTAGTAGTTTTCCCAGATTTCATCGGTTAAGTTCAACGCTTCAGCTTTAAGCGTGATCGTTTCTGTAACATTCCAGCTAAGTTGCGCATCTAGCTGAGATTGCTCGTCACGGAACTGGTCGCCAATTTCCGTTTGTGCAATAAAGTATTCAGAACGGTAGTTGTAGTTCAAACGCGCACTGTAAAGGTCAGTTTCGTAGAAAACACCCACGTTAAACGAGTCTTTTGATGTGTTCGGGAAGCTAACTAAACGCGACGCTAATGTTGCACCCACAATATTGCCGTCAGCATCTGTTACAGGTACCGCCTCATCTACGCGAGCATCAGCTACGTCAGTATAGGTGTAGTTAGCGTAACCACCGAAACCATTGTCAAAGACATGCTGAATTTGCATTTCAACGCCGTCAATTGACGTAGAGCCACCGTTTTCAGGTGTTCTTAGCTGGTTGATTTGCTGTCCATCAATTTCTCTCGACACGGTTTTAGTAAAGATAAAGTCGTTGATATCTTTCTTAAATACCGTAATAGCGGCAACTGAAGATTCAGCAAAATACCACTCTGCACCTACTTCGAACTGGTTCGCCGTTAACGGGTTAAGCTGTGGGTTACCCGCTGAACCTGAACTGGTTTCAGGCGTTAGGTTTACCGCTGGCGCAAGCTGGAACGGTGCTGGACGAGTTAACACACGAGATGCAGCCATACGCAGCAATACATCGTCGGCTAAGTCGTATGACAAGTTAATGCTTGGTAGCCATTCGTTATAACCACCATCAAAGGCAACGGCTTCGCCTGTATTTAAGTCAAAACCATTAGACGTTGAGTCAGTTTCAACATAACGCAGACCCACGTTACCTCTGAAGCCGTCTCCGCTGAATTTCGCCATTACATATGCCGCTGTAATGTCTTCTTCAATTTCAAACGAAGACTCGTCAAGGAACTGATCGGTACGACGACATAGGGTGGTTGCATCGCCAGCACATTCAGCTACGTTATAAAGCGCGCTATACATACTGTCTTTGTCTGGGAAGAAATAGCTTGCCGCCACGCCGTTAGTATTTGAGTGCGACACGTTAATCATGTCGCCATTCCAGAACGCTGAAGCTGGGCCAAGGCTGCCTTCACCCGTCGGTGCAAGATTCGCCAAGTCAGTTCTGTAACGCGACTGAGAGAAGCTTCTATCACGGCGTTTAAAGCCGGTTTTCACTTCTGTTACTGCACCCCAATCTACGCTGTGCTCGTAATCAAACTGAATGTAGTTTTCT
This sequence comes from Alteromonas gracilis, assembly GCF_036870955.2. Lineage (GTDB taxonomy): Bacteria > Pseudomonadota > Gammaproteobacteria > Enterobacterales > Alteromonadaceae > Alteromonas > Alteromonas gracilis_A. The sequence continues at coordinate 3,328,566 of NZ_CP145482.2, forward strand.
TTGTCTTCCGTTTGGTTTAGCTGGTCGAAAATGCCGCCTAACCACATTTCATCGGTTGGGTTCGCTAGCCATGGACTAGCTGTTGTAAAGTCGATGTAAGGAGAGTCGCCACCTGGATTATAGAAGTCGAAGGCTGCTCTTGGGTCGTTAGCATCGGCCCAAAACTCTGTGAAGAAGTCACGGTTTTCACCTTCACCCGTTGTTGTACCTAACTGGAAGTGCAGTTTGCCGTCGCCCATAAGATAATGACCTTCAACATCAATAATCTCTGTCGACATTTCAGAACCATCACGGAAGATGTTGTCATAGGCAATAAATCTTGCCCAAACTGGACGTTGGTCAACACCCACGACATTCAGTGACTCAACCACGTTGTCGCCGCTGACTGTACCTGTGTTAGTGTCGGTGCCCATATAAGCAATACCGCGAAATGGAATACCAATAAGGTTAGAGTTTACGTTGTCAGCTTTTAACGTAGACGACAAATAATGTACAGACATATCAAAGTTATCTGTTGGTGCCCACTGTGCGGTCACATCAAAACCAACGCGCTCACGGTCTTGCTTAAATAGTGCCGAGCCCATTCCCCAAGGCAATGCGCCTTTTCTATCAGCACCTGCTGGCGCTTCAATAAGCGGGTCAATACGCGGAATGCTTGGGCCAAACCAACCGAAGTCTTCGTTAGTTTCGCGCTCTACAGTACGCTCTTGATAAGAGCCTGAGAAAAGAATACCGAAGGTTTCGTCGTCATTCTTCCAGCTGTATAAACCTGACAACGATGGGTCAAGTGCATCGGCAATATCACCGTACTGCCCTTCTACCGAAATTTGGCCAGAGTTAGCGTCTAGGTCAAACGGCTTACGGGTTTTAAGGATTACCGTACCACCTAACGCACCTTCGTCGATATCGGCTTGTGAAGATTTGTACACTTCAAGGCCAGCAATCATTTCTGATGCTAGAATTTCAAAGTTAAAGTTACGCGTTGCATCTGACAATACGAACCACTGACCTGTACCTACCGCTTGGCCGTTTACCAACGTTAAGTTTTGATCGGGCTGAACACCACGAATGGTTACGCCCTGACCTTCACCAAAGTCACGGTCAATAGTAATACCAGGAACACGCGCGAGTGTTTCTGCCACGTTTTTATCCGGGAACTTACCAATGTCTTCCGCTGTAATGGCATCGACAATAGCGTTAGAGAAACGTTTTGCGTTGATGTTGGCCTTTTGGCTACCGCGGATCCCTCTTACTTCAATGACTTCCGTCTCGCTTGCACTTTGTGCGTCTTGTGCTTCTTGTGCCAGCGCGATAGGCGCCGAAACACTACTTAACGCACCCATTGCTATTGCAAGGCGTACACTTCTTGTGAGTTTGTTTTGTTGGTTTTTGGACATTGTTTTAACCTTTTCTCAGCCAAAATGACAACGCTGTCATTTATTAAAATAATAAAATGACAGGCGTTGTTATAAGGTACAGTTTTTAGATGACAACGCTGTCATTGAATGTTAAGTTACATGACAGATTGTAAAGCTGCAAATATTTTTTTAACAAAAAGATAATAATTAATTCTTAATTGTTGAAAATTAAACCAATTTTTTGAAGTGAGAATGAATTTGGCTGCTACCATCAAAAGTGTTGCCGACATGGCGGGCGTGTCTATTAAGACCGTATCACGGGTCATCAATAAAGAAGGCACGGTTAAACCTGATACGTTAAAGCGCGTGGAAGATGCCATTGCCGCCTTGAAATACACCCCCAACAAAGCCGCCCGCGATCTCGCCAGTAAAGGCGCGTCAGTATTAGGGTATGTCTACGATAACCCTAACGCCTACTACATCATCGATATGCAAAAAGGCATATTGGATGTGTGCAGAAAGAATAATTTCGAGCTCTTGATTCACCCCTGCGACGCCAGCTCTAGCAATATTGCAAAAGAGCTAGTCGACATGGTAGATACCGCGCAGCTGGCCGGACTTATCTTGTCACCGCCATTATCTGAAATGCCTGCGGTTCTCAGCGAATTAGATGCTAACAACATTAGCTATGTGCGTATTTTATCGGGCGACGGTACATTGAGCTCCGACCTTCCCTATGTGCTGGTAAACGACTTTAAGGCTGCGTATGACATTACTCGGCACTTAATTTTGCAAGGCCACAAACATATCGCTTTTATTGCTTAGGTGAAGAAATTCACAAATCGACAACCGAGCGTCTAAATGGCTACAAAGCTGCCCTTAAAGAAGCCAACATTGAGCTAGACGAGTCGTTAATTATAAAAGGCACGTACTCGTTTGAGACAGGGGTTAAAAGTGCCGAAACCATACTGGGTATGTCGCCTCACCCTTCTGCCGTGTTTGCCTGTAACGATGAGATTGCCGCGGGAACTCTATTTGGTGCGCGTATGAAAGGGGTGGATGTTCCTTCTGATTTAGCCATTGCGGGTTTTGAGAACAGCCCCTTTTCACGCCAAACCTTTCCACCGCTAACCACGGCATCTCAGCCCACTAACGAGATAGCCCAACATGCGGCGGCATCGCTTATTCAGTTTTTACGCGCCAGAAAGACTAAGTCAACGGCTGATAATTTAAACCATACTTTTGTGCCCGAATTAGTGGTACGAGCGTCAACAGAGAAAGCCTGATGAAAGCATTACCTCAAGACATTGTTATTGTAGGAGGCGGCACGGCTTATTGGATGAGTGCATGTTACTTAGCCCGCGCAATCGAGTTAAGCCAAACCAATGTGAAAGCGCCTGCGCCGCAAATAACGCTTCTTGAGTCTGCCGATATCAGCACAGTAGGTGTGGGCGAAGGCTCTACCCCTTATTTACGTTACTTCTTTGACTATCTTGGTGTAACTGAAGATGCGTGGATGCAGCACTGCAATGCCACCTATAAAATGGGAATAAGCTTCGAAAAATGGACATCTGCAGGCGATAGCTATTTTCACCCGTTTTTTTCCGCGCTTGATATGCCTACTGCGGATATGTATTTCAGCGCAGTTAACAAACGGCGCCATGGGTATGCAGAGGACGTTAATCCTTCACACTATTTTACCGCTGCCCATATGGTTAATGAAGGTATATCGCCGCAAGCCGTATCATCGTCGGCTAATCTTGATTACGCCTATCACTTTGATGCGGGTTTATTGGGTGACTTCTTAAAGCACTACGCCAAGCAAAAAGGAGTTTGTCATAAAATTGGAACCGTTCAAGACATAGCAGCAAACGGGCAAAATATTGACCACATCGTGTTACATGATGGTGAAGTACTTAAAGCCGAACTTTTCGTAGATTGTTCTGGTTTTAGAGGCCTTTTAGGTAAGCAAGCGCTTGCACGCACATTCACAAGTTACGCCGATACCTTGTTTAACGATGCTGCTGTGGCTATTCCAAGTGTTGCCGTAGCACAGCCAACCAAGGCACTTCAAACCCGTTCTATTGCATTAAAACACGGTTGGCAATGGCATATTCCCCTGACAAATCGTACCTAAACAATGGCTATGTATATAGTAGTGCGTTTTGCAGTGCTGAGCAGGCTGAAGATGAGCTGCGACAACAGCTTGCGCCAGATGACATAAATGCGCAACAAGAGGCGCGTCATTTAAGCATGCAAGTGGGAAGACTTAGCGAGCACTGGCAAGGCAACTGCTTATGTATTGGATTGTCTCAAGGCTTTATTGAACCGCTAGAGGCAACGGCCCTTATGCTTGTGCAATATGCTTTGCACCATTTTGTTGACTGCTGGCAAAGTGAAAGCGCACATCGCATGTCGCACTACAATAACGAAATGAACCGTATGTTTGATGGTATTCGCGACTATATTGCGGCGCACTATTATTTGACCACCCGCACTGACACCCCGTATTGGAAAGCCTGCCAGTCTGATCTGGTTGTGCCTGACACCCTCTCCTATTTGCTAGAGGCATGGGACAAAGGCGCTAACTTCGAACAAGCACTTAATGATGTCGACAATAAACTCGTGTATTTGCGCCCATCCTGGTACTGCATTTTTGCTTAAGCATGCAACGTTTTTCATCAAAAGGCGAGCCTAATTATGGACGTGAAGTAGCTAAAAACATCAACGCTATAAAGGCGATGGCAAAGTCGGTAAACGGTGTTTTAGTCACTCCCTAACAAGTGCCCAATGAATCGTTACTCAAAGTAATGTAAAACGCCGAGCATGACTAAGCACAATCATGTTTACACCAATACATTTACAAATATAATAATTACAAGCCCACACATTAAAAAGACTAATCAATATGAAGCAGCTATCGTTAGATACCCTACGTACTTTCGTCAGCGTAATTGAACTTGGTGGTTACGCCAAAGCGGGCGACTTTTTAGGGCGTTCGCAGCCTGCTATTAGTTTACAAATTAAGAAACTTGAATCTCAGTTAGACAGAAAACTGTTCACGAAAGTGGGTCAGCGCCATTTGCCAAGTGCTGACGGCAATTGGCTTTATCCCAAAGCGAAAGAACTTCTAGAGCTAAACGACAACATATTCCGCAGTTTAACGCCTACACCACTTAGCGGCTAGGTTGCGTTTGGGAATTCCGAATGAATTTGCATCGACTTTGCTACCCGGTCTCATTGGTGAGTTCTCGAAGCGTTACCCAGATGTTTCTCTTGAAGTTACATCAGCACTCAGTCGAGATTTGCTTAATCCGAGCCAGCGTGATCATTACGATTTAATTTTGGCGTTAGTTAACCCAGATGAAGACACCGAGGGTGAAGTGGTGCTAGAGGATGACGTGGTATGGGTTGGTGATAACGCTCACCCTCTTGTAGGCAATACTATCTCGCTAGTGCTGGCACCTGATGGCTGTATGTATCGCAGCCGTGTTATTGAACAGCTCAAACAGCAAACCTTTGCATGGAAAATAACTTACACCAATGCAGATTTAGGTGGTCTGGTAGCCGCTATTCAGCAAGGGCTTGGCGTAACAGCGTTGGCAAAATCAAGTCTTCCGTCACATTTAACCGCGCTTAACCACCCCCATTTACCAAAGCTGGGTAAGGTGAATATTTGCCTATTCAACCAAGATACACAACACCCTGTGATCAGCAAAACGCTTGCTGAGTTTTTTAAGATGCGTCTAACAACCAATGCTAGTTAGCAAAACCAAGGTTAAAAAGACGTAACCAAATACCAAGTCACTTTTTGTTATCTTTTTCGTGGAAAAAGTACGTTGCTTACTTTTGACATAGCAACTCTGAAAAAGCGTACGTGGAGAACTGAGATGATAGTGACGTTGGTATTTACCGTTGTTGTCGTTCTTGCGTTAATGTACTTTTTCAAGGAAGAAAAGAAACGTATAGAACGTCTAGAGAAACAACCTTTGTTTGTGCGTCAGCAAAACGATGCAGAGCATCAGGGTGATGTGCAAAATCATTAGCGGATTCATCATTGTATGTCCGCTCAGAAAATCATTAAAAAGGCTGTACTGGGTACAGCCTTTTTTGATTCAACCAGATGGCTCAGCTTAGTAGCAGACAACGCTTAGCATCTTTGTGTGCAGAAAGTTATGCTGGAAACGCAGCCAATTTACCTAAAGGTTTCGTTAAGCTTTCAGGAGGCTCCGTAAAGTAGGCGGGGCCGCTATTTGTCATATATAAGCAATCTTCTAAGCGCACACCGAATTTCCCTGGAATATAGATCCCTGGTTCGTTTGAAAAGCACATTCCTTTATTCAAAGGCGTAGACTCCCCTCTAACAAAGTTAACGCTTTCATGCCCTTCCATACCAATACCGTGACCCGTTCTATGGCTAAGACCCGGAAGCGCGTAATCTTTGTCATACCCCTTACTAGCATAATACGCACGTACAGCATCATCGACACTGCCGGCTGGCTCTCCGACTTTTGCCGCTGCAAACGCCACGTTTTGCCCTTCACGTACTGTATTCCATACATCTTCTACTTTCTGCGAGGCTTTTCCGAATACTAAGGTTCGACTGATATCACTTTGGTACCCGTGAACGCTACAGCCACTATCAAGTAAAACAACCGACCCTTCTTTGATAACTTGTTTTGCATTGGTGCCATGAGGATAAGCACTGGCATCATTAAACAGGGCAAGGCACCAAGTTTTGGTCCCCCCAGCTTTTGCTGTGCTGTATTCATAAGCGACTTAACATCTTGTTGGCTCATGCCTATTTTCAGGTTATTGAAAACAAAAGCATACGCTCGAAGCGTGACTTCGTTAGCCTTGTGCATTAGCGCTAGCTCTGATGCCGTTTTATACATTCTACAACCGAGTGTAATGGGCTCGGCGGGCACGATATTCATAGCAGGCATGGCGTTGGATATACCAGTTACAACGAAATAACGCACGCTGCTTTCAAAACCAATATTGCCTGATGTAATTCCACGAGATTTTAAAATATCTGCAACAACATCAAAAGGACTCTCGTGTTCCTGCCAGACGCGTACATCGTCACCCACTTTTAGCGACTCCATTACACTTGGCTTTTCGAAAAATGGCGTGACTACTGCTATTTCACCCTTCTGCGGTATCACTAATGCGGTCAGCCGCTCGCTTCGCCACCATTGAATGCCGGAGAAGTAGTCCATTGCTGCACCAGGCTCAACGAGAATGGCTGCAATATTATGCGCTTTCATTAACGCTTGTGCTTTTTCTATGCGAGCACGTCTCTCTTCTACCGTTATGGGCGCACTATCGCCGATAATATTGTTTAAGGAATTGAAATCAGGTTGTGTTGTTGTATCTACATTGCTTGTACGTGCCATTGCAGCCATCGGCATTAACGCTGTCGCGGCCCCTGCAAGCTTTAAAAAGTGTCGTTTATCCATCCCACCATTCCCTCTATTTTGTTTTATCTTTTCTTGTTTCTGTCGTAATGCAGTAGCATCTTTACGTTTGCTCTATGCCCACATTACCATAATAGCTGCGACACCAATCAACAGAAGCCCCGCAACTTCTCTTCTTGTTACTGCATTTTTCAACCAAAAGTGTGACAGTAAAAGCGTAAGCAATACTTCAAGCTGCCCTAACGTTTTCACTAATGCTACATGCTGAAGTGCCATAGCAGTAAACCAACATATCGACCCCAAACAGCTTACCGTGCTGATTGCGAGCACCGACGTTTTAGCTTGCCATAGCTGTTTAAAGACAAAGGGTTTTCTTGAACTAATAAATGCACTTAAGCTTAGCGCTTGAATGCACAAAACCCACAGCAATACCCAAGCTGCCGCGTGTACAAAAGGCATGTCGAGCATGTGACTGGCCTCGCGAACCAATAATGACGTTAACGCAAAGCAGGTGCCGCACAACAAACCAATAAACATGGTTTTGGTGCTTATTCCTTTAAGCCCTGTGCCACTGCTTAATACAAAAACAGCAACACCACCGATGACAATACCCGCCCATCCCAACAAGGTTAAATAGCTGCCAAAAAACAGCATGCCAACCACACCCGCAACCAAAGCTTCGCTTTTCGCAAGGCCAGCTCCAATGGCGAAGTTCTTTTGTTTAAACAGCACCACCATTAATGACGTGGCGGCTATTTGGAACAATGATGCGCAAAGCACAACACCTAAAAAAGAGATTGAAAAGTGGGGTAGCGGCTGAGGTGAAGAAGTGTTTAGTAAAAACAAATAACCCAGCGCGATAGGAGGCGCCAATAAAAAGCGAGATAGTGTGACGCCTGAAGTATTTACATGACCACTGAGCTTGCTTTGCAAGGCATTGCGCACCGTTTGCAAAACAACGGCGCCCAATGTAAACCACACCCATGCCATTACTTCACCGCTGTCGTCACACGCTGAGCTTGCTTTAAAGCCTTTTCCCGCTTGGTTTTAAAGTCCGATTCACGTTTCCAATACGGCCACTCATTGCTGTTAGCATATTTAATCATCATTGAGCTTATTAAGGCCATGTCTTGTGCTACACCGCCGAGTGTCCAGGAGGGTAAGTAATCATCATCCGCTTTGTGGTAGCGCTTTGCGATAAAGCTAGGGTCGGTGTCACCTAAACTCATGAACAGTATCGACGGTACGCCTTGCTTGGCGAGTGCAAAATGATCGGAACGAAAAAACAATCCATTTTGTGGACGAGGGTCCATTTTAACAGTTCGCCCTTGCGCCATTGCTGCTGCGTGTAAATCGTCTTCAATGGATAGATAGCCTTCTCCATACTGCAAAATATAATCCACGCCATCGTTTACGTTCATGCCATCTATATTAAGAAAAGCAACCATATTAGCCGTTGGAATGGGCGGGTTGTTTGCAAAGTAATCGGCGCCTAACAGCCCTGTTTCTTCAGCGGTAAAGGCACTAAACATCAATGTGCGTTTTGCTTTAACATACTTGTGCCGCGCAACAAAGCTGTCTGCTATCGTTAGCACGCTTAGCAACGCCAGATGCATTATCTACCGCGCCATTGTAAATCGTGGTCACACCATCTTTTTCAACTTTACCCAAATGATCCCAATGGGCATGCAACATAACCCACTCGTCTGGCGTTTCGCTGCCGGGAAGAATACCCGCTACATTTTGCGATTCAGCATGGGCAATTTGGTTGGTAAAGCTAAGCGATGCGGTGGTGTTGAGTTTGATGGGCGTAAAACCTGGTTTAGACGCTTGTGCTTTTAAGTCAGCATAATTTAGACCTGCGCTTTCAAGCAATGCTCGCGCGGCGTTTAAATGTAGCCACCCCATAACCCCCACCTGCGACGCATTGTTATTGTCGTCGACAAGCGCGAACTTGGTATTTGAGTTTGAATTTTCAACGACCCCCCAACCATAGCCTGCTGGCATTGTTTCATGAATAATGAAGACCGCTTCTGCGCCCTGCCGTGCAGCCTCTTCATATTTGTAGGTCCAACGCCCGTAGTAGGTCATGGCGTTGCCCTGGAACAAGTCAGGATCTTTAGAGGCAAAGCCCGGGTCGTTAACTAACATCACAACCGTCTTACCTTTTACATCTAACCCTGAATAGTCGTTCCAATCGTACTCAGGCGCATTAATACCATAGCCCACAAAGACTACATCGCTATTGGTAAGGCTGTAATCATTAACAACACGCTGAGTTCGCGCAGTAAACTCGCTGCCCGCTTTAAGCGCTTTACCACCTATTTTAAGCGCCGACATTTTTGTGGGGGTAATCTTAGCCATAGGGACAGCCTGTGTGTAGCTGTCTCCAAACGCTGGCTGTAAGCCAAGCTGCTTGTAGGTATCAATAAGGTAAGCGACCGTTTTTTCTTCACCCTTAGACAAAGGACCTCGTCCTTCAAAGGCGTCGCTTGCTAATACCTTGGCGTGGGCTCTGTATAAATCTAAGCTGTATGCCATTACTGACGATGTGTCGTAGGGGGCCACTTGGTTTTCTTTTTTGTCAGATTCAGCGGCATGCAAGCCTGCACAAAAGAATGTCACGAAACAAAATAAAGCGCCGCGATTCGGCGCTGGGCGTCGCGTTAGCCCAAGTGTTTTTTTAAAAACGATGTTAAACATAAATATGGATAAAAAAGAAAAGGATACCCAAGAGTATCCTTTACCTATTTCTATCTCAATGTGAATCCTAAAGAATCTGCGTCACATTCCCATAGCATGGCTCACAAACGCATTTTTCACAGCATCAAGCTTGTTGGTTGCGCTTAACCCTACTCCGCGTATTAGCTTTTTAATCGGGTCATCGCCATCAAATAGAAATTTAAAACCATCCATTGCTGCAATCATTTTCATCGCTTGGGTTTTACGGGCGCGCTCGTAGGCACGAAGGTGTTTATGTAAACCAATGTCTTTGCCATCTGACGCTAAATCAATTAATGATGACGCCAAAGCAATCGCATCTTGCATACCTAAATTTGCGCCTTGCCCTGCAAGAGGGTGAATAGTGTGTGCGGCGTCGCCTACTAGCACAACGCCGTCTTTCGCCCATTCGCGGGCATAACGCATCGTTAAAGGAAATGATGTACGCTGCGTCTCAAGCGTTAATATACCAAGCACACAATTGCTCGCCGCGCTCAATGCGCTGCAAAAAGCATTGTCGTCCAAAGAAGATAAACTTGCGGCGGCCTCTGGCTGTTGAGACCAGACAATAGAACATACGTGGGGGTCTGCCATAGGCAGTAAGGCCAACGGCCCCGTCGGCGTAAATGCCTGTCGAGCAACATTATTGTGAGGTTGCTCTGTTCTGATGTTGGCGACGATAGCGGTATGTTCGTAGTCTTTAAACGTAATAGGAAAGCCAGCTTGCTTACGCACATAAGAGTTAGCACCATCGGCGCCAACCAACAAACTGCAGCTTAGCACGTCGTTATTATCAAGCATCACCATAGTTTGCTTTGGACCCGCTAACACTCGCTCAATTCCTGCTGTTACAAAATGCACATTGGATTGTTGTGTTACTGCATGAGACAGCGCATTAACCAACGCCTGATTTTCAATTATGGTCCCTAGTGCATCACTTCCCATGTCATTACAAGAAAAATGAATATCGCCAAAACTGTCCTTGTCCCATACATGCATATCAGTGTACGCACAGGTTCTGTCTTGCTGTAAATGCGTCAACACGTCTAGTTTGTGCAAAGCAGAAATATTAGCCTGATTAATGGCACTTACACGCGCACTGGGCTTATCGCCCAGCACCTTATAACACTCACTCTTATCAATAATGGCTACTTGTAACTCACTGTTTTTCAGCGCGGCAGCTAATGTAAGACCTACAATGCCTGCGCCTACAATGGCAATATCAACATGCTGCATTATTTTCTCTACTCTCATTCGAATTTTGCGACGTATCAGGGTAATGCTTTTTATACTCAGCATACCCGGTCGTTTGCCTAACAAACGCTTTTTTAGCATTGGGCAGCATGTTAAGCGTTAACAACGCCATATTGCGGCCAATCACCGTTGGTAAATAGCCATTGGAGAAAGTACGTACCAATGTGTCAGTCAGCCGTATCGTCTTATCTCTATCAGACTGACGCATAGCGGCATACGCATTGGTTATTGCAAAGGCACCAGCATCAATTTGAGCGCCTTGAACACTGCGTTTCGCGTCTTTTAGTACATCAACTAAGGTAATAATGTCTCGAAGCCCCAAATTAAACCCCTGCCCTGCTATTGGGTGTAAAGCTTGAGCAGCATTCCCCACGACTACGCTTCTATGCACTGCAACCTGATCAGCTCGAGTTAGTGCAAGAGGGTAACTGGCTTTTTGGCTTATGCGTAAAATCTTGCCTTGCCTGTATCCAAATGCCGCTTGCAGTTTATCTGCAAACTCAGTTTCGCCCAAACTCAGAAGGTGGGCAGCGTCTTCTGCGCTGACCGTCCAAACGACGGAGAAGCCATTTGCTGTGGCTTTTACTGCGTTAATCTCGCTGTCAAAAGGCAAAAATGCAAGCGGGCCAGACTCTGTGAAACGTTCATATGCTTTGTTGTTGTGCGGTAGCTGCGTATGTACGTTAAACACTACTGCAGTTTGTTGATATGTCACTATATCTTTGGTGATGCCAACTTGATCAGCCAACGCTGAACGGCCACCATCTGCAAGCACCAGTAATTTGGTTTGAAGTACCTCGCCATTTTCAAGCAAAACGTCGGTATGATGTTGAAAGCGCGATACCGTGTGCACTGACGCGGGGGCAATAGTGTCGTAATGGTTACCCATATTTGCCGCTAAATGGGTGAGCGCGCTAAGAGAAACCACCTGACCAAAAGCGTCAATGTGATAGTCATTACAATACAAATCAACAAGGCCGATATGCCCTTTGTCACTCACTTCAATATGGTGGATATTCGGTGGCGCTTCACCGTGAAGCTGCTTAGATAGGCTATCAACATTAATACCAAGCTGGGCTAATTCGTTAACCGTTCGCCGGGCGAGCGCAATCACTCGAGTGTCAGTGAAAGGATTAAAATTACCTTTCTGAGTATCCACGTCTTTAGGGTCTGCGGCGTCGACAAGTGTTACTTTTAACCCCACTTGCTCCGACAATCCTTTGGCTAACACGGTACCAACAATACCGCCTCCGACAACTACAACATCAACCGATTTCACTACCTGCTACTCACTTTATTTTGGTTTGTCGCCTTTTTCACTTTGACGTTTCGTTGTTTGGCTTCGCCTTGCGCACTAGCGTGCCATAAGCGCTTCGACTTCATCTATATCTTTAGGTACATCTGCTGTTAATACCTCTACACCAGTGGCTGTGATCACTACATCGTCTTCAATGCGAACGCCAATACCTTTGTACTCATCTGGTGCGTCGCTATCTTCGCTTATATAAATACCGGGTTCTACAGTAATTACCATGCCCGGTTTAAGGGGACGGTCCTCACCATCAATTTTATAATTGCCCACATCGTGGACATCTAAGCCGATAAAATGTCCGAGGCCGTGCATGTAATATTGACGCCAAGTTTCCTGCTCTAGATTTTCAGCAACACTGCCTTCTAGAATTCCAAGTGCCACTAAACCTTCAGTGATCACCTCAGCGCTATATTGCATTGCTTCGGTCAATGACATACCTGGCATAAGTTTATCTAGCACGCTTGTTTGCGCTTTCAGCACTAGGCTATATATATCGCGCTGCGCTTCAGCGTAAAAACGCCATTGGCAGGAAAGGTACGTGTAATATCTGAAGCATAACCTTGATACTCTGCGCCTGCGTCGATCAAGATCAAATCACCGTCGTTTACCTGCGCATCATTTTGCGTGTAATGTAAAATACACGCGTTGTTTCCGCTGCCTACAATAGTGCTGTATGCTTAGGTGAACGCGCTCCGGCCATAGCAAACTCATGATGAATTTCGGCTTCCAGCTGATATTCATAAACACCAGGTTTCGCAAACTGCATGGCGCGTTTGTGAGCCCGTGCGGTAATCTCGCCCGCCGCCTTCATCATAGCGACTTCGCATGCAGACTTGAACAAACGCATTTCATGTAAAATTGGACGTGGATCACTTATGGTTAATGGTGCAAGCGACTCTTTTGGTGCTTCACGCAGCGTGGTTAACGCTTTACTTATTAGCCTGTCATGACTGGCACTGTGACCCATAGCAAAATAAACATTTTGCTGTCCCTGCATCGACTCTAAAAGCGCCTCTTCTAATTCTTGAAGCTCAAACGCTTCGTCTAAACTAAAGCGAGATAATGCCGCTTCTGCTCCCAGACGCTTACCGTGCCAGATTTCGGCGTGTGGGTCTTTTGCCTGCACAACCATAGCGCGATAACGCTCACCATAACGAGGATGATTAGATAGTATTAACCAGGCATTGGGCTCTTCAAAGCCCGTGAGATACCAAAAGTCACTATCTTGCCTAAAAAGATACTCTGTATCTCGACTACGCGTGACCAGAGTAGAGGCAGGTATAATACATACACTGTTTGGCTGGCATTGAGCGAGTAATCTATCTTGACGTGCAATGAACTCTTGCGCACTGATCATAAAACCGATCCCGATAACGTTGGTGAAAAGTCGATGAGTATCTATTCCGATTAGTGCTAATGCACCGAAGGCGTGTCTTGTTGGTCATCCAATAATGACTGACCCAGTTCGCTGAAACACAAAATTGCAGAAATTTTTACGTATTCTACAACTTCAAATAGCGCCTTTTCTGACTCTTCGTCAGCATCCATCGGCTCTTCCATTCGCGCAATATCAGCAAAGTCTTCTAGCGCTTCTTTAACGTCTTCAGAGCACTGCATTAAATCTTGCTGGTGTAACCCAAAGCCAAGCATAAACCCTTGCACCCAATTAATTAACGCAGTACCTCTGTCGTTAATTGGCGCCTGGTCGTCAGGCAGAAGAAGGTTCAACGCAAACTCTGGCTCTAGTAATTGTTGGCATGTTTGATTGAATAGCGAAGTGAGCAAATACGAGGTTTGATCGGAAAAACCATCACCTTGATTAATAGTTTCACTAAGTGCTTCGAGCCACTTTTGATCCGTCAATGACATGCCACCACACAACATGCCACACAGCATACCGTGAACTTCAGCACCATCTACAATAATGCCATGTTGAGAAAGTTTGTTACTTACGCTGTCGTAATCGAGCTGTTTTTCCACAAAGAAGTCTCTTTAAATAAATCAGTATTGAGAAGACGTAGCTCAACGCGCATTTTTCTTTGCTGTCGCGATAAGCCCATCTCTTATTTGTGGTAGTAATACTAGCAAAATTCAATATATAAAACCTACTTTTGCTTTGAGTACTCTTAGACACAGATAACAACACGAACAGACAATGAACAATGTTTTGTATTAAACGAGAGACTTTGATTACTCACTGTGCAAACGAGCGCTCATTTGGTCATTTCCCCCTATCTGCACTGGCAACATAGCGTTATTTAATCTAAGATCTTGTTCTAGTTTGAAGCTGACATGTCGAATTCTTATTTGTGCGTTCTGCTTTCAAACCCTGTAGAGACAAGGATTTCCACTCACAACAGGCAATCATTAATGCTTGTGCGAAAGCGCGAACATTGAGCTTATTAAATATGCGTGTATAATTGCTGACCAACTGGTCAAGAAAATGTATAGTTCTTTTCAACAGTAATAATCAACAACGCAAAAATAAGTAGTTGGTGCACCAAGTGATCCGCTTCACTGAACTGCCCGTTTGATATACCCTGTTGCGTTTAATACAACAACAATGTTTCCTGGGATGTTTGCTAGTTCATTCATGTCCCTGGCCGATGCTTTAAACCTAGGAAGTTGAAACAGCTGCTATTGTGCAAGCTCGACGCGTATCGAGAAGCCTACGGCAATTGTGATGCTTCCGCCCTGAACTTTTCGGTTCACGGGCGAAACATGGACAGCGGCATTCTGGGAAGCGCCCTCTTTCGACGGAAGAAGAAATGGCAATAATAAATTTTGGCTCTATAAATATCGATCACGTTTATCAGGTAGAACATTTTGTACAACCTGGTGAAACGCTGGCCTCAACCCATTACCAGACTTTATTAGGTGGTAAGGGTGCAAACCAATCTATCGCTTTAGCGCAAGCTGGAGCTGACGTACGCCACGTTGGCAGCATTCACGAAAACGACGCCGCATTTAAGCAAGCCCTTATCAAGAAAGGCGTAGACTGTCGCGGTGTAAAATGCTCAGAAACGCCTTCTGGTCACGCTATTATTCAAGTTACGCCAAGTGGCGAAAATGCCATTGTACTGTTCGGCGGTGCTAACCAAACGATCACTGCAAAAACCGTAATGCAGGCGCTCGACGATGCAAAACCATCTGACTGGGTGTTAACGCAAAACGAAACCAGCAGCATCGAAGAAGTACTGCGCCAAGCAAAGGAAAAGCAACTCAAGGTTGCATTCAACCCTGCACCAATGAGTGAATCGGTAAAACAGCTTCCGCTAGAATGCGTTGACTTACTGATTGTTAATGAAACTGAAGCTGCTGCAATAACAGATAAAGACTCTCTTGAAGATATTGTGGCCGTGTTCAAATCACAATGGTCACACTGCGAAGTCATTATTACATTGGGCAAAGCTGGCGTAATGATGCTACGCAAAAACGAGGATGTTGAGGTTAAAGCATTCTCTGTTGACGCTGTTGATACCACTGCCGCGGGCGACACCTTTATTGGTTACTTCCTTTCGGCATACAGCAACCACACTGATGCTAAGCAGGCGCTACGTCGCGGTTGTGCAGCATCTGCTATAGCAGTAACTCGCGAAGGTGCAGCGCAAAGTATACCAACGCAAAAAGAAGTGGATCGTTTCTTAGCGAAACACGCCAACTAGCAAAAACGAATTTGAGAAAAAATTGATGGCACATAAAATCATTTTAGATACAGATCCGGGTATTGATGACGCAATGGCGATTTTCTTCGCTTTTCAATCTCCAGATATCGAAGTTCTTGGCCTTACCACAGTATTTGGTAATGTTCCTGTTGATATGGCGGCGCAAAACGCATTAACCCTGTGTGAACTTGCTAGGTAAAGATATCCCAGTGACGAAAGGTGTAGGTATGCCATGGGTAGGCCCAGAGTCAACCTACGCGCACTTTGTGCATGGCGATTATGGCTTTGGTCATATTAAGCCTGAAGCACCAAAGACTGAGCTAGATCCTCGTAGCTCTGCGCAGTTCATTGTTGATATGGCGCGTAAATACCCTGGCGAGATTACAATCGTGGCTATTGGCCCACTAGGTAACTTGGCGTTGGCCCTTCGTCTAGAACCAGAATTGCCCAAGCTAGTTAAAGGCGTGAGCATAATGGGCGGCGCTGCGTTTGTTCGCGGTAACGTGACACCTGTTGCCGAAGCTAATATCTGGAATGATGCCAATGCCGCTGAAATTGTATTTGCTGCAGACTGGGATTTGACCATGTTTGGCCTGGACGTAACAAACGACGTACCATTCGCGCCGACGTTCGTTGATGTGCTTGCCGAGAAAAATGCCAAACTAGGCAGTTTTGTTCAAGAAAGCGCACAGTTCTATATGGATTTTTATTCGCAGAACCGTGAAGACCGCGTTTGCTTCTTCCATGATGCATTCCCTATTGCACACCTTCGTCACCCGGAGTTATTCGAACTTACCGAGGGCCATGTTCGCGTTGGTACTGGCGCGCTTGATAGAGGACAAACTGTCGTTGCACCTAAAGGAACAACGCCAAGTCCGCTATGGAATGAAGCCAACACCATCAAAGTGGCGACAAAAGTGGACCACGCAAAACTTGAACAATTGTTTATAGATACTTACGCACTTTAAATACAGTGTGTTAATGTTAAAGGGGGTTGTGTAAGCATCCCCCTTTTTTATTGTCTTCAAGGTAGAATAAACGACGTCATGATATCTGCGCCCATTCCTGAAAACGAAAACGAACGATTAGCTGAGCTTTTAAGCTATGACGTACTCGATACCGAGGCCGAGCAGCTTTTTGATGACCTTACCGCTTTAGCGTCGCAGATATGTGAAACGCCCATTGCACTTATTAGTCTTGTCGATCCAAACAGGCAATGGTTTAAGTCTCGCGTCGGGTTAGACGCGCAGGAAACGTCCCGCGAAATTGCATTTTGCTCGCATGCCATATTGCAACGAGAAGTTTTCGAAGTCCCCAATGCCAAAGAAGACCCCCGTTTTCATGACAACCCATTGGTGACCGGTGCACCTGATATACGTTTTTACGCTTAAGCGCACCCTTGATAACGCCTTCCGGCCAAGCCATCGGTACCTTGTGTGCCATTGATAAAAAGCCTCGAGAGTTAACTGACGAACAACGAGCCTCGCTTCAAACGCTGAGTAAATCAGTGGTAGCACATCTTGAACTAAAACGAAAAAACAGAGAGCTTGAACGCACCAGTCAATTTAAATCCGACTTCTTATCTTATGTAAGCCACGAAATACGTACACCGCTAAACGCCATTAATACGTTTAGTCATCTACTGGAAGCGGAAGCAAAAAGGCTCTCACTGCCGTCAAGTTTCTCCACACCACTTTCGCATGTGACAAAAAGTGGTGAGCGATTGTTGGAGATTGTTAACTCGGTATTAGATATAAAACAAATTGAAGCGGGTAAGATGCGGGTAATGCCAAGGGCAGTTAATACGCAAGACTTCTTCACTCACTTATTTTCACTTACCAAAATACGAGCGCAGGACAGCAACATTACCTTTACCACTGTTATTTATGAATCTGTACCAGACTCGCTGTTTTTTGATGACACTAAACTTGGACAGGTAGCGCTGAATATTTTATCTAATGCCATTAAGTTTACGCCCAAAGGAAAAGCAGTAAGAGCGCAAGTAAAGTACAAGAGCAACAAAGTCATTTTCAATGTTATTGATGAAGGCATTGGAATGAGCGACGAAGACCAAAAGCGCCTCTTTACTGCATTTGAGCGCATGGACAACGCGCAGCAGATAAAAGGGACTGGACTTGGCCTTAACATTTCAAAACGACTGATTGAGCTAATGGACGGCAGTATTAAGGTTAGTAGTAAATTGAATGAGGGCACAAGAGTAAGCATCACTCTGCCCGCTGATGAAATAAGTGCCAATCAATTTGTTGAAGACCAGCCTCAAAGTTTCGTGGCCCAAGCCGTTTTTGATAAAGACGTGAATGTTCTCGTTGTAGAAGACCACGAAATTAACCAAATAGTGATAGAAACGCTCTTTGAAAAACTGGGAACCCCCGTAGCCTTAGTTAGCACAGGCGAAGAGGGAGTGGAATACGTGAAGTCAAACCCGGTTGATTTGGTGTTGATGGACTTGAACTTACCTGGCATTCAAGGTGATGAGGCCACAAAACAAATAAAAGCTATTCACCCAACGCTTCCTGTTGTGGCTCTTACCGCTGATGTGATAACCGAGGCTGAAGCGCTTCAGCAAAAAGGGCTAGATGCCGTACTTACCAAGCCTATAGACAGCAAAGAGCTGGTGAGTATGCTGAACACGATTTTAGGTGAGCAGTAGCATTTCAACATGCCAAAAGCGTCGTATCAGGTTCATCCTTTACCGCAAACTGACCTTAATGCGCGAGCAACATTAAGAAAAAGTTTAAGAGCAGCGCGCAAGCGCTTGTCAAGCGAAGCCAGTATGGCAGCAAGCCTTGGTATTATTGATAATTTACAAAAATTAGCATGGCTCGAAAAACCAAGTTGCGTTGCGGTCTATTTAGAAAATGATGGTGAAGTTGATTTACAACCCTTCGTTGAACATTGCTGGCACCGCTTCCCTAAAATCTTCTTCACCCTTCCTGTTTTACACCCCGTATGTAAAGGACATTTATTGTTTTTACAATACAACAAAGACACATTGATGGTGCAAAACAAATATAAAATTAGTGAGCCTAGGCTCGCGTGCCAAGACGTTATTCCCACGTCAGATGTCGACGTAATTTTGATGCCACTGGTCGGTTTCGACAAACAGGGGAACAGACTTGGCATGGGAGGCGGATACTACGATCGCACATTGGCGTTTACGAAACACTCCAACAAAAAGCCTGTCCTTATTGGTATAGCGCACGACTTTCAAGAAGTTAACGCCCTGCCTACAGCGCCTTGGGATGTTCCACTGGACGCTATTGTCACTCCAACTCGAATACTTCGTTTTTAGTTCGCGCTTAAAGATTGGATTTGTTTATGGGGAGTGACAGCTAGGTCGCCGCCTGAGAAGCGTCATGCCATTTCATATGGCGAACTTGACTAACTATTGGTCAATAAAGTTATTTCACTACCGAAAAGGTAGATGCAACTAGCCTACCGCCAAAGCAAACCACTGTTTTTATTACCTTTTTCTTCTTGGCGCTTATATTGCAAAAACATCCTTAATCTCGCTACGCGACAACACGCATAGAAGAATAAGGAAAAGCAAATGTATACAGACGAAGACCTTACACTCGCAGTCAAACAGGATATTTTTAATCAGTCAGACGTGACGCGGTTTCGACATTTCATCAATGAAACACGAAATAGTCACGCTGTCGATGAAGAGAACTTTCGCCTCATTAATGGCTTTAATGACATTTTTGTGGTGATTGCAAGCGCATTATTGTTGGCGTCACTGGCATGGCTTGGTTACGCTGTGACACCTCCGTTAGGTGGCATTGCTCTGGCAGCAGGCTCGTGGATTTTAGCAGAGTATTTTGTCAATAAACGTCGTATGGCATTACCTGCCATCGCGCTATTGCTATCGTTTTTAGTCGGACTATTCGCCATTCCCATTCTATTTAGACCAGAAGTGAAAGAGTTTGCATTTATCGCGTCTGGGTTGCTTACCACCATAGGTGCCATAGCGCATTGGGTGAGATTCCGTGTTCCAATTACTGTGGCAGCTGGCGCGGCAACATTAACGGCAGGTGTTGTGGCTACAGTTACCTATATGTTTCCAGCGACACTTTTGTATATAAATCATTTTATTCTGACCTTTGGCTTAATCATCTTTGGTCTGGCCATGTACTGGGATAGCAAAGATACGCTAAGACAAACACGCTCGTCTGATGTTGCGTTTTGGCTGCACCTTATTTCAGCACCTATGATTGTGCACCCTATATTCCATAGTTTAGGTGTACTTGAGGGGAGCGGAGACATGTTTATTTCGTTGGTCGTACTTGCTTTGTACGTACTACTTGCGGTGATCTCTATTGCTGTAGACCGCAGAGCCATTATGGTGTCAGCACTAACCTACGTGGTTTACACTTTCTCTGCCCTGATGGAAGATTTTGGCATGGTTTCATCGAACTTTGCGATTACTGGACTGTGCATAGGAACTTCACTGCTTTTACTTTCTGCCTACTGGCACAGCTGCAGACGCGTGGTATTGAAATTAGTTCCCCACAACGTACAGCTGAAATTACCAGAAGCAAAAGCGTAAACAAGCTCGAACTACACGCCTACAACGCAGCAACATCCTGTTTGCTGCGTTTTTTATTTCTGCGTTTTACGACGCTATACAAAGAAGCACAAAGAAGCATAATTGTCTCTACTACCGCTGGGGTTAATCGGTTACACTGCAACCAAAAATAGTCAGAGAGTACCCCCATGGATCAGAACGCAAAAAAACAAGCCGTGGCAAAAGCAGCTATTGCCTACGTTGAACAAGACAGTATTGTTGGAGTTGGAACCGACTCAACCGTTAACTTCTTTATTGAAGAGCTGGGCAAAATCAAACACAAAATTGAAGGTGCGGTATCTAGCTCTGAAGCGTCTACAGAACGCATGAAAGCGTTGGGTATAGACGTTTTTGAACTTAATGAGGTCAGCGACTTATCGGTCTACATAGACGGGGCGGATGAGGTTACCGAGCACAAGCATATGATCAAGGGCGGCGGCGCAGCCCTTACCCGTGAAAAAATCGTTGCAGGCGCGGCCAAGACATTTGTTTGCATTGTCGATGAGAGTAAGCGCGTACCAGTGCTTGGCAAATTTCCCCTTCCGGTAGAGGTCATTCCTATGGCTCGCTCTTTCGTTGCGCGTGAGCTGGTTAAGTTAGGTGGCGATCCTGAATACCGTCAGGGTGTGGTTACCGACAATGGCAACGTTATTATTGACGTGCATAACCTTGAAATAATTAACCCTCGCGAACTTGAGCAAAAAATAAACAACATACCTGGTGTTGTCACTAATGGCATTTTTGCACTGCGCGGTGCCGATATCGTGCTTTCAGCGTCGGATAACGGCGTAGACACCTATAAGTAGTCAGCATCATCAATACTGCACACCTTTGTGTGCAGTATTAGCACAATTACTACTTTTATCTTTGTGTGTTTTCTGTTAGTTTTCGTTTAGACGTCTAGATGTCCTTAAAAGCATTGGCGGTAGTAGAGAAACGGAGTGAAATCACTCCTCGTGTAAACACCCCGTACGGTGATTACATACAGGTAGTAAAAGTGAGAAGATAATGACTGTGTTTGTAAAACGCAGTGTTACCCCTAAAACATACTTGCCACCCCATTACATCAGCGAGAGATAGCGAGTTCATGAGCAAAGTTTCATTAGAGAAGGATAAAATCCGAATTTTGTTGTTAGAAGGCGTTCACCAAAGTGCTTTGGAAACCCTGAAAAGCAATGGTTATAGCAACATTGAGTTTCTTAAAACCTCGCTTCCTGAAGATGAGCTTATTGAGAAAATTAAAGATGCCCACTTTGTTGGTATTCGTTCGCGCACTCAAATAACAGAGAACGTTGTCAACGCAGCTCAGAAGCTTGTTGCCATTGGTTGTTTCTGCATTGGTACCAACCAAGTCGATCTTGAAGCCACTCAGCGTCGTGGTATTCCTGTTTTCAATGCGCCATTTTCAAATACCCGTTCGGTGGCTGAACTTGTCCTTGGACAAATTATTCTGTTGCTTCGCCAAGTACCAAGTAAAAATGCCAAAGCGCATCGTGGTGAGTGGGAAAAAACAGCAGTAGGCTCATATGAAGCACGCGGCAAAACACTGGGTATTATTGGCTATGGTCATATTGGTACGCAGCTAAGTATTCTTGCAGAGCACTTAGGTATGCGTGTTCAATTTTTCGATATCGAAGACAAGCTAGTTTTAGGTAACTCAACCCAAATTAAGTCGCTAAACAAACTGCTTAACACGTCAGATGTTGTGTCTTTACACGTTCCAGAAACGCCTCAGACACAAGACATGATAGGTGCAGAGCAACTGGCTCAGATGAAGCCAGGTAGTATTCTTATTAACGCGTCTCGCGGTACGGTTGTTGACATAGACGCGCTAGCTAATGCGCTTGAAAGCGGTCACTTAAATGGTGCAGCTATTGACGTATTCCCGGTTGAACCTAAGTCAAATACCGAAGAGTTCCAGTCACCTTTACGTAAATTCGACAACGTTATTCTTACGCCACATGTAGGTGGTAGCACGCAAGAAGCGCAGGAGAATATCGGTATTGAAGTAGCGGGTAAACTGGCTAAATACAGTGACAATGGTTCTACGCTATCTGCGGTCAACTTCCCAGAAGTATCATTGCCAGAGCACACTGGACGTTCGCGTTTGTTACATGTACACAAAAACCAGCCTGGTATCCTAACGCAAATTAACCAAGCATTTGCTGAAAAAGGCATCAACATTGAAGCTCAGTACCTACAAACTAATGCCGATATTGGTTACGTGGTTGTTGATGTTAAAGAAGACCGAGGTTACGAGGCGCTTGCCGAATTGCAGCAAATTGAAGGAACGATTAAGACCCGTATTCTTCACTAATTGATAGACTGTAATTAAACAAACAACGCTGCGAATGCAGCGTTTTTTATGTCTAAACATTAGTGCCGAATAGGCGAGAATAGGCTTAGAAGAAGTTGTATACCAAGCTAACGGCTGTTTCAGTATCAAGCTTTTCTACATCTTCTGCTACTTGCGAGTTGTGATCTAACTTAAATGACAAGCGCATAGAAAGGTTACCGCTGATCGTGGCCGTCAGGGCTGACTCTGCGCGAGATTTGGTGTTTTCATCACCCACTTCGGTACTTGCCGTTTGCGTAAATTTGGCCGTATCTGAAATCTTCCACGAATAAATAGTCGATGCACGGACAATCATGCTGTTTTGGCTTTCACCTTCTTGAGTTTCAACAAACGCATAACCCGGACCGATTGAATACTCTAACTTATGGTTTTTATTTTGAATGAGCTTTTGGTTCCAACCAGCAGCAACCGTTGCTTGGTAATTAAAGTTACTAAAACGGTCGTCTTCGTATGAGGTGAACACAAACAGGCGGTTATCAGGGTTTTCTAATTTGTAGTTACCCTGTGCAGAGGCAAAGAACTTTTGTGCAGATGTGACATCTACATCTTCGCCATTATCACCTTCTACTGTTTCTTGTCTGTATAGACCTTCAATATTGTAGTCGTTGCTCCAGCTTTCAAATTCTTGATTTGCCGTGATGCCCGCATTGATTGACGTTGTATCTGTGTTACCAGTTGTCGAGATAAAACCCAACTCACCTTCCATTGTAAAAGGCTTAACTTCGTCGTCTTGCGCAAAGGCGGGGGTAGAAAGAGAGAGTGCGATTAAAGATGCAAGCGCCTGCTTTTTCATTGAACAATCCTATTGATTATCGTTCCATTTGTTACACACGAGACCTTATGAACTGCAAGGCGGTGTAACGCGAGTTTTTAAATAGTGAAGAGACACCATCGTCAATGTCTCTAAAAACAATGCTGCGCAGTGTACATTTCTTATTCTTATCGTCAATGTCACCGCTGCGAAAACAGCGTATATAGCGCACTTTTTACACTAATTGACTAGAAAAACTGGTAAACCAACGCCACAGACGTTTCTGTACTTAAGGCCTCTACATCATCTGCCGTATCGGTTTCATGATTTAAAATAAAAGACAATTTCATTGCCAAAGACCCGAATACATTAGCAGACAGTGACGTTTCAGAGCGTGATTTAGTATTGTCCTCATAAGCTTCTGTACTGAAAAACTGACGCAGCCTAGCACCACTAGTCCATCGATAACGATATTCTGCAGAGGCGCGCACAATAATGCCATCGTTGACTAAGCTGTCGTTGTCTTCTTCGGCTTCTAAAAACGTATAGCCTGGCCCGATACTGTAGCGGAACTCACTGTCCTCATCGCGCCATAAGCGTTGAGACCAGCCCGCAGCCAAGGATGCACGATGCTCGTATCCAGAGAACCGATTGTCTTCATAGTCGCCATACATAAACAGGCGACGGCCTTTTTCAACGAGTTTATAGTCGAATTGTGCGGTGGTGTAAAACCGTTGTGCACTGACTTCTCGGTCTGTCGTTGCGGTGCCACTTTCTTTATAAAGTAGCTCTGCAAAATAAACATTACTCCAATGCTGCGTTTCATGGTCTGCATTGAGCGCAGCTTTGATGCTGGCAGCGGATGTATTGCCCGAATTTAAAAGCACACCGAGTTCTCCGTCTAGGGTGAAACGCGGTATCTCATCATCGGTATCAGGAGTATATTCTGCATGGTATAGCGTGCGTATGAGATCTTTTGCGTACAGCGGCGTACAAAAACAACCAAACAAAAAACACGCTACAAGGCGCATTAAGTACTTTGTAGTGAACATATTAAAATACACGTCTAGCTTTATAGTTTTGTGGGCGCTTTAAAACAGCGCTTTTTTAATTAATTTATAGAGCTTGCTGCCAACTACTTTTAGGGCTTTCACCCGCAGTCATAGCCCGACAGCGAAGTGTTTTTTATTTAGCTCATTGGATAAGCGAAACCACTTTTGATGTTTCAATTTCCGCATATTCAGCTGAAACTCGCACCAGTTCCTTGTCAGGGCTTATCACATTGGCTATTTCTTTCGAGAAAAGTTCAATGTCATGATATTTCTCATTTTCAAGCTCACTAATAGTGACCTTGTTTGCTAACGCAAGCACGCTAACATCAATATCAGAGGCTTGCTTTTCTTTGTCATTCATTTGAACAACTGGATGTGAGAGACCAACGGGCAAATTCCAGTTTTCCATTATGATACCGCTGCAGTGTGCAAACGTAAAACCGAAATGCGCGATTTGACTTTCGTCAGGTAATGTCGCTTCGTGGTCTTTTAAATACGTTACATAGCGTCGTGGCGCGCGCTTAGCGACGATAAGCTCGCTAAGATTTTGCAGCATACCCATCACAAAAAAGCGGTCCGCACCTTTTATGTTTAGCCGCATTGCCAAGCTTTTAGCGACCATTCCGCAATACACAGATGCGTACCAATGCTTATCGAGATTCACATACTTAGTTTCAAAACACTTGAACGCGCTGCCTGCGGTTTCAGCAACAACAATATTGTATAGCGCTTCGCCGCCAATGACATTAATGGCTTTTGAAACAGATTCAATTTGCGAGGGAAAGCGAAAAAGCGAGCTATTTGCTAAACGCAGCACTTTGCCCGTTAGTGAAGGGTCTACGCTTATCAGATCACTCATGTCGTCTGCACTTGAACGTGGGTCGTCAAGAACTTCACGCAAACGTACACACACATCAGGTAACGCAAAGGACTTCGCCGCAAACGCAACGTACTTTTCT
This sequence comes from Alteromonas gracilis, assembly GCF_036870955.2. Taxonomy (GTDB): domain Bacteria; phylum Pseudomonadota; class Gammaproteobacteria; order Enterobacterales; family Alteromonadaceae; genus Alteromonas; species Alteromonas gracilis_A. Next base: position 3,354,002 of record NZ_CP145482.2, read on the forward strand.
ATCGACATCTAATCACACTCACTAAATTACTCACAAAAAACCAATTTTGTTTGTCTATCGACTTGTCGTTTTTTCCCTAAGGATAAATTCCCTAATCATAGGTTATTAAACAGGTTGTACTGTTCGTTCGCCCCTTGGCCACTTTCTTCGCTTTGCTTCCTTTCTCTTGCTAACACCGCTTTTTTCGCCTTACGCACGCACTGATAATTTGACGTTTTGTTGCGTCGTCAACTTTCAGCCAATATAAACGTTCATCTCTACTGCGAAAACATCCTTTGCAAAAGCCTCTAGGGCCCGACTCGCATACACCTATGCAAGGGCTAGGAATCTCAAAAAATTCCAACTGCTTAGATTGTGGTGCTTGCTCTGGCATGCAAATATCTCAGTTTTCGCAGAATTACTAAGGCGTTCTACTTAGGATAATTTTCACGCAACTCATCAATAAACTCACGCGCTAAATTATACCTACACGCTGCCAGAATGGCAGCGAAGAATAAGGTCTAGCATTCAAAAAAATACGTTTATTACCCTTTTAGAGTTAACAATCAATCACTAGCAATACCAAACCTAGTGATTGATTGGTTTGTTTAGCATAGCACGGTTCGAATTAATCGATGAGTGTATAGTCAATGGTCGAGACCACTCTGACCTTTTTGATATGAGGATGATGGCTATCTCGGCTACTGATAGTAAATTGACCTTGGTTCGCCCGCTTTATTTTTCCTAACGTACTTTGCGAGTCTTTCGCAAATTTCTCAGCGACTTCTCGTGCATTAAGTGTTGCCTCTTCAATCATGACAGGTTTGACTTCATTTAAGCGCGTAAATACATAGTCTGGTTGGGCGCGATAACTTTGATCAGACAACACAATTCCCGTTTTAATCAATTCACCGATTTGTTGCATCAACAGTCTGACTTTTTCCACGTCTTCAGAAAATACTGTCACAGTCTGAATAGCACTGTAGCGAAAAGGCGCTCTGTCAGAACCGCCGTATTGTTGTGCAAGCTTGTCGGTAATTTCTGGTTTTCCTATTGTGATGCTCTCGCTTGATATTCCCTTAGTTTGTAAAAACTGTGATACCTTGGCACTGTTCTTTTCGATTTGATCGTACAATGCAGGTAAGTCGTTGTAAGCATCAACAAACTGAATGGGCCAAATTACCTGATCGGCAATGTATTCTTTTTCAGAAAGACCTTTAACGGTGACTACTCTGTCCCATGTCTGCATATCATTCATCGCGCCTGATACCTGAAGACCAAGTACGCCTAACGCGACAATCATTCCTATTGCAATAATACTTGCTGCATCTACTTTCACAATTAACTCCCTAATACATTTAATACCGTTCCAAGTTTAATCAACAATAGCACCATTTTTGTTGTGTAAATAAGGCTAGTTGAGGCGAATTAAGGCAAAAAAAAGGCCACTCAAGTGAGTGGCCTAAAAAGCCCCTTAAGAGGGCAACGCTTGGGTAGACGGGAGAGTTAACCGTTGCGCTTTAGCAAATAGTAAAAGACTGGGGTTAGGATTAGCCCGAAGAAAGTTACGCCTATCATGCCTGAGAATACTGCTACCCCCATCGCCTGACGCATTTCAGCACCTGCGCCTGTAGAGATAACCATTGGCAATACGCCCATGATGAATGCAATTGAAGTCATCAAAATAGGACGTAAACGTAAACGGCTCGCCTCTTTAATAGCAGACAGCGCATCCATACCCTTGTCTTGCAACTCTTTGGCAAATTCGACAATAAGAATGGCATTCTTAGTGGCAAGGCCAACCAGTACAATCAATCCAATTTGAGTGAATATATTGTTGTCTCCACCGTAAACTTGCACACCTATTAACGCGCTAAGCAATGTCATTGGTACAATCAGAATGATGGCCAGTGGCAAGCGCAAGCTTTCATATTGTGCTGCAAGTACAAGGAACACCAATAACACCACGAGTGGGAATACGAACGCTGATGCGTTACCTGCAAGAATTTGCTGATACGTTAATTCAGTCCACTCGTAAGTCATTCCCAATGGCAGTGTTTCAGCCAAAATTTCTTCAATAGCGGCTTTCGCTTGGTCAGATGAATAACCCGGCGCTGGCGCCCCATTGATTTCTGCCGTGATATAGCCGTTATAGTGCATAACACGGTCTGGACCTGCGCTGTGCTCGATATTCAAAAATGAACCTAGGGGAATCATCTCACCTTGTGCATTTCTAATTTTAAATTGCGTAATATCTTCAATATCTTGACGATACTGCGCATCGGCCTGCACATTTACTTGATACGTACGGCCAAACAAATTGAAGTCATTGACATAAAGTGAGCCTAAGTAAGCCTGCATAGTGGTGAACAAGGTATCGATATTTACGCCTTGGCTTACCGCTTTTTCACGGTCTACATCAACATCAAGCTGTGGCACAGCAACCGTAAAGCTGGTGAAAGCGTCGGTAAGCGCAGGATGCGCCCATGCTTTGCCAATCACTTCTTGAGTGACGCGCTCTAGCTCTTCAAATCCAAGGTTGCCCCTGTCTTCCACCTGCAAACGGAACCCGCCAATTGTCCCTAACCCCATTACTGGTGGTGGTGGGAAGATAGCCACAAACGCACCTTTAATAGAGCCAAAGTTTTGATTTAGTTGAGCCGCAATGGCGCCGCCCGATAATTCAGGGCTATTACGCTTGTCAAAGTCGGTCAAGGTGGCAAACAAAACACCTGAGCTTGGACTATTGGTAAAGCCGTTAATGTTTAGCCCCGGAAATGCAATGGCATCTTCAACACCAGGGTGTTCCATGGCAATACGTGACATCTCACGAACGACTTCCTCGGTTCTATCTAAGCTGGCGGCATTAGGTAGCTGAGCAAACGCGACTAAGTACTGCTTGTCTTGCGGGGGTACATAGCCAGTGGGTGTATTGGCAAACTGGAAATAGGTCAGGCCAAGCAAACCAGCGTAAAGCACCATAATGACGCTGCTTTTACGGATAAGACCGCCCACAGCACCTGTGTACTTCTTAGAACCTCGGTCGAAGAAACGGTTAAAAGGCGCAAATACAGAACGACCAAACACTTTATCCATTAGTCGGGTAAGCCAGTCGTTAGCTTGACCGTGAGGCTTCAGCAATAGTGCAGACAAGGCTGGACTAAGCGTTAACGAGTTAATTGCTGAGATAACCGTAGAAATAGTGATAGTCAGTGCAAACTGCTTATAGAACTGACCTGTTAAACCACTCATAAAGGCGGTAGGTACAAACACTGCTGCAAGTACAAGTGTTGTCGCAATAATAGGCCCAGTTACCTCTTTCATTGCCTGTACCGTGGCATCAAACGGTGTTTTGCCTTCAGAAATATTACGCTCGACGTTCTCAACAACAACAATGGCGTCATCAACAACAATACCGATGGCAAGTACTAAGCCAAACAATGACAAGGCGTTAAGTGAGAAGCCCATCAACTGCATAAATGCAAAGGTACCCACCAACGAGATTGGTACTGCAACCAATGGAATTATAGATGCACGCCATGTTTGAAGGAAAAGTACTACCACAAGAACAACAAGCAATACCGCTTCTAGCAATGTGCTAATTACTGCTTCAATTGAGCCGCGCACAAAGACGGTAGGATCGTAGGCAATTTCGTACTCTAGGCCTTCTGGGAATAGCTGCGATAATTCAGCCATACGCGAACGCACATCGTCTGAAATTTGAATAGCATTTGACCCTGGTGCTTGGAAAATAGGTAAAGCCGCTGCCGGGTTATTGTTAATTAATGAACGAAGCGCATAAAACTCTGAACCTAGCTCAATACGAGCCACATCTTTAAGGCGCGTAATTTCGCCATTATCACCGGTTTTAACGATGATATTTTCAAATTCAGATTCGTCTTTAAGGCGACCGCGTACGTTGATAAGAAGCTGAAATTCGCTCGTACCCGTTGGCTGTGCACCAAGGCTACCCGCAGCCGCTTGCTGATTTTGATCGGCAATTGCCGCCACAACATCGCCTGGGTTCATTTGCAACGCAGCGAGTTTATTAGGGTCTAGCCACACACGCATGCTGAACTCGCCTGCACCAAACAGGCGTACTTGCCCTACCCCGTCAATACGGGCCAGCTCGTCTTTTACAAACTGGTCGGCATAGTTAGACAGATATAGCATGTCGTAGCGATTATCTGGCGATGTTAAGTGAACCACCATGGTCAGGTCAGGCGATGACTTTTCAGTAACTACACCTAAACGCTGTACTTCTTGTGGCAAACGTGGAGTAGCACGATTCACACGGTTTTGGACCAGCGTTGTCGCTTCATCAGGGTCTGTACCGATAGCAAACGTGATGGTTAATGTCATGCGGCCATCACTGGTTGCTTGTGAAGACATGTACAACATGTTTTCAACGCCGTTAATTTCTTGCTCAAGTGGCGTCGCGACGGTTTCAGCTATAACCTCTGGATTTGCGCCTGGATAGTTGGCTGTTACCACTACCGTTGGCGGAACAACTTCTGGATATTCTGTAATGGGGAGTTGCCATACTGCAATGGCACCTCCAATAAAAATGAGTAGTGATAGCACGCCCGCAAAGATCGGGCGGCTAATAAAGAATTGCGAGATGTTCATTACTTAAGACCTACTGTTACAGTGCCAGATGCCACTGAACCACCAGACAATACGTCCTCGTAATGCGCCATGTTGGTTACTTCTGTTACGTTATCTACCTGAGACTGCCAATCCTGCAAGCTCGCTAGCGCATCTTGGTCACCCATAGGTACTTCGTTCGCCGACACTGGCGCCCCTGGACGTACGCGTTGTAACCCGTCTACAACTATGGTGTCGCTAGCCGCAAGCCCACTTTTAATAATGCGCATGCTGCCCACTTTGTCACCCAGTGTAACCGCACGGTATTCCACTTTGTTTTCTTCATTCACCACAAGCACATACTTGTTATTCAAGTCGGTGCCAATCGCTTTTTCTTTGATAAGAATGCCTTGCTCGTTTGTACCATAAACGAGTTTAAGGTGGGCAAACAAACCAGGGATTAGGCGACCCTCTTCGTTATTGAACACGGCGCGAACGCGTAATGTACCTGTGTTGCCATTCACTTGATTATCGATAAAATCAATTTGGCCCCAATGCTGATAATCCGATTCATTGGCTAGACGCAACGCAACAGGCTTGTCGTTCACAGACGTTGCATTGCTGCTTGATACATAATTAAGGTAGGTTTGCTCATCGATGTCAAAGTATGCGTATAAACGGTCTGTTGACACGATACGAGTAAGTTCAGTTTGTCCCGCCGTTACAAAGTTACCTTCAGTAATATTGGCGCGAGAAATGCGGCCTGAAATAGGTGCTTCAACGCGCGCAAAACCTCGGTTTAAGCGCGCGACGTCAAGAGCGGCTTGAGTTTGATTAAGGCTAGCTAGCGCTTGGTTTTTCTCTGCTAAACGCGCATCAAGTACCTCTTCAGACACTGCTTGCGTCTTGCGAAGTTTGTGGGCGCGTTTGTAATTTTGCTCAGCAAGCTCTAGTCGACTTTTCGATTCTTCAAGCTGTGCGGTCAAGCGAGCGACTTCTGCTTTAAAAGTACGATTGTCAATTAGGAACAGCGTTTGCCCTTGCTCAACATATTCGCCTTCTTTAAATGCAACAAAATCGATGTAACCTGAAACACGAGGACGAAGCGCTACAATTTGTGGCGATTCCAAGCGACCAGTGAAGTTGTCCCATTCGGTAAGACGTTGCGTGACAACCGCTGCTACATCCACAGGAACGCCAGCATTTGCCTGCATAGATTGACTAGGATCCTGCTCGTCACCACCGCATGCAGCGACTAGCGCAGTAAGGCTTAAAACAGCCAATAAACGGGTAAAAGTTTTCATTGCAAGATTCTCTCTTAAGTTCGACTAAAGTTTGATGGAATGCATTATGAACCACACTAAACAATAAAAATAATTATCTTTTTATATGCAACACATCACACAATGTTATATATTGAGAATCTAGCGGACAAAATTTAAACGTGATGAAGGTGGTTTCACCTTTATCACGCAAATAACTGCTTAGAAAGCGAGAACTTAGGAAATTAGCGGGCTGTAGCGGTGCAGTGTAACACTGTCACTCATCGCATTCATTTGGAAAATAAATGCATTTAGCTATAACCTATAACTAAACTATGTCATTGCAATGACTTCGATATGTTTTCTGAAAACAGAAAAATAAATAGGTGAAACCAAGTGAACTTCACCTTACTTAAAGTGAAATTTTTTGGTTTGCTGATACAAAGCGAGATGACACACGTCGTCAATGCGAAGTAATTTACTTGTACCTTTGAGTACATAAAAAGCAATTGACGCTTTTTGCGATAGTCGAGAGACAAAGAGGTGGAAGCGCGGAGTAACCCCTCTACCGCAGGGATGCGGTAGCGGAGCCCCCAAGGATGGGTTTACGGCGCGTTTACGCAGCGCTTCCTCCTTTTTGGCTAAATGATTATCGCAAGAAGCGTCTAAAGACCGGAGACGATTATGCGTCCACATGACTTAAACTTACTAATGATATTCGATGCGATAATGACAGAAGGTGCCATTACCCGCGCCGCAGATAGGCTGTCAATGACTCAGCTAGCAGTATCAAATGCCCTGTCACGTATGCGCACTGCATGGAAAGACGAATTATTTGTTAAGGACGGACGCGGTATTCAACCCACTTCATTTGCCAAAAACTTGTGGAGCCAAATTCAAGGCCCGTTGGGTGAACTTGAAGTTGCGGTAAATCCGACAGATTTTAATCCTGCAACGGCCAAGCGTACATTCAGAATTGCCGCGACAGACAGTATTGTTTCTATGGTGTGGGGACCACTTCGACAAGTTATCGAAAACGAAGCGCCAAGTATCAACATTCACGCTATTCCTAATTATGACATGGAAACGGACAAAATACTCAAAGACGCAGAAGCTGAGTTAACTTTTTCCAAATACCAAGAGCCTGATTCGGTTATACGCGCTGAACATGTACTTGATCCCAGCTGGGTTGTGGTTATGCGCCCTGATCACCCGTTGGCAAAAAGCCAGCTTACATTAGAAGAATTTGTGGCCGCTGATCATTTATTGGTGTCTGTGACAGGTGATGTGACAGGCCCTACCGATCAAGTATTGGCTAACTTAGGGTTAAAACGCCGCGTAGCCATGTCGGTTAATCAGTTTTACAACGCAACGCCCTTGCTAAAAGAAAGCAACCTTATTTGTGTTGCACCATCGCTTGTGATGGAGCGTGAGATATTTTCTGGTGAACTCGCGGTTTTTGAAACGCCAATTGAAATTGTAAGTTCACCACTGTCTGTAATGTGGCACAAGCGTCAAGACCAAGATGCAGGATTACAATGGCTTCGAGGTTTGGTAGTTAAATTTATACGCGAACGGGTTCAACGTCACGAAATGTTGCTGTCTCAATGTTGCCGTAAAGCCTACTGCGAGAAAACCGTTAAACGCTTTATGGAACAGCGCAACATGGACTGCAACGAGTTCACGCCAGCGCATCTTAAAGCGCAGGAGTTTGACACTGAAGAAGTTGCAGCCAACCAAAAAATTAAAGAAAAAGTGATTGCTTAAACACGAAATAATGTAATGAATAGCAGGGTTAGTTGGCTTTACATCCCAGTGAAGAAAGCCAATCTAGCCCTTCCTGCTCACTACTACAGAACAAGTACTTTATTCCCGCTTGCTGGAATACCCGCTCAAACTGCCTAACCACCAAGGCTGGCACTTTTGCCCTATCTGCAATAACCACACTTGCAAGCATGCCAAGCTCCATACGACGCTTTATAGACACTACAAGCCACTCTTCCGCTTCGGGTGTTAATACACCGGTCCCAAAAATTGAGCCGATGAAGCCCCATTGCGCACCATCAAGGTTCCCTGTCAGCATGAGAACATCGTCGTGATATTGCTGCAGCATTTTTTGCGTTGCAATACCTTTCAATTCAGCCTTTACAACGCTGCCGCTAAGCTCAATGGCATATTCACCGTGCTTAGAAAATGAAGCCGGAGATGAGAAATGAGATGGTTGAGTACTTTGCATTAAAACCTTTGATGTTTGTTGAGTATAAAACGGGATAACTAAAGAGGCGCGTATTTTAATTAATCGTTCAATAACGTAAATCACCCTTTAGTATAAAAAAACAACAAATAAGGTATTTTTTATATTAAACGTTCAGAGACAGAAAGAAAAAATGCAGAGTTGCAAAAAGTGCTAGATACAAAAAACCCGCTCGTTGAGCGGGTTCTAATTAATTAGCAAAAAAGACGTTTACTTCTTTTTCTTCGCTTTCGGGTTTGGCAAGTCTGTGATGCTTCCTTCGAAGATTTCAGACGCAAGACCGATAGATTCGTTCAGCGTAGGGTGAGCGTGGATAGTTAATGCTACATCTTCAGCATCCGCACCCATCTCAATTGCTAGACCAATCTCACCGAGCATTTCACCAGCATTGGTACCTACCATTGCGCCACCGATAACGCGACCCGTGTCTTTGTCGAAGATCATCTTGGTCATACCGTTTGTTGCATCAGATGCAATTGCGCGACCAGAAGCAGCCCATGGGAATACCGCTGTTTCGTAGCTTACGCCCTGCTCTTTTGCTTCTTTCTCAGTTAAACCTACCCAAGCTACTTCTGGCTCAGTGTACGCAACTGAAGGAATTGCACGTGGGTCGAAGTAGTGCTTCTGCCCAGCAATAACTTCTGCTGCTACGTGGCCTTCGTGAACTGCTTTGTGCGCAAGCATAGGCTGACCTACAAGATCACCGATTGCGAAGATATGGTCAACGTTAGTACGCATTTGCTTATCAACATTAATAAAGCCGCGATCGTCAACATTAACGCCTGCAGCTTCTGCGCCCACTAGTTTACCGTTAGGCTTACGACCAACAGCAACAAGTACTTTGTCGTAGCGTACTGGCTCAGCAGGTGCGTTCTTGCCTTCAAATGTTACGTATAGACCGTCATCTTTTGCTTCAACTGCAGTAACTTTCGTTTCTAGCATGATGTTGAATTTTTCTTTGTAGTCTTTCATGAATACTTTCATGATGTCTTTGTCAGCTGCAGGAATAAGCTGATCTAAGAATTCAACTACGTCGATGTTTGAGCCAAGCGCTTCGTATACTGTACCCATTTCTAGACCGATGATACCACCGCCTAGTACTAGCATTTTCTCTGGAATGTCTTTCATTTCCAGTGCGCCAGTTGAGTCGATTACGCGCTCATCTTCTGGGATGAACGGTAGGCTAACTGGCTCAGAACCCGCTGCAATAATTGCTTTTTCAAAAGTAATGGTTGTAACGTCGTCACCATTTTTTACTTCAAGGGTGTTTGCGCCTGTAAATTTACCAAAGCCTTGAACGTGCTTGGTTTTACGCATTTTAGACATGCCGCCAAGACCGTTAGTTAATTGCTTAACTACGCTGTCTTTGTAATCGCGGATTTTGTCTAAATCGATGGTTGGCTCGCCAAACGTTACACCGTGGCTTGCAAGATGCTTCGCTTCTTTCATCACTTTTGCTACGTGAAGAAGGGCTTTAGAAGGAATACAGCCAACGTTCAGACAAACGCCACCAAGTGTGTCACGAGAGTCTACGATAACTGTTTCAATACCTAAGTCAGCTGCACGGAATGCTGCTGAATAACCGCCAGGGCCGCCGCCCAGTACCACCAATTGCGTTTTAATTTCGCTCATTGTGAACCTCAATCCTGTTCTTGTAGGGTCATGCTATTACTTTTGTGCAATAGCATAACCTAAATGCCACCAAATGGGCTTATAAAATCGTCGAAAATGTTACTGATATTGTAAACTTTTTCGACCTTTTATTTAAAGTATGATTCTGCGCAAATCAGTAAGGTTTGCAGCAACCTCAGTAGAGAATCTCGCACCTACTGCACCATCGATTACTCGGTGGTCGTATGACAGGCTCAGCGGCACCATCAAACGCGGCTCGAATTCTTTACCATTCCACTTTGGCTTCATCTCAGACTTCGATACTCCTAATATGGCGACTTCTGGCGCATTTACAATAGGTGTAAATGCCGTTCCACCAATTCCGCCTAGGCTAGAGATTGTAAACGTGCCACCCTGCATATCAGCCGCTTTAAGCTTCCCTTCCCGTGCTTTCTGAGAAGTCTCGATAAGCTCACGTGACAGCTGCTCAATACCTTTCTTATTCACGTCGCGAATAACAGGTACAACAAGGCCGCCCGGTGTTTCTACTGCGATACCAATATTGATGAACTTCTTGATGATCAAACTTTCGCCGTCATCAGACAGTGATGAGTTGAATACTTCGTATTTTTCAAGCGCTTTAGCAACGGCTTTCATGACGAATACCAGTGGCGTGATCTTAAGACCAGACTTAATTTTCGCGTGGTAAGCGTTTTGCTCTTTACGGAAGTCTTCAACTTCTGTGATATCTGCTTCGTCAAACTGCGTAACGTGCGGAATAGTCGCCCAGTTACGGTGTAGGAATGGACCAGAAATCTTTTGAATACGCGATAGCGGCTGTTCTTCGATTTCACCAAACTTGCTGTGATCAACAGGTTTAACTGGCACAATTTGAAGCACATTATCGCCTACTGGCGCACTACCAGAAGCTTGAGCCGTGCGAGGCTTAGCAAGCTCGGCTTTCACATAGGCTTGAACGTCTTCTTTCAAGATACGGTTCTTAGGACCAGAGCCATTCACTAGGGTTAGGTCTACACCAAACTCACGTGCAATACGGCGAACCGAAGGCGACGCATGGGCTTTACCATTACCTTTCGGTGCAGGCTCTGCTGGTACTGGAGAGCGATTAGCCGATTCTTGTTTCGGTGCTTCTTTCTTCGGTTCTTCTTTCTTCGCTGCTGGCTTTTCAGCCGCTGGCTCAGAGGCTTGAGACGATGCTTGTGAAGATGTGCCGCCGCTAGTTTCAAGCTTAACCACTACCGTGCCTTGCTTTACTTTATCGCCTGTTTTGATAAAGACTTCTTTGATAGTACCCGCATGCGTTGAAGGTACGTCCATTGTCGCTTTATCAGTTTCAAGCGTAATTAGACCATCTTCTTTCTCAATAGTATCGCCTACCGATACCAGTACATCGATAACATCAACTTCACCGTCTTCACCAATGTCTGGTACCGCAACTTCAATAGTTTCGCTGCTTGACGACGCCGCTGGTGCTGACGCTTGCTTTTCACTTTCTTGGGCAGACGCTTCAGAAGATTCACTTGAAGCAGAGCCAGAGCCTGCAACTTCAAGCTTGATCACAACAGTGCCTTCTTTCACCTTATCGCTTAGGTGCTAATGAATACTTCTTTCACTGTACCTGAGTGCGTTGAAGGCACATCCATAGTCGCCTTATCGGTTTCAAGGGTAATAAGACCATCTTCTTTTTCGATGGTATCGCCTACAGAAACCAAAACGTCGATAACGTCAACTTCGTCTTCAGAACCGATATCGGGTACAGCAACTTCAATGACTTCGCTGCTACCAGACGCAGCTGGCGCTGCCTCTGATTTGCTTTCTTCTTTTGGTGCTTCTTCTTGCTTAGACGCTTCTTCTTGTGACGCGTCGTCTGAAGATGATTCTTCAGCAGCACTATCACTATCGCCATTGGCAACTTTCATTTCACCAATCACATCGCCTTCTTTGATTTTATCGCCTACCGATACAGACAGGCTTACAATCTCACCTTCAAACGGTGCAGGGATGTCCATCGATGCCTTGTCACTTTCAACAGTAACAACGCCTTCATCTGCCTCAATGTTGTCGCCTACGGCAACACATAGCTCGATAACTTCAACTTCGTCGCCACCTACATCGGGTACGATAATCTTTTGAATATCTGACATATGTAAAATACCTTATTTGGCTTACGCGTAAAGTGGGTTAAGTTTTTCAGCGTTAATATCAAAACGCTTAATGGCTTCTGCTACCACTTTCTTCTCAACGTCACCGCGCTGAGCCAATTCATAAAGTGATGCAACCACAATGTATGACGCATTAACTTCAAAGTGAGTACGCAAGTTTTCACGGCTGTCGCTGCGACCGAAACCGTCTGTACCTAAACAGCGGTAATCAGTTTCAATGAACGCGCGTACTTGGTCTGAGTAGTTCTTCACATAGTCAGTAGCTGAAATCGCAGGACCTGCGTCTTTCGTAATTACTTGACCAATGTAAGGTACTTTTTGCTCAGCTTCTGGGTTTAGCATGTTCCAGCGCGCTACGTCCTGACCTTCACGAGCTAGCTCGTTAAATGAAGTTACTGAGTACACGTCAGAAGACACGTTGTAGTCCTCACACAGAATTTGCGCTGCTTTACGTACTTCATTCAAAATAGTACCTGAGCCCATTAACTGTACGTTAAGCTTAGACTTATCGTTTTCAACACGCTCAAGTTTATAAATACCTTTGATGATTTGCTCAGCAACATCATCACCTTGAGGCATTTCAGGGTGCTGATAGTTCTCGTTCATCAACGTTAGGTAATAGAAGATGTTCTCGTTGTTACCATACATGCGACGCAAACCGTCTTGAACGATAACGGCAACTTCGTAGCCGTACGTTGGGTCGTAAGTAACACAGTTAGGAATTAGGTTCGCCTGAACGTGTGAGTGACCATCTTGGTGTTGTAGACCTTCACCATTTAGTGTAGTTCTACCCGCTGTTGCACCTAATAGGAAACCACGCGCTTGGCTATCACCTGCTGCCCATGCCAGGTCGCCAACACGTTGGAAACCAAACATAGAGTAGTAAATATAGAACGGAATAGTTGTTGCGTTACACGTTGAGTAAGACGTACCAGACGCTACCCACGATGCCATTGCACCTAGTTCATTGATACCTTCTTGCAGTACCTGACCTTTCTTATCTTCGCGATAGTAAGCGACTTGGTCGGCGTCTTGAGGTACGTATTTTTGGCCTTCGTTAGCGTAAATACCTACCTGACGGAACAAGCCTTCCATACCGAAGGTACGCGCTTCATCAGGAATAATTGGTACAATGCGCTTGCCAATTTTCTTATCTTTCAACAACGCGTTAAGCACACGTACAAATGTCATGGTTGATGAAACTTGACGGTCGCCAGAACCTTTTAAGATAGCGTCGAATGCGCTCAGTTCTGGAATTTCAAGCTGCTCTTCGGCTTGCTCACGACGCGCAGGTAAATAACCACCTAGCGCTTCACGACGTGCACGAAGGTACTTCATTTCTTCGCTGTCTTCTTCGAACTTGAAGTAAGGCAAGTCTGCGATCTTTTCGTCTGCTACTGGAATGTTGAAACGGTCGCGGAACTGTTTGATTGAATCCACATCCATTTTCTTCACGTTGTGCGCAACGTTTTGTGCCTCACCTGAGCGGCCAAGACCGAAGCCTTTTACCGTTTTAGCAAGGATTACCGTTGGACGGCCCTTTGTATCAATGGCTTTTTGGTAAGCTGCAAAAACTTTAACTGGGTCGTGGCCACCACGGTTTAAGCGCCAGATGTCATCGTCTGACATATTCGCTACAAGTGCCGCCGTTTCAGGGTACTTGTTGAAGAAGTTTTCACGGGTGTACTTGCCGCCTTTGGCTTTGCAGTTTTGATATTCACCGTCTACCGTTTCACCCATAAGCTGAATAAGCTTGCCAGATTTGTCGCGCGCAAGAAGCTCATCCCAGTAACTACCCCAGATGACTTTCACTACTTCCCAGCCTGCGCCGCGGAATGTACCTTCTAGTTCTTGGATTATTTTGCCGTTACCACGAACCGGACCGTCTAGACGCTGAAGGTTACAGTTGATAACGAACGTTAGGTTGTCTAAGCCTTCGCGAGACGCAAGACCAATTGCCCCCAAGCTTTCTGGCTCATCACATTCACCGTCACCCATGTAGCAGTAAACGCGCTGATCTGAACAATCTTTAATACCGCGGTTAGTGAGGTACTTAAGGAATCGCGCTGTGTAAATTGCTTGAAGCGGACCAAGACCCATCGATACGGTTGGGAACTGCCAGTAGTCTTTCATCAAATGCGGATGCGGGTAAGAAGATAGACCGTCGCCAGCACATTCTTGACGGAAGTTATTTAACTGCTCTTCAGTTAGATTTCCTTCCATATAAGAACGCGCATAAATGCCTGGTGAAATATGGCCCTGAGCAAAAATGAAGTCGCCGCCTTGGTTTTCATTCGGCGCTTTGAAGAAGTGGTTAAAGCCCACATCGTAAAGCATCGCTGATGATGCAAAACTACCGATATGACCCCCAAGCTCCAAGTCTTTCTTAGACGCACGAAGTACGATCATCAATGCGTTCCAACGGATAGCAGCACGAATGCGCGCTTCGATGGTCAAGTCACCAGGCATTTTAGGTTCTTGAGCTGCAGGGATAGTATTGATGTAAGCCGTTGTCGCATCGTAAGGCAAATGTGCTCCGCTACGGCGTGCTTTATCAATAAGTTTCTCAAGTAAGTAATGGGCGCGCTCTACGCCTTCCTCTTCTAAAACTGACTCAAGCGCATCAATCCACTCTTTAGTTTCTTGAGGATCTACATCTTGGTGCATCATATCAGACATGGTGCCATCCTATTTTTTGCTTATAGAAAATCCTCCCTTAGCAATGCCCTTAGGCAAAAGAGCGCTAAAAGAAGGAAAACTAAATTACGTTGTACTCACAGTGACCCAATCTGGCTCACCTGCTTTTGCAGTGGCACAGGCTTAAACCTGACCTAAGCCTCTGCGAATGAATAATTATTTGCCCACCACCTAATTCGGTGAAGCACAAATAACTAAATTTCTAATCGTCGCAATGCACGCTGTACGCGTGAATCGCGTTGATTAATCGTTAATAGCGTTTTTTCGATAAACGCCAAATGCGTATTACATGCTTGGCGCGCTGCTTCTGGGTCGCGAGAGGCAATCGCCTCGACAATTTCACGCCGCTGTTTGGCGATATCTTCTACCGCGTCAGAATGCGCTGCCAACATATCTAAATTTCGTTCGATGTTGTCTACCAACATACTTTGCATGGTGCTCATGACGTGCAGAAGCACCATATTGTGAGAAGCTCGCGCCATGGTGATATAAAACTGACCAAGGGCCTCAGCCTGAGCACGCTTACTTTCATTCGCAGCTGGTGTAGGAAGTTCATTTAGCGCTTGTTTGAGCGCATCATAATCTTCTGGCTGACCACGAAGTGCTGCGTAATAAGCGGACATCCCTTCAAGGGCGTGTCTGAACTCGAGCAAATCAAACTGCGTCTCGGGACGTTGGCTAACTAAGTCCATTAACGGGTCTTTCATCGCAGCATTAAGGTTACGGTTTACAAAAGTGCCGCCCCCCTGCTTTCGCTCAACTAAACCACGCGCCTGTAAATTACCGATAGCTTCTCTAAGTGAAGGACGAGATACGTCAAATTCAAGCGCAAGCTCTCTCTCCGGGGGAGCTTCTGTCCCGCCAACAGCGTCCCATCAAGTATCATTGACTCGAGTTGTTCTGTGATGACGTCAGAGAGTTTTTTTCGCTGCTGGCGCATGCGGCTTATCTATCCTTTTCCTTAACATTTAAATAGGTATACACCTTATGAATGTAAAAAATAATCGGGGAAAATTTAAACATTACACAAATTGGTAATACCATTTTACCTATACAGTTTAAGACAGATCGATTTAGAGGTAAACACTCTAGAGCATAGCAAAGGTTGCGCACTTTGCTTTGTGTTAAGCTTTATTATTGAATTTGTTAAGAAAAGTGGAAGAGCTCAAACTGGTCTGATGAGGCTCAAAGAAAGTTGAGGAGTGTAAAAGCGTTTGATCTATAAACGAAATATTTATAGACCAAACTGTCTTCGAGGTTAGCTACAGATTAAATGTTAAAAATAGTGATTATGCCAAGCTTCCGATAACTGTTAATGCAGACGTAATTACAAGAAGAAAAATAACATTACGTTTTGCTAACTTGACCAATACTTTAGGCTCAACCGCTGCATTTTTAGTCTGTTGCTCTCGTTCTTCAGGCGTAAGCATTTCAGCTTTAGATGAAATTTGCGTCAACACATCATACGCAGAAATATCAAATTGTAGCGCATGCTTTAGCCATTCGGGCAAAGCGCGGGAAAAATGCCCCATCATCAACATGCCAAACGACGTAATGCGAACAGGTACATAATCAAGTGCAAACATTAAGCGAATGGCGTTATCTCTAAGTGGATGATTCTCGGCGCACAATGCCTCTGTGGTACTGCGACTCAAGCTATAAAAAACAGCGCCGGGTGCACCAAATGCAATAAACCACAGCATGACAGCAGCATAGTGCTGGTAATTGAGCCACGTTAAGTGCTGCCCAAAGCTTTTGCCTTCGGCCGTTGCCGTTCCGTCGCTCTCATTGGAGGCCCCACAGTGACCCAGTTGATCGGTGTACATGCTGCACGCCTGAAGATCGCCTCGGTCAGCTGCGTTTAAAAAGCATTTGTAGGTCGCACGTAGCGCAGGACATCCGACGCAGATGAAAAGAACAATACTCTGTTCAACAAACGTAAGAAATGCGCCGAGCACCCAATACTCTGTAAGTCCCAATAACACTGCTGGTAAAAGGAGGTAAAAGTAAAAGTGTGCAGATGAACTCTCTTCTTTTAGCCACCCCTTGTCGTTAAGAAAACGGCGGTACATGGCTGCGTAGGTCTCTACGTGCCAGTAGCGGCTTTTAGTGATAAGGCGCTCGAGGCTTAACACCAACAATAAACTCATTAACATCATGGATTAGTTATGTCCTTGTTCTAACGCTTTACGCAAGTTCACTCTGTATCTTGCCCAATCAAACGCAACACCTGGGTCGGTCTTTCGACCGGGTGCAATATCATTATGTCCTACAATACGTCCTAAAGAGATCCGAGGATAGTGCTTAATAATAAATTCGCTTAACGCAGTAAGCGCATGGTATTGCTCATCAGTGTAAGGCAACGCATCTGTCCCCTCTAACTCAATGCCAATTGAAAAATCATTACACCGCGTTATTCCTTGAAAGCTCGATACACCAGCATGCCAAGCTCTTTTATCAAAGGGGACAAATTGTTCAATTTCCCCCGTTCTATAAATAACACAGTGCGCCGATACACGAAGTCCTGCAATTTCTTTATAAAAAGGATGTGCATTAGGATCGAGTTTACCGGTAAACAAATCGCGAATTCCTGACGTACCAAACTGCGAAGGCGGTAATGAAATATTGTGAATTACTAAAAGGTCCACATTATTTACCAAGGCGTTTTCCTGATATGGCCGTTCATCACAGTGGGGAGAGGGTGTAAAAGTCGCTTGGTTAAAGAGCACCATATAAATAAAACACCGTAAAATTTGAATTTTTGCGTCATCAACTACATGAGGTAAAGTGTGACACTGCGTTATAGAGTAATGCAAGTCCTTCAAATATACAGCAAAGGCACAGAGAATGAGTGAACAGCACGACCCAGCCAAAAGTGCGGGTAAATGGATGGTAGCGCTAGCGTGGATATGCGGTTTTGGTTTGCTCGTATTTGTTTTTTCCGACTTGCTGGAGAAGCAAGTCAATCCAAATAACAGTCCGGAGTCACAGCGCGTAGGAGGACAGACTGAGGTGCGCCTGAAGCAAAATCGACAGGGGCATTACGTCGCCACAGGCTATATTAATGGCGAAGAAGTTTTATTTTTAGTAGATACTGGGGCTACTGATGTTGCTGTGCCTGCGCATTTAGCATCTAAATTACAGTTACGCGCGGGTAGAGAAAGCTTAGCGTCAACCGCTAATGGTGTAGTTAGGGTAGCCGAGTCAACCATTGATACGTTACGAATAGGCGATATTGTCCTAAACAATGTTGATGCAAACCTAAACCCCGGTATGCAAGATAACCACATCTTGCTTGGAATGAGTGTTCTTCGCCAATTAGAGTTTACTCAGCGCGGAGATTGGTTAATATTGCGTACCCTTTAATACAGACTATAGCGATGAAGATGACATCACCAGATATGCACGCAATTCGTGAACAAGTGAAAACCGCACTTGTAGAAGATTTAGGCGGCGAATTAAATGCTGCTAACGACATTACAGCCAACTTAATAGACGATAATGTCAATGCAAAGGCGACAATAATTACGCGAGAGCAGTGCGTTGTGTGTGGTGTTGCATGGGTAAATCAAGCCTTTGCGCTTATTGACGAAACTGTGTCACTGACTTGGCATGTAAAAGACGGTGACAGTGTTGCACCTGATACCGTGCTACTCAGTTTAGAAGGCTCCGCAAAGGCTATCCTTACCGCAGAGCGCACCGCGCTGAACTTTCTACAAACGCTTTCGGCGACGGCAACAGTGACTGCGTTTTATGCAAACCTTTTATCAGGCAGCAAAACAAAGATTCTTGATACGCGCAAAACTTTGCCAGGGCTTCGCTACGCCCAGAAATACGCGGTTCGCTGTGGCGGCGGACAGAATCACCGAGTAGGTTTGTTCGATGCATTTCTTATTAAAGAAAACCACATATTTTCATGCGGCGGTATTGAACATGCCGTAACGCGTGCAAAGGCGATGATGCCAGGCAAACCTGTAGAGGTAGAAGTGGAAAACATTGACGAACTTACACAAGCTATGACGGCAGGTGCAGACATCGTTATGTTGGACAATTTCACTAATGCGCAAATCCAAGACGCCGTAGAAATGAACAAAGGCCGTTGTAAATTGGAAGTATCAGGGAACATTACTGACGAAAGGCTCGCTTCACTATCTCAATTAGGCGTGGATTATATTTCTTCAGGTGCACTAACAAAGCATGTTCAGGCTATCGATTTATCGTTACGCATACATTTAGAGTAATTTTCTCTTGATATTGTGATTACCCGTTACTCACAAGCAATTTTGGCTTAGTTTTATCTTGGATTTGACCGAGTCTTGAGTATCTTGATGGTGAGTAAAACCATACTTACTTGCAAAGGCAAGATGGCCTTTGCAAGCGTGTTATTCTAAAGCTTTTGCACTAATATTACGTTAAGCTTTCACTTTCAAATTCCTTTGATCTTTACCGCACTCACACCTCCAATGTATAGTTAGCCATACGCTGGTAAGTTGTTAAGAACTATGCCAAAGTTCAGATAGTTAAGCCTACACAAGACGTTTTGAACATGTCATACTTAGAAAGTCAGACATAGGTATGTTCCCTAATACTTGTCAGTGACAATAAAAATTCTATACTGAGAAGCAAGTACCAGGGGCGTACAAAAACGACTCAGGTATAAACGTCAATTTGAATTAGATTTAAACTTAACGTGTTATACACGTCCCGGAGAAAGAGCCATGATGAACATGAACGCTAAAAACCAAAAAGGTTTCACCCTTATCGAACTAATGATTGTTGTTGCAATCATCGGTATTCTTGCGGCAATCGCACTTCCTGCTTACCAAAACTACACGCAGAAAGCCAAGTTTACTGAAGTATCAAACGCGACAGCAGCAGCAAAAACAGCAGTAGAAATCTGCTACGCTTCTACAAACGACCTTGCAGCATGTGACGGCGGCGCTAACGGTATTCCTGCAGACATCGCAGCTTCAGCAGCAGGCGCGGGCGTTGATGTTGTTGGCGTGACTACGGCAAACGGCGTAATCACAGCAACTCAGCACGGTGACCTTGGTCTTACAGGTGCTGGTACTTACACACTAACACCTAACCTAGATAACAACCGCATTATCTGGACTTCAGCGTGTGACCCAGCAACGCTTTGCTAATCGCATAGCCTAGCAGCTTAATTTACAGAGAAGCCCAGTATTGACTGGGCTTTTTTGCTCAAAGAGACCACATATAGACGGAATTCGCGATGGCAAAAGCAGCAACTACATTTACTTGGCAAGGTAAAGATCGTCACGGTCAATCTCGCAAAGGTGAAATATCCGCTGTCTCGATTTCAGAAGCTAAGAACCTGCTTCGCCGCCAAGGCATCTCAGCCAACAAAGTTAAAAAGCTTGCAAAACCCTTATTTGGCGCAGGCGGACAAAAGATAACCCCTGCTGACATATCTGTTATCTCTCGACAAATTGCAACAATGTTAGCCATGCGGCGTTACCCTTATTCAGTCGCTTGAGATGATAGCGCAAGGGCATGCAAAGCAAAGCATGCGAAAGCTTCTTGGTGAGATAACTGAAGAAGTTAAATCAGGTAATCCGTTGTCATCAGCGCTTCGAAAACACCCACTTTATTTTGATGATTTGTATTGTGACCTGGTCTATACAGGAGAACAATCTGGTGCACTTGAAACGATTTACGACCGTATAGCAACATATAAAGAAAAAGCTGAAGCCTTAAAGTCGAAAATCAAAAAGGCGATGTTTTACCCGGTTGCCGTACTTGTGGTTGCCTTTATCGTTACCACAATTTTGCTTATTTTCGTGGTTCCTCAGTTTGAAGAAATTTTCAGTAGCTTTGGCGCAGAACTTCCCGCCTTCACCCAGTTTGTACTAGGAATTTCGCGATTTGTGCAAGATTACGGGATATTTATTGCCATCGGCATTGGCGGTGCAGGCTTTATGTTTATGCGCACTTATAAACGAAGCCAAAAGCTTCGAGATAGTGTTGATAGAAATATACTCAAGATTCCTGTTGTGGGTGAAATTCTCAAGAAAGCGAGTATCGCACGTTTCACTCGTACATTGGCGACAACGTTTGCCGCAGGCGTGCCGCTGATTGGTGCGCTAGAGTCTGCTGCAGGTGCATCTGGCAACGCGGTTTATCGTGAAGCTATTTTGTATATGCGCAAAGAGGTTGCAGGCGGTATGCCAATGCACGTTGCTATGCGCGCAACTCAAGTATTTCCAGATATGGTTACGCAGATGATTGCTATTGGTGAAGAATCAGGCGCCGTTGACGAAATGCTTAGTAAGATTGCCACTATTTATGAAGCGGAAGTTGACGACATGGTTGATGGCCTAACCAGCTTACTAGAGCCTATGATCATGGCAGTACTTGGTGTCGTCATCGGTGGCCTAATTGTAGCCATGTACTTACCTATATTCCAAATGGGCGACGTGGTATAACTACGCCCCCATACCTTAAATTAAAATAATAAAAGATACGCTGCTCATGGATGCATCATTTGCTCAAAACTTGGTAGCGCTTAGCCAAGCGTCGCCACTTTTTTTCTACTCACTAATTTTTATTGTTTCTCTTATGGTGGGTAGCTTTTTGAACGTTGTCATTTATCGCCTGCCTATTATGATGGAACGCAGTTGGCAACAAGAATATAGCAATTATTTTGCTGACGATGCTGATGGTAGTGCAACACAAGCACAACCTGAAAATGAACCTTTTAATCTTGTTAAACCCGACAGTACCTGCCCTTCCTGCGGACATAAAATTCGAGCATGGGAGAATATCCCCGTCATTAGTTACCTAGTGCTACGAGGAAAGTGCGCTAACTGTAAGACCCCAATCTCAGCACGCTACCCTGCGGTAGAACTGTTTACAGCGGTAGTGTGTACCTTTGCTGCCTATCACTTTGGTCCAACGCCGCAGGCATTGTGGTCGGTTGTTGTAAGTTACATGCTGATTTCGCTTATTTTCATCGATCTGGACAAAATGCTATTACCAGATCAGCTTACGCTTCCACTTTTGTGGCTTGGCTTATTATTAAGTACACAAGACGTTTTCGTCAGCACGACCGATGCAATATTAGGCGCTGCATTTGGGTACCTTAGCTTGTGGTCAGTGTTTTGGCTGTTCAAAATTGTCACAGGAAAAGAAGGTATGGGCTATGGCGACTTTAAGCTACTGGCAGCGCTTGGCGCTTTTACTCTATTGGCAAGGCTTGCCCGTCATCATATTACTGTCGTCTTTTGTTGGGGCTATAGTTGGTGTTGCTATCATGGTCATTCAAAAGAAAGGCCGCTCGCTTGCGATCCCCTTTGGCCCTTACCTTGCCGTTGCTGGATGGCTCACGTTACTATACAAATCTGAAATAATAAGCGCCTATTTGGACGCGGTGCTGTAGTCAGGGTTGTAGCATGAAAGATAAGAACAATAAATTTGTTGTAGGCCTAACAGGCGGCATTGGTAGTGGCAAGTCAGCGGCTACAGCATTATTTGAAAAACATAAAATCGATATCATTGACGCAGACCAGGTCGCGCGCGACGTAGTTGAAATAGGTTCCGAAGGCTTGGCCAAAATCGCAGAACACTTTGGAAATGATATTTTGCTTGAGAGTGGTGCATTAAACCGTGCAGCGTTAAGAGAGCGAGTCTTCAACGACGAAAGTGAGAAACAGTGGTTAAATAGCTTACTGCACCCTCTTATACGACAACAAATGATGTCGCTTATCGCCGTGTCAAATGGCCCTTATTGCATATTGTCTGTGCCTTTATTAGTTGAAAACAAACTTACCGTAATGTGCGATAAGGTTGTGGTTGTAGATTGCCCCGAAGCCATGCAACTGTCGCGCGCAATGCAACGTGATGGTAGCACCGAGCAAACCATTAAGAATATCATGTCCTCTCAAGCAGACAGAGACACGCGCTTAGCCGCAGCTGATTTTGTACTGGATAACAGCTCAAGTTTGGCACACCTCGCTCAACAGGTTGACGAACTTCATCAAAAACTTCTTCCGCTATCATCGAGCCATCAATAGCGTTGTATTCTTTGACGCTGTACTTTTACTACGATAATTGCCTTTATAACAACGCTAAGCCGCGCATTTTGAAACTTTTTTGAACAAATAACGTCAAAACAACACTTTGGTCGTTAAGTAAACTTGGCTTAAACGCAATCATGCATTAGGCTTTAGCTCTAAGTATATGTGTTTTAAAGGGTATCCATGGGCAACGCTGTTTTCGAATTTCCACTAAAGGAAAAAGTACGTAATTATTTACGTGTTGAGCAGCTGCTTGGGCAACTCAAAATCTCTGCAAAATCCGAGCATCAACAACTACAGCTTGTTTTCTTTCAACAGCTGTTTGAATTACTCGATCTTGTTGAACGCCTAGATTTGCGTTCAGATTTGTCCAAAGACCTGGAAGCCCATGAAAAGAACCTCGTATATTGGTCAAAGCACCCCAAAATTGATAGTACAGCGTTAGAACAGGCACTCAAGACCGTACTTACGCTTCGTGAAAAACTTAAAAACGACCGACGCTTTGGTAGTGCGCTAAAAGAGGACAAGTTGTTAAGCGCCATTAGGCAGCGCTTCGCCATACCTGGTGGGGCATGCAGTTTTGACCTACCCAATCTCCATTTTTGGCTACAGCAGCCACTTGAAAAGCGCCATATTGAAATTGCTCAATGGTTGGAAACATTAGCCTTACTGGATGACGCTATTGCTGTAAGTTTGTCGTTTATCCGCGAGCGCGGCCAGTTTATTAATGTAACCGCTGAGAATGGTTTTTATCAGGGCGTTGCAGAAGATAAAAATGAGCTTATCCGTGTACGCTGTCGAGTTGATGAAGGTTATTACCCAACGCTTAGCGGAAATAAATATCGATACGCACTGCGTTTCATGTTGTTTACTACTAATGAAAATGGCAGTTCCGCAATGGAGAACCATGTTCAGTTTCAACTAGCAGCCTGTTAAAATTAGTACTTACAACAGTTCCTGTTTTATTTATCGCGGAGTTCCAATGGAAGTAAAATGCCCTATCTGTACTAAAGCCGTAGTTTGGTCACCGGAAAGTGAGTACCGCCCTTTTTGTAGTAAAAAGTGCCAGTTGATCGATTTGGGCGAATGGGCAGCAGAAGACCGCAAAATTGCAGGTAAACCTGCTGAGGACGCAACACCAAAGCATATAGATGTAGAAGAAATTGAAGCTATGCTAGCGCAACAGCAAGAAGATTTCTTTAAGCACTAGCCCTCGCCCAAAACGTCAGAAGCGTTGTAAATGAAGCTCAAAACGTGAGCTTCATTACTTTTTACAAACTTCTGAGCAACTGGCCACTGGTAGCAATATCAAAAGAAACAAACGCCTCATTTAATGCAATAGATGCATCGCATAACAGCGTTGGCTGCTCAACATATTCCTTTGCAGAGGACACCACACTTATATACTCTTCATTGTCGTTGCGGACAATAGATAAGACCTGTTGTATTAGCTCTCGCTGCCTCTCTTTTTCCATCATGATGTGTGTCGTTTGAGAAGTGCGGATTAACGACGCTATTGCTGCAATGTCTCTGGCCTGTTGTTCATTGCTAATTGCTCCATCATTACCATAGCGTTTTTCTTCAGGTACTTCGTCAGGAAAAGACAAAGACGCACAAGCCAGAGGAAAATCGTCTCTCAGCGATTTCATGTGTGCTATTTGAGACTTCCAATATTCGACAATAGCCGCATCACTGCTGTTTGATAAATAAACGGGCAACCGCTCGGTATACAATAAATGATTAAACTCTGCGGTTATCGAGTTTTGATTTTTTCCATTCAGCATGCCATTTAGGTTGATTTTAATCGCTCTATCGTAAGCTTCTGGATCGAACTGTTTCATCGCTACCATATGTTCCAACTTGAGGAACCCAGATTCAATTGCTTCTACTGTAATGGAGGATTCTGGACCTAACCCACTCATGGGGTAGACGTCTGGATCAACGACTTTGTCTATGACGCTTGCCTTTATCAACTCGTCATAAGTAGGAACCCAAAACGTGTCATTTGGCGTGTCCATTACCTTGCGAACAAACCAAGATGGCAATTTTTCTTGCTCGTATATGCGCTTCATTTCAATGCTAAATTCTTCAATGTCATGCGTAGACGTCCCTCCTAATCCAGGCGCATGAAATTTAAGTGAGCCTAGCTCTGCTAGTAATCGTGTTTTTCCGGCAAGAAATAGCAAGGTGCAAGCGGATGCACACTCCGTTTTAACGTATGTCTCAAGTTCGTATTGTTTAATAGTCTCCATCATTCGTTTTGCAGCAAGAATACGACCGCCATGGCTGTGAAGATGGATCCTCTTGACATTCGGATGCAGCTTCAGCTGTTCAACTAGTAATTTGTTTGAACCCACTTCAATACGCCCAATAAGCTCTAAATCTCTACCATCGTTTAAAACTCTAAAATCGATACTGTCATCATTCTCTGATTCAAAAAGTAACTGAATACCCGATTTAATGGCGGGTACACCACTTTTATAAATAGAAAATGAAAAACTAAGCAAACCAATGCCCAACATGAGCAGCGCAACTGTAGCCCAGCCAGAGTCTCCGGTCCTTTGAGGATGTTTGATTGCTGTTCTAAAGAGGCCAACTGACTGCCATAAAACAACAAGACCGATAAACGCATACATGAATAGAATATATGCCCCCATATGCCAGGTGGCAGTCGACGCATCTATACCTTTTTTGACGAGAAATGTTACCGCATAGGTAACCAAAGCAACGGCCAAACCCACTCCCCAATAACTCATTGGAAGCGAAACTTGACCGCGCCAATATCGAATGAACCAATTGGGATGCTTATCTTCTACAAGAGGGACAAATTCACTTTTCTGGGATTCCCGATCGTTTTGGCGTAAAGACAATTCATTAATGATGATTTGTGTGCGCTCTGGGAATGCATCTTGGTCGATGTTGGCTAAAGCATCATTAAGCTCTTGTAGGGAATATTGACTATAGTCGGGTTGGTTCAAACTCAATTCCATTTGATATTGGCGTAAATAAAGCCAACATGGTATCAAATTTTAAGTTTCATAATAACGAGAAACTTTTACGCTACATGACGTTGTGCAACTACACTAAGCGCGGTCAGAAGGTTCTATGTTAAGTCCATCAAGTAAGCCATCTAGTTCACAAGCGCTCATACAGTGACCTTGTTTCCATAACTCCTCTAACCGCTGCATTAAATGCTCCATCTGCATTTTCTGGCGCGTAAGCGTGCTGAGCAAATGATTTATTTCAGCTGCACGCTCACGTAAGTGCGCCATTACCTGCTCATGATCCAGTCCTTCACCACTTGCAAACAAGCCCGGTAAATCATCGAGAGAAAAACCAAGACTTGTCGCAAATTTTATCATTTTGAGGCGCTCGACCGCGTGGACATCATATTTACGATATCCTTTGGCCGTGCGTTCTGCTTAGCGATATTAGCCCTTTTTGTTCATAAAAGCGGATAGTACTTGTTGGTAAATCGATGGTTTCTGCTAGCTGTCCAATACGCATAAAACTCTCAAAAATAACCTTGACCTTAAAGTTAACTTTAAGCTTATAGTATGTTTATTGTCAGCACAATAAGAGAGCACACAATGTCATCAAGCGTTTTTACCCCATTTACATTACCTAACGGACACATCGTAAAAAACAGAATCGCTAAGGCTGCCATGGAAGAGAATATGGCACAGGCCAATCAGTTGCCAGGCAAATCGCTATTCACGCTTTATAGAAAATGGGCTGAAGGCGGTGTAGGTCTGATTATCACAGGTAACGTTATGGTTGACCATTTAGCTATGACTGGGCCAGGTGGCCTAGCGCTAGAGCCAACGACGCCTCTCGCTCCATTTCAGCAACTCGCTAAAGCTGCAAAGCACAACGGCACTCGCTTGTGGATGCAAATTAACCACCCTGGTCGTCAAGTGTTTAAAAAAATGGGCGGCAAAGTGCTCTCCCCTTCTGATATACCCTTGAACATGGGTAAGCATTCAGGTTTGTTTGGACAACCCAAAGCAATGACTGACAATGAAATTGAAGACGTTATATCACGGTTTGTAGCGACTGCTTCGCTAGCTAAACAAGCAGGTTATGATGGTGTCCAAATACACGCCGCTCACGGTTATTTGCTTGCGCAGTTTCTTTCGCCCCTTACCAACAAACGGCAAGATCAGTGGGGGGCTCACTTGATAATCGCGCCCGTATTTTACTGAGAATCGTGCATGAAGTACGTCAACAGTGTGGTAACGATTTTGACGTCGCAGTAAAACTTAATTCAGCAGATTTCCAGCGCGGAGGTTTTGATATAGAAGACGCTAAGCACGTTGTGGCCATGTTGGCACAGCATAATGTTGATATGGTAGAGCTATCGGGGGAAGCTACGAAGCACCTGCTATGCAAGGTCGCACAGCCGATGAAAGAACGCTCGCTAGAGAGGCCTATTTTCTCACGTTTGCTGAACAAATAGCACGTTCTACTACCCTGCCAATTATGACCACAGGAGGCATTCGTAAACTCGGTGTTGCTGAAAATGTGATTCAAAGTGGAATTGATATGGTAGGGATCGCATCTGCACTGGCACTTACACCAGACCTACCAAACCGCTGGCTTGCGTCGCCTGACATAGAAGGCGTAATTCCAGTGGTGAATTGGAAAGATAAAACCTTGGCGGGTTTGGCTACCATGGCGCAAGTTAAACGCCAGCTACGACGCATTGGCAAGGGTAATACCCCCTCGCACAAGGCAAACCCTGTTGTGTCTTTAATACTTGATCAAATACGCAGCGCATCTTTAACAAAACGTTATCGCAAACAGTATGCCGAGGAAGTGCAATAAAGCTATTCTCGGCAGTTGTAGACTATTGTACTATCAAGCTTAACTTTTAGATGGCGATAAGCGCTCTATTTTCTGCAGCACAAAGGAAAGTCTATGATTGAATCGATTGCGATTGTTGGTGGCACCCATGGCAATGAAACCAGCGGTATTCAGCTTGTAAGAAACTGGCAACAGCATGGGTGTCCTGCGCGTTTTCAAGCGCTCAATATATCGCTTCATATAGCCAATCAAGCGGCGCTAGACGCTAACGTTCGTTTTGTAGAAGAAGACTTGAATAGGCAGTTTACTCTTGAAGCACTTGATGCTGGAAGTTCTTCTAAGGAAGGTAGACTCGCACAAGCGCTTAACAAGGCGTTTGGCCCCAAGGGTAACGCTAAGACAGATTTAGTTGTAGATATTCACAATACGACCAGTGCGATGGGCGCGACGCTTATCATCTTAGAAGCAGATGAATTTCATACTCAACTTGCCAGGTACGTAAAACAACACATGCCTGAAGCAAATATATTACTTGAGGATGAAAAGCCTTATCTTGAGCACGGCTATTTGTGCACCACGGGAAAACGTGGCGTCATGATAGAAGTAGGCGGACAGCCACAAGGTGTGCTGCGTGAAGACGTGTACTTATTGACACAAACTATGGCCGAAGTCATTTTGGACTTTTGCTTAGCTTACAATCAAGACTCTCTCGAAACCGACGCACTTTCGCCTTGTGAAGTATTTCGGCTTGGTGAAAACATATCGTTTCCACTCGACGAGAACGGACAACGAACGGCTATGATTCACCACGCGTTGCAAGATGCAGACTTCAAGCCACTGATGCCAGGCATGCCTATGTTTAGAACGTTTGATGGACATGACATTGTATGGCAGGGAGAGACTGAAACGTATCCGCACTTTATTAACGAAGCGGCATATTTCAAACTTGATGTCGCCTTTGCCACGGCGACGCGCATTGCGTTGTAAAAGGTAATTACAAAAATGGCCACTCATAGTGGCCATTTGGAAAATCAAAGCGCGTTATGCTTGTAATGCGTCAATAATAGGCACATTCGCTTCGGGAAAGTCATCTGCATTTAGTGCATTAAGCTCAACCCATCGAGAAGACTGTCCTTCTTTGCCATGAGGCTCACCTGAGAATTCACAAACACGGTGTACATCTAACTTAACTACTTTGTCGCCATAGTCATGCGTAATAACAATGACAGGCTCGCTGGCAAGCACGTCGATACCTACTTCTTCAAGTAGTTCACGAGCGAGTGCCTCTTGTACGCTTTCGCCTTCCTCAACTTTTCCGCCTGGGAATTCCCATTTACCGCCCTGATGAAGGTGGTCTTGGCGTAACGTAATAAATATGTTGTCGCCACGGGTAATAACACCCACGGCGACATGTACAACTTTCATTACTTCAGCTTACCGTGGCATTGCTTGTACTTTTTACCCGAACCACAAGGACACGGGTCGTTACGGCCTACTTTCGCGCCTTCTCGAACTTGAGTGCGTACCTTGTCACTGGCCTGCTCTGGCGTGGCCGAGGTTTCTTCATGTTCAAAGTTCTTAGGTACATCGTCGGCCTGGCGACGCTGCTCTTCAACTTTTTGAACATCTTCTTCAGCTTGTACTTTTACGCGAGCCAAAATAGTAATCACTTCAACTTTTAGCGCTTCAAGCATTTGAGAGAATAATTCAAACGACTCGCGCTTGTACTCTTGCTTAGGGTTCTTTTGTGCGTAGCCACGCAGGTGAATACCCTGACGCAAGTGGTCCATTGCAGCCAAGTGCTCTTTCCAATGACTATCTAGATTTTGAAGCATTACGGCTTTTTCGAATTGACGAAGTACTTGCTCGCCAACTACGTCTTCTTTCGCTTTATAAGCGTTAACCACTTCATCTAAGATACGCTCACGCAGTTTCTCTTCGTAAAGTTTGTCATCATTTTCTAGCCACTGCTGTAACGGAAGATCGGTGGCGAAATCAGCTTTCAGTCGCTCTTCTAACCCTTTGACATCCCACATCTCTTCAAGCGATTGCGGAGGAATGTATTCATCAACAACACCTGAGATAACATCTTCTCGAATAGCCGTGATTGTCTCGCTAATATCACCTTCATCAAGTAGTTCGTTACGCTGCTCGTAAATGACTTTACGTTGGTCGTTAGCAACATCATCGTACTCAAGAAGCTGCTTACGAATATCGAAGTTGCGGCCTTCAACCTTACGCTGAGCATTTTCGATAGCACGTGTCACCCACGGGTGTTCAATAGCTTCACCACGCTCCATCCCTAGGCGCTTCATCATGTTCCCCATCTTCTCTGAGGCAAAAATGCGCATAAGAGCATCATCAAGTGATAGATAGAAACGGCTTGAACCTGGATCACCTTGACGACCAGAGCGACCACGAAGCTGGTTATCGATACGGCGTGATTCGTGACGCTCTGTACCAATAATGTGTAGACCACCTGCTTCAAGCACTGCATCATGGCTTTCTTTCCACGCTGCTTTCACTTTTTCAATTTGCGCTTCTGTTGGATTTTCAATTTTCTCAAGCTCGGCCTGCCAGTTGCCACCTAGCACGATATCGGTACCACGGCCTGCCATATTAGTCGCGATAGTTACCGCGCCAGGCTTACCTGCTTGCGCTACGATATCTGCTTCCTGCTCGTGGAATTTCGCGTTCAGTACTTTATGCGGAATCTTCTCTTTCTTAAGAATGCGCGAAATAAGTTCTGAGTTTTCGATAGATACCGTACCCACAAGAGTTGGCTGACCGCGTTTTACGCAGCCTTTAATGTCTTCGACAATGGCTTCATATTTCTCTTCAGCGGTAAGATAAATAAGGTCAGCATTGTCTTTACGCTGCATTGGTCTGTTGGTTGGAATAACCACAGTTTCTAGACCGTAAATATGATTGAATTCGAACGCTTCGGTATCAGCAGTACCCGTCATACCGGCTAGCTTATTATACAAACGGAAGTAGTTCTGGAATGTAATAGAAGCTAATGTCTGGTTTTCGTTTTGGATGCGAACGCCTTCTTTCGCTTCGACCGCTTGGTGCAGACCTTCTGACCAACGGCGGCCTTCCATCGTACGACCAGTGTGCTCGTCGACAATAACAATCTGCTCGTCTTTAACGATGTAGTCCACATCTTTGGAGAACAGCTTATGTGCACGCAAAGCAGCGTTAATATGGTGAAGAAGGGAAATATTACCCGCAGCAAACAGTGACTCGCCGTCTGGTAGAATACCTTCTTGATGAAGGATCTCTTCAACGTGAATTTGACCGCGTTCTGTTAGATGAATCTGTTTGGCTTTTAGGTCGATAGTATAGTCGCCATCGCCTTCTTTCCCTTCTTCGTCTTCATTTTCCTGCTGTACTAGCTTAGGAATAACCAGGTTGATACGACGATAAAGTTCAGAGCTATCTTCTGCCTGACCAGAGATGATGAGTGGCGTACGCGCCTCATCGATCAAGATTGAGTCAACTTCATCAACAACAGCAAAGTTAAGTGGGCGCTGAACGCGGTCTTGAGGACTAAACGCCATGTTGTCACGCAGATAGTCAAAACCGAACTCGTTGTTTGTACCGTATGTCACGTCAGCTTGATAAGCGTCGCGCTTTTGTTCTGGTGACATACCAGGTACGTTACAACCAACGCGCATTCCCAGGAATGTGAAAAGCTGATTACTCCACTCCGCGTCACGACGGGCAAGGTAGTCATTGACGGTAACAACGTGTACCCCTTTGCCCGACAACGCATTTAGGTAAGTCGGTAAGGTTGCCGTTAATGTTTTACCTTCATAGGTGCGCATTTCAGAAATTTTGCCTTCGTGAAGCACTTGGCCACCAAGCATCTGCACATCAAAATGACGCATGCCATACACACGCTTACTCGCTTCGCGAACAGTAGCAAACGCTTCATTTAAAATATCGTCTAATGTCTCGCCTTTTTCAAGGCGCGCTTTAAACTCATCGGTTTTCGCTTTAAGCGCCTCATCAGAAAGCTTTTCATACTCTGCTTCCAGTGCATTGATGGCATCTACGTTCTTGCGTAATTTTTTTAATAGTCGGTCGTTTCTACTACCGAATACTTTTCGAAGGATGCTTGAAAACATTAGCTTTTATATTCCACTACTTGTCGAGACGCCGCACATGCTGCACAGCTAAATTAAACCAATAAAACACAATCACGACCGATCATGTTTTGCGATATATTTACATTGTTGTTTATGTATCCGGCAACATAAAATACGCCGTATACTTTTACCTGGCTGCTACCTATCTACTTCTTGTAGACATACGGTAGAGGATCGACTTGTCTTCCGTTTCTTATTACTTCGTAGTGGACATGAACATAGGTTGAGCGCCCTGTATTGCCCATTTTGGCGATAGGTTGGCCTTTGGTTACCACATCGCCTATTGAAACAGTTAACGTTTCGTTGTGCCCGTATCGAGTTACAAAACCATCACCGTGATCAATTTCTACTAATTGGCCGTAGCCGTAGCGGTCTCCTGCCCAGGTTACAATACCTGCTGCAGTCGCTACAACGTTCTCTCCTGCTTTACCAGCGAAGTCCAGGCCCTTGTGCATAGCGGGCTGGCTAGGTAAATGGATCGGCTCGCATACCATAATAAGAAGACAACCACCCCGACTCTATCGGACGACCAGATAATTGGCTCTGTTCGTAGATATGGTGACCCCTTACCAGACTTTCAAGCATAGACAGCTGCTGCGACTTTACATCGAGCGACTGCTCTAACTTAGCAATCTCTAAAAGTATGGGATCGTCTTGGAGGTTATCCGGTATCGATACCGGTACGAAAGCGTCCAGGTCAGCCGCTGACATACCTAATTCTGTTGCGATTTGTTTTCCCTTTTCATCCAATAAACGAGTTTTAGCAGAAAGCTCTGCAATATGGGAAAGCAAAGTTTGAAGTTTAACTGTGGTTTGTTGCTTTAGCGTTTCAACGTCTTTTTGCGTTTCGTTGACTTCAGTTTGCGCTAAACGAACTCGAGCAATATCTTCTGATACCGACTCGGTGGAACGACTCGACACTAACATAAAAATAGACGAGAGCACCGTTGCGCTCACGAGCGTACGGACACTGATACTGTGCCTATAGCGTCTGTTTTTACCTGCTAGTGTAATCGTTAATTTCATACCACGAAGAAAGAATGCTGTTTCACGCCTGTGTTTTTATTTGTCTCTCTATTTTACTAGAGCGTTTTTTAGTCACACATGGGTGAAATTTATATAATTATCCGGCTACTGTATCATTTATTTCAGTAAATACCATACGAAAAAAAGCCGCCCCGTAGGCGGCTTTTAGAATTTTCTTATGCTAATGCGGGTTGGGCGTAGCGAATTGGCGCAGTTTCCTGCGAATCGTACGTAACATATTCCCAACAGTCTTTCTGTGCAAGTACTGCATTTAGCAGCTTATTATTGAGACCATGGTAGGTCTTGTAAGCTCGCAGTTCACCAATAAGACTATGTCCACCAAGATACAAGTCACCGATAGCATCAAGTATTTTATGCTTTAGAAACTCGTCATCGTAGCGCAGCCCTTCTGGGTTGAGTACTCTGAACTCATCAAGCGCTACTGCATTTTCCATACTGCCGCCAAGCGCAAGATTATTTGCGTTCATGTATTCAAGGTCGCGCATGAAACCAAAAGTACGTGCACGACTTACCTCATTCACATAAGAACATGAATCAAAATCCATCGTCATATGCTGGCGCGTTTGGCTAATGACCGGGTGTTCGAAATCAATTTGGAAATCTACGCGAAAGCCATCGTAAGGTACTAATTCGGCCCACTTATCACCGTCCTCAACACGGACTGGCTTTTTAATGCGGATAAATTGCTTGGGCGCATTTAGCTCTTCAATACCTGCTGACTGAAGTAAAAATACAAACGGGCTAGCGCTTCCGTCCATAATTGGCAGCTCGTTACTGTCTACTTCAACAATGATATTGTCGATCCCAAGACCCGCTAATGCAGATGCTAAGTGCTCAACGGTTTGAATAGTGACACCGTCTTCGTTATTCAGACACGTACACAGCATGGTGTTCCCTACCGCGTTGGCACGCGAGGGAATATCAACATGAGGTTCAAGGTCAACACGCCTAAACACGATTCCCGTGTTTGCTGGCGCAGGTCGGAGAGTCATTGTGACCTTTTCCCCTTTATGAAGCCCAATTCCAGTCTCTTGTACTGGGTGCTTGATTGTACGTTGTCTAATCATCTACTTAAGCTTTTACCTATTAAAAAAGCGGTCGCAAATTATAGTGAGTTATCACTCACATGTCAAAAAGTGCCCAATCTGCTACCAAAGTGGCATCAATTTGGCTAATTTCAACCTTTCGCGCAGTTACCTAACATCAGTATTTTCATACATTGGTAATATACGACAACACGTCTGCAAAATAATTCCTTTCCTAATCAGGCAGCTAAATTAGTCTGCCTGCTTACGCAAAAACGCCGGAATATCTAAGTATTCCAAATCATTGTCTGGCTGTGCACTATCATCTGGTTTTAGCGCCTGATTGCCCTCGGTACCACCCACGGCTGTGCGCGGTTCGCTAGGCTGTGTGCTGCCATACTCTTTTGCCGTTTGCGTTAAGCGCGAGCCTTCTGAACTAACCAATGAAATATCAGGTTTACGCTCGGCACCAATGCCTGTAGCAACAACCGTTACACGCAGTTCATCGGTCATTTCCATATCAATAACCGTACCTACTACAACCGTTGCATTTTCAGAAGCAAAAGCCTTAACTGCGTTACCAACAGTTTCGAACTCGTCGATAGCGAAGTCTGGGCCAGCAGTAATGTTAACAAGAATGCCGCGCGCGCCAGAAAGATCGATATCCTCTAGAAGTGGACTTGCAATAGCTGATTCCGCCGCTTCTTCAGCACGGTCTGGACCGCTTGCCGCGCCACTACCCATCATTGCTTTGCCCATCTCAGACATAACGGTGCGAACGTCTGCAAAGTCAACGTTGATAAGACCAGGGCGAGTAATAAGCTCCGCAATACCCTGTACAGCGCCACGTAATACATCATTTGCTGCACTGAACGCTTGTAAAAGCGGTGTGCCTGGGCCCATGACTTTAAGTAGCTTTTCATTAGGAATCGTGATCAATGAGTCAACGTTGTTCGCAAGCTCAACAATACCTTGCTCAGCAAAAGAGGTACGCTTCTTACCTTCAAATGGGAATGGCTTGGTTACCACTGCAACCGTCAAAATGCCCATCTCGCGGGCGATTTTCGCCACTTCTGGTGCCGCACCGGCACCCGTACCACCGCCCATACCAGCTGTGATGAATACCATGTCCGCGCCATCAAGCGCTTGACGAATGGTTTCTCTGTCTTCTTGCGCCGCTTCACGACCAATGTTTGGATCGGCACCTGCACCTAACCCTTTAGTAACACTTGAACCAATTTGAAGTGTTACGTCTGCACTAGAGCTGCGAAGCACCTGTGCATCGGTGTTAACTGCAATAAATTCTACGCCTTCGATGCTTTGAGACACCATGTGCTCGACGGCATTACCGCCGCCGCCACCGACACCGATGACTTTGATTACGGCTTCTTCGCCGTGACTATCCATTAATTCGAACATACTTACTCTCCGGTTGTACGTCTTTTCAACACTACGCCAGGTCATTCCCTTAGGCTAATTGCATCCTGCTAGCCTTAATGCCGTAGCTATAGCGCCCCCAAAAAATTAAAATTCACCTTTAAACCAGCTTTGCACCCGTTGAAATAAACTTTCACCGGGTTTCTGCGTACTGGATTTCTTATTATCAGATTGTACTTTGCCATATTGCAGCAGTCCTACGACAGTTGCAAAGCTTAGCGTCATCAACATATTCAGACAAGCCTTTTACGTTGATGGGTTTGCCCACGCGCACGGGCATCTGGAAAAGCTCCTCAGCAAATTCTACAGCACCTTCCATTTTTGCAGTGCCGCCTGTGAGCACAAGGCCCGCAGCAATTTGCTCTTCCAGACCACTGGCACGAATTTCGTCGTGTACCAGTTCAAAAAGCTCTTGATAGCGAGGTTCTATTACCTCAGCCAACGTATGACGAGACATCACTCTAGCAGGGCGACCACCCACACTAGGTACTTCTATGCTGTCTTCCATACTCACCATATCTTTTAATGCACAGGCATAATTAACCTTAATTTCTTCTGCATTACTGATAGGCGTTCTAAAAATCTTTGCTATATCACTGGTAATTTGATTACCAGCAACAGGTATCACCGCAGTGTGACGAATTGCTCCGTCTGTGTAAATCACCATATCCATAGTGCCGCCACCGATATCGACGACGCAAACACCAAGTTCACGCTCATCATCGGTAAGTACTGCGTAACTTGACGCTAACGCAGAAAATATAAGCTGATCAGCGTTGAGCTCACAACGCTCTACGCATTTAACCATATTTTTTGCCATATCGTCTGCACAGGTGATGATATGTGCATCCGCTTCCATTCTTACGCCAGACATGCCAATAGGATTTTTAATCCCTTCTTGAACGTCTATTGTGAACTCCTGCGGTAAGACATGTAGCAAACGTCGCTCGGCGGCAATAGGAACACTGCGCGCTGCGTGAATAACGTTATCTACATCTTCTTGTGTTACTTCTTGGTTATTAATGGGCACCATGCCATTTTCATTTTGACATTTTACGTGACGCCCCGAGATAGACATGAATACTGAAGACACTCGGCAATCTGCCATTAGTTCCATCTCGTTAACTGCACGCTGTACCGACTTTACTACCAAGTTCAAATCGTTAACGCCGCCCTTATCCATGCCTTTTGATGCATGGGTGCCCACGCCAACGATACTGATTTGATCATCTTCTAGCAGTTCGCCCACCACAGCCTTTACTTGGCTGGTGCCGATATCTAGCCCTACAATCAAATTGCGTTCAGCAGGTTTTGACATGGTTTCCTTAACTCTCTTCATCTGTGGTGCTGTCATCGTTCCAACCAACGGCAACACCCGTGTCATAGCGAAGGTCGACGTATTTGACCGCCTTCTCTTGCTGCGCCAACAGCGGATATACATCGATAAAGCGTTGTAATCTATCGATAAACTCTTGGCGCCCTAAATTTAATTTGATGCCGTTCTCAAGCTGCACTTGCCAAGCAAAACGCTCGCTTAAACTCAGCTCGCCAATCGCCATCTCTGTTGTGGCAATTAACGCATGCATAGCGTTATATCCCTCAAGTGCTGTTTTTTCGCTGCCACCTGGGCCATATAACCTAGGCAATTGCAGCACAACACCTTCATCATTGAACGTATCGCCATACGGATTAAGCAACAAGTCTTCGTTCCATTTGGCAACGGGTTGTTGTTCAACCAAATAAATTTTCAACGTGTTCGGCCACTTTTTGCGAACCGAAGCACGATAAACCCAAGACTGAGATTCAACGAGTTCAAATACCTCGTTCACATCTAACGCAAAAAAACTGCCTGGCTGCGCTTGACGAATTAATTGCTCGAGTTTAGCAATATCGATGTGCTGATAATCACCAGAAAAATCGATAACCTGTACCTAAGCATTTGCTGTTCATCATACAAATACTGGTTAGCTTTCATTGCGCCAAAAACGAGTGCTGACAGCACCAACACCAAAAAAGCAACACCGCCCCACATGGCCTGCCTACTTTTCTTCGGCGCCGCAAGTGCCTCAGCATCTTGTCTCGTGTTTAGCTCTGTCATTTAAACTACTAACATCATTAAATGGCCCATGCTAAGGTGCAGCCGTCACAGTATCTTCAAAACTGGTTGATAAGATACTCATCACCAGCTCATCAAAACTTAATCCAGCTACTTTGGCCGCTTTGGGTACCAAACTTTTCTCTGTCATGCCTGGAACAGTGTTCGCCTCTAGCAAATAAAACTGCCTTTGGCTGTCCTGCATAACATCAACACGTCCCCACCCGCTGCCTGACACCGCATCAAAAGCACGCACAGCAAGCCTTGCTAGCTGCGCTTCCTGCTCTTCAGGCAAACCGCTGGGGCAATAATATTCTGTCGTATTATCCTGATACTTAGCAGCATAATCGTAGAATGTATGTGGAGTAGACATGCGAATAGACGGCAAAGCCTGTCCCTGTAGAACAGAAACAGTAAACTCTGGACCGTCAATATATTGCTCTAACAAGACTTGATTATCATATTTAAAAGCGTCTTGAATCGCAGTTTCGAGTTGTTTAGCGCTTGTCACTCTCGCCATGCCAATACTCGACCCTTCTCTGGTAGGTTTTACCATGACTTCATTCCCCAATTTATCCATTATAGCGCTGCACTTACCAGCTTCAAAGTGCCTTTTGTCAGCAATTTCATATTTTGCAGTCGGCAGACCCAAACTTTGCCATACTTGCTTAGTATGAATCTTGTCCATTGCCAGCGCAGAGCCTAGTACACGGCTACCTGTGTAGGGGATGTTGAGCAGCTGCAAAGCGCCTTGCATAGACCCATCTTCACCGCCGCGACCATGCAACATTATCAGTGCTCTATCTACATTTAACGCCAGCAAATCAGTCAAAGGGCGCTGTGCAGGATCAAAAGCAAAGGCATCTACGCCCTGGCGCAACAACGCATTGAGCACTGCGGTACCTGAGTTCAAGGACACGGCGCGCTCTGCAGAGTCGCCACCGAGTAATACTGCCACTTTTCCATATTCGTGCGGTGAATGCATGCTTACTGAAGGTTTTAACATGTTATTCCCCTTCCCTTGCAAGCTGCTGCGGCTCAAGTTTATGACTGGCAAGCAGTTTGGCGATTTGACCAATATTGCCTGCACCTTGTGTCATTACGATATCGCCGTCCTGCATAATGTTGGCTAAAATGCCCGGTAGCGCACTTTTATCTCCCACGTAAACAGGTTCGATTTGTCCTCTTTGACGTATCGAGCGGCAAAGAGATTTGCTGTCTGCGCCCTCAATGGGCTGTTCACTCGCCGCGTATACGTCGAGCAGCAGAAGTGCATCAACACTTGATAACACTTCAACGAAGTCTTCGTACAAATCCCGTGTACGCGTATAGCGATGTGGCTGATAAATCATAACTAAACGTCTATCAGGCCAATTCGCTCTTGCAGCCGCTATTGTTGCTTTAACCTCTGTTGGATGATGACCATAGTCATCCATCAAGCACACTTCCCCTTTACTGGTGGTAAATGTACCTAACTGCTCAAAGCGACGACCTATGCCGCCAAAACTCGCCAGTGCACGAACAATGGCTTCGTCATCAATACCTTCATCGGTTGCTACTGCAATGGCAGCAAGTGCATTTAGCACGTTGTGATTACCCGTTAGGTTCAATGTGATATCTAACGCCGGTAGGCCTGGACGAATAACAGTGAAATTCGCTTTACCAAATGACAGACTAATATTTTCTGCGCGGTAGTCGTTATGTGCTTCAAAGCCATAAGTAAGAATACTACGGCCAATACGGGGGCGAATCTCTTGAATATTAGCGTCGTCTCCACACACAATTGCCTGCCCATAAAAAGGTAGGTTTGATAGGAAATCGACAAATGTGTCTTTGACCTTTGAAAAGTCACCGCCATACGTATCCATGTGGTCAGCTTCGATGTTAGTCACCACCGACACCATAGGCTGAAGATGAAGGAATGACGCATCACTCTCGTCGGCCTCCGCGATTAAATAGCGGCTCTTGCCCAATCGCGCATTAGTCCCCGCACTATTAAGCAAACCACCAATCACAAACGTGGGGTCATACTCAGCTTCTGCAAAAATAGTGGAAATAAGACTGGTTGTGGTGGTTTTACCATGTGTTCCTGCTACCGCAATACCATGACGAAAACGCATCAGTTCTGCCAGCATTTCGGCGCGGCGAATGATGGGAATACGATTCTCGCGGGCAAATATTATTTCTGGGTTCTGCTCATTGATAGCGCTGGATACGACAATAACATCCATGCCGTCAACATTCTCTGAACGATGGCCAATTTTAACATCGGCGCCAAGCTCGCCCAACCGCTTGGTCATTGCGCCTTCTTGTATATCCGACCCCGAAATAGCATAACCTTCGTTTAGCAGCACTTCAGCAATACCGCCCATACCCGCACCACCGATGCCGATAAAAAATATGTTTTTCACCCTGCGCATTTGCGGGCTTTCAAATGGGGTTTTAAAAACCATTAGTCCCCTACTCCTACCACGCTTTTAACGTGGCTTACTACATGTTCTGTGGCATGCGGGCTTGCACATTTACGCGCAACAGCCCCCATGTGCAGACAGTCATCAGGGTGTTGAAGCCACTGGCGCACCGCCTGCCCTAAATTTTCTTTCAATACATCTTGCGCAATCATTAGCGCGGCTTGTTGCTTAACTAAGGATTGCGCATTTTTGGTTTGGTGATCATCAACCGCGTGAGGAAGTGGAACAAAGATAGCGGCTCGTCCTGCGGCAGCTACTTCGCTCACGGTTAACGCACCTGCGCGACACACGATAAAGTCTGCCCACTGGTATGCTTGCGCCATATCATCGATGAAATCGTTAACGGTGACGTTTTCAATACTAGCGCCTGCGTCTTCATAGGCCTCTAAGACCTTGTTACGATTCCCTTTACCACACTGATGGACAACAGATAGCCCCGACAATTGTCCGCAAACTTCAGGCACGGTTTCATTTAACGCTTGAGCACCAAGACTTCCTCCAACGACTAGCATGTTGAGGTTGTCACCAAGCGCTGCGTCTTTCACCAGTGTTTTTTTCACTTACCGACCAAATATCGTCACGAACTGGGTTACCGACAGTATGCACTTTGTTTATAGCA
This sequence comes from Alteromonas gracilis, assembly GCF_036870955.2. GTDB lineage: Bacteria > Pseudomonadota > Gammaproteobacteria > Enterobacterales > Alteromonadaceae > Alteromonas > Alteromonas gracilis_A. The sequence goes on from NZ_CP145482.2 coordinate 3,394,268, forward strand.
CTCGAGAATTGAACTTTCGCATCGTCAAACCCAAGCAGGATAGTACTGGCAATTTTACTCAATAACTTATTGGTCATTCCTGCTGCGGCGTTCTGTTCGTGCACAATGACGGGAATACCAAGAGATTTTGCCGCAACACCGCCAGGTCCACTGGCGTAACCGCCAAACCCAACTACCACATCTGGCGCAACGCGTTTAATAATGCGCCTTGCCGAAAATAGGCTTTTTATTAATGCGATAGCGCCGTTAACACGTGCAGCAATACCTTTTCCTCGTAACCCTTTCACCGGGATAAAGTGAATAGGGATACCGTGCTTTGGCACGACATCCGCTTCCATTCGTTCTGCGGTACCTAGCCATTGTACGTCCCAACCCTCGTTGCGCAGCGCATTTGCCACTGCAAGGCCCGGAAATACATGACCGCCCGTTCCACCAGCCATGATTAAACAGCGCTTAGCCATTATCAGCCTCCTGAGCAACTCTTGCTAGTATGGCTTTTATGCCTGCTTTACCTTCATCTTCTGGAGATTGGGCTTTGGCTTCGGTTTTAGTTTCCACCGTTGCATTGTCGAAACTGTGCTCTTCGGGTGTCGACTTTACCGTAGAAGATTGTTTTTGAGCGCGCTTTTTCGAACTCGCTTTCTTTCGTTCGCCTTTACCATCACCACGACCTAAAGCCTGTACCCCATCTACCCGCAGTTCAAAATCGATACGCAATAGAATAGCCACGGCAATAGACATGATAATAAGTGATGACCCACCATAGCTTACTAACGGTAACGTCAGCCCTTTAGTAGGAAGGATTCCTGCACTCGCGCCAATGTTCACCGCAGTTTGGAAACTAAACCAAATGCCGATGCTGTAGGCAAGATAGCCGTCAAAAGCGCGCCCTTTCTCTAGCGCTTTGTTACCGATACTCAATGCGCGCAAGACCATCCATAGAATCAAGCCTAGTACGGCGAGTACTCCAACAAAGCCAAGCTCTTCGGCAAGAATAGCCATAACAAAGTCAGTATGCGCTTCGGGTAAGAACTCTAATTTTTGTAAACTATTGCCAAGACCTTGACCAAACCAATTGCCACGCCCATAAGCCATTAGCGACTGCGTAAGCTGATAGCCTGCACCAAAAGGGTCGGCCCAAGGATCCAAAAAGGACGTGACACGTTTGAGTCGATATTCCTCAAAAACAATGAGCGCCACAACGGCAAGTACACCAACAAAGACCAAGGCGAAAAACTGCCAAAGCCTTGCCCCGGCCAAAAACAATAGCCCAATGGTCGTGGCGAACATAACGACAACGGTTCCAAGGTCTGGCTGTAATAGCAGCAACATAGCAAGCACGAAGAATACGACCAATGGCTTTATAAAACCCTTTAAGTTTTCAGTCACTTCTTCATATCGGCGTACCAAATACCCTGCCAGATAGGCAAAAAAGAATAGCTTAGCTGGCTCAGCAGCCTGCACCGTAATAGGCCCAATAGCTAGCCATCGCGTACTGCCGTTTACGGTTCTACCGACAAGTAATACCGCGACAAGAAGGCCGATGGCCGCCAACAACAAATAAGGGTTAGTCATACGCCAAAATTGCATGGGCAGCTGCAACACTACCATTGCAGCGACTACAGCTGCGACAATATAAATGCCATGGCGAATAGCAAAATAGAAAGGGTTGTCGTGCAACCTGTCAGCAACAGGCATTGACGCTGATGTTACGATTATGACACCTATGCTCATCAACGCTAGCGCAATAAGAATAAGCGTTACATCATAAGGCGCAGACGGCTGTGCAGGCCCGTCATGGCGCGCGGAAAATAGTTCACTTAGTCGAGTGGTAGCCGACATCATGGCGTCACCTTCTGCGCAATACTTTTATTCGCCAAAACCAAGGCTACGGCCTCTTTAAACACCTCACCTCGGTGCATATAGTTCTTGAACATATCAATACTGGCACAAGCAGGCGACAGCAACACGACATCGCCATTTTCAGCAAGTGTCATTGCCGCTCGCACTGCATCCTGCATAGAGTCATGTAGAGTAGTTCGTTCGAAAATCTCAGCAATACGGGTAGCATCTTTACCAATCGCAAAAACGTGTGCCACATGTCGTTCGAGATATGGCACCAAGGTTTGCATATCTGCACCTTTCGCGTCGCCTCCAGCGATTAATATAAGACGACCTTGCGTCATTGGCGCCAGACCCTCTAACGCTGCAACAGTTGCGCCTATATTGGTCGCTTTCGAATCGTCGATGTAACGCACACCATTTTCATTTGCTATCTCTACACAGCGATGCGGAGCACTTTCAAAGCTATTTAAATGCCTAATTGCGTCTTCTGGCTTTACCCCAAGCTCATGACAAATCGCCAACGCCGCCATAACATTGAGCACATTGTGAGTACCCGCTAATGGAATAGCGTCAAGTTTAATTAAGGGCACAGAATTAAAGACAACTGTATCTACCCCTTTAATTTTGGCGACTGCAAAGCCCGTGTCTGACTCTCCCAAGCCATACTCTACTATTTGCAAAATGGCTTGCTCAGCGTCTGCATCTGGCGATACAAACTCACCGTCGCGCCATACAACGGCACTTGCGGCATTGTCAAAAATACGCTGTTTAGCATCGATATAATTCTCTAATGAACCGTGTCTATCTAGATGATCATCAGAGATATTCAATATTGTGGCAGTGTTGAGTGATAGTGATGATGTGGTTTCAAGTTGAAAGCTCGACAGTTCCATAACAACAACGTCAGCATCACTTTGCAGCGTTTCAAGTACGGGGCGCCCAACGTTGCCTGCTTCTATGCAACGGACACCGCAGGCATTCAACAAATGATTGGTTAATAAAGTCACCGTGGTTTTGCCGTTTGATCCGGTGATGCCCACGACGTTTTTGGGTGACGCTAATTCTCGATTCAATCGCGCGAATAATTCAACATCACCGATCACTTCAACCCCGCAGCGCTTGGCAATAGTGACCTGCTCAATATCCAATGACAAACCAGGGCTAAGTACTAGGGTATCAACACCATCGAAGTAGTGCTTCGTCAGAGGCTTAGTAGTAACCTTGCCCGCTAGCGACAATGCTATATCGTCAGGTAAAGTCAGTTGCTCTCGGGTATCGAACGCTTTTACCGAAGCTTGATGTTGCAGTAAAAAGCGCACGCAAGCCTGGCCTGTTACACCAAGGCCACCGACAACATAACTATGCTCGCGTACGTTATACGACATAAAAACCTTATCTCAATTTCAGGGTTGCAAGCCCTACTAGAACCAAAATGATAGATATGATCCAAAAGCGCACAATAACGCGCGGCTCTGGCCAACCTTTTAGTTCATAGTGGTGATGAATAGGAGCCATTCTGAAAATGCGCTGACCGCGCAGCTTGTATGACCCTACCTGCAAAATTACCGACAATGTTTCAATAACAAAAACACCGCCCATTATGATAAGCACTAACTCTTGACGCACTAACACCGCGAGCACCCCTAAGGTACCGCCTAACGCAAGAGAGCCTACGTCACCCATAAATACTTGCGCTGGATAGGTGTTAAACCATAGGAAGCCTAACCCCGCTCCCACCATGGCCGTACACACAATAACAAGCTCACTAGTCAGTGGGATATGGGGAATGTTTAGGTAGGAAGCAAAATTGGCATTCCCTGTTACATAAGCAAAAATAGCGAATGCACCCGCCACTAAAATGGTCGGCACGATAGCCAATCCATCCAGTCCATCCGTGAGGTTTACCGCGTTACTCGTTCCAACAATCGCAAAGTAAGTAATGACAATAAAGAAAGCGCCAAGCTGCGGGAAGACTTCTTTGAAAAACGGTACCAACAGCGATGTTTCTGCGCTTAACGTAGCACTGCTGTAGAGGAAAAATGCCACACCAAGTGCCACCACTGATTGCCAAAAGTACTTCCAGCGAGCAATAAGGCCTTTCGAGTCTTTGCGGATAACCTTTCTATAGTCATCGACAAACCCGATGATGCCGTAAGCAACCACCACAAATAGCGTTACCAACACATAACGGTTGGTCAAATCTGCCCACAGTAACCCGCTTATAACAATGGCTGCAAGTATTAATAGGCCACCCATAGTCGGTGTACCGGATTTTGACAAATGGCTTTGGGGGCCATCGTCACGCACAGTTTGGCCTATCTGCATGGTCTGCAAATAACGGATCATCTTGGGGCCAATAACTATTGCAATAAGCAATGCGGTCAACGTACTCAATATCGCTCTTAGCGTTAGGTATGAGAAGACATTAAACCCAGATTCGAATTGAGTCAGCCAATCGGCGAGCCAAATTAACATGCGATGCGCTCCCGACGGCTATCAAGCTTTCCCAGCGAAGAGGCCTCAATCGCCTCTACCACGCGCTCCATTTTAGAGCTGCGTGAACCTTTTACCAAAATTGAAATATCGCGCTGTTGCACCAGTAAACCACTTTCCATTGCAGTCAATAAACTTTCGATGTCGCTAAAGTGACCGCCATTTTCATTAAATACGGCGCTTGCTGATTGACTTAACACTCCCATCGTATAGAGATAATCAATGCCTTTCGTTTTGGCATACTCGCCAACTTGCTCATGATAAAAGCGCGCTTTTTCTCCTAGCTCCTTCATATCGCCCAATACCAACACAGTAATGCCTGAAAAGCTGCTAAGGGTGTCAATAGCGGCGTTAACAGATGCCACATTGGCGTTATAGGTATCATCAAGAAGACGAACTTGATCTGTGAGTTGTTTCACGTTGAGCCTGCCACTTACCTGTTTCATTGCAAGTAAGCCATCACGCACGTTTTCTAACGTCGCGCCAACCTGAAGCGTTAGTGCAGCAGCGAGTAGCGCGTTGCCGACATTGTGAATACCAGGGATAGTAAGTTGAACCGAAATATCGCCCTGCGGGCACACCAGATGGAAAGACGCACAACCATCTAAACCAATCGTAATATCTTCTGCATGAAAATCTGCTGGGTTCTTTTGGTCAGGAGAAAACGTAAGCGTTTTGGTTTGCTTAAGTTTCCCTAACCAGAAGTCGGCAAACTGGCTATCAATATTTACAATGGCTACACCGTCGTCGCCAAGTCCTTTGAAGATCTCGCTTTTTGCTCTTGCAACACCTAGCAAACTGCCAAACCCTTCTAAGTGTGAAGCTGCTGCGTTTACAATGGTTGCAACATCAGGTTTAACTAAATTAGTGGTGTAGGCAATCTCGCCGAGATGGTTAGCCCCAAGCTCCATGACTGCGTATTCATGATGAGGCTCCAGCCTCAACAATGTCAGCGGCACACCGATGTCATTGTTGAAGTTTCCTTTGGTAGCTAGCACATTGCCACGGCGTTCTAAAATTGAGGCACACATTTCTTTTACCGTGGTCTTACCGCTACTGCCTGTGACAGCAATAGTTTTAGGGGCAACATGTGCCTTTACCGCGGCGCCTAGCGCACCTAACGCTTGTTTCGTATCTTCTACTAAAATAACCAAGCAGCGTGGTTTCCACAGATTCACTGGCAATAACCGCACTCGCACCAGCTTGTTGGGCCTGAGAAACAAATTCATGTCCGTTAAAATTAGGCCCTTTTAACGCTAGATATACAGCACCTTTTTCTATGGTGCGCGTGTCCGTACTCACCGCAGATACTTCAATGTCCCCGTGAGCACTTTGCAGAGTTCCATTCACTTTGTCGGCTATCCATGACAGCGTTGTTTTTATCATTTGCTGTACTCCTTTTGCAGTCGCGCCACAACTGCTCGTTCATTATAATTTGTCTTGTTGTTATCGATAATTTGATAATCTTCATGCCCTTTGCCAGCAACGATAATAATGTCGTCGCTCCCAGCGTGAGAAAGACAGTGGCGAATGGCCTGCTCTCTGTCTGGTATAGAAATCGCCAAGTCGCGATTTTCAAGGCCAACTTTGATGTCATTAGCAATAGCTTCAGGGTCCTCACTGCGACTGTTGTCTGTTGTGATGACGATAGCGTCAGCACCCGCCTCAGCCGCTTTGCCCATAAGAGGTCGCTTACCCTTATCTCTATCTCCGCCGCAGCCAAACACACACCATACTTTTCCCGTGGTATGAAATTTTGCGCTTAACAGCACTTTCTCAAGTGCATCAGGCGTATGTGCATAGTCCACCACAATGTTAGCTGCGCCCGCTATCGGGAACACTTCCATGCGCCCTGGCACTGGCGTAATGGCGTTGACCGCATTAACAACGTCATCAAAACGTTCGCCCTGTGCCAGTAAAGTACCCACTGCACTTAGCACATTGCTAATATTGAATTTGCCAAACAGTGGCAGCGAGATGGCAGCGGTTCCCCATGAACTCACTAATTCAAAGCTGCATCCAGAAGAATGATAATCGGCATTTGTGGCGAAACAGTGGCGATGATGAGGTTGTTTGTGCGCATCAACCAGCAAGCTTTCTTGTTCATCAATACCGGTCCACACCCGTGTTAACTCGGCATTTGCATGCGCATCCCATTTACTACTCTCTTTATCATTGGCATTAAGTACCACTGCATATAAACCAGGCTGTCTAAGCAGCAAGCGTTTAGCTCTTCCGTATTCTTCCATCGTGCCGTGGTAATCGAGATGGTCACGGGTAAGATTCGTAAATACTGCAATATCGGTTTTTACTGTGCCAAGGCGTCCCTGAACCAAAGCGTGAGAGCTTGCTTCAAAAGCAGTATGGCGCACTTCGCTTTGCACAAACTCTGCCAACAAGTACTGCATGCGTATTGCATCGGGTGTCGTGTTTGCTGCGGGTGTGTTTTTCCACTGGGTGTCTTGCCCCTCAAACACGCTGCTACCGAGTGTTCCAATGCTAGCGCTGCGCGTACCCAATGCATCTTTAATCTGGGTAAGCAATTGAACTGTAGAGGTTTTTCCGTTAGTCCCCGTTACAGCCACTGTTGTCATTTTTTGAGCAGGGTAGTCGTAAAAAGCTGCAGCAAGGGCTGACAACATTTGTGGCAAATCGAACAAAGAGATAATTACGCTGTGATCGCGCATTTCCATTTGTCCATGGGCGGCACTGTCTTCAGTTTGCGCCAATATTACACGCGCCCCTAAACTTATTGCTTGCGGAATAAAATCTCGACCATCCAACTCATGTCCCTTAACAGCAATAAACGCCAGTCGCGTGTTCACCTCACGGCTGTCCAAGGTTAACCCTTCAATACGAATATCTGGTGCGTCGACACCAAACTTTGCAAGTAAAGCACGAATACTTTGAATAAAGGCACTAACTACCACTTTGACCTCCTTTCAACAGGCTGCTAGAAGTGACTTGCTTGTCATCAGGCGCCACATTAAGCATGTGCAGAGCGCCTCCCATAATTGCAGAAAAGACAGGCGCTGCCGTGTCACCAGCGTGGTACAAATCGCCACCTGGTTCATTGATTAACACTACGGTCACAAGACGAGGATCAGAGACTGGCGCAATGCTAAGCAAAGATATTCACGTATTCTTCACCATATCCACCCGCTACGGCCTTTCGACTTGTTCCAGTTTTACCCGCAACGCGGTAGCCTGGCACTGCCGCTTTGGTCGCCGTACCGCCGCGCTGTGTCACGCTTTCCATCATTTGTACGATAGCCTTGGCATTTTCTTCGCTAATCACCCTTTCTGCTTGGGCTTGCCAAGAAGGCTGTTCGGGAGACTTGATGATGTTAAGCGGCGTTTTTACTCCACCATTGGCCAGTGTGGCATATAGTCGCCCAAGCTGTGCTGTTGTTACTGAGATACCATAGCCAAATGATAATGTAGCTAGTTCAAACTCAGACCAACGACTGCGTTCATGAAATATCCCGCTGCTCTCCCCCGCCATATTCAACCCGGTATCGCTCATCAAACCCATGTTGTAATAAGTGTCCAGCAAAAACTGCTTAGGTACTGACAGCGCCAGCTTTGACGTACCCATATTGGACGAGTGTTGAATAATTTCCTCTAGCGTTAGCTCACCGTAATTTCGCGAATCTTTTACAAGGCTTCCGCCAAGACGCATCCAGCCTGGATAAGTATCAACAGAGTCATCGGGCTCAACCTCCCCGAACTCTAATGCGGTTAGTACAGCAAGAGGTTTCAGTGATGAACCGGGTTCAAATGCATCGGTGATAACGCGATTACGCATTCGATGAGGGGAAATATTGCTGCGGTCATTGGGGTTAAATGAAGGCGCATTGACCATAGCGAGTACGTCGCCAGTTTTCACATCAATCACAATGGCTGACGCCGAGCTTGATTGATAGTAAATCATTGCTTCTTTGATTTCTTTGTACGCCAAAGCCTGAATACGCTGGTCGATAGACAGCTGTAAATCCCCTGCTTTCTCACCGGATTTCATTTCAAGAATTTCGACTTGGCGTCCTTTAGCATCACGACGAATTTTGCGCGTGCCAGGCGTACCCGTTAACCACTCGTCGTACATGCGCTCAAGGCCCTCGACGCCGCTATCATCAACGTCAGTAACACCAATAAGCTGCGCCGACACTTCTCCGGTAGGATAGTAACGACGACTTTCTCTGCGCAGGTAGATACCCGGAATATCCAGTTTATCAACGTATTGAGCCATGGCTGGCGACACTTGGCGTTGGAGGTAAACGAAGCGTCGTTTTGGGTTGGCAACTTTGTCTTTTAGCTCATTAACATCTTGGCGCAATACGTCGGCGAGCGCTTCCCAACGACGTTGCTCATCAAAGCCATTGTTTTCATGAATAACTTTTGGGTCTGCATAAATTGCCCTTACTGGCACACTCACGGCTAGCTCTACGCCGTTTCTATCAGTAATTAATCCGCGATACGTTGGCATATTGCGCGTGCGTAAGGTACGGCTATCGCCCTGTTGAATAAGCTCATCTGGCTCAATCACTTGGATGTAAGCAGCGCGAGAAGCGAGTACACCAAAAACCATAATGATGACGACAAGAACGACGACAAAGCGCCAGTGCACTAGACTAGGCGTAACGTTTTGTTTTGCGCCAGACTTTTTGCTGCGCATATTACGTTGAGGCTTATTCAATGATTGTGACGATTCAGCCAGGCTCATTTCAACCTCACTACGACTTCATCGTCAGCGGTAGGACGATACATTTGTAACTGCTTTTCAACCAAGGTCTCAATGCGGTTATGCTCGGTAAGCGCACGTTGTTCAAGCACCAGATTACGCCACTCTACGTCAAGCTCATCTTTTTCTTGCATAAGGTCTTCAAGTGCTATGACTTGCTGACGATTGTGATGACTACTTAGGATCACAGCCATACCGCTTACAATAACCATTAAATACAACAAAACCCGCAACTTGTTGCGGGTCAAATCTGAAACAATAATCAGCAGTAAACTGAAATTCGTGCTTGCTTTATCAGCGCGCTGCTTGGTCATAACTTTTCTGCCACCCGCAACACGGAACTGCGAGAGCGAACATTGTTCGCTATCTCCTGTTCAGATGGTTTAATCGCTTTGCCCAACGCTTTAAGCACTTTATCTGCGTCTATTTCCGCTTGTGTTATCGGCAAATTATGCGGTACGGCCTTTCCCTTACTTTGCTCTTTGATAAATCTCTTTACGAGCCTATCTTCAAGGGAATGAAATGAGATAACAGCCAACCGCCCTTCTTTCGCCAGCACTTCAGTAGCAGCTTTAAGGCCAACGCGCAGTTGCTCTAACTCAGCATTGATGTAAATACGGATTCCCTGAAATGCGCGAGTAGCGGGGTGTTTAAATTTATCTTTTACCGGAACGGCTTCATCGATAATTTTTGCTAACTGAGCAGTACGTGTAATAGGCGTTTCTTCACGTGTATTGACTATGGCGTGTGCTATTCGTTTGCCGAACTTCTCCTCGCCAAATTCTTTGATTACCTGTGCGATATCTTGCTCTTCAGCGCTGGCCAGCCATTGCGCAGCGCTTTGACCGCGTGATGTGTCCATACGCATGTCTAAGGGCCCGTCACGCAAAAAGCTAAAACCACGCTCTGCGTCATCTAGCTGGGGTGAGGACACTCCCAAGTCCATCAAAACACCATCAATTTTGCCAGTTAGGCCGAGGGCTTCAATTTCTCCAGCCATATCACCAAAAGGCGAGTGAATAATGCGAAAGCGTTTGTCATCGGCAAAACGCTCAGCGGCCTTTATCGCCTGAGGATCGCGGTCGAACGCAATCAGTTGCCCCTCGTCATCAAGTGAAGCAAGGATATGTGCAGAGTGGCCGCCTCGCCCAAAGGTGGCGTCAACATAAATACCATTAGGCTTAATCGCAAGTGCCTCTATGCACTCGTCAAGTAACACTGAAATATGTTTAAATTCACTCGGCTGTGTCATAGAGAGAAGTCCTGTAATCGTTCGGTAAGTTCAAATTCGCCTTTGCGTTCGGTGTCTATATCAACCTCAATTTGTTGTGCCCATACTTCGGCATCCCAAATTTCAAATTTGTTTAACTGACCAACCAACATGACTTCTTTTGATAGTTTTGCGTGTGCACGCAGTGGAGTAGGAATAAGAATACGCCCGCTTTTGTCCATCTCTCCTTCTGATGCGTGACCTAACAACAAGCGCTGCATTCGGCGCTCTGCTGGGATCATGCTCGAAAGTTTAATGAGTTTAAGCTCGATCTCTTCCCATTCGGGAAGTGGGTAAAGTAGCAAACAACTTTGTTGTGTATCTACTGTGCAGACTAGCTGTCCCTGACAATCATCCAGCAGCGACTGACGATACTTCGTCGGTATAGCCAGTCTGCCTTTTGTATCCAGATTGATTGCGTTAGCGCCGCGGAACATTCCCCTAGCCTTTTATTATTTGCTCTTGGTTTTCTTATTATTTGAGTACTAATCTGCAAAGTGATGATGATTTGATCCACAATTCGCCACATTTACCCACTGAGATACAGTTTAGGTATCAATGATCCCCACTGTCAAGTAGAAAAGTGCCGTGAAAGCCGCGTATTTACTGGCCTTATACTGTTTAGATAAACAGTAGTTTTAGGAAGTCTATGATTAGGCATGTAAAAAGTTTAACGTGACGCTGACATTAATCGACGAACGGCGGTAAAAAACATATGCCAGAGCGGCATTAGGATTGGAAAAGCGAAGAAAGCTGTTGGAAATAAGAAGAAAGCGCGCACACGGCGCGCTTAAAAGAACCTGAAAGAATTAAAAACGGTACGTTGCTCGTAGGTTAGCGACATCCGCGTCAATATCACTATCTAGATTTCTTGAGTAGCTCGCCTGAATTGAAAACTGTTCATTGAACCAATAATCAACGTCTATGCCAGCTGTCTTGTTATCGTCAAAACCACTCGGTGCGTCAGCATAGCTAAATACGCTACCAACGCTTAGTTTGGGACTAAAGAAATAGCGCGCGCTGGCCGCTATCGCATCTTCGTCATCTGCAAAGTAAGTAGCAAGTAAATCCCATCCCGTACCTGATTTGCCGACCGTAGTATAACGTGTAAAGACAGTGGCAGCGGTGTCGTTATCACTTTCATCGATGATGATATCGTCAAATTGTCCATCAGCATTGTAGCGCGCATAGTTTAGACCTGCGCCAATTTGCCACTCTCTTGTTACGTTATACCCCACCTGCACATTGATATTGGTATTGTCGGTGTCTACAAAGTCGTTATCGGATCTTGAGTGTGTGCCACTGATATCAAGCATCCATTCTTTGTTGAGATAATAGGTAGAAGCAAGAGAGAAACTATCAATTCCATCGATGTTAGCGTAACCGCCAGATACACTTGAAACTCGCTGAAGGTAAGGATTTATTAAATACGCTCCTGAATTTCCTTGAAGCGAATCTAAGTATCGTGTGTATGATGCGCTGTAAAGATTATCGTCAACGCCTTCGATATCCGATACAAGAACATTTACTTCATTTTGGGTAGCAGCAAAAGAAGTAGAAACACTGAAAAGGGAAGCGGCTGCAATAGAGAGTACAGACAGCGTGGCCTTGATTGAAGTTGATTTGATATCCATGTCTTGTCCTAGAAATAGTGTGTTGGGAACGGGGACAAAGATAAGCGATTCAAACTTAACAGATTATGAACGAAAGTTGACGCAATCTGAACTAATCTAAAGGCAATAAAAAACCCCACATAAATGCAGGGTTTTTTATCATAGCGATGGTGAATTACGCGCTTGGCGCTTCTTCACTTGCAGGTTGAGCACTTACTGCTGAAAGCTGCATGCTACGAATAGGGTTTTCAGTGCCGTTTGAAAGCTCAACAAGACGGTTAAGCTGACCTACTGACATCATTACCGCATACATAGCGCCCAAGAAACCCGCCTTATGTAGCTCAAGTACTTGATCGTCAGGTAGTTCAAGAAGCTTCTTCTCGTTAATGCTCATCATGCCAGTCACGTTGCGCTGTGTGCCGTCTTGGTATGTCAAACGAATTTGGATTTGATCAAGCAGGTCTAACTCAACAACTTTATCAACAAAGCGCTGTGTTAGCATTTCGCTGTTAGCAAGGTCGCTTAGGAACTGCTGACGATTGGTAAGGAACTCAGACGGTTCACCTTCAGCAGTGAATAGCGGCTGACCATCTTCAGATGCCAGTTCAGTGTTTTCGTCAATGAAAACGCCTAGCTTGTCACCGTCAGGGCGCACGTCAAATGGATAGCGAAGAATGTTCATTGGAACATGAGGGCCTTGCCACTTGTCGCTCGGTTAGGAACAAGTTTTGTCCTTGCTCTAGTCCAAGCATAGTCACAACATGGTGACGTTTTGCTGTAGTGTCTTCAATGAATACCAATGGCATTGATGAAGCAAGTTGTGCAAATTCACGAATAGACGCTGCAGCTAGGTGAGTATTTTTCGCGAAGCTGAAAGAAGACGTTACCGCAATTTTTAGGTCTTTATGTTTTTCTTTATCTAGCGGTACAAAATTAATAGCCATATTTATTTCTCATACTTGTTTGCTGTGGCATCAGTTAAAAATGAAAAGAGAACGGATACCACGAAAATTACGTTGGCCCTACAGAGTCGCTTCTGTTACCGACGCTCACGGTCGGATCTGGGCGGGGCGCACAGGAGTATTACGCATTCACGCAATGAAGTCACGCACACTTCACCATAACAAGTTTTAAATTTTTATTGCAATGTAAAATTTAGGTGAATACGCACAAACGCTGAAAAAACATACGATTTCACACAGAGTGCAGGTAAATGACCTGCTGCGACGTGACTATTCGTTTGTTTTAAGGGTTGCTTCGCTGTCGCCTATATTGTGGCATGTGCGAATTTGCTTTAGTCTTTTCAGCAATATTTGTTGGTATTAGGCGACTCCAGCGACGAAGACCCGCAATGAGAATCCACATTCAAAATAAAATAAGGAACTTATCTATGAAGGGGCGATTTACACTCTCAACCTGCACATTGGCTATATCGGCATTGTTAAGTGCAGCCGCATTCTCAGCAGAAACGAAAGAATATTCAGCCTCTCAGCAAGCCGTGCGCATTGCCCAAGAAACCATTATTGTAGACGGTCATATTGATGTACCTTATCGCGTTAAAGAGAAATGGGTAGATGTGACTAAGGCGACTGACGGTGGAGATTTCGATTATCCGCGGGCCGTTAAAGGTGGCCTAAATGCCCCATTTATGAGCATATATGTTCCAGCAAGTCTTGATAATTCACCGGAGTCAACACAACTTGCCCATGAGCTTATCGATTCAGTTGAAGCAATTGTGGCCAGGGCACCCAACAAGTTTGCAATTGCGACTAGCCCTTCACAAGTGAAAGCACAATTTGAACAAGGTTTAATTTCATTGCCAATGGGAATGGAAAATGGCTCCCCTATTCAAGGTAGCTTAGATAATCTCAAGGCCTTTTATGAGCGCGGCATTCGCTACATCACGCTTGCGCACAGTCAAGCGAACCACATCTCCGATTCTTCTTACGATTTGCGCCGAAAGTGGAAAGGCTTGAGCCCGTTTGGCAAGACCTTAGTCACAGAGATGAATAACATCGGTATTATGCTAGATATCTCGCATGTTTCTGACGCTGCATTTTATCAAGTTATTGAATTGACCAAGGTTCCGGTAATTGCTTCACATTCCTCATTACGCCGATTCACTCCGGGTTTCGAGCGCAATATGAACGATGACATGATTAAGAAACTTGGTGAAAATGGTGGCGTAGTCATGATCAACTTTGGTTCAAGCTTTGTGTCAAAAGCCGCAGGTCAATGGCGTACAGAACTTACTAATGCGCGCAAAGCGCTTATTGAACAAGAAGGCGAGGATAGCCCAAAACTTGAAAACTTTGACGAGAATTACCGCAAAGAAGTGCCTTACCCTTATTCGACGCTAGATGAAGTGTTAGACCATATCGACCACGTCGTTAAATTAGTTGGCGTCGAACATGTGGGTATTGGTTCTGACTATGATGGTGTAGGTGACTCACTACCTATTGGCCTTAAAGACGTAGCCAGTTTCCCTAATCTTGTTCAAGGTTTACTTGACCGAGGTTATCAACGTAACGACATAGAAAAAATCCTTAGCGGCAATGTACTTCGCGTTTGGCAGCAGGTAGAAGACTACGCTGCTGCTCACTAACATTTTTACTTACTTGTTTGACGGCGTACTAACAAATAGTACGCCGCGGGCAACACTAACAGCGTTAAAAGCAATGCGCTTAACATGCCTCCAACCATAGGAGCTGCAATTCGCTGCATCACTTCACTTCCTGTCCCTGTAGCAAATAGCACAGGTAAAAGCCCGATAATGATAGAAAAAGATGTCATCATTACAGGGCGCAATCGCATGACAGCGGCATGAATAATGGCACTTTTTATGTTCGCCTCATTACGTGGCTTTGTGTCTTGTAAACTAGCAGTGATATGTTGATTTAAATAGACTAACATTATTACGCCAATTTCTACTGCCACGCCTACTAAGGCAATAAACCCAACACCAACGGCAACAGACAAGTTGAAATTAAGACTGTAAAGTAACCAAATACTGCCCACCATAGCTAAAGGCAAGGTGGCGAGGATCAGCAAGACATCGCTTAGGCGATTAAATGCCATATACAAGAGTAAGCCTATTATGGCTAAGGTAATTGGTATCACCACAGACAGTCTAGCCTTCGCGCGCTCAAGGTACTCAAATTGGCCAGCCCAAACAAGCGAGTAGCCCGCAGGCAATGTTAAGTGGTCACGCAAGTATGCTTTCGCTTCATCAACATATCCACCGAGGTCGCTATCGTCGATATCCACGAATATCCAACCGTTCAAGCGAGCATTCTCACTTTTAATGCCTGCAGGGCCTTCCTCTATGCTAATGTCGGCTACGTCGCCAAGGGTAATATGTGCGCCACTTGGCGTGACAAAGGGCAACGTCGACATCGCTTGTGGAGTATCTCGGTATTCTTGAGGAAAACGCATGCTCACGGGATAACGCTCTCGCCCTTGAATAGCTTGTGTTACAGTTTTTCCCCCTATCGCAGTCGCGATTAGGTTGTGCACTTCATCAATACTCATACCGTACATCGCCGCTTTAGATGCAGAAACATTAAGGTCTATATAGCGTCCACCCACGACGCGCTCAGCATACACTGACGTCGTATGCTCGATATTGGATAGTAATGATTCTATCTGTTGGCCTAACGACGCTATTACATCTAACTCAGGCCCTGCAACTTTGATCCCAACTGGTGTCTTAATGCCCGTTGCCAACATATCAATGCGCGTTTTAATGGGCATTACCCATGCATTGGTGAGCCCTGGAAACTGCACCAGCGCATTGAGCTCATCTTTGAGTTTCGAGGTAGTCATTCCATGGCGCCATTGCGACTTTGGTTTCAGCTGAATAAAAGTCTCAATCATGGTCAAAGGTGCGGGATCAGTGGCACTTTCTGCACGGCCAACTTTACCAAATACGCTTTTCACCTCTGGTACCGTAGCAATGAGCTTGTCTGTTTGTTGCAGTAGCTCTCTTGCCTTCCCGATTGACACCCCAGGATACGTAGTGGGCATATACATCAAATCTCCCTCATCGAGTTCAGGCATAAATTCGCTGCCTAACTGGCTTAATGGCCACAGCGATGAAAGCAAGATCAACAATGCACAAACCAACGTGAGAATAGGATAACGCAAGGTTGTTTTAAGCAAGGGTTTATAGGCTTCTACCAGTACTCGGTTAATAGGGTTGTCTTGCTCTGACCTAACGTTTCCTCTAACAAAATAGCCCGCCAGAACCGGGATCAGCGTAATAGCAAGTAATGCGGCAGCCGCCATTGCATAAGTTTTAGTAAAAGCCAGTGGCGAAAACAGTCTTCCCTCCTGCGCTTCTAATGCGAAGACGGGAACGAAAGAAATGGTAATGATCAATAACGAAAAGAATAGGGCTGGACCAACCTCAGATGTCGATTTAGCCACTAGTTGCCAGCGAACTTTTGACGTTATATTCGCATTTTCATTGTTTAAGGCGTGTTGGTGCAGATGTTTGTGGAGGTTTTCTACCACTACGATAGCCCCATCCACCATGGCCCCGATGGCAATGGCAATACCACCTAAAGACATGATATTGGCGTTCAACCCTTGTAGCTTCATGACAATAAACGCCCCTAGAATACCTATAGGCAGACTTATCATCGCAACCAAAGAAGAGCGCACGTGAAATAGAAACACCAAACACACAAGCCCTACCACAACGAGCTCTTCGATAAGCTTATCGAAAAGTGTAGACACTGCATTGTCGATAAGCGTAGAACGGTCGTACACTGGCACAACGTTTACGCCTTCTGGTAAGCTCGACGACAAACTCGATAGTTTCGCTTTTATGGCGTCTATTGTTGTCTTAGCGTTTTCGCCATAACGCATAACGACAATGCCACCCACCACTTCTCCATCACCATTGAGCTCAGCAACACCTCTTCGCATCAATGGCGTTTCGATGACCCTCGCGACATCACCAATGGTTACGCTTATACCATTTTCGATAAGCCCTGTAGGAATGGCTTCTATATCGCTTATCTGTCCAATGTAATTTTGGGCAGTTACTATGTATTCCGCCTCAGCCATTTCGATGACTGAAGCGCCTGTTGCGCGGTTACCTCGTTTTAACGCAACCTCAATAACTTGGGGAATAAGGTCAAAAGCACGTAGCTTTTCAGGGTCGATAACAACTTGGTATTGTTTGACCATTCCTCCCACAGGGGCCACTTCTGATACACCTTCAACCGATTGTAATTCGAACTTTAAAAACCAGTCCTGCAAAGTGCGTAACTCACCCAAGTCCAGTGGATTTGCCGAATCTGGAGCATTTTGCAATGCATAAATATATACCCAACCCACGCCAGTAGCATCTGGGCCTAATTGCGGTGTTACACCTTCAGGCAATGTTGACGAAGCTTGACTCAGGTATTCCTGAACTCGACTTCTCGCCCAATACATATCGGTATCATCATCAAAGATAACGTACACGTACGCATCACCAAAAAAAGAATACCCCCTAACGGTCCTTGCGCCCGGCACCGACATCAATGCAGAGGTCAAAGGGAAAGTCACCTGATCCTCAACAACTTGCGGTGACTGGCCTGGGTAGTTCACTTTTACGATAACTTGTACATCAGATAAATCTGGAATGGCATCGACGGGCGTGTTTTTCACTGCCCATACTCCAGCAACACTGACAAAGACTGCGCATAGCAGTACCATTACGCGGTTGGTGACCGACCACCTAATTACTGATTCAATCATGATTCATACCCATTTGATGCTGATGTGAATCCATAACCTCTTCGTCAATAGGTTGCATATCGACAATCGTAAATGATTCGCCAGTAACAAAGGTGAAACGAACCTGCGTACCAATATTGAATTGCGTTGCGTCGATGTGGGGAGAAAGTACGAAAGACATGGTTGCAGGCCCCCTTCCCCATTTCTCTATTGGGCCTCGCGCTATTGTAAATACAGCAATATTATCCTCACCAACAGATTTTTCCTCAATTTTCCCTGTCGTTGTTGCTTGATTATCTGGCGCTCGCATGCGAGTGAAATCACTGTCTTTTGATGACTCTGCATCGATCAGAAACTGTGCAGAAACAACCACATCATCGTCCGGAAGGAGACCTTTGGTCACTTCAAAAAACTCTGTGTCTTGAGCGCCTAAAGTGATTTCTACTGATTTGAAATGCCCCGTACCATCACTGACTACAACCAATGTCCGCGTAGCGGTTCTGATAACCGCACTTTTTGGTACAAGCAATACTTGTTGCTGCTGCTTTGGCCGTATATTCACCGTGGCAAACATGTTTGGCTTGAGTTGATCGTTGGGGTTAGCAAGAGCAATGCGCACCTTAAGCGTTCGCGTGGGCATAGATAGTGATGGATAGATATAATCAACGTCACCTCGATAGACCTGCTGTGGCAAACTTTCAATACTAATTTCAGTATGATCACCTAGGCCTATCATACCTAAGCATAGGTACTTGGTACCTCAGCCTGTACCCACACGCGTTTTATCTTTGCAATGCTCATTATGGTCGTGCCAGGCTGAACAAAAAAACCCTCGCGGATTGCCAAGGCTTCTACAACTCCCGATTGCGGAGCATTAAAAGTTACGGTCTGTGATATTCGTTTATTTTTCTTCAGGTCATCAATTAAACGCTCATTCAGCGCAAGGGCATTGAGTCGCTGCTCAGCCCCATCAATTAGCCGTTTATCATTTCGCTTTAGGGCGAGTAAGTATTCTTCCTGTGCATTAACCAGTTCGGGAGAATAAAGCGTATACAAGGGTTGTCCTGCTTTTACTTCTTCTCCTTGAGATTTTATATGGAGTGTCTCTATCCACCCCTCTACTCGAGGATGAATATGCATTATTTCGTCCTCATCATAGGTAACAGCCCCTGCGACTTTAATGCGCGGTGAAAGCGCTCCCACACGCACTTTTTCAGTTTTCACCCCCATGTTTTGCTGTACTTGCGGTGAAATCATCACAACACCTGCCCCACCATGTGCCATGTCACTACTGTCCTTCACTTCTGCGTAAACAGGAACTAAGTCCATTCCCATCGGGGACTTTCCAGGTTTGTCTCGGCGATAGCTATCATCCATAGGCGCAACCCAGTACAAGGGCTCACTGCTTTTTTGTGATTCACGTTCAGTTTCATCGTGACTCATTGAAGCCCCTGAAAGTAGGTACCATAAAATGCTGCTCAAAAAGGTCCCCAGAAAAACACCGACCACCATTGAAGGAAATGTTGATTTAATTGGCATAACTACTTTCCTGTGTGTTGTTGAGGCTGCGTTTCGATAGATGGCAAATACAAATAGGCCAAAGACACCAGTGTTTTAGCTTCTTCTATTTGAATTGAGAGCAAAACATCTTGAATTTGAACTTGACGAAGAAGCGCGCCAATGACGTCGCTGAAGTTAGCGGTGTCTGAGGTGTAAGCGGTAAGTAACGTCTGTGCAAGACCGTCAACTTCACTGGTTAACCCACCTTGATAAAGTGACTTTCGCTGTATCAAAGAAGATAAACGTGCCTTTAATACTTCGGCTTGCGAAGCAAGCGCGTTTACTTTAAGACGAAAGTCAGTTTTAAGTGCGTTGACACGAGATAGCGCCGCTGCGATATCCGCATTTTGCTTAGGCTGAGTGAAATAGGGTAAATCTACCTGAACACCCACAGAGAGAAAATCAGCACGACTTGTACCATTTTGTGCGTCTTGTCGGTAACCATAGCTCGCCTCTACACTCCATTGCGACTTGGTTTGTTCCCTTGCAATCTCTACCTGCTTCTCCTGCGCTTGTGTTTTCATTTGAACAGAAAGCGCCTCTGGGTGTCGTTGAAACAATGTAAATGGCTCACTGTCGCTTACGATTCTGTAAAACGCTGTGAGGGCGTTTTCATCTTCCCCAACTAAAGCATCTAAACGCAGTGTATTAGGAGCCATTTCATCGACAATGGGAGCGCCATAAAACTCTGAAAGTGCGGCATGGGCCTCGTCCAATGACTGACTAGCAATTGTTTTTTTGTCTTCAAGGGTGAGTTGGGCAAGGCGCACCTGCAAAATATCACTCTGCTGTGCCTTTCCTAGTCCTTGGCTGTAGCGAGATTCCGTTATGTCCATCAACTGTTTTAGCAAACGCTCTTCTTCTTCGAGCAGGCGTACTCGCTCGTGTGCGTTATACCAATCTAGCCAGACTAACGCGACTGACTTTTTGAGCCATGCGATTCTTGCCAGTGTGTTTACATCTATTTCCTTTTCCATAACGGCGAGTTTTTCACGATTTAATGTATTTACATCTCCCCTTGGCAATTGTTGTTTAATACCTATTTTGACCTGCGTCATTGGCTCTTGGTTAAGCGAAAAACCATCAGTTGGCAAGTTTTGTACTGATGTTGAAAGCTGAGGATTTGCCCAAAAATCTGAAGCAGTTTGGTCACTTCTAAGCGCCTGCTGACGGTAATTATTACCTTTGAGAAGAGGGTCATTCGCAATGGCAAGTTCCTGAGCTTGCTGCAACGACAACTCTGCAGAAACCGAATTGAAGGAAAACAAAGCCAACACGGCTAGGGTACTTGTCGTTTTGACCCTTACAGCACTGATGGCGCGCGAAAAATTAACGCAATTCATAATATCATCACTGTTCATTTTGCAAGTTCAATACACTTAGTATTAAAGGCCTGCACGGAAGATTCTGATTGAGACACGAAAGCGAAGCCCAATTACATTGGCAACAGTTCGCTAGGCATCTCTTACACTAAGTTAGCTGTGTTAAGCATTGCAGTGCTTAAACACCGCAAGAACACAAGATAGATCTATGCTGTTAGCTGCGTTTTGGGTGGGCGGAATTGCTTGAAAGTAAGTCGTGAACGCTGACCAATTGGCTTTTGCAATGCCGCAGTGCGCGTCTTGGTAACGTGGGATTGAAACAGCGGGTTGATTAACGCTACGCCGCTGGAATTGAAACAATGTTCGGCACTGCATTGACAGTCTTCACCACAGCAATCCATCGTTGATGCCATATGAGTCATGTCAGGGGGTGCGATTGAATTTGCATCGACGCCTTTTAGCGACGAAGAATTCCCCTTGGAGTTCGATGATGCATTGTGATGAGCACATCCCTCGCCCGGCTCTGAGACGCGCGACGTGTCTGAGGCTGAGTCTGCCGTTGATTGAAGGGTTGATAGCGATACAGAGGAATGGGAATGAATGAAGGTTACAGCACGCGCTTGCGATACACTTTGTACCATGATCGCGACAAATAGCACGAAAAACAGCGCAGATAATTGTGTGCCATTTCTGCTCCGTGTGTTTTGGCTCAAGCCGTAATTCATAAATGCGTTCATCGCTTAAGCATAGCGCCATGAAGCCACAGAGTAAATAAACTCGCTAACTTCTGCGAGAGCCTGCATTGGTAAACTGTCAAAACTGCTTAACATAATCGCGCAGCATTAACTCCATGGTTGAGAAAAGAGGGTTGGCTTGAGGTACTGCACAGTCTTCTTGCTGGTTCACCATGTTTGCGTTGAACTTCATGTCACGCAAAAGTTTACTGTTTACCACAACATCAGCGTGGCATAACGCATAGGATTCATCGATAACAAAAAATGAATTTGGCCCCTTGCTTTGCTCCATCGCATTTTCGACGCCATAAATAGGCGTGGTCGCATCTGCTTGTGAGTGCGCAGCAAACAGCGGCACCTCTATTTGCTGCCCATCTTCAAACTTTTCCCTCACGGTATTAATAAGGTCCATTAGTTCAAGCCCTGCAAAGCCAGCCACATTGGGATATTTGAAGGGATTTGGGCCATGTGTTTCGTAGGTACCATCAACAATTCTTGCCAATAGTTTAATGCCCCAAATACGCGACATGCCCTCGGCATTTTCTGACAAAGCTAAAGCACCTGAAAACAACATAAGACCGTCGATACCTTCACCTTGGTCCAAGTAATGTTCCACCGCAAGGGCTCCCCCCGTAGAGAAGCCACCAACAATCAAGGTATCGCCCATATCGCTTGCAATTGAAATAACGTCATCAACATGAGACTGCCAGCGCTCAGCGAGGTCCCAATCCGACATATCATCATCAGCGTCACGTTTACCGTGCCCCGGTAATAGCGGAACAATAACCGTAAAGCCTTCATCAAACAAAACATGAGCAATCTCTCGCATGAAGAACGGTGAATCGCTCAAACCATGAATAAGCACTGCGACCTTTTTACTCGATGGATTATTTAATATAAATGGCGCATTACCTTCATTGCGCAAAACGTTACTGCACACACCAAACTTATTCAGAGCGGTCTCACGACACGGTTGTACGCTTCCCCACTCTGACTCATATAAGGATTTGAAGCGCGCGTTAGACTCTGAAACACTCTTCGATTGAGCTAGCGCTGTGTTTATGACAAACACCGATACAAGACCAACAACACACTGGGCAACGAACTTAAATGACACCATTATTCTCCGAACGGAAATAAAAAACGGGAGCATAATAGCATGCTCCCGTCATTTTTCGAGGTGAGGCGTTATTGATTAAAACAACGCATGCGCTTAGGCTTAAGCCAAAAATGCTTCTAAGTCGTCTGAACCGCCAATATGTTTACCGCCTATGAATACCTGAGGTACTGTCTCACGCCCGCTTATTGCCGTTAAGCTTGTCAGCGATGCATCTTTGCCAAGCACAATTTCTTCAAACTCGTACCCTTTTTCTCCCAATAACGTTTTCGCCTTGGCACAGTATGGGCAACCTGGCTTGGTAATGATCGAAACTGGCGCTTTTGATTCTTCCTCAGGGGCAATATAAGCGAGCATGGTGTCAGCATCTGATACCTCAAATGGGTCACCCGGCACATCTGGCTCGATAAACATCTTCTCGACTACACCGTCTTTCACTAGCATAGAGTAGCGCCAGCTACGCTTGCCAAAACCAAGTTCGGCCTTATCAACCAACATACCCATGCCATCGGTAAATTCACCGTTTCCATCTGGAATAACCGTGATGTTGTCGGCTTCTTGATCTGCAGCCCACGCGTTCATAACAAACGTATCGTTGACCGATACACATACAATTTCATCAATGCCGTGCTTTTCAAATTTCTTAGCCAAAGCATTGTAACGAGGCAAATGCGTTGATGAACACGTTGGCGTAAATGCGCCTGGTAGCGAAAAAACAACGACATTTCGGTAGGTAAAAATCTCATCTGTTGTTTTTGTCACCCAGCTTTCTCCCTCGCGGCAAGGGAATGAAACACTCGGTACTTTTTGACCTTCTTTTGACGTAAAACGCGCTTCTGTCATAACAACCTCTTATTCGGTTTGAGTATTAGTTTTAAAGACTAGATTGTGTCCAAACACAAATCAATAGGTATCACTGTACATTCGTTAATATTGAATTTGATGCTGAACACTTTGCTTGTAGTACCTATCCTTTTTAATAATTAAAACTACCGATAGATCATAGAAAGTAAGTCTATCGCGTAGCAATGGTATTGATAGTAACGTTGAGGGTTAACGCCATGATTATTTTGGTTGGTGGTGAAAAAGGTGGAAGCGGAAAAAGCTGTCTTGCACAAAATATTGCCGTGTATTTGCGCACTGAAAAAGGCGCTAAAGTACTTATGGTTGACTGCGATCCTCAACGAACGACGTCAGATTGGATCCAAGAACGCAAAGCGGACCCTCGTTTAGCTGAGATTAACTGTGTGCAGTTATATGGAAAAATTCGCAACGAGCTGCTAAGCCTTCGCCAGTATTACGACTATGTCGTGATTGACTGTGGTGGACAAGATAACCTTGCACTTCGTTCCTCAATGGCCGTTGCAGACCATATTCTCATACCGCTGCGCCCCAAACGTCGAGATCTTAAAACGGTTCCGCACATGGAAGATATCCTTTCTACTTGTAAAATGGTCAACCCAAAGATGAACGCGGCATTTGTGATAACGCAGTGTCCTTCTTTACCAAGTTTAGCAAACCGAATTTTAGAAGCGAAAGAGGTATGCCGTTCATTTGGTATTCCTGTGCTTAACGCAGTGACATTTAGTCGCAATATGTATGACGACTCTGAAGAATCCGGTAAGTCAGTTATTGAGAGTGAACCAGAGGGCAAGGCTGCGGCAGAAATTCGTACGTTATTTGAAGAGCTCTTGGCGGGTAAAGAGGAGGACGCGTATGAGTTTGCTCAACCTCAAAAAGTCGAAGCCTTTAGCTAAGCCTGCACTGCGCAGTGTCGAGTCGTTCATTGACGATGCCCTGTTGTATGCGCAGGGCCAGCAGGACAGACGCACTGTTAGTGTTGACCCAGTAACACATACTGGTTGTGATACGCAAAGTCGCGTTGTACCGCTGCGAAAGCCGCAAAAATCGCAAACTATGCGCCATGCAACATTTACGCTTACCCCAGACTGTATAGAAAAACTCGCTATTCTGGCTGAAGAAAGTGAAACTTCGCGCTCGGCGTTAATCCGAGAATGGATCCAAGAAAACTATAAAAATCTGTAACCTAGAGCATACGTGAGAGAAGGGGATATTCCCCTTCTCTTCAGCCTTTAGACTAAAGTATAAAAATACATACCATTTACCTTCGTATTTATCTTCACAATTGGTTTGCAATCGCTATTATGAGCGCTAGAGAGCGTGTGTGGTGGACATACGGCTGTAGCCAGTTACCATGCAGAAGAGCAGCTCTTCCCGATTAATCGTGGTGCAAAGGAGATAGAAGCTGATGAGCGAAAAAGGAGTAAGTACGTTGTGTGTACTTCTATGGCTTTTTGCTTCGTCTATGCTTTGGACTTCAACAGCCTCGGGAGATGAGCACGCCTACGGCGATTATACTGTCGTTAAAAATCTTCTCGCGGCAAAGCGTTACGATGACGCAGATAACAAAGCGATGCTAATGCTTGAGCAAGCATTACAAAAAGAGTCGCTGTCACAAGAGACGTTTATCGAACTCGGCCTACTCCTTCAGCAAGCCTCACGTTTTGAGGTCTCCAAGGCAATTTTTAGTGCAGCACTCGAAGGTTTTACCACTCAAGGTAATTTGGGTGAAATGGGCACTACGTTATATTACCTTGCTGTATCAGAGCGCCAACTCTCCAATTACACAACGGCACTATCATATATCAGACGTGCACTTTCTATTGCCCAAATTCAACACAATGAGCTGTTAAAAGCAAAACTCAACTTGGAACTTGGCACTGTCCAACAGGAGCAAGGGGATATAGAAGCAGCCCTGGACACATTGAAGCAAGCTCTCCAGTTCTTTAGGGAATCTAGTGAGGCAACCTTAGCGGGCGTTAGTTTACTAAGAATTGGCGATATATATAGTTTGCTTAACCAGACCAGCCTTGCACATACGTACTATAAAGATGCATTTGACACAGTAGGACAGTCTTCAAAAGACAAGCGCTTGCTTGGGATGGCCAAATCCCGCCTTGGTGCTTTGCAGCTGAAAAATGGCCAAACCGATAACGCTGTAGCTTCTATCGCAAATGGCCTAGATTTTCTACTTGCTGCCAATGATGAGGGCGGTATCGCAGAAGCCAATATCCTTATGGGAAAGGCCTTGATAGAAACTGGTGATGTTAGAAAGGGGATTGAGTTACTGCAAGAAGCCATGCACTTTGCCATTTCATCAGGTCAAGCCAAGTTGGTGAAAGAAGGAAGGCTGGCATTGGCACAAGCCTACGTTAAGGAGCAAGACTTTGAGCAAGCGCTCTCGCAGGCGCGAATGGGGACAATAGCCGCGAGAAAAAACAGAGATATACGTGGTCAACTAAGCTTCCTTTCTATTCAATTAAGCGCTTTCGTGTCACAAGGTGAATTTAAAAAGGCGCTAGATATTCAATCTGTGATCCAACAATTGCGAGAGGCCTTAATGGACTCTCAAAGTAAGACTGCTATCGAAGGACTTCAAGCAGAAATTGAACTTGTACGTCAGTCAAGAGCACTTGAAAAACTTGCCGAATCGAAAAAATTGGCGCTCGCTCAAGCTGAACAGGAAAACTTGAGAACGACCCTGATTTGGAGCATCACCCTTGCTGGTCTACTGATGATGTTCTTGGTATGGAGTAGATTTAAACAACGACAGCAAACTATCATTTTACGGCGTGAAGTAAGACAACAAACACTGACACTACAAGAGAAAAATGATGAGCTTGAACGCGCCTATAAAACGCTAGAAGAAGTCAGCCTAAGAGACCCTCTCACGGGTTTGTACAACAGACACTACCTAGAGGCACACCTTCCTGGTGAGCTCAGACGCAGTCAGTTTGCTATCAATCAACCTAAGGACAAACACGCGCTCAAGCAAGATTTACTATGCTTGCTGATAGACATTGATCATTTTAAGCGCATCAATGACGACTATGGTCATATCGCAGGCGACAAAGTTCTTGCCGCATTCGCACAAATCTTAAAGGAAGTTTTCAGACAAACGGATCTCATCATTCGTTGGGGGGTGAAGAGTTCTTGGTGGTCTGTCGACATTCTAGCCGAGAGGAACTTCCTTTGCTGGCTGAGCGTTGCCGAGAAATGGTGGCCAGCACGCCCTTTGACATTGATACTCAATCACCCATTAGCATTACGTGCAGCATTGGTTTTTCTTTACTCCCTCCTGAGAAAATGGAGAGTTTCGATGCCGCGTGGGAGCGAACCTTTACCGTCATCGATTATGCGCTATATGCTGCAAAACTATCAGGTAGAGATGGATGGGTAGGTGTGATTGAAACCTATGATGAGCACAGAGGGTCTCTCACACCAATGGACGTTAAGTTCCATTTCCCTAGTTCAAGAATCGCCACTTCCTTTAATAATGTGGCAAGCATTACGTGGCCAGATCATAGTGAGGAGCAGTAAAATGTACAAAGGCAGTTGTCATTGTCAGGCAGTACAATTTGAGGTCGATCACCTAGATGAATTCGATGCTGATAAAGAGAGTATTGCAAACTCAGATAACCAAGCTTTGCGTCTTAATATAAAGAAAGCCGCACTCGTTATAGACTGTGCTCCTTCAGCGCTTGCTACACTTCATGTGGCCAATGGCGAAACACATCACATGTGTAATATATGTGGCCAGCTTATGTTTATCGAAGACGAGCAAGAGAATGTGAATGTTGAAGTGGCCTTTAACGGCCACGATGCATTATCAACACCTCATTGTCAGTTTGGGCTATAGCACTTCGCTAGTCGCTATTTTTGATATCTTCCATATGGTATTTATCAATAAGTGAATAGAGTGTAGGTCGTGTTACCCCTAACAACTCGGCCGTCTTTGACATATTTTTTTCTGCTGTTTGATACGCCCGGCGAATTGCTCGACTTTCTGCAATTTCACGGACTTCACGCAAGTTTAATGTCTCAGGTTCACCTGAAGTATCAACTGGCATCAACCCTAAATCGTCAGGCTGAATAACGCTGCCCTCGGCCATAATTACCGCTGACTTGAGCTTATTTTGCATTTCACGAATATTGCCTGGCCATTTGTGCGCAAGCATGGCATTGACTGCGGACTCTGAAAAGCTTTTTGCTTTTGCCTTAAACTCTTCTCGATACACGTTTAAGAATGTACGGGCCAGTAAGACTATGTCTTGATCTCGCTCTCTTAATGGCGGGATCATTATTGGCATCTCCCCCACACGATAATACAAATCTTCCCTAAACGTTTCCTCTGCAACCATTGACTGTAAGTCGCGGTGTGTGGCACAGATAACACGAATATCAACAGGTATTTCCGCCCTTCCCCCACACGCTCAATCACCCGCTCTTGCAGGAAACGAAGCATTTTGGCTTGCAAGCCAATGGGCATGTCACCTATTTCATCAAGAAACAAGGTTCCGCCCTGTGCGGTTTCAATTTTACCCATTGTTGTCTTGTTGGCCCCGGTAAACGCCCCCTTCTCATAACCAAAAAGCTCACTCTCAAGCAAATTTTCAGGAATAGATGCACAGTTAATGGCAACAAAGGGTTTATCTTTTCTTGGGCTGTGTTCGTGAATACTTCTCGCAAACACTTCTTTACCCGTACCACTTTCGCCAAGCAGTAACGTGCTAATGTCAGTATTAGCAATTTTTTCAGCTCGTCGAACGACTTTTTGAATTGCCTCGCTATTGCCAACTATACGCGACATGCCAGTACGTGTGCGGGCAAGGATGTTGTTTTCGTGCTCTAACTTGGCTAAGTTTAGCGCTCGGTTAACAAGCAGTTTTATCGTATCTGAGTCGATGGGTTTCTGGTAAAAGTCATACGCACCGAAGTCTATGGCCTTAAGTGCGTTTTGCTTGTCATTGTTCCCGGTTACAACAATGACTTTCGTACGCGGCGCTAAAGAGATGATGTCTTGAAGAATTCTTAGCCCTTCTGATGCATTTGCAGGATCTGGAGGCAGTCCCAAATCAAGGGTTACCACTTTAGGCTCAAATCGGCGCAGTTGCGCAATGGCAGAAGAATGATCGTCCGCAAAAACAACATTGTAATCGGTTAGGCTCCATTTCAATTGTTTTTGGATACCTAAATCATCATCTACTACCAAAACGGTATCAGTCATTTTCTTATAATCCTATTTTTCAACTTCATCCATCAAACAACACCTGCGTTCAACACCATTACCCTAGAGGGAAATGCAATGTAAAACAACTGCCACGTCCTGGCTCGCTCATTACCGAAAGCTTTCCGCCAATCGATTCGATATACGTTTTAGCATCATACGCACCAATTCCCATGCTAAGCGTTGCCCTTTGTCGTGTCAAAGGGCTTAAACAAACGCTCCTCGATAAACTGTTTGTCCATGCCTATTCCGTTGTCTTCTATCATCACCAGCTGAGTATGGTTATCTTTATCAAGACTAATAATAACATCTACCACACCGTCATCAGCTGTCGCTTGTTGCGCATTACTGATCAAATGATAAAGCACATTCGCCACTTTTTCTCTATCCACCGTGACAGATTCTTCAGTGGCAATGTGAACGCGTGGCATTGGACTAAGTGCAGAGCAGCGATTCGACACAACATCATTGGCAATCTCTGAAAGCATAAATTCTGAGTTAACGCCCTCTTCAATCGCTTTCTTATCTGTCAACTGCTTCAACATTTTTTCCATTCTTGCTTTGGTGTGTTCCAAAGTCTCGAATGTATCGTCAATGAACTCTGGATTGTGCTTGTGTTGCTGTGCATTAGCTAGGATCAAGTCGACTTGCGCTAATACATTTTTTAAATCGTGAAGGACGAACGCTGACATACGGTTGAACGCTGCGAACTGGGCATTTTCCGCCACAACCTGGGCAGCTTCATGATGCTGCATGTACGTGCCCACTTGCTCTGAGACCGCGTTAAGGTAATCTTTTACTTCCCAGTTCAAGCTTACTTTTTCTTTATCGCCTGCAGAGAGAATTGCAAATCCCCACAGCCCTCCATCCTTCATAAAAGGGATGAAGAGTTGGTACTGCCAAGATTTCAGCACGTTTCTATCAAGCTTCAGTCCGTTGTAATCAAATGGCTTTACTAAATACGCATCAGTATCGACTATCCAACCGTTCTGCTGCGTATAAGTAGCAAGGGTAGAAAGCACTTCCTCAACATCGTCAGACAACGCATCTTTTTGGTTTGATGACGTGGCTATGCATTCAATCTCCTTGTTGGTTACTTTGAAAAGTAACCCCGACTCGTACTGAATGGCATTTAACATACCGGTAAGACCCGCGTAGTAGACATCAGATGAACGGTCACCTAAGCATGCGTTAGCCACTTGGTTAATTTTACCCACTCGACACGATAGTCAAATTGGTTAGCAAAGAAATGCTTTGTGATGAATACTTTAATTTTTGTGCGAAAACCCGTCGACAAAAAGACCGTTGCTAACAGCGCAAAAGACATGACGACAAGTATGATTTGTACGGTTGCTCCCCAATTACCTCCGAGATAATTCACCGCGTAGCCAACCAGCGCCATCACAAACAAGTAGCCACCTGCCACCAACAAAAGTGAGCTATGCAATACCACATCACGAGACACAAATATGTCGACTCCCCAGTGGCGAATTCGGCGAATAGCAATGACCAACAGAGGCATTAAGAAAAAGTATATATAGCCTCTCGCAGCGATATACCCAATTTCAACCTGATTAACCATGGTTGCATTTGCATAAGTCACGAACTCAAAAAGGTTTGTTGCGCCAAGGTATATAATAAGTGGTTTGAATGCCCACTGCTCTTGACCAGCTTGACGGTAAACTACTTCCAATAAAACAAGTACCTCCAGCGACAACACGATAAGCGCTAAGAAGCTCCAAGATGGGTTTATTGGCAAGAGATAGGGGGCAAACAAGGCAACAAGTGCGGGGGCAATAATGACAAGCGTAGCGGGTTTGCGGATTACATCCCAAAAGCTTTTAAAATCTGTCTGAATACACCCTGCTAGGAAAAGCAGCCATGCCATTTGCTTGAAAACATCAATACTCAGAAGTGAGCTTAACGATATAGGCCCAAACAAAAAGGTAACGAGGCTGGTTGACCAAACGAATGTCGCTGCCGATGCCAGCACTAAAAAATGTTTGGCAACGCCTGGTTTTTTGACAGTAAACAGCAACAACAATAATGCTAAATGCGCTAGGCTATTAAGCGCATAGCCCACGTCAGATATCATCCTTAAAAACCACCCTTTTTTATCGTTATTGTTAAGGGCCTATGCACCTTATGCACGGCAGCGCGTTCTGGTTAGTCGGCGTGCGTTGTACACACGCCATTTGTATTGACTATCGCTTTTTGATAACCAAAGAGCCGATTGAATACCCAGCGCCAAAAGAGCACAACACGCCGATGTCTCCTGACACTAAGTCTTCATGATTAAGGCCAAAGGCAATCACGGAACCCGCCGACGCGGTATTTGCATATTCATCAAGCACAATAGGTGCTTCTTCTCGCGTTGCATCACGGCCTAGAAGTCGCTTACAAATCAGCGTATTCATATTGATGTTTGCTTGGTGCAGCCACCAACGCTTTACACCTTCCGGCGTTATGTCGTGACTTGCTAGGTGCGCCTCAATATGTGCAGCAGCGAGCGGGCAGACTTCTTTAAACACTTTTCTTCCGGCTTGATGGAAAAGCTTGTCAGGCCCATACGGGTCAACATCTTCAGCGCGAGTCATGTAACCAAAATTTGAACGAATATTGTTCGAGAATTTGGTCAAGGCTTTCGTACTTAGCACGTCATAAACGTGCTTGCTTTGCGCCGTCTCAGCAAGCTCCATCACGGTAGCGGTTGCGACGTCGCCGAAGATAAAGTGGCTGTCTCTATCTGCATAGTTAATTTGTGGTGATACTAATTCAGGATTAATCACAAGCACGCGTTTTGCGTTGTTTGCACACAGCATTTCGTAGGCGCGATGCATGCCAAAAGTCGCCGCAGAGCACGCCACTAGCATATCAAAACCGAAGCCTTCGATATTAAGTGCTTCTTGCACTTCAATAGCAATGGCTGGATACGCGCGCTGTGTATAGGCACATGACACAATAACGGCATCAATATCTTGTGCCTGCACGTTAGCAGAAGCCAATGCTAGCTTTGCCGCTTTCACTGCAATTTCAGCCTGATGGGAAAGCTCATCATCTTGACGAGGTGCAATTTTTGGTTTCATTCTACCAATATCTAATGCACCTTCTTTTTGATAGATGTAGCGGCTCTTAATGCCAGACGCCTTTTCAATAAATTCAGCACTTGAGTACGGTAGCGCGGTAACATCGCCCGCTTCTATCTGCTGCTTGTTCTCTTCATTAAACTTATCGACGTAAGCGTTATAACTGCTGACTAACTCTTCGTTAGTTATGCTCTCTTCAGGGTGCCATACACCCACGCCACTTATCACTACTTGTTGAGACATACGCATTCTCTGTTCTTTAATCGTTAGAGCGGCCATCAGTACATAATAGACAAAGGTACAAGCTTCGAACGGCTATTTACCTTCTTGCTAACTGGGGCCTTTCATGGTCTTGAACGTTTCCGTCCATCCCTTTTTCAATCCACATAGAGCATTCGTCTTAATGGATCTTCTTCATTTCTATAGCTTACCTCAAAGACGTAGCGCTGTAACTATCACAACACACCATTAACAATGCTAGTGGCAAGAAAAACTACCAAATAGCATGGGCAAATCAGGCACAAAAAAACCGCCGAAAGGCGGTTTTTTGTATTAGCCAGAAGTTAGCAAATTTAACTTTGCCAATCGGCCTTATATTTACGTTTAAAGCTGATTAATCTGCCAAACCGTCACTGTGCCACTTACTTCACTACCAACGATTAGAAGCGGAACACCGCTAGGGCTATTTTCAGCTGCAACAAACACCAAACTTTCTGGAGCCAAGTCGCCAATAACGTCATCAGCAGTTAGCCCTTCAGTAAGGTCTCTATTGATAACATATTCTGCGAACTGCACGTCGTAAGGGTTAGTAACATCATAAACAAAGATACCGCCCATGCGCTCTGTGCCGATGAACGCATAAGTGCGATCACCCACTTGACCAACGGTCAAAGCTTCTGGCTCAGGACCTTTGTTTTCAGAGCGAGAGTCGCCTTCATTCTCATCGTCACCGTTGTTGAACTGTGCACCATGAACAGACGCGGTAATACGCTCAAAGTCATCACCCGAATCGTAGACAACTAACCCATTTTGATCCCAAATAGTGAAAGAACGTGCACCATAGGCATAGGCTGCGTCGTACTCGCCGTCACCATCCGCGTCGCCCATCGCTGTAGTCACGCGCAAATCATCGGCTTCACCGTTCGCCTGAAGCATTGCCAAATCAGAATTTGCTTCAGCTGTCAGGTCTTCAACCTTCACTTCATCAGTGTACGCTAAACAACCATCATCAGCGTCAAATTCTAAACCACCAGCTGCAATACATGCCGCTTCGTCCGCTGCACTGAAGAAATATTCACGCGCATCCCCCTCGTTTGCCGTAACAACGAAAGTAGCGTCTTTCCACGTGAAGTTTGCAATTGTGTCAGGCTGGTACACGCCGTATAGCCCTGTGTATTGACCAAAGCTAACTGTGCCGTCTTCCTGCACGTCGATATTTAGGCCCGCCCATGATTTAGCACCAAGGCCTACAACTTGAACGCTTAAGTCTTCAAGGTCGATTACAGCTAGACCATTGTTTTCTTGTAAGCTTACATAGGCAACATCGTTAGTTGCTGTAATGTACTCTGGCTCTAAGTCCTGAGCCACTGAAGCGGTAATAGCGGTACCGTTAATTGTACGACTAAGCTGGATTTGGGAACATGACGCCCTGCGCCATTAAGTCAGCTTCCATGCCGTTGAATGCAGAGAAACCTACCGTAGTGCCAGTCTCTTCTGGCTCACCACTTGCTAAAATGTTGATAACTGTCACCGAGCCAACTGGGTCAACGGTATAATCGTCAGACGGCTCACCTTCGTTAGCAACCAACACTTTGCCACCATCTGGTGTGAACGTAACCATATCTGGCAACGCACCTACTTCAACAGAGTCAAGGAAAACAGGCGCAGAACTGTCTACACCTTCGTAAAACAGCACGTAACCATTGTCAGTTTTAACGCTTGCTGGTACCGCAACCGCCATTAGGTCACCGTTAATAGCAATGCTGGTAACACTGCCCAATGCAACGCCATTTAAATCAGCAGGAAGGCTGATTGTTGACGTAGTCAATGAAGTAGTATTGATTGGGTCTGCCATGGTAGCAGTTGTGATACTTGAAGCAGGGATTATAGCGATTGTATTAGTTTCACCATTAGTAGCATAAATGGTGTTGGACGCTGCGTGATACTGCACAATTTCAGCGGCTGTTTGGTTGCCCAAAAACGCACGGCCTACAACATCCATTGCGATGCCAATTGATGCATCTGCGCCATCAGAACCGTCAGTACCCGCCTCACCTTGCTCACCTTGAGGACCTTGCGCATAGGTCTCACCCTGTGCACCGTCGTCGCCGTCCAGACCACAGCCTGTAAGTGCTGCTGATACTAAAAATGCGAGTAACCCTACTTTAAATTTATTACGCACTGCCATTTGCTTTCCTTTTTATATAAGTGTCGTACGTCTATTGGTTTTCAAACAAAAGCTTCATTGATATCGACACCGCCGAACTATCATGGGAAGACGTTTCGTATTGAACGCCAGTACACCAGAAAAATCATTTAACTTCTATGTATAAATTAGGACCAGTTTATGACACAAATATTAATTTGGCAAAACGTATCAAATGTATGGCTGAGGCGCGTGGAATCTAGACTCCAAATCAATCTCAATTCGCAGCTTTATCCCTCTATCCACATGCTGTCACAGTTCTGTCATGAAACAGCATCATAGGTATCGTAAGCAGCTAGTGAAATATTGCACCTTTAATAAACGCTTGTGCAGTAATCAGGGTGTACATGAAAAAGCTGCACTTCGCCCCCCACTCTAACGCTCACGCAATCACCCACTGAAATATCATCTTGCTCAGTTGTTACAATCACGTAGTCTCCATCTACAGCCTGTAAGCCCACTTCCAAGCCGTTAAGATCCCCTTCCATAATTGATACCGCCATCCCGCTAAACACCGCACCGAACAGCGCAGAAAAGAGCATTTCATCTTCGCCAAAGTTCCACAGAGCACCTTCAACAGCTCCCATTGCAGCAGCCTCTTCGGCATGCGACTCAAATTTTATGGGTGAAACATCTGCGACTGTGGCGTAAAACATAGTGACAAATTGATTGCGTTCACTATTGGGTATTTCACCTGTAGAAGTGCACGCAGACAGTAATGTCGACGCGGCGATTAAAAGCAAAAGGTTTAAGTAGGTAATGCATGTTTTTTGTAAAGAAGGGCGACATGTTTTCATGACGAAAATTCCAGTAGTAAGTTAACGCCGTTTGATGATGGAAGTATGTTACGAGAGATAAAATGAACGGTAACTTAACGCCAGGCATAATCGCGTTTGACAAAGTTGGCGCAACAATTAGATTAAGCATGATTTATTTGAATTGTTGATTTATCCTACCAATAGCAACGAGACAACGGCTTTAAAGCCTGCAAAAAGGAACTACTATGAAAATGACATTCACCGCTTCGGCTGTGCTCGCCGCAACACTTGCCCTTGTAGGATGTGCCACGTCACCAACTGGTAGGAACCAGGTACTCCTTTACTCAGAAAGTCAGCTTTCACAAATGGGCGACCAAGCATTTTCGAGTATGAAAGAAGAGCTAAAAGTGTCTAGTAAGCGCGTGCAAAATAGCTATGTAGAATGTGTTGCCAACGCGATAACTGCCCAAGTTCCAGCTTCGGTATTCGACGGACAATGGGAAGTGGTTGTATTTGACGATGAACAAGTAAACGCGTTTGCACTGCCTGGAGGAAAAATTGGTGTATACACAGGGCTTCTCAATGTTGCTGAAAACCAACACCAACTCGCTGCCGTTATCGGTCATGAGGTAGGTCATGTTATTGCGCACCATGGCAATGAGCGCATGTCTCAATCAACGCTTATCAACATTGGCACTCAGGCCGTTGGCCAAGTGCTCGAGGCCAATGAAGTATCTCAGTCAGGTCCAATAATGGCCGCTATCGGTTTAGGCGTGCAGGTTGGTGTTCAATTGCCATACAGTCGTTCTCATGAATCAGAAGCTGACGTTATCGGGTTAGACTTGATGGCTAAATCAGGATTCGACCCAAGACAGTCGGTCAACTTATGGCAGAACATGGAAGCGGCGAGCGGCACAAACAGGTCGATGGAGTTATTATCAACGCACCCTGCTCCACAAACACGTATTGATAACTTACAGAACAATATGCCAAATGCGTTTGCCAGTTACCAAGCAAGTGGCGCGAGACCAAGTTGTAAAAGCTAGCGCGGTGGTTTTCCAGCCCAAACCTGATTTCAGCTGTTAGAACACGCCTAATTTACTTAAAAAAAACGCCGCATTTCGCGGCGTTTTTGCTTGTTATTCGCTGTCTGTTTTATGAAGGTGTACGTCCATTTGAGGGAATGGAATAGAGATACCCGCTTCGTCAAAACGCAGCTTCACTTTTTCAGTAAAATCGAATTTAACGCCCCAGAAATCAGAAGACTTGACCCATGGACGAACCACAAAGTTCACGCTACTGTCAGCGAGCTCAGATACTGCCACCGTTGCTGCTGGTTCAGCTAAAATGCGCTCATCTTCCGCAATCATTTCCTTAAGCAAATTTTTGGCTTTTAATAGATCTGCGTCGTAACCAATGCCAACTACCATATCGACACGTCGCGTATCTCTTGCTGAATAGTTTGTGATGTTTCCGCTGTAGATATTGCCATTAGGAACGATAATCTCTTTGTTGTCAGGTGTATTCATTGTTGTTGTGAATATACCAATTTTCACGATAGAGCCTGCCGTTCCTGCTGCCTCAACAAAATCACCCGCTTTAAAGGGCTTGAACACTAATAGCATAACGCCAGCAGCGAAGTTCTTGAGCGAGTCTTGAAGAGACAAACCTATCGCCAGACCAGCTGCACCTAATATGGCAACAAGCGACGTGGTATCTACACCTAACTGGTCGAGTGAAGCGACAATCACAAACAGCATTAAAATTGCGCTTAAAATGGACTCTAAAAAATCCACCAACATATTGTCGTATTTTGATTTCGCCATAAGGCGTCTAAATACAGACAGCAAAAATCCAACTACAATTCTACCGATAACATAGATAGCTATTGCCATCGCAATATTAATACCCCACGGGATAGCGTATTCATTTATGTATCGTTCAACATCACTTGCAGAGAAAAGCGTTAGCGTCTCTTCCATAATTAAGTCCTTGTCGTGTTTTGTGGTGTGATTAGACTACTTTTTGTACACACCCCATTGCAGCGCCATGCACAAAAAACAGTCTTCCAAAGTGATCGAGTCTTAACGGTATCAGCTATTGCGCTGCATACCAATAAGGTATGTAAGTTATTGATGCAATTTCGACCTAAAGTCTAACTAATTTTTTAGACTATGGCGTTCTCATCATTCGAAAGATCAATACCGAAAACCGATATCGTTTTCTATCTTTATTTATGTAACGTGTCATCACGCTGTCATTCTAGGTAAGTAAGATTAATTCCAACGTATTACTTACGATACGTTACCGTGCGACAAAACCTGTATATTTAAACGACAAGTTGACAGAGAGATGTAATTTCTCAGAAGTATACACTGACACTTTTTCGGAAGT
This sequence comes from Alteromonas gracilis, assembly GCF_036870955.2. Lineage (GTDB taxonomy): Bacteria > Pseudomonadota > Gammaproteobacteria > Enterobacterales > Alteromonadaceae > Alteromonas > Alteromonas gracilis_A. The sequence goes on from NZ_CP145482.2 coordinate 3,431,444, forward strand.
GACAGAGTTTTAAGACTATTTTTTTGATGACTTTTTAACCACGTAGTTTAAACTAAAGCGAGATATGACAAAGGATGTTTGACGCACTTGTAACGAGTCTCTAAGAGAGCTCTTGTGCCCATATCGAACCAAAAGCTTTAGCAAACTATGTCAAATAAAGGATTAACGCATGTTGCTTCTCACAGTACTATTTACGGTTGTTTTGTGTTTGTTTTTATACTCATTACGCACCGACAAAGGTAAACATACCAAATATGCGCGAGCGGAAAATCGCTCTACGTCACGCGCAGTGCATCAAAATAAAACGCTGAAATCTTCTGCCGATAACTCTACGCCTTCAGCAGCATAGAGAGTATTTGCTTTCGACCTGAAAACGTTGTTGTAGTTGCGCGCGTGATTTAGGCGAAAGCGGGCTCAATGACGTAGTGGTGGCATTGCACGAGGCAGCTTCATTGAAATGAAAGACAAGCCTCGCGACGTAACATAAATTCATTACGTTCATGAAATACTGTGGGGTTCGTGAAACATGGCTGAGTCTGTGCTCTGAGCAGATACTTACGCTTCATCTAAACACAAATGTTCAGCTGCACAGTATTCAGTTGCCCTCAGTGGGGTTTACAAGTAATCAGCACTTTTGAGCGCCAGCACGTTTCGATAACGTTTTTAAAGCATACTACTTGGATTGCAACAAGCACCGCGTCGCGCGTATCATAGTGAACAAAAGATACAGTGCTGAATTAAAATGCGAATTCCAAGAATTTATTACCCCTCACCAATACCCTTAGAGCAAGAGTTCACTTTGACTGATGATGCTGGGCATCACATTGCGACTGTGTTGCGATTAAAACCCAACAGGCCCATTGTGCTTTTCAATGGCGACGGTAACGAATACAGCGCGCAAATTATCAGCATTCAACGCAAAAAAGTCATTGTTGAGGCTGATGCATGTTTGTCTATCGCAAAAGAATCTCCGCTTCATTTACATTTGGGGCAAGGGGTGTCTAAAGGCGACCGTATGGATACCGTACTGCAAAAAAGCGTTGAATTGGGAGTAACGGAAATTACTCCCATTATCACAGAGCGTTGTACGGTCAAACTCGATGAGTCGCGTTGGGAGAAAAAACGCCAACAATGGCAAAAGATTGTGATAGGGGCGTGTGAGCAAAGTGGTCGAAACGTACTTCCTGTATTAAACGAACCAATTTCGCTAAACCAGTGGTTAGCTAATTCCACAGCAACCACGCGTTTAGTGCTTGCCCCTGGTGCAGAGCAAGGCCTAGCAAGACAACCTTATAATGCGCAAGGCTACCGATTACTGATTGGCCCCGAAGGTGGTTTATCAGACGCTGAAATACATTTAGCAAATGAAAACGGTTACCAATCGGTTAGTTTAGGGCCACGTATTCTTCGTACAGAAACGGCTGCAATAACAAGTTTAAGTATCCTTCAGGCTCAGCACGGCGACTTTTAATGGCCTAATGGTTTTATTTCGACATAAGTAATTACAATAACTGGGGTAAGGTGGGTCTTGAAGTCGGCCGTTGTTGCCCCAATTTACCTGTAAACGAAATCAAGGTTATTTTGTCCTACACTTGGCCTAACCCAATCTATCCAAAGTGAGAAAACTATGCACTATACCGTCGGCGTAATTATGGACCCTATTGCGAGCATTAAGCCGCATAAAGACACTAGCTTTGCAATGATGCTCGAAGCCCAGCGCCGTGGTGCAACAGTGGTGTATTTTGAACTTAAGGACCTGTTTCTGGATAACGGTAAGCCGATGGGTATCGCCAAAACGGTCAAAGTGAAAGATCAGGCAACCGATTTTTATGTGATAGAGAATGAGGCAACTGTTCACCTTGGCGATATAGATGTACTTTTAATGCGTAAAGACCCCCCTTTTGACAGTGAGTTTTTGTACGCAACACAAGTGCTATCATTGGCGCAGGATGCTGGAGCTTTGGTAGTAAACAACCCCCAAGCGCTTCGCGATTACAACGAAAAACTGTTTACGTCGTATTTTCCAGAGCATATTCCCAACACCTTGGTTACTAACAATCAGGCTCTTATCCGTGAATTTCACGCTAAGCACCAAGATATTATATGTAAACCGCTAGACGGTATGGGTGGTGCCTCTATTTTTCGCGTCAAACCTGACGGGAATAATTTAGGGGTGATCATTGAGACGCTCACCAAGCTAGGTACGCGCTACATGATGGTTCAGGAATATTTACCTGAGATAAAAGACGGCGACAAACGTGTACTTATCGTCGATGGTGAAGTTATGCCATATTGCCTTGCGCGTTTGCCAACAAAAGGCGAAACCCGCGGGAACCTTGCAGCCGCATGGCACAGGCAGACCACAGCCCATATCTGAGTCAGATCGCGCGCTTGCACAGGCCATTGCACCAACACTTAAAGAAAATAACATCTTGTTCGTAGGGCTTGATGTGATTGGTAACAAGATTACTGAAATCAACATTACCAGCCCCACCTGCGTACGAGAGATTGAAGCGGCATATGACGTTGATATCATGGGCGCGTTATTTAACGCTATCGAAAAGCGCTTGTCTAACCGATAATCTACATTAGGCGTTGGGTAACTACTGCCAATTCATAAAGGTGAGAATAAAGAGAGAAAGCATGACGGAATTAAAGAGTTTACAAAATCATTTCTTGGTTGCGATGCCAAGTTTAGATGATCCGTATTTTTCTCGCTCGCTGATCTATGTGTGCGAACATAATGCCGAAGGCGCTATGGGTATTGTGGTAAACCAGCCTTCAACGATGAACGTTAAACAGCTGTTAGAACAAACTGATAAAGCGCTTACCGTGTCAGATGATAAAGCTGAGCAAATTGTGCTTGCGGGCGGCCCTGTAAGTCAGGAGCGCGGTTTTGTGCTGCACTCTGCTCAACAAGAGTGGGCGTCGAGCTTAAAACTTGCACCTGGCGTTATGGTAACAACATCAAAAGATATTTTGACTGCTATCGGCAAAGATGAAGGGCCTGATGACGTGCTCATCGCTCTAGGTTATGCTGGTTGGACTGCAGGCCAGTTAGAAAAGGAAATGCAGGAAAACGCATGGCTTACCATCGAAGCCGATGAAGAGATTTTATTCCACACCCCTATCCACAAAAAGTGGCAAGCAACGGTGAACAAACTGGGTGTAGATGTTTGGCAGCTTGCGCCTGGAGCAGGACATGCCTGAGGTAGGAAGCCGCACAGTACTAGCTTTTGACTTTGGTACTAAGAGCATCGGCGTTGCTGTAGGCCAGGAAATTACGGGGACCGCGTCTCCTTTGGCAGCAATCAAAGCCCGCGACGGCATTCCTGACTGGACCCTTATTGAAAAGCTTTACGATGAATGGCAACCCCACGTTGTTGTCGTTGGCTTGCCGCTCAACATGGACGGAAGTGAACAGGAAATGACGCAACGCGCGCGCAAATTTGCCAATCGTTTGCACGGCCGCTTTCGTGTTGCTGTAGAAGAATGTGACGAAAGGCTTACCACCACCGACGCAAAAGCGATGCTATTTGAGCTGGGTGGCTACAAAAAGCTGACCAAAGACAAGGTAGATAGCGTCTCAGCATGCGTAATTTTCGCAAGCTGGAACGAAAGTCAATACGAGTAACGAGCTTTACTCTGGTCTTCTCCCTTCTTCGCATTGCCAGCAGACTTCAAATGCACCGCCATTCTCCTCACCGCACAGGTTACAGGCCCAATCTTGATGAGACCGGGGAGCTTGTGCTGAGTTATCGCTAAACAAGGCGTCAATCACTTTACTGGCCCTGGCATACCAACTGTCATCAACCAACCATAATTCAGGCTGAGCATCTTGCCACGGCAGTTCACCGATTGCTCCACCAGCAAACTCATTCTTTACCAAATAAGGGATAGACAATGCGTCCAATTCACTGCGCACTGCCTGGATCTCGAAAGCATTTTGTGAAGAAAACAGCTTTTTCAACGAAACAACTCCCTTAGTTATAGCGGTAACTTAATCATCCATATCAATGGAAACATTCGACAATGTGCCCAAGCTAGAGCCATCTTTAGTGTCTAGTTTAATCATTAGACGCAAATCATTTGGCGAGTCAGCGTGATGCAGCGCTTGGTCCATATCAACTTTACCGGCTTTATATAGGTCGTAAAGCGCCATATCAAAGCTCTGCATGCCCTGCTCTTTGCCTTTTTTCATCGCCTCTTTCAATGCACCAATCTCATTGCGTTGAATCAAGTCTCGAACCAATGGAGAGTTGAGCAAAATTTCAATAGCCGCCACACGGCCCTTTCCATCAGGAGTCGGCACGAGTTGCTGCGCTACAATGGCGCGAATATTTAGGCTCAAATCAAAACGCAATTTATCGTGCTGGTCTTTAGGCGCAAGGTGCATAATACGTTCAATGGCTTGGTTAGCATTATTGGCGTGCAGCGTCGCTACGCACAAGTGCCCTGTATCTGCAAAAGACATGGCGTATTCCATGGTTTCCATGGAGCGAATCTCACCAATGAGAATAACATCAGGCGCTTGACGCAGTGAGCTTTTAAGCGCGTCATCAAATGACTGTGTATCAATACCTACTTCACGTTGTGTAATCACGCAGTTTTTATGCTCGTGAACAAATTCGATAGGATCTTCAATCGTTAGTATATGACCATGCGAGTTTTCGTTTCTATGACCAATAAGTGCCGCTAGTGACGTAGATTTACCCGTACCTGTACCGCCCACAAAGAGCACCAAGCCACGTTTGGCCATGATAATTTCTTTGAGCACCCGAGGAAGACCTAGGTCGTCAGCTTTTGGTATTTGCGTCACAATGCGACGCACTACCATGCCAGCTTGGTCTCGTTGCCAAAATGCTGAACAACGAAAACGTCCGATCCCTTCTCTGACTATGGCGAAGTTACATTCTTTGGAGTTGTGAAATTCTTCGCGTTGCTTTTCCGTCATTGCCTCGTGCACTAGCGCAAGAGAGGCCTCTTCTGAAGACGCTGAATCGGTGATTGGCGTTAGCTTTCCATTAATTTTGGCACTGACAGGAAAGCCCGCGGTCACAAATAAATCTGACGCGTTGGTGTCGACCATTTTTTGTAATAAGCTATCTAACATGGGTTTTCCTTAAAGACCACTCATCGATTTTTTATCAATAGATTTTTCGGCAGCATCTTGCTTAGTAATGACCCCCATTGCTACCAAACGCTGCAGGCACTGATCCATGGTTTGCATACCGTGCGCCTGACCCGTTTGAATAACAGAGTACATCTGCGGCACTTTGTCTTCACGAATAAGGTTTCGAATAGCTGGGATACCGACCATGATTTCATGGGCTGCAACTCGTCCGCCGCCCACTTTCTTAAGTAGCGTTTGTGAAATAACCGCACGCAGTGACTCAGACAACATAGAACGCACCATGGCTTTTTCTTCCGCTGGAAACACGTCAATAATACGGTCAATGGTTTTGGGTGCAGAGTTAGTATGAAGCGTACCGAAAACTAAATGGCCCGTTTCTGCTGCGGAAATCGCCAAACGAATGGTTTCAAGGTCACGTAATTCACCTACTAGGATAACATCAGGGTCTTCACGCAGCGCTGAACGAAGAGCGTTGTTAAATGAATGTGTGTCACGATGCACTTCACGCTGGTTTACTAGGCTCAGTTTGTTGTCGTGAACAAATTCGATAGGGTCTTCAATCGTCAAAATGTGTTCGCGCTTGTGTGTATTGATATGGTCGACCATTGCCGCCAATGTTGTACTTTTACCCGAGCCCGTTGCCCCGGTTACTAGCACAATTCCCGTAGGCTGGTTGATGATGTCTTTGAAGATTTCTGGCGCACCTAAATCGTCAAGTGTCAGCACTTTACTTGGGATGGTACGCAACACCGCAGCGGCACCACGATTTTGAACAAACGCATTTACACGAAAACGCGACAAGCCATTCACTTCAAACGAGAAATCGGTTTCTAAGTTTTCTTCGTATTCTTTACGCTGCATGTCGTTCATAATTTCATACACGAGCGCGTGCACCTGTTTGTGATCAAGAGCTGGTACATTCAGTTTACGCATCTCTCCGTCGACACGAATAATTGGGGGCAAGCCTGCTGATAAGTGTAAATCTGAGGCGTTATTCTTAACACTGAAAGCCAAAAGTTCGGTAATATCCACAACCACTTCTCCAAAACAAGGTGAATAATGCAAACAATAGCAGAAAGACTACATTCCGCACGAAAAGGAATAGACAAAGCCGCTACCAGTGCACATCGTCCACCAAATTCCATTAAATTACTAGCGGTTAGCAAAACAAAACCCGTATCAGATATCATGGAAGCGTATGAAGCGGGACAACGTATGTTTGGTGAAAACTATGTTCAAGAAGGTGTTGAAAAGACACAAGAACTTGCTCACTTAGCTGACATAGAGTGGCATATGATTGGCCCTATCCAGTCAAACAAAACAAAAGTCGTCGCTGAGCACTTTCACTGGGTACAGTCTGTCGATAGGGAGAAAATCGCTCGTCGATTGAACGAACAACGCCCAAGCCATTTGGCGCCGCTCAATGTGTGTATCCAAGTTAATATCGATGACGAAGAGAGTAAGTCGGGCGTGTCGATTGATGAACTAGACGCATTAATTCATTTTGTGAGCCAACAAGAACGCCTTCAACTTCGCGGTTTAATGGCTATCCCCAAAGCGAACCCAAACGAAACTCAACAGCAGCAAACGCTCGCTAAGTTGAACGAATTATTCGACCATTACAGTACATTACTGAGCAATTTTGATACCCTATCCGTAGGAATGAGTAGCGATATGTTGCAAGCAATACAACACGGCTCGACGATGGTCCGTGTCGGTACTGCCATCTTTGGTAAACGGGACTATCCTAAAGGGTAATACTTCCGTTTACGCAATATCGCTATGCATTAGCTAAACGTAATCAACATAGAGGATTTACATGCAACAGAAGAAATTAGCATTTATTGGCGCGGGTAATATGAGCCGCAGCATTATCAGTGGTCTAATTAAGTCAGGTTATGCCAAAGAAAATATTCTTGCCGCAAACCCTTCAACACCTAAATTAGAAGGTTTAAAGGCCGAGTTCGGCATTCATACCACTCAGTCCAATGATGAAGCATGCCAGTTTGCTGATGCCATAGTACTTGCAGTTAAGCCTCAAATAATGGGCGATATGTGTGCAGCGTTGCAGGACAATAACGACCTGTCAGGTAAATTATTCTTAAGTATAGCGGCGGGATTACCCGTAGCTCGCCTGCAAGAAATGTTAGGTGGTCAACACCCGGTAGTTCGCATCATGCCAAACACGCCCAGCCTATTAGGTAAAGGTATGTCGGGCATGTACGCAGACGACACCGTCTCAGCGTCAGACAGACAATACGTTGACGACGTGATGAACAGTGTTGGCGAGACGGTTTGGGTAGAAAAAGAAGATGGCATTAACGGTGTTATTGCCGCTGCAGGCAGTAGCCCAGCTTATTTCTTCTTGTTTTTACAAAACATGCAAGAAGAAGCGATGAATATGGGCTTTGATAAAGCACAGTCTCGTTTGATGGTTCAACAAGCTATGTTAGGCGCAGCCGAAATGGTTTGTAACAACCCAGAGCTTGAATTAAGCGAATTGCGCGCCCAAGTTACTTCTAAAGGCGGCACAACTGCTGAAGCTGTCAATACTTTCATTGGCGAAGGTCTTAAAGACATCGTCAGCAAGTCAATGCGCGCGGCAGTTGCTCGTGCTGAAGAAATGGCAAAACAGCTATAACGTTTGTAGGAAAATTAGAACATGAACGCAACGGTATTTTTAATTGATACCCTATTTAGTCTTTACTTGATGGTCGTCATCTTGCGCCTTTGGCTTCAAGTTGTACAAGCAGATTTTTATAATCCATTAAGTCAGTTTGTTGTAAAAGCGACGCACCCAATCGTGGGGCCGTTGCGACGTGTTATCCCCTCTATTGGACGCTTCGACACGGCCACGTTTGTGTTAGCCGTTGTTGTTTGTGCGCTTAAAATTGTCACTCTTGGGCTGCTGTTTGGGGGGAATTTAAACCCGCTAGGCGTTGCCATTTTGTCGGTCGTTGGCGTGGTAAAAGAAACCTTTTCGCTAATGTTTTGGGTTCTTTTGCTAAGGGCTATTCTCAGCTGGGTTTCACAAGGACGCTCGCCGGTAGACTATGTACTTCACCAACTCACTGAGCCATTTTTGACGCCAATTCGTAGAATTATTCCACCTTTAGGTGGACTTGATCTGTCGGTGCTCATTGCCATTATTGCTCTGCAGTTTTTGCAATTGCTCCTGCAAGAAACATTTCCTTTTTACTAAGAACACGATGCTCAAAGGCATCTAGGCTTGATTCGCATTGGAATAGGTAGAAATAAATGAAAACTATTAAGTTAACGTTGTTGACTGCACTTGCTGCGGTATTATCAATGTTAAGCACAAACGTATTCGCTGAGCAGAAAAAGGCGCTTGGTGAATGGGACGTGCACTATATGGTGGTAGGCACACCATTTTTAACACCTGAAGTGGCTTCAAGCTATGGCATAGTCAGAAGTAAATTTAACGCACTGGTGAACATTTCGGTGCTCGACAGAACTTCTGGCGAGGCACAGCGCGTTAATGTATCAGGCAATGCGAAAAATTTATTGGGCAACACTCGCCAGCTTACTTTTAAGAAGGTTGAGGAAGGCGATGCCATTTACTACCTCGCCGTATTGCCATTTCGCGACCAAGAGACGTTCCGTTTCGATATTGACGTGCAAAAAGGTAACACCAAACAAACACTCAAGTTTCAGCAAAAGATGTACGTCGACGAGTAAGTTGAACGGTGTAAGAGCAACCTATATAAAAGCGAGATTGCCGTGGGCCTTCTCGCTTTTTTAATGCATTTTTTCATTCCCTGACTTTACCATTCACGCGAGGTAGTAAATAATCAAGTTAACTGGTCGGGCCAACGTATTGGCACCCTTCACTAAAAATTAAAGCAAAGAGAATACTTATGGCTACCCCTTACCCTCACCTACTAGAGCCGCTTGATTTAGGCTTTACTACCCTTCGCAATAGAACCCTGATGGGGTCTATGCACCTTGGTCTTGAAGAAGAAAAAGGCGGCTTTGATAAACTGGCAGCTTTCTATGCCGAGCGTGCGAAAGGTGGCGTTGGTCTAATCGTTACCGGTGGTATCAGCCCAAACATCTCAGGTTGGGTAGCCCCTTTTGCAGGCAGAATGACCCGTAAAGGCCATGCAAAGAAACATCGCGTTATAACTGATGCTGTGCATGCACAAGGCGGTAAGATATGTATGCAGATCCTGCATTCAGGGCGCTACGGATATCATCCTCTTGCGGTATCCGCTTCGCCAATGAAATCACCGATTACACCGTTCAAGCCACGTGAGCTTTCATCTCGTGGGGTCAGAAGCACTATCAAAGACTATATAAAATGCGCAAGTTTGGCCCGCGAGGCTGGCTACGATGGCGTAGAAATTATGGGGTCGGAAGGCTACTTGATTAACCAGTTTTTCTGTCAGCGAACAAACCACCGAGATGATGAGTGGGGAGGCAGTCTAGAAAACCGGGCGCGGCTTGCAGTAGAGGTTGTCAAAGGTGTAAGAGAGAAAGTGGGTACTGACTTCATCATCATTTACCGACTATCAATGCTAGATCTAGTAGAAGGCGGTGCACAGTGGGATGAAGTAGTGTATCTGGCCAAAGAGATTGAAAAAGCCGGTGCGACGCTTATCAATACTGGGATTGGTTGGCATGAGGCGCGCGTTCCTACTATTTCTACCTCAGTACCACGCGCCGCATTTACTTGGATAACCAAACGAATGAAACAGGAAGTGTCGCTTCCATTGGTGACAACTAACCGTATTAATACACCAGAAGTTGCTGAGTCTGTGCTCGAACAAGGCCATGCTGATATGGTATCAATGGCGCGCCCGTTCCTTGCAGATGCACACTTTGTGACTAAAGCCATGCGCAACGAGTCATCGCTTATTAACACCTGTATTGCCTGCAACCAGGCCTGTCTTGATCATGCCTTTGAACAAAAGCGTGCTAGCTGCTTGGTTAACCCTCAGGCGTGTTACGAGACAGAACTCACATTCACGCCGACTACCCACAAAAAGAAACTTGCTGTTGTGGGCGCAGGCCCAGCAGGGCTAGCATTTTCTATGTACGCGGCTGACAGAGGTCATGATGTACACCTGTATGACAAAGCTGCAGAAATTGGTGGTCAATTTAATTACGCTAAGCAAGTGCCGGGCAAAGAGGAGTTTTATGAGACCTTACGCTACTTTAAAAATCAGCTTGAGCGCACTGGCGTAAATCTTCATTTAAATACAGAAGTTACCCCTGTTGAACTGGAAAATCAGGGGTTTGATGAGGTTGTACTCTCGACGGGTATTAACCCTCGAAAGCTTACCATTGAAGGGCATGACCACCCGAAAGTAATGGGCTACCTTGATGTATTACGCGATCATAAACCAGTTGGTAAAAGCGTTGCTATTATCGGTGCTAAGCGGCATCGGGTTTGATGTAGCTGAGTATTTAGTCGAGCATGAAAACCTCGCACTAGATAAAGAAAAGTGGCTAGCACATTGGGGTATTGATGAACAATACACAACACCAGGCGCGCTTAAAGAAAAAACCATCGAGCCCTCAGAGCGAGAAGTGTATTTGTTACAACGTAAAACCACGAAAGTCGGTAAAGGTTTGGGCAAAACCACGGGGTGGATCCATCGTCAGTCGTTAAAACACCACAATGTTCAAATGATAAATGGCGTTAGCTACGACAAGGTAGATGATGAAGGCTTGCACATTACCGTCAACGGCACACCTAAATTACTGGCGGTGGATAATGTCATTGTTTGTGCAGGACAAGAGCCGTTTAAACCGCTACAGCAGCCATTAGAAGAGGCGGGGTTTAAGGTACACATTATTGGCGGTGCAGATGTGGCAGCAGAGTTAGACGCAAAACGTGCAATTCGCCAAGGTGCAGAACTCGCTTCCACCATCTAATTTTACTGCTTGATGCTACGCTGCAACGCTTCTAGCTTTGCAGCGTACAACTCCCTGTTGTCAGAAGGAAACGAGAGCGACATTGCTTTTTCCATCGTAGACACAGCTCTATCCAGGTCGCCCTTGAGATAGTAGAGTCTCGCGAGACCGAAGTAACCCTCACTCAGGTACGGTCCTTTGTCGATAGCGCGCTTAAAGAATAATTCTGCACGCTTATAATTTCCTTTTCCCAACATCCGATTGCCGATGTCATACCAACGATACGGATTACTATCGTCCGCCTCAAGGTACATATCGCCTATTTTCTTGAGTGTCTCAGTGTCATTTACTTTGTTAAGCAGTACTGCAAAATTACTGAGCGTGTGAATGGACTTATTATCAATATCAATCGCATACTCGTAGAGCGCCCTTGATGCTGTTAGGTGATTGTCCATACGGTACAGCACAGCCAGCGTATTTAGTGTTTCTGCGTTTGTGGGCTCTAATTGCATCGCTTCTGACAACAAACTATAGGCCAAGTCGCTTTCGTTTTTGCCCATGGCCTCAGCAGCCATGTTTTGATAGTACATCGAAATAAAAGCTTCTTCAGTCAAATAGTCTCCTATGTCGTTCGATGCAGAAGGAAAGTAGTCGATGATGGCTCTACTTCTAAAGAAAATCACATCGTCTTTTTTCTCTGGCAAAGGTTCAAGCACTAAACTTCTCACGTGGGTAGACGTAGTGAGAATGCCGTTGATTCTTCGATAAATAGGTGGGGTATGTACTTGTTGATAGTAAACATCTAATCCCACTAGACGTGCCAATGCTGTAGTAAGCACAGCCAGAGACAAGCAATTGCCTGACTGATTGTTTAATGTCTCTGAAGCCGTAAAGGTTTCACCGACATAGCTAAAATGCTCAACCAACTTGTTGATATAATCAGACAGCCTAAAGTTGGGTGATACATCTTGATTTTCCGGTGCGTAATAATAAGACAAGAATTCCTGCTGCTGCTCCTGACTTAACGCGAACAGTGACGCAGGTTTATTTACAGGGACGTATCGGTAAGACGCGTTTTCCCACTTTGGCAAAGTAGCTTGAGGTTCTGAATTTAGGCTTGCTGTTGGCGGTACAGATTGACATGCTGTTAACGCTACAATAGCGACAGCACCTAATACGGCGTTAAATGTTTTCATTGCTACTCCCTTGTACTTTCTCCCTGCGACACTAGAGCGTGTTGACCTTTGCGGTACACTTTTTGTTCATTCCAAGCGAGTATCAGGCAATGAACGAGTTGCGTGGTTTGGTTATTCCAAATTAGCGACGAGTAAAGCCGCATGAGGCTCGCTTGGATGAACCTTTCAGGCAGCAATTGTTTAGCATTTATACTGCGTCTGCGCACACTTATGTAGATGGCTACACGACGTGTGCACTTCCTTGTCTAAATGCTAAACACTTTGCTGCAAAAACGTACGGCAAAGGTCAACACGCTCTAGATAATTGCATTTATAATCCAGCGCCACAAGGCATTGTGGGAAAATATTTCTATTTAACAATGACCTATAAAATCCCTCCATGGGAGTGTCGACACGAAAACCGTCAGAATTGGTCAAACATAATGGCGTTGCCATCGGGGTCTTTCACTATCAGATGTCCCGGCCCGCTATTGCCTTTTACGGGCACGTCAATAGAAACACCATTATCAATAAGCCTGTCTTGCACTGCTCGCACGTCACTGGGGTTAAACGTAAGGATATTGTCCTCGAACATGCCCTCGAAAAGGCCAATCATGGTTTGGCCATTTTTCATGATTAGCCACTTATCTTCTATCGAACCACACGAAGGCATAGCCTCAAACCCAAGCGCTTCATAAAACGCCTTTGACACCTTAATATCACTCACTGACAAGCTCAGTGAAAACAACCCAAGTTCCACAACACACTTCCTTTTAATTGTTTAAAATTTATACCAAGCAACAATGTAATAAAGCTATATGACAAAAACACTGCCACTGGTCGCAAATACAAAAAAAGCCAGTGATAATTATCTATCGACTGGCTTTTCGAGTTTACCGTTTATTGTCCTCGTTGAATTAACCTTTTTGGCTTTCTATCCAACGATCAATCTTTTGCTCAAGAATAGCCAGCGGAATGCCTCCGGTATTGAGTACTTGTGCATGAAATTCGCGAATATCAAACTCATTTCCTAATGCTTTCTCTGCGCGGGCACGAAGCTCTTGAATTTTCAGTGCACCAACTTTGTAAGACAACGCCTGAGAAGGTATTGCAATATAGCGCTCAACCTCAGCAACCACCTCAGTACGTGTCATGCCTGAGTTTTCTAACATAAAGTCGATAGCTTGCTCTCGTGTCCACCCTTTCGCGTGAATGCCGGTATCAACTACCAGACGCATCGCGCGTAGTTGCTCATCTTGAAGCGTGCCGTAGCGGTTCCATGGGTTCTCAAAAAAGCCCATTTCATAGCCCAGGGTTTCTGAATACAACGCCCAGCCTTCGCCAAATGCAGGTAAGAAACTAAAGCGCATGAATGAAGGAAGCGCTTCGTTTTCTTGCGCTAAACTTATCTGGAAGTGATGTCCAGGCGCACCTTCATGAAGGTAAAGAGTAACGTTACCTGTGGTAAGACGGCTTGGTAAATCATACGCGTTAAAATAGAAGGTGCCTGGTCTTGAACCATCCGGTGTGCCTGGTTGATAAGAACCACCCGCACTAAATTGCTCAATTGCAGGGTCATAAGGTTTTATCTCTAACTCTGATTTTGGAAGCAATGAGAAGTATTGATCAATTTTTTTATCCACTTCTTTGCCAATATCGTAGTAGCTTTGAGTTAAAGCTTCGCGGCTCTTTGGCTTAAATTGCGGATCGGTGCGCACGAAGTCAAAAAACGCATTAAGTGAACCATCAAACTTCACTTCATCTTTAATCTCTAGCATATCGTTTTTAATACGCTTAACTTCTTGAAGACCAAGGTTGTGAAGCTCATCAGGGGTCATTGGCAGTGTTGTAGAACCTTCTACCATCAACTGATACAACTTCGCCCCGCCTTTCATGTCACTCAGTCCGATACTTTCACGTGCCACTCGGTAGATATTCGTCACGAAGAAAGTCGCGCATACGGGTTGTTGCGTCATAAATATCTTGCGTCGCCGTTTCATACGCAGCCGTCAAGCGCGCTTTTTCAGCTTCGGAAAAGCTTTCTGGAAACATAGTGACAGGCCCCCAGAATTGAGACTCTTTCAGAGGAATAGCAAGCTGAGTGTCAAACTGCTTGATAACACGATCAATGGTTAACTTAGTTTCAAGCACACCGCTTTCCATACCTTCACGGAACTTATCGATCGAGCGGTCAGAAATGGCAATGTACTCTTTATGACGAGATAAGTTGTTTTCGTAGTCTTCTACGGTGTTAAAGGGTGCCGCCCCTTTTCCGCTGGCGAACGTTGGATAAAATGTATGGAAACCACTGAAGTGGTTAACTGGACGTACTTCGGTAAGCGCCTCAATTTCGTCACTGGACATTTCAAGAGAACGTTCTTCATTGTATTTGAAAACATCGTATGCAAGCTTATCAACGTCGCTAAGTTTAGCTCTGTCAATTTGCTTAAGTTCAGACAAATTAAGCAATGTTGCCGTTTTTCCTGCTAGTGCGTGTGAATCCGTGTAAAAGTCGCCAAGTTTGTCCGCATATCGCATATCGCCTCGAAAGATAGCCATAATTGGGTTTAACTCTATGTCTCGTTGGTCAGCGGCTGCAAACAACGCGAATAGTTTATCGTGCTCTGATGCTGTAGTAACCGATGACGCTTGTTCACTCGCTTCGTTTGCATGATTATGTGAATGGGCAAGGGATGCAAAAGAGGTAACTCCCAGTGCCAATGTAACTGCGCTACTTACTAGCAATGTTTTAAATGCTTTCATTTTTGTTCTCTTGTTATATCGCCGTCAGGCGCTGCCGATTATTATTGTTCGCTGTCGATTCAGTACTTTTAATAAAGTCGTGTGATGTATTGTCTAAGACAAATGTTGTGTCCCGACACTATTTGGACATATGGCTTACTTCGTTTCGCCATGCTCGTTCATAAGCTTCTCGCCCAAGGACTCGCTGCGCATATACTGCTACGTTTTCGCATTTTCCATTGGCGGTTAAATCTAGCTTACTTCCTTTTGCCCACGCGAGAATATGCCCTGCAATGACGTCAGCCATAGTGAACATGTTACCGCAAACAAATTCGTTATCTGCCAGCATAGCTGAAAATACAGGCAGTACGCGTTGAAACTCCCAGACAGCGACTTCTCGCATTCTGTCAATTCGCTGCTCGCTTGGCAATGCAAAGGTGTGCTTTGCTAAATTCCAGATAGGCTGTTCTAACTCGCTTGTCAGAAACAACATCATTTCTTCATACTTTGCGCGCTCAAAGCTGCCTGGTTCGGGAATAAACTCCTGCATACCATGGCGTTCGGCCAAAAAAGTGACAATTGCTGCGGATTCAGTTAACGCGCCTTCTTCTGTCACTAATGCTGGAATTTTAGCAGCGGGACTAATCGCTCTGTATTCATCAGTTAAGTGCTGGCCCATTTTTAAATCTATAAGGTGATAATTGTAAGGTAAACCAAGCTCTTCTAAAGCCCACGCAATACGAACTGAGCGCGTCTTTGGGTAACCATAAAGTGTGTACATGCCTTTGACCTTTAATGAACGAATGTGCGCTCACTGTAAGTCGAACGAGTAAAAAGTGCTACTAGGATATTGTTACTGAGTTTTAACTTCGCAATAAAGCCCGCGTCTAGGCCTATAAATGAAAGGTAAAATGATGAACACCGTTCTCTATCTACTTAGATGCGAATTACTCTTGGTGACACGGCTTTTACTGTTGTTAAAAGACAGCCATAAATCACATAGAACAATTCGTGCTTTTGAACGTACCTAGTTATTAAGCAACACGTTTAACTACAAACTAATACAAATAAAAAAGGTGACTAATGAAAACGATTGTTTCTGCGCTTTTGATTTGCACGGCAGCATTTGGAGCTCCGTCATATGCCGACGAGGCCATTTTGGCGGGTGGCTGTTTTTGGTGTATGGAATCTGATTTTGAAAAGCTGGAGGGTGTCACTGATGTAATATCTGGTTTTACCGGAGGAACTGCGCCAAACCCGACCTATAATGGCAATCATAAGGGGCATTATGAGGCAGTAAAAATAACCTATGACGGCAATAAGCTTTCGTATCGCGATATTCTTGATCACTTTTGGGTAAACATAGACCCCTTCGATAGTCGTGGTCAATTCTGTGACAAAGGCCCGAGCTACTTGAGCGCTATTTTTGTCGCTAACGCTGAAGAACGTGCTATTGCACAAGAGACCAAAAATGCAGTGATCGCCCAATTTCCAAATCAAAAGGTTGTAACCCCCATTCTAGAAACTACGACGTTTTACCCCATAAAGGGGAAGGAAATTGGACACCAAGACTTTTACAAAAAAAGCCCCGTTCGATATAAGTTTTATCGTTGGAACTGTGGCCGCGATCAGCGATTAAAAGAAATTTGGGGCGATAAAGCTAACGGAAAATCCTAAGTAAACACTACAAGCGCGAGCCCAAACGCCAATACGCCCACCAATACAGGGAGCCCAAGCGTCCTAAACTTGCGCCACATTAAGGCTGTAACAAGAGAGCCAACAACTGTAGCAAGCCAACTCGCTTCTGTAGGCACCTTCGGTATTAGCGAGGTGCCCAACATAGCGGCAATCATAAGTGGCCCTAACACACTCAACCACATGGGCAAATGCGCCTCGTTGTTACCGCCTTTGCGCCTATTGAAGTGGCGCTGCGTCCATACCAGGGGAACAGCTCTAAGCGCATAAGTCCCTAGTGCCGCAATGACAATAGCCACCCAAATATCAGTTTGCATATTTCTGTTTCCTCTCAGCGTGAATATATAAGCAATAGAACGCAAGTGCTCCTGCCATAGCAGCCAGCGGTATGGCAGCATTTTTAAATGCGCTTTGAGCGATAAATAGCGCCATCGTAATAGTTACAAGTAATGCAATACCCCATGTCCTGTCAGAAAATTTAGGCGCAAGTAATACGAGAAATAATGCAGGTAAGGCAAAAGGCATGACGCTATCCAGTATTGGCCATTTTTGTGTTAACGCATCGCCAGCTATTCCCCCAATTGCTGTGCCAATTATCCAGCTAAACCAGGCGACCAAGGAGAGCCCTATAAACCACCCTACTTTTTCGGCATCTTTCATTGTAGGTAATCGAGTATGCGCCAACGCAAAAATTTGATCGGTTAACCCGTGCATGAGATAAGGCCACGCGCGACTTTGCGGTAAATATGGCACTATGTTGGGTGCATACACCACATGACGAACATTCACCAGCAATGTCATACAAACCGCCAACCACAATGGTGAACCTGACGCCACCATAGCAACCAATAAAAATTGAGAAGCACCTAAGCATAGATAAATACCGAAATAAGTGTTGCTTCTAACGTTGAAAATCCCGCTTGAACCGCTATTACGCCAAAGGAAATAGCAACAGGTATGTATCCTCCAAGAAGTGGTAGCCCATCGATAACGCCTCGCTTCCAGCCTCCTTTTTGCAATGATGGATTCATTCGCTAACGTCCTTATTGTAAACAATGGTGATGAGGCAGGTTGCCCATGCATCCTGTGTTTTATATACATGTGGTAGGTCGGCGTTAAATGTGACACTTTCGCCCGGCGTCAAGCATGCAGCATTGTCAGTGTTTCCCGCTTCAAGAGAGCCACTGACCAGCACAATGGTCTCTTGTGTGCCTTTAGCGTGAGCCTCTGCTTCCCTTGTAGTATTGGGCGCAATAGACATCCAGTATGCATCGACGTTGGGGCGTCCCTTACCTTGTTCAATCAAACGTACCTCGACGCCCTTCTCCCCGACACTACTGCTTAGAGGTTGGACTAACGCCCCAAAAGGCACGCCTAATTGCTTAGCTAATCGCCAAATTGTATCCAAAGTAGGATTGCCATTGCCCTGTTCAAGCCGAGATAAATTTGACTTAGCAATCCCCGCCCCCGCAGCCAATTGAGACAAAGAAATGCCTTTGTCTAGCCGCAATTTTTGCAAGTGCCTACCTAACGTGTTCAACGTAGTTTGATTCAAAGCTGGTCACCCCATGTTTTTTTACAAAAAACGATTGACGCAAAAACGTTCCATTTAAAGAACGTTCTATATATAGAACACTCAAAAGTCAATAAATTGTTCATTAAAAAAACAAATAAGCGTAAGAAAACCTATGGGTGACGTTAGGCAATGGAATAGAGAATGAGGAAGCAGAAGGTAATAAACTAAGACATGATTCTAAAACTAAAAGAGCCCTCTGATTCATGGTATTCCACTTCACAGAGAGCCTATAATTATGTCCCATTTAGCGTTGCGCAGAACACACTACCTGTAGCGGTTCTACATGCTAATTTGGTTACTGAACCATGCAAAAAGCATTTAGTTTATTGCCGTCTAGGTCGCGAAAATAGCCAGCATAAAAACCTTTAGTCGCATCTTCAGGACGAAAGCCTGGAGCGCCTTCACAGGTTCCACCCAGCGCGAGAGCTTTTTCATAAAAAGCATTGACTTGTTCGGGGCTTTCCAATGCAATGGCAACCATATTACCGTTACCAATAGTGGCAGCTTCTTTGTTGAAAGGCCGTGTAACGCCAAATGAAACTTCCCCAGGCTGACGAGCCCACGCGATAAAATAGTTGTCTTCCTCCATAAAACGCTCTGCGCCTATAGTGCTTAATAGCGCATCGTAAAAGCTGCCAGCGTGCGCCAAATTGTTTGTACCTACTAATACATAACCGATCATTTTTGTCTCCTTGCTGTTTTAAACACGAAATCATCATATTCATTGACTACTGACAGTAAGTGTCAGTAGTGTTTTCCTATTGTTGTTCTACCTACTTAAGAGATATCGGTAATGCGAAAAGCAGAGCGACTCAACGAAATTGTGCATTATTTAAGAAGGATGCATCGCGCCACGACAGCACGGGTTTTAGCTGACACTTTTGAAGTTAGTGAGCGAACTATTTATCGCGACATTCAAGACTTGATGGACACGGGGATCCCCATTACTGGCGAGGCTGGCGTGGGTTACTTAATTGATAAGACGTACCACCTCCCTCCTATTATGTTTGATGCTGACGAAATAGAGGCTATTGCGCTAGGTATAGGAATGGTGAGCAACTGGACGGACGATACCTTTGCTGAAAAAGCCAAAAGCGCATATAGAAAAATACAGGCTACACTCACAGCTCCCATGCTTCATGAACTCACTCAGATCAGTACGTTTTCCGCACCTAGCCACTATAAAATTCCTTGGGAAGTTAATTTCACAGAAGTAAGAGAATGCATTAGGCAAAAACAGTTTGTTTCTTTTTGCTACATAGACCTTAAAGAGAGGATTACCAAACGTACAATAAGGCCACTGGCATTAATTTCATTTAGTCCGGTTTGGCTGCTAACAGGCTGGTGCGAGAAACGAGCAAACTTCAGAAACTTCCGACTAGATCGCATCTCCCAATTTAGCGCAGAGGGCAAACGGTTTCGTGATGAAAAAGGAAAGACATTAGCAGATTACTTAGCATTAACGGAAAACGACCAGTGAATGACTTATTGCACCTTTCAGCGCTCACGTGTACTCAAACCGCAGAAACTTATCGTACTGCTAACGCCCCCTCTTTTCCCTTTGGTTTTTATTGGTAATTTGCCTTATTCCCATTACAGACTAAATTTTAAGATAGCCGTCTGATGTGACGGCAAAAAATTTATACAAACTACACTATTGGGAAAACCTATGAAAAAAATTCCACAGTAATTGTCGCATTGTTATTGTTGGGTTCGTTTAACGCGCATGCCGTTGACTTGGTAAGCGGAGACAACTCTAATTTAACAGCCATGTGTATTGCAGCCGCGAGTTCGGATGAGATGGTAGAGGCGAAGGCTAAAGAGTTTGGTTTCTCGAAACAGGAACTAGACACGTTTACTTGTAATGGAATGACCCTAAAGGAATTTGCTAAAGAGTATCGCGATGATACTTCTGGCACGCCTGTTGTTGTTTATACGTTTGAAGAAACCGTAAGCAGTCGTGAGACACAGCTTTGCATTGCTGCAGCGAAGTCAAATGCAGCGTATGAGAAAGTGAAAAAAGAATTGTTTAATGGAAAGGTAGAAAAGGTAGCCTGCAACGGATTGAGTATTGAGCGATTTGCCAAGCGTTATGGGAACAAAGGGTTTAAAATATAGCGAGCATAGGTGGCGAACCTAGTAAGTTCGCCACCTTTCCTTGTACTGTGAGTTACCGTTGCGCCTATTCTTCCTGATTGCGCAAGAATACCAACTCAGTCGATGAGCTTTGTTCTTCGCTATATTGATAGCCGTCGACATCAAAAGCTTTTAGCCCTTCAACATCAGCAACACGGTTTTCCATGATATATCGCGCCATTAAGCCGCGTGCTTTTTTAGCGAAAAAGCTAATGATTTTGTACTGACCGTTTTTGTAATCTTTAAAGTGCGGTGTAATAACCATGCCATCAAGCTGTTTTTTCTTAACAGCTTTAGAGTATTCGTTTGAAGCAAGATTAATTAAGACATTATCACCCTGTGCACTAAGGGCATCATTAAGCACGTTAGTAATGCGCTCGCCCCAAAATGCATATAGGTCTTTTCCTTCTGAATTCGCCAGCTTAGTTCCCATTTCAAGTCGATAAGCTTGCATTAAATCCAGCGGGCGTAGAAGTCCGTAAAGCCCCGATAATATCCGCAAGTGATCTTGCGCATAATCCACTGTCTCGCTATCTAAGGTGTAGGCATCAAGTCCAGTATAAACATCACCGTTAAACGCATACATCGCCTGGCGCGCATTGTCTTTGGTAAACGGCGTTGAAAACTCAGCAAATCGATTAGCGTTAAGCGTGGCAAGCTTGTCACTTATCTTCATCAGCGATGATAAATCGGCTTACGACAGGGTTCTGCATACTTTCATTAGACGCTCGGTGTCTTCAAGCATACTAGGTTGCGTAAATGTACTTACCGGAATTTCGCTTTCAAAATCGAGATTTTTTGCTGGGGACACTACAACTAACATTTCAACTCCTTCAATCAACTACATCGCCATTGTACCACTTGATACGCAAGAAACCGTAAAATGGCATAAGAAAGACTCAAATTGGCTTAACAGAGAAATCCGATTAGCGGCTATTTTATCCAAATCTTACCCAAATCCCATTCCATATATTTAGTGGGTTTGGTATAAATAGTGTATTCCTTGAATGTTTGATGCAATCAAACCGCTAGACCCTACAACGCATTAGCGAAACCAACAATTAAAGCCTGCTACAAAAGCGAGCTATCCAACGCTGTTAGAGTGCACTGCTCTAAATAGCAAAATGTAGAATACTGAAATAAAGAACAGAGAGAACTATGAGCAATCAGCTAGCTTCATTACGTGATATTACTACTGTAGTTGCCGACACGGGCGATATCGACGCGATTAAAAAATACCAGCCAGTAGATGCCACTACTAACCCATCGTTGCTGTTAAAAGCAGCTAGCCTACCACAGTATGCCAGCCTAATTGATGATGCGGTTGCATGGGCAAAGCTTCAATCAAATGACGCTGACCAGCAGCTTACCGACGCGGCAGACAAGCTTGCGGTTGCTATTGGTAAAGAAATCTCTGGTACCATCCCTGGTCGCATTTCGACAGAAGTAGACGCCCGCCTTTCATTCGACAAAGCTGCAACCATTGAAAAGGCCGAGCGCCTTGTTCAGCTTTACGAAGACGCGGGTATCGACAAGTCACGCATTCTTATCAAGATTGCGTCTACGTGGGAAGGTATTCAAGCTGCTGAAGAGCTAGAGAAGAAAGGCATTCAGTGCAACCTAACGCTCCTATTTAGCTTTGCTCAAGCACAAGCGTGTGCTGAAGCTGGCGTTTACCTTATCTCTCCTTTTGTAGGTCGTATTCTTGACTGGTACAAAAAGGCCACAGGCACTGAGTCATATGCTCCTGAGGAAGATCCTGGCGTAGTATCAGTAACGAAAATTTACAACTATTACAAAGAGCACGGTTACAAGACTGTCGTAATGGGTGCAAGTTTCAGAAACATCGGTGAAATTCAGGCATTAGCAGGTTGCGATCGCCTCACAATTAGCCCTGCCCTGCTTGAAGAACTAGCCAACGAGTCTGGTGAGCTTGAAGTAAAGCTTAAAGACAACGGTGCAACCAAAACGCCTGGCGCGCGCTTAACCGAGAGCCAGTTCCGTTGGGATATGAACCAAGATGCCATGGCAACTGAGAAGCTTTCAGAAGGTATTCGCAACTTCGCAGCAGACCAAGATAAGCTTGAAACTATGCTTCGCGAGAAACTTAGCGCTTAAGGAAAAGGTAAAACAATGAGTGTTTTAACGTCACTTCCAGAATTTCAAAAACTAAGTGAACTTGCAGAATCGGTAAAACACGCGCATATGCGTGACTGGTTTGACAACGACCCTAACCGCGCATCTAGCATGCAGCTAGATGCCTGCGGCATCTTTTTGGACTATTCCAAAAACCGCGTTTCTTCAGAAGCATTAAACGGCCTTTTCGACTTAGCCCGTGCGTGTAACGTTGAGGGGCTTCGCGATGCAATGTTTGCGGGCGAGCAAATCAACTCTACCGAAGGTCGCGCTGTGCTGCATACCGCCTTGCGTAATTTCTCTGACCGCAAGGTAATGGTGGATGGCATAGATGTTATGCCTGAAGTACACGCTACACTTGAGAAAATAGAAGCCTTTACGGCGTCAGTTCACAGTGGTGAGCATAAAGGTTATACGGGTAAGCCGATAAAGCACATTGTTGCGATTGGTATTGGTGGTTCATTCTTGGGCCCCAAAATTATGACCGAAGCACTTAAGCCACATACTGTAAACGCAGTAAAGGTGCATTTTGTTGCTAACGTTGATGGCTGTCATATTCACGATGTACTCTCAAGCGTCGATTTTGAAGAAACTCTTGTAGTAATGTCTTCAAAGTCATTTTCTACTCAAGAGACACTTCAAAACACGCTAACGGCAAAAGACTGGTTCTTGAAATCGGGCGGTACTCAAGCGGATATTGCAAAGCATTTTGTTGCGGTATCGTCAAATGTGAAAGCGGCGACAGAGTTCGGCATTAGTTCTGACAACATTTTCCCTATGTGGGACTGGGTTGGCGGTCGCTACTCACTTTGGTCGGCTATCGGCCTCCCTATTTCGCTGGCGTTAGGTTTTGAGAACTTTAAAGGCTTGCTAGAAGGTGCGTTTGACATGGATACGCACTTTACCACAGCGCCACTTGAGCAAAACATGCCAGTACTACTGGCGTTATTAGGCGTGTGGTATCGCAACTTTTTTGATGCGCAATCTCATGTACTTTTACCTTATTATCACTACTTGCGCGGTCTTCCAGCCTATGTGCAACAGTTGGATATGGAAAGTAACGGCAAAGAAGTAACGCAAGAAGGTAAAAGCGTTGATTACCCAACCTGCCCAATCATTTGGGGCAGTGAGGGCACAAATGGCCAGCACAGCTTCCACCAGCTTATTCATCAAGGCTCTGGTGTTATTCCTGCTGACTTCATGCTTCCGCTTAACGTACCTAATCAAGACGACACGCACCACGCCATGCTGGCGTCGAATTGTTTTGGTCAAACGCAAGCATTGATGCAAGGTAAGACCTTTGAAGAATGCTACGCCGATTTAGACGGTAAGGGCTTAGATGATGCTGAGCGTAAGCGTTTAGCGGCGCACAAGACAATGCCGGGCAATAAACCTAGCAACACGATTTTGTTTGAAAGCTTAACGCCTAAAATTCTTGGCGCGCTGGTTGCAATGTATGAGCATAAGGTATTCGTTCAGGGTGTTATCTGGAACCTAAACTCTTTTGACCAATGGGGCGTAGAATTAGGTAAAGTACTAGGAAACCAAGTACTTGCAGGCATTCAGGGTGAAGCAGACAAAGAAATCTTCGATGCATCAACCCAACAACTGATTGCTAAATTCAGAGCAGCGAATGCACCAAAATAAGGAAACCGAGGTAAGCTAAGCTTGCCCATTTGGTGCAAAAAACAAACTGAGCGGTCATCTTTTATACGATTAGAAGATGGCCGTTTTTTTATAGCAATGTAAATAAAGCATGTAACGACAGATAAAAACAACATACATTGCTGCGCTAAATTGACTACTAAAAACACAAATAGTATCAATTAGATAGTCAATTTGTTCACGCTTTAAACATATCTAACGAATCCTTGCCTGTGTCATCATAACGTCACAATTTGTTAATAAAAGGTAAATTAAACTATTTTATTTTAGTGGCGGCTGTGATACAAAATTGTACAGA
This sequence comes from Alteromonas gracilis, assembly GCF_036870955.2. Taxonomy (GTDB): domain Bacteria; phylum Pseudomonadota; class Gammaproteobacteria; order Enterobacterales; family Alteromonadaceae; genus Alteromonas; species Alteromonas gracilis_A. The sequence goes on from NZ_CP145482.2 coordinate 3,455,881, forward strand.
GGGAAAAATAATAACGCTCTGTATTAGTTGTAGTGGTATAAAAAGGAGATCCCAGTGGATAAATCAGATCTATTTGCCATGTTAGACATCGAAGCAAGCCCAGCAAAAACCAAAAGCAAAAAACGTAAGTGGAGAGAAATCGAAGCGCTGCAAGATCGCTACAAGTTAGAAAAAGAACTCGCCGAACTAGATTGTGGTTTCGAATACGAGTTGGAAACACTGGAAAGATAACAAAAAGGCCGCCTGAACATTCAGGCGGCCTTTTCACTTTCTTAAGGGTAATTCGCAACCGCGTATGATTATTTATGCGCGATTGCGCTTTATATGCTTTGTTGTGAAACTAGCGTTTTATTACCCTCGTACGTTACCTAGGTAGCGCCGTACCAGTTATGCCAGCCACCAATTACACTTGCCAATCGACAGGCGTTTGCCCTTTAGACGCAAGATAAGTATTCGCTTTGCTAAAGTGCGCACAACCAAAAAAGCCGCGGTATGCTGATAGCGGAGATGGGTGTGGACCACTTAAAACGTGATGCTTGTCACGATTAATATGCTTTCCTTTTTTTGTGCATGACTGCCCCACAACAAAAACACCACGTTTTCACAATGTTCGTTAACCGTGCTGATCACTTTATCGGTAAAATGCTCCCAGCCCCATTTAGCATGACTGTTAGCCTGTCCCTGTTCCACAGTAAGTACGCTATTAAGTAACAGCACACCCTGCTTCGCCCATGAAGTAAGCGTGCCATGTTCTGGGATAGCAAAGCCGTCAATGTCGGTAGCCAACTCTTTATACATATTCACCAGAGAAGGCGGCGTTTTGACACCGGGCAACACTGAAAATGCTAAACCGTGAGCTTGATTTGGGCCGTGGTATGGGTCTTGCCCTAAAATAACCACTTTCACTTTATCAAGCGGCGTTAATGTAAGGGCGTTAAACACATCGCTTTCTAGCGGGTAAATGATTTTTCCCGCGTCTCGTTCACTGCGAATACGAGAAAGAAGCTCAATGAAATACGCTTGCTGTTTTTCATCAGCAAGCGCGTTGTCCCATGTACTAATGCCATCACTAGTGCCAATCTTAACGCCAGCACCATCTGCGGCATTTTTTAAGGCATCACTCATGCCTTGAGCAAATCCATCATATGCTGTTTTAGTGCATCGTAAGACGCAGGAAGGTCCACTGCCAAGCTGTCTTCACCAGCAACATCAGCCAGCGCTTTCGGCAAACTAATGGGGTTGCCAAGGACATTCTCAACAGTCTCTCTGAACTTGGCTGGGTGCGCTGTCCCTAAGAACAGGCCAATTTCTCCATCTTCTAAGTCGTGACTGACTGCACGATAGGCAATAGCCGCATGGGGCTCACTGGTGTAGCCTTGCTGCGCAAGTTGGCGCATAGCAAGCTGCGTATACTCTTCATCAACCATTTCACCTTTCAGGCATGCCTTATCGATGTATCCACGTTCAATTAGCGCTTCAATACGTGGCCAGTTGTTTGGCTGACTCACGTCCATGGCGTTCGACATAGTGGCTACGGTAGTTTTCGGTGCCCACTCACCCGTTTTCAAATAGCGCGGCACAGTATCGTTAAGGTTAGTAGCTGCAATAAAACGCTTAATAGGAAGACCTAGCGCTTTCGCAATCATACCGGCGGTTAAGTTTCCAAAGTTACCGCTTGGTACAGAAACCACTAGCTGATCGCGCTTGTCTTTAGGCAACTGACTGAACGCTTCAAAGTAATAGCATACTTGAGCAAGCAGTCGGCTAATGTTGATTGAATTTGCCGAGTTTAGATGCAGTCCTTCCCTTACGTCCGGATCATCGAATGCCGTTTTTACTAGTGCCTGACAAGCGTCAAAGTCTGACTCAATAGCGACGGTATGAATGTTGCCACCTAATGTCGTAAATAACTTTTCCTGTAGCGCGCTAATCTTGCCTTTAGGAAACAAGATGACCACGTTGATGTTATCAATACCATGGAATGCATGAGCAACGGCTGCGCCAGTATCACCAGAGGTTGCCGTTAAAATAGTAATCGGTTTACCTTCACTGATGCGTGAAAGGGTTTGCGCCATAAAACGACCGCCAAAATCTTTAAACGCAAGCGTTGGGCCGTGGAACAACTCTAACGAATATACATTGTCGTTCACTTGCTCGACTGGCGCACCAAATGCAAACGCGGTTTCAACAATCGCTTCCAACTCACCACTGTCTAGCTCGTCGCCAATTAACGCTCGCAGTACTTCAATACTGCGCTCTACAAACGGCTTCTCTAATAAGGCGTCAATATTCTCAAGTGTGGGGATATGCTCTGGAAAATACAGACCTTGGTGCTTTCCTAAACCACGCTTAACGGCTTGCGCAAAACTCGCTGTGTCCGATGAATCTTTTAAATTAACCAATTCCACTTGCTGTACCTTTGTTGTTTCGGCCTTATAAGTAATCACTCGGCCTTTTAAATCTTTAGTTTTTCGTTGGACGCGCTATTACAATGCGCGTTCAATCTTTTATTCTTACGTGCCACTATTGTTCTGACACTGTTGTGCCCTGTTGAGGGATTTGGCACACATGGCTAAAACCATCTTCATTTTGAATATAATTATCGGTTAAATATGCCGCAACTTTTTCTGCCTGCGCTTTGCTCGAGCATACTGCGAAAACAGTTGGGCCTGAGCCCGATATGCCAAACGCCAGCGCACCAACGCTTTCGCTGAACGCGCGAGCATCATCAAAACCGGGTAACAATGACTTGCGATACGGTTCAGCAATAACATCTTTCATTACCGATGCTGCAAGAGCGAAATCATAGGCATGTAGCGCATGTACAAATACACCAAGCTGTCGCCCAAACGTTAATGCGGTAGCCATATCGAGGTGTTTTGGCAAAATGTCACGGGCAGCCGCCGTCGATACGCTTATCCCCGAGTAACAAATTGCGTAGTACCACTCTTTGTTTAAAGGTAAGGACAACGTAACTGGACTATCAGCACCTGTCATCAACGTCATACCGCCCAAGTAACAAGGTGCTACGTTGTCATAATGCACGCTACCGCTGATTTGGCCCTCAAGCTCTCCCATCATGGTGAGTAACGTGTCTTGATCAAACGGATAATCGAAGTAGGCATTTAACACGACAAAAGCAGCCACAATTGAGCTTGCACTTGAACCAAGGCCGCTGCCTATTGGCAAATTTTTATGGAGCGTTAACGCCACAGAGTGTGTAGGCTTACCCACCTTCTCCATCTGCTCGCAAAAGTAGTGATAGCACTTCGTGACAATATTGCTGTCAGCGTCACCGGGGAGTTTATGCGCAAATGGCCCCGTCACGTTAAGTGAGAATACCTCAGCCGGTTTAATCTCTACTTCATCACCCAGTTTAGTACCATCAATTGGCGCGAGCGCTGCGCCAAGCACGTCAAACCCTAAACTGACATTTCCTATTGAGGCTGGCGCATAGGCCTTAAATGCTTTCATTACGTTCTACCTACTACCTTACTACTCTTAATGCGCCATTTGCTTCCATGGCATTGTGCGAAGAATGTCAGCAAAGACTCCCGCTGCTGTTACTGTTCCACCTGCACCATACCCGCGAATAACATAAGGAATTGGATTGTAATAATCGCTATTAATCGCCAGTGCATTTTCACCGTCTTTTACTTGAGATAATGGATTAGATGCTGGTACGGCTTGAATACTTACTTTACATTTACCATCTTCAATGCTGCCAATGTAACGCAGCACTTTCCCTTCGGCTTTGGCTTTTTCGACTTTGTCCATAAACGCTGAATCAAGTTCTGGCAGCTGTCTCATGAAATCATCGACCGAGCAGTCTTCAGCGAAACCGTCAGGCAATACAGATTCAATCTCAATATCCGATAGCTCTAACCCTAAGTCTGCTTCACGCGCCATAATAAGTAGTTTTCTGGCTACATCCATGCCGCTTAAGTCATCGCGTGGATCTGGCTCAGTAAAGCCATTATCTTTGGCCGTTTGCGTGGCTTGAGATAAGCTCATTCCTTCTTCAAGCTTACCGAAGACATACGACAAACTACCTGACAAGATACCCTCAAAACGATGTAGTACATCACCCGCACTAAATAGTTTCTGTAAGTTATCGATTACAAGCAACCCAGCACCCACTGTGGTTTCATACAAATACTGGCGGTTTGTAGATTGCGCCGTTTTGCGAAGTTTGCGGTAGTACGCCATCTCACTAGTGTTCGCCTTCTTGTTAGGCGTAACAACGTGAAAGCCGCTTTCCATCATATCTACGTACTGTTGTGCTATCGCCTCATGGCTAGTGCAGTCAACAATGACAGGGTTCACTAAACTATTGTCATTCACAAACTGATGTAATCGCTCGACGCTCAGCCCTTCACTGGCAGATTCAAGGGCAGCTTTCCAATCGCCGCTTAAATCTATGCCTTGACTGTTAAGCAGTAACTTTCGGCTATTTGCAATGCCATAAACGCGCAGCTGTACGTTGCGTTTTAGTAACGCAGGTTGCTGTTTTGCTATTTGCCCTAGTAACTCAGTCCCTACATTGCCACACCCTACTAGGAATACGTCAATGGTATGGCGGTCTGAGAAAAAATTCTGGTGAATAACCTTAACGGCTTTTTTCGCTCGCTTACTTTCAATCACTGTTGATATTGAACGTTCAGAAGAGCCCTGCGCTATTGCAACGTTATTAACTCGTGCTTGCGCGAGCGAGTTAAAGAAACGCGCGGCCAAACCTTTTGTTTGGCGCATACCGTCACCCACAAGGGTTACAATTGCAAGGTCATGACGAACTTCAATAGGGTCAAGCAATTGGTTTTGTAGCTCAAGGGCAAAGGCATCTTCGAGCAATGTCAAAGCGCGATTGGCGTCTTTGCTCTGAATACAAAAGCTGATTGAATACTCTGAAGACGACTGCGTAATAAGGCTAATCGAAATATTGGCGTTAGACATGACTTCAAATACACGGCTCGCCATACCGACCATGCCCTTAAGACCAGGGCCTGCGACGTTAAACATGGTCACATTATCAAGCTGTGATATACCTTTAACCGATGTCCACTTTTCGCTCTTTTCGTTGCTGATCAACGTACCCGGCGCTGCAGGATTTAATGTATTACGAATAAGGCACGGAATATGGTGCTGCGCAATTGGGCCAATCGTTTTAGGGTGAAGTACTTTGGCGCCAAAGTAAGATAATTCCATGGCTTCTTGATAGGTCAGTTTATCAAGAAGAACAGCTCCCTCAACTTGGTTCGGGTCGGCGTTATAAACACCGTCCACATCCGTCCAAATTTCACAGCAACTAGCATCAATACAAGCCGCTAAAATAGCAGCAGAATAGTCTGAGCCGTTTCGTCCAAGCGTTACCTTTTCACCCTGTTCGTTTGCGGCAACAAACCCCGGCATAACTAACAGTTCACTGCCGTCGGCAGGCACATCTGAGAAACGCGCTTTACTCAGCGCAACATCAGCAATACTGTCTAGATACTCGCCGTCAGCCAACACGTACTTAACCGGGTCAATAACGCGATTGGCGATTCCCTTTGCTGACAGCATAGCGCTGAATAGGGTAACAGAAATATATTCACCGATACTCAAAATGCCCGCGGCCACATTATCAGGCGCCACGCCCAGCAAAGAAATACCTTCTAAGTGCTGCTTTAAAACAGACAAATGCGTATCAATAAAGTCAACAACATCAGCGTGAGCAAAACCATCTAAGGTGTCATTGAGATTGTTCGCAATACCGCTAACGGTATCATTGAGTTTATTGAATAGAGGGTTAAAATCTTCACCAGCGGCTGCTTGTTCACAAAGTAATGAAAGCGCGTTCGTCACCCCTTTCGGGGCCGAGAGCACAACCGCAGCACCGTCGGTTTGGTGGGTCGCCGTGCTAATCTCCATAACGCGCATATATCGCGGTGCATCGGCTAGAGAAGAACCCCCAAACTTTAAGACTTTCATATGCTGCTCCTTAAGGTTACGCATGCTAAAACGTGAGTAAAAAAAGCCCGCTCTGTGTTAGGCGGGCTTTCGTTGTCTTTTGCTTACTTGCACTAGTCAGCGACCGCCCTATTTAAGGTGGTAATCGACATGGTTGTGGTGCCAGTAACTAGAATCTTTTTCATACAAGCAATTTGCCGTATAGACGTCTATCTGTCAACCGCAGTTTTTACCACACTGTATTGCATAAAATGCAATATAGAATAAAAAACATTTCTCTTTCGGGTACAATGAGGAAAAATATCACCGTAGGTCAACCATCATCTAGAATGTTTTTTGACATAAAATCAATAAGTAACCGTATTTTAGGCGCCACATTTCGATTCGACGGAAAAACTGCCCAAATGGCCTCCTGTCTATCTTTGTACTCTGGTAATACCTCTAATAAATTTCCATTTTTTAAATCATCACGTACATAAAACCCCGGTAACTGTGCAATTCCAAGTCCCTCGAGAGCAGCGCTGCGTAGTGCATTACCGCTGTTGTACCTCACTCTTCCTTTCACCGGAATAGTATAGGGTTCTTTATCAACAACAAATCGCCAGTGCGGTTGAGAGCCAACTAGCAACGCATGATGTTTTAAATCATCAAGTGATAAAGGCATGGTATGGTGCTCGAAGTAGAGTGGGCTCGCACAAACATAAAGGTGACGAGTGGCCAATTTTTTCGCCACGAGCGTCGAGTCTTCTAACTTACCAATGCGGATAGCCAAATCGAAACCTTGCTCGACGATGTCTAGCTTTTCATTAGAAAACGTGCAGTGCACGCTGATGCCAGAATATTTTTTCATAAATGCATTGAGCAAAGGAGCAATAAAAGCTTCACCGAAAGCGACCTAGGTGCAGTAAGTCTAATGAGCCCTTGGGGGGTTTGTTGAAGTGCGCTAACAGAAAGCTGTGCGTTCTCCAAAGACTTGAGCGCAGGAAAAGTCTGCTCAAAGTAAAGTGAGCCTGCTTCTGTAAGGGACACACTGCGAGTGGTTCGCTGTAGCAATTTAACGCCCAGGTGTTTTTCCAACGATGCCACTTTTCGGCTCACCTGCGCGACAGACGTATCCAGTTTACTCGCCGCTCCGGTAAAATTTCCAACCTCGGCCACCGCGCAAAATTCAACTACTCCCTCTAAGAATTTCATTTTGTTCTACCCCATTTTGTTCATTGCCTTTGAAACACGCCCGCTATTGTGAGCATACTGAATCCCCCTTTTATTATTACACATATGAAATAGTGATTTACTTATTTTGTATTTATCTACTACTAACTCTTTCCTATACTTCAACCATCTCAGAACAAACATATTTGTCATCAAGGAGTCAGTAAATGACGACGTTTAAAGATTCATTGCAAGAAGGTCAAACTCATATCAAGTCGAAAGCCGCCGTAGCGTGGGGGCCAGGCGAACCATTAAAAATGGAAGAAGTGGATGTTGAGCTTCCAAAGAAAGGTGAAGTCCTGGTGCGTATCGTCGCTACTGGCGTTTGCCATACTGATGCGTTTACTCTGTCAGGCGATGATCCAGAGGGCGTTTTTCCATCAATTCTAGGGCACGAAGGCGGCGGTATTGTAGAAATGGTGGGTGAAGGCGTGACAAGTGTCTCTGTCGGTGATCACGTTATTCCTCTGTATACGGCCGAGTGTGGCGAATGTAAATTCTGTAAATCGGGTAAAACGAACCTGTGTCAAGCGGTACGTGAGACTCAGGGCAAAGGCCTTATGCCTGATGGCACCAGCCGTTTCTCTAAAGACGGGGAGCCCATTTATCATTATATGGGATGTTCGACCTTTTCTGAATTTACCGTGCTTCCTGAAATATCATTAGCCAAAGTCAACAAGTCTGCGCCTCTTGAAGAAGTCTGTTTGCTGGGCTGCGGTGTGACCACCGGTATGGGCGCCGTATTAAACACAGCGAAAGTGCAAGAAGGCGATACGGTGGCAATTTTCGGTTTAGGCGGCATTGGACTGTCAGCGATCATCGGTGCGCGTATGGCGGGTGCGGGTCGTATCATCGGTATTGATATTAACGAAAGCAAATTCGACCTTGCCAAGCAGCTAGGTGCGACGGACGTAGTAAATCCAAAGCATTACGATAAGCCTATTCAAGAAGTCATCGTAGAGATGACTGACGGCGGCGTAGACTTTTCCTTTGAATGTATCGGTAATGTAAATGTTATGCGCTCGGCTCTTGAATGCTGCCATAAGGGATGGGGAGAGTCTGTCATTATTGGTGTGGTAAGCGCTGGTCAAGAAATTTCAACTCGTCCCTTTCAGTTAGTCACGGGTCGAGTATGGCGCGGCAGTGCATTTGGCGGAGTAAAAGGCCGCACTCAGCTGCCAGGCATTGTTGAGCAATACCTTAATGGTGATTTTGGGCTACAAGAGTTCATTACCCATACCATGGGACTCGACGATATTAATGACGCTTTTGATCTGATGCACAAAGGCGAAAGCATTCGTTCTGTCGTCCATATGAATAAATAACGCGTCCCCTCTTTTCAAAGGCCCAAGAATATTTTGGGCCTTGTTGTTTTTTTATTCAACTGACCACTTGGTACACTTTCAACAGCGTCTAGAAGCGCAACGCCTTAAAGCACGGTAGCTGGCGAATAGGCAACCTATCCTTAGTACCAGCACCTCTTCCTTGCTGTCAGAAAACCTTAATTTTTCATACATTTAATTGTCACTCAACTTTCACATTGTTCATTCAGTCTTTTCGCGCGGAAATTAATCTCACCGCCAAAACATATCGGCGTCTTACAAAACACAATATTCAAAACAGGCAAGGACAGATGATGAAAAGCGAAACTCTTCGTGGCATTAAATATTCAGCTATCGCACTCGCGGTAACGTTAGGCATGAGCGCGTGTTCACTAGAAGGTGACGACGGCGCTGACGGTGTTCAAGGTCCAGCGGGTGAACAAGGTCCTGTTGGCGACCAAGGCCCTGTAGGCGATCAGGGACCACAAGGCGATACAACAGGTAAGCTAACGCGCATTGCAACTGTGCCACTTGGTGCAGAAGTAACAGGTATTTTCCTTACTGATGCGGGCGACTTGTTCTTTAACGTTCAGCACCCTTCTAATACCAATACGGCAACTAATAGTGTTAATGCAATGCCAATTAATACAGGCACCGTTGGTGTACTTGCAGGTGTTAACTTTAATAACCTTCCAGCTACACTGCCTAACTCTCCTGTACCCTCAACAGATGAAGAGAAAGAGCTTGTTATCTCAGCGATTGGCCAATACCAAGTACTAGGCCAAACCGGTGACACCTTTGATACTGACCTACCTGAAGGTTTAGGCCATATCTACACACTTGATGGTGCAGAGCTTGTCTTAGAAAACGATATGCCTGACTTCAACGGCTTTATCTCAACGGCTGATAACGAAGGTTACCTATTCTCTAACTGGGAAGAACTTCCTGGTGGCATGAGCCGAATGAAAATTGAAAAAGACCAATTCGGCATGTGGCAAGTAACAGAAGCAATGATGCTAGACTTCTCACCTAGGTATGGGGCACGGCCGCTAACTGCTTTGGTTCAATGTCACCGTGGAATACACCGCTTACTTCAGAAGAGTGGGTAGTTGATTCATCAGTAGACACAACGACATCGCCAAACTGGAACAACCCTGAAGCGGTTGCTACAAGCTCTCGCCTTGGCCGTATGTGGCAAATGACAGCACCTGACGCGCCAAACCCGTATAACTATGGCTATATCGCAGAAGTGACCGAACCTCTTGCCGATGAACCAGTTATTGTTAAGCATTTCGCAATGGGCCGCTACGAGCATGAAAACTCAACCGTAATGCCTGATGGTAAAACGGTTTATTTGTCTCAAGATGACACGGGTGGCGTGCTGTTCAAATTTGTTGCTGATACCGCTGAAGATTTATCAGCAGGTACACTTTACGGCGCAAAACTTACGCAAGACGCGGGTCAGAATGACCCTGCTACAACAGGCTTCTCTGTTGAGTGGGTAGAGCTTGCTAGCGGCGACAACATGACAATCCGCGCATGGATTGACGAGTACAATGGCCTTGGTACAGACGACTATGTTGAAGGTGAGAGCTCATACATCACTATGGCTGACGTACAAGCTTGGGCTGATGGCGATGCAACCTATCCAACTGTTGAAAACGGTGGTTCAAGCGTAACAGCAGGTCAACCAATGGATGACCGTGTGGCGTTCTTAGAAAGCCGTGCTGCAGCTCGCCTTAAAGGTGCAACTGCCGAATGGAGAAAGCTAGAAGGTATTTCAATTAACCTTAAGCGCGCACAAGAAGCTGTTGAAGGTGTCGACACTATCGAAGGTGAGACAGTACAAAATGCTTACCTGTACATCGGTATAGCAGATATTGACAATACGATGACAGACGGCGAAGGCGATATGCAGCTTTCTGCTCGTGTGAAAGATTGTGGTGGTGTTTACCGCGCGCAGCTTGAAGAAGGCTACAACATTTCTCGCATCGAACCGGTAGTAATGGGCGGAACATATCGTTCAAGCCTTACAGGTGCAGAGCGTTGTGACGTTGAGCAGCTATCTCAACCCGATAACGTGATCGTTATGAACGACGGTCGCATCCTTATCGGCGAAGACGGCTTCCAAGAAAACAACACGCTTTGGATGTATGAGCCAGCAGATAAGTAACACCCTATTTTAGCCAATTATTCCGGGTACCTAGGTACCCGGATTTTTTCGTTGTGACGACCATGAAATATCAAAAACTCTATTCAAGCATTGGCATCGTATTTTCGTTGTTGTTAACAGCAGCATGTAGCGATGACCAACCAACCGTAAGTGAGCAAGCGCAACTGCTTGTGAATGAAAAAGCGAACGACAAAACTGTTAGCTACCCATATAAAGAAGGCGACGATATCCCCGCCCTCGCCTACATTGAACACAATGAAGTTTATAACCCTGAATCTGTCATTCCGCCCCAGTGCTATACCAAAACAGACGGCGTGAATAACCCTTGTTATGCTTGTCATCAAAGTTATGACATGAGTGAAAAGCGCCCTAACCAAATGGGTGATGGCACATTGCAAGGCAATTATGAGTTCTCAGACGTGGGTCTGACGAACAGTTGGAAGAACCTTTTTATCGACAGAAGGTCGCTCATTGCCAATATTGATGATGCCACCATTAAAGCCTACGTTGAGCAAGATAACTACAGTGAATCACTTGCAACAGACACAATGCCAGCGTATATGCGTATCGAGAACTTAAGCCAAGCAGAACAAGCCTTTGACGAACGCGGCTTTGCCAAAGACGGTAGTGGCTGGGTGTCGTATAACTACAAACCCTTTCCTAGCACATTTTGGCCGACAAATGGGTCAACCTAGGTGACGCCATGATTCGTCTGCCAAAAGCATTTCAACAGCAAAATGGTAAAGACAACCAAACTGTTTACATCGTCAACTTAAGTTTGGTGGAAATGGCGCTTAAAGCACTGGATACCATCACGATTGCACCAATAAACGAAAAGCTCATTAATGTTGATTTAGATAACGATGGCCAGTTAAGCGAGCACGTTACCCAACTAACCCGATTAAGCCATTATATCGGTGACGCGAATGCTGTTCCCCTAGCACACATGCTCTACCCTGAAGATACGGAGTTTTTGCACACCGTTCGTTATATTGGCGTAGATGAGCAGGGCAATATTTTTAACGCCCCCCGCATGAAAGAAGTGCGTTACATGAAAAAGCACATGTTCCGTTCTCGAGAAAGCCTTGCCTCAGCATACTATGCGGAAGAAAAAGATAAGCACTTTGAAAAGCTACCGCAAACCCGATATCTAGGTGAATCAGGCATAGATAATGGATTTGGTTGGACGATAAACGGTTTTATTGAAGACGAAAAAGGCGAACTTCGTGCGCAACATGATCAAGAACTAGCCTTCTGCAATGGATGTCATAAAACCGTAGGCTCTACCTTTGACCAGACATTTTCTTTTGCTCGAAAAGTACCGGGTAAACAAGGATGGGGCTATATTAATCTCCGCGACATTGAAGATGTGCCTAATATCAACGAAGAAAAAGGCGAATTTCTGACTTACATGGAACGTGTGGGTGGGGGCGATGAATTCCGTCAAAATGCAGAAATGCTAGCGAAATGGTTTGACGAAAAAGGCATGGTAAAAGCGGATGAATTGAATAAAGCCAAGTCGGTATATGACATCATCACGCCAAGTGCTGAGCGCGCTTATGCGCTCAACAAGGCGTACCTGACTATTGTCAAAGAACAGAGCTATTTGTTTGGTCGCGATGCCACCCTAACTGAAGCGACAAATGTGCTAAGTACAATTGATGCGGAGCAACCGCCACTTAAGCCTGAACACCGATTTAAGTGGGACATGCGGCTAGATTGGCACAAAGGTGAAAAGCATCAGGTTGCTGACCTTAATTAGCACCCCTTTGGCATATTTGAAAATTAAAAAAGGCTCGTTATAAAACGAGCCTTTTTGTATTGTGCCTAACTTAATGGCCTTAGGCTTTCTTGCGTAGTCTGGCTAAAAAGACAATGGCAGCTGATAGCAAGAGTATTGACGACGGTTCGGGTACCGAAACGCTCGATGCGCGAAGTGCAGGTGTTGGTGCACCAGTAACACTGACATTGTCGATAAAATTGCCGTAAGTACCACGGTTAATTGTAGAAAAACGAATCGTCGTGAAATTTGATAATGCGACAAATCCGCCAGAAAACAGACTCCAGCTTTTGACTAAATGATCATCAATGACCTGCGAGAACAACACACTGTCGTTGACGTCGAGAATATCAAAACGAAAACTCTCATAAGTGCGTCTTCGCGCTGCATAAGCAAAGGACACATCGTAAGAAAGTCCAGCAATGGTATTTATCGTTTGATAAATACTGTACCTTCCGCCATTACCGTTAGCGTTGAGTTCGGCATACTGCCTACCTTCAAATGCCTTAAAACGCTGAAAGTGATCCCACAATTCCATATTGGTGCCAGACCAGCCATCTACTGTACCTGCGTTAAACGGGCGCCAGCTATTGTTAGGGATGTCATTGTTTTCAAAACTGCCATTGAGGATGAGGTTCGCATGGCCTGTACCACTAACACTCATCAACGCTAAAAATAGAAAAATAACCTTATGCATGAACTACTCCTCACACAAACCTCAAGATACTGATCATATTTTAAACAATTATTGACATATTGTCTCTTATTTTTTAGCAGCTTAGTAGAAAGTCTAAATCGACTTTCCATGTGCGCTTCCCCTTTTTGACAAAGCGCTATTGTTAAATCCAACCTAGTTCCAGCGCTTTTAATACCGCACGTGTGCGGTCGCGCACACCAAGTTTTGCCATAATTGCTGAAACTTGGTTCTTTACTGTTCCGGTTGACTTATAAATGGTATCGGCTATTTCTTTGTTACTGTAACCAGCCGCCACTAAACGCAGTATCTCAAGCTCCTTTTTGGTGAGTGACTCTGGTGTATCAAACGACTCAAAACTCACGTCTAGCCCTTGCAGTCCTTTTAGCACCTTTTCCGTTACCGCAGGCTGAATAAGTGTTTCGCCTCGTTCGACAGCCTTGATAGCATCAACAAGGGTTTCAAGCGATACATCTTTGAGCAAATACCCTTTGGCGCCTTCATTTATAGCACTGCTCACCAATGCATGATCATCAAAGGTCGTTAACATAAGGACTGGCACTGTAATGGCATTCTCTTTGAGTGCTTTAAGCGCCTCTATTCCCGACACTTTGGGCATGCGAATATCCATCAGTACAACGTCACATTCACACATGCGCAGTGTTTCTATCAGTAGACTTCCATCTTCGCATTCACCGACAACCTCTACGCTATCATCTAGCGCCAGCAATGATTTAATTCCTTGACGCACTAGCATCTGGTCTTCTACCAATAGTACTCGCGTGCTCATTCGCTCTCCATTAGGGTTGCATGTATGCAAAACCCGTTATCATTAAAACCTGCTGTTAGTTCGCCGCCAAGGGCACTGACCCTTTCTCTCATTCCGATTAGGCCGTTACCTTCAACAATGTGCCTATTTGGTATCTGTTGACTATCCTGCATAGTGAGGTGAATCGTATGCCCTATTTTGCTAAGTGAAATAGAGAACGTTGTCGATTGGGTATGACGAATAACGTTAGTTACCCCCTCTTGAATCAAACGCAACAAAGCATCTGCAATTTTAACGTCACTTATCATGACGCCGCTTTGCAACGACATAGTAACCTTTGGCCTTGGTAAGTCTTTTACTAGCAAGTGCACTGCCTCTTCGAAATCAATGGTGGCATGCTCTCGAATATCAGAAATCGCTTCTCTGACATCACTTAACAGTAGCTTTGCTATAGCATGGCATTGGTCAACATGTGCTTTAACTTCACTGTTTTGCGCCACCTCGCTTTTTCGCGAGGCCACTTGCAGATTTATGGTCAGTGCGGTGAGGTGATGCCCCAGCACATCGTGAATATTGCGCGCAATTCGCAATCTTTCATCTTGCGTTATCGCCTGTTTAACAAGATGCTGAGTACTGACTAACTGTCGATTAAGGGCGTCGGCTTTTTCTCGCGCTTCCCCTTCTCTTATTGCCGTATTTGCCATCATCATTGCGAATAAATTAAATGTCCAAAAAAGTGCACCTGTTAGCATGGCTTGCTCTTCGTGCCATAACAAAGCTTGTATGAGCACTGTTGGGACCGCCAGCGGTATACTGAGCAATAAGCACTTCCCCCACGAAATATAGTATGGAAGTACTGTCGACCATATCACTACAAAAATCGCAATATAGGCATAGGGCAAAAGAAATTGGCTGACAATAGCAAGTACATAAATGGCCCATAACAATGGGAAGCGCCATCGAGGTAATGTGTGATCATGACGCGTAACCAAGACAAAGCACACTGCTATCAAGCTAAAAGTGATGCACGCTGATATCGGACGCCAGTGCCAAAACGACAGCTGTTTAATAAGAAAATAGAGCGAAGAAACACTAACAAAAAGCCAGGTCACCAACGCCGATAGTCGCTCAACGTTGTTTACTAGCCATGACTTAAAGGTAGAAGGAAACGCCATTAACTATTCTCAAATCACTGTGTTGTATGGATTGTTACAGAAATCATACCTTACTACATAGGCCAAAAGTCACTTTTTCCGTCATGACTTTTGGCACTTATGTGAATCGACCCACACTGACACACTGATTGCCATCAACATAAGTCTTTGGAGATAGACGTAATGCAATCCATTCATAGTACACTGGTTTTTCTACATATTATTACTGGCGCAATATCATTGTTTTTATTTTGGGTACCTTGCCTGACTCGAAAAGGCACAAAGCAACATCGTCAGTTTGGAGATTACTACATTAAGGCAATGCTCTTTACATCGATAAGTGGTGTGGTGAGTTCAACTATAGTGCTATTTTTACCCCTTACCATTTACCCCGCGATACCTAAGCACACTTCGAATCAGTTGAGTATTTTGTTGCCTATTTGAAAGGTCAGTACTTGTTCTTGCTTATGTTAAGCCTCTTGGTGTGGAACAATGTGCGTCATGCGAAGCGCGTACTCGAGGTGAAAAAGAATGTTCACCACATGCGCACACTACAATACCTTTGGCTGCCATGCTTACTTTTCATCGTCGCTTCAGTAGCGCTCTATCAAGGCATTACATACAGCATTACGTTGACCTGTATCTTTGCGCCAATTGCACTGCTTAATGCATTAGGCATAATCCGATATGCCTTACAAAAGTCTATCCCTAACGGTAAATGGGTGGTGGAACATATTGGACATATTATTGGGTCTGGTATTGGTGCATACACCGCATTTTTCGCTTTCGGTGGCAGAACACTTTTTGAAGGTATACCCAGCTTACAGATTGCCAGCTGGGTATTGCCAAGCCTAATTGGAGTTCCGTTCTCAATTTGGTTGGGAAAAAAATATAGACCTCGCCCGCGTAAGTTAGAAAATGCCTAATATTAGTTTAGCGCTCGCTCGATAAGGGATTGGGGCGTTCTGTTCTTTGCAGTACGCTCGATTTATTTTGGTTCATTTTTTCAGTAACTTGTGCTTTATTTAGTCAAGAAAGTACTCGCACTACATAGCAGACTTCAAAGGCACCTAAATATGATGTTTTCAACAACCAACACTCAACGTAACACACGCGCTATTGTGCTGTTTATATTGCTCTTTAGCACTGTATTCCAAACACTCGCTTACGCCGATACAGTCAACGGCGAAGCAGAATCATTAGCATCATTGACCAACCTGCAACACAACAATGCATTTATGTATTCTTCAGGCTTACCCACACAATCGCACTTGGCATTGCTAAAAGGCAAAGGGGTCAGCCATGTGATTGACCTTATTCCAGGCGATCGTACAGATGAAATTCAATTTACCGCAGCACTTGATTTGGATTATTTTAATGTACCCGTGGCGTGGGAATCCCCCAGCGTTGCTAATTTTCTAAACTATGCAGCTTACATGAATAAAATTAAGCAGTCTGATGGCACAGTACTCACACATTGCAAACTCAACTGGCGTGGCGCCGCATTTACCTATTTGTATCGCGTCGCTGTTTTAGGTGAGCAAGAGGCTGTCGCTAAAGCAGATCTAATGAAAATTTGGCATCCGAATCCCACATGGCATGCGTTTATGTCGGACGTAATGAGCTACTACAACAGTATAAACAATACTCAACTAGCCATGTCTTTTGACCCCGCTCCTGTAGAAAGCCACTAAATGAAAACGGGCCTTTTGTACTTGAGGCCCGTTCGAATGTAAAACTACCCACCACTAACACTGGCAACTCACATTCGATTTGACACATATGGAATTTCATATACGATACCTCACATACGAAATTTCATATATGAGAGAAACATGTCAGATTGCACACTATCCCCGCTGTCTTTCTTTAAATGTTTGGCAGAAGAAACTCGGCTAAAAGCCTTACTTATGCTTAGCCAAAAAGACGAGCTTTGTGTTTGCGACTTTACTGATGCGCTCAACATTAGCCAGCCTAAGATATCCCGCCATCTCGCTGATTTAAGAAAGTGTGAGCTTGTACAAGACACGCGAAGAGGAAAGTGGGTGTATTACCGACTTCACCCAAACCTCCCTCAATGGGCGCGAGAGGTCATACAAAGTACGGCGTTACACAATGCACATTACATTGAAGACGCATTAATCAATTTATGTTGTGAGACATGCTAACAAAACCAAACAAATACCCTTTTAGACATTAAGGAAAACCCATGAAAATTCTTTATATCTGCACACACAATCGCTGCCGTAGTATCTTGTGCGAAGCGATTACCAATGCTTCGCAGGGGGCACTTGAAGCACGCAGTGCAGGCAGTCAGCCAGTAGGTGAAGTGCACCCTTTATCCAAAAAATATCTTGCACAACGTGGCTATAGTATTGACGGACTTAAAAGTCAGTCTTGGGACGAGTTTGAAGACTATGCGCCAGATTTGGTGGTTACCGTATGTGACTCTGCAGCCGGAGAATCCTGCCCTGTCTATTTTGGTAAATCACTCAAAGTCCACTGGGGACTTGAAGACCCATCAAAACTAGAAGGAAGCGAAGAAGAGAAAGCGTCTGCCTTCAATAACACCATGAATATTATAGAAAAGCGCGTTCAGCGTTTAAGTGAACTTGCTGAGCAATCACTTTCGCGCGACGCACTAAAAGACGCATTAGCTGTATTAGGAGCACGTTAAGTGACTACGCAGAATCACTCCCCTTCCGACAACCTTGTTATGGCGCAAATGCACGCCCCGCAAGCAACGGACTTTACTCGCTCGGCATCTCAGCATAAGCCTCGTATACTTTTACTGTATGGTTCACTAAGAGAACGCTCATATAGCCGTTTAGTTATCGAAGAATCAGCGCGACTACTTACATATTTTGGCGCAGAAGCAAAAATATTCGACCCACGAGGCTTGCCGCAACCTGATACCGAAGATGAGCATCACCCAAAAGTGAAAGAACTTCGTGAGTTAATGATGTGGTCAGAAGGCCAAATATGGTGTTCACCAGAACGACATGGCAGCATTACTGGTATTATGAAAAGCATGATCGACTGGGTGCCACTGAGTATTGGTGGCATTCGACCTACGCAAGGTAAGACATTGGCGCTTATGCAAGTGTGTGGCGGGTCACAGTCATTTAATGCCGTAAACCAAATGCGCATCTTAGGCCGCTGGATGCGCATGTTGACAATTCCCAACCAGTCTTCTGTGGCAAAAGCGTTCCTAGAGTTCGAAGAAGATGGACGTATGAAGCCTTCTCCTTACTACAACCGAATAGTAGATGTCGTTGAAGAGCTAGTGAAATTCACATTGTTAACACGCGACAATAAAGACTACTTAGTAAATCGCTACTCGGAACGAGTTGAAAGCGCGGAAGAAGTCTGTAAACGCGTAAACCAAAAGTCAATTTAACAGGGGTAAGTTATGGGTTTCTTCGAGCGGTATCTATCAGTTTGGGTAGGGCTCTGTATATTAGCCGGTGTAGGGTTAGGTTATGCTGCTCCCGGCGTTTTTGAAGGTATAGCTTCACTTGAATACGCCCACGTTAATCTGGTTGTGGCCATTCTCATTTGGTTAATGATTTACCCTATGATGGTGCAAATAGATTTTGGGTCTTTAAAAGATGTAGGCAAAAAGCCTAAAGGCCTTGTTCTTACACTAGTGATAAACTGGCTGGTAAAACCTTTCACCATGGCCTTGCTTGGCTGGTTATTTTTTAAAGGGATTTTTGCTGACTGGGTAGATCCGCAAACGGCAACTGAGTATATCGCCGGCATGATCTTGTTAGGTGTTGCGCCATGCACGGCAATGGTGTTTGTATGGAGTCACTTAACGAAGGGCGACGCCAATTACACGCTAGTACAAGTCTCGATTAACGACCTTATTATGGTCGTTGCATTTGCACCAATCACCGCATTGTTACTGGGTGTCACCGACATCACAGTACCATGGGATACACTTATTCTATCTGTTGTGCTTTACGTGGTTTTACCGCTGTTGGCAGGTTTTATCACACGTAAACAGATAGAAAAGAAAGGTGCAAATGCGGTCAACACTTTGGTAGACAAATTCAAGCCATTTTCCGTTTGTGGTTTGTTGCTTACTATCGTTATTTTGTTTGGCCTACAAGCGAACACAATCCTCGCACAGCCTCAGGATATTGTACTTATTGCCATCCCACTGCTCATACAAACGTACGGTATATTTGCTATCGCGTATTTTGCAGCGAAGCGCATGAAGCTGCCTCATAATGTTGCAGCACCAGCCTGTATGATTGGCACATCAAACTTCTTTGAACTCGCGGTTGCAGTAGCCATATCACTGTTTGGACTACACAGTGGTGCAGCACTTGCCACAGTAGTGGGTGTATTAGTAGAAGTACCAGTTATGCTATCGCTAGTCTGGTTTGCTAATAAAACACGAGGATGGTTCGATTAGTTAGCTCATCGAGTCGGTGTGACTAACCAACTAAAATATATGAAACACTTAAGCGCGCTACACTGCTAGCGCGCTTTGGTGTGTTTCAGGCAAAAGAAAACCGAATCGTTGTAAAAGTGATGTTAGTAGTGCGGTATTGATCGGCTTTTCAATGAAACCCAGCGCGCCTAATTCCATCACTTTTTCCTGCATCATGGGCTGGATATCTCCAGAAACCACGATAACAAAAGTTTCGAGTTGGCGACGTTTTATTTCGCGCAGAACGTCTATGCCACCTAAGACGGGCATGGTGAGATCAAGCAATACCAAATCGATGGTGTGATGAGCCAGTACTTCTAAGGCATCCATTCCATTCGATACTTCATAGATATTTTCAGCAAAACCTTGCGGCAAGTTTCTTTTTGCCATTTTGCGCGCGAGCGCAGAGTCATCACAGATTAAAATATTAAAGCCCATCGAATAAAGTCTTATTATTGTTCAGTATTCAAACTTCAGAATACATTAATCAAAAATTTAGTAAAACAAAAATACAGGCCTATTTTCTAAACTTATATTCGAACTGCTTCAAACTTCTCTCACTTTGCCACTTTTTTATGGTAAACCTATCATCATAAAAGTAAGGAAAGTACTCTATGCATTCTACGGCTTCTCATCTCGATTCATCACTTGTTAAAAAAGTCGCCTATCAAATATTGTCGCATTTCGACAAAAGCTATCGCTGGTTCACGCGTATCACGCGCGGCGCACAAGAGCGCTTTGAAAAAGGTAACTGGAAGGAGACGCAAGCGGCATCAAAAGAAAGAATTACCATTTACGAACAAAGTTTGTCTGACGCAGTTGCTGAGATTTATCAGATGACCGAAGTTCATCAAAAAGATGGCGGTTTTTGGCAAGAGCTCAAAAAAGCTTTTGCTACACACCTTGAAGGTCATCCTCAATTTGAATTAGCAGAGACCTTTTATAACTCAGTCATAGGACGCTTGTTCAAACATCGAAAAATTGATAACGATATGATGTTTGTATTACCGAGCCGTTGTTTCTTGCCTGGCCAAGACAGACACAAAGTAATTAATAGCTTTGATACCACAACGACGGTTCGAGAGATGTATGAGTCCATCTTCAAGATATATCGCTACAACATTCCTTTTGAGGATTTTGAACGCGACTTACAACATCTTGAACAAGCTTTACGTGCCCGTTTAGACAAAGCACAATTAGCCAGTGTTCAAGCAGTAGAGATCCTTAAGCCAACGTTCTTTAGAGGCAAAGCAGCCTACTTAATAGGACGTATATGCATGCCTGATGAGACGCTGCCTTTTGTTATCGCCATGCGCAGATACAATGAGCCTCACATGTTTGTGGACGCTTTGCTTACAGACAGAAAAGACCTTAGCGTTATCTTTGGGTTTGCACGAAGTTATTTTATGGCAGATACGCAAAACCCAGCGGAAGTTGCCGCTTTTTTGCAAGAGTTGTTGCCCAACAAAAAGCACTTTGAACTGTACATGGCGCTAGGACACTACAAGCATGGAAAGACGGTATTTTATCGTAACTTCCTTCAGCATATGGACACATCGGACGACAAATTTGAGGCTGCGCCTGGAATAAGAGGCTTAGTGATGATGGTGTTTCATCTACCTTCTTACGGAGTGGTATTTAAAATCATTAAAGATGAGTTTGCTGAAAGCAAGAAAATTACCAGAGAGCATGTTAAAGAGTGTTACAAGCTAGTAAAAATGTCAGACCGTGTCGGGCGCATGGCGGACACCCACGAGTATGTTAATTTTCGATTCCCTCTTGAACGCATTGAGCCAGAATTAATTGAGGAACTAAAAGCAACCTGTGCTTCGAGCTTAGAATTCACAGAGTCTGAACTTATTATCAAACACCTTTACATTGAGCGAAAGATGACACCGCTCAATCTGTTTTTGCAACAAGAAACCGACGAAGAAAAAATAACCAAAGCGCTCGACGAACTCGGTCTTTGCATTAAACAAATCGCCATGGCCAATATTTTTCCAGGTGACATGCTGCATAAGAACTTTGGTATTACGCGACACGGCAGAGTCATTTTTTATGATTATGATGAAATCTGTTTAATGAATGAACGAAACTTCAGGGCCCTGCCGAAGTCGGACGACCCATATGCCATAGACACACTATCCGTCGCCCCTAACGATGTATTTCCAGAGCAGTTCGAGCACTTTATTGTGGGAAAACGGCAATTTAAAGACATTCTGAAGTCGCTGCATGGGGATCTTATGACGCCGGAGTATTGGCATGAAGTACAAAAGAAATGTGAACGTGGCGACGTTCAACATTTTACACCCTACGGTGCAGAGATGCGCTTCAATCGTGAGTCTTAGTCGACGTAGAAAAGTGATCGTATCTGTCACTGAAATACGTAAAAGCATTGTATTAAGAGTGCCTGTGCACTCGAGTAGCGCTTTATTTCGATAAAGTGCATGTGCGTTTAATAATAGAAAAGAAGCGTGATGATGAAAGTCCTATTGGTAGAAGATGATCCAAAAGTTGCGTCGCATATCTCTAATGGCCTATCTGGCGAAGGGCATGAGTGCATCACTGTGGGTGATGGTGCTGCCGGATTTCGCGAGGCTGTTTCAAACGAGTTAGACGCCGTTATTCTTGATGTAATGTTGCCAGAACTTGATGGTTTCACTGTACTTGAAAAACTTCGAGAAAGCGGTAATACCACTCCAGTGCTCCTACTCAGTGCGAAAAGCCAAGTTGAAGATAAAGTAAAGGGACTCAGAACAGGGGCTAACGATTACCTTACAAAACCGTTTGCTTTTGAAGAGTTGTTGGCAAGAGTCGAAGGGCTAGCAGGTCGAAATCGTGAAAGCGATGACAAAACTCTGATTAAAGTAGGCGACCTCACGTTGGACTTGGTTAATCGCAAGGTTCTTCGCGGTGAAACAGAAATAGATTTGCAGTCTAAAGAGTTTCAGTTGTTGGAATGCTTGTTACGCCACAAGGGCAAAGTAGTTACACGTAGCATGCTACTAGAGCAAGTGTGGAACTATCATTTTGACCCCCAAACAAACGTAATTGATGTTCACATTAGCCGCTTGCGTCAAAAAGTAGACAAAGCGTTTAACGTACCGCTTATTGAAACAGTTAGAGGAACAGGATACCGAATAGCGGATAATCTTGCATGATTGCAATTCGCGACTTTACGCGAAGCTCAAGTTTTCGCGTTGGCGCTCTGTTAACAACGCTAGCGAGTATTGCAATCGTCCTTATCATTTATTTTTGGCGTTTAACCAGTAGTGATTTGTTTATAACAGAATCCAATGCTGCCATAAACGCCAAAGTGGATGCGCTAACGACGCTTCATCAACAGCTTGGTATTGAGGCCGTTATTTCAGCCATTGAAAGCGGCAGTTTTTCAAGCTCCACAGCCACTGAAACTGGCCTATCTCAGTTCGAACCTATTCGCTCCTTCGTTGTACTTAGCCAAGGTGACAGCGTGGTGACTGGCACCTTATCAGTCATTCCTATTGTTATAGCTAGGCACGATTTTGACGGCTATAGTACCGCCGAAATTGTGGTGACTCATAAAGGTTCAGAAGATACACGCACGCTCCATCAGGCTCTTTTTAAAGAAGTACAGCTTGGCGACCACGTGCTTCATGTCGGCAGAGGCATAGATGACTTATACAGTGCACAATGGTTCGGGCGAACTTTTAGCTGGATAATTGTTGTTCTTTTATGTTTGTTGAGCATACTGAGTTTTGCCATCGCCGTGTACGTCGTCAATCGCATCAACCGTATGTCTCAGACAGCCGATAAAATCATTAAAACGGGGAGTTTAGAGGAGCGTCTTGAAATCGACAGTAATTGGGACGACCTAAGTAGCCTCTCTTTTGTTTTTAACAACATGCTGGACACCATTGAAAGTTCAGTTAACAACATCAAATCAGTGACTGACAGTATTGCTCACGATTTAAGAACGCCGCTATCGCGACTGCGCAATACGCTTGAGAAAATAGAAGACGACAGACTGCGTGAAGAAACCACGCACGAGGCTGATACGCTGCTTAACATGTTTAACAGCTTGCTCAGAATCAGTGGCCTGGAAACCACCAGCAAAAAAGAAGGTTTTTGTGATACGGATGTGCGCGCGATTGTCGAGGATGTGATTGACCTTTATTTGCCGTTGGCAGAAGAAAGATCCATTACACTCACTAACACGTTACAGCCTGTAACTATGTTTGCAGACCCCAACCTGCTCTTTCAAGCTGTGGCCAATGTACTAGACAATGCCATTAAATATTCTCCTAAAGAAAGCCTAGTAGACGTGCAGTTAAATGAAGCCAACGGACGCATTGTGATTGCTATAAATGACGCTGGCATAGGTGTAGGCGAAAAAGAAATTACCAGCCTCGAAAGACGTTTTTATCGCGCCGAGTCAAGCAGAACAAGTCAAGGCAACGGACTTGGGTTATCACTCGTAGCAGCCATTGTAAAAATTCATGATGGTAAGTTATGGTTTGTTCACGACCCATTATTTAAAGGCCATGGATTAGGCGTTGTATTCAGTTTTAAGCGGTAACGCCCATTTCATCTGAAGGTTGTGAGTTAAAAAAAAGCCCAGACAACGAATTGACTGGGACTTTTGCTTACTTCCGTACTAAGAGAACTTTTTAATTACGCAGATACTTTGTTTACGCGGCGACGAAAGCCAATTGCTGCGGCTAACAGTCCAAGCAAACCACCCATTGCTCCACCCGAGCTGGTTGGCGCTGGAGTAGGCATAACTACAGGGTCCTCATCAACATCGGCTTGTAAGTTGAACGTAGCAATAAATGGGTCATGGTCTGAGCTTCTGTATGGCCCTACATCAGTGAATGCGTAACCGTCTTCATCAGGGTAAAATCGCAATGCTTGGTCATATTGTAGCTGGAAAGCTTCGACCGAATTGATGTTCCAATGCGTACCATCGACTGCATCTTGTAACATGGCGTCGCTAGCCAGAACGTGGTCCAAACTACCCACCTGCTCTGAGCCAAAGAACCAGTAAGAAAACCCTTCTGCGTCAAAGGTTTTTGCTAGGTTGTGGTAACCAAAGCTAGATTCAACAGCAACTGACGCGCCTTCGTCACGTTCTGTGTTGACTGCTGTTTGAATAGTGTATCCACGGGCCTCTGGCGTATAGTCAGTGAGTACAGCAACTGGGTCTTCCGCACTGTAGGCGTTCAAGTCGCCCAAAATAATCTTGCGATCTGGAAGTGATTCATCACTCAATGCTTCACCTAAGGTCACAGCAGCTGAAACACGAAGGGCATTACAGCTACCTTGGATGCTATCAATATCTGAGGTTTCAGCCGCATCTTCTGCACAACCAGAGCCCTTAGATTTAAAGTGGTTAACCGCCACTAGGAAAGATTTTTCAGAGTCTGTGTGTACAAAGTTTTGCACCAATGATGGACGCATACGAGCCAGACGATCGTCGCCAAGTTGTTGTTCTGGCATATTTACGATTAGCGGCTCACCGTCCACAGTGACGACCGATGCGCGATAAATTAAACCTACAGTTATCGCATCTGTACCGATACCACTTCCATCCGTCGTTGTAACAAATGAATATTGCGCTTCATCAGCCAACTCAGCGTTTACCGCATTAACCAATGACTGAATAGCGCTGTTTTCATCGAACCCATCATTTTCAATTTCCATCAAGCCAACAACGTCAGCATCTAGGTTAACAATGGCTTCTACAATACGACTTTGCTGAAGAGCGAATGCGGTTTCATCACCTGCACCTCGATTGCCATCAAAATCAAAAGTAACATCGCCGCTGTCGGTAATTTCACCGTTGAAATAATTGAGTACATTGAAAGTCGCGATAGACAAATTGCCTTCTGTAACGACAGGCACAGCATCGCGTTCTGTAGTAATTTCTAATGCTTGAGATGGGTTGATACGGTATGCGCCAAAACCAAAGCTCATTGGGCCAGACGTCGACACCGTGTCACCAATTCGAATTGGGTTTGCATAACTAAAGTTCGGGAAAAAGCTTAACGTATCTGGAAACCTTGCATTACTGCTATCTTCAATAGTAATAAGGTTACTTTGCGCTTCTTCTACGGCAGCAGTATATGCATCTGACAACGGCGCAGCTACGTCACTTGGTTGACGTTTAAGCGCGTCGCTTACCTTGATTTCACCAAAACGCCATAGTGTGCTTGTGCTTGTTACAGTGGCATCAACAACGCTAACCACCATACCTTCGACGGTTTCAAGTTCAATGTCTAATGGAAGCGCAATGAAAACAGGATCAGCAACCTGTGCCACACCGCAATCAAGCGCTTGAACGTCAGTATCCATTGCAATTGTTGTAAGGCCAAAGTTTTCTTCAATTTCACCATGCAATCGAATGCTGTTACCCACCTCAACATCGATTACGCCTTCAACAAAGATACCCTCTGAAGTAGCATCATCCGCATCCATGTCGCTAGCTTCTTCCTGAATGAAGAATCCACCTTCTCTTACGCCAGTTATTACGGCTTCAACCGTGTGGCTCATCCCTACTTCTGGCGACTCATCACCACTTCCTTGAATAGCGCTGATTAAAGTTGCGCTCTCGCCACAAAGGCCCAGTTCTATAATCGGTTCTTCTGGCGGCACGACTACACTACCGCCACCTTCTGTGGTAAATGTCGCGATTGGGAATGGCGTAGTGGCACCTAAGCATTGTTGTCTTCTCCATCAAGAGCATCGACACCACTAAATGTCCAATTAGTAGGGTCAAAACTTCCTGCATTTGCCGATTCACCGTTCACACGATACGCCCAGCCATCTAAGTATTCCCAAGCCGTACCATTTCCATCGACATTTATATCACCAAATGTATCGACGACATTGCCGTCTTTAAACAATTCAACCGCATCATCACCGTTGATGCCCATTGCACTGCTAGTAAAATCAGGTGCATCTCCAAAGAATGCAGTAAAGCCGTCTTCTTCCGATGCTACATAAATATAGGTACCAGCTTCAGCAGCTTGTGCAGGAAACGTAAATTCCTGTCCATCAGAACCACCGCCATTATTTGCACTTCCTACGCCGTACACAGAAAGGTCAGCGATATCATTAACAACAAAAAGCTCAACCGCTTTTGGTACACCACCACTCAAAGAGCCATCAATAACGCCACTGATGACAAGATCGCTTGAGTACGCAGAAGAAGCTGCGAGTGCAGAAATAATGCCCGCGCTCACTAAAGAAAGAGTTGTTTTTACAGTTTTCACAGTGTGTTCCCATTGTAGTTTTATAATTTATCGCCACCGTATGGCGCGCAATTTTGCATTGCTGAAGAAAACAGTAGAGTGAATACACTTTTGTAAAAAGAACTTAATAAAATTCAATATAATTCTAGTTAAAACCAATTAAAACATATACATACACCCTTAAAATAAGATTATTTATATCTTTATTTCGTCATAAAGTATGCTTTGAAGGGTATAGATAACGCTATTTTGGAAAAACAAAAAAAGCAGCACCCAACAAGGGTACTGCTTGTTACTTATAATCCTATACCCAACCTAAACACCTGAAATAGAATTAAAATTTCCGTGTCAGATAATGGCGTGCGCTATGCACTATGCTCGCCATTGCTCTCACTTATTAATGACTAAGGCTGCTTTTGCATGAAAATGGTGACTTCAGCCATAACAATGCCAAACTTGCGAATATAAGAACGGTTCATCATCGTGCTATCGTCAAATGCCCAAAACCAATCGTCAAACGTGACGGCATAGGTTGTATCATCCACGGGTAAATCCATTTCATAGTGAAAGTTGAATGCGTTACCAAATGACGTTCCTTTCGCAGGCCCTTCAATATCTGTCGCACTCCCCACAAAAGTATTGTCCGCTTGCTTCACAATAGTCCAAGTCCGAGAAGTTGGGCCTTCTCCTACACCGTATTCGAAAGCTTCATCTAGGATTAGTGTATCGCCATCAACCCGGCCGTTTATATCAACAATGAATCGCTGGATAACCTCACCAGACCGATTTTGTACAATACCCCAGGCTTTTACATCGCCCTCAAAAAATTGCTCGATATCAAAAATGGCTTCACCGCTTTGTAATCATTTCCATCTACAGAGACAGAGCAACCTGAAAGAGATGCAAGTGTAAGCCCTGCTCCAATAACAACAAGCGCTACATTTTTTACGATTTTCATTTAACTGTTTCCTAGCAATGCTTTTCTAAATTTAGGCTCAGACGTTTTCTCACCTAACCAAATATTAAAAAACTGAGTAGTGAATTCGGCATCATCAATGCTATCAACCTTTTCGCCGTTAAAATAAAATATGCTTGTCCCATCTTTTAGCGCTATCCCCGTTAACACGTCACCGTCGCTTACATCAGGGAAAATCGCTTCCATTTTGGCCAACCACATACTGGCTTGCTCTTTTGACGGCGAGCTCTGTTTCTTAATCTCGTCAATCGAGCGTTGTGCTATCTTTTTACCCTCTAAATCTCGCTGGTACTTCAGACGCAGCGCGAACGATGAGTCAATATCAAACTTACCGCTGGGTGCATACAAGGAGGCGAGGTATACGTCCCAAAAGTAATAAGTAAACATATCTTCACCTACCAGCGCAGCGTCTGGTATGTTTTCTTGGATTTCAGCAGGAGATGTTTTCTGTGCTGATTTATCTTGAGCCATGGAATTTCCTACCATTAGCAATGTGCCAAACATGTATACCATTACGACGAGTAACCAACGTGTTCTACCCGAGCCATTGTCAAGTCCATGCGGCGGGGCTAATCCGAAGCTCTTCATGTCAAACCCTTGTTGATTCAATTTTTTTTACTTCACATACTGGTTATACTTCACGTCAATCGCATTTGATCAGATTACGGTAACAGTACTTGTGCATCCGCTTGCAACACTCGAAGCATCGCTAACACTTCCTTCGCCTCTTACTCTTTTTACACCATCATGGAAAGGCGCAAGTGACGTAACTATTTGGGTAAAGCGCGACGATGCCATTCACCCTGTCATGTCTGGTAATAAATGGAGGAAATTGTCTAACGCACTTCGTGAACCACTTCCTCCAAGAATAGCGAGTTTTGGAGGCGGATTTTCAAATCATCTACATGCACTCGGCTATGCTTGCCACCAATTAGCTATTCCTTTCACCGCTATTATTCGTGGTAACTACAGTGCTTCGCCGAGCCCGATGATAAAAGACTTACTCATGTGGCATAGCAACATTGAGTATGTCGATAAAGCGACATATAAAAAACGCAATGACCAACTCTATTTACGAGACTTAAGAGAGAGGTTGGATAATGCTGTAATTATCCCTGAAGGTGGTAGTCAGCACGACGCGCTGTTAGGCATCAAGCAGATGGTACAAGAAATATCCAGGCCCTTTGACGTACTTTTGACGCCAGTTGCGAGCGGCGCAACATTGGCGGGCATTGCCAATGCGCTGAATCATAAGCAACATGCGATGGGCGTCGGCGTACTGAAAGGAGAAGGATATTTAGAGTCATTAGTGTCACAATTTATCGACAAAGATCGTGAAAATTGGTCTATAACCCATGACTTTCATCTGGGAGGTTATGCCAAAACCCCTGCACATTTGCGAACCTTCTGCGATTCGTTCAATGAACTTATGCCTTTTAAGATAGAGCCCGTCTATTCAGGAAAGGTATTTTGGGCGTTAAAGGACATGTTAGAAAACCGACGCTTCGAGAAAGGGACGCGCATTGTTGTGTTGCATACAGGAGGGCTACAAGGCGCTAGGTAGCAAAAGAAAAGAGGCTACTGGGCATAATCTATTTTTTTGTATAGCCACAATAAGCGGTTATTACTTGAGCAGTCAAATATTTACTGCCATTCTCTATCTAGGCTTCTCAAACTTTATGTTCAATTTTTCCCAAGGGCTAAATCACTAATCTAATTTTCGACGGCGTGCGTAACAAAATACAGTGCTCAATAGCAAGGCTAACTAGGAGTGACACTATGCTTGATCGACCAGTTACATTGCCCAAACCGCTTAACGAACTAGTCTCTCGTGCTCTGCATCTTTGCGAGCATATGCTACCTGTATGTGAGGTGTTTTACCCTTTTGCTGCAATCTATGAGCACGGTAGAGTGGGTTGTGTCTTCAGTGAAGAAACTAATAGCACAAAACGCGAGTCACAGCTTATTGAACAGCTTCAATGGCGCATTATTGATGCGACAACCGATAGCAATAGCTACAGCGTATTGGTTTATGCTGCAACGGTAAATACACAAGATAGTAATACACTTGAAGCTATTGCGATAGCAACAGCAACCCCCAACCACGAAGAGCGGCTTTTGCTATACCCTTACTACAAAGTTGATGGGAAAGTTGTTATATCGCCGCCTATTGATACTGTCACACGGTAATGGCGGTCAACATTCTTGATTATTCGCTTGTAACGATTAAAATTTTTTGTTCTCTCTCACGCTGACTTTGCTTGCCAAATAAGAATGGTCTGCTAGCATTCAGCCCAAATTTAATTAGCAAAATTAGGGATCAGATAATATGTCTCGCGTTTTAATTATTGGTGCTGGCGGCGTTGCGTCAGTAACTGTAAAAAAGTGTGCACGTTTGCCACAACACTTCGACGAAATTTATCTTGCAAGCCGCACCGTATCGAAATGCGAAGCGCTTCAGAAAGAAGTTGGCGAAGACCGTGTTAAAGGTGTATTTGCCCTTGATGCAGACAACGCAAAAGAAGTAGAAGCACTGATTAATGAAGTGAAACCTGATCTTGTAATTAATCTAGCCTTGCCTTACCAAGACCTGCCTATTATGGATGCGTGCTTGGCAACGAATACAGACTACCTAGATACTGCCAACTACGAACCAAAAGACGAAGCTAAGTTTGAATACTCATGGCAGTGGGCGTATCAAAATAAATTCAAAGACGCGGGTATCATGGCACTGCTAGGCAGTGGCTTCGATCCAGGTGTAACTAACGTTTATACGGCCTATGCAGCAAAGCATTATTTCGATGAAATTCATTACTTGGATATCGTTGACTGTAATGGCGGCGATCATGGCCAAGCATTCGCGACAAACTTCAACCCTGAAATTAACATTCGCGAGATTACGCAGCGCGGTCGTTTTTGGGAAAACGGTGAATGGAAAGAAACTGATCCATTAAGCGTACGTGAAGACTTGGACTATCAAAATATCGGTGTTCGCGCATCTTACCTTATGTTTCACGAAGAGCTTGAGTCACTGGTCAAGCACTTCCCTACCCTGAAACGCGCACGTTTCTGGATGACATTTGGTGATGCATACCTTAACCACCTTCGCGTATTAGAAGGTATTGGTATGACGAGCATTGAGCCAGTGGAATTCCAAGGCCAACAAATTGTGCCTCTAGAGTTCTTGAAAGCCGTATTACCTAACCCTGGTTCATTGGCCGAAGGCTACAGCGGTATGACATGCATTGGTACATACATCACAGGTATTAAAGATGGCAAAGAAAAAACAATCTTTATTTACAACAACTGTGATCACGCCAAATGTAATGAAGAAGTGGGCGCACAAGCAGTATCTTACACCACAGGTGTACCAGCAATGATTGGCGCTGCGCTAATGCTAAATGGCACGTGGAAAGAAGCAGGTGTATGGAACATGGAGCAGTTTGACCCAGATCCATTCATGGATATGCTAAACGAGCATGGCCTTCCATGGCATGTGATCGAATGTGAGAGCAGCCCTTTCACTAAATAACTTCAACAAAGGGCGCTAAGGCGCCCTTTTGTTTGACTGTTACGCCATATCGCGTACAAATAAAACGAACACTATCATCTTTACGGAGTTTGACCCCATTGACCGATTTAACGCAACGCACTGATATCCCCTCTCCTTGTTACGTATTGGAGGAAGCAAAGCTTATTCGTAACCTTGAGCTAATGAAGCGAGTTCAAGACGAGTCTGGAGCTCGTATCATTCTTGCGCTTAAGGGCTTTTCAATGTGGTCATGCTTCGACATTATTAAGCAGTACCTCCACGGCGCGACAGCAAGTTCTGTTTGGGAAGCCAAGTTAGCTGCAGAAATGGGTAAAGAAGTTCACGCTTACTCGCCAGCGTACAAAGAAAGTGATGCCAAAGCACTTGCGTCATTGGTCAACCACCTTTCATTTAATAGTTTGACTCAATGGAATGCGCACAAAGATACCTTGTCTAATGTCTCTCTGGGCTTACGCATTAATCCTGAACATCAAGAAGCTGATACTCCGCTTTACGATCCTGCCGCACCAGGTTCTCGTTTGGGGATAAAAGCGAGTGATTTAGAGGGCGTTGATTTAAGCGGTATCGACGGTTTCCACTGCCACAACTTGTGTGAGTGTGATTCATTTGCCACAGCCCGTACCCTAGAAGCAATCGAGAAGCGCTTCGGAAAATGGCTGGGAGACCTTAAGTGGTTAAACCTCGGGGGCGGTCACTTGATGACACGTGAAGGTTATGACGTTGAGCATTTAATCACTACGCTGAAAGCGTTTAAAGCACGCTATCCGCATTTAGACGTTATCCTAGAGCCCGGCTCCGCAGTCGCGTGGCAAACAGGCCCGCTTATTAGCGAAGTGGTCGACATTGTTGAGAATGAAGGTGATATCGCCATTTTAGATATTTCCGCAACCGCCCATATGCCAGACGTGTTGGAGATGCCCTATCGCCCTGCCATTTTAAATGCAGGTATGCCTGACGAAAAAGCCTATAACGTGAAATTGGGTGGTAATTCATGTCTTGCTTAGGTGACGTTATTGACACCTACTCTTTTGACAAACCGCTAAAAGCGGGAGATCGCCTACAGTTTGAGGACATGATGCATTACACCATGGTAAAGACAACCTTCTTTAATGGTGTTGAACACCCTGCCATTGGCATACTGCGTTCAAATGGTGACTTTGAATTGGTTCGTGAATTTTCTTACGAAGATTTTAAAGGCCGTTTGTCTTAAGAACAAAGCGCACAGCACCTACTAAAAACCCGCCAAAAGGCGGGTTTTCTTATACAGCAACTTAGAGAACTTTCATTACTTCTTGGCATCAAGCCCTGCTTGGTAAAGTGCATTTTTCTTTAAGTCATAATGCGTAGCCACAATCCCTGCTGCTTTTTTAAGTGGAACATGCTCGCACAATGTCATTAATAGCGACATCGCCTCGCTTGGAATATCTTGCTCGTCAATTTGTGCGGGTGAAATCATCACAACAAACTCACCTTTTTGATGAGCTGCATCAGACTCTAGGTAATCGATCACATCTTGTGGCATACCGCTAACGTAGGTTTCAAAGGTCTTAGTAAGCTCCTTTGCGACAACCAGCTGTCTTTCTCCCAGCACTTTTTGAATAGCGCATACGGTGTCTAAGATACGTCTTGGCGCCTCATAAAATACGGTTGTGGAAGTTCTATCGAGTAGCGCAGATAAGGCGTTTTCACGCGCTTGGCTTTTAACGGGTAAAAAACCCTCGAAAATAAACGAATCTGTAGGGAGTCCAGATGCACTTAGTGCAGTTATCGCTGCACAGGGACCAGGCAAAGCGCTGACTGGAATACCCTGTTCACGACACCGCATGAACCAAAACAAAACCAGGATCACTAATTAACGGTGTTCCAGCATCACTTATCAGTGCGACGGCCTCTCCACTTTTAAGCCTTTCACACAACATGGCCGCACGCTTGTCTTCGTTGTGCTCATGCAACGAAAGTGTTTTCGTATCAATACTGAAATGCTGCAACAATTTTGCACTGTGACGTGTATCTTCAGCTGCAATCCAGCTTACTTCTTGAAGAATATCAATCGCCCGAGCACTCATGTCGTTTAAGTTTCCGATTGGTGTGGGAACAATATACAGCGTGGCGGTGTCAGTCATATAGCTCGTTTAGTGTTATTAAATTAGACGTAGATGCGACAAGTGTACCACGTCATTAGATCAGATTATGCTGGCAAGCATAGATTTTCACACTGGTTGCGATAAACTTGATTCATATTGAAGTAAAAGGATTGAGACTGTGCCCCATTTTGGACACGCTGGAAAGCGATTCGCGTTAACAACACTGAGCTCTATTTTACTGCTTGCGGGTTGTGGTAGTACGCCCAAACAATCAGAAGCACCGCGCATAGCAACGCCAAAGGCTATTGAGCGCCCTACCGATACTGGGCTTACGCCAGAACACAAACTGGTAGAGGCAAAGGAAATATGGGCCAAGACTCGCAACAAAGCCCGTAGAGACGAACTGCTTCTCAATGCTGCAGAACTTTATTTAAGTCAGGACAAACCGATATTGGCCCAGCAAATCTTGTTTGAAGTAAAACAAGATGGCATTCCTAATGAGCTTGAGTCTTACTATGCCTTGTTAATGGTAAAAGCATACGTAGACGCACCCTCTACGTCTATTGACGACTTGCTTGCCATGTTAGAGCGCGTCACTGAAAATCAAGATACGGTTGCTGAAAAAGCCACACTTCAGGCTTATTTGTTTTCAAAGAAAGGAAACTATGCAGCCGCCGCTAATAGCACGTTAAAAACAGACTTACCTGATGAAGAAAAAGTGCGTAATGTATGGGAGTGGATAACGTCTGTACCAAGCCGGGAGCTCTCGCAAATCGGCAGACAGTATTCAGCACTGTCTCCATTTATCACGCTGCGACAATTGACCGAACAGTACGCCGCGAGCCCGCAAGAATTTAATAATAATCTTGCACAATTTAGACAAGTATACAGAGGCCATGTCATTACCAACGCGTTACCGCAAGAGGTCCTTGATGCCGCCACAATAAGCGATGCTTAGGTGCCAATGATATTGCTGTGTTACTGCCCCTATCAGGCCGATTGGCACGAACTGGGGATGTCGTGAAAAATGGAATAATGGCAGCGTATTATGCAGATGTAGATGCTAGGCAAAATGAACGAGCCCTGCCCCGTCTGCGCTTTATTGATACCAATAACGCTGACACTGACTACCTACTAGAACAGATTGGCGATACCAAATTTATTCTGGGCCCTCTTTTGAAAGAAACTGTAGAGCAACTCATTCCAGCTTTACCCGTTGGCGTAAACGTGCTTGCTTTGAACCGATTTGAAACGACTGAGGAGCCTGGCAACCTAGACTCAATGCAACAACATAATGAACTCAGTACGCCAAATGACAACGATTCTGAGCTTACACAGTTAGTGTTGCCAACTTCATTAAATTATTTCGGCCTTGCCCCTGAAGACGAAGCGAAACAACTTGCTGATTATATTTTTTCCAAAGGATATCGAGCGCCTATCGTCATTGCAGCTCAAAGTAACCTTTATCAAAGAATGGACGCCACGTTCAAACAACAGTGGCGTGCATTGAATAATAAAGAGAATAAACAGCGAGCGAATATCACATCGGTGACGTTCAATGATAGTGGTTCACTACGTGAAGGCATTACTCAAGCATTAGACGTAGCCCAAAGTAACGAGCGCATTAATCAAATTGAATACATGACAAATGATGAGGTTTATAACTTGCCTCGAAGCCGTCGGGACATTGATGCCATTGTAGCATTCGCATCTCCCCAAGATACTGAGTTACTAAATCCGATTATAGAAGCGAGTTTGAACCCGTATGACGCCAAGCAAGTACCGGTTTATGCAACGTCGCGCTCTATGGATTACGACAGTGGTAAAAACCAGTGGCGAGATTTGCAAAACGTTCACTTTATCGATATGCCATGGTTAATGCCCGAGCACAATTGGAAAGCCCTAGAAAGTGAAGTAGCTACCGCGTGGGAAAACCAAAACACCATGCAAAAACGTTTGTTTGCATTTGGCTATGATGCTTATCAGCTATTGCCTGAGCTTGGTATGCTCAATACCCTTAATTACTTAACACACGATGGCCTAACGGGGACACTATCGGTAAACGATAAAGGTGAAGTCATTAGGAAACAGCCACAGGCCATTATTCGCAACGAAGAAGTTCAAATGCTAATGGAGTGAGCGAATTATGTCACTACTGCAAGGGAATGCAGCAGAAGACAAAGCATGCGAGTATTTATTGGAACAAGGACTATCGCTGCGTTGTCGTAATTACCGAACACGCCGTGGTGAACTTGATATTGTCATGCAGGACGGTAACACGATAGTCTGCATTGAAGTGAAATATCGCAAGCAACAACGCTTTGGCAGTGCCATTGAGTTTGTCACCGCCAAGAAACTACACAGAATTCGGGCTGCGTTTGAATTCTATTTGTTAGATAATAACCTAAATCCAACGTCTACCCCTTTGCGCATAGACGTTATCGCCATTGATGGAAGCAACCTTCAGTGGCTAAAAAATATCGGCTGAGCAAGGCTTGCCTGGAACTAGGCGGGGGATACCTCCGAAAACACGCGGTAAACCCATCCATGGGCGCTCCGCCGCTGCATCCATGCAGCGGAGGGTTTTCTACGGTATCCCCTACCCAGTTCTGCAAGCATCGCCATAGTTTGTGTAAAGTCGGAGTCTTCATTGCTGTGTACAAGGAAATGTTCCCTCGCGCACATGAACGATGGAGAACTCAGCCGCACCACAACGACAAATGTGTCGTCAGCCGTGAGCCTTATATAAGAGAAAGCGAAGTATGATTGAACAAATTAAAGCGAATTTTACAGAAAGTATTCAAACCAAGATTGCAGCTTCTGAAATACTGCCTGAGTCTATTGAAAAGGCAGCAAACATGATGGTTGAAGCCCTTATTCGCGGCAATAAGGTATTGAGTTGCGGCAACGGTGGTTCAGCAGGTGATGCGCAGCACTTCTCTTCTGAAATGCTTAATCGATACGAACGTGATCGTCCTAGCCTACCAGCCATAGCGCTAAGTACCGATACTTCTACGCTAACGTCTATTGCTAACGATTATAGCTATGATGAAATTTTTGCCAAACAGGTACGTGCTTTAGGTCAACCGGGCGATATTCTTCTTGCCATTTCAACTAGCGGTAATTCACGTAACGTAATTGCAGCTATGGAAGCGGCGCTTTCTCGCGACATGACCATTGTGGCGCTTACAGGTAAAGACGGCGGTGAAATGGCAGGCTTTTTAAGCGAGCACGATGTTGAAATTCGCGTGCCATCTAACCGCACTGCACGCATTCAAGAAGTTCACTTGTTGGTCATTCACAACTTGTGTGAATGTATTGATGATAGCTTGTTTCCAGCTGATCACGGTGATGAGTAAATACAAAAACAATGATGATAAGCGCTAAAAGAATTGGAGCATTGGGGCTGTGTTGCGCCCTTCTGTTTAACTTACAAGGTTGTGTCGTTGCCGTTGGCGCTGCTGGTGCTATGGCTGCTAAAGTCGCTAATGATAGACGAACTGTGGGCACTCAGCTTGACGATCAAAACGCTGACAGCGCTGTAGCGTACCAGTGGTCAAAAAGTGATGCCCTAAAGGAACTGACCAATTTACAGGTTGATGTATATAACGGTGTAGCTCTGCTTACCGGACAAGCACCTAATCAGTCACTTGTGGACGAGGCTGTTCGCCGCGCTCAAGAAGTTTCTTACCTGAAGAAAATACACAACCAAATTCGACTGGCAGAGCCAATCGGAGCTGGTACCCAAGCCAATGATCTTTGGCTAGCTTCGAAAGTTCGCGCCAAGATAGTCGCAGACGAGCGCGTACCATCACTGCAGGTTAAGGTAGTTGTTCAGGACTCTGAAGTATTTTTGATGGGTAGGCTGAGCAATGCTGAATCAACCACAGCGGTAGACATCGCGCGCAATGTGACGGGTGTAGCGCGCGTGGTACGTGCATTTGAAATTATTCAATAAAGAGTTTGCCACTGCCCTTTTAGTTGCAGGGGCTCTTTTTATGGAAATATTGGATGCGACCGTAATTACCACGGCGCTTCCGGTTATCGCCGCTGACTTTGATATTCCAGCGGCGCACCTCTCTATAGGCGTTTCAGCCTACCTCGTCGCGGTAACCCTCTTTATCCCGTTAAGTGGCTATGTTGCAGATCGATTTGGCGCACGCCGTATTTTTATTGCTGCTATAAGTGTTTTTACATTGGCATCGGTACTTTGCGGCCTAAGCACAAATTTAGTTGAATTTACTTTAGCACGCATTCTTCAAGGTATAGGCGGCGCGATGATGGTGCCTGTAGGGCGTTTGGTCGTACTCCGTGACTTACCCAAAGAAAAACTCGTTAAAACCGTAGCGATTATTACTTGGCCAGCGCTGAGCGCCCCGCTACTAGGCCCGGTTTTAGGCGGTTATATTGCCACTCACCTGAGCTGGCAATGGATTTTCTACATGAATATCCCCCTCGGCCTTCTTGCGATAGTTGCAACACTGTACTTGTTGCAAAACACCAAAGGAAACGTAAGTCCTTTCGATTTAAAAGGTTTCCTGCTAACGGGCGTTGGGTTTGCACTATTTATGGCGGGTATAGAGTATCTCGCAAGCGCGACTGACAGATTAAGCTATGCGCTAGTCATCTTGTCGATGGGTATGATAATGATGTACATGGCAGTTAAGCATGTAAAGCGAACACCAAGTCCTTTGTTTTCATTCGAGGCAATGCAATATAGGACGTTTCGATTATCTGTCTACGGTGGTTCTGTTGTGCGTGTAGCGTTAGGTAGCGCCCCATTTCTAGTCCCTTTGATGCTACAACTTGGTTTAGGTTACACCCCTGTCGAGGCGGGCGCGTTGTTGCTTTGGTTGTTCGCAGGAAACCTTGCAATCAAACCTGCGACAACGTGGATCATGAATACCTTTGGATTTAAGAAAGTGCTAATCGTCAATGGACTTCTTATTGCTGCCGGTTTTGTCGCGTTGGCCTTAATTACACCTGAGACGTCAGCATTTACCATCGGCGTTATTTTGTTTGTAAATGGTATAACGCGTTCTATGCATTTAACGCTACTCAACACCATTGCTTTTGCTGACGTACCTGCCAACAACATGCGCGATGCAAATACATTGGGCGCAATTTTGATGCAGATGAATAGAGGGCTGGGTATCACCTTATCCGCCCTCGCCATCGCAATAGGCACCTTCGTACTAGGGCAAGACCCTGCATCTCCAGACCTAGCAACATTCACTTTCGCCATGCTAGTCATGTCATGCATAGCGTTGTTAAGTATTACTGATAGCTTAATGTTATCTGGAGAAGATGGCGACAGCGTGCTAAATAAGCGCAAAGCACAAAAACAAAATCCTAGTTAACGTCATAGGTCGTATACGCGCAGTGCCATGTCTTTATTGATGACAATTGTCATACTAAACTCGTGATCTTTGTGACTACGTTTTGTTGATGGATGCCAGCATACTTTCCCTACTGAATTTACATCACACTGGGATAAACACCATGGCACAAGCAATTCAACAACAACCAATTACACCTGCTCAGAGCTCGTCAAAGGTCGACGCGTCAACAATGACGTTGGAGCAAGAAAGAACGCTTTTTAAACAAAATCGATTTATCGCAATGCCACTGGCAGGCACTATTGTGTGGGCACTAATAGGATTAACCGCACCATTTGTATCTGAGTTTGTTATCACATGGATGATCTATATTGGTACAGGGGCAATTTTCTACCTTGGCGCAGGACTTTCTTATTTAACTGGAGAGCGTTTTTTCGCTAAAGACAAAGTTATTACAAGCTTCGACCGCTTGTTTTTTGTAGGCCTAATCATGAGCCTAATGGTATTTGCTATCGCCCTTCCTGTTGCGGCTATCGACCACAGTACTGTGCCCTTATCAATTGGTATTCTCGCAGGGTTGATGTGGATGCCACTATCTTGGGCTATTGAACATTGGGTTGGCTACTTCCATACCATCAGCAGAACACTCTCAATTGTTACGGTGTGGTACTTGTTCCCGGACGCACGTGTAGAAGCGATAAGCGCTGCTATCGTCATCATCTACATCATATCTCTTTATGCGCTAGAGCAGCGCTACCGTTTGGCTAAATAACAGTACTACTACAAGGAAAATACTTATGACTTACCTAATTTTAGCGTTTGCGATTGTCACTGAAGTCACAGCAACGATGCTACTAAAAGCATCGAATGGATGGGAAAAATGGGCTTTCGGCTACGGCGCTATTTTCTTTTATGCCGTTTCTGGAATGCTGTTTGCCTTCGTGCTAAAAAACATGGGCGTTGGTGTGGCTTACGCTATCTGGTCTGGAATGGGCATTGCTCTGATTACTGCAGCGTCGGTGGTTTTTTGGAAACAAACGTTCGACATCTATGCCGTGCTAGGTATTATGTTAATTATATCAGGTACTTTGCTCATAACTAGTAAGTCTACCGTCGTATTCCAGTAGCGCAAAACACACTCTTAATTTGCGCTTCAATGAATTGCTGAGGTATCTAGCGCCAATGTTAGACATAAACGCTTCACAACAAGACGATGTAATTATGCCGCTACTAGCTAGCGGCAGAAAAAAGCGCTGGTCGTATAGTAGCCTTTTTTTTCACTGTTCTTTTTCGTTCCTCTTTTACTCTCTATGCCGCTGCTTAGGTGCAGGTTTGGATCTATCAGCTTTTAGGATATGCAAGTTTTGTTGTTATCTACGTGTTTGCTATCAACAAACCAACACACCACCTTCCCTATTATTTAAGTTTGCTGGTTGTTCTAGCCTATGCATTAAGCTTTCAAAATCCAGGCGGTGCGGTTGTTTTTGGTTTTGTCGCGTTTATCATCGGTTACTATTACAGCTTAACAAAAGGCATGGTATTCATTATCGCCATTGCCCTTTCACTAGCGTTACTCCAACTGCTAGTTTTACAAAACCAAGGGTTCTACTTACTGGCCGCTACCATTAACAGTGTCGTGCTATTTGGGTTTGGTGCAATGGAGCGTAAAGAAACACTTTACCAACTCAATGAAATAAA
This sequence comes from Alteromonas gracilis, assembly GCF_036870955.2. Taxonomy (GTDB): domain Bacteria; phylum Pseudomonadota; class Gammaproteobacteria; order Enterobacterales; family Alteromonadaceae; genus Alteromonas; species Alteromonas gracilis_A. The sequence continues at coordinate 3,496,257 of NZ_CP145482.2, forward strand.
ACACGCCGAATCGATGAAAACACTCTCGGCGATTGCTGAACGAGAGCGTATTGGTAGAGACCTGCACGATGTCGCTGGCCACGCCTTAAGCTCTATATCACTTAAGGCACAGCTCGCCGATAAGCTTCTTGATAAAAATGAGATAGCACTCGCTCAACAGGAAGTTAAAATGCTGGCGAAATTATCTCAGGAATTGCTTAGTGATATTCGCCATGCTGTCTCTGATATTAAGCACTTAACCCTTAGCGATGAAATTGCTAAAGATGTAGCTTTGCTAAGAGAAAACAGCTTTGACGTTGTTGATAATGTGGCAGATGGCCTTGAACGTTATATCACTTCAATAGAAGAGTCCCAGTTAGCCCTTATATTTAAAGAGCTTACTACCAATAGCCTTCGCCATTCTGTGAGCAAGCAAGTGAAAATATCAATTGACGTAAAAGGCCGTACATTGTGTATGTCTTATCAAGATCATGGTGCTCAAACGGACAAGCATGATGTTGTCGAAGGTAACGGACTGACAGGGATTCGTGAAAGAGCGAGTTCAATTGGCGCTTCTGTTAATTTCTCTAGTGAGTTTACCATTGCGTTTAGCTGCTCGCTAAGCCTGCAATTTAAGCCTGAATAACGGTAAGCCAAAAGGATTTAGAAATGCCCTCCATATTAGTCGTCGAAGACCAATCTTTAGTTCGCGATGCGATAGCGATGTTACTTGCACTTGAAGACAACTTTAACGTTGTGAGCAAATTAAGTAACGGACAAGAAGCAATCGACTACCTTGGTGCTAATGAAGCGCCGGACATTATTCTTAGTGATATAGAAATGCCGATGGTTTCAGGGTTAGAACTTGCGAATTATGTTGCTGACAATCAGTTGAGCAGCAATATTGTCTTAATGACAACGTTCTCCAAACCTGGTTACATCAAAAGAGCAATAGCAACAGGTGTAATGGGCTTTGTTTTGAAAGAAGCCGATAGCGACTATCTTATCGGCGCTATCAACACGGTTCTTCAAGGTAAAAAAGTTATTTCGCCTGAACTCGCAATCATGGCTTTGGACGATAATAATCCGCTCTCGCAAAAAGAAATGGCTGCGTTGAAACTTGCTGCAGAAGGGTTGAAAACACAGGAAATAGCGAAGAAATTGTTCTTATCTGATGGCACAGTTCGCAACTATTTGTCAGAGGCCATTGCCAAGCTAGATGCCACAAATCGGGTTGATGCCGCACGAATTGCCAAGCAAAAGGGCTGGCTGTAAAGCGAATGCCGTCTACCCTTTTTGCATGACGAAAAAGACGACCGCTAAAACCAGGGCTGCGTGATGGTATTAGACGTTGGTAAGTTAAGCTTTTGAGCTAAGCCATTTAGTACACGCGATGGACCGTAGACTTGTCCCTGCTCTTTCATCGTCCAAATACACGTCAAAATGCTGGTACCCTTCTTTAAAATACACTGCCATTTGGGTGTTTCTACCGCAAGGCGAAGATAATCATCTTCAATTTCCCAGCCATTATCGACATGATCAACAATCAACTGTTCAAACTGTGAAAAAGGAATTGATTGGATAATCACCCAGTCGCTTTTTTTGAATTTTTTCTCGAGGTTATATTTCTTAAAACCCGTCAACAGTCCCATGTTACAACTCCGTTTCAGTTTCTTGGCTACTTGACCAAGACTCGGCTATCGGTCAAAAACATAGATACTATTTTTGCCTGATATAGACAGCCCGCTGTTTAAAAATAAAGCTAAGCTAAATAGTAGTAGAAAACAAGCAAAAAAAGCCAGGTCTCTGACCTACTTTTCAAACTTTCTTTCTATTTAGAACTCAGTGCTAAATCTCACACCAAACTCACTTGCATCGTTGCTTAGAATTTGAAGGATGTAATCACCTGTGTTCAAACGTGCATTGTCATAACGCTCATCAAAGATGTTGCGACCGTAAAGCGCTACGGTATATGCATCGTTTGCTGGCGTGTATGCAATATCAAAGTTCACTAATTCACGGCTATCAAGCTCAGTCATACGCTCTGGTGCTGACGTTGGCTCACCGTACATTTCTGAACGATAAGAGTAGTCTGCACGAACGCGAATTGAAGCACCGCCGTCAAGGTCAAAGGTGTACTGAGGGCCAATTGCTAGAGTAAGATCTGGCGTTAAAGGCGCTACTGGACTGAAGCCAGCTTGCTCTTCTACGTCAACGTCCATGTAACCAATGCTGGTCATTACACTAAAGTTGCCGTAGTTGAATGTTGCATCAGCTTCAATACCACGAGAAGTTTGCTCTACAACTAGGTTAGCTGTATCAAAACCACCCTCGCTTACACGGCTTACCTGATAAGGTAGGTCTTCAAACTCAGTATTGAATATCGCGATACTCATATCGAAATATTCGTTTACACGACCTTTAATACCCACTTCGTAGTTAGTGGCAGTGATGTTATCTGATGCTGTAAAACAGTTGTTTGCACGTACCGCCGCTTGAGCACCCTCGATATCATCGAAACCACCAGCACCAAAGAACTGGCCAATTAGACAGTAAGGGCGCGCAGGGTATTGACCTGACTGATAACCAGACTGGATCGTTGCATAACCAGTCATGCCATTTTCAAACGTATAGTTTGTTGCAAGTTCCCACGTTACTTCGTCCCAATCATTTGAATCGAAGATTGTGCCTAATGCACTGAATACATTCGCAGATGCATCTTTCTCATCTTTAGTATAGCGAAGACCACCTGATACACTTAGTTCATCAGTTAGGTCGTGACGAACGTTAACGTATGCCGCTTTTGACGTAGTTTCTTGGTCAAGCTCAAGAAGGTTTGGGCCACCGTCGAAGTTTGAATCGTCACCTTGGCGGTTACTGCCTTCTTCATTGAAGTAGTAAAGGCCTGCCACAAAATCAGTGTATTCGTTGATGTAACCGTTTAATTGAAGCTCAACTGAGGTTTGGTCCGCTTCGCCGCGCTCTGGGAACTGGTCAAGAGAGAAAACAGTACCGTCATCATCAAGGCCAGCTTTGTACTTAGATGTGCGTTGGCTTGCTACAACTTTTGCCGTGTAGTCTTCGTTGATATCCCACTCAGTGGTAAGTGAAATACCACGCGCTTCGTTTGATACGCTAGTTACGGCTTCAGTTCCCGTTGCGTTGTCGTAACGGTCAAAACCTTCTGGGATAACGTCAGAGTTGCGAAGTTCTACACCTAAACCATTGCCGCCGCCGAAGTAACGAGCTGAGCCCACTTCATCAATAAGCACAGTGTAAGGGCGAAGACCGCCGTCACCATTGTTGGCATCTGCAGTTAATACCATACGGAAGTCGTTTGAAGGCTCCCACTTAACTGAGATACGGCCAGAAATGTCTTCTGTTTCGCCCACATCATACTCAGCGTTTGGCACGTTGATAAACTCGCCAAGACCGTCGCGTTTGTTAAATGATAGGTTCATGTTGAACGCTAACTCATCTGACAAACCGTGGTTAACAAAAAGGTCAGCTTTTACGCGACCACGAGTACCAAACTCAGTATTGATTTTGGTTACATCGCCTTGATCAGGTTCTTTAGTAATGATGTTAATTGCACCACCAATTGAGTTACGACCGTATAGCGTGCCCTGTGGACCACGCAATACTTCGATACGCTCAATGTTGTTTAAGCTCCAGTTTTGACCAACTTGGCGACCTAAGTAAACACCATCAACATAAACACTCACGCCTGGGTCAGTGGTAATAAGGTGATCTTGAAGACCGATACCACGAATAAACGGGTTAACTGACGATGTGTGACCAGCAGAGAAACCGGTTACGTTAAGGTTTGGTACAAACTTACCCACATCAGTAAGGTCAGTGATACCTTGTTCAGCTAATTTGTCACCGTCGAATGCACTCAAGGCAATCGGTACTTCATAGATAACTTGGGGACGCTTAGTAGCGGTAACGGTAATGGCTTCGAACTTTTGCTCTTCAGTCGCTTCTGCTTCTTGTGCTACGGCAACGTTGGAAAGAGCTGGAACGGTCATCGCTACTGCAAGTGCGACAGGCGAAAGCTTACTGGCGAGTGTCTTAGACACGTCAGTATTGGTTTTCATGGTGTAACCCCTTTGCTTGAGTGTTAGGTATTTAATCTATTTATCAATTGCTTCAAGTTCTTCTGTGGAACTTTTATAACCTAGACTCGAGAGGATAGTATGAGGAGCAGCAAGGCGCTTAATGCTGATTTCAGGCAATAAAAAAGTAAGTTGCAATGGAAAATTACAGACTTACTTTCAATAATACTTCGCTTTAAAAGTGGAAGTTACCTTTACCAGCCCTCAATATCTCAGTGAATGAGTTTAGGCTTGAAGACTGGAACGGTATGATACCGACATGTTTCTATATTGGAAAGTGAAATATTACATTTTTACTAAATTAATCTTTTATTATTAGACTAATTGGTTAGATTTCACAAAACACTAACAAGTCACCCAAAAATAAAATTACCCTCTTATTATCAACAAGATAAATAATCCGCACACATTATTTATTGTTATCGCCGCCCTCAACACCACACTGACCATTTGGACGAAAAAGCAACAGCATGTCACATCAATATGGTCCCTGCTAAACAAGCTTATAAATGTCATATTACCCGGTTACTGTAATTTTTTTACTTTTGACACACAGGCCAACGTATCTGCACACCACTTTGTCGACAATTTAAGCCAAATACATTGATAACAGGGTTAAACAACGCTATATTGTCGACATTCCAAACAGAAGTTGAATATTGTGATAGACCCAAGCGAACAAGCTATTACCAATGCCGACAGAACCTTTTACCAGTTGAGAAAGGATATTGTCGAAGGTGTTATTGCCGCTGGCAGCAAGCTCAGCGAAATGGAATTGTCGACAAAGTACGAAGTCAGTCGTGCTGTCATCCGAGAAGCCATTAACCGGCTTGCTACCTGTCACCTTGTTGAGCGTAAAGCCAACGTGGGGGCCCGCGTGGTCGCACTATCTCCCGAAGGTCTTATACAGCTATATCAAGTGCGCGAAGCATTAGAAGGCATGGCCGCGCGATTAGCCGCCAGGTATATGACTGACGAAGAAATTGCAGATATGCAATCGTTACTCGACAGTCATTTTGACAAAGTAAAAGACAGTCATAGCTATTACCAAGAAGCTAGCGACGTAGACTTTCACTACCGCATTGTAACGGGCAGTAAAAACGATCATCTAATTAGTGTGCTTATCGACGGACTCTATCATCTTGTGCGCATGTATCGCGTGCAGCTAGGTATGGCAGGCCCTCGAGTCAGCACCGCATTTGACGAGCACAGACACATCGTAAATGCCATTGCCAATCGCGACGAAGAACTGGCGGAAATGTTAATGCGACGCCATATTCTTTATTCAAAAAATAATATCGAGAAGAAGCTCAATCATGACTAACACCTTAGAGACTTCTTTGTATCCAATTCACCTCTACCCTACTTTCAAATAAGTGAGTGACAATCATGAGTGCAGGAAAGAAATTTAGAACCGCATTAGAGAACAATAAACCTCTACAAATTGTAGGCACCATCAATGCCTACACCGCCATGATGGCCAAGGCCATTGGTCACCAAGCTATCTATCTTTCGGGTGGCGGCGTAGCCAATGCATCATACGGCCTACCGGATTTGGGCATGACGTCACTAAACGACGTAATTGCAGACGTACAGCGCATAACCAGCGCATGTGACCTTCCGCTTATGGTAGACATCGACACAGGTTGGGGCGGCGCATTTAACATTGCTAAAACCGTTCGCGACATGGAAAAAGCAGGCGCGGCCGCGGTTCATATGGAAGACCAGGTTGCCCAAAAACGCTGTGGTCATCGCCCTAACAAAGAAATTGTAAGCACAGAAGAAATGGTGGACCGCATAAAAGCCGCAGTTGACGCCAGAACCGACCCCGACTTTTTCATTATGGCCCGCACTGACGCGTTCGCACAAGAAGGCTTGGACAAGGCCATTGAGCGCGCAAAAGCCTACGTAGCAGCAGGTGCTGACGGCATATTTGCAGAAGCAGTTCAAACTGAAGAGCACTACCGAGCATTCTCAGAAGCATTAGATGTACCTATTTTGGCCAACATTACCGAGTTCGGCAAAACCGAACTATGGAACAAAGAAGAGCTTGGCGAATGGGGAGCTGACATGGTGCTTTACCCATTAAGTGCATTCCGTGCCATGAATAAAGCAGCAGAAATGGTGTACAAATCTATACTTGAAAACGGTGACCAAAAAGCCGTTGTCGACAGTATGCAAACACGTATGGAATTGTACGATTATCTTGGCTACCACGAATACGAGCAAAAGCTAGATGCCCTATTCGCCCAAGGCAAAAATTAGTAAGCAGATAAATTCAGCTTGAAGTTGGCGGGCACGAAGATGTAGGGGTGAAGTACAGTTCCCTGCCCCTCCATAGGAGCGGGAGCGATACGCAGGGCGTTACCACGCCGTGAACCCATCCATGGGGGCTCCGCCTCGGCATCCATGCCTCGGAGGGGTAACGCCCTACGCACCGCCCCCGTTTTATCGGTGCCTCGAGCCGACCCTAAGCTGAGTATTTCGCTTTTTATTTTTTAATGAAGTTTTTAAGTACCTTACAAATTACACAAGACCGGAGACAACAAGATGGCTAAACAGTTAAGTGGCGCGGGTTTACGCGGCCAAGTTGCAGGTAAAACAGCATTATCAACCGTAGGTAAGTCAGGTTCAGGTTTAACGTATCGTGGTTATGACGTAAAAGACTTAGCGCAAAACTGTCAATTTGAAGAAGTAGCGTACCTTATTCTTAAGGGCAAGCTACCTAACCAGTCTGAGCTAGACGCTTATAAAACTAAACTTCGCGGCATGCGCGGCCTTCCAACAGCACTGAAAGAAGTGCTAGAGCGCATCCCAAAAAATGCACACCCAATGGACGTACTTCGCACAGGTTGCTCAATGCTAGGTAACCTTGAAATGGAAACCAGCTTCGATGAGCAGCAAGATGTGACAGACCGCATGTTGGCGTGTTTCCCAAGCATCATTTGTTACTGGTACCGCTTCTCGCACGACGGTGTGCGCGTCGATGTTGAAACCGATGACGACTCAATTGGTGGTCACTTCCTACATATGCTTCATGGCGAAAAGCCACGTGAATTGCATGAGCAAGTGATGCATGTATCGCTAATTCTGTATGCAGAGCACGAGTTTAACGCGTCTACCTTCACGGCACGTGTTTGTGCTTCAACCTTATCTGATATGCATTCTTGTGTAACGGGTGCTATCGGCTCACTTCGTGGTCCACTTCACGGTGGCGCTAACGAAGCTGCCATGGAAATGATTGAAGGCTTTACGTCTGCCGATGATGCTGAAGAAAAAATGATGGGTATGCTTGAGCGCAAAGAGAAGATCATGGGCTTTGGTCACGCGATTTACTCAGAGTCTGACCCGCGTAATGAGATCATTAAGCAATGGTCTGAAAAGCTAGCTGCTGATGTTGGCGATGACGTGCTTTACCCTGTATCAGTTCGCTGTGAAGAAGTGATGTGGCGCGAGAAAAAGCTTTTCTGTAACGCTGATTTCTTCCACGCGTCTGCGTACAACTTTATGGGTATTCCTACACCGCTATTTACGCCAATCTTCGTAATGTCTCGTTTAACAGGTTGGGCTGCACATGTTATGGAACAGCGCGCTGACAACCGTATTATTCGTCCATCAGCAGAATACACAGGCGAAGAACTACGCCCAGTGCCAGCTATTAGTGAACGCGCTTAAGATTAAGGTTGGGGTTTTATGAATATTGATTACCGTAAACCGCTTCCTAACGCGGGTATCGATTTTTTCGATACCCGTGAAGCGGTAGATGCTATTGAGCCGGGCGCCTACGCTAAGTTGCCTTACACGTCGCGTGTATTGGCTGAAAACTTGGTGCGCAAATGCGCACCTGAGATGCTCACCGACTCACTTAAACAGCTTATTTATCGCAAGCGCGACTTAGACTTTCCATGGTTTCCTGCTCGCGTAGTGTGCCACGATATCTTGGGGCAAACGGCACTAGTAGACTTAGCGGGGCTTCGCGATGCTATTGCAGCAAAGGGCGGCGACCCAGCTAAAGTAAACCCGGTTGTACCAACGCAGCTCATTGTTGATCACTCGTTAGCCGTTGAACACGCAGGTTTTGAAAAAGACGCGTTTGAGAAAAACCGCGCTATTGAAGACAGACGTAACGACGACCGTTTTCATTTTATCAACTGGACAAAAACCGCGTTTAAAAACGTGGATGTTATCCCGCCGGGGAACGGCATTATGCACCAAATCAACTTGGAGCGTATGTCACCCGTTATTCAAGCCCGTGACGGCGTAGCCTTCCCAGACACTCTGGTAGGTACCGACAGCCACACGCCACATGTTGATGCGCTTGGTGTAATTGCCGTAGGCGTTGGCGGCCTTGAGGCCGAAAGCGTTATGCTAGGTCGTGCGTCTTACATGCGTTTGCCTGATATTGTAGGTGTTGAACTTACCGGCAAACCACAGCCTGGCATTACCGCAACCGACATTGTATTAGCGTTAACTGAATTCTTGCGTAAAGAGCGCGTGGTATCTGCGTATTTGGAATTTTACGGCGAAGGTGCATCGCATCTTACGCTGGGCGACCGTGCTACCATTTCGAACATGACACCGGAATACGGCGCCACTGCAGCCATGTTCTACATTGACCAGCAAACCATCGATTACTTACGCCTAACAGGGCGTGAAGAAAAGCAAATTGCGCTTGTTGAGCAGTACGCTAAACACACAGGTTTATGGGCAGATGACTTAGAAACTGCGGAATATGAGCGGGTACTTACATTCGACCTTTCTTCAGTTGGTCGAAACATGGCTGGCCCTTCTAACCCACACGCACGCTTACCTACTAGCGACTTAGAAAGTCGTGGTATCGCGGCTAAATGGACTGAGGAAGAGGGCAAAATGCCTGATGGCGCAGTTATTATCGCAGCTATCACCAGCTGTACTAATACCTCAAACCCGCGCAATGTTATTGCCGCAGGCCTGCTTGCACGCAACGCCAACCAGCGCGGTTTAACTCGCAAACCGTGGGTGAAAAGCTCACTAGCACCAGGTTCTAAAGCCGTCAAATTGTACCTTGAAGAAGCTAACTTAATGAGCGAGTTGGAAGATTTAGGCTTTGGCGTTGTAGCGTTTGCCTGTACTACCTGTAACGGTATGAGCGGCGCGCTAGACCCTAAGATTCAGCAAGAGATCATCGACCGCGACCTCTACTCAACAGCTGTATTGTCGGGTAACCGTAACTTCGACGGCCGTATTCACCCTTATGCTAAACAAGCGTTCTTGGCATCGCCTCCGCTAGTAGTGGCGTACGCTATTGCTTAGTACCATTCGCTTTGATATTGAAAAAGACGTTTTAGGCACTGACAAAGACGGCAACCCTGTAACGCTTAAAGACATTTGGCCAAGCGACGAAGAAATTGATGCCATTGTAGCGAAGTCGGTGAAGCCGGAGCATTTCAGAAAAGTGTACGAGCCAATGTTCGACTTAAGCGTTGATTATGGCAAAGACATTAACCCGCTTTATGACTGGCGTAAAATGAGCACCTACATCCGTCGCCCCCCTACTGGGAAGGTGCAATGGATGCAGAGCGCACTATGAAAGGTATGCGCCCGCTAGCCATTTTAGGTGACAACATCACCACCGATCACTTGTCGCCGTCAAACGCTATTTTAGCCAGTAGTGCAGCGGGTGAATACCTTCACAAAATGGGCTTACCTGAAGAAGACTTTAACTCGTACGCCACACACCGTGGTGATCACTTAACCGCGCAACGCGCTACCCTTGCGAACCCGAAAGTGTTCAACGAGATGGTGCTGGAAAATGGTGAAGTGAAGCAAGGATCTCTTGCGCGCGTTGAGCCTGAAGGCCAAGTGATGCGCATGTGGGAGGCCATTGAAACCTACATGAACCGCAGACAGCCATTGATCATTGTTGCAGGCGCTGACTACGGTCAGGGTTCATCACGCGACTGGGCCGCTAAGGGCGTACGTCTTGCTGGTGTTGAAGTCATTGTGGCAGAAGGCTTTGAGCGTATTCACCGCACCAACCTTATTGGTATGGGCGTGCTGCCGCTTGAGTTTAAGCCGGGCACAACGCGTAAAACCCTTGAGCTAGATGGCACAGAAACTTACGACGTTAGCGGTGAGCCGTCACCAGGTGCAACATTGACACTCGTAGTTAACCGTCAAAACGGTGAGCAGCTTGAAGTGCCAGTAACCTGCCGTTTAGATACTGCAGAAGAAGTCTCTATTTACAGCGCAGGCGGCGTATTACAGCGCTTCGCCAAGGACTTCTTAGAGGCTGAAGCTAACTGATTGTGATAGGAAGCACTGAGCCGATTACGGGACACACCGTAAATACTTCCATGTAGGCTCCCAATTCGCATCCATGCGAATTGAGGGTCCCGCAACCGACTCAGCACTTCCTTTACGGTCTAGTTCTCGGCCGAAGGAGATGAATTAGTTACAGGGCACGCCGTGAATACGTCCCTGTAGGCTTCCAACTCGTATCCGAGCAAGTTGAGGACCCTGAAACTAACTCACCTCCTCCATAGCTAGCATCAGCTAGTTTAGTTGGAAGAGATAAGTTAGCCACAGAGCACACCGTGAATACGTCTCTGTAGGCTCCCAACTCGCATCCTTGCGAGTTGAAGGCCCTGAAGCTAACTCATCTCTCCCCTAACTCTTTGTTAGTTTTTAAATTAGAAAGAGTGTAGAGGCTTTTTGGAAACCTTTGGGGCGTAGACCTCCCCTCTCGAAAGAGTTTATTACTTTTGGGTGGAAGCTGTTTGTGATTTGAAATCCTCCAGCTTCGACTAACACTAACACCATGATTATTTTATTGAAGAGAGTGTTGGGGCACCGTTGAAACCTTCGGGGCGCATGGACGCGCCCCGAGAGCCTACAGGGATGTATTCACGGCGTGTTTCAACGTTGCCTCAGCGTTCTCTTACCGAAGAAAGGGAAAAAACATGACAAAGTATGCGCCACAACTTCGAGTACCGGCTACCTACATGCGTGGCGGTACCAGTAAGGGTGTGTTTTTTAATTTAACCGATTTACCAGAAGCCGCACAAAAGCCAGGTCCTGCGCGCGATGCGTTGCTGTTACGCGTAATTGGTAGCCCCGATCCTTACGGTAAACAAACCGACGGTATGGGCGGTGCAACATCAAGCACCAGTAAAACGGTAATTTTGAGTAAAAGTGAACGTGAAGGCTACGATGTCGATTACTTGTTTGGTCAAGTATCAATCGATAAGCCCTTTGTCGACTGGAGCGGTAACTGCGGTAACCTGACAGCCGCCGTAGGCGCGTTTGCCATCAGTAATGGTCTTGTCGACAAGACTAAAATACCCAAAAACGGCATTGCTACCGTCAATATCTGGCAAGCCAATATCAATAAAGCCATTATCGCAAAAGTGCCCATCACTAATGGTGAAGTTCAGGAAACTGGCGGTTTTGAATTAGACGGTGTTACTTTCCCTGCTGCGGAAGTCGAAGTGGCATTTGTCGACCCAGCAGACGGTGAAGGTGCAATTTTCCCCACTGGTCGTTTAGTCGATACCCTTGATGTCCCAGGTGTAGGCTCGCTGCAAGCAACGATGATAAATGCCGGTATACCTACTATATTTATTAACGCCGAAGATATTGGTTACTCTGGCACAGAGTTACAAGAAGACATAAATAGTGACGATGATGCACTAAGTAAATTCGAAGCCATTCGAGCCCATGGCGCAGTGCAAATGGGGTTAATTACCGAGGTAGCAGAGGCAGCTAATCGCCAACATACGCCAAAAGTTGCCTTCGTAGCGCCCCCAGTACCATACAAGTCATCAAGTGGTAAAGATGTACTGGGATCTGACATTGATGTATTAGTACGTGCATTGTCTATGGGTAAATTACACCATGCCATGATGGGCACCGCGGCAGTTGCCATTGCCGCAGCCGCTGCAATACCGGGGACATTAGTGAACTTAGCGGCAGGTGGTAAAGATAGGGATTATGTGACATTTGGGCACCCCTCAGGTACGTTGCGCGTTGGTGCAAAAGCCTCCTTTGGTGATAACAAATGGTCAATTGATCAGGCTGTTATGAGTCGCAGCGCCCGAGTTTTGATGGAAGGCTATGTTCGCGTTCCGTTAGAACAAAGCTGATCGATGAAGATTTTTGTTACGTATGCATTGCCATAGACATTCGTATGAAACGCCCTCATTTTGAGGGCTTTTTTCTAAATTATTAGTTACTATAGTGTGGCGTGTTGATTTTAGTGACACACTAACTGTTTATTTTTTATTCTACACTATTGATAAACAAGGTTTCTTATTCTGAATCAGTGAATAAGCAGCACGCTAAACCTTAAGCGTTACGAGTGGTTCACATGTACAAAGTTCTTGTTGTTGAGGATAGCGCGACTGTCCGAAAGATCGTCAATAAACTCATAGAGGATAACCCTCATTTTACGTGCGATCTTTGTGAAGATTTGGCAGAGGCTAGCAGTGCGCTTGCTAAAAACTCGGACTATTTGGCAGCGATTGTCGATTTGAACCTTCCTGATGCACCTAACGGTGAGAGTGTTGAGCTAGCGCTATCTTACAATTTACCTACCATTGTACTAACAGGAAATTTCGACGAATTCACTCGTGCTCAATTACTAGACCAAGGCGTACTCGACTACATTACTAAAGAGTCTCGTTATTCTTATTTACAAGTGTCTAAACTTATAGACCGTTTGAGAAAAAACTTAACGACTCGCGTGCTTGTCGTTGAAGACTCGAAAACAAGTCGGAATCATATATGCGCGCTTCTGCGAAAATTTAAGTTTCAGGTGCACGAAGCTAATGATGGTGTAGAAGCCTTACAAGTACTTGAGGAACACCGCGATATTAAAATGGTCATTTCCGACCATAGAATGCCAAACATGGATGGCTATGAACTTGTTAAAGCCATCCGTCACGAAAAACGCATGCAGGATTTGGTGTTTATCGGCCTTTCAGCAACGGGCGATAGTGTACTTACGTCTAAATTCATTAAAAGCGGGGCTAATGACTTCTTATCAAAACCGTTTTATCACGAAGAGTTTTATTGCCGCGTTATGCAAAACCTTGAATCTCAAGAGATGATTCAAACCATACGCGACTCGGCAAACCTCGACCCGTTAACGAAGGTGTATAACCGTCGCTATCTTTATGAGATTGCTGAAGAACTTTACGCAAACAAAGACTCACGTAACCAAGTTATTGTTTCAATGATTGATGCAGACAACTTTAAGTCTGTAAACGATACTCTGGGACATAAAACAGGCGACACCTTGTTACAAGAATTCGCTGCATTGCTGCAAGAGTATTTCCCTGATGATTTAATCGTACGGTACGGTGGTGAAGAGTTTACCGTTGTGTCGTTAAGACCACCAAAAGCTTACCTTGCCGCGCTATCGCAATTTATGAATGCCGTGCGTACCACGCAGTTCACTCAACACAAATTCAATATTACTTGCAGCATTGGTGTATGCGCCGAAGAATCTGATTGCTTAGAGTCGCAGTTAGATGTGGCAGATGCTCGCCTTTACCAAGCAAAACACAGCGGTAAAGATCGCATCGTGACGCGGGATGAAAACAAAGCTAAGGCCTGACGCCTTTAATAAAGGCGACTTAGCTACATCCAAGAACGCCTTGTTGACTCAACCTCATGTAAAATGACGTTAGCAAGATTGTGTACATACTTTTCTGGCAAAAAGGGCACGGTGACTGAACCCGAAGCAAGCACAACTTTTAATGTTGCCAATCCTCTTCGTTTCATAAAAACACTTTGCTTTACCATAACTTGCTGAACTTTGTAGGGCTCAAAACAAAGATAGTCCACGCCTATACGCCCTCGTCGAACGTAAATATACTGCTCGTCAAATGCAATTCCCCAACGCCACCAGCGAAGTGTGAGTAGAAGACAAACCGAAACAAAACCGCCTAATGCCAGCACAACGATATCAAGGTGATTGCTTAAAACACCAATGGTGACGGCGAGCAAAAAAGGCACTGTCCATGCCACTGCTATCCAATGCAAAATAAAGCGTTTGCTTATCGTATGATAGTGTTGGTGGTGAAGGTCACAACCTGGCATAACTTCTTGGCTAAGCGCAATGGCCTCAGACTCAGTCACCGAGGGCACAATAAGCTTATTGGGCGACATGAGCTCTTGGACTTGTTGACTCGCCGTTGAGTTTTGCTCAAAGTATAAATTCACGCGTTTAAGAATTTTGTCCAGCCAATCTTGTTTTGCCGTGATCATCTGTATTCGCGATGATCGCATACTCACTTCGAGTTTATTAAGCAACCCACTGCGACGTATATACCTATCATCAGCACGAGAGAGTGTATAGCCGTAAAATGTAAAGAGTGCCCCACCGACACTTAACAGCGCTATGGCTGCCATCACCATCATAAGCACAACAAAGGCGTACAAACTGAACTGCCACCATGCAATGGCCTGCTCGCCTACAAGCTGATTTAATTGCAGACCTTTTTCAGCTAGCCATTGTGAGACATACCCGAAAACATCGTCATAAAACGGTGCAGCAGCGCCTAGAATGATCCAAACTCGGTTGTTTGTAATGCCGTGAATGACAATATCACCCACTGAGCGCGTGTTCAGTACCTCTTCTGCTGCGTCATCCTGTGTATGCGAAGGTTCTGCTGTGCTCTGACTAGATGACACTTCCGCAGTATTGTTAGGTTCCAGATGATGCGCTTTTTCAAACAGTACGCGCTTTCGAAGTGCGTGTGCGTACGCCAACGGTACCGCTACAATTTTAGCTTCCTCTTTGCCGCTACCCGCAGTATCAAGCACAACCAATGCGTATCCAAAAGGACGGTAATAGAACGGCAGCTCAATTTTTACATTTTGAATTCGCCATAGAGGCAGGTTGGTGTATCTTCGCTGAAAAACATAGGTGTGGATCTCTACGTGCTGATTATGCACCCTGAATTTATACATCAGAAAACTAACCACGCCACTTAGGGTAGTAATCAATACCACTGCGGCAATCCCAATGTGGGCTTCGGGGGAGTTTAAACTGTCAAAAGCATTAAAACTTACCGCAATAGCAGGAATGGCATATACCAAGCCTTGTGCAGTATTAATGATATTGCGAACGGTAAAGTAAACAATGGCTATCGGTGAAAGCCTGCGCCAGTCATCGCCTGTATCAACTTTTACCGGCGTGTTGTCGCTAGGCAGCGACGAGGTTTGTTCGGTCATTAGCGTGCACTCACGTCCTTATGGTCAAGAATAAACTGACGAATTTGTTCTGCTTGTTCTAATAATAAGCCCGGAATTTCAAATGTATGCATTTCGCCACCAGCGGAAAACACCTGAAGTTTTGCTAACCCTGCCCAACGATCAAGAGGCCCTCGCTTGACCTCAACATGCTGTACTCGCAAAATTGGTTGACATGAAAGCCCACGAAAAATAAGGCCTGACTGCTTACTGATATCTTGCTCTCTTACTGCATACTTTATTTTCGTGTCGGCAAACCAGTGATAGGCGAACCAGAGTGTACCTAGGACTGAAATTACGCCGACGATAAATGGGTAGGCAAAAACGAGGTCTTCTGGTAATTCAAAAAACGGATTAAATCGCAGGGCCGAAACAATTGCGATAAGCACAGAAGCAAAAACCGCCACAAACACTAAATTCAAAGTACGGTATTTCAAACTGATGGGCTCTAGTACTAGCCTTTCCAAGTGCGGTAGGCTTTCCTGCATTATTTGCTCGTTTGAAAACGTCGACTCCTGCGTTTGCACCTGCAAATCACTCATCATCATGCTATTCCTTTGTCTTTTCTGCCTGTCACTAAAAAAAAAAGGGGCGTAGGCCCCTTTTCAACAAGCAGTTGTATTTCGAATAACGCTGGCCAGCGTTAATCGTCTACTTGTTGTTCATTAAGCCAATCATGAAGTGCTTTCATGTCATGCTGAACAGCCATCTGCAGTTCTTCCACCCAATCGTGAACATTTTCCCACCAGGTGGGGTGATCGCCCTGCTGTATTTGGTTCGCAATACGCTGAACGCGCGCAAGACCAACAGAACCGGCGGCTCCTTTTATTTTGTGCGCCTGCGAACACACTTCTGACTTTTCATCTGCACTTAGACTAAGTTGAAGTATTTCCATATATTCTGGCATTTTCTCTTGGAAAACCTTCACACTTGCGCGCACCATCTCATCACCTATGGTATCCACTAACATCTGCAACAAGTCCATATCTAAAATGTTACTTAATGTTTTGCTCGGTTCTGGTCGCTCTACCTCACCATCGACTTCAAGTGGCGCGGGAGGCGCGTGGAACAGTTCATTAAAGACTTCGATCACTCGAGACTTTTTAATGGGCTTGGCGATGACATCATCCATGCCATTTTCCAAATACTCGTCGCGCTTTTTAATAACATTAGCAGTCAGCGCCACGATAGGCGTTTGCATTACCAAATCTTCTTCAATTAAGGTGCTAGCCACGTCAAAACCAGTCATATCAGGTAGCTGAATGTCTAACAGTATTAGGTCATACTGATTAGCTCTTGCTTTGTCGATGGCCTCTTGACCTGTCATGGCGACATCCACTTTTTGTCCTAACTTTTCAAGCAGTGCCTTTGCAACCATTACGTTCAACTCAATATCTTCTACTAACAAGATATTGAGCCCGGTAACTTCAAGCTGTGCCACTTTCATTGGGCTATTTGAGATTTGCACAGGCAGCACAATTTCAAAACGCGTGCCTTTGCCAACTTTGCTGGAAACGTGTATTTCACCTTTCATCAAATCAACCATCTGTTTGCAGATAGCAAGCCCTATTCCCGTTCCGGTAGCTGATTGATGGTCTGGGTGGTCTACTTGGTAGTACATAGCGAAAATTTTGTCGATTTCGCTTTCAGGGATACCCACTCCTGTGTCTTCAATAATGAAGGTAACGTAAGCTTTGTCACCGTCCGGTTTCGTTGAAGATACAGACAGGCTCACATGTCCTTTCTGTGTAAATTTCACTGCATTAAACAAGATGTTCCATAAAATCTGACGCAACCGCGTACCATCAATCTCCACAAGACGCGGGAGAGGCTCGTTGATCGATGTTTTTAATTCAAGCTGTTTGTCTGCCGCTAGCAATCTTATAATACTGCTAAGCTCTTCAGTGAAATCTTTCAGCGATATGGTTTTGAGACTAAGTTCTAATTTATCCCTGTCCAACTTATCAAGATCGATAATATCGTTAAATATATTACCTAACGTAATGGCGCTGGCGTAAATCGTGCTGACCCAGCTGAACTGCTCATCGCTCAGGTCGGTATCACGCAGCATGCGACTAAGCCCCACTATACCGTTAAGTGGTGTGCGAAGTTCATGACTTATTGTCGCGATAAAGCGCGTTTTATCTGTACTGGCTTTGGCAGCTGCATTTTCCGCCTGCTTCCGCTCAGTCATATCGCGACCAAACGAGAGTAAACCTAAGCGATTACCTTCTTTGTCAAAGAACGGTACGCGTTTCATTTCAAAGTAACGACGACGTCCATCGGCAAAGCGTAACCACAACTCTTCTGTGATACTTGCGTTAGTCTCTAGCACCTCATGGTCACTGGCAACAATCTGCCTGGCAAGATCTTCTTCGTATACATCTTTTGGAGTTAGACCTAAGAGCTCCTGCTCTGTTTTTCCTGTCATTAACTCAGCAATACGGTTACAGCCAGCAAAGCGACCTTCTTCGTTGCGGTAGTAGATAAGATCAGGCGAGGCATCGATGATCGAGCGTAAAAGAGTAGATAAACGCCTAGCTTGGGCTTCTTGCTCTGATTTATTCTGAATTTCTTTTTCCAAGTCTTTAAACAAGGCTTCGCGTTCTTCTTGGGCTTGCTTTCGCTGCTCGATTTCGTGGTTGAGCTGTCGGATATTGCTCTGTAGCTCACGATTTAAGAATACGTCTTCTTCTCGTAAGCTCTCGAGCTGACTTACCACTTCTTTAAGATTCGTACGTGAATTCTCAAGCTGTTTAATAAGTTCACTAAAGAAATACAGTACCCAAGGCGCTGACAGCATGGTCAACACTACCGCACTAATGAAGTCATCAGGTTGCACCTGACTCCCCATGCTCACTCTAATGACATATGAGCCGCCCAAAGTGAACACGAGTGACAGCACAACGAAGAGGATACTGAGTTTTAATGTGCCAAAGCGCTGAACAAATTGAGCAAAGCGAATTGCCCAAGAATCGTTAGGAGAATCTGAATGCATGTACGTCTAACTTAAACTTATCTTTCCTCTATCCTAACAGGCTTTGTTAACTTCGGGAATGCAGATTATGTTAAGCCTTATTTGCGAGGAAGCTTTTCGTTCACTTCGTTGATATACCTAGAGTTTACCCAACCCGTTTTGGTGTAAGAGACCTTAACCCATTCTCCTTGTAGGTCGATAATTGTGAGCTTATCGCCTTTATGTACTTCTCCACTCACTTTATCAAATGCTATGTTAGGGCCAGTACGAACGTTTAAAGCACTGGCGTTAACACTTGCCATAGACGCTGCTGCGTTTACGGTTCTATTTGAAACCGTCTGTACCTTATTTGTGTGCCCAACAAACTCAGCTGGCTTTAGACCTATGTTCAGAAGCCTCGCTCTTAGTTCATCTAAGGGAAAAGCTGGGCCTGGATCCACCTTTCTTACTGGGGCAATTTCTTCATGCCCCACTATATGTTTAATGTGATAGCGCTGGCATAAAGCTTTGCACACCGCATACGTCCGCGCTATTTGTGCATCTGTATATTTGTGCCAATACGTTTTGACCGTTTGATTTCTATGTACCGCAAATACCACTTCGTTTTCAGAGCACGGTTTTCCGAACCATGTCCTAAAGTCACCACTTCCATTTCGAGTAAGCTGGCCAGCGTTATCTAACTCAATGCCTATTGAATAGCGATTTAGGTCAGTTCGGCCCAAAAGGTGACTTTCCCCTGCATGCCAAGCAATCTTGTTGGTAGGCAACATTTGCACAACGTCACCATCGCGTCCTATCGCAAAGTGCGCCGATACCTTACTAGAGGGCTCGGTCATCACTTTTACGGATGACGCTAGACTGCTGCCAGCAGTGAAATGAATGACCAATGTATCAGGTAATCCATCTTCGAAATTTCCTGATGTGTTTGGTGAGGGCGTGAAAGTAACGTGAGGCCCTTCTAGCAAATGCGATTTTATGACGTAATCGACATCAGATAATGGAAATGCAGTAGACATAAAAATCCCTTTTGTTTTTAACCACAGTGCCACCTCAACGTTTAAGTATTTCCGAACTCGTCGCCTAATCACTTAACAAACGCACAAATTACCGACACTAAGCCAATGTTTACAGCAACGACAAACCGACAGCCTCGACTCACTTTCACTGCATAACTATTTTTTGCGATATTTTCTACTGCTTATAGAATCACTTTACACCAGGTTATTTTTTAACCAATATATCAAACATCACTGTCAAGTGGAATATCATGTTTACAACTACATAAAAATACAACAAAGCTCCCATTGACAACATAAAACATCAGCATAAACGCATAACTATTCAGAAAAACACAGTTAATGAGATAAGTTATCATTTAAAAACAAATCCGAATGCTTATTAATATTTTTGTAACAACCTTGTAACAAAGATACATTTAATTAATTAATTTATTGATATTTATATGAATTTATAGAGTTATACTAATTCACTATATCAGTTACTGTTTTTACGTTTGATTTTAGATTTTAATGTGGGTATTTTGTACGGCCCGCATCGCAATAATGCATAAAAATGCGGAAAGACTGGAATCCTCTAATAATAAATAAACGACAAGAAAGGCGCAGGCCGCGCGCAATAACGCGTGTGAGCACAAAAGACGTCTAACCATGTTGTGATACGCAAACCTAGGCGCATCTACACGCAACGCATACCTTGCCCAGTCAAAAGGTTGAAGGAGTTAAGAGATGAGTTTATATAATCCCAATGATTCCCGGGACAACTGCGGGTTTGGCTTAATTGCCCATACCCACGGGGAAGCCAGTCATGAATTGGTAACAACTGCAATTCACGGCCTAGACCGTATGCAGCATCGTGGCGGTATCGCCGCAGACGGGAAAACCGGTGATGGCTGTGGTTTACTACTGCAAAAACCGGATGCGTTCTTCCATGCAATCGCCGAAGAAAATGGCTGGAAACTCAGCAAAAAGTACGGCGTGGGCATGATTTTTTTAAGTCAGGACCCAGTACTTGCGCAAACTGCGCGTGAAGTACTTAATGAAGAGTTAGAAAAAGAAACATTGTCAGTAGTGGGTTGGCGCGAAGTGCCTGTCGACCGTTCAGTACTTGGCGAACTTGCCCTGACAGGGGTTCCGCAAATTGAACAGGTGTTCGTAAATGCGCCTGCGGGGTGGCGTAAACGCGACCTTGAGCGTCGTCTTTACATGATTCGACGTCGCGCGGAAAAACGCCTTGAGGAAGATCCTGATTTCTACGTAGCATGCTTATCTGGCCTTGTAACTATTTACAAGGGCTTGGTAATGCCTAAAGACTTACCAGCGTTTTATCACGACTTAGCTGACGAACGCATGCAAAGCGCTATTTGTGTATTCCACCAGCGCTTCTCAACAAACACGTTACCACGTTGGCCACTGGCTCAGCCTTTCCGCTTCCTTGCTCACAATGGTGAAATTAATACCATTAAAGGAAACCGCGATTGGGCAATGGCACGTGCTGCAAAATTTGCAACGCCACTTATCCCAGATTTGAAAGACGCTGCTCCTTTTGTAAACACTGAAGGCTCAGATTCATCGTCTCTTGATAACATGCTAGAGCTGTTTTTAGCAGGCGGTATGGATTTATTCCGAGCTATGCGCTTACTTGTGCCACCTGCGTACCAAAACAACAAAACCATGGATGAAGACCTACGGGCATTTTATGAGTTCAACTCAATGCACATGGAGCCATGGGACGGTCCAGCGGGCATTGTATTAACTAACGGTCGCCATGTTGCATGTAATCTTGATAGAAATGGGTTACGCCCTGCTCGCTATGTCATTACTAAAAATGGCTTTATTACCCTTGCCTCGGAAGTGGGAATTTGGGATTACGAGCAAGCCGACGTTATTGAAAAGGGCCGCGTAGGTCCTGGCGAAATGCTTGCCGTCGATACTTATACCTAGCAAAGTCTGGCGCTCAAACGAAATTGATGATGACTTAAAAGAACGTCATCCTTATAAGGAGTGGCTAGATAAGCACATTCGTCACCTTACGCCAATTGAACAACTCGATGCATCGCTTATCGGCAAGCGTGTGTTCGATGATGACGCTATGGCGGTTTACCACAAGCTTCACGCATACAGCTACGAAGAAATTCAACAGGTTGTTAAAGTACTGGCAAAAGACGGCCAGGAAGCTGTGGGTTCTATGGGTGACGACACGCCGATGGCCGTTATGTCGTCGCGTCAGCGCACGGTGTATGACTATTTCCGTCAGCAATTCGCTCAGGTAACTAATCCGCCTATCGATCCACTGCGTGAAAACCACGTAATGTCGCTAGCAACCTGTATTGGTCGAGAGCAAAACGTATTTAGCGAAACCTCAGGTTACGCTGACCGCGTACTGTTCGACTCGCCAATATTAATGTATACCGATCTAAAACAGCTTCGCGAATTCAATCCAGAGAACTATTACTCTGAAATAGTTGAATTACAATATTCACCGCAAGAAGGCCTAAAGAAAGCCATTGAACGCGTGTGCAATGAAGTTGAAATGCTGGTGAAAAACAAACGTGCTGCGTTCGTTATTTTGTCAGACAGAAATATTAAGCAGAATCGTTTGGTGATCCCTGCCGCAATGGCAGTTGGTGCCGTGCAGCGTCGTTTAGTTGAAAAATCGCTTCGTTGCGATGCTAACATTGTTGTTGAAACTGCAAGCGCGCGCGACCCGCACCATTTTGCTGTACTTATCGGCCTGGGTGCTACCGCTATTTACCCGTTCCTTGCTTATGAAACCATTGAGCAACTTTGCGAGAAAGGCGAGCTTGATATCACACCAATGCAGGCCACGTTGAACTACCGTAAGGGTATCAACAAAGGTTTGTACAAAATTATGTCGAAGATGGGTATTAGTACCGTTGCAAGCTACAGAAGCTCTAAGCTGTTTGAGGCAATTGGTATTAATAACGAAGTAATGCAGCTATGCTTTAAGGGCGTTACTTCACGCATTCAAGGTGCTTAGCTTCGATGATTTCCAACAAGATTTAGTTAACTTAAATCGTGTTGCTTGGCTTAAGCGTAAATCAGTGGACCACGGGGGTCTTCTTAAATACGTGCACGGCGGCGAATATCACGCATACAACCCAGACGTAGTCAGCACGCTACAAAAAGCCGTTGTGTCTGGTAACTATGACGACTATCAGGTTTACGCAAAGCTCGTTAACGAACGCGCCCCTGCACATATTCGTGATTTGCTGGCGTTAAACCCAGACTGTGATCCAATAGATGTTAGCGAAGTGGAAGCTGCGGAGAATTTGTTCCCACGTTTTGACACGGCAGCAATGTCTATTGGTGCGCTAAGCCCAGAAGCACATGAAGCGTTGGCTATTGCCATGAATCGTTTGGGTGGTCAGTCTAACTCTGGTGAAGGTGGTGAACACCCTTCTCGCTTTGGAACTGAGAAAAACTCGAAAATTAAGCAAGTGGCATCAGGTCGCTTTGGCGTTACACCGCATTACTTGGTTAACGCTAGCGTTATTCAGATCAAAGTGGCGCAAGGTGCAAAACCTGGTGAGGGCGGTCAGTTACCGGGCGATAAGGTGAACAAGTACATTGCCCAACTGCGTTTCTCTGTACCTGGCGTAACCCTTATTTCTCCGCCACCACACCATGATATCTATTCAATTGAAGATTTAGCTCAGCTAATTTTCGATTTAAAACAGGTCAACCCAACCGCACTTATTTCTGTAAAGCTGGTATCTGAACCAGGCGTTGGCACCATTGCAACAGGTGTTGCAAAAGCCTATGCCGACCTGATTACCATTTCAGGTTACGACGGCGGTACAGGAGCAAGCCCGCTAACGTCAGTTAAATATGCGGGTAGTCCGTTTGAACTAGGCTTATCTGAAACGCAGCAAGCCCTAATCGAAAACGGCTTGCGTCACAAAGTACGCGTTCAAACCGACGGTGGTTTAAAAACAGGCTTAGATGTAGTGAAAGCGGGTATTTTAGGTGCAGAAAGCTTCGGTTTTGGTACCTACCCAATGGTAGCGTTAGGCTGTAAATACCTACGAATTTGCCATCTGAACAACTGTGCGACCTATGTTGCAACTCAAGATCAGAAACTGCGTGACGACCACTTTATCGGCCTTCCTGATATGGTGATGAACTACTTTAAGTTTATCGCACAAGAAGTACGTGAAATCATGGCATCGCTAGGTGTTGCCAAGTTCGACGACCTGGTTGGCCGCACTGAGCTACTTAACGTCTTAGACGGTATTACTGCGAAGCAAAACCGTTTAGATTTGTCACCGTTGTTGGTACAGCCGCAAGCGGGAGAGCATACTAGGTTATTCTGTTCAGAAACTACCAACGCGCCTGTTGATAAAGGCGAGCTAAATGCACAAATGCTTAAAGACGGTAAGCAAGCAGTAGCAAGCAGCCAGTCAGTAACGCTTAAGTACGCTATTCGCAATACTGACCGTTCTGTAGGCGCGCTTCTGTCGGGCGAAATTGCTAAGCACCATGGTAACCATGACTTTGAAGATACGCCGATTAAAGTAGAGCTGACCGGTACTGCTGGACAAAGTTTTGGCGTGTGGAACGCAGGTGGTTTGCATATGCACCTTGAAGGTGACGCAAATGACTATGTGGGTAAAGGTATGACAGGTGGTAAGCTTGTCATTCACCCACCGCGTAATGTCAACTTTGACGCGCACGACAGCGCCATAATGGGCAACACATGTCTGTACGGTGCAACTGGCGGTAAATTATTTGCAGCAGGCCGAGCTGGCGAACGCTTTGGTGTTCGTAATTCTGGTGCTATCGCAGTAGTAGAAGGTATTGGTGATAACGGCTGTGAATATATGACAGGCGGTATTGTTGCTGTACTTGGCCCAGTAGGCGTCAACTTTGGTGCAGGTATGACAGGTGGTTTTGCTTATCTTATGGATGATAACAACGACCTTGATAACCGTGTGAACGCTGAACTTGTTGATGTTATGTCAATAGAAGATAAAGCCATTCTTGCTGAACACTTACGTGGTTTGATTAATCAGCACTATGAAGAAACAGGCAGTGAGCATTCGTTGTCGCTACTGACAAACTTTGCTGACACACTGAAACGCTTCAAGCTGATTAAACCCAAAACCAGCGATGTGAAGAACTTGCTTGGTCACATCAGTCGTTCAAGTGCTGAATTACGCATTCAGGCCCAGTAGGAGGATTTAGTTTATGGCAAAGAACGTATATCAATTTGTCGATGTTGAACGTATCGATCCGCCGAAAAAGCCGATCATGGTGCGTAAACAAGAGTTCGCGGAAATTTATCAACCGTTAAGTCAGTCTCAAACCGAAGGCCAAGCAGACCGCTGCTTGGACTGCGGCAACCCCTACTGTGAGTGGAAATGTCCGGTTCACAACTACATTCCGCAGTGGTTAAGCCTTGCCAATGAGGGCCGTATCCTAGAGGCAGCAGAACTTTCGCATAAAACCAACAGCCTGCCTGAAGTGTGCGGCCGTGTATGTCCACAAGACAGACTATGCGAAGGAGCATGTACGCTTAATGACGATTTTGGTGCGGTTACTATAGGTAGTATTGAAAAATACATCACCGATACGGCATTTAAAATGGGCTGGCGCCCTGATATGTCGGACGTAGTTTGGACTGATAAAAAAGTCGCGATTGTAGGTGCAGGCCCAGCAGGTCTTGCATGTGCCGACATTTTAGTTCGCAACGGTGTAAAGCCTGTTGTTTACGACAAGTACGAAGAAATTGGTGGCCTACTGACGTTCGGCATTCCGTCTTTCAAACTAGAAAAAGACGTTATCAAGCTTCGCCGTCAGATCTTTACTGAAATGGGCGTTGAGTTTGTACTCAATACCGAGATTGGCAAAGACATTCAATTCCAAGACTTGCTCGATAAGTACGATGCCGTTTTCTTGGGCATGGGTACCTACAAGGCGATGCAAGGTGGTTTTGATAACGAGCAAGTAGAGGGCGTGCACGAAGCCTTACCGTTTCTAGTGGCTAATACCAATCGTGTTATGGGTCTTGAGAAAGACCCTGCCGATTACATTGATATGAAAGGCAAGCGCGTTGTTGTACTTGGTGGTGGTGATACTACCATGGACTGTGTAAGAACCTCGATTCGCCAAGGCGCCGCTCAAGTAACCTGTGCATATCGCCGTGATGAAGAAAGTATGCCTGGCTCTCGCCGCGAGGTGGTTAACGCCAAGGAAGAAGGTGTAGAGTTTAAGTTTAACTTGCAGCCGCTCGACATTGCCGTTGATGAAAACGGTAAGGCCTGTGGCGTTAAGTTAGTAAGAACCGAAATGGGACCGCCTGATGCTAATGGTCGTCGACGCCCTGTAGAAGTAGAAGGTTCAGAACATATACTTGAAGCCGACGCTGTGATTATTGCATTTGGCTTCCAGCCAAGCCCTGCTCCTTGGTTTGCTGACTTTGGCATTATGCTAGACGAAAAAGGCCGAGTACGTGCTCCATCTGCGGGTAAGTTTGCTTTCCAAACATCTCACCCTCAAGTATTTGCAGGTGGCGATATGGTCCGCGGTAGTGACTTAGTAGTTACCGCTATCGATGAGGGCCGTAAAGCAGCCGAAGGGATCATGGATTACATTGGCGTGTAAAACCGACGATCCTACATAACTTGTGCCGCTAAATGTTATTAAAAGCCCAGTGATTCACTGGGCTTTTTTGTGTCGCTAAGTTATGTACTGACTTTCATTGAAAAGAAGGCGCTACCATGCACAAGATGCATCAAGAAGACTTTTTTAACTCACAATGAGATTTCAAAACCTTACTGCCATCGTTTTGTTCAATAAGGTAGGCTGGCTCGCTTTCACTGGCTTCACGTTTCACTGAAGTTCCCTTTAATCTACGCTCTACATCACTCGTAAATTTTTCTCTAATATTGCCAACGGCACTACCACTGCTCCACTCCCACTCAACTTCTGTATTTATCGCATAATGTTTCATGTTCATTCCCTCTGCGGTTATGTTGCGTATCTACATAGTGGTTTAACGAAAGCAATGGAACATGAGTTCATATCGTATTGCCGTGAATAAATATTGGGACTTAACCTTCGTACTTTTATACTACTCTGACGCCAACGCGCGTAAATGAAACCCACTTATACGTCGACTGAAAACTGCATACCTAAAAATGTACAAATAAGAGGCAATCTACGCTCTAAGGTAGTTGAACTCTTTAGCATTCAGCTCTACTCTTTTCGTAACAGCAGTCACTTAATAAAAACGAGAAAGCGTCATGTATCAACGCCAAACAACATCCTCCATTGCACGAACTGTGTTTGTTCCCGCATTGACCTTTTACGCGCTTTCAATGACAACCGCAGTGGCAGATACTATGGCCATTGAAAGTAGCGATGCTGCATCGAAGGCAGCGGCCCAGTTATCGCTAACGCAGCCAGAAACCGTATCTTGCCCATCAGCATTTCACAATGTAACCATTACCGAAGATGCCACGCAGTGCCAACAATTTGAAACCCAAGTGCCTGCGGCTATGGTTTATCACACCAAGCAACAACCCAATGACGTGGTTGCATTTTACCAAGCAAATATGTCAACACTCACTGTTCATGCGCCGGTAAATCAACGCACACTTCTTACTTCAGACAGCAATCGCACCCGCATTGTGATTTCACCAGATAATACAGGCGCGCAAGTTGATATTCTTGTCACTCCTAAGCCAAATAGCTAGTACACACTATTAGGTGCCAGTAGTTCGCGCATGCGTTTTACTGCACTAATGTATTGAGTTTTAGCAAACGCATAAAACTGGCATTGGCTTTGCAGAATCAGTAACAGAACCCCTTGGTTTATTCATGGTGTCATTTTTCTGACGCCATCATTGACTGATATTTGCGAGGATTATGATGGAATTGGCAATTATTTTGATGATGTTACTTATTGTCGTCGCGCTAGGCGCCATTAAATTGTCAGATGGTGGAGTGGCATTTCCGTTTAGAAGGAAGCCCCAATTATTTACACCAGTCGAACATTCTTTTTTGAATCTGATTGAACAGGCAATGGGCAGAGAATTTAGGATCATTTGTCGTGTTCGATTGAATGATCTTGTTGCTGTACGCCAGACAACCAGTAAGAAGACAGCTAGCCAAGCGGTAAGTCGTGCATCAAGCAGACAACTCGACTTTGTTTTGGTTGATAAGAATGACATGAGCCCCGTTCTAGCCATCGACTTGGTACACAATCAAGGTAAAGATGGCTATAAATCGCAAAAGGACTGGTTTGTTACAGGTGCGCTTGATGCTGCAGGCCTTCCCCACGCACGTATTAAAGTTAAATCTGGGTATAGTGTTGATGATATTCGTGAATGTCTTGAAAACAAACTTATACCTTACCGACGCCTACAGCAGAAAATGGCGCAATTGCCAACGCACAATCCAGAACCACCTAAACGCCCAACGCGCCCAATTCGTTCAAGTCGTCCTGCGGCGGCTTAGTAAAAAAGCGTAACGCTTCCCTAGCCTTTGTTGCTTTGCTGTTTTATTACTCTCAAATAGCGGTAACAAAGGCATTTTTCTGTCAGTTTTTCTCTATTCCTTATACAATCAAGCCATTCCTTTAAACACGATTCTAAAACCCTCGGTAGCATCATGAATAAAATTGGTATCTTAGGCGCAATGGACGAAGAAGTTGCATTGCTTAAAGCGTCATTGGGCGATCTTAAAGAAACGCAGTGGAAACATCTTACCTTCTTCGAAGGCACACTTAATGGCATGGAAGTCGTATTAGTTAAATGCGGCATTGGCAAGGTCGCAGCAGCAATAGCAACAGCGGTACTTATTGAACAATACGCGCCTGATGCGGTAGTGAATACCGGCTCTGCTGGCGGCTTCGACAAAAATCTTAATATTGGCGATTTAGTAATAGCGAGCCACGTCATTCATCACGATGCGGATCTAACACACTTTGGCTATAAGCTTGGTCAATGTGCGGGTATGCCAGAAGATTATCGTTGTGACGAAACGCTTATGGCGGCGGCAAGCTCTGCTGCAGGCGATATAACCAGCTTACAGTCGACAACCGGATTGATTTGTACTGGCGACGCCTTTATTGGAAGTGATGAAGCAGTTGCACAACTACGTAGTAACTTTCCAGACATGAAAGCTGTTGAAATGGAAGGAGCGGCTATCGGACAAACGTGCCACATGTTAAGCACACCATTTTTGGTTATTCGTTCTTTATCTGATATTGCAGGCAAAACGTCATCTGTTAGCTTTAAAGAGTACCTAGACACTGCTGCCAAGCACTCTGCTCAGCTTGTTATGGCTATGATTGCAAACCTTGCTAAGTAAATGAGCGCCATATTTAGCGACATTCACTTCCAGTCGCTACTGGTTTTATGGCTGGCCATTGCTATTGACGCTGTCTGGCAATGGCCTGAGCGCACGCATCCCCTTACGCTCGTGCGCTTTCTCGTTCGCCAAATGGGTAAAAAAGTGCTGCCTTCTGCTGATTATGGCCCTACTCAGCACTATATCTCAGGCGCACTGGCGGCCTTGGTGTTACTTTCTCCACTTATTGCATGCCTAGCAATACTTGTTTACATGGCGCAGTACCCTATCTTTTTTGAAGCCGTCATTATGGTAGGGCTGCTCGACTTTGGCTATCAACGACATCAATACAAAAAAGTTTTAGCCAGTGTGGGCAGAAACAAGA
Source organism: Alteromonas gracilis (assembly GCF_036870955.2). Classification (GTDB taxonomy): domain Bacteria; phylum Pseudomonadota; class Gammaproteobacteria; order Enterobacterales; family Alteromonadaceae; genus Alteromonas; species Alteromonas gracilis_A. The sequence continues at coordinate 3,525,288 of NZ_CP145482.2, forward strand.
AATCCCTTGCGCGAGAAATGGTCGCGACGATAACTGCACGACAATGCAAAAACTTAACTGACATTGGTATTGCGAAAGCCGCTATTGAGTCGCTTTGGCTAAAATTTCTTTATATTTACTGCGGTGTGATTTTCTATTTCATTGTAACAGGTCCAATTGGCGCGTTGATTTATAGGCTTTTGTTACTCACTTCGTGGCAGTGGCACTATAGAACTCCTGCTATGCGGCACTTTGCTCAGCTTAGGTGCGAAAGGTGGTCGCAGTTCTAGTTGTTCCTCCCGCTTTTATCGGTGCTTGTATAACGATGCTAATCAGCCATCCCATTCGTGCTATTTCAGCATGCAAACGCGCTCCGGCAAAAGATAAGACCTCCTTACTGCTTGCAGTATTTGGAGGCGCCTTAGATATCAAGCTTGGAGGACCAGCCTTTTATTCAAATAATAAGTACCGCTTCCCTCGGGTGGGTGGTAGTCAAGATGTGAAATACTCACACATGTTAAAAGCGCGAAATACTATTTTATATGCCATGGTCGCAGTGTGCGCGCTCTCTTCGTTGGCATTGTTGATGATTGCTCTGTAAGAATATTGTTAAGCCGTTAAGTTCGCGGTTAGATAAATCAAGGACAGGTACGTGAAGGTTTCATTTTTTGTTTGTGTGCTGTTGATAGTAAACGTGTTTGTGTCATCGCTTGCGTGCGCAAAAACTCAAAACAACTTACCCCAATCATTGCATACAAGTGATCAAGCCCCCTAAGAGATGACTTTAAGATTGTCAGCTTAGCACCTCATTTAACAGAATGGGTGTACAGTCTTGGCCTCGAGAAACATCTTGTTGCGGTAAGTGACTACAGCGACTACCCCGATGCTGCCTCACTTTTGCCTCGTGTGGCAGATTATCAAGGGGCTGATATTGCCGCTATAATGGCGTTACAACCTGACTTACTGCTAGCTTGGGATGGCGGAAATAAAGCTCAGGATATTCAAAAGCTCAAAGCGCTGGGTGTAAATGTATTTAGCAGCAAGATAACAACGCTTGAAGATATTCCAAAAGAAATCTTGCGCCTTGCAGCAATTACTCATGTCGAACCAAGGGCAAAACAACTTAGCGAATCATTTCTTCAGTCACTTGGGCATCTGCGATCTCAATATCAAAACAGTAAACCCGTTTCTGTATTTTATTACTCTTGGACCGCGCCACTAATGTCGATAGGTAAACAAGCTTGGGCAAATGGCTTACTTAATGTTTGTGGTGCAGAAACCGTCTTCGCAGACAGCCCTGTCGATTATCCTCAAGTCTCGTTAAAAGATGTCTTGATAAGGCAGCCAGAGGTTTTAGTGGCCGCGAGCAAATCCTCTATAACTGAGCTAGAAGTTTACTGGAAGGCGCATCGTGCACACCTTACGGCACCTCTTGTTGTAGTAAACCCAGATGCCACCAGCCGATTCTCACTACGGTTAATAAATGAGCTAAAAATTCTGTGTAACGGTATAAACGAAAATGCATAAGCGCTATACTAAAGATGAGCATCACAGATAGAGTAAGAGAATAAAAGTAATGAAGGTTGTTGTTGCAGGGTTTCTTGTTATTGCAGGTATCGCACTTTTTGTGTCGCTTCAGTGCACGGCAAAAGCAACCTCGCAAGCTTCTGTTGTAGCTTCTCCCTATCTTATTGAGCGCGTTGCTAATAACGACTGGCTGCTCATTGATGTCCGCTCCCCACAGGAGTTCGCTGAAGGCCACATTCCAGGTGCAGTGAACATGCCGCACGAAAATATTAATGAATATGTTAGCGAGCTCGAGGGGCATAAAGACAAACCAATCATTATTTACTGTCGTTCAGGCCGTCGTGCTAAGCTTGCAATGAAGATTCTAGAAGAACTCGACTTTTCTGAAGTTATGCATCTAGAGGGAGACATGCTAGGTTGGAGTGCTTCAGGTATGTCTGTAGACAGCATGTAGCCGCCATCCGGCAAACTCAAATTCCCTCGTTTATTTATGCTCATTGCTACGAGCTGTGATAGACTTTTCGTTTGTTTCTCAGACTAATTTATCGTTATGAAAATCGATATCGCCACGCCTGCCATGCTGTTTCCTGCAATTTCGCTGTTATTGCTGGCCTACACGAACCGTTTCCTTACGTTAGCGACTATCATCAGGAACTTTTCTAAAGAAGAACGCGATGACAACACCTTAGCTCAGATCAAGAATTTGCGTTTGCGCATTCAGCTTATTAAGCGTATGCAAATAGCAGGGGTCGGCAGTTTCTTTTTGTGTGTCGTGTCTATGCTTGCCATTTATCTAACTTACCAACAAGTTGGTAACTGGGTATTTGCAGCAAGCTTAGTCTCGCTTCTCTATTCTTTGTGGATGTCGGTGCGAGAGATCCTGATTTCTGTTGAAGCGCTCGATGTCCACTTAGATGGCATGAAACAGGCACACAACACAAGCACACCCGCTCAAAAAACACAGAAGAAGCGCATAGAACACATTTCATAGAAACGTGCGCATACTCACTTTCAGCAAAACCCTACAATTATCTTATTATGCAAACAACAACTCACATTGATTATGCTCAACTAGCGCAAGAACACTTTGATGGCGTTATAGAATTAGGCAACGCCGTGCACGGTGATAATTACCTCACAGATGCACTTATCAATGATTACTACAACCGAAGCTTTCACAACGAGATTAACGCCAGCTGGGTAGCATTACACAACAACAAAGTTGTAGGCTTTAGACTGACTTTTGCTCATAGTCAGTGGCAGGTAGATAAATGGTGTAGCCCGTCACTTTGGCAGCTTGATGCCGACCGTGTGTGCTACTTCAAATGCAATACAGTGTCGCCAACTATGCAAGGCACGGGCATTGGAAGTACGTTACTCAAGAAATCCGTAGAACGCGCATCAGCGCAAGGTGCTCAGGCTGGCTTGGCTCACATCTGGCTTGCAAGCCCAGGTAACAGTGCATTTAAGTACTTTACCAAGAACGGTGGAGAGCTTATTAAAAAACACCCTGATAAATGGCGTTATATTTCCATCCATGACGGCTATAACTGCCCTGTTTGTGAAGGGTATTGCGAGTGTGAAGGCGCTGAAATGCTGCTGCGTTTTTAATCTACTTCAACAATACATATTATGCCTTTATGAATTACGACCCTCTTGTCTCGTCACACGTTTCTCCCTCGTTGCCAATGCCATCAACGTATTGGCACAGTACACATAGCTGCAAGTCCTATCCTTCACTGTCCGATGACATAAAAACAGACTACCTCATAATAGGTGGTGGTTACACGGGGTTATCTGCGGCCATTACCTTGGCCGAAGCGGGTAAATCTCCCGTACTTATCGATGCTCACTCTATTGGTTTTGGCTGTGCTGGACGAAATGGAGGATTTGTTTTATCAGGTAGCGGACGTATGGCCTTAAGCGCTATCGAAGCTAAATGGGGTAAGGAAACAGCAAAGGGCATGCAGGGCGAATTTGACGGCGCCGTACACTTATTAAAAAAGCGAATTAGCCAATATGATATGCAGGTTGATTTTTGCGAAGGGCCTTATTACAAACTTGCACATAATGCTAAACAAGCAACGCACTTACACAACGCTGCACGCAAGCAAAAAAACCTTTTTGGCGTTCACAGTAACCTTTTATCGCAAAATGACGTTGAAGGTAATTTTGCAATAAAGAACACATTTGGTGGAGTTCAAGTTGACGGGGCGTGTTTGCATCCGCTGAAACTTGCCGATGAATATGCACGAACAGCGACTACACTTGGTGCATTGCTGTACTACGACACCCCAGCATTATCGTTAAACAAACATACCGACACTTATACTGTTACTACACCCACAGCAACTATCCATGCAAAAAACGTCTTGATTGCAAGTAACGCTTATACACCAAAACAATTTCATGTAGCGGTGGACAATAAACAGTTTCCAGTACAGTCCAGTATATTTGTCACTACGCCGCTCACCACACAGCAGCGTGACATTACCGGCTTGAACAAACCAATGAGCTTTATGGACACGCGAATGATGAAATACTATTACCGCGTATTGCCTGATGGCCGATTGCTCTTTGGTGGTCGAGGTGCGGTATTAGGTAAACACAGTGACAATGACAGTGAAAAGGCTCGATTATACAAGGCGATGACGAAGAGCTTCCCAGCGCTTGATGGCATTGCCATGACGCATTTTTGGAGCGGCTGGGTAAGCGTTTCATTTGACGATATGCCAAGAATCTTTATCGATGCTGAGCCAAATGGCTCACTTGGTTATGCCATGGGCTACTGTGGTTCTGGTGTATCTTTTGCTGCCCATGCAGGCATGCGCTTGGCGCAGCGGATGCTCGACGAAGGGAAAAACGAGATAGATTTATCACTTCCGCTTTATCAGTCCGCATTACCAACCTTTCCATTTGCCACCTTTAGAAGAATGGCATTGCGAGGGCTGTATCAATGGGCAAAAGTAGCCGAACGGTAAATTTTCACAAACACTAGAAGGCAACAGGATATATAAATCATTTAAGAGTGCTGACGTCTACTCCAAGCGAGTTGCAGGCATTGGAAAAGGCACAAGCGTAAACGCTCTCTAGTGAACGCTTAATTTTTGCGCTACTCTAGCTAAAGCGTGATTGTCTTAATTACACGTCTGGCGGCCTATTTTACAAGCGTTAAAAAGCCAACCCTATTACTAACTCCATACAAGGAGCTTCACTATGTCATATATCGATGGATTCGCTGTTGCTGTTCCCAATGAAAATAAAGAACTGTATGTAGAACATGCCAAGATGGCCGGAGCTATTTTTAAAGAGTATGGCGCGCTAAAAATACTGGAAGCATGGGGTGACGATGTTCCGGACGGTGAAGTCACGTCGTTTTTAAAGGCCGTTCAAGCCAAAGAAAATGAAACCGTGGTGTTTTCCATCGCCTTTTGGCCGTCAAAAGAAGTGCGCGATGAAGCATGGAAAAAGGTTATGGAAGACCCGCGAATGCAGGGCGACGAAAACCCTATGCCATTTGACGGAAAGCGCCTTATCTACGGTGGTTTCGAAACGCTCTTAGAGCTCTAGATACTGCGCAATCTTCAGCACAAAAAAGCCCATCGAAAAGATGGGCTTTACAAGTTTATTTGGTGTTCGTATCGCTGCGGGCAAGCTAGCGTTGCGTTTATGCTAACGTAATACGCGCAAACTTACGTTTGCCAACCTGATATACATTCTCGCCTTTTTCAGAAATGACTAAGCGCGTATCTTCTACTTTTTCGCCATTAATTTTAACCGCGCCTTGCTTGATCATACGCATTGCATCAGACGTAGAACCCACTAGTTTGGCTTCCTTCAGAAGGTTACCAATGGCAATGCCTTCATCGCCAAGGGCAATCTCAACTTCTGGCATATCATCTGGGATCGCATTTTTCTGGAAACGCTGAATAAAGTCCTGGTGCGCACCTTCTGCAGCTGCTTCGTCGTGGAAGCGTGCGATAATTTCTTTGGCTAGCAGAATTTTAATATCACGAGGATTTTCACCACTAGCAACACGCGCTTTAAGGTCTGCAATTTCTTCAAGCGGGCGGAAGCTAAGAAGATCGTAGTAGCGCCACATTAGGTCATCAGAAATTGACATCACTTTACCAAACATGTCGTTTGGCGCATCAGTAATACCAATGTAATTATTAAGCGACTTAGACATTTTTTGAACGCCATCAAGGCCTTCAAGCAATGGCACCATAACAATAGATTGCTGCGTTAATCCTTGATCTTTTTGCAGTTCACGGCCCATAAGAAGATTGAAGCGCTGATCAGTACCACCCAGTTCCACATCAGCTTTAAGTGCCACTGAGTCCCAACCTTGTACTAGTGGATACAAGAACTCGTGAATAGCGATTGGCTGCCCATTGCTGTAGCGCTTTTTAAAGTCATCACGCTCTAGCATACGTGCAACAGTTTGGCTGGCGGCTAGTTTGATCATGCCAGCAGCGCCCAACTCGTCCATCCACTCTGAGTTAAAACGGATTTCCGTTTTTTCTTTATCAAGAACTTTGAACACCTGCTCTTGATACGTTTTCGCGTTCTCTAGTACCTGTTCTTTGCTCAAAGGCTTGCGCGTAACATTTTTACCTGTAGGATCGCCAATAAGGCCAGTAAAGTCGCCAATAAGAAAAACAACGTTGTGACCAAGTTGTTGGAACGTACGTAGCTTATTAATAAGTACTGTGTGACCAAGATGAAGATCAGGCGCTGTTGGATCAAAACCCGCCTTAATTGTCAGGGTTTTACCGGATTTTAGTTTTTCAATTAAATCCTCTTCGGGGAGAATTTCGTCAACACCCCGTTTAATCTCAGCCAACGCTGTTTGCCAATCTTTCATTTGTAAGTCACACTCTTTGATAAGACTAAATTCATTTTGGGCGGCATTTTACGCGTACACGGGAACCATTAAAAGGTTTTGGCGTCAAAAACCGGATTACAATGCGTCATGTTGTTAATCCCAAAGGCTTTGTGTAGATCGGCTGACATTGAGCGAGCAGGGGGAAGGGCTTACGCAAACACGCGGTAAACCCTTCCATGGGCGCTCCGCCACCGCATCCATGCGGTGGAGGGTTTGCTCCAGCCCTTCCCCCTACTCGCTCGTGTTCAATGACAGTCTATCTAAGAGTTTTTGGGTGTAGCAATTTGCGAAAATTTATAACGAGAAAAGTTGCATTTTTAAGCAACGTATGTGAAATAGTGTTGTGCACATAACGTTTCTCAAGTGGGCAGTAGTATGAGAAAGACAGTAGACGCCTCCAAGGCGTTAAATCTATTCAAAAAATTACCTAAGCAGCATAGAACCGGGTTGGCGGTTGCTAGCCTGTTTTTAGGTGGGCTTATTCTTTTGCCGTCTGAGTAGGTAGAAGCAAGCCGTCATCAAGAAGCACATATTCTTGATGCGGGCGTACGCTACCCAGTAGAGCTTCATCTTACTCCGTCAACCGATGTTTTCATTGGTGAAGAAGAGTCTAGCTGGCAAACCTATAAAGTGCGCCGTGGCGATACGCTGGCAAAGCTTTTTAAGCGGGCTTGGCTTTACTTCCCGCGATGTTTACAACGTAACGCAAGCTTAGGTGAACTTGCAAAAACATTGGTGACACTACTGCCTGGAGATGAGCTGTCGTTTAAAGCCAACGGCGAAGGTGGGTTTGGTGAACTCAAATACAAACTGTCTTCAACTGAAACGCTATTTGTACGTCCCAACGCAAACGAGAGCGGAACAACATTAACCGCTGATATCGAAAAACGGGATGTGGATATTCGCTATAATTTTGCCCAAGGCGAAATCAACTCTAGCTTTTGGAATGCAGCAGTCGATGCCAAGCCTTACCAACAATCAAATTATGAACCTTGCTAGGCATTTTTGGTTGGGATATCGACTTTGCCATGGAAATTCGTTCTGGCGACACATTCAATGTGATATTTGAAGAACAATATATTGATGGTGAGTTTGTTGGCTATGGCGATATTGTCGCCGCTGAATTCACTAACCAAGGTGAGCAATTTAGTGCAGTTTTGCATGAAGACGGCACCTACTACACGCCAGACGGACGAAGCATGCGCAAGAGCTTCTTGCGTGCTCCAGTCAACTTCAGGTATGTCAGTTCAAACTTTACCAAAGCGCGCTTTCACCCTGTTCAAAAACGCTGGAAAGCGCACCGCGGAGCTGATTACGTGGCTGCAGTAGGCACACCCGTAATGGCCGCGGGTGACGGTAAAGTTATTAAAGCCGCTTACGATAAGTACAACGGACACCATGTATTTATTCAGCATGGCGAAAAATACACAACCAAATACCTACACTTTAAAAAGCGCGCGGTTAAAGTCGGTGAAACCGTTAAACAAGGTCAAACCATTGGCTATCTAGGCAGTACTGGTATGGTTACTGCAGCGCGCATTTGCATTACGGATTTTTGGTTGACGGTGTCCACCGTAACCCACGCACCGTAGAGCTTCCGAAAGCGCTACCTATCGCCAAAGAAGAACGTGAAAGGTTTATGGAAATTGCGGCTCTTCGAAAAGAGCAGCTCGAAAATACCAAGCGTATTATGCTTGCTATGAAATAGCATGCATAATGGCTAAATACATTGGCCTGATGTCAGGCACCAGCATGGACGGCGTCGATGCCGTCCTTTGCGAAATAACTACGACTAACTGCTCCACTATTGCTGCAACTTCCGTCGACTACGCTCAACCATTATTAGATGCGCTTAATGCACTTTGCCGCAAGAGTGACGACGAGCTAAATAATTTTGCTATTGCTGACAGACTCGTGGCTGAAACATTCGCGAAAGCCGTAACCGAGTTGCTCGAAAAAGCTAACCTAAAATCAAACGACATTACTGCTATTGGCTCCCATGGCCAAACAGTGCGCCATTATCCAAAAGGGACGGCTAGTTCTTCACTTTTCAGTAGTGAGCTAGTGCGCGGCTTTACGTGTCAGATTGGCGACCCCAATACCATCGCGGTGTTAACAGGTATTGATGTAGTAGCAGACTTTAGGCGTAAAGACATTGCCTTAGGAGGCCAAGGTGCCCCGCTAGTAAAGCTTATCACAACGCGGTGTTTGCACACGAGACTAAGCACAGGGTATTGGTTAACATCGGTGGTATCGCCAATGTATCACTATTGCCACCCAAAAACGCCTCACGACCAGTGCGAGGCTTTGATACCGGGCCTGGCAATACACTAATGGACAAGTGGATATCGCAGCACCTAAACCAGCGTTTTGATGAAAATGGACAGTGGGCTGCCTCTGGAGTCGCACAAGAAGCGTTGTTAAACACATTGCTATCAGATAACTATTTCGCCTTACCTGCGCCTAAAAGCACGGGGAGAGAGTATTTTAACCTTGATTGGCTTAACCATAAGATTGAATCGCTGAATTCAAACACATGGAACTTACCTGATGCGGGTTCACACACAGACCTGACTCCTGAAAATGTGCAAGCCACGTTACTTGAGCTCACCGCAACCACAATTGCGAATGACGTTAAAAAGTACGTTGAAGACGGTCTTGAAGTAGGAACTGCTGTAGACGTCATTGTATGTGGTGGCGGCGCTTTTAATCAGGCCTTAATGTCAGCTTTGCAACAAAAGCTACCCAATTTTACTGTTGATGATGCCTATTCATTGGGCATCCACCCTCAGCACGTTGAAGGTGCCGCCTTTGCGTGGCTGGCTTTTGCCTACCTAAACAACATAAATGGCAATGTTCCTGAGGTAACCGGGGCATCTCGAGCGACTGTACTAGGCGCACTCTTCAAAAAGTAATCTCACTCTCAAGCCCCTTCGCTAGATTAAGTTGCGCTTTTTCATATCAAAACGCGCTAAAAATAGAGCTTGAATCAATCCAAGTTGAAGCTATCTCTGTAATCACATTTACATTAAAAATGACAGAAACAGGATAACCAATGACAGATTCAGTACTTTTTAAAACGTTTGATTGGGCGGGCCATACGCTAAAAAATCGAATGGTACTTGCACCACTAACACGAGGCCGCTCGGGTCCTGACCGCGTACCCAATAAGATTATTGGCGATCACTATGTTCAGCGAGCAGAAGCAGGACTTATCATTTCAGAAGCAACCTCTATCTCTGAAGAAGGGAATGGCTGGGTTGAATCACCCGGTATCTACACTGATGCCATGGTGGAAGGCTGGCGCTCAGTGGTTAGCCGTGTTCATGAAGCCGGCGGAAAAATGGTGCTGCAACTATGGCATACAGGGCGTGCATCGCACAGCGACTTCCACAATGGAGCTTTACCACTATCGGCGTCTGCCATAAAAATTGAGGGTGATGAAATTCATACGCCTAAAGGCAAGAAGGAATATGAAGTCCCCAGAGCAATGACACAAGACGATATCAAGCGCACTGTTGCAGACTATAAAAAGGCAGCCATCAACGCGAAGGCAGCCGGTTTCGATGGCGTAGAAGTTCATGCGGCAAATGGGTATTTAATCAATCAATTTCTCGATAGCAGAAGCAATCAACGTGACGACAGCTATGGCGGTTCGCTTGAAAACAGATACCGCTTTTTATCAGAAGTCATGGACGCAGTGCTTAGCGTATGGCCTGCTGAGCAAGTTGGTGTGCGTCTTTCACCTAATGGCGTTTTTAATGATATGGGCGCTGATGATTTCAGAGAAACCTTTACTTATGCTGCACAGCAGCTGAACGCACTTAAAGTGGGATATTTGCACATTATGGACGGGTTGGCATTTGGCTTCCACGAGCGCGGCGAGCCAATGACGTTAGCTGAGTTCAGAGCCTTATATGATGGAATGCTAATTGGAAACTGTGGTTATACACAAGAAGATGCTGAAACCCGTATCAGTGATGGTGACGGTGACATGATTGCCTTTGGCAGACCGTGGATAACTAACCCAGATTTGCCCACTCGCTTTGCAAATGACTATCCACTCACGGCGTTTGACGATCCATCAAGATGGTATGGAACCAGTGTAGAAAACTATAACGATTTCAAAACCTACAGCGAAGAAAGCGGTAAAGACGCGCTTGAATCGCTGAGTTAATGTTCAACTAGCAGTGGTACGAGGGAGAATCTCCCTCTTACTTCTGCTTTTCGCGATGTGCTCAAGGCACTGCTAAAAAATGTCGCTCCAACGCACTCACACTAATTGAAAGACTCCTTTTGGCTCGCCAAAACAGCCAGTTTTTCAAGGCATGACATCCACGCGTAGTTGTGCTGGTCGCACTCTTCTTTGTTGGCGAAACCACTTTGTACTAGCACCAACCTCACATATCCTTCTTCGGTTTTTTCAAAATGAATATCCACCGACGTCATTACTGAGTCTTCTAGGTCATCTTCCCATGCCCATGAGAATGCCAATTGCTCGTTGGGTAATATGGTGATGTACTCATAGAGTAAGCGACATCTCAACACCACTTGGCTCCATCATTTTTATGCGATAACGGCCATTTTCTTTAAAGTCACTCATTATTTGCGACACCACGCAGTTACCGGGCGCAAACCATTCAGACAAATACTCAGGTTCGTGGAATGCGGCGAAAACAAAGGGCAATGATGCGTCTAATGTGACATCTATTTTGAACTGGTGCATAGCGCTGCCTTAATAACAATAAGCAAAAAAAATCCCGAGCCCGCGTAAGGAAAGGCCCGGGAGAAGGAGTACATCCTCAATGTAATTATCGACTACCGCGCTAATTACTTGAGTATCACTACCGCAGCGAATGTTAAGTGAGCGCCGACTTAGTCATGGCCTTTCATAAGTGATGCCATACTGGGTTTACTGCCAAAATGCTGCGCGCATACTCTCTCGCTCACACTTAAATACAAGGCGTCTATATCATCAACGGCCATAAACTTCTGGCAGAAACCTGGAGCATGTGGCTCGATAAAGTGTTTTGCTGCAAGCATGAAATGCGCAATAAGCTGTTTAACATTGTCAGTGCCCATCGCAATACGCATAGTCGTAAGCTCAATACCCGCTTTCTTTTGCTCATCTGTGCTTAGTTCAGAGTGTGAAGTGAGCGCTGGGCATAATATAATGGTGTTGTTCTGGCCAATGCTGACCTGATGGCTAAACGCGGGCTCTAGGGCATCGAAAAATCGTGTAAATACATCACGAGGTAGGTTTGCTTAGGTGCCATATCCACAGTAAACAAAGTGCAAGGCCATCCGTTTGCGTGCTGCTTTTCTCGCAAGTTTAAGCATTACTGTGTTCAGGTAATGCATGGCAGTTAACGCGAATTTGATCATGCGCATGTAAGAACGCCGTAAACACTTCGGTATTAATCACCTTAGTCATCATGCGCTGTTCTAATGTTTTCATACCATTTAGCACATCAAACGCTTTTTCTGAGTCTAGGAAAGCGCCCTTGATGTAATACACATCCCAGAACATGGTTTCAGACCAATCTACGCCATTCATATTGCTGCCTTTTGGCTGGAACATGCGATGCCCCTCGCCAATAACAACGCCTGCGGTCGTCGCACCGCTACCACACAAGTCTTTGGTGTAGCTATGCATCACGTAATCGGGTCTGGCCGCTTTGTTTTTGTGCTGAAGGGGCTGATGCAACACAGGAGTGGCAAGCGTTGAATCCAGCATAACCAGCGAACCTTCTGCATGCGCGAGTTCACATATGCCAGGCACATCTAAAACATAACCATGTGGGTTACACGGAGACTCAAGATACACATGCATACTTGCGCCATTATCTAAACGTGCCGCATGTTTCTTTTTAGTCTCCTGCATAAACTCGGCGAAACTGTCTTTGTCATAGCCATCAAACCATGCAATTTGAATATCCATGCGGTTGCTGCGCGCAAAGTAGTCGTGCAATAGCTGATACACACCGCCATAAACATTGCGTGAAACAATCAGCACATCGCCATGACTTAACACGTTTGATAAACACGCATCAATTGCCGCCATACCTGAGTTGAAGTTCCACGCGAGATATTGCGCTGCATAAGGTCCCGCTTCCATATCAACAATGGCATTAGCCAATGAAATATTGGTAGGATTGAGCAGTCGAGAATAGATTTGGTGCGTGAATTCTTTACCTTGGAATGCGTCATCTACCCATTCGGTACAGGCATAGACGTAGGTAGCCGTACGTACCACCACTGGAGTGGCAGAGAAAAGCGCCGTGACGTTGTCGAATAAAGGATAATGACCTTGTGAGCCATTGCCGCCGGATAAACTTTGATATGTTGCTCTAAACGGGTTTTGCAACGTGTCGAGAATTTTTGCAATTTGGAATGACAAGAATTTTTTGGCGTTGAAATAGGCTACTCTGTCCTCTTTATCGAGCCCTTGCAGCGTGTTACTAGTAATATCCCAGAGCTGCATAACGCTAGATTGTGCGCCGTAAAGGTGATGAGCAGTATTCGCTAGCGCTTTCCCATAGTCGCTTGCTGCATCGATACCAAAATGAGAAAGTTGTTCTGCAACTAGCGCCTCTGTGGTGTCAGCCACAGTGGTATTACGTTTTGGCGATAGCACTTTTGCGTGCTCGACGTTGATAGAAGAAAGAGTATTTGACTGCATAGTTATTCCGTTAAGTATTGATACAAACTCGACACTATATGCCGACTCATTTACAAAAATGTAAAACTTAAATCACAATTTTAGAACAACTAGCTATACGAAAAACGCTTTGAAGCTAGGAAAGAAAAGTTTACTTTGGGATACAAAAACGAATGAATTCAACTGCTACGACAGCGCTTGATGTCACGATTTTGAGTGATGAAGCCCATGATATTGCCAGCGCCATTACGCAACAATTAGCAAGCTTTGATATCGAGACTCACAGTGGCGACAACGCATTCTCTTCCAATATTCGTATTCAACAAATTGCCACATCGCCCAAAGATATAGACCCTCATAAGGTTTCAATATTGCTCTCAGACCCAGACCTCGCAGCAGAAATAATTGAGCAATGTGATGGATTAACCTGGTGCCAATCAACATGGGCAGGCAATGCGCCTTTACTGCGTGCCAATAAAAGAGACTACATACTCACTGGTCTAAAAGGCATATTTGGTAAACTCATGCGTGAATATGTATTTGCGTATTTACTGCAACACGCTAGAAACATACCCGCCTTTGACGTAAACCAAAAAGCTCAGCCACCGCGTTGGAAAGCAGAGCCACGCCACCCCTTACATGGACAAACATTGGGTATTTTAGGTATAGGTAGTATAGGTCAGTCGCTTATCCCGGTCGCACATGCCTTTGGTATGCAGGTTATTGGACTAAGTCGCAACGGCGCTCCGGTTGAAGGCACTGAGGCAGTGTATACCAAGGCGTCTATCATTGAATTTGCGCAGCATGCAGACCATATCATAAACCTTATGCCCGACACGCCAGAGACACAGAATGTAATATCCCACGAGCTGCTACACGCGCTCAAGCCACACAGCATATTAGTTAATGCCGGACGGGGCAGCGCCATTGATGAGGATGCGCTGATTACCTGTTTAGATAAAGGAACCTTGGCTCACGCTGTTCTCGATGTTTTCAGACAAGAGCCTCTTCCTCGAAATCATCCGTTTTGGGCACACCCGAAAGTAAGTATTACGGCGCATACGGCTGCCGAGTCACAGCCATCAGATGTCGCGAGTGTATTTTTGAAAAACGCCAAACGGTACCTCAATAATCAACCTTTGCACTACCAATTCGATTTCGACAAAGGCTACTAGTAGAAGTTAGCCGAGTGTAAAAGGCTAACTTCTTGGGTCGGTGGCTGTAACTTCAATACGATGATGATGTTTTTCATGAAACTCAAGCAACTGTGGATAGCGTTTCATATCGTGAAGCTCTCGAAAAAGTACCCAGTCAACTAATGAATACAGGCAAATTTCAGGGTAGCTCCACGTACTAAATCCACCTGCGTCTAATTGGGCACTTAGGGTTGAGAGAACCGCTTCAATACGCTCACGCTGTAGTGAGAAATACATCTTGTCTTCGCTAATATCAAAGTCAGAACGCTTTAGTAGCATCATCTGAACAAATGAGTCATTTGCTGCGTCAATCAAGGTCAGTTGATTTTCTTCTTCCCACGTTAATCCCTCTAAATCGAGCTTATCTGCGAGATAATTGTAGATAATACGCGAATCAAAAATCATCTGCCCGTCATCTTCTAAACAAGGTACTTTTAGTGTGGGATTACGCGAAGCAAGCAGCGTGCGATCTTCTCCAGAAAATATCTGCAAGTTCAGAAATTCGTGTTCTGTTGACGCCAACACAATGCGTATTCGGCGTACATAAGGTGATGTTGTCGAACCATACAATTTCATTTCAATACCCTATTTAACGTTAAAAACGGACCTAGTTTTCCCGCACATAAAACAATGAGGTCGCACATTCACCCTATGTGAATGAACGACCTATGCACAATCCAAATAGCTAAAAAAGCGTATTCTTGTCGCTTGCCGCTTTACGCTTTCATGGGTTGTATTGGCAAATTTCTGTGACGCTTACCGGATGCTTGGTAAATAGCATTACTTAACGCCGGAGCAAAAGGCGCCATACCAGGCTCTCCCAATCCAGTAGGTTTAGCGTCAGAGTCGATAAAATGCACATGAACTTCAGGCATATCACTAATGCGCATGACTGGGTAGTCGTGGAAATTACTGTTTACCACGGCGCCATCTTTAAACGACACTTCGCAGTATTTTGCTAACGATATCCCCATCGCTACGGCACCTTCTTGCTGCGCTGTAGCGCCGTCTTTATTAAGCACTTGTCCGCAGTCCACTGCTGAGTCCACTCTAAGTACTTCAAAGTCGTCGCCTTTCATACGTACGTGAACGGCCATAGCAATGTAGGTTTGAAAACTGTAGTGCACAGCAATACCAATGCCTTCACCGTCAGGAAGAGCCTTACCATAACCCGACTTTTCAACCACCAAGTCAAGAACGCCTTTTGAACGCTTAACTTGCTCAGCCTGCTTGGGATTAGCGTTGCTGTCATACAGGCGGTGTAACATGGTAGCAGTATCCACCCCGGCTTTTTCTGCTAACTCATCAGTAAATACGCCATAAGCAAAGCCCCAGAAAATAGCGTAAACCGCGCGATACCAGCCAATACGCGTATGCGCCGGTGCTAGGCCAGACTCGCTTCTCAAATTAGCCACACCGAAGGGATGATTTTCTACTTCACTCATCGCATTTGCTTAGGTGCAAATTGTACCGACGGGTCGAACAGCGTATTGATTGACGGGAATGCCGCTCGATGTAACCAGCCCGTTACGTTGCCATCGCTATCCAGCGACGCTTCTATGTGCTGTGCGCTATTTGAATGATAGAACCCTGTGCGCGTGTCTTCTTCCCTCGTCCATGTTAATTGAATTGGCGTACCTACAGCTTTAGAAATAGCCGCAGCTTCTTGCACGTAGTCACATTTAAACTTACGCCCAAATGCACCGCCGCTAATCATCACATTCACTTTCACGGCTTTCTTATCGATACCCAGAAACTGAGACAGTACAGATTGAATGTCATCTGGGCTTTGAGTAGACGCCCACACCTCACAAGTGCCATTACCCACAGCCACCACGCTTGCATTGGGCTCCATAGGAGCATGCACTAGATGACCTTCGGTATACGTCGCTGACACCGTTCGCGCAGCTTTTGCAAACGCGCCTTCCACATCGCCACGCTCAGCAATTTTGTTTGCTTAAGCTTTTCAACGTTTTCCACCAAGGTTTTCATGTACGCCATGGTGTCATAGCTGCCATGCTCGCCTCTGTCCCACTCTACTTTAAGCTTTTCGACACCTTGTTGCGCTGACCATGAATTGTTTGCCACAACAGCCACGCCCCCCAAAGAACCGAAGGGTACTTTCATAGGCGCAATTTCCACTACAGCAGTTACGCCTTGCACTTTCATTGCGTCGGTTTTATCTACTGATTTGAGCGTCCCGCCCATCACAGGGCAATGCACAATAGCTGCGTATTGCATACCATCCACTTTGGTATCGACGCCATACTTGCGCTGACCTTGTACAACTTTGGCTACATCATGACGCGGTAAATGCGAACCGATATAACGAAAATCCGCCTTCGCTTTAAGCGTTGGATTTTCAGGCGTTGGCATGGTCGCAGCCACGCTAGCAAGCTCGCCATAGCTCAATTTTTGCTTTGTTGCTTTGTTTACAACGAAGTGGTTTTCGGCATAACAGTTCTCGGCACTTATACCCCACACTTTTGCCGCAGCAGCGACAAGCATTTCTCGTGCAACGGCACCGGCTTTGCGCATAGGTTCGTACATTGTACGGATACTGGCTGACCCGCCCGTGGCCTGACTGCCGTATTTGTCCTGATCACCCTCGGCTTGTTCTACCGTAACCTTTGACCAGTCAGCTTCCATTTCATCAGCAACTACCGATGGCAAGGCCGTACTAATCCCCTGCCCCATTTCGCATCGACCGCAATAAATAAGCACGCTGCCATCTTTTTGCAAATGGATAAAAGCGTTAGGGTTGAACTCGGCGGCCTGAGATGGGCTAGCTTGCGCATTAAGTGATACCCCCACCACCAAACCACATGTCCCAAGGGCACTTGCTTTTAAAAACTGTCGACGATTTAGCGACACCGACATGCGCTTAACGGTAAACGATTGCGCCTGCTTTTCTCGCTGCTCAACAAGTAAACTTTCAATATCAGCACGCATTATGAAACCTCCTTGGCTAGGTCATAGTTCGCAAGCTCGGTAGCCGCAATATTAATCGCCTTTTTAATGCGCTGGTACGTGCCACATCGACAAATGTTCCCTTGCATGGCGTTATCAATTTCTTGATCACTAGGCGATGTATTCTTTGCAAGTAGGCTGGCTGCATTCATTATTTGGCCCGCCTGGCAATAACCGCACTGCGGCACGCCTACTTCTAGCCATGCCTTTTGAAGGGGATGAGATGCATCTTCAGAGAGACCTTCAATCGTCGTAACCTTTCGACCCGCTAGTGCGCTAACCTAAGCATAACACAAGCTCGTGTAGCTTGACCGTCCACGTGGACAGTACAGGCGCCACATAAACCTTTTCCGCAGCCAAATTTGGTGCCTGTAAATTCCAATCTATCGCGTAAAAACCACAATAGTGGCATGTTATCTGGGACATCGATGGGGTATTCAGTCCCGTTGACGAATAAGGTTTTGCTCATGGTCTTTCCTTTTTGCCTGTTGTCGCATGCTGATGCTTGTAATTATATTGTTAACTTAGACAAGTTAAGGAACGAAGACAATGTACTTTATCTGTGAGACAGGTTACTTAACGGAATACAAAAATAGAAATGTGTTGTAGACATAACGTCGACAACAAGAACGAAAAGAGGAAAATTAGAAAAACGAGGCATGGTGCAAGAACGCACCATACCATCAGGTGTAAAGCGTTATTGCTTATTAAACACTGAAACTTGCACCGCAACCACATGTAGTTGTGGCATTAGGGTTTTGAACTAGGAAACGCGAGCCTTCAAGGCCATCAACATAGTCAACAACGCCGCCAACAAGATACTGCAGGCTCATTGGGTCAACGACTAGGGTTACGCTATCTTTTTCAATGGTCATATCGCCTTCATTGACTTTTTCATCAAATGTAAAGCCATACTGAAACCCTGAGCAACCACCGCCTGTTACATAAACACGCAGTTTCAAATCAGGATTTTCTTCTTCTGTCACAAGGGTTTTCACTTTTGCTGCCGCTGCATCAGAAAACTCAATTGGCAACGCCGTTTCTACAGACATACCCACCTCTTAACCGGACTTAATGTGCAAGTGCACAAACACTATGCGCAATTATCTAATACTTGACTAATTTCATCAACTATTGGGGCGAAACTTAATGAATCAATACCGCTTAGCTCGAAAGCGTTAAACAAAAACCGTACAGCAGAGCATTTGCTAAGTTGTCTTTAAGCGTTACTCTACAACTACGATTTTCCTGATTCGAGACAGTAATGGCTTCTAATATGGTATGGGATCCAAAACCACCTACCCTATACACCTCATTTCCAGACTCGCGCTTTGACGAAAAAGACGAGTACAAACAAGGCTTAATTTGTGCACAAGAGACGCTTTTTCACGTCCAGCAGGCTTATTTTCATCAAAAGCGTCGCGCGTTAATCATTTTTGAAGGCTGGGACGCATCAGGAAAAGGCGGCGCGATTAGAAGAGTTACCGAAAAGCTAGACCCAAGAGGTGTTAGTGTCTTTCCCGTAGCCAAACCTGCTGATGATGAGCAAAGCAAACACTTTCTCTATCGCTTTTGGCAGCAGATCCCTTCTCCGGGCACCCTGAAGATTTTTGACCGTTCTCACTATGGGCGCGTGTTGGTGGAACGCGTGGACAACTTGGCAAGTAAAGCCGAATGGGTGCGTGCTTATCAAGAAATCAATGAATTCGAGCGTACCTTGGTCGACAGCGGCGTACGCATCATTAAGTTCTATATGCATATTTCGGCAGATGAACAGAAAAAACGTTTTGAAGAACGATTACATAACCCTTTCAAACGCTGGAAGCTTACCGAAGAAGACCTTCATAACAGAAGAAAAAGAAGCGAGTATGAAATAGCCATTAACGAGATGTTTAAACAAACGCACACTCAACATGCGCCCTGGCATATTATTAACGGCGAACACAAGTGGCAAGCCAGAGTAGATGTTTTAACGCATATCGCAAACACGCTGAGCCAAGGAGTCGACATTTCTCCTCCCCCGCTTGATGAAGATGTTATCCGTTTGGCATCACAACAGCTTGATACAAACATAAACACCTGATCTAGTTACTGTTTAGCCGAAGCTGTATGCCACCAAAGGTGATGCCTGATGTTGGGTAGTCGCTCTTTTCCTCATACCACATGACACCGTGTTTTTGCCCTCTGCTTTTGCGGTATACAGCGCTTTGTCTGCTTTTTTCACCAACTCTACGAATTTAAGTGAGTTTTCGTGCTCTGATGACGACACACCAATGCTCACTGTTACTACCCCGTGGTCAGAGAAACTATGATCGATCATTAATGCTTCCACTGCCCTAGTCATAATGCGAGCAATTCGCTTTGCATGGTCTAGCCCAGTTTTTGGAAGTAAAACCATAAATTCTTCACCGCCAAAACGCATCACACAATCAAGCGGCCTAGACACTGACTCACTCAGCGCACGCGCAACGGCTTTCAACACTTTATCACCTTCCAAGTGACCATAGTTGTCGTTGAATTTCTTGAAATTATCAACATCGACCATCAACACAGACAAATCAGCCTTCTCCCGAACAAGTTGTTTAATTAGTCTTGGCGCATTTTGCTTTAAGAACTGGCGGTTCGGCAAAGCGGTAAGCTGGTCTTTACATGCTAAAGAAACGAGGTGACGCTCTTTGGCTTTCACCTCGATTTGCCGCATTATACGCATTTTAAGCACATCGGCTTTTACGGGTTTAGAGACAAAATCAGCAGCCCCTGCTCCCCAACACTGCTTTTGTACATCACCGTCATCATTACCAGTAAAGAAAATGATAGGGATATCTTTGGAACGGCTGCACGCTTGTAATTTTATGCACGTATCAACACCATTGACTTCAGGCATGTGATAATCCATCAAAATAACATCTGGCGACTCATGCCTTTGGCAGTACCTGACGGCCTCAAACCCGTCATCCACATAGCTACAGTTAAATTCCTTACATAACATACCTATCACTGTGGCACGCGCTAGTGCGTCGTCTTCGACAATAAGCACACTGTATTTTTTTGCTTTAGTACGGTCTAACATCATTCTCTCCTACAGTGATTTTTGCAAAGCGCTACGACTGTTTGCGTTTGTAATAGGGGCTTTCAAAAAGCCTTGAAACTTTTTTGCAAATACATGCTTCACCTGTGAAATAAATGCATGTAATCGAGCTCGACGCGTAATGTTAAATTGCCCGTCATTTTTGTATTCACTTAACGTTGATGCACACGGGTGCACCGCACATTGTGGCGAATTTACATTGTTACTCTCTAGCTGCTGTGGCGAGCGCATTGGAAAGCAGCGCGAAACAATAAAACCTTGTGCCATGGACGATGCCCAATCTGGGAATTTAGTCGATACCGACTCTGACCACTTGCGCACTGGGTCGTTAGCAAAAAATCGTTTCTCACTTTTATTCACCGAATAATATTTACGGCGCTTAGTAATTGATTTATTTACATCTTCACTATCAAAATCTGCAACTTCTTGGCTGGTCAGATAAAAGCGTGCCAACCATACTTTCATCGCATTTTTCTTCGCTGCAGTCGCCTCCTTCAACTGCTCCACTGGCGACTCACTGAGTAACTCGTCGGGGTTAAGTATGTACCACCAGTCATCGCTGGTGTATTCGCTGTGATGGCGGTTGTAAATGCGATTTAATAACCCACTCTCCTTCGGTTCATCGGTTTGTCCGAAAATCACCAGCTCTCTGAACCTTGAGGCCATTTCATTTACAAGCTCCCAACTGCCATCGCTTGAGTGGTTGTCGTAAACGTAAATTTTATGGCAGAACTTCATGGCATATAGCAAGGCTTCCTCAACAATGTCTACATCGTTACTAACCACTATGATTGCGTTAATTTTCATGACTGCCACTCCTTAGATAGAATTGATTTAACATTGCCAAGCGTCGACTTGAGCGCGTGAAGTTTCATCAACGCCATCATAGATACGAAAGAAAGCGTGCGGTGTTGACACATAGGCATCAACAGCACTGCTTTGGCCGCATGTTGATTGCCATCGTTGATAAAGCCTTTCACCGCTTCAAGACCTTGAACAGCACAGTAATGCTTAATGCTTTTAACCGTCTTTTGTGGGTAACGACCAGCCATCACCATAGTATAAAGGCGTTCAGCTGAGGCGTAAGTGCCTACTGGGAAAAGATCTTCAAAGCCAGGTTTGTGCGCATCACTCTTACAGTGCATATGTATGTTAGGGCTATATGCGATAGTGCCGTCTAGCGCTGCTTGCAAGATGAAGTCTTTAGGTACGCGGGTATGCTCGCTTACTGCGAAGCCGCCAAGAGCTAAGAAATTCGCTTTCTTAACCATCATTGATGACACCGTGAAAGGCATATCTCCTAAAGTGACCATTTTGAAAAAGTCTGATAGTAAATAACCCTCAGGGTTAACAGAGTCTAAGAAGATATTCGCATCCACAGGATTGCCTTCAGTGTCAACACGCTGATAGCGAGTCGCAAATACATCTGAACAAGGGTAGTTGTCCTGAAGCTTTTGCATTTCGAACGTGAAAAAGGGCATCCACTGGTCGGCAGCATCAAGAAAAGCGACATAGTGGTTAGACGATGCTTTTACACCTTCGTTACGCATGCTGGCAATACTGCAGCCCTCTACCTGTATAAGCTTGATGTTCTGCGCCTGCATAGCGTTAACTTTTTCAACGCTACCGTCCGTTGAACCACCATCAACAACGATGATTTCACCTACGCTAACAGCCTGGTTCAAAACACTCTTAACAGCGTTTTCAATGCTGTGAGCTTGATTATACATAGTGATGACAACTGACAATGATTTCATGGCTCTAGTTCCTACTTGGAATGCTTACTTACCATGACTTTTTGCAAAGCCTATGCCAAACACGAAAAAGATATTATTTTCAAAGAGATACATGTGACCAGAGGTTTTCTACAGCCGTTTCAAAATGCTAATTTCTCAAAATGCACAAGACCATCAGTAGCATTTTGCAAAACTACAATAAACGTCGCTGCGGTTATGTTATCTCGTATTCGCCTATAGCAAAGGTGAGTCATTTCACGAGAGTGACAACACTCGATGACAAAGAAACAAAATATGAAGGCCCATCTACAATGGGTGAGTGGGTGGCATTGCGCAGTTCAACGCGCTATCGAGGAATGCAATAAAAAAAGCAGTATGCCAACTACGACATACTGCTTAGGGCAAAACACACTTAAGGAGATTAATAAGCGCCTCTTGCAGTAACCACAGCGGGAACAGTCGCTAGCAGAATTTTGACATCAAAGAACCAGCTCTGCTGTGCGATATACGTCTTATCTAACATCAACTGCTCCTCAAAGGTTGTATCTGCACGACCAGAAACCTGCCACAAACCGGTCAAGCCTGGCTTGCAACTTAAACGAGCCAATGTGTCTGTATCGTATTGAGCGTACTCTGAAGTCAAGTGAGGGCGTGGACCAACCAAGACCATGTCACCTGTAAGAACGTTAAACAATTGCGGTAGCTCATCAATCGACAGCTTTCTGATGACACGACCAACACGAGTAATGCGCGGGTCGCTATACATTTTCTGGCAAATACCTTCTCTATCGCTTTTCATCTTCGCAGCAGCTTCCCACTGGGGAGAGTCAGGTGTGAACATTGAACGAAACTTGAAGCATTTAAACTGACGACCTTGTTCACCTACACGTGTTTGAGAAAAAATAAGTGGGCCACGACTTTCTAACTTGATAAGACAAGCCACAATAAGAAGCAAAGGTGACAATGCAATTAACCCCATCAACGCAACCGCTTTCTGCGCTGCAATAGGTAAACCTTTGTGATTAGTCGCGTTGTTATTAAATTTGGCAGTAACTGTTTTCATCATCTTTCTCCTACTCAAACATGATGTGCATGCTGAAGATAAACTGGTCACCTGAGCTGTTATGGTTCTTCTATCTAACAGGTCAAGGTGAAGATACGGAGATAAGAGCAAAACCTTTGCCAACTTTACAAGCATAACAAAATCAACAACTTAAGAAAAAACAAAGAAAAAAGAGAAACTGGGGTATTTGAAAATTCTCAAATTGAAAAGCAAAACACTAAAGTCGCTTTACAAATTCCCATTTTGAAAAACAAATAGCAGAATCAAGGTCGATATTGCAGTTACACATAATTCATCTAGCGACATTAACGCTATCAATGCATCTATCCAGCTCAGAGTGTCTGGCGTGACTTGCAAATAATGAATAAAGAGAGTTTAGTTAAGAAAAGACATCATAAAGTCGGCATAGAAAGATGCTTTCCATGCCCCGAAAAGTTAGAAGTAGCGAGTCATATGGCAGCTAGAGCGATTTGAACCAATCATAGAGCCCTAGTGAGAAACCCTCGAATAAATCTATGCCTAGCAGTGATTTAAGAAGGTAAATAACAACTAACCCTAGCAAACTTAATATCATGACTGTGAGGGTAGCTATGAGAAAAAGTGAGGCCGCTGCAATTGCTTTTTCTTTGGCCGTGAGGGGGCGTTTATTTCTTCCGGCAAGAAAAACAAGATAGAAACTATAGGGTAAAAAGGGGAACTTTACCGTTGCTCTTAAATCGACACTGTGCACGCGGCCACCGCGAAGCCCTACTACGCGAGCCAATGCCATTTGCTGCTCTACAGTAAAACTTTGCGCTATATGTGGCTCCATGCGTTGCATAAGCCGTTTAACGGTTGGATCATGCATGGGATGTGATTGTTCGCTGCTCTTTGCCACCGCACTACCTTTTAGTAAATTTGTATCACATAGTTTTTTTGAACATTAGCAATAGATGATTAAGCTTTTCCCTGCTACCACTGCTGTATTTTCCTATAAAGCGTAGAGGGGCTGACGCCAAGTGCATTTGCAGCCTTAACCACATTGTCTTCATAATAAGCAATGGCATCTTCGATGGCTTTGCGTTCAATATCAGCAAGTGGCATAATGTCTTCCTCACTGTGGCCCCCATCACCATCCGTTGGCCCGCCATGCGATGCATCAACGCTGTCGAGTTCGTCTTCGCTATATGTACTTGATTCCGACGACTGAGAAACGTCGCTAGCTTCTTTAGCAACTGACTCAATACGCGCTTGTTCAACCGGGATCTGAGACTGAAGCATGCTGGCTGTTAATAAAGGCCCATCATTCATAACAACAGAGCTATAGATCAAATTTTGCAGTTGGCGAACATTACCAGGCCATGAAAACCTGCGAAGCAGTTGTTTCGCGTCTTCAGCAAAGCCGGAGAACATCTTGCCTTCTTCCGACATGTAGCACCTCATAAAGTGGTTGGCGAGCAACAATACATCATCACCTCGCTCTCGCAACGGTGGTAAATGAAGCGCTATAACATTTAGCTAAGTAAAACAAATCTTCTCGCAAATGCCCATCTTTTATGGCCTCTAGCGGCTGACGGTTTGTCGCCGCTATAAATCGGACATCCACTTTTTCCAGCTTGCCCGACCCTACCCTCTGGAAGGTTCCAGTTTGGATAAAGCGCAATATCTTAGCTTGCAGCCCCATATCCATTTCGCCAAGCTCATCAAGAAAAAGGGTACCGTTATCTGCTTGTGTCGCCGCCCCATCTCGATTGGACACCGCACCAGAAAACGCCCCTTTTACGTGACCAAAAATCTCTGATTCCATCAACTCTGATGGAATTGCCGCACAGTTCAATGCGACAAAATTGTCGTGCTTGCGTTTACTTAAGTTATGGATTGCCGATGCAGCCACTTCTTTACCGACACCGCTCTCTCCAGTAATGAACACAGACGCAGAACTGGGTGCCGCCTTTTCAATAATGGAATAAACACTTTCAAGGGCTTTCGACTCACCAATAAACCCTTCTACGGCACGCTTCCGTCTTGATTCGGCTTTAACCAGTGCGCTACGCAGCATACTACGCTCAACTAGCGCTTTGCGCATTTTCACGGCTTGGCCAATGACAAGTTCAAGGCGCGTATCGTCCCACGGTTTTTTAAGGTAACTCCACACATTCGCTTCGTTTACGGCCTCTAACACATGTTCAGCTTCGCTATGTGCAGTAAGCATAATGCGAATTGTCTCGGGGGCAGAATGAGAAAGCTGCTTTAAGAACTGCGTGCCACTCATGCCTGGCATCGACAAATCGCTAATGACAATGTCATATGTTTTGTTTTGACAAGCCTCTAACCCTTCTTCACCGCTGCTTGCGGTATCAATCGTTGAAGGTATTAAACATTCCAAGGTCCGTTTTAATGCACGCTGCACAGCGGCTTCGTCATCTACTAGCAATATTTCAAGTTTGTCTGTCATTCCATCGCCTCAGTCTCTTTTTTCTTTGTTGCTTGGGGAAGCATGATAGAGAAACAGGTACCCACATCCACAGTAGAATCTACTTTCAACAATCCGCCATGCGCCTCAATGATGTTTTTTGAAATGGCCAACCCTAATCCTGTTCCTTTGCCAACGGCTTTGGTTGTAAAGAAGGGTGAAAATATCTTGGCTAGATTTGCTTCTGATATCCCAACACCTTCATCCTTCACATTGATAGTGAAGTATTTCCCATCTCGTAAAATGTTCACCGCCACGCCTCCGTCTTCTTGGGTGGCGTGGATAGCATTGATTATGATGTTAAGTAGAACCTGTTCTATTTCCCCAGCATTAGCCTCAACTAGCGCCGTGTCATCGAAAAGCTGTATTTCAATGTCCTCTCGAAACTCTTTGCTGAACGATGCAACTTTAACGGTATCTTTAACCACTTTGTTAAGGTCAACCAGCTTAAACTCTTTGTTGCTGGTATGAACAAAGGTGCGCAGGCTATCGCTAATTTTGCTAAGCCTTTCTACGCCATCCATATTATCTTGCAACACTTCAGCTATGGCGTCTTCCATCCTTACTAAGTTGTTCTTTTCAAGTGCGACCCCCGCTTCACTTCCCGCTAATGAACCCGCCAATGCCTTCAACTCTCCGATGGCAGGAAGAAGCGCTTGCTTTAGGTATTTATTGTTTGCCGAAATAAACGCTAGTGGGTTGTTTATTTCATGAGCGACGCCGCTAGCTAAGATTCCTAGCGAGGACATTCTATCGGCGATAGCCAGCTGCTTGTGCGCATCAGAAAGTTCATCTTTCAGACCAGCGGCCTCTTTAGTCTCACTTGCTCGCAAGTTGTCATTATTTAGCTTTTCTAAGCTGTGTCGTAGCTGAGCAATGTGCGCATCTAATACGTAGAGCTTTTCTTCATCTATCATCGGTGAATCAATAAGCATGGCCAGCCAACCGTCAACTTGGTCAATATATTTGAAATTTAGATAAACTAGCCAAGTAGAGAATTGACTTTCTTCATCACTTACTTCTTGTATACACCAATATGGTATAGGGCCGTCAATATCGAAAGGAATGAGGTTAGCGACGCTTGATACATTGACGGTTTCAGAAGTATTTCTGATTACTCGAGGATCGCCATACTGAGTGCCATTTTTCGTGTAAAAAATCGCTGCAAATTTCGCATTTATAAATGTTGCGCTTAGCTCTAACAGCGACTCGACAAGAGTTTGATTGCTCTCTGCGCTGGTTGACTCAGTTGTTGATTTTACAAAGAACTCAATTTCATGCTGTCTAAGCTCAACTTCAGCAACAGCTTCTCTGAGCTTTTCATTGGCAATAAACGTTTTTTTAGCGTAGTCATCAAGCAATTGTTCTGCGGACTCGCGAGCTTTTTTCTCTCGCTCAAGTCGCCTTTTTAAATGGGCAACTTCTTGCTCTAAACTCCGTTGCATATCAACTTCCTATAAAATCATTGGGCACTTTGATTTGCGTGATAGAAACACACTAAGATGAGTGTAGATTAGAAACGAATTTTGTACATAGCCTTTAGGTATAAAGCTATTGAAAAAGGGATGATTTTTAATGAAGAGGCAACAAAAAAAGAACAGCAAAACTAGCGCGTTTAAACTGTTCTTTTTTTAAAATTAGTGAAATGCGAGATGGCTATTGAGAATCTGGTAAGGTCACGTTTAATTCAAGGACGCTGCAATCGTCATTGTTGTCTAGTTGAACCGATACTTGGTCATCAGCAATGGTTACATACTTGCGAATAACCTGAATAATTTCCTGCTGCATCATAGGCAAGTAATCAGGCTCGCTGCGTTTTTTGCGCTCATGGGCAACAATTATTTGCAAACGCTCCTTCGCTACAGCGGCAGTGCTAGGCTTCTGCTTTTTCTTAAGTAAATCGAAAATGCCCATTACTTACCTCCTAGCAATCGTTTAAAGAATCCTTTCTTTTCAGCTTCTAAGAAACGGTGCTCAACGGTTTCACCTAGTAAACGCTTTACAGCATCCGAATAGGCTTGTCCCGCATTAGCTTCGCTATCAAGAATAACAGGCTGACCTTGGTTAGACGCTTTTAGTACAGCCTCAGATTCAGGAATAACGCCCAATAGAGGAATGGCGAGTATTTCTTCTACATCAGCCACACTAAGCATTTCAGCGCTTTCAACACGGGTAGGATTGTATCGGGTTAGCAATAGGTGCTCTTTTACTGCTTCGCCTTTCTCAGCACGCATCGATTTACTCTGCAAAATTCCCAGTATGCGGTCTGAATCGCGAACTGAGGAAACTTCTGGGTTTGTTACCACGATAGCTTCATCAGCAAAGTAAAGGGCCATTTGCGCCCCTTGCTCTATGCCTGCTAGGTGAGTCACAGATGATAAAATCGAAGTCGTTTTTGAGTTCGTCCAGCACAGCTTGCACACCTTCGATGGTTAGCGCATCTTTATCGCGTGTTTGTGAAGCAGGCAGAATAAATAAATTATCCGTTCGCTTATCTTTGATTAGCGCTTGTTTTAGCGTTGCTTCTTTGTTGATCACATTGACAAAGTCGTACACCACTCGGCGCTCGCACCCCATAATAAGATCAAGATTTCGAAGGCCTACATCAAAATCGATAACAACCGTTTTGTGCCCAGCCAATGCCAGACCTGTACTGATCGCCGCACTTGATGTGGTTTTTCCAACCCCACCTTTACCTGATGTTACTACGATAATTTTTGCCATTTATTCTTTCCTATTCTTCACACAGCACATTTTTTAGCGCAATTGTTCTAACGTTTTTATGCCAAAGGCACTATGCGTAATGATTCTTCTTCTAAATATACTTGTGCTTAGGTTTTTCCAGCACTCGCCTTTCACCGACTCATGCATGATAAATTGACCAGCAATTGAAATAAGCTCAGCATCCAAACCTTGGCAATATACTCTAGCGTGAGTATTTCCTTTGACGCCAGCTAGCGCTCGGCCTCGCAGCGTGCCATAAACATGGATATTACCATCAGCGAGTAGTTCGGCTCCTTCGCTCACCGATGCTGTAACAATAAGATCGCCACCTTCTGCATAAACTTGCTGTCCCGAGCGCACGGGGCGAGATACTACCTTCGCAGGCTTAAACGCTGCAGAGGGTGCTTTTGCTCCTTGCTCGGCAGGCCGTTCAACTTCAGACGGTGTTGTTTTCTCACTCACTTTGTCTGGCTGAGCAGGCTCTGCGCGCTGCGCTTTTAATGCCGAGTCCGTAAATTTGCTTTGGCTTACATCAGCCAGTCCCAAATCGTTAATGATGGGCCTTAATTCGCTCACTTCACCTTTTACTGCCATCGGCTGCAGCTTTAAGCGTCGACACAGCGCGACCAGCAGCTCAAACTCTGTTGCAGATAAAGGTTTTACTATATGAAGAATAAGCGAAGAGCGAGTAAAAAACTGAGGAGCGCTAGCCACCTTTTGACTGAGCTGTGACTCAAATGTATCTGGTTCAAAATCTACTACTTCTAGCACAATGCTGGTCAGCGTTGTGCCTTTCATGCGAAAGCACTTTTCTGTCATTTGTTTTTCCCGAGAAGGCCTTACAGCGTGTTGCCTCTTTTACCGTAAAAAGGCTAAGCCTGACTATGACGTCACTGTATCAAAAATACCTACTACGGCAACTGTTATGCCGCTAGAAAAGATCAATTAACGACGAACATACAAACAACTGGCTAATTTACATACAAACAGACAACCAAAGACTCTCAAAATGCTTATTCTATCTCAACGGCCAGTGCATCTTGCCACGATAAATCTACGTCGAATTGTGCTTTGCGCGTTTTGTATTGATAGACCGACGTCGAAAATGAAATTCGCTCGGGTTCAAGCCCTTCAGGAATAGTAAAATCCACGTTAACTGCCTGGAAAAAACGAAAACGATACTTGATATCTTGAGGCATAAAGCTGCTATTTCCGGAGGTAAGAGTGATTGACTGTTTGTCTTTTACCCCTTCAACGCTTACTTTCAAACTGCCATTAATGACGGCCTTTTGCCGCCTTGTTTGCAACAATACCATGCGCAACTGATAGCGGTTGCCATCTAGTTTGAACACTTCTACGCCTTCGACAGCGAGAACCGACTCACCTTTTTCGGGCGCCATTACGCGCTCATAAAAGGTAACGAGTTCTTGCTGTTCTTCTAATTGCTTTTTACTGACGTTGGCAACCTCAGTAATGGCCTCAGTTTCAAGCTTTGCAAGTTCAGCAGCAACTTCCAACTGATTGACTCTTGTTTGTAGCGCATTATTTTCTTCTGACAATATTGCAATGGTGTCATTTTGTGCCAAAACCTTTTTATAGTGACCTTCGTCGACAATGCGTGCTAACTGATAGCCAAAAGCCACCATTGCCAGCATGGCGAAGGTTACTAAAAGAGACCATTTATAATTGCCCAATACTTTTTTTAACTGATCAGTTGTCATTGTTACTTCTTGTCTGACTACTCATTTTCTCACTCGCTGTGCTCTATCACTGGCAGTTGTGCCCGCGTGACGACGCGAGTATACCTTCAAGGCTGAAAAATACGTGCCAAGGCCCAATGTATTCAATGGAATCGTAAAACCCTGCCCCCGCTTTGCCCCTAACCAGAGATAACGTCTAAAACATTATGAAATTTAGGTGTTTATGGTAAGCTTCTGGTTACGTCAAACCTACTGTATCACATCATGCGCTTGCAGGCTTTAAGAGAGGAAGTGGCTCATCCACGTACATCGGTTCAATTGTGCGTTTTGGGCATTGTAGGAGGGACCTGCGCGGCACTCATTATCATTCTTTTTCGACTATGCGTAGAGTGGCTTCAAGTTACAGGCATTACAACGCTACAGTCCTATTTAAAGCATGATTGGTTAGTGTGGCTACTTTTACCTTTCCTCAGCGTTACCCTCATTCTATTTATCGCCTTCTTGACAGGGTTTAAGCACTACCGACTGGGTATTCCATTTGTTATCCATCGCGTAAAATACTTTTACGGCCACATTCCCTTTAGAACCACTATTAATCAGTTTTTTGGCGGTATGCTGGCACTCGCAGGTGGTTTTGTTGTTGGACGTGAAGGGCCCTCAGTGCATATGGGCGCGTCGGGAAGTAGCTTTTTAGGACAATGGCTACGCTTGCCCTATAACAGCATTAGAATTCTAGCAGGGTGTGGTATCGCGGCTGGAATATCAGCCTCGTTCAACACTCCTTTCGCGGCTGTTATTTTTGTTATGGAAGTGGTTTTACGAGAATACAAAATTCACATATTTGTGCCCGTTATGTTAGCTGCAGCGTGCGGCTCAGTGCTAACCCGAATTGTGTTTGGTGAAATCAACGAATTGTCATTCCTGTCGTTTAATGCTTTTAGCCAGTGGATGTATTTTTATCTTGTTCTGCTGGGCATTTTGCTAGGAATGTTGGCTGTACTGTTTAATAGCCAATTAATGCGCGTGATGACCTGGTTTAGGCCAGTTTCAATGGTATGGCGTCTTATTTTGGCCGCTGCAATTACAGGCACAATTGGCACCTTTATACCCGAAGCGTTGGGCGCAAACTTTGTTGATGTTGAGCATTTATTCGACACCTCGCCCAGCACACTGTTACTTGTTTCAACCCTTGTTTTCAAAGTAATACTTGCTGTTTTCGCTATAGGACTTGGTATACCCGGCGGCATTATTGGCCCCGTAATGGTAATAGGTATGCTCGTTTAGCGCAGTCTTATTGCTGCCTTTGTCGTATTTCGTCGATGTTCCTGAATTTACCAACAGCTTTGCACTATTAGGTATTGCTGGCATGTTGACTGCGGTATTACACGCCCCGCTGGCCGCGTTATCAGCGGTAATGGAGCTGTCCTACAGCCCTCAAATTATATTGCCAGCTATGTTAGTAATTGTTCCAGCCTACGTAACGTCAACACAGTTTTTTGGCAACCGCTCCATTTTTATTCGACAACTGGATTATCAAAATCTTCCTTATGCTATTTCATCCATCAGGGAAGCGCTTGAAAAGACAGGGGTGTTAGCGGCGATGAATACGCAATACAAGCTATTTCACGACGCGCCCGAAAAAGCGCTTACTGACTTTCTCGAAAAAAATCCAACAACAATTGTTGTCCAGAAATCAAAATTTGAAATAGATGTGCAGTATAAACTGGTCCAATACAATGTGAGCCTAGATCACGATGCTACCGCGTTAAGTTACTATCAAATGGAAGGCATTAGCGCGCAATCTACACTTCACGAAGTCTATGAACACTTAAAGAATTCGCGCTCTGGGGCCGTGTATATTTACGATCAAGAGCTTAACGACATAATCGGTGTTGTTACTTGGAACATATTGCAAAGTTTTTTACAAAGGGCACATTACTAGCATGTACATATTATGGTTTAAAGCACTTCACATTTTTTTCATGCTTGCTTGGATGGCGGGCATATTCTATCTTCCGCGTCTTTTTGTTTATCACGCCTCAACTACTTCACAAGTGGTTAAAGACGAATTCAAAATCATGGAGCGACGTTTGTGGTTTTTCGTCACCCCGTTCGCACTGCTAACGTTTGTATTTGGCGTCGCGTTGATTGTCAGTTACGGGGGAACTTGGTTTAAAATGTCGGGATGGCTGCATATAAAGTTATTACTTTTACTTGCGCTTTACAGCTATCACTTCTATTTATTTAAATTGTTGAAGCAATTCGCGAGAGATGAAAACCGTCATTCACCCCGCTTCTACCGCATTCTCAATGAAGCGCTTAGGTTCTGCTAATACTCGCTATTGTTTGCCTGGCAGTTGTTAAGCCTTTGTAAAATATAAGTTAGCACTAGTGACAAAACAATGTAGTATTAAAGATAACACTCAAGGAGCCAGTGTTATCTTTTTACCGCTGCTGAGCTAGGGTGCATTTGCTTAGCTAATTTACTCGTTTACGACGGAACATAATGACATGGATGATAGCAATCAACATTTGAAGCACCTGATCAAACAAACTGACATTGCCTTTAAAGCATTGATGAGAGACCCATCATCGCTTAGCTTGAACGAACAATATGATCGCGCCAAGCTCGAACTTGACAGCTATACTGCATCACTCAAACATTCACTTATTCAGCGCAATCAGCAGCAACGTCACAGGTAGCAGCAAAGTCACAGGTAAATAATTGATGCGATGTGCGCTTATTGAGGCTTAACAAACGTTTCAAATTGATTGGGCAAGGCGTCAGCTAACTCTCCCGCTAGCTGAATATAATCACGCAGCATTGATGGTACCTGCTTGATTAACATTTCAAGGTTTGCTTCTAACTGAGCAGTTTGCTCTTCATTGCGATATTGCAGCGCTAGCTCAACGTTAGCCAATGTAGAAAAAAGCTTTAGACAGCGAGTAAGTCGAATTTCGGGTGACTCTGCTTGCTCTGCTTGCTCTGCGTGCGCGGCCGATTGCTTTGCAAATCGATCCCACGCACTTTGCCAAACAGGCTCTACGTGTTTATGTCCCTGCAATAAACCATTTAGCCATTCAACCAACGCTTTAGATGGCCTCACGCCACTTTTCATATTGTTTGCAACCAAAAAGTCAGGGGATAGCGACAAAGCCTCGTTTCGCATAACGTCTAAGTGCGCGCGCAATCCATTCATTAACGTGTCAGCAAGCTTGTCGACATCTTTATCAATGAGATGACTAGAACTGCTTTGAATAAGCCAGGGCATCCATTGTTCTGGCATGGGGATCTCAGGCGCAGCCGCCACCGCGAAAATCATCCCATCAACGTGGGCTGCAGATGGCATAACTTGCTTAAAACAGGGCTGTTCAATCGTTTCAGCAATCACAT
This sequence comes from Alteromonas gracilis, assembly GCF_036870955.2. GTDB lineage: Bacteria > Pseudomonadota > Gammaproteobacteria > Enterobacterales > Alteromonadaceae > Alteromonas > Alteromonas gracilis_A. The sequence goes on from NZ_CP145482.2 coordinate 3,558,666, forward strand.
CAATTGGAAATTGTTCACTCACTGTCTTTTCTCATTTTTATTTGCGTTCTATTTTGTGAAACGTTAGGCTTCGCGACCACTTCGCTGTGCATGCGCTCTGCGCGTAAGAAATTTTTATACAGCCATAAGTGAGTACGCGACAATAAGGTTAGAGAGTGTTGCGTGCTCGCTTGCCTATTGTCATGATAGCAAAACTTAACTAAGAGTCGTTGCAATGGCAAAAGATAAATCTGGATATATTATCGCGGCCGCGTTTATAGGCCCCGGAACCGTTACCACAGCAAGCTTAGCTGGCGCTAATTTTGGTTTTCATCTTGTCTGGGCATTGCTTTTCTCAATTTTTGCCACAATTGTGCTGCAAGACATGGCAGCCAGGCTCGGTGTAGCAAGTGGCCAAGGCCTAGCAAATGCAATGAAGAACATGGCCTACAAACCTTGGCTCAAAAATGTCTTCATTATCCTAATTGTCGCTGCCATTGGTATAGGCAATGCGGCCTACGAGTCAGGCAATCTCACTGGCGCCGCCATTGGCCTTGATGCTTTTGTCAGTATTGGCATTGGCCCTTGGGCCTCAATACTTGGTGCAATTGCAATCGTACTGCTATTCAGCGGTAGCTACCTGTGGATAGAAACGGTTCTGGTGTATTTGGTTTTCATTATGGCGGGAGTCTTTCTGATCACCCTTCTCGTTGCGAAGCCCGATCTTGGCACGATGCTATCGCAGTTAACTTCGCCGCAGCTAAACACAGATGCAATCACCACAGTATTAGCGCTTATTGGCACAACCATTGTTCCCTACAACCTATTTTTGCACGCAAGTCTGGTGGCAAAATCATCAAAAGGACAAGATAAGGCTATTGCAGTATCTGCGTGCAGAGCCCAGTCAGCAAAAGCAATATCCATGGGTGGGCTTATCACCATGATCGTTATGGCCACTGCAATGATGGCCTTCTTCAATCAAGCCGCTACTATGGATGCAGGTAACATGGGTGAGCAACTTAAGCCCGTGTTAGGTGATAAAGCACAATGGTTCTTTGCGTTAGGGCTTTTTGCCGCGGGACTTACCAGTGCCATTACGGCGCCGTTAGCTGCCGCCTACGCGGTCACCGGTGCACTGGGAATGTCTGATGATATGCAAAGCAAAGGTTTTAGAGCGATATGGCTTACCATTATTATCATAGGCATTGCTGTCGCTACACTTGGCTTTAAGCCGCTACCCGCAATATTGTTTGCTCAGGCAACGAACGCATTGCTACTGCCTATTATTGCTATCTTTTTGATGGTGGTAATGAATAAGAGTGATGCGTTAGGGCAGTTCAAAAACACGTGGAAGAGCAATGTTGCTGGTGCAATTGTGGTGAGCACTGTGGTGGGCCTGGGCGCCTATAAACTGATAGGCGTCTTTGGATAAGCAACTGAAGCTTAGTAGCTGCACGCGCAATTAATATTGGTGCGCGTGCAACCACTAGGCAAACCTAGCCAGCTAGCCTTTTTAAAATTGCTTCCAACATATCTCGGCTACAACCGAAATTAATTCTGAAGTGATCAGCTTGGTGGAAATCGGCACCTGGTGATGGACCAACGCCCCTTTCTTCTGCCCATGTTAATACATTTTCGGTATCTAACGAGCTAGCATCAACCCAAGCTAAAAAAGTGGCGTCTGCTTTTAGCATTCGCAAACCGTCAATACCGTTAACCACTTCCACCACTCGGTCACGATTACGTCGTAAGTAGTCAATTTGTGCCAGATGCCACTCGTCACACTGTGTGAACGCCGCCTCTGTTGCCGCAAGGCCCAACACCGTTACCCATGGCACAATACCTGCCGCTGCTTGAGTAAATGCTAGACGTAACTTGCGATTAGGGATGATGGCAAAAGACGTTCCCAACCCTGCTATGTTGAAGGTTTTGCTCGCTGCCATTAACGTAATACTGTTTTGCGCCAGCGCCTCTTCTCGTCCCGCAGGTATATGGAGTTTCCCTTCTTCTAAAATAAGATCACAGTGAATTTCATCAGAGCACAGTGTGACGCCGTTGTTGTTGCATATGGTCGCAATTCGATTGATCTCTTGCTGCGTCAACACAGAACCAACTGGGTTCATAGGGTTACACATGATAAACAGTTTACATTTGGGGTCAGCGGCTTCACGCTCTAACGCTTCAAAGTCTAACGTGTATCGCTCTACCGTGTTTCCGTGGGCGTCTTGATGCGTTTCAATGACAGTACCAATATCAACGCGCTCTAAACCATTCAATTTTGGTGCTGCGAGAAGCGGTGGATAGTTTGGTGTTTGAATAAGTACCTTGTCTCCCGCTTGGCAATTGGCTTTACACGCAACGTTAAACGCAGGTACAACGCCCGGCGTCCATACCAGCCATTCAGGTTCGATATGCCAATCGTGTTTGTCCTTGAGCCAGCGACATACTGCGTTTATCGCGCCTTGGTGATGGCTAGGTAAAATATACCCCATATTGCCGTGTTCTACTTGTGCATTGATCGCGTCAAGAATGGGCTGTGCACAACGAAACTCGGTGTCTGCAACCCAGGCAGGGATAATATCTTTGCCTTTATATTTCTGCCACTTAAATGAAAAGGTATCTTGTCTTGAAGGGGTATTGTCAAATAGCGCGCTCACAGAATTTCCTTTGCTAAAATCACGTTAATATCAGTGTAGAATTTTCAGCGAACAGAAACTAGCACTATGGCGCTTTTCACTATATCAAAACGAACTTAAATAGCGGATGTAGTTCTGCTTACGGCGTCTCTTGATTTTTGAACGAGCTCGGTCATATCCAGCGGCTTTGCCAAAAAATCAGTGGCTTCTAGCTGGCGCGCCTGCATAACCAATTCTTTATTAGGATCGGCAGTAATCAACAGGAAAGGGATATCTAGTCCTGCAGCATGACAGGTTTTCAACAGACTCAAGCCGTCATAATCGGGCATTACCTGGTCGCTGATTATCAAATCGAGTGATTCGGGAGTTTGTTGCAGTATAAAGTCACGGGCGAATTTACTTCGGCTAAAGGGATGAACTATTGCATCAAGCTGCGTTTCTAATGTCTCAATGATGAGATCTAACGTAATTTTGTCGTCTTCAACCACGGCAACTGAAAGCACGTACTTCCCCTTATTTGTTATTCTGATGAAATGTGAAAGCAATTTGCATCAATAGGCTCTCGCTCTACTAATAAAAAAGCGAAGTCCCATAAGATTAGGATAGGCAGTAAAGTCGCTGTTCGCTACTAACCTTTGGTCGAATTTAGCAGTAGTAAAGGTATTTATTAGGATACGTTTGCCAAGACAAAAAAAAATGCCAACTCAACGTTGGCATTTTTCAAAGTATTGCGTTTAAGTCGTTTACGACTTAGGTGCGCGAGATGCGCGCTTACGCTCGTTTTCAGTAAGAAGCTTCTTACGAATACGGATAGACTCGGGTGTTACTTCTACTAGTTCGTCATCATCGATAAACTCGAGCGCTTGCTCAAGAGACATCTTGATTGGTGGAACAAGTGTTTGTGCTTCATCAGTACCCGATGCACGAACGTTAGTCAGCTGCTTACCTTTAAGTGCGTTTACTGTTAGATCGTTATCGCGGCTGTGAATACCAATAACCATACCTTCGTAAACTTCTACACCGTGACCGATGAATAGACGACCGCGCTCTTGTAGGTTAAATAGTGCATTTGTAAGCGCCTTACCATTTGCGTTAGCAATAAGAACACCGTTCTTACGCTTACCGATGATACCGCCTTTATAAGGGCCGTAATGGTCAAACGTATGGTATAAAAGACCAGAACCCGACGTCATTGTCATAAAGTCTGTTTGGAAACCAATTAGACCACGGCTTGGAATAATGAAATCGATACGTACGCGACCTTTACCGTCTGGAGACATATCAGTCATTTCAGCCTTACGAAGACCTAGTTGCTCCATGATAGAGCCCTGGTGTTGCTCTTCACAGTCGATAGTTAGTGTTTCGTACGGTTCTTGTGTTTCACCGTCTACTTCTTTCAGAATTACTTCTGGACGAGATACAGCAAGTTCGTACCCTTCACGACGCATGTTTTCAATAAGAATACCAAGGTGCAGTTCACCACGGCCAGATACGCGGAATTTATCTGGATCTTGTGTTTCTTCTACGCGCAGTGCAACGTTATGTACAAGCTCATCGTTCAAGCGCTCAAGAATGTTACGTGAGGTTACGTATTTACCTTCTTTACCCGCGAATGGTGATGTGTTTACTTGGAACGTCATCGTTACTGTAGGCTCATCAACCGTTAACGGAGGAAGTGCCTCAACAGTGTTTACGTCACAGATTGTGTCAGAAATTTTCAGTTCACCAAGACCCGTAATCGCGATAATGTCACCCGCGTGTGCAGATTCAACTTCGTGACGCGCAAGACCAAGGTAACCATATACTAGGCCAACTTTACCGTTACGCTTTTGACCGTCGGCAGTTACAACAGTAACTTGCTGGTTAGGCTTAACTGAACCGCGCTTAACACGACCAACGCCAATTACGCCTACATAAGAATTGTAATCAAGCTGAGAGATTTGCATTTGGAATGCGCCATCTACGTCGGCGTCAGGAGCTGAAACTTGCTCAACGATCGTTTCAAATAGCGCAGTCATGTCTTCTGCTTGCTCATCCGCATCGTGAGATGCCCAGCCGTTAAGCGCTGAAGCGTAAACAACTTGGAAATCCAACTGTTCGTCAGTTGCACCTAGGTTGTCGAAAAGGTCGAATACCTGGTCCATTACCCAATCAGGACGCGCACCTGGCTTATCGATTTTGTTGATAACAACAATTGGCTTAAGACCTTGAGCAAATGCCTTTTGCGTAACAAAACGCGTTTGCGGCATTGGGCCTTCTTGTGCATCTACAAGTAGAAGCACAGAGTCAGCCATCGACATAACACGCTCTACTTCACCACCGAAGTCGGCGTGTCCTGGAGTGTCTACGATGTTAATACGGTAGTCGTTCCAGTTAATTGCCGTGTTTTTCGCAAGGATGGTAATGCCACGCTCTTTCTCGATGTCGTTCGAGTCCATTACGCGGTCTTCCTGCTCGCCTCGAGACTCAAGGGTGCCAGACTGTTGTAACAGTTTGTCTACCAGGGTTGTTTTACCGTGGTCAACGTGCGCGATAATTGCGATGTTACGCAATTTACTTATATCAGTGGTATTCATGCTTATATAGAGCCTGTGTAAATCGGTGCCGACTATTTCTCAATGAAAAAGGATGCACGAGATTTGTTGCAAAAAAATGCAGATAGAAAAATTTGCGCGGATTGTACAGAAAAACCACGACGTTTGCGCATCTTTTTTTAAAAAATCGATATGAAACTTCAACTCTTGTGCGCATTCTGTTGTTTGCTAATTCAATTTTACATTTAAAGTGGTAAGCCCTCTGAAAGTAATCTAGTCTAAAAACCGTAGACGAACGCAATCTGAACCAAAATCGTGCAACCTTGCACTATTTTGGTGCTTTATTTTGATTCATGTAATCGTTGCGCGCTTGCTATGCCACAAAATACGGCACACATATAGATGGCATGATAATCGCTTTCAATTTTCCCACTGTTGGGGTGAAGCTGATCATCCCGCATTTTTACATTAAACCTGGAGGACACGATGTCAGTAGAAAAGGCATTAGAGCTGATTAAAGAAAGTGAAGCGAAGTTTGTAGATTTACGTTTTACCGATACCAAAGGTAAAGAACAACACGTATCAATTCCTGCTAGCCAAGTTGATGAAGATTTCTTCGAAGAAGGAAAGATGTTCGACGGTTCTTCTATTGCTTAGGTTGGAAAGGCATTAACGAGTCTGACATGGTTCTTCTTCCAGACGCAGAAAGCGCTGTTGTAGACCCGTTTGCAGAAGAAACTCAAGTAAACATTCGTTGTGACATCGTAGAGCCTTCAACAATGGAAGGTTACGAGCGTGACCCACGTTCTGTTGCACGCCGCGCAGAAGAATATCTAAAGTCTACAGGTATTGGTGACACATGTTTCTTCGGTCCTGAGCCTGAATTTTTCCTTTTTGACGATGTTCGTTTCCACACTGACATGGCAGGTTCGTTCTACAAAATCGACTCTTCTGAAGCGAAGTGGAACTCAGGCGAAGAATTCGAAGGCGGCAACATGGCGCACCGCCCTGGCGTTAAAGGCGGTTACTTCCCAGTACCACCAGTAGATTCTGCACACGACATTCGTGCTGCTATGTGTTTAGTAATGGAAGAAATGGGCTTGGTAATTGAAGCGCATCACCACGAAGTTGCTACCGCTGGTCAAAACGAAATTGCTTGCCAATTCAACACGCTAGTAAATAAAGCGGACGAAATCCAAATTTATAAGTATGTGGTTCACAATGTTGCACACGCATACGGCCAAACAGCGACCTTTATGCCTAAGCCTCTTGTAGGTGATAACGGTTCAGGTATGCACTGCCACCAATCAATCTCTAAAGATGGCGTGAACATCTTTGCGGGCGATAAGTATGCAGGTCTATCTGAAGAAGCGCTTTATTACATCGGTGGTATTATCAAGCATGCGCGCGCAATCAACGCGTTTGCTAACGCATCTACTAACTCATACAAGCGTCTAGTTCCAGGATTCGAAGCACCAGTAATGCTTGCGTACTCAGCACGTAACCGTTCTGCGTCTATTCGTATTCCTCACGTAACAAGTGATAAAGCGCGTCGTATCGAAGTGCGTTTCCCGGACCCAACAGCAAACCCTTACCTAGCATTTACAGCAATGCTTATGGCGGGCCTTGACGGAATTAAGAACAAGATCCATCCTGGCGATTCTATGGATAAAGACTTATACGACCTACCTGCTGAAGAAGCAGCGGAAATTCCAACTGTTGCAAGCTCATTAGAAATGGCGCTTGAAGCACTTGATAACGACCGTGACTTCCTTAAGGCTGGTGGCGTTATGACTGACGACATGATTGATGCTTACATTGATCTTAAGTCAGAAGAAGTAACAACACTTAACATGACAACTCACCCTGTTGAGTTCGACATGTACTACAGCGTTTAATTTACGCAGTATTAAGAATCATACGAAAGCCCGCACAGCGGGCTTTTTTTATGTCCGATGATTAACTACTATAACAATCTAGGGATTTTCTAGGTGGGTACTCGTGCAAAAGCTTACAGTTTATACATTTATCTTGCTGCTACTTGCTGCACTGCAAAGCAATAGTGCTAGCGCTCAAGTAACTGCACAGCGAAATGACACGCAAGGCAAACCCAACGAGGCTTCTAATGAGAAGACAATGCCCTCCAATACACAGCAAAGTAAGAGCAACGGCATTTATAAAGTCGTAGCGGCTGACGGTTCCGTTACCTATACAGACCGCCCCAGTGTCGACGCCAAGCCAGTTGCATTTGACGGCAAAACACAAAACGTCGTAACAGCCGCAGCTCCGCCCCCCATGCCTAAACCCCAAGTAAAAGCCAAGCAGCCCAACTACACGGTTTCTATCCAAAGCCCTGCACCAGAAGCGACTATTCGCAATAACGTGGGTGAGATTACCATTCAAGCTACACAACCAAGTGCACCAAAAGCTCCCATCTACCGTTTGGTCTTTAACGATGCCCCTTATGCAAGCAATACATCTGGCGTTTTTCAACTCTCAGGCATCGATCGTGGGGCACATACATTTAAAGTTGAACTTACCAATAATACGGGCAAGACTCTTGCATCGTCTCCTCTACAAACCCTTTACCTACATCAGGCATCGGCGTTAATTAATAACTAATAGCGTGCAACACCCGCGCAAGTAGCGCACCAAGGCGGTTCAAACGCAATAATCTGCTTTGAATAAAAATCGCACTTTAGGTGCTTGCAAGCTACAATGCACAATAATGGTGCAAAGGAGACAAGCTCGGATGCAAACAACCGAGTTAGAAACACAACAGCTGCTCAATAGCTTAAACACAGCATTGGTAATGGTAGACAGTAGACTTACTATTGTTTATGCCAACCATGCAGGCGAAGCTTTGTTTGAAACGGGTAAAAAACAATTACTTGGACATCCGCTGCAGGACTTTTTTCTGCCAGGAACCATAGAAACCGCTCGCTTGAAGGCCGCTATTAGAAAAGGTGAAGACTTCACTGAAAATGAAATAAAACTGGCCTTCAGAGATAACCGCTATGTTTCGGCAGATTTAACGGTTACCAATTTACATCTTCAAGATGGCCCTCGTCTTTTGTTTGAAGTTAAAAAGATTGACCAGCAAAAACGTATTTCTAGGGAAAACTTACAGAATGCACAACACTATGCGGCACGAGAGCTGGTTCGCGGATTAGCCCATGAGATAAAGAACCCGTTGGGCGGAATTCGCGGTGCTGCGCAACTGCTTGAAAAAGAGCTTAGCGAGGAGCACAAAGAGTTTACGCAAATGATTATTGAACAATCTGATCGCTTGCGAAACTTAGTCGATCGATTGCTCGGCCCCAACTCTTTACCTCGTTTTGAATGGAGTAACGTACATCAGGCACTTGAAAAAGTAAGAAGTCTTATGCGCGTTGATTCTGAAAACCCCATTAGTATTGTGCGTGATTATGACCCAAGCATACCGCCATTAATGCTTGATCCTGACATGATTCAACAAGCTGTCCTCAACATTATTAGAAACAGTGTTCAAGCCTTGTTAGAAAGTCACACTGCCAACCCACAGATTCGTATTGTTACCCGCATTGAGCGGCAAATGACAATACAAACAAAGCGCCATGCGCTAGTAGCAAAAATAAAAATTATTGATAACGGCCCAGGCATTCCGCCGGAAATAAAAGATACGCTTTTCTATCCCATGGTTACTAGCAAACAAAATGGCTCGGGCTTAGGGCTGTCTATTTCTCAAACGTTGATAAATCATCATGGCGGTAAAATCGATGTCGACAGCTACCCTGGGCATACCGAATTTGTAATATATATTCCAATAGATCGTAAGGAGACAGACGATGACGAATGAGTCAGTATGGATTGTCGATGATGACAGTTCTATTCGTTGGGTACTGCAAAAGGCCTTACAAGCAGCCAACATTAGCTGTTTAAGCTTTGAAAATCCTGAAGATCTGCTTCTTCAGCTTCAAAGCGGTCAGGCACCAGAAGTCATCATTTCAGATATCAGGATGCCACAAATGGACGGGATGGCGCTGCTGAACGAAGTACATGCATCGCACCCTTTGTTGCCAGTGATAATAATGACTGCACACAGCGATCTCGACAGTGCGGTTAATGCTTACCAAAAAGGGGCGTTTGAATATTTACCCAAGCCGTTCGACGTTGATGAAGCCGTTACACTGACTCAACGAGCGCTTGCACATGCAAGAGAGCAGACTTCTGGCAGTAACGTTCAGCAAGACGATGTAGTCACCGAGATCATTGGCGAAGCGCCTGCAATGCAGGAAGTGTTTCGAGCAATAGGCCGCTTGTCTCGCTCTTCTATCAGTGTATTGATCAACGGCCAATCTGGTACGGGTAAAGAGCTTGTTGCACAAGCGCTACACCGTCACAGCCCCAGAGCAAGCAAGCCATTTATAGCGCTTAATATGGCTGCAATCCCTGCAGACCTTGTCGAGTCGGAACTGTTTGGTCACGAAAAAGGCGCGTTTACGGGAGCGCAAGCGGCCAGGCAAGGTCGCTTTGAGCAAGCTGACGGCGGCACACTGTTTCTTGATGAAATCGGCGATATGCCATTAGACGTGCAAACCCGATTACTACGGGTGTTAGCAGATGGACAATTTTATCGTGTCGGAGGGCACCAATCGGTGAGTGTAGACGTGAGAATTATTGCCGCTACGCACCAAAACCTTGAACAGCGGGTAGCGGAAGGTAAGTTTCGTGAAGACTTGTTCCACCGACTTAATGTTATTCGAGTACATTTACCCTCATTAGCTGAACGTCGCGAAGACATTCCCCTTTTAACCCGTCATTTTTTGCGCCGTGCAGCCAAAGAATTGGATGTTGAAGCGAAGAGCATTTCTAAAGAAGCCGAACGCGTTATGTCGCAACTGCCTTGGCCCGGTAACGTTAGGCAATTGGAAAACGTATGCCGCTGGCTTACCGTTATGGCGAGTGGCCAAGAAGTGCTACCAAGTGATCTTCCTCCCGAGATTCATACCGACAGTTCAACAGACAAGCCATTGTCAGAATCTGCACAATGGCCAGAACTTCTTGCATCTTGGACAGATAAACAACTAAGAGACGGTCACCATAATATCTTAAATGATGCGATGCTTACGTTTGAGCGTGTGATGCTTGAGCGTGCCCTTGCACATACGCACGGGCATAAACAAGATGCCGCAAAGCGCTTAGGCTGGGGGCGTAATACCCTTACGAGAAAACTCAAAGAGCTAGACGTAAACTAACCTCCTTTTTGCTAAACCATCTCAATTAAAAAAGGCACGATTTTCGTGCCTTTTGTGTGTATTAGCTGACCTTGAAAGTACTGTCCATCAGTGACCTTTCGTTAGCAGCTGCGTCATACCTTTGTTAAATGCTCTAACCCATTTCATACTGAACTGACCTTTAGCACTTCGGTTTATGGCGATAACCGCATCTTTTTTGGAAAGCACATTGTCTTGATTGTGTGCACGGGGATGAGTCATTGCGTCATACGTATCAACGATAGCCAAGAGCTTAGCACCGTCGCATATGTCATCTTCTTTAATACCCAGTGGATAGTAGGTTCCGTCGGTGCGTTCGTGATGCTGCATCACAATCTTTCGCGCCATGTCCCATTGATCAAGATGTTCAAGCAAACGCGCGCTTTTATACACGTGAGAACGCATTAAATTAAACTCTATCTCACTTAATGCATCGCCTTTGTGCAAAAGCTTAAGCGGCATGAAAGCCATACCAAAGTCGTGCACGTAGCTTGCAACCGCCAGTTGGTCTTCGTCTACTGGGTTGCCCGCAACATCGTTGATGTACTTTGCTAGCTTTGCAATGCGGTCTCCTCTACCTGTCCAATAGTCTGAGCGACGTTCAATTGTTTGCATGAGATCGCGAAAAAACAAAATGTCTTGTTTCTTTTCGCTGCTAATATCTTTTGGAATACCGGTCGATGCTAAGGTAGGGGGCTTAATCTGGACCTTTTCGGGATCGTCATTGTCGGCAATAACGTCTAGCGCGGGGTTTAAAAGCAATACAGCCTCTGTTAAGCGCTTTTCATGCTCAGACGCATTGTTTGGGGTAATTCGACTTATCGCCAGTACAAGCTGATTGTGTAGGTTATCATCGTATTCTGCCGCCCCTTTTGCCATTACTAATTCAACAAACGCCTTTACTCTGTCCATGGTAAGCAGAACTAAGTCGCTCATAGTACTGGTATAGGCCACCTGCCCTTTGCGCAAGTAATCTAGCAAATCTTCGACATGCTGTAGCAGCGGAATCATCGGTGAGAAATTAACTAGCCCTAAATCACCCTTAATAGTGTGAATAGAGCGAAAAAGTGCGCGTTGTAATTCGTTATCATCAGGACGAAGCTCTAACTCTATCAAGGTTTGTTCACTTGCTTCGTAGAGTTCGTTTATTTCCTCCATGAGGTCAGTAAGAATATCTTCTTCTAGGTCATCTGGAGTGAATGTCTGCATACAAATTACCGTGGTTAAGTTGCGCTTTACTTTTATTTTAATCGTAAACGTGTATCGGCTTAATTTCCTTATACTAAAGCACAGAACACCCCGATACTACTTAAAAAGTATAACCATCATTGTGCGTTTTGTTGATTTTATCCCCTGTTAGCTCTGTCATACACGTAATTACGAGCATTTCACTATAAAAACTCATCGGACAAGTGTACGCTGAAACTTCTACTATACTGCGCGCGTAATTTGTCTCTAGGAGTTGTTTTGATAGCTTTAATCCGCGTCCCTGCACTATTCATCGCCTTTTTACTGATCAACATTGTCTTACTGGTGGTATGTATTGCTCGACCTTTTCACAAGGATAATGTACATATTGCAGGCCAGCTTTATTCTCTTATGGCCAAAGTAGTTGGCCTTAAAATAGTGATTAGAAAAGACCCGGCCGTAAAGCTTAATGAGCCGTATGTTTTTATTGCCAATCACCAAAACAGTTTCGATGTCATCACAATTTGCAAAGCGGCACTGCCCGGTGTGGTAACCATTGGTAAAAAAAGCCTGAAATGGATCCCCATTTTTGGACAAATTTATTGGCTTTCTGGCAACATCCTTATCGATAGAAAAAATTCTGGAAGAGCGCGCAATACTTTAGATGTTGCGGCCAATAAAATTGCGAACAAGAAAACGTCTGTATGGCTTTTTCCAGAAGGAACCCGCAGTTATGGGCGCGGCATTTTGCCATTTAAGCAAGGTGCGTTTCGACTAGCCAAATCAACAAACGAACCTGTTGTTATGGTAACCGCAAGCAACATGCACAAAAAAGTGAAGTGGAATCGCTGGAATAACGGTATTGTTCTTATCGATATCGCCGCACCGCAACCTTTAGATGAAGAGCATTCGATTAAAGAATGGATGGTCCACTTCAATGACCAAATGAAACAAAAATTTGAGCAAGTAAACGCACAGGTCGATGAACTTGAAAAAGCAGGTAAACTGGCGCCATTATAATTTGTGAGTGTTTGCTATGAACCAGTATGATGAAAGAGAAGAGTGGTACGATTTTAATCAAGAAACCATCGACGCACTTCTAGAAGACGGCAGCCAAGCCGATGCTGACTATACCATTGAGCATCATTTTGCTAGCACCGACTTTGATGTGCTTGAAAAAGCCGCTGTGGATGCTTTTAAAGCTAAGCTTCGAAGTAACTGACGCGGAAGAGTTGGTGCTTGACGATGGAGAGATCGTGTTTTGTTTTGACGCCATTGCAGAGCGCGCGCTTAATATCGACAAACTCAATGCAGATATCGATGTCTTGCTAAAAATTGCAGACAAACACAACGTCACCTACGATGGTTGGGGAACCTATTTCGAACCACGTGAAGACGGTGATTTTGACGAAGATGACGATGGCGATTATTACGACGATTAATCCCTCTTCGTACTTCGCGTTAAGTTAGTCTTCAGCTTTTGTTCATCTTTTTCCATCAACAATGTCACTGTCATTAACGATTGGAAAAGGATGCACAAATGAAAACCTTAAACGTTTCTTTAGCAACAATATCAGCATTTGCCCTGTTGCATGTGCTGACTCCCTCAACAGTACTCGCAGACGACACTTCGCGTAACATAGAAGTATCCTCCAAAGAGTATCGCTATGATAAGCCTTATATTGGGTCACAAGCGGTTGATGCTAATGCCCAACCGAGTCACAGCGCTCAGGCTTCTTCAAATAAGCATGCCATCAAAGGCTCTACTAGCCTGACTGATAAACCTGAACGCGCAAAAAAATACATTGGCACAAGCAAATCGGCGAGCGATATTTTTGTGAACAGCGTGAACGAGTTTTGGATTTACGAGACTTGGGTAACGCTGGACAATGACATTGACTACGATGGCTACCACTCAACTTTTACTGTCGAGTTTGACGCCGATACTATCTTTACGCAGGCGCCTGTATATGCCGTACTCTACATTGGCCGCAACGATGTATATGACGCCATTCATGTGTCTTCTGACTTTTTTATCTATGGAGAAGACTCAACGGATAGTTTCACCATAGAAAGTACACTGGTTTCAGGGTTCCCAACGCGTGACTACGATGTGCTGTTAGAGCTTTATGATGCGGATACCGAGACATTGGTCGCCTACTCAGATAGTTACGATAACGCGGACTTTGCTTTTCTTCCTCTTGAAAGTGAAAACAACGAGTTTGTTGTCGAAGAAACTGTGGTTATTGTTGAAGAACGCGGTGGCAGTACCTCGCTACTGAGTATTTTATGCCTTGGGCTAGTCATTGCGGGTAGACGCCTGCTGAGCTTTAAGAAGTAGAGTAAATACGAAAATACGCAGTCCCTTTAGCCTTCTAACAATAATTTTTGGTAACTCTATCAAATAGGTGCCAAAATATTAGAATATTAAAAACGGCGAGGGACTTGCGTGAATGCCAAACAAGACTGAAACCGACACCCCAACTTCTCCACTACGTCGGACATTACTTAAAGGCAGTGCGGCGCTCAGTATTACTGCCGGAGTTGCCCCTTTTGCCATAGGACAGCCTAAGCCCACATTAAAAGTAATGGGAACTCATGTAACCCTACAAGAAGACATCCGTCAACGTGCGATGCAAGACTTGGGTATAAATATTATTTTTGAAGCAGGCGGCAGCGCCTCTGTCTTACAAAAAGCATCAATTAATCCTGCCTCTTTCGACTTATATGAGCAGTGGTCAAACAGTATTGGTGTTTTGTGGCGAGCAAATGCCATCCAGCCCATTGAGAAAAAACGCATTGCCCATTGGGAAGAGATTAATAACCTGTCTAAAACAGGAAAGCTGACACCGAATGCGCGCATGGGAGCAGGCGATGCACCACATAAAATTATCAATGTGCAAGCAGATGGCACGCTTGGGGAAAATCATACCGAGACTATTAGTTTTCTACCTTATGTGCATAACGTAGATTCGTTCGGCTACGACAGGCGCTTGTTACCTGAAGAATTGCAAAACGAGGAAGAAAGCTGGGGATGGCTGCTTGATAGTCGCTATTCCGGAAAGGTGGCTATTGTTAACGATCCAACCATAGGTTTATTTGACCTAGCACTTGCTGCACAAGCAAAAGGCTTTGTTCGATTCAATGATATAGGGGCGATGACAGAAGTTGAACTAGACGACCTTTTTAGCGTACTCATAGAGCTAACCCAGTTAAATCACTTTAGTGGCTTTTGGACATCGGTACCCGAGTCTGTCCGTTTCATGCGAAGTGGGCGGGTGGCTATTGAAAGTATGTTTTCTCCCGCGGTATCAGCCCTTAACGGCCAAAATATACTCGGTAACCTTTGCGGCGCCGAAAGAAGGTTATAGAGGCTGGCACGGCGTTATGTGTTTATCGTCAGCAAGTCAAGGCAGAACAAAAGACGTAGCCTATGAATACATGAATTGGTGGTTGTCAGGCTGGCCTGGTGCCTATATTGCGCGTCAAGGTTACTACATATCTAACCCTCAACGCTCAGCGAAATACTTATCAGACGCTGAATGGAATTACTGGTACAAAGGTCAAGTGGCGTCTGAGCCGTTAAAAGGGACCGATGGCATGATCAGTGTGAAACAAGGAGCGCAACGCAATGGAGGTAGTTATGAAGAGCGTTTCAGTAATGTGGCGGTCTGGAATACAGTCATGCCCACCTATGAATATAGTTTGCAAAAGTGGTATGAATTTATTACCTCATAGCTGTTATGCTGTACACGCGTTACTGAGATAGGACCTCACAGATAAAATGCTTTCATCTATTCGTACACAACTCATTGCCGTTTTAGTAGCTCTGGTCGCGTTAATACTAGCGCAAGGGTTTATCGCTAGAGAGAACCAAGTGATCCTTAGTGACGGCGTTTCATCTGCAGCAAAAGCCGTTGTTGATGTTGGCTTGGTTAAAGAACTTGAGCGTGATGTCGTCGACTTACAGCGTAACGTATTAATTTTTAAAGAAAATGCCAGTCAATCTGCCATCACGCGTTTTGGTCGTTTGATGGTTACGATTAATGCAAAATTAGACCAACTTGCTCAAGCAGATACCTTGGATGTACAGGCTGACGATGACTACATTCTCAACCGTATGCGAGAACATCTGTCGGCCTATCAAGAAAACTTTAATCAAGTGGTAGATGCGCGTTCTGAGCGCGATAACCTTGTTGCTTACGGCACATTGTCTGACATCTCGACCCTCGAGCGTACTTTACAAGATGCGCTAGACCGAAATGCATTAAATGAAGAGTCCCTCGATAGCGCACTTTCTTTGCTGCTTCAGGCAGAAAATGCCATGTTAAAGTATCTATCGAAGCCGGATATCAATTACACAAAATCGTTTAACGACGCCATTAACAGCTTTAAAGCACTTCCACTCTCAGACGACGACGCAGTTCAAGGACGCATTTACTCGGTTGACTGAAAAAGCAAAAGCCGACTTTTTTAAGCTAACCCAAATAACTCAAGGAAACATGTTTCTCGTTAACGTGGTAATGGTAAGCTCTGCGAATGAATTTTTATATCTTAGTGGTGAATTAGCGAACAAGGTAACTGACGAGTCTGAACAAGCGACTAAACGCACATATGCACTCGCCAAAAATACACAACAAAACGGAGAGCTGTTTTCTTTATTTGCCATACTATTAGCCCTCATTGCTGCGCTATTTACCACGCTTCGAATGCTTGGCCCTATCCGCTCAATCACAGAAGTATTTAACAAGCTGTCGCAAGGTGTACAGATTTCTCATATTCCAGGTAGTAGCAGACAAGATGAAATTGGAAACTTGGCTAAGGCCGCGTTGGTGTTCAGCGATAAAAACCGTCAAACAGAGAAGCTTTTAGCGGAAGCGCAGAAAATGAATGCGCAGCTTGAAAGCCTCAACAAAGCGTTAACTGAGTCAAAAATTAAAGCGGAACAAGCCACCGCATCAAAAAGTATGTTCTTAGCCAATATGAGTCACGAAATTCGAACGCCGATGAATGGCATTATTGGCTTAATCGAACTTGCTCAGCATCAAGAGTTAAGTCCTACTGTGAAAGGTTATCTTGATAAAGCAGCCTATTCAGGCCAAATTTTGCTTAGTGTCATTAACGATATTCTCGACTTCTCAAAAATTGAAGCAGGAAAGCTTAAAATTGAAGAAGTCAGCTTTTCATTGCATTCTCTATTCGACAATCTCATCGCAGTCATTGCACTTCGAGCAAAAGAAAAGAACTTATCTGTTCACTTCACCGTTGACCCGACAATTCCTCCCCAGGTAATTGGAGACCCATTGCGGATCGCGCAGATTATTATGAACATTGGCAATAACGCTGTGAAATTTACCGAACAGGGGCGAATTGATATTGAGTTTGATGGGACAATAAATACGCAAGATAACGTCTTGTCACTGACCATGCGTATTACAGATTCTGGTATTGGCATGAGCAAATCTCAACTTGCTCGCATATTTAACCCATTCACTCAAGCAGACGGGTCGACAAACAGAAAGTATGGGGGCACAGGTTTAGGACTTGCTATTGTGAGTCAGTTAACTGAATTGATGAACGGTCATTTACACGCAACATCAGCCTTAGGCAAAGGCAGTATGTTTGAAGTAACCCTTCCATTAAGAGCCTTTAAAAATCAAAGCGGCGTGCTAGAACAAACGCCTATTCTGCCTGTGGGTAGTATTTACATAACAGAAAGCAAATTACTGCCGAAAAGCTACTGTGAACAAATAAATTTGCCAGAAAGCGCTATTCTAACAATAGCACAAGCGAAGAAAGCATTAGACTTGCCTGACCACATTATCGTAGATGTGCCGGAGTTCAGTGTTTTTAGAAAAAATATTGCATGGCTCAACTCCCTCTTGGAAGAGGGTAAATCAGTGGGCCTAGTGATAGAAAGTGCAGGCAGTGCAATGCAGGCAAAATACGCCACATTATGGAAGGGGGCACTTGTTATGCACCCATTTACGCCTGCCCAGTTCGAGCGCTTTGTAAACCAGGTTATGTCTATTGACAACCCAAGTTCTGATTTCGAAGATGAAGATACAAGCGAATCTTCAACGCTCGAAGGCCACGTACTGTTAGTTGAAGATAACAACATAAACCAATTAGTTACTGGGGAAATGCTCACTAATTTAGGGCTTACGTTTGATATTGCCGAAGATGGCAAACAAGCGGTGCAAAAAGTTGAAAACTCTCCGCAATACGATCTTATTTTGATGGATGTTCAAATGCCGGTCATGGACGGTTACGAGGCGACATCTGCACTAAGAGAAAAAGGGTTTAAGCATATTCCAATCATCGGACTCTCTGCTAACGCAATGAAAGAAGATAAGCAAAATGCCATTGAAGCAGGCATGGACGACTACCTTACCAAGCCTATCAAACAAAAATCATTAGTTGCGCTTTTAAAGCAATATTTAAAGTCTCCAGGCTTTGACAAACGCTCAGGCACACAATAGGAATTGCGTATGCCTAATTTTGCACATTACAAGTTTCTACTGCTAATTTCTCTGTTGTGTTGTTTGTTGCCAGCAGAAGCAAAAAGAATATCTTAAAGGTTTCTAGAGAAGACAAAGCCTCATTGTCAACCTTACTTAGACTGCTTCAAGTAAACCGAATAGATGCTTTTATAGAGACTAGTCGAGTAGTAGAACATGCTATAAAGACCCAAAATATAAAAGAGATTAAGAAAGCAGGCTGCACAGCGCCCATGTATGCTTATGTTGCCTTTACCCCTGATTTAGACGTGTCTGTGTCGCTTGCAAACGACATCGACGCCACAGTCACACGCTTAAGAGCCAATGGTGAATTAGATGCTATTTTGAAGAAGTACGGTGTTGATGACTGGAAATAAAAAAAGGGCTGTCTATTAGACAGCCCTTTTTGCAAGAAACATTGTGCTACTTAAATCAAGTAAATAGCACAGTTGCCAAACGTTACAGCGCCTGAATAGTCTCGAACTGCTCCTTAAGTTTAGCTAGGGCTTTTTCGCCTTCTTCTAACTTAGCGCGTTCTTTTTCGATAACTGCTTCTGGTGCGTTGCTAACGAACTTTTCGTTACCTAATTTACCACGAGTACGAGATACGTCTTTCTCGATTTTCTCCATGGCTTTGGTAATACGAGCAAGCTCTGCGTCTTTGTCGATAAGCCCAGCCATTGGGATAAGAATTTCCATTTCACCCACAAGCGCGGTTGCACTGGCTGGCGCTTCTTCACCGTCTTTCAATACCGTTACGGTTTCAAGTTTAGATAGCTTATCCAGGAACGCTTTAGCGGCATCAAGGCGGCGAGCATCCTCGTCGCTCACGTTCTTAAGTAACGCATTAAGTGGTTTGTTTGGAGAGATATCCATTTCACCACGGATATTACGAATACCCACGATAAACTTCTTCACCCACTCTATGTCGGCAAGCACTTTATCGTCTTGCTTCGCAGCATCAACTTCAGGGAATGCCTGAACCATAATGCTAGCGCCCTCTTCTACTTCAAGCGCACTTAACGGCACAACACGCTGCCAAATAGTGTCGGTGATAAATGGCATAAGCGGGTGCAATAAGCGAAGCAGGCTTTCAAGCACGTTGATTAACGTATGACGCGTACCGCGCTTTTCAGCTTCAGTACTAGCGTCATTGTTAAGCACTGGTTTAGTAAGCTCTAAATACCAGTCACAGAACTGGTTCCACGTAAATTCATAAACCGTTTGCGCTGCAATATCAAAACGGTAATCTTCAAGAGCCTTTTCAAACTCCACCAGCGTTTGTTGGAACTTCGCCCAAATCCAGCGATCGGCCAAACTAAGTACCATCTCGCCGCCGTCACGACCTGTATCGTGCTCTTCTGTGTTCATTAATACGAAACGCGATGCATTCCAAATTTTGTTACAGAAGTTACGGTAGCCTTCAACACGGGCCATATCAAAGTTGATATCACGACTGGTTGACGCCATCGCGGCAAAGGTAAAGCGTAATGCGTCGGTACCGTAGGCTTGAATACCATCAGGAAATTGCTTGCGAGTACGCTTAGCAATTTTTTCAGCAAGCTGCGGCTGCATCATACCCGCGGTGCGCTTAGTCACGAGCGACTCAATATCGATACCGTCGATCAAATCAATTGGGTCAAGCACGTTGCCCTTCGATTTTGACATTTTGTCGCCGTTCTCATCGCGGATAAGGTCGGTAATATAAATATCTTTAAACGGGATCTTGCCAGTAAATTTCTTGGTCATCATGATCATTCTGGCAACCCAGAAGAAGATGATGTCAAAACCAGTTACCAGTACTGAAGACGGAACAAACGTTTCAAGATCTGGCGTTTCTTCTGGCCAGCCCATGGTTGCGAATGGCCAAAGTGCACTTGAGAACCATGTATCAAGAACGTCGTCATCTTGTGAAAGAGAAACGTTACTACCAAGGCCATGCTTTTCACGTACTTCTTCTTCGGTTCGGCCAACAAAAACGTTACCGTTTTCGTCGTACCACGCAGGAATACGGTGTCCCCACCACAGCTGACGCGAAATACACCAATCTTGAATGTTGTGCATCCACTGATAGTACGTTTTGTTCCAATTCTCTGGCACAAAGCGAATTTCGCCACTTTCCACCGCTTCAATAGCAGGCTTTGCAAGAGACTCAACGGCAACATACCATTGATCAGTTAGGTATGGCTCGATGACTGCACCGGTTCTGTCGCCGCGCGGCACTTTTAGCTTATGTGGTTCAATCTTAACCAACGAGCCTTGCGCTTCTAGGTCTGCAACAATTTGCTTACGTGCGTCGAAGCGATCTAAACCTCGGTATGCTTCTGGCGCATCATCGTTAATTTTCGCATCGTCGGTAAGAATATTGATCATAGGTAGGTTGTGACGCTTACCCATGTCGTAGTCGTTGAAGTCGTGGGCTGGCGTAATTTTAACGCAGCCTGTACCAAATTCTTGATCTACATAGTCATCAGCAATCACCGGAATTAAACGGCCAGTAATAGGCAACTTAATTTCTTTGCCGATGAAGTCTTGATAGCGCTCGTCATCTGGGTGTACTGCAACCGCTGTGTCACCTAGCATAGTCTCAGGGCGGGTAGTCGCTACCACTAGCTCACCGCTGCCATCCGCTAGCGGATAGCGCATGTGCCACATGTGGCCGTCTTCTTCTTCGTTCAGTACTTCTAGGTCTGATACCGCAGTGTGAAGCACCGGGTCCCAGTTTACCAAACGCTTACCGCGGTAAATAAGGCCTTCTTCGTGCAATTTCACGAATACTTCTGTCACTGCTTTAGACAGGTCTTCGTCCATGGTGAACACTTCGCGCGACCAGTCAGGTGACGTACCTAAACGGCGCATTTGGTAGGTGATAGTACCGCCGCTGTGCTCTTTCCATTCCCACACTTTTTTAATGAAGTCTTCGCGACCTAAATCGTGGCGAGTCTTACCCTGTGCGTTAAGTTGACGCTCAACCACCATTTGTGTTGCGATACCCGCATGGTCTGTACCCACTTGCCAAAGCGTGTTGTCACCTTTCATGCGGTGATAACGAGTAAGGGCATCCATAATGGTTTGTTGGAAACCATGGCCCATGTGAAGGCTACCCGTTACGTTGGGTGGCGGAAGCAAAATACAATATGGGTCGCCACTGCCTGAAGCTTTAAATAAACCCGCATCTTCCCATGATTTATAGCATTGCTGCTCGATGGACTGCGGTTCAAAGGTTTTATCCATTACTTACTCTCAAATTGAAACTAGATGCGCAAAACTTATGCAGATTTAAACTGCATATTGCAACCAGCTTGCTGATAGTTTTTATATCTTACCCGTGCCGCTTGCTTAGCGTTTTCATCCACGGGTACAAAATCAATAATTTGGCGATGTTGGTTGGGCGAAGGCACCATGCCAGAGCCCACGTTTACCACCATTTGTCGTCTGGCTACCTGTTGCGGTTGCCAACAAATTTCTACCGGCGTTCCCGTTTGTGGACCTTCACCATGAAGGTTATGAGGAACAAAACGGTCTGACGGTAGCTGCCACAACAATTCATCAACCTGCTCAGCCTGCGCCTGAGTGTCGCACAACACGCTAATTTTTTGTTTATTAGCGTATGCCGATGCAATCACTTCACTGGCGCGGCCTGCCACACCGTTGTCGCTACTGGTAAGTTGATAAAAAATAACCTGTGGCATGAATAATTAGTCCTCTAACTTAATGTCAGCGCGGTTCATCAAGAACTGAGACAGCATAGGCACTGGACGGCCCGTTGCGCCTTTGTTCTTGCCACTGCGCCATGCTGTTCCAGCAATATCAAGGTGCGCCCAGTTGTACTTTTTAGTAAAGCGCGACAAGAAACAACCAGCCGTAATTGAACCAGCAGGACGACCGCCTAGGTTTGTCATGTCAGCAAACGGACTTTCAAGCTGCTCTTGATAGTCGTCCCATAGCGGTAAACGCCATGCGCGATCTGAACTTTGCTCTGATGCATTAAGTAGCTCGTGTGCTAGCGGGTTGTGTGTACTCATTACCGCTGTTGCATGATGACCAAGCGCGATAATGGCCGCCCCCGTAAGGGTTGCTACATCTATTACCAACTCTGGCTCAAAACGCTCAACGTAAGTTAGCGCATCACACAGCACTAAACGGCCTTCGGCATCCGTGTTTAACACTTCAACTGTTTGACCCGACATTGTCGTTAAAATATCGCCCGGACGATAAGACTTGCCGTCTGGCATGTTTTCACAGCCAGCAAGTACGCCAATAACGTTAATCGGCAAATTCAACGCCGCAATGGTATGCATGGTACCAAGTACACCGGCTGCACCACCCATGTCGTATTTCATTTCATCCATGGCTTCGCCAGGCTTAATTGAAATACCACCTGAATCGAACGTCAGACCTTTACCTACAAGGACAATAGGCGCTTGATCAGCAGGGCCACCACGATGGTGCATAATACTCATCATGCTTTCGTTGTCAGAACCACGACCAACCGCTAGATACGCCTGCATGCCAAGCTCAGCCATTTGGGTTTCATCAACCACCTCAGCAGTGACGCTGTCGTATTGGCTTGCCAATTCTTGCGCTTGTTGCCACAGATATTCTGGATTACAGATGTTTGGCGGCATGTTTGCCACATCTTTGGTTACTTTTGCACCGCGAGATACAGCAAGACCATGCTCAACAGCACGCTCTCCTACCGTTAGTTCACGGCGAGTGGGTACATTAAATACGATTTTACGCAGAGGACGACGAGGCTCACCTTTTTTGGTTTTAAGCTGCATGAAGGTATAAAGCGTATCTTCAGTCGCTTCTACTGCTTGGCGCACTTTCCAATACGTATCGCGACCTTTAACGTGTAATTCAGTTAAGAAGCACACTGCTTCCATTGAACCCGTTTCGTTCAGCGTTTGAATAGTTTTGGCGATGATGTTCTTGTACTGGCGCTCGTCTAGTTCGCGCTCTTTACCACAACCGACAAGAAGGACTCGCTCGCTCAGTACATTTGGCACATTGTGTAAAAGCAACATTTGACCTGCTTTGCCTTCTAAATCGCCGCGGCGTAGCAAGTTGCTGATGTAACCTTCACTGATTTCGTCTAGCTGTTCAGCCACTGCCGTTAGGCGGCGCGGCTCAAAGACACCCACAACAATACATGCACTGCGTTGTTTTTCTGGACTGCCACTTTTTACACTAAACTCCACGATATCACCTCGCTTTTCGTCGTTTATGGTTTGCACGATGACTAAAATCACGTAACGTTTCGCGCTGCTTTATGTTTTAATACACAGCATAACTATTGAGTACGCTGCAATACACGCAACGCCCTATGGAATATAGGCTATTTTTGCGTCAAAACACCATGCAAACGGTTTATGATTGCAGGCAAAACTTGTAAAAACGGTAAGTTTAAACAAAATTGTGCATTCTTTCACTAAAATTCCTTATTTTCCGGAAGGACTGAGATGCTGATATTCCGCTATTTACTTAAGGAAACGCTGAAATCTCAGTTAGCGATTTTCTTCATCTTAATGGCAATTTTTGTCACCTTGAGATTCGTGCGCGTTTTAGGCGACGCCTCTGACGGTGATATACCCGCAGGCCTGGTTTTAGGCTTTTTAGGGCTATACGCCCCAATACTTTCTTCATTGGTACTGCCTATTAGCGCTTATCTGGGCATTATGTTGGCTCATGGTCGCTTGTATGTAGATAGCGAAATGACCGTTATGCGGGCCTGCGGTATCAGTGAATGGTATGTCACGCGTGTCATGCTGTTCTTATCCGTGCTCATTATGATTGCGACGGGCGCTATTACACTTTACTTTGCACCACTTGCGGCCGAAAGTGAGTATCAACTGCGCGAAAAAGCACGCAGCGAAGCGGGGATATCCGCGCTTATGCCGGGGCGCTTTCAACAAACCGATAATGAAAAGGCTGTTATATTTGTTCACGACGTAGGCACAGATACTGACAACGAAGACCAACTTCTACGCGTATTCCTGTCTCAAAATCAGGCGGAAGGTGAAGAAGGTGAAGTACGTGTGGTTTACGCGCAAACCGGCGAAGTGGCAAATAACCCTGACGGAACTCGTAACCTCGTGCTTAAACAAGGTGTCCAATATGAGGGCAACCAGACTGAAATGGCTTATCGCAAGGTTGAATTCGACGAATATCAAATTCAGATTGCGGATAAACCTGCCGAGGAAAGCCGTAAAAAAGTAAGCGTTTTGCCCACCAGTGACTTGTGGGAAGATGACAGTATTGAAGCCCGCGCTGAGCTTCAATGGCGTATTGCTATTCCACTGTCCATACCGTTTTTAGTGTTGATAGCAGTGCCGTTAAGCGCCGTTGATCCTCGTCAGGGGCGATTTGGAAAAATGTTCCCAGCTATCCTGCTTTACTTAGGGTATTTCCTTTTGTTATTGGCCAGCAGACGCGTATTGGAAGACGGTAAGATGCCTGCGCAATTAGGGCTTTGGTGGGTGCATACCATTATGCTCATTATTGGCATAACGCTAATAGCGCGTGATAGAAAAAGCGGAACTCAATTCCGTGCATGGATATCAGGGAAAAAGTAAATGTTTAAAATTCTCGACTTATACATTGCACGAACACTACTTGGTACGATTACCGTCACATTAAGCGTCTTGATTGGCTTGAGCGCGCTTATCAAATTTGTTGAACAACTTCGTAAAATTGGCGAAGGCGACTATGACATGGTAGTGGCCTTTGTTTATGTCTTATTGAGCCTACCCCGCGACTTAGAACAGTTCTTCCCTATGGCGACCCTATTGGGTGGTTTGATCGGCATGGGAGTACTCGCCAGCAATAGTGAACTTGTGGTAATGCAGGCGGCTGGGCTTAGCCGTTGGAACATCATTAACTCAGCCATGAAATCTACCCTTCTAATGATTTTCTTAGTCATGGCTGTTGGCGAATGGGTGACACCTTTTAGCGAAACCAAAGCGAAGCAAATCAGAACCGAAGCGATTTCAGGCGGCAGTCTATTCTCATCTGACAAGCTCGTATGGGCCAAAGATGGAGAACGCTTCGTTAGTATCGGGCAAGTACTAAGTCAAGACTCACTCAAGGACATAAGTATCTTTAACTTTAATGATGACTTGTCTTTGCAGAGTATTACCTACGCTAAAACTGGCGAGTTTGATGGCAACGGATGGTGGTTAGGTGACGTAGGAATAACCCAGTTTTCTCAAACACAAGTTAGTCTCGAAACTGAGGAGCGCATGCGCTGGAACTCAACGTTAACACCTGACAAGTTAGGTATCGTTGCAGTGAAACCTGAGGCATTGTCGATTACAGGGTTACTCGACTATGTGAATTATCTAGAGAACAATCAGCAAGACCCCTCTCGCTATGAGTTAGCTTTGTGGCGGAAAATATTACAACCTATGTCTGTCGGTGTGATGTTATTAATGGCCCTGTCGTTTATTTTCGGCCCGTTACGCAGTGTTACAATGGGCGCACGCGTAATAATGGGCGTATTAACTGGCTTTGGGTTCTTTATATTAAATGAAGTGTTTGGGCTTATGAGCTTGGTGTATCAACTGCCACCCTTCCTTGGCGCACTACTACCCAGCTTATTGTTTGCTGCCATTGCGGCGATAATGCTAAGGCGCTAAAACGCGCCTAAGCAAGCAAAAGCAAGTTACCAACTTTTGTGATCGTTCGCTTCTTTGGTGAGCTTCAACACCTCAGTCTTTGCTAGGCGGTCTTGCAGTGATTGCTTATGCTTGAAATCAAACAACACCAAAAGCGTTCCCAAGCCGCATAACGACCCAACTAAACGTATCAGCAGTCGTGGCCACGTAACAGGCTCATCGACCGTGCTAAATATGCGAAGTCGCCATGCACGCATACCCAACGTTTGGCCTCCGCGCTTCCAGAACCACAAAAAGAAACCAGCAATCCATAGCCCTACCCAGCTTTGAATCAGTAGCTTGTATCCAAAGGATGCCTGAATTAGGTCAGCAGGCTCTGCAAACCCTTGAAGATCAAGCACGCCATTTTTCAGCATAACCACAAGCGTTACTATCATGACCATGGCTACACACATTCCTACCGCTACAGCAACCAATGTGTCGTAGACCATTGCTAATAATCTTCGGAAAAAACTCGCTCGTTCCATTTGCGGCGCCGTTTGAACATTATCGTCGACAGCCTTTGCTTCAGCGTTGCTAGCGCGTGCGGCTTTCTTTTTTCTATCTCTGGCCATGCTTAACCCAGGTAAAAATACAATGGTGCGTAGTTTGCCACATTAACGGCAATCTACAAGCAACCATAAATGAATCAGGTGATTAAGAATTATTCAGTCAGTTAAGATACTGTCATTTTTACGCAAAAAAAGCTTGTACCCTCAAGCGACATCGCTATAATGCAACGCACATTGATAGCACATCTATCGAAGCCAGAGTGGCGGAATTGGTAGACGCAGCGGATTCAAAATCCGCCGCCTTTGCGGGTGTCTTAGGTTCAAGTCCGGCCTCTGGTACCATATCTTCAATACCAATTACGAAGATATACAAAAACCGACGAAAGTCGGTTTTTTTGTGCCTGAAGGAAAATCACTTCCCCCAGCCTTAATGATTGTATTACCATTATGTTATCGCAAACAGTATCTAAAACAATTCAAGCCTGTAATCTTCATTTTGCACCGCTAGCGCTTTTGCTTTTTGCCTCATTTGAGACGCTTTTTTTGAATCACCTTTTCTAGTCAGCGCATCAGCTAAGCTGTCAAAAGCATTTGATGAATAAGGATATAATGAGCACCAATATTCAAATATCTCGATAGCTTCTTCGGTTCGCTTCTGCTCAAGCATTACATAGCCTATCCTTTTAAGTCGGTTGCGATTGTAATATCGCTCCCCTTTCGGAATAGCCTCAAAACCGTATTTGTCACTCATCGATTTATAGTAACTTTTAATGTTTTGAAGAGTTTGACCAGGCTCTTCGCTCATAAAGTCACGGTAGCTAGGGTCCCATAGCTCTGGAGGAAAAATAAAGTGCAGTGCAGAAGTCACGGCGGGCAATACTGCGGCGTATCCATTATTCTCAGTAAACTCCTGTTTATACTCCATATTATGGCTATCTACAGAGTTAAGTGCTGATTCAAATTTTTTGTATCCCTCTACAATACGAGGGTTCAGTCCACCACCAGATTGTGGCATTGATATATACAAATGACGTTTTTGTTGTGGGTTAAGTTCTACAGCTGTAGCAATTTTATCTAATGCGCTGTTGTTATCATACCCGACGGCTTTGAAATCAGCGGTGTTTATCGCTATGTGAGCATTAAACAAATCCGGGGCGGCCCATGCGCTGTGCAATACAAACTGACCTGTAGGTGATAGACCAACGAGAACTCTGTAGTTAGCAACGTTAAACTTTTTTTCTATAAAGGGGATAACATCATTTTGTATAAATTGAAGATATTGTTCATGCTTTCCTCCAAACCACAGTGGCTCGCCATTTCGATTCAAAGGGGTTGGGGTAATATCTCGCCTTTTCCCCTGTAAGTTGGGAATACCTACCACAATAGCTTCAGGCATCTGGCTGTTCATGCCCTGAAAATATACTTGGCCTGCAATGGGGTAAAACATCAGCTCTGCGTCTAATACGAAGATCACAGGATATTTCAAGCGAGAGCCCGACTCTATATACGCTGAGGGCAGTGAAACAAGCAAATCCCTTGTTTGTTTAAGCGACGCAGCCTCTACTTTAAAAGATTGAATTTCGGGTAGACCAATCGCCCCTGTCTTTTGATAAACATCATGGGTTTCATCAGCATTTCCACTGCTTACTCCAACAATCGCGATAACTGTCAGAATCCTTGCTATAACGTTTTTCAATGTTGGCTCCATTAACCCAAGAATGTGAATACGATGCTATGGGTTACCCTATCAGAGGCCACATTGTAAAACACAAAAATCATGGTTCGATGAGGGCAACTAGGCTTTTTATGCGATGAATACTTGCGTAATTTGGTGCTAAGAAGCCACTACTTGCTGATAACGCTACAATACGCTCTATATCTAGTGGGAAAAACGCTATACTTGCACGCAAATATTTAAAGGAAAAAGAATGAAAGTCTTTGGCATAGATTTAAAAAGTAACGATGCAACCCTTTGTCTTTTGTCGTTAGTAGATGGTGTATTCCATATTCCTGACTGCAGATCGCGCTAAGCTGACCTTAGCAGACACGAGCGCAAAAGGGTTAAAAGGTTTTCAAAGTACGTTTGCAAAGTTAGCAGCCGACTACAAAGTCGATGCGGTCATTATTCGTCAGCGCCAAAGTAAAGGTAAGTTTGCTGGCAGCGCCATTGGTTTTAAACTTGAAGCAGCCATTGAGCTTATTGAGGGGTTGGACGTTGTTGTATTTGGCCCTACTGAAATAAAAGAGTCGCTGCGCAGAAACCCTTTAGCCGTTCCCTTTTCTGAAACAGGTTTAAAGCAATTTCAAGAGCCCGCTTTTACTACAGCCTATGCGTGGCTAATGAAAAACGATAACACCCCAAACTAGTGGGTTTTATTGTCAAGTAATCCCCATAAAAAAAGCGCCTGCGACATAGTCGCAAGCGCTTTTTATTTAAGTAAATATTAGTTAACTACGATAGACCAATTGTTGCTGTTTTGAGATGCTGACCAATAATAATTCATTGGTTCAGCGCCATCTTCAACAATCCATACCTGTGCTACCAAACGCTCAACGTCACCGCCTATTGTTAAATTGTACTCAACACTGCCTGCTGGAAGCGTGGTACGCAATTGGCACGTGTTATAATCCACCTTAACTTTACCGTTGACTGTCGAAAAGTCATTACACACGTTTAGATACACTCTTTGACCATCTGCATTGTTGTTTAAGGCAAGTGTTAGATTATTCTTACCAACAAAATCAAATGCTTCATCACTCACAAGATCCGCTGTTTCCTCTGGTACATCTACTGGCTCTGGTGTCGTAGATGGCGGCGTTGTCGACGGTGGTGGCGTCGTAGTTGTTGGTTGTGTACTGGCTGGCGGTGTTGCCTGCCCTGTACTGCTGCTTGATGTGGTAGAACTGCTATCACTACCACCGCCACCACACGCTACTAACATTACAACTGCTGGGATAAGTAATAAATGTTTCATTGGTAGCTCCTTAGTAAGAATAAACTTTAGTTAAATCTGCGTTTTCTTTCTTGAACCACGACTTACTTGTTTCGCCGTTCGAGTTCACAAAATCTGAAAACTTAGGATAGGCCTTTAAAATATCCACATATTCTTGAGGATGTAGCCAGTTATTGTATGTGCTCGCATTGATTGCAATTGCCCACGGTAAGCCATTTTCTGTTTGGTAAGTAGCGCCAGAGCTCAATGTAGACGCGTCCTCTGCTAGACCGAAGTAGCTTGTATCTGCAAGTGCGGTTGGCGTCTTGTTCTTAAGGTGAATTTCTAACCCTCTTCCCGGATTTTTCGCAAATACATCACCGTGCTCAGTACCTGGCGTTGCAAAGATGAACGGCTTGTAAGGTGCTTGCGGGAAGTTGTCTACACTTACGTCTCGAGTGAATTGAAGCGAAATAGAAAACTTAAATTCGTGTTGAGAGGTACAGCCTTCCTCGGTTTTATAGAACCAGCAACCACCTGCAGTAACGTATTTCCAAAGATCCTCACTTACTTTTAATACCGCATATTCTGTTCCAGTTTCTAGCAGCGGCGCTTTTGCATCTGCGCCATTGATTTTGAAACGAATGGTGTCGCTGTCGATATCTTCATTTGTGATACCTTCAAGCTGAATTGCAAAACCGTTGTTGTAAGAGGCGCCCATCGCGGTTAGCTCACCAGACATGCTGAGCTTCTTAACGTGATTTTCTTCAGAGACAATCATTGACGAATTCAATCGAATAACAACGTCATTAAAGTCATAGTCACCCGTTTCAGGCCAATTGTCCTCGTATGCCAAGAAATACGGCGTATTGTTTACAAGACTGTTGCCAGGATTCACCACCGCAACTTGGTAATCTTCTACTTCACCGTCAGTTACACCGCCATTAGGTCCTACACCACTGGTAGTCGTGTAACGAACGCGTGCCCATGTAACACCTGAGGTTACGTCTATTGGCGTTTCTTCGAAAATGAAGTGAGTTCCTGTTTTCAAGCTCTTATCAACTATAAGCTGTTCTGAGTCATCAAACGTTCCGTCCTGGTCCCAATCTACCCACATGCTAAGAAAACCGTCGCCCTCAACCGTCACTTGCATGAAACTTTCAAGGCCCGCTTCAAAAGCAGTTATGAAGTTGACACCATCTTCATCACCGTTTGATTGCTCATCAGTGAATGGCGCAACATGTGCGTCGTATTCACCATCAATCGTGCTACCTAGATGAATACCGTCGACAATGCCGTGTCTCGCACCGTTGTTTGCTAACGACGTTAAGTACGAATCTGGCGCATCACCGAAATCAGTAGTCGCAGGAGCCGACTCATCTACAATAGGAGCCAATGCGCAGCGTGCACCGTCGTTGTTACCAGAGCTTGGACCATAAGCAAACAACTCTGCTTTAGGATTGCTGCCATCAACATTGATTCGAAAGATATTGCCGTCTTGGTTCCGGCTGATATAAAAAGTACCGTTTAGGTCAAAGTAAACCGCACCGAAAGTACCGCGTTGACCAACATTGCTCACTTTTGATTTACTGCCATTGCTGACATCAATGCGGTATAGGTCACCGTATTTATCAACGGTGTATGCGTAGCCATCGGTTGGATGAAATGCCAAGTCGTAGATGAGAAGCGACAGCGAACCGCCATCGATGACGCGCTGCATATCTAAATAATCGGCATCATTTTCATCAAGTGACACGCGATACAACCCATACTGGCTACCCTTCTTATACAGATAATAGGCATTTTCTGAAAGCGCTACATCGCCCACAAAAAAGTTTGCACCAGGCTTGTTTTTCACCGCTAGCGGTTCAATTTGATAGTCGTTACCGATTTTTACGATAGTGTTATGCTGATAGCCCCAGCCATAAAGGAATCTATCGTGTTTGCTGAAACCGAAACCATTGATACGATTATTTGTACCAAGATTACTCGAGAGTAAATCAACGTTTCCGGTAACTAAATTAACACCGTACAGCTGCGCTGTGGTGTCTTGCATTAAAAAAGCTTGTGAAGGACAGCTATCAAATGCATCGGCCGCTACCTGACAAGATGAGAATGCAAATAACATTGCAACTGCTGGCTTAAATTGTTTATTCATCGGACTACTCGCAATCAAGGATAAGTGATTACAGAGATTTCAAGTTGTATGCCAGCCAGATGGATAAGAGCAAAAAACATTCAAAATAAATTTTTATCCCATATATAACAAAGAATTACGAATTTAAAAAATTAAATGAAATCGATCTTTTGTTTTGTTTTTTATCATTCTGGAGTGATGCAATTTTCGATTTGCGAATTGCAAATTCAAATAATTTTGCAATAAAGAAATGTGCTCAAGGCACTATTTCTTGCATCTATTGAGTAGAAGACAACACGACATTCGATTGGTTACTGTTAGATTGAAACACATGCAGAAAATACTGCGATGACTTGATACTGCGCTGTCAAGACAGGCATAGTAGTGCCCTTAACGCTCAACATTGTTGAGCCAGATTATCAACACAGCTATTCATAGCAGTAAACGTACATTCCTTGTCTACATATAAGGAAGTTGGAGATCGAAGCACATGCACTCACACCCTGCTGTAAAGGACTTCATTAGCATTTTGGGGGCTGATAACGTGGCTATTGGAGACAGGCAGACAGAACACTATCGTACGGGTTGGCGTTCAGGTGGCGGCAGCGCACTTGCTGTTATTTTTCCGCAAGACCTTGTTAGCTATTGGCGCTGTTTAGAGGTGTGCGTGGCCAATAACTGCATCATCATTATGCAAGCTGCTAATACGGGACTTACAGAAGGCTCAACACCAAGTGGCAATGACTACGACCGCGATATTATCGTTATCAATACGCTTGCGATGAGCAAACTTATTGTGCTGGACGATGGTAAGCAGATCATTAGCTTACCGGGTACTACACTTCATACATTGGAAACGACCCTAAAACCGTTGAAGCGTGCGCCTCATTCAGTCATTGGGTCATCATGTTTAGGCGCGTCAATTGTGGGTGGTGTAGCTAATAATTCTGGTGGCGCGCTTGTTAAACGAGGGCTTAGCCTATACCGAGCTATCACTTTATGCGTGGGTCAATGAAAAAGGCGAACTGCAGCTAGTTAATCATTTGGGGCTAGAGCTTGGCTCATCGCCAGAGGAAATACTTTCGAACCTTGAGCAAGGCCATTACAGTATTAACGAAGGTAGCTATGATGTTCCTGCATCTGCACGCGATTATGAAACAAAAATTAGAGATGTCGATGCAAACACGCCCAGTCGATTCAACGCTGATGAAACCCGCCTGTTTGAAGCCAGTGGTTGCGCTAGGTAAAATAGCGGTGTTTGCCGTTCGCTTAGATACCTTTGATGTACCAGAAAAAGAATGCAGCTTTTACATTGGCACTAACGACCCCGCCACTCTTACCTATTTACGGCGAGAAATGTTAAGTAAATTCAGCGTTCTACCTGACGTTGGAGAATACATTCACAGAGACGTTTTCGACATTGCAGATGAGTACGGCAAAGATACATTCCTAAGTGTTAAACACTTAGGCACTGACCAGTTGCCAAAAATGTTTGCCATGAAAGGACGAATTGATGCTTACTTAAATAAGTTGAACTTCCTGCCAAAATACCTTTCTGACCGTGCATTGCAGTTAGTGTCTAGACTTCTACCCGACCATATTCCGGCACGCATGCGAGATTACCGCCAGAAATACGAACATCACCTTATTCTGAAGATGGGTGATGAAGGCATTGAACAAGCAAAAACACTGCTTAAAGACTACTTTGACGGTCATGAAGAACGAGGCGGCTACTTTGAATGTACGGCTGAAGAGGCACAAAGCGCTTATCTTCACCGGTTTGCGGCAGCGGGCGCAGCAGTGCGTTATCAAACCGTAAAATCGAAATCTGTGGGTGATATTTTAGCGCTAGATATTGCATTGCGAAGAAACGATCACGACTGGGTGGAAACGCTACCTGATGCTATCAACGACCAAATTGAAAAACGCTTGTACTATGGTCACTTCTTTTGCCATGTATTTCATCAAGACTACATACTGAAAAAAGGTGCAGACCCGGTAAAAGTCAAAAAGCAAATGCTTGAATTACTTGATACTCGAGGCGCCAAATACCCTGCAGAACATAATGTGGGGCATCTATATGAAGCAGAACAAACCCTGCAGCAATTCTACAAGAGGCTTGATCCGACGAACACGTTCAACCCTGGCGTAGGAAAAATGGATAAGCACAAACGCAATTGCGCTTGTTGCACATAGCGTTACTAAGACTTGATATGATAGATGATGGGGCAACACCAGCTTGTAAAACGAGCTTGTGTTGCCCCATTCAGTTTTATCTATTCAATAGTGGGGATGCGTCCTGGCGTCCATGGCGCTCCCGCAGCTTCAAGCTCCCCTTCTAGAGCAGAAACATCGCGCTCAAGAGACTTAAGCTGTTCGGCCACTCTCGTATACTCAGCCTCGGCAATATCCAATGACGCAAGGTGATTACCAGAGACGTTATTTTGACTGCCACTTATGGCGTAGTACAAGCTAGACGTTCTTCCCGATACCGACCATGGTACAGGTTCTTGTCTTGCGCGCACTGTAGCATCGCCATTAAGCAATGTAGTCAATTGCACTAGGCGCGCAGCCAACGCTCTTGCTTGTTGAGCATGCTCTTCTGTTGCCGACGGCGTTAGATCAACGGCTTCGGTTAAATGCGCAATTCGAGATTTAAGCTCATTTTGCGCTTTTGACGCTCCGCGTACCGAGCGGAAAAGGTTGGCAGCTCGCTGCTGAACGGCAAGTAGTCCTGCTCTGTCTGTCGCAATCTCTGGGCTGTTATTAAGTAGTTTCAGTGTGAAAGACTGTGGTTCAGACAAGGTAGTCAGCTTTCCAAACTGACGTTTCTTTAGCGTTACCGTATATTCACCAGGAAGCGCAATTGGCCCCTTAGGCGGAACTGCCCACGGTGGTACATAACCAGATGGTTTATTAAGGTTAACCGGAGCCGAAGATGGATAATGCATATCCCACGCAACACGATGTAAGCCTTTTCCTGCTTTTGCATCCACTCGGCGCACTACGTTGCCATTACTATCTTTAACTTCAAGGAAAACCGTTGGCGCTTCCTCTTGGTCCTCTTTACGCAATGTATCCCATGAAGGGTAAGGGGTATCCCCTCCTTCTTTTTCTATCTTTTTCTCCTCAGCACGTCGTAATGCTTGCATCGACTTATAACCGTCGCGTAAGTAGTAAGAGAAAACAGCACCATATGCTGGGTTATCTGCGCTGTAGAATGCATTGCCATTTGAGCCATTGCGTTCACCGCCGTATTGATATCCCTCAAGGTATAGCCAACTGTCTTTTACCGGAAACAGCGTTGCTTCACTGTCTTTCAGTTCGTTGGTAGGTGTGCGAAGCGGTGTGTAGTCATCAAGAATATAAATTCCACGACCGAATGTCCCTACGACTAAGTCGTTCTCTCTACGCTGAATTTCTAAATCTCGTACAGAAATCGTCGGGAACTTTCCTTTCATTTGAGACCAGCTTTTACCACCGTTTTGGCTTACAAATAAGCCATACTCAGTCCCCACAAATAATAGGTTAGCGTCTACATGATCTTCCGCGATGGTATGTGCTGAGCCCCACTCAGGAAGGTTGTTGCTGATAAGACGCCAGCTTTTACCTTTATTGGTCGTTTTAAGCACGTATGGTTTATAGTCGCCTCGCTTGTGGTTATCAAATACGGCATAGGCTACGTCTTCATCGTGTGACGATGGAATAATATCTTCCACCAGCGACATGTCGGGCACACCTTTAAAACTGTCTTCTGTGCGCCAGTTCTTGCCGCCGTCTTCGCTTACACTGATAAGCCCATCATCGGTACCAACGTACAAAAGCCCTTCTTTAATTGGGCTCTCATTAAGCGCAATGATCGACCCGTACATAGATGTAGATGCATTCTTGGCAATAGTGTCTACGCTCCACACGCGATCCATAACCTTAAGCTTATTGCGATCCAGCTTGCGCGTTAAATCTGGGCTAATAACGCGCCAGTTTTCGCCTCTGTCGTCTGACTGGAACACTTTCTCAGCTGCGTAGAAAATACGCGTAGGGTTGTGTGGGCTTAAAAGCAATGGCGTATTCCAGTTCCATTTGTAGGCATCTTCACCCTGCTTAGGGTGCGGCGTAATTGAAACCCGTTCCCTGGTGCGCTTGTCGTAGCGTGCAAGGCCACCATACTGATATTGCGCGTAAATAATGTTGGGATCATTGGGGTCTATTTGTGGCTTATAGCCATCACCACCAATAACGATGTTCCAATCGGCATTGGTTATACCGTGAATAACATCAGTGCGTGATGGCGCGCACAATGAGTTATTGTCCTGCGTTCCGCCACAAACATTGTAAAAAGGCTCTGCGTTGTCAGGCTGAGCTCGATAAAACTGACCAAGGGGTAAATTGTTTGCCCAGCGCCACTTTTGACCGCGATCCCAACTTTCATAAACTCCGCCGTCGCCTCCAATAAGCAAGTGCTCGGTATTATTGGGGTCAATCCAAAGCGCGTGGTCGTCAACGTGTCGAAATTCATTTGATAATGAATGGAAGGTTTTACCGCCATCTTCAGACACCTTCGTAAAGGTATCTAAAGAATAAACGCGTTCTGGGTTGTGCGGGTCGACAACCAACTCGTTGTAGTACTGCGGGCTACTGGTCATATGGCCTGAACGTTTCTTCCAAGTCTGACCAAAATCGGTAGAGCGATACACGCCCTTTTCTTTGTCATTCGACTCAACAATTGCGTACAACATGTCGGGTGACGACGGTGCCATAGCAATACCAATTCTTCCCATATTATCTTTGGGTAAACCAGAAGTGATGGCGCTCCATGTTTTGCCGCCATCTGTCGTCTTATGAATACCGCTACCAGGGCCACCATTAATCAATGTCCATACATGACGACGACGCTGATAACTGCTTGCAACTATGTTGTCAGGATTATTTGGGTCAACAACAAACTCGTTGATCCCCGTGTATTGGTCGATTTCAAGAATGCGGGTCCAGGTTTCGCCTCCGTCAGTGGTCTTGTAAAGCCCTCTGTCGCCACCGTTGCTCCATAGCGGCCCTTGAGACGCCACAAGAACGTGCTGTTCGTTATCAGGGTTTATCCAAATCTGAGAAATGTGGCCTGAATTTTTAAGCCCCATGTTCTTCCAACTTTTACCACCATCTAATGACTTATACACCCCGTCGCCATAGGCCACCGAACGCTGCGCATTGTTCTCGCCAGAGCCAATCCACAAAATGTTTGAGTTAGAGGGTGCCATTTCAATTACGCCAATCGAATACGCGCCTTCTTTTTCAAACAGCGGCTTCCATGTCGTCATATTGTTAGTGGTTTTCCACAAATTGCCTGACGCCGTGGCGACATAAAACTCATTGGGCGATGATGGGTTTACAGCAAAATCAGAAATTCTGCCCGAGATCATGGCTGGTCCAATATTGCGAAGTTCAATGTTGGCTAGCGGGTTAGTTTCTTCGCTTTTTGTTTTTGCATTTACGCTTGGTGCAAAGATGAGCGCTGCAGCAATACTGCATAAAGCCATATTTTTAGAAAAGGGCTTGGATGTTGGCATTATTGTCATTCCTGATGGTTAGCCTGTCTGTCGTTTAAAAAACACTCTACAGTGATACAACATAACACATAAAAACACATGGCATTTCTAATGCACGAAACAAAATGTCACACTTTTTTTACACTTTAAGATAGTGTAACAATAATGGTGTTCAATATACTGCGTCATCAGACAGTAAATCGTTTATTGAGCTTGCCTGTAATTTTTTTAGCGTTTAGACGACTAATGCTAATAAACCTAAAACCTCAGTATTGAAAATACATTTAAGTTTTACACAAACAAGGAAATAGATATGAAATTTGCAAAAATCCTAATGCTTAAGCACTTTTACTTGGATTTGGTTCAGTGGCGCATGCTACCGATGTAGATGAAATCATCACAACTTACCATGAAAATATTGGTGGTGAAGATGCGCTCAAAGCAATGAAAGGCATCAAGATTGTCGCTGAGGTATCACAAGGTCCAATGAAGTTCCCTTTAGAAATTGTTCAGCAGTCTTCGGGCAAGCAATACACCAAAGCGACCGTGCAGGGACAAGAGATCATGCAAGGCGTGTTTGACGGTGAGACGCTATGGAATACTAACTTCATGACCATGAAAGCAGAAAAAGCTCAGGCAGAAGAAACCGCAAACATGAAGCTAAACATGAACGATTTCCCTGATTCATTGATTGATTACGATGAAAAGGGTTATCAAGCTGAACTTATGGGCACAGAAAGTGTAGATGGCGAAGATGCGTATAAAGTTAAGCTAACTAAAGAGCCAATCACGGTTGAAGGTGAAGAGATTCCATCTGTTGAATACTACTTCTTTGACGCAGAAACAATGATCTTGGTTATGGTAGAAAGTGAAGTAAATTCAGGCCCAATGAAAGGCCAAGTTCAGCAAGTGAAAATGAGCGACTATCAAGAAGTTGAAGGTATTTATTTCCCATTCTCAATGACACAAGGCATCAAAGGACAGCCTGCAGCTTCATCACCGCTTGTTATCAATGAAATTGAGCTAAACCCTACGATTGACGACAGCGTTTTCGCATTCCCAGCTGCACAGTAAACTGTTTTTTATAAGGAGATAAACCCATGAATCAACTCCCAAAACGCTGGGTGTTGGCAGCAGCTATTGCTATGACGACAGCAACCAGTGCACCTGCACTGGCTGCTGACAAAGCAAAAGGCAGCCCAATATTTGGCGACTTACAAGCACGTCACATTGGCCCAGCGCTTATGAGTGGCAGGTTTGGCGACATCGAAGGTCACCCTACGAATAGCCGAGTGCTATACGCTGGCGCAGCAGGCGGCGGTGTATGGAAAACTGAGAATGGTGGTGCCACTTTTCAGCCTATATTTGAAGATTTCCCTCAGTCTATCGGTGCTATCGAGGTGGACCCGAGCGATCCTGACAATACCGTATGGGTTGGTACAGGTGAGATCTGGACGCGCAACAGTGTATCGATTGGTGACGGCCTGTTCCGCACTAATGACGGCGGTAAAAACTGGGAGCTCATGGGTTTTGAAGGCTCTGAAAGAATTAGTAGCGTTATCGTAAACCCGCAAAACAGAAACGAAATTTACGTTGGTGTATTGGGTGGTTTGTGGGGTGACAGTGAGCAGCGCGGCGTCTACAAATCAACAGACGGTGGCAAGACGTGGGAACAGCAGCTTTACGTAGACGAAACGACAGGCTGTGCTGACCTTATCATGGACCCTCAAAACCCTAATGTTCTCTACGCTTCAATGTGGGAATTTAGACGCACCTATTGGTCATTCAACTCTGGGGGTACTAATAGTGCCCTGTACAAGTCAAATGATGGCGGTAAAACATGGGATAAAATCCATCAAGGCTTCCCTGAAGGAAAGCTTGGTCGAATTGCCGTAACCGTTGCACCTTCTGATCCGAACAGACTTTACGCGGTACTTGAAACAGAGAAAGATGAAGAAAAAGGTTTGTACGGCTCAAATGATGCTTAAGCGCAACATGGCAGCACCTTAATAGCGATTTTGGGCTAGTAGTAAGACCTTTCTATTTCTCTCGCATCACGGTAGATCCGAAAAACCCAGACATCCTTGTGAAAGGTGGCCTATTTGGTTCAATCTCAAGAGATGGCGGTAACACCTTCAGAAACATGGGTACCATGCACTCTGATATTCACGACATTTGGTTTGACCCTAACGATTCAGATCAGATGTTTGTCGCCACTGACGGCGGTATTTACCGTACATGGGACGGCGGCACCACGATGGAAATTGTAGAGAACATACCTGTATCTCAGTTCTATCACGTAAGCGTAGATAACGCAGAGCCGTATAATATTTACGGTGGCTTGCAAGACAACGGTAGCTGGTACGGCCCGTCTGCGTCGGCTGGCGGTATCCGAGCAAGCGATTGGAACAGTGTTGGCTTTGGTGACGGTTTCCGCGTTCTAAAGCATGAAACCAAGCCTGTTATCTACTCTGAAATGCAAGGTGCTGAAAACGTATGGCGTTACAACACCAAGCTAAAACAGATTAAAACTATTCAACCATTGCCAATTGAAGGTACACCTAAGTTCAGATTTAACTGGAACGCGCCAATTACGCTAAGCCCTAATGAGCCTGATCGTATTTATATTGGTAGCCAGTTCTTGCACGTGTCAGACGACATGGGTGATACGTGGAAGATTATTTCACCAGATTTGACAACCAACGATCCCGAAAAGCAAAAGCAATCGGAATCTGGCGGTTTGTCGATGGATAACTCTGGTGCAGAAAATCACTCCACTATCTTCACCATTGCTGAGTCTAGCTTTGACGAAGACATCATTTGGGTAGGCACAGACGATGGCAACGTTCAGCTTACTAAAAATGGCGGTAAGTCATGGACCAATGTTATAGACAACGTTCCTAACCTACCGAAAAACACCTGGGTATCGCACATTGAAGCCAGTGTACATGACAAGAAAACGGCGTATGTAACGTTTGAGGGTCACACTTCAGGTGATATGAAGCCTTACGTTTATAAAACGAAAGATTTCGGTAAAACCTGGACAGCCCTTCACAATGATACGATTGAAGGCTTTGCCAGAAACATTCAAGAGGACACCGTAAACCCAGACTTGCTGTTTTTGGGGACTGAATTTGGCTTATTCGTAACCATGAATGGCGGCAAGACTTGGGAACGATTCACCAACAATATGCCTGCAACAGCGGTGCACTACATTACGTTACAAGAGCGCACTAATGATCTTGTAATGGGTACGCACGGTCGCGGTATTATTATCATTGACGACATTTCTCCGCTTCGTGAATTAAACGACGAGGTAATGGCGAAGAAACTTCACTTCTTTGATGAAGGGTCAGCGACCATTATTGACGAAGAGCAAAGCTTTGGGGCTGGTGGTTTTGGCAGCGAGACACAGTTTGTCGGTCGCAACCCTAATAACGATGCGAAAATCGCGTACTACATGAAGAAAAAGCACATCTTTGGAAAAATGAAGATTGAGATCTTCAACGAAGAGGGTGAGCTAGTCAAAGAGTTACCAGCAGGCAAGAAGAAAGGCATTAACTTAGTCACATGGGATTACCATTTACCTGC
This sequence comes from Alteromonas gracilis, assembly GCF_036870955.2. Classification (GTDB taxonomy): domain Bacteria; phylum Pseudomonadota; class Gammaproteobacteria; order Enterobacterales; family Alteromonadaceae; genus Alteromonas; species Alteromonas gracilis_A. The sequence continues at coordinate 3,599,129 of NZ_CP145482.2, forward strand.
GCCTAAAATTGCTACCGGTAAGACATTTGCTCGCGGCGGATTCTCGGCACCGACGGCACCAGCAGGTGAGTACAAAGTGGTATTAACCAAAGGCAAAGAGACCTTTGAAAGCACGCTGACGCTTAAAAACGACCCGAACTCAGCCTTGTCTAAGCGCGATCGTCGCAAGCTTCAGAAAACCACAATGAAGCTTTATGACATGACGCAAGACTTAGCTTATCTTGTTTATCAAGTTGACCAATACCTTGAGGCAGCTGCTGGCAGTGAGTCGCAAGAGGTTAAAGAAATTGCGGATAAACTAATGGCACTAAAGGAAACCTTAGTAATCACCACAGGTGACAACTACGTTGGTGCAGCCGAACCACAGCTGCGTGAGAAGATTGCAGATTTATACAGCAAAATTACGCAAAGCTTTGTGGCACCTTCGAAGTCTGAGATGCAAAACCTTGAGCTGCTAGAAGGCATGTTTGATAAAGCCAAACGCACTTACCAAGCAATGGAAAAGTCTGAGATTCCTGCACTAAATACATTGTTGGAAGCACAAAAAAGTAAAGTTGAAATAAAGTCATTTGACGATTTCGTCGCCGAATAAATTTCAGCACTCCTTTATGCTGGCGAGTGATGTCACACTCGCCAGCATTTTTAATCCTTCCTTACTTCACTTAACACTTCTTTAAGCGATCACTTTCTCTTTAACAAACGTAAATCTCATTCTATAACGTGTCGATACAACTGACGCGATGAACACCGTTTTCGATAAATATGAGATTGAATAATATGCCATCATTACCCGAAACAAGAGCAATTGCGTCATTAAAAAATGCGTTTATTGGCGATGCTCTGGCTATGCCCGTTCACTGGTTTTACAATCCTGCAGACATATACCGCGCATTTCCTCTTGGTATTGAGCAGTTCGAGGACGCCCCCGATTTCCATCCTTCTTCCATTATGTCGCTGCACTCAACTCAGCAAGGAGGGAGAGCCGCTAAACAAGGTATGAATCAAAAAGAGATTGTCGGTGATGTTATTCTCAAGGGTAGAAGACAATATTGGAATACGGCGAACCGTCACTACCACCACAATATGAAAGCTGGTGAAAATACGTTGAATGCCCATTGTGCCGAGATTGTCCTGAAATGCGCGTTGAAAGGATATCAGGTGGACGATTTTCTAAAGCAGTATGTTGCCTTCATGTGTGCTGATGTACCTCTACATCCCGATACCTATGCAGAGTCTTATCATCGAGGCTTTTTTGCCAACCTTGAAAAAGGCATGCCTGCCGAAAAATGCGGTGCGGTAACACACGATACGGCTTCAATTGGCGGCTTGGTATCTGTTACCCCTCTTGTGATTGTGCAAGCTGCGCAAGGTTACAGCACTGAGGATATTCAGTCTGTTGCTCGTCGCCATTTACACCTCACCCACCCCGATGAATCTCTCTCCAAAATTTGCGATTTTTACGTTGAATTAATCGTAAGACTTATGCATCGAAACGACGACGATGTACTTGAAATCATTAATGATATAGCAATACGTTCGGCGCGCTTTTCTGTTGCAGCATTAAGCGCTAAAAAAAGAAGCGATATAGAAGTTGTAGGCCGCATGTATTCACCTAGCCTGTTATATCAGCGATGCTTGGCCAAGCGTTTTGTATTTTGCCTATCACTATGCGAGCTCGCCAAAACGTGCCTTGATTGCCAATACCAATGTAGGTGGCGACAACGTGCACCGAGGTTTTGTACTGGCAGCGATACTAGGCTTGATTGAAGGGACTGAGATTAACGAATGGTACACTAAGCTGAAAAATGCAGAACGTCTCACGCAAATCATTGAACGCATCTACTACCCGGTGACAAGCTAGGCTGAAATCAATAATAGCCGTGTCTGCAACAATATTTGTATTTAAAGACGTAATATGACTGAAATATATGCGCGCTAACGTGAGTGGTTAGGTCTAGTTACGATTCACTTGCCAAAGTGCGCTTGTCTCGTCTTAATTCGCTAAGATGTATAGACATATTTCATGAAAAAGCTAAAACGTTACCAATACGAACGATATGCCATTCTTTGCCAACTTGCCTACCCTGATGCTGAAGAGCACTACCATCAAATTCTTGAGCCCTTTCACGAACGCCAATTAGTTGATAAGTATGGCCGCATGAGCGTTAGAATTTTGTGGCTTGATAACAAGAAAGAAGTAATTGTTGTATTTCGAGGCTCACTTGGGCTTAGAGACTGGCTGGCGAACCTTGTTTTTTTGCCGTGGAAAATAAAACAGGTTGATAAAACATTTTACGTTCATTGGGGTTTTAGCAGGCTTTTAGCACAACCTATGTTTTCAAGTACAAAAACCATTGATGAAGCGCTACCTATGCGCGAGTTGTTGGTGAAAGTACTTGAGCCTTTACGCCAAAAAGGAAAGCGGTTTACGTTTATCGGGCACTCGTCGGGCGGTGCTGTTGCAACACTTGTGGCAGATTATTTTGAGCGAATGAATAAGAAAGCCGTGAAGCGCGTCGTCACTTTTGGGCAGCCAGCCATCGGCAGCCGTTCTTGGTTTAAACACTACTTGCTTCACCACAAAACCTATCGAATTTGTTGCGACTTAGACATCATTACATTCATGCCTCCCTTTCCATTCTATTTTTGGCATGTTGGAAAAATGCTGTGGCTTCACGACGACCAAATTTATGAAAACACCCCCACCCATGAACGTTTTTTACGGTCGCTACAAAGCTGGTTACTGCGACCCATCACCTACCATTACATGAGAAAATACATTAGAAACAAATCACTTTTTGACGAACATTAAACACTTGCGTTTAATTTTTAGTCAGCTATGCTGAAATGGAAAGCCATTGTTTTAAGGATGAAAAGTATGAAGAACATGAAGATTTTAAAAAGTACGAAAAGGTGCATCGCTATTGTTTCGTTAATGTTGCTCGCACCCCTATCGTATGCCAGCGAATATGCTTAGGTAAAGCGCAGTGTGTTACGTCAAGCTCATGGGAAGAAATTGGGTTTACTGTTGCGACAGACGGAAAACCTGCTACAGAGTTTTACGCATTGGTAGAAGCATGTGACCAAACCACAGATGAAACACAAGAGACGCTGTTTGTTAAAGGGTACATGGCTGGTATTAAGAACTTCTGTACTTATGACAATGGGTATCAGCTTGGCTTAACTGAAGAGACTTACCCTAACGTATGCCCGTCTTCTATGGCAGATAATTTCATGCACGGCTTCAAAGTGGGTATGAAAAAGCAAGCTAGTAACGAAAGAGCAGGTGCCTATCATTATCAGCACGGTAATATGCATGCTGGTCAGCCTATTCATGCGTCACGTTCAGTACCATTTAGCGCAGGGTCTCGCTAGGTTACACACCTTCGATTATTGTACGAAATCAAAAAACCGGCTTCATTGCTTAGGTTTTTTAATGTTGCTGATAACTTCATAGACTTAAAAATGTTCGCGGTTTTCGTAATAGTCTTGTCCGCGAAGGTCTGAAAACAATACCGTGATATCCGTCATCTCACCTACTACAGGTCGCAACGCGTTATCTATTATTGCAGCGACCTTAGTTTTAGTCTCCTGACCTCGGTCAAACCATAATATCTCGATAAATGGATAGGCCTCTGAGGCACCGCCTTTTGTAATATATGCGCTTTGAATATGCTCTACCGTGAAATGATCATGAGGCGTTTGTGTCACCTTGGCAATTTGAACAACAATCTTTTCAGCAATACCCTCTAAGGTCTTTTGATCAATTCCTCTGGCTCGAATGTGCGGCATGGCGATTCCTTAAAAATAAACTCAATCGGCAACTATAACGCCTTTGTTTTTTGTACTGTTAGGATCTTAAAGCAAACAAAGATAGTGACGATGTATTTTAGTGACGACTTACTGTGCCAGTTAAGTAGCTAAAACTTGGCAAGTAAATTGAAAGGTAAGCAAATATAAGCCGACATTATCAGACAAACAACGAGATTTTGACACATGCGTTTACCAACAAAGCAACTTATCAATAAAATTGAGCACCTTTCAAAAGATCTATCTCCTGCGCAACTTGCGCACTTCCTCGATATTATTGATGCTATGACAGCACTCGTTGAAGAAGCGGGCACTGTTGGGCTAGACAGCAATAGCAAAACTGATACGCATTCTGTCGCACTTCCTTCGGTTGTACATTAACCCAATAGAGACAAAGATATTTTTATGCACTTCACATTGTCATTTTTTGTGCTGAGGTGGTAGCGAAGAATTCATTCGTTTCTTTATTGGCACCAAGGTGTGGAATGCTAGTTCGCAATGTATTCACCTTCTAAGACTTATCTTGTGGAGCTCGAATCGCGTTGTACCTGAGCGTAGTTGCTTCGCTAGCTCAGAAAATGCGGGCAAACTTTGTAACTGTTCCACTCCATCAGGCGCATCCCACTCAACTAAAGTGATTTGCTGGGGTGGCAGTGAGTCTGGGTTGTGAGCACTAATGACTGCGTTATTTATCTGATAAACAAAGCGTCCGCCAACTTCTTCTAGCAAAGGGGGTAAGCTCTGCATGTAACGGTAGTAATCACTAGGGCGTTCAGGATTAGCCCATGCAAAAGCGAGCGTATACGTTTTATCTTTTTTAAATGTTAGCGTAAGTGGTTCATCTAGCTCGTGATCGTATAGTTTAAGCTCTTCCCACGCTTCTCTTCTCAACGATTTGACGTCTTTGAATTGCGCCAACGACTGAAATGCTTTTTGTGCTTTGAGTGACGACCAGTGACTTACCACAAATACATTAGGTGAAAAATCGCCGATTAACGTCTCGTCAACTACCAGCACGCCGTCTTGTTGATAACCGTGAGCAATAGCCGTTTCTGCGTTTTTTTTAAAATACTTATCTCGCAGCGCACGTTTCGCTGGGTCTGTCACCTAGGTGCGATAAGTTGCAAAACAGTTCCCGGATAAAAATGAACCACCCAAGCGCCATCATCCTCCTGCGCCTTTGCCCGCGAAACACTAAGGAGTAGCGTCAATACCAAACAACAAAATAAACCATTTTTAAACATAGACATATGTAAATTCCAATTTCAAAAGACTTCTTTTTTCACGTCCTAACTATCACGTTAATCACGAAACATCTTTACTCTATCAGTCGAAATTTAAACCCTCACGGTTTATTTTTTATTCACCTTGGTGCATTATCGTTCCATGAATGATTGGAATGATTATGCACTGATTTTAGCGCTACATCGCACAGGCACGCTGCGCGGTGCCGCGATATCTTTGGGCACCACACATACCACCGTGGCACGACGTCTTGCCCTAATGCAAAAGCAGCGCAATGCCGAGGTGTTTGAAAAAATACCAGGTGGATATAGAGCAACATCGTATGGCGAGTACTTGGTTGCCACTGCCAAAAAGGTTGAGGATGTGATCCTTGTTTCTGAGCGCTTAAGCAACTCAGACAGCAGCTCGCTATCTGGCCCCATCACCCTTTCGTTGGGCGAGCCAATGTCTCAATTTTTGCTGGTTGAGGAGCTGGGCGAGTTTTCAAAGCGTTATCCAAACATACAACTACGTATAAAAAGCTCAACGGCCTTTGCCGACCTGGACAAAGGTGACGCCGATGTTGTGATAAGAGGTGCCGATACACTGCCAGAGCATTTAATTGGCAGGCGGCTTTGCAAGCTGGGCCTGTGTTTCTATGCACATAAAAACTATTGCAGCGAGGTGCCAGAGTCTGAATGGCGGTGGATAGCCCCCGTTGAAAACGAGCTATGGCCGCACTGGTTGGCGGAGTCCCCTTTTCCGGACGTTCCTATTGGAATACTGTTCGACGATATTATCTCGCGCTATCACGCAATTAACAAAGGGGTCGGCATGGGGCGTGCAGCATGCTTCATGGGGGATACCAATCCAAACCTTGTCAGACTTCCAGGAAGCGAGCCCATTTTAAAATATGATATCTGGGTGTTAACCCACCCAGATTTACATCAACAGCCTAAAGTTAAATTGCTCATGCAGTTTTTGATTGACGCCTTGCTTGATAAAAAAGGCCTAATTGAAGGTTCTTGACGCGATTAACTAATGATCGAGCCGATTTAGAAATTGATTAAGAATTTCGTCTTCATCGTCAAGTAGATGGTCGCGTATAACAATATCTGGTTGAACTCCCTGTTCTGCTTCGCTTCCGCTAACACGCACTATATATCCTTTGGCAATCTTTACTGTGATACCAGTATTTGGTAGCGCGTACTGAAACTGCGAAGCGTACAGCGTTGGGTAGTCACCGGTTTCTTCCCCTACTAGTGTTGCCCACCCGTAATCTTGTATTTGTGCCGCCGTGACACTGGCCTGAGAGTGGGAATGACGATTCACCAATACATAAACATCGCCACTGTAACGCTTGTTTTTGGCAACAGGGGAATATTCATCAAAATCGTAGCTATACCGCTCACCAACTTCGTGCTTAAGTATCGCTTGCCAATATGGGTTATCAAGGTCACGATGCTCCCTTGTATCTTCTTTTAAGCGCTCGCTGGTACGTAGTTGAAATGTCGCATTCCATTTGAAGGGAGCATCTGCAATATACGACACCATATGATCACTGAATGAATCGTTTCCGCCGCCGTTGTATCGCAAATCAATAATGAGCGCTTTACTGCGCTTTGTGTTAATCGTTAAAAAAGCCTCATCAATAAACGCTTTAAACTGCTTTTCGTCGCCTGAAAAATGCCCAGGGTTTAAATAAGCGACGTTGTCGTAAAAAGTAAGTTGTTGCTGTGCTCTAAGCACTTCATCTTTCTTTTCTTCAAACCCTTCAAACACAGAAACGGGACTTAGTGAGTGTGTACTTACAACGCCTTCATTTAATATTTTCACGGTATAGGAATCACTTTCACCAAACGCGTACCAGTAATAACGTGGGAACGATAACACTTCTAACTTGGCCATTTTAAAGTACGCCCTTTCTGCCGAAATCAGCGGCGATATAATGCTGAGTATGTGGTTAATTTCGACATTGTTGATAGAGAGAAGCTGCGCGCCTTTTGCAATACTCACATTGCCTGAATAGTTGGCTCTTATCAGCGCCTTTCCATTTTCAAAAGCCAGGTCCAGGGGAAAAAGCGTCCCTCCCGCTTCTGCATAAGCAAGGTAAGATGAAACTGGAAAGTCGACTTCTGTGTGGCCATTATTAAGAGAAGAAACCAGAGTTTGAAATAATTTGGTCGCCGCTAATGGAGAATAAGGTGTATTCCCTATCTGTGCTTTAAGCGACGAATAGTGGCTTTCTAGTGTATCTTTGGAGACGTACGCATAGGGGTTGTAGTGGGTATCAAGCAACGATTGATACAGCACATCAAAATCGCGTCGAACCAGCTCGTTGCTGATCAGCGATTCACTAGCGTTATCGTTTGTAGAAGGCGTTACCGCCTCCGAGGCCACTGCGCTTTTACCACCCAATGCACAACACAGTAAGGTAATTAAAGGAAAAGCAGAAAGGGCTTTGAGATAAAGATATTTTTTATTCATAATCGTACTCATAACGTTGTAAACACGCAGTGAGACTGAAACCTTATCACTTTCAAGTCATGACAAAAGCTTCCTATTTTCCTGACAAAGTTTCCACTCGGTGTTCAAAAAGATAAAAAAAATAAAAAAGATAAAAACAAATGAAAACAAGCGCTTCAAATTTACTTAGAATTAACCAGTGGGTCATAAATACAGACACAGGTGAACTCAGCGCTGACCAAAAGCATCCTAGCACGCCGTCTGAAAACCTACGAATTGACCCTCTTGGCGTTTCCCTGTTATTGCTATTGGCGCAAAACAAACACCGTTTAGTATCAAAAGATGAGTTGCTGGCAAGCCTGTGGCCAAACGCTGTCGTCAATGAAGATGCATTGGCTCGCTGTGTATCACGAGTGAGAAAACTTTTGGGTGATAACCCGCGAAAGCCAAGTATCATTGAAACGTTACCTAAACGCGGTTATCGGCTTATTGCAAAAACTTGTCGATGGGAAAGTATTGAAAGTGTCACTTCAGAAGATACCGAGTCACCTGTTGATTTAGCTACTGATTCAGCTACAACCACCAACTCTGCTAGCGAATCAACGGCAGGTTCGCCTATACAGCCTCCTCAATCCAACATGATTAAGCGCTATACTCTTGTTGGACTATTGGCGGCTGCTATCGCTATTGGCATTCTTGTTTTCTTCATGCCTTTCCAATCGGCATCAAAGCACAGCCCAAACCAACCAACAGAACATGTTTCTGCGTTGTTGCGCCAAGCCGATGAGTACTATCATCACATCACACGCGCAGACAACGAAATGGCGTTAACGCTGTACCAGCAAGCACTTGCCGCTGCCCCTGACTCGGTTCAGGCAAACGCAGGGATCGCCAATGCCCTTGTGCAGCGTGCTATCCGATTAGTACCGCAAGGTAATACTGCTGATTGGAAAGCCATGAACCTGGAAAAAGCGCTGGTATCTGGCCGTTTAGATAGCGATGACGCCAAACAAATACTTCAACGGGCCTACCAATATTCAAACAACGCAATTGCCATCGCGCCATATAATGCAAAAGCACACAAAGCCCATGGCTTTGTCTTATCAGCGCAAAATCAGTTGGCACGTGCGTTACAACATTATGAAATGGCAATTGAGGCTAACCCTAATGCCTGGGATGTACTTATTAATATGGGTGATGTTCACGAGATTTTAGGGCACACCTCTGACGCAATCAGCTATTTCAAAAAAGCCCTCAATGCAATGAACCTTGAGCAAGTTGGCAATACCAACCATGGCAGACCATGGCGCGCAAACTTAGGCGCAGCTATTGGTGACAAATATGTTGCGCAAAACAATATGAATGAAGCTGAGATATGGTACCGTCACGTACTATCATTTGCTCCTTATGACGGGCCAGCAACACGTGGCCTAGCCTCAGTGCTTTCGCAAACAGGCCGAAACGCAGAAGCTGAACGTATGTGTACTCAGTTCAAAGAAAAGTTGGGTAATTCCGTCTGTATTAGCCCACAATCAAATCTGCAATCAAGCGAAGAACTAGACAAATAGTGAGACGACATTAATGCGATTTTTTATTATGCTAACAGCAGTGCTTTTCTTAAATGGCTGCGCAAATCTACCACAGTGGTCGGTATTTAGTATTTCCGATAGTGAAATAGAGCAAGCCCTAGACGAACAATTAGTTCAATTACAAAAAAAGGCTTACTTGGCTTAACATTCCGCTTTTACTCAGCGTGGACGACTTGTCAGTAGATATCGGTCCTAACGGAAGAGATGTGGTTTCACTTGGCACTAAAGCTACAGCAACAGTCAGTGCGTTTGGGTTTAAATACCCAATGAAAGTCAGTTTGATGATTGAAGGTACGCCTTACTATGACAGTGAAAAAAAGGCGATTTTCGTTCGTTCCCTCTCGCTGCTGGATAGTACAATAGACGCAGGAGGTTACCGAGGTAATATTGCACCAGTTAGCGGTGAAATGATGATGCTAGTCAATGGGTACCTTGCCTCAAACCCAGTTTACGCACTAGACACAAGCAATGACGTTATTGGCCTGTTGTCTTCCGTGCCTTTAAGCCTTGATGTTGAACAAGGACAACTTGTTCTACGCCCAAAGCGCTAAAAATTCAAAGCACTTAGAATTCGAAGAACTTAAAACTCAAAGACCTTGGAATTAATATACCTTGAGCATGTTTTCACAAATATCTTCGTCGATTTGAAAGGTAACTCACTTTATGGCCACTAATTCGCATTCAAAGAAAACGCCCAACGCAGATACCAGTATAGGTACCAGTGTTAAGATAAAAACCATGCATGAGCTGGCACAGCATGTCGACTACTCATTGTTAAACACGCTAGCGGCTGACCCGCAGGCAACTGAAGATGGTAACGATCACAAACCCCGTCAGGTTTTTAGCGGCCATTATGTACCTGTCACCCCAACGCCTATTGCTAACCCGCTTTATGTCGCTCACAGCCAAGCCTTTTTTGATGAACTTGGTTTTGACGAAAGCCTCGCGCTTGAGCATGACTTCAAACGTCTGTTTTCCGGCGATATGTCTAATATTGACAGCAACATACATCCATATGGTTGGGCGACGGGTTACGCCCTGTCTATTTACGGAACGGAATATACACAGCAGTGCCCATTTCAAACAGGCAATGGCTACGGTGATGGACGTGCGCTATCTGTATTAGAGGTAGAACTTAGCGGCAAACGATGGGAAATGCAGCTAAAAGGGGCTGGAAGAACCCCTTATTGTCGCGGCGCAGATGGACGCGCCGTGCTGCGCTCAAGTGTGCGCGAGTTTTTAGCTCAAGAACATATGCATGCGCTTGGTGTACCCACATCCCGTTCGCTTAGCTTGTTTATGTCGCAATCTGAAACAGTAGACAGGCCCTGGTATCTTGAAGGTTCAGACTCTCAAGACCCTGAAGTTATGGTGCCAAATTTGGTTGCGATTTCCACCCGCGTCGCTCCCTCATTCTTGCGCGTTGGCCAAGTTGAGTTATTTGGGCGGCGCGCACGCAGGCATGAGCATCCGAATGCATTAAACGAATTGAAAGCCATTGTTGCGCACCTTATTGAAAGAGAATACAAAGAAGACATCGATACCACCCTGCCCTTTGAAAAGCAGGTAGTCGAACTCGCCATCGCATTTCGAGAGCGACTAACAACTTTAGTTTCACACTGGGTAAGAGTGGGATACTGCCAAGGCAACTTCAACAGCGACAACTGTGCAGGTGGTGGATATACACTCGACTACGGCCCTTTTGGCTTTTGTGAAATGTTCGACCCCGTCTATCAACCGTGGACAGGGGGTGGTCGTCACTTCTCGTTTTTGAATCAGCCTATTGCCGCACATAAGAACTTTGAAATGTTGTGTAGTGCTTTGGCTGTCCTACTTGAAGGCGCCGAGGATGAAGCCAACGCCCTGTCACTTGTCGCGGACGAATTCCCTGAGGTGATGGAAAGCAAAATGCAAGGGATGTGGGCTGCTAAACTTGGGCTTAGTCAATACGATCACACGTTACTTATTGAGCTGTTACAGCTCATGGTGCGCACAGGCGTTGACTACACCATATTCTTTAGAGAACTATCATCACTTCCTAAAGATGTTAGCGCCCTATCGCCAAGCTTCTACAACGCGCCGAAAGAGTTGTTGTTATCGCAGTGGAAAGCATGGCTAGGTGCGTGGCAAAACCAGATTGAAAACAGCGGTGACAAGGTAAGTATCGCGGCGCAAATGCGGCGTACCAACCCCAAATACACTTGGCGAGAATGGCTTGTCGTGCCTGCATACAAGCGCGCCGAAACCGGCGACTTTATGCGCGTTCATTACCTGCAAGACATACTAAGTAAACCCTATGAAGAACAAACGCAGGCAATAGAGCAGGAGTTCTACAAGCGACGCCCACTTGAGTTTTTCGGCGCTGGCGGTGTATCGCATTACAGCTGCTCTTCATAACTGCTTACTTAAACTGATGAGGAAATCGTGAACATTAAAACTGTTTAAACATACAGTGTTTTGATTTATCCTGTAATCCTTCATTACTCGGATAAGTCGTTATGCTATTAACATCAGAATTAAACGCCCAGCAGCAAGAAGCGGTTACCTTTGGTCTTAGTTCGAGTAAACCTTCTCACCATCACCCGCTTCTTATCATTGCTGGCGCGGGCACAGGCAAAACCAATACACTTGCACACAAAACAGCGCAACTCATATTAAAGGGGGTTGCGCCAGAGCGTATTTTGTTGATGACCTTTGCGCGTCGCGCCGCATCTGAGCTTAGCTCTCGGGCCAATCGCATTGTCGAGAGAACCTTACGAGAAAAACAAGCAGCCTATCACCCCGTAACACTACCTTGGATGGGCACCTTTCACTCCATTGCTTCACGGCTATTAAGAGAGCACGCCTCATCTATTGGTCTTCAGGCCGATTTTACGGTCATGGATAGAAACGACAGTGCAGACATGCTCGATCTTATTCGTCATGAGCTCGGGTTTAGTAGCGTAAACCGCCGTTTTCCTAAGAAAAAAACATGCTTAGAAATCTACTCTCGCTGTGTCAACGCACAAGCTAGCCTTGCCGACATTCTTGAGAGCCACTTCCCCTATTGCGCTGAGTGGGAAGACGAGCTAACCACACTGTTTTCCCAATACGCCAAGACTAAAATTGAACAAGTCAGTTTGGATTATGACGACCTACTGCTGTATTGCTTTCACATGGCTCAGGTCGAGGCAATAGCTACTGAGGTACGCAAGCAGTTTGACTATATCTTGGTAGATGAATACCAAGATACAAACGTTCTTCAAGCAGGCATATTAAAAGGCTTTTTCCCGACTGGCGAAGGGCTTACTGTAGTAGGCGACGACGCTCAGTCAATTTACTCATTTCGTTCAGCAACCGTAGATAATATCCTGAACTTCCCCACGGCGTTTTCGTTACCTGGCAAAGTAATATCACTTCAGCAAAACTACCGCTCTCACCCGCAAATCTTGGCGCTTTCAAATGCCTTGTTAGATGAGAGTAGTGAAGGCTATAAAGTTGAGTTGTATAGCGCACGTAAAGCTGGCTCTAAGCCTAAATGGGTTACCGTTGAAAACGACGTTAAACAAGCTGAATTTATCGTAGAGCGCATATTGGCAGCCCGCGAAGAAGGCATTGAATTGAAACAGCAAGCGGTACTGTTTCGCTCTAGCTATCACAGCGATCGCCTTGAGCTTGAACTTACGCGGCGTAACATTCCCTTTGTAAAGCACGGTGGACTTAAGTTTTTAGAAGCTGCACATGTAAAAGATGTACTTTGCATACTGCGCTGGGCAGACAACCCGAAACATAAAATTTCTGCATTTCGCGTGCTCAAATTACTACCTGGTATTGGACCCAAGATTGCCGATAAAGTGTTTAGTTACCTTGAATCACAAAATTTTTTGCTGTCTTCGCTGCACGCTTGTGCCATACCTGAGTCTGCGAAATCGACGTTTAAGGCTTTAGCGTCCTTGCTTGATGATATTCACAGCAACAAGCTAGTGTGGGCAGAACAAACCAGCGCAATAGCAACGTTTTACAAAGAATTGCTGGAAGTAAACTACGACGATCATTTTGTCCGCTATGGCGACATAGAACAGCTATCAATGATTTCTCAGCAATTCACCTCTCGAGAGCGCTTTTTAACAGAGCTTACGTTGGACCCTCCGCAAAGCTCCGGCGACCTGGCTGGTGCGCCGCTTATTGACGACGATTACCTTATTCTGTCTACCGTGCATAGCGCTAAGGGGCAAGAATGGAAAAATGTATTTGTGCTCAATGTGGCCGATGGCAACTTTCCCAATGAATATGCCGCTTACTTTATGTGGCAATTACTCGGGCAAAAGATGAGTTAAGCCTTATTCAACCTTTAAAGTATTGGGTACCGGAGCAGCAAAAATTTGGCGATAAGCATGTATACGGTGCAAAAAGCCGCTTCTTCACCGACAGCGTATGCGCCCATATGGAGCCAGTATTTTATCCAAAACGCACCGCTTCTGAAGGCGAGAAGAAAATAGCCAAAGGCGCTATTGCCGACATAAAGAAAAACATTCTAGGAATGTGGGACAATCAAGGCTGAACTAGGGTACATTTATTTTTAAACATTGAAACGCTGTATTGCCTGACAGAGAAAAATAATGAGCTACCTACACTACCACGTCGAAAATGGCATTGCCCATGTTGAGCTAAATCGCCCTGACAAACATAATGCCTTAAACGAAGGCATGTTTACCGCCATTGCAGATTGCATCAGTCGCATCAAAAAAGATAAAACCGTTCGTGTAGTTATTGTGTCAGGCAACGGAGCCAGCTTTTGTAGCGGCTTAGATGTTAAATCGGTTATGGGAAACCCTAAGAGCGCGCTAAAGCTGATGTGGAAGTGGCTTCCTGGCAACCCCAATTTGGCCCAACAAGTCAGTGTTGGCTGGCGACGCTTACCGGTTCCCGTCATTATGGCAATACACGGAAAATGTTGGGGTGGCGGTATGCAAATAGCGTTAGGCGGTGACTATAGAATTGCCACACCAGACAGCTCGTTGTCGGTGCTAGAAGCCAAATGGGGGCTGATACCCGACATGGGGGGCACATTAGGCATGCGAGAGTGTATGGGTATTGACCACGCTAAACGTGTTGCCATTACCGCAGAAGAACTTACGCCTGAAGAAGCACTGTCTATTGGGCTTATTTCGAAAATTTCAGACTCTCCCAAAGAGGAAGCGCAACAGTTAGCGCTTCAACTTATGGCACGCTCACCTGATGTGAATAGGCGTGTAAAACGTATGTATCAGCAAGTATGGGGAACCAATGAACGACAAATTCTGGCCAAAGAAACCATAAACCAAATCAAAATTTTTATGGGCAAAAACCAAAAAATTGCCGTTAAGCGTTCGCTGGGTAACAGCGAAATAAATTACAAGCTTTAGTTAACCTGATATCCGCATAAGGAATAGCCGGGTTAGACTCGTGCTCGGCTTTTTGTTGTTAAACCTTTATGCGATGAGACCAGCCATTGACATTAAAGAAAGATATGTTTCTTACCTTTATCTATTTGTATGTTTGCAGGCTATATTTTCAATTTCGGTTTTATCTCTGAAACTCACTAAATTCACTTTCCTATCGACACTTGCATCAAACCAGTTTTGCCAATGTTTAACCAAAATGGGCTCTTGGTAATAGATCGTTATCTCATCGTTATCACTCCACGCTAGTGCCAAAGATGCGTGGGCTTCTGACAAAAAAACCTGATCCTCATACCTAGCGCCTTCACCTTTGGTATTCTTTATAATGATCTGAGACGAACTCCCTCCCACAGCACCACCGAAACGCTCAACAATCATTTTGGCGTCATACTTTTGGCTTGGTGATTTACAAGAAAAAATAACTTCAGTCTTTACTTCTACACAACCAATCAATAAGCAAAGAGAAGCAAATACCAGTAAGGTTTTTATTAAATTCATAGCCTTTCTTAAACCATTAACATAGCGAAAATACTACCTTTACGTTCAAGCAATAGTGTAATGCTCTGATATAGGTTCAGGTTAGTTAGGTGTAAATATTCGCATAAGGGCGCTTGTTTGGTTACCACCTGCTTGAAGCGCACCGCCAATGACGTAAATACCTTGGTCTACGGTTAATGCTCCTAACCCATGTCTGGGGTTGGGCATTTCGCTAGTCGCTTGCCACTTATCTTGAGCTATATCGTATTCCCACACCGTTGAATACACGCCACCGCCATTATTAAAATATTCCCCACCAAATACATAGATCCGATGGTTCAACGAGGCGCATGCCAAACCGCCTTGGGCATCTGGTAGTGGGGAACGGGTTTCCCATTTTTGCGTAGCAAAATTGAACACTTCGTGCGTGTTCAAGTTACCGCCTGCTACGGTTCTGCCGCCAATGGTGTGAAGCGAGTTGTTAACAACAACACTGCATGCGCTGTTTCGGGCAGTCGGTATAGCTGGGCCATGAGTAAAAGATAGGGTGTCCGGGTCGAAAATTAGGTGGGAGCTTACATCATGTTGATCATTCCACTGACTGTTAATTTCCATCGATTCAGGCGTTCTGCCACTGACTAAATGCACCTTGTTGTTGTAAACCCCTGAAAGCGTTTCTGCCAGTGGTGCGGGAAGCATAGCAACCTTTTTCCACTCACCAGTAACTTGGCTTTTAATGTTATCGATACCAAAGTTTACAAGCTCAAGAACATCAACACTGTTATGCCACATGCCTTTGCTATCCTTGGTGAAGCCGCCAAACGCAAACAGTCTCTTATTAACGGTGACTAGCATAGGGTGATGTCGAGGCTCAGGCAACGCTAACCCCTCAAGCCATTGTGAACGCGCAATATCAAACACTACTACCCGTGAAGATACACCAATTTTGTTTTGGTCTACATCAGGTGACAGTCCACCAGCAACAACAATAAAATCATCAACAATTGCTGGATAAATCTCCTGAACCTTGTAAGGCAACGAGGGGGCGTCTTGCCACATATTCTGCTGCGACCCGCCTTTATTACTGTTAGTTGTCAAAAGGCCATCGGCATTTGCCACAGAAGTAAAAGTGAACCCTGTGAAAAGAGCCAACAATAGTTGGCGTCTAGTGAATTGAAGAATCTGGCGAGTTAGCTTGGCAATCATTGTTGGGAATCTACATGCAAAATACAGTATCGATACGCTAGCAGGGCCAGTTGTACTATGCAATTGTCTTGATAAAAAGCACTTAGCTACGCTTCTCGCCAAAAACAGAGGGTATTAAAGCCAAGATGTTTTTTTACTTGATAGACACCCAGTAAGTTTTGCGAGGCAACACCACATGCATAAGCAACGGCAGCGCCAATAACGCCATATACGGGAATAAGTATTAGGCCTAGCAGCACGCTCACCGCGCCGCTTATCAATACATTATCACGCACTTTTTTCTCAAGCCCGGTCATGCTTAACAAGTAGCCTACCGAACCAGTAGCAATATTAACAAACTGGCCTGCCGCAAGGATCATAAGTGCTGTGGCTGCGGCGCTAAAGCCTTCGCCAAACATACTCATTAGCCACTCCGGAAAAAGAAATATGAATAGTGTTGTGGGAACGGCAACCAGTAGCATCATGCGCACTGACATGATAGCCATACGCCTAACACCTTGCATGTCGTTCGCCGCATGCATGGCGGCAAATTTTGGCGCGGCAATCGTATTTACCGCAAATAGGATAAAGCTTGTTAGCATAGCGGTGCGCTGTGCCGTAGCAAAAAATGCTACGGCTTGCGCGTCTTCCCAAATGCCTAACATCAACTGCGACGACCACTGAATAACTTGATGCACTATTGCTACTGTCCATAGCGGCATACATGTGGCGCGAAGTATCGAAGAGGGGAATTCTGTTTTGTGCGCAGTCTTGGGTACAGAAGTTACCCAAAAAGAGACGCCTATAACGAGCGTAAACACACTGGCTATAACAAAATAGGATCCAATTTCTTGTGCTCTAACAACGGGTGACAACAACAATAGTAAAAGGATTGTGCTTGGCAGTAATACACTTGAAACCACCATCGATTGGGAAATTTTCTTTAACCCCTGAAGCGCCTGCGCATAGATGATATAGGTTGCCATTACAGGTACGGCGATCAACATGACTTTGAACACTGGGGTAAAGCCCGGTAGCTTGAACACGTAGTCGTTTAGCCAAGGCGCTATAGCGTAGAATATAAAGGCAAACAGCACAGAAGCCAGTAGCGTCCAGGTAACCGACTTTGCAAAAACGCTTTGTAATTGACTACCCGCTGCCGCACCATTGCCTGACACGACAGGTGGTGTTGACGCTGACACTTCCACGTCTTTGGCGATAAAGCGCACAACCGCTTGGTCAAGGCCTATACGTCCCAATGTTGCGATAATCGTGATAAGGGTAAAAGAGAGGAAAAACAGCCCGGCTTGCGTGGCACCAACAGTGCGCGTCACGACGACATTCATGGCAAACAAACTAACAGCAGCAAGCACTTTGACCACAAGACCAACCACACTGCCAAGCAACATTTCGCGCATGTGAGGCTCGGCGAAATATCGTCGCCACTTAGACACTTTTTCCATAAAGAGAGTCCTTTGCTTAGCTGTCAGAAAGAATAAAACTCTCTATGCTGTCCATTAAATCAGTATTGGCAAACTGGCCTAACGATCCTGCTTTCAATGATGAGACATCGTCTAATGTTTTATATAGCTGTTCAACATCGTAAGTTACGTAGCAGCCATCTAACTGCTCGAAATTTCTGCACGTCGCTAACTGGTGTTCGTTTCGGTGCTCGCCCAACGAGGCTCTTCGCGGGAAAACCACCACAGGTTTTGATTCAATTAGTGAAGTAATGATTGAGCCCATTGCCGCATGGGCCAACACTACCGAGGCTTTATCAAATTCTTGCTTGTAGGCTTGCTCATCCAGAAACGCACAGTACTTGATATGCTTAGGCTGATAATCGCCCTCACCTATCTGTCCGAAGATTTCAACATCTGGATGCTTGGCCGCCCATGTATCTACTGCTTCAACAAAACGGTCAAACGGAAGCTGTGTGCCTACAGTCAAAAATATCATAAAACTCTCCCTTGAAATTGCGGGCCCGATGGCTGTACTAGGTTAGGCCATTGAGTCAGCCACATATCAGCAAACGCCCCTACCTTCTTACCCGACAACGACAACTCTTCTGCGTTAGCAATGCTGTCAATCCAAATGGTCTTCGCACCAAAAAACTTGCCCAGCATGACTGCGAAAAAACCAGGCGCTGCGCCACTTGAGATAACCACATCAGGACGCTTCGTAATCATGATCCACGCCATTTGTACGAACAGAATAAGTAACTTCAGCTTTTCGTCTCCGTTTGCATCAGTGACTTTAGAAAACTTGTTGCCCATACCGTCACGATACTGGTTTGAAACATAGCTAGTGTCGTAACGGTCAAAAACTGGCTTCAGACGCATAAGTTGAATTAAGTGACCGCCCTGAGATGCTACTGCTAAAAGTTTTTTCTGTTTCATGACAATACTCCAGTTTAAGACCAATTAATTTCTACACTGGAGGTAGAGCAAAGCTCAGGCCAACTTTTATTTTACATAAAATACAAACACTTATTATTTTTTCACATTATTTTGCAATTTGCATTTCGCAAAATGAAAAGCTTCTACGACGGGCTTTTATGCAGATTGCGAAGACTTACTTTATGATAGTACATTTATAGAATATCGCGTTTTACGGTACCGTAAATGTCGAACAAGACCGACAATACTGGCTAAAGAGGGAAAAGGCGCTTTCCCATTTGTGATAAACCATTGCTTCCACTTTTCCGCGGCAAGCGCATCTTGGGTAACCATTTCTCTGTAGCGAATAGCGTCTTGCAGTTCAGTAGAGTCGCTCGCACTTTGATGTATTGTTTTATTCAACGTTGCGAATACGTTTAATACCGCGTTAAGAAAAGAAACTCTGTCTGTTCGTGACAGTGAATAAGGGGCCTCTGTCCTAAAATAGGTGGGCTGGTTGATAAACAGGCACCTTGTACTTTTCATCAGTACTTGAGCGTAAAGTAATAGGTCTTCTCCCCCTTTAATGCTTTCATCAAAACAAAGGCTGTATTCATTTAGCAGCGCAATTTTTACCAAGGGCTTAGTTGCTCCTAGCCCTTTGGCAATAAAAAAAGGCGTATCGATGGACATTGTCTGGCTGGCCTGGCAAAGATCGGTATGCTTAGCCGCATAGCAGGTTGTGGTTGCAGGCTTTACCAGGAAATAACTATCTACAACAACGTCAGCATGCTGATTGTGCGCAGCCCTAATCAATATTTCTACTCTATTAATGGCAAACCAATCGTCGGCATCAAGCACGGTAAAATATTCACCCTTGGCGTTGTTAAGCGCAAGATTTCTCGCCGCACTGGGTCCTGAGTTACTCGGCGTTTGTAGTATGCGAATTCGAGGGTTTTGCTTCGCATAACGCGTTGCAATGGCATAGGTATCATCCAATGAGCAATCATCAACAACAATGACTTCCCACGTTGTTTTTGACTGCGCCAATACTGAATCTAGCGCGCGGGAGAGCGTATCTCGAGCATTAAAAGCAGCAATGATAATAGAGACATCTATTTTCATATTATGCGCTCCAATACCCGCTAAGGTATTATCTTGATGCTGACAACTCATTGTTTAGCAGCTTGGCTAATACATCTTTTATTATTTTTACGTTAGCCGCAGATGAATATGCGCTATCGTAGCGTTCACGAGAAAGGCGAGCAGCCTCGGCAAGCTGCGCGTTATCGGTAATGAACTTTTCAATAGCATCTGACAACGCATCTTTATCGCCCGGTTCAATAAGCAGTCCTGAACGCGTATCAGGTATCGCTTCTGGAATACCTCCAACGGTGGTACTTATCACCGCCAAACCAGCAGACATTGCTTCAAGGATAGCAATAGGTAGCCCTTCATTGTGCGAAGGTAACAACAAGACATCAGCCTCTTTCATCAATTGATATTTTTGATCGCTTGATTACCCAGCCAATAACATCAAAGTACTCAGATAGTGACTTTTGTTGTATCAAGTCAGTTAGCTTATCTATCTCACCATTTCCACCAACCTTGATAGTGAACCCGGTAATGCCCTTGCGCTTTAAAGCCTCAATCGCATCGACTAAGTCATAGATACCTTTTCGCTGACCGATATAGCCCAAGAACAAAAAGCTCAGTGTGTCGCCGCGCTCAAAGCTTCTTTGTTCATAAAGCGCTTCAAAGACAGGAGAAGGAAAATTGTTTATCACCCGAATATCGTCATTATTTGAAATACCACCTACATAGTTGGCCCAGTACTCTGATAACACAAAGACGCTATCAGCATTATTCAGCACGTAGCGCACCAGTGCTTTGTAAAAACCACCAGCACTGTCGTAGGTACGAGCGAATACCGACCCATGTAAATGGAAAATAACTTTGCAGCTAAACAACCTACAAACAAAAATGAAAAGCGCCTTGCGGTAAATACTGCCCTTGTGCGAGCCATGTAAATGACAAATTGAAATCTTACCCTTTAGCAGTAAACCTAACAGCGAAGCCAATGCGCTGAAATAAACATAAAAGCGCTTAAACAAACTTCCATCATCGTGTGACACAATAAGATAGCGCTCGTAATCGTCATACACCCCTGCCTGAATGTGGTTCTCGATAACCGCATGGATCCCGCCACGCGCCTTGGTCCCTATAATGGCCACACCTTTTCGCTGTGTGTTATCGTTCATAGTTGTTCTCCTACAACAATTGCATCACGAAGTTATTACGGGTTTGCTGCGCATGTTACGCCAACCATTAGGATCGCTCTCAAGCAGCGTAATAAACCAACCAAAAATGGTCAGATGATAGAGTGACTGCGCATTTGATGACAAAGCACTGGTTAATAACAATAAAAATAACAATAGGCTTGCTTCTGGCCGTTTAAGCGCGCACACCATAAATGTCATTGATAACAGTAGTAAAAAGTAACCTGGAATACCTGTTTCACCAATCACATGCGGCCAGTAGGTGTCATAAAAGTATTGCCCAAGCTTTATCCACCACAAGTCTTTCATGGCGTTGTACTCGTAAACATTCGCTACATCCGCAGCTGCATGGCTGCCAATGGTGCCCCAACCTGCGCCCCAAAAATTGCTATCAAACAGTTCGAATACTGCTTCAACTAAGAATATAACCCTTGGCGACTCGAAGTTCTCAAGCACGTACCACGCATTGTCTTTATCAATGCTCAAAAAACTGATCAGCCACGTAAAGAAGGCAAAAACGATTAACGATAAAATAAAGCGATAATCAAAATTAAAAGCGCGCTGTACCTTTAGCGCCATTAAGGCCATAAACAGCAGCATGAGCTCTAAACGCTGAATGGCCAGGAACACAAAAACAATACACAAAAACACCATCGAATGACCAAAGCGAATATTGCCGCGTTGGTACTCCACTTTGATAAGCACCGCTGCAATGGTAAAGAACAACGCTGACTGCCCTGGATGCCAAAACCATCCGACGAACCGGGGCACTAACCTTCCCCCAAATGACCAGGCTCAAAATGTCCACCGCTTTTAAATAAGGCGTCATATGCACCTGACGCGCCTGCTTGAAAAAGGATCAGCAGCACACACAACACCATTAGAGGCTTAATGACCTTTAGCGTTCGCTTCGTCCAAACTTCATCTACTCGAGCAACAGCAAATAGCATCATCATGGGGAAAAACTTAAGCTCGTGGTAAAGCTGTACCAATATAATCTTCATGCCTTTTTGATTAGCGAGTGAAATTAGCACACCATAAGCAAGATAGCCCAAGTACAACAGCAGCGCTGCCCACCACTGAAAATTTAGCCTAGGCCTGATAACCACCACCAACAAACCAATAGCAATAATGGGAAACAGCTTTTCAAACAAATCAAACGGGCCATACAACGCAAGGTTGATTTTTTTCACCATCAAAAAGAACAGTTCCAATATGAACATGGTGAACAAAATATGGGGCACAATTGATACTTGTTTTGCTTCACTCATAACGAATAAAGTGACTCCAACAGCGAAGTATCAGCAGTATCCGGTATAATTTTGCTGCGTTCATCAGCAATAAGCGCTGAAAAATAAGCCCTATCTTCATTAATTAACGTTGGCTTTTCACCTGTATTTCGCTCCATCAAGCCTCGCTTGAGCGAGGTCACGAACTTCTCGGGAAACAAGGCAACAAACGCACTTTTCGCAAACGACTTACGCATCAACGCTTTTTGTAACATAGGAGAACGAGGCACGCCCGAGCGGTTGGCAAAGTCTTGCGTCCACTCTATTGCCGACAGTCCCAAGAATTTAGCAACCTCATCCATTACCAGCTGGTTGTTCTTCGCATAGTCTTGATAACCAATAACCCGAAGCTTAGTCACCAAATAGCGTACGTGCATATTGTGTAGCCGCAACGTAACGACTCGACTTTATATTTTGCCAAATAGGAAGGTGGTTATCGCGTTTGCCAGATAGCTCTTCCTCGAGAGCCTGCCTGAAAGTTAGTGTCTCTCTGGCATCTCTTACCAAGTGTGAATAAGCCGAAAACGCGCGTTCAATGGGGTTGCGCAGCATAATAATGAACTTTGCATTAGGATATTGTGCGTTAATAATATCGAGTGTGTCAGTGTCTTCTATCGACATGGCTGAACCATCAATAGAAAGCTTACCGGGTTCATATAGCGCCTTATATTGATTTTCATCCGTGACAAACATCTGACTAACCGTATCGTCATCTGCTGGGCCTGAGAACTGCGTGCCTCTAACCTGCGCAAAATGAAAGTGAGGTTCTTTGCGTTTAGTACGCGACACACCGTCGTGCTGCATAAGCTGATTATACAAACTGGTTGTCGCGCATTTGGTGAAACCTAATATAAATACATCTGGCACTGGCACACTCCTTTTTGATTGTCTCAGGCCTTTCACCTTCCTAAGTGCTGTATTTACACTATAGCTAAATCTGTACCAACCACTACTATTTCACATAAATCCCTTATTTACAGATATTTGCAACGATTCCCCTCGACTTACCTTATAACAACACTAGGCCATATTTCGCGTTTTGCGAATTGTTTTGAGAATCCACGCAAAATGCAGGTTTTCACCTTTTGCAAAATGAAAAACAGATCTGGTTGCACACGTACCATCACGCGCGCTAATGATTTTAATTAATCAACAAAAACAAGAGGATAGGCATAAGAAAAAGATTTTTATCGCCATTAAACTTCGAAAGGGATTGGTTCTTGCTACATTTAATGTAGTTAAAGCGTAACGCAGTATTGATGTAGCGCGTAACGAGAGGCGTTTTGGAGCTAATCTGATGAAATGGAAAAACTGGAAAAATGGGATAGTTGCTTCACTAGTTGCAATTGCGCTGAGTGGATGTATGGCGACTGAAGATCTGGTTCATGTACCTGAACACGATAACATGGCAAAAGTCGGCGAGTACGACACCAATTTGTATCGCCAATCAGTGCATATTTTCAATCCTATGCCAATAGATGAGCGGGTTGCACAATTTAATTTGCAACCGCGTGTTGATCACATTGTGTTTGTCATTGACCAGAGCTCAGCGTTAAGCGACACCATTCGGGGCCTTAGTACGCAGTTTTACGCACAGGAAGTAGTGCGCCGCTTTATCAAGACCATGCCAACCCAGCGATTCAGCAGCACTATTGTCACCTATGACGACGCCGTTGACCCACAAACATTTGCGCCTCTTGATGCCCGTTTACGCGTAGCGCCATTGCTTCCCCTAGAACTTGAAAAGCAGCTAGGTGCCCGTCGCGCTTCGCAGCATATTGAGGTTCAAACGCTGTCGATAGCACTAGACTTTGTTTCAGAGCTAGTGGGCAAATTGGACGGCCCTTCGGCTGTCGTACTGGTGACAGAGTGGGAACAAATCGATGAAAACGTTGAGAACGCAGTGATGCGTATGCGCCAGCGCGCAGACTTCACTGCAAATGCACATGTAGTCGTGCCAGAGTCGGCATCTGTGGCATGGCCGCAAAGCCAGTCTGGTTTGTGCTTTTACACTATTGGCGTGGGTAACAGATTGTCGCGTAGTCGTTTAGAAAGTGCTGACAGCTGCGGATTCTCATACGCAGTAGACAAGGTTGCCCAACCCAGCAACATGGCAAATTTTGTAGAAACCGTTTTGTACAAAGGGCCAGCTGACAATGATAACGACGGCATTTATGACTACCAAGACCGCTGCCCTGATACTCCTATGGGCAAGATAGTTGACTATAGCGGATGCCCTCGCTTTCCAGGGAATAAGTAGGGAGACATGAATATGAAACTACTTAAGACGATTGTAACAATAGTGTGTGGTGCAGGTGTGTTGATGAATACTACCTACGCACAAGTTGATACCGTGCGTGTTGCCACTGTTGAAGACCAGCAGCGTCGCGAAGCCATAATGTCGGCTCAAACGGCTAATACACAGCAAGACAACGCTAGCTTCCAAGTCATCATTAAAGATGACGGAGAGCCGCAAGACAACACGCCAACACAGCTAGAACAGAATGTATCCCAGTCGCTTCGACCGAGTAACCCTAGAGGAAGAAATTCAGCAACAGCGAGTACAAAGCAAGCTAGAGCTTTTTGGCTATGAAATGTTTGCCAATGTCGCAACAACGTTTACGCCGATTGCCGACATGCCTGTGCCCTATGGATATGTGATTGGCCCGGGCGACACCTTCACAATTCAAGCGTTCGCTGCCACCAATGTTCAATACGATTTAACTGTAACTCGCGAAGGCATGCTGCTGATACCTGATGCAGGGTCAGTTTGGGTAAGTGGGTTAACATTCGAAGAAGCGAAGCTGGCTATCTCTGAAGCAATAGAGACAAGACGTATCGGTATTAAGTCAGTTGTGACGTTATCAGAATTCCGTTCAATCCAAATAATGCTTGTTGGTGAAGTCACTAAACCAGGTAGTTACTCTGTGAGTGGTTTTTCGACTCTGATTAATGCATTAGTGGCCAGCGGCGGCATAAAGCGCACGGGCTCGTTGCGGAATATTCAAGTTAAACGCCAAGGCAAAGTGGTCACAACACTTGATTTGTATGCCTTGCTGCTAAAAGGCGATGACAGCGCTAATATTTACTTGCGCCAAGGAGACCTTATCTTCGTACCACCTATTGGCCCAACCGTGGGTATTGCTGGAGAAATTCTTCGCCCAGCTATATATGAAATAGCCAAAGAAAAAAACGTCTCAGAAGTACTGTCACTAGCAGGCGGTCTGCTTCCAACAGCTAATGCGAAAAACGCACAAATTGAGCGTATATCAAACAGTGGCATGTACACCTTAATGCAGGCCAATCTTGCTCGTAAGGGGAACAGCACAGCTGTCAAAAACGGCGACCTAATTCGTATATTCCCAGTATTGGATAAGATGGATGACGTGGTATTACTTTCAGGTCACGTATTAACGCCAGGTGGATATCAATGGTCTGAAGGGATGAAAATCTCTGACCTTATTGAATCAAAAAGCATTCTAAGACAAGGCGCAGAGTTTGATTCAGCGATGATTCAACGCGAAAACCGCGAAGAGAAGCGCACTGAAGTTATTTACTTTAACCTTTGGAATGCCATTTCTGACCGTTATTCAAACGACAACATAACGCTTCAGCCCCGTGACCAAGTCATTATTTTCGATACGCATTCTCCACGGGCGAGTCAACTATCAAAAGTCGTGAAAAAGCTAGAAAATGAAGCCACGGCAAGCAGCCCTGTAAAGATTATCGATTTTAAAGGTGCCACGCCACATCCGGGTACCTATCCATTGGAAATGGGTACACGCCTTTTGGATATGGTGAAATACACCGGTGGTTTAGAAGCGGGTGTTGACCTAGATTATGCATTACTTGCACGTACTGATTTGCAGTCGGACCGTTTGTACTTCATTAACATTTCACTGAAAGATGCAATGAACAACAAACAAGATCACAATCCACTGCTTCAGCCGAAAGATAAAGTGTACTTGTTCAATAAAGACCTTGATCGTGCTGCACTTATCAAAACACCGCTTGAGCGCGTTCAGCGCGAGACGCAATTTGGTCAACAAGCCCCCATTGTTCAAGTGTCAGGTTCAGTGTTCCACCCAGGTGCTTATCCAATGGTACCGGGTATGCGTGTAGAAGACCTGATTGCCGCCGCTGGAGGTATGAGAGAAGAAGCCTATGGTTTAGCAGCGACGCTTTCACGTCAGGTGTTGATGGACAGCGAGTTTAGCAGAACCGATTCGCGCGCCATCAGCTTAACTAAAAAAGACCCGCTGTTAGACACAACCAATTTAATTTTACACCCTAAAGATCACCTTGTGCTTCGCACCAAGCCTGAGTGGGTACAAAAGCCTCAGTTTGTAGAAATTGAGGGGGAAATTACATTCCCTGGTAAATATCGCATTGATAAGCGAGAGACCCTTTGTTCGCTTATGCAAAAGGTAGGCGGCTTTACTGAAGATGCTTACCTTTTCGGCACCGTGTTTTTGCGTGAAAGCGTGCGCGAAAAAGAACAAAAAGCCTTAGATAGAATGTTTGACCAGCTAGAGCGTTTATTGGCTGACTCGCATGTATCGCAAGGTGTGAATAAAGATGAAAAAATGCCAAAAGATCAGCGCGCCAAAGATGTATTCGACGTGCTGAAGAAAATGTCGCCGGAAAAAGCAATAGGCCGTATGGTGGTTGACGTGCACAGTGCAGTAACGCGCTGCGATGAATCGTCTGACATTGTTCTTGAAGACGGCGACCGTATTTTAGTACCTAAATACCAAGATGATGTCAGCGTTATCGGTCAGGTGTACTTCCCTACCTCACACAAATACAGAAATGACCGCGCCGCGCTCGACTATATTGGCCTAAGCGGTGGTGTAAAAGAGCTTGGTCAGTACGAGCATGCGTACATTGTGCAAGCCAATGGCGAGGTAATGTCGGTTCGCTCAAGTACAAGTTCGTGGGGCTGGTTTAACTCTCCTGCCAATGTAAAAGTCACACCTGGTTCAACCATCTTTGTTCCGCTAAGTGTTGATCGCATTAATGGTCGCGAGTCAGTCGAGAAGTGGGTAGATATTTTCTATAAGAATATTATCGCTACTGCAATGATCGCGAACCTAATGAACTAGAAGTTGGAGTAAGGACGTTATGGCTAACAAAAATAATGAAAGCCAACATGTTGCTGAATACGAGTTGCTGCTGAAGTTCTTGCATCAACTCTTCAGCTACAAGTTTCGCATTGCCATGGTGGCTATTTTAGGGGCAGGTATTGTAGCTGGCATATCACTGATGCTCGATAACCGCTATTCATCACAAGCTACCGTCGCCATCAATATCAGTGAAGATCCAGGTGGTGTTCAGCCAAACAACTACCGAGGCGTAAACACTATTGGCGTCTTAGAATACGACTTCATTATTGATGGTATACAGGCGAATGAAAGAGAGCGCTTGCTGGCTAGAATGGACTCGTTTGGCTATATCTGTGCGTTTATTAACGAGCAAAACTTATTGCAGTGGCTGTACGAAGAAAGCTGGGACGCGACAACACAACAATGGATTGAAGGCTTTGAGCCCGATATGCGAGAGGCGGTTAAGAAATTTAAGTCAGATGCGCTTTATGTGTTTATGGATAAAAAAACCGATTTACTCAATATTCGCATCACATCAAAGTCGCCTGAGTTTTCTACCCAGCTTGCTAATGCCTTTGTGCGTTCATTCAATGAGTATCTTCGCAGGCTCGATTTAGAAGAAATACAAAGCCGTCGAAGCTATCTAGAACAGCGTCTTAGCGAAATAAAGAATGCTGAAATTCAGCGCTCTATTTTTCGTCTTCTTGAAACGCAATTAGCGGTTGAGTCGCTAATTAATGCACGAGCAAACTATCCATTAGAAGTTATCCAGCCTGCCACTGTTCCGCTCTTTGAGTCTTACCCAGCGCGTAAGCAATGGACGGCTATTACATTTATTCTGCTTTTGTTTTTAGGCGTTGTGTTTGTGGTATCGATGAACGTGGTGAAAGCCCTACGTCGTGACCTTAAGGCGTATGCCGCTAGGTTTGAGCCCAAGAAACTTAATCCGCCTAAACGCTCTCATGATCTCTAGGAGTACATAATGAGAAATATCATGAATAAGATTCGAGCGAATAGATTTGAAAATCATCTTGTGACCTACGCCATCTTATATTTTTTGTTATTGTCGCCACCTCGGGCCTTTCAAATCAAGATCAATGAGCGGGCGAACGGTGGTGAGCTAGCGAAATTTCCTACATTTTTTATTGTGGCAATAGAGCTTGTAGTACGTGTGGCAGTTGTCCTTATTCTTGCAGCTAGTGTTGAGGCGGTAATGGGAAATACCCTTTATGAGACATACCGTATGGACATTTTCTTTGTAGCATTAGTGTTAATAGGCGCTGCACACAGTGCCGTTTTCTTTCTAACCTTCAACAACAAACAAGCCAGACAAGTGAGTCACGCTGCACTTTTCATCTATCGATTTGTTCGAAACAGTGGATATGCTGTTTTAATGGGGTTCGCCAGCATTGTGCCAGTATTAATTTGGAACTGGGATCATGAACTTGCCCCCTTTAAAGGCGATAGCGCGATTACTATCTATCTAGCGACCGCGGGAATATTTTTCGTGTTAGGGATTATAGAGGCCAAGATAATGAACAGGACGCCACTTGGTTCAGAAGCGAAACCAGCCCTAGCTTCTAGACAATCGGTTCAATCACAGTAGTTACCGATATTACGCATCACGCGTTCTCAAAAGCGCTCCATTTTTGTGGAGCGCACGTTCTTTTGAAGCCTGCTTAGTTATACTGATGATTAACCGAAAGGTACATCAATCTCCTGACTAGGCTCGGTAAACCACTTGGGGCCCTCATTTGTCATGTAGAAATGATCTTCTAAACGGATACCAAATTCATTCGGTACGACTATCATCGGCTCATTACTAAAACACATTCCTTGAGCCAAAGGCTGAGGGTTATCTTTCACTAAGTACGGCCACTCGTGAATGTCCATACCAATGCCATGTCCAGTCCGATGAGGGAGCCCAGGAAGGTTGTAGTCAGGACCTAGGCCATCGTGTTGTAAACTCAACCTAGCGGCATTGTCTACATCACCACAGCTAACGCCAAGTTGTGCAGCATCAAAAGCCGCTTGCTGAGCACGCTTCTCACTGTTCCAAATAGCGACTTGCTTGGCACTTGGTGTGCCATAGCAGTACGTTCGAGTGATGTCTGAGAGGTAACCGTGCACCTTACAGCCCGTGTCTATCAGCACCATATCGTTTAGCTGCAGAACTTGTGGGTCTTTTACACCATGTGGGTACGACGTGGCTTTACCAAACAATACAATACAGAAGTAGCTTCCGCTGGCTCCCACTTTCTTGTGAGCTTGATTGATAAAACTTTCAACTTCAGTGGTTGTTATTCCCTCATAAAGAATACTTGCCGCTGCTTTGTGCACAGACAGTGTCATATCCATCGCGCGCTGAATGAGAGCAATCTCATTGGCTGACTTATGCATACGGCAGTGCGCCGTTACTTCTGAGCCATTAATTATTAGGGAAGTGCTTGGCAACAGTTTGTTGATTCCATCAACAATGAAAAACGGTGTTGATTCATCAATAGCGATACGAGTGTTGCCTGATGTTGCTATTGACTGCACTTCGTCGACTAAAAGTGCATAAGGGCTTTCATGTTCTTGCCACCCTTTAATCTCGCCCGATACAACTTGTCGCTCTTTAAGAGAATCAATTTCAAAGGCTGGTGCTAAATAGACAAGCTCACCTTCGACAGGCAAAATTGCCCCAACAAGGCGCTCGCTGGGATACCACTGCATACCGGTAAAATAGGTAAGATTTGTCCCCGCATTCAGATACAGCGCACCAATATTATTTTCTCGCATATACGCTTGCGCTTTTTCAATGCGCATCTCGTGCTCTTGCAATTGAATAGGCGTAAGGTCTAATGTCATATCAGACAGCGCATCGAGAGCCTGCTGTGGCGTTTTACCGCCGATACCGTTTGTATGCAAATTTGTCATTGTTTTTATCATTTTCGTTTTAGGCTGTAGGTAGCTGCATCATACGTAAGTTTCGCATTCTGATGAAGTCTTACGAGTTGTAACAGGCCATGAGAAAGCTTTGTGTATTCCTATACTTATTGGCATACTTAACAAAGTTCGAATATATAAAACAAACAATAAAGCCACCACATGGACGTCAACCCGCACACCTCATCTTTGCCAACAGAAATAACATTTGCAGGCTGGTTAATAGCGCCCCACGCAAACCTTTTGAGCTACGATTCAACACCTGTTGATATTGAGCCACTGCTTTTCGATTTATTGCTCTATTTTACGCTGCGCCAAGGAACAATAGTGACTCGGCAGCAATTAATCGATGAAGTATGGAAGCAGAAGTTTGTCGACGACAACGCGATAAATAGAGCTATGTCGACACTAAGGCGAATACTGAAGCGTGCACCTGACGCTCCAACGTTTATCAAAACCCATTACAAGAAGGGTTATAGTTTTGTACCCGACGTAAATATTGTCTTTGCAAAAGAGAAAGTGCCGCTTCAACAGGAAACATCGGACTCGCCTGCAGAGCCCTCAGCACATGAGATAGAGCCCTCAGCGCGAGAGATAGCCCCCTCAGCGCGCGAAATAGCCCCTCCTTCAGCGTTGCAAACTACACCCTCTGCGGTAAGTGAAACGTCATTAGTTGCAGAAAGTGCTTCCTCAGCAAATGAAAGTGCCCCTAAAACTCAGGATAAGACGTTTTCTAAGGCCCCAATTGCTCAAGACAAAAGCTCAGATAATCAGGCCCCTGTAATAGGCCAGTACAGCTGACAAGCAGCGTTTCGAGCCCATCACGATCGCAAGTGTGATAGTGATTGCGCTAGCAATACTCATTTTTACGTATTCAACAACGTCAAATACCGAAAAGGTAGATCAAGATACTAATGAGGCACTAACATCTGCCGAGATTATTGATGCTATTGCCAGTAGAACGAATATGCTCTCAGATCGTGGCGTAGTGTTTTCACCCAAAATTAACAGGGAAAAAAGCGCACTGGCGTATTCATTTATTCCGGAAAATGCCCAACGACTGGGGCTTTACGCCAAAGACCTGACAACCTTACGTACTTATGAGATTGATAGACGCGACGGCGACTTATTCCCAATAGCATGGCTTCGAAATGAAGTGATTGTTTACCAACATATAAACGCAGTTGAAGACACACTGACCTGTGAAGTAATAAAGGCCACACTAGCGCCGGATTTTACACCTTTAAATAAAGAGACACTGTTTGACTGCGATAATCAGTTCACCATCGCTGGCAGTCTAATTAACGAGGGTAACGACCTCATCTATACCAAGTTTAATTACCGCGGCGCGCCCGGCGCTGCTGCTGTGTACGGTCGAAATTTAACGACTGGTACCGAGTACCAAATCACCTCACCTCTTATCGTCAGCAGGGGCGACTACTATGCTAAGGCCGCCCCCGATGAAAAGGCCATTGTCTACGTACGTGCTGACCGTAATGGTTCTACCATTATGCTGACAGACATTGAAGGCAGTGAGCAGCGCGAACTTTTAGATGTTGATTACATTGTAAGTTCAATTACTTGGAGTAATGACAGCAAAGAAATATCTTGGCTTGACCCTTATAAATGGCAGCTACATACGCTAAATGTACTTTCTGGAAAAGAAAACGTGTTAGCGCTTAGCTTCGACTATGCATTTAACAAATTTATGGGTATAGAGATGGTAGATAGTCATCGTTTGGTCTTCGCAAGCCAGTTCACTGACAGTGATATCGTCGCGCTGGATCTTCACAATACGCTTGCTCCCTTATCAAAAGTAGCAACCTCTAACTCTTATGAGCAGTCTTTTGTCTCAACTTCCCAAGCAGGGAATGGGTATTACCTTGTGTTTGGCAGCACAACCAGCCTTTGGAAGCTTGAGGATGGCGTACACAAAAAAATGGTGGATATCCCGTTAAAGAGAGTGAGACATTTATCAATCTCGCCTGATGGAAATGCAATATTGGTTGCTAACGCCGATAACGTTCTTATCTATCGTGACCACTTCACTTCTGAGGCCACTCTTGAGCAAAAACACAGAATGAGCCAAGTAGAATGGATTGATAACGACAGGTTAGCGGTTGTTTTTGGCGAGCCTAAAAATGCAAAAGCGGGCGTGTTGACCATCAGCACAAACACGCTAGAAGCATTAGAAGGCCAAAACACCGCCTACATCAGTGTGATAGACAAGAACAGGATCGCTGTGATAACCCCCACCCTGACGGTAAAAATGCTAGATATTGAATCAAATGCCGTGTTGTTTAATCAGGATTTGACGGGAACCCAAACTCCCCTTTTTAAGGCCGATAGCCAATATATTTACTATACCAAAAGCGTAAATCAGGTAGTAAGGCGCCCATGGTCAGGCACTTTGGATGACGATGAATTGCTGATTACATCGGAACTGGGAAATATTGGTACTATCAACATTGACAACACTACCGAAGCTAACACTTTGTATATTTCAGTAGTAAAGCTAGGTATTAATACCTTGTATGACGTTCAGGTCGCGCAGTAATAGAAGGGAGCCACGACTTAGAAAATGAAAGCTAAATGGCAGTGTTGTGAACACAGCAACATTGCCAATACACTTTACTTATGTTGTCAGAAAAAGACGTTCATTTTAAAAAGGCGCGTGAAGGTCTTTCGCATTGTTAGGTATAGTCCAACGTTGTGCGGCATTGTGATCCAGTGTCTCACCCACCACTCTTGGGATTTGCATACTATCACCGTAAAGCCACAATACCATGTTACTCCTAGTGCCACTGGTAATAGGCTGTGCCGCATGCGGCACGCTACCGCGATGCAGCATCGCAACGCCGGATTGAAAAACCGTACGCGTAACTTTTGATGTTGACGAGTTAAAGAAATCAACTTCAGATCCCGTAAAACTCTCCCTTTCAAGGTTCAAATTTATATTCATTGTGGCGGCCGATGCATCGGTGTGCGGGCGCAAGGATGTATCCATTCCCTCTTGGTACTGAATAGAAAAACCAAACGTCTGCGTATCAAACCCCATTATTTCAGGAAACAACAAACGTGAAATTGGGCGCATATACCTATCCATAACCAGCTGATAAAACTGCTGAAAAGCTGGCGCCGCTAGATACCCTTCTGAGCGCTTGTCCAACATACCGCCATTGCGATTAAGCGCAATACCATAGGGTGGTCTAAGTGG
Source organism: Alteromonas gracilis (assembly GCF_036870955.2). Lineage (GTDB taxonomy): Bacteria > Pseudomonadota > Gammaproteobacteria > Enterobacterales > Alteromonadaceae > Alteromonas > Alteromonas gracilis_A. The sequence goes on from NZ_CP145482.2 coordinate 3,632,496, forward strand.
AATACCCGCATTGGCGACTTCATATAAATACGAACGAAGCTGGGCAAGTTTATCAACATCGAAAAATTGTGCTTGATATACACCAGGCAGCACTTCTTCCCATAAGTTGGCAACCTCAACCTCGCGTTCTGGATGTTGCCACGCTTGACGTACGGCATCGCGCAACGGTTTAGCAATCAGGGATTCATTAATGTGTTCTCCCAAAGCGGTATGCTCAGTGTCCCATTCAGACCAGGCAGCCTCTAGCAACTCACGGTTACTATCCCAGAACTGCTGTACGCTTGGCGCTCGTTTTAGCATTTCGTCTCTAGAAAGAAGGGTAAGCGCTCGAGCGCTAGCGAGAGCACCTAAACCAGCAGATGACAAAGATTGTGGTGAATGCATAACAATTTCTCCTCATGTTCAGGCAATGCGAAACGCAGTGCCAACATTTCAATAGGAGCATGCTATTACACAACAAAAAACATAAAAATAGATTGATTTAAGAATTAGTTTATAGATTTCATTGATAATATTATCTTCTTAACCGACAAATCGCGCTCGGCTTGCTTCAACCTTTTCAAGTAACCACTTCGTAAATGCCTGAAACCTAGCTTGTGAGTGCGTCTCTTTATGCGTTGCTAACCAAAAGGTGCGTTTAATATGGATGTTATTATCTAATAATCTTACAAGCCCTTCGTTTGCTTCAGCAATAAAGATAGGCAGAATCCCCACGCCAGCCCCATTTATCAGCATTTGATATTGCGCATTAATACTTGTACTGCGTAAGGGGCTAAGCTGCGCCAATGCAGTTTCTTCAATAAATTTTAGCTGAGGCGCATAAACAAGGTCTGGAACATAACTCACTAAATTGAACTGGCTGAGCTCTTGTAGTGTTTTAGGCTTAGACGTTTCAACAAGCGACTGATGCGTATACAAATAAAGGCTATAGTCGGTAAGCTTTTGCGTAACGAGTAGCCCCTTGTTTGGCTTTTCTAGCAAAATAGCCATGTCTGCTTCGCGCTTATTCAGGTTTAAAAAGCCGCTGGTCGCCACTAATTCAATACAAATGCCAGGGTATAGCCGTTTAAATTCAGGTAATAGTGGCGCCAAAAACCAGCTGCCAAACCCTTCTGATACGCTTACGCGAATAGTGCTTAGCTAGATGAGAACGTTCATCGCTAAGCTCGTTCTGCGCCTCTAGAAAATAATGCTCGGCTTTTTCAATATAACGAACGAGTTCACTGCCTTGGGACGTGAGCACATAACCTTTTTTTGTCAGTTCAAATAACTTGCAATTTAGCGAATCCTCCAGCTTTTTTACACGACGTATTAATGTTGTCGGGTCTACACCTAAACCTTTAGCTGCAATAGCTACACGACCATTTCTTGCCAACCCAAGAAACAGTCGCATGTCATCCCAATTCATAATTTCACCTGCATTTTTACAGCACTTAGCTGCAAGTATATGTATTGCTATTGCAAACACAAGGTTTCAATATTGTTAATATATTTTTGAAGCGCTTAGTCAGGAGCCACGTCATGAGAAAAATTGTTCACTTTATTGCTGGTAAAGATTTTGAGGATAGCAGCGAGCGTACATCGCCAGTGTACGCGCCAAACACTGGCGAAGTTCAGGCCGAAGTAAGTTTAGCCAATAGCGCCACGCTTGAATATGCCATTGATACTGCAAGGGCAGCGCAAGCTGAATGGGCCGCTACCAACCCTCAGCGACGTGCTCGTGTTATGTTTAAGTTCAAAGAACTGGTAGAAGCTAACCGCGATCGCCTTGCCGCACTACTTTCAAGCGAACACGGTAAAGTACTTGTTGATGCGCAGGGTGATATTCAGCGCGGTCTTGAGGTTATCGAGTTCGCGTGCGGCATTCCCCATGCTCAAAAAGGAGAATATACCGAAGGTGCAGGCCCTGGTATTGACGTTTATTCAATGCGTCAAGCGCTAGGCGTTGTTGCGGGTATTACACCGTTCAACTTTCCAGCCATGATCCCTATGTGGATGTTTGGTGTGGCTATTGCGTGCGGCAATGCTTTTATCCTCAAACCTTCTGAGCGCGATCCATCGGTTCCTGTGGAACTTGCAAAGCTTATGATTGAAGCCGGGTTACCCGCGGGCGTACTTAACGTTGTTCACGGTGACAAAGAAGCGGTAGACGGCATTTTAGATCATCAAACCGTTAAGGCAGTCAGCTTCGTCGGCTCATCAGATATTGCTAATTACGTGTACGAGCGCGGCGCACGCGCAGGTAAGCGAGTGCAAGCAATGGGTGGAGCAAAAAACCACGGTATTGTTATGCCAGATGCTGATTTAGACCAGGTTGTCACCGACCTTGTGGGTGCAGCCTATGGTTCTGCCGGTGAACGCTGCATGGCATTGCCTGTTGTAGTGCCAGTCGGTGACGAGACCGCAGAAAAACTGAAAGCCAAACTTATTCCTGCCATTAAAGCCATTATGGTGAGTAACAGTGAAGATCCTAACGCGCACTACGGCCCTGTTGTTACCGCAGCGCACAAAGCGCGAGTAGAAGGCTATATCGACTTAGCCATCGAAGAAGGCGCAGAGCTAGTATACGACGGTAGAAACAGCCAAATTCCAGCAGATAGCAATGGTTACTTTATTGGCCCAACATTCTTTGACCATGTGACCAAAGACATGCGTTCTTACAGAGAAGAAATTTTTGGCCCGGTACTTCAGATGGTGCGCGCTAAAGACTTCAACGAAGCAGTAAGCCTTGCAAGCGATCATCAATACGGTAACGGTGTTGCTATGTATACGCGAAATGGCCATGCCGCACGTGAGTTTGCCCAGCGCGTCAATGTAGGCATGGTAGGTATTAATGTACCTATTCCAGTGCCTGTGGCATACCACACATTTGGTGGATGGAAGCGTTCGGCATTTGGCGATACAAACCAACACGGTATGGAGGGCGTGAAGTTCTGGACCAAAGTGAAAACCATTACCCAACGCTGGCCTGATGGCTCAGATACTAACGATAACGCCTTTGTTATTCCAACCATGGGCTAAGATAGCGAGGACATGACAATGACAACAGTAGCATTTATTGGCCTAGGTAATATGGGCTCAGGCATGGCGGATAACCTTGTCAAAAATGGCTTCAATGTAGTTGCGTTTGACTTAAGTGAAGCGGCACTGGCTAAAGCCAAAGACGCTGGCTGCGCTATTGCGCAAAGTACACAAGAAGCCGTAAGTAATGCCGATATCGTGGTAACTATGTTGCCAGCGGGCAAACATGTGATGGACATATACACATCGCAGATCCTTGATAATGTGGGTGGAAACACGCTGCTTATCGACTGCTCGACCATTGATGTTGAAACCGCTAATAAAGTCTCTGAACTGGCTGCAAGTAAAGAGCTTCAAATGCTTGATGCTCCGGTGTCTGGTGGCATTGCCGCCGCAGCTGGCGGTACACTAACCTTTATGGTTGGTGGAGACAAAGAAGCGTTTGAAAAAGCACAAGGCGTGCTTGGCGCCATGGGTAAGAAAATTGTACACGCTGGCGGACACGGCGCAGGGCAAGCAGCAAAAATCTGCAACAACATGCTACTAGGCGCAACCATGATAGCCACGTGTGAAAGCTTTCAACTTGCCACCAAGCTTGGCTTAGACGCCCAAGTTTTTTTCGATATTGCCTCGAATGCATCGGGCCAGACATGGTCTATGACAAGCTACTGCCCAGTGAAAGGCGTAGGCCCGCAAAGCCCAGCCGACAATGACTTTGCAGGCGGTTTTGCATCAGCGTTAATGCTTAAAGACTTAGGTCTTGCCATGCAGGGCGCTAAGGGTGTGGATGCTCAGGTGCCTATGGGTGAACTTGCAGCAAAGTGGTTTGAAATGCACTGCGAAGAAGGTAATTCGAGCATGGACTTCTCATCTATCATCAACCGCCTAGCGTAGTCCCAACTTACACGCTCTTAAAAACAAAAAGCCAACAGTGTTGGCTTTTTTTGTGTACGCAGTAATTTAGCGTAATGATGACAGCACGCTAATCGTGGCCACCACAACAACCAGAAGAATGCTCTGCCCAATTTTTCAATTTTGTGGTTTTACCAATACCTGGGTTAAAGCTGTTTGTTGGGTCGAGCTCACGATAAAAGTTTTTGAGTGCGTCTTTAGCAAAATACTCATGCCCCACATTATGTTCAGCTGGGTACTCAGCGCTTCGCGCGTCAAACGTTTCCAAAATTTTACCTTTAAGCACTTTCGCGTCGGCACCCTTTTTCAACACATAGTTCTGGTGCATCACGTGGCAAAACAAGTGGCCGTAATACAACTTGGTATCTATTTTATCGTCTATTTCTTTAGGCAGTACTTCAAACCAGTCGGGATCATTTCGTCGAAGTGCCACATCAATGGTCATCATAGCGCCGACCTCTTTGCTGTGCATAACGTGATATCTGCCTATTGCACCACCCGCTACAAAGCGATGTAAGATTGCCTTATCTGCCTCTTCTTCAGTACATTCAAAGTAACTACCTTCATTTGTTTTGAAGAATTCATCAAGATACGCCTTTGCCTCGTCAACGCCGTCGTTACTCATCTCCAAAATCCAATGATGCTGATATTTGTCGCGGTAGTCTTCCATTCTTTTTGGCAAATGGTTGGGGAATAGGTAGCTCATGTACTGCATTACACGATCTGACATTTTATTCGGTAAAAAGCCCAATTTGTCGGTAAATGCATCGAACTTACGCTTAAACGCGAAAAGCTTAGGAATAAATTTAGCACCTAATTTACTAATAACGATAAACATGTCTTTACCGTACTTTTTAGATACGTCGTAGCAATCGCGGTGTAAATACTCACCTGAATCTGGCAGGTTTTTAAACGTAGAGAGAATATCGCGGCGTACTTTTGTAAACACCGCGGCGTCGTTAGAGCCTACGTAGAACACCTGTTTCTTTTCAGGAATAGGAAAGGTGTCTAATCGAACTGCAAATACTGCTAGTTTGCCTGCACACCCTGATGCCTCGTGTAGTCTGCGACCATCATTGTTAAAACGCGACGGTGTATCTGAGTCAACGTCGCGCACGCGCTCATCGTATTCATTATCAGACGCCCTTGCATCAGGATGTTTAACATCACTCGCTTGATAGCGTTTTTGTTCAAGGTTGGTCAGTATTTCTTCTGGTTCGCTTCCAAGATCAATACCTAAGTTATTAACCAGCGACAGGTCACCATTTGCATTGATTTGAGCAAAAAGCGAGAGTTCGGTATACGCTGGCCCGCGTTTAACTAATGCTCCCCCCGAATTGTTGCAAATGCCGCCAACAATAGACGCGCCAATACAGGATGAGCCAATGACCGAATGAGGCTCTCGGCCGTAAGGCGCTAATGTCTCTTCAAGGCCAAACAGTGTGCTTCCCGCTAAACCAACTATCTGCTTTCCATCGTCCACCAGTTGAATATCGTCGATACGCATAGTACTGATAATGACAAGTGGGCGATCGTAGTCTTTACCATCAGGGGTTGAACCACCCGTTAGGCCAGTGTTTGCGGCTTGCATAATAACCGCCACATCCGCTTCAACACACAGCTTAAGCACGCGCCAAATTTCCACAAGTGAACCAGGACGAACAACCGCGAGGGCCTCACCCGCGCCAAAACGAAAACCTTTACAATAAGGCTGTTTTTTCGCTTGATCAGTTAACAAATAGGCTTGCCCTACTACATCGCGCATCGATGTAATCAAAGACTGTGTGTCAACGTTTACGGTCATGGTTCTCTCTGTGGTGTTAGTGGAAAATGACATTGGTGACGAACTATACACTAATCATTTTTTTAACAAAGGGGGCAGGTGCATTTTGCACCGACAATTTACTTATATTTAATGCTGATTTTATGCGCATTAGCTCCCGTTTTTGCTTGTTACATTTTGTTACGCTTTGACACATCAAGTAAGACCAGGCTCCTATTGTAAAGACAGGGCGATACTCGTAAGGTTGGATGATAGAAAAAGGAGCTTTCATGTCACACCAAGCGTTTGTTCTTACAAGAAATAGCCATGCTGAAAGCATTAAAAATAAAAGCGGTCACGAGCGTTTTCTGGCTATTCTTTCTTCTTGCGGCTTCACTATCACAACGGGTGCCATTCATCCGCCGCGCAGCGTACTCAACAGTACCCATATTTTCTTTATCGACGCAGAATATTGTAACCCTCAGGCTATGTTGAAACTCCCTGTCGTTAACGATTACCCCGAGCTTAACAAAGTCATTTTTAACGCCCCTGAAGATAATGTAGACTTCCACCTCGATGTACTGAAAAAAGGAATAAATGGTATTTTTCACACGCACGATAACTTAGAGCTTATCGTAAGAGGTGTGCAGCAAGTTCAAACGGGTAACAAATGGTTTAGCCGAGAGATAATGAGCCGATATATAGATGCTAATTTGGCGGCAAAAACGAAGTCCGTTACACCGCTTCAAATCACATCGTCAGTGCTTACCAAACGAGAAATGGCTATAACGCAAAAGATTGCGGAAGGTGCACAAAATCAAGAAATTGCTGACAACTTCCATATCAGTGTAAACACGGTAAAAACCCATGTTTACAGTATTTTTAGAAAAACAGACTGTAGGAATCGGGTAGAACTGATTAAATGGTTTGATAACCAGTACCGTCAAATTCAACCAGTAAATTACTGATGGTAAGAAAAAGCGCCATTTGAAAAATTACAAAATGGCGCTATGCGGCGAGCCTTCTAGTATATCTAGCTTAGGTTTTTGCTCGCCACACTCCTTTTTCCATGCCTTGAACAACAAGTTCAGCAACCGCTTTTTCTATGCTTTGTTTCACACATTCAAACATAGGCTCATTGGTGGTGTAGCCCGTCTCTGCCTCTAATAAACGCTTTAATGAAACATAGCGAAACAGACCAGCACGCACCTCTTGGCTTAGCACTTTTTTCGACGTGGAGACCGAAACCAAAATTTGTCCGGTTCTTACATCAACGGCTCTCATGTAAATTGAGATAAGATCTTCTCGAAACAATTCACTCGTGCCTATACCAAAGTACTCTACACCCGCTCCGCCTGTTCTTATATTGGTGTCGTAGCTAATAATGCCACCTTCGATAATAATTCGCGCAGTGGTTAGAGGAGGCAGTTCGGCGCTATTTTTGTCGTCAGCGCGAATAATTTTTCGTTCGGTTAATACATTCTGTAGCCCTTCCCGCTCAACGGGTAAAAACCACGAGGTTTCACTTAAGGTTTGTACCAAAATTGAGGTTGCGCCTTGGGTAACCGCAGTAGAGAAGGAACTTGCGCCTGAACTAGGTTTATATTGCCCTGTTTGATCGCGAAACGCATAAACCGACACCGGTATTTGTCCCATTGGCTGGGGTAAACTTTTGACTTCTGACAGTGTTTCACTGTCTTTGATAATTGCCGCAGCAGTGGCGTCGGGCGGCAGTGTATTTTTGATTGCCTGACATCCTGACATCATTAATGCAATCACTAGTATTACGGTACTTCTCATGTGCATCCCTACCCAAACCGTGGAATTTCGACAACGGTAACTTCACCTGTTAGCAAGTTCGTAATATTGACAATAATACTGTCGGGATTACTAGTAATAAGCTCTACTTGAAAATCTCCGCTTACAAACAAGCTGTCTTGGTCAAATATGCTCGGTATTGGGTTGCCATCGTCATCAAGCTCTTGCTCACCAAAAGCTAAATCAGTTATTTCGCGAACAATGCGGTTGATGTACGCACGTTCCAATGATTCTTGTAGCCGTTCGTCGTAAGTTCTTTCATTTATTGGCGCTGAATGTGCATTTTGCGAGTTGGCTTTACTCAACAAAAACGCCCCATTTAAGGGGTTTCCACCAAACGAAGGGTTAATTGGTTCATACACCAACTCTGTAGCAAATACAGCGGTAGATAGCAGTGTACTGCCGACCACAACTGCTGCGGCGTTAATTGTTTTTCTCATCAAAATTCATCCCCTGCTAAATCTGGACTTCGACTGTCCACATTTGCATTTGCGACTGCATCAAGCACCAAAACAATGGCTTGCTGGACCTTTTCATCCATTGGTACTTGCCTTCTTCCCATGTATGTTTGATACACCACTTTGTTGTCGTAGATTATTGAAAGCAACGTGCCTGCCTGAGGGACAATAACCTCTTTGACTATCAGATTTTTACCCGAACTATCAGGCACCTCTCGCCAATATTGACCAATTTTTGAAGCGAACTCGTGTCCTTGGCGGCTTATGCTGTTGTCGAGCAATAGCCCACCAAGATGAATTTCATCGGCGAAGGCGGTGTAAAAAAAGCGTGCGCCCACAAAACGCACGCAAAACCAAAGGAAATAAACTTCATTGCAATACTAAAGGCCGAGATCACTCGGCCCACACTGCTTTACATTTGAACAACAGTAGCGACATTATAGTCACCCACTTGTGTAACGCTGATTGTGCCACCGTTACCTGAGATGCTGCCTGTCACTAAGTTATCATTGCCCATTTGCGTTACTTCAAAAGTATTTGAATTACCGCTTATAGCAAATTGACCACCTGCGTCACTTGTTACCCAGTTACCCGCACCTTCTTGCATGATGCTGATAGTGTTCTCTTCACCATTAACCAGTAAATCGAGCAAGTTAAGGTCGCCACTCTGCTCAACATTGATTGAGTTGAAGTCAGTTGTCATATCACTTGCTAATTCAACAGAGGCCGTATTTTCAATACCGTCTTGTGACATTTCAATCGCATTGCCATCAGCAATATTGGTTGCTTCACCAATTCCTGCTTGTGCTAGTGCTAAGTTGCCATCACCTGACTGTTCAATCTCTACCGTGTTGAACACACCGTTGAAGTTAACCGTGCTAATTTCGTTGTTATTACCTACCTGAGTGAGTTCAAATTCATTAAACAAACCGATAACGCCTGCGTAGGCAACGTTTTCATCACCAACTTGGTTAATTTCAAAAGAATTGGAAATACCGTCAACGGTTTCGATAGTAGCAAGGTTTAAGTCGCCAATTTGGTCTACATTTACTTCGTTAGTAGAACCTTCGAAAATGCTAGGTTGTGATCTCATTCGAGTTACCATCTTGCTCAAACTCAATCTCATTTCCGTCGCCGACTAAGCTCCAGTTAACCGCGTTTTGATCACCATTTTGATCAATCTCAATTTCATTTTCAGTTCCAATAACAGACGCAATATCGGTTACGTTGTAGTAACCATCCTGAACGATTTCGATTTCATTTAAGTCGCTAAGTCAAGTCGCGTACATATGACTCGTGCCACTCGCCAACCTGCTCTACAGAAATGCTGTTATCATCACCTTCAATACTATTATTGGCCCAGTTGCCACCATCGCCTTGATAAATAGACATGGTGTTGCCGCTACCTGACACGGTATTAATTGAACGGTTAAAGAAGAAACCTAAAGGTCCGCCATCGCCTAGCTGTGTAAGAGATAATGCGTTATCGTCGCCTTCTACGACAAATTCAGCGGCGCTTTGTACACTATCCTGCTCAGCCTCGATGAGGTTTCCGCTACCCGTAACGTCTGCCAGGAATGCATTGCCAGTTTGCATTTGTGAGACCATTACTTCGTTAGCATCTCCCATAACGCTAACAACCATTGCATTTTGGTCGCCTTCTTGGCTTAGAATTGATTCGTTACCCACATCGCTGCCCACTAAGCGCCGTTTGTGTTAGTGAAATGCTATTTCCCTCACTAGGCTGCAACAAAATCGACAGATGCGTTCAATTCAACATTTTTACTGCTTGGTACTTCCTGCGCAGCAGCAAAACCCGCCGTAGCAGCAAGTAGTAATGCGCTCGCTATTTTTGTTTTTTTCATTTTCACTTCATGTCTCCCCATGGCGTCCACATCATTGTTGGTATTGAGTGATGTTGACTACCATCTCGTTCCCTATTTGGTAAACAGTAAAGGCCTGTTCACCCAATTGATTAACATTAGCAACGTTATCAAACCCGTCTTGGACAATCTCAAAGTAGTTGTTGTCGTTTTGCTGTACCAAGTTCACAACGTTGCCTTCACCAAATTGCATGATGTTTGCGCCATTGTTGCTACCTGCTTGTACAACTTGAGAGAGATTTGATGCGTTACCGCTTTGGATAATGTTAGTTATGTTATTTAACCCAAACTGGCTGACTGAAATGAAGACCGTTTCATTGTCGACAGCGATAGCGCGGGCATTCAGACTCATTGAGAGAGAAGATTCCACCATGTCTGAACTTGTTGCTAAATCGGGGCTTTGTGCTTGGGCAGGTATGCTTGCAGTGCCTAAGGTAGTGCCGATAAGTAGCGCACAAACCGCAAAGCGATTTGCTTGGCGACTACAAAAACACTGACATACCTTTACTGCTAACGTCTTGTCCATAAGCGCAACGACTTCCTCGTGATAACAACAAAATTGACTCGTCTATATCACTCTTTCTGGGAAGGGGAATCCATCACCAATAAGTTGTATTTATGACGGATGTATTATCTGTTGCTAACAGAAAATCAGCAGCTTATCGTTTTTTCATCATACCTAAGTACTAGTTTTGAACAAAAAGTATACGCAAAAAAATTTAAAGGTAAGACCACATGAAGTTCGCTCCCTGATAATGAATTAGTACTAGTTTCTAACTCAAAATAATTAATCTCTCATCGAATAGTAGTATTTTAGAGATAATTGCTGGCACTCATTTTTAATTGAGTTATAAGTTTTAACCGTTAGTTATATCAGACCGAACCGAGAAGATTTCGTAATTGTACCTTTTGTTCTAATTATGGAATCTAAAAATGAAAACAAAGCCTCTTAAAACAGGTCTTTCCGCATTATCTGTGGCGCTCTTACCGCTGTTTACTGCGGGAAATGCCCATGCATCAAAAGCAGAAATCTTCGATGACAGCGTCATTGTTGTTTACAAAGAAAATGCCAGCAGAGAAGCAAAAGCGCGTGCACGTTCATCTGTAGGTGCGCAAATTAGTGACGTCAATCGCGATGAAATAGACGACCGCTTTTCCAATATTCTAGACGGTCGAATTGCTAAGCTACAGCTAAGCGGTAGATCGGTGAAAGATGCTATCGAGATTTTGAGCCGCAATCCTTCGGTGAAAATTGCAGAGCCAAACTACCTCTATCGTAAGGCACTTATTCCAGATGACCCTTCTTACGGTGACTTGTGGGGCTTGAACAATACAGGCCAAGCTGGCGGTACCGACGATGTTGATATTGATGCACCTGAAGCGTGGGATATTACTACTGGTGACAGTGATGTAGTTATTGGTGTTATCGACACGGGCGTTGACTATAACCACGAAGACTTAGCAGATAATGCATGGGTTAACCCTGGCGAAATAGCGGGTAATGGCATAGACGATGACGGTAACGGTTACATCGATGATGTATACGGCATCGACACGGCTAACGCCGATACAGACCCAATGGATGATGACTCACATGGTACTCACGTCGCTGGCACCATAGGCGCAGTTGGCGGCAATGGCATTGGCGTAGTTGGCGTCAACCATGAAGTATCTATTGCTGCGTGTAAGTTTTTAGGTGCTGATGGCACAGGCTCTACCGCTGGTGCCATTGAATGTATCGACTACTTCACTGACCTGAAGGTTAATCGCGGTGTTAATGTAAAAGCAACCAACAATAGTTGGGGCGGCGGCGGCTACAGTGAAGCGCTAGAAACTGCTATTGAAGAGGCAGGCCTGGCAGGTATTCTTTTCGTTGCGGCAGCGGGTAACTCAGGTTCAAACAATGACAATGTGGACAACTACCCTTCTAACTACCAGACCTCAACAAACAGTGTTTTGGCAGTAGCCAGTATTAACCGAAATGATGGTGATAGTGGTTATTCATATGGTGTAGAAACTGTAGACTTAGCGGCACCTGGCACCGCCATCCTTTCAACCGTACCAGGCAATGGCTACGCTGCATTTTCTGGGACTTCAATGGCAACGCCACATGTGGCGGGAGCAGCTGCGCTAGTTTGGTCACTAAACCCTGAATTAACAGCATCAGAAATGAAAGAGTTGCTAATGATGACGGGCGAAACCAGCTTATGGGCTAACGGTCGCACTGCGTCAGGGAATCGACTAAATGTATTAAACGCATTAGAAGAGGCCGACCCAACACCAGGGTTTAAACTAGGCATTACACCAGGTTCTGCGGAAATTACAGCTGGCGAAACGTATTCGTTTGATATTGCTGTGGGCTCAATCGCAGGTTATGAGGAAGAAGTAACACTATCACTAGCCGAACCAAGTGACCTTGCAGCACTAAGCGCAACTTCGGCAATGCCAGGTGATACAGTAACGCTTACCGTTACCACAACAGAAGATACACCTTGGGGGCCTTATAGCTTTACCGTCAATGGTGTGAGTGGTGATATTGAGAAGTCTAAAACGGCAAACTTATACGTTTATCCCGTTGGTCTGAACAATTTCCCATATGACTATTCAGGTGAAGCAGTACCTACATTGCCTAACGAGGATGATCCAGATGATGTTGGTGTAGACTTGGTTATCAATGTTCCTGATGACATTACTGTCTTTGGTATGGAAGCATCCGTTGACATTACGCACACTTACAGCGGTGATATCGTTATTTCTCTTACCTCTCCTCAAGGCACTACCACGGTTCTTCGTCAGAACCAAGGCGGTGCAACTGATGACATTGTAGAGTCGTATAACACTGACGCCTTTAATGGTGAGATTGCGACGGGCGATTGGACGCTAAATGTGCTAGATACGTTTAACGGTGATAATGGTACAGTTAACAACTGGAATGTGGTTATCACTGGTATTGGTGAAGTTGGCCCAACACCGCCTAATGCAGCATTCATGTATGATGTATCGGGTTTAACCGTGAATTTTACCAATGACAGCAGTGACGTTAATGGCGACATCGTGAGCTACAGCTGGGACTTTGGTGATGGTAATACGTCAACAGAAGAAAACCCAACGCATGTGTATGCCGGAACAGGCGCATATGACGTCACATTGTCAGTGACCGACTCGGAAGGTCAAACGAGTACTGTGATGCAAACCGTTTCAGTCTCAGACAGCGATATTGTGGCAGAAATAGACCGCGCGATGTTGTCTCGCTTTGGCTCACTGCGCGTTGACTTGTCTTACAGTGGCTCATTTGCGAATACGGTTATGATCTATCGCAACGGTGAACTACTTGAAGAAGTGAGCAATACAGGTCGCTATCGCGACAGGAGTCGTGGTGTTCAACCTGGCGCATACACTTACATGGTGTGCGATGAAACGTCAGCATGCTCGGCGCCAGTAACGGTTAATCTTTAATCGTGTGAATGCTGCGTTTTTGCGCAGCAACCTTTGAAGTGATTGCCAGCCTAGAGATGGGCTGGCTTTTTTATACGCAAACAAACGGCTCTAAGCCTTTGGCTTATTTAACATAAGCCATTTTAGTCATACACTTACGAGATAATTGGAGCCCGTGTGTAAGTATATGGAAATAGTATTAATTGACGATCATGAAGTAGTACGAGACGGAATAGCTGCCTTGATTGAACAAGAATACGGCTGGCACGTTAAGCATTCCGTTAGCGCTCTTCCTGAACTTCCGTCTTTTGCAATCCTTGATGACATTGATGTAGTGGTTCTTGATATTTCCTTAGCCAACGAATCTGGGTTTGACGTTCTAAAAACCATTAAAAAGCACGCCCCTCACACCAAATGTTTAATGTTAAGCATGTACGATCACGTTGCCTACATAACCAAAGCGCTAGAACTAGGGGCCGATGGATACGTGACTAAAACGGCCGCAACAAAAGAGCTAATGGATGCCCTCGAGGCACTTGAGCGTGATGAAAATTACTTAAGTTCAGATATCAGTAACAAATTGGCCTTTGGTGAAAAGCGGGTCATTGCTCAGCTAACAGAGAGAGAAAAAGAGGTTTTTATTCTTTTAGCCCGAGGGCTTCAACCCAAAGAAATTGCATATAGAATAGATACCGCACCAAAAACTGTCATGGTTCATCGCACCAATATTTATCGTAAGCTAAATACCACATCTCAGTTTGGATTATTAAAAATAGCTCTTGAGACGGGCATGCTCGACGTAGCGGACTTTATGAACGAAGACGCGAATTCACTCTAAAACCAATAGCCATTGTGCATGGCCCCTGCTTCTATAGGATGTATGGAAAAACATTTACACGCCTTCGCTTTAAGTATCAATAACGGTTCTAACACAATTTTATCAATGCGTTACTTCATCTATGGCATTCTATACACGTGCTGTTTTCACGGCGTATGGTTAATAAGTAGTAACTTTGAGACCGTGAGTGACACAGTAAGTTGGTACTTACCAGCTGGCATCAGACTCAGCGCGTTTTTGCTTCTTCCTATACGCAGTTGGCCTGCGTTGCTAGTTAGCGAAAAGCTCACGCATTTAGCTTTATTTCACCCAGGCGGAATACTCGATAATAGTGAATTCATGAGCGGCAGTATTCATTGGTATTTCGTACATTTGCTCATTACCCCTGTATTGTTGTGCGCAGCCGTTTATACATTTAGACGCTATTATCGAAGCCCTTATTTGGACAATGTATCCAGTACGCTTTCGCTGTTGAGCTTTTCGATGATTCTAAGTATCTCATTAGGTTTTATGTTTCTTGGGCGCCGTGCCATAGAATCTGAGATGGGGCTGGTACCATTTTTAGCGACACTATTTGAGTTTTCGCTAGGTGACTTTGTCGGCATTATCGTTTTATTACCCTTTTTCATTACGCTATTCACCAAGCAGTGTTTCAAGCACGACAATCGTCAACTGACCTATATCGTCGTGGGGTGGCTTGCCATACTTATTGCAAGCGCTTATGCCTACACAAATGGAATTAATCTAAGCTATCAACTTAAATACATTGCAGTACTTCCCGCACTTTATCTAGCACATCGGTTTGGTATTTTTGGAAGTTCGTTGTCGTGTTTACTAATAGGGGTGACGGCCTTTACCGTGTCCACGCAGACGTCATTAAACCCGCTTGAACATCAATTTTATATTATCTCGTTGTGTGTAGGTTGCTTGATACTGGGCGCGTCTGTTACCCAAGCTAAAGAAATGACTCACACGTTGGCAAAATCTAATGCTCAAATCCGCGAGAAAAACATGCAGTTAAATAAAGCGGTAAGCAATACGCGCGCGGTAACCGCCATGTTAGTGTCTGTACAGGAAGAAGAACGAAGAAAACTATCTCGAGATTTACATGACGATTTTGGCCATCGCATAGTAGATTTAAAACTACAGCTTTCGCTTAAATCTAAAGACGATTTACCCAGCGTGCTTTCAGACAAAATAGACAATCTCTATTTTGCAATGAAAAAAAGCCTTGGAGGTCTGCGTCCATCTGGTATTGATAACCTCCCTATTGAGTCAGTACTTGAGCGCTCGGAAATTATATCGTCTCTTAACTCGTCGAAGATTGCATATATGATGAATGTGGAGGGCACGCCTGTCGCGTTTGATCATACACAGAAAATACATATTTACAGGATTTTACAGGAAGCGGTCACCAACAGTATCAAGCACGCTAACGCGACGCGTCTTGTTATTGATATTTGCTACTGTAAAGACAGAGCCGTCTTTAGTATTTCTGATAACGGAGTAGGCATACCCTCGCCTTACTTAACCGCCAATAGTCAATATAGGTCTGTAGATTTTTCTATGGGCATTTTATCTATGCACGAGCGTGCTCGAATAATAAATAGTGAACTCTGCATAAAGCAGAACACACCGACCTAACACACGCATTTCTCTGTCTATGCCTCTATAAATAGCGATCCTCAGGTTTTTATGTATGATAAGCACAAGATGTCACAACACTTTTTGGTCGTAAATATGGATTTTAGAACCACCAGCATGTATACGCTATTCAACAACTATCTCAACGTTTCTTACAAAGCATTAGTCACTATGCTTATGTTGCTCTTTGTTTTGAGCGGCTGCGTAAGTACAGAGCATGCTTCTAAGTATCGCTACGAACCTTCCACCACCGCGTTTGAAGATGTAGTAGACGCACAACAGCGTGCGCTAGAAAATGACAAGCTGCTTCTCGTGGTTCTAGGAGCGCAGTGGTGTCATGATAGTACAGGCCTCGCGCAACGGTTTGAGACAAAAGAAATGCAGTCTATATTGATGGCATCTTATGAAACTGTATTTGTTGATGTGGGGCTGCTTGAGGACCGCAGAAATATTACTCAGCGATTCGATTACCCTACCTATTACGCGACCCCGACAGTAATGATAGTAGACCCTGCAACTAGCAGTTTGTTGAATCGCGCGAGCATGGCAATGTGGGGACGTGCCGACAGCGTTGAGTTAGCCCAGTATGTCGATTACTTTTCATCGTTTGCTGGATACACTCAAGCCGAAAAGGCCCCAATGATTGCATGGAAACCAACACCTTTAGAAGCTCAATACAATGCTCAACAAGCCAGTCGTCTCCAAAATGCTTACGATCTTCTAGGGCCGCAACTACAGCGAGATATAAATGGTGCGCCACCTGAGGGATTTTATGAATTTTGGCAAGAAACAAGAGGATACAGAACCGAACTTCAAAGCACGCTAGAAAAACGCGCTGCAAATCAGTTAGAGAACATTGATAATGGAAAAGCAGAGGCACAGGCAGCGCTAGCTTTGCGACACTACCACCCGTTCTCATGGGAGTCTAAATAACTATTTGTTAGAGAGGGCGCGACGCATGACGCGCCAACACGCGCTACTAAACAGTAGCGCGCTGAGGTTTAGACTTGGGGTTATTGTTTCTGTTAGCGGCATCAACTCGCTTTGGCGACGTATTGTTGCTACGACGCTTCAGTCTAGAACGCTGTGATTTAACATTCCCTCGCTCATTTCCCTTGTTAGATTCCACATTACTATTTGACCTACCTGCAGCGTTGGCATTCCCAGACACTCTAGCGTTTTTTGTTTTTTTAGGTTTCTTAGGCTTTTTAGGTTTCGACAAGGTGGTTTCTGGCACTGACTGCTGCGGCTCGAAGCCTTCTAACGTTTCACGTGGTAAAAGTTTCTGAATAAGAGTTTCAATATCCTTAAGGTTCTGCAATTCTTCTGCACACACGAACGACCATGCTTGGCCACTTGCACCTGCTCGCCCTGTCCTACCAATACGATGCACATAGTCTGCTGCTGTATTAGGCAAATCCAAGTTAACTACGATGGGAAGTTCACTAATGTCGATGCCGCGCGCCGCAATATCAGTGGCAACAAGTACTTTAATGTCGCCTTTCTTAAAGTCGGCAAGTGCCTTTGTTCTAGCACCTTGACTCTTGTTACCGTGTATTGCTGCACTTGGGATCTTAGAGCGTGTTAACTTCTCTGCGATACGATTAGCTCCGTGCTTAGTGCGGCTAAAGACGAGTACTTGTTCCCATTTTTTCTGCTTTATCAGGCAAATTAGCGCAGTCGTTTTTTTCGACTTATCAATCGTCACTAAATGCTGTTCAACGGCATCAACCGTCGTGTTTGCTTAGCGCTGTAGAAATACTCACTGGGTTGTGAGTAAGGGTTTGCGCAAGCGCAGTAATTTCAGGTGAAAACGTTGCAGAAAACAATAGGCTTTGTCGCTTTTCAGGCAACAGCTTTAATACTTTTTTAATGTCGTGAATAAAGCCCATGTCCAGCATTCTGTCTGCTTCATCCAAGACCAATACTTCTAATTGAGAAAACTTAACGGCATTTTGTTGATATAAATCTAGTAGACGACCTGGCGTGGCGATAAGAATATCAACGCCTTTTCTCAATTTCATCATTTGAGGGTTAATACCTACCCCACCGAAGACACATGCCGTTTTAAGAGGAACAAACTCACCCAATTGGCGAATGCTTTCCTCAACCTGTGCCGCTAATTCTCGTGTAGGCGTAAGGATTAGCGCTCGTACATTGTTAGCAGAGACGTTATTCCCCTGCATAAGTTTGTGCAATATTGGAAGTCCGAAGCCAGCTGTTTTACCCGTACCTGTTTGCGCCGCAGCCAGTACGTCATGTCCTTCTAACACCACAGGAATCGCTTTTTCTTGTATTGGCGATGGCGTAGAAAAACCACGCTTTTCAATAGCTTTTAACAGCGGCTCAGCAAGCCCAAGCTGGGTAAATGACATTAACTAACTCCTAGAATAGCGATTTAAGGCTCGGCAACGCTCTTGCGCTGTAAGTCCTTGGTCTTGATACATTGTTTTCAAATGAAAGTAGCGTTAGCGCTTTAGCACTTACCGTGTGGAAATATAGCCTAAGAAGAAATTCTTAAATGAAACGACATTTTTATACACTATGAAGCACAACAAAATATCGACTAGGGAAGAATGTATTTTAACTCTTACGCAACGCGGCGCGGAGTCTACCACCATTGCGCACCACGCACCAGCTTATTTTTTAGACAACTAATAAAATGGCATGTATTCAACCATCGTTTATTTTGTCGAGTTCGAATAACTACCCTAGGCGAGAAGGAATTTAGGAGAAACTAGACATTATCAACACGATAATGCATATGAGAAGTTGCGTGGCAAGCTTGTAAATATTCCATGAGCTCGACTAAGTTCATGGGCTTAGCAAAATGATAGCCTTGCATCGCCCCAACACCAATCATTTTAGCAAAACTTACTTGTTCACTGGTTTCTAAACCCTCCAGAGTACAAAGCATGTCCAACTGTCCACACATCGCAATAACGTTTTTAATTATTAATGCTCTTCGTTTACTAGCGGTAGTCTGCAGCGGAAAATCAGGCAATAAAGAACGGTCGATTTTTATAGCATCGTAAGTGTCTTCAGCAAGTTCAGCTATGCTGGAAAACCCAGTTCCGAAATCATCGATGGCAATCGTTACTCCTAACACTTTTAATTGAGCAAGGATCTTACGAGCTTTTGCGCTTTGTAAGGTCGACTCCGTGATTTCAACCACGATTTTTCCAGGGTCGACTTCATGCAATAGAAAACGCTCATTAAAAATTTCGACGACGCTGTCATTTTGCAGCTGAATTGAGGACATGTTTAAGTTTACGCGAATATCGTCAAACCCCCATGTTTTAAGTGTTTTAAGAGCGAGACACGCCTCATCAAGCATCAAAAAACCAATTTCATGAATATATTTAGTACGCTCGGCAATAGGAATAAACTTGTCTGGCCGAATACACCCTTGCTCAGGGATGTACCAACGAGCGAGAGCTTCTACAGCTAAAACATTTCCATCAGCACTTACTATTGGTTGAAAACACGCGACAATTTGCTTTTGTGCCAGAGCGTTTGCCAATCCTTGTTGTATAAAAAGGCGATATTCGATGTCTTTTGATAAACTTTCGTTAAATATAACCGTGTTGTTTTTACCAAATTGCTTCGCTGAGTACATGGCAATATCTGCATTCTTTAACAAGTCAGACGATGTCATGTCTTCTGTTACTGAGGCCACGCCAATACTCGCAGTTACTCGAAAAGCACCAGAGGTAGTGCTGAATACGCGGGAAAAAATGGCATTAACTCTTTCGGTTATTTTGGATAATTCATCATGAGATGTGGCTTTTGTGACTATGACGAATTCGTCACCACCAAATCTAATAATATTATCATCTTCTCTTACTGTTGCTTTTAGTAAACACACAACCTCGCAATATCTCATCGCCCACTTCGTGACCGTGAGTATCATTAATCAATTTGAACTCATCTATATCGATGAAGATGATTGAACAAGGCTCGCGCGAGTCAGTAAACTTTTCAACGACGCTATTTAAGTAATTCCTGTTCCCGGCTCCTGTTAAGGCGTCAGTAAACGCAAGATACTTTAACTGTGTCTCTGACGTTTTGAGGTCAGTAACGTCAGTAAAAATTGCCACAAAACATCGTTGTGTTGATGATGCACTAAAAGAAGATACCGACATCACAAGGTGACGGCGAACACCAAACTTATTTACAATCGTGACATCAGTACGTAAGCCATCAACGAGGTAGTTCGGCCTATCATCACCTTTTCGCAATTGTGGAAATACAGTATCGATGTGCGCTGAGAGCAGTGCCATTCTCTCTTTTCCGAGTAACGAACAGATAGCATCATTAACTTTGATAAGTACTCCTGATTCGTCACAAACCATTACACCTTCTTGAATTTCACTGACTATCTTATCAGCGATACCCAAGCTAGACTGTGTGCTTTGAAGCTGCGATATATCTTGAATTGCACCAATTTGAACTGTGTCTTTGGCAAGTGTCACGTCTGAGAGGACTACCTGATGCCATTGTGTTTCTCTGCCCTCAATGTCGATTTGCAAAACAGAGTGAAATTTTGTTCTTTTATCAACAGCGTGCTTGAGTTCCTCTAACTCTTCATCTGGGAATAATGATAAGAAATCATCCAACGCCAAGGTTTGTGGAAAGCTGAAAAGGTTATCTACACTTTTTATAACCACTGAGCGCGATGCCGCATCGACCTCTAATACACCTAAATTCGCAACCTTTGATGCCATCTCAAAACGAGTATTAGAGCGAGTCAGCTCGTTCTCTATTTTCTTTCTCTCTAATGCAACCTGAACAGCTGTTTTAAGCGAAATCTCGCCATAGGGCTTGATAAGGTATCCATACGGCGAAACGGACAGTGCACTTGAAATGGTTTTATCGTCACTAAAGGATGTTGTGAAAACGATTGGTATGTTGTGTTGCTTTGTAATGATTTCGGCTGCATCAATGCCTGACTGTCCACCACCTAAATTAATGTCCATCAAAATGAGGTTGGGCGATTCTTTTTTTATAAGCGACAAAATATTGGTTAAGTCAGCAGTCACCCCCACGACATCCATATTGAAGTGCTTCAAGCGGTTGCTCGTATTGATCGCCTCAACTATCTGATCTTCAACAATAAGAATCCTAGGTTCTATCGCCTGCTGCATATTGCCGCCCCCTAAATCGAAGCCATTGATGGCCTTCATCAATAGTTTGGGGTCGACAGGCTTCGTCAATATTACTTCCCCCTCCAATGACTCAGGAAGGTCGATAGAAGCGCCGTAGCCAGTAATAAAAACAAAAGGAATATTGAGTGCTTTTAACTCTATTGCCAGTTGAAAAGTGTTTTCGTTCCCTAAATGAACGTCTAAAAACATCATTTGCGGAGGACGCTTAGCCAACGCGACCCTTGCAGAAGAAATCTCACCGAAGATATCTATACTTTCGAAACCAATTCTCTTCAGGTGCTTTTGTAAGTCAAGAGATATCAATAGGTTATCTTCCACTACGTATGCACTTACCAATGGTTCGGGCAGTGTTTCCTTGTCTTTAGGGGCCTCCATTTTTAACACTGTATTGTCCGTATTAGAGATACCGTCGCGATCCATCTCTACATATTTGCTTGGTAGCACAAACCGGGCACACAATCCTGCCATTTTAGGTTGAAGTTCGACGCGACCTCCCAGTTCATGTGGGATTACCGATTTTATAACCGTCATGCCAAATCCTTCTGCATTGATACCCTGTAATGGTGGACCGCCTAATTCTTCCCAACAAATTTCGCAGTCATTTTCACTATTAAATTGCCACGTTATTGATACCCGTCCATCGTTGCTCGTTGCACTCAAAGCGCCATATTTGGCGGCATTGGTTATCATTTCGTGAAAGACTAAAACGACGGGCGTTACTGCATAGGCGGTAAGCTTGATGGAAGGTCCTTTAATGTTAAAAGAGGACTCATTCACCATGTATGCTTTTAACTCGTTACCTAGAAGCGTTCTAAAACTAATACTGTTCCACGATGCATGTGTTAGTTGGTCATGTCCCATTGCAAGAGCTGATACCCGTGCAGATAAAGATGCAACGAACTCATCCACATCACTTTTTGTTTGCGAAGTTTGTCCCACAATAGCGTTGACTAGATTAAGAATGTTTCTTACCCGGTGGTTTAGCTCACCAATTAGTAATTCTAAGCGTTTCTTAGCTTCTCGCTGAAGCGACTCTTTTTCATGTAAATGACGAATCGTCAGCTCCATTACACCGAGTCGAATAGACTTCGCGCGCTCGATATCTAAATCAGTCCACAATTTCGCTCTAGTTTCATTAGTCTCGAGCCACTTCTCAAAGCTGGCTCTTGGCGTAAGTATTGCCTGATCGCCCCTCTGCTCTACCCTTTTGTCAGGGTTTCCCGCCCACGCCACGTGCTGAACCACTGACTTTCTAAACAGGAAAATATAGTCCATAGGAGAGGCAGATATTTTGATTGCGAGAACACCAGCAACATTGCTTTGAGCAAACTGTTTGTCCGCCGCGACAAGGTTATCGAACTGATACACCTCTTTTTCAGGGTTTTTCGTAATTGCTTCTATGAGCACATCGACCTTGCTGGTACTAAGTGCTACACCAGCCTTTGAGTATTCACCGCTAAATGCGCAACCTATTCCATCAATTTCAATAAGCGACTTAATCAAAGGGAGTTGCTCGACAATCGATTTAGCAAGCGAACCACCTAAGGATAATTTACTTAACACAAGAGCAAACGTTTCGTTCGCTTTTTCACTGACATTTATTCTTTGTTTTATTAACCGATGTGATAGCTCTAGCGAAAACATTTCCGTAAACAGCTCTAGTTGGGACAATAGTCGCCCGGGAACGCGCTTAGATTCATTGTGATGGCAGGCGATTAACCCCCATAGATCACCGTCGATAATAATTGAAATTGACATCGAGGCGCCTACCCCCATGTTTTTCAGATATTGAATGTGAACTTCAGACACTGCTCGTAACGTCGATAATGACAAATCTAATTCAACACCATCATTGGCTTCGCTAAGGATGACTGGTGTATCTGCATGCACATCTGCGATGTTACGTATCAAATTGCGTTTATAGAGTTCTCTTGCTTGAGTTGGAATGTCTGACGCGGGATATCGAAGGCCTAAAAACGTTTCTACCGAACTCGATTTTGCCTCTGCTATTACCTCTCCGGCCCCATCATCAAGAAACTCATAAAGCATGACACGATCAAACCCCGTAGCAATTCGAATACCTTCAACCACCGCGCTGTATAGAGGCTCAAGCTCTTCAAACTGAGATACTTGCCTAAGCATTGCTGTTAGCACGTTATCTGGCGTTTTTGTCCTATCTGCGTTTTCAAACTCTATAACTAAATAATCACCACTTTGATGCACAGCAATATCAAATGGGTCTGTAGATTGAGGCAGGACTACGGAATAAAGATGGCAGGCTTTTCCAAGGATACTAGACTGCTGATGAGCGCCGCGGATCGCGTGAACAAGTTGCCTATCTAGCAATGACCAAAGCGATGTTCCCAGTAAATTATTATTTTTTATACCGAGAAACCGTTCAGTATTTTCAGATAGGTGCGTGATGAACCCTGCACTACTTACCGCAATTAAAAATCCGCAAGATTGAATCCGCCCCAGCAGATGAATAGGTTCTTTGTCGCACTGATTAACCAGTGCTTGTATACCGTCAGAATTACTGTGCATTGCACTCGCTCAATAAATGAATCCCTGTGCGCGACTTAGTGACAACATTTTTAAAACGTGCACGGTTGATATGACCACTTGCGTTTTTTAATTGCGTATGTTCCTAAAAGATAGACCAACATCCTAAGATGTCACAGTTTTTCATGCGATTGAGTTTATATACTTTAGACTAGCTTAGGCCACTATCGAGTAGCGATGACTTTGCTCGACTGTAGCTAGCTGTCAGGTAATTCAGCGTAAGAGAAAACGGTAAAATTGTTTTTATCATAATGACAAAAAAGATTAATTATCTTAGGGCAGAAGCATGTGCCACGTCATTGATTGAAGAGAAATATCTAATTTAAAAACATAGCCTTACATCGCGCCAAATGATTATTTTATGCGGACATTGCTAGCGTTTCACTTCGACTCTGTAACTGCGGGAAAACCAAGTAGCAGCAAGAAAACCCTATTAGCAAAAAAAGCTTTACGATGTACGGTATACAGGATAAAAAGCGCACAAATGAGTAAACACCTAACTTATGCAAAAATGCATAGGTGTACATAAGAGTATTGTGAAAACATGAATGTTGAGAATGTATTAGTGCATCTAGAAGAAAAACTGGCGCTGATAAAAGCGTCAGTGATGTCCGATAGTTTTCTTATTCAGCTAGCGACTATTGCAGTCATCTATTGCGTAGCCTTTATATTGGCGCGCCAAGTTAAAAAGCCATTCAAGTTCACCCGTGAAGCCCCAGAACAAGGCGCGCATACACTGCACGGCTTTATGTATAACTTAGGTGAAGCCTTGTTCCCATTAATCACCATAAGCATGCTGAAGCTAACCACAGTGCTAGGCGCGCAGTTCCAATTTGACGCTTGGCTATTGGAAATAGCCGTTGTCGTTGCGCTAATGCTGTTTGTTAATTCATTAATTCACGGCTTTGTAGAAAATCGCACCATCGCTGCTTTCATGCGTTGGATAGGCCTACCTATTTTATTTTTGCACCTCATTGGTGTATTGCCTCTTATTACGTCAGCACTTGAATCTATTGCTATTTCAGTAGGCAATGTTGAAATTTCAGCTTATGGAGTAACTCGCGTACTTCTTTTTGGCGCACTACTTTTCTGGCTTGGTCGAAGCTCCAATGCAATTGGTCAAGATATCATTCGAAATCACAAATCTCTTGATGTCTCCACAAAAGAGGTGTTTGCCAAACTATTTGAAGTCGCGCTATTTTGCGTTGTTTTTCTTCTACTGCTCAACGTTATGGGCATCAACCTAACCGCTCTTGCTGTATTTGGTGGTGCGTTGGGTGTTGGTTTAGGTTTGGGTTTACAATCTATCGCGTCTAACTTCATATCTGGCATCATTATTTTGCTCGATAAGTCGCTTACCGTGGGCGATTATGTAGAGCTGGAAGATGGTCAAAAAGGCATAGTGAGAGAATTTAGGATGCGCTATGCAGTATTAGAAACCTTTGATGGCAAAGACATCCTTGTCCCAAATGAAAAGTTCATTAGTTCATCGCTTATAAACTGGACGCACAAAAATCTGAAGCAGCGCTACCGCATTGATTTCTCGGTCGCATACAAAACGGATATTCGCGCCATGGTAGGTATAGTAAAAGAAGCTGTGGCTGCTCACCCACAGGTCATATCAGGAGATGATATTCCGTTTGAAGAACTACCCGACTGCGAAATTGACAGCTTTGGCGACTCTGGTGTCAATATGTTTGTCGAGTTTTGGATGGAAGGTGTGGATGACGGCAAAAATCGCGTAGGGGGCGACTTGCTACTTATCGTGTTCGAGACACTTCGTGAACACGGCATTGAAATTCCATTCCCTCAACGTGAAGTAAGGGTCATCAATGAACAAGGTAGTGGTATTAGAAATACCACCCCTTAATTTCTATAAAAGCACCGATAAGAGCGCCCACAAGAAAATAGTATCTGTCGCGCTGGGTTAGAACCTGGCGCGAAGATTGTCCCATAACCAGTCTTGAGCAGTTAAAGCAAAAACTTGGGTAAACTTTTCGTAGTCAGCTTTTCCCATAGCCGTAGCAACGGTCTTGAGTTGGGATTTTGCCTTTATTGCCTTAACTTGTAACAGCTCAAGACGCTTATCAGCACCTTCATCAAAACTATCAGTAATAATGACGTTGGCTTTTTCGGTGGCTTCCCATGAAGTAATAACATAGCCCACCAGTTTCTTGTAAACATTAACCATACGCTTACGTTCAAACTTGTCTTCGAACAACGAGCCCTTTAACAGCGTTTGAAAGCCCGTTTCAGTCTCATTCAGGGTGTGTAACTCTACTTCTTCCAACACATTTCGTATGCCGTGCAATAAGCGTAAGTGAGGCGAATGCCCCCGCTCAGCGTCACTGAGAAATGATATGTCTTCTGTGAGAATTTCAAGATTCACTAACGTACGTTGTAATGTCGCCATGTCGACTTAAACCTTAATCAGAGCCCAGTTGAAAGTGGGATACTCAACGCGTTTCGTTTCAAAGTAATGATAGAGTGTACCTAATGCGCAGCATGTTTGCGATGGATTTGCCTGGTGTTTTTATTTGGCAAATGTACTTTAGTCGTTGGCATAAAAAAACGGGGTAAGACCCCGTTTTTTTTACAGTGATTTACATGTTTCGGTTACGCTGTTGGAAACATACCCACTATGACCTTTTTGGCAAAATACGCTTTAAAGATCGGCATGTAAATCGTGACGTAGGTCAAAGCGATCAAGTGTCATGACTTTCGTCCACGCATCTACAAAGTCCTCGGCAAAACGTTGCTTCGCGTTATCGTAAGCATAAGCTTCTGCCACTGCGCGCAGTTCACTGTTAGAGCCAAAGACCAGATCTACAGGTGTCCCTGTATACATCACTTCTCCGGTTTGGCGATTAACTCCCTCGTACACCGCAGGGTTGTCAGTCTTTCTCCACTTAATACCCATATCAAGTAAATTAACGAAGAAATCATTGTTTAGGGTACCTACCTTGTCGGTAAATACACCGTGCGTCGCATTACCAGTATTTGCACCTAATGAACGCAAGCCACCAAGCAATACCGTCATTTCTGGCACTGTTAGACTGAGTTGATCCGCTTTATCTACCAACATGTCGGTTGGTGAGCGGTAACTTGAATCAGCGTTGTAGTAGTTTCTAAACGCATCAGCTGTGGGCTCTAGTAACGAGAACGAATTGACGTCTGTTTGCTCTTGCGTAGCATCTGTGCGACCAGGGATGACAGGAACGGTGACTTTAACACCTGCATCTGCTGCCGCTTTTTCAATTGCTGCCGCTCCACCTATGACAATAAGGTCAGCCAACGACACCTGCTTCTTAGAGAACATGCGTGAATTGTACTCTTCTTGCACTTCTTTAAGCTTGGCAACAACAGACTTAACTGTTTCTGGTTCGTTAGCTTCCCAACTCATTTGTGGTTCAAGAGCAATGCGTGCACCGTTCGCGCCACCACGGTAATCTGATGCTCTGAAACTGGCCGCTGAAGCCCATGCGGTTTTCACAAGCTGTTGTACCGTTAATCCCGTGTCCAAAATTTCTTTTTTCAGCTTTTTGACATCTTTGTCAGAGATAACTTTGTAATCTGCTTTTGGCACAGGGTCTTGCCAAATAAAGTTCTCTTTTGGAATATCATTACCCAAGTAACGCGCTTTTGGTCCCATATCGCGGTGTGTTAACTTAAACCACGCCTTGGCGAATGCAGTTTGATACTCTTTAGGATCCGCTAAGAAACGCTCTGCAATTTTGCGATACTCAGGATCGTATTTAAGCGCCAAGTCTGCAGTTGTCATCACTGGCGGATTTTTCTTACCTTTTACGTGAGCATCAGGTACTGACGTGTGCGCTGACTCGTCGGTCGGGATCCAAATAATGGCACCTGCAGGGCTACGTGTTTGCTTCCACTCAAAACCGAGAAGATTCTGTAAGTACAAACTAGTCCATTTGGTAGGTAGCTGTGTCCACGCACCTTCAAGTCCGCTGGTAACCGTGTCTTCTGCGTTACCTTTACCACAGTTGTTCTTCCAGCCTAGCCCTTGTTCCTCAAGCCCAGCGCCGCCTGGTTCTGCTCCTAAGCAATCTGAAGGTTTGTGCGCACCATGCATTTTACCAAATGTATGACCTCCCGCGATAAGTGCGACCGTCTCTTCATCGTTCATTGCCATGCGGCCAAACGCTGTACGAATATTTTTCGCCGAGCCCACTGGGTCTGGCTTACCTTTTGGACCTTCAGGGTTAACGTAGATTAGGCCCATATGTGTTGCACCTAATGGACGCTGGAGTTTGCCACCTTTCTCTTCACGATCACTGGCAAGCATTTCAACCTCTGGCCCCCAATAAACCATATCAGGTTCCCAATCATCTGTGCGGCCTCCAGCAAAACCATAGGTGTCAAACCCCATGTTTTCCATGCCTACCGTGCCCGCTAAGATCATCAGGTCACCCCAAGAAAGGCTTTCGCCGTATTTTTGTTTAATGGGCCACAATAAACGTCGAGCTTTATCTAGGTTTCCATTGTCTGGCCAGCTGTTTAGGGGGTCAAAACGCATTTGGCCACCGTCGCCACCACCACGGCCATCAAGCGTTCGATACGTGCCCGCACTGTGCCATGATAGACGAATAAAGAAAGGACCATAATTTCCGAAGTCTGCTGGCCACCAGTCTTGCGACGTAGTAAGCAGCTCGTTTACGTCTTTTTTCACCTCGTCTAAATCAAGCTTCGAAAATGCCTTGGCATAGTTGAAATTCTCACCCAATGGATTTGAGCGGCTGTCATGGTCTCGTAATGGAGAAAGGTCAAGTTGGTTGGGCCACCAGAATTGGTTGGTTTTGGCTTGAAATGCTTTTGTCATTCCTGTGCCTTTTGCCCCAGCTGGTTTGGTCATTTGGTCATTGGCCAAAGCACATGTCGCGCTCAAGCTTAATGCGACTAATGCTGAAAGCGTGGTTTTCTTAAACCGTGTTGTGATCATAGTCATTTCCCATCTTTGTCGTATTATTTTTAGTTCGCTGTAAAAAACACAACAAACCCTAGCGTTAACAATTCGTTTACTTATACGTTTAAAAAGATAGACAGGCTCTGCTTACATTTACAGTCAATTAAATGAATTCAAAGCATCGATATTTCCAATCAAATAAAGAAGTTATATTTTTCAATAACTTGAAAGCACCCGTTCATAAAAGATCACCGTCTTTATTCAACAAAGTTAAACAAGAGTTTATTGAGAATCAATTTCACAAAGTGCGAAATTTTTACCACCTTCATTTATTGACCACAGGCCAAAAATCAAAATTAAAGTATAAAAATCAGACTACTACGCCCTGAATTTGAAATTTTCTCATTGAATAAGCTTGTTCTTTGAAACTTCTACGCTGGCACAGCAATTGAAACGTGAGATGTGAAAACCAATGAGTAACGTTTATTGCTCATTTAGACGCATTCACTTCATGTAAGAAGTCAATGGAATGTTTAGTAAATACGAGGACGAACTTATGAAAATCACATTCAAATCACTAGCCAATATTGCTGCGATGGCTTCGATTAGCACACTTGCCTCATTCGGTGCTAATGCCCAGTCTGGTGAAGTTGAAGTGCACGACAGTGGCTTCTATGTAGGTGGTAATTATGGTTACTTGCGCGTAGAAGGTGAGGACGATTTTGATGATGATAAAGACGTATGGCAAGGGCTTGTAGGATATAAATTTAACCAATGGATAGCGCTAGAAGGTGGCTATATTGATTTTGGTGACTATGGAAACAACATTGCGGGTGCAGAAACAGACGGCTATACCGCAGCTATAAAAGGCATTCTTCCACTCACTGAGCGCTTTTCATTGTATGCCAAAGCAGGGCAATTATGGTCAGAGACAGAATACAGGCTTGCCTCTATACGCCAAGATAGCGATGACGAAAGCCTATTTGTGGGAGCAGGATTGAGCTACGCGATAACCGGTAACTTCTTAGTAAACGCTGAATATGTGGTCTACGACACACAACTGGATGCAGATGAAGCGTTTGATGATATTGACGACACCAACTTCGAAACAGACTTGAAGCAGGCGAGTTTAGGTGTTGAATACCGCTTCTAAACGCTGCTAACTACACGAAATACATATGGCCCTCCTTCGCATTGGGTGAGGGAGGTGATTCGAACTCACGCAAAACAAAAGTCCTATATTCACATATATTGAATTCAACATAACTATCTCCCATCAGAATTACGCACTAAGTACTTTTGCCACATTGCATCGTGAAATTATTACAAGTTGGCGTCACTCAAAGTAAATTTAAACAACACGGACTTTCATTAAAATATATTTATATCATAACGTTACGCTTATTTTTGTTACCAAAAGAGGGGCGGAATGGTTTCTGCAAGCTTCTGTGAATATCTATTACACAGAACACTTATCGATTTAAGTAGGGAAGCCGTCATGTCAGCGAGTCAAAATATATTCGAGCCTGGGCAAAATTGTTGGGTAGAGAGCAAAGCACGCTTTGCTACTCCATTGATTGATTGCGCGAACTACTACAAAGCTCTGCACAGCGCTATCGTTAAAGCATCTCACAGCATTTTCATTGTTGGATGGGACATCGATAGCCGTATCCGTTTACTTCGCGGCGAAGACGAGCAAAACAGCGATGCGCCGAGTGTTATCAGTGACCTCCTCAAATGGAAAGCGCAGCAAAACCCTGACATAAAAATTTACCTTCTGCGTTGGGACTCGTCGTTGGCATTTTTTGCACAACGAGAAATGTGGGCCAAAGAGGTTTGGGAAGAGAAAACGCCCGATAATGTTGAGACGGTGCTTGATGACACTATTCCTATGGGCGGTAGCCAACATCAAAAAATTGTCGTAATTGACGATGAAGTGGTGTTTTCTGGCGGCATGGATGTGTCAACCAATCGTTGGGATACCAGAGACCATCCTGTCGTTTCTTCAGAACGCAACGGACCCGACGGAGAATATGGCCCCTTACACGATGTCCAAATGGTATCGAGCGGCCCTATTGTTTTAGACTTCGCAAAACTCGTGCGCTGGCGCTGGCAGCGTGTGGCTGAAGACACGCCTATCGACATCAGAGAAGAAGCGCGTAACGGTGAAAATGCAGCGCTGCCAGAGGTGTGGCCAGACGACTACCCGCCTTTGTTTGAAAACGTTGAATGTGCTCTTGCCCGCACTATTCCATTTATGGATGAGGTAGAGCCTGCACAAGAAGTTCGGCATATGCTGCTCGACCTAATCGGCCAGGCTGAATCGGTTATTTATATTGAAAACCAGTTCACTACACGACAAGAAATTGCAGAAGCGCTGAATAAACAGCTTAAGTTGAAGCCTGGTCTGAGTGTTATTGTTGTAAGTTCGTACGAGCCCAAGGGAAAATTTGAATGTGAAGCATTTTGGGCTAGTCGCATTGAGTTTAAGGCTATACTGGAAAACGGTATTGACTCCAAACGTGTCAAGCTCACCTACTCGTCAATAGAAGATATGAAAGGGCGTAAAGCTTACAAGCGGATCCATTCAAAGGTAATGACAATCGATGATAAGTACCTTGTTATTGGTTCGTCCAACTTAAGTAATCGATCGATGACCCTTGATACCGAAATAGACACCGTACTTTATGGTAATACACCAGAAAACAAAGCACGGGTTGCACAAGTACGAAACGATCTCCTTGCTGAACACACCTAGGCCGAGCGCTTAAGGATATGGACGAAATATTCAACAGTGAGTATCCAGTACAAGCGCTGGTTAATAACCAGATTGCCCACGGCTATGTGCTTACCGAGGTACATGACGAAGTATTCACCGAACATTCAGTGAATAATATCTTTCGCGCGTTGTCCGACCCGGAAGAGCCTCTTATCTCAGTACCAACCCTAGATGGTTCAGCGCTTCCTGCCCGAAACCCCAGAAGGCGAAGTATTATGGTGATGATTGGCGTAGCGGTGATAGCGGTGCTGGGTGGTCTCATGTTTTGGGCAAGTCAATCTATCGATTGGCTTAGTTCAGACAACATAAGCGCATTTTTGGAAAAAAGTCGAGGAACATACTTCGCGCTGCCCACTGTTCTGCTTGTTTATGTTGTAGGTGGGATTTTGTTTTTTCCCGTCACGGTCTTGTCGTTAGCGGTAGCCGCGATATTCGGCCCTATCTGGGGCCCCATTTATGGCATTTTGGGCGCATTGTTAAGTTCTGCCATCTTATTTGGCATCGGAAAAATTTCTGGTAACGCTGGTCTTAGAAAGATTGGGGGACCCAAAGTCGCAGCCGTAGACGAAAAGCTGAAACAAAGTGGTATTGTTGGTGTTGCCGCAATTAGGATGTTGCCCATCGCGCCATTCAGCCTGGTCAATCTCGTCGCGGGTATTTCATCGATTGGTATTATTCAATTTCTTGTAGGTACGTTTCTGGGAATGTTCCCACCAATGATTGCAAAAGGGTTGGTTGGCGACTCTATTGCGCAAATTTGGCAAAACCCCTCAGCATCAACCATTAGCTATCTTGCTTAACGGTATTGTGCTGTGGGGATTGATGATATGGGGTTCTCAAAAATTTGCGCAGTACTATCAGGCGCGTAAAGGAATGGCGAGAAAAGAAGAGCAAACATATCAAAAAAGTGACGAGAGTGAAAAATGTGCCGCATAGTCACATACAATATTCACAGTGGCGTTGGAACTGACAAACGCCACGACTATAAACGCATAGGTCAATTTCTCGTCAGCACCTAGGTGCTGATATTGTGTTGCTGCAAGAAATGGATACCCGCTCTTCGCTTAGAGAAACGGCACAAGATGTCGAGGACGTTTGTGCTGAAAATGCGTTTCAGCTTGCGCCGTCCCCAGCCATACGAGAAGCAAATGGCTGGTACGGCAATGCTGTGCTGTCGCGGTTTAAAGTGCTGTCACAAGAAGTGATTGATGTAAGTCAGTCAGGTAGACAGCCAAGAAATGTTCAAGTTGTAGAGCTACAAACAGAAAAAGGCCCACTAACGGTGGTGAACACCCATAAGGGGCTAAAAAAACTGGAACGGCGCTCGCAGTTAACGCTGTTACACAATTATTTAGCTAAGCGCCTTGAGAAAACACATTCCCCCCTTGTGCTCGCCGGAGACTTTAACGAGTGGCAGTTTTTTTCTCGCGCGTTCTCAGCGCTGAATTCAATGTTGGTTCAACACAAGGTTGGCCCTACTTTCCCCAGTAAATTTCCCATTTTTTCGCTCGATAGAGTCTGGGTTACAAAAGATATTCAAGTACAAAACGTTTCGAAAATAAACACAAAGCAATCTGCGGTTATGTCAGACCACTTGCTAGGTGCAAATTGACGTTGTCCTGCCTGAGAGTGGCAGCTGAATGTCTCAGTCATTTACTATTGGAAAGTTGATTCAATAGTGACGCAGCAAACTCTAACGAGCCACACCAGTGATGTGACGCGTTCTCTTGCGCGACGACTTTGCGGATAATGTTAACAACGTTTACTGCAATCTTATCGGTTTTGACATTTCTATTCGTTGCAGCCAAAACTCTGCGGTGCATTTCAGGCTCTGTAATTTTGAGAGTAGAAACTAGCCCCGCTTCAACGAGGTGAAAGATAGCGGACGTAGGCAAAATCATTACCCCTTCACCTTGCATAACTTGTCGCAACCCAGTCATTAACTGTCCTGAGTATGCTAAATCGTGCTTTAATGATACCCCTGTTGCTAGTTCGTAATTTGCAATCAACTGCCCTAATGCATCTTTTTTACCTGGCGAAAGCAGTGGTAAATCACTCATTTCCCAAAACCGAATAAACTGTTTTTCCCTTAATTCAGAATAACGCGGAAACGAAACACTGGCCGCGAACACCAAATGCATCTCTTCTTGAATAAGTGGAGTGACTGACATTAACTTTTCATCAAGAGCTTGTTCATAAGTTAATGCGATGTCGACCTGTTTAGAGGCTAGCCAGTCATTAATGGTATATGAAGGACCCGTACTTATTTCTATCTTAATATTGCTATGATGTTGTGAAATTTCATTAAGCAGCGGTAACGATAATACGTTTCCAATTGACGGTAACATTCCTATCTTAACTACCTTTTGCTGCTGCTCATTGAGTTGAGCAAGCGCGCGCTTTGCGAGCTCTATTTGATTGACTATTTTTTCCGCATGCTCAAGAAAGAGTTGCCCTGCCGGGGTAAGAGTAACGCCCGAAAAGCTTCTTTCTAACAATCTCGACTTAGTTTCACGTTCTAAACTCGCTAGCTGCTGACTGATAGCAGGTTGCGCAATATCCAATGCCCGAGCGGCGGCCGCTATACTCCCCCTTTGTGCAGTAGCAATGAAATAATGAAGCTGTTTAGCGTGCACATTACATCTCCTAATTATCCTATGACATTATTGGCGTTAATGCATATCGAACGTGTCCATGTTGTTTTTATGCAGTCGAAGCGTTCATACAGCAGCAATGAATATGCCATTCGATTTAGTTATATGAGACAAATTTGTAAACAATGTCTTTAAAAACAAGCACAAAAAAATCGTTTCTAAAGCGTCAAATTTGCGCACGTCTCTAAATCTAAGGCGTTGAGGAAGGCCTCAATAGTTTTCTTATACCCATAAATAATCTTCTTTCTTCCTGAAAGGCAAAAGACTTTTTAGCCTAATTCTTGTTCACAGGTAGTCAAACAATAATAACAAGATGCATTTCGCATCAATGTGGTGCCTGTGCGTGCCAAAAAAGGGCGTGTTTGTTAGCGCTAGCCCGTCATAAAAGCAATGTTTAAGCACGAATAGGAACACACATGAAAAAGAACAAACTTCACACTGCAATCACACATACTCTCACTACACTTTCCTTGCTGAGCTTGCCCTGTATAGGTATCGCTCAGGAAACACCAGAAACCGCGGAAGAGACCGCTGAATCGACTAACCTTGAGCGCATTGCTGTAGTCGGTGCACGCGGCGCCCCTCGCTCTGTCACGAGTTCCCCCGTGCCAGTAGACGTGTTAACCGCCGAAGATATGCAGTCGGTAGGGTTCACAGACATGAACAATGTACTGATGACGCTAGTTCCTTCTTACTCCCTTGCGCGCCAGCCAATTTCTGATGGCGGTACGTTTGTAAGGCCAGCAACCTTGCGAGGATTACCGACAGACAAAACACTTGTCTTGGTAAACTCGAAAAGGCGTCATCGCGCAGCCCTAGTTCAAATTGGAGGCTCTGGTACGCAAGGACCTGACATTGCGACAATTCCTACAGCCGCTATCGACAGTGTTGAAGTGTTACGCGATGGTGCTGCTGCCCAGTATGGTTCAGATGCTATTGCTGGTGTAATCAACTTCCAGTTAAAGAACAACAGTGAAGGCGGTTCGATAACAGCCGATTATGGGACGTTTTACGAAGGTGATGGCGACCAGCTAACCGTTACTGCAAACAAAGGCTTTGCATTAGGCACTGATGGCTTTCTCAGCGTATCCGCAGAGTATGCAGATAGCGAAGCCACTTTTAGGGGGGAGCAGTATTGTGAAAGCTGGTTCTGTGTGGACGAACAATCTGAAGAATTTATCGCGGCGGCAGAAACTATGGCAAACGAAATACATGGTTCTGACCAAGTTCAGCCATGGGGTCAGCCGAATTCGAGTGGTACAAGAGTTTTTGTAAATTCGGGGTACACACTAAACGCTGAGGCTGAGCTCTACGCATTTGCCAATTACTCTGAAAGTGAGGGTGACGGCTCTTTTTTCTATCGCTACCCCGGCAATGGCACCATTGAAGATATACGCCTTGAAGACGGTTCGATATACAACCCAATATCAGCCTTTCCAGGTGGTTTTACGCCACGTTTTTTTGGCGACGTAACTGACTATTCCTTTGTTGGCGGTATTAAAGGCATTGTCGGCGACTTTGGTTATGACATAAGTGGCCGATATGGCTCTAACGAAATTTCATATACCTTAAAAAATACCATCAACCCTTCAATGGGCAACCTGTCTCCAACTGAGTTCAACCCCGGCGATTTGACCAATGAAGAAGCCCAGTTTCAGGCAGATTTCACCTACGATCTGTCCTCCTATGTTCTAGCTTTTGGCGTAAGCTATCTCGATGAAAGTTATGAAATTAAAGAGGGCGAATTAGATTCGTACTTTGCAGGACCTTATGCAACATCAGATCCTTGGATGTTTTGTAACGATGATTTCACAGCCACAGATGCTGGTTTAGGGGTAATTGCAAACGGTTCATCGTTAAACTGTGCCAACTACACATCGGCTGACTCAGATGGTGATGGTATTGAAGATGATGGATTTGCTGGTGTCGATGCGGTGTATACCGTCGTGGGTGTTGGCTCAAATGGATTCCCAGGATATTCGCCCGAATTTTCTGATACTTATTCACGTGACTCATACGCTATTTACGGTGATGTATCGGGTGACATCACTGATAACATTTTTGCTCAAGGTGCTATTCGTTATGAAGACTACTCTGATTTTGGCTCTGAACTTGTCTATAAAATAGCGGGTATTTATCAAATTACCGATGAAGTTGCCGTTCGTTCGTCATTCGGCACTGGGTTTAGGGCTCCGACACCTGGTCAGCAAGGAACAACAAACGTTTCAACACGACTCCCTAACGGCTTTCCAGTAGCTACAGGGCTCTTTCCAGCAGGCGGTGACGTAGCTCAAGCGCTCGGCGCTAACGAGCTAGAATCTGAAAAATCTACTAATTTCACCTTAGGTCTTACGGCTAATTATGGTGACATGACTCTCACCATTGACTATTACAACATCAAGCTAGAAGACCGCGTTAACGCTGTTTCTACCCGTGACGTATCAACGACAGAGGTCACAGACCCTAATGCGGCGGGTTATAGCGCCTATCAAAACTATCTTGCATTGTCTGGTGCTGGGGTCGTGGGTGCAGAATCAATTGGCGGTGTGTTTTTCTTTCAAAACGCTTTCGATACGGTCACTGAAGGTGTTGATGTTGTCGCTACTTATAACGTTGAGACAAGTTTCGGCGCGACTACCCTGACCGCTTCTGTCAACTACAACACCAATGAATTTGATTCTGACCCAAGCGAATTTTTTAACGCCGAGGATCAATTCGATTTTGAGAATGGTACGCCAGACGTACGAGGCGTTTTGTCAGCCATCCATCGATATGAAGACTGGATGCTGGTTGCTCGTTTGAATTACTTCAGCGGGTACGAAAACGCTAACAATAGCTCCCTTGCAACGATTCAAAGCTTTAGCTCTGAGTTCCTGTTCGACATGGAGGGAAGCTACAACATTAGTGAGAACTTAACCCTTTCAGTGGGTGTGAGAAACCTTTTCGACAACTATCCAGACAGAGGCACCATGGGCGAAACCTGTTGTGGTCGAATTTATCGCTCTGACTCAATTGTCGACTGGCAGGGTGGCTATTACTACACACGTTTAGCAGCAAGATTCTAGCCACTAAAAAGCACTGGTATTTCGCCAGTGCTTTTCGATTCAAAGGAAATTTATGTTTATCGATGCAATTGACGGAGTAAGAGTTAAATGGAAATAGCGCTGTTGTGGTTTGTGGTGACGCTTTGCATTACTGGTGCAATAGCTGGGATAACAGCAGGCCTGTTTGGCAATGGCGGTGGCTTTGTTGTAGTGCCTGCACTACTTGCTGTTTTTCCATTTTTTACACCGCCTTCAGATGCGCTCGTCAAAGTAGCAATCGGTACCTCTCTTGCCTCCATCGTCGTATCAAGTGCACGTTCAGTGATGGCCCATCGCGCAAAAGGCGCAGTCGATTTTGGCATACTACGCTCTTGGAGTATTTGGCTAATTTTGGGCGTCTGTGGCGGCATATTGATTGCGAATAACGCCAGCTCAAATGGGCTTACTGTTGTTTTCGCTGCTGGCGTGCTTTTGTACTCAGTCTACTTTCTGTTTCCTGAGTTCGTTGTGCGCCCCGGTTTGGTGTTTGATATGCCGACAGGGATTGGTAAAGCAATTCTCGCTTTCATTTTAGGAGGCTTCTCAGCTCTACTTGGTATTGGTGGGGGCACACCGACTGTTATCACGATGGTGATGTGTCAACGCTCTATACAACAAGCGGTTGCTACCGCTGCTGGAGTAGGCTTTTTGATTGGTCTTCCCGGTGCTATTGGTTTTCTTTTCATGAAACACCCTGAAACCGCGTCACTGCCCGTTGGCACCATTGGTTACATCAATATTCCTGCACTAATCGCAATTAGTATTGGCGCTATTTTTACTGCGCCAATTGGCGCAAAAATGGCTCATAACTTCAGTGAAAAAAAGCTCAAACGCCTATTCGGTGTTTATTTGGTCATTGTCTCAAGCGCCATGTTTTACAAGGCCATGTAGACACATAAAACAATGTAACAAAGGATAACTCTCATGACGTACAATCGCTCAAGACGTTTATTTTTAGGTGGGACCGTCGCTGCTACCGCCTTTGGCGCAAGTGGACTAGTAGGTACTTCCGTCGCAAATGCAACACCTCTTCCTAAGAACGTGATGTTTGGCCCGAAACCCGGCGTTGCTAAGCTCAATGCCAATGAGAATCCCTTTGGTCCAAGCCCCATGGCACTCAAAGCTATAGCAAAAGCGTCTGCAGAAGGTGGGGCGTATTATGCCTACCCTGCCGCAATAACGCTTCTCGACATGATTGCTGAACGCCATGGCATCACGCGGGCAAACATATCTCTAAGTGCAGGTTCAAGCCCTATATTGTCTTACGCAGCGCTTGCGGCGAGTAACAAAGGTAAAATTCTAGGGCCCGATCTTTTCTGGGACACCACGTCTAAAGCACCAGAAAAACAGGGGGCTCCGGAGATAGTTCGAGTGCCGAATACGCCAGATCTCGATATAGACTTAGACGCTATTCACGCCGCAATCGATGACTCCGTAGCCATGGTGCACATATGCAATCCAAATAATCCGACGGGCAAAATTCTCGAACCAGAGAAACTGCGCGATTTCTGTATCAAAGCGTCAAAGAAAGCTTTAGTCCTTGTCGATGAAGCCTACAACGAGCTGATCGATGAGCCGCCAAAACACTCTATGATCCCTCTCGTTAAAGCGGGGCACAATATTATCGTTGCTCGAACGTTCTCAAAAATCTATGGGCTTGCAGGTATGCGTGTGGGTTACCTAATTGCGTCTGAAGAAAATACGCAATGGATAAATCAATATGGCATGGGTGGCTACACATTAAATCAAGCAGGGCTAGCGGCGGCTATCGCAAGTTACAATGACGATGCTTTTATCACATTTTCGAAAGAGAAGATTTATGAAGCAAAATCTATGGTGATGGATGCAATTAAGGCAAATGGGTTAACGGCGCTCCCCTCTAGTACAAATTTTGTTTTTGTTAATCTAGGTGACGGTAACGCTGAGTATTTCAGGCAAGCCATGGCTGAAAGGGACGTACTAATAAGAGGAGTTTATCGCACTTATACTAACTGGTCTCGCGTGAGCATGGGTAAAATTGCAGATGTTCAGCGATACATTGATACCATGCCATATGCGCTGGAAAAAATGACCAAAATGCAGAACGTCTAATATATCTTACTGCCTCCAGATTATCCGTGCGGCCGTGTTGATTTATCAATAAGGCCGCAATGCTTTGTAATATCTAAACATAACGCCTCAATACCTTTATCTTTACATGACGTTATTGCCCGTGATTGCTTTTGTTTTCACTATTTTTCAATGGATATTTGCAGTAACGCCAAACTTGCACATACTTTACTACAATGACAACAATCACAATGTGATGTAAGGAGGTTGTGCATGTCCATTTCAGTTTTGGTTGCTGATGATTCAAAATTGTCTAGGCGAAGTGTAATTCGCTCACTTCCAGAAGACTTAGACTATGAAATTACAGAAGCAACCAATGGGCAAGAAGCGATTGATTCGCTCTCTCAACGAGGTTTTGAATTACTGTTGCTAGATTTAACGATGCCTGAAGTGGACGGCGTGGGAGTTCTTGAGCATTTAAAAGACAAAGAAAGCAAACCCAATGTGATTGTAATAAGCGCTGACTTTCAGCCAGAGAAACAAAAAATTGTAATGGCATTAGGCGCAAAACGTTTTCTGCGTAAGCCTCTTGATAAAGAAGAGTTAGCAATGACTCTTTTCGAACTGGGGTACCTATGAGTATTGTGTTGCCGTTAGACGAAGAACAAAGAGATGCGCTTCAGGAGCTCCTCAATATATCAATGGGACAAGCAGCAAATTCGCTTGCTCAGCTGATTGAAACGAAAATTGATATCTCTATACCGACTATTTCCGCTGTTACGCCAAATGAACTTTACGGCCTGTTATTTGAAACAACAGGTGCATTTTACACACGCCAATCATTTCTCGGAGACGTGCACGGCGAAGTAATGTCGGTGCTATCTCGGTCTGGTTTGTCTGAAGTTGCCGAATTAATGGATTATGATGAGCCTTTATCGAAGGAGGATGTTCAAGAGATTATCCTTGAACTGTGTAATATCCTCGCTGGCGCTTGTTTAGCTGGACTGTCGGAGCAACTTGAATTAACAACTAACCTCAATATGCCTACATTGTTTGTCCCCGACAAAACCAATTTTGACGAACTAAGATGGCAGCATAGCTTGGTGATGGAAGTACGGTTTGCCATCGCCATTTCGTCATTCAGTATGAGAGTCGTTTTTTGCTTAGATGATGAATCGCTGACTCGAATGAAAAATACGTTGGACGAGTTACTTGAATAATGTTTGAACAACTGGTAGGTAAATTACCTGTCGGGATAGCGGTGGTAAACGAAGACTTTCGTATTGTTTATTTAAACGAATTTTTCCTTGATCGCTTACCTCACGAATTGCGGAAAGACTACAAGGAAAAAGTGGTCACCGACTTGTTTCAAGGACAGGGAAAATTCTTAAAGAGACGGCTAAAGTCTGTTTTCGTTCTACAGCACCCTAGCTTTAGCTATTGGGAACAGCGTCCTCATATATTTCCCTTTAAGAGCTCTCGGCCCATTACTGGAGAAGAAACACAGATGTACCAGAATATGGAAATTCTGCCGATAAAAGACCCTTCCACAAATACACGTCTCGCCTGTATTTTTCTTCAAGATGTTACGGCTCAAGCCAGTTATTTTCGAACTCAACAAAAATTGTCAGAGGCATTGAAAAGAGAGCACGATGCTCAGAAAAAACTGATCAAAAAACTCGACACCGCACAAAGCCAATTAATACAGGCAGAGAAAATGGCATCAACAGGACAACTCGCTGCCGGCATTGCACATGAAATTAATAACCCCATCGGCTTTGTTAATGCGAACCTAGATACTTTGTCTCAATACGCGTCACACCTCGTTACGATCGCTGATGGCATGTACCAACATATTGATGAGTTTAGTCATGAGTTGAAAGAACAATTCACGTCGTTATACCGAGCAAATCATTATGAAATGGTAAAAGAAGATATTGAACAATTGATTGCTGAGTCTACAGATGGACTCATGCGCGTAAAAGAGATTGTGGAAAATCTCAAAAACTTCTCCATTGAATCTAAAGAGGGCGAACAGTCAATAGAGCTAAATACAGTATGTAAACAAATTGTCTCTTTGATTTCAGCCCAATACACCAAACCTAACTTTAAGGTAGACTGTGCTACTGAGAAAGTAGACATTATTGGTTTTCCTGGGCCAATAAAACAAGCCTTGATGAACATCGTACTCAATGCTGCACAGGCTGTTGAAATTGATGGATTTGTGAAAATTTCAATTACAGAAGATGCACAAAACGTAACGTTAAAAGTGCTCGATAGTGGTCATGGCATTAACCAAAAACACCTGAAACGCATTTTTGAGCCCTTTTTTACGACCAAGCCCGAGGGTCAAGGACAAGGGCTGGGTCTCTCTGTTGCTTATACCGCCGTAGAGCAACATAACGGTAAAATTAGTATCAATAGTAAGGAGGGTAAAGGTACGGTAGTCGAGCTCACCTTGCCCAAAGAGTCCCCAAAAGCAGAATAAATCTCATGTGTTCCTGTCTATTCGCTATTTCGTTAATGCAGAAAACTCATAAACGCCGCCGTTATTCTCATACCTAGTCAATTGTCCTTGCTCAACCAAATAATTTAGGTGCGACATACACTCTGCAACGGCAAAAACCATATTGCGGCTCGATAGCTTGCGTTTGAACATTACGGGTAAAAGCGCGACCAATGTTTGAGGCGTTTGGCAAGCATCTACTAACGCAGACAAGTGGTTGTTATGATGTTCGATTAACTCATCTACTCGCTGATGCAGCCCCACAAAAGGCAGTTTGTGTGCTGGCAAGACTCTTGTATCTGACGGAAGTGACTTAAATTGTGGCAATGTGGTCAGATAGTCGTTCAGCGTGCTCGCATCGGGCTCAGTAGAATATGCTCCTATATTGGGGGTGATTATAGGTAAGATATGGTCTCCCGATATGAGCACACGTTTTTTGCCGTTGTATAAACAAACGTGCTCTGGAGAATGCCCGCGCCCTACAATAACTTCCCATTCGTCCTGACCTAACGACAATGTCATTTTGTGCTTTAAGCGTGTGTAGCTTATAGGGATAGGAGATACAACACTGCTATACCCCTTATTTCCCCCTGCCGTTAACTGATCGATAAGTTCAGCCTCGAGCCCTGCTCGTTGATAATACTGAATATCTCTGTCTATTGATGCGCCATTTCGACCTGCACCGAATGCGCGTGCTGTAAAATACTCTGTTTGAGACATGTAAAATGGAACGTGAAATCGATCAGCAATCCAGCCTGCTAACCCGATGTGATCAGGATGAAGGTGAGTAACAATAACGCCACATATAGGGCCGTCAAGCTGCTCAAAAATCTCTTCCCAGAGTGCTTTCGTGCCGGAGGTGCCTAACCCAGTATCAACAACAACCCATCCACCTCCAGACCGGATCAGATAAAGGTTTATATGATCAAGCTCAAATGGAAGCGGCATAGTAAGCCATAGTACGCCATCTACAACTTCAACCAACTTGCCCGGCTTTACTTGTTCATCAAATAGGTATTCCATCGTGCTTATCCATTTAACTTATCTAAATCACCACTTATGTTTCTATCGTGACACTAGAATAAAAACAAACGTATCTGTCGAATAGAGATCTATAGGAGCGGGTGATGACAACAAAAGGTATACTGGGACAACAACTTATTCAACTCGCCAATCGTTACTTCACACAATATTGCTAGATATGAAAAAAGCATCATTAGAACAGGGGTTTATACTAAGCAAAGGCACATTTACTCGAGACGGTAAAGTGTTTGTAGAACTTTGGGTAAAAACCAATACGGGTTGTGCAAGACTGATTTCAGAGCCCCAGCAACCCACTTGCTTTATAAAAATGAAAGAGCAAGAGCGACTGCGTAATGCGTTAGGTAACTTGCGTGGAAACGTTTTGTTCTCTAATGATGATTTCTCAACGCTAGATCAAAAAAACGTTGTAACGATAAAAGTGCCTACAGAAAGTCATATGCGCAAGCTGCGCCAACTTGCACAGCAACAAGGCGTGACACTATATGAAGCAGATATACGTGTCGCTGACCGATACCTTATGGAGCGTTTTGTTTATGGTGCAATTGAGTTTCTTGTGCCGGACATTAGCACATCAAAAGACGGTAACCTGATTATAGAAAATGCGCAGATCAGGCCTTGTCAGTACCGACCAACATTTAGCACGCTAAGTATTGATATTGAATGCGATGAGAATGAATCTCTTTTTAGCGTAGCTTTGGCTGGCAATGATATCAGCGAAGTCATACTCGTACAGCCAGCTTCTTTAGCAAATAAAGTGGTACAAGACGACTCTAACTCTGCTTACACGCTGACAGTAGTAGACAATGAAAAAACGCTGCTTCATTTGTTTTTCGAGCGAATCTCATCTTACGACCCTGATGTTATCTTAGGCTGGAATGTCAAACAATTCGATATGGCTGTGATTGCCAGACGTGCTAGCTTCAACAACGTTAAATTCAGTATTGGGAGACATCAACGCGAAGCGCAGGTAAGGGAATGGGAAGATCAAACACTGGTGGATGTACCAGGCAGGTCAGTGATAGATGGGATTGAATCGCTCAAAACCATGACATACCAATTTGAGTCCTTTTCTTTGGACTATGTATCTGAATCTCTATTGGGTGAAAACAAGCTCATTCAGGACTCAAACAAACTCGATGCGATAAAGCACCTGTATTACAACGATCCGATTTCGTTAGCTAACTACAATTATAAAGACACGGTCTTAGTTAATGAGATTCAAGAAAAGACACAGTTCTTAGACTTTCTTGCATTGCGCGGCACATTAACTGGGCTAGATTTAAGTCGTCCGGGCGGTTCTGTCGCCGCGTTTTTAAATGTTTATCTCCCTAAACTACATCGCAATGGTTATGTCGCCGGAGTTAGGCCTGAAAATGGCGGCCTTGCAAGCCCAGGCGGTTACGTAATGCATTCAAAGCCCGGTTTATACAAAGACGTGCTAGTACTCGACTTTAAGAGCCTGTACCCCTCGATAATACGCACGTTTAAAATAGATCCAATGGGATTAGCTGAAGGGCTCAAGTCACCTGACACAGCTATTGAAGGTTTTAAAGGCGCTGTCTTCAGCCGAGATAGCCATTTTCTGCCAGACATAATTGAAAACCTCTGGTTGCAGCGCGATGAAGCCAAAAGACAACATGATGCACCGCGCTCTCAAGCAATTAAGATCCTGATGAACTCATTTTATGGCGTGTTAGGTAGCGGTGGATGCCCATTTTACGATCCTAGGCTTGCAAGCTCTATTACCCTGCGTGGCCACGAAATTATGCAAACTACTG
Organism: Alteromonas gracilis; assembly: GCF_036870955.2. Lineage (GTDB taxonomy): Bacteria > Pseudomonadota > Gammaproteobacteria > Enterobacterales > Alteromonadaceae > Alteromonas > Alteromonas gracilis_A. The sequence continues at coordinate 3,676,814 of NZ_CP145482.2, forward strand.
CACGCTGGATAGAAGAACTTGGATATACCGTTATCTACGGTGATACAGATTCAACCTTTGTACATGTTGAAGGAAATAATGCTTTTGGAACGCCGAAAAAGACAGGAAAGAAGCTGGCAGACATAATCAATACAAAGTGGCATGAGCTTTTACAATCGCAATTTAATATTACGTGTCATTTAGAGATTGAATTTGAGTCGCATTTTACAACCTTCTTTATGCCGACAATTCGTGGGTCATCTCAAGGCAGTAAGAAACGCTATGCTGGCCTAAAAAGTGAAGTGAAAGAAGGGAAGGAAACAAGCACACTTATTTTTAAGGGGCTGGAAAATGTTCGTTCTGATTGGACTGAACTTGCGAAACAGTTTCAATACACACTTTATCAAAAGGTATTTAATAACGAGCCTTTTAAAGAGTACATCAAGGGTACATTGGTTGATATCAGGCAGGGCAAATTAGATGACCAGCTAATTTACAAAAAGCGACTGAGAAAGCCGTTAACATCGTATACCAAGTCTATTCCACCTCATGTTAAAGCGGCAAGATTGGCCGACGCTTTGTATGAAGAGCGCGGTGAGCCTCTGCGATATCAGACCAAGACCGTAATACCCTATGTGATTACCGTTAAAGGCCCGCAGACCACAGACACGGCAACCGCTATACTCGATTACGAACATTATATAGAGAAGCAAATCAAACCAATCGCGGACAGTATTTTGCCAATGGTCGGATCGAACTTCGAACAATTGACGAACCAGCAGTTGAATTTGTTTTAGTGCCTTATCTTAAAACAAAAAACCCAGCTTTCGCTGGGTTCTTTGTTTTAGAATTAGGACCTGGCAGTGTCCTACTCTCACATGGGGAAGCCCCACACTACCATCGGCGCTAATACGTTTCACTTCTGAGTTCGGAATGGAGTCAGGTGGTACCGTATCGCTATGGCTGCCAGGAAAAACTGGTTTGCAGCTAGTTTACTGCGCAAAGTTGAATACTCTCAACTTCGCTGAATTCTTTTAGCTTTTGTACATTAAAATACAGTGGCTTCTACATAAAGCAAAAAACCCGCTGTAAGGCGGGTTTCTTTAATTAGGACCTGGCAGTGTCCTACTCTCACATGGGGAAGCCCCACACTACCATCGGCGCTAATACGTTTCACTTCTGAGTTCGGAATGGAGTCAGGTGGTACCGTATCGCTATGGCTGCCAGGAAAAACTGGTAACAATTTGGGAAAGATAATATTAATTCAATCAGTGAGTAACTACTTTTCACTCTACTTGCTTACTTTAGCTTGTCTACAACACTCAAAAGCCTAAAGCTTTTTGGGCGTTGTATGGTTAAGCCTCTCGGGCAATTAGTACAGGTTAGCTTAACGCCTTACAACGCTTCCACACCCTGCCTATCAACGTCATCGTCTATAACAACCCTTCCAGAACTTAAAGTTCAGGGATGACTCATCTTTGGGCTGGCTTCCCGCTTAGATGCTTTCAGCGGTTATCCGTTCCGAACATAGCTACCGGGCAATGCCATTGGCATGACAACCCGAACACCAGCGGTTCGTCCACTCCGGTCCTCTCGTACTAGGAGCAGCTCCCATCAATCATCCAACGCCCACACCAGATAGGGACCGAACTGTCTCACGACGTTCTAAACCCAGCTCGCGTACCACTTTAAATGGCGAACAGCCATACCCTTGGGACCGACTTCAGCCCCAGGATGTGATGAGCCGACATCGAGGTGCCAAACACCGCCGTCGATATGAACTCTTGGGCGGTATCAGCCTGTTATCCCCGGAGTACCTTTTATCCGTTGAGCGATGGCCCTTCCATACAGAACCACCGGATCACTATGACCTACTTTCGTACCTGCTCGACGTGTCTGTCTCGCAGTTAAGCTAGCTTATGCCATTGCACTAACCTCACGATGTCCGACCGTGATTAGCTAACCTTCGTGCTCCTCCGTTACTATTTGGGAGGAGACCGCCCCAGTCAAACTACCCACCAGACACTGTCCACAATCCCGATTAGGGACCTATGTTAGAACATCAAACATACAAGGGTGGTATTTCAAGGACGGCTCCACACAATCTAGCGACTGTGCTTCAAAGCCTCCCACCTATCCTACACATGTAGGTTCAATGTTCAGTGCCAAGCTGTAGTAAAGGTTCACGGGGTCTTTCCGTCTAGGTGCGGGTACACAGCATCTTCACTGCGATTTCAATTTCACTGAGTCTCGGGTGGAGACAGCGTGGCCATGGTTACACCATTCGTGCAGGTCGGAACTTACCCGACAAGGAATTTCGCTACCTTAGGACCGTTATAGTTACGGCCGCCGTTTACCGGGGCTTCGATCAAGAGCTTCGTACGAAAACTAACCCCATCAATTAACCTTCCGGCACCGGGCAGGTGTCACACCCTATACGTCCTCTTACGAGTTTGCAGAGTGCTGTGTTTTTAATAAACAGTCCCAGCCACCTGGTCACTGCGGCCCCCATCTGCTTACCACGTAAAGTGTTCACAAACAGGGGCGTACCTTCTCCCGAAGTTACGGTACAATTTTGCCGAGTTCCTTCACCCGAGTTCTCTCAAGCGCCTTAGTATTCTCTACCTGACCACCTGTGTCGGTTTGGGGTACGGTTCATATAATCATAAGTTTAGAAGCTTTTCCTGGAAGCAGGGCATCAACAACTTCACCACCTTAGTGGCTCGTCTCGCGTCTCAGCTTTAAGAACCCGGATTTACCTAAGTTCTCGGCCTACTCGCTTTCACTTGGACAACCAACGCCAAGCTTGCCTAGCCTTCTCCGTCCCTCCATCACTGATTATATAAGTACGGGAATATTAACCCGTTTCCCATCGACTACGCATTTCTGCCTCGCCTTAGGGGCCGACTTACCCTGCCCTGATTAGCATGGGACAGGAAACCTTGGTCTTCCGGCGTGGGAGTTTTTCACTCCCATTATCGTTACTCATGTCAGCATTCGCACTTGTGATATGTCCAGCAAGCTTTACAACTCACCTTCATCCACTTACACAACGCTCCCCTACCCAGCAAGTAAACTTGCTGCCGCAGCTTCGGTATATTGCTTAGCCCCGTTACATCTTCCGCGCAGGCCGACTCGACTAGTGAGCTATTACGCTTTCTTTAAAGGGTGGCTGCTTCTAAGCCAACCTCCTAGCTGTCTATGCCTTCCCACATCGTTTCCCACTTAGCAATATTTTGGGACCTTAGCTGGCGGTCTGGGTTGTTTCCCTCTCCACGACGGACGTTAGCACCCGCCGTGTGTCTCCCGGATAGTTCTCATTGGTATTCGGAGTTTGCAAAGGGTTGGTAAGTCGGGATGACCCCCTAGCCTTAACAGTGCTCTACCCCCAATGGAATTCGTCCGAGGCTCTACCTAAATAGATTTCGGGGAGAACCAGCTATCTCCCGGTTTGATTGGCCTTTCACCCCCAGCCACAGGTCATCCCCTAACTTTTCAACGTTAGTGGGTTCGGTCCTCCAGTTGATGTTACTCAACCTTCAACCTGCCCATGGCTAGATCACCGGGTTTCGGGTCTATACCTAGCAACTAAACGCGCAGTTAACACTCGCTTTCGCTACGGCTCCGTTATTCACTTAACCTTGCTACTAAATATAAGTCGCTGACCCATTATACAAAAGGTACGCAGTCACCCCACGAAGGTGCTCCCACTGCTTGTACGTATACGGTTTCAGGTTCTATTTCACTCCCCTCACAGGGGTTCTTTTCGCCTTTCCCTCACGGTACTGGTTCACTATCGGTCAGTTAGGAGTATTTAGCCTTGGAGGATGGTCCCCCCATATTCAGTCAAGATAACACGTGTCCCGACCTACTCGATTTCACTATAAAGAACTCGTCGTGTACGGGGCTATCACCCTGTATCGCTCCTCTTCCCAAAGGATTCCACTAAATTCTAAACAGCTTAAGGGCTGCTCCCCGTTCGCTCGCCGCTACTAGGGGAATCTCGGTTGATTTCTTTTCCTAAGGGTACTTAGATGTTTCAGTTCCCCTCGTTCGCCTCGTTACACTATGTATTCATGTAACGATACCTATAAATAGGTGGGTTTCCCCATTCGGACATCTGTGGCTCAAATGCATTTTGTCGGCTCACCACAGCTTTTCGCAGACTTACACGTCCTTCATCGCCTCTAACTGCCAAGGCATCCACCGTATACGCTTCGTCACTTAACCATACAACCCCAAACAGCCTTTTGACTTCTGTCTAAGTTATGTCGCATGAATGACAAGCTAATCGGAAGAATTGCCTTGCTATCGTCTTGTCAATCGGGCTTGCCGATTGACACGCTTTTCAACGCTTTTAGATAACAAGCAATTCAGTCAAGTAGAGTAAAAAGTCATCTTTCGATTTCTCAGTTACTCAATTTTGATTGATTACTATTAATATCAGCTTTCCAAATTGTTAAAGAACATTCGTAAAATGACGAATCATTTCACTTTAGAGTAAAAAACCCTAATCAATGCTTACTGAAACAGTAAATATTCATTAGGATTTAAATTCCGTTTTGACACATTTTTGCCATCTATTTCTTGCTTAGACAAGGCATCGGATTGCGTAGCGTGCTAGTAGCACGTGAGCGATACGATAACGCAGTATAAGTAAGAAATGGTAGGCTTGGGCAGACTTGAACTGCCGACCTCACCCTTATCAGGGGTGCGCTCTAACCAGCTGAGCTACAAGCCTTCAGTTTTGTTCGCCTAAGCGACCAACTCTTTACTTTAGCGAGTAGATAAATAACAAGTCGATTTTACATCGACGATAAGTTATTTATCACGACCACTTACAAAGTAAGTGTTTGTGGTAAAGAATGGTGGAGCTAAGCAGGATCGAACTGCTGACCTCCTGAATGCAAATCAGGCGCTCTCCCAGCTGAGCTATAGCCCCATAAACTTGTGTCGTTCTTCATTTTAAACAAGACTATCTGTGTAGGCACTGCATCAAGGCGTCTATCGACGTAATGGTAAGGAGGTGATCCAACCCCAGGTTCCCCTAGGGTTACCTTGTTACGACTTCACCCCAGTCATGAAACACAAAGTGGTAATCGTCCTCCCGAAGGTTAGACTAACTACTTCTTTTGCATCCCACTCCCATGGTGTGACGGGCGGTGTGTACAAGGCCCGGGAACGTATTCACCGCAGTATTCTGACCTGCGATTACTAGCGATTCCGACTTCATGGAGTCGAGTTGCAGACTCCAATCCGGACTACGACATTCTTTAAGGGGTCCGCTCCACATCACTGTCTCGCTTCCCTCTGTAAATGCCATTGTAGCACGTGTGTAGCCCTACACGTAAGGGCCATGATGACTTGACGTCGTCCCCACCTTCCTCCGGTTTGTCACCAGCAGTCTCCTTAGAGTGCCCAACTTAATGCTGGCAACTAAGGACAAGGGTTGCGCTCGTTGCGGGACTTAACCCAACATCTCACGACACGAGCTGACGACAGCCATGCAGCACCTGTGTCAGAGTTCCCGAAGGCACCAATCTATCTCTAGAAAGTTCTCTGCATGTCAAGTGTAGGTAAGGTTCTTCGCGTTGCATCGAATTAAACCACATGCTCCACCGCTTGTGCGGGCCCCCGTCAATTCATTTGAGTTTTAACCTTGCGGCCGTACTCCCCAGGCGGTCTACTTAGCGCGTTAGCTTCGCTACTCACGATTTAAAATCACAAACAGCTAGTAGACAGCGTTTACGGTGTGGACTACCAGGGTATCTAATCCTGTTCGCTACCCACACTTTCGCACATGAGCGTCAGTCTTTGGCCAGGGAGTCGCCTTCGCCACTGATGTTCCTCCAGATATCTACGCATTTCACCGCTACACCTGGAATTCCACTCCCCTCTCCAAGACTCTAGTCTGCCAGTTCTAAATGACCATCCCAGGTTGAGCCCGGGGCTTTCACATCTAGCTTAACAAACCGCCTGCGTGCGCTTTACGCCCAGTAATTCCGATTAACGCTCGCACCCTCCGTATTACCGCGGCTGCTGGCACGGAGTTAGCTGGTGCTTCTTCTGTTGTTAACGTCACGGCTAGCAGGTATTAACTACTAACTTTTCCTCACAACTGAAAGTGCTTTACAACCCGAAGGCCTTCTTCACACACGCGGCATGGCTGCATCAGGGTTTCCCCCATTGTGCAATATTCCCCACTGCTGCCTCCCGTAGGAGTCTGGGCCGTGTCTCAGTCCCAGTGTGGCTGATCTTCCTCTCAGAACAGCTAGAGATCGTCGCCTTGGTAAGCCTTTACCTTACCAACTAGCTAATCTCACTTGGGCCTCTCTTTGCGCCGGAGCCTAAGCCCCGTTTGGTCCGAAGACATTATGCGGTATTAGCAGTCGTTTCCAACTGTTATCCCCCTCGCAAAGGCAAGTTCCCAAGCATTACTCACCCGTCCGCCACTCGTCAGCGATGTGCAAGCACATCCTGTTACCGTTCGACTTGCATGTGTTAGGCCTGCCGCCAGCGTTCAATCTGAGCCATGATCAAACTCTTCAATTAAATATATCGAAATATGAATCGTCGTTGCGACACTCTTAACGAGTGCCCACACAGATTGTCTTGTCTAAATTTTTAAAGAACATTTCGCAAAACTCTTTCATTTTTTGCGAAGCACCTCTCTCGAAGTGGAAGCGCATTTTACATCGTTTAATTTTGATGTCAACCTTGTTTTTAAACTTTTTATTTGCTTGAAAACTTGGTTTCGCACTTGGCTCTTTGAAAACTTCTTTTTGCTTGAAGCCCCCTCAGAACGTGGAGCGCATTATAGATACCTGCAGGAAAAGATCAACAGCTAATTTGTCTTTTTTTGCATTTTAGCCCAATTTTAGTGTTAACCGCTCATTTCTCAATCATTTCTCCACTACTTAGTAGGTCAACATGCTTCTTTAGACTAGTTTTTTCACAATTTATTGTTCAATTTGTTACAAATGAGTAAACTATGAACAGCCTCCAACCCATAATAAACAATAGAAAGGTAGGTATATGAAAGTAGGCTTTATTCAATGCGCTGTTATTAGCGCTATTTTTGCAATTGCAGGTTACTTGTTATTTTCTTCAGCTAGTCTCAATGTACACGTTCCATTAACCGTGTCAGCCGCTTTACTCATAAGCGGTATCGTCACACCATGGCTAGCATCTCTTATTCAAAGCACATCTTCCTCAGATGCCAGAGATAATACTCAAGAAGGATCGATAGAAACTTTATATGTAGGTAATTTACCTTATCGCGCAAACGAAAATGCCGTTAAGGAGTACTTTAGCAGTTTCATAGAAGTGCAATCTGTCCGTTTGATGAAAGATCGCAAAACCGGGAAACGTAAAGGATACGGTTTTATTGAAGTGATCACAGACGACTTGAATAGTGTTATTGAAAAAACTAACGATTCGATCTTTCAAGAGCGGACTCTTAAAGTGAGACCCGCAAAAGACAAAGTCGAGCACGCCTAGATTTAGTACTAAACCAAAAAAGCCCGGATAGTTTCCGGGCTTTTTATTATCGACGTATTTTTCCTAAGACTGTACTTTACTATCTTCGCTTTGAGGCATCCCATCTAACATAGCTTGGTTAAATGTATGAAAGCGATTTATCGCTGATAGAAGATCTGGTACCTGTACGTCTTCCATTTTACTAATTAAACCCGCGATCAGTGTATTGTAATCTTCATTACTCGAAAGCGTATTCTCTACATTAGAGAAGGTATTCATCATTTTATCAAGGTACTGTGAAATCGGGCTCACTACGTTGCCATACTGTGAATTATCACTTTTCTCTTCATTATAGTGTTGAATGTTTTCGTAGGTCTTCAGTACCTCAGTTTGCGCAGTCCTATTTAATTGCAAAGCATATCCGACCAATTCCTTGTCATCGAACCCAAGGTCTAAAGCCTCTTCAAATGCTTTATCAATATCACCCCGGTAAAACGTATCGGCAAGATCTTGCACCTGACCAACAAGGTCAGCAATCGATGCTAGTTCGTCTTCATCCAATTCTCCTTTTAGAGAAAAACTGATCCCGCTTCTTTCGTAATATTGCAATGAAGTACTTTGCTCTACTGAAACCGATTGCGAAAGACCCGAACTTTCGTTCTCATCGGCAGTTTGCTCTTGTGTATTTTGAGCAGTGAAAGATAGTTGCTGTGATGCTTGGAATGACCGCAAGCTTTCAAAACTAAAAGTTACTTCGTCACCGTCTTTCGTACGTATCAATAAGCTGCCAGATTTTTCTTCAGACGCAGAGAGCGCTTCTAACGAAGTAAAAGACACTGCATTTGTCTCATTACGACCGAAAATGTCCGTTTCTAGATCATTAATACCAGTATCTATCAGATCTCGGCTTTTAGTCATGCCTTGCTGAATCTCGTCATTCATAAACCCTGCAAGATCTTTCTCGGCCATCGCGAAACCACGGCTCACTCCTTCCCTCGCCTGACTAAATAACCCATTGAGCTTTTCGTCATCCGCACCGCTGTTTGCCGCTCCTCGAATAACACCACCGACAAACTTAAGCACGTTTCTCGCAACCTTCTCGAAATCGAATAAGCTGGTAGGCTTGTCCTCGATACTCTTGTCCTTTGACTCTTGTGGCTTTTGGCCATCAATTTCGAGAGACTGATTGAGGCTATTGCTGACAACGCGTAAGCCAATGCTTGTTTGACTGCTTGATACCGATACAGATGCGGCTTGCTGCTTTGAAAACTCTGCGGCTTGCTGCAGTCCATCTTGCTGCAACTGCTTCTTCAGTGCCTCATTAGGGTGCACTGATGCCTTTTGATCTGCTTTAGGCTCCGCCTTCTGGTCTCCCATAAAGGCTTTAATTTGACCCACGTTCATAATTTGATCCTCACTATCCTCTTTCTTATTATCGGCATCAGTTCGAGATTGTTTAATTTTAATACACCTTTTTTGTCCTTGCCGTCTGAAGCGCGATTAATAGTCACAATTAACATTGCACATATTTTGTAAGGGACTACAATTCGCGACCTCGCAAATGAAAAAACATCGGTGTAAACCACGATATCGTGATGGAGAGTAAAATGAACGCGCCTGCCCCTCAAAGCTATCAAGACCAACTCAACGAGAAAACAAACCGTCTTGGTACTTTACTTACTCCCTTTAAAGCGCCTTCTATAGATATATTTGCTTCTCAGCCCACACACTACAGAATGCGCGCAGAGTTTCGCGTTTGGCATGATGGTGACGACTTGTATCACATTATGTTTAATCAGGAGACAAAGGAGAAATATCGCGTAGATCATTTTGAACCTGCTTGCGAAACTATCAACCAGGCAATGACGTCTTTAATGGAATTGGTAAAACCCAATGAAGCATTAAGGAAGAAATTATTTCAAATTGACTATCTTTCTGCATTGTCAGAAGAACTTGTTATTAGTCTTTTGTACCATCGCCAATTGGACGAAGACTGGGAACAGCATGCCCGTCAACTGAAAGACACGCTTGAACTAACATTTAAGAAAGTAAATATTATAGGAAGAGCCAGAAAACAAAAAATCATTATCGGCCACGACTATGTTATCGAAAAGCTACCTGTAAATGGTCGAGAGTTTGTTTTTAAGCATATTGAAAATAGCTTCACACAGCCAAACGCTAAAGTGAACTGCAACATGATTGAGTGGGCGCTCGCCTGCGTTGCACCACTTTCTGGTGATTTGCTCGAGATGTACTGTGGCGCAGGTAATTTCTCCCTACCGCTAGCCCTGCACTTCGACAATGTTGTGGGAACAGAAATTGCGAAACCTTCAGTGCAAGCCGCACAATTTAATATTCAGCAGAATGAACTGGATAACGTCAAGATTGTGAGACTTTCGGCTGAAGAATTCACTCAGGCCATGAAAGGAGAGCGCAGTTTTAGTCGACTTGAGGGCATAGAGCTTAGTGAATACAACTTCACAACGGTATTGGTTGATCCACCGCGAGTAAGCTTAGATGTTGATTCTCTGAAAATGATTCAGGCGTACGACAATATTGTATACATTTCGTGTAACCCTGAAACTCTGGCGCAAAACCTTGAACTACTATGTGAAACTCATAAAATAAGCGCAGCAGCCCTTTTCGATCAATTCCCATTTACACATCACATAGAAGCGGGAGTTCTACTTACAAGAAAGTAGCGCACGGTTTATTTTTGAGCAGGGATAGATATTGCGCCTAGCTGTACGTATCTAAGCTGGGTTTTTACTCTCTCACCAATTTCACTGCGAAGTTTGTCGTCGGCCTCTAGCGCCTCTGCGCCAGCACTAAATACAAGTCTAACCATAGCGTCCGCTTGTAGCTGTGCACACGCGTACTCTACGCTTTGCTGTTCGATAATATAGTCGGTAAGTTCATCAATAAAATGTTGGATCTCACGAAATACCGCTAGGCGATAAGCTGAGGACGTCCCCGTGTGCTCTCGCAGCAATAAACGAAATACATTTTTATTTGCCGCGATAAATTCCATGAAGGTTTCAACTGAAGTATGGATGACACCACCACCCGAGGCAATGCGTCTTCTAGCCTGTCTCATAAGTTGACGAAGTGCTAACCCGGCTTCATCGACTAGCGTCAATCCAAGCTCGTCCATGTCCTTAAAATGACGATAAAAAGAAGTGGGCGCTATACCCGCTTCTCGAGCGACTTCTCTCAAGCTAATTGCCGATAGACTGCGATTCTCATCGAGTAATGAAAATGCTGCATGGATAATATTTTGGCGCGTTTTTAATTTCTGTTCTTGTCGGCTCACAATTACACCATCCTTAGAGATCACGACTTTGGGACACGTAGTTTATCGCAAGAGTAGCTTTCAATGAAGATGATTTGTTCCCACAGCGTTGCTCGCTGTCTTTCTTTGATAGGCAAGGACAGACTTACGTAAATGCATTGTTAAAAACAACCATAAAACTATGCTAACGTGAAAATGTATTACGCTATCAAATATAAAGGTCTGCCAAGTCGGCTTATTGTGATTAAAACTATTCAGCCCTATGCGCTTCGCTTGTTATCCAGTAATATCGTTCGAGATAGTAAACGCAAGGTATTTCGTTTACAGCGTAAGCTTCTAAAACGCAGTGCGCGTCTTACTGTTTTTCTCAAGATTGACGACCCTTATTCATACCTCTTGCTGCAAGCACTGCCGAGTCTAGAACGAAGGTTTAAAGTCACCTTCAAGCTCCAAGTTATCTCCGCCGTTCCAGAAGACATGTTTCCTGAACCAGAATTATGGGCACAACATGCACTTGTGGACGCCAATCACGTTGCTTCGCTATACAACCTGAAGCGTTTGCCAGAGAGGTGCTCAACCCAAAGATTACAATGCGCCAAACACAACACCGCGTTTGCCATATATCTTCAGAACAAAATTAACAAACATGGAAGTTGGCAAGAGTTAATAGACATAGTCGAAGCGTATTGGGGACAGCAACACGAGCATTTTCTCGCCTCACATGAACAAGCAGTAGATGACGTTAAACTTAAATCGACGCTGGTAAAAAATAATGATGCACTAACCGCACTAGGCCATTATTTACCTGCTACTTTGTACTTTGAGGGCGAGTGGTATTGGGGAGTAGACAGGCTCTTCCATCTTGAACAGCGACTGATAATAGATGATCTTGCTAACACTCCTACTACTGCCGTTGTATTTGATCGTAGCCTTCAAGACTCTCATTTCAATTCCCGTGTTACGGCGTTTCCCGATAATAAACAAAAAGTAAACACAACTGCGGCCCCGATTGAGCTTTTCTGGTCAGCCAGAAGTCCCTATTCGTATATTGCATTGTACAAAGCCATACATGCCGCTAATTCATATAAGGTGCCACTCGATGTCAAACCCGTTCTGCCTATGATGATGAGAGGGCTCAATGTGCCGCGCAAAAAGGCACTTTACATTTTTTGGATACCAAGCGCGAAGCACAACATCTTGGTATTAAGTATGGTTTTGTTGCCGATCCACTTGGCACGGCGGTTGAGCGGTGTTACGCATTACTCGACTTTGCAAGACAAAATAATCGTTACCTAGAATATCTATTGGCATTTGCAGAAGGTGTAAATGCCGAGGGAGTGAGAGCAGATACTGACAAGGGAATGAAGCGCATTGTCGAGCGTGTTAGGTCTGAATTGGAATGATGCTAAGTGTCACTTGAACGACAGTCAGTGGAAAAACGAAGTGGTATCAAATCAAAAGGAAATGTATGACTGCGGAAATTGGGGTGTTCCTGTTTTTCGTTATCAAAATACAACAGTTTGGGGACAAGATAGGATGTTTGTCATTGAAAAAAAACTGCAAGAAAGTCAACCGCATTGACTTAGTTATTTTCAAAAAACTAAAGGCTGAAAACAGGCATATGGAAAAATTTAACAGGCGCTCTAAATGAATACTTCTCAACCGCACTACACATTTTCATTTCAGCAATGGCAGCAATCGGGCCAATATTTTTTATACAAGGACGTAGAAATATTTTACCAGGACAGTAAGTTAGGAGTGGCGCAAAATGAAAGCAGTGACTTTGGCACACGCCCGACATTATTGCTTATTCATGGGTTTCCTACAGCCAGTTGGGATTGGTTCAAAGTCTGGCCGTCTTTATGTCAGCACTTTCGCGTTATAACGTTAGACATGATCGGATTTGGGTTTTCTGCAAAGCCGGTCTCCTTTGACTATTCGATACATAATCAAGCAGATGTATTTGAGGCTTTGTTGGCTCACTTGAATATCAAGCAATGCCACATTGTTGCCCACGATTATGGAGACTCTGTTGCGCAAGAACTACTTTACCGTCATGCACATATTCAACACGCCAGTGAAGGCATAAATATCCAAAGTGCAACACTGCTAAATGGCGGGCTTTTTCCAGAAACCCATCGGCCCAAGTTTATTCAAAGTCTACTCAATTCTCCTATTGGCGGCGTTGTGACAAAGTTAATTACTAAGAAAAGTGTTGATAGCAATATGCGGTCGGTATTTGGAAAAAACTCTCAGCCGAGCGAACGCGAACTTGAGGAAATGTGGGCGTTGATAAACTTCAATAACGGAAAGCGAGTTTTCCACAAACTGATTGGCTATATGTCCGAAAGAAAATATCACAGACAAAAGTGGTTGGACGCGCTGACAAATGCAGTTTGTCCAATACAAATTATAAACGGAAGCGCCGACCCCATTTCTGGGGAGCATATGGTCGAGCGTTATGAGACTTTGGTATCAAAGAAAAACATCAAACGACTTACAGACATTGGACACTACCCTCAAATGGAAGCGCCAAAAGAGGTCAGTTCAGCAATCATCTCTTTTATAAACAAGCAGTAAGTGCAACTAGTCACAAATTTCAGTGTTAAACACAAGGCATAAACTATAATTAAACTTTACACATGTAAGCAGAACTTATCTTGGTTTTGCTTGCCTGAAACCCGTGAAAAAGATAAATTAGCGAACAGTTGTAAGCCAAGTTGTATAAAATGAAAAAACCTCCTCTTATTCTCACAAATGTACTGGTATTTCTTATTTCCGGTGCGATTGCATTTATTGGTGTGCCGCTATGGGTGGCTTACCAAGGTATTGATTGGGCGGAAATTACCGCTGCTGTATTCCTGTTCTATTTCACAGGAATGTCAATCACGGCGGGTTATCACCGCCTCTGGTCACATAAAACCTATGACGCTAACGTTGTAGTAAGAGTAATCCTCGCCATAGGTGGTGCAATGGCGCTACAAAATAGTATTTTGCACTGGTCTTCAGATCATCGCATTCACCACCGTCATGTTGACGATAATGACAAAGATCCCTATTCAGCTAAGAAAGGCCTGTGGTTTGCGCATATAGGTTGGATGCTTCGCGAGTACCAAGCGAAACGTTACGATGACTACAGTAACTGCAAAGATTTGCAAAAAGACAAAGTCGTCATGTGGCAACATAACCACTATTTACCTATCGTCCTTGCCGCTAATTTTGGTATTACTGGGCTTCTGGGTTATCTCAATGGCGACGTGCTGGGCATGATTTTAATAGCCGGTGTACTTCGCTTAGTGCTGGTTCATCACGTGACTTTCTTTATCAATTCGTTGGCGCATTTTTGGGGAAATCAACCTTACACTGACAAAAATACAGCGCGAGACAACGGTATCCTTGCATTCTTTACTTTCGGCGAGGGCTACCATAATTACCATCATATTTTTGAATATGATTACCGCAACGGTATTCGTTGGTATCAATTTGACCCAACAAAATGGCTTATTAAGGGCCTCTCTTATGTGGGTTTAACTACCAACCTACGTAAAGTACCTGAAGAGCGTATAGAGAAGGCATTGGCCGCCATGCAGCTTCAGCGCGCCAGTGAAAATGTGTCATTGTTACCAAATGCCGAAGAAATGATGCACACTATACAGCAAGAATATGACCTCCTTATGCAGCGAATGAGTGAATACTATTCGACGAAAAAGCGTGTTATGCGTATTAAACAGAAAACACTCAAGCGCAGTATCGAAGGGCTAGAGTTGGCCTATAAATACAAAGAGCTAAAACACGCTTTCGCCGTTCAGAAAGAAAAGTGGGTGCAACTGCAGAACTTGTCATTGCAAATGGCTTAGTACTTAAATTTGATCAAACAATTGAATTAGAAATAAAACCACACCTAGCCAACGCCCGTGTGGTTTTTTTATGCGCAAAAATTAAACCCGCTATAGAGTTAGAATTACAAAGCCAGTAAGGTAGTACTATCCTTGTAGATGTTAGATAACAACAAGTTGGGAACAAGTATGGCAACAAAGCAAAAACCAAAAACACCGTCATATCACTATGATGCAATCGTTATAGGCACAGGCCCTGGTGGTGAAGGTGTAGCGATGCAGCTGTCTAAAGCGGGTAAAAGAGTCGCCATTGTAGAGCGCTACGAAGCAGTTGGAGGGGCTGTACTCATTGGGGCACCATTCCTTCAAAAGCACTAAGGCATTCTGTAAGCCGTTTAATTGAATACAATACATCACCTTTGTTTGCTGACAGTCACCTGAGTAAAAGTCTTACATTCTCAGATATTATGCGCCATGCCAGTGGTGTGGTAAAAAGCCAAACGAGGCTACGCTCTTCATTCTATGATCGCAATCGCGTTACTCTATTCCATGGAGAAGCGAGCTTTGTAGATGCGCATACACTAGAAATTACCAGAAAAGACGGCTCAAAAGACACGGTAACTGCTGGGCAAATTGCCATTGCCACAGGCTCTCGCCCCTATTGTCCTAAAGACATCGACTTTAATCATCCTCGTGTTTATAACTCAGACACTATTTTGTCGTTAAATCACGATCCTAAATCCATTATTATTTACGGAGCAGGTGTCATTGGCTCTGAATATGCGAGTATTTTTAGAGGTCTGGGTGTAAAAGTCGATTTGGTGAATATGCGAGATCGCTTGTTGTCATTTCTAGATACCGAAATATCAGATGCCTTGAGCTACCACCTGTGGAACAACGGCGTGCTCATTCGCCACAACGAATCGTATTCGTCAGTTGAAACAACGGATGATTCAGTCATCCTTAATTTAGCATCTGGAAAGCGAATGCGAGCCGACTGTTTATTGTTTGCAAACGGGCGAACCTAAGCAATACTGACACACTTAACCTTGAAAACGTGGGCCTTAAAGCAGACAGTAGAGGGCAGTTAAGCGTTAATGAAAACTACCAAACTGAGGTTGAGAATATTTATGCTGTGGGCGATGTTATTGGTTATCCTAGTTTGGCATCAGCCGCTTACAATCAGGGTCGCTTCGCCGCAGAGGCGATGTTAGAGAAGAAAACCCACGCGGCGCTGGTTGCAGATATCCCTTCTGGTATTTATACCATTCCTGAAATAAGCTCTGTTGGCAAAACAGAGCAAGAGCTCACCGCTGCAAAAGTACCTTATGAAGTGGGCCGAGCACAGTTTAAACATCTAGCCCGTGCACAAATAGCCTCAACGCAAACAGGCAGTCTCAAGATCTTGTTTCACAGAGAAACCAAAGAGATCCTTGGTATTCACTGTTTCGGCGAACGTGCATCGGAGATCGTGCATATCGGCCAAGCAATAATGCAGCAAAAAGGCGAAGGCAACACCATTGATTACTTCGTCAATACGACGTTCAACTACCCAACGATGGCTGAGGCGTATCGTGTTGCAGCTATTAATGGCTTAAATAGAATTTTCTAACAGGCACAAAAAAGCTTAAGCATAGATTGCTTAGCTTTAAAACTAAAATTAAATTAGTTACGGTTCGCAGCTAACGCATTCAGCGCGTCTTTGTGAGCCACGATATCAATGTGCATTTTTTCTTGATCGAATGTCATTGTCGCAATGGCATAGTCGCCTTGACTATCGCTCGCTACTTCAATCACTTTTGCTTGTGCATCACGGAAACGAATGTTATTGCCAATCTTATCGGCCATACATTGGTTATTCATTTCGAATGTTTTCGCATCCATGCAATCGAAAAGCTGGTTACTGCCAGATTCCGCATGCGCAATACCAAATGCAGCTGATAATGCTAATCCAAGTACTACTTTACGCATGTCTCTTCTCCTGTGTTACAGTACATTACTGTTGAATGTAAATATACTGTATATACGGGAGATAGTCAATTCAGACCATAGTAATGTTACAGAAGTATGACAGTGTGAAATATTTGACGAGATTTGG
This sequence comes from Alteromonas gracilis, assembly GCF_036870955.2. Taxonomy (GTDB): domain Bacteria; phylum Pseudomonadota; class Gammaproteobacteria; order Enterobacterales; family Alteromonadaceae; genus Alteromonas; species Alteromonas gracilis_A. Next base: position 3,693,498 of record NZ_CP145482.2, read on the forward strand.
AAAAAAATTGTCGGAATTCGGAAGCTTAGAAAAAAATATCAGGGCTTGTACCCTGTGTAGCGACGTCTTACCCTATCCGCCACGTCCTGTTTTTTCTCTACATAATAAGTCTAAGATCCTGATCATTGGCCAAGCACCAGGATTAAAAGCCCATGAAAGTGCCAAACCGTTCGACGACTTAAGCGGTAACCGCCTGCGCCATTGGATGGGGATCAGTGCAGACTTATTTTACCAAGCCCATAATGTTGCCATACTTCCAATGGGGCTCTGTTTCCCTGGTTACATAAACGGCGCCGATGCTCCACCAATAAAGCGTTGTGCTCCTACATGGCACCCGTCTGTACTAGCGCATATAAAACCATCGCTTACGCTTTATATTGGCCGTTATGCACAGCAGTATTATGCAAAAGAGTACAAAACACTGACAGAAGCGGTCAAAAACAACAAGACTAACGAATATGTACTTCCACACCCTTCTGGTCGAAACAATCGATGGCTAGCCAAGAATCCATGGTTTGAAACAGAAATTGTTCCTCGACTACGTCAAAGCGTATCCAATGCGTTAGATCTCTAATCTTGTTCTTTTAAAAATTCTAGCAGATCATCAAAAGGCATTGGTTTAGCGTATAAATACCCTTGTGCTTCATCACATCCCAATTTAATCATGTAACTTGCTTGTTCTCGCTTTTCAACGCCTTCTGCAATAGTTAACAATCCTAACTTGTTACCTAAAGTGACGATGGTTTCAGCAAGAACAGCGCTTGCACCGGGCTTGATGTCTTTAACAAACGAACGATCTACTTTTAAACGATCCAATGGTAATTGCTGTAGATAGCTCATCGATGAGAAGCCTGTGCCAAAGTCATCAATGGCAATCTTAACACCAAACTCTTTCAGCGTTCTGAGTGCATCAATGACAATTTGCGGCTCGTCCATAACTACGCTCTCGGTAATTTCAAGTTCTAACAAACTCGGGTCGCAGTTAGCAGTTGAAAGCGCATGTTTTACTTTGTCGACAAATAAGCGATCTCGAAATTGCGGAATGGAAATATTGACTGCCACTCGTAAATTGCCGTAATCAAGTTCACGTAATTGTTGCAGTCTGCGGCAAGACTCTTCTAAAACCCACTCACCAATATCTACGATAAGACCTGAATATTCAGCTAATGGAACAAACACAGTAGGTGATATATAACCACCGTCACCATCAGGCCAACGCAAAAGCCCTTCCATACCAACAACCTTTTCGCTAAGTAAGTCTACTTGAGGTTGAAACCACAGTTCGAGCTTGCGTGCGGCAAAGTCACTACGCAGGCGTCTGATCATATCCAAACGCCATGTTGTCTGGTCTTCGATATCTTTCGCGTAGTATTCAAAGTTGTCGGTCAGGTTTTTCTTTGCGCGGTTGAGCGCAATATTAGTTCGCTTCAATATCTCGATACCGATATTGCGCTTACTATCGAGTTTGCATAACCCAAGCGTTACATTAACCGGTAGCGTGTGGTCGCCTACCTGAAATGATGAAGAAAAAATCTCGTTGATAGAGTCAGGAGAAACCAGGGTTGCAGGGCCTATCAAGCCAAACACATCAGCACCTATACGGCCTTTTTTGACACCTTCGTCAAATGCGGTTTGAAAACGCTCACTGATAGCCCTAAGCAATTCATTGCCCACCTCTTGACCTAATCCGTCATTGATATCTGAGAAATGATTAACGTCAATTAGCGCTACACAGCAATCATCGCCAGCAAAGATATGCGGCTTATCAAGCATATTAATGAACTCGTTACGGTTAGGTAAACGTGTCAACCAATCTCTAAATGCTGCATTTCTCAATTCATGGAATAAGTTAACGTTTTCGTAGCCAACTGAGATACTCGATAAAAAGACTTCTAAGAGGTCGCGATCTAGGTCGCTGATCTCATGGGTCTGGCGCACATAAACAGCGGCTTCGAAACCTGCGCGGCAGATAAACAACACAGAAAAACCTGGTTCAAATATATGCTTTTTAAATCGCAAACAACGCGCGACGTTATCAGCGATGTCCTCTTTATTGAGTTCGCCAATAGGTTTATTGATGTATTTTGCGTATTCGCCCGCTGCGCCTAATACGTAAACGTCTTCATCTTCTCGGTCAATGAGCGATCCGGCGCGTGCGCACAAAAGCCCTTCGGAATCTAAACCAATGAGTGAGCTAATCTGTGTGACGACCCCCTCACAAAACGCTTTAACAGAGTGTTCTTCAAAAAGATTAGCCGATGAAGTGATAATCTTTTCTAGGCCCGCACGATTTTGACTAATAGTGATAATTTGTTGATAAGAACGAAGCGATGCAATGATAGTGGTGAGGAGTTTGGCGCGAGTTAGTTCGGTTTTCGTTTTATAGTCGTTAATATCATAGACTTTAATAACTTGCTCTTCCGGCGCATACCCCGGCTGACCCGTTCGCAATATTATGCGCGGTTCAAACAGTTTCATGTCTTCGCGGATATATTTTACGACATCGAAGCCTGCATCGTCGGTTTCCATTACCACGTCCAGTAAGATAATGGCTATTTCATTGCCATACTCATGCAGCAATTCTTTCGCTTGCTTTCCCGAATAGGCGTGTATGAAATTAAGCTTGCGATCATTGACCACTAAATCAGACAAAGCGAGACGTGTGACGGTGTGAATTTCTTCATCATCATCAACTATAAGAATGTTCCAGTCTTTGCCTAGAAGTACTTGTTCGTCTGTTGAACCATCGTCGTCTAAGAAGATGAGTTCGTCATTATCGTAATCCATTGCCGACATTACCACTTATTTCCTCAACATATACAATATAAGAATGCGCTACTCATTGTATAAAGGCAACGATTACATTGATAATTAGGTTATGCAATGCAATAGTGCTCCCATAGTGCCGTTAGATTTATCAATTAATACATTTATATGAAGATTACGCCACAGCATTTTTCCCAAGAGGTGAAGAAAACGCAAACACCTCAGGAAAAGTCATCACCTCAGGCCAGTGAGAGCATTCCCACAGAGCGCAGCACCGTAAACACTAAAGTTGACGTAAGCCGTCAACGCATGTTGTCTTGGTTTGCTCGTGTTGGCATTAGCCCGTCTATGCTGTCTCCTGATCCAAAAAAACAAAAACATGCCATCGAACGCAGGAAGCAAATTTTAGAAGCACAAAAAGCAAGCAACCTTCAATCTGTTTTAAATATAGCACTAAATGTCACGATCAACGAACAAACTACCGAGAATCTAGACCCAGACTGGTTTTTTGCTTTTAGTACAATGGCTGAAGAAATCTATAGTCCTCCTATGCAGGAGCTGTGGGGCAAGATTTTTGCTGTAGAAGTGGCACGTCCTGGCAGTTTTTCATTGCGTACCCTGCAGCTACTAAAGACACTTACTCACCGTGATGCAAAAATTTTCAGTAAAGCAGTAAGTGTAGCAAGCAAGAGAAATAACGATCCCGTGCCGAGAATTTTAGTCGGTTTTCACAGGAGAAAAGGGCTTTTTTCATTTTTGAGACGCGCTGTACCAGAACAGATTAACCTAGCAACGGTGGGACTGAGTTACCCTGACCTCCTATCATTGCAAGAAATGAAGCTCATTTATGCTAGTGAAATAGAAAGCGGAGAATATGCAGAAGGTCAGAAAGTGTCTCTGCGCTGTGTGAATGACACTATTAACCTCACTTGCCAGACATCTGGGGTCGCGTTGGTGTATTACAAGTTCACTCCCGTTGGAAGCGAACTGTACACGCTGGTAGGGAAATCCCCCAATGAACCGTATCTAGGTGCACTAAAAACGGTTCTTGGAGAGGCCTTTTTGGTGAGCTAGTCTAAGCTAGATACCATCACCAAATTCATGAAGGCCACATTCACGTTTCAAGCCAAAGAAACGCGTATCTTGCTCACTCATACCTTCTTGAAGAGATTGCGTTGTGTGCCAATCACCGATAGATACATACCCTTGCTCCCATAATGGATGGTACTCGAGGTTGTTCTCTTTTAAGTAGTAGTGAAGGTCTTTATTGCTCCAATCAATAATAGGATACAACTTAAACTGTTTTCCTACCTTTTGAAGCACAGGAAGCTTTCCTCGCGTGTCCGACTGACTGCGACGTAAGCCAGCAAACCAGGTTCCTGCCTTAAGTTCAGACAATGCGCGCTGCATCGGCTCTACTTTATTCAGTTTGTTGTACTGCTCGATACCGTCTATACCCTTTTCCCACAGACGGCCGAATCGCGCTTCTTGCCACGCTGAAGACATATCTGCTCGATAAACATGTAAGTTTAGATTCAGTTTGTGAACCAGCTCATCAATAAATTTATACGTCTCAGGGAAAAGGTAGCCAGTATCGGTAAGCACAACGGGAATATCCGGTTGTGCTTGCGTCAGCATATGCAGCATCACTGCTGACTGCGCGCCAAAGCTCGATGAGACAATGTGCGTGTCCGGCAAGTTTTCAAGCGCCCAAGCCACTCGCTCTTGCGCCGTCATGGTTTCCAACGTTTCATTGATATCGGCTAACGCTTCTTTGCTGATATCAAGTGACAATGGTTGCTGCGTTGTAGCTGTATTATGCGTCATAGAAATCCCGTGCGGAGTCTACTACTGGTTTAACGATACCAGCGCGAATGACAAAATCACCAAAGGCTTCGCCATCATTACGCTCTTTCGCCCATTGGCCTAAAAGCGTATCAAGTTCTGCCATGATTTCTTGTTCACTAATATTTTCACGATACATACGTGGAATACGTGTACCTTCCCGGTTACCACCTAAATGAAGGTTGTATTTACCTGGACCTTTACCCACTAAGCCTACTTCTGACAGCATGGCGCGACCACAGCCGTTTGGACAATAGGTTACACGAAAGATTACGCTGTCTTGCTCTAGACCGTGTTTCGCCAATAACCCTTCAAGTTCGGTTACCGCATCAGGTAAATAACGTTCAGCTTCTGCCATAGCTAATGGGCATGTAGGTAATGCTACGCATGCCATAGAGTCAAGGCGCTGATTAGAAATCTCAGGCGCAATCAAACCGTGCTGTCTTGCTAAAGACTCAATAGTGTCTTTATCTTCAGGGGCTACGCTTACAATAATCAGGTTCTGGTTTGCGGTTAAACGGAAATCGCCTTTGTGGATTTTAGCAATCTCTGCACAACCTGTTTTTAAGGTCTTATTTGGGTAATCCAAAATACGGCCGTTTTCGATAAAGACGGTAAGATGATATTTGCCGTCGATACCTTCTACCCAACCAATGCGATCACCACGCCCAGTGAATTCGTAAGGACGGCTTTCTTGAAACGATACACCAGCGCGCTTTTCAACTTCGGCTTTAAAGTTTTCCACACCAACACGTTCAAGTGTGTACTTTGTCTTTGCGTTTTTACGATTGACACGATTACCCCAATCGCGCTGGGTGGTAACAACCGCAGCGGCAACATCTAGGGTGTTTTCTAGCCCAATGAAACCAAAGTCACTGGCTTTACGCGGATACGTGCTCTTGTCACCGTGCGTCATCGCAAGACCGCCGCCCACAAGTACATTAAAGCCCACTAACTTGCCGTTCTCGGCAATGGCTACAAAGTTCAAATCGTTAGCATGTACGTCTACGTCGTTTTGCGGTGGAATAACCACGGTAGTTTTAAACTTACGTGGCAAATAGTTATCACCTAGAATAGGCTCAACAGGCTTTTCGGTGGTTTCCACTTTTTCGCCGTCTAGCCAAATTTCCGCATAGGCGCGGGTTTTAGGAAGCAAATGCTCACTAATTTTTTTAGCCCATTCAAATGCTTCAACGTGAAGTGCAGACTCAACTGGGTTCGAGGTACATAGCACGTTTCGGTTAACGTCATAAGCAGTGGCAATTGAATCGATGCCGACTTTGTTTAGCATCTGGTGCATCGACTTAATTTTTGGCTTTAACACACCGTGGAATTGGAACGTTTGACGCGTTGTTAAACGAATGCTGCCATAAATAGAGTGGTCTGCCGCGAACTTGTCAATGGCAAGCCACTGATCAGGCGTGATAACACCACCCGGCAAACGCGCACGAAGCATAACATTGTGCAACGGTTCTAGTTTTTGTTTTGAACGCTCTGCACGAATATCACGATCGTCCTGCTGATACATGCCGTGGAAGCGGATAAGCTGGAAATTATCCGCAGTAAATCCGTCGGTTAGATCATCTTTCAAATCGGTTTCAATAGTACCGCGCAAGTTATTGCTTTCGCGCTTAAGGCGTTCGTTGTCAGCCAGTTTGCCTTCAACGATAAATGGTGATTTTTCGTTACTCATTAATAGACATCCTTCTGATAACGTTTCGCTTTACGCAACTCAACAATATAGGCTTTAGCATCAGCTTCAGATTTTCCGCCGTGCTCTTGAACAATAGTAATTAAGGCATTTTCTACATCTTTTGCCATGTGCATTGCATCACCACAAACGTAGAAATGTGCACCTTGTTCAAGCCATTCGTATACTTCTTTGCCGTTTTCTAATAAACGATGTTGAACGTATACCTTTTCTTCTTGGTCACGTGAGAATGCCAATGTAATTTTGTCCAGCAGGCCGTCTTTCACATACCCCTGCCACTCGACTTGGTACAAGAAGTCTTGCGTAAAGTGTGGGTTTCCAAAGAACAACCAGTTTTTGCCTTCTGCGTCCTGAGCGTCGCGCTCTTGCATAAAGGCTCTAAATGGCGCTATACCTGTGCCTGGACCAACCATAATAACTGGGGTATTTGGATCTGCAGGCAAACGGAAATTGTCATTGCTTTCTACAAACACATCCACTTCACCGTTTTCTTCAAGGTATTCGCACAAGAAACCCGATGCACCACCCTGATGGCGATGACCAAAAGCTTCATAATCAACGTGTGCAACGGTTAGATGAACTTCTTCTTCCACTTCCGTTTGGCTTGATGCAATTGAATACAAACGTGGCGTTAGCGGGCGCAGTGCATCGACTAACTGCTGAGCAGTCAGCGAGCCTGGATGGTCGCGCACAATATCAATTATCTGACGTTCAGCCATGTAAGTACGAAGCTGCGCTTTGTCTTCCATTAATGCCGCTAAACTTTCAGAGCCTGTGGCTGCTTGGTAAGACTTAATAAAGTTTGGATAACTTAATGTAAGCTCAAGTTTTGAAGTCAGTGCTTCAGACAAAGGCATACTTGATTCGGCCACAACCACTTCGGCGTTACCGTCTAAAGAAAGTAAACTAATAAGCTCTGATACCAGTGATGGTGCGTTTTTGAACCATACACCAAGCGCATCGCCGGGCTGATACGTTATGCCAGAATCTTCGAGGCTAATTTCGATATGGCGAATGTCTTTTACTGAGTCGCGCCCTGTTATCTTTAGTGACTCGATAAGAGACGCTTTAAACGGGGCTTTTTTAGTGTACGTCTGTGCCGCAACACCGTGAACAGCTGCGCCGCTTTGCGCTGCTACTGCAGGTGCTGACGCGGCACTGAAATCTTCTTTAAGCGACTCAATAAGTTTGCTTAGCCATGCTTCGGCTTCAGCTTCGTAGTCAACGTCACAATCGAGGCGGTCGACAATGGCTTTGCCACCAAGTTTGCCTAAACGCTCATCGAAGTCTTTACCTGTTTGGCAGAAGAACTCATAGCTGCTATCACCTAAGCCTAGCACAGCATATTTTGTATTGGTGAGCTTAGGCGCTTTTTTGCCCGCTAAAAACTCATGCAATTCTATAGCATCATCAGGTGCATCACCTTCACCATGCGTACTAACGAAAACAGCAACGTGGGTTTCGCCTTTCAAGTTGCGTGGCTTGTAGTCTGCCATGCTAACGAGCTTGCTATTAAACCCTGCTTCTTCTGCTTTTGCTTGGCACTGTGCTGCCACGCCTTTCGCATTATAGGTTTGTGAACCATATAAAATGGTCAGTGTTGGCGCATCACCCGCAGGCGCAGCTTGCGTTTGCATCATAGGTGCTACTGCACCACCTTGCGCTGCCGCCATACCCGCAGCATACCCACTTACCCAAGTAAGTTGATCGCGATTTAAACCCGCAATGGCCTGCGTAATTGCATTCCATTGTTGTTCGTTTAATACGGCGCCTGGCGCTGTGTTCGAATTAGAATCTTGTGACATAGTCTTTTAGCCTTTTATCAATGGCGCTAAGGCTAACGAGTTTCTTCAAGAAGAGAAAAGAATAAATGAAACTTTTTTATTACGGAAAGTGCTTAAAAGCGATATTGAAATAAAAAAGGCGTGAACTGAAACTCAGTCACGCCTTATCACTATTTGGCAAAAAGAGCTTAGAAGTGTAGCTCTAATCCAGCAAATACGCCGTCAAATTCCATGTCAGCGTATACGTCGTCTAAGTCTTCAATATCCACAGTTACGTTTCTGTAACCCAGTTGCAATGTCATATCTACAGCAATGCTCTCGATAAATGAGTACTGAACTGCGGCTTGATAATCGCTAACTTCATGATCATCAAATGACAAATAGCTGCCTTCAAAATAAGCAGACAGTCCCGTGAAAGGTAGACCCAGCTGAACTTTTGAGTATGCCATAGGGATCACACCTGAAAATTCAACGCTACCCGCAGTGTTACTTGCAGTGTCTACCACTGCGAGTGTGCCGTCTATGTACTTAGCATTGATACCTAGGTCAAAGCTCACTAAATCATTGTCAAACAATTCGTAGTACAAGATAAAATCTGTAGCGTCAATCTCAACATCAGAATCTACTTCACTGTTCGCGGTATACAATTCACCGTCAAACGTAAAATTGGTGCTCAACACCGTAGTACCTGAGTTATCAAGAGATGTGCGGTTAATTTTGACGTTTGGAATAAAAGGTACTGGATGCTCAAAAGCGACATACAGTGCAGTGTTGGTTTCATCATCGAAGCTAAAGTCTGTCGTACTGCTGCTATCAGCAAAGCCGCCAGACGTGTCGGTTTGCCACATCTGCGCACCAACATAAACACCCGCAATCGTATCAGCCTGTGACGCCGTAGACACCATTGCACAACCTAACGCTGCAGCTAAAAGACCTTTTTTCATTAATTATCCTTGATTAAGCAGTTCTGAAAGTTCAATTAAAGCGGCATTTGCACGAGAAATATAGTTTGCCATTACTAACGAATGATTGGCTAACATACCAAAGCCGCTTCCATTTAATATCATTGGGCTGTATACCGTTTGCTGAGTTGCCTCGAGTTCTCTGATGATTTGCTGAAGGCTGACTAGTGCATTTTTGTCTTCTAACACGTCATAGAATTCTATTTCCACTGCTTTAAGAAAATGCAGTAGTGCCCACGTCGCGCCTCTTGCTTCATAAAAGTTGTCATCTAACTTCCACCAGCTCGTTTTCACCACGCGTTGGCTAGACACTGGAGATGACTGTCTTGCGTTCGCATCTCCTGCAAGGTCGGTATTGATTCGCGCTGATCCTACGCTGGCACTGAGTCTTTGTGAATAGCTACCCAAGCGCTTTTCTACTTGTTTAAGCCATTCGCGCAAATTATCGGCACGGGTGTAGAACTGACTGTCTGCATTTCTGGTGCTTGCTAGTTCATCTCTATACTGTTTTAACAAAGCAATACCGTCTGCATAACTTGATTCTGACGACGGCAGCATCCAGCTTCGATGATCCATATTGAATTTGGGGTGTGCCTTAGTTAAGTAAGGGTTTTCTATTGACTGAGACTGAGAGCGGCTAAAGTCTTTACGCATTGACAGTGCAAGGTCGCGCACCATTTCAAGCGCACCGAATTCCCAAGCAGGCATATTGTCAAGGAAAAGCCCAGGGGGCGTGACATCGTTTGATAAGTACCCGCCAGGTTTATTAAGCAAAGTTTCCGATACATCAATCATGGTTGAGGTAAGTGTGTAACCCGCAATTTTAGTTGGGTTTTCAACAGAGCTACTGTTTTGAAGACGCGCTCTTACATCGTACGTGTCAGGTGAGAAGCTCCAATACCAACCTATCAGCCAGAAAATCACAAAAATTATTGCAGCGACAATCGCTATCCATTTTGAGTTTATAGATTGTCTCATATGACACCAACCTTCCTTTTAAATGACATATAGCCGACATGCGTCAGCTATATGAATTTCTACTTTAAGTGAAAAATGCGAAACCTTTGTTACCAATGCATCTATAACATCATCTTTTGGTACGGCAGCACAACTTAAATTGACTTATGTTGCTTATAAAGAATTGTGCATGTAGTGGCTATTTCGGCGTTGATAGCGTGCAGAATTTCTCTTTTTTAGCGCGTAGAGCGCCAGTCCGATGATAATAAATGGCCAGAATGCGCTAACACCAACGACAAAAAGTGCTAACAAGCCTGCGCCAAGCCCCAGCATAATAGTACCAATTACGCTTACCGCGACAACAAAACCAACAATAACTAACGCTACGCCAATGAGTGAAAGCACCGCAATATTTTCCCAAGGGCCCAGCAGTTCGTCAGACATTACGATATGCATGCCTAACCAGCTGTCTACAAGGTTGCCTAAGCAGTTCATTAATACTATGGCAATAACTACTGCAATTAAAAAGTTCTTCATTACACCATCCTCGGTAATAAAATGACGGCTGCTATATAAGCAATCAGCGTGATTGGTGTGGCAACGAAAAGGCTTATTACCGCTGCAGCTCTAACCCAAACCGCGTCAATATCAAAGTAGCGTGCAACTCCTGCACAAACACCCGAGATAACGCCTGAATCTAAGTCTCTATACATACGCTTTTGTGTTGGCATTTTCATGATTTTCTCCACTGTCTTTTACTTTGCTAAATACGGTCTGTGTTTAAGCTAAGGCTGCTTATGCAGCCTTGTTTTTCTTAAGTGCTTCAAGTTCTTTCTCAATGGCTTCGTCAGCCTCCATTGCATCAAACTGTGCTTGAAGTGATGTCGCTTCGTCTGATTTGGTTAAGTCGTACGCATCAACCTGCGCTTCAAGATAGTCAATTCGCTGTTCATAACTTTCAAAGCGTGTCATTGCATCATCAATTTTGCTTTCGTGGTCGGCTTGCTTCACTTTAAGACGGGTTTGAGCAGAGTTTCTGCGCTGAACTAACGTCTTTTGCTTTGCCTTTGCTTCGGCCAATTTGCTATTTAGACGCGATGTATCTTGCTGAATTTTCTCTACCGACTCAGCCAGATGCTTTTCTTGCTCTTCAAGTGATGCGAGTTTGTTCACATACTTTTGCTTCTCTATAAGCGCAGCTTTTGCTAGCGACTCCTTGTCATTATTCATTGCAAGCTGTGCTTTATCCTGCCAATAAGCAATCTCTTTGTTAGTGGCAGCTATATGACGACCAAGCGTTTTTTGCTGAGCGATATATCGTGCCGCATCTGTGCGAACTTCTACCAAGGTTTCTTCCATTTCCTGAATAATCAAACGAATGATTTTTTCTGGATCTTCAGCCTTGTCCAGCATTGCGTTAATGTTGGCTTGAACAATATCGTTAATTCGCGAAAACATACCCATGATTATTTCTCCGTTAAAAAATGATTTGGTTACCAGCCCTGTAGCACTTTTGCGTTGTATTTCGCTGGGTTCCCTACTGGATTCCTTTAAACTATTACAAGCAGCATGCCAAGTTATTAACATACTGTTTTAATTGAATTTTACAGTTCCATCCGTGTTTGACGTGGCTTAAAAAAACCAAGCAATCCTAACAATTGGTTTTTTTAACCACTGATTTTGTTAATTTGACCACTTCTGATATTAAGCAGTTTTTGCATCTAAACATGAACAAGTCATCGCCTGTAAATTCAAGTGCCTTTTATAACCACCTTTGAAATTTCTAGTTTCGTCGACTCTGAATTGTCGGAGACTCTTCTACCCACTACTGTGTTCACTTTCTAATCAAAGAATGAGAAGGTAATGGGAAGATACCTCACAGCAGTTAGGTTCGCGGTTGTTGGATTGCTGCTAATCACACCCTGCAGTTTTGCCCAGCAATTTAAAGTGATGTCTGATGACGGTAGGTCAGAGGATTTTTTTGGTTACAGCGTTGCTATTGATAAAGGCGTCGCCTTAGTCGGTGCTTTTAAGGCAGATGTAAAAGATAGTGAAGATGCTGGTGCAGCCTATGTCTATATAAAAACAAAAGATGGTTGGCAGCAGCAAGCCAAACTCACCGCTACACCGCGCTATCCAGGTGACACTTTAGGCGGAAACGTTGCACTTAAAAATGGATTCGCGCTTTTAGGCGCGAGAAATAGTGACCTAAAAAAGAAAAATCTTAAGCGCCGTTTTCATTTTTAATGAACAAAAACGACACATGGGTTCAAACACAAGTGTTGACGGCCATAGATGCAAATAAAGACGACGCATATGGACAAAGCATTGCTCTCACTGAAAACTTCCTTGTTATAGGTGCGCCACACAGTGATAGTCCCCATACCAATTCAGGTGCCGTTTATGTGCACAAACAGAAAGACAACCAGTGGCAGTTTCATTCCAAGCTCACCGCAGACGACGGCGCAGAAGGTGACTTGTTTGGCATTAGCGTAGCCATTGATGGTAATAGCCTTCTTATCGGTGCTGACTTACATGATGAGACAGCAGAGAACGCAGGGGCTGTGTATGCCTAAATATTTGAGGACAACCAGTGGAATAAACAAGCAAAATTGCTTGCAAGTGACTCAGAGAAAACGGATATATTTGGTGTGAGGGTTGCGCTAAGCGGTGACACAGCATTAATTTCAGCACGTAGGGATGATATCGAAGGCGTTGGTATAGACGCTGGCTCCGCCTATATTTTTGAACGCTCCAACGGTTTGTGGAGACAGACGGAAAAGCTAACGGCGCCCGATGGCAATGCAGATGACCGATTTGGTCGTGGCGTTGCTTTAACAACTAATTTGGCAGTTATAAGTGCAATGCACAGTGACGCAAACGCAAATAACCAAGGCGAGTTATACGTTTACGAAAAGCAAAATGGAAAATGGCGTTCTAAATATAGGGCATTAGCAAATGATGCTTCAGAAGACGATAAGTTTGGCTGGAATGTAGCGTTGTATAAAAACATGGCGATTGTGGGCACGCCCTATAGCGACGACAATGGAACTGAGTCAGGTTCAGCTTATATTCTTGATATAAAAAAAGCGCCCTAAGGCGCTTCTTTTGAAACAATGATATTAGTCAGCATCTTCTTCATTTGACGAACCCGCTGCGTCAGTATTCACTACTAAGTCTGTCACACTAACGTTGCCAGGTGTGCTGCTATTTTTGCCATCTAGTTCAAAATGATAAGACGTATTAGCAACTGTTTGATAAACGTCTGCGCTTATCTCATTGGCAGTAACTGAAACCGCTGTTGTTACCATGTCAGTTAGTAATGTTTGAAGCACTGACTCTTGCGCGCTCACTGCGCTGCTCATCATGCTTGCTGAAAGTAAAGTCGCTGCAATTAGTGAAGTTTTCATAGTTTCCCTCGAACGTTAAGTCAGTGCAACAACACGTTGTCGTTGCGATACTTAGTAGTTAGCGAGAGACGTGCCAACATCAAAATAAATAGTTAAAAACCTGATTTTATTGAATTTTCTTAAAACAGCATTACCAACTAGAGAAAAAACAAATAGTACAAATATTAAACTTTAGTCAAAAGCACTAATACTTTAGTCTTTTTGACCATTGTACTGAGCCACCTCTCTCTGTGCTTTTTCTACAGCATCGAGTGCATTCATCAAAAGATCTGGATCAGGAGACTTGCCTGTACCATTTTGACTTAAGTAACGGCGCCAAATCCGTCCACCTGCTTGGCCTTGGAAAAGTCCCAACATATGACGCGCCACATGCCATGGCTTAAAATACGGGTCGTCTTGACGGGTTATGTACTCTTGCATCTTTATCACAAGATCTCGGCGAGAGATCGTTTCACTGCGATCATCCCCAAAAATAACCTCGTCGACATTCGCTAAAATGTAGGGGTTCGCGTAAACCTCACGCCCTATCATTACACCATCTACGTCAAGCAGCTGCGCTTTCGTTTCATCCAGCGTTTTGATACCACCGTTGATGCTAATAGAAAGTTCGGGCCTTGCAGCTTTTAGGCGATGTACGCGAGGATAATTTAGTGGTGGGATTTCACGGTTTTCCTTTGGGCTTAACCCCTGTAACCACGCTTTTCGCGCGTGTACGATGAAGGTATCGCATCCAGCGTCAGCGACCACATTGATGAAACGTGAAAAATCTTCATCTTCATCCATATCATCAATCCCGATACGGCATTTGACTGATACGGGAATGTCAACCTCTCGCTGCATAGCTGCGACGCATTCTGCAACGGTCTCAGGCTGCGCCATCAAACATGCGCCAAAGCTCCCATTTTTTACTCTGTCGCTTGGGCAACCCACATTGATGTTAACTTCGTCATATCCGCGTTCTTGTGATAAAACGGCACAACGCGCCATGTCGCTCGGGTCGCTACCACCTAATTGAACAGCGACAGGATGTTCTTCATTATTAAACCCCAGATAATCGCCCTTGCCGTAAATGATGGCGCCCGTTGTAACCATCTCGGTATACAGCAATGTGTGCTTGGAGAGTAGACGCAAGAAATAGCGACAGTGGCGATCTGTCCAGTCCAACATGGGGGCGACAGATAACTTGCGATTTAATGGAGTAATAGACACAGCACGAACCTCAAAAACATCGTAACGAGAGAAGCAATATAAACCGCGCATTAGCGCGCATTCTCGAGCGGCGTATAGTACCTATGTTCAATAAAAAAACAACGTCATAGTGGCATAATTTAGGGGCATGATTTAGGCGCTGATCACTGGATTGTACGGGTAACGTTGTAGCCTTGTTTTTATAGCCAAACAGATCAGACCTCACATGCTTTTACAACACGCTGAATAAAAAGTACTTTTTCGATATCCAAGTATTTACTATTAATATACTTTTTGAGTATTTCAAAGTGCTTCATTTCCCGTTATTGTAGGAAAAAACTACAAAGCGTTTAAAATACCGTCTATCAAAGACTGCGTTGACGGCTTACAGCGCTTTTCTCGCCGGAGATGATTATGGAAGACAAGAAGCAAAAGGATGCGAAAGCACCGACTCCAGCCGATTCAGTACAACAGACTGATGAGTTAACACAGCTTCGAGAAATTCTATTTGGCCAAACAAATCGAGCTTTTAAAGCCGACTTGTCAGCTTTAGAGTCGCGTGTAGAAGAAAACTTCACCACTTTGAACCACAAGCTTGATAAACAATTTAGTGAAATTCGAAAGACAATTGATGAACATGTGGCAACGTTAAGTGATCAACTTGCCAGTGCAAATGAAAGCCATAGCACTATTCAAGCTCATCTTCAGAGTACAACTGATAGATTGCAGAGCGAGCTGGAAATAGCGGAAACCTCTGCCAAAAGTGACAACGATGCACTCGAAGCACATGTAGTCAAAGAGCTGGAGTCTCTCGATAATCTATTTAGTAAACGTCACCAAGAACTGTTGGCAAAACTGCAGCAAGTGACTAGCGAGCTTTCTGAGAGTAAAACAGACAGAAAAACGTTGGCTAATCTATTGTCAACGATGGCAACAAATCTCGCTACCGATAGCTAAATCATGACCAGTAAGGTGCCCTCACCTGAAAACACAGATCGCTCTCTTGATAACGTGAGAGCGCTGCTTATTGGGCGTGACGAAAAGTTTGTCGATGAGAAGCTAAAACAGAATGCGAAACACTATGTCAGTGACGTTGTCTCAGAGGCGTTAATTACCCGCGAAAATAAAGACGGCTCTGTCAATAAGGTCTTGGTGCCATTAGTCGAGAAGTCGTTACATCGTTCAATAGAAGCGAACAGTGATAAAATTGTGGGTTCGCTTTACCCGCTCGTTGGTACATTAGTCAGAAAAGCGTTTTCATCTTTCATCATTGAATTTGTTGAGCGGACTAACACGCTTATTGAAAATAGCTTGAGCCCCAAGAGTATTTCATGGCGCTTCAAGGCGTGGCAATCGGGGGTCAAATATTCTGAATTTGTCGCCGCGCAGATATATCAGTACCAAGTCCAGCAACTACTCGTTATTCACAGAGAAACGGGGACTCTGCTGCGCAATGTTTCTTCCGATCCTGAAAAGGAGAAAGATGCCGACCTCATTTCTTCAATGTTAGTTGCCATTAACGACTTTGTTGCCGATGCTTTTAGTGAAAGCCAAGGTGACGCAGAAAATGAAATCGGTGAGATAAAGACGGGTAATTTCACGTTACTTATTAAAATTGGGCCTCAAGCCATTTTAGTCGCGGCGGTGACGGGTATTGTTCCCCCCGATATGCGCAGAAAGCTTCAGCTGACACTCGAACAGTTTCATCAGTTTTACCAAACGCCATTAACCAACTATGACGGAAATAATGCACCATTTGATGGCGCAGAGACGATCCTCTCAGACTGCTTAGTAAGTGAAAAAAAAGAACAAAAGAAAAAGCCCAAACGACTTGTTGGTGCACTCCTGCTTTTCGCTGTCGCTGCAATTTTAATGGTACTCGCCTCTTTGCGCCTCTCACTTAGTATTTTGAAAAACGATATTGAAAGGCTGCAGCCACCCGATGGAATACTCGTCGCAGACACCTATATTGACCAAGGTAAAATACATACTAAGGTATTGAGAGACCCATCTGTGACTAGCGTCGATGAGTGGCTAAAGCAAAATGAAGTAGATACGACGCGTATTCGAATCATAGAAGAGCCTTTCGCTTCTCTTAAACCAGTAGTGGTCAAACAAAAGCTCACCCAACTGCTTAATGACTATCCATTACAAGACAGAGAAACGTTATCAGTAAATGAAGCCGCGAGTGAAATAGCCATTAGTGGTCAAGTGTTTTCATCTACCGCGGCCCAGTTGACTCAACAGCTAGAATCAATCCCTGGCATCGATAGTCTTATCATTAATACACAAAGATTGGCTATTGTCCCTGTGGTTGAGATTAATGATGAAACACTTCAGCGAGCGGCGCTTGGCAGGCTTGTCGACAAAATATCTTCGCAAAGTGTACTTTTTGCTACTAACCAAGACACCATTTCTGCAGTAGAGTTAGCAAAGCTAGAGTTGCTAGCCAGCGACATATCTACGCTTGAGGCGCTGGCGATTAAGACGAATACGTTTATTAGCATTGTAGTATTGGGAGCCAGTGATAATTCAGGTTCAAGTGCGCGCAATAAAGTGTTAAGCCAAAAACGAGCAGACACTGTCGTGAACACGCTTGTGTCACTTGGTGTCAAAAGCGAACTACTGATTGCCGTAAGCCTCGGTGAACTGCCATTGAAAAAAGCATCAATGGGGCGCTCTGTTATGATTAATGTTTTAACGTCCGATGTGAAATAGTAAGGAAGCTGGAAGGTGATTCAGAAAAAAGTATGTATTCTCGGACCAACAGGTGTTGGAAAAACCAGCTTAACCAAGCAGTTTGTAGAAGGTATTTTTTCAGAAAAGTACAAAACGACAATTGGCGTCAAAATAGATAAAAAGCAGATCAGCAAAGAATCACAAGACGTTCAGCTTCTAATCTGGGACTTAGAGGGAATTGATCGCTACTGTGGCTTTAATCCCCGATACCTTCGTGGTGCCAGCGCTTATATTATTGTTGTTGATCAAACTCGCTCTCAGTCTTTGCTAGAAGGTATGGAAATTTTGGAGTTAGCCAAAGACCACTACCCCAATATTCCTGCATTTTTTGTAGTAAATAAAACTGACCTTCCCACCAGCTGGCATTGGAGCGAAGAAGAGTTGAACGCTTATGCGCAAAAGTTCGTTTCTCTAGTAAAAACCAGTGCAAAAACTGGTGAGAATGTTGAAGCGCTGTTTAATACCATTGCGTTCTGGTAGGGGAAATCCATGGATATTCACTTATTAAATGCTTTAGGTATCACCAATTGTGCATTGTTTCGATGTCACAGCAATGACGACATAGAGTGCTTAACAAGCGACCTAGGATGGTTACATGGTGTCGTATTACTCGATGACCAGCGCCGCTTAGTCAAAAGCGATATCCCTTCTCTATTTCTAACCGATTTTTTCATTGATGCGAATGAAGTGTGGCAAGGCGACGCGGCATTCACATTGTCTTCAGGTTTTTGGACTGAACGAATCAATGATACAGAGTTGCGCTTAGAAGCATTGGCGATTAATAGTGGAGCGCAATCTCGATATTTGGTGATAAAAAATGTTGAGGACGAATTTAACGACAAGCGTAAGACACTACAAGCTGCACGAGAGTTACTCCTCAGCCATCATGAAATAGTGGGGCAACACGAATATATCAGACACAAACTCAATGATGTTCTCAGAAAAAATAATCGACTCCAGCGACTAGTACCACCTATTCAGCAAGCTATATATGATTTAGATACAGGTGTTGTGATCATTGATGCTAAAGGCCACTTAGTACTAGACAATAAAGCGGCTCATCGATTACTTGTGTGTAACAGCACTACGCCAAGTTCGACACGTATTGATGAACTTTTGAATATTTTGGACGCCTCCCAGTCATTTCTGCCTTCCCTGATTAAGAAAAAAGCGCCATGGCAAGGCGAAGTATTTTGGCAGCCCGTCGGAAGCTTCAATGCATGGCTGCAGTTGACAATACACCCTGTCTTGCAAGGTACCCAATTGACGCATTGGGTTTATTTGTTTACTGACATTACGCACATTCACAACAAACGTGAAAAAGTGCTTAGTGCAAGCGGTATGGATTCACTCACAAATGTGGCCAGTAGAGGTATCTTCTTAAATACGGTTCGTTAAGCTCATCAACGAAGGCGTGGCGTTTAAACTTTTTATCATCGATATATGTCGATTCAAACGCATTAATGAGATGCTCAGCTATAAGTCTGGGGATGAAATTCTAAAGTCTTTTGCCTTGCGCCTTCAGTCATATGTTAATAACGCCGGGTTTATTGCACGAATTGGCAGTAATGAATTTGCATTGATTATGCGCGACGACAACACACTGTCGTCATCACATGATGCGTTAATACCCGGGCTAATCGAGAAGCTCACGCGCACCTACACCGTGCTCGACGGAACCGAACCAAACCTAGCGGTAAACATTGGAGAGGTGAGCTTTCCAAGTAACTGTAATTCAGCAGAGACCTTACTACACCACGCCGATATTGCACTTCAAGCCGCTAAATACGCGGGTAAAAATATCGCGCTTGCATACAGCGAAGAGTTACATAGACAGCATCACGCCGTGAATCATCTTGAAAATCAGATGCGAGAAGCAATTAAAAACAATCACCTTAAGCTTTATTTACAGCCTATTGTTGATTTGGCTTCGGGTAAAATAGTCAAGTGCGAAGCCCTGACCCGCTGGATTACTCCAGAAGGAAAGTTTATTCCTCCTGAAGTCTTTATCCCTTTGGCCGAAAAAAGTGATTTGATATTTCCATTTGGAGAATGGCTTATCGATGCAGCATGTGACGCGATAAAACAAATTAACGCGGCAAATATCGATATTAGGCTTGCTATTAATATTTCCGGGCGCCAAGTGAGCGACCTGGACTTACTTGACCAAATAAAAGCAGCAATCAACGAGCACAACATTGACGCGCGACACCTCTCAATAGAGCTAACCGAGAGTATTCTTATCAAACGACTAGATACCGTATCTGTGCTGCTTAACGAGCTTCGCTCTATGGGTGTGACCGTTTCGATTGATGACTTTGGAACGGGGTTTAGCTCGCTGGTTTACCTCAAAAAGCTTCCCATAGACGAACTCAAGATTGACCGTTCATTTGTCAGTGAGTTAGAAAACAATACCGACGACCAAGCCATAGTTCAGGCCATCCTAGGTCTCGCCAAAAACCTCAATATCAACATTATTGCTGAGGGTATTGAGACCCCTCAGCAACAAAATTTTTTGACGATGCATGGATGCCACTATGGCCAAGGGTACCTTTATCAAAGACCTGTGCCACTTAGCGAATTTATCACCGTGGCAAAGCGGTTAAATTAACCCCATGTGCCCTGCGTGAAACTCTAAATGCTCTTCGATAAATGACGCGATGAAATAGTAACTATGGTCATAGCCTTCATGCATATTAAGCGTAAGCTGTGTTTCCGAGCGCTGCGCCGCATGAACAAGTGATTCTGGCTTAAGCTGCTCGTGTAAAAACTCATCTTTCGTTCCCTGCTCTACCAACAAGGGAACATAATGCGTTTTGTTGGTAAGCAATTTGGCAGCATCGTAGTGCTCCCATTGTGCGCTGTCACTACCCAAATAGTTGCTAAACGCTTTTTGTCCCCAAGGACAGTCGCTTGGGTTTGCAATAGGACTAAACGCAGATACAGAAACGTACTTATTAGGATTTCTCAAACCGATAACAAGTGCTCCGTGGCCTCCCATTGAGTGACCACTAATGGCACGCTCTTTTGTCACGGGAAAACTTTCCTCGATGAGGGCTGGGAGCTCCTCTGTTACGTAGCTATACATTTTATAATGGGTGTTCCACGGCGCTTCTGTGGCGTCAACATAAAAACCTACACCTAACCCAAAATCATAATTGCCGTCGGCATCGTCAGGCACGTTTTCCCCGCGAGGAGAAGTATCAGGCGCAACAATGGCCATGCCCAACTCGGCGGCAAGTTTCATTGCTCCCGCTTTCTGCATAAAATTTTGGTCCGTGCAAGTCAGGCCAGACAACCAATAAAGTACTTGAGTACAGGTTTGTCTTTAGAAGCAAATGGCGGTAAGAAAATTGCGAATGTCATCTCGCACTGTGTTGTAGTTGCGGTGTGGGTGTAGCGCAGGTGTTGTCCACCAAACACTCTATTTTCACCTATAAGCTCCATTTTGTTTCCTTTTCATCATTAATTTGCGCCTTTATTGTGGAATCAGTAAAGGCTCTATCGGATTTTAGATCAAGTTCGTTTACACTAAGTGCCTAATTTTTGAGGTAAGTAAAATGGTAAAAGCCCTATTGCATCATGTTGTTGGCACAATTTCCGTCATCGTTTACTTTTTAAACACCGTGTTATGGGCAACGCCCATTTTGTTGCTATCGATATTTAAGCTCATTCCCATACCTCAATGGCGCCGTTTTATCTCATACTTCTTAGACGCCTGCGCCACTGCGTGGATAAGTGTGAACAATATTAACCAACGAATCAGCGGGGGCACCACGTGGCAAGTAAACGGGCTCGAGAAGCTCAATCGTGACGATTGGTATCTTGTGCTGGCCAATCATCAATCTTGGGTTGATATTCTCGTGTTGCAGCGCGTATTCAATCGAAAGATTCCATTTTTAAAGTTCTTTCTCAAAAAAGAACTTATCTATGTCCCTATACTCGGGCTTGCTTGGTGGGCGTTAGATTTTCCTTTCATGCGCAGATACTCAAAGTCGTTTTTGGCGAAAAACCCGCACTTAAAGGGTAAAGATATGGAAACTACGCGAAAAGCATGTGAAAAGTTTCGAACTAAACCTGTCAGTATCATGAATTTTGTCGAAGGTACCCGCTTCACAAAGTCTAAGCATGAAAAGCAAGCTTCCCCCTTTAGCCATTTACTTAAGCCTAAAGCGGGCGGTATTGCCTTTGTGCTTTCTGCAATGGGTGACCAATTGCACAAGCTTATTGACGTGACTATCGATTATCCGCAAGGTGTTCCCTCGTTCTGGGATTTTGTTAGCGGTAAGGTTCGTAACATTCGTGTAAATATCGATGTAATGCCCATAAAAGACATTATGGATAACGGCATATTTAGTGATAATTACTTCGACGACCCGCAAGTTAGGGCCCGCTTTCAGTCTTGGTTGAACGAACGCTGGCAAGCAAAAGATAGCTTATTGGAATCACTTAACGCAACGCAGAAACCATTATGATCCGTGCAGTACTCGCTCCATTTATTTTTATCATACATACCACTCTTCAAGTTTTAAACCTCGCGTTATGGGGTGGCTTGATTATTGTTCTTGGGCTGGTGAAGTTACTTTTGCCTAACGGCCCTGTTAAAGCACTATGGAACAAGATCATGCACACGCTCATGTTCAGTTTTGGTCGATTCAGCGTATTGCTCATTCGTTTATTTAACAATATAGACATTGAATGTGCGGTACACGGAGAGCTCGCAAAGGACCGGTGGTATCTCATTATTGCAAATCACCTTAGCTATCTTGATATTATCCTGTTGATCGAATTTGCAACTCACCGTATCCCAGCGCCAAAGTTCTTTTTGAAAAAAGAGCTTATTTGGTTACCTTTCGTCGGCTTAGGTGCTTGGGCGCTAGATATGCCGTTTATGCATAGATATACTCGCGCGTACCTGGAAAAACATCCCGAAAAGAAAGGGAAAGATCTCGAGACCACCAAAGCCTATTGTGAAAAGTTTAGAACCGTTCCAACCACAGTAATCAATTTTGTAGAAGGTACGCGTTTCACTACAGAAAAACATACGGCCAAGCAAAGCCCATATTCAAATTTACTCCCCCCAAAGCGGGCGGTGTGTCATTTACACTTGCTGCAATGGGCGAGTTATTTACTAACGTGTTAGATATCTCACTACTGTATCCAGAGAATAAAAATCATCCTATGATGGCAATGCTTAGCGGTCGAATGACAAAAATAGTGATTGACGTCAATGTCACTCCAGTGCCTGAATTACAGCAACAATCACAGCGCACAGAGTCAGAGTTTCGTCTCTATTTTCAAGACTGGTTAAATAGCTTGTGGAAAAATAAAGACAACCGAATTAAGAAACTATTGGAGTCTTAATAGATGGAAGTGAGCAGCTCAATTAGAGATACTTTTATTCACTTTGTAAAAGATGTTTTTCCGAGCCTCACTACAGAGGACCCGCTCTATAATGTATTAGCACTAGGCGCAATCCTCGTTATCAGTGCACTTATTTATATCATTGCCAGGCTGCTGGTTCGCCCACAAATTGCCAGCTGGGTCTATAAGACGAATAACCGCTGGGACAACGCACTTCAAGAGCATGGCTTTTTCCGGCGCTTAATGCACCTTTTCCCTGCACTTTTTATCTATATTGCGACACCAGTATTGATAGAAGATGAAGCCATCATGCATGGTATGGTTATCAAATCGGCTCAACTTTACATGCTCTACAGCGGGCTATTGGCCCTCTATGCACTGCTAAGTACGGTAGAAGACGTTTACAATGCATCAGCGCTTGCAAGACGTGCACCCATAACCGGTTTTATTCAAGTAACCAAGCTCGCCTTCGCCATAATCACTATTTTATTGAGCATTTCATTAATTGTAGATAGAAGCCCCCTTCTGATAGTTTCGGGGCTCACCGCACTCGCTGCAGTACTCTTGCTCATTTTCAGAGACACCATATTAGGATTCGTTGCTGGTATTCAAATTGCGGCCAACCGCATGTTCAATACTGGCGATTGGATTGCTATGCCCAAATATGAGGTAGACGGTGAAATCTTAGAGATTGGTTTAACTAACGTTAAGGTGCAGAACTGGGATAACACTATTTCAACGTTACCCACATACAGCTTAACTACAGAAGCGGTAAAGAATTGGCGTGGTATGCAAGAGTCCGGTGGTCGCCGTATCAAGCGCGCTATTTATATCGATATACATTCAATTAAGCTATGCGATGGCGAGATGTTAGAGCGCTTTTCAGGTATTCGTTATATCAATGAATACATCGAGAAAAAGAAGAACGAACTGCGCGACTATCACCGCGATTTTTCTATAGACGAGTCTGATTTATTAAATAGCCGTAGGCTGACTAATATCGGTACTTTTAGGGCTTACCTAGAGGCCTATTTGCGTAAGCATCCAAACATAAATCAAGATATGACACTAATGGTACGCCAATTACCGCCTAATGAACTTGGACTGCCATTGGAAATCTATTGTTTTAGTGCAGAAAAAGCATGGGTTAAGTACGAAAAGATTCAGGCAGATATCTTCGACCATGTCATGGCTATGCTTGCCCCTTTTGACCTACACGCTTATCAGCGAGATGGGCATTTGTCTTTATTAGCGCATCGCGAGTCATCTGCATTCTCGCATGAAAGTAAGATACCTGCAGAGCAAGTCGATCAGTAGTGTTACGCTTCGGTTATTAAGTGTACACCTAGGGCTTGCTCGCCTTTGTAATGCGCTCTGTTAAGCGGCACACTCGAAGCGTACTATTGAGCATGAATATCATACCTTCTGCAATGAACAAGGTGCTGAGGTGTAGCAACATTGTGGTCTTCTTATTTACAAGGTGACGACAATGAAAAAAACGTCCATGGTTCTCTTTTTTGCCTTATTCATGTTGAGTGCTACGGTGAGCGCCGCACCTCAGCTGCTTTACCACCAAAACAATGATGCGAAAGCAATAAGTGGGTCAATTGCAGCCCTTACCGCTGCCATCCGGCAAGGAAAGAGCATTCGAATATATATGAACCTTGGTTTCGTCGAGCATTCCATGGATGCTGGTTTTTTGAGTGTTATTGGAGACAACGTATACGCACAAATCAGCGGTATCCAAGCTCAGCGTCCAGATCGTGAAAACCAAACCATTGAACTAAAACCCTACTCTCGCCATATTGGGTTTTATTCGACGCGAAGCCCGTATGAAATTAAATGGTATAGCACAGACTGAAGAAATACTGTTTAGACGGGAAGTAAATTGAGAATAATTATGATGGTTTGCCGTGTTGAATAACAGGACAAACCATCTGATAAAACCAATATGTTAGTTATTGGTTTTGTTGCTTTGGCAGGCAGTCGCTACGCAATGGCATATGCCATAAGTAAGCACAGTACTAAACCAGTGACACCAAAAAAGCCATACTCGATTTTCTCTTGCATGCCTTCTGCGCCAGCTTTTGCTGTCATAAAGCCCATAACGATGCTGCTTAGTCCTAGCGTAAAAGCAATTAGCGCAACACCAAACATAATTGCATTAATCCAATCAGCCATTGTGGTAACCCCTTAAAATAATTGGCGGTATTATGCACCAATTAAAATCTTTTGAACATGCTTTAGCTGGGTTTAATTCTATAGGACATGACGAGTTTAACGACTTCTTGATCTTGGTCAAAATTGCTACTTTGTCGACAAATTCACTAATTAATTAACGAAAAGCTAAGAACGCCAGATTCACAAAACAATTAAGCCATTGTTTTAAAATGAAAATAATTTATGGCAAGGCCATTGCAGTAGATAGCAGTAGACAGTGCAATAGATATGTCAATAGTACATCAATGATAAATGAATAACGCTATACCATGGCAAGATTGATTAAGGAAAAAACAATGTCAAAAAAACTTTTACTTTCAGCTGCAGTAGCAAGTGTTTTGTTTAGTGGCCAGGCATTGGCTCACAATTCAAGCTTCCAGAACAATAGCTGTGATATCGAGCTAGATGGTCACATCAAATACTATCAAGGCGATTTGACTGTCAAAATGGACGATGGCTCGGTTATGACAATTGACAAGTTTCATAACCTTACCGTTAATGGCAGTGATGTTTCGCTAAGCAGCGAACAGCAAGAATGGGTAAGCGAGTATTACAATCGTATTGATGAAGCTATTCCCATGACATTAACTATTGCCAGTGAAGGACTGGAAATTGCGAACGTCGCTGTGACCGAAGTTTTCTCTGAGTTACTCGGTTCAGACAATGACATGGACGCGAGCTTTCAAACGTTGTTTACCAACCTTGAAGGCAAATTGTCAGCGTCGTTTTACGATGATGCTGGAAATATCCGCATTGACTCAGCGCAATACGACGAGCCGGGTTGGTTTGACGAAAGCTGGGAGCAAGAGTTTGAAGAAGAACTTGAAACGCTTATCAGCGAGTCGATGGGCAGGATCTTAATCGCACTTGGCACTCAAATGTTGTGGGAAGGCGGCGATATGGAAGACTTTGAGCAAAGAATGGAAGCGTGGGGTGAAGATCTTGAATACCGTTTGGAATCACAGGCAGCTGCGCTAGAAGAAAAGGGTCAAGCGTTGTGTGAAGTGCTGAAAAAAGCAGACTATGCAGAAGGTAAAATGCAGGCCTCTATTTCTGGCCTTGATGACCTGAACTTACTCGACCTAGATGGTCACGGCGAAATGAAGATGTAATTTCAGCAACGCCCCTAAGTAATATACAAGTATGTCGATGCCGAGCAAATTGCTCGGCATCGTTGTTTTATCACCTCTATTACTCTTAAATGCTTATTTGTCTAGCCCGGACTTGCTAGTTTTAACGAGCTGAGTAATGATCACTTCACTCTTTGTACATAAGTGAAAGCAAGCTCATGAAGCAGAAACTTGTCATTAGTGGCTATGGCTGGCTCGCGGGTTATCTTGGTGATGCGCTTCAGCAAACTTTGGATATCGTAGGGACCAGCAGAAACGACGACAAATTAGCGTTGTTATCAAAAAAGGGAATATCAGGTGTTAAGTTTGCACTGGGTGACAACACTCGGGAACTTCAGAAACATCTAAATGGCGCCACTTTTGTCATTAATATTCCCCCCGGCAGACGAAATACCAATTTAGCGTCGTTCACCAAGAACATGTGTACGCTTGTTGACGATGCCATTAGCGCAAACGTAGCTCATATTGTGTTTATAAGCACCACTTCAGTCTACGGAGATAGCACTGATAATACGCTAACGGAAGAAGCGCCATTGCATCCAGAAACTGAATCAGCAAAAGCACACGTGGCAGTTGAACAGTATCTCGCCGAGCGCTTGTCGAGTAAATGTGATTCTCATAGGTCAACTCACTACACGTGCGTGCGGCTTGCAGGTCTTGTAGGGCCTGATCGACACCCTGCAAATTCATTGAGCGGGAGAACCGTAGGCAAAGGCAATAAACGAGTAAATCTTGTGTATATTACTGACGTAGTAAGTGCCCTTAAGAAGATTGTTACAGCACCTACCGAAGAAAAGCTCTACCACCTCTGCGCCAATGAACACCCTAAAAGGGGAGAGTATTACGTCGCGGCTGCCGAAGCATTACAGGTTACTCCGCCTGTATTTAGTGAAACTGACAACAAACCTTGTGGAAAGGTAATTGATGCCTCACAAAGTTGGGAAAAATTGGGTATTGTTCCTCAATATGCTTCGCCCGACGCAATGTTCTAATGGTATACATATTGATAAAAGGCTCAGCAGTGCGCTGAGCAGTTCTGATGACGTGTAATGCACAAAAAACGGCGACTAAATAGTCGCCGTTTTTTCATACTCTTAATGTTTTCACTCCAATCGCAGCAGTCTTAGCGAATTAGCCAAAAAAACTAAAACCGAAATACTTAACTGCTACCGTATTGACGAAAATGACAAGCAGAATGAACGGAATAAACGTCTTTAAAGAAACATCGACATATTTTTCGAACCAGCTTTCTTTGAAGCCGCTGCTGCCTTCCTCAAGTGAAGTATTAAAATTAGCACTCTTCCAGCGGTGGATAACAAAAATACAAATTAGCAATCCATTGAGCGGCAAAATCGTCTCGTAAAACACATCAATAATGACATCGAAGAGCGATTTATCTACCCCTGCATAGTGCATAAATGTGGTTAGAAACTCCACTTTTCCAAATGACAACGCACTTAATATGGCCAGAACAATCATAATACTGCCTAGCGATGCCAACGCCCATTTACGACTCACTCCTTTCTCGTCCATCAATGCCGCAACGGGAACTTCGAAGATGGAAACAAGTGATGTAATTGCAGCGAAAAACACCAGCAAGAAGAAAAGGCTCGCTACGATTGAAGCGCCCACGTAGCCAATAGAACTTTGAAGCGCTAGGAAGATATTCGGCAAGTAAGTGAAAATCATGCCAACCGATGACTCACTTAATTCATCAGGATTTATTTCTGGGTTGAATGAGAAAATAGCAGGTAAAATCATCAAGCCTGCAGTAAATGCTACCGCAGTGTCAGTTAATGCGACCAACTTAGCAGAGTTTGGTACGTCAGCGCGTTTGTCGATGTAACTTCCATAGGTAATCAATATGCCCATTCCTAGCGATAGCGAGAAAAACGCTTGGGACAATGCGCCATTAATGACAGAAGCGGTTAACTTTGAGAAATCAGGAACAATATAAAACTCAACCCCTGCCATGGCATTTTCGCGAGTCAGTACAAATACGACCAGACCAAGAAGCATGACAAAAAGTGCTTAAGCATAAGAAGCTTGGCTGCCTTTTCGATGCCCTCTTTTACGCCGCCTTGCAAAATAAGATAAACCACTGCTACGACTACCGCCATATAGGCGAAAATAGACGGTGAGTTAATGAACAAGCCAAATGTGTTGGGGTCAGCAAGCTTATCTAGATTACCGCTTACCGCCTCGTAGAGATAGCCAAATATCCACACCGTAATGACCATATAAAACACGGCTATCATAAATGGCGTTGCGATGGCTAGCCACCCTGCGAGTTTCCATTTAGGGCTGTTGTTGCTAATTGCACTATAGGCTCCTAGAGGGTCCTTTTTGGCATGTCTACCGACTGACATTTCAGCCAACATCATAAGTAAACAGATGGCAAAGACAAAGATAGCGTACATTAACAAGAATGCACCGCCACCATTTTTGGCTGCACCAACAGGAAAACCAACCAAATTACCTATGCCTACTGCTGAACCTGCAGCCGCTAGAATAAACCCTATGCGCGATCCGAACTGTTCTCTGGCCCCGCTCATATCCCTTCCTCTTGTTGAGTTATTGTTATTTATTGTCGGGATGGCGTTTGTAGTGGTGACTCACATGTGGCGTCAACGCGTTGTATTGCAACCGTTAAAGGCGTATCAATACGCTGCACCATTCCCAAAAGGAGCATGGTAACAGCAGTGAAATAAAAAGTCTTGATGTTGAATAAACAGAAATGTGGTCTGACCGTATCACCAGGTTACCACTTGACCATCCCAGTCGATAAAATGACAACTTTGTTCGCGGTCAAGCGTTACAAGATGAGATAACAATTGCTCTGCAGTGAAGTCAGGGGTAAAGAGCTTTTTCGCTGCGACATTTTTCTGAAAAGGTTTAGATAGAGATGTGTCAACCGTTCCCGGGTGATAGCACACCAACATAATGTTCTTTAACCTTCGTTTGTATTCAACTGATGCTGATTTGACAAACATGTTGAGCGCAGCTTTCGATGCGCGATAGCCATACCAGCCACCTAATCCGTTGTCAGATATACTTCCCACTCGAGCACTGAGACAAACAACGGTCGCTTCTGCTTTGTCCATTATTTTCACTAAATGCTTCAACCATAAAGATGGAATGATCGTGTTTACAGCAAAGTAGCTCTCAAGGGCTTTTTCGTTTACGTCCTCTAGACGTTTCTCTGGATGTATGTCTTTTTCAGGATCATGCAAAAAGCCCGTTGTGATAACGACGTTGTTCAGTGCAATGCCTTCGTCCATTAATTTCAACACAACGTCTTCTATGTGGTTATCATCTTGTTTAGCAAGCACTAGACATTCTACATTTGAAGGATAGTTTCTAGCAGACAGGTCGCTGCGGCTCACCGCTATGACATCATCACCACGAGACGCACACTGACGGATAAGTGCATCAGCAATGCCACCTGAAGCGCCAATAATCAACGTTTTATTTGTCATTTGTTTCTCCTGGAATACAGCGGTCACAGCCGCGCTTTTTACCGGTCAGCCAATAAGAAATGGTGTAGCGGTGCTTGGCAAAGACATTGTAAAACGCATCTGCTGCTATCCTAACAATCGGCCAACGTAGCGGTGCATAGAGCCATCCCATACCCACCGCTTTCCACGCTTCGTGCGTCACATCCAACCCCGTTATCAATGTGCCGTCATCTCGCATACCGTGAATACGAGCATTTAACGCATGCCAATCCAATGTTGGGTATTTCGACTTGAAGTCTGGGGCTTGAATATCGACAAGAGTGAGACGGTTATTTTTGTCTCGCTTTTTCAAATGGCGCATCTCAGCCATACATAAAGGACAATATCCATCGTAAAAAACAATCACTTAACTACCTTTAAAATATCTTTCATCGCTATAAACCCGTGTCGATAATGCCGTGTAATACACTGGGCATAGGTCGAGACCGACACGCTCTCGGAGTTTTTATAATTTAATATTCGTTTATACGCTAAAAAAACCTGCTTGGATGACTTGAGTTGTGGCTCATCGAAACCCACACTAGAGCAAGTTATCCTTCGCGATTAGATATTTTTACGAGGCTTTATTATGGCGAACAAGCAAGTTGCAACACTGGCAGGTGGGTGTTTTTGGTGTATTGAATCAGCGTTCAATACCGTTGAGGGTGTTGAAAAAGCCATATCGGGTTACGCGGCGGGGAAAAGAATGACCCAACCTATGAAGAAGTATGCTCTGGGAACACAGGGCACGCCGAAGTAGTTCAAGTTAACTTCGATGCCGATGTAATTTCGTATCGTGAAATTTTAGAGATATTTTTCGCGCTTCACGACCCAACGCAATTAAATAGACAAGGTAACGACGTAGGTACGCAGTATCGCAGCGCTATTTTTTACCACGATGATACGCAAAAAGCAGAAGCGGAAAAAATTATTGAAGAAATTACCGCCGATGCCATTTGGCCAGATCCGGTAGTTACTGAAGTGGTAGAAATTAACAACTATTATGCGGCAGAAGACTACCATCAAAGCTATTTCAAAAATAACCCTCAAAATCAGTACTGCTCAATGGTTGTTGCGCCAAAACTGGCAAAGTTCAAAAAGACATTTGCTTCGCGCCTACGAAGCGATAGCTAACACGAACAACGTGTTTCAAAATCAGGAATGACAAACAAAAAGGGTTGCAAAAACAACCCTTTTTTAATGCTTGTTTTTATTACTTAAAGAACCCGTTTATTCAAACCAACTGGACTTTAATGGCAGCGGAAACAGCAAAGGCGCCAGATCTTCGTAACGAGAAACATCTGCTTCACACACTGCGTTTTTCATATAATTTTTTTCCCATGGGTCATTAATTATCCATAAGGTGTCTTCAAGCACTACTAACCCTTCCATCGATGCATTGTCCATCACATAGTTGCCACATGCCTCTCCACCATTCACTTTAAACGATACAGGTATACGTTTGGTGGTCTTTTGCTTTGTGATATCAATTATCCATAATTCATTGTCATTTCTAGCCGCAGCCAAAAGAAACGTTTCATTATTCGCTGTTGTGTGCAGCGCTAGACCGTTTATAGGGTGATTACCCGAGGTAAAACTCGGAAGTTCTACGCCTGGTTCGGACACTGGAGCAAACTCTGTTGTAGACCAGAAGTCATCGTCAATATTAACGGTAAAGATTCTTGGCTGACCTGCTTTGTCTTTCTCTAAGCCCAAGTATAAGGTGCCATCTGCTGCCATCGTAAGACCTTCGATGCCATCGTTGGGAAAATTGCCTACTTCATATTCTAGTGAAAATTGAAGCGGGCGTACGCTATTCATCTCTACTTTCCCTTCCCCTTTTAACTTCAGTTTTACCAATAACGTGGGGTAGTCGGTAGAGCCCGTAGCTTCATATTTCGATTCACAGCGAGGGGATAGCGCACCAGTTCGAGTAGCGTCTTCTGTTACAGTATAAATAACAGTTGGGTCACGAGGGTCAACGGCAAGTGCTTCTAAATCTGGCTGCTCACTTAAATAAGTGTAAAAGCAGCTTCTTCTTACCGAGTTAGAAAATGAAAATGAAGCACTTGATGCCGTCAGCTTTGCGTTTGAAGGATTGATGGTGTGCAGTTTCAATTGCTGCGTGGCATCTGCGCTGGCATCGGCAATGGTTACTAACTGTCCGTCAAGCACAACCAGACCAGAGGTTTGTGGATCGAACATCACTTTACCATTGTTGTCGGTTATCCACTCGCCTACTGTCTCCTCAGTAAGGTCAACTTCGGCTGGTTCAATAACGACATTTTTCGGCTCACTGCATGCTGCAATCACTAAGACAGCACAAGCACTAAATATCGACTTCTTAAGCATGTTAAAAGTTTCCTTTTTTACACATCGCATTATTAAATTGTAAGGGAGTATATCCAGCATACCGTTTATTACCAAAAAAGAGTAAGGTTATCCTTCTTAATGTATCTTTTGAGGGTTTAGCTATTTCTACGCAGCATCTTCCACTTGTTATCGCAGGTCCCATCGTTCGAAACGTCACAGAGCGTCAGTGTTGTATTTGGTTGTGCACATCAGTTTCTGATGCACCAAGCTTGGCTTTATCTGAAGGCAAAGACGTACTGAATGGTGAGGGAAGTGCAGAATCGGTAAAGGTTGGGGAGCATGCCTACCTTCATTTGCTACGTTTTGATACTGAACATCCATTTAGCCAAAATATGAGAATTGGCTATAAATTGTGCTTTGAAAACAATGAACACCAATCTCGTTGGGAAGAAGAACTTAAGCCGCTTCTGTACCAAGGCCAGTCCACGTTGAGTTTTCATTTCACAAAAACGCCAACCACTATATTACACGGCTCATGCAGAAAACCTCATTTTCGAGGTGACGATGCACTCACGCAAGTTGATTCACTTCTTCACGCGGCATTTACGCAGGATACCCCTGCCCCAGATTTATTGTTGATGACAGGCGATCAAATTTACGCAGATGATGTAGCGGGCCCCATGCTCAAAGCCATTCACTTCACCATAGAGGCGTTGGGCCTTTATCATGAATCACTGGAAGGCGCTGTAGTGCAAAACACCAGCGAATTAGCCTCACATCAGCACGGCTTTTATGAGCGTGAATTACTACTGCCTCAGATATCCACCAACACCGTACTATCCTCTTTGTTTTTTGGTGCCAAAAAGAAACCGGTTTTTACGTCAGTCAACGCACAAAACCATCTTATTGGCAGCGCCGAAATCATCGCGATGTACTTGCTAGTGTGGTCACAAGCGCTTTGGTCTTTGATAAAAATAGACAAAGAGAATATTGATGAAAAATATCATGAAAACTTCGAAAAAGAAGAACAAGCGCTTAATGGTTTTGTTTCCTCTTTACCTAAAATTCGACGGGGATTAGCGCATATTCCAACCTACATGATTTTTGACGATCACGATGTAACCGATGATTGGAATTTAACGCGAGGTTGGGAGCAAGAAGTATACGGTAACCCTCTGTCGAAAAGGATGATCGGTAATGCGCTTTTGGGGTATTTGCTATGCCAAGGCTGGGGAAATGCACCTAACAAAGTTACTCCACTCATTGAAAGCGTCATCACAAAATACAACAGCGGCGCAGCTAAAGATCATGACGATTTAATTGATCAACTACTTGATTTTGATCAGTGGCATTATCGACTTGATACCACTCCGCCGATAGAAGTACTAGACACAAGAACCCAACGTTGGCGCTCTGAATCAGATTTGAACAAGCCTTCTGGCCTTATGGACTGGGAGGCTCTGTGTGACTTTCAGCATTCCATCATTGGAAAAGAGTCTGTCATTGTTGTGTCTGCCGCGCCTATCTATGGCGTAAAAGTCATCGAAGCAATTCAAAAGATATTTACGTTCTTTGGTAAAGCACTCACCGTTGATGCTGAAAACTGGATGGCACATAAAGGTACTGCAAGCGTCATTCTCAATATTTTCAGACATTATAAGACGCCGCCCGAATTTATAATATTATCCGGTGACGTACATTATTCATTTGTCTACGACGTGAGATTGCGCTTTCGCCGCAATAGTCCGCATATCACACAATTTACATGTAGCGGTTTGAAAAACGCTTTCCCCGATGGCCTCATCAAATGGTTGGATCGCTTGAATCGGGTTTTATATCGCGCCAAGTCACCTTTAAACCTTTTTACACGACGTAGGAATATGTCTGTGAAACCGCGCCACCCAAGCATGGGTTATGGTGAACTTTTTAACGGTTGTGCCCTCGGTGTATTAAAAATTTCACACAATAGCACGCAAGTACAATGCAAGGCTTTGTTGTCCAACGGTAAAGAGGTAGAATTCCCGCCAGTTAACGACGATTAGTTCAAAAGAGGTATCTAATGAGTGATAGCGCCCTGTCAATTGGCTTATTTTACGGCTCAACCACCTGTTACACAGAAATGGCAGCAGAGAAAATACAAGCGCAGCTCAATGGTCTCTTTGACGAAGAGGTAGTCATCTTACACAATATCAAAGATGTCAGCCTTTCTAGGGTAGCGGATTACGATATTGTTATTTTTGGCATCTCTACATGGGACTTTGGTGAACTTCAAGAAGATTGGGAATCTCATTGGGAAGACGTGCACGGTCTCGATCTATCAGGCAAAACTATCGCGCTATTTGGACTGGGTGATCAATTAGGCTATGCCGACTGGTTTCAGGATGCACTCGGTATGCTGCACGATGCTATAGTGCCATCGGGCTGCAAAATAATAGGTTTTTGGCCCAACGACGGATACGAGTTTGCCGAATCTAAAGCACTCACAGCTGACAAGTCAAAATTTGTAGGTCTGTCGCTGGACGATGAAAATCAATACGACAAAACCGATGACCGCATAGCCTCGTGGTGTGAACAAATATTGACTGAATTAGCGTAATGCGCCTTGCCCAATAGAGCAGATATCAGCATGGAGCCCAAAGGCCGCCTTCATCAACATTTTTATCGCAACGGCCCAAGCCATCGCGATGGCGCAGATGTATCGTTTCAAGATATTCGAAAGCTTTTTGATTTTGCCACCATCACAGTAGGTCGATGGGTAACACCGCAGGAACAACAGATCGCTGCCAATTTGTTTTTTGATGCTCTGTACGATCTTGTTGCGATCTTGAATGTGAATGAGCAGGTACTATCCCTTAACGGATCCTTGTCGCTCGCTTTCGGCAGCGGTGGTCAAAAACATGCAAGCGCCCATTACAACAGTACAAAACGTCAGCTTGCACTTGCAAAAAATGCAGGAGCAGGGGCGTTAGCCCATGAGTGGTTTCACGCGTTCGATCATTACATTGCACCCCGCATGTTTGATGGAGTTGCACCCGGTTCATTTGCCACACAAGCATGGCTAGACAATGCATCCATGAACTCACATCCACTGAATCAAAAACTGAGCGATTGCTTCTCGTTATTGTTTTTAAATGATCAAAAGAGGCCCAATGAGTACTTTGTGCGATCGGTAGAGGCTGATCGCGCGTTAAAAATGTATTATTATGCTATGCCTCAGGAGATGGCTGCCCGTGCTTTTGAAGCGTGTATCCAGGATCACGAAATCAAAAATGCGTTTTTGGTGCAAGGCACAAAAAAATCAACGGAAGCTAGACTTGGCATTTATCCTCATGGTAACTTGCGTACATCACTCAATCAGGCATTGATGTTGTATTTTTACCAATTAGGTGTCGCTATTTCACATAAACAAAGCTAGTTTGTTGTTTTATTACTGTGAAACTGAGTATTTTTCCAGCAACAAGTGTTAATGAGCACACTGTTTTTATACAAAAGTCTGTATATTTTTGTAACAAGCAGTATACTAAAGCGCTCGAACGTAACAGAAGAAAGAAGACGAGATGAAAAGAAAGAAGCATACCTCGGCTGAAGACGAGGCTCAGATTGATATGACCCCCATGTTGGACATCGTGTTCATCATGTTGATTTTCTTCATCGTAACGACGTCGTTCGTGAAAGAGAAAGGTTTAGACGTAAACCGTCCTGAAGACAATCAAGCGAAAAATGATCAGCCATCTAAAGCGCTATCTATCCGTATTGATGCCGATGGCACGATTATGATGGGCGGTCGTGAAGTTGATATTCGTCGTGTTGTTGCAAACACGCAGACATATCTAGCAGAGAACAATACAGACTCAGCAGCAATCCAAGCCCACGAAGACAGTGAGCACGGTACTGTTGTAGAAGTTATGAACCAGGTTAAAATTGCGGGTATTCAGAAAGTATCTGTACTGGTCAAAAAGAGCTAAAACCTCTTTAAAATCAATAAAAAGCCGCCTTTTGGCGGCTTTTTTAGTATTGGCACATATACCAAAGTATCTCTTGTAAGACCGTGCATTTTTTGCTCAAATGATAGTATGCAGTGTGCTTGGAAATCCATGTTGAAACTCGGTTCCAGGCTAATTTGTCACTGGAGCCAACAATGAAAACAAATTTCGGTACTCGTCGAGTCGCCGCATTACACGTAGCGATTGCATCTACACTTTTCGCCCAAAACGCCTTAGCTGCGACCATAGAGCTAAGCGAGGCTTTTAAATACAACGCGTTTATTTTCAACGACTTTGACGGCGAACGTTCTGATGTTGAAGGTACTTTAGCGGTAGGTGGAAACCTTACGGTTGAGCACTTTGACGTCGGTCTATTGCTCGAGCCAAATCTATCTTCAAGCTCTCTTTATGTCGGCGGCGACCTAAACTATACCCATGGCCAGGTACACGGTGGTCAAGTGACCGTGTCGGGTATGATCACGGCTGAAAGCGTTTCTTTTGATGGAGCATTGAACAGCGGTGGTTCGTCATCGGTAAAATACGGCAATATCGAAACAGGCGGTATTTTTAGTAAAGGCGATGTAACGCTTGATAGCGCTGGATTAAACCAAGGCAATATAGAATCCGAAGGATCAGTCACTATTACGTCTGCTTGACTTGGATGACGGTGAAGTTACTTACGGTAACGAGCTTACTGTCACGAGCGGAAATAGTGGTCGAGCAGCTACCAAAGATCCGTCTAATCGCGTTAATGTAGAAAACATCGACTTTCAGGCTATTGCCGATGAAGTAACAGCGCAGTCGAATGAATTTGCCAACATGGCGGTTAACGGTACAACCACACTGAAATGTGGAGCAGTCGACTGTACCGATAGCAGCACAGAAACCATCGATACCATTGTTTTTTCAGGCAATGATGATGTTAACGTTTATTCAATTAACACTGACTGGTTTAGTGCTGATGGCAAGGGTATTGTCTTTGACTTCTCTACCACCAGCTACAACATTATTAACGTGTACGGTAAAGAAGTTGAGCTATTCAACACAGGTTTTTTTAACACGGCATTTACTACGGAAAATGAATATTTCCGTGAAAATGGCCAATACCGTGATAACGATAACAACATAGACCAACGACACGACGGTCTGTATACCAACAACATTTTATTTAACTTTGTAGATGCTGACAGCCTTTCTTTACATTCGGTTGGTGTAAAGGGTAGCGTACTGGCACCCTACGCTGAATTAAGCTTTTACAACGGTCATGTTGATGGCAACGTCATTGCAAGTAGTTTGGTAACCCCTGAGGTAACCTTGTATGACGACCAAGGAGTTCCATACCTTGCCCCTACGGGACAGATTAATGATTACCGATTTGGTGCTATCGACGTCAGCGAACCTGCTTCCATTGCTTTGTTGTTCGGCACTGGTGCATTCATGTTTTCTCGAAGAAGAAAACAGCGATAGATAAACATTCAGAGACAAAGCAAAAGCGGGCCAACATTGGCCCGCTTTTTTGTTTTATCAAGTAGTATATTTAAAGCGCGAAGCCCGTTCTTCTTGGGGAAGACAAAATGAGTTCATCACTAGTAACGCCAGTACCTGGACCACCTCGCCATCTTATTTGCAAACCCGCTTCAAAAGACTGGAACTCTACCGCAAAGGCTTTTCCGACATAACCCGACAAAATCCAATTATCATCTATACGATACTGGCCTTCTGCCATAATGTTGCCACTAAGGCCCGTGGTTCTATCGTAATCCAATAGAGTGCTAGCATCGTCTTCAAAGGCAAAGAACTCACCTAAAGGAAAGCGTAGTTCATCTTGTTGTTCCAGCCTTGATAGTGCTAACTCAGTGCGCAGTTTAACTTGCCAATTCATTGCTTCCAGCGTGAGTAGCTCAGAGTACCCACCTATACTGACAAAATAACGCGGACTAAAGTACCCGCCATTGCCATATGTGAAACCACTCAGATTATGGTCATACGTGCTGTAGCTAGCGAAAGGACCGACGCGCCAGTAGTCTAAATAAGATGAATCCGACTCGGCTAGGTCGTAATTGAGATAAGCACCAAGAGACCACATACCATTGTCTTTCACCCGCTCGCCTTTTAGGGAGCTTAATTGTGCAGTACCCGCCACAGACCATTTAGGAGCAAATACATGTGCTACAAGCGCTCGAGCGCCATTTTCAATGACATAACCCCACGGAAGATTGTGCTGGGCATTAAACGTTCCTGTTTGACTCAGCAGACTGTCGTCTTTCGCTTTCCGAAACAGCGTTAGTGCAACGATGGTGTCTGAGAAAAAGCGAGTCGCAGACAACTGCCCTGTCACTTTAGTATCCACCGGTTGTGAAAACATACCGTACTCTAGGTTTGCGTAAACATTGAATTTGCTATCTTGATACGACACTTCTGCGCGTACTCCAGTGTCTTCAAAGCCTGATATCCCCTCAAATGGCATTTGCGCTAAATTTGCCAGTTGTCTATCGCCAAACCAATCTCCCTCATTAGGTGAGCCGCTATAGAATTGTTTGTAATCAAGGATGACTTGCCATAACCATTTTTTATAAGCCGCCCCAATACCCACATAGTGACTAAATACGTCAAAGTGACCTAATCCGCGTTGACCGCTTCTATTTCTTACATTAGTGCCATATAGAACGGTAAAAGCATCTTTGGTTTGCGCGTTTACTACACGCTCATTGTCATTAGAATAGGCGAACCAGAATTGCTTTCTTGGCCATGCATTTTGGTTACTCTCGCGCTGTAAGCGGGATTTGATCACAGAAAATTTCAATGCTAAACGCGCAAGCGCGGTGTTGTCATTTTTATTAAGCACCACCAATTCGTTCGCTATCACCTCATTGTCAGGCTTCTTCGAAAGGACTACTTCGAACGCTGAAGTAGCGGTAGCAATATCTTGATTTTCTTTTGCGGCCCAGCCCACTAACTCCTGTTCATCAAGCGTCAAAGGGCGAATCTCACTAAGCTGTTTAGCGGCATCTATACTTTTTGAATACTCGCTTTCTTCAAAAAAGCGTACCTGGCGTTCGGCAAGTGCATCAGCGCAACGACGCAGAAAAGTCTCGGTGGAAATGGCACATGCCAACTTGAAGGCGTCATCTGCGTTGTTTTGCGCTATTAGCGTCGCGTATTGACCTTCGTTGTTGTTCAATAGCGTAAATAAACTGAGTGCCTTGTCGTATTCTTTATTGTCGTAGTTTTTCCACGCATTCCCCTCAATAATTGACATCACATAACCTTGAATATCTTGATTGAGGTAACGTGTTAATAATGTCAAATCCATATTCACCAGGGCGCGTTCAACATAAATTCCCTTGATACTATTTAGGCCCTGAAGAATTGACTGTTTTTGAACATCTAGCGTGGCGACCTTTTGTGCATTTTCAAACTGGGTTTTAGCTATTTCCAAAAGATTTTTGTCTAATGCCGTCCACCCCATCAAAAGGTAAAAATCAGGACGGTTTAGTGAATTACTCAATGCGACAAGGCGTTTAACTTTTTCATTACTTGTTGATGCTCGCGCTTTGGGGGTTAGCGCAGCAAAGGCTTCTAGCGGTGCTGCGGGGTTAGGTTTGGTTACTTCTGACTCCGGCTTGAACTCCACCGTCTCAGGCTTTGACTTTGGCGCCTTGTCTGTATTCACTATTTTTTTGGGCCTATCTGGTTCATTAAGGCCCTCTATTGCATCAAGTACTTCTTGCGATACTTGCCAATTAGGATACGCCTCTTTAAGTCGAGCATACTCGTCGTTAGCAAGCGCTATTTGCTTTTGATTAATGTGATACCAAAGCCCAGTCAAATCTGGCTGCTGCGCCTCAAGGGGTTTAATATTGAGGTTTTTGTCTTGATACGTTGTAGTCGCTTGTGAAAAGACTTCAGGACTCGCAAAAAGTGTACTTAGTAGCGCAACTAAAGATAAGGCTCGCCAACTCATTATTGATTATCCATAACAGCTAACATAGAAAGTAACGTAAGGCTTGCAGAATAATAATCTGTACGACGCCTGATATCAGGCCATTCAAGAGGCTCTTCTTGTAGAATGTTTTTCACAGCACCTTTTATCGCTACCATTCCTTGGGTCATTTCGTAATTCGCGGTATTCCCGCTCGTGAGGTTCACTGTTGCAGGAACCTTACCTTGCTGCCACCAAGCAATGTACGGCGAGAATAACTGTGACTCACCCTGCTTCACTGAGCCAAGCGACCAGGCTAAATGCAACGGGATCCGCACTGCATTAAATCCATATTCTGAGGAAATAACGTTTTGTAAGGTTAAACGCTCTTCTAGACGTCTTTGTGTTTGAGTGGTCGTTTCAAGACGTACCCAGTCGCTTGGCAGGCGATATTCTGAGAATTGCATATGTTGAAGTAACTTTTGGCCGCTGTCATAAAGAGACTGCCAAGTGCCAGGTTCATCTGAGTATTTTTTCAGGTTCAGCAATGCTGGAAACACCCAATAAGAAAGGTTCAACTGTATACTTTCTTCATCCTCAAAACCAAACTCTCCAGGTAACAGCAACGTCAGGTCATTTGAGCGCTTGATAAGCTTAACTTCAACCCCTTTAATGATGTTGATTGCTGCGTTCTTGTAGGTCGTGTTGTCCCATCGCTCTGACGCTCTTAACAGCGCCCAGGCAATCAGGATCTCTCCATCTGAAGCATTATTTGGATCATCAATGCACTGGCTATCTCGAGTATCACAAGGTCGATAACGCCAACTAAAAAGCCCATCGTTACGTTGTAATACCTGCTGAGTCCATTGCCAGAGAGAATCAAAAGTCTCTTGGTCGTTTGCTTGAACAGCGAATAGCATTCCATACCCCTGCCCCTCGCTGTGAGAGACATTTCCATTCCCCGTATCAACTACTCTGCCTTCGTCAATGAATAGCGCTTTGTACGCTGCA
Source organism: Alteromonas gracilis (assembly GCF_036870955.2). Classification (GTDB taxonomy): domain Bacteria; phylum Pseudomonadota; class Gammaproteobacteria; order Enterobacterales; family Alteromonadaceae; genus Alteromonas; species Alteromonas gracilis_A. The sequence goes on from NZ_CP145482.2 coordinate 3,734,300, forward strand.
AATTTCAGACTAAACGTCATGTCTTTTTGTGTAGAGCACGACGCTAATAGCATCAACAATAGTACAACGAGCCCTCGCAACATGATATCTACCATGAGTCTTGTATTTGCTTATTTCTTCGCTTTAGAAGCGTGTACATAACTGCGCTAAGTAGCACGACAATGATGATAAAGCCAATCATCCAATACCACGGGTGATTAGAAAGCCATAAACGCATATGCAACCAAATGTCATCAGCTTCACCCACTTCAAACTTATCACTGACTTGCATAACGAGTGACGGTGCCAGGTTGTCTTTCCATGCAAAGAAGTCTCCTCCTAACTGCCCCCACATTGAAAGGCTAACCAAATCAAGCGTACGCATATGAAGTATCTCTGGCGTTTGTGCAGCCATGATAAACAACGTGTCGCGCTGAGCAGATGAAGGATGTCGCTGCGCCGTTAAAATTGCCTGATTGCCTAAATCGCTTTCTTGCACTGTGTGTCCGTCAACACGCATTTCCTTAAACGAGAGGTCCTCGCTCATCGTTCTTACATGGTTGTACAAGTTGTTCTGCAAACGATAAGACCAACGTTTGCTGGCTTCAATAGCAGTACTAAATTCCGTTTGTTCAACTTGGGTCAGCGTCTCAGGTGTGCCCAATACAACAATAGAGCCATCTGTTTCAAGAGTATTACCAACCTTTACTTGCACATTAAGCAAAGGCGCTTGTGCAACTTGCGCGAGCTTCGCTGCAAGTGTTAGTGCGGTATCTAAAAACGTATTATCAGGAGCATTGATTGTTGCAACTGGAGCTGACTTAAAGCGAGCAAAAGGGTAAGCCGCTTCTGCGAGAATCGCTAAGTTTGGCTGAACTGCAATATTTCCTGCAGAAGGTAAATCAATGGCCGACGTGTTCTCTAATTGAAACACAAGATGAGAGCCTGGGATGTCATCACACGGTACTCCCGCTAACGGTGCACGAGAGGTTACATCAAAGTCGATGTTGTTTGACCCACCTTTAAAATAACGTGCTTAGGTACAGATAACTGGTAATCTCGAAAAGACTGACCATTTGTATTAGTTAATGCAAGGCCATGCACAAGCTCGTCGTTTACGCTCACATTCATCACTGAACCAGGTCCAAACCCTGCCCCATAAGCAAAATCCAGTAATAATTTTACACTTGCATTTTCAGGTACATAGAAGTCAGCAGGCAACCTGAAAGACACGCGATGATTGAAGTCGTTCTCATTGCGAAACTGTGCAGTTGATACGCCAAAATCGTCGAACGTGTAGTGTTCGCCTGGCGATAGTATGCGGTGGCGTTGTAGTGATTCCGCTTTCATCTGTGACTGCGATAGCACCGTTACTTGATCAACCGGGTTTAATGCATCATCCATCACTGCGAGAGCTTTAGTCGCTTTATAAACGTCATCATCGTTTCTTCCACTGATAATTAGCTGAGTAGCTTGAAGGCACAATAACCTTATCGTCCACAACAAAAGCTAGCGTTCGTTGCGCCATTAAAAAGGCACCATCGATTTTGTTAATGACATCAGAAGATAGTACTGGGGATAGCTCCGTAACGGTTCCCATAAGCACGTGTACTAAGCTGTTTTCGCGTTGGCGTTAAATACCATGCACTTCGCTCAAAACGTTGGATATTGTCATCTTGCCAGAATTCGCTTTCGTCTTGAGCGACATCGGGTAATACGTAACCATCATCAAACACCGCATGAGAAACAGACAATGGTTGATATTGATTGCGCAAGGCTAAGGCTTGTGCAGTAAGCGGTAAGGCATGTTGAATAAGCGCATCTGAAGGCTCTCGCGCAGTATACAGAGCAACGCCACGTTGCCCTCCAATACCCGGATTAAAAAATCCGCTCAAATTATCAAGTGTAAATGCCGTGTCATTGAGAGAGGTGTCCAACGTAAGTGTCGAATTATAAATATTAATTTCGCTCCACAATTCTGGCGCGTTTCCATCGACACATTGTTCAGCGTAATGCTGACTGACTGAGAACGTCAACGTATTGAAACCTGCACGCCATAACGCTCTAGGTACAGGTATTTCAGAGGTTAAAGAAGGGCGGTCGGGATCAAAGGCAATTTGGCCTATAGTAGCGTTGTTAAACCTTACAAACAGCTGTGAACGTTTTTTAATAAGTGCTTGCGAACTAACAACTTCAAGACGAATTTTTGCATTATTTACATCTGCTATTGTACTTAAGGGGATAGATACATCGACACTGTCGGATTTACCCTGTAATCGCAACGTTGCATCGCCGCCATAAAACTCCGTTAATCTGAAAGTCTCGGTTTGTGCAACCAACGAAAAAGGCATTAATAAACAAACGAGTAGAGTGAAGTATTTTCTTATCATTATTTTTCCCTTGCTTAGCCCTTTATAGAACCCTAATCTTCCAGCAAACTTTCCTGCCAATACAAGCACATGCAAAAACACGGGCTTCATTCCCACTTTTAACACATGCTTTACGCCAAACCAGTATGTTATCGCTCTGGTTCGCCTGCGTTGGAATGACATCCAACGTAAACTGTCACACAGAGCAAATGCAACAACATCATCAACCTGATCATCCGTTTTAGGCATAAACCTAATACGTAATACCTTCGAAGTCTCGTCATAGTGCAATACATCAATTGGAATTTGCACATTTTTGTTTTGTGCATGACTCCATGAGGTAAATATAGCTTCACTAGGAATAAGCGCCCCCTCTCCCTTAAGCCGTAAACGCGCTCCACCGAGAGACAGATCAATAAGATCACCAACCCAAGCTTCTTCATAACAGGTTTTTATTACAACGCTATTGGTAGTAGGTAATCGAGACTGAGCGCGCACCTGTTTTCTCTCTAATAGAACACTCATGACCGAGAGTAAAAGCAGTAAGTTAAAACTGTTCCACAACAAAACAACAACGGTAAGTTCTCTTGTTAATGGCTCTGTAAAGTACTTATAAATACCCGCAAAGAGTGCGAACGTAATTATCAGCGTTAGCCAATAGAACACATTTGATAACGGAGAAATGAATGTGTGATCCAAACTCTCTCCCTTTGGTGTGACCACGAATGAAGGCGCTCTCGGTTTAACAAAAACCTTCACTAGCGCGTTCAAGGTAAAGGCGCATTGCAATATCTCATAAAGCTCAGAAACCAAAGGCCAACGTGTCCGCCCAAACAACATGGTAGAGATGGTATAGGTGGCGATAACGTGAGGAATAGTAAACGCAAAAATTTCCAGCATTGATGCATGGTAAACTTGCAAGTCAAACACTAGATAAGCCAGTGGCATAAGAAGAAAAATAATACGAGCAAAGGGAAAGAGCCAAAACATGATAGAACTCATGTAGCCAACTCGTTGATACCACTTCAGTCCTCGCGCATTGTAGGGCTTTTTTAACAGTAGAATTTGTGTCATTCCCTGTGCCCAACGCATACGCTGCTGAATAAACGCGTCGAAGGTTTCAGGGGCAAGTCCGCTCACCATGGGTCTGTCAACGTACACAGATTCGTAGCCCATTTTATGCAGATCAAGCGCGGTTTCAGCATCCTCGGTGATGGAATCACCCGATATACCACCAACTAAATCAAGGTGGGCACGTCGCATAAGTGCAGCTGAACCACAGAAAAAAGAGCTCCCCCAGTAGTCTAAACCTTTTTGAATTGTTCCATAGAACATATCGTTTTCAGACGGCATTCTTGTGAATGCTGAAAAGTAATTTCTCTCGACAGGGTCAGGGTTAGCCATAAAGTGTGGTGTTTGCACCAGAAAAACTTTTTCGTTTTTCAACATCCATGGCACCGTTCTATCTAAAAAGTCTGACGTTGGCACATGGTCAGCATCAAGTATGACGATCAATTCCCCATGGGTATTTTTGATCGCGCTATTTACATTGCTTAGCTTTAGCAAACTCATTTTTTTCTCGCGTATGATAAGTAATTTGCAGTCGTTTGCATAATGCCTGCAGGTCAGTGCGTCGTTGCTTAGCCGCCTTGGCCGCAGTTGGATTTTCAGCATTAATTTTTTGATCGGTACCACCATCGTCTAACAAATGGATAAACAGTTTATCCTTCGGGTAATCAAGCATTTTTGCCGCACGAATAGTGACCTCAAGTATATCTTCATCTTCGTTATAACTGGGAATCATTACGTCGACAGTAGGTAATGTGTCTTTATCTATGCCTTCTAATGTGAGTAGAGGTCGACTTAATGGAAACGCATTAACGATGGCTCCGAGGATAGACGTGATACCTGCATACAACTCCGCTGCAAACAGTAGCCACACCGCTATAAACGATAGGATATCTGAATACTTTAACGTATATATTCCGCGCCATAATAGATACCGGGCACTTAGTGCTAACGCGAGCACTAATGCTAACGTTCGGAAAAAGTGTTGATGTTTTTGAGTATGATTGGCTTCCCTGCTACACAGAGAAATGGCAATTAAGATGGTGATAGATGAAAAGAGTTGGCCTATTGCGTCTATGGGCGCAAGCAATAGCAGCCCCAATAAAAGCGCTGCTATCCAAAAAATGACGGAAAACTGTGTCGTGTAGTGATGTCTATGCGGTTGCCAATTGCCCAAGCTTACGATCCAATATGTGTATTTGTGCTACACATGTATAGTTCGCCCTGTTAATTAACGATATCTTACCATCTGACATATCAATTTCGTGATTGCTCATGTAGAACATTCTCGAAATAGCATCGCGCTGCTTTCTGTTTAATTTGCTCGCCACAAACAACACAGGATATGCAAAAACGCCAACAGCCGCTAACGCAATTAAGCAATAAAAAAGTGCTGGTGCCATCATGGGTGCGGTATACAGGGAAAACAATAACATTGCTGTACTTGCTAAAGTAAATATACCAGCAATCTTACGTAAACGTATAACTTTTATAAGATTATTTTCCGCGTTCAAAAGCAAACCCAAACGACGATGCCACAGCGATTCAGTCTCACTTTGAGACTGCTCACCAACCAACGTCGGCTGTACAATGCTTGCGCTTTGTATTCGTTCAGAATCTGGCAATTGGCCGGATTCGTAAACGCTGCCAACTAATTTCACTACGTACACTCCCCACTACAACACTACCTGAGTTTACTACTGCTCGTCCTGAGGAAAAACTACAGAAATCATACTTATATATAACGCAGTATACCTAAACACCTATTACTTACCATTGAACTTTGGATTAAAAATCCAACAATCTGCCAGTACAATTAAAAACATAAAAAGCAAGTAAATCAAAGGGATACGCTTGACATTCTGTCAGTTGTAAATATTTTGAAGAAAACTCCTATCAACCTTGGAGCTTTTGACTTCTTAGCTTGCTTAATATGCTCAATAAGTTGCTTACATTAAAAACAGTGCCAAAAATGCTTCCAACGGAGAATGCATAAATTAAGCCAAGAGTTTCAGCAACAAGAAACACTTTGCGGATGGTATGTGTGTCTCTGATTACGATAGAACCCACGGTGAAAATGAGGGAGGACGCATATGCAATAAAAATAATCCACGAATGCGACAGCACAAACCACTCGTAAATGAGAAACGCGACGTTGACGCCAATGAATAAAAACAACACCGCGTTGCTGCGATGCTTTATTGCGATTATATTGCGCAAACTTGCCAAAAATGTCCCAACGCCCGCCGCCATAGCGTCTAGCATAAAAAAATGTGCACTTAGCGCAGCCAAGGCAAATGCCGAAATAAGTAGGTACCGAGTCAACATGGTTTTGCCGATAGCCAATAAAATTAAGGATGACTGCAAGCGCACCAAACGCTTCAGCGATAATAATCATCGGGGTAAATCTCTCTTTAAAACTTAAGGTAATAGGCTTTGCACAAAGCTGTAAACTGGTCTGTATACGCACCTTTATGATCACGTATGGTCAGCGTATCTGACAAGATTTTGTCGCTTGGCTGAAGATGAAACTGAAACGCGCTCAAATAAGGCTCTCGAGCAGCGCTATGCCTTATGTTAATAGTACGTGTGAGATGCATCCCTTGTTCACCAGCAAGGTAAATAATCTTCTTGGCACTGGCGTACGGGTAAACGCAATAAATAGACCCCGTATCTACAAGATACTCAGAACAAAATTGAAACAAATCAACTGGTTCAAGACGAGACACTTGACGTGCAATAGCACGTGCGGGTGTTTGTGTGCAATAAGCATTGGTTGCCGATTTTGCACTGTCGAAATACGGGGGTTAGTAATAATAAGGTCGTATAAATGAGACGGTTGAAAATGCGCTAAGTCAGTATGAACAACCTGCATTCTGTTTGACCAAGGTGCATTTGCAAAATTCTGAGATGCCTGTTCGGCGGCACTGTCATCAATTTCAATGGCATCAACGGTAGTCTCTTGTGGTGACTTTTGTGCAAGCATAAGTGCCAAAATGCCGCTTCCTGTTCCGATATCGAGGATGCGCTTCGCGTTGTTCGTACTAGCCCAGCTGCCCAAGATAAGACTGTCTGTATTGACCTTCATTGCGCATTTATCCTGCGCTACTGTGAATTGCTTACAACGGAACATTTACTACTCGCACTTTTTAAATAACAGATGTGTCAATATATCGACGCATGTTTTACCACTTTTGCAATGACATCATGTTTCTTGCTACGTCGACGGCATGAACGGGGCGATATTTTTTAAGCGGCCCTTTCATCACATTTTGCCATACCAGCGCCGTTTTCTGTGCAATATCTTCTAGAAAGCGTGATTCATTGCGCTCTCCGAGTAACAAAGAGGGACGAACTGCTGAAGCATTAGGGAGCTGAGGCATACGCATAATAGCGTTTTCTAACTCTCCTTTTACTCGCAAGTAGAAATTACTGCTTTTGGCATCTGCGCCGACCGATGATATCCACACAAAGCTATCTGCACGTTGCGCACGTGTTAGCTGCGCCGCAACATGCACAAATTCAAAGTCAACACGTCGAAACGCCTGCTTTGAGCCCGCTGCTTTTAATGTTGTTCCCAAACAGCAGTACACGTGATTTACACTGAAATACCCCTGATAATCCTGCAAATCATCAAAGTCGATAACAATGGCTTTAACCTTTTATGAGGGTCATTAAACATTTGCGCAGATAGCGGTTTTCTCACTAAGCAAGTCACTTCTGCATAACGCCTATCTTGTAAAAGTATATTTACGAGCGTTCGTCCCACTAAACCTGTCGCTCCTAGCACGATTGCGGTTTTCATACTTCACACCTTGTATCATTAAATGGTTTCTCTACAATCAAACCTTCGACAGGTAAATATGCAGATAAAAATGAAAAAAGCCCTTTTGATTGGAGCCGCTATGCTCTCTACTGCTTTAAACGCTGAAACGCTCACTATTGAGCGTATTTTCTCTTCTCCCTCGTTAGATGGCAACGCACCGCGTTCATTAAAGGTATCCCCTGATGGACAACGCGTAACCTTCTTAAAAGGTAAACAAACTGATTACGAGCGTCTTGATTTATGGGAATACCATATTGAAAGTGGCGAAACTCGTATGCTGTTCGATTCAAACGATTTGTCTAGCGGCGAAGAAGTACTATCAGACGAAGAAAAGGCGCGACGCGAGCGTATGCGTTTATCAGGTAGCGGCATTGTAAGCTATCAATGGTCTGATGACGGTAAAGCCCTTTTATTCCCGCTAGGCGGCGATGTGTTTTATCACAAGCTCGGTGAGAAAGGCGCAAAGCAGCTTCTTGATACCGACGCATTCGAAACCGATATCAAACTATCGCCAAAAGGCAACTACATTTCTTTTATTCGCGACCAAAACCTATACGTAAAACACATCGCGTCTGGCAAAGAAATGGCTATCACTAAAGAAGGTGGTGGCAACATTAAATTCGGTATGGCTGAGTTTGTCGCACAAGAAGAAATGGGCCGCATGACGGGCTATTGGTGGTCTAGCGACGAAAGTAAAATTGCCTTTACCAAAGTGGATGAAAGCCCGGTAGACGTGATTACTCGTTCAGAAATTTACGCTGACGATATCAAGCTTATCGAGCAAAAGTACCCTAAAGCTGGGACGCCGAATGTTGTTGTAGAACTCGCTATTCAAGACATCAATACTGGCAAACGTACCTGGGTTGACCTAGGCGAAAATAAAGACATTTACTTTGCACGCGGCAAGTGGATGCCAAATAGCACAACGTTTACTTATCAATGGCAAACCCGCGATCAGCAAACGTTAGAGCTTCGTGCATTTGACCTTTTGTCAGGTAAGCAAAATGTGCTATTAACCGAAACCAGCAACACTTGGGTTAATCTGCACGACGACCTTTATTTCTTAAAAGATAAGGGCCAGTTTATTTGGGCATCAGAGCGCGATGGCTACAAACATCTTTACCTTTTCGACAACGAAGGCAAATTAGTTAAACAGCTAACAAAAGGCGACTGGGTTGTTGATGATGTAGAAGCCATCGACCTTGCTAACAATACACTTTACTTTTCTGGTCGCAAAGACACGCCACTAGAAAGCCATGTTTACAGCGTTTCTCTAGATGGCGGTGAGGTCAATCGCGTAACTGAGCTTGGTGCCTATCACAGCACAGCGTTCAGCAAAGATGCGTCAATCTTTATTGACCGCTTCTCTACCATCAACTCACCTGCTCAAGTTAGCCTAAACGATGCATCTGGTAAGCGTATTACATGGCTTGAAGAGAACAAGGTTGAACAAGGCCACCCGCTATACGCTTACATGGACAGTTGGACTGCTCCTGAATTTGGTGACATCACCACCAAAGACGGTGCAACACTTAAATACCGCATCTATACTCCTCAGAGTGCAAAAGAAAACCCGCAGCAAAAACACCCTGTTATCGTTTACTTATACGGCGGCCCGCACGCCCAAGTAGTGACTAATAGCTGGGCAGGTAATCGCGGTTTGCTTTTCCAACACTGGGTAGACCAAGGGTATGTAGTATTTACGCTAGACAACCGTGGTTCAAACTATCGTGGCAAAGGCTTCGAAGATCCAATCTACAAGAAGATGGGCTTTATTGAAGTTGATGACCAAGTAGCGGGCGTTGAGTTCTTACGTACACTACCATTTGTTGATGCTACGCGAATTGGTGTACACGGCCACAGTTATGGCGGTTACATGACACTTATGACCATGTTTAAAGCAAGCGATTACTTTGCAGCAGGGGTGTCTGGCGCGCCAGTAACGGACTGGCGTTTATACGATACCCACTATACTGAACGCTACATGGGCAACCCTAATACCGATAATGATGCATATACTGCATCATCAGTATTCCCTTATGCGAAGGACTTAAAAGGCGACTTGCTTATTTACCACGGTATGGCTGACGACAATGTGCTGTTTACTCATTCAACAATGCTGTACAAGCATCTTCAAGACTTGGCTATTCCATTTGAAACCATGGATTACCCGGGTAAGAAACACAGTATTCGCGGAAAGCAAACGGGCATTCACCTGTATAAGACCATAACAAATTTCTTCAATAGGAATTTGAAAGACTAACTGTGAATTGCAGCAAATAAAAAACGGGTCTTCAATGACCCGTTTTTTGTCTCTTTAGCGCATCCGTCATCAACGTTTACGCAAATAACTGTGTAGCCAGGTTTTTCTGCACAGCTTGTGCAGAAGAAGCACTTAACTCAATCTCAATGGCGTCGGCTTTGCCAGACAACCACAATTTAAGCTCTGCATCCGTATCGAAGTGTCCTGCGGTTTCTACCACAAACTGGGTAATCGACTTATAAGGAATTGAGTGGTAGTTGACCTTACGCCCGGTTAAACCTTGCTTATCGATAAGAATCAAACGTTTGTTGGTAAATACGCTCAAATCACGAACTAACTTAAACGCCGAAGTAACGACTTCATTGTCTGCGAGAATTGGTGACAATTCTTCCTGAACGTCCGAAGCATCCGTCTCACTGGCATTTCCCATAATAGTATCAAATAAGCCCATATCAATTTCCTTTTAGGCAGAAGCAAGTTTTACTCGCCATTGAACTCGATGCGCCAATGGTTTGGGTTTGTCTAGTGCATAGCCTTGACCAAAATCTATTTTTAAGTCGCGAAGCACATCTGCTGTTGCTTTATCGACGACGAATTCAGCCACGGTTTGCTTACCCATGCTGTGCGCAATGTTATTAATCGCTGTCACTGTAGCATGATCGATTGGGTCATAAACTATATTTCTCACGAATGAGCCGTCAATTTTCACATAATCGACATCGAGGTTTTTGAGGTATGTAAATGATGACATACCAAGCCCCAAAATCATCTAGCGCAAAGCTACAGCCAATATCTCTCAAAGTAGAAATAAAGTGTTTAGCGGCATTGAGATTTGTAACAGCAGTGGTTTCCGTTATTTCGAAACAAATTTTCTCAGCGGGAATACTTGTGCTTTGCATTCTCTGTGTAATTTTGTGAAGTGCCATCTCATCACCTAAGGTGATACCCGATAGATTAATAGCAACCTTACCAACGTTATCGATGTGAGCAGGGTTTTGCTCTAAGGTTTTGAGCGTGTTTTCAACTACCCATAAGTCGACCTTATTCATTAAGCCATGTCGCTCAGCTAAGGGAATAAATAAGCTTGGGCTAATTAGATTGCCGTCTTTGGCATGTAAACGCAGAAGAATTTCATAATGCTGTAGCTGCGCTGTATGTGTGCCATCAGGCACACTAAGCGGCATAATAGCTTGGCTGTATAGTTCAAAACCATCATTTTGCAGCGCTCGATGAAGCGCGTGTAGCACCTGGTTTTCACTATCGTCAATTGCCATCTGGCTATCACTTTCACGAAATACGAAATAGCGATTACGCCCAAGATGCTTTGCTTTGTAACACGCATTGTCAGCAGCTTTTATTAACGCCTCAGCGCTTGTGGTATTGCTGTTGATTTCAATAACACCAATACTTGCTCCCACAAAAAACAATTTATCGTCATAAACAAAGCGATAATTGGAAATAGCGATAAGTAATTTATCTAAGATTTTCGTTACGTCGTCTAAGCGCTGGTTTTTGAAGATAATACAAAACTCATCACCTCCGATACGAGCCAACAAGTCTGTGCTGTTTACGTATTGTCGAAATATAGTCGATATTTCTTTAAGTAGCTTATCTCCCGCGGGGTGGCCACAACTGTCGTTAACCAGCTTGAATCGGTCCATATCGACAAAACACATAACGCTTTGTGTCGTTTGTGGCTGAGTTTGAAGCGTTGGCGATAAACTCTGAGTAGATAAATGTGAAGTCAGACGTGTAACGTTAGCACTTCCATTGTTTTCATGCCTCTCTTGCTGCGCGTCGTCGACATCATTGTTTTTAAAATCGTTCAAAAGCGAGCGGAGCTGTGCATCAAAAGCATATCGGTTCAACAAGCCTGTCAACTGATCGTGATTGGCTTGAAAGTACACCTCTTCTTGCAGCGCGAGTTCTTTGGTAACGTCACGGGCAATCCCCTCTACCGCAATCAACATACCATCCTCGTCAACGATAGGCGTATCAGAGAACTCTATTATATGATCTTGTCCTGACTTGCCGCGATAATGCACTAAATAAGGCTCTGGCTTGGTGCCGCTGGCAATGATCTGACGAATTTCAAATGTCTGATCAGGTACTTGTCTTACATACTTAGCTTGATCTTCACAAAAATCATTTGCGCTATAGCCCAAAATATCTTCTATACCAGCACTCACGTAAACAAAATTATGTTCAGCAGTCTTGGTATAAACGAAATGTCGATGCATACCGTCGACTAGCCTTCTATAACGCTCTTCGCTTCGCTTTAAGTCTTGCTGTGCTCGAAATCGCTCAGTGACATCTCGCACCGTTACCGCGATGTTGTCTCCGGCTTTTACTACTTGTATTTTTAGCCACTCGGGCACTATCTTATCTGAGGTCACAGCGATGTGCGCCTCATAAGGTACACCTGTCTTAGCCACTTCCGTCACGTTGTCAAAGTCACTATCAAAACGAATGTATTGCATTTGTTCAGCTAGGTGCATAGTACTTAAGACATCGCAAGCACCTCTGAATAGGTATCGACTATATGAGTTGGCTTCGACCAAAACAAAATCATTATCAACGGGTTGATAAATCAATAGCGCATCAAGCGATGCTTCACTAGCAGTAAGATAGCGCTGCTGACTCATCGACAGTTTAACCGCACCTTTTAGCTGCTTGTGGAGAACATAGCTGACTAATGCTGACATCAAAAGCCCGATTACGATAATCAACATCCCTGAGTTGTATGGGCTGAGTTGGGACTGCATTGATAGCACAAGGTCTCGTTTTATAAACGGGAATGGCGTCAGAGATACAATAGTGCCGTCGTTTACCAGCTCTCCACCATCAAACAGAACGTTATTGTCTGAGGTAAGGGAAAAGTTGAATTGTGGTCCCACTAACTCTCCGAGCATGACACCTAGGATAGTTTGTACGTCGAAGCCTGCGACAACGTAGCCGTGCTCCGGCTCTTGAGGACTAATAGCGCGACCAACGAGGATGTGATGGTGCTGCGTCTTTTGAGAGTAAATTAACGCACTTTCGAGGGTTTCCGACAGGCCTGTAATCTGGAGCCCTACAGCCTCCATTGGTAAGCCTATGAGTTGATTATCGATGCGAGTCCTTGTCCCCGAAGAAGGTGTTGCTATCCATTGGATCGCGCCTTGCTCATCAATAAACACTAGCGAGCTGAAACCCTTTTGCATTCCCATAAGCGACATGGCTTGTGCATTAAACCAATCCACTTGGTTAGGCTCGAAAGTCGGCCAGTTAAGCATAAGGTTGTGGATGGCTTGAACACGCTCTGTCGAAAACACTTCGAGGCTTATTTTGACCTGTTCGGCAACGGATTGAGCTTTTGAGATTCGCGCGCTTTTTTCGTCTTCTTGCAAGTAAATCCCAGCAGATACGAATAAAACACTTAAAAACAAGAATAACATCGTCGGTAAAGCATAAACGCGATGGTTTATTCGTTTTAACATGGGGCACACTCTCTGGGTCTTAGCTGAAGCAGCATAAAGGAGAATTATTAAATAATTATGAATCAGTGAGGCGCGTATAGAGGATTGTCTTATCCGGTATTAGTGATAACGTAGTACCATCAAATTAATAAAGAGCGCTATTTATATGATTTCTACGCCTTCTGTCCCTACTTTCGACAGTGTAAAGCAGGCTTTTGAGCGAATAAAAGACGACGTTAAGCAAACCCCTATTGTCGAATCTAGTTTACTTAATGCATGGATGGGGCAACGTATTCTGTTTAAAGCTGAATGCCTTCAAACCATCGGCGCATTTAAAATCCGTGGTGCAATGAACTTTCTGTCACGGATGAAACAAGAAGGACGCTTACCAAAGTTTGTGGTTGCTAACAGTTCTGGAAATCACGCACAAGCCGTCGCCTATGCTGCTGCCCATTTCGGTGTTAAAGCTACAATATTCGCCAGTGAAAACATTTCTCCAATAAAAGCAGCAGCAACGCAAAGCTATGGCGCAGAGTTAAAGTTATATCCAACTCGCGTAGAAGCGGATCTAGCAGTAAAAGAAGCGGCGAAGGCGGACGACACCGTATGGATGCCGCCTTTTAATCACGAAGACATTATTGCGGGCCAAGGCACTGCCGCTTTAGAAGCATTAGATGAAGTTGGTCACGTAGATGCCGTGTTTGCGCCTTGCGGTGGCGGCGGGTTGTTATCAGGCACCCTGTTAACGGCGCGAGCTATGGTTCCCAATGCGCTTGTAATAGGCGCAGAGCTAGCTGCAGCCAATGATGCGTCAATGTCACTGCAGGCAGGAGAAATCATCGGGCTTAAAGAAGCGCCAGTTACGCTGGCTGACGGCGCTGCAACGCCATCTGTGGGCGACATTACCTTTCCGATTTTACAAGAATTAGACGATTTTTATGAAGTTGATGAGCTGCAAATAGCCTATTGGACACAATGGCTTCATCACCTTTTAAAACTGCATATCGAACCCACCTGCGCTATGACCATGGCGGCCGTGGCCTCGTGGGCTGCCAACACGCCAAAAGGGCAAACCGCTTTGGTCATCTTATCAGGTGGCAATATTAGTCAAGCGTCTATGGCGACAATCTGGGAGCGCGACTTTTTACTTCAGCCCCCTATTATTACTACCGACGACATGGAAGAAGAATAACAAAATGAAAACATCTCTTTACCCTAAATTAAAAAACCTAACAACAGCACATTCTCGTCTAGCGCGCATGTCTTTTATGGCATTGAGCGTGTGTTTGGGCTCTTTGTCGAGTGTTACCCACGCCGCGACCTTGGTTGATAATGTTAAAGGCTACACGCTAGATAATGACGGCAAACTCATGACCTTTTCGAACTTGGTGATGGATAACGGCAAAGTTATAGCGCTAAATATCTCACCTGAGAAAGACAACGCCAAATATGATATCAATAGCACTATCGATGGTGACGGAAAAGTGATGCTTCCTGGGCTTATTGATGCCCATGGGCACTTGCTTGGTCTTGGCGCAAATTTGCTCGAGGTAAACTTGCGTGACAGTACAAGTGCACAAAACGCCGCCAGCATGGTAGCTGATTACGCGTTTGCCAATAAAACGCAAAGCTGGATAACCGGGCGTGGCTGGAACCAAGAATTGTGGTCAGACAGAGCATTCCCCACTGCGTCAGATTTAGACAGTGTTGTATCAGACCGCCCAGTATTTCTTACCCGTGTTGATGGACACGCTGCTTGGGTCAACTCCAAAGCAATGGAACTGGCAGGCATTACCAAAGACACAGAATCTCCCGTGGGTGGTGAGATTATAAAAGACGCAAACGGCAACCCAACGGGTGTATTTATCGACAACGCTTCATTGTTAATCGAAGAATACCTTCCCAAAGCAAGCAACGCTATTTATGAGCAGCAACTCAAAGCCTCAGGTGAGCACTTACTTTCAAATGGCATCACGTCAATGCACGATGCAGGCGTAGGTAGAGACGTGTATGACTTCTACTTAAAAGAAGCCGTTGAGGGCGACCTACCTGTACGAATTTATGCCATGGTGAGCGCAACCGACCCAGAATTATCAACCATGTTACGCAACGGCCCTATTCGCGATAAAAACGATTTTATTTATATTCGCTCAGTAAAAGCGTACGGTGATGGTGCCCTTGGAAGCCGAGGAGCGGCGCTATTAGCGCCCTATTCAGATGCTCCACATCAACATGGTTTGCTGTTAACACAGCCTGAAGATATGACGCAGCTTTTCACAACCGTCATTGGCGCCGGGTTCCAGCTTAACTACCATGCCATTGGCGATAAAGCTAACCATGTTGCACTCAACGAGTTTGAGTCTACTTTTGACGCCATTGGCGGTAGCGAGCTTCGTAATCGCATTGAGCATGCACAGGTTATTGCGCCAGACGACCTTGCTCGCTTTGCCTCTTTGAAAGTACTGCCTTCTATGCAGCCCACTCACGCAACAAGTGATAAAAACATGGCTGAGGATCGCATTGGAAAAGACCGAATGAAAGGTGCCTACGCCTGGAAGACACTGCTTGATTCAGGTATAGCGTTGCCGCTGGGCTCTGACTTCCCTGTAGAACTTGCTAACCCCTTCTACGGTCTCCATGCAGCGGTTACCCGCCAAGACCGCAATAACCAGCCAGTAAAAGGTTGGTACGCTCATGAAGCGCTGACCATTGAGCAAGCGTTTAAGGGATTTACGCTTGATGCTGCCTATGCTGGGCACATGGAGGATACCCTTGGCACGCTAACACCTGGAAAGTGGGCTGATTTCATACTTGTTGACCAAGATATTTTTACCATTGATGCACAAGATATCTGGAAGACGCACGTGCTGGCAACATACGTTGCTTAAGCGATAAAGTGTTTGAAAGCAACTAGATCTCTATGCAGCATTCTGTTTCAAGTGCTTAAGCTTGTTAAGCCGAGGTATTGGCGGCATAGGTGCCGCCTTACTTGTGTTAAATGGTCTTATTGGTGCTGGTATTTTTGCACTTCCCGCTAAAATGTCCGCCGAGCTAGGCGCATTTAGCCCCTACATATTTTTGATCTTTGGCTTCCTTATGCTCACCATCGTTTGGTGCTTTGGACAACTCGCCATCTTGTATCAAGAGACAGGCGGCCCAGTGATTTATGCGAGAAGAGGGTTTGGCGACGCTGCTGCGTTTCAAACCGGCTTTGTTTACTACTTAGCAAGAGCGACTGCCATTGCCGCCAATATGCACGTGCTCTTACTTTATGCAGGGTATGTGTGGCCTGAACTCAATACAGGTATAGGCAAGTCCATTGCTATCATAGGCATTACCAGCTTGTTGATTACTGTAAACATTGTTGGCTTAAAAGCAGCAATGCGGTCATTAGATACACTGTCATTGGTTAAGCTACTCCCTTTTGTTGTGCTTATTGCTGTGGGTTATTGGCAGCTAGATGGCGACACCTTGCTATCAACTGAAGATAACGCCGTAGTGGTACCCGCCCTTGATACCATTTCAGCTGGCGCGCTGCTCACGCTCTATGCATTTATAGGTTTTGAAACTGTAGTAGTAACGAGCGGCGAAACAAATTCGCCAAAGAAAACAATTCCACGCGCATTAATGTTTACCGTGGCGGGGATTGCGCTGTTTTACTTCTGCGTTCAGTGGTTGTATTGGCATACGGTGGGTACACAGCCGCAATAAGCCTCACAAGAAAATGCGCCACTTATCACCTTGGCGAATATTATTTTTGGTGAGACCTAGCGCATTAGTTATGACGCTCACCGCTGTCGTATCGGTGGCAGGAAACTTATTAGCCAATATGATATCTACATCGCGACTGACGTATTCGATGGCCCACCAATCGCTTATTCCCGGCAAGCTGGGTAAAAATGGATTAGGAAGGGTACACCCACGCTACGCAACACCACACATATCGGTAATCGTATTAGGTGTATTCGCCGGAGTGTTGGCGTTAAGCGGCAGTTTTGTATGGCTGGCAATTGCCAGCGTGCTGGCCAGGCTTGTGGTATACGCAATGTGCGTCGTCGTGCTTATTAAAGCGCAGCGACAGCTAACCCACTCGCCCAACATTATAAAACGGGCAATGCCATGGATAGCGCTGCTGGTATGTATATGGTCAGTAACGCAATCTGCAACCAATGCTTGGTTGTTTTTGGTCGCAGAGCTACTCGTTGGCGCAGTGCTTTATATAGCATGCAGCAGAAGCGCCGCCAAATAACAGGCTGCATTTATGCGGCTATGTATAAGCAATGTATAATGCCGCCTAAATAGTGATTTAAGAAAAAGGTTTTTTACGTGGAAATTGTCGTTATACCCGTCACACCCTTTGCGCAAAACTGCTCACTAATATGGGACGCATCCACCATGAAAGGTGCATTTGTTGACCCAGGTGGCGAAACTGAAAAGCTAATTGCCACGGCGTCAAAGCATAATGTGGAAATTGAAAAAGTCATATTAACCCACGGCCACCTCGACCATGTAGGCGGCACGGTTGCCATTGCCGCGCATTATGAAGTGCCTGTTATTGGCCCACATGTTGGCGATAAGTTTTGGCTAGATGCACTAATGCAGCAAAGCCAAATGTTTGGATTCCCACCAGCGCAGCCATTTACGCCACAAACCTGGTTAAACGGCAACGATACCATCACGCTGGGCAGCTTAACGCTTGAGGTGTTGCATTGCCCTGGGCACACACCTGGTCATGTTGCACTGGTAGAGCGCAGTAGCAATAAAGTTATCGTCGGCGATATTATTTTTGCAGGCTCAATAGGCCGAACCGATTTTCCTCAAGGAAACCATCAGCAGTTAATTGACTCCATAACACAGAAGATTATGGTGCTGCCCGGCGACATGACTATTTATCCCGGCCATGGCCCGACAACAACGGTGGCGAAAGAAAAAGCGTCAAACCCTTATGTGTCTGGCAGGTTTGGCTAACGTTCGCGTTATACACTTGATAAAAAGCGATAAAAACACAAAGGGCGAGATTCAACATCTCGCCCTTTTTTATTTACTCTTATTCATAAGCGCCACTGGCATAGTGTAATTCATAGCTATGGCTATAGATTTCTAAGATGTTGCCAAACGGGTCTTCCATGTAAATCATGCGATATGGCTTTTCACCTGGGTAATAGTAACGCGGTGCTTTCATACGTTTTTTACCACCTGCGGCAACAATTTTTTCTGCCAACCCTTCTACATCAGGATCTTGAACGCAGAAATGGAAAATCCCTGTTTTCCAATATTCAAAATTGTTCTCTGGGTTTTCTTGGTTACTAAATTCGAAAATCTCAACCCCTACCCGATCACCCGTTGACAAGTGAGCGATACGGAACTTGCCCCAACCTGGGCCAAATACGTCAGTACACATCTCACCAATAGCTGAGTCATCTTCTACAATTTCGGTAGGCTTCATGATCAAATACCAACCCAGCACTTCTGTGTAAAATTTTACTGCGGCTTCTAAGTCAGGAACCGAAATACCTATGTGCGAAAACGTACGCGGATACGGTGTCTTTACTGCTTCTGTCATAACTCACTCCTTGCGAGGGTTTGTTTGCTTAATTGAAAGTGTGATTATGGTAGCTAGACACAGAGCAAACTTGAAATTATCATTAATTCTTAATTCAATAATTTAAATTTATAGCAATGATCAACCCTACGTGGCTAGATACGTTTGTTAGCTTAGTTGAAACTGGCAATTTTACCCGCACCGCTGAACAGCGCTTTATGACCCAGCCAGGAGTGAGTCAGCACCTGAAAAAACTCGAAGAGGCTTGTCGATGCAAGCTTGTCATTAGACTGGGAAAAGGTATTCAGCTAACCGAACAAGGCTAAGCGTGTCTATGAGTACGCCATAGCACAAACTCAAAAAGAACAAACGTTTATTGAAAGCTTACAGTTTGATATGCCGTATGAAGGCAGATGTGTTGTAGGATGCTCTGGTGCGATTGCACAGCGTATTTACCCTGCATTACTTGCGCTGCAATCTGAGCATACTGCACTTAGCATTCATGTAGAAGTGGCTCCGCGACAAAGCCTGTTAAAAGGAATAAGAGAAAATAGTATTGCACTTGGTATTGTCACTAACGACCCTAACGCTGAAGATATAGACAGCACTTATGTGGGTGAAGAGCCGTTAGGCTTAATCTTGCCCAAAAAAGCGGCGATGCCGTGTAAAAGTACCGACGAAAACGTGCCTATTGATGCACTACTCAACCAGCTTGGTTTGATAAATCACCCAGACGCTATGTACTACATGCAGCGTTTCAGTAAAGACTGCGGTGAAGCGCGACTGCATAATATGAACCCAAATAAGCTGCCCATTTCTGGGTATATTAACCAGCTATCGCAGATACTCGTGCCAGTCAGTATGGGGCTCGGGTTTACTGTTTTGCCCACTAGCACCCTATTGAACTCATCGGTGGCCGAGAAACTGCATGTCTACCAAGCTAAGCACCCTGTTACTGAGCCGCTTTACTGTGTGCAAACACCCCACAGCGCACTTCCTGCTCGCTATCAATTGATAAAGCAAACACTGAGCGACGTGCTGGCATAGTGAACTGTTGATGTCCTCAGAGGCTACCAGGCACAGTTAGCTGGGCTGATGAAGTGCGGGGTCAGGCGAGACCATTTCAGACTCTTTTTTGTGTTCTGGCACGCCCACTTTCCCCGACGCAATCACTTCGCCTTCTCGCCATAGTTTCCATTCACCCCGTTCATATATATCCCACTGTTCGTCGTTGGTTAACGGTTCAGTGGCAATAATACTGACGACATCTTTAGGCGTGGTTTCAGCCGCAAAATCAATTTCTACTTCAACATCTTTTAAACACGCAGGGCCAAAAGGCGCCCGTCGAGTGATACTGGCCAACTTGGTACTACAAAACGTGAACAACCAATCTCCGTTACTCAAAAGACAATTGAACACGCCCTGCTGAGCGTAGGCTTTTGCCAAGCCCACTAACGTTTGTGCTAGCTGCTGCGGCGCAGCATCCCGCGATAAGTGTTGCCTTACGTTATTCATAATATCGCAAAACAGCGCTTCGCTATCGGTGTCTCCTACTGCTTCATAAACGCCGCTACAAGGCGAGAAACTGGGCAATTGGCCGTTGTGGGCAAACACCCAATATTGCCCCCACAATTCACGGGTAAATGGATGAGTATTAGCGAGATTAATATTGCCAACGTTGGCTTGCCTGATATGACAAATAGCGTTTTTGCTTTTTATGGGTAAGGTAGACACAAAATCGGCAATGGGTGATGTAGCACAAGGCTCTGGGTCGTGAAACATTCGTACGCCTTTGCCTTCGTAAAAGGCGACACCCCAACCGTCTTTATGCGGCCCCGTTTCGCCTCCTCGGCGGGTAAGACCTGTAAAGCTAAAACATAAGTCTGTCGGGGTGTTGGCACTCATGCCCAATAGTTCACACACTGCTAATCTTGCCTCTTTGCACGCTACTTCTTACATCTCGTATCGCTGAGGATACGCAAGGTGCGCGCACTAATCAATTCGAGAAAACTCACCGTGCGCATATAGCCTCTACTAGCTAGGCTTTAGCCTTCGGCGTTGTCACCTCAACGACGTGTTCACTTCGCTTACTGCTATCCGTATTCTTATGGTCGCATGATTCAAATGCAGCGCTGTCACGCACATTTTTTTGTACCGTAATGGCAGCAAATAAACTCAGCGTAAATGCCATTGCAAAAAAGCCTTTTTCACTAAGTAAGAGTTCTGCATTCACAAGCCCGATAGCTAATAGTGCTATTGCACTGACTACGGCGACACCAGACGCCACAAGGTAAGCCTTGGTACTTGGCACGCCTTCCATATTGTCACGAACCGTTTTTTGTAAGCTGATCACTGAAAAAAGGCCGAACAACATAATTGTGAAATAATATCCCTTTTCATTCAGTGCCATAGGCGCGTTGTAGAGCCCAATAAAATAGGCCCCGACACCGACAATAAGCGCTGCAATTGACGCGATGCGAAAAGCTTTGGTTGGTTTGAAACTTGATTGCATCATTACTCTCCTAAAGAATTTCCGTTTTACCGTCTTGTTTAAAAACAACGGCTTGAGTAGCGAGTTCATACTTATCCATATAGCGCGCTAAACTTCCAAACGTGGTTGTTTCAATTTTTCTGCCGTGATCTCGCGTTGTCACCCCCTTACTAAACATGCTAGCTAAACCCAGTTTTGCTCGACTCATATGCACTTTCTGCGGCAAAAAGTACGCTTTGGCATTAGCCTTTAATTGCGCAATATTGGTGGTGGAATACACCGCGGCGTTAACTACGTCCAATGTATATTCGGTACAGTTTTGTCGTTGACTATTAAAAGGGTTAGCGATAACAGAATAACGAGGGTTATGTACTTGCTTTGCCTTATCTTGTGCGTACATATCAATAAGGGCCTCTTGTACATCACTAGAGGGTATAATGAGCCCCGCTTCTAATGCATATGCCCCCCAAAAGAAGTCAACGGGATAGTCAGTAATTAAGTGACTCACATCTTGATGTTCTGCATCTTGATACAAATTGTGAATTGCATAACCCTTGGCGATATCGCCATTGTCTAATTCAATGTTTGAGTAAATGGCGATAGCGGTGTGCGTGAACCGAATACCTTGAGGTAACTCTTGTTCAGGGCGCCCACGTCTGGCAATAATGAAGGCGCGAGCCCCTTCGCTAGCCGCATACTTTTCTACAGATTTCGAAAAATGCGCAATGGCTTCGGGAGTAAAGCTAGGTTTGCCAGTTTGCTCACTCCCCGCATAAGCGTGCCCACAAACCACTGCGCCAATCATAACTATTAATAATAAAACGCGTTTCATAGTGTCACCTATCGCGTGGTTGTGGTGGTGGTTACTTTGACTTTGTTTGGTGCGGGTTCTGCCGTTATTATGGTTTCAGTTATCACCAAAGGGCCATTGTGACTCGCTGTTTCAGAATGAGTATGTGCACTTCTTGCAATCGACTCGGCACTTTCAGCAATTACGCTTCCCGTTGCTACAACAACGCTACCAGTAACAATAATAGGGGCTGCTACAACGGCACTGGCAACAGTAGCAGTAGAAGCCAACCCTTCAGACGCTGCAAGCACACTATGCTTGCTTGCCTTTGCGCTATGGGTAATAGAATCGTCAGCATGAACAGTATTGATACCAACTCCGCCAAAAAGTGCTGTCAGTAACATCAATGTTAAACGTGTATGTTTCATATCACTTGCTCCTAAATTTGAAAGCTAGTTTTATCGCTTTCGACAACACTTACACTAGGCACAAGAACAACTTTCGTAAACCGCAACAAATAATGTAGTATTAAATTACACCACAAGTATTAAAAATTAATACCATGAGCCAAATTAGTCTTGTTTACGATACCCTTAAGCAATGTTTACGCGAACAGCGCATTACCTACAGACAACTTGCAAATTCCCTTAATGTAAGCGAGGCCAGCGTTAAGCGTAATTTCTCCCTTCAAGCATTTAGTTTGGATAAGCTAGAGCAAATCTGTGAGTCTTTGCAGCTGTCATTGAGCGATTTGTTTCAGCTGTCACAGGCGCAACAAGAAAAAATATCTCAGCTTTCTGAAGAACAAGAATTGACGCTGTTAGAGAACCCAAAATTATTACTTGCAGCTGTATGTGTGAGAGATGGATGGGGTTTTGAAGAGCTTATTACGCACTACGACATTGAAGAAGTCGAAGGCATTAAATTAATGACAACGCTTGATAAGCTCAAACTCATTGAGTTGCTGCCCAACAACCGTTACAAGTTGCTTATTGCTCAAGATTTTAGATGGATCCCAGGTGGGCCGTTGGCGAAATTTATGGAAAATGAAGTGATGGTAAAATTCATGGCCCCTAAAAAGAATGAACCTTGGATGTTTCGCTCATATCTTCGTGGTCGCTACTCCCCATCCTCAGTCGCTATTATTAAACGCAGACTAGAACAGCTGCGTCAAGAAGCGGCCAAGCTAAGCAGCGAAGATAATGCAGTTCCCATAGAGGAGCGACAGCATATAGGCTTACTTATGGCAATGCGGCCTTGGGAACCCTCGTTATTTGAGAATATGCGTCGCAAGTAGTGCAGTTGAGGGGCTAAACAAACAATGAACAACTCATCAGATGTGGCAATTTCGTGATAAACTAACAATTAGATTTATAACGACATAACATTTAGATATGGACAAGCAGCCAAACAATCCGCTACACGGGCTTACGTTAGAAAAAATAGTGACACAACTGTATGAACAGTATGGTTGGGACGGATTGTATTACCGCATAAAAATAAACTGTTTTAGCAACGACCCATCAATTAAGTCGTCACTAAAATTTTTACGAAAAACCCAGTGGGCGAGAGACAAGGTAGAGCAGCTGTATATACAGACTTTTTCCAAGTAAAAAGTGGGCTTTTCGTCAAAAACCTAGGCCATTAACATTCACGTTTACCGCATGTAGGTAGGTGAAACAATAGAACACTGTTTCACCTGCTTTTCGACTTTATCAAATTCAATAACGCGCCCTATTATTGACCTACGCGTCGTCATACAAGGTGGCTATCCACTTTTCTTCATTGATAAATGCCCAGCTCCAGCTCTGCCATTTCGCTTCAAGGCCTTGTGATTTCACTTCATCAAGGGATTTACCCGCTTGCTTTAGCGCTTTTACATAGTCAAATGTTTCACTGATCATATTCAAAAAGGCGGCATATTCCTTTTTATTGCTCAAACCGCCATGGCCCGGAATAATCACTTTCTCATCATCAATCTTCGCAAGCAGTTGGCTTACAGAGTCCATATAGCCCACAACATTTCCACCTGCACCTTGGTCAATATAGGGAAACAATCCATTAAAGAATAAATCGCCCGTATGTAATACGTTTGGCTGCTCAAACCATACAACGCTATCACCGTCGGTGTGACCAACGGCAAGGTGCATTACGTGCAAGGTTTCATTATTGAAATAGATTTTTATGCCGTCTTCGTAGGTAATTGCAGGCAGCGCTTCAGGCTCTACTTTTTCATCGTCAGCCAAACGCACACGTACATTTTCATGGGCTAGTATGGTTGCGCCTTTATGGCTATGGAAGAACGCATTAGAGCCAGTGTGGTCGCCATGATAGTGTGTATTAATCACAAATTTGGGCTTATCGCTTCCCAACTGACCTAACTGCGCAGCAGTTTTTTCAGCCAATGGCGCAAACTGATCATCAATTATTAGCACGCCATCTTCACCTGCCGATACGCCAATATTGCCGCCAGCGCCTGTTAGCATATGCACAGAGCCCTTAATTGCTGTTGCTTTAACCTTAACGTTAGCAAACCTATCTTGAGCCTGCGCAAGGTTTGGAGAAAGAGTCACTAGCGAGCTTGTCGCCAGAAGCGTACTTAATGCGAGCTATCTCAAGCTAAGGGCGTTTTTCATTGTGTTTTCCTTTTTTATCGGTTCTTGTTTTTGAAGCTTTTTATATAAGACCCTTAACACTATGACCTAATTTCATGGTTAGAACATTTTTTCACCGCTTGGAATGTCGCCAACATAGGCAAAACGAGGAAGTACTTTACCGTCTCGTTCAACGGTTTCAACAAACATTGCCAACGGTCTCACCCACAGCGCTTTTTCGCCATAGCATGGTCGATAGACTACTAGCTTGCTTTCGTCTTCTGAGTGCGTAGCCACCTCATAAACATCATACAGGTTGCCCTTGTAGTGTTTGTAGCGCCCAGGGGTTATTAGTTGTGTTTGGCTCATTTGAAGTCCTGTAGTGTTTGTTGTAATTGACGTTAATAATCGAAAGGCAGCATTAACTGCTGGGTTGACTGCTCTGCCGCCAGTCCAATGTGAAGCCCGACTAATCTAATACCGCGGCCTTGTGCACGCTCGAATGCCTCTTCCATAAGCGCATGAAAATATTGCTCATCGAGTGATGCATGACGATGCTCCACGGTAGTCAGTTGAAAGTCGTTAAACTTAAGCTTAACCCCTTGTGTGCGCAAACGTACAGGTTTTCCGGTACGTTTGCTATGGTTGTCCATGCGCTGTTGAAGCTTTTCGAAAAGATGAGGTAAGAACGCGTTACACTCATCCAAGGTGTGAATATCTTCACTGAGTGTTCTTTCAACCCCTATTGATTTACGTTCCCTAGAAACCGAAAGCTCTCGCTCATCAATACCGTGGGCACGCTCCCATAATACACTGCCAAACTTACCCAATTCCTTTTGAATGCGCTCGAACGGGTATTGCCTTACGTCATTGCAGGTAGTTAGGCCTAGTCGCTGCAGCTTTTGCATCGTGACTTTGCCCACACCGGGTATTTTTTTAAGCGGCATTTCTCTTACAAAGGTATCGAGCTTGTCAGGGGTAATTACACAAATGCCATCAGGCTTGTTTTCGTCACTGGCAACCTTTGCAACAAACTTACAAGGTGCAACACCTGCAGAAGCAGTAAGGCCCAGCTCGCGCTTAATGCGCGCTCTTATCTCTTCTGCCATTAACGTGGCGCTACCACCACAAAACTGGCTGTTGGTAACGTCTAGATAAGCTTCATCCAAAGAGAGTGGCTCTATTAGGTCTGTGTAGTCAGAAAAAATCTTACGTATTTTCTGTGACTCATTGGCGTAGACCTCCATTCGTCCCTTTACCAAAGTAAGATTTGGGCACAATTTCATGGCATAAGCCGTGGCCATAGCAGAGCGCACACCAAATTTACGCGCGGGGTAGTTGCAGGTAGAGATAACACCCCGTCTATCAGAGCTGCCTCCAATGGCGATGGGAATATCACGCAAAGCGGGGTTATCGCGCATTTCCACTGCGGCGTAAAAACAATCCATGTCGACGTGGATAATTTTTCGCATAACCTGCCTTTGCTATTAACGCTACGTTGCGCAAAACTGTACAAATAGACAGTATATTATTAAAGCCGTTAAATTACACTACTCTGTTTAGAATAAGCTTCATCGAAAGTGATTCTTCATACTCGTCAGCGTTTGCAATTAAAACAAAAAGCGCCGCTGAGACCCCCTAGCGACGCTTTGCATTAGTCACACTAACTTATATATGGTGCTACAAAATTTGATTTTGCTTCCATTCGTTTAGCTTTTTCTGACGCGCTTCTTCTTTTTCCATACGCATCTTTTTGCGATCGCATGGTTCAGGGCAATCACATGCCTTTTCTATACCAAGCGCGCCAAGGCCACCGCAGCTGCCAGAAATAGATTTTTTCTGTACCAAGTAACCTACCGCCATGGCTAAAACCATGGCAAGAAAGAAACCAAACGCAAGAATGAATGTAGACATTGCTACCCCCTAATTATGAACCGTCACCAGTTTATCAAATTCTGGCGATGCGTACTCGTCAAAACCTTCTGATGTGCGACGAATGAGAAAAACGGCAAGTTGTTCTTGCTCTGCTACCGCAATAGCTTGTTCCCAACCCATCACGTTAAATGCAGTTGCAAGTCCATCTGCTGTCATTGACGAAGGATGAACCACCGTCACCGACACTAAGTTGTGTGAAATAGGTGAGCCCGTCGTTGGATCGATCAAATGCGAATAGCGCTTTCCATCTTCTTCGTAATAGTTACGATAGTCGCCCGATGTCGCCACTGCATTGGTCCCAATAGACACAACTTTTTGCACCGCACGTTCAGTAGTAATAAGCTTTTCTATTGCTATAAGCCATTCACTTCCATCACCACGCTCGCCGCGCACTCGCATTTCTCCGCCTATCTCAACAAGATAATCTTCAATACCGCGTTGTTCCAATATTTCAGCAACTTCGTCAACACCAAAGCCCTTAGCAATGGTCGATAGGTCGACGTAAAGCATAGGGTGTGACTTCTTAAGAATAGTTGGCGTTGTAGAAAGTTTCGCATAACCCACATAATCTGCTATTTCGTCAATATCAGCTTGTGTAGGCACCTTCTCAGGCCGTTTAGTAGGGCCAAACCCCCACAAATTGACTAAAGGTCCAACGGTTACATCCAGAACGCCGCCACTTAGACGAGCAAGGCGGAGCGCTTCGTTCACTACCACCAATGTATCTGGCGATGCTGCAAAATTATCGGTATAGCGATATTGATTAAAGCGAGATAGCTCTGACGTTGGATCATACGTAGACATCATTTTGTTTACGTCCACCAAGCGCGCATCTATTTCAGCTTGCAGTGCATTGGCATCTACGGCGTCTGTCTCTTTTTCATCAACAAGATATTTAACGTTATAGGTTGTTCCCATAGTTTGCCCTTGCAGATGCACCACTGGGCGCTGCTCATCACTGCAGCTGGCAAGCAACAAGATACCAATGGCGACTACTGCCAAAAAAATTCGCAAAGCAAATCGAACCACGTTGTTGTCCTTAATTCATTTCCATACAGCTTAGACCCTACCCTTATGGGACTTTGGATCAACTTGAATAAAAAAGGGGCTTGCGCCCCTTTTAAATATTCTTAATTGCTAGTTGTAAGCGGCAGATTAACCACCAAAGTCATCTAGCATGATGTTTTCGTCTTCAACACCCAAGTCTTTAAGCATGTTGATAACGGCTGCGTTCATCATAGGTGGTCCACACATGTAGAACTCACAATCTTCTGGCGCAGGGTGATCTTTCAAGTAGTTCTCTAGAAGTACTTGGTGAATGAACCCTGTGTAACCTTCCCAGTTGTCCTCTGGTTGAGGATCTGAAAGCGCTACGTGCCATTCAAAGTTGTCGTTCTCGCCTGCTAACTCATCGAAATCTTCTACATAGAACATTTCACGAAGTGAACGAGCACCGTACCAGAAGCTGATCTTACGGTCAGACTTCAAGCGACGAAGTTGGTCAAAGATGTGTGAACGCATTGGCGCCATACCAGCACCACCACCAACGAATACCATTTCTGCATCAGTGTCTTTCGCGAAGAATTCACCGAATGGGCCAGAGATAGTCGCTTTATCACCTTCTTTCAGGCTCCAGATGTACGATGACATCTTACCTGCAGGTAGGCTTAGGTTATTAGGCGGCGGCGTAGCGATACGCACGTTGAGCATAATAATGCCTTCTTCTTCTGGGTAGTTCGCCATTGAGTATGCACGAATTGTTTCTTCGTCAACTTTTGACTCGATGTCAAAGAACCCGAAACGCTCCCAGTCGCCACGATATTCTTCAGGAATATCGAACTCTTTATACTTAACATGGTGCGCAGGCGCTTCAATTTGAATATAACCACCCGCACGGAATGGAACGCTCTCGCCATTTGGAATTTTAAGCTTAAGTTCTTTGATGAACGTTGCTTTGTTATCGTTAGAGATAACTTCACAATCCCACTTCTTAACACCAAATACAGACTCTTCAAGTTCGATTTCCATGTCTTGCTTAACCGCAACCTGACATGAAAGACGACAACCTTCGCGTGCTTCACCTTTAGTGATGTGGTCAAGCTCTGTAGGTAGAATTTCACCACCACCAGAGTGTACATCTACACGACACTGACCACATGAGCCACCGCCACCACACGCTGATGATACGAAGAAACCTGCGTCTGCAAGGGCACCAAGTAGCTTGCCACCCGGTGCTGTTTTGATTGCTTTGTCTGGGTCACCGTTGATAGTGATTGTTACGTCACCTGTCGGTACCAACTTAGACTTGGCAAACATGATTATAAATACAAGCGCCAATACAATGGCAATGAACATGCCGACGCCTAGATATATCTCAATATTATTCATTTAGTCGCTCCCGAGCTTAATTACAGCTGAATACCAGTGAATGACTGGAAGCCAAGTGCCATTAGACCCGCGATCATGAATACAGAACCAAGACCACGAACACCATCAGGCATATCAGCATACTTCAGCTTTTCACGTACTGCCGCTAGCAATACAATTGCTAGTGCCCAGCCCATACCACTACCTACGCCGTATACAATGCTTTCTGTGAAGTTGTATTCGCGCTGTACCGCAAACGCCACACCACCAAAGATTGCACAGTTAACGGTAATTAGCGGAAGGAAGATACCTAGTGCGTTGTACAACGCTGGGAAGAACTTGTCTAAGCTCATCTCTAGAATCTGAACCAGTGCCGCGATAACACCGATAAACGTTAGGAAGTTAAGGAAGCTTAAGTCAGCTTCAGGGAAACCTGCCCAAGCCAATGCGCCAGGAGCAAGAATGTTTACATAAATAACTTGGTTAATAGGTACAGAAATACCTAGTACTACGATAACGGCAACACCAAGACCCATAGCAGTTTTAACTTTCTTAGATACCGCCAAGAAGGTACACATACCTAAAAAAAGTGATAACGCCATGTTCTCAACGAAGATTGAGCGAACAAATAACGACAAATAATGTTCCATGACTTACTCCTTAGGCTCTACTTGCTCTGGACGGATAGTACGGATAAACCAAATCATGCCGCCGATTAAGAAGAATGAGCTGAATGGTAGGATTAACAAACCGTTACCCTGATACCAGCCACCGTTTTGAACCAGTGGAAGGATTTCGAAACCTAAGATAGTACCGAAACCAAATAGCTCTTTAATTGTACCGATGACAATTAGAATGAAAGAGTAACCCAAACCGTTACCAATACCATCAAGGAAGCTCATTAGAGGTGGGCTCTTCATGGCGTAGGCTTCTGCACGACCCATTACAATACAGTTGGTAATAATTAGACCAACGAATACCGACAGCTGTTTCGAAATTTCATACGAATATGCTTTCAAGATTTGGTCAACAACGATTACCAATGACGCAATGATGGTCATTTGGATAATAATTCGAACGCTAGATGGGATCTGGTTACGAATTAGTGAAATAAACAAGTTTGAGAACGCTACAACGCTAGTAAGCGCAAGCGACATAACCAATGCTGTTTCCAGCTTAGTGGTAATAGCTAGTGCTGAACAAATCCCTAGTACCTGAAGGGCGATCGGGTTGTTGTCCAGGATTGGCCCAAAGAGGGCCTTTTTCATTTCTTTAGTATCTGCCATGAGACTTCCCTTATGAACGCCATGCTTGGTTCTTCAGGAACTGGCCGAAGCCTTGCTCGCCTACCCAGTAACGCACTGTGTTTTCAACACCGTTGCTGGTTAGGGTTGCACCTGAAAGCGCATCAATAGTGTGAGGATTGCTAGGGTTAGCATTTTTCACTACACGAATAGCCACTTCGCCATTTTCGTAAAGCTCTTTACCGTCCCATTTTGCCTGCCATGCAGGGTTTTGCACTTCACCACCAAGTCCTGGAGTTTCTTTTTGCTGATAATAGATAAGCTCACGAACCGTTTGGCCGTCTGCATCTAACGCTAAGAAACCGTACATAAGGTCCCAAAGACCACTACCGTGAACAGGAAGAATGATACGAGATACATCACCTGCTCCATCACGTACTAAGTAAACACTTGCTACGTTAGGACGACGTTGGAAACCAACATTGCTGCCTTCCACTTTAGTGCTTGTCTCAGTTACCTTGGCCGCTTTGTACATATCGTAGTCTTCGCTTGGCGCTTCAACGAATGTACCGTTATCAAGATCAACGTAACGTTGCTCTACTCGCTCACCGTAGGTGCTTTCAATCGCGCTATTGCTCATGCCTACTTCGTATAGGCCAGCAGCTGTTAGGATGTTGCTCTTCTTATCAAGAGCGGCGTTTGTCTGTTGCAAAGAGCGAAGACCAACAGCCGCGCCAGACACAACAATTGAACAAACTAAACATACGGCAACAACAATACCTACCGTTTTGCCTAAAGATTCTTTCTTAGCCGACACGTGCTACCCTCCGCTTGATATTGCTTTGTGCGACAAAATAGTCGAACAATGGCGCCCACAGGTTAGCAAATAGAATTGCTAACATTACGCCTTCTGGGAAGGCAGGGTTTAGGACGCGGATTAGTACCGTCATGAAACCAATGAAGATACCGTAAGCCCACTTGCCTTGGTTTGTGAACGACGCAGAAACTGGGTCTGTCGCCATAAAGAACATACCAAAAGCAAGGCCACCAACAACAAAGTGCCAATGTGCAGGCATTGCAAACATAGGGTTAGTATCGCTGCCAATAAGGTTTAGCAAGGTTGCGAAGAACGCTACACCAATCGCTACACCAGCAACAATGCGCCAGCTTGCTATACGCATATACATGATGAACAAGCCACCAAGAATAATAGCAAGGGTAGACACCTCGCCCGCAGAACCTGAGATAGTACCGATGAAGC
This sequence comes from Alteromonas gracilis, assembly GCF_036870955.2. Taxonomy (GTDB): domain Bacteria; phylum Pseudomonadota; class Gammaproteobacteria; order Enterobacterales; family Alteromonadaceae; genus Alteromonas; species Alteromonas gracilis_A. The sequence goes on from NZ_CP145482.2 coordinate 3,765,487, forward strand.
TGTTCATCCACTGATCCATGTTCGCGTAGTCAAGGTTGCCAGAAGCCGCTTGGCTTAAAGACGTTGCACCAGAATAACCATCTGCAGCTACCCAAACTTGGTCACCTGAAATTTGTGCAGGGTACGCAAAGTATAGGAATGCTCGACCAGATAGTGCTGGGTTAAGGAAGTTACGACCTGTACCACCAAATACTTCTTTAGCAATTACAACACCGAAGGTAATACCTAGCGCAACTTGCCATAGAGGAATAGTAGCCGGAAGCGTCAATGCAAATAGTACTGACGTTACGAAGAAACCTTCGTTAACCTCGTGCTTACGTACAGAGGCGAACAATACTTCCCAGAAGCCACCCACTGCGAACGTTACCGCGTAGATTGGCAGCCAGAAACATGCGCCGTAGAAGAATAAGCCTAGTATACCTGCATTTGCCAAGTCACCGCCTAGAGCAGCAAATAGGCCTGCTTGCCACGTATCAGGTAATGTACCTGCGCCCATTGCAATCGCGTCTTGCGCTTGAAGGCCGATGTTATACATACCGAAGAACATAGCTGGGAATGTTGCCATCCATACCATGATCATGATGCGTTTAAGGTCAATGCTGTCACGCACGTGCGTGTTAGCCTTGTTCACTTTACCTGGGGTATAGAAAATGGTCGCCGCTGCTTCGTAAAGCGCATACCACTTTTCATGCTTACCACCTGGTTCGAAGTTTGGTTCGATTTTTTCTAAATACGCTTTTAAACCCATGACTTAACCCTCTTTCTCTATCGTGGTCAAACAGTCGCGTAAGATAGGAGCGTAGTTGTATTTGCCAGGGCATACATAGGTACACAATGCCAAATCTTCTTCGTCCAACTCTAAGCAACCCAACGTCTGAGCACCGTCAGTATCACCAGAAATCAGGTCCCTAAGCAGTAACGTAGGAATGATATCTAGGGGCATAACGCGTTCGTAATTACCAATTGGAACCATAGAACGTTCAGAACCATTGGTAGTTGTTGTCATATCAAATTTCTTGCTGCCTCCTAGGTGACCTAGGTAAGCACGAGTCACTGAGTGCTTATCTGAACCTGGAGTAATCCAGCCAAACAGCTTCTTCTCGCGACCTTCTTTTAATAGTGAAACTTGGGTGTGGAAACGACCTAAGAAACCGTGAACACCCATTGCAGTTGTACCGTTAAGTACAGAACCAGAGATAACACGTACTTCACCGTCCACTTGCTCGCTGGCAGTAAGCTCAGTTAAGTCAGCACCAATCACTGTGCGAACTAAACGAGGGTTCTTGGCAGCAGGACCTGCAAGTGAGATAACACGACGGCTATCTAACTGGCCTGTTGTCAGCAATGCACCAATCGCCATAACGTCTTGGTAGTTGATGTGCCACACTGTTTTGTTCATACCAGCAGAGTCTAGGTAGTGAATGTGTGTACCTGGTAAGCCCGCAGGGTGAGGACCACCAAATTCTTCAACATCTACCGCTGCATCGCCAGTTGCTACAGAAGCACCCGCCGCTTTACAAACGTATGTCTTGCCACCGCTCAATTGCGCTAACGCTTTAAGACCATTTACGAAATCGTCTTGGCGCTCAGCAATAATTACAGCAGGATCTGCTGCAAGTGGATTAGTATCCATTGCTGTAACAAAGATTGAACTTGGGACAGAATCTAGCTTTGGAGACTTGCTAAATGGACGCGTACGCAACGCTGTCCACATGCCAGATTCAACAAGGATTGATTGAAGTTGCTCACGTGAAGCACTCGCGATCTGGTCAGCTGCAATGGTATCGAAAGAAACAGCGTCGTCGCCGTTCATTTTGATCACTACAGACTGAAGAACACGTTTTGCACCACGGTTAACCTCTACCACTTCACCCGCTGCTGGAGCAGTGAATTTAACGCCAGGATTCTTTTTGTCTTCAAAAAGCACCTGACCTTTCTTCACTACATCGCCAACTTGGACGTGCATGGTAGGGCGCATACCCACATATTCTTCTCCCAGAATGGCAACGCGCGTTGCAGAAGTTGCATCAGCAATCTCCTGCTTCGGCGCTCCCTCAATTGGGAGGTCGAGACCTTTCTTGATTTTTATCATATGTAATCGCACTACTCTAATAGAAATACCCTTTTGCATGACCGCAGAAAACCTGCCTGTCAGCATGCAAAAACGCACTATTAACAGGTGTTAAACACCTTAATTATTGATTGTCGGAACTTGCTGTAAAACATTTGGTCAGCATCACTACGGTCAGCCTGTTATGAAGCCGTAATCATTCATTCCAATTTGCGAGCGTTTTTAATTCGCTCTATTTATATAGACCACCAGCAGAAATAAACACTTGTTTTTATTGTTGTGTCCTGCAATCGCTACTGCTGTTTTGGTAGCGGGTAGAAAGCCCCCTACTTAATTTCGGGATTTTAGCATTAACCCATACGTTTGTGCCACGCAAATTCAGAATAAAGCCAAATTTTTCTACAATTTAATGTAAACCTTTGGTCGCATTTTGACGTCATGGGAAGCACAAAACGAAAAAAAGCCGTCATATGAGACGGCTTAATTACAAAATATTTAATGGTATTTAGGGGTTACCAATTAACCATTGGGTCAACATCTTGCTCGTAATCTACACTTTCAATGTCAAATCCAAACAATTTTAAAAACTCATGATGGTAACCTTTGTAGTCACTCACATCGTGGAAGTTTTCTTGGGTAACATCATCCCAAATGGCTTTTATTTTAGCTTGTGTGGCATCGTTGGTCTCTTTGCCATCCATGCGGTAGCGGTTGGCTTCATCAAGCGTTGGCGTATCCCCGAATAAGCATTCGGTAAACAGCCCAAAGATTTGCTCAATACATCCCTCGTGAGTACCTTCTTCCTTCATCACTTTATAAATTAGCGAAATATAAAGCGGCATCACAGGGATAGCAGAACTGGCTTGCGTTACAAGGGCTTTCAACGAGCTCACATTGGCTTGTACTAACAGGTCGCTGTTTTTACCGATGATAGCAGCGGCAGCGCGGTCTAGGTCTTCTTTCGCTTTTCCGATGGTAGCTTGACCGTAAATTGGCCATGTCAGCTCTTTACCGATGTAGGTGTAAGCCGTTGTTTTACAGCCTTCGGCCAGAACATCTGCCTCGCGTAAGAAGTCCATCCAACGTTCCCAGTCTTCTCCACCCATCACTTTGATAGTATTAAGAATTTCATCGTCATTTGCGGGCTCAAGTGACACTTCGTGAACTTTGTCTTTATCTGTGTCGTAGGTCTTTGTTGTATAAGCCTGGCCAACAGGTTTTAACGTAGACTTATACGTCACGCCAGTTTCAGGGTCAGTTCGTCGTGGTGACGCCAAGCTATAAATGACCAAGTCAACCTTGCCCATTTCTGCTTTAACTTTCTCAATGGTTTCGTGCTTAATCTCATCAGAAAACGCATCGCCATTAATGGTCTCAGCGTATACGCCTTTCGCTTTTGCTTGATCGTGAAATGCAGCAGTATTGTACCAGCTTACCGTGCCTGTCTTACGCTCTGTAGGGGCCTTTTCAAAACATACACCTAGCGTTTTTGCACCATAGCCAAATGCTGATGTGATGCGCGACGCCAAACCGTAGCCAGTAGAGCTTCCGATTACCAAAACGTTTTTAGGGCCTTCGCCTAAGTCGCCTTTTGCTTCCACATAAGCAATTTGTTCTTCTACCGACGCAGCACAACCAACGGGATGCGCATTTGTACAAATGAAGCCTCTCACTTTAGGCTTGATAACCATATTAATTTTCCTTATTTAAGCATGGCGCTATTGTAATGCCGAAGCCACTGATAACAACTCGGAGCAGATAGATACCAAGGTGCGGTCCACTGTAAAAAGTCTTTGAGTATTAGGCTATACCATACCGCAAGGTGGTATGAAAAAAGAGAGTTTATTGAAGATTTTCTAGAGCGTTGTTCACCTTTGCTGCGCGTTTTTTCTGCAAAGACCTTTCCGCTACGATATCAAAAGGAGTGCCGAGCGGCACTCCTTTTGAGGCGAACTAACCTAGGATGTCAAGTAGCTCAACATCAAATACTAGTGTGCTGAAAGGTGCGATGGCTGCGCCTGCACCTTGCTCACCATAGGCAAGTTCATGTGGAATATGTAGACGATACTTAGCACCTACTTTCATAAGTTGAAGCGCCTCAGTCCAACCTTTGATTACGCCACCAACTGGGAATTCAGCAGGTTGACCGCGTTCGTAAGAACTGTCAAAAGTAGTACCGTTAATAAGTGTGCCGTGATAGTGAACACGAACAGTGCTTGCTGCAACAGGAGTGTCGCCGTCACCTTCAGCAATCACTTCGTACTGAAGACCAGATTCAGTAACAGTTACTTCATCACGCTTCGCATTTTCTTCAAGGTACTTCGTGCCTTCTTCAATAACCGCTTTGCTTGCTTCTTCTTTGGCAGCTTGCATACGCTTGTGAATTTCACCGAACGCGTCGCGTAGCGTGTCATTGTCAACCTGAGGCGCTTGACCTGCGAATGCATCTTTTAGGCCCGCTACCACAGCATCAATTGCAAGTCCGTCGAAAGGATTTGATTGCAATTGTTGACCCATTTGAAAACCAATGCCGTAACTTGCTTGGGTTTCTACTGTATTGAATGTATCAGTCACGATAACTCCTGAAATTTAATTACAAATGCAGTACAAATTTCAAACAAAACGCATGCTGCGAGAATGTTTCTGCATTTTCCGGTGAAAGAGTGTATCACACCAGAAATTATCTTGCTTTGAGCAATACTATGATGGGTGTAAAAGTATCAAAATGTTGTAAATTATAACCGAAAGTGGTTAGACAAGTTGTGAAGGACACAGTATGGTTAAGACCATATATCTAGGAGGATAGCATGCAAACACACTACGATGCTGAACTAAAAGACACCGTTCGTTACCTAGGAAAAACCCTTGGTGAAACTATCAAAAATCAACTGGGTCAAGAATGGCTTGACCGCATTGAAAAGATAAGAAAGGGCGGCCGAGCGTCTTATCAGGGCGACGCTACGTGTAGCGAAGAACTGAAAGAAACTTTCAAAAACATGTCTGACAGCGATTTATTAACTGTCGGCCGTGCTTTCGCGCAATTCTTAAACCTAGGCAACATTGCCGAACAAGAATACAACGCTGCGATGAATGTTGATGCATCGATAGATGCGCTGTTCAAACACCTAGATAAAGCTGAACTTACTGCAGATAAAGTGCAAGAAGCAGTAGCCAAGCTAAATATTGATTTAGTTTTGACCGCTCACCCAACCGAGGTAACGCGCCGCACTTTAATTCACAAACACAAAGAACTCGCAAACTGCTTACAGGCCATTCACCAAGAATCATTGAGTGATGTTGAGCGAACTAAGATTGAAACGCGAATTGCAGATCTCATAGCGCAGGCTTGGCACACCGAAGAAATTCGCTCGGTACGCCCTACCCCTGTTGATGAAGCACGTTGGGGTTTCTCAGTTATTGAGAATTCGCTTTGGGAAGCTGTACCAGATTTCATGCGCGAGCTAGACGGCCGCCTAAATGAAGACTATCAAGTATCATTACCTCTTGATGCATCTCCTGTTCAATTTAGTTCATGGATGGGTGGTGACCGTGACGGTAACCCATTCGTAACATCTAAGGTAACTGAACAAGTGTTATTGCTTGCTCGTAAACGTGCAGCCAAGCTGTTTGCTTTGGACTTAGACCGTTTGCAAGTAGAGCTGTCAATGTATGACTGCAACGACGAGCTTCGCGAAAAAGTAGGCGATGCCAATGAACCTTATCGCGCCCTACTTCGCCCGTTAGTCGACCGCTTTGTCGCAACGCGTGACGGTATCAGTGACTACCTAGCAGGTAAAAACCCAGATACGTCTAACTGGGTTAATTACGACGAAGAACTTATTGAGCCACTGATGCTGTGCTATCAGTCATTACTTGATTGCGGCATGCAGGTAGTTGCCAATGGTTTACTGTTAGACACCATTCGTCGTGCCCGCGTATTCGGTGTGCACTTGTTACGTCTTGACGTTCGCCAAGACTCAGAACGTCACGCTGATGTATTTAGTGAGTTGACCCGCTACTTAGGTCTTGGCGATTACGCACAGTGGAGTGAGGCAGACAAACAAGCTTTCTTACTGCGTGAACTAGGTTCTAAGCGCCCGTTATTCCCAGCCCAATGGGATGCGTCTGACGACGTTAAAGAAGTACTTGATACCTGCAAAGTAATTGCTAAACACAGCAAACATGGTTTTGGCATTTATATTATTTCGATGGCAAGTGAACCATCAGACGTCATGGCTGTTCAGCTTCTACTTCAAGAAAGTGGCGTAGACTGGCCAATGCCTGTTGCGCCTTTGTTTGAAACACTGGACGACTTAAACAATTCACCTGATGTCATGCGCAAGCTTCTATCCATCGACTGGTATCGCGGCTATGTGAAAGGTCGTCAGTTCGTTATGATTGGCTACTCTGATTCAGCGAAAGACGCTGGTGCACTGGCTGCAGGCTGGGCACAGTATCAATCACAGGAAGCGTTAGTTGCCATTGCTGAAGAATTCGACGTAAGCCTGACCTTGTTCCACGGTCGTGGTGGTACGATTGGTCGTGGTGGCCTGCCAGCGCATGCAGCCATTTATTCGCAGCCTCCAGGCTCGCTAGAAGGTGGCTTCCGCGTAACAGAGCAAGGCGAAACCATTCGCTACAAATTCGGTATGCCGAAGCTGGCTAAGCGCAGCTTGGGTATTTACGCCAGTGCCATCATTGAAGCTATGTTATTCCCACCACCGGCACCAAAAGAAGAGTGGCGCGAGCTTATTACCGCAATGGCCGCGCAAGGCCGCGATAACTATCGCGCAACGGTAAGACACGATGAAGAATTTGTGCCTTACTTCCGCGTTGCCACACCTGAGCAAGAGCTTGGCAAACTACCGCTAGGAAGTCGACCAGCTAAACGTAAGCCACAAGGTGGTATTGAGAGCTTGCGCGCTATTCCTTGGATCTTTGCATGGGCACAGACTCGCTTGGTATTGCCGAGCTGGCTAGGTGTAATGCGCGCCATTGATAGCGTTAAAAACGAAGAGAACGAAAAGGTCGTGAACGAAATGTTCAGTGAATGGCCGTTCTACCGCTCTCGTCTATCAATGCTGGACATGGTGTTCCACAAGGCCGACCCTCGTATCAGTGAAGCGTATGACGAACGTCTTGTGCCGAAAGAGCTTAAGCACTTTGGTGAAGCACTGCGTACAGAGCTTAAAGAAAGTATCTCGTCGCTACTCACTATTACCGGTGACGACGACATTATGAAGAACGATCCGCAGGGTAAAGAGTCTATGGAAATTCGAGCAGGTTACTTGCAACCGCTGCATTACCTGCAAATTGAGCTTCTTGACCGTATCCGTAAAGCTTATGATGAGTCACAAAATACCAGCCTGGAGCGCGCAATGATGGTTACCATTGCTGGTATTGCCATTGGTATGCGTAACACAGGTTAAGTACACTAACCCTGTAAGTCATCAAAGCCTGCTTCGTCCAACGTAGCGGGCTTTTTTATTGCTCTTAAGCACGTCTGAATTTAGTCAGCAATAACAACCATATCGTTAAAAAGTAAAAACGTTTGTTAATCAGAGAAATAGACTTATGATTGAAAGCGAAGCCTGAATCGTTTTTAAAGGACTAGAAATGCGTACATATCTATTAGTACTTCTCGTTACATTGCTTTCACTTGGCAGCCGCTGTGTAGCCAGCACAATGAAACTACCTGCTGGTTTATGGGAAGGCATAAGTGAAGATAGACTGACATTCAGGCTACTTGAAGTTAATCAAAATGGAGAACACAACTTCTTTGAAATAGCTATTCCAGGTGGCTTGAAGAAAATGCGTCGAACTGCATTCACCAATGACGACATAAGTTGTATAGAAAACAGATGCACAATAAAGACAATTATAGAGAACAATGTAAATCGAACCCTTACTCTGTCGCCTTACCTTGATAACGATTTTAAGGTGTTGGAGGCAAGCTACAGAGGTGAAGAAAGCTATATCTCTCAGACTTATCACCTTGTAAAACAAAACGCGAAATCAACGCCTAGAAAGTTTGTCGAAAACCGTAAACAAATAATACTTGAAGCAGAGCAGCATGCAGCCACACATCCTTTTGGTACCTGGGTTGGTGTTATGCAGTATTTGGACAGACCAGAGTTAGCATTACTTCAGCTCAAAGAAAATCAACAAGGCGCATTAAGTGTTTATCGAAGAGGTACCAATCAATTTGAAGAAGTAAAGTCACACTTCGACTCAGAAAACGTTCACATTGATGGGCGAGTTATTGAAATTGAAGCATCGCACGTAACTTTCGCGTCAAAGATTATTCTATTTATTCAAACTGAAGGAATGATTTCTGGCTACACCTACGCAATCCACAAGGGCTATCCAGTAGCAATGGGCACGATAATGCTACATAGAATAGAGCCAGACCAAGCACAGTAGCTTACCTAATGGCTGATAAGTGATAGATAGAATTAGCGGGGTTTTGATAAGTAGGCTCTCCTGTGCCAAGGATGCCATGCCGAAGCCTACAAAGATGCAACAAAAAAGGCTGGATACGTAAGGTCGTAACAGACTGCTCTTTTTAAAACTTCAGTGATGAGGCTATTGAGGTGTTTGGAGTTGGCGGGGTTTTGATAAGTAGGCTCTCCACCGCAGGGATGCGGTGGCGAAGCCTACATGGAAGTATTCACGGCGTGCCTACGTTCAAAGGCCCACCAATGATGCTCACCAATTAGCCGTTTACGAAGTCAACGCCTAGCTTGATGTCGCCACGTAGGCCTTCAAGCATGTCGTTTTTCGCTTTTTCTTCGAATGCGCTAAGCTCGCCGTATGGCAAGATTTCTTCAACACCGTTTGCACCTAGGCGAACTGGGTGTGCGAAGAATGCTGCGTCGTCGCTGTCGTCAGTTTGCACGTAAGTGTACTCAACAACGTTCTCACCTTGCATTGCTGCAACTAGAGATAGACAGAAACGTGCTGCCGCTTGACCCATAGATAGGGTTGCAGAGCCGCCGCCTGCTTTTGCTTCAACAACTTCAGTACCTGCGTTCTGGATACGAGTTGTTAGGCTAGCAACTTCTTCGTCTGTGAACTCAACACCTTCAACTTGTGAAAGAAGAGGAAGGATTGTAGTACCAGAGTGACCACCGATTATCGGTACGTGTACAGAAGATACGTCTACACCTTTAAGCTCAGCAACAAACGTTTCAGCACGGATAACGTCAAGCGTAGTTACACCGAAAAGCTTGTTCTTGTCGTAAACGCCCTTTGCTTTTAGCGTTTCTGCTGCAATCGCAACAGTTGTGTTTACAGGGTTAGTGATGATACCAACACACGCGTTCGGGCAGTTATCAGCTACACCTTCAATTAGGTTTTTAACAATGCCGGCGTTGATGTTGAACAGATCAGAACGATCCATACCTGGCTTACGAGGCATACCAGCTGGGATAAGAACAACGTCAGATCCAGTTAGTGCTTCAGCTAGGTCATCTTTACCGTGACCTATTACTTTTACTGCAGTGGGGATGTGGCTCAAATCAACAGCAACACCAGGAACAACTGGCGCTACGTCGTAAAGCGCTAATTCTGAACCTGCTGGCAATTGTGTTTTCAACAACAAAGACAGCGCCTGACCAATACCACCTGCAGCACCTAACACGGCTACTTTCATACCATTTCTCCTATGGGATTACTTCACGTATTTAAACGGAACGTCACACTAATGCAACGCGGGGGAAAACTCAATCACCGGATCGTCTTATTAACGTTATTTTTAGCGATTTTTATGCGATATTCACTATCATGAATGATTATGCAAACAAATTGCGCAAAGTCCACCTGTGGGGCACAATATAGCAACATAAAATAAAAACCTTTTTAACGAACGATGGAATAGAAAGAGCACTAATGGCTAACGCAAAACAAGAGCAACTGATTAAAGCTTTCAAAGAAATACTTAAAGCAGAAAGTTACGGTTCACAAGGCGAAATTGTTGATGCTTTAAAAGCACAAGGTTTTGACAATATTAGCCAGTCAAAAATATCTCGCATGCTAAGTAAATTCGGTGCAGTACGTACGCGTAACGCTCGTGGTGACATGGTGTATTGCTTACCGCCGGAGCTTGGTATGCCTACGGCAAAAAGCCCGCTAAAACAGTTGGTGCTAGATATTGTCCACAATAACGTAATGGTTATTATCAGGACAAGCCCAGGTGCAGCACAGCTAATTGCACGCCTTCTTGATTCACTAAGCAAAAAAGATGGTGTACTAGGGACTATTGCGGGCGACGATACTATTTTTATTGCACCTACTGATGTTTCAAACATAGAAGAGCTTCGTCAGCGTGTAGAGGACTTATTCGAAAACGTTTAGGTGTACCTGTCGAGCAGAAAAAAGCCGCGAAGCCTTATTTAAGGTTCGCGGCTTTTTTGCACCTAATCGTAACGCTATGACAATAAGTTGATGAGCGCGTCAGCAGCAGGACGAGATGATGGCGGATTTTGTCCGGTCACTAACAGTCCATCACTACACACTTTCACAGCAAAATCATCGGCACTCTCATACTTACCGCCTTTATTAACCAACTCATCTTCAACTAAGTACGGCACTACTTCCATAAGCTCCATTGCAGCTTCTTCACTGTTTGAGAAACCGGTTACCGCTTTCCCATCAACCAGGTACTTACCCTCTGGGTCTTTGACATCTTTCAGTACAATAGGCGCGTGGCAGACTGCACCTACCGGTTTATTGGCTGCAATAGTGTCTTCAATTAGCTTAATTGAATGCGCGTTGTCCGATAAGTCCCAAAGTGGGCCGTGTCCACCTGGATAAAACACCGCATCGAACTCGTCGGCTCTTACATCTTCTAAGGGAATTGTTGAGGCTACAGCACTGCGTGCAACTTCATCTTTTGTATAACGGATAGCATCATCCGTCATGGCGTCATCCGCAAGACTGTTGGGGTCAATCGGCACTTGGCCCCCCATAGGCGATGCTAACGTTAAGGTATAGCCGAGCATCTTTAAATGCATAGTACGGCGCGGCAAATTCCTCTAACCACATACCGGTTTTCTTACCCGTATCACCCATTAGCTCATGTGATGTCATTACCATTAATACATGCTTAGACATTATTCCTCCTTGCTTGGTTATTTAAATCTTATGCAAGTTGGTTCGCAAAAAGAGAGGCGTTAGATCAGTTTTTGGGAAAATCTTAATGAATGGAAAAGCGGAGTTATTGAATTTTAGGCATAAAAAAGTGCCACCCCCGATTAAGGAAAGTGGCACCTAACACTACAAACTGTAGATTTGTATTAACTTAAGCTATTAGAAGCGGTAGTTAATACCAACACGAGCAGACCATGCAGACGCAGGTGTATCAACACGTTGGCCACGAGGACCGTCGAAGTTGGTGTAGATATACTGACCATCAACGATAGACGCATCAACAACTGGCTCGTTGTATTCGAATGGTACTTGTCTTAGCACGCCCCACTCATCATTCAACAGGTTACCAAGGTTACGAATTGCGAAGAAAATTTCGCCTTTGTGACCTTCCATAAAACCAGGAATTTCTTGACCAACACGGAAGTCTACACGTGATACCCAGTCTGAATCCTGTGCATTACGGTCTACAATAGTACCGCGTGAACCTTCTAGGCCTGCATCAGCGATGAACTGATTGAACGCTGCTTGGTCAAAATCTGGACCGTAAACCACTGTTGGATCGTTCGCAAGAGGTACGTAAAGCAAGTTACGGTCTTCGAAGAAACGCTCATCTCCGAAACCAGGGTCACCGTCAAACGTGTAGCTGAATACTTGACCGCTACGACGCGTTGCGAATAGGTTAAAGCGCGTTGCATAACCATCAAAGAACTCGTGTGAGTAGCTTAAGTTAAGCGTAAAGCGGTGCTCAATTTGGTAGTTACTTGTTGCCACTTCTGGGCGAGCAAGGTCTGTTACAGACAAGTTACCAAAGTTAGAGCTCGCTGTAGAGCTGTTCATTGGGCTACCTTGTTCGATGTCCTGATGCGTATAACCGAAGTTTACGTCAAAGCCGTTATCGAACTGCTTTTGTGCAGTAAAGGTGTAAACCCAACCTTTACCTTCTTCTGGGTTGTTCGTAAGTAGATAATCGGTACCTGAACGACCACAGTTCGAGCTTGATGGATCAGCTTGGCAGTCAGCGTCTAGCGCGTCGAAATCTTGATAGATCGGGCGACCATCAGGTGCAGTTCCAACGTTACGCACATTTAATGGAGTCGTCATTGCAGGGTTTGATTCACGAGTGTGAATGATATCCGCTGCTAAAATAACGCCGTAACCAACTTCGTGCTGAATACCTAAGTTGTATTTCCACAGACCTGGTACGTCGAAGTCTGGGTCTAGCGCGTTAACCGCACCGTCACCACCTACAAAGAACTCAGGGTCTGTTGAAAGTGCTGGTACTTCAAAGCCAAAGTTAGGTGTATTGGTACCGTCTAGTGCAGCCAATACGCGTGGGTCAGTTGAATCGCCTTCAAACTCTGAACCACGGATAGAAACGCCGTTGTTTGAGTAGTTGTTAGACAACCATACGTTCGGGTTACCACCAGAGAATAGACCTGCACCACCGTAGATAAATGTTTCATCATTTAGGATGTAGTTAAAGCCTAAACGAGGCTGAATAAGGTCGAAGTCAGGGCCTACCGCGTTAGAGAAACCATAGCGCTGCTCAAAACGGCTGTTTGCCAATGGCGTGCTATCAGCATCCCAACGGTCATAACGAAGACCAAACGTTAGTGTTAGATCAGCGTTAACCATCCAACGGTCTTGCATGTATGCAGTAAATGTACGGAATTCAAATTCAGCTGCACCGTCATTTACGTCTAGCGATGGAGGGATATTGTATTCGATGCGGCTAGCTTGCTGATTTTCGAAGTCTTCTAATGAATCGAATTCGAAGATACCTTGGCTACCAGGTACAAACAAGTTGAACACTGAAACGTTTGCATACTCTAGACCTGCAGTGATTTCGTGATCGCCCTCAAAGTAGTTAGCAATAAATACTGCGTTGTCTGTGTCGTAGTTCAACTGGTTTGCTTGACGGAATTGGTCAGCACCGATGTTGAAGTCAACGTTAGGAACAACGTTGAAAATGGTGATTGAACCGAAATCAGGTTGAGACGTTCGAGGCGTCTGGCCATTTACTACTTCTGCACGGTTTAAACGGAACTGTGTAGACAACTTAGATGTCCAATCTGAGAAGATTTGAACGCCGTAAGTTGTTAGTTCGTTCTTACGCTCGTAGAAACGGTCAGAGAATGCGAAGCTGTCGTTGCCAAGGCCTGATGTGCTTAGTGTAAAGCCTTCAGTGTTTTGATAAGTGAACTGAGCACGGTGATCGTTGTTAATTTCCCAGTCAAGTTTTGCAAGTACTTTTTCTTCTTCAAGGTCAAGAGCACTTAATACGTCACCAACTTGGTAACCGTAAACGCTGTTTGCTATAGAAGCGACTTGGTTAACTACATCTTGAGTTAGACCGTCGATTTGGTTAAGTACAGGCGCACCTTCTGGACCAAATTCGATAATTTCTACTGGCTCATGTTTTTCAAACGCACCAAAGAAGAATAATTTATCTTTGATGATTGGGAAGCCGATCGTACCACCGTAGCGGCGCTCATTAAACGCAGGAACAACAAACTTGTCGCCATCAACTTCATCACCTTGTAGTGAGTCGTTGGTGTAGTCGAAGAATACGCTACCGTGAATTTCGTTTGTACCAGAGCGAGTTACGGCATTGATGTTACAGCCCGTGAAACCACCGTACTGTACGTCAAACGGCGCAAGCTCTACTGATACTTGGTCGATTGCGTCAAATGGGAAAGGAAGACGCTCTGTAGGGTAGCCGTTTCCGTTAAGACCGAAGTTATCGTTTTGTTGTACACCATCAACTGTCAAGCTGTTGAAACGGTTGTTTACACCCGCACAACCGATTGCGCCAGAGTTTGTAGGGTCGATAGAGATACGCGGGTCGATTGCGATAACGTCTTTTATGTCACGATCTACGTTTGGCTGAGATTGAAGTTGCTCGAAACCAAAACTTGCGCTTGGACCGTTAGTTTCAGTCAACACGCCAGATGCATAACCACTCACAACAATGCGCTCTACGTCAGCAGGCTGAAGAGAGATTTGAAGTGATGATGTTTCACCAAGAGTTAGGTAAACGTCTTCAACAACTCGAGAACCTTCATCGTCGGTTACGCTAATAGTGTATGGACCACCAACACGCAGACCACGAGCACTGAACGCACCGTTGCTTTCTGATTCATAAGTACGCGTTTGACCTGTACGTTGGTCAGTAACGGTAATTTTCGCGCCATCTACGATTGTGCCCGCGTCATTTACAATGATACCGCGAACACCTGATGATGTTTCTTGAGCTAAAACAGGACCAGCAAGACCTGCTGACAGAGTGACTGCCAGAGCTACCTTACTTAGCTTTGCTTTGAAGTTCATGTGTGTTTCCCTTTTTGTTTAGTATTCTTTGTTTCACCAAAGATTGGGCAGAGTGATTCCCATCTGAGGCTCTTGACAAGTTTAGTTCGTGACAGATTGTCGTAAAGCTTCATGTCAAATTTATTACAATTTTACGTTTTTATTTAACACCAACTGCCCAAGGCTACTGACTTTGCAAAAAAATACTTGACCACATGGTCAAGTTAATTTACTTGTTATTATAGTTGTCAATCTACAGCGATTGGATGTGTCTATTCTTGGCAGATGAGCGACTAATAAACAGCGTTTAATAAAAATCAGGTTTACTTATAAAAATAGACGATTTTTCAATTACTTAACGCTTTAAAATAAATTTACCTATTGCATTAAATAACCTTAACTGATGAAATCCCTACATAAATCGTTAATTCATTTGGTCGTTTTTTTGGCTAATATTAGAATTGTTGCCTCAGGAAAGTGGATAATTTTTGTCATCGCCGCTATTGCGTGCGGTGCTTTTAGCTATTTACAAAAAAATACCATTTACAATGATATCACCCCACAAACGGGGCAATTTTTATACTGCAAAACACATTTGACGGGAAATAATGACGTTTTTTCCGTCTACGTGACAGACGGTCGCATCGCTGAAATGGCAAAAGAGCGTCTTTGCAACGATGAAACCATAAAACGGCAATATGGAGAGGTAAAAGTAATCGTGGGCCAAAGCGATTATGATACTTTCCGATACATTAATCACGGCGTGGTCGATTTAGCGTTAGTTAAGAAGAATGTTGTAGACGCATTCGGCGCGGACCAAATTTACGGATTATCGAGAGTGGCCTCTCATCCCAATTACAGCGCTTTCTTTATTGCACTTCGCGAGCGGCCGAAACTAAACAAAGAATACTTGTTGGGCAAAAAAATTGGATTGCTTGACTACCCAAGTAGCCGATCGGGTCATATAGTTCCTAAAAAAGTTTTACAAAACTTAGGGTTAAGCGATGATAACGTAAGCATTGTCTATTATAGCTCTCATCAAGAACTGAGAAGAGCGCTGCTTGCTGGCGATGTAGACATCATTTCTTCCTATTGGGCGCAGGATGACAGCAATCGATTCTCAAAAAATTACGCTACGCCTTTGCAAGAAGATGTTAGCGGTATGCAGTGGTTTTTAAAGATGCAGACCCAAAATACCGACTTATTTTGTGCGATGCAGTCAGTAGTACATGAAATAGCAATGGCGCACCCCCGCCCATATTACAAAAATATTACACTGGAAGCGGGGTGTAATAAATGAACATGCCTAGATTGAAAAAACCGTATCGTATCTTTATGAATTGGGTACTGCTATTCGCTAGTTTTCATTTTATTGCACTTATTGGGCAATACGCGGCGTTTAAGGCAGACATTCACGAAGCACAAGATAAGGTTGAACTACGAATTAGCCTAGATAGCGCATTTTTAGATGTAGGTAACGACACGTTAAATACGCCTGTGAACCAATTTGCTATTTATCGCTACATCGATAGGCTAAATAAAGCGCTACAAGAAGAAAGTTACCCCGTTTTAGTTAGCCATATTCAGGAAGTGGAAACCCGTTCACAGCAATTTGACGAGTATCCGGTTGTTTCATCAATGCTGCTTATGAACGCTGAGCAACATATAGTGATTGAATTGCGAAGCATGTCACCATTTAGTGGCTTAGGCTTTAGCTGGTTCGCATTAGGTGCATCAATTATTGTGTTACCGCTTTTTGCCTTGGCTACCAAAAGACGCAGAAAATCTTCACTTGCAGAAGAGGAGGTACTTCCTCCCGTTCCTAAACTCATTATTAACCTGAAAGACAAAACGCTTTCCAACGGTATTGATGAAAAGGCCGTAGCATTACAGAACAAACCGCTTTGCTTCTACACTGCTCTAGTTAAATACTGTATTGAAAACCCAAGCCAACCCCTTCCTCCACATAAAGACGTACCACATGAACTCCTTGTTCTCGCAAACAAGAGCTTTGGCCGCCTTATTGAACTTGGGCACACGAAACGCAAACGACCTGACTTCAATGCAAACTTAGATAAAACGCTAAGCGAAATACGCGCTGCATTAGATGAGGTATTTTCTGCCTACAGCGAAGAAAAAGAAATTTATTATCCACCTAGAGCCCAAGGCGAAGGCTCACGGTCAAAGCAACATTCTTATGCGTTACCCGATATTAAACTAGAGGACATTGAAATTATTGGTAATTGATTCAAACAATAGATCAAAAAACTGACCACTTGGAAAACTTTTTGTGATTTTTCAAACGTACTGCAACGCCTTGAAAATTCAATAAAGTAGAAGCAAAGACCGATCCAAAAACGAAGATCTTGTGAATATAACATTGATTCGCGAGGCCTAAACGCGTATCTTTGCACCAAGAAAACCAGCTTTATAGTACTATGCAATCGCCATTAATTATTGCCATTTCTGGAGCTTCTGGCTCTGGAAAGTCTCTTTTTACAAAAAATTTGTTCAACGGATTCAGTGCGCAAGGCCGCCCTGTGCAAGTGCTGCGCGAAGACCATTATTATCGCGCTCAAGACCACTTGCCCATGGAGCAACGTGAAAAGAACAACTATGATCACCCTAACGCATTTGAACATGAACTGTTGAAGGCCCATCTTCAAGCGTTGCGTGATGGTCAGCCAATTGACTACCCACATTACTGCTACAAAACACACACACGACTTCCAGAAACAGAGCGACTAAATCCTGCGCCTGTTATTATTTTGGAAGGCATCATGCTGTTAGCACGCACAGACTTGCTGCCTTTGTATGATGTAAAAATCTTTATCGATACACCACTTGATATCTGTTTGATGCGTCGAATGATGCGCGATTTGAAAGAGCGTGGACGCAGTATCGAATCTGTTGCAAAACAGTATGAAGAAACAGTAAAACCCATGTACCACCAGTTTATCGAACCAAGTCGGTTTACGGCTGATGTTGTGGTAACACAAGGCGGAAAAAATCAAATCGCATTAGATGTGATCAAATCACACATTCAGCAAGCGCTTCTGTAAGGGAATTCACATATGGTTAGTTTATTGGGCATCGCGCTCCTGTTGGCTATTGCCTTCGCATTATCATCGGCGAAGCGCAGTATTAATTGGCGTACGGTGGGGGGCGCTTTTGCTATCCAAGCATCGGTAGGTGCTTTCGTCCTTTATTCTGAACCTGGTAAAGAAGTATTGTTAAAGGCAACGCAATTTGTCGCCAACATTATCGCCTACAGTCAAGAAGGCATTAACTTCTTGTTTGGTCCAATTGGCGATAAGTCTATTGCATTTATCTTCGCCTTTAATGTACTTCCAGTGATTGTGTTTTTCTCGGCACTTATTGCCGTGCTTTATCACCTTAAAGTGATGGGCGTCATCATCAAGGTAATCGGTGGATTCTTACAAAAAGCGCTGGGCACAAGCCGCCCAGAATCAATGTCGTCAGCGGCGAATATTTTTGTGGGACAGACTGAAGCGCCGTTAGTGGTACGTCCGTTTATTCCTCACATGACCAGCTCTGAGCTATTTGCCATTATGGTGGGCGGCCTCGCCTCTATCGCTGGCTCGGTTATGGCTGGCTACGCAGGTATGGGCGTTGACTTAAAATATCTACTAGCCGCCAGCTTTATGGCTGCACCGGGTGGTTTATTGATGGCAAAGATCATTTTGCCAGAAACGAGTAAACCCAATGAAAATTTGAATGACGTAGATGCGGAAGATACCGGCTACGCCAATGTATTTGATGCTGCCGCAAGTGGCGCAGCATCAGGCATGCAGCTTGCGTTAAACGTAGGCGCCATGCTACTTGCTTTCATAGCACTTATCGCG
This sequence comes from Alteromonas gracilis, assembly GCF_036870955.2. Lineage (GTDB taxonomy): Bacteria > Pseudomonadota > Gammaproteobacteria > Enterobacterales > Alteromonadaceae > Alteromonas > Alteromonas gracilis_A. The sequence continues at coordinate 3,783,883 of NZ_CP145482.2, forward strand.
ATGTTCAACGGCCTTGTGGGCTGGACAGCAGCGCTTTTCGGCTATGAAAACGTAACGTTTGAAGGGATCCTGGGCTATGTGCTTCAACCTCTCGCATGGGCAATCGGCGTACCATGGGAGGAAGCACAACTTGCAGGTAGCTTCATTGGTCAGAAAATGGTGGTCAACGAATTTGTTGCTTACCTCAATTTCCTGGAAAACCAATCACAGCTATCTGAAGCGTCTCAGGCCATTATCACCTTTGCACTTTGTGGTTTTGCAAACTTCTCTTCTATCGCTATTTTGATGGGTGGAATTGGTGCCATGGCACCAACACGCAGAAAAGAAATTGCGCGACTGGGATTAAAGGCTGTTATTGCTGCAACGTTATCCAACTTGATGAGTGCCGCACTAGCGGGCTTTTACCTCTCTCTCGGTTAAAATTTGTTAAAACAGACTAATTGGTCAAGTTTTTACTAGACTAATTGGTCAGGTTTATGTAAATTACGCACAAATTCTTCGTGGGGTTGATTTGTATCAATTCCACGACTTTTTTCTGTAGCCCGTCTACCTTTATAATGCCGCAGTTAAAATATACGGGATAAAGTTATGCAATTAGTTGCTGTTGATTACCAAGCGGAAAACGCTCAAGAAGAATTCGTGAAGTCGCTTCGCGAGACAGGGTTCGGGGTTTTGAAAAACCACCCTATCCAGCAGTCATTGGTTCAAGGTATTTACGATAACTGGCAGGGTTTCTTCGACAGTGAAGAGAAGAATGATTACCTGTACAACAAAGGTAAGCAGGATGGCTTTTTCCCTCAGAGTGTCTCTGAGGTAGCAAAAGGCTTTACGAAAAAAGATATTAAAGAGTACTACCACTACTACCCTTGGGGCCAGTGCCCTGAGTCATTGCTACCGCAGATTTCTCAGTATTACTCTGAGGCCAATGCGCTAGCAAAAGAGCTACTTGGGTGGATAGAGAAACACTCACCTGCTGAGGTAGGTGCAAAATACAGTCAGCCACTTGGCGACATGATCAAAGACTCTGATCAAACATTACTACGTATTTTGCATTATCCGCCGCTTAAGGGTGATGAAGAAGTAGATGCAATCCGCGCCGCTGCGCACGAAGATATTAATTTGATTACTATCCTACCTGCAGCGAACGAGCCTGGTTTGCAAGTACAAGCTAAAGACGGTAGCTGGTTAGAAGTGCCTTGCGATTTTGGAAACTTAATCGTAAACATCGGCGATATGCTTCAAGAAGCATCTGGCCATTACTTCCCATCAACTACTCATAGGGTTGTAAACCCAGATGGCGCTGATATGACGAAATCTCGTATCTCGCTTCCATTGTTTTTACACCCTAGACCAGATGTTGTTCTTTCAGAACGTCATACTGCGGGGTCATACCTGCAAGAGCGCCTTCGTGAGCTGGGCGTTATATAAATTAAGTTCCTTTTGTAGTGTTATTCTTTGCCGCAGCTAGTCTGCGGCTTTTTTTTGCGTGTCTATGTGCTTGCTATGGTTGCAATCTTTGACATATAGCGCGTGCGATCCTGCTCGTTTGATGAATGCCTCACTGCTTTTTCTAAGTAACGCTGCGCATTACTTACATCTCCCATCTGATGATAGGTTCTGGCTATACTAAACAAAATTTCGTGATGCGTATCATTAATGCGCAGTGCGCGTTGATAATGCTCAATCGCCTGGGCCAGTTTTCCCTCATCGTAGGCTTGCTCACCTAAAATATAGTGATAGTAGGGGTTTGAACGTCGTCTTGCTTCTACCATATTAGTGATGGTCTTAGCCTCTTCATGCTTGGTCTTGATGAATATATAAAATGGCAAGGTTTTCCCAAGCCGTTAAATGTCCGTCATTGATTGAAAGCGCATGCTTGTAGGCCAACTCTGCTTGCTCATAAGCGCCAACCATTCGATAAAGCACACCTAAGTTTACCCAGCTCTGCTGTAAATCCGGAGACAACTTTGCTGCACTTCGAAAATAGCTGTAAGCCCTTGTATAACTATTGGCAACAAGTGCATCAGCGCCTTTGTTGTTATAAAACATCGACAAGACTTTATCTTTTGACACCGCTTTTCTTGGGAACGAGCGCTGTATCATCTGTGGGTCAAAGTCGATATCAGCATAGGACGACCCAATTGAGACTAACAATGGCTCATCAGGTATAGAAACACGCAAATTTATGTGGCCATTTAGTAGGCTAAACCCTTCGCGCCGAGTCCAATACTCTGGAATTTCAACTTCATAAAAGGTCGCATCTAACCCTGCGTGCTCGGCTAAGGCAAATGCCATGATGGATAGAGATAAACAGTTAGCAGCCTTGTTGTGAAATGTAGTATTTGCAGTAGTGTTAGCGCTATTTCTGTACAAAACACCATGCTCTGTCCAACTGAAAATAGACGTTACAAGCCGCTTTACGTTCTTTTCTGACACACTACTTCCATGCACTGCTCGCTGCGCGAAGTGTTTAGCCTCATCGTCTAGCTGGAATATTTCTTCAGGGGTCTCTACGGGGAACAATGCATGTGAAGGGAACAATGAGTCATCTAACAACGTTGGAGAAGCTGCCGTTGGGGCATGGCTGGTTGACTGGCATGCGTATAACAAAATGCTGACTAACAGCACAAATAGGATTCGAGTATTCATCATGGGCACCTCTACTTACTCGAGACCTTAATTATAGTCACCAGTTACACTTTTACATTTTTTTTACATCTCATATTTTACGCCACTTATCGCTCTATCGCGTATTTTCCACCGCTGGTCTGTGTTTATGTGCTTGTTAAAGATAGTTAATCATCGACTTTTGAAATTGTGCCGTAGAGACGGTGGTATGAGATTGGTTGTTGTTTGTACATCTCTGCACCCTACTCACTTAATGAAGGAAAAAATCATGAGAAAGTTACTCAGTCTTTTCGCTATTGCGTTTTTTATCACACTCGGTTTATGCAGGCCATCATAACGCATCCAAGCATCACGACATTGTCGATGTTGCTGCCAGCAACGATATGTTTTCTACTTTGGTTGCTGCAGTAAAAGCAGGCGGCTTGGTTGAAACCTTAAAAGGAGATGGCCCTTTTACCATTTTTGCTCCAACCGACGACGCATTTGCCGCATTGCCAGACGGAACACTTGAGATGCTATTAAAGCCAGAGAACAAAGAAGTACTAGTGAGTATTCTTAGTTACCATGTGGTTGCAGGAAAAGTAAAAGCCAAAGACGTTGTGAAGCTATCTTCTGCCACTACTGTAGAAGGAAGCAAAGTCAACATAGAAGCAAACAGCAGCGGCGTAATGATAAACAATGCCAATGTCATAAAGGCAGACGTTGACGCACAAAATGGTGTCATTCACGTCATCGACAAAGTGCTGTTGCCGCAAGAAGTGGCACTTCAACTTTAAGCTGACGCAAAGTCATTAAGCTATAGCTAAATCTTAGCTCAAATAAACAGCGGCTACCTGACTAAAGGTCGCTGTTTTTTTTGACTATCCTCAACTCCCCTTCAGGTCGTTTACCACGTCAAACACGGCCCAAACGATAACGTCCAACCGCTTTAGTATGAGAAAGTACGTTAAGTGTATCAGCTTGAGTCACCCCAAGTTGCGTAAGCTGTGCGTAGAAGAGCGTTAACGTAGCCAATGCATCATCTAAGGCGTTATGCTCTGGAAAGCTCGGTAAGTCTAATCGCTGTCGGCATACAGTTAGCGTAGCACTATCACTTGGCAAAATCTGATGTTGCTTGTTTAGCTGGTAAATCGCTAGTTTCAGCGTGTCGATATAGACAATTTCCATCTCGGGCAATTCAAGGGCTTTAAATGCATTATCAAGGGCGCTTAAATCTAAATTCGCATTGTGAAAAACAAGTACTGTATTTTGTAATATCGGTACAAGTGTATTCATAGCGTCGAGTAAGCTTTTGCCGCGACATAGCACATCTTGGGTTAATCCATGAATAACAGGGCTTTGACCTAAGTCAGCAGAAGTATTGATGACACTATAACCACACGTAGATAGGTCGACACGCCCGTTTATCCCTTCAACATAGCCAATTGATGTAATAGAGGTAGTGCTAGGGTTTAGCGATGTGAGCTCTAAATCTATTGCAACAAACTTACACTCACTTAAGACCTTACTATTTATTCCCTCTATTCTTGCGGCGCTAGGTGTGACACGGCGCCAAAGAGACAACAATAGCCGCGATATCATCCCATTCCTCCAGAGAACTTCATTACCATGGCCTGATTGGTGCGCTCAATGGCTTTAAAGGCAGCTTTAAGTTGATGCTTTTCGATCGAAGATAAAGACGCCACAGATACACAGTTATCTGTGACCTTATTTTCGAGTTGATGGCGCCAACGCAGTCTGTTCAAAAAAAGCCAAATATCACGCAAATTAGCCGCATCACGTTTAGACAATTGAGAGCTGTCAGACAAGGCCTCAAGACGAGCAAGGGTATTGGGAAAAGCTATGCCATCAGCTAAGGCATAGATCCTCGCAATGTTGTTGATAAGCGCCACTGCGCGTGTTTTAAGATCAATGCTGTCTTTTTGTTTACGGCCTTTTTCATAAGTAAACCGCTGGAACGTAGAAAGTGGCACAGCAACGTCATTGCTATGGCGCACCAATGCCGCTAAAAACATCTTTTGCTGTAGCAATGGGGCGCGGCGTTTTTGCAATGCCTTAAATAAACTACTATCACCTGCAGCACAGCGTACATCAAGATAGATATTAAAATGCATAATAGCGTCCTTCGTTGGCGCCTTAACCCATTGCTTTGCCTCCTCAACTGCTGCGTCAATTGATAACCTCAACGCTGGATTACTTGCCATAATATTTCCATCGCAGAGCTTGATACCGCACTTTGCCAATCCATTGCACACATACCCTGCCATGTCGGCAAAATATTGCGCTTGTTGAGCATTGGGCTCTTTTGCTAAAAGAAGGCCATTGTCTTGGTCAGACCCCATTGTCTGGTCTTCTCTGGCTTGTGAGCCATATACCAACCACGCAAACATCATGGGGGCTTTTCCATGCTCTTGCTGAAAGAAACCAATCAGCTTACGAGTCATTATGTCAGTGGCCTGCGATAAAATTTTTCCCGCAATGTCGAAGTCGCCAGCTCGTTTCGCGTGGGCAGAAAAATAATGCGGCAACTGCCATGACAACCGTGTCAATTCATACAGATTTTCCGCTTTCGATAATTCACCAATAATAAACAGTACATTTCCGCGTTGGTGACGAATGATATCGCTTGCGGTGATCATACCAAGGGGATGACTAGACTGAGCGTCGATTACAGGCAGGTGATGAATGTTCTTTTCGGTCATCAATGCCATGGCATCGAATAACGTGCTATTTCCGTTTATTTGTGTGGGTTGACGGGTCATTATGTCATTAACCGAGTAAACGTGTATCTAGCGACAGTGCCACAACACGAGAGCGCAAATCTCTATCGGTAACAATCCCCACCAGTTTGTTACCCTCGGTGACGAGTAACGAAGACACCTTTTGCTCTGTCATTAACATGGCAGCGTCCGATATCGGCGTATCGTGATTAACAGAAACAGGTGCTTTACTTATAACATCAGTTAGGCCTTTATAAAGCCACATAGAGTTACTGTCGGAAATAGCGTTGTTTTGAAGGGCATTATTGCGAAGCCCCATAAAAAAATTGCCAATAGAAGCGATATTTAACAGCGCTTTCATAAGCTCTGCGGCAAAGCAAAATACAAGGCCTGGACTATCAACATTAACTTTTAGCGCAGTGTTTTGCTTATCCATAATAGCGGGGTAGCCAAAGTAGTCGCCTTCACTAAGATGACGCGTAGGGCCTTGACCATCCTCAACAGAGAATTGTCCACTTTGAATAAGGTAGAGCTTAGGTGACTGCTTACTTAGTTCCAATGCATTATCAGCAGTGAGATAGATCAACTCTGCACGTTTAATAAGGTCCGATCTTTGCGCGTCATCAAGATTGTCAAAAGGCGCAGACGTAGCAAGAAAGTCCTCAATCTGTTTTGCAATTGCGGCCATATAACAGTTCCTAAACCAAATGAGCCTTACATAAAAGAAAAAACCAACCTACTCGCTTTCGCCAGTAGGTTGGTCGTATAGAACGTTAATGTCTCACTATGTTAGTGCGCAGACGCTTCGCCCGCACCTTTTGGATAGCGAATACTTTCAACAAGTTCTTGGATCTCTTCTGGCGCTTCATCGGTTACTTTGAACACTAGGAATGCCACTACAAAGTTCACTACCATTCCAAGCGTACCAATACCTTCAGGAGACACACCAAACCACCAATTGTCTGGCGTATTCGCCGCAGGGTTAACAAACTTGAAGTAGATAATATAGGTAGCGGTAAACGCCAGACCTGAAATCATACCTGAGATTGCCCCTTTATCATTCATACGCTTGCTGAAAATACCCATGATTATTGCAGGGAAGAAGCTGGATGCCGCTAAGCCGAAGGCAAAGGCGACCACCTGCGCGACAAACCCTGGCGGATTAATACCGAAGTAGCCTGCAATCACAATGGCCACCCCTGCAGCTAATCGCGCATACATGAGTTCGGCTTTATCGGTGATATTTGGCATAAAGTTTCGTTTCAACAAGTCATGTGACACCGAGGTCGATATTACTAACAACAGACCTGCAGACGTCGACAATGCAGCGGCAACACCACCAGCAGCAACCAATGCAATTACCCATGCAGGTAGGTTTGCAATCTCTGGGTTCGCCAATACCATAATGTCGCGGTCAACTTTCATTTCGTTGCGCTCATCGCCTGAGTAGAACATCTTGCCATCGCCGTTTTTATCTTCAAAACCGATTAGGCCAGTTTGCTCCCAGTTTTTAATCCATGATGGCGCTTCTGCATAGCTCGTGCCCGTCATTTCAGAACCGTTGATTGTCTCAATCATGTTCACGCGAGCAAACGCAGCAAGAGAAGGAGCCGTAGTGTATAGCAAGGCAATAAACGCAAGCGCATAACCTGCCGATTTACGTGCATCAGCAACTTTTGGAACTGTAAAGAAACGAACAATAACGTGTGGAAGACCCGCTGTACCTACCATAAGCGCAAAGGTAATAAAGAACACATCAATGGTAGACTTTGTGCCCGAGGTATATTCATTAAAGCCTAGTTCTACGGACAGCATGTCGAGCTTCTGTAACATGTACATGCCGGAACCGTCAGCAAGCGTAGCACCGAATCCCGTTTGAGGAAGGATATGACCTGTTACCATTATTGAAATGAAAACCGCTGGCACAATGTAGGCAAATATAAGTACACAGTACTGTGCAACTTGCGTATAGGTTATCCCTTTCATACCACCAAGCACGGTATAGAAGAAAACAATGACCATACCAATCACAACACCAGCTACAATGTCTACTTCTAAGAAGCGACTAAATACAACACCGACACCGCGCATCTGCCCCGCGACATAGGTAAAGCACACGAAAATAGCACAGAATACCGCTACCGTACGGGCTGTCTGAGAGTAATAACGGTCGCCAATAAAGTCAGGTACCGTAAACTTACCAAACTTACGCAAGTAAGGTGCTAGACACAATGCTAACAGTACATAACCATAGGTCCATCCCATAAGATAAACCGCACCGTCGTACCCCATAAATGAGATAAGGCCTGCCATTGAGATAAACGATGCAGCAGACATCCAGTCGGCAGCAGTTGCCATACCATTCATCATAGGTGGAACACCGCCACCCGCTACATAAAAGTCATTTGTTGAGCCTGCACGTGCCCAAATTGCAATTGCAATGTATAGTGCGAAAGACGCACCAACAATAATAAATGTGAGTGTTTGAACGTCCATGGCTTACTCCTCGTCTACACCGTAGCGTTTATCCATAGCGTTCATTTTTGCCATATAGACAAAAATCAAAGCAACGAATACGTAAATAGCGCCTTGCTGAGCAAACCAGAAGCCCAGTTTAAAGCCAAAGAATTGAATTTCGTTCAGTGCGTCGACAAACAATATGCTTAAGCACCAAATGATACGATGAACCATACGACCAAAAGCTTACCAAGGAGAGAAAGGTTCTCCTTCCAGTATGCTTTTTTGTCCTCTTCGTTTCTAAATGCCATTGTTTCACCCTCATGTCAGGTTAACTAGTTGTTATGTTTTTACATTTTCCTAACGCCCGGCTTTATTAACGTTATTGCTGCGAAGTGGAAATTAATGAAAACCTCTTCCTTAACAGCAAAGTCAAGCATTTAGGAGCTCGCGTATTACTCTAGACCTGCCTATGAGAATTCAAAATGAGACCATGGTCGTAGGTAAGACTATGGTCGAAACGTTTATAATGAACACTAAGTTGTTAAAATATAGTTAAAGGAAAATTATGGTATTTGGTTGGGTGACACTGGCGGTGCTGTACCTCTTTTTGCTTTTTTCTCTCGCCAGTTGGGGTGAGAAAAATTCGCAGAAAGCGCGCGCAATTACTTCTCACCCGGCAATTTATTCACTGGCGCTCGCCATTTACTGTACCGCTTGGACCTTCTTTGGCATGGTGGGCCAGGCAAGTCGAGACACATGGATTTACCTCCCCATTATGCTGGGCCCAATATTGGTGTACGCCTTAGGTTACAAGTTCATCTACAAAATGACCTTGGTAAGCAAAAAGCAGCATATTACGACTATTTCAGACTTTATTGCCTCACGCTACGGCAAGCGTCAAACCGTAGCACTTGTTGTCACGCTTATTGCGCTACTTGCTACAATTCCTTACATCGCTCTTCAACTCAAAGCCGTTGGCGCAACATTTCAGCTACTGACTCAACAGTCCAATAGCGACGTGATTATTTTCGCTGCAACAGCTTTTATCGCCGTTTTCGCAATTTATTTTGGTACACGTCAAGCAGACGTGACCGAATATCGTCGGGGCATGATGTTAGCCATTGCTTTTGAGTCGACCATTAAATTGCTGGCGCTCGTGTTGGTGGCATTTGTCGGCTATAGCGCGTGGAAGCGAACAGAAACAGGGCCTTTTTTCGATAGCTTTGTTAACGAAGCCGCGTTATCCCAATTCGGTTCTTTTTCTTTTGTTGCACAAACCATTATGGCAGCCGCAGCAATTATCTGTTTGCCTCGCCAATTCCACGTGGCGATTATTGATAATTTAAGTCTAGGGCACATTCGCACGGCAAGGTGGCTATTCCCCCTTTACTTGACCATAATTTCAGCGGTAATTCCAATTATCGCCATTGTCAGTAAAGCAATATTTAGTGATACAGGCATTGAGCCCGACTTTTATGTTCTTTCATTAGCGGTATTTTCACAGTCTACCTTGCTTCAGGTTATCGTTTTTGTGGGAGGGCTTTCAGCAGCTACTGCGATGATCATAGTTGCCACGCTCACACTCAGTACCATGTTAACTAATGATGTAATTCTGCCGCGCATTCTTGCATTCAGCGACCAAGCTGATAGCAAACAAGACCTTTCAAGTAGAATCAGGTTTATTCGGCGTATCGTTATTGCGTTTATTCTCCTTATGGCGTTTTTCTATCATCATCAGATGACAGGAAGTCGCTCTTTACATTCTATTGGCCTTATCGCTTTTTCTTTAGTCATTCAATTGCTCCCTGCCATCGTAGGTGGTCTATACTGGAAGAAAGCACATGCACACGGCGTATATGCAGGCCTTATGATTGGACTTGTAATATGGGTGCTGTGGCTTGTTCTCCCTATTGTGAGTGACCAAGTCTCACAAGTGGAGCAGAATGAACTCATTAGCCAAGGAGCGATGATAAGTTTGGCAGCTAATACGTTTGTCTACGCCATATTTTCGTGGTTTGCGCCGCAGCGACTTATCGACCGCATTCAGGCCGAAGCCTTCGTATCTCCCGCTATTTCGGCTAACAATACCGTTAAAGCGCAGGCTACCAATGTTACCGTTTCAGATCTCATTACCTTATTGTCGACCTTTATGGGAACAGGTCGATGTGAGCAACTTCTCGATCAATACAAACAACTTAATCACTGCGAGCTAAAGCATGAAGCCAAGCCCGATGAGGCATTTTTATCGTTTTGCGAGCGCGCTCTTGGCGGAGTAATTGGAGCATCTAGTGCTAAAGTGCTTCTAGATAGTGCGTTGCGCGGTAAAAAAATGGATTTCACAGAAATCATTAACTTTTTCGACGATACCACGCAGGCCATGCAGTTTAATATGACCGCACTGTTAACGTCGCTAGAGAATATGGATCAAGGCATAAGCGTCGTCGATAAACACCTTAATTTGGTAGCGTGGAACAAGCGCTATGCCGATTTATACCCCTACCCTGATAACTTGCTCGCAGTGGGTACTCCCATAGAAAAGCTTATTCGGTTTAACGCATCGCAGGGCGAATTTGGCACTGATAATGTTGAAGCGGAAGTAGAGAAACGCTTGGGTCACTTGCGATCTGGCATGCCCCATCGTTTTACGCGTCAACGCAAAGATGGTCGCGTCATTGAAATGGTTGGCAATCCGTTACCTGGTGGGGGCTTTGTTACCAGCTTTAACGACATTACAGGCCACGTTGAAATTCAACAAGCACTGGAAGAGTCCAATATCGACTTAGAAGCCAGAATTAAGAAGCGTACAGAAGAAGTTCATTCCATCAACGCCGAACTACGCCTTGAGATTGAGCGCCGCTCTGAAGCAGAAAAAGAGTTGATAAGGGCGAGAAAGGCCGCAGAAGATGCCAACGCCAGTAAAACGCGGTTTTTAGCTTTAGCCAGCCATGATGTTTTACAGCCCCTTAACGCAGCCAAGCTATATGCCAGTGCATTGGAAGAGCAAGAGCTTTCTGATGCGGCCCACGACATTATTCAAAAGCTTAATCACAGCGTTACCTCCAGTGAAAATCTTATCGGGACGCTTCTGGATATTGCACGCTTAGATCAGGGTGAAATGAAACCTGAACTAGAGGCAGTTGACGTCACATTACTGCTTGCCCCTCTTGTTGATGAAATGGCTATGCGAGCAAAAGAAAAGGGCCTGCAGTTTAGCGCAAGAATTCGGCCATGCTGGGTAACTGCTGACAAGACATATTTGTACCGTATTACACAAAACCTGTTGTCAAATGCCGTTAAATACACAGAAAAAGGCAAAGTATTATTTGCCGTAAAGCCTGTGGGCAATGTTGTACATTTTAAAATTATCGACACCAAGCATTGGTATTTCGCACGAAAAGAAAGGCAGTATTTTTGGCGACTTTGTACGTATAAATGACAGCAAAGAGCATGGCCTAGGTTTAGGCTTAGGTGTGGTCCGGCGCTTAAGCTTGCAGCTTAACAGTGATATACAAGTAAGCTCTGATGTTGGTAAGGGAAGCTGTTTTTCTTTTTCTCTGACTAAAGCGCAGCCAAAGGCGCTTTCTAGTGAACACTCGAAACCCAAAAATACGACGTTCAGCGGCATGAATGTGCTTTGTGTGGACGATCAAAAAGAAAACCTAGACGCCATGCAGACTCTACTTTCTAAGTGGGGTGTCAACGTTGCACTGGCAAACAATTGGGAAGACGCACTAACGTTGTGTGAAACCATACAGCCACAGATTTTGTTAATGGATTATCAGCTTAGTCACGATGATGAGAAAAACGGACTTGCACTAATTGAGGAGATAAGAGCTCGTTTGAACGTTGTCGTGCCAGCGGCACTTATTACCGCAACACCGGACGATGGTTTGGTCACACAATGCAAAGCTCAGGGCGTTAATTTCTTATCTAAGCCTTTGAAACCTAAGCAAAGCTTAGAGCCTTATTGCAAAGTATGACGCGCTATATTAGAGAAGCGAAAAACGTGAGTTAGGGCGATAGTCATCGCCCAATGAACAGTGAATGTATTATTTACCTAAAAGTTCTTCGGGTACTCTGTTTTCTTCTACTTTTTGCACTGGAGTTTCCACCGCCGATTTCGAAATCACTTTCCCCATTGATCCCCATTTAACTTTTGGGTTGAGTAATACGGGACGCGTTAATATGAGGTTATTCGGATACATTAATGTCTCACGGTCAGCAGTAACCAGCCGAGTGCTAAAGGGACCCACATCGGCAATGACGCCTTCAATATAATTATCTCCATCCAAAATACGCACGTAATTTCCACGCCGGTAGGCCACGTTAGTTAATAGAATGAAGTACGCTGTAATGTTGCTGATTAGAGACCAACTCGCAAATAAGGCAACGCCAGTTACGGTCAAAATTGACGTCGACAATACCAAAAGGCCAGAAAAGTCGATGCCCCACGCTAGTAGAAGCAAAGCAACAGACAGCGTCGCAACCAATACTCTGGCAGCAAACAGCCCTTTAATAGCGCTACTGGATTTTAACTTGGATTTTTCAATATTGGTTTCAAGTTTTGGCAGGAGCTTTCTCGACGTCGCCAAATAGATCAACAAAACCACACCGCTCCACACGACGTTCGACTGGTATTCGGTTAACCACATCAAAAACGCGTGCCACCACTCATTCATTACACTAAACCTAAAAAAGACATATCAATTTTCTTTCATGCTATCGCGAAAATCGCATAACTTCATGCATTAAAAACAATCGACACAACAAGAATTATTCGTAAGACACCGTTTGCACCTTGCATTAGTATGCGCGGAAAAATACTTGTCTAAATTATATCCACGTTCTAACGTGGTATAGACAATCCTAATATCTAATACAAATTACAGGCTTTTCAATAATGCGTATCGCAATACTTTCCAGAAACCCACGTCTATACTCGACTTCACGCCTTGTTGAAGCAGGCCGAGCGCGCGGGCATGAGGTAGATGTAATCGACACAATGCACTGCTATATGGACATCACAAGTGCACGACCATCAGTGCGTTATCATGGTAAAAAGCTTCCCTACTACGATGCGGTTATTCCTCGCATTGGGGCATCGGTGACGTTTTACGGTACATCGGTCGTTCGTCAGTTTGAAATGATGGGAACATACAGTCTCAACGAATCTGTCGCTATTAGTCGCTCGCGGGATAAGCTTCGTTCACTGCAGCTTTTGTCTAGAAAAGGCATTGGCATGCCGCGTACTGGTTTTGCGCACCACCCTGACAAAATTGACGACGTCATTAAAACCGTGGGTGGCGCTCCAGTAGTCATAAAACTGCTAGAGGGCACTCAAGGTATCGGCGTTGTACTTGCTGACACACAAAAAGCAGCAGAGTCGATCATTGAAGCGTTCATGGGGCTAAACGCCAGTATATTAGTGCAAGAATTTATTAAAGAAGCTGGTGGTGCCGATATTCGCTGTTTTGTTGTTGGTGGTAAGGTCGTCGCGGCGATGAAGCGACAAGCCGCGCCTGGCGAGTTTCGCTCAAACTTACATCGCGGTGGCCAGGCAAGCTTGGTACGTTTAAGCCCAGCTGAACGTAAGACCGCAGTAGATGCCGCAAAAACCATGGGGCTAAACTGCTGTGGCGTCGATATTCTGCGCTCTAACAATGGTCCGGTAGTAATGGAAGTAAACTCGTCTCCCGGTCTTGAGGGCATCGAGAAAGCAACCAACAAAGATGTTGCCGCTATGATCATTGAGTTTATTGAGAAAAGTGCTGAGCCACATAAAACAAAAACCCGTGGCAAAGGCTAGGCGTGCAATAGCGCTATGTTCGAAATAGGAAAACGTGAGTGGTAAAAAACGCAGTTAAAAACGTGCTCAACATAGGTGGCATAGACATCGCGCCAGGTGAGACGAAGAAAATAGAGCTAGAAATGCCGCCTTTGTATACGGCGACAAACATGAGCATTCCGGTTTATGTTAAGCGTGGTAAGCGCCCGGGGCCCACCATGTTTGTGAGCGCAGCTATTCATGGTGACGAGTTAAATGGTATTGAAATAGTGGGCAGATTGATTCGCTCAAAATCGATTTCACGCATTAGAGGTACCTTGATAGCCGTGCCTATGGTGAACGTGTACGGCGTATTAAACCAATCTCGTTATTTGCCTGACTAAGCGAGACCTAAATCGCAGTTTTCCAGGAAGTAAAAAAGGTTCACTGGCAGGCAGACTTGCCAATTTGTTTTTTAAGGAAATTGTGAGCAAGTGCGACGTGGGTATCGACCTTCATACTGGCGCAATCCACCGCAGCAACTTGCCACAGATTAGAGCTGACTTGGATGACGAAGAAGTTCTTGAAATGGCAAAAGCTTTTGGCGTACCTGTATTGCTTAATGCTGAGTTAAGAGATGGCTCATTAAGAGAGTCGGCCAGTGAAAGCGGTGTAAAGATTTTATTATACGAAGCAGGTCAAGCGCTGCGATACGACGAGTTTTCTATTCGAGCTAAGCGTAAAGGGTATCATTAACACCATGCGTCACTTGGGGATGTTAAATAAAAGCCGCAGCAAGGGACACAGCATTGAACGTTTTATTGCAAGGCAAAGTGGTTGGGTTAGAGCGCCAGAAAGCGGCTTTGTAACGCACCTAGCGCAACTTGGCGATCACGTTGAAAAGGGTGATAAATTGGCAATAATTGCAGACCCGTTTGGCAACTACCTAGATAGTTTAGAAAGCCCTGCCGAGGGTGTCGTCATTGGTAAACAAAATATTCCGCTGACGCAAGAAGGAGAAGCGGTTTACCACATTGCCTACTTCTCTGAACCTGATACAGTTGCAGAGCACGTTGAGTTGCTTCAAGACAACTTATTGCCTCCGCAACTAGGCACTGTTGAATAACATCGGTAAAAAACCTATGAAAAACAAGAAAATTGTAGGCGCGGTCGAGCTATGCGATTTACCAAATCTAGCGATAACAGATCTCAACGTGCGTGTAGATACTGGTGCTGCCACGTCATCGCTTCATGTCGACAACATTGAAGAGTTTGAGAAGGATGATGAACTGTGGATTAAGTTTGATATTCACCCTGACATTCACGATGTTGAACGTGTTGTCCGTCGTGAAGCCCGTGTTGAAGGCCAAAAGCGCGTTAAAAGTTCAACCGCAACATTAGAAAAGCGATACGTCATAATTACGCCTATAATTATGGATGGGAACCAGTGGGATATTCAGCTTACTCTCACTGACCGCTCAGAAATGACGTATTTAATGCTGTTAGGCAGAGAAGCCATGAGCGGCCAGTTTATTGTAGACCCTGAATTTGACTTTCTGCTCACTGGTAAAGACTAGAATGTGAACTATGTTATGTATTTGATCGCAACCTACGAAAACAAAGTTCACAACAAGCTTTGTATTGTACTTAAGTGCGCCAAGGAGTTAAAGGTGCACTTAATAGTCAGCGAATGAAATACGGACATTGTAATGACTCTAAGACTTACACGACGATTACTCATTGGAGCGTTAGCTTTAGCGCTCAATGACGCTACTGCGCAAGCGCAGGGGCAAGCGAAACCGGTATCGGTTAACCCAGAGTTACCACATAGCGTGCTGAGGCTGCCTAATATTCACCCTGGGCGAGATGCTGTGTACGCATACGCAAAAGAGCTTTTAACCGAAGCACTTAACGTAACTGCACAAGACTATGGCACGTTTGAGCTCATTGTCAGCACACAAGAAACCGCACAAGATCGCCAGCTCAGAGGCCTTGAACACAATACTCTAGATGTCACCTGGAGTGTGACATCACACGAACGCGAGCAACATTTTCTTCCAATTCGCATACCGATTATGGCTAGGTCTTTTTGGTAAGCGAGCTCTCTTTGTGCGCCAAGGTGATACGCGTTTAAAAAGTGTTACATCACTTGAAGAACTGCAGCAATTTCGTGCTGTAATGGGATATGACTGGCCTGACACTCGTATATTTAAAGCCAATAACATTCCTGTGTTGGAAACCACCTATCGTGCTTCTTTTAGAATTGTTTCTGAAGGTTTTGCGGACATGTTTCCCAGAAGTGTCATGGAAATAAATGAAGAGTTTGCTGATGAACAGCTATCACAAGGTCTCGCTATCGACGAACACCTTATTGTCTCTTATCCCAGCCCTATTTTCTTTTTTGTTGGAAGCGATAATCATCAACTGGCGGGAAGAATTGCTCAAGGTTTACTCATACTTTTTGAAACAGGCAAGTTTCAAACCTTATTAACACAGCAAAAGGGTTATCAACAAAGCATGGACTTAATAGAAGGCAGACGTATTATCGATATAGATAACCCGCTATTAAGTGAGCAAAGTAAGCTTGCACTTGAGCGCTTTTTACCTGAATTCACACACTCGATAGAAACCGCACAGTATATTGAGGAGAAGGACCAAAGGGGTAATTGAGCGCTTACAACGCCTAAGTTACTGCGACGGAGGTTCAAGCTCGAGTTGAGAGGCAATTAAAACCGCTTGAGTTCGATTGTTGATGCCTAGTTTTTTGAAAATTGCAGTGACATGAGCCTTAACCGTGGCCTCTGCAATATCTAGATTGTATCCAATTTGCTTATTCAACAACCCATCACGCATGTAGCATAGCACTTTGTATTGAGAGGGTGTCAACGCAGCTACTTTGTCTGCTAGCTCAGAAAATTCCTCATTAACTTCATCTACGTTTTCACTTAAGTTATCGGGTAACCACACATCGCCATCAAGAATGGCTTCAACGGCATTAGCGATATCATGGGCGCTGGCCGTTTTGGGAATAAACCCAAGTGCGCCTACGCTAATTATCTTTGAGATAAGCGTGGTATCTTCAGTCCCAGAAACCACTGCAACAGGTATATCGGGGAACAACTTTCGGATATGTAACAAGCCGAACAGATCATTGCTGCCCGGCATGTGAAGGTCGAGTAATAACAGGTCGATATCCTCGTTATTTAGAATATCGACCGTAGCATTCAAGTCGCCTGCCTCTTTTAGCGTTAAGGCAGGCATTGACAGCGACAATGCACCTCTAAGAGCATCGCGATACAACGGGTGATCATCGGCGATCAAAAGGGTAATCATTATCTATGTCCTTGATTATTTGTTGAGTCTCTCCTCAATCAGTGTATCAACAACCGATGGATCCGCCAATGTCGATGTATCACCCAACTGTTCATGTTCGTTTGCAGCTATTTTTCGCAAAATACGGCGCATTATTTTACCTGAACGTGTTTTGGGAAGGCCACGCGACCATTGAATCATATCTGGCGTCGCGATTGGGCTGAGCTCTTGACGTACCCAACCTTTAAGTTCTTTGGTTAGCGCATCGTCTGCATCTACACCTTCGTTAGGTGTCACATACACATAGATACCCTGACCTTTAATATCATGAGGAAAGCCGACAACAGCCGCTTCAGCAACTTTAGGATGAGCCACCAGCGCACTTTCAATTTCTGCCGTGCCAAGACGGTGACCTGATACGTTAAGCACATCATCAACACGACCGGTTATCCAGTAGAAGCCATCTTCATCGCGTCGTGCACCATCTCCGGTAAAATACACACCTTTGTAAGCGCTGAAGTAGGTGTTAATAAAGCGTTGATGATCACCATAGACGGTTCTTGCCTGACTGGGCCAGCTATCTTTAATCACAAGGTTACCTTCCGATACACCGTCTAGCTCATTTCCCTCTGCATCAAATAGAGCAGGCTGAATGCCAAAGAAAGGACGTGTAGCAGAACCTGGCTTAAGCTCAGTAGCTCCAGGCAACGGCAGTATCATGTGGCCACCTGTTTCGGTCTGCCACCATGTATCAATGATAGGACAGCGTCCTTTACCAATAACTCGATGGTACCAATCCCATGCTTCAGGGTTGATTGGCTCACCTACTGTACCTAACAAGCGCAACGATGAAAGGTCGCAGCCTTCAGCTGGCACGTCGCCATGTGCCATAAGTGCACGAATTGCAGTAGGTGCGGTATACAAGCTATTGACTTTATATTTCTCAACAACCTGCGCAATGCGCTTTACATCCGGATAAGTGGGAACACCTTCAAAGAATACCTGAGACGCAGCATTGACCATAGGGCCATAGACCATATAACTATGGCTTGGTAATCCAACCAACATCCGCCGTACACCAATAAATATCATCGTCTTTGTAGTCAAAGGCATACTTAAAAGTCATTGCAGAATACAACAGATATCCACCCGTAGTGTGCACAACGCCTTTTGGCGTGCCAGTAGAACCTGATGTGTAAAGTATGAATAGCGGGTCCTCGGCATTCATCACTTCAGGCTCGCACTGTGCAGAACACCCTTCGACAGCATCGTGCCACCACACGTCGTGTTGGCTATTCCAGTCAACGTCGCCGCCTGTCAGCTTGTGCACTAAAACATGCGTAATAGAAGGGCAAGCATTTCCTGCTAGTGCTTTATCTACATTAGCCTTTAGCGGGATAGTTCGCCCAGCACGTCGCCCTTCATCAGCAGTGATAACGACCTTTGCACTACTGTCGTTGATGCGATCGGCAATGGCGTTTGGTGAAAAACCACCAAAGATCACTGAGTGCACCGCGCCTATTCTCGCACAAGCTAACATCGCATAAGCGGCTTCTGGCACCATGGGCATATAAATCGCAACACGATCGCCTTTGGTAACGCCCATTTCTTTTAGTGCGTTGGCGAGTTTGCATACTTCATAATGAACTTGCTGATAGGTGATATCTTGACTGTCTTCTGGTGAATCGCCTTCCCAGTGGAACGCCACTTTTGTTGCATTATCAGCTAAGTGACGATCAATACAGTTATAGCTAGCATTTAGCTCGCCATCTTCAAACCACTTGATCGAGACATCGTCATCACCAAACACGGTATTTTTGACTTTCGTAGGCTTGGTATACCACTCTAACGCTGCAGCATGTTCGGCCCAAAAGGCTTCTGGTTGCTCAACAGATTGCTGGTACATTGCATCGTATTGCGAGGCATTTAAGTGCGTAGACTGAAGAATGTTTTCGGGTACAGCGTAAGTTTTGCTTGTGGTCATAAATGGTCTCCACGTCAAAAGTGTAAAAATTTTGTTGTATGTTGTAACACTCTAATCATCTACCCACAAAGCAAAATGAGACTTTGGTCTTAACAGAATAAACTCAGGAGCTTACACGCAATAACGAAATGTGGGGTTTGTTAAAATGATAAATATAAGCAAGGCGTGACTGATACACGCCTTGCTTTTTTACTGTGTCGCGTTAGAACTTAAACACTACGCCAGCTCGGCCAACCGATGCGGTAAAGCTTTCAAAGTCTACGCCGTACTCTGTGTCAAAGTGCGTAAACTGTGCAAACGCCGTTAGACTGCTTGTCACTTTATATCCGTAGTTGATATACGCGGTGGTGTTTTTGTTAAGCTCGGTCAGTGAAAGTCTGGCGCGATCATCTGAGTCTACAGAAGCACTCGCGTAACCCACGCGAATATTATGTTTAGGGCTGACTTTCCAGTTAACAAACGTAAAGAAGCCGCTCTCACTAAAGCTCTCTCTGATTACACCACCACTTAGGCGTGCGGCAGGCGCGACACCCAATGCGTTTTGGTTGTTTAGCGCTTCGCCAGAATAGTATTCGGCATTAAAGCTGACATCACCAAAGTTCAATGTGGTATACACCTTCATCAGGTTAGCGTCTTGGTCCTCGCCGCCGGTAAAGCCGGGCTCATCTTCGAAGTTGATTGTGGCAAAATGACCAGCAAAACCTACAGTGTGGCCTGAGAATTTGTAGTTAACGTCTAAGGCAAGACCTGGCATACGACCCAGTTCGTTTGCGTTAATACCACCAGCCGTTGCGTTACGGCCTTTGCTTAATCAACGCACCTGTAATGGTAAGCGCGTCAACTTTATAGGTTGCCCCAACCTCCATCGCCAAGAACCCTGAATTACCTAAGCACGATAAGCGTTACCAATCCAGTTATAGCTTCCGCTAGATTTTATGCCCGCTGCTGTTGTCCACTTCTGACCGCCAAAAAAAGTGAGGCTATCGGAATAATCATAATACAATGTCGCAAGTCGAAGTCTTGGTTCCTGCGCTTGAATGGCCGTCTGATTGGTGAACCCATCTTCACCATCGATGAAGTCAAACTCGAGTACGCCGCGGATTTTCTCGTGTTTCATATTGAGTGAAAAACGAGATTGCGCAGCTTGGAAAGACGTAGACTCCGACTCTAGAAACCGGGTTTCTTGGTCAGTTGCAGGTGCGCCGTTAAATATATCTGTGCGAAGAGCATGGGTAGGTGCAACTTGGCTATAAGCGCTACCATAACTGGCAACCCCTTCGTTCGACGTAACAACTTCAGGCTTGATCATGCCTTTAAAGCTAAACTCAAAAGCATCAACTGGCGTGTTGACTAGTACCAATGCGCACGACGCTGCAATTCGTTTTAACATGTGATTCTCCCAATTTTATCAACAAAAACAGCTCTAGCTGTTTGAATTATTCTATTAGTGGGAATCTAGAGGTACGAACTACTCAGTCTCACCCTCAACCCGCTAACGAAAACTTAACATTTTTTAAACAAGTTAATTGTGAGATAAAAACGAAAAAAATACTCGTGATATATCGTTTGGTGCGACCAAAGTCTTATGATCTTGCGAGGTTTTTCCACGTTTCATAAGACTTTAGCACTATAAAAATCGACGTGATTTGGATTTTTCTGCACTTGAATTCTTCAATTTTTGCTAAGCAAAAGAAATAACGAAAAGTGGAAGTGCGAAAAACAAACCGCCAATATAGGCGAGACCATATACCTTTCTTTCTGTAGCCAAAACAGAAAGTTTGTAGGAGTAAGTAAGCGGTATTTGACGTAAAAAAGGAATACCATATATCACCGTTACGCCAAGTACGTTGTAGATTAGGTGAACTAACGCTATTTGCAGCGCAAACCCGCTATTGACCCCCACTACACCCAGAGCTGCTATAAGTGCCGTTATACATGTCCCTATGTTGGCGCCCAACGTAAATGGGTATACATCACGGGCCTTTAGAATATCGCTTCCCACCAGAGGCACCATTAAGGAAGTCGTAGTGGATGAAGACTGTACCAACACGGTCATAATAGCGCCTGATGTAATGCCCGACAGTGGGCCTTTACCAATACTTTTATGAAGAAGCTCTTTGGCCTTACCTACCATTAGCGTTTTCATAATTTTACCCATATAGGTGATAGACAACATGATTAGTGCAATACCTATAAGAATTTTAGCAACGCCTGGATAAATAGAGGGCAGAAACTGTAGCGATTGTGTGGCAAGGTCGGTCACAGGCTGTGTAGCCGCCTTAATGGGGTTGACTCCATTTAGTCCTAACGCATCCCCAGTATGTAGAAGGGCAACCAGTTGCCCACTTAAGTACTCTAAAATACCGAATGCCATCTCAAGTGGCAGAAAAATAAGTACAGAGAGGACATTGAAAAAGTCGTGAATGGTTGCCGCATTGAAAGCCCTTTGGAACTCTTCCTTTCGAGCTACATGACCTAAACTCACCAAAGTATTGGTAATACTCGTACCAATATTAGCGCCCATCATCATGGGTACTGCAATGGTAATGGGCAGTCCTCCAGCCACCATGCCTACGATAATTGACGTAACCGTACTGGAAGATTGAATCAGCGCCGTAGATACCATGCCGATGATTAAACCCATTATTGGATTTGAGGCAAAATTGAAGAGCTCTCGCGCGTGATCACCAGTGGCATATTTAAACCCACTACCGATCATACTGACAGCCACCAGCATGACGTAAACCAAGAATGCGAGTAAAAGCCAACGCTGCCAATTAGGATTTTTACCTAGCTCAGCCTGTTGCGTAAGTTGAGGGTCAAGTGTCGACATAGTTTCTTATAAACTTACTAAAAAATTTATAGTATGACGCACATGTGACACAAAAATGACGAGCCTTGGCTCGTCATTCTTATTCACTCTGCTTTTCTTAGAAACCGAGAGGATGCTCTCGAAACACATCATGAACCTCATCGAGAGTCTCTTGAGAGAGCGTTATTGAAAAGGCTTCAATGTTTTCTTTTAGCTGTACCATTGTCGTCGCCCCAATAATTGTAGACGTAACGCCCGGCACTTGTTGACACCAGGCAAGTGCCAGTTGCGATGGTGTTATACCCGCCTGATTTGCAATCGCAACATACTTTTTTGTTGCAGCTTGGGCTGGCCCTTTGTCTCTAAACAACCCCATACGCTGAGCGAGTGTCCAACGAGACCCCTCTGGCCTTGCGCCATCTTGGTATTTACCACTGAGCATACCTGTTGCCAGAGGAGACCAAGGTAAGTAAGCAATACCTTCAAGTTCGCACATTTCTATCAAATAAGGCCAATCTTTAGCATGTAATAAACTAAACTCGTTTTGAATAGACACAGGCTTTGGAATGTCCATTTCACTGCATAATGTCAAAAATGTGTGGATGCCCCAAGGCGTGTCATCTGATAAGCCCCAGTGCCTTATCTTTCCAGAATCTAAGGCGCGCTTAACACCTATCAAAATATCTCGCATTCCCTCGACTTCTTGGTCACGGTCAAGACGCGTAGGGTTTGCATTATCCGGCCAATGTTTTCCAAAATGTGGCGTCACACGATTAGGCCAATGCAGCTGATACACGTCAATATAGTCAGTGTGCAAACGGGCAAGAGAATCATCAAGGGCGGTTGTAACCGCTTCTGCTGTGATAGGGCCCCCTTCTCGAATATAACGAAGTCCGCTTCCCGCAACTTTGGTCATCAACACAACGTCAGAGCGCTTATCTTTGTGTCTAGAAAGCCAATTTCCTATAACACGCTCGGTATCACCGTAGGTTTCTTTATTGGGGGGAACTGGATACATTTCTGCCGTATCCATGAAATTCACCCCCTTTTCTAACGCGAAAGCGATCTGCTCATCTGCGTCGCGCTGCGTATTTTGAATACCCCATGTCATTGTGCCTAGACAAATATCTGACACATTCAAGTCGCTAGTTCCTAAGCGATTAAATTTCATTTATGCGTTACCTTTTCAAGAATCTTTGTTGGAGGCTATGTGACGCATCCAAACGCGCTACGTTACCTTTTTACTGGCGAGTTCAGCTTCAACGCTCGCAAGTCTCGCTTCAATATCTTGTCGTGACTCTACCATTTCGTTTGCTAGTTCGGCTAATGATTTGAATTCAGCAAACCCAAGCTGTCGCGTATCAATTTTTTGGTATTGCCGCTTGCAGCGATAAAAAAACATAACAAAGTTAGCAAAAGCGCGATGGAATGTAGCAAAGCTTTTGATCAACACCAGGATAAGTACGATAGACGTCAGCGCAGCAATACCTAGACTGTATATACGCACTTGCGCTTCTTGTTGTTCAATAATGGGCTGTAACGCGGTATCGATAAGCGTGAGTTGTGACTCAACATTATGTGCACTTTGCCTAAACTCCCCCTTAGCCCTTCATTGTGAGTAAGACCAAATGCCATATAACCATCGACAAGGGATTGTAAGGCATTCCGATACTGATTGAGTGTTACAAGCAAACCGGTATTTGAGTCGTTGGCATTTAACAACGATAGGCTGAGCGCATCGAGTTGTCGGGCATATTGGCTTTCTTGTGTTAGCTGAAAATTGCGCACGGCAAGCTTAAGTTGAGATAACAGCACGTTCGAATTAGTTGATTTCAAGCGGGATAATAGGACTCCTTCTAGTTCCGCAATCTGACCTTTTACCCCTTTTTCACCGCTTAAGCCTATGCGTTCTTGAAGCGAAACAACCTGCTGAAACTTTCGAGCATAGGCATCGATTGAAATCGACAAACTTTCCACATCTTTTATTGGCAGTTGATATTCATTAAACGTTGGAACAAGGGTATTGAGCCTCTCGGTAAACGTTTCTGACTGTGCGACAAACTTCTCAAAATAGCGTCTATCATGGCGCAGTAAGAAGTCCTTTTCATGCCTTCGCATCTGAAGCAAGTCTTGCCCCATCCGCAATAACACATCGCGTTGTTGATTTAACCCTATCAGGCGCTGAGTGAAATAATGCTGACTAACAACGAGTAGTGCCATCCCCATCACGCAAATTAGCGTCATTAGCACAAGCCGAGATTTAATAGAATCAAACTTCATGAAGGCCACCTCTAGCAAGAAACAGGCAAGTACTCTAGCGTCACGCAGAACAGAATTATGAATGCTGCGTGCCTAAAGTGATAAATACCACCCTTTTCACTATAAGAGGGAAACATGACATTTTTTATTAAACCTTCGTAGCATGAGTGCTTAAATGAAAAAGACTACTACCCGCGACATACACTATATCTGCACACCAACGTGGAAGTTGATTCGAGGTTTTATAGGTTTAACAGCAACACAAATTTGATCACCATAGTAGTTATCTGCATAGTTGCACTGTGTTTGAACGCCACTGTTGTCAGCTATTGAAGCGTGGCGTTTTTTTGTTGAAGTTAGCTTTTTAAATAATGTGCTCATAACATTCTCCTTTTCATCGTGAGCACATCATCCATTATTTAAAAAAACTATTAAAACAAGTAAAGTTAATCCCAAAGATTGAATAATGCGATTAACCCTTGAGCCAAGGACCTGTAATTGCAAGAGTTTGGGTGGGTGAATAAATATTGACGAACAAGGTTTCGCCATCTGGAGAAAAACACGCCCCCGCTAATTCAGTTTGCGCGTGTAGCCTCGCAAAGTTGTAAACTTCTCCGTTCGGCGTAACGCCCCTTAAGTGGTTGTCGACGATATCGGTATATTGGTCTTCACACACTAATAAGTGACCGTTAGGGCATACTGTTAAGTTGTCGCCAAAGTTATACAAGTTCTTATTTTCGCTTTCGACAAATAATTGCAGTAAATCTGCCCCGTTGTCCGAAGGTGTTAATCGCATTACCTGTCCCAGCTGTTGACCACCACCATTGGTACAACAGAAATACAATTCGCCATCTCCCCAATGGATCCCTTCACCTCGAGCAAAGAGTGCCGCTCCTTTTTCGTATCCTTGCACGCGCAAGTCATCTTCTGGACTCTCTGGATTTTCTAGTGTGACCCAATCAACTTCAAGCCACGTAGACAGGGGCATAGAGGGTGCTTCCCAGTTTCGCGTGTCATATTGAGGTTTACCTTTAACAACTAACGCTTGTAATTCGCCGCCAGCTTGTAAATTCCCATATTCTTTTGGCACAAAGCGATAGAGCAAACCGTCTCCTCTGTCTTCTGTTAGATAGACGTAGCCAGTTTTGGGATCAACACACGCAGCTTCGTGATTAAAACGCCCCATGGCCTTTAACGGCTTGGCTTCAATCAACTTATCAGCACTTGCAGGGACTTCAAAAATATAGCCGTGTTCTTTATTGACGATACCATTTGGTTTGTCTACCGACTCTTCACACGTCAACCACGTACCCCACGGCGTAATGCCACCTGAGCAATTTCGCACTGTTCCAGTTAGGCTGACAAACTCGCGTTCTACCTTCTGTGTGCTCATGTTATAAATAAGCGTTGTTGTACCACCGGGTAATGCAATGCCATTGTTGTAGGTATCATACGCCAAAGGCGTCGAGTGCTTTTGTAACGACGTCGGCTGAGCTGTTACATGCTTAGGGTGTAGCTCGTGATTTCGTATAAGCGCGACTTTATTTGGTTCATCATTTAAGGGTAGACACCCCATACCATCGGCGCGATCGGGAACATGTAACCCATCACTCATAGGTTGAGCCAGGTGAGAGATAACTTTATAACTGAAGCCCTCAGGTAGGTCTAGGAGACCTTGACTGTCTGGTACAAGCGCCCCATAAACGTTTGTTGTTTTCATTCCAGGAAGATGACTGCTTTTTCCAAATGCACTGGCGGCAAGCCCTGTAAAAGCTAATGAACCAACAATGAAATTACGTCTGGTTATCATGAATACGATCTCTTAAAAAACGGTTGAGTGTAGCATACACCAAATTTGTTACATTATAACAATTTTGAGAGAGCCTGCTTACGTGTTGGAAATCTCATTAAAGCATTTTCCAACCAATGTTTAGCGGGTAACGGCTTTGAAAAGTAGTACCCCTGAAATCGCTCACATCCTCTTTCAGTGAGATAGTTCACCTGCGCCTGCGTTTCTACCCCCTCGGCAATGCAAGTTACTTTTAGCGCTTTAGACATTTCAATAATGGCATCAACAATTTGAGATGCTTTGCCGCTGTTTTCTTCGCATATATCATCGACAAAAAACTTATCAATCTTGAGTTCACTAATGGGGAGTTCTTTAAGATAAGCAAGACTCGAATAGCCAGTACCAAAATCATCTACTGAAAAGCGAAACCCATAACGTGAAAGCTCAACCATTGTTTGTTTTACTAATGCTATATCCATCACAAGTGCTGTTTCTGTAAGCTCAAGCATAAGCAATTGAGGTGGTATGGCATACTGTCTGACTTTCTCTAACAAGGAGGTAGAGAAGTCAGGCAATATGATTTGCCGCGCACTTATGTTTATAGCAATGCTGACATCTAGACCCTTTCTGATAAACATGCTTATTGCTCGTAAGCTTTTCTCTAACACCACATTGCCAATATCACAAATAACGTGACTTTCCTCTGCAATAGGGATGAAGTCTGACGGGCTGACCCAACCAAGTTCAGGAGAATGCCAGCGCACCAAGGCTTCAAATGATGTTAACGCTCCATACTCATTCACTTGAGGCTGAAGTACGATTGATAGTTCATCGTTTTCAATCGCAGGTTTAAGCTTGTCTTTAATTGCCACATATCGGTCAAATTCTTCTATACCGTCATTAGATACATGACATAACCCAAAGGGAGCCGATGCCTTCGCCCGCTTAACCGACAATTCTAGTACGCTAATTATTCGTTCAAAATTCTGCGACTGTGGGTCGAATATAGCACTGCCTAAAGACGCACTAAGTGGCCACTGCACGCCCTCCAACTCAATTTCAAAGTGACGAGGATTCAACAAGGCATTCTCAATAAGCGCGGGCTCGAAGTAGTGCAATTCTTGCTTTTTAAACGTTCGTTTAGACAACACGATAAAACTATCACTAGTAAACTTATACAGTTCGTAGTCGTGGCCTATAGTGAATAAAAGCTTCTCTGCGATAACTTGAAGCGCTTTATTACCGTTAGAGTATCCCAAGCGCGTGTTTATTTGGGCCATATTGTCCATATCAAGCAGTAATGCATGCACATACTCATTGCGCACTGCAGCTCGCAACAATAGGTCTTGAAACTCTTGTTGAAACCACTGGCTATTTCTTAAGTGGGTAACCGAGTCCGTATAGGCAAGATTGTAAATAGTATCTTGTGCTTCAAGACGTTCACTTATGTCTCTAATCACTCCAACGTAGCGCTTCTCTCCCATATCAAAGCTTTCTGAAAGAGATAGCTCCATTTGGAATACTGACCCATCTTTTCGTATAGCTGGAAGCTGACGCCCTACACCCATTATTTTTGCATTACCCGTGTTCTCGTAATGCACCATATATTTCTTATGATTTGTCGCATAAGGCTCTGGCATCAAGATCTCCACGGGTTGTGAGATAAGCTCATCTTGAGAAAACCCAAAAATGCGTGATGCTACTGCATTGCAATGACGTATGATTCCATCCGTATCAATACTGATAACCGCATCATTTATACTATTAAGGATATTCTGAATACGCGCCGCTCGCTCTTCACTAATGACCAACGCTTGTTTAAGCTCAGTGATATCTTCAAATGCACCATACAGACGCTTGGGTTCTCCATTAACACCAAGTTCAACTTTGCCCGAGGTTCTAACCCACTTTTTCTGACCATCATTGTCTACGATTTGAAATTCTTCTTTGTAACCGAGCCCTTTGTTAAGCAACAAATTGAAATCACGTTTGATTTGCTCCCGTGAATCTTCACAATAAAACGACATTGCGCGTTCTGGCGTCATTGGCTGCTCTTTGGATATGCCGTGTATACGGTACGTTTGCTCAGACCAATAAAGTTGGTTTGTCGCGGGGTAATATTCCCATGCCCCTGTATTTGAAATATCGCTAACAGCTTCAAGCAAAGCCAGTTGGTGGCATGTGCGCCGAGCAAGATAGTATTTCTGAATTTGAGCTGCAAACAGTTTAGCTTGAACAGTAAAAGTATATAACCACTGTGAAACATGTGGCTGAGGTGTGGTAAAAAGCGCGACCAATATGCCGATGTTATCTTCATTTTCATTGAAAATACCAGCGCCAAGGTATGCTTGTGCACAAAAGTGCTTAAGCGCTTTGTCTCTCGGATACTTCAGCTGTACATCTTTGACAACGCTGCAGGCTCCCTCGTTCATAACTTGCTCACATGGAGAACCAACAAGGCTATAACTTATTCCCTCCGACTCAGAATCACTGTCTGCAGTAACGAGGATTTTGACCTGCTCGTCTAGCCGTACACCTAAAAATAATTGATCAGCCCGCAACTGTTGGTTTAACGCAGCTAACTCCTGCGCAATCTGCACTTGATGCTGTTTGACGATGGATAAAAACGCGTCCTCGTTAAATACTGATTTAAATGAATGCATCAGGTTTCTCGCTTAAGGTCTGCAAAAGGTTCAAACTTAAAAACCGCGTACCTTACAGATATTCAAACGAACATTATTTGCGTTGAATCAAGGTTATCAAAACAGATGTACCAAACTCGATTAACTGCAAGTGATTGGTTACCGCAATGCCGATTACAAAGGAGTAAGAGTATGCCTCCTGAAACCCCACACCGCCGAGACTCGGTGTCAGAGCGCTAACATAAGAGAAGGGACGGGCTCTCGACGTGTCATTACTTCTCTCCCTCTAACTTTTTGCTAAGCCTCAAGAAGGGAGTGAGTGTATGTCCTCTGAAACCCTACACCGCAGGGATGCGGTGTAGGGGCTCTTATATAAAAGCTGGGATGGGTTCACGGCGTGTTATTACCTTCCTCCTCAAGCTTTTTGCTATGCCAATTAAAGAGGGAGTGAAGTCCCATCAAAAACTCTCAGCTGCATGGATGCAGCTGCGAAGCCGCTAATACAAAAGCACGGATGGGTTCACGGCGTGTTTCCCCTCTCCCACTAGCTTTTTCCCAATGCTGAGGGAGTGAAATCAATATGCCGTTTCAAACCTTCCACAGCATGGATGCTGTGGCAGAGCGCCCTGGCATGGGCTCTCGACGTGTCATTACTTCTCCCCCTCAAACTTTTTGCTAGGCCTCAAGAAGGGAGTGAGTGTATGTCCTCTGAAACCCTACACCGCAGGGATGCGGTGTCGGAGCCCCCATGGACGGGTTTAAGGCGTGTTTCAGAGGACATACACTCACGCACTTTCCAAAAGACATAAAAAAAGCGCACCTAAGTGCGCTTTTTTGGGCTTATGTTGCTAAGTCTAGATTAGTCTAGGATCTTAGATACAACACCAGCACCTACTGTACGACCACCTTCACGGATTGCGAAACGAAGACCTTCTTCCATCGCGATCGGAGCAATTAGCTCAACTTTGAATTTAAGGTTGTCACCAGGCATTACCATTTCTACGCCTTCTGGAAGCTCTACAGCACCAGTTACGTCAGTTGTACGGAAGTAGAACTGTGGACGGTAGCCTTTGAAGAATGGAGTATGACGGCCACCTTCATCTTTAGATAGTACGTATACTTCTGCTTCGAAGTTAACGTGTGGAGTGATTGAACCAGGCTTAGCTAGTACTTGACCACGCTCAACTTCGTCACGCTTAGTACCACGTAGAAGAACACCAACGTTCTCACCCGCGCGGCCTTCGTCAAGAAGCTTACGGAACATCTCAACACCAGTACAAGTAGTCTTAGTAGTTTCTTTGATACCTACGATTTCTACTTCTTCACCAACTTTAACGATACCTTGCTCTACACGACCAGTTACAACTGTACCACGGCCTGAGATTGAGAATACGTCTTCGATTGGAAGGATGAACGGCTTGTCGATTGCACGCTCTGGCTCTGGGATGTATGAATCAAGCGCTTCACCAAGCTCGATGATTTTCTTTTCCCACTCTGCGTCGCCTTCAAGCGCTTTAAGAGCTGAACCTTGGATAACTGGTAGGTCATCACCTGGGAATTCGTATTCGTTAAGAAGTTCACGAACTTCCATTTCTACTAGCTCTAGAAGCTCTTCATCGTCAACCATGTCACACTTGTTCATGAATACGATGATGTAAGGAATACCAACCTGACGACCAAGTAGGATGTGCTCACGAGTCTGTGGCATAGGACCATCAGTCGCAGCTACTACTAGGATACCACCGTCCATCTGAGCAGCACCAGTGATCATGTTTTTAACGTAATCAGCGTGTCCTGGGCAGTCTACGTGTGCGTAGTGACGAGTAGGAGTGTCATATTCTACGTGTGAAGTAGAAATGGTGATACCACGTGCTTTCTCTTCAGGCGCGTTATCGATTTGATCGAATGCCTGAGCGTCACCGCCGTAAGTTTTAGAAAGAACTGTAGTGATTGCTGCAGTTAGGGTAGTTTTACCGTGGTCAACGTGGCCGATTGTACCCACGTTTACATGGGGTTTCGTACGTTCAAACTTTTCTTTTGCCATTTCTATTATCCCAGCAAAGTTACATTAAAAAATTTAGAAATTTTACATGAGCTGGGGAGAAATATACTGGTGCTGATAGGCAGATTTGAACTGCCGACCTCACCCTTACCAAGGGTGCGCTCTACCAACTGAGCTATATCAGCACTGATTTGGAGCGGGCAGCGGGAATCGAACCCGCATCATCAGCTTGGAAGGCTGAGGTAATAGCCATTATACGATGCCCGCAATCCTAATTCTCTGGCCACCTCATAGAGAAAGTGGTGGAGGGGGCAGGATTCGAACCTGCGAAGGCTGAGTAAGCAGATTTACAGTCTGCTCCCGTTGACCGCTTGGGTACCCCTCCAGATTGATGGTGCCGACTGCCGGAATCGAACTGGCGACCTACTGATTACAAGTCAGTTGCTCTACCAACTGAGCTAAGTCGGCACTACATCAAGTGGGTGCGCATTCTAGAGTATTGTTTAACTCTGTGCAAGTGTCTTTTTGAAAATTTTTCAATTTTCTTTTTTGACCAATTTTTCAACTAATCAAAAACTTACGTCGAGGTTTACTTTATCAGTTCACTTCGAGCGTAGCGGGCAAGACCCTGCATCACCAAATGAGCGAGGCGCATGTTATCAGCAGATTTTAAGAATGCAAACATTTTTTTGTCTCCACCCCCTAAAACTACGTCAAAATCGGATCGTTTGCTTGATATGTAATCAATCGCGCTCAAATAAACACCATATAGGGCTGCATGGCATCCTTTAGCGACACACTCTTCTGTATCGTTCCCTACCCCAAAGGTGGTTGGAATTTCACCATTCGCGAACACTTTTTTGGTCGAGGCCACTAAAGAATCTTTCATTACATGGAAACCAGGTGCAATCCAACCGCCTAAATGTTGACCATCAGCAACAAAATCGACAGTAATTGCCGTACCCACGTCCATTACAAAAAATGCATTTTTTGCTTTTTCTGCTGCGCCTATCATTGCAAGCCATCGATCAACGCCCATTTTTTGTTCGTTGTCATAACTATTTTTAATGCCGAAGGCTTCTTTTTCTGTGTGCTTTTCTACAAAAACAATTTTTCGCTCAGCACACATGGTCGAAATTTCATCAACCAGTTCCTGATTTCTGACCGACGCGATATATAAATGCGTAATATTTTGCACACTATCAATGAAAGAAAACAAATCAGCTGACTTTTCGCAGCTATACGGTTCGTTTACGACATCACTTAATAGGGTATATTTAATTTTAGTGTTACCAATATCGACCAATATCACCTGACTTTCGTCGATATTGTTTTCATTAGTTACCACGAAGGCTAACCTCACCACCATGAAAGCGTGTTATGCCGTCTTGGGTTTCAACTAAAAGCGCCCCACTGGCGTCAACACCTCGGTCAATACCTGAAAAACGTTTTTCACCCATCTGCAAAACAATACGTTTATCCGCATAAAGGTCTAACGCCTCCCAATGTGGAACGAACGGACCGAAGCCTTGTTGAGTAAATTTTGGCAAATAAGCCCATAAAGATTTGATAACTTCAGCTGCAAGCTCATTTCTATCGGGTATGGAGCCAAGATATGAAGCTAAGTCGCTGTGAGGTTGGCCAACATCATATTGGTTATCAGGAACACATACATTTAGACCAATACCAATAACACAATGTGCGGTAGCACCTATTTGCCCTTCTACTTCAATTAGCACACCTGCGAGTTTTTTCCCTTGCAAGTAAATATCATTAGGCCACTTTAATTCGGCATCGTTAACACCAAATTCTTTAAGTGCATCACAAACCGCCAACCCAACAAGCAAGGATAACCCAGCCATACTTTGGTAACCGTCTGGAAATGACCAATACATAGAAAAAGTAAGGCTCCCACCAACAGGTGCTAACCAAGTTCGCCCATGACGGCCTCTACCGACGGTTTGAATTTCAGCAAAAATAACATCGCCATTTTCTAAATCATCGCGACTGTTGGCGATGCGTTTTTTCAATTCGGTATTAGTTGAAGGGAGTACTGACTCCACATCAATCATTGCTCGTTTGGTATTACCCAAATGTTTTTTAATGCTATCTGCACTTAACAACGGAAATCCTCGCTCTAAACGATAGCCTTTGCCTTTTACTTTAAAGACATCTAACCCCCAATCCGCTAATTGGGAAATATGACCTGCCACAGCGGTTCTTGATAAGCCAACTTGCTGTGCAATGGTTTCACCTGAATGGAATTGCCCATCTGACAACAGTGCTAAGATATGTTTTCTTATTGCTTTTGATGCCTGTCTCATAGCGAAATAAGTCCTTTGTTTCCCAATAGGCGCACTTCTGGCTCAAGCAATATGCCGAACTCATTCTTTACGCTTGCTATGATATTTTTTGCCATGGCTATTACATCGCTACTAGGTGGCACCACCTAAGTTAGTAAGCACCAATGGCTGTGTAGGATGGCATCGTACTTTATTCAAAACTTTGCCTTTAAAACCTGCCTGGTCGATAAGCCACGCCGCAGGAATTTTTATTTGCTCTTGTTCATTTGCTGGCAAATCAGCACTTCCGCTCACCACAAAATGAGGCACCCTCTCATAGTCTTGTGCAATCGCTTGATACACGGCTCTCTTAACTACTGGGTTTTTGAAAAAGCTTCCCGCATTGCCAAGTTCACTCGGGTCTGGAAGTTTACTTTTTCTTACTTCTATTACCTTACTATATATCTTTTCTGGAGTAGGCTCAGTAAGCGTAGCTAATTCACCGTAGCTCACTTCCAGTTCGTAATGTTTCGGTAGTTTAAAGTTTACGTGAGTGATCAGCACTTTGTCTGCTAGTGCATGTTTAAACACACTATCTCTGTAACCAAATTGGCAATCTTCATTATTAAGCAGTATCTGTTCGCCAGTTTCTAGTAGTACGCATTCCAGTGTATCAACAAACGCATTTACTTCTCGGCCGTACGCACCAATATTTTGAATTGGGCTTGCTCCTACTGAACCGGGTATTAACGCTAAATTTTCAAGTCCATACCACTTCTCTTTCATACATAGCGTTACGAAGTCATGCCAGTTCTCACCCGCACCTACACGTAAGTAGTGATGACTCAATGTATCGAAGTGGCTAATGCCTTTAATTTCGTTCACGAGAATTGTGCCGTCAAAGTCATCGGTAAAAATTGAGTTACTTCCGCCTCCTAATATATAAATTGCTTTATTAGTGTTGTTCTTATGAGCTTTGAAGAGAGATAGAAATGAAGCGACATCGGTAAACGACTGTAAAGAGTCGCAAGAAGCGGAAAGGCCAAAGGTACTGTAACGTTGTAGTGAAGGCATAGAGTTTTTAGAACTGCGAACAATTTGCTAATGGTAGGGGAACGGCGACACAAATTAAAGCGCAATGATGATAATATGTCATCCTCTTTCATAATGGCGTAGCCTCGCCTTTCGTCGTTTGTTTTCGAGACTTTCCTAGCATAACTAGCTCAGAAAGCATTTGGGATTCCAATAGTTTAAATTGTATTCCCCTAAATTTCGCTTAAGCAATGCTCAGCCGTTTAGTCACTGAAACTGAAGTTACCCACGAATTCTTCTGCTGTTCAATTGATACGACCAAAATCTTCTTTGTAAAAGATCACTTTAATGTATTTCTCTGGCTATATTATTGTCCCAACGCTAAATTAACTCTCGCTACCAAGTCTGCTTCTTGCTTAATTAATATGTCGGTTATAAGCTTACGATTAGTTGTAGCGAAATGCCAACTGAACAGGCACGGTAATCATTCTAGTGAAGTGAGATTATTGGACATATAGAAAAAGTAAAAGGATATACTATTGAAGGAATATTATTTTAAACTTGGGCTATTGGGCCTAGTCACATTTTTCGTAAATGGGTGTGGCGGAGGCTCAAATCCAGAAGCTCCACCTCCAGTTCAAGATACTACACCGCCAGTTATTTCAATTAGCCCAGAAATATACAGTTATGACCTCTTTGTCGGAGACGAGCTGCTTAAGCTTTTTCGGTTACCGCCCAGGATGACATTGACGGTGATATTTCAAATAATGTTATTGTCGAAGGCGATAATGTATCTACTGCTGTGGAGGGCTCTTTCACTAAAAACTACAATGTTACGGATAGCGCTGGAAACCATGCAGAGCAAGTTTCAGTAGTCTTTAACATTGCTCCAATCCCAATATCTTATACATTCAGCATTGGTGGTAAACAGGTTAAAGATAGGAAAATTTTGTTAGATGAGGCCTATGTAGGAGTGCTGCTTTTAGAGGACTTACAAGGTGCTGGCGCAGAAGGCGTTACAATTACCCAAGAGTCTGGACCTCGAATTCTATTCGCAGATATTGCTTCTCAATACATAAATCACTTCACGATAACCGTAAACGATGACAGGAAATCACTCGATAGCTACTGGGACAACTCCATAGTAGTTCAAATACCTCATGTTACAGAAAACGCAACCGCAGTTTTCAATTTGGATTTTTGGAAATACGGCGACTGTTGCGCCAGCGAAAAGCCCATTGTTTACAGCACAAAGATTGAAATCAATATCGAAGATCAAGGCACAACTCCAGCCAATAATTTGTATTCAGAAGAATTTTTAACTATTGAGCAAAAAGGCGCAATATCTCACAGAGTCGACTTGCCGTATAACTCGGGATTTCCGACTTCTTCTCAAATTACAAGCGTTTCAATCGATGATGACGGCAATGCAAAATCTTTTTTGCATAGTATAGATGGAGATGTCAGTGATGTTGTAGAGGAACCAAATCTCGAAGGGAGAGATTACTCACAATTCATGGTACGGGATGGCTTTTCGATTGATACACAAAATCACCAAATAATTGTTCCAAAGCCAATTGTTGACGAGTATGAGAACGTATATGGTGAAATAGATAACGCTGAGATATTGAGCGTGCCACCAAACACCTGTAACTATATTAATGGTGTCATTATCTCCCCTCAAGGAACAACATCTTCTAATGGCTCAATTATTGAACAAAACGAGGATTTATGCTGGATCGGGAGACATAATGACAGTCTAGTGGCGTTTAATAAAGCGTTAAGAAGCGTTGAAATCATTGATGTTTTTCCGGATGGAAGCGTTGAGTTACTAGAGCAAATTAATTTAGAACCCTCTCCTAATGATGAACTAGAATTGGTTTTATTCAATGATTCTGGACTGGTATTCCAGGACGCGAATGATCCAGAGCGACACGTCATTTATCCGTTTTACGCCCGCAAGCCACCTCGATGGAGCTATGGAAATCCTCGTAGCGAAGACTTGAGCTTTGTAGCGCCGATAGAGTTGCGAATATCAAAAATTTCGGATATTTGGATGAATTACTCGCCGTTTGATCATGTCTTGTTGATAGCAAACCCAGAGGATACTCAAGTTACCGTATTAAGAAATTTGGGTACCGACAATATACTTGTTGAAACACTCAACCTTGGACTAGGCATAGAATGGATTGATAAGGGACAAAGCGTTGCTGATTGGCAATCACTTAACTTTGTTATTTTTTCGGGCAGAAACTTAGAAAATATCATCGTTCACGTTGACAGATGGAACAATTGGTATGATTAACGTCATTAAGCTAAGGTTCTGTAATTAAGCAAAATTTGAGTTCATTGTGTGAACTAAGTAAGCTTTTCGTTAAGCCGCATTACATAAGTAATTGCGGCTTTTTTATTTAAAGTTGTCCTTTGCAGTTAAAATAAAGTAGTGTGCAGTGCATTATTTTTCTATAAGCGCTTGGTATTATGGGGCTAAGTAAAAGTAAACAATTTAAAACATTGTTATTCTGATGCTAACTCTTCGGTATGCAGCACCATCCAACCATTGATATAAATATTTCGCGGCCTTCTGGCATCGTATATAGCACCATTTGACACCAGCTCATCAACCTGTTCTTTACTGAGCACCAAATTATCAGCTCGATAATAATTACGTAGCAGCAATGCCTTATCAAACTTCGCATGCTGGTTAGGTGATACCGGGGTCGTATGCGCGATGTTTCCCACCTTAAACGTAAACATGCCGTTTTCGATATTAAGAATTTTCATGGGAACATAGCGAAAACGGGCATTAGACGCGGGATCAATAGCGCGGTAATCGATATAGACAAAGTCATTTTTTTGCGGGTTAGCTAAAACTTTGTGTTTCTCATTACTCTCTATTAACGCATTTCCAATAAAGAAAACTGCAATTAACACAAGACAAGCAAGTTCTGCATGCTGTCTAAATAACGTCGTTATTGGCTCTAGCTGAAAGTTTCCACGAAAGTGTGCAGGACTATTATTAAATGGCAGGGCAGACATACTAACCTCCTAACTGTTGAGTACATCAATACCATAACGCTTATTTTGTGTGCTGTCTTGGAAATCGTCAGAACGTACAATGTGCAGAAAGCAAAAAACCCGCCGTAAGGCGGGTTTCTTTAATTGGGACCTGGCAGTGTCCTACTCTCACATGGGGAAGCCCCACACTACCATCGGCGCTAATACGTTTCACTTCTGAGTTCGGAATGGAGTCAGGTGGTACCGTATCGCTATGGCTGCCAGGAAAAACTGGTAACAATTTGGGAAAGATAATATTAATTCAATCAGTGAGTAACTACTTTTCACTCTACTTACTTTAGCTTGTCTACAACACTCAAAAGCCTAAAGCTTTTTGGGCGTTGTATGGTTAAGCCTCTCGGGCAATTAGTACAGGTTAGCTTAACGCCTTACAACGCTTCCACACCCTGCCTATCAACGTCATCGTCTATAACAACCCTTCCAGAACTTAAAGTTCAGGGATGACTCATCTTTGGGCTGGCTTCCCGCTTAGATGCTTTCAGCGGTTATCCGTTCCGAACATAGCTACCGGGCAATGCCATTGGCATGACAACCCGAACACCAGCGGTTCGTCCACTCCGGTCCTCTCGTACTAGGAGCAGCTCCCATCAATCATCCAACGCCCACACCAGATAGGGACCGAACTGTCTCACGACGTTCTAAACCCAGCTCGCGTACCACTTTAAATGGCGAACAGCCATACCCTTGGGACCGACTTCAGCCCCAGGATGTGATGAGCCGACATCGAGGTGCCAAACACCGCCGTCGATATGAACTCTTGGGCGGTATCAGCCTGTTATCCCCGGAGTACCTTTTATCCGTTGAGCGATGGCCCTTCCATACAGAACCACCGGATCACTATGACCTACTTTCGTACCTGCTCGACGTGTCTGTCTCGCAGTTAAGCTAGCTTATGCCATTGCACTAACCTCACGATGTCCGACCGTGATTAGCTAACCTTCGTGCTCCTCCGTTACTATTTGGGAGGAGACCGCCCCAGTCAAACTACCCACCAGACACTGTCCACAATCCCGATTAGGGACCTATGTTAGAACATCAAACATACAAGGGTGGTATTTCAAGGACGGCTCCACACAATCTAGCGACTGTGCTTCAAAGCCTCCCACCTATCCTACACATGTAGGTTCAATGTTCAGTGCCAAGCTGTAGTAAAGGTTCACGGGGTCTTTCCGTCTAGGTGCGGGTACACAGCATCTTCACTGCGATTTCAATTTCACTGAGTCTCGGGTGGAGACAGCGTGGCCATGGTTACACCATTCGTGCAGGTCGGAACTTACCCGACAAGGAATTTCGCTACCTTAGGACCGTTATAGTTACGGCCGCCGTTTACCGGGGCTTCGATCAAGAGCTTCGTACGAACTAACCCCATCAATTAACCTTCCGGCACCGGGCAGGTGTCACACCCTATACGTCCTCTTACGAGTTTGCAGAGTGCTGTGTTTTTAATAAACAGTCCCAGCCACCTGGTCACTGCGGCCCCCATCTGCTTACCACGTAAAGTGTTCACAAACAGGGGCGTACCTTCTCCCGAAGTTACGGTACAATTTTGCCGAGTTCCTTCACCCGAGTTCTCTCAAGCGCCTTAGTATTCTCTACCTGACCACCTGTGTCGGTTTGGGGTACGGTTCATATAATCATAAGTTTAGAAGCTTTTCCTGGAAGCAGGGCATCAACAACTTCACCACCTTAGTGGCTCGTCTCGCGTCTCAGCTTTAAGAACCCGGATTTACCTAAGTTCTCGGCCTACTCGCTTTCACTTGGACAACCAACGCCAAGCTTGCCTAGCCTTCTCCGTCCCTCCATCACTGATTATATAAGTACGGGAATATTAACCCGTTTCCCATCGACTACGCATTTCTGCCTCGCCTTAGGGGCCGACTTACCCTGCCCTGATTAGCATGGGACAGGAAACCTTGGTCTTCCGGCGTGGGAGTTTTTCACTCCCATTATCGTTACTCATGTCAGCATTCGCACTTGTGATATGTCCAGCAAGCTTTACAACTCACCTTCATCCACTTACACAACGCTCCCCTACCCAGCATGTAAACATGCTGCCGCAGCTTCGGTATATTGCTTAGCCCCGTTACATCTTCCGCGCAGGCCGACTCGACTAGTGAGCTATTACGCTTTCTTTAAAGGGTGGCTGCTTCTAAGCCAACCTCCTAGCTGTCTATGCCTTCCCACATCGTTTCCCACTTAGCAATATTTTGGGACCTTAGCTGGCGGTCTGGGTTGTTTCCCTCTCCACGACGGACGTTAGCACCCGCCGTGTGTCTCCCGGATAGTTCTCATTGGTATTCGGAGTTTGCAAAGGGTTGGTAAGTCGGGATGACCCCCTAGCCTTAACAGTGCTCTACCCCCAATGGAATTCGTCCGAGGCTCTACCTAAATAGATTTCGGGGAGAACCAGCTATCTCCCGGTTTGATTGGCCTTTCACCCCCAGCCACAGGTCATTCCCTAACTTTTCAACGTTAGTGGGTTCGGTCCTCCAGTTGATGTTACTCAACCTTCAACCTGCCCATGGCTAGATCACCGGGTTTCGGGTCTATACCTAGCAACTAAACGCGCAGTTAACACTCGCTTTCGCTACGGCTCCGTTATTCACTTAACCTTGCTACTAAATATAAGTCGCTGACCCATTATACAAAAGGTACGCAGTCACCCCGAAGGGCTCCCACTGCTTGTACGTATACGGTTTCAGGTTCTATTTCACTCCCCTCACAGGGGTTCTTTTCGCCTTTCCCTCACGGTACTGGTTCACTATCGGTCAGTTAGGAGTATTTAGCCTTGGAGGATGGTCCCCCCATATTCAGTCAAGATAACACGTGTCCCGACCTACTCGATTTCACTGTAAAGAACTCGTCGTGTACGGGGCTATCACCCTGTATCGCTCCTCTTCCCAAAGGATTCCACTAAATTCTAAACAGCTTAAGGGCTGCTCCCCGTTCGCTCGCCGCTACTAGGGGAATCTCGGTTGATTTCTTTTCCTAAGGGTACTTAGATGTTTCAGTTCCCCTCGTTCGCCTCGTTACACTATGTATTCATGTAACGATACCTATAAATAGGTGGGTTTCCCCATTCGGACATCTGTGGCTCAAATGCATTTTGTCGGCTCACCACAGCTTTTCGCAGACTTACACGTCCTTCATCGCCTCTAACTGCCAAGGCATCCACCGTATACGCTTCGTCACTTAACCATACAACCCCAAACAGCCTTTTGACTTCTGTCTGAGTTATGTCGCATGAATGACAAGCTAATCGGAAGAATTGCCTTGCTATCGTCTTGTCAATCGGACTTGCCGATTGACACGCTTTTCAACGCTTTTAGATAACAAGCAATTCAGTCAAGTAGAGTAAAAAGTCATCTTTCGATTTCTCAGTTACTCAATTTTGATTGATTACTATTAATATCAGCTTTCCAAATTGTTAAAGAACGTAAGTTTTGTTCAATAAAAACAAGACTATCTGTGTAGGCACTGCATCAAGGCGTCTATCGACGTAATGGTAAGGAGGTGATCCAACCCCAGGTTCCCCTAGGGTTACCTTGTTACGACTTCACCCCAGTCATGAAACACAAAGTGGTAATCGTCCTCCCGAAGGTTAGACTAACTACTTCTTTTGCATCCCACTCCCATGGTGTGACGGGCGGTGTGTACAAGGCCCGGGAACGTATTCACCGCAGTATTCTGACCTGCGATTACTAGCGATTCCGACTTCATGGAGTCGAGTTGCAGACTCCAATCCGGACTACGACATTCTTTAAGGGGTCCGCTCCACATCACTGTCTCGC
Organism: Alteromonas gracilis; assembly: GCF_036870955.2. GTDB lineage: Bacteria > Pseudomonadota > Gammaproteobacteria > Enterobacterales > Alteromonadaceae > Alteromonas > Alteromonas gracilis_A. The sequence goes on from NZ_CP145482.2 coordinate 3,824,438, forward strand.
TTCCCTCTGTAAATGCCATTGTAGCACGTGTGTAGCCCTACACGTAAGGGCCATGATGACTTGACGTCGTCCCCACCTTCCTCCGGTTTGTCACTCGCAGTCTCCTTAGAGTGCCCAACTTAATGCTGGCAACTAAGGACAAGGGTTGCGCTCGTTGCGGGACTTAACCCAACATCTCACGACACGAGCTGACGACAGCCATGCAGCACCTGTGTCAGAGTTCCCGAAGGCACCAATCTATCTCTAGAAAGTTCTCTGCATGTCAAGTGTAGGTAAGGTTCTTCGCGTTGCATCGAATTAAACCACATGCTCCACCGCTTGTGCGGGCCCCCGTCAATTCATTTGAGTTTTAACCTTGCGGCCGTACTCCCCAGGCGGTCTACTTAGCGCGTTAGCTTCGCTACTCACGATTTAAAATCACAAACAGCTAGTAGACAGCGTTTACGGTGTGGACTACCAGGGTATCTAATCCTGTTCGCTACCCACACTTTCGCACATGAGCGTCAGTCTTTGGCCAGGGAGTCGCCTTCGCCACTGATGTTCCTCCAGATATCTACGCATTTCACCGCTACACCTGGAATTCCACTCCCCTCTCCAAGACTCTAGTCTGCCAGTTCTAAATGACCATCCCAGGTTGAGCCCGGGGCTTTCACATCTAGCTTAACAAACCGCCTGCGTGCGCTTTACGCCCAGTAATTCCGATTAACGCTCGCACCCTCCGTATTACCGCGGCTGCTGGCACGGAGTTAGCCGGTGCTTCTTCTGTTGTTAACGTCACGGCTAGCAGGTATTAACTACTAACTTTTCCTCACAACTGAAAGTGCTTTACAACCCGAAGGCCTTCTTCACACACGCGGCATGGCTGCATCAGGGTTTCCCCCATTGTGCAATATTCCCCACTGCTGCCTCCCGTAGGAGTCTGGGCCGTGTCTCAGTCCCAGTGTGGCTGATCTTCCTCTCAGAACAGCTAGAGATCGTCGCCTTGGTAAGCCTTTACCTTACCAACTAGCTAATCTCACTTGGGCCTCTCTTTGCGCCGGAGCCTAAGCCCCGTTTGGTCCGAAGACATTATGCGGTATTAGCAGTCGTTTCCAACTGTTATCCCCCTCGCAAAGGCAAGTTCCCAAGCATTACTCACCCGTCCGCCACTCGTCAGCGATGTGCAAGCACATCCTGTTACCGTTCGACTTGCATGTGTTAGGCCTGCCGCCAGCGTTCAATCTGAGCCATGATCAAACTCTTCAATTAAATATATCGAAATATGAATCGTCGTTGTGACACTCTTAACGAGTGCCCACACAGATTGTCTTGTCTAAATTTTTAAAGAACATTCACCAGAAGCTTTGCTTCTTCGTGACTCACCCTGTTCGAGTGAGGTGCGCATTATACGCTGGAAGTTTTCTTTGTCAACACTTTTTGAAAATTTATTTTCTGAAGCGTTTCTTCTAAACTCCCGTCTTTACTGGCCTATGTAGGTAGTAGAGACTTACTTCAAGAGGCTTGCTGTTTTGCTTTTCCCCCGAAGCGGATGCGCATTTTAGGGAATTGAGCGCCCACGTCAACTTCTTTTTTAAAAAAATTGATAAAAGTGAACTAAATGGCTATTTTTCATTCAAATGTGATAATTAGTAGACAATATGGACTAATTACTAATAGGATGGGGATTCAGATCCTATAAAGTAGTAGTCCCTAAAGTAGTATCTGAGACTGCCGTTAATGTATACGGGTTAGGTATGAGAATAGATATATGCGTCGATGCGTGACGCTATCGCTATATCTTATATTGCACTACATAAAAGGTAGGCCTCAAAATTTGGCTACGCAATAATTAAAAAGGTGGGTTTATGTATCGTACACTTTCATTGCTATCAGCAGCATTATTCGCAGCGTCAGCGAGCAACATTGTATTTGCACAACAGGCGAATAGCGAAGCTGATTCATCTTTGAGCAGTGATATATCGACCACTATTAACTCTCAACCTTCTTACAATGAATCAAAAGCGAGTGAAAGTACTCAACAATTTCAAACCACGTTTCTGAAACGCCAAGTTGATCAAACAATGTCTGTCGGCAGAGCTATACGCTCTATTGCTGGTCACTATCCTGCAGAGGTAGTTTCTATTGTCGATATCGCGTTAGACACCTATCCAGAGAAATATCGCGAAATCATTTTCGCTGCCATATCAGCACAGCCTGCATCGACAGAAGAAATTGTACAACTTGCTATAGAGAAAGAAGTAAGCAGCTGTCCTAATATTGTTCAGTTGGCAATAAAAGCGGAGCCGACTTACGTAGACTTCGTCGTTCATGCAGCCGCGGTTTCCACACCAGAAGAACTAGATGAAATAGTTCGTGTTGCGGTACTTACGCAGCCTGACGCTGCTGATAGTATTGTTCAAACGTTATCGAAGGAACACCCAAACAAAATTGTCGATATAATGACAAGCGCACTAAATGCTGTGCCATTTGTTGGTGAGTATGTGGTTGATGCGCTATTAGCGGTGTTCCCAAATGAAGCAGAAACAGTGGTTGAAACAGCGGTTCGTGAATCGTCACAGCAGCGAGAGCAAATTATGCGTATTCTTAATACTGCACAACATGCAGGTGTGTCTCACGATAAACTAAAAGAATACGCATTATCTGCTGGGTTAAACGAAACTGACATTAACACGGCATTAGGCAATAACTAGTTTTACTCCTTGCTGGAGCGATGTTACCTAACTAACGTTTTAGTGTTATTTCATGCTGTACAGCATAGCTGCTTCTTTGTATAGCATGAGTTCAGCTTTCAACAGATCTACCCTCGCTTTAATTTCTTTAATCTGGGCTCTTATTTCCGCTTGAGCCCTTGCATTAAGAACGAACATATCACTGTCACCCGCATCGAATCTGGTTTTTTCTACCTGCGAAAGCGTCCGCGCTAGGCTGGCGTTTTCGCTTTGAAACGCTGCGATATCCTTAGCTTGAGTCCAAAACACAAGCGCCTGTTCAAAGCGCTGTGTTATAACTTGTTCAGTAGACGCTAATTTATGTTGCAACTCCCTTTGTTTTGATAACAACTGGGCACGCTCTGCTTTCGCTTTTCGGTTACCAAGGGGATATGAAAAAGAAAGACCCAGTTTAGTTTCCGTACCTTCTAATGTTTCAGATCCAGAGCCCACATCCCTCGCTATTGAGGCTTTTAAATCTAGTTTTGGAAGTAGCGCATTATTAGCTAGCGCGGTTTTATTCTCGACGACGGCTTGTTCCAGCTTCATAATGTCAAGCTCAGGGTGCTGATTGAGCGCGTTACGAAGTGTAACAAGCTGACCATTACCGACGAGGAAAGGCCACTTAATATCATTCGGCGGCATATCTTCATCGATGGCAAGCATCTGACCTGTTGAAGAGCGCCAGTAAAAAGACAACATTTGCGCATGGCCGTCTCGCTTTTGTGTAAGCTCTGCAAGTAACAACTTTTGCTGCAGAATATTCGCACGAAACTCCGTCAGAATAATCTTAGCAAGATCGCCTTTTTCCACCCGCGTCACCAAAGCACGCTCTCGCTCTGAAGCAGTATCGAGCAGTTCTTTTACCGCCAAAACTTGAAGCGCACTTTCGTACCAAGATATATATTCGTTAATTCCTTTGTAAACAAAGTCATTAATCAAACTTGTTGCAAGCGCCTCCCATTGTGATGTGGCAAGACCTGCGTTTCTCAACTCTGTTCTTCGTTTATCTATCTCACGATTTTGCAGCAATGATATTGCGACACCAACACTTGCCTCCCCAGCAGAAAGTGTCTCATACCCTCCCTCATAAGAAGGAAAGTCTCCATCCGAGATTCGATACTCTCCAAATACAGAACCATTAAAGTCTTCGATCGGGTTTGTAAAACGCTGTGTTAGATTTGTTCCATCGTAATAACCACTAACTCTACTATTGGTTTTCTGCTCAATAATTGGGTCAAAACTACTGCGAGCAATTTCTAGTTCAGCCGCCGCTTGGTAGTTACCTTCATTGATAGCAAGTACATAAGGATGGTAGTTCACCATGCTTTCTATAAACAATTCGATTGGCGGGGCTTCATACTTTGCCTGTTGCGCCAAAGAAGGCTGAATAGTAAAAGCACCTACAGCTAAGAGTGTGCAAGTTAAGTACCTCAGACTTCTATGTTTAAGCTTTTGCACTACCATGGATTAGCCCCTGTGCTAGAGCTTTCTGTTGTTGTTGGCGTTGACGTAGGTCGCGGCGGGAAGTTATTTAGCTGACGCCACATTTCATAACCTAAGCGTACTTCTTCAAGTAAGATCCACGCTTTGACTCGGCTTCCGAGTCGAGCAGAGCTCTCCGCTGGCCATGGAATATCATCTTCATCAGGTTTGATCCAGACACTAAAGTCACCCATTGCATCAGCTACTGGTTCAACATATACAACTTCACCACCAAAGGTACCAATGGCACTACCTGGCCACCCGCTAAACTGGAAGACAGGCCAACCTTCAAATTGCAAACGTGCCTTCGCGCCCGGTTTAACCAAAGGTGCGTCAAGTCCTCGCACTGTTACTCTTACACTTCGCTTCGCGTCCGCCGGAATGAACTGTCCTAAAATGTCTCCCGATTTAACAAACGTAGATACGCCCCCTGACAAAAGGCGAACCACCGTGCCATCTACAGGTGCAAATTTCGTCTGCGTTGATTGACGTGAAAGTGTCATACTCACTTCATTGATTTCTGAAACAGATGCAGCAGCCTTGGCACGTAAATCTTGTACTTTTATCTGAGCTTTTTCTACTTCCTTACGCGATACTAAGCCTTCTTCCTCAAGTGAGATTTGGCGGGCCAGATTGTTTTCAGCGTTGCGAACCGCAGTCTCATTTGCCTCTCTTTTTAAGTTCGCTGCTGATAGTTGAGACTGCAATTTGTCAAGGCGTTGTGCATCGATGTCGATAAGAGTAACAATTGGCTCACCCTGCTTAATCTGTTGCCCTTCGCGAACATGCCATTGCTTTACTTGCCCATCTACTAGCGCATTAATGGGTTGAGTTCTATCTTTGGGATCGAGAGAATCAACCATACCTGTGCCATAAGCGGTTTGGATCCATGGGGTAAAATACAAAATCAATCCAGCTGCAATAACAAGAAACAATATGAGCCCACCGACGACTTTGTGAAAGCTAGGTACACTTAACGCTGGTAATGTATCGATGTTATCTAGAAAGCGACGCTCTGCATTATTCATCTACTTTTCCTCTCCAACATTATCACCTTTTTCTAGTTGCCATTCGTTATGGTCATAGATCATCGCTTGCGCATTGTCATGCAGGTGTAATACGCCATTAAAATGTTCAGGCAATGGCATATTTGTAAAATAAAGGACCGTAAAATCGTGCTGCGCTAACCGCTTTAGCAATCTTGAACGTAGATCTAACGGAACTGCATCAAAATGTTGATTCAAGATAAGTAATTTAGGTTTTGCAATAATGGCTGCGGCCAATTTAAGCAATAAGAACTCAAGTGGTTGAAGTGGTGCTCCCAACACCGACACTCGTGTTTGCAAACCTTCGGGTAACGCATCGATCACACTTGTCATTTCCACTTCTTCCAACGCGTTGCGAATGTCTGCAAAACTGGCCTGTGGCTGTGCTAGCTTCAAATAGCGCTCGATAGTCACTTCAATAATTAATGAGCGGTCAAGCATGGTCACGGCTTGACGTAGCTCATGGGTGTCATAGTCGTTGAAACTTAATTCGCCCAACAAAATATCCCCCGATTTAACAGGTTCATATTGCTTAAGGTAGCCAACAAGTTGCTTTTGAACCCAGCTTTTATCTGTAGTGACGAAATACTGAGAGCCGGGGGCTAAGGTAGTATCCAGCTCACACTTATCATTGCCGTGGCTTAGCACAAGTTTATTGAACGCCAGCTTGGACGATGAAGGCACATGCTCAGAATTAACGTGAAGTTTTTCTTGTGGAATACTTAGCGCGTGACCGAGCTTTTCTGCCGCACCATACAATTCATAGTACAATTTTAGGTATTGGGTGAAACGCGACAAGCCAAAAAATACCGCCGACATAACTAGCTCTGCCGCTACAAGCTGACCTATGGATAATTGCCCCTGCACTACCAGTACACCACCAATGCCTAGCAGCGCTGCACTTGCAATAGCGTACAAGAGAAGGAACATGACAACTTGCGAAAAAGTGTAGTGGAAATGACGTTTGTGCTTTCTTACATAATTACCGATGAACTCTTCAGTACTTCGACCTAAGCATACTCTACGTGATCGGCCGACTTGAAAAACTCATGAGCGCTGGCGATATCATGAAGCCACTTGGCAGAGGCGTATTTTGCGTGAGAAAGTTGTATAGCAGTGCGCTTTGCACCGCGCCCCCAGATTTTCCACACCGCATACATAGTCAAAACAAGTACCACGTTAAATGCGAATAGCGAAGGGTGATAGAAAGAAACAAGCGTGAAACCCACTAACATCTGAAGCAAAACGGCAAACCCATCGATCATTAGCGATGGAATGTTCTTTTGCAGCGTCATTATGTCAAAGTAACGCTGCGTAATACTGACATTCTGACGCCCCTCAAAAAAGCTATGTGGTGCCATAATAGTACGCAAGCCCAATGCGGCGGTTAACCTTGCATAAACTTTACGCTCGTAAAACTCCATGACCCGCATGCGCAATGCACTGAAGATAGCAGAGATAAAAAGCGTAAGAAAAAGTACAGATGCGAGAATAACTACTGCTCTTGTCGAACCAATATTCGCGATACTGTTAATCAGTGTTTGCACCGCAATAGGTACGGCAAGTGTCATCAAACTAATTGCAACGCCGTAGGCAATTGCAACCCAGAAAAAGCTCGACTCAGGTTTCAATAATGAAAACAGAGTTTTTCGCGTAGCACGTAGATCTATTTTTTTTGCCATAATCAAATCTTCAATAACACCGCTAGCAGTTGAGTTATAGTGTACGTCATTCGCCAGTTAGATTAAATCTGTTATATTCTTCTTAGTTATTCGAAAAATACTGATAGAGGAGTTTAAGGGGCTTCACGTAAACGCCTTTAAATACCAAGTATGCACCACCTAAACTATCACCACCTATATTATTTTTACTTAGTAGCTAGAGAAGGCAGTATCGCTAAGGCAGCCAAGTTACTTCACGTGACCCCACAAACAGTAAGTGGGCAGTTAAGCACATTTGAAAACCAACTCGGCTATCCCCTATTTGATCGAATAAACAAACGTCTATACCTAAACGCAAAGGGGAAGGTCAGCTATCAGTATGCCAGTGAAATCTTCAATAAGGGAAACCAACTGGCTGAAATACTGAACAATAGCGATGAAGTGAATACGAAAGAATTTGTTATAGGTATTACAAATGGTATTCCTAAAGTGCTTTTTTATGACTTTGTTCACTCAACAATGCGAATGTATGCCAATGTTCGCTATGTTATTAAAGAAGATAGTTTTGATGGTCTGCTTAAAGAACTCGCCATTAATGCCATTGACTTTATCGTTGCTGATCGTGGTATTGCACCAGGCACACAGGTAAACGCCAACAGCTATTTTTTAGGTGAAAGCTCTTTGAGCTTTTTTGCCAAAAAGCCACTCAACGATAGCCAGCACTTTCCCTCTTGCTTAAACCAAATGCCTCTGCTGATACAAGGATACACATCAGGTATTCGACAAGCATTAGCAAGCTGGCTAGAGACCGAACAACTGTATCCCAAAATAGTCGCCGAGTTCGACGATAGTGCACTTTTAAAACTTTTTGGTAGCGAGGACTTTGGAGTATTTTGTGCCCCATCTGCTATTTCAAAACACGTCGAAGCTCAATATGGCGTGCATCGAATCGGTAATGCTAACACGCTGAACGAGCGTTACTATGCAATAACAGGTAAAAGTCGTGCCGACTACACCATTAGTGAGGCTATCATTGATGAAGCGAGAAAGATTTTACGTTAGGACGCAAAAAACGCATCGCTAAATTAGAGTTTATAGAACTTTAATCGTAATTTTTTCGGAACATAAAGTGAGAAAAGCACTGTCCTTTAACTTCAAAGGTTTGTCGACTATCACTTTTTTAGGTTCAGTAATATGGGGCGCTAATTCCTATGCTGGTATCATTAATGATCACCCTGATATTTTAGTCTGTTCAGTTAGTGAGAATGCGCAAGATTCAACATGGCAAGACTTGGTAGTTTATGTCAGTGGCACACAAAAAGACGGTGCAACTCTTTATAAATAGCTTACCTCTAACCCGGTGCTGATACGCATTGATGAATCTGGCATTTTATCAGTCCCGAAACTAGCAAACTGTGATAAAAAAAACAGTCCAAGCCCTTCGCGAAGCAGGTAGAGCAAAAGATTTCGGTAAATAAATACCTAATTAAAAAAGGGCAAAGATATTATCTTTGCCCTTTTAGTGAAGTTGATTAACTGATTTACTTATTTAGTCTGCGTTAAACAAGTCGCGACTATAAACTTTCTCCAACACATCCTCGATATCATGTGTAACACGGTTGGCAACGATAACGTCTGAGATTTTCTTAAACTCTTCTAAATCATTTACTACGCGCGAGTTGAAAAAGTCGTCCTCTTTAAGTACTGGTTCATAAACTACAACTTGGATCCCTTTTGCTTTAATACGCTTCATGATGCCTTGAATGGCGCTGGCGCGGAAATTGTCAGACCCAGTTTTCATGATTAAACGGTAGATACCAACAATTTTTGGCTGACGACTCACTATTGAGTCTGCGATAAAGTCTTTACGCGTTCGGTTAGCATCAACAATCGCTTGAATCATGTTGTTTGGCACTTCGCTGTAATTAGCCAAAAGCTGCTTAGTATCTTTTGGTAAACAGTAACCGCCGTAGCCGAAGCTGGGGTTGTTGTAGTGTTTGCCGATACGAGGGTCTAAACCTACACCTTCAATAATCTGCTTGGTATCTAACCCATTGCGCTCGGCGTAACTGTCTAACTCATTAAAGTAAGCTACACGCATTGCCAAGTAAGTGTTGGCAAACAGCTTAATTGCTTCAGCTTCTGTGCTATCAGTAAACAATACCTCAATGTCTTCTTTCAAAGCGCCTTGCTGAAGTAATGAAGCAAAAACTTCCGCTCGCTCACTTTTCTCACCAACTATAATTCGGCTAGGGTGAAGGTTGTCGTAGAGAGCTTTTCCTTCTCGAAGAAATTCTGGTGAAAAAATAATGTTGTCAGAACCGTGTCTAGCTTTTGCTTCTTTGGTAAAGCCAACGGGTACCGTTGACTTAATGATCATCACCGCTTCAGGGTTTACTTGCATAACCGTTTTAATAACCGCATCCACGCTACTGGTATTAAAATAATTGGTTTGTGGGTCATAGTCAGTAGGTGTTGCAATTACGACGTAATCGGCATTTTTGTATGCGTACTCTGCGTCAAGCGTAGCTTCTAAGTTCAGTGTTTTAGTCGCAAGATACTCAGAAATTTCTTTGTCTTCGATAGGAGACTTTTTATTATTGAGTAATTCAACTTTCTCTGCGACTAAGTCTACTGCTTTCACTTCATTGTGTTGTGCTAGAAGCACTGCATTTGAAAGCCCAACATAGCCAGTCCCTGCTACAGCTATTTTTAGCCCTTGCAATGTACCTTCCATTAAATGTGTCTCCACTTTTACAAATTCATATATCTATTTAGAGTATCGCATAGTTGCTTTAAATATTGATGAAAATAATCAACGTTCAACCATAAGAATTATTTTTGACATTAACTCTAGCACTTTTTTTGTCGTCAACTACTAATATAAATGGCACCAAATAAATTATCCCTTTAGCTCTTCCACCGTTCTTATGGAAAAATTCTCGCGCTTTAGCGTTAAATTAGGATTGTACGCAGGATCATATTCGATATACCTCTTCCATGTTTCCTTAAGGTAACTTAGCTCACGGTTAAATCGAGCGGCCTTCTCGGGTGATACATCTAACCCCCTACTTACAGATTCATGATGGAACAACTCTGCCTCTGCGCAATAAACATTTTGAAGCCCTAATTCTCGAACTCTTAAACAAAAATCGACGTCATTAAACGCTACAGCCAGGTCTTTTTCGTTCAAGCCACCGATACGCTCGAACACGCTGCGTTTTACAAGTAAACACGCCGCGGTGACCGCACTGTAGTTACTGGTTGCATTAATACGATTGAGATAACCTGAATGAAAACGCGGAAAGTTTTTGTGCGCGTGTCCAGCCCCACCACCATAACCCATAACAACGCCAGCGTGCTGAATGCGTGTATCAGAATAAAGCAGCTTTGCACCAACACAGCCAACATCTTCTCGTTCAGCGTGACCCACCATATAGGTAAGCCAATCAGGTGTAATTACTTCGATATCATTGTTAATTAACCCAATGATGCTGCCTTTGGCATGCTTTGCGCCGAAATTGTTAATGGCGGAATAGTTAAAGGGCTCGTCGTACTTTAATACTGTGACCTTATCTAGCGTATCAAGATAGTCAAAATACACCAGACTATCTTGTTCATCTGACCCGTTATCAAGCAACAAGATTTCGTAGTTAATATAAGTGGTCTTTTCTAGAATTGAGTTGATGCATGCTTTAACTAACGCCTTACCGTTTTTTGTTGGGATCAACAGACTTACCAAAGGTGTTGAGCTTTGCCACATAACTTGGTTTAAACGCATTGACTGATTGTAATTTGATGTTGCATCTGTGTGTTTGCTGATACAGGTCGCCACATCAATAAGCTCTTGCTCTAAATGTGCTTGTTGTTTTTGTATATGCACCAATGGCAACGCAATGTGACCTATGCGCAATGACTTATTCATTAGTACTAGGTGTGCAATTGCGCCTGAAATAGTGTGAAATACTTCGCCTTCAAGCCTACTGAGAGTATCAGGCATAAGCAATACGCCGCTTTTAATATAGGCTGTAGAAAACAACAATTCAGGGTTCCAGTCAGGCAGAAAGCAAGGACTTGTTTGCTCTCCAGTCTCGTTTAATGAGTCTGTATCGCAATAGAGAATATCAGCGTCACTATTCTCAAATGTTCCGCAAAAATAGTGATTTGCCTGTTCTGATAATCGGTCACCCTCATTGAGCAGAAGCACAGGCAGTTGAGTATCTAATCGCCGCAACACATCTTTGAAACGAAGATTGCCATTTGCATTGAAAACAAAACACCGACCGACAGCTTTATCATTACTCAAATACCGAATGCAGCCATCAATGTCTTGTTTTGAGAATACAATAATTTGCCAAGGTCTATCTTGTTGCTGAAGACATGGCTGTGATTTGTTGTGAAAATCAAGCCATTGGCGGTAGAGCTCTTGAGTTTGCTTGGGTGTAGGCGCATCATAAAACAAACCCGCTTTTCTTATTGAACGAACATACAAGCCAGTCAATCGTTCACTCTGCTTGAGTCTACTTTTGACGTTCTTTGGTATGATTTGTAATGCGGCGCGCACAATGCGCATTATCGTTTTTTTCATCAAAGCTCTTGTATAGTGAGCAAAACAAAAAGCCACCATGCACTCGGTGGCTTTCAACTATCAGTGGGAAGCTAACTAGCTACCCGTTCCAAGGCGCTCACCTTGGTAGCTGCCATCTAACACAGCTCTCCACCAAATCTCGTTATTTAAGTACCACTCAACCGTTTTGCGGATACCGCTTTCAAAGGTTTCTTGAGGGGTCCACCCCAACTCACGTTCTATCTTGCTAGCATCAATAGCATAGCGCATGTCGTGACCTGGGCGGTCCTGAACATATGTAATTTGTTCTGCGTACTTGGTTTCTTTCGGCTGTACGTCATCTAAAATTGCGCATATCGTTTGAACAACCTCGATGTTCTGCTTTTCGTTATGACCACCAATATTGTAGGTCTCACCAATTTCACCATTAAGTGCAACAACCACAAGCGCTCTAGCATGATCTTCAACATACAGCCAGTCGCGGATCTGATTTCCTTTACCATAAACTGGCAATGGCTTACCCGCTAGCGCATTAAGAATCACAAGTGGAATCAACTTTTCAGGAAAGTGATATGGGCCATAATTGTTTGAGCAATTTGTAACAAGCGTAGGAAGCTTATAGGTACGCAACCAAGAACGCACTAATTGATCTGAACTCGCTTTACTTGCTGAATACGGAGAACTAGGCGCATATGGCGTGGTTTCTGTAAAAAGTGGAAGCTGAGTACCAGGTGCTACTTCATCTGGATGTGGAAGGTCGCCATATACTTCGTCGGTAGAAATATGGTGGAATTTAAAGCCAGCCTTCTTTTCAGACTCTAAACCAGACCAGTATGCTCTTGCTTGTTCAAGTAGCGTGTAAGTTCCCACAACGTTTGTTTGAATAAACTCGCCTGGGCCGTCAATTGACTTAGTCAACATGAGATTCAGCAGCTAGGTGCATAATGATATCAGGCTGATGGGTATTCAAAACTCGCTTAACTTCGTCAGCATCACAGATGTCAACCTGTTCAAACGCGTATCGCTTATTATCTGACACCGAAGTAAGCGATTCCAAATTACCGGCGTAGGTAAGTTTGTCTAAGTTAATGACAGCGTGATCTGTATCGTTAATAAGGTGGCGCACTACCGCAGAACCAATAAAGCCTGCGCCCCCTGTTACTAAAATTGTTTTACTCATTTGTCTGTTACCAAAACTATTACTTGTTAGCGTTTACTTCATCTAACATTGTTGAAAGTTGTCTACGCCAGTGTGATGGTTTACACGAAGAAAACACTTCTCGTGTTGTTAATTTATCAAGTACACTGTAATGCGGTCGCTTTGCCGGAGTAGGATATTGACTTGAAGGGATGGGAAAAATTGGAATAGCGTTCTCTAGTATTCCTTTTTCAATGGCGATTTCTTGAATAGCCAACGCAAAGTCATACCAGCTCGCCACGCCTTCATCAGTCCAGTGATATACACCTATTGTTTTGCTCTCACCTGCGTGTAAACAAGCTTGAGCTAGTCCCATAGCCCAGGTTGGTGTACCGATTTGGTCATCAATAACGTTAAGCTGTGGTTTCTCAGCCATTAGTCGCAGCATTGTCTTAACGAAATTATTGCCATGACTGGAGTACACCCATGCTGTTCGTATTATGCAGCTAGCATTTGGCAGAATATCTAAAAGCCACTTTTCGCCTTCAGCTTTAGATTTACCGTATTCACCCTGAGGTTCTATCTTGTCATTAGTAAGGTAAGGAGAGCCCTTTAACCCATTGAAGACATAATCGGTAGACACATGCACTATAAAAGCATTGGCTTGTTTGCAGAATTCAGCCAAGTTTTTAACACCTGTCGCATTTATTGCGTGGCATGAATCTGCATCAGTCTCGGCGTTGTCCACAGCAGTATAAGCGGAGGCATTGATAACACTGTGTGGATTAAGTGGCGCAAGCGTTTCATTAATAGACTCACTTGATGTAATGTCTATGTCGCCTCGCCCTAAAAAGGTCACATCATGTGAGGTATCTTTAAGAATGCGCTGCAACTCGAAAGCCAGCTGACCAGATTTACCTATAACAACTATATTCATCAATAAACCTAAAACGTTGGGGCATTAACAAAGGCCAACCCTGCTTCGTCTTTTCCTGAAAGAGAGGGTTTTTCACCGTTTACCAATGGCCACTGAATACCAAGAGTAGGGTCGTCATACTTCACTGATATTTCAGACTCTGGGTGGTAGTAGTCGGTGCATTTATATACAAACTCTGCTGATTCACTTGTCACGTAAAACCCGTGAGCAAAACCAGCTAAGCACCCAAAGTTGACGCTTATTTTCTTCGGATAAAACAACACCAACCCAATTACCAAAAGTAGGAGAGTCTTTACGCATGTCAACGGCCACATCGAACACTTCACCACTTACAACGCGAACAAGCTTACCTTGGGTTTGTTGCATTTGATAATGAAGGCCGCGGAGTATTCCCTGACTAGACTTAGAATGGTTATCCTGAACAAATTCTACATCTGCGCATTCTTTTTTAAACCAATCCATTCTGAACGTTTCAAGAAAAAAACCTCGGTCATCACCAAAGACCTTAGGCTCTATAATCTTGACCCCAGGAATATTCGTTTCTACTACTTGCATTACGTTATGTACCTTGTTTTTATTCAGTGACCTGACAGGTCGTATTTACTTTACTCGATCTTTGATTACTTTTAGCAAGTAGGTTCCGTATCCGCTCTTTTTAAGTGGCTCGGCAAGACGTGCTAATTGCTCTGCATCGATGTAGCCCATTCTAAAGGCAACTTCTTCTGGGCAGCAGACTTTAAGACCCTGTCGCTTTTCAATTGCAGCGACAAAATTAGCAGCGTCGAGTAATGAGTCTAAGGTGCCTGTGTCTAACCATGCCGAGCCCCGCCCCATTAACTCCACTTTAAGGCTTCCCTCTTGCAAATAGAGGTTGTTGAGGTCAGTGATCTCCAACTCTCCTCGATGAGAAGGCTTTACTTGTTTTGCAAAATCTACAACGCGATTGTCGTAGAAGTACAAACCCGTAACCGCATAATTTGATTTCGGCGCTGTCGGCTTTTCTTCAATAGATAAGGCGTTCCAATTGTCGTCAAAGTCAACCACGCCGTAACGCTCTGGATCATTAACGTGATAACCGAACACGGTGGCACCCTCTGTCTGCTTGTAAGCATTTTGCAAAGACGATTTCAGGTCGTGACCATAGTAAATGTTATCGCCTAGCACCAAGGTACAACTGTCGTTGCCGATGAACTCTTCACCAATGATAAACGCTTGTGCTAGACCATCTGGAGACGGCTGCACAGCATATTCAACGTTAATACCGAGGTCGCTCCCGTCGCCGATCAACTCAATAAACCTTTGCTGTTCAGCGGGAGTTGTGATGATAAGAATATCCTTAATACCCGCCATCATTAACGTGGTTAAAGGATAAAAAATCATAGGTTTATCGTAAACAGGCATAAGCTGCTTACTCACTACTTTAGTCAGTGGGTGAAGTCTAGTGCCCGACCCGCCTGCTAGTATTATCCCTTTTCTAGAATTCATTAAAATATCCTTTACGCTTTTCAATATTCTCAGTTTATTTTGCTAACCGCTTTTCAATACTAAAAAAGCCGTTCTATTTAACCTTAATAGCTATTGATCACTTCCATTCGAGCTTTCTGTAATTCGTCAGATAATGACTCAGCTTCATCAGGAGAGCTTAGAATATAAGGTATTATCATGATGACAAGCTCTGTCCTACGCTGTTCCATATTGTCGCCACGGAATAACTTTCCGAGTAATGGTAACTTACCCAAGACTGGCACACCTACCTCACCTTCCCCTTCATTGGCTCTTATGAGACCACCAATTAAAACAGACCCGCCATCTCGCAATGTGAGTGAAGTCTGCAAGCTACGTGTTCTTATGGTTGGCGAGTTAATTGCACTAGAGTCAGTATTTACGGCTTCACTAAGCTCTTGTGATATTTCGATATCGACAAACCCGGTTGCATGCACGGTTGGTTTTATATCGAGTAAAACGCCTGTATCTTGATAGGAAACTTGCTGTACAACCTGAGCAGTATCGGTGACAGTACTTTGCACATTTTGCGTAATAATTGGAACACGGTCACCTACATCAATAGACGCTTCTTCGCCGCTCTTAACCATAAGTCGGGGACGAGAGCGAATGGTTGAGCGACTATTTTCGTAAAGAAAATTAAGTTGAGCTCTCGTATCGTTAGCCGTTTTCAGTGTGTAATTGAATCCACCACCGGAGTATCCAAGGCCACCGATTGTCTGACCGACCGCATTGAAAGAGTCTACAGATGACTTAAACAACCACTCGATAGCAGATTCTTCAGATTCTTCCAAACTTACCTCAGCAAGAATCACCTCGATCATTACAGAAGGCGCTGGCTTGTCTAACCGCTTGATCATTGGCAACGCTTGTAGCCAATCTTTACTGCTACCGCTGAACAAGATGGTGTTGAGCGTCTCATCCACCGCATAACGCCCTTTAATCGCTGTATCGAAATTGTTAGACGTACTGGTAGTTTGACGACTAGCACTTGGAGCTTGCCCAGTTCCATTTTCACCTTGGTTGCTATCGCGCGAAGTTAATACACCATTTGCTACACCCAACTGGTTTAGTAAATCGACAATATGAGCCGCTTGCGTACTTTGAACTTGGTAGCTAAACAGCCCACTTTGCACTTCCTTCTGTCTTTGGCTCTCGAGCTTTCTAGCCCACTGAAGAACATAATCTAAAACTTCTTCTGACTTGGCAAACACAATCAATTGATTTGTAGTCTCGAGAGGCAACAGCCTTACGGGTGAATTACTTACTCCTTCTCTTACGGTAAAACCCTCTGTTTGCAATATATTGAGGAGGTTTGTTGACAGCTCCGGTGCTCTGCTCACTACAGGCTGTATGATCGCGCTTTGCATTCCGGACATAGGTGGTTTATCCAACAAGCGGATCGCAGCAACAGCCTCCTTAACTTTTTGTGGCTTACCTTTAAGAATAAGCGCATTTTGAACAATATCCTCGCTGATATTAACTTCGTTTTTATTTGGGAAAAGTTGCGTAAGCAATGAACGAATTTCAGGCGTTCTAACCGCTGTAAGAGGGTAAATAAAAAACATCGGACGATTACCAGATGGCACCTCTGGAAGTGCCCTCCCAGACATCATTAAAGGTGTCTCTTCGGTAATATCTGAAGAATAATCAAAGACTAGCACGCCGTCACGCTCAAACGTGGTTATACCGTAGTTTGCGAGCGTTTTCGTGACTAAGATATAAAATTCTTTTTGAGAAAGCTTGCTATTTAAACGCAGAGTAATCAAATCAGGCGCTTTTTTGATAGAAGGCTGCATAATAAAATCAAGCCCCAGCTGATTACCATAAGCCTCATTGATAAAAACCCCTATTGGTAAATCATTGTAAGATTGCTGTTGTACCAACGTGTCTTTTAACTTAGGTACCATAATTTTCTCGGCTATATCTGCAGCCTCAGGGGTGCTGAACTGCGGAGGACGAACAACCAGAAATTCACTTTGTTCTCTCTCTTTACTTTCAATCAATGTTTGAGCAACGTCACCGGAGCTATTTTTTTCCACTCTTAGTGGCTTTGTGAAATCGGTATTGTCTTTCTTAGAGAGCTGATAGGCAGGCCCTCTCATGCTGGCGCAGCTTGCTAACGCAAAGATAGCTGTTATGCCTACGATTATTCTTGTCGCACCTTGCTTTGACACCCTACTGCGTTGTCGTTTTTCCATCTGTTTCTTTGAATTCATTTTTAACTACTAATCCCGCTTATTGAAACAAGGCTTGCTTTTGAGTTTCATTGTTTTCAGTGTTTTGCCAAATAATATAGTCAGCGTTTATTTCAAGTAATAACCAAGGAGATAACCAAGACTCTCCAGTCTTATATTCCATAGGCTCTATACCTTCAGGCAAAACCAATAATGCTTTGCTTGGTTTTGTTAATACTGTACCGACCAGTGTGGCGTCACCTAAAGAAAGTTTTTTATCTTCTGCTAGCTTCGCTAAACGTTCCTTTTCAGCGGCGGCTTCTGCAGCTTCCTCTTCTGCAGTCTTTAGGGGTTGATATTCATCGATTTTTCTTATTACTTTGCGCCATGAAAGAGTATCTATTTCTTTTGCTGTGAATTTGTCGAGCGACGCTTGTCTGTTTAACTGCTGCTGTGTACTCACCGTACTTACTAAGCCAGCTATAACAAAAAGCCCTCCCCAAAAAGCGAGCATATAGAAAGCGAATTTGTTCATTATTGGTCACTTATTGGTTTGAAAAGAAAATCAAGGACAACAGCAAAAGCCCCTCTTTCACTTGGACGATACCGAAATGAAACTACCCTTACTGTAGTATCACTTCCGTCCACTTCTTCTAAAATGGAATGAAAATTACGGTTATTGAGTTGCCCTTGAAGCTCAACTCTAACCTGCCATAGCGCCATATTTTGACTACCTATAGTATCGGTCCCAACCAAAGTGCTGCGAATACGCTCTACTTTCCGTATTGTTTGTTGCGCTCGTGATAATGCCTCTGCTTCTGCCACACTAACTGAAGAAGCGCTAGGTATCTGAGCTAAGAGTTGCTCAAGCTCTTCTGATGAATCTTTAACCTTTTCCTCACTTAGTTCCATACTAGCAGCAACTTCCAAGCGATTAAGCAAGCTTTGTTGTAAAAGCACTTCGCCTTTTAGCGATTCACTTTTATCGCTCAATGCTTTTAAACCACTGATACTTAAAATACCAACGATAATTAGAAGAAGCCATTGAAGCCTTTTGTTGCTTTTGAGTTCATCGATAGCCGGATGAGCGGTGATAGACTCCTTCATTATTTCTGAACTACCTCTAAAACCCATGTATTTGCTTTGCTATGAGGGCGAATTCCAACTTCAGTAAACAATTCAGTACCCTCTAAATCTGCAACCAACCTTGGAATTTCAATATCACCAAGCTCTAGTAAAAGCACTAGCCTTTTACCCTGCCATTCGATATTCTCGGCATCCCATTCTCCGTAATTCATCACAACTTGCGCGACGCTAGCGATAGCTTGTGGTAAGAAACCATTTTGTCGCCGCCAATTGTTTATAAGTTCAATTGTATTCTGCTGTGCTTGATATTTGCTTTGAAGCGCTAATTTATCACCTACTTCAATTTCAAGGTGATCGGTGGACGATTGAATGTTATTTTTTTGAATGACATAAGAAAAGGTGACACCCAACTGCCATATGAAAAAAGACGCTATTAAAAAAGCCATGATGAACAACCACGATATAGGTTTTGTAAGCCATTTATCGAAGTTACGCTTTACCCCCCAACCAGAGTTCATGCTCTCTGTAAACCTAAGTGGCAGCAATTTCTCGTTTGAAGCTATAGAACCTTCCATTGGCTCACAAGAAAGCATGACACCGTCTTTCCAATGCTGCTCATAGTAATAATTACTACCTTTAACCTGATGTAAGCCGTCACCTAGAGGCTGCTGAAGTGCTGTTTCGGGGACTCCTTTAAAGCGATTTGGCACAGCCCATACACTTATGCCAGCATGGCTCAAAAAGGTGTAACGATCCCCCTTATCAAAAGGAGACAACACCTTTGACTGTAACAGCCCCCATTCCTCGATTTGAGTAGGTTTCAAACTTGAAGGGAATGGTTTGAAAACATAAAATGCCGCAGAAGTATCGTCAATATCCACCGAGCTACCCCAAAAAATGGACTCTATGCGATCCATTACAGGAATAAGCCAGGGTAGTTTAGTATTCAAAAAGAGGGTGGAAATCATTAATTGTGCGCAGTTTTATTATTTGTATACAATACCAAACATTATAACGACATTTGCCCCAACAAAAAAACCACAAAGAGTGATTGAGTTTGGGCTATCACATTTTTTACCGAATCAAGGCAGAATTTTTGCGAAATGTACAATAGTAGTGAAAACACAGACCCACAAAATCGCATTCTTACGTCGCTGAGAAAATCATTACTTATTGACGAACAACAATACAATACCATTTTGCATTCAATGTCCGAACTCGGGCTGGACGTACTGTCTACGATTTCTAGACTAAGTTTTATCGCCGACGATGCCCTATTTCAGGAAACTGCAGCCACGCTAGAGATAGACTTTGTGAGTCGCGTTAGCGAGTGTCCCTCTGCCCAAAAAATTATAGATGGTAGCAGAGCCTGTGGACTAGATATCGATTGGTGTGTGAGCCATTCTATCTTTGTTGTAATGACCAACGACGAAGCTATCGTATACAGCGATAAGCCCTTCCAGCGTTCTAGTTTTCATGCGCTTAAGTTGGTTTTACAGGACAAACCTTACTCTCTAAAGCTGCTTACACCGGCTATGGCCATGGCGATTGTTGATGATATACAACGAGAACGGGCGGTATCTGAATTATTTGGACAAAGTACGTCGGATATTGCTGCGCTCGCAGAAGAAGCTCCCGTCATAAATCTCGTAAACAGTATTTTAGAACGTGCCATTTTCTCTGAGGCTTCAGATATTCACATTGAGCCAGGCAGTAAAAACATGGTTGTTAGGTTTCGTATAGACGGAAAATTGACAGAATTTATGCAACAGCCTGTATCGCGTTTTCAGGCGATAGCATCGCGCATAAAGCTGCTATCAGAACTTGATATTGCCGAAAGGCGCCTTCCACAAGATGGGAGGTTCACCACTCGCGCTGGAAAACGAGAATACGATGTTCGTGTATCTACAGCGCCGGACGTGAGTGGTGAATCTATTGTAATGCGTCTTTTGCCTAAGCAACGTGATGAACTTTCTATTGAAGGTCTTGGCTTTGCACAAGACCATTTAAACATGATTAGAAAATGGGGCAAGCTGAGTAACGGAATAGTACTGGTAACAGGGCCGACGGGTTCAGGTAAGTCAACTACGCTATACGCTTTGTTAGCTGATGTAAAAACAGGTGATGAAAAAATAGTTACTGTCGAGGACCCCGTAGAATATCAATTGGAGGGCATCACTCAGGTTCAAGCTAAACCAGAAATAGGCTATACCTTTGCCCGAGCGTTGAGGAGTTTTTTACGCCAAGACCCAGACATTATAATGGTAGGGGAAATTCGCGATAGAGAAACAGCCGATATTGCGATTCAGTCAAGCCTAACGGGGCACTTAGTACTTTCAACGTTACACACAAACGACGCATCCGCAGTGTTCCCTCGACTTGCTGACATAGGAGTAGAAACCTATTTAACAGCAGCAACGGTGCAAGGTGTGCAAGCTCAACGTCTAGTGCGCAAACTTTGCAGTGAGTGCGCAGAGCCCGTGCCAGCACCAAGTTTTCTTAATGACGACGAAGAAATGGCTGAGGCAATCAAAGGTGTAGATTCTCCAAATTGGAAAAAAGCGGTCGGTTGCTCTGCTTGTCATGGAAGAGGGTACCGTGGACGAATCGGTATTTATGAACTCATCTCTGTCACTCCTGAAATTAGACAACTGGTGGCTAGTCAAGCGTCCGTTACGGCTATACGTGAAGCCGCTAGAAAAGCTGGCTTTCGCTCTTTGCAAGCAGATGGTTTTATTAAGGCTGCGCAAGGTCTCACAACTATTGATGAGATCTTACGGGTGTGCTCATCTAATGAGGACAGCTAATGAAGTTCGAGTTCAGTGGCATCGATTTAACAACGCAACAAACCGTAAATGGCGATATTGACGCCATCAGTGAGGCTGAAGCATTAAGAGACCTTCAAAATAGAAGAATTGAAGTAGTATCTTTGCGGCCGTTTAAAGAAAGGCTAGGTCGTAAACGCAAGGTGTCCGTTGCTGATTTAGCATTGCCACTGCAAGAGATGGCCACGCTTACCGAATCAGGCGTTGTATTAGTTGACGCATTGAACGCGCTAGCAAAAAATAAAGAGCATGCTGGACTAGCATTAGGCTTCAAGAAACTTGCTTCGCTGATAGAAAGCGGCGAAAGTTTTTCGTCTGCAATAGAGCAATCGTCTTTGCCTTTTCCCGACTATGTACAATATTTGGTGAAAGCAGGCGAGATGAGTGGCGAACTTGCGTCCGCACTTAAAAATGCATCAAGCCAACTAAATTATGACCAAGCTCTTAAGAACGACTTGCGTTCTGCTCTCACCTATCCATTAGTATTAATTGGTTCGGGTATTGTGGCTATGATCATCATATTTTTCGCAGTAGTACCTAAATTTTCCCATTTGCTTGACGGAGAAAACGAACTTCCTACATTGGCTTATCTTGTTTTAAGTGCAGGAAAGTTTGCAAACGACAACCCTTACCTTCTATTTGGAAGTGCGTTTGTAGTGGTGTTTTTCGCCACTGCATTTTTTACCAACAAAGGAGTAAGGACAAAACTGGCTAACCTTGCCATAGATATGCCCATCGTTGGTCCATGGCTCGCTGAGCAAGATGCTGCCCGCTGGGCTTCTTTATGCGGGGCAATGTTAAGTGCAAAAGTAGGTTTGCTGAATGCATTAACGCTGGCGGCTCAGTCAAGTATATTTACGCGCCGTAAGCAGCGCGCACTGAAAATGGTTGACGATATTCAAAGTGGTGTATCTATGCCCGAAGCAATTGAGCGGGCAGGAACCTTGCCCGGTACATCGCTAAATTTAATATCAGTTGGCGACAAAACGGGTAAACTTGCGGAAATGATGCAGGCAATAGCAAAACTCCATGACGAAGCTTGCAAACGTAAAATGAAACAAGTGATGACGCTAATTGAACCCTTGGCAATTTTGGTTGTCGGTGTGCTAATAGGTGTCATGATTTTGGGTGTGGTACTGGCAATCACGGCATCTACAGATATGGCGTTATAGTATTACGTAAACTACTATGATTCGCTTTTCACTAATCATCAGATGAATAAAGGGTAATTAACTAAATGAAGCAAACTGAACGCGGCTTTACTATGCTGGAGCTATTGGTTGTATTGGTAATACTAGGCTTACTTGCAGGGTTAGTTGGGCCTCAATTTTTTGGACGTGTAGACGGCTCAAAAGTGCAGACTGCTGAAACTCAGGTGAAAATGCTTAAGATGGCGTTACAAACTTACAGATTGGATGTTGGTCAGTATCCAAGCGAGTTGACGCACCTTGCGTCTGCTCCAAGCAGCGCAGGCTCTCTTTGGCGCGGCCCCTACCTCGATGATGTTATACCGCTAGACCCTTGGAACAAGTCTTATCAATACCGTGTTGATGCCAATGCGCCGCAAGGTTTTTACTTATATAGCCACGGAGCCGATGGCAAAGAAGGCGGTGATGAATTAAACGCTGACGTAGGTTATACCCCTTCCCAAAGTGAATAATAGTTTTCAATCTAACAGGCATCACAAAGGCGGCTTTACTATGGTAGAGCTGCTCGTTGTTATGGTTATTATTGCGTTGCTGGGTGGCGTAGTAGTGCCCAATATTAGTCAATGGATAGAAAGTAGAGCACTTGCGCAGCAAAAAAAGAGCTTGGCCATCGAAATTGCCTCACTTCCTGCCAAAGCACATTTCTCGCAAACGGCAATAAGCATTACCGAAGCAAGCCAACTAAATACAAAACTGGATGGCGATATAGAGATAAAGCAGACCATTGAAGTGTTGAGTAATGGATACTGTTTAGGCGGAGCGTTAGCACTTGACTTAGCAGGTAGCCGATATCATTTCACTGTAACCCCTCCATTGTGTTTGCTGAGCCTAGATGAGTAATCAGTAAAATGTGCAATTCATATTCTGTCATCAAGCTCCCTCTCGCAAAACGTAGCAGTGCACGCCAAAGCAGAGGATTTACATTAATAGAAGCCTTAGTAGCGCTGGTAATACTCTCAGCAACGTTCACCGTCACATGGGGATGGTTTAATACTGCGGTTAGAAATACACAGAGTATTGAACGCGCTGTTAGGCTACCGCTTTTGTTCGACGAATTTATAGAACACCTCCGTCTTGTAAACTTAAAAAGCACGAGGAATGGCAATTTTGAAATAGAAGATTTTTCACTTTCATGGCGAGCCACAGAGAATCGTGTTTCGACAAACGAATATTATCGTAGGCAGCCCCAGTGGATAGTTACGCTTTTTGATATTCATGTCGATATATACAAAGAGGGGAATTTAGTCACTTCTTTTGATACTCAGCATGTAGCCCAGTGGCGAGATCCTAACTACGTTGAGAATCCATTTGATGGGTTATAGGTGAACTATAAATGATTACATTCAACAAAAGTTTAGGATTTACTATGGTTGAATTACTGGTTGTATTAGTAATTACCGGTATGACGACTTCGTTGCTGGTGACAGGACTAAGTACGACATGGCAAAACTTTGACCGACTCTCAAATAAAAATCTAACGCAAAGCCAAGGACAGCTTCCAAAAAGCTGGTTTATTAAGAGTGTGAATGCCGCCTTACTTGGCCACCCTGATAAACCGATGTTTGAAGGCACATCTGAAAGTTTTGTATTTACGACGTTTATGACACCGAATGACGCGTTAAAGCGTCCACAAGAGGTTACGTGGCAAATTAATACCAAAGGTGAAAACACTGTACTTAGTTTTTCTTATTATGAGTGGGGCCAAGCGAAGCGCCAGAACAAAGTTGATGTTTGGCAGTTTTCTGAATTCGCTTATATTACTTTCGAATATCTAGTGAGTGGTTCATGGAACGATAGCTTTTCACCCGAAAAAGGTGAATTACCAAAGGCGATACGCATAAAAAGTGATACACAGGTATGGGCAATGGCAACAGTGCACAGGCCAACAATGGCCGACATGCCACCAGAGATTCCAATGTTTGGTAAGTATGAATTCTAAGAGCGTACAAAAGCAGAAAGGTATAGCACTCCTTGCTGTTTTAGCAGTGAGTGTAACTTTGAGCATTCTTATTGGTGCTGCCACCGTTGTGATGCAAAAACAATTATCAATCAGTGAAGACGCTAGGGAACTTGCTGTAGGGAAGGCCGCTGTGCATGCAAAGACGCAGGAATTAATCTATCTTCTTTCTACACAACGAGTAACTAGGGCAGGTGTAAGTAAAGGCAGCATGGAAAACTTCTCTGCTAAAGTAGATGGTGTTTTTACAACATTACTTACAGGCGATGAAATTCGTGCCGACGGCCATAAATACATTGAAGGTACCGATGAATTACAGATTACATATAGTATACAAGCCACAAATGGTCTAATACCGATTAATTCTGCCGAGCAGTTTTGGTTGAAGAAATGGCTTAAGGGGTATGGTGTCGATAATTTTACAGCACAGAAATTAGCAGACTCTCTTGCCGATTTTGCCGATGAAGATAACTGGACGAGACCATCAGGTGCTGAAACTTTTTCCTATAATAGAAATAATTATGCTCCCCCAACCAACTTTCTCATGCAAACATGCAGCGAACTATACTCGGTAATGCATTGGAACGATGCAATCAAACAATATAAATTGGACCTGTCTGAATGCAGTGTGTCAAGGTCTGGGATAATAAACATCAATGCTATCAATGAAAACTTGATAAAACGGTTACTATCTGACAGTGGGCTTGAGCGAGCAAAGGTCAGGGAAGCGAACAGATGGATAATAAATGCCCAAGAGGCATCTTTAACTATTTCATCACTGACGGGCGTTGACGACAACCGCTTCACTGTGACAGCTAAGAGCCAGTTTATTATCGAAGTTAGCGGGTTGTATTCCACACAAAAAGTGGCTTTGACAATTGGATTGGGAAGCATCACACCCATAACCTATGCCTTGCGCTAAAGCCAAAATACTAATGAAAAGACATCGTCAACTAGTGCTGTTGGCAACTAATTGCAAAGAAATATGGAATTGCAAAAAATTAGTAACGCTTAAGTTGTAAAAAACCAAGCGATCCATTATTCTGGACGGTGCTAGATATTGCTAGCGCAATAACACGAATAAGAAAGACACGAGTTTTGTGCAAAAATAAAGCACTTAATTCTGGGGAATGTCACAAATAATTCATAAATGCATTCTGATTGACAGGATTAGCATAAATAGTTGATTACGTGCGTTTCGTAGTGTAATTTATTTTCGTGAGTCCGGTGCTTTGCCACTATGGACAACGTGGCTTACGCCGAACTTTAAAAATCAAACTATAGTTACACTCTTGCAGGAGTTATACATGTTAAACAAAAAAATTCTTGCTGCAGCTATTGCAGCATCGCTATCAACTGGAGCACTTGCTGCTGACCTAGACGCAGATACAACAGTTGTAACATACGCGTCTGAGCTACTTCCAGACACAGCAACTATGTCAGTTAACGTTAGCAACGAGCTAGACTCGACGGCGGAACTAGGTTTCACTATCGGTGCAGGCACATCTAAGTACGTCCGCATCGATCTTGAAAATGCAATTTTTGGTGCAAACGTAGCGTTGACTGTTCCTGATACGGCTGCACCAGCCGTTACTATCAACGGTATCGTTTCTGCTGGTGGTGCAGGTTCTGACTTCGTTATTTTTGAAGTAGCTGCGCTTGGCGATGATATCGCGGCTGACGCTGTTGTTACATTGACTGCTGATTCTTATAACGTTTCTACTTCAATGACTTCAACTATTCAGTACCGTCTTTTTGAAACTGCAACTCAAGCAGTTAACGAAACAGACCTGCTTAAAGATACTGGCGAAAAAGACTTCACCACTACTGGTACTGGTCTAACTGGTAACATCTTTGTAGCAAACGATGTAAACTCGTTGCTAGAAGACGAATTCAAACAATTTGAAGGCCCAACAGTTACTGCAACTGTAGGTTACATCGATACTTCTTTGGTTAACACCCTTGAAGATGGCGTAACGGCTAATGGTATTCTTGCTCCAGCTACTGGTGCACAAGTTGTAGCGGCTGATCTAATCACTGCTGCTGACGAAGACTTCACTGTTGCTTTCGGTGGCGATTTCTCATTCGGTGATTGGACACTTGACACAGCAGCTGACTGTGCGACTTCAACTACTGCTGACTTAGATGAAACACTTGACCCAGTAGCGGTTGACGTGACTGCTGCTGTACTTAACGGCGACGAGCACCACCTTTGTGTTACGGTTGACGGTACTGAAATCATCAACAAAGGTTCATACACTGCATCTGTCGAGAGCGCAGACGGCACTTCTGTAGACCTTTCAGGTGACTTAGGTACTATTTCTTACGATACAATTACAGTTGAAATCCCATACGTTACTACGTTTGAAGATTACAACCAGCGTCTAATTCTTCGCAACACTAGCGGTACGCCTGTAGATTTCACTATCTCGTTCAGCACTGAAACTGGTGTAGAAGCAGATACCACAGGTAAAGACGTTGGCGGTACTATCCCTGCGAACGGCGTACTTATTAAGAAGATGACTGACTTCGTATCATTCGAAGGTAGAACTCGTGGTTCAGCGACTGTAGAAATCGAAGGTCTGGAAGAAAACATCCAAGCTGCGACTCAAACAGTTAACTCAACTGACGGCGCAACGGATACAGTTATCCTAAACGCTAACTCTGTGACTGCTTTTGTAGCGACTCCATAATTGTGAGTCTTAATTACATACTTGTTATGTAACAACAAAGAGCCCCTCCTTTGAGGGGCTTTTTTATTGGCTAAATTTCAGTAGAAGTTTAAAAACATTAAATTTGAACGCACGTATAGACTTGGTTCGAGAAGAGTTAAACGGGAATATTTGACGTGTCAACATCAAAACAGCCAAACACTAAACTACTCACTGGCATCCCTCGGTCAGGCACAACACTTTGTTGTAAATTGCTCAATCAATGCGGCAATACATTGGCATTGCACGAACCAATAAACCCCCAAAAACTGACATCGGTAACACCTGTTACCGCCGCAAGTGAAATAAAAAGCCAAATACAACAAATACGACATTCGCTCATGTCAAACCAAGCTATAGAGCATGGTGACAAGGCAGGGGTAGATTTGGATAACCCGATAGGCTTGGGTACTAACGAGACTGGTCTACGACTTCAAAAAGCTACACGCGGCCTTGTAACCCTTCCTACGATTGACAACACTACTGGGCTATACATCAAACAAAATGCGTTGTTTGCAGCCCTTGCAGAACCTCTTACAGCCAATTTTGACATGTTTGCAATTATTAGAAACCCAGTTGATGTACTTCTTTCATGGATGACCGTAGACTTACCAGTAAATAAAGGCAGGCTTCCAGCGGGAGAGAAGTTCGACAAACGTCTAGCTGAGTTGCTTCGTAAAGTGCCGTCCGTTATCGAAAGACAGATTACTATCTATAGCTGGTTTGTTTCACGGTATCAAAGTGCTGATCTCACTACCATTAGATACGAAGACATAATCCAAAGCCAAGGCCAAGCGCTTTATGGCCCTCTAGGGTTGAATAACACCACAGAGCTATCTATACCACAGCGCACTTTTTCTAGAGAAGTTCTGCAAAGTATTACTTCTCAATTAATGAGAATAAAAGTAATCGGTAATCAGGCGGGTTACGACGATGAATTTATGATGGAACGTGTAGAAAGTCTGTCTTTGTAATAGCCTATTGCCATAAGTCAAACCTATGCCATTATTAATTTGTCGGTAAGTAGCAGATTCTTTGCAACAACATGTTGCTTACTGACCGAGCAAGCGCTTTTTACTAAATGTTTTTTATCTTTTGATTGTGGTCTATTGTCGCTAAGCTAATAATTTGTACTAATGGTGCGTCTACCTCAATTAACTTGATAGCTCCACTCTACATATAGCGCGCCAGGTCCTTTACAGGCGTCCTTCCTTTGACCAACTATAAAAGAAGCAAATAAGCTTGGTGAAATATATTTTATTACCTGTGTGGATAAAATTGCCTTTGGGAGTAAGTAGTTTTGAAAGCAAAAATAAAAAAACTAATAAAAAAATATAGAAAAACTGAACCCATAGAGCAAGACATTGTTATTACAGACAACGGCCATAACAACACTATCGATATAGAAGATACTAGTTGCTTCAAAGCCTCTCAAATAGTAATAAACGGAAACAACAACCAAGTAAACATTGCCAAAAACAGGGTTATTAGGGGTCTCTCAGTTGTAATAAATGGAAATAATAAGTCGTTTATTATAGACGGTGGCGTGAGAAACATAGTGAACCTCAAATTTGAGTCTATTCGAGGAAGTAATCAAGAAGTACGCATTGGAAAAAACTTTAGCTGTGGTGGTCTACAAATAAGAATGAACGATGGTGATGAGCGTTGCTTTATAGGGGATGACTGCTTATTTTCATGGGATATCAAAATACGCACATCTGATGGACATTCAATTGTAGACTTAGACACTAACAAGGCCGTTAACCTACCTGAAGATGTGCTCATAGGCGATCGAGTGTGGTGCTGTGAAGAAGTGAGCTTTTTAAAAGGAAGTCGTATAGCAAACGATTGTGTTATTGGAACCCGGGCACTTATCACTAAGTCTTTTACAAATAGTAATGTAGTGATAGCTGGTTCACCCGCCAAAATAGTTAAGCACAATATTGGATGGCACAGAGATATGCCCTATCTCCATAATGAAAAGCAATATTAGACGTGGTAAAGGGGAGTTAACTCCCCTTTACACAGGCTACTGCAGAGGCGATTAAACTTAAACTGCGATTTAATGCGTAGAAAAAGCCTCGTCAAATTTTGTGCGTAGTCCTGACTTGGACAACGACGCCTCACCGTTATGCATGGATGTTATCTGGGTAAGTGTCGCCTTTGAAAGCTCATAGTTCTTATTTGAAATTGCGCAATTTAGAAGTTGATTCCAAAAGTGAACTTTCTTTGGCCAAATGTTTACCATATTAAGAAGGATAGACTGTGCTTCATCAAACTTTTTGTCTGCCATCAAACTGTCTACGCTTGCCAGCGAGTCTTTGACGTCAAGACGTTGCTTATTATAAAGGAAGGTTTTATCTACTAAAAAGTCCAATGCATACCTGTGAAGCGTCTCAGACTGCTCTTCAAAAATACCTTCTAACGCAGTAAGCATTAATTTAAACGGAATAGCGAAGTACATAAAGCACGCCTGGTAGGTTTTACTTTTCTGAACCTCAATGTATTTGTCGCGGTAATGGTGGGTCTTAATTTGCCAGCCAAGAGTATCACCAACCTCAAACTTTTGGTTATTAGCCAAATATCGACCTAATGGGTCTCTGTTTGTAGACAAATGAACCCCACATTCTGGTCTTAATCTGAAGTCTTCAGGCACCATATGCCCCTTTCGCTTCATAATTAAGTACAAAATATGTTCATCGTTTGTACGCCTTAAATCGAGATCTGAGATGTCTGGTAACGGGTACATTTGTTCAAATCGAAAAAAATGTAGTCCTGTTAGTCTAGGCTGGTCATTTTTTATTGGTAAACGAATGATGTTACTGAATGGTAGATCAAAGCGCTTCATGTAGCCTGTATGCGTTTTGAGTATATCGTCCAATATCATTAGATCAATATCGCCAATATAAACAAATTCTGCAAGTATTTCGGGCACTTCTAAAAACCTGACCACGTTAGGTGTGCAGTCAACATTGCCTTCAATAACTTTACTTTGTCTTATTAAAAATGAATCACCGAATGTCGAACGAAGCTGAGTAATACCTGCTTCATACTTAAGATTGAAGTTGTTTAAATCTTCAACGGCGATTTCGATTTTCGCCTCTGGGTTTGAATTTAGCGCAAAAGTTATGTAAGGCAGTACGAAAATGTCGTAATTGATATCAGCATAAGTAAAAATGAGAAGCTTATTTTCCATAAAAGATGAGGTTGCCTTGTCAGTTCCAATATATTTCTACGCTCTCACGGTCAGAGGTTGAGCGCTTACTTCTTGAGACATGATACATCTTTGAGCACAAACCTTATAGTGAAACTGCTATTTTTACAGTCTACTTCCCGTCAAATAGCAACCAGAACCAAACATGTTTTTATACTCATTAGCTCTCGAAGGGTTATTTGAGATACCCATTTTAAAAAGTAACGGTCAGACAAAAAACATAAACCGTTATCATAAACGAACTGTTTTGTTTGAAACTCAACAAAGATAGCTACTGACAAAACACTTACTTCTAGTCAGTATAAATTGATTCAGGGTACTTTCGTTACGTTGCAGTTCAATTCGCACCTAAGTAGACTGTGCGACAATATTTCGAAGCGAAGTGAATCGCAGTTTAATAACAAAGCGATTTCAATTGTTGCATCCCAATTTACACGTTTAATCACTGTGCTGTGAAGACGTTTAAAAAAATGCATTCTTTTAACGTAACCAGATTTATAAATATGAAATCAATTAATGTTTTAGCAAGCGTAAAGAAGCCAAATTCTGAGAAAGGGAATCTTGGAGATTTGTTCGGCTACATGTTAATGGAGTATTACGCTAAACAATATTCCCTGTCCGTAAATCGTTTAGGTGTAGACGACGAGCTTGTGAGTGACACCTTTGCAGTCGTTGGAAGCATCATTCACTTGTGTCAGAAAAAAGCAAAGTTGGCGAGCGAAGACTTAAAACTAATTGTGCTAGGATGCGGATTGATTAAGGGTGACAAAATGCCGCAGAATGACAGAATAGAATATGTCGGAGTCCGTGGCCCAAGCACCAGAGAACTTTTACCGACTAAAACAGAGGTTATGTCAG
The DNA here is from genome assembly GCF_036870955.2 of Alteromonas gracilis. Taxonomy (GTDB): domain Bacteria; phylum Pseudomonadota; class Gammaproteobacteria; order Enterobacterales; family Alteromonadaceae; genus Alteromonas; species Alteromonas gracilis_A. Next base: position 3,855,519 of record NZ_CP145482.2, read on the forward strand.
ATCCAGGCTTGCTACTGTCAAAAATGTTCCCATTACCAAATAATCATAAATGCGATGAAGTAGGATATATTATTCACAGCGTTGACAGAGAACATTTTTTTGCGATGTACCCTGAAGCGAGAAAAAATCTGATAAATAATTATGCAAATTATGAAGATTTTCTCGAGCAATTATCTCGATACAAATACGTTGTTTCTAGTAGCCTACACGGCGTTATATTTTGTCACGCATACAACATTCCGGTTTGCTCAATTCGAGTCACTGACAAAATAATCAGCGATAATTTTAAATACACTGATTATTATCACTCGATAGGTCACACTGCATTTAAAGCAAGACAACCAATAGATGAAAAAACTGAATTTAAACAATTAGTTATTGACGAATGGCAACCAACAAAAGAGAAAATTGCTTCAGTGCAAGAAAGACAAGAGCAAGTCATTCGACATGCGATAGAAACGTTTGCAATAGATGGTACTCAAGATTAACGCCTAGCGCGTATTGCTGACCAGACCTCAAAAAACTCTGCGCTACTTATAGCCTAGTGCATCGATTCTACTGCCAGGTTTTCGATGCACTTTTTTCATGTTTAGATAAAGCCTCAGTTAAAGCCTTACACTTTTTTACGGACTATGTAGCTTCTTAACTACACTGCAGCTTAAAATTCATTAACAGTTGATTTGCCGCAACCTGACAAGTACCATGCCCAAGAAAGGTATTTGGAACACTGTAAAAAAGGATTTTATGCTATGGATAGCAAGATCGCGTTTGATCTCGTTGTTAAGGATAACGAACAAGTAACTAACCTCGTTGAATTCTATAAATCCTCCCCTTCTTTTGAGATTAATTACAATACACCATTAAACATTTCGTTCGACCAAGAAATTCCTAATTATGAAACAGTCCGCGACCACTGGAATGAGCAAGTTTCAAAATTTCGAAGTCGTAAGAAATATAAGAAAAGCAATATCCGTGAGAAAAATGCATCTACTGATGAGCTCACAATTTATCGTCTCCCTGGCGCATTAGTGTTTTCCGAGAAATTATTCATTTCTAATTTTGCAGGCGAAATACCAAGGGCCACCCTGCTTGGTATTAAGTCGTTCAGAAGCGAAACGTATTTTGAGCACAAGAGCTATGATGATTTAGTCGAGGTATTACACCAAAAAAAGCGACTTAAAACTAACTGCGTCAATTTTCGCTTCTCACCGGAGCGTGTAATATTGTTATCCTCTGCAATACAGAGAAACTACTATCACTGGATGGTTGAGTGTTTACCCAAAATGGCCCTTTTTAAACCATTGTTGAATGAAGACCCTGGTTTGAAAGTGCTGATAAATGCTAATTTGCCTAGATTTGCTTTTGATTCTTTGGCGCTGATGGGACTCCCCAAGGAAAGAATCGTTACTGTAAAAAACGTAACTGCTTATCCAGAGTTAACTTTTGCTTCACGAATTTCCTTTTCCAATCAAAGTATATCCCCACTGGTAAATGATTTTTATCAAGATTTAACTAAGTCTTTGTTTGCAAGAGATGTGTCTACTTGCGATTTGCCCAAACGAATTTACATTTCTCGTAAAAACTCGAGTATGCGGCAAGTCATTAACGAAGACGAACTAATGGTGAGTTTACGTAAACTCGGCTTTGAAATTATCGATAACGAACGTTTCAGTTTGTTTGAACAAGCTCAAATTTTTCACAATGCTGAATTCATAATTGGAGCCCACGGTGCAGGGCTCGCCAACCTTGTATTTTGTCAACCAAAAACTAAAGTGATTGAGCTGATTCATGATGAATTTAAGCAGGGTATTACCAGCTATGCATCACTTGCTGAATTATTCTCTCTGGAATATTACCTTTATGTAAGCCAAGCAGATGCTGATCTGAGCCCCAAAAGCGGAGCCAGCTGCCATTTTTATGCAGACCTAAACATGATTGACTCGTTGGTGAAAAAGTTGCTTTAGCAACTAAATCTCAACATTATAACTTTGCCCAGTATCCTTGACGGTAAGTACGATATTCTCGATATTTTGATGTTTATGCAACGAGACAGAAAAGCCGACAAATCGCTCTCTTGGAAACCTAACAGAGGGAAAAAGCGGAGTTAATTCACTCGCGATAAGATCACGATAAGCCTTTCCGTTTACTGCAACCTCTAATTCGACTGGATTAGAGGCCTTTGTGCGGTATGCTATTCCCCTTAATTTTCTATCTTTAGACACAGCTGCGTAAATATATGTCCACGCTTTCTGCTCACGCTCTAAAGTTTCTCTTTCTGCCAATAAGTTAATCGCTGACGTGTATAGTTGCTGGTCTAGGGTATTTTGCTCTTTTATTCGCGCCAGTGTTTCCGCGTCAAGATCATCTACATCACTGACTTTCTTGTCATTTTCATTAAATTTAGCCTCTTCCACTTTAATAGCCATTTGGCTATCCAAAAGAGCTAAGGACTGTGAATATTGCTCAGTTATACCTACAAACCCTATGAGGCTTATCGGTAATGCGTTGAGAAAGCGATGTTGGGAATTTTTCGCATTATTTGAATTTAAAAAGTTCTCTATTGTGACATCACAGTTCCCCCAACGCGCCTCGTGATTAAAATGTGAAATTACCCTAGCGACCGGGTCGCGGACAAACGTCACCATATTTTGAGGCTCTGCAATCCCTAAATATTTAATTAAGTGCATGTGGCCACAAAGCCACGTATCACGGTTAGAAAGCGATTCTTTTAACGCATAAAGATCATTACTATGATACACATGTTCATTGACAATAACGGATGTATGCTCTTTACCGTCGCCATAATCCCTTATCACATGCTCATTCTTTTCTAAAGACGCTCTAAAGCTAGTACCCGCCGTTTTGGGAATATGTATGAAAACTCTCAGCGCGTTGTCTTTTTTGTTTGTCAGCGTTAACAGCAGGCGCTTCAAGCGCTGCATAATAAATAATTTGATAACCAACCCTTACTTAACTTTTTACTCAAAGAACGAAGACAGTACTTTGTCTGACACTATCCTTTGGTACTCATTTCTCTCTGCAGTCATATTGTAACTGTGAGCCTCGCGTTTGCCGCGAAACTTTTCAAACTGTTGAACCTATGAGTGAACTCTTTCAAGCGCATGACCAATAGCATCAATACATGCCCTAACTTCATATTCACACAAATCTATGTTCAAATTTTGTTTGCAATACCCTCTATTGCCAACACAATCAGGCACTACAACACGTTCTGATAAGGCCATGGCTTCTATGCCAGGAAGAAAAAAGCCTTCAGTAGGATTTGGTAGCACCAAAGCGACCTTAGCGCGTGCTAAGTTATTAAACACTGCACTACGCTCTACCAGTCCTAAATCAGCATGAACCGTTAAGCCAACCTTTTCAGCCCATTGCTGAATACTTTTAGCAAATAAGGGGTTCTTTTTACCCAAAACGTATAAATCTAAGTTCTTTTCTGAAGCCACATCTGGAATACTGTGTCCCATTGTAACCGTCACACATTCACCATTGGCATAGGGTAGAATGGCTTGTCTAACTTCCTCTGACACGCATATACGCAGCGCCTCGTTTTTTAAGAATTGATATAACGGATGAGCCGGATCGCCATGTCTTACATGCTGAATTAAGTTTACAACCTTTTGCCCTTCTCTTTTTCTAGGCAAATAAGCCCTCCAGTCAACACCTGCTAAAAATACTACATCAGCCGCTTCAGGTTGGTATTGCTGCTGCAAAACAACGCCAGGAACCGAAGTGAATAAATTAGGCATGATACGGCACGAACTATTGGCATAAAGAAGACACTCCACATTTGGAAGTGCAGCCGTATGCTCAAGATAGTCTCGAAATTTTTGATGACCGCCTGTGTAGTGTTTGTATTCTCGATGAAAACTGAATCGAACGTTTTTATTAGATCTTGCCACAATGCTTGGGTTACAACTGGGAATGCCCGAGAGTATACTAAATAGAGACAGATAATTGCAGTAATGAAGTGAAGATGAATACACCATTGGTTAATTTACACATAGTTGGTGTGCAAAAAGTAAGCACGAGTGCCCTTGCGCACTTTCTTTCTCAACACACGGACGTTTGTGTTGTCGAAGGAAAGGAAGCTCACGTCTTTGATCAGCCCGATTTCGCCTCTAAAGATAAACATGAATATGCAAACAAGCGATACGCAAAAAAGCTTTCTCATTATCAAGGGGAAAAGATTATATGCGACGCTACCCCTATAACCGTATTTAACAAAACGTTTATACAAGACTGCTACAACTACAACCCTCAAGCGAAGTTTATCGTTTTACTTAGGAACCCTGTTGACAGGGCCGTATCTCATTTTTACATGTCTAAACAGCGTGGTCGTGAGAGCAGCAATATGCTTTGGAGTTTTTTAAAAGAAACTCATCGGCTTCGCAAAGCTAATGGAGTTGATGCCTGGCGCACAGGCTCTGTATGGCGCGACAATTCATACTTAGCCCGCGGCAAATACAAAGAACAGCTTGATAACTTATTTAACGTTGTGCCAGACGAGCAGTGTTTTGTTACAACGCAAGAAACCTTGCTTCATGAACACAACAACACCCTTGAACGTATTTTTTCGTTTTTAGCGATTCCAGAGCATATTGTGCAAGCAGAGCAAGTCTTTGCGTCTGAAATTCAAGACAAAGATAGTTCAGAAGCGTTGGCAAGAGCGTATGCCAAGTTGTACTTCTTGGTTAATGGTGAGTACCCCTACCGATATTGATAGGGGTGGTATTTTTTACTTTAGAAGCTTGGCCAATAAGTCCATTTCAACTTCTTCACAATCATTCTTGATGATTACCTCAGAATTACTAGCCAGTAGCGTGTGCTTCTTATCTTTGGTATTACGATGGAAAAGCTCAATTGCAGCAGAGCGTAAAGTAGTAAACGCACTATTAAAGCCTCCAAGACGAACAAAGTGCTGGCGATTGAACAAAATGCATGACTGATGAATTGCAAGCACTGCCCCCGTACCGCCAACTTTTCTTGCATTAAACACTTCTTTAAGCTCTCCTTGCTTACGCTTAACACGAACACTTGAAGCAACGAAATCGAATTCTTCGTTCAAAATCGTAGGCCCTACAAATGTTACGTTTTCGTCGTTTGCCACACCGTCAACAAGAACGTCTAACCAGTCGCTATTGAACAGCTTAATATCCTCGCTTAACAAACAGCATAGTTCCGTCTTACCACCTTTCACAACGCCATTTAAATCACTAGGCGAAAGATGCTTGGTTTCTTCTACTAAAGTTAGCGAGTTGCCAAAGCGTTGTTGAAGGGCTCTCTTGCCACTATCATTTAATGTTACTGAGTTAGACAACAACACTTTTACGACGAAGTTCGTATAGTTAGTTTTTTCAAAAACGTTGTCTATCAATGCGGTTACGTCGGTGTCAGTACTTTCTACATGAACTAAAAGCTCTACGGCCGTGTTGTGCTTACTCTGAGAGGCGCGGTGTTTGTACATATGGAAATAAGCGTCTAACCATTGGTTTCCTTCCATAACAAAACTAGTGAAATTGTGTTTCCAGAATACGAAAGGAAGCGCAACTTGGTCTCGAATACTAAAGGCATCTAATTGCTGCCACCATAGTGAATTTAGCATTTGCACTTCTGGCGCCCATTGTCTGCGAGCTATTTCCGCCGTTTCAAATACACCAACTGATTCTGGCAAGCCTTCGTTTCGGTATTCCGCGATTTGTCTAGCCAGAATATCGTTGCCATCTTTTTTCGCTAACATACAAGCGTCAGCTTCTTCATATACGCAGTCGCGTTTTACATGATTGTGTAAAGATATGTAGTTTGCCGAGAGGTTGTGATTCACTAATTCATCAATGTTCTTGCCTCTTAATTTAACACTCCCGTCAATCCATAAAGAATATTCGTAATTGATCAAAAATAGGTGACTAAGCAATTTAATCATTCGCGCGTTTTTAGTAACGTTTTCAAAACACTGATTGACATGCTTTACGGTGAATACATCAGATTCAACATTTTTATTGTCGGTGAAGCATACGTAATCCCAATCTGGGTTTATATACTCTGGCGTTTTAAGGTTGTCGTAGTTACCAAATATGGCCGTAAACACCACCTTTTTATTGCCTGACGAAATTTGCATAAAGCTTTCTATTTCTTTTCCGATTTCCGGCAATAGAGGCTCCGTCTTCCACGCAGCAATTAGCTTTTCAATTTCTTCCTTTCCGTGCTTCTTGTCGAGAGACTTTCTGCCACCAACAGTAAGCACTTTGCGAACTTCTTTCGTGTAGCTTTTTGACTTAGCATGGAATACGTATGTGTCATCGGCAACGCGTATCGTGTAACCCGCCTTTCTAGCACGAATAGAAAAGTCATCTTCTTCACCGTATCCAGTTGGGAAATATTCTTCGTCGAGTGTACCTATCTGGTTTATAACGTCACGTTTTATTACATAGCAGAAACCATTTACAGAGGGCACATTAGGGTACTGGCGCTGAGATATTGTCTCAACCAATTGCCCCATAAGTTCTATGCTATAACCTTCTGGTATTTCGTTTACAAGCCAACCGCCATTCACTTTATCTTCACGCACTGGCACGGTTTGCCAACTTGCTGCATTAGACAGCGGCCCAACAATACCTACACTGCTATCTGACTCGAAACAGCAGAGAATTTTCTCAAGCCAGTAAGCGGTAACTATGGTATCGCTATTTAGAAGAACAACAAAGTCGCCTTCACTTTGACTAAACCCTTTATTAACGGTTTTGGTGAAGCGTAGATTTTCAGCGTTTCTCGACAGCTTAAAGCCGAACTCCTTTTGCGCTGACTCTAACCAAAGCTTGGTCTCTTCTTCACTGCAGTCATCGATAATGATGAGGTTGAACGGTATAGTTTCGTTGTTGTATAGCGATTCAATACATGCTTTTACATCTTCAAGCGCGTTGTATACCAAGCAATATGATATCGACAGTTGGTATCTTCTGCAGAGTACTAATATGATTTGGCGCAGGACGTCTTTGCATTGCTTCGGCGCCGACGGGCGTTTGGGCTATTACTGATGCGGCTGGTGAAACGTGCTCTTGCTTCGCTTTTTCGATGGCTTTTTCTTGCGATTTTACGAGCGCTTTACGCTTTTTAATATTGTCGTAGAACGAAGATAGGAACCCGGCAAATGCACGCTCGACGTTGCCGTCTTTTACTGACTCTGGATTAAATAGCGTTCCTTTAGGGTGAAGCTTGCGCTTACCTTGCATTGTCTCTAAATACCCGAACTTTAAGAAATGGTCTAACCCACTTTTAAACTCACCACTTTCAGTTGCAACTTCTACATCTTCATTACACGTGAAGTAACCGGATTCATCAAAGTTTGCGATAAACGTAAGCGGAATGTTTTTGGCAGTTTCCATACCATCCATAAACTGCTTAACCGCATTATCCAAGCGCCCAGATAGCATCGCTGTCTTGAAACTGGCTCTTATTCGAGAGTGCTTTTCTTTGTCTTTTGCATAACCACTGGCTACGGTTGACAGCGGTGAAACAACTAAATCAATCCACTGTGACACAGAACTATTCATGTTATCCAAGTCTGACGTTAGCACTTCAATCGCTTGATTTGCTTCTTTCAATTGCTGTTGAAGAGCTTCTAATTGCGCGCTGGTTTCTGCGCCCCGCTTTTCAAGCATTTGTACTTTATTAGTGAGGGTAGACTCTGCACCTTTATGTTTAACAATATCCTCATCAAGCTTTTTGATGTCACTGATAAGTGCTTGGTTTACAGATTTTAAATCTTCCTCGCTTTCTTTAAGTCTAGCCACTTCTAACTTCTGCGCTTCGTACTTATCACTGACGTCTTTAAACTTCGAATTTACCTGCTTTAATTCTTCTTCTCTTTCTAGAAGTCTAGCGACTTCTAGCTTCTGCGCTTCGTACTTATCACTGACGTCTTTAAACTTCGAATTTACCTGCTTTAATTCATCTTCTCTTTCTAGAAGTCTAGCGACTTCTAACTTCTGTGTTTCGTATTTATCTGTAATGTCTTTCAACGTCGCACTAACCTGTTTTAATTCTTCTTCTCTTTCTAGAAGTCTAGCGATTTCTAACTTCTGCGTTTCGTATTTATCTGTAATGTCGTTCAGTATTGAGTTAACTCGTGTTAACTCTTTATTTAACTTTTTATTCGCTGAAACTGTTTCGTCAAGGTTAGCTTGTAACACCTCAACCTTTTGACGCTGATGTTTGTTGTCTATTTCTACTTTTTGAAACTCATGAGTAAGTTTTGCATTCGCTTTTTCTAATGCTTGCTTTTTGTCTGTTTCAGCTCTTAGTTTGTCATCACGTGTTGCGATTGCAGCCTTAAGCTCTTTATTACGCTCAGAAAAAAGGCCAACGTCTTTTTTCTGAGATTCAAGCTTTTGAGATAAGTGTTGATTGGCTAATTCAAGTTTCTCTATAGCGGTTTCTTTTTGATTTAACGTGGATTGCAATTGAGCAGATTTATCAGCACTAGACGCTGACTGACTTACTAGTTCTTTATTGCTTTTTTCTAGCGCTAAAATTTCTGTCTTAAGCACATCGAGCTGTTGTAAATTACGCTGTTCAGATAACTCTTTCTTTTGTAAAGAGCCACGAACGAGAGTCAGCTCTTTATTCAACTCATTTTTCTTTTCAACTTCATTGCGAATTCGCTCATCACGCTGTTGGACAGATTCCGTTAAACTTTTCCTATCAGACTTAAGCTTTTCGAGATCATCTTTAACTTTTAAGAGTTCTTCTGACTTATTTTTCAGCTTGGCAGTTGTTGATTGAAGCGCATTAGAAAAATCGTCCTTCTCAATCTTATACTTTTTGCGTTCTTCGAACACCTGATGAAAAAGCGCCGTGCGATTGGCATTGAAAAACATTCCCTTAAGAGAATTGAACTCACTCATTGCAGAGCTTAGCGCTTTTTCAACCAAACTGCCTTGCTCATATTGTTGCAGCAAAACTTCGAGGCATTTGGGTACGCCAGTTAACTTTTTCGCACGTGTTTTGTGATGACGAAGTGTCTTATCGATAACAGAAGTCTCAGCAAGACTCTCGGAAGTAAGTCCTCCCGTGAACTTTGAGAAATCTGTAGCTACCTTATCGAAATCGTTAAGCAGGTCGTCATAAGAGACCAAGATACGTTCAATACCTCTCGAGTAAAACTCGGCTTTGAACATATGATCAGCCCACAACGAGATAGCATTGTTTGTATCCATACCATTGCGTTTTTTCAACGACTGGGCAATTTCAAGAGGATGGCGGTGTGCTAAAACTGCTTTTGGCTGAATATCCAGCTTTCTGCAAGCATCTAACCATATAGGTAGAAGAAGACATACGCGAGGGTCTTTAACTGCAAAAGCTTCAAAACAACTAAATTCTTTCTCTAGTATACGTACTGCAGAATTGACCAGCCTTTGATAATCAAGCTCATTGATGTCTGCAACATCAAAGAAGACATCATCCCAACCATGACCTCTACTCACTAACAGTGTTTCATTGAATTCTTGCACCGCTTTATTTTCAAAATAACCCTTAGGGTTATCTTCGCTAGCGTCTAATAAAGACTCTCCTAAAGGAATACCAAGGCTATTAAGCGTAGAAGCTAACGCAGAAGTGCCTGACCTATGCATCCCTAAGATAAAATAAGCAGTTCTCATTCAATAATCCCGTATATGAGTAGTAGTGTTTTAACGTGAAGACAAAGGTTGTGATATTTGCAGTTAGCTGAATAACACGAGGGTAGGATGATAACTATTAGCGCTACAACGTGCAACGTAAGAGAGTATTTATACAACTTTATACTGTCTTAGGTGTCAACTTTAAGTGGATAATTAGTACAGAAAACAAAAAACCCGGCCTAAGCCGGGTTTTTCTTGTGTTCTGATTACTCAGAACTAAGAGTATATTTTACTCTTCAGTTGCTTCAACTGCTTCTTCTTCAGCTTCTACAACTGGACGGTCAACTAGCTCAACATATGCCATTGGGGCATTGTCGCCAGCACGGAAACCACATTTAAGAATGCGAGTGTAACCGCCTGGACGAGCTTCGTAACGAGGACCAAGCTCGTTGAATAGTTTACCTACAACCTCTTTGTCACCAGTGCGAGCAAAAGCTAGACGGCGATTTGCAACGCTGTCTTCTTTAGCCATAGTGATTAGAGGCTCAATTACGCGACGTAATTCTTTCGCTTTTGGTAACGTAGTTTTGATCACTTCGTGCTTTACCAAAGAACTAGCCATGTTTTTGAACATAGCTTGACGATGGCTGCTGTTGCGATTCAACTGACGACCACTCTTACGATGGCGCATAGTTTTATCCTTCTCTACAAATCAGTTTGATAAAAACCTGATTAATCTTTTTCAGCGATGCTCTCTGGCGGCCAGTTTTCTAGGCGCATACCTAGAGAAAGACCACGAGATGCTAGAACATCTTTGATTTCAGTTAGCGACTTCTTACCAAGGTTTGGCGTTTTAAGTAGCTCAACCTCAGTGCGCTGTACCAGGTCACCAATGTACTGGATAGCTTCTGCTTTCAAACAGTTTGCAGAACGTACTGTCAGCTCTAGGTCATCTACTGGACGAAGCAGAATCGGATCGAATTCTGGCTTCTCTTCTTTCGCTTCTGGCTCAGATACATCACGTAGGTCTACGAATGCATCTAGCTGTTCAGCTAGGATAGTAGCAGAACGGCGGATCGCTTCTTCAGGATCCAAAGTACCGTTCGTCTCCATGTCGATGATTAGTTTGTCTAGGTCTGTGCGTTGTTCAACACGTGCAGACTCTACACTGTAAGCAATACGTTCAACTGGGCTGTATGAAGCGTCAACTAACAAACGACCAATTGGACGATCATCTTCTTCAGAGGAGCGACGGGTAGAAGCTGGTACATAACCACGGCCCATTTCTACTTTAATGCGCATGCTGATTTCAGCTTCGCCAGTTAAAGTACAAATAACGTGCTCAGGGTTTGTAATTTCTACGTCGCCATCATGCTGAATATCACCAGCAACAACAGGGCCAGCGCCAGATTTCACTAGAGTTAGGGTTGCCTCAGTTTTACCTTCAAGGCGAACCGCTAAACCTTTCAGATTTAGCAAGATTTCAATTACGTCCTCTTGTACACCTTCTTTGGTGCTGTACTCGTGAAGAACGCCATCAATTTCTACTTCGGTCACTGCACATCCTGGCATAGATGACAGTAAGATACGACGTAGGGCGTTACCTAGAGTATGGCCAAAGCCGCGCTCTAGTGGTTCCAAAGTTACTTTGGCACGAGTAGGAGAAACGTTTTCGATCTCTACTAATCTCGGTTTTAGGAATTCAGTCACAGAACCCACAATGCTTCCTCTTTAGTTAGCTTTACTTAGAGTAAAGTTCGACGATCAACTGTTCGTTAATTTCCGCAGACAGGTCAGTTCTTTCAGGAACGCGCTTGAAAGTGCCTTCCATCTTGCTGCTGTCTACTTCAATCCAGGTTGGCTTCTCACGTTGGTCAGCCAGTTCCAAAGCAGCAACGATACGCGCTTGCTTTTTAGCCTTTTCACGAACAGAAACCACGTCTTCGGCAGAAACGTTAAACGATGGGATGTTCACAACTTGACCATTTACCATGATCGCCTTGTGGCTAACTAGCTGACGTGCTTCAGCACGAGTGCTAGCGAAACCCATACGGTAAACTACGTTATCAAGACGCTGCTCTAGAAGTTGTAACAAGTTTTCACCTGTGTTGCCTTTTAGACGCGCAGCTTCTTTATAGTAGTTGCGGAATTGCTTTTCCAGAACGCCGTACATACGACGAACTTTTTGTTTTTCACGCAACTGAACACCGTAGTCAGACAAACGGCCACGACGGGCACCATGCTGACCAGGCGCAGTATCGATTTTACACTTAGAATCGATTGCGCGAACGCCGCTCTTAAGGAACAAGTCAGTTCCTTCGCGACGGCTAAGTTTGAGTTTAGGACCCAAATATCTTGCCATGATCTTTCTCCAACTGTCCGTCGATTAAACGCGACGTTTTTTCGGTGGACGACAACCGTTGTGAGGAATTGGGGTCACATCGGTAATGTTTGTGATCTTATAACCTGTAGCGTTAAGAGCACGGATCGCAGACTCACGGCCTGGACCTGGACCTTTAACGAAAACTTCAAGGTTCTTAAGACCGTATTCTTGTGCAGCAACACCTGCACGCTCAGCAGCTACCTGTGCAGCAAAAGGGGTAGATTTACGTGAACCACGGAAACCTGAACCACCAGATGTCGCCCATGCTAGTGCATTGCCTTGACGGTCTGTAATAGTCACAATTGTGTTGTTGAAAGACGCATGGATATGAGCCATACCGTCTGCAACCTGACGTTTAGCGCGTTTACGCGTGCTACGAGCTGGTGCTTTAGCCATAACTTACTCCCCGCTTACTTCTTAATTGGCTTACGAGGACCTTTACGGGTACGCGCATTTGTTTTAGTGCGCTGACCACGTAGAGGCAAGCTACGACGGTGGCGAATACCACGGAAGCAACCCAGGTCCATCAAACGTTTGATGCTCATAGAGACTTCACGACGCAGATCACCTTCAACGGTGAACTTTGCCACTTCGTCACGAAGCTTATCAATAGTAGCTTCGTCTAGCTCTTTGATTTTTGTATCTTCTGCAACACCAGCGCCCGCACAGATGCTTTTCGCACGTGTGGGACCGATACCGTAGATCGCTTGGATAGCGATTACAGCATGCTTGTGCTCAGGAATGTTAATGCCAGCGATACGGGCCATTAACAGCACTCCTCTTGTTTATTTGTCGACGACCTAAAAAGCCCGATAGGATACTTACCCGTCGACTAAATTGCAAATAAAGGTTCAGAATACTAAAAAGCAAAACTGCAGAACCTGATAAGTATTGTCAGGTTCTGCTTACAGTCTTGCCAATATTCTGTACCGCTTAGATTAGCCTTGACGCTGCTTATGCTTAGGGTCAGAACTGCAAATTACACGCACAACACCGTTGCGCTTGATAACTTTACAATTACGGCAAATCTTTTTTACTGATGCACGAACTTTCATTACATCACTCCCCTTTCTTTCAAAATTAAGGGGCTAACTTATCGGCCGTAGCCTTTAAGGTTAGCTTTTTTCAGCACAGACTCATATTGACTACTCATCAAATGTGTCTGTACTTGTGCCATAAAGTCCATGATAACTACCACAATAATTAGAAGCGACGTACCACCGAAGTAGAACGGCACATTCCAGGCAATTAGCATGAATTCGGGCACTAAACAAATAAAGGTTATGTACAGTGCGCCAGCCAAAGTAAGGCGAGTCATTACCTTGTCAATGTAACGCGATGTCTGCTCTCCTGGACGAATACCAGGAATGAACGCACCAGACTTCTTCAAGTTATCTGCTGTATCACGCGGGTTGAATACCAACGCCGTGTAGAAGAAGCAGAAGAAGATAATCGCTGCTGCATATAACATCACGTACAGCGGTTGACCAGGAGATAGCATAAGCGCTACATCTTGCAACCACGCTGTTGATTCATTCTGTCCAAACCATCCTGCGATAGTACCCGGGAACAGAATAATGCTAGAAGCAAAGATTGGTGGAATTACACCAGCAATGTTGACTTTCAGCGGTAAATGGGTGCTTTGTGCAGCAAAAACCTGACGGCCTTGCTGACGTTTTGCGTAGTTTACCACAATTCTGCGCTGTCCGCGCTCTACAAATACAACTAAGTATGTAAGAGCGATAACAATGACGCCAATCAACAGTAGGAACAACATGTTAATGTCGCCCTGCCTTGCTTGTTCCGCAGTCTGACCTATCGCTGTTGGCAGACCTGCAACAATACCAGCAAAAATCAATATAGAGATACCGTTACCAATACCTCGTTCGGTAATTTGCTCACCTAACCACATTAGGAACATAGTTCCTGTGACTAGACTCACTACTGCCGTAAAGTAGAATCCGAAGCCAGGGTTTATTACCAATCCATTAATCAGGTTAGGCAAACCAGTCGAAATACCAATAGATTGGAAGATAGCCAATACTAGCGTTAGGTAACGCGTGTACTGGCTAATTTTACGACGGCCTGCTTCGCCTTCTTTTTTAAGCTCTACCATCGGTGGATGAACCACCGAGAGCAACTGCATGATAATGGATGCAGTAATGTATGGCATAATGCCCAAAGCCAGAACGGATGCACGCTCAAGCGCACCACCAGAGAACATGTTAAACATTTCTACAATGGTGCCTTTTTGTTGCTCGAACAAGTCAGCAAGTACAGCTGGATCGATGCCAGGGATAGGAACATAAGAACCTAGTCTGAAAACAACAATCGCACCAAGTACGAACAACAATCTTGCTTTTAGCTCACTCAAGCCGCTTTTAGCGCCTGAATCCAATCCTGGTTTAGCCATCTAGCTTATTCCTCTACTTTACCGCCAGCAGCTTCAATCGCTTCTTTAGCGCCTTTAGTAACCTTTAAACCGCTTACTGTAACAGCGCGTGATACTTCACCGCTCTTAACAACTTTAACGAACTGGATTTCTTTCTTAACAAGTCCAGCTGCTTTTAAAGTTTCAAGAGACGCTGTATCACCGTCAACCTTCGCGATTTCAGCAAGAGTTACTTGATCAGTAACAAAGCTCTTGCGTGAAGTGAAACCGAACTTAGGAAGACGACGCTGGATAGGCATCTGACCACCTTCGAATCCTGGCTTAACACGGCCACCTGAACGGCTTTTTTGACCTTTGTGACCTACGCCACCTGTTTTACCAAGACCTGAGCCGATACCACGACCAGAACGCTTACCAGTAGGCTTTGAACCTTCGGCTGGAGAAATTGTATTTAAACGCATGTCTTACTCCTCCACTATCTCAACCATGTAATTTACACGGTTGATCATGCCACGAACGGCTGGGGTATCTTCCAGTTCACGAACATGGTTGATTTTACGAAGGCCTAAACCTTTAAGCGTAGCTTTGTGCTTTGGCAGACGGCCAATTGCACTTTTAGTTTGCTTTACTTTAATCGTTGCCATGTCTGATTACCCCAAAATTTCTTCTACAGACAATCCACGCTTCGCAGCAACTTTCGCCGGGCTGTTCATTTCTGTCAGCGCGTTGATTGTTGCACGTACAACGTTGATTGGGTTTGTAGAGCCGTAACATTTTGAAAGTACGTTTTGTACACCAGCTACTTCAAGTACTGCACGCATCGCACCACCAGCAATAATACCGGTACCTTCTGATGCTGGCTGCATGTAAACTTTAGAGCCAGAGTGACGACCTTTAATAGGGTGCTGTAACGTGTGACCGTTAAGGTCTACGTCAACCATGTTGCGACGTGCCTTTTCCATTGCTTTTTGGATTGCAGCAGGAACTTCACGTGCCTTACCGTAACCAAAACCAACGCGACCGTTACCGTCACCCACTACTGTCAATGCAGTGAAACTAAAGATACGACCACCTTTAACCACTTTAGAAACGCGGTTTACAGCGATCAATTTCTCTAGAAATTCACCATTTTGAACGTCTTGTTTAGCCATTATAAACTCCTAGAACTGAAGACCAGCTTCGCGAGCTGCATCAGCTAATGCTTTAACGCGACCGTGGTATTGGAAACCACTACGATCGAAAGCCACTGTTTTAATGCCTTTCTCAAGTGCGCGCTCTGCGATTGCTTTACCGACTACCGTCGCTGCTTCAGCGTTACCTGTAGACTTAAGACCTTCTGCAAGGTCTTTCTCAACAGTTGAAGCTGCAGCCAACACTTCAGAACCGCAAGGAGCGATTAACTGAGCGTAGATGTGGCGAGGTGTACGGTTTACTACCAAGCGATGCGCGGCCAGTTCACGAATTTTTGCACGTGCGCGAGTAGCGCGACGAATGCGAGCTGTTTTCTTATCCATCGTATCACCCACCTACTTTTTCTTAGCTTCTTTACGACGTACGTTTTCGTCAGAATAACGTACACCTTTGCCTTTGTAAGGCTCTGGTGGACGGTAACCACGAATGTTCGCCGCAACCTGACCAACCACCTGCTTATCGGCGCCTTTCACGACGATTTCAGTTTGGCTAGGAGTTTCAACCGTAATGCCTTCAGGCATTTCGTATACTACAGGGTGAGAGAAACCTAGCGTAAGGTTTAGTTTGGCACCCTGTGCTTGTGCACGGTAACCAACACCTAACAATGTAAGTTTTTTCTCGAAACCTTGTGAAACACCTTGAACCATTGCATTTAGGATAGAACGAGCAGTACCTGCTTGTGCCCAATTGTTTGCAAAGCCTTCACGTGGAAGTGCTTTCAATTGGTTGTCTTCCTGTGCAATTTCAACAGCGTCATTAAAAACGCGAGTCAAAGTGCCTTTACTACCTTTAACAGTAACTTCTTGACCAGAGATAGAAACTTCTACACCTGATACAACGTCTACTGGGGCTTTTGCTATACGTGACATTTCAACTCCTCCGTTATGCTACATAACCGATGATCTCACCGCCCATGCCAGCGTTACGCGCTGCACGGTCAGTCATCACACCTTTAGAAGTCGACACGATAGCTACGCCTAAACCACCCATAACCTTTGGAAGCTCATCTTTTTTCTTATAGATGCGCAGACCTGGACGGCTTACACGTTCGATAGTGTCAATTACTTGCTTGCCTTCGAAGTACTTAAGTGTAACTTCTAAAACAGGCTTAACGTCACCAGTAGCAGCGAAGTCAGTGATATAACCTTCAGCTTTCAATACTTCACAGATTGCAACGCGAAGTTTTGAAGAAGGCATAGTCACAGATACTTTCTGTGCCATCTGGCCGTTACGGATGCGGGTAAACATATCCGCGATAGGATCTTGCATGCTCATTATCAGCTACTCCTTACCAGCTGGCTTTCTTAAGGCCAGGGACTTCACCGCGCATCGCAGCTTCACGAAGCTTGATACGGCTAAGACCGAATTTGCGTAGGTAACCATGTGGACGACCAGTTACACGACAACGGTTACGTTGACGTGAAGAACTTGAGTCACGTGGCAGTTGTTGTAGCTTCAGAACAGCGTCCCAACGCTCTTCTTCAGAAACGTTAACATCGCTGATAATCGCTTTAAGTGCGGCGCGCTTTTCAGCATACTTAGCTACAAGCTTAGTACGCTTAGCTTCACGTGCCTTCATTGATTCTTTTGCCATAACCCTACACCCTTACTTTTTGAATGGGAAGTTAAACGCGTCCAGCAGAGCACGTGCTTCTTCATTAGAGCTCGCACTGGTAGTGATAGTAATATCCATACCACGAACTTTATCCACTTTATCGAAATCGATTTCAGGGAAAATGATTTGCTCACGCACGCCCATGCTGTAGTTACCACGACCGTCGAATGATTTAGGATTCAAACCACGGAAATCGCGGATACGCGGGATAGCGATTGAAATCAAACGCTCTAGGAATTCCCACATACGCTCGCCACGTAGGGTTACTTTACAGCCAATCGGATAACCTTCACGGATTTTAAAACCCGCTACTGATTTTCTTGCAACCGTAACAACAGGCTTCTGATAAGCGATAGCCGTCATGTCAGCTTGAGCATTCTCAAGTACCTTTTTGTCAGCAACTGCTTCACCTAAACCCATGTTTAGAGTGATTTTTTCAATCCGAGGGACTTGCATGACGCTTTTGTATCCGAACTGCTTAGCAAGTTCAGCTACTACTGTTTCTTTATAGAAATCATGCAGTTTCGCCATCGTACTCTCCAATATAATTAAACAAGTTCGCCGTTAGACTTGAAGAAACGTACTTTCTTCTCATCTTCGAAACGGAAACCAACGCGATCTGCTTTGCCCGTTGCCGGGTTAACAATCGCAACATTAGAAACGTGAATAGAAGCTTCTTTCTCAACGATGCCACCAGCTACGCCCAATTGTGGGTTTGGCTTAGTGTGCTTCTTGACAAGATTGATGCCTTCTACAATTACACGGTTGTCAGCAATAAGCACTTTAAGGACTTTGCCTTGTTTGCCTTTGTCTTTACCCGCTAATACGACTACTTCATCATCACGACGAATTTTATTAGCCATTATCGTGACTCCTTATAGTACCTCTGGGGCCAATGAGATGATTTTCATGAAGTTTTCACTTCTCAACTCACGGGTAACCGGGCCAAAGATACGCGTACCAATTGGTTGCTTGTTAGCATTAAGCATAACAGCCGCGTTACCGTCAAAACGGATGGTTGAACCATCTGCACGACGAACGCCTTTTCTAGTACGCACCACCACTGCGTTCAGTACGTCACCTTTTTTAACTTTACCGCGAGGAATTGCTTCCTTAACAGTAACTTTGATGATGTCACCGATACCTGCATAACGGCGATGCGAGCCACCAAGAACCTTAATACACTGAACCCTGCGAGCGCCGCTGTTGTCTGCAACGTCCAGGTTAGTTTGCATTTGGATCATGTTAGTGCTCCGCTCTTAAATTAAGACTCTCCCGAGTCGTTAGTGCTGCTAAAAACAACTGGATATCGTTGCTTTTATGTACATACCCCCATAAAAAGGGCGCGAAATAATAACAGAAAACTTTTTGAAGTGATAGCGGTAAATTGAATTATTTTTAAACTATAAGGCCAATAAAAAAGCCCCAGCGA
The DNA here is from genome assembly GCF_036870955.2 of Alteromonas gracilis. Classification (GTDB taxonomy): domain Bacteria; phylum Pseudomonadota; class Gammaproteobacteria; order Enterobacterales; family Alteromonadaceae; genus Alteromonas; species Alteromonas gracilis_A. The sequence goes on from NZ_CP145482.2 coordinate 3,874,167, forward strand.
AAAGCCGGGGCTAATAACCACGTCACAGGTTATCAAGCAGGACTTTTTAACGCATTTTCTGTTGTTTCGGCGTGTCGACGTAAATGCTTGTAGATGCACGCTTTTAGGCGACTTGCTCCAACTGGTTTAGATATGAAGTCATCCATCCCAGAATTCAAGCATTTTTCTTTGTCACCCACCAAAGCATTTGCTGTTAATGCGACTATCGGGATGTCTTGCGCTTCGCCTCCCATCTTGCGAATTCTCCTTGTTGCCTCTAAACCGTCCATTGTCGGCATGTTGCAATCCATAAGAATAATTGAGTAGGCGCTGTTGTTATCAAGTGTTTGTTGCACTTTTTCTATGGCTTCTGCACCGTTCTCTGCTAAGTCAGCATCGATGCCTACTACTTTCATTTGCTCCTTTATTACTAGCTGATTAATTTCGTTGTCTTCTACAACAAGCGCTTTGTACCGACTCAAATCTTTTACGTCGCCAAAATTCATAAACGCGTTGTCAAACTGAGCAATCGGTTGATGTACGGCTAGAGCGTTATCTAAAACCAGGTCAATGATAAATGTACTACCTTTACCAAGTTCGCTTTGAACGGTAACGTCTCCCCCGTAGTGATTAACAATTTGTTTAACGATGGCCAGTCCCAAGCCAGTACCACCAAAGCGTTTTTGTGTATTGTTACTCGCCTGCATGAAAGGGAAAAAACCAAAGACTGCTGTTGTTCGCTAATACCAATGCCTGTATCTGAGACACGGATTTTCAACTTATACTGTTCATCGCCATAATGAACGCAGCGCGCATCAAGCTTTACGACCCCCGTCTCAGTAAACTTAATCGCATTATTAAGTAGATTGATGATGACCTGACCAATGCGAAGTCCGTCGACGACAAATCGCTTTCCTTCTATAGCTTTTGTATTCACGTTAAGCGTTATGCCTTTACGGTCAGCTAACCGCAAGAACATGGGTATTTGTTCGCTAATGACACACGCCAAATCAGTAGATTCATTTTCGAAAGACATATTGCCCGAGTCTATTTTCGAAAAGTCGAGAATGTCATTAATAATACCTAATAATGATTCTGCGCTTTTCATCGCCACGGCTGTGTATTCTTGTTGTGTCAGCGATAATGACGTAGTTTCTAACGTCTCAAGCATACCTTGAATGCCGTGTATCGGGGTGCGTATCTCGTGGCTCATGTTTGCTAAAAACTCACTGCGCGTCTTCAAAGCTTGTTCAGCTATTTCCGTTTTTCTTCTAAGGTCCGCCTTATCTAAATATTGTTGAGTGATATCCATAGTGGCACCGATTATCTTAATACACCGCCCATTCTCCATAACTGGGTGTGCCCTACTTTCCAGCCATTTGTGCTCGCCAGCATCGGTCTCAACTTGAAATTCATAGTTAAACTCTTCGCCTGTTTTTATAATGCGCTTGAATCTCTCTACGTATTCTTGTTTTGCTCCTTCATCTTTGATCAGACTCACTACATATTCGGGACGAACAATTTTTTCGCCACTAACATTAAGCATCTTTTTCAATGATTCTGACCACACAAGCGTGCCCGAAGATATATTGAGTTCCCATGTTCCAACGCTAAGCAAGATTGGTAATTTGTAATAGCAAAGAATTTCTTTCTTCCAATACCGTTTTTTGTGCTTTTAGTTTGTCAATAACTTGCTGCTTCTCTAATTCATTGCCAATCCATGATGCGAGAAGCAGCAAATAATCAAGTTCTATCGACGTAAATGGCGCTTCACGTGATGTTGTGGAAGAAAAATTGACCGTACCAAAAAATTCTCCGTTTACTCTGACAGGACATGCTAAATAACTTTTTAACGTGAATTTCTCGAAACAAGGATGTGTAGCGCCAGGAGACGAGTCAATATTGTGATACGAAACAACAGCATCTGTTGCCACCACGTCAGCGCAGTAGGTGTCACACAGGTCAAAGACAGCGCCTTTTTCGATGCTGCTATCCGCCGTGTAAGCGGCGAGAACTTGGTATCGCTTACCCTGAATACTGCTCACTATGCCTGCTTCAAGACCTAGAATATTGCAGCCTATTTTCAATAGGCTTTGCAGCTTTTCTGCAAACGATAGCTGCGCATCATTGGAGACAGTATGTAAGTCCTGAATAATACTCATGAGATTATTCATCCCCTAAAGCTATACAAAAAAGGGCTAACGTCAAATGCCGCCAGCCCTTTAAAATTAAGCTATTTTGGGAAAGAAGAAAGTTTTGCCTCTTATCAATTAGTATAAAAAATGACTAACTGACTAATAAAGCACATTAATTTCATAACCCGTCGCAGTGTCCGCTGGTTCTAAAGTCACGATATAGTTTTCTTCTTCGGTAAATCCAAACAATGCGGTTCTATCTAACAAGATCTGTTCTTCATTATCGTCTTCATATACTGCTATGACTTCATAATAGTCGGAAGGTAATACTTCACTGGCACTTTCGCCAAACTCCAAGTTCTGTAAATCGTATTCAGCGGTATCAATAGTTTCGTCGTTGCGAACTAAATAAAAGTCCACATCTTCAAAGTCACTTACCAAATTAATGAAGTTAACAGTTTTGTCATAGGCTTGCGGCAGCCCACTTTCTACGAACGTCACCGCGCCAAGTTGGCTGTCAGTGTTGTAAATAAGTATAGCTTTACTCTCTCCTTGGTTCAGCGTCACCAATTTATTGTTAAGTGACGTCGCGCTGCTAGTTGGGTCGTTCACAGTAACGCGGTAATCGCCATAACGAATAGCCGTAAATGAAGACAGCTCGTCAGCGGCTAGGGTGAAGCTAACGTCTTCTTCATCAGTGTTACCGCCAAAACTTACTTGTAACTCTGCATCAATATTTGTCGAATTGTAAATGCGATACTGTGAATCAGCCTCTACATCAGTCAGCGCTGTGACTGTCGACGAGTTTAAGATAGTGTCGACAACAAGACCTTCTTGAATCGCACCGCTTACATCTCGAAGTGTCATGACGTATTCAGTTTCGTAAATGAAATCGAGAGTTTGAGATTCGAATACCACAGTATCGCTACCTGGCTCAGTAAGATAAACAGTATATTCACCTTCGTCGAAATAATCGCTGTCATCATCCGCATCCCAAAACGCTAACTCGCTCATATCTGCTGGGTTAACCGTTCCAAGAAAATTTGCTGCTTCAAACGGGTCGCCAGACTCACTCATGTAAAAGTCATAAGATGATTCATCTGCCGTTACTGACAACGCAAATAGGCGAAAATGGTCTTCCATCGACTCTCTTTCATACTCGTAAGTAGTGAAAGTGGGGCTAGCGAAGTCACCGCTCATGACAACGAGCGTCTTATGGCCTTCTGTCAGATCTATCGTTACAGCGTCGATATACACTTCTTGGTCATCTGAGTCCGTACGAATAAACTCCAACTCTAGTTCTCCCTCTTCCATAGAGAACATAGAGGTTGTATCGCCAAATTGTGCAGAACCGAAGCTGTCACCGTCAACTTCACGCATCTCAACATTAGCGCCATTAGGAGAGGCGTTGTAAAACTGTACATAGGCATAAGAGTAGTCTGAGCTACTGCTGTCAGAGCCACCACAGGCACTAAGGCCGAAGAGTGCAACAAGTACACTGATTATGGTTCTAAAACCCAGCGATTGATACGCAGATGGCGTGGCGATTTGCATAATATAGAATATCCTTCAGATGTTATTTTCGTTTTGTTGAAACAAACTTAGCGGTAAGCGAGTGCTTAAAAACATGCACCATACCGCCATCTGGCAGTAGAGGAAGGGGTTGGTTCAGCCGTTTACGCAATCTTTGCAAAGCTGAACATTCTTTAACATTTCTTGACAAAACCCTACAGCGAGCACGCGCTAGCTGTGCTAGGAATATTTGCCGCAAAATAAAAAAGCCTGCATAAAGCAGGCTTAAAAGGGAGACGGTTACTGTTTACTCGTACGAGTAAGACAAAGTTACACCGCTGTAAGTTGAGTATGCGCGAATACCAATATGCCATGTGCCAGCTGCTGGCGCATCAAACGTACATACTTCATTGTTGCCGCTTTCATACGGACGACAGTCATAACTGTTAGTTTCAGGTTGTGAGCCAAACTTAACGTAAAGATCTGCATCACCTGAGCCACCCGCAGTACTGATGGTCATGCGAGTTACACCCTCTGGAATTGTCCAGGTGTAGCGATCCCAATTGCGGCGAGTGCCTGATAATCCAGTAAGCTGGCCTGATACAGGTTCAACGCCTGGCTCAGAACCGCCACCATCTCCACCACCTGAGCCAGAACACCCGTTAGTATTAAGGTAGTTATAGGCGTCAGCTAGCTGCATTAAGCCATAACCGTAGAAATTATCTCGGCCTGAGCTGCCTTTGTCTTTAGCCGTAGCATTTAATGCATTTCTAATTTGGTTGTTTGAACACTGAGGGAAGTAACTCCATACCAACGCTGCACCACCAGCAACGTGTGGTGTTGCCATAGAAGTACCGCTTAACGATGCGTACGTATTGGTTGGGTATGTTGACTGTACTGCACTTCCAGGTGCTGCAATTTCTACTTGATCATTATATTGGCTGTAGCTTGCGCGGTTTTCATTAGAGTCAACCGCTGCTACCGACATTACTGCATCATAAGATGCTGGGTACGATTTAGCGCTGTTGCCATCGTTACCTGCCGCTGCAACCAATAGCATACCCGCATCAGTAAAGCTCTGCATTGCATTGCGCTCAGCAGTAGACGAGCTGCCGCCACCCAAACTCATGTTTACAACATCAGAACCCGCTGACTGACATTGAGTGATAGCATCGATAAGATCTGAAGCAAATGTCCATTGACCACTGTCGTTAAAGATCTTAATGATGTGCATGTCCACACCAGGATAAACGCCAATAACACCTTCATTATTGTCATAAGCGCCGATAGTGCCAGCAACGTGAGTACCGTGACCATTGCCATCGTTGTACCAATTACCTACAGCACTATTATTGGCTTGGCCCGACACACCACCATTAGTATCTGGTAAATCCGGATGCCCTAGGTTATAGCCAGTATCAATGATACAAACCTTACGTGCTTGTGTATCTGATTGACCAAACTGATTAGCTTGTACCATTGTGTAGCCGTAAGGCGTCGATTGTGCTTTTAGATAGCGAAGAGGGTCGTTCTCTACGCTTTGCACATTAGGGTTATTGCGAAGTTTGTTAAGCGCAACTTTTGACATGGTTGCGGCAACCATTCTGTGCTTCTCAAGCGTTTTATTGATAACGCCACCAGCTTTGGTTACTTCTGAACGAGCTTGAGCTATATCAAAAGCCTGTTTTTTAGCACTTTGACCTTTTAAGCCTTCGCCACTTACCATTGCGTCTTTAAATGTAACGATGTAGCGCTCTTGCTCAACTGTCTGATCAATGCCTAGTGTTAGTCGATTGCCTAACGCTGATTGAAGATTCTGTGGCTTCTCATCTACTTTAACAAGCCCTTCGCTTGCCGCCATAGCAGAGTTGCCCATTAAGCCAAGTGACACAGCAAGAGCTGCTGCAGTCACACATGTGTGTTTCTTGTTTAGTTTAGAGTTCAAATTTATTTCCTGTTTATCTGTCTTGTTGTATTTCAGCACTTTTATATATCCGTACTTTTGAAATGCATTTATTATTTATGACATACAGGTAAACCGTTACCTCATACGAAATGCCCATCCATGACTATCGGCGCAACTGCGTTGCAACGACTTCCCCGTTTGCCTAAAAATGTGTAAACCCCACTTTTTTGGATTTCACAAAGTCCATATTAAGAGCGTAATCAGCATGTTACGTATGTTGCCTTACCCCTGGTTGGTACTTTTCATACTTATTAAAAATACGCAAAAAACGGCATATCACGCTGAGCTCCCTAGCGCTGTGCGCCGTGGACAAATTTATATTAGGAACAAACCCACATAATTAACAATAATTAAAGAATCGCAATTGTAACAAAATATTAAAAATCAGTAAGAATAACTTAAAAATTAACGAAATAGAGTGAAAAACAAGCTAAAATCATCAAAATCGATGTATGGAGGGAAAATGAAATGGGCAAAAAACATAACCACACCCTGAGATATTTAAGAAAATCTAAACAGTAAAACATTTAAAGAAGTTTTGGGGAGGTGGGGCGAAGAGAGCGCGCTAGTAAATAATCTCACCAGCGCGAAATAGAACTAGGTTCGGCGTTGTCTAACTATTTCGTACAGACACACACCTGTTGCTACCGAGACATTGAGGCTTGTTACGCTACCAGCCATGGGTAATTTTACAAGTTCATCACAGGTTTCTTTGGTTAATCTGCGCATGCCTTTGCCTTCTGCGCCCATCACGAGCGCAGTAGGGCCTTTTAAGTCGACATCGTATAGCGTTTTATCAGTCTCACCTGCTGTGCCTACTATCCACAAACCTTTGTCTTGAAGATGCTTAAGCGTTCTGGCCAAATTGGTAATTTGAATAAGCGGCATAACTTCAGCCGCACCGCACGCCACTTTTCTCACCGTACCGTTCAGACTCGCCGACTTATCTTTAGGGACTACAACTGCATGCACGCCAGCGCCATCCGCTGTGCGCAAACATGCCCCTAAATTATGCGGGTCGGTTATGCCGTCAAGGACAAGAATAAGTGGCTGTGACTCACGAGCTAAAATGGCATCCAAATCAGCTTCGTCAAGTACACGAGCGGGCTTTGCCCGAGCTACCACACCTTGGTGCTGTTCGCCATTCACCTTGTCATCAAGCGCTTTACGCTGACAAAACTGCACAGAGATACCAAAACGGCGAGCCTGATTAACAATGGTCGTTAAACGATCATCGTTTCGCCCTTTTAACACTAATAGTTCCATTACACGCTCTGGCTCTTTTTCTAGAACCGACTGCATCGCATGCAAACCGTATAACCATTCTTGCTGCGCCATTTAACGCTTACCTCTTTTATTCAGCTTTAATGTTTTACCACTTTTGGCACCGTTTTTTCCGGCGCCCTTTCCTGACGGTTTTGACGTGCCGCTGCGTCTTGCACCATCTTTGCCTTTTGGCTTCTCGCTAAAATCGCGTTTGCCTTTGCCAGATGCTTTCTTTGCAGACTTTACTTTCACTTTCTTACCGCTAAGCGCCGCGCAGCATAGACTTATCAAGCAATAAATCAATCTTTCTTTCATCAAGGTTAACCGCAGCGACTTTAACTTCGACCGTATCACCCAATCTAAACTGACGATGTCCGGATTCTCCGACAAGCGCCTGTTTAACCTCATCATAGTGATAAAAGTCATCGTCCAGCGATGTAATATGAACCAGCCCATCAATGTGGTATTCGGTTAATCGAATGAATAAACCAAAGTTAGTGACCGAACTCACCACGCCTTCGAATGTGTCGCCAACATGGTCGAGCATAAATTCGCACTTTAGCCAGTCAGCCACATCACGGGTCGCGTCATCAGCGCGACGCTCTGTCATTGAGCACTGCTCGCCTAGCTGCTCAATTTCGTCGACGGTGTAATTTTTAGCACCGCTCACTGCTTTTTTGCCCTGCTGCTTCGCAATAATGCCTTTTAAAGCACGGTGAACGACAAGATCAGGATAACGGCGAATAGGCGAGGTAAAGTGCGCATATGCTTCAAGCGCTAGGCCGAAGTGGCCTACATTATCGCCATCATAAATGGCTTGTTTCATTGAGCGTAGCAGCATAGTTTGAATAAGTTCTTCATCCACACGACCACGAGTTTTAAGCACTACGTCGGTAAAGGCGGCGGGTTCAGCATCTTCGGTAATGCGGTGCGGTATGCCTATCTCACCCAAATAGCTAGTAAACGCGGTTAGTCTGTCGGCGTCGGGCTTATCGTGAACTCGATACAATGCGGGCGCTTCATGTTTCTCTAACATCAGTGCTGCGCTTACGTTCGCCATGATCATGCATTCTTCAATGAGCTTATGCGCATCGTTACGCACAAGAGGTACGATATTCTCTATCTTACGCTCGGCATTAAACACAAACTTCACTTCTTGAGTTTCAAACTCAATGGCGCCGCGTTTTGCTCTTGCTTTTTTCAGCGCCCGATACAAATCGTGCAAATTACGCAGGTGTGGTACATGGGCGTCGTAACGTTGATGAAGCTCTTTATCGCCCTGTAATATATTCCATACCTTGGTGTAAGTGAGACGTGCATGGGAATTCATAACCGCTTCGTAGAACTGAAATTCTTCTAGCGTTCCCTGAGCACTTATTGTCATCTCACATACCATACAAAGACGGTCGACTTCTGGATTCAAAGAACACAGACCGTTAGACAACACTTCGGGTAACATGGGGATCACTTGATCAGGGAAATACACCGAATTACCGCGTTGCTGGGCTTCGTCATCAAGGGCAGAGCCCGTGCGCACATAATGGCTCACATCTGCGATAGCAACCCATAACTGCCAACCACCGTCGTCAAGTGGCTCACAATATACCGCATCATCAAAATCTCGCGCATCTTCACCATCAATGGTCACCAAAGGTAATTGGCGCAAATCAATTCGCCCTTCTTTGGCGTCATCAGGAACCTGTTCAGTTAGGCTTTCAATCTGCTTAGCGACACCTTTTGGCCACTGGTGAGGAATATCAAATGTACGCAGCGCCATTTCGATTTCCATTCCTGGCGCCATGTGTTCGCCTAACACTTCGACAATCTTACCCACCGGACTCATTTTACGGCGCGGTCGTTGTGTTATTTCAACTACCACAACTTGCCCCATTCGAGCGCCATGTGTACTTTCAGGCGGAATAACAATTTCGTGCTGCAGACGGCTATCGTCAGGCACTACCATGCCAAACCCTTGTTCAACAAAGTAGCGGCCTACAATAGGCTCACTTCTTGGCTCAACCACTTGAGTCACAAATGCTTCTTTGCGTCCGCGACGGTCAGTACCGCTAATGCGCGCTTCTACAACATCGTCGTGCATAAACAAATTCATTTGCCCAGCACTGATAAACAAATCACCGCTTTTGTCTTCAGGACGCAAGAAACCGTAACCGTCACGATGGCCGATAATACGGCCTTTTATCAATTCATCACGGTTTTGAAGTATGTATTTTTTCTGCTTTGTAAACTGTACTTGCCCTTCGCGCTCCATAGCCCGAAGTCGACGCTGAATACCGATACGGGCATCTTCATCGAAAGCATTAACCAAATTGCAGATATCTAGGAACGACAATGGCATGTCGTGCTCTTTCAACAAGCTCATTAAGTATTCTCGGCTTGCTACCGGGTTTTCGTACTTCTCTTTCTCGCGCTGATAATGCGGATCATCACTCATGTATTTATAAATTACCTTTTATGTTCAATTTCGTTGCAACCACAAAGATAGATAGATGTGGTTGTTTGATGCACAGTATAACAGCATTTACCCTAAAACACGGCGAAGTAATTACCTCCACACAAAACATGTGCTGGTTGTCTGTGTTGATTTTAATACATGTTGGCATTACGACACTTTTCAGCGAGCACCAATTAAGTTGCGCACAGCTATTTTATTCTGTTACTCGCTGACATCACCCTGTCACAAAGCCAACGTATAAATTGGGGTTACTTTTTCTTATTTGATTGTTCAAATAACTTAATCAACTTACCCTACAAAAGAAGCAGGCATTATGGATAGAAGATCGTTTATTAAACTGTCCTCACTCGCAGGTGCAAGTGTGGCAGTGTCAACAGGACTAGCTGGCTGTGTCTCAAGCACATCAGCAAAGAGCAATGCCATATTCACTCACGGTGTTGCAAGTGGTGATCCTCTGCAAAGTGCCGTTATTATATGGACGCGAGCACTACCAGAATCTCCTTCGGTAAAAGCTGACGTGCTATGGGAAGTAGCTAACGACAGTAACTTCGCCAACGTTATAGCCAGTGGCATCGTAGAGGCTGCCGCGAACAACGATTTCACTGTAAAAGTAGACGTAACAGGTTTATCGCCTGATAACGCTTACTTTTATCGCTTCGTTAGTGCAAATAATGTCAGTCCAGTTGGTCTCACTAAAACCCTACCAAGCAGAAAATGTAGATAAAGTGACATTTGGCATTTTCTCTTGCTCAAATTATCCCGCAGGATTTTTTACGCCTTATATGGAAGCCTCACAGGATGACGCTATCGATTATGTGTTGCATTTGGGCGATTATATTTATGAATATGATGGGCAAGGGTATGCTACAGAACATGCGAAAGAGATAGGGCGTACTTTTGAACCAGACAATGATACCGAGCTATATACACTGACTGATTATCGCAAGCGCTATGCGCTATATCGCACCGACGAAGGCTTACTTGCACTTCATCAGAAAAAGCCTTTCATTGTGGTTTGGGACGACCACGAAATCACTAACGATACATATAAAGACGGCGCCGAAAATCACCAAGAAGATGAAGGCGACTTCTACGCTCGCAGGGCTGCGGCTGTACAAGCCTATTACGAGTGGTTACCTATACGTCCACCGTTTGGCGAGGAACGTCTTGAAATCTATCGCCAGTTTACATTTGGTAAACTACTAGACTTATATATGCTCGATACTCGCGTGTTGGCGCGTGACAAACAACTTGAGTATGCGCACTACCGCGACAACGAAACAAAAGCGTTCGATCAAGAAGGCTTTGTGAAAGATATCAGCAACCCCTCACGGGGATTACTTGGCGACACGCAACGCAGCTGGCTAAACACAGCCATGCAAAACAGTAACGCGAAATGGCAGATACTCGGCCAGCAGCTTTTAATTGGTCGTATGCTGTTTCCAGTATCTATTTTCAATGGTGTTCCTCGTGAAGATATTCCTTCGCACGTTCATACGTTAGCAAACCTTAAGCGTAAACAGATGCGAGGCGGCGAGCTTACAGAGCAAGAACTCGCCATGGTTGATACCGTTATGCCCTACAATCTCGACGCATGGGACGGCTACCCGGTGGAACGAGAGCGCTTGCTAGCACAACTAAAACAACTCAATAAACCGGTTATTGCCCTTGCGGGTGATACACATAACGCGTGGCATAACGCACTTACTCTAGAAGACGGTACGTTCGTAGCCACAGAAATCGCAACGCCTGGGGTGACATCGCCGGGTATGGAGCATTACCTTTCTATGGACGATGATGCAGCTAAAACTTTAGCCGAAGACCTCCCGTTATTGATAAGAGACTTAGCGTATTGCAACCTTCATCAACGCGGCTTTCTCTCACTTGAAGTCACTGATAATCAGGCCGTTGCTACATGGCATTTTGTTGACGCCATTTTGACAAAAAGTGGAAAAGTTACTGACAAGAAGACCTACACTATAAATGCTTAACTGATATCTGTGAGCAAATAACGAAGCCATAGAAAAAACATCTGAAAAAGCCGCCATGCAACATAGCAGAGGCGGCTTTTTATTGTGGAAGTTGTCAAAACCTTGTCTGTTAAAACTCGTAATACAAACGTACACCAGCAATTCTTGGCATACCGCGCACAAACGTTGGTATACCTAATCCACCACCAGTATTCCCTGCATCTATTAAGTACTCTTTATCAAACAAGTTGTTCGCGTAAATTTCATATGAAAATGCGCTATTGTTCTCACTAAACTTGAGCGATACATCGGTTAACGAATAGGTATCCTGAGACAGACCAGGGTAGTTGCTGCTTTCGAAAAAGACCTCAGACTGAAAGCTAGTCAGCCAGTTCACGTCGAATGTCCAATCGCCAACATAGAAGAGTTTGTTGATATTTATTGCTCCGCTTACTTCAGGGGCTAAACGGAATTTATTACCACCATATTGAAATGGTGAGCCATCAGACGTGTTGTCCGCAAACTCTGCATCGAGAAAGCCTACGCTAGCGGTGAATGTTAATGTATCGCTATAGTTGTAGGTAGCCATACCTTCAATCCCCGACATGGTAGAATCACCAACCGTAACCGTGATGGATTGAAGTGTATCTTGGTCAGTATAGCTTTGCTGATAATCACTGTACTCGTATGTAAAAATAGCACCAGAGAAAATGAAATTCGCACTTTGATACTTAACACCTAAATCATAGCTATCAACAATTTCCGCTCTGGTGATGTTAGTGCCACCTGCATTGGCATCAACGACAGGTGAACGACGGCCTTTTGCGTAGTTTGCATAGAGGTTCCAGCTATCATTCGCGTCGTAACTTATAGCAAATCGCGGCAGTGTATCGTCAAAGTCTCCTTCGGCCTCAAAAGTGAATGGGCCTCCAGGCAAAGCAAATGTGTTTCGGGTAAAGCGTGTCTCATCAATGTAACGAACACCAGCCGTCACGTTGATGCTGTCAGTAACAAAATAAGATAACTCGGCAACATAACTTCTAATATCAAGCTCAGCTTCAAACGTGAAAGGCCCTTGAACAAGAACAGGCGGAAAATCTGGGCTTGAAATAGGCGTGCCGTCTTCATTAAATAGCGACGATACCAAAATGGCACGAAGCGCTTCAATTTCAGCAAGCGATGCATTAGTTGCTATGTTTTGGTCTAGCGGAATATTAGACGACGCTTCTAACTGCGCTTTTACAGCATCGAAGGTACCACGGATAAAGGGGTCAACCATTACATAGTATGGCAAAATTGAATCGTCTTGATTAATTGAGGCACCAATGAATCCTGCAAGCTTATCTCCAGAATCGTACACTAGACGCATAGAGCCACCTTTTAGCGTGGCGTCGTTGTTAAAAAACGCATCTTGTATACGCAGCGCAGAACCATCTGCATCAAACCCCTCGCTGACTTCTACATCTTTATAAAACGCATCTGCATGTAAGCTTAGTGTTTGATTGAAATCGTAATTAACCGTAATGTCATAGGCTTGCAAGGTACGTTCGATCCCCAGTTCACTGCCTAAACTAAACTCGGCCGCGGTGTAAGGGCTTGTGTCGCCGTTATTTGGTGCAATAGATCCTGATTTAAACGCAATACCCGGCTGGTCGTTGTACTCCATCGCCGCTCTTGCGACAACCTCAAGCTTCTCATAACTAGCCTTATACGTTGCTCTTAATGCCTGTACCGATACTCCCTGCAAATCCTCTCCACTGCAGGCTTCGCTATTGCCAAGGTGATTATACATACTACCAAATGCGTAATACGCCCCTTCACTACACGCATTATTTTCTACAACTCCATCCATTTCGCGGTACAAACCAGCAATTCGAAAACTGTGATTGTCGTTAATGGGCTGATTGTACATAAACTCTACTTCTTCTCCTTGCTCACTGTTGTAACCAAGTTGAACTTTGACTTCTTTTTCATTGGTAGGAAGGTTGGAGTGGATACTGATCGCACCATTGGCGGCCGCTACACCAAATAAGGTGGGTTGTGGTCCTTTCAGTACCTCAACGCGTGCAATGTCAAAAAGCGCTACACTCGATACCGTTTTTTTACTGATATCAAAGCCATCTTGATACACTGAAATACGTGGTGTGGCCGATACTGCTGATACGTCATCCGTTACACCGCGAATGTTAAATGAAGGCAGGCTGACAGCTTGTTCTTGAATTTGTACGTTAGGAAGAATGCGAGAGAGTTCATCAAGCTCCATGATATTGGTACGCTCAAGAAACTCGCTACCAATCACGTCCATGGTTACTGGCACGTCCATTATAGACTGCTCACGCATTTGTGCCGTCACCGTAATTTCTTCAATATAGTCATTTTCATCTGCAGAGCCATCGGGTGTATTGCTCTGCGCTAAAGCTGACTGAGAAAGCGCGAATAAAACCGCACTAGCGATAAGTGTGCGAGGGTACATACTTGGTTCCTTTTGAGATGTGTGTTGAGTTTTTATTGAATGAGCTATCAATTATGTTTTGAGCAAAGAATGTAGTGGGGCTTTGCGACGGTTCAATGACGTGAAAGTGACAAGTGAAAGGCATTTTTGTGACATAAATCACAGAAATATCAGACCATTAATTGGATGTATGGTCTTTTGATGCAAAAGCGTGCTACGCTTCGTGTCAGTGTACTATTCGACCCAAACTATGTTGAAGGAAAGTAAAATGAAAAAGGCGATGATGATGCTGACCGCCGTAGGTGCAGCAACACTTTTGAGCGCATGTAGCGCAGAGCATGGAACTACGCAGTGTACAACAGCGGCACAGTCAGAATGGCAAAACCAAGAGATGTTCCAAGCCAAATTACTTGCTCAAGGCTATAAGATTAATGAGTTTAAAGTTACTGGTGGCAACTGCTACGAGATCTACGGCTTCGACAAAGACGAAAACAAAGTTGAAATTTACTTCAACCCAGTCGATGGAAGCGTAGTGAAAGAAGAGCGTCATTAATTGCCAATAAAGGCAATAACGCATGAATACGTGAAAACGCTGCAGTAACCTGTGGCGTTTTTTGTTGTTAAGCCGTGTGTCAAAAATTAACAAGAGTCTGCTCCGTGAACCGCGCTACAAACAATGAACTTATTATTTGGGACCCGCTTGTACGGCTTTGTCACTGGGGCATAGTTGCTGCGTTCATTGCCAACTACTTTATTGTTGAACCTGGCCGCCTTTACCACGAAATTGCAGGGTATTGCGCCCTCACGCTTGTTATTGTGCGAATGGTATGGGGGTTTTATGTCTCTCCTACCTCGTTTGCCAGCTTTAAAACCATAAATCTTTCTCAACACGCATTTCAAGCGCACCTTCGCCAGCTCAAGAACCAAAATATACCTAAGGCTCATGGGCATAACCCGTTTGGTTGGCTGATGGTATTCGCCGTTATTATCCTATTAGTTGGGTTAGGGATAACCGGCTTTATGATGGAGGAGATTGATGCCTTGTTTGGCAATAGCGCGCTGGAATGGACACACAGTCTTATGGCCGATGGGTTATATGGATGCGTGCTTGTTCATATCGCCGCCGTGTTTTGGACACAATATAAAGGGCAAATACAATTGATTCGCCCCATGCTTAGCGGCAGGCGTAAACAGTAAACGAGCAAATCTGCTTGTTAGCTATCTAGCGGACGTTTGGCCTCGCGCACCGCTTTTGGATGCATTAACTTTTCTAAACGCGCAAGGTAACCAGCGATTTGTTGATGCTGCTGTTTATCATCAGTTACCGAATTATATAGCCAATGGTAAGCGTCTTCATAATCATAGGGACTGCCGTACCCTTCAAGAAACAACTCCACCAAGCGAATTTGCGCTTTAAGGTTTTTCAGCGCTGCGGCTTCTCGCAAGTAAACCACTGCACGAGATTTATCTTGCTGAACGAGTGTGCCTTTCGCATAGTAGCGCCCAAGCTGCTCAAGCGCAGCAGGCAACCCTTGGTTGGCGGCGTCTTCCATATAACCAATACCGCGAGACGGCGCTGCATCCACGCACACGCCCCACGCTAGCATATCACCCCATAAAAACTGGTAAGCAGGTACCTTCAGTACATCTGCACGTGCTTCAATATCTTGAACAAGCTGGCACCTGTCCTCCACCACTTTATCAAGGTGGGTATTGGCATTGATAAGCTCGATGAGTTTATCTTGGCTGTACAATTGCACTGCTCTAAGCTCTTCTATGGTCTCGCCTTCTAACGCAAACGCCGACGAAGCGCATAGGCCGCAAAAAGACTAAGCCATCAAACTACATAGTTTTCGATGTGACAAATGTGAAATCATAACTATAAAAAGCACAAAACAAGCGTAACTAGGTTATCGACACAGTATAGAATAACTTAACCGATGCGCGTGTTCTTTACACAACTCTACGCCAGAACATGCTTGACAGTGCATTCTGGCGTTTCGTTATGAACTAAAAAGCTGTAGAACCTTCTTTAATGGCTGCTCTTTCTAGGGCACAAAGCAGACTGAATGTGACGAGCATGGTCGGCCAAATCAATACCTAAATCTGTGAGATAACCACCATCAGACTGGGTAATAAGCCCTTTAGCGTATAGCCTTGCTGCTGCATTTACCATTGATTGGCTGGCATCGTGATGAATTTTGAGCCCCTGAAGCAGGCTGTCTATTGGGAACTTAAGCAGTAAATTTAACTCGTCGAGCATGTCCTGATCGAATGTCGTCATGTAACCACCTTAGGCAAAGGGTTTATGAGAAGCGCTCAATTAGCAGCGCAAAAGTCGTGTTAGTCTTGTTTTAAGTTTCTTCCCCTATATCACACCCAATTGCCTGCGCTGTAAAGCGCAAATTTTCTCTGTAAAACGTTTAATCCGTTTTTCGTCTGTCTAACTGATCGGAGTTTGAAGCAAAATAGTATATTCTTGCCGTAATTAAACGACTGTAAATAAGCCAGCATAATGAAGTATAAAGACTTACGCGACTTTATTCGCCAACTAGAAGCAAAAGGTGAATTAGTTCGAATCAAGCAAGCCATAGATACCGATTTAGAGATGACGGAGATTGCTGATCGCACGTTACGCGCGGGCGGCCCAGCACTGTTATTTGAAAACCCCAAGAACCATGAGATGCCAGTTCTGGCTAACCTCTTCGGAACGCCTGAACGCGTTGCCATGGGCATGGGGCAAGACTCTGTTGAATCTCTTCGCGAAGTAGGCAAGTTGCTTGCCTACCTAAAAGAGCCTGAGCCCCCGAAAGGACTTAAGGATCTTTGGGAAAAGCTTCCAGTGTTCAAGCAAGTACTCAATATGCCAGCAAAGGTATTGAAGAAAGCCCCTTGCCAAGAAGTGGTGTTAACAGGTGATGACGTAGACCTATCCAAAATTCCTGTTCAGCGCTGTTGGCCTGGTGACGCCGCGCCTTTAGTAACATGGGGGCTTAGCGTAACCAAAGGTCCTCACAAGAAGCGTCAGAATTTGGGTATTTATCGCCAGCAAGTTATCGGCAAAAACAAGCTTATTATGCGCTGGTTGTCACATCGCGGTGGCGCGTTAGATTTTCGCGAGTGGTGTCAAACTCATCCGGGTGAACCCTATCCTGTATCAGTAGCACTTGGGGCAGACCCAGCCACTATTTTAGGCGCGGTAACGCCCGTACCCGATACGCTTTCGGAATACGCCTTCGCCGGACTATTGCGCGGCGACAAAACAGAAGTTGTTAAATCGATAAGTAACGATCTCCAAGTTCCCGCCAGTGCAGAAATTGTACTTGAAGGCTATATTGCACAAGATGAGACAGCGCCTGAAGGTCCCTATGGCGATCATACGGGTTATTACAACGAAGTTGATGACTTTCCGGTATTTACGGTAACGCACATTACCCATCGCAAAGACCCCATTTATCACTCAACCTATACCTAGCCGTCCACCTGACGAACCCGCTATTTTAGGGGTAGCGCTGAATGAAGTATTTGTGCCTATCTTACAAAAACAGTTCCCTGAGATTGTAGATTTTTATCTGCCGCCTGAAGGGTGTTCATACCGTATGGCCGTGGTAACAATGAAGAAGCAATACCCCGGCCATGCTAAACGGGTCATGATGGGCGTGTGGTCGTTTTTACGTCAGTTTATGTACACTAAATTTGTCATAGTGTGCGACGATGACGTGAACGCGCGTGACTGGAACGATGTCATTTGGGCGATTACTACACGTATGGACCCGGCGCGCGATACGGTAATGATAGAAAACACCCCTATTGATTATTTGGACTTCGCATCATGCGAGTGTCAGGGTTAGGCTCAAAAATGGGTATGGATGCAACCAATAAGATGCCTGGTGAGACAGATAGAGAATGGGGCGTCCCAATTGTCATGGATGAAGACGTGAAAAAACGGATTGATGATATCTGGGACGAACTTGGTATTATGTAGCCAACGTTAAAGAAAACGAACGACCAAAGGCGACACGCTAAACCCAAAAGGTAAGAAGAGAATACATGTCAGAAATTAAGTGTAAGGTTGCAAGCATTACGCCTTTAACCGATGTTGTACAGAAAGTTGAATTAACCCCTTCAGAAGCAATTAGCTTTAAAGCAGGTCAATACGCCATGATTGTCATGGGCGAAAAGGATATGCGCCCCTTTTCTATTGCAAATGCCGCTTTCGACAACGGCCGCATTGAGCTACATATTGGCGCCGAGCCTGGCAATAGCTACGCTGGTGATGTGCTTGCTCGCATGCGTGATGAAGGCGAAGTGTCAGTGGTAGTCGGCAATGGTGATGCGTATTTACAAAGTAACGGTTTGCCTATTGTATTAATTGCAGGCGGTACTGGTTTTTCTTATGCATATTCCATTTTGCAAGAGCACCTAAATAGTAGTGATAAAACCCCAATGACACTTTATTGGGGCGGTAAACACGCCGAAGATCTTTACTTAGCGGACGAATTAGCAACGCTTGCTCAAGCAAACGACCATTTCACCTTTGTACCTGTGGTTGAATTTGCAAAGGATGATTGGGCAGGTCATACGGGCTGGGTTCACCACGCAGTGATGGCAGACCATGCAAACTTCGAGAATGTTCAGGTTTATGTTGCAGGTCGTTTTGAAATGGCCAAGGTAGTTCGCGATGACTTCACACAACGCGGATTGAAAGCCGACAACCTGTTTGGCGATGCATTTGCCTTTATCTAAAACCTAGTGGCAGATACATAATCCATCGATGAAAAGCCAGGCGAATGCTGCGCTTTTTTGTTTTTAGCTGCGTTGTGCGACAACCAACCGATATGCGCGTTTACTCCAATTGTTCCTTTTTGCCGTATTGGTTATGGTGAAAAGATAAACACGTGGAGAATAAAATGATAAAAAAACACCCTCTTGCGACACTCTCGTCCAGTATTTTGCCCGCGGTATTTGCCGTCACTACCCTAACTTCCTTCTCAGCAACTGCTGATAGTGAACAGCAACAGGCTTTGTATGATATCGCCCAACAGGTGTCTGCTGACAACATCGAGAAAGACATCACGACGCTGGTTAATTTTGGCACTAGGCACACATTATCTGAAACCGAGTCAGACGAGTTTGGTATTGGCGCAGCACGTCGTTGGATTAAAGCTGAGTTTGAAAAAATCTCTGAACAATGCGGCGGTTGCTTAGAAGTCTATTTTCAATCAGACACCATCAGCGGTGAAAAACGCATTCCCAATCCCGTTGAAGTGGTCAGCGTTATTGCCGTTCAACGAGGTACAACTGACCCTGACCGCTACGTCATTATGTCGGGCGACATTGACTCGCGTGTGTCTGATGTCATGGACTTTACGTCAGACTCGCCTGGTGCTAATGACAATGCTTCAGGTTTGGCTGGTACGCTAGAAGCCGCACGAGTACTGTCTAAATACAAGTTCAACGGCAGTATTGTTTACGCCGCGCTTGTAGGTGAAGAGCAAGGTTTGTTTGGCGGTCGTATAATGGCTAACCAAGCGAAAGAAGACGGCTGGCGTATAAAAGCTGTTTTGAATAACGATATGATTGGCAATATCGAAGGTGTGAATGGTGTGATTAACAACACCACGGCACGTATCTTTGCCGAGGGGACACGCGTAACTGAGACCGCGGACGAGGCCAGATTGCGTCGTTTCACTGGCGGAGAAGTGGATTCGCCAAGTAGAAATTTAGCGCGCTATATTGACAAGATTGCCGACCAATACATCGAAAACCTAGACACCATGGTGATTTATCGCTTGGATCGCTTTGGTCGCGGTGGTCACCACCGTCCATTCAACGATTTAGGCTTTCCCGGTATTCGTATCATGGAGACCAACGAAAACTACACTCGCCAGCATCAAGACTTGCGCACAGAAGGTGACATTGTTTATGGCGACACGCTAGAAGGCGTGAACTTTGACTATGCGGCTAAATTGACGGGTTTAAATGCAGTATCATTAGCTGCAATGGCGTGGGCGCCTAACCCACCAGCTAATGTCAAGATTGCTAAGCGCCGTTCAGCCATCAACAAGCCTCAAATGGGATGCACTTGACGCTAAACAGAATCCGCAGCTAAAAGGCTACAAGATATATTGGCGCCATACCGACGCCCCACAGTGGGAGTTTAGCAAATACGTGGGCAATGTGACGCAGGCAACGCTAGAGAATGTAGTCATTGATAACTATTTCTTTGGTGTAGCAAGTGTCAATAACGACGGCGTTGAAAGCGTTGTGGTCTTTCCTGGCCCAGCGGGTAGCTTTGGCGAGTAGCGGTATCCTGTTCTGGCGATTGGATTAAACCGAATTAGTACATTACAGTGTACTAATTATGCCACTTGTATTGTGAGCGCAACTTTTGTTGCGCTCTATTAGCAACACCGCAGTACGGAGACAGTATCTTGCTAAACATATCAGTAATATCGATGCGACAAATAGTAACACGCGTAGGTAAGCAACTATCAGGTATGTTGTTCATGGCAATTTGCCTTTCTGGCGCCCTGCTCCCCAATATTGCGTTAAGTCAAAGTGTGTTGGGTGCTTCACCCTTTGAAACGTATGTCAGCGATAATGGTGAGCCCGCTAAACTTATGAAAATCGTAAATAGCGCATTTGAACAGGCGGAACTTGATGTTGAACTTCGTGTTATGCGCGATGCATTTTTGGGAAGTGCCGTTTTAATCGGTAAAGTTGACGGTAGATTTGCTTATATTCAACTGGGCGAAAACACCGATGAGTATGTACTGTCCAACATCTACTTACCCATTAATTTATACGCAGTCAGTAAGAAATTTGGTGTGGAAAACGTAATGCGTTTTGCCCACTTAAACGACAACCGTGTGGCAGTAGAAAACCGCTTCGCTAATACACCTGAGTTTCGTCTCTTAAAGAACATCAAGTGGTCTCGAAATCCGTCAACGTTCGATGCCTTTAAACAACTTGCAGACGACAGGGCTCCTTATCTTGTCACCACGAAGTTACTTGCCGAAGAGTTCAACCTTCTTCTAGAAAATGATAATGAAGAGCAACTCCACTTTTCTGGTAAGCCATTAATGACAACAGGGTTTCAAATAGCACTTCGAAAGAATGTACCCAATGCAAAAGCGACCATCGAAGCGTTTAATAAAGCCATCAGCGTAATGCAAAAACTTGGGCAATTTAATGAAATACTTAAAAAGCCTTGGCTGACAAAAGACGTTAATAATGACAACGTGGCCGACTTTATTGCAAGCAGCGCCGTCACGCGGACAAACCATACTCTTGAGCATGCTTATGCACTTGATAACTACGCTACGTCTAGCAAGAGTCTTTATGTTGTTAACGGTCAGTCATTTAACACGTTAGAAGACGCGCAAGAGGCATTGGAGGCAGCGAATGCCCAGGAAAACGCATCTCAGCCACAATCATCATTAGACGCAACCATATACAAACAATTAATCCGTAAATGGTAGGCACAGTGATGCTTAGGCGGGTGCATTCCCCTATTAGTCTGGTTTGTACATCTCAAGAATGGTTAATAACTCTTCGCCATCAATAGGTTTTGAAACATAGTTTGTAAACCCAGCTTTTAACGCTTTTACGCGGTCCGAAGTATATGCATAGGCCGTTAAAGCGACGGCATTCAACGACGCTATTTGAGGGATTTCACTGGCCCGTATTTTCATGACAAGCCCCAGCCCATCTAGTTCTGGCATACCAATATCAGACAGCACAAGGTCGAACGCTTCTGGCATATCGTTAATTTCTTTCCATGCCAGTAAACCGTTTTTAACCACATTCACTCTCGCACCATTAGATTCTAAAAAGAGTTTGATAAAATCACGGGCGTCCTGTTCATCTTCAGCAACCAGAATACGCAAACCATTTAGACGTCGAGACTCGGTTAAATCACTTATCTCCGCATTCTTAGTTTCTACAATATCTTCGTGAAGATTTAGCGGCGCGATAGGAAGTGAAACGAAAAATGTTGTGCCAGTGTTGGGGCCTTCACTTTCAACGTAAATTTCGCCGCCGTGCATTTCTACCAAGCTTTTCACAATAGAAAGCCCTAACCCCAAGCCGTGTCGATTATGCTCGTTTTTACCTTGATAAAAACGGTCAAATACATGGGATAACTGGTCGCGAGTCATACCTTTACCATTGTCCTTCACACGGAACAAATAGTTAGAGTGCTCACGGCGCCCTAGCACATGCACTGTGCCCCCTTTAGCCGTGAACTTAAGCGCATTGCTAAGCAAGTTATTGATCACCTGTTTGATGCGTAGACTATCGCCAAGAATTTGCGTGTGCTCATCATCACATGAAATAGTGAGCTGAATGTTTTTGCTTGCAAACCCAGCTTCGAAGGACTTAGCAACCTCTGCAATCGCATTGGCAACTTTCAGCGAATGCGTACTTAATTTCATCGTACCCGATATAATGCGTGACAAATCGAGGATGTCATTAATTAAGGCAGCCTGTGTGGATGCTGCGCGCTTAATAACACCGAGCGCATCTGTCATCCGGTCAACGTTTGTCACATCCATCAGGGCTAAATCGGTCCAGCCCACAATGGAATTAAGCGGCGAGCGTAATTCGTGAGAAATACTGGCCAAAAACTGATCTTTGGCCTTATCCAACTCTTCTAGTTTATTTATTTGCTTGTCGAGTGACGCTTTCAGGCTCAAGGCATAGGGAATAAACAGATGATCAAAGCCTTCAATAATAAGCTTATCGTCTTCGGTCCATTCCAACGACTCATCCGCCACACTTTGTAAGTACATATCAAAAGAATTACGAGGAGTCAGTGACTTACCGACATCTTTTGTTGCAGCCTCTTTTCCCGCCCAGCGAATGGTTTTGTCTCGTTGCTCTCTAAACCATACCGTGTAGTACCCCAACTTAGATGACACACATGAAATGTACATGCCGCGAATACCGTTTAATTCATTGGACTCCGTGACCTCATCACCCAGGCGATTTATAGCAATTGACTGCTCTGACTTAGCAATAGCAAACTTTTCTAACAGAGTCTCTAACGTTGACTCTGACGGTGTTTTACCCGTCAAGTAATTATAGGTTGGCGTAACAACAGCCATACCGCAAGATTCAGCGACCTCTAATAGCTGCTTCTCTTTCTGAACAATCGCTTCAAGAGGATTTGCAAACGTCGTTAATTGATGCACGATGGTATTTAGCATACGTTGGCGTGTCTGGAAATTCTCTTTCTTCTCGTGTAAGGCTTTGGTATGCAGTTGCCACGCATACAGATGCCCAAGAGATTCACACACCAAGCGCTTTTTCTGGTCGATATAGAGAGGTTGGCTATTATGACACGCCAATAGTCCCCAGAGCTTCCCTTCAAAAACAAGAGAAACCGAAAACGAAGAACGTATTCCCATATTCTTAAGGTACTGAATATGAAGAGGTGACACACAGCGCACCATAGACATAGAGAGGTCGAGAGGCGGTCTCTCGCTATCATCTAGTTTTGGGAGCAGACCGATTGGCCGTTCTTCCACATCATAAACACAGCGCACTCTATTTCTTAAATATAACTCACGCGCTTGCTTGGGAATATCTGACGCGGGAAACTTTAAGCCTTTGAACGAGCGTGACTCCTCGCGGGTAGCTTCACCGATAACTTCGCCACTGTACGTTTTATCAAACCGATAAACCATCACAGAGTCAAAACCAATATACGATTTAAATACTGAGGCTATCGCATCGGCTACATCATTAATTGACTCGCAATCTTCAACATCAGGCAATAGAGAGCGGATATCAACATCCATGGGTACCCATTGCTTTGCCGCTTCATAGCTTAACTGCGGCGTGGGCTCTAACTCGATAACTAGCAGGCCATTAGAGTCAAACGCGACACCACTGCCTTCTTTATCCCAGTCCTTGATATGGAGTGCGTCTTCTGCGAATTTCCATTGATATGCGCGGCGCGAATTGGTCCGTTTTAGTGCTTGGTAAATAGTTTGAAAGGTATGGGCATCTGGCGTGGGTATATCAATAAGCTCGGTGATAAGGGTTTTACCAGGAACGATATTGACGTTGAATAGCTCGTTGATGTTTTCACTGACAACCTGAACTTTTTTGTCGTTAGGATTAATTGCAATAACATAGCCAAAGCTTTGCACGCTTTCTATCAAATGTATGGCTTCATCTTCGCAATTTTGCAGCGTAACTTTTCTTTCGTTGCCCATTATATTGCCCACCATCGTGCCTTGTCATTTTCGCGCACCTGTGATGAATCTTAGTTAGGCGCTTGGTTTTATTAACCATATCAAAAGTTTGAATGAGTTTTATTCTACGCTTTTTATTCCTATTGTCGAACATCGTATGCGTTGTACTTTAGACTAAAAGGCGCTAATTGATTTTAAAGAAATACAGGGGCTGACCAGCAGAAGTGTGATGACGCCTTTAAGCACTGTGCAGAAAAGCACAGTGCACAAATGTGTTCATCAAAAGTAAAAAAGAAACCTAAGAACGTATTACTGCTAAAAACCGACAACGAGATGCAGTTGCGCAAAGAACGTTTTACGCGAAATGCTTTATAAGTTCGTCCCGCGGATACTGCGCGTCATAGCCGTTAGCTTTTAGCCAATTAACGGCACTTTCAAGCTCATCGAAATGGCAAAGAACGAAGCGATTCTGATCTGATACGAGCATTTTATTTAGCTGGTATTCCTTTAACATATTGCGACTGTAGACATGAGCAGCAAACGCCAGGTTATTGTTGTTACACCACTTCACTAACCCCTGAATAATGGGTTCTATCTCGGGTGTACCCAATATCCAGCTGTCGAGATAAACAATATGGGCCCATGGCGCGTGAGCGATCATAGAGGCTTGTTTGATAAATTCAGAGCTGTATTGTGACGCCACTGTACCACTCCAAATACCACTGAGGCTGGCATTTAGCACATCATCGGTTCGCCATAATTCAAAGCTACCTTTTTCTTTCATCGCTAAATGCCCTTTTTTTCTTCCGTCATTTCAGTATAGGTGATGATGAAGACAATATTAGCAATTCGCATATATTTCAGCCCCAATATGTGTCAAATTTAATCTACCGTTTTTCTCGCCACACCAACGAATTGTGGTTGAGCTGATGTAAATCCGCTTCTCCTTTGGCAATAGACTCACTAAGTTGCACCGCCTCATAGGCTTGTTCATAACTTAAGTTTTTATATGCGGGCTTGTTAATATGGTTATACCAAACGCCGTTACATATGTTGTCTAACACAATACGTTGAAAGCAATGGTCGTTTACAACAGGCCATTGCGTAGAGGGTTTACGAGCAAGTTCAGGTAGTACGCTTTTGGTTAGGTATAAATACTGATCGATAAGCAAAGCATGTTGTTCAGACATAGTGGTAAATGAAAAATACTAAAGACAGTGATGTTTACTTAGAAGACATTGAATTCGATCCATGTTACGCAAAATAGATAAAACATCTATTCCCCCTGTCCAGCGACATGGCGTGTAAATACGTGACGTATATTCTGGTTCAACGAGTTAGACATCGGTATCAATTATTTTACGTCAAAACGCTTTGGTTTAGCTAACAAGGGGAAAGGTTTATGTGTGATGAAACGACAGAACAGGATATACAGCGCAACCTAGAAAAAGATGGGTTATGTCGACGAGACTTTAACAAGTTACTTGCACTTGGCGCCCTAGGCCTAAGCTTCCCACAGTTTGCACTAGCTAGTGACAACATTGAAGCCAGTGATGTGCTTATAGACACCCCTGCGGGAAAAGCTGACGCGTATTTTGTGAGGCCGAGCCAAGGTCAACACCCGGCCGTGCTTATGTGGCCAGATATTAAAGGCCTAAGACCCGCCTTTAAACAAATGGCAAGACGGCTAGCCAACAGCGGTTATTCGGTACTGGTAGTTAACCCCTTCTACCGTGACGTTAAGGGATTGGCGCTGCCAGACGGTGTCAGCTTTCCATCAAAAGAAGCATGGGGAATTTTAGGAGGCTATAGAAAGCACTTAACCAATGACGCCGTGGTTGACGATGCAAAAGCGTTTTTCACCTTTCTAGATAGCCAACCTAGTGTTGATAAAAGAAAAGGCGGTGCAGCAATGGGCTATTGTATGAGCGGCTCTTTTGTTATGCGCGCAGCAGCGGCGATGCCCGGAAGGCTTAAAGCCATTGCTAGTTTTCACGGTGGTGGCCTGGCAAGCGCGGCTGAAGATAGCCCACACCTCACAGTAGCTAATTCAAGCGCTGCAGCATTACATGCTATTGCTGAAAATGATGATGCGAAAGTGCCAGAAATGAAGACACTCCTAAAAGCGGCATACCGTGACGCCAATATTCCAGCAGAAGTAGAGGTGTACGAGGATACGCTGCACGGCTGGTGCCCACCTGACTCTCGAGCCTACAACGAAAAGCAAGCAGACCACGCATGGAACCGCACGCTTTCACTATTTGAAAAGCACCTTTCATAACGAAAGCCCGATTGAACAGCGTCACTCTTTTGTCGCGCTGTCCTTTTATGGCGCTGTCGGCAAGCTCAACCAGTTGAATTAGCTGCAAAAAATGCCTGAACCAGCCCCGAATAAAGCGTGTTAATATCTGGCAGTGAGGCAACGTGTTGGGCAATAGTAGTATGCGCAGAACCACGAATATCCTGATCATACCCATGAAGTCGATTAATTAAATTGACCTAAGCCTTACCACGTTTTGCATATCGCCAGACATTAAAATGCACGCTTGGGCTAACACCAACCTTCGATTTTTGCGTACTGTTAAAACACGCTGGGCAGTTCCCACAATCTTTTGCCCGTCAACATTGAGGTTATAGTCGCCATCGCAGAACGAATGTGCAGTTGCATGGGGTTGTACGTTTATCCCCAACGATTCAAAAAACAGCGTCAGTGCATGGCACAAGCACTCGTAGGCTTGTTTAACAGAATAGGCACTATATTCTGGCCAAAGATAAAAGTGTGAAACGTTCAGCATGCCCGCTGTTTGGGGAACGGGCGCACCGCCAGAGCGGCGTGATAGCACTGACCATCCATCATCAGATAATGCTTTGACTACGTCTTGCGTTGCCTGCCATTTTCGTCCAGACGGCAGTACCAGAGTATTCTCGCTACATCGATAAATTTGTAAAGCTTGGTCTAAGTGCGACGCACGAATATCTTCAATAATTTGCGCTTCTTTTTCCCACATCTTTGGATATTGGGTATCAGCGTAACGAAAAATTTTAACTTTTGAATTTGCCAACGTCTTTAACTACCACCAAATAAAAATTGTGTTGAAATAACATCATGTTTATTAAACACAAGCCTATCCAAAGACCATAACACACTATGACTTGCGTTATGTCAGTCAGCACTTAAGTCGCGCAAAAAAATCCGTCATCATTTCATTATTTGGATAAAAACATCGGTCAACTTTTCAGTTGACAAAAATAGACGAGATCCACTTTAATAGTAGTAGTACAAACTACTATTAAATTAAACATGAATGAACAAGTCACCGAACAGTTACAAACGTTAGGTTTTACACAACTTGAAAGTGAGATCTACCTTCACCTTCTCAAGAACGGCATATGTACCTAGCTATTCTATTGGTAAGGGTATAAATAAACCTGTTGCCAATGTGTATAAAGCGCTCGATAGCCTTGGGCAAAAAGGCGGTGTTGTAAGTGCATCTAGCAAAAACAAAAAATTTGGCGCTGTTGATTGGAGAACACTGCTAGAAAACCATAAAAAGCGCTTCGACAATACGTTAGAGCAATTAAGCGAGCAGCTTGAGTCGATTGTGCAGCCTGACATTGATGAGCAGATTTATCAGGTTAATAACTGTGGTCAGGTTATTGAGACAGCAATTAGAATGATAAATGAAGCACAGAGTATGGTGCTTGCAGATATAGAGCCCGATGCACTCCCACTGCTCTCAAGCGCGCTAGTCCAAGCCGCAGAGCGAGGCGTTGAAGTAAGGGTTAAGCTTTACCAAGATGAAACGCTTCCAGGAGTAACAACCGTGTTACGCCGTCACGGCAGTCCAATACATGAAAAAGCTGATGATGTAGCATTCAGTGCGTCTTGCGATGGTTCGCAGTTTATCATTGCTATGTTATCAAAAGACAAGCGGCGCGTTATTCAAGCATTTCAAAGCCAAAGTGTGCTTATGAGCATGACTATGCATACACAAATCCTTTACGGCCAGTTACTTACAGACCTCAAGGACTATGTGAATAATGACGAGTTAGAAAAAGCCAAGACTGTGCTAGCAGAGACTGAGCATCTTCACCCCCTTAGTGCCGAAAATACCGTGTTTCAGCGCTACAAGGCTCGATACAACATTTGATATCTACACGACACTTCTAGTAAAAGGACCCCAGACTGTGAAAAAAACCGTATTTTATGTAGCACTGTTAACGACATGGATATCAGGATCTGTTTTGGCTAACCCATTTGATAAAGTGGATGATTACGTTCGCAAAAACAAAGAGATAATCCAGCTAAACTCTGGCACTGCAGTAGCCGTGATAAAGGGCGATAAAATAGTCTACGAAGGCTATTTTGGCTACGCAGATATACAGCAACAATCACCTGTAGATAAAAATACGGTGTTTTACATTGCGTCGATAACGAAAGCATTCTATGCACTGAATACGCTATTGCTGGAACATGACGGCAAAATAGATACGCAAAAGCGTTTGGCAGAGATGTTTCCTAGTATGGAGTTTCAGAAGGCATTACACAGTGATGACGTGACAATTACCGATTTATTGCGCCATACCAGCGGTATTGATAACTGGCCATTAGTGGCGCTGTTCCATTTCTGTGTTGATACCATTTTGCTGACGTCAGCAAAATGGTCTTCATAAAGCATATTCCACCCAACTATCATCATCTTTAGCCTGTTCCATTTGCCGGAACCACGCGATGTAATTATCCAGATAGGCAGTGCCAACACCGTTAAATTGCCTTAGCCACTGCTTCCAACGCATCATCCAGTTATTAAGCGTCTGTATATGATAGATCCCTTCAACAACCCGCTGATTATCCAAGGCTATTAGCCGTTTATGATCAAGTTCAAAGGGAAGATTTTTAACGATAGTCTGATAGGATAAATTACCATCAGTACACAAAACACTGTCAGGGGTTAGTACAGGCGCTAAAGAGCGCTCTAGTTCTTCTCGGGTGTTTCTGTTTAATACACAGTGGGTAACTGATCCATTGCGGTCTAGCGCCAGCATGATAGGAACTTTGGGGATCTCTTTACCCTTCGAACCTCGCTTTCTGGACGGCCTATCAAGCTTCCTTCGCCCTTTGAACGATTCATTAATAAAGGTCTCATCAGCTTCAATAATACCGTGCAGCTCAGAGGGCTTGTTACGCCTTGGCTGAGAGAGAAGTTGGTGACGCCACCGCCAAGCAGTTTTAATGTTTACGCCCAGCTCTTTTGCTGCCTCCCTGAGCTTCATGGTAAGCCACATTCCCTCAGAGTATTGATGCCATTTATCCCGAATTCTCATACCGGACAACGGTGTGCCACTGAGTGAATTGAAAGTTCGGTGACATGACTTGCAATAGTAGCGTTGTTGTCCACGAGACGTTGTGCCGTATTTGGTGAAGTGCTGACCTCCACAGTGAGCACATTCAGAAACACTTTCCTCATGTACCGCAATGGCTTTACCGACATGATCTGCTGAGATCCTGTCATCAACACACTTTCTCAGACGCTTTAACTGCACAAAGCTAAGTGTTCCCAAAGAGGCTTGTAAGGTGTTAAATTGAGCGTTGTTCAAGGCCGACTCCATCCTCCTGATATTGTTGGAAGTATAGCTCACCAACACAGAAATGGAACAGCGCCCCATTAGTACAGGTTACGGCATACACCGGGCAGCATGATAACGACTTAATCTCAAAAGTCATTCAAGACTCTTACCCTAACCCAAACGCACCGCTTGGAACGTTTGAATATACCAATGTGGGGTACAATATTTTAAGTCATTGGATGGATAATACCTTTGAAGAAAAGTGGCAAACACAGCTCGCTACAAATATTTTTGCACCTCTGAATATGAACCACACCTCGTCTTACATTAGTGATGCAACGAGTAATAACTGGCAGCTAGCACGAGGTTATTCCGTTAAGTCTC
This sequence comes from Alteromonas gracilis, assembly GCF_036870955.2. Classification (GTDB taxonomy): domain Bacteria; phylum Pseudomonadota; class Gammaproteobacteria; order Enterobacterales; family Alteromonadaceae; genus Alteromonas; species Alteromonas gracilis_A. Next base: position 3,904,077 of record NZ_CP145482.2, read on the forward strand.
CCACCCCCAACGAGCCAGTTTATTTAACCAAAACCGACAGCAGTATGCAGTCTGCTTAGCGGAATGATTACCACAGCGAACGATATGGCTAACTTTATCCGGATGCAGCTAAACAAAGGGAAAGTTGACGGAGTGCAAATATTCCCCGAAGACGTAATTACCAAGTCCCATCAATCATTGGTAAAACACAGCATGTTTGGTTTTGAGCAGGAATATGGGTGGGGTTGGTTTATACGTGATGTTTTTGGCCAACGTTTATTAGAGCACCGAGGAGGCTATGCAGGCGCAAGTACCTATGTGTCGTTTATGCCAGAACAGAAAATAGGGCTTGTGGTATTGAGCAATCAAGACAAATGGGGCGGAGATCTAGCGTACGCGCTAGAGGAACTTGTATATGCAATAGCGCTAGACAAATCGGAAGATGAGATTAACGACATTATTGATAAATATGAATCTTACGCCACGGAATCTGCCAAAAAATTCTACGAAAACAAAAGTAACCTTGCTCCTGTTAGCTTAGCTACGTTAGACGAGCAGTATGTGGGTCTGTTTGTCCACGACACTCTGGGGAAAATAGAAGTCAGCCAACAGAAAGACGGTAGTTTTCATCTTAAGTGGGGTAACTTAGAGAGCGCGTTGCTCAAAGGAAGCGCGCCTCATACACTCAACGTAGAATTTGTACCTAGCAACATTGAAGAAATTGTTTTCTCATATGCAACAAACCAAAGACGTTATCTACAATATCGAGATTATTGGTTTACAAAATCTAAGTAGCGTTGAAGAGAGCGGAGAAACCCACTTCGCTCTACCTAGTTAGTTAATTAGTAGTGTTTACGTGGTTCACGACTAATAAACGCATGAATGCCATGCTAGAGTGATAAAAATTGAATTCATTTAAGGAAAAAGCAACCATGAAAACACGCGCTGCCATTCTATTCGTGGTGGGCATATCACTAAGTGCCCAAGCCAACGCTGAAGGATTTCTCGACTCACTAAAAGACTTCTTTGGTCTTGGCGATTCAAAAGCTGAAATGGTTGAACAGCCAACTGTGGATGGCTTGCTATCGGCGTTAACCGATAACTTAGACGTTAACAGCGACCAAGCAAAGGGCGGGCTGGCGTCATTGCTTAACTATGCAAAAAACAACGTCAATGCTGAAAAATTTGCCGCACTTAAACAACAAATGCCAGGTATAGACTCTTTAATGGGTGATTTGCCTGATATCAGCAATATGAAACAAGAAGGGCTTGGTGGCCTGCTTGATAAAGCATCTGAATACAGCGAATCGTTGAAAGCAGTCAACGACCTGAAAAAGCAATTTCAGGCCATTGGTTTAGAGCCACAGATGATAATGAACTATATCGAGCAAGCTAGTGCTTATCTAGATACTGAAGAAGGTAAACAAGCCAAACAAATGCTTATGGACGCTTTTTCATCTATCAATTTATAGTGTGAATAGAGCTCACATAAGTGAGCTCTTACTATTTAATCTAACTTATCCAGACCGTTTAGGCCCTGCTCCTGTAGCGTTTTATTTAGTGGCGCTATGTCTTCGTCAAAAAGCACAGACAAGTCTTTCTTGTATTGCTGCCATGTTTCATCGAGATCTTCCAAGCGCTTCAGTGCACCAGACTGAATAGGTGCGCCAGTACGGTCAAAGTTGTCGAGCAAAAAACGTATCTGACGGTCGAGCATGTTAGGCCAGTTAATATCGTCTTCGAAAGTTTGGAATTTAGGCTGAGTAACCAGTGACTCCCAGCCATCAATGGCCTTAACAATTCGCTCTATTGATGCAGACACATCGTTGGCCAACGCCGCATTTGCGTTGCTAACGTCATTAAGTTTTTCACGCACATTTCTTGCTTTTTGCAAATGAGTAAACAGTTCGTTCAATAGCGTTGTGCTTGCTTGAATACTTTGTTCAACCAAGTATAGCTGGTCAGTTCCAGATTCTTCACGCGGGTCGGGAAGCACTTTAAACGCACGAGTATGGCTATTACCTGCTACTGTTAGCGTAGCTTTATAGTCACCTGGCATCACTCTTGCGCCATTCCACCCACCGAAAAGCTTCACATTGTCGATACAGTTAAGCGGGGCGCGGCGAAGATCCCAGACAAACTCGTTGTAACCTGCTTTGGTAGAAGGGCGATTGAATTTCACCGGGCTACGCGCATCTTCGTTACCTTTAGCACATTTTTCAAAAGTTGTAGTGTTGGAACTGAGCTCTCGTACAAATTTACCATCGCTATCAGTAATCGTAATGGTAAGCACTTGGTCCTCTTCTAACTTTTCATTAAGTACATACCTAAAGGTTGCCCCTCTTGCAGGATTTTTTGCCTGTGGCATACCACTGCCACCGCCGCTAGCAATAAGTCTTGTGCCATCGATAGGGGCATACTGAAACAGCATTTCATCTTCGATAGATGTGTTTGCCTCATGCAGTGGTGCCAAGTCGTCTAAAACCCAGAACCCTCTGCCTTGGGTTGCCACTACTAACGTGGTGCCTTTTACTTGCATGTCGGTAATCGCCACTGGCGGCAAGTTCAAATCTAAGGACTGCCAGTTATCGCCGTCATCAAAGCTCACAAACATGCCGCTTTCTGTACCAGCATAAAGTAAGCCTTCACGTTCTGCGTCTTCACGCACTACCCTTACAAACGCGTCGTCAGGCAAGCCTTTATCGATTCGCTTCCAGCGTTTGCCGTAGTTTTCGGTTTTATAAATGTAGGGAGCATAATCGTTGAGTTTGTAGCCTGTTACCGCAACATACGCCTTACCGGCTTTGTGTGGGCTTAAGTCTATCGCATTTACCTGCGCTTCTTTCTTATGAGGCGTAATGTCTTGCCATGTTTCCCCTTCATTACGCGTAATATGAAGCTTGCCATCGTCAGCGCCAATCCAAATTTCCCCCGCATTTTGCGCAGACTCCGCTATGTAAAAAATAGTGTTGTAGTATTCTGCACCAGCTTGCTCGTTAGTAATTGGACCGCCGTTCAAACCTTGTTTCTCAGGGTCGTTTCGGGTGAGATCAGGGCTTATTTCTTGCCAGTTTACGCCTCGGTCAGTGGTTTTAAGCAACATTTGTGTTCCGTAATACACGGTATTCTTATTGTGCTTTGAAACAAGCACAGGCGCATTCCAGTTAGTGCGATATTTTTGATCTCGTGCATTTCGTCCAAATACATATTCCGGATAAGGCATGATTGGGCGAGTTCTGTTTGTACTTCGCGTGTATTCCGTTAGCGTCGCATTAATGGTGGTGGCGTAAATTAGCTCTGGGTTATCTGCATCAAATGCAATATGTGCGCTTTCCCCTCCCCCCACAGCAAATTGGTCTTCAAACCCTATACCACTGTCCCACGTAGCTGAAGGGATCGCCAGCGTCGTATTATCCTGCTGCCCTCCGTAGACATAAAACGGCTCAAGATTATCAGTTATCACACGGTAGAATTGTGCTGTAGGTTGATTGTAAATACTCGACCATGATTTACCGCCATCAAAAGTAACGGTTGCGCCGCCGTCATTCGCATTTATCATGTTTAAGCTATCACGTGGGTTTATCCATAAATCATGAGTATCGCCATGCGGTAGTTTCTTAATTTCAAACGTTTTGCCGCCGTCGATTGACTTGTGCAGCTGTACGTTCATTACATACACCGTATTCTCATCATTAGGGTCGGCTTTAATATGGTTGTAGTACCACGCTCGCGCTTTGAGAATGTTGTCACCGTTTAATTGCGTCCAAGATTTTCCTGCATCATCACTTCGATAGAGTCCTCCTTCTTCGGCTTCAATAATGGCATAGACCCTTTTGGGGTTGGCTGCTGATACATCTATTCCTACTTTGCCGATTAGTTTGGGCAAGCCCTTTTCTAATTTTTTCCATGTATCACCGCCGTCTTTTGATTTATAGATACCGCCGCCGTTGCCGCCTGACTTGATAAACCATGGGGTACGACCGTGGTGCCACATGCTGGCATATAAAATTCGAGGGTTGCTTGGGTCTATTGTAAGGTCGGCAGCCCCAGTATCACCGTTCACCTTTAAAACATGACTCCACGTTTTACCGCCATCTGTTGTTTTAAAAACACCACGATTTTCATTGGGCGCCCAAATATTGCCTTGTACTGCTGCCCATGCGATATCAGGGTTAGTTGGGTGAATTCGAATTTTAGGAATTTGGCCGCGTGTGTCTAAACCAACCAGCGTCCACGTTTCGCCTGCATCGGTAGATTTATATACCCCTTTACCATGGCTGGTCGTGACACCGCGAATAGGGCCTTCATAGGTTCCGACATAAATGACGTTAGGATCTGACGGGGCCACTGCAATTGAACCAATGCTACCAACGGCAAAGTCTTTGTCGGAAATCGCTTTCCATGACATTCCAGCGTTATTTGATTTCCAAACACCACCGCCAGCCGTTCCCATGTAGTAAAGTTGCGAATCGCCTTCAACGCCGGTTACTGCGACTGACCTTCCTCCTCGATAAGGGCCAATAAAACGGTATTTCATACCATCGAAAAGTGAGGGAGTAATGGTATCTTCTAGTGAATAGGCAGCCCCTTGATTTCCTAGGAACAGGATGGCACTTACTAACGCCATAGTAACGTTGCGTTTAATGCAAAACATATAAAGCCTTTATCTGGGAACAGTCGTCAACGACGAACGATTAAAAGGATAGAGTTGTTTACGATAAAAGCAGAATGCAAAATACCTGTCAATTAAAGTTAATTGAGCAGATATTGTTTTAATTGGCGATAACTCAATAAGATAACTAACAACGGCTCGCTTTAAATTAAAAATAATTCGCGAGTGAACCTGAAAGAGTCCATTTTCCACGTTATAATAACATTTGTTTAATATACGATGATGAGCGTTACCTTCCCATCGATCAGTACGCTCAATATGATAAATAATAATAAATAATTAGCAGCACGTTACATCGGACGTTTAAGTGCTTGAGAGTGTTAACAATGCATTTAAGAAGTCTGTTGCTTTGTTTGATTTTTGCTGTACTTTCGCTACCTGTATCAGGCATTGAGCGCAAACAAGCCATCATCGATTTATCGCAGCAAAAATCACTTACTGCGGGCGAATACGCCAATTTTTTCCAAGAATCATCTGCTCCCTTAACGTTAGAGCAAGCTATTGAACGTTTTGATACGTCGCCTCTGAATATGGGAAGCGGTCAGTCTTTGTCGCTGGGCATAAGTGTGTCGCCAGTATGGCTTAAAGTACGTTTGTTACTTCCCGAGAACGAAGATCCTCTCTATCGCTTTAGTGTAGAAACCCCGTGGCTGGACTACATAGATGCATGGCTTGTCCACAACGGAAAAATTATTAAGCAAGTGCGCGGTGGCGATGCGCTAGCGTATTCAGACAGACCGATGCAATATCGTTACTTTGCCTTTGAGTCTCCATTACCCGAGGGTGAAACAATGCTTTATATGCGTGTTGAAACCATTGGTCCCATGGCAATTCCTTTGTATATTTCTGAGGCAAAACTTGCTACACAACGTGATGTTTCAAGCGGTTATCAATACGGCTTTTTGTACGGCATTATGGTTGCACTTGCCGTATACAACCTTATTATTTATTCCAGTATTCGTCATAAAGAATATGGCCTTTACGCTTTGTATTTACTTGGTTTTGTAGCCAATAGTCTATCTTACACTGGGCAATTACACACGTGGATCACACCCGACTGGGGCCCATATTTCCAAGACTGGATGGATATATTTTTGATGATCACGTATTCCATTGCAGGCCTACATTTTGCGCGCGTGCTTTTGAATACGCGTTTCTACGCTCCTCTTTTAGATAAAGTGACAACGGCCGTTACTGTAGTGATCCCTATCGGCATGATTATTAGCGCTACGTTTAATCAATTGACCATTGCTCTTTTACTTGCCTTCATCCTCAATAGTAGCTTTGCCATATTGTTTATCGTATTGGGACAGCAAGCATTGAAACACAATGTACCTGCTGCCAGGCTATTCTTAATTTGTTCGGTCACCGCCGCTACCTGTATTTGTATATCCACAGCAGCCGTATGGGGTTTGGTGCCATATAACGACTTTACGTTTAAGCTCATCGAACTTGGTGTAGCATTTGAAGCCATCTTCTTAGCCTTTTTATTAGCACAGCGTTTTAGGTTGGCAGAAATAGAAAAGCAACTTGCCGTGCGAAGTGCACGCCAAGACGCACTGACTGGATTGAACAACCGAACCGGCTTTGAGCATTTAGTTCACCCGATTTGGCATCAACACGTTCGTAGAAAGCGTGATATATCTTTGGTTCTTATCGACATAGATCACTTCAAAAAAATTAATGACCAATACGGACATGCTATTGGTGACGAAGTACTGCGTTGCGTAGCGGCACTGCTCGAGCACGGCAGCCGACGGGGTGACATTATCGCCAGATGGGGCGGTGAGGAGTTTTTGCTATTTCTTCCCGATACCAGTGAAGAACAAGCCAATCAGCATGCAGAACGACTGCGTATATTAATTGAAGATGCTGTCATTGATAGCGGTGAAGCCAACATACAGTTCACCGCTAGTTTCGGTGTCTGCGGTACAAAAGAAGGCCTGCTAGCTGACACTACGCTAACCGAAGACGTTTTAGAACACATGATAAACGTCGCTGACAAAGCGCTTTATGATGTAAAACAATCAGGAAGAAACAGCGTTCGCGTAGCAAATTGCTGAGATTAAACCATCACTAGTTGGTTGTTCTCCTGGAGCCCTCTATTCCCCCGACGCAAAATGCATGCTTTCCAATTATTCTTGGAATGGTTGTAGTGGGGTTCTGCTCCGACCAAGTTGTAAATGCGGACAAAGTGTTTTGAACAACAGGCCAATGGTCTCTAAACAGCAAGTGCAAAATAGGCAGCAATGTTTCTAGCACCGCATCATCATTAAGACGGCAGACATTATCTGTGTCTGTTTATAATCTGATAACAGAAAATACGTGGTGATGCCATTACGAGCAAGAAGAGAAAGCCCAACAATAATATTAAGTCATGTCATCTACGCGAGACTATTTTAGTTAGGTTCGCCACAACTTCGTTATGAGCGTATGATAACTCACAGATTGCAGGCTTTCTCATTTTTAATAAACTTAATAACTAACGTTTAGCGTATTGCATGGTTATGGGAATAACCTGCCCATCATGAGTAACTTCAATTTTCATGTCGTCAAAACTTGGGGCTTTACCAGTTTGAGGATTGTTACTTGAGCCCCAGCCATCCGTCGGCCAATAGTCTTTTCCTCGAGAAAACTTTCCGTCTTCATCAAGATCATGCCAGATGGATACTGCGTAGATACCTGGCTCGACATTCAATTCAACCGTCATATTTTCATTCTCCTGACTTCGCAAAATAGTTCCGCCAGCACCTTCGTCAGTTCGGAACTGGTTGGCATCTTGTACCGAGATATAAAGTGGCGCATGCCCCGTCTTTATGCCTTCAAGGTTAACCGCTAACGTCACGTATTCATTGGCAACGACATTAGTGGTAAAGAGACTACCGCAGGCTGCTGCGATTAATGTTAAGGATTTTGCTAATTTCATATCTATTCCTCTATCATTTGACAATAAACTAGTTTGCATTTCAAACTAGTTTATTATCAAATCACAATTAAGTTTGAAAAACAAACTAATTTTTGATAAAAATCTCATTAATACAAGCAATGCAGGAAATACGTATGCAACCAGAGACTAAGCAACAGTTGTTAGACGACTTGGATTTTGCCGCTAAGCTAGCGAGAGACGGAGCAAATACGCCGTTGCTAGGAGGCACTTATTTCATTATTTGGAGTGGTTTATTAGTCCCGACCTTGATATTGCATGGAGCGACTATTGATGGGTTTTTGCCTATATCTGCTAATTATGTAGGACTTATGTGGATGGCTTACGGCATCGTTGGTACTGTATTATCTACCATATACGGGTTCAAAGCTCGCACTAAAAAAGGTATTAATTCTTGGCTCAACCGCCTATCACGGACTGCAGGGATAACAGTCAGCGTGCTGATCTTTTCATTCGCTGTTGCCATGACCGTTTCTGTAGCAATGGGCAAGTTTGAAAAAGAGAGTTTTAATCTAATACTACCTTTTGCCTTCGCCTTGCAAACCTTTCACCTCACCATTCTTGGCCGCTTAAGTCAGAAAGCGTATTTAATATCAGCCTCCTATTTTGCCGCAATCAGTATGCTTGTTACCTTAATATTTAACGATCTAAATCTTATTTATTACTTTTCAGCTTTTAGCGTTCTGTTAACAATGACACTACCTGGTTTTTTAGAGATTCGTGACGAGACCAAAAATGACTGAATCGGCTAATAACAAAAGCCAATCGCCTGATAACCAGCAAGGCTCTATACAGGAGATTGATGAAGTAATTCATGGGCGACTTAGACTTGGCGTCATGGCTTACTTATCAACGGTAAATCCAGCGAGTTTTGCTGAGTTAATTGAGCGTACAGGAGCGACGAACGGAAACTTATCAACTCATTTAGGAAAGCTAGAATCCGTAAGCTATGTAGTTCAGGAAAAGGGTTACAAAGGCAAGCGCCCCCAAACGTTGGTCCATCTGACAGACGCTGGACGTATTGCATGGCTAGATTATCTAGAAGCAATGAAACAATTGTTAGGTTAAATCAGTAGCTAACTGCGACCGCTACTATTCTGCATACCTCCCAAGAACTACTCGGGAATCACAAGCATTAGGCTGAGCAAAGGGCTTGCCAAGTAAGTCGCCCAAGCATGCAAGACTATTCGGATAGTCCGCTAGAGTTTTCCCGCGCCAGCTGCGTAAGCTCGTCGACCAGCCTCTTTTTATAGCGTCGCTGCCGACGCCTGGCTTTTGCCGGGCTGGCTCGCCAATCCGAACGCTTATCCGCTACCACCTCATCAATATCGCTGGCCAGTTCTACACGCCTGGCGTCTTTCGGTGATGTACGTTTAGGCATCGTTTAGACTTTGGCCTCTTTAATTGATTAGCTTTCATGCCTTTACGTCAAACGACCGAGTTGTGGTTCAACAGATGCAAGTCAGCATAACCACTGATGACCGACTCACATAAATAAGCTCTAATGTGAATTGCACTGACAACTGTTTGGTCTGGTAATTAGATCTTGGCTTATATAAGGCTTACTAACGCAATGTAAATTACAAAACCAATTGCATACCACTGTCGTAAAAAAAGGTAACATTATTTGGAATAACCTCATGCTGACAAATCTTGCTCCGCAATCACGCCGCTTGGCCCTGCGCGAATTTACCGCCCCACTGGATTGGGCAGGCACAGCGTTATCACTACGCCAACTGTTGTCACTACCCAAAGGTGATCGCCGTCCGATTATTCTAGCGCACGGGTTTTTAACCGATAAATGGTCGATGCGTCCTTTGAGAAGCTTTCTGTGCCACCTTAATTATGATGCGGTCGATTGGAATTTGGGTCGCAACCTTGGCAACGTTGACGAGGATATTGTCGGGTTAGGCAAGCAGTCGCTGGAATTATGCAGACAGCAATCCGCGCTAGTTACATTAATTGGCTGGAGCTTAGGCGGGGTCATTTGCCGTGAAGTCGCAAGGCTTTTTCCTGACTGCGTCAAAGAGGTAATCACTTTGGGCACACCGATCAGCGGCGGCCCCAAGTATACGGGACCAGGCAGGCGTTATGCGAGATTAAAAAATATCGATCTGGATGCCTTTGAACTTCAGGTGTTGGAGCGTAACAAACAAGGCTTCGAACAGCCGATTACCGTTCTCTTTAGCCGACGCGATGGTGTGGTTGGCTGGTAAGCAGCCCTTGATGTTTACAACCCACAAAGAAGTAGACTGCACTCATCTGGGTATCGGCATCCACAGCACCAGTTGGCGGTCTATTGCACTAACGCTGGCTGGGCAGAGCTCACAACTCCGTTATTCCGAACTCAGTGAGTTGCTGACTGCCTAAGCGTTTACCGAATGAAATTACATAAGCCAACGAATACATTTTAAGCACAGGAACTTGACTCGGCGTGAATCCGGCTGACAGCAAAGCAGCGTTGCTGAATCTCCAAGTTGTTCATTCGGCTTGAATCGACCTGCAGCACTGATTCCCTAAGCGTGTGCTTTTTGTCCTGTATTATCGTATTAACCCCTTAATAAAACGATAAATTTTGACGTACTACTGCATGCTTACTACCGAGTAAACAATTAACTGGACGTATGTATGTCACAAATAAACAATAATATCTATACTCATTGTTTTCACTTCATTGATGCGTTGTATTAACTTGTCTTCAACAACTCCTTATCTCACTTCCAGTCCAAGTTTCACGCAGTCATTGCTATGCTTTAGCGCAATCATCATGGTCATAGCGCTTGGCCTGTTTGGGTTCGGCATCAACTTACACGCGTTGTTTTTTTTATGCCTGCTTTGGGCGGGTGTGAATGCCTTTAGTCTAGGATACGGGTACTTACAAATCCGTGAGTTAATGACTAGGTGCACTTACTCGAGCAATGCCAGCAATCTACATCTTTATTCTGATTGGGATGGTTATTGCCAGCTTTATGCATAGCGGTACCATTGCAACGTTAATATACTACGGATTGAGTTGGTTGAATCCAAGCATATTTTTAGCCGTAGGGTTACTGCTCTGCGCTGTCATGTCGGTGGCTACAGGCACGTCCTGGAGTACTGTTGGAACCATGGGTGTCGTGCTAGTGGGCGTTGGTGTAGCGATGAACATACCTACGCCACTGGTTGCAGGAATGGTGGTCTGTGGTGCAACCTTCGGTGATAAAATGTCTCCCGTTTCCGATACAACTAATTTGGCTACAATGAGCGCTGAAACCAACCTTTATCGCCACATGTACGCAATGCTTCTTACCACCCTACCCAGCTTCTTTCTGACATTTTTGTTATTTCTGGTGATAGGCTTTAGCTTTGATAGTCAAAATATAAACGTAAAAAACGTGGGTGAAATCCAATCTGCTTTGGCCAGTTACTACAACCTCTCGCCTTACATCACATTATTGCCGCTACTGTTGCTTACAGTATTAAGTATTAAAAAAGTTCCCGCGGAAGTCACGATGACGGCCAGTATTATTCTGGCCGTCATCATTGCCATTTTCTTTCAACAGACCAGTGCAATAAGTGTCATTAATGCCCTGTGGGAGAATACGTCGCAGGCAACGGGCATTGAAAATCTTGATTCACTGCTAGGTCGTGGAGGCATTAGTAGTATGAGTTGGACCTTGCTACTGGCTATGATGGCCATAGCATTGGGGGGCATATTGCACGGGGCAGGCTTTCTGACCGTATTCGTGGCCGGAATTGTCAAACGAGTTAAACGTACAGCAACACTCGGCGTGGACGTGCTCGAATACGCGCCTTATGCTTTTTTCAACTACTTAAATCCAATCATCGCGGTATCAATGGCTGCAATGGGCATTGGGTTATTAAACATCAAAGACAAAGCATTGTGACCAGGCGATACACAAAAGCCGGGTTGCTGATGCTGGTTTTAGCGCTGGGCGGTATAAGCGTTATCATCGTGACAGATAGACCTGAAAAACAGAATACAGGCCAAAGCGCAGTAACCAATCAAATAAGAGCGCTGTCTATCTCGCACTTAGTATGTGAATTCTTGAGTAAACAAGATGATGCACGTTCAATCGATGAGCTTGCAAGTCACTTAAGTGAGGTATTTTCTTCAAAAACACCACAACCATCACCAGAACATAAAATAGGTAGGTGCGATAAAAAGCTCAACGAAAAAGAGTACTCGCTACTGAGCACTATGTTTATAACATTGCCGCTTGACGAGGCCTACTTGGAATTATTGAAGCACTTTAATTTGGAAGCGAAGTCAGTTTCAGAGCTGGTAAAGGCGCTTGGCAATAGCGTTGCTAGCTCTTTCGATATCTATTATACCGACGACAAAAAGCAACTTTTGGGATTTTCAGTCGAAAAAGATGATAAACGCATCTACGTGGTAGTAAACTTTTCTTACGATATGCATGACCTGCCACTTCCATTAGGATTTATGGCTTCAACGAAAATAAAGCTATGGAAAAGTGATTCCGGAGAAGTAAACGAGTTTGTTACTCAAGGTCCGTTGAGCATAGATTTACTTTCTACAGCAGTTATCATCGTAGATTGAAAAATATTTGATTAATTTACTAAACACAAAAACTACACGCCAAAGCCCCGCTCAAGCTGATCACTCCTAAGAGATTCTTCTAACTCTTTTTACACATTGTGTGATAACGACTTTCCGTAATGCCCAAGCTGCTTCAGAAATATCTAGCTACTTATCGCTATGACAATAGCGCTCCAATATAAATTTTTCCCATAAATGAGATACATAGCAGGTTTGTCCGAACAGCTGAGAGCACATCCCCCCATATGAAACGATTTATTAACCTTCATGAAATTCGACACAACTAACACAAAAAACATTGATCTCAATCAAATCAAATTATAAACTTTCAGTAATTTCTGAAGCTTCAGCAGGTAAAAAATATGAAGATGACGCCGTTAATCACATCTGCAGTCATGCACTTTGGGGAAATGGGCAGTCGATGGGGATTTAATCGCACCGTTGGTCAAATACTAGCGCTCATTGTTCTAAACGAAGAGCCAATTTCGGCTCAAGAAATTGCAGACGCATTAAACATCTCTCGCGGAAATACCAGTATGGGGCTTAAGGAGTTGCAGTCATGGCGTTTGGTAAAGCAGCACCTTGTACCCGGTGAGCGCAAAGAGTTTTTTGTACCAGCAGGCGATATATGGACGCTGGCAAATCGCGTTTTTGAAGAAAGAAGAAAACGTGAAATTGATCCCACTATGAGCTTGTTGCGCGATCTTCTTCTCGACACGCCAGCAAGTGAAAAAGAAGCCAACGCGCAAAACAAACTGAACGAAATTCACGATTTACTCGAATCAATAACGGCATGGTCTGAAGAACTTCAGAATCTTGGACCTGAAAAGTTAAATACGTTGATGAAGCTTGGCGCTGGTGTGGGCCGAATGCTTGAGTTTAAGGACAAGTTACTTCCGGGAAAAAACAGCGTTAACTAAGGGGTCTTCTATGGATGCATTCTTGCTGTCTCGATTACAATTTGCGTTAAATATTAGTTTCCATATTCTCTTTCCTACCATCACGATGGCGATGGGATGGTTTCTATTTTATTTTAAATTGCGTTCAAACCTGTCTGGTCATCCAGTATGGATGCGGATGTACCGTTTTTGGGTACGCGTATTTGCACTGAGCTTTGCACTTGGTGTGGTAAGCGGCGTTACCATGTCTTTTCAGTTTGGTACAAACTGGCCTGGTTTTATGGAAAAAGTCGGTAATGTGGCCGGACCGCTTTTAGGGTACGAAGTGCTTACAGCGTTTTTCTTAGAAGCAACGTTTCTTGGCATTATGTTGTTTGGCATACGCCGCGTGCCGAATTGGCTGCATACCGCGTCAACGCTCATTGTGGCCTTGGGCACAACAACATCTGCTTTTTGGATCTTGGCGCTCAATAGCTGGATGCAGACCCCACAGGGCTTTGAAGTTGTCGATGGTGTGGTGTACGCCACTAGCTGGAAAGAAATTATATTCAACCCCTCTTTCCCGTATCGATTCGCTCACATGATGTTAGCTTCTGGTTTAACAGCAAGTTTCCTTATTGCTGGTTTATCGGCCTATCGCATGCTGAAAGGTGACGACAAGCTTGCACCTCGGCTAGCGCTGAAGACGGCGACTTATACAGCTGCCGTACTTATTCCACTACAGATTTTTGCGGGAGACATGCACGGTTTAAATACCCTTGAACATCAACCTCAAAAAGTCGCCGCCATGGAAGGGCTTTGGGAAACCACAGAAGGTGCTCCGCTACTGCTGTTTGCAATTCCTGATGAAGAATCTAAAGAAAACCATTTTGAAATTCCCATCCCCTATGGGGCAAGTCTAATTTTGACCCACGAACTTAAAGGGGAAATTAAAGGGTTGAACGAATTTGAAGGAGAACATCCTCCCGTTGCGCCTGTTTTTTATGGGTTTCGGGTCATGGTAGGCGTAGGCATGTTGATGCTACTGGTTTCATGGTTAGGCAGTGGTTTTTTACTGCGCAACAAACCTTTACCAATATGGTTAAAACGAACGTTTGTGGGTATGGCATTTAGCGGCTGGTTGGCGACACTGGCAGGCTGGTATGTAACTGAAATTGGCCGCCAACCTTATTTGGTCAGCGGTGTCTTAAAAACCTCAGACGCGGTTACGCAACTGCCGCCTAGCAATATAGCACTGTCGTTTACGTTATACGCGGTAATCTACACTGTGCTGCTAATTGCTTACATGGGTACCCTAATGTTGATGTGCAGACGTGCTGTTGAAATTGAAGAAATTACAACAGAGGAACGCGAAATCGCGAAAGCGAAAATGCAGCCAACAAATACTGACCCTGTAACGGTCTAAGGAACAGACATGTTTGAAAACGTATCTGCAGAAATGCTTAGCAATATCTACGTGGGTCTACTCGGACTGTCTGTCTTGTTGTATGCCATTTTAGACGGGTATGACCTCGGTGTTGGCGTATTAATCCCGCCAAGAACCGAAACGTTTCGCGACGATATGATAGCGTCAATTGGTCCCTATTGGGACGCTAATGAAACTTGGCTTGTGTTGGCCATTGGCTTGTTACTAATAGCCTTTCCCGAGGCGCATAGCGAGGTATTACAAACGTTGTATTTGCCCGCTACGTTTATGCTATTAGGGCTTATTTTACGTGGTGTTGCTTTTGACTTTAGGGCAAAAGTAGTTCAGGTAAAGAAGCGCAAATGGGATATGGCATTTAAGTACGGTTCTTTGCTAACAACACTCGCACAGGGTTATATGTTAGGGATTTATGTCACAGGACTGCGAACTGACTTGTGGGCACAGGGCTTTGCACTACTCGCTGCATTTGGTGTAACGGCAGCCTATGCGTTTATTGGCGCATGCTGGCTTATTTTAAAATCTGAAGGCGAACTGCAGCAAAAAGCTTACTACTGGGCACGCCGAGGATTACTTGTTTTAGCGGGAGGGATCATTGCTGTGAGCATTGCGAACCTGACGCTTCATGACAGCGTTCGTGACCTATGGTTATCTGCGCCATGGGGATATGTGCTCTTTGCTTTTCCAGTGGCATGCTTTGGGCTGCTAACACTATGCGCGGTTTTACTGAAAAGACTCCCTGATGCTCAAGGAAAAGGAGAATGGCTGCCATTCTTCATTGCGTTACTGGTATTTTTGCTTTGCTTTGTGGCTTTTGGAATTAGCTATTATCCCTTCATTATACCTGGGGAAATGACTATCGCAGAAGCGCTCAGCGACGCCAATTCATTACGCTTCCTATTAGTCGGTGTGGTAATCGTTGTCCCGGTTATTTTGGCTTACACGGCTATGGTGTACAAAATATTCGCTGGGAAATCAGAAAAGCTATCATACTACTAAAAATGCCAATCACACTTGGCGCCTGACTGGCTTGGTCAGGCGCTACATACCATTTAGTGATAATGAGCATCACATCCATTCATTGGCTCATTATTAACCCACCAATTTAACTTTTGTTTCAACATTAACAATAGCTGTTCGCTTAAATGTTGATAGTAACTCCTTATTGCCTAAAAGATTTTAGTCACAAAAGTGATCTAAAGTTCAAGTTGTGTTCTAGAAAACAGATGAAGCGGTCAAAACTACCGCATTGACATTAAAGTGTAATAATACTATATTTCATTTGGGGCATTTTTATTAAGAAGGAGCCATTATATGGAAAATGTATTTCACTCATTTTCAAGGTTCTTCAAGCGCGCCCACCCCTATACGGTTGCCCATTACATAGGCCGTAAAAACGCGCAGCGTATCTTAGGATGTAAAATTAAAAAGAAATCCAAGATCTTTGCCGAACAGCACGTTGAAGACCAATCACATTAAATTGAGTTGGGGCCTGAATTAAGGCCCCATTTTTTTGCCCGTTGAAGACACACACTCGTCAAAGCACTTGAGTACAACTGATAGTGCTAATTTAACTTAAATGTATTCACGTTAGATTGAAGCTCGGTCGCCAGGCCCGCCAAACTTTGTGCTTCTGAATTCACATTGTTATTGGCTGCTTTTACATCATCACCTAGCATTTGAAAATCTAATACACCCTCGCGCGCTAGAGTGACTTGCTCTCTGGCATGTTGCACTAGATCAGATGCATCGTTACTCACTTTCACCAATGACAAAATGCTTTGACGACCATTCTCAAGTGTTGTGACCAAGTCGTTTGCCATTGCTAACGCGTTGTGCGCTTTGTCTTTGTTCGATGTCATTGTTCGTACCGACGCCTTTATCGACTCGACAATGGTCTCAAGCATTGTATTGATTTCTACCGTTGACTGGTGAGTTCTCGACGCTAGTGTTCGCACTTCGTCAGCAACCACAGCAAACCCTCGTCCAGATTCACCTGCCCTTGCCGCTTCAATTGCAGCATTCAATGCAAGAAGGTTGGTTTGATCTGCGATTTCAGCAATAGTAGACACCACGTTAGACACGTTTTTGCCATCGTTTTGCAATCTATCAAGTGTAGAGGCTGTTTTATCTATGTCTTGAGTCAGATCTGAAATGGCGCGAGCCGTGGCTTCAACATCGTCTCTACCTTGCGCGACTTGTTCTGCACTGCCTTGCGCTTCTTTAGCGGCTTGCTGCGACAAATGTAGGCTTTGCTCCATTTCACCAGACAGTGTGTCCATTACACTTACCAGTTGCTTAATATCGCCTTGGAAACTACTGATAGCACTGGCAGAGTGGCTTGTAGCGCCGTTAAGTGCTTTCGACGAATGATTAAGATCATTAACAGCAACTTGTAAATCCTGCATACCTTTGAGGAATACGCTCAGTAAGCCCTGAACGCTTTTGGTTATAGCATCAAGCTCAGACAGTTGCTGCCCAGGCAAATGCGTGGCTAGGCGACGTGAGCTCGCAAGCTCATTTAATTTCAACGCCATTGATTCGATAGGATTAGCGATATGTAGTTTAGCAAGCACGTAGCCCACAACCGACACAATAAGCAATAACACTATCAAACTGACAATAATCCACTCGCTGGTATTTAGCTCCGAGGAAATCGCCATTGTTCTATTGCTTGCTGCGCGCTCTACACTGGCTCTGACTTCATTCATTTGCTTATTCAATGCGTCTGACGCTGTGGTAATTTCAGCAAGATTATCTCGTGCCGTATCCCAGCTTATCGATGATGCAGACATCGTATTCTGTAGCGACGATATTGCCTTAGTGAGATTATCAAACTGCTTTTCGGTCTGGCTGGTTCCAGAACTAGAAAGCGTAGAAAATTGCGCTGAAACTGAGGCGACAATGTCTTTTTTACGGGCGTCGAATTGAGAGGTATCTAACGTTGTTCCGTAAAGCGAATAAGCAATAAGCACCAACTCTTTGCTACCGCTTTGAATGTTATTGATAGCGTTAAGCGAGGGAAGCGTCTCCGACACGTATGTGTCGACGAGGGTTTCAACACGATTGTTATTTTGCGTTAGTACAAATGCAGCAATGACAGCCACGATAATCACTAATGCATAACCCACCAAAATTCTCTGTTTTATAGTGTTAAACATGCTCTTCCCTTCTTTTTTGGGAGCATGATTAAACTCTTGCGCAACACATAACAATGCGTGCAGCTTAGTAAGAGGTTATCGATAGCACCCTCGTCAGTATTTCAGGCTTTTCTTGCTTATGAATAAGAATAGACCCTTTTGGGGGCTTTTTTCTTTCATCATTGAGTATTAACGCCTTTAAATCGCAACTAACACTGTATCGGCGTTTACGCGAGTCACTTTACCAAGATTTTTAAGGACTATTTCTAGGCCCCATTTATTAAAGATGAGTGAGAGGAACTGCGGTAGTGTACTTTATCTGTTCCATCGCAAAGCTCGAAGTTACGTCAGAAAACTCTATCCCGTTTACCAATCGCTTATAGAAATGATCGAAGCAATCCATGTCGGTCACCAGCACTTTAAGTAAATAATCATATTCGCCTGACATTCGATAACACTCTACAACTTCATCAAACGATGCCGCATGCTTCGCAAATGCCGCTAACCACTTCCCATCATGCTTACCCGCTTTTACTTGCACAAACACGGTCATGGTTAAACCTAGGAAACGGGCTTGCAATAAAGCGACACGCTTAGAGATTACGCCTTTCTCTTCCAGCTTCTGGATTCGACGCCAGCAGGGCGTCACGGTAAGCCCAACTTGCTCTGCAATTTCAGATACGGGCGTTTCCGCGTTTTGTTGGAGTAACGATAAAATAGCGCGGTCAATGCTATCAAACACAGTATTGTTCACGCTGTTATAACCACCATGGGTTGCTAAAATCTATATTTTCAGTTGGGATAACAAACTTAAACGGCTCTGAAAATCCACCCCAAAACGCTTTTTCAAGCGTTTCGTCGTTAAACTGCAGTTGGCCGCTTTCTTTATATTGCATCAACAACTTTTTATAGGCATCGACAGGCATAAGAGGGTTCGACTGTCTAAACACAACCCGACCGCCAAATGTTTTGTACATGGCTTTTTCAACGAGAAACTTAGTTACCTCTCGTTGCGCTATGCTTGAAATGTCTTTCGCTGACGCAGTGTCGCTCTCTGTTTCTCCCGCTCGTTGTTGGGATGAAGCTAACTCGTTACTAAATTTATCTTCAAACTGCTTTACCAGCGTTTCATCCGCTGTAATGCCATTGCGTTTGGCATAATCGAATATAATTCGTTCCACGACGCTGTCAAAGGCCGCTATTTGTATTCGGTAGTCAAGTAACGCATCAAAGTTGCCCTGTGCTTTTTCGCGCAGTGCATCTAGTTCAGTTTGGCTTGGCATAAGCGCGTCAGCCGTTAGTGACTCACCTAAAACAACAACCAGTGCTTGAGTCTGTGAATCATCTTCTTGGGCCATCGGCTGATTAAAACACGATAACAAGACAAGCCAACAAATTAAGTAGGTATTTCGAAATGACACGTTATTCTCCCTGAAACACTGCAAGTAGCACTTATGACTAACTCGGTTAGTAAAGCATTAAATAGGTGACGGAAGCAACTGAGAGGAAAAGCTAGTAGAACAACAAAAAGAGGGATTTAGATAGAGGGTGTACAAGAATGAAAAACGGCGGTCAATTGACCGCCGTTTTTGAATTCTTAGATAGCTTGCACGTTAGCAGCTTGAAGACCTTTTTGACCTTCTTCAACTTCAAATTCTACTCGCTGACCTTCTGGAAGCGTTTTGTAACCGTCAGAGATGATCGCACGGAAATGAACGAATACGTCCTTACCGCCGTTATCTTGAGTTAGAAAACCGTAACCTTTATCAGCGTTGAACCACTTAACTGTGCCTGTAACTTTAGACATGTCGTATAGACCTCAAATATCGTATTAAATAGCGCCTAAGCGCGTGTAACAAGTTTCTTTAGAGTCTTTAAATTGGCGGAGTATTGGGTCTTACTTACGAATGGACAAACAACTTACAACAAATTACCGGGTAACTCGAGTGGTTTAACATATAGCAAATAATACAAAATCGCGTCTATTTAAAGACTTTGGCCAAAAGCCAAGAACACTATAACACTCTTCGGGACGATTAATATACAAATTAATTGCTAAACTGCGGATTTCATAAATATTTCACTTCAACGTAACAAAGCTTATCGTCCGTTACGCCATGCCATAAACCAGCAAATCGCGCCTAAAACACCACTAAATGCAGGGATATACCACGATATATCATACATTGGTAATATTGCAGACATAAGCACAAAAGTGGCACCAACAATACTATAGTGAGTGGTCTGAGTTGTTTTCTTTTGTTCTTGTAATAAAGCAGCATGGGCACGCTGCTGTTGCAACGGCATCTTCTTCATTTGCTGCAGACTGTCATAGAGCAAGTCTGGCATTTCAGGAAGTTTCTCAGACCAAAATGGTAGGTTATCTTTTACCTTGCCCATCATGGCACTAAAGCCAATCTGCTCTTTCATCCAGTTTTCAAGAAAGGGCTTGGCCGTTTTCCACAGGTCAAGCTGCGGATACAGCTGTCGTCCCAACCCTTCAATATAAAGCAACGTTTTTTGTAACAGCACTAGCTGGGGTTGCACAACCATGTTGAATCGACGGGCAGTATTGAACAGTTGTAGCAGTACATTACCGAATGAAATTTCTGCCAACGGTTTTTGAAAAATAGGTTCGCAAACGGTGCGGATAGCCATCTCAAACTCATCGATATTGGTATCTTGCGGTACCCAGCCTGAATCAGCATGAAGTTGAGCTACTTTACGGTAATCGCGATTAAAAAACGCAATAAAGTTTTCAGCTAAGTAACGTTTATCCTCGCGATTTAATGTACCGACAATCCCAAAGTCTATGGCGATGTATTTCGGGTTTTCAGGGCTTTTTGTAGACACAAATATATTCCCTGGGTGCATATCCGCATGAAAAAAACTGTCGCGAAATACTTGAGTAAAGAAAACCTCTACACCACGCTCTGCCAGCTTTTTCATATTGGTATTTTGTGTCAGCAACGCATCAATGTTCGAAATTGGTAGTCCGTAAATACGCTCCATCACCAACACATTGCTTCTGCAGTAATCGCTATATATCTTGGGCACATATAACGCGTCAGAACCTTCGAAATTACGGCCCAACTGAATGCCGTTGGCAGATTCTCTAAGCAAATCTAACTCGTCTACAATGGTTTTGCGATACTCAACCACCACTTCAACGGGGCGAAGCCGTTTGCCGTCGGGCAACCAGCGCTGAAGTACGTTCGCTAAGCTAAATAACAACTCCATGTCGGCAACAATGGTATCGCGTATATCTGGACGCAATACTTTTACCACAACATCTTCATTATTCTGCTTAAGTTTTGCAGCGTGAACTTGCGCGATAGACGCCGAAGCCAGCGGTGTTTCGTCGAATTCACTGAACAGCTCGCTCAACTGGTTAATACCAAGTGCTTGTTTCACGATGTTCTGTGCTGCATCAGATGAGAACGGTGCGACCTTGTCTTGTAAACGCGCCAATTCATTCGCGATAGCGGGGGGCAGCAGGTCACGACGTGTAGACAACATCTGTCCAAACTTAATAAACACGGGCCCTAAACTTTGCAGCGCAAGCGTAATACGCTCGTCAACAGATTTACCTTTATGCTTATTGCGCACCCAGAAAATACCGTGACGCATGGCGCGAGCATACCAAGGCAACCACTTAGCGGGAATAAGCTCGTCTAACCCGTGTTCCAACAATACCTTGTTAATTCGGTACAACCTTACAATACGCATTAAAGGCCCTGTCTTATTACTTAAGTTTTTCTTCTAATTGACGCAGACGCGCGTCTAGGCGATCGGTGCTGTCGCGAAGCGCATTTACATCATCACTAAAATGCATGACTGCAAGGCGATGTGCAGCTAGTTGTTTTTCTTCAACAAGGCTATTCCCAACAACACGCCCGAGCGAGGACAATACAGACAGCGATTTTTTATGTACCGCTTTCGCTACTTGCACGGTTTGATGTGCAAACACATCGTTTGTTTTTTGGGAGAGCAATTCTTCTACATCAATATCTAGCTGCTGAAACAACGCACTAACCTGCTGAGCAACCTGCAATTCACCCTCTAAAAACAGCGCTTTCTGCTGAATAAGGCGCGTCAACTGACTGGTTTCTTTCAGTTCAGGCAAGGTACTCATCGATGTCTTTATGCAGCAATCCTTGCTGCCTAGGTGTGTAACAACATGGTCAAATGACTCATGCTCTGTTAGCACATCAACTCGGTTAGAAAACGATAGCGTGATGCCGTAAGGCAACGGCGAAACAAACGCAGTAAGGCGTGCACCATTAAGTGCTTTAAGCCGCTGTTCACTGCCTTCATCAAGTGAAAGTACTTTATTGATCGTCGTTTCTATCGTTGCCGCAACGAGGGATGAGGTGGGCATTAAAACTTGTAACCTCTGTGAAGTGCTACGATGCCACCCGTGAGGTTTTGATAATCACACTGATCAAAGCCCGCTTCTTCAAACATTCCTTTTAACGTATCTTGATCAGGGTGCATGCGAATACTTTCAGCCAGATACTGATAGCTTTCTGCGTCATTAGCGACAAGCTGCCCCATTTTCGGCAAAATATGGAACGAGTACATATCATAGAGTTTGCTTAACTGCTCTGAAGTAGGCTTTGAAAACTCAAGTACCAACAGTCTGCCACCTGGCTTAAGAACACGGTAAATGGAATTTAGCGCATTTTGTTTTTCAGTCACATTGCGAAGACCAAAGGCCATTGTAACAACATCAAAATGATTGTCTGGAAAAGGAAGCGCTTCAGCATCAGCCTGAACGTAGTCTATGTTGCTGACTAACCCTCTGTCGCGCAATTTGTCGCGTCCCACCTTTAGCATTGACAAGTTAATGTCTGCCAAAGTAACGCGACCTGTGGGCCCCACTAAACGAGAAAACTTGGCCGTTAAATCGCCTGTACCACCTACAATATCTAATACTTTGTTACCAGTGCGAACACCACTGCAATCAATCGTGAAGCGCTTCCATAAGCGATGAACACCCATCGACATTAGGTCATTCATGACGTCATATTTCGCTGCAACCGAGTCAAAAACATTGGCAACAAGTGACGCCTTTTGCCCTTTATCAACCTGCTTAAAGCCAAAGTGTGTGGTTTGATCTGGCGTCGAATCCGCTGATGTCGTGGAAGTCTGATTGTCGCTCATGACAGTCCTGTTCTATTGATTATTTATTGAGGTCGAAGTGTATCGGATTGTGATGGTAAGCAAAAGCTTTAAACCACACTGTATCGACAAACGTGCATGCTAAGCCACGCGATTATTGGTGCCCCAACTAAACGCAACAATAGCACTAATTTCCTGCAGTGAACGTCCACTCTCCTGCTGCCATGTTGCAAACACGTTGTTTGCCGCAGATAAGGATTTTTTGGTCGTCAATCCACCATCAATAATGTCATTTTTTCGCAAGTAGTCTTCGACATCGCGAGAAAATAAAAAAGTGTCTATACCCAAAGAACGCAGCATATAAGGCCCAGTATTGCCCCCCAGCCTTGCACCTCGCTTTTTGAGAAACTCCCACAATTGCGTGATGTCGTTTGCATTAAAGCTGGCAACAAAGTTACCAAAGCTACCGTGTTCGCGCGCAACATCCTTAATCATTATGGCGTTGTCTCGAACTGTCATCACTTTTTTATAGTTTCTGACTATGCGTTTGTCAGATGCCTTTTGCTCTAACATTTCATCCGGCATCAACAAAACTTTATCAATATCAAAGCCAAAGAACACCGTTTCAAAGTCAGGCCATTTTTGCTCTATAACGCGCCAAACAAAACCTGACTGAAATACTTTTTTGGTCATAGCCGCTAAAAAGCGATCATCACTGATCCCTTTAATTTGGCTTTTGCTGAGCGGCGCCTGAAGCATAGCTTCAAGCACCTTCTCGCCGCCTTTGCGCTCACACGCTCGGCGATAAATAGAGTGAAACGACTCAGCCATGAATATTTAGCCTTTAATACCGCTGTGGCGAAGAAGCGCATCAACTTGTGGTTCACGGCCTCTAAAGGCTACAAACAATTCCATAGGTGCCTTGCTTCCGCCCATCTCAAGAATATTCTCAAGAAATGCTTTGCCTGTTTCTCGGTTAAAAATCCCGTCTTCTTCAAATTTGCTGTACGCATCAGCCGATAGCACTTCAGCCCATTTGTAACTGTAATAGCCCGCTGCATACCCACCTGCAAAAATATGCCCAAAGCTATTTTGGAAGCGGTTAAATGACGGAGGAATGACCACAGCGACTTCTTCGCGCACTTTGTCTAACGTGCCTTGCACGTCAACAGTACTGCCCTTTTCGCTATGTAGAAGGAAATCAAACAAACTAAACTCAAGTTGACGCACCATTTGCATAGCAGACTGATAATCACGCGCTGCAAGCATGCGGTCTAACAAGTCAGCGGGTAATGGCTCACCTGTTTCAAAATGACCGGAAATAAAATTAAGTGCATCTTCTTCCCAACACCAGTTTTCCAAAAACTGGCTTGGTAGCTCCACGGCATCCCACGGCACACCATTAATACCCGACACACCTGCGGCCTTCATTTTCGTCAGCATATGATGAATGCCGTGACCAAACTCATGGAATAAAGTCACCACTTCATCATGAGTAAATAGTGCGGGTTTGTCGCCAACGGGCGCATTGAAATTACACGTCAGGTAAGCAACTGGAAGCTGTAATTCGCCATTTAACATCTCGCGACGCACGCGACACTCGTCCATCCATGCACCGCCGCGCTTTTTGGCGCGTGCGTATAAGTCGAGATAGAAACTACCACGCATCACATCAGCGTCATCCGTTATCGTAAAATAACGCACGTCGTCGTGCCACGTATCAACGCCAGGCTGCTCTACAACGTTAAGACCATATAAACGGTGCACTACTTCAAACAAGCCCGATAAAACCTTATCTTCAGGGAAGTACGGTCTCAGCATTTCATCTGAAATTGTGTACTTTTCTTGTTTCAGTTTCTCGCTGTAATAAGGCAAGTCCCATGCGGCAAGCTCAGTAACGCCGTGTGTTTCTTTGGCATACGAGCGCACTTCTTCTAACTCGCGTTCAGCCTGTGGCTTGGAACGGCTTGCCAAATCACGTAAAAACCCGATAACTTGGTCAGTAGACTCTGCCATCTTAGTCGCAAGCGAACGCTCTGCATAAGTTTCAAAATCTAACAACTGTGCAAGTTCAGTGCGCAGTTCTAGGGTTTCCTTAATGATATCTGTGTTGTCCCACTTGCCTGCATTCGGACCTTGTTCAGATGCTTTAGTCGCATAGGCACGATACATTTCTTCTCGCAGTGCTCGGTTGTCGGCATACAACATTACCGGTAAATACGACGGAATATCTAATGTGAATAGCCACCCTTGCAAGTCTTTCTGATGCGCCGCTTGTGCTGCTGCTTCTAACGCAGATTCTGGCATGCTAAGCCAAATCACTTTTATCGCTAACATGTTTAGTCCACCCCATGGTGGCATCCATCACGTTGTTTGAGAAGTTTGAGGATAGCTCGCTGAGTTTTGCCTGAATCTCAGCAAAACGTGTTTTCTTTTCGGCGGGTAATGCAACCCCAGAAAGTGTGAACTCTCGAATGGCATTTTCAATCACTTTTTGTTGCTCTTCAGATAAACCGGAAAATTCATCCGATGACTTTAGTGCTACATAAGCATTGTATAAGCCTTCGTGCTGTCCAACCCATGTACCGTATTCAGACAATAGTGGCAAACATCCGTCATGGGCCTCTCTGAGCGCGTCACTGCTTACAACACTGTTCATATGTGAAACAGGTGAAAACATCTTACTAAGCCTATCGTCAGACTCCTCTAAGCGTTGAACGACATTTTTGTATGAATAGTCCTTGGAAGCTACAACGTCTTCGATTTCTTTTTTGCACTGTTCGATAGCATTTTCAATAGCAGGCTTGATTGATTCAGGCGTAATAGAAGAAAAAATTGGTAGTCCGTCTACCATTTCGATTGCTGGTGTCGTCATAAAATGTGAGCTCTTATTTTGATATACGAAATATGATGGGGCTTAGCGAAGCAAATGCAAGTTTAACTGCGCACAATTGACTTGCGATAGTTTTACTCCTAGCTTTAATGAAGCGATCACTGCACGCTTTTTTCAAGTAACGTTGTGTCTTTTTGGGGTGGGGCTACTTACGTTATCAAAGCGAAGTTAAACACCACAAAATGTCGCAACTGTCACAAGTTATCCTTTTGTCTACTTTGTCGCAATACGCATTACTGTATATACTTTAATCACTAAGAAAGTGAGAAGGCCGATGTATGAAGACGCTTACGTCAGGTGAAATTGCAACGTATTGTGATGTAAATTTACGCACTGTTATACGCTGGATAGAAAGCGGCAAGTTAAAAGGATTTAAGTTACCAGGCAGAGGAAACAACCGGGTGCTTGTCGAAGACTTTATTGAGTTTTTAGAGCGCCACGAAATGCCTATACCCGAGGCATTAAAAAACACGACGTCATCC
Source organism: Alteromonas gracilis (assembly GCF_036870955.2). Lineage (GTDB taxonomy): Bacteria > Pseudomonadota > Gammaproteobacteria > Enterobacterales > Alteromonadaceae > Alteromonas > Alteromonas gracilis_A. The sequence goes on from NZ_CP145482.2 coordinate 3,930,197, forward strand.
TCAATCTTAATTGTTGACGACGAAATGCCCGTAGCAAAGTCTATTCAACGTGTTGCGAGGCGCGCAGGATACGATAGTTATATAGCAACGGGGGGTTTCAAGCGGGAATCATGCTCAGTGAATATGAACCTAAAGTAATGACACTCGACCTCAGCATGCCTGGTATGGATGGGTTTAGTGTTATCGACTTTACGCGCGGTCAGGACAAGTATAGCAATTTGAAGATCGTGGTCATTTCGGCCCTAGACGAAGCAAGTCTAGAACGGGCCCTTGAAGTGGGTGCAGACGCCACACTACAAAAGCCCTTTTCAAATCACGATTTAACCATGGTGCTTGAGCAGTTCATGTCAGCGTAACGCTTGCGAACAATTCATCGAAAAGGAGTTTAAGTGATTAACTGTATTAAAGTTATCAAGTATCTCTTAGTCATATTTACCTTGATGCTGCCCGCGATGAGCTTTGCTCAGTCAGTTGATGTTACCAATACAACATTAACGTTAGGCGTGGTTCCGCAGCAGTCGCCCAAACGCATGGCAGAGCTATGGCAGCCGCTTATCGATTATGTAGAAGAATATTCAGGCATAAGAATAGACTTTCAGACCACGAGAGACATTCCCACTTTTGAAGCAAATGTTGCCAAAGGGTCATATGACATTGCTTACATGAACCCCTATCATTTTGTCGTATTTCATGATTCTGTCGGCTATAAAGCACTAGCTCGACAAAAAGACAAAGTCATTAAGGGGATTATCGTTGTTCACAAGAAAAGCGATATTCAACATATTTCTGAACTACAAGACAGCGAAATTGCATTTCCCGCGGCAACCGCTTTTGCCGCGAGCATTATCACCAGCGCAGAACTACGTCGTAACGACGTGCCGTTTATTCCACGCTATGTTAATTCACATGATTCAGTTTATTACGCTGTTCAAAAGGGCTTCTTTAAAGCAGGCGGTGGTATTTTAAGAACGCTCAACGGAATACCTGAAGAAGTCAGGCGCGACATCCGCGTACTGTGGATGAGCGATGGATTTACACCTCATGCTATTGCAACACATCCCAATATGGCACAAAAACACAGACAAGCTATCCTTAATGCATTGATAGCGTTAACAAACGATACAAGTCAGGCCATGATATTAAAAGGGCTCGGATTCAAAGGTTTCATCCCATCTGACGATGACGACTGGGACGACGTAAGAGCTCTTGGAATTAACTCGCTCTCAAGACCTCATTTTTGATAAAGGGACTTATGCGACTATCACTTCAAACCAAGACCATAATAGGCATAGCCACTACTGCCCTCATATTACTGTTGGTACTAGTAATTACGATTTTTAATCTGCTTAACGATTTAGTTGATAATAGTGTAAAAAAGTCAGCCGAAACTTCAGTATCGCTTTTTGTATCAACAACCAAGAATGCTTTTTTAAGCTATGACCTGGCGTCGCTGGAGGCCGACGTATCCGAAATTTTAACTAACCCCAACATCGCGTATGTCAGAGTAAAAGACAAACATGACCGAATTTATATAGAAAGAGGCGATGTAGAGGCATATAGAAGGCCTTTTCGCGAAGACAACGGTGTATCGACAGCCACTGACGGTATATATGATACACGTGCCCCTATTATGGTAGATACAACCTTGTATGGGTTTGTCGAGATTGGTTTAAACATTGCTTCTGTTGCTGATTCGGTTTCTCGTGTTCGTAACTGGACATTAGCCATTGCTTTGGTGGAGTTAATTCTAATTGGGTTGAGCTCGTACATTCTTGGCGCCTACCTGATGTCACATTTAAAACAGCTTCACCAAGGCTCGCTCCATTTAGGGCGTGCTATTGAGAAAAACGACTATAAAGATGTTTTTATTAACGTAAAGGGCAACGATGAACTTAGTGACTTGGCCGAAGCATTTAACCAGTTAGTACAAAAGCTCAAAGAAGAGAACGAGCAGCGTCAACGGGCACAGGATGACTTAACCGAGCTTAACGCACTACTTGAGGTGAAAGTTCAGGATAGGACCGTCCTACTACATCGCAGAAATGCGCAATTAGAAGACGCAAACAAGAACTTGAAAGAAACACAAGTTCAGCTTCTCCAGGCGGAAAAAATGGCGTCTGTTGGCCAACTTGCCGCAGGCGTTGCTCACGAAATCAACAACCCAGTGGGATTTGTCAGCAGCAACATTTCTACGTTATCCGACTACGTTTCTACCTATCAAGTGCTCTTCGCTCAACTAGAAGACATTGCCAATATTGAAGATGACGTAAAACAGAGAAAGGCACTGGTTGAATTCAAAGCCATGCTAAGCAGGCACGACATGGCGTTTATTAATCAAGATATTAGCGAACTATTGCAAGACTCAGAAGAAGGACTAAAACGCGTCGCCGATATTGTAAAAGGACTAAAACTTTTCTCTCGTATCGACACTGATGATATGCAGCCACATAACTTGAACGACTGCGTGCGCACTACACTTGCTATGGTAAATAACCAGCTAAAATACATCTGCACCGTCAACACGCATTTAGGTAGTATTCCAGACGTGCCGATGAATGTGGGGAAAGTGTCGCAAATTATTACGAATTTGCTCATCAACGCAGGGCAAGCTATCGAGAGCACAGAAAAGCAAGGAACAATTACTATAATAACTACAGTTGAAGGTGATTTTGTTAAGCTGGTTATTAAAGATACGGGCTGCGGCATTGAACCCTGCCACTTCGATAAACTCTTCAACCCATTTTTCACTACTAAACCAGAGGGGCAAGGTACCGGACTCGGGTTATCCATTTCATATGGCATAGCACAGGAACATGGCGGCAATCTCTCAGCCTCAAATAATGAAGACGAAGGAAGCAGCTTTGTGTTGACACTACCACTGGCACAAAATGAGCAAGCTGCGAACTCAAATAGTGAGACGTTATGATGCACAACATATTAGTAACAAACTGCGACAGGCGCGAATTGACGTTAAGGACGAAAAACTATGACTGAGCCTAGTTCAGGTACGAATACAGACAAAAGTACAGATAAGAACGTGACCTATACTGTTCTGTTTGTTGATGATGAGCCCAATATCCTGCGCGCCATTAAACGCGCATTGTTTACTATGGATATCACACTTTTGCTTGCTGAAAGTGGCGCTCAGGCACTAGAACTGCTAGAGCAGCATCACGTACACGTTGTTATTTCAGATATGAAAATGCCGCAAATGTCGGGTGCCGAGCTTCTTGAGCAGGTTGCAATAAAATACCCAGAAACGTTTCGTGTTGTGCTGACTGGCTATGCCGATATTGAATCAACAATAAAGGCGGTTAATCAAGGAAAGATCCACCGAGTATATGCAAAAGCCGTGGGACAATCAAGAGCTTGTAGCTTCGGTAGAAGAAGGGCTTGAACGCGTTAAACTTAAAACAGAAAATGAACGCCTGCAAAAGCTTACTCAATTGCAAAACAAAAAACTCAAAGACGTGAACGCGTCGCTAGAACAGATGGTGCATAAGCGCACCCGGCAAATTAGGGCTGCACTCAACAAAATTGAAAAGCACAACCTTGCCATGGAACAGGTTCTATTTAACGTTATCAGTATAAACCCTCATATTAATGGTAAGTTTGCTATTGAAGTGTGTGAGCTTGCAACGAAGTTAGCGCGTTCGGCTCAATTAGAAAAAGAAGAGATAAAACAAATTCGCTATGCAGGCTTAATTTGTGAAATTGGCGTATTAGGGCTTGAAACTGATGACTTCCTTGGCCCCTTCACAAAACTGAATTATCAGCAACAGCAAAACTACCTGTCGCAAACTAAACAAGCCGCACTTATTCTTGCGCCAGCTCATGAACTTCATCCTGTGTCTGAAATTATTGAGTTCCAATTTGAGCATTATAATGGCTCAGGCCTAAATAAAATGGTGGCGAAAGAAATTCCCGTTGGCGCCCGCATTATTGCTATTGCCAGAGACTACTGGCGTTTAGTAACCTAAGCCGAATGACTGGTGCTGAAATGAGTCCGCGCGATGCAAAAATTGAAATGAAGAAGCATAGAAACACCCGTTATGACGGTGAGTTTTTAGATGTGCTGCTCGACGCAGACGACATGTCTACATCAAAACTGCTTAATACTTCGCTTAAGGCATCAGAACTTAAACCTGGTATGGTGCTGTCACAAAACCTCTATAACGATAGCCACATTCTGATTTTACCCGAGGGGCATGTGTTCACAGACTCGACAATACAGAAACTCAATCACTTCGAGCACGAACGTGGCAAAGCGTTTAGCATTCACGTTGAGCCTGAAGAGATGAAAGATGCCGAAGACGGTGAATAGCTGGTAATGAATTAAACGAATTTACGTTTTGCCTTTTATTTGAATGGCACCATCCCCATGATCAATTGAAATGACTTAGCGTCGCTCCCGGTCTTGTGTGTTTAAATGAAAATAGCGACTATTTCTAAAGGCGAGCGTTGATCCCTTGCCTTAATGACTATAAAGGTACCTTGTATGCAACATTTTGATTATATCTGTATTGGAGGAGGCAGTGGTGGTATTGCCTCGGCCAATCGCGCGGCCAAACACGGTAAGAAAGCAGCAATTATTGAAGCGAAAGATATTGGTGGTACCTGTGTAAATGTGGGATGTGTTCCTAAAAAAGCCATGTGGTACGGCGCACAGGTCGCAGAAGCCATTCACAGATATGCACCTGAATATGGCTTCGACGTCTCGGTAAATCATTTTAGTTGGGACAGTTTGATCGCTAGCAGACAAGCGTACATAGAGCGTATTCATGCTTCATACGACAGGGTGTTAACCGCTAATGACGTAACGCTAATCCGTGGATTTGCTAAGTTCATCGACAATAACACCGTTGAAGTAGACGGTGTAAGATACACCGCTGATCACATCACTATTGCTGTTGGCGGACGCCCCATTATTCCAGATGTGCCTGGTGCACAGTATGGTATCGACTCTAACGGCTTCTTCGATTTAAAAGTGCAACCAAAGCGTGCCGTCGTTGTGGGTGCCGGTTACATTGGTGTGGAGCTTGCCGGGGTTCTACATGCATTGGGGACAGAGTCTCACTTAGTGGTTCGTAAGCATGCGCCACTGCGTAATTTCGACCCTCTCATTCATGAAACCTTGGTAGACATGATCCATGCAGAAGGCTGCACTCTGCACAACCACACCAGTGTTGAAAAAGTAGAAAAAGCCGACGATGGCGAACTTTCAGTAACGCTTACCAATGGTGAAGTACTTAAAGCAGATTGCTTAATTTGGGCCATTGGTCGTGAACCTTCTACAGACAAAATAGACATTGAAAATACCGACGTTGAGCTTAATGAGAACGGCACGGTAAAAGTAGACAAATACCAAAATACAACGGCTAAGAATGTGTACGCAGTTGGTGACATTACAGGTGAAGCCGAGTTGACGCCTGTTGCAGTAAAAGCAGGTCGTCTTCTTAGCGAGCGATTGTTTAACAATCAAAAAGACGCGCACATGGATTATTCGATGATCCCGACTGTAGTATTTAGTCACCCGCCAATTGGAACTATTGGGCTTACTGAACCTGAAGCCATTGAGGAGTACGGCGAGGACAACATTAAGGTTTATACCTCAAGCTTCGCGTCTATGTACACCGCGGTAACTCGTCATCGTCAGATGACAAAAATGAAGTTGGTATGTGCAGGTAAAGACGAAAAGGTAGTTGGCCTACACGGTATTGGCCACGGCATGGACGAAATACTGCAAGGTTTTGCTGTTGCAATTAAGATGGGTGCGACAAAGGCTGACTTTGACGCGTGCGTAGCTATTCACCCCACCAGCGCTGAAGAGTTTGTTACTATGTAGGACACATTTTAGACCTTGTACTGCCCTAAATTCTTTGACGCATTTGGGGTAGTACAAGACTTAAGTGATTTTCAGCTTAGACAAGTACACGCTCTAGTTATTACTCATCTCTTCAATGGGTTTCTCTGGACTAACAAGGTCAAAGGTTTGCGCTGCCCATGCCGCATTTATTTTAGTTGGAACAACAAATGCCGTATTGCCGTTAAGTTCCCTGACTTTCATCTCGCTGTCTTCAACCCTTTTAATAAAACCTTGAGGTTGAACAGTATTTGTCACTGGTTCAAATTGCTTGTGTATGTAAAACAGATCACCAAGGTGTAGGCCATGGTTCTCTCCCATATTGACGATAACCCCATCATCGTAGGAAGAGACTATTTGTGCAAAAGGTCTTGAACAGCGTAGTTTTTCATCGATATCAATCACGGCATTTGAAATGCTTTCTAATACAGAACGACCAAAACTAGAACGCCAGAAAATACTAGACGAGATATCAACAACGTCATAGAGACCATATACCCAGTCAGCTTCAGAATGGTATTGCTGTTCGTGTACGATTTCCTGCCTCATTAAATCCACAAGATATACCGAAATAGTGATGTTTCTTCGAGTTGTATTGGTGGATTGGAAACCCTCTTTCTTTACTCGCGTAAAAACGCTTACTTCGTCAACGATACCAAACAGTGCATACTGATATCCAAATTGTCTGGCGAAATATTGGGCGGTTTCGACAAGTTCTGACTTTTTTGTTTTATCGAAGAGAGTCTCTGGCACTAGGTATTTGTTAACAAAGTGAGGCTTTACAATTTCTGTTTGGTCTTCAAGCATTTGCTTAAAACGCTCACCAATATGGTCACCAAGGTCGTAAATTTGGCCGACCGATGCTTGGGACGGATGCTTTATTCGGAACGGAGTAACAAGTACATTTCGCTTATACTTCTCAAAATGACAACTGAAGGACTGAAAGACATCGACCCGTACATTTACGGTAAGAATGTTGTTGTCTATGACTTCTCGTGTAACTTCAGCCCGTCTAATCACGCCTTGCGACTGCAGGATAACTTTGCTGCCAATTAGAAGGCCATTCAAAACGATATCTTGCGAGGACACCATTGCACCTCCCTTGAATGTTGCATCCGCAATAGCGTTTTTAATTGCTATTTCACGCACAGCATCAAGGGGCGCATTGCTTATTTCGACCGACGAAGACCCTTCTATCCAGTTTGCCGAATGCGCCATTCCAAGATATAGAGAGAATAAAGAAAGAAACAAAAATCGGAACATAATGGTCAATTGAAGATTGACAGTAAGCTGCCAATCAATGTTTCTTTTTGATTGTCCTTCATGCGACCCGCACCACTGTATTCTATCCGAGCGTTGCCAAGTTTCGTCGAACTGATAGCGTTATCTGGAAGTATGTCGATTGTTCTTAGTTCACCGGACACACGAATGTATTCTTCACCTTCATTTAACTTTACCCATTTTTCTCCTGCGACTTTTAAGTTTCCGTTGTTGAGCACTTCACGCACAAATACATTGACCACCCCTTCTAGTGTATTGGACTGTGTTGTACTTGAATTGGAGTTAAACGAAGAGTTCTGTTGGTGATTTAGCCCTACATCATCGTCATTCAAAGACAATCGTCCCGCTCTCAATTCAAGGCTACCAAGTTCTAATTCGGATTTTTTATCGCTTTGAAGAGCCTGTTGTTTAGACGCTTTGGTTTCTTCTTCGAGTTGAATCTGAAGCATATCGCCAATTTGATAAACACGTTTGCTGACAAAGATCCCCGTGTACTGGTTCGGATCGAATAAGGAGCCATTTGGCACTCGATGTGGCATAGACATATTCGTCCTAACAGGCGTATAACGCGGGTCATTCATAGACGGTTCTTCCAATTGCTGTTCAATATCTACAGGTTGGTAGTTTGCATTTGGATCAGTCGGTAATGACTTAACGACGTCTTGCTCAGATGAAGGTGGCGTTGCACACCCTAAAAGGAGAAAACATGAGAAAGCTGAACTGGCTACAAGAGTTTTATTGAAGAGGCACATTATAAAATTCCATTTTGTGAAGAATCATCGGATAGGCTCGAAGGCTCATGAAACAACTGGGTTGCAGCGTCTGCAATGTTGCCAACTATAGATTTACCCGTCGCCGCCTCTGTAATCATATTGAGCGAGGAAAAAATCATACCCGACGGTCCGCCCAGGATGTATGAGCCTGCGAGTGAGGCACCACGACTCACTTTCTCGGAGGTCACGGAGGAGTATATATCAGAAACAATTGGAATATGGTTTAGCGCATTAAAAGCATCAAATGCGTCGCCGATATCCAGTCCATTTTCACCAAAAGAGAGTTGCTCGAACGTGGACAGCTGTGTTTCTGGTTCTGCGTTTGTGGTAGCAGTGTCTGTATCAGCAGAGCTGGTCTTCGATGCTTGACTATGGATAAGTTCCGTCATTAACGCGTTTAACAATTGCGATTGAATTTCCGTTTCATTTTCAATTTGTGGAAGGTAGTTCTGCTCTGATTGGGGTGAAAATAACGCTCGCCCTGTTTCTGTGATGTTCGTTAATGTATTTACTGCGTCGTTCAGTTCAGACGGCTCTTGGCTAGACCCACTGTCCGTAAACTGATTTAGAAGGTTTTGAAAAATACTTGGGACATTATCTTGGGTATCTGTTATCGGGGTTTCTATACTTTGGCCAAAGTCAGCTTGCTCAAGAATCCCAGAAATTAAACTTGTCATGAATATCTCCACCTATGTTTGAACACGTGCAGTCTAGGAATATTTCGGAACAAAATATGTGAGTATTTTTTAAATGTTCTTGTTTAGAAAATAGAAACAGTTGGGCTGTACGTGCTGTAGAGAAAGGGCTGCAAGGTAAGTGCTAACATTCGTAAAGAAATGTAAAATTATAAATAACAGCTAAAGATTTATTGAGTATTGCCGAGTTCGCTGGTATTTTTCATGTCGAGAGGTCAATGGTAGGAGATTGACTGCAATCCAAGTCAAATCTCCATTTGAAAGAAAACAAGATTGGATTATTACCATGACTCTTGATCAGCTTCGTGCGTTTGATGCGGTTGTAAAGTACGGCACTGTTCGCGCCGCAAGCCAACATATTTTCAAATCTGCCCCTTCTATTAGTCTATCAATTAAAAGCCTTGAAGAGCATATAGGCGTCAAGCTATTTTCAAGAACTGGTTATCGTTTGGTTTTAACCGAAGACGGTGAATTGCTATATCGCAAAACACAGGAAATTCTTTTCAATGTAACTGAGTTCGGAAGTTTGATTAAAAACAAGAACGTGAGCGCTTACAAACGGCTTTCCTTTGCGTTATGCCCATATACGCCGCTGGCAGTGCAAAAGGCTATCGCCTTGGTGATGAAAAACCATTACCCCAATACAGACTTAGCTTTCACGACTATCCGAGATCAAAGTCCCAGTGAAATGCTTCACGAGTCGGACGTTGATTTTATTTTCACGTCTAATCTTGAGGGTATTGATTCAGGCATGAAGTGCAAATCGATTATTGAAGCTACGCTATTGCCCGTCGCAGTCTCTCAAAGTATTGCCGATAGAAAGTCGAGAATTACTTTGAAGGGAATTTCTGGACCGCTTGGGGCCACTAGAAGCAGTATTTGTGTAGAGAATACCGCTACCCTCAAAGCGCTTTTACACGCTGAAATAGGCTGGTCCATAGTACCTGAGGAGTTGGTCGAAACTGAGTTAAATGACAGCAGTCTTGTTCAAGTCAAACCCAATGTGCCTTGGGTTGACCGGGTAGAGTACTTTGTTATTAGTAAAAGGGACTGTACCAAAAGAAAAATACTTGATGCCCTAGCTGCACTTCTCTTTGAAGATCTGGGAGTTTTGGCTCCAACTGTATAATTCAGAGGCTCCAACGTGCTTAGGAGACAACGTCTCAATTAATGGTTCGCGAGCGTGCGTTGAGGTGCTATTTCATCTTTGACGTGTTCAAAAATGGCTTTAAAAGAAAAAAGCTTAGTGTGTTAATTACCACTAAGCTTTCAATCAGTGAGGATTATTTAACTTGAAAGAGCTGTCTTAGTGTTTTTGTTTAGTAGATATAACACCAAGCACGCTGATACAGAAATTGGCAATGCAAGTGTAAAATATCCGATAGCCGCAAAAGACACGCCAGGTGAATAATTCTCAAAATTATAGTGCCAAAGCAGGTGAACTGTGAAAATCACATACTGGTGTAAAAACACAGTTAAATAAGAATATTTCCAACGCTTGTTGTATGCAGCGATAACGATTACAAATGCTATAAACGAGTAAACGAAATAAATCATTGGTATTTCCCCCTTCTTATATACTGCTGGGAAGGAAAAAGTCTAAGTTTCGCATTTAATTGGGTAGCACTAGACTGAGCATTTTTATTACTCCCAACCTTGACGACGCTACGCACAATTTTAGAACTAAGTCTTCTGTCCATGTAGATATCCTTATTCAGACTAATTTGAACGCTTTGTGATACACAACGCTTATAAAGCAATACAAGACTATCGCTATTTCATCAATTATTTATTAAAACTTAAACACAAGCTTGATTTTACTTAACAAAAGAGGAGGAGATAAAGGCACATAACCTAGTGTTGCATTATGAAAACTTGTGCAGCTATCTTGAAAGCTATTGGGAAATATTACTTGCTCGCACCAAGGGCAAACCAACGAAAGCATATTCAGTCACCAAGACAATAGCCTCTTTCATTAGAAGTAAGTTTCATTTTTGTTCAAGTTTTAACTATGAATAAAGATTAAGTGTTTTACAATCACATGTTCCATTTCGATTCTGCCAGCAGGACTATGTAGTAATGAAAAAAAGAGTCGCTGTTAAAGACCTCAATGTTGGTATGTACGTTGTTCAGGTCACCAAGTCGAACGGCTCGGCGATCATGACTTCAAAAGGCGTTATAAAGCACCTTGGTGCAATTAAAAAACTAAAATCACTTGGGGTTAAAGAAGTTGAAATAGACACCAGCAAGAGCGTGGTAGCGGCAGAAGATCTTTCCCCTGAGACTTCGCCTTCGCAAAACGAAACGCTTGATACGTCGATTGAACGAAACGCTACCCCACTTGCCAGTGAGATGCGTCGTGCTAAGTCGATGTACGCAGATGCGCGCACTGAACTTAAAAACACCTTCGAAACACTCAAGCGCGGTGGCGACATTGACATTGCGCCTTATGAAGACATTGCCAAGGGCTTTTTTGAGTCTGTTTTTAGAAACCAAGACGCATTATTGTGCATGACTAAACTTCAGGACAAAGACAGCTACTTATTCGAGCATTCGCTCAATGTGGCAATATTGCTGGCTATTTTTTCTGTTCACCTTGGCTTTAGTAAACAACTTGGTACCAAACTGACACTCGCGGGCCTTTTGCACGACCTAGGAAAAAGCAAAATTTCAGACGACATCTTGTTTAAGCAAGGAAAACTAAGCAAAGATGAGTTCGAGATCATGAAACTGCACACGGTTTATGGTGAAGATATTCTTTCAAACATGAATGTGGACGACCTTACCAAGCAGATAGCGCTACAGCACCATGAACGACTGTCGGGCAGTGGCTATCCTCATGGACTTATTGCACATCAAATAAATCAATACGTTCGCATGAGCAGTATCGCAGATTCGTATGACGCTATTACCGCCGAGCGAGTTTACAAACCTGCGATATCGTCTGTAGAGGCGCTGCGGCTGCTTCAGCAATCGCAAGGCAAGGAATACGACGATGACTTAATTAACAAGTTTGTAAGAGCCATTGGCCTTTATTCCATTGGCACGGTCGTGTTAATGAAAAGTCAAAAGCTTGCCATTGTTACCGACACGAATTATGAAGCGCCGCTCAAACCAAGTTTAACGGCGTTTTATCACACTAGGTTTAAGCGTCATATTGAACCTAGCCCTATTGCGCTTCAGCTAACGCGAGAAACCGACGCAATTGAAAAGGTGGTAAACGCCGCAGACTACCAACTAGACATTAATCTTCTTATTGAGCGCTTTATTCTCGATAGCTATCGATAAGACTCGGTAAATGTTAGTTCATTAGAAAAACTCTACATCTTGGTAGAGCAAGTCGTCATCTGAATCGTTTTTTGCCTCGCCAGTGTCTTCTTCAAATGCGGTTAATTGTGGCGCTAGACGCGTAAGTATACCTTGCAAGGTGTTGTCTACGTCTTGAATTTCGGCAAGTTCATCACTGGCTTCTAGCTGGCTTTCAATAAGCTGCATAAAGAACGCTTCTTGAACTTCGGTGAGTTCGAGCATATGAAAGCTGTCTTGGATAGACTCAGAAACACTCTTTGCCACCCTGGCTTTTTCTTGCGCTTGACCGATGACTATTTGGCGAATTTGGTCGATAACGCTACTGATATCAGTATGCGTTGCACGTAATGCTTGCTGTTGTCGCAAACTATTAAATCGGGCGTTAATAGCAGGTACGAGTTTCGCTCCCATGTCTAAAATAGCGTCGTGAATAACAGGGTCTTCCCTAGCCACATGCTTAACCAAGAGCGACACGTTTTCATCATTAAGCATCAAGCGTTTGCCAAAGCGATATATACGCCCCTGGTCATGCAAAACCGTGAACACTTTTTCCGTTGTTGCATCGCACGCTGACATGTCGGTATCGTAACTGGTTGTGTCCCTATCATCTCGATATTGAATAGCGGCATGAACACCATTAAACCGCAATGTTGTAAGAATATTTTTAGACATAGCGTGAATGTCGTTACAGGTGTTAAGCGCTGACACAATTTCCATGCCTGTGCCATAAATAGCCGCCTGACTTAATGCCGTTTGTGCAACTTCTCGCGTATCGGCGTTGTCGGCATGCATTTGCTGCATTATCTGTATTTGGTGCTTAGCGCCCAGTACCGTCTCAGTGAAAGGCACAATACTGTATGGCTTAGTGATGTAGTGAGACACACCGGCGTTAAACGCCTCTCGAATGGTATCGTCGTCACTCATCTGCGACACAACAATAACGACAGGAAGTGTTAATGGGTTTGAAGTATCAAGCTGTTCACAAAAAATAGACGCTTTCGTTTTCCCTATTTTCCAGTCAGAAATTACTATACTTATATTATTGTCTTTAAGACATGTGACCGCTTCTAGCATATTACGGGCTGTGTGCACAGTAAAATGCTCACTAAATGCAAGCTCGTATATTTCTACTTGGGTGGCATCTTGTTCAACAATTAACAAATCCATGTCTATATTCCAAAAAGATAGGTTGATAAGTGACGTACCGACAGATAAGCACGCTATACATATGAAATTAGCTCAAATGCGGCAAAATGCGAGTTTCAAAGTATTAAAAAATATTTCAACATGGACAAAAGCGGCGTGCGAGTAATGACTCTTCACTTATAAAAATGAATTTCATAAGGTTTTGTTAGATAAAAATCACGGAAAAGCGTAAGTTTACGCGCGGCGTGACCGCTTGATTTCGCATAAGGATATAACATGAATACACACCACACTCATCACAGCAGAAAAAGTGCTTCTTTGTTTTGGCGAGAGCGGGTGACGCCCATTTTGTTTTTTATGCTAATGCTTGTCGCATGGTGGGTGTTTTTGCGTTACGCGCCATTTGACGCAGCACACAGTACAACGGGCACCTTAAAAGGCACGGCAGACAAGTTTCAGAACACAGAATTGCTGTTTCTTATTGACGCGTTGATAACACTTCCCATCGCCTGCTTACTGTTAATTAAAAACAAGAAAAAAGCATTAATAAAGGGCGTGGCATTAGCATCTCTTGCTCTAGTTGCAGGTAACGTACTTCTGCCTGTTCATATGCAGCAATGGCTACCTGTCATCATGGACGGAAGGTTGATTGTACTTGGCGTCTTCTTATTCCTAGAGGTGATAACCATTCTTAGTATCGTAACCCTTATTCGGACAGAATTTGCTAAAGGGGTTGATTTAGACAGCGCAATATTAAGAAGTGTAGCCACGTTTATTCCAAGCGGTATGTTACGACAAATAATGTGGTTTGAAGGCAGAATGTGGTCGTGCTTACTGATGTCAAAAAAGCTTTCTACGCTCCCCCTAAAAGGCGACGTACACTTTTCTTATTGGAACAAAGATGGCGCACACTCTAACGCCTTCGGCTTTATCATTATCATGGCTGTTGAATTACCCATTGCTCACGTATTACTTCATTTTATGTGGTCGCCCTTCGCAGCCAATGTAGTTACGGGCCTTTCAATATTGGGGCTGCTGTTTTTTGTTGCCGAACACAATGCAATGAAACTCAGACCCATTTCTTTGTTGTTTAATGAGGGCACTACTCCTACGTTAATTATTCGCTACGGTTTGAGCAACCCTATCGAAATTCCAATTAGCAACATATCGAGCGTTTCACCTCATGGTGAATACGTAAAGCGGGCCTCTCACCGTAAGCGGTTTAATTACGCAGGCGTACCCAATGTGAAGATAAAACTAGCATCAAGCGAAACACTCGTCACCGAGTACTATGTAGGTGTGGATGACCCGCAGCAGCTTATAAAAGCCCTTAACAGCTATCAATAACCATCAAAAAAGGGCTTCATTATAGAAGCCCTTTTTTTAGCTATTTTATATTAGCGGTTTCGACCATATTGTTCATGGGACGACACCCAGTCTGATGAACTGATTGCCGATGCCAGCGAGATTTCACCTACTAATACTACTGACGCAACTATTTCAGCAAACTTATACACGCGGTCACGTCCATAGCAATCAAGTAGTTCTAAACATTCACGCTGAGTACCAATACCCGTACCACCACCGTACGTTGCAACAATCAATGATGGAATGGTGATAGACACATGTAGATCACCTTCTTCCGTGAGCTCAGAGTACATCATAGCGGCCGACGATTCAGATACGTTAGCGACGTCTTGCCCAGTGGCGATAAACATGGCAGTAATGCCGTTAGGGGAATGAAGACCCGTATTGTTAACGCCAGACAAGAACGACCCCACGCCTGCGACACGACCGTGATAATCAATTTGCTTAGGCTCTACACGCATTACCTCTAGTAAATGCTCTCGTTTAATTGTGGCTTCTGCGGTAACGCGTTTACCACGGGTTCGCATAATATTAATCTGAGATGCTTTTTTGTCAGTTGCGAAGTTAGACTCTAGATAGAAGTTTTCGATACCTTCATAGTGATCTAATATCCAACCGCACGCAGCGAATGTGGCTCGACCAACCATGTTTTGACCCGCGGCATCACCCGTTCTAAAGTTAAAACGTAAGAATGCAAATTTATTAGAAAGGAAGTGGTCAATATAAGTAAGCTTTGCCACGCTTGACGTTGCTTCCGCCTCCTCTTTTATCTTATCGAAGTTCTCTTTTACCCACTTCACAAAGTCACGAGCGCCGCGGGCATTATCAAAAATGAAGACAGGAGCTCGCTGCATGGCATCGTCTACTACCGTGGCTGTCACGCCGCCGCTCATATTAAGTAATTTCATGCCGCGATTGTAAGACGCGACCAAGGTGCCTTCAGTGGTGGCTAGTGGTACAACAAACTCGCCTTTAGCATGCTCACCATTAATTTTTAATGGACCTAGCTATACCAATTGGTACCTGGGCGACACCGATAAAGTGTTCGATATTGCCTTTCAATTCTTGTGGGTCAATGGAGTATTTACCCACATGATTTATTTTCTTATCTGTGGCGCTTTCGAAATATTCTTGACGTGTTTTTATAATTGACTCGCCATAGTCATCCATATCATCACGAGGAATAAACGCACTGCGCTCACCCGCCGCGGTAATATTATCTTCTACTTCAAACTTTAATTTTCCGAACGGTGAGGCTGAAAAGCAAATACCAAGCTTGCGCTTTTCAGGGCACGGCGCTTCATCAATATCAAGATGCACCGTAATAGTTTGACGCAATCCAAATGGCTTACCTTCAGACTTGTTAAGTTCTTCTACGGAAATGCACGTATCGCTTGAAAGTTGTAGCGATATTTTATGGTCTGGAATTTTTTCTCCATCTAATGAAATCCATTTCAACTCTTTTATTGTGGCGTCTTTTAATCTGTTTTTAAGAGAAAATGACACCCCTTTATCAGTCTTTGAAAGACTTGCTCTAGTGTATAGTTGTTTTAAGAGTATGCTGGGTACAAACATGTATCTTCCTTCTTATTAGTGCATTCTTACCGTTTTTTTTCACATTCCTATGCTTTTTATAGCACATTCTTTAGACACTTCTATGACTATTTATCAACCGTGTTTATTTTGCTTGTGATAAATCAACTATCGTTTTTGAGCCAATCGCTTTCGTAATTGCGCCACCCCCTTGGTTTTCAAAGGGTTCTAATTTTGAGACTTAGTCTCGCCGCCAAACCATTAACCATCTCACTATTGTTGGATACGTCACTGCGGTGATGATAACGAGGCGGTATCTGGTCGTAACAACGGAGGCGTCAAGGATTGCGATGCCAAGGATGATTAAGCCTGCACGGAAGCAGCATCCAGATACTGACTTTTCTTAGTCATAAGACATTCAAATATTCGTCATTCAATAAGTTTATTTGAGCAAAAAAAGGGGTTGGTTGTGAGAAAAGGACTTTTTCGCCAAGAAGCGATTGATCATCAGGCGCATGCCACTTTGGGCAAGTTACTGATGATACCGAGACCTCTCTATGTAATTATTGCGGGACTCATCGCGCTGTGGGTGGTCTTGGTACTCGTATTCTTAAATACCAATCAATATCAAAGAAAAACGTCAATACAAGGGTGGTTGGAACCCACTGACGGCATATTTAAGCTTTATAGCGAACCAAGGAGAGGTAAAGTCAAACGCCTTTTCGTACAAGAAGGCGAAAGTGTGAAACAAGGCGACCCGTTAGTATACATCGATTATGGACAATTCGATGATACAGGGCTACGAGTCGACACTCAGCTTTTGAAAGAATTGAACACCAAATACGATAGGACGTTGAAGAATATAAAAAGGCTCGCTGCGCTTCACTCCAGTGAACTCGATGACCTTAAAAACACAATTGTTCGCAATCGTGCTGTTCAAACTGAGTTGGAAGAAATTGCGTCGCTTACAAAACGTCAATGGGAAGTGTCACGAGTACATTTTAATAGAGCACAGTCTTTATTAAATAAAGGATTTACCACTGAATCTGATGTCGAAAACCACCAGCTTCAATTGCTATCTGCGAAACAGCACTACGTTCGAGCGCAGCAAGAGTTGCGTAACGTAAAGGCCGACATTGTAAACGACGAACGCAAGCTCATCACATTACCCAATCGTCATGCTAATGAGCGCTCGTTGCTAGAAGACGCGTTAAGTGATTTGAAACAGCAAATAATCACTCAAAAGCATAATGCCACACAGACCATTTATGCTCCGAAGGACGGCATCGTTTCAGGGCTTCAAGTTAAGTCGGGTAATACAACGCATAGTGCCGCATTGTTACTCTCTATACTTCCAGAACACTCTGAAATACTCGCTCGTATTGTAGTGCCAGTTCATTCATCAGGGTTTGTGGAAAAAGGCCATTCTCTTCACATTCGCTACGATGCGTTTCCTTTTCAAAAATTTGGATTACATCATGGCACGATTGCAAATGTCTCACAGAATTTAGTATTACCCGGAGAAGTAATCGATCCTCCTGTTGCTATCGTCGAACCCGCCTATTTGGCAACTGCGACGCTTGATAGTAGCTCAATAGCAGCATACGGAAAGCAAATAACGCTTAAAGCAGGTATGACATTCTCTGCCGATGTCCAGTTGAGCGATCGCACGTTAATGGAATGGCTGTTAGAGCCCCTATACAGCGTAAAAGGGAGCATGGAGTAATGCTAGAACGTGCTAAACCGTCTTTACATACCCGGTTCTTCAGTCGTCGGCGAATTCCCGTAGTACTCCAAAATGAAGCAGCTGAGTGCGGATTGGCTTGCGTTGCGATGATTGCGAAGTATTTCGGTGACAAGCGAGATTTAGTGGCATTTCGACAGCACTACTGTGTGTCATTAAAGGGCGCAACACTCAAAGACGTGATGGATATAGCACTTTCTCTAGGCCTTAATAGTAGAGCGGTAAAAATAGAAATCAGCGATCTGATACAACTTTCCAAGCCTGCAATTTTGCACTGGAACATGAATCACTTTGTTGTTTTGGAAAAAACTACAAAAACGCACATCACTGTCATAGACCCGGCAATGGGAAAATGCGTTTATACATTTAATGAAGCGTCGAAACACCTATCAGGTATCGCGCTTGAGGTATCTTACAGTGAAAAATTTGAGCCCCGCGAAAATGCCACCCGCTTAAAGCTTGTCCAGTTCTTCCGACACGCCGTTGGATTCAAACGAAGTCTTCTGACCTTGCTAACACTGTCATTGGTATTACAGATATTTGCTCTCGCCTCTCCCTACTACATGCAGACCGTTGTTGACGATGTATTGGTTTATCACAATGCTTCATTGCTACAGGCGCTGGCGATTGGTTTTGGCTTTTTGTTGCTAATTGAAACGTTTACCAATGGCCTTAGAAAAACACTCATATTACAGCTCTCAAGCCGCCTACAATTGCAGCTCTCGGCGTCGGTATTTAAACACCTCCTCATATTGCCATTAGAATATTTCGCCAAAAGACACATAGGCGATGTGGTATCTCGATTTGGTTCACTGGCGCACGTTAGAGACTTTATCACCACTGGCGCAGTATCGGCCATTTTAGACGGTGTCATGGCACTTAGCACACTAGCGATAATGGCAATCTATTCAATAAAGCTCTCTGTTGTTGTCGCAATTATAATGGCGCTTTACTTATGCATGAAACTAGGGTTATTGCCATGGATGAGAAAGCTTACTTCAGAGAAAATTAATCTGGCCGCTGCTGAGCAAAGTCATTTCATAGAGAGCTTAAGAGCCATCTCTCCAATACGCATTTACCAACAAGAAGCAAAACGACACGGCGAATGGCAAAACAAACTGGTTGAGACACTCAACAAAGATATTCAGTTAACTAAGTTAAATATTGGAAGCAGCACGGCAAACCAACTGATTTTCGGTGCAGAGCAATTGATTATTGTCTACATCGGCGCCCTTCTAGTGATGGAAAGCAGCATGACAATAGGCATGTTGCTTGCCTTTGTTGCTTACAAAACACGCTTTGTTAGCGCTATAGACAACCTTATTACTCAACTTATTGCATTTAAAATGTTGGGGCTACATATCGAGCGTCTAAGCGATATTTTACACACGCCTCCTTCATTGCCATCTAGCAACATACCAGTTCCCTGCGTATTGCTAGATGGCACTACGCAATGTGATTCCTTGGCGCTTAACGTTGAAGCATTAAGCTATCGTTACAGCAATAGTAGCGAGTATATTTTTAACAATCTTTCAATGCAGGTGAGAACTGGCGAGATAATCGCGATTATCGGCAGCAGTGGCAGCGGAAAAAGCACACTATTGAAGTGCCTTATGGGTCTTTATCCTCTGAGCAAAGGAAAGATACAAAGGCTGCCCTTGCCTGGTAAAAAGCGCCACGTAAGGCTGGCAAGCGTACTTCAAGACGACATGTGTTTAAGTGGCACGATCGCCCAAAACATAAGCTGTTTTGAGAATAACCCAAATATAGAGAATGTGGTGTATGCAGCAAAGCTTGCCTGTATTCACAATGATATCGTCAATATGCCAATGCAGTATCAATCATTAATTGGTGATATGGGAAGCAGTCTTAGCGGTGGCCAAAAACAGCGTCTTTTGCTTGCTCGAGCACTCTATCAATCGCCCGACATTTTGTTTCTCGATGAAGCCAGCAGTCATCTAGACCTTGAAAATGAAAGGGAAATAAACCTGCACCTTAAGGCTTTAAAGATAACTCGAGTTATCGTTGCACACCGACCTCAATCTATTGCCATGGCAGACACCGTTTATCGGTTACGCGATGGCAAACTCACTAAGCTCTCTCCCTCTGCTGTACGGGGGATAACATTACAACAGACGTCCGGAGAAAATCGATGAAGACTCAAGAAGTAAGAGAACAAACCACCCTTATGACTGCAAAAGAGCGTCAGCAAATTGAAGTAACAGGCATTACCTCAAGCGAACTTATTATGCCAATCGACTGCTTGTCTAAACGCGAACTTCAAGTCGCCCATAAAATAATGGAGGGACGATCTAATAAAGCAATTGCACAAGAGCTATTTATTAGCGAGCGAACGGTTAAGTTCCACTGTGCCAATATTTACAGAAAGCTGAATATCACGAGTCGCACAGCGCTTATTGCAGGGTGCTTTCGGGCGCTATACCACGAAGCGGTGTCGTTATAACGCGGTAAGACGCTGTTTCTTTTAACCACGACGCGAATACAAGGAGCGTACATTATGCAACAACATCAGCACGACAAACTTACATCATTGCAGTTAAAGCAGGTGACAGGAGGTATTGAGGTAAGTGAAATCCCCACCCAAGGGGATGTCATTGAAACACCCAAAACGCCGATTTTTGACTCGTTAACGACGAATGATAGCGTCACAATGCTGCCGGATATTATGTCGTAAGCCATAAAAAAGGGCGCATTCTCATGCGCCCTTTCACTATTACTGCGTTAATGCTCTTATTACAAAATAAAGCGCGATAAGTCTTCGTTATCTACCAGTGTCTCTAAGTGAGAATTCACATAGTTAGCGTCAATCACAAAGCTCTCGCCGCTTTTTTCAGAAGCATCAAATGAAATATCTTCCATTAAGCGCTCTAGCACCGTGTGCAGACGACGCGCACCAATATTCTCGGTACGTTCGTTTACTTGCCACGCTGCTTCAGCAATGCGCTGAATACCAGAATCATCAAAGCTAATGTCCACACCCTCGGTTTTCATTAGTGCAATGTATTGCTGTGTAAGCGATGCATTAGGCTCGGTAAGAATGCGCTTGAAATCGCCTACTTTCAGTGCAGCAAGTTCAACGCGAATAGGTAAACGGCCTTGTAGCTCTGGAATAAGATCAGACGGCTTACTCATTTGGAATGCGCCAGATGCAATAAACAAGATATGGTCTGTTTTCACCATGCCGTGCTTGGTCGACACTGTCGAACCTTCTACCAAAGGCAGTAAGTCACGCTGAACACCTTCACGCGACACATCGCCCGACGTATTGCCTTCGCGCTTACAAATTTTGTCAATTTCATCGATAAACACAATACCGTGCTGCTCTACCGACTCAATGGCTTTCTCTTTTAAGTCTTCCTGGTTTACCAGGCGTGCTGCCTCTTCTTCAACCAATAGCTTAAACGCATCTTTAATTTTCAGCTTCTTCTTTTTCTTTTGCGAACCAGACAAGTTTTGGAACATGCCCTGAAGCTGGTTGGTCATTTCTTCCATGCCTGGAGGCGCCATAATTTCAACGCCCACCTGTGGCTGTGCCACATCAATTTCAATTTCTTTGTCGTCTAGGTCACCCTGACGAAGCTTTTTACGAAATGCTTGGCGCGTGCCGCGATCTTCAACGTCTTCTTTATTTCCCCACGCGTCTTCTGGCGGTGGAATAAGCACGTCAAGAATGCGATCTTCCGCAGCTTCTTCTGCACGGAATTTCACTTTCTTCATTTCGTTTTCTTTCGTCATTTTCACGGCAATATCGGCCAAATCACGAATGATAGTTTCAACTTCTTTACCCACATAGCCCACTTCGGTGAACTTAGTCGCTTCTACCTTAATAAAAGGCGCATTAGCCAGCTTAGCTAGGCGACGTGCAATTTCAGTTTTACCAACACCTGTTGGGCCAATCATAAGAATATTTTTGGGTGTGACTTCTTGGCGCAGCTCTGGCTCAAGCTGCATGCGACGCC
The DNA here is from genome assembly GCF_036870955.2 of Alteromonas gracilis. Taxonomy (GTDB): domain Bacteria; phylum Pseudomonadota; class Gammaproteobacteria; order Enterobacterales; family Alteromonadaceae; genus Alteromonas; species Alteromonas gracilis_A. The sequence continues at coordinate 3,951,889 of NZ_CP145482.2, forward strand.
AGCGGTTACGCAATGCAATAGATACAGCGCGCTTTGCGTCTTGCTGACCAATAATATGGCGGTCTAGCTCGTGAACAATTTCTCTTGGTGTCATTTCAGACATGAATAAACCCTTTTCTAACAAGTGCATCGTGCGCGTAAGTAAATAACAAGAATGCGAGCGCACACAGCAGATAACGACATGTTGATGCGTTCAAGCAGTGCCGTTACTTAGTAATCTAGTACATCAATAGTTTGGCTATGGTTGGTAAATACGCAAATATCACCAGCAATAGTTAACGATTTTTCAGCAATTTCTTTTGCACTTAACTCTGTGTTATTAAGCAAGGCAGTAGCAGCAGCCTGTGCATAATTACCACCAGAACCGATAGCAATAAGGTCTTGTTCTGGCTGCACTACGTCACCGTTTCCGGTAATGATAAATGAAGCCGTTTCATCGGCTACAGCCAGCAGGGCTTCTAATTTTCGAAGCATGCGATCGGTTCGCCAGTCTTTAGCAAGTTCTACAGCTGCTTTGGTTAAATGCCCTTGATGCGCTTCAAGCTTAGCTTCAAAACGTTCAAATAGCGTAAACGCGTCGGCAGTACCACCTGCAAAGCCAGCCAGTATTTTGTCGTGGTATAAACGGCGCACTTTGCGTGCATTACCTTTCATAACGGTATTGCCCAGTGATACCTGGCCATCACCAGCCATTACCACTTGATTTCCACGTCGTACAGATACAATCGTTGTCACGTTAATTCCCCGTTTAGCTGGGCGCTGCCGCGTTTTTGCTTTCATGTTACAAAGGCAGCAGCGTACAATTTCAATACCAATTAAAGTGGGGGAAGGCTGGTTAATTTCAAGGGTATTACCTAATTAAGTGCATACCGCGTAAACAGTAAAAAAGCGTATGTGCGGTAAAACACATTGAACAGGTAACGCATAACGCGCATACTCCAGCGTGAATAACCGTTCAAAAACACATGGAGTAGTAATGAAGTATCAAGGACGAATTCAGCATTGGGACGATGCTAAAGGGTTTGGTTTTGTCGAGCCCAACGGAGGTGGTACCCGTGCTTTTGCCCATATAAAGGCGTTTTCCAACCGCTCAAGACGGCCCGTCAACGGCGATATCATTGTGTATGAGCTGAAAAAAGACAACAAAGGTAGTTATCAAGCACACAATATAAACTTATTAAAAGATTATAAGACCAAGCGGATAATGTCTGCTAAGCACACGGCTAAAAGCAAGTTTACTATTGCCTTTCTATCGTGTTTCGCCATAGCGCTTGCACTTTTGACCTTCTTCAATATGTTACCCGCCATCCTGATTTTTGCGTATTGTGCAATAAGCGGTGTAACCTTTTTGCTCTATGCCATCGACAAGTCAGCAGCAGAGAAAAACCGCTGGCGTATATCTGAAGCAAAACTGCATTTTTTCGGCTTTATCGGCGGCTGGCCAGGCGCATTAGTTGCGCAACATGTCTTTAAACACAAACGCAGCAAAACTGAATTTATGCGTGTCTATTGGGCCCTTGTACTGCTAAACCTTACTGCCCTTGGACTTGTTGCCTTCAACGTCATCGATATCCCGGCATTACCTAACGGCACGTTAACGTCTCTGTTTTAATCGCTAGTGGTAAAAAACGCATAAACAGTGACAACACTTGTTACAAATCATAGTTGCCGTGAGCGTTGTAATATCGCGTAATAGCAAGCGTTTACGGTTTACCTTGAGATTAATAGTATGCAACTTCAACGCGCCGCGGCATAGCAGCGATTATATGCGCCCTCACTTACCTTTTTGGTTTTGTGCTTTTCTTTGGGCTGCTTGATGCCCCTACAGATAGCTCTGACAAAGGTCACCTTCACTTCTTAATCTCACAACGAGATACCTTCTTCATTGGGTATATTGTTATTGGCATTGTGTTTAGTTTGAGTTTGCTACTACTCAATCAATCCCTTGAGGCGCGTTTTAAATCAAGCACGCCTAACTTTGCGAAATATACTCAACGCGCTGGGTCACATTTGGGCAACCTTTGTGCTGGCAAGTACTTTTATTTTCTTAGTTAGCTTGCCATTTTTAGCCAACTTCGCTGACACCAACGAAGACAGCGCGGTAGTGGTACTTAAGAGCGTGGATATTGTGGTTGATGCACTTGGCGGTGGCATAGAATTACTCGGCGCGATATGGGTGCTGATAATAAGCTTTATGGGTATTAAGGCCAATGTTTATACAAAAGCACTTCACGTTATTGGTGTTGCAGTAGGTATTGCTTAGGTATATTAACCCTGTTTTCCGGTTTGTCTTTGCTAACCGGAAACATGGTATTTGAAGCCTCTACGGCCATTTTTGGCTTAGGGCAGATAGCTTGGTTCGTGTGGTTGGGTGTTGCAATGGTCAACGCTAAGCAATAAGCACTGTGCGCAACAACGATATAAAGGTGCTTTGCACCTATTGACTAATTGGGGTTGCGAAGCTTTACTGTCTATACTCAAAAATACGGATAACAAAAATTATAGGCAGCACTGCATTGCGTTACTTCGTATTTTTCTCAGTATTTATTTCCAGCCTTTGTGGGGCGGCATGTTTATTTAGCAGCACCGCATTTGCGAATACGAATGAGCGCCCTATTGTAGTCTCAGCAGCTTACTGGGAGGATTTTACGAACAAGGACAACACTGGCGTGTACTTTGAACTGCTTGACGAGGTATTCGACGGTTACACTATTCACTATCAAACCAGCACCTACCCCCGCGCACTGAATCAGCTCAAACAGCATAAAGCCGATGTTATAGTTGGTGTATATCAACACGACTTACCCGATGCGGTTTATGCCACGTGGATTTTAGATACTGACCTGCCTATTCATATTTTTTATCGACCCGATTCGTCTCCTTCAGATAATCTCGACGAGATTTTTATTGGGAAGCAAATTGCTTGGCGAAAGGGTTACGGCTTTGACTCGCTGTTTCCTAATATTGAGAGCGCCTATCCACTAGACACAATAGAAGCAGGGTTTGCACTTGTGTTAAATCGGCGTCTCGATTATATGCTCGATTACGACATTAATTATTTGGAGGCATATCATGGTCGAATTCACCACAAAGCCATACGTGAAGGAGACAAGTTATATTTGGCATTTAAGAATACCCCACGCGGTAAGGCGCTTGCTGCGCACTTTGACGCCACAATGCCACTTTTAAGAGATAGCGGCAAACTCGAAGAAATATATGGTTCGCATTATGCCCGCTCAGGGTTAGCTGAGTTTGCAGTGCTTACGCCAAGCGGCATCGACTAAGAGATAGGACTATAGAGTTGCGACTAAAGAGCTGGGAATAACAGTTCACAACATCAATTAACGATATGACAGTTGATAAGATTCAATATTAAACCCGTAAGCGCTTTCGGCACCTTTCAGCACTAACGTACCTTTTCGAGGCAAGCGTTTGAATTCTTCTGCGGCTAGGCACAGTCTGTCATGAGACAGTGTTTTGGTATCTTCAAGCAGCACTTTGTAGCGACAACGCTTTGCAGAATCCCCTTTGCGATACTTCACTTTATGCTCTGCAACATGAGTAGTAGAAACGCTATGCAATGCGTAGGGCAACGTATTGTCTACTAGGAACCAACTAAATAGCGCGCCCAACAAGGGCATTGTCACTATGGATATTTTGCCGCGTACACTGCTATTTAAATGTTGCAGTTGAAGCTTGTCGACATAAAGTGAGGTAAACCATAACCAACCTACCAATAGAGCAAGTGCATATATTGCCCACGAAGAGTTATCCAGCCAACTATTTGTCACACTAAAGTCGGCGAAAAGCGACGTTATTGGCCCGAGAAATAACACAAGTATTACGATGTCACAGCATCGAGTGACAACATGTCGTTCTGACCATTTGGGCTTAACAAACGGTTCGTCGGTATCCTCACCTTCAATCTGTTCGCCCTTATCCATTTCTGCGGATGATTTCTTTTGTGCAAGTGCAGCTTGCGCCGCTGCGTAACGGTCTGAATAAGCGCGTTGTTCGATATTTTCCAGCACATCTTCAAGCTCCTCTATACTGTAACGCGTATAGTCAGGACCTTGATCGACACTGCTCAGCATTGTGCGTGCGGCTATTCATTTTTACGTCCTTTTAATTATTCCTTTTTGCTATTCCATTTTGCTTTGGGGTGCGCTTCTGTCGGCTTATTTAGGTGAGCAGAGACCTATAAATTCCAGTACCAAATTTGGCAGGTAGCAATGTTCACTTTGCGCAGGCTGTGCTTGGCTTTTTCAGCATCACGCTTGGTCTCAAAAGGCCCTAAAATTACGCGGAACCAATCTCCATTGCTGCCAGAGCTGTGTCTAATGAGCGCTTCTAACCCTTGAAACGCAATTTTCGCTTTCATTTCTTCAGCCTGTGCACGGGTTCTAAATGATGCGCACTGCATTAAGTAGCGTTTGTCTGACTTTTCTTGTTCTTTTACTTCAACCTCTACCTCGTAGCCAGGTAGGGTTTTGATGTATTCCCATTCTTCTTCAGGTAATTCTGGCAGTGCTTCTTCTGTAGGTGCAACAGGGCGAGCTGCTTGTGTATCAACGTCTTCTTCCACATTGTCTTTGATAGACCATAAGAACGCGCCAAAACCAATAACAAGCGCAAACACGCCAACTAAACGGATAATAGGTAGTTTGGGAGAAGCAGACGAATTCATCTGTGCGTTAGCCGCAGGTTTTTTACCTTTGCTTGCAGGTTTCTTTTTTTGTGTAGAGCGTCCACGAGAGACATAATCGCGTTGGGCCATAGTTGGCAAAATTCCTACTTGTTATCGTTTTTCGTTGTCGTAAGAAACGTCGTATACCAAATTAAATAATGATCAACGATGTTAACGGTATCAGCGATGCGCACTATCGCTAACGAAAATTCTATCGCATTGCTAGGCAACAAGCTAACTGAAATCAGTTGGGTCAATATCCACCGACCAGCGTACTTTTGTTGCTTGAGGAAGCGCCTGTAAAAAGGGAAGCGCTAATCTTAGGGCACTATGCAGTGGGGCACGCTTTTCATGGCTGCAAACCAACATAAAACGAAAGCGCCCCTGACGCTTTTCAATAAGGCAAGGAAATGGACCGTTCAATTCAACAGCGTGCTGCTGTAAAAAAATGGTTTTGCTTTCTTGTAAAAAGCGATATGCCAGCGCACTGTCGGTGGCTTCAGCCCGAATAACAAATTGGCTAATGTACGGGGGCAGCCGCGCAGCCTTGCGCTCCATTAACGCGTGGCGCGCAAAATGTCCGTACCCGTTGTGCACCAAGTCTTGAAGTAACGGATGATGGGGGTTATGTGTCTGTAACCACATTTCTCCTGGCTTGCTGGCGCGCCCAGCACGTCCTGCTAACTGAGTGACTAACTGAGCGAGCTTTTCAGGCGCGCGAAAGTCAGCACTAAATAATGCCCCGTCACAATCAAGAACGGCCACTAATGTCACGTGAGGAAAGTGGTGACCTTTAGACAGGATTTGCGTACCAACCAACAACTGATACTCGCGCCTGTTGATGGCGTCTAGCGTTTGGTGCAGCTTGTCTTTACCACGCACCGTATCGCTGTCGATGCGAACTTGCTTTACCCCTGGAAACAAGGCGGTTAAGCCTTGCTCAACCTGTTCAGTCCCCGTGCCCGCTGTTACTAGCTCGTTGCTATGGCATGCTTCACAGCTTTTAGGCATCGAGCGCGTACTGCCGCAATGATGGCACTGCAAGCGATTTTGCGCCTTATGCACAGTATAGGGCCTGTCGCACCGTTTACACATTACCGTCTCACCGCAATGGTGACACAGCATAGCTGGGGCGTAACCTCGTCGGTTCACAAACACCAGCACTTGGTTTCCCGCGGTGATATGCTGGCGCATGATAGTAAGCAGGCCTTGCGAAATACCATAATGAATAGGCTGATCACGTGCATCAAGCACATGTTGATGTGTGCTTTGTGCTCCACCTGCTCGCTTAGTTAATTGAAGATGTGCGTAGCGATTGCTAAGCGCATTATTAAGGGTTTCAAGCGCAGGCGTTGCACTACCTAACAATAACGGTATGTTATGCTGCTTTGCACGCATGGCTGCAAGGTCGCGCGCGTGATAGCGCAGGCCATCTTGTTGCTTGAACGATTCATCATGCTCTTCGTCCACAATAATCATGCCTGGGTGTTTAAGCGGCGTAAAAATGGCAGACCGCGTACCTATGATAATACCCAGTTCACCTGCACGTGCTCGCTGCCACACATGTAAACGAGCTTTGTCTGGCACTTGAGAATGCAACACACCTACTTCAATGCCAAAACGTTTTTCAAAACGCGCTACCGTTTGAGGAGTGAGCCCAATTTCAGGCACTAAGATAAGCACCTGCTTGCCATCTTTTAACAGTGGCTCAATAGCCTGCAAATACACTTCGGTTTTACCGCTTCCGGTCACACCTTCAAGTAGGCTCACGGCAAAACTGCCGTGCTGACGATTGAGTGCCGCAATAGCGACTGACTGCTGAGTATCAGGTACAGGCTTTTCACCTATTTGCAGTGTTGAAAGCCAACCATGCTCGGTAAATGCAGGTACCGTGGCATGTAGCGTTGCCATCTCTTTATCTATTAATGCTTTTACCGCGGGCGCGCCATAAAGCTTTCTGGCCTGTGTAGCCAACAGCGGCGCTTTTAACAGCGCTTCAAAACACGCTTTTTGCTTAGGTGCTCGAGATAACGTATCGGCACTTTCAGTCCGCCCTTGTTCACTTAACACCAACATGTCTTGCGCAGTAGGGTTTTCAGACTCCCCTTTTCGCAACAGCACCTAGCAGCATGGCGTGCAATACTTCGCCCGGCGCGTGATGATAATATTGCCAAAGCCATTGGGCCATTTTTAACAACACACCGTCGATAACCGGCGTATCGTCAATGACCTCTTCAATGGCTTTTAACTTTTCAATGTTCTCAACGTGTTCTTGTTGCACTACGCCAACGGCAACACCAACTAACTTTCGTGGACCAAAAGGCACCACTACCCTTACGCCTTCTTCAAGCATACTGGTGTGAGTGTAAGTAAAGAGTTGTCTTAATGGCGCAGGAACTGCGACTTGAATAAATACCATAACTGGTTATGTCAGCCTTTTTATACACGCGTTGCAAGCAACCGTTGATGATACAGGTTGCCCTGCTCATTCGCCATACAAAAACCGCTTGATCAATACCAGCCCTTCCTTTATCATGCGCCGCTCTTTTGCGATAGGCTGTTCTTTGAACGACTTATCATTTGAATATAAAGTTACGTATGGTGTGCAACTTCGGGTTGTATAGCGATACGGCCTTATTATGTGAGGTAATCCCATGAAACAAGGTATCCACCCAGACTACGCTGAAATCACTGCAACATGTTCTTGCGGTAACGTAATGAAAATTCGTTCAACAATGGGTAAAGACATCAACCTAGACGTATGTTCTTCATGTCACCCATTCTACACTGGTAAGCAGCGTAACGTTGATACTGGTGGTCGTGTTGATCGCTTCAAGAAGCGTTTCGGTGCATTGGGTAAAAAATAAGCCCATTACCGTTTTCGGTATCGATATCAAAAAAGCGCCTACACGGCGCTTTTTTATTGCCAATTCGCAGTACAATTCAAAGGTATTGGCGCTTCTAGCAATGCATAAAAGACGCTATTGCAGTTGTTTAGTTTGTAAATACCTTTCCCAATTACCACCACTTAGGCGCTTACAGTTTTCTTCACTATCAAAACGAATAGCGGAAGCTTTTGACTTAATCGTGTCCAACGCAATATTCACACTGTTTATAAAGCCCATATCCCATTGCGACCTAATAGCCTCTTGTCGTTGAGACTCTGTCTGAAATACGGCAACAATTTCAGGCGCCCGCCAATGACCAATATGGGTAAGCCAAACAAACCCATTTTTATCTTTTTTTGCTTCCTCACAAACGTCTGTAAGTACTTCAACAAGCTTTCTTTCAGTCACATATGCCTCACTAAAACTACCCAACCTTTTTTGAACGTCTACTCATTTCACCTATTTTAGCCTTACCCAAAAATACAGTAAGCGTATATAACAAGCGCTATTAATAAATAATATGAATGGCAATTATAGCCCTATATTACTGGTCTAATAAGTAAGCGTCACCTACATTGATGTGTAGTGATTATGCTAGCAAGAATTCTCATCAGATCTGTACACAGTGAAATGCTGTGTTAGAGTTGCGGCCGATATGCGAATAGTCAGTATTAATTCTATGAATAATGCCTTAGTATTGCGCTTATCCCAGCACTTGCTGGATAGATTCTAACAATAACGTCGTGTAACTCTTGCTGTAATAACAACAATAATAATCACAAAAAGAAGCGTACAAGGCGCAAGCAAAAAAACCGATGAACCCTACATCTAAGGATACCATTTTACATGTCAGATTTTAGACAACGCGCACTTGATTACCATGCTAACCCCACACCGGGAAAAATTCGTGTGGAGCTTTCTACCCCAGCAGACAGCGTTGACGACCTTGCACTTGCCTACAGTCCGGGTGTTGCTGAACCTGTAAGGGAAATAGCTGAAGACCCTGATAACGCCTATAAATATACAGCCAAAGGTAACATGGTTGCCGTTATCAGTAATGGTACGGCTATTTTAGGTCTTGGGAACCTTGGTCCTTTGGCATCAAAACCCGTTATGGAAGGTAAAGCATTGCTCTTCAAACGCTTTGCTGGCCTTGATGCTATTGATATTGAAGTAAAACACAGAACTACAGAAGAGTTTATCAATACAGTCGCAAATATTGCAGATACCTTTGGCGGGATTAACCTTGAAGATATAAAAGCGCCTGAGTGCTTTGAGATAGAACAAGAACTCATCAAGCGTTGCAACATCCCAGTTTTCCACGATGATCAACACGGCACTGCGATAGTCACCGCAGCAGGTATGCTGAACGCTCTAGAGATTCAGGGCAAAACTATCGAGAACGCTAAAATCGTTTGCATGGGTGCCTAGTGCGGCAGCAGTGGCATGTATGGAGCTACTTATTAAATGCGGAGCGCAGCGCGAGCGCATTTATATGCTTGATAGAAAAGGTGTTATCCACACGCGCCGTGAAGATTTAACGGAACATAAAAAGCTGTTTGCCAACAACACAGACAAACGTACGCTTGAGGATGTAATGGAAGGTGCTGACATATTCGTTGGTGTATCTGGCCCGGATGTACTTCCACCAGAAACCTTGGCATTAATGGCCGAAAACCCGATTGTATTTGCATGTTCAAACCCTGATCCAGAAATAAAACCAGAGCTTGCCCACGAAGTACGTCAGGACTTGATTATGGCCACGGGTCGTTCGGATTATCCAAACCAAGTGAACAACGTACTGTGCTTCCCATTCATCTTCCGTGGAGCACTAGATGTGCGCGCTAAAGCCATTAATGATGAAATGAAAGTCGCGGCGGTGGAAGCACTACGTGCAATCACGAAGGAAGAGGTACCTGCTGAAGTACTTGCGGCAAGTAAAAGCGACAGCTTAACATTTGGTAAAGACTATATTATCCCTAAACCAATGGACCCGCGCTTGTGTGAGCGCATCGCTTCAGCGGTGTCACAAGCTGCGATTGATTCAGGCGTTGCAAGAATACCGCAGGCGCCCAGCCCAGAATAATCTGAACAACAAATGCAAAAACGGCGCTTTCAAGAAGCGCCGTTTTTTTATTCTTTGATAAGAATGCCTTTCTATCGACGCGATTAGGGCTCTTCTGTCACGTCATTTTCAAAACTAGGATCAATACCCATTTCTTCCATGATGCGGCGCGCTTCAGCTTTAACACACGATTAGGGTTGTCTTTGCGCAGGTCATCATCATTAGGTAGGGGTTGCCCTGTAAACGCATGTAAAAATGCTTCACACAATAACTCTGAATTTGTTGCATGACGCAAATTGTTAATCTGTCGACGAGTACGTTCATCTGTTAACGCTTTCAGCACGTTAATGGGTATAGAAACAGTGACTTTCTTAACCTGTTCGCTCTTTTTACCATGCTCTGCGTAAGGATGAATATACTTACCGTTCCATTCTGCCATTGTACTTACTCGGTCTACTCTTATTTATGTTATGAATAGAAATTCTAAACAAGTTCACGAAAAGGTCAATTGAGCAGTGTAAACCTCTTGACGTCTAGACATATATTCTTTAATTTAGACGTCTAAACGTCTATATGAACATTACATTTGAGAGAATAGCCATGGTTTCTTACGCACAGGGTATCGATGCACTAAATCAGTCACTGTCAGAATTGCGTGATATTGATGTGTCTTTTGAGTTTTTCCCACCAAAAACTGAAGCCATGGAAAAGACCCTTTGGAAATCAGTAGAACGTCTTGCCCCACTCAAACCAAGCTATATGTCGGTAACTTATGGCGCCAATAGCGGCGAGCGAGATAGAACTCACGATGTAGTGAAGCGTATTCAACAGCAAACTGGCGTGGCGGCTGTACCTCATTTAACCTGCGTAGACGCAAGCCGTGAAGAGTTAAAACAGATCGCGCAAGACTATTGGGACTCAGGCATTCGCCGTATTGTTGCGCTGCGCGGCGATTTACCGCAAGGGGTGGACAAAACAGAGATGTATGCCTCAGGTTTAGTCGCGCTCTTAAAAGACGTCGCCGACTTTGATATTTCAGTTGCGGCATACCCAGAAAAACACCCTGAAGCGCCCAACGCTCAGTTTGACTTGCTTAACTTAAAGCGCAAAGCTGAAGCTGGCGCAACAGAAGCTATTTCACAGTTCTTCTTTGACACCAGCGTTTTCTTGCGTTTTAGAGACCGTGCAGCGGCGGCTTAGTGTCGATCTTGACTTAGTACCAGGCATATTACCTGTCACAAACTATCAAACCTTAGTGAAGTTTGCAGGGTTTACTAATGTGCATGTACCAGGTTGGTTACATAAGATGTTTGACGGCCTGGATGAGGACGATCAAGCCACCCGAAACTTGATTGGCGCTAACATCGCGATGGATCAAGTAAAGGTCCTTGCAAAAGAAGGCGTTAAACACTTCCATTTTTATACGCTTAACCGAAGCGAGTTGAGCTATGCCATTTGCCATATGCTTGGTGTACGAGGAAACGGTTAAACACCTTTTTTGCATAAAACTTTTGCTACAAGCCCTCCTCACAGTTACCATTTCTAAACGTGCGGTAATGTCCACCGCATTGTTTGATGTTTAAATGCTGTCGGGAGAGCGTGCGTGGATTTAGAAAAAGTTAACGCCATTTACAGGAGTATGGCGCCGCAGGTCAAAGACCTCTTTGATATATTCGTTAAGCGCTGTAGAGAAGACAGCATCACGATTTCTGCAGGTCACCTTGCTTATGTGACCTTGTTATCTCTGGTGCCATTTATCATGGTTACCTTTACGATAATGTCGGCATTTCCTGCTTTCGCTTCAGTACGTACTAAGCTTGAACATTTCGTTTTTAGTAACTTCGTGCCCACCGCTAGCGACGTGGTTCATAAATATATGACCGACTTTGTTGGCAATGCTTCTCAGATGAGTGCAATCGGTATTTTATCCCTCTTAGTTGTTGCGCTATTGCTTATATCCAATGTTGATAAAACCCTAAACCGCATTTGGCGCACGCAAAGCGACAGACCTATTATTTACACATTTGCCATATATTGGATGGTAATTACGCTGGGCCCTATGCTAATTGGCTCAAGTGTGGTCGTGAGTTCATATTTAACTGGCCTTGCGGCATTTACTGAGGAATACACACCTGGGCTGGGCACATTCTTACTTAGTTTAGTGCCAAGCGGTGCTGCCATGCTGGCCTTTGCTATATTGTATATGGTCGTACCGAACAGGCGCGTATACGCGCGCCATGCGCTTGCGGGGGCTGTTGTGGCCACCATCGCCTTTGAAATGACCAAGTCAGGGTTCGCCCTCTATGTGACCAACTTTCCCTCGTACGAGCTCATTTACGGAGCTTTAGCGGTTGTGCCTATTTTATTTATTTGGGTATACCTATCTTGGATTATCGTGCTGTTCGGTGCAGAGTTTACTTGCAGTTTAGGCGAAGCATTTGAAAATAGAAAAGCGGAACACGAGCCCAGGACAGTACCAGAAGAGTAAATAAGGCAGTATCAAAAAAGGGAGCTATTGCTCCCTTTTTACTAACAGCCACTAAGCATTATTACGCGATGTGCTTTAGTTTTTCATTGATGCAATAAACGCATCCGATTCTGCAATCGCTGAGTTCATTTGGCGAATAAGCTGCGCCACATTATTTTCTATGGTTGAAAGCTCACCTTGTAATGCGCCAATCGCACTTGCATTAAGATTATGCTTTAAATATAAAACGTTATCTTGTAGTGCGGTTAAGACAGGTGGCATCTTGCTTTCTGCGTTGCGCATAGCTTTCATTAGCGATTTATAACGGCGCTGTGTTTCACGCAACTTTGCCGCACTGTCGCGTTTTAACGAAGCATTTTGATATTTCTCTAGCTCTTCTTGCCATTCGTCAAACAACGCTTCTGCAACGCCTTCCACTTTATCAATACGCGCCGTTACGTCAGCCGCAGCTGCTACACTGTCTTCATATTGGCCGTTTAAGCTATCATATACATCTTCAAGCTCGCCACCATCGAAAGCCACAGCTGCGCTAAACGCTTCAAGCGCAGAGCTAAATTGCTCTTGCGCCTCTTCTTGTGACTCTTTAGCGTTTTCGACACGATCAACCAAGATGTCTCGTTTTTCTACGCCCACTTTTTCCCAAGCGGCATAATATGCCGACTGACAACCAGTAAGAGAAAGCACTGCAATAAATACCGCAGCTAGTAATTTCATGATGTTAATCTCCAGCTTTATAGCGCGCCGCACTAATAATACTGATTAGATGCAAAATTACGCCAAGAGGCCAAAACACGATTGCGAGTACTACTGTCGCAGCAAGCGCATATGACACGCCCACAGCAATGAAGTAAAACAATGCACCTAAAATTCTGCCTTGCACTAAATGCCCTAAACCAGGGATAAAAAAGTTACAAATAGCGGCAATAACGTTACCGCCCGATCCTTGACCTGCCATATAAACATCCTCGCATTTATGATTATAATATGATTAGCTAGTACGCGATGACACTTGTTCTATCGTCTATATTTTTCAAAATCAGGCGGTAGAGGGAGCGAAAGCGGATAGCTCGTGTAGTCTTTATAACAATAAATTAAACCAAAACAGGCACTCACACAACGCGCAGAAACAAAATGAAACGACTTTATCCCGACGTAACCTGCTACCAAAATGGATTGATAAACGTGGGCAGCGGGCACTCGCTCTACTTTGAGCAAAGTGGCAACCCTGACGGTATTCCCGTGCTATTTGTACACGGAGGACCTGGCGCTGGGCTTCCACCCAACTATAAGTGCTTTTTTGATAACAACAAATATCGCATTATAGGCTACGAACAGCGTGGATGTGGCCGCTCTACCCCTCTCGCCTCAACATCTAATAACGACACCAACCAAAACGTCAACGACATTGAACTGCTACGCCAACATTTAGATATTCCTAAGTTACTGTTATTCGGCGGATCATGGGGATCTACGTTGTCGTTGCTTTATGCCATAGCGCATCCCGATGCCGTCATTGGGTTAATATTACGGGGCGTATTTTTGGCTCGCCAAGAAGATAGAGATTGGTTCTTGTCACCAAAAGGTTGTGCAGCGCAGCTCTTCCCAGAATATTATCGCAAATTCACCAAAGACATCCCTACGCCTCTTTCTACTAGTCAGGTATGTGATTTTTACAGCCATGCTATCAACTCAAACAATGAGGTGCTAAGACATGCAGCGCTCAAGCGTTGGTATCAGTGGGAAGAAAGATTGTCTCGCATCACACTGCCCCCTGGAGTTGGCGACTCTACATCCCACTACCCTATGCAATTGGTGACATCGTTGGCTACATTAGAGTGCCACTTTTTATCCCATAAGTGCTTCATTCCAGAAAACTATATTCTTGAAAATATAGAAAAAATACGACATATTCCTGGCACGATTGTACACGGCCGATACGATATGATCTGCAAAACCGAGGCCGCAGAGGCACTGCATAAAGCATGGCCTCAAAGCCAGTTGCAGATTATTGCAGATGCAGGGCACAGCACATCAGAGCCAAGTATTGGCTATGCGCTTTGCCGAGCAACGCGAGACATGTCGCGCTTTATTCAGGAGTCTAAGAAGTGATAGGACTAATTCAACGTGTTTCTCAAGCCAATGTGACTGTCGCAGGTGAGGTAATCGGTGAAATTGGGCCAGGCATGCTGGTTTTACTGGGCGTTGAAAGAGACGATGGCGACGCACAGATTGAAAAACTCGCTAACAAACTTTGCCGTTATCGCATGTTCAATGATGATGACGGAAAGATGAACTTGAATGTTGAGCAAATAGGCGGCGAAATATTGGTGGTTTCTCAGTTCACGCTTGTCGCCGATACGCAAAAGGGAAACCGTCCTGGCTTCTCTCGTGGCGCTACGCCGCAGCATGGCAACGATATTTACATCAAGTTTGTTGATGCACTTAAAAGTAAAGGGATGCGCGTCGCTACTTACCAGTTTGGTGCCGATATGCAGGTTGGCCTTATCAATGATGGGCCTGTGACATTTCAGTTTCAGGTCTAAATCAACGTATTTCTCGAGCCTAGTGCGTGTCATCTTCGCTCTAACTTAATTCTACTTACATATTTTAGCTTGTGCCTAGGTAGCGGTTACGTTTAAATACTCTTTCACTTTTTTAAAAAGGTCGGTTTATTGTGTACAAGGTTGTCACGCCAAAGAGCGATGCCGAGTTTGAAGCTTATTTCCATTTTCGCTGGCAGCACTTACGCCAGCCTTGGAACTTTCCTCCCGGCTCAGAAAAGGATGAATATGAGCAAGTCGCTGAGCACCGTATAATCACAAATCGAAATGGTGATATTGTTGCTTGCGGTCGCGTGCATCTAAATACGGCTGAAGAAGCTCAAATAAGGCATGTCGCCGTGCATTCCGAACACTTAAGAAAAGGTTTGGGACAAATGATGATGGCAGCCCTTGAAAACGTAGCCAAGGACTTAGGTGCGGAGCGCGCGGTAACCAACAGCCGAGAGATATCCATCGATTTCTTTAGTGCCTGCGGTTTCGAGATTGAGCGAGAAGCTCCTAACGAATTGGGCATGTTAAAGCGACAACAAATGGTGAAGAAATTCACTGAGAGCAACACACTCGTCTTGCACCCTAAGTGGTGTAAAGCACTTCAAGATACCTGGACAGAAACCATTCCTATCACTGAACATATGGGAATAAAACTCTATCAATACACAGGTAGAACACTGGAAACCCGCGCTTCTCTGAATAAAAATATCAATATCCACGGCACTATGTTTGCTGGCAGCATTTTCTCACTTGCCACGCTTACTGGCTGGGGCATGATTTATTTGCAGCTAAGAGAACGCGGTTTAGACGGCGATATTGTGCTTGGTGACGGCGATATTCATTACCACAAGCCCATTACCATGAAACCCCGTGCAATCTGCAATATAGAGACACTATCTGGAAAATTTAAACCCCTCGAGCGCGGACACAAAGCTCGCTTTGAGCTTAGTGTTGCTATCTTAGATGGTGATAACCCTGTGGCCGAATTTGAAGGGGTGTTTTGGGTGCTCCCGCCTTCAAAAAATGAAGAAAAATAAGCCGAGAAACCAATAAATGCTCACATGGTGTAACGCCATCTTAAATGACAGACAATAAAAAAGCGCCATGTAGGCGCTTTTTTTGGAATCGTGAATCGCTACAACTACGCAACCATGGCGGCTTGAAGCTTCTTCATCGCATTTTTTTCAATTTGGCGAACACGCTCAGCAGAAACTTGATATTTGTCCGCTAAGTCTTGCAGCGTTATTTTGTTATCGGCTAACCAACGCGTTTCGATAATGTCTTGGCTACGTTCATCCAATGTTTTAATCGCTGAGTAAAGACGCTTGCTTGCGGCAGTATCCCAGTCGTTATTGATAACATCAGTTTCGACATCTGAAGATTTATCTTCTAGATATTGAACGGGTGCAAAGTTACCGGTTTCGTCTTCATCTGCGGTTAAGTCAAACGCTTGATCTTGGCTGCTCATACGCGCTTCCATTTGAAGCACTTCTTTTGTACTTACACCCAGTTCATCTGCGACCGTTTGTACTTCGTCATGAGTAAACCAACCAAGACGCTTTTTCGCTTTGCGTAAATTAAAGAACAACTTACGCTGTGCTTTTGTTGTCGCAACTTTAACGATGCGCCAGTTTTTAAGCACAAATTCGTGAATTTCGGCTTTAATCCAATGCACCGCGAAAGAAACCAAGCGAACGCCCACCGTTGGGTCAAAACGCTTAACGGCTTTCATCAGACCGATATTGCCTTCTTGAATTAGATCAGCTTGTGGCAAGCCATAACCTGAATAAGACTTTGCAATGTGCACTACAAAACGAAGATGCGACATTACTAGCTTTCGAGCGGCTTGTAAGTCTTCGTCTTCGCGAAGGCGCACTGCCAACTCGCGCTCTTCTTCAGCGCTAAGCATATCAATGCTGCTAACAGCCTGAATGTAGCCTTCAATGCTACCGCTGTGTGGCACTGACAGGGCCATAGATTGCAAATTATTGCTCATTGTTCACCTCATTTATTGCCGCTTCATATTAGCAAAGTAACCGAAGCTGCGCGAGACCTAATTAAGATATGAAGTCTAACCGATATGTAGGTATAGTGACTTTTTACACAATATCAAGACCTACATTAAGAAAAAAAGTTCAACTGCGATGATGACGCTCTCTTCTCAAAAAATGCTTTACGGCATCGTTCAGAGTAAATCGAGACAAGCGTTAATCATACAACTTTTTATGACACTATTATTATACAGCGGCAAATTGTTTTTTGTTTACCACTAGTCTCATCAGTACGAAAACTGTCGTACGAGCAGCGTCACATAATCAATTAGGCTAATTGAATAGATGTGTCCTATGATATGTCTTGCTTTTCGCGAAGGAAACTGAAAATAATAGATTGATACAATCGATTTTTTGCACTACTTACCGCTGTGACGTATTTCTTAAGACACAAACTATAAAAAACAAGTCGTTGTAAAAGAAATACGAAAGACGCAGCAATGAGGGATTTGATGTTTGCTTATGTCGCTAGACAACCAATATTTAATGTAAATCGCGAAGTTTACGCTTACGAGTTGCTTTTTCGCATAGGCGAAGAAAATTGCTTTCCAGATATTCCCCCTGATGAAGCGACGTCAAAAATTCTTACCTCCACGCATTTGAGCTTGGGTATCGAGGAAATTACTGGCGACAAGAAAGCCTTTATTAACTTCCATCGCGATACATTGATGTTCCGTTTCCCAACATCATTAGATGCCAGCAAAGTGGTTATTGAGGTTGTTGAGACTGTTGAAGTTGACGAAGCCCTGGTGGCAGCATGCAAGCACATTCGAGGGCTGGGTTACCCGATAGCACTTGATGACTACGATATGCAAGGTAAGTGGGAAGCCTTCATCCCTTTCACAAGCGTAGTCAAAATTGACGTTACTGAAATTCCTCACGAAGAAATACCTGCCCTTGTCGAACGCTTCAAGTCGCACAAAATTGAATTAGTGGCTGAGCGGATTGAAACCTACGAAGAGTTTCGTAAATTTAAGGAAATGGGCTTTGATTATTTTCAAGGTTACTTCCTTGCCAGACCAGAGATAGTAAGGCACCGAAAGCTAGGTCCAAGTAGTTTGACCATGATGCAATTGCTTTCGCTTAGCAGCCAGTCAAAGCTGAACTTTGACGAAGTAAACAAGATCATCGAACGCGATCCATCGCTTACTTACTTGCTTTTGCGTTTTATAAACAATCCATTGGTGAATAAACGCCACAAAATCACATCGTTAAAACACGCGCTTACCTTTATGGGTGAAGTGGAAGTGAAAAAGTTTATTTCACTTTTGGCATTGGCCAATCTAAACGACGGACAACCAACAGAATTAATGCAAATGGCGTTGGTGCGAGCGAAGTTTTGCGAACTCGTTTACACAAAGATTCACCGTGACGATGACCCGCTTACTGGTTTTTTAACCGACCTGCTGTCGCTGCTTGATGCAATGATGGAACAAAGTATTGAAGATCTTGTTAGTAAAGTTCCTATAAGTGATGCCGTTAAAGATGCATTATGTGGCCAACCAGGCCTGTTGCGAAACTGTTTAACACTTGCGCAGTATTTTGAAAGAGCCAAGTGGGGCGGTATTCAGCAATTTGCAAACAAGTATGACGTTAAACAGAATCTGTTACACAGCTACTACAACGAAGCTATCAAGTGGGCGAAGCACATGCATAACGCTGCACTTAATGATAACGACGGGTAGCATTTTATGGTAACAATAGTTGTTAGTTTGCGATTACATATCTTAGACTAAAAAGAGTGATGCTTATTTGTAGTGCTATTTAATGCGTATTCGCTGATTCGGCACCACAGGGACGGTGTCTGAATCATCAAAAAAGTACACGCTACCATGTTGAATCAGGAAAGAATTATGTTCGCGTTTATTGCCCGTCAGCCCATTTTAGATAAGAGCAAAAGTGTTTTTGCTTATGAGCTGCTCTTCAGAGATGGAAAAAGTGGTGCTTACCCAGAGCATAGTGAAGACAAATCGAAATTTATTACAGAGCATTTTCACCCTCTCGGTCTAGATGACATCTGTGGCGAGAAAAAATCCTTTATCACGTTCTCTTCGGAAACCTTAATTTCGAGATTTCCTACTAACTTAAACCCAGATTCGGTTGTTGTTGAATTAGCTGATCCCACAGACACGACAAGCGGTTTGTTTGAAGCTTGCCAACACATTAAGCAACTAGGGTTCAAGTTGGCTATTGATGACCCCATGATGGTCGGCTCAAAACACGATATTTTTCCACTTATCGACATTGTCAAAGTGGATGTTACCGAGAGCCGTTTCGAAACGATTGAAAAACAAATCCCCCGCTACCACGACAGCAATGTTCAACTAGTAGCTGAGCAGGTAAACACCCAAGATAACTTTTCGACCTGTGTCGATTTGGGTTTTGATTTGTTCCAAGGGTATTTTTTCTCGCAGCCAGAAGCGCGTATATTGCGACAGTTAATGGCATCGAAAATGAATGTCGTCGATTTGATGGGTGAAAGTGCCAATTCAGACTTTGATATTGTGCGCATAAGCCAAATCATTGAACGCGATGCTACGCTGAGCTTCTTATTACTAAAGTTCATCAATAACCCGACAATTAACAAGCGCTATAAAATAACTTCTCTTCGCCATGCACTTAACTACATGGGTGAGGTAGAAATTAAGAAGTTCATTGCGCTGTTAAGCTTGACTAACCTGGGTGATGAAAAGCCGCTAGAGATCATTCATATGTCGCTAGTTCGTGCAAAATTCTTCGATTTGATGGCAGAGCGAAGAGGGCTCAAGAATAATCCGCCTATCGCATTTTTAGTAGGCCTATTTTCGCTACTCGAAGGCCTGCTTGACCAGTCAATGACGGATATCCTAAAGCAGCTGCCTCTGTCAGAAGAAGTGAATGATGCCTTACTAGGTAAGAACGCAGAAATGAACAGTTACATGACGTTAGTCAGGGCATTTGAAAGTGCACTGTGGATGAACGTTATTAAGCAAGCCAAATTACTGGGTATCGATCAGAAGCAACTTCATGTTCTATACAACCAAGCCATTGTTTGGGGTAATGGTGTTCGAAGTGCAATTTCATCCCACTACCCTAGAGCAATAGCGTAAAGTAGTTAAAATAAGGCGCTTAGCTTCGGCGCTTTTTTATTTTGGTTCGATTTGCCTTACGTGGCGCTGAACTGAGATAAGCGAGCCTAATAGCCCCAGTAAAATAGACAGTCCCAGCATGGTAAGCAACGCATTGCCTGTTAGACCCGTAATATTAAACTCTTTTTGATACATAGCGGCAAACGTCGTAATACTGCTGTCCATCCACCACAAAATAATAATGACAGCAAACCAGGCCATTAAACCACCTAGCAATCCATACCAAAAACCTGTGTATAAGAAAGGACGGTGAATAAATGCATCCGTCGCCCCAACCAACTTCATCACTACAATTTCATCGTACTTATTGAGAATATTCAGACGAATGGTATTGCCAATAATCAACACCACTGCAATAAACAGCAAAAGACCAATAAGGGTTACCAAATCAGTCGCTATATCAATAACAGCGTAGAGTCGCTCAAGCCACTCAATGTCTAGCTTCCCAATGTCGACCTCGCGTTGCTGTCTAAGCTTATCAAGAAGCTCCTGGGCTGCTGTAGGTGAAGCATATTTCTCGGTTGGCGTAACCAACACTACATCAGGCAAGGGGTTTTTCTCTAAATAAGCAATGGCATCACCAAGGCCTGATAAGTGTTGAAACTCTTTTAAGGCATCGTCTGCTGGAATGTAGACAACGCTATCTATTTCTTGCCAAGTATTAAGCCTAGCGACTAACTGTTGAGAGCTTGTCGCCGTCACATTGGGCTTTAGGAAAAGTGAGATTTCTGAAGCCTGTTCCCACCCCGCGGTAATTTTTTCGGTGTTTTTCACCATAATGTAAAGGGTACTGGGAAGCGTAATACTGAGTCCTAGCACGCCAATTGTCATTAATGATGCCATAGGTTGGCGCCACAGCTCTCCAAGGCTAGAAAGCGCTTGCCTTACATGACTAACAAAAAACATCACAACAGACTGGATAAGCCCCACTTTTGATGATGAAGCACCTTGCGCGCGGCCTTTGAATAAGATACTCATGACCATTCTCCATCTGCGCTGCTTTGATTGTCCAGCCCTTCGGTTAAACCATCGGTAATCATTTGCCCATTTTTAAGCGTAAGCGTGCGGTATCGCATGCGCGCAATAAGACCTAAATCGTGGGTTGCAATGAGGACAGACACGCCCGCCTGATTGAAATCTTCGAAAAGACGGATAATTTCCATCGATAGTTTAGGGTCTAAGTTACCAGTAGGCTCATCGGCCAGTAAAAGTGGAGGCTTATTCACTACAGCACGAGCAATACCCACACGCTGCTGCTCACCACCAGATAACGTGATAGGGAGACAGCGTGTTTTATCTCTTAGTCCCACCATTTCTAGCGCGGCTTCTACTCGTTTGCGAATTTCTTTGTGGGTGTAACCTTCAATAACAAGGGGAAGTGCCACATTATCAAATACGGTTTTATCCATAAGAAGCTGATGACTTTGGAAAATCATACCAATATCACGTCTTATGTAGGCTATATCTCTGCGCGTAATGCTATTTAAATCGTGGCCATTAATTAGCACGCGACCAACAGTAGGACGCTCCATAATGCTGATAAGCTTGAGCAAGGTGCTTTTTCCTGCACCAGAGTGGCTTATTAAAAAGGCCATCTCACCAGGCGCAATGTGAAAACTCACTTTGCTTAGCGCCCGCTGGCCGCCAGGGTAGGTTTTGCTTACCTGCTCAAACTTTATCATTATTCTTCCCTACTGCCGTTACGGGTTAGCTTTGTGGTGTTTCCATCTCGCTAAACAAGGCATCAATAAACTCTTGCCCATCAAATGAGCGCAAATCGTCAATGCTCTCACCTACACCAATATACCTTATAGGAATACTAAACTGATCGGCAATAGAGAATATCACCCCACCCTTTGCAGTACCGTCTAATTTGGTTAGCGTGATGCCCGTAAGACCTACCGCTTCATTAAATAATTTAGCCTGACTTACGGCGTTTTGCCCTGTGCCAGCATCAAGAGTCAGCATAACTTCATGTGGCGCGTTGGGGTTGAGTTTTTTCATAACTCTAACCACTTTTTTGAGCTCTTCCATCAAGTTGTTTTTGTTTTGTAAGCGACCTGCTGTATCAGCAATAAGTACATCTGTGCCACGGGATTTTGCAGCTTCTAGCGCGTCATAAAGTACTGAAGCACTATCTGCACCTGTGTGTTGTGCAATAACCGGAATATCATTGCGTTCTCCCCACACTTGCAGCTGCTCGACGGCTGCGGCCCTAAACGTATCACCAGCTGCCAACATAACTTTCTTACCTTGCTGCTGGAACTGCTTTGCCAATTTACCGATTGTTGTGGTTTTACCTACACCATTTACGCCTACCATTAAAATAACGAATGGTCCTTCACTCGAATCATGTGCTTGCATGACCTCAGGCAATGGCTCATGCACCTTAGAGAGCATACCCGCCATTTGTTGTTTAAGGATGTCCAGCAACGCCTCAGCGTCTTTAAGCTGTTTGCGAGACGCGCTGTCCGTGAGGTGATCGATGATCTTTTGCGTAGTGTCCATTCCTACATCAGCAACCAACAGCTGCGTTTCTAAGTCTTCATACAACTCATCATCAATGGCCTTGCCTTTGAACAAGCTAACGATGCCGCTACCTAAATTCTCTTTGGTACGCGATAAGCTGTCTTTTAATCGTGCAAATAACGATTTCTTCTCTTTGGGCTGTTCGGCCTGAGCTTTGGCTTCCGCTTGTGCTCTAGCACGCTCGGCTTCTTCTGCCTGTGCTTTGGCTTCTGCTTCCGCCTGTGCTCTAGCACGCTCTGCTTCTTCAGCCTGAGCCTTGGCTTCTGCTTCCGCCTGTGCTCTAGCACGCTCCGCTTCTTCAGCCTGAGCCTTGGCTTCTGCTTCCGCTTGTGCTCTAGCGCGCTCGGCTTCTTCGGCCTGAGCTTTGGCTTCTGCTTCCGCTTGTGCTCTAGCACGCTC
Source organism: Alteromonas gracilis (assembly GCF_036870955.2). GTDB lineage: Bacteria > Pseudomonadota > Gammaproteobacteria > Enterobacterales > Alteromonadaceae > Alteromonas > Alteromonas gracilis_A. The sequence goes on from NZ_CP145482.2 coordinate 3,974,676, forward strand.
TGCTTCTTCGGCCTGCGCCTTAGCTTCTGCTTCTGCCTGCGCTCTAGCGCGCTCGGCTTCTTCGGCCTGAGCTTTGGCTTCTGCTTCCGCTTGTGCTCTAGCACGCTCTGCTTCTTCGGCCTGCGCCTTAGCTTCTGCTTCCGCTTGCGCTTTAGCACGCGCTGCTTCTTCTGCCTGTGCTTTGGCTTCTGCTTCCGCCTTTGCTCTAGCACGCTCGGCTTCTTCGGCCTGAGCTTTGGCTTCTGCTTCTGCCTGCGCTCTAGCGCGCTCGGCTTCTTCGGCCTGAGCTTTGGCTTCTGCTGCTTGTTGCTCCTGTGCTAGCTTTTCTGCAGCAGCTTTTTCCGCCGCCTGCTGCTGTGCCAGCTCTTGAGCCTGCTGGGCTTTTTCTTTCTCTGCTTTTTTGTTCTTGTTGAACCAGCCAAAAAGTTTCGACATTGTTAGGACAAATCCTTATAAATTCTGAGCAAATTCGGCTACACTTGCCGCCAATCGTATGAACGCATGATACCACTGTCAGCCACTATGAAGCGAGTCTCTCGCCCTTCTCGGGCAACATCTTCTGCAAAAAAACGCCATTTGGCAAAAAGTGCCGCAGGGCAACGAAATACCCAAGCAGGCCAAATTCGCATTATTGGCGGACAATGGCGAGGCCGAAAACTCCCGGTACTAGACGCTCTGGGACTTCGTCCCACCACCGACCGAAACAAAGAAACGCTGTTTAATTGGTTAATGCCTTATGTAAACGGTGCACGTTGTCTAGACGTTTTTGCTGGCTCTGGGGGACTTGGGCTTGAGGCCTTGTCACGTTATGCATCGCACTGCGACTTTATTGAGCTGGATAAAGGTGCTGCAGCACAGTTGCGTACCAACTTAGCAACCCTAAAACTCGGCGATGCATCCTCAGCAAGGGTACATAATGCTAATGCTCTACAGGTCTTAAGTGGGCTATCAGTTAACCCTTATGATATTGTTTTCGTCGACCCACCATTTAATAAGGGATTAGTCGAGCCTGCACTCGTTGCGTTGATTAACTGTGTGAAAGCAGGCAGCATAATTTACCTTGAACACGAAAGTACGCTCACTACACCAACTCTGCCTGAAAAGTGGCAAATAATTAAGGAAAAGCGTACAAACGCGCTATGCTATATGCTTATTGAGGTCACTGATTAAGCGTAGGTACTACAGTTCGAGACCAATATTCGATATGCCAGCTTCTAGTGCAAGCGTCTTCAATTCGTCTGACGCTTTTGCAGGGTACTTAGCTTGTTCAACATAATCGAGAAGCTCATTTTGCACTTCTACCTCAAACTCCATCAATGGATGGCTTTTTACTGTCTCGTCAGTGGCTTCTTCGGTGGCAAGTAGATAAGCCTCTACGCTGCCTTGGGATAGCTTGCTAATTACTACCGCACCTTGAGGATCATCTCCCCCAACCAAGTTTAATAGGTAGCTAAACCAATTGCTGCATCAATAGCGGGATACACGCCATAGTTGTCAAACTCACTGGTGTCTGGGGTCGCCACTTCCACTTTTTCTAACTGTACGGCGACATTGAATTTACTTTTCGGTGACTTAAGCGACTCCCAAACCAAATTCAGACAGTTTCGAAGCGCATCAGCATCACCTGTTTCTGTCACTTCGCAAAACAACGCGTAATTCGGCAGCATACGCTCTAACAACGCAGCACCAAAAGCAACGGCCTTCCAACCCTCAAGCGCTCGCACGCGTCCAAAAGTATTCAATTTTTGCTTTGCCATTTATAGTGCTCCGGTGGCATGCATAAAGTATTGAGAAACACCATCCAGCAACATCTGAATGGCTATCATGACAAGGATCATACCCATTAAACGTTCCATCGCAACCAATCCACGCTCACCAAGTATTTTGTGAAAGACATTTGAAAACATCAAAATGACCGCACTAATTGACCAAGAGGCGGCTAAGGCGATAGACCAGTCTGTCATTCTATCAGGTGCTTGGTTTGCCAAAAGAATAAGCGCAGCAAGTGTCGATGGCCCCGCTATCATTGGAATGGCTAACGGTACTAGGAAGGGTTCTTCACCTACAGCCAATCCACTAGGATTTCCCGCCGATGGAAAAATCATTTTCAGCGCAATAAGAAAGAGGATTATGCCGCCTGCAATACTGACAGTTTCCTGCTCAACATTGAGAAAATTAAGTACTGATTGACCACTAAAAAGAAACAGAAACAAAATACCTAGTGCAAACAGCAATTCGCGGATCATGATAAATTGACGGCGTTTTGGTTCTATCGATTTCAACACCGACATAAATACAGGCAAGTTGCCAAGCGGATCCATGATCAAAAAAAGCATGATTGCCGCAGACCAAGTATCCATTGCAGAGGCTCTCCAGAAAGTGTATTCAAAGCGAAAGGGTGATGGCGCGCAATGGTAAACCAAGCTAGCTTGCTTAAAAACACCTATATCGCTCTATAAGTAAAAAATATTCGAAAAATAAAAAATATACGCTTAAATAATAGGGTAAAGATAGCGCCAGTTCTGATTTTTTCAGTGAAGGATATTGACTATCTACACCTTTTGGATAATGTCGTAACAGTAAAGCTTTTGATGTAATGGGTTGTTCCGACATATTTGTTCGTGACCTTAACTTCAAGAATAAGAATAATCAAAAAATAACAATTGGATAAATACAATGAGTTTGATGACAGTCAAAGAGGTAGCCGCGTTTCTAGGTGTGCAGGAAGTTCGCGTTGAACGTTTAGAAAGAGAGAGCCTTTTAGTGTCGAGAGAAAAAGATACAGATGGCAACCCACTTTTTGACAGTGGCGATGTTGAGCGCTATAAGCAGCTTGCAGAACGCCTTGGTGGTATCTAAACCTATTTGAATTAAGAAATAGGCTATATGAAAGAAAAAAGGCACCATCAAACGATAGTGCCTTTTTCAATTACGCTACATTTTAGCGCGTTTTAAAGTCTTTCAGCATACGCGCAATAGAGCGAATGCCTTTTGCAGTAGCGCCAACCTAAGCATTTCGGCGGTTGCTCCGCCATGGTAAGCTGCCGCCAGATCTAAGTGTACCCACCCTTCGTGCTTCACAAAGCGTGACAAGAAGCCAGCAGCATTTGATGCGCCGCCACCGCCGCCACCTTTCATAGGTCGGCTATTTGCTGTATCTGCAAATGCCGATGGACAACGATCCGCGTGGAATGCTTCAAGAGGCAATGGCCAGAAGCGTTCGTTCTCTGCCTTAGCCGCTGCAAGCATCTGTGCTTGTGCATCGTCATCGAGTGAAAATACGCCATGATAGTCAGAGCCAAGCGCCACTACCGCAGCACCTGTTAATGTAGCGGCATCGATGATAAGTGGCGCACCTGTATCGGTCGCAGCCATTAGACCATCAGCCAATACTAGACGCCCTTCAGCATCGGTATTAACCACTTCAACGGTTACGCCATTTTTGTAAGTAAGCACATCACCTAGCTTGTAAGCGTGGCCGCTGATCAGGTTTTCAGCGCAGCACAAGATAAGCTGAATGCGCTTTTCTATACATTGAGTAATAGCAAGTCCCAACGCACCCGTAACCGTCGCAGCTCCGCCCATGTCGCATTTCATATCAAGCATCCCTTCGCTTGATTTAATACTGTAACCACCGCTGTCAAACGTGATGCCCTTACCAACTAGTACTGCATCAACCGAGCGCGTCGTTGTTTCCAGTAGGATTATAATCAAGCACAAGCATTGCTAAGCGGACGCTCACTACCGCGACCTACATTGTATATACCAATCCAACCCTGTTCTTTTAGGTCTTCACCTACAGTCATTGTATACGACACTTTGTCACCGCCCAGAGACGCTATCCATTGTGCGGCGCGCGTTGCCAATGTTTCTGGACTTAAGTCTTCAGGAGTATCATTGACTAACTGACGAGTGAACAGCAGTGCCGCATATTCTTGTTCTAACGCCGCTTTGTCATCCGTGTCAGCCCATTCGATCGCGCCAGGCTTTCGTGCTCGCGTAAAGCTTAAAGCAAATGCCCACTGTTGCTCTTTATGCCACTGGCCTTCCAACGCAACATGTTGCAAATTCAAGCCGTCAAGCTTGCGAGCCGCCTGCTGAATCAAACGCTCATTTAAGGCATCGTCAGGTAGGTGAATAACAGCGCCTGCTTCGGTAAATGAAAGTTTTGCCCCTTCGCCCCAAACGCTCTGGGCGTTTTCTGTCGAAAGACTAACGGTGAATGTTGCCATTAGATTATTTCCTTTTGTCTTAAATTTGTTTCGCGCATTCTGCGTTGTATAAATGTCTGCTATTCTGCGCGCCTGTTCTCATTGTTAAGGAGAAACATGGAATTTTCATCTTCACTCATACGCGGCACGCTTGTAAAAAGATACAAACGATTTTTAGCCGATGTAGCATTACCTGACGGCAGCATAGTCACCGCGCACTGTCCCAACACGGGAGCAATGACGGGCTGTGCAGAGCCTGGATTTACCGTTTTTTTGAGTGAATCAACCAATCCCAAGCGAAAACTCAAATATACTTGGGAACTAGCGCAGACATTTGACGGTCATTTTATTGGTATAAATACCCATAATGCTAATAAATTGGTGGCAGAAGCACTCAATAACAAGGTGCTTGGTTTATTTAATGATATTGACTCATGGAAAGCAGAAGTAACACCTCCAACCGCAAATAGTCGATTCGACTTTGCTTTAACGCGCGGCAGCGATGTTGCCTACATGGAGGTCAAGTCTGTGACGTTGGCAGAAGAAAACCGCGGCTTTTTTCCTGATGCAGTTACACAACGAGGTGCCAAACACTGCCTTGAACTTGCGCGTTTAGCACAATCTGGTATACAAACATGTCTGCTCTTTTGTGTACAACATACGGCAATTGACAGCGTTAGTATCGCGTCGCACATTGATCCAACGTATGCACAAAGCGTAAAAGCTGCCGAAAAAGCGGGCGTAAAGGTGTTAGCTGCAGGCTGTACAATTGATGAACAAAAACTTATTTTAAATCAAACACTCCCAGTTATTTTGTAAAAAATAGGTTGATTTTTTTCATTTCGACGCCATATTTGCGCCTTGTTTTAATGGGAGAACGCATTTATTGCGTTAGCTGGAAGCCGAAAGGCTATAGTAAAGAGTTAGTGTCTGTTGGCCTTTTCTGTGTGTCGTATACAGCAAAGTTCAACAGACACTAATTGCCAGCATAATAATTACATAGACACGATTAATTGCCTGAAGCTGTCGAGTCTGATATAGATATCGGTCCAATCAGGACAAGATGGATGTCGTAGTGTAGGAGATGTGGCATATGCCAACAGGAAAAGAAACTAAATCCCTAGGACTATTAGCGCTGGCAGGTTTGCAGCCATACGAAGCAAAACCAGACGAAGAATACATGGGCGAGCCCCAAATGGAGCACTTCCGTCTTTTGCTAAAAGCATGGCGTAACCAGCTTCGCGAAGAAGTTGACCGCACGGTAACCCACATGAAGGATGAAGCTGCAAACTTCCCTGATCCTGTGGATCGCGCCGCGCAAGAAGAAGAATTCAGCTTAGAGCTACGAACGCGCGACCGCGAGCGTAAGCTAATAAAGAAAATTGAAAAAACGCTTAAGCGTATCGAAGAAGACGATTTTGGTTTTTGCGATTCGTGTGGAATCGAAATCGGTATTCGCCGCTTAGAAGCTCGTCCTACAGCAGACCTTTGTATTGACTGTAAGACAATGGCTGAAATTAAAGAAAAGCAACTTCAAGGCTAAGTAACAGTTACCTTGACAAAGTAGATATGAAAGCCTCATCCCGAAACGATGGGGCTTTTTGTTATTATGCATAAAAACTATGTAGGGCGCTTTGCTCCCTCACCTTCAGGCCAACTTCACTTCGGTTCATTGATTACCGCCGTAGCGAGCTACCTAGACGCAAAACGTTACGATGGAAAATGGCTGGTAAGAATGGAAGACATTGACGAGCCTCGTTGCATAGAGGGTATCGATGCCGACATTCTCACTTCATTAGAGAAGCACAATTTATTGTGGGATGACGAGGTCATCTATCAAAGTCAGCAGCATTCGCGTTATCAAGACACGCTAGACCAGCTCGTAGGGCAACAGCGAGCGTACTTCTGTACTTGTACACGAAAGCAAATTAAGGCAATGGGCGGTCAGTACAGTGGTGTTTGCAGGGACAAGGACTACACCAATTCAACGCCTGATACCGCGCTCAGACTGAAGCTCGATGCTACACTTCAAGGGTTTGATGACCTTATTATGGAGCGCTTTGACGTCGCAACGAGTGAACTAAAAGCCGAAGATGTGGTACTTAAACGCCGCGATGGGCTTTTTTCCTATAACTTGGTTGTAGTATTAGATGATGTGTTTCAGAAGGTCACTCATGTAATACGCGGGTGCGACCTTATAGATGTGACACCTTTGCAACAAGCGGTGTATCGCGCTCTTGATTTTGCGCCTGTTAACTACGGACATGTCCCTGTTGCGGCCATAGCCCCTGGCAGAAAGCTTAGTAAGCAAAATCGTGCTACACCGATAAATAACGAAACACCAAAGGAAAACCTGGTGAAAGCGATGCGCTTTTTAGGTTTTTCATTTCCCGATGCAGCGGAATTTGATAGTACTTCAGAGTTATTGCAACATGCTGTATCGGTGTGGGATAGGAAAAAAGTCGTGAAAATGCCCGAAATTATTGTTCCACAACATGAATCCACTTATTATAGCGAACCTTTATAGTCTGCGGAGAGACCATCATCATTCATCGTGTTATTAAAACTGTTAAGCGTGCTTTTTCAAAAGAAGGCTCGTCAAACAATGTATTAAAGCCAAGAACCATGACACGTGGTGAGCACGGTATATCTCGCGAAGATATCAGTGCCAATGCGTTGAAGGTGATGTACCGCCTTAACGGAGCTAGGTTTTGAATCTTATCTGGTTGGTGGCTGTGTACGCGATATTTTGATGGGACATGAACCAAAAGACTTCGATGTAGTAACCAACGCCACACCGGAACAAATTAAAGGGTTGTTCAAGAACTGTCGGCTTATTGGTCGTCGCTTCAGACTGGCGCATATCGTATTTGGCCGAGAGATCATTGAAGTCGCGACATTTCGCGGTCACCATCAAGAGTCTGATGCCGACGTTGATACGCCAAAAGGCAAAGCTATTGCCAAGCGAGACGCACATGGGCAGCTAGTCAGAGACAATGTTTTTGGTACGATAGAAGAAGATGCCGAGCGCCGCGACTTTACATTCAACGCGATGTACTACAGCGTGGCAGATTTCACGGTAAAAGACTTTGCTAATGGCCTAGAAGCAATTGAAAAGCGTGAAGTGGCCCTTATTGGGGACCCAGAAACACGCTATCGAGAAGACCCGGTTCGCATGCTGCGAGCAGTGCGATTCGCAGTAAAGCTGTCGATGCAAATAGAAAAGCAAACGGCAGCGCCAATCAAATCGTTAGCGAATTTACTTCAAAACATTCCGCCTGCACGCTTATTTGAAGAGACACTAAAACTGTTTTTGTCTGGCAAAGGTGAAGCAACATTTATGATGTTGCGTGATTACGGTTTGATTGATCCGCTGTTTCCTCAGCTTACCCCGTTTTTGAAAGACGAAAACAGCCGTGAAATGCAGTTTATTCGACGCGTGTTAGCGAACACTGACGAACGTATCAACAGCAATCAGCGCGTTACACCTAGCGTTTTTGTATGCGGCATTACTTTGGTATCCAGTAGAAGAACAGTCCCAGCGCCTGCAGGCCGAGTCTGGTTTGAATGCGCATGATGCCTTTAATATTGCGTCGGGTGACGTCATTGCCCGACAAACCCAACGCATCATGATCCCCAAACGCTTTTCAACCGTGGTGCGGGATATTTGGATACTACAGCAGCGTTTACCTAAACGTTTTGGTAGACGAGCATTCCAGTTATTAAGTCACCCGAAATTCAGAGCAGGTTACGATTTCTTGCTAGCAAGAGGTCAAACTGAAGGCGGCGATTTACTTGAACTTGCCCAGTGGTGGACGCACTTCCAGCACGCCGAAAACGGTAAGCAAAAAGGTATGCTAAACGCACTCAGAAAAACCGAAGGGGCAAAAGGCGCGCCGAAAAGACGCAAGCGTCGCCCAGCTAAAAGAGATTCAGATGCATAAAGAACACGTTTATATCGGTGTAGGTAGCAACCTAGGCGATAGCCAAGGGAAAGCCCAACGTGCCTTTGACGCCATTGCGCAAATTGAGGATACCCGTGTTCTCAAAACCTCTTCGCTTTACTCAAGTAAGCCTATGGGGCCGCAAGACCAGCCTGATTACATCAATGCCGTATGCCTTGTAGAAACCACGTTAAAGCCACACAGCTTATTGAAGCAACTTCAGCGTATTGAATTAGAAGAGGGCCGCGAACGCAAAGACGAACGTTGGGGGCCTCGTACACTAGACTTAGACATTCTACTTTACGGTAGTGAAACTATTGATACGGCAGACCTCACCATACCCCACTATGGTATGGCGGAACGAGAGTTTGTCATGGTGCCCTTATTTGAAATTGCACCGACAATGGTGATGCACGACGGAAAACCCATTTCTCAGTGGGTGGCTAATTGCTCACTTGATGGCCTTCGTCGCCTGCGTACTTCCAATTAGCGGCAAAATCCGTATAGTTCGCCACACGTTATCTATATTTTAACTCTATTTCCTTACATTACCTGGATCATGTCATGAAAAAAGTTACGGTTTCAGGCTTGCTAAAGAAAAAGCAAGCAGGTGAGAAAATTACCTCGTTAACGGCATACGACGCCAGTTTCGCGAAGATGTTTGATGAGCAAGGCATTGATGCACTGCTTATCGGCGATTCACTAGGTATGGTCTTGCAAGGCGAAGACGACACGCTGCCAGTAACTATTGACGACATTGCATACCACACTCGCAGTGTAAGAAAAGGCACCCAGCGCGCATTCGTGTTGGCTGACATGCCTTTTATGTCTTATGCCACTGAAGCTCAGTCCTATAAGAACGCCGCCAAACTAATGGCCGCTGCGGTGCAAGTATGGTAAAGATGGAAGGCGGTAGCTGGCTATGTGACACCATCAAAGGCTTGAATTTACGCGGCGTACCCGTTTGTGGTCACCTAGGCTTAACCCCACAATCAGTGCATGTATTCGGTGGGTTTAAAGTACAAGGTCGTGAAGCCAGTCAAGCAGAGAAACTTTTAGAAGAAGCAAAAGCTTTAGAAGCCGCTGGTATTCAACTATTGGTTTTGGAATGTGTACCTTCATCATTAGGCAAAGCGATCAGTGAAGCATTGAGCATTCCTGTAATTGGTATTGGTGCAGGTAAAGACACTGACGGCCAAATTTTGGTCATGCATGATATGTTTGGAATTAGTGCCAACTATATGCCTAAGTTCTCTAAAAATTACTTACAAGAGACAGGCGACATGCGCCAAGCCGTTGCGAAGTATATTGAAGAAGTTGAAAGTGGCGTATTTCCCTCGCCAGAGCACAGCTTCGAGTAACGAGGTTAATTATGATAGTTGTCGATAGCATCGCTTCGCTTAGAGCGTTAATTGGCGATTGGAAGCGCAGCGGACAAACGGTTGGCTTTGTTCCCACCATGGGCAATTTACATGATGGTCATTTAAAGCTAGTCAAACGCGCTAAATCTCACAACGACAAGGTGATTGTGAGTATCTTTGTTAACCCCATGCAATTTGGTGCCAATGAAGACTTAGACGCTTACCCTCGTACGATTGAAGAAGACAAAGCCAAGCTTATCGCCAATGGGGCAGATGCAGTGTTTTTGCCAAGCGTGAGCGACATGTATCCGGCAGGTCTTGATGTGCAGACCTATGTCGAAGTGCCCGGCATTTCCGACGTGCTGTGTGGCGCTAGCCGCCCGGGACACTTTCGCGGAGTGGCGACCGTGGTCAGCAAGCTGTTTAACATGGTGCAACCGGATGATGCTTTTTTTGGCGAAAAAGACTATCAGCAACTGCAAGTCATCCGCACCATGGTGCGAGACTTGTCAATGGCTGTTACTGTGCACGGCGTACCCACAGAGCGAGAAGCAAGCGGCTTAGCGATGAGTTCGCGCAACGGCTATTTGTCAGCTCAAGAAAAAGCAGCGGCAAGCTTAATTTATAAGGCTATGCAGCAAATGCAGGCTGATATTGAACAGGGTAATACAGACTTTGTTGCTATTGAGAAGAACGCTATTGCTGAGCTTGAGCAACACGGTTTTAAAAATGACTACATTCGCATCGTCAATGCGCAAACATTTATGCCCGCAAGTCCTGATGACTCTCACATTGTGATTGTCGTTGCGCTCTTTATGGGCAAAACGCGTCTAATCGACAACCTTCAAATAAAACGCTAGCGATATCACACTTTCAAAAATACAAAAAAGGCCCGTAGCGAGTATGCTTTACGGGCCTTTTTTTATCATTCAGTACGGTCTTTGTAATTTATGCTGACGCCAGTAGATGCTCATCTGATACGAAATCGATAAGCTCTTGCCATGCTTTTGTCTCTTTGGCGATAAGATGTTGCTCTGCCAAAATAGCCGCCAAATCATTGTGGCTGGTCAGTGGGTTAGCCAGTACGACCCGAAATACAGTAATGCACTGTGACGGATAATCAGGGGCTTCTAAACGTGTGCGTGACACGAACGACTTACCCGCTTCACGCTGCTGTTTTTGTACCGCGACAACTAATGCATCAATTTTTTCATTGATGGCATTGCGCGTTTTTGCGTTCACATGTTTTAGCTTTTGCTGGACTTCAGCTGGACACACACGATAGGTTAGCAATGAGAGTGTTGGTGACGTGGTAAGCTCAAAGTCTTGCGCCTTATCAATCATATGTGCAAAGTCTTTGGCTTTATCGATACTTCTATCAATCAGCAATTCATAGCCTTTGCGACCAAAAATATGTAGCGCTGAGTAGACCATCATGGCCATACCGTTGCGTGAGCCTTCCAACGTCGTCGCCCCGAGATCTTTCGAGCCCGCACGCAAAATGTACTGAGCATGATGCCTAACTGCATTGGCGTTTTGTGGGTCTTTGAACAGCGCCATGCCTGCACCCATAGGTACATACATCTGTTTGTGAGCGTCAATGGTGATTGAGTCGGCACGCTCAATACCTTTAAGTCTGTCGCGATAACGTGACGAGAACAACGTTGCGCCGCCCCATGCAGCATCCACATGGAACCAACAGCCAAGTTCTTTGGCAACATCTGCCAATTCGTCGAGAGGGTCAACGTGCCCCGTTTCCGTTGTTCCACCCACACCAACAATGGCCAACAATTTATTACCTTCTTCTTGATAGCGCTTGCCTGCTCGCAATGCTTTGGCCGGATCAAGGGTCTGTCGAGGGGCAGGTAGAGTTATAAGCTGTTCACGCCCTAATCCAAGCACATCGACTGCTTTTGAGAGTGAGTAATGCCCGCGTTTGCTGCACATAACGCCAAGGTTGTTGATATCGTGAAAGCGATAAGCTGCGGCAAGCCCAGCTTTCGCCACGCCTGAGAACCCTTTTTGTGGGCCAAGCAGTTTATTTCGAGCCACCCAAAGCGCGGTGATATTTGCTATTGTGCCACCAGAGCAAAACGCGCCAAGTGAGTGTGCAGCGCTGTGCAGGTGTTTGTCGTAAAAGGCCTGTGATTGATCATAAACAAGGTTATGCATCATTCCCAAAACTTGGCGTTCAAGTGGCGTAAACGCTTTTGACGTTTCGATTTTCACTAAGTTTTGATTTAGTCCCACCATTAGCTTTGACAGCGGCAAATGGAAATAAGGAAGGGCAGACGTCATGTGCCCAATGAACGTTGGTGAGTACGTGTTAACAGAGTGTGCAACCAGCTTGTCCAGCAGGCTCTCGGCGTGTGTAGAAACGAATTCAGGCGCCTCAGGTACTTTCGAATCTGAGAAGTCTTTTTCAATTTCTTCAAGCGATGTCTTTTTCGTAACAACATGCTGCGACAAAAAGTCCAAAATGTTGTCAGATAAATGCTGCTCTATTTGAGCCAGCTTTGAGTCTTTGTGTTCAGGCTTGGTAAAGACCCTAAACAAGTGCTCTAAACTAACTTGCGCTTCACCCACTCAACACACCTCACTCATCAAACATACACACGTTTCGCCACGTGGCGAAATCAACAGGCGGTTTTTGTTGGGGACCTAGCCTGACACTTACTTTCCTTTTGCGCTAGCGACGTACACCTTTTTCTCTAAAGGCTGACTGTTTAGGACGACCGCTTAGCATTGACATGGTCCATTCGTTGCCAAACCTGAAACTAATCACAATACTTTCAGGTGACGCACTTTACATCAGAATGCAATTCTCGCCAAGTGCTTGGCATGCCCATTTAAGGCAATCTGTAGTCCATTTAATTCTATTTCGCGTTAATTCACGCATACTGGCGCATTGCTGCTATATTTTATTTATGAATAAATACGAAAAAGTGAGGCTGGTAGTTTATGCCCATACGTGAAATATCTGAAGCATTCACTGTTGATGACATCGTTCCCTACTTCCAACCCATCGTAGACCTAGACAGTCAGGGGGTATGGCGATATGAATGTTTGGCGCGGCTTATCACTCAGGGAGACAAAACGTTTCTTCCCAGCGAGTTTTTATATTTGCTGGAACGAGAACACCATGTGAATACCTTGGCAGCTAATATGTTTGTTCAGTGCGCCAGCTATTTTCATGATGTAAATATTCCGTGGAACATCAATATTACTGCAAAAGATCTTCACAACGAGGAATTGATCAATACCCTAATGGCGCACTTAGCCAACTACCCGAACCCAGAACGTGTAAGCATTGAAGTGACAGCGTCTACCGCACTTTCAAACAAGCAACAGTTGGTCAAATTTATCGATAAAAGCATGCACGCAGGCCTGGGTGTTTTTATTGATAATGTAGGGTCATGTCCGGGTAACATTCGCGCATTAATGAATGTGCTTAGGTACGAGGTATAAAATTGGCGGGCGGCTTAATTCGGCATTACGACGAACAAGACGCTGTGCGCGAATACGTCGATTATCTACTCGGCTTGTGCCAGCAACATGGCGTAAACGTTATTGCGGAACACGTTGAAGACGAAACCCTGCTAGAGCGCGTAAAACGCCTTCCCATACGCTATGCACAAGGTTATGTATTTAGCCCGCCTATGGCCAATGTGAGAACTGCGCAGCAAAGTCATTAGGGGCTCTGCTGCAACGTTTTCTGCTCTCAATTTGCTATTTATTTGTGCTGCTAATTATTAATCTTCATCGCTGCGACACTTGAGCTTCCAGCACGACTGCCCACTAGAACGATATTTTCGTTCGAACGGGGTCATATGCATATCGCCTGTCACTTCAACGAGATCTGACACCAATCCATAGTGTTTAGCAGCTTTTGCAAATTCCATTAGATATACAAGCCAATTGCTGCGTACCTCGATATTCGGTGTGATGGTCATTAGGTCAACCATGGCGGCACTGCCATGCCAACGCTTTTGCACTTGCGTCTTCTTAGGGTAAGGGTTGGGATATAGCAAATAGTGCTGCGTGATATTCCAATTCGACTGTTGAACTAAACGCCAAAAATCATTCACATCGGCCCTGATCACTCGGTAATTATCACTTTGAACCTGATAATGCGCGTGTTTATCTACACGCAGTGCAGACTTATCAATACCGATAACGCGGGCATGTGGGTTTGCACTGGCCAAATTAGCTGTACTTTCCCCAACACCACAACATGAGTCGAGTATGACATCACCATCGTAGTCGCTGAGCCAATCACATACCTCGTCAAATGCCGTTTGTGTATGGGCACTGACTGGGCGCTTGTTCTCGCTTTCCCGATATTTCACAACAAGTTCATCTAACTTATCATGAACACCTACCTGCGACGTTGTGATGCCGCGAGAGTTACCACTTGCCATTAACTACGAATACCTTTACCAGTTTTCAGAAGGTAGTACGCTACGCTAAACAATACTGCATTGAAGCCCACCAGCAGACCTAATGAAAGGGTGACATTGACGTCTGATACACCCAGGAAGCCATAGCGGAAGCCATTAACCATATACACAACGGGGTTAGCTTTACTTACCCATTGCCAAAATTCAGGCAGTAGCGACAACGAGTAAAATACGCCGCCAAGGTAAGTAAGCGGTGTCAGAACAAAGGTAGGAACTACACTAATGTCGTCAAAAGTTTTTGCGAATACAGCGTTAATTAGCCCTGCTGTGGCAAACAGTGTCGATGTGAGTAGTAGTGTTAGTGCAATAATGCCCAAGTTGTGAATTGATACATCAACAAAGAACAGTGACACCAAGGTTACGATGATACCGATTAAAATAGCGCGCGCTACGCCTCCTCCCACGTACCCCAAGATAATCACTGAGGTTGGCATCAAGCGATACCAATAATTCTTCAATATTGCGTTGGAACTTCGCACTAAAAAATGACGACGACACGTTTGCATAGGAGTTTGTAATAACCGACATCATAATGAGGCCTGGAACAATAAACTCCATGTAGGTAAAACCACCCATTTCACCAATGCGGTTACCAATAAGGCTGCCAAAAATGACAAAATAGAGGCTCATAGTAATGGCGGGGGAACCAAAGTTTGCACCCATATGCGTAAAAATCGCGTGCATTCTTTTATCCAAATAGTAGTCAGCGCAACATAGTTTTGCTTTAACCAGCTGGTGTTTTCTTGCGTATTCATTTCTGTGGTTTCTGTCTTCACTGTCTTAATACCGTGCTTGTTAAACCTGTTGCTAGCCAGCTTGTTTTGCCGACTCTACGAGTCGTACAAACAATTCTTCTAACCGGTTTGATTTATTTCGCATACTCATTACTTGAACGCCTTGATCGCTAAGCTGCGTGAATACAGGGTTCAGCCCTTCTGTTTTTTCAACGTCCACTTCTAACGTGTGATCGTCCAACAAACGGTACTCAAAACCTGCTAGCTTAATTGCTTCAAGCCCATCAGGGACTTTAATATCCAGCACGAATGTTTCAAGGCTCAACTTGGCAAGCAGCGCTTTCATACTGGTATTTTCAACAATGATACCTTTGTTGATTATGGCGATGTTGCGACACAACATCTCTGCTTCTTCTAGGTAGTGCGTAGTCAGAATAATGGTTATGCCCTGGCGATTTATTTCTTCTAAGAAGCCCCACATAGAACGACGAATTTCAATATCTACACCCGCTGTTGGCTCATCAAGAATGAGTAGTTTAGGTTCGTGCATCAAGGCTCGCGCTATCATCAAGCGGCGCTTCATCCCCCCTGACAACTCACGAGCTCTGGCGTCGCGCTTATCCCACAAATCTAGTTGGTCGAGGTACTTTTTAGCCCGCTCTTTTGCGACATTACGCGGGACACCATAATAGCCTGCTTGGTTTAAAACAATTTGAAGTACTGTCTCAAATTGATTGAAATTAAATTCTTGGGGAACAAGTCCAATACATGCTTTAGCCTGCTCTTTCTGCGTATTTAAGTCATAACCAAAAACCGATACGCTGCCTTCACTTTGATTAACCAGTGAGCTAATGATTCCAATGGTGGTGGACTTACCTACCCCGTTAGGTCCAAGCAGTGCGAAAAAGTCGCCTTGTTCTACAGTTAGGTCGACGCCTTTTAGCGCTTGTACGCCACCCTTATAGGTTTTCTGTAACCCTTTAATATCCAACGCTTTCATGATTTGCCTGTGTTATTGGTCACAGCCTACTCGCTGTGGTGAGATACAATCGCGGCTAAAACCGACAATGCCTGGTATGTGCTGACGAATACCTGTGCTAGGGGCACAAGTGTAACGTAAAACGTACTGCCAATAGAACGCATGCGCGATCTAGCGATTGTTTTTAACGATTAAATACAGCAAGGTATGTGGGTACAAAAAGTGTGCTTTTCAAGCCCCAACCTATGAATCATCTCTATACGAGTGCAAGAAACAATAACGTACAACACGATAATAAAAAACAAGGAATCGCTTATGTCACTTGACCCTCTTTTGTCACCACTGCCACCTGAAACTACTCCTGAACTGGCCGACGACTTTGCCGTATTTATCGATATTTTGGGGTTTATTCCAAATAGCCTATTAACCATGCAGCGCAAGCCTGAAATGGTAAAAGGCTTCGCAGCATTGACCAAAGGCGTGATGGGTGAAGGTAGCGTCGTCGACGGCGGGTTTAAACGACTTATCGCACATTTTGCGAGTCGCGCAGCGGGATGCCAGTACTGCGAAGCGCATTCCCTTATTGCCGCTGGTATTCATGGTATTAGCGACGAAAAAGTAGCGGCTGTGTGGGAATATCAAACCAGCCCACTCTACACAGAAGCAGAGCGTGTAGCCCTCGATTTTGCGCTAGCAGCAGGCAGCGTACCCAATGCAGTTGATGCTCCCTTGATGGCAGCCATGCGCAAGCATTGGGGTGAAGAAGAGATTGTAGAAATTCTCGGGGCCGTGAGTCTTTATGGCTTTTTAAATCGCTGGAACGACTCGATGGCGACAGAAATAGAGTCGTCACCCAAAGCGTTAGGTGACGATGTATTGGCACAGGGCGGATGGACCGGCGGCAAACACGTTAAGTAGGCCACCTGCCAATCCTTTTAAAGCACGCAGAGCTAGTGTGCGTTGTGACTCATTAACACCTAAGCGCACGCTCTGCAATTTCCATTTCTACTTTTCTGTCAAAGAAAATGCCTTCATGCTCGCTTTCAGTACTTTGAGACTCACCGACCGCGACCGTCATAATTTGCTCACTTGGCACACCTAATTCCGTAAGCTGCTTTTTCACGCTAAGCGCTCTTTGCATAGACAATGCTTGATTAAACTGAGCGTCGCCGCGCTGATCTGCCTGTCCCGTTAATCGCACTGTAAGCTTCTCGTTTCGCTTAAGAGCACTGGCGACAAGGGCTAGTTGATCGTCATACACAGGCTCAACAACTACTGATCCTGATTTAAACTGAATACTGCTTTTTAGGGTGGGTGCTGGGGCGACCGACAACGATTCCTCGTAGGCAACTTTGGACATCATAAGCTGTTTTTCCATCTCTTGATTTGCCGCTAGTAACGTCGAATTTTCTTCGCGAACTAAAGACAGCTTTGCCAGTTCAGCATTGCTCTCGTTAAGTGCCAACTCTTGGGATGAGTTTTCACCGATGAGCGCTCCTAAAATACCTGCAACGGCTGCGCCCGCTGGGCCAGCAACAATGGCGCCAATGACCAATCCGCTGCCAAGCCCGACGACAGCCGACGCTGACTCTTTCTCTTGCTGTGAGTGCGAAACATTGTTTGCCTGCGATGGCGCATTAGATGGCTTAACAGTCGCAGCCGACACGTTTAACGATAATGCAGTTAATGCCATAAGCGTAGTCACAGTCATTTTTTTTGTAGCTGTCATGATGACGATTCCTCATAAAAAGGCGCTGTGCGTCGTTGGGGTAACGCACAGCGCAAAGGGTAATAGTGAATTGCGTTACTTAGGGCTAGTAAACCAAGCTTACATGGCCAAAAAAGCGTTAAATCGAGGAAATGTCATGATGTAAAGCGTCAAATATGGCGTAAATGAGGCGCTCTTGTGGATTTTATGTCGAACTTGAGCAATGTTGTCGCGTCAAAGGTATAGTGTGCACAATTATCGGAAATCAAATACGGATAAAAGGTATGCCTAAAACTATTGCGTTAGTAGAAGATGATGCAGCCATTAGGGAAAATTATATTATGGCGCTGAAAGCACAAGGGTATGGCGTGAATGCTTATGATGATAGGCCATCAGCAGCGCTAGCTTTTAACCATACATTGCCAGATTTAGCCATAATCGATATCGGTCTTAAAGACGAAATAGAGGGCGGCTTTATGCTGTGCCAACAACTTAGGGGCCTATCACAGACACTACCCATTATTTTCTTTACCGCCAGAGACAATGATGTAGACACCATTAGCGGTTTACGAATGGGGGCGGATGACTATCTAACCAAAGATATCAGCATGGCACACTTGCTTGCGCGAATTGCGGCACTGTTTCGTCGTACTGATTTGTTGTCGGCGCCCAGTGATCAAAAAGACGAGCTTAAGGTTGGCGATCTTAAGGTGGACGTTTCACGCATGACGGTGAGTTGGCAAAACCAGCCTGTGCTATTAACGGTGACTGAATTTTGGATGCTCCACGCGCTGATCAAACGCCCCGGGCACGTAAAAAGCCGTCAACAACTGATGGACGAGTCACGTATGGTGGTAGACGATACTACTATCACTTCCCACATTAAGCGCATGCGCAAAAAGTTTGTACAATTAGACCCTCGCTTTGACCATATCGATACCGTCTATGGTATGGGTTACCGCTGGCAACTATAGAGGTAAAGGTTGTTGAGTAGGTGCTTTTAATGCGGTTTCGCTTCTCTATTCGCGTACAGCTTTTATTGCTGTCGTTGTTTTTGTTCACCATTCCTTACTTAGGTTACAAGTATGTGTGGGAACTAGAACAATACTTAAGAAACGGGCAAGAGCAAACCATGATAGGTACTGCACGCGCAGTAGCTACTGCCCTTCACGAGCGCCCCGCTTTATTCGACAGTCAGTCTGCCTACTTACAAGATGTGAGGCCTGGCACCGACTTGTACGCCCCACCAATTCCCTCTCCAATTCGCTTAGATGGCGAGCTTAATGATTGGCAGCAGGTCGACGAACTTGTTAGCACATACGGCAGTCGCGAAGTCATCGAATACTACGATGACAACCAAGGAGAACCCACCAGCCTGTCTTTTAAGCACATGGTCGGTCGCTACGGTCAGTTTTTGTATGTCATGTTTGAGGTATCTGACGATACGCTTTTGTGGCGTCAACCTAACAGCTTAAGTGTAGAAACCGACGATCACCTTCTTATTGGAATGGAAACACTTGAAGGCACACTGGCCCGTTACGTAGTAGCTCCCTACGAGAGTGGATGGGTAAATGCTTACAAACTTGCTAACTCAACAAATACAACACGTGCAGTAGAGAATGCACTTTCAATTCAAGGGCGATGGCAGGAAACTGCAAACGGTTACAATATAGAGCTTAGATTTCCATTATCGATGACAACCGCATGGCCTGGCTTTCACTATTGTCGATGTCGATGACCCGATAACACGAGCCAAGCAGTATGCGCTAGGCACAGCTAATACTAAAGAACTGAAAGAGTTAGGCACGGTTATTACCCCCTCACCTGAAATTGAGCGCATTCTCGCTGGTTTAAAATATGCTGATTCTCGCGTATGGGTGGTCGACAAGCACAAGCGAGTGTTGGCTAGAGCGGGTGACATTCAGTCGGCGACTGGAATTGAAGTTACCATGCAAGACGCACCGTCTTTTGCAGCATGGGAGTGGGTGGAGAGTGAGTGGTTACTACCAATTTATTATCAAATATTGACGAGACCTCCCGCTGACTTCATTGACGAACTTGACGATGCCTATGCACTCGTGGGCCAAGATATCGGCACAGCACTAAACGGGCAACCAGACTCACTTTGGCGATTATCGCCTGACAATAAAGCCATTATTCTATCTGCAGCCTACCCTATCTTCATTGATGGCGGTGTGATGGGTGCTGTCATTGTTGAGCAAACCACCAATGGTATACGCACGCTTCGCAACCGGGCACTAGAGCAGCTGTTTCACGTTATTTTAGCCGTTATGTTATTGGGAACCTTGGGCCTTTTACTCTTTGCTAGCCGCATATCAAGTCGCATACGCGCATTGCGCGACAGTACAGAAGCGGTGATTGACGATAATGGCAAAATTATTGGCGAATTGCCTGTATCAAATCAACGGGATGAAATCGGTGATCTGTCTCGCTCTTTTTCTGATGTGCTCTCACGCCTTCAGCAGTACAACTCTTATTTGGAAAACATGGCGTCACGCCTATCTCACGAACTAAGAACTCCTATCGCCGTAGTAAAATCATCCCTCGACATGTTGTCGCATGTTAATGATGGTGAGCAGCAAGCGGTATTTGTTGAGCGGGCACAGTCGGGTGTTAATCGACTAAGTACTATATTAAATAGTATGAGCGAAGCGACACGCCTCGAACAAGCTATCGCTCAAGAAGATTTAGAGCCTTTTAACCTTGTCGAGGTCATTGCAGGTTGTATAGAGGGTTATCGGCATACTTATACCAAGCGGCAGTGGTCGTTTCAGGCTACGCAGGCGGCACTAACTGTAAATGGTTCGCCCGAGCTGGTCGCACAACTGTTCGATAAGATTATTTCAAACGCGGTAGATTTTAGCGACCTTGATGACAACATCGCTATTTCGCTTGAAAAGAAAGACAGGCGAGTGCTACTTCGTGTAAGTAATCCCGGCCCCCTGCTGCCAGAAGGAATGAAGACACAGCTTTTACAGTCTATGGTATCCGTTCGAAAAGAAAACGACGTGCAAAACGCGGCGCAGTCACCGCATTTAGGTCTAGGTCTTTACATTGCCAATATGATCATGGCTTTTCACAAAGGTACCTTGTCACTTGACAACAAAGAGGACCAATCAGGCGTAGTTGCCACGGCATCATTCCCTTTGCAAACATGAAATAATTTGACGCTAAATAAGGTCTTTTCAAGTAATGTGAGTTAGTCTTATGGGGTGTTTATTGTTTTGCGAAAGCACACCATTTTAATGTTCTTAATATGGCGTCCAAATGAAAAAGATTTTTGTGGTAATTGTATTGGGTCTTCTGTCCCACTTAAGCGCAACAGCACGCGCGGAAGAACCGGTCTCATTGACAATAAAACTGAGCGACAGTGAATCATCAAGCGTGCGCGATGGCGTGTTTATATTTGAACCTCTATTTGATATAAACGAGAATGACGTGCCTACCCGGCCTCCTGCTGTCATGAATCAAATAGATAAACAGTTTGTTCCTCATGTGCTGGTAGTGCGCACGGGCACCGACATTTCGTTTCCAAACGCCGATAACTTGTTTCATCACGTCTACTCTTTTTCCCCCGTGAAGCAATTCGAATTAAAACTTTATAAAGAATTCACTGCAGAACCACTGAACTTTGAAACTCCAGGGGTCGTAGATATTGGCTGTAACATTCACGATTGGATGCTGGGTTATATTATCGTGTCTGATTCACCGTTCTTCGGTAAAACCGATGATTCCGGCTCCATTGCCTTGCAGCTGCCAAAAGGCGAATATCGCGTTCGGTTTTGGCACCCTATGGTAGATGGTGAATCAGCGTTTCCTACGCAACAATTAGTGGTAGACGACGCGACAACATTAACATGGCAGCTGGATGCTGCAATTCCTGTTGATGACGGTTTTGACTCAGGATTTGGCGATTATTGATGCGTATTGCGGGTAAATTTGTAGCGGGTTTAGTGTGCGTGTCATGCGCGTTCAGCGCAATGGCAAAAACTGACGTGTTGATCAGAGGCACGTACAGCGCACAAGATGACGCGACAAGTTTTCAGCAAAAAGGGACTAGCCACCAACGGTTTGATGGCGACGGCATCCACCTTTCTCAAGCGGTGCTGGCAACAGAGCAGCAAGTTACGAATGACTGGAGCATAGCCGGGGTACTCAACGCATATAGTGATGGTGAACAACGTGCGGGCATCTCGCAACTGTATGCAAAATATCGTCCCTTGACGGCTTCAAGCATTAAACCTGAAGTGAAGATAGGCATGTTTTATCCTGCCCTTTCAGCTGAAAATACTGATATTGGTTGGCTTTCTCCTCATTTTCTTACTAACTCTGCAATCAATAGCTGGATTGGCGAAGAACTGCGCACAGGAGGTGTTGAGTTCAGCCTCCGACAAAACGGTAGGCAGGTACGCAGCAATTGGTCTTGGAAACTTCTCGCCAGCGTGTTTAAAGGTAACGATACAACGGGAACACTGCTTTCTTGGCGTGGGTTTGCATTACATGACCTAAGCAATCGCTATTAAATGATCGCGTTAATTTTGCACCACTTCCTTGGGTGGTTAATGAAAGCGGTCTCAATGCCCCCGCCTGGACAGATCCTTTCAGGGAAATTGATACTCGCGTTGGATATTATGTTGGTGCTCACGTTGCTCATAAACGCAATGCAGAAGTGAAATACTATTACTATGACAACAACGCGGACCCCAAAATTTTAGATCCAGACCGTATCTACGCGTGGCATACTCGCTTTCACTCACTCACACTTCGCTACATGGCGAAGAAAAACTTAACAGTATTCTCTCAGTTTTTAGCGGGCAACACGCTTATGGGCAGTGATATTGTAGATAATGATTTTATAAGTGCTTACGTTGCTGCCGCTTATGACATGGGCCAATGGACATTTGCCGCAAGAGCAGATTGGTATCAAGTTATTGACCGTGACCAGACAATGTACGACCCAAACGACAGCCAGGGTCACGCCCTCACACTCACCACGCGTTACGACTTCAGTGAAAATGTCGCGGTAACTGCTGAATGGCAAACTAACAGGGGCGATCAAGACAACCTAACGTTTTTCCAGAGCAATACAAGCTACACAGAAAACTTGCTACAGGTTGCCTTGACTTTAAGGCTCTAGTCGGAGCCTCTTTGTTTATTTAGTTCCGAAGAGCCACCCTTTCTATTGTCGTTAATAGTAGGTATTTCTATCAAATAATTTTGTCGCATCGTTCAATTAATCATTGTTCACTTTTTGCAAGCGCTGATATCTGCTGTTTAATTGCTGGTAAATCAGAAACCAAAAAATCATGTCTTGCTAAGTGTCGTTCAACGCACGGTGTTTTTTTGAAGTACTTTTCTTTCCAACTTGCTGGAAACAACCCGTCAGCCATCAAAGAAGGATATTCAAGGTAGAAGGACGCTACTTTTTTATCGTAATGAGTAAGAGCAACTTTTGGTTCTTCCAAATCCTCGAAGCTTGGCAATCCCTTATCAACACGTGCATTATCAATGTCACGATATATTTGATCTGCCATTTTCTCTATATCAGCGAAGTCTTCATGAGTGAGCTCTGTGTCTGGATTAAAACCGCTGAGGCGGTCTCTAAAGTTATTGGTAAAATCCATAAAAACGGCCAAACTACCAGGGTCGTTTCTCTTCATACCAAATTCAACCCATGCTAAAGCCTGCTTGACATGCTTTTTAGGGATGCCCCTTTTGGTTCTTTTGGCTTCGTTTGCAAGTGCCATATTTTCTATAACTAATCGATTCAATCCGTGAGCAGTATCGCCTAACATGACAAGACGTTTGGCAGCCTCCAATTTAGTCTGATCATCAAACATTTGTATGTCTGGTGACTTCACGATTGTGATTAATGCAAACTTATCATCCTCATCCCAGCCCAAGCGGATAAGTGTCTCTCTATCAGCTTCTTTATAAGGTATGAGATATTCGTCGTTCACCCCTGGAAACTCACCAGTCCGATGACCCAAGCCATCCATAAGCTCGTTTAATTTGCCGCCTCGCGCAATTGCTCGGCCCCTAGACAACTGCCATTCGCTGAGCTGGCTGGCTGCATAGTCCTCATCATCTTCCAGTAAATCTTCCGAAGCTATGCACCAGTTATCTTCATAAGTAAGACTTTTATCTTTGTTAGACCCGGTTATATTCGCTATCTCTGTGGCCCTGATACTAGCCTGTTTCTTTAGAGCAACTATCTTGGAGTCTGAATTTGTAGTTGTTTGTAGCTGAGCAGTTTTCTCTGAGTCTTTGGTATGCTCAGGAGCCAACTTCTCTAAACTAACCTCACCGTTATCAGACCCACGACTTAAAAAGCTCCAAGCAGTTATCCCAGCCGCGGTAACCGCAAGGATAACAAATAGTTTCATAAATGGTTTCATGAACAGCCTCCCTACTATTGACCTTGACCAGACAATGTACGACCCAAACGACAGCCAGGGTCACGCCCTCACACTCACCACGCGTTACGACTTCAGTGAAAATGTCGCGGTAACTGCTGAATGGCAAACTAACAGGGGCGATCAAGACAACCTAACGTTTTTCCAGAGCAATACAAGCTACACAGAAAACTTGCTACAGGTTGCCTTGACTTTAAGGCTCTAGCTCTGTGCAACCTCTACAAGGTTAAAGGCTGTGTTTTCTTGCCCTTCAACCAAGACTCTGCATTGCCCCCAACTTTCTGGGATCTTCCAGACGTGGTTTTCAGCTACTGTGAATTTTTCTCGGTGAGACTCGCATCGCACTTCAACCGTGTCTAGCTCACCGTCAATAGCATCGAATGCAAACTGATTTCTCACAAGGGTGTGAAACCAGTTACCGCCTTCGTCGATGGTCACAGCAACACGAATATTATTGTTTGAATTGATATGTTCCTGCACCTTGCTTATTAATGGCTTAATTTCGTCCAGCCTTTCTTGCTGATCTTCCATTTCTTCCAAGCGTTCAAAATAATCAAGTGCGTCTGCATACAGGCCTAGCTGACTTGCCAGAATGACCATGCGCTGATGAACAAAAGCAATGTGGTTATCACCAAAGACATTGTTCTTGCCGTCACCTCCCCCATTGCTTGACAGCATACGGGAAAAGCTACTTAGCTCGCGACTCCAGTCCTCTAAACCACTCGCAATAAGCGCATCCAAATTCCACAGCCAAGCATTTTCATAACGATTGAGGTTGTTTCTTGCGTGCAAGCTTTCAAGGGCTTCGTCTGCTTCAACATATTTACTTTGTTGATAGATAGCATCTACGTCTTTATAAGCGCTTATGAAGCTGCGGGTTGCACCACGCTCTCCGCCTACCAAAAAGTCGAATT
The DNA here is from genome assembly GCF_036870955.2 of Alteromonas gracilis. Classification (GTDB taxonomy): domain Bacteria; phylum Pseudomonadota; class Gammaproteobacteria; order Enterobacterales; family Alteromonadaceae; genus Alteromonas; species Alteromonas gracilis_A. Next base: position 3,999,424 of record NZ_CP145482.2, read on the forward strand.
GAACAGCCTGATGACATTGCTGAGTAGGCTCTCCATTCTTCATTGCAGGTTCAAACGTCCAGCGTTTGATGGCATTCAGCGCCTTGCGTCGAAAAGCGCGATTCCCACTGTAATCATCAACAACGGGGTCTTGAACATTGCCCTCTTCGTCTATGACATAGCTCATTTTTACCCAACCCTCTTGGCCTCGTCGAGCAGCTTCTACAGGGTATTCAGGATTGACACGTTTACGTATTTGCGCAGGCTGAAAAGCCGAGATTCGTTTTACTTCATCTTTTGCGGTATTAGCTTTGACTTTTTCTTCAGCTTCATCACATGGAAGGCTAAGTTCTTGTGCCGTTGCCAAGCCAGTCATCAGCAGGCCACTTAACAAAAGTGATGTTTTCAATAAAAGAGGAGCACGCATTGCGCGCTGTGGTATAGAGTTTTGTTTGTCTTGCATTATAAATCGTCCTTAATTTGTCGCCGACGTGATAATCATTTACGCGTCGAAGCATCGCCTCTAAGTGTAGACGCGAGCTTAACTACTGCTGTTAGTCTTAATTTAGCGCTTTTTGCTTTGTTGTTCAAAAGAAGCATCAGGCACGTTCTTGATCATCATTTGCTCTTTTCGCTTCGTCATCATTTTCGCGAGGCGACGCATACTGACCGTGGTGTCTTTTTCGTCAACAATATCAACACCTAGTAACCGCTCAAGCAAATCTTCGAGTGTTAACACACCCTCCAAGCCGCCGTATTCATCAACTACCAGCAACATATGAACATGCTTATTGATAAAGTGCTCAAAGGTGACACTTAGCGGCATTGTGTTAAGCACAGTAACCATGTCTTTTGCATATTCCGACAGCGGCTTGTCTGTGTTTCCCCTAGCTTGAGCAACGAGCAGATCTGAACGCATGACAAACCCGGTGATGTTTTCCGAGTCATTGTCTTCAAAAACAGGAATACGCGAGAATTCAATGTTCGCATGCTTATGAAAAAAGGCTTCTACCGTCATTGACTCTGACACGGAAAACAGTGCTGTTCGATGGGTGATGGCATCTTTCACTTTCAATTCGTGAAGGCTTAACAAGCTTTGCAAGAAGGCCGCTTCATGATTTGCTAACTGTCCTTCTTGCCCAGAAAGCTCGGCCATTGCGTGAAGCTCGCTTCGACTTAGCCCTCGTAGCGGACTGTCTTCTTTGAAACTACGGGTAAGTAGCTCCGACATTTTGACAAAGGGCTTGAGCGCCATTGATAGGTACTTTAAGAAATACGCCGTCGCTGGCGCAAGCGAACGCCAGTATGTCGCACCTAGTGTTTTGGGAATGATCTCTGAAAACACAAGAATAAGTAATGTGAGTACGGCTGATATTACCCCTAAATACGCTTCACCAAAAACCGCTGCAGCTTGCGCGCCCGCACCAGCTGCTCCCATAGTGTGGGCAATAGTGTTAAGCGTCAAAATGGCCGAAAGAGGCGTATTAATATTATCGGTTTGCGACCTAAGTAACGCACCGCTTGGTTTGCCGTCTTTTTCTAATACCGAAATATAAGCCGATGACACACTGAGTATGACAGCTTCGGCAATCGAGCAAAGAAATGAGAAGCCCAAGGCTATAAAGACGTACACAACAAGTAAAAACATGAATGGTTTCCAACTCCATTTAGAGCGTACAAAAAACGCGAGGGACTATTATGAGTGACAGCACACAATATACAAGCTTGCTGAACAAATAAGTGTTACAAGACCTTGCGACTCATTAGCTGCAACATGTTGAGTGGTCATGCTGGTGTTGACGGGCCATTCGCCATTTCAGTATGGCTAACCTTACTATGAGCACAAATAAGACAATGGCACACAGTGCGTAAATAACTTGCACATTGGCGCCGTGCTCATGGAGGTGGCTTTCCATATTGATCATGTGTTCCAAAGAGAATGCCTGCACTATATAGTTAAGTGCATAGCCAAAACCGATACTGGCCGACATCACGCTAAACAAATAAAGCAGCAATGTGCGGTTACCCATTTCTTGTCTGATCATGCCCATAGTGGAAACGTTTGTAGCAGGACCCGCCATTAGGAATACCAATACCGCACCAGGGGAAAGCCCTGCTGCAAGAAAACCAACTGCGATAGGTGTTGAAGCAGTCGCGCAAATGTACATTGGGATACCAATGACTGCCATAATCATCATGGCTAGAAATCCATCTCCCCACTGCGTTAGAAAATCTGTAGGTACCCATGTTTTAATGGCCGCAGCAAGCGCCAACCCGATGAGTAGCCATACCACTATATCTTCCAGTAACTTACCACTGGCGAAGCTCAAGACAGCTTTGGTCTTTGCCGTAAATAGGGGCTTAGCTGCATCATGATGTGAGGAAGTTTCACTTGAGCAACAGTGCGCCTCACTGTCAGATTTTCTCGGTGCTGGTGCTTCGCTAGCACAACAGCTGTGTTCACCTTCATGGTGTTGTGGCATTGATTGCCCACTGTTTTTGTCAGTAGAAACACTGTCGAAAACACGTACCATTATGCCCGCATAGACAGCACTCACTACTGCTGTGATAGGCCTTACTATTGCGTACAATGGTCCAAGTAACGCGTACGACACTGATACACTATCGACACCTGTTTCAGGTGTTGATACTAAAAACGATATTGTAGATGGCTTAGATGCGCCGCTGCGTCTAAGTCCAAGCGCAGCGGGAATGACACCGCAAGAGCACAGTGGCAGCGGTGCGCCAATTACGGCGGCTTTGCTAATCGACGACAGAGACTCATTTCCCATGTGCTTTTCAAGAAACGAAACAGGCACAAGCTCATGCATAATGCCCGCGACAAGTAAGCCGAGCAATAACCATGGCGCTGACTCAACAAAGAGCGACAAAAAGTTTTGACCTAGTAATAGAATCTCTGACATACCGCCTCGTGGAACAAACCGTTACTTTTGCATGGGTAAATCAACACTGCCCCCCTGATACTATCAGATAATCCCTTTTTCAGAAAATGCCCACAGGTATCGTTAGTGCGCTTTAAAAGCAAAGCGTTTTTTACACTATACAGAGCGTCTTATAGATATAAAAAAGCCAGCGCAAATGCGCTGGCCGAATGTTGACTATCTCGAAATGATGTTCAAATGACGAGGTCAACCATGAAAAAAGAATGAAGGTTACAAATCTTTTTCTTTTTTAAGTTTCGACACTACCGAGAACGCTTCCAGCATAACCAGTACCGATACCACCAACACTACGGCATCTAAAAATACTAATAGGTAGTTTTCTGCCATGTAGTACTCTTTAAGTTTGATCAGGCCAGCAAAAAACGCCATGACCAACACGAATGCCATAGGGATAAGGGTATACCGCGCAGGGCGACCAAGCTTAATTAACATGACCGAAATAACCAACAATGTCAGACTAGCCAATATTTGATTGGTTGAGCCAAACAGAGGCCAAATGATCATTCCGCCGCTACCTGATGAGCCACCCGCACCGAACGCAAGCAGCAGACAACAACCTACCGCCACTAGGGTGGCTACCACACCATTTTTTAACGCGCTAATAGAGTAGATATCTCCCCACTCTTGAATAATATAGCGCTGAAGACGAACGCCCGAGTCCATCGTCGTGCTTAAGCAAACAAGACAACCATAACCGCGAGAATAGTAGAGGAGAAGTCCACAGGTAGACCCCAACCTTGTTGGATTAAGTTGGCTCCACCTGTAATAAAAGCCCCTACGCTACCCGCACCAAGATGACTATATACTTCATGCCATTCCTCAGGAGAGGCTGCAAACGCAACGCCGCTTACTGCAACAATGGTAATGAGCGCAAGTGAACCTTCACCTACCGCGCCAAGATAGCCAACGAAACGCGCATCGGTCTCTTTGTCTAATTGTTTAGAACTGGTGCCTGACGACACAATACCGTGGAAGCCCGATACAGCGCCGCAAGCGATCGTCACGAACAATAGCGGAATAAGACTTGGCGTATCGACCGCAGTTTGCGTATTAAACGCGGGGGCAGTAATGTCTGGTAGTGAAAAGAATACAGCGCCATAAAGTAAAAACAGTCCCACAAGCAACTGCATACCATTAATAAAATCGCGCGGTTGCAACAGCATCCACACCTAAACAATAAAGAGGCTATGGCCGCGTAAACAAACAAGATTAGGATCCAGTTTGCCTTGTCACCAAGCCCAAACATTGTTTCAGGCAAGCTTAAAGGAATATAACTTCCTGCATAAACCGATGCGTAAAGCACTAAAATACCTACGATACACAGAGGGATTAAGCTGAAGTTTCGCTTTAGCAACTGCCCAATGACCAAGGCGACAACAATGGCTGTCCATGCAGGGAACACCGCGTTGGGTTGAGAGACAAATGAATTGGCAATGACTACACCAAACACCGCATTTACCATCAGCAACACAAGGAAGACGACAATCATGAACAAAGACCGAGACCGTTTACCAATGACGCTCTCTGACAGCGCGCCCATTGACTTGCCTTTGTGGCGAGCACTGGCCCAAAGTGCGCCCATGTCGTGTACACCTGCAAATAAAATAGTGCCAAACACGACCCAAAGCACAGCGGGCACCCACCCCCAATAAACCGCGATAGCGGGCCCTACTATCGGCGCAGCGCTAAGCTACCGAAGTAAAGTGGTGGCCCCATAGCACCACCTTATTGGTGGGCACAAAATCGACACCATCACGTTCGGTGTGCGCTGGCGTTACAAAGCTATCATCCAATTTGAAAATACGGTTTGCGATAAATTTTGAATAAACAAACCAACCGAACATCATTCCAATGATGCCCAGAATTACTATGGCAATAGACTGCATACTGTCGTCCTATTTGTTGTTTTTGTATACACTACATCACTTTATAGTGCTTAAAGGTCGAACCTGCAAATTGCATATACCTCAACAACTTACAATGAATTAGAGAGACCCTATTCTTGCCGCTCTGCGTGAATAACCAAGTAAGCAAAAGTGTATAGCATGCGCAAAAACCTTACTAACTAGGTGAAGTAGGTTACTAGGCCGCGTATTTAAACATGTATTTAAAAGCAGGGTAAATCATTAGACTAAAGTCTAATTACAACTAAATGATATTGCCCCTTACTCAGCGCTGTCTTGGAATAAGTACGGTTTAGGTCGACGTTTTAGTATAAGTCGCGATAATAACGGTGTTCTTCGTTGAGCTTTTGGTACTGAACATCGCCGAGTATCGTACACAGCGCTGTATCAACGCCTTTACCCATCGTGTCATAACGACCACATACATACACCAGCCCCTCAGTGCCTAAGAAACTGCGGATGCCGTGACAATGTTGTAGCAGTAGATGTTGCACGTATCCTTTCTCATGTGGTGACTGTGAGTAAATGATGTGTTTATGGGATATGCACGACGACTGATGAAAGGGAGAAAGAGTGCTATCTAAGATATTGTCTGTATCGGGGCAACGCTCTCCAAACAGGATCCAAACAGGCCCAGCGTTTTCTAGCAATGCGCGTTTGGCAAGCTGCGCTCTGATGCCCGCCACACCACTACCTGCAGCAATAAGCAAAAGCGGCGCGTGAAGATTATTGATATTCGCATTAGCATGTGTGCGGATAACGCCTACGGCTTGCTGCTGAGGTTGCAAGCTTTCAGTTAGGTAACCTGAACCTGCACCTAGCGAACCATCATCTTTAACCAGCTGCCTAACCACTAATTTGACGTCACCTTCTTCAGGTACAGAAGCGATGGTGTACGAGCGCACCACGGGTTTGCTATTAGCTACAACGCCCGTACTGGTATAGCTACCTTCATAGACCAATACATCGAGTATATCTCCGGCCTTCCAGTGCATGGAGACATTTGGAACAAGCCTTTTTCCTTCGCTAATTTGCGAGGTCGGTGCTGTAAACGACAGTGCGAAAAGCTTTTGCTTTGAATCTGGTTGCCCCTTGTCATTTAACAAGGTTCGACTAGACAAAACCATTGGCGCCGCCTTATCATGCTCGTCGTTGTTTGTATTGTTTAGAAAGACGAGATGCTCTCCACGTCCTGCGTCAAGCTTCAACAATGGCTTGGCCGCATTACCTCCAAGCTGTTCAATCCCTTTAAACAGCGTTACGGCAAATTGACAGAATGCACTGTACTGCCTGTCACCGAGCCCCACTACTTCAAATTGTAAATGCGACAGTAGCTTGCTGTTTGACCGCGTAGCTTGCTGCAAAGCCCGGTTAAATTTGCGCCCCATATCGGGCGGTTCTCCCTCACCATAGGTACTCACAACGAAAATTGCTTTTGACACGCTGCGCAAAGACGATAACGACAAAGATGCCATTGAAACGACAAGTGCACTATTTGAACCCTCTAACTGCGAGGCTTTTGCCTGCGCAATTTTTTCAGCAGTGCCCGATTGACTAGCGTATACCACCAGCGTGCTTTCTCGACTAATTTCACTGTGCTTACTTTTATGCTTTTTTTTATGTTTGTGAAAAAGCACCGCTACCCATAATGCATAAAACAAAATACAAAGTAAGGCGATAAGGTAGCGGTGTGTTTCTGTCATAGTGCTTATAGATAGTGAAAGTTAGAATGTTAAATGAGCCATGACGCTACAGTGGCAGCACTTCAAATGTGGCAGAGTAGCTTCCGCTTCTTATCGTTGCTGGCGCTGTCGCATTGCCGTCTTGGTAGCTGATTTCAACAAAGTACATACCGGCTTCTGGCCATGTAATAGAAAACTGCCCTTTGTCATCTGATTTCATTTGCATAAGCTGCTGGTCGTTGCGATAACGCATTCCCCCGCGCACAACTTCAATGTCGGCACCAGCGGCCACTTCACCATCAATCAATAGTGAGAAGCGCGCAGTTTCCTGTGCAAATAGATCGTTCGGGTGCGTGATAGCGACGAGTTCTAAGCCAATATTCGTTGGTGCAAAGTTGTCAGTAGAAGGCGCTCCTAGTGTCACAAAGGTTTCCACTCGGCGACTCGTTTGGACTACGCGTAATTCATTGGCGTTTTTGGGTACGGCAGAATCAAACTGAGCTGCGACAAAGGGCTGGCCGCGTCCCGGCCACATTTTGCGATCACCGTTGTCATCTCGCCAAAATGCTCGCAAGCCTGAACTCGCTGAAGCCAGTTTATAAGTACCTTCCTGCTTCAGATGTAAATCAAAGGTAGTACGATATTTGCCACGTGACACATGCTCAACATCCACGCTGTCACCATTAGGCGCGCTAGTCACCAAATTATCCACACTCATTGGAAAATGGTCAGGGTGAAAAATCGTGTTTGAAATGGCGGCATCAAAGGTAACGTAAGCATCATCACCTGAAAGTACCGTTGAACTTGGCAGTAACCATGCTCGGTGTGCATTGGCTGAAAAAGACAATGCTAGTGAGGCGCTTATTGCAAAAGCTGTTGCTCGTATTGAAGGTTTCATATCTCTTCCCTGTTACTATTCGCCATGGGTGGTAAGCGCAACGCGCCCCACTTCAGATGTCCCTTTGGCTTCAATAGGAAATCCATTTTTAGATAAAGGCAGTGCAAAAGGTAGCGAGACGACTTCTCGTCCACCTACCTCACGAGATACCTCTACTCGCAGCGTATACTCACCAGCAGGCATATTTTTGAGTGCTGTGTTCAGCTGAGTGTCTATTGTGTATTGACCAGGCCCTTTTGTAGCACTAGTAAGCCCATCGTAAGGCAAATCAAGGCTTCGACCGCCTCGACGCCACCACTGACGAAGATCTTTTAACCACTCTTTTCCCTTTTGTTCACGCTTATCAACGTCATACCATACAGCGATTTGGGTGGCTTTGCGTTTAGCATCTTCGACCCACACTGCAACATACGGCTTGTGATATTCGGCTACATCAAGCGTTGGCAAATCTATGCTCAGAACGGCTTCTTCATTTGCCATAGCCGTGTTAGACGACAACCACAGCGTCACTGCGGTACCTAACATAGCTATATTTTTCCATGAACTCATCATTACACTCCTACAATTGATGCACATACCACTTGCAATATAAGGGCAATATGCACGTTGCTTGTGTTAGTAAACTTAGTGAACAAACAACAACAAAATAATAAAGGGGATCAACACCCCCAGCGCAGTAACAGGCCAGGTTGATATACGATTCGCTGAATGACGCATCAACAACAATAAACCTGAGAGGCTGAATATCACGCACGCAATGGCAAAGACGTCGATAAACCATCGCCATGCCAAGCCCGTGTTTCGCCCCTTATGCAGGTCGTTAAAGTAGGCTATCCACCCCCTATCAACGCTCTCATAGGTGATAGATTCCAGCTCAATATCAAACGCAAGCCAGCTATCCGCACCGGGCCCAGGCCATGAGGCATAAAACTCAATACCGTCCCACTCCCCTTCTACACTTTCTGGAAGCACAACGTTGTGCTGCTCATCCATGTAGTCAACAAGCACGTTAGGGATCGCCATCTTGCTCGGACTCAAGTTATGAAAAACAGCGACTACGTCATTAGAAACGGGCGACTCAACCGTGCTTACCACCCTATTCGCCGGAATATCGGCTGCGTGATTCAGTGTTATTCCTGTAAGGGCGAACAAACACATCCCCACCAAACACACGGCGCCACTTATCCAATGCCACTGTCTTACACCACCAATTGAAAAGCGCTTCACTGATTTAACTCTTCTCTCTGTCAGATTCCACATTTAACCGGGCTGAATAATACAGATTTTTCCGCAGCTTTCAACGCAAATGAGATTTATTATCATTTTGAACGAATGAGTACCTTTTTGACGAATGAAAGCTTTCGTGATGAATGAAGGTAATGAGCCCTAGACCGCATGCTTGAGAATTTTCTCAAGCGCTTCAATATTCGCTAACAAGTCGGAACGCGATGGGTATGCTTTAACAACATCTCGTAGCAGTGCCAGCGCACTCGAATAGTCATGCTGCTCAATAGCCATTTGCGCTTGCCCCAGCATAGCGCGCTGTCTTGTTTCTTCGAGCGCTTGGGCACGAGTAAACATTATTTTTGCTTGTGATATTCGTTTCTGTTTGCGATACAGTTGCGCCATTGCCAACAGTGCCTCACCATTGTCTGGCATAATTTTTATAGCATCTTGCAGATACGTGATAGCTTCTTTGTCATGGCCCTGTGCAACTAATAGTTGCGCGCGTAATACGATAATTTGCGCTTTGTGAAGCGAGTTCAAACCTGCCAAATGAGACGCCGCCCTAGAGAGTGAGGTGTTTAACAACGACCATTTCTGCGAATTCATTAGATAAGTCGCAACATCTATATAAGCTTTAACGCCCTCACCGGTATTATCGTTGAGCAAAATATTACTGTAATCTGCCAGTAAGTTCGCAGCGCGCAATACACTACCTGAAGAAACATGTAACTTTGAAAGCATGATTAGATTAGATGTCGAATTGTCGCCAAGCGTGAGTGCAGTCTCTAGGCTGCTTATTGCCCTCGTCTTGTTGTTTTGTTTTAGTGCCAGCTGGCCACGCTGTAACCATAGCTGACGGTCTTGAGGTGTCTCTGACAGCATTTGTTCTAAAAGACTGTCAGCTTGTGTCAAACTGTCTGATTGGATAAAAGCGAACAAAAGCCCTTGATACCACTGCGGATTGCCTGGTTGCAGTAGCAGCGCCTGTTGATATCCATTTATAGCGGTAACGGCTTTTCCTAACTGCAAATTAGTATAGGCTAACTGCCCAAATACTTGCGCGTCATTTACACCAAGCTCTACGCAGCGAGTGAGATGACGTTGAGCCATCTCGAGCTCATTAGTCATCAGGTATACAACGCTTAGACTACGGTGAGCTGATGCAAGTGTTGGGACATCTTTTACAATCGCTAAAAGCGTCGTTTTCGCTTCTTCGTAACGCTTATTGTTGAGCAAAACCTGACCATACAATTCACGCATTTTAATACTCAGACTATCTGTGTCCTCTTGTTCAAAGCGCCGAAGTGCCTGCACAATCTTTCCCTTTTCAACAAGCGGTAAGATAGTATTTAGTAACTCGCGCTCGTCATGGGAGATGCGTAAATTCGGTTGCTCTGAAGCTATACTTCCCACGGTAAATTTCCAACTTGGTACATCGAGTTCGATGTCTACAGAGGCAAATGATGTTGAACAAAACGTTAACGCACAGAATACGATGTGCATTAGGACTGTGATCGGCGTTCGCTTACGCTTATACACAGGGCGGTTAAAAACACTCATAACACTTTCCATTTTGACTACGCTTCAATGAGTACAGGCCAGATAAAACGCGCTTTCACCGCCGCATCTTCTTTTGACGGAGACGTAAAGCGACTGTTTTTTACAAAACGCATTATTTCTTTATTTAACTCATGATGAGGATTTTCCACGATATCCATAAGCTCAACATGACCTTGTTCATCAATTAACACATCCAACTTGACCAGTACTTTGTTTACGCCTTGTTTTTTAAGGCGCTTGGGGAAATGAACTTTTACGGGCGTGAGTAATGTGGGCGTGGTATCAAGCTCACTGAGCTCAAATGCACTGATATCTACTTCGGGCATTGCCCAGCTGACCTTTTGAGTATCGGCAAAAGGCAGGCTGGGCATATCCATCTCTAGCGACGGCGATACCTCAAACTTGGCGACGTCAACCGTGGCGTTTGTTCCCTCAACCTGCATGTCTATGGCAGCTTTGTTAGCCTGCGATGTATTCACAGGAGGAGGCGGGGGTGGAGGCATTACTGCAATATCAATGTTGCGCACAACCATTGTGTCTTTGTTTTGTGCGTCCATAGTTTGCCCTAGCCACATCATGCCGAGTGCGCTTAATAGCACAACACCTGAAAGAAAAACTGATTTGGCGCGATAGAACATATCCAATAACCTTTTCTAGGGCTTATAAGTTGCTATGTTGACGGAGGAAGCGCCTGCGAGCTTGGCTTCATCTATAACGCTCACCAACAGTTCTGAGCGCACTGACTTATCAACTTGAATCACTACAGGGATCGATTCTTTGATCATTTGCTGTTCTACTACAGAACGAACCCCTGTTAGCCCAATATTGGCGCCGTCATACATAACGCGACTATCATCGGTAATAGCGAGCATGAGGGTATTTTGTTTCAATTGTTGAGCAGATATAGCCTGGGGCTTATCCACTTCCACACCAGTTTCTTTGACAAAGACTGTAGAGACGATAAAGAAAATAAGTAAGATGAAAACGACATCGAGCAAGGGAGACATATCGATGCCTTGTAATTGCTGCGCTTCAATGCGCCTTTGTAAGCGACTATTCACTGGCAACCTCTCGCAATACTGTTACAGCGTTGCGCTTGCTGACATATTTGGCACATACCATCATTAACCAACCAGGAATGGCTAGCACTAGCCCCAACTGTGTAGTAAACAGCGCATCAGCTATACCTTGCGTAACAAGCTGACTGTCGACATCACCACTTATCATGCCAGTAAAACTCAATTGCAACCCAGATATTGTCCCAAGCAGCCCCATCAGTGGAAGTGCACCAACTAACACGTTCGCCAGCGCGTCGGCATGACTCGCAGACTGCGCTTGTGTGGATATTGCTACTTGCTTTATCCTGAGCAACCATCGAAAAAATTGACTGATAAGTAAACCAGGCAGTAAGCAGCATTACCCAACACAGCGGGTTGTCAGCAATCTGCACAATCATGATGGCGCCCCTGTATAGTGAGGGTTTCTTGATGCACTGGCTTGTGCTTTATCATCACCACTTAACAGCAACGCAAAACCTTCAAGCCCCTCGTAATAGTGCTTTGCCTTGCGAGATAACACCGCATTTAAGATGAGCGCAGGTATAGCAACCACTAAACCAAGTTCAGTGGTAACTAATGCTTTTGCAATGCCGCCAGAAATGATTTCAGGATCACTTGAACCAAACGCCGTCATCATACGAAAAGTTTCAATCATGCCGCTTACCGTGCCAAGCAGCCCTAAAAGAGGCGCAACGGCAGCGGTGACCGCGATAGCGCCATTGAATTTTTCTAGCTTGTATTTGAACTTCTGTAACGTACTAAACAGCTCATCATCTCGCTCATAGGTAGTCTGTGTGCGCTGAGCGATGTCGATAAGCTCTCGCTGCATACCAACAAACTCGTTCTTTGAAGATTGTTTGAGTACGCCTTGCAGTGCTGCGGACGATAGCACGGTTTGCACCTTCGGAAGTCGCCATAGCTGCACAACTTTGAATAGGGCAATAGACACTGCAATTAAGCCAAAAGCGATAATAGGGATTACCCACATACCACCATTTGTCACATGCTCTTGTAAACTCTGCCCACTTTGCTCCTGCGTGGCAGCACGACCCAATGTCGGGTCGAAAGTCACGAACCCAATTTTTGTTTCAATCAAGTCTAGTAGTCTTTCGGTATCATCCTCATCAAATGCAACCTGAGCATGGGGGTGAGGGTGGTTGGAGGTAACACTTGCTAATCCAGCCTGCTGTGACTGGCGAGTAACAAACCAGGTCACAGGTCCAAGTGAAAGTGTTTGTCCCTCAGATAACTCACCATTTTTCATAATGACTTGTTGCTGACGAAATGCTGGGTTTTGGTTTGCCAGTGCGGTTTTTGCAATTGGCAGAACAGCATCGACTTTCTCAAAAAGCGATAGCTTTTCTAACTCTGCCGTTTTCTTGCCCTCTTGCATCAAAAATCGATTTAACACATTCTCTTGAAAGACTTGCTGCTCCTGCCATTGGGCGAGTCTATTCTCCAGTTGACTCAAGCCTAACGTTTTTTCATCATTTTTACGCCGTGCTACGGACGTTGACTCGCGAAGTGCTATCACTTCTCTCTCTAATGCATTTAAAGTTAGTGCAAGCTTAGCGCGAGCTTGGCTCACGTCGGTCTCGGTTTGTGCTAAACGCACCTTGGCGTTTTCGACTTTTTTGAGCATTTCTTGATTGAGTTTATCTTGTTTAGTTGCTTGCTGAGGCGTGGCAAAGGTCTGAAAAGGGCTCAATAGAACAAAAGTGACAAGCAGTGAATACAGCAGCTTCATTTGCCTACCTCCATACGCAAATCTAGCGGAAGTAAAACGTATTCAGGCTGGCGCTGTTTCTCATAGATGGCGATAGCTTTTCTGATATTGTCTAATGAATCCTCGTCAATGACATCTGATGGCGTATCGAAAAACCACTCCCAACGGCCAGATAAGCTATTACCGATGCCTTGATATTGCCCGTCGCTGTTAGTGAACCATGCATAACTGCTACCTAAATAAAGCTGTTTTATCATCACTACTTTATTGTCTGGCGTATTCATCACACTTTCATGGACGGTAATGGAGCTGTTGAACTTATTGAGCGATGAAAGCTGTGCCAATATGACTTGAAGCTGTAATGAAGAGCTAAGCATCTTCGATGAGTTGTGAACGCTCTTCATCCCAGCGGTGCCTCAATACCTCAGGTAATAAGGGATATATTGTGTCTAATATACCATTGAGGGGCATGAGTGATTGCTCAACAGACTGCTGCTGAGCTTCCAAAATATTTTGCTGCGCCAGCAGTGCTTCTCGCTTCGCTTCGACATCGCTGCTTTGTTCTTCGTTATGAGTAAGCAGGCTTTTAAGCTGAGATCGCTCTGCTTTTAGCAACTCTATACGCTGCAACAGCGAAGGTTCGCTTTGTCGCCACTCGCTTTCCAATGCCGAAATTTGCTTCTCTATACGCAACCATTTTTCAGTTAGGCTATCGAGTTGCTCAGGCAACGACGCAGCGTGTGACAGAACACTAAACAATGATAAACAGCCAGCTAATAGTAACGGCACGTAACGACACAACATGGATGGAACCTTCTCGATTTCATTGAAAATACGTTAATCGCTATATCTATTTCACACGTGCTAATGCGAAAAAACGCGATACGCGACAATCTTAACGATAATCGTTATCATTTGCAATGAAATACAAGAAAGGTTGTTATGATCAGCAACAAAAACTCATCAATCAGGACGAAGCCGGAAAAAAGAGAACCTACTGTTTAGCGTACCCAGTAAAAAACTGCTTTATTGCAAAGTAGGCTGCTTCTGATTCAGGGGTATCGTACGCGACCAGGTAATCTGCATGTGACATACCTTCAAATACTTCAAGTAGGGTTAATCCTCCTGATTCTCGAATGGCGCGATTTACTCTTACAGTGTCGCTTAAGAACATGTCCCTTGTGCCCGTGAGTAAGAAGGTTGGCGGGAACGAATCAAATGTACCGTATAGTGGCGAAATGACTGGGTCAGTGAATGAAGTATTTCCGGCATATAAGGATGCGGCGCTTTCTAATTGTCCATCATAGGTAACCAAAATGCGGTCGACACCTTCATTGGTAAACAATGTGTCACCGGTTTTCGTTAAATCAGCCCAAGGTGTCCCAGCATAAATTGCACTAGGCGGCGCAATGCCTTGAGCGACGATTTGTTGAGTAGCCGTTAAGACAAGGTTGCCTCCTGCCGAGGTGCCTCCGATGAAAATGTGGCCGGGTGAGTGCGATTCCAACACCGCCTTATAGATAGCGAGTACATCATTAAGTGCAGCTAGGTGCAGGTGACGAAGGTGGCATACGGTAATCGACGCTAAGCACTTTTATGCCAAGTCTGTGGGCGATGAGTATTCCCTCTTCAATGCTTGGTAAGCCGCCAAATAGAACAAAAGCACCGCCATGAACATCTATATAAATATGATCTTTGAAAACCTCACTGACATTTTTCGGCGTAATCTTTCGAACAGCCACACCAGCCATATTAAGCAGTTCTACTTCAACACCAAACTGCTTGCGCATTTTCTTAATTTTCTTTTTCTGTTCAGCGTTTCTGGCTTGAATATATTCACGCCATTGTTCAACCGTAGAAGGTGTCGCACTGATTGCATCGTCTACTGACGGAATAGGAAATTGCGCCAGCGCTTTCTTAAATTGGGGGCTTATCGCTTTCGGCTCAGGTATCGAACGTTCCTTCATGACTACCTCGCTGGCGTTTAGGAAAAATGGTATGAAAAAAAGTAGTAACACGAGCCTCTTGTTGTGGCAGTTAATACAACGATGTGCAAAAGGCATCTAAACTATTCCTTTTCTAACCCGTCGATGCAATTTACTACAATTGTCTTGTATTAATAAGTAAAACCAGCACATATTTTGTGTCATAAGTTTTCCATAAGGTTTCTAAATTTTTCATATAAAACATGGAGATAAATTTCATTTTTGAGAATTTTGATTATTGATAAAAGTGTAAGGCTTTCGTAAGAGATTATTCGTCATTTTCAGTTTAGCTTTGAAAGTGTTGTCAGACAGCAGTAAGAAAACACAAATGCATGTCTGTAAAAATGATTAACTATATATCGTCTGTAAAGGAGCTAAATGATGAAGCGTCTAACACTAAAACTACTTACACTGAGCCTATTAACAAGCGCAAGCGGTGCGTATGCAGTAGAACAAGATATGCCAATACTTGATACGTTCGATGAAAACCACACGCAACAAGTATTACAGGAAGCAGCATATCACTCTGTAAACACCGACCTTATGGATACATTAAATACCAATGTTGCCACGCACCTTGAGTCACGTTTGGTCTCAATAGAAGAAAGCTTGCTTGAAACGTTAGCGAATACGTTCACTCTTTAATTATAAGGACATATGACATGAAATTTATCTCACTTCGAAACACAGCGATGGCACTTGGTTTAGCCTTTACTTCAGCAACGACACTGGCAAGCGATCAGGACGCTACTACTTCGGTTTGGGAAGTCTCTAAAGGAGAAGATGTCGTCTATATTGGCGGTACGATCCATATTTTGCCCATTTCTGAGTTTCCTTTACCCGAAGTATTCACCTCCACTTATGAGAAAAGCGATACATTGGTATTTGAGGCAGAGCTACCAGACCCAGCAGACCTTGCTGCACAACAAAAAATGATGGCGGCGCTAGCGTATTCAAACGGAAAGACACTCAAAGATGAACTATCGGGTGACACCTATGACGCGTTGAACACCTACTTAAGCGCGTTTGGTGCGACTGCCGACCAACTAGCAGGGTTTAGGCCTGGGATGGTGGCAACAACCTTAGTTGCAATGGAGGCACAGCGTAACCAGCTTGCTGGTGAAGGGGTAGATGCTTACTTTACACAATTGGCAAAACGCGATGACAAATCACGCGAATATTTAGAAAGCTTAGACTTTCAAATTCAGATGCTCGCTAACATGGGTAAGGGTGAAGAAGACCGCTTAATTTCTGAAACTCTAGCGACCTTGCCCGAGTTAAAAACGATGTTGACGCAGACCATCAAGGCGTGGCGTGTTGGCAATACTGAACAAATAAACGAACTTGTAATTGATACATTCAAACGAGAGTCACCTACCTCTTTTGATGAAGTCTTTACGCAAAGAAACCAAAACTGGATACCGCATATTGAAGCCATGTTTGGTGACGATGACCAAGAGTTTGTATTGGTAGGTGCAGGGCACCTTGTTGGCCAAGACAATGTTCTAAAGCTGCTAGAAGCGAAAGGATACAAAGTCGTACAACTTTAACGGCCTGCGAGCACTTCTTAATGTGACGCCAACCCCGCATCTTTGAATGGGCTTGGCGATACATTTTACTTTGCTAAAGAAGAACCTAAATTCGCACTCTCTTGCCTTTTGATTACGCCCATAACACCTAAGCAGACGCTGGTGAATGAAGCAATACATCCATACCACATTGCGGCATTACCTACTTCAACATACCCGTTAACCAAAGAATAGGAAATAGCAAGGTAGGCGCAGATAACCCCCAAGGCCGCACAAGCATAACCCACTACTTGTGAACGCTTGCGATGGATTTTGACGGAAGCAATGTCATCCGCTTCGGCAGCAGCCGATCTAAAAGTAACAAGACTATCACTTGTAGTGTCTAAAGCACTCGCTAGCGCCAGCAAAGTCTCTGAAGACGACGTCCCCTTCCCCTCTGCACGCTGGACCGTTCGCAAACTTAACCCAGCATTTGCAGCCAACTTCTCTTGAGTCCAACACTTTTTCTTTCTCAGTGATTTAAGCAATTCAGTATTTAGCACACCGTCCACAAGTTCATCCTCCATTTTGACTTGCCTATATAGTTGAATAAAACCGAACTTATTACTACGTCATCCTTGCGTCAACCACCCGCCAAACACCCAAAATAGCCACTAGTTGTACTTTTTTCGGTATTCACCCAAGAACAATCACCTGTATCCATGCTAAAGAGCGGGCACTTGTTCAATCTAGATCTCTCAGCAGAAGGTATGCGGTGTCGGAGTTCTTACATAAAAGCTGGGATGGGTTCACGGCGTGTTCCCTCCTCTCCCACCAAGCTTTATGTTTGGCAGATTGCGAAGGGAGTGAAGTCCCATTAAAAACTCTCAGCTGCATGGAAGCAGCTGCGGAGCCGCTAATACAAAAACACGGATGGGTTTACTGCGTGTTCCCTCCTCTCCCACCAAGCTTTCTGTTTGGCAGATTGCGAAGGGAGTGAAGTCCCATCAAAAACTCTCAGCTGCATGGATGCAGCTGCGAAGCCGCTAATACAAAAGCACGGATGGCTCCACGGCGTGTTCCCTCTTCTCCCAACAAGCTTTCTGTTAGGCAGATTACGAAGGGAGTGAAGTCCCATCAAAAACTCTCAGCAGCAGGGACGCTGCTGCGAAGCCGCTAATACAAAAGCACGGATGGCTCCACGGCGTGTTCCCTCTTCTCCCAACAAGCTTTCTGTTAGGCAGATTACGAAGGGAGTGAAGTCCCATCAAAAACTCTCAGCAGCAGGGACGCTGCTGCGAAGCCCCCACGGACGGGTTCACGGCGTGTTTTTGATGGGGCTTCACTCCCAAACTACAAATCGCAGGCATAAAAAAAGCGCACCTAAGTGCGCTTTTTTGGGCTTATGTTGCTAAGTCTAGATTAGTCTAGGATCTTAGATACAACACCAGCACCTACTGTACGACCACCTTCACGGATTGCGAAACGAAGACCTTCTTCCATCGCAATCGGAGCAATTAGCTCAACTTTGAATTTAAGGTTGTCACCAGGCATTACCATTTCTACGCCTTCTGGAAGCTCTACAGCACCAGTTACGTCAGTTGTACGGAAGTAGAACTGTGGACGGTAGCCTTTGAAGAATGGAGTATGACGGCCACCTTCATCTTTAGATAGTACGTATACTTCTGCTTCAAAGTTAACGTGTGGAGTGATTGAACCAGGCTTAGCTAGTACTTGACCACGCTCAACTTCGTCACGCTTAGTACCACGTAGAAGAACACCAACGTTCTCACCCGCGCGGCCTTCGTCAAGAAGCTTACGGAACATCTCAACACCAGTACAAGTAGTTTTAGTAGTTTCTTTGATACCTACGATTTCTACTTCTTCACCAACTTTAACGATACCTTGCTCTACACGACCAGTTACAACTGTACCACGGCCTGAGATTGAGAATACGTCTTCGATTGGAAGGATGAACGGCTTGTCGATTGCACGCTCTGGCTCTGGGATGTATGAATCAAGCGCTTCACCAAGCTCGATGATTTTCTTTTCCCACTCTGCGTCGCCTTCAAGCGCTTTAAGAGCTGAACCTTGGATAACTGGTAGGTCATCACCTGGGAATTCGTATTCGTTAAGAAGTTCACGAACTTCCATTTCTACTAGCTCTAGAAGCTCTTCATCGTCAACCATGTCACACTTGTTCATGAATACGATGATGTAAGGAATACCAACCTGACGACCAAGTAGGATGTGCTCACGAGTCTGTGGCATAGGACCATCAGTCGCAGCTACTACTAGGATACCACCGTCCATCTGAGCAGCACCAGTGATCATGTTTTTAACGTAATCAGCGTGTCCTGGGCAGTCTACGTGTGCGTAGTGACGAGTAGGAGTATCGTACTCTACGTGTGAAGTAGAGATGGTGATACCACGTGCTTTCTCTTCAGGCGCGTTATCGATTTGATCGAATGCCTGAGCGTCACCGCCGTAAGTTTTAGAAAGAACTGTAGTGATTGCTGCAGTTAGGGTAGTTTTACCGTGGTCAACGTGGCCGATTGTACCCACGTTTACGTGGGGTTTCGTACGTTCAAACTTTTCTTTTGCCATTTTTCTCGTTTCCTAAGTTAAAAGTCCGACCCACAAATAGACCGGACCGAACCTTCATTTAGATTAAATTCTAGATTCAATAATAGCCTGCGCCACATTGTTCGGCGCCTCAGAATAATTGAAGAACTCCATAGAGTATGAAGCACGACCTTGTGTTTGTGAACGCAAATCAGTTGCGTACCCAAACATTTCTGAAAGCGGCACTTTTGCACGTATTATTTTAACACCTGCTACGCCATCTTCCATACCTTCGATCATGCCGCGTCGACGGTTAAGGTCACCTACGACGTCACCCATCCAATCTTCTGGAGTAGTCACTTCAACTTTCATTGTGGGTTCAAGTAACACCGGATTTGCTTCTGCGGCGCCTTTTTTGAAACCCATAGAGTTAGCGATCTTAAACGCCATTTCAGAAGAGTCAACATCGTGGTACGAACCATCAAACAAAGTAACCTTAACATCAAGTACCGGATACCCTGCAAGAACACCACTTCGCATCTGCTCCTGAATTCCTTTATCGACCGCTGGAATGAACTCTTTTGGTACCACACCACCGACGATTTCGTTCACAAATTCGTAGCCAGCACCTTCTTCTTGAGGCTCAATGCGCAACCATACGTGACCAAACTGACCACGGCCGCCTGACTGACGAACGAACTTCCCTTCAACTTCAACGTTCTTACGAAGGGTTTCGCGATAAGCAACCTGAGGGTTACCTACGTTACATTCAACTTTAAATTCGCGCTTCATGCGGTCGACAATGATATCTAGGTGAAGTTCACCCATACCAGAGATGATCGTTTGACCCGTCTCGTCGTCAGTTTTTACTTTAAACGACGGATCTTCCGCTGCAAGCTTACCTAGGGCAATACCCATTTTCTCTTGGTCAGCTTGAGATTTAGGCTCAACCGCAATTGAAATTACCAGCTCTGGGAATTCCATACGTTCCAATGTGATAACGTGATTTGGATCACAAAGCGTATCATAGGTAGTAACATCTTTAAGGCCAATGGCCGCAGCAATATCACCAGCGCGTACTTCTTTTAATTCTTCACGGTCTTTCGCGTGCATTTGCACGATACGACCAAAACGTTCACGCTTGCCTTTGACAGGGTTATAAACCGTATCACCTGTGTTAACCACACCAGAATAGCAGCGGAAGAACGTAAGCGTACCCACAAAAGGGTCGGTCGCTATTTTAAATGCGAGCGCAGAAAACGGCTCATCGTCGCTTGAATGACGCTCTGCTTCCGTCTCATCTTTATCGTCAAGCACACCAGTGATAGCTTTAACTTCTGTCGGAGATGGAAGATATTGAATAACAGCGTCTAGTACTGCCTGAACACCTTTGTTTTTGAAGGCACTGCCACAAGTGGCAAGAACAATTTCGTTGTTCAGTGTACGCTGACGAAGGCCAGAACGGATTTCTTCCTCAGTAAGCTCTTCGCCTTCCAAGTACTTGTCCATTAGCTCGTCTGATGCCTCAGCAGCCGCTTCGATCATCTCGGTACGGTACTGCTCAGCGGTATCTAAATATTCAGCCGGAATGTCTTCATAGGTAAATGTCATACCCATGTCATCTTCATTCCAGTTGATGGCTTTCATTTTCACAAGGTCAATGACGCCATGGAAATTCTCTTCAGCGCCCATGTTGATTTGAATCGGAACACAGTTTGCGCCTAAACGCTTGCGGATTTGACCCACAACACGTTCAAAATCAGCGCCAGCCCGGTCCATTTTATTAACGAACACAAGGCGTGGCACTTCATATTTGTCAGCCTGTCGCCAGACTGTCTCTGATTGAGGTTCTACCCCAGAAGACCCACAGAATACGACTACCGCACCGTCTAGCACACGTAATGAACGCTCTACTTCAATAGTAAAGTCAACGTGTCCAGGGGTGTCGATGATGTTGATCCTGTGTTGATCGAACTGTTGCTCCATACCAGACCAGAAACACGTAGTCGCAGCAGACGTGATAGTAATACCACGCTCCTGCTCTTGTTCCATCCAGTCCATGGTAGCAGCACCATCGTGCACTTCACCGATTTTGTGAGACAGTCCTGTATAAAACAGAACACGCTCTGTGGTCGTGGTTTTACCCGCGTCCACGTGAGCCACAATACCAATATTGCGATAACGCTCAATCGAGGTCTTACGAGGCATAAATCTCTCTCAGTTAAATAACGTTGATTACCAACGGTAGTGAGCAAACGCTTTGTTTGCTTCGGCCATACGGTGAACGTCTTCACGTTTCTTAACCGCTGAACCTTTGTTATCTGCTGCGTCTAGCATTTCAGCCGCTAGGCGTTGTGCCATAGACTTTTCGCCACGTTTACGTGCAGCTTCAACCATCCAACGCATACCTAGCGCGTTACGACGAACTGGACGTACTTCAACTGGAACCTGATAAGTTGAACCACCAACACGACGAGACTTAACCTCTACTGTTGGGCGGATGTTATCAAGCGCTTCCTCGAAGATATCTAGGTGTGCTTTGCTGGTTTTTTCAGCAACAATATCAAGCGCACCGTAAACGATTTTTTCAGCGACTGACTTTTTGCCGTCGAGCATTACGACATTCATGAATTTCGCAAGCAGTTGTGAACCAAATTTTGGCTCTGGTAGGATTTTACGTTGACCTACGACTCTTCTTCTTGGCATTTTCTATTCTCCGTATGAATTCAGGGAAAACCCAAAACTCTTAAACTTCAGTTTGGCCTTACTAACGGAGAACCGTTATGACTTAGGCTTCTTCGCGCCGTACTTAGAACGGGCTTGTTTACGATCGTTTACACCTGCGCAGTCAAGAGTACCGCGAACTGTGTGATAACGAACACCTGGTAGATCTTTAACACGACCACCACGGATAAGTACTACACTGTGCTCTTGTAGGTTGTGACCTTCACCACCGATGTATGAAGAAACTTCAAAACCGTTAGTTAGACGTACACGACATACTTTACGTAGTGCAGAGTTTGGTTTCTTAGGCGTAGTAGTATATACACGAGTACATACACCACGTCTTTGTGGACAAGCTTGTAGAGCAGCTACGTTGCTTTTTTCAACGGGCTTTCTACGCGGCTTGCGCACTAACTGGTTAACTGTTGCCATTAACTAGCTCCTGATTAAAAACTACGAAAACCCAATCACTGTGATTGGGTCCATATTAATGCGATTAATTGTTTAATCGCTCTTATTTGTGAACATTGTGCTCGTCAACATTCACTGAGCGCTGATACAAAAAACCGCGACCGTTTATCGAGCCATTTGATGGCTATCCAAAATCGGGTCGCGGAATATTAAAGATCATCGCTCTGACTGTCAAGGTGTACAAAGGTTAAGCAGTTAATTTATCTGCAATCTGTACAACTGGACTGCCAAATTGTTAGGAGCACGTTAACGTACTCCTATGATCTTGCCTTATTCGGCAGTATCTTCGTCTGCACCAGCGTTAAGCGCTTCGGTTAGTGCCTGTTCTGCTTCAGCAGCAGAAACTGACATTTCTTCGATTTGCTCTTTGCGACGCTGTGCACGGCGTTCGTGGTAAGCGAAACCAGTACCCGCTGGAATTAGACGACCAACGATTACGTTTTCTTTCAGACCGCGTAGGTCATCTTCTTTACCCTGAACCGCAGCTTCAGTTAGAACACGTGTTGTTTCTTGGAACGATGCCGCTGAGATAAATGACTCAGTAGACAGTGACGCTTTAGTGATACCAAGCAGCTGTGTTTCATACTGCGCTGGGATCTTGCCGTGTTTTTCAATTTCACGGTTAGCCACTTTAACGTTCGATACTTCAACCTGTTCACCTTCAAGGAACTGCGTATCGCCTGGATTAGTGATAATACACTTACGTAGCATCTGGCGGATAACTACTTCGATGTGCTTATCGTTAATCTTAACACCCTGTAGACGGTAAACTTCTTGAACTTCGTTCACGATGTAATTTGCTACCGCTGAGATACCACGTAGACGTAGGATATCGTGTGGAGACTCTGGACCATCAGCGATAACTTCGCCTTTTTCCACTTTCTCACCTTCGAACACGTTAAGCTGACGCCACTTAGGAATCATCTCTTCGTACGCGTCACCCTCAGCAGGTGTAATTACAAGACGCTTCTTACCTTTGGTCTCCTTACCGAAGCCGATAGTACCTGAGATTTCTGCAAGAATTGCAGGCTCTTTAGGCTTACGTGCTTCAAATAGGTCCGCAACGCGCGGTAGACCACCCGTGATATCACGAGTCTTCGAGCTTTCCTGAGGAATACGTGCTAACACGTCACCTTCGTTAGCCACTTTGCCTTCTTTCGCTTCGATAGTGGTGAAGCTTGGAAGACGAATTTCTTGAAGGCCGAACTCGTCGCTTTCAAGAATTAGCTTAGGCTCTTTAGCGTTAACTTTCGCAAGGTCTTTAACAACGATACGTGTTAGGCCAGTAAGCTCGTCTTGCTGCATTTCGGTGTTAGAGTCATCAATGTCTGCGAAGCTAATCTTAGCTGCACGTTCAGTGATGATTGGGTGACTATGCGGATCCCAGTTAGCAACAATGTCGCCAGCTGCAATCGTTGCGCCGTCATCCACGCTAAGTACAGCACCATAAGGTACTTTATAGCGCTCTTTCTCACGGCCTTGCTCGTCGATAACAGTAAGTTCTGTTGAACGAGAAACGATAACCACTTTGCCGTCAGAGTTACGTACGAATTTCGCGTTGTGTAGCTTAAGGCTACCCGCCGTCTTAACTTGTACGCTGTTCTCAGCAGATGCTCTTGATGCCGCACCACCGATGTGGAACGTACGCATGGTAAGCTGTGTACCTGGCTCACCGATTGACTGTGCTGCAATAACACCAACCGATTCACCGCTACCCACCATGTGACCACGTGCAAGGTCACGTCCGTAACACTTAGCACAAACACCGAAGTCATTGTCACAAGTGATTACCGAGCGAACCATGATTTGGTCAACTGAGTTAGCTTCAAGCATGTCTACTAACGCTTCGTCTAGAAGAACGTTACGCTCAACTAGTACTTCGTTAGTACCTGGCTTAAGTACATCTTCTGCTACCACACGACCTAGTACACGCTCGCGTAGTGGCTCAACAACGTCACCACCTTCGATTAGTGGTGTCATTTGAACACCTTCGAATGTGCCACAGTCGTCGTTAGTGATTACCAAGTCTTGTGCAACGTCTACTAGACGACGCGTTAGGTAACCCGAGTTAGCTGTCTTAAGTGCGGTATCCGCTAGACCTTTACGAGCACCGTGAGTTGAGATGAAGTACTGTAGTACGTTCAGACCTTCACGGAAGTTCGCCGTAATTGGGGTTTCGATGATTGAGCCATCTGGCTTAGCCATCAGACCACGCATACCTGCTAGCTGACGAATCTGAGCGGCACTACCACGAGCACCCGAGTCGGCCATCATATAAACAGAGTTAAATGATGATTGCTCTTCTTCTTCGCCATCGCGGTTAATTACGATGTCAGTCTTAAGGTTATCCATCATGGCCTTAGCAACTTTTTCGTTGGCATTTGACCAGATATCGATAACTTTGTTGTAACGCTCACCCGCGGTAACAAGACCGTTTTGGAACTGTTCCTGAATTTCGATAACTTCTGCTTCTGCCGCATCAATGATGTCTTTCTTAGCAGCAGGGATAACCATATCGTCGATACCAACAGACGCACCCGCGATCATCGCGTAGTGGAAACCGGTATACATGATTTGGTCAGCAGCAATTACTGTGTCTTTCAGACCTAGCGTACGGTAACAAGCATTCAACAGTTTTGAAATTTGCTTCTTGCCCATCGCTTGGTTGATGATTTCAAACGGCAGACCCTTTGGAAGGATCAATGAGAAAATTGCACGACCAACAGTAGTGTCAGTTAGCGTTACTTTCTCAGTTTTATTGCCATCTTCATCGATGTCATATTCAGTAATACGTACTTTAACGCGAGAGTGAAGCTCAGCATTACCTGTGCGGTATGCTTTTTCTGCTTCATTCGGGCTGGTAAATACCATGCCTTCGCCTAAGCCGTTTACTTTGTCACGCGTTAGGTAATAAAGACCCAATACAACGTCCTGTGAAGGTACGATAATTGGCTCACCGTTCGCAGGTGACAGAATGTTGTTCGTTGACATCATAAGCGCACGTGCTTCTAGCTGTGCTTCGATTGTCAACGGAACGTGTACCGCCATTTGGTCACCATCGAAGTCGGCGTTGTACGCCGCACACACTAGCGGGTGAAGCTGAATCGCTTTACCTTCGATTAGTGTTGGTTCGAATGCTTGGATACCCAAACGGTGAAGTGTAGGTGCACGGTTAAGTAGTACCGGGTGTTCGCGGATAACGTCATCTAGTACGTCCCAAACTTCTGGTGCTTCGCGCTCTACAAGCTTCTTAGCTGCTTTGATTGTTGTCGCAAGACCACGACCTTCAAGCTTACCGTAGATAAACGGCTTAAATAGCTCAAGTGCCATCTTCTTAGGAAGACCACACTGGTGAAGACGTAGCGTAGGACCAACGGTAATTACAGAACGGCCTGAGTAGTCAACACGCTTACCAAGAAGGTTTTGACGGAAACGACCTTGCTTACCTTTGATCATGTCTGCAAGCGACTTAAGTGGACGCTTGTTAGAACCAGTAATCGCACGACCACGACGTCCGTTATCTAGAAGCGCATCAACAGACTCTTGAAGCATACGCTTTTCGTTGCGTACGATGATGTCTGGAGCAGCTAGGTCTAGAAGACGCTTAAGACGGTTGTTACGGTTAATAACACGACGGTATAGGTCGTTAAGGTCAGACGTTGCAAAACGGCCGCCATCTAGTGGTACTAGGGGACGTAGATCTGGTGGAAGTACCGGAAGAACCGTCATAATCATCCACTCTGGCTTATTACCAGACTGTTGGAATGACTCAAGCAACTTAAGACGCTTAGTAATTTTCTTACGCTTGGTTTCAGAGTTGATTGAAGGTAGCTCTTCACGCATAGCCGCAACATCTGCGTCTACGTCTAGTGCAGTTAGAAGATCGAATACTGCTTCAGCACCCATCTTCGCTTCAAACTCATCACCGTGCTCTTCAAGTGCATCCAAGTACTCTTCTTCGTTAAGAAGTTGGCTGCGCTCAAGGGTAGTCATACCTGGCTCAGTTACCACGTATGATTCAAAGTAAAGTACACGTTCAATATCACGAAGTGTCATATCAAGCATTAGGCCGATACGAGACGGAAGTGATTTAAGGAACCAGATGTGTGCAACCGGGCTAGCTAGCTCGATGTGACCCATACGCTCACGACGTACTTTAGTCAGTGTAACTTCAACGCCACACTTCTCACAGATAACACCACGGTGCTTAAGGCGCTTGTACTTACCGCAAAGACACTCGTAGTCTTTAACCGGACCAAAGATACGCGCACAGAACAGACCGTCACGCTCAGGCTTGAACGTACGGTAGTTGATTGTTTCAGGCTTTTTAACTTCACCGAATGACCATGAACGGATCATGTCA
Source organism: Alteromonas gracilis (assembly GCF_036870955.2). GTDB lineage: Bacteria > Pseudomonadota > Gammaproteobacteria > Enterobacterales > Alteromonadaceae > Alteromonas > Alteromonas gracilis_A. Next base: position 4,026,037 of record NZ_CP145482.2, read on the forward strand.
GGTGAAGAAAGACCGATTCGAATATTATCGAATTCTTCAGTCTTGTTTTGTTGCTTTAGAAACTTTAATAAGTCTTTCACATTACTCTCCCAGCGGAGTCAGTCTCTAGAGCCCGGCGCAAGCACCGGGCCATCTCATAACATTACGCGGCGATTGCCGTATTACTTCTCTTCAAGCTCGATGTTGATACCCAACGAGCGAATTTCTTTAAGTAGTACGTTGAATGACTCTGGCATGCCAGGCTCCATTCTGTGGTCGCCATCGACGATGTTCTTGTACATCTTGGTACGGCCGTTAACGTCATCTGACTTAACAGTAAGCATTTCCTGAAGGGTATATGCTGCACCGTATGCTTCAAGTGCCCACACTTCCATCTCACCGAAGCGCTGACCACCGAACTGTGCTTTACCACCAAGAGGCTGCTGTGTAACAAGGCTGTAAGAACCAGTAGAACGCGCGTGCATTTTGTCGTCTACTAAGTGGTTCAGTTTCAGCATGTACATGTAACCAACCGTAACTGGACGCTCAAATTCGCGACCGGTACGACCGTCAAACAAAGCAATCTGACCGCTTTCTGGAATATCAGCAAGCTTCAGCATTTCTTTGATTTCAGATTCACGTGCACCGTCGAATACAGGCGTTGCTACTGGAACACCCTTACGAAGGTTCTCAGCTAGACGACGAACTTCGTGGTCTGTGAAGTTATCGATGTCAACTTCTTGGTGATTCTCACCAAGCTCGTACACCTTCTTCAAGAAGTCACGTAGTTCAGCTAGCTCACGCTGTTCTTTAATCATGCGATCAATCTTCACGCCAAGACCGTGTGCAGCCATACCCAAGTGCGTTTCTAGGATCTGACCGATGTTCATACGAGACGGTACACCTAGTGGGTTAAGTACGATATCTACCGGCGTACCGTTAGCATCGTATGGCATGTCTTCTACAGGCTGGATAGTCGAGATAACACCTTTGTTACCGTGACGATAGGCCATTTTGTCACCCGGTTGGATGTGACGCTTAACCGCAAGGTAAACCTTAACGATCTTAAGTACGCCAGGTGCTAGGTCATCGCCTTGTGTGATCTTACGACGCTTCGCTTCAAACTTCTTATCGAAGTCTAATTTGATTTCAGCGTGCTGATCGGCAATTTGGTCTAGCTCTAGCTGCGCATCTTCGCTATTTAGTGCAATTTCAAACCACTTCTCGCGCGGTAGGCTGTCAAGCTTGGCTTGGTCAACACCAGCACGGATTAGCGCAGTTTGTGCACGAGCAAAAATACCGTCTGCTAAAATTTCGAACTCGTCGGTAAGGTCTTTCTTAACCTGACGTAGCTGCATGTCTTCAATTTCTAGCGCACGCTTATCTTTCTCTACTCCATCACGAGTAAATACTTGAACATCGATTACCGTACCGTGAACAGAGTTTGGTACCCGTAGAGACGTATCTTTAACGTCAGACGCTTTTTCACCGAAGATTGCACGTAGTAGTTTCTCTTCTGGTGTAAGCTGCGTCTCACCTTTAGGCGTTACTTTACCTACAAGGATGTCACCGCCTTTCACTTCTGCACCAATATAAACAACGCCTGACTCATCAAGCTTGCTTAGTGCAGACTCACCCACGTTCGGGATATCAGAAGAAATTTCTTCTGGCCCAAGCTTAGTATCACGAGCGATACAGCTAAGCTCTTGTATGTGGATAGTTGTAAAACGGTCTTCCTGCGCTACACGCTCAGAAATAAGGATTGAATCCTCAAAGTTGTAGCCATTCCACGGCATGAACGCGATACGCATGTTCTGACCAAGTGCAAGGTCACCTAGGTCTGTTGAAGGACCATCAGCTAGCACGTCACCTGCAACAATCGGGTCGCCAACACTACAAGTAGGCTTCTGATTGATACACGTGTTTTGGTTAGAACGAGTGTACTTAGTCAAGTTGTAGATATCGATACCTGCTTCACCTGGAAGCATTTCATCTTCGTCTACCTTAATAACGATACGGCTGGCATCTACGTAATCAACCACACCACCGCGCTTAGCAACCACAGTAACACCTGAGTCAACCGCGATAGTTCTTTCCATACCGGTACCAACTAGCGGCTTATCAGCGCGTAGTGTAGGTACTGCCTGACGTTGCATGTTCGCACCCATTAGTGCACGGTTCGCATCATCGTGCTCTAGGAATGGGATAATGCTTGCAGCAATTGAAACGATTTGCTGTGGCGAAACGTCCATGTACTTGATGTCTTCTTTCGGCATCAAAGTTGTTTCACCGCGGTGACGACATGGAATTAGGTCGTCAACCAACTCGCCCGCTTCAGTTAACGCGATGTTAGCCTGAGCGATTGCGAATTGACCTTCTTCAATTGCAGATAAGTAATCAATTTCATCAGTTACCACACCGTCTACAATGCGACGGAACGGCGTTTCTAGGAAACCGAAGTCATTGGTACGCGCGAAGCTTGCCAATGAGTTAATTAGACCGATGTTCGGGCCTTCCGGCGTTTCGATTGGACATAGACGACCGTAGTGCGTCGGGTGTACGTCTCGAACTTCGAAGCCTGCACGTTCACGTGTAAGACCACCCGGGCCTAATGCAGAAATACGACGCTTATGCGTTACTTCTGATAGCGGGTTGTTTTGGTCCATGAACTGAGAAAGCTGTGATGAACCGAAGAACTCTTTAACCGCTGCCGAGATAGGCTTAGCGTTAATAAGATCTTGTGGCATTACGTTGTCTAGGTCGCCTAAGCTTAGACGCTCTTTAACTGCACGCTCTACACGTACAAGACCAACGCGGAACTGGTTCTCTGCCATTTCACCAACAGAACGGATACGACGGTTACCTAGGTGATCGATATCATCTACTTCGTCTTTACCGTCACGAATCATTATCAGCTGCTTCATTACAGAAATAATGTCGTCTTTGTCTAGCGTGCCTGAACCGATTAGCTCTTCACGGCCTAGACGGCGGTTGAACTTCATACGACCAACTGAAGATAGGTCGTAGCGCTCATCAGAGAAGAACAAGTTATCGAATAAGGTTTCGGCTGCGTCTTTTGTTGGTGGCTCACCAGGACGCATCATACGATAGATTTCAACTAGCGCTTCTAGACGGTTAGTTGAAGAGTCGATACGTAGTGTATCTGAGATGTATGAACCGTGATCTAGCTCGTTGATGTAAAGCGTTTCGAAGTCTTTGATACCCGCTTGGCTTAGCGCCGCTAGGTTTTCAAGCGTTAGTTCTTCGTTCGCACTTACAATTACTTCGCCAGTGTCTTCGTTTACGTAAGTTGCTGCATAAACACGGCCAATTAGGTAATCGGCTGGCACTTCAAGCTCAGTAAGACCGGCTTTTTCAAGTGCACGTGTGTGACGCGCAGAAATACGACGACCAGTTTCAACAACAACGTTGCCTTCACCGTCAATGATATCAAAAGCAGCCGTTTCACCACGTAGGCGATCTGGAACCACTTCCATCATCAATTTGTCTTTATTAATACGAATCGCTACTTTGTCGAAGAAGGTATCTAAGATTTCTTCAGACGACATTTCAAGCGCGCGTAAGATAATAGTTGCAGGCAACTTACGACGACGGTCGATACGTACGAATAGGTTATCTTTCGGGTCAAACTCAAAGTCTAACCACGAACCACGGTAAGGAATTACACGTGCGTTATAAAGCACTTTACCTGACGAGTGGGTTTTACCTTTGTCGTGATCAAAGAATACACCAGGTGAACGGTGTAGCTGTGACACGATAACACGCTCAGTACCATTGATAACGAACGTACCGTTCTCAGTCATCAATGGGATCTCGCCCATGTACACTTCTTGTTCTTTAATATCTTTTACTGTACCTGGCGCAGCGTCTTTATCGAACAACACTAACCGTAGTTTTACTCTTAACGGAGCAGAGAATGTGACGCCACGAATTTGACATTCTTTAACGTCGAATACCGGCTCTCCCAGGCGATAGCTTACATACTGAAGCTCTGAGCTACCTGAGTAGCTTTTAATTGGAAAAACGGAACGAAATGCTGCTTCCAAACCGTATTGAGCATCTGCGTCGATCTCAATAAACTTTTTGAAAGAATCAAGCTGAATTGAAAGAAGGTATGGAATTTCCAATACCTGTGGGCGTTTGCCAAAATCCTTACGGATACGTTTCTTTTCGCTATAAGAGTAAACCATGGGTTCCTCAGCCTGCTGATTTTTGACCCAACCTGCTGCTAAATGCTTTAAAACGCGTGCTATGGGCTAAAAGCTACGTTCTAAATGGCGCAATAAGCAACAAACTTCCACAACCCTTTTTCGGGCAGATACACCAGCATACAACAAAATTTAACCAATTATTAGTTAACTTGTTGGATTTTTATGCTTTTTATGGGTATGTCCGAATGGCGCTTTTAGTAGTGTAGACAAGGGTTAAATTCTACACACTATACAGCGCAAAAAGGCTGGTGGTTTAAAAAACCACCAGCCTTGCCGTCTCAGGCAATAATTTGACTATGTCAAATTACTTGATTTCTACTTCTGCACCAGCTTCTTCAAGCTCTTTCTTAAGTGCTTCAGCTTCATCTTTGCTTACGCCTTCTTTGATAGCTTTAGGAGCAGACTCAACTACTTCTTTAGCTTCTTTAAGACCTAGGCCAGTCGCGCCGCGAACTGCTTTGATAACTGCAACTTTGTTGCCACCGAATGAAGTCATTACAACGTCGAATTCAGTCTTCTCTTCGGCTGCACCAGCGTCGCCGCCAGCAGCTGGACCAGCAACAGCAACAGCAGCTGCAGCAGATACGTTGAATTTCTCTTCAGCCGCTTCAATTAGTTCTACCAGTTCCATTACCAGCATTTCAGCGATTGCGTTTAAGATATCTTCTTTAGTTAGAGCCATGTTCTCTAAACTCCTGGGTATAAAATGTTAAAAAAATCAATATGCCAAAAACGCCAATTACTTGGTGTCTTTGACCGCCGCCAATACGCGCACAAACTTGCCAGGAACTTCGTTGATTGTTTGAACGAATTTCCCAACTGGTGCTTTGAAGGTTGCAAGTAGTTTCGCAAGCGCTTCGTCGCGGGTAGGTAGTGCTGCAACTGCGTCCAATTTCTCTGGACCAAGAAGACCGCTACCAATTGAAAGTGCAGTAACTTTAAGCTTATCGTTAGTCTTACCGAAGTCTTTGAAAAGACGTGCCGCACCGCCTGGTGCGTCGATAGAGAAACCATAGATAAGCGGACCAGTTAAGGCGCTGTCTAAGTCTGCAAATTGACTGTCTGCTAGAGCACGTTTTGCAAGAGTGTTACGTACAACCTTTAGGTATACGCCTTGCTCACGAGCTTTAACACGTAGTTCAGTCAGTTCACCAACTTCCATCCCACGGTATTCAGCAACGGCTACGGATAGAGCGCGAGACGCAACTTCAGAAACTTCTGCTACGATCTCTTTTTTTGCTGCTAAACCTAGTGCCACTGAGTTCACCTCTTTGTATCTGACTTTGTATGTAGTTGCCCACTTACGCCGTCAGGGTTCACAGATTGATACCAACCCTCATGGTTGATACCGCTCTACGGTGTTTGTTACCCCAGAGAGTCTGAGTCAAACCACCGTCTGCGCAGGTTGTTGTATTAAGCAGTATGTTGATTGTGAAAGTTCTCTTACCTCTTTCACCACACCGCACCTGCGGTCTAGGACGGGAGCTGCTTATTAGCACTGCTAAATGACACAGCTCCAACCCATAACCTTTAAGAGATTTCGATGAGCGTTAGCTCAGCGAAATTAAAGACCTACAGAAGCCTTATCTAGAGATACGCCAGCACCCATTGTAGTGCTTAGGCTGATCTTCTTGATGTATGTACCTTTAGCAGAAGAAGGCTTAGCTTTCTTCAATGCTTCAAGTAGCGCTTCAAGGTTTTCTTGAATTTGGTTCGCTTCGAACGCAATCTTACCGATGCTAGCGTGGATGATACCGTTCTTGTCGTTACGGTAGCGTACCTGACCAGCTTTCGCGTTCTTAACTGCTGTTGCAACGTCAGGCGTTACAGTACCAGTTTTAGGGTTAGGCATAAGGCCACGTGGACCTAAGATTTGACCTAGTTGACCAACAACACGCATTGCGTCTGGGCTAGCAACTACTACGTCAAAGTTCATTTCGCCTTTCTTAACTTGCTCAGCTAGGTCGTCCATACCAACGATGTCTGCACCAGCTTCTTTAGCCGCTTCAGCGTTTGCACCTTGAGTGAATACTGCAACGCGAACGTCTTTACCAGTGCCGTTAGGTAGTACAGTTGCACCACGAACGTTTTGGTCAGATTTCTTCGCATCGATACCAAGGTTAACAGCTACGTCAACGCTTTCTGCGAACTTAGCAGTCGCTAGTTCTTTAAGAAGCGCAACTGCTTCGTTGATTTCGTACTCTTTAGCAGAGTCAACTTTGTCGCGGATTAGGCGAGCGCGTTTAGTTAATTTAGCCATTCGATTAGTCCTCTACGTTCAAGCCCATTGAGCGAGCAGAACCCGCGATAGTGCGTACCGCTGCATCTAGGTCAGCTGCAGTAAGATCTGGCTCTTTAGTTTTAGCGATCTCTTCCAACTGAGCGCGAGTAACTTTACCCACTTTTTCAGTGTTAGGACGGCCAGAACCACTCTTGATGCCCGCTGCTTTCTTAAGCAGGTAAGACGCAGGAGGAGTCTTAGTTTCGAATGTGAAAGAACGGTCTTCGTATACAGTAATTTCTACTGGTACCGGAGCACCTTTCTCAAGGCTGTCAGTTTTCGCATTGAAAGCCTTACAGAATTCCATGATGTTTACACCGTGCTGACCTAGTGCAGGACCAATAGGTGGACTTGGGTTAGCAGCGCCAGCTGCAACCTGAAGCTTGATAATACCGCTTACTTTTTTAGCCATTTTACATGCTCTCTTGTTTGGGTCTAACGCCTCGCAAATACAGAGTTTATTTGCTCAATCGGCTTCCCGTTTCCATTTAAAAGGGCGCGCATTATATAAGGTGATTAATAACTATGCAAGGGCTATCTAGTATAAAAAACTATCGAAAGGCCAGTTTTATAATTTTCTGCAATTGTTATCTTCGTTATGGAGTCAACTCTTGTTTTGCTCATTTTTTCATCTAGGAGAGTTAAATAATGGAACCACTATGTTAGCTAAGTAATAAAGAAATAGAGCAAGTATCAGGCGCTATAGTTGCAAATGCGCTGGTGGCAATTGCAGGAGGAGTTGGCGGCTTTTATGGGTCAATCATTGGCGGTGGTAGGAATGCTACATTTTCAAGTATAGCAAAGGGCACGATTGCTGGCATGGTGGTAAGCGCCATAAGCCCAGTGCGTGGAATTACTTCTGCGGTAACTACCGTTGGTGGGGGAGTGGTTTCAGGCGGTGTCGTTAATTTATTGGATGATATAAAAGAGATTAGTGAAGATAGCTATTAGCTGTTTTAAAGTCGATAAAATTACAGGAGAGCTATATTGGCATTTTTTATCTGGCTTGTATCCATCTGCGCATTAAATTGGCTAATCAAAAGAGGATTAAATGTAAGCTTCTGGTCTGCATTTACAGACAGCAATAGAATTTCTCAACATTCAGGGGTCTTGTTTTTAATGGGCTTTGTCATGATCGCTTTTATAACTTTTTTCATCTTCGTTATATGAGATCTAAGCCTGAGTAGCTCAGGCTTCTTTTATTTCTATTGACCTTAACGATAAACAAATAGACCACATAGCAGTCGTATTTAAGGCATAAAAAAAGACGGATAAACCGTCTTTTTTCGAATGTGTCGAAAGGCTTAGCCTTTTTCTACCTGACCGAATTCTAGGTCTACTGGTGTAGAACGACCGAAGATAAGTACCGACACTTTTACGCGGCTCTTTTCGTAGTCTACTTCTTCTACCACACCGTTGAAGTCTGCAAACGGACCGTCGATAACGCGGATAACTTCGCCCGGCTCGAACAATGTCTTCGGTCTTGGCTTATCAACGTTCTCTTCAAGGCGGTTCAAGATAGCGTCCGCTTCTTTTTGCGTAATTGGCATTGGACGGTCAGATGTTCCGCCGATAAAGCCAAGTACACGAGGTACGCTTTTCACTAAGTGCCATGACTCTTCTGTCATCGCCATTTCTACCAAAACGTAACCTGGATAGAACTTACGCTCTGATTTACGTTTTTGACCTGCACGCATTTCAACAACTTCTTCAGTTGGTACTAGTACCTGACCGAAAGAATCTTCCATGTTGTGCATTTTGATGTATTCAAGCAGGGTCTTCTTAACGCGAGACTCGTACTGTGAATAGGCTTGTACCACGTACCATCTTTTCTTTACTGCTTCTTCTTCAGACATACGTTTATGCTCCTATTCCAGTAATAAAGCCAACTACACGAACAATAATGCCGTCTAGTCCCCATAAAATCAGTGCCATAACCAAAGTCGCGGCAAGTACGATAAGTGTAGTCTGATTTGCTTCTTGACGCGTTGGCCAAACGACCTTACGAACTTCAGTGCGAGACTCTTTGGCAAAGCTTAAGAAAGTGCTGCCTTTCTCTGTTGAAGCGGCGATGAAACCAGCAATAACCACTACTACAACAGCGGCGATGGCACGGTATAGTACCGAGATCTCACCGTAAACTGTGTTTGCGGTTACCAAACCTACAAGCAGTGCAAATACCACTACCCATTTAAACATGTCCAATGCATTGGACTGATTTTCCGTCTTTTCGCTCATGTTACGATCCTAGCACTACAGCGTCGTTGTCTTACGCTCATAAAGAGCGCAATAAAAAATTTGATGTTAAGTAAAAATGGCAGGGGTGGAGGGACTCGAACCCCCAACCATCGGTTTTGGAGACCGCTGTTCTACCAATTCGAACTACACCCCTGTGGTGTCTAATGACAAATTTTACTTACACTACCCTTGTCAATGGTGCGTCTTTTCGTAGGAAAGTGCGGTATCGCAAGGGAGGGACGCGTATTATACTTAACCACCTTTAAGATACAAGCGCTTTATCTCGTATCGTTAAAGAATGTCAAATACGCAATCGCCACCCTACTCTATGCCGATAAAGCCACCAGTTTGGTGGGCCCATAGCTTGGCGTAAATACCATCGTGGACAATAAGTTCAGCATGAGTACCTTGTTCGACGATTTTTCCTTTGTCGAGCACAAGCAAGCGGTCCATTTGCGCAATAGTCGATAGTCTGTGTGCTATCGCTAGTACTGTCTTTCCTTCCATCACTTTGTCTAAGCATGCTTGAATGGCGGCCTCCACTTCGGAATCAAGTGCTGACGTCGCTTCATCTAACACAAGTACAGGCGCATCTTTTAGCAATACTCGCGCAATCGCAATACGCTGTCTTTGACCACCAGATAGCTTGACGCCTCGTTCGCCGACGTGAGCGTCGTATCCAGTTCTACCGTGACTGTCAGTAAGTGTAAGAATAAAGTCATGAGCTTCTGCCTGTTTGGCAGCCCGAATCATGTCCTCCTCGGTGGCATCTGTGCGTCCATACAAAATGTTGTCTCTAACCGAGCGGTGCATTAGCGAGGTATCTTGCGTGACCATACTAATTTTGGCGCGCAAGGTTTCTTGACCTACGTCGGTAATGTCCTGCCCGTCTATGATTATTTTGCCGCTTTGGGTATCGTAAAAGCGCATAAGCAAATTAACCAACGTGGATTTACCTGCCCCTGAACGACCCACCAGCCCTACCTTTTCACCTGGCTTGATGGCTAAATCCAAATTAGAGAATACATCAATGGGTTTGTTATCAGCCCCTGAGTAAGAGAAGTTAACCCCGTCAAAGTGAATACCTCCACCACTCACCTTAAGGGCATTGGCTTTTGGTTTATCCTTAACAGCGGTAGGTTGTGCTAGCGTATTCATACCGTCTTGCACAGTACCTAAGTTTTCAAATAATCCGGAGACTTCCCACATCACCCAGTGAGACATACCGTTTAGTCGCAAACAGAGACTTATTGCAATGGCAATGTCGCCGGGACTTGCAATATTTTCCATCCATAAGTACACCGACAACGCACCAATAGTAAATATGAGGATGGCATTAGCCATTTCAACGCAAAACTCCAGCACGGTTACCAGGCGCATTTGCGGATATACGGTTTGTAGGAACCCATTCATGCTCTCTTTGGCATAATCCGCTTCGCGTCGACTGTGTGAGAACAGCTTTACCGTTGCAATATTGGTGTAGCTATCAACAATTCGCCCTGTCATTAAAGAACGCGCATCGGCTTGGCGTTGCGATACATCTTTAAGCTTCGGCACCAGTACACGAAGGATGCCAATATAAACAAAAAACCAAACGATAAGCGGCATAGCAAGCCGCCAGTCGGTGCTGAATATCAGTACTACCATGGAAATAAAGTACACGCTGATATACACCAGTAAGTCGAGAACTTTGGTGACGGTTTCCCTTACTGACAGTGCCGTCTGCATGACCTTAGTCGCGACGCGTCCTGCAAACTCGTTATGGAAGAACGTGAGGCTTTGCCCCAGCAAATATCTATGCGCTTGCCACCTAATACGCATAGGATAATTACCCATTAGCGATTGGCGCGAAAACAGCGAACGCAGCAAAATGAATAGTGGAATAAAGACCAGAACCGTCAGTCCCATCCCGATGAGTGTGATTTTTTGATCGACCAAGAAAGTTTCTCGGTCTTGCTCTGAAAACCAATCAACTAGCTGCCCTAGGAAGCCAAAAAGTGCCACCTCTAGCATAGCCACTATAGCGCTCAGTACCGACACCGTAAGAATTACCCCCCACATCCCCTTGGTGTAGTACTTACAAAACGCAATGATACCCGTAGGGGGTTGTGTAGGCGGTGCATCTGGAAAAGGCTGCGTTAGCCTCTCAAAAAATGAAAACATGTAATACTCGTTAATTGACTGTAGACGCTAGTGTGACACTAAAGAAGACAAGCTCAGCACACTGAGCACTTTTGATTTAGCGCACTTTAAATATCAAAGAAAACGCTTTAGTTACGTAATTCTACACTAAATGTTCATCCCATTGTTGCGAGAACCATCCCTTCCTTTTCGTTGAAGTAAGTGTGCACGACAAGATGCCCCTTATCATTCGAAGCGTTAAGCTAATATTAAAAACGCGTTAAGCATCCATTTATTTGCGATTAAGCCGCTTTAGGTCATAGGCGCTTTTGTCCATACTTTGCGCGAGAAAAAATTATAAAAAATAACACACATTATGGATAATCATTTTATGAAGCGAAGCCATTTCAACGTTAGGCGCTTTCGCTCCTCTTTAGTCTTGGGTTTGGTTTTTAGCAGTGCATTCACTCTGTCATCGTTTGTTAAGGCGGAGCCGTTGTCGACTTCTCAAACTCAGGACAATAATCTTGGCACTGACTCCACGATTGTCACCGAACGCAAGAGCGACGTAGTCAGTGATGATAGCGACACTCTTATTGTTCCTTTTTTAGAAGCATCAGTAGAACTTGACGGTATAATCGACGAGCCAGTTTGGAAGCAGGCAGCCACAGTGCCCATGACATTCGTCACCCGTCCTTTTGAGAATACAACCCCTCCCGTCGAAACCACTGCTCGCATTTTTGAGAATGGTGAGAAAATATTTATCGCTTTCACCGCACAAGATAACGATGTGTCACAACTAAGGGCCCTGTTTAGGGACCGCGACCGAGTGTGGGACAACGACTTAGTTGGCGTAAAGATAGACACCTTTGGCGACAGCCGCCTTTCCTATCAGTTTTTTGTCAACCCGAGAGGCATTCAAATTGATGCAATAGAAAACCAAATGACGCGCAGTGAAAGCACCAGTTGGAACGCGATTTGGGACGCTGAAGCCACAATTACTGAAGAAGGTTACAATGTGGAAATAGCTCTGCCATTTCGAATTTTGAATTTCTTAGACAGCGATGGGCCTAAACGTTGGAGAGCGGAATTTGTACGCTTTTACCCACGAGAAAATAACCTTCGCATTTCCAATAGACCCGTAGATAGAAACAATGCATGTGCACTTTGCCTTATGGGTGATATGGAAGGATTTGCATCAGCAAAACAAGGAAAGAACTTATCAATAACGCCGTATGTTGTAGCAGGAAATACACGTAATCGCGCACCGTCAACGGTGACAGGACAGTCTACTGATTGGCAATATGAAAATAACCAAGAAGTTGGCGTAGACGTTAACTGGGGTATATCGTCCGATATGTTGCTTCAAGCCACTATCAATCCTGACTTCTCTCAGGTTGAAGCAGATGCGGGTCAGCTGGGCATTAACAACCCGTTCGCGCTCTTTTTTCCAGAGCAGCGTCCTTTCTTTTTGGAAAATGCTGACTTTTTCAGTACACAATATGACTTGGTGTACACCAGAAACATAGGCGCACCAGACATTGGTACCAAGCTAACCGGACGGATCAATAACCACACCTTCGGTATTCTTGCCGCAAATGATGAAAGCACCACATTTTTGGTACCGGGAAACCTAGGCTCTAGTGTAGCGCGACTAGACGAAGAGAGTACTAACATCGCCGCTCGCTATCGTTACGACATTTCAGAAGATTTATCATTTGGTGCTATTGTCACCTAGCCGTCACTCTGAGGATTATCACAATATTGTGATGGGCGTGGACACTCGCTACCAAATAACGCCCAGTGATACGTTACGAGTGCAGGTACTGCGCTCAGACACAGAATACCCGGACGCACTATTTAATGATTTTTGCCGCAATGAGTGTAACGAAGATGACGATGTCAGCGAGATAACGCTTCGCACACGCAAAGATGGCGCTTTTTCTGGCAGTACTTACAAAATTGATTACCGCCACGAAGTTCGCGACTGGTATGTGTATGCTAATCGCACAAGTACACAGTCTGACTTTCGTGCAGACTTAGGCTTTGAAAGCACTGTAGACAGGCACAAAAGCGTATTGGGTGGCGGCTATGTTTGGTGGAATGACAATGCCTGGTGGAATCGCTTTGAGTTTGGCGGTGACTGGGACATCACCCACAACGACGACGGCGAATTGATTGAGCGAGAAATGCAGGCACAAGTTGAGTTAAACGCGGCCTATCAATCGTACTTTAACTTTCAATGGGTGAAACGGGACACCGTTGGGCTTCGCCAAAATGGAGCAAGCCTTGCTATTGACGGCAATACAACACGCTTTGTTGAACAGCAATACTCATTTTACTTCGAAGCACAGCCCAATCGAACGCTCTATTTTGAAAACTTTGCTCGGGTCGGTGACAGAATAGACTTACGCAATAATCGATTAGGTGATCAGATACTATTCGAGCCCTCCATTACCCTAAATTTAGGGCAACATTTAGAAGCGTCATTAAGTCATGAGTACAACCGAATAGAAGTAAACGATGAGATGCTATTCACTGCCAACTTATCGGATTTACGCTTGAGCTACCAGTTTAGCGCCAATCAGTTTATTCGTGTGGCACTTGTGTATGCGGATATTAAACGCAATACCGACAACTACCTTATGAGTGTGGACGCTCGCGACAAAAGTCTAGGCACGCAAGTTGTTTATTCCTATATGATAAATCCGCTATCGCGCTTATTTATCGGCTACGGTGACTCAGCCTTTGCGGATGACGAAACACCAGGCCTACTGCGTACCGAACAAGCTATCTTTATGAAGTTTAGCTACGCCTGGCTCTATTAGTCGGAAAAACCTAGTTTGGCGAGGGTAGCTTCAACTTTTTCTTGGTGCTGCGCTTGCCACTCTTCAAGGGTCATTGAAGCGTCTTTATTACCCCGAGCTTTGGCAATATCGAAGGCATTTTCGGCTTGGTCTTGGGGTATCACGGCAATACCCTCCTCGTCTGCAACGATAATATCCCCCGCATGCACCTTAACCCCACCACAATGAATTGGCTGGTTAAGGGGCGATATACATTTTTTGGCACCAGGCTTGGGGACGACTCCGCGTGCGAATACAGGAAATTGGTTTTCGCGCGTCTCTGCAATATCACGAATAACGCCATCGATAACAAACCCCTTGATACCCCGAGACTGTGCAATTGCACATACGTTCCCGCCAGCTACAGCAAATTTATCGTCTGCCTCTACCACAATGATGTCACCTGCTTTAGCTCTATAGATGGCAGCGTGAAGCATCAAATGATCACCTGGCTCGCACTTTACAGTAAACGCAGGTCCCGCTATACGCGGTACACCAAACCACAGCGGCTTGATGGCATAGTCCATAAACTGCTCTCGCGGCAGAGCGTCAGCGTATTCACAGGGTGAAACATTCTCGAAAGGTAAAGTAGTAGACATAAACAGTTCCAATTGCTGATGGTAGTCACTGGCTGATTAGTTCTCGTATGCGGCAAAACCCGATAAAACTAATGAGCTCCCTGTTCTCACTATAACCTTTTGTGCATTACAAGTTGTTACAAGCTGTGTATTTTCACTATAAACGCTTTTTCTAATACGCGTGCCATGCTAAAAAAACAAAGCTCGCCAGAAAGAGCGCACTAAAACAGTCTCTAAGAACAAGCGCGAGGGCGTGTCTAACGTCCATCTGGCGATAAATATAAGATAAAGGAAACTACCATGTTACGTACCGCACTGAGCTTAAGCGTTGCACTGGCACTAACGGCCTGCAGCCCGCAAAGCACCACGTCAGAACAACAAACACAAACCGCATCAGAAGCCACACAACAGCAGACCTTGTCTTCTGGTATCATGAAAGAAAACATGGACTTGAGTGTAAATCCAGGTGACGACTTCTTCCGTTATGTAAACGGTACCTGGTTCGACAACTTTGAAATCCCTGCTGACAAATCAAGTTACGGTGCATTTGTTATCTTGCGCGATGAAGCTCAAGACCACGTGATGAATATCATAAAGTCATCAGCGGAAGGTGACTTTAAAGCGGATAGTGACGAGCAAAAAGTGGGTGATTTTTATCGCGCTTACATGGACATGGAAACCCGTAACGCCTTAGGTGTTTCTCCGCTTAAACCAGAAATCGCAAAAATTGATAGTATCAGCAGCTACTCTGACCTAGCGGCTTATTTCGCCTATGCAGCTCGCTATGGCTATGGCGCTCCTTTTAGTCTAACGCAATATCCTGACCTAAAGTCACCAAAAGAGTATCTTATGTACACATGGCAGGGAGGTCTTGGCCTGCCTGAAAGAGAATATTACTTCAAAGACGACGAGACGTCACAAACCATTCGCGATGCCTACGTAAAGCACATTCAAACCATGTTTGAACTCGCTGGATTTGATGCGCCTGAAGCAAGCGCAAAAATGCTGTTCGACTTAGAAACGAGCATTGCACAACTGCATATGAAAAAAGAGCAGGCACGTAATTTTGCGGCGAACTACAACAAGCTAACTATCGAAGAACTTAAAGCGCTTATGCCTAGCTTTGATTGGGATGCTTACCTCGCCTCTGCCCAAATTAGTGATATTCCTGCACTAGGCATTTTGCAAAAAGACTTCATGCAAAGCATCGATAGCGTTATTTCACAAACCTCTTTGGAGAATTGGAAGACTTTCTTGAAATGGGGGTTACTAAACGCATCAGCAGGTCGCCTATCGGCTGAACTGGACGAAGCAAATTTCAATTTTTACAGCAAAGTGCTACGCGGTGTAGAAGAGCAGCAGCCTCAATGGCGCCGTGCAGTAAGCCTATCTAATGCACATGTTGGTGAACTCATCGGTAAAGTGTACGTTAAACAACATTTCCCACCTGAAGCGAAAGAGCGCATGATGGAAATGGTGAATAACCTCTTGCTTGCGTATAAAGAAAGTATTGAGAATCTTGATTGGATGACTGATGAAACACGCGCTCAGGCGCTAGATAAGCTTTCTAAGTTCACGGTAAAAATTGGTTATCCTGACGAGTGGCAAGACTACACTGCGCTAACCGTTAATGCAGGTGATTTGTTCGGCAACCTTAAGCGCTCTTCAGATGTAGCTTACGAAAAAATGCTTAAGAAGCAAGGTGGCCCAGTTTGGACGCACGAGTGGGGAATGACTCCTCAAACGGTTAACGCCTATTACAACCCACCACTTAACGAAATTGTGTTTCCAGCAGCAATTTTACAGCCGCCATTTTTCGATATGAACGCGGAAGACGCAGTTAACTACGGCGGCATTGGCGCTGTTATTGGTCATGAAATTGGTCATGGCTTCGACGATTCAGGCTCTACCTTTGACGGTGACGGCGTACTGCGCAACTGGTGGACTGATGCTGACCGCGCTGAATTTGAAGCACGTACAGCGAATCTTATTGAACAATACAATGAGTTCGAGGTACTACCGGATCTTCACGTAAATGGCGAGTACACGCTAGGTGAAAACATTGGTGATCTAGGCGGCATTAGCATTGCGCTCAAAGCCTATCATTTATCTCTTGATGGCGAAGAAGCACCTGTGCTTGATGGTTTCACTGGCGACCAACGAGTATTCATCGGTTACGGCCAAGTATGGGCGAGCAAATATCGTGAAGAAGCGCTTCGCAGCCAGGTTCAAACCGATACGCACTCACCAACGGAATTCCGTACAAATGGTGCGGTTCGCAACGTACCTGAATTCTACGAAGCCTTTAATGTTACTGCAGAAAATGCGCTGTACCTTCCACCGGAAGAGCGTGTGAAAATCTGGTAACGCAAATAGCTATGCGCTAAGAGATTACCCGTTAATGTCTTACTAATGCGCATGTAATGGGGCAATAAGCTTGATTTTTAGGGTCGCCCTTTTTTATTTCACCTCATCTTAAGAGGAGAGGTAATGCCAAATTATATGTCCTTCGTGTATGCTCTCTGTGCTTTCACCTATTTAGGCTCGCTAAGCTTTACTCCCTACCCAGGACAGTTCGTTGTAAAAGCATTACCCATACTTCTTCTTTCATTTTTTAGCTTCATCTCTTTAAAAAGTAAGCTTAAGGCTGCCGTTGTATTTGCCTTGTTCGCAAGTGCTGCTGGCGATATATTCCTTGCACTGACTTTCGAAGGTAACTTTGTTCTCGGCTTAGGCTGTTTTTTAGTTGCCCATATTGCGTACATTGTGAGTTTCTTCATAGCACGCATTGACAGGCAGGGTAGACAAATGGAAACGCAGCGTAACCCGGCACTCCTTGGCGTTGCATGCGCTTTTGTTGTGGGCTTTTCCGTATTAATGGCACAGCATATTCTGCCTGCCGCAGGCGACCTTTTCTATCCTGTCTTCATCTATATTATGGTTATTACTACAATGGGAATAACAGCGCTAGTTGTTGCGCGCTCTTGGTATATTGCGCTGGGTGCGCTTGTATTCGTAACTTCAGATGCAATTTTGGCCCAGACGATTTTTATTAAGCCAATAACCCTGTCAGGATTTGCCGTAATGTTGACTTATTACGCTGCCCAGTACCTGCTGACGAGAGGGTTTATACAGGCGGCTAGGACAGAGCAACTAGAACGTTAAGCGCTGTTTCTACCTGTGCTGATGGCACAAAAATATGGTCATGGTAGTACGCAGCTACCACATTAGCACTGATACCTACTTTCGCTAATGCGGTAGACATAGCCGCGGTCATTCCCACTGCATCGAGGCTTGAGTGCACTTCACATGTAATACAACGAAACGTCCCTTCAAACGATAACCCGAGTTCCCGAGCTAGTAACGCATCTAAAATTAACGTAACCCCCTCGCGCTCTCTATGCATGCCTTTTGATTGACGCAGTAATGACGATGTGACCTGCTCGTCAGGCAGCGAAACAAACACAAAGTCCTCATCACTGGCTGTTGGTGAAAGGTCTCGCAATAACGCCTTTAAGTCTGTTTCGCTAGGTCATGCTTATTCTCTGCTACTCGTTTAAAGCTTTCTTGCTCTAACGCGCTTACCCTTAATTTTGCCTTCACGAAATTGTGCCATGGCTCGCTTAACACTGCGCGCTTTGACTGCGACATAACTGGCGCTGTTTTGCACGGCTATTTTACCGACATCATCTCCAGGAATACCTGCATCTTTGGTCAGTGCACCTACTAGGTCACCCGGTCTTAGCTTTTGCTTTTTGCCCGCACTTAATGAGATACATGTAAATTCAGGTTGAATGATTTTGTTTTTGTGGAACCTGAGACTTTGCGCCCCTTTAAGGGTAATGTCACTGCCTTGTAGCACTTCAATTTTCCGCAAGAAGTGCTCTTCGTCGTCGCTGACTAGCGTGATTGCCATTCCTTGTGCTCCAGCTCGCGCAGTTCGGCCAATGCGATGCACATGAGTTTCTGGCTCTTCGCTTACGGTATAGTTAATGACGCAAGCAACGTCATCAATGTCCAAACCACGCGCTGCGACGTCGGTGGCAACCAGGACTTGCAACGCATCACTAGCAAACTGCATTAATACAGAGGTACGTGCATGTTGCTCCATGTCCCCCTGTAAGCCTGCTGCACTAAAGCCTTCTTCGATGAGCTCTTCAACAACTTCAGACACTTGCACCTTGCGGTTACAAAACACTATCGCATTTTTAGGTTGATAGTGGGTTAACACAGCTTTCAGCGCCTGAATACGCGTGTGAGGAAGTACATTAAAACCAAGTTGTGTTATGGCTGGTTTACTCTCTTGAGACTCTACTTTACATGTCACTGGTTGATGTAAATAGTGTTTAGCTACTCTCTCAATTTGCTCTGTGTAGGTAGCCGAAAAGAGGAGCGTCTGTACGTCTTTTGAGATCTCAGAGAAGATAATACGCAAGTCATCTTCAAACCCCATGTCCAGCATTCTGTCGGCTTCATCGAGAACGCGAAGCTTCACTTGGCTTAAATCAAGGCGGCGCTTTTCTACGTGATCCATAACACGACCAGGAGTACCAACAATAACGTGTGGACTGTGTTTAAGTGATTGGATTTGCGGCCCCATGGGCTGCCCGCCACACAAGGTCGTGACCTTGATGTTGCCAATGAGCTTGGCAGCCATTCGGAATTGTTCGGCAACTTGATCTGCTAGCTCTCTTGTGGGGCAAAGTACCAGTGCTTGCGTAGTGAACTCATTGACTTCAATGCGCTCTAACGCAGGAATAACAAAGCATAAGGTTTTGCCACTCCCTGTTTGCGCTTGACCAATGATATCTTTGCCCTGTAAAGCATCTGGAAGCGATTGTGCCTGGATAGGCGATAACTGATAGATACCTTGCGTATCCAAAGCTTTAGCGATCGCTGGATTGATGTCCAAATGCTTGATTGTTTCTACTGTCATTAATTCTTGTTCCAAAGGTGTATAACACCGTTTTTGGTATGGTGAGCAATGCCGTATTGCTGTGAAACTTTCTGACTCCACTGCGATAGTCGCTCGTTAAAGGTTTGGCTTTTTCTTACCTTCGCTGCGGCCAACTTCAATTTTTCCAACACTAGCACGCACGTATCTTTACGCGAAAGCGCAACATACGCTGTCGTCACGTCGTACTCGCTAACCAAACGCACGCTCTTACACGGATATTTGTTGGGGTCACACCCGAAATCGACTGCGCCTTGAGATCCGAAAATGACGTCTATTTCATCATTAAAAAGCGCATCAGCTAAGCCTTGCCACGAATCGAAACCGTGAACTTCAAAGCCGTTTTCAAGCGCGACATTATACCGATAATCTTCAAGTAATGTCCCTATTCGATATGACTTTGGCACTTCATTTAAGGAGGAAAAATAAGGTTTATCTACCCCGAACAGACCATGTAGATTTCTCGATACTGGTGTCACCCAATGAAACACGTCATCGCGCTCTTCTGTTCTTACTACCGAAAAAACCATTACGTTTGACTTGCTCATGGCTTCTTTCGCAATACGTTTCCACGGCGCAGAGAGAATGGCAGGCGGCATATCTACTTGGTCAAGTACATCTCGCACTAAATCTGCCGCAATCCCCTCTAATTCTCCGCGCTCACCGAGTTGCGAAAACAGCGGTACCAAATCAGCGATAACCCACAAATTAGTCGTATTGGCATGCAATTCACCTGGCAAACTTACCGTACCGTGAGTCAAAATCACATCAGTAAATTGAGCCCTCATCGTGTGCATTAACGATTCTGCAAATGGAGCAAATGCGTCAGATGTTTTAAAGTTACTTATGCGCTCTGATAATTTTTCTGCTAATTCGGTAGGCGCATGGCGCTTGTCCAGTGCAATATAGGTGAGTCCCACTTTGACGTCTTGACTTCCCGCATTTGGCGTACACACCACATCAGGGTCAGCGCAGCGATAGGCGATAAGAGGGGAGATCCAATAATACTCTTGCTCATTATTTTCAGTTCTTAATAAACCGAGGGTGACGTGAGGATTATTGTTATCAGAGCTCCCAGCATTGGACGTGGTAAGCGTCAGGTCACTGCCCTTTACACTTTCACTTAATAGCGTTGTGGCATACTTTTCTAGGGCAAGCTGTTGTGTTTGACTAAACTCAAAACGCCTGTCGTTTTCGATAGAAAACGACAGAACTTCAGCATCCGCCTGTGAGGCTAGTCCCCACAAGCAGCACACCACTGCATTAACTAAAACTAGGCTTCTTGAAATGCCTCTTGCAACTTCCATCGTAAAGATTGCCCCGCATAAAATGGTACCATGTCGGTGCCATCTGCTAGGGTAACTTCTTCAGGCACCGTCCATTCTTCTTTTACTAACGTCATTGTAGTCGTATTTCTGGGTAAGCCATAAAAATCAGGGCCGTAATGACTCGCAAAGCCCTCTAATTTATCCATAACGCCGAGTTGCTCAAACACTTCTGCATAAAGTTCAATGGCTGACCAGGCGCTGTAACACCCCGCGCAACCACAAGCGTTCTCTTTTTTATGTTTCGCGTGCGGTGCAGAATCTGTACCCAAGAAAAACTTTTTGTTTCCATTTGCTACCATCTCACGAAGTGCCTGTTGATGGGTATTACGCTTTAGTACAGGTAAACAATAATTATGAGGGCGTACACCGCCGACTAGCAGGTCGTTACGGTTTAATAGTAAATGCTGAGGCGTAATGGTAGCACCAACGAAATCGCTGGCCTGTGCAACGAAGCTCGCCGCATCTGCAGTCGTGATGTGCTCAAACACTACTTTTAGTTGAGGGAATGCCTCAACAATCGGACCTAAGTGAGTATCGATAAACACTTTTTCACGATCAAAAATATCAATGTGATGCTCTGTAACTTCGCCGTGAATGAGCAGCAACAGCCCTTGTTCCTGCATAGCCTCAAATACCGGATAAAGTGCCTGAATCCCCTTTACTGCTGCGTCTGAATTAGTCGTTGCGCCTGCGGGATACAGTTTACACGCTGTTACGCCAGCTTTTTTTGCATCAATAATATCTTGTGGCGTGGTTTGATTGGTCAAGAACAAGGTCATCAACGGCTCAAAGTTGCTACCAGCAGGACGTGCTGCTTCTATTCGTGCTTTATAGGCCATTGCCATTTCGGCATTTACTACAGGCGGTACTAGGTTAGGCATGACAATAGCGCGCTGAAAACAGCGGGCCGTAGCAGGTACTGTTTCCGCTAACATTTCATTGTCGCGAAAATGAAGATGCCAATCATCAGGGGTAGTAATCGTAAGCGTTTGCATGCCTTAACTCTCTCAATACATAGTGATACAACAGGTTTGCGCAATAATAGCACAAGGGCCGCGCCAGCGTTACTGTGTACTGTGTTCTACCCAAATCAATTTATCGGTGTCATAGCCTGCTTGCTGTGCCGTGCTCAACAGTTGCTTAATAGTAGATTCTGGCAGTGATGGTGTCCTTGCCAAAATCCATAGAAAGTCCTTGTCTGGCCCAGTCACTAACGCGTATTGATAGTTCTTTTTGTCTAGTGACATGATTACATAGCTGGCGTAGAAGGGGCCGAAAAATGAAACCTTTAAGTGTCCTGTTGATGGCTCGCCCACAAAGAACGCTCTGCCTTGTGCTTCATCCCAACTATTGTCTTCTTTTGAAAACCCTTTATTAATTACGTTTACACCACCATCATCACGCATACTGTAAGTTGCGGTCACTTCACTCAATCCGTCTTCAAAACTATGGTCAAAGCGTGCAACCTCATACCAAGTTCCCAAATACCGAGAGAGTTCAAAACCAGTAACAGGCTGCACATTGTCGGGCACTCCCGTACAACCAGAAAGTATGAACAGTAGAACAGCAGTAACACACCACCAATTTCTTCGCTTTTGCATACACAAATTCCTTATTCTTGTTGGCCTTATTCTTTTCTCAATGGGCAAACTATCGCCCACAAAGTTTATTTTATCTTTGCATGGTTTTAATTCATGCCTTACCGCGCTCTAATGAGCACTGAAACTACATATACGATCATGAGGAAGAATACATATGCAAGCATACTTTGAGCACGCAAGCAGACTTGTCTACGGCTGTATGGGGCTGGGAGGAGGATGGAATGACAGTCCCGCCAACAAAACAGATGTAGACCAAGCACGTGCTATCATAGATAAAGTGCTCGAACTTGGTATTAATGTATTCGACCATGCTGACATCTACACATTTGGCAAAGCTGAATATGTTTTCGGGCAGGCATTACAGCAAGCACCGAGCTTACGAGACGACATGATAATTCAATCCAAATGTGCAATACGCTTTGAGGATGAGTTAGGACCAAAACGCTATGATTTTTCAGCCAAACATATCCAAACATCGGTAGAAAGTTCCCTATCGCGCCTTAACATAGAGCAACTAGATATTCTTCTGCTTCACCGCCCAGACCCCTTAATGGAATTAGAAGAAGTAGCTAACACCCTTTCATTGTTACAGACACAAGGAAAAGTAAAACATGTCGGGGTGTCGAATATGCATGGGCATCAAATTGCCTATCTACAATCAGCACTAAATACACCAATTGTTGCCAACCAATTAGAAATGAGTTTGGCATTTAGAGACTGGCTTGAAGATGGCATTACAACAAATAGTGTTGCTAATCGACAAACAGGTTATGCCTCAGGCACCATGGAATATTGCATGCTTAATAATGTTCGGCTTCAGGCATGGGGAAGCTTGGCGCAAGGACGCTTTACTGGCGCAAAAACGCAAAATGAGACTGATGAAGCAACAACAAAACTTGTGGCTTCATTAGCTTATGAATATCAGACAACACCAGAAGCTATTGTGTTGGCGTGGTTAATGAGACACCCAGCCAACATTCAGCCTGTACTGGGTAGCACTAATTTGGAACGCATTGAAGCTAGTCAACGTTGTATGGACATCTCGCTATCACGCGAACACTGGTATATGCTTTTTGAAACCGCTCGCGGTCAAGAGATGCCTTAAAAGGGAGAAGCCAAATGCTTAAAGGTTTTCATCACATAGCGATTATATGTAGCGATTACCCGCGTTCAAAGCTGTTCTATACCGATGTACTTGGATTTAGCGTCATAGACGAAAACTATCGAGAGGCACGAGATTCATATAAGTGTGACCTTAAGCTACCGGACGGCAGCCAAATAGAGCTTTTTTCGTTCCCTGGAGCACCAAAGCGTCCCAGCAGACCCGAAGCGCAAGGACTTCGCCACCTTGCGTTCAAAGTCGACAATCTTGATGACATGGTCTCGTATCTTGCAGCAAAAAACGTGGAGTGCGAGCCTGTGCGAGTAGATGAATACACAGGCAAACGTTTTACATTTTTTCAAGATCCAGACGGTTTACCACTTGAGCTTTACGAGCTCTGAAGCATACGAACCTCGCGTTGTGGAAAAGGAATTTCCACTTTAGCGCGCTGTAATGCACTGAAAATTGCCTGATTCAACGCATAGCGAGTTTCAAAGTGGCTGGTTGTGGGCGCCCACACCCGAACACCAAAGTTAATACTGCTATCGCCAAAGTTATCAATACCAATAGCTGGCGCTTTCTCATTTGAAACGTTTTCAACCGAGGACACCGCGTCAGCTATTATTTTTGCAACCTGTTCTGTATCACTTGAATAAGCCACGCCAATTTCTAACTCAATTAGCATTTGCTCGGCGGAGTTTTGCAGGATTTCACCCACAATGAGTTTGTTAGGTATTTGAATTTGTACATCATCTTCATCAATGAGGATGGTATAGGGCAACATGACTTTATCGACTACACCCGAGACACCCTGCACTCTAACAGTATCCCCAACAACAAAAGGTCGCGTGATGATAATGGTAAAGCCTGCGGCATAATTGGCTAGCATGCCTTGAATAGCCAAGCCCGCCCCAAGTCCTACAGCACCTACAGCGGCAATGAGCGGAGTAACACTGATACCGACATTCCCTAATGCGATGATGATTACGATACCCAGGACGATTAATTTGCTGGCCCCACCTGTAAAACGACTAAGCGTGACATCAATGTCTCGCTTAACCATAACGTTTTCAACCACCGAGCCTATTTTTGATGCAAGCCACCATCCCACCAAAAATATGACAATGGCACCAAATATTTGAAAACTGTAGGTAACCGCAAATTCAACTAAAGTATCGTAAAGCACCTGTGCTTGTTTGAGTTCTTCCATAACACTTGAGACATAAAGTAATAAGTATGCCTAGAGGATAAACAACAAAAGTTAAGTGCACAATCAGCGCAAGGTGTTCTTGTCATTGCTGTGAAGAAATTATCATTAAGAGGCAATATTACCCATATTCGCTAGCTTCTATTTCTGCGAGTTTCTTCGCAGTAGGGTTGTATAAAAAGTTAAACACTAGCCCAAAAAATAAAACGGCAGCAAATACCGTAGCGACAATGAAGCCATATTTAGCGTCGCCACCATTTGCGTCGCTCACGACACCCATAATAAACGGTCCCATTGCTGCGCCTGCTGCAGTGAAGAACAGAATAACGCTAAGCAACGGTACCGTGTTGATGCTTAGGAAAACAGCTTATTCCCTTAGAGTTGAAAGTAGGATAAATCACCGACATGAAAATGCCCGTGAGTGGGAAAAGAAATAAGGCGACATTTTTTCCCCCCATAGACCAACACCAAAACAAACTACAATAGCACCACTGAATAACATCAACACGAGTGCCCAATTAAAATGTGACATCATCCAAATACCGACAAAACGCCCTGCAGCGCGGAGAATGAAAAAAGCAGTAACACTATAAATAGCCAATAACTGCGTGAAACTACCCGTATAGCAGTCGTACGTTGCTTTTAGCGATGTTGCGTCACATACCAAATAACTCGGCATCCAGACATAGATCGCGCTTTCTGCTGCAACATATAGAAATGCCCCCACAGAGAAACCTAATGCATACGGATTTTTTAGCAGCGCTAGACTCTGAAGTATTGAAACATTCTTCACAGCTTCATCGTTCTCTCGCACATAGCTAGGATACTTTACAAGAAGTGCTCCGATAATAAGAAGGGTACAAACACCACTAAGCAATAACGTACAACCACTGCCAAGCCACGCCCTGATGAATCAAGTACGCCACAATCAGCGGTCCAATGATGGCACCCACCCCAAAGAAAGCTTCGGCGCCATTCATTGTCGACGTATGCTGTTTAGTCGACGTAGAAATATCTCCTATTAGCGCCAGCGCGCCTGTTTTGAAAACGCCAACAGCAACACCGGACAAACTCATTAGGCTAACAATCAGTACAAAATCATTGGCGACTAAAAAGCTGTAACATGCCACACCGAACAGCGCCAAGCCGATAATAATTGTTGGTTTGCGTCCCAGCTTGTCGGCCAAAAATCCAAGAAATAATCCAGAAAGTGCAATGCCCAGCATGGGTAGTGAATGCATTAAGCTTGCCTGTGCATTGGTCACAGAGAATGCTACTTTTACCTCTTTGATTATTTCCCCTACGGAATCGGATGTCATTGCGAACATCATAAACATTAAGTAAGTTAACCATCTGATAATTCTGCTGTTTGGGTCCTGCTTCGACATAGGGCTCTCTCAATAAACTTGGTTAAGGGCTATGCCCTTACTCAATGCATTAACTGAATCTGCTTTTGAATAATAGCTATACGTTACGCTCAGTTTCTCAATCGCTTAAAACTGAACGGTAAATACATCTATAAATTTATTTGCTAAAATAACTTAATCGTTTAAGATAAAAGTTAACAGAATTTAAACAACCTGTAAACCTGCTAATAGTTGTACCGCTTCTATTTATGCAGGAATGGTGAGTTTTTGTATGTGTTGGAGTGATTTATGAATTATGCGGCTGATAGCCAATTGTGTTTAGACCGAATACTGGCATCTATTGATCTGTCTGGCTTGACGAAGAAGGATGCGTCTCTTTTTACACGTAGGCTACACGCTCATTTTCCGGCGCTTTTTGAAAAGTTTGTTCACGTTTACGGGCACCAGTACGATTGCTATTTCCATTTACAAAAACTTGTTGAAACGTTGAGAAATGGCGTCAAGGAACGCAAACCTACGCTTAAGAAGCTTGATGATGAGCGGCTTAAAAATCCGCTTTGGTATCGTCATCAAAGCCAGGTTGGTATGGCAGCCTATGTAGACTTGCTGGGCCCAACGCTTAGCGATCTTCATAAACGCATTCCTTATTTTAAAGCTCTCGGGGTTACCTATCTCCATCTCATGCCGCTTTACGATGCACCGGCTGGAGACAGCGATGGCGGCTACGCTGTTAGCGACTACCGTAAAGTAAACCCATCACTAGGTACTATGGCTGAACTTGAGAAACTCGCTAATGCGTTACAAAAGGAAGGCATTAACTTAGTACTCGATTTTGTATTCAATCACACATCCGACGAACACCGATGGGCCAAAGCGGCTTTACAGGGCGATAAGCAGTATCAAAACTATTATTATTTGTTTGACGACCGTACTATTCCCGATCAGTTTGAGCACACCCTGCGCGAGATTTTCCCGCAAGTAAGACGCGGTAGTTTTACCTATAACGACGCCATGGAAAAATGGGTATGGACGACATTTAACAGCTTTCAATGGGATTTAAACTACAGTAACCCTGAGGTGTTTAATGCGATTACTTCAGAAATGTTGTTTCTTGCGAACATTGGTTGCGCAGCATTGCGCTTAGATGCTTTGGCGTTTATTTGGAAGGAAATGGGCACCAATTGTGAAAATCAAGACAAAGCACATACACTAATTCAGGCCTTCAACACGTGTCTACAAATTGCAGCTCCCGCCGTCGTTTTTAAGTCAGAAGCCATTGTTCACCCCGATGAAGTTCTCAAGTACATCGAAAAAGACGAATGTCAGCTCTCATACAACCCATTATTGATGGCATTATTGTGGAATTCGCTTGCAACTAGAAAGACACGCCTTCTTACACGCTCTATGCAAAAGAGCTTTTCCATTTCAAGTGAATGTACGTGGGTTAATTATGTTAGGTGTCATGATGATATTGGATGGACATTTGATGATGCCGTAGCGCAGGAGCTTGGTATAAACCCCTATGATCATCGCTACTTTTTAAATCAATTTTATACCGGTCGCTTTGAAGGCAGCTTTGCTAACGGCGTTCCGTTTGCTGAAAACCCATCAAATGGCGACTGTCGAGTGTGTGGCTCGCTGGCTTCGCTTTGCGGTCTTGAAGGCGCGTTAAAGGAGCAAGATAAAGACGCGATAGATGATGCCGTAAAACGAATGCTCCTTTTGTACGGTATTACCTTTAGTATTGGCGGAATACCATTGCTTTACTCAAGTGACGAGATAGCAAAACTCAACGACTATAGCTATCGCAATCATGACGACAAAAAGCATGATGATCGCTGGGTTAATCGAATTGCCGTTACTGAGCATGACACAGCATTAGCACTCGCCTCATGTGAGGCGCCAACATTGCAAGAAGAAGCAAGCAAAGCAGTATTCGATGGTCTGCAAGCTATGCTTTCGATCCGCAAAGAAAACACGATATTTGGTGATGCAACGACAACCATTCTTGAAATTGATAATCTGCACTGTTTTGCGTTTTTGCGTGAGAATAGTCACGAGGAAAAGCTACTGGTGCTTTGCAATTTCAGTGACCACGAGCAAAAAATCGAGCCCCGTGTACTCGAGGCTATTAACTATCAATCGAGTATTGATTTACTGACGCAACATTCACTGTCTGGAAACGAGGCAACGCTGGTTCTCAAGCCGCTTCAGCAGATGTGGCTGCACCTTAATAAGTGAAACTGGCTATGCGCTAATGTTTTCGTAAAACTCTAGTTAGCATAGCCTTTACCTCTGGTTTCCAGCGCATTTACGCGCTACCTGACCATTGTTTTTCCATCGCTCTTGGGCGATGGAAAACTTAATCTCTATACCTACCAAACACTTATCATGTTTCTTTTGTCATGACCTGTTATATCGTATATCTCATCTATAATTAGGTTGAGAGTGTGGATATTGCTATGCGTATTGGACGTCATCGAATATCAAAGTAATGCGGGTCTTGTTTGTGTGCTTGATTGTCAGTGCGCAAAGCCCGGCGCGACGCCACACAACCAAAGGTAGCGTCATATGGATATGAGTCATGATAACGGAACGAGCTATGCAAGGTAACGATTCTTTAGAATATATGTGTCCGCACTGCGGCACGATTAACGACTTTAAATTAGTCGCGCTACGGGATATGTATCACGAGCATCAAGAGACATGTGCCTGCTGTAACAAAAAGCTGAGCCTTACCGCCGCCGATGGTATTGGAGGGCGCGTAAACTTAATAGTCGACGCTATAGAGCCTGATAACGTTATTAAATAACGTTCAAACACAAAAAAGCCGCTTTATTAAGCGGCTTTTCTATTGGTGCTATTACTGTAAAACCAATAACTCAGATTAGCGGAAAAACTCTCGCTTCAGGTCATTGTCAGTCAAGAATCGACCGCCAAGCGCTGATGTCTTAGTGTAAGAATTTGTATCTCTTATTCCACGAGCTTTCACACAATAATGTGTGGCATTTATGCTAACAGCAACATCCTGTGTATTAGCCAAGGTCTGGATAGCAATTAATACTTGCTGCGTTAGTCTCTCTTGCACTTGAGGGCGTTGTGCGAAGAAACCCACAAGACGATTTATCTTAGACAAGCCTATGACGGTATCATTCGGAATATACGATACGGTCGCAGTACCATCTATCGTCACAAAGTGATGTTCGCAGGTACTGGTTAGGCTTATGTCACTAACTTGTACAGGTTGGTCGATCTGCATTTTGTTTTCGATTGCCGTAATCTTTGGAAACTTTCGATAATCTAAACCACCAAAGATTTCATTAACGTACATTTTCGCAATACGGTTTGGCGTATCACATAAGCTGTCGTCTGTTAGGTCTAGGCCCAGTGTTTCCATAACGTCTCGCATTGCACTTTCAATGCGTTTACGCTTTTGTTCGTCCGACAAACCATTGTCCACCATAGGCGTTTCTAGACCCTTGGCTTCAAGTGCTTCTCGTACGCGCTGAGCAGGCTCTGAAATAGAGGGGTCGAGTGCATCACGCACAATTACCGCTTCTTTTGCTAACATTACTTTTTCCGTGGTTACTTCTTTTTTGATCTTCTACGTTAATCAGGTCGTTACAGATCCATAACAAGGCAACATAACTTTTATTTAATGTCGTTG
Source organism: Alteromonas gracilis (assembly GCF_036870955.2). Classification (GTDB taxonomy): domain Bacteria; phylum Pseudomonadota; class Gammaproteobacteria; order Enterobacterales; family Alteromonadaceae; genus Alteromonas; species Alteromonas gracilis_A. Next base: position 4,055,538 of record NZ_CP145482.2, read on the forward strand.
TCACCGTGTGTGCTCATGGCACACAATCATCCAAACCGTTACCAATTTTTATAAGGAATTCACTTTGAATTCACCCGTTTTAATTACAGGTGCTAGTCAACGACTAGGACTCGCCATGGCAGAAAGCTTATTAGAAAAAGGCTTTCCAGTGGTAATCACTTATCGCTCGTACAAACCAACGATAGCTCAACTAGAAAATAAAGGTGCTACGGTTTTACAGGCGGATTTTAGCACTGAGGCGGCTATTGATCGAGCAATTGATGAGATTAAAGCAATCAGTAAAACCTATCGTGCCATTATTCACAACGCCTCAGATTGGGCACAAGAAAAGGACAGTGAAGACAAACATGCGTTAATAAACAGCATGATGATGGTCCATGCCGTTGCGCCCTATCGTATTAATTTAGCGCTTGAATCACATTTGATAAACGATGGGGGACAAGCCGATATCATTCATATGACTGATTATGTGCAAGAAACAGGTAGTGAAAAGCATATGGCTTATGCCGCTAGTAAAGCTGCGTTGCACAACCTTACGCTGTCTTTTGCTAAAAAGCTCGCACCTAGCGTGAAGGTCAATAGCATTGCGCCAGCACTTTTGATGTTCAATGAGGGAGATGACGACGCTTACAAACAAAAGGCGATAAAAAAGTCCTTACTTGAGACTGTTCCCGGCGCACAAGAAGCGGTAAAAGCCATGCACTACCTTATGCAAAGCGATTACATCACAGGGCAAACTCTTCACCTAAACGGTGGGCGGCACCTAAAGTAGTTCACTTCAATCAACGTATTTACGAATCGTCACCGCCAATTTATTTCATCGCCCCTCACCTTGGTCATAGGCCTTGGTGGGGCTATAATCTCGGCTTTATTGTTTAATTGGAATTTACTATGCAAGGCAATCGCACTATGGCGCCCGAATGGCATGATATTGATGCCGTTATGCTGGCGTGGCCACATGCGCAAACCGACTGGGCACCTTGGCTTGAAGAAGCAAGAAGCACTTATCTTAATGTCATTGCTGCGGTAAACCGTTTTAATGCGGGCGTTATCCTGCTTTGTGCTGCTGACGATGTGGATAGTCTCAAGAGTCAGTTGCCTGACGATGCTCGCGTACTTATCGTACCCGCCGTATTTAATGATACTTGGATGCGCGATTACGGCTTTATTACATGTAAAGATGCAGAGGGCATTGGTTATCCAGTGGAGTTTCGTTTTAATGGCTGGGGAAATAAATTCAATGCAAGCGAAGACAATTTAGCAAACCAGCGTTATCTAGCGTCTATGTGTAATGCGGCACTGCGCAGCAGCCCAATAGTTGCCGAAGGTGGTGCACTTGAAATTGATGAAGACGGTCATTTGCTTAGCACCGCACAGTGTTTGTTAAACCCTGAGCGCAATGGCGATATGTCGTTGAGTGCCTACGAAGACACCTTTAACGATATGCTGGGCTGTAGCAAGGTAACCGTTTTACAACACGGTCATCTTGAGGGCGATGATACTGACGGTCACATAGATACCCTTGTGCGTTTTACATCGAATAAAGGCTTGGTCATTCAAGCGAGTAACAACCGACCGCAAGACAGCCATTACGAGGGGCTTAAAGCATTGTGTGACGAATGCGCGCTAGAATTGCCAGAACATAAGCAGTTCCACCTGCCGCTGCCTTATATCGAAAACGAAGAGGGTGACAGGTTACCTGCGTCTTATGCCAACTACCTCATTTGTAACAAGGCAATTTTGTTACCCGTGTACGGGCAGCCAGAAGACGGTGAAGCAATAGCTGTGGTACAAAAAGCGTATCCTGAGCACATTGTTGAACCTATTGATTGCAGTGTACTCGTAAAGCAGTACGGCAGTTTGCATTGTATTTCTATGCAAGTACCTACACATACCTTGAAAGATTCGATTATTGCCACCTTAAAAAAAGGAGTGTCACTACATGCGCCCAACTAAGCTAAAAGTTGGTCTGGTACAGCAGGCCGTTGCTGATAACAACAAAGCAACGAACTGGAATAAAAGTGCCGAGCAAATAGCCAAGTTAGCCGCTGAAGGCTGTGAATGCATATTGCTTCAGGAGCTGCACAGCACCATGTACTTCTGTCAGCAAGAAGATACTGACGCTTTTGATTTGGCAGAGCCAATTCCAGGTCCGGCAACGGAATTTTTTGGCGAGCTTGCAGAGAAGCACAACATTGTATTAGTCACCTCTCTGTTTGAAAAACGTGGTTCTGGTCTGTATCACAATACCGCCGTTGTGTTCGACAGAAGTAAAGAGATTGCCGGTAAATACCGTAAAATGCATATTCCTGACGACCCTGGCTTTTATGAGAAGTTTTACTTTACCCCAGGCGATATGGGTTTCACTCCCATTGAAACCAGCGTTGGAAAACTTGGCGTATTGGTATGCTGGGACCAATGGTATCCAGAAGCTGCACGCCTTATGGCGATGGCAGGAGCTGACTTGCTGTTCTACCCAACGGCGATAGGCTGGGATCTAACCGACACTGATGACGAGCGCGCTCGTCAGCATGGCGCTTGGGAAACCATTCAACGCGCACACGCGGTGGCCAACTCAGTACCTGTTATCGTCGCTAACCGCACGGGCTTTGAAGCCTCTCCAGTCGAAGGCGACCCAGGTATCCAGTTCTGGGGGCAAAGTTTTATCGCGGGCCCGCAGGGTGAAATTTTGGCCAAAGCCGACGCTGATGGCGAAACCACGTTAGCTGTCGAGCTGGATATGGAGCGCACCGAAAAAGTAAAACGCATTTGGCCTTACTTCCGCGACCGCCGCATTGACGCCTACGACGATTTGACGAAGCGCTGGCGCGATTAATACACACTGGCGAAAGTAACAGCTAAAGAAAAAGCGGCATAAACCAAAAGGGTTGTGCCGCTTTTTTTATGCTTGGTTGACTGTTTGAAAGAATACTCAAGATAGCTTCACCTTAAAGTTCAGCACCTTTAAACGCTACACCTTAAAAAGAATGTCGTCATACATCATAAAAGTGTGCCGCGCTTTTTTAGGTAAAAGCGACAGCATAACGTCTTCATCAATATCAAGCCCTCCTGTAAACTGCCCAAACGCAGGCATAATAAATAGCCCGTCGTTATGGGTGAAACATTTACCGGTGAAACGACGCCGTGAAATAGCGGTGCGAGTCTTAGGGTGAAAGTGCCCTATTATTTGTGCTTTAACATCTGCTTGCTGAGGCTCATGACGAAACACAGCATCACCCAGCAGCACTTCAAAACAAGGCGTTCCGGGTATGCCATCGGGTAAATCGGGGTCGTGATTTCCTTCCACCCAAAACCATTCTTCTACGCGACTTACCAAATCACACAGGTAAATCCGGTCTTCTTCTATCATGCGTGACATACTGTGTTTGTCATGAAAGCTATCGCCTAAGCTAATGACTCGACGAGGGTTGTAGTCGCGTATTATCTTGTCTAATCGCAGTAACGTGGCCCTTGAATCTAGATTAGGTAACGGGTTTGCATAGCTACTTAGGTAGCTGCCTTTCTCCAAGTGTAAATCAGACACTATTAGCCAATCACAGGCTGGTAAATAGGCAACGCCACGGGCATCGAGGATCCACAGATAATCAGCAAATTTTGTAATGCTGAGCTGCCGCTGACTTAACTGCTGTGTCAGCCATGTGTCACTGATAGCCAAAATAACCCTTCTACTTCATTAATTAACGTCAACTCGCTATTTACTCACGCTCGGCAGTGGAAAGCAGCGCGCGCACTTCATCAAGCATACTTTCTGCTTCGGCATACAAATTAGCTTGCTCGATAATGGCTTGTGCCCCTGCGCCTTTCACTTGTTCACTGCGCACATCAAGCACAATGGGGATCGCCATGGGCGACGGTTTTTCTAAGTTCACAAGCACCGCACTATCCACATAGCGAATAAGTAGGTTAGCCAAGCGCGTTAAGTCTAATAACTCGCGCTCGGCATCCGCCCGCGCAACCTTTAACAGTATATGGTCTGCGTCGTGTTCGCGCAGCGTATCGTATATTAAATCGGTAGAAAACGTGACCTGCTTCATGGTCTTTTGACTAGCGTGATAACGCTGCTCGGTCAAGCCACTTACCACCGCCACTTGTCGAAACGAGCGCTTGAGCATAGGCGCTTGCAGCATCCAGTCTTCTAACTCATCACCCAAGATATCAGGTTGAAACAGCTGCTGAAGCTGCCCCTTAGAGAGTGTATTTACTGACGCTATCGAGAGCCCGTAATCTGTCACACTGAAACTTAACGGTTTAATGCCCATTTTTTCCATGCGCCGCGTTAGCAGCATGCCAAGTGTCTGATTGGCCTTTCTACCGTCAAATGTATAGTAAAGGGTGTAGTAAGCTTGTCTAAAAGGGAACTGTTCAACCAATACATTGCCAGTTTGAGGTAGCTCAGAAAAGGCAGCTTGAAGGTTTAGCCACTCTTGCACCTGCCCTGGTAGAGCCTTCCACGCTGTCGGCGTTGCCAAAATGGCGCGTACACCGTCCGCTAAATACGTCGATAGGGGCATTTGCCCACCCGCATAACTGGGAATTTTAGGCTCTTTAGCTTTAGCGGGTTTTGCGTGAAGCTGCATATCGCGAATGGCCTCAAATTTGAGCACCTCTCAAGCGAAATAGAAGGTATCGCCAGGCGTTAGCTGCTGTGCAAAATACTCTTCTACTTCGCCAATAATTTTGCCTTGGTTACCCCGACGGATACGCTTCACCTTAAGCCGTCCGGCTTCGACGATGGTACCGATGTTTTGCCGATGGCGCTGAATAACACGGCGATTGGTAGGTGAATAGGTGCCGTCTTCGTTTTGACTCAGGCGCTGGTAACGCTCATAGGCATTTAGGGCACTACCGCCGTCTTGGGTAAACTGCCATAGCTTATCGAAATCATCCCTGTCTAACCCCTGATACTGCGTTGCCGAAAGTATCTGCGCATAAAGAGTATCTGGTGTATCAGGGTTGCTGCACAAACAATTTAAAATAAACTGAGGAACAATATCGAGTGCGCCCGGTTGCGGCGATTCGCCATCTAGCTCTCCTTTTTCAATCGCCGCAATGGCCGCCTGACATTCCAACGCTTCAAACCTATTGGTAAGCACTAGCAGTGCTTCACTGGGTTCGTCCAAACGGTGATTGGCGCGCCCAATACGCTGCAGTAAACGGCTGACACCTTTTGGTGCCCCCACTTGGATAACCTTGTCCACGTCCCCCCAATCGATGCCCAGTTCAAGGGCAGACGTACACACTACAGCGCGCAATAGCCCGCTTGCCATCATAGCTTCCGTTTTACGACGCTGCTCTTTACTCAAACTACCGTGATACAAGGCTATCGGGAGCGCCGCTTTGTTTGCCTCCCATAACATTTGAAACAGAAGTTCTGACTGCGCACGGGTGTTCACAAAAACAAGGGTAGTTTGGGCGTTTTCAATGGCGTGATAGATATCATCAATGGCGTAGCGCGCCATAAAGCCACCAAAAGGCATACGCGCTTTCGAGTGGAGCATCTCCACATTAGGCTTTTCGCCTACTTTTACTTTAACAATGTGTGACTGGCTGTCAGTTCCAGCCAACCACGCCCCCAAGGTTTCAGGAAAGGCTACCGTAGCTGACAAGCCTATACGTTTAAGCTGTGGTGACAGCACGTTAAGCCGCGCTAACGCAAGCGATAAGAAGTCCCCTCGCTTATTGGCCATTAAGCTGTGGGTTTCATCAATAATTACACGCTGCAATTTACCGAACAGCTTATCGGCGTCAGCATAGCTAAGCATCAGCATGAGCGACTCAGGCGTGGTTAACAGGATATGAGGCGGCTTTTTTCTCTGGCGCTGGCGCTTATGCGATGGGGTATCGCCAGTGCGCGTCTCTGCGGTAATACTTAGCGCCATCTCCTCAATAGGTTGCAAAAGGTTGCGATGAATATCTTGGGTCAGGGCCTTAAGCGGGGAAATATAGAGCGTATGCAACCCTTTAAATTCTGCCTGTTTAGTGTGTTCATAAAGCTCCACCAAGCTTGGAAGAAACCCCGACAGGGTTTTGCCTGCGCCCGTTGGCGCAATCAGTAGTGTGCTTTTGTGTTGATCCTTATCTACCAACATGCGCTTTTGATAGTCGCGAAGCTGCCAGCCTTTTTGCTTGAACCAGTCAGTAAATACTGAAGGCAGTGATGTCATTTCTTGCTCGTTGTGGTTTTCTTTCGTTATACGCAGGCTGCACTGAACGGTTTAGTTGTATGAAAAGTGACAAGAGATTGCGCCTTCTTACTGATTTTACGTATATATCGGTAGGTTTGTGTTCAAAATAGGTATTTAAACAGCGTGCATCCTGAAACATGGCTAAAAACAGACGACATTGGCCTTTATTGCGAACCAGGTGACTTTTATATCGACCCTATGAAAGAGGTCGCCACAGCACTTATCACTCATGGTCATGCAGACCATGCACGTGCAGGGCACCATAGCGTCTACGCCAGCACAGAGACGCTAGCTATTATGCGTAGCCGCTATGGCGAGGACATGGCTAGTGAGCAACATGCCGTTACCCTAGCCGAGCCGCTTTATTTTAATGATGTTTCAGTCACGTACTATCCTGCAGGTCACATTTTGGGCTCTTGCCAGTTACTGATTGAATATGCTGGCTACCGCGTTGTGGTATCAGGCGATTACAAACGTCGGCCTGACCCCACCTGCCCGCCGTTTCAAGTCGTTCCATGTGATGTACTTATCACCGAGGCAACCTTTGGTTTACCCGTTTTTACGCACCCGCCCATAGAAAATGAAATCGACAAACTGCTGCATTCATTACGAGTATTTCCACAGCGATGCCATTTGGTGGGAGCTTACGCGCTAGGTAAGTGCCAGCGCCTCATAATTGCGCTGCGCCGAGCAGGATATCAAAAGCCCATTTATCTGCATGGTGCACAGGTAAAGCTTTGCGAACTCTATCGCCAATTCGATATTGACTTGGGTAATTTAATTCCCGTGTCAGACGTTGCAGACAAAGCTACGCTGGCAGGCGAAATAGTGATAGCACCGCCATCAGCACTGGCAGACCGCTGGTCTCGAAGTTTACCCAATGTTCGCACGGTGATGGCCTCAGGTTGGATGCAAATTCGCGCTCGCGCTAAACAGCGCAATGCCGAGCTTCCACTTATTATTTCCGATCATTGCGATTGGCCTGAACTACTTCAAACCATTAAAGAGGTTAACCCCAAAGAAGTATGGGTAACCCATGGAAGAGAAGATGCGCTGATGTATCAAGCCCAAAAGATGGGCTACAAAGCGCGTGCATTGTCACTTGTTGGGTATGATGAAGCTGAGCAAGGAGGTGATTAATGGAAGCTTTCAGTCACTTACTTGAGCAGCTTTACTACACCGCAGGCATGAAAGCCAAAGCGCAGCTTATTGCTGACTACATAGCCAATACACCCGACCCCGACAGAGGATGGGCTATTGCAGCCATGGCGGGGACTCTGCGATTTGATTTTTTCAAACGCAACACAGTTAAGAAACTGATAACCGAGCGTACCGACCCTGCCCTATTTGCCATGAGTTATGATTACGTTGGTGAAGTGAGTGAGACTGTGGCGCACCTTTGGCCTGACAATGAGCCAGTTTCCCCGCTGCCTTCACTAGGAAGCATTGTTGAGACCTTTGCCAGTATCAGCAAGCAACGCGTTTCAGAGACCTTGGCTGACTACCTGACGATGATGACTCCCTCGCAGCGCTGGGCGTTACTAAAGCTTGGGACGCGGGGGCTCCGCATTGGCGTGTCAGCACGCTCCATCAAGCACATTCTTGCTGACTACGGCAATAAAGACATTAAGGATATTGAGACCTTATGGCATGCGGTCTCGCCGCCCTATAACGAACTGCTGCAATGGCTTGAAGGAAAGGCGAGTAAGCCAAACATTGACGATGTGGTGACCTTTCACCCCGTCATGTTGTCACACCCCATTGAAGAAAAAGATATCGATACCTTTGCGCCAAATACCTGGCAAATTGAAAACAAATACGACGGTATTCGAGTGCAGTTAAGCCTAAATACACAGAAAACAGAACCAGAAAAAGCACTATATTCACGCACGGGCGATGACATTAGCCATTCATTTCCAGATTTACTCTGTGATATGTCAGGTCACATGGTGCTAGACGGTGAGTTGCTGGTGATCCACAACCAAGCTACAGACAATGCACTTCCTGATGTTGATACCTTCAACGCACTTCAGCAGCGACTTAACAAAAAGAAACCCAGTAAAGCGCTAATGCAATCGTCACCCGCAGGCCTTATTGTGTATGACGCACTTATGCTTGAAGGTAAATCGATAACACAAATGCCTTTGAAGGCCCGCAGAGAAAAACTCGCCAACTATCTAGGCGCCAACCCTCATCCGCAGTTGTTTTTGTCTGATGTACTACATGCAGATTCACCACAGGATTTAAGAGCACTTCACAGCAGTGTTTGTGAAAACCGTGCTGTCGAAGGGTTAATGATTAAACGCTTAGACAGTGTGTATGTGCCGGGGCGGCCTAAAGGGCAGTGGTTTAAATGGAAGCGCGACCCATTGCAGGTAGATGCCGTCATGATGTACGCCCAACGCGGCCACGGTAAGCGTTCCAGTTTTTACTCAGACTACACCTTTGGCGCATGGGAAGGCGAACAGCTATTGCCCATAGGCAAAGCCTATTCAGGGTTTACCGACGAAGAGCTAAAAAAGTTAGACAACTGGGTAAGGCGACATGCTGTTGGCCGTTTTGGCCCGGTAAGGGAAGTGGAAAAAGCCTTGGTGCTAGAAGTCGCCTTTGATGCTGTGCATCCGTCTAACCGACATAAATCGGGCGTGGCCCTTCGCTTTCCGCGTATCCACCGCATTCGCTGGGATAAACCTACAAACGAGGCAGACACACTGGATACGGTAAAAAGCTTGATTGAAAGTTAACGGTTAAAACTGTGGCCTTTTTACTCTATGCACACATTGAATTTGTCGCTAGGCAATATCGTCGTGCGTGGGAAGTGCACTGAAGGCCCCAAACTGGGTAACCGTGTAGGCACCGCAGCGAATAGCAAACGCAGTGGCCTCATTAACCTGTTCTGCGCGTTCAACCCATTGGTCAAACTCAACCGTGTTGCCAACACAAGTGGTGATGTAATACAAGAAACCGCCAATGAAGGAATCACCTGCTGCCGTTGTGTCTTTTACATCAGCTTTTGGCGATGCAAGCGTGCCTTTAAATGTGGCAGAGTAATAGTGAATGGGCTCGCCACCATCGGTAACCAGAACCAGCTTTACGCCACTTTTTAACCACTGCTGAACTTTGATCTCTGCGTTGTCTTCGCCATAAAGTGCAGCAAGCTCTTCTCGGCTTGCTTTGATAATGGTCGCCTTTTTGGCCGCTTCATCAATACGCGCAGGTGCCTTTGTAGTGTCGTCCCAAAATGCGGAGCGATAGTTAATATCCAAACACACCAACATATTATTCTGTTTGGCTTTATCTAACATGTATTGGGTACTTGGCAGCAGCTCTGGGGTAGAAATAGAACCCGAGCAAAAATGCAAAACGCTGTTGTCGTCGCATGGAATTAACGACAGATCATCTTCTGAAATGTGCTTGTGCGCCGCATTATCGACGTAAAAATCAAATGAACGCTCGCCATCGTCGTCTAAATTAACGAATGCTAATGCCGTTTTGCCCGCGTCAGTAGTCCACACAAAATCGGTATTCACTTGGTAATGCGCTAGCATTGTTTTGAGAAAGTCGCCGAAGGTGTCGTTGCCCACTTTAGACACCATTGCACTTTGCCCGCCTAGCTTTGCGACCGCCACGGCGACATTGGCAGGCGCACCACCCGCGTAAGGTTGAAAGGGAAGCATGGCAGGTGTGCTATTGTCTTTTGGCGCAGCACCCTGGCTTAACATATCAATTAGCACTTCACCTAAACATAAAATTTTCATACCCACCTCGACACTTTTCATAATTCACTACTCGGGACGATTCGAACGTTTCTGCACTTCTAACGGCCACAGGCTTAGCAGACTTTCGCTGTAGTATTAATCATCACCCCAGCTAAATCAACCTAATTGATTTAATTATTTTATACTCATGCTTACACCACCAAGTAACGATTATTCTGTGATAACCTTAGCGTAACTTTCTTTGCATATCTTTTGCCAACACTCTGGTGCATATTAATAGTGAATACACCTATAGACTTAACTGACAAACGTGCACCTGAACTGTTAGATAATCGTTCTTCAAACGAACGCGAGGTACTCTCGCTTATACGTCAACACGGTGCACTCCCTAAAGCGACCATCTCAAAAATGACTGGCCTGTCAGCCCAATCTGCAACGGTAATTATTAAAAAACTGGAGGCTGACAATCTGGTAAAACGGCTTCCCGCTGAGAAAGGTGCCGTTGGGCAACCTAAAATACCCTTTGCACTTAATGAAAGTGGCGCATTCGGCGTAGGTTTGAAGATAGGTCGTCGTAGTTATGATATGACGTTAATTGATTTTACTGGGCAAATTGTAAATTCCATTCATGAAACCGTGCACTACCCATCAGTTGGTTCATTGTTAGCCTTCGCTCAACGTGCCCATCGTAAACTAATTGGCGACTCGCCTGATGGTTCAGTAAAGCGGGTATTGGGAATGGGTGTTGCTATGCCTTTTTCCCTTTGGGAATGGGCCGAGGAAGCCCGAGCACCTGACGAAGAGCTACAACAGTGGAAGCAATTCGATATTCAACAGCGCCTTGGTGACCTTTTGTCACTCCCTGTATTTTTAAGAAACGACGCGACAGCAGCCTGTAGCGCAGAACTCTCGTTTGGCAATTCCCTTCACTGGCAGCACTTTCTCTACATATTTGTAGGTGCGTTTGTAGGCGGGGGGATAGTACTCAACGGCCGTTTAATAAGTGGGAAAGGTGGAAATGCTGGCGCCATTGGGTCTATGTTACTGCACGACACAGACGACTCGCGTCAATTGATTACTCAATCTTCCTTATACTTACTTGAAAGTGCACTTAACAAAAATGGGGAGAAAGGAAAACAGCTTTTTGAAAACACAGAGCGGTGGCAGGTAAATGAAGATGTACTAACAACGTGGCTTAAAACTGCCGCTCGAGGCCTTGCCTATGCATCGCATAGCGCTATGAGCTTGCTGGATTTGGAAGGAGTCATTATTGATGGTGCGATGCCAGAGGCTGTTAAGCTGCAACTTGTGAGTGAAACGCAATCACAGCTTAATAAACTGGATGACAGAGGTGTGTCTGAGATACACGTTAGTGCAGGTGAAATAGGGGCGAAAGCACAGTCCATAGGCAGCGCTAACCTACCTCTTTTAGCAAACTACGCAAGACACCTTTAACGTCAACTCACGACGTAGAGGATTACAAGGCAAAATCGGCTGTTTCAAAGTATATCGTGCGACTTTCATAGCACTGTTCAAAGGCACTACGCAGCTGCTTTACGCTCGGCGTTCGACTAGCGATTGAAGGAAGACGCGGTAATTCAGGGCATTTTTCTCCTAAAACAATAGCATCGAAAGAAGGCCTGTTTTGGATTCGGTATATGTACAGCGCCTTGTCGCTACCAGACAGTGCGAACCTTTCCCAATTTGACTCTGCTTTAGCTCGTGATGGGAAGTCCTTTTTCGTACTCGCCACGGACAGCGCGACTTGCCGCTTGTAAACCTGCTTCACAAAATGAAATTCAGTGTTTTCTTTCCATACTTCACCCTCGCGTTCAAAATGCCCCTTAAACACCGTTGCATTAATAGCAAACGCTTCGCCTTCTACAAGACGATTCAAGTCAAAAGGCATGGGGAGTAAAGTCAATTTAGCGCGACCATCATTTAGCGTGGCACTTTCTTTTTCAATGAGAAATGTCACTATTTCCGCTTTAAGACTGCTCGTTACTTCATACACAATTTGATAGTCATGAGGTGCACGGTAAAGTGGTAGATGGCTGGCATATAAATCTTGCCCGTCAGTAAACAACACCATACCGTGCGATCCCATTCTCTGATGCACATGATGCTCTTGTGGGGCGGCTTGAACCAACACCACGGTTGCAAATTGAAAAAACGAAAAAACTGTAGCTAGTATTAAGAACCGCATTTTTATCCACTTCTAAAAATAAGTGCAGTCACGCTAACGTTTAGATAAAAGCCAAACCACGCTTTGAGCTTTTGATTAGCAACCTGCATCGACTTCGACGACCTAAGTATGGCATTGTTTCTATCAACCAATTAGCGATAAAATTTAAACAATCATTTCCCAACCGGAATCAAATATGGATATAGACGATCTAAAAAAGTTTCTTGTTGTTGCCAAAGAAAGTAACTTGCAAAGTGCATCTCGTGAGCTTCATGTTACCGCAGGTGCACTGTCAAAAGTCGTCAAGCGCCTAGAAACTAAACTCGGCACACCTTTATTTGATCGAATAGGGCGCAGTATCGTGCTGAATCAGCGTGGATTAAAGTTTCGTCAATATGCACTGCACTTAGTCAACGAAGCAGAACAAGTGATTAGTGAATTTAATGGTCAAAACCAAACCACCACAGTGAGGCTGTGTGGCCCCTCTATTTTACTTCAACATCATCTCAGCGATATTGCAAAGACCGTCTTAGGTCAACCTTACGAGTTCACGATAGAAGCTTGTTGGGAAGGACAGGCGTTACAAAGGCTCACAGCTGGGCATGCCCATATAGCGTTAGTGACCAAGGCTGGACTTAATGATAACGACCAGAAAAATGATTTAAACCATATCAGCTTGGGTACAACGGGATATCAACTTGTTGCAAGTGCCTCTCACTCAATTTTCAATGAGTTTCCCAGCGAGACTGTGCCAAGAGAAGCATTACAAACATACGGGTTTGCATGCCCAAGCGTGTCGCCGTTTTGCGGGATACGTCGTGGCGTTGGCTCTGATGGGTGGCGTGACGACAAAATTCAGCGACGAATTGAATATCGCTGCGACGATTTCAGTGTGCTACTTTCATTGGTCAACGAAGGGCTAGCACTGGCCTATGTTCCGGATTTTGTAGCTGTCAGCCATGGCTTTGAAAGTATTGCAATTGAGGGATGGGAGCAAACAAATGAAGAAGAGAGTGTCTTAGTGTACAAACCCAGCCTCGCGCATGGCTGGCTAAATACGTTTGCAGCACATTGGCAGTAAAGTGCTATAAAAAAGGCGCTTTCTGTCGCTACTGCATGGCTTTGCATGTTGCGACATTGAGCGCCCTTCTCTCTAGTGTGGGTGTAGACTAGCGGAGATTCTCATCAAGAAAATCTAATAACCCTTGGTACAGCTCCTGACGATCACCCTCATCAAATACGCCGTGCCCTGCCTGAGAATACTGAAGGTACTCTGGAGCATTTCCTGCCTCTTCCAACTTTTTTGCTAGTGCTTCTGAGTTAATTTCAGGCACTCGTCGGTCTTTAGAGCCATGAACGAGCATCACTTTCGCCTTAATTTCCTTTGCGTGATTAATAGGTGAATATTCAGAAAGCTCCTGCTGGTCAGTTCCAAGCACGCGTTTTAGGTAGGCTTCACCACCCCAGTTTGTCGGAATGTCACTCTCTGAGTACATGTAGTTCAGGTCATACACACCAACATAGCCGATAGTACATTTGTACAAATCTGGTTCACGAACTACTGACATGAGTGCTGCGTATCCGCCATAGCTTGCTCCATACGCACACACGTTATCGCCATCAACATAACCTTGCTCAATAACCCATTTCACTGAGTCATTGATATCTTTAATCATTGCGCCGCCCCACTCTCGGTAACCTAAGCGTTCAAAGCGCTTACCGTAGCCATCGCTGCCTCTGAAGTTGACACGCAGTACTGCATAACCTCTATTAGCAATGAGCTGAGTTTCAGCATCGTAACGCCAAAAGTCTCGAGTGCCTGATTGATGAGGTCCGCCGTGAATAACCACAACAAGCGGTGGTTTTTCATCACCTTTTTTAACTGTAGGCAGGGTCAGGTAACCGTGAACAGTTTCACCATCTTCTGTTGGAATCGCCACAGGCTGCATAGCCGCAAGAAAACGCGGGTCTATCCACGAACTGTTCGCCCAGATAAAGTTGGCCCCCATGGTTTCGCTATCGAAAAGATAGTATTCACCTGGGTTTATATCACTAGAAACATGCACAAGCAGCGTCTTCCAGTCTTTTGTCGCACTAGCAATATCCACAGTTTGCCCTGCAAACGCCTGCACTAACATTTTGTGGATTTTTGCAATCTTGGCGCTACCAGACGCATAAACAAACTCAGATTTACCTGGGTAAGTGATACCAACAGCAGGCATACCGTTACTATCTAGAATAAAATCTTCAATATCAGTGGCGTGGTCAGCAAATACACGAGCATATTCTCCGGTCTCGAGGTTCAGTGTCCACAGGGTGTGGATACCCTCTTCACCAAATCGACCTGAAAGGTATATAGACTTGTTGTCTTCGCTCAGACCTATTGGATAAAGGCCGCCTCTCATTTCAAACGCTTCGTTTAACGGCTTCCACTCAGCGTCGTTGTTAGGGCGATAAGCAGCGTGCCCGTACCCGTTCTCGTCACGCCAAGTCATAAAGTTAACCTGACCTTTCTTAGTTGCTAAAGCGCGGCTGTGACCGTGAGGTAAAACATCCAGTTTACGCTTTTTACCGCTGTATATGTTTAAGCGGCTGATAATAGGAGCTCTGTCGCGTGAGTCATAGTACAGCGAGCCCTCTTTCGTCCACGGATACTCAGCAATGAGGATATGGTCTTCATCGTCTTCTAGGTAGCTGAGTATTTCTTGGCTTGCAAGGGTATTGTCTTTATTGGATAAACGGGAACCTGCTTTGGCATCGCTTGCGCGAAAGCCGTAAAGCATCTCTCTTTTCGAGCCATCTACGTTCATAGCAAAAAGCTCGCCCGTTGGTACTGGGCTATCAAAATTGCTTTGCTTTTCAGCATATTCAAACACAAGACGTTCGTTGTTCACCCAGTTTACCGTGTGAATAATGTCTTTGTTTTCAGGCTTTATACCGCCCACAATTTGCATGTCAGCTGCATTTAGCACAGCTAAAAACACGCGACTGTCATAGCGCACGCGAGCAGCAATATATTTGCCGTTAGGAGACAGTTTCAAATCTAGATAGTCGCCGTGCTTTATGAAGTATTCTAGGGGGAGTTGCTGAGACGCAAAAGATGCTGCGCTCACAACTAGTAGTAGTGAGAGTAAAATCCCTTTCATTGTTAACCTTTGTTTTTTTGGATGTGTCTTCTTTATGTGTTCGCGGTCAGTGTATTACAAAGTGCACACCGAAAAAAGAATGGTGTGCAGCAAGTGTCTTAAGCCATTAGTTTTTAAAAACTTTTTAATTCTTAGGTTTAACGCGTTACGACATTTTTCGCGCCTTTTATAAGTGCCTCTTTATCTATTTTGTTGGGCACTTCAACACCTCTGCGCGCAGCAGGGCGCGCCTCTATGCTATTTTTCCAACGAATAAGATTGTCTAAGCCGTCAATGCTAGCGCCAGACCATTCGTATGTCCGTACCCAGCACCAGTTAGCCATATCTGCAATTGAGTAGTCGTCAACCAAATATTCTCTGTGCGCCAAGTGACCATCAAGTACCGTGAATAAACGACGGACTTCATTTTGATAGCGGTCAATGGCGATAGGAATTTTTTCTTCAAGATAGCGATAGAACACGTTGGCTTGACCCATCATTGGGCCTATGCCGCCCATCTGAAACATAAGCCATTGTGTGACTTGGCTTCTACCTACTGCCGTATTCGGGATAAACAGACCGGTTTTTTCCGCCAGATAGAGCATAATGGCACCCGACTCAAAAACGGTGTGCCCGCCTGCCTCGCGGTCGACAATAACTGGTATTCTGCCATTGGGGTTCATAGCTAAAAACTCTGGTGTTTTCTGCTCGCCTTTCATCAAATTAACGCTGTGAACGTTATAATCTAAGCCCATCTCTTCGAGGGCGACAGATGCTTTCCAGCCATTAGGCGTTGCTGCGGTATATAAATCTATCATTAGGCTTTTGCACTCGCTCTGTTACTTACTGATTCATACCAGCGCATTAGGTTAGGCTGCTCTTCTTTTATTCTGATATCGACAACCCTCGCAAAATCGATAGCGCACAGAGCAGTAATGTCGGCAATACTAAAGGCATCGCCTGCAACAAACGGTTTAACCGCGAGCCTTCGCTCTAATATATTGAGATATTTAGATGCATTGATGCCTGCTTCTTTACCGTATTCTGGCACAGGTACCATGCGGTCTTTGAAATAGCCGGTTGTATGTTGAAAGCACATACCAACTTGAAGCATAAAGGCAAACTCCACCTGACGTTGCCACATAGAAATTGTGGCTTTCTCGATTGGTGATGTACCCATCAATGAAGGGGCAGGCTGTAGTGCTTCGAAATAAGTACAAATCGCATCAGTTTCAGCAATACAAGTACCATCGTCGAGTTCTAGTATGGGGATTTTTCCTAAAGGATTTTTAGCGCGCATTTCTGCACTTAAATTTTCTCCTTTTTGAATATCGATTTGTACGTATTCAACATCAATACCTTTTTCCGCCAGAAACATTCTTACTCTGCGCGGATTGGGTGCTGTTTTCGTCTCGTATATTTTCATACTTTTTACTCACTTGGTGTGCGTTGTATCGCGTGCGCTTTCTTTTTGAGCGTATTAACCTAGAGTAGACAGTGAGTTGCTTGCATACAAATCACTCTCTATAGCAGTAAAACTATTCAGCACTTTTATGGTTATACCTGTGTGAACGGAGCAATGGTAAGACCTATTAGGATGTGGGTGGTTGCGTTAACACTCGAAGGCGTTTTATCTCATTACTATTGAAGTGTGACGTTTCATACTGGCGAAGCGCCTGCGCTACTTCTTCATCAGACATTCGCCCGTCTGCAAGCGATTTGCGGTATGCCTTGTACTTATCGACGCGTTGCCCCCATGCTTTCTGGCCCTCCCAGGTTTTTAAAAAGCGTTCTGCAACCTCATGACCAAACTCTGCAGCAATAGCGTTATAGCGCGTGTTTGAATCTACATAATCGTGTTTTATCTGCTGAATTTTATGCATATCTAATGTCCCGCGAAATGCACGCTTCTCTGATTGTGAGCCATTGTTGATCTGCTCCATGATTAGCGCTTTCCGTTGCGCTTCATCTAATGTTTTCTCTTGCGCGATTTTCAAGCGCTGTAATGCGGCATTGTCAGTCTCGGCGTCTTGACTGAAGAGGAAGTGATATTCCCTATCATTAAAAAAACGCCTTCTTAGCAATTCGCGTTCATCTAGCCTGAACGCAACGTCACTAAGGCTTTGCATAGACAAATCTACTTCAATATCTTCTGAAGATAACGCTACCTTGTAATTGACATAGCGCGAGAATAAATCAATGGCGAATACCGCCGACTCTGGTGTGTAGGTCTTCGATGCATAACGTTGAAACGCGTCTATCACTTCGATTGCTAATAGTTGCCCAAGGTCTGCATGTTGTTGCTGTTCGAATATGAATTGGTCAAAGCTATCCTTAACAGCAAAACTCAGTACGAACGCAAGACGATCTTTGCCTTTGCCTTCGTTATTGAGATTAACAATAAGCGCGACATCCATGGTACTAGCGTATTCCTCTAGCTGTTTGTCACCAGTAATTTTAGCGTCATCATCGCGCTGCTGGAATGCAAGTGTCCCAACTAGGAGGGCTGCCAACCCTCCTATACATATGAAAAAAGCTTTCATTATAGGCCGAGGTTCTTCAACCTATTTGCTTGTCTAACAAACACATCGACGGGATTGGTTTCAAACCAATGGGTAATGCCGAAGCTTTGGTTCACTTCATCTAAATGGTTCATTTTATAGTTGTCTTTTAAGACTTTCCCTAAGTGTGAACTACACGAAGACACTAGGCCGTCGTTGGGTTCATTAAATGCCGTGCCCGTAATCGCAATAAAAGGATCAGCAATATCCAATGCATTAGTAAAGGTTCTCGCGCCACTCCAAGAGAAGTAATACACTCCGTTGTCGTCAAGCATTTTGCCGTCGTTTCGGCAGTACGCTGACGGCATCCCTTCTGGGTATTTCTGATTGAAAGCGATACTCCCCGCGGTTGAAAGAGAATTCATTGCTGCGATCGAGTCTGTCGGCGTGCTGCGCGGATCTGAACCCGAGGCAATCTCTATGATATTCGCAAACGCATCAACCACCACACTCGCGGCTCCCTCTTGAAATGAGTCTTCTGCAATGGCATTGCGCAGTTCATCGGCAACTTTGCTCCCCCAATTCACTCCTGCAACCGAAGAGACTGAAGCAACCTTATTAGGCGCAACACTTGCAGCATAGCGCGCAGTCGGACCTCCGTGACTATGCCCGATAAGATTTACTTTTTGCGCGCCTGACAAAGCAAGCACTTCGTCAATGTATGCCAATAATTGCTCACCGCGAACTTCGGATGAATTGGCGGGTGAAACTTGTGCGATATAGACTTCAGCACCATTACGGCTAAGTTTATGTGGCACTTTGTAGAAGTAGTCGACAAAAAGTACATCATCAAATCCAAATAGCCCATGTACTAAAACGATTGGGTATTTGGTTTTCGCATAAGTGCTGGCGTGGGCTTGACTAGCAAGAGCTGCAGCGACTATTACTGCAGATACAACGAGTTTCTTTAGTAGTTTCATTGTGTGTCCCATAATTATAATGTCCATTAGCTGGTGGTCTGTGGTCAGACCTTTGTTATATTTATGTAAACACAATGTAAAGATCAAGTCTTGGAAGACTATGTCATCAACAAAGGGTGGGCACTTCTGCAGTTATGCTTGTCTTACCCTCTCTTAATTACTTTTTAAATCAGTTTGTTAGCCCAAACCTTTGGGCTTTTGCCTTTCACTATTTCCATTATAGATAGGCTACATAGACGCCATTGATGTAAACGCATTACCTTCGGTGAGCATAGGTTTGTATGTAGTTTACCGCGAGACTAGGTGTTGTAAGCCATTCGCCCTTAAATGGGTTAAGCTTCATACCAGTTTGAAAAGTAAGATTAAATTCATTGCCTACCCAAGAGTTAAGCTCATTGGGTTTAACAAACTTGCTCCACGCATGTGTGCCTACGGGCAAGTAGCGCATTACGTATTCGGCACCGATAATCGCAATGACAAAACTTTTTATAGTGCGATTTAACGTCGCCAAAACCAATAACCCACCCGGTTTGACCATACTCGCGCATTCTTGGATAAGTTGTTTTTGATCGGGTACGTGTTCAACCACTTCCGCATTAATAACGACATCAAACTGTGTACCTTCTTTTACGACTTCGCTCGATAGCATATGCCGATACTGTACATCTACATTGCTTTGAGCCGCATGGCGTTTTGCCACCTCAACGCTTATCGCACTGGCATCTATCCCGGTAACATTAGCGCCTAATTTCGCTAATGGCTCACTGATAAGGCCGCCACCACTGCCAATATCAATAATCGACAGAAAATGGTAGCCCTGTGACGAATGCTCAAGATTAAAGTGTGCATCAATCTGAGCTTTGATCACATCTAACCTTGCCCTATTAAATTCCAATGCCGTTTTATACTGACCATTAGTGTCCCACCAGCTTTCTGCAAGTGCGTCAAACCGTGCTATTTCATCGCTAGAGAAGTTAGACTCGCCAGTTTTTTTGCTTTTATCTAGCATGTATTGCTGTCCTCATGCACTCATCAAAATCGTTGCTTTTAACGTCCTAATTTTCTTAGAACGCCCGCTATTGTCATCCAAATTCGTTGATTACCGTAAATAGGTGAAGCGCCGATTGCCCTCACAGCATTAAATCAGTATCGAGAGATAAAAATTTAATATCTTTACGGGATTAACGCGCTTCATTTAACTCGCTATGATAGTTATTACGTTACTTGAGAGGTATTTGATTTTGGCAAATGCAAAAAATGTCTATGGTCGTCCTTTGCAACTTTGTTGTGGAAACACGGGTTTTACTCGCGAGGGCTTTTGCTACGTGCCAGATGCTGATGTAGGAAACCACAGCGTATGCGCTGTTGTTACCGACGAGTTTCTTCAGTTTTCCTTGCGTCAGGGTAATGACCTTATAACCCCATGGCCTAGCATGGAGTTTCCAGGGCTGCTAGATGGCGATAGGTGGTGTTTGTGTGCTGCACGGTGGTTACAAGCCTACCAGGCTGGCGTTGCTCCTAAAGTGCGTCTTGAAGCGACTCATGAGAAGGCACTTGATATTATCCCTCTTGCACTGCTTGAAGAGTATGCAGCCGACTAAATAGAGCAAAAAGTCTATCTACGTCAGCAAAAAGGCGCTAATTTAAGCGCCTTCTTGTAATCTGCCATTACGGCGTACGTATTACCATTAGTCGAGTTTCTGTCATATCCTCAATGGCGTAACGAATGCCCTCGCGACCTAAGCCCGAGTCTTTTACCCCCCCATAGGGCATATTGTCGACACGCCAACTTGGAACATCACCAATGACTACGCCACCAACATCTAACACATTCCAGGCCTTATGTGCCTTGTAGATGTCTCGAGTGAATACACCTGCTTGTAGTCCATATCGACTGTTATTCACCTCTTCAAGCGCATCGTCATAGTTGTCAAACGGCACCAAGATAGCCAAGGGCCCGAATGCCTCTTCAGCGCTTGCATCACAGTCTTTCGGAACGTTTTCCATCACCGTTGCTTCAAGCATGGCGCCGTCTCGTATACCTCCACATAAAACAGTGGCGCCCTTCTCTTTTGCGTCTTCAATCCACCCGTGTAATCTCTCTGCTTCTCCAACAGAAATCATGGGGCCAATAAAAGTATCTTCGTCTGAAGGATCGCCAGATACCAATGCCTTTACTTTTTCAACAAAGCGCTGTTTGAATTCATCAAAGATACTACTGTGAACAAGCAAACGTTGAACACTGATGCAGCTTTGTCCTGACTGATAAAATGCACCGATAATAACGCGCTCTATTGCATCGGCGATATCAGCATCCTCATCCACAATACATGCTGCATTTCCACCTAGTTCAAGCACAACAGGTTTTTTGCCAGCTTTCGCTTTCAGTGCCCAGCCCACATCTGGCGAACCGAGTAAAACTGAGTAGCTTTAGTCGCTCGTCGGTTGTAAATAGATCAGCGCCGTCCCGGCTACAAGGCAAGATGGAAAACGCGCCTTTTGGTAAGTCTGTCTCAGCGAGCACCTCGCCAATGATGAGCGCACCAATAGGTGTACGAGAGGCAGGCTTGAGCACAAAGGTGCAGCCAGCGGCTATCGCTGGAGCAACCTTATGTGCCGCAAGGTTAAGCGGAAAGTTAAATGGAGATATAAACGAACAAGGTCCAATAGGTACCTTCTTAGTCATACCTTGATACCCTCTAGCACGAGCGGATATCTCCAGGTTAACCACTTCACCGTTAATACGTACTGATTCTTCAGCCGCTATTTTAAACGTGTCAATCAGTCGACTAACTTCGCCTTTAGCGTCTTTAATTGGCTTGCCCGCCTCTATACACAGGGCCTGAGCAAGTTCATCTGCTCTTTCAGTAAAGCGTTTCACACAATGCTCTAAGACGGCTTGACGCTCATAGGGGGCCATTGCCGTCATAGCGGGCTGCGCTTGCTGTGCTGCTGCAATGGCCTTATCTATCGTATCAGCGTCCGCCATTGCCACCTTCGTCGCCACATCTCCGGTGTACTTGTTTGTAACCTCAAGGTCTGTGTTGGCAAAATGTGCCTCGCTAGCTAAATAATACGGATAACTGTCCTTCAACATGTCTAGGCTCCTTTTGTTTGCCTTTTCATTTGCGCCTACAGCTTAGCGCTGAGCTCTTTAATAGTATGATTGAGTGTCTCGTCATTCATGCTGTAATCAACAGGGCAGTCAATGATATGCACGCCAGGTGTGTTCAAACACTTTTCAACCAATGGAATAAGTACATCAGTATCATCAACTCGCCAGCCTTGGGCGCCATAACTTTGAGCATATTTGACAAAGTTTGGGTTGCCATAGTCTAGCCCGAATTCATCAAACTGCATGTTCGCTTGTTTCCACTTAATCATTCCGTACGCGTCATCGCGCAAGATGATCACAACGAGATCCAGCTTAAGCCGAACTGCGGTTTCAATTTCCTGACTGTTCATCATAAACCCGCCATCACCGCATACACTGACAACGGGCACATCTGGTTTTACAAGCTTAGCAGCCATGGCTGACGGTAATCCTGCCCCCATGGTGGCTAAGGCATTATCGAGTAACAGAGTATTAGGGTGATAAGCGGGGTAATTTCTCGCGAACCAAATCTTGTACACTCCATTATCTAGAGTGACGATGCCATTTTCTGGCATCACTTTGCGGATATCTCTTACAAAACGTTCAGGCAATATTGGGAAACGGCTGTCATCTTCCGCCTCTGCTCTGTGCGACACATAAGCCTCATGCACATCTTGATAAAAATCGAGCTTCCATCCTTCTTGCGGCGCAATTCCTTCTTTTATCTGCCAGATACTATTGGCGATGTCACCTACCACTTCAAGCTGCGGGAAATACACCGGGTCAACAGCCGCTGGCTCGAAATTCACGTGAATGACTTGTTTGTCGTTGTGATGCATAAAGAAGGGCGGCTTCTCAACCACATCATGCCCTACATTAATGATGAGGTCAGCGCGCTCGATTGCGCGGTGTACGAAGTCACCATCTGATAGCGCCGTGTTTCCAGCAAAGCGCTTGTCACTCTCGTTCAGCACCCCTTTTCCCATTTGGGTAGTAACAAACGGAATACAGGTTTTATCCACAAACTCTCTAAGCATCTTTGCAGTAAGCTTTCGGTTTGCCCCAGCACCAATCAGTAGCAGAGGCGAGTGTGCCTCTTCAATCATGGAAATTGCCTGCGCAATGGCCTTGTATTCAGCAATGGGTCTTCGCGAGGTACTTGGTTCGAGCAAATGCGCAGACGTTTGTTCAGCTGCAATGTCTTCAGGTAACTCTATATGCACGGCACCTGGGCGCTCTTCATGTGCTAATCGAAACGCCTCACGAACCGTTGAAGGTATTCGATCGCCACTTACAACTTGCGTGGTAAATTTGGTGATAGGACGCATCATGTCTACGATATCAATAACCTGAAAACGGCCTTGCTTGCTCGTTTTAATGGGTTTTTGCCCGGTTATCATTAACATTGGCATCGCACCTAGCTGCGCATAGGCCGCTGGGGTTACTAAATTGGTCGCACCGGGTCCTAGCGTTGCTAAGCATACGCCCACTTTGCTAGGTTAGCCGTCCATAGGTAGCGGCCATAAATCCAGCGCCTTGTTCATGCCGAGTGAGCACTAATTTTATAGAAGAAGAGCGAAGTGATTCGAGCAGGTCGAGGTTTTCTTCACCGGGGATGCCAAATATGTATTCGACACCCTCCGCTTCGAGGGCTTTTACAAATAGGTCTGACGCTTTCATTTACTGCACGCTCCTTGTAGAGAGGTATTTCGATAGAAGTGAACACGCTTTTGTTACGCCTACAGTATAGAAAACGATTGATAATTTTATGACATTTATTACGTTCTTAGCTGTTGTCCTTGTCCCATTGCGCTAACTTGGCTCTCGTCGACGCATCCACTTTGGCTTTATTCTCGCCTGTCCACCAGCGCTCCATGATGCGCACATTTTTTTGATTAGCTTTATAGAAAATATCTGCAATATCACCGACAAAAGGAATAAATCCGAGGCCAAAGTCGATAGCAGAGTTTTTGATCATTTGCGCAATGAGTGCTTTAGGCATACCCATTGACTTACCTAGCCAAACAATACGCAAAGAGACAAATAACATGATTGCATCATAAGCTCCCGGTATAAGCCCGACGAGTGAGTCCAACCCCACCCGTATCGGTATGATAGGTAGCTTAACCGCCGTATCGAGCAAATTTGCCATTTTTTGGGCCTTCAGTAAGGCTTTGGGCGCTTTCACATCCATGTTGACCTTCTCCCTCTCACTCGCTATCTATTTATTTGCGCCAAGCGCTCTGGCTAATCCAGCGCGCAGCCCGTTGTCGAGCTCGGCTTTCCACCCATGCAAATTCTCTTGCACGACATCAAACAGCACGTCGATATGCTCTTTATCACTGTTTAACGCCTCAATGTACTCATAACGCTCACCACCTGACTCCATAAAATATTCGCGATTTTCTTCACCAATTTCTTCAATGGTTTCAAGACAGTCAGCAGAAAAGCCCGGGCACATCACCTGAATAGACTTTACGCCTTTTTCAGGGAGTCCTTTCAATGTTTCGTCGGTATAAGGTTTAAGCCACTCTTCTCTACCAAAGCGGGATTGAAATGTGGTCATGTACTCATCATGACTCAAACCCAACTTCTCCGCTAATAGGCGAGACGTTTTATGACACTCACAGTGGTAAGGGTCACCGTTCATTAAATAACGCTTTGGTATACCATGATAGGACAAGATCAGTTTATCGGCGCGTCCGTGTTTTTCCCAGTGCGCCTTCACTTTATTGGCTAAGGCAGTAATAAAGTTATCTCTGTCATTGTAATGATTCACAAAGCGCAGCTCCGGTAGCCAGCGTCGTGATGTAAAGTCCTTGGCTATTGCGTCAAAAGTCGACCCCGTTGTTGATGCACTGTATTGAGGGTATAAGGGCAACACGACTAATTTACGCACGCCTTGAGAAAGCATATTGTCAATCACGTCAGAAATGGCTGGATTGCCATAACGCATTGCAAAATCGACAACTACATCATCGCCGTAGGCAGCTTTGCAACGCTCGGCCAACGCACTTGCTTGCGCTTTAGTGATGGCCATCAAAGGAGACCCTTCCTCGGTCCACACCGTCGAATAAGCTTGTGCTGAACGCTTAGGGCGTATGTTCAAGATGATCATATTGAGCACAAACCACCAAATGGCCTTTGGCACTTCGACCACTCGAGGGTCTGAAAGAAACTCTTTTAGATAAGGACGCAAAGCTTGCTTGGTCGGTGCCTCAGGTGTACCTAAATTTGTCACCAATACGCCTATTTTATCGGCCTGACCGTGGGTAAACCCCTTGTTCGACTTGTATTTCATTAAAGACTATTTCCGAGAAGTATTGCACTGTAAGTTCTCAACACTGAGTCATGTCATGAGAAACTTTTGATATGTGTAATAGTATACTGAATTACCTCAATTAATGATCGTTTACCGCGTGAAAATAAAACGATTATCAGCAGCGCTTTTAACGATTAACACAGCGTAAAACAATATCCCATAAAAAAGGCGGTGCTTAGCTAAGCACCGCCTTTGAAATCCATTAC
Source organism: Alteromonas gracilis (assembly GCF_036870955.2). Classification (GTDB taxonomy): domain Bacteria; phylum Pseudomonadota; class Gammaproteobacteria; order Enterobacterales; family Alteromonadaceae; genus Alteromonas; species Alteromonas gracilis_A. Next base: position 4,080,876 of record NZ_CP145482.2, read on the forward strand.
CTCAAGCAACGTTAAGGCTGGTAGTAGGTTGCCGCACCAGGCCCTACTGGCATACCCAATAAAAACACCCAGATATAGAAGAGTATTGTCCAACCTACAATAAAGACCATTGAATAAGGGAGCATCATGGCAATCAAAGTTCCCATTCCCAAATCTTTCTTGTATCGCGCAGCCATGGCCAAGATAAGGCCAAAGTAGCTCATCATTGGAGCGATGACATTCGTCACTGAGTCTCCAATACGATATGCAGCTTGAATAACTTCCGGTGCATAACCAATTAACATGAGCATTGGAACAAAAATAGGTGCTGTAACCGCCCATTGCGCTGATGCACTACCTAACGATAGGTTTACCACACCGCACATCATAATAAACAAGATGAACACTGCTGGCCCATCAAGCCCTGCCGCCTGAAGCAGGGCCGCGCCTTTTACAGCAAGTACGGTACCCAAGTTTGTCCATTTAAAAAATGCAACAAACTGCGCAGCAAAAAAGACGAGTGTGATGTAAAGCCCCATAGCGCCCATGCTTTTAGACATAGCGTCTATAACGTCTTTATCGTTTTTCATAGAGCCCGTTACTTTGCCATAAACAAAGCCAGGAATAGCAAACGTAATGAAGATAAATGCAACAATCCCTTTCAAGAATGGCGAACCAGCCACTTCCCCCGTTTCAGGATGACGCAAAATTCCGTTTTCGGGTACTACGGTTAAGGCTAGCACTGCGCAAACAAGTAAAAATGCTATACCCGCCCAACGAAGGCCTTTTTTCTCAATATCGGTTGGCGCGTCCATTGACTGATTTCCCAAATCAACCGACGCATCTGATTCATCAAATTTTCCTAAACGAGGCTCTACGATTTTCTCGGTAACCAATGCCCCCATAGTGGCAATAACAAATGTACTAATAAACATGAAGTACCAGTTAACTTCAGGGCCAACTACGTAATCTGGATCAATCATATGGGCAGCGGCTTCAGTAATCCCCGATAGCAAAGGATCGACGGTGCCAAGTAGCAAATTCGCGCTGTATCCAGCAGACACGCCGACAAATGCTGCAGCCAAACCCGCTAATGGGTGGCGACCAAGGGAATGAAAAATCATAGCAGCCAGCGGTATTAGCACCACATAACCAAGCTCTGAAGCTGTATTTGAGATAATGCCTGCAAACACTATCGCAAAGGTGACGGCACGTTGAGAAGCGTTCATAACCAGTGCGCGCATAGCAGCAGATAGCAAGCCAGAATGTTCCGCTACAGAAACACCTAACAGTGCAACCAGTACCGTACCAAGTGGCGCAAAACCGGTAAAGTTTGTCACCAAGCTTAGGTGACTATTCTTTGCAGTCCCTCGGCACTCATTAATGAGATGACTTCAATCATGCCATCTGCTTCTCTGCCTTTCGCTCCTTCGGGGCGGGGATCGGCCACGGCAATATCGAAGTAGCCTAAAACACCACTTAATACCACGATAAACAGTGAAAGAAGCGCAAAAAGCGTGACTGGATGGGGAAGTAGGTTCCCTAAAAATTCAACCGTAGCGAGAAATCGCGAGAATAACCCGCCCTTTCCGCCGTTGTTATCGGCAGAAACTGTATTTGTGTTTTCCGTTGTCAAAATTTTCCCTCTGTCGTTTTTCGTCGCACCTACTTCATCGATGACCATGCGGGGAAAGCGAAGCCGTCGTACTACCAGTGGTGCAGTTTTTATAATTAATTCGCTTGTATTTTACCCGATTTCACATAATTTTGGCAGTCAAACCGCGAAATGATGTAGGCATAGGTACTAACTGAATGTGTAGATGCACCAGAAATATTTATGGTGTTCAATAGCTTGCCTAGATAACCCGGACATAAAAAAGCCAGTCTAAACGACTGGCTTCTAGTATTTAATACCAGGCTTAGCGGTTAGTTGCCTCTGGATTGGTTCATGTACTTAAAGAACTCACTATCCGGGGCAATTACCATCACGTCCTGCTTGCTATTGAAGCTTTTCTTGTAGGCATCCATACTGCGAAGGAAGCTGTAGAAATCAGCATTTTTCGAATAAGCATCTGCGTAGATTTGAGCCGCTAATGCGTCACCTTCACCACGAAGTTGACGTGCATTACGCTCAGCGTCAGCAAGCATTACCGTTACTTTTGCGTCAATATTTGCACGAATTACTTCGGCTTGCTCCTGACCTTCAGAACGGTGCTCACGCGCAACGGCAGCACGCTCAGCGCGCATACGTTGGAAGATAGAGTTGCTCACTTCGGTAGGTAAGTTAATTTGCTTAACGCGAACATCCACAATCTCGATACCAAGTTCATCTGACGACGTTGCAGCTTGCTCCATCGCTTGGTTCATCAATGCAGAGCGCTCACCTGAAACGATTTGCGCAATAGTACGCGTACCAAATTCAGAACGTAAGCCGTTATTGACTTTTTGCTTAAGTAGCGCTTCAGCTTGCAGCTTATTGCCACCTGTAGACAAGTAGTAGCGTGCAAAATCATCAATGCGCCACTTAACGTATGAATCTACGATAAGGTCTTTCTTTTCGCTCGTTACAAAACGGTCTGGTGAACCATCAAGTGTTTGGATACGCGCATCCAGCACGCGTACTGAATCAATAAACGGCAGCTTGAAGTGCAAACCAGGTGTAAACACTTTAGTATCGCCAGTCGCGTCATCACGCTGAACTTTACCAAACTGAATAACAATGGCGCGCTCGCCTTCTTTAACCGCAAATAAAGAGCCTGATGCGAGCAATACGATAATGACACCAGCGGCAATGAGTAAATTCTTCATAGCTAATTATCTCCCCTCTCTAATGCTATTGCCGCGTAGGCCCGAAGTTGGTGACGAATTGCGGCTTCTGCCCGCTGCGTCTGTAACCGGTGCCTGTAGGCCTTCTAGCGTGTTACGAGAACGAGGTGTCGTTGATGACTGCTGGCGTTCCATGATTTTATCTAAAGGTAGATACATCATGTTGTTGCCGCCTTTACTGTCTACCAAGATTTTGCTGGTACTGCCTAATACCTCTTCCATGGTTTCAAGATAGATACGCTCTCGTGTAACTTTAGGAGCTCTCTCATATTGAGGAAGTAATTCGTCAAATCGCGCCACTTCACCTTGCGCTTCCAGCGTTACACGCTCTTTGTAAGCTTGCGCTTCTTCATTCATACGATTCACCTGACCACGTGCACGAGGTTCAATTTCTCTTGCATACGCTTCGGCTTCACGAATGAAACGCTGCTCATCTTCCTGTGCAGCAATAGCGTCATCAAACGCATCTTTAACTTGCTCAGGTGGACGCGCGTCACGGAAGTTCATATCAATAATAGATACCCCCATGTCGTATGGCTCAATGATTGACTGCAACTCTTCCCAAACGCGTTGACGGGTCACTTCACGACCGTCCGTAAGCACATCATCCATCGTTGAATGACCAACAACATAACGAATGGCGCTATCCAGCGATTGGCTAAGGCTTTGTTCAGGACTTTCGACAGCAAAAGTCCAGCGGTAGGGGTCAACAACACGGAACTGCATTTCCATTTGAACACTAACCACGTTCTCATCTTCGGTCAGCATAGAGCCTGATGAAGATTGGTCGCGAATAGATTGAACATCTACAGGAATGACTGTATCGATGAAGGTAGGCGCCCAACGAAGGCCCGGCTCTACCTGTTGATGATACTCACCAAATCTCAGCACAACGCCACGCTCGGCTTCGCGAATGGTGTAAAAGCCGCTTACACCCCAGATAATTATGAGTAAGCCAACAAGAATACCAGCGCCAATGCCGCTCAAACTTTTACCTGAGCCACCACCATTACCGCCAGATTTACCGAACTTGCCGAACAAGTTTTTAAAAACATCGTCTAAATCTGGGGGACCTTGCTCTTTCCCACCGCGATTTTTCCACGGGTCGTTATTATTGCCACCCGGCTCATTCCAAGCCATGCTGATACTCCATAGATTACTGTTATATTTTTTGAATTACGCATGCATTTCCCACGAAATGTGGGTTAATGACGCACAACATACTCTGATATTCCGTTTTCCAGACGCTTTTCAAGTCTGTTCCAATCGGCTGCGGGCATTCTTACGTCTACCACCCAGTCACCGTGACTATCATATTCTTCGCTAGCGATACAATTTAAGTCGTATAACACACCACGCAGTCGACTGTGGGCCGGAGGAATCTTTAACGTGTAATTAACCATGCTCTTACCTAGGCATTCGGTCAAAGCTTGGCTAAGTAACTCAGTGCCCTCTCCTGTTTGTGCAGACAACCACACTCGAACAGGTACGCCTTCATCGTTTCTTTCTATACGCGGTTCCACGTCTTCGAGTTTATCAATCTTATTACAGATTAGTAATTGTTGTATTTCTCCGGCTTCAATTTCTTCAAGTACATCGTTAACTTCATCCATCGTTTCGCGATACTTTGCATCAGCAATATCAACAACATGAAGCAACAAATCGGCTTCTTGTGTTTCTTGCAATGTCGCTTTGAATGCAGCAACCAAGTCATGCGGTAGATGACGAATAAAGCCTACCGTGTCAGCAAGTATAGCCGGGCCAACATCTTTTAGTTCGATTTTACGTAATGTAGGGTCAAGTGTTGCAAACAGCTGATCTGCTGCATAAACGTGAGAATCGGTAATAGTATTGAACAGCGTCGATTTACCCGCATTTGTATAGCCAACTAAGGATACCGTGGGTATTTCGGCGCGCTTACGCGAACGACGTCCTTGCTCGCGTTGCTTTTGCACCTTCTCCAAACGACGAAGAATGGCTTTAATACGGCCTCGAAGCAATCGACGGTCAGTTTCAAGCTGCGTTTCACCAGGACCTCTAAGACCAATACCACCTTTTTGACGCTCAAGGTGGGTCCAGCCTCTAATGAGACGTGTAGAGATATGCCTCAATTGCGCTAGCTCTACTTGAAGCTTACCTTCATGGGTTCTCGCGCGCTGCGCAAAAATATCTAAAATAAGCCCCGTTCTGTCCAGCACTCTGCATTTACACACGGCTTCAAGGTTTCGCTCCTGAGAAGGAGAAAGCGCGTGGTTGAAAATAACAACATTAGCATCGTGTGCTTTTACAGCAGCTGCTATTTCCTCTGCCTTACCTGAACCGACAAAGAATTTGGCATGCGGCGCACTGCGTGAAGTGGTAATCACTTCTACCGCATCTACCCCAGCTGAAGACACAAGCAACTCGAGTTCACTTAAGTCCTCTTTGCTGTTCTCGTCGGAAAAATTTACATGAACTAGTACAGCCTGTTCACCTAGCTTCATAACGGTCAAACAAGCGCGTTACCTTTTAAATTATTCACCTTTAGTATTTTCAGAATCTCCTGCACTTGGCATGGTAATAGCGCGTCTTAGAAGTACCACTGTAGAAATTGCATGCTTGTACACCATTTGGCTTACCGTGTTCTTCAGCAAAATAACGAATTGGTCAAAAGACTCAACTTGTCCCTGAAGTTTGATTCCGTTTACCAGATAAATTGATACTGGAATACGTTCCTTACGCAAAGCGTTTAAGAATGGGTCTTGTAAAGATTGCCCTTTAGCCATTTGATATCCTTAGTTTTTATTATTCGCAATAGCAATCACACTATCGCTGCACGTCTAATGTATACCACACTCCAACATCTAAAGTGTGACTTTCGCTGTAATTTTAGTCAAATTATCGTTAGCAAATGTGTCCAGCCATGTAACGTCTTCCCAGCCTCTTAGCCATGTTAACTGCCGCTTGGCTAACTGCCTTGTTGCGATTATGCCGCGTTCTCGCATTTCTGCATAAGGCAACTCACCCGCCAAGTACTGCCACATTTGTCTATAACCCACTGAACGTATAGAAGGTAAATCCTCGTGAAGATCACTTCGTTCATAAAGTTGTTCTACTTCTTGCTCAAAGCCTTGCTTGAGCATCATATCGAACCGCTGTGCAATGCGCTCATGCAACACCGCCCTATCTTGCGGTGCAATGGCAAATTGTGCGATATCATACGGGCATTTGTCACCTTCTTGTTGTTGCCAAAAAGTCAGTGTTTTACCTGTAGACCGATAAACCTCTAGCGCTCTTGTAATACGTTGAGGGTCGTTGGGGTGAATTCTCTCGCCACTCACAGGATCTACGCGACACAACTCATCGTGTAATGCAGCCCATCCCAAACGTTTTGCCTGTTCGTTTATTTCTTCGCGCTTTGCCTCGTCCGACTTAGGTAGTGGCGAAATTCCATTTATCAAGGCATTAAAGTACATCATTGTACCGCCTACCAAGACTGGCAGCTTACCTCTACCTCGAATTTCATTTACTAACCTATTGGTATCATTGACAAATTGAGAGACAGAGTAGCTTTCTACTGGGTCAATAATATCTATCAAATGATGCGCAATTCCTGCTTGCTCTTCCTTCGTCGGCTTCGCTGTACCGATATCCATTCCTTTGTATACCAGAGCCGAATCGACACTGATAATTTCGCAATCAAGGCGTTTTGCTAAATCGATCGCTAGACCCGTCTTTCCCGATGCAGTGGGGCCCATTATTGCGATTACAGGCGATGCAGAATCTATGCCAGCAGACATGTTATTCTCCCCAAACATCAAGTACTTCCTCAAGGGTGCGAACTTTAGCAAATTGCTTTATATATTCCCATTGTTTAGCATCGCTCTGCTGCTCCAACCAGTACCACACCTGACTTGCTGTCTCATCGGCAAAATCTGATAGTGGAATGGCAATCCTTGACGATAAGTGGTTACTCTCCTCATTTGACTCAGTACCACTCACTGAAAGGATGTGAGCAAACCATTTTATCCATGGCAGATGACGCGTGCCCGCGGGAACTTGCTGTAGACGAAGCTTGCCTGCCACCTTGTTAATGTCAAAATGCATCGACGCTAACAAATCAAGGGTATTGTCTTGCACACTGTTGTGCTCTATCGCAATCAAGCATCAATAAAGGTTGCCCATGTTGTGCTTTTAAAAATAGTTCGCTCAACCAGATACTTGCAAGTTTTTCAACGCTAACTAAATAAAGTTTCTGTTCGTGACTATAAAGACGCTGAAAAGCCGATAGATTGAGATAGTTTAGTGTTTGGTTTTCGCTGGTCGATTGCGCCATCATGTCGCTATTTGGCGTCATAAGCGCTGAGTAATTCGATTGATAAGCAGCGCTTGGACCTTTTGCCGACATACTTCGACTTCCGCCACGGCTTTGTAACGAGCCCGAAGCTTGCCCCTTTGGATGATACGTACCAGTATGCACGGAATCACCATGGTGTGAGACATTAGGTTGAGATTGCAACGGCCTAATGTAGTCGTGCGATACGTCTGGCGTCATAAAAGGTGCTTCGTTGCCGTATTCTTGCTCTGTAACCGAGTCGAGTGTCGATGTATCGGTGAGTGCATACAGTGCATCACTTACCGTTTTACAAATAAAATCATGAACCAGGCGCCCTTGTTGAAATCGGACTTCGTGCTTTGCCGGATGCACATTGACATCAACGTCTCTTGGGCTAAGCGTCAAATACACTACAAAACTAGGTTGCTCAATAACGCCCCATACGCTTTCGTATGCTTGCCGTATGGCGTGCATGATAAGTTTATCGCGCATTCCTCTGCCATTTACGAAGCTAAATTGACAATCGTTACTACTGCGTAACATGAGCTCGTTACCAAGCCATGCATCAATGCTAATACCCTCATATTGGGTATTGATATGAACGGCGTTTTGAATAAATTTTTGTCCAACCACTGCGCCAATACGCGTTGCTAGGCTTCCCACCTTATCGGCAATATAGCGCTTAATCACCTTATCGTTGTGCTTTAGAATAAAAGACACTTTCGGATAGCTTAGCGCAATACGTTTTATCACTTCTTCAATGTGTTGGAATTCGGTTTTTTCGGTGCGCAAAAACTTACGCCGCGCTGGGGTGTTGTAAAATAAGTCGGCCACATCAATCGTGGTTCCAATCGGATGTGCCGCAGGCTGAACGTTTACCGCCATTTCGCGCCCTTCACAATACGCCTGCCACGCTTCGGTTTGCTCTTGGGTACGCGATGTTAAAGTAAGTCGACTGACCGAGCTGATACTCGCTAGCGCTTCGCCGCGAAACCCAAGTGACAATATTTGTTCTAGGTCATCGAGTGTGGTGATTTTACTCGTTGCATGGCGACTTAACGCTAGCTGCAATTCATCTTTGATAATACCCGAGCCATTATCTTTGATGCGAATTCGCTTGTGGCCACCTTTTTCAATGTCCACCTCAATTTTAGTAGCGCCAGCGTCTAAACTATTTTCAAGCAGTTCTTTTACGACAGATGCCGGACGCTCAACCACTTCACCAGCGGCTATTTGGTTTGCGAGTTGCGGAGATAAAAGCTGTATAGGCAATGGTTTACCCTGTGATAACTGGTTAATTTGTTGCTATGCATATGCGCGAGAAAGCGCAATGCGGGCGATGTACGCTGAACATAACGCAGCGCTAATGCGTTGACTTAGGTTCGCGGAATAGTGAGCACTTGGCCCACACGCACAACATCACTATTGAGGTCGTTTGCCGCTTTAATACTACTCACTTTTACATTGTAACGTTGCGCAAGAAGTGAGAGTGATTCTCCGCTTCGAACCTTGTGCGTTCTGTTATTCGCCTTTTCTCTTGCCCATAGTGTACCATCCGGTGGCGTTTGCTTGAAATAGCGCTTAGTGGCACTAAATACGGCTTTTGCTAGACGCTCACGGTACTTTGACCAGTTGAGGTTTTTCTCTTCTTGAGGGTTGGAAATAAAACCTAGCTCTACCAAAATGGACGGAATGTCTGGCGCAGTCAGCACAGCAAAGCTCGCCGCCTGTGGTCTTCTCTTGTGAAGACTTGTTACTTTTTTAAGTTCATCAACCACTTTGTTGCCAATATCATGACTACTAGCCATGCTGTGATCCATTGAAAGCCCTAAAATGGTTTCTGTTAAATAGCGTTCACTGGATTTATCATTAATAACTTCTGCAGCACCACCTAGTAATTCGGCATGCCGTTCTGATTTTTCTAACCAACGACCCAATTCAGTATCGGCTCTACGCATAGACAACACCCAAACAGATCCACCGCGAGGCTCAGGTTGACTAAATGCGTCCGCATGTATGGAAATCAGCAAGTCTGCTTTTTTCTCTCGCGCGATTTCTGGTCGTCTATTTGGCGAGATATAAGAATCGTTGCTACGTGTCATAATAGCTTTCATTCCAGGCTCCGCATTTATCATCGCCTGAAGTTTTTTCGCCACGCTTAACGTAATGTGCTTTTCAAACGTGCCCGCGGGACCAATGGAACCAGGGTCTCGACCGCCATGGCCCGCATCAATTGCAACAATGATATTGCTGTCTCGTGGGCTGCTCTTGTCGTCAATGACAACAGAGGATGAGGTCGAAGCGAGAACGCCACTTCTGTTTGGCTGGCTGTCTGCTAAGTCTACGACCAATCGATGGCCAAAAGAACCAGCCGGCGTAATAGCAAAAAGCGAAGGCTCTGCCTTCCTATTAAGTTCGATGACAATACGAGCAGCAGATTTATTTTTTGGTGTTGAATAGCGAAGTTTTTTGACCAGGTCGCCGTCGTTTGCAACCTGTGAAAAATCAAACGACTTGTCAGTTTGTTGCAGATCCACTACCAAGCGGAGCGGTTTAGTCAGCGTAAAGTACGTAAATTCAGGCGCTGTTTTCATATCAAAAACTACGCGAGTGGTATCTGATGACGGCGCTATTCTCACGCCTTCGATGCTGTTTTGTGCAGCGTGCGCAATATGCACAAACATCCACAAAAACAACACACTAACTATACTACGCACCATGTTTTGCCTTTACGCTTTTATTGTTATTTATCTCAACACTTGGCTACTACACATGCTTGCATTGCTGAAGTAGCTTCGCACCATGAGCACTTTTTGCATCTATCATAAACTGTCTGCCCGACGGTGTAATATTTATACTAATCACTAAGTCAGGGGATGCCAAGTACTCACCACCTTTTTCCGACCATTCCACTAACGCAATTGCACCACTTCCGAAGTAGTCTCTGATCCCCATAAACTCGAGTTCTTCCGGGTCAGCTAAACGATATAGGTCAAAGTGATAAATATTGACGCTTTCTAACTCATAAGGTTCAACTAGGGTATACGTCGGACTTTTAACGCTACCTGAATGTCCCAGCGATTGAATGAAGTATCGACTGAATGTGGTTTTCCCAGCGCCTAGATCGCCATTTAGATAGATGACGGCATCACTGGGTAGTTGACTGGAAACGGCTTGCGCTAAGTCTTTGGCTAGTTGCGCAGTATCTTCTAGTTCGTTAGCAAAAAATGAGGTATGCGGGTAAGACATCAACAATATTCCACAGAGTTAAAAGCTGAAAAACACAGTAGATGCCTTCCCGTTTAGGGGAATATCACAGATATTAATGATTAATCAGTGCACGTACTGCGTCGAACAAGTCGCTCGCTATCATACCACGTTGCCCATAAAGTTGGGCAATATCATCACCCGCCTTCGCATGCAGCACCACACCGTATTTTGCAGCAATATCAGTCTCAACACCTTGTGCTAACAATGCACCCAATATACCGCTTAAAACATCACCGCTACCCGCTGTTGCCATGCCCGGATTACCGTGACGACATACCCATGTTTTCTTTTCATTATCAATCAGTGTGCCAGCCCCTTTAGAACACATACGGCGTGATACCGCTGAGAACACTGTCTTGCGTAGTTAAATCTATCCCCTTCAACATCATCGATAGAGACGCCAAGCAGACGCGCAGCTTCTCCAGCATGAGGGGTAAGAATGCTGTCACTAATAGTGTAAGCGGTAGATTGTTTACACAGAATATTTAGCGCATCAGCATCTATAACAATGGGCTTATTATGGTTTTGGCAATGTTTAAGCGTCATTTCAAATGTGGCGTTAGCCCATTCGTCTTGACCAAGTCCGGGGCCAATCACCACGCAGCTTGCCCACTCCAAGGCGTCGGCAAGGTTTGAGTCGGTCACCATTAATTCTGGACGTCCTGCACTGACCTGAACAATTGAGGATTCATGGGTGTAAACACGTACCATACCTGCACCGCTTCTCAGGGCAGCTTCACCCGCTAGGCGGATTGCGCCAGCTGTCCCCTTATTGCCGCCAATACAAAGAAGGCGACCATACGTACCTTTGTGGCTGTTTATTTCGCGCGGCCCCATACCTTTGAAATGGTCAATGTTTAGCATGGTGGCACTCGCTTTCGCTAAACCCTGAAACGCCTTACCTATACCGAGGTCAGCATAGACCAGTTTACCGCACGACTGCTTCCCTGCGCCTGTCACTAGGCCTGGCTTGATACCCACAAACGTAACCGTTATATCGGCTTGAACACAGCGCCCAAGGCTCTGCCCGGTGTTAGCATCAAGACCTGATGGCACATCAACGCTCACCACTGGTGTTGCGCTAGCATTAACGGTGTCTATGACATCGGCAAATTCATTGCGTATATAACTATTGATACCCGTTCCCAAGAGGGCGTCGATTACAACATCGGCCTTTTCCAATAATGATTTGTCGAAAGGATTGATCTTTCCGCCAGCGTCTGCCCAACGTTGCTGCGCCTTGCCCGCATCGCCATCAAGTATTCGATTGGGTTCAACAGCACACACATGCACTTGCTTACCTGCTAGTTTTGCGTTCATTGCCGCAATGTAGCCATCCCCTGCATTGTTGCCTTGGCCAACGAGAACCAAGTAAACATCAGAATTGGGCATCAGCTCTTGGCACTGCTTAAACACTACATCATAAGCTCGCTGCATCAGTGTGAACATGTCACAACCTGAATCAGCCGCTGCTTGTGCTTCATTTTCTCGAACCTGATCGGCTCTAAATAGTTTGTATGATAAACTTGACGTGAGTTGAGTATCTAGCATGAGCAAATGTCCGCAATTAATTCCATCGACCTCGTTGAATTAACAAACAATATCAAGGCTTGGGGAAGAGCGCTAGGCTTTCAACAAGTTGGTATCAGTGATATTGATCTGCATCAGCACGAGGCACATCTACAGGCGTGGTTAGACAAAGGTTACCACGGCGACATGACCTTTATGGAAAGCCATGGAATGAAGCGTGCCCGTCCCGACGAATTAGTACCAGGCACCCTTCGCGTCATCAGTGTTCGAATGAACTATCTTCCCCCAGACGCCTCTTTTGCTAAACACTTAAAGCGCCCAGAAATCGGCTATATAAGTCGCTACGCGCTGGGCCGGGACTATCACAAAGTATTGCGGAAAAGACTCAAGCAATTAGGCGATAAAATTACTTCTGCGTTAGCCCACACCCAATATCGTCCTTTCGTTGATTCGGCTCCCGTACTTGAACATGCTATTGCCGAAAAAGCAGGTATTGGATGGACAGGAAAGCACAGCCTCACACTTAATAAAGAAGCCGGTTCCTGGTTTTTTCTCGGTGAACTCTTTATTAATCTACCGCTTCCAACCGACTCACCCGTAGAAGAGGGATGTGGGACTTGTACTGCGTGCATGACTATTTGTCCAACCGAGGCTATTGTGGCTCCATACACAGTAGATGCAAGACGCTGTATTTCTTACCTCACGATAGAATCGGATGACGATATTCCAGAAACACTTCGACCGAAAATGGGCAATAGAATATATGGTTGTGATGATTGTCAGTTAGTTTGCCCATGGAATCGTTTCGCAGACGTAACATCTGAAGATGACTTTCATCCACGACAGGTGCTTCACGGCCAATCACTAAATACGCTTTTTAGCTGGTCAGAAGAGACCTTTTTGTCCAATACAGAAGGCTCGCCAATACGAAGGATAGGTTACGAAAAATGGCAGCGGAACATCGCCGTTGCCATTGGCAATGCGCCTTTTGATGCTAATAGTGTAACGCTGCTTGAAGAGAGAAAAGGTGCTGTCAGTGAATTGGTAGATAGGCACATAGACTGGGCGCTAACGCAGCAATACGCCAAGCGCGATACCTTAGATAAAAGCGAAGCTACGCGCCAACAGCAGAGGTTAATCCGAGCCGTCGAAAAAGGGCTTCCCAGAGATGCATAGCAAGTGTCTTTAATCAGCCGTTCTCGGTTTAACCGTTTCTGCAATTGGCGACACGAACAACTCATCAGTGCTATTTTTCGACAAGCTAAGTTCCGCATCATTATGGTCATTAAAAACAGGTAGCAAAGAAAAGCCTACGGTAAGCTCAATGTCATTTATCGCGGGAGTTTTCGTAACTTCAGGTAATGAATACTGCCACCACGTCTCGTTTTGAATGGCATATATGAGCGAATCAAGTTCGACTTCGCTGCCGCTGAAGTTGCCAGTAACTTGGCAAACATGGTCACTACAGTTCACTGAACTTACATGTAATTGCGCTAAGTTGGGCTGGCGCTTAAAGTAATGCAAAACTGCCTGCTGCGCCGTTAGCTCTGCATTACTTAACGCTTTATCCGATGCGTCATTGTTTTGAGTGTTTGACGAAAGTTTTAGTGCAGCCTTTATAACCTTGAGGTCACCTGCGCCAGTGGCACGTGAGCGCTCTAACACGAAAGACAAGCGCTCTTTTTCAGCCTTTGATTGACTCAGCTGTTGCTGATACCCGGAGAATTTGTAGCCAGCTACAACGGCAAATAATATCAGCAATACTACAGGCCACAGTTTCATCCGGTTCCCTTCGTTTTTGCGAAATTATTTATGGTATTGCTGACTTAGCTTATGCACTGCATTAACAAAAACACCTAAGCATTTTCAGGCGGAACATCTAGGTGGATACCGTGCCCTAAATTAAAGACATGACCTGTTCCCTCACCATAGTAAGCGAGTATCGAACCCACTTCGTCTTCAATACGCTGTGCTGGCGCATAAAGCATTGACGGATCCATGTTGCCTTGTAACGCCACTTTGTCGCCGATGCGTGCGCGAGCCTCTTTGATATCGATCGTCCAATCAAGTCCTACCGCATCACACCCTGTCGCCGCAATCGACTCTAACCACATACCACCATTTTTAGTAAACAGTGTAACTGGGACCTTACGACCATCATTTTCACGAGTAAGGCCGCTAACGATACGCTCCATGTACTGCAGTGAAAATTCTTTGTAGTCTCGCGGTGACAACACACCGCCCCAGGTGTCGAATACCATAACAGATTGAGCACCAGCAGCGATTTGTGCATTTAAATATTCAGTCACTGAATCAGCAAGTTTCGCAAGTAGTGCGTGTAACGTAGCAGGCTCAGCAAATGCCATTTTCTTGATCTTTGTGAACGCTTTGCTAGACCCGCCTTCAACCATGTACGTCGCCAGTGTCCATGGGCTACCTGAGAATCCGATAAGCGGCACTTCACCTTTGAGTTCTCGACGAATAGTGCGAACCGCATTCATCACGTATTGAAGCTCGCCTTCAGGGTCAGGTAAACCAATTTTATCTACGTCAGCTTTGCAAGTTATTGGTTTTTTGAAGCGAGGACCTTCATAGGTCTCAAAATACAAACCCAGTCCCATCGCATCAGGGATAGTCAGGATATCTGAAAAAAGAATAGCTGCATCAAGAGGAAAACGACGCAATGGCTGCAGCGTAACTTCACACGCTAACTCTGCGTTCTTGCAAAGTGACATGAAGTCGCCAGCCTCAGCGCGAGTCGCTTTGTACTCAGGTAAGTAACGCCCCGCTTGGCGCATCATCCATACGGGTGTCATGTCCACTGGTTGTTTAAGTAACGCACGTAAATAGCGATCATTTTTCAACGCAGGTTTATCAACACTAGGAACATTTTGCGACATATAACTCACCTAAGTAACTGTAGATAGAATAGATAAAAAGCCACACTGGCTTAAGCGCCGGAGTATACCAGTATTCTTAACCACGTGGGTTAAAACCTCGCACAAAAAATTGATTTGCGACATACTGTCGACAAACAAAGACGAAGTTGACTTGAAATTGTAACTTGCGTTAGTAGTGAGTGTTTGCTATTACTATACACGTTAACAAAAAAGAAGCCCCTCAGGGGACCGTGCTAAACTTATTGAAACCCTGCTTCGGCAGGGTTTTTTATTTGTCGCTGATTAGCGACACCGTTTTTGCAATGAGTTGTCCTGCAATGGATACGCGAGGCGGAATATTGGGTAATTCATCGATGTTGAACCATTGTGCATCGTCAATCTCGTTCTCTTGACAGCGAATTTCACCACCCGCGTACTCCGCAATAAAGCCAACCATAAGCGAATGCGGGAAAGGCCAAGGTTGACTATTAAAGTACTGTAAGTTTTTTACCTTAACCCCAACTTCTTCGAATATTTCCCTGTGTACTGCCTCTTCAAGGCTTTCACCACTCTCAACAAACCCCGCAAGGGTAGAATACATATCGGCTTCTTTGTGACGTACGCCTTTCGCCAACAATATTTGTTCGTTGTTGTGAATCGAAACAATGACACAAGGAGAAACACGCGGATAACTTCGGTGTTGGCAACGATGGCAGTGGACTGCCATTTCCCAATCAACACGCTCGGTTTTGGCACCGCACTGTCCGCAATACTGATGGGTGCGTAAAAAGTGCGTATATTGCCACGCGCGTCCAATCACCGAAAAAGCAATGTCTTGCGCGCTAAATAGAAGTTGTCGAAGCGATATTCTTTCCCAACCCGGCTCATCAATATGTTCGCTTCCTAAATCAACAACAAATACTGGATACGAGAGATGTGCACTTTCGTTTAGTGGTGGTAGTTGATGGATATTGTCTGCGTAGGAAGATAAAAAGGGCAACTCTTCAAGATGACCTATAGGTAATGTTTGTGACGCTTCCTGGACCACCAATTTGCCACGACTAAATACTACCCACATTGCACGCTGTGCTTTTAGCATCACCTCTTCTTGCCTAATCATCATATTGCTACCTCGCGTTTTTTCGAAGACACAATAGCACAAAATAGTGAAGCGCTAACAAAACCTGCATCACTCACTACCATTTACACGTCGTAGATTTAGGCAAAATATTAAAGCGCGTATCTAACTAACAAGATAGAGTCGCCAATTTGAGACACCTTGTTACAACTAACCGAGCGAATTTAAGCCCAAAATTTGTGTCGCAAGTGCACAGTGTTATACTGAAAACTGATATCGCCAAGCAGGTGGCACATTATTATGTTGCAGCAATTAGAGAGCGCTAAGTCTAAGTGGGGCGGAAAAAGCCAAACTATTGATAAATGGTTGCAAGAAAGGCAAGCATTATTAGTAACTTATTGCGGTTTAGCAGGAATCAATAAGCAAAGTGAATGCTTGCCAGATGCCGATGAGATCGCTGACTTTTGTGGTGCGCTTTTAGATTATTTGTCAGCAGGCCATTTTGAAGTCTTCGAGATATTAACGGAAAACAACGGCGACCCTCAGGGTCAGGCGTTAAAAGAAGACCTTTACCCTAAGTTGACAAAAACCACTGACGCGGCACTCGCATTTAATGATAGATTTGGAGAAGCCATTACATCTGAGCAAGCTGCTGGATTTGACAGTGCTTTAGCTGAATTAGGAGAAACGCTAGAAGAACGTTTCGCATTAGAAGACGAGCTTATCGCACACGTTCACACGCACGACGCGTGATCCAGATAACGCGCTTTACTATAACAATGAAAGTCGAGTAAACGGTTTCAATTAATGAACAACACCACACTTATCAACAAAGCGCGTGCATATTGCGAACAACGCGGTGCACGCTTTACACCACTACGAGAAAAAGTGTTTGAGATTCTCGTTTTGAAACACGGTCCTATGGGGGCCTACGAATTGCTCGACACGCTAAAAGAAACTGAGTCGAGCGCAAAGCCCGCCACCGTTTATCGCGCTTTGGATTTCTTACTCGATTTTGGCTTTATACATCGCCTCGAGTCCACAAATGCCTTTGTTGCTTGCTACCACTTTGGTTGCAACCACCCTGTACAATTTCTTATTTGCGATAGTTGTGGTGATGTAGCGGAAATTCAATCTGAAGGCCTGCAGGAAACATTAGAGAACCAAGCGAAACAGCACGGTTTTCACGTATCAAAACAAACAATAGAGGCGCACGGCCTATGTGCCGACTGCCAAGAAACGGAAGGCTCACCTCTTAAGGAGAACACGCATGAATGCTGATTTTGTGAACCCGTTTATTAGTGGTTTACTCAATGTAATGGAAACAATGGCACAAACTAAGCTTACGCCTGGAAAGCCTAAACGTAAGCAAAGCGACGTCGCTAAAGGTGATGTTTCTGGTCTAATTGGCATGGTTGGACCCAACGTGCGCGGTTCAATGTCTATCACCTTTGATGAATCACTGGCGCTGACAATAATGGAGCGCATGGTAGGTGAAAGACCAGAAAAACTAGATGCCGAAGTAGGCGATATGGTGGGTGAAGTCACTAACATGATATGCGGTAACGCAAAGCGTGACCTAGCAGAACGTGGTTACGAATTTGGTATGGCAACACCTATTGTCGTTTCAGGTAAACAGCACACCATTAGCCATCAGGTTGACGGTGCAAAAATAATACTGCCGTTTATGTGTGATGAAGGGCTGGCGCATTTGGAAATCTGCTTTGACAAATAGTGTCTGGCAGTCTGAAAAAATTACACTGCGCAGCTACCCTCGAGGCTTTCATATCATTACTGATGAAGTTGTAGCGGCTATGCCAAGCATAAGAGCCGTCGAGGTTGGCCTACTTCATCTGTGGCTTCAGCACACTAGTGCGAGCCTTACTATTAATGAAAATGCCGATCCTACCGTGCGTCAGGATATGGAAGCGTTTTTCAACTACAGTGTAAGTGAAGATCTTTCCTTTTATAAACACATATATGAAGGGAAAGATGATATGCCAGCACACGTGAAATCAAGTATACTAGGGTGCCAGCTAACGATCCCTGTTCAACAAGGTCAAGCTTGCGCTAGGCACTTGGCAGGGTATTATATTAGGTGAACACCGCGACCACGGTGGTCAAAGAAAGATTGTAGCCACATTACAAGGGATAGCACCTTAGCCCACATTATAAATGGCACAATTTGTGCTGGTATTCTAAAAAGCACAAAATACAACATTATCAAAATCGATAATCACTCAACGTTAAACAGGATGTGACTATGAAACAACAATTCAAAATGGCAGCGCTATCCCTAGCTGTACTTGCCTCAACTAATGCATTTGCTCAAGAATCTTCAGAACCAGCGTACCAAAGCTGGGGTGGTATATCAGGCATGCATTACAATACTGATGCATCTCGTCCTCTTTCATTAACTGAAGGCGGCACAATCGATAACGGTCAAGGTATTTCATTTGAATACGGCTTCCGTTTCACACAGAGCTGGGCAGCGCGTGTAGAATTTACATCGCTTGACCTTGATTACTCTAACGCGGGTGATGAAAGTGGTGAGATGGTAGGTGTTGACGCCATGTACTTCTTACCAGAAGACGTATGGTATCTATTCGGTGGTGTTAAGCGTCAATCAGTAGGCGTTTCAACAACATTGGGTAACATCGGTATTGGTAAACACTGGGATATCCATGAAAACGTGAAGCTTATTACAGAAGTAGCGGCTTATCATGATTTCGGTGAAGACTATAATGACTACAGCTTCAAAGTTGGTGTTGCGATTCCATTTGGTGAGCGTACTACGTATGCACCAAAGGACAGTGACAACGACGGTGTAATGGACAGCAAAGATCAGTGTCCAATGACTGCGCCTGGCGTTCGTGTAGACGCTACAGGTTGTGCAGTTGATAACGACAACGACGGTGTGCTTAACAGCGTTGATAAATGTCCGAACACACCTGCTTAGGCACTAAAGTAGATGCAACAGGTTGCGCAATCAAAGATGCTGACAACGATGGCGTTATGGATAGCAAAGACATGTGTCCAGATACTCCAGCTGGCGTAAAAGTAGACGCAAAAGGCTGTACGTTGTTCGATGAGGAAACGGTAGAAATTACACTTCGTGTTCTTTTCGATAACGAAAGTGCGGTTGTAAAAATGCCAAAAGACCCTGAAATATCTGAGTTTGCGGCATTCATGAAAGAATACCCGTCGACAAGCGCTATCATTGAAGGTCACACTTCAGCGCCAGGTTCTGCGTCTTACAACATGGACCTATCTGAGCGTCGTGCAGCAAACTTCAAAGAAGTGATGGTTGATATGTATGGCATCGATTCATCGCGTCTAGAAACAGTAGGTTATGGCGAATCACAATTGCTTGATACTGCTAACAATGCTGAAGCACATCGCATTAACCGTCGAATCTCTGTAACGGTTAAAGGCACAGTAAAAGTTGCTGAAGAAAAATAATTTAGTTCACTAAATAGCTAAAAGGCGCCGCTCTTACCGAGACGGCGCCTTTTTTTATCTGTTAACCACAAAGCTGCAACAGTCCTTTTGGCGCAGTTTCATTAGTACTCGTCGGCGATGGCAGGACCCGCATAATTATCAAAGCGAGAGAATTGCCCTTGGAACGTCAATCGGCACGTACCGATAGGACCATTACGCTGCTTACCAATGATAATTTCTGCTATACCTTTATACTCGCTGTTCTCGTGGTACACCTCATCTCGATAAATGAACATAATAAGGTCGGCATCCTGCTCAATCGAGCCCGATTCACGAAGGTCAGAGTTAACGGGGCGTTTATCAGCACGCTGTTCCAATGTTCGGTTTAGCTGAGACAAGGCCACAACAGGCACTTCAAGTTCTTTTGCCAACGCTTTTAATGAACGCGATATCTCTGCAATTTCCAGCGTACGGTTATCACTTAATGAAGGTACACGCATTAGCTGGAGATAATCCACCATGATTAAGCTAATACCGCCTCGCTCACGGGCTAGTTTTCTCGCCCGAGAACGAACGTCCATTGGAGTCAGGCCTGATGAGTCATCAACAAATAGACAGTCTTTATCTTTCAGCATTGCCATCGTATTGGAAATACGCGCCCAATCTTCGTCATCGAGTTGTGCCGTACGAATCTTGGTTTGATCTACGCGACTTAACGACGCTAGCATACGCATCATGATTTGCTCTGACGGCATCTCAAGACTAAAAACCAACACAGGTTTATCTTCTGCCATCATCGCGTTTTCAACCAAGTTCATTGCAAAGGTCGTTTTTCCCATTGAGGGACGCGCTGCAACGATAATCAAATCAGATGGCTGCAAACCGCTGGTCATTTTATCAAGGTCGGTAAAACCTGACGTCACGCCCGTCACTTCTTTATTGGTCTTAACCAACTCTTCAAGGCGATCGATAGTTTTACTAAGAATAGACTCTACGCCACGCGGACCTTCATTCTCACCCGTGCGTCGTTCTGCTATTTCAAACACCTTGCTTTCTGCAAGGTCTAGAATATCAGCACTGTCTCTACCTTCTGGGTTATAACCGACCTCAGCGATTTCATGCGCAACACCAATAAGCTCACGGGTAATGGCACGTTCGCTAATGATTTGTGCGTAAGAAACAACGTTTGCTGAGCTAGGTGTATTCTTAGCTAACTCGCCTAGGTAGGCGAACCCCCCTGCATCATCTAACTCATCATGCTTTTCTAGCTCCTCAGATACAGTTATGAGGTCAATAGGATCGCTGCGGTTAAGTAGCCGAGTGATGGCGCGAAATATGATTTGATGAGAACGATTGTAAAAGTCGTTGTCCGTTACAAGCTCTGCTACTTTATCCCAGCTATCTGGGTCAATAAGCATGCTTCCTAAAACAGACTGTTCAGCCTCAATACTGTGAGGTGGAACCTTCAATTTTTCTACATTCTTATCGCCTTGAGGAGCAGATGCCACAGAACAACCCTTTACCAATTTTCAAAAGTCAGTTGGATATTATGCGCTTTAAACGCCTATTGCTCAACACGAGAACCATGAGAATTGAACTAAACCTACCAAATCAAACATAGGTCTGCTGCTTTTAGCCTTTCATATTGTACAGTGAATGGCATACCAAAAAGGTCTGCAATGGACCTAAGCATCGATACGGTGGTATCATTGAGTACGAACCTTATGCAATATTGCGGATTACCGTATTAAAGCGTTTTTTCTATTTTGAACAGACTACCGTCTACTGTGGTATAGGCTAGCGAGTGATCTTGAAATAAAAGCGTAGCGCCAATGCCATCGGCAGAGTTAACACACGCAAGTTTAATTTGAGTAATACTGCCAGTTGAAAAGCCAAGCTCTTGAGGTGATACGTGATACGACGTTTTCAGCGCATCAGGGGATACTTGCTTTGACGTATAGGTAGGCATTTCACAAAGCGCCTGGCCAAGTTTTGCATACTCACTTGAGTAGGTCATTGAACTTCCCAGTATAGGCTGCGTCTTGGTATCGATGTCATTGGTAGCATCTACCGAATAGCCCTCTGTCACAACCCACGTACCTTCGTAAAACGCGGGTTCGTGCACTGCACACCCGAGTGTGAGAAACGATACACTTAACGCGCCTATCACAAGGCTGTGAAAACGCCAAAACCGCCTTATGTGGCTTACTATATTCAAAATACTCTCCAAACTCGTTTCATACCTTCTCCAACATTCAGCGAAACGTGAGATATAGAGCGGTATAAGGAAGAAAACGTTTCATCATCACGACCAAGCGAACTATTCTTGCGACTAAAAACGCAAGAAGCTGCATAAGAGCAGCTTCTTTTTGCTTGATTAGTAAATGTGGTTAAAAATTAAGTTTTCAACCCAAATCAACGATTACGTTGCCTATAGCTTATTCACTTTTGGTCTATCACGATGCGACCATGCACAGTTGAGATATCAACATTTGCTGCACCACCGTTATTGATAAAGCGAAGCCAGCTACTTGGACCGTACTTAGGCTCTTTGGCCTTTTCATCGCTAATTTTGTTGATGATATCGCCACCTGCATGGGCCTCAATATCAAACTGTGCTGAAACATTGTTTTGAAGCACAAGTTCAATGGTGCCACCGACCGAGTTGGCTTTAACACTGCCGTTGTCATTAATATGCAAGTTGGCGAACGTGCGGCCATTAACTGTGTTGATTTGCAGTGTATCAACTTCTTGCAAGTTCAGTTCAATACGCCCATTCACTGTCTCTACTTGCACGTCTGGGCTGTTTGACGTCACTTCAACTTTGCCATTTACTGTTGCAACAGACACTTCTTCTTTGCCTGAATGCTTGGCTTCGATATCTCCATTTACCGCCTCTGCCTCAAGTCGACCTCGAACATTCATCATTGAGATGTCACCGTTTACGGACTCAACCTCGACTCTGTCACCAATATCGCTAAGCGACACATCACCGTTTACTACTTCAATATCAACTGAACGCTTTATGCCCTCAGCTTTTACATCAGCATTTACCGCTTCATAGTGCAAATCGCTATCGGCAGGAATGTAAATGGTTAAGTCATCACCGTCTTTACTCTTTTTGTACCAGCTCTTATTATTTCGCTCGACTTCCACATGGATAACCACAACATCACCACGTTTTTCGAACACAAACTCTTCGGTATCGTCACCTAATTCGCCCGTTACTCGCACTTGAGACTTATCCCACACGCGAATATCAGCTTTACCGTTCACGTGTTCGATATCCACTTTTGGCGACGATGACGTATCGAGAGTCTTATCTACTTTTTCGCCCGCATTAGCTGAAAAAGCGAATGCCAGTAATACCGTTGCGCCAACGGCTTTTGCCACTTTTTGAGACAGTTCCATCATATTGTTGCTCATCATTTTCTTACCCTTATTAAATTTGCTGCCACTTTGGCGCGTGCACTCGCTCAATTAAGGCAATTTGCTGTTGATATACGTGATGTAGCATTTTTATTAGCGCCGAGTTGTCAGGATCTTCCTTTAACGCGGTTTTAATTGCATCTGCTGCATCATCCAATTCTTTTAACTGCTGCTGCCAATCTTCGGTCAATGCTAGGTGTGCTCTGGTAGCTAGCCAGTAAACTACTCACTTGTTGCTGCTGCTGTGAACTCATCGCATCAACTAGTGCATAATTGTCGTTCTTCGATTCATCAGGCTTAAAAGCAAAAGGCGCTGATAACCACAATACCGTGACCAAGCACACACTAGCTGCTATTGCTAACCACTGATTAGAGCTAACACCTTGACCTTGTGTTTCTTCGTTACTTTCCCTTTGCGCTTCTATTCCCAACTCAATGCCGCGAAATAAGTCTCTCTCAGGCTGTTTTTCTTTGCTTAGTTCAGCGATATGTTTCGAGAGTTGCTCGTCAAAATTACTCATTGTCATACCCCATAAAATCTTTCAAAAGCTGCTTAGCGCGAAAAAACTGCGCTTTGCTAGAACCCACAGCCATGTTAAGCATGCTTGCAATGTCTTCGTGGCGGTACCCTTCTAATGCATGAAGAACAAACACCATGCGCGCACGTTCTGGTAACCTGACAATAAGCGCTTCTAGATCAATGTCAGTGCTCTGCGATTCGGCAGCCATCTCATGAATGCCACTACTTTCTAGATTGAACATGCGCTGCACCCACCCTTTTTGCTTACGCATGTAAGAGATAGTGATATTGGCCGTTACGCTGTGCAGCCATGTCGAGAATTGGCTTTGCCCGTCAAAGTTTTCAAGCTTGCGCCAAAGCTGAATAAACACTTCTTGAGAAGCATCTTCAGCCATTCCCTTGTCACCTGTCAGTCGATAGCACAGAGCGTAGACCCTTGAAATATGTTTGTCGTAAAGCTGGCGAAACGCATGTTTATTGCCTTGTTTTGCCGACATAATCAAACTGTCTTCGTCTTTGCTACCGAACACCACATTGGCGTGTACAACACGTTGTTGTGTGTGTTCCATCTTCATCTCTTATTCGTTGTCAGAATGAGTGCCTTTTTCATCACAGCACTTGTTAGTGTTATAAGGTTAGTCGTACCCTATAGTAGAAAGGTTTAAATGCACAAAAAATTTTTTTGGAGACACCATGCCGTCATCGTTTAAAGTAAGCGGGCTATTCGCCGGAAAGCCACAGCCATTGGGTCCAAGAGGGGCACCAAGCAGTATTGTCAAAAGTCCTGTTTCTTTCCTAACTGTCAATATCGATGGTACTGATGAAGACCAACAGGCCAATACGCGGCTGCACGGTGGACCAGAGAAGGTGCTGCATCAGTTCAGTCCAGCTCACTACTTCACACTTGCAAAGCACTTTCCTGATGGGAACTTCACTGTTGGTAGCATAGGCGAAAACCTAAGCGTGGAAGGAATGGACGATACCACTGTATATCTGGGAGATGTTTGGCAATTTGGTGATGTTGAACTTCAAATTAGCGCGCCAAGAGCTCCTTGCAGTAAAATTTCACAGCGCTACGGCATTCCTAATTTAGATCGTTTCGTCGGTGAGCGAGGAATGACTGGCTGGTATTATCGCGTAAAAAAAACAGGGGTTATCTCCCTTAATGATACGGTCACATTAGTGCATAGAGAGCCCGACACCATCAACGTGCATACACTTATGCAATGCGCGCACACCAAGACAGATAAGCAACTTGCCGCCAAACTAGCTTCGCTTCCTACGTTAGACGATGAATGGCGTCTAAAGTGCGAGAAAATAGCAAATAAATAGTGCTGTCTAGCCAATTTTGAGGCCCCCCGCGTCGTCTTTGATGAGCGGGGAAAACTGCTTATTAACCGCTCGTAATAGTGGTGCTAGTTGCGATGGTGAATTGACATAAACAGATAGGGCACAATACTGCTCAAAACATGATAGGTAGTATCCAACGTCTTCCTGGCGATATTTTTCAAACACCGATTTCACCGTACCTTTGAACACATATTGCTCTGAGGCACTTGAAACAGGGTATTCAATAGTGGCAGTACAGCGATTTACACACACGTTAAATGGCGCAGGCTGGATGACGGGCGCTTGCTTTATGAAATAACTGCAAGCACCGAAATACCCTAAGAGGCTAAACGCGAAAAAAAAGAACACTTCCTTGCGGGTTGTAAGCATATTCAATCCCTGAATGTATAGCTATGTAGTATTAGACTGCTGAAATATTAGTCTAATCTAAAGTGTTCTACAAGACTAAAAGCTCACCGAATCACCCTCATTGAGCACATACCAGGGTATGTCTGTCTTAAGCTGTTCTTTCATATGAAGCAGTCTAAATAGAGCAGAATGGGATGTCTTGTCGCCCATTTTCCAGCTGGCATTGCCGTAACCCCAAGGGATAACGACTTTGCAATTTAGCTCTTGTGCGGCAATAACCGCATCTTCAGGCGTAGTGTGCACTTTGCGATACCAACGTGGTGACTCCTCACTGAAATAGGAGGCGATAGGTAAGAGACAAATATCAATGGGTCCAAATCGCTTGTTTATGTCCTTAAAATGAGGCGAATATCCCGTGTCGCTAAGCAAAAAACAATATTTTACCGCTGTTTTCTAACACCCAGCCTCCCCATAGTGTTGCGTTATTGTCTTCGTGAATAAAGGGAACCCAAATGCGATTGCTAAAATGATGAGCAGGCACAAAATGCGCAGTTGTATTGTCAACGGCTTGCGATGAATACCACGCCATCTCCTTTATGTTAAAGCCACCTTTAGGGAATTGATCAGCAAAACCTAGCGGAACCAAATAAGCAGGTTCATTACCAAGTGCTTCGATATCAGCCTTGTTAAAATGATCGTAGTGAATATGGGAATAAAGCACTGCATCAGTTTGCGCAATGCTTTCAGGATTTATTGGCGCAGCAGGGTTGCGGTTAAACCCTTCAGCAAGCCTGAACGCCCAGTTTACTGGCCAATCAAACTGCTTAAACACCGGGTCGATCAGGAACTGTTCACCACTGCCCGTTGACACTAGAAAGGTAGCATGACCTAGCCACGTTATGTTAAAGCCAGCATCAAGCCTTACCGATGGATTCTCACTAGGTAAAAAGGCAATTCTCCATCTCCTTTTCGCAAGTAATTTCCTCAGAAGCTGGGTAGCAATTTTCTTCGCACGTTACCGGGTAGTCGCGAAAATCATCATAAATGTTGGTGTACCTATCCTCGTAACCTTCTACATCTGCGTAGTTAACAACAGAATCTTCATCAACGATTTTCTCTACATGATTCTGACTTGCACAACCCAGAAGGGTGCTTAAGAGTGCTGATAAGGCAAGGCCTCTTGTAAAAGTTGTACGACGTACACGTTGCTTTACTGCCGCTAATTGCATTATTTACTTTACCTGATGAATACCACTTATTAGCGAGCACTTTACCCAATTTGTGGGGCCGCTGCCCCACATAAGAGTAAGAAAATATTAATTTTTAGCGGTTAGCGTAGCGTCAGCTTCTTCGAAGCGTACTTTTTGCCCCTCGCGCAAGCGCTCAGCGCCGCGCACAACCACGTGTTGTTTGGGGTCAACTTCTCCGAATACTTCTATTCGCTCTCCAAGCCCAACGCCTGTGCGCACTTTCACTTGCTGGGCCTCATTGTTTTCGTTGAGCTGATAAATGAATGTACCTGACTTTCTTAGAACCAAGGCATCACGTGGGATAGTTACCCCGTCGTGAGCTTCGCTACTTGGTATAGCGACTCTTACCGCACTGCCGATTGGAAAGTCACCAGGTTTTATCGCGATACGCAGCTCCATCATTCTAGAGTTGGCATTACCGACGGGAACGATGGCGCGAATAGCCTCCTCAACTTGATGCGTTTTGCTTTGTACGTTTACCATCATGCCATTTTCCACATAAGGTAATACAGTAAGCGGAGCGCGTACCTGTACTTCGACATTGTCAGGATTCACAACGCGCAGAAGCGTCTGTCCTACGCCAGTGTATTCCCCTGGAGACTGCAGACGCTCAACAACCAGCGCTGTAAAAGGAGCACGCACTTGGCTTTGTTCCACTTGATACTGAGTAAACGCGAGGTCTAACTTCGCTTGCGCAAGTTCTTGCTTGGCATTTTCAAGATCAGCTTCTACCGCGTCTAGCTCACCTTGCGACATATTATTATTCGCCTTCAAGTTCTTAAAGCGCACAAGACGTTTCTCAAACAAGCGTACCTGCGACTGCCATTGCGCAATATTAGACTTATTTTGATTAAGGGTAATATTAAGACGGGTATCATCTAGCACCACAAGTGGCTCGCCAGCGTTGACGATATCTCCCACTTCCGCCATCCAAGTGATACGACCATCAACTTCAGACGCTAAGTTAGCATCCGTTTGACTTAAGATAGTACCTGGCACCCAGGTAAGTTGAGATATCGCTTGTTCTCGTGCTTCGTCAACCTGCACCAACACGGGCGGCACACTGCTGTCTTGCGCCCAAACCGCAGATGAAAAAGACATCGACACCAACGTCGACATGCTCAAAACCAGACTACGAGTAAATACTTTCATGAGACTAAAATCCTTATAAATGGTCACTGTGTTTGTTGAGTTTCACTGTGCTGGGCGATACTCCACCCACAGTGTCCTTAGAAGATATGTCGACAGTTTTGCTGGCTGTCATTCGCAACAATGTTGGAAGTAGTAACAAGGTAAACACGGTGCTTACCGACATCCCGCCCACTATTACTGCGGCAAGGCCGCGATAAATAACGCTGCCAGCGCCCGGCATAAGAAGCAGCGGTAACATGCCAAAAATGGACGTAAGCGTACTCATAAAAATAGGACGTAAACGAAGCTCTATCGCTTGTTCTACGGCCGCATCTCGCGATAGACCCTGCTGTTCGCCTAGACGTGTTTGATGCACGAGTAAAATAGCGTTATTAACCACTAACCCAAGCAAAATGATAAAGCCAATCATGGTTAGCAAGTCCATGGGCTGGAACATAAAGGTATTCATGATACGAATCGCAATAACCCCTCCCACGGTGGCTAGAGGAATTGAAAGTACTACCAGTACACTGTCTTTAAGCGATTTGAACAAGCCCGCCATCAACAAGAGCAATAAAACCATCGCGAATAAGAAGTTATCAGCCATCGATGAAATAGCCCCTTTTAGACTATCCGCACTTCCTCCATAATTAATGGCTCCGTCTGTGGGCATCATGGCCATGATCGCTGGCTCTACCTCGGTTTTGATCACATTCATCGCGTCTTCAAGGCTCATACCTTCTGGTGGATTGACATTCACCGTTAAAGTACGGCGCCCCTCAATACGCTGAATTCGGCTAGGCCCTACTGTGCGTTCTATATCAACCAATTCACCAAGCTGTACGACCTCACCCATAGGCGTCATGATAGGTGTTCCGCCTAAATCTTCTGGCGTATTCCACGGCTCAGAGCGAAAGATGATATTCATGCGTTTCACACCATCGAAATACTCACCCACGTACATACCGTCACCCATAGCACGTACTAGGTTACCCATGCTGCCCCGGTTCAAGCCCACTTCCATCATGCGACTATCGTTAGGGTAAAAACGCAATTCCGGTTCCGATTGTTCCAATGGCGGATTTGAACGTGCATTGGCATTTGGGAAAACTTCACGCAATTTGTCGAGGCCAGCTTGCGCTGCAATACCCAGCATATCTTGGTCTGTACCCTGCAAGTGAATAGCAATAGAACGCCCATTTCCAAATCCACCAAACAGATTGCCTTGTTGCGCAAATGCTTGAGTATCAGGCAGGTCTTTTAAAATCTCATCACGTACAATAGTTTCCAGCTCTTTGACTTTCGATTGGTCTTTTGCACGAACTCCCAAGGTGCCACCATTGGGCCACGTAATAATGTAGTAATTCTTAAGAGCAGGTTGCTTCTCACCATCCATGTATGGCTTTAAACGCTCGACTACAACGGGAATGACTTCTTCAGAGATAAAGTTCTCACTGGCCCCGGCAGGTAAACTCAGGAAAGCGTCAACCGCATCGCGTTTCACTGGAGGCAGATAATCCATCGACGGCATAAGCAGAAAGCTTCCCGTGATAGGCACGCCCATTAGCACCGCAACAAGCGTAACTCGTTTAAGCGGTGTAGAGGATACATGCATGATAGTGCGTGTTATTTTACCCCACAGCCTTTTGAGGCTATCCTCAGGCATTTCACCCTTTAGATAACGTGCTGCCACCACAGGTAAAACCGTAACAGCAACAATAAGTGACATGCATACTGCTATGGCAATAGTGAGTGCAAGATCTGCAAACAACTGCCCCTCTACGTCTTCTAGAAACATAACAGGAATGAATATGGCTACTGTGGTTGCAGTTGACGCCATCAGTGCACCAAACACCTCTTTTGTTCCCTTGTGAGCACTTTCCTCGTCACTGCCCGCATTTTTTCGGGTACGTACTATGTTTTCTAACACAACAATGGCGGCGTCTAGCACCATACCCACAGCAAAGGCTAGCCCCGCCAAAGAGATAATATTCAGTGAGCGGCTAGGTTAGCTGAAGCACGACAAAGGTACTTAATAGAGAAATAGGTATAGCTAGTGCGACAATTAAGGTCGCGCGTAGCTGTCGCATAAATAGCCACAGCACACCAATAGCGAGCAACACCCCAATAAACAAATTACTAGTAACCAACTGTACGGCGCGAAAGATAAATACTGACGCATCAAAACTTTGCACCATAACCAACTGCTGGGGTGCTAAATCGTTGCTGTTAATCTCAGCGACTTTGTCTTTAACTGCTTCCAACGTGGCTAACACGTTCGCATCGTTTTGTCTGTCGACGCGAATAGAAATGGCTGGGTTTCCGTTTTGAACACTGGCATTAGCGCCATCGGCACGGGTGATGTTAATGTCGGCGATATCATTCAACGTGATAGGGCTACCATCGCGCCACTCTAAAATCATTTCTCCCATTTGAGTAGGTTGATAGCGCCCTTCAAAGCGAAGCGTATAACGCCGACGACCCACGTCTACAAAGCCGCCAGAAATATCATTGGCGCGACCTAACTCATTAGCCACTGCACTTAAGTTAATTCCCAGTTGTGCTGCTTTGAAAGGGTCAAAAACAATTTGGAATTCTTCAACGCCACCAACGCCACTCTCCATTCTAGCTCTTGCGACACCTGGAATGGACTCTAACTGCGGCTTAATTACATCAGTAAAATAAGTAACATAGGTATTAATTTCATTAGGGTTACCGGGCAAGCGTTGTAAGAAGAAATAGGTAAGCGCGGGCGCATCGCCACCACTACCTGCAAGCATTATGTTGGGCGATAGGGCATCCCGTGGAAGGGGGGAACACGGTTCATGCGACTTATCACTTCAATAAGCGTTTTTTGCATGTCCGTACCTAAACCAAACTCAAGGTTTATCCATGCATTACCTTGGTTAGCCCATGCGCTCATCGACTCAAGCCCAGGTATACCCTGTAATACCTCTTCTTGAGGTTCAATAATCTCAGACTCTATTTCTTGCGGCGACGCCGCTCGCCACGATGTCTGAATATTAATATACGGCTAAGTCAATATCTGGGAACAATTGAACCGGAAGATTGAACAGACTGTATAGCCCAAGAAAGATCAGCAGTGTAATGCCAATACCTACCCCAGTTGCGTTTTTTATTGCTGCACGAGTGATGTCCATAACGTGGTACTTATGCTTTTTATTGTTCGATTTACTATAGGTCGCACGCATGACAGAAAAAGTTTAAAGCTGTAACAGGAAGATTTTTAGCGACCATTAACATTAAATTTAAGTGCTCCGCAAAAACCGTTATTTATCGCAGATAAGTGAACCTGAAATTTTGTTAATTTATCGTAAACGTAACTTATTCGTTACAAAAAAGGAGATGAAGCGGTTAGACGTGAAAGACGTTTTGGTATTATTAGCAGGCACAAAAAAGCCGCTCAAAAGAGCGGCTTTTTCAAATACGTCAGCGATTACGCTTCAGCAATGATGATCACTTTGATTGAAGTGATAACGTCAGAGTGAAGTTGTAAGTCGATGTCATACTCACCAGTCTCACGAAGAGTACCAGTAGGTAGTTTAACTTCTGCTTTTTGTACTTCAACGCCAGCTGCAGTGATTGCATCAGCGATGTCACGAGTACCAACAGAACCAAACAGTTTACCTTCGTCACCAGCTGGTGCTGCGATTGTAACTTCAGCAAGCTCAGCAATTTTCTCACCGCGTGCGTTAGCAGCAGCTAGTTGCTCAGCAATTTTCGCTTCAAGTTCAGCACGACGTGCTTCGAACTTTTCAACGTTGTCTTTAGTTGCAGGAACCGCTTTACCCTGTGGGAAAAGGAAGTTACGAGCGTAACCAGACTTTACAGTCACTTGGTCGCCCAGGCCGCCAAGGTTGGCGATTTTATCTAGTAGGATGATATTCATCTTAGCTAACCCTTATTTTCGCCAAATTACTTGTGTGAATCAGTGTACGGAAGCAACGCAAGGAAACGTGCGCGCTTGATCGCAGAAGACAGCTGACGCTGATATTTTGCGCTTGTACCAGTAATACGGCTAGGGACAATTTTACCGCTCTCAGTGATGTAGTTCTTAAGAGTAGCGATATCTTTGTAATCGATTTCAGTCACACCTTCTGCAGTGAAACGGCAGAACTTACGACGTCTGAAAAAACGAGCCATGGGTGATCTCCTTAAGCGTTGTCTTCAGTGGTTTCAGTTTTCTTTTCCGCGCGGTCTTGGCGAGGAGCAGAATCGTCACGACGCTCACGACGAGGCTCTTCTTTCATCATTGGAGAAGGCTCAGTCACAGCAGTCTTAGTGCGCATAACCATGTTACGTAGGATCACGTCGTTGAAACGGAAAGCATTTTCCAATTCATCAACAGCTTCTGCAGACGCTTCAGCATTGATTAGTACGTAGTGGGCTTTGTGCAGCTTTTCAATTGGGTAAGCCAGTTGACGACGGCCCCAATCTTCTAAACGATGAATCTGACCACCGTCTTGCTTTAGGATTGTGGTATAACGCTCGATCATACCAGGTACTTGTTCACTCTGATCAGGGTGAACCATAAATACGATTTCGTAATGACGCATTATAGCTCCTTACGGTTGTAGCCTCGACAGTACAGCCGACTGTATGGAGACAAGGAACGAATTGGGATGGCTGTAAGGGCGCGCATTATACGCAGCAGTTGCAAATTGCACAAGCATTAATCACCTTTAAAACGGCTTGTTACCCTTCTCTCACTAATCGAAATCAAACATTTAATTAAAATACTGTTTATTTATACAGTAAATTACTGTACAGTTTTTGTGTCTTTAATAAACAGGGGACCTACCATGGCCATTACCACACAGTATGTTGTTACGCACAAAGGGGTAGAAAAATTGGTAACTACCGACAAAAAAGAAGCCGATCAGTACGACAAAATGCTCGACGCAGCAGACAACCTTGCCGACTACATTCATGCGAAAGGCATCAAACTAGACGATAGCGTAGTAGAAGAACTAACAATTATGTTGTCTAAAAACAAAGATAAAATTAGCAAAATCTTCAAAGGCGCAACAGCAGAAAGCGTGTTAGAAGACGAAAGTGCGGAAGTGGTAAAACTTCAAGCAAACGGCTAATAAAAGCATGTTACTCGATAATAAGTCGGCAAATTGCGAGCAACAACAGCATTGACGCTATATTTGCGAAAGTGTTATTTGATAACATTACCGCGTTTGTTTGTACTGAGACATAAATAGTTAGTGTTCAAATACGAACAAGCGCTTATCTTACGCAAGCAGTCTTGCTGGCAATGGTATTAGCGATGCGATTAAATCGTGCGCTAAACTGGTTGAGCAGTAAGCTAGAGTGTAAGCGGTGTAATTAGTTACAGGTAGCAATAACGTGAGCGAAAGTGCGTCGTCAGACAGCCCATTACAACTTGCAATAGATGTGAGCGAATTAACGTTCTCATACAGCAAAACACAAAGCCCAGTGCTCGCCATTAAGAAATGGCAAGTACATAAAAGTGACCATGTGTTTTTGTCTGGTCCATCGGGTAGCGGCAAAAGTACACTACTTAATTTGCTCAGTGGCACCCTTGAACCTAGCACCGGTTCTATAGCGTTACTTGAAGAGCCCTTTTCCACACTATCACAACGCCAGCGCGATCGATTTAGATCTCGACATATCGGTGTAGTGTTTCAGCAATTCAACCTTATTCCCTACCTCACTGTAGAGCAAAACATCAAGGCGGCGGCTTATTTTGCCAAAGCTGATAAAGAAAGTGCTCAATCGCTTGGCCAACGTATTGTGCACTTGTTAGAAAAGCTCCAGCTTCCTACTTCAATTGCCCATGCAAAGGCAGACACACTTAGTATTGGACAGCAACAACGCGTAGCTATTGCTCGAGCACTAATTAACTCTCCACAGATACTAATTGTTGATGAGCCAACATCCGCACTCGATGTTGCAGCAAGAGATAGCTTTATGTCTCTACTAAAAGCAGTAGCAAAAGAAAGTACATTGATTTTTGTTAGCCACGACCCAGCAATGGCTGCGTATTTCGATAAGCATATTGATATATACACACTGCTTGATAAATCGTGTTCATCTCCTCAAAAAGAGTCACAGGGGGAAATGTCATGTTAGGCACTATTGCAATCGAAAGCTTGAAGCGCCGCAAACATACTGCACTGTTAACCTTGCTAAGTATCACTATCAGTATTTGCCTTTTGTTATCCGTAGACATCATTCGAACTCAGGTAAAAAGTAGCTTTACTCGAACGGTTTCCGGCGTTGACCTAATCGTTGGCGCGCCAAGCGGAGAACTAAATTTATTGCTTTCATCTGTGTTTAATATAGGTACACCAACTAAAGGAATAGCATGGGAGAGTGTTGCATCGCTCGCATCTAATAGGCAGGTGTCATGGACAATCCCTCTTTCGCTAGGTGATACCCACCGAGGTTTTCGCGTTGTGGGCACGAATAACGACTTCTTCGAGCACTTCAAGTATGGCGATATGCAGTCACTGCAATTTGCGCACGGAGCGAGTTTTGACCAGTCGCTCTCTACCGTTATAGGTGCAGATATTGCTGAAGATTTAGGCTATGCCGTTGGCGACAGCATTATTGTTTCACACGGGTTAGGTAATGTGTCTTTTAACAATCATGACGCTCACCCATTTGTGGTATCAGGTATTCTGGCAAAAACTGGCACTCCTGTAGACAAGGCGGTCTATGTCACGTTAGAAGGCCTTGAAGAAGCACACAGCACAGGAAGCTCTCATGGCAGTGTTCGTCGTCCAAGCGAGCATGAAGAACATGAGCATGAGCATGAGCATGAGCATGAGCATGAGCATGAAGAGCATAGCGATGTGGAAAACCACTACAACAGCCAAGCGTTTGAGCCTGAACAAGTATCTGTTGTTATGGTGGGCCTAAAGCACCGCGTGACTGCGCTTCAACTGCAATATCAAATAAATCAAAGTAAGGGCACGCCTTTAATGGCTATATTGCCAGGTATGGCACTTGCACAGCTATGGCAAATAATGGGCAATATCGAAGCTATGCTTTTAGGCTTGTCAGCATTAATTGTAGTGAGTGCACTTATCGGTCTTTCCACAATGCTTTTAGCATCGATGCGCGAGCGCTATCAAGAAATTGCTGTACTAAGAACGATAGGTGCTTAGCCCGTCTACACTGCTTTTATTAATTCAGCTTGAAGCTATGCTGATCACGCTTTCAAGTATTGCATTGAGTTTTGGCCTTGTAGCGGGATTGATTACGGCGCTTAAACCTTGGCTAAGTAGTGAGTACGGGTTGTTTATCAGTGGTGCGCTGTTCGGCCAAAGCAGTATCGTTATTGTCTCGTTGGTTCTGGCAAGCACGTACATAGTTTCGCTATTTCCCGCGATAGCTGCATATAAACGAGGCCTTCACGCAGGGCTTAATAGCAACTAATAAAAAAGGGCGAGTAGTCTCGCCCTTTCTATAGCCTATGTCTAAGCTACTCACCCACTCGCTTGTTTGTACTAAAGCGAACAATGAGCTCGTGAACCTCGCCCACGGTGCTTTTCAAATCATCACTCGCTTTTAACGACGCTTCAGAAGAACGCTGCGTTTCAGAGGCACCGTCTGCCACCTCAACCAACTGTTGATTGATATGTTCCGCCACCGTGCTTTGCTCTTCTACAGCAGACGACATCTCTACCGTTGCATCGGCAATGCCATTTACCGCGTTGTTAATTTCAAGCAGCGCACCACGTGTTTCTTCAACGATATTGCTGCCGTGCTCGGCTGAGGCCAGCCCCTCCGTTGACACACGTACCGCTCTGTCCGAACGCTCCGCAAGCTCGCTAATAATATTGTGAATTTTGTCTGTTGATTCACGGGTTTTGGACGCCAATGTGCGCACCTCATCAGCAACAACAGCAAAGCCACGTCCTTGCTCACCTGCACGCGCTGCTTCAATCGCCGCGTTTAGCGCCAATAGGTTTGTTTGTTCAGCTATGGTAGAAATAATATTGGCTGCTTCGCCGATATCACTGGTTGATTGCGCAAGTTCAGTAACCGTCTCTGATATCGATTCCACCGCCTTTCTCAACGACACAATAGCCTGCATTGCCTCTTCTGCTTTTTGATTGCCCGTAGTGACATTTTCCGCAGCTGAGCGAGCACTCTTTGCATTCGCTTCCACCCGCTCTGCGACTTCCTGAATTGCTTGACTCATTTGCGTAACAGCCGATGCTATTTGTTGCGTCGCCTGATTCTGCTGAACCACCGCTGCGCTTGTGTTTTCTGCTTGCTGATGTGTTGTGTTAGAAATGGATTCGAGGCCAGCCGATGCATCTTTAATTCGGGTCAACGCCGTGCGTGTTCTAGCAAGCTCACAGCCAAGCGCTAGCTTAGCTCTTGCAACATGCTTGGCATCGGCAAAATAGGTCTGAGCGACTACATCATTGCTATACGTTTCGGGGCTAAGGGCTAACACCCCACTCCACTCGCTACGCGATTTAATGTCTTGCGCTACAGCAGATACTACAAGTGCGCCTAACGCAATAAGTGCAGGCATTACACCGCTTGTTGCACCTAGAGCAAGCACGAGCAATATCCCTATAAGTAGCATTGGCCACACGCGGCTTACCGCCTGCATAGTTTGTGTTGTCAAAGAGATAGGTGACTTGCCACTTTGCATACGCTCATACACCGCAGTAGCTCGCGCTATTTCATCGGGAAGGGCTGGCACTCGTACTGACTCATAACCCGATATGTTACTCCCTTCATATACCGGGGTAACAAACGCCGACACCCAGTAATGGTCGCCATTTTTACGACGATTTTTGACTAACCCCAACCAACAGTTTCCCGACTCTAGTGTTTGCCACATCTCTTTAAATACTGCGGGCGGCATATCGGGGTGACGAATTAAATTGTGATTTTTGCCAATCAACTCTTCACGACTAAACCCACTTGCTTCAACAAACTCTTGATTACAATGCTTAATGACGCCCCGTCTATCCGTTGACGATATTAGCCTGTGATGTTTGGGAAACTTATATTCTTTTTGAGTAATTGGCTGGTTGTTTCTCATATGATGCTTTCTCCGTTCAGCAATGCCATATCCCGTCAGAAAACTGAACTATGTGCCTATCTAAGACTAGAACAAAAACTAGCCACGTCTAGTCAGAAAAAAAATTTGAGAAATACTACTTTTATTCAGAGATTTATAGCAAGCACTTTATACTTTAGACTAATGGAAGTTGAAGTGTTACTTCGGTACCGACCCCTTCTTCACTTTTAATGTCAATAAAGCCGCCATGCTCTTCCACAATAGTCATCGAAATTGACATACCAAGGCCAGTTCCATCACCAGGAGGTTTGGTTGTAAAAAATGGAGTAAACACTTTTTCAAGTACTACTTGGGACATACCAACACCTTCATCTTGCACAATAAGCAACGCTTTATCGCCTTTGCGTTCAACCCTAAGGTAGATGTGCTTACCCTCTTCAGTTGCATATATGGCATTGGTTAAGAAATTAACCAGAACTTGCTGAATTTGCCCAGCATTACCCATAAAAGACACATCGCCTTGTTCAGCGACTAAAGACACATGATTTTTGTATCGGTGAAGGTTACTTGTAAGCTTCATTGCAGAGTTTATGGCGTCAATAGCACTGAGTTTTACATGCTTGCCCGAACCGGGGTAAGAGAAGCTTCTCAGTGCTTTTACAATATCGATAATGCGTTCAATACCTTCAAGAGATTCGTCAAACATCTCGGCTATCTCAATGGCGCTTTCGTTTAATGAGTATCCCTTTGTACACGCATTGAATTTTTCGCTTATCTCGCCACCAGCTTCATCACAAAGTTTTCCAATCTCATCGAGTGCATGTTGATAATCACTAAAGATTTCTTTTGCTACCACCGTGTTACTTCTCACATAGCCGATGGGGTTATTGATTTCGTGAGCAATACCAGCTGCCAGTTGTCCGAGCATCGCCATTTTGTCTGCGCTAATGAGACGTTCTTCAAGCGAGTCTCTGTCTTTTTTCACCGAGCTAAGTTCATCTTGTTGAATAGAAAGCTTGCTTTTCTTGTGTTGATAGCGGGAATTAAAATTAATGTAGTGCTTTGTAGTGTCCAGCACGTACAACATTTCTTCATCAAGGTGGTCATCGTAGGTCAATAAAGCAAACCAAGCGTATTCGTCTTCGTTTACCTCATGCATAAAGTGAAGCACTCTCGCTTCCTGGTGCGTATCAGGCCTATCTACAACGTTAATGCACCAGTGCTCGTAGTTTTCCTCTAAATGAATAGGCAACTCATTTAGCAGTAACTTTGCAAGTTCAGGGTTACTCTGCCATTCACCGTCTTCCAGTAAAACTGTATCGTCATCGCCTGCTGTAAGTGCACCGTTCTTAACGATATACGCTTTACCACAGCATGCTCCAATAAACTCTACGGCAGACGCCAGTGCAGAAAAAATAAACCCTTTTCCACTTTGTGATTTAGTGAGCTGTGCCGCGGTGCGGTTGAGGTATAAAAGCTCTCGCTCGCGTTTTTTTGCATCGTTTAGTGATTTGCGCAGCGATTGGTTTGCAAGATAAGCATCTTGTGAGTAGGTATCTAGGAGAGATTCAGCGTTTTTGCGAGCTATTTTTTGGCGTTTTAGCTGTCGTTCTAACGACTTAACACGGGCCTCGAGTGAATCAATCTTCTCTTGTTCTGAAAAAGAATTCGAATCACTCACTCAAAGCCCACCTGCAATGATTTACGTAAACTGTGTCTATGCAGACCTAGCTTGCAAGCCTATCCAGTAGACCTAACACACGCTCACTTGCCTGTTCCATTTCAATCAGCTTAGCATCGGCCTGTGCGCTATCACCATTTAACTTGGCTTGCATAGCCGCCACACCACTTTTGTGAACTGCTGCATGAGGACCATCAAGCTCTCTAAAAGAGGTAGTTTGACCAATTGGCTTGCTCACGTTCTCGCTGTACCAACGGCCTAAACGGCAGCTTGTGTGATCGCCAAACTCCGATGGGGCTTTTTGGCTATACCCACACAACACAGCATATACCTCAGCTTTCCAAACAACATGATCTAACTTAACGGTCTGAATAAACGTACTAAAGGCACCATCGTTAATGGTATTTTTCATACTATCACAATGCTTAACCATGCTTTCATAGCTACCGTTAAGCTCATTAATACCTGCTTCAAGTTGCTCGTTGTTGCCGCGAAGCTCATTTACGCCAGAAACGGCTTTTGACGTTGATTGAATGATGCCATTAACCAACTCAGATACTTCTGTTGCCGACTTGTTAGTTTCAGTAGCAAGGGCACGAACTTCATCAGCAACAACGCTGAACCCGCGGCCAGCATCACCTGCGCGCGCAGCTTCGATCGCTGCGTTTAGCGCAAGTAGGTTTGTTTGGTCAGAAATACTGGTTATCGTGGTAACGAACTTATTAATGTTGTCGGCGGTTGTAGACAACCCTGAGATACGTTCGCTCATACTGCCCATTTGGACATTAAGCCCGCTCATATCGCTTACAATTTTTTTCAACGTAGCCGCAGACGTGCTGAAAATATCATTGATATCAGCCACTGATTGATTTTCGGCATCAATACGTTCGAACGTTGAAAGCACGGTTTCTCTGATACCTGCCATTTGCGAAAGCGCGTCTACTGCGCATTTCATAATTACAGAGTCGCTCTGGGTATTACTTTGCGACGCAGCCTCTACCGACGACATCAGCTCTGCATTTTCAGCCTCCAATGCCGCTACTTTGTCCATAGCCTCTTGAACACGCGCTTCTAGCTGTCGAACCTGCGCTTCTTTTTCATCATATTTACTGCGAGAAACAAACATAAATATTTACCAGTATTGTTGTCGTTATCATTTCTACATTTCAGATTAACAGACTTACCTGCATGTTAACTATTAGTCTGAAGTAGCGTTCTTCAAGCGAGTTGGTCTTTGTGAGCTTTATTAGTAACAAAAAATCCACATAAAAAGCCAGTAATAATTGGTATCGGCAGATGACAGAAAAACTGATGAATATTTTGTATTTAGCATTTCACCATTGACGTTGTTTGCTTCAATCAATGGCTTTTCTCTCAGAGTCTCTCACTTATCGGGCATCAGATGAGGCGCAAGAGGCTGACGCCTTGATGTCGTTCTCGGTCCATACCACTTAGAAAGATAGTCGAGAATTGGCGCTTCTGCATCCCCCAACGGCCACAGTTTTTGGGTTTCTTGCATCCAGCGAATAGTGTCTAGCCATCGTTCGCGGCTCATTGCATTTTGTGTAATGAGCGCGGGAGAATGACATGCACTGCAATGTGCCACCACTAGGTTCTTTCCTGTGGCTTCGAAAAGCCCTGACTGCGGGTCGATAGCGGGGGAAGACGCACTGTCAGCGCCATCAGCTTGCGCCACTGCGTTTTTTGCGACCGCAACAGGCATGCACAACAATACTAATAACACACATACAGTAATGAAGGACATAAATACACTAAACGGCGCTTTCACAACTCACACCACTTTCAGCGCAATTCTATGACACGCATTGTTTAAGTAACCTTTAGGATTCCAACCAGGCAGCACCATAGGCTGCGACTTGCCTTGTTTATCCACTGCCCTTGCCCACACTTCGTAGTAGCCATTTTGGGGAAAATTAAGTGCCGTTCTAAAATGCTGCCACGCGTGTTTGTTTACAGGTTGCGTTAGCGTTGTTTCTTGCCATGTTTGCCCAAAGTCTATGGATACCAACACTTTGTCAACTGCACTTTCGCCGCACCAAGCATGGCCACGAACGCTAAGCTCTTCTGACCGTTTATGCGTACCACCGGATTGCGGATAAGTAATAAGCGACTTGATAGGCATCGCCTCGATAATACACATATCTTCATCAGCGACTTTAGCACCGGGCGCAACGGGTTCACACGGCACTCGGTACGCTTTGCCAAGCATTTTAGCGCCATCGTGAACTTGGTTTCTGACCACGATTTTTTTCAGCCATTTTCCTGACGTTGACGCGGGCCAGCCACCGAAAACCAGACGCAAAGGATAACCATTCATCAATGGCAGCGGCTCGCCATTCATTTCCCACGCTATCAGCGATTCATCTTCTAATGCCTTGCTTATCGGCACACCACGCGAAATAGCTGCTTTGCCAGGGGTACGGCTCAAATGCTGATCATCACCATAGTAACCAATATAAACAGCATCATCTTTTATCCCCACCGCAGCCAATACGTCCTTCAAACGCACGCCTGTCCATCTCGGACAGCCCACGGCGCCTGTTGTCCATTGATTGCCTGTTGCAGCCGGTGAAAACTCAGCACGACCATTACCGCCACACTCTAACGTCAGCTGATAAGTGTAATGGGTAAATTGGGCCTTGAGCTCATCAAGACTAAAAGTACGCGACTGCTTTGCAGACTCGCCTTCAATAGTAAGTGTCCATGTTTTGGCATTAGGCGCTTTGGGCACAATGCCATTGTTTCGAACAAAAAAGTGTTTAGCGGGAGTGACCTCATCATCAAGCAAATGCGCTGGCGTCTCTGCATTGACGGGGCGGTCGTTGAGCACTATTAAGCCTTCTTTCCCTTCAATCTTAAACGGTGCGTCACTTTGTGCAAACGCGGCAGGAATAAGCCCAGCTGGCATAAACTGCCCGTACACAACTTCAGCCCCAAGCAATACTGATAGTGTCTTAAGGCCTGATAAAAATCCCCTGCGCGTCAACGAATCTGACGTTCTGTCAAACACGTGTTTGTCAGCATCTATCGGATTTTTTGCATAAAGCGCATGAAGGCCGCGTTTTTTCACAAGTCACACCTCTACATTAAAAACAGATAACCCAGTATGAGTAAGGCTATCCAGAGCGTTTCTGCAACAATCATGACAATCGGCAGCACACCAACTTCAACAAGCTTGCCCAAGTTTGATTTCATGCCAATGGCGGTGATGGATACGACTAAAAAGAAACGAGAGATTTGTGTGCCAGTTTCAATAACAAATGCGGGAAGTGATACAAAGCTATTAAGCAGCATTAACACGATAAAGCCTACTAAAAACAGTGGCATGCTAGGAATATCGCCTTCCCCTGCTTGCCCATTAGATTTATAGAAGCGCTTTATCACCAGCATCATAATGAGGACCATAAGCATTAACATAGCCACACGCACAAGTTTGGTTAGCGTGGCCATATCTCCGGCATTCTCAGAGACCGAATACCCCGCTCCCACCACTTGAGCGACGTCGTGAATGGTTCCCCCTAAAAATATGCTTAGCCTCGGTCTCGTTCATTCCAAGCTGCGACGATAAAATAGGGTAAACGATCATCGCAATAGTCGACATTGCCGTAACGCCAATCACAGTTAGCAGGGTGTCGCGCTCGTGATTTTTACCCTTGGGAAGAATAGTGGAAATAGCAAGCGCTGCCGACGCACCACATATCGCGACAGACCCGCCTGTTAGGGCACCAAAACGTTTTTGTAAACCCAGTGTTTTGGCGAGAAATACGCCCAAGATAATAGTTGTGAAAATGGCACCTAAGCAAGCATTAAGGCAGTTTGCCACCCCAAAATCGCGAGGTCGCCAAGTGCTATTCTCAAACCCAACAGCACTACACCTGCGCGAAGCAGCGTACTGGCAGTAAACTCTATACCACAGGCGCAAGGCGTGTCGTTTTGATACAAAAACGACACAGCCATACCTAGGAGCAAAGCAAACAACATGGCAGGCGCATTGTAATGCTCGCTTAAAAACAGCGCAGCCATGCCAGTGATGGTTGCGATACCTAAGCCCGGCCAGATGTTTTTACATTTTACTGCTAGGTCATTCATTATTGTTATCGCTCAGACGCCACGAGTGCCACTAATACAACACGCTTTCTGTCGCCAGAATAAGGGCGACGACCGTGCATTGCGCGGTAGTTATCGACAATGGCAACGTCACCGTCTTGCCACTCTAGGTCAAACGTAAAGTCTTGGGCAAGCTCACTTACGCGCTCAAGGCCCTCTTTAGGAATAGCGGAACCATCGCCGAAAGTAATGGCTGAAGAAGGGTTTTCTCTAACGCCTTTCCACCCCATGTACGCAGCGATCAGCTGGTTATAGAAAACCTCTGAACCATCATCTAGATCAATTACCGCAGGCAAGACCGGTGTTACCGCCTTTAAACTTCCGTCATCAAGCCATTCCCAGCTGTAGCCTAGCTCTT
This sequence comes from Alteromonas gracilis, assembly GCF_036870955.2. Classification (GTDB taxonomy): domain Bacteria; phylum Pseudomonadota; class Gammaproteobacteria; order Enterobacterales; family Alteromonadaceae; genus Alteromonas; species Alteromonas gracilis_A. The sequence goes on from NZ_CP145482.2 coordinate 4,123,432, forward strand.
TTAATTTTGCCTCTGCTTCTTCTAGCGTTTCCACACTAAGCGTGCTCTTCCAGCTTCGACCCTGCCCAGAATTGGCGTCATTAGCGGCAGGCATGGTCGTTGTGTACTTGAGGCCTTTTTCTTTAAAATCGTTAGCAAGCGCTGGGTTTTCTGCTTTAAGCGCTTCAAACAGCTTATCAGAGCGGCATAATGGTGTAGCTCCGCCTTCATCGGCAGCGGATTGGCAGAAGAAAAACAGCTTACTTGGAGAGATAGGCGTTTGCGCCATTTCATGATGCAAAAATATTTCTACGTCCTTAGGCGCTTCGTTGGCGGTAAATACTCGCTCAGTAAAGTTAATGCGAACCGCGTTAGACAACGACTCTTGATACGTGAAATTGGGGTACTTAAACCCTGCTGAAAAAACGTCAAAGGCCTCTGCTGAGTCAATGGGGAAGCCTCGAAACAACAATGCACCTGCTTTGGCAAGTTTAGCTTCTAGCTCTGCTTGGTTAGCTTTCACAAACGCAACGGTCTCTGCCACTGTTTTGCACTGTGTATTGTTTACGACAATTTGTGGAAATACATCACCGTTGTAATGATGCTGTGTAGCAACACTTGCATACTCAACACTTGAGGTCTCATTGACGTTTTTCATGGTTTACTCCTAGTCGTAAATAGGGTGGAAGCGATTGAAGGCAGCTTCACAGAAGTGGCCCGGATCGTTAAATCGGCGGTTAACGTTAAGCGCAGAAATAGCTTGCATTTCTTCATCAGAAAGCGTGAAATCAAACAGTGCTAGGTTCTCTTTCATGCGCTCAACTTTAGAAGTTTTTGGAATAATGGCATTACCACGTTGAATGCCCCAGCGCAGCACCACTTGAGCGGGTGTTTTGCCATGAACATTTGCCGCGGCTTTAACCACACCTTGCTCTAGTACTGATTCAGTTTGATCTGCCATTTCAAGCTCTAAGTAAGACAAAGCACCAAGTGGTGAGAAAGCTGTAACGGCAAGACCATAGTCTTTCGCAAGGCGAATTAACCTTTCTTGGGTCAAGTATGGATGCGACTCAATCTGGAGCATGGCAGGTTTAATGCGTGCATAGCTCATCAAGTCATGAATAAGTCCGGTGTTGTAGTTACATACGCCTATTTGCTTTACCTTACCGCCGTCAACTAACGTCTCCATCGCTCCCCATGTTTTATACAGAGGAACTGGCGCTAGCTCCATTTTCGGCTCTGCTGCATCAGGGTCAGCAAACCACTCTGGGGGATAACGACTTTCAATAGGGACAAATTTTTGCGCAATTGGAAAGTGAATGAGATACAGGTCGAGATAGTCTAACTGTAAATCAGATAGGGTTTTATTCAGTGCCAGTTCTACATGTTCTGGCGCATGAAATGTATTCCACAGCTTCGACGTAACCCACAACTCTTCACGAGTACACAAGCCGTCTTCGATGGCGCGCTTAATGCCCTCACCGACTTCTTTTTCATTGCCGTAGTCAGATGCGCAATCTAAATGACGGTAACCTGCCTTAATCGCTTCATAAGCCGTATCAGCGCATATCGTTTTATCGACCTTCCAAAAGCCAAAGCCTACCTCTGGTATCTTTTCCATCGCGTTATCTACCTTTTAATCAATTGTTGAGACTAAATCTATTAAGTACTACACTTTAGTCTTGTATAAGACATAAGTTATTATAGAGACCAATGGATGTCAACAAAGTGTTAACAAACTTATAGAAATACGAAGATGAGGGCGTTTTAGAGTAAACACGAGCCAACGCTTCTAATATAGAAAGAGAGAGGTAGTCGCCGAGTAGAGGAAAAGGGCAAGCTAATACGGGGCTACAAACGCCTGTAGGCCTCAGGCGCAGAGTTCGCGTGTCTAGTTCGAGCGTCTAGTTCAGGTATTGAGGCCAGTTATTAGACTCAGAATCAAGCAAGCTAGTCTAGCTCGACTTGATAATGATAGTGATCAGTTCGGCATTTACTCTCGCGATACTCGATAAGCTTGCCGTCAATTGATTCCGTCACGCGAGTCACAAGGAGTAAAGGCGCACCTTTTTCGACGTTCAGCCCTTTTGCATCGCTCTTTGACGCCAACACAGCTTTAATGCTGTCGCGGGTCTTGAACACTGTTTGGTTGTAGTCTGTCTGATAGAAGTGATAAAGGGTATGAGGAATATCCTCTCTTTTATCAATATCGATGAATAACTTAGATGGCAGATAAATAGTCTCAAGCATACAGAATTCATTGTCTAAAATACGTCTGCGTTTTAGCTTGATGACTTTGTCTTTGGCCGATATCGACAGTGCTTGTTGCACTGTCTCAGAAGGCTCTATTTGCTCTTTACTGATAAGTTCTGCTTTAGGTAAATCGGCACCCTTACCGTCGGCTTGTAAAGGGAAAAAACGAAACAGCGCATCTTGAGCAGTGTGCTCTGATACAAACGTCCCGACGCCTTGGCGCCTGGTGACTATTTTTGTGTCAGTTAATAAAGTAAGCGCTTTTCTTACGGTACCTTGGCTTACTTTAAATTCATCAGCAAGTTTGAATTCACTTGGTAGCATTTCACCTGGCTGCCAACGACGCTCCACAATCAATTGCTTGATATACTCGGCAACTTGTTGGTAAAGAGGCTGAAAGGCAAGGCTTGGACCGCCAAGCTTGTGATCAAATTGAGATGAAGACATTAAACCGTAACCTGATGCTTATTATTCTGTTGTTATATCATACACAAGAGTTATAGCGCATTTTTGACTTAAATCACATACATGATAGGAATTACACTTAATGCCGCTTGAGACACTCGTGACAATGTTTGCACTTCTTGGCTTAGCCACCATTCTGCAAACCCTTAGCGGCTTTGGTTTTGGGCTAATGGTGGTGTCGAGTTTCACCTTATTTTCAATTATGCCGCTTACCGCCACAACATTTTTGGTAAGTTTTTTAAGCTTATTTAATTCTGTTTCACTTGTGGTAAAGAATACGACTCAGGTAAACAAGCGTGCTTTCACCATAATGTTGATAAGTGGCATACCTTTCATGGGCGTTGGCTACGCCTTACTTGAATATCTTTCATCAAACATGACAAACTGGCTCAACCTACTGCTTGGAATAGCTATATTAAGCTGTTGTTTGCTGCTGATTATCAAGCGAAAAAAGGCGCCACCCTCTGGACGAGACTCTGGTTTTGCCATTGCTGGCACGATTGGTGGGTTGCTCGGCGGTCTATTTTCCACATTCGGGCCACCTGTGGTCTTCCAATGCTATCGACAGCACTGGCCTATCAACGAAATACGGTTCACACTGCTGGCCGTTTTCAGCGTGACTGCACTTATTCGTTTGTGCATTGTTCCGTTTGGCACCTTGCCCACACAAGACGTACTTTTTGCCACTTTGTGTGCTATTCCGGTCATACTTATTTTCACCCGAATAGGTAGGCTGCTCGCTGCGAAAGTTGAGCCCCAAATTGTGCGCGCCCTTGCGCTAGCTATGCTCGCCACTAGTGGCTTAACGCTTATCACAAAGAACCTGCCCATATAAATATGATGATGCTTCTTTTTATAAAATGATAAATGCTGATTGACACCAAAGTTACATTTCATTAACTTATATCTTATATAAGACATGTAGAGTAATGTACTAATGAGCAATGCCTTTGATGTGAAAGAGCCTGACTGGAACGGTATAGAACCCGCGGATATTACCCAACTTCCTTACCTAGAAAACGGTGATGTACTCATAGTACCAACGCAGTTTGGACAACTGCGCTTCTCTATTAGCCAATTTGGTCTGCGTATTCAAAATACCACAGACAATCAAAGCGTGTACGGCATGTTAACAGGCACGCCTCAAAACCTCGCGCTCGTCTTTTCCGGTGATCAAACACATAGCACCCTCATTGGAGGCGACTATCGACTAGAGCTGTTTTCTTCACCGCTGCATTTTAAGTTATTCAAAGACGATGTACTCGTGCAGCAAACGGCTACCGACGGCCATTTTGTGCGACAGCACCGCTTACCCCCTTTCGCCAAAACAGCTGACGGCTGGATAGTCAGCCTTGAGCTTAGCTACGACGAAGCAATTTACGGGTTGGGGGAGAAATGGAGCAAACTGGATAAGCGCGGACAGCTTGTGCGCTCATACAACCATGATGCTCTTGGCGTAAACGCCGAAAAATCATATAAGAACACGCCTTACGCATGGAGCCCTCAAGGCTGGAACTTGTTTGTACACACACCTGCCCCTGTCACTCACGGTATTGGATATGCACCATGGTCGCAACGTGCCTATGTGTGTGTGGTTGAAGATGCCTTACTTGATATGTTTCTCTACCATGAAGCAACGCCGTCAAAAAGCATTAACACCTACAGTCAGTTAACAGGCTTTGCTCCAACACCGCCGACGTGGAGCCTGGGCGTAATATTGTCAAAGGCCTACTATAAAGATGCGCAAGAGCTGTTAGCCGTGGCGCGAGAAGTACGCGAAAAAGAAATGCCGTGCGATGTAATAACGTTAGACGGTAGAGCATGGCAAGATACCGATACGCGCTTTGCGTTTGAGTGGGACCCGAAACGCTATGCCGACCCGAAACCCATTATCGACGAATTAAAAGCCCTCGGCTTTAAGATATGCGTTTGGGAATACCCCATGATCTCTGTGAAAAACCCGCTGTTTAAAGAAGCCGCTGAGAAAGGTTGGCTAATTAAAGATAAGCGTACGGGAGAGGCTTATCGCTACGAGTGGGATTTAAGCCCTTTTGGCGAAGTGCTCACACCACTTCCTGACTCAGGTATTCTCGACTTTACACACCCAGATGCATACGCATTTTGGCGCGAGTCGCATAAACCATTGTTTGACCTTGGCATTGATATGATAAAGGCAGACTTTGGTGAGCAGCTAGAAGACGACAACATGCTTTCCTATAGCGAAGATTCGGGCGACAGACTACACAATGTATACAGCATGCTTTACAACCGCTGTGTCTACGAAGCGGCCGAGAAATACTGTAAAACAGGCCCGTTCTTGTTTAGCCGCTCGGCATGGACAGGCAGTCAACGCTTTCCGTCTCAATGGGGCGGTGACCCACAAGCAGACTGGCATGGCCTTTCAGCAAGCATCCGAGGCAGTTTATCTTGGGGCATGTCAGGAGGCCCATTCTTTGCGACCGATATCGGCGGTTTTTACAAAGATACTCGAGACGCAGAACTTTATGTGCGCTGGACGCAGGCATCAGTTTTTAGTGCACACATGCGTCTTCATGGCATTGGCCCTCGCGAACCTTGGTCCTATGGTGAAGCAGCGTCTGACGCAGTTTTCGAGGCGTTGAAACTTCGTTATCGCTTAGTTCCTTATCTTAAGAAAACCGCTGAGCAAGCATCAATATCAGGGCTGCCCGTGCAACGCGCAATGGCGCTAGCGTTTCCAGATGAGCCATTGTCGCACGGGTTTGAGCAACAATTTATGTGTGGTGATGATGTACTTGTTGTGCCATGTGTTGTGCCCGGTGGTAAGGTGAAGTATTACTTGCCTAAAGGTGAATGGGTGCGCCTTGGCACTGATGAAGTCTTGAACGGCGGCCAGTACAAAGAAGAAATTTTAGCCCTTAATGAAATGGCCGTGTTTGTGCCCAAAGGCAAACAGCTTGCCCTAGGCCCAGAGGTACAGCATACCGACACGGATATGTCGGATATCACATTATGGCCTGCACAATAATAGACTAGGAGTAGTACATGGACATCACCCTTACCCTTTTGTCGTGCACGGCATTTATGGCACTTGTCGCCGTTATTTCTTACATGAAAACAAAGGGCGAGGTAAATACTCAAGATGGGTATTTCCTTGCGGGGCGAGGGTTAACAGGCACATTTATTGCTTGGTTCGATGATCCTTACCAACTTATCAGCAGAGCAACTCATTGGTCTGAACGGTTCTGCGTTCGGCTATAACTTAAGTGCAATGGCATGGGAAGTAACGGCAGGTATTTCGACCATTATCATGGCCCTTATATTTTTGCCCCGCTATTTGGCGGGAGCTTTCTCTACGCTGCCTGAATTTTTGCGAGACCGCTTCGACGACAGCGTAAGGCGCATGACGGTTGTACTGTTTATGGTTGGGTACTCGCTCGTGACCATTCCTTCTGTACTCTACTCTGGCTCTATCGCGGTACTTCGTTTATTTGATGTTCCGGGGCTATTTAATATTAGCTACGAGGCAAGCCTTGTATTCACCATCGTAGTGGTTGGCACTATTGGTGCTTTATACGCCATTTTTGGAGGTTTAAAAGCCGTCGCAGTATCAGACACTATTAACGGTATTGGGTTGTTAATAGTTGGGTTACTTGTTCCCATTTTGGGCTTAATTGCTTTAGGCGATGGAAGTTTCAGTGATGGCCTAACCACAATATCAACTACGCAAACCGAAAAGCTCAACGCCATAGGTAGTAGTGATGACCCTGTGCCCTTTGGCACTATCTTCACTGGCATGATCTTAGCAAACCTCTTTTACTGGGGAACCAACCAATACGTGATTCAACGTACGTTAGGCGCGAAAAACTTAGTAGAGGGGCAAAAAGGCGTACTCTTCTCTGGATACTTCAAAGTGCTTGTGCCGTTTATGATGATGCTTCCAGGGGTTATTGCGTATCACCTTTATCAAAACGAAAACTTGCAAACGATCGATTTGGCCTACCCCCACCTAGTGAAAGACGTATTGCCACAATACCTCTCAGGTTTTTTCCTTGCCGTTTTATTAGGAGCTGTGTTTAGTTCTTTCAATTCGCTACTTAATAGCGCCGCTACGCTGTTCTGTTTAGATGTTTACAAACCCTTGAAGAAAGACAAAGTCAGTGACGAAAAGCTCATTCGTGTCGCCAAAATTACTAGCCTGGTCATTGCCGTACTGTCTTTTATAACCGCACCACTTCTGATGTTTGCACCAGAGGGATTATGGCAAATCATCCGTATTTTCACAGGCTTCTATAACATTCCAGTTATAACCATTGTATTGGTTGGCTTATTTACCAAACGCGTCCCTGCACTAGCGGCAAAAGTCGCCATCATATTCCACGTCATTGCCTACGGACTGTTAAAGTTTGTTTGGGATGTCGACATCAACTTCATTCACATCTACGCCATATTATTTGCCATAGAGCTTACTATTATGCTCGTTATTGGTCGGCTATATCCAATGGATAAAGCATGGCGCTTTACGCCCAAAGCCGAAGTCAATATGACACCTTGGCGGTATGCCATACCCTGCGCCATTGTGCTGGTGGGTCTTATTGCCACGCTATATTTAATGTTCTCTCCTATTGGCTTTGTTGGTGGGCTGAGCGATGCATTTGTTCCCATTTTGTTAACACTTTGGGCTACCTGCTTCGCTGCTGTAGGCTTAAGTCTTAAATGGTGGTCAGTTAAATACGAACGTAGCCTAAAGCGACTAGCGACTGTAGCTTCACACTAGCGCAGAGGCGCACAGCCAATGACGGAGCGCGTTCAAACACGGCGTCATTGTCTTGCGTATTTACGCTCGTACTGACTAAGAAAATTTGCCCACACATCCGCCGTATAGAAAAAACACAAAAAATTTAACATAGCGTTTGCAAATGGCTTAACAATTGTTTAACTTAATCACTCTTATATAAGACATTAGACGCAAGATAACTCTTATACATAAGACCGTTTATTTAAAAATGAAAATTGCGTAGCGCTGTACCCTACGCCGCGACAATAAAAACCAAGCCCTTGATCTGAATTGCATGAACATTTCGCTTAGCAATTTCAGTTAAAAGGGGCGATAAGCGAAATACCCCTGGAGAACAACATGAAAACAAGAAGGTCGATTGTAAGCCGAGCCGTTACGCTCGCAATGACATCTGGATTACTCGTCAGTGCACACGGTTTTGCGCAAGAAGCTGAGCAAACCGAAACGCAGGACGATGAAAAATCTTTTGAACAAATTGTCGTTACCTCGCAAAAACGCGTACAAAGCATTAGCGATGTCCCTGTTGCGGTATCGGTTTTACGCGGCGACCAGATTGATGCGGCCTTCGCAAACAATGTTGAGAATTTACAAGCACTGGTTCCTTCAGTGAGCTTTAGAAAAGGGACAACCACGCGAAACTCTGCGCTTACCGTGCGTGGTATCGGTACTATCTCCTTTAGTATCGCCGCTGAGCCAAGCGTAGCCACTGTCGTCGACGGCGTTGTATTAGGGCGTTCAGGGCAGGCCTTTGCTGATCTATACGATGTAGACCGAATTGAAGTGCTGCGTGGTCCTCAAGGTACACTATTTGGTAAAAATGCCTCTGCGGGTGTTGTTAATATCACAACAAAAGACCCGTCTCAAGAACTTACTGGCAGCTTGTCTACAGAGTTCTATCAAGACAATGAATATCGTTTGAAAGGCACCGTTAGTGGTGGTTTAACCGACGAGTTGTCGGCTAGCCTGACGGTATTCCAAGGCAAGTTCGACGGTTACATCGATAACGTTTATAACAACGAAAAAGTCAACGGCTACGATCGCGAAGGCGCACGGGCAGTTGTACTTTATGAACCAACAGACGATTTGACCGTGAAGTTTATCGGTGAATTCTACAGTGCAGATGATGATTGCTGTGCTGATTTAGAAGGCCTACCAAGCGGAAGAAACCCAGATTCGCAAGCCGCGCCAAACAGTAACGGCATTGTTGATGGCGTTGCCGACATCGACCTAGATCAGCGCCGTATCGATCACGATTTTGAGTCGCGCACAATTGACGATCATTCAGCCTTCTCTGTCCAAGTTGATAAAACAGTGGGCGACTATACTTACACATCAATTACTGCACAGCGCTCATGGGAAAACACTGAATTTCGTGAAGGTGATTTCACCTCTATTGCAGGTGACAGCAACGAACCTGTATTCGGCGTTCCGTTTCAGCTTCACGATGTCGGCCCGCAAGAGTGGAGTCAGTTTTCTCAAGAATTCCGGGTCGCGTCAAACCTAGATGGCCCGTTTAACTTCTTAGCAGGCTTATTCTATTGGAACATGGATTCTGAACGTAACTTTACTCGTGATGCCAGCTGTCAAAACAACAACGGTCAGCTAAACCAAGCATTAACGTTTTATGCTGAGAATAATTTGTCAGGAGACGCTTTATCAACCGCACTTGGCGACTTAGATGCTTATGCAGCTTCACTTGGCGTGACGTGTAATGCAAACGACATAGTATCTGCCACGGCGTTTATGAGCACCGAGTTTAATAACTGGGCGCTTTACGGTGATGGAACCTATGAGCTAAGTGACGATATGCGCCTTATCTTTGGTTTGCGCTACACAGATGATGAAGTGTCATACACTCACCGTCGTGTAAATAACGACGAGTTTGGTCGCCGTGGTGTAGGTGTGCGCCCTGCTACCGAGAATACTGATACCGAAGGTAGTGTTGACGAAACCAACCTGTCTGGTCGTATTGGTATTCAGTATGATATTGCACAAGGCCAGATGATTTACGGTATGTATTCGCAAGGATACAAAGGGCCAGGCTTTAACGTTTACTACAACTTCAACCCAGCAAATGATGGCCGACCTATTGGTTCGGAAGAATCAGATGCGTTCGAAATTGGTTATAAATATGCCAGCCGCGATGTACTTTTCAATGTGGCCTTATTTAGTACTGACATTGAAGGGTTCCAAGCGAACAACTTTGACTGCTCTGACGGTGCATGTATTACCCGCTTAACCAATGCGGGTAACGTAACAACCCAAGGTGTTGAAGTTGACTTCATGTGGAATGCCACGGAAAACTTAACGCTAATTGGTGGTGCTGCTTACACCAAAGCAGAGATTGACGAGTTCAATTGCCCGGTTGAGGTTGACCCAGCGAACTGTACTGACCGTTCAGGACTAGACGTTCCATTCTCACCTGACCTGAAATACTCGTTATCAGCCGAGTATTTCATGGAAACGTCTCACGGCTTTGATGTTTACTACAATGCATCATACGTTTATACCGATGAGCAATATTCTGATTTGCCAGGCAACACGGGTAATTTCAACCCTGCTTCATTGCTGCCAGATTACAACATGTTAAACGCTAGCGTGGGCTTGTCATTTAAGGATGATGCCTTCCGCGTGTCATTGATAGCTAAAAATCTGCTGGATGATAGCTACGCAACGACATATAGCGGAGATAACTTCCGTTATCAGATACCTCGTGATGCAGACCGTTATTTCGGCGTTGCGTTTAGAGCACAGTTCTAATCATTGTTTGTACTACGTGTGTTATTAGGGGCGGTTATCCGCCCCTTTTTTTATAATTCATCATGCACAAGAGTGTGTGAATGAGTATGAAGGTGATCACGCTGGTCTCGACAAGCTTCACCGGGCAATTCAAACTCAATCGTCGTGTGAGTTAAATTAAAGGGCGCCAGACAAGACCTTACTTTGCTTTTCAAGTCTCTAAGCTCACTGCTATTTACGCTATAGTCAAGAACAGCGTGAGCAGTAAATACGTGCTGCTCTCCATCTAACGACCAGAAATGTACATGATGAATCTCGTCAATGTGTTCAATGGATAATAACGCATGTCTAATATCATCTTGCATTTGCAAATCGGGGACGCTTTGCAAAAACAATCCCATCGTTTGAATCACATATTTCACGACATTGCTGAGAATAAATAGTGTGAACGCTATAGATAACAGCGGGTCCAAAATAGGCCAGTCCACGAAATGAAGGACAATCGCGACGATCAATACTGCAACCCACCCCATCGCATCTTCAATCAGGTGCCAATTTAGCACTTTTTCATTCATTGAATGACCGCCGTGCAATTTGTACGCTGCAAAACCGTTAACAACAATACCTAGTAGCGCAAGTCCAATCATCCCCTCGATCATAGGCATTTCGGGATTAATCAGACGAGGCAGGGCTTCACTGAGCACCCAAATCGAGCCGATGATAAGAATAACGCCGTTGAGCATCGCGCCCATAAGACTTAAACGCTTAAAACCGTATGAATATTTTTGTGTAGCTTTTTTCTTACCTAGCTTGCTCAAATACCACGCCAACCCGATAGACAGTGAGTCACCTAGGTCATGTACAGCATCTGCCATAATAGCAACGCTATTGGTTAACCAACCACCGACAAACTCGACAATCGTGAATAGAAAGTTTAGCCAAAATGCCCAGCCAATTCGTGTGCTGTCGCTATTATCAGTTACGTGTTGATGTGAATGATGATGGGTATGCATAACACTCTCTCCCTTAATAAAAAGCATACACCCATACAGTGGAAATAGGCTAACAGTTAGCACTGTTATATCGAGTTAACACGCACACTGTTATTTGTAAATAGCGCGTGAATTATGCACCACCAAAATTTATACTTAAGAACAACAACACCTTCAAACCCATATTTAACAAGCGCTCAACGCGAATAAACTAATTTTTTCGGCCCGTTCAAATGTTAAAAATTTGAGAACAGTATTGATCTTTACGTGTGGCTGACTTAATGTAATGTAAGCGCTTTCAAAAGGCGATTTTTATTTTTTTCAAATTGTAAGCGCTTACAAAACACTTTTTACGTGGCATCGCCGCAACATTACAACCTAATTTTTTTGGATCAGGGCTGAAAATAATGACTATAAAAGCATCTCAACTTACGCGGATAGCAGCCGCGTTATCAGTCACAACCCTATTTGGCTGCGGTGGTGGCTCAACGACGTCTACCGATGTTAATGTCGTCAATCCTGCAGAACCCGTGTCTGATTGGCAGTTGGTTTGGAGCGATGAATTCGACGGAACCAGCATTGATGATGACAACTGGACACATGAAGTTGATTGCAACGGTGGTGGTAACAATGAAGCACAGTGTTACACCGACAGCGCAGACAACTCGTTTGTTTCAGACGGCAGCTTGAAAATTGTCGCATTACCTGCCGAAGAAGGCGCACAAAAGCCTTATACTTCAGCGCGCTTAAACACACGCTATAAAGCCGATTTCAAATACGGCCGTATTGAAATGCGCGCAAAAATGCCATCAGGCCAAGGAAGCTGGCCAGCATTTTGGATGATGCCAACTGATGAAGTCTACGGTGGCTGGCCTCGTTCTGGCGAAATTGACATTGTAGAAGCGGTCAACCTTAAAGCCGCCGATATTGACGGCAATCCTGAAAATCATATCTACGGCACCCTACACTATGGCCAAGAGTGGCCAAATAACGATAGCTCGGGCCAAGCGTACTCGCTTCCAAGTGGCGCAAATCCTGCCGACAATTTCCATACTTACGCCATCGAATGGCAAGAAGGCGAAATTCGTTGGTACATGGATGGATACCTTTATGCCACACAACGACGCTCAGAAGTTCGCTTCAATGCTAACGGTGACGCCACAGGGCTTTCTCACCGCGGTTGGTATGCTGAGTATTTTGAGCAAGGTACAGGTGAGCTAACTACGTTTTGGGATAACGCACCGTTTGACCAAGAATTCTACCTAATTCTTAACTTTGCCGTTGGCGGTGCATGGCCAGAAGCGGTAAATGAAACAGGTATTGATGCCGAGGCATTTGCCAATGGGCAAACGTTCGAAGTTGACTATGTACGCGTTTATGAGTGTGCGTCAGACCCAGACACTGGTAAAGGTTGTGAAACTGTTCGACCTGGTTATGACTCACTAGAAGATGCACTTGTTGAAGGCGCAGCCCCAATTCCGTCTCCACCTTCAACGGGAATAGCGCAAGACCTAACAATCTTCGATGGCACACCTAACCCAAACTGGCCAGCATGGGATTGTTGTGGTGGCACTACACCTGTTCTTGTAGACGACGCAGACGAAGGCCAAGTTTATGAGTTCTCTATTGGTGAGGCGCCAACAGTAATGGGCTTCATTAGTCGTGGGCAGTTTATTACCGACCCGGAAGGTGAAGCATCACCATTTGACGCTTCGCCTATGGAAGAAACAGGCAGCGTTAAGTTTGATTTAAAAGTGGTATCGCTTCCTAACAACGCAACCACAACCTGGTTGTTTAAGATTGAAAGTAGCGAAGGATCAACAGCTGCCGAGCTTCCACTTATGAGTGGGTATGTTGGCCCTGCAGACACTGCTTAGGTGCAACACCAGAACAAGGCGTTTGGGAATCATATGAGTTTCCGTTAAGTACACTGGCAGCGGCTGGTCTTGATACTAGCGCTATAGATGTCGTCATGGTGTTCCCAGCGTGGGATACAGGAAATGGCGCAACTTATCGCATGACAAACGTTGAGATCTCTCAAGAAGGCGGTGCGAGCTACCCTGAGCTAGTTATCTTTGAAGATGGTCAAAACCCAGACTGGCCTATGTGGGATTGCTGTGGCGGATCGACGCCAACGGAAGAGATGGACGATGAGGAGCACGGTCTTACTGCAGAGTTCAGAATTGGTGCAGACCCAACTGTAATGGGCTTTATCACACGTCCTGCAGCGGGTGGTGGCGACACACCATTTGATGCAACAGCACTGACTGATGGTGGTCTTCTGCAATTCGAAATGCGCGTTGTAAACGCACCAAGTAATCCAGACTCTTCTTGGTTATTTAAAATCGAATCAAACGACGCTGCTACAGCCGTTGAACTTCCACTATCAGACAGTGTAGAAGGTCAAGCGCCTGTAGAAGGAGAGTGGCAAACCTATACATTTACGCTTTCTGACCTTCAAGCTCGTGGACTTGATGTAAGTGCTATCGACGTCATCATGGTCTTCCCGACATGGGGCACAGGCGAAGGCGCGGTGTATCGTTTAGATAACGTGAAGTTTTTCCACCCTGACAGCGGTGAAATGCCTGCTGGCGGTATCACTATATTTGCCGACACAGCTGCAGACCAATGGTCTATATGGGACTGCTGTGGTGGCTCTACGCCAACAGAAGAAGTTGACGATGCAGAGCACGGCACGGTAGCCGAATTCCGCATCGGCGGCGCGCCGACTGTTATGGGCTTTTTAGCTGACGAAGGGACTTCTTATGACGCCTCAGCATTGCTATCAAATGGTGTTGTTCGCTTTGAGATGAAGGTCAGCGCGATGCCAAATGACGCATCAGCACCATGGCTCTTTAAAATCGAATCGATTGGCGCTTCTACTGCGGTCGAATTGCCTATGTCGGCAAGTGTAGAGGGTGCAGAGCCCGTCGCAGGTGAATGGCAAACATACACATTCCCACTGCAAACACTGTATGACGCAGGTTTAGACATTAGTGCCATCAACGTCATCATGATGTTCCCAGCATGGGGACAAGGCGAAGGCGCAGTCTATCGCGTGGACAACCTAGAAATCACAGCACAATAACAAAGCAACTGCCGTCGGCATAACGCGCGGCGGCAGTATTGATTTGATAAGAATTAGTAGGGCAATTATGAAACGCACAACCTTTAAAAAGACCCAGCTTGCCACATCAATGGCTTTGTTGATGGGCTCATCCTTAGCATTTCCTACTTTCGCGCAAGAGGCAGAAACTGCCGAACCGACCGAAGGTGAAGTTGAAATTATTCAGGTCAGTGGTATCCGCGGCAGCATGATCCGTTCGATGGATTTAAAGCGCAGTTCAAGCGGTGTAGTTGACGCCATTTCGGCGGAAGAACTTGGTAAATTTCCAGACACAAACTTGGCCGAAGCGCTTCAGCGTATTACTGGTGTAACCATTAGCCGTAACAACGGTGAAGGTAGCCAAATCACCGTACGTGGTTTCGGCCCAGAGTTTAACTTGGTTACGCTAAATGGCCGTCAAATGCCGGGCACAGGTTTTACGCGCTCTTTTGATTTGGCAAACCTATCTTCAGAGGGTGTCAATACTTTAGAACTTCAAAAAACAGCACGCGCGGAGAACCCAAGTGGTGGTCTTGGTGCGACGGTTAACATCATTACGATGAAACCGCTGTCGCAACCTGGTCAGAACGCCACAATCTCAGTGAAAGGTATTTACGATACGTCAAATGAAGAAGGTGACGATGTAACACCAGAAATTGCAGGTGTTTACAGCAATACGTTTGCCGACGACATGTTTGGCTTTGGTTTGTCATTTTCTCACCAAGAGCGTGACTTTCAACAGCAGTCTGCCAACATTCAAGGCTGGCAGTTACAAGAAAATAGCGCACTTCCAGAATTAGGCGCGGCCAACGTTATCGACAACCGTACTAACATTACCGATGCTGCATTCTTTCCTAAAGATATGAATTACGGTATCAGCGATGTTCAACGTGAGCGTCAAAATGCGCAAGCGACATTCCAGTTCCGCCCCGTTGACAACTTCACGGCAACCGTAGACTATACGGCATCGCGTGCAACAACTGGCACTAATTCAGTAGGCTGGGGTATTTGGAATAACTTTGGTGCTAACATCAATGCTTATGAGCTTGATGAAAACGGTACTGCCGTTTATGCCGATATTAGTGGCGATGATGGTTCGTTTACTGCTAGCCGCAACACCACACGTGTTGATGCGCGTTCACTGGGTGTAAATCTTGATTGGATGGTAAACGACGACTGGCATTTCACGCTTGATTACCACGACTCATATAACAAAACTGACAACGGCTATGATGAAGGCTTAGGTAGCGCAGGTCAGGTGATTTTAGGCTCCAATCAGCTAGAATCGAAAGTATATGATTTCCGCTCGGGTGAAATTCCTCAAGTCTTCGTAAACTGGAACAACGGCACTAATGAAATTTTACCTAGTGAGATTGATTCAAACTTCAGTCAATTTATCTACTCACCAGGCCGTTCTGATATTGAACAACTACAGCTAGATGGTACTTGGTACAACTCTGCCTTTGACATTCCGCTAGTAAAAGTAGATTTTGGCGTTGCGCGCACAGAACAGGCGCTAAGCGGCTTTACTGCTTGGAGTGGTTTACGAGGCGGCCCTGGTTTTAATCCGTCATTTACGCAAATATTCCCTGACAGCATGTTTATTCGCAACGACACGTCGGGCTTCTTAGACGCGTTTGACGGTGGTGGCGCAAGCATGAACCCCGGCTACTTCTATACGTTCAACTTTGATGAAGCCATTGCTCGTCAGCTTGCATTTATCACTGCCGATGTCGTAGGCGAAGGTAACGCATATTCTATTGATCCATACTTTATGGGTGCTCCATCTGTTAGCAATGTTGAGGAAGTTACTGACTCGATTTACATTCAAACAGAATGGGATTTTGAATTAGGCGATTATTATGTCCAAATTAACGCAGGTGTGCGTTATGAGGAAACGGAAGTACCGAGCTCTGCAGAAG
Organism: Alteromonas gracilis; assembly: GCF_036870955.2. Taxonomy (GTDB): domain Bacteria; phylum Pseudomonadota; class Gammaproteobacteria; order Enterobacterales; family Alteromonadaceae; genus Alteromonas; species Alteromonas gracilis_A. Next base: position 4,139,665 of record NZ_CP145482.2, read on the forward strand.
TTCGTGTACCGGTTCAAGTAAATTGGGTTGCCGCCTCTGAGTGGATCACTCAATTCGAAGACGATCTACAGCTACAAGACTTTACCTATGAATACGACGTCGTGTTACCTATGTTCGACGTAAAAGTTGACGTGACTGACGACATCGTTGCCCGCTTCTCTTGGGGTAAATCGATTACGCGTGCACCAATCGGCTTGCTTCAAGGTGGTTTGTCATTTAGCGGAAGCCCTAAAATTGGTGCGAGAACCGCGTCTGCAGGTAATACAAGCTTACTTCCTTTTGAGTCAAGCAACATAGACTTGTCTTTAGAGTGGTACTACGACGAAGCCAGCTACGCGGCCATTGGTTTGTTCAGAAAATCTGTGGACAACTACATTACAACAACAGGTCAAGACAGACAGTTTGATGGACTTCGCGACATCTATCAGGGCCCTCGTTGGAATGAAGCAGTAAGCGCGTTAGAAGCGGCTGGTGTACAAGCGACAGACAGCGCAATTTATGACTATTTTGTTGAGAATGGTTATGCGGACGAGAATGGTGTAGTTACGCCGAATAGCGATGACCCGCTAATTACATGGCGTACCACGCAGCCTGGAAACTCAAGCGATTCGAAAACGGTAGAAGGTATTGAGTTAGCTATTCAGCACACCTTCGGCCAAACAGGCTTCGGTTTTGGCGCAAACGCAACCTTAGTTGACGGTGACGTTGAGTATGACCCATACAATTTAGGTGAGCAGGACCCACTGGTTGGTATCAGTGACTCAGCTAACTTCCAGGTGTTCTACGAGAAGGAAGGACTGTCAGTAAAAGTGACCTACGCATGGCGTTCAGACTACGTAATTGGTATTGGCCAAGCACAAGGTTCATCTGACAACCCTGCGACTCAATTCGACGATTATGGTCAAATTGACGCCAGCATTAACTACGACGTTAACGACAACCTAACAGTCTTCCTTGAAGGCATTAATATTAACGATGAAACGGAGCGTGGCTTCGGACGTTTTGAGGAGCAATTCCTATTCGCTCGTCAATACGGTCCTCGTTATACATTAGGTGCTAGATACACTTTCTAAAACGTGTGAACTTGTGTGAGTTTTAGGCCGCTTTTACAGCGGCCTTTTTTTATTTACGCAGAACTCTCTCTGTATTATTCTAATAACCTTGATGTATTTCGTGTTTTTATTGGACAAAAATCACGGAAATTATAATTACGGACGTCCCCCTAGTTCATGGATAGAACAAAACTCATTCTCGCAGCTTGCCTATTTATTTTTTCTCACTTGGTTTGTGCAAGCGAAATACATATAGCTATCGAAGATGCAGCACAGTCTCATCAATGGCGAACATTACTGCACTACGAACGTTCTTTGTTTTTAGACGACAAATCCGCAATTAGTTCTTCAGACTTCTTTTTTTCAGATACTGGCAGCGTCGATCCGTTATCTGAATTAAACGCAAATTTAACCGCTTTTATTGATACCCCCGAATTGCAGTGTCAATTTCCTGCTCGCGCGCAATTTATTAAAAGAAAGGTTGCGGAGCTTCCTGAAGTTAAGTGCCCAGATTTTGAGGATTTCGTAGCAACAATTGGAGCTAAAAGTGTCAGCCTCATTTATGCGTCAGGTTATCTAGGCAACCCAGCCAGTATGTATGGTCATGTCTTTTTGAAATTTAACGGTACACGAAAAAGTGAGCTACTGGACAACACATACAATTATGGTGCGCGCTACCCTAAAAACGAACACCCCATTCGTTACATTATGAATGGTATCTTCGGTGGTTACGATGGTTACTTTGCTAACCAAAAGTTTCACCATCAGACGTTAACCTACAATGAATCTGAATTGCGCGATCTATGGGAATACTCGCTAGATTTTACACAAGACGATATAACATTTTTGTTGGGACACCTCTGGGAATTAGAACAAGTTCCCATGACATATTATTTCTTTAAACAAAACTGTGCCTATCAGATTGCCTATTTGCTTTCTATGTTGACAGGTACATCTTACATCCCAGAGTCTAAGCTATGGGTTATGCCATTCGATATTGTTACTCAAATAGAACGCGTTGACCCAACGCTGATAGATAAAGTATTTTTCCACCCTTCTAGACAAGAGACCCTATACTCTCGATTTTCGCAGTTATCATCGCATGAGAGATCTGTATTTGAAGACCTGCTTAAAGGCGTTTTAAAACCATCAGAAATCGTTACTCTGCTCAGCGAACACGAAGCAAAGCGAGTTATTGAGGCCGCCTTCGATTATTTTGCTTATATAGAACAGCACGACAGTTTGACATCGACAATGCAGTCGCTGCGAAAAGCACTCGTAAACATAAGGTTTTCATTGCCAGTAGGGCAAAGTCGCTTTGAAAAGCCCGCACCTAAAGCCCCCCATGAAGCTCAAGATACAAGCCTTTTGCAAATATCTACTTATTTCAATAACTCACTCAATAGCGGGCTAACTTTTCGCTTTCGCGCGAATTACTACGATTTTCTTACTCTTAATGCAGCTCGAATTCCTTTTTCTGAACTCAGCACAGTTGACATGAGCGTGCGGCTAGACGAAGACGCCAACCTACACCTTGCTGACTTAACCTTCCTACGTATATTCAACCTAAACGCAGCGCGAACCGAACTTACCCCACGATACAGGATATGCTTGGAAGCTTGCGACTGGGTATCGCGAAATGGACCTAAACCGCGAAACAGCTGCGTTTTACTTTGATGGGTTAATTGGGAAAAGTACACAACTCTTTCAAGATTTTGCCTTGTATGGCGGCCTTTCTGGCACGCTGACAAGTAAAGACAACCTTGGTGGCTACCTTGGGTTAGGTGCTGAGATTGGTGGTGTGACTTCGGTCACACCAGAATATGCTATGTCCTTTAGCGTGGGACATCAGAGGTATGCGAACGCTTTTGATAGAAGCCGAACCTATGCAACATGGGAGCAACGCTTCACGAATGATCAGACATTCGATATCAGAGCGTTATTACGCTATGACAATGCATTTGAGCTTTCAATTGCATTGTCACACTACTTTTAAAGTGAAAATAATAAATCTAAAAATGGAGTTAAAAAATGAAAAAAATTGCATCTATTGCATTAGCTGTAGCAGCATTCTCTTCAAGCGCGTTTGCACAAGATAAGGTTGAACCTGTTAACCCTTGGAAACACTGTGGTATTGGCGCAGCCATCTTTGATGACAACGGCACTGCTGCTGCATTGTCTAACGTCATTTGGGACTTAGGTACCACAGCTATTTCATCAAAAGTGTCTTCTGAAGACTCTTGTACTGGCAAGCGCACTAAAGTTGCAATGTTTATTCAAGACAACTTTGACGCAGTACTAGAGCAAACTGCTATGGGCGAAGGCGAACACGTTAATGCAATGCTAGATATCCTAGAAGTTGCAAACGAAAACAAGGCGGCAGTTGTAGCTGCGGTTCGCGGCTCAGTAAATGCTGAAACACAACCAGAAGCGTATTACAACGCAGTTATCGCTGCTATCTAATACGTTCTTATCGTAAACAAAAATGCCGCCTTGCTTTTTAGACTTGGCGGCATTTTTTTAACTTCGTATTAAAGGTAAAAGTTATCTACTGACAAGATATATCCGCATCCTTTGCCATATCAGGCGTAAATTGGATATCAGCTACACTTAAGCTTGCTTTACCACCACTGCCAAGCTCAAACGGCACGACGAGCCCGGTGAAATCAATACCTTGGTTCACGAAACATTGTAGATCAACACTGAGCGTTGACCATGTATCTTTAGGTAGCGCACGTAACTGTTCGCTAATATCAATATTAGTAGAACAACTACCCGCGGCATCCCCTTCACCTTCACAGTTCATCGAAAGATTCACTGGTGCAGAGATTTCAGAGTGACGATTTACGCTGAAGGTAAGCGTCGCATTGTTGAGCAATTGTGCACTTAAGTCTTCGCGGAAGAAGCTCTTACTCGCAAAACGCATTGCACCATATTCACTGCCATCAAAGGTCACTTTGCGCGCATCTTCTTGCACTTCTTTGTCTATGGTGCGATAGCTTACTGAACCTACTACATGAGTGCTGGCATTCACTGACAAAGCCTCATCGCCTGAATACAGCCACAACACCCAAGGTGCCTGCACTGAGCCGTTCAAGATTTGCATCGGCGCTTCATTTTCGCTGCTTACTTCTACTTTCGTATCTAGCGAATCACCCAACACATCTTCATCACTAAACGTAAGACCGAACCCGTAGGGCAATAGCGGGGCGTAGTCTTCATCACCTACATTTACAATCTGCTGTGGGGTGGCAGGCCACGAGAACGGTAATTTACCTTTAAAGTCATGCTGCCCAAACAATACATCGGCCACAGCTGCACCTTCTGAACCCGGCAGCCACGCAGCTACAAAGGCATCAGATGCATTCAATTCGGCATTAACCCACATAGGTCGACCGCTGATAAACACCGAAACCACTGGAATATCCTGCGCCTTCAACTTATTAAGCAGTGCTAGGTCGCGCTTGTTACCATATTGATAAATAAGGGTTTCTCTGTCGCCGTGGCCTTCGGCGTAGGGCTCCTCACCAAAGACAACAATGGCAACATCAGGTTTTGTATCAAACTCGCCGTCTACCGATAAGATGGCTTCACCACCCGCTTCTTCAGCATGCTGTTGTATGCCATCAAAAATTGACGTACCGCCTGGGAAATCATCATTGGTATTGTTGGTGCCCTGCCACGTAATGGACCAACCGCCTGATTGCTTTCCTATATTGTCAGCTGCATCACCTAAGCAACTAGTATGCGTTTTGCACCATCAAGTGGTAGCGTTTTCGACGTATTTTTTAGCAAGACAAGTGATTCTCTGACCGCCTGCTTAGCTACCTCTCTGTGGCTGTCTTTGCCAATAAGAGAACGGTCGCCAGATAGCGGCCTGTTTGCCGGACTTGGCTTTTCAAACAACCCAGCTCTTACTTTCACGCGCAAAATACGACGTACGGCATCATCGATACGCGACATCGCAATCGTGCCATCTCTAACTTGTGCTAGCGTGTTTTCGTACAATGCCTTCCAGTCGTTAGGCACCATAAAAATATCCAAACCTGCGTTAATAGCCTGTGCACAATCTGCGTTATTGCAACCCGCTACTTGACCGTGACCGTTCCAATCACCAACAACAAAACCATCAAAGCCCATTTGCTCTTTTAACACGTCTGTTAGCAGATACTTATGACCGTGAAGTTTTTCGCCGTGCCAGCTGTTAAACGACGCCATTACCGATTGAGCACCTGCGGTTAACCCACCCACATAGCCTTGAGCGTGAATATCAAACAACTCTTGTTCGGTTGCGATGTTGTCACCTTGGTCATCACCCGCAACCGTGCCACCATCACCAACAAAGTGTTTTACCGTACTTATAACACGTTGGTCGCTTAAGAAGTCCTTGTCAGCTGCACCTTGAAGACCTTTTACCACAGACGCCGCATAGGCACGCACAATGGCAGGATCTTCTGAATAGCTTTCATACGTTCGCCCCCAACGGTCATCTCGGACTACCGCTACTGTTGGCGCAAACACCCAGTCTATTCCCGTTGCCATCACTTCTTTTGCCGTTATATGCGCAATTTGCTCAACTAGCGCAGGGTTATTTGCAGCACCTAACCCGATGTTGTGGGGAAACAGCGTGGCACCAATCACATTATTGTGACCGTGTACCGCATCTGTTCCCCACATGGTGGGAATTGTCGACCCATCAACGCTGTCATCGACTGACGCTTGATAGAGTGCCTCGGCCAACGCTACCCAGTCGTCAGGCGTAGCGTGTTTGTCGTTGTTTGGAAATGCGCCCCCGCCATTTAGGTAAGAGCCAAAACCATATTTACGCATATCTTCAACGGTAATGTTGCGAATTTCTGGCTGTATCATTTGCGCAATTTTTTGCTCTAGTGTCATTTCAGCCATTATCTCTGACACTTTCTTTTCAACCGCTGAGCTAGCTTTTACTTCAATATCGAGCGCTGGCCAAATTTCAGCGGCCTTAGAAGTGGAAGTACCATTCACCGTATCTTGGTTCGCAGTTGAAGCAGCGGTAGTTTCAGGCGACGAGCAAGCGCTAAGTAGCGTACCCGTCAGGACGCCCAGTAAGGCTGACTTAACAATGTTGGCAACTTTGGTTTTTCGCATTGTTATTCCTTAGTTGATAGTGTTTGTGATACACGGCTGCCCACTAAACCGTAGTAAGCAATGTACAAATAACATGAAGCCGGAAGTAAGAAGGAAAGCGTCACGCCAATACTGTCGGCCAGCATGCCCTGAAGCAAAGGTACGATAGCGCCACCAACTATTGCTAAACACAAGATACCCGACCCCTGAGGCGTATCTTTTCCTAGCTGCTGCAGCGCAAGGCTGAAAATAGTGGGGAACATAATAGAGTTAAACAGGCCTACAGCTAAAACGCTGTAAAGGGCGATATCACCAGTACTAGAAATTGAAAGGATAACCAACGCAATGGCCATTATGGCGTTGAAAGCCAGGACAACGCCACCCGATACTTTCTGCATAACCAATGCGCCAATAAAGCGTCCGACCATAGCGCCGCCCCAATAATAAGCGAGAAGCTTAGACGCTTTTGCTTCAGTAAGGCCTGCTACGCTAGGGCTGGCTAGATAATTGACGAGCATGCTGCCAATAGCCACTTCAGCCCCCACGTACATAAAAATACCCACGGCGCCAAGTACTAGATGCTTATGCTGCCAAGCACCCCCTTTAAAAATACCGGTATTGGCGCTGGTATGGTTAAGCGTAGGTAGCTTGAGGAACAAAAATACCACTGCAAGCAGCAGTAGTGCTGCTGCAAGGATCAAATACGGCACCTGAACATCAGATGCCGAGGCCGTCGCTGCACTATGTTCGCCTGCAGCGCCATACATAAGATACGAGCCAAAGAAGGGCGCAACAGTCGTACCAAGTGAATTAAATGCTTGTGTCATCGTTAATCGCGAAGACGCCGTCTTAGGGTCGCCTAGCGCAGTAACATATGGGTTTGCAGAGACCTGTAAAATGGTTATCCCTGATGCAAGCACAAATAACGCAAGTAAGAAGATGCCGTACATTTGGCTTGCTGCTGCCGGGAAAAACAGCACGCAACCTAAACAGGCAATGCCTAACCCCAGCACAATGCCCTTTTGGTACCCTATACGCGACACCACCATACCCGCTCGGTAATGACACTATGAAATAGGCACTGAAAAAGCAAAACTGAATAAGCATTGCTTGTGTAAACGTTAAGTTAAAAGCGCCTTTCAGGTAGGGGATCAAGATATCGTTTAGACAAGTAATAAACCCCCACATGAAAAAAAGTGTGGTAAGAGAAATTAAAGCAAATCGGTATCCACCGTTGGCTTCAGCTTGGTAAGCATTTGACGTATTCGGTTGCGCTGGCGTTTCCACGAGTAACCTCTATTGCTATTTTTTTAATTAATGATAAATTTACATTTGAAAGCGCTTACATCATAATGCGAATAACTTTGTAAGCGCTTACATTTATCAAATAATTACACGAAGCGTTGCCGAATTCAATGTAAATATCATGTTATTTCGATAAACGTGAATGCGTTGCGAATTTAAAATGTTTGTTAATTGCAGGACAGAAGAACAATGCCAAAAATAACCCTCCCCGCTAACTCCTTGATGTTATCCAAGGATTTTGTATTCGGAGTAGCGACATCAAGCTTTCAAATCGAAGGCGACAGAAAAGGCCGACAGGACTGCATTTGGGATACATTTTGTTCACAACCTAACGCCATTGAAGATAGTAGCAACGGTGATATCGCGTGTGAGCACGTAGAATATTGGCAACAAGACATCGAACTTATCGATTCATTGGGTGTGGATGCGTACCGCCTCTCCATATCTTGGCCTCGCGTTATGAACGAAGATGGCAGCGTCAATGAATTAGGCATGCGCTTTTATGTGAACCTTGTAGACGAACTACTAAAGCGCAACATGAAAGTATTTGTCACGCTGTACCACTGGGATTTGCCGCAGTACCTTGAAGATCAAGGAGGCTGGCTCAACCGCGAAACGGCCTTTGCATTTCAAACCTACGCCGCAGCGGTAGCAAATGCACTCGGTGAAAAAGTATACGCCTACGCCACGCTTAACGAGCCATTCTGCTCAGCTTATTTAGGTTATGAAACCGGCGTACATGCGCCTGGCAAAACTGGTGTTGGCAACGGCAGAAAAGCGGCACATCATTTATTGCTAGCACATGGTTTAGCATTGAAGGTATTACGTCAACAGTGCCCTAACAGCTTGCATGGTATCGTTCTAAACTTCAGTACTTGCCATGCACAAAGCGAATCCGCGCAAGACAAACAGGCTGCAAAGTGGGCCGATGAATATCACAATCAGTGGTATCTGAAACCACTCATGCATGCAGAGTATCCCGAGATTATTGAAAAGCTGAGTGCAGATGAGCGACCCGACGTTATAGATGGTGACATGGACATCATCTCTCAGCCCATAGATTACCTGGGTATTAACTACTACACCCGCACTGTATACGAAGCCGACAACCAACAATGGTTTAAAGTTGTACCACCCGTTGATAAGCCTCTCACGGCAATGGGTTGGGAGATAACCCCCGACGCATTTACCGAAATTTTAGTAGATTTACACACGCAATATACCTTGCCGCCTATCTACATCACCGAGAATGGCGCTGCTATGAACGATGAACTTGTTGATGGACAAGTAAAAGACGATGACCGCATTGATTATTTCCGCACTCACTTAAACGCCGTTAATACCGCTATTGAAAAGGGTGTAAACATAAAAGGCTATTTTGCGTGGAGCCTAATGGATAATTTTGAGTGGGCTTTAGGTTATTCGAAGCGCTTTGGCATAGTGCATGTCGACTACAACACGCAAAAAAGAACGGTTAAGCAAAGCGGTCATGCCTATGCAGAACTGGTTAAGAGCAGAATTAATGGGTACATTAGCGGTATAAAGTAAGGAACAGTACCGAGAAGTATGGCAACAATATACGAAGTATCAGAAGCGGCGGGCGTATCACTTGCGACAGTCTCACGCGTTATGAATGGAAATGCTAAAGTCAGCGATCGCACGCGCAAGAAAGTCGAGGACGCAATGCTATCGCTGGGTTATCAACCTAACGCTATTGCACAATCGCTTGCCTCTAATCGCACCAACAGCGTAGGGTTGCTTGTATCTGAACTGCACGGTTCTTATTTTGGTGACCTGATGAGTACCGTCGAACAAGTACTCAAGCAAAATGGCAAGCATGTCATTATTACCGCTGGCCATACCGACGAAAAGCGCGAACATGACGCCATAGAGTTTCTCAAAAGCCATGCGGTGCGACGCGCTTATTTTGCATGCTGAAGCCGTTTCAGACGAATACCTACAAAAGCTAGTCAGTGAAAAGTTGCCCGTCGTTATTATTAACCGCAGGGTCGATAAACTCGACGAAAACTGTTTTGTTGTCGACAACGAGCAAGGCGGTTACCTTGCGACGCAAGCGGCTATTGAGCAAGGACATAAACACATAGGCTACATTAGTGGCCCGCTTTTTAAGAAAGACGCCAATGACCGCTTACTTGGTCACAAGCGAGCACTTTCTGAAGCTGGACTAACATTTTATGAAAGCGCATTGTTTGAAGGCGACTTTCACGAATCATCAGGTCAAGAAGGGATGCATCACATGTTAGCGCAATTCAAGGAAATGACAGCCTTGGTATGTGCTAACGATGAAATGGCTTCTGGCGCAATGACTGCGGCAAGAGAAGCCGGGTTTGATATTCCAACACAGCTGTCTATTGTTGGATTCGATAACGTGCTGTTTTCCCGCTACCTTTATCCTAAGCTAACAACAATTAATAACCCCATTCACGCGATGGGCGAAATGGCTGCGCATTGGGTACTTCAGCATGTTTACAACATAAAGAGTAGTTTACCTATAGAGCATTTATTTGTGCCTGAACTCGTGAATAGGGACACATTAGGCAAACTATAAAATGAATAAAGCGCTATCGCCGTCGTTGTATTACACCCTCATTGTCTCGTTAGGGGGCTTTATTTTTGGCTTTGATGCCAGTGTAATTTCAGGCGCGATAGGGTTTATTGATGCGCAATTTTCATTAAGTGAATGGGAACAAGGCTTTGTAGTCAGTTCTCCTACACTGGGCGCACTGCTTGCAATGTCAGTAGCTTAAGCGCAGTGAGTGATGCCATTGGCCGTCGCAAAGCACTCATCATTGTCGCTGCACTTTATTTGGTGTCATCAATATGTTCGGCACTGGCACCTAATTACCTTACGTTAGTCATAGCAAGATTTATCGGGGGCATTGCCTTTTGCTCGCTAATTATTGCTCCCGTTTATATTTCAGAAATCAGTTCACCTGAAAATCGTGGCAAGATGGTGTCGGTTAACCAACTCAATATCGTGTTTGGCTTTGCCCTTTCATATTTCACCAATTATTACTTTCTACAATTAAGTACAAGTGAACTTGATTGGGTATCGGCACTCAGTATTGATTCGCAGACTTGGCGCTACATGCTGGGGCTTGAGGCCATTCCTGCGATTCTATGGCTATGTCTGCTTTTTACTGTCCCTCGTAGCCCGCGCTGGCTGGTAATGAAAGGGTTAAAAAGTGAGGCAGAAAACACAATTAAAAGCCTTTTTTCACCACCTCAAGCTAACGCACAGCTTAGTGATATAACTGCTTCTCTCGAGCAAAAAGCGTGGTCACTAAAGGAGCGTCTGGGCTTTGTTACCGCAAAAAACATGCGCTATCCCCTTCTCGTTGGTGTCATATTAGCCATTGCTCAACAAATAACGGGGATTAATGTTATCTTTTTCTATGCCCCCACCATTTTTGAGCAAAGCGGCGTAGGTACTGATGCCGCTTTTATGCAGGCTGTATGGATAGGTTTGGTCAATGTTGCCTTTACCGTCATTGCAATGCTTACCATCGACAGATGGGGCAGAAAGCCCTTACTCATTATTGGATTGACTGGTGTCATAGTTAGCATGTCGATATGCGCTTATGGCTTCAAGCAGGCAACCTATCAACTAGACGCTAACGATATTGCCATTGTCAGTACCCAAGACAGCACGCTAGCAGACGCCCTTGATGAGATGAAAAATACCGTGTTCTATTCCGACGTGAAATTTAAGAACACACTCAAAGAAGCGTTAACTGAAACGCAGTATAGCGCGCATCAAAGCTCGCTATTAAATGCCGCTATTTCAATGAATGCGCCGCTTGTACTGTTTGGTATTATGGCATTTGTTGCGTCATTTGCTATGTCACTTGGCCCCGTTATGTGGGCCATGCTAGCCGAGATTTTCCCCAACCAAGCGCGAGCGCTCGCTATCTCACTGGTAGGGGTAATTAACTCTTTAACTAGCTTTTCTGTACAGCTAATTTTCCCTTGGGAGTTAGCAACATTAGGCGCAGCGACCACATTCGCTATTTATGGTGGTTTCGCCATTGTTAGCCTTATTTGTGTAATTACTCTCTTCCCCGAAACCAAAGGTCGCTCATTAGAGCAAATTGCAGATACTTTTAAATCTTAGCAAGGACAGCAAGTTTTTCTTGCGGGTCGGTATGCAGGGTAATAGTTTGCTCTGCATTCAAATGTCTGGGCAAGACATGTGATGCCACCACAACTAACGCATTTTGTGCGGCCCGCGTGATAACAAGACTCACGGCCCGTTGAGTCTCAATATCTAGCCCCTCAAACGGCTCGTCGAGAAGTAATACCGCCGGTTTTGCAAGAACGGCCCTCGCTAGCGCTAAGCGTTTACGCTCACCACCCGATAAGGGCTGACCTGCTTTGCCTACCCATGTGCTAAGCGATAGTGATTCAAGCGCAAGATCATCAAGTAACTTGCGCATAGCAGATTTATCAAAGCCCTGTCCCGCAACATCCAAATTCATCTGTACACTGGCGGCAAGTACTACAGGGTCTTGTTCGACGTAGAGCCAATTTTGAGGAATACCTTGAGCTAACCCATTACTATCTACGACTCGCTTTCCATGTGTGGGAAGCAAGCCTGCCATGCCTTGTAACATCGATGACTTCCCGCAGCCGGAGGGGCCTTTTAATACTACCACTCCCTTGTTCGGCAATGTGCACGATATCGGTGAGATATGACGATGCTTTACACGTAAAGACTGTAAACACAATGACTTTTCTAACGACTGTGCTGGCAGCGTTTGGATTGGCGTAGCGCTTAGACTTGACAGCTCGTGCTTGCTTTGGTGGTATTGCGCATACTTCGAAATGGCAGAAAATGAAGGGGAAACCCAATCAGGACCCGCCAGCAGAACCATGGGTACTACAATGCCAGCAGGCACAAATAACAATACCTGACCCAATATTGCCTGAAGCGCAGAGCCATTGGCAGTTGCACTCAGCCCCACTCCACCAAGCAGCAAGCTTATCGAAATATAGACAAAGCCTTGAAACCACCAGCTCGCATTTAGCGCCTGCTTTTTTTGATACAAGGTTGTTTGCCATGTGCGCTTGGCAGAAGGGCTATCGTGAACAAAGCGACCTTGTTGTTTGTTAGAATACAGATGCCATATTGCACTTGAATGAAAAAAACTGGCGCTGTCTTTTCTGAAGCGCGCGGCGTGTTGTGTGTTGGCATTAGCCACTCGCAATGCACCCAACGCTTGTAGGGTCACAATAACTAACCAAACTGTAAAAGCGATCAGAAGATAAAATGCACCGGGCAATCCCAACGCAGTGGAAATAACGCAAAGCGCGGTAAACACTAACGTGACACTAGTTAAAGGCGCTACCCAAGCTATCCACTTACTTGCAACAGCCTCGGTGTGTCTAGCTAGCGCTTCTGTCATGGTAGCATTGTCGTCTAGCTGCTGATTGTGCAACTGCCTAAAAACGTCAAGCCTAGTAGATGCTATGCGTGATAGTAAGTCGTAATGCCCTACCCACATGCTGGCATAACCGGAGGCAATACGAAGTAAGGCCAGCGCGCGAATGACAACGGCAGGAATCACATAATTAAAACCAATAGGGGCTACGGCACTTATTGCGATAAACCAACTTGATATCACTAAAATACTTAACCCAGTAATTCCATGGACGATGGCAAGGAAGAGCGCTGCGAGCGCGGAGTATTTTGTTGGATGCTGCTGTAATTGATGACTTGGCTCATTATTCATCATTAGCACTTTCCTCGCTAGCGACATACTTATCCCCTACCGAAGTAAAGGACTCTGATAACGTATGATTTTCAACCGTCCAGAAACCGTTGAACCAATTAGCTGGTAAGACTTTATGCGACGCCCATATAAGTGTTTTTCCCTGGCCTAAATGGTAAATGAGTTTGGCAAGGCGGTGATGCTGTTCATCGGGTAAGTGTGCAGTGGGCTCATCCAACAGCCATATATCGTGATCGCGGAGCAGCAGTCTTGCGAGTGCCAGCCTTTGTGCTTCTCCTCCGGATAATGGCGGATGTTCTGTCATCGCAGTGTCTAAGCCATTAGGTAAGCGGTAAAGCCAATCGATGAGCTCAACTGCACGTAACACGCTTTCCAAACGGCTATCTTCAAACTCATTATCAAGACATAAGTTCTCCCTAACCGTACCGGGTAAAATAACAGGGTGCTGAGTGAGCCAAGCTGGCTTAGCGTCAACACTGTGACTGGTCAGGCGCTGCCCTGCTAGCGCCTCTAGAAGTACCGTTTTTCCGCTGCCAGATCGCCCACTCAAAAGTATGCATGCTCCGGGAGCAACGGTCAGTGTCGGCGCATAAACAAGGGCGTCGCCACGTAATGGTTTTTCATCATTTCGCTGGTGTTTGAAATCGTACACATAAAACTCTTGAACACTAAAACCGGTAAAAGCGGCATGTTTATCACCTGTATATGTGCTGGCTGCTGTCTGTTTTTTAGATGCCGCGGCGAATATGGGCTCTAGTTCAGCGCAAGCCGCTTCCGCCTGTGCCTTTTGGTGGTAAATTTGTCCAAGCTTTTTCATCTCGCTAAGCAAAAGTGGCACAACCAAAAGCACCCATAGCCCCTCTTGCAAGCTAATAGGAGGCCCTATTTGTAGTTCTCCTAACAGCGTAAAACCAATAAACACCGCGACAAGAGCGACAGAAAGCGTAGCAAAAAAATCAAGCACACTGTTGGAAAGGAAGGCGACGCTCACCACTTTCATGGTGCGACTATTTAGGTTGTCGCTGGCTTGTGACAACAACGCAATTTGCCTCTCATGGGCGCGAAAACTCGTTAGCATGGACAGTGCACTCAACCGATCGGTGAACAAACTGCCTAAACGCTCTAGCGCAATAAAGTGTTTTTGGTGTAGTGCAGCCGCGCCTTTGCCCACAATAACCATAAATAAGGGCACCACAGGTAGCGTCACTACCAACCCTAACCCTATTACAGGGTTCACAAAAAAAATGCCGCTAAGAGCAATAAGCGGCACAACCACTGCTACACTCTGCTGCACTCTGTATTCCATCGCCCAATCAGCAAATGCTTCAAGCTGGTTTTGCCACAACGATTGCCAATAGTATGTTGAATGTTGGCGGACTACCGCATGCTGCCCAGTGGCCATTACCGACAAAAAAAGATGCTCTAGTTTCATGAGAAGAGACATCTTTCTTTGCATAAAGATGGCGTTGTACAACCCCTGAAACAGCCACGCTAAAACAAGCGACAGTGCCAATCCAGTCAAATCACGCTGATGGGCCTCAGCACTATCAACGACCCAACAGTGAGCAATACTGGCGAAGAAATAAAAGCCAATAAGCAAAGAAAAAAGAGACAAGCACTTAATCATTAATAGTGTAAAAAGCGACGAACGCAAACCAAGCTGATGCGCAGCGTCTAGCGCTTTACACCATGATTTAAGCACTTGCCTGTTGGGAAGCTTTTCTTTGCTCACTGATCACCCATATCACTGCCTACGGTTGCCATTATATTTCATCGCAGTCTTACATCGTATAGCTACGTGCAGAACCTATTAAAAGAGAAGTAGCGAGAGGGTTCAAATCACCAACCTGATGTAAATCCCTCTCGCTCACACGGGTTAGTCCGCGTCCTCTGGTCTATCCATGTTCTCTGTGGACTCCAACCACATTGCATTGATGATGCCAAAAGAGCACGCTAGCAACACACCTAAAATCCAAGCGAAATACCACATGACTCTCTCCTCAATAAATAGTGTGAGACTGATCTAAATCTTCATTTTTAATTCGGCCACGCATGACATAGAAGCTGTATGCGGTATAACTCAGCACGATTGGTACAAAGATACAGGCCACAATAAACATAACATTTAACGTAAGGTGACTTGATGTGGCATCCCATACCGTTAAACTTGCCTGAGGCATAGTGATACTTGGCATCAAGAATGGAAACATCGAGAAACCTGCAGTTAAAATAACGCCTGCAATAAACAGCGCACTTGAGACAAACGCCATTCCAGCATTGCCTTTATTAGAAAAGAAGGCGCACGCCAAGCCACTCACAACACCAAGTACAGGCGCAATCATCATCAATGGATATTTAGAATAGTTGTTCATCCATGCACCAGCTTCAACCGCGACTTCCTTTTTAAGCGGGTTAGAGGTTGCCAGCGTGTCAACGGTTGAGGTAATAACGAAACCATCTAGACCGTAAGCCACCCAAATACCGCCAATAACAAACAGTACAACACCCACTAAACTTAGCACCACCGATACGGCGCGAGCGCGAACTTCAATAAAGCCATCGGTTTTCATTTGCAGCCAGGTCGCACCATGGTTGAGCAAAATAGCGACCGAGAGTAACCCGGTTAACAGCGCAAAAGGTGTAAGCAGGCCAAAGAACGAGCCCGTGTAGGTTGATTTAAGCGTAGTGTCTAACTCAAAAGGTACACCTAGTAGCAGGTTTCCAAACGCAACACCAAAGATGAGTGACGGGATAATTCCGCTGTAGCGAAAAGCGCCCAGTCCCAAGCTTTACGCCATTGAGGGTTTGGCAATTTGCTACGATAGTCAAAACCAATAGGGCGCATCCAAAGCGCAATTAACGTTAGCGCCAATGCCAAGTAAAAGCCCGAGAATGCTGTGGCGTAAATCATCGGCCACGCAGCAAAAATAGCGCCACCAGCAGTAATGAACCACACTTGATTTCCATCCCAGTGAGGCCCCACCGTATTAATCATCACACGGCGTTCTTTGTCGTTTTTGCCAATTAATGTCAGTAAAGCACCAACGCCCAGATCAAAGCCATCTGTAACGGCAAAACCGATAAGTAATACACCTACCAAACACCACCAAATTACGCGTAGCAGTTCATAATCAATCATGCGTTTGCTCCTTGTCCGTCTTTACCAAGATACTCATTATCAATAAGGTCAAGTTCGCTTTCAGTAGGGTTGGCTGCGGGAGGAACCGGACCTTTTTTGGCAAACTTTTTCATTAAGTAGAAGCCAATAATGAACATCACGGTGTAGAACGCTGAATAAGCTACCAGAGTAATCACGACGTCACTGACGGCTAAGTTAGAAACCGAAGCATGCACTGGCAGGACTTCTGCGATAGACCAAGGCTGGCGACCATATTCTGCGACAAACCAACCTAGCCTCGCTGGCTACCCAAGGCAAAGGTAAGCTAAATAGTGATGCTTTTAGCAACCAACGTGGCTTGGTTATTCTGTGCTTAGTGCTGTAATAAAACGCACACAAGAATAACGCCAGCATGATGAAACCTGATGCCACCATAAGACGGAAGCTCCAAAACAGCGGCGCTACTGGTGGAATGCTATAGTCTACAGCTTGCTTAAGTGCCGCATCTGTAGGATTTGCTACATCAGTAGTGAAAGGCTCAAGCAACATGGCGTAGCCCAGGCTATCTTTGTGGGCCTCAAATGTGGCTCGCTCTGCTGCAGATGCTGTACCGTTGCGCACATCATCGAGTACTTCATATGCTTTGATGCCTTCAAGTATGCGCGCTTTGTTTTCTTCTTTAAGCGCCTTAATACCCTTCACTTCTTCTGTTAATGAACGGGTTGCAATGATCCCCATTGCCCACGGGATTTGAAGTGCATATTCGGTTTTTTCTTCTTCGTCATTTGGAATGCCAAAAACAGTAAATGGTGCTGGCGCGGGGTGCGTATCGTATTCAGCCTCAACCGCTGCCAATTTTACTTTTTGCACATCACCTAATTCGTAACCGCTCTCATCACCCAACACAATAACTGATAACGTTGCCGCTAACCCAAAGCTTGCCGCAATAGCAAACGAACGACGCGCAAAGGCGATATGCTTATGGTTTAAGAGGTAGTAACTTGAAATTGCCAGCACAAAGATAGCGCCAGTGACATACCCTGCCGATACCGTATGTACAAATTTGACTTGGGCAACTGGGTTAAAAATGACCTCAGCAAAGCTTGTCATTTCCATACGCATGGCTTCAAAGTTAAACTCAGCGCCTACTGGGTATTGCATCCACCCGTTTGCAATTAAGATCCATAGCGCAGAAAAGTTTGAACCAATAGCCACAAGCCAAGTGGTAGCTAAGTGCTTTTCCTTCGACATTTTGTCCCAGCCGAAGAAAAACAGACCAACAAACGTAGATTCTAGGAAGAACGCCATGAGGCCTTCTATGGCAAGCGGTGCACCAAAAATATCACCAACGTAATGAGAATAGTATGACCAGTTCATACCAAACTGGAATTCCATGGTTAAGCCCGTAGCAACACCAATGGCAAAGTTAATACCAAACAGTTTTCCCCAAAATTGGGTCATCTGCTTGTAGACTTCCTTACCAGTCATTACATAAACCGATTCCATAATGGCCAGCAAGAAACTTAACCCCAACGTGAGGGGGACAAATATAAAGTGGAACATTGCGGTTAACGCAAATTGCCACCGCGATAGTTCTATTAACGTATCGCTCATGGGTGCTCTCCCTTGTATCTTAAAGGCGGCGTAAGCGCCTGACAGTAAACAATAATATTCAAACCAACGGTAAACCCTGGCTAATACCAAACGCTTTCAGCATTGTTCATGCCAAGCGCATTGGGTGTGCAGAAAACACAAGGAATACCAGCAAACAGCAGAGATTTCTTACTGTGCGAGCACAATTATTTCATGGCGAAAAGTTGTTCACTTTGATCCAACGCAAGAGAATGGCCCAACAGCTTTGCCATTTTTGACACCGCAAAGACAAAAATGGCAAAAATAGGGGGCGTAATAGGATCACTGAGGGGAATAGGTAAGCGTAAATGCGCCTCGCAACTCACCTAGTGTAAAACCCGTAGCTTGGTCATGGGGGTAGTGTTTATCTATGCGGGCTTTAACCGATGGCGCAACAGTTTCACCGTGACAGGCCATACAAACTTGCTGTGTTGGTATAGCCCTCATGTAGCGAAATTCGCCCGTTATTTCATTGTATTGCGTCGCTTCCAGTGGCGCCATAGCGGGTACTTTCTCATTCTGTTGCAGCTGCTCGTTGAGTACTTGGGCAAACACTTCAAGCTGCTCACGCTCCCAGTCGTCGGGTGTGTTATTGGGGTTTCGGACTTTCAAGGCCGTGCGTCTAACCGTCCAACCGTTGTTACTCAAATCAAGTGCAATAGGCTCTGCGGCAATATGGCATTCATCAACTCCCGCTTCCAATCCACCACTTTTAATTGCCTGCTGCAAGCGATTTTTAAGTGCACCTCCTAACGATTTAGTATTCTTTCTCGCCTCTTCTATCAGCGTATTTTCTATTAACGTACTATCACTAGGTTTATCCATAATTTGCTGGGCGTGCAAATGTTCACCTAACAAACATGATGGCAGGGTCAATGAAGCCAAAAGCATAAACCTATTAAAGTGTTTTCGATTTGCCTTGTATGTAAAAGCCATATTGGTTCCTTACTCATTTAAATGCGCGACACTTTTTTCTATATGCGTTTCTGCGCACGCGCTTAAGTTGCGATTTTCAGTATTCTTTTTACTTTCTAAAACACGGTGTAACACTTTCTATGCCACTGTGATAATTTAATAAAGATTTTCTTATATATAGGAAAGCAGGATGAATATTTCCATCGTGCAAGCCATGATTGACGCAATCGATAAACCCGCCATTTTTATCAATCAGAGCTATATTATTGAAGCTGTCAATAAACCCTATCGCGACACTTACCCTGTGGATATAAAGCTCGGATATAGCACCTGCTACAGCGTTTCCCATCGCAATACAAAGCCTTGTGATCAATGCGGCGAGCAATGCCCCATAAAGGTCTGCCAAGATACTAAACGCCCCGCAAGCGTGGTGCATGTTCACGCTACGAATGAGGGGCAAAGCTATTGCGATATTCTCATGCGTCCTATCTATGACAGCACAGGTAGCTTACTGGGCTATCTTGAAGTATTAGACAAGCTATCATTTGCATCAAATCGTCCGGCATCAGGAAAGATGGTCGGTGAGTCAGATGCGTTTAAAATTATGCTTAACAAAATAAACCGTGCAGCCAGTGCAGATATTGCCGTGTTGCTTCACGGTGAGACTGGCACAGGAAAGGAACTCGTATCCCGGGCACTTCACGACACAAGCGCTCGGGCTGAAAAACCCTTTGTGGTTATTGAGTGCACAGGCTTAACAGACAGCCTATTTGAAAGCGAGTTATTCGGCTATGAAAAAGGGGCATTTACTGGCGCAACAACCAACAAAAAGGGGTTGGTGGAGGCAGCAGAAGGCGGCACCTTGTTTTTCGACGAGATAGGTGATGTACCGCTAACTATGCAAGTAAAGCTATTGCGTTTATTCGAAACCAAAACTTATCGTCCAGTCGGTAGCGTTAACGTAAAACAAGCTAACTTTCGTTTGGTATGCGCCACCCACAAGAATATTAAGGACATGGTGCAACAAGGTACGTTTAGACAAGACCTCTACTACCGCATCGCCGGCTTTCCTATTACGCTACCGGCATTGCGCGAACGACAAGGCGATATTGAACTTCTTGCCAATCATATTCTGGCGGCACTTTCACAACGTCACCCGCCCTATGCTAGTCGTTTGTCCACGAAGCGGTTCGACAAGGCAGCACTCGCAAAGCTAAAAACATACTCATTCCCGGGAAATATCAGAGAACTCAAAAACGTTATCGAGCAGGCGAGTTTACTGGCAGACGACAGTGTAATCTACGAAAAAGATTTGCCAGATTTACTGTTTGAGAAACAGGACATGTCAGATAGCGACGTAAACCAACAAATGCCCGTTCATTCACCACTGCTGACCCTTGAAGAGCAAGAGTCACAGTATATCAGCGATGCCTATTACCAATACCAAGGCGATATCGCAGGGCTTGCAAGCGCCTTGGATGTAAGTGCTCGTACGCTCTATCGGAAATTACATAAGGCTGGTGTAAAGGTTAAAGCCCCGTCGTTGAGGGGGCCTTTGTAAAAGGCTTCGCATTACCTAATTTTTTCGCTGGCATTTTACTTCAGGCTAACGCTATTATGAAAAAGCGCTAATTTTTTTACGGGTACCAATGCTAACTCGATATACCATCACCACCCTACTTTGCCTTACTCTGCTTATGCAAAATGCATTGGCATTGGGCCTTGCCGCGTTTTCTATGCAGCAAGCACAGGCTTTTACCTATGACGATATCGAGCTGATATGTACTGGCAAAACCATGCGCTACATTTCGATAAGCGCCACTGAGCTTGAGGGTAAGTTTGTTTTTATCAGTCCTGAACGACTCAAAAATAGCCCTGAACTACTAAAAGCCCCAACACAAAGCGTAGATTGTACCAACGGCACTTTAGCCGACCTACCTCAATCAGACGATATCTACACGTCAGACCTGGCAAACATTGAAGGCATTCGCTATCAAGCACTGGTTGCGCGTATCGCTCAGCAGCCATACACCGCTTTTGCTTATGCTGCACCGCTTAGCCGTGCGCCACCACGCTCATAACATACCTCCAATACACACAAATACTTATCAACACTAATTGGATTTGTTATGAAAAAATCAGTTGTCGCGCTGGCGCTTGCTAGCGCACTTTCTTCGCCTGTGGGGATTGCACAAACCCTACAACACGACAATAAAAACAGTACAGAAGTTATTACCGTTATTGGTTCACCTATTACCTTGAGTACTAGCGAGACTATTGCCCCGTTAACCAACAACCAGGCCGATTTTGGCGATCAACTTGTTACGCTTCCAGGGTTGAGTATTGCCCGCAATGGATCGGTAACAGCGTTAATTCAATATCGCGGTATGTTTGGCCCCCGCGTGGGCGTGACAATAGACGGCGTAAGTATCAACGGCGCGGGGCCCAATGCGATGGACTCGCCGCTGTCCCATGTATTACCGGAGCCTGGCATGACAGCCACCTTGTATCGCGGCATTGCCCCTGTAAGCGCAGGTATAGAAACCATTGGGGGTCAGCTTCATATCCAGTCTGACGCGCACAACCTGTTTAATTACGCCAATTTACCCAATGGCAATGAATTTCAAGGTAGCGTCAGCGCAAGCTTAGTGTCGCCGGGGAGTGGGCAGCAATATCAAGGCAGTGGATTATTTAATACCGACAATGCCTTTGTAAGCGCTGCATTTATCCATCAGCAGCGCGATGAGCGAGAGTCCGGAGATGGTATGTTGATCCCCAATGCTCACTACCAACGCAACGGGGTAAAGCTGCGTGCAGGTTACGAGTGGGGTAAACACCAAGTTGATATTAGCTATCAGAACCTCAACACCAATGAGAGCGGTACTCCAGCGCTGGCAATGGATATCGCCTTTATTGACGCTGCGTGGTATCGGTTTGGCTATCGCTACAACCAGTCAGATGCGTCTTATTTTACGTTAAGTGTATTCGGTAATGACAATCAACACATTATGGATAACTTTTCACAACGACCGCTGATGATGCCAGCGATGGCGCGCCAAAACGATACAGATTCGGTGGCCCAAGGTATAGATGCCACGTATGTTATGCCGTGGCAAGATGGCGAATTAACCCTTGGCACAAACCTACTGCACAATAGAAATAACTCCATCATTACCAACCCTAATAATGCCGCGTTCTTTGTAAACAATTTCATCAATACCGAGCGTGATACCGCAAGTATTTTTGCTCAATGGAATAAAGATACTGCACGTTACCTTACCACCCTTGGTACACGATTTACGCAGATAGATATGGACGCTGATCCTGTCAATTCAAACATGGTGATGATGAACAGTGCTATCGCTACATTAGTCGATAACTTTAACCAGTCATCACGAGATGAAACGTACAACATGCTAGATATTGCGGCGACGTTTCAATACCGCGTGAGTCGCAATACACACATCGTTATCGGTGCGTCTCAGAAAAATCGTGCCCCAACCTATTTTGAGCGTTATACCTGGCTACCATTGGGCATTACTGGTGGTATGGCAGATGGCTTTAATTACATTGGCAATCTTGATTTGGACAATGAAACCGCGCGCCAAATTGAATTGGGCATCGATGTGCACACGAATAAATGGACATTCTCACCGCGCTTTTTCTATCAAGATGTTGAAAACTATATTACTGGTATGCCAAGTACGAATATGGCGGCCAATATGGTATCGACCATGATGACAGGCATGGCACCTTTTCAATGGACTAACACGGATGCCGTTATTAAAGGGATAGATGTTGAACTGCACGGGCAGCTTACCGAAAGCGTGAGCGTGAATGCCATTGCAAGCGTTCAGCATGGTAACCGAGACGATATTGACGACGCGCTATTTCGCATTGCACCTGAACAGCTCATTACCACAGTGTCTTGGCAAACGTCGCTTGGCAACGCGCCATTATCTATGCAGCTAATATCAGAGCTCTCAGGTCGCCAAAGCCATGTATCTGCGCTGCAAAACGAACAAATTACGGCGGGTTTTGGTCTTATTCACATTAATGCGTCATGGCAAATTCTGCCAGAGCTCGTTGTAACTACACGAATCAACAATGCCTTTGATAAGTTTTATGCACCGCATACTGCAGGCATAAACCGAATTATGGGAAGCGAACTCCCTCAGGGCGAGAGAGTGCCGGGTGCGGGTCGAGAATGGCAGCTATCGATGCGTTATCAATTTTAACCGTCTTTGTGGCCTGTCTGTTACAGCAAGCTCGTTATTGCTTGAAAAATAAGACGGCAGGCCAATAACGTAACCACAACTTTAAACGCCAATATAAATTTGTCAGCGGGCACGCGCTTGAGTACTTTAAGCCCAATAAACGTACCCATCGCGCCGCTGGCAATCATGGCGATAATAATGCCGCCCCACTGCACAAACGAAAAACCCACAAACGTGAACACAAAGGCCTTTAACCCGTGTTGAAATGTCATGCAGCTGGCGAAAGTGCCCGTGATCTGCATTTTGCTATAGTTATTTCTATGCACAAATGCCGCCACAAGAGGGCCTGTCGCACCGACAAACATAGAAACAAGTGTTGTTATAAGGCTAGCTAACGCTCTACCTGCAGCAGACATTTCTTGTGCCTTAGGCTTGCTACCCCACACCAAAAACAAAATAAAGCCAGCAATCGCAAACTGAATAAACACCAGAGGCAATTGCACAACAATAAATGACGCCATCACAGCACCTATCAATGCGCCAATAGAGAAAAACTTCAGCATTTGCCAGTCAATAAACTTTAAAGTCATTAACGCTCTGTTTCCGTTAGAACCAAGCTGTACTAGTCCGTGCACCGGAATAAGTGCGCTGACAGGCATGGTCCCGGCCATAACGGCAAGTAGCAACACGCCGCCACCAATGCCTAGCGTCGCAGTCATCAGCGAAGTAAAAAAAGAAGTGAGAATAAGCAAGCAGCTTGATAAAGGGGTAAGTGCCCCTTCGGCGGTTATTAACGTAACCAGATAATTCATTTAACACCCTTTAAACAATTGTTACAGGCAAATGCGATTTACATTATAAAAACTAATGCTAAATTACAATTTTACTCAATTGTGCAATCCCAATTTATGATTAAAATGCGCACAACTTTTGATTATTATTTGTTTAACACTACTTGTTTTAGGAATTGTCATGCTTAAATTTGTTGCGCCACTACTTACTCTTGCTTTTATCGCTTCTACTGCTAACGCTCTAGAGTTCGAACTAAGCGATAACTCTCAATTTACAAAGGCTTGCGTAGCGGCTGTAGAATCTAACAGCTCGCTAGAAGACGTACTTCGCGACAACAACATCCGTACACTAAGTAAAGACGAAGTACTTTGTAACGACACGCCTATTGCAGAATTCGCTCGCACATACAAAAAGCAAGAATCTAGCAATACAAATATTAATGCAATTTTCGAAAATACAAATGCATCTAGCGAAAGCAAACTTTGCATTGCGGCTGCAACGTCTAACGAAGAATTTAACAAAACTAAGCGTCGTTTTCTTGCAAAAGTAAACCCTAAGCAAGTGGTATGTAACGGCATGGCTTTAGCTAAATTTGCAAAGCAATACAACAAGTCGTTCAACGGCTAATCAAGTAATAAACAATCAATATTAAAGGACGCCATCGAGCGTCCTTTTTTTGTCTTTATAAGTGATCATATCGCGGCTTAAGTGCGTTTAAAAATTGTACACTTTTGCGGTGACTTATTATGACCCCATCCACCAAGTTAGACAGCAACTTAAATAATGCGCTAAACACGCTTATTGACAAGCAAAGTACCAAGATTGCAAAAAGCATTGCGCACCAAGTCTTTTATAACCGTGGCTTTACCGACAAAGACATCACTTTGTGTGTTAAACAGCGAACGCTAGAAAGGCTTTTTGTTCTCGAGGCCTGAAACGAATAAAGTAGCGCTGAATGCCTTGACTTCGTGGTGTCAACGTTGAATACTCAAAGTATTGTATTATTCACTAGCTAACGTGATGCGCTTCAATTTGTTAAACGCCATATCAACGCTGAACATTATTATTCTCGCTATTATTCACCAATGGCGGGAAAGCTAGTGCGTAACTAAAAATTCCACAAAACCCGCCAACAAGGCGGGTTTTTTAATGGCTCGTTTTGGCGGATAACAAAGAGACGACAGCCATGAATACATCGATAAGTCAGGTATTGCAAACGCTCCATCACGCCGTCAATCAAGGTGACTATGATGCATTATCTAACTGCTACTCAAGCAGTGCTAAAGTAGTCACCACTCCTATGAGCGGTGCGGCAACAAACTCAACAAGTCAACACAACTGTGTAGTCGCACTACAACAATTTCAGCAGAAGTTTATGCCAGAGCATTTAGTAACTACAGGCGATGAAATTGTTATTGAAGCAGGTGACGTGGCACTGGTTATTGCCAAGCTATATTTGGTACCAAAAGCCACACCCAATGCATTACCTTGTGAGGGAAAAAAAGCGCTATATGTCA
This sequence comes from Alteromonas gracilis, assembly GCF_036870955.2. Lineage (GTDB taxonomy): Bacteria > Pseudomonadota > Gammaproteobacteria > Enterobacterales > Alteromonadaceae > Alteromonas > Alteromonas gracilis_A. The sequence goes on from NZ_CP145482.2 coordinate 4,165,072, forward strand.
TGCAAAAACAGTGCAGCGGCGAGTGGCGCTGCATTATAGATAACTTTTTTGGTACTGATTTGCTTGATTTCGCCTAACTCTATAATTCTATTTTATAGAATGTAATGTGTATTTTTTACGCATTTTAAATTAATTAAAACGAACATAATATTTATCTCGAGGTTTACGAAGTACCCAACACTTTTTACCAAGAGGAAAATACAATGTTCAATTTTAAAAAATCTGTGGCAACACTTGTGACTGGCTTAACCCTTATTGCTCCTTCTGTTCAAGCGGGGGAGCCAGCTAAGAGCTTACTTACGCCCGACAACCACACTGTTATTTTGATTGATCATCAGCCACAAATGGCTTTTGCAACTCGCTCTCATTCAATTGAAGACGTACGTAACAATGTGACTGGTCTGGCAAAATCAGCAAAGGCGTTCAACGTACCTACGATTTTGACGACGGTAGCTGAAAAGTCATTTAGCGGCCCATTGTTTCCAGAGCTAAAAGCCGTATTCCCAGAGCAACGTCCTATTGATCGTACCACGATGAATACATGGGAAGACAAACGTGTTACAGACAAAGTAAAACAATTTAAGAAAAATAAAATTGTTATTGCAGCACTTTGGACCGAAGTATGTGGCGTAGGCCCAGTACTATCGGCAATTGAAGAAGGTTACGACGTGTACTTTGTTACAGATGCATCAGGTGGTGTATCAAAAGAAGCCCATGACATGGCGGTTCAACGCATGATTCAAGCAGGCGCACAACCTATCACATGGTTGCAGTATTTACTTGAACTACAGCGTGACTGGGCTCGCACTGATACCTACGTTGACGTAACAAACATCGCCAAAGAGCATGCTGGCGGATACGGCTTAGGTCTTATCTACGCAGCAGAAATGTTCAACGCGAAAGAAGGTCAGTAGGCCTTATCAAACAGGTGGGCGGCTTTCGCTCACCTGATACGTACAATTAACTCATCCAAGGGGCTCGCCATGAAAACCTTATCGACTTTATCTTTAGCCACGCTGTTTGTACTTTCACCATTTTTATTTTCAAACGCTTACGCCAACTCAACCGCCACTGCTTACGATAAAGGCTACGCGCTTGCTCAATACTGTATGGGCTGTCATGGTGAAACGGGTATTTCACCAATAGAAAGCAACCCGAATTTAGCAGGTCAAAACAAAAAATATTTAGTTTATGCCTTAAAGGCCTATAGAGACGGCACGCGTAAAGGTGGAATGGCCAGCATTATGCGCCCAAATGTATCTGGGTTAAGTGATGACGACATCGACGCATTGGCCACCTACTTTTCATCCCAAAGTGGCAAAACTGCTACGCCCTAGCAACAGCCCCGATACTTAAGGACCCTTTAATATGAATACTTTTACTAATCGTTTTGCGGGTATAGCAAGTATCGCCAGCGTTGCCTTGGCATTGATAAGTACAGGCATAATGGCAGCGCCCGAACTCGTCGTAATTAATGCGAATATTACCGCAGCAGACGGAGAACAATACCGTGCACTTAGCGTTGAGAATGGCGTATTTAGCGAGTTCTCAAACCGTGCAGACGCACTATTATCGCAGGCAGATAACAACACTACTGTTATTGATGCTAAAGGAAAGCGCCTCATAGCAGGAATAAACGACTCTCACCTTCACGTAACACGAGGTGGGCGTTTTTACAATCTAGAAACCCGCTGGGAAGGCGTCACATCACTTAAGGCAGGACTAGCGATGCTAAAAGCGCAGGCTGAACGCACGCCTAAAGGCCAGTGGGTTCGCGTAGTCGGCGGTTTTAGCCCGTACCAATTTGAAGAAAAACGTTTGCCAACACCACAGGAGCTAACGGCGATTGCACCAGATACGCCCATATTCGTGCTACACCTATATTCCGGTGGCGTACTAAATCAAAAGGCATTGGAAGTACTTAACATTAACAAAGATACCAAAGCGCCTGAAGGCAGTGTGATAGAGCGTGATGCAGCAGGTAACCCTACCTATGTTTTACTTGCTCAGCCCAACCCGATGATTCTTTACAAGACCATTGCCGCACTACCTCAAATGACAACTGGCCAGCAGCTTAATTCAAGCCGCCAGTTTTATCGTAAGCTGTTAAGCCTTGGCGTAACCAGTGTGATTGATGCGGGAGGGGGTGGCCACACCTTTCCGGATGATTACATTGCCAGCGAGACATTAGCGAAACAAGGTGAATTGCCTCTTCGGGTATCTAACTATCTGTTTCCGCAGGTTCCAGCTAAAGAAATGCTTAACTTTATGCAGTGGATGCATGCGTTTGAAGCTGATGAAAACCATCATTCACACCTCGAAAATGGCTATGTGATAGAGGGAGGCGGGGAACTTTTGACTTATAGAGCATCAGATTACGAAAACTTTCGTGCACCAAGACCCGAACTTCCTGATGATGCAGAACATGCCCTTGAAGAAGTCATTCGCCTGCACCTGCTAGAGGGCTGGCCGTTTCGTTTGCACGCGACTTACGATGAGTCGATTACTCGTATTTTGAATGTACTTGAACATATTCATAACACGCAGCGCGTTGATGGCGTGCGCTGGATTATTGATCATGCCGAAACCGTGTCTGACGCAAACTTAGCGCGGATTAAAAAGCTGGGGGGCGCTATAGCGGTTCAAGGTCGCATGGCCTTTGCTGGTGAAGATTTTGTTTCGCGCTATGGCAAAGCTCAAGCCGCTCGTACGCCTCCCGTTCAAGCGATAATAGACGCCGGAATTATCGTAGGGCTTGGCACTGACGGTACAAGGGTATCTAGCTTTAACCCTTGGGCGACCTACTATTGGGCGGTTACCGGAAAAACCATAGGGGGTTTTGCATTAGGCAGTACACCTTTAGAAAGGCAAACCGCGCTTCAACTTTTTACATCGGGTAGTGCCGCACTTTCAGGAGAAGAAGCGCTTAAAGGGCAACTCAAGCCAGGCTTTTATGCTGACTTTGCTATTCTTAATCACGACATTTTACGTGTAGATGAAGACGCACTATTAAATACGCAATCGCAGTTAACGGTAGTAGGCGGCAAAATTGTATTTGCTGATAGGCAAGACTACCCTGAACATTACATTGCTCCTTTGAGAGCCGAACCAAGCTGGTCTCCAGTTAACTTCGACACACAACGTTAAGCGAGAAATAATATGGCAAAACAACTTTCATCTCACAAGAAAGATTTGGGTGGCTTTTCGGTAAGCCGAATAATCCCGCACGTTGAGGCAAGAAGTATAGGCCCATTTGTATTTGTTGATCACATGGGTCCAGCGCACTTTCCCGCTGGTTCTGGCATCAACGTTAGGCCTCACCCACACATTGGACTTGCTACCATTAGTTATCTGATGGAAGGCAGTATGCTGCACCGTGACAGCTTGGGTACTATTCAAGAAATTCAGCCGGGCGATGTAAACTGGATGACGGCGGGCAAAGGCATTGTGCACTCTGAACGTGAAACCATTGAAACCCGTGGAAGCGACCACGTATTAAACGGGCTTCAGTGCTGGATAGCACTCCCCGAAGAAAAGGCGGATATGGAGCCCAGCTTTATTCACATTAATAAAGCGCAGCTACCCTATATTCACAGAGAAAAGGTGCTTATGCGTTTGATAGCTGGTGAGGCTTATGGCTATACCTCGCCAGTAAAAACCTATTCGTCTATGTTCTATTTGGACGTTATCACCGAGGCAGGTGCTGCTATTGAGCGCCCTTGTGGCGACTCACAAACAGCCTGTTATGTCATTTCGGGGCGCGTCAAAATAGGCGAAAGCACATTTGAAGCGGGTTCATTTGTACTGCTTGATGATGAAAGTGAGATTGTAACGATAGAGAACAGTCGCTACTTTTTGTTAGGCGGCCAAAAGTTAGCAAAACAACCCATTTTAAAATGGAATTTCTTGGCCTATTCAAAAGAAAAGATTGCAGAGGCTGAGCAGCGCTGGGCAAATGGACAGTTTCCAACGATACCAGGGGACGACCGCGAGTTTATACCTTTACCATAAGATGCAAGCGCCATAGGATGCAACCACTAGCGCAATGTTAAAAGAGCAGGCTATGCCTGCTCTTTTATTAGGTTAGTCGTGATCGTGTGCCTCAGCAATACCTAACCACACTGCACCACTTGGAACGAAGTCTAATGATAGCAGTGGCGTTGCCGATTCATCTTCAAGGTCAACAGCCCAAATGGCCTGCGCAACCGGGTCAACCACAAACAACATATCCTCTACTTGAGATGCTGTCATGCTGAATGATTGGTCGTCGGTTAGGCTTTCAGCATTTGCACTTGCCACATCAATTTTGTGAGCAAACTCCCAGTGGGTATCACCCTCTTCTTCGTGTGCTTCAAGCAACGTCACATAGCCTTTATCATCAAGGATAGCGAAATACTCACCTTCGTGAGTAAAACCATACGACACCGCATGTGCGTCAGCTTCCGGCATCCAATCAATCACTTCCATCGAGCTGGTGACCGCGAAACATTGGCAAGAATGGCACTGCCGCCGCCGTGTTGTGATGCAACACCAATAAACGCGTCAGCGTGCTCGTGTCCGTATAGGTTTCCAATACGAAGACCGTTTAGACTATCAATATTTTCGACAAACGTGCTGGTAAATACTTCATCGTTCTCGTTTAAAACAAGTACGCCATTGCTGCACCCAAACGCGACAGCAAGTTCGTTTTGTGCCGCGCCATGCAAGTCAGCACATTCCCCATCAAAGCGTTGTTCTTCCTCATATTCACCATCGTGGTAGTGAAAAACGGCAACACTGTCTGGCAAAATTGGGTTAGACGATGTGCTTACAGCGTCATCGCGACGTACCGAACTTATCAACATGTCACCACGCGGCTCAGCAACGCCATGCATATTCACTGTGAAATCAAGCGAAGGAACGTCGTCAGTTTCACTAGCAATTTGCATATCTGTAACCACTTTCACACCTGCTGGCATGCTGGTTTCGGCGTCACCGTCATAAAATACGGCTAGCTGTCCATCATGTGCAACAACGTGAGTTGGCTTGCTGCCTTCAAGCGTAAAGTCAGACATCTCAGGCGCTTCTTCGTAGTCATGTAGATGGTCTACGTGATCTTCTCGCCACAGTCCACCGTCTAGGAATTCAGTAAGTCCATTGCTGCGTGAGTTAATCACAGCAAAACGATACCCTGCTGACGCACTTAAGCTACTGCCCTCAAAAGTTGAGGTGAACGTATCAAGTACACTGTTATCGTCTAAATCAACGACAGTCAGCGTGTTAGAAGCTGCATCAGCAACCACTAAACGACCTTCGCTTTCAATTTCAAAATCATCATGGTCGTGGTCGCCATCATCATGGTCATGGTCGTCGTGATCATGATCATCAGGTACTTCAATGGGAGGAAGTTCTACAATATTGGTTTCTGCATCGCCGCAACCTGCCAAAATAAGTGCGCTTGCGATAGCCGTAAGCATCAAACTGTTTTTCATGTGTTATGTCCTTTTAGAATTCTGTTTTTTAATCTTTTTTAGAAAAACCCGCGTACACCTAGCGCAAAGTTTCTTCCCGGGCGCGGTGCAATATTTTTCAAGAAAGAGGTATGAACTCGGGCTTCTTCATCAGTCAAATTTTCACCGCTCAGGTATACGGATAAATCGATGTCACCAAGAGGAATATTGTAGGTGATAGAGGCATCAACTAGCGTGTAACCATCTGTTGCCGTCTCAAAAGAAGAAATATTGTCTTGCTTGGCAAAATGCGTGATGTCTAGGTCAGCACGCAAACGGTCCAATGAATATTGAAGGTGTGTACCTACACGCATTGGTGATGTACGCGGTAGATCTCCGCCATCTTTTAAGCGCGCTTTTACATAGTCGGCGAACATGTCCACTTTAAGTGCATCCGTTGCTTGCCACGCAACTTGCAATTCGAAACCATGAAGAATGGCGTCAGCTGAGCGGAACAGATACACAGGCAGTTCATCGCTGTGATCATGCTCATCTCCATGTTCATCTTCATGAGCGTGTTCATCATCGTGAGCGTGCTCTTCCTCGTGGGCGTGTTCGTCGCCATGGTCATGGTCATGGCCGCTTTCAGCAAAAAGCCCTGTACCTTCTTGATAGTAGTAGTTGTCTACTTGGTTGTAGAAAATATTGAACACAAATCCAACGTCGCCCTGTGTTTTTCTAAACGTTAAATCAACGTTATTAGCCGTTTCTAGGTCAATTGGCGTTTGCGCAAGAATAAATTCATCGTCACTGGTTAAATCGAATAGTGCACCAACTTCATAAGTTCGCGTTCCGATGTGAGGACCAAAAGAGAGTAATTCAGAAGCAGAAGGAGCACGCTGTGAGCGAGACAATGAAATACCAACATTGTATTCGTCGTTAATCGTATAAACCGCCCCCGCTGAGAGAGAGACAGGTGTAAACTCTTGTGCCACATCGAACTGACGAATAAATTCGCTAGAACCATGATCGTGTTCATCGTCATGGTCATGTTCGTCGCCGTGATCGTGATCATCATCGTGGTCATGCTCGTCGCCGTGGTCGTGATCATGTTCATCGTCATGCTCGTGTGCATCTATATCAGGTAATAGCACACTCGCGGCATCCAGCGTAACGCGTTCAACACGCCCACCCAGCTGAACGAGCCAGTTGCCAAAATGGCGTTCTTCCATTAGTGCCAGAGCAAACATTTCCATTTCTGAAGGCGGTGTAAAGGCTTCTTCACCCTCGGCAAAAACATCGCTGCCTTTATAGTGCACGCTTAAACCACCACGCCAGCCCGCTAATGGTCTATGCAGAAATTCAACACGCACTTCTTCAGTTTCGTTGCTAAACTGAGTACCTGCGAAACTTCCCTCAATTTCTACGTGGTCGTAGTCGGTATAGCCCGCTCTAAAATGAATGCTTTGAAGCAAGCTATCTTGGAAGTTGTATTCACCCAATAGTTGATAACGAGTTTGCTCCAAGTCGGCAAAGACAGATTCTACGCCACCATGACTATGGCCTGGAATTCCATACTCACGATTGAACTGCTCAACAGCTACGCCAACGTACCCTTGGTCAAATAGATAACTTGTCCCTAAAGTGAACCCATGCGATTCCTCTGCACTGTTTTCCACCACATTCGGGCCATCTGGATCGTCGATATCTGGCGCAGATGGCGTTTCATAATCATCAGAATCACGATAGAAACCATCTGCATAAAATGCCACATTGTCCATACCAGTTGTAACGTTGAATGTAGCTAGACTCTGGTCATTAACAGTCTGGGTCTCAAGTAGAAACTCACCACGGGTATCATTAGATGTAGGTACACGTTTATCAACAACATTAACTACACCACCTATAGCACCACTACCAAAAAATAGTGTTGCAGGGCCTCTAAGCACTTCTATTTGTTGTGCTGTCGATGCTTCGCCTGCAACAGCATGGTCGGGACCAACGCGAGATACATCACTCACATCTAAGCCATTTTGCGTAATTAGCACGCGAGGACCACTTAACCCACGAATAATCGGAGTACTGGCAACATTACCATGAAAATTGGTTTGTACGCCTGGTAATTTCTCTAACGTATCGCCCAATGTTGCAGCTTGTTGGCGCCTAAGGTTGTCGCCTGAAAGCACGCTAACTGGCGTCGCAGATTCCATAACAGACAAGTGCATCGGTGTGACATAAATATCGATAACTTCGATAGCACTTCTCGCTAAAACGTAGACTCCGCTTTCTGATTGATTAGCCGCAACAGTAGCGTCCTTATGAAGATGCGCAAAGCCGGGAGAGAAAATATGGAGGTCGTAGTTTCCTTCTTTAATGTCCGAAAAAACAAACTGACCTTTTTCATTTGTCTTAGCCGTACGTTTTAACGACTCAATTTCAACAACCGCGCCTGAAATAGGCTGACCTGACGCATTCGTCACAGAGCCTGAAAGCGTTTGAGCCAAGATTGACGTAGGCATCAACAGCGAGAGTCCTAATGCCACCCGAGTGAGTTTCATTCTTTTTAACCCCTGATTTTTAATTTTAAAATGTGATAATGTAACAATATTGCGCCAATGATATGTTATAGTGTATCAATTTATCAAGGGATAATAATGATTGTCATTCCACACCCCCTAAAAAATGGGCTACTCAAAGTAGTAAGCGGTCTCTCGTTATTCGCAGCCGTTTCCGTTGCCGCTGCTCCTCATACGCATGGAGAGGGTACGCTTCAGGTATTGCAAGCTGAGCAGCGATTGGCAGTTAGTTTTACAACTTCCTGCCGCGGATGTGCTGGGGTTTGAACATAAACCGGAGACGAACGCTGAACGACGCCAATTTGAAAAGGCCGAAAGCACGCTTTCACATTTCAAAGATGTTTTCAGCATCGATGCAAGTTGTTCTGTTGTTGACACCACAATGGAATCGCCATGGCAAGAAGCCTTAGAACTTGAAAAGAATCATCATGACGCAGATGAGCATGATGAACACGAAGAACATGGAGAGGAAGATAAGCACGCAACGCACTCAGATTTCCGTGTTGCTTACTTGCTTACGTGTGAGTCACCTATTTCCAAGGTTGAAATAACTGGTTTTGAATTGTGGCCAAGTGTATCCATGCTAAGAGCAACCTGGATAACACAAATCAATCAACAGGCTTTTATCATCAAGGCCTCTGAACCGTCATTTGAGATTAAATAACCCCTTGCCTACAGGACTATTTATGACTTCAATTACACAAAGAAATGCAATGACAAAGACACAAGCATTTTCAGATAAGTTCGCGATGATCTTGTCTTCCCTATGCGTTGTGCACTGCCTGCTAACACCTTTACTTCTCATCGCTATTCCTTCTCTAGCGGGCGTAGCAATGCTGACCGATGAAACCTTTCATCATCTCTTGCTATATTTTGTTGTCCCCGTCGGCTTTGTGGCCTTGCTTATAGGCTTTACGCATCATCGTACGTTATGGGTAGTCTGTTTTGGCTTAACAGGGTTATTGGTATTGAGCGCTCCCTTAGTACTTGAAATGCTAGGGCTGGGCCATGAGGTTCTCGGTGAAAACGGCGAAACTGTGGTTACTGTGATAGGTTCGTTGTTTGTTGTCGCTGCACATATTGCCAACCTTCGTCTAAGCAAGAGAATCACCCCACAAGAGGCCTCATTTACCTCAGTCTAGCCCTATGACTGTATTTTTAATCTATTCTTTGTAGTAAGGACATTGTCTTGTCGAATCACGCTTTTTCACCTTCCTTGCCCGATATCGCTCGCGAGTCTTCAAACACCATTAGACCTCGTATTGACGAAGTCGGTATGCAAGGTATTGCGCTTCCATTGACCATTCTCGATAGCAAAGGCACCGTTATTGCCAGTACAGCAAAGGCGAATGTAACGGTGAGTCTTGACGACCTTCATGCTAAGGGTATTCATATGTCGCGATTGTACAATTTACTGCAAGAACACCTTAGTAATAAGATACTTGGCAACATACAACTGAGTGAGTTAATGGATACATTGGTATCTTCTCAGGCAGGACTAAGTATTTCTGCGACACTCTCTTTGCAATTTACACTTACCGTATCAAGACCAGCTCTTATCAGTAAAACTGCGGGCTATCAGCATTATGATGCAGCACTTACATTAAAGAACGACGAGGGAAAAATTCGAACACAGCTACGCATTAGTATTCCCTATTCAAGTACTTGTCCTTGCTCGGCATCGCTATCGAGGCAAGCGCTGGCAGAAGCATTCCAGGCGCAGTTTGAAAATAAACCACTTGAAACAAGCATGATCAGCGAATGGCTTGCGTCTAAACAGGCGAGCATTGCCACAGCGCATGCGCAGCGCTCTTTTGCACATATTACGCTAAACTTGATAGAGAGCAGGGTACCAGACTTTGTTGACATTATTGACCTAGCTGAAAATACGTTAGCGACACCGCTACAAACAGCGGTAAAACGGGAAGATGAACAGGAATTCGCTAGACGAAATGCGCAAAACTTAATGTTTGTAGAAGATGCGGTAAGACGACTACATGATGCGCTGTCTACGTATTTTCACGCCACCTATTTTCATGTAAAAGTAGAGCATCAAGAAAGTCTACACGCGCATGATGCTGTTGCGGAGATAAGCGGTGCGATTAATTCACGCTAGTGCGCTTAATACAGCAGTCATATAGCAGTGACAACTCATCAATTCAGTTAAGGAAACTACATTGACGTTAACATCTTCACATTCAAATTTAGTGCGCGCTGTGGTGGCAGCTGGCGTTGCAGCGACAATGGCAGCATGTACAAGCACAACTTCGACTTCACTGCAGGGCCCTAAAGAAAGCCCTTCTCTTTCCACCGCTGTGGTTTATCAAACAGAAAGTAAAGAGTACCCATTGTTAAGTCGATTTGTATACGCACAAGCTATTGACACACTCCCAGTCCAATTTAATGCCACAGACGTAGTGGTTATGGATGTAGATGAAACGGTACTCGACAACAGTCAGTATCAGCGTGAACGAGAGTCACAAGGTTTGGGTTATTCGCCGTCAAGTTGGGAAGCGTGGGTAAAGCGCAAAGAAGCCACGCTTGTGCCTGGTGTGGCTGAGTTTTTAAAAGAAGTCATTGCACGAGATGGCAAAGTCGCACTCATCACCAATAGAGACAAACGTCTAGACCGCTACACATGGGAAAACCTATTGGCGCAGTCGCTACCGTTAACGCCTCAAAATACCTGTGTAATGGGAAGAGTTCAGCGAGATAAGGACGCAGTTGGGCAAACCGATATTGTGAACGACAAAGACTTACGTAGACAGCAACTTACCAATGGTGAGGCAGTTTGCAGCATCGAGGATGCTAACCGTGGGTGGCAGAAACAACATGCGATCATCATGCAAATAGGGGACAACATTGAAGACTTTGCTGGTGTTACCCAAGAGTCTGCGGACGTTACTACACTGTCAACTGAGACAGGGACATCACTGTTCATCTTACCCAACCCAATGTACGGTTCTTGGTAGGCGTTCGAAAGACGTTTTAGTCAACGCGCTCTAGCGCACAGGCTTGGTAAAGGTGCTTTCTTTATGGAATGCACCTTCTTGTGCACTACCGACATATTCTGCAATTTCAATTACATCCATTATGTAAGCGGATGTACCTTGAACATCTTCATACATACCAACATGCAATACTCCTGAAAACGAATAGGCTTTTTGAATATCAATATTTCCTATACCTACTGAATCGTGGCTAAGCCCAGCTTCGCCATCACTATCAGGTTTTAGCGATATGTACACAATTTGGTTAGGGGGCGGGGGAGGATAATGAATACATGCTCCAAAATAAGGAACCACAAAGAACGCGGTTATTCTGCGCTGTGCATTCGCTTCTACAGGAACAATAAAGCCGTTGAGTGTTACTGGTTTTTGATCGAGTGCGGCAACGGTATTGGTTGAAACAAGCGCGCGTTGGTAGTCATCATCGAACGTGCGCTGAATAGAATTGAAAATTTGTTCGTGAAGTGGCGTAGATGTATCGTCGTTTTGTCCCTGGGCTGTGTTCCCTAAAAGGCCTCTTTCAGTCTCAGGCAACAATGCATCCCAATTGACATCTGGGTATGCTTTTCTATCAACGGTATCAGCTGCCTTGCTGTAGAGCACATTGTCATTACTGGTAAAAAGCGCAGACAAACTTGGAAACTTACCCCATAAATTTTCTGATAACTTGCCCGTTAGCCCTAACCCTACCGCTACTCCCAGCGCAAGAAAAAAGACGATAGATATCATCCAAAGCGCACTACGAGACGTGTTCATGCTCACTGGAGTGAATAATGCCTAGCTAACAACAACTTTTATTTTGCGTGTATAAGTAACAGGGACATTACTTTTTAACGCGTATACCTTCAATACCACTTCATGTGTGCCAGGTTCTAACGCTACAAAACTAATATCTTGCTTGCCCATCGCCTTATTAATTTTAAAGCGTTCATCAGAAAGCAGTGAAAGACCACTACTTGTTGTTACATCCACATTCACTTTTTCGTAGTTAGGTGGCACAGTAAAACGAAGCGGAACTGCCGCTTGCTCGTTTTTTGCCATCTCGCGTTTACGGTCTATTCTAAGGCCGATAATTGCCTCGCGCTTTGGCGTCATGTGCTGCTGCATCAAGGGATGTTGAAAACCAAACCCCATACCTTCCATCCCCGCATGTAGCTCACATGCGCTGCTGCTAAAAGCAAATAGTGTAAAAGCAACCGCTAGTGCTTTTCTCAGTGTTGATAAAAACATATTTTTATCACTCCTCATATAACATAACGTTATCTAACAATAACGAATATGCTGACGTGCCCAATGCACTTTCATGATTTTCTATTTTAATGGTACCTTCAAACCAGAAGGGATCATATAAATTCTCTACTTCAACACCTTCCTCAAATTCAACAAACAGAATTTGATTGGGTGGTGGTGGAGGCATATGTAAACACGCACCAAAATACGGAACTACAAAAAATGTCGTGGCTAACTGTTCAGCATTTTGCTCAAGCGGCACGATAAAACCGGGAATGCGAATAGCCTTGCCGTCGAACGCATCAATAACGCGTGTAGATACCAATGCCGATTGGTAACGTTGTGCTTGTTCGTCTTCTAACATCTGAGACGCAAAACTATCGAGAGAATCTTCCGCTGAACCATCTGCAATATCATTGAGAAATTCCGGCCTGTTCATCAATGCGCTTAAATCATCTTCCGGCATCAAAGCAACCCAATCGATTTCTTCGTACGATGATGTTGCCGACTCTTCTGCCACAGAAAACGTCGTACATGTCACATTGACCAGCATAATTGATAGCGCTAGCCAGCTCACCTGTTTCATTTTAGCCAACGTGTTAATCGCTGTTTTCATCACTAAATTTTAACTGTAAAACTTCATTACCTTATAACATATCACAGAGATTGCAGCCGAATTAGGCTTTTGTCGATACTTGCATACATTTAATCCCACTTTGAATAAAGAGAGTACGCAGCTAAGAACAAAAAACCTCACCACAAGAGGTAAGGTTTTTTATGAAAGAGGAGTCAGGGTAACGCTCAATTAATAGGGCAAGAAGTTAAACGCATACTCCAGCTTGGTTTGTTTAACATTGGCAGCACCGAAGTTAATCATTCTGATACGAGACAGTAACTTTTTCTCAAGCGCTTCGTTATCAAGCTCACTGCTTACTAGCGTGACTTCAGACAAACTTCCATCAGGCTCAATAGTAAGGGCAACCGTTACTTTTCCTTCAAGCGCTGGGTCTTGGCGTAAAGCACGACGATAAAGGGAGTAAACGGCCCCCTTATTGGCGTCCAACGTTTTGCGAATCAGCTCAACATCACGATCGCCTACTACCTGCGACTCTTGTTCAATGCGTTTCGTTGCTAGCGACGCAGCCCCCTCTTCTGGCGCGATGAACTCGGTGGTTTTACGCCCAGCAAGCTCACCACGGGAACCAATGTTCTGGCTGATTTCGGCATTTTGTAAACCACCACTTGTAGACGTCGCCACCTGCTGTCCGACCCGCTTGCGCCTTGTTTGCTCTTTTTTGCCAGCACCCTCTATAGTCTCAGTGTTCGCCATGTTGTTGAGACTTATATCATTGCGCATACTGGCGATGTCATCAGCAAAGGCAAGTAACCCCGTTTGCTTTGCATTTTCACGAGCTTGCTCCACTTTCTCCTCTTGCGTCACTTTCGGTGCTTGAGGTGCAGGTTTGGGCTTAACCTGCTCTACCTTTGGTTTTAGCTCTGGTTTAGGTTCAGGCGGCGTTTCAACAATAGGCGGCTTTTCTTTTACAACGGGCTCTGGCTTAATTTCCGGAGGAGGTTCAGGCGTAACGGGTTTAAGAATACGTGCTAGCTGAGGTGGCAACGCTGCTTTTTCTTCACGGGTTTGCTCTGGTAGCTGAACCCACCGAACAACAAGTGTAAGAATCAGTGTTAGGCCAAGACAAATATAGGTAATACGCGAAAACGTTTTATTTTCACCGTCGCTCGCAGCCCACGGCAACTGGGTTTGATAATAATGGCCACTCATACTTCGCCCTCACCCTCAAGGTGTTGCTCAACAGCCAGCGACACATCGGTATAACCCGCTTCTGCGCAGGTATACATAATTTTTTTCAACAAGGCATAGGGTACGGCTCTATCACCCATAATGGTAATGGCCTTGGCTGCCAACTCGCCCTCTACGGAGTCTGTAGCCCCCGCCAATTCTCCTTGCTTTTTATTGTGATAGGCAAGCTCTTGTTCCAAACCATCAATAATATCCCGACTACCTTCAAGGACAGTTTCGACATTAGCTACCTTTTGACCTTGTAAGACAATGTCATTGCTATTAACGAGTATAAGGAGCGTTTCTCGCGCTTGGTGTTTGAGATGTTGCCTCGGGCAAAGTAACAGATTTGTGATTATCCAGAACTTGTACATCAGATGCGTTTAGCATCAAGAAAAATACAAGGATCGTAAAAATATCCATCAGCGACACCAAACTCAACTTCGTTTGTTTTGAATGTCGCTTGTGATTTCTCGCCATACGTTTTGCGCGAACCGACTGTTTCATGGTCTCTCCTTGAGTGTCTCATCACTCTGATTTTGTTGAGCTTGAGACCAATCTATTTGCGCCATATGAGCAGGGACATCAGCAAACGAAACGTCGGGAAAAAGTGCAGCATCTACCTCTGAAGCTGCAACAACATCTTTGTATGAGCGGGTTCGCTCAAGCAGCGTTATCAATGTTTGATAGTCAACAGAGTCAGATACCATCAAGACAATGTCGTCCTTAGTAACACCTTTTGCTAACAAAGTTTGCTTAAGCTGTTTAAGAGTTTGCTGCAGTCCATCCCAGTCTTGCACAACATCGCCAGTCTCAATATTTTCAAGAGCAGGCAGTTGAGTAACCAGATAGCCCGTTGGAAAGTAAACTGCACTGCCCTGAGGGGTTACCACCAGCTCAAGCACCTGTTGCTCTATGCTTTCGCCTTCGGCCAGTGCGCCTAGCCCAGGCAACTTCAGTTCAACCACGGTAATGCGTGAAAATACCATCATCATTAGCAGAACCGGTACAAGCACAATCATGAGGTTTAAAAACGACGTGATATCAAGCTCTGCGTCCGCCTTAGGCAAGCGCTTACGTCTATTAAGCATCACACATTACTCATCAGATTGACGACTTAACGGCGTCACTGATTTCTTTGCCATAAGGGCATTGAGGCATTTCACGCCCGCCATTTCCATGCTATCGACAATTTCGGTCGTTTTAGTCTGCAGTATCGAGTGGAGACCTAATAACGGGATTGCCGCAATCAAACCAAACGCGGTTGTATTCATTGCCACCGATATACTTTGAGACAGTAAACTTGCTTTTTCTGAGGGGTCAGCATTGGCTACAGCAGAAAACGCAGCAATTAGACCAATAATGGTTCCAAGCAGACCGAGTAGCGTAGATATATTTGCCAACGTCCCCAAATAAGGCGTTCGCTTTTCAAGACGAGGGATAGTTTCCATCAAGCCCTCTTCCATTGCGTATTCAATGTCTTCACGACGTGGGCTAACTTGCAGCCTCGCAATACCTGCACCTATGACGCGGCTAATTGGCGCATTGCCTTGTTCTCCAAGACGACGTACTTGGTCGTACTTTTGTTGACTTAGCAGAGGCTCAAGCTCTGCAAACGCATGTCTATTAGTCCGTTTTGCTGATGACAGAAAAAAGTATCGCTCAATTGCGATGGCTATTCCCATCGCCAGTACAATTGCGATGGGGAACATAAAAGGGCCACCTTCTTGAAAGAAACGTACAATGATGTCGAAGACCTGCATGATTTTTCCTCTTAAACAATGGACAGCGAAAAACGCTTCGCTTCATAGTAATAGTTGTACCCGATTATTGCTGTCAGTAGGTTATCCAGCCCGTCACATTGTTGGTATAAAATATACCTAATCTCTTTCTATTACAGGACTATCTTGGTTTGTAAGTGCTTGCACACCAAATTGTTGAGACAGTTGCATTTGACGGAGAAACTGTGTTCTATCAAGAGGTTTCAGCGACACGGTTTGTGGCTTCCACGATAAGGTGCCTTCAATATTGCGATGAGTGGGTAATTGCCAAGGTACAATACTTAATACCCTTGGTTGCTCTTTGTCACCGCGAATTGTGGCTTCGAGCCGAAGAGGTTCGTCTGTTGATGGCGCGGATTGAATTTGTTGCGAGTGCGCAGGACTTGCGCACATGAACATCATGCTGCCAACGGCAATGACGCTAAAAAGAAGATGTTTACTCATTAGGTCTTCCTGTTGCTGTCGCTGTTGCAGATACTTGACGATTAACGTCTGCCATCCATCGCTCTATTTGCTTAACCAAACTTTCATCTACGTGGTGCGCAGGTTGCGACTCTGGATAGCTCACCAATGCGTGGTAGTCGCTATAGTGATTCAGGGCTGAAATTTTATCGCCTAGGTATAAATCAAGCAGAATACCCAAATTGTAATGTCCATTGGCATAACCCGGCCATGCGCTAAGCGCATCTATATAGCATTGTTTGGCTTGTTGGAAATCGCCTTGTTCACGAGCAATAGTGCCCAGTCGATTTAGCGCAAAGTAATTGGCGCTATTGACGGCGATAGCCTGTGTATAGTGCGTCGCGGCGAGGTTAATATCTTGTTTAGCTCTTGCGATGTCGCCTAACAATACCCACACCGCTGAGGGGGCATTGTTTGCCTTACTCAATAACTGGGCGAGATCCAAAGCTTGGTCAAAATCTTGCGCATTATAATGGCGAAGCGCTTTTTCAAAATGCTGTTTGGCGGCTTGATTAAAGACACGCTTTGTCGCCGCATACTGGTTCGTGGCACCGCGAAGTGTGGCGGCAAGTATCGCCTCTGCCGATAATTCGTTGTTTGTTTCAGGCGTTGCATCATCAGTATGGCCCGAAGTACTTGTGCCTGACGCACTTTTGCCTGACGCAGTAAGCGCGTTGCTTTCAGGCGCAGCATTATCACGTGGCGTATTTAGACACCCACTTAACATCAAACACAAAATCACAACGTGCGCCGCAGCGAACCTTGTAGTTAAAGACGTACTAGTAATTATCAACACTTAGCGCCTCCACTTTTTCAATTTTGCGATAGCGATTTGGCATGAGTTCAGCTAGCTGAGAAAAGCTAGATTTTACCCACTGATCGTATGTGCCATCCCAGCTGCGCTTAACGTTCACTTCGAACACTTGCATCGCCTGCTCTTCAAATGGGTAAGCTTGCTCTTCTAGCAATAAATCGTATTGCTCTAGCTCTAAAGCATTAAGGCCATCAGGACGCTGTGAGTCCATTAGGTCGTTAGCGAGTTGACGATAGAGTGCACCAAGTTGATGGTTGGCTTTGGTGGCATACTCTCTAACGCTATATGACAATACTTTGTTATGAGCCTGTACCGCCTTAGATAACGCTTCGCGCTTTTTGCTTAAACTCGTTTTAAGCGGTTGGGTAAGCTTTCGTTTATTGAAGGCATATTTTGCATCGTCAGCAAATACCATTGCCGACATTGCAGCTAGCGTTTGCGAACGTGATGTTGCCTTGTCACCAGCAGTATCATGCCCTTTTATTAACTTGTTTAACCAGAAGCGACGTTTCGCATCTTCACCGCTTTGCAGGTAGAACTCGCTCATAATAAATCGCGCTTCCATAACGGTATCGAAGGGCTCAGGATAGGCATGTGCATAAGTACGATACGCAGGCAGTGAAGCGGAGCGGTTGCCTGCCAACTCGAAGTACTCAGCTGCTTGAAGTAAGGCCTCACGTCCTTGGTCGGTAAGTTTTTCGCGCTGATATTGACCGTAAAGCACATTGGCAGCGGTTTCCCATTGCTGCGTTTTTTCATAAACAAATAGCCGCTTGTTTTCTATAGTTGGCGTTAGTTCATGTTCAGGGAAGCGACGCTCAAAGTCTTCTAACAGAGCTTGAGCCTCATCAAATCGTTCGAGTGACATCAAGTAGCTCGCAGCATCGTATTGCGCATTCACGCGGATATCCACATTGGGGGTACGTTGCATTAGTCTGTTTAAATGAGATACCGCTTGCGATAAATCACTTTGTGCAGCTGCTAACTCAGCTTGCTTAAACATACTAATAGCAAGGT
Source organism: Alteromonas gracilis (assembly GCF_036870955.2). Classification (GTDB taxonomy): domain Bacteria; phylum Pseudomonadota; class Gammaproteobacteria; order Enterobacterales; family Alteromonadaceae; genus Alteromonas; species Alteromonas gracilis_A. The sequence goes on from NZ_CP145482.2 coordinate 4,183,193, forward strand.
TTTTCGTCAGTGTTTGTGTTAGCTGTCCTTGCCTTGAAGCCTCAAGACCAAAAGACTTCTTTTCTATGCTTAGGCTAAAAGTGCGACGTATGCCACCTCAGCATCGTCGTAGTGCGCAAGGCCAAACTGACTGTGCGCGTTAACTAGCAACGCTGATAAACGCATATCGTCCGATACAATAGCGGTGACACTCTCAGGAGGAGTTAACAGCCAGTTGCTGTAACCAAGCGCTTGTTCATACTGCGTCTCATCAAACGTTTCTTGCATTAATGTTTGTACAACAGGCACTACACGACTATCACTAGCGAAACGAGCGATAAAACGCTGCTGGCTTTGGCGTTGTTTTGCTTTTATATCTTCTACTTGTGCTCCTGCACTTTCACTGAGCAGCGCGGTATATGCCAACAGCGCGCTATATGCACCATCACTTGCTCGCTCGTGCTCAGTATGGTTATAAGCAAAATGCTCATAATGCGTAATGGCCTTTTCAAATTGTGCTGACTCAAAATAACTCTCTGCAAGATTAAACTGTATTTGTGCAGCCAGTTCATCACTAGGGAACATCTCTATAAACGCAAGGTAGTACTCTTGCGCCTTCTCGTACGCATGGGCCGCCTCAGTCTCAAGTGCGTCGACATCAAGTTCGCGCAGTGCCGCTGGCAACGCATTTTGCTTGTCTGGGTTAGAAAGCTGTTGTGCAAAGCTGTGCTGAGTTTGCGCTAACTCGCGCAAATATTGATGAAGATAAGGGCGTGCATTTTGTTGTACGTACTCTGGCAGTGAATAGTAAAGCCCAGGCGCTGCTCCGAAGGTGCTGACAAAGCCCGCTTTGGCGTTTAGCACTTCACTGGGAAAATCTCCCAAGATAAATGCGTCTATGTGTTTGACATAAAAAGACACCGCTTCGCTATGCGAAGGAAAATGACTGGCAAAGGCATGATATGCTTCAGCCGCATCAAGATAACGATCGTTGTCCAAATGCTGCTGTGCAAGCTCGTTGTATACCAAATAGCTATGGGGCGCATTGCCTTGCGTTTGGTAAAACTCGACAATAGCTTGCCCATTTCCCTTATAGGAAAAGAGCCTCCCCATAATCCTTAGGCTGTCTTGCACCAGCTTTTGTTGTCCCTTTGACAGTTGATTTATCTTTGGTAGTGCTGCCGATGAAGTCGACGTTATGGGAGCTGGGTTGAAGCTGGCCGCCAGCATGCTATCAAACGACATCAACGCTTTATCATAGGCTTCTAGCTTGTAGTGCGCCCAACCTTGCATATAGGCCGCCATGGTGTAAAAGCTATTGCCCTGGTCGTGAGAAAGCACCTCTTCATAGGCACGGGCCGCTTTTGCATATTGCTCCTGACTATAAAACGCTTCGCCCTGTCGAAACCACGCCTCAGGTGCATGCACCGACTGAGGGTATTGCGCCAACAGCGTATTGAGAACAGCAACACTTTTTTCGTTATCACCCTGTAACTCATAGGCACGCGACAATTGATAAAGTATTGCTTCTTTTGAAGCCTCATTCGAGTACTTAGCCAAAACACGTTGATACGCGCTGATCGCTTCTTGATAAGCCGTCTCAGGCGCACTCGAATTAAGTGCAACTTGTCTCTCTTCAGCTAGCAACATCTCTACGTCGGCAAGACGAAGGTCGAGTTGCTGCGCGAGCGACTCATTTGAAAACTGGCCAACCAAGTCAGCATAACCATTGCGAATTTCATCCAGCGCTGCGGGCTCAAGCCGCGTTTTATCAACCACTACCCGTTTAATACCTAGTGACGTTACCAGGGCGTTTTGCGGTGTTTCGACACTGTCATTTTGCATTTCAAAAGGCGCAAAGGCGCAGCCTGTAACGATAGTGCTAGCCAGCGCCATGTATGCTACACGTCGAAAAGATTTATTCACTTTTACTCTCCTCGCTATCGCGAGCCACGGGTGCATGCATGTTGCCATCTCTTAGCTGAAGCATCGCCAGCTGACTTAATGCATACTGCTCTGCAAGGTAGGCTTTACGTGCTTGGATAAGCGCTAAGGCCTTATCTGTTAATGTCACTTCTAGCTGAACGATTAACTGGGATGTGTTTTCTAAGTGCATGTCGATGCGTGCTTGCAGTGCACTAACGCTATCGCGTTGTTCATAGGTTAGTTTTGGCGTGCTAAGCAGAGTATTAAAACCATTTTGTGCACTTTGAGCGTTTGCGAGTAGTTTTTCAGTCTCAATCAGTGCTTGCTTGCTTTTCCATTTTTCGCTTAGGTACTGCTGCGAAAGCTGCCACGCCAAGACTCCTTTTACTCTGGCCAAGCGTTCGCCATAAGATGGACGCATAGTGCGCTGTTGCGAAAGCAGCTTAAGACGCTGCTCAGCATTCGTGACGCGAGCCAGCCATGCAAGCTGCTCTTCGCTAGCGAAAGTAGCAAGCCCTGCCATCCACGACTCTTTGGTTCCTTCGCCGACAGGAATATCGACTAGCTGCTCGGCGTTTGATACTCGCTGTTGTAGGGTGGCAAATTGCGCTGACAAGCGGCGCAGTAGATTTTCTGATTGGGTTGACTGATAGTTTGCCACACGAGACTGATGAGCTTGTTCTCTCTCATCAAGCAACACGTTATACGTATCAATGAGCGCCCGTTGTTCACTAAGTTGACCTTGTATTTGATACAAGGATGATAAGTTCTCTAAATTGTGCTGCTGAGCGTTGCCCGTGTCTTGACTGGTGATAAGGTCGAATAAAAGGTCTTTTTGGGATGCTTAGCCATAGCGACTGCCATGGTGTTTTATCATCAGCTGCATCACCATTTATCACCTCGCGGCTTTCACTTTCTTGTTGCTCGACACGCAAGTATCCTGAACCTAGTGCCACGCTTTGCCAATAGCGTTCCTGCTCTACTTGTTGTGACAACACATCGAGTTCAGCTATTACCACCGACAGTTTATCAATAAGGCGTTGAAGGGTGTCATAGGCTTGTACCTCCCCTCCAAGCTCTGCATAACCATAAGCTAGGGCATGTGTAGCTTGGAGCGTAAAAAGATTGTTGTCTTGGTCGGATAGAAACGTCCAGACTCCCATCGCCAGCGGCCAATCGCCAGATTGAGCCAACCCCCAGCCATAATGTAATAGCGCTTCGTCGCGAACCAATGATTGAGAGCGGGTGCCTCGTGAAGGAACTTGGTTGTTGCCGTTTTCCAACGTAGTATCTATGGCATACGCATCCGTATCGATACTGTCAAACACGGTAAGTGCCTCATCTTGCCGAGCCAACATTAACAGCGTTTGCCCCCTTGAAAGCAATACCTCGTTTAGCAGCGCTTTAGTTTCACGTTGGGTTTCACTCTCATCAATATCGTCTTGCCACCAGTTAAACCAAGAAAGCCAGCCACTGTCATTTGGCTTATTCTCCAGCTTTTGCATTAGTGCATTTTGTAATGCTAAGAAGTGTTGATTCGCGTCATCGTAATCGCCACGAGCAAACGCATTTACCGCTTGGTTATACCCCAAGTATTGTCGCGATATATGATGTTGAGGTAGCACGGCGAGAAAGCGTTCAATACCGACAGTCTGTGTCTTAGCTTCTGATTGTGATTGAAAAGACGTTGAGGCCTTTAACGCCATAGACGCTTGCGCTGCTTGATAATTTAGCTCGTACCACTGCGCTGGAGTCAAAATCTCATCTAAGTCACGCTCTGACGACTCCAGGCTTGTTACAAACGTGTTGTAGGCTTCAAGCCCGCGTTGTAAACCGCGCACTACACTGTTTTCATCTAAAGACTTTGAAAGTGACTGTGAAAAGTGCAGTCTCGCAAGCCAGTACCATGCTACATGGCGCTGCTCATTGGATAACGACTGAGAGTGAGACGATAAATTTCGCTGAGCCATTCGCGGCATACCATAACCAAGCCCCACACCACCTTCGAGTAACCTCAATGCCTCATTGTATGACTTACCTGTGTTGCTATGCCCAATCTGCTGTTTTGCTAGTGCCATTTTGCTCAGCGTAGTCAATGCATCATCAACATAAAGCGAATACACCACCTCGCCAAATTGTAACGCGTGCTGTTTTTGCTCACTGGCTGACATATCTAGTGCCTGCACGCTCTCATCAGCACTAGCGTCAGCCATACTTGTTAATCCTAGCGCCAAGGCACACATTACCGGGCCTATCAATGCGTTTAGCCGAATGCATGATAGTTTGTTCAGCCATGTTGATGTGAAAAACAATTTTGTCATGATGCGCGCGACCTATATCACCGTCGCCGTAAATTCAGGTTGGTGTTTAGCGGTAGAGTCGGTAATTCGTAGCTCCACCGCCTGCGCATCTTCGTCTTTATCGAACGTCAGCGTTACGGCGCGTTTATAAGGGCGTTTTTCAGGGCCTATACCGATGAAAAACGCAGTAAGCTCATGTGCGCCTTGGTTGATATTGCCCATATATAAGCGCTGAACACCGCCGCGTTTCAACGCATTGACTTGACGCTCTGTATACAAATAGTAGGTCGCGGTTTCATCGTCAATGACAAGCTCTACGGCATCCAATTGAAAGTACACACCTACATCTAAAGACAAATACACCGCGACTTGCGTACTTGATGGAAACAACAAATCTTCCTCAAGGATAAATAAATCACGGTTGAGGTTAATCAGCGCTTTCTTTAAGTCTTCTATTTGTGCGTTAAGCGATGTGTTTTCTGATGAAGTATCACCCGCTTCGTGGCTTTGAGCCTTAGCGGCAAATGAAGCAACGTTAAGGAAAATAGCAATAACAAGCGCAACAATCATTGCGCAATGTCCTGCACCTATACGCGTTAGAAAAGAGGGTTTTGAGGACTTAGTTTTGGCTTTCTGGAACATTATCGCTTTCTCCCTAATACCAAATTGACACATATGCACGCACTACGTTGGCAGAGAAGCCGAACAATGCCTCTTCACCCACTTCGCCGTCGACTGTGGCATCGCGGAAGTTATCGTAATCGAACTGCATGTAGTCGTATTCAAGGTTGAAGGTGCTTTTTTCTAAATAATTATCAGAAGAGAAAGCCCACTCGTATGTCACACCGACACCCGCAGCAACGCCGGAATATGTCGATAGTTCTTTGTCTCTCGCCATGAAAGTGAATTCATCAGCACGATTAAAGATATCTTGGTAAAAATCGGCTTGATCTTGCTGGTAAAAGCGTACGTGAGCGTCAACAATCCACGCTTTTCCAAAGGTATGGATGTAACCTAACTTAAGGTTAGTTGCACTTACGCCCCAGGTGTCAGAGTAATAGCGCATATCGCCATAAACACTGGCTCTATACGGCAGGTAATAATTCCCGTTAAGCGAAAATGCATTACTAACACGGGTGTTGGGATACACTTCGGTGATAAATGAAAACCCTCGCGCGCTGTCTGGATCTAGATAACGAATAGCGCGATAAGGGTTGTTCAGGTAGCCCTCATCCGAGATATTTTCAGCATTAAAACCAATGATGAGATTCTTGGTGAGCACTTGCGTTAACCCAAACCCGAACTTTTGGCGTGTGGCCTCTTCTAGAAAGCTTTCATCTCCGCGACGGCGAATCTCGTCTTCTCCGCGAGAGTAGCTCAGTGCAAGCGTGGTTAAGTCGCCGAAAAAATCTTGGCTGAAACTCAAATGAAAAGAGTTGGCTTCAAAGTCATTTTCACTGGAGTTGGTGTAGCTGACATTCATCAGTGTTTTGTTGTGAAGAAAGTCAGCGCCCACAGTGGTTTCAGTGCGCTCTTCGCGATATTCACTTGCTTGAGCACGCACGTCAATTGACGCCCCAGAGATAGTATCAACATAGTAATTTGCAGACAGAGATACCTTGTTACCCACTTTTTTGCGCAGTAACACTGAAGGACCGTCAATGGTTACCCCATCGCCAGAATAGCTGTGATACATGGCATCAGAACGGTCCTGAGGTAAAACCGCAGCGAATGCACTTGTAGACACTACGATGACACTAAGAAAAAGTTGCGCGAGCGCATGAAGGGCGTACACCTTGTATTTAGTTGCAGCCACAACCGCCTCCTGCACCACCATCAGCACCTCGCGCACCTTCACGGGCTTCAAACACGTGCTTGATGTACGCGGTAGCAATGGGGTTCCTATTCATACTCATGATAGGGTCAGCCAAGTTGCTTCGCTCATAGGGTTTAACCCAAGGTTCGATGTCAGCGAGGGTATCGAGTGTGCTAACGCAACCTGAACTTATGAAAGTGCTTAATAGAACAAGTGCTCCAATACGTGATGACTTTTTCATTCTTACTCTCGCAACAGTGACTTAATGGCTTTTTCGTAGTGTTTTTCATCGCCAGACTTGTACCCCTTGTGGATGAGGCGAGTGTTACCGTTGCGGTCAACCATAACGGTCGTTGGCATTGCTGATACGTCGTACAGCTCACTCACCGTGCCATCAGGGTCGTAAAGGACGGGAAAGGACACGTTGATATCTTTAAGCAACACATTCGCTTTACTCGAGTCGTCATCGACATTGACGCCAAGTACAGTCACACCTAGGTCGGCGTACTCTTGATAAAGGGTTTCAAAGGCAGGTAACTCTTCGCGGCAAGGGCCGCACCATGACGCCCAAAAATTAACGATAACGATGTTGCCTATCTCTTCGCTTAAACGATGATTCGCGCCATCCTTTCCCTTGAGCGTAAAGTCGATGGCAGGGGCATTAATAGCGGGCTGTTCAGCACGCGTGGCCGTGGTCACGGCTAAACCCAGTAAAATAGTGACGAAGGCGATAAGGCAAGAAATAAAATCAAAGTGTTTTACTTTCATAATCGATTACTCAAAAGAAATAGGTCGCGCCAAGGGTGTACTGAATGTTGTGGGTGTCTTTTTCTTCACCAATGATTTCACTGTTGAAAATTCGATCACGGACATCTATTCGAAGAGCAAAGTAGTCGGTAATTAATACCCGATACCCCGCGCCCAAACTCAATGTAAACTGGCTTTCACCGCCGAAGTCTGTGCTTCCGCCCCCCACAGTGACAAAGAAGTCCGTGTTAAAAACGGTGTTCTGAGTAACAAATAGCTCGCCGTTAAAGTTGTAACCAACCGACAGGTCGTAATAGGTATACTCACGCTCATCATCAGTTAAAAACGGAGCGCCACCAGAGAGGATTTCAAAGCTCGTCTCACCCGCGTCCGCTTGCGCATAAGTGGCTTCGGCGAAAATATTTTCAGTGATGTGGTAGCCAAAACTCACTCCAACAATGGAAGAACTTGAGAAGTCTTCAATACTCACCTGGCCCGCAAACACACCAATTTCGAAGTTTTCGCTGTCAATATCTGCTTCGCGTATATCGCGACGTTCAAGGTTTGGCTCGATGATAGGACCTTGCTGTGCAAAAACACTGCCTGATACCAATAAAGCGGTTAAGCTTGTTAAAAGAAGACGGATAGACCTAGCGTCCATAAATTTAACTCCTCAAATTCGTCACGCTCAGTTAGCGCCGTTAAGCGTTTGTATTCAGCGCGAACTACAAAGTTCTTCTGTAGGTAATAGCGCGCACCCACTCCTACTTCGAGGAGGTCGTTTGTTCTTGACTCTGCACCGCTTTGCACAAGCGTGGCGCTGGGTTCGGTGCGAATTTGCCCAGCTCCCAATGTGAAATAAGGCGACAATCGCCATTCTGGAAAGGTGTAGTGCTGCATACGCACCAACCACATTCTGTTGTCTGAAAAATCGCCCAAAGCCTGTGTTGCACTTATTTCTGCTGCGATATTGTCGGTCAATATCCATGCTGCGCTTACCGACATGGTAGTAACACCGTCTAGCTGCCCAGCATGTACACCAAACTCCCAAGTACGGTGCTGATAACCGTCAAAATTACTTTGCGCAATCAACACTTCGGCATTGTCGAGGTGCAGCGTTGCGGCTAATGCCGTTTTGGCAATCCAGCCTTCTATTCCCTCTGAGGTGCGCACCTTGTACCAGCCAGTGTGAGATTTAAGCACGGTGATAGTTTCGCCTTTCTCAATGGCATGAAAGATGGGAAAAGCACTCGCCGGGCCGGAATGCATATCCGCATAAGGCTCAACGACTTTCACCACCAACTCATCAGCCTTTACGTGGCCACTTCGCCCACATAAGCAAATACAAGACAAGGCTATTAACACCGCGGAAAACCATTTCATAGATTCAGTCCTGCGGTGTATCAAACGGATTGTTGTAATATTGAGCGCCAAGATCTAGCCACTCTGCCATTAGCTTTAACTCTGCATTGTTCAGCCAGTTTGCATGTGACCCGGTTTCAAACAGCGAGAAAAACCGCTCGCTCGCCAATGCACTTGACGCGCGAGCAGAGGGCGCAACAGACACGGTTACCATCACAGGGATTGGGTTACCTTCGGGGTCGAGGATTAATTCGCCATCCTCATCTCGTTCGAAAATAGGGTTGCCGTTACCATCAAGCGCTTCAACTAATCTATCGAGCAGCACTCCATCAACAAGCTCAACTTCAGCATCATTAAATAGCAGTTCGCGGTAGCCTGTCAGTTGGTCTGGGTTATCTAGCGACGGTTGGTTTGTTAAATCGAGTTGGGCCACTGGCACCTGTGTCAAACCATCAGCATCAACCGGGCTGTGGCAGCTAACACACGTGGTGTCGCTTATTAACATGCCGGTTTCATCAAATATGCGGCGATCAGCCTCAAACAACGGCTGAATGTGGTCCGGATAGTTAATCGTAATGCGACATAAGCTAGTCCAAGTTTGCGCACAGCTTTGTGAGATAGGGATTGCTGAGCGCATGTCGCCATAGGCGTAGACAAAAGCGTCTGATAGCGTTGTGTCTGCGGGGTTACTCCAGATGTCTTCATAGCGAATATCGGGTGAAGGGAAAGTGCGGCCTAACACACGATTCTTTGTTTGTGCCATAGTTTCACCCATATCAGCAAACAAAGCGGGGTTGGCACCTGGGTGTGCGACACCCGTCGATGGTGCGCCTAAATTTATAGAGGGATATTCAGCATCAAGTCGACCGTGAGGCAAGGTGCTATCTTGGTTGTGACAGCCATTGCAGGTTTTGACTTCTCCAGGCACCAACTGCACCCAGTTGTCATGACGCGGCCAAACTCGCTTGCCTTTGACATCGAGAAATTCGAACGACAGCGGAATATTGGCGGGCAAATCTAATAGCACTGAACCGTCAGGTTCAACCGTTGAATAGCCAATAATGTCGCGCATCAGTAAATTGCGCGATGGGCCAAAGTCGCTGCGTTCTACTTCAACGATATTTTCGTCGGGAATAGACACACTTTTCACCACGCGAACAAAGCGCACAGGACGCTCATCGGCAGCGGTCAAGCTGGGGTTAGCCATTACATCAATGCCCGCTGGCGTAACATCTTCTCCGGCAAAATCGTAAACACTGCGAATATGGATGCGACCAAGACCTTCGCTGGCCAGTACATCGTCAAAGTCTTCCCCTGGTGTGTAGTCAGCCGGAAACGATCGTTGCTCCATCGACACAAGTTCTGTGTAGGCTATTCCTTCTTGCGGTGTGGCAATAACCTGCTGTGTATTGGTTTGCGGGTCATACATCCACAAGCCGTATAACAGCGGCGCAGCTTCAATATCTTCATTAGCAAGTAGGGCGTCGCTGCACGGCAAAATGGTGCGTGTTTCACCTTCAACTATCTCTTGTTCAGGATCATAGACACGGCATTGGCTCCAAGCGAACAACTGACGATTACTGCCATCAAATAGTGGATATAGCGCCCCCACATATCCACCCGCAGAAATTGGCGCTTGGGTATCGATGTTGTCAAACAGGGCCGCAATCTGTCCAGGCCCTGATAAACTATCGCTAGCCGCCGTTGGCGTATCATTGTCTATGTAGTTTTGTACGTCTAAGCGATAATAATTTCCACCTAATGTATCGCGCGTATATTCGCGAACTGCCGCTAATACTTGCCCATCAGGTGTAACCCGACTTTGTACAAAATGCACGTTGTCGCCATTTAAGTCATGACTGTGACGACCATATACAATTTCTAACTCACTGCCGTCCGGATTCATTTGATAAAGATGCATTCCTTTATCACCTGCCGCCTGATCCCATCGTGTAAATAGGATTTTGCCGTTTGGCATCACTAACGGGTCGATATCGTGGCTTTGATTAAACGATATTTGCGTAATACCACTGCCGTTAGCATCCATAACATGAAGTACTGACGCTTCTACGTCTAACCCCTCTTCCAAAGCAGAGTACTGCGCCTTACCCTCATCGATTAAGATAGCTTGATTGGTTCGCTGTCTGGTGGAACTAAATACAATCCGCCCATCAGGTAAATAGACTGGGCTAGTGTCCTCACCAGCTTGAGCCACGATATCAGAGGCTATAACCCGACGAAGCTCGTCTGTAGTAATGTCGTATTCCCAAATGTTCCACGTAGGCTGCTCGTCTTCATCGGCGTCTGCAATTTCTGGCGCACGCATGGCAAATAGTAGCTTGCTGCCGTCGTACGACACCTCAATATCTTTTACATCGTACTGAGGTGGCTGTGTCTCCTCTTCGGCGTTATCTTCATAGGTGCTATCGACAAAAGCGCGATCGGTAATATTGATTTCTTCACTACTAACGGCGGCACGCCTTTTAATAAAAAGTGCAGCACCAGGCACAAATTCAGCAGGTGTTCTTAAGTCACTTTCGATAGGCATCCCCTCTTCATCCACGGGCAGTGTGCGCTTGACAAAAGCCACGGGGATATCGACAACAACGGGGTCTGGCTCATCATTGCTTTGCGATAAAACAGACTCACCGCAAGCAGAAAGTGCAGCGACACCGACAATCAGCATTGCCTTTCGCACAGCATTTTGTGTCCATGCTTCTTTCAGCATAGATACCGGCAAAGATTCTGGATGCGTAGTATTAACTGCCACTGTCGCCATACCTCTTAAGTACAAAATGACGTTGGTTAATGGGGTTTTGCCACAGTGAATAGTCTTGCGGTGAAGGATCACTTACCTACGACTTAAAACTGTAAATGCCTTATCAGCATTTCACCGAGGCATAAATGTCACAAGTTGCAAGTTCATAAAAGGGGATGCAAATTCATACCTGAAGCTAATAGCAGAGGGCGTGGTTAATTTGATTTTTACGAAAACCCATTCGCATGAAGGCGTCTTGATATGCGGGAACTCAATAAAAAACGAAAAAGCAGCCTTCCGGCAGGAATAACGTTGACTGTATGGCAAAAATTAAACGTAGCCCTACAGATACTCTAATTAGTAATCATAGACTTAGCGTAAGAACTCATTGTCTATTTGGTATATCTCAACGCATCAAAATAAAGGCTTTCAACCCACCCAAACTGCACACTTAGTTATAATTTTTAAGACCTATAGACTTTTGTGAGTATTTAATTGGCTGTGACTGATTGGTTTCATTTGCGACACTGCGAATTAAAGGATCACAGACCGTGCGAAACTATTTCTGCCTTTTTTCCCGACTACCTATCCCTGCGTATTCGGCTAACACTATTTCACGGTACGCTGTTCAAAAAACCTTGATAGGACTGAGCTGTGCACTTGTGCTATCTACTGGTGCCCAAGCGGGTCCCCGAGAACAAGCGGCCCGCATGCACGAGCGTTTAGTCGGTGTACCTAGCCTCAGAAAGTGTACTTAGCACCATGCAAAGCTACATAGAGGATGGCAACACTGAAAGTGCGGCATTTCTGGCTATGGAGAACCCTGCGTTCTACAACGTCACTATCAAAACGTGGGTGGCCCCTTGGACAAACGAAGCCTTTGACAAGTTCGAACCACTTAACGATTACACCGCGACTGTTATCGGCATAGTTAGAGATGACGTTGATTTTCGTGAGGTATTAAGCGGCGACATTTTATATGTAGGGGCGCCGTCATTGGGTCTACCACCTTACAGCAATAGTAATAACGATCACTACTTGGCCATGGAAGATACCGTTACTGATTTGCATGCAAACCTAGTCAGAACCACGCAGTCAGCAACAACGGGACTTCCTGCAGATGCTACAGCAGGTGTTATGACCACGCGCGCAGCAGCAAAAGCCTTTTTCAAAGACGGAACTAATCGCGCCATGTTTCGTTTTACTCTAATGAACCATATGTGCACCGATTTAGAAGGTGTTGCTGATATTACCCGCGCACCAGATCGCATTCGACAAGACGTTAGCCGAAGTCCGGGCGGTGACAGTAGGCTATTCCACAACAACTGCGTAAGTTGTCACTCTGGTATGGACCCATTGGCGCAAGCGTTTGCTTATTACAACTATCAATACGATGTAGACAACGACCCAGACGGCGAGCGCGGCGCACTGCAGTATAACGCACAAGGTCAAACTGACTCTGTGACAGGCTCTCGCGTTCAAGAAAAATATCGCATCAACGGTAACAACTTTATTCACGGTTTTGTGACATTAGATGATAGCTGGGACAACTACTGGCGAAACGGACCCAACTTTAATCTTGGCTGGTCAAACGCCCTTTCGGGTTCTGGGAACGGTGCTAAATCAATGGGACAAGAACTGGCAAATAGCCAACAGTTTGCTAAATGCCAGGTCACAAAAGTATTCGAGGAAGTGTGTCTGCGCAAACCTCAAGACAGTGAAGATCGCACGCAGATTAGCGCGATGCAAACTCAATTTGCAGCCTCTGGCTATCAAATGAAGTCTGTGTTCGCCAATGCTGCGAACTATTGCAAAGGAGAATAAATATGGCGCACTTTCTCTTCAACCCTAACCGTTTTCGCGCTGTTGCCATTGGAACACTTGCAGCGCTGTTAAGCGCATGTGGTGGCAGTGATGTTGAGGTACAACCCACGCCTCTACCGCCACCAACTGAACAGCCTGTGGTTAACTATGCAGGACCTGCTGCAAGCACAGATGATGTAGCGAATTTCAAACGTGCACTATGGGATAACATTGCCACGGCCGACCGCTGCGGCGCGTGTCATACTCAAGGCGCACAGTCGCCAACCTTTGCCCGCAATGATGATATTAATCTCGCCTATGCCGACACGGGTTCCTTGGTAGATTTAGCACAGCCTAGTGACTCTCGCTTGGTCACTAAGGTTGGTGGCGGTCATAACTGCTGGCTCACCAGCGACAGCGCTTGCGCTGACATTATGACGACATGGATTAGCGATTGGGCCAACGACTCTGATGCGCAAAACCAAGCCACCGAAATAGAGCTGCAAGCCCCTGTTGCTCGAGCACCGGGCTCGACCAAAAACTTTCCAGAAAGCCCTGCGCTTTTTGAAAGTACAGTGTATCCCATACTGCAAACGCATTGCGCTAGCTGTCACACCAATAGTGCCACTATTCCTATTTCACCTTACTTTTCATCCAGCGATATTAATGAAGCCTATGAAGCCGCGAAGGACCGAATGAACCTTGACGTACCGGACGATTCACGTTTTGTGGTGCGTTTGCGCGATGAGTTTCACAATTGCTGGAGTGATTGCCAGCAAGATGGCAGTGCCGTTAGCATGGCGATTGCACAGATGTCAGATAATATTGAACTCACTGAGCTTGATGGAAACCTTGTTAACTCTGATGCTCTATCGTTATTTGACGGAACCCTAGCCAGTGGTGGCGGACGATTCGAGCAATATGTAATTGCAAAATGGGAATTTAAAACCAGTAGCGGGAACACGGCATTTGACACGTCAGGCGTAGATCCGGCACTCGATTTGACACTCTCGGGCAGCTACAACTGGGTAGGCGGTTACGGCGTGCAGTTTGCTAATGGAAAAGCACAAGGCAGCACCACCAACAGCCGAAAACTGTATGATCTCATTCTAGGTAGTGGCGAATTTGCGATTGAAGCTTGGGTAGCACCAGCGAATGTTACTCAAGAAGGCCCAGCGCGTATTGTGAGCTACTCTGGCGGGCGCGACCGCCGTAACTTCACGCTCGGCCAAACCCTATACAATTACGATGTGCTGCTACGCAATGAAAACACCGATGTAAATGGCGAACCCGCCTTATCAACTGCCGATGCCGACGAAGATTTACAAGCGGCCTTACAACATGTTGTGGTAAATATTGACGCCAATAATCGTCGTAGAATTTACGTTAACGGCGAGTTTACTGACGATATAGATGATGTTGAGGGTGGCAACTTCCTTGACTGGGATGACAGCTTTGCCTTTGTACTGGGCAGCGAAGTATCAGGCGACTCTCCATGGGCAGGCACACTGCGTATGGTTGCGGTTCACAACCGTACATTAACCGATGATGAAATTACCAAAAACTTCGATGCGGGCGTTGGCCAGCAATACTTCTTGCTGTTTGGCATTAGTGACCTTATCAACGTACCACAAAGCTATATTGTTTTTGAGGTAAGCCAATTTGATAGCTACAGCTACCTTTTTGCTCAGCCATTCTTTATTTCTCTTGATAGCTATGCGCAGATTCCAGACATAGCCATAGAAGGTATTCGCATAGGCATAAACGGCAGAGAGTCTTTCGCGGGACAAGTGTTTTCAACGCTTAGTACTTCGATTAACGCAGCGTCGTATTCGGCACAGTCAGGCCAACCGTTGTCACGACAAGGTACCATTATTCCTTTAGAGAAAGGGCCCGAGCTAGACGAGTTCTTTTTGACCTTTGAAGTACTCGGCGATAATACTGATGTACGTGTTGAGGCAACACCACCTGCCCCTGCAGAAACGGCAGACCTCGAGGCACAACCCGATATTGGCACCAAGCACTTCGCTGAGATAAACGCGAGCATGTCAGCAATGACGACCGTGCCGATGAGTACACCGTCAGTTAATCAGACCTTTAGCCAGTTGAAACAACAACTACCGTCTGTCACCGACATCACCAGCTTTTTAGCGGCAAATCAGATGGCCGTTACTCAGCTTGCTATTAAATACTGCGATACTTTGGTTGAAAGTGACAGCTTACGCCAAGCCTATTTTCCGCAATTTGACTTCTCGCAACCGGCAGACACAGCGTTTAACGGCGCGGCTCGCGATGGCGTCATCAAACCTATTATTACGACAATGCTAGGCACTGATATTGGTACTCAAGCCGATGCCGCTCTAGTGCGTAGTGAAGTCGAGCAGCTTATCGACCGTTTAACGCAATGCTCAAGTACTAGTAGCTGCGACGCGCAATATACGCGCACCGTGACTAAAGCAAGTTGTGCCGCCGTGCTTGGCAGCGCCACTATGCTGATACAGTAGGACAACAATTATGGCAAAACTTACATCACACTTTTTTAAGAAACGCCCTAAGCAAGCAGCAAGTGCAGATGCTCCTTTGTATCACCTTGATCACAGCCGCCCAATGAGTCGCCGCGAGTTTATCGCACAAGGTTTTTGTACGGGGGCAGCCACGGTTATGGGGGGCTCAGTAATGAGCCTATTTGCCAACCCTAAAATGGCACACGCCACGCTATCAGCCGATTTAGAAGCCTTAAAAGCAACCTGTGGTATTGCATCCCAAGGTGCGGGGAAAATACCCTTTATCGTTTTTGATCTTGCAGGCGGTGCGAATATAGCAGGCTCGAATGTACTGATAGGTGGTCGCGGCGGACAACTCGACTTTTTGAGCACCGCTGGCTACTCTCGCCAAGGCCTGCCGGGTGATATGGTGCCGTCCATTGCTAATCCTGACACTGGTCTATCTGACTTTGTGAATAACGAATTAGGCCTAGCGTTTCACAGCGACAGTGCTTTTTTACAGGGCATTCTCGATAAAGTCAGCGTAACTAATCGCGCCAACATTAATGGCGCTGTCATTCCCGCACGCTCAGAAAATGATACGGGTAACAACCCGCACAACCCCATGTACGGTATTAATCGCGCAGGCGCGGATGGGTCACTGCTTACCTTGATAGGTAGCCGCAACAGCGACTCAGGCGGTAATTCAATGGCGCTAAGCAGCCATGATTGACGCTGCCGTCAGACCCACCAAAATTGACAGACCGTCTGATGTAACTGGGCTTGTAGACACCGGCGATTTAGTTGGCTTATTAAGTCAGCAAGACTCGGTGGCGGTGATGGAGTCGATTCAGCGTATTAGCGATATGAAGCTAAATAACGTCAACACACAAATTACTGCTGACGAAGTCGTCAAAGACATGGTGCGCTGTGGATATGTGAAAAGCGCAGACATTACCGACCGATTTGGCGACCCTTCAACACTAGACCCTGCACTCGACCCCGTTATTGTGGGCAGCGACGGCATATTCGGTGAAGAAGAATTCAGCGGTGACGGTGAGTTTAGAAAAACCGCTTCTGTTATGAAGTTGGTAATTAATGGCTTTGCTTAGGTGCTGGCACAATTACAATGGGCGGATATGATTATCACGACGGTAGCCGCGCCACCGGTGAAGTGCGCGACCGCCGAGCAGGACGCTGCATGGGTGCATGCTTAGAATACGCAGCACGAGTGGGCATGCCGCTTATGATGTATGTCTGCAGTGATGGTTCGGTATTCAGTAACGGTATGGTGGATGACTCAGAAAACGGCCGTGGCAAAGGAGTGTGGACGGGTGACAACTCATCAACGTCCGCCTCATTTTTCTTGGTGTACAACCCCGGCGGCGCACCGCAGCTCATAGGCGCAACGCCAGATATGCAGGCGCAGCATCAGCAGCTTGGCTTTATGCGCAGCGACGGTTCAGTAGAAACAGCGTCAACACCAGCAGCAAACAATGTTAATTTGCTGGTTGAAACCATTATTCTGAATTATTTAGCTCTGCATGGAGAGCAAGGACAGTTCGCGTCGACGTTTCCTAATCACGGGTTGGGTAACAGTGCGTTAATGGACAGCCTAACTGCCTTTGAACCTATCGTCAGTGGCACTATTTGATAGTGCGCTTTTTAATTGGGCTTATATACCATTAATAATGGTGAATGAAGGTTAAAGGGTAAAGGATAAAGGGGCTGATAAGCGCAGCGCCCCTTTTCTAGCTAACGTTTTCGTTTTGCTGTGCGAACACGTTAACTCTACTGCGTTAATCCCGCCGAGTAGTGGAGCTTTCGTTCATTATCCAAAATGATAGCTTCATAGTCAGGTAAGGTATTAATTAGATTAATGCCGTCGACCACGCCCAACACAAATACAGTAGTAGAAAGAGCATCGTTAATCGTACTTGATGGCCCAATGATCGACACTGACTGCACTTCATACACTGACTTGCCTGTTTTAGGTGACAGAATATGATGGTATCGGTTGCCATCTTCTTCGAAATAACGCTCATAATCGCCGGATGTCGAAATGGCGATACTCTCAAGGGGTAACCTTACTGCTTGCTTGTCGTCGTTACGCGGGTCGCGAATGCCCACTACCCAAGGCCTACCGCGTCGGTCTCCCAGAAGACGGGTATCGCCTCCTGCAGTGACCAGCGCATGTTCAATCCCCATCGCAATCAGTGCTTCTATCGATTTATCAACAGCGTAGCCTTTTCCTATACCACCAAGGTCAATTTTAACGTCGGGATGGTTAAAGAAAACGGTGTTTTCTTCATTATCTAGCGCAATATGGCGATAATTTACGGCGTTCAGCTGCTTATCAATACGGTCTTGATCGGGTTTTGCGTGGTTGCGATAGTCGTACATAAAGCCAACGCTAGCGAAGGTAATATCAAAGGCACCATGGCTCATCGCGCTAAAGGTGTTGGCTTTTTCGATAAGTTCAAACAAAGCGGTATCGACTTTTACAGGGTGCTGGGCTGCCTCGCGATTAAGCATGGCAAGCTGACTCGTTTCAATGTAAGGGCTCATAAGTTGGTTAACCGCCTCCATTTGAGTGAAGACGGTTTCAATAGCAGCGTCACCTTGGGCTTTGTTATCAGCCCACACTTGCACCTCGATATTGGTACCCATAATGCTAGCATTGCCCCAAAACCAATCTGCTAATAGTGTGTTGGGTGAACATACTCCCCAAAATGCCAATAGTACTAGCCACTTTTTCATACTGTCAGTTCGCATAGCTTTGAAAAAAATTGCATGTAACGATAGCACTACCATAGCACACCCCTTTTAAATGGCGGGTGTTGACATTTATATCTGGGTATTTTTTATATCCGGGCCTTTTTACTGAACATTTTTAAAGGGCCTTGAGTGAGCCCTGCTACCGATTTGCCAATTCGCGCTCGCTTTTAAGCCCTAAGACCTTTTTAAAGAAAAGCGTGGCTGGGCAAAATCCTGTAAAGCTTTGCTGGAATAAATTGGCACCGATAAACACGGTAAACCACAGGAAATTAGGGTGCACAAAGTGGGTAAGCGCCACCGACAGTAACACCATAAAACCTGCAAATGCAGTTAGAGCTTTTTCTTGAGACATGATAATTCCTCTTCACTTTACTTATGTGATGACTGTCAGAAACACCAAACGATTGACCTGACAGTCTTTTCAAACTGACGTTAATAAAAATAGCGATACGCAACATACGCATTGCTGGCGTCTTCAAACTGCCCCCAAAAAGTGGATGGATTGTCACCGACAAACAGGTTAATTCCACTTCGAATTTGCCATTTATCGGTAGGCGAATAAGTGACGGTTGCCTTTAGGTAAGCATCATTGTCGCTGGGGGAATAAAAAATAAAGCCGTTTACGTTAAGTGTTTGACGAAGGGCCATCCATGTCAGGCGCGCCGTAGCCCAATGACGATATTTTTCTTGTAGGGTTTCCAATGTGCCCATGGTGCGATCTAGCCTTGCGGCATCATGGGTATACTCGGTATACCACTGCACACCCGCGTTAACGTTGGCCACAAGCTCTTGGCTGTAACCTAAAAGAAAACGGCTTTGATCATTAGGTATAAACGGGTTGCTGCCAGCGGTGTCTTCTGTGCTGTTGTAAAATACGTATTCGGCGTTGGCAATTCCGCTTCCAATGGAAGCAACTGCACTCAAGCCATACGCGTTCATTTTGCTATAGCGAGGGCGACCGCTTATATCAAACGCGGTAGGTTGTTTGCTGTAACCCACATAGCCATATGCCGCAAACTCTATGCTTGATACAGTTTTATAAACGCGCAGTGCTATTTCTCGATTGGTAGGGCGATTTTCATCAACAACACTAAAGGCTGGGGCAATGTTTTGCTGAGTCTGTGGGCTGTAGAATGAGAACACCTCGTCGGTTATACCGATATCAGGCTCAAACTGCGGCATATAAACAACGTCCACGTTGGCCAGTTCAAAATAGCCCGATAGCTTTAATGCTGTACTGGGCGCTTTCAGATATTCGTCATCGCGACCTGAAAAAAACGATTGGTAGTCTTTAGGGAAGAGATCGTTTAGAAAAACATAATCGCCTGTGCCCCACGTGAGTACCTGTCGGCCAACTTTCATATCAAAGGCATTAGCCCATGAAGTATTGCCTCCCACACTCTGTGGTAATAACTCACGTAAGCTACCCTGCCACGCCAGTTCTCTCACTTGGCTTTGCCAGTGCTTTTTAACCCCGTCGTAAAAAACATCCACTTTTGATGAAAATGACGACGCACTTAGTGCATAGTCTGCACGCAGCTGTAACCGTGCATCACGCAATGTGCCTTGCGTATTAAGGGCCGTGTCACGCTGCATTCTGTTACCAATGGCGATTTCGCCAAAGCCGCTTATATTAAGCGCGTTTGACTCAGTTTCTGTCCAATCACTCTCATCCCAAACATCGTTTTCCCAACCGTCGCTTTGCCATTCGCTTTGTTCTTCTGGAGGCAGAGCACCTTGAGCAGCACTTTGGTCCGCATTTTGTGGCGTGTTTTGAGTTTGTTGTGAAAACGCCATTTGGCTATGCATTATCGGTAGCAATACTAGCAAAAGAAAAGGCATTTTCTTGGCATGTTTAATTGGCATCGTCAAACAACTCACATACTAGTTGATGTATGCCTGAGGCGGCACACGCAAACTGCGCTCGCTAAAGATGCTATCGGGTAAGTCAACGTCGTACTGCACACCTTTAAACTCCATTAGGGTATACCCCCTGAAGCTAAATCTGACACCTTACTGCGCACCACTGTAGGGTAGCCTTGAATAGTTTCCACGCTTACCGCTTCAACACGACGATAATTGTTATCACCTTTATAAAAATTAATGGTGGTTGGTAAGAAAGTACGCTTGTCGATTTCAACGATATAGTGGGTGAACTCAACGCTTTGAGGCTTCTTAGGGGTGGCCTTAAGCACATAATGCGTATCAGTTCGAGAAACCAAGGTAAAATCATCCTGCGCGATTGCGCGCCCCGACACATCTTCATAGAAAAAATGAGAGCCTACGAAAGACGTACGCTTATCACCTGCGGCAATACGCTTCACTAAATCAAGCGCAGGAAGATATAGCCAGCGGTCGTCATCAGTATTAAGGTCAGCATGCTTTTCAACACGAAAAACCGTGCCTTGTACCTCTGTAGGACGGCTAAAAAACACCAGCATACGTTGGTCACCCGTATCTGCGCCTTCTTCAGTGGTTACGTCTTTACGCAAAATAGTAAACTGACGCATTTGTTTACGGCCTTGTTCGTCCACAATGAGCATGCGCGCCATAGACTTACCGTCTTTGCCAGAGTAGTACGCCACCTGCTCGGCTTTTTTGACAAGTGCATCGACATCGAGTGCCATGTCTGTATTAGCTTGCAGCTCTGATGGCTGTGCAGCGAGCGCAGTGGCTGATACAAGCAGTGCTATCCCCCATACCGTGAATAACTTTATATTCTTAGAAAGAACAGTTGTAACGCGCATTTTAGGCCTCCTTGAAAACCCAACGTTTGAACATGATCATGGCCGCGGGTAACACCAACAAGGTGACCAGCGCCGAAATAAACATAATACTGGCGAGAAAAATGCCCACCGTGATGTAAGGCACCAGTGGCGCCAGTAGTAGTGGTGTAAACCCAAGCGCAATAACCAACGCATTTCGGGTAATCGCACTAGCGGGCTCGTCGAACATAGCGTTTAAGGTGGCGTTTACATTGCCCGTTTCTTTGTATATTTCTTTTGCCCTTGCCAAAAAGTGAATAGCGAAGTCTACCGATAGCCCCAGTGTCAGCGCAGACAGCACGGCAATTGGCATATCGTAGTCTTTGCCTACAATGCCGATTGCGCCATAAATAAACGTGATGGTGATGGTCAATGGCAACATGGCAAGTACGCCAAATACCAGTGAGCGGAACAGTAGTACCATCATCAAGAACACAATAATGAATGCGCTTAGCAAGCTTTCGAGCATGCCTGCCACCATATTTTCTTGCCATACCACGTTAAGATAGGCTTTGCCTGCCCACTGATAGCGCAAGCCTTCTGGCAACGGATTCTGCGCAAAGTAATTTTCCACCAGTTTGATTACTTGGGTCATATCTTGGTTGTCACCACTGGTTAGTTGCAGCCATACCAGCGTTTTCTGATAGTCAGGCGTTACAAAATGCCATAAGTCTTGCGGGCGGTGTGAAGACTGGTATTGCAAAAGTGTTTGTGCAATTGCCGCTTGTGTTGTGGGTAGTACGTAGTCTTTGTCTTGCCCCGAACGAAGCTCTCGGTTGACCACTTTAACAATGTCGCTAAGCGATTGAGATTTACCGACCAACGCTTGATCACTAAGGTAGGCCTGTAAGTTAGCTAGCAGTGCTACGTTCTCAGGTTGTTGGAATACTTTGCTTTCTCGCTTAATCGTTTCTACGCGTTTAGACAGCGCTTCCAATGCCGTTATTGCGCTATCGTCAGTTATTTCAAAAAGCGCATCATCTATACGTAATGAAAGCTGGCTAAGTCGATTATCTTCAGTTTCTTGTCGCAGCAGTGTCAGCGTTTCTTGTTTCCATTGATTAAGCGAACCCGGTAATTGCGACGTTGCTAAAATACGCTCTACGCCCTCTGCCTCGCGACTACTCTCAATCACGATATAAGCATTATAAGTACCCGCAAACGCTTGATTCAGCGCCCGGTCTGCCACACGAATTTCATGATCAGATTTAAACCAACGCACGGGATTATCGTTTATTTGAATTTGCGTAATGCCCCACACCGACACAGCCGACACCATCGCAAACGTTATTATCAGCACACTTTTATAGTTAAGTGCGACATAACGAACACGGTCTATGCCGCGCTGTAGCAAAGTGTCACTTTTACCTTTATGAAGTGATTGCTGAAGTTTTTGTAGTGATGCACCTGACATGCGCGAGATGTATGCTGGTATAAACGTGAGGGTAATCACAAACGCTAATAAAATACCAAAGCCAATGTAAGCACCAAATATCTGCACTGGCGGAATGGGCGTTAGCATGAGAGAGAAGAAACCCGCCGACGATGTCAGTGACGTGAACAGCATGGGTTTAAATAGATGCTCAACAACGGTAGTAATGACCTCATTTGCCTTTTGACCGGGCTTATAGCGGTCTGAAAATTCTGAAAGAATGTGTACAGAATCTACGACAGCTATGGGCATAAGAAAAATCGCAATCATGGATGACATGATATGCACCGTAAACCCCATACCAATAAGCGCGCCCATGGTTATGATTACGGTTGCCATCGCCACTACCATAGGGGCACTAATCAAGGTGAGATTGCGGAAAAACACAAACAAAAGAACAAAAATCATCAAGCCCGCCGCAGGCGCTGCAATGCCCATCTGAACGAACATTTCAACGCCAAATTGGTCTTCGGCTACCGGAAGACCCGTAATGTGCCACTGCAACGCACTACTTGAGTCTCGACTATCTGCATTACTGTTACTCGTATCACTGTTTTCTAAGAACAGTCGAATATCTTGTGCAATGCGATAACTTTCGTTTTTGTCTTTTATTGGTACATAAATAGCCGCCGCGTTGCCTGACGACGAGGCCAGCGTGCCCTCTAGCATAGGCAGTCGCGAAATTGCAGAGGCAATGTCTTTTGCCTCGACATCTGATTCGGGAGGTGCTGACATCATCCAAGAAAAAACCAACTCGCCCTGATCACCTTGCGATATGTTATCTACCGTGGAAAACGACATCACATCCCGTTCTACAACACCGTCTATAGATAAAATATGCTGCGTAAGATTATCGATAGCTACTAGGCTTTGTTGTGTGAAGATGTCCCCTGTTGGGGCAATCACGCCAACAACAATGGCATCAAACATGGCGAAGGTTTGTTTTGTCTCATTGTGAAAAGTACGCGCAGGATGAGAGCGTTCGAGCATGTTCTCTGGGTCGGTATCAATCGCGATAAGACGCATTTGGAATGCACAAAATAGCACTATCGCAAGCAATGCGGCATATACCCATTTTCCTTTATGCGTAGATATCCACAATAACTTTTCGACGATGCGAGTACTTAGTGCTGTCATAAAAACTCCAAAGAACCAACTTAACTTAAGACAAGACAAATCAAATAAGATTAACCTTATATATAAATAATCTTATATTAATGTGCTAAGATCAAGCTACTTTTTAAACAGTACCGAGCCAGCACATTTTGTTGTTTGTAAAACGCGACACACACATTGAAAAAACTACATATCTTTTTTCAATGTGTGTGTATCAGCTTTTTATACGACGTAAAAGAAAACAAAAAAACACATAAAAATCATAAACATATAAACATTTTTTCAGAAATTAACTTCTGGCACAGATAAAGCATAGTTAAGACTAACGGATAAAGACAGAATGCAATGTGTAGCTAGGAAGGCTTTAGTAACGGAGAGACCAGATTGCATGGGTGATTGATATTGATGTTGACGACATTGAATGTAAATGGACTCGGTCAACAAGGAAACTGGAGTGTTTTAATATCGATGCTAAGGACAAGGTGTTTTGTATTCGTTAAGCGCTGGTCGATGATGAGGCTAGGTTAAAGACAACCTAGTAAAACTCGCAGGATGCAAAGAACTTGTTTCATAAGGAATGCAGACAAGTCCTAGAGTGCCTACATCGAAAGCACCGACAGTGATGTCTTGTACAGCAAGGGATTGTTGACCCAATTTGGATTCGTTGGATGACTTTGTGTGTTGCTTCAGCGAGACCATTGTGAGGACACTAATAATGTCGTCGACATTGTTAGTGAGTTGTCACCCGACGACTACCCTCTCCCCTCAAAGGCCCATCCCGGCCTTTATACACCTCTGATTTTGGCCCGCCTTTGGCGGGCATTTTTTTAGTATCACTATGATATACTGACTGTTGTCCAACTTGCCTAGCGTTTAAGGGCTTTACTACGTGTTACTGGCTTCCACTACACCCATTGTTTTTCGCATTTTGTTCTGTGCGCTACTTGCTACCTCTGTTGGTCAAAGCGTAATGCTTACGACGTTGCCGTCTATGGGTAGAGAAGCCGCTCTGACGGAATTCCACATTGCGACCATCATGTCGAGTTCTGCTTTCATATTCGCTCTAGGGACTAACGTATGGAGTAAAGTTGCCAAGCGGGCAGGTTTTAAACGTATTCTAATGGTAGGCTTAACGGGGTATAGCTTAGGGACGTTTGCGTTCGCAAGCGCTTGGATGGCAGGCTTTTCAGGCATTATAAGCGGCACTAATCTGTTTTTAGCGCTGTTATTAAGTAGGAGTTTGCAATCTACTATAATGTCAGCCACACCGCCTTCAGCAGTGGGGTATGCCGTTGCCATCAGTTCGGTACAAGGTCGGGTTAGTGCAATTAGCAAGGTAACCTCAGCAAGCAACGTAGGTCAAATCATTGGGCTTAAGATACGCAGGGTTGCTTGTAGGGTTTGGCTTACTTGCCCCCTTTACAGCATCGTACTACTCACATTATTGGCACTTGTGTTGGTTTACTTGAAGCTACCTGCACTCCCAACAGTTTCACAGCACACGACTACTACATCAACGAATTTACCGGAAACCGCTCACTCGCGGGTACCTTACGTCTTTGTTGCTGCCTGTATTTGCATATTTTGCGCTATGGCAATGATGCAACAATCCCTAGGCTTTTTCTTTATCGACTTTTACCAACTCAGTCCTGTCGATGCAGCACGACAAGTTGGCTTTGCTATGATGTGCAGTGCAGCAGCCTCACTTTCTGTGCAGTTTGCCGTAGTGCAGAAAGCCAGGATCAGCAAAGAAGCAATGATATCAATAGCGCTTCCGCTGCTTACTCTCGCGTATTTAGTCTTGTTCTTGCATAGCACCATGTGGATGATGTTTCTTGCAATGACGATTATGGGCATTGGCATGGGCATGGCATATCCAGCTTTAGCCGCTGCGGCGACAACCTATTGCTCTGATGCTCAACAGTCTTCAATCACCAAGCCTAATAACAGCGACTACCGCTATGGGCTATATTGTCGGCCCACCGCTAGCAGCCTTTGCATACCAGCAGCAGATTGCTTTTCCTTTTGCCATTGCATCACTACTTATTGCCGTTACCACGTGCATTATCTTTATGACATTGCGCTTCGTAAACAAGCAATCAAACACCGATCACCCCGTCACTTGATAACAAACAGCGCATTACAAAGCACTGCTTTAATACCAAGCCACTCTCAACGCTTAACATGCCACGCTGTTAGGTATTTATTTTTTTACCTAATAATTTGAACAAACGCGGAACCTTTTCAGTTTTCCGCTATCTTACTTAATACATAAAGTCGTTGAGTGTGCGTCTTTGTGGTGTGTAAATGTGTTTTCCAAGTTATGTTGTGTTTTTTTGAAGGGGCTTCTAGCCCCTTTTTCTTTTCTAAACGCTACCTTACCTATATCTATCCATACACGCGAATGTATTAAATATGAAAAGAGCCAATGCTTGCTCACGTCACTATTCTGATATCACACCACACAAATAGAAATAATTATCATTTACATGTATAATGTGTAGTTTTACACTGGAGTGGTATATGGCTAACACATCACCTTACAATGTCGTCGTGAAAAGTACTTCACGTGTTTCACCTAACATGCAAAGGGTTCGCCTAGCTGGAGACTCACTTCACGCTTTCCCAAAAGTATCGCCAGGCGCCTACATCAAGCTACTCTTTGACACTAGTGGCAATCCAGTTGAGTCGCTATCAATGATGCCTAAAGAAGACGTGGTAATGCGAACTTACACAGTAAGTTCGTTTGATGATGGCAACTATGAGCTTGAGTTAGATATGGTACTACACAGTGATAATGGAATTACTGGTCCAGCATCGTCATGGGCCGCTACGACAAAGCCTGGTGATACCGTACTTATTGCAGGACCAGGCTCAAGCAAAGCGCTTGCACCCAATTATGACTGGGTACTATTCGCCGGAGATATGACAGCTTTACCCAGTATTAAGAATCATCTCACGTCTCTACCTAAAGAGACGCTTGGGTATGCTGTCATTGCTATTGAGCACGAACAAGATAAGCAAGTGATGGATAAACCAGACGGTGTAACCATCATATGGACAGTCTCCAGCGAATTATTGAAAACAATAAATGAATGTCACTGGCATGCTTAAGACACCTGCGGTATGGGTTGCCTGTGAGTTTTCTGAAATGCGTGCCATAAGGACGTGGCTTAAAGACATCAAAGCAGTACCACACAAACAGGTTTACATCAGCAGCTATTGGAAAAAAGGGCGAAGCGAAGACCAGCATAAGATAGAAAAAAGGCTGGATAGCGATGCTTTTGAGAAGACACTGCGATAATCAACTCACACGTGTAGGGTTTGCAATAGCTTGTAAATACTGCATTTAAATTGCCTGTATAAAACAAGCTAGTAAGCCATAAACCATTCTTATTCAATATGTTATGTAATGGAACAGCTATTGCTTTTTTTTAGATGACTGGTTAACGATTTTTCGCCAGTTGTTTTAACCAAATGCTTGGATAAGGAGAGCAAGTTATGAACAGTGATCGTATTGAAGGTAATTGGAAAGAAATGAAAGGTAAGGTACAGCAAAAGTGGGGCAAATTTACCGATGACGACTTAGATGTCATTGACGGCCGACGTGAAGAATTAGTAGGTAAGATTCAACAGGCTTACGGCAAAAGCCGAGATGAAGCAGAAAAAGAAGTAGATAAATACTTCAACTAATTAAAGTTACTAGGGCCGCCTCGTGTGATATGCGGCCCAACTATTTGTCTGAGGCTGTCATACTTTTTTCCCACCATGGTAGGGAAAAGTCGATATTGTCTTGGTCATACGTGTTCGCATATTTCATGCGAACCGAAGACCAAAAAGCGGCTTTGAATACGGGATCGTAAATAACGAATTCGCCTTTTTCACGATATTGCTCAAAAAGCTTCTGATAAGCCCCAACTGGCGTGAGTGGGTTATCCTGCTGAAAGACTACGTCACCACCGTAGGCCTCATACAGGGCCTTTGATACTTTCCAGCTTTTTGCCATTCCCTGAGCCATTGCGAGGCGGTAACGTTCTAGTTCGTCTTCTTCAAAGTTGCCGTTGTCGTCTAAATCAACGGTCCACAGTTTAATCACCGAATAAGCTGACTGTATCTCACTGTCGTTTGGCTCTATTTCGTTTTTGTTTGCGAAGTCAGCCAACACTGATTCTGTAATTTTGATACCAAGCGCTCGCTGTGCCAACAAGGTTCGCACTTCTTTTTCAGACTTGTCCGTGAGAATTGATTGAAAGCGATCAACATCAGCACCTGTAGGCTGAAGCTCGCTATTAGAGATAGACTTGTTGAACAAACGAGCGATAATCTCGTTTGCTGCTTGAGGTGTGTTGATGCCAAGCGATACTACGATGGCCGCAAAGAGCACCATAGGGATAACGTCTGAACGAGTCACTTTGTATGCTTTCCTAAGTTCCGATGTTGAGCACAAGCACAAGACATATTCATTGAGTGCCTTAAGAATTTTCCGTTGTCTTGATAAATGACATCTTAATAGCCTCATACTTTAGGCTATTTGTTGTTAAAATTCCACTTTCTTACGTAGTGATTTTTTCACACTTTGTTGTTTTTTTACTTCGCCTCTGCGCACTTTCACAGACCGACTTACTTTTGTTGCCCTTCTTGGTTTTTTTCCACTGTCGCCGCTTTAATCCACGCGACCAGTCTGTTAATTGCATCTTCTCTATTTTGCTCTTGTGTCCTGAAGTTTTGCGCTTTAAGAACAAACACACCATCGTTCGTCACGCGACTATCTTTCAATTCAAGCAAAGTATTTTTGAGCCTATCTGGTAATGAAGAGGCGTAAATGTCAAAACGCAAATGGATAGCACTGCTCACCTTATTAACATTCTGGCCGCCACTACCTTGTGCTCGTATTGCCTGCATATCAATTTCGTTTTCATCGATAGTAATCGATGAAGTTATTTCCAATACCATTACTCGCTACTCATTTTGAGACACATCTCGTAAGCTATTAATATTCAAAAAGCACCTAGCCCAACCCACGCCGCTACCTGTTAGTGTAACAGGTTATCTTGAGTAACCTAAAGCGGGCTAGCTCTAGATACCTTGTGCATGCTTTATTTATTTTGATCGATAACCAAGAGTTTGTTGACCTTATTCAAGGGAATAGATAGGTTAAAAATTACACGTTGGTTAGGGAAGTCCCATGGTTATACTCTTTATTGTACTTGTCGCGCTATTGGTCGCTGGCCTCTTTTTTACGAGCAAAATTGACAAAGGCATTGAGCAGAGCTTTTCACCGAGCGGCAAACTCACAACCGTCAGCGGCGGTATAATTCACTGGCACGTCAAAGGAAAAGGACCCAATGTAATCCTTATTCACGGATTGCTAGGTAACAGCAAGAACTTTGATGAGCTCGCAGACATACTTTCTGACGACTTCACCGTATATAGCATAGACAGACCTGGTAGCGGATTCTCTAGTCGCTACGGTCATACCTCAGCCACGTTTGAACAGCAAAGCAAAATGATTATTGAGTGGATGGATAAGGAAAATATCGATAAAGCAGCACTTGTAGGTCATTCTATGGGTGGAGGAATTTCATTGCGTTTAGCCCTTGATGCACCTTCTCGCATTTCATCCGTTTCTTTGCTCTGCCCCCTTACCACACCGCTTAAGGGCGGCGCTGGGCCGCTAACCATGCTGTATATTCCAAACGATCCTATAAGAAAAACTGTGTCTTCAGCGTTTGCTAGCCCACTACGGGTCAAGTTTGGACAAAAACAAGTGAACCAGATATTTCATCCCGAAGCTGTACCCAATGACTTTGCAGTTAATGGAGGTGGAATACTGGCGCTGCACTCAAGAAGCTTTTACGAAGGTAGTAGAGATACCGTATCTGCCCAAGGCAGTTTGCACCGTCAGAGAACGCGATACAATGAAATTACCTGTCCCGTTGGCGTTTTATATGGACAGGACGATGTCATTTTGGACCCAGACCAGCACACTAGAGCGGTAATAGAAAAACTTCCCAACGCTAAAGCGCATACATTAAAGGGGGCAGGTCACATGATCCCCATAACCCAACCTGGGGAATGTGCCGAGTTTATAAAGAGTATTGTATCACTCGCTTAATTAGAGCGTGTTGACCTTTCCGTACACTTTACTGCAAAAACGTACGGCAAAGGTCAACACGCTCTAGTGAATAGCAACACATGGAGTGGCATCAGAGGCAGCCATGTTTTGGCCCAAATTCTCGATAGACCCCATACCGCCGGCTTTATTCTGTTTCATGAGACGTAATTGGTCAGTAACTTGCTCAATTCCGCTCCTACGCGTGCACAATAACAAAGGGGATGTTTCAAGGTCACCATTGTACTTATTGAACCACACCTGCATTTGATCACTGTCCCCTTCTGACACAGTAATGAGTAAATGATACATTCGAATAAAGGCAAGCTGGATTCGGTACTCTTGCGTGCCACTTTCAAAACCTAACAAAGTAGTTTGCGCGAGAGAAGAAGGAGAAAT
The DNA here is from genome assembly GCF_036870955.2 of Alteromonas gracilis. GTDB lineage: Bacteria > Pseudomonadota > Gammaproteobacteria > Enterobacterales > Alteromonadaceae > Alteromonas > Alteromonas gracilis_A. The sequence continues at coordinate 4,212,969 of NZ_CP145482.2, forward strand.
TCCAAGAATATCAGATGCTTGTTTGATATTTAGACCAAGCTCTTGATAAGCCCATGTAAATGCCTTAGTGACTACACTGGTTGGAAATAGCGTTCTGTTCATAATTCTATCTCTATGTTTTGCACTATTGTTTGTCCATATTGATAGTTTGAATGCTATTTACGTACCATTCATGCTCTGCATAACACTAAGGCCAGTTGTCGCTGTAACTTAATTCGGGTTTGTAGGGGATTTGAGATAATGAATTGCAAGTGCTCTTTTATCGACCAAATAACCTTCACTTTCTAGCCAGTGTACGGCCTGGTCATTAGTTTCAACAAAAACGTGGGCAATCCCGAGACTATTGTATATTTTTTCTAATTGCATTTTAGTGGATGAACGCACAGTAGAGTTACCCAACACCACCGCAATATGACTTAAGCCCAGTTTCATAACACTCTTCACTAAAGACTTAAGTGCGTCGGCAGCGTCTGGAACGAATAGTGATTCGCCTGTCACGAAAACAATATCTCCCCATCGATTTCCAGCTAGGCCCTCTCTTTCTGATAAGTAATCTTCAGCAAATTTAACTACGCACTCAAGATTCCAAGGTCCTTGTGCCTGAACTGCCATTATCGCTCCACAACGGCTTACCACATACTCACCATGAGCGTACTTCATAATTTCGCCTCTACTTAATTCCTTATTGCATTCACCAAGCTTTTTCAGGCCTGGTTAATATAACAAAAAACATCGAAGTCGGCGTAAAACCGCACTTTGAATGCAGATAATGTCACTGCACTCAAAGTATGGTCCACTTCAAAAAAATAGCCAACTAGGCAGCGAGGATAGTAATTAGCTCAGCAAACGTTGGACGCCCCTGTATATCAAGGGGAAGTTTCAGCTCACGTGCAATATCACTAACACTGATGACCCCCTTACTTCGTGAGAATCTCTGTCCATCACCAAACAATGTTGTTGGCCATAATCTTTTAATGTTTCGACAACATCTCCCACTGTTGAGCGTGCAAGTTCCGTAAAATCAAACGACATTAAAGACGTTTTCGGTCTTAAAAAGTCATTTACCGTCAACTCATCACGTAAAAGGTTTAACTCGGTCATTCGCTTAATCAACTGCTGCTCACCGACATCGTGGCTAGTCACTATACCCATGAACCGATTCTGACTATTAACCACCAGCATCATTCTCACATGGGACTGCCGCATTATTGCTTCCACTTTAGTTGTTTAAGCGTCCGCCCATCTAAAACATGAGGCAGATGCTTTTTAAAGTCGGTAAATACCGTCATCGCTGATGAATCAATAGTTATGGTGTTTTCAACCACAGGCCAGGCCAACGTATCTATGGTTTCAGTTTTATATAGATTTAAGGCATGCATACCTAATTCTCCTAATCAAAAATTGTAAGACGATGATTTGATTAAGTATGCAAAGGTGGCGCTCGAATAGGGCTAGATGAAAATGCGTAATAACGCACGCTACGTAACGACGCAATATCGTTACCGCTATTTAAAAAAGCGGTGAAAGAACGAAACGAAATAAAAGCAGCATTATCGATATCATCGTAGTGTGACTCATCCGCCTCGAAATCCCATTGTGCGGTGAAAAACGATATCGAGCTTGCCGACTTCACTTTACTGCTATGTTTGGCCGCGCGGAGCTCTTCTCCAAGTTCTGAGAATGTGACGAGTGATGACAGTAACAGAGGCACAATTAAGGCCAATACAACTAACGGTACACGCACAACTGAGCGCCTTATTGCGTTTAAAAACACGCAGTGTTTTTGATACACATTAAACTATAGGAGCTTTTCTCACGTTTAACACCCTAACTTAACCGAATTAACGTGTCGTTAAACGCCAAAGTCTGTTTACAGACCCTGCCCAGAACATTCTGGAAAATAGGATGGTTGCTCGGAAAATTTGCAATGTTTAATTCACCGTTTAAGACATACACTAGTGAACACTGAATAAAGAAATGAGTTACACAATGAAAACCAAGTGGTCTTTCACCATTATCATCGTGCATTGGGTAAGTGCCATTGTTGTCATTGGCATGTTTTCATCAGGTTTGTGGATGGTTGACCTCACCTATTACAGTGATTGGTACAAAACCGCACCACATTGGCACAAAAGCGTTGGCCTTTTACTGTTGTTTGTTACTGTTTTTCGCTTGCTTACTCGCCTTATGTCGGCCCGGCCACCTTCATATGGGAGTAAAGCCGAGAAGATGTTAAGCAAAGTAGGTCACGGCTTAATTTACGTACTTTTACTGGCGTTGTTTGCATCGGGCTATTTAATTTCGACCGCTGACGGGCGCGGTATAGAGATATTCAATTGGTTCTCTGTCCCCTCGCTGGGCGAATTTTTTGATAATCAAGAGGACTTAGCGGGTGAAGTGCATTTTTACTTGGCGTGGTCTCTCATTGGTCTAGCTGTGCTTCATGCAGGCGCAGCATTAAAACACCACTTTTTTAACAAAGACGACACGATGAAGCAGATGTTACGGCTTCGATAGAAACAATTGAGGAGAAATGATGAAGAAGTTAACACTTGCCTTAGCGGCAGCACTGTCTTTAAGCACCGTACAAGCGGCTGATTACGTTATTGATAGCAAAGGCGCGCACGCGTCTATCAATTTCAAAATTCAGCATTTGGGCTATTCATGGCTAACAGGTCGATTTAATGACTTTGAAGGCACGTTTACTTATGATGACAAAATGCCAAGCAATGCCAAAATCATGGTAACGATTGATACTGACAGTATCGATTCAAACCATGCAGAGAGAGATAAGCACCTAAAAAGTGACGATTTTCTAAACGTCAGTGACTTCCCTGAAGCCAAGTTTGTTAGTACAAAGATAACCGACAAGGGTAACGGCATGATGGATGTTATGGGTAATTTCACCTTACACGGCGTGACTAAGCCTATTACCATTGAAGCCAAAAAGATTGGTGAAGGTAAAGATCCGTGGGGTGGCTACCGTGCAGGTTTCGAAGGCACCACGACAATTGCACTAAAAGACTACGGCATTGATTATGACTTAGGTCCTGCGTCACAAACCGTAGAACTTGAGCTACATGTTGAAGGCGTTAAGCAATAATTATTGCAAAGCAAAATATAAAGCCCCTTTTGTGAAGGGGCTTTTTTATTTCTAGTGAAGCTTTAATTTAGGGCTAATAGCATGGCTGAGCTTTTTCACCAACAGCTTTAGCGCCCCCTTGGTTTTTCCATGCACTGCAAATTGATGCATGTTGTACAACGATACATACACCAGCTTTGCAAGACGCCCTTCAATAAACATACTGCTGTTTGATAGCGACCCCATCAAGCTGCCCACTGTACTGTATTTGCTAAGATGCACCAGTGAACCATAGTCTTGATAAACAAAAGCTTTTGGCTCTTTATTACTGAACAGCGCTTTAATATTGTAACTGACAATATCCGCCATTTGATGCGCTGACTGTGCTCTAGGCGGCACCCATTTTCCATTTTCTTGCTGGAAGCCACAGCAATCACCCAGCACCCATATGTTTTTATGCGATGAACTTCTCAAGGTTTTATCGACAAGAATTTGATTGGCGCGATTCGTTTCAAAAAGCCCCATACGGGTGATGAAATCAGGGGCCTTCACACCCGCAGCCCACACCATAAGGTCGGCATCGATACGACTGCCATCTTTAGTGATCAAACCTCGCTCGTCAGCCTCAGCCACCATGGTTTGCTCTTTGATGTCGACGCCAAGTTTATAGAGGGCTTTGCGTGCAGAGTTAGCTATACGCTCAGGTAATGCTGGCAAAATACGCTCACCGGCTTCCACAATCGTAATTTTTAACCGTGATGCCGACATATCCGGCATACCGTACGCTTTTGACAAGTTAGCAACATGGTGAAGCTGCGCAGCAAGCTCGGTACCCGTTGCGCCAGCGCCAACAATGGCTACATCAATGCGTGCATCTTTATCTTCTTGCTGATTTATTCGAATAAGCTGATTTAGAAGCGCGCGATGGAATCGTTCCGCTTGTAGCAAAGAATCCAAAAAGTAGCAGTTTTCGGCTACACCTGGCGTACCAAAGTCGTTACTAACGCTGCCTATGGCTAGCACCAATTGATCATAATGAATGTGACGTTCAGGCAACACTTGTGCCCCCTCTTCATCAAAAAGAGGTTTTAACGTGATGGTTTGTGAGTCGGCATCGAGTGCGCACATTTCACCAAGCTGAAAGCGATAATGATGCGCCGCAGCGTGAATTGCGTAATCCACACCGTCTGAATGCTTATCAATGACACCGCATGGCCACTTCGTGCAATAGCGGCTTCCAGATATGGGTTCGACTTCGGTCGACAAGGGTTATTTCGGCTTGTTTTTTTCTCCCGAGGGTGCGGCTTAAACGACTGGCTAGCTCTAGACCACCAGCACCGCCACCAACTATAACTATTTTCTGCATGGGTTTTACCTATTTACAATCATTCCACGTATAACCACTGCTTGTGACACTTAAAACGTGCAAAAGCTATACGTGGTATGACTGCAACCCATGCGCTAGAGTAGTTAGTTCATTAATACAGTAAGGTCTAATACCTTAAGATTACGCCTGTCTATGAACTAGCACAAGCGCTTACCATCAAGGCCTAAAAGTAAGTGCTATAAGTCAAACGTTGCGCTGACCATAAAATTGCGCGGCCTTCCTGGAAAATATCGTGGCCCAGTAAAGCTTGTAAAATCAGCACGGTCGGCATATTCGGTATCAAGCAAATTGTTAACACGTGCAGCTATAACCACGCCATCAGTTAGTGCAAAGCTTACTCTTGCATGCAATAGTTCGTGGCCTTCATACTCGTTCGCGTTTTCTGCATCGGTAAAATAACTGTCAATGTGCTGCCACTCTAGCTGAGCACGCACAGCACTGCTGAAGTCATAATTCAGTCTGGTATTCATCTGTAGTTTAGGTGCGGTATCAATATCATTACCTTGGATATCCGTTTCGCCTTGCAGCTGGCTATGTTCATAAGTGTGTCGCGCATAGCTACCTGCTATATCTACAGACCATTTATCGGTTATAGCTTGGCTTAGCGTGAGCTCAACACCGCGGTGCCAAGTTTCGCCATTGCTAATATTGAAAAAATCGCTATTGCGGTAGATGACGTTATCTTTTCTAAGACTGTAAACTGCCAATGAGTAGCGCCCATTGTTCGTTAGTCCATTGATACCAACCTCGTAGTTTGTGGCAGTTACGGCATCAAGGTCAGCCACTTGTTGCGCCCGTTGCAAGCGATAAAGCTCTGTCGCTTGTGGCGCGCGATACCCCCTCGATACACCTAGATAAAGCTGCGTGGTATCGTCTAATTGGTAGCTTGCAGACAGTTTAGGGCTGAAGTTGTCAAAATCGTTTTTGCCACTTTCTGGTCTCGAGTAGCGGCATCCGCCAAAACCACATTCTGTGCCGTCTTCTCTTACACGACCAACATTCATGTTGTTGATATAATCGTATTGCATACTTTCAAATCGACCACCAACAGACACATCCCAATTTCCTTTTTGCCAGTTCAACGCAAAAAATGGTGCCAGAAGTGTAGCCTCAACGTCGTAGTCGTAATGCCTGCCCACGGGTACGGTTTCGACCAAAAAAGCTGACCCGACTGTTGGCGCGTTTTGTGATTGCATGAGTTCACCTTCGGTGTACTCAGCATCCACGCCTACATCAATGTTAAATGTGGAACTCACGATATAATTAAACTGAGAGAGAACACCCACGCCTTTTTGTGCATTTTCTTCCAACGGTTTTCCAGGCAAGAAGTGCATCAAAAAATCCATGCTTTGGTCACGCAAGTAAGGCGTAACTGACAGTTGGTGCCCGCCTTCAAAGCCCATTTCAACCTTGCTCCAAAGCCTCATGCTTCTCGCTTTTCGAAAGGCCTCAGGATTAGGGTTAGACTGGGCAATATCCTCGTCTTTGTAACTCTCAAATCCGGTAATATAACCCGCTGTATCTTGGTCCAAATTAGTATAAGTAAGGCCAGTGGTTACTGTTGTGTTTTCTAGGTTAAGACGATGGCGCAAGTTCACCTTTTCTTGATCAACGCCTTCACCATCGCGATAACCATTGTCTCGCGTCATGCTAGCGTTTATACCAATTCCGCTGTTAGTGAAATCTTTACCACTGCGAAGTTTAATCCTGTTAAAGCCAAACGAACCGTAGTCATAGCTTAGAAGCCCTTGGCCTGTTGTTGTATCTGGCGTGATAACATTAATGACCCCATGTATAGCATTAGAGCCATAAAGCGGTGAAGCAGGGCCTTTCAACACATCAATTCGCTCTGCCATTTCACCATGTGCTTCGAACAGTTCGTTTATGTTGCAAAAGCCCGCCGCGCGAAGTGCAATACCATCTTCTGCAGCCAAAATTCCGCCGCATGCGCCCGCGCCTGTAAGTACGGGGGAGCGCAATGCCGGTAAGTATTCCTGCCCATTGCCTCGTTGCACACCCGCGCCCGCTACATAATTTAAGGCTTCTTGAATATGCTGAAGCGAAAGCAAAGATAATGTTTCATCTGTTATCGAAGACACTAAATAACCCTGTGCACCAGCCTTTGCCGTGATGCGGCTAGACGTTGTCTCAATCCGCTCTATTTTTGCTGTTTGTTCATCTGCAGCATTTACCATAGCAGAATGCAGTGCTACTGCGGTTGCTAGTAGCGACAACGGGGATAACGGCTTTAAGGTCATTTTTTATCCTCAGATTTTAAAAACTGGCGTAGTATAGAGTATTGTACCGTGTAAGCCCCTGAACATACGTTAAAAACCGATAATTTAAAGACCAGCACCGCACTTCCGTAAATCACGCTTACCCGTGGCATAGTGTTTGCTGCGACAGAAAACCCAAAAAAATAATGATGACGTAAACAAAACTTCACTTGGAGGATACCGTTGGATACGCTTATACCCAGCCTCTCTCAACTTATCGAATTTGCTGTTGCCCCTGTATTTCTTCTCACTGGGATTGCAGGCTTTTTGAATGTAATGTCTTCGCGCTTGGGCCGTATATCAGATAGGGTTCGGGTTGCTGAACAACAAATACATACACTTTCAGACCCAATCATTGTTGACCGCTCAAAAGCTGAAATCAAAGTATTGTGGCGCAGGGTTCAGGTCATCAACTGGGCAATAGGCTTGTGTGTGGCGGCAGGACTTATGGTGTGCACCGTTATCATGGCCTTGTTTTCAGGTTCACTTTGGGTGGTAGATTTGAAAACACCCGTCATTGTTTTGTTTGTGCTAGCGATGATGTTTCTTATCAGTGCGCTCGTGGTGTTTCTTATAGAAGTAAAATTGGCAACCAATACCATCAAACTGGTTCGTACCATTCGTTGAGCACCATTGCCTTTTAACCAAAACGTAAAATGCGAAAAGGCATTATCCCCGCTCGCATTTTACGGTGCTTGGCGTTATATGTTAGCGCTCGTCATCCGCAATGGTGTCTAATACTGAAAATAGAACATTGGCGCCAATGCGAGACACCTCTTTGTCGTACTTGTTCTCAACGTTCACGCCTTCTTGACCTCCTGCCAAGTCACTTATCGCACGAACAATTACCCAATCGACATTATTTACCGTGCAGACCTGGCCAATGGCGGCAGACTCCATCTCAGTTACTTCGGCATTAAATACTTCCCTAGTCCATTTACGATACTCGCGGTTATCCATAAACACAGAGCCTGTAATGCCGTTTCCACCCACAAACAGTTTTGCATCTCGCTCATCTAACACTCGCTGTTGAGGCATTGTCTTTATCGCTTTTTTAGCTGCCGCTAATAGTCGAGTGGTGGCACTAAAGTAGGCCGTATCTTTTGGTTTATCCATACCTTCCTTAACAATTAGCACTTCATCTGGGTGAATAAATTGGAAAGGCTTATAGTGCGGTAGATGGGGGTCCACAGCGCGGCGCGCTTCCTGTTCTTCCATGAACTTCGCGTAGTATTCAGGCAAAATATACTTGCCCGGATTATTTGGGTCTTCGTTGGTGTATACACTCTCATCGTGATAGTACCAGCGTGCAGGGACAATCACGTCCCCCGGCTGCCACTTAGGATTTACAGCCCCAGCTATACCCATGTACACCACTTGTTTTACCGGAAAGTAGTCAAGCGCCATCTGCATTGTCATTGCTGCATTCGCGATACTCATTCCCGTCGCGAATACCAAAATCGGCTCATCGTGATAAGTACCTAAGCGGTAGGTCACGCCCTTAATCGTTGTAGTGGTATGAATAAACGCATCGGGATCACTCTCTATTCTGTTAAGAATCCCTTCCATTTCAGGCGCGTAAGCAACAGTAATGGCGGTAAAGGCAGGTTCTTCAAAGCTGGCAGGGCCAAATTGAGGGCTTTGCTCTTCTAAGACGTCTTTTTGAATAATTACGCAGCCACTAAGCCATAGCGAACTCAATATCATCAAAAATATTACGCGACACTGTTTCATTTTTAACACGCTCTGTTTGGTTTTTTCATTAATCTATCACTTTGATTCGACTTTAAAAGAAGAAAAATGCGGTTTTACTTTTTTAAAACAAAAGGAACACAAATTAGCTACAAATTCACAAAAAGCACATTAATTGTGCATGAATATTCATTAAAAACACATAAAACAAAAAACGAAGATCGGGTAAAGACAAAATAAAAAGCGGTCAATCGCGATAAAATGCGGTGGTTATAGCTACTTCAACGCAAAATTTTAATAGAATAAAAGACTGTCAGCTTTTTGCTACATGCAAGAGTGCGTCCGCTTATTCAAATTGTTACAGTTATGAGTGTCGGCTCACGTTAGAATAAAAATGGAAGCGACAGTGAAAAAAAGGCCATTGAAAGGATGAAGAAGGCGCCATGAATTCAAAATTAATACGCTCACTACAGGTGTTCGTTACTGTAACTGATAGCGGGAGCATGAGTGTTGCAGCACGCGAACTCGAAATGACAGTGTCCGCAATAAGCCAACAGCTCAGAAAATTAGAAGAAGACATTGGACTCAGTCTGTTTAATAGAAACACGCGTAACATGAGCCTAACTGAAGCAGGTCGAATTTATTACGATAACTGTAAAAAAATGCTCGACAATGCGTTGCTTGCACAGCAGCAAATAGAAAGTTTGCAAGACAACCCAACAGGTAAAATAAATATTGTCGCGCCAGAGGGATTTGGGGGTGGTTTGCTAAGTGGACCTTTAAATATGCTTTGCAAAACGTTTCCACAGCTTTCCGTTTCACTCACGCTGACCGACGAGCTTAAAGATATCATTACCCATGGAGCAGATTTGGTATTGTGCTTCGAGCCCGTTTCAGACACCAATTTCAGCAGCCTGCCCTTAGCAACATGGCAGCGCAAGCTCTGTGTCTCAGCTTCACACCCGCTTGCCAACACACCATTAAACTCGCCTGAACAATTAAAGTCACATACCTACATTAGCCACCGCAATATCGATGCTTACACAATGCGACATGATGAAGAGGTAGACTTTGATCTGAATGCGTCGCGAATCGACGTCAATTCAATGCAAACCTTGATTCAATTAACTCGCGATGGTGTGGGTTTCGCCGTGTTACCAGAGCCTGAAGTTAGGCACTTGCTTAGCACAGGAGAAATGAAAACGCTCTTAGACGACTGGTCACTACCCGATTACACTGTGTATGCCGTTACGCCTAAGCGTGACCGGATCCCGAAAAAAATTAGTGCTGCAATAGACTGCTTACAAAACCTCTTTGCGCAAATATAAAAAAATGGCAGCCAACGGCTGCCATTTTTCTTAGTTAGCTTATGCTTTTATTAGAAACGCGTGTTTAACTGAACACTTAGAATGTGAGCAGTAGCAGACTGAGAACCAACAAACGTTGAAGTAAACGAGCCATCAGCATTAAGTGCTCGGGTTTTATCAATGTCAGCTTTGCGACCATCAATAAACACGTAAGCAGCATCAATCGATGTATTGTCACTCATTGTGTAAGTTAAGCCACCAGACACCCAATGACGGTCAGTGTCAGGAATACTTAGCGAACGGTTTTCTACGGTTACTACACCATCATCATAGGCATAACCTGCACGAAGCGTAATTTCATCATTCATGATGTAAGTAACACCGAATGCTGCACGCATTGAGTCATCAAAGTTTTCTTGTTTGATAAGAAAATCGGTGCCATCTGCTAGGTTAGCTTCAAGTTTCTCAAAGGTGCTCCAATCAGTGAATACAACGCTCGCCTGCACTGACCACTGTTGGTTAATTTTTTGATTAACAGCAAGCTCTGTCGTTGCCGCTAAGTTTAGATCTAAACTTCCCGGCTGATTTAAACTAGCGGTTAAGCTTGAACTTACTGCACCACTCAGCTCAAGCTTAGTTTCTGCGCGATGAGAAAATGCAATGTTTGTCATGTCAGTTGGTTGCCAGAAAATACCCGCGTTCCAACCGTAGCCCCAATCATCTCCTTCAAGCTTAAAAATAGACGTTGTAGACGGTACCGTAGTTTGAAGTGCACCACTTAAGATAGGCGACAAACTAGGTGATACCGCAGAGCTAATTTCAGCATCGGCAAAGGTTGCGCTTAACCCAAAACCTACCATTAGTGTTTCATTAACTTTGTATGAAACTGCTGGATTAAACGAGACAGTTTTTACCTCTGCTGTATCAGCAAAGTGAAGCGCATTGAAATCGTCGCCATAATCTGAGCGCAGACCATACGTTGTGAAAACACCAAAACCTAAGCAGACACTTTCTCGTTCACTGGGCGAGTGTAAAAGAAGCCAGGGACAAAAGCAGTATCCGCTATATCCGCTTCACTGGCGTCTGCCATTCCCACAGTTTGACCGCCTAATTGATAGTCAACTGAACCACTGATATCCACATTAGGATCGATAAAGCTAACAGAAGCACTAAACTCAGCTTCTTCGAATACGCCAATGGCGGCCGGATTTGTAGCAAGGATAGAGGCGTTTTCAGGCGTTGCGGCTTGACCTGCCATAGCACGACCGAGGCCATTTGCACTGTGTTCGTTAACTTGGAAACCCGCAGCCAGCGCTGAAGAAGAGGCTAAAGTAGCAAGCGCTAAACAAACTGAGGCACGTAAAGAAAACTGTTGCTTCATAAGATACTCATAATAATAGGGGAAAATTGCAGCGGGGCATTCTACGGATGTGAGTACTTTTGTTCAATGCAAGTAAACGCTATTTACGCACTTTTATCTCATTTTTTACAATTATACGAACACGTTCGACGCATTTATAAACAAGTTTGATAAAATTGAGTTAACGCAAGATCATCAACTTGTTAACAGCCGCCGCAACGATCTTTGCTGTGGCCTATAAATTAGCAAGCTCCTGAAGCTCGAAGCAGGCTTTTCCTTTTTCTTTTGCTTCATAGAGTGCTTGGTCAGCCTTATCAATTAGGGTATCTAATTTGACGTCTTTGACGTCCATTGCCAGCACTGCGCCAATTGAACAGCTCATAATACTGTGTTTAGCGTCTTTGGCGTGGGGCAGTTTAGCCTCCTTCCATTGCGCTAATAGCGCGTTACACAAGGATACCACTCGCTGCTTATCTACTTCACTGACAACTACAATAAACTCTTCACCACCATAGCGCCCTAGGATATCAGTCTCGCGTTTGAAAACGGTACGCATCATGTCTGCTTGTAGCTTAATTGCTTCATCGCCTTCTTGGTGACCAAAGCTGTCGTTGTATTTTTTGAAGTCGTCTAAGTCCAACATAAAGACCGCCATTGAGACTTTATGGCGCTTACTTACTGATAGAAGCTTTACGCTTAATTCTCGCAATGCTCGACGATTTAGGAGATCAGATAAGGGGTCAAACTTACTCAACTTAAGTAATCTGTTGTTACTTTGCTCAAGTAAGCTGACGCTACGGTCTAGCCGATACTTAGCATATGCACATATGAAGAGAGAGCCGCAAACAAATGCAATAGAAATACCGACCCTGTCACCATAGACGGGTGCCACCCACATCAAAGACAAAAAGCCCATAATGTTGAGTGTGGCGGCAAAGAAGGCAAGTTTAAAAGGTATTCCCAATGCAAACACGCAAAAAAACGCGTACAAGATAGTGCCTTCATAGGGAAACACAAACTGAAAGTCTCGCCAGCATGCCCAAATAAGCCAATAGTTACTGTAGGTCAAAGACAGAAGCAGAAAGGTGAATAGGTAGTGTTTGCAACTGGCAAATTGTCGCCAAAAAGACGCAACCACCATTATAAGAATAATAGGTAGCTGAAGCAGTAATCGGTCGAAAATATAAAGCTTGTGCATGACATCAGGTAGCAATATGAAGTCAGCCACCATAAAGCCGAGTACAAGACATGCACCAATAATAAGTGCTACGCGTAGGCGAATTACCTCACTGGCTTTATTTAGCTTCACGTACTTCACCCATAACTAATGCTAGTTTCTATATCGACGAATATTGTCTTTCCCTTAGCTTAGTATAACGTGCACGTTTCGCTTTTGCGTCCACAGAAAACGTCAATGGGCCCACAAAACCTGCAAACTTGCTTTTAGGGCTTCAAGCGTTACTGGTTTGGTCACGATGTTATCCATACCAGCTTCTTTAAACAACTTATGGCGCTCTTTGAATGCTTCCGCTGTTAGTCCAATAATGGGTACCATGGCATTATCACCGCTAATTTTACGAATTCGGCGAGTGGCCTCAATACCATCCATGACTAAGCATATGGACATCCATAAAGACAACGTCGATGCCGCCCTCTTCCACTCGAGTAGCCGCTTTTAAGCCGTTGTCTACGTGCTCTACCTCGCAATTTAGCTGCTCTAGCAGTGCTTGCGCTACCACAGCGTTGATGGCATTGTCTTCCGCCAACAACACGCGAAGCCCATCGGGGATATGCTTTAAGCCACTAACATTATTCTCAGACCCCGAGGGCAAGGCTTCAGGAACAGTACGCGTTTGCACAACTGCTGTAACAGTGAAGCATGAGCCTTCACCGACAGTGCTAACAACCTTAATATCCCCACCCAATAACTGTGCAAGCTGTTTTGCAATAGACAAACCAAGACCCGTTCCACCGTATTTGCGCGTGATGGAAGAATCAGACTGGGTAAACTTATCAAATATATGATTTAGACGTTCAGGCTCTATGCCAATACCCGTATCTTTTACTGAGATAACGAGATTATTTTCTGCGGTGGCAGCTGTTGATGGCTTTTTCAGTTTTGCCGTTACCGTGACGCTACCTTTGTGCGAGAACTTAATGGCATTGCTCACTAAGTTGATCACAATTTGACGCAGCTTAGTGATATCACTCGTCACCAAGACTGACGACAGCTGCTTACTTTTGTAACTCAGCGAGGTATTGTTTGCGCTAGCATTGGTGCCCAATAGTGTAATTAGATCTGACAACATGCTGTCTAAATCAAACTCAGTAACGTCAACTTCAGACATACCTGACTCAATTTTTGATAAATCGAGTACGTCATTAATGACATTGGCAAGGATAGTAGCTGACGCTCGCAAGTCAGTGGCGTATCGGTGCTGTTTGTCAGACAACGGTGTATCGAGCAGCAATGTGGCTAAGCCCTGAATGCCGTTTAGCGGTGTTCTAATCTCATGACTCATTACGGCTAAGAAGTCAGTCTTCGCTTTATTGGCTTGCTGAGCTTGAGCAACATACTGTTCAATCTTCCCAGACATAAGCTCAACATCACGCGCTAACTCTCCTAATTCATCGTCTTGTTCTAAGGCAATGTCTACCGCTTTATGTTCTTTGGCAATGCGACTTGCAGCCGACTTTATCTTTTCGATGGGGGACAAGACCAATACTTGAGTGACGCGCCCCATAATCAAACTTACCGTGGCAACTGCAAATAAGATGACCAGCGCAGTCATCCAGGCTATTTTTGACAACGAGCTTTGTAATGCATTCGCTGGCTGTATTACGGTCACTTTCCATTGCCAAGGTTCGAACTTTGCACAAGCAAACAATACACGCTGATTATTCGAATATGACTCGCCAAACGCCACTAATAAGCCAGCTATTGTCGACTTTTGTGCATCGTCGGTATCGGGCACAGCACTTTCACTGAGCGTGCTGAAAACAATATCACCCGTGCCTTGATTACTAACAGAAAAATGCCTTCCCGTTGTCTGATTAAGCAGCTTTAACTCTTCAAACACTTCGTTCTGATAAGCGTTGGTAAAAACAGGTTCATTCTCTAAGCCGGTGTCAATCAAAAGTTCCCTGCGCTCTTCGATCATTTTAAGCACAGACAGGGTGAGCGTTTGGGTTAACAGTTTATATTCACGCTCTTTGACCGACTCGTAAGCTGTGAGGTATGCCCAATAGCCAGTCAGTGCCATCCCAAGCAATAGAATAGGGATGTAAATAACAAGAAGCTTTGACTTAATACGCATGAGTACTTTTTGATGGCCTTATTGGTAGATATGATTCTTAGACAACTTCAAATAGTTCGAAGGAATTGGCAGCTGTAACTTAATGGCAGTTGAAACGTTGACTGCCACGGTGTAAGCGTCCATTTTAGTCACAGGAATATCTCTTGCCGACTTTCTTTCTAGAATTAACTTTGCTTTTTGTGCCGCGGATTTACCGATACTTTCAGGCTCAGATACTACACCAATTAAGGCGCCTTCCTTCACGGCCTCAATATTTTCTGCAAAAAGTGGAAGCAATTGGTTTTCTTCAAACAGTTTTTCAACTAAGCCGTCCAATTCCACAAGGGGCCCCGATGAGAGCCAGTAACCATCTAGCGTCCCTTCATATTCATGTAACGACGTGGCAATGTCCGATGCCATTTCTAGCAATCCGTCACGCCCCTCAATAAAAGGTGTACTTACCGCAACCAGATTAATATTTTCGTAGTCATCTTCCAATGCCATCAGGTGATTCACCGCATTGGTCGAAGAAGGGTAAGTTGAATGCACCAATGCAATGGTAAGGGGCTCTGGAACGTTTGATGCTCTTAGAATGCCGTCTAGCATATCCAGTTTCACTTTTGCATCGAGCACATGAGATTCACCGGTAATATTTCGAGGGCTAACTTCACCTAATGCCTAAGCACAATGCCTTCCTCAACAGGTGCAGATACCACCATAAATAGCTTAGGCGTCTCAAGAAACGCGTCGGACTTATACAGTGCACGCGTTGCTAACGTCGCCACAGAAACAATTAAATCAGGCGGTGATAATGTTTCAAGAGAGGTAAGAATGTCTGCGGCAGTTTGCTCTGATGCTTGTGCATTATAGACAGAAAACTCTATCTGCTGATTAGGTAGTAACCGACGTAGCTCTTCTGTAAACGCTAGACGAGACTCTGTAACAATATTGACAGGCAAGGTTTCAATTACCGCTATATTCAGCGTCTCTTTTGCCAGTAGCAGGGAACTGAACAAAAAAAGAACAAGGCACTACACATCCTCACCATTGCTTACCTAATCACTTAAACATCATCAATCAAACTTGCATGACATCATATGTTGATTCGTTTTGATTTCATAGGAAGTTGGTGGCAAATATTCGGCGATTGCTCATAACTGTGCGCGGTGCAGTGGCCAAATAAGTTCTACTTCAGCGCCACGGTCCATTTTGTTTGATAACTTAAGTTTTCCACCGTGCTTGCTGATAACAGATTCTACAAAAGTAAGCCCTATGCCTGCACCGTGGAGCTTCGTTGTGAAAAGTGGGGTAACGGCATTCTCAATATTGGAAAAACCTTCGCCATTGTCAGAGACGATTAAATGTTGTTGGGTGCCTTTCATATAGCATTGAATTTCTATTTCAGCGGGGCCAGATTCCACCGATTCTATGGCATTTTTAACCAGATTAATCAGCACCTGGGCTAATAGTTGTGGGTCACCGCTACAGCTATTTTGCCCGACAAAGCGTAGCGTATCTTTCTCTCTCAACAAAGATTTCAGTTGCTCAATCAGCCCATCTAATGCAAATCGCTCCATACGAGGTTCGGGAATTTTGGCCACCTCAGCAAATCGCTCAACAAAGTTTAAAAGCCCATCCGATCGGGTTTTGACCCTTGTCAGCACCTTTCTAACTTGCTCGATATCCCATTGCGGCATCGATAGCAGCGTCTGTGCCATTGACGACATTGGCGTTAACGTATTGCGCAACTCATGACTAAGTACCCTAACAAGGTTCTTTTGCACCGCCTGCTCACTTTGCTTTAATTCATTTGCAATGTTGACTGCCGTGAATAAATAAGCAGTTTGCTGCATGTAGTTAAGTGCGCTCGACTGACAACGCCAATTTTTCGCAAGTGCCGGATGATAAATTTGCTCTTTGCTAACGGTAAAACCTAGTTGGGTAGCCTGCATACCTTGCAACAGGCTTATCTCGTTTATGGCATAGGCTTCGCGATTTGCGTATATAAGCGAAAAATCGTCATCAAAAGCGATAACTGCAAGAGGAGTATCTTCAAATAGTTGAGTAAACAATATAGAAAGTAATTGGTTAGACGCATTGTTCGCATGGCTTTTCGAATGTAAATGCTCTATCTCAACGACTAACTCATCGATAAGGGAAGAATGACCTCGCTCTGCTAATCCAACGCCAGACTCCCCCATGTTGATACTCTGTACATACGCTGTCATGCGCATCAATGAACTACGCCAGAACTGCCACACTTTCCACGCCCCCCAGCATAGTGGGTAGGACAAGAAAAAAAGTAAGGTTAAAACAGCAAGGAAAGACCAGTCTAGCAGCATCCCAATAGCTGCCGCCAAGCCAAGCAGAACAATAACCAGACAGCAAAGAGTAAGTTTTATTTTCGACTCGGTTGAATAACGGCCATTATTCAATTTCAAAGTCCTCTTTCTTTAGCTGATACTTTTCTAATCTGCGGTAAAGTGCGTTTCGAGAAATACCTAATGCTGCAGCGGCTTTACTGACATGACCTTGATACTTTTTAAGTGCCTGCGTGATCATTTCAAACTCTACATCATCTAACGCTCTGAGCGTATTAGGAGATGTTTCTGAAGATGGCGCGTTGCCCTCTGGCAACATGATATGCGAAGGCAAAATGGTGTTTTCTCGACACAATATCACTGCCCTTTCGATGACGTGACCTAGCTCTCTCACGTTGCCGGGCCACCAATAATTTACTAGCAACTTTTCCACGTCTTCACTCAGTACCAGATTTTCCTTTTGATACTTTGCGGCAAATGTATCAACAAAATGACGGGAAAGGGGTGAAATGTCGTCTTGTCGCTCGCGAAGAGGAGGGAGTGACAGAATAAAGGTGTTCAGACGAAACATAAGATCACGACGAAACGCCCCGGTTTCTACCATGTCGTTTAAATCTGCGTTAGTTGCGCTAATAATTCTGACATCGGCACTTTGCGTGGCACTTGAACCCACTGCCTCAAACTCATTATTTTCTAGCACGCGTAAAAGTTTAGGTTGAACGCCATGGGGAAGCGCTCCAATTTCATCAAAAAATAGCGTGCCATGCTGAGCAAGTTCAAAGCGACCTGTTCGCGCCTCTTTAGCGTCTGTAAACGCTCCTTTCACATGCCCAAAAAGCTCGCTTTCAAAAAGGTTTTCTGGAATAGCCCCCATATTTACCGACACAAATGGCGCATTGCGTCGACCCGACAAGTAATGAAGGCGCTCGGCCAATAGCGATTTGCCTGTGCCATTTTCGCCTAAGATAAGAACGCTTGCCTGCGTGTCAGCCACTTGCTCTATCATGGCTTCAAGCGCTTGCATACTCGGTGAATGGGCTACCCATGCACTAGACTTGGTACGATTAATTGTAGTTTTACGAGACGTTTTACCCGTAGACGCGAGTTTATTGGAAGAAGATGCACTCGCATAAATATGCTTATCCACCAGGTCGACAAGCTTTTGATTATCCCAAGGTTTTTCAATAAAGTCGGCTGCGCCTAACTGCATACCTTTTACCGCAAGCTCAATGTTTCCCCATGCCGTCATTAACACGGTAGGGATGTGTTGCTGCGTTAACAACGTAAGAATTTCCAACCCTTCCCCACCACTTGTGGTGTCTCTGCTGAAATTCATATCGAGCAACACAAGGCTTGGCCTTTGTTGCGCAACAACGCGCGCTAAAGCACTAGGATCAGGTGCTTCTAACACTTGATATCCCTGATTGGTCAGTAACATAGACAGCGCTAGACGAATATCCTCATCATCGTCAACGACAACCACGAGCCCTTTTGTAACTGGCATATTACTCCTTTAAAACTGGGCCCCGCGCTATCTCTATGCTGGGGCCTCTCGAGGTTTATAAATGCAAATACAACGGTGGTATTTACAACTCTCTTAGCGCTCGAATGGGGTCTTTACGAATGACGCGCCAGCCAGGAATAGCGACAGACACCAACATCGCCAACGCCAGAACAACGTTAATTGTTGCTGCAGCAGTCCAATCAAGTGATGGTGCACTTTCAAACAAACCCAGCATGTAATCGTAGGCAACAACACCTGCAATTGCACCAAGACTTAAACCAACCACCAGCATCCATAGTGATTCTTTCATTAAGAGCTTCAGTAACCTAAACTGCTTAGCGCCCGTGGCCATTCTAACCGCAAGTTCATAACTTCTCTGAGCAGCGGTCATCTGGCTTAAACCCGAGACACCGATAACAGCAAGCATAAGTGTAAGCACAGCTAACCCGGCGATCACCACCATATTCAACCGAGTGGCTTGCGTGACGGCTTCCCAACGCTCGTCCATGGACTCTACACTAACCTCACCCAGTCTTGGATCTAAGCCGTTTAATACGCCAGCCACTTGCTCAACGTCAAGGGTTTCACCGTTAGGCATAATAACCACAGCAGATAGCGTGTTAAAGCTTAATCTTGTAGGGCTACTATAGTAAATCTCGGGTGCCCCCACATTTTGACTGCTTGAAGGCATAGGAACAGTATCTTGAACTATGCCCACTACTGTGAAGATATCATCGTCATCTTCCCCTAATTTAACCTCACTACCAACAATTGACATCCATTCAGTATCGTTGGAATGCTCCATTGCAAATGATTGCGACACAAGTACATTGGGCAAACCCATGTCCTCTTTAGTTAAGTCTCGTCCGACAATCACTGGAATTCCAAAAGCATCAAGCATTCCTTCATCCCACATCATGGGACGAATCATCACAGATTCACTAGGTTTCAGAATCAGGAAAAACACTTATCGACACGTTATTTGTAAGCGGAAGTGCGTTGATATCAAAAATATCACCTCCAAGTGTTGATAGACGCTCCACCATCTCACTTCTCAACTGCTGCCATTCACTTCCCTGATAAGTTTCGTACTCTTCAAGAGATGCCTGCCATGTTTCGTCTGTCACTGGCATACTGACTTCATATGCGTTAAGCATATTGTAACCAAGACTCCTATATGCATTGTTATAGCTATCCTTCACCGAAACACTCGCTGTTGTAAGTAAAACGCATGCCAACGACAACTGTACAACCATTAGCAGTTTACTTACCGTTTGCTTTTGCTGTGCAGGTGTTCCTTTACCACTAGAGTTCAGGCTTTCAGTGAGCGCCGTTTTATCCACGTAGAGTAATGCTACAGCCGCGAATACAATATTAATAAGTATGATAAAAGCCAGCGCTATAAATACACTTCCCATATTCACCGAAATTTGGTCGAGTAAAGGTAGGTTATCGCCTGCAAGTATTGGTAAGGCTTCAATTAACCAGCCTGCAGAAATAAGGCCAAGCAAGCTCGCCATAAGAAACATCGGAAGATTTTCAACGAAAATAAGTGCCCTAAGTTTGCTGAGCGATGCACCCATGCATATTTGAATGGCAAACTCTTTGTTTCGACTTTGATAGTGGGCGATAAACATATTGAGCAAATTCAAACACGCCATTACAAGCAAGCTGATCATCGCAATAATCAAAACAAAAACCAGCTGTTCACTATCGCCGATAAACGCATCACGATAGGTAGATGTATGAGCAGTTACCTGTTTGCTTTTGAAAAATTCTCTAGCGCCATCAACGGTAATTGCCTCATCAACATAGTCTGAAAACCATTGAACGATTTCGTCAGCCTTAGGCAGGGCACTCTCGGGTCCTCGCACAACTGTGAGTGGACCAAGATTCAAGTTGAGAGAATCTGGAGAAGCCAAACTATTTTCTAGTGACCGAAATCGCCATACTTGGTTACTTGCAACATCGCCTCTTAAACTAGGTGAATTAATACTCTTAAAATTATCGTAAACACCTAATACGGGATATTCATTTCCTTCAAGCCTTAGTCGTGTATTAGATAAATCGGTAACGCTTGCAAAAGACGATTGCCACAAACCTTTCGATATCCATACGCCTTCTTCTGCGTTATCAGCTTTGCTGCTAGCACCACTCAATAATGTAAGCCCAAGTACCTCGGGGGTTCCCATAGAGGCATTAATCATTGTTACTTCGAGCTCGCTATTTACAATGCTTACGTTCGTATTTCGCGGCGAAAAATAGGCCCAATCTAACTGTTCTCCAAAGTACTCTTGCATTGATGCAATCCTTCGCAGATCGCTAAGAAACGGAACATCAAAGCCCTTTTGAAATGCTAGCTGTAAATCCACGTTATGGAGATTATTTTCATCCACATCAGGCAAAGGCTTAAACAGCAGTGTATTAGCAACCGCTACTACGGTAAGTACTGCAGCCAGCGTTAACCCTAAGGTAGAAATAAGTGGCAGACTTAAGCGAGGAAGGGTAAAAATCCGCGCTATGCCTTGTTTAAATGCGTTGATATAGAGTTTCATGCAACCCCCTGCTCACGCTCGAATTGCACCTGCTTTTCACCCACTATTTTGCCGTCAAGCAACTGTATTTGTCGGTTAACTAGGCCGCTATATCGGCTATCGTGAGTCACCATAACAATGGTCGAGCCTTGCTGATTAAGCTCCATCAATAACTTCATCACCGCATCACCGTTTTTGGTATCAAGGTTACCGGTAGGTTCATCAACTAACATTAAGTCAGGCTTTCCTACCAGCGCTCTAGCAATTGCCACGCGCTGCTGCTGTCCACCCGACAATTGATTAGGCTTGTAGTTGATTCTGTGCTGCATGCCCACTTTATCTAGCGCATCCACAACAGCAGCCTTTATAACATCAGGCTTTTCGCCTCTGTGCTCTAGAGGAAGCGCGACATTCTCAAATACTGTCATGCTGTCAATTAGGTTAAATGACTGAAACACATACCCAATATGCTGGTTTCGCACCTGCGTTCTTTGGTCTACCGTCAAACCTTGCGTATTAATGCCACTGATCTGGAAATTACCGTCTGTTGCACTGTCAAGCAGCCCCATGATGGTAAGTAGTGTGGATTTTCCGCAACCAGACGGGCTTAGTGATAGCAACAAATTCGCCGCTATAAATGTTAAGTGAAACGCCTTGTAAGGCATGCGTTTCAATTTCTGAACCTACGTACTTTTTATGAATGTTTTCCATGCTAACTACAGCTTGATTACTCATTGCTTATCCCTCTTGTCTGATTGTCATTGTGTCGTGTGTTGTCCACGCGTCTTGCATTTGTGAGACAAAGCGCTCTTCTGCGGCTATGCCCGATTGTATGATGAGCTTGCCTTTTGTAAGGTCGCCCAATTGAATTCGTCGTTTTTCTGCTTGGTTTTGGTCATTGGTTACAACAAACCTGTCTAGCTGTGACAGCGGCCTTAGTCCGGCGAGCTGGGTCACATAAAGCGCATCGTGTTGCGTTTTTATAAAAATTTGTCCGGTGACTGGGGCTAGGGGTCTTGCATCAGAGGGAAGTGCGCTGGTCAGTCGCACTTCTGCGATAACCACACCGTTGTTAACTACCGATTCAATAAGGTTGACCTCACCGGAAATTTGCCCTTTACGCGTGGTTAATTCGACGGGAGCACCAACGGTGATTTGGTCAGCTTGATGCTGTGGTACGCGCAACCTAGCCAATAACTTATCAACTGACCCCACTCTGCCTAACACGCTACCCTGTGGCAGAGTTTGACCTATCTCTACGTCCAAACTTTGAAGCGTTCCATGGATACCAGCTTTTACCTGCATGTCGTCCAGCTGGTGTTGTAACAAGGCTACTTGCTGATTTAGTTGCTCAAGTTCAATTTGGCGTTGCTTAAGCTGAAATGCCTGCACTTTGAGGAAGTGTTCGTACTTTTGCTTTTCAAATTCTAACTTTTTCGCTTCTTGCTTTACCGCTAATTCTGCACGCTGAATTTCAAGCTTAGCTGATACACCACGTTCGGATAGCTGTGTATTTACACTCAAGTCAAGCTGGGCACGCTCTAAGGCGGCCTCAATGTCGGCCATTCGGCTTCTGTAATCTAATCGCTCGTTTTGTTGTTCTAATTCAAACGATTCAAGCTGAACTTTTCTCGCGTTATAATCACCTAACGCTGATTGATAGGACTGGTTTAACTCTGGGTTAGTAAGTGACAAGATAACCGTATCTGGCTGAACTTGAGTGCCTGGCCGAAGGTAAATCTCTGCAACTTTCCCTGCCGCTTGCGAGGTTAGCAAGCGCTCTTGCTCTGAAAACAGTTCGCCAAATGCTTGGCTAAACAAATCTACATTCCCTTGCTCTACTTTCAAAATATCAACATCGTTAGCAGAAACGACAAGCGCATTTTCATCATCGAGAAAAAAGTAACGCAAGCGATGGCAGTTATGCATAAGCCTATTGCATACCAGCGTTTAAACGACTTTTTCTGTGCTATTTCAATTTTCATATTGCTCTTCCCTTTTCATTTACAGCAGACAATGAAAAAGGCATGCCAATATAAAAAAGGGATATATTTCATAAACTTAAATCTATCGAGCAAGGTACGCAATCTACGCTGAGTTCGATATCGAACAATACTGTTCGCTAATGCTCTCTTTTGTTTTAGCAGCACTCCCTTTTCGCGGTTAAGTTGCGCTTTATCAACTATACTTAGCGTCAAGGTAGTTAAAGACGATCGTTAAGAGACAAGATGTTTATGTCCACATACGTTTTTATAATACAGCGCATGACAGGGCTTTCACGCTTACTTAAGCTCACTGTATGTTTGCATGCTGTGTGGGTTGCTGCATTGTTAAACGTACTAGGGGCGCAATGTGCGTATGCAGAAGCCTCATTAGTGCCGCCTACAATAACCTACTATTACTCCAACCAGCCTCCTTTTGAATTTATAGACGAAGAAGGGCAAGCTTCAGGCATCGCTATTACTCGTGCTCTTGCGCTTTTTCAGCAGTCAAACTACAAGATTGCATTTGCTTTTGACTCAATAAATAGAGGCGTGGATAACCTACACGCTGGGCGCTACGACATCAGCACGGCGGTAAGCCCAACAAAAGCACTGCAACGTCAATTTTTAGTCAGCGAAGAAGCTCTTTACAGCATTAACTTAAGCGCAATTCGAAAACAAGCAACGCCGCCCATAACGCAGATTGAGCAAATGCGTTCCGTGGCATATGCGGCCATAACAGACAACACATTTTCGTATATCGAGCGCTTTTTGCAGACACAACATCCACTTTCAAAACGCTACAATGTGGCGACTTTTTCTCAAGGAATGCGCCTCGTTGAACTAGACAAACTTCCTTACTTCCTTACCTATCTTAACGAGCGCTCAGACGCTTTTGATGAAACACTTACCGTAGACTTACTGATGGAGCTGCCTGTGCACATCATCATTTCTAAGCGCCATCCTAATGCCAACGAGCTTATGTCTATCATTGATGATCAAATGTCGCTACGAGAACCACCTAAAGGTGCTTTTTAAGAAACGGTACAATGTGCGCAATAGCGCGGTCATGGATATCGCGGCGAGTCACTTTTTCGCTGTCGTGGCAAAGGTGTTCAAGAGTTGTCTTACCAAAGTCTGTGCATGTCGACAAAAAACTGTAATGGCCAGCGTGCTCAATGCTTTTAACCTCACTTTGTTGCAATAGTGCGTTGGCGTAAATAGCATTGGGTTCACTTGGCGCAATGGTATCTTGTGTTCCTGTAATAAACAGCGTTGGCGTCTCAATAGCAGTCATTGATTCAGGCTCGAAAGCGTGAAGTATTGCGGGAGCGATTACCACGCCCGCTTTCACGTTTGCTAATAAAAAACGTTTTTTTTGGCGCTGTTGGCTTGCTAAAACCTGTTCATTTTTTTTATCTTTTCAAACGCATCAAGCACCGTTAGGAATTCTGGCTGAGGCTGACAAGAGAAGTCGTTAGTGGCCTTTTGACAATACGCATCAAACTGCTCCTTGTTAGTAATGCCTCCTAGTGCCGAAAGTGCAGTATAGCCCCCTAAACTGAAACCGATGACAGCCACTCGCTCGTGATCAATCAACTTACTCCAATTCTGACTATTAGCCAGTTTAGCCTGTACCGATACTAAGTCGTGGGCACGCTCCCACCACAACAAGAAACCTTCTGGGTATTTGATATCTTCAATAGCTGTATTGCCATGATGGTTGACCGCAGCGACTACATACCCTTGTTTTACCAAGGCTTCAGCAAGCCACAACATTTGAAGGGCAGAACCTCCGGTGCCATGAGACATCATGACAAGCGGATACTTACCCGATAGTGGCGTGCCATTTTTTACGACGTGCCCTGCATTAAAGACGGGCGCTTGAGACGAACCAAGTGTAACTTGCTCTACGCAGCCCTCGCCGGACGGATAAAATAGGTGCGTAGTCATAGGGCGGGCAAGTTGGTTTCGCCACGCGTGCCTTGTCTCATCTTTAAACGGCAATACCTGCATACCCACATTGGCACTTTCGGGCTTATTGCAACGTTTCGCTTTTGGCGTTCGTACACATGCTTTATCAAGCCTTTGTTTCAAACCTTCATGATAAGGAAAGCTCCTCACCAGCCATTGAAACAAGTCAATAGCTTTGTCGGCATGTGCAGACCAATTTAGTTGCATAGCAAGGTCGTTGACTAATAAAGCCTGTTCCGGCTGCACTAAGGACACCGTTGATAACCTGTCAAAGGTCTCGTCCCACCGCTGTTCTAGTAGCGCTTTATTGAGTAGAAGTGACGGAGAAGGAAACGGTGATTTTGTTTCATTATGGGAGCCCGTTTCCAAAACCGCACCCTGCTCCAAAAACGCTTCAAGCACGCTTTCAACTAACAGCCGTTTGTGCTCAAAACCCATTGATGTATTGTTAAGTAAAGCAATGCTTATATTGTTATCCACAACATAATAAATAAAGCTGCTGTATCCTTGAAGTTGTCCGTTGTAGTAATGAACACGCAGTGTTTCACCTGTAGCAAGACGCTTGTCATCTATGTTCCATCCATACGGCGTCTCATCGTCAAACATTTCAGCCCTACTTTGGGTAGATAGAGAGTTGCCTTGGTGCAAGGTATCGACAAAGCGATGCAGATCATCGGATGTGGAAACAATACCAGCACCAGCGTTAAATACTTGCATATTGAGTGAGGTGTTAGCTTTCCAACCACCGTGTGCCCCCCATAAATACTCGTTAACGATTTTGTCTTTTCCATCAGACCACAGTCCCGAATGCGTCATGCCTAAAGGCGCGAATACCACTTTTTCTAAGCTTTCACTTAAGCTTACATTCGTCACCGACTTGATTACTTCACCCAATAACAAATAGCCCAAATTGGAGTACAAATACGTTGATCCGGGCTCATGCAGCAACGTCATCTTTGCAATGTCATTAAGCAGCGTTTCGTGTGGTATAGGTTGTTTGTATTTACCTTGAGGCCATTCAGGTAGTGCAAAATGATTGGCTAGTCCTGAACGGTTTGACAATAGATGGTGCAACGTAACACTGTCAGCCCACGGCGCATCAAAATGAGGCAAATGCTTAGCTAGGGTATCCTTTGTCGACAACGCCCCTACTTCTTGGAGTTTGAGAATTAGGCTGGCCACGATAGGCTTGCTCAATGACGCTACAGGAAACACAGCATCCCGCTTTATTGCTTGAATAGAATAACCGTTTGCGCGCACATCTGCGCTTACACGGCACACCACCTTACCGTTTTGAGACAGTGACAGGTTCCCAGCAAATACCCCATTTTCAATAAAGGGTTTAACGGCATTATGAATACTAGCGCAGCGAAAACTCGTATCAGTACCAGCAAAAGCAATAGAAATTGGCAGCAATAGCAGTACCAAAAGATACATTATGGGATGTTTCATGTTGTCCTTACATCGTAAAATTGAATTCGTTAATGCATGCTAGTATTGTTAGTCGAAACAAGTCCTTAAGAAATTCTATTATTTTTCTAACAGCAGCTGATAAGCCATGGAAAACGACAATAATACAGCCCAAGCCTACCAGCTCGGTCCCTTAAAAATAAAGGTGAAAGAGAATGTGGTAAGCAGTGAACAAGGTGATATTGTTTTACTGCCTAAAGTAATGGCCTTGCTGGTTTATCTTTGCAAAAACGCACAACAAGTCGTAACGTTTGATGAGCTTAATCAAGCTATCTGGCCCAAAGAAATCGTCGGCGACAATGCTATTTACAACCTAGTAGGGCAACTGCGAAAAGCCCTTGGGGATAAAGCGAGCAAGCCAACGTATATCCAAACCGTATCTAAAGTTGGTTATCGTCTGTTGGTTCCTGCTACACCATTATTTTCAGATATTGAAGAACCTACAGGCAATAACGAGGCAAGTTCGTTTGCACCAAAGAGTCCTGTGCATCGAAACAAACCAAAGAAAAAGAGGGGCATGTTAGGGTTTCTCTTTTTCATAATCGCGATAAGTACCACTACCGCTATTGTGAGTAGTAAAAAGCGTTACCAAGCGCCCAATGAAGATGCCGCAACACAGATAAAACTAGCACGTTATCAGCTTTATAGAGACGACAGTGACGGCATTGATCAGGCAATTGAAAGGCTGCAATTGCTTATTGCTGCAAACCCCAAGTGGGTTATTCCCAAAATAGAATTAGCCTATAGTTATTTAAGAAAGGCCGCACTTGCTCCTGATGACAGTGAGTTCTGGAGTAACAAAGCCTTTGCTATTGCGTCTGAGAGCAAGCTTGGCGACGCGGGCAAGCGCTTAATCGAGGTTATCAATGCAAAACACCAATTACACCAT
The DNA here is from genome assembly GCF_036870955.2 of Alteromonas gracilis. Classification (GTDB taxonomy): domain Bacteria; phylum Pseudomonadota; class Gammaproteobacteria; order Enterobacterales; family Alteromonadaceae; genus Alteromonas; species Alteromonas gracilis_A. The sequence continues at coordinate 4,240,043 of NZ_CP145482.2, forward strand.
ATCGACGATTCTTTATTTGAGGCTACTGATGTACTAACTAGTGCACGCTTGGCTTACAGCGATATACTTTTTGCAGAAGGAAAGATTAAAAATGCGCTCGAGCAAGCCTCACTCGCTAAAACACAATGTGTAGATTGCCCTTATGTTTATCGTAAGATCGCCACAATTAAAATGGTGCTTGGACAAGTGCAAGAAGGCTTTCGCAGCTTTTCCCAATATCGCCAACTTATTAACAATAAAAGTAACCATCCGGCTAATAATGCAGGCTACATAAAATTAACCAAGCAGAGCTTGGCGGCAATGGCCAACTGGCACTTTGAAACTCCACTTCCAACGAAGCTACTTGGACACCAACGCAATGCATTAGCCTTATTTTATTTGAGTTTGGGAGTGGTTGAACTCGCCGAGGAAACAGTTGAACCAATGCTTGACCAGCGTCCTAACTTTTATGACTTATACACCCATGCAGCCATAGCTAAGCGCAAATGGAGATATAAACACAAGCTATGATCTTCTGTTACAGCGCCAACGCGATTACCCAGACAATGAAAGATTTAAGCTATCTGTTGTTTACGCTCTTTGGCAATTAGGGAAGTATGAAGACGCAATGTCGTTGACGCATCAATTTGCGTTGGTACCTTCTTCATCCCCACTTCCTGACCATTTGTCGTTTGAAAAATGGAGTGTATATGCCGCATTGTTGAATCAAACAGGGAAGAAAAAAGACGCTAATGCCATTTTTGACAAACTCGAACAGCAGCTTTTAGCTAGCTATTCCGCAGGCAGTCAAGAAGCTGATATTCGTTTAGCATCGCTATATGCGCTACAAGGCAAAGCCAATGAAGCACTGTCTGAACTGGAAACGGCAATTGCTCAAGGGTGGGTGAGCGACTTCAATCAAAATTGGTGGTATTTACAAGATTCCCCTTATTTTGCTCCGCTTGCAGACAATAAAACGTTTCAACGTATTGTTGCTAACTATCACCAAAGCGTTAACGAGGTGTTCGAGACTGCGAAACAATTAGCATCACAGCGATAAGCTAATTGGGCGTTTTTGGGTGCCCGAACACGTCTATTTCCAACCTAGCTGGGCTTGTGAACGTGATACCCCTGAAAGTAGTCAATTCCTATCTCAGCAAGCTTATTTAGCGTTAATTCATCTTCACAAATATTATTGACGAAAACTCCATCTATTTTTAGGTAGTCTACCTTCAAGTCTTTTAGGTATGCGTTTGAGCTGATTGACAAGCAAATCTCTTTCATCAAGCGTAAGAAAAGTAAAGCATCTGTAATAATGACTGACATAGACCACTTCAAGCATGTTAATGATACGTATGGCCACCAGGCGGGTGATGTGACAATCAAACACTTTGCTGACATCATCAACAGCGAGGTTAGGGAGTATGACGTTGTGTGCAGGTATGGCGGTGAAGAATTCCTGATTTTCTTGCCGGAGGCAAAAGGTGATGAGGCAAAAAAGATTGCTGACCGAACACGAACTAAGCTAAGCAACTCGCCTATCGTGTATGAGAAGCAAGAATTTTCAATTACATCGAGCTTTGGCATCGTTTGCGGAATACCAGAAGCCAGATTAGAAGATGTGATTAAGTCGGCAGATATAGCATTGTATCAAGCAAAAAAATGTGGAAGAAATAGAACGGAAGTATTCGTGCAATCGAGTGAAAAAATGCAATTGAACGATGCCACTACGCATTCGTAGAACCAAACCAATATCGGTATTTCAAAATGAATAGATCATTTATGTTATTCGCTCTTGCGACACTTTTATTACTTGTTCTCATGCCAATACATGGAAGGGAGGGGGCTAATCGAGCTTAAGTATGTTTTTACTTTGAACAAACGCTTTGTATGCGCCAAATTTCTGCGCGAAATCCACTACAGTTTGCCCACTAGGGCTTTGATCATAAAGCTTCCGGTAGTCTCCTGCGACAAAGACTGATCGAAGAAAATTCACGTTCAAGCCTTCGAAAACATAACTTCCCTCAAGTTTTTTTAGGCTTGCATAAAGCGGGAATTCCTCACTGAACCCTTTCGCTTGAACTTGAACTTTAATCTTCTCTTTAAAGCTAATGTCCAAATACGGCATAACCAAGGAGGTTATTCCAACCCAATGGAAATAGCTGTCTCGAATAATCGGTAATGTATAGCCAATTTTGGTGGGATCTAAACTGCTAGCCGCCACTGGCTCTAAATCATACCTAATTTGTATATCTTGAAACGGCATGTGAGTTAACTCAATTTGGGTACTACCATTTTTTGTTGACGCAACAGTCGAAGGTAAAACTTGTAGATTCTTTACGCCCAAATGAGCTGAAGTTGCATTTGCCCAGGATAATGGGAGGGTTAAATACGAGGTTGTTTTGTCTCCTACGTTGTAGTCTACAACGATAGAATATGTCGAGTTCGATGATTTCACGAAAGTGTAGTGAATTTCCAACTCAGATGATTGCGCGCTAAATGTAAAAAAGGCGATGAGAGAAAGTAGGTGTTTAAAGTACTTTTTAAAGGCTTTTGTGAAGAAAACAATGCATACCAATTTAGATGTAATTTGGCATACTTTTCTAGGCATTTTGTAACTCATTACGTATCCATCGTTTATGAATTGCTACTACAAAACAATAAATTATCTGCGGTATCAGTGAATGCATCGCCTCTGCTCGTCATTCTCCTTGACGAGAAAAAGGCAATGGGATTAGTGAACAAATGTGACGTTGTGGTTTCTATAAACTTGAAAGTTACTTAACCACAATCGTCACTGTATTCGTTTTAAATCTACTCAACCGTTACTGATTTAGCCAAGTTACGGGGCTGGTCTACATCGGTGCCTTTAATAAGCGCAACATAGTACGACAATAGCTGTAGTGGCAATGTGTAAATAATTGGCGCAATAGGCTCTTCACAGTGCGGTACGTCGATAACGCGCATGGTTTCATCACCTTCAAAGGCTGCATCTTTATCAGCAAACACATACATGATGCCACCACGAGCACGCACTTCTTCCACGTTAGACTTAAGCTTTTCCAATAGCTCGTTGTTTGGTGCTACAACAATTACCTAAGCATTTCATCGTCAATAAGCGCCAATGGACCGTGCTTAAGTTCACCTGATGCATAGGCCTCAGCATGAATATAAGAGATTTCCTTAAGCTTAAGCGCGCCTTCCATTGCAATTGGATATTGGTCGCCTCGGCCTAAAAACAAACTGTGGTGTTTGTCAGCAAATTCTTCTGCAAGGTCTTCAATGCCCCCTGTAATGGCTAGCGTTTCTTCAAGCTTCGCTGGCAGACTATGTAGCGCAGAGATAATGGCACGTCGGTCTGTTTCAGACATACCATTTTCCTCACCCAAAGCCAGTGTCAGCATCAAAAATGCGGTTAACTGAGTCGTGAATGCTTTGGTTGATGCCACGCCAATTTCGGCTCCTGCGCGCGTCATAAAGGCGAGATCAGATTCACGTACCAACGATGAACCAGGTACGTTGCAAATTGTCAGGCTCGACATGTAGCCCAATTCTTTTGCTAGACGAAGGGCTGCCAAAGTATCAGCTGTTTCGCCCGACTGAGAAATTGTTATAAGCAAGCTGTTCGGGTGCACCACTGATTTGCGATAACGGAACTCTGACGCAATTTCTACATTGCACGACACGTTAGCGTATTGCTCTAGCCAATAGCGCGCTGTCATGCCCGCATGGTAGCTCGTTCCACAGGCAATAATTTGTACGTGTTTCACTTTACTAAAGATATCTGCCGCGCCGTCGCCAAAGATCCCTGACACCAGCCCATTCTCGTCAACACGATTTTGCAGCGCATTACGCACAACTGTTGGCTGTTCGTGAATCTCTTTGAGCATATAGTGGCGATAGCCTGCTTTGTCACCCGCGTCATGCTCTACATTTGACTCGATAATTTCACGCTCAACTGACGCACCGTCTTTGTCAAAAATGCTCACTTCACGACGAGTGATTTCGGCTACATCACCTTCTTCTAAAAAGATAAAGCGGCGAGTTACAGGTAAAAGCGCCATTTGGTCAGATGCGATAAAGTTTTCACCCAAACCTAAACCGATAACAAGTGGACTGCCTGAACGCGCAACTACAACGCGACTTGGATCTTCTTTATCCATAATCACCGTACCGTAGGCACCATGGAAGGTTTTTACGGCGCTTTGAACCGCATTAAGCAAAGATTTGTAGGTTTTTAATTCTTCGTGAACGGTATGGGCAATGGTCTCGGTATCTGTGTCGCTGGTAAAGGTATAGCCTTTTTCAGCAAGCTGCGCTTTGAGCGTGACATAGTTCTCGATAATACCGTTGTGCACAACGGCTACGCGCTCTGTTGAGAAATGTGGGTGCGCATTGGCTTCGGTTACACCACCGTGGGTTGCCCAGCGCGTGTGTGCAATGCCTGTACCGCCAAGCGCTTCTTCCTGCGCCACAGCGTCAGCAAGCTCTTGAACTTTACCCGTGCGACGAATGCGTTTTAACGTGCCGTCTTGCTGCAAAAGCGCTACGCCAGCCGAGTCATAGCCGCGATACTCAAGGCGTTTAAGTCCTTCTAATAGAATTTCTACCACATTACGTTCGGCAACAGCGCCTACAATTCCACACATAGTTATTCTCCATTGAGCGCAGCAACGATAACCGCGACGCCCTGATTTTCAATACGTTGTTTGTCTTGTTCACTAATACCGTCATCAGTGATCAAAACCGAAATAGTGTTCCAACCTAGCTCTAGGTTTGGCATTTTATGCGTTAGTTTTTTTGAGCTCGCCATTACAACCACTTTACTGGCCGCTGCTGCCATAGCTCGCGTCACCCCAGTTAGCTCATTAAATGTTGTTGTACCACGGTCCACATCAATACCCGCAGCACCAATAAAGGCCAAATCAAAGCTATAGGCACTGACAAGTTGCTCGGCCATGGCGCCTTGAAAAGATTGAGACTGCGCATCCCAAGTGCCACTCGGTCATTAACACCGTAGGCTCTTTCTCACACTGTGTAAGGTAGTTAGCGGTGGCAAGCGCATTCGTCATGACGACCAAGCCACTAATGTTTGATAAAAATGGCAGCAGCGTCGATGTTGTTGATCCACAGTCGATAACAAGTTTACTGCCAGGTTTAACTAGGGATGCCGCACATTCACCAATTGGAGACAGCGAGACTGATGAAGGGAATGGCAAGATTTCAGATGTCGACGTTGCGGGTACAGCGGGCACCGCACCGCCAAATTGGCGAATAATGAGACCCTGCGCATCGAGCGCAGCAAGGTCTTTTCTAATCGTAACTTCTGATGTAGAAAAGCGTGACGCTAGCGCCTCAACCTGGGTGTGCCCATTGTCATTGATCCATGAAACAATGGCTTGGCGTCTATCATCTACTGATTTACTGCTTTTCAAATATCTCGCCCCGCAGGTGAATACGATATAGCCATTATTACTGATGATGCTTGTAGTAGCTAACGCATTTTTTACCCATAACTTTCAAAACGAAAGTTATTATTTATATTTTGAAAGCATACTATGTTATCGCGTAAGCCAATTCAAGGTTTTTGTTTATTTTAACATCAACTTCTGTTGTTGCTCGCTCGCCGAAATAGCCAATTCGATGACGTGAATAACCTCAACAACACTCTCAGCATCTGCAGGTAAATCGGCGTCTTCATTAATAGCCAGCGCAAGCTGAGCAAAGAACGTTAGATACTGCCCACGCTCTGTTTTAACAACGTCTTGTGAGGTTTCGTTAGCCAACATGCCATGTTCTTTTTCTTTCGTTATCGCCCACTGAGCGTCATCAAGTGGAAGCGCTGCTCTTAACTGATCTTCTTGCGGGTCTAAATGAAACTTCCGATAGCTGGCTTTTGTTCCTTGCACATCAAAGCGAAGAGTGGGCCCACCTTGGAAGGCCGAACTGCCAAGCTTAACTACCTTGTCGGCATAATGCAGTGTGACGTCGAAACAATCATCGGATTGGCCGCCTTCTCTTAGCGTGAGTATGTCGGCTGACACCGCCTCTGGCGCCCCAAAAAGTTGGAGTGCTTGGTCAATTAGGTGTGGGCCTAAATCCCAAAAAATCCCGCTACCTGGTCCTGCATTTTCGCGCCAGCGGTTTCGCGGCATTGGACGAAAACGATCAAAGCGGCTTTCAAGCCGTTTTACATCGCCTAAAGCACCTGCATTTATCAGCTTTTTGATAGTCAGAAAATCACCGTCGAAACGCCTGTTATGATAAACACAAAGCTTCTTTTCTTTTTGATTTGCAAGCTGCACCAAAGACTGTGCATCACTCTCATTCAAGGTAAAGGGTTTTTCAACTAGTGCGTGGCATCCGCTTTCTAGCGCAAGCTTGGCCTGGTGAGCGTGTAAATGGTTAGGCGTTGTGATCACAACCAAGTCATACAAGCCTGTACTAAGCGCTTCTTCAAGAGAGGAATAGACTTTCGCTTCTGGAAGTTCAGCGCGCACCGTTTCGTTTTTTGAAGACACAACCCCATCAAGACTGAAATCTGGTAGGAACGAAAGAAAAGGTAAGTGGAATGTCTTGGCAGAAAAGCCGAAACCCACAAGTAGCGTTGAAATCATATACACCTCTAGTAAAGCCACCACAGCTTTTAGAAAAGTCATTAAGCTAAAAAAAAGCGAGGCTACGAAAAATTTCAAAGCCCCGCTTTCATTATTTTATTGCTACCGCCCGAACTACGACTTTTTAGTTGGTCTTGGCCAATTTGCAATGTTGCGCTGCTTGCCGCGAGCTACAGCAAGGGCATTATCTTCCACCGCCGAAGTAATGACTGAACCAGCGCCTACCGTTGCGCCATCACCTACCGATACTGGCGCAACTAACGAAGAGTTAGAGCCTATGAAAGCATTCTCGCCAATCACGGTTTTCGACTTATTAACGCCATCGTAATTGCACGTAATGGTACCAGCGCCAATATTGGCATTTGCCCCCACTTGTGCATCACCCAAGTAAGTTAAATGGTTTGCTTTCGCCCCTTCTCCCAACACGGCTTTCTTCATTTCAACAAAATTGCCCACTTTGGCATTTTTGTGCATCACCGCGCCTGGGCGCAACCTTGCATAGGGACCAACAACACAAGCTTCACCAACTTGTGCATCTTCAATAATAGAATTTGCTTCAATGACCGCATTATCCGCGATGGTGCAGTTGCGTAAAATGCAATTAGCCCCAATGGTCACGTTGTTGCCAATTGTGACATCCCCTTCAACAATCACGTTAACGTCGATAACAATGTCGTTGCCTGTTTCAAGCGTACCTCGCAAATCAAAACGCGACGGATCTAAAAGTGTGACACCGTTTGTCATCAGCGCATTTGCCTGTCGCTGCTGAAGGGCTCGCTCGAGATTTGCAAGCTGAAGGCGGTTATTAACTCCTTCAACTTCTACCGCAGATTCAGGTTGCGCAGATTGGATGCGTTTACCTTCTGACGCAGCCATGGCAATTACGTCAGTTAAATAGTACTCGCCCTGCGCATTATCATTGCTTAAATCTCCCAACCACCGTTTTAGGTCGGCGCCTGACATCATCATCATTCCAGTGTTTATTTCTTTGATGTCGCGCTGAGCGTCAGTGGCATCTTTATGCTCAACTATCGCGGTAATATTGTCGTTCTCGCGCACAATGCGTCCCATACCGGTAGGATCGTCTAACTCTACTGTCAACAAGGCTAGGTCGCATTGCGCTTTGACCGCTTTAAGAGCACTTAGCGTTTGCTCTTGAATAAGCGGCGCATCTCCTACCAGTACCAGTACATCTTCTTGGTCATTGATATGAGGAACCGCTTGTTGGACAGCATGGCCTGTTCCCAATTGTTCGGCTTGTAAACACCAATTCAGGTTGTCCGCAGCAATTGACGCTTTCAGTTGGTCGCCACCGTGACCATAAACCAAATGGATATTCTCAGCCCCTAACGACTGCACGGTATTAATGATTCTTTGTACCATAGGTACGCCCCCCACTTTGTGGAGCACCTTTGGCAACGATGACTTCATGCGGGTACCCTTACCCGCAGCAAGAATGACGACTGAAAAAGCCATAAGTTTCCTTTAGATCGCAAAGCTATAAAATAAGTATAAGTAATTTGTAGTGTAACTAAGGACTGATAAGAAGTCAGCGACTCATTGTCTGCAAATAAAAATGGTTGTGCAGATTCTGCTCCTTGTTATTTAGTCTAAATTTACAGCACACGCTCTAGCGGTTACCACATGCAGCAGTTATACTTAAGCCATTGGCTTAGGACTCGGTCACGCAAGGGAGCATGCGCAGTCTGTGAATACATTTAGAACATTACATCGAAGTATACTGGTGCTGTTTGCGGTGGTGGTTATTGCCATCGTCACTCTAGTTCACTTTAGTATTTCAAAAATTGTTGCCGAGCAAAGCCGCGCACAGCAACAATCTCTGTCACCCGCCATATCGCTTATCGTAGAGCAGCTACTTAAACCACTGCATATTTCTGAGGCATTGGGTCACTCTACTGAATTGGTCGATCTTATGATTGGCGACGAAATTGACGAAGAAGCCGTATTTAAGACATTGGATCGTCTTGAAAATGAGTTTGGCCTTTCCTTTTTTATTGCTAGTGAAAACGATCGTAAGCAATACAATTCTGACGGCTCTATTATTGACTTAGTTGAAGGCGAAGTAAGTTGGTACTTCAAATATCGAGACCACCCAGCTGATGCTGTGGCGGATATTGGTAAATGGGAAGACACACACTTCTACATCGATATAAAAATCCACGACCAAACCGGGCGCTTTTTGGGCTTCTTTGGTGTGGGTAAAAGCCTAAGAAGCTTTATAGAAGTGTTTGATACTTACAAACAAGAATACGGCTATGACTTCCTGTTTGTCGACGGGCAGGGCGACATTATGCTGTCATCAGACCCTAACCTCATTGCGTCTTATTCAGAGTTTACCAACCTATCCGAACTGCCATGGTATGCAAGCTTGCCGTTGGCCATTCAAAGTGAGCAGGCCTTAAACAACAAACTTGTCACCATTGACCAGAAAGACTTCCTTATTGCAGAGGTAAAACTTAATCAATTTGGCTGGACAGTTTTCTTGTTAAGCCCGCTCGAAGATAGACAGGCTGAAATTTCACAAGCGTTTATTTTCAGTGTTGTGACCCTGCTCGTTATTGTGTTCTCACTCTTTTTGCTTATCTACAATTTGCTGTATTACTTTAGAAAAGACATGCAGCCAGATTTAGTTGTGCGTCACACTACGCGTCTTCCCGAGAAGGACAATTTGCAGCTCATATACAAAAGCTTACTTGCAGAACACAAGTCACTTAGCCTTATGCTTATCAGTGTGGATGACTTTTCTAATATTGTTGACGCGCATGGCAGAAACACAGGTGACGATATCTTAGACAAGATTGTGGCGTATCTTGCCGAGCGGTTGCGTGAACAAGATATTCTCGGGCGCTGGAGTAGTGAAGAGTTTGTAGTATTGCTGCCTAACACTGGCCCCCACGTAGCATTTGATACTGCGCAGAATATTCGTCACGGTATTGCAACACTGCCGCCACTGCCCGAATTTCCTGACCTACAAGTGACCGCTTCCATCGGCATATCTTACACCGCGTCAAACCGAGCGATGCACGAAGTAACCGCACACGCTGAAGACGCCTTGTACCAAGCAAAGCGCGACGGAAGCAACTTAGTGAGAATGCAGCTTATTGAGTAGCGGCGCTAATTTTAGGCCGCTTACGTTTCAGCACACCTGTTGTTAACGCTACACCAAATAAAATCATTAAACCGCCAATAATGGTTTGCGCAGAAAGGTGTTCTTGTAAAAAAAGTACACCCCAAATAATGCCAAAAAGCGGTACAAGATAAGCGACGGTTATGGCTTTAGCTGGGCCTACATTGGCAATGAGTTTAAAATACAGAATGTAAGCAATGCCCGTTCCCGCTATTGCTAGCGCCACGGCATTCATCCATGCGTTAGTGCTTGGCATGGTTGCAGGTAGCGTTGCCAGTGCAAAGGGCGCCAACATAATGCTTGCCATAGCTTGGCTTCCTGTGGCAACAACGAGCGGTTTAACGCCTTGTAGCCATTTTTTCATCATACTTGCAGCTATACCATAGCCAAGCGTGGCAAGCAGCGCAGTAAGTATGGGAAGAAAGCTAATTTCACCTTCGCCAAGCTTTTGTTGACTAATCACGGCAACACCGACAAAGCCGATAAACAGCCCTATAACAGCCGATTTGGTCAGTTTATCCCCAAGCCATAGCCACGCCACAATAGCGCCAAACATGGGTGCTGTAGCATTAAGAATGGCGTTAACTCCCGCCTCTAAATGCAGGCTACTATAGTTAAACAACACAAAGGGCACAGCTGTGTTGGCAAGGCCTACTAACCCTATTGCAAGCCAGTGTCTTCTAATGTCGTTAACTGAGCCGCTTAGCAATAACAAAGGCAGCAACACAGCCGTTGCCAACAGGGTTCGAATGGCGACCAGAACATAAATGCCAAATTCGGGTGCAGCCACGCGCATGAAGATAAACGAGCCCCCCAAATACCCGCTAATACCAATAAAGCAATTAGATCTTTTATTGCCATAATACGCCTTGGGCTCCTTCTAAATTTAGTAAGAATTGCTTTATTGGTAATCCACCAGCATACCCCGTTAATGTTTTATTACTGCCGATAATACGGTGGCAGGGCACAACGATTGCAATAGGATTCCTGCCATTGGCCATGCCTACCGCACGCACCGCTTTAGGGTTGCCAATAGCATTTGCAATGTCTAAATAGCTAGCAGTTTCGCCGTAAGGAATCTGAAGTAATGCCTGCCATACTTTATGCTGAAACTGAGTGCCCTTCGCTGCAAGCGGCAAGTCGAATTCCATCAGCGTTTTATTAAAGTAGGCTGTAAGTTGCCTAGCCGCTTCCTCGGTTATCGGGTTTTTATTTTCTGCAGGTTGCCCTGTAACCGTTTCGCGCTCTTCGACAAAGTTCACTGAGGTAACACCTTGTTGGCTGGCAGATATCAATAAGTGCCCCTGCGGCGTTTCGATGTATTGTATGTATTCCATTTATTGTTACCTTTAGCGTTAAGACTGCTCGATAAGATCGCTGAGTTGCCACAGCTGCAAGGTTAAGTAGCTTCTCCAAGGTGCAGCTTGCTCCGGGAAAATCGGTAGACGTTCAGCGGTTTTTCGCACAATTAAATCTCCCCCAAGGTATATATCAGGATTGCGCTCACCGCGCATTTGCAGGTAGTCAAGGGTCCACGGCCCTATTCCCTTGATAGCCAAAATCTCATCATGGGAAGGCGTTGAATGCTGGCAGAAAAGTTGGGCGAACTGTTTAATAGCCGCTTTTCTTGCCGCAGGCATTCGCAAAAAAGCTAAGTCACTGTTTGCTACGACATCGGGCAGTGGAAAGTTAAATTGCGCATTCTCCTTACCTTTGCCTATCTCACTATTGCTTTGCTCATTAAGAGAAGCCGATACCGGGTTTCCCAAGTGATGGACGAGAAGTGTCACCTGACCTATGGCGGCTTTCACGCTAACCTGCTGTCCAACAATGGCTCGACAACCGCTTTCAAACACACTCCAAGCACTTGGCAATCGCAAACCTTGCGTTAATTGTTTTTGAAGTAACCCTGCTTTTTGTAGGCTATCAGAAATCAAAGCGGGGTCAGCATGCAAATCTAACATCGCTTTTATGTTTTCGATAACTCGGTGTAACACCCGCAGATTTGTTAACCGTAGCGTCACCGCAAAACCACGGCGTTCAGCATCGTGCTTTGCACTAAAATGTCCGCTTTCTCCTTCCCATTCAAACCATCGCGAGTAGGTGTCATCAGTCACCTTTTCCATACCATCGATAGCTCGCGTAAGCAGGAATTGTCGAACGTACTCCCAGTTATAAGGTGGACGATAGGATAAAAACAATTGGACATCTTTTTGTACTACCACATTTTGCTTGCGTAGCTTTGAAGGCGTGGTATTACAGTATTGTTCAACGGCGCGCTGCAACTGCCGCAAAGATTGATAACCAACGGTGAAAGCAATATCTGTCATAGACAAATGAGACTGCTGAATAAGCTGCTTTGCAAACAGTGCGCGATTCATGCTTTGAAACTGCTTAGGCGACATGCCTAACTCTTCCACAAGAAGCTTGTTTAGGTAACGTTCACTAATACCAAGTCGAGCCGCAATAACCGAAATAGACTCCACAGGTATTGCCGACAGCAGAGATATGGCTCTATTTACGGTTGCATTCACACCTAACCAGGCAGCTGACTGAGGAGCGCTATCAGGTCGGCATCTCAGGCAAGGGCGATATCCGTCAGCCATTGCCGCTGTAGCATGCTGATAGTAAGACACATTTTCTTCTTTTGGCAGCTTGGCCGGGCAAATGGGTCGACAAAAAATACCCGTCGTTTTGACCGCAACGAAAAATGTTCCATCAAAACGTGGATCGCGGCTAAGGCGTGCCTTTGTATACATAGCATTTTCTATGCTGTGAGCGTGCGAAGCAGGTTGAGCTGACATTGTTGTAGCGCCTTGTAAAACACATTATGTGTAGTCTATCGCGCATCGCTTCGTGACGCGCGACAAAATCGGAACTCACTATATTATTTGTTTATTTAATCACAGACTTTGTCATCTATTTGATCATTGGGCACGCTATCCGCATAATGTTGGCATAAGAATAACGACCGCCACAGCGTAACTCAGCGCCGTGCGGCCTAATGAGCTTTCTGTATGCTGAATTCATTGCGCAAATTGACGTCGCGCATGTCCCTAACATGGCTACTACTTGTACTCATTGCCCAGGCGTTTCCTGTCAGCGCAGATTGGCTCGATGACTACGCTAAGTATGTGCAAAGTGAGGCGAATAAATACAACGTCCCTGGCTATGCCTTTGTGTTTTATGAGCAAGGTAGAGCACCTCGGGTATACGTGCACGGCAAAACGATAAAGAGAAAAGGCGAGAAAATCACTGAAGACACTGTGTTTCGTTTAGCCTCTGTGTCTAAAACCTTTACCGCGTTACTTTCAGCCAAACTAGTAGAACAAAACCGACTGTCGTGGAACACCCCTATTAGCACGCTTCTACCTGATATCCCGTTTAAGGGTGACGGTATGCAAGCGCTGCAATTACAACATATTGTTGGTCAGTCTAGTGGGTTTATGCCAAACGCCTATGACAATCTTATTGAAGCTGATTATTCTCTTGAACGCGTGCTTAAATCTCTAGGCGAACTTGAGCCCTTGTGTAAGCCAGGTGATTGCTACACTTACCAGAACGCGCTATTTGGTGCACTTGAATATTATTTCAGCAACCATAACACGTCGTACTCTGCGCAAATGCAAAATCAACTTTTTGCACCATTGGGGATGAAAACCGCAAGTGTAGGTAAAGGCGGGCTTCTAGCCTCCTCATCATGGGCACACCCACATATCGCTATTGCACGAAATAAATGGCGAGAGGGCAATGTCGAGAGTAACTACTATCGTTTCTCTCCCGCTGCGGGCGTAAATGCAAGCATTAACGACATGACCATTTATTTGCAGGCTTTGTTAGGGGAGTTTCCCACTATTATTTCGCCAGAAATGGTTGAATATGTTACTGCCGAACGCGTGAAAACAAAGCGAGAAACCTACCGGCGTGGCTGGCGAGGCATGATTGATGATGCCCATTATGGGTTGGGCTGGCGTATTTATGATATTGACGGCATTAAGCTGAATTATCATGGCGGCTGGGTTAAAGGCTATCGTGCTGATGTAGCCTTTTCACCAGAGCACAAAGTGGGTTATGTCATGCTGATGAATGCAGAGTCTAATATGATCAACACCACCACGGCTCAACTGTGGAAGCGCTATTTCAACCAGCAAGCCAAAAAGGCCCTTTAGTCCGCCGTCGGCAAACCCGGACCACTATCTATGATGCGGATCCTCGACCTGATGACATTGACGTCGCTAGAAAGTGGCGAAAATCATGTCGTATAAACAGGAATAGCGAAGACTATGCCAACAAGAGAATAAAAATTAAGATATTGATTTTATGAGATAAAATGCAATTGGCGCGGGGAGATTTGAAAATAAGAGAGAGTTTGCTGTCCGCTATCATAAATGGCATTTACGATAACGGACAGACGCGGTAACTAGTTTTGTTTTAAGTAGGTATAGCCGTTTAAGCAACCTTCGTAGAAGTCAGTCCAACGTACACCTTCTCGCGGATTAAGCTTACCGTCCCATACCTGCTTGTCGATAAGACGTTTAACGTCTGACGCCATAGCACGCGGGTTGTATTGCATAACGTTGAGTACGTCTTCAACCGATGAGCCTTTCACAACCTCTTCAATATAGAAGTCTTCTGGGTCGTCATCATAGCTATAAATATGCACTTCATTTAAGCGACCAAACAAATTATGCATATCGCCCATAACGTCTTGATATGCGCCCGTCAGGAACAAACCAACATAGTAGGGTTCGTCTTTTTTCAACGGGTGCATTGGCAGTACATCGGTAATTTCGCGCCCAATAGTAAACTGATCTATTTTACCATCGCTGTCACAAGTAATATCTACCAATGAACAATTAACTGATGGCTCTTCGTTCATTCGAGTAAGCGGCACTACAGGCAATAATTGGTCGATCGCCCACGTATCAGCCGCTGACTGGAAAATGGAAAAGTTACACAAATACTGCGACGACAAACTGTAATCTAGTTCTTGCAGTTCTTCTGGCACATACTCTTCGTTGCGATACCACTTCTGCAAGCGCTCCATAATTTGCCAGTACAGTGTCTCAATCTTTCCTAGCTCTTCAAGCGGCAAAACGCGAAGCTTGAACGCATCAAGCGCTTGCTCTTTGTATTGCGATGCATCGTTGTATATTTCGTGCATGTTGGTTTGTTCGTCAAATGTGTCTGCGAGCTCGCGCATATTTTTCAAGAAAATATGCTCGCCTTCTTTTGCCGAGGTATCCATTTGCGCAGCGTTTGACTTAATCTCACCCACTATTTCAGTGATAACACAGCTATGGTGAGCGGTTATTGCACGGCCACTCTCACTGACTAAATGAGGATGAGGCACACCTTCTAAATCGCACATTTCTTTCATGCCATACACAACGTCTGCTACGTATTCTTGCATGCTGTAGTTGCGCGAAGACTCATTGGTCGAGTTGCTACCGTCGTAGTCAATGCCAAGACCACCACCTACATCAACATAGTCTAATTCAAATCCCATCTTGTGCAGATCCGCATAAATACGCGCACCTTCAGTAATGGCTTCTTTAACAGCACGAATATCCGTTAATTGACTACCAATATGGAAGTGCAAAAGCTTCAAGCAATGTGCCATGCCTTGCTCTTCAAGATAACGCGCGGCATTAATAATTTCAGTAATGGTCAAACCGAACTTTGCACGCTCTCCGCCGGAACTTTCCCACTTACCACGGCCTTTCACCGTCATCTTTGAGCGCACACCAATAATTGGGTCAATATCAAGCTCTTTGGCTATCTTTACGAGCAGCAATAGTTCAGTAAATTTTTCAACAACCACAACCACTTTGCGGCCTAGCTTGCGACCTAAAAGCGCAAGGCGCATTACTTCATCGTCTTTGTAACCGTTCAAAATGGTTAAAGACTCTTCATTGGTGTTCATTGCCAATACGGTTAAAAGCTCAGCTTTTGACCCGGCTTCTAAACCGTAATTGTAGGCCTTGCCTGCATCGACAATCTCTTCTACAACTTCGCGCATCTGGTTTACTTTAACCGGATAAACACCTTGATACTCGCCTGCATACTCGGCTTCTTCAATGGTGCTTCTAAATGCCTTGTTGAGGCCTGCCACTTGCGAACGCAAGATATCATGAAAACGCACTACAACAGGAAATTGCACGCCTTCTTTGCGAATGTCTTCAATTACCGAATTAAAGTCGATTTGGATGCTAGGATCCTCTGGCACTGGGGTAATATGAACGTTGCCATTTTCACCAACTTTGAAATAGCCGCCACCCCATTGAGACACGCCATAGACGCGCTCTGCTTCTTCGATGCTCCAATCTGACAATGTATTCACCTATATGTAATGAGCTAAGCGCTAAGCCTAGCGTAGTAAGTGCAAAATTAAGACGCGTATTATAGACAACACAACATTTGTTGCGATGTAAAATATCGATTGTCGCGACTAATTTTGTTTATCGACCTCATCGCGTTCTGTGTTCCTCGACACCCACGATTTAATGTAGTCAACAACAATAAGCTCTGCCTTTGTTTCACACAGTGCTATAAACGTTGAAAAATGTTTTGTTCGGTCTAGCGTGAACGCAATATCAGTAAAGAAATTCTCAACAATATGATCGGTCTCACTGTTGTCATCTTCCAGCCACAGCTCGCTTAATTGATTTCGTCTATCAAGCTTAATCGTTGACTTCATTTTGATGTTCGAGTCCGACCGTGGATCTTGCCACACACGCATATCCACAATGAGATGAAACGGTTTGCCACTGCGTTTCTCCAAACAGTCAGACAACTCGCCCAAATACCGAATATTGGTCGCCATATCCCATTCTCCGCGAAGGGTGACTAATATACAGTTCTTAAGCTGTTCGATGTGATACGGAGCCATGGGCATTTGTGTTTACTTCTTTTAACGAATATCCAAATTCAATGTAACGCCATCAAATAGTCGACGCTAAATGAAAGCCTACATTGAGGGTAGTAGTCGCACCATACGACGACAACACCTGACGTCAGAATTAATATAAGCGCGCTTTTGCCATCTAAGTACGACTTATTTGCTAGAAACAAAAAAGGAAGCACAACGGCTTCCTTTTCCAGTATTTTACTACAGATTCTAAGCCATTTGCTTAGTCATCGCCAAATTCCCGAATAATGCTGTTAATCGTATCCTTCGCATCTCCCAACACCATGCGGGTGTTATCTTTAAAGAACAGAGGGTTATCAACACCAGCAAAACCTGCATTGGCAGAACGCTTAAGCACAAACACGGTTTTCGCGCGATACGCTTCTATCACCGGCATGCCGTAAATAGGGCTTCCCTTCATTTCTTTTGCCGCAGGGTTAACCACATCGTTTGCACCTATCACAATCACCACATCATAGTTTTCCATGCGCGGATTCACATCGTCCATTTCATAAAGCTGGTCGTAAGGCACATCAGCCTCAGCGAGCAGCACGTTCATATGACCGGGCATACGACCCGCTACAGCATGAATTGCATAATCAACCGTACAGCCATTTTCTTCTAACAAAGACTGCATTTCTCGCACGGCATGCTGTGCCTGTGCTACCGCCATACCGTAGCCTGGGACCACAAGCACCGCTTGTGCCGCTTCGAGTACATAAAAGGCGTCTTGCGCCGACAACACTTTTATTTCGCCTTCAATTTTCTCATAAGCTTCAACAGGCTTAGCAAAACCAGATAACAGCACGTTCATTAACGAACGGTTCATGGCCTTACACATGATATTGGTAAGGATGAGGCCTGACGCGCCAACTAAAAGACTAGGTCACGATCAAAATAGTGTTTTCGGTGGCAAGGCCAGCCGCAGACGCAGCGACGCCCGAGTAACTATTAAGCAATGCAATAACCATAAGCATATCTGCACCACCAATGGAAATAGTAGCCCACAGCCCAAAGCTAAGCGATAGCGCAATGGCACAATAAATCCAAAGAGTATTGCTCGGGTCGGTGGTAAACAAGTACCCCACAACACCCATACCGATAAGATGCAGTACGCTAAGCTCTCTTAAGCCAGTAAACACGACGGCCTTAGAACTCATTTTTCCTGACAATTTACCCCATGCGACCACAGAACCAGAGAAAGTAATGCCACCCACTAAGATAGTGAAAAACAGCGTAATGAACGTAAATGCGCTTTGAGTTTTCAGCGCCACTACACTCATTCCAGCCAATGTGGCCCACCCCAACAGAAGCGACGCCGCGCCGCCAAAACCGTTGAACAACGAAACCATTTCAGGCATTGCCGTCATTTCTACGGTTTTAGCCTTCCACGCGCCAAATGCGCCGCCAAGCACAAAACCTAATAGTATGTAGTGATAGCTGATGATTTGTTGATCGAGTAGGGTAACTACAACAGCGATCAGCATACCCACAGCCGACACAAAGTTGCCTTTTTTAGCGGTATCTGGGTGACTTAATAATTTTAAACCTATGATAAATAGTGCCGCAGCAGCTACATACGCAAGGTTGATAATGGTTGCGATATCGTTCACTTGCGTACTCCTTATTTATCTTTTTTCTTAAACATACCGAGCATGCGGTCTGTTACTAAATAGCCACCCACCACGTTAATGCTTGCCAAAGCCACCGCAGCGGTACCTAAAATAGTAGTAAGTAAGTTGTTGTCGCTGCCCGAGGCTACCAACGCGCCCACCAGCGTAATCCCTGATATCGCATTTGAACCAGACATAAGCGGGGTGTGTAACGTTGCAGGGACTTTTCTAATAAGCTCAAAGCCTAAAAAAGCAGCCAGTAATACAATGAAAAGTAAGTAAATGATTTCCATGATTAAGCCCCTTTGTATGCATTAATGAGCATGTCATTGGTAACCTTGCCATCATGTGTTATCACACAGCTAAGCAAGAATGTCGTCTTCTAAATTCAGTTCAAACGATTTGCTCTCATCGTTAAAAAACTCATCAACAAGGTTATAAATGTTATTGGCGTACATGTCGGTCGCGGCTTTTGCCACATATTGGCTCCAGTACCCATTGCCAATCACCTTTACACCATTTATTTCTACCGTTTCACCTGGCTTTGAACCTTCTACGTTACCGCCAGATGTGGCGGCCATGTCTACCACAACGCTTCCTGGCTTCATCAATGCTAAGGTTTCCTTGGAAATTAGTACCGGAGGCTTGCGGCCAAAGAGCTGAGCGGTAGTAATAACAATGTCAGAGTCTGCAATGGCGTCACGCTGCGCATCTTGCTGCTTAGCTTTTTGCTCGTCGGTCAACTCTTTGGCATAGCCGTCTTTGGTTTGGCTAGGTTTCGCCGATATCAATCTTTAGGAACTTGCCTCCTAAGGACTCTACTTGTTCTGCCACCACAGGACGAGTGTCGTACGCCAACACATTGGCACCTAAGCGTTTCGCTGTGGCTATTGCTTGAAGGCCCGCAACGCCCGCGCCGATAATAAACACCTTAGCGGGTTTTATCGTGCCAGAGGGCGTCATCATCATGGGCAATATAGAAGGCAGTAGGTTTGCCGCCTGCATCACCATGACATAGCCTGCGAGGCTTGCTTGTGAGCTTAGCGCATCCATTTTTTGGGCTCTTGACGAGCGGGGAATCATTTCAACAGAAATGGCGGTTAGCTCTTTTCGAGCGATGTTCTCAACCAGCGGTTGCTGAAAGAAAGGGTCAAGATGGCCTACCACAATGGCCCCTTTTTTCATCAACGCCAGTTGGGCGTCGGTAGGCTTGTTTACCGCGACTACCATATCTGCTGATGATAAAGACTCATTCACATCATCAATAACAGTCACCCCAACTTCTTCATATTGTTTATCTGAATAGCCAGAGGACTGACCAGCTCCGGCTTCTAGCAGCAGTGTCGCCCCTTTTTTAATCAGCCTTTGCGCACTACTTGGCGTAGCGGCGCAGCGCTTTTCCACATTGTTTAGTGGATCTGGCGCCTTTGATTCATTGAGTATTATGATTTTCACACGCTTCTCCTCACAGTTGGCATTTTCGAGAATGACACTCTTCATGCGGTCTACAGCCATTTAATTCGCTTATACCTACCATTCCCTGTCGAAATTAAAAGCAGATTCACTAATAATTTCATTTATAGTTCGACATCAAAAATACTTCAATTCGTTTATTTTTCGCCCTATAACGAAGCAAAATTACGCGATAACCCTATACACCACCAGTATCATTTACTTAAAAGTCATAGCTAATATTTATATAAAAACATCATAATACCCATCAATACGATGCATCATTTTCTATCCATTAGATGAATACAGAGAAAAACGAACAAAAAATAACCACACGTAAAGGCATAGAGAAGCAAAAAAGAAGAAGCGGTGGTGTTGGAATCGACTTAACCAAATGCTTTAAAAAAGCCGATGTTTAAAAATTTGTTAAAAAAATATGGGGGATTTTACAAACAGGTTCGTCTTGAAGAGTTAACAGCGAAATGCTGTAAGAAAAGGTTTTATGGGGTGCACACCATAAAGCGCATTAAAACTAACTTTTAGGACACACACCATCATGTATAGGAAAACCAAGCTTGCATGCTCAGTGGCAGCAGTTTTAGCGTCAGCTATTTCTGCCAATAGTGCATTTGCCCAAGACGCGCAACCCAACAAAGACGTAGAAGTGATTGAGGTAAGTGGTATTCGTTCATCGGTAGCAAAATCGATGGATGTTAAACGCAGTTCCGCAGGTGTTGTAGATGCGATAAGTGCTGAAGACATTGGTGCTTTTCCCGATACCAACTTAGCTGAATCACTTCAACGTATAACAGGCGTTTCCATTGACCGTTCTGGCGGTGAAGGGCAGCTTATCACCGTTCGTGGTTTTGGCCCGCAGTTCAATACGGTGCTTGTCAACGGCCGTCAAATGGCATCAGAGAATGATTCGCGCGCGTTTAGCTTCGACACGATTGCCTCTGAGCTTGTCAGTAGTCTTGACGTACATAAAACGTCTACGGCCACTATGCAATCAGGTGGTGTGGGTTCAACGATCAATATTAATACAGCACGTCCTTTCGCACTGAACGGCTTCAAAATGGCTGGTTCAGTAAAAGGTGTTTATGACGAAAACAGTGAAGAAACCACGCCACAGTTTTCAGGGCTAATTAGCAACACCTTTAACGATGATACCTTTGGTGTTTTGCTAGCCGTATCGCACCAAGAACGTAAAACACGTCTTAACCAGGCGCAAATGGACGGTTGGCTTGAAAACGTTGGTGTACCAAACCCTGTGACCGAATCGGGCCAAGCATGGACAGGCAATGTGTTCTCGCCACGCAACTACGATCATAAAGTGACTTTTGAAGAGCGAACGCGTACCAACGCCAATCTAGTGCTTCAATACGCACCTAACGATAAACTTGTGGTTACTGCTGATGCGCTTTATTCCGACTTTGATGTGGAATCAGAAGCCACCTCTTACGGACACTGGTTTACTGCGCCAAACATTCAAGGTGTAGGCGATGACGGTAGTCTGTTTGACGAAAACGGCAACCGCCGCAGCCCAACGGTTGATGCAAACGGTACAGTTATAGATTTGTACCAAGAAGTGGGTTTGGCAACAGACATGCACGCCAAAACCTTCGACCGTTTAACCGAAACCTATGCAGTGGGGCTTAACTTCGACTATCAGTATTCTGATAACCTGAACTTGTCATTCGATCTTAGCCACTCAGAAGCAGAGCGTGAAGCCAACAATGGAGGCGGCGATCAATTATCACTTATTGGTTACGCAAACCGTGTACGTTTTCAGGTCGACGACAATATATTGCCATTGGCAAGCATGTTTGCTTCACCTAACGCTGGCATATACAGCGGACAACAAGAGCTAGACGGCGCTATCATTTCAGGCCCAGACGGTTTCCCCATGTATAACCCAGCACTTTCTCCGGCTGGCGTAAGCAATCACCTTGATGAAGCCAACAGCCGCGCCCACGTAATGCTGCGTCGTGGATGGGCAGTAGAAGATGAAGTTAGCCAGCTACGTTTTGACGGCGAATATGTCACAGACGGTAGCGGTCTGACAGAGATTCGCTTTGGCGCGCAGTACAGCACAGAGACCAAATCGCTAACGCGCTGGGACAACGAAGGCGTCGGTATTCACTGTACTTACTGTGGTTATCCTGACTTACCTGAAATTCCAGCAGGCAGCCAATACATTTTTAACGCTGGTAGCGACTTCCTGTCTGACGTGAGTGGCAGCGGACGTATGCCAACTTCTTGGTTAGCCCACGATGGTGAAGCGAACTTTGCGTTTCTAGAGTCTTATTACCAAGACGTAAATGGCGAAGCCATTAGTTTTGATGCGGTGCGTCGCAACAACAGCTTTGAGGTAGAAGAGGACATTATCTCTACTTACCTCGAGTTCGACTTTGAAGGCGAAGTGGCAGACATGTTCTTAAGTGCAACAGCAGGTGTGCGCTACGAAATGACAGACGTTACCGTAAACGGCACTCAAGCCCCCATTACTGGCCTGACTATTTTGGATCAAACCGAAATGCTGGCTGGTTTCGGTGACGCGCAAAGCATCGCGACTGAATCAGACTATGACGTACTGCTGCCTAACTTCAGTGTGCGTTTAGAAATTACTGATGACTTAATCGCACGCTTTGCCGCGAGTTCAACCATTACTCGACCAACGCTTAATAGCATGTCGCCAGTAACGGTTATTACCACCACGCGTCAGGGCGGTGATTTAACCTCAACCAGCGGTAACCCAGCACTTGAACCGTTTAAGTCAGATAACCTCGACTTATCGCTTGAATACTATTACGACGAAGCAAGCTATGCCTCAATTGGCTACTTCAGAAAGCTGGTTTCGAACTTCATCGTGAACAGTCAAGAAGACAAAACGTTTGAGCTTACCGATGGCAGCTTGCTGACTGACCCGTCAACGGGCAGCAATACGGGCGCGCCAGATGCCAGTGATGCCGTAGCGGTATTTACAAACACGTTACCAAACAACGGTGAAGACGCCACGGTAGACGGTTTTGAGATTGCGCTTCAGCACACGTTCGACAGCGGCTTTGGTGTACTTGCCAACGGTACGATTGTTGACAGTGATGCCGAACTAGATCCGTTCGATATTAACCAAGTATTTGCGCTAACTGGGTTGAGTGATTCTTACAACTTAGTGGCTTTTTATGAAACTGACGACTATCAAATTCGCCTTGCCTACAACTGGCGTGACGAATTTGTTCAGTCGTTAACACAAGGGCAGGGTGACGGCCCAACCATTGTTGAGTCTTATCAACAACTTGACATTAGCGGTAGCTACAGCGTGACAGACAATGTAGAAATTTTCTTTGAAGGTATTAACCTTACTGAAGAATTTGTACACAAACGCGGTCGCTTCGCTAATCACTTGTTGTTGGTTGAAGACAGCGGCAGACGTTGGGCTCTCGGTGTGCGCGGAAACTTTTAATTTCGCGTAATTAGGGCCAGCGTTTGTTGGCTCTATATTCGTGGCTACCACTTGGTAGCCACAGTTTTTAATTAGGAAAGCAATATGACAGCAACAACACCTATCACGCACATTGTAGTAGTTGGAGGTGGCAGCGCTGGGTGGCTGACCGCAGGTCGTATTGCGGCGCAGCATCACTGCGCCACACGCAAGAACATTAAAGTTACCTTGGTTGAAAGCCCCAACGTACCCATCATTGGCGTAGGTGAAGGCACATGGCCAACCATGCGCTCAACACTTATTGCGCTGGGCATAAGTGAAACCACCTTTATCAAAGAATGCGATGCCACCTTTAAACAAGGGGCCAAATTTGCGAAGTGGACGACCGGAGAAGAAGACGACTTCTACTATCATCCATTGATGCTGCCGCAAGGTTTTTCACAAGGGAATTTGGGGCCTTACTGGCAAACGGTAGCGCCCGATTTAAATGAGTCATTCTCACAAGCCGTATGCGTTCAAGAAGCCATATGCGAAGCAGGCTGTGCACCTAAGAGTATTCGCCACGCAGAATTCGCAGGCACGGCAAACTATGCCTACCATTTGGACGCGGGAAAGTTCACTTCCTTTTTAACCAAACATTGCACTGAAAACCTAGGCGTTAACCATGTTTTAGCCGATGTGAGCCAAGTGCAAAGCGCAGATAATGGCGACATTAAGGCACTTCATACGCAGCAAGGTGTCGTTATTAATGGCGATTTGTTTGTAGACTGCACGGGCTTTAAATCGCTCTTGTTGGGCGAACACTACAAAGTGCCCTTTATCCCTTGCGACGATGTGTTATTTATCGACCAAGCGCTAGCGGTACATGTACCTTACGAGAACGCGCAAAGCCCTATTGCGTCACACACCATTTCCACTGCAAAAGACGCTGGTTGGGTGTGGGATATTGGGTTACAGTCCCGTCGTGGTGTAGGCCACGTATATTCAAGCCGTCATCAGAGTAAAGACGACGCCTATGCACGACTAGACGCCTACGTACGCCAAACCAGTGCGTTAGATGGGATTGATGGTTTGAATGTAAAGGACATTACTATTCAAAGTGGTCACAGACAGCGCTTTTGGCAAAACAACTGTGTTGCCGTTGGCTTGGCAGCAGGCTTTTTAGAGCCCCTTGAAGCATCAGCGCTGGTATTAGTGGAACTGTCCGCGTCAATGATTGCCGAGCAACTGCTAGCAAACCGCGCGGTTATGGATATTGTGGCTAAACGCTTTAACGATACTTTTTCGTATCGCTGGGCACGCATTATCGACTTTTTAAAGCTGCACTATATGTTAAGCAAGCGCGATGACAGCGCGTTTTGGCGAGACAACCGTGATAGCCAGACTATCCCTGACTCACTCAAAGAGCTATTGGCACTGTGGCAATACCACCCGCCAAGCGATAAAGATTTCACCAGTAACAATGAAGTATTCCCAGCAGCAAGCTATCAGTATGTACTCTACGGCATGGGCTTTACCTCTGAGCTTGGTGCACATCAGCAGTGGGTGAATGCCGACTTTGCTTACCAACAGCTATTGCAAAATAGAAAAGCACGCGCCATGGCCGTAGAAAAGCTGCCACAACATCGCGAGCTAATTAATAAAATTCACCAGTTCGGCTTACAAGCCGTTTAATCGACTAACCAGAAAAAGGACCCGCGTATGACAAACATGGTTGCTATTAATAATAAAGAGCATGCAGGCCTTAAAGTCACTAACGACGCTTTGAACCTTAGCGCTAATCAGCACCTAGTGCCCGTCGTAGTGTCTGAGCTAAACAAACTTGTGGTGCACTATCCTGTTGTGATCACCAAATCAGATGACTCGGGTCAATTTGGCTTTTCGGCGTTACTTGGGTTTGAAGAAAACGAGAATTTATTTTGGCAACAAGGCCAGTGGGATGGGGTTTATGTTCCTGCACAGTTTGAGCGCCTGCCTTTTTATGTGGGCACAGAGCCGTCAAATACAAACGCACAGGCTAACCGCGTGCTGTGCATCGATATGGACAATTCATCGGTCAATGAACAAGACGGTAGCTCACTTTTTGATAACATGGGTGAACCAACGTCTTACCTTGTAGAAAAACAGCAAATATTGGCACAGCTGCTTGATGGCGAAACGCAAAATCAACGTTTTATCGCCGCGCTAGTGCAACACAATCTTATTACGCCATTTACTCTCGACATTACGTTTGAAAACGAAAGCAAAACCTCAATTACCGGGCTGTACACCATAGACGAAGACAAGCTTGCGGCACTAAGCTCACACGCCATTGCCGATTTACATGCGCAAAATATGTTGCAAAGTATATATACGCTGGTAGCGTCAAATGCACAGATTTACGCGCTTATTGATAAAAAGAATAAAGCGAACAAAAACGCAGACGCATGGTTTCAAACTACCAACTAATTAACGTGGGCGAACACGCCACGCCGGTCATTGTTATAGATGACTTTTTGCCTGATGCGCAAAGCATGGTCGACGTTATCGCGAAGCATCATCGCTTTGAGAAAAAAACAGATGACTTTTACCCTGGTGTAAGAAGTCATGCGCCCGATGCGTATGTCGCTCACCTGCATCGCACGTTGCCCGCACTGTTCGCTGGAATAAACGGGGCTTTGGTCGATACCTCTCAGCCTCAGCTGGCAATGGCGCAGCTTTCTATTGCCAACCAACATCCAAGCCAGCTATCTCCCATTCAGTGTATTCCTCATATTGATACTCAACGCGATAATGAATGGGCGTTAGTTCACTATTTGTTTTGTGCTCCTTTAGGGGGCACAGCCTTCTATCGACACAAAGAAACGGGGCTAGAACGGGTTAATGCCAACCAATATCATCACTATTTTTCTACACTAAAGCGCCAAGCCACCTCTGTGGGCTTGCCTGCTAAAGCGTACATCAATGGTGATACCGCGATGTTTAAACAAATCGCCTGTGTAGAGGCGCAGTTTAATCGTGCGCTACTCTACCCCGCGAACTTGCTGCATAGCGGCTGTTTACCTAATGACATAGACCAAACGGCTTCACATGGTCGTCATCTCGATATCAAACATACGAGGCTCACTGCCAATGCCAGCATTCTTTTTTAACTAGCATTCTGTTGCTGTGTAGTCAGAATGCTTATTGAGAAACGCCTTTAGCTGACAACTTAATAGAAGCAATCTCGTTGTCACCCTTCACTTCTATTGGCTGCATTAACCCATCAATAGCGAAGGAGATTTTTTCATAGCTTCTACCACCATGCTCTCTGGCTACTTCCACATGCAAAACTAGCGGTTTGTCGATGGCTGTATTGCCGTAATCATCCAGCCCATCCCATACGATGTGAAGCGGCGTGTTTTTCTTCGTTGCACCGGAAAAGCCATCAATCAAGCTTTCGTAGTTGCCATCTGCTTCTTTTCGACCAATCTCTTTTCTTCCAATTCTCCGCCACCACGTGCGCAGTTCGCTTAGCCAACGTTCACTGGTACCTCGAAGCGCTAAGCTTTTGACTAGTCGATTTTTGTCATCGCTTATCCACACACTCACGTATGGCCCGCGATAATCCGCAATGTCAAACACAGGTAGCGCGACATCTATTATTATTCCATTACTCGCAGCACCCGTTTTATCACTTACGGCTGTGCGAGAGGCAAAGGTATCGCTTGTAAATACCCGTCCATTTGCATCGACTAGCTTTAGGGCAAGCGAGGGCTGCGAATTCACTAGATCTAGCGACTGCTGCGCCGTTTTCGTTGCGCCAAAATGTAGCAGCAATGCAGCATCAAACGCGTTACTAGCAAGTGCCGTCACTTCAAAACGCGCGCTTGGCCAGCCATCGCTATGGCTTATCACGCCTTTTTCTTGCGATGCAACATGCGTATCTGAATAGGCAGACCTTTGCCACGGCTTCAAGTGTGCCAACGTTGCGTTAGATAAACCCATCGCATGCCCATCAACCTGACTTTGCCACTTCGCATTGTTTGCAGAGAAATGCGTTTGCAGCGCATCCACACTTATATGAAATTCAGAAACCCCAGCCGACGAGAGAAAATCAGCAATGCGCTCTACCACAAGTGCTGATGCAAAGGTGGTTAAATCCCACTGAATAGGCGCTGAAAACGCGATAGTATTGTTTTTGTGAAACGCTACTTCGGCAATTCTGGCCACGCGTGCAAGGCGCCTGACTTCGCGACGCGAGAGCGACTTACCCGTCTTATCGTTGTCTGTAATTAAACTTGTGCTTGAAACGCCGCTTTTACCCTGGCTGTAGTCACGCCAATAATCATACAATGCGCCATTACGACAGCTTATATTTCCTTCGGTTTTTTGGAACCATTTTTCGCACCGCTCAATGGCGTTATAAAGCCATGTTGGCAATGGCGTAGAATCGCCTTGGTTTAACGCGTAAAGCGCACCATGAATGTTGTTTCTGTCTAATGAAAGATAAGTATCTCTTATCAGCACTTCAATGTTAGTTCGCTGAACTTCATTTAGCGTGCTATTGCCATCAAACGTGATAACAGGGGCAGACTGGCCGTTGGGCGCGGGAAATGTATATGACTCGGCAAAAGCCGAAACACTAGCAGCCAACGCCGCTAGTGCTGTTATTAATAATAAACTACGCAAGGCCATTATTCGCTAACTTGTGCCGTAGCGGTCGTATTTTGCTCACGCTCTCGCGGCTTAGGAGCAGGATCTGCAAGCGTTAGAAAGCCATCGCCATTTGTGTCATAGCGATTAAATGCTGCAAAGCCCGATACCATATACTCGGCAAAGGTCATCTTCTTGTTTTCGTCAGTATCTAACACACCAAAGCGTACATAGGTTTGCTTAATTTGCCCGTCGTACGTTTTCTTAATTTGAGCATCAAGCCTATCTTCAAACTCTAGTACATACTCTTGCTCGGTAAGCATCCCGTCACTGTTTTCGTCTGTACGCTGAAACTGTGCTTCGCGAACAGCATTAAACTCGTCTTTAGTCACAACATCATCGCCATTTTGATCATAAAGCGTCACAAAGCCTTCAATATTGTGGCTTGTTGGCATACGTAACATAGGGCGCTGCTTAAGTGTAGGCGCGCTATCGGCATCACTTTGCGAGGTGCGACGTGGGACTGGCTCAGGGTCACCTTTCGCAACAACGCCATCTTTGTCGGTATCCATACGGGCAAAGCTGAGCTCGCCCACGGCTTCAACTTCGTCTAAGGTAATGTGATCATCGTCATTTTTGTCTACCGCATGAAAACGGATATGCGTTTGCTTCACCGAGGCTTTTCTGTCTTTAGCCAAGCGCGTTTCCATTTTGCCTTCCCACTCGTACACATACTCGCTCTCATCAAGCACGCCATCACCATTCTTGTC
Organism: Alteromonas gracilis; assembly: GCF_036870955.2. Classification (GTDB taxonomy): domain Bacteria; phylum Pseudomonadota; class Gammaproteobacteria; order Enterobacterales; family Alteromonadaceae; genus Alteromonas; species Alteromonas gracilis_A. Next base: position 4,268,588 of record NZ_CP145482.2, read on the forward strand.
AGAGGCAGCAAATCGCGCACGGCGTGCATCAACAAATTCCTCTAAAGGCAGAGACTGATCTTTGTTTAAGTCGTAGGTAAGAATAATGCCGCTCGCGCTGTGCGGGGCCGCCGTAACGGTGCCTCCTAAAGCCACTGCGCCTGCCGCGATAAGGAGTGCAGTTTTCACTGCTGTGGTTACTTGTTTCATTGTTGTTGTCTCCGGTCTGCGTTGTGATTAAAAGGCTTCGAAAGAAAGTGTGGTGGTATAGCTATACGTAGGCACATCAGCGCCTTTTGGCGCATCGGTACGCAAGCGAACCTGCATCAAATAAACGCCTTGTTTTTCAGGGGTAAACGACGCTTCTCCGGCGTTGTTCGTAGTGACTTTTTCCACATCCGACTCTTCGGCAAACTGGTCTTTGCCTTCATAAAATGCCACTTCGTGATTCGCAACTGGTTCGCCGTTGTAAAGCACGTTAAAGTCGAAACTCTCGCCGCTAAAAAGGCTGTTAGGGTGCATAACGGGGACTATCTCAAGCCCTTCGTTGCGCGGTTTGAGGGCAGTCTCAGTCGGGCCTTTTTTGGTGACATAGGTACTAGCGAAGGTAACGGACTGAAAGTGTTCAGTAAGCTCTGCACCTTCTGGCAATGGTTCATCGTTACCGCGCACTGAACCTCGTTCACCATCTTTCATGTAAACACGAAACACTGCGCCCATTCGCTTACCGGTAGAAAAGTGATACGTACCCTCTTCTTCTAGGGTGTGCTCAAGCACATTGCGCGTAGACAAGTTAACCACCTCATCCACATTCTGTTTTTTACCACTTGGCGTTATCACTTCAAATGACGCGTTGGAAACGGCCGCTTCTGGCACGAAAAACTGTTCTGCGAACGAAGCGTCTAGCGTTATTTTGCCGCCGCGAACAGGTTCAAACTGAAGTGGCTTTAGGTAAGCAACGTGAGCCAATGCACTGCCACTAAGACAGCTGGCAAGCAACAAGTTAAGGCTGATAAGCGAGTGTTTTTTCATGGTGTTTTTTTGTTCTGGTAGTGAAAAAGTGAAAATATACTATTGCAAATGATAATTGTTATCAATAGTATTTAGATCAAATTTTGACACCGGAATGTGTCGGGTCTCGTTTTGACAGGCACGAGAAAACAACACGAAACATTTCATTCACACTCTAGATTATTTGGGAAAGACATGACTTTTAGACTCTCTTTAGTTTCTATTGCATTAGGCTGTGCGCTATCACTACCCGCTGCTGCACAACAAACTGAACTGGCGGTGACCAAAGCAGAAAGCGAAGAGACGCTTACCACCACAGTTGAGGCTGTACTTGATGCTGACGCCCTGTCAAAGCGTTCTATTACTAATATAGAAGACACCGCGCGCTATATTCCGGGTGTTCAAGTAAGCGATACTGGCAACCGTTTTGGTAACGATGGCTTCAATATTCGCGGTTTAGAAGGCGACGCCGTCGCTATCACCATTGACGGTGTAAACCAGGGTGAAACACTCAACCCAGGCTCATTTGCCGCCTATGGCATGTTTGGTTCGAGTCGAGGCGAAGTAGAAATTGAACACGTAAAAGCCGTAACCATCACCAAAGGGCCCAGCGCTGTAGCACAAGGCTCAGGCTCGCTTGCTGGCTCAGTGACTTATGTTACTAACGATGCTGCTGACTTTTTACCAGACGCTGGCGATGATACAACGTACAAGCTGAAAACTGGCTTTGACGCACGCTCGGACGAATGGTTAGTACATGGCACTTTAGCAAATAGAACGGGCAAACTAGACTCGCTCATTCAATACACCATGCGAGACAGCAATGAAGTACAAGCCCACGACAACGGTGCGGATATTGACGGGCCGGGCCGCGGTCAAGCCGACCCGATGGACAGTCAAGTTGACGCATTACTCTTAAAGTTCGCTTACAACCTTTCAGATACCCAACAAGTGGGCGTGGTGTACGAAAACACCGAGCGCGAAACTGATGGTATCCCACTATCACGTCAAAGCAGCGTGTACTTCGACTTCACGTCTCAAGACGAGAATAACCGTGAGCGCATTGGTGCATTTTATACCGATACCAACCTGAATACGCTACTAGCAGACAGCGTTGATATTCGCGTTAATTACCAAGAACTTTACACTTCAGGCGTGACTAACTTTTTATTCGTAAGTGGTGGCGCTGACCCCATTTTGCGCTCTGAAGACCGCAACTTTACCCAAGAGCAGTTGAGCTTCAACATCGATTTTGCCAAGTCGATTAACGGCGACGTGAACCACGAAGTTATTTATGGCGTGAGCTATCAGCGCGTTGATGCGATTGCAGAAATGTTTGACCGCCGCTTTGCAGGCACAACGGTTGACAGCCGGTATTTTAGATGGCTACCCCATTCGCGACCAAAGCTTTGTGCCTGAGTCAGAAAAAACAGTGTTTACCGCTTATCTTGCTGACACGGTTACCTTAAGCGATGTACTCACCGTGAACGCAGGTCTTAGATACGATACGACAGAATACACGCCAACCATTGACGATACGTTTTCGGACCCGACAGGCCTAAGTATTCAAGACGCTGACTTTAGTGCTGTTGTAGGTGAACTAGGTGCGACCTACACCTTTGCGCCAGGTCATTCACTTAATGCGCGAATTTCGCAAGGCTACCAAGCCCCTACTCTTCAAGACCTATACTTTGGCACCAACTCAGGTGACGAAGCAGTAGACATAGTGACGGGCGATACATTTATTGACCTTGACCGTATTGCCAACGGTGAACTAGATGCCCAAGAGTCAATGAACTATGAGCTAACCTACATAGGTAATTTTGAAAAAGGTAACGTGAGTGTGTCTGTATTTAGAACCGACTACACCAACATGATTCAAGATGAAACCTTCTCAAACCCATATGATGCGGTACTTACGCAGCAAGTTTGTAGCCGCTTCGGCTGCACTATAGAAGTAAGCAGTGAAGATACGTTCACCCAGCCACAAAACACGGGCGAAATTACCGTTGATGGCATTGAAGTATCTGCGTCTTATGACTTCACATCTAATTGGCGCGGGCAATTTGCGTACACTGCGTTAAACGGTGAATACGACACGGCGTCGAGCTTTAATGATATTGACGATGACTTAGAAACGATCGCACCTGACACCGCAACCATGGCTTTATCATATGTGTCTGATAACCGTGACTGGGGGGCTGAGCTGGTTGCCATTACCAGTAAGGGCGTTGATGAAACCGCGCAAAAGAGCTTTGCATCACTTAATAACGGCGATGGCCCGGCATACTACCCAAGTGGCTACATGGTGTTCGATTTAATGGCATTTTATGACATGACCGAAAACCTGCGCTTTACCACGGCTATCTATAACTTAACCGACAAAGAGTACTATCGCTGGGAAGTCATGAATAACGTGCGCACAGGTACGGGTGGCTTTTTCTCTGGCGTTAGCGACAACGGCTATCAGCGTTTCTCAGAACCTGGTAGAAGTATAAGCGCCTACGTTACGTATCAGTTTTAATTGATACACGGCGTATTAAAAAAGCGAAGCTTGCCTTATTCAGGTGGCTTCGCTTTTTGCGTTTTTGCTAAAAATAGGTGGGGATGTGATCGAAAGTCTCTCTTAGTGCGTTAATTGGGTAATATTTTATTAGTGAGTACCTGTGATGTTTGGCCTTTTTAAATCAAACCCTACCAAAAAACTGCGCAAGCAATACGATGCTTTACTGGAAAAAGCGATGCACGCTCAGCGCAACGGCGATATAAAAACCTATTCAATGCTTACTGCCCAATCGGAAGAGCTTTGGAAAGAAATTGAGCGTTTAGAAAACCCTAAATAGACGTCAGTAGGTAAGGTTAATACCCAGGGCATAACGAGCGCTAAGCATCTTGCACTAACAATAAATGATTACTAAAACGACCGCGTTTGTGCACGGTTTCGTTGGTGAGGTTGATGCCTTCAAAGAAAACTGACAGGTGCGGATTCAGTTGGTATGACGCACTGATATCCCACTGCTCATAAGGGCTGACAAACGTAGGTTCTGTGCTTTGCGTTTGATTTAACGACTGCAGAAAGCCATCGCGATGATTCCAAGCAAGTCGCCACTGTAATGGCCCTTTTTCATAGAATAGCACCATATTTTTCGCCCCGGAGAGCCCGGTAAGTGCAAACGTAGACCGCACGTTAGCGGTGTCTAATTCGGCATTACTGTCTACAAAGCTAGCATTGGCTTGTATTCCCCATCCTGACTCACCAAACAAATGCTGTACCGCCACCTCAAGACCCTCCACCGTGGCCGAACGGCCATTGTAAGGAGAAATCACCGAAAAAAGTGCCAATTCGTCTTGTTCGTCAACATCATTGGGGTTAGTGCCTGTACTGGGGTCGGTTACGCCATTAAACGACTGTGTGCTGCTTTCACTGACAATAAAATTATCAACGGTTTTCCTGAAATACCCAACCGACAAATAACTGTTGTCTTGATAATAGTGTTCTATGGCCACATCGAGATTAGCGGCTTCGAATGGCTCTAGCTGGGCGTTACCAATGCGTGCGCGTAAGTCACCGCCTTGACGAGTAGTGGTGTAAGTGACGCCCGGAGACATCTGCTCAAGTGTGGGCCGTGTTAAGCTGTGGCTGTAGCCTGCTCGCAGTACCCACTGTTCAAGCCAGCTGGCTTTCACACTAAGACTAGGCAGCAAATTACTGTAGTTTGACGACTCGCTGATACCGACAGACGCGCCAAACTCTTGCCCTAATTCAGTTTGATCTAAAATGACCAGTGCTGTCAGTTGCTCATCAACCCCTGTTACTTTCACGTCGGTATATTCAGCGCGAAGGCCCGCATGTATATCGATAAACCAAGGGGCAAAATCTTTCTCTAGGGCAGTTTGCACATACGCAGCGTATACGGTTTCTTTTACGGCAAATGAGCTGCCTCGCGTTTCAGGTGCCAAACTCACTCCACCCGCTTGCTCTAAAAATTGAAACAGCGTATCGCCATCATGCCGCAACCACTGATTAGGAATGTGGTCGTGCCCACTTATTGAACCTAAAAAGTCGTCGCCAGCATCAAAAACACGTTGGAAACTATCAGGAATATCTGGTGAATCAAAATAACCACAAAACGTACAGTGCCTGGCGTCGGCCTCATTGTCTCGGCGTTCGTTCGCTTTCTCTCGTTGCGTAACCGCAGCGCCCATATCTAGCTTGCTATACCAGGTGTTGTCACCTAAAACGCTAACATTAATTTTTGCTTGCCCAATATCGTCCTCAATACTCCAACCACGCCGCAACATAACGTGCGCTCGCCCATTGGCAGGGTCGAGATAATGACCTACACCCACAGGCTCGCCCACTGCATTAACCTGGCTTGGATTAGCGTCTTCAAAACCAAAAATGGCAGGTAGCAGCGTATTTCGCGTGTGGTCGAATGAAGAACGGTTCAAATAGCCAAGTAGAGACAGCGCATTGCCTTCGCCATTATTGTCATCAACCGACGCTGATGAAAACGAGACATCCGCATCTAAAATAACGTTGTCAGTCACTATCCAGTTGGCATCAATGCCATAGCTGTGAAGCGAAGACGAACGATTAAATGTTCTTGCATGAAAATCGGTGGCATGGCCGCTGGTTTGTGAAAACGCTACTGCAGTGCCGTTATTATCCAGCGTAACGTTTTCAAGGTTGCTCGAGGTAAACCAGTGGCCCATTGATGTTGCAAATGTTTCCACATCAAAGGTCGACCCCAAATAATCTGCAGACAGTTCAAATGCATTACTCGGTCGATATTGCAATACAACGGTGCCATGCGGTGCGCGTACGCTCATCAAACCGCACCCGTTGGTCGTAATTGCGTGGTACATAGAGTGTATTTGACGGCCGAGATAGCTCACCATCAGGTATGTTAGTATTTACCAACCATCCATCTATTTGCGCTTCATCAAGCCGAGCTTCTCGACGATATTGATTAAACGACGCTAAAAAACCTAGGGTATTATTGAAATAGGTGTTACTAAACAGCGCTGTGGTTGAAGGCGTATAAGCTTGTGAGTTGGTGTCATACTGCATTTTCACGCTGCCAGCAGCGCGCATGCCTTTAAATGAAAGTGGTTTGGCCGTTTGAATATCAATGGTTGAACCAATGCCACCAGACTGCATCGCTGCATGGTTTTGCTTATATACGGTGACACTACTGACAATCTCTGATGCCAGTGTATCGAAGCTGAATTCACGGCCAAGCTTGTCGCTTGCCATGGGCCTGCCGTTGAGCAACACCCGGTTAAACTCAGGGCCAAAGCCACGAACCGTAACAAGTTGCCCCTCGCCTTCTGCTCGGTCAATGGCTACACCAGAAACACGCTGCAAAGCTTCTGCTAAGTTCTGATCGGGAAACTTGCCCATATCCACCGACTGAATGGTGTCTATGATCACATTGGCATTTCTTTTTATGCCTACTGATTGCGCCACGCGGGCTCGCAGCCCTCTTACCTCGATAAATTCAATGCGATAATTGCCATCTTCATCAGGCACAGTTACCAAGCTGTCGTTCTGCGCGGTTAGCCCGTTGAAAAAGCGCGACAATATATCATTGTTGTCCTTATTACCCTGCAGTGACACTATCTTTATCCGCGTATCATCAATGATTTGTGCTTGCAGTTCAGTATTCTCCAAAAGCAGCTTAATTGCTTGCTCAGAGGTATAGTTACCACTTACTTCATTTGCTAGCGTATGACGCACTTTGTTATAGGGGAACACCACCGTAAGTCCGGCTTGATTGGCGAACTCAATTAAGGCTTCGTCGGCACTTTTTGCACTAATAGAAAACGTGATTGTCGGCAAATTGGTCGCGTTCAAACTTGACGTTTGAGTGCCGTTTTCTGGTTCCGGCATTTGCTCAAAGCGGGGACGTTCGTCGATTATCGTATTATGAGATACCACAGATTGACCAAACGCTTCATGACACATACTGCTTGATACCACCCATAGCGCTAGCGAAAGGGCTCGCGGCTTAAAAGGCAGCATGGCTCGCGTTGAAGAATGGCGTTTTCCCAAAAACATGGTATCTATTATTGTCGTTATCGTTGTTTTAAATGATGGCAACCTGACCACTTATGGTGCGGCGAGATGCAGGGTACATGCATTACATGTCGTGCTTTTTTGTTTTAAACCAGCGGCGCATTATATACAACCTATTAACAAATTTAATTTTTCATTGATGTTTTTCGCACCTGTGTGAAAAATACTGGGGGAAAATGGCGCGGCAGTCGTCTATACAAATAACAACGATAAAAAAATTACAATATGCCCATAGAAACAGCCATACATAATGCCTATATGTCGGCGCGAGGGTCGATGGCAAAAATGCTATCGCGACTCGTGCCGCCAAAAGAAGTAGACGATATCCTGCAGGATACTTACGTGCGTTTGTGTCAGGCGAAGTCGACTGAGCATATTAAAGAACCTAAGTCGTTTCTGTTTAAGACAGCCAAAAACTTGGCCTACGATCATTTAAAGCGCGCAGATACGCGTATGGTTGACGACAGTACGGAAGCGGCTGCGGCGCTAGAAAGCGCCATTAGCGGTGTGGATGATGAGACCTATCACAACAATGCTACACAGCAAGAGTTTAAGTTATTTTGTGATGCAGTGCGCGCACTACCGAAACAGTGTAGACGCGCATTTGTACTGAAGAAAGTGTATGGCTACTCTCTTAAAGAGATTGCCCAAGAGTTAAGCATAAGTGAAAAAACCGTGGAAAAGCATATCGCTGAAGGGATTAAACGTTGCACCTTATTTATGAGGCGGCACACGGGCGAGCAAACGCGGCACAACAATTTAACCAACAATGGGCAACAGCACAGCGAGCGGGTATAGAGAGACGCACATGACAAAGATATCAAACAATGCATCAACAGAGTCACGCAGTAATGTGGTGCCTTTGATAAGCGACGACCAAGTGCTTGATGATGCAAGTGTATGGTTAGTTAAACTTGAAAGTGGTCTGGATGACGAGCAAACCGCCGCCCTTAAACGCTGGCTGAGCACGCCATTACACCGCGATACGTTTCTTGAAATGGCGGCATTGTGGGACAAGATGTCTGTGCTAGATGAGCTGGCTGATATTGTACCTCACGCGCCTGAATCTCAAGAGAATAACGCAACAAAACCAACACCTCGCTGGCAGCGCCCTTTCGCCGTGGCAGCATCTATCTTAATGGTCGGCGTCCTTAGCTACCAAGGCTTTAACGCAATGCACCCATCTGAACCATCAGCAGAGGTTACTCAGGTTGCGCGCTATTCATTACAAGCTTCTACTAAGCCTGGCGAACATAAAAGCATTAATCTTGAGGACGGCAGCACACTTTGGCTTAATACGAATTCACAGGTCAACATCGCCTTTACCGATTCGTCGCGAATCATTGAACTGGTAAGTGGCGAATTACATATCGAAGTTGCCAAAGACAAATCACGACCGCTAAATGTGCTGGCAGCAGGAAGGGCTATTCAAGCCGTAGGCACCGCATTTAACGTGCAGTATCATCGCGGCGACTTAGAGCTTGTAGTCACTGAAGGCGTTGTAGAAGTAGCAAACTATACCTTAAACAAGGGCACCTAAGCAACAGTTTGCTAAACCCACTTATTCAGCCTCAAGCTAACCCGCTAACCTTGGTACAGGGCCAAAAATCGTTACTTTCATTACCGAATAGCACGGTTGAGTCTATTTCGCAGGAAGACATAAGCAGTGATTTAAGCTGGCGTGAAGGTAAAATCGTTTTTCGCGGCGAGGCATTAATTGATGTCATTGAAGAGGTTAGCCGTTACACCGACAAAACCCTTGTGTTAGGCGATACATCACTTGCCAATATGCAGGTAGCGGGGCTATTTAACACCAATGATGTGGATGCGCTCATAGCAACACTGGCTGACAATTTGCAAATATCAACAGATTACACAGATTCCACCATCGTGCTGCGCCCTCGTGCATTGTGACTTACAGCAGAATAAACAAAGCTTCGCTCGCCCTTTTAGCTTCAAGCACATACAATAGCTCCTTAGTGAGAAGACAAGTAAGTACAAAGGCCTCCTTCATATGCAACTTGGTAATACGTTGAACAAGACAAAACGCAATCGTGTATTTTTGACCGTTATTGCCAGCCTAGCTTTTTTCTTTTCAGCGTCTTCGCAGGCCATCGAAGCAGGTCGATACTATTACTTTATTTCGGATAGATGTGTAGCTAAGGGCCCGCAAACACCTCAAGAGCGCGGTGCTGCAACCCCCGACATTATGTTATTTGAAGTGGTGCCAGCGGGCATTAGTGATTACTACGTTAATATGAATACCAAAGCGCTAGTTCACTATACAGAAACAGGGCAAGACCTGTTGTCCAGTCTTGAGTCTGAGCAGGCCTACACGGCGGGCAAAGCAGCGGCCGAAAAAGGTGACAGTTACGCTAAGGACGGAAGCGTAATTCATCATGATTTTATGCTGCAGCGAGAAGCCATTAGCCTTAAAACGCTTATTGAGACCCTCAATGGTTTTTCACAGCTTCAATCAGACAAAGGTTATTTCTTCAAAAAAATTGTTGGCCTTAGCGACACCAACATGATGTTTAAAGCAGTCACTCGCGTGCGCTTAACTGACAACGGCATTGACGACAGAATGCTGCTAAGCGACTACTCCAGTAGCTATTATCCATTAGATGATCAGGGTAATGCAGCTGAAACGCCATTTATATCCGTTGACCATAACCAAGCAATGCGCACTGATATACACGAACAGAATAGCCCCTACGCTATCTATACTAAGCGCTACGTGTGTGGTGAGAGGTGGGAACCGGGAAACTAGTTAACATAAACAGTGTGATTTTAATGTTGTTAATTGATTTCCCCTTCGACACATCAGAGGGTGGCTTCTACACTTACCCTATGGTTATTTGAAGGTGAGATGCTCTGAAAAAAAGTCATTTTGTTCCCAAACGCATCTATTCACTGCGTTTAACATTATTCGTATTGCTCTCTATCGCATTGATGGCGCTGATTTTTACAGCTGCCAGTACCGTGTATTTTTTCAATAAGCAGCACACGTTAAGTACCGAGTTTCACTCACTTAAACTTCTGGCGCAAGATATTGCATATCACGATGAAGTACTTACCATGTCTACCTTTGTCGCCGCCCTAGACGGCGATAAGCGGTGGCGTGAAAGGTATATCAAGTATGAAGCATTGTTAGATAAGTCTCTTGAAAAGGCGTCGACCACTGATCCAAGAATAGCGCGTTTTTTTGCAGACACCGCTGATGCCAACGAACAATTGATAGCCATTGAAACCAAAGCATTTGAGCTTGTATCGCAAAATAGAAGGGCGGAAGCTGTCAAATTGCTAAAAGATGAAGAATACCAAAGTTATAAGGTGGCGTTCAGCACCGGACTGACCAATGCAATTAATGAGGTGCTCAACAATACGCAATATGATATCGATAAGAGTCAGGAGGAACGCGGCTTTTACCTTATTTTATCCATGGTCACATCATTTATTATTGTACTTGTGTTGTGGTACTTCCTTATTCGCTACGTGCGACTCACAGAGAAAGCGATAGAGGGAATTGCAAGGAAAGATGAACTGTCAGGGCTACTAAATCGCCGTGAGTTTAATCGTATTTTGACGTACGAACTCAACCGTGCTCATCGCGAAGGAAGTCTATTGATGTTAATCATTTTGGACCTGGACGAGTTTAAACAGTTTAACGACAAATATGGCCACCCTGAAGGTGACAGTGTTATTAAAACTCTGGGAGATTTATTATCTCGCCTTAGCAGAAGAGCCAATGAGTATGCTTTTCGTACAGGTGGCGAAGAGTTTGCATTTGTCGCGACTTGCCATGATCGCAACGAAGGGCTGGTTTTCTGTCACTCCTTATGCGAAGAAGTGATTCAGCTGAACATTGAGCACGCCAATAACCCGCCATATGGCGTTGTAACAGCATCTTGTGGTATTGCATTTGCCGAACAAAGTGAAACACCATTGTCGATTAATGAATTGTACTCTCGTGCAGATCAGGCGCTATATCAAGCTAAACACGCGGGCAAAAACCAGTGCGCCGTCTATGAAGACAAAAACAATGTTGAAACTGATCAGCAGCACCGCGTAGGTTGATGCTGCACACCTTCTACTTGCTTCGGTACAACGTCTTAATAAGATGAAAACCAAATCGCGTTTTTACAGGGCCGTGTACTTTTAATACTTCTTTCTTGAACACCACATCGTCGAACGCTTTAACCATTTGGCCACGACGAAACTCACCCAAGTCACCGCCACGCTTTCCCGAAGGACACGTCGAGTGACGCTTAGCCAGTGTCGCAAAGTCTTTCCCTTTTTTTAGTTGCTCTAAAATAGACAGGGCTTCTTTTTCAGTTTTAACCAAGATGTGAACAGCAGATGCAGTGGCCATAGGAATGCTCTCAAAAAACAGTAAGCTGATTATACAGCAACACCCCTATGCCGTTAAGAATTCTGTCCTGCGTAATAAAGCAGTTAGTGCTTCTCCTTCACATGCTCTAATGCATTTTTCATCAAATCGTACACATGATTATCGGCCAGACTATAAATGATGTGCTTTCCTTCTCGCCTGGTTTTTACCAAATTCTCACTTTTCAGTACCTTTAAGCGTTGAGACACCGTTGACATTTGTGACTGTGTCGCGAGTTCAGATACGCAGGCTTCGCCCTGATATAAAATAGAAAGTAGCTTGAGACGTTCCGCATCGGCAAGTGCCTTAAAAAGCAACGCCGCGCGTTCAAACGTCGCGTCACTTTCCTCTAATACCTCACGCTGAACGTCGTGTGTGTGATACTCAGTATTGTTTTCTGACATCGTGTTTCTCTATCAATTTTTCAGTAGTTTATCAGACAACCATGCCAAGTAGCTCAATGCTTGTTGTACGCAAACAAAGAATGCGCTTCACAACTTGCAAATGCCGACATTATATACAATACTACATTTCAATAATTGATGAAATGTAGTATTGAAACGAGGACACGATCGATGAGCGAATGCAAAGTACACGAAAACCACCCTCACCAACATGGTCCAGACTGTGGTCATACGGCAATAAAACATGGCGATCATGTTGATTATCTTCACGACGGGCACCTGCATCATATGCATGGAGACCATGTAGATGAACATACATTAGAAGTAACCAGTACAAACCCGGATACCTGCACGGGTGGTCATCAGTGTTCAGGCCATGAAGATGGGCACATTCACGGCCCAGGTTGCGGTCATGAAGCCGTGCCGCATGGCGACCATATCGATTACATTGTTGATGGGCACTTGCATCACCAGCACAACGGGCACTGTGATAACCACGGCCCGGTAGAAATACTCACTAAAGGGTGAGCCATTAACTTGTAAAAAAGAGTCTATAGTTGAAGAGTATATAAAAAGGCGCTAGCTCAGTAGGTTGCGCCTTTTTTATTTGTTTTCTCAGCGCTCTCACGCAACATTAAGCAACCCAAGCACGCATTAACTTTGCTTAGCCTTTGACACAATAGGCAAAATGCGTTCAGCGACTAGTTGCTGAGTAATATCATCGCGCTCGTGTGCAGTTACTACGACCGTAAGGTCAAAATCGGGGATAAGCAGAATATACATGCCGCCACCGCCTTGCGCTGAAAACGCATAGTGCTTTTTACCGTTGTGCGCCATATCCGTTCCCCACCAAAAAAAGCCGTAGCCTTGGTTAGACACCCTTTCACCGCCACCATAAATGTCGTCATCGCCCGTCATAATCTGCCTTGTTGTGGCTAAGGCAAGGTAATCTGACGAGATGAGCTGTTTACCCTTCCACTTTCCATTGGCGCTAACCAGAAGTCCAAGTTTCATCATATCTCGCGCGGTAACACTGACCTTCCACCCCGATTCAGGCAGTCCACTCGGTGCAGTTCGCCAGTGGTAGTTTGTAATGCCCATCTTCCCAAACAGTTCGTTATCGATAAATTCCTGCGCCGTGCCAGGCACCACGGCTTCGATAACTTGCATAATAAACTGAGGGCCAGTGCCATATTTAAACGTACCGGCCTTCTCTGTGACTGGCGCACTGTCTTCGAGTATTGCTTGAATTTCTCCTTGGCCTTTTATGCGTGCGGTATCACTTAGCAAAGCTTCCCAACCTTCTTCTGAAAGCCGCACGCCTGTGGTCATCGTCAGCGCTTGGCGCAGCGTAATCTCGTCGGCGCCTTTAACCAAATTCGTGCGATCCACATCGCTCAAAAAGTGTAATACTGGCTTATCTAAATCAGCCAGTGATAGATAACCCAATTGAATAGCGCGCCCCAGCGCCAAAGAGGTATAGCTTTTCGTTGCTGAAGACTGCGGATGAGATAAATTCGCCCGTCCACGTTTATAGTAAGACTCAAACAAAAGCTTGCCATTTTGTGCAATTAACATGCTGTCGTACTTCCCGTGCTGTCCCTGTGCAACTTCTCTAGCAAGGCTAACTAGTGCCTCTTTATCAATACCCGCGCTGCTCAACGAGGACACGGGTATGTCATCGCCTAAATCTATTGGTGACGCGCTAATGTATGGCGTCGCAAGTTCAGGTATATCCATAAATCGCTTTTCAATTTCAGGCATGCGCCAATGTACAATTTTTGCTTCTTCTTGTGATGCCATGGGCGGTTTATGAGGCAAGTCTGCCGCCAACGCAGTAGAAAGACTTGCTCCCCCAACACACATACAAACGCTAATGCGCTACTTTTAATCATTGTCATCTTGCTGTCCTTTCTTCTAAATGAGCCTTACCTACGTGGTATCGTTCAGCGATAAGGGGCACAGCGCACTTTATTTTTTGTGTGTCGCCGCGCTTGGGTAACCAACATGGCAAACACGATGTGTCGATACATGAAAAAGTGCTGATTTTTCGCTGATTTGTGTGTGTTCATCGAACATCTTATTCTTATCAACAGCTTATGGTGATACGGTATTATCAGCAGAAACATATGGTTAAGTGCCATGTGACAAATATTTACTACTTAGAGTGCGTATGTCTGAACGATATTGGATTGGTGGCTTTTTTGTTGATGTATCGAGAAACCAAATAACTCATAACAAACAAGCTCAAACACTGCCCCCAAAAGCGCTGGCCGTTTTAACTTATCTTGCTGAACATCAGGGCCAGGTAGTGAGTCAAGACGACCTATTAAGCCATGTGTGGCGAGGCACCGTAGTGTCGCCCAATACGCTTCAGCGTTGTATAGCGCAATTGAGAAAAGCATTTGGTGACGACGGCAAAGCACAGGGGTTTATTAAAACCCATGCAAAGAAAGGATATAGCCTAGAAACAGATATCCGTTGGGAAGACGCGCTATCTGATGCAGCATCTTATCCTGCTTCTGAAATAGCGGCACCTACAGTAGCAGCACCAGAAGCGTTAACACCAGAAAATACGACTCCCGAAACAACGACGCTTAGCGCAGCGAAGACACGCAAACGCACATTTTTATGGCGTTCGATTATTGCCTTTAGCTTCATCATAGTCGTGGTCGCTGCAGTTATGCTGTTCCCAGCTTCATCGTCAAAAAGCGTACTTCAGATTACTGACATTCGACTACTCACCTCTACAGACAACAGAGAACTTGCCAGTACATATTCGCCCGACGGCCAATATATTGTTTTTCAGCGCTTCCCCGAAGTCATGTGCCAAAGTCATTTGTGGGCTAAGCATATTGACAGCCAGCGTGAATACCAACTTACCCAAACACTTGGCTCTTATGGCAGCTTATCGTTCTCGCAAGACGGTAAAACGCTGACATTCATAAAAGAAAATAATTGCACAGCACCCGTGGAGCAGAAAACGTGTTTTCACCTTCAGTCATTGGATTTTGCGAGCGCAATAGCCGCGCCTCAAACGCCTAGTACCCTAATGGAATGTAAAAACACACAGATAAGAAGCCCTATCTGGACAAGTGACGACACCATTGCCTTGATGCAGCGCACGCAAGGACGGTGGCAACTCATTAGTTATACCGTAAGCCAAGACAAGAGTACGCCACTTTACGACATAGAAAACGGCAACATTGTGTCGTTTGATTTTGCGCCACTCGATAAGATCATTGCTATTACCTCTGTGCACGACGACGGCTTACTGTATATTGAAAAGCTAGACATGAACGGTGAACTCGTTTCTAGCCACCCTATTGACTTTGAAGGTGTAATTCCGCAATACAGCTATATTTACCCTAACTTTTCGCCCATTCAAGAACACCTGATTTTTAGTACTGGCAAGCAACTATTTACCGTTGATTTTGATGGCAGCATTCAGCGTATTTCTCTTCCTTTAACCGATGCGATGGGCACACCGCTGTTTCATCCGTTTGAAAAGAAAATGCTTGCTATAAAAGGGCACTACGACAGCGACATCGTGTCGGTAGACTTACATCAGTTTTCAGAGCCTCTTTTGACGCAAGACAATGGCAATAAAAATGAAAATGCCAATAACGCTGATAAAAGCATTGCTTATCACACCATTGTCCGCACCATGCTTGAGGAAAACCGTGCGCAGTATCAACCCCATGGATCACTTATCGCTTTTTCGTCAGAAGGTGACGGCACGTCACAAGTGTGGACCATGGATACTGCACAACATCCCACGAGTTTGTCGGGTGAATCAACCCAGTTTAGCCGCTTCCCCACCAACATCTATGTTCACGATATACTGTGGGCACAAGATGGTAATAGCGTATTAATAAATGCGTCTTCCCAACTAACTCAGCGGTATTTAGATGGAACAGAAGATAACTATACGCTGGGCTACCCCGT
This sequence comes from Alteromonas gracilis, assembly GCF_036870955.2. GTDB lineage: Bacteria > Pseudomonadota > Gammaproteobacteria > Enterobacterales > Alteromonadaceae > Alteromonas > Alteromonas gracilis_A. Next base: position 4,284,402 of record NZ_CP145482.2, read on the forward strand.
GCGAAGTCTTTTTCACTGGGATAGCGAGCAACGCACGGTTGTTGGCAATATTTTGCATCAAGGTGTACTTAAGTTCGTCAGTATTGATCTAGGTACAGGCGAATTCTCAACACTGCTAAATAGAGAGGTGACATGGTCAGCAAAAACCGACAGCAAAACGCTGGTATTCACCGATCACCTCGGGCGCTTTTGGAAGGCAGGCAACATAGAAAATGAGATTATTTCAAAGCTTGAGCACCAAGGAAGTGACAAGCATTTTGTTGTGAAAGGCGAGACAATATACGGTGTTAATGACGCCTTTCAGCTTTGGCGCTACAGCCTAACCGATGACACCTTCAATATTCTTGGCCAGTTACCTGATACGGTGGATTACATCACCGATATCAACGACCACGCCATTTTGCTTACACTACGGGTTGCAGCAAGAAAGAACGTGGTAGAACTGTCGTATGAGTAGATCACTCGTAAATCAACAATAAGTCAGCAACGCATCAAGCTAATCTCTCGTTTAAGTGTACGATTAAGGTCTGGTTATCGCATAAATGGAGCCAAGGAAAAACTCGGGCAGCTCACATTGTCTTCCTACAAACAAGAAATTGGCTGCGCGCTACTCACAGCCGATGGTAGGACCATTAATTTCTCGTCGGAACACAAGACCGAATAAGACTCATGAAGGCCTACGTCAGGAAGGAGTTGAAAGAGTGCTTACCAACCCACTATGATTATCGTTCAAATAATAGCTGACCTGATTTAATGGTTTTCATCACTTGAATATGTTGAATGTCATCGGGCTCCACGGTTAGCGGATTTTTATCTAACACGACTAAGTCAGCAATTTTACCCTTCTCGATCGTGCCTTTGGTCTCTTCTTCAAAGTGCTGATACGCACTCCAAATGGTAATAGCTTGTAAAGCCTCGTAAGGTGTTAAACGTTCTGCTTCACCAATAATTTTGCCGCTTCGTGACGTCCGATTGACGGCTGTCCACACCACCCGCATCAGATTGGGCAACGCAACAGGCGCATCTGTGTGTATGGTAACTTTTAATCCCTTATTCAGAGCCGTTCTGACCGGGCTAATTTTCATGCCCAACTCTTCTCCAATTAATTGTGAGTGCCAATCACCCCAGTAATACGTATGGAGAGGAAACAAACTGGCAATCACGCCTAATTCTTTAAAAGCGTCTAATTGGTCATCCCTCACATACTGACCATGAATTAATACATCGCGTCGTTCAGCAGAGCTAAACTCTTCCACTAAGGGGCGCAGCGTTCTAATCATTTGGTCCATAGCCGCGTCACCGTTTGCGTGGCTGAGCGTTTGCCAACCCTTTTCAAAGGCTGTGCGGTAAATCCGACTCAAGTCAATGTCACTGGGAATAGCGGGATAGCCAGCATAGTCCTCTTCTGCACCTAAAGGGGAGATTAAATAAGGTTTTGTTCTCCATGCTGTTCTGCCTTGAGGAGAACCGTCCAGCGTGACCTTCATGCCGCCAATACGATAGTTGTTGATATACGTCTTACTGTTCCATTTGCTCGACATGTATTTGTCTGCATGCGCATAGTCAATATACGACACAACATCTAACTTTATTGCTCCTTGCTCTGCTAAAGACACCAACAGTTCATGGTTTTCCATTGCACGCCCTTCTTGCGCCGTAGTGTAACCATAAGACAATGCCATTTCCTGACCCGCATCAAAAAAGCGCATAAGTGCCTCAGGCGAAGTTGGACTCAAGGCCTGCATCATATAGGGAATAGCCGCCAGCTCTTCCAACACGCCGTTGGGCTCAGTGCCACCCGGCTCACGTCGAATCAATCCGCCTTCAGGATCGGGAGTGTTTTTGTCAATCCCTAACTTTTCTAGCCCAACTGAATTCACAATCGCAAAGTGACCTGAGATGTGCAGCACCATAACGGGGTGCTCTGTGGACACTTTATCAAGGTCATGCTTGGTTAAAAAACGCTTCTCTTCAATCACACTGTCGTCAAAACCTGTTCCCACTATCCAGCCAGAATAGGCTCTGTTTTCTGGGGTATTCCAATCTTGAAGTGTGTCGATGGCGTCATTAACACTATTCACATTCGCATCGGGAGACGGAAGCAATAATGCATAAATGGCTTGCGATGCAAAATTTGAAAAGTGGGCGTGACCGTCAATAAAGCCGGGCACCAGCGTTTGCCCATTTAAATCAATTTTTTCTGAGGCGACGCCAGCTTGATTGAACGCATCTTCTGTTGAGCCAACAAATACAATCGTTTCGCCTTCAATAACGACGGCTTCCGCATATTCAGGTTTGTCACCCGCCATCGTCAAGATGGGTCCACCGTGGTAAACAACTTTTTTGCTCGATTCTGTTTGTTGCTCAGGTGCAGTGTCAGGCGCTTGACCGCACCCTGAAATTAGTCCGATCAGTAAAACAATAACGCTCAATCTTTTCATGCTGGCTCTATTCCTTAAATTAATACCCACAAGCTGTGATACGTGATGTGCGCTTCCTTAAGTAAAATAGACTAAAATACGAACAACTTCGCAACAATGAAATACTAAATTTATCTTATGGCTCTCTTTATTTGTTTGTGGTTTCTCTTTTGGAGATAAGCTCATAACTCAAAGTGGTAGCGAATATGAAAAATTAATGCCATGAACTGCGCTTTACAGCGCTTTTTAAATACGGCTCTAAAGGCATTTTTGAGGAGGATTGGCAAAGTGCTGGAGTGGGAATTGGATTTGTCTTACTGCTGGGAAACCTCATTTCTTGCAACTAAACGTGACCAGTTTATCAATTTAAAAAGTTAACAATAAAAAAGCCCCGATAAGCTGTGCTTACCGGGGCTCCAAAGAACTAAGATGCTTTAGGCGATGCAGGGAAAATTCCTTACATCATGCCGCCCATTCCACCCATGCCGCCCATGTCAGGCATTGCAGGCGCTGCTTCTTCTTTAGGTAGCTCAGCTACCATTGCTTCAGTCGTGATCATGAGTGAAGCAATTGAAGATGCGAACTGAAGTGCAGAGCGCGTTACTTTTGTTGGGTCAAGAATACCCATCTCTAGCATGTCGCCGTAAGTGTCGTTACCTGCGTTGTAACCGTAGTTACCTTCGCCGCCTTTAACCGCGTTGATAACAACTGACGCTTCAGCACCTGCGTTAGACGCGATTTGACGTAGAGGCGCTTCCATTGCACGTAGTGCAAGCTTAATACCTACTGTTTGGTCTTCGTTATCGCCAGTTAGGTCAGCAAGTTTAGCTGCTGCACGAACTAGTGCTACACCACCACCAGGTACCACACCTTCTTCAACCGCAGCACGCGTTGCGTGTAGTGCATCTTCTACGCGGTCTTTCTTCTCTTTCATTTCAACTTCAGTTGCTGCACCCACTTTAATTACTGCAACACCGCCTGAAAGTTTAGCAAGACGCTCTTGAAGCTTTTCTTTGTCGTAGTCAGATGAAGACTCTTCAATTTGACCTTTGATTTGAGCACAACGGCCTTCAATCGCTTCTTGATCGCCGTTACCGTCAACAACTGTTGTGTTGTCTTTGTTGATAACAACGCGCTTAGCAGTACCAAGGTCTTCAAGCTGAACTTTTTCAAGGTCTAGACCAATCTCTTCAGAGATAACTGTACCGCCAGTTAGGATAGCGATGTCTTGAAGCATTGCTTTACGACGGTCACCAAAACCAGGTGCTTTAACCGCTGCAACTTTAACAATACCGCGCATGTTGTTTACTACTAGTGTAGCAAGCGCTTCGCCTTCAACATCTTCAGCGATGATCATTAGCGGCTTACCCGCTTTCGCTACGCCCTCAAGAGTAGGAAGTAGTTCGCGGATGTTAGAGATTTTCTTGTCAACCAATAGGATGAACGGGTTGTCTAGTTCAACAGTGCCGTTTTCTTGGTTGTTGATGAAGTATGGAGATAGGTAACCACGGTCGAACTGCATACCTTCAACAACGTCTAATTCGTTTTGAAGTGCCTGACCTTCTTCTACAGTGATAACACCTTCTTTACCTACTTTTTCCATTGCTTGAGCAATGATGTCGCCAACTTCTGAATCAGAGTTTGCAGAGATTGTACCTACTTGAGCGATAGACTTGCTGTCTGCACAATCAGTAGAAAGTGACTTAAGACCTTCAACTGCAGCTGCAACTGCTTTGTCGATACCGCGCTTAAGGTCCATTGGGTTCATACCCGCTGCAACGCTCTTAAGGCCTTCAGTTACGATAGCTTGCGCTAGAACAGTTGCAGTAGTTGTACCGTCACCTGCTTCGTCGTTCGCTTTAGACGCAACTTCTTTTACCATCTGCGCGCCCATGTTCTCGAACTTGTCTTCAAGCTCGATTTCTTTCGCTACAGACACACCATCTTTAGTGATAGTCGGTGCACCGAAAGACTTGTCTAGAACAACGTTACGGCCTTTAGGACCTAGTGTTACTTTTACTGCGTTAGCTAGTGTGTTTACGCCTTTAAGCATTTTACTGCGAGCGTCATCACCAAAACGTACTTCTTTAGCTGCCATGATTAAATTCCTCTAAAATTCGTTTTAACGTTAGTTGTAATTACTCAACAATCGCTAGAATGTCGCTTTCGCTTAGGATAAGTACTTCTTCACCATCCAGCTTTTCTGTTTTAACGCCGTAACCGTCGTTGAAAATAACGGTGTCGCCAACTTTAACGTCAAGCGCTTTAACTTCGCCGTTCTCAAGAATGCGACCGTTACCTACTGCGATTACTTCGCCGCGTGTAGATTTTTCTGCTGCAGAACCAGTCAGAACGATACCGCCTGCAGATTTGCTTTCTTGCTCTGCGCGCTTAAGGATTACGCGGTCGTGTAAAGGACGAATTGCCATTTTCAAGTCTCCTGAAAATTCCACTATTCAAGTTTATGTGATTACCAACATTCAGACTGCCTGAATGCTGTGTGCCTGGGTTGCTCATTGCTGAGCAGTTAAAATCGTTTATGCACGGATAGATGGGGTAGTACCCAGACAACTTCAAGGGTTTTTAAGCAAAAAAATGTAAAAAATTTGGTTTTTTTGCTAAATACTTAATTTTATGAGGGGAGTAGTCACGTTTGACTGCCATAGACAGCCTCTTTGACAAAGATGCAAAGACGATGAAAGCGACTACTTGAGTCGCTTATCGGGGTCATTCGTTGTGTGGTCAGTATATTCGCCTTCAAATACGTCGCCATTGTCATTTTGCGCATTCGATTGATTAAACGGAGATTGACCAAACGGGTTTTGTTGATGAGGATTAAAGCCCTGCCCGCCAAACCCACTAGCGCCTCCCATGCCTCCAGCAACAACGCGCATTTTCATATGCTTACTGACCTGCGATGCAAGCAGATGACGGGAGCCCGGCAAGGCAAACATAAAGCCGAAAATATCAGTGATAAAACCCGGTGTAACCAATAACACACCCGCGACCACCAGCATGAGACCTTCAACAAGTTCTCTGCCCGGTACTTCGTTGCGCTGCATTTTTGCCTGCGCGGTTTGAAGTGTGCTAATGCCCTCGCGCTTTACGAAATAGGCGCCAATGAACGCGGTCAAAATCACTAACCCAATCGTATTCCAGCCACCTATCATGCTGCCAACGTTAACTAACAAGGCAATTTCTAAAATAGGCAGTACGGCAAACAGTATAAATAAAACCCGCAAAATGGTTCCTCTTTCATGATCTCATACTCTGTTATAGGGTCTTTGAGCGCAATAACAAGAAAAGGTGCCGTTGAATCGGTCAATGGGTCAGTGCTGGCGACCGATAACCCTAACGATATTGCACGAATGTGAAAGAATGCATAGACCGTAAAGGTCTTTATAGGTAACGCCACCGTATAGTGAAGCAACAGCGTTAGAATATATTTGTACATTGAGGATGAACAGCACATGACTATTAAACTCGTGCTTTGTACTGCGCCCGATATTGATGTAGCCAAAAAAATTGCACATGCACTAGTGCTAGAAAAACTGGCTGCCTGCGTAAACATTATCCCATTAATACATTCTGTTTATGAGTGGCAAGGTAAGATTGAAACGGATAGTGAATGCCAGCTACTTATCAAAACGAATACTCAGAAGGTATTGCAAGCATACGAAAAGATGAGCACTCTACATCCTTACGACGTACCAGAGTGGCTAGAGCTGAATGCTGAAGCGAGCCATGCTTATGGTCACTGGTTACAGCAAACGCTGTAGTAACCAAGGGGCTATATTTAGAGTAATACCCAGTAACGGCATCTTAGAAGCAATACCTAAGAAGCAATACGGACAGTAACTAACAGTAGTACGCTATGACAACAACATCATTTATTAATTTAGCAAAACAAGAGAACTCATTTACGCGCCTGTTTTCTCGAACTTGGGTATTTTTTTGCCTGTTAGTCGCATTACAAAGCATAGCGTTTCAAGCGAATGCACAGCTAGCGGATAGTTTCGAAGACCCGTTCGCCAACGAGCCGCAGTTCTTGGATGTTGATCAAGCGTTCGCGTTCGACTTTAACCAAACAGGCGATAAATTATCGATAACCTTTGCTATCGCTGATGGTTACTATCTGTATAAAAAGCAGTTTAAGTACGTCACTAAACAGGCTGACATTGGTGAACCCACCTATCCAGAAGGCATCATCATTCAAGATGAGTTTTTTGGCGAATCAGAAGTGTTTTACAACACCGTTACCATCAGTATTCCCATTGAAAAGGCTGAGAAAGACAGCGTGGTTAAGGTACGTTACCAAGGCTGTGCCGATGCAGGCTTATGTTATCCTCCAACGGTAAAAGTAGTTTATTTAAGTGCCCTTGCTAGCGATAGTGAGACAGCGACTGATAAAGAAAAAAAACAAGGCACAGACACACAAACAACCTCAAGTGAGCAGTTTTCGCTTGCCGACAAGCTAATTAATAAAGACAACTTACCATTAACGTTAGCCCTGTTTTTTGCACTGGGTATTGGCCTTGCCTTTACGCCTTGCGTATTTCCAATGTACCCCATTGTATCTGGTATCGTGATTGGACAAGGCAAACCTAAAACAACCTCACACGCTTTTTGGCTAACCTTTGTTTACGTGCAAGGTATGGCAATTACTTATTCGCTTTTGGGTTTAGTCGTTGCCGTAGCCGGTGCTCAATTTCAAGCGGCATTGCAACACCCTATCGTATTAGGAGTGTTTATTGCACTGTTTGTGGTGTTAGCAGTGGCGCTGTTTGGCGGGTTTGAAATTCAGTTGCCCGCTAAATACCAAGAAAAACTTACTCACATGAGCAACAACCAAACGCCTGGTAGCTTTGTTGGTGTGTTTATAATGGGCGTACTTTCAGGGCTTATTGCGTCGCCCTGCACCACCGCCCCGCTAACTGGAATACTGCTATTTATTGCACAAACCGGTGACATGACCTTGGGCTTTATTTCTTTATATCTATTGTCGGTCGGTATGGGTGTGCCACTTATTCTGTTTGGTATGACTAAGCGGAAAGCTCCTTCCCAAAGCTGGCAACTGGATGAATGTAGTCAAAGTGACGTTCGGCTTTATGATGTTGGCTGTCGCGATTGTGTTTATTGAACGCCTGTGGAACAGCCCTTATTCAGACTTTTTGTGGGCAGCGCTCGCCTTCGGATTGTTTGGCTACTACTGGACAATTAATCGCGCTACATCGAACAGTACCATGAAGCTATTCCGCGCGGTCATCGTCGCTATGGGCGTTATGGGTAGTGTAGGTATGGCGTATCAAGCGGGCGAAAATAGCGGTCTATGGGGTGAGAAAAAAGGCCACCCCGAATTTGTTATTGCCAAAGACTTAAGTGATTTGCGAAGCAAAATTGCCGACGCTAATGCGCAAGGTAAAACCGTTATGGTCGATTTGTACGCCGACTGGTGCGTAGCGTGTAAAGAGTTTGAAAAATACACCTTCCCACAACCTAACGTGGTTGAAGCACTGAGCAATACCGTGTGGATGCAGATGGACTTGACCGACAATACGCCTGAGCGCCAAGAAGTATTTGATGAATATACTATTTTAGGGTTGCCCACCATTTTATTCTTCAACACTGCGGGTAACGAGATTGGCAATGCACGTGTCACGGGTTTCATGGATGCCGATGATTTTAGCGCGCATGTTGATGCCACTGTGAATGCCACCACTGATGCTGCCGTTGATTAAAGCGCCAGTCGATAAATCACCCCATACAAACCGAGGCTTTATAGAGTCTCGGTTTATCACATTTTGCGCCCTAGGCGTTGCGCTTGTAGCATTTATTATTGGCGCACTCTCGCCAGTAAATGCCAACAATCAAAATGAAGGCTGTTTTGATCAGCGCCGTTTTTGCTTTGAAGTTGTGCCATCTCAAGGGCAGCCACTGCCTTTTCAAGTGCAGGTTAAAAGACATATAGCACTGCCTGTTGCATTAACTCTCTATTCGGATGTCCTTTATCGTGCGACTTCATCAGCGCAGAAACCCGCGCCAATAGCACACGCTAATGCCTATTTAGATTCTGATGACACGGTTGTACTTGGGCTTGTAGATAATCCACGCACGTTTTGGCGCAGCATGCGAGCAAAATGGACCGTGGGTGTATTAAATGCAAAACACAATGATGACATTGTCTACGCCCCACCCTTACAGCCTGCTGATCAGTATCGCATTGTACAAGGGTTTAACGGTAGCTTTAGCCATCAGGGAAGGTCGCGTTATGCCCTTGATTTTGCTGCGCCTGTGGGTACGCCCATATTAGCGGCTCGTAGCGGCGTAGTGATAGACATCAAAGACGATGGCAAAAAGGGCGGCGCATCAAGTCGCTTTGCCAAATATGCAAACTTTGTGGTCATCTTGCACGACGATGGCACCACAGGCGAATACTATCACCTTAAATACAAAGGCGTAGCGGTAACGCGAGGGCAAAAAGTACAACAAGGTCAACTTATTGGATATCACAAGCAATACCGGCTTTTCGTCACTTCCTCACTTACATTTTGGTATTTACTACGCGCAATACCACGGCGGGTATCAAAGTGTGCCCTTTAAACTTGCTGGTCAATAAGCCTGTATCAGTAGCAGCGCGACATCATTAACTGCGTGCAAAAGCGGCCAAGATATGCGCACTGCACACTGTTTACATGCTAGTAACACACGCAAACTTTGCACCGAAAACACCTGATTAGACCAGTATTTTGCTGCGAAATCTTTTGCTATCTCTATAATCATCAGTTAACACAATAAACGAGCAAATAAATTGGCTTTTTTTCGTGCAACTGTCATAAAAGTTTGTTGAAATGGCAATAACCGTGACATTTTCCCGAAGATAGCAGCAAACTAGATGAATATTTTGTTATTAAATGGCCCTAATCTAAACATGTTAGGCCAACGTGAACCCGAAAAGTATGGCACGCAAACCCTTCAAGACATTGTAGATGACTTGACGGCACAGGCGGCGTCGAGCGATGTAACCCTTTCGCATTTTCAATCAAATGCTGAATACGAGTTAATCGACCGTATACATGCGGCTATGGGCAACGTAGATGCCATTATCATCAACCCTGCTGCTTTCACGCACACCAGCGTTGCGCTTCGCGACGCATTGCTAAGTGTCAATATCCCGTTTATTGAAGTGCACTTGTCGAACGTTCACGCCCGTGAACCGTTTCGTCATCATTCTTATTTTTCTGATGTTGCAGCTGGCGTCATTGTTGGCCTTGGTGCCATGGGCTATTCGCTCGCGCTGACCGCAGCAATCAATTTACCGAAATCGCAAAAATAACGCAGAGACAGAACATGGATATTAGAAAGATTAAAAAACTTATCGAGCTAGTGGAAGAATCAGGCATTGCCGAGCTTGAAATCACTGAGGGCGAAGAATCTGTACGCATCCACCGTGGCCCAACTGGTGTTCAAGCACCAGTAAACTACAGTTTTGCAGCGCCTGCTGCACCGCAAGCAGCACCAGCTGCGGCGCCAGCGCCTGCAGCAGAAGCTCCAAAAGCGGCTGAACCAGCACAACCAGACGGTCACGTAGTTAAGTCTCCAATGGTAGGTACGTTCTACCGTGCATCTTCACCAACAGCTAAGCCTTTTGCAGAAGTTGGTCAGCAAGTAAAAGTAGGCGACACGCTTTGTATTATTGAAGCGATGAAAATGATGAACCAAATTGAAGCTGACAAGGCTGGTGTTGTTAAAGCAATTTTAGTGGACAACCAAGACCCTGTAGAATTTGACCAGCCAATGTTTATCATTGAATAAGCGAGTACTTCACTATGCTAGATAAAGTACTAATTGCTAACCGTGGTGAGATTGCCCTACGTATCTTGAGAGCCTGTAAAGAATTAGGCATCAAGACCGTTGCGGTTCACTCTACTGCGGATAAAAACTTAAAGCACGTGTTGCTTGCCGACGAGTCGATTTGTATCGGTAAAGCGTCTGCAACCGAAAGCTACTTAAATATTCCGCGCATTATTGCCGCTGCTGAAGTGACTAACTCTATCGCTATCCACCCAGGATATGGTTTCTTGGCTGAGAATGCAGATTTTGCTGAAGCCGTAGAAAAAAGTGGTTTTATTTTCATTGGTCCAAAGGCTGAAACCATCAACCTAATGGGTGATAAGGTTTCTGCAATCAACGCGATGAAAAAAGCGGGTGTACCTTGTGTTCCTGGTTCAGATGGTCCATTGACTGATGACGAAGAGCGCAATAAAGCCATTGCCAAGCGCATCGGCTACCCTATCATCGTTAAAGCCGCTGGCGGCGGTGGTGGCCGTGGTATGCGCGTGGTCCGCAGTGAAGAAGAGCTCATCAAGTCCATTGAAACTACGCAAGCTGAAGCTGGCGCAGCGTTCGGTAACTCAACAGTTTACATGGAAAAATTCCTTGAAAATCCTCGCCACGTAGAAATACAAGTATTGGCCGACGGTCAAGGCAACGCCATCCACCTTGGCGAGCGTGACTGCTCAATGCAGCGTCGCCACCAGAAAGTGGTAGAAGAAGCGCCTGCGCCAGGTATTTCAGAGCAAATGCGCACCAAGATAGGCGATCGCTGCCGTAAAGCCTGTGTTGAAATTGGCTACCGCGGTGCGGGCACGTTTGAATTCTTGTATGAAAACGGCGAATTCTACTTCATCGAAATGAATACGCGTATTCAGGTTGAGCACCCTGTATCTGAAATGATTACTGGCGTTGACTTAATCAAAGAGCAGCTTCGCATTGCAGCAGGTCAACCATTATCAATTGACCAGTCGCAAATTCAAATTCGTGGCCATGCCATTGAATGTCGAATCAATGCGGAAGACCCTAACACCTTTATTCCTAGCCCTGGACCGATTGATATGTTCCATGCGCCAGGTGGTTTGGGTATTCGTTGGGAGTCACATATTTATGCTGGTTACCACGTGCCGCCTTACTACGACTCGATGATTGGTAAGCTTATCACGTACGGCGAAAGCCGTGATGAAGCCATTGCACGTATGCGTCATGCGCTTGAAGAGATTGTTGTTGGTGGAATTAAAACGAATATTCCCCTTCAACGCGCCATCATGGCTGACGAGAACTTCTTTGTTTAAGTGGTACCAATATCCACTACCTAGAGAAGAAGCTAGGTTTAGCTTAATCCCCCTTTGGGCTACACGCTGTTTTTTGTGTAGCCCAATTTTCTCGCTATTCGCTATTCGATATTCGCTATTCGCTATTCGCTATTCGCTATTCGCTATTCGCTATTCGCTATTCGCTATTCGCTATTCGCTATTCGCTATTCAGCAAATTCTAAAAATACGATTACAACAATCAATTTTTAGCGATTTTTTTATTTAAATACCCGCCCTATACTTATCACAAGTCTTAAGACATCTCCCTGTTTTGAAATGTGTGTTCCCGAACTATGTAAGAGTAACTAGTTCAACCTTCATTGGAGTCCACCTCCACTTATTGCTTAAGCACCCTTGCTTGCTTTTTTTTACTTTAATGTCACGATCAAGCAAGATATATCTTTATTGACAGAATAAGGAAATAGTGTGCGCGGTTTAGCCGTTTTGTTTTGTGTCGTGTTAATCGTCATGGCTTTTTTAACAAATAATGCATTAGCATCCTCCCCCAGCTTCGCGCATAAGCTAGATGTACAGGTGCGCTATGACAATCGCTCAAACCGACCAAGCCGAGAGCAATATCGTTTGCGTTACTATCCCTCCTTTTCATTTTCAGAGACATGGTCACTGAACAGTTTTGTTGTGACTGGAGATGATTTCTCATCAAGCCACAATACATTTGGTGGTGACACGGTCGATCATTTGTATGCTCGTCGCCTTTATCTTCGTCACCAAGATAATAGCGGCAAAACAGAGTTCGGTATTATTCCAACCTACAAAGGCCGCGTTTCGTCCACGGGACTTTCAAAGGATGGCTGGATAGCTGGCATTCGCCATGTTCGTTCGCTCAAGAACAACAGCGCACTAGAAGTAGTTTTAGGACAACTGGGAGACCCACAGGCCAGTGAGGCATTCAATATCGGTGATGAAGACGAGTACATTGAAATAGAGTACTCAGCTCGAATGGGAGAGCGTCATAGCTACGAAGTGAGTGTGGAAAGAATTCTTCAAGGCAGTTTTCTACGCACAGAGTACCGAGTATCGCCTAAATGACACTGACACAGTGTTTTTTGAGCTCGTTCAACGCACCGATCAAGCCGCTGCCAAAGTGGTGTTAGGCTCTAGTGGCGAATTTTCAGCGTCGATAGGAGAGACGCATTACCCTATCGAGTATTTTGCCTATTACAGCTATATCGATACGATATTTGGACCAAGAGCAGAAGTTATCGAAGACTTTTTGGGCACAGGCCACGGCGGCTCTTTAGAATTCAGTGGCGTTGCTTCAGAAAAACATGACTTGGAATGGTTTGTAAGAGTTGATGTAGTGGACAGCATCAGTCGCTTACTTGCAGGTGTTAAGGTCTCGTTTGGCGATTAACGTGTAGCGCTTGATTAAAGGACCTAAAACGCCCCCAAAATTTCGTCATAACGCCCAGACGCCTTTAATGTACGCATGGCCTGATTCACTCGCTCAACCCATTGCTTTTGCACTGATGCCTTTGAAAACATAATGTGTGAGCTGGCTTCTTCGTCAGACATTAGATAAAAAACAGGAACAATCTTATCTTGTGCGCCCTGTTTAGTAATTTCAGTTTGTAAATCACGCTCAGAGCCAAGGAAAGCATCAACACGGTTAAAAAGCATTAGTTCAACCAACCTAGGCGGGGTATCTACCACCACTAGCTGTCGACGAAATGCTTCTGACTCAAGCATTCTGTCGTATTCGTATGAGTAAGATACGCCCCGTTGCACGCCTAATCGAACTGGCTTTTCCGACAACTGCGTAAGGCCCTTGTCTGGATCAAATCGCGACTCTTGGCCTTTACGAGCAAATAAAAGGTTGTGACCAAGTCTGAATGTTTCACTGGAAAAATGCGCAAATTCCTGCCTCTTGGCAGTATCTGACGCTGACAAGGCAACGTCTAAATCACCATTGGAAAGCATATGAACAATACGCTTCCACGGGTAAACCTGAAATTGAATCTGAAGCCCGGCCTCGGCAAATATCGCCTTAGCAAGCGCAATGTCTAAGCCTCCTACCGTGCCTTGCTCATCCACCGTGACAAAGACCGGACGAGGTGTAACACCTATTACCAGTGTTCTTTCAGCGTTATCAGTATCAGTAGCAGTAACCTCAGTAGCAGCGGTTTCAGCAAGTCGGGGGAAGTATTTGTGACATCGTTAGCACGTGGTGCAGCGTTTAGCATGACAGGCAGAGAAAAAAGAAACAGACATAAGAGCATACTCATGCTCCGGGGCAATTGAGTTTTGCTTATTTTCGAGCGGAACTTCTTACTCTTATTAACTTCCATCACCGCACTAAATCACATTATGTTTCATACAATATAAGCGATCCCCCCATCGCACCGCAACTAGACGAAGGGTGAAGGCCAGGCCAGCGCGACAAATAAAACGTAGTAGCGTCGAGGAAACCAGCAAGTAAAGGCTTACAGCGTCGTAAATATGCTAGGTAAAAAAAAGGCCCATCAAACGATGGGCCAAACAGCAAGAACGCGTACACACTTTAACAGTGCACAGTAGTTACGGTTGTGAGAGGTGCTAAGTTCAACACGACTAGGTTACGTATTTTTAATCTCATCGGGTTTCATAAACTTGCTCTGCTTTTATACTTTAGTCGTATAAGCCTAAGCAAATGTCTTAGTGAAATCTTTCGAAACGATGGGGTTGTGTCGTGTCTAATCGTTATTCTCAACTTAAAGAAAAACTGCCTGTTTCTAGTCTGTCAGACGAAGTGTTGCTGGCCTTCCGTATGCTTTACGATGACCCACTCGACATCGTGGATCTTGCGCAGGACATCTCAGAGCTAGCACTCTATCCAGAACGACTAGAAGAGAGCTACAGAAAAGAATGGGAAACCTATGTCCTCAAGGCAATGGCGGAAGAATTGAAAACTCGCACTAACATAGGCTCAGCGGAGTTTATTGAGCTTGTAATGAAGCAGGTAGAAGACATTCGAACACAAAATGATACGTACCAGAATTTGCTACGCCAAGTTCATCATGCAAAGAGTATCAACAAATCCGAAAATACCTTTGTGTTCCCCAGCCCGCTTCGCCAACAGTTAATGTCGTTCTTGTTACCCATTACAACCATTGGGCCTTCTGACGGTAAGAAATAACGACGGACTTATTTATTCGCGCCTTTAGGCTTGTATTGAGATGGACAATAACCCCTGTCCACACCTTCCGGACGTAAGCTTGCGTGCTTGGTTTTTCTGCCACTCACCCTCTCACGCCAGTTTTTAAACGTCTTCTGCTTAAGGTGACGACGCATAAGTTTAATTACTTCTTTTTCAGGCATGCCGTATAACCGTTCGATTGCTTCAAACGGCGTTCTGTCTTCCCATGCCATTTCGATAATTCGAGATGTCTGCTCTTCAGATAAATTCATAGCCACATTTATTAGATTACTATTTACAATCTAATACGCGTTAAATTAGTTTTCGTTCATGCGATATGTGTGTATCACATTAGGTGAGCGCTTGCGCTATTTCATCGTCTTTTTCAAACACCAATTTTAGCAGCGCTGCTGCCGCTTTTGCGTCACTTAACGCACGGTGATGCCGTTCCATTTTAATCTCAAAATGCTTGGTTAAATTAGCAAGAGAATAGGAAGCTAGTCCTGAGTATGTTCGCCGCATTTCACGTACTGTACACATTTTAGGTCGACGAAACTCTCGCTCTAAACGAGCAAACTCTTGCTTGATAAAGCCATAATCAAAATTCACATTATGCGCGACAAACACCGCGTCTTCGGTAAACGTAGCAACCGCATCTGCTATCTCAGCGAACACTGGTGCGTCTTGAACCATTTCATCAGAAATACCCGTAAGTTTGGTGATATTTGATGGAATACGTCGCTGAGGGTTTACCAGTGTTTGGAAGCGGTCGACTTCTTCTCCTGCCACCAGTTTTACCATACCTATTTCAGTTATACGGTGAAAGCTGTTGTTACCCCCTGTCGTTTCAATATCAACAACGACATACGGTTGCTGTGGGTCTCGGACCCACTTGACCGTCGTAACAGCAACATCAAATCCCGCCTGTTGTAGCCGTTGAATAGACACTAATTGATTTCGTCTCAATTGGTCACCAGGCGCTTTGATTTCTTCAAAACGCAGTACGTTGTCAAACACCATGATATCTGGAAAGCCATCGCGCAGATGCTCAAAGTCTTTACTCATCATTCGCAACATCGAATGAATGGCCTTTAGCGAACCATGTTCAATTAGCGCTTCTATTGGTGCCAACAAATTGCTCGACCACACAAACAAACTGTTCACTTTCCCATAATGTATTGTCGCCATTTTATGAAGATGAAAACGCAGCTTTTCTTTACTGCCAAGCCTCTCAAGTAATGCCTCTATACTGTCTTCAAACTTTGCATAGAAGTTGTTTTGCTTAAGCGACAGTGGGCGCCTGTCAAATTCGGTAACTAATGCGTCTTCCTCGTAAAGTTGTGTCCAAAACGTCAAACCAAACAAACTGCGCCACAATCGATTCTCGGTACGCCACCCTTGCACGCCTTTTCTCGCGTAATGCGCAAGCACGCCTCGCTCCACTTGCTGATTTTGGCTCACATCAATGTCTAATGTACGGCTAGCACTACGCAGCATGTCTGTCACCGTACTGGTGCGCTTTTTATGATATTTTCGCGCGTAGAAGTCTTCAGCAAATGCCAATAGTGTATCTGAAGCAGGGTTATCAATGATGTCTTCAAGTGACGCCTTAACCGCTTCAAGCTCTCCGTCCTTGTAACTTTCTCTTAGCCATTTCTCTTTTGCTTTATCACTTTGAGCCTGACTCAGTAACTTAAGCCCCACGGTTCTTTCTGTTTCAAGTAGCTTAAGCCCAAGGGCATAAAGTAAGTGATCGCGGTAAAAACAAGCTGAAGCACCCTGCGTTTCTGGCAAGGCCGATGTTGCTAGGGACAGCAAACCATGTTCATCAAGATAAGGTAGACGCTGTGCATTATCAGCATAAAACCATGCTGCCTGTGTATCTTCCTTGGTTTCAAATCGCGCCACATCATTGACGGAATCCGAAAGCGTTCTCATGACGCCCAAATCGCGCATGGAAAACTGATTTAGACGACTTTTTGTATTGCCAAAGTATAAAAACAACAAAAAACGAAGAGCGTCGTCAAACAAGCACACTAAGTAATCATCACTAGCAAAACTTAACGGCCACCCCTTGAGCGCCACTTCGTGGCTCAATAACGACACCAATTTGGGTTTGGCAAGTGCTGAAAGCCCACTTTGACTTCTATATTCACCAAGTAATGAAATAAGCGCATCTTTCGTTAACACGCCAGCAATATCATTCATCGAGGCGTTGGATAAATCGCCAAACCAGCCATCGTTAATAAGCCAGTCAATCTGTTGCTGTGGAGCGTTTATTTCTGCGTAGTTAAATTGCCGACGATCGATGACCGCATACTTCCTGTTGGCAGCTCTTACAACAATACATTGCTTATCTTCATCGAGCGCTTTAAACCGCTCGATAAAACGCGTTGCATCATCACTCAATAACGCGGCACTTGCCCCTTCAAAGAAGTGCAAAAACTCAAAAAAATGTGTCAGGTAATAACGCGGGGGAAGATCTTTTCGCATGATGAATAATCTTATAGTAAAGCAATGGATAGTGTATATTTATGGCGCTGTTCCATTTCTGTGTTGATACCATTTTGCTGACGTCAGCAAAATGGTCTTCATAAAGCATATTCCACCCAACTATCATCATCTTTAGCCTGTTCCATTTGCCGGAACCACGCGATGTAATTATCCAGATAGGCAGTGCCAACACCGTTAAATTGCCTTAGCCACTGCTTCCAACGCATCATCCAGTTATTAAGCGTCTGTATATGATAGATCCCTTCAACAACCCGCTGATTATCCAAGGCTATTAGCCGTTTATGATCAAGTTCAAAGGGAAGATTTTTAACGATAGTCTGATAGGATAAATTACCATCAGTACACAAAACACTGTCAGGGGTTAGTACAGGCGCTAAAGAGCGCTCTAGTTCTTCTCGGGTGTTTCTGTTTAATACACAGTGGGTAACTGATCCATTGCGGTCTAGCGCCAGCATGATAGGAACTTTGGGGATCTCTTTACCCTTCGAACCTCGCTTTCTGGACGGCCTATCAAGCTTCCTTCGCCCTTTGAACGATTCATTAATAAAGGTCTCATCAGCTTCAATAATACCGTGCAGCTCAGAGGGCTTGTTACGCCTTGGCTGAGAGAGAAGTTGGTGACGCCACCGCCAAGCAGTTTTAATGTTTACGCCCAGCTCTTTTGCTGCCTCCCTGAGCTTCATGGTAAGCCACATTCCCTCAGAGTATTGATGCCATTTATCCCGAATTCTCATACCGGACAACGGTGTGCCACTGAGTGAATTGAAAGTTCGGTGACATGACTTGCAATAGTAGCGTTGTTGTCCACGAGACGTTGTGCCGTATTTGGTGAAGTGCTGACCTCCACAGTGAGCACATTCAGAAACACTTTCCTCATGTACCGCAATGGCTTTACCGACATGATCTGCTGAGATCCTGTCATCAACACACTTTCTCAGACGCTTTAACTGCACAAAGCTAAGTGTTCCCAAAGAGGCTTGTAAGGTGTTAAATTGAGCGTTGTTCAAGGCCGACTCCATCCTCCTGATATTGTTGGAAGTATAGCTCACCAACACAGAAATGGAACAGCGCCATATTTATACAGCTACAGTGGTCAACTACAGCTTTATACGCTGCTTCGACACCCAATGAAAAAACGTGGCTAACTGCGGGTCTTCTTTTAGCAATGAGAGTGAATTCAATTCCTTCGCCAGTGTCATTTCATCATAAAATTTATGAATGCCACTGTGACACTGCCTGCATATCATTACGCCCTGTTGTCGATCTTCCTTGGTGTAGTGCTTTTTGAAAAAGCTGCGCCTGTGCATTTTCTTGGGTATGAGATGATGAAAGGTGAGCCGTGTTTGACGCCGACAACACGGGCATACCCCAGCTCTGCTTGCCACAAAAGAGTGCCTCGTTAGACTATTACCTACTGTTTCTTTTTACCGATTTTGTAGCTTAGATGATCACCCGTACTCACACTTACGTAAAAGCCAATACCTAGAATAAATTGTGGAAACAGTTATGAGCTTAACGCGCGCAATGGGATTTTCTTGCCCTTACTGCATGGCGCCCAATGAAGTAGAGATCGACGAGATGTATGATGTAGGTCAAGTTCAAGTTTTGGACTGTCAGGTTTGCTGCCAACCTATTGAGCTTAACGTTTATCAGCAAGGCGATGAACTCGAACTGGAGGCGATACGAGAAAATGACTAACACCTTATCTCGCTTTGATATCGATAGTATGGAGCAGCGCTATCGCGCGAATCTTATCAACAGCTTATCTGGCTTCAAACCTGCGGTATTGCTAGGCACGACTGACGGCCAAACCCACAACCTGGCTATTATCAGTTCAGTAGTTCATATTGGTGCCAATCCGCCGCTGCTAGGAATGATAATGCGGCCTCATACCGTTCAGCGCGACTCGCTGGGCAATATCAAAAAAAGTGGCTTTTACACGCTCAATCACGTGCACACTGACTGGGTAGATAAAGCGCACCAAACGTCTGCACGCTACGAGCCAAATGAAAGCGAATTTGATGCCGTCGGCTTAACGCCGCTGTTAAGTGATGACTTTCCAGCCCCTTATGTAAAAGAAAGCGGTGTAAGAATGGGGTTGAAAGTGGCCCAGCATTTTACGCTTATTAACAATACGGAGATGATTATAGGTGAGATACAAGAACTACACGTCGATGAAAAACATATTGCTGAAGATGGCTATTTAGACATTGAGGCGTCAATGAGTGCATGTATATCCGGGTTAGATAGTTACCATTCTACAACTCGGTTGGCGCAATTTGCTTACGCTAAACCCAATACTGATACCCGTAAAAAGTGAACTTAACAGTAGGCCTCTAATCTACATTCACAGAGCGCGGTGTTGTATGTTCTTTTGAGCCCACGGAGAGAAATGATTAACAGCCGCGTTCAGGCAAAGTTCAGCCAAAACTGACTATAAAGGCTTGAAACTGCGTCATCTGCATGACATTTATTTAATTCAGATCAAACGAGTTAGGCATTTTTTATTCGATCTTTTTTCAAAACGCGATAGTATCTATGTATGAAAAAAAACCTGCCTCTTTTGGCAGGTTTTTGCGTTTAAGGCGCTGAATAAAAAAGAATCATTATCGTTTCTGTCTCTAAGGAGAGTACTATGAAATCTGTAAATCGCCGCGACTTTTTGAAACTGTCTGGCTCTACAGTAATTGGCCTTACATTGGGTGGCGTTGCACTACGCGCTCAAGCTCAAGAACAACTCAGTGCAGATGATGCAACTGCAAAAGCACTTAACTACACACCAGCCTCTACCGTTGAGGGTGCGAAGTGCGCTAATTGCATGTATGTTCAGGGTAAAGATGGTGAGCAGTACAGACCTTGTAATATATTCCCAGGCAAGCTTGTTAATGCTGACGGCTGGTGTAGCGCTTGGGTTAAGAAACCAGGCTAACGCAAACAGCCTTTGAGCATACTACAATGAGTTATTAAGAAAGCCCCGGCCATGACGGCCGGGGCTTTTTTGTATGCGCTTGCGTTACCGCTCGTAACCCTTGGTAACTGGCGCAAGATCTGGGCGGTCAAATCGGGTTGGCAATAAGCCGGGTTTCAAGTAGAACCCATGTTTCGCTTCGAACACACTGCCGATGCTTAATACTTTTTCATCCTGCCATTTTGCCCCTATAAAACTGAGACCAACAGGCAAGTCTTTCACAGCCCCCGCAGGCACCGTGAGATGAGGATAGCCTGCAATAGCCGCAAGATAGCCAATACCAATAAAGCCACCTGGCGAGTGGTCGCCATATACGCCATCAATTAAAAATGATGGGCTATTAGAGGGTGCTACTAGTATGTCTACTTTGTGTTTTGCCATTAATGCATCAATACCATTTTTGCCCGCTGCATCTTGTATTAGCAATACCGCGTTTTTATAATCTTCACTATCTGTGGCATTTGAAGTCAGTGACTTTTCGAAGATGCTTTGGTCAAACAAAGCCAATTCGCGTTCACTGCGTTTGTTAAATTCAATGAGTTCCGACAGGTCACGTGCTGGTATCTGCGCAGGTGATGATGCTAAGTATTCATTAATTGACGCATGAAACTCGCTCAGCAACACATTATACGAATCTGCCCAGAAGCTGTCTGGCTGGTCAAAGTCACTAATATCCACCAAGGTTGCGCCAGCGTTTTGCAATTGCGTTAGCGCTTTTTCATATACCGCCAAAACGTGCGGGTTATCACCTTGTCGATAACGCACAACCCCCACGGTCACGCCTTTTAAATCTGTCGCAATCATTGACGATGAAGGCAGTGTAGGTATGTGTGCATCTGCCCCAACCGTTGCACTGTCTTGTGGATCGCTACCCGCCATTACCGAAGCCATTAGCCATGCATCTTGAACATTTGCTGTCATGGGACCAGCGGTATCTTGGCTAAACGAAATAGGTACAATATGTGTGCGCGACAGCAAACCAACGCTAGGCTTAAAACCAACAATACCATTAATAGAAGACGGGCAAATTACTGAGCCGTTGGTTTCAGTACCCACCGCTAGAGAGGCTAGTCGAAGCGCCATTGCTGCCCCTGACCCCGAAGAAGAGCCACACGCGCTGCGTGATAAAATGTGTGGATTCCGTGTTAAGCCACCCACAGCACTCCATCCACTGATAGACGACTCAGAACGGAAGTTGGCCCATTCAGAGAGATTGGTTTTACCTAACACAATGGCACCAGCTGCTTTTAACTTACTCACAATCGGCGCGTCGCGCTTAGTGTCGTTGTTAAGTAGTGCAAGCGACCCCGCCGTGGTAGGTAACTCAGAGGACTCAATGTTGTCTTTTAGTAGTACAGGAAGACTAAGCCAACACACCTACGTCTTCACCTGCTGCTATACGCTTATCCAACATTTTGGCCTGCGCCAGCGCATCACTGTTTAACGATAAAACGCTGTTAGCCTTAGTATCGAGGCGTTCAATACGAGCCAAATACCCCGCAACAAGTGCTTCAGAAGAAAGCTCGCCAGCCTGAATAGCCTGAACCTGAACATGGGCAGGTTTGTCTAACCAAGCGTTTATATCCGTTTTTGCCGCTTGATTTGACGCGCATGCGCTGCACATCAAAATCACTGCGGCGACAAGTACATACCATCGCTTTAGCATCATTATTTTCCTTTTTAAGCATTAGCCAATCGTACTTTTTATACGTTGTCGCAGAAATAGTTCACTGTCTACTTAAATAAGTCGAATAACATGCGTTGAGCATCGAATTGCTAGGGATGGACGACAGGCAGTTGCAACTTGCCGAAAAGGTTTTCTAAGCCGTATTTATCAAGCAGCGCTTGATATCTGCCATCGTCTATAAAGGTGCGAAGCGTTCGATTAAACGCCTCGCGTAACGTTTTATCAGGAATTGCAGCACGATAGGGTGTAATGGGAAACAACTCGTGAAAAACCGTATCGTCGTTCGCGTACCTTTCATTGCTCCCTTTAAGAAAATTAAAGATGTTCCTGTCCAATACAATCACGTCTACACTGCCAAGCATCAGCATGTTGACTTGCCTGTCTTGACGCGCCATTTCCATGTAGGTGGGTAGTGATGACAGTGCGCCGCCAAACTCTTCTCCTAACACAGCGCTAGCCGTCTGGAATGCAATTACGCTTTTGTCGGCAAGATCTTCAAAGCTGTTCACCGTTAAGGCTCTGTCGGCGCGTGAAACGGCAACGTTTTGGTAAATGATATAGGCGTCAGTCAGTAGCGCAGCATCGACTTTATGTGAGCTATTAATCGTCAGCGCAACATCGACATTGTCGTATTTTAATAACCTTGCTGTCCTGCCAAAAGGTACATAGATAGGAGAAATTTCATGCCCTATGTCAGCGAAAATGGCACGAACTAGATCCATCTCGAACCCGGAATGATCAGCAGATATGACGTAGGGCGGCTTATCCCACCCCACAACTATTTCAAGCTCCTCGGCAGCAATATCGTGCGATGAATAACTAATAGAAAATAAAAGACAAAGGAATAGCGGAAAAATACGCATGAGGATAAATGCTTTCTCAACGAGATAATGAGGACAGATGATAATATTTTACCCTATTGCGTCACCAGTGGACAAAAGGTTAGTTTTTGTCTTTATTTTCACTCCTCATTTAGTTTGTAGGCGCTGAGATGTACAATAACAGTCAAACTATTTGGTAAATGAACAGTATGGCTTGGCTACAATTACGAATTAATACTACGTCTGAGACTGCAGAAGCAATTGGCGATATGCTAACGGCAAACGGATCGCAGGCGGTGACCTACGTCGACGCAAAAGATACTCCAATGTATGAGCCTAAGCCTGGTGAAGTCATGTTGTGGCCCGACACGCAAGTGGTTGGCCTATTTGAAGCTGACGCTGACATGAAAGGCATTCTGACACGTTTGAGTAAGGCCAAAGTACTAGGTAAAGATTTTAAGTACAAATTAGAGCCTTTGGAAGATAAAGACTGGGAACGTGAATGGATGGATAACTTTCATCCTATGCAGTTTGGCGAGCGTCTTTGGATTTGTCCTAGCTGGCGCGATGTACCAGATCCTACAGCGGTAAACGTTATGTTAGACCCGGGGCTTGCTTTCGGTACTGGCACACACCCAACCACAGCGTTGTGCCTTCGTTGGTTAGATGGCATCGATATGACAGGCAAAACCGTTGTCGATTTTGGCTGCGGCTCGGGCATTTTGGCACTTGCAGCCCTCAAGTTGGGTGCCAAACGCGTTATTGGGATTGATATAGACCCACAAGCACTGCAAGCCACCGAGGAAAACGCTAGACGAAACGGTGTAGAAGACCGTTTAGATGTTTACCTACCTCAAAACCAACCTACACTTGAAGCCGATGTTGTAATGGCAAATATCCTCTCGGGACCACTTTTAGAGCTTCAAGATATCATTACTAGCTACTGCAAATCAGACGGTCTTATGGTGTTGTCTGGTATTTTAGCCGAGCAAGTCGACAATATTGAGAAGGCATACTCACGAGATATTCACCTTGAGCCAAGTGCAATTGATGGTGAATGGGCAAGAGTGTCGGGTTCAAAAATCTAAAATAAAAGCCAATAGCGCTTAGGATTTTGTTAATTTTTTTCACATTACAGCCCTTTTAAACTAAGGGCTGTGAGACTTTAGAATAAAATTCAATCAACAAAAGTGCGTTAGCCCTTTAATGTGACAGTTTTTTTTCACTGTCAAGACCACTAAGTGAAATTTTGTGTGATTTTTAGCCTTTTCAAGCATTGTGAAAACGCGTACACTTAGCGCCCCGTTTTAGCCGGGTGTATAATTTCTGTGCAGTTTTAGTTGACGAGCTATACGACAATCTATGCAACAAACAATACAAATTGGACCTTACGAGTTAGAAAACAATTTGATGTTAGCGCCTATGGCAGGCGTGACCGATCGTCCGTTTCGTCAACTGTGTAAGCGCTTAGGTGCTGGCCTTGTGGTGTCGGAAATGCTTTCAAGCAATCCAAAGGTATGGAGCACCGCCAAATCACAAGCGCGAATGAACCACGAGGGCGAAGAAGGTATTCGCTCTGTACAGATAGCAGGGGCTGACCCTGAACTAATGGCGCAAGCGGCGCAATTTAATGTTGATAACGGCGCACAAATTATCGATATCAACATGGGTTGCCCTGCCAAGAAGGTAAATAAGAAGCTAGCAGGGTCTGCGCTGCTTCAATTTCCCGACACGGTAGAAGCCATTGTAAAAGCCGTCGTCAACGCTGTTGATGTGCCCGTTACGTTGAAAATCAGAACCGGCTGGAACCCAGAAAACCGCAATGGGGTAGAAATTGCCCGCATTGCAGAGCAAAACGGCATACGTTCGCTTGCTGTTCACGGTAGGACTCGAGCATGTATGTACAAAGGGGAAGCTGAATACGACACCATTCGCCAAATAAAGGCGGCAATTTCAATTCCTGTTATTGCTAATGGTGATATTACTTCTCCTGAGAAAGCACAAGAGGTGCTTCGATACACCTAAGTGCAGATGGTGTGATGATAGGCCGCGGCGCGCAAGGTAGACCTTGGATTTTTAATCAAATTCAACACTATCTTGAAACGGGCGAGAACCTAGCACCACCACCGTTGTCACAACAGTATGAGATTTTGCATGAGCATGTAACGAATGTGCAGAACTTCTACGGTGACATATCCGGTGTAAGAATAGCCCGTAAGCACGTGGGCTGGTATCTCTCGGAGCATGATACGGATCGTCAGTTTCGTAAAACGTTTAACGCTATCGATGATGCAAGTGAGCAACTCGAAGCACTTAATGTATATTTTCAAGCGCTGCAGACACGAGAAACCCGACAGATTTCTCCCGCAGCATAGTGATGACTAACTTAAGAGCAACACAGTATTATGTTCGATCAAAACGTGACTTCACCTTTTACTACTACAGTAACTACGCCTTCACAAACGCAAGCTCAAAAGCCACTGCGTGACTCAGTAAAGCAAGCAGTTAACAAGTACCTTAAGCAATTGGACAACGCTAACATCGACAACCTCTACGAAATGGTATTGGCTGAAGTAGAAGCGCCGCTGCTAGAAGAAGTCATGACTTACACACGCGGCAACCAAACCCGCGCGGCCATCATGATGGGCATCAACCGTGGCACACTTCGCAAGAAGCTTAAGCAATACGGCATGAACTAAGATTCCAAGGGCTTTGCCCTCCAAAGAGCACCACACGGTGCTCTTTTTGTTTCAACACTACAACTTTAGAAACTTATAATTTATGCAAACTCCAAAACCTATAAAACGTGCTCTCCTAAGTGTCTCTGACAAAACTGGTATCCTCGAATTCGCTCAAGCGCTGCATAACGCGGGAGTAGAACTTCTGTCAACGGGCGGTACCGCCAAACTTTTAGCCGAAGCAGGTCTTCCTGTAACAGAGGTGTCTGATCACACAGGTCACCCTGAAATTATGGCTGGACGTGTTAAAACCCTTCATCCTAAAATTCACGGCGGTATTCTTGCTCGCCGCGGTGTGGATGAGGCTGTAATGGAAGAAAATGGTATTGCACCTATAGACCTAGTAGTTGTAAACCTCTATCCGTTTGCTGCAACCGTGGCAAATGAAGACTGCACGCTTGAAGACGCCATTGAAAATATCGATATTGGCGGCCCGACTATGGTCCGCGCTGCGGCAAAGAACCACAAAGACGTTACCATCGTCGTAAATGCTTCTGATTACGGCCGTGTACTTGCCGAAATGAACGACAATGATGGTTCACTTGCCTACAACACGCGTTTCGATCTTGCGATCAAAGCCTTTGAACACACTGCTGAATACGATGGCATGATTGCTAACTATTTTGGCGCGCGTTTGGACACCGTTGAAAGCGAAGCAGGAACAGACCACGTACACAGTGAGTTCCCACGTACGTACAATATGCAGCTTACTAAGAAGCAAGATCTTCGCTACGGTGAAAATAGCCACCAAGAGGCAGCCTTCTATGTTGAAAACAACATCCAAGAAGCGTCTGTTGCCACAGCAACACAGCTACAAGGTAAAGAGCTGTCGTTTAACAACATCGCCGACACCGACGCCGCCCTTGAATGCGTTAAAGAATTCGACCAGCCTGCTTGTGTCATTGTTAAGCATGCTAACCCTTGTGGTGTGGCTATTGGCGACGACATTCTTAGTGCTTACGACCGTGCGTTTAAAACTGACCCAACGTCAGCATTTGGCGGCATTATCGCGTTTAACCGCGAGCTTGATGCGAAAACAGCACAAGCGATTGTTGACCGTCAATTCGTCGAAGTGATTATTGCACCAACAGTGAGCGATGAAGCAAAAGACGTGGTTAGCGCGAAGAAAAACGTACGTCTTCTAGCGTGTGGCGACTGGGCTGGCCAACTAACTGAAGGCTATGACTTTAAGCGTGTTAACGGTGGCTTGCTAATACAAGAGCGTGACTTCGGCATGGTTGAAATGGAGGACCTAGAAGTAGTAACTAAGCGCAAGCCAAGTGAAGAAGAACTTCGCGACCTCATGTTCTGCTGGAAAGTAGCGAAATACGTGAAGTCTAACGCGATTGTTTACTGCAAAGACGGTATGACCGTGGGTGTTGGCGCAGGTCAAATGAGTCGCGTTTATTCTGCGAAAATTGCAGGTATTAAAGCGGCTGATGAAAACTTAGAAGTGGCGGGCTCTGTAATGGCATCTGATGCATTCTTTCCATTCCGCGACGGCATCGATGCTGCAGCTGAGGCGGGTATCAAAGCCGTAATTCAGCCAGGTGGCTCTATGCGTGACCAAGAAGTGATTGATGCAGCAGACGAACATGGTATTGCTATGGTGTTCACAGGCATGCGCCACTTCCGTCACTAAAACCTTTCATCACTTGATGATGATTACACTCGAGGTTGGGGATTAACTCGTTCCCAACCTCGGGCTATCTTAAGCGATAAAGCTACGAATTATTCTGTTGGGATGTCGGATGACTGTCATGGTTAACTGGTAGGCTTGATCTGTCTTACAGTACATTGTAGTAATACTGTTATCACAATTGACAATACCCTCGACAGAAAAGGAAATAAGAATGAAGAAGTTAGCCCAATTAGTGTTAGCCGCAACGCTTGGTATGTCAGCTGGCTATGCCACCGCTGATGCCATTTCAGATGCTGCAATGAGCGACGTGCGTACCGCTAAAGCCAAGGCTCGCGACGAGTACCGCAACCCGCAGCAAACACTGCGTTTCTTTGGCCTTCAGCCGAATATGACAGTAGTTGAAGTATCACCAGGTGGCGGTTGGTATACCGACATTCTTTATCCAGTGGTAAAGGACAACGGCCAATATGTTGCCGCTCACTTCTACGTAGACGAAAACTCTAACGATTACTACAAGAAAGCCCTTGCTGCGTTTAAACAAAAAACAGAAGCAGGTGAAAAGTACCAAGGCGCTACCGTTACCGCATTCGATCCGATGAAAGCACTCGATATCACAGAAGCTGGCAGCGCGGATATGGTGCTAACCTTCCGTAACGTGCATAACTGGTATATGCGTCACGGCGATGAAGGTATCGACAACGCGTTTGGCGCATTCTTTACCGCACTTAAGTCAGGCGGTGTACTGGGTGTAGTAGAGCACGAACTGCCTGAAAGTGCCGATGACGAAGCGATGAAAAAGAGTGGCTATATGAAGCGCTCTTACGTGATTGCAGCAGCAGAAAAAGCCGGCTTTAAGCTGGCAGAAAGCAGTGACGTAAATGCAAACCCGATGGATAATGCAAACCACCCTAAAGGTGTGTGGACATTGCCACCGCGTTTAGCACTAGACGACCAAGATCGTGAAAAGTATCTTGCCATTGGCGAGAGCAATAGAATGACACTTAAATTTGTAAAACCATAAACATAAAACGGAACAGTTAATGAACGTACTTGTAATTGGCGGCGGTGGCCGCGAGCATGCGCTAGCATACAAAGCTGCGCAGTCTTCTGATGTTTCAACTGTCTTTGTTGCCCCGGGTAATGCTGGTACCGCAACAGAGCCAAAGCTCGAGAACGTGGCTATTGATGTAAATGACATTGCAGGCCTGGTTTCTTTTGCGAAAGGCAATGACGTTGAGCTGACTATTGTAGGTCCAGAAGCGCCGCTGGTTGCAGGTGTTGTTGATGCGTTCAATAACGAAGGACTAATGATTTTTGGGCCTACTCAAGCTGCTGCGCAGCTTGAAGGCTCAAAAGCGTTTACTAAAGATTTCTTGGCTCGCCACAACATTCCAACGGCTGAGTACCAAAACTTCACTGACATTGACCCAGCCATTGCTTATGTACGTGAAAAAGGCGCACCTATCGTAGTTAAAGCCGACGGTCTAGCGGCAGGTAAAGGTGTTATTGTAGCAATGACACTTCAAGAAGCCGAAGACGCCATTCGCGACATGCTAGCGGGTAATGCGTTTGGTGAGGCAGGCAGTCGCGTTGTTATCGAAGAATTCTTAGACGGTGAAGAAGCCTCTTTCATCGTTATGGTAGACGGTAAAAACGTACTTCCTTTTGCCACCAGCCAAGATCACAAACGCGCAGCAGACGGCGATCAGGGCCCCAATACGGGCGGCATGGGCGCGTACTCCCCAGCTCCGGTAGTCACGCCAGAGATTCACAACCGTATTATGGATGAAGTGATCATGCCAACGGTTAACGGAATGGCGTCTGAAGGTAACGACTACGTAGGTTTCTTATATGCCGGACTTATGATCATGGCAGACGGTACGCCGAAAGTTATTGAGTATAACTGTCGTTTTGGTGACCCAGAAACACAGCCTATCATGCTTCGTCTTCAGTCTGATTTGGTTCCACTTTGCCAAGCTGCTTGCAAAGGTGAACTTGCAGGCAAAACTATTGCGTTTGACGACCGTGCAGCCGTTGGCGTTGTACTTGCCGCTGGAGGCTATCCAGGCAGCTATGACAAAGGCGATGAGATTACTGGTTTTGAAGCCGCTGCGAAGCTAGACGGTAAAGTATTCCACGCAGGTACCGCACTAAAAGACGGTAAGGTAGTCACTGCTGGCGGACGCGTATTGTGTGCGACCGCATTGGGCAATAACGTTACCGAGGCCCAGCAAAAAGCCTACGAGCTACTGAAAACTATTCAGTTTAAAGACGTCTATTTCCGCAACGACATTGCCTATCGCGCAATTGCTCGTGAAGCTGAGGCCTGAAGCCTGAAGCCTGAAGCAAAGTAATATAAAGTAACGTAACGCTTTATAACGTTTGCATTGCTAATACAAAAAACGCGGCCTTATGCCGCGTTTTTCATTGTTCGGTCAATTGAGAGCTTGTCACACCTTGTATTCAAGCAACTTAACGCGTACCGCTTCTATTTACTTACCCACCAGCGTCAGCTCACCAAACACCGAAGCATCCTTGTAGCCTAGGTTCTTATCGCCATTGACCGAGCGCAATGTCCTGCGAGCCCACAAAGTGCTCTCTGTCGCCACCGTCTGCATCACAATAAGCCAACATAAAGCCCATCTTCATACCCGCTTTCAATACTACTGGCGTGTTGACTTCACCGTACTTAAAGTCATCACCGAAGACACGAATGGCGGTTTCCCAGATGATATGATGTGGCTTTTCAGCACTGCGTTTCCATGCACTTTTTACATGCTCATTAAACAAGCGCGGTTTCGACTCTTCACCTTTTGCAGGCCCAATATCCACCACCTGATTATCAAGCGCGACGTGGTAAGCAAACGCGTTATAGGTGTTGAGATGATCGCCACCAGAGCGGTCAGCATCAATGAAAATTTCTAAACAGTCATCATCCCAATAGCGTTCTAGCGGGTCTGCATAGGTATCAGATAAATGGTCATCTTGAATATCGGCTAAAAGGTATAGCGCGTCATTGTTCCACAACAGCTTAAAGCGCCCTGAAAAATCTTTTTTAGTAGGTTTGTCACCTATCATGACGTGCGTTAGTGGCTGCCATTCAGCCTTATCCCACAATGCATTATCTATTCGACCATCAATATGAGGGGCCATATCGGTGTGCATGACATCTTTGGCGAGGGCAGTAAGGCTTACTACTGTCACCCCTACCGCTGCAAAAATATTACGTATTCTCATTTATACCCTTTAGGCATGCTGCAAGCAGTGCTTCGATAGTTGCATGACCATCTAAAACGAATGTATTGGGTTCATTGTACACCGACTCTTGCGCTGCAAGTTGAGAGTCGAGTAACTCAGGGGAAAAAAGTGCGATTGCCTTTTCTGCAACCGTTCGCGCACTACTGACTTTTCAACCTCGAGCACAAACGCAATAGCGCTCTCATTCACGCTTAACAACTGCTGTCGATGCGTTCTTTTAAGGCCAGAAATCGCTAGCACAATGTTATCGCCTGCACGATGTTTTGCGTGTAAATCAGCGATGATACGTGCCATCCAAGGCGTGCGCTCTTTGTCTGTTAGCGGCACGCCACGGCGCATCATATCTATAGCCGATGCATCGTGGTAACTATCGGCATCTAAAAACACATAGCCCAATTCACTGGCAAGCTTCTCACCCAACGTTGACTTACCACTGCCGCTTATTCCCATAACAAAGATGGGTGAGCCACTAGGCATGGTAGAACACCTCGATTGTCGATGATGTTTTGCTTAACGGTACTGAAAGGTCATGGCGCTCACCGTCAACAGACCAATAAGGTGCAATAGATGTTGGAATCTGTTTGTAATGCAGCTTGTATTGATGCCCTCTAAACCTTCGACTCACGTGCAGCGAGCTTAAACAGCTGGGAATATTAGGTTTCAAGAAAAGTCCCTCTTTGCCTCCTTGTAATCCTAACATGCCGTTGATTACACAATGGTAATACCACGCCACGGTCCCTGTGTTAAACAAATGGCTGGAGCGCCCTGCTTGTTCCGGAAACTGAAAATAAGCACCGCGATAGTAGTTGGGAATGTATACCGGAAGCTGCCCCGTCACATTCGCACTTTCAATTCGCGGGATCATTTTTTTGAGTACGTCAAAAGCCGCATCGCCTTTATTGACGGTATACAAACCCGCGACATAAAAAGCGGCTGCATGATTGTATATCGCACCGTTTTCCGCCACACCCGGCGACTTTTGGGTTAGCCGACCAATATCAGGTTGAAAGCCCGTGTAGGAAGGCGCCAACATCATGGGGCCAAACGGCGTCATAAGATGCTCATCAACGGCCTTTAACAAGGTGTGTGTACGCGATGGTGTAAGAGGTAGTGATAGCATTGCCCAGGCTTGAGGGTTTAGGTACATACTTCCCTCCTTATCCGTTGCTATGCCAAAAGTTCTTCCTTCATCAGTAATGCCTCTGGCGTACCATTGCTCACACCAAAAGTGCTTTTCAATAGCGTCATTAAGCGCAGACGCACGCTGCTTCCATTTTTCGTGTTCAGCTGTGGCTCCTACACTTTCACACAGCCCTGCCCACATAAAAAAAGCACCGCATGTAGCAATGCTGAGCCAGCCAGATACTCCTACCCCATTAACACCTACACCATTCATTGGGTCGCACCAGTCGCCTTCTTTGATAAGGCTAAGGCCTCGACTGTCTAAATTGCGATATAGGCTTTCCATTGCAAGTGACATGTGCGCAAAGACAGAGTCATTTTCTGTACTGTCTTTATAGCCTGCATAGGCATCTAGCAGCGCAACATCACCAGTTTCGTCAAGATAGGTTTTCAAAAACCACATTAACCAAACATTGTGATCAGAATGTGGAACTTGGTTGATGTATTTAAGCTCGGCATCTTTATGCAGCAAAATACCGTCGGGCATATCACCATTTCTATGCTGCTGAGACAGCGCGGTTAGAAAATGCTCTCGCGCTTTTGCACTGTTTAAGTAAATAAGCCCCATGCTATCTTGCAGGTAATTACGCGTTTGCGGGTCTGTGGTAAGGCGGTTCATTTGACCGTGATAGTGCAATTGACGAGGCAACCACGTGTTAACCATACTATCAAATTCACTATCGCCAGTGTTTATCTCAACGGCCGCACTAACTGTATGGTTTGACGCGAGCTTTTCGCTTTGTGTTAGTGTTATTGCTTCAAGGTCGTGAACAGACTGCACAGCCCCAAACGCCCAACGCAGCGCTTTGCATTCATCTGGTTTCAAAGCCGTTTTATGCTGCATTACCGCTGTGGGTACTTCGTAATTTGACACATCATTGCCAAGTTTATTAGCGAGCACGCCATCAGGTGCTTGAAGGTACCCTTCGCCTATGAACTTACTGTGATTGCAGCTGTAGGCATAAGGCTTTTCACTGCTTTTTAGATAGGTAATGTCTTTAAAGTTAGCAATACGCTTATAATCCGCGCTCATCTGATAGGGCGAAATACACGTTGCAACAACACACTGCAGACTCTCATCATAACGAGCAGATTGGTTCATCCATGACATGTAACCTACCGTGAACATAGGGTAAATGTCGATTTCTTGCATTTCCTCGCCGATATTGGTTACCGTTAAGTTCCACAGCTCTTGTGTCCCCTCACCCAGCGTAAGTGTAAGGTCAAATGCCAAGCCGTCTTTTTCAATATGCCACAACAAAGCATGGCTTTGATGTGTAAAGGTGAACTTATCGTAAGTGGCTCTTATCGGTTCATAGGGCAGTGAAAACACACTATTGTTTTTAAGCTTTATATAAAAGAAACGCCCTGGATGGTCGGTATAGTAGTGATGTTCGGGCTGCATGAACGTGGTAGCTTCAATGTTAGGGCCTCTACTGTACTTTGCTGGTTCAGGCTGCATGTGCTGAGCAACGGCATACCCCCGACAGTTCATTTGAATCATCATGTCTTGGTTGTATAAGAAGCCACATGCCTTTGGCAGTGCCGTCGGGCTCGATAGCGTGACGGCGCGTGTTGTTGAACAAATAGCTATAGGTGTGTCACTACGGTTTTTATGATTCATTAGCAGCGTCCGGCTTTCTTTGTACCAGGGCCTGTTGAATATGCGTAAGCTGTGCCTCAGACAGTGAATAAAAACGAATACAAATAGCGGCTATCAACGCGAAGGCGCCAGGAATTAACGTCATAAGCATCAGTATGCCTGCCTGCGAATCAGGGCTTTGCGTCATATTAGGCACATAACCCATACTGCCTAACACACCGCCTATAATCGCTCCGGCAAATGCCCCTCCGAGTTTCTGAGAAAACGCAGCGGCAGAGAAGATCATTGCCGTGGAACGACGATGATGTTTATATTCAGAATAGTCTGCTGTATCGGCGTACATTGAAAATACCAAGGGCGATTTAGGCCCCAAGCAAAGCCCTATAAGGCCTTGGATAATAAAGTGCACGGCGATGTGTTCGCTACTCACAAAAAACTGAACGAAAGATAGCAGCGTAACAAGGCTCATCAACACAATAAGAAGACGCCGTTTATCAAGCCATTTAGTCAGTAATGGTGTAATAGCCGCACCGATAGCCAATGACACCATATATAGCGTCATATAGCTGCTAATAAGATCTTCTCTGCCAATAAAATACTTCAGGAAATACGTGCCAGAGCTGGCGCGAATAGAAATGGTTAGCATGATAATAAGCGCCAGTGAAAACAGCACTAACCAAGGTTTGTTCTGAGTAAGGTCTTTAAGGTCAGTCAGTGGCGAATGCTTCTGCACAGACGCTGGTTGAACGCGCTCTTTACACAGGGCAAAGCACATCGCATACATCCCCATAGCCAATAAGCCATACACCACTAAAGTTAACTGCCAGCCGAGTATGTCATTGCCCTGTCCCAGTGTTTCAACAAGTGACGGAGTGAAGTACGCGACAACTGTGCCCCCTGAAAACGCACCAATAAAGCGAAAGCTGCTAAGCAAGGTTCTTTGCTGACTATCAGGAGTAATAACGCCAAGCAATGCGCCATAGGGCACATTGATAAAAGTGTACGCCAACATTAGCAATATGTAGGTAGCGTAGGCCCATATCACTTTTCCACTTTCATCTAAATCTGGCACGGTAAAGGTGAGTACCCCAGCAAAAAACAACGGCAACGCGCCCCAAATCAGATAAGGTCTAAACTTTCCCCATCGCGTCTGTGTTCTGTCGGCCAATGCTCCCATAGCAGGGTCGGTAAATGCATCAATAAGCCTCGCCGCTAGCATCATTGTACCGACTGTTGCCGCAGGAATTTCAAATACGTCGGTGTAGAAATAGAACAAGAAAACATCGAACAACCGCCAGTAAAAGTTACTTGCGGTATCACACAAAGCATATGCCACCTTCTCTTTAATGGTAAGCGCAGAATTATCAGACATTGTAAAACTCAAATTGGAAGCGGTTCCAAAATAATTACACAGATCCCAAATTGGGATCAAACAATTTATTAACATTCCATATGAAATCTATAAGTAAAGGGCAAAAGACAGGTTTACATTAAACAGATCATTCAATAGAGTAGTTGGCCATAATGCTAAATTTTATTTTTTGGAACCGATACCAAAAACATGACCACCATTTATGAAGTCGCCAAATTAGCGGGCTGCGCACCGTCAACTGTATCAAGAGTACTTAACGATCATCCCAACGTGTCACGTGCTACTAAAGCCAAAGTTCACGTTGCCATGGACAAGTTGAACTATCGGCCTAATACCGTGGCGCAATCGCTGGCGTCTCAGCATACCCAGTGTATTGGCGTCATGGTTAACGAATTAGGCAGTAGCTTTTTTGGTGCACTAACCAGCGCTATCGAATCGACCATGCGCCAACATGGCAAACACACCATTGTAACTGCAGGTCATTGTGATGCTGACACGGAAAAGAAAGGGATTGAGTTTCTCATCGACAGAAAGTGCGACGCAATTGTTGTTCATGCCGAAGCGGTAAGCGATAGCTACCTCATCGAACTCATCAAGCGCGATGTACCATTACTCATCATCAACCGCGTTATTAAACACTACGAGCACCATTGTATCTCTTTGGACAACACCACAGGCGGTGTTATCGCAACACAATCTGTTATCGATAAGGGTCATAGGGCCATCGCCTACGTTAGCGGCCCGCTGAACAAACACGATGCACTGGAGCGATGGGAAGGGCACCGAAAAGCACTCGCCGATGCCGATATCGATTACAACCCCTTAAATGTAGTAGAAACCTTGTTTACTAAGCAGGGTGGAGAAGCCGCATTTGAAACCTTGCTTAAGAGAAAAGCTCAGTTCAGTGCCATTGTGTGCGGCAACGATGAAATTGCCTGTGGCGTTATGTCAGCGGCGCGACGCGCAGGTATGAGTATTCCGCAGCAGCTCTCTATTGTTGGCTTTGACAATTCCCCCATTGCCACATGCACATATCCGACATTATCCACCGTCGACTACCCCATTACACAAATGGGACAACATGCCGCAGAGCACATTTTACAAACGGTCTATGCCGAGCAAGGCATTGCCAATGAACGACATTTTGAACCTCAACTTGTAGCGAGAGATTCACTGGTGGTGTATCAGCCAGATGGCGCTTGTTAATGACAATACGATAAGGTTAATGATGATGAAATACGTGGTTTTTGCGTTAGTTTTTATATGCCATTACGGCTATGCGTCGTTGCCCGAACAATGGTGGGATGCCCCCTATCCTGCACAGTTTGATGCAAAGCAACTAAAGCCCCAAAGCAAGATAACCGTCAGTGGCAACACGTTTGTAGATGAGAATTCAGACGTTTTTGCGTTTCGCGGTGTCAGTATTGCTGACCCCGACAAACTGAAACAGCAAGGAAAATGGTCTAAAGCCCTGTTTGGAGAAGTTGCCAATTGGGGAGCGAACTCTATCCGTATTCCTATTCATCCTGGCGTGTTTGCCATGCGAGGCGCTGATTTTTACATTAGTGCCATCGACGATGCCGTGTTATGGGCCAACGAATTAGGTTTGTATTTAATTATTGATTGGCACTCTATTGGTAACCTGCAAGCAGATTTATACCAACACCCCATGTATGACACGTCACGCGAGCAGACATTGAATTTTTGGAAGCAAATAGCGTTTCGCTATCAGCATGTTCCTACCGTTGCTGTATACGAGCTATTTAATGAACCCACCAATGACTACATTGGTAATGGTGCGAATAGCCTTGGTTACATGACCTGGAGTAAATGGCAGTCAATGATGACCGAGCTTATCGATTTAATAAGACAATACGACAACAACAAGGTGTTATTGGTGGCTGGCTTTAACTGGGCTTACGACTTAACGTCTGTACGTCACATGCCCATACAGCGTGAGAACATTGCCTATGCGGTGCACCCCTATCCACAAAAAGCTAAACCCACCGTTAAGAGTAAAGAAAACTTCTTTATGCTTTGGGACAAAGGCTGGGGGTTTGTCGCTAAAAAAGCACCTATGATTGCCACTGAAATTGGTTGGTCAAATGAAAACGCCCCCGGCGCTCATGTACCTACCATTAACAACGACGGCTCATATGGCCCCCAAATCATCGAATATTTAGAAGAACATGGTATTTCATGGACAGCATGGGTATTTGACCCCCAGTGGGCACCACAGATGATTAAAGACTGGGACTACACGCCAACAGAGCAGGGGCATTTCTTCAAAAAAGAAATGCTAAAGCACAAAAAGTAGGTTGTAGGTAAGCTGGCAAAGCTGAAATATCGAAAGCAGTATTTTTTGTGAATACTGCTTTTCTTGCTAATGTAGTGACATAGACAAAAATAATAGCGTGACAATGTCATTTCAAACCACCTGCCATAACATTCTTACTGCGTCTAGCGAGGCGCGTGAACACAAAACCATTAGTAAAGTGTTCGATGTGCTGCTTATATTGCTTGTTGTCATAAACGTCGCAGCAATGATGTTAGAAACCGTCCCGCAGGTGGCGAATGTGTGGTCTTACGAACTGCACCTTATCGAAATTGTATCCGTTATCTTGTTTACCGTTGAATATGCCCTACGCGTATACAGCAGCGCAGAAGCGCCTATCCATCACGACAAAACCCGTGATGGATTAAGTGCAGGGCAAAAGCGCTGGCGGTACATGAAAAGTCCGATGGCGATTATTGACTTAATGGCCATACTGCCATTTTATTTAAGTGTATTTATTGCATTCGATTTACGTATTTTACGCGTCTTTCGGGTACTGCGAATCCTTAAAATCGGGCGCTATTCGCGCTCAATGCAAACCCTTGTCACTGTCATTAGAAATGAATCGCACAGTTTGTTGGCCGCTATCAGCGTGCTGCTGTTGTTCACTGTCATTGCGGCTACCTGTATTTACTACATAGAACATCATGCACAACCAGAGGTGTTTAGCAGCATTCCAGCGTCTCTTTGGTGGGCATTGGTGACGCTCACCACGGTGGGCTACGGCGATGCGGTGCCCATTACTCCGTTAGGTAAAATTTTTGGTGGGTTCATTACCATTATGGGTATTTGTTTTTACGCGTTACCAGCCGGGATCCT
The DNA here is from genome assembly GCF_036870955.2 of Alteromonas gracilis. Lineage (GTDB taxonomy): Bacteria > Pseudomonadota > Gammaproteobacteria > Enterobacterales > Alteromonadaceae > Alteromonas > Alteromonas gracilis_A. Next base: position 4,322,043 of record NZ_CP145482.2, read on the forward strand.
TTCTTCCAGCTATACCTCACAAATGCAGCTGAGACGGGACCGTTTTGAAGATACCGTGCGCACGGCGCTAGATGATGGACGACTAAGCGAACATGATATCGGGCACATTGAACATGTCAGGGCACTGCTTGACCTTGATGAAGAAGAAGCGCGACTTATTGTACGCCTGCTTCAACATCATCATAGTGTCGCGAAAACACCAACCAACGAAACACCTGAAAAATAGCGCTGTAGTAACGTTAACTTTTTGTATACGTTAGCGCTGTTTAGCCGCATGAATACGCTCATTTGCCGACGTTCATGCTGCGTTGCAAAAACATGTCCCCTTGATTCTTAACGCACATCAGCTTATAACTAGTAACTGTCATTTCTCAAAAGAACTCCTATGTCTGTCAAACACCCTATTATTGCTATAACAGGTTCTTCTGGTGCGGGTACAACTACCACGACCAACGCCATTAGACACATTTTTAGAAATTTAAGTGTGAATGCCGCTATTGTTGGTGGTGACAGTTTTCACCGTTTTACCCGTCCAGAAATGGAAGTGGAAATTAGAAAAGCCCAAGAACAGGGTCGACATATCAGTTATTTTGGCCCGAAAGCGAATGACTTCGAACTATTAGAAACCTTGTTTAGAGAATATGGCAGTTCGGGAGCAGGGCAGTTTAGACAGTACTTGCATACTTTCGATGAGGCAGTGCCGTTTAATCAAATGCCGGGAACGTTCACACCCTGGCAAGATTTACCACAAAACACTGATTTACTGTTTTATGAAGGCTTACACGGCGGCGTAAAAACCGAAGAGAACGATGTTGCCAAACACGTTGACTTGTTGGTTGGCATGGTACCAATTGTAAACCTTGAGTGGATCCAAAAAATTGTTCGCGACACCACAGACCGCGGGCATTCTCGCGAGGCTGTAATGAGCAGTATCGTGCGCGGCTTAGATGACTATTTCCACTATATCACGCCACAGTTTTCGCGTACGCACGTTAATTTTCAGCGCGTTCCCACCGTCGACACATCTAACCCCTTTAGCGCCCGAGAAATTCCCACACAGGACGAAAGTTTTGTTGTCGTGCGTTTTAGGCGAGAAATGAAAAACGTCGACTACCCTTACTTGCTTAAGATGATTGATGGCGCCTTTATGTCCCGTATAAATACCCTCGTAGTACCCGGTGGAAAAATGGGCTTAGCAATGGAACTGATCTTAACGCCACTGCTTGAAGATATTCTCAATAAAAAGCGCCGTGCTGGCCATCAAATGGACTGGTTGAGTTCACAAGAGTAAACCGCACTCAGGACGCCAACTGGCCATGTGGTTTCTCTGACAGAAAGCGCGGCATGTAACGTTCACTCTATACAAATCGTGTATAACAATATATTTACAAGTGTAAGTCGTAATTCTCCTGCAGTTAGTTCACTCTAAATATGACTAACCAGCATGGGACACACTATGACTTCTATAACTAGCCAACAAATTTGGGTTAACCAGCAGTCGCTCAACGACACTAAAACGGTAGACGTTGATATTGATACTAGTACGTTATTGCCCGATGAAGTTGTCCTTGAAACCGATAGCTTTGGCTTTTCCGCTAACAATATCACTTATGCCGCACTCGGTTTTAAAATGGGCTATTGGGGCTTTTTCCCTACACAAGAAGCGGGTTTTGGCATTGTTCCAGTCTGGGGTTTTGCTACCGTTAAAGCCTCAAACCACCCCGACGTTCACGTAGGTGAGAAAGTGTTTGGTTACCTGCCTATGGCAAGCCACTGGGTAATTAAGGCTGGCAAAGTGGCATCTCATGGTTTTTCGGATATTCATGAAAAACGCAAAAGCATCAGCCCTGTATATGATCAATATCTTCGCTGCGCCAATGACCCAGGTTACGACCCTGAAAGAGAAGCATGGCAGCTTAACTTCCGTCCACTTTACATGACTTCATTTGTACTAGACGATTTTGTCGACGATGTCTCACAGGGCGAATCACTGCTGCTGTCTAGCGCTTCAAGTAAAACTGCGCTGGGCACCGCACAGTTGTTAAAAGATCAAAAAAGTGCCCGTGGCGCCAGTTACAACGTAGTGGGCCTTACCTCTTCAAGCAATGTGGATATGGTGAAAGCCACCGGCTGCTACGATGAAGTAATTAGCTACGACGGCTTGGCACAGTTAGACGCAAGCGAGTCCTACTGGTTACTTGATTTTGCAGCCAATGGTACGCTTATTAATGGGCTGACTGAGGTACTTGGCGATAACCTTAGTAAAGTAACCTTAATTGGCGCGACCGATTGGAAGGCACAAGAAAAGCCAAACCCTAAACTCCTCAATGCGGAAATATTTTTTGCGCCCGCGCGGGTGAAACTGCGCCAAGGGGAATGGGGTCACGAGGCATTTTTAGGAAAGTACGCCAAAGCATGGCAAGGGTTTGCGCACAAAATCAGTGACACCTTTTATGAGCAGTCGAGTTCCGGTACTGACGCTATGATAAAACTCTACCTAAATACACTAAGCGGTAGAGCCGACACAAAAGCCCTCAATGTGGTGACATTCTAGGCACAAAATACACAAGCAGTTTGCAATATAACTGCTTGTTTTCTTTACTTAGACACTATTTGTAACAATCACACCTATGCTTTTACGTTTTGGTGCTTTTGTATTTCGCGCCTTGTGGTTATAGTGAAAGAAAAATAGTTATAAAGGTATGAGTATGGGTCAGGAAACCTCAAAAATTCTTGTTGTCGATGACGATATGCGTCTTCGTAGCTTGTTAGAGCGTTATTTACTCGAACAGGGCTATCAAGTGCGCAGTGCTGCCAATGCAGAGCAAATGGACAGACTGCTGGAGCGCGAGAATTTTCATTTGATGGTGCTTGATCTTATGCTGCCGGGTGAAGACGGCTTGTCTATTTGCCGCCGTTTGCGCCAACAAGAAAATGACATGCCAATTATCATGCTTACCGCTAAAGGTGATGAGGTCGACCGCATTATTGGCCTTGAAATGGGCGCTGATGACTACCTACCGAAACCCTTTAACCCTCGCGAGTTGTTAGCACGCGCTAAAGCGGTATTGCGTCGCCGCAGCACAGAAGCGCCGGGAGCGCCGTCAAAAGACGTTCAAATTATTGAATTTGGCGAATATAAATTAAATCTAGCCACCCGCGAGATGACCGCTGGTGACAAACCACTTACCCTTACAAGTGGCGAATTTGCGGTACTTAAGTCACTGGTTACCCATCCTCGCGAGCCGCTTTCCCGTGACAAGCTAATGAATTTAGCGCGCGGTCGTGACTACAGCGCATTAGAACGCAGCATTGACGTGCAAGTTTCACGGTTGCGCAGAATGCTAGAAGCCGACCCAGCAAACCCTCGCTATATACAAACCGTATGGGGCCTTGGCTATGTATTTGTCCCTGATGGTGAGCAAATGTAGCGTCGTTGCTACTGCGCTTTGTCTTATCCACTTATGATATGGTTTAACAGCAACGTGCGATGTAGTTTTCTGCATCGCATTTTTACAGCAAAAGGTCGACTATGCGCTTGATACCTAAAAGTGCTTTTGGTCAGACCGTCATGCTTATTGGCGTACTGCTACTGATTAACCAAATCGTGTCGTATATCTCTGTAACCTATTATTTTATTCAACCCAGCTATCAACAAATAAACAGCCTTTTAGCGACACAAGTAAAATCTATTCTTGCCAACGACCTATTGGTTACAAACCAAGAAACACGCGATGAGTACTTTGAAAAAACCCGCGTATTAGTGCTTGATGAAAGCGCAGCGCGCAAAAACGGGTTAGAAAGTGCCGTCTATTATGGCTTTATGTCTTCGCAGGTAAGTAAACAACTGAATCAGCTGGCTGATGTACGCATAAGTACTACAACCCAAGCAAGCGATGACAGCGCACCTTATATCGTGTGGATTTCACTGAACCGCTACCCGGAAACCTGGATTTCTATTCCGATATCAGGCTTAAACGAAGCCAATATATCGCCGCTTACCATGTATCTTATGGTGATTGGGATACTCAGTGTCGCCGGAGGGTGGCTGTTTGTAAGGCGAATGACTCGCCCTCTACAAGCGCTACAAAAAGCGGCGATTTCGGTAGGTAAAGGCGAGCACCCTAAGCCACTTAGAGAGCAAGGCAGCACGGAAATGATCCAGGTGACGCGAGCTTTTAACCGCATGAACCAGGGAATAAAACAGCTAGAAAACGACCGCAATATTATGACAGCGGGTATATCACACGATTTACGCACACCATTAACCCGTATTCGTTTGGCATCGGAAATGCTGCCAGAAGACCAAGATTGGATAAAAGACGGGATTGTTAATGACATTGAAGATATGAATGCCATTATCGACCAATTTATTGACTATGCCCGTTACGACACCGAAGAAGTCACAAAAGAAACCGACCTTAACGCCATAATTGCAGAGCTTGTTCAGGCACGACACTTAGATGAAAAGCATCACATTGAATTGAAACTCAACGCTATACCGCCGCTACCGCTAAGACGCATAGCGATGAAACGCGTTATCGACAACCTCATTGAAAATGCCTTTAAATATGGGTCAGACGATATCGCCATCAGTAGTTTTTATAACCGCCATGAAAAGCGTGTGTATTGCAAAGTAAGAGACTTTGGCCCCGGTATTCCACAAGCAGAATTAGACAGTGTGTTTATGCCGTTTGCGCAAGGTGACAAAGCGCGTAACTCATCAGGTTCTGGGTTAGGCCTTGCCATTATTAGGCGCATTATCGAGGCTCATGACGGCGAAGTAACCCTGCGTAACCATCCAAATCAGGGTTTAGTGGCAGAGTTTTATCTTCCTTACTCGCCGTTTAAAGACTAGCGCGTTACCTCAATAAAGCGGCTATCCCTTATGGTGTTTTATCTTGCGACTATAGCCATAGGTTGACACCCACAATATCAGGCCGCCCACAGGAATTACCCAAAATGCTGTGGTTAGCGGCGCAAAGTTAGCCCATAACCCTGTAGAGAATGAGGCAACTTGAACGCCTGTAGAATTACCGATAATTGCAATGCCGGACAAGACAGGGCCGTTGTCGCTATCGATGTTCATTGCCGCTGATAGGGCTAAAGGAAACAACCCACCTAACCCAAGCCCTAACAACAAATTGCCAGCACCAATGCCGTAAAGCGTGGGCATTAGCTTAAGCGTAAACACGCCCGCTAAAGAAGCTGTAGCCATTAACAACATCATTCGATGCACAGACACAAAGCGCAGTAAAAATGGAAAGGTAAGTCGGCTTATCACCATGCCTGCAGTAAAACACGCCAGCAGGTTACGTGACTGCTCGCCGCTAAAGCCCAATCCATTTTGCGCATAGCTTACAAACCAATTGGCATTGCCAAACTCCACCGCACCATAACCAAATGCTAGCAAAGTGAGGAACATAAATACGGGCTGCCTAATAATTACACCAAACGCCAGCGTCTTCTTGTCTGAACTTGGCTGGCCTTTGAGTACTTTTGCCTGAGAGCGGGCGGCAATATAGGTGTAGCACGACAACATCATCATCACACCTAGCCACTACTTGAATGGGCAAGCGCCAGCTTTCTTCGATAAGGTATAAAAGGGTGACAAAGAACGACGCGGCGAACGTGCCAAGGCTAAACATAAAGTCCATTAGCCCCATCATCATAAAGCGTTTTTCAACGTACATGCGCGCTATCAGCGTGTGGCCAATAGTGAATATTGTTGAGCTTACAACACCAATTAACACCGCAAGCACTAAAAACCACTGCCATGAGGTGAGCAGAGACACCAAAATCAATAGCAGGGTATTCACGCTAAATAAACTGGCAAGCAAGGGCATAAACTCAAATCGACTGGCATACTTACCGCCAATCACCGCCCCCAGCATCATGCCAACGGAAAACAGCGAGAAAAGCGCACCGCTGATCACTTCTGACATTGCTAAGTCGTTGGCGATATCAGGAAGCAATATGCCCCATAAGATAAACAGTTTGCCGATAAGGAAAAAACCAGCAAATATGACAATTGTGGCAGGCAGTCGGCTCATTCAAGCTCCAAACGATTAGCATAAGGGCGCGATAACGCGCCCTTAATTACAATTCGAAAAGGGGAAATACCCCGTTAGGACTTACATTATCTTAATGTTTACAGATTGCTGGTAGTCGCACGAAATTGCAAGAGAAAACGTTTTCCCTTTTTCATTCCATACTCCGTCTACCACGTTGCCATCAAGAAGCACTTGGCGCGGCTTTTTATCAAGCCCATGCACTACATAAGTCAACGAACGCGTTTGCGGCATACCAATGTAACTTCCATCACTCGATATGCTAAGTGTTAACACTGCCTCACCGTCTGTCGATGCGCTCATGTTTAGGTTGGTGTATAGCTTTTTCTCTATCGCCTGTGGATTTTTGCCATCATCTTCATACATGGTGTATTGCGCGCTCGCAACCGAGTCATCGTGATAGTAGTGTAATGTTAGGTTGCTGGCGTCATAGTCTTCGGTTCGCGCAAGCTGTTCGCTCATAGGCACAAAGCTCCCCGCTTTTACCCATACAGGAAAGGTAGCATCAGTTAATGGGTAATGGACGGTTTTCCCCGCGCTGTCACCTTGGTATTTCTTATCAGAGAAAAAGTCGAACCACACGCCTTCTGGAAGCGTCACTTGCCATACTGATTGATTGGGCTCTGTGACTGGAGATACCAAGAACGCATCACCCCAAAGATACGCGCTAGCATCGTCAAACCAAGTGTCTTGATCAAAGGCCAATGAAAGCGGGCGCATAAGTGGTGTGCCGTATAATGCATTCTCAAACGCCAATGAATAGTTATAAGGCAGCATGGCGTAGCGTAGCTTGATAAACTCGCGTGCTATCGATTTTACCGGGTCTGCATGAAATACCGGTTCAGGGGCAATTGCGTCCTGCGCGTGCGGTCTAAACATAGGTGAGAACGTACCAAACTGTAGCCATCGGGTGTACAACTCGGGGTCAAAAGTCTCTCCACCCGCAAAGCCGCCCAAATCTGAGTGGGTGTATGCTAACCCAAACACGCTCATTTGAAGTGCAAGCTCTACTTGTGGCTTAAGGCCACCCCAGCTGCGACTTACATCGTAGGTCCAAGGCACCATACCAAAGCGCTGACTACCTAAAAACCCAGAGCGCATAAGCACAAATGGACGCGTATCCGGCTGAAGCGCCGTTAGATTGTTGTATACGGTTTTCGCCCATTGATGGCCATAAGCATTGTGCACCTCAGCACCACTCACTTTCTTTGAGTGCCACAAATGCTGAATATCGTCAGGATGCACTTCCGGCTCACCCAAGTCGCCCCACCAACCCGCAACACCTTGCGCAGCCAGTTTTTCATAAAACTGCCAGAGCCAGTCTTGCCCTTTCTCATTAAAGACATCCACCAAACCGGTATTGCCAAAGTAAAAGTCAAAGGTATAAGGCTGGCCATCGTCGCTTGTCGCCAAAGCATTAGCTGCTACTGCGCTTTCCCATTGCTTCGACGTCGTCAAAATAAAGGGTTCAGTAATCAGCACCGTTTTCACATCTTGGTCTCGAAGATGCGCAATCATATTTTCTGGCTCAGGAAAGCTATTGTTGTCCCAACTTAGGTTCCCCATGTGGCCTTTTACATCTTTACCAAACCAATAAAGGTCAAGTACTACGGCATCAACAGGAATATCTTGCGTGTTAAAAAGCTCAACCACATCCATAACTTCTTGCTGCGACTTATAGCCAAAGCGCGACGCAAAGTTGCCAAGTAGCCAGCGAGGCGGAAGAGGTTGTTTACCCGTGACCGCCACCGTTGAGGTAACGGTATCTTCAAGGTCGTCGCCAAGCACCAATATGTAACTTGCTCGCCCGCCCTGTGCCTTAAACAGCAGCTCATCATTTTGCGTGCTGCCCATATTTAGTTCACCTGATGCGGTGTTATCAAACAAGACGCTGTAGTTTTTGGAAGACATCACAGCAGATAAGCCGTAGTACATTTGATTGGACGAGGTGGTGTAACCATAGTGCGCTTTATTGTATAGCGGCATGCTATGACCACGGCGATTCATTCCCAATACCCGCTGACCGCCACCATAAAGCTTTTCGTTATCATCTAGGGAAAACGATAGGCTGACACCCAGTATCGCTAATCGAAAGCCCATTGCGTTCTTTCGCCACTATATTGCCATCAATGGCGTAACTGATGGCGTGGGTGTTTTTGTCGACATGCGCAGTAATTTCGTTGAATTTGAGTGTCAGTGACCTTTCATTTTCAATAAGTTCGACTTGAGAGGTATCCACGCCGCTGGCATCTGTTGATGTATGTTCTGGAAGCGCCATCGAAGGAAGATTGTGGTAGCGATTACCGTTGTTGTCAGTTAGAAAGGTAACTTGAAAGCTATTGTCGTTAAGCACTGTAATGGTGAAGTCATTGCTATCAGTATCGAGTAACAGTGTATTACCGTCTAAACTAAATTGTTGAATCTCAGCCGCTGCATGAGTGGACATTAGCGCCACTATTGTTGACGCAAGCATTGTGCGTTTTTGCCAGTTCATTGTTCTAAAACCTTCCTGTTAGATTCAGCCTCGGGCAAAGCTACAGCCACACACTGAATACTGTTTACAACTTATTAACCGATAATAGCCTGAGGTCTTGAGCACTTAAACATACATACGTATTCATTGGTGCGCCAAAGGGGTTCACGACCTATTGCTTTTCGATACACCCTCTAAATCAATGAAATGCCTTAAGTTAAATTAAATTCACTTTTAAACATTTTCATTGCCAAAGCACCACCAATGTAAATAATACTGCGAACTATTATCATTAAGCTTATATTTGATGGGGGATTTCAATGAAATACAGCGGTAAAGTTTCACTATTAGCGAAGTCGGTTCTAGCCGGACTTATTGGCGTTTCAGCGGCGCCAGCTCTCGCAAACATGGCACTAGAAGATATTGAACGCATCACAATTAACGGCGCGGATGACAATATCGTGTCCGATGTCATGCCTACACTATCTTCGGGCAAAATTTTTGCTGGTAAAAAAACTTCGGTCGCTAATTTAGAAGATATGCCGAATTTCATAGAGCCAAACTTGCGCCAAATGTTTTCGACGCTGCCGGGGCTGTTTGTATCTGACCAACAAATTCCGAGTATTTATAATATTAACTATCGCGGACTGGGCAACCCTCACGAATCCGAGTTTGTAGGCTTTTTCCAGAACAATGTTCCCCTTGCCTCCGATCTCTTTGGATACCCAACACTTTACTACCTACCACCAGCGCAACGCGTTGAGCGAGTGGAGTTCGTACGTGGTGGCGCGGGACTAATATATGGCCCCCAAATTGGACCCACTATAAATTTTGTAACCAAACGAGCAGAAGTCGGCAGCGAGACTCGTTTTCGTACTGACCACGCCGTCGGTAGCAATAGCATGTATAGCACGTACAACGAGTTTGCTACATCTAGCGGCGACTTTGGCTTTCTCGCATCCTTCGACCACCGTAAAGCCGATGGTCCGCGTCAAAACGAAGACTTTGACGTCACTTCAGGTCATGTCAGCGTAGCTTATGAAGGCTTCGACAACATCCGGTTGGGTTTCGAACTTGATGTTTATAATTCTGATTCGGGTGAGGCGGGTAGGCTAAGCAGCGCAGAGTTTGCCCAAGACCGTAATCAAACACTTACCCCATTTAACCGAATAGAAATTGATCGTGTTATTGCTAATTTCACCTATGAGCAAAAACTCAGTGAGCGTGAAACCCTTGACGCTAACGTGTGGTACTCTTACCAGGACAGATTTAGCCGCCGTTCTGGTCAATTCTCCCTGCCAGAGAACGAGCCTCTTACCACTAACATTGACCAACAAGAGTTCAATAATTGGGGCTTTGACGCAAGATACGCCAATGCTTGGGGTGATCAAAACATTCTGACCGTTGGCACCACGTCATACTGGGGCGATAGTCCTCGTACGCGCCACGTTAGTAATGATATTCGCTCTAATCAACAAAATGCGGAAGATTTGTTGTTCGACCAAGATAGAAAGATGTCTTACAACGCAATCTTTATAGAAAACTTGTTTAAATTCGATAAGCTAAGTGTCATACCTACGGCTCGCTACGAACGTATTAATTACGATTTAGAAGAGCTAACTAAAAACCCCAATTTGTCTCGCGATGCAATCAACCTTGATGAAACGGAAAACGAGCTACTCTTCGGATTAGGCTTGATGTATCAACTTAGTGATGTCAGTGAGGTTTACGCGAATATCTCAGAGTCATATCGACCTCAACGCTTTGATGATCTTGCCAACCCTAACTCTGAATTAGCAGCAACCAATGGGCCTGATGTATCAAGTGCAATGAACTATGAGATTGGTTTTAGAAGTGCACCAATACAAGGTTTAACTATCGACATTAGTGCGTTTAGAATCGATTTTGACGACAAAATAGAGACTATTCAGGTAAATATTGCCGATATTGAACGCGTTAATTCAGGCGATTCGCGTCATCAAGGCGTGGAATTCAGCATTGATTATGATTTATTAGCAGGTAGCGAGAACAGTTTGCGTATATTTGCTAACGGCTCGTTACTTGATGCTGAGATAGTATCCTCACAAAACGCGGCGCTCATTGGCAACGCCACAGCATTCTCGCCTGAATACTTACTTCGAACTGGCTTCATGTACAACAGCGAACGTCTTGATGTAGCACTTACGGCAACCTTGGTTGATGAGCAATATTGGCAAGATTCTAATCAGTCGCGCGGTACTGGCGTTGATGAAATAGATGACCTTATACCATCTTATGAAGTTGTCGACCTGACAGCAGAATATCGTTTGCACCCACAGTGGGCGCTATACGGTGGCATCAACAACTTGTTTGATGAGAACTATTACTCTCGTGTAAGAAATGACGGTATCGAGCTAAGCATTAGAAAGAACCGTTTTTGCTGGCGTACGCTTTCAAATGTAACTTTTACACCCACAAAAAAGCCCGCAACTAAGTGCGGGCAAAACATCGATCACGTTGAGTGTGATGAACGTTGGGAAGGGTCAGAGCAAGTAACTATTTAGTTACCTGGCCCTGCTTTGACGATAGCGTCACTAACATCGTACTTTTCAAAGTTTTGTTTGAAATCATTTACTAAGTTAGCGGCATATTCGTCGTATTTCGCTTTATCTGTCCAGGTGTTTTGAGGCACTAACAAATTGCAGTCAACACCAGGAACAGCCACTGGCACATCTAAATTAAGTGCATCGACGTGCTGTGTTTCAACCCCTGCAAGCTCTCCCGATACAATGGCATCAATGATGGCACGCGTAGTAGGAATATCGAAGCGGCTACCTGTGCCGTATGGGCCACCTGTCCAACCTGTATTCACAAGGTAAACTTTGGCGCCAAACGCTTTCACACGCTTGATAAGCAGCTCAGCATAAACACCTGCTGGACGCGGGAAGAAAGGTGCACCAAAACAGGTAGAGAATGTAGACTCAATATCGCTGGTTGAACCGATTTCTGTTGAACCCACTTTAGCGGTATATCCGCTTAGGAAGTGATAAGCGGCTGCCTCTTCGCTCAATACAGAAACAGGAGGAAGTACGCCACTTACGTCGCATGTTAGAAATACAACCGAGCGTGGCTCGCCACCACGGTTTTCAACTACACGCTTTTCAATATGTTCAAGCGGGTATGCTGCACGTGAATTTTGAGTAAGACTGGTGTCTGTGTAGTCAGGCGTGCGCGTGTCATCAAGTACGACGTTTTCTAAAATAGTGCCAAACTTAATAGCGTTCCATATTACCGGCTCGTTCTTCTGCGATAGGTCGATACATTTCGCATAGCAGCCGCCCTCAATATTAAAGACACTGCCAGGTGCCCAACCGTGCTCATCATCACCAATTAAAAAGCGCTTAGGATCTGCAGAAAGTGTAGTTTTGCCTGTTCCTGACAAGCCAAAGAACAAGGTCACGTCCCCTTCTTCGCCCACATTGGCAGAGCAGTGCATTGGCAATACGTCTTTTGCAGGCAGTAGGAAGTTTTGTACTGAGAACATGGCTTTTTTCATTTCACCCGCGTAGCGCATGCCTGCAATGAGTACTCGCTTTTTCGCAAAGTTAATAATTACTGTACCATCGCTGTTGGTGCCATCGCGCTCTGGCTCGCAAGTAAAACCAGGCACATTCAGAATTTGCCAAGGCTGATCGCCTTTCACATTCCACTGCTCAGGAATGATAAATAGGTTACGAGCAAATACATGCTGCCATGCCGTCTGTGTTCTTACTTCAAGTGAAAGTGCATGCTCTGGGTCTGAGCCAACTTGAAGGTGAGAAAGGAAATGTTCTTGCGTAGAAAGATAAGCATCTACTCTCTCCCATAACGCATCAAACTTATCCGCATCAAAAGGCTTGTTTACTTTGCCCCAGTCGATATCGTTTTCAGTGGTAGCTTCTTTGACAATAAAGCGATCGTTTGGTGAACGACCCGTTCGCTTACCGGTTTCAACAACAAGTGCACCGTTTTTATCTAGTACACCTTCACCACGCTTAACTGCGCGTTCGATGAGTTCGGCGTTCGACAGGTCGGTTAGTGGCGTTATTTTCAGATCCGTTTGAACTGAGGCTGCTGCGGTCATGGCTGTTACCCTATATGTAATTTTTCAAAAGCACTTTCAAAAAAGTATCACCTCAATGAGTGTAAAGTAAACAAGGGGTTTGACGCATTTTAAAATGACATAGTCAGTATTTCTCAGGTTTAACTTTCATAAATATTGTAATTTACTTTCAGGGAAAGGGTTTTCCTTGCATATAAATTCAGTTTTACAGACTAATGACGTGTTATTGATCGATAGATTTCAAAACAAAAAAAGAAGTAACCCCTGCTGTATTTTTTCAAAGTTATAAACAGCACGAGCGTGTAGATATCACATCCGCAAGAACGAAAGCTTACCAATGAACAAAAAACAACCAGATGTGAAGTGTAGATGTGCCATTAAAAAAGCACCTTTAGTGCAGAACACTAAAGGTGCTTTTGAGTAACACGCTATAAAGGCTTATTGATTCGCTGACGGCGCTTCAAAATTACCGCTGTGAATTGCTTCGATATCGATGCTGTCAAAACGATACTCAGCGTGACAGTATTGGCAGTTCATTTTCACCGCGCCTTCTTCTTCAACAATGGCAAGAAGCTCGGCTTTTTCGACGTGGCGTAATGCTTCAGCACTGCGTTCCTTTGAACAGGTGCATTTAAATGACACGTCTTTTGCTGGGTACATTTCAACATCTTCTTGGTGATACAAGCGATAAAGAAGGTCTTCAACCGACAACGTGAACATTTCGTCTTTGGTCAGGGTTTCTGTAAGTTTAGCGATGTGCGCAAACTCGTTAGCTTGTGATACATCCGTTGCACTAGCATCCGTTGGCAATACCTGTAGCAGTACACCTGACGCTTTGGCACTCTCTGGGTCGCTCATGTCAGTCATTAAGTGTACACGTGTGGCAAGCTGCTCTGACTGATCGAAATAACCCTCGATACACTCAGCTAGACTCGGTTTGTCTAACGCAACAACACCCTGATATCGCTCGCCTTCATCTGGCGTAATAGTAATAACAAGGACAGCTTGGGTAAGCAGTTCTGAAAAAGTCTCTGGTAGTGCAGTCAAAGATTCATCCCAGCGTGCAACACCGCGAAAAGTTTGGTCGTGGGTCGCATTAATAACCGCGTAACTTACAGGTCCTTTGCTTTGGATTTGCAAAGAGATTTCACCTTTGAATTTTAACGTGGCCGTTAGCAGTGACGTTGCCGCCGCCATTTCGCTTAGCAACGTTTGAATTTGTACTGGGTATTCATAGCTGTGCACAATTTGCTTCAAACTTTCGTTCAAGCGCACAAGCTCACCGCGCACATTAGCTTGCGTGAACATAAAGCGGTGTAGTTTATCGAAGTTGCTCATAGGTAATCCTGTTGTGAAGCCGCTTATTGCTGCTTAAATTTAATAATCTGTCGTCGCTGCTTTTTATCCGGCCTATGTTCTGGTTTCGGACTATGAAAAGCGTTCATTTTACGTGCCGCTTGGTTTTCTTCACGTTTTGTTACACTTTCATCAGTTTCTTCATACAGTGCCTGTGCAAGCGGCGCACTTAAGCGCTTGTCACTTAAGCCTAGCACTTTAATTTCACGAATATCCCAGCCAGAGGGAACTTTTATCATGGCATCAAGCTCTACATGCTTGCCTGGTTTGGCGCGCTGGCCGTTGTATTGCACCTTGCCGGACTGCACCATATCCCGTGCAATTGCACGAGTTTTAAAGAATCTTGCAGCCCATAGCCACTTGTCCAGCCTGACATTTTGTGTTGTATTGTTGCTATCCATTTGGCTCATGTAATAATTTCGTAATGGTGCGGCTTTAGTGTTGTGACCCCCACCTTTACTAGGCTATTATGGGTTTCGCTAAAGCGCGGTTAACCAAAAATTCACTTTATTATAAAAAGCAGTACCACTAGTGGCAGCATGACATTCAACAAACCCAATCCACAATCTCTGGTTGTTTATGTGAACCAGCATCAAAAACAGCTTAATACCCTCGTAGTGGTTCTGCTAAGTCTGTATTTAATTGCGTTCGCTGCCAAAACGCTTTGGCGAATTATACCTGAACCTCAGCTGTCTGCGACACCTGTCGTTGCGCGTGGGCCTTCGATTTCATCGCCGTCAGTGCAAAATGGGGTCAACGTTCGCAAAATACAACAGCTGAATTTGTTCGGTGATGCTGCAGCGGCGCCTAAGACTGAAACTGTCGTTGAAGTGACTGATGCACCAGAAACGCGACTTAACCTGACGTTAACGGGCGTGGTTGCAAGTTCAGAGCAATCATCAGGAACCGCAATTATCGAAAACCGAGGTAGCCAAGCAGTTTACGGTTTAGGTGAGAAGATTGAGGGCACCAATGCCACATTGCAAACGGTCTATCACGACCGCGTGATCATTAGAAATGGAGCGCGCAACGAAACGCTGATGCTCGACGGCATCGATTATGAAGAAGCGAATCGACGACGTGAGCAACAAGCTCGCCAGCGTCCACAAGTGAAAGCGCCCGAAGAAGACACGCGAGCACTGAGCGAAGAGGCGCTAGAAGCGACGGCAACCTTGCGCGAAAGACCAGCAAGCTTTACTGACTTTATCTCTATATCGCCCAAGACAGACGAAGGTCAGTTGATTGGATATCAAGTTAGTCCGGGCAAAGAACCAGAATTATTCAAATCGGCGGGGCTACAAGTTTACGATGTTATTACACAAATAAATGGGCTCGATCTAACCGACATGCAGCAGTCGCAAGAAGCATTGTCAGAGTTACGTAACGCGCAAACGATAGAATTAACGATTATTCGAGATGGTGGCTTAACCACGCTTTATTTAGATTTACCTGAGTCGTAAAAAACTAACAAGACAGGCATGACTCACAATAAAGCCGCGGTATTTAACATCATTAGCACCGTCGACCGATTAGGAAAGAAAGGAAGTTAGAATGAAAAGGCGTACTGGCCAACAATTATTATCTCGCTTAGCCACGGCAATGTGCACCGCGCTTGTGTGTTTTTCGGTGACGGCTGCCGAGTACATGCCAAATTTCAAAGATACGGACATCAATGAATTTATCAATATCGTAGGTAAAAACCTTGAGCGCACGATTATTATTGACCCCAACGTTCGCGGCAAAATTAGTGTTCGAAGCTACGATATGCTGGATGAAGATCAGTATTATCAGTTCTTCTTAAACGTACTGCAGGTTTACGATTTTGCTGTGGTTGAAATGCCAAGCGGCATTTTAAAAGTGGTACGTTCAAAAGACGCTAAAACGTCTAACATTCCTGTGGTTGAAGGCGCCAACCGTGATGGTGATGAAATGATCACGCGTGTTGTACCGGTTTACAACGTACCAGTGCGTGAACTTTCTCCTATTTTACGCCAGTTAAATGACCAAGCTGATGGCGGCAACGTGGTAAGCCATGACCCCTCAAACGTGATGATGCTGACTGGCCGTGCAGCAGTGGTTAATAGATTGGTAGAAATCATTGAGCGCGTTGACCGTGCGGGTGATGAAGAAGTTGAAATTGTAAAGCTTCGCTTTGCGTCAGCATCAGAGATGGTGCGTATTATTGATAGCATCAATAAATCACAAGGTAAGGCAAACACTGGGGCGAAATCTGAGCCGCGCGTGGTAGCGGATGACAGAACCAACTCTGTGATTGTCAGCGGTGATATTAAAGCCCGTCAGCGTCTAATAAATCTCATTCAGCGCATGGACCAAGAGCTTGAAACAAACGGCAACACCCGTGTGCTGTTCCTTAACTATGCCAAAGCAGAAGACCTCGTTCAGGTATTACAAGGTGTATCAGCGAGCATTCAAGCAGAAGAGCAAGGTGCGGCAAGCAACACCCGTCGTGGTCGCTCTAGCCGAGAAGTGAGTATTGACGCACACGAAGACTCTAATGCCATTGTTATTACTGCTGAGCCCGACATGATGCGCTCGCTTGAAGAAGTAGTAAGACAATTGGATATACGCCGAGCTCAAGTCCAGGTAGAAGCGATTATCGTTGAAGTATTCGAAGGTGACGGCACTACACTTGGCGTGCAGTGGGTGTCAGAAGAAGGCGGTGGTACACAGTTCAACAACGGTGTTATTCCAGTTGGCTCGTTAGCCGTTGCCCTGCGCCAAGCGGAAGACCGTGAGGTGACGACGACAAACATTACCGCCAACGGTGAAGTAGTTGAATCGGTAAATACTATCGAAGGTGACTTTACAAACCTTGCAAGCATACTGGGCGGTGCAAACGGAATGATAGCCAAGCATTATTCGGGACGGTTGGGGCGCAGTTATTCAAGCAGTAAGCAACGATACCAATTCTAACATCTTGGCTACGCCGCACCTTACTACCATGGACAACGAAGAAGCATTTTTCATTGTTGGTCAAGAAGTCCCCATTATTACGGGTACTACAACGGGTGCGAACAACTCTAACCCATTTCAAACGGTAGACCGCCAAGAGGTAGGTATAAAGCTTAAAGTTACGCCGCAAATTAATGAAGGTGATGCCGTTCAACTTCTTATAGAACAAGAAGTATCAAGTGTCAGTGGCGCAACATCGGTTGATATTGCCATCAACAAACGTGAAATAAAAACCACGGTTATCGTTGATGACGGCGGCACTATCGTATTAGGCGGTTTGATTGATGAAGACGTACAAGAAAGTATGTCTAAAGTACCGCTTTTAGGTGATATCCCGTTACTAGGCCACCTATTTAAAACGACGTCTACTACCAAGCGTAAGCGCAATCTTATGGTGTTCCTAAAGCCAACTATTGTGCGCGACGCTGCAACCATGAACAGTATCAGTCATCGCAAGTACAACTACATGCGCGCTCTACAGCTTAAACGCCAGCAAGAGGGCGTATCGCTGATGCCTTACCAAGAAACTCCTAGCATGCCACAGTGGGATGATGCGCTTTCTCTTCCACCTTCTTTTGAAGAGTATTTAACAGAGAAAGAAAAGCAGAAAGAAGGTAACGACTAGAATGGCAGGGCAAGACGAACAAATTACCCAAGCGCTAGAGGCTCAGGAAGAGGCGTTGGAGGCGATGGGCGAAGAGGCAGATGGTATTGACGATGAAGCCAAGCCCAAGGCAGCTGTCGTTTAGTTTTGCCAAGCGCAATCAGGTATTGCTAGAGACCAATGAAACACCTGCAGTGCTATATTTCACAGAAAACACACCGTTTGATGTTTTTGCGGAAGTGCGCCGCTTTTATGGTGAACCG
The DNA here is from genome assembly GCF_036870955.2 of Alteromonas gracilis. Lineage (GTDB taxonomy): Bacteria > Pseudomonadota > Gammaproteobacteria > Enterobacterales > Alteromonadaceae > Alteromonas > Alteromonas gracilis_A. The sequence goes on from NZ_CP145482.2 coordinate 4,339,864, forward strand.
TTTGTACCTAAGACAATACCGGCTGACGAGTTTGAAAGCTTACTTACCAACGCCTTCCAGCGTGATAGCTCTGCAGCAAAACAGCTTATGGAAGACTTAGGTAACGAAAGCGACCTGTTTGCACTGGCCGAAGATCTGCCCGATACCGAAGACTTGCTCGACAGCGAAGATGATGCCCCTATCATCAAGCTGATCAACGCCATGCTGGGTGAAGCCATTAAAGAGGGCGCGTCTGATATTCATATTGAGACGTTTGAAAACCAACTTGTCGTGCGCTTTCGTGTGGATGGCGTATTGCGAGAAATTTTACGACCTAATCGCAAGCTTTCCTCAATGCTGGTTTCCCGTATTAAAGTTATGGCCAAACTGGATATCGCAGAAAAACGCGTACCGCAAGACGGCCGTATAACGCTGCGAATTGCTGGTCGCGCGGTTGATGTACGTGTTTCTACAATGCCGTCGAGCCACGGCGAACGTGTAGTGCTTCGTCTACTTGATAAAAACAACGCTCGTTTAAATCTTGAAGATTTAGGCATGACGCAGCAAAACCGAGGTCATTTCTCAACGCTGATTAGAAAGCCTCACGGGATTATTTTGGTAACAGGTCCAACGGGCTCGGGTAAAAGTACAACCTTGTACGCAGGCCTTACTGAGATTAACTCACGCGATCGCAATATTTTAACGGTGGAAGACCCCATCGAATTTGACTTGTCAGGTATTGGTCAGACTCAAGTTAATGCTCGGGTCGACATGACCTTTGCACGCGGTTTACGCGCTATCTTGCGTCAAGACCCTGATGTCGTAATGGTTGGTGAGATTCGAGATATTGAAACCGCCCAAATTGCGGTACAGGCCAGTTTAACGGGCCACTTGGTGCTTTCTACTTTGCACACCAATACCGCAGCAGGCGCCATTACGCGTCTAGAAGATATGGGTATCGAGCCCTTCTTGTTATCGTCAAGCTTGCTGGCCGTGTTATCTCAGCGCTTGGTAAGAACACTATGCCCAGATTGTAAGAAGCCTCACACGCCAGATGCATCAGAGCTTGAAATTCTCGGCGAAAACGCCAACAGCGACACGGTGATTTACTCTCCGCATGGCTGTGCAGCCTGTAACCAAACGGGGTATCGCGGACGAACGGGGATTCACGAGCTTCTACTTGTAGACGAAAAAGTACGTGAAATGATGCACGAAGGGGTAGGAGAGCAAGCAATAGAACGCTACATCAGACAATCGACGCCAAGTATCCGCGAAGACGGGTGCCGCAAAGTACTTTCAGGGGTAACCTCGTTAGAAGAAGTGCTTAGAGTCACAAGGGAAGACTAATGGCCGCTTTTGCTTATAAGGCGCTTAATGCCAATGGAAAAAATTCAAACGGCGTATTAGAAGGCGACAACGCTCGTCAAGTTAGACAACAACTGCGCGAAAAAGGCCTGATACCGTTAGAGGTTGAACAAGTCGCTGAGCGGGCGCAAAGCGAAGGTACAGGCCTGCCGTTTACCTTGTTTAAGCCTCGTATTTCAGCGTCTGATCTTGCCTTGCTTACACGTCAGTTAGCCACATTGGTTGAGTCAGCGCTACCGGTAGAAGAAGCGCTATTGGCGGTAGCCGAACAAAGCGAAAAGCCTCGACAGAAAAACATGATGATGGCCGTTAGAAGCAAGGTGGTAGAAGGCCACGGGCTTGCTGATGCAATGGCGGAATTCCCCAGCGTCTTTGACGAGTTATATCGCGCCATGGTGGCTGCGGGTGAAAAATCAGGCCATTTGGATACGGTATTGAACCGCTTGGCCGACTATACAGAGCGTCGCCAGCAAACGCGCAGCCAAATTTCACAAGCCCTTATTTACCCATCGCTTATGCTGTTTTTTGCGGTGGGAATTATTGTGATGCTTCTGACTATTGTTGTGCCCAAAATTGTGGGGCAGTTTACCAATTCAGGCCAAGAATTGCCGACTATTACTAAGCTACTCATAGCCATTAGCGAATGGATGCAGAACTACGGGCTATTTTTGTTTATCGCTATTGTGCTTTTGATTGTGGTAGTGCAGCGATTATTGCAACAAAAACACATGAAACTGCGCTATCACCAATTGCTTCTGAAGTTACCTTTAATTGGTCGCGTTTCGCGAGGTATGAACACCGCGCGCTTTGCCAGAACACTCAGTATTTTAAGTGCCAGCGCCGTGCCGCTATTAGAAGCAATGCGGATATCAGGTGACGTGTTAGAAAATCAGCATATTAAGAATCAAGTTTCTGATGCCGCAGTTAACGTTAAAGAAGGTAGCAGCCTTCGCGCCGCGCTAGACAATACAAAAATGTTTCCTCCTATGATGATGCATATGATTGCATCTGGGGAAAAGTCGGGCGAACTTCAGCAGATGCTGACGCGCGCGGCAGATAATCAAGATAGGGAATTTGAAGCGCTTATTGGTGTCTCACTTAAGGTATTTGAACCCTTACTTATTGTGTCGATGGCAGGTATCGTTCTGTTTATCGTAATGGCAATATTGCAGCCAATTTTAGCATTGAACAACATGGTGAATATTTAATGAAAACTCTACGTCGCAGTTCTGGATTCAGTTTGATAGAAGTAATGGTTGTACTTCTTATCATAGGTATTATGGCAGCTATGATCGCTCCTAACGTAATAGGCAGCGGCGAAGAAGCCAAGCGCCAAAAGGCCGCTGTAGATATTCAAACGCTGAAAGGTGCGCTTCAGATGTATAAGTTGCGCAACAACCGTTACCCAAGTACCGAACAAGGCCTTGAAGCTTTAGTGAGCGCACCCACCATTGAGCCTATTCCACGTAACTACCCTGAGGGTGGCTACATTGACCGTCTACCGGAAGACCCTTGGGGCAACCCTTATGCATTGATAAGCCCTGGAGAGCTCAGCGCTATTGATATCTTCTCAAATGGCCCAGACGGCGAGCCAGGCACCGACGATGATATTGGTAACTGGAATATCGACGAGTACCTTTAAGGTTTAAACATGCAGAGGCGCAGCAGTACACGCAACTATCACGCAGGCTTTACCCTTATTGAGGTAATGGTGGTGCTGCTGCTCATCGGCTTAGCCGCAGGCTATGTCATGTATAACGCGTTTGGTTCAAGCCAAGTCGATTTGCTAAAAAGCCAAGCGCAGCGGGTACAGGTATTGGTCGATATGGCCAGTGATTTTGCCGTACTTAATCAAAGACAACTCGGTATTCGTTTTGAACACGATGACAACGAATACTACTTTGTCTACCTCGATGATGAAGACAAATGGCAACGTCTTGAAGATGAAGAGATGTACGCCACACATACCGTCCCAGAGCCCTTTACCTTTACCCTCAACCTAGATGATTTACCCTGGGCGCAAGAGGACCGTTTGTTTGACAGAGAACTGTTTGACGAAGAGCTCAGCGTGTCTGAAGAGGGCGTAGAGATTGGTAACGAAGAAGACAAACAGTTGCCTCCTCCCCAAGTGCTAATTATGTCTAGCGGTGAAATTACGCCTTTTACCCTTTCGTTTAACTTCGAAGGTGGCTTTGATGAGGATCCAGTGTACTTCAGTGTACAAAACCAAGAATTACCCCTTTGGTATTAGAAGGTCCGCTGGAGCAGCCGCTGTGAAGGCTCAATTTGATACTCGTAAACTGCAACAAGGTTTTACGTTGTTGGAAGTCATGGTGGCGTTGTCTATCTTTGCGCTAGCTGGCACCGCAATATTAAAAACAGCATCTGAACACCTTTCAAGCATTGGGCAAATTGAATCAATTACATTTGCAAACTGGGTTGCCAGCAATCGATTGAATCAGCTTCAGCTTGAAACCACATGGCCGCCCAAAAATAATGTAAAAGGCAACATGGAAATGGCCGACCGCACTTGGTATTGGCGTCAAACTGTTACCAAAACCAATGACAACGATTTACGCTCGGTCACCATTTTTGTAGGCGAAGATGAAACCTACAATGACTCGTTGACATCAGTGACTACCTTTGTCGCTAAGCCGACAACGGGGAGCTAATGTGAACAGTAAGCAAGGTGGTTTTACCCTTATCGAGGTACTTATAGCCATGGCGATATTTGCCATGATTGGCCTTGCCTCCACCAGCATTCTCACCACCGTAATAGACAGCAATGCGTTATCAGAAGAGCGCTTTGCCAAATTACAGCTTTTACAGCGTGCGATGACCACCATTGAACGCGATATACAGCAAGCAGTACCTCGCCCAATTAGAGTTAACGGTGAAAAGCAAGACGTTGTGCTAGCGGGCGGCGAAGTCGATGGCAGCGACGATGACGGCATAGGTTTCGTACGTGGAGGGTGGCACAACCCTCAACTAATGCTACCACGCAGTACACTGCAGTATGTAGCCTACCGCTTGCGCGAAAATAGAATTGAACGACTCTATGGCAATTATGTTGATAACGTCATAGGTTTCGAACCAAAAGTACGCGTATTGCTTGAAGATGTTGAAAGCTTCAAAGTCGAATTCATTGCCCCTAATAGCGAGGTCACAACCGTTAAAGATGAAGACGATTTAACATGGAGTGAGGGCTACCAAGGGAAAGCACTGCCACGTGCAGTAGCGGTAGAATTTATCAGTAAAGACTTCGGCAAAATTCGCCGAGAATTTGTTTTAACGGTAGGTGAGCAGTGATACACCGCCACGTACGTCATCGGCAATCAACGCCACCGTCGCTTCAGAAACAGCGCGGTGTAGCGCTAATGATTGTATTAATGGTCGTAGCTCTTGTTGCTGTGCTAGCGGTGGATATGGGGTCACGCCTACAGCTTCAAATACAGCGCACAATGAACTTGAAAGACAACAATCAAGCCTATTGGTACGCGCTAGGCGCAGAGGCATTTGCTCGCAAGTCTATTCAAACCCTAGTCACCGAAAGTCCAGATGTTATATCGCTTGACCAGCCATGGGCGCAAGAGTTTACGTATCCTCTTGAAAGTGGTGGTCTAACAGCAAACTTGGAAGACCTTCAGGCCTGTTTTAACCTTAACGCTATCCTCTCTGGCGCAAGTGGCGGCAATGGAAATGGTGGCAGTAGAAACGCCAGCAACAATCAAACTGAAGCAATGGAAGCCTTCCACACCATGCTTCTTGCGCTTAATATTGATGAACTTGATGCGTATACTGCTAATACCGTCAGAGACAGTCTTGCTGACTGGGTGGATGAAGACGATTTCCCGCGCAGCTACGGTGCTGAAGACAGTGAATACGAGTCGAGAGAATTTCCTTATCTTGCGGCAAATGGACCGCTGGCATCCACCAGTGAATTGCGTATTATTAACGGCGTATCACCCAAGTGGATCAGGAATCTACTGCCTCTGGTATGTGTGATCCCAGACAATACGGATTTGAAAATTAACGTCAACACACTTGATGAAGAGGATATGCCTCTTTTGGTAGGCCTTACGGGTTTAGACACCCAACAAGCATCAAGTCTCATTAGCGGCCGTCCTCAAGGAGGATGGGAGAAGCGAGAAGATTTTCTGAATGACCCGGCAATCACCGCATTGAACTTGTCGAACTCTCGCTTAGACTGGTTTCAGGTGAAAACCGAATATTTTATGTTGCACACAAAAACACAGTACAACAAAGCAACTTTTAAGCTTTCCACCGTGTTTCACGTGGACACTGATAACGGTGTTAGCATTGTGAATCGCGAGTTTGGGGGAACCTATTGATGGAACAATTATTGGTGCGACTAGGCGCCAACCAAGCCGATCCAATTAGTTGGCTGGTTTATTCACAAACTGAAGATGAAGTGATTGCGTCGGGCGAGTTACCTGATGCCGCTGCATTGTCCACACTTACTGAACGAGCAGGGCAGCGCGCGGTTATTGCGCTGGCACCCAGCAGCGACATTTTGTTGAAATGGGTAACGCTGCCGCCCAAAGCAGGCCGAAAAATACTGTCCGCAATACCATTCATGTTAGAGGACGAATTAGCCACTGATATTAGTCAGCAGTTTTTCGCCATTGGACCGAAAAAAGGCAACGAACAAGCGGTAGCTATTGTCAGTCATGACAAGATGCTGCAGTGGCAACAATGGCTACGTGATGCAGGCTTATTTTGTGACACTATCATTCCTGATGTACTGGCAGTGCCAGTGACAGAAGACGGTTGGTCGGTACTTTCATTAGGCGAACAATTACTCGTGCGCCAAGACACCTTCAAAGGCGTTCAAGGCGAACAAACTTGGTTACTGCCAACCTTGGGCCACTTCAGTGCACAGCAAGCGTCTGTCGTTACTATCACCAACTATGCTGGTATTGATTTAAGCGCGTTACCAAATACACAAGAGAACGAAGCACTGCTTGAATTGCCAATGCAAGTGTTGGCAAAAGAAGCAATGCAGAGCAATTTTAATTTATGCCAAGGTGAGTACAAGATAAAGCGCAAACGCAGCGGCGCATTGTCACAGTGGCGTATTGCCGCGGTACTGGCCATTCTTGCATTAGGTACTAGCCTGGTAGACAAAACCATCACGCTATATCAGCTGACAGCACAAAATGATGCGTTAGGTGCCGAAATAGATAAAACCGTAAAGTCTGGCTTCCCAAACATCGGTACTTATCGCAATGTAAGATTGAAACTACAAGGCGAACTGGCCAAGTTAGAACAGGGTGGAGGCAGCGCCTCTATGCTAGTGATGCTAGACCAACTTTCTTCAGCATTTTCAACAACGGGTGTAAAACCACAAACGCTGCGTTTTGATGCAAGTCGTACTGAAATTCGCATTCAGGCACAGGGCAAAAACTTTGAGGCACTGGAGCAGTTTAAGCGCACTGCAGAAGCAGCTGGCTTTGTAGTAGAGCAAGGCGCAATCAACAACCGCGACGATGGCGTGGTAGGTACAGTATCAATTAGGAGTACCTCATGAATGCATTATTAGAAAAATACAAAGCGCTTACCGAACGAGAGCAAAAGCTAGTGTTGGTATCGGCCGTGGTTGTCGTTGTCGGGCTATTTTATTTTTCTGTTTGGGCACCGCTCAACGGCGCAATCGACAAACAAAAACAGTTACTCGACAATCAGCAGTCATTGCTCGTTTGGGTAAAAGACAGTGCGGCTCGTGCCAAGCAACTTCGCCGCAGTACGTCGGGTCAGCGAGCTTTTTCAGGCTCGCTACCTCAGGCTGTTAACCGCACCACCAGCAAACACAACATTGAAATTTCTCGTATGCAGCCTCAGGGGGACGAGCTTCAAGTCTGGGTAGACCAAGCTGCCTTCAACAATGTATTAGATTGGTTAAAAGCCATGGAGAGTATGGGCGTCGTCATTCTGCAAGCCGATATTGCAGAAGCAGATCTCGCGGGCCATATCAAAATTCGCCGACTACAGTTAGGTAAAGCATGAAGTCAAAGCTAAGTTGGATAATAGGTGCAATTGTCGCCTTTATTGTATTTGCCATTGCTTATATGCCAGCATCTCACGTGCTTGGCAGAGTCACTCTGCCTAAAAATGTCACTATAAGTGATGTGAGCGGCACATTGTTTAACGGTAAAGCGCAGACGGTCGTGGTCAACGGGCTTCCAATTAACAATGTAAAATGGCAATTAAATGCGCTGCACCTTCTCATTGGACAAATCAACCTTGACGTAAAAGCAGGCAATATTCGCGATAAAAACGATATTGCGTTTGAAGGACCTATCAGTACTGGGGTATTCAACCAAAATACCGTAAGTACAACGGACTTTACCTTATACCTGCCCGTTGATCGCGTGATCGCACAGGTACGATTACCCCTGCCCGTTAATGCAGGTGGACGCTTTAAAGTGAAGCTGGATGAAATGACATTTGGCCCAACGTGTCAAAGCCTTAGTGGGACAGGTGATTGGTTAAATGCAACTGTTGCTTAGGTACCCAAGGGCCAATTGATTTCGGCACGTATTCCGCGTCATTGCGATGCGAAGGTGAAGACATTGGTATAACCGTTAGTGAACCTAACCTACTTAGCCTCTCAATCGACGCCGTCGTGGCGCCATCGATGAAAAATGTCAAAGTGAGCGGGAAATTTAAGCCTGATGAAAGTCTTCCAGAAGAAGTACATCAAGCTTCTCGCTTATTTGGCGCGCCTGACAACCAAGGCTATATCGCAATCAGGCTGTAAACGCTTTACAATCAAGTGTCTTCGCGACAACTGCTAAGACACCATATCACTCTTGAAACAAAGGATTGTACTATGAACAAACCTCTTATTTTTGGTGGCGGCATTACCTTAGTGGCATTGGCCGTAGCCCCTTACTTTGTCGGTAATGGTGTCGAAAGTGCCGTTAACTCAACGATAGATTCTATTAACGAGCAGGTGATTTATAAGGCAAACGTTGTCGATTATGACAAAGGGTGGTTTAGTACAACCGCCACTATCAACGTTGCTATCAACATTGGCGCAATTATGTCTGCACAGCAAATAGATGCAGATGAAATGCCGATGGATGAAAACCCAACCATGACTGTAATGTTCAACGCTCACCACGGCCCTGTTTACTTTGGCAACGGCGTAGGCGTTGGCAAAGTAAAATATACGCTTACCATCGACGGTGAAGAATTGCGTGAATACGCGGTATGGGATGAATCCAAAGCCCTGTATTCAAATGAAGGCGTAGTGGGGCTTTTAGGTAGCTTAAATTTCCGCGACGAAATTCCTTCTTTTAGCATCACCAGTGAAGAAGATGGCGCGACGGTAAGCTTTTCAGGGTATCGTGGTGAAGCGACACCACAAGGCGATACAACTGTTTATAAAGCTACCAGCGATTTGCTAAGTGGTGAAGTAGAGGGCGCTGCGTTTGAAATGTCCTCTATGTCTGTAGATACCATTTATTCAGGCGACTTTGTGTCTGCGCTTAAGGGAGAATTGTTCGACTCCAAAGTAGACGTGAAGAAAGTAGACGTGAAGATAGCCAGCATGAAAATTTCAGGGTTTGAGGCTGAATCTGACATCACTGTAGATGACATTACGTTTATTGCCGACACTCAAGTGAACAAGGCGGCAGATACCGCTAATATCTATGTTGAGTATGCGGTGGGCAAAGTGAGCGGCCCAGATATGGAAGCCTCTGACATGGTACTTGGCGTCGCAGTGAATAACATAGACGCCGACTTTATGCGCGCTTATCAAAAATTCAATAATGAATCGATGCTTATGTCTCCTGAGCAAGTGCCTGAAAAGATGATGGCGTTTATTCAAGAAAACCTACTATCGCAGCTTGAAGCCGAACCTGAAATTAATATTACCAAGCTGACAGCAACGGTTCCTGAGGGCTCATTTAGTGCTAACGCAAACACCAAATTAGTAGGTATCACGTCACTACCTGGAACGATGGAAGATATTGGATACTGGGTAAGTCATTTGCTTGCTGATGCTAGTATTACGGCTGATAAGGCCTTTGCAGAAAGTATGATGTCTGGCTACATGATGGGTCAGATTATGGCAAACCCGCAGGCGCAGTCGATGACACCAGAAGAGATACAAGCGGCGGCTGACCAGCAAGCACCTATGATGATCCAGTCTTTCGTTCAGCAGGGTCTTATCAAGGCGACAGAGCAAGGTTACGAAACCAAAATTACGCTAAAAGACGGCCAAGCCGATGTAAATGGCACAGCTATTCCACTGCCTTTTGCACCTCAGTAAATAGCAAAGACGCGTAAATCCAAAAAACGTTGAAGGACATTACTCTTTACCAAGGGTAATGTTCATCAACTCTTTTGCACCATATACCCTCCCTGGTGCTACCACAGACACCGCTTCGAGTAATGCAGCCAACCCTGGCTCACTTCGCTTCATAATATGCGATAACAACACCCGCTTTGCACCTGAGGCTTTAGCTATTGCGATGATTTGTTTAGGGGTCATATGTAGGTTTCGAGCCACGACACCTGCGTTGTCATCAATGGCGTTATTTAGCACTAACAGGTCTGCACTTGCTGCGAACGCACTAAGCGTGTTCGACTTATCGTTGGTATCACCAGAGAATACTAGCGTGCATCCATTAGCCTTCACCTTCCAAGCAACGGCTGGAATTGGACCATGATGCACTGATATTGCTTCTACTGTTACGGTCTCACTCAGCGTTGAAACAAAAGGTGATGACAACGATGCGTTAAGCGAAACCGATGTAGGATAAATAGTATAGTCGTCTTGTGCTTTTTGCGTGTACGAAGACAAATAGCGATATGCACCGTCTTGACCAAGGAGAGTATTCAAATAGGCTGACGTGGAGGGCATAACACCATTACCGTCTGGGCCTAGTAACGCCAAATCACTGTCTCGTGAAGTAAAGAAACTGCCTTTCACATAGCTCGGTAAATCAGCGGCATGATCAGTATGAAGGTGTGTTAACAAGATAGCGCTTAGATCAGCAAACTGTGCACCAGACGCGCCAAACTGAACGCTACTTCCACTACCCGCATCAACAAGCACCCTTGCTTTACCCTCTACCCACACAACATAACCGCTAGAGGTACGCCCGTCGTCTAATTCAGGGCCTCCAGACCCCAACACTTGAAGCGACACATCATGACATGTAGGCGCAATACTTTCTTCGCTGCTATGAGACACTGGCGATGAAATTTGCTCGCCATTAGTGTGCAGATAACTGTTATGTGCAAACACTGATGGCGACAGACAAACGGTCGCACCAATTAGTGCACTAACAACACGGCGCGCCAACGGTACACGCAACTCGCTAGTACAATTGTGGCCATTAGCCTTGTGAACACGCGTGTAGCGGTTTGCGAAGAGTAGTAATGCCTTCATTCTGGTATTCCTTGAACGGGGATTTGTTGCGCACCCAAACCATGCGCACTTATAGAGACCGATATTCATGGCCATTGTTTTCAATACTAGTAAAAAAAGGGAGCTAAGCTCCCTTTTTTAGCGCGTTTTATTTTTCACGGTTACACAAAAAAATCTTTGTGTGATGTTACTCTGCGTGTTTTTCCGCCACCATTATGGTTTTGATGTTAACAAACTCTCGAATACCGTAGCCGCCATGCTCACGACCATATCCGCTGTCTTTAACACCACCAAAAGGTAGGTTGGGTTGTGCTAAAGAATATCCGTTAATATTGACCATTCCTGTGTCAAATTCATCTTTAGCAAGGTCGATAGCTGCCTGCGTATCGGCACTAAAGATTCCGCCGCCTAAACCATAGCGAGAGTCGTTGGCCACTTCCATAGCCTCTTTGTTATCGCGCACGCGAATGAGCGATGCCACAGGTCCAAATAACTCGTCATCATAGGCAGGCATACCAGAAGATACATTTTCAAGCACGGTAACTGGGTAGTAATAGCCGTCCGAATCAGGAATTTCGCCGCCTAAAGAGAGCGTGGCGCCTTCTTCTATCGACTTCTTGACTTGTTGATGTAGCTCATCGCGCAAGTCTTTACGAGCCATGGGGCCAAGGTCGGTATTTTCGCGTGTTGGATCACCCACTTTCAATTTACGACATTGATCGACGAACTTGTTTTTGAACTCGTCATAAATACTATCGACAATGACAAAACGCTTTGCCGCAACGCACGTCTCACCATTATTGATGACTCGCCCTTGAATACACATTTCTACAGCCTGATCGATATCTGCATCAGCAAGCACCAAAAATGCATCGTTACTGCCCAGTTCCATTACCGTCTTTTTAGACAGGCTCGCGGCTTCTTTTGCGACTTCTTTACCCACTTCATCACTACCGGTAAAGGTCACGCCGCGAACGTATTTATGCTTAATCAAATCGCTCGCCGTTGCGCCATCTATTAACAAAGACTGATACACATTTTTGGGAAAACCAGCATCTTCATACATCTGCTGTATGGCCACGGCCATGCCGAAAACATTCTTCGCGTGCTTAAGTACTGTTGTGTTACCTGCCATAATATTTGACGCACTGTAACGAATGACTTGATACAGGGGGAAGTGCCACGGCTGTATGCCAAGAATGACGCCAATAGGTTGGTAGGTAATAATAGCGCGACCGCCTTCAAATATTCGGTGCTCATCATCTAAAAACTCTGCACCATGCTCTGCCGTATAGCGACAGATATCAGCACATAGCTGCACTTCCTGCTTACCTTGAGCAGTGACTTTGCCCATTTCTCGGGTCATTAAACTCGCCAGGTCGTCCATTCTCTCTTCCATAAGATTGGCGAGATTGTTGAATAAATCTGCTCGCGTCTCAAACGAGGTACGACGCCAGTTTAGATAGGCCTCTTGTGAACGATTAACAGCATGTTCAGCATCCTCGGCAGACATTAGGTGATAATGGTCAATTTTTTCCCCGGTAGCCGGGTTATAGGTATTTACTGTCTTACTCATTGTCACACTCCTTATTCCGTTTGGTTCAAGGAAACTGCAACTACGACACCAACAAAGACAAAATCAATAAGAACAATAACTTAAATCAGAACATAGCGTTATATGCCGAGTAACACGAAAGAAGAAACAAGAAAAGATTACCGATCAAGGTAAAGATTTCAGAGAGAACGGGTCTAAGTCACCCGTTCTGCTTGTGGGCTAGTCTGTATAAAGATCGGGAAAGTGAAACTTCGCCATGGCGAGTGTGAGTGCGACTTCATATACGCTTTGGCGTGTGGCGTGATTTAGGGTTAGCAAACCAATCGCCCCTCCCTTTTGCTTCACGTTTACGGTATCAAAGAGTTTGTCCATAACCTAAGCCCTAATTCTTCGCCACGCTGAAGCGCCTGATACACACTCACAGGCAGTGGTAGGCTTGCACTGCGACTCACTGACCAATGCCCTTCGTGATAAATTGCTACATAGGCAAAGGTCGCAGGGCCATCTTCAAAAACATCGACACCGCCTTCAATAGCCACATACCAGGCGTCTGTTAGCCCGCCCTGATGATATTCCAACATGGCTTTAACGCGATTAATAGCGCCTAGACGCGTCTCTTCTTCGGTCATAGGTTGGTCTGCAACACCGCTGGGTACAGAAATACCTTGAGCATCGAAGTCGTGCTCTAAAGTGTCAGATAACGTGTTAAGCGCAGCATTGACTTTGACAGGATTTTTCGACCCTACAAAAATGGTATCAGAAAGCATGATATGTCCTTATTTTTTGCCCTTTTGAGCGACTGGGTTCGCATGAATATCGTTAAGCATTAATCGGTAGTCTCTTACTGCCGGGAATTCAGTGATATTGCGATTGGGGAGCTGACTATCTGGATTATCAACCGCTAGCAAGTGCTTAATTCCATATGTCTTGGCTGCATTAAGAATTGGTAAGGAATCATCAACGAACAACGTTCTGTCTTTGTCGAAATTCACACGAGCTTGAAGACGCTTCCACAGCAGTTGCGACTCTTTCGTTACGCCAAACTCATGGGTCGAAATTAGGTTGTCTATATGTTCATCTAACTGAGTATGTTCTAGCTTCAATGCCAAACTATGAGGGTGGGCATTGGTGACCAGAATTACCTCTCTACCAGACTCATGAAGCGCCTTTAAAAAGGGAATTGTGTCGTCACGCAGCATTAGCAGGTGCGCTAGTTCGCGCTTTAACGGCATAAACTCACCGTCTAAGTCCATCTGTAGTGCCTCTGCCCAATAGTCTAGGCAGTACCATTGAATTTGACCGAAAACGGCATCGTAACGCGCCGTCATTTCAGCGCGACTATCCTCTTCTGAAATACCGCGCAATTCAGCTAAACGCTTAGGTAAATGATGTAACCAAAACTGATTGTCGTAATGCAAGTCTAACAGCGTGCCGTCCATGTCGAGCAACACAGTGTCAATTTCATTCCAGGGCAGAAAGGGCAAGCGATTTTCCTTATAATGAAGTAAGCTAAAGATTGTGTTCTTTGTCTGTTTGAATTTTAGCAACAAAGAGCAACAGGCCTTAGATACAGATTGTATGAAAATATGATAACAAAGTTGTAGCGAGAGACATGCCTAAAATTGACCCGAACAAACCGTTACCACAAATTCATTCTCGTGAGATTGTAGCAAAGAGCAAGCTCTTCAGGGTCGAGCGCCTTGATCTTGAGTTTTCTAATGGCGCAACGAGAGAGTTCGAGCGCATGGCCGGAGGCAACCGCGGCGCAGTTATGATTGTGCCCATGCTAGACAAAGATACCATGGTGCTTATTCGAGAATATGCAGCTTAGCACACACTCTTATCAACTGGGTTTTCCTAAAGGTTTGATTGACCCGGGGGAAACCGCAATTGAAGCGGCTAATCGCGAGTTGCAAGAAGAGGCAGGCTTCGCCGCCAACGAAATAGTAGAGCTCCATAAGGTCAGTATGGCGCCCACTTTCTTTAATGCTTCAATGACTATAGTGCTGGCACAAGACCTATATCCCAAGCAATTAGAAGGTGATGAACCCGAACCACTTGAAGTCATTCACTGGCCTTTAGCCCAAGCTGATGCTTTACTTGCACGAGAAGACTTTGTTGAAGCACGCTGTATTGCTGCGCTGTTTTTAGCTCAAAAGTGGTTTAAGGAACAATAAACAATGCCCGATGACGCCCACCCCGACCTATTAGAACTTGCCAAAGACATTGCCATAGAAGCTTATGAAGCGGTTTTAGAGGTGTATGACAAAGGTGACTTTGACGCCTATCAAAAAGACGATGAGTCGCCAGTAACCAGTGCAGACTACCTTGCTAACGACATTATTAATAAGCGGCTAAAGGCAGCAACCCCCGACATTCCTATTTTGTCGGAAGAGAACAAACACGCAAGTCTAGAAGAGCGAAAGCACTGGTCACGTTATTGGCTGATTGACCCCATTGACGGTACGCAAGAGTTCATTGCTAGAAGCGGTGACTTTGCAGTAAATATTGCGTTAATTGAGAACAATGAGCCTACAATTGGCGTTATTTTTTGGCCACCCGGTCAGTCTTTGTATTATGCGCAAAAAGGTAAGGGCGCCTTTAAATCTTCACCAGATGGCGAGCATCAAATTCGTGTGCGAAAGCTAGACGACCCTCAAAAGAGCGTCGTTATGATTGCGATAAGCCGCCGCCAGTCACGAGAAAAGGTGCTCAGTCGCATGTGTGCAAAACGCGTTTATCAAACGCTACCATTGGGCAGCTGCTCGCTGAAAGCGTGTTTTATCGCGGAAGGAAAAGCCGACGTCTTTATGCGTATTGGCGTAACGGGTGAATGGGACACGGGGGCTTCGCAGTGTATTGTGTCAGAAGCAGGTGGCAGCATTTTTGCAGCAAACTTTGAGCCGCTCACATACAACCAGCGCCACTCGCTAGAGAACCCGGACTTCGTTGTTATGGGCGACCAGCGCGTGCCTTGGCAGGATGTTGTGCAATATGACGACTTTGTAAACCCGCACCAACATTAGACCGTATAAATGACCATCTCACGCGATGGGACCAACAAATTAAAAGGAGTACCCCAATAATGGCGACACGTTTTCGTACGTTATCTACCGCAGTGCTTGCTTGTGGACTTGCATTTCCAGCCGCTGCAGACTGGAGCCTGGACAAGGACACAAGTTCACTACACTTTATGTCGACTAAAAATGCTCAGATCACTGAAGTGCACCAGTTTGATAATTTCGACGGTAGTTTATCTGACGACGGTAAATTAATGGTAACGGTCGATTTGTCTTCTGTGAATACGGCAATTGATATACGCAATAAGCGCATGCAAGAGATGTTGTTCAATGTTGCCAAATACGCTGACGCAACATTTCAAGCGACGTTACCTGACTCGATGATGAACGTAGAAACTGGCACAGTAGTATCAGGAAAAGTTGATGGCATTTTGTCATTACACGGCAAAGCAGTCCCTACAAGCTTCTCGGTTACCGCAAGTAAATTAACTGACGATACAATGTCAGTAACGACATCGTCGCCAACGCTTGTTAAAGCTGACGCATTCGGTTTGGCTGAGGGTGTAGCAGCATTACAAAAGATTGCGGGTCTAAGCAGCATAACGACCACGGTGCCAGTAACTTTCTCGGTAACATTTACGCAATAAGTACATCCGATAACACGGATAATCAGCCCACAAAAAACCGCACCCTTTACTGTGCGGTTTTTTGTTTGCTCAGCCTTACCCTATTAATAAGTCAGGGTACTCGCTTAATGCGTTAGGCACTGTTTACTAGAGCATGACGCATCGGTAACGGTTTTTCAGTTAACACTTGTTCTGGCATGGTAAGCCATAGACTTTCAGGTAGCGCTGGCACCTCAGGCTCATGCTGACTAATAGCGAAATAGGACATCGCCACGCGCAAGCGTTTAAGTGCTTTGCATTCGTTGCGTTCTTGGTCGATAACAAAAACACCCCATTTACGCATGACAAGCCCAAGCTTATCGCTACTGGTTAGTCGTATAACAGGAGCTGCTAGTACCATCCCCACTAGCACTGGCAATAGCCACATGAAAAGGGACGGGGTAAAATAAAAAGTTGTTACACCCCACGCCACTGCCAAACAGCTCATTATCTGCGTATGTTTTATAGCGACTTTCCAAGGTACTTTGCGACCTTCTCGCTCTTGCGCTTCCCACTTAACAGAGTGTCCAACAAACACGCTAATCACAAAGTAGCTGTGGTAGAACATCATAAGTGGGGCAATAAGTACCGCCATTGCCAGTTCGACGGCTGCGCCTTTCAGCAAAGACCAAGCGCCACCAAACGCTTCACGACGTTTCATTAACGCAAACGCGATGCCCAATAACTTGGGCAAGAACAAGAGCGCAGCCGTTCCCCACATGGTTACCATCATCATATCTTGACGCGCCACCTGCCAGCTTGGAAACAATTGATATTCAGATACAAAGAACTCTGGTACAGATGTGGCGCGAATCAATGCATCAGCGGTACCAAGTGCCAACATGCAGAACAAAATTAGTGATGAAATGTAGGCAAATGCGCCAAACAAGAAGTGCAGGCGATTGGCCATTTTTAGACCCTTCACATTGAGTAGCCCTAGGTGCTGGATATTACCTTGAACCCAGCGGCGATCTCGAATGGCGTAGTCAACGATATTGCTCGGCACTTCCTCATAGCTTCCGGTCGTATCAGTGAGCAAGTACGCTTGCCAGCCAGCACGTCGAAGCAGTGCAGCCTCAACAAAGTCGTGGCTTAAAATTTCGCCGCCAAAAGGCGCGCGGCCCTCAAGCGTCGGCAGCCCGCAATGCTGCATAAATGGCGCAATGCGAATAATGGCGTTGTGTCCCCAATAATTCGCGCTGTCAGTTTGCCAAAACGACAATCCCGTCGCCAGCATTGGACTATAAAGGTGCGCAGCAAACTGCACAAAGCGACCAAAGAAGGTGTTTTGACGAACCGAGCATCGGAATGGTTTGTACCAGTGCGGTATCAGGGTTTTGTTCGATACGACGCGCAAGGTCTTGCATTCGCTCGCCACTCATTACGCTATCGGCATCAAGCACAATCATTGCTTCATAATTACCGCCCCAGCGTTCACAAAACTCTTTTAGGTTACCCACCTTTCGATGCAAGTTTTGCTCGCGTCGACGATAAAATACCTGTTTTGAATAGCGACCTAATCGCTTCTGCAACCGCGTGAACGCGCGAAGCTCGGCATCCGCTTTTTCTGTATCTCTTGTGTCGCTAAGCATAAAAAAGTCAAACTGACTGGCATTGTCACTGTCTATCAGCTCTCGGATGCAGGCTTCAAAACCGACCATAATGCGCCGCGTATCTTCATTATAAACTGGCATTACAACGGCGTGACGTTTGTGTAGCAATGCGTGCTTATCTGGAGAAGGCTGCTTTTTACGAAGGCTTAGCGGATCTATATCAAATAGCTGTAACACAAACCCAATAATACCCGTCCAGAAAGCCATACATAACCAAGCAAACAGAGTAAGACCTAGTCCAAGCTGTGCTATCTCAAGGTTCGTTAACCCGTTGGGAAGAAAAATCTCATATAGACTCCAACTAAGCCAGCGCCGTGCTTGGAATCACTAGCATTGCCATTATTGCCAAACGCATAGCGTCTCCTTTGATAATCCATGTTGACGTCGTTGATTGCACGTCGCGTTGAGCGATTGTCCCCTCTGCGTTCGAGGCGCCTGATGGTTGCACCGACAAGTCCTTATTTTGGTTGGTAGACATAATTCCACACCTCACTAATACGAACGCCGTTCTGCTCAATGTAAGCACGCATATCTACTGTCTGCTTTTCTTGGGGCTTTACTAGAAAAGTAGCGCGCCACTCTTGCCCGTCAGCCACAGGGTATAGGCGCTGCTTTGACACAATGCCGTTCACCCCATGCACAACAAGGCGCATGTTTTCACTGTCGAAGGCTGCGTTGGCTGGCGCGGTGAAATCCACACTAAATTGACGAGTAGACGTTAGAGCGTCGTCTTTAAACTCATCACCGGGTAGCACGGCTTTGCCCTGTCGCGTTCTTACAACCGATGCCAAATCACTTACAAATGGGCTTTGCTCAACCGTGCTTAGCACATAAGAAAAATATAATGAGTCACCCGCTTTGAAGGCTTGTTCAGGCGTCCAGAAAGCAACAATGTTATCGTGCACTTCAGATTTCGTTGGGATCTCAACAATTTCGAGTCTGCCTTTGTCAAAGCCGACGTTAGGGGTTACCCAAAGTCCAGGGCGAAGGTGATAGTTTGCTTCCGCATCAAGATAATTGTCCCACTCACCATCACGCTGCAGCATGCCAAAGCCTTGCGGCGCAGCGTCACTTAAAGAGGTAACTTGAAGGCGCGCAGGGTTAGTAAGTGGGCGCCAAATTTCTTCATAAGCATGAGTAACCATAAGCACGCCATCGCTGTCATGTACTTCTGGACGATAATCGTCATAGCGATGTTCGGTATTTTCACCGTATAAGAACATGCTTGTAAAAGGAGCTATACCAAGCTTGGATACGTCTTCACGAGCAAACAACCAGCTCTCAACGTTTACCTTAGTATCAATGCCAGGCTCGATAACAAACTTGTACGCTCCTGCAACAGAAGGACTTTCCAAACGTGCATAAATGGTTATGGGCTGGCCTTCACTAGGCTCAATAACCCAAAATTCGGTAAAATGTGGGAATTCTTCCCCCTTAGATAGAGCGGTATCAATGGCAAGACCGCGCGCAGAAATACCATAAACCTGATTTTTTCCAATAAGGCGGAAATACGATGCGCCCAGAAACACTGCGAACTCATCTTTATAGTTTTCATTTTTTATAGGGTAGTGGACACGAAACCCCGCGAACCCTGACTTTTCGTTGGTCAGGCCCGCCAAGTCTTTTGCTTTGCCATCATAGCGAAACATGCTGCTGTCGAAATCAAGACGAGAAGGCGCATTACTGGCATCAATAGTGTGGATTGTCACTGGATACTCGTAGAGAAAACCAGGATGAAAAAACTGCAGTTCATAATCGTTCTCGCCCCGCCAAAGGCTTTCTTCGCTATTGAAGCGGATATCGCGGTACGTGGAATAATCTATTTCTTTTAACTGACTGTCGAGCCCATGATCGTCTTGCTCATAGCTTTCCTCAGCTGACGCTCTTGCCGCATCAATGATTGATTGCAACACGGGAGACGCATTTTTAGGCTGATTAGCATCGCTTACTTGAACCGCCCACGCAGGTTGAAGGCTTGCACTCACTAAAACAAAAGACAGCACACTTGCTACTGTTACAAGTGCATTTGAGAACGCCTGTGATTGAAAACACGTTGAAAAAAGTAAACCTGGCTTTGCCATTTGTCCTCTCCTTATGAAAACAGCAGTTATCGACTGCAACACGAGTACCAGGTGTTCGATAACGCACATGGTATTCCAGTAGAGCTGAGCAAAAGGTGTTCCATTAAAAGAAGCAACCAACATTAAATTAAGAAATACGTTTAATTACATGCGGTTGCACCTCATAAAAATCGAAGGATGCTATACCTTGTTTTTCAAACACTAGGCGTAAAGGCCATGCTCATTAATATTAGTGTTGTTTTTTAGCGACACTTCTTAGTAATAATCCGACCAAGCGAGGTAAACATTGCGTAACGCCGCAGTCTTTAGGCATTACGCGCAATCTTTTTTACCCATATATTTCAGTAGGTTAAAAGCAGCTCAAACGCATTTTAATTAGTGCTCGCGAGAAGTTGGCAAACGCTTTGCAACGCTTCTGTCCTCAGCAAAACGTTATTAATCGCGCTATACAGGGCGTTTTTATTGTGAGTATTAAGGAGTTATCACATGCGTAAAACAGTCGCACTTATCGCTGCACTAACGGGCGTAGCACTTCCTCTTTCAGCCTTTGCAGATAAGCCTGATTGGCGGTATGTAGAAGGCGGTTACACAAAAATGGATTTTGACGGCAACGAGTCATTTGAGCCAGATGGCCTCACGGTAAATGGCAAGTACTTGCTCGACAGCAACTGGTACTTAAACGGTGAGTACAGTTTCTTTGAAGAAGGTAATTTTGATTTCGATATGCTCACGTTGGGAGCGGGTTATCGCCTCCCTATAAACGCCACTACAGACGCTTATTTTGGTGCTAACCTAGAACGCGTCGATGGCGACGTAGAAGATGAGACAGGCTACAGCATTAATGCAGGCCTTCGTTCTATGATTACTGAACAAGTTGAACTTGCTTAGGTGAAATTGGCTACTACGATGTGGACGACGGTGAAGCGACATTCAAAGTTGGGGCAAACTATTACATTACACCGCAATGGGCGGTTGGTGCTAATTATAAGGTCATCGATGACTGGGACATTATGCAGGTAACAGCACGTTACGCGTTTTAAACCTTCCTCTCCTCAGGTAGGTAAGCCGGGTAGCTCGACCCGGCTTTTTTATTCGTCACTTTCCAGCTGAATATCTTCTTTGCGTTTTATATCCACAGTTTCGTGTAGCTCTGAATAAACGAGAACGGCGTCACCTGACTTTAGTCTATCTAATACTTGCTGCACTTTAATATCGAGTGATATTTCTTCCTCGCCATAGTCAGTACCTTCACGAAGCACAAATGCTTCGGCCAAGCTATACAGCGTATCAGCTTCCAGAGCATCAATTGGAATAATCATTAACTCTTCTTTCCCATATATGTTGTCTGTCGCGGCTAATAGCAGCCCAGATAAACTCTTATTTAGAATAACGGCAGGTGCTATCTCCAAGCAGTACTTCACCAACAAATCGTTTCACTCTTTCGTGAAGCCAGACCTTGGGGTTTAGCACTGAACCTTGCATAAACCCAACATGCCCACCACGTTCGCTCAGCTCTACCGTGACATTACGCGCTAGCTCTTCCTCTTTTGGAACAATGAGGTGATTCATGAATGGATCATCAATACTATGCAAAACCAGAGTTGGACAGTGTATTGCACTTAAGAAATGATAGGCGCTACATTTTTCATAATAGTCCTGGGCGTCGGCAAAACCATGCAAGGGTGCAGTAATTTTTTCGTCAAACTGTGTAAAGCTTGTGATGTGATCAACATCACTTTTTGTAAGTTGAATAAGTTTGCGGTAGTCAATGTACTCCATTTTCTTTCTTAAGGTACTTTTCATACTACCTAGCAGGTACTTTTGATAAACCCGCGAAAAGCCCTGATTAATAGACTTGGCGCATTCAGAGAGCTTTAGCGGTGAAGAAATTGCAACCGCGGCTTTCAGGTAGCGCTGCGCTGGATTTTCACCTAAGAGCTTTAACAACATGTTCCCCCCAAGCGAAAAGCCGATGGCAACTTTGGGTATGCTTGGGAACTTATCGTGTAACCATTGTAGAAAAAAGCTCGGATCTTGAGTTTCACCACTGTGATATGCCCGCGCTCTTAAATTAGGGACACCACTGCACCCGCGATAATGCATCATCACTACTTGCCAGCCGTTGGTTGATAGCTGAGCCATCATATCATTGGCATAGTGCGATTTAATGCTGCCTTCTAACCCATGAAACATGACAACCATGCCGGATGTTTCCTGTGGTCTTGGCCCCCATGCTACATCAACAAAATCGTCATCTGGCAACGTTAAGCGTTCCATTTCGTATGACAGCGGTAGGCGTTTTTGAATAAACCTTGGCCATATTGTCTGAACATGACGATTTTTGGCCCACCCTGGCACTTTAAAGCTGCTCTTAATTATTTTTCCATGCGATAGCGCTGATTTACTCATTTTGTTTCTTTTTTATCTTTATTATTAAGGTAATTGATTTACTACAAGGCCCATCAAACGGCGTGCTTCACTGTTATCTCGCAATGAATAGGCATTAATAAGTGCAGCAATAGATGCATTAAAAATATTCCCTGCCTGTCCGGTGACAGGTAAGCGAGTAACATCCTGCTCGTTAAACGCTGAAACAATGTCATTTTGCTGTTCGCGTTCAAGGGCTAACTCTTGCGCCTTAAGCGTTTCGTAATGCGCACTGTGAATGCCATCTTCAGGCCTAGCTGCTTTACGAACAGCACGGTGCACTTCAAGCTTTTCTTCACTCTCTAACGTGGCGTTAATAATTGCCTGCAACTGAGGTAGGTTTATGATGACATTATTTTCTAAACACCAGCACACAAGCAAGAGAACGTTTACATTCATTCCATGATTGTCTTGCAACAACAATGCGAGTGGCGCAATATCCGCAGTAGCATAGCGGCTTACCGAGTACTGCCAAAATGCTTTGTTATCAAGCTTAGGCATTGGCGTTGTCATAAGTTTCTCGCTCAAGTTCTATTTTTTCTTGGGCATCCAACCACGCCATTTCTTCCTCTTCAAGCTGCTGCTTTAATTTGGTTTGCTTATCTAGTAATTGCATAAGTTTTGCTTTGTTTTCGTCACTATATAACGATGTATCAGACAGCGACACTTCAACGTCGCTCAGTGCTGCGCTGTGTTTTTCCATCGCTTTTTCATGTTTCTCAACCGCCTTTTTAAGTGGTGCTACCTTCTGGCGAAACTCAGCTTCACGGCGCTTTTCTTCTTTACGGTCAATTTTTCTTTCCGGCTTACTTTGTTCACCCGAAGATTGCTCGGCATCAGCCTTCGCTTCACTATTTGCCTTGGCTTTTTCAGCGGCTTGCTGTTTTAAAATCCAGTCGCGATAGTCATCTAAGTCACCACTAAATGGCTCTACCGAACCACTGTCTACCAAATAAAAATCTTCACAGACTGAAGAGAGTAAAAACCGGTCGTGCGACACCAGTACCATGGCGCCTTCAAAGCCTTGTAGCGCAATATTTAGTGCATGACGCATTTCTAAGTCTAGGTGGTTAGTCGGTTCATCAAGTAGTAACAGATTGGGCTTCTGATAGACAATGAGCGTCAACACTAAACGTGCCTTTTCTCCGCCAGACATGGGCGCTACAGGCGCCAGTGCTTCATCACCGTTAAAGCCAAAGCCACCAAGATAATCGCGAAGCTGTTGTTCCGTAGCCTTTTCATCTATTCGCTGAAGATGAAGTAGCGGTGTAGCATTCGCATCAAGTGTTTCAAGTTGATGCTGAGCAAAGTAGCCAATTTTTAAACCTTTTGCCGCATTGAAGACGCCGGCTTTTGGCGCGTGCACACCAGCAAGCAGTTTGATCAGCGTCGACTTTCCTTGCCCGTTTCGCCCAAGCAAACCAATCCGACTGCCGGGCACTAAATTAAGCTTTACCTGTTGAAGGACAATATAACTGTCGTACCCCAACTGAATGTTTTCCATCTGTACAAGTGGGTTTGGCAATGATGTGGGTTCTGCAAAAGCGAAACTAAATGGGCTGGCCATATGCGCGGGCAACAGCGTTTCCATTTTTTCTAATTGCTTGATGCGGCTTTGTGCTTGCTTTGCCTTACTCGCTTTTGCCTTAAATCGGGTGATAAATGAGTTTAGATGAGCCACTTTCGCTTGCTGCTTTTCGTATTCTAAGTTCTGCAAGCGAATACGTTCAGCACGCTGTGTCTCGTAGGCGGAATAGTTACCTGTATAAGTAATAAGTTTTTGTTGTTCTACGCTGACAATTTGCGCCACCGTGTTGTCAATAAACGCTTTGTCATGTGAAATCAATAACAAGGTTCCTGCATAACGCTGCAGCCACTTTTCTAACCAGATAACGGCATCTAAGTCTAAGTGGTTTGTTGGCTCATCAAGCAAAAGCAAATCCGACGGACACAGCAATGCTTGAGCAAGGTTTAAGCGCATTCTCCAGCCACCAGAAAAGTCAGTAATAAGCGCATTTAGCTGTTGATTGGTAAAACCTAAACCCGCCAATATCGTGGCCGCGCGAGATTCCACATCGTAAGCTCCCGCTTGTTCAAGCTGCCCGTGTAGCTGCCCTATTTGCACACCATCTTCTTGCTGTTCCGCGTCCACCAACTTAGCTTGAAGGCCACGTAGATGTTTATCACCATCTATCACGTAGTCAATGGCAGATCTGTCAGTGGCTGGCGTTTCTTGGGCAACGCTCACAATTCTCCAGTCGTTCGGTACGCTGCATTCTCCAGCATCGACACTTAACTCATTGCGCAAAAGCGCAAAAAGGGTCGACTTTCCGCAGCCATTACTCCCAATTAGCGCCACTTTGTGACCGGGGAACACTTGCATAGAGGCGTCTTCCAGCAGCATTTTGCGGCCACGAAGTAATGAAACATTTGAAAGCTTGATCATGAATTACCTGCGATGAACAACTGAGGGCGCGTATAATACCAGTTCGCACAGGCATTACACAGCATTCGTCAAACACTAAAATACCGCGGCATGATAGCAAAAACTTAAGGTAAAAGCTGATCACCTAGGGAGATTTAACGGTATAATGACTCAGTAAGTTTTTACAAAGGTGTAAGTATGTCAAAACGCGTTAGACGACGCTTTGTTGCGGGAGCGACCTGTCCTAAATGTCAGGAGCAAGATACCATATCGTTGTATTTTGAGAACAACGTTGAGAAGCTCGAGTGCGTGGCCTGCGGCTACCATGAAGCCCAGACTGATGAAAAAGTTAGCGCAGTAACACGCGCTAATGAAGATGTTATCGGCATTTTTAAGCCTCACTAACCGTACCGGCTTTGCAGCCAAGTTAAGCCCAAAAAGCTAAACTATAGAAAGTGTGAGCAGAGGCCTGTTCACACTAACACGAGGACTACTCGGCGTTTTTTGAGCGCTTACACAAAACCCATCTAGTGATGACAAACACTAACCCGGTTATACCGCCGTTTATGGCGTAGACGGTCAGCTTTACACTGTCACTTATGTTGTCAATAACCTTGTCCAGCAGATAAAGTTGCAAAACCCCAACAACAACGCATGTAATAAAAGCCCAAAAAACATTTACCATATTAATCCGTCCACATTACATCAAACATGTAGGCAATCGCCGCACCTAAGCACCGCCACCTGCAGCACCCAACGGACCCGACACTGCACCAGCTACTGCACCACCAATAGTGTTCGCCATCAAGGCACCTAGCTCAAAATCGCCCCAGCAGTATTGTTCGCAGCCGCCGCTGACCATGCTAATTTCGTTTGCTTTTAATTGTTGCATTACTCTTTCCTTAGAATTATGACGTAGCCTTATTGCTACCGTATCAGACTCTCATACCTCGATTTAAAAGAAACCTGATCTACCTAGCTAGAATTGAGTACGCCATAAAAACGTTTCGGTACAGTTTTTGATGCGTCACTAAGTGATTATAAGGGTTTTGACGGGAGAATAAGCTCATGGTGCCATTTCGATTTATCATTGCGTTACTTGCGCTTTTGGTTGCTCTCAGGGCCAGTATGCCTTACGTCATTACGTGGTATATCAATGATACCCTTAGTAAACCTGGCAAATACGATGGTCGCGTGGGTGATGTCGATTTAATGTTATGGCGTGGCGCATACCGTCTTGAACACGTATTGCTGTATAAGAGCAACGGAAAAGTCGACCGTCCGTTATTTACAGCTGATAGTGTAGAATTCACACTATCTTGGTCTGAATTGCTTAAAGGTGCAGCGGTTGGGCGAGTGGTTATTAGTACCCCTGAGATTAATTTCGTCGACAGTAGTGAAAATGAAAAACGCCAAACGGGTAAAAATGAAAATTGGCTCTCCATTGCCGAACAACTCTTTCCCCTGCGCATTGATAAGCTTGCGGTTATAGACGGGCGTATTTCGTTCAACAACCCAGATACAACTCCCTCGATTGATATAGCTTTGCACGACATCCAAATTGAAATAACGAATTTGGTAAATAGTACGTACCTGTCTGATACTCGAGTGGCAAGAGCAAGTGCCAAAGGAAAGACGGCCGAGCAAGGTACACTCACTATCAATGCAAAACTCAACCCAGCCACCGCTCGCCCTACGTTCGATATGGACATACACGCTGATAATGTGGGGCTCGTCAATTTCAAAAATGCTCTCGACACCTATGCCCCTTTTGACCTTGAGGCAGGCACTATGACGTTAGCGGCTGAAGTCGCGTCTAATGAAGGGCAGGTAAAGGGTTACATTAAACCCGTACTGCATGACGTTGAAGTCTTTAGCTGGAAAGGCGATATTGAACAAGACGGAGATGGGGTTATCGAAGGCAGTATAGAAGCCGTATCTGCCGCCGTTACTGAGCTATTTGAAACCAAAGCAAAGACCAATGGGCAACTCGCATTCCAATTGAGGGCGATTTAACGCATATAGAAACACAAACTTGGGACGCCGTGATGGCTATTATTGAGAACGCCTTTATAAGTGCACTGAGTGGCGACGTAGAACGCTCTGTCGAATTGGAGAGACTGGAAAGTGCTAGCACAGACTAGCGCCGTGCTAGCTAGACATCGGTGTTAGATTGTACAGCTGTCGCCGCAATCGTTGGCACCATCGCGCATACCCTCAATTTCCTTGGTAGCTTGCTTGTCTTTTTCAGCTTGATTTTTCTCAACAGTCGCTTCAATGGCATCAAAGTCAAGATTATCAAACGCGTCCATATCAAAATCGCTCATGGCAGTCGCTCCTAACGTTGTATCAAAATAGAGTACCCTAGGGATACGGGCATCCAATACCGCAAGTGTAATCGTGGTGGTCACTTTTAGTGAACTAGAATATTAGTTCGAAGTACGATAAGCCATAACCAAACAATGTATGACGGTAAACAAAAAAACCGTGTTGACTAAGTTTTTGAATTATTTCACTAGTAGTGCGGAGGCGGTGTCTCTTCAGACTGTTTTGCGATATTTGAAGGCTCAATCGATTTTACTCTGTCGATAACATGCCGTACTTTGAACGCTAAGTCGTCAAGTTGCTGCTGCTGTGAAGATAGCGCGTCATTAAGCGCTTCTATGGTATGTTCTTGAAACGCAATTTTGGTTTGCAACTCTTCGATGTAGCTATGGGCGCTATCAAGCTGAGCTTGTAATGCTTTTGTACTTGCCTGCGCATCAGCGTGGTTATCTGTCATTGTACTCTCTGTTATTCTCGTTGCCATACTTCAGCTAAGCCACTACTGCTTGCTGACACTATATTACCATCTGGCATGAAGGCAACGCCATACACAACTGCAGTTGGCGGCGATATAGTTTCACGAGACGCTACTTGAATAGCTTGCAATTGATTGCTAGGTCTTTAGATCCCACAGGTATACCTTGCGAGAAGGCGAACCAGTAAGCAAATACTGACCATCTTTAGAGAATTCAACGTCGGTAAATATTTTTTGCCGAGAAGCAAAGTTGAGCGCGCTCACCGCTTGCCCTGTTTGCACGTCCCAGATTTGTGATCTGCTTTTACTGTCTGCGGTAAACGCATAGCGTCCTTCGTCATCCAGTGCCACTTTGGTAACGCGCGTAGGATGCGTAAACGTATGAATAATTTGGTAGGTCTCAGTACTCCAAAGGTAAGCGATATAGTCGTTTCCACCAGTAAGGGCGTACTTGCCATTAGGTGAAATATCAATAGAGTTTACTTTTTCTTGGTGCCCTAGAAATTCAAGTCGCCTTGAGGTACGCGGCTCGAAATACATAACTTGGCCGTTTGAGCGTGCCACTAACACACCTTGGCCATTATTTGCGACCGCTACGTCGCGAATTGACGATTCATCTATCCGCCAGAAGCCTTCAGGCTCCCCACTTTCAAGACTCCATAACGCAAACGCCTCTCTGTCTGCTGTCACCACATAACGCTTGTCTGCGCTAATGTGCACCGACATCACCAGGTTATTGCCCTCGCCTTGATGCCCCCAATGATACAGAGGTTCGCTTTCACCTATTCGCCAAACGTTAATGCCATTATCAACGCCAGATAGAACAGAAAGCGTGCCGTCGGTAGAAATATCTGCCGCATAGGCACCCTCTTCCACATGACGCCACTGCTGTATTGGCGTAGTATCGGGTACAGTACATCCTATAGATCCGCCAATAAGTACGATGAGTAACACTATTCTGAGGAACATTTGAGCCTTAAACATAATCAAATGGGTTTCGCTTTGTAAACGCTAGGTTTAACATAGCACGGATCACGCATCTTTAAACTATCGTGCACACTGCTTTGGATGCAGCAGTATAGACATAGACGCATGATGATAATAATTAATGGAGACGTTTTTATGCAGAAGTCGCTCGTTGCCTTATCTACCATCGCTGCGCTAGGCCTTTTCGCTTGCCAGCCAAACACTACTGATGAGGCCGCTGCTAACGCTGATAGTGCAAATACAACTTCTGTTTCAGCAGAAGAAATGACAGATTCTCAAAAGCAAGCTTACGCTATGGGCGCAAGCATGGGCCTATTTGTTAGCAACCGCGCAGAGCAGCAAGCTCAACTTGGCCTAACTCTAGATCAAGAAGCCTTAAAGCAAGGTTTTAACGACGGTCTGGCTGATACACTTAAGTTTACCCCTGAGCAAATTCAACAAATTGCACAGCAAGGTGAAGAAGTGTTGCGTGCGAAGCAGCAAGAAATGGCTGCACAAGCCGCTGAGAAAAACATTGAAGCTGGCCTTGCTTATCTAGAAGAAAATGGTAAGCGTGAAGGTGTAACGACCACAGAGTCAGGCCTTCAATATGAAGTACTTACCGAAGGTGAAGGCGCAAGCCCAGTAGCCACTGACACAGTAAAAGTGCATTACCGTGGTACATTGCTTGACGGAACAGAGTTTGACTCGTCTTATAAACGTGGAGAGCCTGCTGAATTTCCACTAAACCGCGTTATCGCGGGTTGGACTGAAGGTGTTCAGTTAATGAAAGAAGGTGCGAAATACCGTTTCCACATTCCTTCAGAACTTGCTTATGGTCAACGTTCTACTGGCGCAATCACACCGAACTCAACGCTTATTTTTGATGTTGAGCTTCTTGAGGTAGTGAAGCCAGAATCTGAAGACGCAGCTGAGTAAGCAAAGCGCTAGCGCGGTTTATGACAGCCGCAAAAGAGAAAGCCGACACATTTTGCGTCGGCTTTTTTGTTTAGTGAGTCAGCGTAATCCTTGCCTACCTTTTCCCTACGAGCCAGTGGTGTTTAACCACGCGCGTACCCAAATAGTAAAGTGGGTTATTCAATATGCTTGGTGCCTCGAATCACTTTATAACTATAGTCGAAACTCCCCGTTTTGCACTTTTGAACTGCCACTTTCTTGTAACAATTTAGCCTTAAAGTACTGCGCTTAGAACCATAGGTTTTAAGCCCTATAATCGCTGTGGTGCACGCCGTCTTTCGGTGTGAACTTTTAAAGTTGCAAAGTGATTAAGTAGCGAGTGACCTATTTTATACATGGTGCAATAAGCGATGAGATACAGCACGGTTTCTATACTTTTTAATCGAATAACAATATCCAGTAAGGCGTACAACAAAAACAAAGCACCGCTCAAAAAAAGCATGAAACCAATGATAGTACCGCTGGTGTGCAATGGCTCTTGCTCTGATCGCCTTCGGTTTATCAAAGGTAACTTATTGCGCATTCATTTCCCCTAATTGGCTTGTTCATTATTTATACTACGACAATACACAAATAGTTTATGTTCAATAAATATTCAAATGCGCTTTTTTAACGCCTTTTCGCTATATTTTTGCGTAATAGCCACATAAAGTATGAGATATCGCTAAGGATGACATTTAGGGCACTGTGAAAACACCACTTATTACCCGCAAGGGTTACTTAAAGCTAAAGCAAGAACTCGACTTTTTGTGGCGAGAAGAAAGGCCAGAAATCACGCGTAAGGTAACGTGGGCAGCAAGCCTCGGCGACCGCAGTGAGAATGCTGATTATCAATACAATAAGAAGAAACTACGCGAAATAGACCGTCGCGTTAGATACTTGCGTAAATGCTTAGAAAACTTAAAAGTGGTGGACTACGACCCACAGCAAGAAGGCAAAGTCTTTTTTGGTGCATGGGTAGAGATAGAAAATGAAAGTGGCACCGTGATGGAACTGCGTCTTGTTGGCTATGATGAGATATTCGGACGCAAAGACTATATCTCTATCGATTCTCCGATGGCGAGAGCACTAGTAGGAAAAGAGGAAGACGACGAATTTGTTGTTAAAACCGAAACAGACACCAAAGAGTGGTGGATAAACCGTATATGGTACGACAGCACAGACAGACTCTAGCCATATTGTGTAACGCAGATGAGACAACCCCCACAGCCACTATACGCTAATGATCAGACGACTAACCGTACACCGCAGTGATACAATCACTGCTAAATTTTTCACATGTAACGCTGTGTGCCATGGGCATTCAACACATCGTTTCTTCGCATTTGTCTAACGCGAATTTATAGTATTTTAGAGCGACTTATGATTATCAATAAAATTGCCGAAGAACTTGCAGTACAGCCTTCTCAAGTTACTGCTGCGGTAAAGCTTTTAGATGAAGGAGCAACCGTTCCTTTTATTGCGCGTTATCGTAAAGAGGTTACCCAAGGCCTAGACGACACGCAGTTACGTAACCTTGAACAGCGTTTAACGTATTTACGCGAGCTAGAAGAACGCCGCGAGGTTATCCTAAAATCCATTGACGAGCAGGGTAAATTGTCTGAAGCGTTAAAGTCGAGCATTGTGAGTGCCGACAGTAAGACGACGTTGGAAGATTTGTACCTGCCTTACAAACCCCGTCGCCGCACTAAAGGCCAAATTGCCATTGAAGCAGGGCTTGAAGGTCTGGCAAATGTGCTTTTTGATGACCCTAACACAGACATTGATAGTGCCGCTCAGTCCTATGTTGATGAAAGCAAGGGCGTTGCCGACACTAAAGCAGCACTTGAAGGCGCGCGCTATATTTTGATGGAACGATTTGCTGAAGATGCTGCGTTACTCGGTAAAATCCGCCTTTACCTTGTGGAAAACGCACACCTTAAAAGTACCGTCGCTCCAGGCAAAGAAAAAGAAGCCGTTAAATATAAAGACTACTTCGAGCACAGCGAGAAGTACAAAACCGTGCCGTCGCACCGCGCGCTTGCTATGTTCAGAGGCCGTAACGAAGGCATGCTGCACATTCAACTAGATGCTGACCCACAAAGCGAAGAAAACGGCCCATCGCACTGCGAACATATTATCGCTAGCCATTACGACATTATGCATCGCGGTCGCAGCGCCGATGACTTTCTTGCACAAGTTGTACAGTGGACATGGAAAATCAAAATTGGCTTACATATGGAAACAGAACTCTTCAGTACGCTTCGCGAGCGCGCTGAAGAAGAAGCCATTGAGGTATTCGCCAAGAACTTAAACGACCTACTCATGGCCGCGCCTGCGGGAGCGAAAACCACCATGGGTCTTGACCCAGGTTTACGCACGGGCGTCAAAGTGGCAGTGGTAGATCAAACAGGTAAGGTTGTAGCAACCAATACCATTTTCCCCCATGCGCCTCAAAACCAGTGGGATAAGTCGATGCGTACGCTCACAACCTTGTGTAAGCAGTACAAAGTTGACCTTATTAGTATTGGTAATGGTACAGGCTCACGTGAGACAGATAAGCTTGTGGCAGAAATGCTGAAAGCCAATAGTGATCTCGGTGCACAAAAAATCATGGTAAGTGAAGCAGGCGCGTCGGTCTACTCGGCTTCGGAATTAGCGTCAAAAGAGCTGCCAGAGCTTGATGTTTCGCTGCGTGGCGCCGTATCTATCGCCCGTCGTTTACAGGACCCCCTTGCAGAATTAGTGAAAATTGAGCCAAAAGCCATTGGTGTTGGTCAGTATCAACATGACGTGAGCCAAAGTCAGTTGGGTAAGTCGCTGGACCGCGTTATTGAAGACTGTGTAAACGCCGTTGGTGTAGACTTAAACACCGCGTCACCAGCGCTACTAAGCTATGTGTCAGGCCTAAACAAAACACTTGCCCATAATATCGTTAATTTCAGGGACAGTAACGGCGCGTTTTCAGATAGAAAGTCACTCTTAAAAGTTGAACGCCTAGGTCCAAAAGCCTTTGAACAAGCTGCAGGTTTCTTACGCATAGTTAACGGTTCAAATCCTCTTGATGCCTCGGCGGTGCACCCTGAAGCCTATCCTGTGGTAGACAAAATCGTTGATACCACTGCGGTGGCGGTAAACGATATCATTGGTAACACCGAGCTTTTAAAGAGTCTGTCGCCCGATACTTTTACAAGCGAAGCCTTCGGATTACCCACAGTTAAAGATATTCTTAAAGAACTAGATAAGCCTGGACGGGACCCTCGCCCAGAGTTTAAAACTGCGGTATTTAAAGAGGGAGTTGAAACCATTAACGACCTTAAGCCAGGCATGATATTGGAAGGTGTGGTGAGTAATGTCGCCAACTTCGGTGCCTTTGTTGATGTTGGCGTTCACCAAGATGGGCTTGTGCATATTTCTGCACTCACCAATAAGTTTATCTCTGATCCCCGAGAAGTAGTGAAAGCGGGTGATATTGTTAAAGTAAAAGTGCTAGAAGTTGACGTTGCACGCAAGCGTATCTCCTTTACCATGCGACTTGACGATACGCCATCTCAATCAGGCAGCGCAGCAAATAAGACCGCAGACAAAGGTAACCAAGCCTAGCGCTGGTAAAGGTCCTGGAAAAGCACAAAGTAAACGTGCTAATCAGCCAAGAGGCGGACAAAATCGCAATGGCCAGATACAAAATAGTGCCATGGGCAATGCTTTTGCCGATGCTTTCGCAAAAGCTAAGAAATAGCGCAAACGACACATGCACCCAGCTCTGTACGAGATGGGTGCATATTTGCTAAGTTAATGGTTAAAGGTACTAAGCCAAACTGCAGTGGTTCGATAGAAAGTTGTTGATGTTATAAACCTAGGGGCTGTGAATCTTTGTTGAACGGATAGTCGCGGCACCATATATAGGCGAGCGCATCAAAGGACAGACTCATGAGTACAACCACAAGTTCAAACTCAACTTACCCCAGAATTCATAATGTCAGTGCTGATTACCCCGATCTTAGAGATAGAATTTATCAGCCTCACTTGTCGCCCTTAAAGCCCTTCATAGACCCCCCTGGCAACCTGGTTATTCTTGATCAAGGTGAGGATGCGGCATGCACTGGGTTTGCGCTAGCCGCAACGATTAATTTCATCTATCGCCAGCAGGGCAGAAAGCACAATGTCAGCCCTTGGATGCTTTACGCCATGGCAAAGCGTCACGATGAATGGTTAGGAGAACGCTATGCAGGCTCCAGCTGTCGAGGCGCAATTAAGGGGTGGCACAACAGCGGCGTATGTAGCAACAGACTCACCGAAAACATTGCGCACAGCAACGAATTTGAAATGACGCTTGAAATTGCCAGTGATGCGAGCGGTCACAGACTAGGGGCATACTATCGGCTTGCGCGTGAAATTAGCGATTTCCACGCGGCGCTAAACGAAGTGGGAGTTATTTTTGTCTCTGCACGCATTCACGAAGGTTGGAACGATAAACAGGGCGATACAATCTTCCTACGGCCAGAGACCATTGGTGGCCATGCGTTTGCTATTGTTGGTTACAATGACGAAGGTTTTTGGATCCAAAACTCATGGGGCAGCGAGTGGAAAAAGTCGGGCCTCGCCTTGTGGCGTTATGATGATTGGGCGCTGAACATCATGGATGCGTGGGTGGTTCAGCTGGCTCTTCCCATAACCAAGCATTGGTACACACCATTGTGCTACCCAATCTACTGCTCAAAAACGTTTATCTAACTCAACACCACGCGTTAGCATTCAAGACCATTTTGTCCACTTTGACGATGGTCACTTTGATACCACCAGCAAGTACTGGAGTAACAAGAACCACGTCGATGCCATTATCGAAAAACTCGCCCAAAGCAAGTTCAAGAAGGTCATGTTATATGCACACGGTGGTCTAAATAGTGTCAAGTCCTCCGCTCGACGTGTGGCTGCAATGAAGGACACTTTTTTAAAGAACGGTGTTTATCCTATTCACTTTATGTACGACACCGGGCTTCTTGAAGAACTTAAAGATATCCTTGGCTTTAAGAATAAAGAGGTTAACAATAAGGTTGGTACGTTTACTGACTATACCGACCGCATTTTAGAGTGGGCAACGCGTAAAGTAGGGGGGCACTTTGGCGAGAAATGAAGTCAGATGCCTGCACACCGTTTAAACGAGCCACATCCGATGGAAGCTATTTTCTAACCAAGCTCGCTACTTATCTTGCGCAACACCCTGATGTAGAGTTACATGTGGTTGGTCATTCCGCTGGCTCCATATTCCACGCACATAGTTTAGAACGACTGTCTCAAATTGCCCCTGACACAAGAGTCTCGAGTCTGCATTTGCTTGCACCCGCAATCAACTATGCATTGTTTGAGACGACCTTAGCGCCGCTTATCGCCAGTGACAATATTAAACATACCGTGGTGTACAATTTGTCAGAGTCGCTCGAAAAAGACGACCACGTTGCCCATATCTATCAAAAATCATTGCTCTATCTTGTATCAAATGCATTTGAAGCAAAATCGAACACGCCGCTGTTAGGCATGGCGGAGCACAATACACCCAGCAAAGGAATAACGTTTGTCTATAGTCATGGAAAAGTAGAGGACAAAAGTGCATCAACGTCTCATGGTGGGTTTGATGGCGATATCAACACCATGAATAGCGTGCTAACAGATATTATTGGCAATGCGCCCCGGTATCCTTTTACAGAGGCAATCTTGGACTACTAAATCACCATCTAAACGGAAGATTAAGCTTGAAATGAAAGGCCTTCTCGCGCGGCGTGTATGCCTGAGTGTAAACATTTTGAATACGCCCAATGCGCGCCTGTATGGATGGGTCAGATGCTTGGTCTGGCGATTCGCCAAAGTTGAGTGAGCGCCTACCAACTTCATTCTCTACTGACTGCGAAGGGCCACCAGCTTCAATTGCCTGCTGATTTTCTAAAATAGCATTGTCTAAGCTTCGCGTTGGTCGCTCGACGCCCGCAGGCTCAGTAATGTCGTCGATACTTGGTGTAGAAGGTTCACTTGAATTCGCACTTTCGCGCGCTTCGCGATTCTCCTCAGCAATGTCGCTTCTTGCTTCAAACGCCTTTTGCGCTGCCTCTGCCGCTACTTTTAAGTCTTGTGACGAAGGTTGAGCAGGCGCAAGTGCAGCCGCGCGAACCTGCTGCATTTTACGCAATGTTTGTTCTGGGCTTTGTGCTTCAGATATGTCTATTGAAACCTCGCCACCCGTTGCGTAGCGTTTGTTATCAGGTCCCGTTGTATATTCGTACTGCGGTGAACCCGCGTACTGTCCACCCGTGGCAGCATGCGCTTGCTCATGTGAACGTACTTCTTGATCACGTGCTTTAAGTTGCTCAATTTCTTGAGCATCTTGTTGTTCTTGTTGCTCGCTCTGACGGGCCTGCTGTTCGTCCTGCGCGCCTTGCTTGCCAGCACTTTCGTCTTGGGCGTTATCTTTATCTTGCCCAAATACGTTTTGAAATGCTGCTTGAAGTTCGGTTTGAATTTGCGGGCGGTCGTACGTCACTAAGCGCTGGCGGCTGACCTGGGCTTCTTGCCTTGTCCGCTTCAGAACCCAGCCCCTTTTGCGAAGCACCTTGCTCGGCATCGCTGGTTTGGGGAATGGTTTCGCGCTGCACATTGTCGCGGCGCGCAGACTCTGTGTTTATATTCGCGGTCGGATACGCAATCGCGTTAAGAATTGGCGTAACGATATTCATCGCACTGCCCCTACGCTATCGTGTCGATGATGGTTCCTAACGTGTCGTTTGCCACTTCAAGCACGCGCGCTGACGCCTCTGCGTTAACGCTGTTAATGTTGAGCGCAATAAGGTCACTTGTTAGGTTACCATTTGAAGGTTCTACTTGTGCATTTTCCTGCACATTGTTTGAAGAAGAGCTGCCTTCGGCCGTGCGTTGAGCAATGTTAGACGCAGCCTGCGTAATACCATCACTGGCGTTTTGCAAACCATACTGTCCCGCCAAAAACGCGGAATTAACACTAGCGCCATTTATACTTGTCATACACTACCTCTATCCTCTCATGAACAATTATTAACCAATTTAGAGAAAATAGAAAGCCCCTAGAGCATTGCCTAAAATAAACGTATGTCCTAAAAGGCTTTTTATTTAACGTGAGGTTTACTATGAGCTCACCTTTTCAGCACGCACTATTTATGACGCCTTTTGCTGATAAACGTTTGCAGCAAAACGAAACAAGATATCAGCAGTCTGCTGCGGGTGCGAGATAAATGGAGCATGTGCGGCATGAGGCAACACCACAGAATCTGACTGTGGATGTAACTCACAAATCTGATCAATCCCCGTGGTTGGCACCAAGCTGTCAAGCCTACCGTAAAGCCTTAATGTGGGCACTGCTATGCGCCCTACATCCTGCCTCAAGTCTTCACAGGATAGAATGCGCAGCCCCTTTTTTAGCGCTTCTTCAGCAGGGTCTGGATATTGAGTCACTTGTTGGCGAATCGTTTTAATATCATGTTTCGCCGTATCGCTGCCCATAGCTTGGATAGCTAGAAAACGTTCGAGCGTTTTTTGGAAATTTTTTTCCAGCTGGGTTTCAAACATTTTAAGTAAATCTGCCGCGATCCCAGGCCAGCCAGGCCCAGCGATAAAGCGCGGTGTTGAGGCAATAGTTACTAAGCCTGTGAGCTTTTCTGGCGCCATTAGGGCGATTTTCTGTGCGACTAATCCACCTAATGACCAGCCCACCAATATGCACTGCTCTGGCAACGCATTAATGATGGCGTTTGCCAATGAATCAACATTATAGGGTGATGGCACTACACCTGCGTTCTCACCAAAACCAGGAAGGTCAATCGTGGTAACGCGAAAATTATCACTCAGATAAGGAATAAAAGAGGTGAACGCGCCGCTGTTCATCCCCCAACCGTGAAGAAATACTACATCGATACCTGTACCCTCTGTACGGGTGACAAGTGCGCCGTTTGTATGCAAACTTTCCATTTACACCTCCTTTGGCTGACACGTACTTTCGCAAAAGTACGCCATGATGAAATTAGACCGTCGGTCGACACGTTAAGGAAGTTGATGGAATCAACACTATGAACCTTTCATGCTTGCTATGTTATCAGGCAAGTCCCACGCCAGTATGTCAGTGGTGTGACGATGACATGTTTTTTTTCGACCCGCAGATACACGGTGACAACTTACTCGAGTTCGGCCCAGTAGGGCGACACGTTAAACACAGTCACTATAACGCATTGAGTCTATTGGGATTACACATATGGCCCATGTCATCACTGGTTCACCAGTTTAAGTTTACCCATTCTCTAACCGCAGGCAAAGTACTAAGCAACTGGTTTGTCCATAGAAAGCGACAGTGCACGCTAAAAGTGCCTGATTTACTGTTGTTTGGTGCCTATTAGTGCATGGCGAATTGCCACAAGGCACTACAATCAGGCAGCGGTTATTGGTCATTTCTTGAGTGAAGGGTTGGGGATACCCATTGAAGAATATTGGGCCACGCGAAGTGGCACGAGCGCGCAGCATCACTTATCAAAGGTACAGCGTTCAATAAATGCATCGCGAGTATATCAACTTACATCGCGCGGTATTGACCCTTGGTATGAACACAAGCAAAGACGCAATAAAGGTGCTTTTACCGTCGCTATCATAGACGATGTAATCACCACTGGGGTAACCGTTAACGCCCTTGCTCAACAGTTAAAAGCGCGCTACCCCAATCTTGATATTCAAGTATGGGCGGTGACTTTCACGCCACCACCGAAAAGCACGCTGGTAGACACGCATTAATTGATGTAT
Organism: Alteromonas gracilis; assembly: GCF_036870955.2. GTDB lineage: Bacteria > Pseudomonadota > Gammaproteobacteria > Enterobacterales > Alteromonadaceae > Alteromonas > Alteromonas gracilis_A. The sequence goes on from NZ_CP145482.2 coordinate 4,377,931, forward strand.
CAGCGAATGAAGTGAGACTGATAAATGGCGTTAGCCAGCATCTTATTGGTGCCAAACCAGTAACCTCTAAACTGAGCATTGTCAGTAAAACCAATTACCACACCACGTCCCATTTTTTGAGTAGTGACGGCTGTTGATTGTGCCATCAATGCCACCATCGCTTTGTCGCTAAAGCCTGCCATTAACGGCGTTTCTGTGTAGCGAGCTGGCGTAACAAACGGTGACTTATCCGCTTTTACAATCATATTGCTGGTTTTAAACATGGGTAGAGTGTCGTTACTGTAGCCATAAAATAATGGATGTGTAACATCAATATTGGCTTCAAATACCGCGCCTGCAACCAGTTTGCGTGCGTACAGTGCTGCACCATCTGCATAAGTTAATGCACTTTCATCAAACGCATTGTTAATACTGTCGCGACTAACAATTTCAGCGTCTAGCCACTTATTGTCAGCCAACATGCGAAGTGCCGACTTTTGACCTATCACAACACCGCCAGCTTTGATCCACTGTTCAAGCTGAGATTTTTGTGATTCAGAGAAATCATAGCGACCGCTAACAAAAATAATATGCGTATATGCAATGGTATCGTCTGACAGCGCACGTCCTAGGTGCTGTTGCTCAACAATGCTCGGAGCAAGTCCAACTTTGGTGTCAAAGTAATGCCAAATCTCTCCCACTTCATACTCGCTTGTGCCTTCACCGCCAACAATCAGAACTTGAGGCGCAGCCACAGGCGCCATACTTCTGCTTCCTAAATCTGCACCTGAGGGAGTGAGGCCGCTTTTAAAACTAAATACTCTAAGCACCTTTAGTTGTTGTTGCGCACTTGCTACCACCTCGGTTAGGTTGTCTGGTTGGCGCAACCCTTTAGGAATAACAATACTGCCAGCAGGCAATGTTTTGGTGCTATTGTCATACTGAATCGCGGTGAAGGCTTTTTCAGTACTTCTTACTTGTACACCTGCCTCTATCAGAGTTTGCAGCATAGCTGGCGCATAATAATGATGCCAAGAAAACGCGTACGCGTAAGCATCGTTTTCAATGTCATTGAGCGTGATATTGGCCAGCGATGCATCGCTAGCGCGTTTCACGTCGCGTGCATCACCCTTATCAAGCGCGGCGTAATCTAAATTGAACGCCAAAGCTAAATTCCATGTAGAAACATCATAGAAGGTGTTGTTTTCAAACGATGTTTGCGTTGAAAATATGGACTTCACTAGGCGGTATTGCGGCTGATTAGTTGGAACAAATACAGCGCGGCCAGGCTGATAAGTCACACCGTCAACCTTGCTCGTTTTATTTACCACCTCGAAGCGAATATTGTGCTGCTCAAGCAACCCTAAAAATGCGTTGAAGCGGCCCATGTCCTGAGAGTCGCCAACGACATAGCCTACCGTGTCATCATTTTTTGCCTGTGCTTTGGTACTCTCTACAAAATTTGACTGATAGTCGAGTATTGCCGCTTTGTTCGCCAGCGCCCCTCTAAAAGTGCTAAGTGACGTGGTAATTTGGTTAGCAATGGTGTCGCTAAAGGCCAGTTCACCGTTGATAGATGACTGCAAATGACCACGCGAGCTGGCTTGTTCAAAAAGAATACCAATGCTGCCGTGAAGATCGGGATACGTTGACCCTTTTCCAGCATAGAAATCATCAAAGGCTTCCTCTGTGAAATACAGCTTACCTTGCGCGTCAAATGCGGCCGCATGATATTGGGCTAACGCCTCAGTCAATGTGACGTTTTCATCCGGCGTCATTGGGTTTTTACGAGAGCGCACACCTGGTTGAAAGAAGTAGGTACTGTCTGTACCCATTTCATGGAAGTCAGTTAACACATGAGGTCGCCACTTATGAAACTGCTTAATGCGTGCTCGTGACTCTGGATGTGCTAGCAGCAGCCAATCTCGGTTCAAATCGAACCAATAATGATTAGTTCGCCCAGAAGGCCAGCCCTCGTCATGTTCTCTATGACGTGAGTCAGAGACTAATTGCTTTCCTTTGTGCATATTTGCCCATTGCGCAAAACGCGACAAACCATCGGGGTTGAAAGACGGGTCGAACAGCACAATATTGTTGTTCAGCAAGGCATCTACCTCCTCGCCCTCACCGGCGGCAAGGTAGTAAGCAAGGGCAAGTGCAGCGTTGGAGCCCGATGGCTCGTTTCCGTGAATGCTATAGCCCATGTAAAAGACAAGGGGAGCGTCGTCACTTACAGGGTCACCACTCTTCATTGCCTTAATATGCGCTTGTCGCATAGCGGGAAGATTGGTGCGATTTTTAGGTGCAGTAATGGTCATGAGTAGAAGAGGACGATTTTCATGGGTACGACCGGTTTCTTCTATAGTGATGCGATCTGACGTTGCCGCTAGCAGTTTCATGTATTCGACAAGTTGGTCGTGACGCACATGCCACTCGCCAATGTTGGCACCTAAAACCGACTCTGGAGTGGGAATAGCCGGATTATAGGTTACGCTATCGGGCAAATAAGCATGCACCGATTTGCCACCGCGGTCTGGCGTGATGATAACTGACTCAGCTTGAGCGGTTTGTGGAGCCACAGCCCCTAAGGTAAATGCTCCCAAAGCAAGCGTTGTGGCCAACGCCAAGCGTCTTTTAAGAGCGCATTGGTACAGATTCACTAGCATCGCGTTTCCCGTCTTGTTGTTATGGTTGAAGTTACCCGACATGGCGGCGCATTCAACAAATACGATTTACTGAAATAATTTATTTAATTAATACCTGACTGTTTTACTCAGGTAAATTTGATACACTATGTCTAACTTTTTAAATTTGTAGGACTTGCTGATGATAACTATATCAGAAGAAGCCCAGGCTCACTTCGTAAAACTGCTGAGTAAACAAGAGTCTGGCACGAATATTCGTGTATTCGTCGTAAACCCAGGCACTTCGTCGGCTGAATGCGGCGTGTCCTATTGTCCGCCTGATGCCGTTGAACCTACTGATACGCGTTTGCCGTTCAATGGGTTTGATGCAGTGGTAGATGAAGAAAGTGCGCCATACCTTGATGAAGCTGAAATTGACTACGTTACCGATCAAATGGGTTCACAGCTAACGCTTAAAGCGCCAAATGCCAAGGCACGCAAAGTTGCTGATGACGCGCCCCTAGTAGAGCGCATTAACTACATGATCGAGTCAGAAATTAACCCACAGCTAGCTAACCATGGCGGTAAAGTTATGCTTGTAGAGGTCACTGACGACGGCTACGCTATTTTGCAATTTGGCGGCGGCTGCAATGGGTGCTCAATGGTAGACGTTACGCTAAAAGAAGGCATCGAAAAGCAGATGCTTGAGCAGTTTGCGGGTGAGCTAAACGGCGTACGCGATGAAACTGAGCACCAAGCAGGTGAGCACTCGTATTACTAACTGCCTATCTCGCTCGGTTAATAAAGCCATAGCTATCATGCTACTCAAAGACATACACCAAAGCTGGCAACGCTTCAAAATAGGGTTATCTATTTTTGTTGCTTAAGCGCGGTGCTATTGTTTACTCTAAGTCAATATTCAATCTTTCTTAATTACCTTTCTCTTGCCGTACTGTTTGTTGGTTTTGGGCTGGCCATGCTGGGTTACATCGGCATATTTCTCCATCGGCTCTCTTCTATCAATAACAAAAAAACGCCACCCAAGTTTTAGCCTGTAAGGCACCTAGTGTTATTGAAACTCTTGTAATGCCCACAGTGACACGGCACAGTGTTAGCTTGGCTTCTCAGAACCTTGGTATCGCAAAAATATGAAAAAGCTAGGCCTTATTGGTGGAATGAGCTGGGAATCAACAGTGAGTTACTATCAGGCGATAAATCGTGGTGTAAATGATGCGCTTGGGGGCTTACATAGTGCCAGCATTTTACTGTCCAGCGTTGACTTTGCCCCCATTGAGCAACTTCAACATCAAGGTAAATGGGACGATATGGCACGCATGCTAAGCGATGAAGCGAAGCGCCTAGAGAACGCGGGCGCAAGCGCTATCGTAATTTGTACAAACACCATGCATAAGGTTGCCCCACAAATAGAAGAAGCCGTGTCTATACCTTTGCTGCACATTGCCGATGCAACAGGCAAAGCGCTGCAAGAGGCGGGTGTTAGCACAGTGGGGCTTCTTGGCACTCAATTTACCATGGAGCAACCTTTTTATACTGAACGATTAAAAGAGAAATTTGGTATTAAGGTCCTTATACCCAATACATCGCAACGACAACTAGTCCATAACATTATTTATGAACAATTATGCAAGGGTGTGATTTGTGTTAAGTCACGCAGCGCGTATATTGATGTTATAAGCGCATTATCTGAGCAAGGTGCCCAAGGCGTTATTTTAGGGTGCACGGAAATAGCGTTATTAGTACAACAATCACAAACTCCTGTTCGTCTTTTTGACACCACGTCCATTCACGCTCAGGCGGCCGTGAAATTTGCACTCTCGCAAAACAGTAAAGACCGACAAGACTAAAGAAAGGACACGATTATGTTTAGCCATGTAATGATTGGAGCCAACGACCTAGACGCATCAAAGCGTTTTTACGACGCCATACTGGGCGTGCTAGGCTATGATGAAGGCGTTTTTGACGAGTATGGCCGAGTGTTTTACTACACGCCTAAAGGTATTCTTGCATTGACCAAGCCAATTAATGGCGAAGAAGCGACGCATGGAAATGGAACCACTTTGGGGCTAGCTGCGCGCACACCAGATATTGTTGATGAATGGCACAAAGTAGGCTGCGAAAATGGGGGAGTGGCTTGCGAAGATCCTCCTGGTATCCGTGGCAACGACAAACGCCAACTCTATCTTGCTTATTTACGCGACCCGTCAGGTAACAAGCTTTGCGCAACGCATATAGTGCGTTAGCGGCAAGATTACACAATAGGGATGACACGTGACACCAAAGCAAACAGGTAAGGCGTATGACAGCATTACGCATAGGTGGACCCGAGAGGGCTTCAATCGCCAGAACGGCGTCGCAGCTTACAAAAAAGCGCTGACGTTTTTACCTGATACCTTGGTAACGCACAATGCCGCAGCCTTAGATATTGGCTGTGGCTGTACCAATCGCTTTATCCCCATTATCGAAGAGGCAAGGCTGAACTATGAAGGCATTGATATTTCAGCAGAGATGCTAAAACTCGCACGCTCAGCCTTTCCAAAACACACCTTCTACCACGACGATATTTGCACATTCTCGCTCCCTAAAACCTACGCGTTTTTCAGCGCTTGGGACAGCTTTTGGCATCTTCCATTAGACAAGCACGCGCCCGTATTGAAAAAGCTTGTGAGTCACTTGCCATCTGAAGGCGTTTTACTATTTAGTTGTGGCGGTGTGGACGACTCAGGTAGTCATACAAATTGTGCAATGGGCCCCGAAGTCTATTATGCGTCAATCGGCATAAACGGCTATATTTCTCTTCTCATTGAGGAAGGGTGTTTTATTCGTCACATAGAATACGATCAGTATCCTGAACAGCACACCATTGTTATTGCGCAAAAACGTTGACGTTGTTTTTAAGCAAGTTTGTCCATCCGATAAAACGACCACCCCAGTGTCACGCCTCTTGCCAGTAAAAAGGCAAGTAAAGCATACCATAAACTGACGTTGCCTTGATGTTGTGTGAAATACCATACGGGAAAGAACACAAACAGTGCACTTATAACCATAGTATTGCGCATGGCACTTGCTCGCGTTAGCCCAACGAATACACCGTCATACAGGAAGCACCAATGTCCGAGCATAGGCAATAGCACCATCAAGGGCAAATAGGGGGTAGCGGCATCGATGATGCTAATGTGCTGGGTAAGCGTTGCTATGATCTCTTCACCAGCAATATAAAAAACAATGCTGTAGAGTACGGCAAACAGCGAAGACCACAACAAGCCTTGATACGTTCTGCGGTTTATTTCTTGTTTGTCTTGCGTGCCTTTTGCTTCACCCACAAGCGCTTCAACACCATAAGCAATACCGTCCAGCCCTAGCGCAATTAGCACGAAGAACTGCATGAGAATTGCGTTCACCGCTGCCGACGTTTCGCCATAGCGTGCACCTTGCATGGTGAGGAATGCCAAGCATGCTTGTAGCGCCAAGTTGCGTATAAGCATATCGCCATTTAATTTAAGTATGACTTTTCGCGCAGCACGGTTAAACCACGCAGAGGAAATTTGGACACCCCCAACGTGTTTTAATGCTACGGCCAGTGACAGTATAACCATCGCATATTCTGTAAAGACACTGGCCAGTGCAACGCTTACCACGGAAAACCCCAAACCAAACACAAACAACACATCTAGCCCGGCATTCAAAAGATTCCCAATTATCTGAATAAGCATAACGCTACGCGTGCGTTGCTGCCCCACCAACCAGCCGACAAGCGCCAAATTCAGCATCGCTGCTGGCGCTCCCCACACTCGAGTATCAAAGTAGTGCTGAAGGTGTGTCGCCACCTCTTCATTTGGATTGGTCAACGCCAAGCCAATTTGCAAAATAGGGGTTTGAAGTACTAATACCAGTATCCCCAATACCAAAGCCACAATAATGGTTTGCCACAGTACTTTAGCCGACTCGACATGTGCATTTTCACTGCCTTTAGCCTGTGCACTTAAGCCTGTTGAAGACATGCGCAAAAAACCACAAACCCAATAAATTTGAGTAAGAATCAATGCCCCTACCGACGCTCCTGCAAGCATGGCAGGCACTGACATATGACCTAAAACAGCAGTATCGACTAGCCCAAGCAAGGGCGTTGTTATGTTTGCCAAAATCATTGGCAGCGCTAGCGCTAATAGACGTGTATGATCCTTAAAAAAAGAAGCTGTGATTCAGAAGAGCGAGGCATTGGCTGATCTCAATGGTTTCGTGACGTTTATAAAGTGGCAACAAAAAAGGAGTGTACCATGCATTTGACTAATTTTAGGCCTTGGACGAGCCTCAACTTACTTGCTCACAACGTCATGCGGTATATCGCGTTGTTACTTTGCGGCGTGTGTTTGACACTCATTAGCTACACCACCAACAAAGCGTTTGCCGCTGCGGTTCAACAAGAGGCAATGCCCACGAATGCGGTAATTTTGCTATACCACCATGTCTCAACGCAAACACCTGCAAGCACCAGCATATCGCCCAGTAAATTCAAAGAGCACATGGTGTATTTAAAGGAAAACCACGCTGTCGTGTCACTGCAAGAAGTCGTTAACGCTTTGAAAAACAAGACGCCTTTGCCCGATAAAGCGGTGGCGATTACATTTGACGACGGCTACGCCAATATATTAGAGAATGCACACCCTGTACTAACTGAACTGGGCTTTCCATACACTATTTTTATTAACCCAGGAGAAATAGGTGTGGGCCCCAAGCAATTGACATGGGAGCAAGTAGAGAGCATGCGTAATGAAGGTGTGAGTTTTGCCAACCACACCATGGATCATTTACACATGCTCAACAACATGCAGTCCATGGGACAAAAGGCATGGCTTGAAAATGTATGGCAAAACGTCGAAGAAGCACAGAAGCAATTAGATTCACGGTTGGCCATTGGCACTCAATACTTGGCTTACCCTTTTGGCGAATATAACCAAACTTTAGAGCAGCAACTCAAGAAACACGGTTACATTGGATTTGGCCAACATTCAGGAGCAGTTGGGCCTTACAGCAGTATGCAAGCACTCCCTCGCTTTCCCGCTGCTGGGCCTTACGCCAATCTATCGAGCTTAAAGACTAAGCTCAATAGCCTGGCTATGCCTGTCAAAAGCAGCTCTGTAACTGACCCGCAGTTGAAAACAAGGTCGTTAGACAACCCTGTTCGATTGACAATTGAAAGCGAAGATATGCGAGTATCTCAAGTTACGTGCTTTTTCGGGGGCGACCCTATTGAGACCAGTGTAGAAGACAATACCGTATCTTTTAAACTCGACGCTTCACTGCCCATTGGCTAGGTCTCGAGTGAACTGCACGGCCCCCTCAATACAGCAACCCGGGCGCTATTACTGGTATTCTCAACCTTTCTTTGTCGCTGACAGTAATGGGAATTACCCCGACTAGGAATTAGGTCGGTTAGGGCCAGGTGAGCGATACCACATTTAGCGCTGAGAAAACGTTTACCTAAACAGGTCGTGCAAAGCGAATGAATCCCTTGTTAATGGACTCTTCGCTAAAACCCGCATGCTGATAAAAGCGAATTGCATCAATATTGGAAAGCTCGACATCAAGAACAAGCTTTCGTTTATTTAGCTTCTCAGCTCTGGCGAGCATAGCATCTACCAAAGCTGTACCTATGCCTTTTCGCTTTGCATGCTTAGCCACAGCCACGTGGCCCAACATAAGTTCAGTATTCGTTGGAGGCGTTAAGTTAATCGCGACAGTCTGATTACGCATCAAGACTGTCATAGCTTCGTCTAGCGAAAAATAAGACGTGATGCTATCAAGGGTTGCACGGTCAAACTCTGCCCCTAACTTGCTATGCCATGAAGTGACAACACCAAGTATGTGATTGCCGTCCACCGCCACCCAGTGGTTTTGAAAGCCATATTGCCCACCACCCAGTTGCCACGCATGAGCAAGGTAGCCGTCGGCTGTTTTGGTTTGATTATGTCCGAAAATAGATACTAACAATGACTCCGCGGCACTTAAAATAAGAGGAGCCGTTTGAGCGGCATCAGACGCCACTCCTTGCCTGATTTTGATATCCATATAACTACTTCAAGATTATTACTGGCATATCTTCCAGTATTTGCTGAGAATCACTTATCGACAGCTTTCCTGGCTCTCTTCTGGGCTTAAACCTTCCTGTAACGCGAGCTAATGGGTCGATAAGTACGACAGACGCACTATGGTCAACTAAGTAGTTCGGATCATCAGTACTGTCAGCAATCGCGTACATCATGCCCAAATTGCGAACGAAAGGGAAAAGGGCTTTGTGCTCACCAGTCACTGCGACGAACTCTTTATTAAAATAGCTCACATATTCAGAAAGTCTATTTATTGAGTCACGTTTTGGGTCAACCGAGACAAACACCACTCGAATAGGCTCTTCACTTTCTATCGCTTGAAGCTGAGGATAAATAGCGTTTAGTTCAGCCATTGTCGTGGGACATATATCTGGGCAAAACGTGTAGCCAACAAATACCAAGCTCCATTGTCCTTCAAGCGAGGCATTGGTAAATGGATTGCCTTCGTGATCGGTTAACGCAAAAGGGGCAAGTGCTCTAGCTTCAGGGTAGGTTTGAAAATATTTTGGCGAGTTCTGATTTTCAATTGAAGGAGGCGCAATATATAACGCCCCAACAATGCCCGCACATAGTGCTAAAAATGCAATTACGCCAACTAAAATCCTTTGATTCATAAACTTATAGGTACATAGTGATCCAACAGCAATACCACAAACAATACCATGAGATGAATGATTGAGAACCTAAAAGTTTTCATAGCGGTTTGACTATCTGCGGCATACTTCAGCTTTATCGCATACGCCAAAAAGCCAAGATTCAATAAACTGGAACCTACCAGATAGATAAGATCGCTCATACCAATTAAATAAGGCATTAGACAAATTAGCCCCAACAACACGGTGTAAAGCAAGACAGACGTTTTAGTAAATGAGACACCGTGCGTCACAGGAAGCATTGGAACCTTAGCTTTGGCATAATCTTTCTCACGGTGGATAGCAAGCGCCCAGAAATGCGGCGGTGTCCAGGTAAAAATAATCAGCACAAGGAGTAACGCATGCGCATGCACTTCTCCGGTAACCGCAGTCCATCCTAGTAAAGGAGGAGCCGCTCCGGCAAGACCGCCAATAACGATATTCTGCGGCGTTGCGCGCTTAAGATACATGGTATAGATAAAGGCGTAACCAACTAGGCTTGCCAAGGTTAACCATGCCGTCAACATATTCACAAAAAGCGCAAGTACTGCAAAGCCTACGACGCCGAGTGCAAACGCAAACCACAGTGCATTGTTTACGCTAACCTTTCCCTTAGCAACAGGGCGATTGAAGGTACGCGCCATCATGCTGTCAATTTTATGGTCTACAACATGATTGATAACCGCCGCAGAAGCAGACAGCATTCCGATACCAGCTAAACCACATATAAGCGTTGTGGCATTAACCCAATTGGGTGTAGCTAAACACATTCCCACCAGCGCTGTCAGCAGCAGTAGCATCACTACATTTGGCTTGGTCATTTCATAGTAATCTCGCCACGATACCGTGTTGTGTTTTCTTGTCGAGCGGGTAGCAATTGAGATTGTTTTAGCCATGGAAACCTCCGGGCGCCTTGGTAAGAGAATGGGCAGTGAAAGATGCAGAAGGGATTGCTGAATCAGAAACACCTTGAGAATAACGGTGGTCCCCACCGTCTTGTAGACCAACTGAAACGGTTGAATTGTGACTGAAAAGAGTAAAAACCAAATACAATAACGAGAGTAACAAAAACGCAGCTACCGCATTGTGCAAAACGGCCACCGCCAGCGGTAGCATAAAGACCACATTGCTAATCCCTAAGGCAACTTGTGCAGTAAGCGCAGATAACATCACAACCCCAATGCGCTTTTGCATAGAACTTGTTGCCTTTGACATAAGGATAGATACACCCAGTGCCAACAGGTATGCAAAAGTAATCAAAGCGCCGACCCGATGCACGATATGCATAGTCACACGCTCTCCATAGTCATGCGCACCGAATTCATAATTGTCAGCGTCAGGTACGCTGTAGGCGCCCGCAAAGTCTAACCGCGCCTGCCAACCACTTTCACAAATTGGCATCTCTGTACACGCTAACGCGGCATAGTTTGCAGATGTCCAACCACCAAGTGCAATTTGTGTGACAAGTACAGCGACGCCTACACAAGCAAAAAGCCGTAGTTTGTGTTGCAACGTTTGCGGCATGGTTGATAGCGAGCCATCAACAGCTTGGTCTGCATTGTCTCGTTCTCGCAACCTTAGATAGAGAATAAACAAGCACGATATAACGGTAAAACCACCCAACAGGTGTCCCATCACAACGACAGGCAATAGATTCAACGTTACCGTCCACATCCCCAGTGCTGCTTGGAAAATAATTAATGCAAGCAGCAACAGCGGCAGCCTCAAAGGAGTTCCCGTTTTGCGTTGACGTATGGCAATGATCGCAATGGCAAGCACACATAGCCCTAACGTACCTGCAAAATAACGATGAATCATTTCATTCCATGCTTTGAAAGCTTCTACTGGGCGCTCAGGATAAGCAGCATTAGCTTGCGCCACTTTGTCTTCGCTAAGCGGCACCGTTAAATTCCCATAACAACCGGGCCAATCGGGGCAACCTAAGCCCGCATCAGTGAGACGAGTATAGGCACCGAGAATAATGACAACGGCTGCAAGAAAGAGACTAAAAAGGGTTAACTTTTTCATGGCGATCATCCTATACGAGAGAGTTTTAAAAGCTTTCTGATGTCCGCCAACATATTTCTACTCTCCATAACAGCGTCTTTTTTGTCATTTTTGATTTCATAGAACAACATGGCGTTATTCTGTGTATCAACGATGTAGACACTATTAGACGCCAGTCCGGCGGTATTTGAAGACGTGAACGTACTTACATTAGGATATTCAGAAAGCGCTGCGATAGCAGATTGATCGCTATTGTCAGTCAGCAACACTAAGGCTTCAGCCCTATCTGACTCTTTGCCTAGTGCTAACCATACTTGGTTAATACTAAATAACGCATTTTCACACACTGCATCACACTGCTGTGGCATAACGTAAACCATGCGCCACTTTGGCGGTGAAGACGCAAGCACGTCGCTCATATCAATAGTAGGTGTCAATAACTGACCTTTATTGGTCGCGGCCTTGGTAAACCAATCATTCTCAAGCGCTAGTTTGGCTAAAATAACTGGCACAACAAATACCGCAATCATCAAAAGAAGCGTTTTCTTTGAAGCGGTATTTTTTACAGATGCAGTATTACTCATTGCTACGTCCTTTCTTACTAATTGCAAAACCACCTATGGCAGCTGCTGCAATGGCTAATCCAAACCACTGTACAGCATAACCAAGGTGCTTTTCTGGCGACATCACAACAGGCTGATAATTGCGAGCAAATGCAGGATTTTCTGATGTGAGCTGGATTACGACTGGCAACAACTGAATGCCTAAACCACGGCTTAGTGCTGCGAAATCAAGTTGCTGAACAAGTGCGGGAAATTGAGACAAATCATCATTTGTTTCTGTCACTAGAGGATTGGCGCCAGGTACTGACACCACGCCTTCGAAAGCTAGCAGTTCATTATCCAATTGAATAGTGGGCAATGTGCGCATGAAATCAGGTGCAGGTACCCATCCATAATTCACTAACAACCACCCAGCATTGGTACTGACAGGCACGACAATATCGAACCCAACACGCTGATTGTGAATTTGATTATCGAGATAGATGAGGTGCTTAGGGTTTGGTACGCCGCTGAATTCAACACGGATATCTCGTGGGTCATCATGTGATAGCGCCGCCACCAAACTCATACTTCCATTGCCTTGCTTTTGCGCTATGCTAGCTAAACGTTGCTGTTTTTGTACCATGCGTTCAAGTTGCCAATATCCAAGTGCACACATAACCGCAACGCTGACTGCGGTAATTAGCCATGGAAGTAACGTGCTTGAGCGCGCAGACATAACTAACAAGCCCTACACAAACCAAAAAGAAAAACAGAGGTGTGAGACATGATCAAAATTATTCTAGTTGCCTTAGTGCTATACATGATTGTTAACTTATTCATGGCAATGCGCGTAATGATGAGAAACGACCCTAAAAATGGCCCTATGAGCAAATACATTGGGCGTAGAGTACTCACCTCCGCGGTAATCGTTATTATTATTCTTGTTGCTATTAGTACAGGGTTAATTACGCCGAACCCTAGACCTTACTAGGGCTCGGCAAAGCTTAGCTAAAGTACATAAACAAAGATGTAGAGCATTACCCACACTACATCGACAAAGTGCCAATACCAACTTCCCGCCTGAAACGCGAAATGGTTTTCTGGCGTAAAATGTCCCTTTAACACTCGGAAAAACAACACAATAAGGATGATGGTTCCCAAGGTCACATGCATGCCGTGAAACCCGGTCAGCATGAAGAAGGTATTGCCATAAATACCCGATTGCAGTGTCAGGCCTAAATCTTGATAAGCGTGGATGTACTCTTCAACTTGTAAGAACAAAAACCCACAGCCCAATAAAATAGTGACGCCTAGCATTAACGTAAGCTGCTTACGCTTATTTTGCTCTAGACCAACGTGGGCAAAGTGAAGCGTGATAGATGAAATCAGCAGAATGACGGTATTAATCGTTGGCAAGCCCGCCGCACTCATTTCCTGTGTGGTGATACCGCCTGGCGTGTTAACTAGCGGCCACATTGCTTCAAAGGTCGGCCATAACACCTCGTTAGTCATTGCATTATTTGATGCTCCGCCTAGCCAAGGCACTGCTATAAAACGTGCGTAATACAGTGCCCCAAAGAACGCGGCAAAAAACATGACTTCAGAGAAGATAAACCAACTCATCCCTTGACGATATGACCTACCAAGTTGGTCGCTATACAAGCCCGACATTGACTCATCAATTTGGTTTTTGAACCAACCAACAAGCATCACAAGTAGCACAACAATGCCTGCGGTTAAGATGTGGCCACCGTAGCCAGTTTCACCCCTAGTTGCTTCTACTACAAAATTGCCTGCGCCAACGGCAATAAGAAACAGCGCTATCGCGCCCACAATGGGCCAGGGACTTTGCGCGGGTACATAATATTTTTGATATTCTTGCTGCATTTTCTTCTCCTTGTCCTTTGGCTACTCACCGCTTTGCGATGAGTCCACCATAAAAGGATTCGGTTTAGTCGTTAGGTCACTTGCTCTCGCGGTGACGTCATATAATGTGTACTGCAATGTAAAATAGGTAATTTCTTCAGGAAGCTGGGGGTCGACATAAAACTGCATAGGCATGTAGGCTTCACTTCCTGCATCTAACGGTTGTTGGTTAAAGCAAAAGCACTCTGTCTTGTTTAAGTAAAGTGCTGCGGTTCCAGGAGACACAGAGGGAATAGCTTGCGCCACAATGTTGCTAGACGCGGGGTTTCTAACGTAAAACGACACCGTATTGAGCTCACCAGGATGTACCTTTACGCGTTTGGTTTCAGCGCGAAACTCCCACGGCATACCCGTGTTGGTGCGCGTAATGAACTCAACTGTCACTTCTCGTGATGTATCAATGTCGACGGACTGATAGACGGCTGCAGAGTTTTCTGTTTTGCCATTTATTCCTGTCACATCGCAAAAAACGTCGTATAACGGCACCAACGCAAAGCCAAACCCAAACATCCCAAAGACGATGGCGATAAGCTTAAGTACCATTTTGTTATTTGCACTCGCTTGTGACATCACATCCCTCCTTCGCTGCATTTATGTCGAGGTGATAGCGGCCCCCTCATTTGAGGGGGAGTGGGTCCACTATCTCACCGACTGTTATGGCAGTGATTACTTCACAACAGGTGGTGTTTCAAAGGTGTGATAAGGAGCAGGCGATGGAATTTCCCATTCTAACCCTTCTGCACCATCCCACACTTGTGCTGAAACTGGCTCACCTTGTTTTTTGCATGCTTTGATTAATAACGCCAAGAAGATGAGCTGTGACAGACCAAACGCAAACCCGCCTAAACTTATCCACTTATTAAAATCTGCAAATTGAAGCGCGTAATCAGGAATACGGCGAGGCATCCCAGCAAGTCCGACAAAGTGCATTGGGAAAAACAGTACGTTTACAGACACCAACGAGCACCAGAAATGCCATTTTGCCAATGTAGTGTCGTACATTTTTCCTGTCCACTTTGGCAGCCAGTAATAAACGGCCGCCATGATAGAAAACACGGCTCCCGTGACCAATACATAGTGGAAATGCGCTACAACAAAATAGGTATCGTGATACTGGAAGTCTACTGGCGTAATAGCCAACATAAGTCCGGACAATCCACCGATGGTAAACAGCACGATAAAGGCAATAGCAAACATCATTGGCATTTCAAAGGTCAATGAACCGCGCCACATTGTCGCAACCCAGTTAAATACCTTCACGCCAGTCGGCACAGATATCAACATGGTCGCGAACATGAAAAACATCTCCATATACACCTAAGATACCCGTTGTAAACATGTGATGCGCCCAGACAACAAATGACAACAGCGCAATCGATGCTGTGGCGTATACCATTGAGGCATAGCCAAACAATTTCTTGCGTGAAAAGGTAGGCACAATCTGCGAAATAATGCCGAAAGCTGGCAAAATCATAATGTACACCTCTGGATGCCCAAAGAACCAGAATATGTGCTGGAACATAACTGGGTCACCACCGCCTGCTGCGTCAAAGAAGCTCGTACCGAAGAACTTGTCAGTGAGTACCATTGTCACTGCACCAGCCAGTACCGGCGATAACGGCAATCAGCAAGAACGCCGTTATGAGCCACGTCCATACAAACAGCGGCATTTTCATCCATGTCATACCAGGGGCACGCATGTTGAAAATAGTAACGATCACGTTAATGGCGCCCATGATGGACGAAATACCCATGATATGAACCGAGAAAACAAACAGGGCAGTAGAGTCACCGCTGTACGTTGTCGATAACGGAGCATAGAAAGTCCAACCAAACGCTGGACCACCGCCTTCCATAAACAACGAACTTAGCAATATTAGAAAGGCGCCAGGTAAAATCCAGAAGCTCCAATTATTCATGCGAGGCAACGCCATATCTGGCGCACCTATCATCATAGGTACCAGCCAATTAGCAAGGCCCGTAAACGCAGGCATTACGGCGCCAAACACCATAATAAGCCCATGCACAGTGGTCATCTGGTTAAAAAAGTTTGGATCGACGATTTGCAGACCGGGTTGAAATAACTCTGCACGAATAACCATGGCCATTGCGCCGCCCACCAAAAACATAATGAAGGCGAACCAAAGGTACAGCGTACCAATGTCTTTATGGTTTGTAGTAAACAACCAGCGAGTAATACCCTTTGGTATATGATCGTGATGGTCGTGCTCGTCGTGATGCACAGATGAATCTGGCGAAATAACTTCAGTTGCTTTGCTCATAACTCGCTCCTACTTGCCCGTTGCCACGGCGTTTACATCCTTCGCCTGTACCATGTCACCTAGGTGTTGTTGCCCCATGCGTTGCGTTCATAGGTAACCACTGCTGCAATTTCTTTAAGGCTTAGCATTTTCCCAAATGCTTGCATGGCAGTACCAGACTTACCGTTTATCACAATATCGATATGGCCTTGCTGGTCCTCTAATGCCATTTTGCTTCCTTTCAATGCTGGGAATACACCGGGTAACCCTTCACCGTTAGGCATATGACAAGCTGCGCAGGTTGCGTTATACACCCGTTCGCCTTCTTTCATGAGTTCATCCATTGACATATTCATCGACAATAAACGCTGCTCTTCTTCTTTAGCTCGACGAACACTTTCTTCTTGTTCGCTCATCCAGGCGGCATATTCTGCTGGCTCTTTAGCAATGACGACAACGGGCATATATCCGTGGTCCTTGCCGCATAGCTCTGCGCATTGACCGCGATAAATTCCCGGCTCGTTTACTTTGGCCCATGCTTCGTTGATGAAACCAGGGTTAGCGTCTTTTTTGACAGCAAAGTCGGGTACCCACCACGAATGAATCACGTCATCAGACGTAATCAAAAACCGAACTTTCTGACCTGTAGGGATCACAAGCGGGCGATCAACCTCAAGCAGGTAGTTGTCGGTTTTCTCAAATTTGTTCTCAATTTGCTCTCGTTGAGTGGCAAGTAACGAATAGAACTCGACATCACTGTCCATATACTTATAGTGCCACTTCCATTGAGAGCCTGTCACAAGTACCGTCATGTCGGGCTCTGACACATCTTCCATCGCAATAAGTGTGTTCGCCGCTGGGACGGCCATAAAAATGAGGATAAGAAAAGGAACCACTGTCCATGCAATTTCCACTTTCACGTTTTCGTGAAAATTAGCTGGTTTGGCACCCCGGGACTTTCTGTGTAAATACATGGATGCGAACATTACGCCAAACACGACGACAGCAATGCCGACGCAAATGAAGAACATCAACATGTGAAGGTCATAAACCTGTCCACTGATGTCCGTGGCGCCGCGCCTGAGGTTCAACGAAGACAATTCTTCAGCAGCCTCTTGCGCAAAAAGGAAATGGGAAAAAAGCAAAAAGGGAATACTGGCAGCCCCTTTTACCATCATGGTCATTAGTTGTTTCACTCAGCACCTCCGTAATGGTAGAACCATTAACGCTAAATGTTTGTGCGCGATGTCCCTACCAAATGGTTTGCGAACGACTGACCCACCACTGCAATTTGTAAAACAAATTTAGAGCCATTGTTATTATTTTGTTAATCTCTGTATAAGAATTGCGCAATAATGACGTGGCGTCTAGTCTTTTCTGTTAATTTTTTGACGAGATGATTAAAATTTAATCATTTTGTAAAAATAGCCTGCACTGAGATAGTGCATTGATAGCGAAGGGGCTCGTGGAAGGGAGGTAAAAAATCAAACGCTCATTTTGAACGAACAGCGTTCAGTAGAAATTGTAAATAAGCTTTTAAATCAGGCAGTAAAATAAACCATAAAATCGTATTCAAACACGAGCGGATATAGGACATATCAAAAAACTAGGGTACTTTGCCTCTATCATCATGGATATTGATAATGATGTTGAACAATATCGCTAACAATCATGCTCGTCTTTATCTTTGTTCAAAAAACAACCTTTCGAACATAAACCGACTAGAAAAGCGTAAGATAAGTTATAAAAAAAGCGGCTACAAAGCCGCTTTTAATTAAACCTGTCGAAACCTTACATCCAGTCAGCATTTCTGATAACACCAACGGCTATCCCTTCAATGGCAAATGGTTGAGATGCAAGGTCAACCTTTATCGGCGCAAACTCATCATTCTCTGCATGCAACAGTACTTCTCGACCACGCTTTTCTAAGCGCTTTACGGTGACGTCTTCATCTACACGTGCAACTACTACTTGCCCGTTATGTACATCGGTAGTGCGATGGACCGCAAGTAGATCGCCATCAAGAATACCAATGTCTTTCATACTCATGCCGTTTACACGTAATAGAAAATCGGCATGAGGCTGAAATAGTGCTGGGTCTACTTTATAGTGCGACTCGACATGTTCTTGCGCCAATATGGGTTCGCCTGCAGCAACACGGCCAATAAGCGGGAGCCCTTCTTCTTCTGGCGTTTCGTCTTCCAGAGGGATATTTAATTTGATGCCTCGAGATGTGCCGGGCAAAATTTCAATGACACCCTTACGCGCCAACGCTTTTAAATGTTCTTCGGCCGCATTCGCTGATCGAAAGCCAAGTTGGCGAGCGATTTCAGCGCGCGTGGGCGGCATCCCTGTTTCCTGCATTGTGGTTTTAATAAGTTCTAAAACTTCAGTTTGTCGAGCTGTGAGTGGGCGCATAAAAGACCTGTCTGTTCATACAGTTCCTGTAAGTATATACACCTAAATTTAAATAACAAGCGCTACACGGCAGCAGATAAAATAAAACTTGAAAAACGTCTTTTTGGTCACATTTAATACAACAGAAAACTAATACTAAAGAAAAATGGACGCATATTAGATGCTAAGATTTTCTCCCTTTTCTGCCGACCTTGCGCCCTACTTTGACAGCATAAACAGAGAGTGGATAGAAACCATGTTCGCCCTCGAGCCTGTCGACGAACAGGTTATTTCATCACCTCAGACCTCTATCATTGACCAAGGAGGCCACATTTAGTTTGCCAAACATGATGACTTAGGCGTGGTTGGTACCTGTGCTTTGATGAAAAAAGGGGACGGCATTTTTGAACTAACCAAAATGGGTGTAGTCAGTAGTGCGAGGGGTCTGAAAGTTGGTGAGGCCCTGTTAAAGCAAGTTATTGAACAAGCACCGCTCATCGCGCACAACACCTTATTTTTACTGACCAATAAAAAGTGTGAGGCCGCCATTCATTTGTACGATAAGAATGGCTTGTACATTGTAATTCAATTATGCAGCAATACGGTGATGCGTACGCTAGGTGTGATGTAGCTATGCGCTACACAGGCATTTGATACAACAAACAGACGTAACACAACGCGTACACGTCAAGGATGATATAAAGGCATAGTGCGAGATAATTCGCCGACTGTGTTACACTTCGCCCGTTTTCATTTCATAGGACAATTTTATTCATGTCGTGGATGCGAAAAGCCCTTTTGTCGGTGTTTCATTATCCTGTTAAGTTACTGGTAAAAGCCCACAGCATTCCAGTAAACGTTGAAACCGAATTAGGCATAGACAAAAACAAGCCCATTGTTTATCTGCTTCCTACCAACTCAGTGACCGACCAACTGGCCCTCAGAATGTCGACACAAACACTGGGGTTGCCCAGCCCAACCGAAACGTTGACGCTGGCAGGACGCGAGTATTCGTCTACATTGTTTTTGCGAAAAACTCAGCCTTTATTCCGTACCTCGCCAAGAGATACCGATATTGAAGAAGTCTTCACCGACTTATTTCATCTGCATCGCGACCACGAAAATCTAGATTTACAAGTCGTACCGGTTTTTGTCACATGGGGACGTGCTCCGGGCAGAGGCAACCCAGGCCTGAGTGATCTAATTGCAGACCGCGCGGCGCCTAGCTGGTTGCGCAAATTAATTATTGTGCTGTTTTTAGGTCGCGACAACTTTATAAACTATTCTAAAGCCGTATCGGCTCGTGCCATGTCAAACCAGCATGGGAGCGATCAGAGTATTGCCCACAAACTTGTTCGCGTAGCAAGCACTCACTTTCAACGAAAACGTCAAAGTATGACGGGCCCAACATTGTTGGAACGCCAAGAGCTAAATAACAGTGTGTTGGGTTCTGAAGCAGTTCGTCGTGCCATAGCCGAAGAATCTCGCAGCAAAAAAGTGACGCATGAAAAAGCCAAGGAAACAGCACAATCGTATATTACAGAGATTGCCGCAGATTATCGGGAAGGCCTTATTCGTTTTGGCGATCGCTTGCTTACGCGAATTTGGAACAAAATATACAACGGCATTAGTGTAGGGCACGCCGATCGCATTCGAGAACTGGCTGCCAACGGGCACGAGATTATTTATGTTCCATGTCACCGCAGTCACATGGACTACCTATTGCTAACCTACGTTATTTATCATGAAGGAATGGTGACGCCTCACATAGCAGCGGGGATCAATCTTAACTTTTGGCTAGGTAGGTAAGATGTTCCGCCGTGGCGGCGCCTTCTTCTTACGTCGTAGCTTTGCTTAAGCAACAAGCTCTACACAGCGGTATTTAGAGAGTACCTCGAGTTACTTTTCAACAAAGGTTACTCAGTAAAATACTACCCAGAGGGTGGACGAAGCCGCACAGGGCGCCTTATACCACCTAAAACAGGTATGTTAGCCATGACAATTCAAGCCATGCTTAAAGGGGTTAATCGCCCTGTAAGCATTGTGCCTGTCTATATCGGTTATGAAAACGTGATGGAAGTAAAAAGCTACCTGAACGAATTGAAAGGCTCTAAAAAGAAGAAAGAGTCAAATCTTCAAGTATTTTCAGCAATTAAAAAGTTAAAGAACTACGGTCATGGTTACGTTAACTTTGGCGAGCCTCTTCAACTAAGCCAGTTCTTAGAAACCCATGTACCTAACTGGCGTGACTGTCGCGATGCCGAGCCTGAGAAAAAGCCGGCATGGTTAACACCAGCAGTAAATGAGCTGGCTAACAATGTGATGACACGTATAAATCGCGCTGCCGCATTAAATGGTATGGCACTAACATCGTTGTGCTTGCTGTCGTCAAAAACACAAACAATGAGTGAAACGGAACTAAAGCAAGCGCTTGGAGATTTCATGTCGCTGTTTAAAGCCGTACCATTTAGTGAAGATGCCACAATACCTGACGTGTCAGCAGACACGTTACTTCGCGATACGCTGAAGCTTGGTCGCTTTGATATCAAGGAAGATGACTACGGACGCCTAATCAGCCCTCAGCCGAAGTCTGCGGTGTATTTGACCTACTATCGCAACAACATTTTGCACCTGTTTGCTATACCAGGCCTCGTTATGGCATCTGTTTTCGCACACAAGGGGATTAGCCGCAATGCCATTTTGCAGCTTATTGCCGCGCTATATCCGCTATTACAGAAAGAGCTGTTTTTGCACCTATCTCAAGATGAAGCGCTGGCGCATACTGACGCGTTGATAAACGCGTTACTCGATAACGGATTGCTGCGACAAAAAGACAAAGAGCTATTTCCACCTGACGCGCATTGCAAGCAGTTCCACTCGGCATGGCTACTAAGCCGTTGTATGCAAGAAACCTTACAGCGCTATGCTGTGGTACTGACCATTTTGGACAAAGAGAAAGTAATAAGCCGCAGTGCACTAGAGCGCGAGAGTAAGAAAGTAGCTGAGCGACTATCTACACTTTACGGTTTAAGTTCACCGGAGTTTTACGATAAGAATGTGCTATCGAGCTTCATTGGCGCGCTTAAGGACAACCATTGGTTAGACTCTGAAAAAGACGGCAGCCTGAAATACTCAGAAGAATGTGAAGCACTGCGCGAGGACGTTATGGCCCTTATTTGGCCAGAAATGATGCAGCATCTTGAAAACGTTGCATTAGGGTCTACAAGCTAACTAGGCTATAGAACAAAGCAATAAAAAAGCCCAAACACGCTCGTTTGGGCTTTTTTAATTGTGCCGCTTTACACCGCCCCACAGTAAACCTTCGCTTAACATGAAACGGCGCAAAGCGAAAACCTGCTATTCACGCCGTAGCCTGGGTTGCACCTATCTCTTTGGTTGAGATAAGAAGAAGCGATAAGCGGGATTGTCTGTCACTTCTTCCACTTTATAACCCAGCTCAGCAACATGCTGATTAAAGTCTTCTCGGCTCTCAGGGGCAATATCAAACCCGGCTAACACAAGGCCTTCTGCCGCACCGTGATTGCGGTAGTGAAAAAGCGTAATGTTCCATTGCTCACCCAACGTATTGAGGAAGTTAAGCAATGCACCGGGACGCTCGGGGAATTCAAAGCTAAACACTTGCTCATTTAAGATAGTGGGCGGCCTGCCCCCAACCATGTGACGCACGTGAAGCTTGGCAAGTTCGTTGTCGGTCAAATCGACGCAATCATAGCCTTTGCTGTGAAGATCGCTTTGAAGCGCCGCAAACTCTTGTTGACCGCCTTTTAGCTTCACGCCTACAAAAATGTGCGCTTCGCTTTCGCTTGCATACCGATAGTTAAACTCGGTAATGGCTTTGGCACCAACACATTCACAAAACTGTTTGAACGCCCCCTTGGTTTCAGGGATGTTTACCGCAAATACCGCTTCTTTTTGCTCGCCCAATTCACACCGTTCAGACACATAACGAAGGGTGTGAAAATTGATGTTTGCACCGCATAAAATACCGCCCAATTTCTTGCCGCGCAGGTCGTGCTCTTTGGTATATTTTCGAATGGCAGCAACTGACAACGCGCCGGCGGGTTCAGCAATAACGCGAGTATCGTCAAAGATATCTTTGATTGCCCCGCAGATTTCATCGTTAGTCACCGTAATGGTTTCGTCAATAAATCGATTGCACAGCCTAAAGGTCTCTTGGCCCATTACTTTTACCGCGACGCCGTCGGCAAATATCCCGACGCTCTCAAGCTCGGTAGGCGCACCATTTTTTCTGGCTTCGATAAAGCAAGCTGACTCTTCGGACTCAACGGCAACAATCTTGATGCTGGGCTTGAGCTGCTTCAGATATACGGCAATACCTGCCGCCAATCCGCCGCCACCCACAGCAATGAACAAAATATCGAGGTTAGGGTTTTGCTCAAGCAACTCTCGTGCAACAGTACCTTGGCCTGCTATGACATCAGGGTCGTCAAACGGAGGTACAAACGTGTAACCATGGGTATCACAAAGCGCTTTGGCATGATTGCTAGCTTGGTCAAAGCTCGTTCCGTAAAGCACCACATTCACGTTCTCACCGCCAAAACGACGCACTGCATCTACTTTAATATCAGGCGTGGTTTCAGGCATTACGATGGTCGCGTTAATACCTTTCATTTTAGCGCTGTATGCCAGCCCCTGAGCGTGATTACCAGCAGATGCACCAATAACACCCGCTTTTAACTGTGCATCGCTTAACGAACAAATGCGATTATACGCGCCGCGTAACTTAAAACTTTTTACGGGCTGCTGATCTTCTCTTTTTAGGAAAATCTCGTTATCTAGCTCTGCTGACAATAACGACATATACGAAAGCTCACTTGCCACCGCCACATCATAGACAGGGGCAAGCAAGATTTTTTTCAGATAGTCGTGGTCGCTGATATGCTGACTTGTCATTACAAGTTTTCCAACTTACTCACGTCGCGCACAGCACCTTTGTCAGCACTGGTCGCCAATGCGGCAAATGTTTTCAATGACGTGGATACTTCGCGAACGCGATTTTTGGGGCGCCATGGCTTGTCACTCGCTTCCATTTTTTCGCGACGTTCGGCCAGCTCTTCATCACTGATGACAATGTTGATTGTGCGGTTTGGAATATCAATTTCAATCTTGTCACCGTTCTCTACAAGACCGATACCGCCACCACTTGCTGCCTCTGGCGAACAGTGACCAATAGATAGACCGCTAGTGCCACCGCTAAAACGTCCATCGGTAACCAGCGCACAAGATTTACCAAGGCCTTTTGATTTTAGGTAAGAGGTTGGATACAGCATTTCCTGCATACCCGGTCCACCGCGCGGACCTTCATAACGAATAAACACCACGTCACCCGCTTTTACTTCATCACCTAAAATACCTGCTACCGCATCGTCTTGGCTTTCATAGATCCTCGCCGTACCGGTAAAGGTTAAAATAGATTCATCGACGCCTAGCTGTTTTTACAATACAGCCGTCTTCGGCTAAATTGCCGTAGAGCACCGCGAGGCCGCCTTCTTGGCTGTACGCATGTTCTATCGCACGAATACACCCGTTTTCACGGTCATCGTCAGCGTCATCCCAACGGCAATCTTGACTAAATGCCTGCGTGGTGCGAATGCCAGCAGGACCTGCACGATAGAAAGTATTTGCAGCTTTGTTTTCTGGATTGGTGATATCCCATTCGCTAATCACGTCTGTTAATGGCTTACCAAGTACATGGTTGACATCAGTGTTAAGTAATCCAGCTTTATTTAGCTCGTTTAAGATACCTAGTACGCCACCCGCGCGGTGTACGTCTTCCATGTGATACTTCGGCGTTGACGGTGCCACTTTACATAAATGCGGTACTTTGCGAGACAATCGGTCGATATCGTCCATGGTAAATGGCACTTCACCTTCAAGCGCTGCTGCAAGTAAATGCAAAATAGTATTGGTTGAACCACCCATCGCAATATCAAGGCTCATCGCATTTTCAAATGCTTTAAAGTTGGCAATGTTGCGAGGCAATACGCTTTCATCGTCATCGCCATAGTAGCGCTTACAAAGCTCAACTATTTGCTCACCCGCCTTTTTAAACAAGCCTTCACGGTCTGCATGCGTGGCCAACATAGAGCCATTACCAGGAAGTGACAAACCTAACGCTTCTGTTAGGCAGTTCATCGAGTTGGCGGTAAACATACCTGAACATGAACCGCACGTTGGGCATGCAGAACGCTCAATTTCTTCGCTATCAGCGTCGCTAACTTTGTCATCAGCGGCCGCCACCATGGCATCAACAAGATCGAGCTTGATCAGCTGGTCTGAAAGCTTGGTTTTACCTGCTTCCATAGGACCGCCAGAGACAAAGATTACCGGTACGTTAAGGCGCATAGACGCCATAAGCATTCCGGGCGTAATTTTGTCACAGTTAGAGATACATACGATAGCGTCAGCACAGTGCGCATTCACCATGTACTCTACTGCATCGGCAATAATTTCACGAGAAGGTAAGCTGTACAACATACCGCTGTGACCCATAGCAATGCCATCGTCTACGGCGATGGTGTTGAACTCTTTAGCAACGCCTCCGGCTGCTTCAACGCTGCGAGCAACCAGCTGGCCAAGGTCTTTCAAATGTACATGCCCAGGTACAAACTGCGTAAACGAGTTCGCAATAGCGATAATTGGCTTTCCGAAATCAGAGTCTTTCATTCCAGTTGCTCGCCACAATGCGCGAGCACCCGCCATATTTCTACCTTGTGTGGTAGTTGCAGAGCGTAACTTAGGCATAAGTTCTTCCCGTAAAATTACGGCCTTTCGGCCTTTGTGTGAAACTTAACTATTACATGTAAACCTAGCGTTAACCAGTTCCACTTTTCTTCAGCTTTACCGTTTAACAAACCGTATTCAGTCGTGAAGAACGAAGGACAAAAACACGGTGACCAGTAAATAGCCCCTTGTTTTCAATGATATATATGACTAACAATGCGCAATCCATTGGCACTGAAAAATGAAATGTTGTTCGTTTGAGGCTATGGCTTTACCTCATATTTCAGCACGCAGAATGACCTGCGCGGTGACATTGGGCAAAGAAATAGCATGAAACGTAAGGCCTGATCAAGTATTTTGCCGTATATCCTAACGCTTTTAATCCTTTTGGGCATTCGCTGAGTTAGGCTATAAATTTCATATTTTAGCGTTCGGGTCGCCCTAACGTATTGTCGATAGTTACTTTAGCGAGCACAAACTGAAGGTTGTAAACATGTTTGATTGGTTTCACTGGCTTAACCTCGCAGGTGTTGCGGTATGCGCAATATCTGGCACCTTGATGGCTTACCAAAAACGTATGGACGGGTTTGGCGTCGTTGTACTGGCCAGTGCAACCGCAATTGGTGGCGGTACACTGCGAGATGTTATGTTGGATGTTCCCGTGTTTTGGATTGCCGACACCGACTATCTGTATACCACATTAATCGCGGCCTTTATTCCTATTGTATGGCTACGTGTCAGCCCGCGCTTTCCCTACCACTACTTACTGATTGCCGATGCTTTCGGGCTGGCTTTATTTAACGTGGTGGGTATGGAAAAAGCTCTGGCAAACGACACAGGAATGGCTGTAGCGATAGCAATGGGCACGATAACCGGTGTGTTTGGAGGTCTGCTACGTGATGTCATATGTCGCGAAGTCCCCTTAGTACTCAATGGAGAGCTTTATGCCATGACCTGTATTGCTGGTGGCGTTGTGTATGGGATTGGTTTACAGCTTGATTTCGCCACACAGTGGTGTGGCATTGCAGCCTTAGCAACAACCGTTCTACTGAGGTTAGGCGCTATGCGCTGGCACTGGCAGCTTCCTGTGTTTTATAACGATCATCATTAGTGCTTGTTCCAATATTGAATGTAAATAACGCCAGAAGTACAGTTCATTAACCTGCAAAACAGCCCTAAAGTGGAGGCGTTTCATTACTTAAAACACAAGGATGAGAGCCACAATGGGCATGGCAGTAGTTAAGACATTTGCAGGGCAGGGCGTTTCTGCGCCCGAGGTGCAGGTAGAGATCCATCTTGCCAATGGCTTGCCTGCTTTCCAACTAGTCGGCATGGCAGAGACCAGCGTAAAAGAAGCGCGAGAAAGAGTACGCAGTGCCCTTATCAATAGCGGGTTCGACTTCCCAGCCAAACGAATTACCGTCAACCTAGCGCTTACCGATATACCAAAATTTGGCGGACGTTTTGACCTTGCTATCGCCGTCGGTATTTTGGCTGCTTCAGGGTATATCTCAGACACAGCAATACTCAATCTCGCCTTTGTTGGTGAGCTAGGCCTTAATGGCGAGATAAAGCCGGTAAACGGCCTTATTCCGGTGGTCATGGCAGCGGCAAGCGAGGACATACCGCTTGTATATCCAGGCGATAATGACATTGAAGCGGCTTTGGTGTCTCACGCTACCCGATACCCCGCGTTTGACCTTCTCTCGGTTTATGAGCATTTAGCTGGCAACAAAAAGCTAATTAAAGGCAAATCCTTTATGCCGAGTAAAGACAGCGCACTCGGTTATGGGCTGGGACGACATTATCGGGCAAGAGCAAGCTAAACGGGCACTTATCATTGCCGCTACGGGTGCCCATAATCTACTGATGGTAGGGCCTCCAGGCACAGGCAAAAGCTTGCTTGCAAGCCGATTACTGGCGCTGTTACCTGACATGACAGAAGAAGAGGCACTGGAAGTTGCGGCTATTCATTCAGTCAAAGGCGAAAAATTAAAAGCAGAACAGTTTCTTCAGCGCCACCTGCGCTCACCGCATCATACAAGTTCAGCCGTTGCCTTAACCGCATGGAGGCTCAAGCCCCGTTCCCGGCGAGATATCGCTTGCCCATCACGGTATTTTATTTCTGGACGAACTACCCGAATTTGGACGCAAAGCGCTAGATGTGCTGCGTGAACCACTCGAAACTGGAGATGTGCACCTATCGCGCGCTTCTGGCAGCGCCACATACCCGGCTAACTTTCAGTTGGTTGCGGCTATGAATCCAAGCCCCACAGGCGACATTGACGATAATCGACTGACTCCACAACAACAACTTAACTATTTAAACCGACTGTCAGGACCATTTTTGGATAGGATAGACATTCAAGTTGAAGTGCCACGTTTACCAGACTATGACTTACCCGAACAAGCGAATAAACCTGACGATTCCCTCTTTACTATCAAGAAAAGCGTAGTGGCTGCACGCAACAAACAGCTCATGCGACAAGGCAAACCCAATGGTGCACTTCACGCAGGGGAACTGGCAGACATTTGTAAGCTTTCACGTGCTGACCTTCAGTTTTTGCAGGCAGCAGCCAAACAGCTTAATTTATCGATGCGCGTATTTCACCGCACGCTGAAAGTGGCTCGTTCTATCGCTGATCTAGACGAAAAAGCGGCGGTTAGCCGCACGCACATTGCAGAAGCACTTGGCTACAGAGCGCTGGATAACTTGATCAAACAACTTAGCGCAAGCTAGCGTTGAGCTCCATGAATGCATTGATAAGGGGCTCGTTTTGTTTGTCCTGCAAGCAGCATAGCCCTAGAGCATAAGGCTCAATATCATCTACCTGAATTTGTGTAACGGCACTGGCCATACTTGAATGATCCAGCACAACTTTAGGCACAAAGCCTACCCCGCATTCTAGGGCTACCATGCTAACAATAGCCTCGTTACCACCTACATAAGCATAAACATTGGGGCGTATGCCGTGCTCGGCAAACCAATGATATGCCGTGCGCCTCGTCGGCCCTGTTTCAGGCATAATGACCTGATGCTTAGTCCAATCCAGCTGGCTTAACGTAGTCAGTCGCCATTCTCTTGGTGCAATCAGTACCAAAGGAACATTATCAAGGGCGGTAAAATGCAGGTCGGTGGGCATATCAGGTGTATAAATGGCGATTGAAAGGTCGCATTGTTTGCCTTTCACCTTTTCAATGGCAAGGGCGGGATCACTAGGTGATCAGTCGAATATCAACACCAGGGTGATGCTGCCTAAACTGACGCAGCATGGCGGGCAAATGACTTTGACTGGCCGTAACCGAGCAAAACACGCTGAGCTCTCCCTGAAGGGCGTCGTTATCTTCTTTTAAATCGACTTTTAGCTGCTGCCAGTCTTTTAAAGCGTGTTTTGAAAAAGCTAATAGCTTATGCCCGCTATGGGTAAGCGCCACTTTTCGGTTATCGCGTTTAAACAGGGTACAACCTAATTCGTCTTCAAGGCGTTGAATGACGCGGCTTAACGTTGATGGAGACACGTACATAGCTTCGGCGGTCACCCCAAAGTGTAGGCTAGTTGCTAAATGATTGAAGAGCTGAAGGCTTCGAAAGTCCATAACATTTCACTTTTTGCAATATTATCTTGCAAATATATCATTTTCCAAAACAAAAGAAATATTTTAGTCTCAATACCAAGTCGTCATAGACGAGGTCTGTCAACGCCAAGGTCGGCGTTTGATATTGACAAAAATGAATGTTGTTCGGAAATTTTTATGGCTAATTATTTCAACACCCTGTCACTTCGCCAGCAGTTAGATCAGCTTGGCCGCTGCCGTTTCATGGCACGCGATGAATTTGCTGACGGTTGTCAGTTCTTAAAAGGCAAGAAAATTGTCGTTGTAGGCTGCGGCGCGCAGGGCCTTAACCAAGGCTTGAACATGCGCGACTCAGGGTTAGATGTTTCTTATGCGCTGCGTCAAGCGGCCATTGATGAGCAACGCGACTCATATAAGCGTGCGACAAGTAATGGTTTTACGGTAGGTACGTACCAGGATTTAATTCCTGAAGCAGATTTAGTTTATAACTTAACGCCTGACAAGCAGCACGCGAGTGTTGTGGAAGCAGTCATGCCGCTAATGAAAGAAGGCGCAACGTTAAGCTATTCACACGGCTTCAACATTGTTGAAGAAGGCCAGCAAATTCGTAGCGACATTACCGTAGTAATGTGCGCACCTAAGAGTCCTGGTTCTGAAGTACGTGAAGAATATAAGCGTGGCTTTGGTGTGCCAACACTGATTGCCGTGCACCCAGAAAACGACCCTGAAGGTAAAGGTTGGGATACTGCCAAGGCACTAGCGAGTGCGACAGGTGGCGACCGTGCAGGTGTACTTGAGTCATCATTTGTGGCGGAAGTGAAATCTGACCTTATGGGTGAGCAAACCATTTTATGTGGTATGCAACAAGTAGCGGCAGTACTTGCGTTTGAAAAAATGGTTGATGACGGCATTGACCCAGGATACGCAGGCGCACTTATTCAGTATGGTTTAGAAGCTATCACTGAAGCACTTAAGATTGGCGGCGTGACCAATATGATGGATCGTCTGTCAAACCCAGCAAAAGTGAAAGCGTTTGAGCTTTCTGAGCAATTAACTGATTTACTTCGTCCGCTATTTGAAAAGCACCAAGACGACATCATCAGCGGTGAGTTCTCTCGCACTATGATGGAAGACTGGGCAAACGGCGATGCGAACCTACTTAAATGGCGTGCAGAAACCGGTGAAACCGCGTTTGAAAATGCACCCACTTATGAAGGTGAAATCAGCGAACAAGAATTCTTTGACCACGGCATCTTGTTAGTTGTCATGATCAAGTGTGGTGTTGAAGTTGCGTTCGACGTAATGGTAGAAGCCAGTATTCTTCCAGAGTCTGCGTACTATGAATCACTACATGAAACACCACTTATTTCAAACACCATTGCGCGTAAGCGTTTGTATGAAATGAACGTGGTAATTTCTGACACTGCAGAATATGGGAACTACTTATTTGCCAATGCGGCAATTCCAATTTTGCGTGAGAAATTCATGCCTGCGATTGACACAAGTGTGATTGGTAAGGGGTTGTCTGTAACGTCTAATCAAGTTGAGAACAAACGCCTTGTTGAAATTAACGAAGCTATTCGTTCACACGGTGTGGAATCGGTAGGTAAAACTCTACGTGGCTACATGACTGACATGAAAGCCATCATAGGGTAGGACAGTTTCTGTCGTTAGGTGCTTAACTAAGCCCTCTTGCCCGACCATTTTGGTCGGGCTTTTTTATGCCTGATTATTACTCCCCGCACTCACGTGTACGCTCAGCGTAACGCACAGACACATAAGCTAGCGCAAAGAACACTAAAAAGCCCAGCCCAATAGGCATTAAGCTGCCTGTTAAAAAGCTATCAACTAACAGTGCAATGGGTACAGAAAAAAGGCTAGAGAATGAGCCGATAATAGCTGCGCCTAAACCAGCCATTTCACCCAGTGGCTGCATGGCCATGGCGTTTAAATTACCAAACAGAATACCCACAAAGAAAAAGCCAACAAACATAACGGCAACGGTCAGTACAATAGGAGGGAGTCCATCGTAGGCATAAAGCAATGCAACATACACCACGGCAAATACGTTGACGCCTTTAAGGGCAAAACGACATAGTTTGCGCATACCAAAGCGCATCACCATAGTGCCATTAAAATACGATGCCAAACCGATTGAAAACGCTAAGGTAGCAAAGATGTATGGGAACCACTCACCCATATCGTAATACACGGTAAATATGGTTTGCGAAGCACTTAGATAGGCAAGAAACGCCCCAAAAATGCAGCCCATGGCGAAGGTATACCCCATGACCGATGGGTGAGTAAGGATAAATTTAGATGATGTGAAAAACGCCTCCCAAGAAAAGGCTTTGCGCTTTGCACGCGGCAGAGTCTCGCCTTGACGCGAGAAAAACCACACGCCGGACATAATAGCGACAACTAAAAAGAGCGTGAAAATATGGAACCATGAAAACAAGTCCATTACGGTTTGCCCGATAATAGGAGCAAGCATTGGCACCAATATAAACACCATCATAATAAATGACATTACGCGGGCCATAGCGTCGCCCACGTAGAGATCGCGAATAATCGCCATGGAAGCAATACGTGGCCCAGACACGCCAAACGCCTGAATAATGCGCCCCACCAGCATAGTTTCAAGGTTTGTTGCCATCATGCACACAAAGGTACCTAGTGCAAAAATGCATAGCCCTACCAAAATCGTCAGTCTGCGCCCGCGACTGTCGCTAAACGGTCCAAAGAACATTTGGCCAAACGCCATACCTACAAAAAACACCGTAACGATAAGGTGAGTTTCGCTTGGGTTGGCTACATTAAGCGCGTCGCCGATTTGTATAAGTGCTTAAGCAGCATGGCATCAATACTTAACGCCACAAGGGATGTCATTGTTGCCATTAAGGTAACAAACTCAAACAAACCCAAAGCGGGTTTTGTAACAACTGCGGTATCTTCAGATACGCTTTGTGATGTCTGCGGCATAAAATCTCAAAGTAGAAAAAGGTGAGGAAATAAAAAAGCGCGTAAAGACGCGCTTTCAAAGTACATAGTATAACCTATCCATGGTCAAAAAGCCGCCAACAATCGATGTTTCTGTCGCGAAAGCTAGCGGCTTTAACGGTTCACTCGCCTTGCGAAAAGGAACTAAAGGCACAATCTATCCTCATAACAAGATGAGAATACTAACGCAAAAGACAATGTCCAAAAGAGTTTCATTAATTGCGTATCCGTGATTATGACCGCAGGAATTTGATCTCTCATCGAAGTTTGCAGATACAAATCGTTGTTGTGTTATTATTGCCTTCGCTCAGAACATGGATTTTTATCTGGTTCACAGTGTGTACCGCCATCTTGCGTTACCATAAGGATTTTGCTTTTTCATGCCAGTTTACCGCCGTGGCGTCGTGACATGTCGACCTCATATTCATACGTACAAGCCCACACCAGTAGAGCGCAAAACAAAGATGTTTAGGCAGTATTTTGCATTTTTGGCACTGTTTTTCACCGCAGCGTTTAGCTGGGCGCAAACACCAATTACCTATGACATAACAGGCGTTGACCAAGACAATATTCGCAACAATATTCGCGTCCACTTAAACAATCTCGACGTAGAGAAAAAGCTACTCGACAACCCGTATTGGCGCGACGAAATAAGCGCTACGGTTTCCACGGCGGTTGAACCATTCGGCTATTACAACAGTGAAACTGAAGTTACTCTGGGCGAAGGAGACAAAGTTACCGTTGCGGTCTCATTAAATGCCCCACTTACCATTAATAAAGTGACGCGAGAAATCATCGGCGATGGGCGCGAAGACAAAGCGTTTAGGACTCGTTTTAACTCTCTTAAATTAAAAGAAGGTGACGTGTTAAATCAGACCATTTATGAGTCTTTCAAATCATCGATGTTTAACTATGCCCTGTCTAATGGCTACTTTGATTTTTATTGGCAGGCAACACGGCTTGATTTGGTGCGCGATGAGAAACAAGCAAACGTGCTTCTTATTGCTCAGAGCGGCCCGCAATATTATTTCGGTGAATTGAAATTTGTCGGAGAAGACAAAGCCAGCGCTATCATACAAAGGCTAAAACCTTTTAAAACTGGAGACGCATACTCGTCTGCCGTTCTCGCTGACTTCAATCGCAGCTTAAATCAATCAGGTTATTTTACTCGTGTGATTGCTCGACCTGTTGTAAGTGAAGCGCAAGAGCGACATGTCCCCATTGAGGTTTCGCTGCTGCATCGCCCCACCGATGCCTTTAATGTGGCGCTTGGCGCCGCAACCGATACCGGTCCACGTATTCGGTTGGGCTGGGAAAGACCCTGGGTTAACAGCCGCGGACACTCAATTTCATCGGACATATTTATTTCGGCGCCAGAACAATCTGTTACCGCCGATTATCGTATTCCCATGAAAAACATTACGCAAGATTACGCCAGTATTGAAGCGGGCTATCAGTTTATCGAATACAACAACACGTCGTTTGAAAGCGAAACTCTGTCACTGGCAGCACACCGCTATTGGCAAGCGAATAACTCACCCTGGCAGCACGATGGCTCGGTAACGTACTTAAGAGAAACCTATGATCAAGGTGAACTCAACACAAATACAACATCCCTGGTGCTTCCTGGCTACTCTCTGTCGTATCGCAAAAAAGATACCGAATTGAACATCAACAATGGTTTATATGTGCAAATGCTAGCGCAGGTAGGCCGAGAAGGGTTGGGCTCTGATATCGACTTTGCCAAAGCGGTTGTCGAAGCCATGTATATTTATACGTTCAACAATGTGCACCGCGTAACCATTAGAGGAGAATTAGGCGCAATAAAAACCAATAGCTTTGACGAAGTGCCTACCTCGCTGCGTTTCTATGCGGGTGGGGATAGAAGTATTAGAGGTTTTGACTTTCGCGATATATCCCCTCAGGCAGACATCGTTAATCCAGAAACGGGGGAGACAACACTCGATTCGATTGGCGGACGCTATCTTGCCACATCAAGCATAGAGTATGCGTATCAGGTGGCTGACAATTGGCGAGTAGCAGCTTTTGTTGATGTTGGTACCGCAACAAATGATGTTGATTCTCAACTATCAGTTGGTGTTGGCCCGGGCATACAATGGGTTTCCCCGATTGGCCCAGTTAGAGCCTATATTGCCCGAGGGTTTTCACCCGAAGGAGACGCTTGGAATTTTCATTTAATGCTGGGGCCTGAATTATGAAGAAACGCACGGTCTCGCTGGTACTCTTATCACCCGTATTTCTATTGGTGGCTATTTACACATTGCTAATCAGCCCGCTAGGTGGACCCACGATAAAAGTCATTGTTAACACCTTTGTTTCTGACTTGCACATCGAGGAGATTGAAGGTGGGCTTGCTGACAGCCTCACTATTTCTGAGCTTACATGGCGAAATGCTCAGTGGGATGTGCGCGTAGAAGAAGTCTATGCAGATATAACATGGCGCTGCTTATTTGAGCCACGAGTCTGCGTGAACGACTTTGCAGTAAGTCATGCCGACATTAAGCAGCTTGCCGCCCCGCCAACACAAGAAGATACCGCCCCTCAAAGCGAAGTGACACTGCCGCTCCCTATTGATATTTCGACGTTAACGCTCAATCAGGTAAACCTGTCTTTATTAACAGTTCACGTATCGCTTAGCGAATTGAACCTTGAAGGGTTTGAAGGTGAAAGCGCCATCAACCTTAACCATTTGGCCCTTAAAGAACTGCAAGTATTGCTTGTACAGGAACAAGGTTCATCACCTAGTACCAACACGGCCTCTTCGCCTAGCTTGCCCACATCGTATTCATTAAATTATTCTGTGCCTTCTCTTCCCGAGATAAGTGCACCATTGCCTATTTCTATTGGTACATTCTTGTTAGAGGGAATGACATTTGAACAGGGCAACAACAAGCAGCAACTTAGGTTACTTTCACTGACTGAGGCGAGTTTTAAAGACACTGATCTGAAGGTCGACGATATTGTCGTGGTTCATCCGCTTGCAGAAGCAAAAGGAAACCTCAGCACGACCCTCAGTGATAAGTACCCACTGAAATCAGCGCTTAAGGTTAAAACGAAACTTGATAATAGCCCACAACAAATCGCCGTTGAAGCCAATGGCGCCCTCGATAGCTTAACCGTATCAATTGCCGCCACTGGGGCGGTAGAAGCCCAAGTAGCCCTTGACGCTAACCT
Source organism: Alteromonas gracilis (assembly GCF_036870955.2). GTDB lineage: Bacteria > Pseudomonadota > Gammaproteobacteria > Enterobacterales > Alteromonadaceae > Alteromonas > Alteromonas gracilis_A. The sequence continues at coordinate 4,412,963 of NZ_CP145482.2, forward strand.
GCTTACCGATACCTTGCCTATTCAATTTACAGCGAAATGGCCAGAACAAGCCATACCACGTGTCGACAATGGGTTTGTAAGAGCTGGTGAGCTTTCCCTCGTGGGTACCATGGGAGATTACGTACTAAACGGCAACGGCGCTGCTGTACTGCCTGATATTGGGGAAGTCCCCGTAACGCTTGATGTGGTGCTAAAAAAGCACAATATTTATGTGAACCAGGCAAATATCAAAGCGCTTGAGGGAAGTCTCGTTAACACAGGCACGCTCTATTTGAACGAGGTGATCGCGTGGGAAGGCAAAACCTCATTGAGTGGCGTATCGGCCGTTCGTTTCAGTAAATACGCTCCCACACGCCTAAATGGAGAGGTAGAGAGTATCTTGCAATATTCACCGCAAGGCGGATTGCATATCAGTCTTCGAGATATGAATGTGTCAGGTGAACTACAAGGTAAACAACTTAACGTAAACGGCAATGCTGTTTACGCGGGGCCCAGCGATTTGTTTGTTACCAATGTCAGTATCAAACAAGCGCAAAATACGATTAAAGCGGTAGCACAAGTACTAAATAAGCGTCACCTCAACGCTGATATCGATATCGACGTGGCCGCCATAGAGACATTGTTCCCGGATATTTCTGGTGCAATTAATGGCGATATCATAGCGGTAGGCCCTTGGCAAAACCCTAAAGCGAAGGGTGCCATTAACGTCAATGATATCCGCGTTTCACCCAGTTTATCTGAACCTGCCGCACAGCAAGGGCCAATTAACGGCAGTATAGCCATTAACGGCGCCTACACCGATCACAAGGCCGACATTGCGCTTGAGGTACCTGAGCATAGAGTTAACCTGTCTCTAGCAGGTGCCTGGCAAGACAATCACTGGAAAGGAGATATCAGTGACACTAATGTTAAGCTTGCCAATATGCAGTGGGCACTGTCTCAACCTTTCAGCGTCGATATTGGTACCGCACCGCTTTCAGCGAATGTAGGCGCACATTGCTGGACATCTCGTAAAGACGGCGAGCTATGTATTTCTAACGTTAATTACCAGGACAACCGCGCCAGCTGGGATATCAACGCATCTGCACTACCCGTTGGCTTGTGGGCAAACGAGCTGGTTCCGCACATAGTATCAGCATCCTCAATAGCAACATTAAGTGTTAATACCAAAGGGCGCTACTCACCAAACGATCCTATTGACGCCACCTTTACTGCATCACTAAGTTCGGCTTCATGGCAACTTGGCGAAGAAAGGCCATTAACCCTGACTATCAACGCAGTTGAAACAACTGGGCAAATTAAACAAGGCGAGTTAAGTACATCGTCGCTCATTTCCAGTGAAGATATAGGCGATGCAAAACTTGCATTTACTACGCGTCCTCTGGACGAGAGAAAACCCTTAGAAGGCCAGCTGACAATGAGGGGGCTAGATGTTTCACCACTAAAACCCCTTTCACCTACAATTCGCACATTAACAGGCATACTCAATGGCGATATCACATTGGGTGGGTATCTCGATGCGCCATCCCTGTCGGGGGAATTGGCTATTGCCGATGGTGCGATAGATATTCAGGATACGCCTGTCACGTTGTCTGATTGGCAGCAGCGGATTGTGCTTGATGAGCAGTCGGCTACCCTTGATGGAACGTTTGTCTTAGGTGGTGGGAAAGGCTCACTCAACGGCGCAATTAATTGGTCAGATACGCCTAGCGCTGACCTAACGCTAAACGGCACTGGTTTTGAAGTGCGCCAGCCCAACATGCGACTGAAGCTGTCCCCCAACATCACGGTTGTTGCCACCAGCGAGAAAATAGACGTTACCGGAGATATTAATATTCCGTGGGCTCGTATTGAAATAGAGTCACTTCCTGAAAGTGCGGTATCACCATCGAAAGACGTTCACTTGCGCGGTGAGCCTACGCGAGAAGAACCGCTGGATATCGTCCACGCTTCGGTAATGGTGAATATTGATAAAGACAAAACTCAAGAAGTAAAGCTTGAAGCATTTGGTCTGACGGCAAGCTTACACGGAGGTATTCGCGTGAATACCCAGCCTACATTAGTCGGTTACGGCGATTTACAAATACTCAATGGTCGCTACAACGCCTATGGTCAAAAACTGATTATTCAAACCGGGGAAGTTCAATTTAACGGTCCAATCGACCAACCGCTACTGCTTGTAGAGGCCATTCGCGATCCTGCAAAAACTGACGGTGACGTAATTGCAGGAATACGTATCGATGGCCCGGCCGATTCTCCAAGTATCAATTTATTTTCAGAACCTACCATGGATCAACAAGCGGTATTATCATACTTGCTCACTGGCTCTGGTGAACCAGGTTCTGGCGACCCAAATTACGCTGCGCTCTTGCTCGGTTTTGGTTTGTCTAATACAAAAACACTCACTGGCCAAGTGGGTGATGCGCTAGGAATTGATGACTTTAGCTTAAGCACTAACGAGAACAGACTATCGGTTACCGGACAGATAAATGACCTAGCTTTCTGTTGAGTACAACGTTGATGTTGGTTTGAGTAACAACGATGCAAATAGTACCTTGCGACGCCGACAACTTCCTCCAGATTTGGCACTGAAATATCAGTTGCTATCGAGCCTGTATCTTGAAGCAATTCAAACAACCTTAGAAGATCAGTCTGAATTTGCCCTAGATTTGTACTACGAATTTTTTCTTGGCGATAACCGAAAACAAGATGAAGATGACCCTGACGAAGACAAAGAGAAAACTTCATCACCCAGCGGTGAATCGCCTTAGCGATAGCGGTGGCTGGCCACATCCTCAAGCGCTTTAAGCTGTTTTTCAAAGCGCTTTTGCCGTTTGTCAGCCCACACGTACCAAATCACCAACACAACACAAAGCCCGCCCATTACGTAAACCATCTTTACCAATTTTTCAGGCGCTACTTCTGCTGATAGATACCTTTCTAGCAAAAATGCAGCAATAAATACTACGGCAGACCAGGCTGAATGCTTTGTGATAAAGGCTATTTTGACATTGTTTTTTATTTGCTTAGATAGCTGAAGAAGATGATCTACGGTTTGTGAATCTTTTGAAAATGCAGCCACCCGTCGCAACCAAAGCTGATACATCAAAAGCGGTATGGCAGCAGTAAAAATCACTAGGTTCATGATCTGTGCTGCCAGCGAAAGTTTATCCCAATACGTAACTATCATATAAACAGCCGGGGCAAACGCGAGTGAGTCGATAACCATATACCAGCGCTGTTTAGTTCTTTCGCTGCGTAAGTTGCGTTTGACTGCCTCAAGATCAATATCGTCTACTGGCTGAGTCTGCCATAACGCAGTTAGATTATTTGTCTTATCATCACCGTCGCTAAGCATGAGGTGTCTCCTGTATCACACTTTGTTTGGCGCGCTTCAAAATTACGCCCACATGATTTTTGGTAAGGCCGCAAACATCAGCAATTTCGTCGTAGCTCAGCCCTTCTAAAGACAGCGTAAGCACCTGACGAGATTGCAGTGGAAGTGCACGTACTGCATTTAAAAGCTGCTCTAAAGACTGTTGCTGGCTTGATGCTATTTCTGGGGAATGCGCTGAACTATGATAACCATCTGAACCGAGCTCTTCGCTTTCATAACGATGAGTATCAATACGCTTCACCTGGCTTGCTACGTGAGTCACAGCTCGGTTATGTGCTATTTTAAGGATGTAGGTTTTAACGCTACTATCGCCTTTAAAGCGCGCCAACCCCTGCCATACCGCTATAGCAATTTCTTGCAACAGCTCCTGTTGCATAGCAGGGTTGGCCTCGTAGCTATTCGCTACTCGGCTTAGTAACGCGCCGTATTGAGAAAAAACGGCTTCAAATCCTTGCCCCAAAACTCGTAAACCCTACCTAGTTCTTATCTATATCAGCAACGAAGTTGCTAAAAATGGTTTGGCGCTGTTTTTGTACAACGACCCTAGTACGTCTATAAATCAACGCATTAGGCTACATGATAAAAGTACAGTCTGCCTTAGTGCGTTTTTATTACATAATTTTTTTTAAAACGCGCTGTAATTTTTTTTAGCTTCCTATGACTAGTGATATTGAAAGCATTGTTCTAAGACCTAGCAGTGCGATGCGAACATATTAAATTGCTACATATACACCACATTAAGGAGAGCCTAATGTCTACGTTAAGCCTTGTACTTTTACTAAGCGGTATTACTTCTATTGCGCTCCTAGCGTGTTACTTGGATGCAAAATTTCAATGGCGTTTAAATGACTGGATGAATGGAAAGTGTAGCAACCCGTTTATTGCCAGCAACGCTACGATACAGGCGCAGAAAATAAAGGAAAAGGATGCGCAAATTGAAAAGCTTATGGAACGAATAGAGACACTTGAAGCCATCGTGACTGAACCCGCTTACGAACTAAACAAGAAAATCAACGCATTAAAGTAAGCGCTGCGACAAAACGGCGTAGCGGTTTGATGTTAATTAGGTACTGATGGGCGGCGCATAAAACCAGGGATTTTTCCCATGGCAATAGCGTTGCCTATCAGCACAATGACAACGCCAATTACAGACAGTAAGCTCCACTGATAGCCTTCAAAAAAGGTTGATATAACAAGCGCGACCATGGGGTACACCAACACCACATAAGCCGCTTTATCAGCCCCCATTTGCTTAAGCAATTTCATATAGGCACCAAACGCGAATACCGATCCAAACAGCGCCAAATACAGCAATGACCAATAAAAACTGCTGCTTGTAGGAATGACTAATTCGCCGGGTAAGAGAAGCGATGTAGTAAACAACAGCACCATGGCGTATGACATAGCGTAAAAGTTCATTTGTATGACTGGGGTGCCTGCAGTAAGAATGCGCTCAGAAATCACGTTGCCTATAGACGCACATAGAAAACTAATGAATGCGATCCCAAGCCCCGTTGCTAACGCTATGTCCATTGACACCTTAGAAAATTCCGGCACAAATAAACAAATGATGCCACTCAGTCCAAACGTAGCACCAATAACAACTTCTTTGCGAATGGGCTCTTTCAACCACCAGCGGCGTAACACTACATTGATGTAAATAATACAAGAGCTCATCAAAGCCAAAAGTGCACTGATGATATGAGCTTGGGCAAGATACAGCAGCGTGTAATTAAGGCTATACAAGAAAAGGCCCACAGCAGCCATTTTTACATGTACATGTAATGGCAAGTTAAGTGGCAGCTTCTTCACCAAGCAATATGCACCCAAACACGCCGACGCCAGCAAATAGCGAAGCGCAATCGCAAAGGTTTCTGAGGTATGCCCAATTTGATACGTAATGGCTATCCAGGTAGACCCCCAAATTAAGCAGCACAAAGAAAAAAGCGTTGGGTTATTCATTGATATTACTTCGTTAAAGGTTAGAGGTGATTCAGATGCTCAGTAAGCGCTTTAACCGCACTGTCTAATAGCGTCTGCCTAGCGCGCTTACCAACCCATGCATTGTGAGGCGTTATTAAAAGGTTAGGTAATTTGGCATTAAGCAAGACATGGTCTTTTGGCGGCGGCTCGACAGACAACACATCTAAGGCCGCGCCACCAATCTGCTTATTTTCTAAAGCGCGAAGTAGCGCAGGCTCATCAACCAAGCCTCCACGTGCCGTATTGATAAGAAAACTACTGGGTTTCATTTGTGCCAGTAAATCGGCATTAATCATTTTTTCGTTTTCTTGGGTTAGTGGACAGTGCAAGCTAAGCACGTCAGCACTTGGCAACAGCGTGGCTAACGTGGGGCGAGGGTCGTCCTGTTTACCTGGTCGTGCGGCAATACTCACTCTCATACCAAACGCTTTAAACAAGCTCTCCACTCGTTTGCCCAATTCACCATGTCCAACTATCACTGCATGCTTACCGGCAAGTTCAAAAACGGGGTGCTCAGACAAACAAAAATGCGACGATGCAGACCACGCGCCTTGGTTAATATCGTTTTGATATTGCATAAAGCTCGTCGCGAGGTTTAACAAAAGTGTTAGCGTATGTTGTGCCACACTGTCAGTGCCATATCCCTCAACATTTCTCACTTCAATGCCATGTGTTTTGCAATAGTCGAGATCAATATTGTTCATGCCAGTCGCAGTAACACCAATGTACTTTAACAGTGGCGCTTGTTGCAGCGCGCTCTCATTAAGCACAACTTTGTTAACCAATATGGCATTGGCATCTTTGATACGGCTTGCTGTATCGCAAGCTTGGGTTTGCCCATAAACCGTCGTATTAGCGTCAAGCGAATAAAAAAGCTCAGTATCAAGTGTCTCTAGGCCCAGCGTCTCTGCATCGAGAAACACTACGTTAGGTAAGCTCATAGCCCTTCGCTTATCGACTCAAGTGCCGCCTTTACTCTTACTGGTATCGGGATGGCCTTATCTGTTTTTTTGTCAACGAATACGTGAACAAATTGCCCATGCGCCACGCGCCGCTGGCTTTCTCCAGCATAGACAGAAAGCCCGTAAGTAACAGAGCTTCGGCCTATTTTGATAACCCGAAGGCCTACGTATATGGCTTCGGGATAGGCGGCTGGCGCAATGTACTGACATTGACTACTCACCACATAGGCAACTGACTTGCCGTTATGAATATCTAAGCCACCTTCCTCAATTAGGAAGCGATTGACTGCGGTATCAAAAAAGCCGTAATACACCACATTATTGATGTGCCCGTATGCATCATTATCTTGCCAACGTGTGGCAATGGTCACGGAATAGGGGTAGTCAGCAAGCGTTGGCGTAATGTCAGTCATAAGGCTCCTCGTTGCGCATGTACTAATTAAGGCTTAATACAACACCATATCATCACGGTGAACGGCCACATCGGCTGTTTCATAACCTAACACATTGGCTATGTCTTTCGACTTTTTCCCTTTTATAAGCATTAAGTCCTTTGCGTTATACAAGCTTAATCCTTTGGCTACTAACTGGCCTTCGCACACTATTTCGACCGCGTCGCCTTGTTCAAAAGCGCCATCAACATGAGAAATACCCGAGGGAAGCAAGGATGCGCCTTTTTCTATAAGGGCGGCCTTTGCACCGGAATCGATCTCTATTTTACCTGCCGTTTTTAAGGTATGGGTTAGCCATAAACGTCTTGCATTTGCTGGCGTGCTGCTGGCGTGAAAAAGCGTACCAGGCACTAGGCCTTCCATTAGCGCGTCAAACGTTTCTCCTTTTCGCCCATTAACAATAAGGGTTTGAATACCGCTACTGGTGCACTTATCTGCAGCTTCTATTTTTGTTCTCATGCCTCCCGTGCCCACTGACGTACCCGCGCCACTAAGCAAGGCTATAAATGTGTGTATCTATTTTATCAACCTGAGGTATCAGCGTTGCTGTTAGGTCTTTACGTGGGTCTGCCGTGTACAGTCCATCAATATCAGAACAAATAATCAACGTATCCGCTTGGGCCACTAGCGCCGTGTAAGCACCTAAATTGTCGTTATCGCCAACCTTAAGCTCATTTACGGCAACGGTGTCGTTTTCATTAACAATAGGCAAAGCATTGTGGTTGAGTATTTCCCGCAACGTATTTTTGATATTTACATAGCGCGTGCGGTCGCGAAGGTCGTCCGCAGTAAGCAGTACTTGAGCGCAAGGGAAGTCGAAAAATCGCTGCCAATTCGCCATCATGAGGTTTTGACCAATGGCAGCCATGGCTTGTTTCTCGGCGATAGACGCATTGTGACGCACTTTAACTTTACTGCGACCTGCCGCAACGCTGCCTGATGAAACGAGAATAACTTCTTTGCCAGCCTCGCGACTTGCAGTGATAAAACGCGCTAGCGCCAACAAATAACGACCACTGCATTCATTGCCCTCGGGCGCAATAAGAGCACTACCAACTTTAATGACAGCTCGCTGCCAAGTAAAACGATTCATAAGGAGAAATAAAAAGGAAACAAGAGGTCAAGAATACGACAGTTAACGCGTTAAGCAAAACGTTCTGTTACAGATTTTTTGCGTTAAAACATGGTTAGTTTACGGTCAAAAACTGGATTCATTTACCGAGGTCGATATACTAACTGTGTTATCTTATAACAACTCTAACTTACAAGTTGCAAGGAAACTGCATGAGCACCGCAAAACGACATTTAATCTGGCTTGCGCCAGTGTTGTCTATGCTGATTTCTCTTCCAAGTGCTAACGCCGCCATTAAACAAACTAAAGGCGACTTTGAAGATAAATTCCGTCAGCTAGACGAAGTACTTCCTACTCCTAACGTATACCGTAACGCCGCAGGTGAGCCAGGCCATCAATACTGGCAGCAGCAAGTAGATTACGATATCGATGTAAAGCTACTTGAAGACAAGCGTCGTATTGAAGCAAAAGAAACGATTACGTATCACAATAATTCACCGGATACGCTGAAGTACTTGTGGATTCAACTTGATCAGAACAAGTTCCGCGATGATTCAATGTCAGCGCTTACCACCACGTTTGGCGGCATTGGCAACCGTGGTCCAGGTACCCAAGCAGCAAGTGGCAACAAACCAGCTAAATTGAGCATGGGTGCACTTCGCCGTCAGCAGTTTGTTGATGACAATGAGCTTGGCTACACCATTTCTCGCGTTGAAGATAAGTCGGGTAATGACTTACGTCACACTATTGTTGGCACCTTGATGCGTGTTGACCTTGCTAAGCCGCTAGCGCCTGGTAAGAAAGTAACGTTTGATATCGATTTTGCGTTTAACATTGTTGAAGAAGACGCAGTATCTGCACGCGCAGGTTACGAGCACTTCCCAGATGATGGGCGCGAAGGCGGCAACGACATCTTCTTGCTTGCACAGTGGTTCCCTCGTCTTGCGGCGTACACAGATTACGAAGCATGGACAAACAAAGAGTTCATCGGCCGTGGTGAGTTCACGCTAGAATTCGGTAACTATGAAGTTGATATTACTGTACCTGCCGACCACATTGTTTCGTCAACAGGTGTACTTCAAAACCCGAAAGATGTGCTCACGAAAACGCAGCGTGACCGCCTTAAGAAGGCAGAAAAAGCAGATCGTATCGTATTCATCGTAACGCCAGAAGAAGCTATTGAAAACGAAAAAGAAGGCACATCTAAACTTAAGACGTGGACGTTCAAAGCTGACAACGTACGTGATTTTGCTTGGGCATCTTCGCGTAAGTTTGCTTGGGACGCGCGCGGTTATCAGCAAGGTGGCGACACACAGCCTCTTGTTATGGCTATGTCGTTCTACCCGAAAGAAGGCGGTGAGCTTTGGGAGAAGTATTCAACTGAATCTATCATCCACACAATGGATGTATACAGCCGCTTCAGTTTTGATTACCCGTACCCGGTAGCGCAGTCAGTAAATGGTCCAGTAGGTGGTATGGAATACCCAATGATCACCTTCAATGGTCCACGCACTGAGCTTCGCGATGACGGTTCCCGCACATACTCGCTGGCTGAGAAGCGCTTTCTAATTGGCGTTGTTATTCACGAAGTCGGTCACATTTATTTCCCAATGACGGTTAACTCTGATGAGCGTCAGTGGACATGGATGGATGAAGGCCTTAACAGCTTCCTAGATGGCGTAGCAGGTCGCGAGTGGGACCCAACAATTCCTTGGGGTGTTGAGCCACGTGACATTACTGGCTACATGAAGTCTCAAACGCAGGTGCCTATTATGACGCAATCTGACTCAGTATTGCGTTTAGGTCCTAACGCTTATACTAAGCCAGCCGTTGCACTGAATATTCTACGTGAAACCATTCTTGGTCGTGAGTTGTTTGACTTCGCGTTTAAAGAGTACGCACAGCGCTGGATGTTTAAACGTCCAACTCCTTCAGATTTCTTCCGTACTATGGAAGAAGCATCAGGTGTTGATCTTGATTGGTTCTGGCGTGGCTGGTTCTACACCACTGATCACGTAGACATTAGCCTAGACAGTGTTTATAAGCTGCGTCTAGACACTGAAGATCCAGATATCGACTTCGCTCGTGAGCGTGAAGCTGAAATGGAGAAACCGAAGTCACTTACTGATATTCGCAACAAAGAAGAAGGTAAAGAGCTATGGGTTGATCGCTTTGAAGATATTCGCGACTTCTACGACGAAAACGACCGCTACACCGTAACCAACAAAGAGCGCAACAAGTACAAGAAATTCCTTAAAGGCCTTAAGCCTTGGGAACGTAAAGCATTTGAGCGCGCTGTTGAAGAAGACAAAAACTACTACGTGCTAGATTTTAGCAACAAAGGTGGTTTGGTTATGCCTATCATTCTTGAGCTGACGTTTGAAGATGGCAGCACAGAAGAGATGCGCATTCCTGCAGAAATTTGGCGTCGTACACCGAAAGCGGTAAGCAAGCTTATCGTTACGGATAAAGACAAAGAGCTAGTAAGCGTAACCGTTGACCCACACTGGGAAACGGCAGACGTTGATGTAGAAAATAACCACTACCCACGTCGCATTATTCCATCGCGTATTGAAGCGTATAAGAGCAAGCCGCGTAACACCTACGAGTATCGCGATCTTATGCACGATTCAAAAACCGAGCTAGATAAAGACGAAGACAAAGAAGAGGACAAAGATGACGAGTAAGTTGTCTTTGGCTTTTAAGCAGGGCACTTCAGCCCTGCTTGCCAGTCTTATTGTCTTAACGGTAATTTGTGCCAGCTTGTTTAGTGCACAGCTACAAGCACATCAAATTAAAGCCGCCATTACCACAGTGTTGTTTAATCAACGCACTGAAAATATTGAAGTAATGCACCGCTTTAATCTTCATGATGCCGAGCACGCGGTAAAAGCCTTGTTTGACAAACACGCAGACATTATGGATGACGAGAATACTCAACAAGCGTTTGCCGATTATGTGGCTAAGCACTTTGCTATTTTAGATAGCGAGGGTGAGCCGCTAGTGCTTGCAAAGGTAGGCTATGAAGTTGAAGGTAAACACTTTTGGGTATACCAAGAAACCGCTGAGCCACCAGCATTAGCAGGTTTGCAGATTCGCCACGATGCACTTCGTGATTTATGGCCAAAACAAGTTAATACGCTAAACGTAGAAGGTAAAGGTGACATAAAAACCCTTACTTTTGCCGATACAGTGAATTTGCTTGAAGTAAGCTTTAAAGGGCATGAACACTAACGCTTGTTGTTCTCTACCGCTTTTCTTATATCAAAACCCGCTCTTTGTAGCGGGTTTTTCTTTTCTGACCAATGTGAGACTGAAGTCTTATAGTGTTTTTTGTTCAACTTCACTAACGTTTATGTGGGCAAGTAAACACACAAAGGGCTTACCATGAGCAATAGTGTCGCATCTCCATTAAATACCCAGGCAAAACGCGTTCAAACCAGAAGCGAAAGAAAGCGTAAGTCGGCAAGTGTGAAACAAAACGAAACGTCTCAGGCAGCGTCAGGTACAACCGTCTCTGCGAAAGCCGGTGACAACGCCTTTGCAAACAAGAAGAACATTATGTGGGTGCTATTAAGCGGTGCCATGGCACTCACGTTTATCATCATGTTGTTTTTGCCCAATACAGGTATGGGCAATGGACTTATCGCAACGTATTCAGCCATGCTGTGGTGCGGTTTTTTTGGGGCATCGCTATGGCGATATAGAAACGCTAGTGGTTGGGCTGGTTTTGCATATGGCAGTGTAATTGGCTTCATTGTTCAGTTTGCATCACAGCTTTTATAGCGTGTGAAAGACTGCTTATGCAGTACAGTATGCAATAGAAACGAACGTCATAAGGTAGAGTAATCACAACAGGCCCTTTGCGCGTACAAAAGGGCACCGTAGATGTGTGAGTATACCTATGACAGACAAACCAACCCCTCGACCGACAAAGGCTATTCCTTCTTCAAGGCTATCGCGCGTAACGCGCCTAGGCTCGCTTGCTGGTCGTATTGCAACCAATGTGGTATCGCAAGGTGCCGGGCAACTGCTGAAAGGGGAAAAGCCTGTACTTTCATCACTTCTACTAACGCCCAAAAACATCAGTAACATCGCGGATCAACTTGCCACAATGCGCGGCGCTGCAATGAAGCTAGGTCAGCTTATATCAATGGACACAGGAGATTTTCTCCCTCCTGAACTCGCCACTATTTTGGGGCGATTGAGAGAAGACGCAGACCCCATGCCTAAGCCGCAGCTTATCGAAACATTAGCAACGTCATGGGGAAAAGATTGGCAGGAAACCTTACTGTATTTTTCCTTTGCGCCCATTGCCGCGGCCTCGATTGGTCAAGTACATAAAGCGATTACTTTAGACGGAAAAATGCTTGCCGTTAAAGTGCAGTATCCAGGTGTAAAAAAGAGTATCAACAGTGATGTGGACAATGTCGCTACATTAATAAAACTCACAGGTCTTGTACCCAAATCACTTAATGTCGCCCCGCTATTAAAAGAAGCCAAGGAACAGCTACACCAAGAGGCTGACTACTTAAGAGAAGCGGACATGCTGACCCGATATCGCGCCCATCTAGACAGTCACGATTGCTTCATAATACCAGCCTGCCATGAGCCGCTAACCACATCAACGGTGCTTGCTATGGACTTTATCGAAGCATCAAGCCTCGACACACTCCTCACCGAACCGCAAGATGTTCGAGATAGACTCATGACGGCCCTAATGACCTTATTCTTCAATGAGGTATTTGAGTATAGGCTACTGCAAAGTGACCCCAACTTAGGAAACTACAAATACAAAGCCGACACGCAACAAATCGTGCTTCTAGATTTTGGTGCAACCCGAGAGGTTCCTGAAAAGATAGCAATGCATTATCAATCGCTGCTAAATAGTGCAGCGAACAACAGTCTGCTAGATATGGAAAAAGCAGCAATGGATATTGGGTTGATTGACGCCAGCCACAGTAAATCACAAATAGACGCGGTTCTCAGCATAGGTATGGAGGCCTGCGAGGCAATAAGGAGTGAGTCGCCCTACGATTTTGGCCAAAGCGACCTTGTTGCCAGGCTACATGAAAAAGGCATGGCACTCACGATGGAGCACGATTTTTGGCACACACCGCCTGCCGATGCTTTATTTATTCACCGTAAGCTGGGCGGCTTGTTTCTTTTAGCCAAGCGGCTTTCAGCGCGTGTTGATATGCAACAAGCCGCGGCGCCTTGGTTAGCCTAGTGTATGCTATTTCTGCCTTTTAGTAAGGTAAATCCATACTAAAAGGCAATGCCATTTGTTCAGCGCTTTTTGGTGGATTGCCGATCATTTCATCGTATGGCGTGTCGTGCTTCATGACCGCTTTTTCTACACTGCAGTGTGCAAATGCCTCGCGTATATGGCCTGAACTAAAAAAGCGCATTGGTTTGTTTTTCTTGTCATACACCATGCCGCTCTTGTCACCGATAGACAGGTAAACAAGATAAACATTCATTTCGTATGACTGCACCTCTAAATAATCAATAGCGGTGGGGGTATCTTCGATATCTTTGAAATAAAACTTGTGCATACATACCTCATTCTAAATCTTTGCTAGAGGTAGAACTTGCGGCGTGGTTGACACTCCAGTTCAGAGGCCAGATTTACGCCGCTCGTTTCGCTCTAACAAGGACAGTATGTACGTTATGCGAGGTTATCGGGTTCAGTTGGAAGCACGGCTTCTTCAAGAGGAGGGCGCTGGTGGGTATAACGCACAGCTATGCCCAATACAAACAAACTGATCACCGAACAAACAGCATACACCAGTGCGGCCGTTCCCATGCCTGCAGCAACCCACAAAAGGGGAAAGACAAGCAGTCGCGGTCCTTCCATAGCCAAAGACATTTTTGATTGTGAAAGAATAAAACCATTCTGGATGCTCATAACAATAACGGTCACAACGGCAATAAGTTGATGACTGGTGGGCAGAGCGCCAATATTAAGCAACAAGTACAGCGTCACCCCAAGCATAATGATGTGTTGCAGTAGACTGTAGCGAGTTACGGCTTTGTGTATTTTTGGATGATATTTTTTAAATTCACTCAACGGCTTTTTGTCCTGTGGAAAACGCGCAGATACATCATCTGGTCGCCACCCCGTGCGCCCAAACCATACGCGAAATTTATCTTTCCATGAGCGAGTGTGGTAGCTATCTCTAGTCAACTGACTATAAATCTGCAAATTCGCCCAAATGGGGTTAAAACTCTTTAGTGCACCGCGAATTCCATAAACTGGCGACTCATCTTTTAGCTCTGGTATAAACGTGCCAAACAAACGGTCCCAAAGGATAAAGACACCGCCATAGTTTTTGTCGATGTACACGCGGTTTTGTGCATGGTGTACGCGATGATTAGAGGGAGTAACAAAAACATACTCCATCCAACCCAACGTTTTTATGTGTTGGGTGTGCACCCAAAACTGATAAACAAGGTTTAATGCACCCACAGTAATAATCATTGCAGGCTCAAACCCAAGCAGCGCGAGAGGAAGGTAAAATATCCAGCTGAATAAGGCACCGCTGGTTTGTCTTAATGCTGTGGTTAAGTTGTAATCTTCACTCGAATGATGGACGACGTGCGCAGCCCACAAGATACTCATCTCGTGACCCATTCGATGATTCCAATAATAGAAAAAATCATAGGCGACAAACGCTACTATCCATACCCACCATGTGTCAGGTAAAGAGAATAACGCTACGGCGTCATACACCAGTATGTAAACAGTAAAAGGGATAAGTTGATGGCCAATTGCAACCACCCGCGATAATACCCCAGCAGTCAAGCTGGTAATGGCATCGTTCGTACGATAATGGCCTGTTTTGCGCTTGTAATCGACAATAAGCTCTATACCAATTAACAGAAAAAACAGGGGGATAGCAAACAGTATCACGGTCATGGCACATACATTAGATCATACGCGCCCAAATGTTAAACAAATGTTTGATAAATTATTGAAGATTTTACATTTATGCGCGTTGAGATTGTTTTACAGACCGTCCGATTTTCAACTACATTTAGTTCAAAGACAGGGTAATACTGAGATAAAGCAATCGAAAAGTAACTTTGAAACGTTATAAACGTGTTCAAATAAAGGAATTTTCCTATTTCGGGAACAAATCTCTTGCTTGAACTTCTAATATTAGGTGTTATCTCTGGTAGTATTACACGAGGATAGTTTTCGTAACGGAGTCAATATGAGCGAGTCGTCAGAAAAGAAATCGTTAGCGCCACATTTTGTCATTGTCGGTATTGTTCTTATCGTCATTCTGGCCGTGGTATTTTGGCCTAGCGACGACAAGCCTGAAGTGGTAGAAGCACCTGAACCTGAAGTTGTGGAGCCTCAAGCACCGCCAGCTATCGAGCCGGAAGTATTTGAAACACAGCCTGTAGCTCCAACTGTTGAGTTGGAAGAAAAAGAGGTTGTGGAACCGTTACCTGAGGTGGTTGAAGAAAAGCCCGAGCCGCTTGACGTTAGCGACCCAGCGATCAAGTCATCGCTT
This sequence comes from Alteromonas gracilis, assembly GCF_036870955.2. Classification (GTDB taxonomy): domain Bacteria; phylum Pseudomonadota; class Gammaproteobacteria; order Enterobacterales; family Alteromonadaceae; genus Alteromonas; species Alteromonas gracilis_A. The sequence continues at coordinate 4,428,355 of NZ_CP145482.2, forward strand.
TTAGAAAATTCAACGGCCGACGAGTCTTCAGTTAATCGCATGCTGGTTAATGAAGGGCTACTGCAGCGCTTTGTGGTTTCTGTAACCAACTTAGCTAATGATGAAATGGCGCCTAATCATCAACTGCTTACGCCACCTGAGCAAAATTTCCGCGTGTATTCACAAGCTGGAAAACAATGGATTGATGCGGCAAGTTACAAGCGCTACACGCCTTACGTCAATATGCTTGAGTCATTCGATAATGAAGGATTACTTAACGTATACGCCATGTACAAGGACGATATTCAGGCGAAGTATGCAGAGATTGGTGATCCAGATAAAGACTTTAATACTGTACTGTTAGACGCAATAGACCAATTGCTAGATACGCCTGAAGTACCTGTCCCTGTAGAGGTATATACCGACTCTGTTGCCTACAAATACGCAGATGAGCGGTTGGAAAATCTTAACGAGCCTCAAAAGCAATTATTGCGCACAGGCCCTGACAACATGCGTCGCATTAAAGCCAAACTGCGTGAACTTAAAGTGCTGGTAGAAGAGCGTGGATCTAACTAGATTCCAGCAGCAGTTGAAGGGCACGTCATCGAAGACGCGCCCTTTGCCTCCAGTAGAAAAATGGAATCCAGATTTCTGCGGCGACATCAATCTCACTATAGCACTGGACGGCAGGTGGTTTTATGAAGGCAGTCCTATTGGCAGAGCAAGTCTGGTGCAGCTTTTTGCTTCGGTGCTCAAACGAGAGGGCGACAATTACTTTTTAGTCACACCTGTAGAAAAAGTGGGGATAACCGTTGAAGATACGCCTTTTCTGATAACACAATGGCAAAAGCGCATTGACGATAGCACCAACCAAACTCACTTCACTTTTACTACACAGACTGGCGATGTCATTGTATTAAAAGACCCGTCTCAATTAGAGTTGCGTTTACCGCCTGCGACGATGAAAGACGCCGATGCCACACCAATCCCCTACATATGTGTACGCCGAAACCTATGGGCAAGGCTGCATCAAAATGTCTATTACCAGCTGTTAGACTTGGCACGTGAAACTACAACAGCAAACACCACGCAATTTACCCTGCACTCGGGTGACACAGAGTTTGTTATTGGTGAAGTAAACACATAGCGTTGCGTAAGCGCTTTAGTTATAGTTTAAAAAACAACCAAAAAGAACCGTCATGAAAAATACCTTGCTAACACTTGGGCTCGCAGCCAGCTTTTCTTTGTTGTGTACTTCAGCCTTAGCCGACACCCTTATTTACGCAGGCCAAGCATTTACCAAGCACCTCTACGACACTACAAAAAAACGTTACCCTTGTTGTAGAAGGCAACAAGATTAAAGCATTAAAAAAGGGGTTTGTTGAGGCTGGTCCTAATGACATTGTCATAGACTTAAAAGACCACACCATCATGCCAGGGCTGATGGACATGCATGTGCATCTTTCATCGCAGCACGGCGGGCCTCAAACGTATTTGGAAAAGTTCTCGCTTAACGAAGCAGACTTAGCACTTCGCGCGGCAGACTATGCACACACCACGCTGCAGTCTGGCTTCACTACGGTAAGAAACCTAGGCGACAGTTATAATGAAACTATCGCCCTTCGCAACGCCATTAGTAAAGGTATCGCTACCTAGCCCTCGTATTTACACAGTAGGCAAAGCGATTGCCACCACCGGAGGCCATGCGGACCCCAGCAATGGATTTTCCCATGCACTACGCCCTGACGTCAGCCCTAAACACGGTGTGGTAAACGGTGAAATTGAAGCCCGCGAAGCAGTAAGAACCCGATATCAAGACGGCGCAGACTTAATAAAAATTACCGCTACAGGTGGTGTACTCAGCGTTGCCAAAAGCGGACAGAACCCGCAATTTATGACGGATGAATTAGAGGCTATCGTTGAAACTGCAAAAGACTATGGCATGACGGTCGCAGTACATGCGCACGGCAAAGAAGGTATGAAGCGCGCCATTGAGGCGGGTGTCGATTCTATTGAACACGGCACATACATGGATGACGAAATTCGAGAATTAATGAAATCGAAAGGCACCTTTTATGTACCTACCATTTTGGCAGGTAGATTTGTTGCTGATAAAGCCAAAATTGATGGCTATTTCCCAGAATTAGTTAGGCCTAAAGCAGCTGCCATCGGCCCGTTAATTCAAAAAACCTTTGAACGCGCTCACAAAGCAGGCGTAAAAATTGCTTTTGGTACTGATAGCGGCGTTTCTGCCCATGGTGATAATGCCAAAGAGTTTGCGCTCATGGTAGAAGCAGGCATGGCGCCTGCAGACACACTTCTCAGCGCTACCGTAAATAGTGCGCAACTGCTAGGTGTAAGCGACATTCTTGGCACATTAGCGCCAGGGAAATATGCCGATATCGTGGCTGTTGCAGGAAACCCGCTAGAAGATATTTCACTCATGGAAAGCGTCACGTTTGTTATGAAGGATGGCGTTATCTACAAGCAGTAATAAATGAAAGGGTTACATGGCACTCGGTAAGAAGGTAAAAAAGAAAACTAAACAAATTGTTGATTCTAAGCACATGCTTACCGGGTTAACGCTTGCTTCATTTCTTGAATCAACCATTGTGCCGATCCCCCTTGAAGCGGTTATGATACCGCTGATGCAGGCGCGACGAGACTCGCTGTGGCTTATCGCGCTAATGGCGACCGTAGGGTGTGTTGTTGGTGCGCTGTTTGGCTACGCCTTGGGTTACTATCTGTTTGACCTTATTGGGCAATGGGCTATCAACACATTTTTCAGCCAATCACAATTCGACAACGTAAAAGAGCAAATGCAAAACCAAGGATTCTGGTTTGTAATGACGCTTGGTATTGCACCTATCCCATTTCAGGTTGCCATGCTTGCTGCTGGGGCTACGCAATTTTCCCTTGGGCTATTTCTTCTCGCCACGGTAATAGCAAGGTCATTACGTTATTTCGGCCTTGCCGTTGTTGTATATTATACCGGAGAAAGAGCAGAGCAGCTGATAAGGCGCTATCGTATGAAAGCTGTCATCGCTATTACTGTGCTGGTGTTGTTACTGTGGTGGTTATCCAACCTTTTCCGCTAGCCCTGTTTCTGGATTATGGTGTTAAACACTTTTATCGATTTACTACGATAATTTTTTGAACTTTACATTTGATAATGATTCTCATTTGCACTAATGTTGTTTAAAACGGAGGTGAAAATATGAATACTCAGCGACTATGCCCAGTTTATCGCAAATGGCTTCAGCTCAATCCATCTAGCGCCCGCGAACATCGTTTATTATCGCAACATCAAGCTCAAAAGGCACACAAGCAAGGAGATGTGCACGTAGCTCGCACACTGAGCTATCAAGCATTTGAAACGGCAAAAGTTGTGCTTACTTCACTTCAGCCCACGACCCAACAGCACAGCGAGACTGTAAAACACGACATCGCAGCGTTTGGTAGTTTGGGCCTGTATTTGTATTCTTTGCTTCGAAGTGACAGTAAAAAGCGCGAGGCGCACACAATACTGCAAGAATGCCAACAACAGCTTATTGCGGTAATGCCACTTCATGCTTAAGCAGCCCCAACGTGTGCCGATTGATTAGCACAATTCAGTACGCCATTGAAAGAATGAGTGTTCCTTTCCAATCGCAACACATGGTGAACATTGCATCGCACTAGCAATGCGAAAAAAAGGAGAATGTTATGCCGTCAAAACAACACCAACACGATGACAACTTTATTTCGTTAAACGTCAGAGCATCAGTACTGCGCAAAATGCTAAGCGGTGAAAACCTGCATATGAGTGATATTCACTGCACGTGTGCACAAAGCAAACAAGCGTTACAAAAGCTACTTTTACAAGCTGTTGTGGGAGAAAAGTAGAGGCGCTACTCGCGCCCCTTCTTGATCACATATTGATAGGGCATCTCATCGGTTTGCGACGCCACTAATGTATGGTCCATAAAGCGACAGAAACTGGGAATGTCTCTTGCCGTTGATGGGTCATCCGCGGTCACCGACAGCGTTTCACCATCGGCCAGTTTTCGAATGTTTAAACGCACCATCATGACAGGCTCTGGGCAGCGAAGTCCCAACGCATCTAAATGCGTGCTAGCACCGTTAAACGCACTTTCGAAATCAGATGCCATAGCTTTCACGATAGGTGTTTATTGCACTAATCTGCTCATCATGGCCACCTTTTTCAGTCAAATAGGCTACCACGTCTGCCAGCGATACTATTGAAATTACGCGCGTTCCGAAGTCTCTTTCCACTTCTTGAATCGCCGACAGCTCACCGTTACCACGCTCTTGTCTATCAAGGGCAATTAACACACCTGATAAGCTGGCTTGTTGCTGCTCAATAAGCGTCATCGATTCACGAATGGCCGTACCTGCGGTAATCACATCGTCAACAAGCATTACGCGCCCTTCAAGCGGACTGCCCACTAAATTGCCGCCTTCACCATGGGTTTTGGCTTCTTTACGATTAAAACAATAAGGCACGTCAAGGTTGTGTGAATCGGCAAGGGCAACAGCCGTTGTGGTGGCAATTGGAATACCTTTATAGGCTGGACCAAATAGCACATCAAACTCTACGCCTGCATCCATCAACGCGTCGGCATAAAAGCGTCCTAGCTTGGCTAAATCGCCGCCGCAGTTAAATAAACCCGCGTTAAAAAAGTACGGGCTTACGCGACCAGATTTAAGCGTGAATTCTCCAAACTTAAGTACGCCTCGGGCAATAGCAAATTCAATAAAATCTCGCTGAAACGCTTTCATGATGACCTCTTATGCTAATGCTGCTTTTTGAATATCAAACAACTCACGCAGACCGTGCTTACCAATTTTAAGCAGCTCGTCTAGCTCTTCGAATGAGAACGGTTCACCTTCTGCTGTGCCTTGCACTTCAATAAGCTTACCCGTTTCAGTCATTACAATATTCATGTCAGTTTCAGCAGCAGAGTCTTCGGTATACTCTAAATCCGCAATCGGTGTACCTTCATAAATACCTACCGACAGTGCCGCAATCATGTGCTTAAGCGGGTTAGTTTTGATAATGCCTTTGCTACGCATAAAGGTAAGAGCATCAACCAATGCCACACATGCACCTGTGATTGACGCTGTACGCGTGCCGCCGTCAGCTTGGATAACATCACAGTCTAAAGTGATAGTGTTTTCGCCTAAAAGCTGTAAATCGACAGCAGCACGAAGTGAACGTGCAATAAGACGTTGAATTTCAAGCGTACGGCCACCTTGCTTGCCGCGCGCCGCCTCACGACCGCTTCGCGTATGCGTAGCGCGAGGAAGCATGCTGTATTCAGCAGTAATCCAACCTTTACCTTGGCCTTTCATAAAGCGTGGCACACCTTCTTCTACCGTCGCGTTACACAAAACCTTCGTGTTACCGAACTCCACCAGCACAGAGCCTTCAGCGTGGCAAGTGTATTGACGAGTAATTGTAACTGGGCGAATTTGACTGGCGGTTCTGCCGCTTGGACGCATAGTGTTCTCCACAACGTAAATGCTAAAAATGAGGCCGTGCCACGTAGTTAAAAACAAGCTTTGTAAAAAGCAAAATGGTACGCAACACAATATTGGTGCTAAGTATAACGCAATACCCTTAAGCGTTAAAAACGAACTTTGTATAGAAATGGGGTTTTGTGCGCTAATATAAAGGGAACAAGAAAGCCTGCCTTTAAGAACAGTGTATACAATGCGTAATATTCGCGTTGTTTTTGCAGGGTTTCATTTAAACCTTAAGGAATTTTATGATTTACAGCATGACAGCGTTTGCGCGCGTTGAAACTAAAAAAGACTGGGGCTCTGCGGTTTGGGAAATTCGCTCAGTTAATCAGCGTTTCTTGGAAACCTATTTTCGACTTCCTGAACAGTTTCGTTCTCTTGAGCCAGTACTGCGCGAACGCTTTCGCAAGAAACTGGCCCGCGGAAAAGTAGAATGTGCCTTACGTTTTACGGCCAACGATGCAGCTGTAACCAAGCTTAGCCTTAACGAAGAATTAGCCAAGCAAGTGCTTAATGCCGCTGACTGGGTGCAGTCTCACGGACAGTCTACAGGCGTGAATCCACTAGATGTATTGCGCTGGCCTGGCGTCATCGCTGCCGAAGAAGCCGATATGGATACCATTCACGGCGATGTGATGAACGCATTCGACCAAGCACTCACCGATTTTATTAGTGCACGTGCGACTGAAGGCGAAGCACTTAAGGGCATGATCACCCAACGCTTAGACGCCATTGAGGTAGAAGTAGAAAAAGTGGCCGCCAGAATGCCAGAAATCATGGTGTGGCAACGCGAAAAAGTACAAACACGCTTTGAAGAGGCCAAAGTAGAACTGGACGCTGGTCGTTTTGAGCAAGAAATGATTATGCTGGCCCAAAAAGTGGACGTTGCAGAAGAGCTAGACCGCCTTAACGCTCACGTTGCGGAAACCCGCAATATCTTGAAGAAAGGTGGGGCGGTAGGTCGTCGTCTAGATTTCATGATGCAAGAGTTTAACCGCGAGTCGAACACATTAGGCTCTAAGTCAATCAGCACCGATATCACGCAATCAGCGGTTGAACTCAAGGTACTTATTGAGCAAATGCGCGAGCAGATCCAAAACATAGAATAACAAGTTTTCTAGTATATTTTGGGCTTAAATTGGCGATTTAACATGCTTTTTTAAGGATTAGTCACCATTTATTTATCCTAGCTAATAAAAAAATAAGCTAATTTAAGCCCCAAGTGGTGACCAAAGTGGTGACTTTTGGTCCAACTTCCCCCTCATTTTGTTCGCAATTTTTGTTCCGAATAATGAGGGAAAGTTGATGGATATCTCGCAAACTGCAAAACATATTGAAGCGCTGGTTCAATCCGGCCAACCCACTTTCGAAAGCGTCTACCCTAGTCTCTATCTTGATGTGAAATCCAAAGGTACGGCCAGTTGGATCATCCGTTACCAATTATTTGGTAAACGACGTCAGTATAAAATTGGTGGTTATGGCAAGGGGCATGAAGAGCTGCTTGATCTTGAAGACGCCATTAAGCTCACGATTGATTGCCGACAAAAGCTAAATGACGGCATCGATCCGAAACTAGATATTGAACGTCAAAAGCAACCAAAGCTCGTGACCTTTGATGATTGTGCTAACAAATACTTAGAAAAGAAACGCACTAAAATAAAGACTGCGCACGTATACGAACGGGTGTACAACAATGAGATAAAGCCACACCTAGGTAACATTCGCATCGACCGCATTCATAGTTATGACATCGACAACGTTATCCAGCGTGTGTTGGACTCCGGCCGTCCAGCTATTGCCAATCAGGTGCTATTGTTTATCAAACGCGTTTACCGTTTAGCGACAAAATATGGCGCAGTCACGGTCAATATTGCCCAAGAATTCTCGCAAGTTGATGATGCAGGAGGCACAGACACTAAGAGGCAGCGCTTCCTAGAAGAGCAAGAAATTGAGTCAGCATTTGCCGTATTTCGCGAGCATCCTATCAAGATCCCGCGCAGTACCTATATTGCATTGGCGCTATTACTGCTATTAGGCAATCGAAAAATGGAACTGCTCTCAGCTAAGTGGGAACAAGTCGATCTTAAGCGGCAGACCTTTAAGTTGTTCGCAAACACCACTAAAACCGATGCGGCGTTAGTGATCCCCATCCCAGATAAAGTATTACCGTTGTTTCAAGATCTCCACCTTCTTAGTGGCGACCATGAGTATCTTTTCCCCAAACGCCGGGCCAGCAAGCATCCTCACATCTCACCGGATACTATAAATGATGCTGTCGCCTGCTTGTTTGGCATTAGCTATGGTAACCGTAAGCGGGGACCAAATTATATGAAGGAAGAAGGTGTCCATCACTTCACATTACATGATTTAAGACGTACGTTTCGTACCTTACTTTCCAAGTTGGGTGTACGCCGTGATGTGGCGGAGAAGTGTATGAACCACAGTCTAAAGGGCGTTGAAAAAACGTACGACTGCTATGGCTTTTTTCCGGAGCGTGTAGACGCATTAAACCGACTGGCTGACTTGGTGATGCCCCTTATTCAATATAAGCCAATGACGATCAGTAACCTGTAGCTTAGCAGCGAATTAGTATCAAAACACAACCAAATATCATCTTGAATATTGCTGTGCTAATTTTAATTTGAGCGAGATAGCCATAGCTGAAAAGTATATGAACTAACCCCCAAGGATGTTGAAAAAAACTTTGACGGCTATGGCTTACTTGTTGAGAGTTCGGATGCGCTGATTCGGTTAGTCACGCTATTGCTACCCCTAACGAAGGTAAGCCATAACCACTAACCTTAGGGGCAATAGAAAAAATGCTGAGCTTGTCTCAGCGGAATCTTAAAATGGAAACGTTATGTATTATCCTGAATTAAAATTCTTTCCTCCTGTCCTCATTGTGTATTGTGATGACTCAGAACAATACCCAACTTCCGTTGGCTTATTGGCGCAGGGTGCCGCCTACCATTGGTACGTAATGCCGGACGATGAATGGCTGAACAATAGCTATTCCCTATCCACGAAGGAGCGTTTAACCTTAGATTATCTTAATCAGGTGGGCGACCCCAAAGATTATATTTTTGATCGCATTTCAGACCTTACTTCGGGTTACGGATTGCTTCATACGTTCAACATTCCAAAGACCACGAAACTTCTACAGCAGATCAACTATGAAGGCAGCCACTCAAGGAATGAAGAGAATATGATGTTCAAGCTTAAAAATATCGTAGAGTTGGTACCGGAAAGATATCAAAAGAGGTTTTCGAAAGAAATGGATATAAGCACTGATCGCGAGCGACTTAACCCAGAGCATGCAGATGACACTTGTATCGCTGCTATCTGGACGGTTTTGCGCCTCAGTGGTATTCAGCAATGCTAGTGAACGATGAATAGTAACATGACTAACCACTCAATAATTCACCGATATGAGTGAATTATTACATTTCAATGAATCGTTCTTCATAAAATCACCGCTAGCGGTGAATAAACTTGTCATTCATTAATATCTGCCTATAATCACTGGTACTAATGAATATTAGAGTAAAGCGATGGCAAAGAAAGTCACTACCTCAAAAATGCCTGAGACAGCATTTATTGATAACGTACTGGTGTTAGGGCAATTGATTAAAGCTAAGCGCACAGAGATGGGCATGAAACTCGCTGATTGTGCTGCGCTATGTAATGTGGGTATCAATACCTTATCTCGCATTGAAAATGGCAATGATAATTGCACCCTCGCTGCGACATTTGCCGTGCTACATGGATTGGGTATCAAGCTTACGTCACCTTCGCTTGAAAAACGACATAACTCAGGTGTCAGCGATGACGAGTGGGTATAGCAAGAATGCCAGCAGACAATATCAACCAGCCCTCAGAATACACTCTGCTCATCTACTTAGCAGAACAACGTATTGGCACGTTAACTTTAGATAAAAGTACTAATCTGCTCAAACTTGAATATGAGCAGGAATGGCAGCAAACAGGCTACCCACTTTCTCCATCGTTAACACTGGATAACGCTCATTCTCGTGAAGTCGCCTATAACTACATTGATAATGCCTTACCTGAAGGAGAAGCCCGAAAACTCTTAGCGGAGCATCTCGGCGTCTCAGAAAAAAATGTTTATTCCCAAGTAAGGGCCATTGGCAAAGATTTGGCCGGGGCCATTTCATTTGAAGCGATAAAACAAAGCTCAGAAGTTTTACCAGAGGCATGTGAGCCGCAATTTAGAGCGATAGAATATGAGGAGCTGGTAACGCGGCTTGCCAACAAGGAAGATATTGGCCTAATAACATGGGATGACAAACCACGCCTGAGTGTGGCTGGCGTACAAGACAAGCTCAACATATTCATAGATAAGAAAGGCCAAATTGGGTTTGGCGATGGGACATTGTGTTCAACGCACATTCTCAAATTTGAAAAGCAGAATTGCCCCAATCTTGTACTCAACGAATACTTCTGTATGAAACTATCAAAGGCAGTAGGTCTACCCACCGCATACGTGCAGTTCACTCGCTTTGAACAATACCCGGCACTGATTGTGGAACGATTTGATCGAAAATATGCGCCTGAGCAATCCAAAGTCTTTCGCAGACACGTGATTGACGGCTGCCAAGCGCTTAACCTACCGCGAGACTACAAATACGAACGAAACCTAGGTGATGGCAGGGATGTACAACACATTCGGGACGGCGCAAGCTTGCCCCGACTCTTTGAACTGGCAAAAACCATGACATCGCCTGTTGAGAGTCTTCAATGGCTTATCAATTGGCAGTTATTTAATTTGATGATAAGCAACTACGACAGTCACGGAAAAAACGTCTCCCTGTTTTTTGATAAGCGCAATAGTCGATTCACGCCAGCCTATGACTTAGTAAATGTTGCCATGTTCCCGCAGTTTAAGCATGTACTTGCTATGGCGATGGGCGATGAGTTTGACCCCGACAGCATTAACGCCTATCAAATGGCTGATTTCGCAGAAACCTGCGGGGTGAATAAAAAGCTCTTGTCGCGCCAGTTAGGTGATTTGGCAAATAAAGTCATAGCCATACTTACACAGCAGTCATTTATCGAAACAATAACTCAAGAACCGCTTTTTACCGAAGACGACCGACAATACATGGCTGAGGTGCAAGCGCATATCTTGGCACGAACACAGCACTTAAGATCACAAGCGTCTGATATACCGAATATTGAAATATGAGGGTAAAAGCCAGAAGAAAAAGTGTACTAAATTCGCTCTGCATGAGTGCGAGCTTTTGGCAACACTTTTGCCAAATTTGGAAAAGAGATTGCCGACTTTGACACGCGAATTGCCAAAAATGGCAAGGTTTTAAAAGCACAAAAAAAGAACTTTTTTGGCGGATTGAAATTTAAACGCAAAGTTCACCTTACATTGGTTATATAACTTTATAAATTTCATAATCGTTATAATAGTTATACCATGAATCGCTCAAATTCTCTACGGAAAAAGCGGGTTCACAGTCACTTAGAGCGAACTATTTTTCAATGCTTTTTCGATATCTACACTATTATTTGAATGACTTGTGGTTTCTTTCTGACAATCAAAAAATAGTAAATATTAAATATCTTCATGCTCGATTACGCACGTCTAAATAGCCCCAGACCGCTCAGCTTGAGTGATTGACAATATTAAGGCAGCAAGGTTATGGAAATACCAACTCAAGATGTCAATAACATGTTTAAAGAGATGATCGACGAGGCAGTCGCTTTTGCAATCGTGGGTAAGGATGGACAAGTTGTCTATTCATATGCTCAGAATATAAAGATTAACTTTGACCCACACGATGCCTCCAAGATCATTGAGATGATTGCGCAGTTAACAGATAAGGAGGAGCTTTAACATTTGATCCTACGCACTAGCTGAGAATCGACTAGACTTTACTAGATAGGTTTTTATTTGAGCTTTCTAACTTTTCGCTATCTCGTGACAGGCAAAACGGGCGCAGTGCCCGTCAATTGAGAAAATCGCTATAAATTGAGTAACAATCTAATTGAGGATGAGATACGCTCTTAAATTCTCTGTCAGGCTGTGAATATCCGTATAAAACGTGTTCTCTGCGCTCTCTGACGTACGAAATCTAAGTTTGTTCACAAAAGAAACTAGCTCGCCCTCGCACTCGCGACAGCTTTCAAAAATTACAAAATGTATGTCATATCTATCCAAAAGTGGGATCAGAAAATCGAAAAATTCGGCTACTACAGACTCACTTGTCGATGCGATTTGTAACCTATTAATAATCAAATTATTGTGTAGATTATAGCCATCGTCGGCTTTGTATCGAAATAATATATTCAGGGGGCTTGTGTTGAGGTTCGAAACGAAATTTGATTGTATTTTTGCAAATCTGAGGTGAAGCAGTCTGACGGAAAATACTTTGCGACGTCTCTCTCAAAACTCTTAGCTTCTGTTTTAAAGTCATCAAAACAATCGGCTAAACTTATATGCTTTTCGCTATATGAATTGTCTTTTGTCAAATATCTTCTTTGGTCCGCTTTATTTTCTTGTAACAATCCAACTAGACCGACCCCTAATGGTTTTCTCTTGCTCACTGTAAACCTACCTTGCTATCAACAATGTAGGTTTTACGATAGTACACTTATAACCAAAATGAAAGAATATCTTTATCATTATACATATTTGAAATATGAAGATATGATATCCACTGACTAGTACGATGATGCGGAACAACTGATATTGTTCCGGCTCATTAACTTACAAATGACATCCGCTATGGGCTACATAAATATTTCTTGTACCTTCATTAGTATAAAATCCAAAGTAAAGTCTGTCTTGATAATAAACTCCATCACAACAATTGTTGCGATTTATTTTGAAATGAAACTCGCAATTTACCTCTATTGAAATACCATTTAAATCGAATGTAAACTTGAGCTGTCCTTTATTTGAACCTTGAGGAGTACATTCAAAACCAGAGGTAGCAGCTAATTCCGAAAGAATTTCCTGAGTTGACTTATCATCTAACTCTATGTCATTTAAACTTCTCAAGGAACGCGTTGTAGATACCGAAAACCCATTTATCCCAGTAATAGACGGACTAGAATACTTAGATTCCCGACTAATAGAGCCATGTGTTAGTAAAGAATCTGCAAATCCGCCGTGAAAATTTAAGTTTGTGAACACTTTTTTGCATAAATCAGAATAACTTAATTCATCTATTGGTCGTTCACTTAATACTTTTAAAACTAAGTGATATAAATCAAGACCTGAACTCACATGGTATTCAGGCGAAATGTCTTTCCAGTTCGCTTCTAATTTTAATACACCGTAGAATTCTTTTTGCTCATGGCAAGGGTTATTATTCTGAACATTTTGAGTTATGCATTCAAACGAAACGTTATTATCAATGCAATTATTTAAGGCACTATCATAAAGCTGTTGAGATAAAACTCCCACTAACCCTTGATCACCGTTGCAAGCAGTTTCAAGTATTTCCCAAAAGCCTATGGGTAAACATGATTCGTCATACCAATCATGAGGCACTTTGACCATCGAATGACTACTATTATTAATCATATCAACTGTATTCTTTAGCTGACTGATATCATTAACGATATCATTTGGTGCACTCCATTCATTGGCATTTAGTGATTGGAGGCCAAAATATACAATCCCTTGCACTCTATACTCCTGTTATTAGAGTTTTCATATCCTTAGTTTGTTGGTCGAAGAAGCCATCAGGCCATTCTGACAATTGCCCCATTTTGTTTGCTTTAATGCATTGCACAGTAGATTGTTCTTGGTCAGGTAATCTGACTACATACATAACGTTTAACTCATCAGCTGGAATCAGCTCTTTACGAATCATTACGCGTGAACCATTAATCACGTGTTCACTATGAGTTTCTACTAAAACCTGAACCCCAGCATTTGCAGTTAAAGCAATTAACTGCCCTAGCTTACTCTGTCCGCTAGGGTGAATGTGAGCTTCAGGATTTTCAATTATTACGATACTGTCTTTTTTAGCTGCAACTAGAGCCGTTACGATACTCAACGAGTACGAGATACCGAAACCAACGTTAGTTGCCTTGTGTGATTTTCCATTGCCAAAACTAAAGGAGCTATAACCAATCATCGCTTCTTTTATTACTGAGGCATTTATTTTCACATTTGGCGATATTTCGCCCATCCAAGCAATTATATTCGAAAATATAAGAGGACCGACAGCATCGTCATAAAGCCTTGGATCATCATCGGGGAGTTTTGAAACTAAGTTTCCAGTTTTATCTTTGAACCCACCTTGACTTAATCGGTGTAAAAACTGGATCGTAAACTCCCCATGCTTTCCAAGCCAATATGGATTTGAGTTATAAGAATTCAGAGGTACATTTGGCCTTGGTCCCCACCTTTCAGCGCAAATGTATACAGAGTTGGTTCTTAAATAATCGAGGGTATTCTGCCCTACGTTAATAGTCGGAAGTTGATCTATAGAAGGTGAAGCGTCAAGATTCTCACTAAAGCCCCAGCTGGACGTTTCTCCAAATCCATTGATTTCAACAAGTAATGAATCATCTTGAGCATTTTCATGTTGAATATCAGAATAATCCCCTAGCTCAATCAACTCTCCATTACACTCTACAAAGTCTGGATTGTCTGATTGCATAATCATCAAAAAACTTTGAATTATCGTACTTTTTCCTGTGCCATTTATGCTTAGGTTAAAATATTTAAATTCGAAAGTTTGATAGATATATTACTAAAACTCTTAAAGTTTAATAAATTTACTTCAGTGATCATGTGTTTTCTATAATTCCTTTTATTTTTAGCTCTTCCCCTAATTGGTCGCTCAATAGAGAAATGAAGTTATCAAAGCGATAAACTATTGTTACTCGTTTACCTGTAGATTGGCTTATTGAATACTCGAAACCTCTTCCTAACTCTTTGTAATGCTCTGACTCCCAGTCGACATATGGGCTAATGCTGCCGTTAACTAATTTATAAAACTTAGTTTTAAATTCTTTGGAAGAGTTTTTAAGCTTCTCTCTTTGTTCTGACTCCAAAAGTGCGAAAACAGAAATAATCAACTCAAACAGCGGTTTGCTAACAACAGTGCCACCAACTTCTTTCTTAAATCGACTTTGACCGAATATATCGCTCGCTAAATTTAATGCAGAATTAAAGCGAGACAGGATTTCATTGAAGAGAGGATCTGACTTATCTTCCTCATAGGTAGGATAATTGTCTATTTCGGGGTTTGGATTTAACAACAAGGTGCTAGGATCAGCCCAGTGAGCGGTAATCTGCTTTCTTTTGTTTAATGCCTGCATTGCTTTAGTTAAAAAACTATCAAACTTTGTTTCTGAAAAGTTTTTGTATCCAAATAAAATATGTGAAACAGCACCTAAAACCAACTCCATATCTTTCATACGCTTTGGCTGTATTTTACCAAAGGTTGCTAGTTGAAATGGTTTACTTTCTGCAATATATCTTAAAAATTTGACTGAACTTCCGGGGTATAATGCACAGCGAATCTCTTGATAACTCATCTTAACACCATAAGTGTTAATTCGCTGAAATAGCTCCCTCACCATCGTATCACTATCTTTTTTAATCGAAATAATATGGCAGTGAAGTTGATATTCTCTAATTTTGCGTTGATAAGGTCTAGGAAGCTCGTCGAAACATTTATCATTTAGCGGTTTAAGGAATTTTAATTCCTTCAGACTGAACTGGTTACTAATAAAATCAAAAAGAGTCGTTGTACGTTGTAACCCATCAACTATTACCCAAGAGCCATTTAACCGTTCAGCAAAGTAAAACGTTGGAATTGGCAACCCGATTAAAATCGATTCAATCAAAGCACTTTTGTTGTGCGGACTCCATATTCTTCCCTTTCGTTGAAAGTCAGGCTGTAGTTCTATTTCTTTGTGCAATAGTCGATCGTATATTAGTGATACAGTTGTAGGGTTAAACCTTATTCTTGTCGTAGATAATTGGTTGCTGTCGTCTAGTTCATCTGAATAATCTTCACTTCCCTCTATTTCAGGTAGAGTGCCTCCTTCGTACCCTATTATCTCTGGAGCATCTAACTCGATCGTATCTTCCACAGAATCTAGAGTACTTATGTAGTCATTAGCTCGATTATCTTTGAAAGCTGGTTCTATATAGGTTCCTTTAAGTCTATTTAGTAGCTCAGTAAAACTACTTTCTATGACACTTAACTTTGATGTACTAAACTCTCCGGGAAATTTAATTCTCGCTTCTTTTAGAGCTGAATCAAAGCTTTCAAGAGTTTCTTCAAATTCATTTGAGAACTCAACACGGTCAAAGTTTTTGAAGTTATCCAACGCTAACCTGAGCTTTTTTACATCACTAGCTTTAGCTTCTTTTAACTCACCCAGCTCATGGGAGCTTTCACCAGATAGATACAAGTGCTTTTTTCGATCATATTTAAAATGCTCTACATAGGGCAAATTAGCAATAATCGTTTCAGGAACATGTCTACTTGAATTTGCTCCCTCTAAGACCACTTCTACATTTGCTACACTATTTACAAGTAACTCGTTCCATATAGTTTCTAAGTGAGCAAAAGGCCTCGATTGCACTCTGCCGTTTGATGAGAGCTTGAAAAGAAACTTCTCTCCTTCATGATCTAGTTCTACCACTGTCAAGTTAGCTGTCTTCGGATTTACTGCTTTTAGTTCTAGTCCAACTAATCCTTCAATATCTTGTAAAATATCTTGAAATTTCATTTAGTTCCCTAACGCATATGTAGGACAATCGAAAAACCTATATATTTCTTGAGCTATATGATTAGCCAATTTAACAGGAACTCCATTACCTATTGTTTTAAATTTATTTGATAAAGTCATTTCTCTAGGCAGGGAAAAGTTATCAGGTATAGTTTGAATCCTCATTGCTTCTCTCACAGAGATCCTTCTCGGTAGCATAGGATGTAAATGAACTTCATTATTACCATAAGCTGCGGTCGGACTATATCGCCAACGATGAAGTCGCTTAAATGATTTTCTCGAAACATCGCCCTCTTCAACTAAAAAAAACTTATCACTTTTTGGTGTAAAGAATTCATTTTGGTTATCAAGGTGTTCTAAATTTTCTAAATAATTACCTACGCAAAGTTCAAGGGGTAAATTCTTTGGTCGTGTTATTTCTTCAGCACCAAAAGGGTTAGTAGTTGGCCACTCAAAATTACTTTTAGCATTTTCAAATTTATTGATCGTTGGCCATGTGAACCAATTATGTTTCTTATAGCTATTAGGGTGTAACAGTTTGCTTAAAAGTAATCTATTTCTCGATTCTAATTCTTTTAAATCATCGGCATTTATTACGTCATGCAGATATGACTTATGAAAAGCAACTACGATTACCCTCTCTCTGTCCTGCGCAACGCCAACATCAAGACTATTCATAATTTTTATATCAAATACATAGTCTTTGGATACTTTATGGATTTGTTCAGTTAGGTATTCTCTATGCTTTAAATTTGATAGGATACCTTTAACGTTTTCAAAAATGAAAAATGTTGGTTGAAGCCCCACAATTTGATCGAAATATAATCCGGTAAGTTTTCCGTTATCACCGAAGCTTCCTTTGTTAGTTCCTGCTACAGAGAAATCAGGACAAGGAGGTCCTCCTATAACACCAAAAAGATCAGGCCAAATTTTGCTGCTAAAAGCCTCCTGTCTAATCGAATATGGCGTGAGATCTTCAATTGAGCTTGTACAGACAGGGAAATCATCAATACAAGCGTCATGCATTTTTGCAAAGCCGTGCTTGAAGCCTTTTACAAAAGGAATGTGATATTCATTTCGCCATACAACATCGAAGCCAGCTTGGTGCATACCAAGATCTAACAAGCCAGCTCCTGTAAAAAATGATAAAACTTGTATAGCCATCTAATCCTCTTGTATTTGTGAGAACATCACAAAATTTTGTTTGTTGACTGTCGAATATTATTACAAATAGAAAAAATCTACCATTTAACAAGACGCCGCGCTTATTAAGATGAGTATATTTCTAACCATTTGTTTAATGTTGGTCTGCTAATTCCAAAGTGAACCGCAACTTCAGCTTTAGTCATTTCCGGATCACTTAACATTGCACGAGCTTTCTTTACATCTGTTGAGGAAAGCTTTGCTTTACGACCACCTTTCCGCCCCCGCGCACGCGCGGCATCAAGACCAGCCTTAGTTCTTTCCGAAATAAGCCTTCTTTCAAACTGTGCAATGGAACCGATCATATGGAATGCTAATTCACCCACGGCAGTGGTGGTGTCGATATTTTCGTTGAGTGAAATAAACTGTACCCCTTGCTGTTTAAAGCCATCTAGTAGTTCGATAAGATCTTTTAAACTCCGCCCTAAACGATCCAATCGTTGGACGATGACAATATCACCTTCTCTTAATGCATCTATCATACGCTCAAGCTCTGGACGATTTTTTGATTTGCCGCTAAAGCTTTCTCGATAAACTCTTTCACATCCAGCACTATTTAATGCATCAATTTGAGCATCTTGTAACTGATCTTCAGTACTTACCCTTGCATAACCTATCTTCATAAAATAAAGGTACCTTTTCTTTACGTAGAAAACTTTACGAGTTTATTTACATCTTTACAAGTTGTTTTGCTTCAAATTAGGTAATTGGTACAAGCGCAAAATAAATGGTCGTTTTCTTTACGCCTCAATGATCTAGGTAAATCGATTTCCAAACTACTAGTTGATATACACTTGATTGATGGTTTGGCTAAAACTAGAGATACTATGGCTAGCAAATCGACTTCTATACATAACTCCAGATAGCAAGGAAGAAAAATATGAACTCCCCCTTAGCCTTATTTACCAGCGAAGATGGAAAAGTTCGCCTGCACCTTAAATTAGAAGCAGGAGAGGGTGGGGAGCCAACACTATGGTTAACTCAAAAACAGCTAGCCGAGCTGTATGAAAAGTCCCCTAAAACCATTAGTGAGCATATTCAAAACATATACAACGAAGGAGAACTGGCTCCTGATGCAACTATCCGGAAATTCCGGACAGTTGCCCGTGAGGGCACACGGGACGTGGAACGACTACTCGACCACTATAATTTGGAAGCAGTGTTAGCAGTAGGATATCGAGTTCGTTCAAATCGCGGAACGCAGTTTAGGCAATGGGCGACAACATTGCTTAAAGAGTATTTGATCAAGGGCTTTGTAATGGATGACGAGCGCCTTAAAAACCCAGATAAAGACTTGAGCGGCGAATACTTTGATGAACTACTTGAACGTATTCGCGACATTAGAGCCTCTGAACGTCGCTTTTATCAGAAGATTACAGATATCTACGCTACGTCGAGTGATTACAATGCCAAGGCACCGATTAGTCAGCAATTTTTTGCGACGGTACAGAATAAGTTGCATTGGGCTATTCATGGCCACACAGCAGCAGAGCTAATAGCCGAACGCGCAGACAGTCAACAACCCAACATGGGGTTAACTCATTTTTCTGGGAACAAAGTGACAAAGAAAGATGTATCCGTTGCCAAAAACTATCTAACTCAAGCAGAACTCACTTCACTCAATCGTATTGTCACAATGTATCTAGACTACGCTGAAAATCAGGCCAGCAAACGCAGAGCTGTAACGATGGAGCAATGGGCAGATAAACTAGATGCATTTTTAGAGTTTAACGAGCATGACATTCTTGAAGGTGCTGGCAAGGTTTCTCATGCAGCAGCTAAAAAGCTGGCTGAAGAGCAATATGAGAGCTTTTCCGACCAGCGCCGTGTTAACCAAGCAAAAGAAGTTAGTGACTTTGATTCATTTGTAGAAAAAACAAAAAGTATTTCAAAATCATAGTCAATGAATCCGATGAATAGTTGACACCCTTATCCATAAATACTGGATATTATGGTATCCAAAACTCAAGAAATAGAGCTTTAATGGATACTATAATGTCCATTTAAAGCAAGCTTTAGTCACGACCTCCTTAAGTATTCGTTTGACGCGGTAAGAGCAGCCATATCTTCCATCATATGATAGACCCAAATTTTATCGCTTAGCTGTTGTCGACCATGTCCCATCAGGTGCTCATCTAAGGTAAATTCTGGGTGAGGATGAATCGTGTGTTTATCAAAATAGTCAGTAATTGCGTAGGCTCTTTCCAACCCGGTTAAACCTCTCGCCGCTTCTCTTGCATTTCTGATATGCCTGTTAAAATCTTTTACTTCAAAGGTCATGTTGTGACTCCGTCTACTTAATTATTTTTCAGTAGAGCACAGCCCTTTGCTGACCAACAAATAGCCACAATAAATATTTTCACCCTTTTTTAAATTATTTATTGCAGCCAACTGGAAATATTTACGGGCCCCAATAATTGAGCAGTTTCATTCATTCAAGCTAATAAAGTGGAGAAAAGCAGGCGCATATTGCGGCTAGGATGCGAGATTGGCCGTTTGGCCCAAACGTTTGTTTGTTTGTTTGTTTGTTTGTTTGTTTGTTTGTTTGTTTGTTTGTTTGTTTGTTTGTTTGTTTGTTTGTTTGTTTGTTTGTTTGTTTGTTTGTTTGTTTGTTTGTTTGTTTGTTTGTTTGTTTGTTTGTTTGTTTGTTTGTTTGTTTGTTTGTTTGTTTGTAGAGAGTATGCCGAAGCATTTGTTCCAAGCAAGCATCTTAATCTGGTGCTTGTACAAGTTCGTTCTATTAGTTTTTTAGTATTGCATGCCTGTTTGGTCTCATTATGATTGCAACTGTCGGGGGACACATTAGTCAAGTTGATGAAATTGACTAGAATACTGAAAATACAACGAGGTAAATTATGCGTAACCCGAAGTTTAACAAAGAAGAAGTGATAGCTGCTGGCATTGAACTGCAAAAACAAAACAAGACTGTCACTGGAAATGCTATTGCGTTGTCGCTTGGTGGCGGAAGACCAGATCGATTCAAATCGATTTGGGAAGAGTATCTAATGTCTCAGCAAGAGAGAGCTAGCAACGAAGTAGCGGAGTACCATCTTTCACCAGATCTAGAAGATGAGTTTTATAACCTTTCTGATAGCCTGATAAAAAATATTAAGTCTATTCTGATTGATTGCGAAAAGCGGATGAATCAACAAGCGACAGCGCGAATTGAGCATGAACAACTAACGTGTAATGAACGTGTGCTTGCTATGGAAGAAAGCCTTAAAGACGCAAATAGCTTGATTAATCAGCAAGAAGATAAGATCGAGGATCTACTTTCAAAGCAATTAGCATTCAAAGAAGAGCAAAGCACGATTGGTGAACTCGAAAAACAACAGGCCATACTAACCAACAAAATTGACAGTTTAAATGAATCGCTCAAAGACAAAGATAGATTAATACTTGAACAGAAAGCTCGTATTGATAATCTTGTTAACTTCGAATCATTACTTAAAAAACAAAGCATAACGACGTGACACAACTAACATTCAATCAAATTACGCCATTCTATGGACTTATTATTTAGTGCTAGCAATGCGCTCAACAAATGGTTGGGCGCTGACCTGCCGAGATTGCCCTCGGAGGTCAATAGACAAGCTGGAGTGAATGCCTTGGTTTCTGATGCCAACCAATTGTGTTGGCAGGTGCATATAATTGACAACCGTTATCAGTCGTTAGAAAAAACCATTGTTGTCTGTGAAGCAAACAGTCGATTTACCCTTTTTCTGCCTGTTATGCGGAAACTGTCACTTTCAGAATTGACGGACACATTGCAAATGGAATGGCAGTCGGTCTTAGCTGAGACATTGAATTACTATCAATTGCTACCAAGCTCTGACATTGCAATGTTGCTAAGCAAGTTATCAAACGTCAACTTCGATATCACGTGGGTGAAAAACACTGACCTTAGTATTAACGGGCATATCACCGACGCGGGGCTGTGGGTTACCGAAACACTGCGTGAACGAGGGCTTCTTTCGCTCACTAACGAACTCACATTAGATCTTGCAATTCACCTCAACACGCAGCGTAAGCGTATCAAGAAACGCAAAGAGAAGTTTATTCCCATAGAGCGACTATTGGATTACTGCACCAACATAACTACCGACGACAGGCAAGATACCACTTTCTCCACGGGAAACATCATCCGTCTTAACGATTTCAGACCTAAGTGACTTTCGCTTTTTATGATGTTTGGGCTTTGCTTCTGCTCATAAATTATTTATCAGTCCTAATACCAACAGTCCTTAACCTCCAGTTGTGAGGCGGATTATTTATTGCCTCTAATAATCGTGAAAAATTTTTGGAAAGTATTTATTGCAGCTAATTGGAGAATTGAAGAACCCGTGTTTTGATATTTAACGAAGTCAAAACAGAGGGCAATTCAAATGACTAAACGACCGAAAACATACACTGAAAAGCAAGTCACAAAATTAGTGGAAAAGGGTAAAAGAGGCAGATATTACGTCAGCCAAAATCTTTACCTGCTAGTCAAAGACAAAGGCATCGCATCGTGGTTTTTGCGACGCCAATTCAAGAACAAGCGTATCGAAAAGAAGATAGGGAACTATGCTTCTAACAACGTCTATTTTCTAGACTATGTGGATGCAATTGAGCTTGCAACCAAGTATCAGAGAGCCTTCGACTTGGGGTTAAATCCATTTGAGCAGCAACATGCTTTGGTTAACACATTGGATGAGCTAGTTAGTTGCTATTTAGACAGTCAAAGTGGCAGGTACATCAAGGAGCAAGAGATTTATGCTCGCGAAATACAACCATTATTGGGAAACAAGCTTTTGACTGAAATCACCCGTAATGATTTGGAGAGTGTGCTGAAATCAATGGTTGATGCCGACAGAAAATCTATTGCGTTGCGTGCTATGTATTTTTTTAGAACACTTTTCAACTATGCAAGTACACATAAACTAGTTATTGAAAATGTATCAGCTCACCTTAAACCCCATCTGCATGCTGCAAATGATGGAGAGCTAAGAGACGTGGTGTTGTCTGAATCGGAAATCGAGAAGGTATTCAACATTTTCCAACAATTCCCAGAACAAGCCCCTTTAAGAAATCAAATTGCCATCGCTCTATACCTCATGTTCGGTTGCAGAAAAAGCGAGTTATTAAAAGCCAAGTGGAGTGATTTCGATGTTACTAGACAAGAGCTAACCCTAAGACCAACTAAGAGAGGACGTGAAGAACTCATAATCGTAATTCCAGATACCATAATGCCACTATTGAACGCACTAAAGGCAATGTCACAGAACTCTCCATTCTTGTTTCCTTCAGTAAAAGGCTCAAAATCTGGACATCTAAGCGAAAGTACATTGAACAATATGCTGAAAAAATTCTTCAGGAAGCATAAGACCCGGTCTGTTAGTTTTGAAAACCCAATGGGTGCTGCTGGCGTGAAACACTTCTGGATCCATGATTTGAGACGAACGTTCACATCGCATGCAAACGATCTTGGTGCTGATAGTGATGTAACCGACCGATGTTTAAACCATAAAAAGCGTGGTAAAAAACGAATCTATGATAAGTCCATTAGAAAAAACCAAAGAGCCGCCGTCTACTCACAAATGGCAGAGTTGATTTATCCACTTACAAACCTTTCACAATATACAGAGGAGCAATGTAAACTCAACAGTGAACTAAAATCGGCTTGATCCGGTTACCAACAAGAGCTTACGCTCAAACAAATTGGATATGTAGACGGCAATAACGAATAACAGCAATACTCTACATGTCTGATTTGAAGAAACACTTCCACGCTATTAACGTTTACTCAGTTCTCTTTTCAACAGTTCTATTGCTCCTCGTTTATTCTGATGCTGAGAGGCATTATAGGTACACTCTACTGTGATACCACTTGGAATATGCTTCACCTGAACACCGACATGCACACCTAGGTTCTTTGTTTTCTCTGATTCGACGATAGTAAATTCGATATCGTTAGCGTCGATAGGAACATTTTTCATCTCACGAAGTAACAACATATCCTCAACACCAGCATTGATATGAGATTTACAACGGAAAAGATACGCTTTCTTAATTGCTTTGGTGACCGGGTCAACAGATACGATCTCCGTGCTAACCGTCACACTGGGATTAGCACATGCGCTGCACTCCTGAGATTTGAAATTAGTCACAATACTTACTGTTACGATAATTAAAAGAAAACCCTATCAGCTTTTCTCAGCGATGCAATTTGGTTGTGTTTTGATACTAAATACTAGAAACAGGTCACTTTCGATTCTGCATTAATTACCCCTAGTTTAAGGTGACATTACATGCATATTGGGCTAAAGTAGATATCGAACAAATGTGGGGAACAGGTTGGCATCAGTGGCGATATGGTGACTAAAGTGGTGACTTCTCCCAAAATAAAAATAGCTAACTTGTTACAAAATTTAGATCTTTTGGTACCAATCCTCTGCTAGATCCAGAATATTGAATAGCACACCAAGGCTCCGCTTGCCTAAAGCGGAGCCTTAACTTTTCTAAAAAACGAAGTTAACCGCCACTCTGGCCAGTGTTGCATCTAAACTGCTATTAATATCATCAGAGCGTCTTGAGACATCGGCTTTGATTGCCATACCTGCAGTAATGTCATAGCGCAATGACGCCGTGACAACAGAGTACTCAGATAACTGAGACTGTTGACTACCGATAGCCAGTGCCGTTAATGCTCCAGCAATATCTGCTGGCAACCCCGATGATGCAATGCTTGCGATACTATCGGCGTATTTCACTTCACCTGAAGACTCAAAGTGTTCATAAGTGAGCGCGGGCGTCCATTTGCCAAAGCGCGCACCAACGGTAACGTAGTATGCCTCATCGTCATTGGCAAACGTATTGTCTACTGCTACTTCGGTGTATTCAGCACCAATAAAATAATCAAAGCTGTCGTACATAGCGCTAAAGCCAATAAACTCACCTGTGTCTTCTTCAATGCGAAGCGAGTCGGCTAAATCGGCAAAGCCTGCGGCCTCAATACTATCAAATCCATTCCCCAGAGCTTGCGCGGTTGCATCGCCTGACTTTGTCAAATCGATAGTGTTAGTCGTGCGTCCAAAAACACTGCGTAGGGTAAGCGTCTCGTTGCTGATTTGTGCTGACACCAATACTGTATTGTCGCCTACGTTATCAGCGCCTAACGTTGTGCCTTTAAATTGGCCAAAGGCAACATCAAACATATAGTCCCAACCTCCGGTGTAGCCTGTTTTGGAAAGCTTCACCCCATCAAGGTTATTAAACGGCACGTTGTAAACCACACCTGGCGCCGTGATCCAGTGATAGGTATACCCCACATCAAGCGACGAAGAATAGGTAAACAAAGGAAGACGTGAACGCCCCGCAACCAGGGTTAACGAAGGGGTAATACGATAGCTAAGATATGCCCATTCAAATTCGACATCGTAGTCATCTCTACCGCGTCCTAATACCTGCGCGGTTGCTGAAAGCTTATCTGAAATATCCGAGGATACCTGAAGGGCAAACAAGCTTTCGTTTTTAAAATCAGGATCATCATCATAGCCTAAAAACGTATCGTCAGACGATGTCACGCCCATCACCACGTTACCAAAACCATTTATTCTGACGTTATCAACCGCAGTGGCTGATGCTGACGCTAAGGAAGCAGTTAGTAACACTGCCAAGTTCAAAGAATTTGATTTCACAGTATTACTCCTACTTTGTTAGAACGACTTTGACATCACTAGTAACGTTAGCCGCGTCGACATAGCCAATGGCATTTTTATTATTAGCAACCAAGTCGAGCACACTCGCTTCACTGCCAACCTCTTTTGGTGGAGAGCCTTTTCCAGTGAAAATTTGCTTCGACCAATAACTTTTGACTTGTGCGGTACTTCTGCCTAAGACTGCGCTATTGAAGTCATCTACCGCAGTGCCTGAATTAATATTTAATGTTATCGCTTCACTACCATCTGGAAACTGACTGTTTTTGCCGAGAAACAGTCGCTCAATAGCACTTTGGTCAAAGGCTGAAGTGTTAGCTGGGTGTACAATAACGGCAACGTCAGCAACCGCAACAGCGCATAGGGCTGACGTGAGAAAAAAAGAACTGAGTGCTCTCTTTGGCATGTTTATTCTCTCTAAAAGGTTTTATGTCATCCTTATTCTGCTCGTGTCACAGCACGATACTACGATCCTTGTCTAACCCTTTGAGTGTTGTCGCTGTTTCGTGTTTCGTCCAGAAACAGCGATGATTTTTTTGAGTTTCTCCTCATAAAAGCAATATTTTGGCTAGTTACCCCAAATAATGCGCGAGAAACTGCTTATGCGAAGGTAAAGCAGACACATGTTGCGTCACTTGCTGCTGTAAACCTGCCATAAATTGCCGTAACGATTCTTCGCTCATTTCATCAGCTACTCTATGGTATTGCTCGGGAAGCATGCCTTGTCCCATCAATACCTGAGTCCAAGAGTCAACGCGGAATATATCTCCATCGTCGAGGAATACACGGCTAGGTTTGCTCAAATAAGCGCAGCTTGTGTTGCAGAGAATCAGGAATGTCCATGCGCTGACATTGCTGCCAAAACGGCGAGTCGTGACGGTTAGTGACTTTATAATGCATCACAATAAAATCTAATATGGCATCCATTTCACTGGTGAACTTAGCGTTATACTCATCAATGGCACTGTCAGTTACGCCATCAAACGGGAACAGTCGCATCAACCTAACCAATCCCGTCATGATAAGGTGAATGCTTGTTGACTCAAGCGGCTCAATAAAGCCACTTGAAAGCCCAAGGGCAATACAGTTTTTATTCCAGCCTTTACGTCTTTTTCCTGGCGTAAATTGAATCACCCTAGGTTCATTGATGGGGTCGCCTGTAACCTGCGACTTAAGGGTTTCAATCGCCTTTTCATCGCTCATAAAGCGACTGCAGTAAACCAATCCATTCCCCATACGCTCTTGTAACGGGATTTGCCAGCGCCAACCAGCGTCATGTGCCACGCTTTTTGTGTAGGGTAGTGGCGCATCGGTTAGCGTTGTTTGCATAGCCACCGCACGGTCGCAGTGAAGATAGTGACGCCAATCGTCATAGCCAGTGTGCAGCGTCTGCTCAATCAACAGTCCTTTAAAGCCCGTACAGTCGATAAACAAATCACCGTCAATTACCCTACCATCTGTCAGTGAAAGCGAGGTTATATTGCTTATTGCGGGGCATTGCCCGACTTGATCAATGTCACCTACAACATGACGCGCGCCAGCCTCTAAAGACAAGCTTTTCAAAAAACGGCCATAGGCCACGGCGTCGAAGTGATAAGCGAAATTAAGTGGCATAGCATCAGATGTAGCGAACTTACCTTGCTTGGCTGCCACCAATTCAGGGCAGTAGTCGCCAAATTCTTCAGCAAATCCGCACGCTTTAGCTCTTAACCAAAAATGGTGAAACTCACCTGCCCAGCACTCTCTACCGGTTATCCCAAATGAGTGAATGTAACTGTGAGATTTTTCGCGCCAATTTTGAAACTCAATACCCAGTTTAAAAGTAGCCTGCGTGGCGCGCATAAATGCTTTCTCGTCGATGCCAAGTAATTTATGAAAGGTGCGAATTGGCGGTATGGTAGCTTCACCAACCCCAACTATGCCAATGTCTTTAGACTCAACTAACGTGATAGATAAAGACTTTCCTAGCAGCCGCGAGAGCGCTGTTGCTGCCATCCACCCCGCCGTACCGCCGCCCGCAATTACCACCTGCTTGACGCGTTTTTGAGCATTTGCGGTATTATCTGAATCCAATGGCGGCATAGCTGTCGTCCTTATTAAAGTGAGCTGATATCTGCGCGAGCAACGCTCTATTTGAGGGCAGGCCGTTTAAGTATGCCTGCTGCATTTGCTGCATTTTATTTCTTATGTCTTTCGCTTTAACCACACTGTCGTGCGTTAACCTGGTTGCGGGCATTGCCGTTTCATAACCCATCCCATAAAGCACATACTGATAGCTTGCCGACGGGAAAATCTCTTCGTTCTCGATAAAATCAAGTCGAGAAGGGCTTTGGTAGCGCCAAATATCAAGTAATTCAGCCAGTGAATCGGGTATGGTCTCGGGGTCGCGCTGAGCCAACCAATAAGGCTCTTCTCGGTCGCTTAATACATAGTGTAGCTTCAAGAAGTCAATCACGCGTTGCCAGCGGTAGGTAAAACGCGCGTTGTATCTGTTTGATAAGGTCGACATGTGTTGATGGTTATGTGGGAATGCCTCGCAAAGCATACGCAGTCCCAGCTCTACCATAGCAATCGCAGATGCCTCCAGCGGCTCAACAAACCCTGATGACATGCCCAAACTCAGGCAGTTTTTTACCCAAAATTGTTCGCGGTAGCCGGGGGAAAAACGCAGATCTTTTACCTTACACGCGGTCTTATCCGCGTCATAGCGTTTGCTTACGTGTGCAAGTAAGGTGTCTGTTGCCTGAGCTTCGCTTATCATGCCATCGGCATAGACAAGGCCCACACCACGACGATGTTGAAGCCCGATGTCCCATGTCCAACCTGTTGATTGTGCTGTGGCAACCGTCGTACTAGCAATGGCGTTATCACTGTCGCTATAGGGCACTTGTATGGCAACAGCGCGGTTATTTATTAACGTGTTCTCTACGCTAATCCAAGGCACATTGAAGTGCTTTCCAATTAAAATACCTTGCTGACCTGAACAGTCGATAAATAAGTCACCCGCTATTTCCTCGCCTTTATCGGTAACAAGTGCACTAATAAAGCCGTCATCGTCGTTTTTGACTTGTCCGATGTGCGCTTGCACGTAGCTAACGTTTCGTTTTTCAATGCAGTGCTGTTTGAGCAAATTAGCGAGCGCCGTGGCATCAAAATGATAACCATAGTTAAGCACGTGAGCGTAATCTGGGGTGTTTTCCTGTTTAGGCGCTTTGCCCGCTTTGCACATGGCAGCCTGTAAAGAAAACGCATCCTGATACGCATCATTCTTAGCCAATGTTTGCCAGCACGCATGTATATTCAGCTCGTTGTATGCAGTAGGAACGGTAAAAGGGTGATAGTAAATATGCTCATCAGTAGATGGCTTTCGCCAATTTACGAAAGATGAACCTTGTTTATAAGAAGCATGACATGTGGTGATAAAGGCCTTTTCGTCAATGCCTATATCGATAAGTGTATCGCGTAATGACGGCCATGAACCTTCCCCCACACCAATTGTGGACACATTGGGAGACTCAATCAGCGATACCTTAGAGCTAGAAGGCAGTTTAGAGGCAAGCATTCCAGCAGCAAGCCACCCCGCGGTACCGCCACCGACAATTACGATACGTTGAATACGCCCCGTATCATTGCTTTGTGTCATAACTACGCGCTTTTAACATTGACTCAAAATACACTATCAAATTTTGTGTGCGGTAAAAAGGCTCGCTGACACGCAACCTAATACATGTCAGCGAGAAACGCACCCTACGTATTAAAACTTATAGCGAACACCAAGGGCGTATCGCGCACCTAATTCGTCAAGTCGCCATAGCATTGCACTTGTTCTGCCATGTCGTCGAATGTTCTCGTCCGTAACGTTAATACCTTCAAAAGATACCGTTAAGTCTTCGGTAACATCGTAAGACACACTAAAGTCAATTTGCGAATACGACTCGGTGTAACCAGGTTCATTGATGTACTGCGACGTGGTATCTAAGAATTGGTCACGCCAGTTGTAAGCCACACGCGCTTGTAAGGCGTCTTTTTCGTACATTAGGACCACGTTTGCCGTATCACTCAAACCAACTAAAGCGAACTGAGTAATCGATGGATTAGCGTCATTATCAAAGCCAATGTCACCGTTTACTGTGGTGTAGTTGGTAAGTACACCAAACCCGCTGTCGCCAAAGAAGTGTTGCGCCGCAAATTCAAAACCATAAATGTTGGCGGCTTTATTATTAACAGGCTTCGAGTTAATAAACGTGATAAGCGGATCGTCCCCATTTGGAAGCACGTCGAATTGCTGCTCGAATTGCTCGTCGGTTAGCGAGTTATAGTCAATACCATTTTCGATTGCCGCGACCATGTTAAACAGCGACGTGTCGTTTACCGGAATACCTCGTGCTTCAAGCTCAGCACGAGCCTGTTGTGCGCGTGGACCAGCAGTAACATCGCGCAAACCGAACACGCTCTCTTCCACCTGCTCATTACCGATGAAGTTTTTCACTCGCTTATCGTAGAAACCGACAGACACATAGCTGGTTTCGTCGAAGTAATATTCAATCGACAAATCAAGGTTGTCTGACTCTAGAGGGATAAGAGCAGGGTTACCAGAACTCGCCGTCGCGGTAATATTGTCGCTCAATATCGTTGGGCCACTTTGCGGTGATACCGACGCTGCTGCACTTAAGTTGTTATAGGTCGGTCTCGCAATGGTTTTGCTGTAAGAGAAACGCGCAATGACGTTTTCAACTACTTCAATATCAAAATCAAGAGCAGGAAGTATATGATCGTAACTTGCATCAACGGCCACATCTTCCATATCGCTGCCAAAACGCACGTTAAAGTCGTTGTTTCCTTCCCAAGCAATGCCACTAGGTAAACTGATATTTGCAATTGAGGTCACATCAGTATTTTCGTAGCGAACACCTGTTAGTAGGTTGTACTCCATACCATTGAGCTCACCAGAAAGGTCAAACTCAAAGTATACCGCCGTAATATCTTCTTCAATGGTACGGTTTGTCGCAAACGGGTTGTTTGCCAAGAAATCAAAGCCATACTCTTGTGCGGCAAAAGCACCAATTTGCGCTACGCTACCCGTAAAGCCTTGTGAAAACATACCTTGTGTATCGAAATCGCTGAATTCACTTGCCAAATCAAGCGGTGTCAGCGAGCCTGCTGGCAATTCGCCTGGGTTTTCAATACCCCAGTTACCCATCGTGTGACGCGTAAGCGATTGCAATGAGGTACTTTCCATTGAACGCGATTCAATACCAAAGTTAATAGTACCCGTGTCCATGGTGTAGCTACCGTCTAAACGCGCTTGCGTTATTTCAGTATCTTGTGATGAGAAGTTCATATCTAGGATTGACGTGCCCACGTCATCTTGATCAAGCACACCATTGCCGTTCAAGTTGTCGCGCGCTTGGTCATCAAAATCAACGAACATAACAGGGAACTCGCCTGTAAAGTCAACGCCTTGACCGCGTACCACGTTTGCACCTAAGCCAAGATTAGTCCAGGTACCATAAGGCGCGTCAGGGCGACCTTCCGCAGAAGAGTTGTGTAAGTCAAAAACAAGCGTTAGGTCATCATTGACAAAGTATTCGATGTTTAAGCCGATTGATTTGTTTTCGTTAACTTGATTGAGCTCTTGAAGTGCTAAACCAAGGTCACGAGGAAGAAGATCACGTCGCTCTTGCGTAATCATGACTGGCGTTTTCACCATTTCGTCATCAAACGTTAGCTCAGTAAAATAACGATCGTCCATCCAAATAGACTGCTCAGCGCGTGCTTCATACAGCGCTTGCTTAGAGTACGTGTAATCCAACGTTGCTGTTGCTTTATCAGAAAGCGCATATTGGAAAGTAAGCTGTGCATTTGTTCTTTCACGCTCTCTGTCTGCCATGTAGTAACGCAAATCAGAAGGTATGGCAAAAAGCTGACCTAAGGCAGGCGCGTTATTCAGTACGACGGGGTCGCCACTGGCTGGGTTAGACGGGTCCGGAGACTGAGGCACTGTGCCATCAAACTCGTTAACGCGCCATTGGTTTACAAATGCACCTTGTGCAGCACTATCACGCTGTTGGAATGAACCCGTAAAGGTTACCCCGAACGTGCGGTCATCATTAAGATAATTAATAAAGCCAGATACTTCGGGAGTGACGTCATCACCAACACGAACAGTAGTATCGTGCAGGGCTTTTGCACCTACGCTTGCGGTTAAACCAGAATCGGCTGCGCTGAAGGGACGTGCTGTCTTAATGTTAATACTCGCACCAATACCACCAGTGGCAATACTAGCTCTACTCGGTCTTATAGACTTCTACTGCGCGGATACTTTCCGATGCTAAATCAGAAAATTCGAATGCACGAGAGTTGGGTGTACCACCGCCACCAGGCAACGCAGAACCCGGCATCGTTCGACCATTTAGTGTTACCATGTTGAAGTCAGGGCCAAAACCACGTGCCGTCACCTGGCTACCTTCACCATTGTTACGACTAATTGAAATACCAGTGATGCGCTGTAGTGATTCCGCCAAGTTTGTATCAGGGAATTTACCAATATCTTCTGCTGAAATTGCGTCTACGACCCCTGCAGAATCTCGTTTGATACCCATCGACTCTTGAACACTACCTCGTATTCCCGATACTTGGATGACTTCCATATCGTCAGTGGTTTCTTGCGCCATAATCGGTGCAGCCAAGCCAGTCCCAAGTATGAGGGACAGACTAGCTGCGACTTTGGTTTTATGCGGTGTTATTCGTTTCACAGTCAATCTCTCTTTTAGTGTGCTTTTGTATATTGCTGGTCCCTAGCGCTTGAGAAAGGGCTTTCTCAAAGAGATACAACGAAGCCCAACCAAAGAAAGCGCTTTCTCAAAGTTAATCCAACATCTAAAGCAGATCAACACATTTTTTACATTTATTTCACAGCAATATACTTACCGCAAATCAACCAAAACCTATAAAAATAATAAAAACAACAAATTAAACCCAAAAAGATATTACACCATAGACATGAAATCAAAGACAGCGAGAACACTAAATTAACAAAAACATTAAATAATTATGAGAAAGCGCTTTCTCATTGAAACAATCTTGTGCTATAAATTCGACACGTCGCCAACGAGAAGCAGTTCACCCTCATTGGCACTTAACCTAACAGAACAAACTAGGGTTTTAATTAATGAACAGCATTACGCTTCCCACAGACAGCCCACTTTTAAGCCGAGCTTTTGTGTTTGGATCAGCGACTTCGAGTTTTCAAATTGAGGGCGATATCGATAACCGCCTTGAATGCATTTGGGATAAATTTTGTGAACAACCCAATGCCATTGCAGACCACACGAATGGAGCTGTAGCTTGTGATCATATAAATAGATGGCAAGAAGACTTAGCGATATTGGAAGACCTAGGGGTAGACGCTTATCGTTTTTCTATTTCATGGCCTCGCGTTATCAATGAAGACGGCGAGCTTAATACAAAAGGAGTTCAGTTTTACTCTACGCTTATTGATGCTCTCAACGAAAAGGGGATCAAGCCCTTTGTGACGCTGTACCACTGGGACTTACCTCAACATTTAGAAGAAAAGGGAGGGTGGCTTTACCGTCAAACCGCTTACGCCTTTGAAAACTACGTTGATAAAATTACTCGAGCGTTAGGCGAACGTGTTTTTTCTTACGCGACGTTCAATGAACCATTTTGCAGTGCATATTTGGGTTATGAAATTGGTGTTCACGCACCGGGTAGAGTAGGGCGTGCCAATGGCCGCACAGCAGCGCATCATATTCTGCTTGCTCATGGACTCGGCATGCGTGTTCTGCGAAAAAATGTTCCAAACAGTGAAGCGGGCATCGTACTTAATTTTACGCCCTGCTATCCAAACTCAAATTCTGACGCTGACTTAGCTGCTACATCGCGTGCAGACGAGTATATTAATCAGTGGTACATGCAACCTGTAATGGAAGGCGCTTATCCTGATGTTATCAATGCGCTGCCTAAAGAAGACAGGCCTCCAGTTGAAGACGGTGATATGGAGACCATATGCCAGCCGTTAGATTTTTTAGGCATTAACTTTTACACTCGGCTACATTATTCAGCACCACGAGAGCGTGACGCCCTATTTTTTGAACACTCTCATCGAGGCCCAACAACAGATATTGGCTGGGAAATCTACCCAAAGGCACTGTATGAATTGCTGATGTCTTTAAACAATAGATATTCGCTCCCTCCCATTTTCATTACCGAAAATGGTGCAGCGATGAAAGATGAATTAGCGCAAGGTGAAGTAAAAGATTACGATAGGATAGCGTACTACAATAGTCATCTTAACGTTGTGCATGAAGCCGTTAAAAACGGCGTTGAAGTAAGTGGTTACTTTGCATGGAGCCTTTTAGATAACTTTGAGTGGGCTGAAGGCTATGAAAAGCGTTTTGGTTTGGTGCACGTGGACTTTGAAACACAAAAGCGTACGTTGAAACACAGTGCACTGGCCTATAAAGCGCTTATAAACAGTCGAAACTAAAACAGTGTCAGTGGAGATGATACGGATGGAACACAAACTGACTCTGAAAGAAAAGCTGGGTTATGGTGCTGGCGACGCAGCCGCTAATTTAGTGTGGCGTGGCGCGTTAGCTTACCTAGCGGTTTTCTATACCGATACTTTTGGTATTTCAGCCGCTGCCGCCGCTATGCTGTTTCTTGTGGTACGTCTCTCAGACGGTGTCACCGACATTATCATGGGTATGATTGCCGATAGAACACACACCAAAATGGGGAAGTTTAGGCCTTGGATATTGGGCTCAACTCCATTTTTAGGGCTCTTTATGGTGCTGTGTTTTACCACACCCGATCTCTCCTACACTGGCAAACTTGTGTATGCTTATTTAACCTATATCGGCCTTACACTGGCCTATACCGTAAACAATGTACCCTACTCGGCACTTATGGGTGTCATGACCAGTGACGATAAACAGCGCACAAGTTTGTCGGGTTTTCGTTTCGCAGGTGCTTTTTTAGGTGGACTCTTGGTAATGGGGTATCTACCTATGCTCGTCGAGTATTTTGGTAACGGAGACAGTGCTCAAGGCTATCAATACACGATGTGGCTGTTTGCAGTGCTGTTAGTTGTGTTGATGACTACCACTGTATTCACCACGAAAGAACGCGTAACAATGCAGCACAATAGTCAACAAAATGATAATACGACGTCGCTTTTCACTGAACTAAAAGACTTGTCGAAACAGCTGCCGCTTATCCTTGTCCCACTGGGTGCAATAGTCGCATTCTTTTATTTAAGAAATCTTTTTTCGTTCGCTATTTTTGTTCTGATAATGGTGCTAAGCACGATCGCAGTGAAAAAGCTAATAAATGGCCCGTCAGAAGGCAGAAGTCGCACTCAGCAAGACATTATTGATCTGTTGTCAAACAAACCTTGGCTTATTCTACTGGGCATGGGTTTTCTCACTATGATGTTTAACGGCATTAAATACGGGGTAATTGCCTATTACTTTAAATACTACATGGGAAGCGAATTACTAACCGGATACTTCTTTGTTGGCTTACTTGTGGTTTCTATTTTCGGCGCGCTAGCAACCCCTGTGCTCGCATCGTTTTTCGGAAGAAAACGGCTGTTTATCATAGCATTATTGGCAAGCAGTATATTGACCTGTGGCATTTACTTTGTCCCTATGGGAAGCACAGTAGGTATTTTCACGTTGGGCTGTATGGCTGAATTTTTTGCTGCAATTTTACCCACTTTGTTTTTCTCTATGCTGGGCGATGCTGCCGATTACAGCGAATTTAAAACAGGTCGTCGTGCTACAGGTCTTGTCTACTCAGCAGGTTCTTTTGTACAAAAGACAGGAGGAGGCTTTGCTGGCGCTTTAGTGCTGTTAGTACTGGGAAGCTATGGTTACAGTGGGCTGGACCCAACTACCATTGAGCAAAGCTTACCTGGAATGAAGTCATTGATGAGCTGGATCCCCGCTATATTTGGCTTTGTTGGCGCATTACTAATTTGCTTTTATCCCCTTAACGACAAAAAACAACAAGAAGTTACGCTTGCATTGCGTGCTCGACGTAGCGAAGAGCCGTCAATGGCGGCATAATGCAACTAGAAACATTGTCTTATAAGAATGAGGTTGAATTGGCGTGGCTACCATTTATGAAGTTGCAGAACGAGCAGGGGTATCTTTATCTACAGTGTCCCGCGTACTTAATGGTAAGTCTTCGGTCAACCAAGCGTTAAAGGAAAAGGTAGAAAAGGCAGTAAAAGAACTCAACTATCGCCCAAACTCGGTAGCACGCTCTTTAGCTAACAGCAGAACTGACAGCATAGGTGTATTGGTTCCTGAGCTTAATGCACCGTTTTTTGGAGACTTAATGCAAGCTGTGGAGTCTACTTTTAGAGGCGCTGATAAACACGTTATTATTACGGTCGGTAAAAACTGTCTGGCTACCGAAAAAGACGCCGTCGAGTTTCTTATTAGCAGAAATTGTGATGCGCTCATAATGCATGCTGAAGCCCTGTCTGATGAATACCTCCTTGAGCTTAATAACAACAAGCTTCCAATCGCTCTAGTAAACAGACAAGTAGAAGGTATAGAGGACGCATGCACCGTCCTAAACAACGAAAAAGGCGGCTATTTAGCCACCCGCCATTTACTGGAACTTGGCCACAAACATATCGCTTATATTTCTGGACCTACAGATAAAGCTGACGCAATGGCGCGACTTGAGGGCCATAAGCGAGCATTAAATGAAGCAGGTATAGCCGTAAATTCACAACTAATTTATAACGGCGATTATCAAGAAGAAGGGGGCAAAGTCGGACTTCTAGAATTACTTGCTCGTGACATGCCTTTTTCTGCGTTAGTGTGTGCCAATGATTGGATGGCATCAGGCGCAATAAGCTGTGCTCGTGATCTTGGCATGAGTCTGCCACATGATTTATC
The DNA here is from genome assembly GCF_036870955.2 of Alteromonas gracilis. Taxonomy (GTDB): domain Bacteria; phylum Pseudomonadota; class Gammaproteobacteria; order Enterobacterales; family Alteromonadaceae; genus Alteromonas; species Alteromonas gracilis_A. Next base: position 4,464,437 of record NZ_CP145482.2, read on the forward strand.
TATCGTTGGTTTTGACGACGTAGTCTTTGCCCATCACGTTTTTCCTCGCCTGACTACGGTAAGCAACCCGGTTGCTGACATGGCAGAAACCTCTGCTAAATATATTCTCAACAAAGTTTACGGACAAAAGCATAACGTAAACCGTCTGTTTGAACCGACTTTAGTGGTGAGAGAGTCGACAATCAAACACGATTAAATACGCTGTTTCCAACACCGCAGATAAAGCCAATGTGTGCGTAAAGAACCATAGCCTTTATGCCCTGGCGTGCGCCGTTTAGTGTTTCATGTGAAACATTGATTTGCCTACATTTTAATGGCTTACTGTTCAAGTCTAACTTATCACGCTGTACAGATTGAGCCTGTATAGACATTAATCTGTTCACTATATTTTACTTTAAACAAGGATAAGGGCCGTTATGCTAAGAGTAACATTTGCGCTTCTATGTCTTTTCACATCTGCGCTTGCTTATGCTGACAAAAATTCTGAGGAAGTCGAGCAGGTATTAAATCAGTTACATAAAATGGCAGCCAATGCTAATTACGATGGCTATTTCAATTTATACAGTGAAGATGCCGTATTCATTGGCACAGACGCCACAGAAGTGTGGGCGATAGATGAATTCAAAGCGTACGCCAAACCCCACTTTGATAAGGGCACAGGATGGACATATCATCCGCGAGATAGGCATATCTATTTTTCAAAGAACCGCGATGTGGCGTGGTTTGACGAGTTGCTCGATAACAAAAAGCTAGGAGAAACTCGCGGTACAGGCGTGTTAGTTAAGCAAAACGGCGAATGGAAAGTAAGTCAATACCACTTGACCATTCCTATACCCAATGCCCTGGCAAGCAGCGTTGCAGAATTGATAAATGCTAAGTAAATAAAAGCCACGCAAGCATGGCTTTTAAAAACTATTTGTTAAGTTAAAGGCTGAATTTCCATTTCCACACGGCGATTCATAGACCGATTCGCCGCACTGCTATTCGGCACTTTTGGCGCGTACTCTCCCATCCCAACCGTGGTAATACGGGTCGGATTGACTGAGTAATTTATAAGTAAGTTCTTAACCGCGCCAGCGCGTCGCTCAGACAGCGCTTGGTTGTACTGTTCAGCGCCAGTGTCATCTGTGTGCCCTTTAATCATAAGCACCGTCTTTTCGTAATTATTTACAACCTTGGCCACATCTTGAAGCACGGGGTTGAAGTTGGGGCTAATACTTGAACTGTCAGTGGCAAAAGTAATATCACCCGGCATGATAAGGCGTAAATTGTCGCCTTCGCGCACAACCTGAACTCCCGTATCTGAAAGTTCATTACGCAGGGCTTCTTCCTGTTTATCCATGTAACTACCAATAGCACCACCAGCAATTGCGCCTACTGCCGCACCCCATGCATAGCGACTTTTGTCATTATCGCCTGTTGCCTTGCCTAACAACGCTCCAACCACAGCACCAATTGCTGCGCCTTTTTGCGTATTATTAGGGTCGTTTGCACATCCTGCGACACTAAGTGAAGCAGCAATTAAACCTATAGCTAGTGTTTTTTTCATAACATCCTCTTATCTCGTCTTGCGAGAAAAATGCGCCGGAAGCGAAAAGTTGACTCAGTTTCCATACGCCAATTCAAAATGGTTGTATCTATAGACCCATAACGGTCTGATTAATTCGCGTTACAACACGCACAAGATAACTACTTATTTGCAAGACGCTGCAATATGTATTCCATGCTATTGCTTCAATAGCAGTTTTACGATTTCGCGTACTGTTAAGTAGCGTATTTCATGCAATAACGCTAAAGGAACATAAGCTCACTGTATCCATGCCAACCTGAATATAAGGTTAACAAGGTAGTAAAAGAAGAAAAGCTGCGCGTAAGAATGCGTAGGCGCGTGTAAAAACGACAAACTGTTTCTTTTTAGCTACAGCGTTTTATCCAAGTGAAACAGAGCGTTCAAAGAACGCGTTGATATCAATATTATAGTCTGATGCCGTGACCGCTTTGACAATTGACAATGACTTGTCTGTTGAAAGGTCACAATCTTTAGGCGTCAAATAATGACCTTGTTTAACCGAGTAAAATACTTTTACTAGCGGGGTAAGAGGAGAGTCATTCTGATGCATTACCATGGCCAAACGTTCGTTTGACAGCAAAACCAAGCTTCCTACAGGGTAAATTCCCAAGCATTTTATAAATTGCTGAACAAGGTAAATATCCAATCTAGTGGGGGCTTCGCTCATTAATATTGAAAACGCTTTTTGACTCGACATTCCCGATTTGTAAACCCTGTCCGCGGTAAGCGCATCATACATATCAGCAATAGCAAGCATACGCCCCGCTTTGCTGATTTCTTCATCTTTGGCACCTTTGGGGTAGCCCAGCCCATCTAGCCGCTCATGATGCTCAGCTACAGCCCTTATCAAATACGGTTTAATGTCAGTATCAGTGAGATGATCTACACCATGTTGAACATGCCCCTTCATTACTTCCATTTCACTTTCCGTCAATAAGCCTGGCTTATGTAATATTTCATCTGGGATCATAATCTTTCCCAAATCATGCAAAAAACCAGCATAAGAAAGCTCATTAACTTCCTCATCAGACATTCCCAGAAACTTTGCGAAATTGGCAAGTAAAATGGCAACGTTCAAAGAGTGCTCTAGTAAGTAATCATCTTTTTCACGAATTTTTGTTAAGCACAACAATGCATCTGGGTTTCGCTCGACCGATTCAACCAGCTTGGCTGAAAACGCTTTTGGAATACTCCCATCATAGGGCGTTTCCTTTTGAAGATTTACCTGTAAAGCATGCTGAATAGCTTTGCCCTGCTCATGTAATTTGACGGCGCGCTGAAGTTCATTTTCAAACTTCATAGGTTTTGCTTTGGACTTCTCCTCAGAGGATGCGGTCGCAGCTTTTTGTGCGCCAGCGTCTGTGTTATTGGCAGGATTGAACGCTTTTTCTGTATCAATAATAAGTGTTTTAACGCCGCGTTTTTTTAAAGTAGTAACAACGTCGGTTGACGTAACGCGGCCCTGATTTTTGACCGACAGTTTGCCCTTCTGTTCTACAATCTGGTGAACAAACATGCCTGGTTTAAGTTGACTGATGGAAATTTTCTTTAACATACTGCGGCTATTAAGACTCCAACTATTTACTTACAAAAGCGTTAGTGTCTTTGTCGCACATGCAAGAAGCGTAAATTGCTTATCCTACGAGCTGCGACATTAAAATGCTAACTTAGCAAGTATAGTGTGTAAATCGGGCTTCCAACCGAATTTCTTCATATTAATACGATTATTTTTCACCATCACGCCCTCGCTGAGCAGGCGCTCGCGTTGCTCGTTGGCTTTATCTGACCCTTCGGGAAAGGCTATCTTACCATCCGCTCTGACCACGCGATGCCAGTTGTGTTCACCACCTATAGTTTGTAGACACTTTCCCATAAGTCTGGCTCGCCCAGGAAGCCCGCTTAGGTCCGCAAGCAAACCATAGCTGACGACAACACCAGAAGGCACAACGTTTAAAGTTTTTTCAACGCGATGGTATACGCTTTCATTTGGCATGGGGTAAAATTACCTTTTTTATTGAGCTTAAGAGAGGGATATGCGCCCCTATTGCCCTCAGTGTCACTATCCAGAAAAAACGTGTTTATGTGAGCATATTCACATGACATCGACAGCCTTAGAGGTGCTCATCATCCAGCACCCCAAAGAGGCAAATCATGCAAAGAACACAGCAAAACTTGTTGCGTTGAGCATACCATCAACGTCTATCGTCAATGCTCATAACGTCGAGGCAATGACCGCACTATCTAGTCGTAATGACCTAGCAACCACGTTATTAGTCTACCCAAATGACAATAGTGTCCCGGTAGAAGCACTGAGTGAAACGGCAAAACAAGACATTTCCACCGTGATTTTAATCGATGGTAGCTGGAAACAAGCATTTGGCATCGTCAAACAGCACCCTTGGCTGCAGGCTCTTACCTCGGTTCATTTCGCATCAGCACCTGGCTCAACTTACGCCATTAGACATACATCGCTGTCGCATGCTTTATCAACACTTGAGGCTACAGCTTACAGCCTTGCGACATTAGACAACGCAGAAGTAAGTGCGTTATACAAACTCCAAGGAGCAATGCAGGCGCAGTGGCAAGGTCCTAAGGGACATTTACGCTCTATTTAGCTTACAGCCTGCATAGGAATGAAACCTTTTTGCTCTCGAACTAATCCTAGCCAGTTGCGAATAGCAGGGTATGCCGACAAATCGAACCCACCCTCATGTGCCACATGGGTGTAAGCATACAATGAAATATCAGCAAGACTGAGTGTATCGCCAAGTAGGAATGGGGATTGTTTGAGCTGTTGTTCCATCACCTCAAGCGCACGATATCCACCCGCTTGTTTAGACTCAAATTCGTCTCGCCTTTCATCAGGCAGCCCTAGATAAACATTAATGTATCTCGCTACCGCTATATAGGGCTCATGGCTATACTGTTCGAAGAACTGCCATTGTAATAACTTTGCATGAGAAAAGGGTGAGGAGGGCATTAGGGGCGTATTGAATGCCAAATAATGCATAATAGCGTTCGACTCTGACAATACTCGCCCGTCGTCGAGCTCAAGAATGGGTATTTTCCCGTTAGGCGACTTGTCTAAAAACCATTGGCTACGCGTTTCCCCATTTAAAATATCAACATCTATCCATTCGCAGGTTTTGCCGAGTAGCGACAATAAGAGTTGCAGTTTGTAACAGTTTCCAGAGCGCTTATCGCCGTAAATTCTCACGTCAACTATCCTTTGTAAACTAAGGTTTAAAAATTATAGTAATTAACGAGTGCACAATTTTAAAGCGATAAATCACTAGGCATCAGTAATAAGAAAGCTGGATAATCCACTCTGTGACTAGAAGTAGTACCCAAGATAGCGGGATAAGCGTAATACATGCTGCAATTCTGGCTTTGTCTCTTGGAGAAAACGCACTAAACCTCTTGCTTGAAAGTCGTTCCTTTTCCGTTTCTAGCTGTTCTAACCTTTTTCCCATGCCACCGCCGTCTTTTTGCGCACACAACTTTATCCCTTCATTGATATCGTTTTCGAGTGCGCCGAGCAGATCCTGTTGTTCACGCTCTAATGCCCGTCGCAGCCTAAATACAGGAAGAAATAGAAACACCAATACAACACCTGTAAAGAATGAAACGACAAGTACATCGATAGAGGGAATATCTTTCTTTAGCCAAAATATGGGAAAAATGGCAAGAGCGCCAACAGCAAAGATACTGTTAGTCGTACCAAGTGTAAGAATTGAAGACAATGAATTTAGTTTGTCGCTATTGCCCTCTACACACGGTAATACCTTTTTATTGAGGTACTTAATGTTTGACGACATTTGAAACAAAAACAGAATTGCGATGAACCAAAAAGGTACAGCGGTCGCTGTCAGCATCAACACATGCAGCTCTTGTTTTACAGAGATAAGTCCTTCAAGCACACAATACACTACCGTGATCATGATAGATAAAATGGTGGCGTTGAAGATTTGGTGCTTGAATTGCGCTGTTAACTGTTCGCGATGATATGTGAAATGACTAAGCCTATTTGCTCGTACTAACAGTGAAATAAGAGTACTTGCTACATTTTGCTGCATTAACCGCAAAGCAAACCAAAAGTAACCAGTAAGTGCCGACATGCCAATTGCTGAATTAAAATCGCGTTGCGCCCTTATGTTCCCAACCTCAGGCCAATCCAGCGCTCCCGTAAGAAAATGAATGGTCAGCAGCAACAATGAGGTGAGCAGTGGGAAAAGTCCACTTGATGCGCCTCTTTGCGTATTTGAGTAAGAACTAAACTTCATAAAACGTGTGGTGCTGATTGCTGAATTCGCATTGTTGGTGAGCTTACGTGTACCTAGTCTGAAACCCACTAACCATAAGCCATTAGCAGGTCATATAGCAATAGAAATAAGCGTAACAAACTATGAATGAGTACTTTTCAAGCACCCAATAAAAAACCCGCCATTAAGGCGGGTTTTATTAAATAGCTGCTCGCTTATTTACGTAACTTCTGAATAAGACGAAGTTGCGCAATTGCCTCTGCCAGCTCTAGTGCGGCTTCAGCATAATTAAAGTCAGCGCCTGGGTTGGCGATGTGCTCTTCTGCACGTCGTTTGGCTTCTTCTGCCGCCTGCTCGTCAAGATCTTCAGCTCGAACCGCAGTGTCAGCAAGAACGGTGACGTTGCCTGGCTGTACTTCTAGTACACCACCAGCAACATAAATTACTTCTTCTTCACCGTGCTGTTTAACCAAACGCACCATACCAGGTTTAATAGCAGAGATAAGTGGCGCGTGCCCTGGGTGAATACCCAGCTCACCTTCGCTACCTGTCACTTGGATCGTTTCAACAAGACCAGAAAAGATTTTCTTCTCTGCACTTACTACGTCCAAATGTACTGTCATTGCCATGTGAACCTCCTGATTAGGTACGTTAGCATGATGAGTGGCTAGCAGCTGCTAGCCCCGTCATTACGCTTTCTTGGCTTTCTCTAGCGCTTCTTCGATAGAACCAACCATGTAGAAGGCTTGCTCTGGAAGGTGATCATACTCACCGTCTAGAATGCCTTTAAAACCACTGATTGTGTCTTTAAGCGATACATATTTACCAGGTGCGCCAGTAAATACTTCTGCTACGAAGAACGGCTGAGATAGGAAACGCTGAATCTTACGAGCACGTGATACCACTTGCTTATCTTCTTCAGACAGTTCGTCCATACCTAGGATCGCGATGATGTCTTTCAGCTCTTTATAGCGCTGAAGAACAGTCTGTACGCCACGTGCTACGTCATAGTGCTCTTGACCGATTACTAGTGGGTCTAGCTGACGAGACGTTGAATCTAGTGGGTCTACCGCAGGGTAGATACCAAGAGACGCGATATCACGAGAAAGTACTACCGTTGCATCCAAGTGAGCAAAGGTTGTCGCTGGAGATGGGTCAGTCAAGTCATCCGCAGGTACGTATACCGCTTGGATTGAAGTGATTGAACCAGTCTTCGTTGACGTAATACGTTCCTGAAGTACACCCATCTCTTCTGCTAGTGTAGGCTGGTAACCTACCGCAGATGGCATACGACCTAGAAGTGCTGATACCTCAGTACCTGCTAGGGTATAACGATAGATGTTATCTACGAAGAATAGTACGTCACGGCCTTCGTCACGGAACTTCTCAGCCATTGTTAGACTGGTAAGTGCAACACGTAGACGGTTGCCCGGTGGCTCGTTCATCTGACCGTATACAAGCGATACTTTATCAAGTACGTTTGATTCGTTCATTTCGTGATAGAAGTCGTTACCCTCACGAGTACGCTCACCAACACCAGCGAATACTGAGAAACCGCTGTGCTCGATCGCGATGTTACGGATAAGTTCCATCATGTTTACGGTTTTACCTACACCCGCACCACCGAATAGACCAACTTTACCACCCTTAGCGAATGGGCAAACCAAGTCGATTACTTTGATACCAGTTTCTAGTAGTTCTACCGAGCTAGACTGATCTTCGTAGCTAGGCGCTTCACGGTGAATAGACATACGCTCTTCTTCACCAATTGGGCCCGCTTCGTCGATTGGGTTACCCAATACGTCCATGATACGACCTAGTGTAGACGTACCAACTGGAACCATGATTGGGTTACAGGTGTTTTCTACTGCAAGACCACGTTTTAGTCCGTCAGTAGTACCTAGTGCGATGCCACGAACAACACCGCCACCTAATTGCTGTTGCACTTCCAGGGTTAGACCTGACAAGTCACCTTCGGTAACTCGTAGTGCGTCATAAACTCTTGGTACCGCATCTTGTGGAAACTCAATGTCCACAACGGCGCCAATGATTTGGACGACCTTACCTTGACTCATAATTTGTCCTCGTTATCTCTTTTAAACCTTTGCCTACACCGCTGCGGCACCGCCAACAATCTCACTAATTTCTTGAGTGATTGCGGCCTGACGCGCTTTGTTATATACCAGTTGTAACTCATCAATAAGGTTACCGGCATTGTCGGTTGCTGCCTTCATGGCAACCATTCGCGCAGCTTGCTCTGACGCTGCGTTTTCTACAACACCCTGATACACCTGAGACTCAATGTAACGTACCATTAGTGCTTCCAAAATCTCTTTTGGATCTGGCTCGTAAATGTAGTCCCAACGATGTTGATATTCTTCGTCTTCCGACTTTGGCAAAGGCAATAACTGATTGATCACAGGTGTCTGTGTCATGGTGTTAACGAAGTCATTGAATACCAAGAATACTCGGTCAAGTTTTCCTTCGTCGTACGCGTTAAGCATTACGCGCACAACACCTACTACATCGCTTACTGACGGCTTGTCACCTAAACCTGATTCAGCGGCCAACAATGTGCCACCAAAACGGTTAAAGAAACCGCACGCCTTAGAACCTAATGCAGCAAAATCTACTTCTACACCCTGGTCGTGCCATTTCTTCACGTCCTGGGTTACTAGCTTAAATTCGTTGGTGTTCAAACCACCACATAAGCCTCGGTCAGTAGAAATCACAATATAACCAACACGCTTGATTTCACGCTCTTCCAAATAAGGATGGCGATACTCAAGGTTACCGTTGGCAATGTGACCAATCACTTTTAGCATGTTTTGTGCGTATGGACGACCAGAGGCCATGCGTTCTTGCGCCTTTTTCATTTTAGACGCAGCAACCATTTCCATCGCACTGGTAATCTTCTGAGTATTCTTGATACTCCCAATCTTACCTTTTATCTCTTTACCGCTGGCCATGACTATCTCTCCGATTACTCAACGAAATGCGCTGGTGGTTAAACACCAGCACCATTGATTACCAAGTTTGTGTCGCTTTAAAGTTAGTTAAAGCGTCGTTCAACTTGCAAGCAATCTCGTCGTTGTAGTTACCTGATTCGTTGATAGTCTTCATCAGCTCAGCATGTTCACTGTTCATGTACGAGTGAAGAGCAGCTTCAAAATCTAGGATTTTTGGAAGCTCGATGTCCTTAAGGAACCCTTTCTCTACTGCGAACAGAGAAACACCCATGTCAGCGATAGATAGTGGAGCGTACTGCTTCTGCTTCATTAGCTCAGTTACGCGCTCACCGTGTTCTAGCTGTTCACGAGTTGCATCATCAAGGTCAGAAGCAAACTGCGAGAACGCCGCAAGTTCACGATACTGAGCTAGGGCTAGACGGATACCGCCACCCAACTTCTTGATGATTTTAGTTTGTGCAGCACCACCAACACGAGATACCGAGATACCAGCGTTAACCGCCGGACGGATACCTGCGTTGAACAAGTCAGTTTCTAGGAAGATCTGACCGTCCGTAATCGAGATTACGTTAGTTGGTACGAAAGCTGATACGTCACCTGCTTGCGTTTCGATAATTGGAAGCGCAGTAAGTGAACCAGTTTGACCTTTAACTTCACCGTTAGTGTAACGCTCAACGTATTGCTCGTTTACACGTGCAGCACGCTCTAATAGACGTGAGTGAAGATAGAATACGTCACCTGGGTAAGCTTCACGGCCTGGTGGACGCTTAAGTAGTAGTGAGATTTGACGGTAAGCAACAGCTTGCTTTGACAAATCATCATATACGATTAGCGCATCTTCACCGCGGTCACGGAAGTATTCACCCATAGTACAACCAGAGTAAGGCGCTAGGTATTGAAGCGCTGCAGACTCAGAAGCAGAAGCAGCAACTACGATAGTGTGCTCAAGCGCACCGTGCTCTTCTAGCTTACGTACTACGTTAGCAATAGTAGATGCTTTCTGACCAACCGCTACGTACACACACTTAACGCCTGTACCTTTTTGGTTGATGATTGCATCAACAGCCATTGCTGTTTTACCACACTGACGGTCACCGATGATAAGCTCACGCTGACCACGACCAACTGGGATCATAGCGTCAACTGACTTATAACCAGTTTGGATTGGTTGGTCTACTGATTGACGTTCGATTACACCAGGTGCAATTTTTTCAACTAAGCTCAAAGCCAGCTGCGTCGATCGCGCCTTTACCGTCGATAGGCTCACCAAGTGTGTTTACAACACGACCTAGTAGCGCTGTACCAACTGGTACTTCAAGGATACGACCTGTAGATTGTACTTTTACGCCTTCTTGTAGGTCAGCGTATGGGCCCATTACAACCGCACCAACTGAGTCTCGCTCAAGGTTTAGTGCAATTGCGTAGCGGCTTCCAGGAAGCTCGATCATTTCACCTTGCATTACATCTGCAAGGCCATGAATGCGGATAATACCGTCAGTTACTGCGACGATAGTACCTTCATTGCGTGCTTCACTGGTTACATTGAACTGTTCAATTCTTTTCTTGATCAGTTCAGCAATTTCAGTGGAATTAAGTTGCATGCTCTTATCCCCGTTATGCTTGCAACGCGTCTGCTAGACGGTTCAATTTCGACTTTACGGAACCATCTATTACTGTATCGTCAGCTTTAATAACCATTCCAGCGATAAGGGCAGGGTCCACGTTACAATTAAGCTTCACTTTACGTGCCAAACGTTTTTCCAAAGATGCAATCAACTCATTTTGTTGTGCATCGGTCAGCGTAGATGCTGAGGTTACGTCCACTTCTACTTCTTTGTCGTACTCTGCTTTGAAAGCATCGAACAAAGTAGAAATTTCAGGCAACGCGGCTAAACGTTTATTCTCAGCCAAAACCTTCACAAGGTTTTGACCGTGTTCGTCGAGTTGCTCACCACAAACATTATTAAAAATGTCGGCTAGCGTATCAGCAGCAACAGCACCAGATAATAACTGGTGCATGTCTTCATTTGCTGCCACAGCGCCTGCAAAGGCGAGCATTTCTTGCCATTTCGCAACGGCATCTTTCTCGACTGCGAAATCGAAAGCAGCTTTAGCATAAGGACGAGCAACAGTTGTCAATTCAGACATGGCTCTTCTCCCTATTAAAGCTCAGCGACAAGTTTTTCAACAATGTCGTTTTGAGCGCTTTCGTCAATTTCACGTTGTAAGATTTGCTGTGCGCCAGCTACTGCAAGAGCAGAAACCTGCTTGCGCAAATCTTCTTTGGCACGATTGCGTTCAGCTTCAATCTCGGCATAACCAGAAGCGATAATCTTCTCGCGTTCCGCATGGCCTTTTTGCGTTTCTTCGTCAACCAATTGGTTGGCACGCTTTTTAGCCTGCTCGATAATTTCAGCTGCTTGCGCTTTCGCATCTTTAAGCTGCTCAGTAGCTTTCGCTTGAGCTAGCTCTAGGTCTTTCTCTGCACGTTCAGAAGCTTCAAGGCCATCGGCAATCTTCTTCTGACGTTCTTCAATCGCTGCGATTAGCGGCGGCCATACATATTTCATGCAGAACACCACGAACACAGCGAAGGCGATTAATTGACCAATAAAAGTGGCGTTAATATTCACTATCGCCTCTCCTCATAAAAGTTCGCTAGAGTATGAATTAAAGTAGGTACTGAGGTGGAGCGAACAATAGGAATAGTGCGATACCAACACCGATCATCGCGATAGCATCGATAAGACCCGCTACGATGAACATTTTAACTTGTAGTTGTGGTGCAAGTTCTGGTTGACGAGCAGCAGACTCTAGGAATTTACCACCTAGAAGACCGAAGCCGATAGCGGTACCAAGAGCACCCATACCAATTAGGATAGCAACTGCGATTGCAAGCATGTTTAAATCTCCGATTTAAAGTTTAGTTAAGGTTAATGTTTAAAATAAAACTCGGTTAAAAACGGTACCGACAAACGTATTCCCGGTACCCGTTAATTCTTAGTGGTCTTCAGCCGCTAGGCTTAAGTACACGATGGTTAGCATCATGAAAATAAACGCCTGAAGCGGAAGTACCAGAATATGGAATACAGCCCACATAAAGTGCAGTGGAAGCTGGAAGTAGCCAATCGTCGCGATAAGGATGAAGATTAGCTCACTCGCGTACAGGTTACCGAACAAACGCAGCGCTAGTGAAAGCGGACGCGCAAGCAGGGTAACGGTCTCAAGAATGAAGTTCACCGGAATGAAAAGCGGGTGACCGAAAGGCTGCATAGTAAGCTCTTTAGTAAAGCCACCAATACCTTTCATCTTGATTGAGTAGTAGATAATTAGGATGAATACACCCGCTGCTAGTGCAAACGTAAGGTTAAGGTCAGTGGTTGGTACCGCCTTCATGTATACGTCATGTGGGTCCATACCAAACGCTGAAGAACCAATTAGGCCTGCGATGGTAGGCAGTAAGTCAACCGGAACAAGGTCCATAAGGTTCATTAGCAATACCCATACAAAGATAGTCAGTGCTAATGGCGCAATAAGTGCGCTCTTACCGTGGAAAGTACTTTTTACGTTATCATCAACAAACTCAACGATTAGCTCAACAAACGCCTGCATTTTGCTAGGTACGCCAGTCGTTGCTTTTTTCGCTACGCTTCTGAAGATGAAAAGGAAAAGTAAGCCTAGACCAATAGACCATGCCAACGTATCGACATGCCATGCCCAAAAACCAGCATCAGAACACGCTTTGTTAAACGCAATTCCGTTGTCAGTTGAGCACATAGTGGCATTGGTCAAGTGGTGCTTGATGTATTCTGAGGTAGTGTATTCAGATGCCATTGTTTAACCCAAGTTGTAAAGTGTAAAAATTTGGTGACTGGTTCTTTTGGTTCATTCGGTCGTGTTTCGTTATCTGCGTATTCGCATTGTTATTGTTTCGTACCGTAATGAAACATGGCTAGCGCATGGCTAGCTGTTGTAATCACAAACGCGGCGAATATCTCAAGCGGCGCGGCATTCAAGCCCTTAAAAGCAATTACAAATAAAATGATTGTCAGTGCCAGCTTCATTTTTGAGCCTTGGCTAAAACTACGTGCAACAAGGTCGTTCTTACTTGCTCCGGCATAACGAAATGCAAAGGCCGTAAAAACGATTGTGGGCAAGATGCTTATCATGGCACCCGCCGCCGCTGACATTGCGGAATGATTACCTGCAGCAGCAAAGGCGATTACAGTAACGACTGAGGCAGTGATAACCTGAAAAAGTAGCCCTTTTTTGGCGAGGTCTAACCCCCGTTTTGCTAGCTTGTTCGTCACTTTTTCTCGCAGCTTGTTCACGTCTTACAAAAAGCGTCAGAAGTATACTGTTTTACCGACAATTTTCAACAGTACATCGCTTTTTGAAAGTTATTCTGAAAATTTTCTATTGCTATAACCGGAAAGGAGAGTGTCCGAATGGTGCTATGGACAGCGTTTCAATTGCGGGTAGGCAAAGGGTGTATCATTTTTATTATTCTAATAAGCTATTGAATTTTATTAATAATTCCATCTAATTGCTCTAAGTCACTGAAGCTAATCGTAAGTTTTCCTTTACCTTTTGCATTATGGTCAATGCTCACCGGAGCGCCTAAATTTTCTGAAAGTCGTGTCATAAGGTTTTGTACGTCTGGATCAACTTTCTTCTCTGGCTTTGGCTTAGCGGGCTCTAATAGCTTTTTCACCAGCTTTTCGGTGTCTCTTACCGTAAGCCCCTTGCCCGATACGACTTGAGCAGTGTCTGACTGTGTTTCACCCTCTAGCGCGAGCAGTGCACGGGCGTGACCCATTTCAATATCACCGTGCTCGACTAATAATTTTACATCATCGTTCAAATTGTTGAGGCGCAGTAAGTTGGTTACCGTAGTGCGCGATTTACCTACCGCTTCAGCCACTTCTTGATGCGTCAGCGCAAATTCGTTCATTAAACGGTCAAGCGCTTGTGCTTCTTCCATCGCGTTTAAGTCTTCACGCTGAATATTCTCAATAAGCGCAATAGCCACAGCGGCTTCGTCTGGCACATTCTTGATTAAGCATGGCACTTCATCAAGCTGTGCTAATTGAGACGCTCGCCAGCGGCGTTCACCTACAATGATTTCATAACGATGATCATCAATCTTGCGAACAACGATGGGTTGAATAATACCTTGAGCACGAATCGATGAGGCTAACTCTTCCAATGCTTCAGGAGACATGTCTTTTCGGGGCTGATATTTGCCCGGCACGAGATATTCGATAGGTAGCTTATTAAGCTCACCATTGGTGGTAAGTACCTCGGCGGCATCTTGTTCTCGTTGAGCAGATGATTGGCTGGTTGCTAGTAGCGCATCTAGACCGCGGCCAAGGCCTCTTTTACGTGCTGACATAGTGTCCTCTATGGCATATGCTGATGTTGTTCAGCTTATTCTCGTTTAACTTGCTTTTGCCTGTGCAGGCGAAGATTTATCCCGACGACGAAGTATTTCGCCTGCTAGTGCCAAGTATGCTTTCGCGCCAGTAGATGACTTGTCGTAATACATCGCTGGCGTTCCGAAACTCGGGGCTTCAGCTAGACGAACATTGCGCGGAATAACGGTGCGATAAACTTGTTCACCAAAATGACGCTTAAGCTGTTCTGATACGTCATTCGCTAGGCGGTTTCGCGGGTCGTACATAGTACGCAATACGCCTTCAATCTTCAATTCAGGATTTACCACAGACGCTAATTTTTGAATAGTGTCCATTAGTGCAGTAAGGCCTTCTAGCGCATAGTACTCGCATTGCATGGGTACCATCACAGAATCAGCCGCCGCAAGTGCATTTACTGTTAATTGATTTAGCGAAGGTGGGCAATCAATAAAGATAAAATCGTAGTAGTCCATGACAGGCTGTAACGCGTTGCGAAGTCTAACTTCACGAGCAAACATTTCCATCAGCTTAATTTCTGCTGCTGTCACATCTCCATTGGCGGCTATGAGATCGTATTTCCCGCTCGTGGCTTTCACTATCACTTCATCGATAGGCTTTTCTTCAATCAACAATTCAAATGCCGTCGCCTCGACCTCGTATTTGTCGACGCCGCTTCCCATGGTGGCATTGCCTTGGGGGTCCAGATCGATAAGCAACACTTTTCGCTTGGTCGCTGCCATTGAAGCTGCCACGTTTACTGCAGTCGTCGTTTTACCAACACCACCTTTTTGATTCGCGATCGCGATTACCTTAGCCACGTTAGATCCTGTTAATTCTTTTTCAGCCAAACCAAATGTCTTTCGCCGACAAGATTTGGCACAGTGAGGTTTTCCGTTCGACTCACCTGAAAGTGATCACTTACTTCGTCTATTTCTTCTTGCGGAAACTGACCTTTTAGCGCCAAAAACTGACCTTCTGAATCTACCAGATGCTCACACCAGTGCAACATATCTTTTAGTGACGCAAACGCGCGACTAAGCACAATATCGTAGGGCTTTTCGCCGTTGTGCTCTTCTACACGACTTTGCACTGGGGTCACGTTCGTAAGTTTAAGGCTGTGAACACACTGTGTCATAAATCGCACGCGTTTGCCTAACGAATCTAGCAAAGTAAATGACTTATTGGGAAACGCGATAGCCAAAGGCATGCCTGGCAGTCCAGGGCCTGTTCCAACGTCAATGATGTTTTCATCAGCGCTATCAGATAGATACGGAACAATGGCTAAAGAATCTAGAATGTGCTTAACCATCATCTGCTTTGGGTCGCGAACTGACGTTAAGTTGTACGCCTTATTCCACTTATCAATCATCACGACATAATCAACCAATTGCTGCTGTTGCATGTTGCTCAGCTCAAGTGATAGGGCGCCGAGGCCTGATGTCAGTATCGTATGCAATTCTTGCTGTAAGCTCATTGGTAGTTCTGTTTTATCTATTTGAAAAAAGGACGCTTTACCGAAAATAATATCACGTTACTGAATGGGTCCATTCACGTAAAAGTCAGTGATAGAAATCAGAAGATCGTGGTTCAGACAAACCCACACTGCTGAGATCGTCACAATGATACGCGAAGATCTCAGAAAAGCTAAGTGCTTGTGATCGTGTTAAGTGTTAAATGCGCGTTTTACGCACTAATTTTGTCTTGCTTGCGAAGCATGCCGTGTTTTTTAAGGTAAACCAACAGCAGCGAAATAGCAGCAGGTGTAATACCCGATATACGCGACGCTTTGCCAATGGTTTCAGGACGTGCTTCGGTAAGCTTAGCGACAACTTCATTAGATAGACCTGAAATTTTACTAAAGTCCATGTCTACGAGTAACAAGGTATTTTCGTGGCGCTGAGTTTTGGCAATTTCTTCCATTTGACGCGCAATGTAACCCGCGTATTTAATTTGGATTTCAACCTGTTCAGCGGCAATCGGATCGTCAAGGCCTGGACCAATACTTTCAATCGCCATCAACTGGCTATAAGTCATCTCAGGTCGACGGATCAACTCTTCTAGTGAGTGTTCACGACTTACCGGATTTTTAAGCATCGGGTTTAATTCTGGCGTTGCCACGTGATCAGGGTGGATCCACTGACCGCGAAGACGCTGAAGCTCGCTTTCAACCGCTTCCATTTTGTCGTTAAATTTGGCCCAACGCGCATCGTCAACCAAACCAACCTCACGGCCCATCGCTGTCAAACGGCTATCCGCATTATCTTCGCGCAGCAGCAAACGATATTCAGCACGGCTGGTAAACATACGATACGGCTCTTTTGTCCCCATCGTAGCGAGATCATCAATCAATACACCCATGTACGCCTGGTCACGACGCAAAATCAACGGATCTTTCTGCTGTACTTGAAGCGCCGCATTAGCACCAGCGACAAGGCCCTGTGCGCCAGCTTCTTCATAGCCAGTAGTGCCGTTAATTTGACCTGCAAAGAAAAGCCCGTTGATAAACTTTGTTTCAAGGGTCTGTCTTAAATCGCGAGGATCAAAGAAATCATACTCTATGGCATATCCAGGTCGCACAATGTGCGCGTTTTCAAAACCTTTGATTGAACGAACAAGGTTCATTTGAACATCAAAAGGCAGACTGGTTGATATACCGTTTGGATACACTTCAATGCTGTTGAGCCCCTCTGGTTCAACAAAAATTTGATGTGACGATTTATCTGCAAAGCGCGTGATCTTATCTTCGATGCTTGGGCAGTAGCGAGGACCAATGCCTTCAATTACACCAGTAAACATTGGCGAACGATCTAAACCACCGCGAATGATGTCATGGGTTTTTTCGTTAGTATGCGTGATGTAGCACGGTATTTGCGTTGGGTGCATTTCACGGTTACCCATGAAAGAAAACACCGGCGTTGGATTATCACCAGGCTGTGGCTGCATCACAGAAAAGTCTAATGAACGGGCATCTAATCGAGCTGGTGTGCCTGTTTTCAATCGATCAACACGGAAAGGTAAGGCACGAAGTCTATCAGCAAGTGCGATAGAAGGCGGATCGCCTGCGCGACCACCTCGATAGTTCTCAAGACCAATGTGAATAGTGCCGCCAAGGAAAGTACCCACCGTCAATACAACGGTTTTAGCTTTAAACTTCAGTCCCATTTGAGTCACTACACCGCATACGCGATCGTTTTCGACAATGACATCATCCACGCTTTGTTGAAATAGCGTTAGGTTTGGCTGCTTTTCAACGATATTGCGAATAGCGTTTTTGTAAAGCGTTCTGTCAGCCTGCGCTCGGGTAGCACGAACTGCTGGACCTTTGCTTGAGTTGAGTGTTCTAAACTGAATACCACCTTGGTCTATTGCCAACGCCATTGCACCACCAAGTGCATCGATTTCTTTAACCAAATGTCCTTTGCCAATACCACCAATGGCTGGATTGCATGACATTTGGCCAATAGTTTCAATGTTGTGTGTTAACAATAACGTGTTGGCTCCCATGCGTGCAGCTGCAAGCGCTGCCTCTGTACCTGCATGTCCACCACCTACAACGATGACATCAAATGCTTCAGCATAAAACATGGATAAACCTCACTAAAAACCCAACGAGAAAACAGATTAAAAAAACCAGACGCTTTAGTCAGCTAGTCCTGAAAAAAGGGCGCGTATTTTATCTGAGTTGTCACACAAATAAAATGATTAAATTTTCTTCAAAACGGTTTTTCTTAAAAGCGTGATCGAATTATAAGATCTTAAGATCTCTTTTAGATCTGTTTATTTTTACTTTTATTAGGATCGACGAGATCTGTGGGTAACCGATCAAAGCGCATTAAGATCATCTAGTTACGCGATCAATAAGTTTGGGAAACACCGATCCATAACCCTATCCTAAACTTGTGTATAAATACCCTTTTTATCCACATGCCGATTTATTTAAAAAGTTATTCTTTTTTCGATCAAAGCTTATACACAGTGGTTTGTAGGATCCTATCCACAGGACTGATCAAGATGTGATCCAGTTGGGGATAAAATGTTTGCTAATTATGTATTGCGATCAGAAGATCGTGTAATTACATACTTTGCAGGTCGATCGTGTTGTGGAAGAGATCTTTTCATTTGCCTGTGATTAGATCGCAAGATCACGTTTTGCACTGTGCGTAATTAATTTCGTAACTTCCCTGTTACGGCAATTAGATTTCGCTTTTTTATTGAAAATGTAGACCTTCATCAAAGCATCAGCGTTTGAGCGATACCACAATCTTTTACAAAATACGTATCGTGGCTGACCAATAAAAGTCCTCCTTTGTAGTTTGACAGCGCTTCAGATAGTCGTGTTTTTGCGTCTATGTCCAAATGGTTGTCAGGTTCATCAAGTAATAAGAATGGATTGGTTTCTTGATGACTTACTATAAGCATAGCGACTTTCATCTTTTGACCACCGCTAAGGGTTTGTGCCTTTTGTAATACGCTGTCGCCGCGTAAACCAATACCTGCAAGCAGGGTTCTCGCATCGCTTACCGTTAACGCATTGCAATTGGCTAAAAGATTATCCAGCACGGACATATGTGCTTCGACAATAGAAAAATGCTGGTCAAGATAATAGGTGGGTGTATTCACGCGCATCGTGCCACCTGCAATGTGATACCTACCTATTAGTGTTTTCAAAAGGGTTGATTTACCGCATCCATTATCGCCTGACACATGACACTTTTCATTCGCTTTTAAAGTGAGTGATAAAGGCTTTTGTGTACCAAAAGGCAGTACGACGCGGTTTAAAGAGATCACCGTTTTTCCATTTGCTTGAGTGTCTTTCATGTAAAACTGCTGTGGTGTTAGCTCGCTTTGGCGAGTTTTTAGGGCGGTTTGTTTCTCCTGTAATCTCGCTTGTCTGGCGTCGTGGTTCTTATTTCTCGTCGACGCGTTAGCTTGCGCACTGTCTCGCTTTTTATCTAGCAGTACTTTAGGTTGGCTTTTGTCTTTGCGTAACTTGTTACCCTGACTTGCCCGTTGCTGCGCTTTTTCGTGATTCTTTTGCGCTTGTGCCACCATTTGTCGTTTTTGTTTATCTACATCGTTTAGCTGACGTTCTACGGCGGCCAGTTCAGCGTGTTTTTGCTTTTGGTAGTGATCAAAATTACCGCCAAAACATTGAAGGCCGTTCTCTGATAACTCCCATATTTGCTCTACATCTTCTAACAGTTCACGATCGTGTGTGATCAACAAAACAGTACCCTCAAAAGCTCCCAAACGTGTTTTAAGCCAATGTTTTGATGCGCTATCAAGGTGATTAGAAGGCTCATCTAAAATCAGTAACTCATGGTCTTCATTAAGAAGTTTTAGAAGTTGGAGCTTTGCTAATTGTCCGCCACTTAAGTGAGAACAGGGTAAATCTAGGGCACACGGCACACCTATTTCACGTAATGAAAGCTCAACCGTTCCCCGAAGATTCCAGTCATCGCCAATAACGTCAAACCAGTGCGAAGCACAGTCACCTGATGCTACTTGCTGTAACGCATCTAGTTTCTCATGCACGTTGAGATATCGCGCAATGGTGACGCTGTCGTCAGACAACAAATGAGAAGTTTGTTGGTGATAAACCCCCAGATGTGAAGTACAAACCACACGTCCGCTTGTTGGGAGTACTTGTTTGCAAAATATCGCAGCTAAAAGTGATTTGCCTACACCATTGTTGCCTACTAAGCCCACACGTTTTTGCGAGAGTTGGCACGACAGATTGTCAAACAACAGTCGGCCATTGTGTAATTGATAAGAAATTTGTTGTGCGTGTAGTAACGGCATAATGTGCCTCCTGTTACACAGGGGCAAGCGCGTGTTTGGCAACTATATGAAGTCTCAAGTAGAGAAGACTTGAGTAGATAAAGCGTTTATAAAACGTAAGCAGTACCGACAATGCGCTCACTAACCCTGTAGATCCAAAATAAAAAGAAATGGAAAACAGGTGTTAGTTGTTCATGTCGGTAAGACTCCGTGTATGAGGTGGCGATAAAATAGCCAGTTATACTGTTTTAGTCAAGAACAATCAGCGAACTTGGTTGGGCTGATAACGAGGTTGGGCGTTCGAAGACTGCATATCTTCTTGTTCTATAGTGAGACCTTCACGTCGGCTCGGACCTTGGAAACGTACCTTATAAGTGTCGTATTCTTTGATAGATTCAAAGCAGTAACGACCGAGCGCATTTTCAAGTTCTGCCAAGTTGTGGTTAGTTATCAAGATACAGTTTTTCTTATTAACCAAACGTTGTCTTAGTAAATTGCCAAACCAGCTTTGCGCGTTTTTCTTAAGGGCAGATTCGTTGACGCACACTTCGTCTAAGATCAATAAATCGACATCGAGCAATTCTTGGTTAATTTCTCTGAATCGTTGGCTGGCATTGTCTGTCGCAGCAAAATCAAATGAGAAATTACGCATTTCAAGTAATGTGGATAGTTGGCGATACAATACGGATATTTCGTACTGGTCGATGAGCTGATGGGCAATAGCGCTTAGCGATGTGCGACTTACCGCGTCCATAATCACCGTAAAACAACATCATATGTGAACCGCTTTGACGCCATGCAGGGTCGTCATGGGCCGCTATAAAAGACTGGGCAATTGACACTGCTTCAATTACATCGTCGCTATCTTCAACTAAATTCGCAAACGTCCACTTTGGGTTTAGGTCTGAACGGCCGTGTATGGCTTCTACACGCGCTTTTTTGCTGCGTTGTTGTAACTGCGAAACCTCTTCATTTGCTTTGGCTTCGTATTGCTTTCTCAGCGTGCCGTAATCGATATACTCTTCGTTGTTATCGACGTCTTTATTTAGCGCCTTGGCCAAGTTGGCAATTTTGTCAGCGATACGATCCATAATGATTTAACTCTTCTTTGGTGCGGCATATTTTTCCACAAGCTTTCTAGCATTATCATCCGCTTCTATGCTTGGCTGCAACTTTCACTTGTTGTGTACCCACAACTTTTGTTGGGGCGTAGCCTGATGCTAGTCGCTTGCGCTTGATATTGTTGGCAAATTTCTGCGTCCATTGAAACTCGCTGAACACCGCACTGGGGCGACCTAGCCAATAAGCGACAAATTCACCCACTTCGTTATCGTCAAACGTTTTGTCAATAATTCCTAATAGCGACGCCATCTCTTCAAAAAGCGCCTTGTTAGGTTTCCATGCTGCCGACATTGCGCTGTGGCGTGTGTGTAACTGATCGAAGTCAGACTGTGGCTCACTAATTAGTGGTAGCAAAAGCGTTTTGCCATTAATGGTGTGCTCTAAATCCATCTCAACAGGAAGTGCTACTAAACCGACTTGTTCCAGTTGTTTTATTAACGAGTTTATTTGACGACCTCGTTGATAGGGCGTGTCTTTATCGTCACCATTTAGCAAATTAAGCAAATGCTTATAATCGATAGGGGATGAGGATGTAGTAGCGCTATTGGCACCTTCGCGAAGCCCAAGCAAATACAATACGCGACAGTCATTAGATAACGACGACGTGAGGGCAGCTAATTCAGCTTGGGTTAGATTCATCATAGATGGTTAAGCTGACTTTCAAACCATTCCACTGCGGCGTCTTCGGGAATAGGATGTTCCAATACGTCGATGTAAAGCGCATCTGCTAGCAAGGTGCCGCCATTGTCAGTGATGTGCTTTTCCATTTCTTTGGCACCGTAGCAAAAGGTATCGTAGCTTGTATCGCCTAAACCAATAACCAAGGCGTTTACCGTATTAAGTGTTGCACCACTGAGCTGTGTGGCAAAATGCTGAATATTGTCTGGCAGTTCTCCCGCACCATGGGTTGATGTGCATACAATCCATGTTGCATCGGTACTGATGTCGTCAAGGTTTGGCTCGCCATGGATAGTGTGCGTATGGCCAACGGCATCGAGTTTTTCTGCAATAGCATCTGCTACGTATTCTGAAGCACCTAACATGGTGCCTACAATAATTTCAAAATGCTTACTCATGATTTACTGACTTCTTGTTATTAATGTTATTTGCCAATACAAAAGGATGAAAATATTTTACCGAGTAAATCATCTGAGGTGAATTCACCGGTAATTTCACACAGCGCCTGATGGGCCAAACGTAGTTCTTCAGCAAGAAGCTCGCTTAGCCATGGCGTCGTGAAGCTGCTGCTCTCCTGTGCTTACATGATCGTACGCTTGATCTAACGCATCGATATGTCGGCGACGTGCAATAAATTGACCTTCCGTTGTGGTGTCAAAACCCATGGTTTTCGCCAGGTGTGCTTTTAGCGTTTCTACACCATCACCTTGCTTAGCAGAAAGGTTAATTACTGAAATATCTCCTTGCTGGGTATTAACAGTGCTCTGACCTATATCTAGCGTGCTTAAATCTGCTTTGTTTCGCACTACGGTAACAGGAATACCCTGAGGGAGGCGAGCCATAAATTCTGGCCAAATGGCAAAGGGGTCGATGACAGTGGTTGCCGTTGAATCGACAACAAACAATACATGATCAGCATCATTGATTGCTTGCCAAGCCCGCTCAATACCAATTTGCTCTACTTTATCGGGGCTCTCTCGAAGGCCTGCTGTATCAATAATGTGAACAGGCATTCCATCAATATGAATATGCTCTTTTAGTACGTCGCGAGTTGTACCTGCAATGTCAGTCACAATGGCACTGTCGCGTCCTGCTAATGCATTTAGCAGGCTCGATTTGCCGGCGTTGGGTCTGCCTGCAATGACCACCTGCATCCCTTCTCGTAACAGGGTACCTTGCTTGGCTTGCTCACGTACGCTTGTAAGGCTTTGCATAATGGTGCTCAAATCACCTGCTACTTTGCCATCAGACAAGAAATCAATTTCTTCTTCTGGAAAGTCAATCGCCGCCTCCACGTACATACGTAAATGAATGATTTGATTGGATAGCGTTTGTATTTGAGTAGAAAACTCACCCTGAAGCGAACGCAGTGCACTGCGCGCTGCTTGTTTCGAACTAGCGTCAATAAGGTCAGCAATGGCTTCTGCTTGTGCAAGGTCAAGCTTGTCATTTAAAAATGCTTGCTCACTGAATTCCCCTGGGTTTGCCAATCGAGCGTGACCTGTAGACAGCACTGCATCAATCAACATGTCCATCACAACCTGACCACCGTGACCTTGAAGTTCAAGTACATCTTCACCGGTAAATGAATTTGGCCCTTTAAAAAACAGCGCAATACCTTGGTCGATAACCTGTTGGTTAGCATCAACAAATGGCGTGTACGCCGCTACGCGAGGCGTTAGCGCACAAGGTACAAGAGCTTCAGCAATGGTTTTCGCTTTGGGCCCCGATACGCGAACAATGCCCACGCCGCCGCGGCCTGGTGCTGTCGCTTGTGCTGTGATGGTTTCAGTTGAAAGGGTGAGTGATTCCATAATTAATCGCGGAAGTTCTTAAATTGAAATGGTTGACCTAGGTTTGACTCTTTAACCAGTGCAATAACTTGTTGAAGGTCATCACGTTTCTTACCGGTTACGCGCAGCTCTTCGCCTTGAATGGCGGTTTGTACCTTAATTTTGGCGTCTTTAACCAGCTTAACTATTTTCTTTGCGGTAGGTTGCTCAATGCCTTCTTTAAAAGCAATAGTTTGGCGATATGTCTTTCCGTGTGCATCGTAAGGCTTTACGTCCATCGATGATGTATCGACGTTGCGCTTAGACATAGCAGTACGAAACATGCTTTCCATTTGCTGAAGCTGGAATTCAGCCTCTGCTTTCATCACGACAGTTTTATCTTTGTATTCAAAGCTGGCATCGATACCGCGAAAGTCAAAACGCGTTGAAAGTTCTCTGCTGGCGTTTTCTGTTGCGTTACGCACTTCTTCCATGTTCAATTCAGAAACAATATCAAATGATGGCACTGGGTATATCCTCAATCTTTTAAGACAAAACAGCCCGCTAAGGCGGGCTGTGTAATACATAGATCAGCGTGTTATTTACTGCTGATGCCCCGCTTCTCCATAGAAGCATAAATCATCTTGGCTTGAACCAAGGTAATAACGTTGCTCACTAGCCAGTATAGTACTAGACCTGCAGGGAACCATAGGAAGAACACACTCATCGCTACCGGCATCCACTGCATAATTTTTTGCTGCATTGGATCAGTAATGGTGGTGGGCTGTAGTTTTTGCAATAGGTACATACTCGCGCCTGTTAAGATTGGCAGCACAAAGTATGGGTCTTTCACAGAAAGGTCAGTGATCCATAGTACGAAGTCAGCGTGACGTAGCTCTACACTCTCCATTAATACCCAGTAAAGCGCTAGGAAAATTGGCATTTGTAGAAGTAGTGGAAGACAGCCACCCATTGGGTTTACTTTTTCTTTGCGGTACAGCTCCATCATCGCTTGCGACATTTTTTGTCTGTCGTCGCCAAAACGGTCTTTCAGCTGCTGCATTTTAGGTGCTAAGTTACGCATACGCGCCATTGACTCATATTGCTTCTTAGTCAGCCAGTACATTGCACCCTTCACAACGATAGTGATTAGGATAATGGCTACACCCCAGTTATTCACTAGGCTATGTAAGAACTGAAGCAATGCAAACAAGTATTTCGAAATCCACCAAAGGAAACCGTAATCAACCGTTAAATCAAGTCCGCGTGCGATTTGCGCTAGGCTGTCTTGATCTTTCGGGCCCAAGTAAAGGGTTAGTGAAAGAGTTTGTGTATCACCAGCAGCAATAGTTGCCGACGGTGCTAGTGTGCCCACTACGGCATAGCGGTCGTTCTGGTTGCGAGAATATAAGCTATTCGTTGCATCTTGAGGCGGTACCCACGCAGAAACGAAATAGTGCTCAAGCATGCCAACCCAGCCAGCTTTGGTTGTTTCACGCAGATCCTCATCTTCAATATCATCAAACGTTAGCTTTTGATATCTGTCGTCTTCTGTTGAATATGCAGCGCCGCGATAAGTGGGCATAAACATGTTGCTGTCATCTTCAAATGCCATGACTTGCTTAAGTTGTGCGTAAGGCTGCACAATCGCATTTGACGCTGTACCATTATCAACGGTATAGCTTACGTCAATTTCGTAGCTATCTTTTTTAAATGTGAATGTTTTTGTAACAGCAAGACCTTCACTGTTCTTCCAGGTTAGTGGCACAACTAGAGTGTCGCCCGTCATATCGAAGAATTCGCTTGTTGTATTGTAAACAGGACGGCCATCTTTTTTATTTGCGTCAGGACCTTGAGCACCCGTTAAACCACTTTGCGCGATATACAGACCGTTTCCTGAACGTAGCAAGCTGTAAGGAATGTCTGAGCCTTGCTCAACAGGAAACTTAAGTAAGTCTGCTGATACAACATCACCGCCTAGCAAGTCGATACGTAAATCTAATGTATCTGTCTTAACTTCAATAATGCGACTAGTGTTTTGTGAAACGGTTGCTACTTGCGCAGAAGGCGTATCAGCATCACCGCTTGGCACTTCGCCAGTGTTCACATCTTCAAAAGAGGGAACACCTTGTGCTGTTTGTTGCGTTTGTTCTTGCGCGGTTGGCTCAACTGGCTGTGGTCCATAATCTTTATGCCATTGTTGCCAAAGCAAAAAGCTAACTAGCGCGAGGCCAATTATCAGAAAACTACGTTGCGATTCCATACAGGTCTCTTTATTTTGAGTGTTTATCTTGTTGTTTTTCCGGCACTGGATCATATCCGCTTAGCATGCAAAGGGTGGCATTTTAATATGCGTTTAATAGATAACCAACCGCCTTTTACCAATCCATGCGTTTTTAATGCATCAATAGCATACCAAGAACAGGAAGGATGAAAACGACAACGTTGCCCTAATACAGGTGAAATGAACCATTGATAGCATTTTATCAAGGCCAAAGGGACTGCAATTAAGAGTTGTTGCAACGCTTGTTTAATTTTTTCCATAGCTTGTCCAATGTTGCGAAAACTTCTTGGTTGCTAAGGTTATCAGCTCCTGATTTTCCTATAACGATAATGTCAACGTGAGGAAGGTCATGCTGCTTAAGTCGAAAACTTTCTCTTACTAAGCGCTTTAAACGATTTCTATCGTGTGCTTTGCGAATACGTTTTTTGGCAAGGGTAATGCCCAAACGAGGTGTAGTAAGTGTATTTTTTCGAGCTAGAATTGTAAAAGAGGGGGATACTGCTGGAGTTGCGTTATCAAACACATAGGTAAAGTGGGAGGGAGTTAACAGACGTAACTCCCTAGAAAATTTATTCTCGCCCACTTTGGCGTCTTTCAATTAAGCTGAAAGACGAGCGCGGCCTTTTGCACGGCGAGCTGCTAGTACTTTACGACCATTTTTAGTCGCCATACGAGCACGAAAACCGTGAGAACGCTTGCGCTTAAGATTGCTCGGTTGAAATGTTCTTTTCATGACCAAAGTCTCACTTATATTTAGTTAAACATAGGCGTTTTTGGTAACACATCATACTGTTGCCAGCATTATGTGGTGTTTTCACCAGAAAAGCCCATCGAAAAAGGACGCTGAATTCTAGAGATCTCGGGGGCTTCTGTCAATGCATATTCTCTCTTTTTGGACGAATAAGTGAACAATTTTCGTTGTTTTTTTATCGAAAGGTGAGTTTTATTGACAAACAAGCTGTGAATAACGCGGTTTAGATACTGATGTTATCCACAGTAGACTGTGAAAAAGCATAAGGTATGATAAAAATGCAAGGGGATCCAACGCATTTTATGTTCTATTTTAGACAGATATTTTCTCATCTTAGAGTGATTTGATCTAAAACTAAAAGTTAATTATTTCAACGATATACGAATTTGATCGAAAAGATCGATCAAGATCATTATTTACATTGTGTTGATAACGTAAGATAATCCACAGCGATTAAAACGATAACTAATTTCTCGCTGTTACCCAACATTTCCAACGCTATTTCTTAAATGGTGCGCTTTGGTACCTCTATTTCACTCTATTTTTTAAGAGATGATTTTTTTCGGGTTGGCTTTTTCACGCGAGTTACGGGAGCTAACAACGTACCATGTCCTTGTGGAATCAATGTCTTGAAAGGCTGCGTCAAGAATTACCAACGCAGCAGTTTAGTATGTGGATACGACCACTTGTTTGTGAGGAACAAGAAGGGTTTGTGGCATTGTACGCGCCTAATCGATTTGTACTGGATTGGGTAAGAGACAAGTACCTAAATAATATTACCGGTCTGCTTAAGGAATTCGCTGGCGATAATGCGCCTCAGTTACGTCTAGAAGTAATGAGTCGACAAAGCGTTAATCGCAGCGCTTCGGTTTCATCTTCTGCTGGGCAACCATCGAATAGTACTCACAATGTTAATGTGGGTACGTCGCAAAGCCAGCCCAATCAAATAAGTCAATCGCACTCTACGTCATCATACCCAAACGGCGCTTCCTCGCACCCTTCTGCGGGTACTGGGTCTAATATCGATCCACGATCGTTTGAGCATGCACAAAACTCAGGCTATTCGTCAAATGATCGTATGGTACCACCTCAGGATCGTAGGGATCATTTTGAGCAGGGCCATCTGTCGAAAGGTAATAATAATCAGCCAGCACGTGTTACAGCTGCGCCGAAAGTTATTCCGATCCCAGAGGCGATGAAACACAAGAGCAATATTAATCCCACTTACCAGTTTGATAACTTTGTTGAAGGTAAATCAAACCAACTAGCACGCGCTGCTGCTACACAGGTTGCAAATAATCCTGGCGGTTCATACAACCCATTATTTATTTACGGCGGCACTGGTTTAGGTAAAACGCACTTATTACATGCGGTTGGCAACGGCATTGTTGCAAATAATGGTGATGCTAAAATTGTATACATGCACTCTGAGCGTTTTGTTCAGGACATGGTAAAAGCGCTTCAAAACAATGCTATTGAAGACTTTAAACGCTTTTATAGAAGTGTCGATGCATTGCTTATCGATGACATTCAGTTCTTCGCCAATAAAGAGCGCTCACAGGAAGAGTTTTTTCATACTTTCAATGCGTTGCTAGAGGGTAATCAACAGATCATTTTGACGTCAGACCGTTATCCTAAGGAGATTGACGGGGTAGAGGATAGATTGAAGTCACGTTTTGGATGGGGCTTAACGATTGCTATCGAACCACCAGAACTTGAAACTCGAGTTGCTATTTTGATGCGAAAAGCCGCTGAAAATAGAATTCATCTACCTAACGAAGTGGCGTTCTTTATTGCCAAGCGTTTACGTTCTAATGTGCGTGAACTAGAAGGTGCGCTTAACCGCGTTATCGCTAACGCAAACTTTACCTA